>NZ_JACHIJ010000019.1 GCF_014203115.1 Afipia massiliensis | reverse complement strand
TGACCTGCACCCCTGAAACGCCCTCGATTTTGAGTTAGGATTTCTGTTCTCCAGCCAGGAGACAGACGATGCGTAAGAGCAGGTTTACCGAAGAGCAGATTATCAAGGTCTTGAAGGAGCATGCCGCCGGGGTTTCGGCGAGCGATCTGTGCCGCAAGCACGGCATCAGTGATGCGACCTTCTACAAGTGGCGTTCGCGCTATGGCGGCATGGAGATCTCCGAGGCGCGCAAGCTGAAGGCGCTAGAGGAAGAGAACCGCAAACTGAAGAAGCTGCTGGCGGAGTCGATGCTGGACGTGTCGACGCTGAAGGAGATGCTCGGAAAAAACTTCTGACGCCCAGCTTGCGGAGACGTGCTGTGACCTGGGCGGTCAGTGAAAAGAGCTACTCGCAGCGACGGGCCTGCGATCTGGTCGGCTTGCAACCGAAGACCTATCGGTATGCGTCGACGCGATCCGATGATGAAGCCTTGCGGATCAAGCTGAGGGAACTGGCTTCGCAACGACGGCGGTTCGGCTATCGTCGCCTGGGCCTGCTGCTGGCGCGGCAAGGCGTCCGTATTAATCACAAGAAGCTGTATCGGCTTTACAGGGAAGAACGGCTCTCAGTGCGCAAACGCGGCGGTCGCAAACGGGCGCTCGGCACGCGGGCACCGATGACAATCCCGCAGGATCAAAACCTGCGCTGGTCGCTCGACTTCGTCATGGACACGCTTGCCAGCGGTCGGCGCTTCCGTATCCTGACCTTGGTCGACGACTTCACCCGGGAATGCCTCGGGCTGGTCATCGACACATCGCTGACCGCCCGGCGGGTGCTGCGCGAACTCGATCAGATCATCGAGAGCCGAGGTTGCCCCCGGATGATCGTGAGCGACAACGGCACCGAGTTTACGTCGAACGCTGTATTGGCTTGGCAGGAAGAGCTTGGCATCGACTGGCACTACATCGCACCGGGCAAACCGATGCAGAATGGCTTTGTCGAGAGCTTCAACGGTCGCCTGCGCGACGAGTGCCTCAACGAACATCTGTTCGCCAACCTCAACGAGGCCCGGCAGATCATCGAAGACTGGAGGATCGACTACAACACCAACCGACCGCATACGAGCCTCAACGGGCTCACACCAAGCGAGTTTGCCAACCGTTCAAACAGGGACGAAAACCAGAACAGAGTCTACTTATAAACGAGGGCAATCAGGGGTGCAGGTCA
>NZ_JACHIJ010000018.1 GCF_014203115.1 Afipia massiliensis | reverse complement strand
GTGCGCAGCATTCCGATCATGCACTACAGTTCCCCCGAGGGACATTGCGAACTGTTGTTCCGGAACGTCCGCGTTCCAGTTTCGAATCTTATCGGCGAGGAGGGAAAGGGCTTCAGATTGGCTCAGGAGCGGCTTGGTCCCGGGCGCGTTCATCACTGCATGCGCACGATCGGCCAGTGCGAGGTCGCACTTGAACTCATGTGCGAGCGTTCGCTCGAACGAGAGGCATTTGGGCGACGTATCGCCGATTTCGCCAATGTTCAGGACTGGATCGCTGAAACGCGGCTAGAGATCGATCAAGCCCGGCTTCTGGTGTTTAAGGCAGCCCATAAAATGGATCGCGAGGGCAATGCGGCGGCGCGTGTCGATGTCTCGGCAATCAAGATCGTTGCGGCCCGGCTTCAGACACGAGTCGTCGACAGAGCCATGCAGGTGTTCGGCGCGATGGGGCTGACGCCGGACACGCCATTATCTTATTTGTGGACATGGGGGCGGGCTCTGCGTTTTCTCGACGGGCCCGATGAAGTTCATTTGCGTGTGGTGTCCCGGGCCGAACTGGCAAAGGCCAAGGCCAACAGTGGCAACAGCGGCCCCTATTTTGTGCCGCCCGCTGCTCTTGGAGTCGGATAAGTGCGAGGATGGTCTGTCTCGGGCGGCACATTTCATCTCGGTCTGGGGGCGACCGAACAGACCAACGCCGCCTTTATCGATAAAAGTGTCGATCTCGCGGAATGATTTCGCCGCCGCTTCGGGGCCGGCATAGATCGAGGTGATACCATTCTTTCCGATCAGCGATGTGTCCATACCTTCGATGCGCTTATAGTCGAGCATTAGCCCCGTCGCGACGAACAGAAAATCGTAACTCACTCGCTGCCGACCGGTAGTGGTGACTGCATTGGCGTCCGGATTGAATTCCGCCACGTTCTGTTCGATCCAGTCGATTCCAGGCGGCAAGAAGTCAGCGTTGCGGAAGGTGACGTCAGCCGGTGACCAGAGGCCGGCCCCCACGAACGTGAAGCCGGGTTGGAAATGGTGGTCTTTCTTGGCGTCGATGATAACGATCGTCGCTCGTGGCATCTGCTGCTTCAGCCGCGACGCCAGCGAAAGCCCCCGCAGCTCCCGCTCCCGCGATGACAATCTTCGCTTGCGACGAAGATGTCGTGGCTTGCGCCTCTTGGGTCAGCACTGTGGTCGCCGCCATCGCCGCGCTACCCATTAGAAATTTCCGTCTGTTCAAGGCTCTCACTCCCGTTTTGTATTAAACCTCCTATGGTGCCGGTCCGAGTTGAGCCCGCACCCAGTCAATGATCTGTCATGAGATCACCGATCCTGAAACATGGCCAAGCTCGCACCCATCGCAGAACAGGGTCATGATGGCATGCCGCGAGTGTTTCGGTCGTCGCGGCGACGGCGTCGTCGAAGGGGGCGGACGGTTTTCTAAAAGTGATATGTCATGGAGGGTTCTCTTCCATTTTTTGAAAGAGGGCCGACCATGTCCGATCTTCGGATCGCCTCCCTTGATGCCCGGCGTCAGTCTCAACGCGAGCTTTTCCGCGCATATGCCGGCTGCGGAAAATCTGGCGCTGATCTCCCAGTCCGGCGCTATCGCCGCCGGCATGGTTGACAGGGCGGCGCAGCGCGCCGTCGGCTTTTCCGGAATCGTGTCGATCGTCGACCATCTCGATGTCGATATCGCCGATTTGCTCGATTACTTCGGCGAGTTCAACGTCCGACGGACGTCGACCGCGGGATCAAGGCTTTCGGAATGCTTGCGGAACACCTCGGTGGCGCGGATCGCCAACGGAGAATCGAGAAAGATCGGAGCGGGAGGGATCTCGCCGCGTTCCATTAGATCGACCAGATCGACGAGAAGCTCCTGGGTGCGCTCCACCGCGAAGGCCGGAATCAGCAGCGCGCCCTTGCGGGATTGTGATGGGCTTGTATTCTTCCCGCTTCGCGGGTGGTGTCGATGTGCGAAGCCAGCGTACCGCGATCGAACGGCTGC
>NZ_JACHIJ010000017.1 GCF_014203115.1 Afipia massiliensis | reverse complement strand
CCTCGCGCCGGCACAGCGCCGCGATCGACTCTTCGCCGCGCAACCCATCCAGCACGATGCGGATCTTCTCCTCCGCGCCATACTGCTTACGGGTCGCCCGGAGGATGTCCTTGATGACCTTCTCCGCCGACCGCTTTGTCGCTTCTGTTTTCTGTCTCATCGTCGTTCCTTTGAAAGGCTACGATGACCCAGAAAACCTCCTCTCTCAATTAGCCCAATTCTGTCTCATTGGTGCTGACGCCGAACAATCGGAGCCCTTGTTCCCATCGCTCTTTTGCGCCCGCCTCGCCGGCGAACCTGGAGCCGCTCCTCGGCATACGGTCGCTTTAGCTTCTTGTGATTGATCAGCACGCCTTCGCTGCGGATCATGAGAAGGAGACGACGATAGCCAAAACGCCGGCGAACCGACGCAAACTCCCGCAGCCGGGCTCGGATGACGGCATCGTCAGGCCGCATGCTGAGATATCGCACCGATGACCGATCCGCCCCGACCACTTCACACGCCCGCCGCTGACTGACCTCAAAACTTGAACAAAGGTGAGCCACCGCTTGCCGCCTCGCGACGGGCGTCACCATTTTTTTGAATTGAGATCCTTCAACATGGCGTTGTCGAGCATTGCCTCGGCCAATAACTTCTTCAGCTTGGCATTCTCGTCGGTCAGAACCTTCAAACGGCGGGCTTCAGACACATCGAGCCCGCCATACTTCGCCTTCCATTTGTAGAACGTCGCGCTGCTGATCCTGTGCTTGCAACAAACGTCTCCGGTCTTCGATCCTGCCTCGTGCTCCCGCAGGATCGCGATGATCCGCTCTTCCGTGAACCTCGACTGCTTCATCTCCGTCTCCCTCAAGGTGACGGATTCTACCCATTTTTGGAGGAAATTGAGGGGCTCAGGTCATACAGAATTGCCGGTCAGTTTTTATGATTCCTTGATATCGCGCAGGGCGCCTTGATGCCGAAAATATTGATCTAAATCAATCTATGGCGAATTTTCGAGGACTAGAATGAACGTCGTATCAAAAAGAAGCCTAGGGTAGACAGTCCGCCCCATAAAGCCTGCAAGGAGGTGCTATGTTTAAGATATGGATGTTTTGCGCTTTATTAGCGGGCTTGTTTTTGACCGTCGCTCTTCCCGCTTCCGCATCAATGACCGGCGTTGAATGGCTTACGCGCATGGAGCAGATGCAAGCGACGAAAGGACTTCCACCGTCGCGCCACATTCGAACGCAAGGAGCGATTGAGGCACTCGATGTTGGTCCGGGCACAATCAACATTTTTCATCTTGAGCTGCGAAGCCCTGATGGCAGCATATGGATGCCGGCGATGCATATGGTCTTCCATGTCACCTCTCGCGACCTGCTCAACGGACTGAAGCCCGGCGATCATATTCATTTCATCGTGGGTCGACACCGGGGTGCCGTCATGATCACCCACATCGATAAGATCCTCTGACGGATGTCCTTCAGCACTTGCTCTGTCGACGTATGATGAACCAGAAACCTTCCCTCCGCGCAGTCCCCGGTTTCTTATGCGTACTGCCAGGGACAATATGGGCGGGATGTCAGGGGACTTGCCAAGCGCGCCCACTCAATGTCACTGAGTGGATCAAGGAGCGTATCGCCTTCCTGAAGATCGAAGTCCAGATAACGGATGGACGCGATAGCGGATTGGAACGGTGCTGGCTGAGGTCCTCCGATCTCGATGCCAGCATCTTATCAAAGCGCGTAAGTTTGATCTGCGAGGATCAATGATGCCGGGAACGTCTCACCCGTTTCCGCCCTAAACGAGCCAAGTATATTCGTGATCCCAACGCGTGAATTTCGCATCTGCTTTCTGACTGGCTTATATGGGCACGCTCCCTAACGGATCGTTATCCAGCTTGTGTATTTGCTGATCATCCCCCGCCCCACGAATCCGCAGTCTGCAATCACGGGACAAGCCGCATTAGTGCGACCCGGTATTCCTCGCTCGGATACAAGACGCCGGCGGCTTATGCCGATACACTCACCGCGCCTGAAGGCGCATCACCAGCCGAGGCTCTAATCGCCACTGGATGAAAGTTCAATGGCAGGTCACCACGAATATAGTCTGCTGTCCGTCTGCTTTACGCGGTCTGTACATTTTGCCCAAATGCTGGGCACGAAATTTGGTCGCTTAGGTTAATCTACATCAATATCTGGTTTGAGATTTTCAGCTTTTCTATTGGTGTTAGTCCGTACACAGACACACGGAGATGTCGATGATCACACGGAAGATGGTTGTTATCGCAGTTGCAGTTCAGTTCATGGCGATCCCCGCCATGGCGCAGGGCACAACTGACCAGGGTAACGCGCATCACTATCAAGGAGGGCCAAAAACGGGGGTGCCTCACTCCACGACCCATCCGAAATTGCAGTCTAAAAAGACGAGAGTTAACACCGGGACAGGCGGTCATCATTATCAGGGGGGGCCGAAGACGGAGGTGCCTCACCACATGGGTGACAAGAAATAACGAGGCATGGAGAGGCAAGACGACAAACGCTCTTGCGAATTAACTTGAATAAATCGCAAAAAGTTTGTCGTCCGCCTGTCTAATGTAATCAAATTTGGAGCTCTTATTCTATGAACTAAAATGAGGATTTTATTGGTTGGCCGTCAGAGGGGACGCGCAGTGATTTGGGTCGTTCGCAGAGAGGTATGATTCTTCTGATTTACAATTTGCTTCCATCTCCATACGCCAGAGTCGATTTCCCGGTGTTGACTGGTTTTCCATGTGGTGCTGTGGAAGCCGGCGCCGTGCGCCTCAAGCCCATTCTGCTTACCGCTCTGGCGGCCATGATCGGCGCCGCGACCATTCTTCTCGATCCGATCTTTCAAGGATTGGCGATTTCGCTGCTGTTCGGTCTGGCGTCGTCGACGCTCCTGACGGTGCTCGTGATTCCAGCTATCTACATCGCGCTTCGTGAACCTCACCGCAACCATCATCCAGCAAGTAAGGAAGTCTCGAATGGAAAAGAACTATTCCGAACTCACCAAGCGCATTTCCGCTGACTTGAGGAAATTGCGCAAGGATATACCCGATACCATGGAGGCGTTTTCGGCGCTCGCGCAGGTCGCGACGCGCGATGGCGCATTGGACAAAAAAACAAAGGAATTGATCGCGCTTGCGATCGGCGTGGCCGCCCGTTGCGATGGCTGCATCGGCTTCCATACCGAGGCCTTGGTTAGACTAGGCGCCACCCGCCAGGAAGTGGAAGAGACTCTCGGTATGGCCGTCTATATGGGAGGTGGTCCGTCGCTGATGTACGCCGCCGATGCCATTTCCGCCTATGAACAGTTCGAGAAGGAGCTGACCGTTGCAGCCTGATCAACAGTAAACTGAGCGCATCACAATTCGGCAAAGCTGAAGTGAACAAGATTTCGAGTGTACAAGTTATCGCAACCGGAAGACGACTGATCCTATTTCTTGAAACAATCAGATCGGGAGAGGCAACTGTCACTTCGATCGCCAAAGCTGCGTCGCGGGCACAGCGCCGCGATAGACTCTTCACCGCGCAATCCATCCAGCGTCAGCCATTTCCTCATTCGCGGCTTCAATTCTCTGAGCGATGCCATCGAATATCGCCGGGAATTTGATTCCAGTGATACGCCGCCTGATCGCGGAGCTTCAGAACAGCAGAGGCGTTGCAGCGGAATATCAATCCCACTGCTAGGTGCTGTGACTATCATCGCTGCCACTCATTCGGCCGTTGCTCCATTCAGTAGAACCGGCTCGCGTTTAGCTTCACGCCGCTTTGGCGTGACAAAGTCACGCCGGAGCTTGACCTACATCAACGACAAGAAATCCATTCCTTCTTCAATGAAACTATAGGATTCCGCATGCAAGCGAAAAAAGGACCTTAATGGATTTCGATCACAGCGAGAAAGTTGAACGCTTGCGGTGGCAAATTGGCGATTTCATGCGCTTCCATATCGAGCCAGCGAATCGGGAATGGCACCATGAGGTTGCCTCAGGACGTTATCCGGTGCCTCTCATCGAGCGG
>NZ_JACHIJ010000016.1 GCF_014203115.1 Afipia massiliensis | reverse complement strand
TCAGGGACAAAACGACGGCGTGCAACCAGCTCTGGCAAACCGACTTCACCTATTTGAAGGTCATCGGCTGGGGCTGGTTCTATCTGTCCACCATCGGCTGTATCGGAATTCCATGCATAACTTACCAAAGTCTTCGTTCTTCCGGCCTCTTGGCCGGCAGACCGGAATGTCCGGCCGCGGCTCGCGAGACCCTGGGGGTCTCGTCATGAAGAACTGGAAGACTTTAGCAAGTGCGGCCCGAGAGGTTCGCCGGAACACCAAGTACGGTGAACGCGAGCGAAGTATCAGCCGCCTCGCCCAGGATAAAGACATAAACACGATCCGACGAACAATCGCCGTGTTGGAATTCTTGGATTCACTGACGGCAAGTTCCCCACAGCTGGCCCAAGCCCTGGATACGGTGCCATTTTCCCTGCTCCAAATCTTGGCTCGGTGGGCGGAAATGGATCCGAAGTCAGCGATGAAGACTGCGCACAAAGTACTGGCCGGCGAATACTCCGTGAGGTCTCTGCGGTCCGCTTTGGAGGCTGCCCGTCGGGCTAACGAGGGGCCGGTCCGAAACAAGAGACTGGTGCCGAGCAAGCTATTCCTGGACGCAATCGGCGAACTCTTGGGCGGACGAGTGACATCAAAGCCGAGACTTTCGCCCGCGATATTGGGTAGACGCCCCATCGATATCGAGCTCCGGCTCGAGCGTGCTGGGGCCTCTCCGAGACGAGTTGCGGTCCTGACAGTCGGTCCCTTTACCGATCCACGGCTTTACGCGAAACGGCGGCATGAGACCCTGCTACGTGCATTGGGCGTGGCGTGGTTGTTCGATGACGTGGTGCTGGCGCTGCCGGAGCCGATCGCAGCGGAACCGTACCGCCAATGGCTGGCCGACGTGCAAGGGATCGTGAAATCTTCGGCCGCGCGGGACGGTCGACCCAACGTCCACGTCCTATCCACCCGGCACTGCACCGCAAAAGCCAGAGGAGCCGGAAAGTGACTGTGGAGCGACGGTATCACGGCAGCCGCTCCTACAGGGAGCGCGCAAGCCAAGCCGCCAACGCGCGTCCCACAATTATATTATTGGTCAGAAAAAATCGAGTGTATGTAAAGCGCCTTAAGATTCGGCATATTTTGCCACAGCATTCCGACTTCAGATAAGTTGGAATATCACTGCCAATCAAAGTTGCTCGGGCCCACCGGGGATCAGGACGTCTGATCCCCGAGCGCCTCTTCGGCTCTTCCTTGGCACCGTCGTGCTCGCCTGCAAGGGACGCTTCGCTCTTCGTCCTTGCATGCTGCGCGCGCCGATGCCTGCGGGACGCCTGCGACGGCGGCTCCGGGGAATCAGACTGACGATGCCGGGCTTCGACTTCAGGAAGTCAGGAGCACAAGGAGTCCGGCTGAGCCCTTGCCGGAGAGTGTGAGTGCGCGAACAGAACTCGATCTGGTTTACGACAAGGCGTCGCTCCAGCTAAACTGACGAAGATGAACCCTGCCGCGCGCCGCGGGTTTCTATTTTTGGGCCTTCCAGAATACCGTGTTGATTAAGAGTCGTCCACATCAATCAAATTTCGGATTGTCGTGGTGAAAAATATCGCGTCACGATAACCGTGCTTAACCTCCGCTAGACAGGAGGGCCGCCTGAAGCTCCGCCGCCCGCGCCGTCGTCTCCGTCGTTGTCGTCTGCGCGTTCAGGATCGATCTTCCTTTTGAACTCGTTGATCGCGTTTCGGATACGAGCGACGATATCTCGTGCAGCATCAACGGATGGCTCAGCCAAGTGTGGTATGAACTCGTCGTAAGAGCTATGGCGAACGCGATAACGCATTCTCAAGGCTTCAAGTAGATCCTTTTTCAGACGCTCATCGAATATCGCTGGCCTCGCATGATCGCCGGTGAGCGGCCTAGTCACCCGATCAAGCAGTACCTTGTGAAAGTCGCGTCCGGTGGGAAGCTCCTCCCCAAGAATCCCGAGGATACCCTCGATCGCCCGCTCGACGGCGGTGTAGCCGGCATCCATTCCCTGCTTGAACGCTGATGTCGACTTGTAGCCTTCGATACCGGGATCGTCGAAACCTCCAGCCTGAAAGATCTGAATTGCCATTCCGAAATGCATGAGTGCCTGTTCGACATCAGCCTCGACGTCTGACCATCTACTGTCGCTCATGGCAACGACACCATTTGATCGCGTATGCGATCGAGAAATCGCTTACTGGCTCTCGATTTCAAATGAACGTCCGAGGGCAGACGGCGCCGCTGGCAGGCCTCTTCCACAAAATCGGCTGCTTCCGCTTCAATTCCGAACTGGAAATCGACGACGACATCAAAGTCGCTATCGTACTTAATCCGGCCTGCAGCGACAGAACCGAACACGTAGAACCGCCCACCGCGAGTTCGTGCGAACTCTCGGGCCTCAGTCATGACGTCGAGCGCAGCGGCACGGCGACGCGCGGCCTCTCGTGCTTTCCTCTCTGGTACCGTTACGATTTCCGGCATGGATCCTCAACGAAATCAACATAAGCGAATATATAGTTCGTGGGCCGCGCTAGGCAAAACGGCTATGTTCCCCGACGTTTTGAAAAATGCTTCGCGAACCTTCCTTAGGTGGAGGGGATCAGTGCCGCGGCCAAACCCCACTCGACCGGCTGCCCTCCAAGCGACCAGCCTTAAATTTCGCGACCGGATTCCACACAGGTGAATGATGCACCTGCCGTGGTAGTTCAACACGATAATCGTTTCACTATCAGGACGCTTGGCGATGGTGCGTTACAAACGTCAGCGACGACGTAGTGGCGCAGGGCGTCGCGGACGACGAAGAGGACGCCAAGACGAAAGCTGTCGCATGGGCACGCGAACGCCTCACCGCGGCCTTGCGGCAGCTTCCCTTGGACGCCAGATCGGCGGGCGCGGCCACCGCAGAACGTCTGCCCCCGAGCGTGCCGTTCGTCTTCGGCTCTTGGCACCGTCGTGCTCGCCTGCAAGGAACGCGCCCTTGCATGCTGCGCGCGCCGGTGAACGCCGGTATAGATTCGCCCAGTTGCGAACGATTACTATAATCTGGATTATACTAATCCAGATTATAGTAGAGCTTCGGGGTTTCCGGACGACCTCCAAGTGTACCCCACCGTTCTCCGCTCATCTGCATACGGGCGCTGCAAGGCTTCCTGAATGGTCTCAAGCTGCCCGACAATGATGGCGTCAACATTGTCTACGGGAAGTAGGCGTACGCTGGATCAGACGCCAATGCAGCGGTCGTAACCAACCTCGTCCTCCCAGAATACGCGCGACGTCGCTAATCTTTTCCGAAAGCTCTTCGTAGAACCTGGCACCGGCAGCAATGCCATCGTCTCAGCCTCCGGTCATGGGCGCAACCCGATTTCGTGCAGCTTCACAGAGCCGTTCTGCGTCCGCAAAGAGACGCATTTCAATTTCGAGAACCGATGCACCTGTCATCTGCTTCAATTCTGACAGTAACGTTGTGAAGTAACGATACGTGTCGCTCCTATGAATTGGCTTGAATCCATAGACATGGACAAGTGATCTGCGACTAAATTGCTTGCTGAATTCCCTAATTTTCTTGTTTTGACTGGCGGGACAAGAGAATGCCACGGCCTGCTTTAACCCCAAAGACTGCTGGTCCATCAGTTGCAATGCGTTCAAACTGGCAGCGACACGCGAGTCGTATATCGCATACTTCTCCGGGTTTCTAATCGACAGCACCTTGCTATAACTTGAAACGCCCTCAAGCGGTGTTTCTGGTTCAGCCTCATCCGCGAGAAGAACGTAAGATTTTATCCGGCTGTCTGAATTGCGCCGGATGCCACCCCAGTCCCGAATCATCCATTCCGCAATCCTCCTTTTTTCGGTCGGCTTTGCGTCCAGCCACCGACGGGAAAGGAATGCCTTGAGGGCAACGTTCTGCTCCTCGCCCGTTGCATATTGATGCGGATCGAACCCATCGCCCAACCGCTCCCACGTAGTCTTATGGACCTTCCAGATGTAAGAGTTCTCTCCTGCTGGCTTATCCTTGAGAAAATTACAAACCGAATTCAATAGGCTTTGGCTTATCTGCATCGCAACCTCGTTAACGCGTAATATGCGTCATGGCATGAGGGGTAGTCGATCTCTTGGCTTTTGCCCCCCCGACCGGCGGGGGCAGAACTTTACGCGTCCACAAAATGGGCGATTAGACGCGGCGAACCGGGTGTATCAAATGCTTTGAGCACTCCAACATTTCTGACGACAATTTTTCTAATGATCACTGGCATTCCAAATGTGCCATATCGTTGATGTGTCCGTTTGAAATCCAAGAGGCATCTGTTTGAATGCGACGCACTAATTTTCTTTGACACTTCCCTCCGCAAAGAGAATCTTGCGCGCGACAAATTCAACCTTCGACCGTCTTGTTGCGCATTCTTGAGGCGCTGATGGCCATCAATGAACTGGTTAAACTTGATCGTGCCAGACCAGCGCATCTTGGCGGCCGCTTCGATTGATTCGTTGATCGCTAATTTCACGGAGATGATGTGATTGTCTAGAAGGTCGGTGAAGGTCAACGCACCATCAAGCCGTTTGATTTGCAAATATCTTTCCAAGCGTTGGGTCTTTGCTGACCTCCACCCAATTTGTTGCGCTCTCGGCGCAAACTTCGTCCGATGAAATCAATTGGCCTTTCGGACCATATCTCGCAGCGATTCTACCGTGAAGGGACCATAAGTTTTCCCTTCCGCATGTATGTGCCAACGCTGACCTTCTTCCCGATCACGAAAATGCTGATGAATGCTCATCAAGTGGCCGGCGGCGGCTTCTGAAACTGAATGCCGCACTTCTTCACGATAGACGCCTGCTCTATCGCAACCATCTGCCCTTTAAGCTGACCAAGTTCGGCAGCCGTTGGACCATCGCCACCGACTAAGAAGGCGGCGGGCCAGAACACGACTACGGCCACGCGACACGTAGGCCGCTGTAATGTCAGACGACTTAGATGCACAGCCGCCCAGGGCAGCCGCTACGGCTGCCAACGCAATAATACGCATAGTGGTATCTCCCCAGACCCATGGGGATTGTCCTTTAGCTAGAATTCGTAATCAAGTACGACTTTAGCGAGCGCGATTGTGCAGCGCGATAGGCCGTTGGGCTCCGGCCACCGCTATCGGGTAACGGGCAGTTCATAAGCAATGCCAATTCTTCCAACGTGCATACTATTCTCAAATCGACCCGCGACGGTGCTTGTCTGAGTTGAGGGCTGCGACGATGAGAACACGACCTCGCTACTAACATTCACTGGCAAGAAATGCGTGTAGCGATATTCAGAGCGAATACTCCAATTCTCACTGATTTTCCGTTCAATGCCTGCGCCGACCGTTGGACCGTTCGCCAAGAACTTATTGGAATGCTCATAGAAGTTATTGGTGGAAAGCGTCTGATAATCGAAACCAGCCAAACTCCAACCCGCGATGCCGTAAAGAAGTGTCTCTGAATTTGCCAGAACTCCTGCACGCGCTAACGCTGAAGTCATCCATCGTGCGCGAGTGTTAGGACGAAAATTGTCTGTTGCCGTTAGACCCGTGGGGCCGCTTGAGTTGAAATACTCATACGAGCGCGAGCCGCTCGAATTGAAATTGTAGTCTGAAATTGTGCCTTCAAATTGAAGTCCTGACCTGCACCCCTGAAACGCCCTCGATTTTGAGTTAGGATTTCTGTTCTCCAGCCAGGAGACAGACGATGCGTAAGAGCAGGTTTACCGAAGA
>NZ_JACHIJ010000015.1 GCF_014203115.1 Afipia massiliensis | reverse complement strand
CATCGCAAAGCTGCAGCCTAAAATGACAAACAAGATGGGCCAGAGCCTCCACTAAATCAGCCCGCCATCTGTCTCAAATTATCTGACGACGGACATCTGGCCTTCCTGGGCCGCATCTCGCCGGAGAAGCGGCCTGACCGCGCCATCGAGATCGCGCGGAAGGCCGGTCTTCCACTGAAAATTGCAGCCAAGGTGGATAAGGTGGACGAGGCATATTTCCGTGAGACCATCGAGCCTATGATCGACGGAAGGCAGATCGAATATATCGGAGAGATCAACGAGAGCGCCAAGAGCGAATTTTTGGGCCAAGCCGCCGCCTTGCTGTTCCCGATCGATTGGCCTGAGCCTTTCGGTTTGGTGATGATTGAGGCGATGGCCTGCGGTACGCCTGTCCTCGCCTTCCGCGGCGGATCAGTCCCTGAAATCATTGATAAGGAAGTAACCGGCCACATCGTATCAAGTGTCGAGGAGGCGGTTGCCGCCCTTCCCACCGTTCTAGCCCTTGATCGAAGGGGCATCCGCAGGCGCTTTGAGGAGCGCTTTTCGTCGGCGCAAATGGCGACGCAGTACGTCAAACTGTACCAGAAGTTGCTGATCGGGCCGGAGGCGCAAAAACGTGCGCCGGTCGTTGCGGCGCATGCACTCAATGCGCACGTCCATGGCCGCAAAGCTGAAGCGGCGGCTACGGCCCCGCACAAGCCCTCCTGAAGAGGGGATGTCGCTGTCCGCCCGCTCATGGGGCCCGTAAGGAGCCATCGGTTTCTGGCCCGGCGGCGCACGTTCAGCTTGGAACATTTTCGCGGGTTTCTCATTCCTAAGGCGTTGCCAACCTTCGACCGACTGGTCGCCGATTTCTGGGGCCAGTCGAGTAGGGTTGCCGGCGGTTTCTGCCCATTTTGCTCAGAGGAGGAATTGGATATGGAACACGACCGCTTTAGCGCCTGGCGACTCGCTCGGCTCATCTCAAGCACTGACTGCTGCCCACCACGCCCCAAGCCTGATCGTGCTTCGATCAAGCCCGCGTCAGGAGCGTGCACGCTTGAGGAGGGCTAACCATGTCATTTGCCGCAGCGCTTCCCGCCATCCGATCGGAGGGTGGTCTTTCTCGTTATCTGACGGAGATTCATAAGTTTCCGCTTCTTTCAGCATCGGAAGAAGCCACGTACGCCCAGCGCTGGCGAGATGACGGCGACCGCGATGCCGCCTACCAACTAGTGACAAGTCATTTGCGGCTCGCCGCAAAGATCGCATTGCAGTACAAGCGTTACGGCCTGCCAATCGCGGACCTGATCTCGGAGGCCAACGTCGGACTGATGCTGGCTATCAAGCGATTCGATCCGGAAAGAGGGTGTCGGCTGGCGACTTATGCCGCGTGGTGGATCAAGGCGTCGGTGCAGGAGTATATTTTGAGATCCTGGTCGCTCGTCAAGCTCGGAACCACCCCGGCGCAGAAGAAACTGTTCTTCAACCTCCGCAAGCTGAAGAGTCGCATCGGTGCGCCGGAAGAAAGAGATCTGTCGCCGGAACACGTCAAGTACATCTCTGAACATCTTCAGGTGGGAGAAACTGAGGTCAGGGAGATGA
This sequence comes from Afipia massiliensis, assembly GCF_014203115.1. Classification (GTDB taxonomy): domain Bacteria; phylum Pseudomonadota; class Alphaproteobacteria; order Rhizobiales; family Xanthobacteraceae; genus Afipia; species Afipia massiliensis. The sequence goes on along the minus strand of NZ_JACHIJ010000015.1, from coordinate 15,150 downwards.
ACGGCCGGATGCGTGGCGACATCTCACTAAACGCCCCGCTCAGCGTTGCCGGCGAAGGCGATGAATGGGAAGATTGGCTGGCCGATCCCTGTCCAGACCCTGAAAGCCTGCTTCTGGAGGGGAGCGATCGTGAGCAGAAAAAGACGGCCCTCGATCAGGCGCTTGCTGAATTGTCAGCGCGCGAGCGTTCCATTCTCGAAGCGCGCTTTCTCACCGAAGAGCCAAAAACGCTCGATGAGTTGGCAGCGGTTTTCCATGTTTCGCGCGAAAGAATCCGGCAAATCGAACAGCGTGCGCTCCAGCGCCTCAGGGCGAAGATCGGCGCTCGCTTAAGGCATCAGATGCAGTTCGGCCTGCATCGTTGTAGGTGACGCTCGCCGGCTGCTGATTGGCTGTAACGCAGGTCAGCAGCCGGTGCAGATGTCGGGTACCATCCGCTCAGCTGAGAAGTCACGACCCTTGCGGTTCTCCTGGTTCGTCCTGCGACCACTCGCTGCGGCTCGCCGGAATCGACAACGACCTGCTGCGTCGTCCCCGCCGACCCGCGCGCGTTGCGCAGAGAATCAAATTCTTTAGCGTTCAATTCAGAGGCCATCCAAAGCGCAATGGCGGTTACCAAGAATCTTCTCATAGCTCATTCTCGTTCACGATCTCCCGGGCGTGACGCCAGGGGCCTCGCGAATAAACCTGGAGCGATGCCGCTTAATTTCAATCGCCTTGAACCAGCGAGATGAAGATCGGGCATCTCTACGAATCGAGGATGTACCTTTTAACTAGCCGCAGAACAGGCGTGCGTCCCTGATCCCGTCGAAGATGAACTGTGACGCCAAGGCCGCCAGGATCACGCCGGCAAGCCGGGCGATGACATTCGAGCCGGTCGTCTTGAGGATACGATGCAGGAGATCAGTGAAGATCATTCCGAGATAAGTCAGCAATAGACACAGAAGCATGGATACGAGAACGACAACAGACTTGGTAAGGTCGCCGGTTGCCTGTCCCATAAGCAGGACTACGGCTGTCAGCCCCGCTGGACCGGCTATCACCGGAAATGCCAAAGGAAAGATCGCAATATCGCCGGGCTCAAGGGCTTCCCGCCGTTCTCCGGCTGTCAGGGTCGAAAGGCCGGCCGAATGGCCGAAGATCAGTTGAACCGCCTGCAATAGCAGGAGGACCCCTCCCGCAAAACGAAAGGCCTCGAGTGAGACGTGGAGAGCGCGAAGCAACCCTGTCCCGAAGAGGGCAAATCCAAATAGAACCCCGCCAGCAATCAGCGTTGCGCGCGCCGCCAAGCGAAACCGCTCGGGACGGTGTACACCACCCGTCAAACCTCCGAACACGATCGCCGTGTCGACGGGCCCGATCGCCACAAACAGGGTGGCAAAGGTCGTGAGTGCAAATTCAGCGACAGACATCAGAGCACCATCTTTGAAACCTTACTCAGGTTTTCAAGTTCGCGCAGATGATCAGGCGAATCACTCTTACCTGCCCTCAGACGGGAGAAAAGGCCGATACGCTAATGCCGGGTCCTTCCGACGATGAACAACACGGCGACCGCTACCGTTCCGTGCAATGCCCGGCCTGTGGGTGGTTTCATGCGGTCCACGTTGAAACGGGCAGGGTGCTTGGCCTGGCTGACGACGAATGGTGAAAGCCGGCGCCTGACCGCGGGGTAACGCCTTGGCACTCCGGCGCCGCGAGTGACAAAAATTTTTCGTCCGCCTCTTGAAGGGCCTTTTCCTGCTTCCTAGGTGGTTTTCCGCCCCGGGGCCGGTTCCCGGACCCGGTTTTGGACATCGCTGAACTGACAAGGAGGATGTGCATGCATTTCCGTCCACTGCACGACCGCGTGCTCGTGCGTCGCATCGATGCCGAGGAGAAGACCGCCGGCGGCATCATCATTCCCGATACCGCGAAGGAGAAGTCGCAGGAGGGTGAGATCGTCGCTTCTGGCCCGGGCGCCAGGAATGAGCAGGGCCAATTTTTCCCGATCGACGTCAAGCCCGGGGACCGGGTCCTGTTCGGAAAATGGTCCGGCACCGAGGTGAAGATCGACGGTCAGGATTATCTGATCATGAAAGAGAGCGATCTTCTCGGCGTTATCGACAAGACCGGTTCGGTCAAGAAGGCCGCCTGATCACAATGCAAGATGACAGTCATTAAGAGAAAGGAGCAGGAAAATGGCTGCCAAGGACGTGAAATTTTCTACGGAAGCCCGCGAGCGAATGCTGCGGGGAATAGATACGCTGGCGAATGCGGTGAAGGTCACGCTCGGTCCCAAGGGTCGCAACGTTGTGATCGAAAAATCCTTTGGCGCACCGCGCATTACCAAGGATGGTGTCACCGTCGCCAAGGAAATCGAGCTGGAGGACAAGTTCGAAAACATGGGCGCGCAAATGGTGCGCGAGGTCGCTTCAAAGACCAATGACCTTGCGGGCGATGGTACCACTACCGCCACCGTGCTCGCACAGGCCATCGTCAAGGAAGGCACGAAATCAGTCGCCGCCGGCATGAATCCGATGGATCTGAAGCGCGGCATCGATCTTGCGGTCGAGGCGATTGTCAAGGACCTGAAGGCGCATGCCAAGAAGATCACCTCCAATGAGGAGATCGCGCAGATCGGCACCGTCTCCGCCAACGGTGATACCGAGATCGGCCGCTTCCTTGCCGATGCCATGAAAAAGGTCGGCAACGAGGGCGTTATCACCGTGGAGGAAGCCAAGAGCCTCGATACGGAACTCGAGGTGGTCGAAGGTATGCAATTCGACCGCGGCTATGTATCGCCCTATTTCGTGACCAATGCCGAAAAGATGCGGGCCGAGCTCGAAGATCCCTATATCCTTATCCACGAGAAAAAGCTGTCCAGCCTGCAGCCAATGCTGCCGTTGCTCGAAGCCGTCGTGCAGTCCGGCAAACCGCTGCTGGTCGTGGCCGAGGATATTGAAGGCGAAGCGCTGGCAACCTTGGTTGTCAACCGGCTGCGCGGCGGCCTGAAAGTCGCGGCCGTGAAGGCACCGGGCTTCGGTGATCGCCGCAAGGCCGTGCTTGAGGACATCGCGATCCTCACCGGCGGCACGGCGATCTCGGAGGATCTCGGCATCAAGCTCGAGAACGTCACGCTGAAGATGCTTGGCCGCGCCAAGAAGGTCGTGATCGACAAGGAAAACACGACCGTCGTCAATGGCGCCGGCGCCAAGAAGGACATCGAGGCGCGCGTCACTCAGATCAAGGCGCAGATCGAGGAGACCACTTCCGACTACGATCGCGAGAAGCTGCAAGAGCGGCTAGCCAAGCTCGCCGGCGGCGTTGCGGTGATCCGCGTCGGCGGCGCGACCGAGGTTGAGGTCAAGGAGCGCAAGGATCGTGTCGATGATGCGATGCATGCGACTCGGGCGGCGGTCGAAGAAGGCATTCTGCCCGGCGGTGGTGTCGCGCTGCTGCGCGCGTTGAAGGCGCTCGACGGCATCAAAACGTCGAATGCCGACCAGAAGGCTGGTATAGACATCGTACGTCGCGCCATCCAGGTGCCAGCCCGGCAGATCGTGCAGAATGCCGGCGAGGACGGCTCGCTGGTTGTCGGCAAGCTGCTTGAGAACTCCAGCTATAATTGGGGCTTCAATGCCGCAACTGGCGAATACCAGGATCTTGTCAAGGCCGGCGTGATCGATCCCGCCAAGGTCGTCCGCACCGCGCTGCAGGATGCGGCGTCCGTCGCGGCTCTGCTGATCACCACCGAGGCGCTGGTCGCCGAAAAACCAAAGAAGTCCGAACCGGTTGCCGCAGCGCCTCCGATGGACTTCTGATCGACACCGAGCCCGGCCGTGAACGGCCGGGCTTTCCTACCCACAACCAGGAGAAAGGACGCACAAACACCAGGGAGCCCTCAGATGAGCACACGCATGCAATCACGATCGCGCAAGAGCGGGGCGGCTGTACTGCATTGGCTCATGTTCGCCCTCAGCCTTCTGACGATCGCATGGATCAGTTTTTCAACGATAGGAGGATGAGATGATCAGCAATCCCTCACTCGGCTCCGTTCGTGCCGAGAAGTCGCAAAGCCGTATCCGCAGAATTGTCGCATGCGCCGTCGCAATGGCGACCATGCTTATGCCGCTGGGTGCCTGGGGCATGGATAGCACGCCCAAGCCGGCGCTCGACAGATCTGGCAACCTGCTGCCGCTTCCGCCCATTCCTTATCTGGAATCGATGCGCTGGATGAAACCTAGCGGTCCGGTATTCAAAACCGATACCCTGCTATTCCCAGACGGTCCCCAGCCCGGCCTTTTTCAAATTCCATCCGGCTATGAGCGCGGCCAGCCGAGAGTGAGCTGAGCCCGCAATATGGCGCGACCCGACGTGGCGGGTCGCGCCTGTCGAAGTAAGCGCAAGGATATGCGAATCGGCACTCCAGCCACCACCTCCGGCGGTGCTTTCTTGCCGTAGGGCTCACCCAATTCCGTCGCGAAAGCGAAATCGGCTCATGGCGCTGTCACCAGAGCAGGTCGGAGGGGCCGGCTCAGCAGGTCGACGGTCCGCGACCAAGAGGTTTGGCGCGACCTCGCAGTTCAAGTTTTTTCGGCCGGCAAACTACCGGCTGCTTCAAGCCCACTATTTCGGCGGTTGTAGCCCGGGAGATCGCAGCCACTCGCTCAAATGCGCGCCGGTTTCGGCTTGGCGGGCTCGGCGCAAAAGCGCTTCTCGTGCGGCGCCGGGGGGAAGCAATTTAGCTTCTGCACGTAGGCGCTTCGCTTCTTCGGCTAGACGGAGTTCAAGGGATACGGTCTGTTTGAAACGGCGACGCTCCATGGCGCAACCTCCGTGCTTACGGGTCCTAACCGTAGGGTTCAGCACTCGAACGTATTGATTTTAACTATGGCGATGCCCAGTTGTGAGTTCAATATTGGACACAGGCCAGTACTAGGACACGTCCATGGAGTATTGAAACCGCCTCTACGCGGACGTGGACCCCTGACGCCGCGCCTTCTGATCGAAAGCGACGGGGCCTTCCATTTTGCACTGCGGAAAATTACTGCAGCAGGAGATGCCGTGCGCCGGTCGTCTCGCCCCCGAACAGGAAGAGAGCGATGCGGGCTCGGGCGTTACCAAAAAAATTTCCGAGGCCCCCTTGAAACCCAAGTTGATTTTTCTAGTTCTTTTTTTGCCGCTAGCCGCGGTGCCGGACGCCAGATCGGGTCCGGCTGGCTGAACTGGGCGCCGGACCGGTGTCCTGCGCTCCTTCGTATCCATCTTGCTCTTTGGAGGACTTGGTTATGAGGACTAACTTTGACTTCGCGCCCTTGTGGCGCTCAACGATCGGCTTTGACCACCTGGCCGATCTCGTTGACAGCTCGCTGGGCCACACCAACGAGGACAATTATCCTCCCTACAACATCGAACGGTTCGGCGAGGATCATTACCGGATCTCGTTGGCGGTGGCCGGATTCGGCGTCAACGATATCGCCGTGACGGCCGAGCAGAACGCGCTCACCATCGAAGGCAGGAAGCCTGACGGCAATGCGCACGAGTACCTTTATCAGGGCATTGCAGCCAGGCCGTTCCGGCGGGTGTTCAATCTCGCCGACTACGTGCAGGTGAAGCAGGCGTCCTTCCGGGACGGACTATTGGTGATCGACCTCGTTCGCGAGGTCCCGGAGGCCATGAAGCCGCGTCGTATCGAGATCGGCGCGGGCGCTTCTTCTTCGCCGCAGATCGACCAGAAGAGGGCGGCCTAGATGCTCGGTCGACGCAGCAAGGATTAGAGCGTGGGCGCGCAACTGCACGCCCGCACTCCAACCTCATGAACGAAGGAGAAGAAACCATGGCTATTCGTGATCTTATTCCCTGGACAAAGAACCAGGAGCTTGCGCCTGCGCGCGACAACTTGGATCCCTTCTTCACGTTGCATCGCGAGATGAATCGTCTGTTCGACGACGTGTTTCGCGGCTTCGGCAGCACGAGTCTGTCGCCGCTGATGGAGGGGCGATTCAGTTGGCCGAAGGTGGAGCTCAGCGACGATGAAAAGACGCTGACCATCTCGGCTGAACTGCCCGGCATGACGGAGAAGGACGTCCAGCTTGAAATCGCCAATGGCGTCCTGACGATCCGCGGCGAGAAGAAGGCTGAGCGCAACGGCGAAGGCAAGTATTTTACCGAGCGCTATTATGGAGCCTTCGAGCGCCAGATACCGCTGGACAACGTGCAGGAGGACAAGGCTGAGGCGTCGTTCAAGAACGGCGTTCTGACGGTGTCCCTGCCGAAGTCTGACAAGCCGCGAGAAGGCGTCAAGCGTATCGCGATCCACACCCAGTGAAGCAACATGGGGCGGCGACTAACCGCGCCGCCCCTCGTCAAAACCCGTCCCCTGGAAAGGAGTGTAAGGAGGGAAACGAGCATGACCAACATCAATACCGACAATGGCATTCATCCCCTTTTCCACCCAGCAGCCCATTACGATTCTCCGAGCGAGGTCTTGAACGACGACACGCTTTCCGCTCCAGAGAAACGAATTATCCTGTCGTCGTGGGCCTCCGATATGTATGCGGTGGAATCCTGTCCCGCCTTGCGAGAAATACCGGGTATGGGTCATACCATTCGGCTCGCCGACATATTGGCCGCGTTACGCCAACTCGACGGCGATGAAGATGACCTGCCACCCGGTGGCGGCGTTCCGATGCGGCTGCGGCGGCCTTGGGCCGCCGCGCTGCGGAGGTCCTTCTAATGTTCACGCAGACGGTGCTTGCGCTCGTGTTGCTCAGCCACGCGGTTGCTGCGTGGGCCATCCCGATCATCGCCCTGCAAGTGCAGCCGGAGTCCACGTCGTGAAAACGAGCCGCATTCTATTGTTGGGATTTCTCGTACTGACCCTGACGGGAAGTCATCTTGCGACCGCGCAAGTGCCTGATCTGAAGAGGGGCAGCCCGGTCCCCACCCTCGCGCCGTTGGTTCGCCAGGTGACTCCAGCGGTTGTGAATATTTCCGTGCATGGCCGAGTGCGTGAGGATAATCCGCTCTACCGTGATCCAATCTTTCGCGAGTTCTTTGACGTCCCGAAGCAGCTCGAGAAAGAGATCAACGCCACCGGCTCAGGTGTCATTGTGGATGCGCAGCGCGGCTACGTACTCACGAACGCACACGTCGTCCAGGGCGCTTCAACTGTGCAGGTGACGACGAAGGATAACCAAAAATTTTCCGCAAAGGTCGTCGGGCGGGATTCGCCAACGGATGTCGCGGTGCTTCAGATCCAGAACCCCGTTGGACTGCAGGCGATTTCTTTTGGAGACAGCGACACGCTCGAAGTCGGTGACTTTGTGCTTGCGATCGGCAATCCCTTTGGCCTCGGCCAGACAGTTACCTCCGGACTCGTCAGCGCGCTAGGGCGCACCGGCCTCAGCAAGCAAGGTTATGAGGACTTCATCCAGACCGATGCCGCTATCAACCCGGGCAATTCTGGGGGGGCCTTGGTGAGCCTGCGTGGCGAACTGGTCGGTATCAACTCAGCCATTATCTCGCCGGCTGGCGGCAATGTCGGGATCGGCTTTGCGATCCCGGTTAATATGGCGCGGCGGGTGATGGAACAAATCATCGCGACAGGGCGCGTCGAGCGCGGCCGCATCGGCATATCGTTGCAAGATGTTCAGAAGGGACGCAACGGCGGCGCTGTTGTCGCTGACATCTCGCCGGATTCTCCTGCTGAAAAAGCTGGCCTCCGCAAGGGGGACGTAGTCACCATGGTCGATGATCATCCAGTGCGTTCGGCGGCGCAGTTGCGCAACACTGTCGGCCTCGCCCGGATCGGCCAAGAGCTCAAACTGACTGTACAACGCAATGGCTCGCTGTCGAATGTGATGGTTAGAGTCGCCCCGCAACCGAAGTCGAATAATGCGTCGACGTCACTTATCCAGTGAGTCCGCGCTGACGGTGCCGGGAAAGATGCTGGCGGTCGATGGACCATAGTAAGTTACGTCTATCCGGCGAGAATTGTAACGATTGAACCGCGACGCCAGGTGACAGGGAGAGCGCGAGGCGCTGCGGAGGTGGGCGACCGATAGGAACAAAGGCCTATCGTTTGTGTTCAGTCGGGCAGGGTCTAGCGAGCGGCGCGAATGCGGCGACGTTCTAGTCGTCGATGAGGAAGGTTTGGAGCTCTTGGATGTTCGGGCCGTGCAGGAAGAAGCTGCACGCGCTCTGGCGGGCTTCGCTTGGGATGCGGCACGGTGCTCTGCAGGCACTGATAGTCATCCACTGGTAATCGAAGTGCGCGACGATGCCGGCCCCGTGATGAACGTTCGGTTCGCATTCGAAATCGCACTAGAGCACTCGGGTGCCGTGAAGAAAGCAGTGAAGAGGGCCGGTACCAGTGGTCGAAAAGTGGAGCGCCGACCTAGTCGCTACCGTTGGGAGGACGCCGGGCAGTGAGCCGGCGACGGTGGCCGTCGGTGAGCTCGGGTCCAATGTCGACAACTTCGAGGAAGTAGTGAGCGACGTCACTGTTGAAGCCGATGAAGTCCCACCTCGCGTCGGCCTCACGGCTGGCAATGCCGGTGAAGCGTGCCGGTTGGCACTCTGGATCTTTCGCCTTGGCTGGCACCGGCTATGGCGATGCGGCGCGGCTTCATAGCCTCCGGCACCTCACGCTGTAGCTCGATGATCAACAGCCCGTTCTCGAAGCGAGCACCCTTGACCTCGACGTGGTCCGCAAGGGTGAACTGGCGCTTGAACGAACGCGTCGAGATGCCGCGATGCAGGAAGGTCTTATCTTCCTTCTCGGTGTGTGTACCGAAAACCTTATCCGAGTTGATGACATGATGGAATCGCCTAAGCTGGCGGAATGATCGAGCTGCTCTGTTTCGTTCTGGCCGTCCTGGCCTCGCCATTCAAGTCGAAGTTGCGGCTTGAAGCAGAGAACGCGATGCTTCGACATCAGTTGATCGTTTTGCGGCGCAAGATGCGCGGTCGGCCACGGCTGACGAACAACGATCGTTGGCTTTTTATCCAGCTGTATCGGTGGTATCCGTCGATCCTGAAGGTTCTCACAATCATCCAGCCCGAGACGCTGGTGCGTTGGCACAGGGCCGGCTTTCGTCGCTATTGGCGGTGGAAGTCGCGCCCACTGGGAGGGCGACCGCAGATCGAGACGCAGCTGCGCGTGTTGATCCGGCGGATGAGCGTCGAAAATCCGCTTTGGGGGTGCACCACGCATCCAGGGCGAACTGCTCAAGCTCGGATTTGAGGTCGCGCAGTCGAGCGTCGCCAAGTACATCGTCAAACGACGGGGACCGCCCAGCCAGGGATGGCGCACCTTCTTGCGTAACCACGCGCCGGACATTGCCGCCATGGATTTGTTCGTTGTCCCGACTATCGGTTTCGGCCTGCTTTATGCCTTCGTCATCGTTCGGCTCGACCGCAGAGACCTCGTCTGGATCAACGTCACAGCAAATCCGACGGCAGAATGGGTTGCACGTCAACTAACCGAGGCATTTCCCTGGAATGAGGCTCCGCGCTACATGATCCGAGATCGGGATCGCATCTTTGGCACCATCGTAAGACGCCGATTGCGCGCCATGGGCATCCGGGACAAGCCCGCTGCACCAGCTTCACCTTGGCAAAATGGCTTCGCTGAACGGATGATCGGATCGATCCGGCGCGAGTGTGTGGACCACGTCATTGTCTTGGGTGAGGCGCATCTGCGCCAGATACTGCGATCGTACGCATGCTATTACAACGACATCAGAACGCATCCGGTCACTGGATAAAGACGCGCCGGTCTCTCGCCCAGTTCAGCCGACCGGAAGCATTAAATCGCATCCTATCCTTGGCGGACTTCACCACCACTACGTCCGAGCTTAAGTTTTCGGTACACACAGGCATGATCTCGATCAATAATTTCGGGCTGGGATTTCCGGAAACGCCGTTTGGTGGCACCAAGGAATCCGGCCACGGATCCGAAGGCGGCACGGAGGCCCTGGAGGGCTTTCTCAATACAAAATTCATCAGTCAGATGAATTTTTGAACAGCCAGTTGTCCCTTGCTGAAAAGGTTCCGACAGCTCCAGGGTGAGCGCTTAGGCCTGACGCGAGATTTCCTGCTCGACTACGATCCTCAAGGGCGGTAGTGCGCGCTGCACGGTGTCCCACACGAATTGGGCTGCGACATCTTCATAGTCGTGGCGATAGACATTCCCTGCGCCAGCCATCTGTTTCCATGCGATGGCGGGATGTCGCTCCTTTAAATCTTCCGGCAAGCGCCGCGATGCTTCAGAGATAATTTCCAGGCAGCGCGTGACGGCATAGACCGTGCATATATCTTCCTTGAAGGCATCGCGGTCAAAGCCAGCAACGAATCCCGTCGCGAGGTCTATGTGGTGCAGAATATCTCGGAGTGCCGTGTCTGCAGATTTAGAAGGCATAGATGGCGTCGGCCGTCGCGGCGGGACGGACATAGGGTTTTAGGTTTTCGCGGCTCACGACGTCCACGGGACCGTCGAACAGACCAGCAATATATTCCTTAAGGTCTACGTAATCGAACACAGTGATATGAGCCTCGGGATCAATCTCGACCATGATATCAATATCGCTATCAGGCGTGTCCTCGCCTCGCGCCACCGAGCCAAACAAGGCAGCATGCCGCACGCCACGCGTGCGCAGGGCTTTCTCGGAACGTCGTAAGGTTTCAAGGGCTTCAAGGCTATTCATGTCATCTAATATAGCATGGTGGAGTGATTTACGGGAGAGGCAGAAAGCCCTGTGTGTACCGAACATGCGCGATTATTTGCAGGTAAAATTCCCTGTTTCGGCTCGAAAATTCCCGGTTCTCTGAAAAATCTTGCCTGATAAATTGCGTAGGGAATTGCGGGAGAAGTCGTTGCAGCGCAGAGGGTTCTCGCTAAGAAACCACCCCTTACAACCTCGAAATCGCAAAAATCCCTGTAAAATTCCCTGTTAGCTGGGAATTTGCATGGAGACGGGTGCGATCAGCACTGTCTCGCCAGCCAACCAGTCCCGGTAGTAGAGACGTGGCGGCAGAAATCGCGGTAATGCCCCGAAATGGCGACTTTCTCGACGTTGAGCCCAGGCTCTGCCTACCCAAATCCCGAATGTTGGCGCCTTGCCCCGCGAAATTCTCCGGTCCAAAATTCAAATAGTGTGACTTTTGAAAATCTGCGCCCGGAGACGAGGTTCGATCATGTCTTGCTGGTTCGAGGAGTGTCCCGGTTCGCGGGACTTTTCTCCGGCCTGCTGGGCAGGGGCGAACGCCGGACGGCAATGCCGCTCGTTCTCCAAGAGGTGTATTTGCGACTTGGCAACCAATTGAGCCGTTCGATGGAACCCCGATCTAGTCGGGTCGGATGGCGCCAAACGCCTCGCGCTGCTTCTTCCAGCTCAGTTCGCCGATTTGCAGCAGCCGTGTGGACGTGAGACCGCCCGGCTGTTCACCGCTCAGGATCGCTTCGGTGATGTCTGGTGCCAGGAACGCGGCTCTTAGACCCTGGCGGATGATATTCGGATGAAGACGGACAGATTTCGCCAGTTGCTCGATGGATGTGCATGTGCCGTCCGACAACGAACCTGCCCACAAATACCCCCGTGCCAGAGTCTCGATGAGCTTCTGATCGGGTTGGCGGTCGCTGTTATAGCCTTCCTCGATGCTCGTCAGATTCCTGCTTGGAATAGCTGACCACGGTAACTCGACCGTCGTTGCGCATTCCGTCGAAGCGGTTTCCTTGAAGGTGATTGCCAGTCGCTCGCGGCCAATTCTGATCCGCTCGATAGTGTGGTCAATCACATCACTGTTGGTGCCCTCAAAATCTGCGGGTGCATTCTGACGTATGGTGTCGAGAACTGCTGTTTCAATGAGCGTTGCGGATACACGGGCGAGCGATCCTGCCTCGGACTTGCGACCTCGCAGAAGTGCTGCGCTGACATAGAAGCGATAACGCACGCCATTCTTGACCGAGTAGCTCGGGCTCATGCGGTTGCCGCGGTCGTCGTAGAGCTTGCCCATCAGAAGCGCGCCGCTCTCTGAGCGTCTGAACTTACGCTCAACCCCATTGGTCGCCAGTTGTACTTGCACCTGATCAAAGATGGCCGGATCGATGATAGCTTCATGTTCGCCATCAAACCATTTCCCGCTATGTCCGATTTCTCCGACGTAAATGCGGCTCTTCAGGATGTAGGCGAGGGGACCATAGGTGAACGGGATGCCGCCCTGCGATTTGACGACCTTGGTCTCGCGCCGCTTGGTGAAGATCCGTTTGTTGTCGAGGTCCTCGACCAGACGCCCGAATGATTTCAGGTCAAGATACCGTTTGAAGATATATCGGACCGTCTCCGCTTCCTCAGGATCGACGACCAGTTTCTTGTCTTTGATCCTGTAGCCAAGCGGCACGGTACCGCCGGTCCACTTGCCCTTGCGGCGGGAGGCGGAAATCTTATCCCGGACGCGTTCAGAGGAGAGTTCGCGCTCGAACTGCGCGAAGGACAACAAGACGTTCAGTGTCAGCCGCCCCATGGAAGTGGTGGTGTTGAACTGTTGGGTAACGGCCACAAACGAGATCGATTTGGCATCGAACGCTTCGACCAGCTTGGCAAAGTCGGCCAGCGAGCGAGTGAGGCGGTCAATCTTGTAGACCACCACTACATCGACCTTGCCGGCATCAATGTCCGTTAAAAGCTGCTGCAGGGCAGGGCGGGCGAGGTTGCCACCCGAGAAGGCGGGGTCATCGTAGCGATTGGGCAGGACTTTCCAGCCTTGTGAAGCCTGGCTCTTAATATAAGCCTCGCAGGCCTCACGCTGGGCATCCAGCGAATTGAATTCCAGCTCCAGACCATGTTCGGTGGATTTGCGGGTGTAGATGGCGCAGCGGACTGGCTTTGAGCTCTCAGCGCTCATGGCCAGCCTCCGGACGCGACGCCGCCGACAGTGACAGGCTCCGGCCTCTGTCGCGGTGCGGTTTAGCAGCGCCTTTGTTGGAGACACTCGCGGTTTTTAGCGGTTCAGGTTTTCGCAGGCCAAAGAACTTTGGGCCGTTCCATCGCGTACCCGTGATCGCGCGGGCGACTTCCGAGAGACTCTGGTAGGTTTGCTCGTTGTAATAGAAGCCTTTGCTTAGAACCGTGACGCGATGTGTCGTGCCTTTCCACTCGCGCACGACGATGGCGCCGGGTTTGATGCGCCTGCGCAACTCCGGCTGATCGCCAGTCTTATTGTTATATAGCTTGATGATCTGACTGAGTTCACGCTGCGCTGATGGGTTAAGGCCGCCGTAAGCTCGTTCTTGAATCTGCTGCGCAATGGCTCGCCGCAACAGATCGGGACCGAATACCTTCGGCGGATCGGATGCAAAAAGTTCCTTCCACCTATTGCGCAAATCCTTGATTAACGCGCTTGGAAGCCGTTCGAGCTCTTGATCTATCGCTTGCTCGATCTCTGCGGAAATATGGTTTTGCATGGACTGGCACCTCGTTGGTTACCCGTCCATGCATGCTCTGAAGTGGCGCTTCCGCCAGCGCGTGGAAGCTGCCATTACTGCGGCAGCACCCGGTGGTTGCTGCTATTGCCCCTCCCAGCGGGGCAAATGCCGCAAGTGTGCGCGGGATGTGATGAACCGGAGTAACCAGCGGCGGCATACATATCAATTCGCAGGCCTCAACGGAGGAGCCACTCAAGTGAATCCGGATCAGGCGCACCGCCTCCATCGTTGTCATGACCAAAATCGAAACTGAACATCCCGTTTGCCTCTTTGTTCGTTTGGTGAAGTAAAAATTGAGACAAGGCGTCAATCTGATCGTCATGCCTGCATTTGGGAAATGAAAGATACTCCGTCATCAGGTCGTTGAGCCAAGGGGCGGTCTTAGGTAAGGACAGAGATTTCGCTTCGAGCTTAGCTGTCTGCGTGTACATCCGCGTTTCTTTGTCGGTTTTAGGCTTCATACCAACGATGCCTTGAAGGCCAGCTGCTTTGGCCGTTTGCATGAGCGAAATTCCTGACCCCGCCTCTTCGATTAAAATGGTGTCAGCACGATATTCTTGAGCAAGGCTGACGACCATCTTCGAAAGGTCTGGAAATTCTAGCCGCTCCCGAACAACATTCAGCAGGAAGTATTGGTTTTTGTTTCTGACAAGCATCGTCATGCACACGGAGTAATCAGCGGAGTCGGTCGCCTTCATCGCCGTATCCCAGGTCTGGACGATCTCGTCGCCTTCCAATGGCGTTGGCGGATCATCATGCGTACAGAGCCAGTCGCGCTTCAACATATTGCCGCTCGCCGGCAGTGGATTTTGCAGCATTTGCGCGTTGTAATGGTCGGCACCCAAGCTATTCTTGATGCTCTCCAGGATTTTGAGCGGCATACGGTTTGGCTGAAGAGGTTCTCCCTTCGCCCACCGATATGACCGGTCATCTGACAGTTGTATGACCCTGTCTTCCGCAGCGACCGCGGGCAAAGACAACAAATCCCAACCGCCCTGCTCGACAAGGTGTCCAGTCAAATCGTCTGGGTGGAGGCGTTGCATAACGACCATGATTGCGCCTGCGGTTTGGTCATCGAGGCGCGATAAAAGTGCGGTTTTGTACCAATGTATGACGCTCTCCCGGGCCGATTTGGAGAGAGCTTCGGAAGCATTGATGGGGTCGTCGATCAAAATGAGATCGCCCCCTCGACCTGTCATCGTACCGCCGACAGACGTCGCGAGCCGAAATCCACCTTGCACTGTGGCGATTTCGTTCGTGGCATTCCTGACTAGTTTAAAGCGAGGGAAAAGGCGCTTGTACCAACTCGTGTCCACAATCCGCCGAAAATCCAAAGACAGTTTGTCGGAAAGATCCTGCGAATAGCTGACGCAGATAATTTTTCGCTGAGGGTTTCTGCCTAATACGTATGCTGGCAGTGCGATCGACAGAATGATGGATTTTAAACTGCGAGGCGGCAGATTAACGATTGCGCGCGTCGACGACCCGTTCATGATTTGTAATGCTGCGTAGGCAATGGCTTCAATATGCCACGTTGAATCGTATTGCGTGCCGGGGTTTAACTCGTGGAAGCATTTTTCCACGAATGCACATTGTCCGTCGTCAGATAATTTGAGACAGATGGCGGGCTGATTTAGTGGAGGCTCTGGCCCATCTTGTTTGTCATTTTAGGCTGCAGCTTTGCG
>NZ_JACHIJ010000014.1 GCF_014203115.1 Afipia massiliensis | reverse complement strand
GCTGTCGGTGCTGGAGTTTGCGGTCGAAACGCTGCAGGTGAAACACATCATTGTGTGCGGCCATTATGGCTGCGGCGGCATTCGCCGGGCGTTCGAGCCGCCGGATGGCGGCGGTTTGGTCGATCACTGGCTGGCGCCGGTGCGGGAAATGTGCCGGCGGTGCGCGCCCGATCTCGCGCGGCTTCCGACTGAAGCGGCCAGGATGGACCGCGCCTGCGAACTGAACGTCGAGCTTCAGCTACGGCGGGTCGCCGCCACGCCAATTGTTCGCAGCGCTTGGCAGCGCCAGCAGTCCGTTACGGTTCACGGTTGGATCTACGGCCTGGGCGATGGGTTGTTGCGCGATCTCGGACTGAAACTGTCGTCGCTTGACGATGCCGAAAGCCTCGACCGCGAAAACGAGTATGCGGGGCTCGCCGAACCGATCACCATGGTTCGTCGCCATGCCGAGGAAGCGTTCGCAGGGCTGACGATGTTGGAACCGCCGCTTCTGGAGGAGGGCTGAGATGCCGGACAATCTGCTGGCACGGATCGGCGTGCTGACAATATCCGATCGCGCCAGCCGCGGCGAATATAAGGATGTCAGCGGGAAGGCGATCAACGATTTCCTTGGCCGGGTACCGAAAGCGTGGCGCAGGCGCTGACCGAGATGTCAGATCGAGAGGGGCGACCTAATCCTGAACCACCGGCGGCACCGGGCCGGCGCCGCGGGATCTGATCCTGGAAGCAACGCGGATGGTCATCACGCGCGAACTGGAAGGATTTGACGAACTGATACGCCGGATCAGCCTCAAACAGGTGCCGACCGCCATTCTCTCCCGGCAGACCGCCGGAACGCGCGGAAAGTGCGTGATTGTCAACCTGCCGGGACGTCCCTCGGCAAT
The DNA here is from genome assembly GCF_014203115.1 of Afipia massiliensis. GTDB lineage: Bacteria > Pseudomonadota > Alphaproteobacteria > Rhizobiales > Xanthobacteraceae > Afipia > Afipia massiliensis. The sequence goes on along the minus strand of NZ_JACHIJ010000014.1, from coordinate 33,035 downwards.
CGATATCTGCCTGAACGCGGTCTTTCCCGCGGTTCCCTACTGCCTCGATCTGATCGGTGCACGACGAATAGAGGTAAATCCAGATGTACCCGTTGACCGGCGTCTGCCATCCTAATTGGGACCGAAAACTAAGGCTTTGCCGCCTTTTGTCTGGGCGCGAATGCGGCCAACCATTAGCCAGTGAAACGGGAGCCGAGCATCACGGCAAGCGCTCGATTGGTAGGGTCGATGTCGAAATCTTCTGCGACAATTTTCGCTCCGCTGCCGCGAATTTTCGGAGGAATACGGGTGATCAGCTTTGATCGCCGCATCCAAGATTCTCTTTCTGCATGGATTGAAATGGGTCGCTGCCGTGGTCACCTTCTCCGATTAGCTGGATGCAACCGTGATCTCAGATGGATGGAGACGCCGTGTCGGACCAGATTGGTGCGATATCTATTCTAGCTGCTTTCCAAGAAGTTGATATGCGTCAATCGCGTGTAATCGACGTGGCGGCATACTTTCCAAGGTCGGCATCGTATTTTGGAGAAAATCATGTTCAAGGACATTATCCTTAATCTGGAGCGTGATAAGTCGCGCGATAGCGTTCGTGACTATGCTATCTCGATAGCCGAGGCGTTCGACTCGCATATCGCAGGAGTAGCTTTCGCCGATGGCAGCGGTATTCCAGGTTTCCTCACGCCGGATTTTCCGCCCCAAGTTCTCGCGGGTATCATCGCCGAGCAGGAAAAGTCAGCACGCGATGCAGTCGCGCGTTTTGAAGTGGCGGCCAAACGGAGCCTTCTCTCGGTGGAGCCTCGGCTGGTTACTCAGAGCGAGTCTGGGCCGCCCAGTATGTTTTCCGCGATGGCCCGGCGTTTCGATCTGAGCGTTGTGATGCAGTCTTATGATGATCAGGAGGCGAACAACGATATCTTGATCGAGGCGACGCTATTCGATTCGGGGCGGCCATTGATCGTCGTGCCTTATATTCAGAAGGACGGCTTGAAATTCGACCGGATTGTGTGCTGTTGGGATGGCAGCCGAGCCGCAACGCGTGCAATTAACGATGCGCTACCGCTGCTGAAGAAGTCTCAAGCTGTGGAACTGTTTATCGTGCGCAATGAAAAAACCGCAGGCGAGCGTGAAATTCGTGGCGTGGAGATCGGCAGCCATCTTGCACGTCATGGGATCAAGGTGGAAGTCGAAACGATGCCTGCGGCCGATATTGATGTAGCCGATGCTGTTCTGTCGCACGTCTCGGATTGTTCGGCGAACATGATCGTGATGGGCGGCTACGGGCATTCCCGTCTGCGGGAGTTTGTCTTCGGCGGTGCGACCCGAGGAATACTATCGACGATGACGGTGCCCGTCTTCTTGTCGCACTGAATCCGGATCGTTACTTGAAGTCGCTATCACGGCTGTCAATACAGGCGATGGTGCTAGGTGTCGGCAAAGCAAGGGCTCCCGCGGCTGTCTGACGTAATGTCGAGCTGACCGTGATCCTTTGACGTCAGCAAGGTTTTGAAGCTTTTCAATGCATATGATCTAGAACTTCCGTCGGCCAGGCCAGAAGGCGGCGATGCCGACCAGCGCGGCGACCAGCACGGTCGCGACCATCATTTGCAACACTTCAAAATTGAGAGCATCGCGTGCGACGAACAGCACGGTAATTGGAGCCGCGATATACAGCAGAATGCGCACGATCCAAGCCATGATCGACTTCTCCATTTCTGAAGATTCTGTCAATCAGTCGATACAGCAGAACGAGCTCTATCGATTTGACTTGCGTCAAGTTGTCAGCCGCGGACATTCATTGCGAATGCCTGCTGATCATTTGAGGTTATCCAAGAATTTGCCACGTTGTCGCGGCGAGTCCTGCAACAATGGCAACGACGCTGATTCCGCCTACCAGTATTCCAGTGTCTCGCCCTCCGGCCCATCCGGAAATCGCGGCCTTCGAGATCGTGTTGATACAGACCGCAATGATAATGGCTCGAGCAGCTGTGTTTAGCTCGAGATATCCCCCACCCAAGCGAGCCATCGAGATAGTCACGGCATCGACGTCAGCCACACCGGATAAAGCGGCGACAATCAGTACTCCGGTGCTTCCGAATGCTTGGCGAGTGATTTCGGCGACCAAGGTTACAGTGCCGATAAAGGCAGCCGATTTGAGCGCGGTTCCGAACGCCAGTGGATTGTGTATCAGGAGTTTTGGCATGTGCCGTTCGGTATTGCTTGCCAGCAAGATTATGGCTCCTGTTGCGAGGATGGCGGCAGCGCTGGCAAGCGGCAGGACAAGAGGACCAAACAACGCTCGATTTAGCGCTATTGCTACCACCGCGACGCGAGCCATCATGACAGCGCCGGCGATCAGGATGCCGGCGCTGAGGAGTTTGAAAGAGCCGGGATGCGCTCGAATGAGTCCTGCGAAGGTCAGGGTCGCGACGGTCGATGATGCCAGACCGCCGGCGATTGCCGTCATCACGATGCCTAGGCGATCTCCCAGTATCCGGACCGCGACGTATCCCACAAAGGATATCGCAGCTGTCAGAATGGCGAGCAGCCAGATTTCATAGAGGTTGACCGAATTCCAGGGATCAACCGTCCGGTTCGGAAGAATCGGCAGCAGCAGGAACGACATCGCGAGCAGAATGAGGACTGCACGGAGCTCCTGCCACGTAAGTGACGCGATCCGGCTGTGTAACCATTCGCGTAAGGCAAGAAGACCGGTCATTGCAACGGCGCAGCCGATCGCGATGCGAGGATCGCCTGCGACGGACATCGTTCCGAGCAAGAATGTCAACATCCCGGCGACGACGGACGTCACACTCACGTTCCGTTCCGCCTTGGCCTCAAGCAAATGGAACGCAGCGAATGCTGCCGAATAGCCAAGAAAGGCAAATCCGATAACCAAACCGTTAGTTTGAAGTGCAACGGTTCCGGTCACGCCGCCCAGCAGGCCGGACAGCGCAAACGTCCGAAACCCCGCGGCTCGTTGGTGATCTTGCTCGTCGCGGGTGCGCCAGCCGCGCTCCAAGCCGACGAGCAGACCGATGGCCAGCGAAGTAGCGAGGCGGCTGAGAATTTGGCTCTGATCCATAACCGCGTTCATCTTTTCATCCCTGGTTTCGATGAAGCAGATTTCGCCAATCTTGCTCTGGCGCTGACGGTAAGTGATTCATTGCCGCTCAAATCGTTCTGCCTCGGCAGCTCTGCGCAGGTGCCTTGGCAATCTCAAAGTTCGATGATGGCGAAGTTGTTCGAAAAGCAGTGGCTCCTGTTTGACGTAAATCAAGGAGTATCCAACGGAAATATGCACTCTTTGAATGTATACTTGTGGAGGCATCCCATGTCTGAAGCACAGAATGTCAAAAAGACCGCGAGCGGGACCGGCAGCATTGCTAATCAACTTGTCGGTATGAACAAGCGATCCATCGATCTGTTCTTCAGTGTTCAGAAGGCTGTTCTTGAAGAGCTAATCGATGTGAGCAATGATGCGCTTGAACATACGAGCGCTAAGTTTTCGCTTGCGAATGAATTCGCGTCCAAGATCGCAGAAGCGCACTCGGCGAATGGTCTCAAACAGGTTTACGCGGAATGCGGGAAGCATCAGGTAGACTTTATCCGTCGCGATAGCGAGCGGGCTTTCAAGCACTGGCAACGTTTTCTCGAGCGAACCTCAAAAGTTTTCATAAATTAGATCACTTGTTACGCTCAGCACGATTGGACGTCATCTATCAGCAGATCTTGAGTTTCGACCTGATCACAAGGTCAGGCTTAGAGCGCGGCAATTCTTCGGCGAGCGAGCTCTGCGCAGAAAGACGGCGCGATCAACCATCATCGCCTGCACCCGCTGCAAGCTACTGGTACTCGACGCGTCCAACCTCAGATCTCTAATTTCCCGTGGTCCTCATATTGCCGAACGCATCACCAAATCGCCTCCGGGCGGACTAGCCAAGAAGATGAGGCGGTCAAATGTTAGGTGGATTTTCGGGGCTTGAGATGAATCAAGAGGCGACCCGCGTTCGACGATAAGGAAAGAGAAAGGTATTTTGAAAAGGAGCAGAAATGGCATTCGAGGATATTCTGGTTTCCCTGACGACTTATCCTGAGCGAACCCGGTCATCAGGGATCGATGATGCCGTCACCCTTGCGGTCGCGCTTGGATCCCGTATTTCCGCCATCGCTTGCGAAGTTAGAGTGCCTGCGCCGGCTAGTCCGATGGGTAGCGCCCTGCTGAATGTCCCGGCTTTGGTTTCCGCCGAACTGAAGAAAAGTGCGGCTGCAGCCGCGCAAGAGTTGACTGAATTTAGAAAGGCCGCCGAACAGAAGGGCGTGTTTCAGGATGTCATTCTGGAAAAATGCCCGACGTCGGAGCTTCCTGATCTGGTCACTGATTATGCCCGCTTGAGGGATCTCACCATTATCCCGATGCCCGATATCGATACCGTCGAGCGATGGCTCGCCGAGACCCTGATCTTCGGTTCGGGGCGACCCACAGTTGTTCTGCCGGAGCGGCCGAGATGGAGCAAGGCGGTTGCGCTGGACACGGTGGTGGTCGCTTGGGATTTCAGCCGGAATTCCTCGCGCGCGGTGGCTGATGCCTTGCCAATTCTTAAGAAAGCGAAGCTGGTCTCTGTATTGACGGTGATCAATGAGAAGGTTTTTTCCAGCGGGCGTTCCGGCACCGAACTTGCGAAATATCTGGCCCGTCATGGCGTCAATGTGGTTCTCGACGAAGTCGATGCCGCGGGCCGCGACATCGCCAGCGTGTTTGAGTTGCATATGACGTTGCGCGATGCGGATCTCCTAGTGATGGGTGCTTATGGTCATTCGCGTTTTCGTGAATTTGTCCTCGGCGGCGCGACCAGAAGCATGCTCTTGCGTCCGCCTGTCCCGGTGTTTCTCTCGCATTAATGTAGCTTGGGCCGTTTCGTGCAGGTCAAAGGCTATGTTGGAGGCTCGGATAGCGTTGTCGGGAGGCTTCGTATGCATCTTAAAAGCACAGCTCAGAGCTACAGCGCGGTCACCAAGATTCTGCATTGGTTGATGGCTATTCTTGTCGTGACTTGTTGGATGCTTGGCGTTTTGACGAACGATGCGCTGAAAGTATCGAGCCGCACCGTCACTCTATTTGTTCACATCGCGGTAGGATTAGCGCTGCTTGATGTTCTCGTGCTGCGAGCGCTCTGGCGTGCCATGTCTTCGCCGCCTCCGGCCGAGCGCCCGATATTTGGGATATGGCCCAGGGTTGGCAGGTTGATGCACTATCTGCTGTACGCGATGCTTCTGATGGTGCCAGTCACCGGCATCCTGCTTCAATTTTCCGTTGGTAAGGGCCTGCCGCTTTACGGTGTTGCCGAAATTCCCTCACCTCTAGCGTTCGATGCCACGTTCGCAATCATTATGACGGAAGTGCACGAACTGTCCGCTCACTCGCTGATGATACTGGCGGCCACTCACGCGCTTGCGGTCCTCGTGCATCATTATGTGTTTCGCGATCGTACTCTTGTGCGGATGCTGCCGCGCTCGAACGGTTCATGACAGGTCACCCGCCCCAAGCTCTCGCCGGCACGCCGTCCAACGCGCCGGTCGCTCCCACCATGCTCAAGCGACGGCTTGGGCTGCCGTTGCTGGTTCTCTACGGCACTGGCATTACTGTCGGCGCAGGTATCTACGTGCTCATTGGCGCCGTCGCCGGTCACGCCGGTGTCTACGCACCATGGTCGTTTCTTCTCGCCGCGGCGATCATGGCGCTTACTGTGGCTTCGTATATTGAACTATCGACGCGGTTCCCGGTCAGCGCAGGCGAGGCGGCCTATGTGAAGGCCGCCTTCGAGTCGCGCCTTTTGTCGATTTTGATAGGCTTGCTGACGATCGGCATTGCGACGGTTTCTTCCGCAGCCGTAGCACTCGGGTCCGCCGGTTACATCCAGCAGTTTTTGGATTGGCCACGGGAACTGATCGTCATAGCAGTCGTAGTTCTGCTCGGGGCCGTCGCGGCGTGGGGCATTCTCGAATCGGTGGTGTTGGCCAGCCTGTTCACGTTGATCGAAGTGGGCGGTCTTGTTGCGATCATTGCATTCGCTGTCTATTCGGACGTTCCGATCGGGGCTGCGCTCTCGAATGTTCCACCTTTGGAAGTCACCACGCTCTCCGGCATTGCGTTCGGCACCCTGCTGGCTTTCTTCGCCTTCATCGGATTTGAGGATCTTGTCAATGTGGTTGAAGAGGCCGAGCAGCCGTATCGCGATATTCCGCGCGCAATGGTTTTGACACTTCTGATATCGACGGCGCTGTATGTTCTCGTTGCAGCCGTCGCTGTTTGCACAGTGTCAATTGAACGCCTCGCGTTGTCGCCGGCACCGCTCAGCTTGGTCTTTCGCGCCGTGGCAGAGGTCAATCCGAGGACGATCAGCCTCATCGCGATTGTGGCAACGCTGAACACGATTTTAGCCCAGATGACCATGGCGTCGCGCGTGATATACGGATTGGCGCGCAGCGGGGATTTTCCGCAAGTACTCGCGCGAGTGTCTGCCGCCACGGGAACGCCCGTCGTTGCAACTTTACTGATTGTGGCTTGTGTGATTCCGCTCGCGCTGTCGGTCCCATTTGCATGGCTGGCGGAAGGAACTTCGTTGGCAACTCTTGTGGTCTTCGCCTCCGTTAATATAGCGTTACTAAGATTGAGGTATCGCGGCGTATTGTCGGCGGAGCCACATGTCTCCGTACCGATCTGGGTTCCTGGGTTGGGCGTAATCGCCTGTCTTGCAATGATCGCAAGCTCGCTTCTTAGGTGACCGATCAACGAATCCTAATCAGCGAGTTTAGCATCGGACAGCGCGGTCTCTCAGGGCGAATATCTTTCTTCGTCTTGCGTTGAAAACACGCTTACGGATAGGTCGGCAAAATGCAGATTGAAAACCTACTAAACCCGATATGCGTGACAATTGGTGAGCGTCGGTCCGAACTCTACCGGGAGGTGGGGATAGGGGGACAAGGCCATGCCTTCTGCAAGGAAGCGTCTAGTACGTCAATCGTGGCCTTCCTTCGCTCCGCCGGATTTAGCAGTAGGTAGTCGCAGAAGATATCGGCGGCTTGATAGGGGATGTCCCCGCCCGGAGTACAGTAATTGCGAACGGCTACCCAGGCCTTCTTCAACCCAAATTTCTCTATCTCACTTCGTTTCAGAGCCCCTTCAAGGGCTGCTGCGATCGTGTCCGAATCCATGTCAGCCCTCTCCAGAGCGCCGGAGACGTATGCGATGACGATTTCGCGGTTTGAACGCTTGCAAAATTCTAGCATGCGAACTCCGTCGGCTTCGGCGATCTGGGGTAGGAAAAGCCCGAGCGCTATTCCCGCGGCGAGCATCCGCCGGTTTGCCGCGATGACTATCTCTCTGGTTAACATCCCTGGACCTTACGCTCTAGTGAGACAGCATGATCCAGCCCGGCGGGTTCATCAGAACCGAGCGCGTCGCGCCACCGAGGATGAATTCCCGCAGTTTCGAGTGCCCGTAAGCACCCATCACCAAGAGATCGGAGTTGTGAGCGGCGACATAGTTCTCGATAAAGCTGCCGATGGTGTGCTGGTCGGTCTTCTTCACCTCCTCGTAAATGGCGTCGACGCCTTCCGAGGTGAGTTGCTGTGCGAACTCGCGCCCGCGTGCTGCCGACGGCATCGGTTTGTCGTCCGTTGCCGAGAATATCCTGACGTGAGACGCGCGGCGCAGAAACGGCATGGCGTCGCCGACGGCACGGGCCGCGGGCCGGCTGCCGTCCCACGCGACTGCGATGTTTGCGAAGGATCCCGCCAAAGGGCGAGCTGGGCGCTCCGGAAATATCAAAACGGGACGGCCTGACTCGAAAATCAGGCGTTCTGCGATCTCCTGATGGTGACTGTCGTCGCGGCGAACAGGGAGAACAGCCATGTGATGAACGCGAGCCTCCTCCACCAAAAGACGGAGGCTTTCATAAGGGTTCCGTTTCTCGATTCTGCACTTCGTCAGAACAGGGCGATCCATTGCGATCTCCCGGAAAGTGTTCGCGAGATCGTTGGCATTCGCTGCACTTTTCCTTGCTTCGGCCTCTAGGAATTCTCCGACGTGAGCGCCCTCGAAATACAGTCCAGGTTCGATCTCCGTTTCCAGAACGAGGACTGAGATGCGCGTACGAACTTGCCGGCGAGCTTTGGCAGTATCGCACGGCTTCGACAAGCTTTCCGCGAGATCTACCACCGCGGCGATGGCCGCTGCATCGGTGGGCTCCGGATAGTTGAGGAGCGGAAAAAAGACATCACGAATGGCCATGGCGAATTCTCCCTTTCGCACATGATGCAGGGGAGGCCGTAAGCTGTCTTGATCTGGATCAGGAGTATCGCTTCCAAGAGGACTAGTCTTCCAGACAGCCCAGTGGTGTCGACCTTAGGAGGAGCGAATGAAGGCCCATCACATCATGACCCATCATGTCATCACAATCGATCCCGATGCGACGCTGGCCGACGCCGCCCGACTTATGCTTGCCAATCACTTCAGCGGTCTGCCCGTCGTTGACGCAAAGGGCGAGCTTGTCGGCATTGTGACGGAGCGGGATTTCCTTCGCAGGCAGGAGCTTGATACTCAGCGGAAGAGGCCGCGCTGGCTTGAATTCATCCTAGGTCCTGGCCGTATGGCCGAGGATTATGTGAAGACGGCAGGCCGGAAGGTGCGCGAGGTCATGACGCGAAATCTTTACACCGCGACTGAAGAGACCCTCCTGGCCGACATTGTTGTGCTAATGGAAAAGAATCATATCAAACGCGTGCCTATCATGCGTGGAAATAAGATCGTTGGCATGGTCAGCCGTCAGAATTTTGTCCAGGCTGTGTCAAGTCTGTCGCGAGGTCTGCCAGATCCGACGCTGGATGACACCAGTCTCCGTAATCGCATCCTTGCGACCGTCGAGGATCACCACTGGGCGCCGATCGGGATCAATGCGATCGTCCGGAACGGCGTTGTCGACCTGTGTGGTGTCATAACTGACGAGCACGTTCGTCAGGCTATCATCGTTGCGACGGAAAATGTCCCAGGTGTTGAACGGGTCCACGATCACCTCGTGTGGGTCGATCCGATGTCCGGCATTTATCTTCTTTCACCGGAGGAGGAGATGGAGAATCCTTCCGTGCAGGCGAAGGCATCGTAAACGATGCTGATGCAACAACCCTAATTCTCAGGGTCAATCCATTGCTAAAATTCGCCTTCACCGTATTTCTGCTGGAACTGACGCCCGGGCCGAATATGGCTTATCTTGCAGCGTTATCTCTAGCGCGCGGCCGCGTCGCGGGGCTCATTGCGACCGCGGGGATCGCACTTGGCCTCGCCACCCATGCCGTTCTTGTGGCTCTCGGTGCGGGAGCTGCTATCCAGAGCTATCCGATTCTGTATGAATCGCTTCGATGGGCCGGTATCGCCTATCTTCTCTTTCTGGCTTGGGAAGGTTGGCAGCCTGCGCCGGACACTCTGTCCAAGGGATCGCTTGTTCCAGGCGTTGCAGGGTCTCTTTTCTGGCGGGGATTTCTGTCGAACGTCTTCAATCCGAAATCGATTCTGTTCTTTCTGTCGGTCGTGCCGAGCTTCGTCGATCCAGCCAGCACGCGATCCGTCGCCCTTCAGCTGGCAACGCTTGGCACGGTCGCCGTTGCAGTCGCTTCGATCGTTCATTCGGCCATCGTAATTGCGGCGGATCAATCGGGCCGATGGATCGCGGATAGCCGTATGCGCAGCATAGTCCGGCGCACGCTCTCGGCGATACTAGCGCTGATGGCGATTTGGCTGGCTTGGGCGGCTATGTATGGCTAACCGACGCTGAGCGCGGCACCGGCCGCTGAGAGATTATGAACTGTGCAGATTACCAGGCGACTGCCAACCATGATCGATCCTGCCTTATGAATCTTGCGTCTGACCGTAACGCGCACCTTTTTCATTGCAGCAAGCTTGCGATCCGCGTCCACAAATCTGAGTTACGTATCGATGTTGTGCAGCTTGCGGCGATTGCGCAGGATGATCTGACGCGCGCCGGAAAAATCGAGCACGCCTTCGTTGTGAAGCTGTGACAGCGTACGAGACACCGTCTCAAGCGTCAGGCCAAGATAATCGGCAATGTCCCTCCGGCGCATGGGGAGAGCCATTGTGCCGGTGACCGCGAGGCGATGGTCCATCTCAAGAAGAAATGTCGCGACGCGCTCGAGGGCAGTCTTTCTACCGAGCAGCAGCATATGATCCTCGGCGTGCCGCAGATCACTTGCCGTCATGGTCCAGAGATTGCGGGCGACGTGAACGTCGGTGGCCGCTGCCTGTTCAAGCCCGCGGCGTTTGACGAGGCGCACCGTCGTATCGACAATGGCCTCTGCGGTCAGGCGATGGACGCTGCCGGATACCAGCCCGAAAACATCGCCTGGCAGATGAAAGGCGCCGATTTGACGCCGGCCATCCGAGAGCAGTTTGTAGGTGCGAACTGCTCCGCAGACTACCTGATAAACGTAATCCGCCGGCTCATCCTCTCCGTAGATTTCCTCGTCCCGTCCGTAGTAGAATTCGGTCGCAACAAGGTTGGCGTGACCGGCGATAATGCCAAACTGGTCCGCGGCCGGCACCGCGCGGATGACGGCTTGGCTACTGACGATTGCATCGGTGGATTGAATGAGCATGGCCATCTCCTTGGGCGGTAGATGGCTGTTTCTACAGTGGGCGATGCACCGCTGGATATTTCGCTCGATACCTTAAGGGCTGCAACCTAAGTAGTTTACCGGAGGGCGCCGGCATGGCTGTTTCGCTGGACAGCGGCACGAATCTGGGAGGCCAGGCTCTCTTCTGCATCCGGGTTGAGGAGAACCAGATCAATTCCGGCAACTGTTGCCTTTACCTCGATATTTTCGTCGGAGTACCCCGTGATCAGAATAATCGGAGCAATCACGTTCCGGCCGCGCAGGCTGCTTGCGACAGCTATGCCAGTCATGTTGGGCATCTTGAAATCGAGAACGAAGCAATCGAAGTGCTCGGTGGCTGTTGAGTCCAGCATCGCAGCGCCGCTTCTAAAGGTCTGGACATCGAATCCCTCCGCTTCAAGAAGGAATCGAAGCGAACTGAGGACGTCGAGATCATCATCGACCACGCAAATCCTGGATTTTGTAACAGGTGAGGCCATCGTGAGGGGCCCTGTAAAGTACGAGTGACGCATGCTCAAAACATAGCAGTGCGCCGAAATGCCGTCTTGACCTGCCTCAATCCTTCAGGATGCCGCCCCGCATCGCGAGCCGGACCAGCTCCGAGATGCTGCTCGCCTGCATCTTCGTCATGACGTTTGCCCGATAGACCTCGATAGTCCGGGGACTGATATTGTAATCGCGGGCGATCAGCTTATTGGAGAGCCCCGCGACAAGGCCATCCAGCACCTGCCTCTCACGCGGACTGAGCGAGGCAATTCGTAGTGAGATATCCGCGCTAATCGACTCGTTCTTGGTGCTATCAGTCTGGCTCAGGGCGGCGCTGATCATGAGGACGAGCCGCTCGTCATCGAATGGCTTTTCAAGAAAATCGATCGCGCCGAGTTTCATTGCTTCTACAGCGAGGGGAATATCGCCATGTCCCGTCATCATGACGGTGGGCAGCGCCTTCGGCTCCTTCTTGAGCCGGCGCAGCAGGTCGATCCCGTCCATGCCGGGCATCCGCACGTCGGAGATAACACAGCCGAACGCTAGGTCGGGCAACGTTTCGAGAAATGTCAGCGCGCTATCGTAAAGCCTCACATTGAAGCCCGCCGAGCCGAGCAAAAAATCGAGAGAATCCCGCATCGCAGGATCGTCGTCGATGACATACACATTTCCCTTTTGCGGCATCATTCCAGACTCTCGCTCGATTTGGCCGGCAGCGTGAAGCGGAATGTCGCGCCGCCCGAGGGGTTGCTTTCAACGGACATACGGCCGCCATGCGCCTCCACGATTGACCGACTGATCGAAAGTCCCACACCCATTCCCGTCTCCTTGGTCGTAAAGAACGTCTGAAACAGCTTTGCCCGCACGTCGTCGCTGAATCCGTGTCCCGTATCGGATACCTCGACTTCGATCATGTCTTCGGGAGCCCTGGTATTCGTCACCACCAGTTCGCGCCGATCAGCGTCGACCATGGCTTCAAGCGCATTCCAAAACAGATTGACCAGAACCTGCTGGATTTGGACTCGATCAACAAATACCAGATCGCAGTCGGGGTTCAGATTGAAGCGCAACAAGATACCCTGTTCCCTGGCGCCCGTTAGGCCAAGCGCGCCGGCTTCTTCAATCAGCTTCGAAAGGCTTTCGACGCGCCTTTCGGATTCTCCGCGCTTCACGAAATCGCGAAGACGCCGTATAATCTGTCCCGCACGAAGAGCTTGTTCCGCTGCGCGATCCATGGCTGTGGCGATTTTGACAGCATTCGGGTCTTCACTCGAGGTCAACAGGCGGCGTGAGCCCTTCATGTAATTGCTGATGGCTGCCAGCGGCTGGTTCAGTTCGTGTGCGAGTGCAGATGCCATCTCTCCCATCGCGCTCAAGCGCGAAACGTGAGCGATCTCGGATTGAAGTTCCTGAAGCCGCGCCTGGGTTTGCTGATGTTCGGTCAGATCGCGGACGAATCCTGTAAAGTACGGTTGTCCACCGGATTCCATTTCGCCAACGGAGAGATGCATCGGAAATGTTGTTCCGTCCTTGCGCTGACCGGTCACGATCCGACCGATACCGATGATATGCCGCTCGCCCGTTGACTGGTAGCGGGCAAGGTATCCGTCATGACGCCGCCTGTCGGGGTTGGGCATCAGCACACTGACGTTCTGGCCGATAGCCTCCTGTTCGGTATAGCCAAACTGCCTTTCGGCGGCGCTGCTGAAGAACTGCATGATGCCGCGGCCGTCAATAACGATCATCGCATCGGGAATCGTCTCTAGGATGGATCGAAGGTGACCTTCTCGCGTCCTCAATGCTTCTTCAGTTTGCTTCTGATCGTCAATTTCGAGAATGATCCCGGTCAGATGAAGAGGTGTGCCGTCATTGCCTTTGACAACGCTGGCCCGGGTCCGCACCCAATGACTACGTTCGTGCGTTCCGCGTACCCGATACTGAATATCCAGGTTGCAGCCGGTCTCGACAGATTGCATCACGGCGAGTTCGGTGCGCTCGCGATCCTGAGGTTCAAGTAGCGAGAGAAAAAATTCGTAACTCACAGGCTGATCGTTTGAAACGCCGAGTAGGCTTCGTGCCGCAGCGGACCAGATCAATTTGCGGGTTGAAATGTCGAGATCCCAAGTGCCGATACCGGCCCCGTCGATACCATGCCACAAATGTTCATCACGAAAGGGCCCGTCGGGCGTTGCCTCATCGGTTCTGGTCAAGATCCATCGCCTCTAGGTCCCGGGCCGGGTCTCATGCCTTAACAAGAGGAAAATCGCCGCACCCGTCAAGCCGAGTATTGGCCCAGTTAGAGACATTGCTCAAGTCCGAACCGAGGTTTAGCCGTCAAATTCAGCGGAGGCCTAGAGAGCGGTTTGCGGGTTAGGGCTATTCCTGAGGGTGCTCTCCGTGAAACGCCGCAAGCACAAGGCCGGATGAGACGTCGAAAACCTCATGGCCGTGCGCGATGAGATGCTCGTAGTCCTCCTGCAGCTGATCTAGCTGACGGTGACCGCAGTCCCGGACCGCGGTCGCGATGTCTTTGACAGAATGAGCCCCCGCAATTCTCGAAATACAGTCCTGGGTGATGTTCACCCCCGAGCGGGCATAATCCAGCGCGTCTTGGCTGACCCGGAGGATTTCGTACAGAGCCAGTCTCTGTGCACCGAGAGAAAACCGCGTTCCCCGACCGGCAATCTCGGTTAACTGCGAGGAAACATCATTCTGCTGTTGCGCGGTATTTGCATTCACTTGACTGTCAATATTCGGCATAACTGTTCTCCCACGTTAGCGCTTAAATATCCGATGAGCGCCGATGGTCGTTGAGTGACATCAATCATTCTGGCATTGGCGCGGGGCTATTTTTGCCAGCGCAGTCGCCGGAAAGAGGTTCACTTGCCTTCAAGCTGAATTTCCAGATGTGTCGACGAGTAGTTCAGCATCTCTGGCGGCCGCGACCTTAGGCAGACCGCCAGTCTCAAACATGCATGCGGTGGCTCCCTGGGCGAAGAAACGTTAACTCGCGTCATGGTTGTCGACGTTGATCTCGACCCATCGGATCTGGGAGTTCTGGTCGCCGAATCCACCTAGTTTGTCCTTCGGGTCTCTCCGATTGCTTGCGATTGATCCGGATCAAGCCCCTTTCCCGAATTCGCGGTCAAAGTATCTGATGGCAGCGCAAGCCGCCTTTGATCACTCTGTCGCCGCAAATTTAGGGATACTCTCATTGTCCACATTTCTTGAGGAAACAGCTGCTGATTGCATGACGCGCTCAGTGAAAACGGTGACGCGTGACCTGACCATGCCAGCGTTAATGCTGCTGTTCGAACGTGATGATTTTAATGCTTATCCAGTTGTCGAGGGTGCCCACGTTGTGGGGTTAGTTACCAAGTTGGATTTCCTGAGGTGCTTTGCCTTTACGCCAGCGCAAATGGTGCCACGTTACGACGACCTCATGAGAACGGTCGTTGCTGATGTCATGACGCCAACGTTCATATATGCAGGCGCAGAAACAAAGCTCACGCGAATTCTGCAGCTTATGGTCGAGCATCGCGTCAGAAGCATCCCCGTGATCGATGCCGAGAAACTTATCGGCATCGTTTCACGGGAGGACGTCATGAAATCGTTAAAGCGATGCAGCGGCGAGGTATAGACTGTCAGCTCTAAAGCGGAACAACCGATACGACGCGATAGGTATGAGTGCCGCCCTCTTCCGTGATGGAGACGTACTCTCCCGGCTCAAATTTTTCCTCTGCGAAATGGTATCCCGTCTCATCGTCGTGTTCGCCGGAAATGTCGTAGTGGAATGCCCAGTGTCCGCCGGTGCGGTGAATGAGGTGGCCAAGATCATCGGGCTTTCCGGGCCGAAACCGCGCGACCCGGGAGGCTTCGCGATGTTGCCGCCACATCTTCGGATCGAGCAAGCCTTCGGAATCCAGAGGCCCGATGAAGACGTAAGCTATTCCCGAATCGCCAAGGGGATGCTCGGCCTCCCGCGCCAGTTCGAGCCTGATCTGACGAAAGCTCGATGGTAGGCTTGAATTCAAAATTCGCCGGGGCTTTGCTTGGCTCATAGCGCGGGGTTCTCCATCTGCTGTCCCTGTAGTTTCGTTTGCGGGGCAAGGCGGTCGGATCTCTATTCGAGGCTCTTCATGAACGCGAGAAGGTCGTTGATCTGGTCTGGATCGAGTTGAAAGGCGGGCATAGTGGGGTGACCGGTATAGATTCCCTCCGCAAAGGCCTCTGCGAGCATCTCGACTTTGTAGCGCAGATGGAGGTCGCGGAACGGGGGAGCAATCTTCAGTGGGCTCGGATTGAACCGGTCTATGGCGTGACAGCGCGCACAGTTTGTCTTCGCGAAAACGAAACCGCGCCGCTCGCCGGGTGATGCCGCTTCACCCGGTGTCGCCAGGATGATTGCGATCGCCATGCAGCCGTAAAGATATCGCATCGTCGATGTTTCGGTGTGAGGCGCGCGTTTGCGGGTCGATCTTGCGGGAATCGTCCCATCTCGCATTGATTTGCATCAACCCATCATCGTCAAAGTCGCTATGGTATCGTGAAAACGATCACTTTGTGATCCGGCAAATCGCGAAGGCAAGTTCGAGATGTCTCATAGTGGATCAGGTGGTCTGGACAGTAAAATCGCAGGCTGCCTTCTGTGTGTCATACGATCGCTCAGCGTCTGCGGTGCGCTGGATGAAGGAGAGCTTCGGGAGTTGGCAAGGCTGTCGCAACGCGTGCGCTTTGGTTCCAAGATGCCGTTGTTCGCGGAGGGAGACCATTCCGATGCGGTTTACAATGTGTCGGAAGGAACGGTGCGCCTTTCCAAGTTGCTACCTGACGGCAGGCGGCAAATCGTCGGATTCTCGCTCCCGGGCGATTTCATTGGAGTTGCGCCGGGTGGTTTTTACGGCATCTCAGCGGATACGATCGAACCGGCGATGGTATGCCGGTTCATGAAAGACCATTTTGCCCGCTTTGTAGAGAGCAAACCGCATATGTTGCAGCGGATGAACGATTTTGCGCAGCAGGAGCTCATACTGGCTCAGGACCACATGGTCTCGCTTGGACGGCGATCTGCCGAAAAAAGAGTCGCGGTATTTCTTATAGGCTGGAGGAACCGGTTGCGGGTGATCGGCCGCGCGGCCAAGACGGTCTACCTGCCCATGAGCCGGCAGGATATCGCGGACTATCTTGGTCTGACCGTTGAGACAGTCAGCCGGGCACTGACAAAGCTGGAGCGCGACGGTGTCATCGTCATCGTTCCCGGAGGGGTTCGTCTGATGGATGCGAGACGGGCCGAAGCGCTGGCCGCAGCCTGATCCCTCACTGTCTCACGTTCGATTGCTCCGACTAATCCAATTCAGCCGGGCTGACGCGATTTGATCCGCATCAAGGACCGCGTTTGTCTGGTAGTGCACACTGTTCCCAGACAAAGGGAGACTGATTATGCCCGTCAATGCGATGATTGTGTCCGCGATTATCGTGGTCATGTTTGTAATGTTTGGTGCTGTCCTTATGTGGGCGGACTTTCAGACCAGGCCTCATCGCTTGAAGAGCGATAGCCCAAAGCCCCGGCGAAGGGCGTTCTGAGCGGCCAGCAACGAAAGCTTGCTGCGATTCTACGCGATTCGGTAATCCGCGAAAGAATCTGGCTCAGATGCAGAAGGAAACGATGGAGCGATGAACGGGACGTTCCGAAGTGTTCCGATGATTGGTCATGTCGTCTCGTGGTCCAACAGACTCTCGCTTCGATTTGGCCAGTCAGATGAACTGCGGAAGCTGGATCCTGAAGGGATCGACAGGATTGCTAGAGACTTCGTAACATCCGTCTCTGCGTTTTCAGCGCGAAAGTGGCGTCGGTGTGCAGGAGCTTCTGAAGCAGCGCTTGCTTAAATACTTCAGTTCGAAGGTCTCCTGCAAACAAGCATTCCAAGAAGTTAGGCGGCTTCAAATAGCACGGCAACATAAGTCGATTGCAGTGACCGGTACTCTCGTTACAATTGGGCAAGCACCACAGAGTCAGGGTAATATTGTCAAGATGTCGTCTGCGAGCCGCTCGATGACGGGTAAAGTTTGCCGCAGGTGTATCCCCCAGTACGCATGCGGGATCGGTGGCAAGTCGTTTCTTTGAAATAGGTCGCTCGCAGCATTCGATCGTAGAAGCGCCATGCATCCCAACCCTCGGCGTACAGCAGCAATTGCCCCATCGATATGCGCCGCCTGGAATGTGACGCGGTACCTTATGTTAGCGTCTTCAAGACTCGACAGCATTAGGTTTCGCACGATGCTTCCGTCAGGATGAGCTACGATCAAGACCGGATTTCCGAGGGTGTGCTCTTCATCCGGCCTGCTCACCCAGACCACGTCCTCTTGGTAAGTCCGAACAGTGGTTGGGGGAGGGGTAGCGGTGACCGCGGGGCAAATGTCGAGATCACCATGTTTCAGCTCATTCAGCAGCGAGGTCGATGATCCGCGCCGCAGTTGAAATTCGAGTTCCGGGTGACTTTTCTGAACCTCAGCAAGCAATGGCACCAAGAGCCAGCAGCGCAATTCATGAGGAACGCCGATTCTAATTGTTGTACGATCGGGCGTGGCACTTCTTGATTGCTGTATCTGCTCGATCAAACGATCGTGGCTGTTCACAATGTCCTTTGCCGTTTCAACAACGATTGCACCTTCGGTGCTCAATCGAACCCCCGGTACGCTTGTATCAAAGAGCTTCACGCCGAGTTGGTCTTGCAGCCGGCGGAGATGGCCGCTCACCGCGGGCGGGGACAGGTGCAGATGAGCGGCCGCTCGCTTATGGCTGCGCAGTTCGCTGACCGCGAGGAAAGTGCGAAATAGCTCCACCCCGATGTTTTCAGCTTGCATGCGATCCTCCGGCATCAATGCGAGCATCCGTTAACCTATGGTTAACCATCTGAAATCACAATCTTAGTTCACGATTCGCGAACCAGAATAACGAAATGCAAATGTCCATTTAGGTATGAGACGACAAATGGCGAGTGTTGGGTCTGGTGACTATTTTGCGGCTGGCTCTCCCATCCCTAGACGATTCCATGGCTCGTTGTCTGCGTGCGGTCAGCCCATTCCTGTCATTCTCGGACAGCATCCTGAAATTGTTCGCAGATTTCACAAGATTAGATCCCATTTTCTAAACCTAGGCCAGGCACGGCAACCAAACGGAAGGAAGATCAGACATCGGAACCTGACCGCAAGGTCTGTGCTGCCGGCGCTTCGATCAAGACAGTTCCCGGAGCTGAAAGAGCTAATCACCCGCTTCATCGGAAGACCTCGTTTCACCGCAACTCTTGGCCGGGAACTCGGGAGGCACGTCATTAACCAAGCAAGAATTTGCCCCGAACCGCCTGGGAAACCACACGGGCGCGCCAGTGGAGTTGTCGAGCCAATTACAACGATGAATCCGCAGATTATCGAGGTTGGGAATTCGATCCTATCGAGCGATTGCTTTTGCGTCGTTGCTCAAATGCAGAGTGCAGAGGTTCAATTGCCTTCGACTTAACGCGCCGATTAACAGCCAATCCTATTTCAATTGTTGGGGCAATTATGGAAAAACTGATCACCATTCTCGACATTGACCCGGAAGCCATGCGCAACGCCGAGGCGATCTGGTCGCTCGTCGAACATCGTGCCGTCGACGTTATCGGAGATTTCTACGCCAGTGTGCGGAAATCAGACGTTGATCTGGTGTTAAGCGATCAAACGATTGAATGCCTGACGATAGAACAGAGAATGCACTGGAACTCGCTTTTTAGGAGCCGGTTTGACCAGAAGTATTTCAACAGCGCATCACTCATCGGCATCAAGCACCGTGAAATAGGCCTTGATGCAAAATGGTACATCGCCGGATACACGAAAATCAAAATTGACTTCTCGCAGGTGGTGCTCAACGCGCCCTTGTCGTTGCCGGTCAAGGCGGGTTTTGTTTCGACGCTCGACAAGTACGTCGCGCTTGATATGGCCTTGGCGGTTTCATCCTACACGTCCTGGCTAGTTGACTAAAGCGTGGTCTCACAAAGCATGAGCCGCATTTCAGTAATGCATTGCGAGACAACGATTGCATTGTGCCTCGTTTGATTGGCCACCGCAGATCCTTCCCCAAACCAAATTAGAAAAAAGAGGATGTTATCAGATGTTTCAGCGGTCCCCCAGCAAGGGCGAGTTTGCACGATCGATTGCAGCGGATTTCGTGACTGCCAACGTGATGGTCGTGGATGCAAACCTGACGATCATTTATATGAACAAGGCTGTCATAGAGCTTCTGAAGGGGGCGGAGTCCGACATTCGTAAAGATCTGCCCCGCTTCAGCACTGCCACCCTGATCGGAAGCAACATCGACGTGTTTCATAAAGATCCGAACCATCAGCGCCGGATCTTGGAGAACCTCAATACGACGCACAGGGCAACAATCCAGATTGGAGGCCGGAACTTCGATCTCGTTGCAACACCGCTTAAGGACAAGGCCGACCACTGCGCGGGCATTGTGATCGAGTGGGCCGATGCAACACTCCGGCTACAAAATCTGGAGTTTGCAGCCCAGGCAGCAGCGATCGGCAGGGCGCAAGCGGTGGGCGAGTTCCGAATGGACGGCACCGTCCTGACGGCCAATGAGAATTTCCTGAACGCATTCGGCTATTCGCTGGCGGAGATTCAGGGCAAGCACCACAGCATGTTCGTCGAACCGACGGTACGTGACAGCGTGGAGTATGGGGAATTCTGGACCCGTCTTCATCGGGGCGAATGCCAGGCGGCGGAGTACAAGCGCATCGGGAAGGGCGGCAAGGACATCTGGATACTTGCCTCCTACAATCCTGTCCTCGACCAGAATGGGAAGTCGTTCAAGGTCGTGAAGCTGGCAACCGACATCACCGAGCAGAAGTTGCACAATGTCGATCTGGCAGGTCAGGTCGCGGCAATCGATAAATCGCAGGCGGTGATTGAATTCAACATGGATGGCACTGTCCTGACGGCGAACGACAATTTCCTTCGTGCCCTCGGCTATTCGCTTCGCGAAATTGAGGGACGGCATCACAGCATGTTCGTTGATCCTTCCGAACGCGCCGGCGACGCATATCGCGAGTTCTGGACTGGTCTCAACCGGGGCGACTATCAGGCGGCGGAATACAAGCGCATGGACAAGGGTGGCAAGGATGTCTGGATTCAGGCGTCCTATAATCCCATCATCGACCTGAACGGCAAGCCCTTCAAGGTGGTCAAATATGCGACGGATACGACGGCGCAAGTGATCGCGCGGATGAAGAGCGAGCGAGTCCGTTCCATGATGGAGTCGGTCGCCGCAGGGGCCGAGGAGCTAAATGCCTCGGTGTCCGAGATTTCGGAGGCAATGGTCAAGTCGAAGGAAACTGCATCCCTGGCGGTAGTTCGCGTCGACGCCGCTGACGAGAAGGCACAGCGTCTCAGCATGGCGGCTCAGTCGATGGGCGGTATTGTCGAAATGATCGGAGATATCACCGGGCAGATCAACCTGCTGGCTCTCAACGCCACCATCGAGTCGGCCCGCGCGGGCGAAGCGGGCAGAGGTTTTGCGGTCGTCGCATCCGAAGTCAAGAAGCTTGCCAGTCAGGTCAAGGACGCCGCCGACAAGATCTCGGAAGAGATCGCGGCACTGAACGCCATTTCGGGAGATGTCGTCGGTGCGCTCAATGTGATCAAGCAAGCGATTCAGAATGTCAGCGAGTATGTGACATCAACCGCGGCAGCGGTCGAGGAGCAGAGCACGGTGACGAGCGAGATGTCGTTGAGCATGCAGCGCGCGGCTGCTGAGGCCACCAGTATTGGACGGTAGGTAATCGCGTGGAACAGAGGCGGCGTAGGAACGGGTTCCAATCGAAAGCGGAAGCTTCTCGATATGATTGCTTGCGGGCACGGCGATCCGGATTTCTGTACGTGTCGCGGGTTTGAAGAGTCTCTTTGGCGAGACTCTCATCAGCACACAGATGACTCGTCGTCACACAGATAACACGTTTTTGTAAGCCGGGCGTAAGAACGACAACAATCCAACTAATCGCCGGACCTGTTTACTGCGGGGCCAGCCATGGGGAAGAAAATCAGATGGAAATACTTCGCTTGAATATCCGGGGCCGACTGATCCTTGGCTTCAGTATCCTGTGCATGCTGCTTGCTGCCGTGGTCGGTACGACCATCATGAAAGTCGTGTCGGTGAGCAACGCCACTGACCGAACCGTAAATCTTCGTGTTCCAACGGCGATGACCGCAAGCGACGTCGTATCGAGTGTGTATGCCTCTCTCGCATCGCTGCGAGGCTGGTTGCTCACTGGAAATCAGGCTTTCAAAGCGGAACGCGCGGCCCTCTGGAAGGACATTGATGCCCGTGGCTCCGAGATGGATCGCCTGTCGACTCACTGGACCGTTGAAGAGAACAAACAGGAGTGGAAGCAGGCGAAGCCGTTGCTCGATGAACTGCGGAAAGCGCAGGACAAGGCCGAGGCCATCGCACATACGCTCGAGGAGCAACCGGCAGCAAAGGTCCTGGCGACGGAGGCTGCGCCTCTCGCTTCTCTCATGCTGCAGAAAGCGACTACGATCATCAACGAAGAAGGCAAAATCGCATCAACGGATCAGCGCAAAAGCTTGCTGATCGACTTTGCTGATCTGCGCGGCAGCATGGCAATGGCGATCGGGACGATTCGTGCTTATTTGCTGACCGCAGATGTGAA
Source organism: Afipia massiliensis (assembly GCF_014203115.1). Taxonomy (GTDB): domain Bacteria; phylum Pseudomonadota; class Alphaproteobacteria; order Rhizobiales; family Xanthobacteraceae; genus Afipia; species Afipia massiliensis. The sequence continues at coordinate 11,154 of NZ_JACHIJ010000014.1, read as the reverse complement.
TTTCAAGAAGGAATTTGAGGAACTCTGGGCACTCAACCAGAAGAAGTTCGATGCGGTCGAGAAACGTCGAACCGAGATGACACCCGATCAGCAAATCTCATTTGATTCATTGGTCGAAGCTCGTGCCAAATTTGCACCATTACCCCAGAAGATGTTTGAAATTCGAGCCTCGGATCGCTGGAACATGGCGCAATGGTTTCTGACCAACGAAGCAGCGCCCCGGGCCAACAAACTTCTGGATATCTTTGCAGGGGCTAGAAACGCCGATGGCGCGCGTGCCGGTGGGATGGTTGCCCGACAGCAGGACAATCTGAGAACGGATGGCGCCGCCGTTCTTAGCGAAACCAGTTTCTTGATGATACTGCTTTGGGTGCTCTTGGGCGCGGGCATCGGTGTCGCCGTCACGGTCGTCTATCTGACCAACCGTTCCATCGTGCCGCCCATACTCAGAATGGTGGCGGCAATGGGCAAGCTTGCCGGCGGCGATCACACTGTCGAGATACCTGAAACCGACAAGAAGGATGAGATCGGTCTCATGGCCAGGGCAGTATTGATCTTCAAGGAAAACATGATCAAGGCCAAGGAACTTGCTGCAAAGGAGGCGGCGGCAATCAGCGAGCGCGTGGCTCGCGCGACGCGGGTGAACGATCTGACCCAACAATTCGACTCGGATATCTCGATGGTGTTGAAGTCCGTCGCCTCAGCTTCAACGGAACTGCAGACAACCGCCGCGTCGATGACTGCGACCGCCGAAGAAACTAGCAACCAAGCGAATGCGGTTGCGGCGGCGACGGAGGAAGCATCCTCGAACGTGCAAACAGTTGCTGCCGCATCGGAGGAGTTAGCCAGCTCCGTTGCCGAGATCAGCCGCCAGGTGGCGCAATCAGCCGCAATAGCTCAGAAAGCGGTCGCTGAAGCAGGACGTACAAACAAAACGGTTCAAGGCCTCTCAAACGAAGCTGCTAACATCGGCGATGTAGTCAAACTGATCAACGAAATTGCCGGCCAGACCAATCTTCTGGCACTCAACGCGACGATTGAGGCGGCACGCGCCGGCGATGCTGGCAGGGGATTTGCCGTAGTGGCGTCCGAGGTCAAGAGTCTCGCTGAGCAAACCGCGAAAGCAACCGATCAAATCAGCGCCCAAATTTCTTCTATCCAGACTTCTTCCAGCGAAGCAGTAAGAGCGATTGAGGGTATCAGTACCACCATCAACGAGATGAATGAGGTAGCGTCCGCGATTGCCAGCGCCGTCGAAGAACAAGGGTCGGCCACCCAGGAGATCGCTCGTAATGTTCAACAAGCGGCAGTTGGTACTGGCGAAATCGCGCTGAATATCTCCGGGGTAACGCAGGCCGCAGGCGACACCGGGGCAGCCGCTCACCAGGTTCTCGCGGCGTCGGGGGAACTGTCGATGCAATCCGAAACGATGCGCCGGCAGGTTGAGACGTTCTTGCTGAACATCAAGGCTGCGTGACAGCTGGATAGCGTTAGCTTCTCCAAATTTATGCAGTTCTGAATAGGATATACAAAAGATGGTAAGCGCATCGCCTCTCTTATGATCTATGAGATCGATGCGCTTACCATCTCCTTCGCCACTTCCCAGAGGTTCTTTTACAGAAATGGCTGATCCGTTCAGGCGGCCAGTTCTAGTCGGGTGTCGCACCGAACGGACTCGCGGACAGCGAGATTTGCGGATTGATTTCCATCTAGGTGGAGAAAGCGTGCCGTCTCGCCGCTGCCATCGACATAGTAGTTACGGCCTGCGGTCTTTGCCGCGTACATTCGCTTGTCAGCTAATGCGAGGAGCTTCGTTGGACAGGATGTCCTGTCGTTGACGCGTTCCGCGATGCCGATGCTTGCAGTGACCGGTACGCCGTCTGGGCGAAGTCCAAGACCGACACTTGCGATCCGCTCGACAGCTGCTCGAGCTCCGGGAGTATCGGTTCGCGGCAAAAGGACGACGAATTCCTCGCCACCCCATCGCACCAGCGTATCATGGCGACGCAGAGTTTGGCGAATCGACCAGGCAGCCTGCTGCAAGACGGCATCACCGGCCTCGTGTCCATAATGATCGTTAATGGACTTAAAGTTGTCCAGGTCGATAAACAGGACTGCCATTGAATGTTGTTTTCGCGTTGCCAACGCAAATTGCAGGTTGATCCGCTGCTCGCCGACACTTCGGGTCAACGCGCTTGTCATCCGGTCTTGTATAGACTGCTCGGTGAGAACCATTAGAAAACGGAGTTGGCTCATGCCAGCGATAGAGGAAATTCCTGCGATAAGAAACAATCGCAGAAGTGTTGCAGATGCGGAGACATGACCAAACGAATCCGGCGTTGAAACAATCGACACTGTCGCAACTACAAATATAGGAACGCTTAGCAAAGCACTCTCAATCACAGTTAATGGGAATACGCTCAAGCTGACGGCGATCAGAAATGGTGCATACAAATAAGCGGTCGACACAAATATCGACTGGTCGAAATACGGAAAATACTGAAATGTGAAGTGCGCAGCCAGGAGGAAAACAGCTGGAATCGAGATCAGAGCTCCGACCGAAACATAGGCCGAGCCAGGTCTTCCTACCTTGAATCGATGCGACGCAAGCATCCAGAATGCCGCTGCGGCGGACATGCGCTCGATTGCAAGGATGCCCCAGAGCGGCCAGCTCATAGTAAATGCATCAATCACAATCCAGGCGAGTGTGACGACTGAAAGTGCACCGGCTGACCACTGCACACGCGACACAATCAAGTTATGACGTTCGCGCGAGACTTCGACAGAATGTTGCTTTGAACTTAGAATACTGAGGAAATTGGTCTCAGTAGCTGTGGTTAATTCTTTATACGTCACCTTGGCCCCCATCTCACACAAGCGCCTTCTTGTTGATCACGATCAGCCTAGGATCAGTTAATGAAATTCATTCAAATTTTAGGCAGTCCCCGCTTAGAGCGATTAACTGCGCGACCAATGCCTGAACGGTGAAATGGTGCAAGTTTGTCAATACGTATCGTCATGAGAATTCCTTTTCAACTTTTTCTATCCACACGTCGTCAGGCGCATCTTTCAAGTACTGGCACCCCGCACAGCGCAGCGCCGGGACGCGATGGAAAACACCGTAGAGGCGACAGCAGCACCGGGGATCATCGCGAGCAGAATGACGGCCAGATAGTCGACAGCGCCGTTCAGGGAGCCTGACTGTGCCAAAGTCCACCTCGGGACAACAAAGCTGAACGCCAGTGTCGCCCCCACTCCCATGAAAAGAGCAGCCATAATGGGGCGTTTCGGAGACCGTTTGGCGTTACGCAATTTCAGTATGCCAGTAACGATACCGGCAAGGAGCAGAAGCGCAACGAACAATGCCAGCCAAGTCCACACGCCCATAGTCTCGTACGATATCGCAAACAACGTGATAGGATTAAAATCGTTCATCGGTCATTCCTCCTCAGGCCAGGCCACGTAACATAGCGCGATAGGCGCCCTTGAGACCCTTCTCCTCGATCAACCAGGAGATCCAGAGTTCCTCCAGCGGTGCGATGAAGGGAAACGACGGGGTGAGTTTGCCGTCATAGTCGAACTCGATCAGCATCGCCTTGCCATAGGCCGTGACCAGCGGACATGAGGTGTAGCCGTTGTAGGTGGCGGTTGGTTCGCGGCCTGCCGTCTCGGCGACAAGGTTGTCGACCACGACTGGAACCTGCCACTTGACGCTGGCCGCTGTCTTTCCGCGCGGTACGCCGGCAATGTCGCCAACCGCAAAGACATTCGGGTAGCGCGGATGACGCAGTGTCGCCTTATCGGCTTCGAGCCAACCATCGGCTGCGAATGCGCCGTCTTGCCAGGGTAGCGGACTGTTCTTTACTGCGTCCGGCGCGCGCATCGGCGGCACGACATGAATGAAGTCATACTCCATCGTCACAAGGCCGGGGCCGGTGGCGTATGTCGCTCGCTTCGAACCGGGATCGATCGCTGTTAGGATATGATTGAAGTTCATCGTCACATCGCGGGCAGCGAACATTTCCTTGACCCGATCGTTGACCGGAACAACCGCGAACACTGCAGGACTATGCGCATTGTAGATGAGTTTGACCGCATCGCGTCGGCCCTTACGTCGTGCCCGATCATCTGTAATGAACGTGACCTTGAGCGGCGCTCCGGCACATTTCATCTCGGTCTGGGGGCGGCCGAACAGGCCAACGCCGCCCTTGTCGATAAAAGTGTCGATCTCGCGGAATGATTTCGCCGCCGCTTCGGGGCCGGCATAGATCGAGGTGATGCCATTCTTTCCGATCAGCGATGTGTCCATACCTTCGATGCGTTTATAGTCGAGCATTAGTCCCGTCGCGACGAACAGAAAATCGTAACTCACTCGCTGCCGACCGGTAGTGGTGACTGCATTGGCGTCCGGATTGAATTCCGCCACGTTCTGCTCGATCCAATCGATTCCAGACGGCATGAAGTCAGCGTTGCGGAAGGTGACGTCAGCCGGTGACCAGAGGCCGGCCCCCACGAGCGTGAAGCCGGGTTGGAAATGATGATCTTTCTTGGCGTCGATGATAACGATCGTCGCTCGTGGCATCTGCTGCTTCAGCCGTGACGCCAGCGAAAGCCCCGCAGCTCCCGCTCCCGCGATGACAATCTTCGCTTGCGACGAAGATGTCGTGGCTTGCGCCTCTTGGGTCAGCGCTGCGGTCGCCGTCATCGCCGCGCTACCCATAATAAATTTCCGTCTGTTCAAGGCTCTCACTCCCGCTTTGTTATTAAACCTCCTATGGTGCCGGTCCGAGTTGAGCCCGCACCCAGTCAATGATCTGTCATGAGATCGCCGCTCCTGAAACATGGCCAGGCTCGCACCCGTCGCAGAACAGGGTCATGATTGGCATGCCGCGAGTATTTCGGTCGTCGCGGCGACGGGCCGTCGAAGAGGGACGGGCGGCTTTCTAAAGGTGATATGTCATGGAGCGTTCCCTTGCATTTTTGAGAAGTCGACCGACTGCGTTTGACTTGCAGATCGATCCTTAGCGACTCACGAAAATGCGCAGCCGCTGCGCATGCCGAGTTTCTTGAAGACAAGCGCGACAGGGCAGAAGCCCGTGATCGACGCCTGGATCATGTTCAGTCCGGCGAACGCCGTCAGCAGAAACCAGTAAGGGTTGAATAGCCAGCCGAGCGCGAGGCCGGAAAGAACCACTGATCCCGCAAAAGCGAGTACTGCCTTGTCAATATTCATGTGCGTCCTCCAGAAGATTGAAAGCCGGAATATGGTTGCGCCAACTGAGCATTGGTTTGGCCGGTCATCTATATTGACATGATATTCATAGATTCGTATATACGCAAGTATGAAAATTGATATCGCCCTTATGACATCTGCCGCCGATCAGGCAAGTGAATTGCTGAAGGCGCTTTCCAGCCGTCATCGATTGCTGATCATTTGCCAGTTAGTCGATGGCGAGCGCTCGGTCGGTGATCTTGCAGAATTCCTGAGTCTCCGCGATTCCACGGTGTCGCAGCACCTCGCTCTTCTCCGTAAGGATGGCTTGGTGTTGGCACGGCGTGAGGCCCAGACGATCTACTATTCGATTGCAAGTGATCCCGCGCGCGAAGTTCTCAAGACGCTTTATCGGATTTATTGCGCGTCTCCGAAAGCTAGGAAGGCAAAGAGCAAATTATGAGGACGAACGCGACGACGCCTTGAGGTAGGTCAATGTTCTTGCGACGGTCATAAATGAGATGGCGACCGGGGCGAGGAATTTCCATGAAATTGTGGGCAAGCTGATGCGTGAATTGATTGGGCTGAGCCTTGTCGCAGCTGTGACATTAAGCGCGGCGTCAGCCGGCGCTGAGATCTTCACCGTCGCCTCACGGTCGATTGCTGACGAGAAAGCGGTGTTCGCCACAGTTGAGAGCGTGAGCGTTGTTCCCACGCGGGGGCGGATCGGCGGCACGGTCGTTCAGCTCAATGTCAGGGAAGGCGATAGCGTCACGCGCGGACAATCTATCGCGACGATCGGGGACGAAAAGCTGGCATTGCAGATGAAGTCCCTCGATGCCCAGATCGAAGCACTGCAGGCCCAGTCCAACCAGACGCAGATCGATTTCACGCGTACCGAGGGGCTAGTGGAACGAGGCATCTTGCCCCGCATTAAGCTCGACGAAGCTCGCACCGCGCTTAACGTCGCAGAAAATGGATTACGTGCCCGAGTCGCGGAACGCGCCGTCGTTCAGCAGCAGTTCAGCGAGGGACAAATCCTGGCTCCCGCCGACGGGCGGGTCTTGAAGCGGATGGTGACGGTCGGATCGGTTGTTCTGCCAGGCGATCCGGTCGCGATGATCGCCCAGCAAGACTTCAAGCTGCGCCTGCGGGTTCCGGAGCGCCACGCTCGCTTTCTCAAGGTTGGCGACAAGGTGCGTATCGACGGAGCGGAGACCGGCGAGAAGTCGCCGCGCTTCGGTGCGATCGATCTCGTCTTCCCGCAAATCGAGGACGGCCGGGTCGTTGCAGATGCCAAGGTCGACAATCTAGGGGAATATTTCGTCGGAGACCGCCTCAGGGTCTGGATTGCCGGCGGCGAGCGGGCCGCGTTCGTGATCCCATCGAGCTATGTCACCACTCGTTTTGGAATTGATTACGTCCAGATCCAACAGGCCGACCGGGCCGTCAGCGTGCCGGTGCAGCGCGGGCGCGATATGCCAACTTCCGATCTTCCCAATGGCCTCGAAATTTTGTCCGGCATTCGCGCCGGCGATCAATTGGTGCAACCGTGAATCTCGGCCTTTCTGGTCGGCTCACCCAGGCGACCATCAGTTCGCCGCTGACGCCACTGTTTCTGCTCGCGTCACTTGTCGTCGGGCTAATCGCTTTGGCCACCATTCCACGGGAGGAGGAGCCCCAGATCAGCGTTCCGATGGTCGACATCCGCGTCAACACCGATGGACTGCGCGGGCCTGATGCGGTTGAGTTGGTCACCAAGCCGCTCGAAGCCATCATCAAGGGCATCGATGGGGTGGAACACGTCTACAGCCAGACCGAAGACGATCGCGTGATGGTCACCGCGCGCTTTTTGGTCGGCACCAAATCCGAGGACGCGATCCTCCGCGTTCATGAGAAGATCCGCGCCAATCTGGGCAGGATCCCGGTCGGCATTCCCGAGCCATCGATTGTCGGACGCGGCATTAATGACGTCGCCGCGACCGTTCTCACGCTTTCGCCGACGCCGAAGGCAGCCGCACGCTGGACGGATAAGGACCTTTACGAACTTGCCGATAAGCTGCGCGCCGAACTGATGAAGGTCGACAGTATCGGGCTTACCTACATCTCCGGCGGCGGTGCTCAGCAGATCAGAGTAGAGCCCGATCCGGAGAAGCTTTCGCTGTTTGGTGTGACGTTGCAGCAGTTGGTCGCCAAGGTGAAGGACGCCAATCGTTCGTTCCTTGCAGGACAGGTCCGCGAAGCTGGGATCGTCCGCAACGTCTCGGCTGGCCAGACGCTGTCAGGCATTCCCGATATCGGGCTGCTGTTGATTTCGACGCGCGACGGGCGGCCTGTGTATGTCAAGGACGTGGCGACGGTGGTGATTGGGCCTAGCGCGATCGAGCGCCGTGTGTGGAACGATGTGCGTGACGGCAAGGGCAATTGGGACCGAGTTCCTGCGGTCAGCCTTGCGCTTGCCAAGAGAGCGGGCGCCAACGCGGTGGCCGTTTCCGATGATATTGCGCATCGGCTGGAAGGGCTGAAATCACGTCTGATCCCTGACGATGTACAGATCATCGTTACCCGTGACTACGGTCAGACTGCAAACGAGAAAGCGAATGAACTCCTGTTTCATCTCGGTCTTGCCACGGTGTCGATCGTTGCCTTGATCGCAATTGCGATCGGCTGGCGCGAAGCGCTGGTCACGCTGGTGGTGATTCCGACGACGATCCTGCTGACGTTGTTTGCGGCTAACCTGATGGGCTACACCATCAATCGGGTCAGTCTGTTTGCGTTGATCTTTTCGATCGGTATCCTGGTCGACGACGCCATCGTCGTGGTCGAGAACATCGCCCGTCATTGGGCGATGAAGGATGGGCGGCCGCGCCTGCAGGCGACGATCGAGGCTGTCGCCGAGGTTGGAAATCCGACGATCGTTGCGACTCTGACGGTGGTTGCCGCGCTGATGCCGATGCTGTTCGTGTCCGGGCTGATGGGCCCCTATATGGCGCCGATACCGGCCAATGCCTCGGCGGCGATGCTGTTCTCGTTCTTTGTCGCAATGGTGGTGGCGCCCTGGCTGATGCTACGGCTGGCGCCGAAGGAAGGTGTCGTAGCTCCGGCCCACGGCGGGCACGACGAAGGCGTGCTGGGGCGTGTCTACCGCCGTATCGCCGCCGGCGTCGTTGCCAGCAAACGCTCGGCCTGGATATTCCTGATCGGCGTCGGCGTCGCGACGCTGTTGTCGATGATGCTGTTTGCGACCAAATCCGTCACTGTCAAACTGCTGCCGTTCGACAACAAGTCCGAGATCGCGGTGGTGGTCGATCTGCCCGAGGGCGCCAGCTTGGAGGACACCGAACGCGCTCTGTTTGCGACGGCCGATATCGCGCGGGGATTGCGCGAGATCACGTCGGTGCAGATCTATGCCGGCACGCCGGCGCCGTTCAATTTCAATGGCCTGGTGCGGCACTACTATTTGCGCGAGAGGCCCGAACTGGGCGAGCTGCAGGTCAATCTCGCGGCGCGCGCCGATCGCAAGCGGGCGAGTCATGATATAGCGCTCGATCTGCGGCAGCGCCTCAAGGCGGTGAACGTGCCGACGGGGACCAGTATTAAGGTCGTCGAGGTGCCGCCCGGACCGCCCGTGCTTGCGACGTTGCTGGCGGAAATCTATGGGCCCGATGCGGCGACGCGCCGGGCCGTCACCGCCGAGTTGAAGAAGGTGTTCGCTAAGGTGCCATTCATCGTCGATATCGACGACTCCATCGGGGAGAAGCGGCCGCGGCTGCGGCTGTCGATCGATCAGGATCGGCTCGAATTCTTCGGCGTCGAGCAGCGCGATGTCTACGATACCATCCAGATGCTGTTTGGCGGCGTATCGATCGGCTATTCCCACCGCGGCGAAGACCGCAATCCGATTGAGATCGCGGTAAGGCTGCCGAAGCGCGATCTGGCCTGGAGCGAGACGCTGGCCTCGACGCCGGTGCCGGCGAACACGCTTCCCGGCAGCAAAACCGTTGTCGAACTGGGCCAGGTCGTCAAGGCCACGGCAGAGGAGGGGTCGCCGACGATCTTTCGGCGCGACGGCCGGTTCGCCGATATGGTGATGGGCGAACTCGCCGGCCGTTTCGAGGCGCCGCTGTACGGCATGCTGGACGTCGCTGAGCACGTCGACGCGCATGATTGGGGCGCGCTGCCGAAGCCTGTCATCAGCCTGCATGGACAGCCCAGCGACGAATCCCGGCCGACGCTGCTTTGGGACGGCGAATGGGAGATCACCTATGTGACCTTCCGCGACATGGGCGCGGCGTTCGGCGCGGCGATCCTCGGGATCTATGTCCTGGTCGTAGCGCAGTTTCGAAGCTTCCGGCTGCCGCTGGTGATCTTGACGCCGATCCCGTTGACGCTGATCGGAATTCTGATAGGCCATTGGCTGTTGGGCGCGCCGTTTACCGCAACCTCGATGATCGGCTTCATCGCGTTGGCCGGCATCATCGTTCGCAATTCAATTTTGCTGGTCGATTTCATCCGTCACAGCGGCGGAGAAGGCAAGCGCCTGCGCGATGTGGTGCTGGAAGCCGGTGCCGTGCGTTTTAAGCCGATCCTACTTACCGCGCTCGCGGCCATGATCGGCGCCGCGACCATTCTTCTCGATCCGATCTTTCAAGGGCTGGCGATTTCGCTGCTGTTCGGTCTAGCGTCGTCGACGCTCCTGACGGTCCTCGTCATTCCGGCAATTTACATCGCGCTACGTGAACCTTCACCGCAGCCATCATCCAGCAAGTAAGGAAGTCTCGAATGGAAAAGAACTATTCCGAACTCACCAAGCGCATTTCCGCCGACTTGAGGAAATTGCGCAAGGGTATACCCGATACCATGCAGGCGTTTTCGACGCTCGCACAGGCCGCCACGTGCGATGGCGCATTGGACAAAAAGACGAAGGAATTGATCGCGCTTGCGATCGGCGTGGCGGCCCGTTGCGATGGCTGCATCGGTTTCCATACCGAGGCCCTGGTCAGACTAGGCGCCACCCGCCAGGAAGTGGAAGAGACTCTCGGCATGGCCGTCTATATGGGAGGTGGTCCGTCGCTGATGTACGCCGCCGATGCCATCTCCGCCTATGAACAGTTCGAGAAGGAGCTGACCGTTGCAGCCTGATGAAACAGTAAACTGAGCGCATCACAATTCGGCAAAGCTGAAGTGAACAAGATTTCGAGCGTCCAGGTTATCGCAAACGAAAGACGACTGATCCTTTTTGTTGAAACAATCAGATCGGGAGAGGCAACTGTCACTTCGATCGTCAAAGCTGCGTCGCCGGCACGGCGCCGCGATCGACTCTTCACCGCGCAATCCATCCAGCACGATGCGGATCGCTACGACCAGAAACCTTCCCTTCTCAATCGGCCCAATTTCTGCCTCATAGGCGCTGACGACGGACACGCCGGAGCAGGTCGCCGAAGTGTTCCGCTACTACTACGAACTTAGCGTCAGCCATTTCCTCATTCTCGACTTCAGTCCTCTGATCGGTGCCATCGAATATCGCCGGGAATTTGATTCCAGTGATACGCCGCCTGATCACGGAGCTTCAGAATAGCAGAGGCGTTGCAGCGGAATGAAATTCCAACTGCTAGGCGCTGTGACTATCGTCGCCGCCACTCATCCGGCCGTTGCTCCATTCAGTAGAATCGGTTCGCGATTAGCTTCACGCCACTTTGGCGTAACAAAGTCACACAGCTTTGACCTACATCAACGACAAGAAATCCATTCCTTCATCAATGAAACTATAGGATTCCGCAGCAAGCGAGAAATGGACCTTAATGGATTTCGATCACAGCGAGAAAGTTGAACGCTTGCGGGTGCAACTTGGCGATTTCATGCGCTTCCATATCGAGCCAGCGAATCGGGAATGGCACCATGAGGTTGCCTCAGGACGTTATCCGGTGCCTCTCATCGAGCGG
>NZ_JACHIJ010000013.1 GCF_014203115.1 Afipia massiliensis | reverse complement strand
GTCTCATCGTCCGTTCCTTTGAAAGGCTACGATGACCCAGAAAACCTCCTCTCTCAATTAGCCCAATTCTGTCTCATTGGTGCTGACGCCGAACAGTCGGCCAGATCCTGCCTGCCGTGCAGCGTGGTCAGGCTGCGGCCAGCATCCGCCCGGAACAGGGGGAAATGCAGATAGTCGATATGGAAGTGCAAGATGTCGAATTCGTCAGCGCGCTCTCGAATCTTGTCGAGCATGACCATCATATGGGGGATCGTATCGCGGGCATCCGGATCGAGGCGTAGCGCCTGCGGCGTACAGGCGACGAGTTCCGCGGACGTCATGGAGTCCCCGCTCGCAAACAGCGTTACCTGATGTCCCTGCCTGACCAGCTCTTCGGTCAAGTACGAAACAACCCGCTCCGTTCCGCCGTAGAGCCTCGGCGGCACGCTTTCGAAAAGCGGAGCAACTTGCGCGATCTTCATCCTCCTGCTCCTTTTTCAGTGAGTTGCTCTGAAGTCGGCCGGCTCGGCACTTTCCTTGCGCGCTTTGGACGCGACCTCTGCATTCGAATGCCGACTCCGCTACCGCTTCGAGCGTCGGCGGACCCAAAGCCATAGAAAGTTTCCCTTCGAAACGGCCGTCCGATCACGACGCCGCCAGCGACGAATGCCGGCGGATCGCTCGCGGGAAATGAGTCCTGCAGGGCCACATCGACGAGACCATCCCTCACCTGTAATCCTGGCATGGTCGAGCCTCCGATATTCCTGAATTCGTCATGGTCCGAGGAGCGCGGCCTTTCGGGTCGCGAGAAGTAAATTGGTTTGCTTCACATCCGGCGCAAGAGCTTGAACACGCCTCTTGAAACGGCTGAAGCCGCTTCTAATTTCATTGGCGCACGCGCGGAACTGCGCTGCACCGGGCGCCTTCTATAGGGTCCGGTGATCGGGCGCCGGGCACAGTGTCCGGCGTCGTAACCATGTTGCTCAAGAGGAGGATGTGGCTATGACCACCTTTGATCTTGCCCCCTTATGGCGTTCGACTGTTGGTTTCGATCGCCTGTTCGATCTGCTGGAGGATTCCGCCGAGTGGGCGGGCGGTAACTACCCGCCCTACAACATTGAACGAGCCGGTGACGATAGCTACCGGATCTCGCTCGCCCTGGCCGGATTCTCGCCAGACGAAGTATCCGTTGTGGCGGAGCAGAACGTGCTTACCGTGGAAGGTCGCAAGACCGAGAAGGGCATGCACCAGTACCTCTACCAGGGTATCTCTGCGCGTCCGTTCCGGCGGCAGTTCAATCTGGCCGAATACGTCCAGGTAAAGGGCGCCTCGTTCGAAGACGGCGTGCTAAAGATCGATCTCGTGCGTGAGGTCCCCGAAACAATGAGGCCTCGCCAGATCCCGATCAACGCCGTCAACGACAACAAAAGACTCGAGCACACGCAGACGGCCTGATCATCTGGCCACCCGCTGACTCGGCCCGCGGCGCGGTGCCGCCGCGGGCAGGTTGCTCGTCCACGAGGACATCGCGGAAGCCAATTATCAGCCCCAACGCTCATAGGCACGGAGGTCTCGATGAACAATGTCCATGAAACCTGTTTCGAGGCGCCCGCGACGCCAGTCACCCGGTCGGTCTTTCCGGCCGATGCCCATGCGCTGATCTTCAGGCCTGCTCATTCGGTAACGATGTCGGCGCCTAGGCGAAAAAATCAATGGAAGCTGCAATTCGAGCGCCGCTCGTGACCGGCCCCCACGGAGTGGTCCGATTGGAATGTTAGTTTAGAAATTGCTTGGAGCTGCCCCGTTTTGTGGTCCAGGTCCTAGGCAATTTCTCGGGCTATTTGAGTTTGTCGTGCGAACTCGTTCGGGGTCAAGTTGCAGAGCGAGGTATGGGGTCTGTCGTTGTTGTAGTGGCGCCTCCATTCGTCGAGTCGATCGATGGCGTCAGCCATCGACAGGAACCATGATGCGTTGAGACATTCTGCGCGCAGACGACCGTTGAAGGCTTCACAAAATGCGTTGTCCGTTGGCTTTCCGGGTCTGGAGAAGTCGATCTCCACGCCGCTAAGGTGTGCCCATTGATCCAGCATTCTACCGGCAAACTCCGGGCCATTGTCGCAACGAACAGTCTGGGGTTTGCCGCGTTCCGTTACCAGCCGCTCAAGAACATCGACGACCTGGAAGGCTCTAAAATTCGTTCTCGGAACGATCGCAAGCGATTCTCGTGTGTGGCAATCGACAATGGTCAAAAGCCGGAACGGGCGGCCGTCAAACAGTGCATCCGACATAAAGCCCATCGCCCAGTATTGGTTCACGCCGGCGATCTCTGGCCGACCCGAGCGATAGCGCCAGGCTCGCTTGCGCTTCGGTATTTTCGACCTGATGGAGAGCCCTTCTTCGCGATACAGCCGGTAGGTTCGCTTGTGGTTTAAACGATAGCCCTCCCGCAGCAGCAGCACATGGAGACGCCGATAGCCATAGCGGACCCGACTGGCCGCCAGATCCTTCAACCGCATGCGCAGTTCAGTTTGCGGATCACCGCGCGACTTGTAGCGCTGCGAGGATCGATGAAAGCCGGTTGCCTTGCAGGCCCGTCGCTCGCCGATATCGTAGACCTGCTGCAGATGGTGCACGATCTCGCGCCGGACGGCGGGCCTTACCATTTTTTTCGCAGGACATCCTGCAACATCGCTTTGTCCAACGTGAGATCCGCCACCACCCGCTTCAGCTTCGCGTTCTCGTCTTCAAGCTGTTTCAACCGACGGATCTCGGCGACGCCCATGCCGGCGTAAACTTTCTTCCACCGGTAGAACGTCGGCTCTGAGACCCCCATCTTGCGGCAGATCTCCTCGATCGGCGTGCCGCTGTCAGCCTGCCTCAGCGCAAAGGCAATCTGCTCCTCCGAAAACCGCTTCCGCTTCATGGCATCCTCCCTTCGTGGGGTTCAGAATGCCCGAAAAAATTGCCCTCAGCATGGACCAGTTTGGTGGGGCAGGATCAGGTCAGGATCAGGGCGTCGGCGCGATCACAGCTCTATCGGTTGCGTCGGTCTTCGATGATCCCGAGCGCTTCAAGCGATCGTCGAGCGCAGGCGCTTATCTCGGATTGACGCCGCGCCGCTACGAGTCAGGCGAAGTCAGCCGGAATGGGCGGATCTCCAAACACGGAAACCAGATGACGCGTAAGCATCTCTATGAGGCCGCCACGACGTTACTCACCAGAACCAAGGCCTTCTCGACCCTCAAGGCCTGGGGCCTCAAGCTCGCCAAGGTTGCCGGCTTCAAGAAAGCGCGTGTCGCTGTGGCACGGAAGCTCGCCGTCATTCTCCACGCAATGTGGAAGACAAACACCCCGTTCCGTTGGAGCGCTGTGGCCGCATGACCATATCCATGCTGCGCTGACAACGTTTCCAACAGCGCGTCCCGCCGGGACGCATGGCGCGGATCAGGCCGTCCCTTTGAATGTGGCATCACCGAACTTTCCATGATGACCACGTGGACCACTTCGGCCGATCCACCATCCGACGCCAACATGCGGCGATGCAGACCATCGACCGCGGAGAGAACTCTGAGCCCGGCGAGAACGCCCAGTCGTGGAAGAAAAGCTATTGACGAGCGCGATTAGAGAACTTCAAAGGGGGCAGATCAATATGATCGAACCGTCATGGTCACGCTTTGAAATTAACAACCTTTCCTCCGTCCATCGGGCCTTCGAGGTCTCTACTTGGTGCGAGGGACACCGCTATCTCAAGTAATCAAGGCGAACTTGGCGATCGGCGATGGCTTATAAACACTTCGATTCCGTCCGGATTACGCAAAATCTGAAGCGAAACATTATCCTCATGTCGGTATAGAGCGAAATCGATCCTAGCACCGCCAAGTTCGAGGTTGCGCAATACAAGCATATTCAGAAATCGCGGCAAAATAGGGTCGATGAGGCGAATACAATTACATTCAGGTTGAAACTCCAGCCCAAGACAAGCTTGCAACATGGCGAACGGCGCGCCGCAGGCCCATGCCTGGGGCGAGCAGGCCACGGGATATAACGTGGGTGCCTGACCTCTTCGCCGCCGAAAGCCACAAAATAATTCCGGCAATCTGCGCAAGTCCATATAGGATGCTGTACTACTAATGGCTTCAAACACTCTGCACGCGGCTATCTTATACCCGTACCGTGCCATTCCGACAGCAATGAGCGCATTGTCGTGCGGCCAAATGGACCCATTGTGATAGGACATCGGATTATAGCGATTCTCACCAGCGGCGACGGTGCGAATTCCCCATCCTGAGAAGAATTGAGGTGTCATCAGGCCTTGGATGATCCGCTTCGCTCGCTCCGGCGATGCCATTCCACCGAACAGCACATGACCAGCATTCGATGTCCGCACCCGACATGGATTTCCTTCGCCGTCGAGCGCAATCGCGTACGTATCTATCTCGTCGCACCAGAAAGCCTTTTCGAAATGCGACGCCAACGTCTCCGCTTCTCCTTCGAGCCGATCGGCATGATCTGCAGAACCGAGCTTTCGTACCGCCTTCGCAATCGACCGTTTGGCGGCATAGACGTATGCCTGAACTTCCGCAAGAGCGATCGATCCCTCTGCGAGGCGCCCATCGGCATGAAATACAGAATCGAAAGAATCCTTCCATCCCTGATTGACAAGGCCTTCGGTATTGTTGCGGGAGTAACGGAGAAAACCGTGATCGTCCAACGCAGAGTGTTCGTCGATCCACATAAGCGCCGCTTGAATATTGGGCCACAATGATCGAATCGTTTCCATGTCTCCGGTGCGCTCGGCATATTCGCCCGCAAGCAGAACGAACAACGGTGTGGCGTCAACACTTCCGTAGTAAAGTCCGAACGGGATTTCGCGCAGGCGCGCCATCTCGCCGGCCCGCATCTCGTGAAGAATTTTTCCAGGCTCAGCGTCATTGAGTTGATCGGTCGATTTGGCCTGAAACGCGGCCAGTCGCGTTAATACGCCCTGCGCCAGCCGTGGTTTGCACCACAACATCTGCAACGCAGTGAGGATGCCGTCGCGACCGAACGTCGTCGAATACCATGGGATGCCCGCATAGGGATAATCTCCTTCTGGGGTCTCGGTTGTCAGCATCCGAAGATCCCAAAGCGATCGCGCCAGAATTTGATTGATGACATCGCTCGACGTACCGATTCCCACGTGGTCCAATTTTTCCCTTCGCTGTGAACGTGAGGCCTGTGCCATTCCCTTAAGAAATGGCACAGGCGGATCGTCTGGTTTGCCGTTGCATTTTACTGTGAGAAAGATTGATTTACGCTGCCTCGGATCCAGCGTCATATCGTATGCGGCATAGCCATCGTCCATTTGGTCCGGCACAGGATCAAAAGACAGCGATGTACTTCGCTCCTCAGCGTCAAGGCCTTCATAGAAGAGATAGACGCTGTTCTCCCGGATGACCGATGGGCGGCGAGTCCCGCGCCGCACTCTTCGCATCCCGCGCACTTCGAAAATGTCGGCAAAGTCATTTGCGAACGCGAGTGAAACAGTGATCGACACGCGCTCGCTGCCGTGATTGCAAATTCTAAAACGAGTGTAAAAGTGGCCCTGCCAGATAAAGCTCGTTCGGATGATGTGGACGGTATCCTTCGGAAGAACAAGCTGGTCTCTGACGTAGATATCCGAATTTGTGAGATCTGCCATAAGAGCCGTGTTATCATCCCGCACAGTCGAACCTAGCAAAAGCGGCTCCAGTCCATTCACCGTCAGCTTCAGACGGGACAAGTATCGAGTGTCGCAGTTGAAAATTCCATCCGGATCTGACGAGGTGCCGATATCGCCGTAATTGTCTACCACAGCAAAGGTGTCATTCGCTTTGAGTATTCGGCGCGGACGCGCGATCGAGCCCATTGCAGGGATATAAAACGGCGTTTCTTGAGGCGAAATGGCGCCACGTGCTGCATGAGATAGAACGACCACAGGACACCTCCGACGAACGCGACATTGGTCATGATTGGAACGTGTGCATCAATTGCAGAGGCGTAGCATCAAGTTTCCTCTAATTTTGCGCAATCAGATTCATATCCGATCGGCTTACACTCAGTTCGTTACCAGCCGCGGCGGAGCGCCCTTTTCTGGACGCCTTGACTGGCAAACGTTCTGGTAGGCTCTCAGATAGTCCAGCGTCATACGGTTCGAAGCGTTGCTCAAACGTTGAACGCACTTTGCCACGCGAGATCGAGGAAATGTTGTGATGGCACCTACCGCGCTAATTTCGTCCTCGACCACAAATCCCGTTACTCCATTCTCGATGAGCTCTGGGATCGCCCCTATATTGTAGGCAACCACGGGCGTACCGCATGCCATAGCTTCGATAATCACGAGGCCGAAGGGTTCTGGCCAATCAAAGCGATCGCGCCGCTCAGAAAATCCGATTTTTCCGCGTCCGAAATTTCGCCGATGAATTCGACATGCTTCTTTTCCAGCAGCGGGCGGATGCCATTCCTAAAATAGCCGAGATCGGCCACATCGACTTTTGCCGCTATCTTGATGGGAAGGCCGCATCGCTCTGCGATGTGAATGGCGCGGTCGAGACGTTTTTCCGGAGAAATGCGGCCGAGAAATGCAAGGTAAGATGGGGTCTTCAGCTTCGGCGTCAAAAGGTTTTCTGGAAGGCCATGATAAATTGTGTCAATCCAACGCGCCTTCTGAACAGGTCGCCTCTGCGCATTCGAGATTGAAACTAGCGGGATGGATAAAAATGTATCAAATATCGGCTGATGCTCTGGCAGATCCAAGCGCCCATGCAGTGTTGTAATGAAAGGCACTGGCTGGCGTGACATTACCGAGAATGGATAATAATCGAGGTGAAAATGAAGAACGAAGACGCGGTCCAAGACCGTTACCTTCGTCCGCCAAAATCTCCGGAAGCAGCCGTTCGACCTTGCGTCGCCCTTGAGGCGCAGTGATGCCACGCTCCAGCAAGAGCGCACGCAACTGGTTGATCAATGCTGTCCGCTCCGCAACCAATCGCCCGCGGACACGATGCAATGACTGCACTTCGAGCTGCGCCTCGCTCTTGATCTCTACAAAGCGCATTGTCGGCCGGGTGGCTGCTTCTGCGATCGCTTCCGCGTCTCGCTCGTCATTCTTTTGCGCCTTGACATAGGGGCGGACATATTCCGCTGACATCAGTCGTACAGCGTGGCCTTGTGTAGCGATCTGCCGGCCAAGATGATGGGCCCCACAGCACGCCTCCATCGCCACCATGCATTGCTGCAGCTGTGCCGTAAACGGCAACACAGACTCTCGTTTCATCCGCCGCCGAAGGACAATTGCTCCGCTCTCATCCAGCCCCGCCATACTGCAAAGATTCTTGCCGAGGTCGATGCCAACCATCACGATCTTCATGACTCCGCTCCTTCTCACTGGGGACTCAGAACCGGCATTCTACCTGCCGGTCCCGCTGGGAGGGGGCGGGCCATCCCATAAACCTAAACACGAACATATTGGTGATGCAGTCCGCCCAGAATGGCGCGTGAACAAATGACACCGGTTCGCTGAACCGGCCTAGAGACCGGCGCATCCTTGTTCACAAATCGATGGGTCCTGACACGGTTGTAATACTCGGCATAGGATTTGAGTGTCCGGCGCAGATGCGCCTCGCCCAAGACAATGACGCGGTCCACACATTCTCGCCGGATCGATCCAATCAGCTGTTCGGCATAGCCGTTCTGCCAGGGCGAGGCTGGTGCAGTCGGTTTGTCTCGGATGCCCATGGCGCGCAGTCAACGTTTGACGACGGCGCCATAGATCCGATCCCGATCGCGGATGAGGTAGCGCGGGGCTTCGTCCCAAGGAAGGCCTCTGTTAACTGGCGTACAATCCATTCAGCTGTCGAGTTTGTTGTGTACGTTGATCCAGACGAGGTCTCTGCGGTCTAGCCGAACGATGACGAAGGCATAGAGCAGGTCGAAGCCAATGGTCGGAGCAACGAACAAATCCATGGCCGCGATATCTGGGGCATGATTGCGCAGAAAGGTACGCCCTCCCTGACTGGGCGGCCCCGCCGCGTGATCATGTACTTGGCGACGCTCGACTGCGCGAGCTCAAACCCGAGCTTGAGAAGTTCGCCATGGATACGCGGCGCTCCCGAAAGCGGGTTCTCGACGCTGATCCGCCGGATCAGCGCGCGCAGGTCCGTCTCGATCTGCGGCCGTCCTCCCAGCGATCGTGACTTCCACCCCCAATAGCAGCAAAAGCCCGCCCGATGCCAACGCACGAGCGTCTCGGGACGGATAATCATGAGGGCCCGCAGGATCGACGGACACCACCGATACAGCTGGATAAAGAACCAGCGGTCGTTGTACGTGAGCCGGACGCGACCATGCAGCCTACGCTTCAAGACAATCAAATGATGTCGAAGCACCGCGTTCTCAGCTTCAAGCCGCAACTTCGACTTGAATGGCGAGGCCAGGACGGCCAGAACGAAACAAAGCAACCCGATCATTCCGCCAGCTTAGGCGATTCCATCACGTCATCAACTCGGATAAGGTTTCGGTACACACAGGAGCACAGGCGCGCCTGATCGACACCTTCCATTCCGACCGGACCTTGTCGACAAGTTCGCGCTTGCGGCCAGGCCTCAAAGCTTTTTGAAAGCACGTCCTGCAGCATTGCCTTGTCGAGGGACAGGTCCGCGACAATCCGTTTCAGCTTGACATTCTCGTCTTCGAGCTGACGTAAGCGCTTCATCTCCGATGGCATAAGCCGGCGTATTTCTTCCGCCAGTTGCAAAACGTCGCGTCACTGATGCCAGCCTTCCGGCAAACCTCCGCAATCGGCGTGCCGCCCTCCGCCTGCTGCAAAACGAAGGCGATCTGCGCCTCCGTGAACTTCGATGCCTTCATGGAATGCTCCTCGCCCCAACAGGGGACCATAAGTGGAAATTCCAGTTCAGATTGGCCTAATTTGCAGGGAGCACGTCAGATCTTATCGCGTTTGCGGCGCGTTGACCGGAGACCGGACGATCAAAGTCTATCGATATAAAGCCAATACGCGCAGCTCATCTCATGGGCAGGATAATGCATCCTCGCGCCCGTTTACGCCGCAGTCCAACCTCCGTCGTGCGCTATCAATTGGCCGGTGATGAATAGGGACGCATCGCTAGACAAGTAATGAACTAACCCGGCTAGTTCGTTGGGGCTTCCAAGCCGCCGGAAAGGTGTACGACGCAAGATGGCATCATTTAGCAATTGAGTCTCGGAAATCGACGCAAAGGCACGCCGCTCCTCGCCGAGTTCAGTTCCGCTATGAAAACCCGGCGCTACAGCGTTACAACGAATATTGTCTGCGGCATACTCTGCGGCCAGTTGTCGGGTGAAACTCGCCATGCCTCCCTTCGAAGCGGAATATGCTGCGCTTATGGCTGACGCTCCGGGATAAAATCCGACTATTCCCGTTATGGAAGCAATATTAATGATGGATCCGCCTCCCTTCTCCATCATGTAGGGTAGCACCGCCTTGGCGCAAAGATATGTTCCTCGCAAATTGATGCTCATCACTCTATCCCAGTCCGTGGTAGGCAACTCGTGGATGCGTACCGGACGCGTGCTAATGCCCGCATTGTTGACGAGAACATCGATCCGACCAAATGTTTTGATTATGCTTTGAACCGCATCATTCAAGATATTCTCTTCGGAGACATCGGCAATGTAGACGTCTGCGACTCCACTGGATCGCTGGATCGCAGAGACGGTTTCACTGGCACCACGCACATCACGATCAAGGCAAGCAATCGACGCTCCGGCGCTCGCAAGCGTCATGGCAAACTGGCGGCCCAACCCACCACCTGCGCCCGTCACCAAGATAACCTTTTCATGAAGACTAAAGGGTGAGCTGGTCGACATATGCTAAATCTCCCGGATATTACCGACCCAGAAATTTGAGCACGGCCTGAGAGAATGCCGTGCTTTGCTCCACATTAGAGATGTGGGCTGCATCTAACACCGCGAGTTTCGCACTCGGAATTTGACTTGCGATGAACTCAGCGTCTTTTAGCGGAGTCGATAGATCCCGTTCGCCTGCGATCACCAAAGTTGGGTTCTTGATATCTGCAAGCAAATAGCGCTGGTCGAGGCTACTCAAGGCTTCACAAGTTTGGATATAACCATCTTGGGAAGTAGCCAGCAGCATGGCCTTCATTCGCTCAGCAATAACCGGCTCTCTCTGGCGAAAATCTGCCGTAAGCCATCCTGATACGACACGCTCTGCAATCGATTCCATACCCCCGTCTTTAACCGCCTGAATCCTATCAAGCCAGAACGCCGGGCTGCAGTAGTAACAAGTTGTGTTTGCAAGAATGACTTTGTCGAACCGGGAAGGAACATTGGCCGCGAGCCATTGTCCAATCATTCCACCAAGCGAAAGTCCGCACCAGTGCGCTTTGCCGATGTCCAGAGCGTCCATTATGGCCAGAATATCACCCGCAAACTGCGCCACTGAATACGAACCTTCTGGAACAGCCGAGTTGCCTTGGCCGCGACAATCGTACCGAACGATCCGATAATCCCGCGTCAAAGCAGCGACCTGCGAGTCCCACATTTCCAACGAGGTCCCAAGCGAATTCGACAATACGATTGTCGGCGCAGTCGCAGATCCTTGAACTTTGACGCGGAAGGAGAGGCCATTTGCATCCACTTGCATCGCAGTACACCCCCAAGCGTAGATCTCAGTTTATCACTCCTGCGCGGCCAGAAATAACCGTTAAACGGAGCGCATCGCGGCCGTCTGTTTCACCTGCATCAGTGCACGACGGACATACACGCGGCAGAGCTCTTGCTTGTCTTGCGCAGAAAAATGCATGTCGCCTTCGATATTGAGACTTTCGCAAGCTAGATTGCTCGCATCTGCAATCCGCCGCTCCTCGAATGGATGACCAACAAGAAATTTTTCAACCTGCAAACCACGAATCGCATTCGCCCCTACCCCCGTGATTCCGATCCGCGCATCCACGCATTGGCCACTGGGCGTAACTTGAGCAATCGCAGCCACTCCGACGACGGCAAAGCGCGATGCTGGGTGCGGCAGCTTCAAGTAGGTCGCAGCTACATTGCTGGCCAGCAAGGGAATCCTGATCTGGGTGAGGATTTCACCGTCTTCGATGGCGGTCGTCATCAGGCCCTGAAACCAGTCCGCCGCCGCAACCACGCGCGTTCCACTCGAGCTCACGCAAACCATTTCGGCATTGAGCGCGACGATGCTCGCCGGATAGTCAGCCGCAGGATCGGAGTTAACAACGGAGCCGCCGATTGTTCCTCTGTTCCTGACCTGAGGATCGGCAATAAGCGCAGCGACCTTCGACAGATAAGGAAGTGCGTTTCGGACCACCGGAGACGATTCGACCTGCCAGTGCGTAACCATGGCGCCGACAATGAGTGTGTTATCTTCAACGCCAATTTGGCTTAACTCGGCGATGCCAGATAAATCGATCAAATGTTGCGGGCTCGTCAAACGGAGCTTCAGCGCGGGAATCAGACTTTGGCCACCCGCCAGAAGTTTAGCATCATCGCCCAGAGCGGTGAGCATCTCGACGGCTTCCGATAGAGCGGCTGGCTTGTGATAATCAAACGGTGCGGGAAACATCAGGATGCCGCTGTTCCGGCGTGGCGAGAAATCGGCTTACCCGCCATTGAATCGGCAGCCGCTTCGATCGCTTTGATGATTCCGTGATAGCCGGTACAGCGGCAGATGTTGCCATCCAGTTGATGCCGAATTTCCTCAGGCGTCGGGTCCGGATATCGCTCGAGAAGCTGTTTCGCAGCCATGATCATACCCGGCGTGCAGAAGCCACATTGCAAACCGTGATGGGCACGAAAGGCTTCTTGAATTGGATGTAGCTTCTCGTTGGCGGCCAACCCTTCAATAGTGACGATATCGGCATTATTGGCTTGCACGGTAAAAATCGTGCACGATTTCACAGCTTGGCCATCAAGGCTAATCGTACAAGCTCCGCACTGTGTCGTGTCGCAACCGACATGTGTCCCGGTCAGCGCCAGAACGTCACGAAGAAAATGAACAAGCAAGAGGCGCGACTCGACCTCCGCACTCCGGTCCTGACCGTTCACCCTGATTTTAATCGCGTGCTTCATTGAGACCGGATCGCCTCCAGAACGGAACTCATGGTCACTGGCAGCCTGGTGATCTGTACATCCCCATCTAACGCATCTTCAATCGCCGCGGCAATGGCCGCCGGAGGAGAGTTGGGGCCACTCTCGCCAACAGACTTGATACCGAGAGGATTGTCAGGTGTCGGGAATCTGAGATGCTCAACATCCAGATCCGGGATATCCGATGCACGTGGAACAAAATAATCCATCAGCGTACCGCTGCGAACCTGACCTTCCTGGTCGTAGGCATTGCACTCGCCGAGTGCGATGCCAAGCCCTTGCGCGAAGCCACCTGATATCTGCCCATCAACGACCAATGGATTGAGCGGCAATCCGCAGTCGTGAACGAAAACGTACTTCAAGATATCGACTTTACCAGTCTCACGATCAACTTCCACTACGACGATGTTGACGCCGCTGGCCCAGGTGACCGTCTTCGGATAGAAGAACTCCGTTGCAACAAGCCCTGGACCACCGAGCTCGGCCATGCCCCGATCTCGAATGGACCGACCGGCGAGTTCTGCGATTCCTATCTGATTTTGACGCGCACCGATAACGGACAGCACTCCGTCGTTGATCTCAATCTCGCTTTCTGCGCAGCCCAGAATTCTCGCGGCGAGCGCAACCGCTTTCCTGCGAACCTCGATCGCCGCTTTATGCACCGCATTTCCGGAGTTTACTGCCACGCGGCTGGCACCGGTTCCAAAGCCCACGTTCATCAGACTGGTGTCACCGCCCAGCACCCGAACGTCATCGATCTTGACGCCCAATGCCGCGGAACAGACTTGCGCAAGCGTCGTCTCGTGACTCTGTCCCTGCGAATTCACGCCGATCTTCACGGTTACCCGGCCGGCTTCGTCGATCTTGATCGACGCTCCTTCGCATGGTCCAAGTCCCCCGCCCTCCACGTAACTTGAAATTCCGATGCCTATCGACCGGCCGGCACCCCGAAGCTCTTTCTGCCGTTCGCGCCATCCATCATAGTCGGCGCGCTTGCGCGCGGTATCAAGCAACAGAGGGAAGTCGATATTTTCGTACGTCACGGGCACGCCGTCGCGGTACACCATGCCATTCCGGTAAGGCATATCCTCCGGCATGACGATATTCTTGAGACGGACCTCGATCGGATCGAGGCCCGTCGCACCAGCGACAGCGTCGAGCATACGATCCATTGTGAAAACCGCTTCGACACGACCCGCCCCGCGATACGGGCTTCCGGGTGAGGTGTTGGTGCTCACCGCCCATCCCTCGATCCGCATGTTCGGGATCTTGTAATGGGTGGTGAGATGATTGATCGTGTTGATCTGCAGCATCATGTCAAAGTGATCGTACGCACCGATCTCTTTGTGCATTTCCAGGTCCATTCCCAGAATGGTCCCATCCCGTTTCGCAGCCACACGAACCTTGTTCGCCTGGTTGCCGGAATGATTGGACGCGGTCATATGCTCCATGCGCGTCTCGGCCCAGCGCAACGGGCGTCCAAGACGCCGGGCTATCAGCGGAACGATAACGTCTTCGGCGTGGAGAACGCCTTTCAGACCAAACCCGCCGCCGATATCGCGGGCGATGACGCGAACGCTCTCCGCCGGCATACCCAGGATTCCGGCCAACGTGTTCCGCAGCATATAATGAAACTGGCAGGTCGACCATACATTGAGTGTTCCAGTCGCCCGCTCCCATTGAGCTGCGACGGCACGGCACTCGATCGCCATCGACTTCAAGCTTTGCGTTTCGAGTGTTCGCTCCACGACAACATCCGCCTCGCGGAACGCTGCGTCAATGTCACCGAAACCATGCTTGAGGTGCGCAACGATATTGTCGAATCCGGTGTGCACGCGCGGCGCGTCCGGCTTGACGGCGTCCCTCCACGAAGCAACTACGGGCAGCGCCTCATACTCGACTTCCACTGCATCGACACCATCAACCGCGGCATAAGGCGATTCTGCAATAACGGCGGCGATTTGCTCGCCAACGTAACAAACCTTCTTCGGAAACAAATGGTGTGGAGCGACCTTGAGCGAGTCGATATAGGGGCTGACGAGCGTGACAGACCCATTCAGCTCAGGCAGGCGAGAGCTTAGCTCGGGCCACTCGTCGCCCGTGATGACGGTGACAACCCCCGGCACTTGCCGCGCGCGACCTGCATCCACACGACGAACAATTGCGTGAGCGTGAACGCTCCGCACAAAGGACACATAAAGCATTCCCGGAAGCTGTACATCCTCTACATAGAGTCCAGCTCCGGTAATGAAGCGCTCATCTTCCTTGCGGCGGACCGATCGTCCCAGCATGCTATCGACCTGTGCGAGGAATGCTTTTTTATGCTCTCAGAGATGCCTCAACATGAAATCAGCCAGTGCCGGGCGGACAATATGTGCACGATCGTGGCAACAATGCACGCTATCATCCCAGATGATGGTTTCGACGTGACATTTCAGATCCCTGATAAGGCTTGTCGCGTTATCGATCGGGGTGATCACATCGAGTCCTCCATGAACCACCAACGTCGGGCATGTGATGCTCGGAGCATATTTTGACAAGTCGATAGTATCGTAGAATGCCTTTGCCTCTTCAAGAGTTTTGCTTCCGCTCACGAACATGAAGCCTTCAAGCGTGTGCTTTGGCACTTCCGCAAGGTTCTGGAGGTGATACATCACACCCCACGCGACAAGAGCCTTGATACGCTTATCGATGGCAGCCGTCTTCGGCGCGTAGCAACCGCCCATGCTGCGACCAATGATGCCTATGCGATTACTGTCGATCTCCGGCCGCGTTTCGACGTAATCGATGGCCGCAACGACGGCCTTTTCGAAATCAGTTCGCCAGCGCATTTCAAACAATGTTTCGCCCTGACCGGGGCCGTCAAACGCGAGAATCGCAAGTCCGCGACGCAAGCAATGATCCGCCACTGTCAGATAGTCTTCCTTGGTGGTATCGAGACCGCCCAGAAGGATGACGCAAGGCGGCTTCCTGACGCCAACCGGCGCACGGAGATAGCCGGCCATCTTGATGTTTTCGAACGGGATTTCAACCCGCTCCATCGGCACCTCCAGCAGCGGCGCAGCGCGCTTGAATGCATCACGCTTCTTATCGTGCACTTGCTTCTTGAGATGCAGATCGTCAAATAGAAGATACTGCCCGTAATGGTAATAGAGTGAAGCGCGCGCGAACTCGGTGGCCGCCGTTAGCAACGTTTTAGCGGCGAGCGCCTCTTCACCGCGCTTCTCGGCCTGGGCAGCCCACTTCGACCAAGTTTCCGGCCAGGCACTCCAATCAGGAGCAGCAGCGCGGATATCCATCAGGTCCCTGTAATGAACGCCGTCAGCTAGGAATCTATGAATGCCTTGATCGATCGCAGTTTCAACAGCAGCTTTGGTCACTTTAGTTCCTCACCTCTCGGCTCCCTGCTATAGGTTGCCGGCAGTAGTTATTGCGGGCCGCACGATGGATCTTTTGATCCACTTCAATCGCTCGATGCGGGCAGATCAAGTAACGCGAACGGACAACCAAAGCTCGCCGTTACGCAAAAGTTTGTATACAAAGTTGTCTGAGATGTCAACGCACCGCTGGAATGTTCAAATGGCAAAGCTGCAACGCCCTCTTCTTCCGAAAGGTTCTGGAAGACATTCGCTTCTGTATCGAGATGTTGCGGAGAAACTGCGCTTGCGTATTGCGAGCGGGAAATATCTTCCCAACTCGAAGCTCCCGCCGCTCTCCGATCTTGTGGAGGAATTCAAGGTCAGTGAAATCTCCGTGCGACGCGCATTGCGGGAGCTGAGCTATGAAGGTCTGGTTTACGGTGAACAGGGTCGCGGAATCTTCATCAAGCCTAAGAGCGTTATTCATCGCGTTTTCGCTGCCGATGCGGAGCATACTATCGGCGATGAGATCGAACGCGCCGGCTTCAAACCGACGGTGAAGGAACTTAAACGCGACCAGATAGCCGCTGATGGAGAGATTGCTTCAAGACTTCGTATCGTTCAGGGCACCAAGATCTACCGCCATCAAAAGCTTGTTTATGCCAATGAGGAGCCGGTCAGCCTGCATTTTTTGTATCTGACAGATGAAATGTTCGAGCGTCTGAAGGATCAACTGAATCACGGATTCGCCTTCGCCATGCTGAAGCGAGCTCGATTAAATGTGGCCAAATCCCGATTTGGTTTCGCCTCAACCGCCCTGAGCGCGGAGTATTCCGCCTTGTTCGAAATGCCGGCGGGTTTTCCAATGGGTGTCGTTTACTTCACACCTCTTTCAAAGAGCGAAAAGCCCTTTTTGACTGGAACTACAATCTATCGCTCCGACCGCTTCGTATTTGACGTTGACGTCCATGCCTAACTAAATGCTCGTGCCGCGTTCGATCGAGTAACTTCTATCAAGCATCTTTGCCGCGTGGTTGACCTCGGATTGCGCGATCAGAACCGCGAGTTTTTCACCGCGCAATGCACCAATCACTTCAGACACGCGCTGGGACAACGCAGGCGCGACACCTTCAAACGGTTCGTCAAGAAGAAGAACCTTGGTTCCAGCCATGATCGCCCGCGCAAGGGCAACCAGTTTTTGCTGTCCACCGCTGAGTTGAAGAGCCTTGCGATCGCGCATTGTGGCGATTTCCGGCAAAAGATCGTAAGCGAAGGCCAGCCGTTTTTTGTGATCGATCTGGGGCATTGCCCAAGACGGCACTAGGATGTTTTCCTCCACCGTAAGCAGGGGCACGAGGCGCCGGTCTTCAGGCAGATAGCCAATTCCCAGCGCCGCGCGCTGATGCGGCTTTAGGTGATCGATACTGCGGCCATCGACGAGAATTTCGCCGTCTTTTAGAGGAGCTAGTCCCATAAGCGCGCGGATCGTCGTGGTCTTACCGGCACCGTTGCGGCCCACGAGTCCGATCATCTCACCCGGCGCGAGTGTCAGGCTCACGCCGCGCAGAATCTCGATCGACTTGATGAGCACTTCGATATTCTTTACCTCGATCATATCTTTCTCAGTTCGGCGCGCCGGTAATGAAGCTTTTCACGCGTGAATCCTGTAGTACGACATCGGAAGGACCATCGGAAATAATCCGCCCATCGTAGAACGCAAGAACGCGCGTCGAATAGCGGCTAACGATATCCATGTCGTGCTCGACAAAAAGGACGGTTACGTCCTTCGGCAGTGCATTCACAACAATGTCCATCAGATCGAATTTTTGTTCTGCGGCGACGCCGCTGGTCGGCTCGTCCAGCAGCAGCAGAGAAGGCCCACGCGTCACGCTCACCGCAATGTCGAGCAATTTACGAACGCCGCCGGGCAGTTCCGATACCACGCGATGACGAAATTCCTGGAGACGATATCGGGTGAGCAGGTCGTCAAGCGACGCAACAAGGACTGGCGATCCAGTGCCAGCAAACGGCCGTAACGCCTCCCCCGACGAAATGCCCAGCGCGATGATGAGATTCTCTTCAGTCGTCAGACTCAGGAATAATTGAGGGATCTGGAATGAACGGCAAACGCCCGCGCGCGCAATCTCCCTCGGAGACTTGCCAGAAATATCGGCTCCCCGGAGCACGATACTTCCGCCGTCAGCCCGCAGATAACCCGTGACCATGTTGACGAAGGTGGTTTTCCCCGCTCCGTTTGTTCCGATGAGACCAACGCGTTCGCCCGCATTGATCGTGACGGAAATATCATCCGCGGCTGTGATCGCTCCAAACGACTTTCTTAAATTTCGTACATCCAGAATTGCACTCACGGAGCTTCCCCTTGCGCAATTTTGCTTCCGCGCCGGCGCTGCAACAGCGCACCAATGCCGTTCGGCATGAACAGGATGACCGTCAGCATGAAGATGCCAAGCGTCATCTGCCAGGCATTTGGGAAGTGTTGGCTGGAAAATGACCGGACGAGTTCGAGCAGGATCGATGCCACAAAAATGGCGACAACGCTGACCTGACCCGCGAGAATAGCGACAAACACAAACTCGCCCGATGTTGTCCAGAACGCGAGCTCAGGGTCGATGTGTCCGAGCACGAGCGCATTCAACGCTCCACCCATCCCTGCGAGAAATGCAGCAACGACATAGTTCTCGAAAATCGCGCGGCGAACCGAGGTCCCAAGGTATTCCACGCGAATTTCATTGTCCTTTACCCCCAGCGACAGCAGGCCACGAACAGACCTGAAATGAATCCGAAGCAGACAGGCGCTTGCTACTGCGATGACGCAGGCAAGCGCATAGATCGCAAATACGGGCGAAAGACCGGTCGTCTGCTCCAGTCCGAAAAACGTTGGCGGCCGGAGATTCAAACCATCCGAGCCGCCCAGGATATCGGCCTTTGTCAAGGCGCCATGCACCAGCATCGACAATGCGAGCGTGAGCGTTGCGAAAAATATCTTCCTATATCCGGCGAGCAATGGGCCGATCAACAGCCCCGCCACCAGTCCGGATAGCCCGCCGGCAATCACCAGAACGACGGCGTTGGTGACGTCGCCCCACAACATGAGCAGACCGGCACCGTAGCCGCCTACGCAATAAAACAGCCCCTGTCCGAACGATAACAAGCCGCTTCGCAACATCACCACCAGGCCGAGCGCTGTAATCCCCTTGGCCAGAGCCACTGCGCCCAGGAAGGTCGCCCAACCCGGCAGAAACGGGCCTAGCGCCAGCAATGCTGCAAGCGTCGCCGTGGCAGCCAGAATGATCTTTGTATTAGTCATCATATTTTCCGCAGTTGCACCGCACCGAACATGCCTTGCGGCTTGATCGCGAGCATCAGCGCCATAACCAGATAAACGATGAAAAGCTCGGCCGATGGCCAGAGATGAATGGCAAGGGACCGCGACAGGCCGACAACAAGCGCTGCTATTGCGGCCCCTTCGATGCTGCCCAACCCGCCGATCACCACCACGGCAAAACTGAGAAGCACCACAGTCACCGCCAGACCCGGCTGCACCGAAATTTTCGGCGCCGTAATCGCCCCGCCTATAGCAGCCAGGAACACACCAATCGTGAAGGCAATCACGAAGATACGGGTGACATTGATTCCCAGCGCGCTGCTCATGTCACGATCATGAATCACAGCCAGCACGAGCTTTCCGCTCTTGGTGCGATTCAGCCCAAGCCACAAGATGATCCCGGCAAAAATGGCGAACACGATCAGCATAAGATCGTAGCCGACGTAAGTCAGTCCGTAGACCTTCAAATCTCCGAAGAGCGAGTAGGGATCGTACGCGTAGTATGGATTAACACCCCAAATCAGCTTGGTCGCATCTTCAAGAATGAGGAAAAGCGCGTAGGTGACAAGCACCAGGATGACTTCATCGCGCTCATACAGAAAGCGGAGCAGCCCACGTTCGAGAAGCGGACCGAGGATTCCTGCCACCAGCATCGATGAGCCGAGCATCAAGACCAGACCGAACGCCGGAGGATTGTCGCCGCTGGCATAGTACCAGCCCGCAACTGTCGCGGCTACGTAGGCTCCTATTGCGTAGAAATTGCCATGCGCAAGATTTAGGACGTTCAAGACACCGAAGATTAATGTGAGTCCGACCGCAACGATGAAAATCCACGATGCATCGATCAAACCGTCAAGAAGTATCGTCGTCACGAGTTGCACGAATAGTTCCCCCGAAGTGCCGCACCCCTGGCGCACGAATGCGCCGGGGTGCGCAATGCCTAGTTACACTTTGCTTCGGGAAAACCCTGGGCGATCCATTCTTCCGATTTCACATTCACCGGCGGATTCACACATTCCGCGGCAAAACGCTCGACTTCGACAACTTCCACGCGCTTCGTAGCAGGATTCCACTTTGTCAGGCCGATCGCATTGGCTTGGATAGCCTGATGGCCATCTCCCAGTGCCATCTTGATGCGGCCCGATGGTGCCTCCCATTCAAGTCCTGTCAGGGCATCGGCTATCTGATCGGCTGTCGGTTTCTTGCCGCCGTTCGCCGCCGCCGCCTTGTCCACGGCAAGTTTGAGAGCAAGAACGGACTGTGCCATGCGGTAGGGCGCCTGGGATGGCACCTGACCCGCGAACTGTTTCTCATAGGCAGCCACAAACCAGTCATTCAGAGCGCTCTTGGCGGCAAACGGCCCGTTCTCACCGCGCGCGCCGACAAGCACGTCGTTCGGCATACGGCTTCCGAGCGGTTGAAAGACATGATCTGCGGCAATAATGGCAACGTGGCGGTCTTTGAAAAGATTGCGCGGAGCGCCCTGCAGGATGAACGCCTGAAGGTCACCTCCCCAAAGACTGGTGTGCACGATTTGGGGGTTCGCTTGCAGCAGCGCGGAGATTTCAGTGCCGTATTGTCCTGCACCGAATTTCGGCCAAAGCTCCGACTTGATCTTAGCCTTGTCATTCAGCTTGACCATGCTCTGCTGGAAATCTTTCCAGTTATCGCGGCCATAGGCATAATCAGGATTAATGCCCCCAACGTCATCCGACTTAAGCTTGCGCTTGGCGATATACCGAGCCATGGCGACGTTATCCATCGTCGCGTGCGCGGTTGCGCGAAAAACATAGCGATACTTGTTATCCTCGAATATTCGGGGCGTGCCGCAATCGAAAAGTATAAGAATTTTTTTCAGCTCCTCGGCAACGGGTGCGCCCGCGAGGCAATTGCTTGAGCTGATGTAACCGATCACCGCATCGTACCCATCGCGGTCATAGGCGTTTCGCAGTTCCTGAACCTGCTTGGTCGTGCCGCCGTTCTCGTCGATAACGGAAGCTTCCACTTTAAGACCGCCCAAACCGATCTTGTCATATGGCGGCGGCAACTGACCTCCCTGATTGAATGCATCAGCGAGCATCTTTGCTGAATTCCAGGCAGGCACACCGAACGACTCTGCACCAGGCCCGGAAGTGAACGTCACGATTCCGAGCTTAAACGTTTGTCCTTGAGCGCACGCCGTTTGCGCCAATCCCAACAGCGAAAGCGTACTAATAGCCGCGGATAAAAGACGCTTGGTGCGAGTGATAGGCATCGTGCCCCCCTGATTGGTTTGCTCTTTGTTGGAAAACTATGTATACAAAGTTGGCCGAGCGGTCAATATGGCGAATACTACGGAGGCTGCGATGATTGTCGAAATGCGGACCTATTCACTCACGCCCGGAAGCGTGAGCAAATGGCTTCGTCTGTACGAAGAAAAGGGATTCCCTGTTCACAAGGAAATTCTGGGCAATCTGATCGGCTACTTCCACACCGAGATCGGCGATGTGAACGAAGTGATTCATATGTGGGGTTACGAGAGCTTTGAAGATCGACAGCAAAGGCGCGCTCAACTGGCCAAGCATGCCGACTGGCAGGCGTTCCTCGCCGACGCATTGCCTATCTTACAAACGCAGCAGATCAAGATTCTGAGTTGCGCCACCTTCTCGCCGATACGCTGATCTTTGATTGCGCACCAAGAGTGCCGCCTGTTTCAGCATTTTTTAAGTTTCAAAGGCGGAATTGGCGGCGCTGAGTCTTGGCTGATCGAGCACCGTGTCTACGGTCCCATTATTCCGTAAGGGCGCCGAAAAAGCGACGCTTGGCTCTTTTCGTTGCTTCGAGACATAGTCGATCCCGCGAGCTTAAGTTACTGAATACCGTCACGGCAGTTGAATTCCATAATCGCTCATTACGCGAAAAGGCGGCGATAAAGTTCATGTTGAATGACCGTTTAGCGTGAGCATTTCTCGTAGCTTGAACCGAAGTATTTTCCCGGATCCTGTCCTAGGTATTTCTGATATGAAATGTACCGAGTACGGGACCTTATAAGACGACAGCCGTTCACGGCAATACAAGATGACCGCGTCCGGCGTAACGGGTGAGCCCTCCCGCGGTACGACAAAGATTGCGGGCACCTCGCCGAGATGCTCGTGCCGGATCCCGACGACGGCACTATCGACCACCTGCTCCATCGAATTCACGACTTCCTCGATCTCGCCGGGCGCTATATTCTGTCCGCCACGGATGATCAACTCCTTGAGACGACCCGTAATGGTCAGAAAACCATTCTTGTCACTCCGCGCCAAATCGCCGGTGTAATACCAGCCCTTTCGCAAAGCAGATGCCGTCTCTTCGGGCTTGTTGTGGTAACCGCTCATCAGATTTGGACCGCGGACGATTAACTCGCCTTCCTGGCCAAGATCGACGTCTTCTCCCGTGGCCGGCGATAAAATGCGAACTGCGAGTCCGGGAATTGGCAGACCGCATGATCCCATGACGCGACTGCCTGTCATCCAATTCAATGTGACGAAGGTGGAGGTCTCTGTAATACCGTATCCGTCGAGGAGCTTTAGCTTAAAACGCGATTCAAACTCTCGATTCAGAGTTGCCGGCATGATCGCACCGGCGCTGATGCAGACGCGCAAGCCCGGAAACTTATCGAGTGGCTCATCCTTCGTCGCCTCTAACAGAAAATGAAACATAGTCGGCACGCCGGGAAATACAGAGAACTCGCCCGTTTTAAGCAAACGAACGGCTTCGGACGTGGAGTATTTCTCCATGATGTACTCGGTGGCACCTGTGGCCAGAATACCCAGCACTGAGAGCGCGAGTGCATAAGAGTGGAACAGCGGGAGCGGTGAAAGCACAACGTCTCGCTCGCTTAACCCGCCGATGGGCGCAAGGCACGCGGCAGTAATCCAGAGCATGCCATGGACGGTAAGCAATACGCCCTTCGCACGTCCCGTTGTTCCGGACGTGTAGATGATGAACGCGGGAAGAAACATGTCGAGCGAATCGCGCGGAGTTGAATTCGGCGCCGTCGCGACCAGTTGCGAATAACGCACCCCTTCGCCCCTGACGGCATCCCGGCCGACGAGAATAACGAGGCGTAATCCGGGAGCAGACTTCATAAGCTTGGCCACCAACTCAGAGCGCTCGTCCGTGGTGACAATGGCCGCGCAATCGGCATCCAGCAAGCGATAGAGTATCTCGGATTCCGTCGAGTCATAACTGATCGGAACGGAGATACAGTCGGCACGATTGATCGCAAAGCAGGTTTCAACCCAGGCAACTGAGTTGGGAAGAAAAATGGCGACCTTCATCCCCGCTTCCATTCCACGGTCGGCGAGGTGTCCGGCCAAATGACCCGTCCGCGTCGCCAGCTCGGCATATGTTACCGAACCGGCGACATCGCGAAATGCCTGCTTCGATCCAAGCTGCTCCGCTTGACGGCGGAGCAGTTCGGGTATCGGCGAGATCAATTCTGTCTGGATCATATTTCGTTTCCTCGAGGTCGGCGGTTACACCATGCTGAAGCCGCCGTTGATGCTGATCGTCTGGCCTGTAATCCAGCTGCCATGCTTGGACGCAAGGAGCGTCACCATCGGGGCTATATCCGACGAAAAACCAAGACGGCGCAGCGGATACAGCTTTGTAAGTTTCTCACGATTTGCGTTAACCCACGCAATGTCATGAGGTGTCTCGACCAAGCCCAGCGAAATGGTATTCGCCGTTGTCCCGACGCGGCCGAGTTCTCTTGCGAGAGACTTCATCAGTGCGATAACGCCGCCACGCGCCGCCGCAACGATGCTGAGCCCGGATTCTCCGACGCGGGACGAATCGCCCACAAGCGCGATAATCCGGCCGTCGCCGGATTTCTCCAAATGCGGCGCGGTCG
Source organism: Afipia massiliensis (assembly GCF_014203115.1). Classification (GTDB taxonomy): domain Bacteria; phylum Pseudomonadota; class Alphaproteobacteria; order Rhizobiales; family Xanthobacteraceae; genus Afipia; species Afipia massiliensis. The sequence goes on along the minus strand of NZ_JACHIJ010000013.1, from coordinate 13,217 downwards.
CTCTGCAAACGTGAAGCGCGCCGTACAGACATACGTCGATCTGCTTCTTCCATTCATCCTGCGTCGTGTCGCTGAAGCGATTTCGCAGCGCTACGCCCGCATTGTTGACGACAATATTGAGACCGCCGAAATCCGCGACGATCTTCGAAACCATGTCGTTGACTTCCGCGAAATTGGCGACATTGGCCTTATAGGCGATGGCTTTTCCGCCGGCCTTCTCGATGTCCGCAACAACAGCCGCGGCCTTCTCTCGGGAGCCGTTGTAGTTGACGGCGACTGCCGCACCTTCAGCGGCAAGACTTAGAGCAATGTCGCGCCCCACATCTCGTCCAGCGCCCGTGACCAGTGCCACCTTGCCCTTCAGAACCATATCCATGTTTTCGTCCTCTTCGCTTTATGTTTGTTAGATGCCCTTGGGAATGTCTAGTGGCCGATCTAGTCGTACGCATCCATGCCTTTTCGGAGAGCGCTCCATTGCGCGGCGTCATGACCGCAGATAACAGACGCGCCCGCCTTCTCAAGCTTTCGCACCTCGGCAAAAGATTTCAAAAACTGATCGACGTTCCATGTGTTTCGCGGGGCATGGTCCGTATCCAGGTTGGCACGAATGCTTACTGCATCCGACGTGAGCAGGAATTCACCGGATCGATCCAGCTTCACGAGCGCACCAACGGTTCCTGGCGTGTGACCCGGCAACTCGATAACCGTCAGCCGTCCGTCGCCGAAGACATCTTCCGCGCTCTCAATGATTTTCAGCGGATTTTCCGTTTTCCAGTCAGCGGCAAAGTATCCGCTGTTGGACGAATCAGATGCCTGCGCGGCGCTGAGTTCGCGCGCGTGCACGATCATCGTTGCCTTCTTGAAAAACTCATTGCATCCGCAGTGGTCCGTATGGAAGTGCGAACAAATGACCACATCAATGTCGTCCGGTCCCAGCCCAACAGCCCGGAGACCGCTCAGAACATTATCGTCCGGCGACATAACCGGTGTCATGAACTTGGCGAGATTCCCCCAACGAGCCTCGGCGTTCTCAGCTATCGTTGGATGACAGCCCGTGTCGAACAACACATTCCCTTGCGCATGCCGCATCAAAATGCAGGAAACGGGAAGATCGACCGTCTCTTCCCGGCCGGCATCCGGATAATAAATCGCCTTCTTCATCCTCAGACGACCGCCCGATAACACATGCATTTTCATAGCCGCTACCTCCCGCGAAATTCAGCAGACCGTTTTTCAACGAAGGCAGCCCGGCCTTCCCGATAGTCGTCGCTGTCGGATACCCGATCGATAAACGCATTGGCGGCGTCCTCATCGAGACATCCAGGACCCATCGAAAGGCCGGTCAGGATCTGCTTTGCGCCCTGAACCGAGAGCGGCGCGACGGCCGCAAGACGTTGCGAGAATGCAGCGGCTTCGGTCATCGGATCGGGCGAAACGTGATCGATCAAGCCAATCTGGTGTGCATGCTCTGCAGAAAGCCGTTCAGCCGAGTAAAGAATGCGCTTCGTATTTGACAGACCAACCAGCGACAAAAGCCGCTGTGTGCTTCGAACGCCGTAGACGATAGATAGCTTCGCGGCAGGAATTCCGATGGAGGAATCCCGATGAGCGTAACGGAAATCGCACGCCATCGATAAATGACAACCTCCTCCGAGGCAGTATCCTTCCAGCACGGCGATCACTGGCTGTGGCACGCTCGAGATTGCGTCGGAGGCGGCGTCCACCGCGACCTCATACGCTTTGCTTTCCGCAAGATTAGACCTCACCTTGCCGAATTCCGATACGTCCGCACCGACGCTGAAATTGCCTCCGGCTCCTGTCAGAATTATCGTGCGTACGTCACGCTGCCTGCCCAGTTCCTCGAAGATCGCGGCGATCTCTCGCCACATCGACAGCGTCATGGAATTTCGCTGCGATGGACGATTGATCGTTACGGTTACGGTGGAGCCAGAACTCCTGGTCTCGATATCCGCCATATCAACCTCCCTTCGCATCGAGCCGCTGCGCGCGGAAAGCGGCGACGGCAGCGGCGATCTCCCCCACTATTCCGCGTCGGAACAGCAGGACACACATCATGAATATGAGGCCGATGATGGTTGGCACCTTGCTCGACAAATCGATTGCGAGAGGACCGAGCTGAACCACACCAAGACTGGCCAGCCGGCTTTCCAGCGTCACGATCAGGACGGCGCCGACAATCGGACCCAACGCCGTTCCGAGCCCGCCCAACAAACACATGAGAATCACATTTCCGGATTGCGTCCAGTGCGCATCAGGCAATCCAGCAAACCCAAGAGTGAGAGCCTTGATGCCGCCAGCAAGACCGGCAACGGCCGCCGAGATTGCGAATGCGCTCAGTTTGTAGCTTTGAACATCGTAGCCAAGTGAAATTGCACGCGGCTCGTTGTCACGAATGGCGAGCAGAACCTGTCCAAAAGGCGCTTCCATCAACCGCTGAAGCCCCCAGACGACGCCAACAAGCAGAACAAGGACAAAAGCGTACATCACATAGTCGTTGGACAGATCGAGCATCCCAAAGACAGCACGACGCGGAATGCGCTGCAGTCCGTCTTCGGCGCCGGTAAACGGGGCTTGAACGAAGAAGAAGTAGACCATCTGCGCCAATGCCAGCGTAATCATCGCGAAGTAAATTCCCTGACGGCGAATGGCCATGCCGCCCATCAACAGTCCCAGCACCGCGCCTGCAAGAGCGCTTCCCCCGAGCGCCAGCTCCGGCGTGAAATTCCATTCCTTGACGGCATATCCAGCCAGATACGCGCCTATGCCGAAAAACGCGGCGTGGCCAATCGAGAGCAGGCCGACGTTGCCGGTGAAAAAATTAAACGCCACCGCGAAAAGTGCGAGGGAGACGCACTTCATGAGAAACTGCACGTAAAGGCCAGTGAACGGAAGGACGATACCAACGATCGCAAGTCCGAGCAGAATCGCCGTAGATGCCCGCATTGTCGTCATCATGCTTCCCGTCCAAACAAACCGGCAGGCCGCAGCAAAAGCACCAGCATCATGACGATGAAAACGATCGTCGAGGAAACTTCAGGGTAAACCACTTTCGCAAGCCCCTCTATCAAGCCCAGACCCAGACCGGTGATGATGGCACCTGCTGTGGACCCCAGACCTCCGATCACGACGACTGCGAACGTCACGATCAGAATGTTCGACCCCATCAACGGTTGCACCTGATAGATCGGCGCCGCCAGAACGCCGGCGAACGCCGCCAATCCCGCTCCGAGCGCATAGACAAACGTGACCATCAGCGGAATATTTATTCCAAGCGCCTGGACGATGCGCGCGTTTTCCGTTCCGGCGCGCAAATAGGATCCAAGGCGGGTGCGCTCGATCAGAAGCCAGATCGCCAAACACACCACGAGCGAGATCCCGACGATCCAAATGCGATAGAGCGGCAATCTCATGAAGCCGAGATCGATCAGTCCGCGCAGCTCGGACGGCGTCGGATACGGCAAGCCGCCGGAGCCATAGATATCGCGGAAGATACTTTCGATGACGAGCGCGAGGCCAAACGTCAGCAGCAAGCTATAAAGATGATCCAGGCCCGCCAGCCTGCGGAGCAAGTATCGTTCAACCAGCGCGCCGAATACTCCGACCACGATTGGAACCGCGACCAACGACCACCAATAGTTCACGCCGAGCTTATGCATCGCAAGATAGACGCCGAACGCCCCGAGCATATAAAGCGCCCCGTGCGCAAAATTGATGATGTTCAGCAGTCCGAAGATTAGCGCCAAGCCAAGACTCAGAATGGCGTAAAAGCAGCCGTTTACGAGACCGATGGTGACCTGTCCGAGCAAGACCTGGATGGGGAAATCGAACATCGTTTCTCAAACCCCAAGGCGTCGGTCGACCAGATCGCTCTGGGATTCAAGTTCGTCGGCCGTCAAATGCATGACGATCTGGCCGTGCTCGACGACAAGAAAGCGATCCGCGAGCAGCTCCGCGAAATGCTTGTTCTGCTCGACCAGCAAAATCGTGTAACCACGGCTGCGCAAAGTGACGACAAGATCAAATAACCTGTCCACCACAACCGGTGCCAGGCCTTCGGAGATTTCATCGAGCAGAAGCAAATGAGCACCTGTTCGAAGAATTCGCGCAATCGCGAGCATTTGCTGCTCACCTCCGGAAAGGCGCGTTCCCGGCGTACTGCGCCGCTCGGCGAGATTCGGGAGAAGCTGATAGATTTCTTCCACCGACATCCCGCCCTCCGATTGCTTTGGAGGGAGCAATAGATTTTCTTCGCACGACAATGACGCGAAAATGCCTCGCTCTTCCGGGCAATAGCCGACGCCGAGACGCGCGATCTGATGTGGAGGAAGGTTACTTGCTTCTTTGCCGTCTATCTGGATGGCGCCCGTGCAGCGATCCATGAGACCCATGATTGCGCGCAGCGTGGTCGTGCGGCCGCTTCCGTTGCGGCCGAGCAAGGCGACAACCTCCCCTCGCTGCAAGGCGAATGTCATACCGTGAAGAACGTGGGACTCGCCGTACCAAGCCTCGAGATGCTCCACTGCAAGGACCGCGTCCGCATTCCCAAGCGCAGCGGCTGTCATTGTGCACGCTTTCGGCGAGAGCCGAGATAGGACTCTATGACCTGCGGATCGCAAGATACCTCGTCATACGTCCCCTCCGCGATAATCTGCCCCCGGCGTAAAACACTAATGCGGTCCGCGATGCGAGCTACTATCTTCATGTTGTGCTCGACCATCACAACCGTACGGCCGACCGCCGCTCGCTTGATGAGGCCGGTGACGCGGTCGACGTCCTCCTGGCCAAGCCCTTGTGTCGGCTCGTCCAAAAGCATGACTTTTGGCTCAGCGGCAAGCGTCGTCGCAAGCTCGAGTGCGCGCTTTCGTCCGTATGGCAGATCGCCAGCGCGCGTATTCGCAAAACTCAACAGATCAACCTGTGTCAGAAGATTTGCGATGCGATCGGAAACATCGCCCAGTTTTCCACGCCCGCGCCAAAATGCCACGGGTGACACATAACTCCGCTGCAGCGCAGTCATCAGATTCTCGGCGACAGTCAGGCTTGGAAATACTGCGGATATCTGGAAGGACCGCACCAGACCGCGGCGGGCTACTTCTGCAGCTTTTTGATTTGATATATCAACGCCATCAAGAAATATCTGGCCTGACGTCGGCCGCATAAATCGTGTCAGTAAGTTGAACACGGTGGTCTTGCCCGCGCCGTTGGGACCGATCAACGCATGAATTTCGCCCCGGCGAACGTCGAAATCGACGCCTGATACAGCGACATAGCCACGAAAATCTTTTCGCAGGCCCCGCGCCTGCAATACCGCGTCGGTTGCAATGCGAGGCGTGACCGCGTGCATCCAGACCCCCATTTGGCTTTTTTGCTCCGCGCGAGAAGCACGGCATTATTGACATCGTCATAGCAAAGATAGTCTAGTTACGCAAGCTTGCGGAATAGTTTCGTCGCGGGCCAATCAAACAAGAGAAGGGGAGGAATTCATGAGAACTGCAATTCTAGCTCTGGCTGCGTTGGCAACTTTTACCGGCTACACGCACGCTCAGACGACGATTTCAGATGATGTGGTCCGCATCGGCGTGCTGACGGATTTATCGGGACAGTTTTCTCACGAATCCGGAGAAGGCGCTGTCACCGCCGTTAAAATGGCTGTCGAGGATTTTGGCGGAAAAGTTTTAGGCAAGCCTGTTGAAGTCATCGCAGCCGATCATCAGAACCGGAATGAAGTCGCGATTGCCAAAGCGCGCGAATGGTACGATGTCGGAAAGGTTGACCTCATCGCCAACCTCGTCAATTCATCGATTGCGCTTGCAGTCACGAATATCGCGCAGGAAAAGAACCGGATCGCGGTCGTCACGACCTCCGGATCTTCAAGGCTGACAAACGATTCCTGCACCACGAACAGCATTCACTACGTTTATGACACGTACGCCTTGGCTCAGGGTACGGCCAAGGCTCTCATGAAAGAGAAGCTGGACAGCTGGTATTTCCTGACGGCCGATTACGCGTTTGGGCACGCGCTCGAAATCGACACGTCGGCGATCGTGAAAGCGAACGGAGGAACGGTTTCGGGTGCATTGCGGTATCCGATGGATACCTCAGACCACTCCTCTTTTCTGCTTCAGGCACAGGCTTCAAAAGCAAAGGTCGTCGCAATTGCGGGATCAGGCACCGTATTCATCAATGCGGTGAAATCCGCCAAGGAATTCGGGTTGACGGATGGCGGCAAGCAAACCATCGCAGGGCTTCTTGTCTGGATCAACGACGTCCATGCGATGGGCCTGCCGCTTGCGCAAGGACTCGTTCTCACCAACGGATTCTATTGGGACCGCGACGATGATACACGCGCGTTCGCAAAGCGTTTCTATGAGCGGCTGAAGCGTATGCCCAACATGGGCGACGCAGGCGATTACTCTTCAACCATGCACTACCTGAACGCCATCAAAGCTGCCGGAACCGATGAAGCAAAGTCCGTCATGGCAAAGATGCGCGAACTGCCTGTGAACGACTTTTTTGCCAAGAACGGCCGCCTCCGCGAAGATGGGCGATTCGTTCACGACATGTATCTCTATGAGGTGAAGAAGCCGTCAGAGTCGAAGTACGCGTGGGACTACTACAAGCTTCGCGCGGTCATTCCCGAGAATGAAGCTTTCCGCCCGCTTTCGGAAAGCAAGTGCGCATTGGTCAAGAAGTGATCGAACATTGAGACGTCAGATGCGGCCGGGCACTGCCCGGCTGCTCTTGCGCCCTCCGAATTTCTCCGGGTTGTAGCGCATCCGGTACTTCATCGAGAACGCACTGATCGCCTCGCCGCAGCGGTTGCAGACGACGACCGGCGTAAAAATCTTTTCGCAAGCGTCGTGACGAAGCAGCATCGGCGGCCTGCCCTGTGACCGCCAGCGGTCGCCCCACGCCATGATCATCAAGAGAGGCCCGTGCAGGTCGGCTCCCATCGGCGTGAGAAGATACTCATAGCGTTCCGGAGCATCCTGATACATTTCCTTCCGGAACACTCCGTGATCAACAAGACGCGCTAACCGATCGGTCAGAATATTGGTGGCGATACCAAGTTCCGAATGGACCTGATCGAATCGCGTGTGACCGTAAAACGCCTCGCGAAGAATAAGGAAGCTCCAGCGGTCTCCAATAACTTCGAGTGTGCGTGAAACCGAACTTGGGCGGCCGCGCATGAAATCGTCGGCCGTGCGGCGCGATCGTCGCGGCGCCTCCGCCGGTATTCGCCCGGCACCAGGTCCGTCCACGTAACTCACATCTCGCGCCGAGAAACGCTGCTCACAGCAGGAACATGTGACGATTGGCTTGCTCACGCAATTGCAACTCTCATGAATGAGCTGAAGCGGGCCGCTTTTGGATGTCTCGAGCCAGCGATCACCGAACTGCATCATCGACATGAACATCGGATAAAGTTCGATCCCGGCCTTTGTCAGCTTGTACTCGACGCGGCTCAACGTACTGGAATATGGGAACTCCCTCATAATTCCTTCGTGTACCAGACGCCTCAGCCTGTCAGTCAGCGTCGCCCGCGTAATCTCCAGACCTGAGCGGAATTCCTCAAAACGCTTGGCACCGAAGAACGCTTCCCGAATGACCAGAAATGCCCACGCGTCCGATAAAATGCCGACCGTGCTTGCAATCGAACAGCGCCTCTCGGTCGCGATGGCTTGCTTCTGTCCTTTGCGAACCGGAGATTTTTTCTTCGATGATTTGACGGGCTTTTCTTTAGCTGCTGCTGATAGCCCCATTATATAGCTCAGGTTCGTCGATCTATGACATCAGGAAAGATCGAACGATGAATTTGTAAGCTGATGCTCGATTATACCAATACCGATCTCAGAACAAGCGACAGGTGACGGTCGACACATGGTGTCATACACCCTCTGCGTTTCGCGTCGCGGATCGAACCAACTGAAAGATACGTTCGGGCGTCGCCGGCAACGTGTGGATTTCAACCCCCAAGGGGGATAGCGCGTCCGAGATGGCATTCGCTATCGCGGCGGGCGCTCCGATAGTCCCCCCCTCGCCCATCCCCCGGAAACCTCCGATATTGTTCGGAAGGTCTGCCTCGATATGAAGAATTCCGATGTCTGGAACGTTCGTTGCAAGCGGCAGGAGATAATCGGCAAGGCTTGCCGTTACGACCTGGCCAGATTCATCATGCACGATCTCTTCCAGCAAGGCAGCGCCAATGCCCTGTGCCACGGCGCCCTGAATCTGGCCGTCGACAATCATTGGATTAATAATGCGGCCGCAGTCTTCAGCCACGACATACTTGCGGATTGTCACCCCATAGGTCTGCGGATCAATTTCAACCATGACCAGATGCGTGGACGAACAGGCCGTTCCGAAATAGGGATCGTAGGTTTCCGATGCGATGAGGTCTTCGCGCTGCTCTCGGGGAATTCTTCCCATCTGTGAATATACCGCATGCGCGACCTCCTTGAATGTCATCGAGACATTCGAATTACGCGCATAGATAAGGCCTTCCGAAGCATCGAGATCGTCGACTGGCACATTCATAAGATGAGCCGCGGCTTTCAGGACTTTTGCTTTCACCACCCTGGAAGACATCGTCGCGGCCCCGCCGGCAAGCACGGCTGACCTGCTTGCGAAGGTGCCGCTGCTCACCGGCGTCAACGCGCTGTCGCCATGCTGAATTTCCACATCTTCCAGCCTGCAACCCAATTCATCTGCTATGACCTGCGCAAGCGTGGTTTCCAGGCCCTGACCATGCGATGCAATGCCGAACGCAGCGGTAATTGCGCCGGTTGCGTCGATGCGGATTGAAGATGTCTCCGTGCCGGTATTAATCGGCATGCCGGGCGCAACCGAAATGCGCGAGCCTATGCCAGTCAGTTCTGCGTAGCTCGACAGACCGATGCCGACCCAGCGTCCCTCAGCCCGTGCGTCGTCGCGCTCGCGCAAAAGTGTGGGATAATCTGCGAGGTCGCATGCTCCGCTCAGGCATTCCTGGAACGCGGATTTATCCCAGATGAGTCCCGATGCAGTCCGATACGGAAACTCCTCCGCGCGCACGAGATTGCGCCGCCGCATTTCAACGGGATCCATTCCGATCTTGCGAGCGGCCATATCGATGAGCCGCTCCATCGCAAAGGTCGAAGCGGGACGGCCCACGCCGCGATAAGGCCCCGTCGGCGGCTTCGGCGTCAGGACGCCCCGCACGCGGCCTCGGTAATGCTGAAGACGATACGGGCCAGGCAGGAAACTTACGACCTGCACAGGTTCAAGCGCCCCCGTCCAGGGATAAATCGAATAGGCACCGATGTCCCCGATCACGTCAGCACGCAGACCAAGAAGCGTGCCGTCCTCATCCACGGCAAGCTCTGCATCGATTAGCTGATCGAAGGCCTGACTCGTCGCCGATAAATCCTCAAGCCTGTCGCATACATACTTCACCGGGCGCCCAAGTTTTCGAGCGAGAGCACAGACTAGAATTTCCTCGTGATAGAGCGACCCCTTTCCGCCAAAGCTGCCACCGACATCCGGAGCGACGACGCGGATTCTGTTTCCGGGCAGGTCGAGGCAGTTCGACAATGCGTCGCGTACAATACCCGGGATATTGGTCGAGGAGTGAAGCGTCAGCGCGAGGCGGCGGCGATCCCATTCTGCGAGATACGACCTATTTTCAATCGAGACGGCCGTCTTTCGCGTCATCCGGAATGTCGCTCTGACCGTCACCGGAGCCTGCGCGATCACGTTATCGACTTCGCCGCGCGCGAACTCGCGGGAAATAATGACATTCGTTCCCGCTTCCTCGTGCAGGAGCGGAGCGTCATCCGCAACCGCGTCGACCTGCCGAATTGCAAACGGGAGCGCTTCGTATTCAATATGAATATGTTCGAGCGCATCTTCGGCTGCATAACGGCTGTCGGCGAGCACGGCGACGACCGGTTCGCCCACATACCGAACCTTGCCACGGGCGAGCGGCCAGATCGGCGTCGCGTAATAGTTCTTCATGGTCGATATCGGAACTGCCGGCTTCACCTCATCCTCGAGATCGGCGGCGCTAAAGACGGCAAAGACACCCGGCACCGAAATCGCCTCGCCCGCATCGATCTTCACGATCCGCGCATGCGGCTGATCGCTACGGCGAATTGCCATGTGAAGAGTTTTGCTCGGGGTCATATCGTCGACGTAGCGTCCAACGCCCGCGAGCAGGCGCGGATCTTCCGTGCGCTTGATCCTCTGTCCGACCATCTTGGGTCGCATCTCGACTGACGATGAGTCGAAACGTTTCATGTCCGAACCCTCGCGTGACTGGAAGGAAGTCTCACTTGAACGAGGCCCTTTCCCTGGCCAGTTCGCGCACCGCGTTGACGATATGCTCGTAACCGGTACACCGGCATATATTGCCCGAGAGAGCTTCACGAATTTCGTCATCGGTGTCGAGGCTGTGATGCAGGAGCATGTCCGTGATGGTCATCACGAAACCAGGCGTACAAAAACCGCACTGTAGTCCATGATGATCGCGGAAAGCCTGCTGGACACGGCCGAGATGCTCAATCGTTCCTAGCCCCTCGACGGTCTGAATGTCGGCACCGTCCGTCTGCACCGCAAGCGTTAGGCAGGAACGCGCGCTACGCCCGTCGAGCAAAATCGTGCAGGCCCCACAAACACCATGCTCACATCCGACATGCGTGCCAGTGAGCCCGAGTTCATGACGCAGGAAATCCGACAGCAGCATGCGGGGCTCGACAAGCTGCGTGTAGGATTGCCCATTCACGGACACCGTGATTGACACCCGCTTGCTCACTTTGTCCCCTTTTCCGATCGGGACCACGCATCGATTATAGCGCGACCAGCAAGGGCTCCGGCTAAGTGTCGGCGGTAATCTGCAGATGCATGTAGATCGGAATTAGGTTCAAGCTCCGCTTGAAGAGCCTCAACGGCTTTTTTCAAAAGATCGGAATTGATCTCACGACCCTCGAGCATCTCCTCCACCTGCGGCATCCGCATTGATATTTCCCCAACACCCATCACTCCGATGCGGACACCCGATGCGGCGCAGTCATGCCGTTGCATTGTGACCGCGACCGCGGCAAGGGCGTAATCACCATGACGCCGCGCGAATTCGTGAAATCCCCAGCCCGTTCCACCGGGCAATACATCGACCTCGACCTCTGTGACGAACTCATCTGGCTCCAGCACAGTGGCCATGGCGCCGATAAAGAAATCTTGCGCGGGAACTTCGCGGCGTCCTCGGGGCGATGCAATGTGCATTATTCCATTGAGCAGGAGTGACATCATCGGCATCTCAGCTGCTGAATCAGCGTGACAAATGCTGCCACAAAACGTGCCACGATTTCGGACTGTTAGATGAGCCACATGCTTCATTGTGTGATGAAGGACAGGAATGTGCTGCTGAACAAGCTCACTTGCACCCGTCATACGATGACGGACTAGCGCACCAATAGAAAGCCTCGCGCCTCGAATCTGTATAATATCGAGATCAACAATTCGATTAATATCCACTAAGATAGATGGTTGGACCAAGCGAAAGTTCATCATCGGCATTAAGCTCTGTCCGCCCGCAATCAGCTTGCCATCTCCGCCTGCGGCAGCAAGCGTTTGCACGGCATGCTCCACACTTTCAGCGCGGACATAATCAAAAACCGCTGGCTTCATTACGCGGCCCCCTCAACCGACCCAGGATATTATTCAAATGAAAATGAGATCGACGGTGACTTGCATTATTAGACTAATATGGCATATGTCAACATTGCCGAAGTTCGCTCAGCGCAGATAGCTTCGGTGTGAATCATTGGACTTTGGATCAGACCTTATCGGCGATAGTCCACAAATGCCTTGCCCAACCAGAAGGACGGTGAAGCCGCCTGTTTAGCAATCAGCGCGCTAGGAGCAGCCGCGGTAATATCGACCGCAAGCATTCGGTATCAAGATACTTTTAATTCCTCACGAGAAAACAAGCGTGTTTGCTCGAAGACGTGAATGTTTTTTCGGCAAGCACTGTCTCTGAATTTACGATCATTTGACGCCGGACACGTCCGGCAAATCATTGAGCTTCTTGAACACGAGAACTGCTCCAAGTTTCGATCTCGTACCCGCAATTACAGTTATAATTGCCCTTATCTAGAAAAGGCACCTCGATTAGCGTGCGCTCATAAAGAGCGTGGCATTGTTCACATTTTACAATTGAGCTCATAGTCATAATCTACGCTATGGAAATCGATTTTTCCACATCGTTCGCTGGCCATTCCATAACGCGTCATTATGCGAAAAGAGCTCACGGAGCGATCACAACGGAGCCGGCGGATCAGTTCTTGACATTTGAACACCGATTTCCCCAACCTGAGAATCTTCATAACCTTGGGGGCTAAATATGACGGTCCACATCAACCTCAGCGACTGCAAGCCCTATCTGCTATCTGTGGCAGACGCGATCGCGACGCTCAGCGACGAGGCAGGCTTTCAGTCCGGCGATCAAGCTAGGATAACATGTGGTGATCTGACGCTGCCGTCCGGCGAGACCGTCACTCTTACTGGATTATTTTTCGAGCGCGGTAATCGCCACGTTTACACAGTTTGGTTGCGCAGCTCAAAAACATGCCATGCCAGATATCGGTCGGAGTTGATCGATTTCGACACCACTGAGTTGGCGGATGCCATAGTTGACAGCGATGTCAATGCGACCCTGATCGACGGCAGGGTTATCCGAGCAGTTCAAATTGCTCCGGCGAAGTTGCCTTACGAAACCACCGACCTTGATTGGCGGATCGTTCATCAGACGATTTCATCGGCCAAGGCGGAGGATCGGTGTTACGCTCTTCCGGCCGGTTTTGATGTCCCCGATTTGGTTGCTACCGCGCGCGAACTGAACCTCCTCAATTACAGTGCTCTTCGAGACCTAGATAACGTTCCGTTTCTGAAGGTGATACAGGGCGATCTGCTCAAGCATAATCCGAACAGCAAAGTTGTATCGGAGCAAAAGATCTCCGACACCCTGAGCAAGTTTGGAATTCGTCACAAAAGGGCGCGCCCCCGCCGTACCACAATTTGAGTTTGATCGCCGCGGCTGACCGACGACGACGCCCGTGACATCATTGTTCGGCGTCAGCACCAATGAGACAGAATTGGGCTAATTGAGAGAGGAGGTTTTCTGGGTCATCGTAGCCTTTCAAAGGAACGGACGATGAGAC
>NZ_JACHIJ010000012.1 GCF_014203115.1 Afipia massiliensis | reverse complement strand
AGCGCCTTGAACTTCTTCACGGTGTCCGGCGTCGCCGCAACGCGCGGCTCGGCTGCATCCACTTCCTTGGCTATCGCAATTTTCATGACGCCTCCACCGGCCGCGACTTGATCGAAAACACAGCCTCGACCTCGACGGCCGCACCAAGAGGTAGCGAACTACATCCTACCGCCACACGCGCGTGACGGCCGGCATTCCCCAGAGCAATGACCAACAGATCAGACGCCCCATTCAGGACGGATGCATGATCGCGAAACTCTTCACCGCAATTCACGAACCCGCCGAGGCGGATACACCTGTTTATCCGATCGAGATCGCCGAGAATTGCTTTGGCCTGCCCGAGGATGTTCAACGCGCAAAGCTCGGCGGCCTTCTTCGCGGCATCGATGTCAACGTCATGGCCGACTTTGCCCTGATAGGCGACCTTTCCCGATCGCATCGGAAGCTGACCGGAAATGAAAAGCAGTCCACCCTCTTCTATCCCGGGCAGATAATTTGCGACGCTCGGCTGGGCCGTTGGCAAAACCAAGTTCGCTTCTTTCAGGCGATCTTCAACTAACATCCTTACTCCGTTTCTATAATAGGAACGTCGTTCTTATTATTGGTGATGTATAGCGCCGTGATTGACAGGACGCAAACTGAATTGCAATATACGGAACATCATTCCTATTATAGGAACGATTTGGAGATAGCATTGATGGTTCGGACGGAAATCGACAGCCTCGGGGAGATCGAGATCAAAGCAGACAGCTACTGGGGAGCACAGACCGAGCGCGCCCTGGATAATTTCCGGATATCCGAAATCCCTACTGAGCGCTTTCCGGACTTGATTGTCGCCCTGGCCATGGTCAAGCGCGCGGCCTGCTTCGCAAACCACACGCTGGGCCTGCTACCGCTACATAAATGGCAGGGTATCTCGTTCGCCTGCGATCAATTGATCTCGGGCCGCTATCACGACCAGTTCAAGCTGGACATGATTCAGGGCGGAGCAGGCACTTCGCTGAACATGAATGCCAACGAAGTCATCACCAACATCGCAATCGAGAAGCTCGGAGCTCCGAAGGGCGACTACTCGGTCATCCACCCGAACGACGACGTCAACCGCTCGCAATCCACCAACGATGTCTATCCGACCAGCACGCGTTTGGCGATATTGACCGCGTACTCCAGACTCCAATGCGAACTCACCCTGCTGATCGAAGCGTTCAGGGAGAAATCGCTGGAATTTCGCGACGTTATAAAACTGGGACGCACCCAACTGCAGGATGCTGTGCCAATGACTTTGGGGCAGGAATTCGGTGCCTTTGCGACGGTACTGAACGAGGACGTCGCCCGCGGAAGCGAGACGAGCCGCCTTCTCCAAGAAATCAATCTCGGCGGAACGGCTATCGGCACACGCTTGAATGCGCCGAAGGAGTATCAAAAGATCGCAATCGAGGAATTGAGCCGGCTTTGCAGATTCCCCCTAAGGAGCGCGGACGACCTGATAGAGGCGAGTTGGGATACCGGCGCGTTGGTATCGATATCCGGCGTCATCAAGCGGACCGCTATAAAGCTTTCGAAGATTGCGAGCGACCTCCGCCTTCTTTCAAGTGGCCCTCGCGGCGGTTTGGGCGAAATCCATCTTCCAGAACGACAGCCGGGCTCGTCGATCATGCCCGGTAAGGTCAATCCCGTAATCCCGGAGGTCGTCAATCAGGCCTGCTACGAAATCGTCGGCAACGACATGACTATCAGCATGGCGTCGGAGGCAGCGCAGTTGCAGCTCAACGCGATGGAGCCGGTTATGGTCTTCAACGTCCTCTCCTCCATCCGGGTCCTGTCAAATACCATCGCCACATTCCGCGAGCGCTGCGTCTGCGGCATCAGGGCGGCGCCGGGACGCTGCAAGGAGCACCTGGAAAGGAGCGTCGGTATGGCCACGGCACTTGTGCCCGCAGTCGGCTATGACCTGTCCGCAAAACTGGCAAAGGATGCGCTTGCTTCCGGCGTATCGCTGAGGGTCCTGGCCAAGGAAAGATTCGGTAGTTTCGACATCGAGAACCTCCTCAATCCGCGGCGAATGATCTGACCTGCGCCTAACCGGGCGCCCCCAAGCGTCTCGAGGCCCTTGCCGCCGCGTCCTTTACCATCAGGCAGAGGTCGTTGATGGCCTTTGCGTTCAGTCTCTGCCGGGGGATCGCGCCGCTGAGAGCCGCGATCGTCTGTCCGCTTGCATTCCGGATCGGCGCCCCGACCGCGAAGACGTTTTCAATATTTTCCTCGTCGGAGATCGCATATCCAAGCCGCCGGCACTCCTTGATATCCTTCAGGATCGCAGCGAAGGATCTCTTCGTCTTCTTGGTCAACTGCTTGTATGGCGCAGGCCCCAACATGAGTGCGACCTCGTCGTCCGTCTTGGCCGCGAGCAGCGCCTTTCCCAAGGCCGTCGAATGCAGGTAGGTCCGCGAACCAGGAGCGTTCGTAATCGCGATCGCGCCCCCGCTCTGAACGGTAGCAAGATAGACGACGGAACGATCGCGTAGTACGCCGAGGAAGCTATTGATCTGCTTCTCATCCGCCAGAAAATGGAGCTCAGGCGATGTCGCGGCGTTCAAATCAACATTAGACAAAAACGCCGAACCGACCTGAAATGCCTTGTAGCCGATTTTCCACTTGGAGGATTCTGCGGCCTTTTCCACAAAACCCGCTCCAGCGAGCGCATTCACCAATCTTTGGGCGATACTCGGAGCCACTCCGAGATTACGCGCGATTTCCCTGACGCCCAATTCGCCCTCGTGTCCGAGAAGCTCCAGAACCCACAATGCCCGGGAAACGGTTTGGCTTCCCGCTCCGGTTTTGACCTCGTCCATACGTCCGGTGCCCCTGAGTAAATGTGCACGAGCTAAAAACGACTCGTGCGGCCCATCTCGGACCGCCGACCATCATACACGCCAACACTCACGCGGAGAAACCCAAACCCCGCGACAACCTGTCGGCCGCCTGGGTAATAACACCCGCTATGGTCTGTATCTCCCTCGAGGCGAGTCCCTGTTTCGAACGACTGACGCTTATCGCGGCCACAACCCGCCCCGAAAAATCCCGCACCGCCGCTCCGACAGAAAACAGACCTGGCAAGAACTCTTCATTTACAATAGCAAACCCATTTTTTCGCGCAGCCACCAACTGTGCCAAGAAATCTTTCGTATTGAACGAGGATCGATCCGTGTCCGATTCGACCGAAAGCCTAAGCTTTTCCAGTACAACCTCATCCGGTTGATCGGCCAGAATTATTTTTCCCATCGCCGTCTTGTGCAACGGCGCCCTCGACCCTGGCGCTACTCTGAGGGCCACCGAATTCTGACACTGCATAGCGAGCAAATACACAAGTTCATGCTCACGCATGACGCCTAGGAAGGCGTTGAGCCCATGCTCGTTCACAAGACTGCGCAGGACGGGAGGCGCCACGGTGTCTATTCCCGACGAGCGCAGGTATGCCGCTCCGATCTGGAATGCGTCATAGCCAATCCGGTACTTGAGAGAGACCGGATGCTGTTCCAAGAACCCTTCATTCAGAAGCGTGACAAGAAGCCGATGGGTTGCCGTGGTGGTCCACCCCAGTTCACGCGCCAAATCCCGCACTCCAATATCCCCACTTCCGCGCTGGGCGATATGTCGAAGCAGATGGAGCCCCTTCGCGAGAAGCTGACTTCCGGCGGACTTCGACTTGGGCTCGAACTGTTGAACACGTGTACGCAAGATTGTCTCGGCGATCGTCGTCAGGGATAACAAATCAGTGGTGAGTAACGACGAGACAGACGTTCCGCTATGTGGAGCGACGTTCCGTTCGTTAACCTATCAAACGGACGGGGTCAACGCGACTGATGTCGCCGACTACACCCACGCCGCACCTCGCAAAAGGGTTGGCGCGTGTTCCTTCCATAGGTGGTAATCGTCGGGCTCGTCGACGTCGAACGCAAGATCTTCATCCAGGACCACGGCCGGTTCGATGCCTATGCGCTGGGCAGCAGCCATATGCGCCATGAAGCTGTTTGACCCATACTGGAAAGAAAAGTCACGGAGCGCTGCGCGGCTCAAGCTCAACACATTCGTGCCCCTGCGCTCGTGGTCCGGAACAATCACCACGTCACCCGGCTCACGCATCACCGTTCCCAAAGAATGAGAGTTCGCGCATGGCAGGTCGATCGGCAAGATAACCACTTCCGAAACAGAAACGTCGCTGGCCATCGCCGCTCGCGCGCCCGACAAGGCGGAGTTCAAATCCCATCCTTTATCGGCGATGGTCGGAACGCCAAACTCACGAGCGATCTCACGCGCGTCCGGATCGGATGTGAGCAGCCTCACCTCGGATGCCGCAACTGTGGCTGTCGCGAGCGCCAGCGTGCGATTCAGGAACATTTTGCAGAGCGACCGTCTGGTGCGGCCATCAACCCAAGGCGACAACCGCGACTTACCGAGGTTCAGATCCTTGCATGGAATGAGGATCGTCGTCATCGACCGGAATCCTCCAAAGCTCGGCCTGCGAGTCCGCGTGCGAACTCGAGACATTCATCCGCAAGAGCGAGACGATCTGCCGCCGAACTCATCACAGTTTGTGCCACCCTTACGGGAAGTCCCATGGACTCGATCTCGTTGGACAGAGCGGCATCGGAAACATCGATGACGAGGCCACTGACCACACCTCGATAATGTCTTGCAATGGCAGAAGCCGACACCTGGATGCCGAGTTCACCCATAACCTTCGCGGCTGGCCCCTTTATCGCCGATCCAGCCACGATCGGTGATACGGCGACGACCGGAACGCGAAGGCTTGCAAGCCATTCGCGAGCGCCGGGAACAGCCATAATCGGATCGATGCTGAGATAAGGATTGGATGGACAGATGACGACCGCGGCGGGCCTCTCAGAAGCATGCAGCTTGGTAATTCTTGGATTGAGTTTCGCACGATCTGCCCCTTCGAAGCAGATGCTCGTCACGGGGACCTCGCACCGCAACCGGACGAAATATTCCTGAAAACCCAGAATCTTTCCGTCGCTTTGAATCATCGTCCTGACGGAATCGTCTGACATGGGCAGGATACGGGAGCGGATGCCTAGTACACCGCAGAGATCCTCCGTTACGTCCGACAGGGTTGCGCCGCCCCGGAGACGACTCGTCCTGATTGCATGCGTCGCGAGATCCCGATCACCAAGCTTGAACCAATCCGGGCCGCCCAGCCGGGAGAGTTGATCCATGAAGACCCACGACTCGCCCTCCAGCCCCCAACCCTGCGATGGGTTCGCCAGGCCCGCGAGCGTGTACATGACTGTGTCGAGATCTGGACTGACGTGCATTCCAAGATGCTCGAAATCATCGCCGGTATTCACGACGACGGTAAGATATTCGCCGAGCCGCTGCGCAAGTCCGTCCGCGAGCTTAGCGCCTCCGACGCCGCCAGCCAAAGCGATGATACGCCCGCCGCTTCCGCTCATCGAAAGAGATCCTTTTCCTTCGGACGAAGCATATCACGAGCGGTGCCGGCTCCCGAGATTTCGACACCCCGTACAAGAACTGCTGGCCGCCCTTCAGAGGCTTGTCCCATCGTGAGCGACGCGGCCGCGGCCAGTTCGTCCGCCCATCCCACCTCCGTGGTCTCAAGCGGGCGCCCGAAGAGATCCGGTTGGCCCCTTAAATCGAGCAACGTGGGTACAACGCTTGCTCCGATCACCGTACCAATCGTTCCGTTCCGCCATGCGCGGCCGATGCTGTCGATAATCATGACACCGATATGGACCCCCGCGCGTTTACTCAAGCCGTCTCTTATCCGCGACGAAGACCCGTCCGGGTCGAGCGGCAATAGCAGAGCTTGATTTCCACTGACGTTCGACCTGTCGATGCCGGCATTGGCCATGACGAGACCTGACCGGTGCTCGACGATGATAACACCAGGACGCACACGGAGAACCTCGTTCGATTCGCTGAGGATCAGCTCAATAAGACGCGGATCTTTCTCCGCGGCGGCCGACAATTCGATTGCTCTCGCTGACGGCACGATGTCATTCAGATCGACGGACCGGCCCTCAGCCTTCGAGATCACCTTCTGGGCGATTACAATGATGTCATTCTGTTCCAGGCTCACGCCCGTTGTCTGCAACGCAGCGTGGATGAGATCCACAATGTCGTCCCCCTTCTGGACAAGCGGAAATCCTCGCAATGGTTGCAGCAGAAGCGCGCCTTTCAGAGACAATCAAATCACTCCGTGGGAAGACCTGTGATGCGAATTCCTGAATCCGGAACCTTGTAGAACTTGTTGATCCAAATCAGAGCCGACGTAAGACTTTCAGCAACCACGGAATTCGCGAGTACGCCGACGTCGATCCCGCGCAAACCGGCATGCCGGGCCAACTCGATTCCCGTCAGACGGGCATCCTTGTCGTCGGCGGCGACCAGCACATCGCAGTCGATCTCGTGATCGAGGTTCTTCAGTTTGTGAGCAGAAACGTTCTGAAACGCGGAAACGACCCGCACCTGCTCACCGAGCAAACGTTGCACCGCAACCACGCAGGAGTCCGACTCGGGAAGTTGCACCTTCGAGACCTTGGGAGGCACGAGCGGCACCGTGACATCGATCAGGATCTTTCCCTGGAGTGCCTGCTTAAGCCCCTCGACAGTCGGCAGCTGCCCCGAGAACGGGACCGTCAGCACGACAATGTCGGCGGATAAAACACCCTCCGTGCTTTCGGCGCTCAGCACCAGCTCTGAGCCGAGACGAGCGTTGAGCTCCGCCGCCGCCGCCTTCGCTTTCTCGACGTCACGGGATCCAATGGTCACACGATGCCCGTGCTTGGCCCAACGCAGGGCAAGCCCTCCTCCTTCCGCGCCTGTGCCGCCTACGACACATATGGAATAAATCTTCGAATTCATGTCACCCTCGGACTCTTAATGCTGGAGTTGAATGTCTTCTTTCATCTTGCGCTTGCCGTTGAACGGGGTCAGCACAAGCTCGGACAGAATCGGCGCATCAAAACTGACGGCCCGGCGCTCGGTAGATGCGGGTTGGTAAAGCGTGGTGCGTTGCTGCGGTTGGCGCCTCGCGCGTTCGATAAGATTCTCCATTTGCTGCGGAGCCAGTTCCTGGCCGTGAAGCGTTCCGGCCGCCCGCGAAATGCTTTCGTTCATAAGCGTTCCGCCCAGATCGTTGACGCCGCCGTGCAGAAGCTCTGAAACGCCGTCTTCGCCGAGCTTCACCCACGAAGCCTGGATGTTGGCGATCAAGGGATGCAGAACCAGCCGGGCGACGGCATGCATCAGCCTCACCTCGCGCCACGTGGGTCCCATCCGAGCCTGCCCGCGCAGAGACATCGGCGCCTCCATATGGACGAACGGGAGCGGCACAAATTCCGTAAAGCCGCCGGTCCGCTCCTGCAGGTCGCGAAGATGCAACAGATGTCTCGCCCAACTCGCGGAACCTTCGACATGACCGAACATGATCGTCGAAGTTGTCGGCAGACCAGTCTCGTGGGCCGCCGCGATTACATCAAGCCATTCGTCCGTGCTGAGCTTGTCGGGACAAATCACCTCTCTTACCCGATCATCGAGAATCTCAGCGGCCGTCCCCGGCAGCGAGCCCAATCCTGCGTCGCGCAACATTCCCAAGAAGTGCCGTACAGATATCTCCAGCGTTGATGCGCCCTGCGCGATCTCGAGCGGCGAAAAGGCATGAACATGGATCTCGGGAACTTGTTCCTTCACGGCACGGAGGAGGTCAAGATAGGTCTGCCCGGTGTAGTACGGATTGATTCCGCCTTGCATGCAGACTTCTGTCGCTCCACGCTCCCACGCCTCACGTGCCCGCCTCGCAACCTCTTCTAGCGAGAGGTCGTAAGGCTTGCCCCGGAGTTCGTCGTGCGTCTTACCTTTGGCAAACGCGCAGAAGCGGCACTGATAAGTGCAGACATTCGTATAATTGATGTTACGGTTTACCACATAGCGCACAGTGTCGCCGCTTGTCCCGGCTCTCACCTCGTCGGCAGCGATGCAGATGGCATCCACATCTCCTGCTCGTGCAGCGAAAAGGACTCTGATTTCATTTTCTGAGAGCCGGGTTCCTGTCTTTGCTCTGGCGAGAATGAGGTCGATCCGACGGTCTGATCTTATACTTCGCAAGTCTGACGGGATGGAAGAGAGCGAACCTGGAGACCAGTTGTCATCGCGTGCAAATCCCTCACTGTCGACTGTCCTGAGAACTGACGGCACGAGAACTGAGTCAATCCAATCCGAAGCGTTCCGGACATAGTTCGGGTAGACTGCCAGCCTCTGCTCCAGCGAAAGGCCCGCCGCTGCCGTTGCGGTTTCGAGCTTCGCGAGGTCCGGCCATGGCGCCTCGGGGTTCACATGGTCGGCGGTCACGGGTGAAATCCCGCCCCAATCGTTGATACCGGCCTCGAGCAACCTCGGAAAATCGCCGTAACTCAGGTTCGGAGGAACCTGAATGTTCATTTCGCTTCCGAAGATCAGCCGCGCTGCCGATGCGGTCCAGAGAAGGTCATCCAGGTTCGGCTCGCGATGCGTGGCGAAGCGCGTATCGGATTTCGCTCGGAAATTCTGAACGATGATCTCCTGGATATGACCGTGGCGCTGATGAATCGTTTTCAACGCGAGCAGCGACTGGATCCGTTCCAGTCTGGTTTCGCCAATCCCGATCAATATTCCGCTGGTGAAAGGTACGCGCTGTCGCCCGGCCGCCTCGATCATTTCGATGCGCACGCGAGGATCCTTATCCGGTGACCCGAAGTGTGCGCCGCCGCGCGCGCAAAGCCTCTCAGATACAGTTTCCAGCATGATGCCCTGCGAGACACTGACCTTCCGCAGCCGCGCGATCTCGCTTTCCGTCATGATGCCGGCGTTCACGTGCGGCAACAGGCTTGTTTCCCTGAGAACCAACGCGCAAACATGTTCGAGGTAATCGACGGTCGTCGCGAAGCCGTGCTCGTCCAAAAATTTCCGAGCTGCTTCATAACGCAACTCAGGCTTGTCGCCCAAAGTGAAGAGAGCTTCGCGACAACCCGCCTTCTCGCCTGCACGCGCAATGGCCAGAACATCTTCCGGCAGAAGATAAGGCGACGATACCTGCTTTGGAATCTTCGTGAAGGTGCAGTAAGCGCAGGTGTCGCGACACAGATGTGTCAGCGGTATGAACACCTTGCGCGAGTAGGTTATCGATCCTCCAAAACCGGCGCGGCAAAGTTTGGCTGCATCCTCGATAAGACCACCAAGCGGCCTTACCTCGAACGAACGCAGCAACTCCTCAGATTCGGCAACGGAGAACAGTTCCATCTACTCCGCCTATGCTTTCACCACGTCGCCGAGGCGAACGTAATTGCGGCCACCGATCCTCGCGATTGGAGAGTATGCCTTTGGATCTATCTTGCAGTCCTGCGTGAGACCGGACTGGACGTGCATTGCAACCACTTTTCCAACGACCAAGTGGTTCGGCGCATTTCCGAAATTCACGATCTGATCAAGAACACATTCGAACTGTATCTTGGACCCCAGCAGTCTCGGCGTTTTGATCTTTGTCGAAGCGAATGTCTTGAAGCCGAGCAGATCGACTTCGCTGACATCGGCCGGATGTTCATCGCTCGCCTTTTGAACAGCATCCTCCCATCCCTCCGGCACCATGTTGATGACGAACTCCTCGGAGGCCCTGACATTGGCCAGTGTGTCTTTCGGATGCGAGCCGTCATTCCGCGGTCCAACCGAGAACCCGAGCAATCCGGGGTCAACGGCCAGAATAACGAACTGGCTGAACGGCGCTGCGTTCACCAGCCCATTTGGGCCAAGCGACGTCACGAAAGCGATCGGACGAGGAATAACCGCACCCGTCAGAATCTTGTAACGCTCGGGCCTCGTTAGCGACGCAAGATCGAAGTGATCGAAATCCTCCGTGGAACCGTCCATCACAGTCTCGCTCACGTGGGCACCTTCGTCATGACGTCCGACGCAAACCACTCAATCTGCTCGTTCATCTCGCCGACCGAATTGGCAGGGAACATCAACGCACTACAGTGATCGACGCCAATCTTCTTGAGCTTGTCGATCTTCTCCAGGATCACATCCGGGGACCCTACAAGGTTTGCGACGACCTGATGACTCAAGTCACGGCCGGTGTAAGCCAACGACACGCGATGCGCGACAAGACCGCTTTCCATGTAACGCTTTTCAGCAGCTTCAAGCGTCTTGTCGACGGTCACCGAGAACTGCGGCGCGATCTCGATCTCGGATGGATTGCGTCCCAAGGCCGTGGCGCGGGCCTTCAAGTCGGCGATACGCTGCTCCATTTCTGCAAGCGGGCGCCAACCCGGCAGCCATCCCTGTCCGTAACGCGCTGCTCGCTCGACGGCTTCAAGATTGTGTCCTCCGATATAGAGCGGAAAAGGCTGCGCCTTGCTCTTCGGGAACATCTCAACGTCCTTGAAAGTGTAGTATTTGCCTTCGTAACTGCACTTTCCTTCGTTGAAGAGAAGTTGCAAAGATTGCAATCCCTCGTCCATCATGTCGCCACGCCGAGCTTTCGCGGCGCGCGAACCACCCCATGCGAGAAATTCCTCGCGATAGGCTCCGAGCCCCACCGCCATGATAAAGCGGCCGTTCGTCATTTGATCGAGAGTGATGGCTTGCTTGGCCAGATAAACTGGATCGCGCATCGGGAGCACGGCAAGCGCCGTTCCCAACTTTAGCTTCGTCGTCGATGCACCTATCGCCGCGAGCACGACCAAAGGTTCATAGAAGTTCGGCGGCTTCCCAGGGAAAAGATCCCGAACATAGTCTTGCGTCGTGATGTGGTCGTTACCCCACACGGAATCGTAGCCCAAACGCTCGCAGAGCTGCCCCTGAGCGATAAAATCTTCCGGTCCGGCAAACGGGATCGGATACATCACACCTTCGAAGCCCGTCGAAAGACAAACACTGAATTTCATTTTTAACCCCTCAAGCTGAGTGCAGAATTTTTGTGATCTGATCGCCGTCGCGCGCTCCGGCGATGATGATTTCGTCCAGGCCAGCGGCGTGATAGGCCGCGAACCGTCTTCTTACCTGGTCGGGTGATCCGCTCGCCGCATGGCGCCCAACGATGTCGTCGGTAATCATCGATTGCGCACGTTCCCAATCTTCGGCGAGCACAGCTTCGTTGAGAGCTGCCTGGTCCAGCACGCTTCCTGCGGCGTCCAGATTCGCCTTGTGGTGCGGGCCTCGCAGCAAGATCGCCAACGTGCGGCGGAGCCGGTCGTTGGCCGCTTTTTCCGTATTGTCCACGGCCGAATACACGAGTGCGTGTGTCCGCACCTTCCGTCCCTTAGCGCCCCGATGAACGCTGTCCAGCGTCCGCTCAACAAATTGAACGGACGAGCCTGCACTGATGAGTACGCCATCCGCCTCTGCGCCAGCCAATTCCAGCATCTGCGGCCCGGAGGCAGCAAGAACCAGGGGAATCGGCGTGATGTCTGTGATGAGGCGTCGTGAATCAACGCTGACCGTCTCTCCCTGGAAGCGGACAGTATCACCCGCGAGAAGCGCTCGGATGACCTGGAGTGCCTCGCGCATCGCCTTCAGCGGCTTCGTGCCGTCGAGTCCCAGCGCCTTCAGATCAGCTGGTGCGCCGGCGCCGATGCATAGAGTCACTCGTCCGGGAAAACTCTCCGCCAATGTGGCTGCCGCCATGGCGATCTGTACAGGATGCTGCGTCAGCGGACTGACGGCCATCAAGGCAGCTCCCATGCGTGTCGTATTCGAAAGCATCAGCGCAGCGAGTGTCACTGGATCCCTCAAAAAGAGATGATTGGCGATCCAGAACGTCAACGCGCCACCCGACTCGGCGGCCGCTACTTTCTCGTGGAAGGCTGATGGAGCGTCACGCCCATCGCTTGATATCGAAATGTCAGACAAGACTCTTCACCGCTTCAAGTATTTTGATGTAGCCCGTGCAACGGCAGATGTTGCCGCGCAGGAAATGACGGATTTCCTCGTCCGAGGGCTTGGGGTTGATCTCCAGCAGGGCTGTCATCGCTAGGACCATTCCCGGCGTACAGAATCCACACTGCAGTGCCGCATGATCGACGAACGCCTGCTGGACGCGACTGAGCTCACCGGCATGCTCCACACCTTCAATCGTCGTCAACGACCGGCCGTCAACGTCAACGGCGAGAGTCGTACAGCTGCTGACCGGAAGGCGATCGACGAGCACCGTACATGCCCCGCATACCTCGACATCGCAGGAGCGCTTCGTCCCCTTTAGCGAGAGCTGGTTTCGTAGAACGTCGATCAGCAGATCCGAGGGTTCAACCGACAAGCTTCGGTCGGTTCCGTTGACGGTGATCGATATTTCGACAGTCTCAAGGTCAACCATTGCGAATTTCCCGTTGGTGGCCTGCGGCCTCCAGAACCGCCCTTCGCATCAAGATCGCAGCCAAATGCCGCTTGTAATCGGCACTTCCATGAAGATCGTCGTGCGCCGGAAGTCCGGAGGCGGCATCCTTCGTGACTTGTGGAAGCACATCCATCAGCGCTTTGGCCGGTACTCCTGCCAGAGCTGCTTCTACCGGCGCCACGCGCAACGGATGGTCGCCTATAGAGCCAATCCAAATTCGATAGGCGGTTGTCCCGTCCCGTTTGATGCAGCCTGCGGCAACGCCCACGGCGGGTCGTTCCAGATGACCGAAGCTCTTGTAACAGAAGCTCTCGTCTGGTCCCGTTACGGGAATCCGGATCTCCGTCAACAGTTCGTCTTCCCTCCGGACGGTCGTGAACTCTCCTTCAATGAATTCACCGACCGGCACCGACCTGATGCCATCAGTTCCACTTAATGTGACCGTCGCGCCAATAGCCGAAAGCAGTGCTGGTGGATCGGCATGCGGTTCAGCGAAGCATAAGTTCCCGCCTAGAGTGCCGGCGACCCGGACGCGGATATTGGCGATATTCTTACTCAAAGCTGAGTATGAAGGGATTGCCTGATCCACGACCATATCGGTCGCCAGCCGATGATGCGTCACAAGCGATCCTACCACGAGCCAATCGCCCTCGACTCTCAGTACATTCAGCTCGGGAATACGCTTGAGATCGATGAGATGCTCGTACCTTAGAACGCGCGCCTTCAGCGCGAGAAGGAGTTCAGTGCCTCCCGCATAGACCGTCGCGTCGTCTCCATAACGCGCGAGAATTTCGTGCGCGGAGCTCAGATCGGTCGGCCGGTGATATTTGAAGCGCGACAGCAGCACTCAGATCTTCTCCAGTTCAGCTCTCAGACGTTCATCGAACTGAGCGAAATTCTCTTCGGCCTTTTTCTTGATGATCGAATAGCCGAGCGAGGCAAGCCGGCCTGCAACCTGCAGATTCGCATCCACGCCAAGCCTGCTTCCGGCCTTCCCCTCCGAACCCAGCTTCACTTCAAGATTGACGGTCAGCGTCGTGCCGGTGAACTTGTCCTTGCCGACGGCGCGCGCGCGGACGAAATTTGGCTCCTCGTAATCATCCACGACGATCTCGGCAGGAACCTCCAGCTTAAAAGGACCGATCTTCTGCTTGAGGACAGCGCGATAGAGCTTGAGCTTCTCTCGCTCCTCGATCTGCTCACATCCCGGAATGCACGCCGCGATTCTTCCGATGTCGACCATCACCAGCCAGACGTCGCTAGGCGAGTTCGGAAGTATCGCCTCCATTTTGAAGTCCATCTTAGAGACCCTTCTTCTCTTGAAGCGCGCGCCACACCCGCTCAGGTGTGAGTGGAAGCTGGCGTACTCGTATGCCGAAGCCAGACGCGAGCGCATTGGCGATCGCGGGAGCTATCGGCAGAATTGCGCCCTCACCCATGCCTCTCATGCCGCCGGGACCGGGTCCGTCGTGGTTTTCGATAAGAACAGTTGTGAAAACATCTGGCACTTCGTCGATCGTCGGAACGTGATAGTCGATCATCGTCGCGTTAATCGGTTGACCATCGCTGTAAATCAGCTCTTCTGACAGCGTGTGCCCGAGTCCCATGATCGCAGCGCCCTCATCCTGTCCCTCGGCGCCGGATCTGTTGATGACCCTTCCGATGTCTGCGACGCTGACATAGCGGCGGACGCGAATCTCGCCCGTATCCGTGTCGACCTCGATGCCGCAACGACCTGCGGCGGTTTCCCAGAACAGCGGAGCAAGCGCCAGGTTGCCATTGCGGGATTGTGGCGAGATGCGGCCGATGCCAATGATCTCGCCACTATCGATCCCGTAATATGTGTGAAGGAGTTCGGCAAACGAGCAGTCTCGATCGCCTGCTATGATTCCGCCATCTCGAAGCTTCACGATCGCTGAATCGACGCTAAGCACAACCGCGGCAATCTCCGAGAGTTGGCGCCTGATATCTTTGGCCGCATCTTCTATCGCCAATCCCATCATCAGCGACGACCGGCTCGCACCGGTGCCCCAATCGAACGGCGCGATAGCGGTGTCCGGCGTCAGGACAGAGACCGCGGACGGCTTCTGAGCCAGATGCTCCGCTGCCATACGCCGGAGTACCTCGCGTACCCCTTGGCCAATCTCCACGCTGTTGCAGACGACCAGTACGGAACCGTCGATCTTGAGGCGCAGCATCAACCCTGCGACGGGGAGAATGCCGGGGTCCGATATTCCGAGCGCCGTGCCATTCGACAGCCGAACATTTGGATCGGACGCCTCGATACGGCTCATTGCCTGCGACGCCATACCCATCGCCTCGGCCATATCGACATCAATCGGGCGCAGATCGGGACGCACGTGTTCACCGCGCTTGAGCATATTCCGGTAACGCAGTTCCACAGGATCCATGCCGAGCTTATCGGCGATGATGTCCATTTGGGATTCGGTCGCCCACACGGCCTGCGGACCGCCAATTGATCGGAATGCCGCCCCCGGAACGGTATTGGTGTAAACGGCCAGGCTTTCCAGCCGAAGATTGGGGAAGTGATAAGGGCCAATCGCGCGGTTTGCCGCCTTGATAGCTACGGCCGGCCCGGTGTCCGCGTAGGCACCTCCGTTCATCACGACACGTACACTCTTGCCGAGAAGAGTCCCGTCGTTTCGGACGCCGGTCTTGACCGTCACGCGGGCACTCAGCCGCCGCGCAGTGAGCATTGACTCGGAGATTGAGAGACACACCCGGACCGGACGGCCGGCCTTCCATGCGAGCGCGGCCACCAGCGGATCGATCTTGACCGAGGCCTTACCGCCGAACCCTCCACCGACATACGGCGAAATAACACGGACCGTTGCTAGTGGAAGATTGAAGACGCGCGACAGCACTTTCTGAACGGCGGTCGGCGATTGCCCACAACTCCAAACGGTCAGGCCATCTTCCGCGAAAGACGCGATAACGCAGTGCGGCTCCATCGCATAATGGAACACCATTGGAAATTCGAATTCATCTTCGAAGCAGTGGTCGGCCTCAGCAAATGCCTTCTCAACATCACCGTGCTCGTATCGATAGTTTTGATAGATGTTCGTCCCCGCGACAGGCTTGGCTTCACCCTTGAAGTAAAAGTCCTTCAACGTCTCGGGATTGTCGTGTAGCAGCGGAGCGTCCTTCGCCAGAGCCTCGTGCACGTCAGTGACAAATGGCAGCGCCTCATAATCGACTTGAATGAGTTCCAGCGCTTCTTCCGCGGTGCGCTCATCGATCGCCGCGACCATGGCAACCGGTTCTCCGACGTAGCGGACCCGGTCGACGGCAATCACCGGCCTGTCTTTCAAAAACAGCCCCCAATTTACGTCGAGAGTCGCCACGTCTGCACCGGTCAGAACCGTCACGACGCCAGGCATCGCGAGGGCTTGGCTCGCGTCGATACCCTTGATCAATCCATGTGGAATTGGACTCCTGAGAACCTTGCCCTGGAGCATTCCGGGAATCGACATATCTGAAATGAATTCCGCGCGACCGGTGACCTTCTCGGCAAAATCGCTGCGTGGAACGTCGGAATCATGCAGTTTCATGTGACGGACTCCGGCTCGCCTAGCGTCCGCTCGCCGCGGAAGTACTTGTACGCCTGAGCGCCAACCACAATAGCGGCAGCTGCCAGTATCACCGCAGAGATCGGCCGGGAGAACACGATGGCCATGCTGCCGTCGCCCATGAGCAGGGACTGACGAAGCGACGTGTCGAGGATATTGGCAAGGATGAAGGCCATGATGAGTGGGCCCGCATCGAGCCGCGCCTTCCGGAGGAGATAACCGATGGCGCCGAAGATCATCAAAGTACCGACGTCGGCGAAATTGCCCCGAAGGCTATAAGTGCCGAAGATGGCAATCAGAAGAATCGCCGGACTGAGAATCCAGGACGGCACGCGCAGCAGCTGAACCCAAAGCCCCACCAGTGGCAAGTTCAGGATCAAGAGCATGATGTTGCCGACGTACATCGAGGCGATGACACCCCAGAATACATCAGGACTCTTGACCAGCATAAGTGGTCCAGGCTGCACGTTCTGGATAAGGAGGCCCGCGAAGAGAACCGCCGTCACTGCGTTGCCCGGAAGACCGAGAGTCAGAAGCGGAACGAACGAGGCCGTCGCCGCGGAATTGTTCGCCGATTCCGGCCCGGCAACTCCGGCGATCGCGCCATGTCCGAATTTCTCCGGCGTCTTCGATATTTTCTTTTCGAGGGTATAGCTGATCAACGAAGCAAGGATCGCGCCGCCACCAGGAATCAGTCCGACCAGGAAACCGATAAACGAGCCGCGGAATATCGGCCCGGTAGATTCCTTCCAATCCTCGCGACTTGGAAATAGACGGCCGACCTTCGACGCAACCAGCGACGATCCATCTCTATTATCGAGGTTATGCAAGATCTCACCAAGACCGAAAAGTCCCATGAGCATCGGCACAAGATCGATCCCGTCGCTGATCGCCATAACCCCGAACGTGTAGCGCTCGACGCCGGTCACCGTGTCAACGCCGACGAGGCCAAGTAGCAGGCCAGCAAACACCATGCACATTCCGCGGATCGGCGAGCCGCCCGACAATGTGGCACTCAGTGCAAGTCCGAAAAGCGCGAGAGCGAAATACTCAGGCGGGCCAAAGGACACTGCGAACTTTGCGAAGGCTGGCCCTACAAGCGCCAGCGCGCAGACGGCCAGCGTGCCTGCGATGAACGAGCCGATGGCCGCGATCGCAAGCGCTGGCCCGGCCCGTCCCTTTTTTGCCATCTCGTAGCCGTCGATGCACGTCACAACCGACGCGGCCTCACCTGGGACCTTCAGCAAAATCGATGTCGTCGATCCGCCGTACATCGCACCGTAATAGATCGACGCCAGCATGATGATAGCGCCCAACGGCGTGCCCGCATGATAGGTGACCGGCAACAGGACCGCGATGGTGGTGACAGGGCCGAGTCCAGGCAGGACACCAACAAGCGTTCCCAGAACAGAGCCAATCAATGCGTAGAGCAAATTCGCTGGCTCGAACGACAGCGAAAGGCCGTAGGCAAGTTTTTGCAAAGCTTCGATCATTGCAAAACCGGAAAGAGTTGCATGGGGACCTTGAGAAGCACGTTGAAAATCACAAGGCCAAGAATAGTCAGACTCGCGCTGCACCCTGCTGATCGGAGCCAGCTTTGCCGGTAGAAAAGCCGGATCCACGCGAACAACATTACCAGCGTCGAAAGCACGAAACCGGCGCGAGGAAGAATCGCTGCATAGATCAGAACAAGCACGATTGCGCTCAGCGGTCCTGCACCGAGGCTCGTCTCGTCCGACGGCAAGGGCTCGCGTAGGACCAACACAAGCATCGGCACGAGTAGCAAGGAGACCACCAGCGGAAGCAGACCTGGGCCTGGGCCGTCATCGCCCCAGAATCCGAGGCGAAATGCACCAACACCAAAGATCAGAGCTAGTGCTCCGAGCATTCCTACAGCCAGATATGTCGGTGCAATCTTGATCATCGATCTACTCCGCCCCGATCACTTCGATTTCCCGATTTCCTTCAGCAACTGCCCCGCTAGGTCGTATTCGCCTTGCACGAGCTTCTTCACTTCTGCACCGGGAATGTCGATCGTCTCCATTGCGAGACGATCCATCGTTTCCTGAAACGCTTTGTCTGAAAGCGCCTTGCGGAAAGCAGTCTCGAGCGTCGCCCGTATCGGCTCTGGCACACCTGCCGGAGCGATGATGGCCTGTACCGACCTCAAGGACTTGTAACCGGACTCTGAGAGCGCCGGCACGTCCGGATACAGTTTCGACCTCTTTGGTGTTGTGACGGCCAGCAGCCTTACCTGCTTGTCTTCGACGAAGGGCGCCCATACTGACGTCTCGGTGATGAAGTCAACGTGTCCACCGAGCAATGCGGGCATTGAAGCCGCTGAACCTTGCTGCGGAACGTGGATAAACTTTGCCTTGGTGCCGAACTGAAGCGCCTCCGTTGTGAGATGCTGCGTGGTCCCCACTCCGGCGGTTCCGTATTTTATAGCTCCCGGGCGTGTCTTGCCATCATCCACAAGGTCCTGAAGCGACTTCCATTTCGAATCCGACCGGACTGCGATTCCGATCACGTTGTCTCCATAGTAGCTAATGTAAGAGAAC
This sequence comes from Afipia massiliensis, assembly GCF_014203115.1. Classification (GTDB taxonomy): domain Bacteria; phylum Pseudomonadota; class Alphaproteobacteria; order Rhizobiales; family Xanthobacteraceae; genus Afipia; species Afipia massiliensis. The sequence goes on along the minus strand of NZ_JACHIJ010000012.1, from coordinate 34,067 downwards.
GCATTGATTGGATCGAAGGGAAGTTGACGCCCCTGCAATGCGACCAGATATCCCGTGCTCGACAGTGTACCAATCGTGTAGCCGTCGGGCTTGGCGCTCGCGAGAGCAGCCATTCCGATCGTGGTGGACGCGCCGGGCTGATTAATAATAACGATTGGCTGGCCTAGCGAAGCTTCGGCGGCTTTCGCCAAAACGCGAGCGGTCTGATCGGTACTGCCGCCGGCTGCCCAGGGCACGATCATAGTAATCGGCTTTTCCGGATACTCAGCCCGCGCCGGAACCAAACAAGCAATCGATCCGAAGATTGCAAGTGCCGCAGATACCAGTTTCGATGCCATACTAACCTCCGCTATCGATCGCTTGGGAAGATGCCGGACGCCCTGAGAATTCCGGCTGCCTTATCAAAGTCAGAAGGTACCGTGAGCAACTCGCCCTGGAGCTTCGCGGTCGCCGCCGGATCCTTCAATCCGCTGGCCGTCAGAAGACTCACCACCGTGTCGGCGGCGGCGAGCCGACCAGTACTGGCCAACTGTTCCACCGCTACAAGACCGGCAGCGGAGGCCGGCTCGACGTAAAGGCCCTCGCTCGAGGCCAAAATCTGTTGCCAGCGCATCATGTCGTCATTTCCGACCTTCACCGCCACGCCCTTCGAGCGGCGCACAATATCCAAGGCTTGGTACGTGCCCTGAGTGGCACCGATCGAAACGGCCACAGTATCGAATGCCTTCGGCATGTCAGGAGGCGTGTCGGTGCCATTTGAAAGCGCTTCGCCGACTGACCCATAGACTTCCGCTGCCACCATGCGCGGCATCTTGTCCGTCCACCCAAACGCCATCATGTCTTCAAAGCCGCGCCACATACCCAGCAGCGCATCGCCGTAACAAACAGGCAGGATGCACCAGTCAGGCACCTGCCAGCCAAGCTGTTCGACCACCTCGTATGCCAGCGTCTTGTAGCCCTCGATGCCGAACGGATTGCTGCCGACCACCGGTCCAAAGAACGGTGATGTCGGAAACCAACCGAACTCACGAACCGTATGTTCCATGAATCGCCAACGATCTGGCTTCTCCTCAACCGCCACCACCTTCGCGCCATAGCCGCGCATCTGCGTCAGCATGGGACCTGCCGTCCCCTTAAAGGTGAAGACGACGCACGGCATGCCAGCTTTGGCTGCGTAAGCAGCGGCAGCCGCGCCAGCATTTCCTGAGGAACTCGAAACGATGACTTTCGCTCCAGCCTTCTTTGCCGCGGACACCGCCATGCAGGCCAATCGGTCCTTGAAAGACCAGGTCGGATTCCTGGTCTCATCTTTTGCGAAAAGATTTCGGATTCCGACCCTTTCGGCGGAATGGCTCAGACGATGAAGGCGCGACCCGCCTTCGCCGAGACTGACACCGTCTATCTCCGCAACCGGCAGTAGATCGCCGTACCGCCACAAGCCATTGCCAGAGCCACTGGTCGGTTTTGAGCGATGTCGCCTGAGCGACTCGTCGTAGACGACTGTGAGGTTGCTCCGAGCAACCGGCCTGCAGGCAGAACAATCGTGCGCATAGTGATCCGCTGGATAACGGGCATCACATCGAATGCACTGCAAGCCGAGCACCGCTGCCATTAAAGCACCCGAAGTTCCGTGCCGGAAATCATGAAGGAATCGACACCATCTCTCGTAACAACGAGCGTGTCCTCGACCTGAAGTCCCGCGAAACCCATTTCGTAGTATGGTGTCTCCACGCAGATCACCATCCCTTCCTCGAAAACGTCTTCGCTTGACGGCGCGATATTTGGAGCGTCGTAACCGTCGAGGCCGATGCCATGGCCGACGTGACTGCGCTGGTAATGCGAAATGCCCTCGCGACGAACAGTCTCGACCGCTGCGTTGAAGACGTCCGCAGCGCGCACTCCGGGCTTGATCATCGCGATCGCACGGTCAAGCCCGGCGCAGATTGCCTTGTGATACCGCACCAGCTTTTCGTTGGGCTCACCCAGCACGCCGTTGCGAGCGATGTCCGCCCGATAGTGCTTGTATCGTCCCCCAACGTCGAAGCGGATAACATCGCCGCGACAGAGAACCCGCTCCGTCGGCTGCACATTTGTCATCGCGCTGCGCGTTCCAACACCGATGCAGCCAAGGACGGGAAGCCCGCCTTCCACGATGGTCTTCGTGTGGAATGCACGAGCCAGGTCCATTTCCGTGGCACCCTCACGGGCGACCGCTAGTGCCGCGCCGATGGAGAGATCTGCGATCTGAGCCGATCTTCGAAGCCGCGCGACCTCTTCAGGCATCTTGATGGCGCGCGCGTACCGGAACACGTCCGCGGCCCTTACGAGGGTGGCCTTTGGCAGAGCCTCGGCGAGCTTGTCCCAATACTGAGGAAGTATGCCGATTTCATCGATGCCAATTCTGGAACCTTGAAGACCGCGATCCTTGATTGCCTTCACCAAGGCCCCGATGGCGTCGCCGCTGTCGTCCTCGGCCAAAAGCGCCTCGATCCGCGAATCCTGCTTGTCGAGTTCGACGTCCGGCGTCCGATCAACAACGAACTTTCCGAAACGTCGAATGTCTTTCACCCACACGTCGGGATCTGCGACCAGATCGATCAAGCCTGTACTTGCGATTACGGCGGGATCGCCCCGCCCCTGAGCTGGAGTGAGAACATACGCTTGGGGTCCACGCCGGATCCATTGGCTCATCGCCCAGAAGCCGCTCGTATAAGTCACGTTTTCGGGCATCGTCGCAACGATCGCCTCGAGCGACTCTCTTTTCATTCCCTCAAGCAGACGTCCGGAATTTGACAGCATAGAAACTTTTACTCCAGCTTTTAGATCAGGTTTGCTGCCGGCCACATGAACGATCCTCACATGGATCGTTCCTATAATCGGAATAGCGTTCTGATTATTAGCAGGTAATCAATTTATTTGCCGCGAGTCAAGCGAGCGCGCCGATCGAAACCTTCCGACCGACGCACACGGACATGTACATATCTTGAGTAGCGATTGATGCGCTGTCTGTTCGCGGAGCGGATGGGGCGTCAGCAGTCTTGGGGCTCGGTCCGCAGCGCCTTTAGTGCCCTAATCAAAGACCAATACATGGCGACGAGCGTCTTCAAATCAAATCTAGGGACGACTATTGCGGCCGTCTCTGATTGTCAGTTCATAACTTGACTAGCAAGATTTTCCATAATGCTTCATTACGCGAAAGGCGAGCAATGGTGCCTCCGGGGCATTTGTCGCTAGATAGCAGTATCATCCGATTTTGGAGCCTTGGCTCAATTCAGGGTTGGGATCAGCGCTATTCTAGCTTGGGCTGAGGATCTTCCGGCCGATCTCTGGGTTCGCATCCGGCATCGCAATCATCTATCACATCTCGCGATGCCGTTAGCGCTGATCATCCCTCTGATGCTTTCGTCTTTCCTCGCACCGTTGGCAAAATTGGCCTAAGCGCAAGTGTTGGCCCTTACGAATATGTTGTTAGTTGCTAACGTTCCGGAGAACGCTCTTTGGAAGTATTGCGTGCACCCCCGCTAGGCGAATGCCGAGCGCGCAATAGGCCGTTCCAACGACTTTGCCCTGCCAACGCAAGATCACCGGACTTCCGTGAAGCAGCGTACTCAAGCTTCCTGCGCAAAGGGCGACCAGTGTCGTGCTCAGCGCACCCATCACAACAAACAGGATCCCCAAGACTGCCAGTTGTATCTCAATCGGCCCATTTTGCGGATGAACGAATTGCGGGAGGAAGGCAAGAAAGAATAGCGCCGACTTTGGATTCAGCACCTCGACGAGAATTGCCTGCCGGAATGCTGTCCCAGCGCTGATTTTCGGCAATTTGGTCAGGCCACTCGGCTTCGTCTTTTCCAGCATCGCGCGAACACCAAGATGGGATCAGATAGGCCGCTCCGGCATATTTCACGAGACTGAAGAGAAAAGCCGATGTCATCAGCAGCGCGGACAGGCCGACAACCGCCAGCATCACCGGAGCACATGCGGAAGCCCTGCACAAGGTTCCTGTCGTCCCTGCGCCCGGAGAGGCTTCGCCACCACCCTCGGTCTCGGTGATCGACGCCGTAGAGGCGCGCGGAATTCTTGGCCGCGACGTTCGCAGCCCGGCTGAGGAGAACATGGGCCGGATCGTCGACGTCATCGTCGACCGTCGTGGCAGCGCACGCGCCGCCGTGATCGATTTCGGCGGATTTCTTGGCGTCGGCAGCCGCAAGATCGTGGTCGACTGGAGCGCATTGCACTTCATGCTGCCGCTAATGGCTGGGGTGGTGACGACCCCGGTCCGCCCAGTGGACGCCAGTGCTGATTGCTGCGTGCATCATCGTACCGCAGGCCATCGTCGCGCTCACTTCGCCTTCGGTGGGACGTTTTGCGCAGCAATGGGGGCGCCGACCCTTGCTGCTGCTCGGTTTCGCCGCGTTGGCCGTTGGCGGCGTTCTGTTCGCATCCGTCAGCGATCCCTATTTGCTCGTCGCCGTTCAGATATTCGATGGCATCACGGCCGCGGTCTTCGCCGTGATGATTCCGCTGATCGTCGCTGACATCGCGCTCGGCAGCGGTCATTTCAACTTTGCCCAAGGCATCGTCGGCACCGCAACCGGGATCGGTGCCTCTCTCAGCACCGTGCTGGCCGGCTACGCAGCCGATCGTTTCGGCAGCAGCACGCTTTCCTTGGGCTTGCCGCGGTCGCAGCTATGGGTCTGATGATGATCTAGACTATCATGCCGGAAACGCGGCGTCACGTCCTCGCGGTGCCAAAGGATGATGTCCGCTCTGCGCCATAAGTGGACTGCGCTGTTGGGAAAATATCTGCGTAGAAGCGGGCAGCCGCTTCTGCATCCTTATCGTACCATAGGCAAATCGCGTTCTTGGTTTGCGCTAGTTTACGGGACCTCCGCCACCAAGTGTCCTTAAATCGAGATCTGCTGGCTTCACACCGGCGGAACGGTTTACGAGCACCGTAACAAACCACAGCAAGACACCAACCCCAAGCAACACTCCTGCTACGCGATACTGAACAAAATCGCGACCAGTCCAAGGTCCCGTGAGAAATGCACAGAATATCGCTCCCAGAACCGGCAGTATGGTCGGCGTTCGGAAATGCCGGTGATCCACAGGATCTCGCCGAAGGACCAAGACGGCGACATTCACCACAGTGAAGACGCACAATAACAAAAGCGCTGTTGTACCTCCAAGCGCTGGTACCTCACCAACAAAGGTAATGAGCGCAAAGGCCAATAGCGTCGTGAAGCCAATTGCAACATAAGGTGTGCGCCGCTTCTTATGTACCCTCCCAAGAGCTGGAGGAAGAACGTGCTCGCGGCTCATGCCGTATACCAGGCGACTTGCCATCAGCATGTTGATAAGCGCGCTATTTGCGACGGCAAACATCGTGATGAAGCCAAATATCCAGATCGGGAAATTTGGCGCACCTTTCTGGACGACTTGAAGGAGCGGCGTCTCGCCCTCCCCAAGTTGCTCGGGCGCAACCAGTGTAATCGCCGAGATCGAAACGAGCACATAGATGGTGCCTGTGATGCCGAGACCAGCAAGCAACACCTTAGGAAAGTGACGTGTAGGATCCTTGCATTCTTCGGCCATGTTGACCGAGTCCTCAAAGCCGACCATCGCGAAGAAAGCCAGTGTCGTCGCCGCGATCACAGGCCAAACAATCCCGCCATCGCCGCCTTCACGAAACTGCATGACGCGGGAGACGTCGCCCTCGCCAGCTCCGATTGCCCAGAGGCCGATGAAGATAATAATCAGAAGCCCCGTAAGCTCCACGCAGGTCAGGGCCACATTCGCCTTGACGCTCTCACCCACGCCACGAAAATTCACTGCCGCGACGACGGCCATGAATGCCAGACCGATCAGAGTGATGCCTGCGCTCGAGAAATTGAGACCGAATGCGCTGGACATGTTTGCTGCAAATGCACGAGAAGCGGTCGAGGCTGACGTGATGCCAGAACACATCACCGCAAAAGCAACGATGAATGTGATGAAGTGGATGCCAAAGGCCTTATGGGTATAGAGCGCCGCACCCGCCGCTTTGGGATACTTTGTCACGAGCTCGAGATAACTAAAGGCGGTCACGAGTGCGACAATGAACGCGATCACAAATGGCAGCCAGACGACGCCTCCAACCTGCTTCGCGACCTGACCTGTGAGTGCGTAGATGCCAGTGCCAAGAATATCACCGACGATAAATAGCAAGAGAAGCCAAGGGCCCATTACACGGTGAAGACTTGGTTCTGCTGCGGGTGCTGGCTCAATTCGATCGCTCAAAGGCACATCGGTCATCGATAATCCCTCACAATCAAATGCTGCAGCAAAAGTCGGATGGAATAACTTCCATTTGAAGAAAGCAAATGTTGGCCAAAAGTTCCAATCGCCCGCCGTGGGAAAGCCATTGACTTACTTCATGGGGACTATCTGAGCCGTTTCCGGAAGGGCTTATCAAACTGCTCAATGCTGGTGATATTGGGCCCACTCTGTTGGTAGCCATGACGCGCTCTTGTCCATTCGCTGATGATGCCCGCACCTTCGGCATTTATGCCTGCTCAGAGTCATGAGCGAATATCGGCGATCGTCCACTCCGCGCCAGCAACGGACGTCACGGATTCCCGGATTTTGTTTTGCGAGCCTGATATCGGACCCAGGCCACTCAGCTCGCTTTCAGTTTTGAGGCGGCTGCAGTTCTCGGGCGCTTCGCGGGAAGTGAGTAGTCGCGTGTGGCCACGCGCTTCACCTTTTTCACGTAAATTTTCTTCACGTCCGATGCCGCCTGTTTGGTGCCGCGCCTATGCGCTGCATATTCTCGGCCGTCGAGCGGTGCGACATGCGGCGGGTCCCTGCCGAGATATGGGCGCCCGATTCCGAACTCCTTCCCATGCGCATCAACCCACTTCCAGAGCTTATCGGAGGAAACCCATCGCTGGTTGCGAGTTCCGCCCTGGACGCTCACGATATCGGCCGCAAGCCCATGCCCATAGCCACCGCGGGAGCTGCCGCCATGAAACGACTTGTTGCTCGCCGCCTTGAGGCCGCTGGCGATCGACTGGCGGTAGTCATCACGGAATGCGCTGGTGATGCCGGGCGAAAGGCCCGCCGCCTCCGCCGCGTGAAGCATATGGAACAATTTTAGCTTGAAGCTCCGATCCATGCCTCCGATCACGTAGTCCATCATCGGCATCCGAACTCGTTCCGCCGCCTTCGGATCCTTCCACCCAAAATCTTGGTCGACAAGCTTGGTGAAGGTTCTGGTGACAGTCACCATCTTGCCCTTCCGCTTGACGACGACTTTCCTCCGCTCAGGCACCTTGATCGTGTCCTCCTTTGGCGTCCGCTGATAAAGCGCCCACAGATACCGATCGACGCAGATGTCCATGACCAGGCACTCGTCAACAATTTCGGTGGATCTCACGACCTTGTTGACGTCGCCAAGCTGGAGATCCGATGGATCCGCGCTTGCGACTTGCACAGACCCTAGTTGGGTTGGCGGCACATCCGGCGAATTGGTCGAGGCCATTTCGACAACCGGCTTCGGCTTATCCAAAGCGATTAATGCGTCGGCGACTGCGCCTGCAAGTTCGGCCATCGCACCATCGGTTTGACCGAGATCCTTATTGAGCACTGAGCTTGGCTGCAGTGCACCGGCGAGTTGAGAAGGTGCGCTGATGTCCTTGCGTGACGCCGCGTTGCTGCTCTGGCTTCCTTCCGGGCCAGAGGTCGCGAGCAAACCGACAACCCCGGTCGCAAGAATGACTGATCGCAACAATGGCGACGGCTCTGTGGAAAGTCGCTGCAGGTTCATCATTCCAGCCTCATCGGAACCGGATTGCACAGCATGCGAACGCCGCTGATTGTTCGGGCAAGGTCATGGCCGCGCAATGGCGCAAACGGCGAGGCCGCGCCCTTTTCCTGGCGGTGTTGCATGTGTGCAACGGCGCGGATGGCAGGCCTGCTAACGCTCGCTGTCCGTTTTGTGCCAATTTCAGCTGGAGCATGCTTGTTCCTCACGAGTCGGATATGTGAGGTTGGTCACAGCAGCGAACACGCGCTGAAACGGGGAATGGAATGGTGGATCGATTGACGTCGGCGACATCCACTGTGGCGATGCGCCATTGGGCATCTTCAGCCGTTGTGATGTTCGCTGCGATGGCCGCACTGATGGCGCCGACCGCCGACGCCGCGGCGGCGAAACAGGCGCGCCGCGCGCAACCCGCCGAGACGACGGCGCCGCGCGAGGCAGGCGAGCCGATCATGGCGATCGTGTCGATCAAAAGCCAGCAGGTCACGGTCTATGACGCCGAGGGCTGGATCATGCGTGCGCCGGTGTCGACCGGCGTCAAGGAGCGCGAGACGCCAGCCGGCGTCTTCGCCATCGTCGAGAAGAACAAGGACCACCGCTCGAACATGTATGACGATGCGGCGATGCCGAACATGCAGCGCATCACCTGGAACGGCCTTGCGTTGCATGGCGGGCCGTTGCCCGGTTATGCGGCCTCACACGGCTGCGTGCGAATGCCTTTCGGCTTTGCGGAGAAGCTGTTCGGCAAAACGCGTATCGGGATGCGCGTGATCATTTCGCCGGACGATGCGGCCCCGGTCGACTTTTCTCACCCTGCGCTATCGCTCTTTGTGCCGAAAGCGGAGGTCATCGCATCTGCTCCGGCAAAGGCCGAGACGCTCTCACGCGAGGCCGCGGACGCTGCCGCGACCGCCGACGAGGCCAGGAAGAAAGCTGCGACAGCGGCCCGCGAGTCGGCACCGCTCGCAGCGTCGCTGCGCAAGCTGGAACGGCTCAAGGCCCGGGCCGACGCCGAACTCGTATCCGCCGACAAGGCGGTGGCCGCCGCCAGGACCGACCAAGCCAGGGTGAAGGCAGAGGATCGTAAGCAAAAGACGGCTGCCAAGGCCGCAGAGCTGGGGACCCAGTTCGACATCGCCAAGACGGACGCGTCATCAAAGCTCGACTCAGCCAGCGCCGCAAAAGAAGCAGCCAAGACGGCTCAGACAAAAAAGGCCGACATCGCCAAGGCGGCGCTCGACGCGAAGCTCGCGCTCGAGCCGGTCTCTGTTTATGTCAGCCGCGCGACGCGGACGCTTTACGTCCGGCGCAACACGCATAAGCCGGCGCCGGACGGCGGCGGCGAGGTGTTCGATGCGAGCATCGAGGTCCCGGTCACGATCCGCGATCCCGGCAAATCACTTGGCACACATGTGTTCACGGCGGTGGCGCGCAACGATGCGGGCCTGCGCTGGACCGCCGTCACGATCGAGAATGGGGATGGCGCCAAAAACGCGCTCGACCGCATCAGCATCCCGAAGGAAGTCCTTGATCGCATCGCGCCGACCGCATTGCCGCGATCCTCGATCGTCGTCTCCGACGAGCCGCTGAGCGAGGAGACCAACTATCGCACCGAGTTTGTTGCGGTGCTGAGCGACCAGCCCCAGGGCGGCTTCATTACGCGCAAGCCGAGCGAGGTTCTTATGGCGGACGACGACAGCTGGGGCGGCAACCGACAGAACGACGATGGCTTCGGCTTATTTTTCCAGCGCAATCCGAATCCCCAACCGAGCAATACGCGCCGGGGCGGCGGCCAGTTTTTTCCTCCGGTGCAACGAGGCTGGTGACAAGACGCGGCACACCGCGCGCGTTAGTCCGGGTTGTCCGCTTCGTGTCAGGAGCCGATGTTGCAACCAAGTTGAGATGTCACGATTTGTGCAAAGTAGAAATGTCACAGGGCGGGCTGTCAGGGGACAGGAGACGGCGCCGCGCCGACCATCGTATCGGAGCGGCGCCGTCTTCTGCGGGAGGATTTTGGGGCTGAGTTGCTGGCTTCGTTCATGCGCAAGGTCCGGTTCTTCATAAGACCGGACTTCTGGCTTGATCGGCGCGGGCCCTTCGGAACAGTATTGAAGCGAGATTGACTGTCTTGCCGCTCCTTGATCCAGGCAAGAATCTCGCCGAGGCGCTTGTTCTCGACGATTGCGGCATGACTGACCCGCTGTAGCTTGTCGAAGGCTGTGTAGGGCAACGATCTGCCTTTCCAGCGAACCTCGAGCCGTCCATCCGGAAAGTCATAGATCTCGACCACCTTGCCGCGCAGGCGAACGGCCAGACCCTGGGATTGAAGCGTCAGCTTCATTTGGTTGTAGTTCACCACCAGCTGATGCGAGACCTTGCGTTGCTCACGCCAGCACAGGATCTGATCGAGATCCTGCCGCGGATCGAGCAGGCGATGGAGATCTTTGTCGTGCGCGGGAGGCTTGGCAAAACGAGCGTTGTAGTGAGCGACGAAGCCAAGCAGGAAAGCGTTTGCCGCCTCGATCGTACTGATGCCGGCGAGCCGCAACTCCTTCACCAGGCGATCCTGCAGCGTATGATGTGCGCGTTCGACGCGCCCCTTTGCTTGACTGGTATTGGCGCAGAGAATCTCGATGTTGAGCTCCGATAAGGCCCGTCCAAACTGCGTCATTCCGTTGCCGCTGACCGCGTTCTCGTTCGACACCCGAAAGATGGAATGCTTGTCGGAGTAGAAGGCGACCGGCTTGCCGTGTCGACCAAGATAGGCCTTCAGCGCCTCGAAATACGCAAATGTGCTCTCCGAGGCGACAAACCGCAGCTCCATCAGTCGGCTTGTGGCGTCATCGACGAACACCAGCAGCGTACAGGGAGCCGCGCGATCCTCGAACCAGCGATGCTCCGAGCCGTCGATCTGAACCAACTCGCCAACATGCTCGCGGCGATACCGAGGCTGCTGGATCCGCTTGCGCTCGGCTCGCGAGACCCAGATTCCTGCCTGCCGCATCCAGTTGCGCAGCGTCTCCCGCGAGACCTTGAGATCATGACACTCCTCTAGCTTCTCGGCCGCTAATGTCGGTCCGAAGTCGGGGTAAAGCTGGCGGACCAGAGCGATCGCGTGATCACGCACTTCGTCGGACAACCGGTTGTTCGAGGGGCGGCCACGGCGCTGGTTGGCGATCGCTGAAGCACCGCCTTCGCGATATCTGCTCAACAGCCGATACGTCTGCCGCGGTGTTACGTTCATCAAGCCAGCCGCAGCGAGGACGGTCAGTCGATCGCCATCCAGCCGTGCCAGAACATCAAGACGGTTCAGCTCGCGCTTGCTCATCAACACTATGTCCATCGAAATGACAGCCTCCAAAGTCCCCAACGGGACCAGAAACTGACATTTGAACTTTGCTCAGTGCTGACATTTTAGCTTTGCTGCTACAGCCGACATTCGCGTATCAGATGTTATGGAATGCGACATCCCCGATTTCCTGATCGAACCGCGCGACTGGTGCGGGCCGGCCAGCGTTCTGGCTTGATTATAGAGGTATAAAAATACCTCATACGCGCTTGAACGTGGCTATACTGTCACAGTCCCCAAGACTCGAATATCCCGTTATTCCAGCGCCTTAGGTAGCGTGCTACTGTTTTTTAGAATTTTACAAATTGTTAAAGTTTTATGCGTTGGGGGATTTCAGGATGCGTGCATTAGCGTTTGCCACCTCGGCATTGCTGCTGAGCTGTTCGCTTCCAAATGCAGCACATAGCCAGTCTACATTTTTGATCAATGAAGCGCTTAAGCAGGCCATCGCAACCCATCCAGGCGTTGGAGAGGCGGCGGCTAATCGCCGCGCAACTGAGTCAGAACTCAGGCAACAGCAATCGACGCTGCTGCCACAAGTCCGCGTTGAAGCGCGCGCCGGTCCGGAACGGTTCAATCAACAAATTATTCCCGCACCATTGGGGAACGACACCTGGCGAAATGGCCGGGACGTTTCAGTTGTCGGCCGCCAGCTCGTCTTCGACGGATTTACATCCCTGAACGAAATCTGGCGCCAGTCTGCGCGGGTCAATGCTGCAGCCGCCCGGGTTCATGAAAGAACCGAATTGCTCGCCCTGGATGCCGCAGAAGCTTACATCGATGTCATTCGCTATACCCGGCTTATTGCCGTTGCAGAAGACAATGTACGAGTCCATCGCGGCTTGTTCAGCAACGTGCAGGCCCGCTTCAAAGGCGGCCGCGCCGGCGAAGGCGATCTCGAACAAACCCGGGAGCGCGTGGAAAACGCAGTCGCCGCTCTCGCAGGCTTCCGCCAGAGCCTCGACGAGGCCCGCGCCAAGTATCGACGGGCCGTCGGACTTGAACCGTACAACCTTCGAAATCCTCACCGCCTCAGCGGTCTGCCCTCCACAAAGGATGAGTCGCTTGCGGTTGCGATAAAATTCAACCCGACCATCAAGGCGGCAGAAGCTGACGCCCGCGCGGCCAAGTACGCCTTCCGAAGCACGTCAGGTGCTTTCGTTCCAAATGTTTATCTCGAGGGACGCGCCTCCAGCGGAATCGACGCAAACGGTTATGTCGGCAAGCGCGACGACGTAAGCGGCAAGGTTGTTGTCAGCTGGGATGTGTTCCGTGGCGGTCAGGATACATGGCGCCGCTCGGAAATGGCAGAGCGGTATGTCGAAGGCACCATGCGGCATGCGCGGTTGCAGCGTGATGCCGTTGAATCCATCGACAAGGCGTGGGCTGCCCGCACCCTCACAGCCGACAGAATTGCGGCTCTCAATCGTCAGATCGCCTCAGACCGCAAGGTCATCGTTTCCTACCAGAAGGAATATGAGCTGGGTCAGCGGTCGTTGGTCGATCTGCTGAACGGACAGAACCAGCTCTTTAACGGCTTCATCTCCTTGATTTCGGCACAGAGCGTGGCGGTGTTCGCCGATTATCAGCTCCTTGCCGCGATGGGCAATTTGATCGAGTACGTCAAGGCGCCGCCTCCGGCAGATGCTTCGGCGCTCGATGTCGAACCGTTTGGACTTTTCCCGACCAAGCTCCCCCCCATTATTCTCCGCGATCCTGTATCGGGTCCGGAACCTTTGCCAGTTAAACGGGTCGAACCGATACCAGCCCTGAATTATGCCGCGGCCGGCGGCGGAGAAAGCGTTGTAGCAAGGGATAGTTTTGCCAACCGCTGGCAGGGATCATCATCCGCCACACAGGAATTGATCGACGCTGCCTCAAAGTGGTCCGTCAAATGAAGCAGCTCGCACGTTAGCAAGGGCGCGGAACTCGCTTCGCGAAGCAATAATTGCTGCCTTCAACATAGATACTACGCGCCTAGACGGGGCGGTCGGCTATTAGGCTTAATTTTGGGTTTCCGCGCCTCGAGCAACCATCGATTTATAATGGCTAGATATTCCGTAGCCAGGACCACGATCATTGAAAACAGACGCGGGATCCAGGACCTCAGCGACGCCAGGTGGTATCGAAAGCGCCGACCACTTGAGAGATCCGCTTGCGGAGGCATTGATCTGCCTTGCGGCTTTTCATGGGCGCGCGATTAGCCGCGAGGCTCTGATAGCCGGCCTGCCGATCGTGAATGGCCGTTTGACCGCAGCACTCGTTGAACGTGCCGGCCTGCGAGCAGGGCTCGAAGTTGAGCCGGTAAAGCGCACCCTCGCCGACATCCCAGCACTGGTGCTACCCGTTTTGCTGGTGACCAAAGAAGGAGCGCCGTTAATTCTTAGCGCGGTCGATGAAGCTCGCCAAATGACCCGGGTCATCGACCCCGAGCGCCCCGAGACCGGCAGAGATTTAGCTATCGCTCAGCTTGCATCGATCTATTCGGGGTACGCATTTCTGATCAAACCGGCCGCAACCGCAGATGCCCGAACAGTTGCCGCCGGCGATCTTCCGCAAACCCACTGGTTCTGGTCAGTCGTCCGCCGGTTCGGCTCGAACTACGGACACGTTGCACTGGCGGCACTGCTCGTCAACATGCTCGCTCTTGCCGCGCCGCTATTTACGATGAACGTGTACGATCGCGTGGTGCCGAACGGCGCGATACCCTCGCTGGTCGCGCTTGCTGTCGGTCTTGGCCTCGCCATCGTTTTTGATTTCATCATCCGGATCGTTCGAAGCCGCATTATCGATCTGACCGGAAAAAAGATCGACGTCGTGCTGGCCGCAAACATCTTCGAACACATCCTCGCCGTGAAGATGGCGAACAGGCCAACGTCGGTTGGCATTCTCGCCAATCAAATGAGGGACTTCGACTCTGTTCGAGAGTTCTTTACGTCGGGAACGGTGGTGGCCGCCACAGACCTGATCTTCGCCGTCATCTTCATCGGCGTGCTCTTTGTTATCGCAGGTCCGCTAGCCTGGATACCGCTGCTCATGCTGCCGATCGTCATCGCAACCGGCTTCATCTTGCAACGCCCCCTGGATCGCGCCATGAAACGGCTGCAAGCCGAATCCGCAGCCCGGCATGGCGTGCTCATCGAATCGCTGTCGGGGATTGAAACGGTTCGCGCGACAGGCGCTGAATCGCGCATGCAGACGGCATGGGAACGATCCGTTGCGGCAACCGCTCGCTCTGGCGAAGACGTGCATTTCTGGTCCTCGCTGGCTCTGACCATTTCGAGCTCTGCCCAGCAGATCACCAGTATGTTGCTCGTCGTGATCGGCGTGTTTCTGATCCTCGACGGCAAAATCACGATGGGTGCGCTCATTGCCGCAAACATGCTGTCCGGCCGGGTGCTCGCTCCTATTTCCAGCCTCGCCTCGGTCATCACCCGGGCGACTCAAACCATAAGCGCTCTACGCTCTATCGACCGGCTGATGTCGCTGGAGCGCGAACGACCGCCAGGACGCGCATATGTCACCCGCAAAATTCAAAAAGGTGCGGTCAGTTTTGAGAACGTCAGCTTCCGCTATCCGGGAACCAAGGAAAATGCCCTTGAGAAAATCTCGTTCAAGATTGCGCCTGGAGAACGAGTGGCCATCATCGGCAGGGTGGGATCAGGGAAGACAACAGTCGGGCGCCTTTTGGCCGGATTCTATGACCCCCTTGAAGGCAGCATCGCCATCGACGGCATCGATTCCCGCCAGTATGACCCGGCAGATCTTCGCGCAGGTGTCGGCTTCGTCATGCAGGATACCGACCTGTTCTTCGGAAAGCTGCGCGACAACATAACACTCGGAAAGCCGTCAGCGACCGACGAAGAGGTTATCGAAGTCGCTCGTCTGTCCGGCGTCGAGCAATTCATAGCCGGCCATCCCCTCGGTTACGACATGCCGATCGCGGAGGGCGGACGAAGTCTCTCAGGCGGCCAAAAGCAGGCAATCGGCTTGGCGCGGGCCATGATCCGCAAGCCCAAGATCATTTTCATGGATGAGCCAACGGCACACTTCGATGTGCGCAGCGAAGCGGAATTTCTTGATCGCCTGAAGTCAATCGCGATGTCCGATATGACCATCATCGTTTCAACACACCGCCCTTCCTTATTGACGTTGGTCAATCGGATTTTGGTGTTTGAACGCGGCAAGCTCGTAGCCGACGGTCCCCGCGAGACTATTCTCGCCAATCTTCAAGCAAGCGCAAAGCGGCAAGCAGAAGCATCGAAATTTGCGCCTCCGGTCGTGAAATCAAATGCAGCAGTCTGATTTTGCTTTCGCAAACGATATTCGAGCCGCGGTGGAACTGCGCACCCCGCGCACGTCGCAGCTGGTTCTGCTCTGCACGCTGGCACTTTTCGTGGTCGGGATTATCTGGGCGCATTTTGCTGTCCTCGACGAAGTGAAGCGGGGTAACGGACGGGTGATCTCCTCTCGTCAAACCCAGGTTCTGCAAAGTCTCGAAGGCGGGCTCGTCCTGGAAATTCTCGTGCGGGAGGGCGATATCGTAAAGCAGGGCCAGGTGCTCATGCGGATTGACGATACGAAATTCTCAGCGGACCTTGGCGAGGTTAGAGAGCGGCTCGCTTCAAACGCCGCACGTGTCGCGCGCCTTCAGGCCGAAGTGACTGGTGCCGAAAAGCCCACGTTTTCCGACGAGCTTGTTAGAAGCGCGCCCCAGATCGTCGAAACCGAGCGAAACCTGTTTGCTGCCCGCGTGAAGAAAGTATCGCAGGACATCGACGTTCTGGCGCAACAGGAGACGCGGCTTGCGGGTTCGCTCAAACTGCTCAGCCGCGAAGTGGAAATCACCCGCAATCTGTATGCGCAGAAAGTAGTTCCCGAGATTGAGATGTTGCGCCTCGAACGTCAGGCCAGCGAAATACGCGGACAGCTGGCAGAAACGCAATCACGCATTACGAATATCAAGACGGCTTTCCGGTCGCAGGCGGAAGAAGATCTGGCCAAATCTCGTGGGGATCTGGCTGTACTGGAGGAGAATATCAAATCAGCTCAGGATCGCGTACGCCGCGCTGATCTCAAATCTCCAGTTAACGGCATCGTCAATAAACTGAACGTAACAACAGTCGGCGCCGTAGTTCAGCCGGGCGCAAACCTGATGGACATTGTTCCGCTTGATGACAGCCTTCTTGTCGAAGGACGGATTCGTCCGCAGGACATCGCGTTTATCCGGGCTGGGCAGGATGCCGTGGTCAAAATCACCGCATACGATTCTTCGGTCTACGGCTCTCTCAAGGGAAAGGTTGAACGTATCAGCGCAGATACGATTGCCGACGACAAACCCGAGCGGGGCGAAAAAGCAGAAACGTTCTATCGAGTCATGGTTCGGACAGACAAGAACCATCTGGGAACGGCCGAAACTCCGCTACCCATTATTCCCGGCATGGTCACGACCGTCGAAATCCTGACCGGCGCAAAATCCGTCCTCGATTATTTGGTGAAGCCGGCCCGGATGCTGCGCGATGAAGCTCTGCGTGAGCGCTAAGAATTCCGCAGAGTAACGAGATGTCAGCGTTAACGCTGTGTTACTCGATAAGTTGATTCAAATTCTAGCTATCTCATTTCCCCTCCTTCACCCTCCCACGCAGAATAGCCGCCCGAGTCGCAACCGCTTAACTCGGTTCTAGATGCTCCCGTTCAATGATCGCCCCATCACACGGGGACGGGATCAGCTCTAAAGTTGACCGACGCCCCCGGGATACAGGGGCGTTATCATGGTGAGTTTTCCAGCGGCGCATGCCGTCACAGGGGCAGTTATTTGCCTTGCGGTTTTAACAGCCAGTGCATTTCCGAGCGAGGCGGCATCAAAAGCCAAACCGCGGAAGCATATCTTTGACGATCTTGTAACGCCCTCAATGTTGACGCCACCCTCGCCGCCCGTCCGCGTTCAAGCGGAAGGCGCACACTTTTTTTCTATCAACAGTATTTTGGCAAAACTCGACGGCAAGCCCAAGACAGAACAACCGATCCGGCTGGCATCTGTCACAAATGACGATGTCCTGTCCGACGCATCGTCGGAATTGGTCGCTGCCGAATCAACCATACAGGCCACAAATGAGCCCTTCGGTCTGTTTACATTTCGCGCACCGGAAGGTGCGCTCTGGCGCAAATGGCGCGCATCGAAGGCTGAGATTTTCGCCGAACTTCAAACCGTCGAAGCCTGCAGATCGGACAGCTCCAAGTGTAGCGACGCAGCGCGCCGTTTCATCCTGATCGTCGATGAAGTCCAAAGCCGAAGCGGCACGGCACGAATTGAAACCGCCAATCGCCTCATCAATACCGCCATCCGCTATATGAGCGATCTCGCACAGCATGCTGCGATAGACGTGTGGTCGGCACCTCTGGCGTCACTCGGCACAGGCCGGGGCGATTGCGAGGACTACGCTATCGCTAAGTATATCGTTCTGCGGGAAGCAGGCGTTTCGGATCAAGATCTTCGTATCCTCTTGGTTCGCGATCGAAAGGCGCGTGAGGATCACGCTGTTCTCACTGTCAGAACCGGCGGCACATGGACAGTCCTTGACAATCGAAGCTCGGCATTGGCGCGCGACAGCGAACTGCTCCATTTCACCCCCCTCTTTGTACTCGACAATAGCGGGGTGAATCTCTTCGCATCGCCCTACCTCTCGCAGCGGCAAGACGGAGAGGCCAAGATGGTTGCTCCTGCATCCGAGGCTGTCGGCAGCGAAGGCGCCACGACAGAATGGGGACTCACCGTTGACACTAGCGGCGCCGAGACACCTATATCTGGCATCGGCTCGGGTGCGACGACCCTGCCAATTCTTATGTGACCCTGGCGCCAGACGCGGCAGAGCCTACGGCGCATCGACCGTTGCGATGGCGTGGCCATCATCGTGCACCTCGATCGCCCTTGAAGCTTCGGCTTGCGGCGCGATATGCTGTATCCTGGCGCCCAGCGAGCACTTTTGTGCTATGTTCCCATAAGTTTTCAGAGCCTCGGTGCAATTTTGCGTACCGATTCAGTCGAGCGGAATATCGTGGAAGCAGACGAGAGAATTTTGTTTCTAAGCAAGTTCCGCCGCACAGTCGGAGGCTGCGTGGCGAGCTTGGTCATCGTGGCCTGCGCAAGCTCTGACGTTCTGGCGCAGGTGCCCCTTGTGGAGCGCACCGCCAAAGGCCAGCCCGCGAAGGACATTCGGGTTGGGGTTTATCTCAACGTACAACCCGATTGCACTTCGGGCGTTTTGCCGACCATCCGCCTCGTTGGCCCGCCCGCGAACGGGGCCGTCAGCATCAAGCGCGGCAAGGTCAGCGCCACGAACTACAAGCAGTGCCTCGCCCTTGAAGTACCGGGCTTCATCGCTTTCTATCGTTCGAAAGCGGATTTTTCCGGCGTCGATGTCGTAACGATCGAAGTGAAATATCCTGGTGGCCGCACTGAGGTGCAGCGTATCAGCGTGACCGTGGGCGGCGGCCCTGCTGGACAGAAAATATAGGCTGCATGGATTCCCTTCTCTCTTTGCACATAGGAGAAAAAATCCGCCGAGATTACCTCGGCGGATTTTTGTTTACCGGATGTCCTCCGATCATCAAACCGTCGCGGATTGCACCGCGTGAGCAGCATCCTCATACATAATGGTGATAGCCGATGGCGTATTGGGCAGCGAGGTCGCCACCGTCACAAAGTTGGCGCCGTTGAGATTGCCGTCCACATCGACCTGAAGGGTCGTGCCCGTATGAGCGACATACTCACTAAGGCTGTGTCCGGCCGCGACCGAAAACAGCGCAGTCAGATCGACTTTGTCGCCTTCCGCGTTATTGAAGTCGTTGATAATGTCCGCCGCGGCAGTGTCGGTCAGCCTGAAGATGTCCGCACCCAAGCCGCCGGTCAGATTGTCCGCGCCGGGACCGCCGATCAGAATGTCGTTGCCGCCGTTTCCGAAAAGTGAGTCGATACCCAACCCTCCGATTAAAACGTTGGCAGCACCATCGCCGTTGAGCGTGTCGGCAAAATCAGACCCAATGATATGAGGGTTCGCGCCTGTTGAAGTGTACGTGTGCGAAGCACCAACCAGATCGGTTGAATGATTCTGAATACCGGAACCTGGCTGTACAAGCGTGATCCCAAGAGTGCTTGCGGCAGCATCGCCATCACCATCCACCACCAGGATTGGAACGTCGAGGCTGACTGGCGCAGTGGTTTGAACCGCCGCACCGAAGCCGGTGATTGCAAAGTCGTCGCCATCCTGATTGAGGAGTTCGAGGCTGTGGTATCCATCGGCCGTATAGGTCGCGATGGTCACATTGGTATCAAGGACACCAATGATCTTCGCTGCGTATTTGACCCCTGCTCCCGGGTCGACATCGACAAACTGGACATTGTAGGTCCGGTCGCCAAGACCACCGAGATTTCCGACTGTGAAGTTTGTCGCCGTAGTCCCGATGGCCGCAAAAGTGATGACTTCAGACTCACCGTCATAGTTGATGATGATCTTGTTGACGGAATCGAGAACTCCGTCGCCTACGACATTATTGGCGTCGGTCGCTACCGTTTCATCTCGTGCGGTAATCTGCAGAGTTGTGTTAGTAGAGCCGTCTCCAAATTTTATCGTGGCGCCATTTGTATTGTAGTGGTCGTCAAACACGTGGTCGCGATTCGGGAAGGGCGGAGGTGAGTTGTCATTGTAGCCGCCAGATCCGCCGGTGTCCCCGGTGAGATCAATCACGAAATCGAGTCGTAAACCCTCGCCAGCACCGATGTTCTGGCCGCCAGATCCGCCGCCTGCACCTGTAGAAGTCGCGTTGTTATTGACCGTATCGGCAGTTCCGACGGGCGTGATCAAAATATCGCGCGAATCGTCATTGACGGGCGTACCGCTATCCTTCTGGCCGGCAGGCACCAACGCTACCCAGGCCGTGTTGCCGCCGTCGAACTGGTAGGTGCCGTCGCTGAAATTCACCGTACTGACACTGTCAACAACTGCATTCATATCGACAGAGTAAGTTGCCGCCGCCGGATTGAGCGTAACGACAAATACCGACGCAAGCCCGGCCATAGCTGTCAGCGTTAGACCGTCACCGGACACCGTGTAAGTGATCGGCACGCCATTCGAGGTCAGCCCGCTCGAACTATCAAGCGACGCCGGGAATCTGACTGTTCCGGCGGCGTCGGCTCCATAATTATTGGCAAGCGTGTTATCGAAGTCGAGACCGAACGTCACCGGCGAACCGGCGCCGTTGGACATAACAGCGTAATCGGCAATTGCCGCCACGGGAACGTCGTCGATCACATTGATTGTGAAATTTGCGATCGGTTCGTCGTCGTTCAGATCGCCGTTATCCGTGACCTTGACCAGATTATTGAAGTTGATTCCGATAATGTTTTCGACATTGTCGGCCGCCGCAACGGTATGATGATCAAGATTGTCGAGCAGCGTGAACCGGTATTGACCAACGGCTGGCTGGTTCAGTTCGAGCGTGAAGACCGTTCGATCCGCACCGCTAAAGCCCGCTCCGCTGACTTCGACATAGCCCGTCAGCGTGCCGCCATTGACGTGGAACAGCACGGCTGCGCCATCCGAAGTGAGAGCGCCGCCTCCTGCCTTCGTAACCGGGCTGCCTTCGATGACCGAGTTTAACGAATAACTGAGCGTCCCTTCATTGCCGGTAAAGCTCAACGGCGGCGAGAATGTACCGGTGAACACGTTGATCGTGACATTTAGATTGCCGGCGGTGTCCTGGTCGTTGTTAGGCGCAAGCGACGCCGAACTGATATCGTCAATACCACCTGGCACGCCGTGCTCTTCTTCCACGAGGCCAACGATACTCCCCGTGATCGCAAGCGGCTGGTTGACGTTGACGACCGTGATGGCCTGAGAGTCTGTTGAGATATCGCCGTCGCCGTCCGTCGCCTTCAACGAGAAGGTGACATTCTCATTCGACGCGACCGAGTTCGCAACAAAGTGCCATTGCAAATCAGCATCGACGGTCAAGGTGCCTGCCGTCAGACCGTCTCCGGCACCAAATGTAACGGTGTTCGATCCGGCTGCAAGAGATAGCGTTTTCGTAACTGCTCCGACAGTGACGTCAATCGACGTCACACCATCCGCACCCGCCGCAAGTGTCCACGTCCCGTCGATTGTTTGAGTTTCGTTCACCGAATTTGGCGTATTGACGATATCGATATGCGGTACGTCGTCGGTGATGTCGACCAGGATGGTGCCGGTGGCGCTGTTGCCGTGGGCGTCAGTCACCGTGTAGCTGAAGCTGTCCTTGTCCTGCTCCGTGGTGACGCCGTTGTCCGCCGTCGTCCCGTCATAGGGCGTCGTCAGCGTATAGGTGTAGGTGCCGTCCGGATTCAGCACCAGGTTGCCATACGCACCATTGGCGCTGCTGGTCAGCGTATAGCTATACGGACCCGTGCCGCCCGCAGGTGTAATCGAACCCTCGAAGATCTCGCTGTCCGTTGCCGCGGCGCTGCCGATCACCGGCAGACCCGCCTCGTTCACCAGTGCATCTGTGTCGGACGCCGTCACCGTCACGTCCGCAAGATTGATGGTCAGCGTCGTCGTCGACAGATCGCCGTCGCCATCCTTCAGCGTGTACACGAACACGTCCGTCGTGTCCGACGCGATGTTGTTCGCCGTCGACTGATAGGTGTAGCTGCCGTCCGCGTTCAGATGCAGCGTGCCGTGCTGACCTGCGATGTCCGCGCCGACCCCGCCCGCAACAGGCGTTGTCGTGTCCGGCACCAGGCCCGCGGCCCGCACGCCGTCGATCGTCGCGCCGTCCGCGCCCGCCGTGTCGTTGAACAGAACACCCGTCGCCGCAACGCTCAACAGCGAGCCTTCCGTCACACTCCCCGTATCCAGAACCGCATGCGGTACGTCGTCGGTGATGTCGACCAGGATGGTGCCCGTGGTGCTGTTGCCGTGGGCGTCGGTCACCGTGTAGCTGAAGCTGTCCTTGTCCTGCTCCGTCGTGACACCGTTGTCCGCCGTCGCCCCGTCATAGGGCGTCGTCAGGGTGTAGGTGTAGGTTCCGTCCGCGTGCAGCACCAGGTTGCCGTAAGAACCGGTCGCCGAGCTAGTCAGCGTATAGGTATATGGGCCCGAACCATTGCCCGATGGCGTGATCGAACCATCGAAGATCTCGCTGTCCGTCGCCGCGGCGCTACCGATCACCGGCAGACCCGCTTCATTCACCAGCGCATCCGTATCGGACGCAACGACCGTAACGTTGTCGACGTTAATTGTCAGCGTCGTCGTCGAGGTATCGCCGTCACCGTCCTTGATCGTGTAGACAAAGGTATCGACCGCGTTCGAGCCCGTCGCATCCGGCTTGGCCGCGTAGGTATAGCCGCCGTCCGCGTTCAGCGTCAGGAAGCCCAGCGCGGTCTCGATCGCAACGCCGACGCCGCCGCTCACCGGCAACGACGTGTTGCTGCCCGCCGCAACGCCAACGATTGCGTTGACGCCAAAGCCGTCCGCGCCCGCCGTGTCCGCGCTCGCAATACCTGCCGTCGTGCCGACACCGGTCAGCACGTTGCCCGCCGCATCCGCGCCCTCGACAACGCTGTCCGCATCCGCAACTGCGATCGGCACGTCGTCGGTGACGTTGACGGTCAGGGTTTGCGGAACGGAATCGCCGTCGCCATCGAACGCCTTGATGCTGAAGTTGAATGTCGTCGGGTCCGCACCGACGCCGCCGTGATCGATGTTCTGGTACTGCACATAGACGTACTGTCCCTGGCCGCCTTCGTAGAGAGTGATGCTGAAGACCGGGTCGGTGTCCGGATCGCCGCCTTGCTTGTAGGCCACGATCTGCTCATTGCCGGGTGAATCTCCCGGGAAACGGATCACATACTCAAGGGGAATGCCATCGGCCGTCAGAGCTGGGCCGATCGGATTGGAGCCGCTGTCCTTCGCAAACTCAAGGTGCCTGTCAGCACCGCCATCGGCGCCCCATGTGATGTGGAGGAAGCCGAAATCGCTTTGCGCGGTACCGATCAAGCCCGGCTCGGGAACAGGATGTCTGTCGCTCGCAAGATTGCCTTCATCGACAGATACTGCGTCAGCCGCAGCAGTGATACTCGGGACGTCGTCGACGATGTTGACGGTGATAGTGCCGATGGCAGTGTTGCCGTTGGCGTCCGTAGCCCTGTACTGGAAGCTCTCCGCCACTTCGGTATTGGTGCTGTTATCGTCCGCCGGATTGGTGTCGAACGGTTTGGTCAGCGTATAGACATAGCTGCCGTCCGCCGCCACCTGGATACTTCCATACAGTCCAACCGTTACCGCGTTGCCGCCAGATACAAGCTCATAGCTCACAATCGCCGCGCTGCTCGTCGCGTTGAGCTGATTCGTTGCATCCGTCTCAAGCGGGCTTGAGGTACCGAGGCTGCCTGTGATCGTCCCGGCCGCGATGTCCGGAGCCGTGATCGACGTATCCAGCGCCGCTTCATACACTGTCACGTCGCTGTCGTTCGGCGCCGCGATCCCCGAATCCGTCAGGTTGATCGTCAGCGTTGTCGTCGATGTGTCGCCGTCACCGTCCTTGATCGTGTAGACAAACACGTCCGTCGCACCCGCAAGCGGCACAACATTCGGATTGCCGTCATACGAGTACGATCCATCTGCGTTCAGCGTCAGCTTGCCGTACGCGCCCGCAATCTGCGTCCCGGTCCCGGTCAGAACCGGCGTCGTCAGGTCCATCCCTGCCGCACGCACGCCGACAACGCCGCCCGCAGGAACCGTCAGCGTCGCACCGTCCGCGCCAAACAGGTCGTCAGTCCCGTCTGTCAGCACGTTGCCGCCGACAATCCCGCCCTCGGTCACGCTATTGGTATCCGCAACCGCGCTCGGCACGTCGTCGGTGACATTGATAGTCAGGGTTTGCGAAACGGAATCGCCGTCACCATCGAACGCTTTGATGGTGAAGTTGAACATCGTCGGATCGGCCCCGTCGCCGCCGTGATCGATGTTCTGGTATTGCACATAGGTGTAGAAGCCCTGCCCGCCTTCATAGAGAGTGATTCTGAACACCGGATCGGTATCTGGATCGCCGCCTTGCTTGTAGGCCACGATCTGCTCGTTACCGGGCGAATCTCCGGGGAAACGAATGACATATTCAAGCGGAATGCCATCGGCCGTCAGAGCGGGGCCGATCGGATTGGAGCCGCTGTCCTTCGCAAACTCAAGATGTCTGTCGGCACCGCTGTCGGCGCCCCATGTGATGTGGAGGAAGCCGGTGTTGCTCTGCGGGATGCCAACAAAACCCGGCTCGGGGACAGGATGTCTGTCGCTCGCAAGATTGCCTTCATCGACAGATACCGCGTCAGCCGCAGCAGTAATACTTGGCACGTCGTCGGTGATGTCCACCAGGATGGTGCCGGTGGTGCTGTTGCCGTGGGCGTCCGTCACCGTGTAGCTGAAGCTGTCCTTGTCCTGCTCGGTGGTGACGCCGTTGTTCGCCGTCGTCCCGTCGTACGGCGTGTCCAGCGTGTAGGTATAGGTGCCGTCCGCATTCAGCACCAGGTTGCCGTATGCACCATTGGCGCTGCTGGTCAGCGTATAGGTGTACGGACCCGTGCCGCCCGCCGGCGTGATCGACCCCTCGAAGATCTCGCTGTCCGTCGCCGCGGCGCTGCCGATCACCGGCAGACCCGCCTCGTTCACAACCGCATCCGTATCGGACGCCGTCACCGTCACGTCCGCGACGTTGATCGTCAGCGTTGTCGTCGACAGATCGCCGTCGCCGTCCTTGATGGTGTAGACAAACGTATCGACCGCGTTCGACGCGATGTTGTTCGCCGTCGACTGATAGGTGTAGCTGCCGTCCGCATTCAGATGCAGCGTGCCGTGCTGGCCCGTGATGTCCGTGCCGACCCCGCCCGCAACAGGCGTCGTCGTGTCAGGCACCAGGCCCACGGCCCGCACGCCATTAATCGAAGCGTCGTCCGCGCCCGCCGTGTCGTTGAACAGAACACCCGTCGCCGCAACACTCAGCAGCGAACCTT
The DNA here is from genome assembly GCF_014203115.1 of Afipia massiliensis. Classification (GTDB taxonomy): domain Bacteria; phylum Pseudomonadota; class Alphaproteobacteria; order Rhizobiales; family Xanthobacteraceae; genus Afipia; species Afipia massiliensis. The sequence goes on along the minus strand of NZ_JACHIJ010000012.1, from coordinate 8,876 downwards.
CCGACACGCTTCCCGTATCCAGAACCGCATGCGGCACGTCGTCGACCACCTTGACAATCAGACTGCTATTGGCCGGATCACCATCAACATCGGTCACCTGAACCGGAATGCTATCGAAGACCGAGTTTTCGCCATTGGCGCCTGGGCCGTGCGCGAGTGTGTTGTCGACCAATTGATAGGAGTAGCTGACAGTCCCCCCGACAAGATCAACAGCCGTAATTGTAAGTACGCCGTACGTTGTCGTGATCGGCGTGTTAAGATTCTGAACGACGCCGTCATGCACGACCAGCGTTCCACCGATGCTTACATCGTCGACGCCGTCGAGAGCCGCGAAACTGAAGGTCCCGCCCTGCGTCAGGGCTGCCGCGTTGGGGCTTGTTCCATCCGCCTCACCCATTCCGCGGGTCGAGGACAAATCATCTTCATCGACAGTCTTGTCGCCGCCGGTCGCCCCGATTCCGGAGATCGTCACACCGTGATCGCTGATGCTGATCGTGAGCGTCGCCGTAGAGTAATCCCCGTCGCCGTCCGTCAGCCGATAGGTGAACACGTCGTTGGCAACGACCGGCGAGCCGTTGAACCGCGTATAGGTGTAGCCACCATTTTCACTCAGGGTCAGCATGCCGTACTGGCCATTGATGACGAAGTTATGGTTCACATCCGTCGTCGTATCGGTACCGGCAAAACCCTGCACCTGCGTGATTTTCGCACCGTCGGTGCCGATCTTGTCGGCCACACCATCGGTGACATTGGAATCCGGACTAACTGCGATATCAACGCTCGTAATAACGTTGCCCGTCGCCGTCAGGGCCGCACCGTTCGCTGAATCAATATCGTTGACCGCGAGAGGGCCGTCGTCCTGGAAACTCAGCTTGATCGGCGTTTCAGAAACAGCAGCTACTGTATCGCCATCGGCATCGGTCAGATTCGCGGTGACGTGTATGAGATTTGTGGCAACAAAGGCGATGTCGTCATAAGCTGCAGCGGTGTTTCCATCGACATCATGTGCAATGGCCTGGAACTGCACCAGCCAGAGCTGGCCGGTCGGGTCGGCATAAGCAGCAAAAACCTTCGTGCCGCTGGCAAAATCGGCGCCCGTCACACCCCACAGGATTTGAGGATTTGTCGGATCGGAATAGAGCAGAATCGGCAGATTGCCGATCGTGGTCTTCAAACCACTATCGACACCGCTGAAAGTGCCGTTAGCCGTTGCTGTGGACAATTGATAAGCAACCGCCGGAGGTACATCTGCGCCAACCGAGAACGTGAACAGCGACGCAAGTGACGCCGGACCAACAGCGTGGCCGATTTCCGTGAGAGCGAGTCCGGAAATCCGGGTGCTGAGTAACGACGGCAAAGTCAAAGCTGTATCGTCGGCGTCGTTGGGATCCGGCGTATCATTCACAAGCACCGGACTGATCGTCTCGTCATGCCGGACTTCAAACGGCTTGAGAACAAGTGACTCACTCTCAGCGATGAGCACCGAGAAGGACTTGGCGCCGTCCACGACCTCGGTATTCACGCCGCCGGTATTGATTGTGACGCCATCATAATTTGCGATGATCAGCCGGCCAAAAGATGACGCGCCGGTGACCTCAATAACGTCATCGGCCTGTACTCCCTCGAGCAGATAGCCGATCAAGGTGGTGCCATCTGCCGCGTAGACGGATGTCAGCGCCGCGGGATTGCCGTCAACCGTCACGCCCGAGATCGCAACGAATGCATTGTTGTCGAGGTTTGCGGTCGTCGAATCATTGTCCTCACCCACGGGCACGCTGGACAATTGAAGAAACAGCGAAGCCGGTCCTTGTGAGACCTGAGGTACCGTAAACGTCAGCGAATTGACGGAATAGTGATCGGTCGCGGTATAAGTTGTGTTGGTATTGTTGCCAGTAGCGACGCCATGATGCACGAAGTCGATGCGCAGATATTCCTCGGCGCTGTTATTGTCCTTGCCATTGATATTCTGCCCCTGCCCCACACCAATATCGTTGGCCGTGTTGACCTCATCGATAACATTTCCTGTTCTCGCGCTGAGAAGGATATCCTTGTCACCTACACCATCGAGAACCTTGAATCGGTCGTGCCCTGCCGGGACGCCATCAAGGGTATAGGAGGTCGTTTCCAACGTCGTTTCCGCAGGCTTAGCCGCGACGACCGGAATGTCGTCGTAAACCTGGATTGTGAAGGTGCCGGCCGCCAGCGCAACAGGATCATTGTCGCCGTCCGTCGCGACAATGAAAGAAGACAAATCGATTCCATTACCGGACAGCAGATTCTCGCTGTTATCGCCAGCGATACCGTTCAGCGTCGGATGATCGACCTGATCCTTCAGTATGAAGACGTAATTGCCCGACGCATCGACAATCAGCGTAAAGACCTCGCGGTCCTCCGCTCCGAAGCCGGACCCTGCGATGCCGCCTTCGACATAGCCGTGCAACGTGCCGCCGCTCGAAACGATCAGGACATCCTGCCCTTGTGAATTCAGGCCGGAATCCGTTGGCGCTTGAGTTTTAAGAGAAAAACCATTCGCGCCGGGTCCATCAGCGCCAAAATTGACGAGGACGCCGAGCGAGCCGGTTGCGGTTGCAGAATTCGTTCCGGCGGTTTCGCTTGGCAACAATGGACTATGATCAGGATTGCTGTCCGAAACGGCACCGTGAAGCCCGTCTTCGTCAACAAAATCCTGGACAGTCTTTCCCGGAGCAAGTTGCGGCCCATCATCGTTGAATCGAATCTTGCCAGAGACGTCGGCCGATGCGGAGGCTGTGTCGCCGTCGCCATCCTTGATGGTCACGGTCGCAAGAACGGTGTTGGCGGCAAGCGCAACCTGATCGTTGGGATTGAGGCCATCCATATTGTGCTGCAACGACAGATATTCGACGACCGATACCTTCCCCGTGGCAGGATCGATCGCGATCGCGAAAGCAGCCTGGCCACCGTAGGTACCGTTGCCGTCAACACGGCCAATAATCAGGTCGTTGCCGTCGACGTTCTCAACAAAGAGGCTGATGGTGGTGCCGTCGGTGATCTTCAATCCGGACGGGACTCCATCGGCATCCGCTCCATTCAGCGTAAGCGAATAAACTGTCGCATCAGCCGGCGCTGGACCATCCACGCCAAAATACGACAGGACGGCAAGAGCCGGCGTATTGTTGGTGGCGAACGCAAGCGGTTGTCCGCCGTTGTCCGGATCGTGTCCGACATTCACGACGTTGGTGAATACCGGCAGCGACCCCGTAACATCATTGTTCTGGTTACCGGGCGTTTCGTCAACGGTTACACCAAAGCCGAACTTGACCGCCGCGGTAACAAGCGGGCCATCATCCTCGAACCTGATATCATCGGATATATCCGCAGATGCAGACGCAGTATCACCATCCCCGTCCGTGACAGTGACGGTCGCCTTTATGTTGCCCAGCGCATCAGCGAGCGACACATACTCGTCGGAATCCGCGCCAACGTCCGGGCTTGGGTGAAACAACGAAACGTATTGAACAACCGAAACCACGCCGGTTGTCGGATTAATCGAGATTGCAAAAGCCGCAGGATCGCTGCCCGTATTGGTGACGTCGGAGCCCGCGTCACCGCCATCGTAGCGGCCGACGATCAGGCCGTTTTCGACAAACAGGAAAATGGAATTACCGCTGGTCGTCTGGATTCCGGAATCAATCGGACCCGTCACAGATTGGTCGCCTGGATCGGTCAGCGTTAGCGAGAACACGTTCGCATGCGAGGCGGACGGCCCATCGGTGCCATAGTCGACACCACCGACAACGAGCGCCGATCCACTGCTGCGTGCATAGCCGATCGGCAAGCCAAACGGAACGTCCAAGTCGTGGCCCGGATTGCTTACGCCATTAAAGACCGACGTAAAAAGAATGTCGTTGTCATCGCCAAAAGGCGGGCTCTGAAGCAACAACGTCTCATCGTGAGTGACGCCGAAGGATCCGTTGGCGCTGGCGGTAACGCTTGGACCATCGTCTTCGATCGAAATCGAGAGAGCCGACTGTGATGTCGTCGTCGCAACGTCGCCGTCGCCGTCCGTCAGGCTGTGGGAGACAAAAATTCCCCCTGCCTGCCCAACCAGCAGGGAGACGGGGTCGTCATGATCCGCCGGTGTAGATCCCGCGACATCGTGACGGATCGCCAGGTATTGCTCGACAGTGACCGCGCCCGTGTCCGGATCGATAGTGAATCGCATCGCGAGATGGTCGTCAGAATTTCCGAGAATTCCATCGGCTCCGGCGATTACGCCGTTGATCTGTGCATCGGAGACTTTTTGGAGGTAGATCGAGTCGTCTGGATACAGATTGAAAGCATCCGTAACGGAAAGGTTCGTCGCAATCGGCGTTGCCCCAACGCTAACGACGTTCCCGCTGCCATCCTTCAGCGCAAGATCGAACGAATGCGCGGATTCGCCATCGGCGCCCGCATGATCGACAAATAACCCGGCAATAGAGCCTGCATCGATGACCGCAGATCCTATCGGCGAACCAACTCCCGTGTCATCCAATTGCGGAGCGGTATTTGGATCAAGCGGATTTGCGTCGACGGACTCATCCAAAATAATAGAAGCCGGCGGAATGTTCGCAGTCGGAACGACTGTCGGAACATCATCGTCGACATTAATCGTCAGCAGCGCGCTTGTGCGGTCGCCATCGCCGTCGGTCACAGTGTAGGTAAACGCCAGATTTAAGTTGTCTTCCCATGCCGTTGCGGTGCTCCCATCAGCACCGTCAGTGTGCAATGGGTGAGCAAGCGGCGTGAACGCCGTGTAGACGTAATTACCGCTGGCATCGACGGTTAGGGTGAAAACCGGATCGTGCCCGTTGGCGCCATCAAAGTGGCTGCTTGTTCCGGTTAACGTACCACCACCTGAACCGTCAGGTGTCCACATCAACGATACGTTCTCGGGAGAGCCAGTGCCCGATCCATCGACGTAGATTGCCTGCAGGACTGGGGTAGAGCCGTCGTCGGCGGTCACAACCAAATGCGGCAAGCCATCAAGTCCCGTGAAAGCAACAGCCTTCAGACCATCTGCGCCAGGATGAATATCGAGGATGCCGGATGCAGTCTTGCCTGAACCATTGTCCCCCGGCCCGGCCTGAATTCCATCGGATTGATCTTCGTCGTCGATGACTTGCGCAAAGAACTCTGGTCCGTCGAAGCTTCCCGGCTTGGTATCAAACGCCTCCGGCGTATCGTCGTTGATCTCCAGCAGCAACTTGCCATCAGTTGGTGTGCCGTTCCCGTCAACAACGGTGAACGTCAACTCGAACGTGTCACTCGTTTCATTGTTGTCAGCAAGAGCATCCGTATGATGATGCAAGGCGTGGAGCAGCGTCGTCTCGTATTCGCCTGTCGTCGGGTTAGTGACAACGATTTTGAAAACGTCATTGGTGCCGTCGTTCGCCAACAACGTATGTGTTGCCTGATCCCATGAGAACGTAACGGTAATGCCATTGATGACTTGGCTCTTTCCGTCCATGGCGGCGAAACTGATGTCGCCCGGTCCATCGGCGCCAAAATTATGAGTCAGAACACCGGTAAATGACGCAGGCGCTACAATGTCGTTGACGCCGCCGGGGTTGCCGCCAGCACCGGAAATTTCGTCTTCATCGAGAGCAAGCGCATCTGCACCCGCGGTGGGTGTGTCATCAATCAGCAAGGGAGTGAGCAGATTGGTAATGACAAAATTCGGCAGTTCTTCCTGACCGAGGAGAGGAAGCGGACCGGGCAGCGCCAGCGGATCGACGCCAACGCTGGAGAAGTTCGCGCCCGATGCTTGGGCGTTACCGGCTTCCCCGGCTGCGGGTAAAACCGATTGATCTTCCGTAACCGGAAACAGCGTCGCGAATTCTGCACCCGTTAAATCGCGACCGGGAGAAACTTCAAGCGTGATTGAATCAAGCGGCTTTCCAGTTGAATCAAAAAAAGGCTCAAGCGTAACTGTCGACTTGTTGTCGAAAAGAATGATGAGTTTCTCGCCGATATGAACCAGCGTGATCTTTTCGCTCGCGATTGCCGAGAGATCGGCCTTGACGCTTCCGTCGTAGCTCAATGGCACCACGACAGACTGTTCGCCAAAGGGCTTCGATATTTTTACGACGCGAGCGGGGAGCTTGCCTGTGGATTGGCCTGCAATATTGGCTTGCGCAACCTGGAAAGGTCCATTCATGACACGCCTCAAAAAAAATACTGAAAATAAAAATCGACCCTTAACGGGTGCATTAACAATTTCTTAAGAAACATCCTCCCTTTCAAATGGTTGGGGGTCAAGGAGCCTCTATGGTAAATCAGTAGTTACTGGGAGCTGTGGTTAAACCGACACGGTTGAGGTTTCCTTGCGTAGGAAGCGCGCTCAGGATTGACCCCACTTGCCCCCCTTGCTTCACTAAGTCATTGTTTTTTTCATATTGGGGGCTGTTATGGGCACCAAATTGCTCAACCTTTTCAAGGCTGCTGCCGTTCTAGGTATCGCGTTGAGCTCCGGTCCCTTGACCGCGACGGCGGCGGACCTCGGTTTGATGCTGCCGCCAGGTACGGCGCCGGGCGGCTGCTCAGAGATTGTTCTGACCTGCGAGAATGGCCGCGATTATCCAATTTGCCCTATTGCGGTGAGCGCAGCAGGCGAACTGGTGACAGCCAGGCTTTATACTGCGCCGCACAATGCGACCTACGTCCGGCTGGTGCCAATGGGGGTGGGCTATCGCTACGCAGGCAAGGGCATTTGGCTCGATGGCCTGCGCGGGAACGCGCAACTCAATTTCGGCAACCACAGCTCTGTCGCCTGCTCAGTTTCGCTATCCTGAGCAGGGAATTGAATAAGCATTCTCGGAGCGTTGAGTAGTTGAGGGTCGCTGCCGGATTAAGCCCACCCAGATCCAGTGCTTCTGTGCAATCTACCTCACGCGGGATGACGCTCGGCGCCACCTCACTGTCGGCGAAGTAGCCTTCAGAAAAACAGCTCAGACCAGTTCAACTCTTCGTCCGCAAACCTGTGCGGGATGAAGGCCGCGAGAACATGTAGGCCTTCGGATGAACATAGACCGGGCAGTGATCATACCAACTGTACTGTTGCCAGTTCCACTTCCAGCAACCTGAAGCAATTGCCGGGTCGTAACTATAACCAAATCCCGGCCAACGAGGTTCGTCGCCGAAAGCCTGAGCGCCATTAGCCGGCAAGAGGACCAGCAAGAACGCGCCTAACACCGCTCCCTTGAAAACTGCTCTGACCATAGCGACCTCGAAATACTAATGCAGGTATAGCCTCAGCGTGCCAAACCCAATGTCTCTCGGCAAGTCATTTGATGAGGCTGGAAAGTCATTGAATTGGGCTAGGCGAGTATTTGACGGTTTTTGGCAATGCCTTCTCGCCGAACACAGTATTGATCTCGATCGATAAAGACGGGCGATAAGCGTTCATTCGGATATGTCCGACCTCCTCCAGAAACTTCCCATTGCTACGCGCTCGGTCGATACCGCACGCTCAGAAAGCGATAGATTACCCACACCAATGCCAGAAAGCGACAGCGACAAGTGAGGCTGGGAGAAATCTCCAGATGACGAGTTCTCTCCGATCAACTTTTTGTCCAACCGCGCTCAACTTACGGCTATTGAAGGCACTCGATCAGATCGCAGATGTTGAGCTGCGCGAAGGAATCGTTAGGCTCGTCAAAATTGCAAGCTTTCAAAAATATGAGATACGCGAATCGGATCAACCGCCGAGATCAGGGACGAGTGAGGCTGCTGGATCACAATCATGGGCTTGAAGATGGGCGACTGGTGCTATGGAGTTACCTGCTCTAATTGCCAGCAGGCAAATGGTATATTTGAGCGCCACCCGACGGACCCTCGAACGATCAAAATTGAAAGCGATACCATCTTCAAAATGACATGCGTGGGTTGCCGTCACTCCGATGACTATCTCGGATATGAAATACGTTTCGTTCGTGCAGCGTATGTCCTTTGAGCTAAAGAAACGATCGGGTGCTCCAACGATCCTTCTTTCATAATTTCTATCGTGAATCTTTTCGTCGGAGGTGTGGTCTGAGCTGGCGCTGCAATTTTAGGCGTCAAGCTTCTTGAGCCGTTACATAAAAAACGGCGCGCTCGATAGGCGCGCCGTTTCGCAATCATATTTTAACAGCGGCCCTGCTTCCAAAGTCCTGGGGGACAACCGCGGCCGCGCCACCCGACTTTGCGTCCTCGGTTCCAGCCATGGTGCTTGAAGCCGCGCGATTTGCCCCAACCATGCCCTTTGCCTCGACCGTGACCGCCTTTGATTTCAACAACATCAGACGCGACGGCGTGACCAGTTAGCAAGTCATGCAAATTGCCAGGCAGCGCGGACGCCTGCGGCGAAGCAAACGTGACGGGTAAGACAAAGGCCAGACTGAACAGAATTTTCTTCATGTCGTGCTCCTCTCGAATTCCGACCGCCGGCAAGGAATGATCCACATGACGACAACGGGTATCCTCACGGTGAGTGCCTGAACGGAAGATGAAGGAACTTTCGTGTGGAATGTGGATCTGTCGGTCGAATCCGACAGACGCACGTTCCTAGCGACACGATGATTCCATCGGGCAGCAAAACTATCTGAACGAGTCTAGTTTTTTGACGTGTGTTCGGCGTCAGCACCAATGAGACAGAATTGGGCTAATTGAGAGAGGAGGTTTTCTGGGTCATCGTAGCCTTTCAAAGGAACGGACGATGAGACAGAAAACGGAAGCGACAAAGCGGTCGGCGGAGAAGGTCATCAAGGACATCCGCCGGGTGACCCGTAAGCAGTATGGCGCGGAGGAGAAGATCCGCATCGTGCTGGATGGGTTGCGCGGCGAAGAGTCGATCGCGGCGCTGTGCCGGCGCGAGG
>NZ_JACHIJ010000011.1 GCF_014203115.1 Afipia massiliensis | reverse complement strand
CTCTTCGGTAAACCTGCTCTTACGCATCGTCTGTCTCCTGGCTGGAGAACAGAAATCCTAACTCAAAATCGAGGGCGTTTCAGGGGTGCAGGTCAGTTAGCACTCGATCACGGCGCTCGACACGAATCGGCATAGTTGTCTCCCAAGCTGCGACGCACTCCGAATGCCCTACCTTTGACTTCACGAACTCGAGGCAAACTGAAACGCGTCATCGAGACGATCATTACCCCAGAACACTTCTTTTCCGATCAAAAACGTCGGCGCGCCAAAGATGCCGTTTTTGCGCGCCTGCTCGGTTTGTTCGCGTAACATACTCTTTGTGGACTCCGCTTTGGCTTGTTCTAGTATCTCGGAAGCCGATAGCCCGAGATCCGTCAAAACCGGAGCTAAGATTTCAGGTTCGTTGATGTCCTTATCCAGCGCGTAGTTGAGCTCCATAACTCTGCGACTGAATTCTCCGATCCAAGGCTTATCAACACCTAACAGCGCGACGCGTAATGGCAGCACACCAGAGCGGGGAAATGTGCTCGGCTGCAACCATTTAAGTCCATATTTTTTGCATTGACGCGGCACATCTTGAAGCACGTAAGAGCGTTTTTCCAGTTGCTCTACGAAAGGGTTTACCTTGAAGCCGACAGATTGAAAGATCGCCCCGAGCAAAAACGGCTTCCATATCACCTTAACATCTCGACGCGCCGCCTCGCCTTCGATCCGCATGACGCTCAGATAGCTATATACGCTGCCATACTCGAACCAAAATTCGATTGCGTTCTTTGCGGACGGATCATTCATAAGGCACTCTCCACGAGAAATCGGCCGGTTGTCATTTCGCCACGCCTTTGACGCAACTAATGTCATACGACTATCGCTTCGTTGTTGTCCTTGGGCGCCGGCAATGGCGTGAAAGAAGCCATGTGCTGCGTCATGTGCCGATACTGAATCTGGATCAGCTCGCTGCTCAATGACCTCTTCTCGACAATGCAGTGAGGTATATTCCTTCGCTCAATGCTTAGGCAGAGCGCACGGAAATCAAGAATTGATCTACCTCCACGTTTAGCCGCGAGCTAAATTCGGATAGCGACCGAGCGGCAGATAAAACCTCTAATGAAGCAGCCCCGGTCTCGACCGCACCTCGCTTTACATCGATAATGTTTGACGACACTTGTACAGTCCCTTGCGCCGCCTCCTGTACACTTCGAGAGATGTCTTGCGTTGCCGCGCCCTGTTCCTCTACTGCAGACGCGACAAAGGATGAGATTTCCGCGATCTTAGCAATCGTTTGTCCAATTTCCTTAATCGCAACAACAGAACCGCCTGTCGCCTGCTGAATGCCGTCTACATGGCCGCTGATCTCTTCTGTGGCCCTGGCGGTCTGCTCGGCCAATTCCTTGACTTCGGCTGCGACGACTGCGAACCCTTGGCCCGCCTCGCCCGCGCGAGCGGCTTCAATTGTGGCATTTAGAGCGAGTAGCTTAGTCTGGGCTGCGATCGAACTAATCAAGTTGACCACCTCTCCGATTCTGGCCGCTGCGTCTGCCATTTTGCCAACTTGAACATCAGTCAATTGCGCCTGGTCCACTGCTGCATTGGCGATTCGCGCAGACTCTTGAACTTGACGGCTGATCTCGATAACTGACGACGCTATTTCCTCAGCAGCAGATGCTACAGATTGTACATTCACGGAGGCTTCTTCTGAAGCAGACGCCACCGTTGTCGTCAGTTCTTGTGACCGATCAGCCGTGATGGTCAACGTTCCCGCAGACATCTCCAGCTTAATCGCCGATGAAGATACGGTCCGGATAATCTCACCGACGGTGCCCTCGAAATCATCGGCGAGCTTGCACATATCCAATTTGCGTTGATTCGCGGAGCGGGCCTTTAGGCCCTCGCGCTCCTCTCGCAGCCGCTCTCCTTCGACCATTCTATCCCGGAAGATCTTAACCGCGCGCGTCATTTGCCCAATCTCATCAACGTGTTCGACCTCTGGTAATTCAATAGAAAAATTTCCATCCGCGAGACTCTGCATCTTTGCCGCGACGCCCTGGATTCTCGCACTCACAGTTCCCCCAACCAGCGCAATGAGCCCAATTGCAGGAAGTGCGAGCAGCGAAAAAAGGCCAACGACCTTCCAAATCATTGCGGTGAAATCAGATCGAATATCGTCAATGAAGACGCCCGTTCCGATCAAAATGTTCCAGGGCACAAAGCTCTTTGCATATGTGAGTTTAACGGCTGTCTGAGAACCGCCCGCATGTAATGGCCAGTCATACGCATAGCTACCTTCGCCCTGACGATCCTTAACGATCTGCCAAAGGGCTGGCACAATTGGAACGCCTCTTGAATCTCTGATGCCCGATACATCCTTACCCATCAGTCGAGGGTTCGGATGAGCAAAGCCAACGAGATCGTAGGTGTGAGCAAACAGATATTCCTCGCCAGCATACCTGATCGCAAGCATTGCTTCCTTGAAGCTTGATTGAGCTTCTTCACGCGTCAACCGGCCTGCAATGACTTCCTGCTCGAATTTCTCGGCGAGGCTATAACCGACTCCGACTACAGCTCGCAACGTACCCAGTCTATCCTGGTACATTCGTTGATAGCTGAGCCATAAGCTGGTAGCGGCGATGCAACTAACAGCTATCGCCGCAGCAATGACAAGACTCCACAACTTTGCTCGGATCGATAGCTTGTTCAGCAATTCGGCCCCCTTCCTGTAAGACTAGGGCACGCTTACAGCGACACACCCTGCCCCCAGTCAGCATCCAGATTCTTACGCAAACGGCACTTAACTGACTCACGGTAGCTCTCGCGGCAAAGCTCCGGCCAGACGGTCAACGTCCCGGAACCGGCCATCGACCGGCTAACGATTTAGATGCTCATGATGCAGAATGCCACAGCCGGGCAAATTGTGTACGGCACACTTGTCGATCAACTACTCGACTCGCGCTACTTTCATAATCAGATAATTTTGAAGTCATACTTCAGAAACGCGAAATCAAGCTCGCAACCTTGCATGCTCAAGTGCAAAGCCAGCTGCAACGTGACACAACGGTAGGAAGACATCTGAAATAACATCTTGGACGAGCCGCGAAGATTTGCGGAGACTTTCGTCGTTTCGGACTGAGCGAATTTGACCGTGCTGAAGCCAGACATCAAGAACTCGAAATTGTAATACTACCGCATCGTATCGTAATTTCAGATACCATCGGTTCTTTCAGAACGTTATGGCAAGCGAAGAACCCGCTCCTCCGTTTGATTGGTCAGTCGAAGCATATCAGGTGCACGAGTCAACGGTTGCACGCCGTTCAGGGTTGGCTAAAGGAACTACTATGGCGCTTTTAATACGCAAGGCAACGCTCTCCGACGCTGCAGCCATCTTACCGATATTCAATCAAGCTGTTCTCGAGACAACCGCCGTTTGGTCAGATCAACCTTCCGACTTGCTCGGGCGAGAAGAGTGGATCAACATAAGAATCGAAAAAAATCTGCCCGTTATCATTTGCGAATTAGATGGAAAAGTTGCGGGATACGCTGCCTTGTCAGATTTTCGCCCGCTGGACGGATACCGACATACAAAAGAAAATTCAGTATTTGTCGACAACACTCTGCATCGACGCGGAATTGGACGCGCTCTGATGGTGTCGCTACTACAGAGGGCGCAGCAATGCAACGTCCACGCTGTCGTTGCCGCTATCGATGCGGCAAACGGCGCATCGATTTCCCTCCACAGCTCCTTGGGATTCAAGCAAGTAGGAAGGCTTCCCCAAGTAGGAAGAAAGTACGATCGATGGCTGGATCTTATCTATATGCAAATGTCGCTAAAAGCTTCACCTTTCACGCAGGAGTCATGAACGCGGGAGGGTATGCATTAGATCCGCAGAAACCGGTATTGAGGTGACGAGATATTTCTGCCTTCGCTCAAGTCAGAATGCACGCAGTGTGCCCCTTTCGGATCGCTTTCTCCTGAAAACAGCGCCCCTACAGTCCAAACACCCGGCGCGCGTTCCCGGAAAGGAAGGCTTCCTGATCCCGTGGCGAAAGGCCCAGCGCGCCCAAACCGGCCAGACACTTTTCAAAGGAGATCATTGGCCAGTTGGTTCCGAACATTGCCCTTGCTCTTCCCGGCCCCTTCATCCAATCGACAAAGGCCGGTGGTAGGCGATGCAACGCATATGCCGATGTATCGACATAAAAATTCGGAAACTTGACCGCGAGACTCGTCAGTTCATCGAGCCACGGGAAACCAACGTGTCCACCAACAACAACAAGTTCGGGGAAATCTAGAAGCACGTCTTCGAGGTAGGGAATGGGGCGGCCAGTCTCGGATCTTTTCAGTGGCCCCGTGTGGCCAATCTGCGTGCAGAATGGAACGCCGACATCCACACACGCAGCGAAGACCGGATAGTAGTAACGATGATTTGGAGGCAGATTCCAAAGCCATGGCGCAACGCGAACACCCACGAATGTTTTTCCATCGACCCACCGTCGGATTTCACGAACACTCTCCATGGGATTATCAAGCGGCACCGTCGCCAGGCCTCGAAATCTATCTGGAGCCACGTCGATCTGCTCGGCGACTTCCTCGTTGCTGATAAGCGAGCCCTCGGGACCATGCCACGCAGACAACAAGGCGATATCGACGCCGGCTGCATCCATCGCTTGGATGGTTTGCTCAACATTAGTTGAAAGTAGCTCACCAGATCGGCCATTCCAACGCATCAGCGGCTCTAGCCAGGCACTCTGCGCCATGCGCTCTGTGGTAATTTGCGCCCAGACGTCAATCACTGTCATAAAGACATCCTTCGAAATCTATCGCGATTGTCGAGGGTGGAAGTACTTTCATATTTCGGACATCCAGGGCCCAACGCCATTAACTTGAGAATTGAATCCCGTGCCGCGAATGGAGATGGACTGACGATTACCTCGGATTTGCTAAGGCAAGCGCCAACTGCCTTCGTGACCTCGCTCAAGAATAACTGGCTGCAATCCAAACGGCTCCGGCGTACCACCGCGAATCCAAAGCTTCATTCTCTGGACGCTAACTTCAATGAAAATGGCATTTTCTCGCTCTGCCTTACTGGGAAAATAGTTATCGTAGGCGTCTCGCCACAAATGCTCGATTTCAGAGAAGTCTTCAATCAGAACCGCGCCACCAGTAAGAGCGACATAACCCTCTCCAGGCTCGTCCTGAAATGTGACATCCACTTCTTGGACGAGGCGTAGATCGGACGTCTTGCGCGAACGACGATCGGTGAGAAAAAGCACCTACCAGTCGCTGCCGTGCGAAACGGATACAGTACCCATTGGCCGCACCGCCATACCGCCGGCAGACCCGGTTATCAGCCAGCAATGCCTGCCGCGCTTCACGACCCTCGCCGCACCAACCAATAGGCGCGCTATTTCCAAATCACTATGCTTTTGTTCTGCATGCGTCATAGGTTCGATTCGTTAAGAATAGCAACGCGCTGCTCGACGGCCCCGGCGCTTTTACTTGTCGTTCTTCGCGGCAAACTCGGCGTGATAATCGGCAAGCCTCCTCAATGACGATATGAACACCGGCCTAACCTCGCCGGGATGCTCGCTTAGCCAGCTTCACGCGCATGAATTCCCGCGAACAGCCCAAAAAGGTATTCAATGTGAAAGCTAAAACAGTCGATATACGTATCTTGGCGGGGTGGAGTATGCGACGGATGGGAATTATCGACAAACAACTATCGGAAGCTTTCATGCAGCTTGCTCAATTTTCGATACTGTTAAAAGACGAAAACAATGAAAGTCAGAGATTTGGAATTCGAATGCATCCTAGGACCCATTTCTCACTTTCGTCGCGTGATTGACCCAGGAAACAAGCAGAATTGCTCGTGCTGATAATCACATCGCGAATGAACAGCATGCGAACCCATGTTAGCATGCGCGGCGTATTAAAGTCGCCGGACAGGACGCTCCTCCAGTTCGTTCCTTTCAGCCCTTCAATCCCGGTTAGTTGTGAGTTCGCGCGGATCCCGTGGTGATACTATTCAGCAGTACACGCATCATGATTTACCGGCCTTGCGCTCCCACGAGCGGGTATGAGTGACATTGCAGATTTGATACTTGAAACTGCTGTAGAACTTTGCGAAGCCGAGCTTTTTCGCCTCAACGTGTCCAGCGTGAACCTTCCATTCGTGAAGCGCTTTCTCAGATTCGAACTCGACGATCGTCACTCTCTCGCCATCCTCAGCGACAAATCCTTTGTGCGAAATGTGGCCTGGGATGCTCTGAACCAATTCACTCATCTCGTTGGCCTTCGGGCCATATTCATCCAGAATATCGGGAGCGAGGCGGGTGCGAAATACGGTGACGATCATGGAAGCATTTACCTCTGAAACGAAAAACGAATAACTGCTAACATCTGAGCAGCTACTTATCAGTAGTGCGCATCGTGAGTTATAAATCAAATGCATTATTTATATAATCATTATGCTTCAGGCGAGTTTTTACGCAGCTTTTCCTTCAGCCCTATCACAAGCTGATCAACTGCAGAATCGAAGCGGCTTGGCATCGCACTCCGGATCAGCATCACCATCGCAGGCATACTGAAGTCCACCACAGATAGGATTTGCCGTCCCTTGCGATGGGGGCTGTGCTCAAATAGACGACGAGGAACGAGTGACAGGCCCTCGCTCCTCGACAGCAGCGATAGTTGAAGGTCCTCGCCGAAAATTTCGGCAGCGATGCGAATAGGAAGTTGTTGGCGATCGAAGGCGCGTATCAGCGCGGCGCGACAGCCGCATCCGGCTGGATTCAGAAACCAGCTCTCTTCTGTTAAGTCGCGCAACCTCCATGGGCTACCATCCCGTTTTGTAGGGTGCCGCGAGGCGGAAACAACAACAACTTCTTCGGCTCCAAGAGCAATCTTTTGAAGCCCGTTCGGGATCGAGTGGTCGTCGGTTAGTAGGCCAACGGCACAATCAATCACCCCGCTCCTGACTTCCTCTATGAGACCGACACTCCAGTTCGAACTAATCTGGAGACGAACGCGCGGGTAGTGCTGCCGCAGCGTATCAAGAGGGCCTGTCAGAACTATCTCGCCTAGGCCGTGGGCAATCCCAATTTTGATTTCCCCCGCGGGATCGGCAGCGCTTGTCGTACAGGATTCAAGCTCTGCCACGGCAGCGAGCACGCGCCTGCAATGTTCAAGAACATGGTTGCCAAGCGTAGTCAGGACCGCCGGCTTCACTGCACGATTGAACAGGGCCCCTTCTCCGACCCTTGCCTCGAAACTTTGGATGCGGCGTGACATTGCCGGCTGGGTCAGGTTGAGGCGAGCAGCCGCGCGGCTCACAGAACCCATTTCCGCAACTGCAACAAATGCTTCTATATCTTGAAGATTCATGAGGCCTATGCATAAACCAGATGGAGACATGCATAAAGTGCTTTCCCCGACGTCGTTGCGCGCCGATGTTTGTCATATCGCTCGAGCGCTCCTCTTTTCGATCGAGACCGAAGCTGTCGGCGACGCGCTCTGCTGAAGACGTCTTTCTGCATTCGCGTCGAACAGGCATACTCCGCTTCATTCCAGCTGACTAACTACCGCCGTCAGCCGACGACTACTTAGCAATGCTCTCGCAATAAAGCTGACCGTCTCCAACCATCTTTTGAAGAATTTTCATAATTCGGTCGGCTCTTTTTTAAAGCCCTAGCACCGATTTCACGGATCCTGCGCTGCTGAATGACCAATCAATCGGCTTGTTTTCAATTAGGAAGATGATCAAGTTGTTCGGATCCACACCAATTTTACGAAGGTGATTACGGACATTACTGTAGAGCGCCTCTTTTTGATCGTTTGAGCGTCCAGCCAGCAACGCGATCTCAATCACAATCGTCGACTTGGGATCCCTATCACCGAGAAACGTTGGGTGGAATATTGTATCCCCGGCGGAGTATCGCGAGATCAAACAGAAGTGGTCATCAGGATTTACACCACAGGTCTCCACGAGGCTGGCATGTAGAACCTCGTTGATGGCGTGGCAGCTCTCAACGGGGAGAGAGTGCGGCACATGAATTTTATTGAACGGCACCAGAGCTTCCTCATTTTAGCGTTATTCATTGACCCCACTGTAGGTCCTGAGCGTGCCTGATTGTCCATATCGCGCAGGAAAGAGCAACATCCGTCAGTCAGCTAGTTGATTCTCTTTTTGTAGCTTTCTAACTGACTCCATTTCTCAGCCTTTTGAGGCGCCAGCATCCATTGAAACGTCTCTGGATACGAAATCGACGCTGTAGTTAGGAAATTTGAATCACAAGACGATGGAAGGGCGGCTCGCGGGATTGCTCGCAGATCAAGCCGCTACAGCCGGGTCAACGACCCCACGTTGTTCAAAATTGGCCGCGCTTGCATAGCTACCTTTTCTGACCAATTGCGGTTGGCACATCGCGTCATTCGCTGCTCCGCAGAACTCGTTCAAGTTCGGCGCAAAGCGGAAATCAACTTGGCTGCACTTGCAGTACCCGGTCTATGAGTACGCACCCTAGCTGGTGCGGTTCGCAGGATTGAACTCGCCGAGTGGCGAATCAACAAGCTAGTCAAATCGAACAACGAGACATAGGAAAACCGGATCGGGCGACTGATAAGCATTTCGTTCTTTCTTTATCAGTTAGCCGACAGATCCCATTTCTCGCCATTCCTTATCAGAATCGCTTTGCTCCCGCCCCGTTCGCGTTAGTAAGCTGTTCAGTTGCCTGTAATCGCGAGCCAAATGAATAGGCTCGATAACAACTGTAACCAGACACACTCCTCAGCTTTCATGAAATGCCTTGGCGATCTGATCGTGCAACGACTCCACGAGAAAGACAGAACGGCTCGGTCCGCTGTCTGTATGAACGCCTCAACGGGCATCCCTAATCTTCCGCCTGCAAGCGGCGCAACTTCAGGAAGTTGAATGCGACCACATAGTAACTTGCGCCGGCTTTTGGATCTTGAGAAGTATCGACTGCGATACGACTAAAATTCCCAACATTTCTGGCGTCGTTCGCTGCAGATCGGAGACTTAGAGGCTGGCCCAGGCTTCTAATCGATGTCGTTCGAGGAAATTCTTATTTCCACAGTCAAGGCATCGCTCTCAGGGACGATTACCATCAGCGGCAATGTCTACCGACAGCGCAACAGTTGATCTATTGCGCACGGTCGTACGCGCGTACAGGCCAGCCTCACGTTGGCTCGGCGGTGACAATGGAGGCAACCCCGTCTGCGCCGCGCTATCAGATTTCCCCTGTACTGGATTCGACATGAAAACCCTTCGATGTGATCAGCCACGTCCCACCGATTCGATGCCAAGTCAGATAATCTACGAACAACATCGTGTTAACTCTGACGCGCACCTTCGTGAAAGCCTGGGTCGTGGATGCGAAGTCAATCAAAAGGACCTCATCCGCGCGTGCTGCGTTCAGCGATTTCGGCGATTGACGCTTGTCGAGGATATCTCGGTATACTTGGGCAGGCCACGCAACCATCTGCCCCTCGCGATATCCGTGTAACTGGACGGTCGATCGAAAAACCTGATCAAAGCGCGACGTATCGCAATCGTACATCAGGTCGAAATATTTTTGAATAGCTTCAATTAGGCCAACGGCGCAAGCACTGTCGAGAGATGCAAATCCATCGAGCGTCGTGGTCATCAAAACTCCTTGATAGTTGAGAAATAGCTGGGGCGTCTATAGCGTATCATACAGCTGCGAATCCCATCAAAACCCCGATCGTTTCACTGCGCGCCCAGTTCTCTCAGACGTGCGCCGCACGGCTGTCCTCTGGCGCCTGTTCGCGCTCTGTCATCCCGTAGTCGCGCAGGACCACCGCAACGCGCAGCCGGTAATTGAGGAATACATCCTTGCGACTGTTCGACTGCACATTCCTATGAACGTTCCAATTCCGGAATGCGTCCACCGATGCTTCGTCGCGCCAGATCGACAATGCCAGTAGCTTTCCTGGATCTGAGAAGCTCTGAAATCTCTCAATCGAAATGAAGCCGTCTATTTTTTCTAGCTGCGGCCCCAGTCTGGCGCCCATATCGAGATAGGTCTGCATTTTTCCTGGTGCAGGCCAGGATTCGAAAATCACTGCGATCATAGCGTTTGCCCAATTCTGATTACAATGCGCTATATCCGAGTCTCGGCAATGAGGACGGAAAGCCGGATCAATGTCGTGGCGGAAGCCGCCCTTCATCCCGAAGCAGCTGGGCAGCGACATCGAAGCCTTTCCATGCGGCAGCCGCCAGCGACGCGCCAATGCTGACCCGGCGAACGCCGACTGCAGCAAGCTCTGCCACAGTGGGGCTCGGCCCCGTTATCATAACATTCACCGGCTTTGGGCTAACCGCCGCGACGATACTGGCGACCCCCGACAAATCGGTGATACCGGGAGCATACAGACAGTCAGCGCCGGCATCCGAATAAGCGACCAGACGGGCAATCGTCGCTGGAAGATCCGACTTTCCGATAAAATGACCTTCGGATCGTCCGACCAGAAGAACGTTCTCACCGGACTGATCGATCGCGCTCCGCGCCGCGCGGACACGCTTCACCGCTTCGGGGAAATCTAGAAGATCGGTCCCCTTTCGATCTTCGATTGATAGGCCCGCGACGCCAGTATCGATCGCTTTCAGGACGTTCGTGAATACACCGTCAGCACTATCGGCATAGCCCGTCTCGAAATCCGCGTTGACGGGCAGAGATGTCGCCAAAGATAAAGTCCGCAAATGGTCCAGAGCTTCGTTGAGCGTCAGTTGCTGATCCTGACGTCCCAGCGACCAGGCGAAACCTGCACCTGTCGACGCCAGCGCCTTGAAGCCTAGCTTTTCCAACCGGCGCGCGCTGCCAATGTCCCAAGGATTTGGAATAGCAAAACATCCACCCTGATGCAGTTCGCGGAAGGCTGCCCGCCTTTCAGCGTATAGAGTTATCATATCGGTCTCTTAACTTGTTAAGTCAGGCCGCTGGAAAGGATACCAGCCCGGTCGTGATGATCCGAAGTAAAGATGGATGACACAGGAAGTCCGGACAAATGAGTAATATTGTTTCGCACATGAAACAGACTCACGTTGGAAGCAAGCTTGGCGCAGGGGAGGCCGCCGCCTCCTCAAGAATCCAGGAACGAAATGCGACAATCCGGGGATCATCCGAGCGAGTCTCCGCACCGATCAACCAATAGGAGGTTTTGCTACACACTGATTCCCAAACTTCGACGAGAGTGCCCGCCTTTAGCTCCGAGTTGACTAGGGGCTTTCGTCCAATTGCAACGCCGAGACCTTGGCTGGCCGCTTCGAATGCCATCTGAATTGTGTCGAACCGCAAGCCATTGGCTGCATCCGGCACGGGGCGTCCACAACCTGCCGCCCAGGCGGCCCAATCTTCGCTTACCGTCGTAACGTGGATCAGCGGCGACTGCTGGATATCCTTCAGCTTCCGCACCCGTTCGTAAATACCCGGCGCGCACACAGGGACCATTTCCTCGCTAAGCAGCTTGTCGGCGATAAAGCCGTGCCAGTCGCCGCGCCCCATGCGAATGGCCAAATCCACACCGACGTCAGACAATTCAGTGCGCTCATGCGATGTATCGATCGCGACGCGTATATCGGGATGGCGCTCGCGAAACCTATGAAGCCGCGGCAACATCCATTTCGCGGCGAAGGTTGGCGCCATACTGATTGAGATCTGTCCCAATCCTTGATTGCTCGAGATACTCGCACTGCCGCTAGAAAGCAGTTCAAGCGCTTGACGGACAATTGGAATGTACGCGTTACCGGCTTCTGACAGCACAATCCCCTTAGTTGTCCGAAGAAAAAGCGGAGTTCCCAGCCAGTCCTCCAGTGAATGGATGCCGTGGCTCACGGCACTGGGTGTCAATAAAAGCTCTTCAGCTGCGTTTTTGAAACTCAGCAGGCGAGCCGACGCCTCAAATAAGCGAAGCGAATTTAATGGGGGCAACCTATGACGCATCACGTGTTCCTTCCTTAAGGCGCTTTTAGCACTCCCGAACTGCCGCGAGCGGTCAAGTTGAAAAATCTTCATCCGCTGGCGAAGATTATCGGTTTGTTCGATTGCGTCGACATCTGCGACGATCGGCCCATGCAATCTGCAAGGAGATCGCTATGACCGCAGAACAACCTGTCTTGATGAGTGTGAAAGACAACATCGCTACTCTCACCCTCAATCGCCCCGCTAAACTGAACGCGCTCAATTATGATTTGATCGATGCCTTCCAACAGCATCTGGATGCGATCGAGCGGGACGACACTATCCGAATCGTAATTCTGACAGGCGCCGGCAAGGCCTTCAGTGCGGGTGCAGACATCGCGGGATTTTCGTCCAGCGTGGAAGCCGGGATGACCATTGCCATGCGCGAATTCGTCGGACGCGGTCAAGCATTCACCAAACGGATCGAGAATTTTCCAAGGCCGATCATCGCGGCCGTGAATGGTCTGGCCTTCGGCGGCGGGTGCGAGGTGGTCGAGGCCTGTCCGCTGGCGATTTCCAGCGACCATGCCCGCTTCGCCAAGCCTGAAATCAATCTCGGCTTTCCTCCGCCATTCGGCGGAACGCAGCGGCTTCCGCGCCATATCGGACGCAAACGTGCCCTTCAGCTCATTTTGACCGGCGACTCGATTTCCGCGGAGGAAGCGGGGCGCATCGGACTCATCAACGAGGTCGTACCCGCATCGAAGCTTATGACGCGCGCAAACGAACTCGCCGCGAGAATCATCGAAAAGCCGTCGGCTGCTGTCACGGCTAGCCTCGCAAGCGTCACCCGAGGGATCAATCTTTCCATCGACGAAGGTCTCGCCGTTGAAGCTAATCAATTCGCCCAAATGGTCCCTACACATGACATTCGTGAGGGGATCAATGCGTTCCTGGAACGTCGGCCGGCGCAGTTCAACGGGCGATAACGATTTCGCGCCTCGCATACCTCCCTGCCGACAACATACAGATTCACGGATGAAACAATGACGAGACATGTCGATTTGACCAAGGAGCGCTTTATCGCACAGCGCGACAATGACCGCCAAGGCGCGGTGCATTTGCTCAACCTGATCCGCTTGCGCGAGTGC
Source organism: Afipia massiliensis (assembly GCF_014203115.1). Lineage (GTDB taxonomy): Bacteria > Pseudomonadota > Alphaproteobacteria > Rhizobiales > Xanthobacteraceae > Afipia > Afipia massiliensis. Next base: position 69,767 of record NZ_JACHIJ010000011.1, on the reverse strand, counting down.
GCCGATTATCCTGATGGCCGCATTGCCACCGGTACCGAGGCCTACCGCACCTATGGAAACCTCAGCGGGCCTATCCTGGCTCGGCTCGGTGTCAGGATGATTTGAAAACATGCTGATCGTCCCGGATGAGGAGCGTTGGGATCTGAGTTTTGTCGCAGAGTACCCGAACCTGGCCGCTTTCAACGAGATCCTCCGCGATCCGGTCTATCGCGAAGCGGCCACGCATCGGAAAGCCGCTGCCGAGGATTCCCGGCTGATTCGCCTGGCCGCGCTGCCGCAGGGCACCAAGTTCGGGCAGTTTCTTTAGAACTAAATGTGATGACCGACGCGAGCCGCGCCACCTCATTCGCCAAAGATTGGTCGCGGCGTGGAACGCCCATGATCTCGATCGCATCCTGTCTTACTACGCAGCCGGCATCGTCCTGTTATCGCCGATCGCTCAAAAACGCCTCGGGATGGTCGCGTGGAGGCCGCAGAGACGTTTGAGTTTGGGCTGGACGGTAAAGCCGTCCGGTCTATCACATGTTACCTGTAGTTTGGTCACGCTCTATGAATTCACAAGTCGCTGCTTGAAGAATGAAAGAATCTCGTCGCGCGCGGTGATAGTCGGCTGCCCCACTTCATCGATCAGATGTGCCGTCACCACACTGTGCGGCGTCGTCACATGAGTTGCAAAGAACGGCGGCAAGTCCGTATTGGCCGCGCTGTCCGGAAGAACACGCGCAACAAACCTATCGCCGAGCGCTCTGGAGAAGGCTGCGAACCGCTGCGCCTTGCAGAACTTGTCGCCCGCGAAGCGATAGGCCATGACAGTGAGATCTTCGCGTTCGAGGCGCTCACGAACAGCAGCAAGTTCGCTAGGAGCCATTGCCATTCCGGCAGGATCGTTCAGAGGCAGCGATGGCTGTGACACGACCGGCGCAAGCATTGCGGGCTCGAGCATCATCGACAGCGCGAAATTTCCCGTAAAGCACATCCCGATCGCTCCGACGCCGGGACCGCCACACTCTTCATGCGCGAATTTCGCCAGCGCTCGAAGCCACACTGTGACCGGGCTCGACTCATTGGCAGCGAACGCACGGAACTCGGCGCTGACGCAAGCTCGCTGCATAACCGCAACGCCCTCCTCCGCACTAACTAGAGCGCCGTCTCGTCCAAACAGCGAGGGCATGTAGACCGTGAACCCCGCGTCGCGCACCCAGCGACTAAAGCGCGCCACATGCGGGCTAATACCTGGCATTTCGGTCATCACGATCACAGCCGGGCCATTTCCCGACACATACACTCTTTTCGTCAAACCAGTCAGCGTGATCTCGCGGCTGGCGAAATCATCAAGCGCATCGTCCTTGTTCACGGGGCGAGTCAGCATTACTCAGGTCCTTGGTTCATGGGTCCAATTATTGGACTTATGTCTCTACCAATCTAGATCTATTTTTGCAACTCAGATAACGTGCTGTCATGACAGAAACGCCGCTGATACGCCGCTCGCCCGTCCCGCCGTCCGATTGCAATCTGTGGAAGGCATTCGAGCTGATTGGCGACCGTTGGATTCTCGTGATTCTGAGATCAGCGCTGTACGGTCTGCGACGGTTCGACGACTTCCAGAATGAACTGGATATTCCACGGAGTATATTGAGCAACCGCCTCGCCCGGTTGGTCGATAGCGGGTTGATGGAACGGCGGGAATATCGGGAGGACAGACAGCGCTCACGGATCGAATATCCGCTGACCAAGATGGGACAGTCGCTTGGACTGTCATTTACTGCGTTGACCGAGTGGAGCGATCACTGGATTGGAAACGGCTCTGGACCTCTGGCTCTCCGATCAAAGACGACCGGACAGAAACTCGCCATTGCCCTGGTTGATGAAAATGGCAAATCTGTGAGGAGGGACGACGTTGAGACCGTCATCACCCTCCCCTCGCGCGCCTCTAGACGACCCCAAAAGTAATCGCTCGCGGCCCCACATGCGCCGATCGTTTGCAATAGGATGGCCACGCAGTTCGGATAAAGCAAGTGCGTTGCCCGCCCGTGACAGTGATGCCGCAGGCTCAGCTAAATCATGACGCTGAAGCGTGTCTTGGCCTGTTTGCACGCACCTGCGCGAACGCAGAACGTGATCGCACGCTCATTCCGCATCGGCGTTTGCCATTCGAGCCGATCAGCACCGAGGTTCTGAGCCATCGCCATGGCGTACTGCAAGAGGCTGGCGCCGATACCCTCGCTTCGGACCTGCGGTTGGACGTACAGACAGTCAAGATGTGCCCATATCTGTCCGCGCCAAGGAGAATAATCGGTAGTAAGCGATGCATATCCAAACAAAGCAGGTTTCGCCGGGAGCCCACGAAGATATGAACCCAGGGGATTTCTGCGCTCGCGATGTGCAACTGCTCTGCTTATTTTTCTCATCAGTGAGCAAAGAGTCGTTTCACAGACCGAGACGCGAGACATCTGATTTCTTGACCCATGCGTTTGGAGTCAAGGCAGAAACTGATCCATAGTCAACGCAGGACGCGCGTCTGATGCGCTACTAATCAGCCGCGCAGGTACGCCAACCGCAGTATACCCCGACGGCACCGACGCAAGAACCAGTGACCCAGCTCCAATCTTAGCAAAATCGCCGATATAAACGTTGCCTAACACTATCGCCCCTGCTGATAGCAGCACGCCACGGCCGATCCGCGGTGCGCCAGCGTGGCATTCTGGCAAGCTGCTGAGCGTGACTTCTTGCAGTATCGATACGTCTTCGTCGATGACCACGCCTTCACCGATGGTGACACCGGTGCCATGGTCGATAAATAGAGCACCTCCGATAGTCACAGACGGATGAATGCTGACATGCAACGCCTGAGTGATGCGGCCGTGGAACTCGCGAGCGAGTTCGGTTTGGCCGCCTTTCCAGAGCCGATGCGAGATCCGGTGAGCCTGCAGCGCGATGTAGCCCTTGAAATGGAGCAGCACGTGAAGAGGGCCTGGACATGCGGGATCACGGTCAAGTGGCGCCCTCAGATCGAGGGTCGCGATCTCGATCAAAGAGGGATCGTCGCGATAGGCCCGTTCGGCAATTCGGCGGGTTACTGTCTTCTCGTCGCGGTTGCTACTGATCGCCGTCGCGATCAATTGTGCCAGCGCGCTGGCAAGATTGCTCTGATTAACGACCGCTTCGTGCATCCACGGGGCCAAGGCCGGTTCAGCGGCAGCGACCACGACCGCCTCACGGCGGATCGTATTCCAGAGCGAAGCGCTTTCAGCCGGTAATGCCAGGCCCATGATGGTCTCCGCGGACTGGGCGAAATTCAGCTATGAGCCGCCGACAGTTTGAACCAGTGGGACAAAGCGGTACGATGCATGTTCGAACAGGAAGTGACGTGACACTGTCTTCCAATGAGCCCATGGTCGTAGCGTCCAGTGGTCGATTGTTACCATTCTAATAGAGTGTGCCATTCTTGTGCAAGAACGCATGACCCGGATTCCTCCAGCACGACAACAGGATCGTCGGTTGGGTAAACGGCAGAATCTTCGGCAGACTGGTCGCCGATCCCGGAAAAAGACGGGTTGGGTTAATTCCGAAATTCTTGAGGCCAAACAGATCACCGAGCGGACGTTTGACACTTTGCCATTTGCGAACGGAACGGCTCAGGATAGTTCAAAACCTTGACGCGCGGCGACGCTTCGAATGCCGAGATGAAAATGCGGCGTTCAGGCTTCTCGATCATTTCTCACGCGCAGCCTTTCTTGTTTCAAGTATTCCTACGCTGTCGCGTGTAGTTGCGGGCTTACGCCCTTAAATAATCATTGCAAATATCGGAAATCGAATAAAAACGTTTCATTTCCGTGTGAATTGAATTCAGCAAATGCAGCGTCTGCTCATCAAGCTTGAGTAACACTGCGCTCCCCCGCTCAACTATCAAACTGCAGCATTCAGCCGTACGCGTCCTTTCCCTTTCGCAAGGAATCCCACTGTGCGCTATCATGGCTGCAAATGATCGTCGCGCCTCCCGCCTCGATCCGCCGGATCTCGTCGAACGATCGCAGAAACTGCTCGGCATTCTTGGTGTTCTTAGGCACGATATCCTTGTCGAGATTGGCGCGAATGCTCAGAGCATCGGACGTCAGCAGAAACTCGCCGCTGCGATCGAGCTTCACCAAAGCGCCAATGGTGCCCGGTGTATGGCCGGGCAACGGAATAAGCGTTATCTTCCCGTCACCAAACAAGTCCGTCTGCTGCTCGATCACCTTCATCGGCATCGAATGATCCCAGTCAGCCGAAAAATAGCCGCTAGCCAATGCATCCGGCGCTTTGGCTGCTTCCAATTCCCGCGCGTGTACAACGATGGTCGATTTCTTGAAGAACTCATTGCAGCCGCAATGATCGGTGTGGAGATGCGAGCAAATGACGACATCGATATCGTCCGGATCAAGACCGACAGCCTTGAGACCGGTCAGGATATTTTCGCCCGGCGCCATAATCGGTGTCATGTATTTTGCGAGTCCGCCCCAGCGTCCCTCGGGATTTTCTGCAATCGTGGGATGGCAACCGGTATCGAACAGCACGTTGCCTTGGACATGCCGCATCAGCATGCATGACACCGGAAGCTCGATCGTCTCGCTACGATCGGCATCGGGGAAATAGACGCTCTTCTTCATGCGAAGACGACCGCCCGATAGCACGTGCATTTTCATTATATCTTACCTCCCGCGGAACATTGGCGGCCGCTTCTCGACAAATGCTTGGCGACCTTCTCTATAATCTTCACTGGCCGATGCGCGATCAATGAAGGCCTCCGCGGCCTTTACGTCCAACGCGCCCGGCCCCATCGATAGGTCGGTCAAAATACGTTTCGCACCCTCTACCGATAACGGCGCGAGCTCGGCAATGTCGACAGCAAAAGCCCTCGCGTCAGCCATCGGATCGCTCGACACCCGATCGACGAGTCCCATGCTTGCTGCATCAACCGCACCGAGAGGCTCCGCCGAATACAGAGCGCGTTTGGCGTTGGTCAAACCGACCAGACCCAGCAAGCGCTGCGTGCTACGTACCCCGTAAACAATTGAAAGTTTTGCCGCAGGGATACCGGTCGATGTGTCATTGTGCGCGTAGCGAAAATCACAGGCCATCGCCAGATGGCAACCGCCGCCAAGGCAGTATCCCTCAAGAACCGCAATCACCGGCTTTGGTGCATTTGCGATGGCATCTGACGACGCATCCACCGCGACCTCGTAAGCCTTGCTTTCCGCAACGTTGGATCGGACCTTTGCAAACTCCGACACGTCAGCACCAACGCTGAAGTTTCCGCCCGCGCCGGTCAGGATGATCGCGCGCACGTTGGAATCCTGTCCCAGTTGCGCAAAAATCTCTGCGATGCCTTGCCACATGGCCAGAGTCATGGCGTTGCGCACCCCCGGCCGGTTGAGTGTCACCACCGCGACTCTCTCCTGTATATCAACGTCGATGTCGGCCAATGTCTTCCTCCTGCGGGCGGAAAAGCTTTCTCTTTTGGCAAACGACGCTAGTTTGCCTGGAACACGACGCTGGAGCTGCACAATTTTTCGATCGCCTCGGAAGCTATTCCCCAGTCCGCCAAAACTTCGCGGCTGTGCTGTCCCAATGATGCAGGCGGCATCGAGGATGCTGAGGGGGTCACGCTAAAGCGCGGATTTGGCGCCGGCTGATTCACACCATTGAGATCAACATAAGTTTTTCGCGCCTTCAAATGCGGGTGGCTGCTTGCTTCGTCAATGGTTAGAACTGGTGCAAAGCAAGTATCTGTGCCTTCCAGTACGGCGCACCATTCATCGCGTGAGCGGGTCAGGAAGCAGGCCTTGAATCGGTCTCGCTGATACTCCCATCGCGAACGATCCGTATGAGGACGCATGTTCGCGTCATCCCCAAGATTCAGCTTCGTGAGAAGAAGCTCATAGAACTTCTCTTCCATGGCGCCGATCGAAACGAACCGCCCATCCGACGTTTCGTAGGCTGCATAATACGGTGCACCTCCGTCAACGATATTGTCGCCGCGCTGTGACGACCAGATGCCGCCGCGTTGAAAGCCGACAACCATCGTCAGCAACGCCGCGGCGCCATCCACCATCGCGGCGTCCACAACCTGCCCTTGCCCGGTCCGCTGCGCATGAAGCAGCGCACTGACGATTCCGAACGCGGCATATACGGCTCCGCCGCCGAAGTCGCCGACGAGATTCAGCGGCGGCACAGGGAGCCCGCCGCGCGATCCAATCGCGTGCAATACGCCCGATAGCGCGATGTAGTTGATGTCGTGGCCCGCCATTTGCGCATAAGGGCCATTCTGGCCCCAGCCGGTCAGCCGTCCAAACACCAGCTTTGGATTCCGCGAAAGGCAGACATCGGGCCCGAGACCCATGCGCTCGACAACGCCCGGCCGGAAACTTTCGATTACAGCGTCAGCCTGGTCGATCATGCGCAACACGGTGTCGCGCCCGGCTTCGCTCTTCAGGTCGACCGCAAGCGAACGCCGCCCTCGCAACAGCAAATCGAACTTCGCGTCAATCGGAACACCCAACCCGGATGCCGTCAGCCGGTCAACACGAACGACGTCAGCACCCATGTCGGCGAGCATCATCGCGCAGTGCGGTCCAGCGCCGATACCGGCGAGTTCAACGATTCTTAGTCCAGCAAGCGGGCCCATGATAATCCTGAGATTGGCGTTTGTTCAGCCGCTAGCGTCCGATCGACCACTCGCGCAGTTCGCGGCGGAGAACCTTTCCGGTGGGACCCTTCGGCAATTCATCGATAAACTCGATCTCGCTCGGAACCTTATAGTCGGCGAGCTTCGTCTTGCAGTGTTCGACCAGATCGGCCACCTCGGTGGCCGTTGTCCTTCTCACCACGTAGGCCTTGACCGTTTCGCCGAACACGTCATCTGGTTTTCCGATCACGGCGCATTCGGCTACACCTTCGTGGGTGTAGAGCGCTTCCTCGACATCGACCGGGTAGACATTGGCGCCACCACGAATGATGAGATCTTTCTTGCGGCCGACGATATAGAGAAAACCATCCTTGTCGGTCATTCCCAGATCGCCGCTTCGCACCCAACCGTCAATCAGGGCTTCGGCCGTCGCAGCCGGGTTCTTATAGTACCCGGACATGGTCAGCGGCCCGGTGAGCATGACCTCCCCGATTGTCCCGACGGAACATTCCTTCAGATCGTCATCGACAATTTTAAAGGCGCAGCCAGGCAAAGCCCGACCGCAGGAGTCCGGTTGCCCCGCCGTTTCCCGCTTGGGATCGAACGTCGTAACCGGTGTACACTCCGTCATTCCCCACAGATCGAAGATGTTGAAACCGAGGCTGGCCTTACCACGCTTCACCAGCGCGTCGGGTAGGCTTGCGCCGCCCGAAAAAGCCGCACGGACGGATGACAGATCGCACTCCTTCCCTGTATCAGCGTAATTTATCAGCATGACGTACATGGTCGGCACGCCCATCATGATCGTCACTCGATGCTTGCGAACCGCATCGGCAACGAGCTGCGGGTGAAAGCGATCCTGCAGGACAACACTTGCGCCGCCGGCGATGGATGCGAGAGCGTTGATAACCAGAGGGTAGATGAACGCCAGCGAGCCCATCACGATCGACCGATCAGACGATGTGATGGCAATATGCTTCGCCACCATCTGCGCCGCGAATATCTCGGCGCCGTGGCTAAGCAGGACGCCTTTCGGAACTCCGGTCGTCCCGGACGTATAGAAGATCAGGGCGGGGTCATCGTCCCTCACGGCAGCGACAAAAGCGTCGGGCGCCGCGCTGGAGACCACCGCGTGCCAGTCATTGGCGCCGCCGCCTCCCCGCACGATGGTCTCGAACCTCACCCTGGCTTCTGCGAAGTGACCGACGAGTTCCACATCCAGAATGGCAAGCTTGGGTTCACAATGGTTAGCGATGTTGCACATCTCCGGCGGGCGCAAGCCGGGATTGGTCGGCACGCAGACCGCACCCGAGCCAAGAACGGCAAGAACGCTGACAAGCCATTCCATACAATTGCCCATCGCCAGAACGACATAATCGCCTGTGCCGATGCCTCTCGAACGCAGCGCTCCCGTCAGCCGCTGAACCTGATCCGCCACCTCATCAAAGCTCACATCCTTGTCATCGACAACAAGAATGGGCTTGCTCGCGAATGAAGAACAGCTGTTCCAGAAAATCTGTGCGATGTTCATCGATATACTTCCTGCAGCACGCTCAACCGTGCATCGTCAAACCGCCGGACACACTGATGACCTGTCCGGTGATGAATGATGCGTCATCGCTGGCCAGAAACGCAACGATCCCTGGAATATCCTCAGGCTGCCCCAGCCGCTTCAGCGGAATGGCGCGCTTCATCGCATCGTGCACTTTCTGACCACCTGGTCCCTGGTTCATAAAGTCCTGCAACATTGCGGTATCCGTCGGGCCAGGACAAACCGCGTTGAGAAGAATATTGCGCCGTGCCAGTTCTCGCGCCAGCGTCTTGGTGAGTGCGATGACGCCGCCCTTGCAAGCGGAATAGACCGCCTGACCTGACGAACCGACACGGCCCGCATCGGACGCGATTGTCACTACTCGTCCTCCATCGCGCTGTGCCATTCCAGCGAGTACGGCGTGGAACATGTTGATCGGCCCGTTCAGGTTAATCGAAACCACCTTCTGACGCAGCACTTCATCAGTATCGAGGAAGTTGGAGAACTTGTCCCACCCGGCATTGTTGATCAGAATATCGATCGGCCCGATGGCTTTCTCCACACCGGCGACAGCACGGCACACCGCGTCGTAGTCGCTGATGTCCACGGCGACGTGGCAGACTTGATCGATCTTTCCAAATTCAGCAGCGAGCGATTCGAGACGTTTGGCGTCGATGTCGAGCATCGCAACGCTGCAGCCCTCTTCGACGAGACGCTTGCATATCTGACGTCCCATCCCGCCCGCTGCGCCGGTCACCAGCGCAACCTTTCCCTTCAAGCCCTTCATATTCAACTCGCTTACTTGGCCGAACTTGTGACGAGCGGACAATTGCCTTCGCTTTCGGGACGATAGGCATCCTTGCCGGCCAGTTTGCTGAGAACCTTATAATTATCAAACGGCCCCTTGGATTCCTGCGGAGTTTTCACCTGTACGAGATACATATCGTGCAGCACGCGCCCGTCTTTCCGGATCGTGATGTCCTTGTTGTAGAAGTCATTTACAGGGAGTTCGCGCATCTTCAGGGAAACGGCCTTCGCTTCGTCGGTTCCTGCTGCCCTTACCGCCTTCAGGTACTGCAGAACGCCGGAATACAGACCGACCTGAAGCATGTTGGGAGGACGCTTACCGCCCGTGCGCGCGAGAAAGCGTTTGGTCCACGCCCGCGTTTCATCGTTGAGGTCCCAATAGAACGAAGTCGTGAGAACAAGGCCCTGTGCGGTCTGAAGACCAAGCGCTTCGACGTCATTGATATAGATGAGCAAACCGCCGAGACGCTGCCCGCTGCGTTGAATCCCGAACTCCGCAGCCTGCTTGATGACCGTAATAGTGTCGCCGCCGGCGGTGGCAAGACCAATGATCTTCGCCTTCGACGCCTGCGCCTGAAGCAAGAAGGAGGAGTAATCGGTCGTTCCAAGCGGCGCACGCACCGCGCCGAGCACTTTTCCGCCACCCTGTTCGACGAACCTGGACGTGTCACGCTCGAGCGCATGACCGAATGCGTAATCGGCGGTTATGAAGAACCAGGTATCGCCACCCTGCTTGAGGGTCTCGATACCAGTGCTCTTGGCGAGCGCATAGGTGTCGTAGCTGAACTGGGTTGTCGTTGGCGAGCAAGACTTGCCTGTAAGATCCGACGTTGCCGCGCTGGCCGCGATCATTACGCGGCTTTTGTCGCGAGTGATTTCGTTGACCGCAAGCGCGACGCCGGACCCCGTAACGTCGACAATGGCATCGACCTGTTCGGTATCGATCCATTTGCGTGCGATACCACCCGCAATGTCGGTCTTGTTCTGGTGATTGGCAACCACGATTTCAATGCGCTTGCCAAGAACTGTTGGACCGAAATCCTCGATCGCCATCTTGGCTGCTTCCACCGCCTTCATTCCGGTGATGTCCTCGTAAACACCGGATTGATCGTTCATGACGCCGATTTTCACGACATCATCCGAGACTTGTGCCTGCGCTGAACCTGAGACAAGCAGCGTTAATCCGACGAGCCAGAATTGCGAGACTTTCATTGTTTCCTCCGTTGAACGCCGATACCTATTTATTCTTCTGCAGTTCACGCACGATAAGCATCTTCTGCACTTCACTCGTGCCATCGTAGATTTTGAAGACCCGCATATCGCGGTAGAATTTTTCCACGGGATAATCATTGAGAAATCCGTACCCGCCATGAATCTGCACGGCTGCCGAGGTCACGCTCTCCACCATCTCGGACGCGAACAGTTTGGCCATCGAAGCTTCCTTGATACAGTGAAGCCCGAGATCCTTGAGAGATGCCGCGTGCAGATACATCTGCCTGGCGACCTCGATTTTTGTTGCCATCTCGGCAAGCTGAAAGCCGACGGCTTGGTGGTCAACGATCTTCTTGCCAAACGTCTTGCGTTCTTGCGCGTATTGCAGTGCTGCGTCGAACGCTGCCTGCGCAACGCCGACGGATTGAGCCGCGACACCCACCCGCCCGCTATCCAGCGCCGATAACGCAATTTTCAATCCTTCACCGGGACGGCCGAGCATGTCGGCCTCCGGGATTTCGAAGTTCTCAAGCACAATCTGGCAGGTGTCGCACGTGCGGTGCCCGAGCTTCGTTTCCCGGCGCGCTACGATGTAACCATCGCGACGCGTCCGGGTCATGAAACACGAAATCCCCGCCTTTCCCGCAGAAGCATCAGTGACGGCAATCACCATTGCAATGTCTGCGGTTTCGCCCGCAGTGATGAAATTCTTCGTGCCGTTGAGGATGTAGTTGCCGCCCTTCCTCTCGGCGCGCGTCAATATGCTGGCGGCATCTGAACCCGCTTGCGGTTCACTCAGCAGGAACGCGCCCACGCACTCGCCGCTGGCGAGCGGACGCAGGAAACGCTCCTTCTGATCGTCATTGCCGAACGCCAACAAGCCCGCTGCGACGGGCGAATTGGTCGCCGCCATCATGTTGGCGACACCCGCATCGCCGTAGGCGATCGCCTCCATGGCGCTCACATACGAAACGAAATCCGCTCCGGCGCCGCCCCATTGTTCCGGAACGCAAACGCCCATCAGGCCGAGGTTGCCCATCTTAACTAGCGTTTCCAAAGGAACGGATTCATCGCGATCCCACTGCGCAGCAAACGGAGTGATCTCGTTGCGCGCAAAGTCGCGCGCCATGTCGCGGATGCCCGCCTGTTGTTCGTTCAAAAGCATTGTTTCCTCGTCGGAGGTCCCATCGAACAACCGGCGGCTTTTCAAGTCAATAGGAAAATGCAATAATGATTCACTATTCTACTTTGTAGCAACGCGACAATGGCGGTGTCGCGGCGCAGAAACCATTGCAGGACAGGCAAAAATGAAGGTTATGGAAATTCGTGACGCTTGGGGACTAGAGAACCTGCGAACCGGTGCTCGGCCAGATCCCATCCCCGGCGAGTTCGACGTAATCGTCGAAATGCAGGCCGCATCGATCAACTACCGCGATGTGGTGATGGTTCGCGGTGGGTACGGGCGGAAGGGTGGACAGCTTCCGATGATTCCCGTTTCCGATGGCGCAGGAAAAGTGGTTGCCACGGGAAAAAGCGTCACCCGGGTGAAGATTGGCGACATGGTTTGCCCGAATTTCGCGCAGAACTGGTTCGCTGGCCCGTTTCACGAGAACGTCTGGGCGGGAATGCTGGGCGGATATCATGAAGGCGTACTGCAACAGTTCATGCTGCTACCTGAACTGGGAGTGGTGAAGGCCGCTCCCCATTTGAGTGCCGCCGCCGCAGCGTCCCTACCATGCGCCGCCCTAACCGCCTGGAGCGCGATCGCAGATGGAGGCGTAAAGCCGGGCGATACTGTGCTCACCCAGGGTACCGGCGGTGTATCGCTGTTCGCGCTGCAGTTTGCAAAATTGTTTGGAGCGCGAGTGATCGTGACATCATCGAGCGATGACAAGCTCAAGCGCGCCTCGGCCATCGGCGCGGATGAAACTATCAACTACAGGACGTTTCCCGACTGGCAAAAACGGGCGCGCGAGATCGCCGGACCGACGGGCATCGACCATGTGGTTGAGCTCGCCGGGGACCTCGACCAGTCGGTAAAGGCCGTCAAAGCAGGTGGAACGCTCAGCGTTATTGGTGTCCTTGCGGGCCCCTCCCCGACGCTTGCGCTTGGTCAGGTCGTAACGCGGGCAATACGTCTGCTGGGTGTCACGGCCGGTTCGCTCCGCTCATTTGAAGACATGATGCGCGCGATTGAGGTTCATCGAATCGAACCAACGTTTTCTATAGCCGGGAAACAGATGGAAGAAGCCCCGCGCGTGATCGCCGCCATTGCCGAGGGCTCGCATTTCGGAAAAATCTGCATGGAATTCGGGAGATTGTCATGACCGGCCTTGACCCCGCGATTGCATGGGAGCGACGAGGCAAAACCGTGTGGATCCGCTTGAACAAGCCGAAATCGCTGAATGCTTTGACTATCCAAATGATCAACACGTTCGAGCAGATCCTAGCCGAATTGGAGCAGGATAGGATGCTCTGCGCCGTGGTCGTAGCAGGAACCGAGCGGGCATTCTCGGCCGGTGCCGATCTAAAGGAACTGCAATTGCGTTCGGATGGGGCCGGATACGAAAGCGGACCCAACTCCTTTGTCGATCGCCTCAACACGTTCCTTTGCCGGCTGGAAGAATTTCCCCTGCCCGTCATCGCTGCGGTTAGCGGTTGGGCGATGGCCGGCGGGCTTGAAATCGTGCTCGCTTGCGATCTGGTAATCGCAGGCGAGAGTGCACGTTTTGGCGACGCGCATGCAAACTACGGATTGCTGCCCGGCGGCGGGAGCTCCGTGCGATTGCCGCGCAAGGTCGGTCCGATGCGCGCCCGAGAAATGATGTTCACGGGCGATTCATACGCCGCTGCAGACATGAAGCTCGCTGGCCTTGTTACCGCTGTCGTCAACGACAGCGCAGTAGAGACGGAGGCCGGAAAGCTCGCCGACCGGCTTGCGCTTCGCAGCCCGGCGGGATTGCGTCGCATGAAGTCGCTTCTCTTGCAAACACCCGAACAGCCCAAGGCCGCTGGCCTCCGCATGGAGCAGTTGGAATGGGCGCTCCACGCTCTGTCCAACGACTTGCGCGAAGGCATCTCCGCCTTTCGCGAAAAGCGCACTCCTCAGTTCACCGGTACCTGATCCTACAGAAGCGAGCCTGTCATGAGCACACCAGCAACCAAAGCATCTTCCGCAATCAGACCGTTCTCAATCGCAGTACCTGACGCCGATCTCGAAGATCTCCGAACCCGCCTGAAGAGGACCCGTTACCCACGCACGTCGGCGGACGCCGGCTGGCGCTATGGTACCGATAAGCCGTTCGTGGAGCGGCTAGTGTCGCATTGGCTTGAAAAATACGATTGGCGAGCCACCGAACAGCGCCTCAATCAGTTTCCCCAATACATGGTCAACATCGACGGCTACGACATCCACTTCATTCATGTTCGCGGCAGCGGGACCAATCCGCTCCCACTGATCCTCACTCACGGCTGGCCCGGCTCGTTCGTTGAATTCGACAACGTCATCGAACAGCTTGCTCATCCGGAGAAATTCGGCGGTAACATCGACGATGCGTTCGACGTCATCGTTCCCAGTATTCCTGGCTACGGCTGGTCGTCACCACCCTCGCGTCCCATCACGACACGCGACATCGCGCCACTTTGGGACAAGCTGATGAGTAAGGTACTCGGATATCCGAACTACGTCGCGCAAGGCGGCGACTGGGGAAGCCTGATTGCATCATGGTTGGGCGTCGACTTTGCCCATCACCTGAAGGCGCTTCATATCAATATCATGGGACTGCGACCTTACACCGGGGATGGCAGCGCGCCTTTCATCACCGATGAGGTCGAATGGCTCGCAAAGGCGCGCGACCGCTTGCGGCGCGAGAGCGGCTATCAGGCCATTCAAGGCACGAAACCGCAAACCCTTGCGTTCGGCCTGGCCGATTCACCAGTTGGACTTGCCGCATGGATCATCGAAAAATTTCATGGATGGAGCGAGAGCCCGAATGACATTCCGCCGTTCACACTTGATCAGCTCATCACAAACGTCATGATCTATTGGGTCACTCAATCCATTCACACATCGACTTGGCTTTATACGGCAGCACGGCTCGAAGGCGGCATGGGACTGGGACGGAATGAGAAAGTCACTGTACCCACAGGGTTTATGGCATGCCCACATGACCTATTTCCACCACCGCCAGACGCATGGGTGAAACGGACTTATAATCTCGCTCACCGCTCTGACCTAGCGTCGGGAGGGCATTTTATCGCCTATGAACGGGGAGACGACCTCGTCGGAGACATGCAGAAGTTCTTTAGAAACTACCGATAGTAGAGACGGTTAATCGAAAAGCGCGCGTTGAATGAACTTGCTGTAAGTCGCAAGAACCTCCGGCGGAGGTTCTTGAACGACTCCGTTCGATTTTGCGTATTGCTGCGCGAGGTAGACACGCGATGCCATGACGATATAGGCGACTGTTTCCAGCTCATCACTTCTGAACGCCCGCAACTCGCCGCGCTTCTGGCTACGCTGGAAGCTGCGCACCAAACCGGAGGTCATCAGATCGAAGTAGACAGCGTGGGCCTTCGGCGCCATTACCTCTGATTCATTCAGCAGGCGATGGTACCACGGGTACTCATCGAGAAATTCGAAGTAGGCGCGAAGGCGTTGTTCTTCTCGCGCCGAGCCAACCACATCGCGATCAACCCTCTCCTGCACGAAGGACATCAATGTATGCCCCATGGCGGGCAGCAATTGATCGAAGAACTCCTGACGCGATTTAAAATGCCGGTAGAATGTTCCCAGCGCGACCTTCGCACGAGCCGTAATGCGTGCAATCGAAGCTCCTTCATAACCATAACGCCCGACCGTTCGCGCGCCTGCCTGAATTAGCTTATTGCGCGTTTCCTCGGAACGTTCCTCTCGCGTACGACGCGCCTGGACCTTTTTAGCCACGGTCTTCCGCTTCATGCTGACAGGCGCTTCCTCTGCAAAAACAAACAAGATTATCAGGCCATGCGTAAAGCGCTATAGTCCGCAATATGACAGCTATTTCAAGGGTTTTTAGCGGTATGATGCTGTAGAGGCACGGTCCAATCTGAATATCTTGCTAAAGCCTACCCATCCCGAGGCCGATTTAACCTGAATCCATAACGCGTCATTATGCGAGGAACCGGCGAAAAACGACTGATGAATTTTCGCCTTCTGCTTATCAATTAGCCAACTGACTCCATTTCTCATCTTTCTTATCAGTCAGCTAACTGACTCCATTTCGTAATTTCCTTATCAGGCTAGACCGCATCCTTCGCCACCTTCAGCGGCGACGCTTTAACCGACTTGCTAGCAGGCTTGGCCGCGAACTCCATTGGCTCCTTTGTGAAAGGATTTATGCCACTGCGGGCTTCCGTAGCAGGCTTGTTCACAACCGACATCTTGACAAATCCGGGGATAACGAACTCGCCAGATTCATTCAGTTCCTTGTAGCCCACTGTTGCCATTTGCTCGATCACGGACTTTACATCACCCTTAGAAATCTGGGTGGCCTCGGCAATAGCATCGATCAACTGGTTCTTTGTCATCTTGGCCATGAATGTTCCTCTGAATTGAGGGTGCCGTCTACTCGGATTGAATCAGGATGTCCAGAACGCGAGCAAACCGATGCATACGCCGCACAAACAAACTGGCCCTCGAAGTGTCAATCTAGCTGATAAGCTTTCTCTTCCTCCATTCGGTTGGCGACTGGATGTATTCTCGACCTAAAATTTATTTCTCGCCTTGGATTGTCGAAATGGTGCTTCCTAGCGCAATAGTTAGTTCAGATGCGACACCCGCACGATCCTGCCGATGACCGGCAACCGATCATCCGTGACGCGGGACGTCATCCTGGGTACCGAAATCGCCGCGTCATCGATCGCGCAGCCGAGTTGCCGGGTTGTCTGCAGAGACTTAAATAATTCGCCTGGCCGAACGAGGGACTTCTTGTGAGCCGCGGCATACCCTGACGATGAATGATCGCGTTCACACCTGCGGGTTCCCAACCGCGCGACCTGCCGGTGTCGCTCTATCTCGGAATTCTTGCCCGGACATCCTTTCATGTTGCGCCACGATCCCGCTGCAATGCGTCGAGCATCGCGGCGATGAACAGAAGCAGCACAGAAGCCCATAGTCCGCCCGAGAGATTCTGCATCACATCGTTGACCAAGCCGATAGCGACCGGCCCGAGCATCTGGCCGATCCCGAAGACGACGGTGAGAGTTCCGATGCTAGATGCCCATTCAGCTTGCGGAAGGTTGCGCCGCACGAAGGCAGTCGTCGCAGCCACCACCGCGAAAAATGCGCTGCCGAATAACGCTGCCGATGCGAGCAACATAGGCATCGTATTTGACATAAGCGGCAGCATGACGCCGAAGGCGGCGATGCCGGTCAGGACAGCACAGGCGTGCCCGTGCAGGAGCCGCTTGAGGATCGCGGTCCACAGCCACGGTGAGGCCATCGTCGCAAGTCCGATGACCGCCCAAAATAGAGCCTGGAAACTGACTCCGCCGCCGCTGCCCTGCACCCAAGCGATCATGAAGGTCATGTAGGCGATATAACCCGCCCCGAAGAACAGGTAGCCGCAAAGCAGCCAGCGCATGTTTCCGTAGCGCGGACTCGTTTGCGCAGATGGTGGAGCCGTCGCGCTTTCGGCCCGCGCCAGATGGAGGCCGAAAGCGAGAGGCAAGGAGAGAATGGCGAGCGCTGCCCATGCCATGCCCCACGATCCCGACCCGAAGCGTTCCAGGGTGAAGGGAACGGCGACGCCCGATAGCAGGATGCCAAGGCCGGGTCCGGCATAGAACAGGCCGAGCAGGAAGGCGGCACGCTCCGGGTTGCGCTGCGCAACACCAGCAGCAAGCACGCCGCCCGACACGAAGGCAAAGCCGCCGCCAAGTCCAGCCAGCACTCTGGCGGCATTAAGCGGAACGGTGTGCCGGAACAAGGCGCAGAGCACAAGCGACGCGACGCAAACCCACGCGCCGGCGACCATGACGCGATATCCGCCCACAGCCGCGATTGCCCGTGCGGCGACCAAGGCTCCAAGCAGATAGCCGGCGGCATTGGTTGTGTTCATCCAACCCGCATCCGCATAGGACCAGTGAAGATCGGCGCGCATGTCGGGAAGGACCAACGCATAGGCGAAACGTGCGATGCCGAGGCCGATTGCAGGCGCAAGCGCCAGCGCAGCAACGACCGCGACATCACGGTGGGAATACTCCGGCTCAGGATTGGTCGATCTGTCGACGCGGCCCCATGGGGGCTTTGGCAACAGGTTCCAGAAGGGGCGAAGGGCGCAAGCAAATATGCAGCGCATCGCTCCATTTCGACTCTGTTGCACACATCGACGATGATGGTCGATTAGATCGGGCATGATAATCGGCTGCGCCACTGTCTTTGACAACACCTAGTCCTCCCTAGTGTGTGGGCAGCCCTCCGCTCCGGATACGGCATCTCACCCAACCACCACCGCATCCCGCCAGGTATTCGCGACGCCGTTACGGAGTTCGGTTTTCCGCCGCTGCCTCCGATCGAACAGCGGATGCTGACGAGAGCCGAGCTATCTTCCGCTGCGTCGGACCTGCGCGACATCCTTCATCAGGTGGTCCAAAAAACGTGACGGCGAGAACATCGCCGAACCGCAGAAGCGCTCCAGATCGATGGGCGAAGATTGCTTTGCCGGAGATTGATTGCCTTATTGAGCCTCTGCTGCGTGCTTGACCTTCGTCATGGCTACAAAGACCGACTTCAATTCTTCTCCAAGCACCGAACGCATTTTTGTCTGCGCTTTTACCCACAACGGGGTCGCTTTCGCGAGCGTTGTCCGGCCCAAGGCGGTAAGGACAATCGTTCTGCTCCGCGCATCTTCGGCCTCTTCAAAGGCCACAAGATTCATTCGCTCCAGGACTCGCAGGTTGCGGCCGAGCGTGCTCCTGTCCACACCCACGATAACGGCAAGCTCCGTAATCGAAGCCTGCTCCGCGGAGGATAGCCGCCGCAGAACCCTGAACATCGTAATCTTTAGGCCGGACGGCTCCAGATATGAATCGTAGATTTCCGTGATGTCAAAGGCGGCCTGCCGCAAGCCTGTGCAGATGCATGTATCCATATCCATGATGCGGGTATACACCCGCATTATGGATTCGTCAATTTATCGCCCAACCGTCAGGCGCGTATCAGGACTTCCGCTTCAATCTCGACCGGAGCGTTGAACGGGAGTCCAGCCAGGCCAACAGCGGAGCGCGCATGCGTGCCACGGTCCGGTCCCCACACGTCGAGAATGAGATCAGAGAAACCATTGACGACCGCCGGCTGCTTGGCGAATCCGTCGATGGCATTCACCATGCCAAAAACACGAAGCCAACGATCTACCCGATCCAGCGTGCCGAGTTCGCGCTTCAGATCGGCCAAAATGGAAAGACCCACCCGCCGCGCATAATCGTACGCCTCTTTTTCCGACACCTCTTTCCCGACCTTGCCATAGGGACCGCCCTCCGCAGTGCCAATGACGCCCGCAGGATCCGATGCCACATGCCCCGAGATGTAGGCGCGGTCACCCTGCACAATGACCCATCTGATTGGAATTCTTGCAACATCGGCAGGAACGAACGTCGGTTTCGGAAGCACGATATTCCGTTCCTGCAGCTTGGCGTCGATGACACCGCCGCCTTGCGCTGCAGCCTCTCCAACCTTCACGATAATCGCAGGGGCTGCGACGGCAATCGCTGAAAACATACGTCTCGACATAAATCTCATTACAATCTCCTCAAGCTGCTCGCTGCGCCACGCCCCGGCCGAAGGAGACGTTTGTACGGTTAACTTCTTGAATCATCAGGAAAACATCATCCGAATTCATTCCGGTCGCCGCGACAATCTTTTTGCTGATCGCAGCAATCAAAGACTTCTTAATCTCGTCGCTCCGCCCCTCGATAAAAATGATCTCGATCATGACAAGATCGCGAGAGTAATTCATGTCGAGGTATGCCGCCGTGTGGACGAAATCCTCCTCGTCATACTGATTGACGAGTTGAAACTTGTCGGCATCAGGCACGCTCATTGTCTCAACCAGCGCAGACTGGACCGCACTCAAAATCTTGCGCCTGAGTTCGGCGGGTCTTCCGCGACGAATGTTCAGTTTTACCAAAGGCATTAAACCATCCCCTCCTGCGACATAGCGAGTCACTCAAACGTCGGTACATACCCACATCTCAATTGAGGTATATACCCTTAAATGAAAGTTTGCAACTGCGCCCACGCCGGCGCTACGGCAGACCGCCTCCTGCAAGGGTGCTTGCGACCAGCCGCGCAGCTCCAATCAGGACTGCTTTCCTGAGTCAGGCGCAATTTTGTTCAACTGGGAAGAGTAATACGCGCCGGGGCGGCGGCCAGTTTTTCCTCCGGTGCAACGAGGCTGGTGACGAGATGCGGCACGCCGAGCGTTAATCCGGTTGTCCGCCTAACGCAAAAAGCAGGCATTCGCACATGAAGTAACTGATAAGCTTTCCGACGATTCTTTATCAGTTAGCGACCGACTCCATTTTCGCTATTTTCTTGTCAGTTAGCTGACTGACCCCATCTCAGCTTTCTTCTTGTCAGTTCGCGAATGTCGGCTTTGCGCCAGACGCGGACATACATAGTTATGAAATGACCGACTTGGCTTGCTTATCGTCTCCCGCCGCAACGCTTCAGAACACGGATGAAATAGCATAGCGCGGGCTGCCAGCGGCCGGTGAGCATTCGCCTTTTGCGACCATCCGAATCTACTACAGCCGCGCGTAAGCCTCCTGCGGCATCCGCCCCGTGGCTCCCGCGAACGGCGAGGTAATCGTCACGTTGTCAGACGCACGGGCCTACACCCTGCCCAAAGCCAAGCAACAAGACCCCGCACGTTCTGGCCGGCGTCGCCGAAAACATGCTTGCGGCGGATGGTCAGGTGCCGGACCTTGTGGCGCAAGCGGCCGTCGCTCATATTGTGCACGGCCCGCCGAGATCCTCGGGCGTGAAAAGCCGGATCGACCATGGATAAAGCAAAAACCACGACCGTTAAGGAATCCAGCGCGTTTCGAGAGAACGCCGAGAATTGCCTGCAACTCGCGGAGGCTGCGAACGATGAGATCAAAGCGAAACGATACCGCCGAATGGCGGAGGCGTGGCGTGCCCTCGCCGACGAACAGGACTGGCTCGATGGCGAAGCGCCTCTCGAGCGGCCAACCTGACGACTGGACGCCCGTGCCGGATCAAAAGCTGGGCTCCACATTGGCATGACGGACAGCCAGAACAAAAAAGCCGCGCCACCAGAACGCGGCGCGGATCAATTAATCCGGTGATCGGAACTAGGCATCTACGATGGTAGGAAATGACGAGTTGGACCGGCGCATGCTGGTAGAGCCAAGTCAATTCGCAGCCTGAAAGACTTTCTGTGTGACAGAATCGACGAGTTGACGGACTGGATCGACTGTTTGCGTTATCCTAAACCCCGCAACATAAGCACCACTCCGTCTGCACCGGCCTTACGATCCACCGCGATCGCCTGGTACTCGGGTGAACCCAGGAAATTTTGCGCAGCGTCTGCGTCGGGAAACTCCATCATCACGACCTTGTCGCGCGGCCATTCACCTTCCAGTACCAACGGATTTTCTTCAGCGACCAGGACCTTGCCGACGAAGTTCTTGAATACGCCCGAGAAGCGCGACTGGTAGCGATCGTAGAGGTCGCGTTGCTTGAATTTCAGTTGGGCAATAACGTAGACACTCATGAAGTTCCTCGTTCGGTGTTGCGCTCGGCGGCGATGAATCCGTCGAGCCGTCTGACATTCTCAATTACGATGCGGCCACGACCTTTCGATATTAGCCCATGCCGCTCAAATTCCGACAGCGCGATCGCGACCCAACTCCGGCTCACGCCGACCATTTTGGCAAGTTCCTGCTGCGTGACACCGCAAATTTCGAGTCGCTCCACGCCGGCCACCTTCTCCGGTCGCGCTAGCGATTTCAGAGCCGAGCCGAGCCGCACGGAGGCCGAATCCAACGCCATCGGTCCGCTTCGCTCGATGCTTTCGATAGACAGGATCGCCAGCAATCGCGTTACGTTCCAGTGGAAGGCCGGAATCGACGACAAGCAGAAGAGTAAATCTTGCCGTGTCATTACCGAAATAGCCGCTGGGTCCAAGGCGGCCGCAGAGAGAACACGCGGCTGTGCAGCCACCACTGACGCCAATCCCAAAATTGTGCCAGGCAGACAGATGCCAAAAACGAACTCCTCGCCGTTCTCGAGCGTCTGGAATAACCGTACACGCCCCTCGTTGATCAGAAGCAACGTGTCGCTCGGCTCGCCTTGATCGAACAGGATCTCACGCGGGTCGAAAGAAAGTCCCTTCATGCGATCGAGGATCACCTGCCGCTGCGCCGCATCGAGACCGTCGATGGCGATGCTCCATTTCGGCGAAATCCTCTGCGCCGAGATTGCGGTTTCAGCCGGCAACGCCATGGACGTGTCTCGCTCCTGCTGTCCCCGGCGCACCGGGCGCCTCGAAGCAGTCGAGATGTCCCTTGAATTCGAGCGCGGCGAAGAGTGTGGGGCCATGTCGTTTCAGCCAGTCCTGGTCGATGTCGAGCCCGTTGGCCAGAAGGTAAGGCCGGGCGTCGTCGACGATCATCTGCCAATCCCCGAGCAAACTGAACTGCTTTAATCGGTCCGGATGAGGAATTCCGCCAAGCGCTTCCACCAGGAGATCGGTGAAATTCAGCACACGAAAGTGGCCTTGCGTCTCAGCACCCACAAAGACCCCATGGCAACCGTGATAGAGCGTGACAAGGATGTCCGCTTTCGTTGCATGTGCGCGTTCGATCAGCTCGGCATGCTCGCGTGCGGCGAGCTCCGGCGCCTTGCTGCAGCCCGAGCCTCCGCAGGTATAGCCGGACTCGAACACCGTCTCAACAATCTCAAGGCCGGGAATGGCGCGCAGCAGCGTGTCGACGTCGTGACAGATGTCGGCGCGCCCGACATGGGCATGCACGATGACGCGCCTGGGGAATGGCGATACGAACTTTGCCCGCAATTCATCGATTCGGCTCGCTAGGTATTTCGTCAGGTGATCGAAGTCGTATGAACGTGGACGATGGCCTTCTAGCGTCTCACCGAGATGCAGCTGGCAGGTCGGACACCAGTTCAGTACTTTTTCTGGGCGAAAGCCCTCGAAACGGTCGATTGTGTTCGCCGTCACGCGCGCGCCGGTATCGATCTTGCCTTCCCACTTGGTCGCGATGACGCCGCAGCAGGACGAAGGGCCACCGACCACCTCGTAATCAACATCGAGCGCGTCAAGTACGGCCATGGAGTTGAACAGCAGATGCGGTGTACGCAGCGCGTTGCATCCAAGATAAAACACGACTGGCACGCTACGGGTTGCCGGTGGCGTGAACAGGCGTCGAAACTCTTCGGGAACGATCTGCATTGCCAGCATGATCTTGATGGCGCGCGACATCTGGCGGAACAATTCCGGCGTCTTCGACCCCTGTGACGACGCCTTTGCCCCTGCCAACGCCAGCATTTTTCGCGGGTTGATGCCTTCCGGGCACTCCGGAATGCACAGCCCGCAACCGTTGCAACTCGAAGCCCAAGCTTCGGAAGCCGCGCCAAGTGCATCCCCCCGCGCGAGAAAGTCGATGATGCCGCCAGCGACGAAGCTTGCAGGCTGGCCCGCCGCCGCGCCAAATGGAACGACAGGACAGACCTCAACGCATTTGCCGCATTTGGTACAGGCGGCAGCGATCGCTTGCGCCTCGCTGTCGAGGAATTTGTGCAGTGATGTGGTCGGTGAAAGATCCATCCTCAATCCAGGCAAACGATTGCTTCGATTTCAACGAGCATGCGCGGATCGACCAGTTTCGAGACCTCCACCAGCGTCGCGGCCGGCCGGCCCTTGAAGTAGGCCAGGCGAATATCAGAGGTATCGACGTTGAAGCGGTGAATGTCGGTGGTGAAGATCGTGAACTTCACTACCTTTTCGAAGCTTGCTCCGGCCGCGGTCAGAATGTCGGCGAGATTTGCAAAGATTTGTGTGACCTGCGCACGCATATCGCCGGCGCCGACGACGTCGCCGTTGGCATTACGCGCCGTGATCCCCGCGGTCTGCAACGTGCGTCCGGTCCAAACCACCCCCAGCGAGAAGGGAACTGTGGTTTCGAAATGCTTGCCGAGTTGCAGCGCTTGCCGTGCCATGCCGTCTCCATAGGGTCCTGATAGGAAGACATGATTAGCATGCATCGGCGCGGGCCACTGTTAACAAGTTGACATTGACGAATGGGAGGAAGGTCCGACTGACCTGCAGTGAATGCATCAGGCGCGCGAGACGGAAAAGTCGAGGCCGCCGAATTGCGTCATCCACGCGTGAGTGGCCGGTCGTGCTTGCAAAAGAATGAATTTTTGTATCTGTCCTCGTCTCGCTAACGTCGCAAGCGTCGGCGACCCGCACTGATCACTCTCGTGTCGGTCACGCAAGGCTGAAGGGCGGGTAGACGAAGCACAATCTTTCGTCTGAGTAACTCACGCCCTGCGGCTCACCTCCCAAGGCACTCTTCACCCGTAAGCGACCAAGATCTCGCAGCATAGGTTCGGTTCGCGCAGACATCTGCACGCCGTCAGCATCCGCGGCAAATGATTTGATCCCGAGAAAGCTGAAACAATTTCACGCAGACGCAGGGAGTTAGTCAGCGATACCATCGATGATGATCATGTCCGCATCGGCAATCAGTTGACGAATGGCCAACGCCTTCCGGTACTCCAGGCTCCGATAGCAGGCCACCGCCGTGGACCGATCCCGAAATTCGACCACGACGTTGCGCTCGCGCGACTCCCCTTCCATGGCTTCGAACGATCCGCCGCGCACGATGAAGCGACCTCCATATTTCATGAAAGCTGTATTCGCCGCCGCCAGGTAAGCCGGGTAACGCTGCTCGTCACGGATCGAGACGCGGCCGATCCAGTAGGCCTTGGGCATAGGCATTCTCCATTGATGATTGGCCGCCGACGCCTTGAGAGAAGCAGGTGCGCTGGCAGCGATTGCGCCAGCTGCTCTATCGCAGCACCATATGGTGGGGTGTAAAACAGTCTCAACATTGTCGCCTCGATGATTCTCCTCAGGAAAGGCCCGGATGGGAAGCCTTCAGCTAAGACTTTCACTCGGGTCAGGCGCGCGCATCATACTCTGTTGCAAAGCGGCACAAAGCGCGCGTTGCCCGTCTCGTTCGGCGAAGATATCCACCCGGGTCACGCAGACTGATCGCCCCGCCCGCAACACCATACCCTCAGCCGAGAGGCGGTCGCCGGCGGCCGGTCGGAGAAAGTTGATCTTAAATTCGAGTGTCAGAACTTCGCTACCCACCGGCAACAATGTCAGCGCCGCATAACCGCCGGCCGTGTCTGCGATGGCGCCGATAATTCCCCCATGGAAAAAGCCCTGCTGCTGCCCTACCTCCTCGGAAAATGGTACTGCGATCGTGCAGCGCCCCGGCGTAAGGCCTGTCAGTTCAGCGCCAATCATCCGCAACAGCCCCTGGCGAGCGAAACTGGCGATCACTTCCGACTCTTTGTCCTTTGCCAGTATCGACGTCACGACCGATCCCTACTAAGGCCGCGAACAAAGGACGCAGCCGATTGCGTCGAGGAATACGAATTCCCGCTGCCAGGCCCCCGACCACATATTCGGACGACTATCCTCATGTCGCTTTTGTCCCTCGCCACTGATGGATGGGCGCCTTGGAGCGACGCTGACATACGTTAACAAATACCGCATGCCTACGATAAGTTGATTCTATTGAACCGACACTTTACGATTTCGAATTGGAGTCAAATGGTCTCTAGATGCCGGCCGCGCATCGATGAAACTCGGACCCGTCGATCCCTTGGAGCCTCACCTCTTGGCGGTGAGCAAGCTGAAAATCGTCCAGCCTCATCTCGTAGCACTCCGCATCTCGCAAGGCTGAACCCCACGGCTGTGCACTCTTCATATAGATTTGCGCAACTGGAACCAGCCAACGTGTATCGTCAAGCGTGCCAGCGCGAATATTCATTATGTCAGACCGTCCTGCGCGCTCGCGTAGATGCGTGCCGCGCAGTCACCGCAAAACCACGTCGTTAGACGAAACAGAGGGCTGCATGTATGGGTCGTGCTCAGCGCCGATGCATTTGTTTAGGCAATCGGCTTTTACGAACTCAAGTTCTGGACAGGCCGAACCAATGCAGTAGACGGCATGATCAATCGTAGGAGCAATCATGGCCAAGATGACCAAGAACCAATTGATCGATACTATTGCTGAAGCTACTCAGATCTCTAGAGGCGACGTGAAGTCCGTGATCGAAGAGATGGCGACGGTGGGTTACAGGGAGTTGAACGAATCGGGAGAGTTCGTTGTCCCCGGTTTCGTGAAAATGTCCGTTGTGAACAAGCCAGCCACCGAGGCTCGCTCAGGCATCAATCCTTTTACGAAAGAGCCGATGGAATTCGCTGCCAAGCCCGCCAGCAAGTCAGTGAAGGCCTCACGGCTGAAGATAGCGAAAGACGCAGTTTAAGATCGGTGACGATTCTCGGTAATCGCCGAAGATGCTCACCCTTTAGAGACGCCGACATCCATCAACACGTCTCTGGATTCGAAATCGACGTTCCTAACTTGGAAGTTTGAATCACAGAAGCTCGGCCAAACACAATCTTCTAATTTACTTCGAAGACATCGTAAGCGACGCCTCCACCTTCGATAAGGCGGCCATTCCCGATACCAACAACCTTATTTAGCCATAGATACTTTTGATGGCCAGTCTCGAAGACAGGATTTGTACGGAAATAGTACTGCGACGGATCGATGAGATGGCGTGTTACTGGATTGGCGAGGGCAGGCAGGACCGCATCATCGAACCAGATTCTGCCGCCATAGCTCATGTGAATGATCGCATTATCGTCGCACAGCAGTACTATACGAGCGTCGACCACGCGAATTCCGTTCCGCGTTAGCATCCAGTCGCCGGTGCCAGGATTGATACGCCCTTTGAGGCGTTCTCCGTAAAAGCGTCCTTCGGATACAGCATTAAGCACGCGTCGTCCTAACTGGCCTTCGCCAGCGTCCAGTGATGGCGCGAGTGCTGCCTCTAGCGTAAACAAGTGCTGAAAAGCTGGCGGCTTGATATTGATCATTGGACCCTAGACCGTCTGGAGTTCTGATCGCCGTAGCTTACGTCTTCAAGCAGCTTGAACTTCAAGGAGAAAATAGCATGAGGATTGGAGAATTTGCGATTTTCGCAGGAACGAGTACCTCCACCGTCCGCTACTACGAGCAGATAGGACTGTTGCCTGCGCCGAGGCGTATCCGGAATAATCAGCGGCGCTATAGTGAGGCGGATGTAGCGCGGCTTGGGTTCATCCTGCGTTGCCGTGCGCTAGGATTCTCATTGAAACAAATTCGCCAATTCGCAAAAATTGCTCAGACGAACGGTGGTGCGATGGATCAATGCCGGAAAATCGTTCATGCTCGGCTGATGTCGGTCAGAGCGAGGATCGAAGAAATGAAGACGATGGAAAGGCGGCTCGCGGGATTGCTCGCAGATCAAGCCGCTACAGCCGGGTCAACGACCCCACGTTGTTCAAAATTGGCCGCACTTGCATAGCTACCTTTTCTGACAATTGCGGTTGGCTCATCGCGTCATTCGCTGCTCCGCAGAATTCAGTCAAGTTCGGCGCAAAGCGGAAATGAGCTGGGCTGCACTTGCAGTACCCGGTCTATGAGTACGCACCCTAGCTGGCTGGGTTCGCAGGAAAACTTGCCGAATGGCGAATCCAACACGCTAGGCCGTGTATTCATAAAATCGAGATTAATCAGCACGTTTTGAACGATGTCCGCTATCCGACGCTCTGCGGACTTAAACCGGACATCTGCTCAGGTCCGGAAAAGGCGACGCATTACGGCTGAAAGATCGGGCGGAAAAATCGTCTCAGTGGCTTGATCGACTTCATCACAAGACCACCATCTAAGCACCTGCATAGCCGCGCGCTCGTCATCAGTAACGGCATGGAGTTGAGGGTCGGCTTGGTCTAGCCGTCCCACAAAATACACGTCTGTGTTATTCACGAGAACATTCTTATGCGAGAACCGATCTACCGAGGTATGAACAGGTCCAGTCAAGGTAACGCTCACAGCCAGCTCCTCTTTTATCTCGCGTCGTGCAGCATCGAGATCAGTTTCACCCGCTTTGACACCCCCTCCCGGAGTTGCCCAAAAGACAAACGTCCCTCCGTCTCTCGCAACGGCAAACCGGATCAAAAGCACACGCCCAGCAGGATCGAGAAGTATTGCTCGTGATGACCGACGTTGAACGGGAACTGCCATACGCCCTGTTTATCTCCCAGCTTACTCAAGCGGCAACGTCCGAAATGGGTCCATTCGCGTCTCTACAGCAGCATGTCCGCTATCCGGCCCATCTCGGACCTGCAAATCGGCGTTGCGAACACTGAGATAGGCGTGATTCAAGCTCCCGAACGGGAGCCTCGAATGATGAGATATGAACTCACGGACTTTGAGGGGCTGCCATCAGGCCGTTCCTTCCGAACAAGCAGCGTGGCGTCCCGAGGGTCAATGACCGACGTGTCCTTAACGGCATCTTCGGGATACTGCGGTCAGGCGCACCATGGCGCGACCTGCCGGAGGGTTTGGGCCTTACACAACCTGCGACAACCGGTTCGTTCATTGGCGAATGGCTGGCATCTGGGACTTGATCATGGAGGCCCTCGCCGAAGCCCATGTCGGCAGCAACAACGAGCCGAATTCAGCCTGGCCAAGCTATGCCATAATAGTCATTCACTGAACGCGTCCTCGAAGCATCATTCCAATCCCACGCGTCGTCGTCTCCGTACTTTGGTGCGTCCTTGAGCTTTTCAACTGTCACGCCGGTACGATAACCGCTTAGGTTCGTATCGTATTTTAGAGACTGCCAAGGCAACGGATAGTGGTCGTCGCCAATTCCGAGGAATCCTCCGAAGCTGAGGACTGCGTAAGACACGTTTCCGCTTTTCTTGTCGATCATCACCCGCTCAATCGAACCGATCTTCTCATCATTGGCACCATAGACGGCGGTGCCCTCGACCTTGTCACTGCCAATCAATGCCGCTGTTTCGCGTTCTGCCATTAGAATCTCCCTGCGATTTCTTGAAAAAGCTGCCTCGTAAAGCGCAGCAGCTTTAGATTTCCGTTAGAACGCGGCGACCATCGGATAGTTCCAAGGCGGGCACCTATCCGCGGTGGAGCCCTCTTCGCAGTGCTTTGCTTCAAGAATTCCGGAACTCTCAACGCTCTCTGTCATTGATGAGCACCTCGATTGGAGGGAACTGCTGGGAGCGCCAACATGGAAAAGACTATCGACCTAAGAACATCTGTTACCGAGCTTCCAACATCCGGGGTCAGTTGGGCGGCCGTTCTGGCTGGTGCGTTGGCCGCACTGGCGCTCACCCTCGTGCTTCTATGGTTTGGGACCGGGATGGGATTTTCCGTCGTCTCCCCTTGGAGCGACTCCGGGGTTTCAGCGACCACCTTCAAGATTGGGACCGGACTCTATCTTGTCGTCGTTGCGATGATCTCGTCTGCCATCGGCGGACACATCGCCGGTCGCCTCCGAACGCCGTGGTACGGCATTCACAGCAACGAGACCTATTTTAGAGATACCGCCCAAGGCTTTCTGGCGTGGGCTCTGGCGTCCATCGTGGGCGCCCTGTTGCTGGCCTCCGCAGCAACCACCATCATCGGCAGCACGGCCGGCGGTCTTTCGCAGGGAGCCAGCACCGCAGCAGCGCAGTCCTCCGGCCCGATGAGCGGTTATGTGGATCAGCTTCTTCGCCCCGATCCGACATCAGCAACCGTTCCGGCCGGCGACGCGAATGACATCCGCGCCGAGTTGACCCGGCTGCTAACGTCAAGTTTCAGCACGGAGCGCGACTTGAAGCCCGCTGATCGCACCTATGTGGCTCAGGTGGTTGCCCGCCGCACCGCGCTCAGCCAGGCCGACGCTGAACAGCGCGTCAACGACATCGTGACGCAGGCGAAGTCCGATCTCGACAAGGCCCGCAAGGCAGCAGCGCAACTGGCGTTCTGGATGGCCGCTTCCCTGCTGGTCGGCGCCTTCGCGGCAAGCATCGCGGCGGCTGAAGCAGGAGCATTTCGCGACCGGAACTGGGGCACTGCCCCTTTCATGCAGGAGTAAAGCTCATGCCAATTCTGTTGTGGCTACTTGGAATTCCACTGCCGCTCATTCTGCTGATCATCTTGCTTCGTTAGTCTTGAATGGCCTTGCCAAATCACTGGCAAGGCCGTTCTTCGCGCGCGCATGATGGTCGACGTCCTGATCGCACTCAAGCTAGAGGATGCTTCGAGCCATTTCGTCGTTTGCCGCTGGCTGATGCTCGGCTTTGCCTTTGCGGAGCTTGGTCAAAGCGCAGAAAAGCGGAAGTTCCGCCGCCATACCAGAACAACACCGTACGTGGTTCGAACGGCTGGGTTTCCGAAGGGAGCCAGGGGCCGCCTCAATGCGGCGTTGTCTATGTCGGCGGTAGCTAAGCCATCAACTTAAGCGCAAATTCTCGGCGGATTCCTTGCCGCGGCTCGCGACGACGTCATAGCTGACTTTTGCACCCTCGCTTAGGTTGGAAAGCCCGGCTTTTTCTACAGCCGAGATGTGCACGAACACGTCCTTTCCGCCTGTATCAGGCTGAATGAAACCGTACCCCTTGGTTACGTTGAACCACTTCACAGTGCCCATAGCCATTTAGAATCTCCGAGTTGGAAAAGCCGCCATAGCAAATCTGAAAAATGAACAAGAGACAACGGTGCCCGCCAGCTCGAAACAGGCAAGTTTACCGAAACCGTGGCTATCGCCAAAACAGCATCATCGCCCTCAGCGCTGGACGGTGGCAGAAGCGATGCTGTCGGCAGCCCGAAGTCGTAATCGACCCGGAGCCCACAATCGTTCCCAGTATGGAACCAAGCAACCAAAAGATCGTTTGAGACTATTCGCAAATAGCGTTGGAAGCTCCCTTGAACCGACGACATTTCCTCGAAGCGGCCATGGCGGCGCCTTTCCTTTCCCCGATGCTGAGCCGGTTAGAGGCTGCGCCAGCAGCGGCGGTGTTTGAGCCGAGTATGGTACGCCAGGCGGCGCGTAACGCAGCGAACAAACCGTTTAAAGCTCCCGACAGCAAGTTACCGCCTACGCTGAAAGATCTGAATTACGATCAATACCGCTCCATTCGCTTCAATCCCGAGCGCGCGTTATGGCGCGGAGAAAAACTGCCCTTCGAAGTCCAATTCTTTCATAGGGGTTCGATCTATACGAGTCGCGTTGATATCTACGAAATCGTCAATGGGCTGGCGACTAGGATCCTCTACCAGCCCGGACACTTTTCTTTCGGAACCAACACGCCCGCAATTCCAGCAGAGACGGACATCGGCTTCGCTGGTTTTCGACTCCACGCTCCAATGAACAAGCCTGATTACTACGACGAAGTTTGTGTCTTTCTCGGCGCGAGCTATTTCCGGGCTGTTGCAAAAGGACAAACTTACGGCCTTTCAGCGCGGGGACTCTCGATCAATACCGGCCAAACAACGGGCGAAGAGTTTCCCCAATTCACGTCGTTCTGGATCGAGAAACCTGTGGCGAATGCCAGATCGATCGTTGTGCATGCATTGCTCGATAGCGAAAGCGCCGCGGCGGCCTATCGATTCACTATTAAGCCTGGAGAAGATACAGTTTTCGATGTGGAAATGGCGATCTATCCCCGAGTTGAGCTACAGCATCCAGGCCTTTCTCCGATGACGAGCATGTACTTCTTCGGCCCGAACGATCGTGGTGGCGTCGATGACTTTCGCCCAGCTGTACATGACTCGGACGGACTTGCGATTTCAAATGGGCGTGGCGAGATGCTTTGGCGCCCCCTCACCAACCCGCGTGATTTGCAGATCAGCGTATTCTCAGATCTCAACCCTCGCGGGTTCGGGTTGATGCAGCGCGCGAAGAGCTTTCTTGACTACCAGGATTTGGAGTCGAAGTTTGAGCGTAGGCCAAGTCTTTGGATGGAGCCGATAGGCGATTGGGGCGAAGGAGCGATTCATCTCATCGAGATCCCCACCAACGAAGAGATTCACGACAACATCGCGGCCTTCTGGCATCCAAAATTGCCGCTCCAAGCCAAGGGTGAGCATACCTACACTTATCGCCTGCACTGGGGTCCGGATGTTCCTACGCCCTCTCCCCTCGCGAAGGTCACTCGAACCGCCGTGGGTACGAGAAGGACGGACTCGAAAATTTTCGTGCTTGATCTGGCTGGCGCGAAACTAAAATCCATTGATCCGAAAATCGTAAGGGGTGTCGTTACTGCCGAGAAAAGGGAAATCAAAAATATCGTAACACAACCGAATCCCGAGACCGGTGGCTGGCGACTGAGCTTTGAGCTTCCAGTGAAGGATAAGTCTCCGGTCGAAATCCGCGCATTGTTGATGCAGGGTGACGAACCCGTGTCAGAGGTCTGGGTCTATCGATGGACACCCTGAGCGAAATAAATCAGACGCTTAAGTCCGGCGCGATAAGAGATCAAGGCGCATTCCTTCCAGACGAATCCCCACTTGAGATGCTCCCTCAGTCGCTGAAGGCGGCGCCCTTGTCTGCTCAGCCATCACCAGTCGCGAACATCGCAGCACGGCGCGCATTCATTCTTTTTGGAACAGCCGCCCTGACCCTGGCGGGTGGGTACGAAATGTATGAAGTACTGCGAGTGGGCGGTATTACAGCGCTCGAAGCTGCAGTATTCGCGCTTTTTGTTGTGCTTTTCGCCTGGGTCGCATTCTCGTTTATGTCGGCGATCGCGGGATTTATGAGGCTCATGGTTCGCGGCCGCGATGCGCTAAATATTGACGATAAGAGACCACTGCCGTCCATCGGGAGCAGCAATGCGATGTTGTTACCGACATACAACGAAGATCCTCATCGGATCGCGGCTCGACTTCGCGCCATGTGCGAGTCCGTCGATCAGACTGGGCACACCTCTAAGTTCAATTGGTTCATTCTAAGCGACTCTACAAGTCCTTCCATCTGGATCGAAGAGGAAAAGGCCTTTCTCGAACTCCGGCGCAATTTTGAAGCGGTAAGGGTATTCTATCGCCACCGCCCGCAAAACACTGCCCGGAAATCCGGAAATATCGAAGAC
The DNA here is from genome assembly GCF_014203115.1 of Afipia massiliensis. Classification (GTDB taxonomy): domain Bacteria; phylum Pseudomonadota; class Alphaproteobacteria; order Rhizobiales; family Xanthobacteraceae; genus Afipia; species Afipia massiliensis. Next base: position 37,297 of record NZ_JACHIJ010000011.1, on the reverse strand, counting down.
TGGGTCAAACGATTTGGCGCAAAGTACGACCACATGATCGTTTTGGATGCCGATAGCCTTATGACCGGAGATACCATTGTGCGCTTAGTCGCGGCAATGGAAGACCATCCCAATGTCGGGCTTATTCAAACGCTTCCGATCATGGTGAATGCCACGACTTTGTTCGCACGTTTGCAGCAATTCGCGGGACGGCTATACGGCCCATTGATTGCTTCTGGTATCGCGTGGTGGCACGGCTCTGAAAGCAATTACTGGGGGCACAATGCCATCATCAGAGTTCGCGCGTTCGCAAGTAGCGCGGGCCTTCCTGATCTACGCGGAAGGAAACCGTTCGGCGGCTACATTTTGAGTCATGACTTTGTTGAAGCGGCTCTGATGCGGCGCGCGGGCTGGGGTATATTCATGGCTCCAACTTTGGGCGGAAGCTTTGAAGAATGTCCGCCATCTCTTATCGATTTTGCCGCCCGTGACCGTCGATGGTGTCAGGGCAATCTGCAACATGTCGCGTTACTGTCCACGCGAGGTCTTCATTGGATTTCCCGCCTGCATTTCCTGGCTGGCATTGGCTCCTACATTACTGCGCCGCTCTGGTTGATATTTCTGCTACTGGGCATCCTGATCTCGCTGCAGGCCCAGTTCGTTCGACCCGAGTATTTTCCAAAAGAGTTTTCCCTCTTCCCGCAGTGGCCGGCTCAGGATCCGATCAGGGCAGCTTGGGTCTTTGTTGGTACGATGGGACTGCTCCTAATACCCAAACTCCTGGCCTTCATTCTCCTTCTTACCCAACGTGAAAATCGGCGGCGCTTTGGGGGAAGCATTTTTGTTTTTGTCGGCATCATTTTTGAGACGATGTTATCGGGATTAATGGCGCCGGTAATGATGATCTTTCAATCATCGGCCGTTAGTGAAATTCTACTAGGAAGAGACGCGGGCTGGCAGGTCCAAAGACGTGACGATGGCGGAGTTGGGCCTAATGAAATAGTTCGCAAATTTGCGATGCCAACGCTCGTCGGCGTAGGAATGGCTGCAAGCGCCTACTCCGTCTCGCTACCGTTGCTTGTCTGGATGACACCAGTGATCTTAGGACTGTTGCTCGCAGTTCCAATTGCGTTTTTGACATCGCAGCGTCGAACTAAAGGCGTGCCATCGAGGCTATTCAGCACTCCAGAACAAAACACCCCACCCCAGGTGTTGATCCGCGTTAATCAACTGACTGCAGCCCCGTCGAAAATCAGCGAGGATCCAATTCGCGAACTGCGCAACAACAGGCATCTTTTGGAAGAGCACGTAAGGAATCTCCCCGCGGTGATGCGTGATCGTGGAAAGATCGACCCTCACCTCGCGATTGCCCGCGCCAAAATTGAAGATGCGCGATGTTTTGATGAAGCGTTGGAGTTCTTGGACTCTCGCGAGACGTATTCGGTGATGAATAACCCTGTCATTCTGACAATGGTTGTGAATATGGGAAAGTGAGCTCTCAATTATCTGCAGGCCATCGGCCTATGCGGACCTGTTCTTTTTGCCTCTAACAAGTTCTCGCGGCTCAGGCTGCAATTAATACTGGTCAACTTGTCGTACAAAAAAACCCCGCCGGAGCGGGGTTCTCATTTGACGCCGAGTTAGTATTTAAACTGCGGCATCGCCTTTAGCTGATCCTTCGTTGTATTCAATACCGCACGGTCGGGATACCACTCCTTAGTGTTTGACGACGTCGTTCCCGTCGTTGTCTTGCCCGCTTCATTGGAAAACTTCAGTTGGTTCATGGGCACTGCCACCAAATGTTCGCCCATGCCAAGAAAGCCTCCTACACTGACGACGGCGCCTTCGACGCGGCCCGATGAATCGATAATCAGCTCGCTGATGTCGCCGACCTTTTCATTAGCTTGGTTATAGACGTTGACGCCGATGACTTTCGAAGCTCGCCACTTGCCCGCTGCCGCGATGGGGGCAGCAGCCGCGGAAGGGGTATTGGCAGGAACCTGCGCCATTGCGAAGGGTGACGAAAGCGAAAAAGCGATAAGTACCGCAGGAAAGATGCGCATAGGAATTCTCCATAGGGTGATTTCCTATCAACTTGGATCGTCAACGATGGTTCCACACTGCAACTGGATCTAACACAACCGATCCTATGGTCCGCGCCAAATCCCTCGAGCATTACGAAATCCCAAGATCGGCTGTCTCAAGTGCTGGGCGAATGAGCTCGGATATATGGATGCGGTGAAGCTGCTCGATGCCACGCGGAATGAAGAAAGAACATCGACGGCGCGCTTTCGCCGCTTGCCGAGACTGAGCTCAGTCTTCACACGGAAACGGTGCTAACCGCGTAAGGGCCGACTTCGCCCGCATGTGCGTCCGCCAACCATGCTGCGGCGCAAAAGAGCATCCCTCAATAATTGACGGCATGATCGGCTCCCTTCCAGGGAACGACGTCGCCCCCACGGGATTGGCTCGCAGTATTAACCCTAGGGACAGTAATTATGGCAAAGGCTCCCAAGAGTTCGAACGGGACGACAGCAACGATTCACGAGCAAAAGCTCACCCGCGGAGCCGGAGGCGAACTTCACCAGTTGGCTCAAAAGGGCCAAGATCTACTCACGACCGCGCAAGGCGGGCCGGTTTCCGATGATCAAAACTCTTTGAGGATCGGACCTCGCGGTCCCAGCCTGCTTGAGGACTTCCATTTTAGAGAGAAAATCTTTCACTTTGACCACGAGCGCATTCCGGAGCGCGTCGTTCACGCGCGAGGTTATGGTGCACATGGTTTCTATGAAAACTACGGATCGCTCGCGAAGTATACACGGGCCGACCTCTTCCAACGTAAGGGCGAACGCACCCCAGCCTTTGTGCGCTTTTCGACTGTCGCCGGAAGCAAGGGATCGGCTGATCTTGCTCGAGACGTTCGCGGTTTTGCTGTCAAGCTCTATACCAAAGAAGGTAACTGGGACCTTGTCGGCAACAACATTCCAGTCTTCTTCATCCAGGATGCCATCAAGTTTCCCGATATCATTCATGCTGTGAAGGAAGAGCCAGATTGTGCATTCCCTCAAGCGCAGTCGGCCCACGACAGTTTCTGGGATTTCATAAGCCTCACTCCCGAGAGTATGCACATGATCATGTGGGTCATGTCGGATCGCGCAATCCCGCGGTCCTTCCGCTTTATGGAAGGCTTCGGCGTCCACACCTTTCGGTTAGTTAATGCGAAGGGAGAGTCTACGTTCGTCAAATTCCATTGGAAGCCGAAGCTCGGCCTTCAATCCGTGATGTGGAATGAAGCAGTCAAAATAAACGGTGCAGACCCCGACTTTCACAGGCGCGATCTGTGGACCGCTATTCAGTCCGGAAACTTTCCCGAATGGGAGCTGCAGATCCAACTTTTCGACCAAGAGTTTGCGGATAACTTTGAGTTCGACGTTCTGGACCCAACTAAACTTATCCCAGAAGAGATTCTTGCGCCGGTCCCCGTCGGCCGACTGGTCCTCGATCGCATGCCCGACAATTTCTTCGCCGAAACCGAGCAAGTTGCATTCATGACCCAGAATGTGCCGCCAGGGATCGATTTCTCAAATGATCCGCTCCTGCAGGGCCGCAATTTCTCGTACCTCGACACCCAATTGAAGCGACTTGGAAGTCCAAACTTTACTCACCTTCCGATCAATGCGCCGAAATGTCCCTTCCATCATTTTCAACAGGACGGGCATATGGCTATGCGCAACCCGGTGGGCCGCGCCAACTATCAGCCGAACTCTTTCCAAGAGGGTCCTCGAGAATCGCCAGATCGCGGATTCACTCCCTTTGCCGACGTTGAAACCGGCGCAAAACGTCGGCTTCGTGCCGAGAGTTTTGCCGATCACTACAGTCAAGCTCGGCAGTTTTTCATTAGCCAGACACCGCCCGAACAGCATCACATCGCCTCTGCGCTGACGTTCGAACTGAGCAAGGTCAAGACGCCCGTAATCAGAGAGCGGATGGTGTCGCATCTTTTGAATATTGAAGAAGGCCTGGCTGACGAGGTTGCAACCGGGTTGGGCTTAAAGAAGATACCAAAGCCAGCGGACGCCGCTGTACCGACGCGTACGGATTTGGACCCCTCACCCGCCCTGAGCATACTCACCAAGGGCCCTGATCGTTTCGAGGGCCGCAAGCTTGGTATCCTTATTACTAATGGGACTGATGCAGCCCTTCTAAAGGCACTTCAAGGTGCCTTGACGAAGCAGGGCGCAACGTTCGAATTAATTGCGCCGAACGTTGGTGGGATAAGGGCAAGTGACGGCAATCTTGTCGCGGCGGATCAAATGATCGATGGGGCTCCATCCGTGCTCTACGACGCCATTGCTTTGCTGCCAGCGCACAGTGCAATGGAAAGCCTGTTGGCAGAACCCACGGTTCGCGACTTTGTCGCCGATGCCTTCGCGCACTGCAAATTCATCGGTTACGTTGCTGCTGCAGAACCTCTATTTGCTAAGGCAGGAATTGCAGCACTTGACGACGGATGTATTGCGCTCGCAAGGAACAAAGACATCTCTGGCTTCATTCTTCATCTAAGCAAGCTGCGACTTTGGTCGCGCGAGCCCATCGTGAGCATGCGCGATTAGCGCCCCACCATGTCGAATCAGTGCATTCTACCTGAGCTATGTTCCCTTGGGAGCCATTGCGCCGAGTGCGCAATGATTTTCGCTGGCATGCCCGACGCCTTTCCAATCGGCTGGAGATATTTCCAGTCGATAAGAAGGTCGGGAACGTTAAGAACAAGGGCGCTGAGCTGATATTTCCGCTAAACGGGTAATCGTCTCTCAAGCCGAGCTATTTTATACAGACTTCGCCCACGTTCTGTGCTCCGCTTTGGCCGGTGGGTCAATAAGATCAAATCAACCCGCGATTTGGAGGACGCCATGAATACGTTGCTTGTCTGTGCGGGACTGTTCGCTCTTTCGTTTCTCGCCATCTGGGTGTTCTGGTTTGTTGAAAAACTGCGGGGGGACAGTGCGCCGAAGGTCGCTAGGTTGGTGGAGCCGATCGTTCCTCGTCGCTGAGTAAAAAGGAGCCATTGAGGCGGCTTTATTTCCTCAGGTCACGCTCGGCATCGCGGATCTTGGCCCTGATGTCACGACCGGTGCGGACCTGAAGGCCAAGCTCTCTCGCTTTTCGCAGAACGCTGGACGAGCGCTTTTCACGACCACTTGAATCCGGATCATCGACGCGCCTGACGCGGCAAGCGCTTTCAGCTTGTCGATCTGTTCGGGGGTCCAGCTTCTCGACGTGATGCGCTCTATCGCGGCCATTTAGGTTCCGGCAGGTGGTTTCACGGCCTTCAATGGGCGACTTAAGCGGATCGGCGTCACACTTGGCAAATTCGTACTTGATCCGCTTGTTCTTAAGAACCGACTTCATCTCGGCGCCGCAGTGCCGGCAACGCCTAACACGCGTGAAACACAGCAGACGGACACGTTAGTTCCGCGCGCTATTTTCTTTCGCCTTTAACAAAACTTTACCAGAGAGGATTCGCAAATTCGTCGGTTACTTCGAGGCGCCAAGGTCGTCCGAGTGCCAACTTGCCGTCCAGATCCTTGATCGTTTCGCCAGCAACTTTGGTCGCCTCTTCCCAAGCCGCGTCACGATCCGGCAGCTCTTCGCCTTCGTGATCCCAATGCGCATCCGAGCCGTGGAAAATATTGAAGTAGTATCTTGGCATGACGACCCTTCCTCGGCTGCTCTAAGGAGAAGCAGATGGTCGTGTTAAGTTTCATCGTGGCGTCGCCGGAACGGACTGGCACTTGAGTCCGCGTTGCGTGGAGTGCGTCCGTGTCTTGGGAAACCCGGCTTATCCGGCCTATAGCACCCGTGAAGAATGCGCGGGCACTACGTCCTAGCCCTCCCCAAATCGCAGCAAGACGCGCCCCACGTCGTGGCCGGCGTTTAGGCGATCATGTGGCGGCGGATTGCCAGGTGCCGGACCTTGTGGCGCAAGCGGCCGTCGCTCATATTGTGCACGGCCCGCCGAGATCCTCGGGCGTGAAAAGCCGGATCGACCATGGATAAAGCAAAAACCACGACCGTTAAGTAATCCAGCGCGTTTCGAGAGAACGCCGAGAATTGCCTGCAACTCGCGGAGGCTGCGAACGATGAGATCAAAGCGAAACGATACCGCCGAATGGCGGAGGCGTGGCGTGCCCTCGCCGACGAACAGGACTGGCTCGATGGCGAAGCGCCTCTCGAGCGGCCAACCTGACGACTGGACGCCCGTGCCGGATCAAAAGCTGGGCTCCACATTGGCATGACGGACAGCCAGAACAAAAAAGCCGCGCCACCAGAACGCGGCGCGGATCAATTTGCGACTAGCGCGGCGCGTTGTTTCTCACGCATGTACCCACAGTTCCCGACAGAGCTGCCTGACACTGTTTGAGGCTGGTATACTTGCAATCACCCGGCCCCCGGTGAAGTCTGGAGGCAGTAAGTGTATCCGCCCGCCTGTCCCGTAGTTGCTTTCTCCCGCTTGCCGGTACTTTGCGCCATTGCGCTCGTTGCAGAAATCGCCAGCGTGCACGCGCTTACTAAAACAAATCTCATCATCTCGCTCTCCTGCTGTTTCCTGCTGGGCTGCAATACGAATCGCGACCCTACGAGATTACATTTCGGATTCGGCATCGATGTTGACAACCGACTTGGCTATGGCCGTTAACGCCTTGTCAGTGGCAGTTTCTTCTTTCAACGTCGCAGTGAGCAATGATGCGGCATCGGACATTCCCAACTCTTCCGCCCAAGTTCGCAACGTGCCGTATCGCGAAATTTCATAATGCTCCACCGCCTGCGCGGCCGCCAGTAAACCAGCATCAAGCGCCGGCATTCCCTTAAAGTCTTTCATGATCTCGGCGCCCTCTTCCGTTATGCCGTTGATGGCCGCGCAAGTTTTTCCGCGCGGGGGTTTGCCTATGATTTTGAACACACTCTGCAGCCGCTTAACTTGCCCCTTTGTTTCCCTTTCGTGCTTGACGAAAGCGGCCTTCAGTTCCTTCGACTGAGCTGCTTTAGCCATCTTCGGCAAGGTTTTCAGAATCTTATTCTCGGCGAAATAGATGTCCTTGAGTGTTTCATGGAATAGATCAGCAAGCATTTTGGGTTTCTTGGCCACGGATCCCTCCCTCGGTTACCTGCGACAAGAAACGATAATCGAATTGGTTCCATCGCGGCTGGCCTCCAATGCAGGTACACTTCGCGAGCCGAGCGGGTGCCCCCGATGCCACGCCCCACCAGCACCTCGTTGACGTTCACTGCGCATTTCAACCGGCCGGTGATGTACCGAGGCGTCCCGGCCAGAAACGACCGCAGCGTCAAGTCGATGTCACGCACGGCCCGTCGACGTTGCAGCGTGGATGCAAGCCCGCGGCTTCTGCCGGAGCAACAGAGACGAACCAACAAGCGCGATAAACGCGAGCACGCCAAGGAAGCGCACCCGCTACGATGCAGCCAGTCATGGATAGTCCTTTCGGCGATGGAACGAACATTAGGGCTGGAGCTTGAGATTCGCCGTCCTCGATTTCGTGACGGCAGGTCCGGTCAGCCCTATGCCGTAAGCCGGCTGGCCGGGCTGATCGCGAAGTAAGACTGATTGGTTAGGTTAAGGAGCGAGATCCGTTGCTGTGCGTCTGCCGCCGGTTGCAAAACTGCTAGAGAGCCAAATTCTGATGGCCGCAAAAAACAAGCATTCTCCCCGTCTTCGCGACCGGCGCGATTGGGCCACGATGCTGGGGCGGCTGGAGCTGGAGCTGGAGCTGGAGCTGGAGCTGGAGCTGGCGGAGGTGCGGGCGGTGCTGGAGGGGGCGCGGGCGGCGGAGGTGGCGACCGGTAAGGAGACTTCTGCGCCAACCTTGCCGGCGGCTTCGTACTCCTGATCCAACTGCTGCTTCGCGTCTGCCGGCTCCATCCTCATCGCCGGCCTGTGGCAGTGGGTGGACGCGCGGCTCGAATCTGGTGCGAGGCTTCAGGCACTCGGTCGAATCAGACACGGTGCAGAAACGGCTCACTCGCGCTGGCGTTCCGACGATTGTCGCTAACCTCCGAATATTGTGTGGAACAGAAACTGAGGAACGGCGTTCCAAGTTCGTGACTACGGATGGAGGAAACAATGAAGAAGTTTCTCATTACAACGTTGATTGTCGGATTTTCTGCAAGTGCATTTGCTCAGACGGCGGTAGTGAGCGAGTACTACGTAGTACGAGATGCGGCGACGAAAAAATGCACGATTGTCGATAAGAAACCTACCACCACAACGACAACGATCGTTGACAATGGCATCTTCAAGACCCGCACCGAAGCTGAAGCTGGAATGAAGACGATAAAAGTGTGTACCGAGAACTGAACCTACAGGCCGACATATAATCGAGAGCTTCAGAACTCGCCCGGAGCCGCTGTGCTGTTGGGTGATTTTGTTTCGAAGATTCATTACGGTGCGCTTTGCGGTGCGGCTATAGCCCATCGCAAAGCGCACCTTATCTGCGGCACAAGCCGCCCTTTCTCTTTTCCACGCGAAACTCGGTCGCGTTCTCTCGAGGAAAATGATGCTTTACGTCCGATACTTTGTCTTGGTTGGCGCCGCACTATTGGGCGTATTGTTTGTCGTTGATGGCTATCTGCCTGGGCCAGAAGCGATGCGTAACCGAAGGGAAATCGACAAATCAACCATCAGAATTTTCTCCACGGCGAACTCTCCGGAGAAGGTCGTTATCGACACCACGCTTCCAACCATTATTGCGCAGGTTCGCGAAACCACAGACGTCAAGCCCGCGGCACCACCCCCCATTGCGAAGTCCTCGAGAGACGCTCTGGCACAAATTATTCCATCACCGAGACCTGTGATGAAGGCAATCCCTCATAAAAACCAGACCCGCCGCATAACCGTTACCCGGCGCCCAGTCACTGGCAAAATGCGAGAAGCCTCTTTGTCAGAGCAGCCGTCATACTTCTTTGGGGACTGGTTTCGCTGAATGGAGGCAGTGAGAGCACCTTACATCGGCTGGGCGGTTTCGTCGGATAGCATGCATATCCTTGCAAAGGGGGGAACATTGGCTGGCTCACACAATTGAAAGGGTAAGATTCTTGGAGGATGCCATGCCCATTGATTATCCGAAGCAGTATTTCCAACCGATCTTCTTCAGCCAGCGGCGCTTTTTTATTTGTCAGGTATGGTACAGACGGATAGTTTTTGAGGACTAAGCTGCGCTTGGGTTGAGTACTGGGTGATGCCCAAGAAACTTTCTCTCGAACTGAAATGGAAGCGTCTTGCCGAAGAGGCTAAGGCGGAAGCGGCCAAACTACCTTATGGCCCCGAGCGAGATGCATTGCTCAAGAAGGCTCGCCAACTCGAAACCGCCATGCACGTGAATGGGTGGATATCGTCTCCTGGGCTACGGCCTCCCGTCGATCTGACGAGGTTCAAAGAGTAGCCACCTCCCCATTGCGAAGGATGAACGGCGCGCCTGTCGCAGGAGCATCCAATTGCGGTGAGATAGAACCGGAAGCTTAACTTCCCTTTTGAAAGCTATTAAGGTAAAAACCTAATTTATGGCGAAATCAGTAACGGCGAAACCTGGTAAGCGCGGCCGACCCGCGACTGGCAAAGATCCTTTAATGGGATTCCGCGCTTCGTCTGTCATTCGGGCGCGCATCGTTAGATGGGCTGAAACTCAGCCGGACAAGCCCACACTATCGGAAGCCATCCGCCGACTTGTTGAAATTGGTCTTAGGGTAAAGGCCCCCACCAAGGGTGATAACGAAAGCAAAAAAAATAGAGCGAAGGAATTGGCTGGCACCGCCATTGACAAGATGAGCGACACGACCGCGAGCCCGGATGACAAGGTTTCCCGTAAGGGGCAGCTGATAAAAGGGCCAGAAGAGTTTCGCGAAGCGCGAGTAGATCGCACGAAGCGAAAATAAACATCAGCTCTCGATCAACTGGCGAGCAATGGAATGACCAGCTTTGCAAGAAAGGCAGCAAGTGAGTATTGTTCGCGCAGTTTATGTCCTTGAGATTTTGGAAAAGCCAACTCTAGCCTTTGAAGCGACTTCTTATCACGAGGCGAGATCACTCACCAAAGAGGAGTGGCTCCGAGAAGAATTGGCTCGACTACGATCTAATGGTTCGCCTATCTGGGATGGAGAAACCAAACTGACGGTCCGACGAGTTGAGGAAGGCGAGAAACAGTTGTTCGCGGAAGCTTCTGAAAATGGGCGGCCGACTGATGTGGACGAGTTATTTTTTGTGTACCTGATCGAGCTCGATGGTGATGAATGATGACGCGCCGGATAAGGTTCAAGCCGCATGAATGATCTTCGCGAAGAGCGTGTGTTTTGGCGCGAGCACTTTTTTGGGGAAACGTTTGATTTTAGATCTAGAATTCTGTTCTGGAGATTTGATGGCTGCGTCTTCGTTGACTGCACATTTATGATTGACCATGCGACCGAGCAGCTCGCATTCACGGAGTGTACGTTAAAAGATTGCAGCATTGATCATATCGATGCGGATGAAGTGCGCGGCTTGATCGCAAGAGATAATTTTTTCGATCGTCCACTGAACGAGCGAAAGGCTGATTTTGACCGGCGATTAGCTGCGGCATTGAGTGCCCGCAAGGAGATTTAACAGTCAGTCTTTCGGCGAGGTCCTATCTACCTGCGGTGTGCGGCACATGCTTCCGACCGCGACCTATTAGCGGTGCGTCGTCGCGGCTCGAGCGGGTAACGATCACAAGGGACCGTCCGCTTCTGCGGATAGTTGCAGACCGAACAATCGCTTTTTTCGGTACGCGCGTAGCGCTCTTATCGTCAGGGCTGAACGCGCCCGAGACCGAGATGACTGTCCGGCCTGGCCCTCCGTTATCTGAAGGTCCGAACCAATCGGGGTCACTGTGCCATAATGAGCAGGGCTCATTAATCCGGCGCGGGTCATCCAGCCATCCAGCGCGAATGATGAGCCACAGCTCATCACGACAAGCTCATTGCGGGCTAATCGATCGCCTGGGTAGCTTTTTTCTTAGACTGGCGATCGCGAAGCTGCCTTGGCACCGCCGGATGCGTTTTTGAAGCCGTTTCCGCGGAAATCAATCAAGAAGCGCATCTAGCCGACCGAGAGCCGCTTTAAAACGTAATCCAGGCTTATATTTGCGAGCACCGGAAAGGTTATGCTGACGCCACATCCACCGATTCGTTGGGGAGCCGAAAGGGATCTCCAGACCCCCGAGGTGGGATTGCAAACTTACCGTCGTTGCTATCACTCCCCGAGAGACACCCTGAGCATCAGAAAGATAAGGCTTACTGCCCGGGAGTGACCATGGCCCTACCTCCCCGCAACAATTCGAACGCCGCCCGGTGCGTTCCCGGCTCATAATACTTCGTCGTAATTGCCACATTTTCGAACCGCGCACGAATCGTCTCGATGCATGGCGATAGCGAGTATCCCGCCATCGATGCCCCCCTCAGCGCAATCATCCCCATTGGATAGCTGGGTACTGGAGCAATGTAATCCTGCAGCTGTCCGAACACCGACATGAACGGCCGCGTGTCAGCATCCTTCGATTCAGTCCAAAACGGAGGTGAACCGCTCTGGATCACGATCATTCCAGAGCTACGAAGCCGCAGAAAACATCTCTGATAGAATTCCTGGGTGAACAATTTCGCCGCAGCCCCAACAGGATCAGTCGAGTCAATCAAGATGAGATCGAAGCGCCGCTTGTCCTCGGCCAGATATCTGTAGGCATCGTCAATCAGGATATCCGCGCGATCGTCCAGGAATGCACCGCCGGATACCTCGGGGAAGAAACGCCGCGACAGTTCAACGACCTCGCTATCGATCTCAACCATTGTGACTGAATCAACCGGATGCTTGAGCGTTTCACGCAGGCAGCCGCCATCCCCGCCTCCCACGATGAGAACGTCTTTGACGTCGCCGTGAGCGAACATCGGAACATGCACAAGCATCTCATGATATATGTGATTGTCCCGCTCGGTGATCTGGATTGCGTTGTCGAGCGCCAGCACCCTTCCAAACACCGGCGTTTCGAAAATCTGGATTTTCTGAAATTGTGTCTGCCTTTCAAGCAGAAAATCTGTAACGGCGATGCGCTGGGAGAATCCCGGATAAAGCTGTTCCTGAAACCACTTCATTGCTGAATCCCCCGCCGGTGCTCACTGATCGAAATGAACTCGGGCCGCAGCGCGTCCCTCAACACTTGAGCCGCCTGATATGGATGGGCACCGCCACACATGAATATGTCGGCGGCGGCGAATGAATGCTCGGGCCAGGTATGAATCGAAATATGGCTCTCCGCCAGCAAGGCCAGACCGGATAACCCTCCGCCACACGTGAAACGATGGAAATGAAGATTGAGAAGGGTGGCGCCGGCGGCATCCACCGCCGAACGAAATGCCTGCTCCATGGCTTCCACATCGTCCAGCGACCGGGCGTTCCATAGATCGAGCAAAAGATGCGTGCCGGCGAAGCGAAATCCGTCGCGCACAACCGGCGCGCCCGCATCGAACGCAGGCACCACACTCTTCGCCCGAATGGTCTCCCGGTCATCCAGCCCAATGCGTTCGGTAAAGTTCAACGTATCCTGCACATCTCTCTCCTGTAACAATCCCGGATTTTTCGCTCCGTGCGCTGCAAGCGGGTTCGTGAAACCCGCAACCGAATGCGCGCGCTTCATCCAGCCCTCGCGCAAGCTGCATGCTCACGCCTTTGATTTCGGTGATTTGCGCCGCATGGCAAGTGAACGGCGAATCGAAGCGCGACGAGGCTTCCGCATTTGCAGCTTCGTGGGCGGTGCTCCCGAAATCGCAGTCCCTGCCATATAGGACGGAGGATCGCTGGCGGGGAACGACGACATCGCGCCCTCCATGAATGAATCCTCGGTGGTGACAATCAGATCATTCTTCATAGACGAACCTCCACAGTTGATGACGTTGGAACATAAGCGCGCCTTTACTCGTTGACGGGCACAATCCGGAACTCCAGGATCTCCTTCACTCCTCTCAAATGCCGCGACAGCTTCTCGGTATTGCGAAGATTCTTGCCCTTGATGATCATGCGGTACTCGAACGTCTGACCATCGTTCATGAGATGCTGCGAAAGATTCGCGATCTTGAAGCCGTGGGCTCCAATCAATTCACGCACTGATGTCTCCGTAATCACGTTTTCACGTTTGAACTTAATCTTGTGGTCCACATAGAACTCGCGCGGCAGGTACTTTTCGAGCGCGCGAAATCCAGACAGCACGATCAGCGTGACAGTGGCTCCGGCAATCGCGGGAACGTAGAATCCAATGCCGACAAGGATGCCTATTGCTGCGATGACCCAGATCGACGCCGCCGTCGTCAGGCCGCGCACCGTGGGGCTTTCCTTGAAAATGACGCCTGCTCCGAGAAATCCGATCCCCGTCATGATGCCCTGCGCCATGCGTGTCGGGTCGGTGCTAATTGCATTGGCAGGAACTTTCGTGACCCATCCGGTCTGGAACACGGTAACAAGCATCAGAAGCGCGGACGCGACGCAGACGAGCGTGTGGGTCCGGAAGCCGGCAGGTCGCCCATGAAAGCTTCGCTCGAACCCAATGGCTGCGCCGATTGCGGACGCGACCAGAATTCTCGTCAAAATGATCACCGTTTCGTCGAACATCATGCCTCTTGTCTTATCGCAACAGCGCCGTTCAACGGCACAAGCGCCGTCAACTGGATCGCCAGATGCGATGCCAGTTGACGGCGTCTTCGTTGTCATCAAAATTGCAGACAGCGACAGCTGTCAGTCTAGACGTCGCGGGTCGCCGGATCGGCAACCCTGCTTCTGATCCGAAAGCGGATCGCGATCAGTTGAAGGCTCCCGACGCCGCCAGATACAACAGCATGACGCCACAGGTACCGAGCGCCGACAGAACCATAAGCATCGTGTCGAAGTTCTTCCGACGCAGGGTCGCTGCATGCGCCGACGTGTGAATGCTACGCATAGTGGTGGTCCTTTGCATGAAATAGCCATGCCAAACGCTCCGGAATCCCAGAGGCTGGGTTGTCATGGACGCGGATGCAGAAGCACTGACGTGCCGATCCGCTCAACGAACGCTGTATTGGGAATGGAACTCTCGACCCCGGGCGGCTTAAAGCCTGCCCGGGTTACCTGCCAATTTGCAGGCAGCCCGCGCGATAAATACGCTTTTGATGATGGGCCAGAATGCTCATAGCGTTAAGTTGGTGGGATTCAGAATTAAATCAAGCCAGCCCGTTAACACCGCGCCGTTTTGCCGCTGCACATTGCTTTCAGGACTGATCCCGACGGCCCCATTCGCAAATTCATCTGTGCCATAACACGCAGCACCGAGATTTACCGTTCGTGGTAGGTATCTAGGTGGCATCATCGGCGATCGAGATTGACTTTTATTCATGAGACCATAGATTTTGAGAATGGTCCGCGATTTAAATTGTTGGCAATCACATTTGCGCGCTGGTCAGATCCTGTCAGGACGCTGACCCGGCAGCGCGCGGTCGCGCTGTCCGGGATAGACTAAGAATCCAACTCCAAACTCTTGAACCAATCACGCGTGTGGCGTCAGCCACAAGCGCATTGGCGTGCGAGAATCAGGCGGCATCATCATTCAATCGATGTTGACGCCTCAGGCATTCTCGCCTGCTGGAGCCGGCAAGCGGCGAAGGGAGGAAAACACCATGGGCGTCATGATCTGCGCAGCACTTCTGCTCACAGCCTGGGTTGCATTTGTTTTCAGCAGGTACAACCCGGACCGAAGAATCTCGTCAGGCAGCGCACGTCCACCCCGCACGAGGCGAGCGCCGCATCGCTGGTACCGATAACCATCGTCGCAAGCTTCACAGCTCGGTCCAACGCCAGGAGAGTTAGATGAACATCGTCCACTGGGCCCCACCTCCCCTGCAGATCTGGGCACCCGACTTGCAGCGTCTTCAGCGGCTTGCCGATTCAGCGGAAAACGCCGGTCATCCCGCCGCGTATTTCCTGCTTTCTGAACTGAACCGCGCCAATCCCTACGATGGCGAAGAGCCACCTGCGTTCGCCGTCTCCGTCAATAGCTGGGTGACATTCTCCATCGACGATTCGAGCACCGTTCTGCGGCGGCTTCTGGTTCTGCCAGAAGATTGCGTCGATGCCGATAACCATTTGTCGGTATTGTCGCCAATCGGCGCGGCCCTCGTCGGACTGCCTCAGGGGTCGCGCATGCCGTATGTCGATTTTGACGGTGAAATAAAAGTCGTGACCGTCAAAGCTGTTCGCGCCAATAGAAATTCAAGACAACGAGAAATCGCGGCCGCAGTGTGCACCGCGCTTCTCTTGATCATTTGGATCGCGCTGGTGAGAATTTACAAATAACCTGCGAGTTAGATTCTCGTGTGGGTGGCATTTGTGTTTCGCAAATGCATCCAGATCGGAAGATTGCATCTGGCAAAGCGCGCGCGCCGTCCAAGGATGGGAGATAATCATGTCATCACAGCCTCTGACGAGCGCTGGGGACGTCCGTAGGGAGATCGCTATGATTGAAAATCTGCTGTCAGAACATGACATCGCGCTGCACGTCATTGCCAAAGGCAAGCGACCGGCCCTAACGAAAATTTCTACTGGCTTGGCGCAACGTGCCGGCATCACGGAAAAGACAATTCTTGCCGGCCTTCTCGCTCGCGAAAAGGTGGGATCAACCGCCTTTGGCAACGGTATCGCCGTTCCCCATGCCCTGCTTGACCTCTCACATCCGGTCGCTTCATTGACGCGGTTGTCTGCGCCGATCGACTTTGACGCGCCGGACGACAGTCAGGTCGACCTGCTTTTCGCGCTGCTCTGGCCTCGGCGCGACATCCAGCAATTCCTGCCAACTCTGGCAAGCGTCTCCAGAATGTTTCGCAACAAGTTCCTGCGCGAGGCATTGCGCGAGGCGCGTTCACCTGCGGAGGCATTTGCAATCATGTGTTTCGAGCCTATGCAATTTACGGATTCGGCTGTCGCGCATATTTCATGCGCCGTAAGTCATTCGTCGATACGGTCGATTTCACGTCGATGCGATTCAGAACCATAATGCACCGGTGCGGTCACTGGACGTGGGGCAGAACTTCGAACTGATGGAACGGCGGCGGCGGTGACAGCGTCCATTCCAACGTAGTTGCACCGGCGCTCCACGGATTGTCCTTGCTGACGAAAGACTGGATCACGCCGTAGATGAAGATCAGCACGCCGAACGCGGAGATGTAGAAGCCAATCGACGACACCAGATTTCATCCGGCGAACGCATCCGGATAATCGATGTAGCGGCGCGGCGTCCCCGACAGACCGAGGAAGTGCTGCGGGAAGAAGACCAGGTTCACGCCGATGAAGGTGACCCCGAAGTGCAGCTGGGCGATGCCTTCGCTGTACATTTAGCCGAACATCTTCGGGAACCAGTAGTACCAGCCCGCGAAGATCGCGAACACGGCGCCGAGCGACAATATTCTACCAATGTGGCCGTAAGGTCATGGCGCATCATCCGAGCCGACGATACCGCCCTCGCCTTCCAACCGAGCAATCTGCCTCACATCCTGACGAGTGAATTTTAGCCTGACGCCAGCTCCCATTCCGTCTGTTTCTTCGATAACGATCACCCCGAAATGGTCCAGACCACGGCTCACGGCCTCTATATCGTGCTCAGAATGGAGCCATGCGCTGCCGCTTGCCTCCGTCAGAAGCAACGCATCAACAGAAAGTCCGGAGGCCTCAGCGAAATCTACCTGACTGATGCCGGTTAAGGCACGGGCCGCAGCGATCAAACGTCCACTCATGCGAATTTTAGTGCTCATGCATAGATCCCAGGACCACGCGTTCGATAGTTAAGCAGTGTCTCATCAAAATTGCACGCATGATGGCGTCGGCGTCTTGCGAAAATTTCGTCATAAGCCGTGCGTAAGTATATATTATTGATCAACAGTCGGTCTGTCATCGACGTTTTGCGCTGCAGTGCGGTCTGCCAATGCAGCCGCGCGTGTCTCGCTGTCGGCAACCCGAGGGCCGCGCAGGGCCAAGCGCTTGCCTCGCAGCATCAGCGAGTTAGAAAGGGTTGGCCTTCGCCGGTGGTGATGCTGCCCCCGCGCGGGGTGAATTTGGCGTAACTCTCCAGACCGTGTTCGACAAATCGTCGGCGACGATCAAAGCGCCGCGCGGATCGACCGTCACTCCAACGGGGCGGCCACGCGTCTTGCCGTCCTTGTTCAGGAAGTCGGATACGAAGTCGATCGGGTCGCCGGCAGGCCGTCCGTCGCGGAACGGCACGAACACTACTTTGTAACCGACCGGCACGCTGCGGTTCCAGCTGCCGTGCTCGCCGACAAACGCGCCCTCTGCGAAGCGACCTCCCATCGTCGATGGTGGAAAATGCCAAGCCAAGTGCCGCTACATGGGATCCCAAGCTGTAGTCGGGGCGAATGGCTGTAGCGACCTTTTGCATATCCTGCGGCTGCGCTCGCGGATCGACGGTTTGCCCCCAATAGCTGTAGGGCCAGCCGTAAAAGCCGCCCTCGCGCACTGACGTCAGGTAATCTGGGACAAGATTAGGGCCAATTTCGTCCCGCTCATTCACGGCTGCCCAAAGCAGGCCTGTCCCGGGTTGGATGGCAAGAGCACTGGGGTTACGAAGGCCAGTAGCGTACCGCCTATGTGCTCCGGTTTTTGGGTCGATCCGCCACACCATTGCCCGGTCAACTTCGGCGTCCATCCCGCGTTCGGTGATGTTGCTATTCGATCCAATGCCGACATATAGGAAGCGACCGTCAGAGCTGGCGGCCATTGCTTTAGTCTCCATTCATTTGTGCGAAGCCGCACCCCGCCGGCTAAAGCTAGCGGGGAGCGCGTTTGGACTAAAGGCGCCGGAATTATGCGGCGGCCTTCGAGTCGAGTTGCTGGGCGTTTGAAACGCCGTTGACGGCGATCTGCCGAGGCTTCATCGCTTCCGGGATCTCCCGGACCAATTCGACGCGCAAAAGCCCATTGTCAAAGGACGCATTCCTTACCTGCACATAGTCCGCGAGGTTGAATTGTCGACGGAAATGACGCTCAGAAATACCTTGGTAGAGATACTCGCGCTTTTCGTCCGTCTTGCGCCCTTCAATTGTAAGCACATTCTGCTCGGCCGTAACATTGATCTCGTCGGGGCGGAATCCCGCCAACGCCAGGGAGATCTGGTATTGATCATCGCCCAGTCTCTCAATGTTATACGGCGGATAGTGAGCCTCAGCCTGCTGCTGCGCAGCATCAACGAGGTCAAACAGACGGTCGAAGCCGATAGATGACCGCCAGAACGGGGTGAAGTCGTAAGAAGTTCTCATAGCCAAATCCTCCACTGAGCAAGTTGGATACAAGCGAGCACCGAACAGCTCCGGTGCCCGTCTCCTCCGGACCCCCGAAGGGCACCCGGGCCGATAAACGGCGAAGAAAAAACTAGAAAATGTTCGATAGGTTTCAAGACCCTCTGGAAATATTTTTTAAAACTTATGCGCTGCAAAACCGTCCCGCCGCGTGGACAAAAATCAATCTGATCGCCTTGAAAGGCCAGTCAGTCGCTCTAAATTTTCCCGCGCCATCACAGAAAGGAGCAAAAGGAGGCGACCATGACCACGCGTGAAATCGATATTCATGCAAATTTACTATTCGCCGCGACTTTCAGTCATCCGTCGGAAGTCCTCCAGAACCCCGTCCTCTCCCCGGCAGAGAAGCGCTGCGTTCTCGCGGAATGGGCATCGGATGCATTCGCCGTCAGGAATAACCCTTGGCTCCGCCAATTACCCGGCTCGCCCGACACGATCCCGTTGAAAGACATCCTTGGTGCCCTGCGCCGACTTGATGACGAAGAAGACGTACCGCCGCCTCCGATCCCTGGTGGGGCGGCTTTGCGGCCACCGCGGGTCGAACCGATGGCTGAAGCCGTTGGATTCTGATCTGAGGTCGAACTATCCCATTCGAGCGGAACGTAAACAGATTCTCCGTTCCGCTCGGTTTATTTCCACAGATTGCAGCTAACCGGGGCGCATTAAGACGACGATACCGGGCTTTGAACGAAAGATGTCGCCAACTGAGGCGGGCTTATCCTTCGGCTTCCTCTTTTCGATGTAGGCATTCACGGTCTCTGCAAAGTAATGCTGAGTCCCACTACGGCGTTGCGCTGGTTGAGAACGTCTTGCTGGATGAGCCCGAGGCCGCTTTCCGGCCTTGGCCGGGTTGCTTCAGAGATTCGCCGATGGCTCGTTCTGCCAAGGGAATGCCGTTATTCCAGATGAGGCATAGGCCGAATATGGGGCCAGATTCGGAATTAGGTCAGCAACTTTACTTCCCCTCAGTGGGCCGCACCGCATTCAGCAGGATCGCAACCTCAGATAATTTGAGCGGGTCAGGCCGGTCTCAGTCGATGCACTGGTAGTACGCGGGCCCTTGCCGCCTGGAGGCAGCATCAACTTCACTGCCCGCCCGCACTTCGGACAAACGCGCTCGTTCATAGGCATCGCGGTCACCCTGCCACGGACGGGCCTACGTTAGTTCCAGCGCTGAATGAGAATCGAGTCCAATCTGCGGCGGCAGGCGCTACCTCGGGTGCGGTGCTTCCACGCGCGACAAAGCAATAGCCCCGTCCTACGAGGGTCGTAATGCATCGCGCGCCGTCCTTTCCATCGCCGAGCGCCTTGCGGAGGCTCGTCATGCTTAGCACGATCAAAATGTCTAGCGCTCTCGCGCCTTCCGGCTCGCGTTTTCCGGCGTCACTTTACTTCAAGGGTCATCTCCGCGCCACCAAGAGAATGAGAAATCGCCCCCTCGGGCTCGCACCCCAGCGCTGATTGCAAGGCGGAGGTACCACTGGCAGCGTCATTTTCTCATGATGCATAAAGGGCGTCCCGGCCCCAGCGTATGTATCGGCTCAATCCAAAACTGTCCTTCAAACATGCAACATCGCCTGTAAACCAAAAAATATTCTCCAATGAAGACGAAAAAAACCACCGCGACTGATAAGCTTTCTCATATTTCCATCAGTGAGCGAACTGACTCCATTTTGTCTCTTTGCTTATCAATTAGCGACTGACTTCATTTTGTAGTTTCACTATGAGCCAGCTGACGGATTGCTAAACGTGCGATGAGTGACGGCATAAACATCAGAATTACCTCGTCCCGCCATCCCCGACAATGCTGTAGGGCGCCCAGAATAATGGGTGCGCATAAGTAAACTCAGTTTTGCCGTCGGATCCCAGGTATCCAGGACCGTCCGCCAGTGCCATCATCGCCTGCTGTAATGCCTCGCCGCGTGTCAGCTTAACGTCATCCGCCTGCCGTTTGAACAAATCAGTCACGAGTTCACGCGCCGATTGCGAATGCACCGACCAATTTGTCACGAGCAACGCGCGCGTTCCTGCATAAAAGAATGCGCGTCCGAGACCCGATGCAGCCTCCGCCCCCGCACCTGCTCCCGCACCGGTATTGCAAGCCGACAACACAACCCAATCTGCATCCAGCTTCAAAGTGAGGATTTCTTCCATTGAGAGCAAGCCATCTCCCTCCGCACCGGAAACGTCAGGCGCGGAAAGTGCGAGAGCGGGCTGCGTCAAGCCGTTCAACTCACCGGGCACCAACCCATGCGTGGCGAAGGCCAGTATCTTGAAACCGGACAGATCCATAGTCTTCACTGTCTTCTCGTTTGCGTCCTTTCCGAGATTGAGAACCTTCGCGGGGTCAGCCTGCAACGCCAACGCAATTGACCTCAATTCTTCCGCTGTGTCCGGCAGCCGCGGCAACATGGCCAATTCCGCACTATCGACACCTTCGAGCTTCGGGCTATTGCGCCGTTTCAAAGGTAATCCTCGGGTCGTAACCGCGCCAGCACCTACGTCGGCCAGTTGGACTTTGCGATCCGCCTGCGCCGCCTCAACTTCCTGCAGCTTGCTGAAATAAGGATCGCCAAAGGCAATCAGTTCGCTCCGGCTTGGTTTGCCAGGCGGCAACTGACGCAGCGTGCGTAAAGCTGCGGCCGATGGCACCATCGTCACGGCATGGGTTCGCGCAAGCCATGGCACGTTGCGATAGCTCGCGAATAGCGGGTCGTCGTCGGCTTTGATTTCGGCAGATGCGACTGGAAGCAGTGACAAGGGTAGTAATCCGAGCGCGCCGTTTGTCACGACAATCAAGCTTTTGGACTGTTTCCATCCGGATTCGACCGGCTTCAAAAGCGACGCGTATAACTCGTATCCTAACTTGAGATCGAATGCTGGAATATCCGAAATCATAGCCGCTTGCGGTTCGAGCGCTTCCCGAAGCTTTCGGACTTTTGATTCCAACTCGCCGGAAGTCATTGGGATGACGGCAAAAGCTACAGGACCATTCTTTGGAACGGCCCACACAAAACCCGCGTCACGCCCAAAGTAAAAAGATAGCATCGCCTCGCCAGAAGCGAGCGTAGCTTTGATCTGATCGACGCTTGGCGGCTTGGGGTCTACAAGATCGGCATACGACGGAAACCGCTTATTGATGTCGAGCAATGCGTTATCGCGGTCTGTCCGTAACTTTGCGATCGATGCATTGACACCCTTCACACTTTTCTCGTCACGATCTCCGGACGGCAAAGAGAGAATATTGGTAAGCAGACCAAGCTGTGCGTTGACCTGCTTACTAAGGTCCTGCTCCTTGCGCACGAGTCCAGCAAGAGCCGGATCCTTGATCGAAGCGCGGGCACTCGATGCAGAAAGAGCCTTTTGAACAGACTGGCTCCGGATAGAATCTGCCAAATTAAAGGTTTCTACCGCGACATCGGAGCTCGCAGCAGATGCACTCGCAAGTAGCTGAATGTAAGCTTCGACGATGCCTCTCAGCCGCTCGCTGCGGCCGACCACAACCGTTGAATCGTCATCGTCGGAGTTCTCCCGAGAGGCGGCAAGCAGCACCGGAATAGCCACTTTGAATTCTCGGACCGCATCCGCAGCCCGGCCTGCCTTCATATAGCCGACCGCGAGCACACCGCGTGCCGATGCTGTGTCAAAATGCTTTTCGCCTATCCGGGCAATTTCACGCTTTAACAATGCTTGCGCAGCAGCAAGACCAACCTCGATTTGCCCAGAAGCGAACAGCGCATCGATGCGCGAGCCGTTTAACTCCAGGACTTCGCGGCGGCGGGGCTCCCATTTTTCAATGGCTTTATCGAGCTGCGCGTAAACCGCGGCCGCTTCCGGCAGCTTCCGCTGCAGGGTGAGGACAGCGCCGAGCTGTGACAGTATCTGTCCACTGAACTGGGTGTCGTCGCCAATCTTTAAAGTCCGCTGAATATCAAGTGCCGTTACCGTAAGTTTCTCAGCTTCGGAATACCTGCCTTCATCGACGAGAATGCTAGCGAGACCTAATACAAATCGCGTGGTCAGCGGATTGAACTTTCCCTGATCTCTGAGGCGACCCAGCAACGCTTTACGTGCATCTACTTCCGCTTCAGCTAAGCGGCCCTGCTTCGCCTTCATCCGGGCAACATTCAGCAGATCGGTATCTGCGGCCAACCTGAATTGACTCTCTGGAGGCACGTGCTGCTGATTTTTGAAATCAGGAATCGATGCAAGCTTCCACTCTCTCGCTTTTGCGTAAGCTGCTTCGGCTTCACGAAACTGACCGCGAGTTTCGAAGATTGTGGCGCGGAGAGATTCAACCTCTCCTTCCCAGTTTCGGCCTTTCTGAGAATAGCTTGTGCGCCAACCCGGGTGGCCGCTGGTCCGCGCCTCCTGGATCAAGGCGAGGCTGCTCCTCAAGTATCCCTCAGCCTGCAAAATATCTCCGAGCTGAACCAGAATTTGCCCGGAAGAACGCAGCGCTAGGAATCGATAACCTTTCTGTCCCGGTCGATCGGCATCCTTGACCATAAATTGGCTAATCTGCAGCGCTCCTTTAATATCACCGAGTGCCATCTTTTGCTGCCCGATGAAAATTCGAATGCGCTGGCTAAAATAGGCGTCGCCTGAACTCCGAGCAGCAGCCAGCGCCTTCTCTCCATCGCCCAGAGCCTCATAATTTCGACCCAGCAGGGCCCGAGCGGTCCCACGGTCAAGATAGAAATCTGCGAGATCCGATTGCGACGCATTCTTTTCCGGTTCGTCGTCAGCGTCCTCTCGAAGCTTCGCTAAGGTCGCGGGATCTGGCTTTTCACTTTCAAGGATCGCTGTGATATCCGCGATTGTCCGAGGCGGCGCTACGAAGCCGGCGGGGAGCGCATTGCCGGGGGCAACATTATCGCTAGGAGGCTTTCCGTCTTTGTGGAGCGCGATTGGCACATTCGCACGGCCATTTGCAGTATTTAGCGCGGCGAGCACGCAAGCCTTCACCTTAGGGCTAGCTTGCGCTCGACACGCTTCGCGACGTTGCTCCGCGTCCGCAGCTTTTCCCTGGCCAGCCATACACGCTTGAACAATGGGACGCCCAACCGTGTTACGACAGCTTTCCCTCGCCTGCTCCAGAGAGAGTGCGAAAGCTGCATTCATACCCGCGAACGTTATCGCTGCGCCGCACATAGCAGTGTACAGAACCACCGACCGCTTCATAAAAGCCTCCAAGTAAGTCCGTATAAATAAACGCTTTTTCAGCTCTAAAATGCTATTCTAG
The DNA here is from genome assembly GCF_014203115.1 of Afipia massiliensis. Classification (GTDB taxonomy): domain Bacteria; phylum Pseudomonadota; class Alphaproteobacteria; order Rhizobiales; family Xanthobacteraceae; genus Afipia; species Afipia massiliensis. Next base: position 13,668 of record NZ_JACHIJ010000011.1, on the reverse strand, counting down.
GAGGGGATGAAACTGTCCCTTTGACTATTCAAATTTTTGGCATTGTGGGAGACAGCCCGATAGCAGGTCAAGCGCCGCCGAGCTTATGACCCGTCATCTATTTTGATCGACCACACTAGTCTCGTTCGCCTGCGGTTAAGATGCTCGCGTGCTTTTACGCGAAGGCCATGGTTACTGCACGCCCTTAAGGTCAGCGGCCTATTCGGGAGACACTTTTCGCTGTCAAATCGACAATTGATAAGCTTTGTGACCTTTCCTTATCAGTTAGCCAACTGACTCCATTTCTGTAGTTTCCTTAGCAGTTGATTGACTGACTGTAATTTCATCATCAATCACAGCTAGCGGAGAGAACCGCGACCTCTTTCGCGGCGCGGGACTTGGGGTTCGCCGTCTTCCGATTCGTGACGGCTAAGCCGGCTGGTTTTCATCCGCACTGTCCCGCCAGCCGGGCTGATTATCTGCAGACGCGGAAGGGTGGTAGGCTGGTCAGGCCGTCATGTTGCATATCGGCGGCTAGGCCCGGCCGGTCATGAAGCCCCCATCTGCCCCTGACCGGCCGGGCTGATTTATTCCCCGCAGGCGGCGCGGATTGATGATGTTCTCGTTGGCGATCTGCTCGAGCAATTGCGTCTGAACGCGCTGCTCTTTCGCGCCATCCTTCAGCACAGTTTCGATGCGCTCCAACCAGAAACAACAATCCACGTTTTCAGTATCTTCGGCACATCTTGTTGGGCTCGGATGATGCTTCACGCGTCAAATCCCCCTGTGACCTGAGGGGACAAGCGCCGGTCTCAACGGTCGCGATTGGAACTCGGACGATTCTTAAATCTTTAATAAATTGCGGAGCATCATCGCATCCAGTCAGAACACCGGGTGCGTTATGTCCACGACCCAGCTCAGGGGCGTTTGCAACGGCTTCATTAGCGCCTCCTATTTCGGGATCGCGCTGCTCGCTGGGACGTTCCTGTTCATCGCATTGCGTTGACGAACGATGGAATTCAACCGACGTCTTATCGTTTACGGATACGTGGCGGCTGCGACCATTTTGGTCGCCACTGCCATCAAAGTACTTGGCTGATCCAGCAAATTTTCTGCTGGATGATAGATCTGGATTTCCCAAATGCTCATTACAGCCCCGAAATACCTTGAACTCGAAGTCCCCTGCCCGAACTGCGGCACAAAAACCGCGAGGTCCATCGAGTGGCTCAGAACCAATTCCGAGTTTGTCTGCCGCCAGTGCGGAACGACCGTCGATGATTGCGGCCGGATTGCCGCGGAGCGCGATCGATTTGCTCGCTGATGAAGTCATGCCGCCGTGTCTGATTCAGAGGTGCCGCGCAGGAAAAAGGGCGGGACGAAGATCGGACCGCGAGACGGCCCGTTCGTCGCCCGCTTGAACTCCGGCGCCCGGCACTTACTTGGTCCGCCTCAATCAAAAGCCACGAGCGCCCACTATTCGCCTTCGCTGGCATATGGGCAGCCCTGGCATGGCACGCACGGCACCAAAGCAAATCCTGCGCGAAACGATTGGAACAATTTGCGTATTGCGCGACGTCGTTAATGCCGTGGGAAGCGGCGACGATGCCTTGTTCGCGGCTTTGGAGTCCATTAGCGCTCCTCTCTATCACTGAGGTCAGCGGAACAATCACCTATTACAATACGGCTTGTGTGGCTTTGCCGAGCGCACTCCGACGATCGGTAAAGATCAATGGTGCGTAACGTGGAAGCTATACGCAGACGACGGCAGCTTTCGACCGCATTCGGAATGCCCCATGGCGGCGACTCTTCGGACGAAGCAACGAATTCGGGGAATGACTGCGATAGCCGAACGTCCCGATGGCACACGCGTAAATTTCTTGCCGTTCCCCACACCGTTGTTCGGGCCGACCCGCTTGCTCGTCGGAGCGGTCAACATCCTAATCGATGTAACGGAATCCCGTCAGATCACAGATCTTGAGGTTCCAGGCTGCGCGGTGCCGTCGCTTGGCAAACTCACTTGGCGAGCAAGGCCCTTGCTTTGGAAAAAGCTGCAAGCCCGCTCAGGTACGAGTAAATCTCGAAATTTCTTCGCCAGAATTGAGCAGCGGTGGAAGGAGCGGCACACAACTTCCCTCTACGCCGATGACAAGATCAGGGATGATTTCGAGGTCCCCTTAAGCAGACCGAACCGTCCGCCTTCGATGTTGCTTTGGAAGAAGCTCGGAAGTTCGACGCCGAGGCGTGGGCGAAGCTGGGAGCGGGTCTGAAGCCTTGACCGCTCTCACCCGTCGCCGCCGCAAAACCGAACAACATGAGGCATGGGACCCCGGCGGCCTTGGGTTTTCGTCTCCCGGGCTGCGTCTCCGATCGAAATAGTGGCCTGAGTTTAGAGAGGAGCGCCCACGAAGGGCACCGCAGTGGTATGCTGAGGTTCAGGCCGGCCCGAGGACCGATTTCTTCTTCAGATTATGAATGCCAGCCGCGCAGTTTAGGCAGATCGCAGACCGCGGGGATTTTCGTCGAGCGGCCTTCCTCCCCTTTAACCAATCCCATTCTCTCCAAATTTTTTTGAGCGAGGCTTGAAACCCGCAGCCGTTTTTCTAATTTTTATCCTGCCGACAACGGTCCGGACGCCCCTTGGGGGTCCGGTGGAGACGGGCACCGACGGTGTTCGGCGGCCCGCTTGTAACCATCTTGCTCAGTGGAGGATTTGGCTATGAGAACTGCATTTGATGTTACCCCGCTATGGCGGTCTTCGGTCGGATTCGACCGTCTCTTCGACCTCTTGGATGCTGCACAGCAGCAGACGGAGGCTCATTATCCACACTACAACATCGAAAAGCTGGGCGAGGATCGATACCAAATATCGGTCGCGCTGGCGGGATTCCGGCCGGATGAGATCAACGTCACGGCCGAGCAAAATGTGCTGACGGTTGAAGGGTGCAAGACGGACGAGAAGCGCGAGTATCTCTATCAGGGGATTTCCGAGCGCCACTTCCGCCGGCAGTTCAACCTCGCCGATTACGTACAGGTACGGAACGCGTCCTTTGATAATGGCCTGCTGCGTATCGAACTGGTTAGGGAAATCCCGGAAGCGATGAAGCCTCGTCGAATCGCGATTGATGGACAAAGCAACGTCCAGCGTATCGATCATAAGGCTGCCTAAAACCGCCATTCGCGGTCCGCATAGCTTCCGTCGACACGGATGTCGGCGGAAGCGTGCATCATTCAACAACAGGAAGGAGTAAATAGGAGAAACGACCATGAGTTCAGTTGAGCGCAACTTGAACATGGATATTCATGTTAACTCGCTTTTGGCCGCAATGTTTAGCCACCCCTCCGAGGTGTTGGTGAACAGGATCCTCTCGCCTATGGAAAAACGATGCGTCCTTGCTGCATGGGCGTCAGATGCGTTCGCAGTCAGGGACAATCCTTGGCTTCGCGAACTTCCAGGTTCTGCCAATCCGGTGCCTGTGAAGGACATCCTTGCCGCCTTGCGGCAGCTTGACGACGAGGACGACAACGGGCCTCCACCCCTGCATGGAGGCGCCGCGCTCCGTATGCCGATGCTCGAGGAGCCAGCGGCGGCTGTTGGCTTTTAAGTGGAAGCGGAGCCTCGCGTTCGCGAAGCTCCGTTTACTGCAACGAGAAAGGACGAATGGAGGATATCGTGTCGACGATGGCTATTGACGAAAAGCTCGCCCGAATCCGCGCGCGTACCAGCAATATTAGGCGATATCGGCGTTTGCTGAAGACGGAGCTCACCGATTTGGAACGCAACTTCATCTTGAAGCGGCTGTCCGAAGAGGAGGCGGCCTTGGCGGAACTATCTGACGAGACCTTTCCTTTCCACGTTGGACCAAGAGCCCACAATGGGTGGGCAAAACTCGATCTGAGGGAAGGGAGCCATGGCTAGTAGCGCGGACGATTTCCTTATTCCGGGCCATCAAAAGATCATTGGCCATTATCAGCTTTTGCTCAAATCGCCCAATCTAGCCCCGTCAGAAAGAAAGTTAATTGAATCACGGCTGAGAGAAGAAGAAGCTCACGTCGAAACGCTTAGCCGTCTAACCGTACCTGGCCCTCCGTAAGCTGGAATAGGGTGCCCTCGCCCGCACACTGAGCGGTTGCGTTTTGCGTCCATGCATTTTGCAACTGATGACGTGGTTCCGATGCACTCTTCGTCTCTGCTTTTCCAACCATGCGTTCACTCCGTTCTTCAGACGAGCGTGATGCGCCGGGGAACGTCATTCCGATTCGTGGCGAGGGAGAGTCCGGTAGGTAAAGTTAGCTGACCTAGCAGATCGCGGCATGCTGCGATAAGCTCAGACAACGAGGCTGTCAGCCGCCGCGCGGAGAGATCAATGGACGGAAACATTTTCAATAGCAGCGGAAAGCCCGTCGCGACGGTAAAGGGCTCTTCAGTTTACGATCTGAGGGGAAATAAACTTTACAATCTGAGAGGCACAAATATCTATAGACTCTCGGGCGAGTTGGTTGGACATTTGGCGAGTACAAGCGGCACTAACACGCGCCTCGATAGTGCGACAGACAAGCTGTTTCCTGATCGCTAATCGCGTTCCGGGCCTAGGCGGTAGCTCCCCCCGACGATCGGTAACCACATCTAGAACTATTTACCCGCGTCCTCGCCTGCGCTTGAATGCGCGGCATGAGTATCCTGTCGTTCTTCCGCCGGACCAAATCCCGCTATATCGATGACAAGGCCGTGGACGGTTTTGAACGCGTCCTTAGGCGGCTGTGAGTCTCGCCGTGATTATCCGATGCGCAAATTCTCTGCGGACTCTTTGCCGCGGTTTGGAACGACGTCGTAGCTGACCTTTGCACCCTCGCTGAGGTTGGAAAGTCCTGCCCTCTCGACCGCCGAGATGTGTACGAACACATCCTTGCTGCCGTCGTCTGGCTGAATAAAGCCGTATCCCTTAGCGCCGTTGAACCACTTAACAATGCCCGTAGCCACGTTTGAAAATCTCCATTTGGTAAAGCTTCGAGAGCAAATCCGAAAAATCAACGACACACAAGATACCGCCTGCGTGAACCCGCGTGGCGAGAAAATAGCCAAGGCCGACGCAATGAAAGGCTTTCAGCGGCTGGAAAGCCTCCAGCGTGCCAATCGCTGCCAGATACCCGGACCCGGGTGTCTTCTCGTTGCAGTCAAATCATCAATCGCTTTTGCCGCCGCCTCGTTGAACACTGCCATAGATCTACCACCTGCTTTTGCACACGCTTCCAGGCGATCAGCTATGTAAGTCCGCGCGGCTGGAGTGTCCTCTTTGAGCCGTTTACACGCGCGCTCAAGGGCAGCAGTCATATACGCAATTGTGTTGGTTTCAAATTCGATCAAATGAAGTCGGAGCGATCAGGGAATACGGCCTGTGTAGTCAAAGTCATTCACGAGGCGACCACATTCATCAACGATGGTCCCGCAGCCACGGCAACAAATTCATTGTTCTCTCGCAACCATCCTAATGTCTTCTTGGTTTTCGTTCCGCAGTTCCCGCAAGAGACATTGATTTAAAACGAATGGGACGCCGACGACATAGACATCGATCTCGCATTTAGACTTTTTCTTAGAAAGAAGCCGACGTGCTCGATTCGCATCCCCCATTTGGGGACTTAACGCTGCCACCGCGCATAGATCCGTTCCCCGCCGACCCGCTGCAAGCAATAGATACTTCAATGCCAGATCTAGCACTGTTTATCTGCGCTAGTAGTGACGGGTGAATGTGGCATGGGACCTAAGCCGCGCGAAGCTCTCTTTTGGCTGACTTGATTGATCGGAGCCTTCTAGTCGAATCCGGCTGGCGCCGGGCTCGACTGATAAGGTTTCGCGTCTTTCCTTATCAGTTAGCCAACTGACTCCATTTTCACCATTTCCTTAGCTGTTTCACTGTCACTCTCTATTTTGCGCGAAGGCCGAGAACCCGCGATTATTTAAGCCGGTTCGAAATTCTTCCGGGAGAACATCAGACAAATGCGATTTGATGACGTTATCCTTGGTCGCCGAAGCATCCGCGGCTACAAACCCGATCCAGTACCCAAGGCGCTGATTGAAGAAATCATCGGTTTAGCTATGCGCGCCCCGTCGTCCATGAATAGCCAGCCCTGGAATTTCTACATCATCACTGGCGAACCGCTGGATCGAATCCGGGCCGGCAATACTGAGAGGATGGGGACAGGCGTGCCACAGTCGCGCGAGTTCCGCACGGGTCAGGCATTTACGGGTCAGCACCGAGAAAGACAGGTTGGCGTCGCCAGCAATTGTTCTCCGCAATGGGGATTGAGCGCGATGACAAGATAGGCGCCAAGACTGGGTGCTGCGCGGCTTCCGATAATTCGACGCGCCTGTATGCGTGATCGTAACCTATGACCGCGAGTGACGATACCCACTTCGATTGGGCGCCGTCGCGACGACTCTAGTCAATGCCGCCTGGTCTCGCGGGCTGGGTGCCGTGATTAACAGTCAGGGCATCGTGCAATCACCCGTGGTACGCGAGCACGCCGGAATAGATGACAATCAGGTCATCATGAAAAGTATTACGCTGGGCTGGCCGGATGAAAACTTCTCGGCAAATGCGGTTGTGTCCGATCGAAAGTCCGTCGACGAAGCTAAGGACCACATGTCGTTTTTTGGACGGCTGTGCGGAGCCTTGACGCTATCGCTGCGGGCGCGCCTGGAGCCGACGTGACATGTTCAACGTCGGCTAATGGTCCTCAGTCAGCCTGGGTGAACAGCAAGAGCAGACCGTTACAGTCCCTGTCCATCGCCTCCTAACCGCCGTAGATTGGCCCGTAGACGGGCTGTTTGACAATTTCGGCGCCTCTCCGCGAGCTCGGCGACTATCGCCTTGACATCGGAGGCGCCATGAAGGCGTCGGCGCAATCTTCGGCCAGAGTGCCGTTCGGGCCTCCTGCCCAGTCATGAACACGATCGTGGCTCCATCGCGGAATAGCATGGAGAAGCTGGCCGGATCGTCGACCGCGTCGTCGAAACAGAACCCTTGGACATCGCGATGGTGTGCGGTCGTCATGGCTACGCTCTTCACGAGGAAGCAGGCGCGGAATTCTTCACCTTGACCATCAGGGGGCCCTCCTAATGAAGCAGCCAGCAGAGCTTCGTTGCTAGACAAGCGCCGCCCGGGCCAGCTCATCGGCTGTGGAGAGAGCTGCCCGAGCCTTGCGTTCGCTGTAGCGGTCGACAAGGTAGTCGGCACGATCTCGGATTAGTAGTGTGAATTTCATGAGCTCTTCCACCACGTCGACAAGCCTGTCGTAGTAGGCCGACGGCCGCATCCGCCCGGCTTCATCGAATTCCTTATATGCCATTGGGACCGACGACTGGTTGGGAATCGTAATCATCCTCATCCAACGCCCCAGCAGGCGCATGGTGTTGACGGCATTGAAAGATTGGGACCCACCGCTGACCTGCATCACAGCTAGAGTACGCCCTTGCGTCGGTCTAACTGCGCCAACCTCAAGCGGAATCCAGTCAATCTGCGCCTTCATCACCCCTGTTATCGCGCCATGCCTCTCCGGGCTGCACCACACCTGGCCTTCCGACCATTGCGACAGCTCTCGAAGTTCCTGGACCTTCGGATGGTCGGGGGACGTGGAGTCAGGCAGGGGCAAGCCAGTGGGGTTGTAAATGCGGGTCTCGGCGCCGAGCGTGTCCAGCAGCTTCGCTGCCTCCCCGATCATGAAACGGCTGTACGAGCGATCGCGAAGGGAGCCGTAGAGCAGAAGTATCTTCGGCTTGCTGGTGAGCTTTCCCGCGGGCGCTAGCAGCTCTGGGTCCGGGATAGACATTGATCGCAGGTCGAGTGATGGAAGTTCGTGCACCTTGGGACTCCATAGGACCAAAAAGCTAAATTAACGACTTCGGCCGCAGCGCCGGGGATCGAACCAACAGCAGCGCAGCCGTCAGCGCCGCCAGAATCGCCGCGCTTGCGAAGCCCCACAGCGCGGGACCATAGCTCCCCGTAACGGATAAACTGATGATCGGCGGCAGTGGGCCGAGCGCGGCGCCAACAACGGAGGCGACCGACGCAACGCCCCGGATGGCGCCCATGTTTGTCCGGCCGAAGGCTTCGGCGTAGCCGGCGGCCTGGACGGTGTTCAGCCCACCTAGGGCGATGCCTAGAGCCGCGGCATACGCGGCCCCCGTGACGATCGAGCCGGGCACGCTCGACAGGACGGCCGCCGCAGCGAGCACGGCGAGGAGGGCCGGAAGCAGACAACGCACCCCAAACCGGTCGATCAACAGGCCTGCTGTCAGGATCGCGAGCGCCTGCATCCACGCCATGGGCGCAAGCAAGGTCACGGCGGTGTTTCGGGTGAACCCTCCACTCGTCAGGATCGAAACCTGATGAAGCAGAAGGGCGGTCCCGATCATGTTACTCAAAAAGCCTGCCAGGGTCAGGATCCAAAAGCTGCTTGTGCGTAGCGCCATATGGAGGGTTACGACCGGTTCTTTGGGAGCACTTGCGTTCACCGCAGGAACGCTCTGATCAAAGTCAGGACGCAGCCCGAATCTTTCGGGTTTGTCTCGAACCGTCAGCACTAGCAGCGGTGTGACCACTAGAGCAGTGATGCCGGCCGCGATCAGATAAACCTCCCGCCAACTCATCACCTCGAGAAGACCGTTGGTCACGACGGGGTAGACCACGCCTCCAAGCGCGCCGCCGCCAACGACCGCGGCCGCGGCGACACCTCGCCTGCGTACGAACCAAAGGTTTATGATTTGCGAGCTCAGAAGCGCCAGCCCGCCGACAGCCGACCCTCGAAGCGCCGCAAAGCCGATGGTCAAAAGTACGGTGTTGTTCACTAGAGTTATGCCGACACATGCGAAGGCAACGCCGAGGCCGATCGCGAGAGCGGCAGGCTGCACGCCGCGTCTGTCAATCCAGCGACCGATGAAGGGCGCTGGGAGAATACCGATCAAAGTGCCGAGAGAATATGCCAGGGCGGCCTCGCCCCTTGAAATGCCGACGTCTTCAACGATGGGGTCAAAAAACGCCGCAACACCTACCGTTTGACCGACGGTGGCGGCGAATGCTCCCGTGGCCGCTGCGACTAATATGATCCAGCCGTAGGCAAACGGCACCTTGACCATCAAGCGATCAGGCGGCGTCGAACTCGTTAGCATCACGTCTTGCTCCCCAACATCCCCTGGCGCGGCCACTTCGCACGCGTGCATTGTTATGCACATGTTACATGCCCTATATGTGCATGGCAATGCACATTATGAGGGCGACGACCGTTGACATGTGCACTAGGGCGCCTAGGTTCCGCGACATGACGCAGCTCCAAGTGCGACGCACAGAAGCAGCCAACGCCTGTATCGAGGTGCTCGACACGGCATTTTTTAACGCGCTTTGTGAACCGGTTCGGGTGCAGTTGGTTCGGGCTCTGGTCCTCCAGGGCGAAGCCGATATCCAGACGATTGCAGCAGGCTTCAAACAGGACCGGTCGGTCATCTCGCGCCACCTCCAAGTCCTCGAGAAAGCCGGAATCGTGTTTTCGACGAAGACCGGCCGCCACCAGATCTTCCAGTTGAACGGCCCGGAAATCGTTGAGCGTATGGAGGCGATGCTGCGCCTGATGCGCACCCTCGTACCGATTTGCTGCCCGGGCCGGTGAGCTAGACGCCGTCGCGCGAGCCGCCCGGCGCGGCGCCTGATCCGCCCATGGTTCGAGCTTTTCACTGACTTCACTCGTAAAGCTTGCACCCTTAGCGAGCCTACGGCCCAACGCGGCAACAAAGCCCTCATAGCGCTCCCTGCCCTTCGCCTGCGCTGCGGACTGTCCAGCGTCAGGCACGGCGGGGTGATGGTCAGCCAGAGCCGGACGAGCAGGGTCACCATTTCGATGGATAGCTCCGCCAACTGAGAATAATCCCCAGAGAGCATTGCTGCAGCATCGACAAGAAAAGCAGCCGGGTTATCATCATCCCTGAACAGCGATGTGCCCCAACCCTCTTCTTTTCTGAATTCTTGTTGCAGCTCTGGCCGCTCGATAACATCGCGCAGAGCTGCAAGATGCTCACGCATTTGTTGCGTGAGCATTTACACGTCCCTCTCCTCTAGTTTGAGAGTCGAGACAAATCTTCGCGCAATTTGGATCGGATTATCTCGATCCCTTTCACCGCGTCATCTAACTCTTGCTCTGTTTTTCTCACGATGATTGTCGCTGCTTCACGCAATTTCGCCTCAAAGCCGGCATCGGCAGGATCTGGCAAAATATCAACTATCTCGTAGAGCCAATGACACTCCGAAATATTCTCCAAGGCACCGACGATATATTCCAATTCGCCCTCCTCCTCGATGTCGTACAAGCCCCACAGTGATAGTTTCTTAGAACAGGCCTCGACTAGTTCATTGCGCGTGGCGAACGCGGTTTTTTCCTTCTTAAGTTTGTCAAAGATCGTCATGTTATAAAGCCTCTTCAGCCCAAGGGGGGCCACATCCCGAAGCAACAACGGTTGCGACCTTCTACTTTACAAGATGCATTTTGTTGACCTCTTGCGCGCGATAGCCATCAATCTTTGCAGACGGTTCAGAACTGATAAGGAAAGGCGACTTTGCTTATCAGCGATCTCGCAGGGGATTTAATCGTTGGATGTGCGCATCCTAATTGGCTCATGGAGAGACACTAAACCGTCGAGGGGTCCACGCTGAACCCCTAGTCAGGCGTGGACAACTATTCTCTTAATGCAGCTTATTGGGCGCGGCTTGCTTATCACGTTTTCGACTTTTGATTTCGGTCTCTGGCCATGCTTGTCGCAGGAGTGACAAACATGGCCGCTCTACCTATCGTTACCCTGCGCCCCCAAGACGTTGACCGCTTGCTGTAAGCTTCCACCTTCTTAGACCATCGGGATCTCGTCCATCTACAACGACATACCCGGCGGCGTAACTCTTGAATGCTACCGCGGTTTTATTGAAGGCGTGCTCCATTAAATTGAACAGACCAGGATGGTGCAGGCCTGGAATATCGATCACGTTTGTATCCTCCATTTCAAGTTCCAGGCACTCCTCGGAAATTCCGAATCCAACTAGATAGAGGACGCCGGCTGTTGGCAGCCATCGCATCGTTGTCATCGAAACATCTTTAGTAGCGATCTCGCGGCCAACCAATTCCAAGATTGAATGTAGACGTACGGCGAGCGGATACCGCTCCCACTCATGATCTGTTTCGCTGTATTCGGCATCGAGCCAGCGTGCAATTTCTTCCAAAAACGGATGAATCAGTAACTTCATTTTTCTCTCCATAAAGCATGTTTTGGGCCGCCGCTTGAAAGCGAACCGCCTTCTCGGGATAGACAGAAATTCCTGCTTGTGGGACCGGCCGTGTTGGATTGACCTAGGTTTTTCTATTTTGACCGGTTGTTCGATCAGCTTTCTGCCAGGGAGTATTTACAAGATTGAATTTCGACCAATTCGTCTGACGGTCAGCAACGTTCAGAAACGCGTTATGAAGTGTCCAAGATTTCTCTTGAACAAAGATTCTTTCAAACTAGAATCTTGCTACTAGAGTTCGAGAGCAATGCCGGGCAAACAGGCCAAGATACTTTCGTCTGATCACATCGAAGATTTGATTTTCTTCGCAGAGCGCACCCGGCAACCGGATCGAAATCGCCTCATCGTCTTGCTATCAATCAAAGCCGGCCTTCGTGCCGCTGAGATCGCAAAGCTCACATGGGACATGGTTCTCGATGCAAGTGGTGGCGTGAGCCCCCTGCTTGAGCTGCAAGATCACGCTGCAAAGAAAGGCCACGGGCGACGCATCCCACTTCATCCTGATCTTCAGAATGCGCTCACTATCGTGCTTGAGGGCTCAGATGGTTCTGGCACCGTTGTTCGATCTGAGCGCGGCGGACAGATGACACCTCTAAGTATCGTAGTTTGGTTTTATAGAGCTTATGAAGCTTTGGGCTTGAAGGGTTGCTCGTCCCATTCCGGTCGCAGAACATTCATCACTAGAGCTGCGCGTCAAGCTCACAACGCCGGTGGTTCATTAAGAGACGTACAGTTACTCGCTGGCCACCGGTCAATCCAAACAACAGAACGATATATCGATGGCGACAGCGATGCGCAGCGGAGGCTGATATCGCTCATCTGATAGCATCAGTTTCTCCGTACCTACATGGCACTGCCATGTCTTTCGAAGGAGCGACCAAACTAATCCATCAAGTTTGTACGTTGGCTGGCTCGACCAGCTTGCTCGATGATATTCGCGCGCAGACGCGAGAGTCAGGAATTTCTACCGCGATAACACGACACGATTCCGCAGCAATCTTTGATTGGCTAATGACGTCGTTTAGCTATCAAGGGATTTCCGATCGGGTCGCCCGTAGTTACCTGGCCAAGCACGGTAATATTCGGTGGGCTGATATCGAAGCCTCACTGCGGCAAGCGCAGCCCTGCTCCAAGCTCACAAACTACTGGAGCTATGGCGAGTGCCGTTACGACAAAGGCAGCTCAACCTGCAGCCAGCCAGAGCATATTGCCGATTGTGCAGTCCCACAGCACAAGCTTCGCAACGGTCGCTTGAACCAGACAGCTTATAGCTTTTTTCTGTTTGTCCGTGACATCGCCGAAGGCGACCTTGTTGGATGGATCGATGAAAGGCTGCGCGAACCTAGGAACGCCCACGGTCGAACTGAGGCCGAAAGCGCGATGGAGCGCCAAGAACGCCTTCTCGGGCCCCTTCGCAACGTTTACGGCGTCTCGGACAAGATCCTCACAATGAGCCTTTCTGGCCTGCTGATAGGCGCCCCCAATAGCCATCAGAATTGGCGCGAGACCGGCTTCGGCATGATCGCGATAGATTCGCTCGTCCATAACTTTCTGCACCGTACGGGCATTCTGCATGGCTGCGGCAAGCCTCATAACTACGGACCCGCGTGTTACGCCACTGGCGGCTGCGCGAGCATCGTCCGGGACGCTTCAGCACAGATAGACGCGGCCAGCTTTAATTCGGGATTTCCGGCGAACTTTCCGCGATTTGTGCAGCATGCGATCTGGCGGTTCTGCGCCGCCGATGGCCTCGACATCTGCAACGGCAATCGCATTGACGACCGAAAATCGTGTGAAAATCGCTACTGTCAACTAGGTCGAAAATGCCAAAAATGGCCTCTAAAACCTCAATAATAACAGATATTTATAAGTATATATTACGCTTGTTGCACTAGGCATTTTCAGCTAATCTTTATATGCTAAGGTCGATTTGCGACTTAGCCATTTTATATACTTGGAGATACTCCACTATGCTGTTTAAACCACCGCCAGATCGGCTTAGGCCGACACTACCTCAACTTGAATCAGTCGCAAAGAAAGGGAGCCAATCGGCTCCCTTCTGCATTTCTGGGAGCCGCCAATGACCAAGAAAGCCAAAAATCCGATGAAGGACGGCAGTCCAATGTTTGTCTTTGGACACGACGAGACTGGCAAACCACGCGGTGCGAGGTTCACCGACACGCTCGATAGTACGGCCACGGTGTGCTTCAACATGGGCCTCAAGGTCGTCGTCTCAATACCGACCGAGATGACAGAGCTTGTCGGCAAGCTGCCGCTGGTGTCCGTCGTCAGATAATTTGAGACAGATGGCGGGCTGATTTAGTGGAGGCTCTGGCCCATCTTGTTTGTCATTTTAGGCTGCAGCTTTGCGATG
>NZ_JACHIJ010000010.1 GCF_014203115.1 Afipia massiliensis | reverse complement strand
GCTGTCGGTGCTGGAGTTTGCGGTCGAAACGCTGCAGGTGAAACACATCATTGTGTGCGGCCATTATGGCTGCGGCGGCATTCGCCGGGCGTTCGTGCCCGCTCGATTCAAGAACTCCAAAGCGGTCGGCGCTGCGCTCGGATTGACGCCTCGTCAGAACCAATCGGGCGAGATCGATCGGATGGGCGGTATCTCGAAATGCGGAGACGGGATGATGCGCATGATGCTGTATGAAGCAGCTCAGGTCATGCTGACTCGTTCGACCAAATGGTCATGGCTCAAGGCCTGGGCGATGAAGATCGCAAAACATCGTGGAATGAAGCGGGCAATCGTCGCGCTGTCGCGGCGATTGGCTGTAATCATGCATCGCATGTGGGTGGATGGTACAGAGTTCCGCTGGACGAGAGATATCGTGCCGGCCGTATAAACAGCCAATGCAATATTGAATAGGAGAACACCGAGTTCCGCCAAGCGGTGGAAAAATGTCCCTCGCAGGGACGATGGATGAGGCGAGGTCGTTTAGAGACTTGTGCCTGCCGCCATATCAGTCGGCAAGGACGCGCAGTAGATTGATTCGCCCATCTTCCTGATCCCATCGTGGGAGGGCTAGAATGCCGATCCCGAAGAGAAGCGCGGCTCCTGCGAGTTACATTTTACGTCGGATTGGTGGGAATGGCTTGAAAGTGTTTGACCTCGATTGGCCAATTAGAGAAGTCTCTATCCCGCCGGTCCAAAATATCCGTCAGGTCACCGGCGAACCACTATAGAAGCGATGCTAGGCCAGAGGTTGTAGAAAAACACGAAAATGATGGCGACGATCCAGCCGTAGAACATGCTTGCGATCAGTCCGTAGATGAAACTTCCGATCGTGAGCAGCGTGAAATTCGGGAAGATCGCAGGCAGCAAAGCATGGCCCTTTAGGTCCGGCGACACAACCCACAGCGCCGCGCACAACACGAAGATCACCTGGAACAGCATGCAGGTAGCGAACATCGTCCGCATGTAAGGAAGTTTATTCACGATCAGGCTCCTTCAAAGTTGCTCTTACTGGGGATTCTCCAGATGACTCCCGAACTGGGGTGAGTATTGGCATTACGGCCTTGCCGCAAGACCGACGCGAGGTGCCGACGCTTACCGGCCGTTCGGGCAGCCCGAACAGTGGTCGAGGGGCTGATCTGGCCATTTTCGCGGACATTTGGACACACTCCTCTCACGCAGGCGCTGGCTGCGGCCGTAGTTTCGCGATCAGCCGCAAAATCTCCTTGAGCATTTTGCCGTGGGATGGCGACCTCCGCCATTTGGAAGGCGACATAGCGTCCGTGGTGCACCACCTTCGCGACGATCTTGATCAGCTTCTCCTTCAGGCTCGTCAGCGACCAGTCCCTTGATCGGCTCCGGAGTTGCGAGCGTGCGCAGAAAATTGCCGAGATTGTAGGCGAGCGCATCAAGCTGGAGCCGCACGGCGTTGGCGGCGAACGAGCAGCATGACAACCGCGTCCACTTGATTGCGCCTTTTTCTCGATGACGGTCATGGCGCCCCGCTGGTCATGCGACGATGTGAAAGCCTTGATCGGCATAGGTGACGGACCCGGTGAGCGGTGCACCGGCGTCGCTGGCGAAGAATGCGGCCACGCGTCCGCTCGATCTTCACAGGCCGGCGTGCGTTCCCGCACCCGGTCGAGCAGTTCATCGAAACGGTCGATGCCAGACTTGATCGGCTCCGCCGACAGAGCATGGACGTAAATGCTGTGGGACGCGAGATCGGTGGCGAGCGTACGAACCGTCGACTCCAGTGCTGCCTTCCCCCGGTCCTATCAAATTGTAGTTTTGGACGATGCGATCGGCGCCATAGAAGCTCACGGTTTGCAAACTGCCACCCGCTGTCATCAAAGGCGCAGCGAGCCTGGCCATCCGGATGAAGGAATGACATGAGACGTCCATCGCCATGGCGAAGCCCTCCGCTGAACAGTTGACGAGGCTGGTCTGCAAATCCTCGCGTGACGCGAAGGCGATCGAATGAAACAGGAAGTCGAGCCGGCCCCATTCCTTCGCCATCCGTTCGAACACCGCTTCGAGCTGGCCCGGCTCGCGGACGTCGCACGGCAAGACGATCGACACATCGAGCGCCTGCGCGAGCGGCCGCACATAGGGCTCGGCCTTGGCGTTGAGATAGGTGAAGTCAAGGTCCGCCCCGGCGTGGCGAAATGCGCGAGCGCAGCCGTGCGCGATGCTGCTGTCATTGGCGATGCCGACGACAAGGCCGTGCTTGCCGGTGAGATCGACGATCGGCGTCATTGCATGGCCTCTCGCATTTTGAGTACCGCACAGGCTTCCTCGGCGATCACCTGCTCCTCGTCGGTCGGTATGACAAGGACAGCGACCTTGCTGCCGGAGGCTTCGATCCGGGCAGCATTCTGCGCATTCGCGGCCGGGTCGATCATGACACCGAGCCAGGCGAGATAGCGGCAGACGCCTTCGCGGATTTGCGGTTGATGCTCGCCGATACCGGCGGTGAAGACAATGCCGTTGAGCCCGCCCAGCGTGGTGGCCAGCGTCGCTGTTTCGCGGGCGATGTGGAAAGCGAACAGGTCCAATGCCTCCCGAGCTTCCGGCGCTTTGCTGCCGATAAGATCACGGGTGTCGGCGCTGATGCCAGAGACGCCGAGCAGCCCCGATCGGTGGTAGAGCATGTCCTCGACCGCTTCGATCGACATGCCGCGCTCCTTCACCAGATGGATCAGAACGCCGGGATCGAGCGCGCCGCAGCGCGTCGCCATCGGAATGCCGTCGAGTGTCGAGAAGCCCATGCTGGTGTCGCGGCTGATGCCGGCCTCCAATCCACACAGGCTTGCACCGCTGCCGAGATGTGCCGCGACGACACGGCCGCTGGCGATATCCGGCGCAACCCGTTGAAGCTGCGCGGCAATGAACTTGTACGACAGGCCGTGGAAGCCGTAGCGCTTGACGCCCTCATTGAATAGTGCGCGAGGCAAGGCGAAGCGACGCACCAGATCGCTTTGGCTGCGATGGAACGCCGTGTCGAAGGAGGCGATTTGCGGCAGGCTAGGGCGGAGATGGCGGATCGCCCGGATGAGCCGAACACTCTGTAGCTGATGCAGCGGTGCCAATGGCGCCAGTGTCTCGATCGCGGCAAGTGTCTCGTTGGTGATTGCCTCGGGACCGGCGAACCGATCCCCGCCGTGAACGACCCGATGGCCAACGGCAGCAAGCGCGTTCACCGAAAAATGGCTCGCCAGCCAGCCGAGCGTCTCCTCGATCACCTCATGCAGGTCGTCTGTAATGGCGGCCTTCAGCGGGATATCGGCGTGAGTCAGCCCCTCGATGATATGAAGGGTCAAGGGTGCGTGACGCAGATCGATGACGCCCTTGCCGAGACGGCGCGGCGTCTCCGCTTCGACGGCGTACAGGCCAAGCTTGATCGTCGACGAGCCGGGATTGAAGGTCAGCAGAATAGAGCCGTTCATGGCACGACGCCCCCGGCCTTCCGACGAGCGACCACGAGCTTGGCGAGCGCAACCGACGCCAGCCGCACCTTCAGCGAGTCCGACCGGCTGGTCAGGATGATCGGCACCCGCGCGCCGAGAACAAGTCCCGCGGCATCCGCGCCGGCGAGATAGATCAACTGCTTGGCCAGCATGTTGCCGGCTTCGAGGTTCGGGACGACGAGGATGTCGGCCTGGCCTGCAACGGGAGAGACGATCTCCTTGATGCGCGCGGCGTCGAAGCTGATCGCGTTGTCGAAGGCCAGCGGGCCATCGAGCTTGGCGCCGGTAATTTGGCCGCGCGCCGCCATCACGGTTAGCGCGGCCGCGTCCAACGTCGCCTGCATCGCCGGATTGACGGTCTCTACGGCTGCGAGGATGGCCACCAGTGGCTCAACAACGCCGAGAAGATGAAGGAGATCAATCGCGTTCTGGCAGATGTCGCGCTTCTGTTCGAGTGTCGGCATGATGTTGATCGCCGCGTCGGTGACGATCAGGGGCTTGGGATAAGCTGGAACGTCCAGTGCATAAACGTGACTGATCCGCCGCTCGGTCCGAAGTCCCGACTGCGCGGCGACGATGGCGCCCAGAAGCTCGTCGGTATGGAGGCTGCCTTTCATCAAGGCGGAAACGTCGCCGGCCGCGGCCAGTTCGACGGCGCGCGCGGCCGCGGCGTGGCTATGCTCCGTCGATTCCAGGCGAAGTCCCGCAATCGAAAGTCCAGCTTGCTCGGCAGCGGCCCTGATCTTGCGCTCCGGGCCGACCAGAACGGGCGTGATCATGCCCTCGTCGCGCGCTTCAATCGCCGCCTGGATCGCTTCTGCGTTGCAAGGATGGATGACGGCTGTCGGCGTCGGCGGCAGGTCGCGGGCTTCCCGCAGAAAGCGGTCGAATGTGTCGTGCCGGCGCAGCGCCACCTCCGGCACCGCCATGCGGGACAGGGACAGTTTCTGAGTGGGAGCAATGACGGTTGCGGTGCCGGTCAGGACTTCTTCGCCATGCTGGTTGGTGCAACATGTGTCAAGGAGAACGATGTGCTTCGCTCGGCGCTTTTCCTGAACCACAACGGTCGCGGTGATTGTATCGCCCGGCGCGACAGGCTTTCGGAAGCGCATATCCTGGCTAAGGTAGATCGTGCCGGGGCCGGGCAACTCTGTGCCGAGCAGGGTCGAAATCAGCGCGCCGGTCCACATCCCATGCATGACGACATGGCCGACAATGTCTCCCGCCGCATATTGCGCGTCAAGATGGGCGGGATTGATATCGCCCGCCACCGCCGCGAACAGCTTGATGTCGTCCGCCTTGACGAGGCGCACGAGCGACGCTGTGTTGCCGATCGAAATCTCGTCGAAGGTGCGGTTCACCAGGAGGGCGCTGGCCATGGTGACGCTCACGATTGCAGCACGTAGGTGCCGGGAGCGTCGGTGAGCGGCGCATAGCCCTTCTCCGGCGCGCCCATGGCAGGTGGTGAGGTCCGCCCCCCCGCAGAATGAACGGCGAGCCATTCGGCCCAGGCCGGCCACCACGATCCCTCTTGTGTCGGGGCGGCGGCCATAAACTCCTCGGCACTCAGCAAGGCGTCGGCCGGCGCCTTGGTCGCGATGCGGAAATGCCGGTGCGGATGGCCCGGCTCGTTGACGATCCCGGCGTTGTGGCCACCGCTGGTCAGCACAAAGGTCACGGGAGCGTCGGAGAGATAGTGAACCTTGTAGACCGATTGCCACGGCGCGACATGGTCGCGCTCGGTCCCGACCGCGAAGATCGGCGCGCGGATATTCTGCAGCGCGATCGGACGACTATCGACGATATGGCGCCCCGAGGCGAGATCGTTATCCAGGAAGAATTTGCGCAGATACTCCGAATGCATCCGGTAGGGCATCCGCGTCGCATCGGCGTTCCAGGCCATGAGGTCGATCATCGGGGTGCGCTGGCCCATCAGATAGTCGTGGATCATCCGCGACCAGATGAGGTCGTTCGATTTGAGCAACTGGAAGGCGCCGGCCATCTGCGCCGAGTCCAGCGTGCCGTGCTCCCACATCATCGCTTCGAGAAAGGAGACTTGGCTGTCGTCGATGAAGAGTTGTAACTCGCCAGGCTCGCTGAAATCGGTCTGGGCCGCAAACAGTGTCATCGTCGCGAGGCGATCATCGCCAACTTCGGCCATGGCCGCCGCCGCAAGCGCCAGCAGCGTTCCGCCGAGACAATAGCCAGCGGCGTGGATCTTCTGGTCCGGGACGATGGCGGCGTCGAGTGCCGCCATGACGCCGAGCCGGCGGTAATCCTCGAGCGACAGGTCGCGATCTTTAGCCGTGACGTTGCGCCAGGACATGCAGAAGACGGTGCGGCCCAGGCTGACGAGATAGCGGATCAGCGAGTTCTGCGGCGACAGGTCGAGGATGTAGTATTTCATGATCCAGGCCGGCGCGATCAGCACCGGCTCGGAATGCACGGTCTCCGTGACCGGCGCATACTGGATCAGCTCGATTAGGTGGTTGCGGAAGACCACCTTGCCCGGCGTCACGGCGATCGTTTTGCCCGGTGTGAATGCCTCGCTTCCCAGCGGCGGCAGCCCTTCCTTGGTTCGCTGCGCATCCTCGCTCCAGTTGCGGAAGCCTTCGATCAGGTTTTGCCCGCCTGTCTTCAGCGTCTCCCGCGCCACAACAGGATTGGTCCAGGGCGAGTTGGAGGGAGAGACCATGTCGAGCCATTGGCGCGCGGCAAAAGACACAACATCCTCATGGTGGGATGATACGCCTGGAACGTCGTGCGTCGCGACGTGCCACCATTGTTGCGCCAGAAGGAAGTTTTCGTACCAGAGCCGATAGGGCAGGGCGTTCCAACCGCCATCGCGGAATCGTTCGTCGCCAGGCAGCGGCTCGATGCAAGGCGGGGTGGCCGGGTCCAGCGCGGAACGCAGAGTGTCGCTGGAAAGCCGCACCGATTTCCGCCAGGCCTTAAGGGCGAGCTCTGTCTGTTTGCCCGGTGCGACGCTAAGATGAACGGCCCAGTCGGCGAAGGCCAACCACAACGCCGCCGGCGAGAGCCCACCCGTCACGCGCGCCATGGCGGCAGCATTCGTCCGATCAAAGTCCCGAAAGCTTTTCTCTGATGGAAACAAGTTCAGCGCCGGCTCACCTCTTGTAGACCCGTCTGACGTAGGGGCGCCTCTGCGATCATCCATTGAGTAATCTCCTGATCCCACGACTTAGTATGCATTGAAGGTAACAGTTCGGTGAGGCCGCCGACGAACCGCGATCAAAGCTTTGCCGCAGCTCGGCTTACTGCGGGAAGTCGTGCAGAGCCTTGAATGCCTTGTAGAGCACGCGCGGATCGAACTTGCCTTTGTACACCGGGGGCGGCTTCCGTTTCATGCCGAGTAGCTCATACAGCGCGGCCTGCGCTGAACGGATCGAATATTCGACCGTGAATACCACATCGTCCGGTAATTCGCAGAACTGTCCGGTGAACGCGAGATTGCTCCAGCCTTGAGGGATGACCTGCGGTCGGTCGCCCGTCTCACGGCGAAGGAACTGGCTGGTGATGAAGGGCATCATGCAGGGGATGCAGGTAGACGTTTCCAGAATCGTTGTCGCTTCCGCCTCGATCCGCAGATGCCAAGCACCTCCGTCATGATCTCGCGGCCTGTGCAGGCCGACATCAGCTTCCTGACGAAATTTCCAAGCTTATCAACATGGAGGCCGTAGCCCCAGAACACTCCGATATTCTCAGGCTGGCCGATGAAATGCGGCTGATGTGGAATTACGATCGAGGCCAGCCAACCGGATTCCGGAAACGTGATAAGGCCGCCCTCGCCAGGCACATTGCCGGTTAAATCCCCGACCAGCCGCAGGAATGTTGGATCCCGCAGCGTTAAAGTAAAAGATACCCATTTGGATTCGTCGATGTGGTCGGCGAAGACCGATGGGCACCCGAATTCCGGCCTCCGTGTGGCGATCTTCTCCCAAAGAGTCCACGCACCACCATCCGTCTTGCTCTTGAGCGTAGGCGCGGTGTCCATGGTGCCAAGGCTGGATGCTTCGGTCATCGAACCTAAGGTAACGAGAACGAAATCACCGGAGTCGACAGTAATTTCGTCGGCATGCCCCGCACGATCGAGGATGATGCGCATCACTATCTTCGTGCCGTCCGCTTCTCGACAGTCGAGTCTGTGACCCGCGTATTCAGTTCGAACATCACGCCACGCTGATCGAGCCACTTGTGCAGGGGCCGCACCATCGAATCGTACTGATTGTAGACCGTCCGCATGCAGGCGGTTGAAGCCGCCAACCATATGGGCAAACCGCACCAGATAGCGTTTAAACTCGACCGCGCTGTGCCAAGGCTGAAAGGCAAATGTGGTGCACCACATGAACCAGAAATTGGTCTTGAAGAATGCGGCATCGAACAGATCGGCAATGCTGCTCCGACCCAGCATCCTCTCAGGCTCCAATGCCAGACGTTCGATCGTCAGAATGTGCTTCTCACTCAAGCCGAATTCGGGCGCTGTCTGCCTTTGACCGTCACGGAGCAAGCGGGATTTGGACGATGTTTTCATCGTCTCGTTCCAGTCGAAGATCTCCTGTGTGACCGTCTTTCTCTCGTCAAGCGTCGGGATCGAGGCAAACAGATCATAGGTGCAGAGGTATTTGCACTCGATCATCCGGCCGCCGCGCAGCACATAGCCAGCATCGGGCGAACCGGCGCCATCAAGGCTGCCGCCGAGGCTGTCGAATTCTTCAAAGATCGTAATGTTGTGGTCGAAGATGTCGCCATCCCGAATGAGGAAAGCTGCGGCGGCGAGGGAGGCTATGCCACCACCCACAAGATAGGCTTTCGGTGCGCTCCGAGCCGAACGACTGATTGCCGTGGCGCGCGTGCTCGGTCGATGATCGGCCATGAGACAATCTCCTTGCGGCCGCGCCGACATCTGGACGGTCTGAACAGGCGAGCCGGCCGGAATCCCGCGGCTGGTTACGCCGCGATAATCACTTTCAGTGCCTGGGTGTCGGCGGCGCGGGCGAAGGTGTCGTAAGCCTCCAGGATCTGATCCAGCTTGAACCGGTGCGTGATCAGGCGCGTCGGATCGATCTTCTTGGACTGCACGGTCTTCAAGAGCATCGGCGTCGTGACCGTATCGACCAGCCTCGTCGTGATGGTGATGTTCTGAGACCACAATGTTTCAAGGTGCAGGTCGACCTTCTGACCATGCACGCCGACATTGGCGATGACGCCGCCTGGCGCAACCAAATCCTGACAGAGCAGAAAGGTCGCCGGCACGCCGACCGCCTCGATTGCAGCATCGACGCCGCGGCCGCCGGTCAGCGCCTTCACCGCTTCGGCGGCCTTTCCATCGGCGCTGTTGACCGTGTGTGTGGCGCCAAACTGGCGCGCGATCCCGAGACGGCTGTCGTCCAGATCGATCATGATGATTTCGGCAGGCGAGTAGAACTGCGCCGTCAGCAATGCAGCCAGCCCGATGGGTCCGGAGCCGACGATCGCAACCGTCGAGCCGGGCGCGACCTTGCCGTTGAGCACGCCGCACTCGAAACCGGTTGGCAGGATGTCGCTCAACATCACCAGCGCCTCTTCATCCGCTCCTTCTGGAATCGGATAGAGGCTGGTGTCAGCGTGTGGCGTACGGACATATTCAGCCTGTGTGCCATCGATCTCGTTACCGAGAATCCATCCTCCGGTGGTGCAATGCGAGTACATGCCGCGTCGGCAGTATTCGCATTTGCCGCAGGACGAGATGCACGAGATGAGAACGCGGTCGCCCGGATGGAAAGACGTCACACCGGCTCCGACGGAGTCGATGATGCCGACGCCCTCGTGCCCTAGGATACGTCCGGGTGCGCAGGTCGCGACGTCGCCCTTGAGAATATGCAGATCCGTGCCGCAGATGGTCGTCTTCACCATCTTCACGATGGCGTCGCCGGACGCCTGGATCTTCGGTTTGGGACGATCTTCGACGCCTTTAAGACCCGGTCCCCGATAGACGAATGCTTTCATCACAACTTCCTAATCTCAAGAGAGCGACGGCTTTGTGGGGGCGCCACGCCCGCTAACACGCTCGGAGACATCCGGTTCTTTCAGCACGGCGCATAACGCTCCCTGGGCGTTCGCGGTCTCAACCTTGGCCGGCGCGGCTGCGTTTCGAGCCGCTAAGCCGCGGAATGAAGCCCGGCACGTCTCGCATATAGCGTTCATAGTCAGAGCCGAATTCTACCAAGGATTCGCGTTCTTCGGCGCGCGCGAGGCGTGTATACATGAACACCAGGACCGGGAACATCGCGAGTGTCAACAAGGTCGGCCATTGCAGCAGAAAGCCGAACATCACAAGTACGAAGCCGACATATTGCGGATGCCGGACATAGGCATAGACGCCGCTGGTCGCGAGCATGTGATGGCGTTGTGCTTCGTAGAGTACCTTCCAGCCCGCGGAAATCAGGATGAAGCCACCGCCGATGAAAGCGAAGCTCAGAAGGTGGAACGGCCCAAAATGCGGGTTGGCTCTCCAGCCGAACATCTCCTCAAGAAGGTGCCCAGCGTCGTGGGAGAACCAATTGACGCCCGGAAAACGGCTCTGCAGCCAGCCCGAGAGCAGATAGATCGTCAATGGGAACCCGTACATCTCGGTGAACAGCGCAACCAGAAAGGCGCTAAAGGCGCCGAAGGAGCGCCAGTCGCGCTTCGTCTGCGGCTTGAAGAAGGTGAAGGCGAAGAAGATGAAAATCACCGAATTGATGATTACCAGCGACCAAAGGCCATAGGCGGGAACATCGTCGTGCACAGTCGACCTCCAGACAGTTGATCACGGCTCAGTGTTTATGGGGCTGGTTTGGGCCGGAGTCCGCCGAACCGCGTCCGGTGTTGTCGCTGCCCGCGTGTCCGCCATGGCCACCGTGCATGAAGAGATGCATCAACGGGCAGGCGAGGATCAGCAGGAAGGGCAAATACCCCAAATACGGGATGAGATGCGCACGATGCTCGGTCACGAGATAGAAGCCGCCGATCGCCAGAAGGCCGATGAGGACCCAGTTTGCGCGGGAGCGAAAGGAAGCACGCTCACTATCATGACTGCCGTGGTCCATAGGAAACTCCACCCATATCAGATCAGGGCGTACCGACACGCCCTCTACAGCCGCCCAGATTTCTTAAAGCGGGGTAGACCGGTATCGGCCCCCGACACCATCAATATCGCTCGAACCATGACCGACCATCCGTTTTGAATCTTTGATCCCGGTTAAATACGCGTCGAGTCCGGACCGAAGTAGCCAGACCAATCAGTCGCCTCGCCCGCCCCCGCACCCAGGGCTCCGAACTCTAGGGCCGGCCGAGCCGGGCGACCCCGTCAAATGGATTCGTGCTCCAAGCTGAACCGGAGCAACTCGAGGACTGTAATAAGGCTGCGAGCCGAGCGTCTTATCTTAAGAGCCCTATCCAAGCGCCGCGGGATCAGGCCTGAGGTGGTCCCGGTTTCCGGAACAGTTTGGCGGCAAGGCCAAGATGGATTCCGGGTTGATTACGCGGGCGCCCGATCGGATACAACTTCTGGCAATGGCGATGGCGAGGTGGCTCTTGCCGGTGCCGGTCCCGCCAACCAACACGACATTGCGCTGCTGGGCGATGAAGCCGCCGCCGGCCAGGTCATTGACCAGCGTCTGGTTGATCGGCGTGCCCTCGAACTGGAAGTCGTCGAGGTCCTTGGCGAGCGGTAGCTTTGCAATTGTTAGCTGGTACTTGATCGAGCGGGCCTGCTTCTCATTGATCTCGGCGCCAACAATGCGCTGCGGTTCATGCTGGCGCTTGACGGCGGTGGCCATGATCTCGTCGAAGGCTGCCTTCATGCCGTAGAGCTTGAGTTCGCACATGAGGTCGAAGAGTTAAGTGCGTTCCATCAGATGGTTCTCCTGAGGTTGTCGTAACGGGCACAATCGGCCATCGGTGCATGACGTAGCTCCAACGCATCCGGTGTGAGGATGTTGGCTGGTGGCGCCGGATCGCGCTGGCGAGCCAGGATGTTGAGAACGACATCGGCGGAATGGACGCCGTGGGAGAGCGCCTCGGCGCAGGCGGCCTCGACGGCGGGCAAGCCGTCAGTCAGCACTACGTTGAGGATATCGACCATCTGCCGGTTGCCGTCGGCGGCGCCGGCGAGCTTGCGCCGCACGCGTTCCATCGCGGCCGGCAGCACCCAATCCTTGAAGGGAGCACCGTTGCGCAAGGCGCCTGGCTTGCGAGCCAGGACAGGCACGTAATGCCAGGGATCGTAGGTCGTCTCGCCACGGCCGAATGAGCGAGCATGCTCTGCAACGATGCGCCCGTGTGTGTACCGAAAAGCTAAACCCGGACGTAGTGGTGATGCAGTCCGCCAAGGATGGGATGCGATTTGATGCTTCCGGTCGGCTGAATTGGGCGAGAAACCGGTGCATCCTTGTCCAACGACCGATGCGTTCTGACGCTGTTGTAATAGTCAGAATAGGATTCCAGGATCCGGCGCAGATGCGCCTCACCCAAGACAATCATATGATCCACGCATTCGCGGCGGATCGACCCGATCAGCCGTTCGGCAAAGCCATTCTGCCAGGGCGAGGCTGGTGCAGTCGATTTGTCCCGGATACCCATGGCGCGCAGTCTACGTGTGACGACGGTGCCATAGATCCGATCCCGATCGCGGATGAGGTAGCGCGGAGCCTCGTCCCAAGGAAAGGCCTCGGTTAGCTGGTGTGCAATCCATTCAGCTGTCGGGTTTGTTGTGACGTTGATCCAGACGAGGTCTCTGCGGTCGAGCCGAACGATGACGAAGGCATAGAGATGGGGTAATCGGCCGGCCAGCTTGTGGATAGCTGAAGATTTGAGGTGCTGCGCTCAGGCTGATGGTGAAAACGAGGTCCGTTGCAACGGCCTCAAGCATCAGAAGGAGAAGCGCATCATGGAGCATTTTGCTGGACTAGACGTTTCAGTCAAGGAGACGAGCGTCTGCATTGTGGATGATACGGGCAGGATCGTGCGGGAAGTGAAGGTGACGAGCGAACCCGAGGCGTTGCTGGCGGTGCTAACGAACCCCGCCTATCACTTCAAGCGGATTGGATTGGAAGCCGGGCCGCTGTCGCAATGGCTCTTCAGCGCTCTCGAAGCAAGCTTGCCGGTGATCTGTGTTGAGACGCGGCACATGAGGGCGGTGTTGAAGGCGCAGATCAACAAGACGGACCGCAATGACGCGCGCGGTATCGCGCAGATGATGCGGGCGGGGCTTTATCGCCCGGTGCATGTGAAGACGTTACGCAGCCAGAAGCTGCGAACGCTGCTGATGCATCGTAAGCTGCTTCAGTCGAAGACCATCGCCATCGAGAACGACCTGCGCGCCAGTTTACGCAACTTCGGTCTCAAGGTGGGCATGGTGGGAACGGTGAAGTTCGAGGCGCGCATCCAGGAGCTTGTTGCGAACCTTCCCGACCTGGTTGTGCTGGTCGAGCCGCTGCTCATTGTCCGGCGGGTGCTTCGCGAGCAGATCGGTATCCTGCACCGTCGCTTGCTGACCATCGTCCGGGACGATGATGTGTGCCGGCGCCTAATGTCGATCCCCGGTGTCGGCCCCGTGGTCGCGTTGACCTATCGCGTCACCGTCGATGTGTCCGCCCGTTTCAGGAACTCCAAGGCGGTCGGGGCGGTGTTTGGACTGACGCCGTCCAAGCATCAATCGGGCGAGATCAACCGAACCGGCGCGATATCACGATGCGGAGACGAGATGATGCGGATGATGCTCTACGAAGCAGCCCAGGTCATGCTGCTCCGTTCGGTAAAATGGTCCTGGCTCAAGGCCTGGGCGATGAAGATCGCCAAGCACCGCGGGATGAAAAAGGCGATCGTAGCGCTGGCGCGTCGGTTGGCCATGATCATGCACCGTATATGGGTTGACGGCACCGAGTTCCGGTGGACCCGGGAAGTCGCAGCGGTATGAGAGCCGTGCAGGATCAAATGCACCAGGAGAAAACTTGAGTTCCACCGAGCGGTGGAGTGATGTCCCTCTCGGGACGATGGATGAGCTGAGTTCGTCGACCTGCTTGGACCTGTCGTTCGTCTGACGGCAAGGCCGCCATAGAGATTGTTCCCCTCGTCCTCGAATCCCATGTTGAAAGGGCCTTGGTGCCGATTCCGAAGAGAAGCACGAGCCCGTAAGCGACATCGACGCTGTCGTGGTGGATAGTTTGAAAGCGCTTGACCTTGAACGGCCGATTAGAGAAGCAGGTCGAAGCCGATAGTCGGAACAACGAACAAGTCCATGGCGGCGATATCTGGGGCATGATTGCGCAGAAAGGTGCGCCATCCTTGACTGGGCGGCCCCCGCCGCTTGATCATGTACTTGGCGATACTTGACTGCGCGACCGCAAACCCGAGCTTGAGCAGTTCGCCGTGGATGCGCGGCGCGCCCCAAAGCGGGTTCTCGACGCTCATCCGCCGGATTAGCGTGCGCAGGTCCGTCTCGATCTGCAGCCGTCCTCCCAGTGATCGTGACTTCCACCGCCAGTAGCAGCGAAAGCCAGCCCTGTGCCAACGCACGAGCGTCTCGGGCCGGATGATTGTGAAGACCTTCAGGATTGACGGACACCAGCGATACAGCTGGATAAAGAACCAGCGATCATGGTTCGTGAGCCGAACGCGGCCATGCAACTTACGCCTCAAGATAATCAACTGATGTCGAAGCACCGCGTTCTCAGCTTCAAGCCGCAACTTCGACTTGAACGGCGAGGCTAGGACGGTCAGAACGAAACAGAGCAGCCCGATCATTCCGCCAGCTTAGGCGATTCCATCACGTCATCAACGCGGATAAGGTTTTCGATACACACACCGGCATTCCCGTCTTTAAATGGGACGTCAGTTCGTTCGAGGCCTGCGTCGAGGGCGTCAGGAAGGTCGGGACGGATGATCGTGAGGACCTTTAGGATCGATGGAAACCAGCGATATAGCTGGACGAAGAGCCAGCGATCGTTGTTTGCGGGTTGGACGCGGCCACGCAGCTTGCGCCGCAAAACAATCAACCGATATCGGAGCGCGGCATTCTCAGCCTCAAGCCGGATCTTCGACTTGAATGGCGAGGCCAAGACGAAACACAGTAGCCCGATCATTCCGCCAGCTTAGGTGATTCCGTCACGTCATCAACGCGGATAGGGTTTTCGGTACACACAGGGAACAAGAGCAGTGGCGGGGCGCCGCTGCGACCATGGCACTCTCTTCACTGAGCGTCGTCATGTGCGCCTGACCTATCCGGCGGCCGCCTGTGCTTGTGATGAGTTAAGAACTGCGGCAGGATCGCTGCCATGACGGTCGACACGAAACTCGAAGACCCTTCGCTCCTCGATGCCGAAGCGGTGGCCCGGACACTGGGCACTGACCTCGAAAGCGGGCTCGGGACGGATGAGGCCGCTGCCCGCCTCGCAAGCGATGGTGCCAACGAGCTGCGTGCGGCCCCGCGCGAACCCACCTGGCGCCGCGTCCTCCGCCAGTTCCAGGATCCGCTGATCTACCTGTTGCTGGCCGCAGTGGCCATCGCCCTCGCTGCGTGGCTGATCGAAGGCAGGCATGGCTGGCCGGTGGATGCGATCGTGATCGCATTGGTCATCGTCTTGAACGGCGGGCTCGGCTATGCGCAGGAAGCCAAGGCCGAGAACGCGGTAGCCGCGCTCGCCAGCATGACCGCCGCAACGTGCTCCGTCTTGCGCAATGGGGGGCTGCTGCGCATTCCGAGCGCCGAACTCGTCGTCGGCGACGTGCTGGTGCTAGGCGAAGGCGACCTCGTCGGCGCCGATGCGCGGTTAGTA
Organism: Afipia massiliensis; assembly: GCF_014203115.1. Lineage (GTDB taxonomy): Bacteria > Pseudomonadota > Alphaproteobacteria > Rhizobiales > Xanthobacteraceae > Afipia > Afipia massiliensis. Next base: position 71,643 of record NZ_JACHIJ010000010.1, on the reverse strand, counting down.
CGGGCCGCTGCACTGCGTATCCAGGAGGCTTCGCTCACCGGCGAAAGCGAGGCGGTGCTGAAGGACCCCGCCACCCTGCTGATGCCGACGCCGCTCGGCGACCGGCTCGACATGGTGTTCAAAGGCACGGCGGTAGCACAGGGCACCGGCCGCGCAGTCGTCACCGCGACCGGCATGGCGACCGAGATGGGGTCGATTGCCAGCATGCTCGATGCCACCGTTGAAGAGCCCACGCCATTGCAGAAGGAGGTCGGCCGCATCGGCCGCATGCTCGGCATCGCCGTCGTCATCATTGCCGTCGTCGTGGTCGCAACGATCCTCCTGATGTCGGACATCCGCGGCCCGTCTGACCTGATCACCGTGCTGCTGCTCGGCGTGTCGCTGGCTGTGGCTGCGGTGCCCGAGGGGTTGCCGGCGATCCTGTCGGTGGTGCTCGCGATGGGCGTGCAACGCATGGCCAAGCGGCAGGCCATCGTGAAGAAACTGTCGTCGGTCGAGACCTTGGGCTCCGCTTCTGTGATCTGCTCCGACAAGACCGGCACGCTGACACGATCCGAGATGACGATCCAGCGCGTCGTGACGGCCTCCGGCGACACGCTCGTCACCGGCGTGGGCTACGCTCCCGAGGGCAAGGTCGAATTCGAGGGCGCAGAGATCGAGCCGGGCGCGTTGCTGAACGAGCAGATCGTGGTGCTCAGCGGCGGCAGCCTGGCGGGCGACGCCGACTTGCGCCAGGCAAACGATGGCCGATGGGAGATCCAGGGCGACCCCACCGAAGCGGCCTTCCTAGTCGCCGAGCGCAAGCTCGGTGCGACCGAGCGACGCGAGCATCGCTTCGAACGCATCGGCGAGATCCCGTTCACGTCGGACCGCAAGATGATGTCGACCATCGAACGCGACCGCGAGCACGGCGGCGAGATCGTCGTCATCACGAAGGGCGCCCCCGACGTACTGCTCGAACACTGCACGCGTGCACGCATCGGCATGGATGTGGTGGACCTCAACGACGAACTGCGATCGCGCGCGCTCGCCGCCGTGGCCCGGCTCACCGACGACGCCTTGCGCACGCTCGCGGTCGCCTACCGCCCGCTGGCTCCTGGCGAGCGTACCAAGGCTTCGCCCGACCTGGAGCGCGACCTGATCTTCGTCGGCACGGTCGGCATCATCGACCCGCCGCGCCCCGAGGCTGCGGTGGCGATCCGCGAGGCCAACCGGGCCGGGATCCGCGTGATGATGATCACCGGCGACCACCCGCGCACGGCGGCGCGCATCGCCGCCGACCTCGGCATCGTTGAGCCGGGCGCGAAGGCGCTGACCGGGGCAGAGCTCGATGAACTCGACGATTCCAGCCTCGCCGCGGCGGTGCGCGTGACCTCGGTCTACGCCCGCGTGGCGCCGGTTCACAAGCTGCGCATCGTCGATGCGCTGCAGGCCGACGGTAATATCGTCGCGATGACCGGCGACGGCGTCAACGATGCGCCGGCGCTGAAGTCCGCCGACATCGGCGTGGCGATGGGCGTCACCGGCACCGAGGTGACCAAGCAGGCGGCCAAGATGATCCTCGCCGACGACAACTTTGCCACCATCGTCGAGGCGGTACGCGAAGGCCGCGGCATCTTCGACAACATCCGCAAGTTCTTGCGCTACCTGCTGTCGTCCAACATGGGCGAGGTGCTGACCGTCTTCCTCGGCGTCGTCGGCGCCAGCGTGATCGGCCTCGCCGACGGCGGTGAAGCCGTGGTGCTGCCCTTGCTGGCAACGCAGATCCTGTGGATCAACCTCATTACCGACTCCGGCCCGGCACTCGCGATGGGCATCGACCCGGAGACCGAGGACGTCATGGCCCGCAAGCCGAGAAAGCCCACCGAGCGCGCGATCGACGCCCGCATGTGGTGGGGCGTGGTCTGGATCGGCCTGGTGATGGCGCTGGCGACGCTACTCACCATTGACCTGTACCTGCCAGGCGGGCTGATCGAGGGGTCGCAAGGCCTCGACAACGCCCGCACCGCCGGCTTCACGGTGCTCGTATTCGCGCAGCTGTTCAACTGCTTCAATGCGCGCTCCGAAACCACCAGCGCCTTCCACCACCTATTCGTCAATTCCTGGCTCTGGGGCGCCATCGCTCTGTCGCTCGTCCTGCAGGTGGCGGTGGTTCACGTCGGCCTGCTCAACGTGGCGTTCGGCACGGTGCCCCTGGCGCCTGCGCAATGGGCCGTCTGCCTGGCCATGGGCAGCACCGTGCTGTGGGTCGGCGAACTGCGCAAGCTGGCGCTGCGCGCGGGGAGCGCTGGTGTTGCGTACCTGAACAGCCGGCGAGGCGCGCGCCTCGTTGCTTGATTTTCATCAACTCGGACGAGGCTCTGCCCTCGTAGATTTCAAGTCGCACAAAAAGAGCCCCATGAACGCTCCAGCCGCCACCGCATCGCCTGCCACGCCCGCTTCCACCGTGAAGCGGGCCGGCCTCATCGCCGCGTTTGTGGCGCTGCTCGTTATCACCTGGTTGCCGGGCGCAGCGGGCCTGCCGGCGGCGGGGCAGGTGATGCTCGCCATCCTCGCCTTCGCGGTGATCGTGTGGATGACCGAGGCGCTCGACTACGCCGTGAGCGCCGTAGTCATCGGCACGCTGATGATTTTCTTGCTGGCCTACGTGCCCGATGCCGCCAAGCCCGGCAGCGCCGACATGGGCACCAGCGCCGCGCTGGGCCTGGCGCTGTCGGGCTTTTCCAGCAGTGCCGTGGCGCTGGTGGCGGCGGCCTGCTTCATCGCTGCGGCGATGACGGCCACCGGGCTGGACCGGCGCATCGCGCTGGTGGTGCTATCCAAAGTGCAAGCGCGCACCAACCACATCGTCATCGGCGCCATGGTGGTGGGCTTCCTGTTGTCGTTCATCGTGCCGAGCACCACCGCGCGGGTGGCCTGCCTGATGCCCATCATGATGGGCTTCATCCTCGCCTTCAAGGTCGACAAGCGCAGCCGCTTCGCCGCCTTGCTTGTCATCACCGCCGCACAGACGGCGAGCGTGTGGAACGTCGGCATCAAGACAGCGGCGGCGCAGAACATGGTGGCCGTGGGCTTCCTGGAGAAGCAGTTCGGTACCACCATCACCTGGACCGAGTGGTTCATCGCCGGCGCACCCTTCTCGGCCCTGCTGAGCGTGGCGCTCTACTTCATCATGACCCGCATGTTGAAGCCGGAGATGAGCGAGATCGCCGGCGGCCACGACACCATCCGCGCGCAGCTGGAGGCGATCGGACCGATGAGCGGCCGGGAATGGAAGCTCCTGATCCTGGTGCTCGCGCTGCTCGGCTTCTGGTCGACCGAGAAGGTGCTGCACGACTTCGATACGTCGTCGACGACCATCGCGGCGATCGCGCTGCTGCTGCTGCCGCGCATTGGCGTGATGGACTGGAAGGAATCGCAGCGCGGCTTTCCGTGGGGCACGGTGGTGCTCTTCGCCGTCGGCATCAGCGTCGGCTCCGCCCTGCTGAGAACTGAGGCCGCCGCCTGGTTGGCGCGGCCTGATCGTCGAGAACCTTGGCCTGCAGAACGCCAGCGCCTTCGCGATCCTGATGGTCATGTCGCTGTTCTTGATCTTCATCCACCTTGGCTTCGCCAGCGCGACGGCGCTCGCTTCGACCATGATCCCGATCATCATCAGCGTGCTGGGAGCCGTGAGCACGCCGGGTATCAACGTGATCGGCATGACCATGCTACTGCAGTTCGTCGTCAGCTTCGGCTTCATCCTGCCGGTGAACGCGCCGCAGAACATGATCGCTTACGGCACTGACACCTTCGAGGCGCGCGACTTCATCCGCACCGGGCTGGCCATCACGCTGGTCGCCATGCTGCTGCTGGTCGTCTTTGCGCTGACCTATTGGCCGTGGATGGGGTACATGACGAAGTCGATCTGACCTGTGTGTACCGAAAACCTTATCCGCGTTGATGAGGTGACGGAATTGCGTACGTTGGCGGAATGATCGGACTGCTGCGTTTCATTCTGGCCATATTTGTCTCGCGATTCAAGTCGAAGAGGCGGCTTGAGGCTGAGAATGCGGCGCTTCGGCATCAGTTGATCGTTTTGCGGCGCAGGATCCGTGGCCGACCCCGGCTCACGAATAACGACCGCTGGTTCTTGATCTAACTGTATCCCTGGTTTCCATCTATCCCGAGAAATTGCCTAGAACCTGGACCACAAAACGGGGCAGCTTCAAGCAATCCCTAAACTAACATTCCAAACGGACCACTCAGTGGTGCCGGTCACAGTCCGCCCAAGATTGGGCGACAAAGAATGTGCCCAGCGCGATCGACGGCGCGCGAGACCAGTGCATCTTTCTTTAGGGATAGATGCGTGCGGGCCCCATTGTAATATTTCATGTACGACAGCAGTAAGTGACTGAGATGGCGCTCCCCGAGCACAACAACGTGGTCAAGGCACTCCCGTCGGACCGAACCGATCAGCCTTTCAGCATATCCATTTTGCCAAGGGGAGCGCGGCGACGTTGGTCGATCGCGAATGCCCATCGATCGAAGTCTTCGGATGAAGACGTCGCCAGCCGCAGGCTTCCGTGAACTGATTTGCGATCCATTCTGCGGTCGGATGTGCTGTGACGCCGAACCATAAGATCTGTCGTCGGCCATGCCTCATGATCAGCAAGCCGTAGAGCAGACGAAATGAGATTGTCGGTACGACGAACAGATCCATCGCGGCGATGCCGTCGGTTTGATTGTGAAGGAAGGTCTTCCAGCCTTGGGATGGCGGGTCTCTTCGCTTGGCCATGTACTTGGCCACGCTGGTCTGTCCGATCTCGATGCCGAGCTTGAGGAGTTCTCCATGGATCCGCGGACTGGACACACAAGCGCACGCTAACCTCTTGACCGAGTGGCGGCCGCTGGTCGCCACGTCATGCTTAAGGTCAGCCATTGTTGCGACTGCTTGCGCATAACTGACCGGCACCTTAAGCACGGCAACCTGAATTGACTTGGCCAACCCCTCGCGCGGCGGGGGATGCTACCATGGCAGCGCCTGACAAGTCGACGAGCGCACCGGCGTTGCCGAGGTTGAGCGGCACCTCATCTCCAACTGGGGCGGCAGGCAATCGCAGCCTTTTTTGATCTAGGTCAATTTGCGATTTGGCCGGTCTGTTTTATTCGCACCATCCCAACCTGGAGAAAACAGATATGATTACCCGAAGCCTACTGATTGCGACTACCGCTCTTTCGCTCATCGCGCTGCCCGCAATCGCTCAGACCAAGAAGACCGACACTGAAAAGAACGGCCACCACTATAGCGGCGGACCCAAGACCGAGTCCCATCACATGGGCAAGAAGGGTACCGGCGCAAAAACCGGAAAATCTGGACCCAGCGGTAGCCATCACTACAGCGGCGGCCCGCGTGAGCCCCACCATATCGGGCCGAAATAAATCGGAACGTAATAGCAATCTGCTCGCGACCTACATGCGTCGCGGGCGGGCCGTTTCAGCCTTCGTTGTGGCTCCAAGAAATTTTCGGGCAGCAAAGTGATCGCGGGGCGGAATGGTTATGGGAGCAAGGCCCCACTCTCTGAGCTTCCTATTGCCTCGGAAGCTTGGTGTGCGAGAAACCTCACCTGAGCGTCGCACGGGCCGTGAATTGTACCTCATCGGCCGACACGGGCAGGCCAATTGATCTTTCGGTTGGCAAATTCACGATGCGCGGCATCGTCGTTTTCGAGCGCGGCTCGGCGCCGAACGCATCAAGCCGCACCTGGTCGAGCGGCCGGACTCCCACATCGATTTTCACATGCCAGCGGTGGCTTGCGCCGAAGAGATCAGCCGACCGACTGCTTGCCGATGAAGCGCATGAAAGGCCTTGAGCCGTCCGGCCCGAACAGCACGACCGTAAAGGATTGCGGCTGCCCACCCTCCATGCCGGGGGATCCGATCGGCATGCCCGGCACGGCGATGCCTTTCGCTTTCGGTCGCTCGGACAGCAGCCGCCGGACGGCCTCCGCTGGCACGTGCCCCTCAAGCATATAGCCGGCGACCTCCGCGGTGTGGCACGCAGCCAGGGTCGCCGGGATGCCAAGACGGGCTCGCACGGTCTTCAAGTCGGCGGCCTCCTCGACCCGCACCGCAAATCCGGCGTCCCGAAGGTGTTGTACCCAACTCGAACAGCAACCGCAGTTCGGATCCTTGTGCACGACAACCATCGTGTCGTCCGCAAACGCCACGGCGGCGGGTACTCCCAAGGCCGCTGCGGCCATCAGTCCGACGAGCGATCGGCGTGTCATCCAATACGCGCTCTCTACCATCTTTGTCTCCTTGACTCTCATACGGGGTCCTCCGCCACTCTGATCGTCCCGCTCTTTGAAGATGTTCGAGTCATGCTGCCTTTGGGCTGTCGCTCTTGTCGTCCTCCCACAGCCGATCAGTCGATTCCTCGCCTTGATGCAGGCCCCGCCCTTTCACCAGACCGAAGATGGCCGGTATCACGATCAGCGTCAGCAAGGTCGAGGAGATCATGCCGCCGATCATCGGCACCGCAATGCGTTGCATGATCTCGGACCCGGTGCCGGTATTTACATGATCGGCAGCAAGCCGGCCATGATGGCCACCACGGTGATCATTTTGGGCCGGACTCGCTCGACTGCACCCTCAATGATGGCTTCGTGGAGATCCTGTCGCGTGAAAGCGCGGCCCTCCGCGCTGCGCTTCGCTCTCATCGCTGCCAAGGCATGGTTGAGGTAGATCAGCATGATCACACCTGTCTCGGCGGCGACGCCCGCCAGCGCGATGAATCCGACGACCACGGCGACCGACAGATTGAAGCCGAGCCACCACATCATCCAAAGACCGCCCACCAACGCGAACGGCAGGGACAGCATGACAATCAGGGTTTCCGTGATGGACCTGAAGTTCAGGTACAGCAGCAGGAAGATGATCGTCAGGGTGACAGGTACGACGATCTTCAGGCGCGCCGCCGCGCGCTGCATGTATTCGAACTGGCCGCTCCAGACTACGTAATAACCCGCCGGGAACTGCACCTGGTCGGTCACCGCGCGCTGCGCGTGCCGGCAACGGCCGGCGCGCCCATCGGCAGCAGGGCCAGAGAAGCGGCAATCGCGAGTGCCAGGATAGCGCGGAAAAGTCGCATGAACTTAGCTACCTGCCTTCGTTCTGGGCCGCGGCAACCACCCAGCCCTGTTTGATACCATACTTCGCATCGGCGAGGAGCCTTTGACCCAGGTCAATATCCGTGACTTCTCAGTGCGTTGCGTTGTTCGCAGTTAACCACGTCCGCTCGGTTTACCCTCCGTGCTTGGAAAGCCTCACTTGACGACGATCGTCCCGGTCATTCCCGCCTCGCGGTGACCGGGGATCAGGCAGGCATATTCGAACTCGCCGGCCTTGGTGAACTTCCAGACGATCTCGCTGGTCTTCTTCGGAGCGAGTTGTCTTCCGTTCGGTTCCTCATGCGCCATGTCAGGGTGCTTCTTCATCTCTTCGGCGTGCTTGAGATTGTCTGCGGTGCTTGCCAGGACGAATTCGTGCTCGAGCTCGCCGTTGTTTCGCAGCACGAATTTGATCTGGTCGCCCTTCTTGATCTCAAGCCGCATCGGAACGAACACCATCTTTCCGTCCGACTCTCCCATCGTCACCTGAACGATCTTTGCGGGCTTCTTCGGATTGCCCGGCTCGCCGGCGGAGAATGTTGCGCTGTGGCTGTGCCCGGATGGCCCTTCGCCTGCCCAGCCACCTGCTGAAAGCAGTGTTGCGGCGACCAGTACGATTCCGCTCTTGGTCCAATTCATCATCTCTTAACTCCTTCGCGTTTGGTGTCTGGTTCGTACCGGTGCTGACTTGATAGTCGGCCGGTTTCATCTCAGTCGAATTTCGCCTGAATGGTTTTGCCGTCGGGACCCGTCAGTTGCACAACCCCTTTGAGCTGGTTTGGCAACGCGGCCGTCGCACTGCCGGAAAGGCGCGTGCCGTCTACGGGCGCCAGCACGATCCGCTGGGATTTGCCGTCGACAACGAGAATGGCCGTTCCCTTGAATCCCGATATCGTCACAGGTTTCTCGCTGGCGTCGCTGATGAACACACCGACGGTGTCGGATTTCAGGACCATCTCGACATGGTATGATCCCGCGTCGGTGACGCGGCCGCCATGCTTGCCCTTGGCGTCATGGGCCCATGCGGATCCAACCGAGATGAGCAGGGATCCGACCAATAACCATCTTGCGTACATTTCCATTCTCCGTTGCTGTGATCAAAAGGCTTCGGCTGACGAGGTTCCATGAGCGGAGCCCATGGAAGCGGCATCCCGCCGCAAGCGTTCGAGATGCTTTTCTCCGTACCTCAGGAACAGAACAGGCGTGAGAAACGTATCGAGCAGCGTCGCGCTGATGAGGCCGCCGAATATCGTGACGGCAACGGGATGAAGGATTTCCTTACCGGGCGTTGCCGCGTCGATGAGGAGTGGTACGAGCGCGACGCCCGCCGCCAGCGCCGTCATCAGCACCGGGGTAAGCCGCTCGAGACTGCCGCGGATCACGAGATCCCGCCCGAACGGCATTCCCTCCTGCAGCGCCAGGTTGATGTAGTGGCTAATCTTCAGAATTCCGTTGCGAGCCGCGATACCGGTCAGCGTGATGAATCCAACCATGGACGCGACCGAGAGCGGTTGACCCGTCCACCAGAGCGCGATCACCGCCCCGATCAGGGCGAGAGGCACATTGCCCATCACGATCAGGGCGAACAGCACCGATCGATAGCGATTGTAGAGAATGGCGAAAACCAGCGACAGCGACAGCAGCGAGAGTATCCCGATCGTCCGGCTCGCTTCCTCCTGCGCCTGGAAAGTGCCTTCGAGGCGCGTGTAAAAACCCTCCGGCAGCTTTGTCGAGGCCAGCACCTGCCTGATGGATTCGACGATTTGCGCCATGTCGGCGGTGCCGTTGGTATTGGCCAGTACGACCAGCCGGCGGCGACCGTTCTCGCGCAGGATCTGGTTCGGCCCCTCGGTCTCCTTGATGTCGGCAATCTGCCTCGCCGGAATCCACCCGCTCGGCGTTTCGATCAGCAGATCGCCCAGTCTTTGCGTGGTCCGAAGCCGGTCCGGCAGCCGCATGGTGACATCGAACCTGCGGTAGCCGTCGACGACGCGCGACACCACCCGCCCGTTCGAAAGCCGGCTGAGCTGCTCGACGACGGTTGCAGGCTGCACGCCATAGAGCGCGGCGCGGCCGTAATCGACACGGATTTCGAGCTGCGGGATCAGCACCTGCTTTTCAACCTGAAGATCGGCAAGCCCGGGGATGGCTGCCAGCCGGGTCCGGATCACTTCCGCGGCGGCGCGCAGCGCGTCCAGATCATCGCCGAAGATCTTCAGCGCAACCTCGGCACGGACCCCGGACAACAGATGATCGAGTCGATGGGAGATCGGCTGGCCGACATTGATCGAGGCCGGAAGAACCGCAAGGCGCGAGCGGATCTCCGCGATCACATCCACCTTGCTCCGCGATGATTTACTGAGGTCGACGTCGATTTCCGACGAATGCACGCCCTCGGCGTGCTCATCCAGTTCGGCCCGCCCGGTCCGTCGCCCGACCGTCTTGACCTCGGGCACCTCCATAATGAGGCGCTCAGCAATAAGGCCGACGCGACTGGATTCAGCGAGTGAGATGCCCGGATTGAACAGCATATTGATGGTGAGCGTGCCTTCGTTGAACGGCGGTAGGAAGGCGCGAGGGAGAAGAAACGCGGCGAACCCTGCTGTCGTGACGGCGAGGAACGTTATGACCATCAAAGCTCGCTGGTGGCGAAAGGCCCGTTCGAGTAGCGCAGCGTTGCCCCGCTTGAGCAGGCGCACCAGCGCACTGTCGCCATGATCGAGGCGTTTCAGCTGCGGCAGCATGTAGTAGGCCATCACCGGCGTCAGCGTGATCGAGACCGCGAGGCTGGCGAGGATCGAGATGATGTAGGCTTGGCCGAGCGGGGCGAACAGGCGGCCCTCGATTCCCGACAGCGCGAACAGCGGCACGAACACCAGCACGATGATCGCTGTCGCATAGACGATGCCGGACCTGACCTCCTGCGAGGCCGATACGATCACATCGAAGACCGATCGCGGGTGTTCCAGAGCCCGATTCTCGCGCAGACGCCTGAAGATGTTCTCCACATCGACCACGGCGTCGTCGACCAGCTCGCCGAGAGCGATGGCGAGACCGCCCAGCGTCATGGTGTTGATGGACAACCCAGCGAAGTAGAAGATCGTGGCCGTGGCCAGGATCGATACCGGGATCGCGGTCAGCGAGATGACCGTGGTTCGCCAGTTCAGGAGGAATGCGAACAGCACGACGGCGACGACGAGGCCGGCCTCCATCAGCACCTGTTCGACGTTGCGGATCGACGTCTCGATGAAGTCGGCCTGGCGGAACACGATCTGGTCGGCCTTGATGCCCTGCGGGAGCGACGCCGTGATCTCCTTCAGAGCCCGCTCGATCTCGCGTGTCACTTTGATCGTATCGACGTTGGGCTGCTTCTCGACGGATACGATAACGGCCGGCTTGCCCATGAAACCGGCTTCGCCGCGCTTCACCTTGGGTGCGAATTCGACCGTCGCAACCTGGCGCAGAAACACCGGCCCGCCATTCACCTGCGCCACGACCACGCCGCGAAGGTCATCCAGATTGGTGGTTCGTCCGATATTCCTTATCAGGTATTCGCGCGCGTGCTGGTCGGTGAACCCCCCACCGGTGTTGACGCCGAACTGGGTTAGCGCCTGTTCGACCTGCTCGTAGGTGACGCCGAGGCTGCGCAGCGCGGGCGGATTCGGCGCAACGCGATACTGACGGACCTCGCCGCCGATGGGGATGACCTGAGCGACGCCCGGGATCGTCAGCAGGCGGGGGCGAACGGTAAAGTCGGCGGCTTCGCGGACTTCCATCGCGGACGCCTTGTCGCTGGTCATCGCGACGAGCACGATCTGCCCCATGATCGAGCTGATCGGCCCGATTTGCGGCACGGTGTTCGAAGGCAACTGCGCTCTGACCAGAGAAAGCCGCTCGGCGATCTGCTGGCGGTTGCGATAGATGTCGGTTCCCCAGTCGAACTCGACATACACAATCGAGAGCCCTACGCCGGAAACGGAGCGCACTCGCGTCACCCCCGGAACGCCGTTCATTTGGGTTTCAATGGGAAAGCTGACGAGCTGCTCGACTTCCGGAGGCGCCAAACCCTCGGATTCGGTCATGATGGTGACGGTCGGCTTGTTGAGGTCGGGAAAAACGTCGACCGGGAGCCGGCTGGCGCTGAATATTCCGAGCAGCACCAGAACAAGCGAGGCCGCCAGCACCATGAGGCGATTGCGCAGCGACTGTGTGACGAGAAAGCGAAACATCTGATGTCCCCCTCAGCGTACCTGGCCAAGCAGTTCGGCGCCCTGAACGACAAGGCGCTTTCCCGCAGCGAGCCCTGTGGCAATGAAGACGCGATCGCCGTCGAGCGGTTCGACCCGCACCGGGCGCGGCTCGAATCGTTCAGCCGCGACATGCTCGTAGACCACATCCTGGCCGTTGGCATTGCGCACGAGCGCTGCCCGGGGAATCGCAAAGCCGGTCTTTTCCTCATCCGTGGTGGCGAGCACGGTGACGAACTGTCCGGCGCGAAGGCCCGCGACGTCGCCCTGCACCGCGAATTGAACCGGGATCGACTGATTGCGTCCGGCGAAGCCTGCGCCGCGGAAGGCGAGCGGATAGGTCCTGTCGTTGTTCAGCCGGGCCACCGCGCTCTGGACTCCGGGAAGTGTATCGAAGCTGAGCGCCTCTACCCACAGACGGGTGGGATCGACGATATGGAAGATGACCGCATTCGATTGGGCCATCTGGCCCGCGACGACAGTGCCTTCGGCCACGATGCCGTCTACCGGCGCGATCAATTCTTCGGGTTCGCGGCGCGACTTGTCGAGTGAGCCTCGCCTGTCTTTCAGTCCCTGCAGCTCGGTGCGGGTGTCCTCGAGCTGAGTGCGAGCAATTGCTCCACTCGGTACAAGGGCTTCGTACCGCGCCAGCCGGCGCTCCACGATGGAAATCTGCTGGTCCAGTTCGCCTTGGCGCTGGCGCATATCGGAGGCGTCGATGGCCTGCAGCGGCGGCGTCATATAGGCGAGAACATCGCCTTTTTTGACGGGGGTCCCCAGCCGCGGAAAGCCGTTCGGCGGAGGCGAAAGACGACCTCCGATCGACGATTGAACAAATCCGCTGGCATTCGGATCGGGGATGATCCGGCCGGGCAGTTCGACGACGCTGCGATGTGCGGCCGATTCGATTTTGGTGGTGCGGATGGCCAGAATTCGCTGCGTGCTCTTGGGCACGAATACGCTGCCGTCGGGCAGCCGCTGCGCTAGGTCGCGCACCGTCGGAGCCGACGTTGCCGGCGTACCATGGTCCTCACCCTCATGGGCGCGCGCTCCACCGTTGAACACGGCGAGCATCCCGGCAAGGATGAGGATCATCGCGGGCCGGCTCCTTCGCCACATCAACGTCATGACGACTATTCCCGCTGCAAAGCCGCCGAGGCCCGCCATCAACGCGGTCGGGACATTGCGAGATGACAGCTCCCGAATTTCGCCTGCCATCGCCGGTATGGAGAGTCCCGAGGACGTTCCGGCATTTCCGTTCAAACCGTCCGGCGGGATTGTGAGCGTAACGGGCAGCAAATCGGCGATGCCGTCCTTGCTGACCGTGAAGATCAGGTCATAAGAGCCCGGTTTGGCGGACCATGGCGCGGTGAGCCGGTAAGGCTCGGTGGCCATGGCGCGTGCGGGTTCTGGGCCTGCCGGCGTTTCGACTTCAATCGTCGCGCCGTCCACCTGTTCGTTGGTTGCAGACCGGTCGAGATAGATGACGAGTTCACCGGCACGGGCGGTTGCGACCAGCTCATAGAGTTCCGAGACCGCTTCGGCGCGAGGCGCAAGATTGGCGATCACTGCTGCCGGAGGCGGCGCGCCGTGGTCATGACCCTCATGGGCCAACAGCGATCCAACTCCCAAAAAGGAAGCAAAGGCTGCCGCGCAAATCGCGGCACGAAACAACGAAAACATGAGAAATTCCTCACCTGATAAGAAGCTTCATCGCGCGGGGTGTCCTGCGAAACAGGACCGCGGCGATGTCGTTTGCTCAGGCGAAGAGGCGAGGGGGTTTGCGCAGGCCTTGAGGGTCCACTTCCCGAACGAAAATTAGGCGTGCAAAACCCATGCGAAGCGCGCACGCTTTGGGAGGAAGGTCGGGCGAAATCTCCACCAGAGCGGCTCCGCAGCAGCCGGCAGATCCGCAGCAACCGATCACGCAGGCATCGGATACGGAAGCCGGTGCGCCCGGCCCGTTCTGGACCGCAGCCTCCGCCTCGGCAGCGGGTTGGGTTTGCACAGCCGGATTCACAGGCGCGGTTTCGCCGGAGGAAACCGCATGCGCGGTGCCTTCCGCCGCATCATGCCCGTGCCCTTGATGGCTGTGCCCTTGAAGATGGTGGCTATCGGGCGTGTGCCCGTGTCCGACATGGGCCTCGGCAGCGACCGACGCGAATTGAACGGCGATCAGCAGGATCGCCGCCCCAAACATCCGCAACAATGTGCCGATCAAAGTCATGCGCAGCTAATACCAAGGTCCGAGGCAAAGGAACAGTGATGGAGATTGCGGTAAATACATGGTCACAGCCTTGATCTTGATCAACGATCGGACCGCCCGATCACGGCCATTAGTTCCGCGATCTTCGCGCGCCGATCGGTCTTGTTGCCGCTGCTGATCGCGTGTTCGACACAATGCGACACGTGATCCCGCAACACTTCTTCCTCGACCCGCCGAAGTGCGGCTCGCACCGCCGAGATCTGGGTGACGATGTCGATGCAGTAGCGATCCTCGTCGACCATTTTGGACAGACCGCGGACCTGGCCTTCGATTCGGCTCAGCCGTTTTTGACAGGATACCTTGATGTCTTTTCGCATGGCGTCTATATACCTATACATGGTATGGGTTGCAAGTGGCCGCATGGAGAAACGCATGACCGACGCTCGAAACGCAAATACAGTCAATGATGCAAAGAGTTCCGGCTGCGGCTGCGGGTCCAAGATGGGGGCCGATCTTCCCAAGGAGACGTCGAAGACCGGGTGTTGCGGTGGCGACGGCCACGATCACGCAGGCCATGCCGATACCCATGCCCATAGCAACGCGACCGTGCGCGACCCCGTCTGCGGCATGTCGGTCGACCCCGCGACCAGCCAGCATCGGTTCGACCATGCCGGCAAGACCTTCCATTTCTGTTCGACCGGCTGCAGGACAAAGTTTGCCGCCGACCCAAATTCCTATCTCGACAAGACCAGCGTGAAGGCTGAGGTGCCGGAAGGCGCGATCTATACCTGCCCGATGCATCCGCAGATCCGCCAGGTCGGTCCCGGCAACTGTCCGATCTGCGGCATGGCGCTGGAGCCCGAGGTGGCCAGCCTCGATACGCCGCCCAATCCCGAGCTTGCCGACATGACGCGGCGCTTCTGGATCGGCCTTGTGCTCTCCATTCCACCGGTGGTCCTTGAGATGGGGGGGCATCTCGTCGGGGCGCATGGCTGGGTCGACCAGACCCTGTCGAACTGGATTCAACTAGCCTTCGCCACACCGGTGGTGCTCTGGGCGGGCTGGCCGTTTTTCGTGCGCGGCTGGCAATCGCTGCTCACACGCAATCTCAACATGTTCACCTTGATCGCCATGGGCACCGGTGTCGCCTATGTCTACAGCGTCATTGGAACCGTGCTGCCCGAAAGCTTCCCGGCCACCTTCCGCGGCCACGGCGGCGCGGTGGCGGTTTACTTCGAAGCCGCCGCGGTAATCACAGTTCTGGTCCTGCTTGGCCAAGTGCTCGAACTCCGCGCCCGCGAGTCGACGTCAGGCGCGATCAAGGCCCTGCTCGAACTGGCGCCGAAAACCGCCCGCCGCATCGGCGATGACGGTTCCGACCATGAAGTCGAGATCGCAAGCCTGCAGGTCGGCGATCATCTGCGGGTCCGGCCGGGCGAGAAGGTGCCGGTGGACGGCGTCATTCTCGAAGGCCGCTCCTCGCTCGACGAATCGCTGGTGACCGGCGAATCCATGCCCGTCACCAAGGAATCCGGCGGCAAGGTGATCGCGGGCACGCTCAACCAGTCCGGCGGCTTCGTGATGCGCGCCGATAAGGTCGGGCGCGACACGCTGCTTTCCCAGATCGTCAGGATGGTCGCGGAGGCGCAGCGCTCGCGCGCGCCGATCCAGCGTCTGGCCGATCAGGTCTCCGGGTGGTTTGTGCCGGTGGTCATTGTCGTTGCCGTCATGGCTTTCGGCGCCTGGGCCTGGTTAGGACCGGAACCGCGGATGGCGTACGGCCTGGTTGCCGCCGTCAGCGTGCTGATCATCGCCTGTCCCTGCGCGCTCGGCTTGGCCACGCCGATGTCGATCATGGTCGGGGTCGGCCGCGGCGCACAGGCCGGTGTACTGATCAAGAATGCCGAAGCGCTGGAGCGAATGGAAAAGATCGATACGCTGGTGGTGGACAAGACCGGGACTCTCACCGAAGGCAAACCGAAAGTGGTCTCGATCGTCCCCGCACCGGGTCACGATGAGAACGAACTTCTGCGTCTCGCCGCCACCGTCGAACGGGCCAGCGAGCATCCCCTCGCGGACGCCATCGTCCGCTCCGCCAATGATCGCAAGTTGGTCCTGGGCAAGGTCGAGGACTTCGATTCCCCGACCGGCAAGGGCGCGGTAGGCAAGGTCGACGGCAAATCCATCCTTCTGGGCAATGCGAACTTCTTGGCGTCTCTGGGTGTCGCGACACAGTCGCTGGAAGCGGAGGGCGAGCGCATGCGGGGTGAAGGCGCCACTGTGATCAACATGGCAGTCGACGGCAAACTGGCCGGGCTGTTCGCGATCGCGGACCCGGTCAAGGCGTCGACTCCGGCGGCGCTGAGGGATCTGAGAGCGGAAGGCGTCAAGGTGATCATGCTGACCGGGGACAACCGCACCACCGCCATGGCCGTCGCACGGCAGCTCGGGATCGAGGACGTCGAGGCCGAAGTTCTTCCGGACCAGAAAAGCGCGGTCGTTGCCAGGCTGCAGAAGGCCGGGCGGATCGTGGCGATGGCCGGCGATGGCGTCAACGACGCCCCGGCCCTCGCCGCTGCCGAAGTCGGTATCGCGATGGGCACTGGGACCGATGTCGCGATGGAAAGCGCGGGCATCACCCTGCTGAAAGGCGACCTGGGCGGCATCGTCCGCGCCCGCAAGCTGTCGGAGGCCACCATGAGCAATATCCGACAGAATCTGTTTTTCGCGTTTATCTACAACGCCGCCGGCGTCCCGATTGCCGCCGGAGTTCTCTATCCGACATTCGGGATACTGCTCTCGCCCATCATCGCCGCCGCCGCCATGGCCCTCTCGTCGGTGAGCGTCGTCGGCAACGCGTTGCGCCTTCGCGTGGCGAGCCTTTAGCGTCTAGCGTCCGTTGGCGAGGCGCAAAAAAGCCTGCATGACGCATGTCATGCAGGCTTTTTACGGGGCTGGCTACTTCCTCTCGCTTACTGGGGCGGATTAGAACGAAATGCAGGATGAATTTTTGACGTACATCAAACCTGAGCGGTTTTTTCGGCGGAATAGATTGGCGGGCTCTTCACCAGCACGCCCGGAACTGTAATCGATGACGCTGTTTGTTCCGTCGCTAGAGCGAGATTTGCGGCTCGATCTTTTTCGGGGATTGGCGAATTGGGCCATCTTCTTTGGCCACATTCCCGGCACGGCGCTGGCATGGTTGACCTCGCGCAACTACGGATTCAGCGACGGGGCCGATCTGTTCGTCTTCATTTCGGGCTACACCGCCACCCTGGTTTTCGGCAGGATGATGGTGCAACGCGGTTTCGTCATCGGCGCTACACGACTGCTTAGACGCGTTTGGCAACTGTACGTCGCCCATGTACTTCTGTTCATATTCTATCTCACGTCGGTCCATTACCTGGCACACCGCTTCGACATTCCTCACCTGATGGACCAGTTCAACGTTGCGCATTTGATGGAATTCCCGGTTGAGACGCTGACCGAAGGGCTCCTCTTAAAGTTCAAGCCGCTCAATCTCGATGTGCTCCCTCTGTACATCGTCTTGATGGGAGCCTATCCGCCGGTCCTGTGGCTCATGCTACGGCATAGAAACTGGGCGCTCGCCGGATCGCTGCTGCTTTATTTTTCCGCCAGATTTTTTCATTGGAATCTGCCCTCTTATCCGTCCGGTGACTGGTTTTTCAATCCGTTTACGTGGCAACTGCTGTTCGTATTGGGTGCATGGCTTGCGGCTGGGGGATCCCGGACCGTCCGTCCCATCGTGACTGCCCGGATCCCTTTGGTCCTTAGCGTCGCTTTCCTGCTGTTTGCGCTGGTGGCAACGCTCGCGACGCTTATTCCCGAGTTGGACGTCCCACTTGTAAGTCAACTGACGGCGGCATTCAGGCCCAACGACAAGACCAATCTTGCTCCCTATCGGGTCCTGCACCTTCTCGCATTGGCCCTTCTTGTCGTGAGGTTTATCCCGTTCGACTGGTCGGGACTTCGCTGGCCGGTATTCCGTCCGGTCATCAAGTGTGGCCAACAATCGCTGGAGGTATTCTGCGTCGGGGTTTTTCTTTCGTTTGTTGCTCACTTCGTATTGGACACCACATCGAACGCTTTCTATGTCCAGATGTTGGTAGGCACCGCTGGCCTGTCCATCATGACTGGTGTTGCCTACTATCGGTCCTGGTCGAAGAAGATCGATAAGCTCGCGATCACGGCGCCGCAAAGGCCTATGCCACCGACGGGGGGGGCAGCACCTTCTCCGCTCGGCCATGGCTGCGGAAAGCATGCAAGAGCCAAGGAGCCGAAATGCTGACTTCCGAGCTCGTCCTCAGCATGGAGGCCAGGGCCATCGTACTGCATACGCTCCATTGGATTGCGTCAATCGTGGAGGTCCTCGGGGTTGCAGTCATCATAGGAGGCGTGATCGCCGCGAGCATGTGGTCCGTGCAGCAGATGTATCAGGGTGAATGGCACGGCGCTTTCCGGTCCTATCGGGCGAATCTCGGGCGCGGGATCCTGCTTGGCCTCGAATTTTTGATCGCGGCGGACATCATTGGCATGGTCGCCATCGTGCCGACTTTGGAGCGGCTTGCGGTTCTCGGCTTAATCATCGTTATACGTACGTTCCTGAGCTTTTCGCTTCAGATCGAGATTGACGGCCGGCTGCCTTGGCGGCGCGAGCGCGCGGAGGCGAACGACCGGACAGACGGCGGCCTGTGACCGCCAGCTTGTTGCGGTACCACGGGTGGCGAGCGCTCGGCAGTTGGGCGCGTTAAAGGCGATCCGCAACGCCGCCACGGCTAGGAGGAGTCGACACGACAATCCAGTAAGCCGAACAATCATCAGCGATAGCCGTTTCGGTTTTTGACCCAAATCAAATCTCCGGACGGCCGTTGGGTTAGGGTTGCGGATCGCCGCTACGGCTCTTCGATCCGACGCATGCATGGAGAAATAGGATGAGTACGTTCCGCACACTGATAGGCGTCGCATCGGCGTTGGCGATCCTTGCTGCACCCCATGCCGGCAATTCGGCAGACGGCCAAACCCCCTCCCGGCTTCTTCTTGCTATGGACGACATGAAGCCGATGCAGCCGGACCCGATGGGGAAGCCAGGCAGCATGAACATGCCGGGCGGTCAGCCTCAAAAGGCGGGTCAGGACCGTAGGATGATGGACGATCGCATGAACCCGCCTGCGCAAATGCAGGAGAAGTGCCAAGGCTCGATGTGTCAGCCTCAGAACGGCATGATGATGATGATGGAGAAGATGATGCGGGGTCACATGGGCTCCATGCCGGGTATGGGTACCACCTCCGGCACAACGGACGTCACGGAGCGCATCGAGGGAAGGATCGCCTTCCTGAAGGCAGAACTGCAAATCACCGATAAGCAGCAGGCCGATTGGAATGCTTTGGCGGAGTCCCTTCGGTCGGGACGCCAGCATTTGGTCGATGCCCGCAATCTTCTTGTAGTGGACGACAAGACGAATTCCGCAGCCCGGATCGAACGTTATGAGCGCCACCTGGCCGAACGACTTGAGGCCGTGAAGTCGGCCCGAACGGCATTTACCAGGCTTTATCCTACGCTGAACGATGCTCAAAAACAGACTGCTGATACGATCCTGCTGCCACTGATCGCCACGTTCTGATAAAAGCGGCGGGTGCAGTCCATGCCAGAGCAAGTGGCGCGCAACATATTGGCGGCGGGCCTCCTAATCGCATGGGTCCATCCGGCCCTCAGTCATCTCGACCACACAGGCAACATCAACACCGCTCCGGATATTGCTTCGGCAGCGTCGAGCCTCCCATCGGGCTGGATCGGATCAGGCAGATCCCGTAACGATGATCGAGGCAGTGCGGTCGTTGCGCAGGCCCCTGATGGGCATTCTGAGCACCACCCGAAGGGCGGGGCGAGCACTCCCGACGCACCTGCGATGTCGCCGCCAGCCACCCCGCCGACTGCGCAGGGCAATTCACCTGTAGGCAGCCCGAGCCCGGCTCAGTCAATGCCTGGCATGGGCTCGGGCGCCCCCGGCGCGGGTGGCGCCATGGGCGGTATGATGGGCGGGTGCATGGGTGCGGGATGCATGGGCGCCCCCCGCAAGGAATTCTACGCGTCGCTGATGGCGATGCCGAACCTCTCTCCGGAACAGCGCCAACGCATCGAAGCACAGGCGCGCGCATGGATCAGCGCCGGGACCGAGGAGATAGCCAATGCTGAAAACGCACTTCGTCATGCGAACGCCGGAGGTGACACCAATGGCGCCGAACAGGCCGCCTCCCGCATGCGCGACGCGTTGGCTCAGGTGAAGAGCGGCAACACGATCCTTCGATCACTCGCCGAGGGAAAGCCGCCGCGGCAGATCGCGCTGGATTGGTTCAAGGGAGAGATGAACCTTGCGCCGGATACGGTAATTCACGACCAGGAGGGGCCGCTCGGTCTATCGTGGTTTCACCTGGTCACGATGGCGCTGGTGACGGCGTTCGCGGTGGCCATGCTGGCGATTTATCTTTCCAGAATGCGCCGGGCGAACGCCTTGATCGATCGGTTGACGAGCACCCGGCCCCCGCCCGCTACGCCGGCGCCTACGGCACCGGCATCCCCAGCGACGGGCTCTCCTGCGACGGCCGTCCCCGGCGCTGCGGGGACTGGCCCGGCATCATCGACCTCGACGGCGCCTGTCGGCTCACCGCGCACCGGGCTCTGGAAGGGCCAACTGAAGGTCGCCGCCATATTCCGCGAAACCCCTCAGGTGAAGACGTTTCGGCTAAGAGACCCCCAGGGGGGACCGATTCCGTTTTCCTTCGCCCCGGGGCAGTTCTTGACGTATTCGGCCGAGATCGACGGCAAGCGCGTCAGGCGGTCCTACACCATCGCCTCTTCTGCCGCCCAAACTGCTTACGTCGAGACCACGATCAAGCGAGAAGAGAAGGGCGTCTTCTCCGAATTCATGCACGACCAGATCTCCGAAGGAGACCTCATCGATGTGATAGCGCCTTCGGGCGTCTTCACTTTCACCGGGGCGGAATCGGACAGCGTCGTCCTGATTGGCGGCGGTGTGGGGATCACGCCGCTGATGGCCGCAATCCGTTACCTCGCAGACACTGCTTGGATGGGAGAGATCTACCTCCTCTATGGGGCCAAATCGACCGAAGAGTTCATCTTCCGCGACGAGCTCGAACATCGTCAGCGGAAAATGCGCAATCTGCACGTGGCCGCGACGATGGCACGCAGCGCGGGAACCTCGTGGATGGGGGCCGAAGGTCCGATCCACAGAGAATTCCTGATCCAGTCGGTGCCCGACCTTGCCAAGCGTCGTGTTCATTTGTGCGGTCCGCCTGGCATGATGCAGGCGATGAAGAAGCTTCTGGTGGATCTCGGGGTACCCTCGGAGCAGGTTAAGACGGAAGCCTTTGGTCCCGCATTGGGCGCGGTACCTCCTCCGGGCTTCACGGAGGTCGCCGAGATCCGGCCGGTCGCCGGCGCTACTGCGGCGGCGGGGACACCGCCCCTAGATGCGTCTGCAATCGGTCCGGCCACCGCCTCGCTCCGGTTTTCGAAATCGGACAAGGTCGCCCCGCTGCCGCCCGACAAGAGCGTGCTCGAGGTCGCCGAATCCGTTGGCGTTCCGATCGACTATTCTTGCCGGGTCGGCGTCTGCGGCGTTTGCAAGACCAAGCTTCTCGAAGGCAATGTGACCATGGAGGTCGAGGACGCCTTGACGCCGGAGGACACGGCGGACGGCATCATCCTGGCTTGCCAGGCGAAATCGATCGGCAATCTGGTCGTCGAGGCTTGAAATGAGCGAGAACGAACGCCTCACCGTTGGCGCGGTCCTCACCACCCTGCTTTTTCTGGTGCCTGCCTTCGTCCTCCACAGTTCGCCGCGGTTTGCCGGCAGCCTGTCGGGCTTTGTGCTTGGCGCCGCTGCGGCCGCCTTGATGCTGTCCCTGTTGGTCTATCCGGTCGCCAAGTACAGCATGTCCTTCAGATCGCTGATTGCGCGGCTTGCATCGATGCGGGCGCTACTCGCCTTTCACGTCTACGCCGGCGTCTTCGGCGCATTCCTGGCCATCCTGCACACCGGACATAAGTATCAGAGCCCGCTCGGCGTCGCCCTCGTTGTCAGCATGCTCCTGGTGGTCGTCACCGGGTTCGTCGGCCGCTACTATCTGCCGCAGACGTCGATCGAGCTACGGGAGGAGCAATCCCGGCTGGCCACCTTGCGGACCGCATATGATCAAACGGCGTCCGCTCTTGCGGACAGGCAATCGTCCGACGGTGAGGGGCCGCCACTACGCGATTCGATTGCGCAGGGTGTGCCCATCCTAAGGCTTGTGGAGGGCATTGCCGATCTCGAATACGCCATCGGGTCCCGCGAAGTGGTGAAGAGAATGTTCATGCCGTGGATCGTCGCCCATGTGACGACTGCAATCCTGATGTATCTGCTGTTGGCGCTCCACGTGGCCGGCGAGATCTACTACGGGCTGCGGTGGATATCGTGAAGAAGCTTGGTCTTTGGTACACTGTGCTGATCACGATCGCCGTCGTAGGCGGCGTGGCCGCCGTGGTTTCTCTCTACCGATCGGGATCGGCTTCGATACCGGGTTGGCAGGCCGCCTTCCAGCCCGGCCCCCTTTCCGAAAAGCACCGCTTCCTGACGGGAAACTGCGAATCATGCCACACGCCGACGCGGGGCGTAGAGGCAGCCGCTTGCATCGGCTGCCATTCGACCGCCGCTGCCGACCTCGGCAAGCAACCGACCGCATTTCATGCCGACGTTCAGGACTGCCGCGGATGTCATGTGGAGCACGCCGGCGCCGTCCGTCCGACCAAGATGGATCACGCCGCACTTCTTAGAATTGGCTCACATCTCAAAGTAGGCGAGTGGGGTCATCCAAGCGTCCCCCGTCAAATGGTCGACGACTTGAAGGGCTTTCTTGGATTGCCGGTTTCACGGTTGGCCGAAAAGAACGGGCTGGACTGCGCAAGCTGTCACAGCAACCGCGAGCCGCATCGGGATCTGTTCGGCCGGGAATGCGGCAACTGTCATGAGACCGCCAGTTGGCGAATTGCAGGGTTCCTGCACCCCTCGCCGGCTTCCAAAAACTGCGCGCAATGCCATCAGGCGCCGCCAAGCCACTACATGATGCACTTCCAGATGATGGACAAAGGAATCACCGGCCAGGAGCACGCACAGGTCAATCAGTGCTTCCTGTGCCATCGGACGGATTCGTGGAATGACATCAAGGGTGTCGGCTGGTTCAAGCACCACTGAAGGACCTCGGAGCAGGGCAGACGCGTGCCACATCCAATTATCGATCTGACCGCAGTCAGCGATGTGCGTCGCCAGGGTACGCCGATCTGGGAACTCCGGCACTGCGGTGAGGCGCTGCGTGGAGCCGTCGCCCTCCAGCATCGTGCGTCGCAGCCGCTCACCAATATCCGCATCTCGTCGTCTACTCACGGGCGCGGCTGGCCAAATCCCGAAACCGGCTGCCTGTTGCGGGCCAGCAGTACGGATGCCGGTTGGATGAGGCTAAGTCGCTGCGCCCCCGGCTCCGGACGCAGTGCTCAAGATTCGTCATGCAGTATCTGAGATGGAGGACAAGGTCGGGGCGGCCTAGCGCTCTCGTCGGCAGGCAGCCTCCCCAGAGCGCTAACTCCTAAAGTTTCCATAGGGCAGGCTGTCGACCAGTCCGCCCCACAGGGCGGCTTCTCTGCCGACGAAATCTGGTTGGATCAGTCGAAGTGGCGCCGGCTCCTGCTTCGAGCCCTGGACCAGCCACGGTGGCGGCCCTGTTTTCTCAGCCCGGCTCGCCTCATCCTCGTTTGAGAGTCCGTTTGTTTCATTTTTTGACTTGGATCAAAGCAGGCGAGGCCACCTTCACCATGATCCCCTGACTTCGCGGGAGACCCACCATGCAACGGGCCAAAACCATGCTGACCTATCGCTTACCCTCCGTTCCGACGGCGTTTTTCATTCTATTGTTGGCCGGGCTCGCCACCTCTTTGCAAGCCGCACCCTCCGCTGCGGGGGCACGGGAAACGGGCGTGTTGCTGGCGATGATGGATGACATGAACAAGATGGGCGGCGCCGCCGCCACTCAGCCAGCCGCCCCCATGAGCGGTACCAGTACCATGGGTGGCGGGAATGGCGGCATGAGTGGCATGTGCTGCATGGGCTCGATGGGGAAGGCACCGGGGCCGAACGGCGCCATGGCCATGCCATCCGCTCTGCCCGGTTTTCCCGGCGCCTCCCACCTCTACCACGTCGGGGCCAGCGGCTTCTTCGTTGACTATGCCGACAAAATTGGATTGACGGTCGAACAATCGACGGCATTGAACGCGATCAAGCAGCGCTCGCTCATCGATCAGTCTGCCGCCCAGCGGAAGGCCGAGGAAGCCGAACAGGCACTCTGGATGCTAACGGCGGCCGACCAGCCGGACGCGGCCGCCGTCGAAGCAAAGGTGCGAGAAATCGAGAAGATCAAATCGGACGCGAGACTCGCATTCATACGCGCAGTCGGCGAAGCCGCCAACGTACTGACAGCCGAACAGCGAAAGTTGATCCTCGGCATGGTGCCGATGCCGGGCAGCACCTCCATGAAGAACATGGCAAGATGACCTGGGCTGAGGCACGCGTTGAGCCATCGTGTTCTTCGCGATCCGTGCCGGCCCATGTCCCGCACTACCGCCGAGGCTGAACGGTTTCGATAGCCTTGATCGCTTCCCCGAGCAGGGGCCCGATATCGATCTCGCTCCTCCCGGGACCGACGCTGTTCGTAGTCACGACCCGAGCACCGGCGCCGACGAGCAGTTCATCGGAGTGATCCGCGAACAATCCGTGGACGGCGATGCAGCCGGCGGTGACCAGCCCTGCGCCGCAAGCAGCCGAACGGCCTCGATCATCGTGTGTCCGCTTGAAATGATGTCGTCGACGAGGACGGCCGCGCGTCCCTGCCACGCATCGAGATTCCTAAGCGTAATCTTGAAGTCCCGGTCTCCATGGCGAACCTTTTCGAGAACACAGTAAGGTGCTTCGGCGTCGCTTGCCACCGCCGCAACCCACTGTTCGCTCTCACTGTCCGGGCCGATGATGAGCGGCTTCTCGATGTTCGCCTTGATCCACCGCGAAACGAGCGGTGCCGCGTGAACGACGCGCGTGGGTATCGAGTAAATTTCGCTTAGATCGCTGTACCGGTGCAGATGCGGGTCGACGGTCACCATCCAGTCGAATGCCTCGGAGATAAGATGCGCCATCTGCCGGGACGTCACCGCCTCACCGGGATTGAAGCGCCGATCCTGCAGCATATAGGCGAGGTACGGAGCGACCAACCCCACCTTCGACGCGCCAAGCTCGCGCGCGGTCGCAGCGGCAAAGATGAGAGGAAGGATTTTTCGTCCGGATGCGCCAGCGTGCAGACGATCGCGACGGATCGCTTGTTAAGATCGGTGGCGAAGCGAAGATAGGTTTCCCCGTCCGGAAATTGCCGCGTGTTCAATTCGCCCGTTTCGCAATCAAGCTGCTCGGCAAGTCCCGCCGTCAACCGCTCGTTGCCCGGCATCGAAATAAGTAGAGTCGGCGTCATCGCTCCTGGACCGTGATAATGTCGGCGTTGGCAGCGGCCATAGTCCATGGCGTGGGCAAGTTCGCCTCGCGCTTCGGCGTGAACCGTGCACAGAGGCTGCCCGGCCGAGACGATGTCGCCCGGCCTCACGTGCAGTTCGATACCCGCAGCCTTCGCTTCGGGGGCCCCTGCTAACTTTGCGAGTTTCGCGATCTTGCGGTTGTCCATCAAGTCCACGCGTCCGGATCGATCTGCAGCGAGTAGCCGGCGATGGCTAGAGCCCGGCGGCGTTCGCATGCCGCCCTGCGCCTCTCGCAGATCCTTTGAAATTTCGCCCACGCGCGGCCATTGTCGAGCGGTTGAGCGGCTAGTATCGCTCCTCGTCCGTCCTCGGCCAAGTCGCCCAGTTCGATTAGCGCCCCGAGGGCGACGGCCCGGTTCCGGAGATCGCGCGGTGCTGCTGGCAGACATTGGAGAACAGCCAGAACATCGTTGGCTTCCAGCGCCGGCCCTATGCCCCGGCCGATGGGTTCAGTCCCGTCCCCGGCGATCACCCTTGCTTTGATCCCGAACGCGTCGGCAACGGCGACCAGCCCGGCCGACAAGGCGTCCGCCGCTTTCCGGCTCCGGACCTTGGCGGTCGGACCCGAGAATGAGGTGCGTCGAGCCGGCGGCGATTTTTTTGGACAGGACGGATGCTATCATTTGGCCCTCGGAGTCCAGGTCGAGTGCGCGTTCGATTCGGATCAGGATGTCGTCGGCGGGGCTGAGCCTTATCGCGCCGCCCCAGACGATGCATCCTCCTTCTCGTTCGACGACGCGATGAATGTCCGGAATGGCCAAGTCCCGGCGCCATTGTTTCCATGGTATCGGCCGTGCCAGCCGGCGAAGTGATGGCGCGAGACGACGTTTTCGGCATCGTCAACCCTAGGGCCGCGATGATGGGCACGATGATCGGAGTAGTCCGGTTTCCGGGGAGCCCACCCACGGAATGCTTGTCCAGCACGATCTCCGCGTTCCAGGACAGCCGCCCGCCTACGTCCACCATCGCCTTGGTCAGTCCAAGAACTTCGCCGTGGTCGAGCGGACGCGCAGCGCACGCGGTAATGAACGACGAGAGGTGAATGTCTGAATACTTCCCGTTGACGATGTCCGCGGTGACGGAAAGCAGCGCCTCGTCACTCAGCCCGTTTCCATAGATCCGGCTTCTGATGTGGCTCAGCGATGCCAGCGGATCAGGATGGCTGATCGCGATGGTGTCTCCGTCGTTCAGCTCGAGCCGGCTCCAGGCCGATTCGGACAAGGCGGCCTCGTCATGAGCGATCAGATCGTTCGTGACCTGATACAGTGTGGCGATGACATGGCGTTCTCCGGCTCGCAGCAGAAGCCGATTGTGCGCGATAAATCCCTCCGACCGGCAGACTGCGCACTCCTTGTGCATGAAGACGACGGGTTCGTACTGCGTATCGACGCCCAGGCGACGTACGCGCAGCCGGTGCCCGTCGGGCGCCTGCACAACCGGCCGAAGTTCGCTCATGCCAGGTCCACCTGTTGGCCTTGAGCGGGTATCACGCAGGCCCAACCCAATTCCTCTTCAATTCTCTTGCGTAAGGCGTCCGAGGCGCTGAACTCCCCATGGGTAATGAATGTCCTGCGTGGAGGACTCTTAAAGCCCTTCAACCATCTCAGGATCTCTTCGGCGTCTGCGTGCGCTGAGAGCATCTCCAGGTTCGTTACCTCCGCACGAAGCGGCACATATTGTCTGTGGATTTTGATGCCGTCAGCGCCGGCGACCATGGAAGCCCCCTCGTTCCTCCGGCCTGGAAGCCGGCGAATGGAATCGTATTCCTACCGTCCGGTGCGTAGCTTTTTAGATGATGCAGGACCCGGCCGCCGGTCGCCATTCCGCTGGCCGAGATGATCACCTTCGGCATGGAGTTGGCCATGAGGGCCTTTGATTCTTCGACGCTTTGCACGTAGTGCGCGACGGCGCAGGAATCGCGGCATTCGCGCTCCGTAAGTCTATGATCGGCCACATGCCTGCAGAAGATCTTGCTTGCATCGACGGCCATCGGGCTGTCGAGGAATATCGGGATGTCCGGCAAGCGTCGGGAAGCCTTCAGACGGTGCAAGTGGAACAGGAGGCTTTGTGCTCGCCCCACGGCGAATGCCGGGATGATCACCGTTCCGCCCCTTCCAACCGTGCGACCGATAACTTCCGCAAGAGCATCCTCGGGATCCTTCGTGTCGTGCCGGCGATTTCCATAGGTCGACTCAACAACAACATAGTCGGCTTTCGCAACCGCAATCGGATCGACCATGGTGGCGTCGTCGTAGCGGCCGAGATCGCCGGAGAAGAGAATGGTGTTGCCGTTCCAGTCAAGCTGGATGGAAGCCGCGCCCAGGATGTGACCCGATCGTCGAAGCAAGGCAGCTCCGCCCCCGGGGAGGTCTAGCGACTGCTCGAATTCGACCGGCCTCAACTGCTTCAGAGAACTTAAGGCATCTTTCAAGGTATAAAGCGGAAGCGCAGGTTTGTGCTTGGCGAAGCCATGACGATTGGCGAATTCGACATCCTTCTCCTGCAAATAACCGGAATCCGGCAACAGGACCTCGCACAAGTCAGCGGTTGCCGCGGAGCAGAAGACCGGCCCGCCAAAACCTTGCTTGATCAGTAGCGGCAGATAGCCGGTGTGATCGAGGTGGGCATGCGTGAGCAGGACTGCAGCGATCCGATGGGGATCAACAGGGAAGGGCTCCCAATTCCTCAGGCGCAACTCGAGCCGCCGGCCAACAAAGCACCGAAAGAAAAATACCGTGATCGACTCACCAGCTTACGGTCTTTGGGCCTTGCCCTCGTCAACTCGGTCGTCTTCATCCTTTTCGCGTACAGCTTCTTCAAGCCTCAAACGACGCGGGACTGGCGGTCCTTCGGCGCATTCAGCGGGTTTCTTGTCGCATTGTTTGCCGAGATGTACGGATTTCCGCTTACGATCTACTTCCTCGCCGGCTGGCTGCAAAGTACCTATCCTACCGTCGATTGGTTTTCGCACGACGCGGGCCACCTGCTGGAGATGATCTTCGGCTGGAAAGCCAATCCGCACGCCGGACCATTCCATTTTCTCAGTTTTGTCTTCATAGCTGCAGGGTTTTTTGCTGATTTCCGCGGCTTGGAAGACCCTCTACGAAGCTTAGCGGCAAGGCGTCCTAGCAACGACAGCGGCTTATGGCTACGTGCGACATCCGCAATACGTCGGGTTCATACTCGTCATGTTCGGATTTCTTGTGCAATGGCCTACGCTTCTCACACTCGCGATGTTTCCGATGCTCGTCGTAATGTACGTCAAGCTGGCGAAAAATGAGGAGCGCGAGGCGCTCACAACTTTCGGAGACAATTACCGAAGTTACATGGCGGATGTTCCCAGCTTCATTCCGCGCCTATCCCGGCTGCTGACTGGCCACGCGCAAAAACAATCCGGCAATGGCTAACGTCATCTCGATCGCGCGAGATGACGCGAGGGACGCAAATGATTGTACACGCGATGGCCAGGCGAGCGTTAGCTTACATTGTGCGGCAGGGAGAACGGCCTGAGTTTGCGCCTCTTCTGGGTACCCTTTCGTTCCTGGCTACGATCACTCTCACGGTGCCCGTGGAATGGCTTGTCGTCGTTGGTACGCTAACTAACAGTCGACGTTGGCTCAGTGTTGCGGCATGCGCCGCGGCGGGGAGTTCACTCGCAGCAATTGGATTCTATTTTGCCTTCCATCACCTGGGCTGGAGCATGTTGGCGGAACGATACCCGGAATTGGCGGCCACGCCCGCCTGGCTACAGGCCTCCGACTGGATCTCGCGATACGGCCCGCTTGCACTGTTCGGGCTAGTGGCGCTCCCGCTTCCCAAGCTACCTATGCTCGCGGTCGCAGGCCTCTATCGATTGCCAATTCAAGAGGTCGTCATCGCGATCTGGTCCGGGAAAATCATAAAGTACACTTTGTATGCGTACGTGGTGACCCGTTTCCCGGGAATCATCCGTTGAATGGTTCATGCGACATGAGACCATGAGTTCGCTTCTCATGCTATCCGCAGGCGCTGCGCCGGCTGTGTACGGCTTTCGTCGTGCGTTCGCTCACCGCCGACGGGGCTTGTTGCGTCTATCTCCCAAATATGGAGGCTGAGGGGCGGACGCCGGCGGGATTGGCTGGCTATATGCGCGGGGGCCTACTTCGCTTGGCCAATACCTTCTGTCGGAAATTGTAGCACCGGCTTCCGCGTTCGTGGACGCCGCGAGGAGCGGCAACAAGTGAGAAATCGCGAATAGTCTCTTCATCCATCATGCCTCGATCACCACAGCAGCCGGACTCCGGCCACGAAATTTACGCTCGACGGGGGCTTCTGATTGCGTTGGGCGATCGAGGCGGTTTCGCCTACCTTGCGATCCCAGCTTACGCCGATGTACGGGGCCACGTTGCGGGTGAACTCATAGCGAAGCCGAGCACCCAGTTCGAAGTCCGTAAGGCCGCTCCCCAATTCCAGCTCAGGGACGGATTGCAGTTGCAGCCTCAAATCGATACGCGGCTGCAAAATGAGGCGGTTGGTGATCAGTAGATCGTACGATCCCGTGAAGGACCCGGAGATTTCTCCCTTTTGG
This sequence comes from Afipia massiliensis, assembly GCF_014203115.1. Taxonomy (GTDB): domain Bacteria; phylum Pseudomonadota; class Alphaproteobacteria; order Rhizobiales; family Xanthobacteraceae; genus Afipia; species Afipia massiliensis. The sequence goes on along the minus strand of NZ_JACHIJ010000010.1, from coordinate 41,825 downwards.
CTGATATACGCGTCGGCATCGATTTCAAAGAAGCCTGGCGCCAGGCCTTCGATCCCGATAACAGCATAGGTACGCGAGGGTTTCGGCGAGACGTCGTGACGCACGCCGACCTGGAAATCGAAGAAATAGCTGATCATTCGCGAATAGAGGGCTTGGATCCGGGCCTCATCGAATTTTTGGCTACGGCGGTCGAAGGCACCCTCCGACTTGAAGAAGAACTTGTCGTAGTCGTTTCCGACAAATGCCTCCATGTCCCAGCGGGCCCTTTCGTTCCCGCCTAGGCTATTCCATTCGAGCTTGTCGAAGCGCACGCCGCCGAATAGCGCCTGATCGGGGAAGCTCGTCGTGGGCGCGTTGCGTAACCCTGAATACAGTATTTCCTGAGAATAGGCTGGCCCGGTTTGAGCCATGGCGGCGTCACCCAGAATGGCGGAGCCGAGAAGGCAGCCGGCTAACAAAGCGAGCACGGATTTCATGTCGCCCTCCTATTTCAACGAGGCTGTTTGGCGGACGACGTTGACCTGACGCATCATGCCGGCTTCCATGTGGTAGAGCAGATGGCAGTGAAACGCCCATGGCCCCTCGGCATCCGCCGGGATATCGACGTCCAACGTCGTACCGGGCTTGATATTGACCGTATGCTTCTTTGGATTGCGCGCGCCGTTTCCGACCTCCGGCAACATCCACGTCCCGTGGATGTGCATCGGATGGTTCATCATCGTTTCGTTGATGAACCGGAACCGCGCACGCTCCCCGAAGCGCAGGACAATCGGCTCGGCTTCGCTGAACTTGCGTCCATTGATCGACCAGAAGTACCGCTGCATGTTTCCGGTCAGGCGGATCTCGATGATGCGGTCGTACTGCTTGTACGGATAGGGATTTAGCGGCCGCAGATCACGATAAGACAAGACCCGCGTCCCTGGGGGCGCGCCGGTGTCGTTGGCGATCGGATCGGGCATTGTCTGCTGCATCGGAGGCCCGGCGTTCGGCATGTCTTCGCCGCCGTGAAGTACGTGCGCCTGCGGGCCTTGCTGCACGCCGCCCGTGATTGTCATCGCGTTCCGGCTCGGCCCGTCTGACTGCGATATCATGCCGGACGTTGCGCCATGTTTTTCTTTCGGGGTGAGCATCCGGTTTTGCGTCCCGCTGTTCATCCCGGGCATACCGCCGTGATCCATTCCCGGCATCGGAGAAGCTTGAGGAGGCTTTCCGGTCTTGGCCTTCTCCCCTTGGCCCTTTCGGGCGGGGCTCGTCTTCGGCATGCTCATTCGCTCGGGCATCCCGCCGCCAGGCTGCGCCCCCCGTTGAGGGCCGGCTCCGGACATGCCGCTCATGTCACCCATTCCCCCAATCGCCATCGCGACCGGATCCTCCGGCGCTACATGACCCGGCATGTCCTGTTCGGGACGAAGAGTCCCGCGGTCGCCGCCTTTCGGTCCGGGATTCATGGCCATGTCGGACATCTGCATGAGAGGACGTAGCCGATGCGGCGGCAATTCTCCGACCATGCCGGGCCGCGGTGCCAAGGTCGCCCGCGCAAAGCCGGTGCGATCCATGGGCTCTCCGACAATGGTGTAAGCCCGATCTTCGGTGGGCTGCACGATGACGTCGTAGGTTTCCGCGATGGCGATCCGGAACTCATCCACTCGCACGGGCGAAACGTTGTTCCCGTCGGCCTGCACGACGGTCATCTTGAGGCCCGGAATACGGACGTCGAAATATGTTGACGTGGAAGCGTTGATGAATCTCAGACGGACACGTTCGCCAGGCCGGGCCAGCGCGGTAAAATTTCGCTCTGGCGATTGACCATTCACCAGGAACGTATAGCCGGCCACATCCGCAACGTCCGTTGGGTCCATGCGCATGAGCCCCCAGGCTACCCGACTATTGACGATCGCCTTTCGGGCCTCGTCATTTGGAGCGTTGCCGAGCTCCCGGATCAGGCCGACCAGCGTTTGTCGGTTGTAATTGTACCAACTACTGTCGTTCTTGAGATTTCTGATGATGCGCTTAGGGTCTTCGTCCGTCCAATCCGACAACATGATCACGTAGTCGCGATCGTATTTGAAGGGATCGCGCTGCCTCGGCTCGACAATGAGCGGGGCGTACATCCCGAGCTGTTCCTGCTCGCCGGACGAATGACTGTGGAACCAATATGTACCCGTTTGCCGGACTTTGAAGCGATAGGTGAACGTTTCGCCGGGTTTGATACCGTCGCCGTAACCCGGCGAAATGCCAGGTACGCCATCCATTTCGGGCGGAACGATCAGTCCGTGCCAGTGGATCGAGATGTTCTCATCCAGCCTGTTGCTGACGTTGATGACCGCATCTTCGCCTTCACGGAGTCGCAACACCGGTCCCGGGAGTTGCCCGTTGATGAGCATGCCGACACGTTCGCGTCCCGTGACATTCACGACGTGGCGCTCGACGGTGATTTCGTGAGTACCAGCTACCGCCGAGACCGTTCCCGCGGTCAGAAACAGCCACGCAACGAAGGATTTGCCAACCGTACGCCATCGGTCATACATCGGAAGTGTGCCTTGTCATTGCATGGGGGAATGGTGGTCACCACTTTCAAGGTCATCGTATGAGCAAGACGGAGCGAGAATTTTGATCTGCATCAATAATGGATGCGGCTTTCGGTGGTCTATGGCGACACGTGAACGTCTGCCGGAATGCAGTGGCATCCGGGACTGCCGCACGCGCCTTACCGCATCTGAGCCGTCGGATGCCGCGCCTGGCCTAGACCTCTAAAGGATAGTTTCATGTTAGCTAAGGCTAAGGCCTTCCCCGAGCGATGCTCGGTCAACTGCTACGACGACTGTTCCTTGCCACAGGCACAATCAGTCGCACGGAAGTCGCGTGAGATCGATGAGCCGATCGCGAAAATGGGACGGCTAGTGCATTACAGACGAGGCGCGGAGATCTTCGGGGAAGGCCAGCCAGCCGAATACGTCTACCGAGTTGTCAGCGGGGCGGTTCGAACATCGAGAATTCTGAACAACGGCCGCCGTCAGATTTGCCAATTCTATCTGCCGGGCGACTATTTCGGCTTGGAGGCTCACAACGAGCAGGCCACCTCCGCTTTCGCAGTCAACGACAGCCAGATTCTAGTCACGAATCGTCACACGATCGCAAAGCTGACCTGTCGCCGTCGCGATGTAACGCAGCAGCTCATGAGAATCGCGAGCAAGGAAACCAAGCACCTCCAGGATCAGATACTCCTGCTGACGAAGACCGCCGAAGAACGCATCGCCTGGTTTTTGCTCCAGATGAGCCAGCGCACGGATTCCGCTAACCTAGTTAACCTTCCGATGTCTCGTCAGGACATTGCGGATCATCTTGGTTTGACGATCGAAACTGTTTCTCGGACGTTGAAGCAGCTTGCAAGAACCGGTTGGATAAAGCCGCTAGGCTCGCGCCGGATCCAGATCGTCAGGCGGGATGCGCTTACGCGCCTGGTTTCCTGACAAGCCACGTCGTCACCGGGAGCAGCTTTCAACGGCGGCCGCAGGACCGGGCCGGGCCTTCGGTGGCTCGGGCCTGCCTGGAGAACAACCATTATATGTTGGCGGTCCGATTTTAGGAGTTGCGGCAGTGGCGGTATTGGAATGTGAATTTGACGTGGGTCAAAGCGTCTGCGTGGGTTGCTGTTCTGATTGGCTTTGACTGAAAATCCACCGGCAGGAATCGGGATGCAACCCAGCGGTGACGCCGACGGCGATCGAACGTCGAAAGCTGCTTTCTTCACATCGCCGGCTGGCTTGGCGCTGCTGGTTCTGCTCGCCGTCGCTGGTACGTATCTTTGGATGGAGCACCGAGCCCATCTTCTGGGCGCGCTGCTTTGGCTCCCGTTGCTCGCGTGTCCCCTTATGCATCTATTCATGCATCATGGGCACGGACGCCACCAAAAGCAGGTGGGATCCAGACCTCCTCCGGACGCCGGTACGCCCTCGTGACTACGCGGGAGACAATGCGCACCGGTGGGGGTCGGACGATCTCCTCCGTTCTATTGCTATTGTTCGGGATTATCTTGGTGATGGTGGGCGCATATTTTTGGTTCATTCGTCCGCCTTTACTGCCCGAGGACCTGCGTTATCTGGCCACGTCGCCAGCCACGATTGACGCTGCCGTTCCGAATCTGGAGACGTGGCTTGGCTACGTGTTCCACGTACTGGGCGGTTACATCGTGGCGAGCGGCATCCTGACGATCGCTTTGGCCGGGACCTCTTACCGCGAACATCGTGCAAGTGCCGCTGTCGCTGCTGCAGTGGCAGGCGCGGCTTCGATCGGCTTGATGAGTGCGGTCAACTTTTCGATCCAATCGGACTTCCGATGGGCTCTTTTGGCGATGGCGGCGCTTTGGGCAAGCAGCATCTTGATGTACGCCATCGAGGCATTTCGTGCGTCGCGCGCCGACCCGGCGGCCGCCATTCCCTCGCTGCGCGGCTAAGAACTACACTATTCGGAAGCGGCCATCCTGGAAGCCACTGCGGTGGAGGTGTTCGCGTTTGCGGATGATTTCGGAAAACTCTCTTCGCATATGGCCGGGTCGTCCATGATGATGATGGGATGCCTTCGCAGATGCAGCCTGGGCAGATGGAACCTGGACGAATGCAGCCGAGTCAGATGCAGCCACCTCGCTCGAGAAACTGATTCTCGAGCGCTGGCGAGATTGTCTCACGATTCAACCAAAGAGTGGCGCTTTAAGTGCGTTGCTCCGGGGTATCTGAGCGCCAGGCGACCTGGGGGACAAGTGAAGAGATATCCGATGAACGCAGAGACTTCTCAAAGCAGGTTTCATGCGGTCCGCCCAAGGAAGAAACCTCTGCGGGCGTTCCGAAAATGCAGAGCCTTGCGCTGCGAATTGGGGGGATGACCTGCGACCACTGTCCACCAACAATAGAGAAGGCGATCGCAAACATTCGGGGGGGTGTCCGCCGCGAAGGTCAACGCGGCGATAAAAATCGTGCGCATTGAATAGGACCCGGGCCGCGTGAAGATCGGCGACCTTCTCAAGATTATCCGGTCGATCGGCTATGCTCCTGGAACGGCCACCACACGGTTACCCATCGAAAACATGCACTGTAGCTCGTGTGTGATCCGCGTAGGGTGATGAACTCCGGGTCCACATCGCTGTTGTGTCCGTTCTTCGGCAAGTTAAACTGGAAAACAAAGTCACAAGCTCGTCGACTGGACAGCTACAAGCGCCGAGGCGAACGTCGATGCAGGCAGCGTGTAATCTTCACTTTTCGGGCTTATCAATGAATCCGCAGATAATCTGTCTGGGCCTCAATTCCAGAACAAGGTCGCACATCGATTTCGCGTCCGAATGGTTGTGATGGTGTCTTGGTGATCAATGCTGCCGATGGTTTGAAGGAATTTCATCCGCGGGAGCACAGCAATACACGATGCTGCAGCCGATCGGCTGGATGGTCCCACGAGTTCCCTTCGTGCGTTCAACATTTATGAAGAATAGGTGAAACCAAGGACACGAGACTTTAACCTCGATCAGACATCGCGTCTCTCACCCTTTTTTGCGGTTCCAAGATCGGCAGGAATTGATGCAGATCAAGACACCGCGGCAGCAACGACTATTGAATAAGAAGAATTACGGGGGGTATTGTAACCTAGAAAGCTGGACGGGCGCGGAATGTTTGCCTTGTCAACGCCAAAATCTGGCCGATTTCGTAAACTCGCTTGTAGAGCGTTGCGCGACGTCAGGCGTGTGGCGGGCTGGGCGGCCCTCGTCGCGGCGGCGCTGACGTTGTTCACGTTCGTGACCATCAAGCCCTCGCAAGCGTGCCCGGAACGCAATAACCGCGCACCACATTCTACACAACATGTGGCCAAGTCCATCGCGAAACAGTCGGTTGCAGTTTCACCGCTCGTCAAGTTTGTTTTTAAGGGCGGCGGCTGTTGTGGCGACGGGTCAGGCCATTGCCACGGCGTTGGAGCGGGCTCGGGCTGTCCTACCTGCACCGCAGGTGTGCTCGCTGCGGGCTGGACCATTGCTCAGACTCTCATTCTGCATTTGGATTTTCCGCTTCTACAAACACGTGCACCTTCAATCGAATTCGACAGTCAGTTTCGACCTCCCCGAATCATTCTCTGATCAAGCTCCCGATTGAGTACGCCATCGCCTGCTTTCGCGGACGGGTGGCGCTCGATCGGGAGGCTTTGCGCCGCGGGATTCGGTTTTCGAACCCGCCCTTGAGGAGAGATGTGAGTTCAACACACTTCGGGAGTCGTGAAAATGCTAAACTCGATGAGAGTAGCGAGAAATATCCCCCACCATCGTCAGGCCAGTCCGCTGCATGGGGATGGCTTCGACACTGATCACGGAGCATGCGTATCGTGTGCAGCCGACCGCTACAGGTCGGCCGACCGTCAGATCAAAGCCGGATGTGATCTCTTTCGCGCCGGTGAGAGAGGCGACGCGATATACAGTCTCGTCAACGGGTGGGTCGCCCTCTATAATTTGGTCGCGGATGGTCGCCGGCAAATTCTCCAATTCGCTCTCCCAGGCGCCGTGCTGGCCTTTATGCCCGCACCGGGCGCGGTGATGACCTATAGCGCGCAGGCCCTTACCGACGCGATCATCGGCATCATTCCGCATGAGAATCTCGGACGTCTTTCAAGGGATAATCCTGAGATCGGAATACAACTTGCGAGCGTGATCTCACAAGATCGTAGCTTCGCCTACGACCATTTGTCCAGCATGGGTCGACGTTCGGCACGAGAGCGAGTGGCATACTTGCTCCTCGAACTGTTCGTTCGATCCCGGCTTCGCTGGCCCGGACATCGCGGTGAAGAAATGTATCTACCGTTGACCCAGGAGCACATTGGTGACGCGACGGGCCTCACCAACGTTCACGTCAATCGAGTGCTCCGAGACCTACGAAAGGAAGGAATTGCCGAATGCCACTATCGACGCCTTCGGATTCTCAATCCGGATAGACTCGTTGATGTCGCTGGTATCGACCCTCACGTTGCGCTGTCGTGGATCAACAATGATTCGTCGAATGAGGTAGGTGCGCCGTACTCGCAGTAGGCTAACTCAGCCATATCCTCGTCAACAATGCCGGTATCACGCGGGATGCCATGTTGCACAAGATGACCCCCGCCAGCAAGATATTGCTTTGGGGAGCGGCCGCCGAAGCCACAATGCTCGACTGCTCTTTACCCCCGATCAATGTTTCGCTTTGGTCAAGCCGAGAGACTACTGATGCATGATCGACACAAGGAGGTCTTCAATGGCATTGATGCGAGCAGCCGTTTTTGTCGAACCTGGCCGCATTGTCCTTGATGAAAAGTCGATTCCAGACATTGGTCCGCTTGACGCGCTCATCAGGATTACGACCACGACGATTTGTGGAACCGACGTGCATATTCTCAAAGGTGAGTATCCGGTGGCGAAAGGTCTGACCATCGGTCACGAGCCGGTCGGGGTGATCGAGAAGCTCGGCTCTGCTGTTTCCGGTTTTCACGAGGGGGAGCGCGTCATCGCCGGCGCGATCACGCCGAGCGGTTATAGCAATGCATGTCTTGCATTGATCTCCTCTAATCGTGCCATGCGCGGGCACAGTTCCTTTTCCGAAAGCGCATTGAGAGGCGTATCCGTCGTGTTGAGATCGGCGTGCAGTTCGTCCTTCTCGCTTGCAACATATAGCAGGCCCGTCACGATCTCGGACTTGGCCTCGTGCTCGAGCAGAAAATCTATGGCGGCCCGGCGATCATGCACGCTGTATTCGGCGTTCAGCTTTCTCAGCCGGAGCCAGGACCCGTCGTGCTGTTGAACCAATTCGAGCTTGCCGGGCTCGTAGTCGACCGTGATCGGCGCGCGTCCGACGATCACGTCCAGCCGATTGACCGCGATGTTGTGCTCGCGGACATAATCATAGCTCTTGGTGGAGCCCTCATGGTTGTTGAAGGCGACACAGGGCGAGATGACGTCGATGAAGGCCGCGCCTTCGTGCTCGATCGCGCCCTTGATGAGCGAGACGAGCTGTGCCTTGTCGCCGGAGAACGAGCGGGCGACGTAGCTCGCGCCGAGCTGGAGCGCCATGGCGGTGAGATCGATGGGCTTGTCGATGTTGACGACACCCTGCTTTGATTTCGATCCGTCGTCAGCGGTTGCGGAGAACTGGCCCTTGGTGAGGCCGTAGACGCCGTTGTTCTCAACGATATAGACCATGTTAACGCCGCGGCGCAGCGCATGGGCGAACTGACCAAGCCCGATCGAGGCGCTGTCCCCATCGCCCGACACGCCAAGATAGATCAGGTCACGATTGGCGAGGCTGGCTCCCGTCAGGACCGACGGCATGCGTCCGTGCACCGAGTTGAAACCGTGGGAATTCCCCAGGAAATAGGTCGGTGTCTTCGAGGAGCAGCCGATGCCGGAGATTTTGGCCACCCGGTGCGGTGCGATCGACAACTCGAAGCATGCCTCGACGATCGCCGCGGTAATAGAATCGTGGCCGCAGCCGGCGCAGAGCGTGGAAATTGCCCCCTCATAGTCGCGCCGCGTATAGCCGAGTGTGTTTTCGGGCAGTGCGGGGTGATGGAACTTCGGCTTGGCGAGATAGCTCATGCGACCGCCCTTTCACTGTGCTTCGGGGCCCCGCCGAGACGGGCGGCGATGGCGGCGGCGATGAACCGGGCGGTGATCGGCGTGCCGTCGTAGTGAAGCACCGGTATCATTTTCGCGGGGTCGACGCCGCATTCGGTGATGATTAGGGTGCGAAGTTGGGCATCGCGGTTCTGCTCGACGACCAGGACCGCCTCATGGGCACGCAAGAAATTCTCGACATCGCGGTTGAAGGGAAACGCCCTGACCCGCATCCGGTCGAGCGCATGGCCATCGGCCTCCAGCAGATCGGCCGCCTCCTCCATGGCGGGCGACGTCGAGCCGAAATAGATCACCCCGTAGCGCGAGGGGGTGCTGGCCAGGGTGACCACGGGGCCGGGAACAAGATCCTTTGCGGTCTCGAACTTCTTCAACAGCCGTTCCATGTTGTCGACATAGGGGCCGCCCTCCTCAGTATAGCGTGCATAGCGGTCCCGGGTCGTGCCGCGGGTGAAGAAGGAGCCCTTGCGCGGATGGGTGCCAGGGTAGGTGCGGTAGGGAATGCCGTCGCCGTCGACGTCGAGATAGCGTCCGAAGTCCTTGCCGGCGTCGAGATCGGCTGCGGTCATCACCTTGCCGCGGTCGTAGACCCGGTCGTCGTCCCAGCGCAGCGGCGCGCAGAGCCGATGGTTCATGCCGATGTCGAGATCGAGCATGAGCAGGACCGGCGTCTGCAGCCGGTCGGCGAGATCAAAGGAGAGGGCGCTGAACTCGAAGGCCTCCGCCGGACCCTCCGGGAAGAGCAGGACATGCTTGGTGTCGCCGTGCGAGGCATAAGCCGCGAGCAGGATGTCGGACTGCTGCGTGCGCGTCGGCATGCCCGTCGAGGGGCCGCCGCGCTGAACGTCCATGATCACGGCCGGGATTTCGGCGAAATAGGCCAGCCCGAGAAACTCCTGCATGAGCGAGATGCCGGGCCCGGAGGTCGGCGCAAACGCCCGCGCGCCGTTCCAGGCGGCGCCGATCACCATGCCGCTGGAGGCGAGCTCGTCCTCGGTCTGGATGATGGCGTAGCGCTTCTTTCCGGTCTCGGGATCGATCCGGAAGCGCGCGCAATAGGCGGAGAAGGCGTCGGCGATCGAGGTCGAGGGCGTGATCGGATACCACGCGCAGACCGTGGCGCCGCCGAACACCGCGCCGAGCGCCGTCGCGGAATTGCCGTCGATGAAGATGCGCCCGCCGACGGCGTCCGCGCGCCGGACGCGCAAGCCAATGGGACAGGGGAGATTGTCGACCGCCCAGTCACGGCCGATATGAAAAGCCCGGACATTGGCCTCGATGAGGCGCTCCTTGCCCGCGAATTGCCGGCCGATGAGCGTGTCGATCTCGTCGGTGTCCATCTCGAGCACCGCGGCGAGAACACCGATATACATGACGTTCTTGAAGAGCTGCCGCTCCCGCGGGTCGCTGTATTCCCTGTTGCAGATCGCGCCCAGCGGAGCGCCGAGGACGGTTATATCCTCGCGGAATTGGGATTTCTGAACGGGCCGCGTCGAATCGTAGATTAGGTATCCGCCCGGTTCGAGCCCAGCCTGGTCCTTGGCGAAGGTCTGGGGGTTCATCGCCACCACGAGATCGGTTCCGCCGCGTGCGCCCAGATAGCCGGCCTCGCAGACGCGAACCTCGTACCAGGTCGGAAGGCCCTGGATGTTCGATGGGAATATGTTGCGCGCCGCGACGGGCACGCCCATTCGCAGCACCGCCCGCGCGAACAGCTCGTTCGCGCTTGCGGACCCCGATCCATTGGTGTTGGCGAAGCGGACGACGAAGTCGTTGACGCGGCTTATCGGGAGCGTGTCGGGCATGTGTCACCTGCATGGGTCATGTCGATGAAGTATTTCTGCATGCTCCAGGCGCCGGTCGGGCAGCGCTCGGCGCACAAGCCGCAATGCAGGCAAAGATCCTCGTCCTTCACCATGACGCGCCCAGTCTTCAACCCGTCCGCGACGTAGAGATCCTGGAGTGAGTTCAGTGCAGGCACCCGCAGCTGCAGGCGCAACTCCTCCTCGTTCTGAACGTTCTCGGTGAAGGTGATGCAGTCCATCGGGCAGATATCGACGCAGGAATCGCATTCGATGCAGGACGGCCCGCGGAACACCGTCTGGACGTCGCAGTTCAGGCAGCGACCCGCCTCGGCGAGCGCCAGGGCCGGGTCATAGCCGAGTTCCACCTCCGTGCGGATGTCCTTGAGGGCGGTATCGTTGTCGCGCGAGGGCACCGGGAAGCGGCGGTCGAGCGTGACCTCGCTGTCATAGGTCCACTCGTGGATGCCTAGCTTTTCGCTCTCGATTTGCACGTGAGGTAACAGGCGTTCGTTGATGTCCTCGCCAGACAGTAGGCGGTGGATCGACAGCGCCGCGTCGTGGCCGTGGGCGACGGCGCTGATGATGTTTTTCGGCCCCCGTGCCGCGTCGCCCCCGAAAAACACCTTGGGGTGGGTCGAGGCGAAAGTGTTTTCCGCTACGATCGGCATGTCCCATCTGTCGAAGTCGATTCCGATATCGCGTTCGATCCACGGAAATGCGTTCTGCTGACCGATTGCAATCACGACCTCGTCGCAGTTGATCTGACGCAGCGGCTCGCCCGTCGGAACGATCTTGGAGTGGCCGTTTTCGGTGACGGTCGTGACCGGCTCGACCAGCAAGCCCGTCAGGCGACCGCCTTCGTTGATGAAGGCTTTGGGCGCGAGACCGGCCGAGATGGTGATTCCCTCATGGAGGAGCGCTTCCTTCTCCCAACTTGCCGCCGGCATATCGTCGAAGCTCTCGCGGACGACGACGATGACGTCCTCGCCGCCGAGGCGCCGGGCAGAGCGTCCGCAATCCATGGCGGTGTTGCCGCCGCCGATGACGACGACGCGTCGGTCCGTCTTCGTCACGTGCTCAAACGACACCGCCGCCAGCCAGTCGACCCCGACGTGAATGCCGGCGGCCGCCTCTTTCCGGCCAGGGATATCAAGATCCCTGCCGCGCGGGGCCCCCGAGCCGATGAACACGGCATCATAACCCTCCGAAAGAAGCGCCTTGAGGCTGTCGATGCGCTTGCCGGAATGAAAGGTGACGCCGAGATCGAGGATATAGCCGCATTCCTCGTCAATCACGAAATCGGGTAGCCGGAATTTCGGGATCTGGCTGCGTATCATGCCGCCGGCCTTGGGGTTGCCGTCGAACACAGTGCAGTCATATCCGAGCGGCGCGAGATCGCGCGCGACCGTCAGCGAGGCGGGACCTGCCCCCACCAGCGCGACGCGCTTGCCGTTCGTGTGGGCAGCCGGCCTGGGGAGGCGGGCGCCGATGTCGTCCTTGAAATCGGCCGCGACCCGCTTGAGTCGGCAGATCGCCACCGGCGCCTCTTCGACCCGGCCGCGCCGGCAGGCCGGTTCGCAGGGCCGGTCGCAGGTGCGCCCGAGGATTCCCGGAAAGACGTTCGATCTCCAGTTGATCATGTAGGCGTCGGTATAGCGGCCCTGCGCGATCAGACGGATGTATTCGGGAACCGGCGTATGCGCCGGGCAGGCCCACTGACAGTCCACGACTTTGTGGAAATAGTCAGGTGCGGAAATGTCCGTCAGTTTCATCTTATCATCTCCTGCATCCGGGGTGTCTTCACGCGCGACGTCAAAGGTCCGCCGCCAAGACTGGGTGCAGGGTGCTGCCGGATCTCAGACATAACCGATCCATTTCCAGTAAGTTGCGCCAAGCAGCATGACGAGCGCGAAGGCAATCACGGTGAGCACGAGGCCGGTGCGCACGAAGTCCTTCGCCTCGAAGGTCTCGGTTCCGTATGCGACCATGTTCTGCGGCGCGTTCACCACGAGGATGAAGCCGAAGCTGACGACGAACTGCAGCAATATGGTCATGCCGATGATGTTGATGCCGGGGATCGATACGCTCTGCAGGACTGCGATGACGATGGGGATCATCGCCGAGGCGAGTGCCGTCGCGCTGGCGAAACCAAGATGGATTAGGATGAGGAACAGACTGAGCACGGCGAGGATGAAGAGAGAGGTTCCGCCGGCGAGCCCGAACCGCTCCACCACGATGCCGGCGAGCCAGACCGCACCGCCCGTCTGGAGAAGAGCAGTGCCGAGGCTGATGCCGACGCCGAACAGGATGACCGTGCCCCAGGGAATCTTCGGCTGCGCCTCTTTCCACGTCATGATGCCGATGCCGGGCACGAACATCAGCGCCACCGCGGCCACCGTCGTCGACGAGGTGTCGAACGGATGCAGCACCCCTTCCGTTGCCCAGAAGGCGAGCAGGGTGAGCGACAGAGTGAGCAGCTTCTTTTCGGCCGTCTTCATGGGGCCGAGCTCGGCAAGCGATTTGCGGATCGCCGCCCGTCCGCCCGGCACTTCATCAACCTCCGGCTTCATCATCCGCGTCATGACGAAATAGAGCACCACCGTCATGATGATGGCGAAGGGCGCGGCGGCGACGAACCATTCCAGCCAGGTCACGGTGTAGTTCAGCGTCCGCTCGATGAAGCCGACGGCCACCATGTTCTGGGCGGCGGCCGTCTTGATGCCGATATTCCAGATGCTGGCGGTGTTCACCGTGGTGATCATCAGCATGCCGGCGAAGGCACCGTTCTTGTTCACGCCGAACGCCGCGATGATGCCGAGCATGATGGGAACGATGCTGGCCACGCGGGCCGTGGTGGAGGGCACGAGAAACGCCATCACGATGCCCACGACGATGGCGCCGATGACGACGTCGCGGCTGCGGGTCCCGGTGCGCGAGAGGATGACGAGGGCAATGCGCTTGTCGAGGCCGGTTATCGTCATCGCGGCGGCGAGGAACAGCGCCGCCGCAACCAGAACCAGCGCAGTATTGGCGAAGCCGCCAAAGGCCAGGCCGAGCCCTCTGCTGGTGCCCATTAGCGCGTCGGGATTCGTCAGAGAGGGGGACAGCCCCAGCAGGAACGCCATCAGGGCAGCGATGATCAGTGCCGAGACGGCGTAGTCGACCGCTTCCGTCATCCATACGATGACGGCGAAGGCCAGCACCGCCAGCATGCGCTGGCCCGCGACGGGCAGCCCCTCCGGGGTTGGGAGCATGATCACGAGGACAAGCGCCGCAAGGCCCATAAGCAGGCCCCAGTGCGACCGGAGCCAGGATGGCTCCTGAGACGCGCCGCCGGACCCGGTCGTCGAACGTGACTCGGAAGGCGCTTTGATATTGCGATCTATCGTTCCGGACACGATGTCGACATCCCCTTGCGTTGCCTGCGCAAACACTGGCAGCGGGGAACACCGGAAACCTTAATCGATATCAAAGAATCTACTGACCACAGCATTAGACGGACTGGGCGTTATGCGAACAGCGGACTGAAGAACTTTCTTGGTATGGGCTGTCTTGAAGATGAAAAAGGAATCGTGAGCCTGTTGATCACCGGTATCGCCGGCTCTGTTGTTCGCGATTTTCGAGTGGTGGATTGATTAGAGAGATTCTAAGGAATGCCATTCGCCCGGCGTCACCACGGCTGTCGGCGACCAGCCATCCAGGGACAGCACATCGGACTCCTGGAACCCGCCAACCACCGACAGGTCGGTCAGTTCGGGCCGACCGTTCGTCAGCGTGCCAGTCTTGTCGCGGGCGATGGCTTTCGCGCCCCTCAGCGTCTGGAGCGCTTCGCCCTTGCGGAACAGAACCCCCATCCTTGCGGCTCGCCCGGTCCCGACCATGATCGAAGTCGGCGTGGCGAGACCCATGGCGCAGGGGAAGGCGATAATCAGGACCGCGACACTGCTGACCAGCGCGAAGGCAAGCGCCGGATCGGGACCAAACACCAGCCAGACGACGAAGGTCAATGCCGCGATACCCATGACGATCGGAACGAAGACGCCCGTCACGCGGTCGACTAGCGCCTGGATCGGCAGCTTGGAGCCCTGCGCCTCTTCGACCATGCGGATGATCTGTGCCAGCACGGTGTCGCCGCCGACCTTGGTGGCGCGGAAGGTGATGCTGCCGTCTTGTTGATCGTGCCACCGACGACTGCCGCGCCCACGCTCTTTTGGACCGGGATCGGCTCGCCCGTGATCATGGACTCGTCGATGAAGGACGAACCGTCGAGCACTTCGCCATCGACCGGCACGCGCTCGCCAGGACGCACCTGCACGATGTCGCCGACTACGACCTCGGAGAGGGAAACCTGCACCACCTTCCCGTCGCGGAGGACCTGCGCGGTCTTCGCCTGCAGGCCCACCAACTGCTTGATCGCCTCGCTCGTGCGGCCCTTTGCGCGCGCCTCGAGCCAGCGGCCGAGCAGGATCAGCGCAACGATCACAGCCGCCGCTTCATAGTAGACGTTATGGGTGCCTTCCGGCAGCAGCTGAGGCGCGAAGGTGGCGACCACGGAATAGGCCCAGGCCGCGCTGGTACCGAGGCTGACCAGCGTGTTCATGTCGGGGCCGCCGCGCAGCAGCGCCGGGACGCCCTTGGTGAAGAAGCGCAGGCCTGGACCGAACAGCACCAGCGTCGTCAGGGTAAACTGCAGATACCAGTTGCCCTGCTGCCCGATGGTCTCCATCACCCACATATGGATCGCGGGAACCAGGTGGCTGCCCATTTCGAGCACCACGACCGGTACGGTGAGGACCGCTGCAAAATCTCTCCGGCGTTGACACAGCAGCGCGTTGCGCAGCGAACGCATTTCCCGCTCGCGCTGAGCGGCTTCCTGGTCCTTGGCGACCGCTCCGTTCGTCACCGCGCGCGCCATAGCCGGCGCTTGCGACTGCGGCAATCATGTCTGAGGTGGAAACAGAACCGCCGAGATAGTGGATGCGGGCTTTTTCAGTCGCCAGGTTGACCGAAGCATCAAGAACGCCGGGAAGCGCCTTTAAGACCTTCTCGACGCGTCCAACGCAGGACGCACAGCTCATTCCTTCGACGACGAGTTCCGCCGTCTCGCTACCGACCTCGTAGCCGGCGGTCTTGACCGCGCCGACCACGGCAAGCGGCTCGGGTTGCGCGGAGAAATCGACCTCGGCGCGCTCCGTCGCGAGATTGACCGAGGCGCGCGTCACCCCTGACAGTGCCTTCAAGGCCTTCTCGACTCTCCCCACGCACGACGCACAGGACATGCCTTCGTTTCGTAGCCGCAGTGTGGCGGATGGAGCGTCGAGCTCGGCGAATGCGGTTGAGGTCGGCATGTCGTCAGCTCCTTGAATCACTGCTGACCGCAAACATGGTGCTTCCAACAATGGGAAGGTCAACGCCGATTGGTGCAATTTTTCGGCGGGCAGACCTATTGACCCTCCCATTGTTGGAAGCCCCACCTTCACTCATGCAAGACAAATCAAGGAGAGTGCCATGGTCTATTTGAAAATCTCCAACATGAACTGCGGCGGCTGCGCTGCAACCGTCACCAAAGCCCTTAAGAGCATCGACGCCGACGCCAGGATTGACGTCGATCAGGCACTGAAGATCGTGAGACTGGAGAGCAGGGCAGGCGTCGAACAAATCAGCGCGGTGCTCAGATCCGCAGGCTATCCTGCGGAGGTTCAACCCGGCTGACGCTCTCTTCTCCCGGGACAAGGATAGGCGCTGGTCCGTTGGCATGAAGCGGACCGGCGCTGTGGTGCGTTGTCGGAGCGGAGATGCTGGGAGCCGCACACCATTCCGGAGCCATCCCGATGTGCCGTGAAGCCGAGCTCAACGATGCCGAGATCACCGACCTGTGCTCTCAGATCATCCCGTCCGAACAACATGAGATCGAGCAGACGAGGGGAATTCGGCCGCGGCTTCAGGCACGGAGCTCCCTCCTCGGCAAAGTGGCCGCCCGTGTGCAGGGCGACGGAATATGCCCGCGCGTCGTCCATTCAAGACCCGGTCACGGCTGACGGACCCGGCCACTCGAAATGCGGCAGCGTCGCAAAGGCGGCGTAGCCGAGCGCTATGGCCACCACGGTGGCGCCCGCCAGCGGGAGCCAGAAGCGAACCGGCCCCGCAACGGCGGCGACGGTCAGGCGGCCAATGGCATTCGTGGCGAGCGCCAGAAGCACGGCGTGTCCGACCGCCTCCATGGTTGCGGGTTGTCCGAGCAACCGCAACGCGCTGAGCACCGCCACGTCGACGTCGAACATTCCCGAGATGGCGGAGGTCGCCACCATCCCGCTGCTGCTTCCGACCGAAAGGGCCGCGCTCACGGTGGAGACGACCGCGAAGAGCGCTGCAAACAGGATCAGCGGCCCCACCTCGAAGGGGTTGCGCGGCGGTTGCGCAGCTTCACCCGAAATAGTGTGGCGCGACAGCAAGAGGAGAATGCCGCAGGCCGCGAAACCGCCGATTGCGGCAAGAATGGCCAAGCCCGCGACTCCTAGCACCGACGGCGCGACGATGGCGACGATTGCGGTGACTCGCATCACGGATACGCCCGCAGCGAGGATCGCGGCACCTGCCAGCGGCCAAGGATACGTTCCGGTCTTGGCAGTTCGCGCCAGCGCCAACGTTACGGCGGTGGACGAGATGACGGCCCCAGCGAGACCACTGACCAGAGCGCCACGGGTCGTGCCGAGCGCCCGGACTGCGATGTAGCCGAGAAAGGAGATCGCCGCCGTCAACACAGTGAAGAGCCACACCTGCTGAGGATTGAAGCCGCCCCAGGGATCGACGGCTCGAGCGGGCAGCAGCGGCAGGATGATCGCCGTCATCACGGCGAGCACCAGAGCCGAGCGAAGCTCGATCCAGGAAATCCGCCTGAGAAGCCCGTGCAGAAGATCGCGACTGGCGAGAACGGTAGCGAGCGCAGTCCCACCAGCGGCGGCAGCGCGTTGGTCTCCGACGACGGCAAGCGCACCCAAAGCGAACACGCCAAGCCCGGCAATGATGCCGGTCACGCTGTAATCCTCGTCGTGGAGGGATTCGCGCGCCTTGTACCATGCGAAGACCGCGGTGAAGGCGAGAAAGCCGGCGATCAGGATGGAGGGGGCATCAAGGCTGGCGCTAAGAGCCGCCACCACGCCGCCGAGCAGTCCGGAAATTCCGTATGTTCGGATGCCCGCCGCGCGCCCGCCATCCGGTGTTTCGCGTTCGCGCCATCCACGCTCCAGGCCGACGAGCAAGCCGATTGCAAGTGCCAGACCCAGCTGCAGGATCAAGGAATCCATGGCCTGGCCCGTAATGGATAAGTCACGTCATCAGCGTACCTGATCATGACGGCCGCCTGTTCATCTGAGCAGCACCTTGTCGCACCGATAGAAATGATCCCAAAGCGCTGCCGCGACGTGGGCGAGAACGATACGATTGAACCCGCCCCATGATCGCCTCATGGTTCGACCTTGACGATATCGTCGGCCCGGGAAGCATATTCGAGAGCATAGGCGAGTTCGCCGCGCGTCTCGGCATGGACATGAAGCATTGGCTGGCCCTTATCAATCTCGTGGCCCAGCCGCACGTTCATGCGAACGCCGGCAGCCTTGGCCTCGGGCGCTCCGGCGAGTTTGGCGAGCCGGGCGAGCTTTCGGTTGTCGATATGGACGATACGTCCTGCATGCGGCGCCACAACCGGATGGACGTTGGACGCAGTCGGGGGTGTACGCATCCCGCCCTGCGCCTCACAGATGGCCTCGAACTTCGCCCAGGCCCGCCCTTCGGCGAGCGTTTCGAGCGCCAACCGAGTCCCTTCACCCCTTCGGGCTTTCCCGCCGATTTCGAGCGCTGCGCCCGCAAGCGTCGCCGCGCGCCTCCTGAGGTCGTCCGGCGCACCACTGGCATTTTGAAGAACAGCCAGGACGTCGAAAGCCTCGAGGGCCGGCCCGATGCCCCGGCCGACCGGCTGCGAACCATCGGTCTGGAGACATGTCGCGGTCAGGCCGAAGCGCGCCGCGACCGCGCCGATGCGCTCGGCAAGGTGACTGGCGACCTCCTCGCTGCGGACTTTTGCGGTCGCGCCGACGGGAATGTCGATCACCACATGGGTCGAGCCAGCGGAAATTTTCTTCGACAGCACGGACGCGATGAGCTGGCCTTCCGTATCGACGTCGAGCTCGCGCTCGACGCGCAAGAAAATGTCGTCGGCGGGACTAAGATGCACCGCGCCACCCCAGGCGATGCAGCCACCTTCGGCCTCCACCACACGCCTGAGTGTCGCAATGTCGAGGTCGACCGGAGCAAGCGTCTCCATCGTGTCGGCCGTGCCTGCCGGCGATGTTATCGCGCGCGAAGAGGTCTTGGGCATGATAAGGCCATGCGACGCGACGATCGCGACAACGATCGGCGTGGTGCGATTGCCCGGCAGGCCGCCGATGCAGTGCTTGTCGACGACGATCGGGGCATCCCAGCGCATACGGTCGCCGACCTCGACCATCGCACCGGTCAGGTCGGCGGTCTCCTCTTCATCCAGAGGCAGCGCAGCGCTCGCCGTCAGGAAAGCGGCAAGATGCACGTCGGTGTATCGGCCGGCGACGACGTCATTGACGATCGCCGCAAAGGCGGATGCGTCGAGGCGGTTGCCGTAGATACGTCGGCGGACGCTTGCCAACGATTCGATCGCGGGGGCATGTGTGACTTTGACGGCCTCGCCGTCTGCAACGCCGAGGATGGTCCAGGCGGTCTCCGAAAGCGCGATCTCGTCGAGTCCGATCAATTCGCCGCCCTCTATTTGAAAGAGGGTTGCCTGCACCTCCCGATTGCCCGTCGAAACGAGGACCTGCGAGCGCGCGGCAAGACCCTCCGAACGACAGACATGGCAGTCTGTGCGCATGATGACCACTGCCTGATGCTGGGTGTGGAGGCCAAGACGCTTGGCGCGGAGCGTCGGTTGTGCGACTGCGTCGGTCGGCTCCTGGACTGGGATCATAGATCGAACGCCTGATCCTGACGGGGAACGGTCGCGTTCCATCCGAGATCCTTGTCGATGCGAACGCGCAGCGCCTCAGCCGCTTCGGGCTCGCCATGCACGATGAAGACACGCGAGGGTCCGTGACGGAAGCCCGAGAGCCAGCGTATCAGCTCGTTGGCGTCGGCATGAGCCGAGAGCATCGCCAGATCGTCAACCTCCGCCCGAACGGGAATCCATTCGCCGTGGATCCTGATCTCCCTAGCACCCTGTAACATCGCTCGCCCTCGCGTCCCGGCGGCTTGGAAACCGGAGAACAGGACCGTGTTTTTGTGATCAGGCGCGAATGCCTTCAGATGATGGAGCACGCGGCCGCCGGTCGCCATGCCGCTCGCCGAGATCACCACCTTGGGATAGCGGCTGGTGGTGATCGCCTTGGAACTTTCGACGTCTCTCGTGTAAGTCGCGATTCCGCAGATCGCGCCGCAGACTTCCGGCGTGAGGCGGTGATCAGCACGGTGCGCATGAAGCAAGTCGGTCGCGTCGATCGCCATGGGGCTGTCAAGATAGATCGGAATGTTCAACTGCCTGCCGGCGGTCTTCAGTTTCCACAGATGATAGAGCAGCGACTGTGCGCGGCCGACGGCGAAGGCTGGGATAACGACGGTGCCGCCGCGGTGGACTGTGCGCTCGATCACCGCGCCGAGAACCTCGGTGGTGTCGCCCGGTTCGTGAATGCGATTGCCGTAGGTGGATTCGATGACAATGAAGTCGGCTTCCGAAACTGGCTCGGGATCGGGCATCACCGGATCGTCGTAGCGTCCGAGATCGCCGGAGAAGGCAACGCGGCGGCCGGCCCATTCGATGTCGGCGGTTGCGGCGCCCAGGATGTGCCCGGCATGACGGAATGTTAGCATCGCGCCGCCCGGGAGCTGAACGATCTCACCGAAGGGAACGGGCGAAAAGAACTCAAGCGCCCGTTCCGCATCGCGCACGCCGTAGAGCGGCAAGGCCGGCTTATGTTTCGAGAATTCCTTGCGGTTGGCGTATTCTGCATCCTTCTCCTGAAGATAACCGCTGTCCTTGAGGATCAGTTCGGCCACGTCGCGGGTGGCCGCGGTGGCGAAGATGCGGCCGCGAAAGCCGTCGCGCACCAGCTTCGGCAGATAGCCGGAATGGTCGAGATGGGCGTGGGTCAAGACGACGGCATCGATGCTGGAAGGCTCGACCGGCAATGGTGCCCAGTTCAGCTCGCGCAAGTTCTTCAGGCCCTGGAATAGGCCGCAGTCGATCAGAATGTGCTTTCCGCCGTGAGAGAGAAGATGTTTCGAGCCGGTAACGGTTCCTGCACCGCCGAGTGAGGTGAGTGTGAGCATGATGGCTTTCAGATCGAGGGTTGGAAAAGGTCGGCCGGGTCGCCCCGTCCGTCGATGGCGTCGCGTTCGGCGGGCGTGAGCAATTCGTCGCGCGACCAACCGGCAAGCGGGGCCGCTGCATCGATCAGATGGGCCCAGGAGCAGCGATTGGCGAACAGCATGCCGGCGGCATCGAGCGTGCCGCCGCGGCTGATGTAACCACGCGCGACCGTCCGTGTTGGCCCGCCGTCCAGCCGGCGCAACAGGCCGAGCATCGGCTCGGGCCGCGTATGGGTGACGATCACGCGGGGAAGCTGCGGGGGAAACAACGCGGCAAGATCCTTGTCGCTCGCAGTGAAGGCGGCCTCAATCGAATCGCGCGGCGCACGGAAGCGACCCGGCTCCGCCATTGCCGTCACAAGGGCTTTGAGGCCACGCGCCGAGAGGCGTCGCGACGCCTTGAGCGCCTCCTCAAGCTGATAGGCTCCAATCGCCACCAGTTGCAGGTCGGCTTCGTCGGGATTGCCGTCGATATGTGCCGCGCCCAAGATCACGAACCGGCCTACTGCCGCGCCATCGAGCCGGTGCGGCATGTCGCGCTTCGACACGATGAGGCAGGCTACCTGGCCACGCCCTTCGTAGACCGAACGGAGCGCCGCCATGGCGCTGTTGGCATCCACCGGAAACAGAACCCGGGCGGTGTCCGACATTTCGCCGAGCAATGCCTCACTGATCGTCGGATCCTGGTGCGACTGCTCGTTCTTGGAGTTCTCCCAAGTATGGGAGGTTACGACGAGGGGGACCGAAATCCAGCCGGGTTCCTGGCCGAGCTCGCGCTGCCGCCGGGCGAAGACGATCTCCTGGCGCAGACCTCCGAGCATCTTCATGGCGAAAGCTTCGTAGCTGACAATCAGGTTGATCCCGCCCTTGTTGGCAAGCGCCGCACCCGCCACTGCTTCCTCGTTCAGCGCGGTGATGACGGCCCCGTTCACCGCCTCCGCTACGCCGGGTTCCGACGTGTTGACGCGATGCCGCAATCGATCGAGGGTCGCGCCCATGTGGTTGGAGCGCAACTCGTCGGGGTTGCCGACCCGTGGCCGCAAGCCCGGATTGGCGTCGACGACACGCACGAACCAGCGATCGAGCGCGTGCATGGCGCAATCGGGCGGCTCGCCCGCGCGAGTCCATTCGGGGCCGGGAAGCCGAGGTGGTGGCGGCCGGCGGATCGCCAGTGGATGCCTGCTTTCGGGCGGTCGATTTTGCTGGTTGTGGATGGCAAACGTGCTCACTGCGCGACCGATCTCTTCGGGTGACACAAAGAGCGTGGCACAAGCCTCGTTGAACGCGCGTCGCGCCCCTTCGTTTCGGGACGGATTTCCATCGATCGGGAGGTTGTGCGCGGCATTGGTGCCAGCGCCCGGAAAGCCGAACCCCTTGACCGTCTCGGCGATCACATAGGGAATGGGCGCGGGATAGCTGTGGTCGGCATCGGCGGCGAAGCGTTCAAGACGCTCCTCGGCCGTAAGGATCGCCAAGGCGAAGGCGGCCGGGTCGCGGCCGTCTATAGCAAAGGGATCGAAGCTGTTGTGGCGAAGATGGGCCGCGAGCCAGCCAGAACCGCCCTGCTGGGCGATCTGTGCGCGCTCCTCGATGCGGCGTCCGTTGAGGATCATGATGGGAATCGTAAGGCCGGAATCCTCAGCCCGCCACCAGCGGGGCGTCCAGTCGGAGCCGCGCTGCTCCTCGAAAGCACCGTCGCTCAGGAAGGCAACGAGAGTTTCTCCCGGAAGCGGCATGTGGACATATTGTACCTCCGCGAAGCCAAGATAGCCGCCCTCGGAGATCGCGCCGGCCGTGTTGGGACCGGCATGGCTCCCGAGCGGGACTGCGGCGCTGCCCTTCGCATCGATCGCATAGGAATAGAAGTCGGCGGCGAGCTGAGAGAGACCCTTCTCGGTCCGGTCGTAGCGGCCTTTCTGCGCCAGTGAGACGTCGCCGGTCAGCGCATTGACAGCTTCGATCGCGGCGACGCAGTGACCTTGGCCCATCAGCCAAGAGCGGGTCGTTGCGGTGATCGTGTTGGCAGCGAGATAGCCGACGAAGGCCGGAACCATATTGAGCGAGCCGCCAGTATGGCCTTCGGGCGCTGGTTTGAAGGCGTCGGCCGGCAATGGGGTGCCGGATAGATCGACCCGGCGGGCATAGGTCATATGGACGACGGTCCACATCGCTGCGGAGGTCAGCCGGTCGGCGGCGGCGAGCAGCCGGTAGAGCCTGTCGGGCACCATGTGTCCCGAGGCTGCGAGTGCTGCAACACGCTGGACCGTCTCGGCGCTGTGCTTGATGGGTCCGTAGCCCTTCCGCCAGATCGCGAATGCGTCCGATGTCGTTTCACTCATGTTGCGCTATCACCTTTTCCTTGTCGTGGGGTCCGTCTCTGTGTTGAACCGACGCCGCTTGTCCAGGGTGGCGGATCGCTGGCTGGAAAGGAGTCGATGCCTGCGCGTTCGACTTTATCGAGCGGTTCGGGCGGCCGCCTGTGCCGGACAAGATACTCCGAAACCTTCTCGGCGGCCGAGATGGACGTGGCGATCAGGGGCGCGAGACGGATGGCGTTGCTCACATGTTGGACGGAATCACTCGAAACGATCCTGTCGGCGACGGCCAACAAGCGCTCATAGGAATCCTCGGCGAAGACTCCATGGACGACGACGCAGACGGGCCGCGAGAATCCTTGGAGGGGGAGCTTGCGGGCGGCTTCAATGAGCGTGTGGCCGGAGGACGCGATGTCGTCGACGAGGACCGGCCGGAGGCCGCTCCATTGCAAGAGATCAGGGAGTTCGACGTCGACGCTGCGGTCGCCGTGCCTAATCTTGTGTAGGACGGCATGGGGAGCACCAATGCGCTCTGCAATGGCCGAAACCCACTGCTCGCTTTCTTCGTCCGGCCCGATGACGAGAGGCTTCTCCACCTCCGCCGCGATCCAGTCGGCGAGAAGCGGCGCGGCATGAAGCGTCTCTGTTGGGATCGTGTAGAGCGCGGAAAGAGCGGGATAGCGGTGGAGGTGCGGGTCGACCGTCACCAGTCGGTCGAAGGTCGAGGACACGAGGCGGGCGAAGGTCTTTGACGTCACCGCTTCGCCAGTCAGAAAGCGACGATCTTGCCGCATATAGGCGAGGTAAGGCGCGACGAGCGTGACCTCGCGCGCGCCGAGCGACCGGGCCGCATCGGCTGCGAAGACGAGACGCAGAAACCCGTCGTCCGGTCGTGCCTGTGTGCAGACAAGATCGACGCGTCGGTCCGCGACATCGGACAGAATCCGCACATAGGTTTCGCCGTCAGGAAAGCGGCGCGTCTCGATCTCACCAAGCTCCCATCCTCCGGTTTCTGCCAGATGACGGGCGAAGGTCTCATTTCCGGGTAAGGGCAGAATCAGGCGCATGAACGCATGCTCGTTTGATCCGACGACGCCTTCATTTGTGCTGCCTGTAGAAACGCAGGAACTGCGCGTTGATGGCGACGATGACGGTGCTGGCCGACATGAAGACGGCGGCGACGGCCGGGGTCATGAGGAAACCGGTTCCGAAGGTGATGCCGGCCGCCATCGGGATGGCAATTGCGTTGTAACCGGTCGCCCAGATCAGGTTCTGCACCATCTTGCGATAGGTGGCGCGTGACAGGCCGAGGATCGCGGCCACATCGCGCGGATCGCTCCTGACCAGAACGACGTCGGCCGATTCCACCGCCACGTCGGTGCCGGCGCCGATGGCGATCCCGAGATCGGCCACGACTAGCGCCGGTGCGTCATTCACGCCGTCGCCAACCATGGCAACCTGCAGTCCGCGCGCCTGCAGTTCCTTGATCTTCTCGGACTTCTGATCCGGCAGCACCTCGGCGAAATACTCAGCTATGCCCAGTTCCTCCGAAACTGCTTGCGCGACCCCCTTGGCATCGCCAGTGAGCATCACGGAGTTGATCCCGAGCGCCTTCAATTCGGCGATGGCCTCCTTCGATTCCGGCCGAACGATATCGGCCAGCGCGAACAACGCGCGCGGCTCGCCATCGCGGACGAGGACGACCACCGTCTTGCCCTGAGCCTCCAGCTGCTTGAGCCGCTCGTGGCCGATCGCCTTGCCCTGCCTTGCGAGGTGGCCGGGGCTGACAATACGGATGTCCTGACCATCGACCTTTGCGACGATGCCCTCTCCGGTGATGTTGCTGACGTCGCTCGCCTTCGGGACGGTCAAGTTGCGATCCCTGGCCTCGGCGACGATGCCGTGGGCGATCGGATGCTCGGACTGGCTCTCGGCCGCTGCGGCCAAAGCGAGTTCTTCGTTCTCGTCACCGCTGGCGAGCAGCACGATGTCGCTCACGCCGAAGCGGCCTTCCGTCAGCGTTCCGGTCTTGTCGAAGACCACTGCGTTCAGATTGCGCGCGCGTTCAAAGGCTGCGCGGTCACGGATTAGAAGTCCGTTTCCGGCGCTGAGCGAGGTGCTGACGGCGACAACGAGCGGAACGGCAAGCCCAAGCGCATGCGGGCAGGCGACGACCATCACCGTCACCATACGCTCGAGCGCGAATTCAAGCGACGCGCCGAGAACGAGCCACCAGACGAAGAGCGTACCGAAGCCGACGGCGAGAGCGATGTAGGTGAGCCATGAGGCAGCGCGGTTGGCGATGTCCTGCGTCCTGGATCGCGTCGCCTGCGCCTTCTTCACGAGGTCGATGACCTGTGCGAGATAAGTGGTATTGCCGGTGGCCGTCACCTCGATGGTCACGGCGTTGGCGCCGTTGATCGCGCCGCCGATGGCGGTGGCGCCGACCGTCTTCGAGACCGGGCGGGATTCGCCGGTCAGCATCGCCTCGTTGAAGCCGGACGCCCCCTCGATGATCTTCCCGTCCACGGGCACTTTGGCGCCCGGGCGGACGAGAACCCGATCCCCCGGCTGCAATGCGGAGATGGGGACCTCGCGCATAGAGCCGTCAGCGCCGATTTTCGTCGCGCTGTCGGGCAGCAGCCGCACCAACTCTTCGAGCGCGCGTGACGCACCCATGACCGATCGCATCTCGATCCAGTGGCCAAGGAGCATGATGGCGACCAGCGTCACCAGTTCCCAGTAGAAGGCTTCTCCCGGAAAGCCAAACGTGGTCGCGGCCGAGAAGAAATAGGCGGCCGAGATCGCGAGCGCGATCAGCATCATCATTCCGGGCTGCCCCTTGCGCAGCTCGGATAGGAAGCCGGTGAGGAACGGCCAGCCGCCATAAACATAGACGATCGTTGAAAGAGCGAAGAGAATCAGCCCGTCTCCCGCAAAGGTGAGCGTCTCAGCAACGCCAAGCCAGTGCTGGATCATCGGCGACAGAAGCAGGACGGGTGGCGTAAGGACAAGCGTGACCCAGAACCGTTTGCGGAAGTCAGCGACCATTGCGGAATGGTCATGGCCGCCGTGCCCGGCATGTTCGGAATGGCTGGAGCCGGCCGCCGCCACGATCTGAGCACCTGTATGGTCGTCTTGCCGCCGGCCGCTGGCATGACCGTCGGGGTTATGGTTGTGGGCATGTGGCCCGTCGGAGGTCATTCTACGCAATCCTGCTGTTTAGTGCGGCCTCCGGGAGACCAGGGTGCTCATGGAATACTCGACGAAGTTTGGCCTATGCACCAGAGATGTGAGCGCCATTTCATGCTGAATCTGTTGGTCGCCGGTTCCCCGAAGCATGTCTTTGATCGAGGTTAAGTTTGCCGATGGCCCAACACGTCCTAGGCAAGGTCGACACTAACGCTGGAATACCTCGCCGGTGCAACGCTTGCGGGCGCCGTGGTGGGGCTTGCGGCGTCCGTAATTCTAACGTCGCGCGCTGATCCCGCAGCGGTTCGGGTCGCCTCCATCGCACTGGCGGTGTTGATACTTCGCACCGTGTTCTCGAGGCGAGCCAGGCAGGAGACCCAAGCGGAATCTATGAGCCATGCCGCAGCTCAGTCCGAGGCGGCGTGCTGTCCGCTGCCCGCCTAAGCAGCAAATCGGGGCTGCGATCTTTGTTCCGTGCGACGTTACCGCTCCCGGAGTTCTGGAAGCGGTTGCAGGCTCGGATAGCGTTGTCGGGAGGCTTCATATGCATCTTAAAAGCACAGCTCAGAGCTACAGCACGGTCACCAAGATTCTGCATTGGTTGATGGCTGTTCTTGTCGTGACTTGTTGGATGCTTGGCTTTTTGACGGACGATGTGCTGAAAGCATCGAGCCGCACCGTCACTCTATTGGTTCACATCGCGGTAGGATTGGCGCTGTTTGATGTTCTCGTGCTGCGAGCGCTCTGGCGCGCCATGTCTTCGCCGCCTCCGGCCGAGCGCCCGGTATTTGGGATATGGCCCAGGGTGGGCAGATTGATGCACTATGTGCTGTACGCGATGCTTCTGATGGTGCCAGTCACCGGCATCCTGCTTCAATTTTCCTTCGGTAAGGGCCTGCCGCTTTACGGTGTTACCGAAATTCCCTCACCTCTAGCGTTCAATGCCACGCTCGCAATTAATATGATGGAGGTGCATGAACTGTCCGCTCACTCGCTGATGATACTGGCGGTGTTCCCCGTCAGCACCATTGAGACAAATTGAGGGACTTCACGAAAGGAGGATTTCTGGTTCATCGTAGCCGCAAGGAGCGCAGATGAAACAGAAATCCGGGCCGGGTAAAGCGCCGGCAGAACAAGTGCTGAAGGACATTCGGCGTCAGACCCGTCGGCAGTACTCGGCGGAAGAGAAGATCCGCATCGTGCTGGAAGGACTGCGCGGCGAGGAGAATATCTCGGAGCTCTGTCGTCGCGAGGGCATTGCCGCCTCAATGTATTATGGCTGGTCCAAGGAATTCCTCGAGGCGGGCAAGCGTCGGCTGGCCGGTGATACGGCGCGTGCGGCGACGTCCGGTGAGGTGAAGGATCTTCGCCGAGAGGCCGCAGCGCTGAAGGAGGTCGTGGCCAACCTCACCCTGGAGAACCGCCTGCTTAAAAAAAAAGCATGAGCGGGGATGGGGAGGACGAGGCATGAGATATCCCGCGTCCGAGAAGGCCGAGATCATCCAGCTGGTCGAGCAATCGCATCTGCCGGCCAAGCGCACGCTGGACAAGCTCGGGATCCCGCGTGCCACATTCTATCGATGGTATGATCGCTACTGCGAGGGCGGCGATGAAGCGCTGGCCGACCATCGGTCTCGACCGGATCGCGTCTGGAATCGCATCCCCGATGGTGTGCGCCGCCAGATCATCGATCTGGCGCTGGAGGTTCCTGAGCTATCGCCGCGCGAACTGGCCGTGCGCTTTACCGACGAGAGAAAGTATTTTGTCTCTGAGGCCTCGGTCTACCGCCTGCTGAAGGCGCACGACCTGATCACCAGCCCGGCCTATGTGGTGATCAAGGCGGCGAACGAGTTCAAGGACAAGACCACCGCTATCAACCAGCTCTGGCAGACGGACTTCACCTACCTGAAGATCACCGGCTGGGGATGGTACTATCTCTCTACAGTGCTCGATGACTTCTCGCGCTACATCGTGGCCTGGAAGCTTTGTCCCACTATGTGTGCCTCCGACGTCACGGCCACGCTCGACCTCGCGGCCTCGGGCCTTGACCAGATCACCGTCACGCAGCGGCCCCGGCTTCTGAGCGACAATGGATCGAGTTACGTCGCGGACGATCTGGCCAAGTGGCTCGAACACAAGGGCATGGAGCACGTGCGCGGGGCACCGTATCATCCTCAGACTCAGGGGAAGATCGAGCTGGCACCAGACCCTGAAGAACCGCATCCTGCTCGACAACTACTACCTGCCTGGCGATCTCGAACGGCAGATCGATGCCTTCGTCGCGCACTATAACCACGTCCGCTATCACGAGAGCATCGACAACCTCACTCCGGCTGACGTCTACTTCGGGAGAGCTGAGACGATCCTCGCAGAACGCAAACGCATCAAGCGTGCCACCATCGCAAACCGTCGCTTGCCGCATCAGCTGAAGGCAGCTTAAACTCTAACCCCTGATGAGCCAGAGCCTCCCTTCTCGAAATGCCTGATCAGTCTCAAATTATCTGACGACGGACATGTAGCTGCGACGAGGGTTCGCCATATATGCATTTCACTATAAATGCATCAAGACTCGCGACGAGAGCCAGCCCATCAAGCCTTTGGCAAACCGGAAAATGAGGTCACAAGCTCATCGACGGTACAATTACAAGCGCCGAGGCGAACGTCGATACCCGCTGCATGTAGCCGCTGTTTTTCGGGCTTATTGATGAATCCGAAGATCACTCGCCTAGGCTTCAATTCCAGAATGAGGTCACACATCGATTCGGCGTCCAAGTGCTTCCGTGGACGAAATTCTTTCGAGCCATTGACCGCATCAATGAGCAAGACACCGTCACACTTTTCGAAAAATGGACACAGCAGCGATATGAATCCGGGATTCATCACCAGTACAGCAATCTGCGCGACCGATCGGCCGGATGCTGTGTCTGCCACTGGTTACCTGCGTGCGGTCAACATTCCTTAAAAATAGGCAATACCCGAACTTCTAACCTTAATCTCGATCAGACATCCAACTTTTATGATCCTAAGATTTCTGTAGTCGGCGCGAATTGATTCAGATCAAGCGGCTGTGCGCCAGTCTCGATTATTGGTATTATATTAGTATTGTTACCCGGAAACTCGACGAGCGCGGCATGTTTGCTTTGCCAACGCCAAATCGGCCCGACAACGCAAACTCGTTTTTTGAGTGCGGTGGTGTCGTGTTGAACTGGGCTGCGCTTGTTGCGGTGATTTTGATCCTGTTCACGTTTGGGACAATCGCGCCATCGCATGCGTGTCAAGATCGCAACAACCCCGCACCGCATGCTACGCAGGCCACGACCAAATTGATCGCAAAGCAATCCACTGTAGCAGCTTCGGTCGCCAAGCCTGCTATCATGACCGTCGCCTGTTATGATGACAAGTCAGGCCATCACTACGGTTTTGGGGCAGGCTCGTGCTGTCCTGGCTGTACAGCGGGTATGATTTCTGCGGGCTGGTCCGCGGCTCAGAATCTCATTTTGAAATTGGATTTTCCACCTCCGCAAACGTACCTGTCTTTGATTCAATCAGACAGTTAGTTTCGACCTCCCCGAACCACTCTCTGATCAAGCTCTCGATCGAACACGCCATCGCCATTTTTCGCGACCGAGCGGCGTTTGATCGGAGACAATTTACGTCGCGGGTTTCGGTTCTCGAGCCCGCCCTTGATGAGATATGTGTACTCAGCCTTCGGGAGTCGTGAAAATGTTAAATTCCATGAGTGTGGCGAGAAAGATCCCCTCAAATCGTCAGACCGGTCCGCTGCATGGGGATGATTTTGATCCTGACCGCGCCGCGGTCGGGTTGCGTATAGCCGACCGTTACAGGTTGGCCGATCGTCAGGTCAAAGCCGGTTGCGATCTATTCCGCATCGGCGAGGAAGGCGATGCGATCTACAGCCTCATCAACGGGTGGGTTGCCCTCTATAGTTTGATGGAGGATGGTCGCCGGCAAATTTTCCAGTTCGCCCTGCCAGGAGCCGTGCTGGCCTTTATGCCTACACAGGGTTCAGTGATGAACTATAGCGCGCAGGCTCTCACCGACGCGACCGTCGGCATCATTCCGCATTCGAATCTTGGACGTCTTGCTATGAACAATCCTGAGATCGGAATGCAGCTTGCGGGTCTCATCTCACAAGATCGTAGCTTCGCCTACGACCATTTGTCCAGTATGGGCCGACGTTCCGCACGAGAGCGAGTGGCATACTTGCTCCTCGAGCTGTTCATTCGATGTCGGCTGCGTTGGCCCGGACATCGCAGTGAGGAAATGTATCTGCCGTTGACCCAGGAGCACATTGGTGACGCGACGGGTCTCACCCACGTTCATGTTAATCGGGTGTTGCGAGATTTACGAAAGGACGGGGTGGCCGAATTCCACTATCGACGCCTTCGTATCCTGAATCCAGACAGACTCATTGATGTTGCCGGAATCGATCCGCGTGTCGCTCTGGCATGGATCGATAGTGATTCGTCAAATGCCCAGCGCTTGCTGTTCTAGCCTCACCCATTCATATCCTGCGATGTTGGATAGCGTCGCATCGTCGGCAGCTGATGATCTGCCCCCTTTGAAGTTCTCTAATCGCGCTCGTCAATAACTTTTCTTCCATGATTGGGCGTTCTCGCCGGGCTCAGAGTTCTCTCCGCGGTCGATGGTCTGCATGCCGCATGTTGGCGTCGGATGGTGGATCGGCCGAAGTGGTCCACGTGGTCATCATGGAAGTTCGGTGATGCCACATTCAAAGGGACGGCCTGATCTGCGCCATGCGTCCCGGCGGGGACGCGCCGTTGGAAGCGTTGTCAGGGCAGCATGGATCTGATCATGCGGCCGTAGCGCTCCAACAGAACTGTGTGTTTGTCTTCCACATTGCGTGGAGAATGACGGCGAGCTTCCGTGCCACAGCGACACGCGCTTTCTTGAAGCCGGCAACCTTGGCGAGCTTGAGGCCCCAGGCCTTGAGGGTCGAGAAGGCCTTGGTTCTTGTCAGTAACGTCGTGGCGGCCTCATAGAGATGCTTCCGCGTCATCTGGTTTCCGTGTTTGGAGATCCGCCCATTCCGGCTGACTTCGCCTGACTCGTAGCGGCGCGGCGTCAATCCGAGATAAGCGCCTGCGCTCGATGATCGCTTGAAGCGCTCGGCATCATCGAAGACCGACGCAACCGAGAGAGCTGTGATCGCACCAACACCCGGAGCTGTCATAAACAAGCGTGCTGTCGGATTTTTTTTGGCAATCATCAATACCTGGCGATCGAAAACCTTGAGGCGATCGAGGATGGCCATTCGAGCCTGCATGAGCGTCTCGACAATGACGCGCATTGGCGCTGAAGCGTCGAGTTCACCCGCGACGATCTCTTCGGCCCGCAAGGCAAAGCCCCCGCAGGCTTTGCCAAACAGCACACCGAAGGTGCGCAAGAGCCCGCGGATTTCGTTCTCCAGCTTGACGCGGGTCCGAACGAGAACCTCACGAGCGGCCAACAACGATCGAACCTCGTAGCTATCTCGAGACTTGATCCGGACGTGCTTGAACCAGCCTGTGCGAACGATCTGGGCGAGCCCAGCGGCATCATTCCGATCGGTCTTGTTCGGCCGCATCTTCAAGGCAGCATGGGCGTGCCGAGCATCCATGCACACGATTGGAACGCCCCGATCGTGTAATTCATTCCATAGCCATACAGCCAGCGGACCAGTCTCCATCCCGACACGAACCAGATCGGGCGCGTTCTTCGACAACCAGGAATTGATTGTCTCCGGACAAGTCGCAATCTTCTTCTCGGCCGTGATCCGTCCCGTCTCATCGACGACGCAGACAGCTGTTAATTCCTGCGAGACATCAAGTGCGGCATACTTCGTCATGGCAGCTCCCCTTCATTTGCGGGCAAAGACCGATCCTTCGACACGATCAGTCTGGGGAGCTGCCGCTCAAGTGTCGAGTGGTGCCACCCGCGATTACGCTAAGTGGTCCTCCCTGAAGTATGTTTTTCGGATGGAGGATAAGATCGATGGCAAGGAAGAGGCATACGGCTGAAGAGATCGTTGCGAAGCTGCGGCAGGTTGATGTGCTGATGGCACAGGGCCGGCAGGTAGCAGATGCAGTCCGAGCGATAGGCGTGACGGAAGTAACGTACTATCGATGGCGAAACGAGTACGGTGGCCTGAAGGGCGATCAGGTGAAGCGACTCAAAGAGCTGGAGATTGAGAACAATCGTCTTCGGCGAGCGGTGTCGGATCTGACGCTGGACAAGCTGATCCTGGCGGAGGCTGCAAAGGGAAACTGCTTCTCTATTCGGGGCGCATGATGCAAGCTCCTTTTTGGAGCATCCTCGGTGCCAGAGATCATCCTGCGAGGCTCTTGCTTCTCTCCGAGGTCGGCGTGTTGCCGCCTCATGATGGGATCAGAAGGATCGGGCGGAGCCATCTAAGCCGCGCGGTCGAAAGTGCGCCGCACGAGTTTCCTCGGTCGGGGGGAATGTCCGGCACTTCGTCCGGCGGCATGGGAGGCGGCTGCTGCATGGGATCCATGGGGCAGACGCCGGGAGGCAGCGCGCGAGGAGGCGCCGGCATGTCGATGCAAACCAATCTTCCCGGGTTTCCCGGTGCATCGCACATCTATCACGTGGGCGCGACCGGATTCTATCTCGAATATGCCGATAAACTTGGCCTCTCCACACAGCAGAGGACGAGCCTTAATGAGGCCGAAGCGGACCAGGCGGAGGAAATCGGTGCTGATAAACGGATCCTTGCGCGATCGCCGTCAACGTGTCTTCGGTGCAGCGCGTTTTTCAATTGAGCGTGGCGTACCAGCCGCCCAGTGGTTTTCAGCGGCGCCGGCGGCGACTCTCCTGCAGCAGTGCCACGGGATCAAGCTGCTCCTGCAAGCTCGAAATTTCGTGCGCACCTCCTCCGGCGTTCCGACAGGTCCCGACCAGTGATTTTTCGATCGCGACTAACGCGCTTTGCGGATGTCTGTAATCATCACAGCGTTTCTCAGCCGAGCTGCTTCGAATTCCACCATGTCTCCGGGCCGCAGCCCTTTCAGCATGCGAGGGTTCGTGACGTGGAAGGGCATTTCCATTGCCGGCATCCTGATGCTACCATCAGCGCTTTTCATGTCCTCGGTCAGGATGGTGACCGAAGCCGCACCGGGGCCCCTATCGATAGCCTGGACCTGCCCCCTCGCAGACACGTGTCCCGATGGAGAAACAAGCTGTTTGTGTTCCCGATCGAGCTTGTCCATCCACTCGCTTGGCGTTGGTGTAAGTATCTGGGCAACTGCAAGGTCAAAAAAAATCGCAAGGCCGAATACTATCGCGGCAGAAACGGTTGCTGCTTGGCGCACGATATCTCCTCCTAGTTTATCTGTGCCGACGTATGGACGATATACCCCAGGCGGGGAAGCCGAAATATGCAATCAGGTTGCCGCACACTATAGCGTGTCCACGTCTATCTTGCACGCAGCTAGTCCCGGTCTACCAGAACAGAGGTACGCCGGCGACGGACGACACGCTGGATACTGCCTCGCCGTTATTTCTGGCAATCGTCGCCGTCTGGCCGACCTTGCGGTCCCAATTGACGCCCACATATGGCGCCACGTTGCGCGTAAACTCGTAGCGCACGCGTGCGTCCAGCTCGAAATCCGTAATTCCGGCGCCGAGCGCCAGATCAGGTACCGATTGCGCCTGCAGCTCACGTCGATACGCGGTTGCAGGATCAGCCGGTTAGTGATCAAAAGATAATGGAACGCAGTAATCGAAGCAGAAAGCTCGCCCTTCTGGCTGATGTAGGCATCCGCGTCGATCTCGATGAAGCCCGGTGCGAGGCCCTCCAAGCCGATGACGGCGTAGGTCCGGTGCGATTTTTTGGAGAAGTCCTGGCGAACGCCGAACGGGGCATCAAAGTAATAGCTGATCAGGCGTGAATAGAGGACCTGAAACTGGCCCTCCTCAGTCGTCCTGGTCTTCCCGTTGTAAAACCCCTCGGACTTGAAGAAGAGCTTGTCGTAGTCGGTGCCGACGAACGCCACCATGTCCCAGCGGGCACTTGCGCCGGTATTTGGACCGCCCCATTCGAGCTTGTCGAAGCGCAGGCGCTGAAAGGCTGCTGATCGGGGAAGTGGAGGGCGCTGGGGCTGCGCAGGTACCACCACGGCGTTCCTTGTAGTCCCGGCGTCGGGAGCACGCCTCGGTGTATGCCATCATATTTCTGCACAACACGTCTTCGCAGAAGCACATACCCAATCTCTATCGCCGGTGAGGTAGCTAAGAAAGGCTGGCACTGGGCGAATTAGGCCGCTCCCAATTTTAAGACGAGCCGCTAATTAGCGCGGGATTCGGGGCTTCATCAGATACTCGGCGGCCGCAATAGCCGCCACGGCAACTGCAAATCCGGACCCACCGCGGTGTTGATCCGAGGTTCATCAAAAGCTCCGTCTTATCAAATTGTGAAACTGTTCCCATGGCTCGCGCCGGACCATTTTTTTGGTCAACAGGTCCATGCGGTCGATGACGGCCTTCTACCACGATACTAGAAACTTCGAAGAACAAACCTACCGTAACTGCCTCGCCTAGCGAATGGCTCTTGCCGCGTCTCCCTCACGCTCGGCTGTCTTGACGCAGATCAATGTATTCGATCGATGCGCTCATAGTTTGATCATCAAATGAAGAGTTGAGGAGGGTTGCTATGCGCGTTTTTCTCATGTCAGTAATGTCGGCAGTCGTCATCGCCATTGGTTCGATGCTCATTCTCGATCAGGGGGTACAGCGCAACGCCGATCAAGCCTTCGGTGCAT
Organism: Afipia massiliensis; assembly: GCF_014203115.1. Classification (GTDB taxonomy): domain Bacteria; phylum Pseudomonadota; class Alphaproteobacteria; order Rhizobiales; family Xanthobacteraceae; genus Afipia; species Afipia massiliensis. The sequence continues at coordinate 6,694 of NZ_JACHIJ010000010.1, read as the reverse complement.
CGACGAGCGTCCGCCTTCCCAGCCACGGAAATACCCATAATCTGGTCGGACGCGATTGGTATTCGGCGAAAGAGCATGGATGGGGCGACGAGAACCCGACTTCCAATTCGCCACTCTCGGCACCGCCGGTGGCCTCGAAATAATACGGCGCGCTAAACACTATGGAAATGGCTGCCGGCTCGAACCGGTCGATGCAAAGCGGACGTCGAGGGTGGATGGTCGAGGGTGGATGTTGGATTTGGCTATCGTCTTTTGGCTGGACCTAGCTCAAAATTCCTCATGACGGATTGGACCAACTGAACGCTCAAATGGCCACCGTGAGAGAATGTCGCTATCGGTGGTTGTGCCTCCCCGCAACCACTTTCATTATTACTCGCTCACCGTCCCGGTCTAACGACCGGGACATAATTAGATTTTTCTTAAGAACGCGGAGCGGACGGCTCGTTAAGTGGGCCGGTGCTGACCACCACGCCTGATCGGCGTTATTCAATGACATGTTCGGCCACCGCCGCTTGGTCAGCACCAACACTCATTGACTACGAATCTTGGGGCCGGTGTTCGAATCTCTTCGGGCACACCAAAACCACGCTGCTCTAGGACGTTGTACGATACGGGCTCTGTATCAAAGGCCAGCCGCCGCCTGCTCTTCGCCGCTTTCCCCTTCGCGTGAAAGGCATCTTTCTCTGCATGGTATTTGACTGCCCGTTCGCCTTTTGGGCGTTAAGCGCCATTTTTTATGGAACGGTTCTATGAAGTCATATTTGCTTAACGTCTTGACCGCCCGCTTATCGAGCCGCTCATTGTTGCCTTTGGCGATACTGCGGAGTGCGGAAACTGCGGTGTCAGAAAAAAAAGTCGGCGCCGTAGAACCCTACTCGAGGACGCGTGCGCCGGTATTCGCCTATCGAGGCTCGAGAGATCATCGCCGAATTCCACGCTATGGTCCGTCGCCAAGCCGCCGCCGAGCTGTCACTCTGGATCGAGCGCCCTGGCGCAAGTCTCGTCGCGTCGTTCGCCCGCGGCGATGAAGCGGCTGTTCGGGCGGCAGTCACCTTGCCCTGGTCGAACGGACAAACATCGTCGATCCGTCCAGCCGACGCATCATTCATACGTTCGACTAACGAAGGGATCTTGGGAGCGAGTCTCCGATCCCTGGCCCGCGCTTCGGAGTTCGGATCACTGGCGCGGGTGTAGATAATGTTCGGGTCTTCCACCTGGATCAGAAGCTCGTGTTGAGGACGGTGAGGGCCGCAATCGGCGTACCCTGTGTTTGCTATGGACGAGATCCTTTCCTTTACTCGTGGAAGCCGCCTGGTTCGACCATGCAACTTGACGAGCGTCATGCTGCGAGAGCATGCTGGCGTACAGAGAGACTTTGACTGTCTTCTCTATTTCCTTCCGCTCTTAGGACGTTGTCTGAACGTATGTGCGCAGGGATGCCCCGCGAGACGAACAGCTCGCAGAGTGCCTCGATGACGTCGGTGGCCTTGAGCTTCCGTGCGACACGGATGGCCAGGCTCTCACGGCTGAACTCGTCGATGATGCACAACATCCGGAACGCCTTGCCATCGTGGGTGCGGTCAGCGACGAAGTCATAGGACTAGACATGGTTGGGCCGCTCCGGCCGCAGACGGATGCACGAGCCGTCGTTGAGCCGCAGACGCCCGCGTTTAGGCTGTTTGGCAGGGACCTTCAGCCCCTCACACCGCCAGATCCGCTCAACACGCTTCTTGTTCACCGTCCAGCCGGCTCTGCGAAGCAACGCCGTAATCCGGCGATATCCGTAGCGGCCATATTGGCGGGCAAGTTCAATGATATCGGCAGTTAAAGCTGCCTCGTCATCAGGTGTCGTTGGAATCTTGCGCTGTGTCGATCGGTGCTGACCTAGAGCCCGGCATGCCCGTCTCTCGGATATGCCAAGCTCGGTCATCACATCACAGTTTCCTGGCTCTAATGACGGATATGCGTCCAATCCCTACAGACTGCGACGATTGTCGGCGTATGCCGACAAAGCCGGCCTTAACAAGAAAATCCGTCCAGCTTCCGTTCAGATGTGGCGTTGCGGCAGCCGGCCCAGAGATGCGCTCAGTGAATTTGAGTATTCTGTGCTCGTTGGAATTTGTCGGCTTATCGTAGTCTGCCACATGTAAAGTGCCGCCGCGTCGCAGAATCCTTCGCAATTCGTTTGCAAGGCGATACTTTTCATCGGGCGAGCGATCATGGAAAGTAAGTACGCTCACGGCCTTATCGAAAGAGCCGGCGCCGAACGAAAATCGATCGCCAGTCGTCTCGGCCAAGACCTGAACATTCTCGATGTGACGGCGCGTGATGTCCCGCACCGCTTTCGCGACGCTACTCGGGTCAGGGTCCAAGGCGACAAAGGTCGTGCTTGGAAAACGCAATGCGAGCATAATCGCCATTGACCCGCTACCTGTGCCGAAATCAAGAATGCGGTCGTCCGCCCGAGGCGCAAGAGAATCGATAACCGCTTCCTGCCAGGATCGATCGCTCATCATGACGTCGAAAAAGCCTTCGTAGAGAAGTCTGGCAAAACCAAGCCGTATTCGGTTGGAAACACGCTCCAATCCTACCAATGCCTGCGGCGGTGACATGTTTTGCCGTCCAATGCAGATCAATCACAAGCTAAGCCAAAACACTAATCGGGAATTAAAGGCTGCAAGTTGAGCCAGCTCAACGATCTGCGAGATTCTTGGGTCATAAGGGAGAAACTTGAGGATACCGCCAGCACGTATGAATGGGCGGGTGAGTAAAACGACGATGCGCCTCTCTCGAACCATCTTGGCCCTGGTGACCGCGCTGTCGGTGGCAATGCTGCCGATGGCGGGAGCCGCCATTTCCGGCTCGATGGCGCACGGCCTGGCTGAGGTCGCATCGCAAGAAATGGCAGCTGTGGCTTCCGACGTGCCGGAAGCCCTGGACGACTGCTGTGCGGACCAGACCAAGGCCAACCCTTGCGACCAGCCGAGCGATCAGTGCCCGCTGGCCTTCTGCGCGTCGCAGTCGGGTGCCATGGCTGATATCGCCAGTTTTCCTTTTGATTTCCCGATCGTGGCGGGAAATCCGCTCCCCATTCCGGTGGATCAGGTCGTCGCTTTGCATAGCGGCAGTCCGCCGTTCCCTCCTCCGCGCGTCTGATCTTCTCTCGCGTGCTGCCGACGCGCAGGCCGTTTGCGCTCGCGTGTGGCGACAATTCCGCGCGCTTTCGATTCGGTTCCGAAGCCGTGGAGAGACCAGACCCATGAGGAGAAGATCCAATGATTTCAAAGTTCACGCGCGTTGTGGCGTTCGCCACGGTGGTGAGTCTCGCAGGCTCCGCAGCATTCGGGGCAGCAACCAACGAAGGAACCAAGATTGCGCTCACGGCTGCCGAGTCGGAGGTGCGAGCCGCCGGGATCGCTTTGCGAGGTGTGCAGCGTGAAGCACAGGCCGGCCAGCGCACGACGGTCGATGTCTTGAACGCACAACAGGATCTGACCAACGGACGCGCGCGCCAAATTCTGGCTCAGCGTGACCGGGTGATCGCGTCCTACACGCTGCTGAGCGCGACGGGCCGGCTCGATGTTCGGACACTGCGCCTCGATACGCCTGATTATCTGCCGGAGGTGCATTACCACCAGGTGCGTGACGCTTGGCATGGCCTGCGAACGCCCTCGGGACAGTGAATTCCTTGAGACCACCAACTGAGATGCAGGACGACCAAGTTAGCGAGTTCCACGATTTTTCGACACCAAGGCGCCGGTGTCTGTAACCAAACCAGGTAGACCGGCAAAATTAACGATATGACGCACGCATGACGATCAGCGAAATCGAACTGAAGGCGCTGATGCTTTCAAGCCTGGATGGCGACCTGACTTCGTACCGCGCGCTGCTTGAGCGATTGAGCCGCCGGGCTTATTACAAAGGCAAACTTGCGGGAATTGGGAAAGGCGCGGCAGAGGCTGAAGGATCTGGTTCAGGAAGCGGTGTTGGCGATCAACATCAAGCTACATACCTATGACCCTGCGGGGCCGCTTTCGCCATGGGTGCATGCTGTTGCGCGCTACAAGTTGATCGATTTCCTGCGTCGAAGCCGCAGGTCGCTCGCTGATGTGCCTATCGATGAGGCCGATCAGATCATGGCACATGACGACAACGTACATACGACGTCAGACGGCTCTTGCAGCGGCTGCCGAAAAACATGCGATGCGCTATCGAGGCGGTAAAATTGGACGGACACAGCATAGCTGAAGCAGCAGCGATGTGGTGCTGGGGAAGCCGGGGCCGTGCGCCTCAAGCCCATTCTGCTTACCGCTCTGGCGGCCATGATCGGTGCCGCGACCATTCTTCTCGATCCGATCTTTCAAGGATTGGCGATTTCGCTGCTGTTCGGTCTGGCGTCGTCGACGCTCCTGACGGTGCTCGTGATTCCAGCTATCTACATCGCGTTTCGTGAACTCTCATCGCAGCCATCATCCAGCAAGTAAGGAAATCTCAAATGGAAAAGAACTATTCCGAAATCACCAAGCGCATTTCCGCTGACTTGAGGAAATTGCGCAAGGATATACCCGATACCATGCAGGCGTTTTCGGCGCTCGCGCAGGCCGCCACGCGCGATGGCGCATTGGACAAAAAGACGAAGGAATTGATCGCGCTTGCGATCGGCGTGGCGGCCCGTTGCGATGGCTGCATCGGCTTCCATACCGAGGCCTTGGTTAGACTAGGCGCCACCCGCCAGGAAGTGGAAGAGACTCTCGGTATGGCCGTCTATATGGGAGGTGGTCCGTCGCTGATGTACGCCGCCGATGCCATCTCCGCCTATGAACAGTTCGAGAAGGAACTGACCGTTGCAGCCTGATAAAACAGCGCACCACAATTCGGCAAAGCTGAAGTGAACAAGATTTCGAGTGTCCAAGGCACCCTTGTAGATGGGTCTGCTGACGAGATCCGCGCATGGTCATGCATTTGCGCGGGATTGTCTCGAAACGCGCCGCCTTTGCGTACCGCCAAGTTGCTCGGTGTAGTGTAGACGATTTGCCCGCTGACTTGATCTAGCGCATGTCGACAAGGGTAAATTCGGGATGCACGAAGGTGTAATACGAATAGACTTTGCCAGAACTCGACGTCCCCGTGCGCTGGGTCATGCCGCCCCCACAATGAGAGCAGGTGGCCTGACCGGTCAGCAGGAGGCGATCCTCATCACAGGTTAAGCACGATGCGAGTCCCCGTGGCGCGGGATACGCAAGGAAGCATGTACTTTCCGCAAGCGTGCTCATCCGCCGAAAGGAAGGCGTCACGATGATCCGCCTTGCCTTTGAGAATCTCCGTCATGCATGTCCCGCAAATTCCGTGTCGGCACGACACGTCGATAGGAATGCCGGAATCATGCAGGACATCGACAATTGATTGCCCAAATGGGACGACAATCTCGATGTTGCGCTTCGCGAGGGCAACCGTGAATTGCTCGTCGGTAGGATTGTGCAGATTCTGTGGAGGAGAGAAAAACTCCTGATGAATGCTCGCAGAAGGCCATCTCCGAGACGCAACATCCGTCACGCATTCCATGAATACGTAAGGGCCGCACATATAGAGGTGCGCGTTACGGAACGCGGCAAGTCCCAGACTGTTCGTTGCGACAATGGCCCGGAGTTTGCCGGCAAAATGCTGGATCAACGGGCGCATCTTAGCGGCGTGGAGATCGACTTCTCCAGATCTGGAAAGCCAATGGACAACGCATTTTGTGAAGCCTTCAACGGTCGTCTGCGCGCAGAATGTCTCAACGCATCGTGGTTCCTGTCGATGGCTGACGTCATCGATCGTCTCGAAGAATGGAGGTGCCATTACAACAACGACAGACTCCACACCTCGCTCGGCAACTTGACCCCAAATGAGTTCGCACGACAAACTCAAACAGCCCGAGAAATTGCCTGGCCACGCATGGGGACAAATGCTGCGGACGAGAAGAGTCTGCCCGATGCGCCGGGCGACTACGTTCGTCACTGATCCGGCGATACCCGCGAAGTCGTCGACCGAAGCCCGATTTCTCATCGGCCCGAGACCGTGTCGGCTTATCTTGTCGCGCCAGGAACACATTGCGCGGGATAATCGTGTGGCTTCATTTGAGGCCGCGATTTGCCGGATATCAAAGCCTGATGGCGACGTACCGCCTGAAAAACTTGCTTTCGCCGCGTTCGGTCGCGCTCATCGGAGCCAGCCCGCGCCATGGCTCGGTCGGCCGCGCCATTCTCAATGATATTCGCAAAGCCCAGGTTCAAAGGCGAATTCGGCCTCGTCAATCCGAGCTATCCCGAGATCGACGGCGTCACGGCCGCCGACAGTATCGGAAAATTGGATTTTGCGCCGGAACTGGTCGTCATCACCGCTCCGGCACGCTCGATCCCCTGACTCATCGATGAAGCCGGCCGTATGGGCGCGGTCATTGTCAGTGCCGGGCTCGGTCACGGACCGGGTTCGCTGGCGGATGCGGCGGAGCGGGCGGCGCAAAAATACGGTATGCGGCTGATCGGACCGAATTGTCTGGGCATCATGATGCCCGGCGTCAGTCTCAACGCGAGCTTTTCCGCGCATATGCCGGCTGCGGAAGCGCGCCCTTGCGGGATTGTGATGGGCTTGTATTCTTCCCGCTTCGCGGGTGGTGTCGATGTGCGAAGCCAGCGTACCGCGATCGAACGGCTGC
>NZ_JACHIJ010000009.1 GCF_014203115.1 Afipia massiliensis | reverse complement strand
TCTTCGGTAAACCTGCTCTTACGCATCGTCTGTCTCCTGGCTGGAGAACAGAAATCCTAACTCAAAATCGAGGGCGTTTCAGGGGTGCAGGTCAAGCTGGAAGATGAAATTCACAAACATCTTCCGAATTACGAATTTTATGTAGAGGTTCTAAAAAATCTGGAGGCCTTACAATTCAAGAAACAAGATTTCCTTGATGCTTGGGAGAAGCGAAAGTCACTTCTCACGAATGAGGACAATCCTGACCTCGCAATGAAGCAGCTCTACGATTTTTCTTTGATAGGCTGCTACTCGCCAGGCGGGGGAGGCGGTGGAGCTGAGTACGTATTTAAGTATAAAGACAAGCGAAGTACGTTTAACGAGAACGCCTCACAATTTCGCGTGCACTCAGGATTCAAAGATGTTCTTGGATTAAGAAAATATGTTCGTTCAGAGTAAATGCCGGTAAGGCTGGCCTGAAGATCCTCACACACCCTTTTCGCGCGACACGGTGATCCGCACGCCGGTCTTTGCGACCGTGCAGTGGATGTCGAGCTTGCGGTAGCGTGAGTCGATGTTGTAGCCGCGCACGAGGTTGGTGCGACTGACGCAGCGCTTGGTGCCCTTGACCGCGTCGGGCTTCGGAATGGTGAACACTAGCGCCGCCGCGGTGCCGAGGAATTCGTAATAGGCGTCCGTAGGCTTCTTCTTGTCGGTGGCGGCGAACATCTCGTTGCTGCGGTTGCGGCTCGAACAGCCGAGCGAGGCCTGCGTCACGGCGGGATGCTCGAGATAGATCACGCCGGCCACCGTCTTGCCGATCTTGAGGTCCGGGATCTGCTTGACCAGATCCTTGGCGAGGTCGTCGCAGCGGTCGGCGCGGGCAGGGGTGCTGCCGAGCGCCGCGACCGTGATCGCAAGGGCCGCCGCGAAAGCTGGAAATCTGAGAATGCGTTTTGTCATGGTTTCCCCCGCGCCATTGAAGCGTGCGGGCGGGGTGAGTGCAAGGGGAGCAGATCTCTCCGCCGGTCGTCCCCGCGAAAGCGGGGACCCATAGGCCCTGACCTCGCGTTTTGCGATGCCGATTTTGACACCTTCCTGAACAGACCCGCCGGTGGTTATGGGTCCCCGCTTTCGCGGGGACGACATTGAGGATGGCGCGCCTTCATCCTTCCCAAGCTGTCATCGGAAGCAGCGAAGCATCAAAACCCGTAAATCATCACACCGATCGCGAACCCCACGATCAGGACGACATTGAACAGCGTCGGGACGGCGACAAGGAACGTCGCGCGGCCGAGGTGTTCGTTGTGCGCAGCATAGGCGATGGCGCAGGCGGCGATCAGCGGAAAGGCGATGACCTTCGCCGTGGTCTCCACGGCGCTGAACGCGCTTTTGAACTCAAGCCCGTGCGCAATGACAGAGGGCATGTCGCTGAGCCAGGTCATGATGATGATGGTGCCGAGCGCGATAATCGCGTGCCGCACGTAGCCGAGGGATGCGAACGCGATGGCCGCAACGGCCAGCACCGGATGCGCCGCGAGATGCGCCTTGACCAGGCCGCTGCCGATGCCCGAGCCGATATGCGACGTATCGCCGAACAGGACCGGCGCGTCGGAAATGCCGAACCACGCCTCGATAAGGGCGAGAACGATCAGGACGGTGCGCAGGCCCAGCATACGCGGCACAGGCGCGGCGGAATCGGCAGCGGTCGGCGTCACGGTGTTCATCCCTGGCTCATCCCCGGCTGGCGCACAGCCGCCCTGCAAGGGGCCTAGACGGCTTTTGGCCATCTTCCCTTTGTCGGAAAAGCGATTAGAACGGTTCAAACCAGTGCCTTGCGATGGCCGGACCATTGAAATTCCGGCGCTTTTCGCTCTTTAACCCGCGAGATCCTTGATGAACGCCCCGATCCCTGTGCCTGCGCCATCCGCCGTCCCGCCCTACAAGCACACCCCGCTGTTTCCGCTGGGAGCGGACAAGACACCGTATCGCAAGATTACCAGCGATGGCGTCCGCGTCGAGAGCGTTATGGGCAAGGAGATGCTGGTGGTGACGCGCGAGGCGCTGCGCGCGCTCTCCGAGGCGGCCTTCGGGGACATCAACCACTACCTGCGGCCGGGCCATCTGGCGCAGCTTCGCAAGATTCTCGACGATCCCGAGGCCAGCGACAACGACAAGTTCGTCGCGTTCGATTTTCTGAAGAACGCCAACATTGCCGCCGGCGGCATCCTGCCGATGTGTCAGGACACCGGCACCGCGATCATCATGGGCAAGAAGGGCGCACGCGTCATTACCGAAGGTGACGACGAGGCGGCTTTGTCCGAGGGCGCGCGCGACGCCTATCTCCGCCGCAACCTGCGCTATTCGCAGGTCGCGCCGCTCTCCATGTTCGAGGAGAAGAACACCGCCAACAACATGCCGGCGCAGTGCGAGATCTATGCGGAAGGCGATGACGCCTACAAGTTCATGTTCATGGCAAAAGGTGGAGGCTCCGCCAACAAGAGCTTCCTGTTTCAGGGCACGCCGTCGCTGCTGACCAAGGATCGCCTGCACGCATTCCTGAAAGAGAAGGTGCTCACGCTCGGCACCGCTGCGTGCCCGCCGTATCACCTCGCCATCGTCATCGGCGGCATGTCCGCTGAACTGTGCATGAAGACGGTAAAGCTGGCGTCGGCGCGCTATCTCGATGAATTGCCGACGCACGGCTCGCCTGACGGCAATGCCTTCCGCGATCTGGAGATGGAGCAGGAAATCCTGAAGATGACGCAGTCGCTCGGCGTCGGCGCGCAGTTCGGCGGCAAGTATTTCTGCCACGACGTGCGCGTCATTCGTCTGCCGCGTCATGGCGCATCGCTGCCGATCGGTCTTGGCGTGTCGTGCTCGGCGGACCGTCAGGTGCTGGGCAAGATCACCAAGGACGGTGTGTATCTCGAAGAGCTGGAGCACAATCCCGCGCAGTATCTGCCTGCGGTGGAAGCGACCCTCGGCGGCGAGGTGGTGCAGATCGACCTCAACCAGCCGATGAAGGATATTCTCTCAACGCTGTCGCAGTATCCGACCAAGACGCGGCTGTCGCTCACCGGCACCATGATCGTGGCGCGCGACTCCGCGCATGCGAAATTGCGCGAGCGGCTGGAGAAGGGCGAGCCGCTGCCGGACTACTTCAAGAACCATCCGATCTACTACGCCGGTCCGGCGAAGACACCGGAGGGCTACGCGTCCGGTTCGTTCGGCCCGACCACGGCGGGACGCATGGATTCGTTCGTCGATCAGTTCCAGGCGGCGGGCGGCTCGATGGTGATGCTGGCGAAGGGCAATCGCTCGGCGCAGGTGCGCGACGCATGCAAGAAGTACGGCGGATTCTATCTGGGCTCGATCGGCGGCTCGGCGGCGAATCTCGCCGAGCATTGCATCAAGAAGGTCGAGGTGACTGAGTATCCAGAACTCGGCATGGAAGCGATCTGGCGTATCGAGGTCGAGAACTTCCCAGCCTTCATCATCATGGATGACAAGGGCAACGACTTCTTCAAGGAACTGAATCTGGGTTAGATTCCGAAGGGGCAGCATGCATCGCTCAGGTCCGTCTGCTGCAATCGTTGTGATGCTGATGTGCGGCGGCGTCAGCGCTGCCATGGCAGATTGCCGCGAGGATCACGACGCGGCGGACCAGAACGTGCGCCGGACGCGAGCGGGCATCGAGAAACTGGCGGACGGCACCGATGCCGCGAAGTGCGCCGCCTATCGCCGCTACACCGCGGCGCTGGGTGTGCAGCGAAGCGTGATCGAACGCTGCGACAGCGGCTCCAATCGCGCGCAGAACGTCAGCGCGATCGACACCGGGATCGCGGAGTACAACAAGCGGGCTGAGGCGATCTGCAGGAAGTAAAGCGCGCTACTTCTGCGGCGCGATGCCCTTGAACGACAGCCGCAGCGCCGCCGCAACGCGCGGATCGTTCTTTTTCCACATGCCGTCGCTGATCAGCGAGGCGATGCCGTGTGCGACGGCCCAGGCCAGCGCGAGTGCATCCGGATCGGCAGGCTTGCCGGGGTCGGTCTGAAGTTCGGTAACCGCAAAGCGTAATTGCGCGAACGCGCTGGGGATGCCGTCCTTTTGCGTCTGGTCGTCCGATCCGAAGCGGCTGAAGGCGAGACGGAACAGCCGTGGCTCCGCAGCAGCGAAGTCGATATAGGCCATCGCCGAGGCGTGCAGGCGTTCCTTGCCTTTGAGCCCCGAGGTCGCCTTTTGCGAGCGATGCGCGAGCAGCGCCAGCGCCTCGGCAGCGACCGCCGCCAGCAACTGGTCCTTGTCAGCAAAGTGTTTGTACGCGGCGCCTGATGTCACGCCGGCATCGCGCGCGGCTTCGCGCAGGCTGAAGCTCTCCGCGCCGCCTTTGCGAACGCGCTCCAACGCCAGCGCCACCAGCGCGCTGCGCAGGTCGCCGTGGTGATAGCTCTCTTTTTTGGCAGTCCTCATGTAACCGCTGTTTACATTACGGCGGCATGGCCGTAAAGTATGCACTGTTCACTTCAAGCCATAAAAGTCGGGAGGACATTGCAATGAGCCAGCTGGAAACCACCGCCGAGAGCGAGCCGTTCTGGGAGAAGGGCAATCTCGCGCCGGTCCACGAAGAGGTGACCGCGTTCGATCTGCCGGTGGAGGGCGCGATACCGCCCGAACTGAACGGGCTGTACGCCCGCAACGGCGCCAATCCGCGTGAAGGTCACAGCGGCCACTGGTTTCTCGGCGACGGCATGCTGCATGGGGTGTCGCTGAAGGCCGGCCGGGCGGAGTGGTACCGCAATCGCTGGGTCCGCACTCCGCGTTTCAACGGCGCGCCGCGGAAGCCGGGCATGCCCGACATTCGCTCCGGCGTTGCCAACACCAACGTCATGGCCCATGCCGGAAAGATCATGGCGCTGGTCGAGAGCGCGCTGCCCGTGGTTATGAACCGCGAACTCGATACCATCGGGTCCTACGACTACGATGGCAAGCTCGACACGCCGTTCACCGCGCATCCGAAGATTTGCCCGACCTCGGGCGAACTGCACTTCTTCGGCTACGGCTTTCAGCCGCCGTTTCTGACCTATCATGCGGCCGACGCCAACGGCACGCTCTTGCGCAGCATCCCGGTTCCCACCCGTGCGCCGACCATGGTGCATGACTTCGCGATGACATCGCAGCACGTCATTTTCATGGATCTGCCGGTGGTGTTCGACATGCCCGCCGCGCAGCGCGGCACCATGCCGTTTGCCTGGAGTGATACTTACGGCGCGCGGCTTGGAATCCTGAAGCGCGGCGCGGGCATCGAGTCCTTGCGCTGGGTCGAGATCGAGCCGTGTTATGTTTTTCACGTCGCCAACGCGTTCGAGGAAGCAGACGGTACCATTGTGATCGATGTCGCCTGGTACAACGAACTGTGGCGCGGCGGCCCGTCATCAAAGACGTTCGACAAGGCGGTGCTGCGGCGCTGGCGCATTGCGCCGGGTGCGACCAAGGCGCAGGAGCAGACGCTGGATGACAGGTCGATCGAATTTCCGCGCGTCAACGATGATCGCGCCGGAATGCATCACGACATCGTCTACACGGTCGATGCCGGAGATGAGAACCTCGCGACCAGTTCTTACAGCTCGCTGCGCAAATACGATCTGAAGACCGGCAAGAACACCGAGCACACGTTCGACAAGGGCATGGCCAGCGAATTCGTTCACGTGCCGGGTGAGGGCGGCAAGGGCGAAGACGATGGCTGGCTGATCGGGTTCGTCTACGACCGCGCTCGCGGTGCAAGCGACCTGACGATCCTCGACGCCCAGCGGATGGGTGCAAAGCCTGTCGCGCGCATCATGCTTCCAGCACGGGTGCCGCAAGGCTTCCACGGCAACTGGATGCCGGGGGTTTGATCGCCCTCGCGGCTGTATGCGGAATCTCTAAACGTCGTCCCCGCGAAAGCGGGGACCCATAACCACCGGCTTTTCGTTTCAAGAAGAAGGCGGTTGGCTTCTTATCAGCCGCACATTCAGGGAGTATGGGTCCCCGCTTTCGCGGGGACGACCCTGTTGAAATGTTTTTGCGCGTGTCTTACGCCCGCGTTCCCTTGAACGGGAAGTTGCCCATCGGGCCGATGCTGACATCGCCGGAAATGGAATCGCCATCGACCTTGCCGCTGAAGGCAAGGGTCAGAGGCATCGGATTGGTGATCGCCGCCTTCCATGCGACGTCGTTGCCGTTCACCGTGCCATCAATGATATCGGCTTCATTGCCGTCCGCCGCCTGCTTGCCGGTCAGCGTGTTGCCTGCGCTCGCCAGCGTCAGCGTTGCTTCGCGATCGCCCAGCGGCGTGCTCAAGGTGATATTCCAGTTTCCATCGACTGCCATTGTTGTCCCCCTTTGCCGTGCCGCACAGCCTGAATTGGTCTTGGCGCAGCACACGCTGCCGCCGATATAGCGTATTTTCCCGGCGCGAGCCCGACTTTTTGTCGGAGCCATTTGTCATACGACAGACAAATTTTGTGCCGGAACTCCCGGACGCGATGACCGTTGCCCTGAGCGTTTCTGGGAGGAGGCGGGCGATGGGAGAGCTGGCGCGGGAGGTGCCGTCACACGCCGTCCATCTCTGCGTCGACATGCAGCGGATGTTCTCCCGTGACGGGCCGTGGCCGACCCCCTGGATGGAACGCGTGCTTCCCAACACCGTTGCGCTGGCCGGTCATGCGCCAGAGAAAACCATTTTCACGCGCTTCATCACGCCGCACCGCGCGTCTGACCTGCCGGGCACGTGGGCCCGCTATTATGAGAAGTGGCAGAACGTGACACGCGAGCGGCTGGATCCACGCCTGCTGGATCTGATGCCGGAGCTGCAGCAGTTCGTCCCGCCGGCGGGCGTGCTCGACAAGATGGTCTATTCGGCATTCGCCAATGGCCGGCTGCATGCCGAACTGCGCGCGCGGCAATGCGACACGCTGGTCGTAAGCGGTTCGGAAACCGATGTCTGCGTGCTGTCGTCCGTGATGGCCGCCGTCGATCACGGCTATCGCGTGATCCTCGCCGCAGATGCCGTTTGCAGTTCGTCCGATGAGAGTCACGATGCGCTGACGGACCTTTATCGGCGACGCTTCGAGATCCAGATCGAGATCGCCGATACCGGCCAGATCATCGCAGAGTGGCGCCGATGATGGTGGATTGGCACCTGCTTCAGGCTGCCGCCGCCGCGCGCAGCTTCCGCGCGATGGCGACGCGCAGGATGATCCAGGTGATGCCGAATGCCACGATCTTGGCGCCGACGGCGACCACCGAGACGTAAATCGCCCACAGTTTGATGTCGCCGGTCATGGCCACGGCGATCACGCCAAACCCCAGCAGGAAAATGAATGCGGCCCAGATATAGCCGGCGATGGTGGCGATGTGGGGAACGGTTTCGCGGACCATCGGCGGCGAGTAACGCAGCATCCAGTCCTTGCGCAGCATGATCGTGCCGATGGCGAAATGGCCGATCGCGGGCTTGAGCAGAACGAAACGGGGGTCCTTGGTCAGCAGCGTCGCGCCGCCGAGCACGATGACGAGCCCGAGGCTCGCCCATGTCATGATATCCAGCTTTTCTTGCCTGATCCGCGAGCGGATGAACTGGAGGACAGCACCCGCGATGGCGACGCCGGTCGCGATCAGGATGTCGCCGGTCGCGGCGTAGACCGCGAGAAAGACGATGGTCGAAAAGAAGTCTGCGAAAAGCTTGCGAAGGGCTCCGGCCATGTATCACACGCCGCCGGGCGCGGGTGCCGTTGGCGTTTGTCGGAACGGGACCGCGAGGCGTCGCACCTTATCCGCAGGTGTGCAGGCACAGTTGGCGACCGAGCCCGTGACGTCCGTCTCTGACGCCAGCGAAGCGGTCACGTCGTCGCCCTTCAGCGAAACACCGGTGAGGATGAGGACAATCGCAAGGCTCGCCCACATCGAGACGCTGGGTTTTGCGCCGGTGGTTCGTCCGAACACGAACTGGACGACGACGACGGCGGTGGCGGCGATTGCCGCCAGCAGAACGTCGCCGATGAGAACGAAGGCTGCAAAAAACACGGCGGTCGACAGGAAGCCGAGAAGGATCTTGAGGGCAGTGCGGGCCATTGAAGGCTCCTTGAGGCTGAAACGATTTGCGCTGTTGTCGGGATCAGGCGGCGGCCGTACTGGCGCTGGCCGCGACCCCGGCGCGAACGTGCTTCGGGTACCATTGCGTGAAGTAGGAGGCGCTGTTGCGGGCAGCGAATGTGATCGCGGCGCAAACCCATAACGGCATGCTGGGCAGATAGACCGCCACGATGTCGGCGACGAGCATCAGAACGAAAGCGGCGCTCCAGACCCAGGTGAGAATGTAGTTGGTGCGCAGGAAGCGCGGCTGCTTGAGTGTTTCAGGATCGACCATCTCCCGTGCGTATTGCAGCGTGAAGGGCAGGCGGATCGCGATCGAACCCAGCGCAATAGCGAGCACGCCGCCATCGACGGCGAGGCGGACCGAGGTCGGATGCATCTCGGTCGCGGCGATCAGGTGATATCCGGCCAGCGATGCAAAAAGAATGAGCGCGCCGGTGGTCAATATCTTGATCGAGCGGCCGCCGACCATATCTCGGCACACCAGGCCGAAGGCAACCACTGCGCTTGCCGCGAGGCTGATCTTGACCGTGGTCAACATCATCAGCGAGGCGAAGGTGGCGAACGGGGCAAGGATCAGAAAGAGGGCCATGGCTGCCTGCCGGAAAATATCTTGACGATGTAAAGATGCATTTAGCCGCCGCCGGAGGGCCCGTCAAGGAAAATCTTGACACCGTCAACATGCATACCTAAATTGCGTGCATGGGTGCTCGGAACGCAACACGGCGGGAAAAACTCCCCAAAGCTGCAACGGTGCGTAAAAAACCGCTGCCCAAGCGCCTGTCTGCGAAAAAAATCTCTCCATCTGCGGCCAAATCCGTACACAAACCTGATCGCGACCAGCCCTATCATCACGGCGATTTGCACGAGGCCCTGCTTCAGGCGGCCAAGCGGGTCGCGGAACGTGACGGGATCAACGGGCTGACGCTGCGGGCGGTGGCGCGCGAGGCAGGCGTCTCCCATGCCGCGCCGTCGCATCACTTCGGCGACGTCACCGGACTGCTCAGCGAACTGGCAGCGATCGGTTTCAAGATTTTCACGGAGAAGCTTGGCGCGGCAGTGCGCAGCGAAACCGCACCTGATGCCGCGGCGGCCCGCAAGGCCAGCGCTTACGTCGCGTTCGCGCGTGAAAATCCGTGCATGTTCCAGCTGATGTTTCGAGGGGAGCGGCTCGATCAGGCCAGGCCCGCGTTGCAGGAGGCAGCCGACGCTGCCTTCCATAAACTCGCCGATCTCGTTGCGGCCCGCCGTCACGAAGATGTCGCGCCTGACCACCTGACGCTGGAGCAGGCGGCCGACATCGCGCGGATCTGGTCGATGGTGCATGGCTTTGCGATGCTCTATCTCGACGGCCGGCTGACGCCGATCATGCAGGGCCTGCCGCCTGGCACCACTGAAGAGACGCTGTTAGCTGCGATGCTGATGGAGCGCCGGCCCGCGTAGCGAGAGTTCTAGCGCGGCAGCGCCAGTTTCACCGCCCGTCCGCTCGCGCCCATCACCTGCACCCTGTCAGTTCCGCATTTGAAGTCACGGGCGATGGTGTCCGCGGCCTCGCGGGCCAGATCATTCGGATTGGCATTGGCCTTCACGTCGATGTACGCGACGTGACACACCGCATTTTCAGAGTTTGCGCGTATTCTGTTCGCAGAACCGGTGCCCACTTCTGCGGAATACGCGCTGCCGGGCTGCAGCCTAGTCAGCACGAGAAGCTGCTTGGCAATCGGGCGGCCGTCCTTACCCTCATCCTCGATATCGGCCAGATGCCAGCGCTGGATCATCGCGAAAGGCGGCTTGTCCTTGGCGGTCCGGCGCCATTCAATGGTCGGCGTGGTTGAACTGAACGGCCCGAACCAGGCTTTCGCGGCAGGTTCGCTGGAAGCTTCCTTCGCATTCCGCCCAACCGAGACGGTCTCGCGCAGGTCGCCTTCGCTCACCACGACAACAAGTCCCGAAGGACCGGGACAGATCCGCGTTCCGCCGTCGTCATCGGCGCTGCCGCCCTTGAGTTTCCGGCAATCCTTCTCGGCGGTTGAGCTGTAGTTGCTGATATTTTGAGCGGTTTGCCCGGACGCAGGACCCATGAGGCCCGCATACACGCAGGCCAGCAGCAAAGATGTCATCGTAATGCATCGGTCGTCGCCCGGCATGATCTGGAACCCGTTATGAAAGGCCGTGTTGTCACACGGATAGTCTCTTTGGTCGTATCAGGCGTGTGGATCGTTCATGCTGTGCGTGCGAAAAACGTGTCATCATGAGCGGAATCGCATTAGAAGCACTGTCAGCGCGCTTTATGTGTCCTCGTTCAGTTGTCCTCGTTTCGTTTGCAGTGAGCCATGCCCGAAATCTCGTCCAGCAAGCCCTATCGCATCGGCCGGTCCAAAACCGGGCTCGGTCTCTTCGCCACCCAGAAGATCAAGAAGGGCAGCAAGATCATCCGCTATTTCGGGCCGATGCTTGATTCGAAGAACAAGAAGCACGACGACATCGACAACAAGTATCTGTTCGAAATCAACAATCGCTGGACCATCGACGGGTCGGTGCGCAAGAACATCGCCCGCTACATCAACCACGCCTGCAGGCCGAATGCCGAGTCCGACGTTAGTTCGCGCAAGCGCAAGGTCGTGATCCGCGCCATCAAGACCATCGAGCCGGGCGAGGAAATCAACTACGATTACGGCACCGACTACTTCAAGATTTTCCTCAAGCCCATCGGCTGCAAGTGCGATCACTGCGAGAAGAAGCGGGCGAAAAAGCGCGCCGAGGCCCGCGCCGAAAAGCTGCGACTGAAGTTGAAGGCCGAGAAGAAGGCTGCCAAAAAGGCGGATAAGCAGGCGGCCAAGGACGCTCGCAAAAAGAAGGCGGCTGCCAAGGTTACGACGTCGAAGGCGGCAAAGCGGAACACGCTCAGCGGCGTCAAGGCCAACGCGCATGCGCGGGGCACCGGCAAGCCGACCAAGACCAAGGCGGCACGGACCAAGCCGCTTGGGCGCGTACAGCCAAAAAGCCCGGCTCGCGCGAACCGCGCGTCATAAACTCCACATTCCGGTTTCCGGCGGCAGGCCTTCGGTCAGCGCCGGATAAGAACCACGCCCGCGATCAGGAGCGCCGCGCCGAGAAGGCGCGGCAAATCGATCGAACGTTGCGCAAGGCCAAGCCAGCCGAAGTGGTCGAAGGTGATCGATGCGATCATCTGACCGGCGATCAGAATCGAAATGAACGTGGCCGCGCCAAGGAGCGGGACCAGATAGATCGCCAGGCCGATGAAGATAGCGCCAAAGAGACCGCCGCTCCATGCCCACCAAGGGATGCGGCTCACGACGCTGGCCGACGGAATCGGGTCGCGCAACGCAATCGCCAGCAAGGCCATGCATAGAACACCGACAAAATAGCTCACGAAGCCGGACCACGCGGCCGAGTCGAGTGCGGTCCGCAGGTTTGCGTTCAGAGCCTGCTGAATGACAATGCTGATGCCCGCCGCGAAAGCGAGCGCGATGGGGAAGGCCACGTTGAGCATTTTTCTGCCTCGGTTCAAATTCGCCGTGGAACGCGCGAGCGCGATCTAGTGTCCCACACTAGAGGCCCTTGAACATGTTGCCGGCCAGCAGCAGCAGATAGCTGATCCCCAGCGTCGCAAATCCGTGGCCGCTGATGAACGGGATTTTGACCCGCGCATAGACCGTGAGCGCGGCGAGAATGGCGAGAATGATCGATACGAGGAAAATCGGAAAAGATGGCGCGCTGAGATTCATGGCAAGTCCCCGGACTAGATGCGCCGCACGATTGCGGTGAGGGGACTGAAGCCTGCCCGCGGCGCTCCCGGCAAGGGCATGGCCGCTTGAGGCTGTGGATGAATACTGCGCCGGCTCGATCCGTTATTCGGCGATGACGGCTTCGACAGCCTTGATGGTCTGCTGAACGGCCGCGATTTCCTGAATCAGGGCCTTGGAGATCGAAGGCGCTCCCGAGCCCATCTGCATCACCAGTTCGCGGCGCCGTTCGCGCAGCAGGACGAGCGGCAGGCGATGATCGAACGTGTCTTCGGTGGTCATTCCAAATTCCGCTTCAATAACCGACATATTCGGCTCCCATGGCGACACGCGGAAGCTAGCCGGTTTGAATTAAATGGCCGGAACGGAGATCGATAAACTTTTATCGAATGGGAAAATGCCGGGCGGATGGCGTATCCGGCCCGGCATTTGTTTCGGGATAATGACCCTCAGCGGGCCGTGACGGCGCTCGCACTCTTGCGCAGCCCGACGAACTCCAGCTCGGCGAACACGCCGACGGCGATCGCCTGCATCACGATGAAAGCCTGTCCGAGGAGATTGGGCGAGACCCAGCCGCTGGCGAGCAGCACGATGCTGTCGATGGTCCAGACCGCGTTGATGGCGATCACGGCCCATACCGCCGTCTTCGACATCATGTCGCGCGAGGCGAGGTAGCCGACGCCCAGCGCAAACACCACCAGGACGAGGCCGGTGTTGCGCAGGAAGGCTTCAGGCAGGTTCAGCAGTGAAGCAAGGAAACCGGCGCCGAACACCAGCAGCAGCGCGGCGGCTCCGCTGAAGATGGCGTCGATCTGAAGAGCGCGGCGAAGGAACAGGGACGGATTGATCATGATGGTTCTCCTTTGGGTTGGTCGGTGGTTGGACGATCAGGATTTGCGGCGGCGGGCGAGGGCCTGACGCAGCAGGGTGAACGGGCAGAGGGTTTTCACGGCGCGCCGCTCAGCGGCAGCGACATGCGCAAACACGAACGCGCCGGTGTGGTGGAGCAGAGGCTCGGGCATGTTGAGTGAGCGCGCCGTCATCCGTGTCGCGAGCCGGAGGGCCCAATTGAAGGCGTCGGCGGGACGGCTGATGGCGGCGGTTGGGCGGCTCGTTGGGCGGTCATGCGTGGTCATCGGTCATCTCCTGTGGTGCGGAAGATGATCCGGTGGCGGGACCAAATCGATTACCTTGCAGGTAATGGAACGTGCGAAATCTGCATGGTAGCGTGGCGGTTCGCTAGTCCGCATCGTCCTCAAACGGGGATCCGTTTGCGGACTAGCGAACCAAAGCCACGCTACAAGTTATAATTTCCTAGTGTCCTTTCGAATCCGACGTTCGCTAAGAGGGCGCTGCAAGTGGGGCGAACGTCGGATTCGGGACACTAGGTTTCAGCCATGATGAACCCACAGTCTTCGGCGCGCCGCGCCGTCAAATCCGCCGCCAAGGCCAGACCCAACGCCTTCGGCGATCATTTGCGCGAGTGGCGGCAGCGCCGGCATCTCAGCCAACTCGATCTTGCGGGCGATGCCGAGATTTCCGCGCGGCATCTGAGTTTCGTTGAAACCGGCCGCGCCGCGCCGTCGCGCGACATGGTGCTGCGCCTTGCCGAGCGGCTCGACGTGCCGCTCCGCGAGCGCAACGTTTTGCTGGTGGCCGCGGGATTTGCGCCGGCATTTCCCAATCGCTCGCTCGACGATCCCGCGCTGGCCGCGGCGCGTCAGGCGGTCGAAACCGTGTTGAAGGCGCACGAGCCTTATCCGGCGCTGGCGGTGGACCGGCACTGGAATCTGGTGTCGGCCAACGCGATGATCGCGCCGTTCCTCACCGGCGTCACGCCGTCACTGCTGGCGCCGCCCATCAACGTGATGCGCCTGAGTTTTCATCCGCAGGGGATCGCGCCGCTCACCGTCAATCTGGCCGAGTGGTGCGCGCATCTGCTGGAGCGCCTGCATCGCCAGTGCGAGGCAACCGCCGATCCTGTGCTGATCGCGCTGTATGATGAGCTGAAGACCTATCCGATTCCAGCACGGAAGACGCCGCATCTCGTCGGCGCAGAGAACAGTCTTGCGGTCCCGTTCCAGATGCGGATGGGCGACGATGTGCTGAGTTTCATTTCGACCACGATGGTGTTCGGCACGCCGCTGGATGTCACGCTGTCGGAACTGGCGCTGGAGACGTTCTTTCCGGCGGACGACAAGACCGCTGACAAGATGCGCGCGATGCAGCCGCGGTGATTGCGTGTCCTCTCGTTCATCGCCTACAAGCGGAAAACAACGCCTGAACCGATGGACATCATGATTAGCCCCGCTGACGCCGTTGAGACCTACATTCTCGCCAAGGACGGCAACCGGCCGTTCCTGATGCAGCGCGCATTCGCTCCGGATGCCGAGCTTGAAATGGTGGTGAAGACCGACGCCATTTCGTTTCCAGCCACGGCGAAGGGCGTGAAGGCCATCGCGGACGTTCTGGTTCATCGTTTCGGCATCGACTACGAAAACGTCTACACGGTTTGCCTCTCGCGTCCGTCGGACGCCGACCGCCGTCACTTTTCGTGCCACTGGCTGGTCGGAATGTCCGCCAAGAGCGACGGACAGGTACGGGTCGGCTGCGGGCGCTACGACTGGCATTTCGGTTCGGGCGGTCTGGTCGAAAAACTGGTCATCACTATCGATGTGATGAACATGTTCCCGGCCACTGAACTCGCGGCGACAATGAATTGGCTTTCCGGCCTGCCATATCCCTGGTGCACACCCGGCGAGGTTCTCGAAGGCATGCCGAAGGCTTCCGGATTTTCCGCGATTGAAGCCTATGTGAAGCAGACCATGGTCCCCCGGCCAGTTCGGTTGCCCTGAACAGCGGTCCTTCTGGGATCAATATGGCGGTTATGCCGGACGGAGCGTCAGCCCTGCGGCGTGTGCCCTTGCCTCGCAGCCCTGTCTGATTATCTTCCGGGTTCATTCTCGCGAGGACATCCCATGGGCACCCTGAAGCCGCTGCAGATCGATATCGTCTCCGACGTTGTGTGCCCGTGGTGCTACATCGGCAAGAAGCGCATCGAGGATGCGCTGGCTCTGGCAAGCGATGTGCCGGTGCACGTGAACTGGCGGCCGTTCTTCCTCAATCCGTGGGTGCCGCGCGAAGGCATTTCGCGCGACGAATATCTGACCGCAAAGTTCGGCTCGCCGGAAGCCTACAAGGGCATCGCAGGCCGCGTCGTCGCGGCGGCAGCGGAAGAGGGGCTTGAGTACAATTCCGACCGCGTGAAGCGTCAGCCCAACACCATCGATTGCCATCGCCTGATCCATTGGGCCGAGGCCGACGGAAAGTCTGCGCAGATGAAGCAGAAGCTCATGGAGCTTTATTTCCGCGACGGCGGTGATCTCACCAGCACGGACGTTCTGGTGCAGGCGGCGGCCGACATCGGCATGGATGCGGACAGCGTGCGCAAGCGTCTTGCGACCGACGAGGACGTGGACCTGATTTCAGGCCATGCGCAGGAGGCGTCTGAGAAGGGAATCTCCGGCGTTCCCACGTTCGTCTTTGCCGGTAAGTACGCCGTCTCGGGCGCACAGCCGGCGGACCAGCTCGCCCGCGCGATTCGGCAAATCTCGGCGGAGATCAATCAGGCAGCGTGAGGTGCGGTAGCCGGTGTGGGCAACCGCGCCGGAAGGCACGCCACCGCAACGAAGATCACAGCCGCCGCGCTTGCCATCAGGCGGAACAGCGTGTCGAAGCCGTAGTTGCCGTAGACGAACGAAATCATCGGCAGCGCGAGCGCAAGCACCGTGAAGCTGACGACATAGCGCACGCCATAGATGCGCGCGCGGGCTTCGCCGCTCGCCATCTTGCCAATCATGAAATCGTTGATTGGAATTTGCCCGAACGCGCCGAGCATGAAGCCAAACGCCGCCGCCAGCGCCCATGCGTCGCGCAGGCCAGGCATCAGTGCAAAGAAAACGATCTGGATCGCGGCGACGATCAGAAACACGGTACGGGGCCCGAGCTTGTCGAGCAGGCTGCCGACAACAAGCTGCGCCAGCGAGGCGACCGCGAACACGATGAAGGTGAATGCGCCGACCATGGTCGCGATGTCGCCCTTGGCGGCTGTGACGCCGCTTGCCGACAGCCATTGCGTCATCTCGGTCGCGATGCCTTGCAGCCGCTCGTCGAAGATTTTCGGCAACGCGAAGGTCGTCGACTGGAACACGAGGCTGGAGACCGCCGTGGTGAGAAACACAATCGCGGAAATCCGCAGGATCAGCGCTTTCATGTCGGAGGACTGCGCAGGAGCGGCGGCAGCGGGTACCGGGGCCTTCTGGTGCGCAGTGGAAACCTCGCTCCACTGATGGGCTGCGTAAAGCACGCCGATAATGATGGAGAATACGCCCGGCACCACGAAGGCCATGCGCCAACCGCCGTTGTCGATGAAGTAACCGGTGATCAGCGCCGCGCTGGCGACGCCGAGATTGCCCCAGACGCCGTTCACGGCGAGGCGCATGCCGGTGTTCTTCCAGCGCTGAGTCACGATGGCGAGGCCGACCGGATGATAGATCGCGGCAAACACGCCCACCACAAACAGACCGATGCCCATCTGCAAGGGCGTCTGCGCGAATGCGGTCGCGATCGACGAGGCGCCGATGCCGACGAAGAACACCGCGATCATGCCCTCGCGGCTCCATTTGTCGGCGAGCCATCCGGCGGGCAGCGCGAACAGGCCGAAGGCGAAAAAGCCCGGCGTCGCGTATGTCAGGAGTTCGCCGTAGCTCAATCCCCACTCGCGCGAGAGCGCGAGTGCCGCCACCGTCGCGAAGATCAGCGTGAACAGGTGGTCCAGATAGTGGCCGATATTCAGGAACAGGAAATGGATGCGGTCACGCGTCATGGGAGGCCCTGTTGGGCATGATCTGGTCCGAAAGCCGGTACCCACCCTCGGGTCGTGCCCGAGGGCATGCTTTTCGGGATCATGCCTTCTGATTCTGCCTCCAAAAGTACCCTTGGCACGATGGCGCTGTCATGCCAAAAATCGTCGAAAATCTGCCATTAAGGGTTGCCGCCATGACCCCGCGTCCACGCCGCAGCACCAATGCCAACGACTATCAGTTCGTGCCGCGCCCGCTCGCGGCGATGTCGAAAAGCTTCAATGACGGCTTCGAGATCGAGCCGCACCATCACGCCCGCGACCAGCTCGTCTACGCGGTGACCGGCGCAATGCGCGTCCGCACCGCGACCGAGGCGTGGATCGTGCCGCCGGATCGCGCGGTGTACCTGCCCGCGCGCACGGAACATTCGATCAGCATTCGCGGCCACGTCGAGATGCGCACGCTCTACATCGTGCGCGATGCCCATGACGAC
Organism: Afipia massiliensis; assembly: GCF_014203115.1. Classification (GTDB taxonomy): domain Bacteria; phylum Pseudomonadota; class Alphaproteobacteria; order Rhizobiales; family Xanthobacteraceae; genus Afipia; species Afipia massiliensis. Next base: position 86,523 of record NZ_JACHIJ010000009.1, on the reverse strand, counting down.
TTGCCGGCTACGCCGACCGTGCTGGAAGTCTCGGGTTTGTTGCGTGAACTGGTGCTGGCGCTGATCGAGGAGCCCGTGATCTATGACGAGCAGGGGCGCGCGGGGGCGGTGGCGTTTCTGATCCTGGCGGAAATCGCCAGCGCGCGGCGATTGTCGCTGGTGATCCCGATGCCGCGCGATCCGCGCCTGCTGCGGGTTTGCAACGCACTGCTGGCCGATCCGGCAAGCCGTCTCACGCTGGATAGCTGGGTCGATACGGCGGGCGCGTCGGCACGGACGCTGGCGCGGCTGTTCGAGGCTGAACTGGGATTGAGCTTCGCGGCATGGCGGCAGCGCGTGCGCTTCCACAACGCGCTGGAAGCTATTGTCGCGGGCGAGCCGATCTCGCGCGTCGCGGAACGCAACGGCTATCGCAGTTCGAGCGCGTTCTCGGCGGCGTTCCGTAAGGCGATGGGCCAGCCGCCAAGTTCGCTAAGGGGAGAAGGGGCGACAGGATGAAGGGCAGTTAACGGCTGTGCAGACTTGGATGAGATTCTCGCAAACCAAGCTACGTTTCGACATACTCCGCGAGACTGGTAGGAGCCGGAACGTCCAGGCCGTCAGCCTTCATGCCTTCAATGTGAAATCGGATCGCTTCGCGAATTTCGGCTTCGACGCCAGCTACAGTCTCTGCCGTGGCAATGCAGCCGGGCAAATCGGGCACGAATGCCGAATAATTTCCCGACGCCTTTTCGATAACCACGGCGTAGCGCATCAGCGGGTTTCCTTAAGACTGGATTGCTTCAAGATACTGTTGAAAGTACCCGGCGCAAGGTCGTCCGAGGGCTTTCCGGCGACCGTCACCCGCCCCGGCTTTATCGGATGCTTGAATTGCCGATGGGAGCCACGGGTGGCCACGAGGTACCATCCGTCACCTTCCAGCAATGCGATGGCATCCTTGACCTTCACGTCTCGCCCCTCGCCAGAGTTTAGCGAGTGTCGTCGGTGGTCACAAGCGACAGGTTGCCGGTGAAGCTATCTCACGCCTTCTTCAGATAGTAATTGGCATTCTTGCCGAGGGCGATGCGGCGGATGATCCGGCGCATGGTCTCCGATCCGCGCAGCGGTTCGATGATCGCGGCGGCGGTGCGGTAGACCGCGAGCTTCGCAGCGTCGAGCCCCGGCTTCGCGCCGGGAGCGGCCTGCGGCAGGCCGATGCCGCGCAGCATCGAGTTGAAGCGATGCAGGTCGTTCAGCCGACGCACTTCCTCGGTCTTCCAGGTGATCGCCAGCGAGATCGAATGCGATCCTGCAGTCTTCACCCAGTGCGGCCACTGATAAGGAATGTAGCAGCCGTCGCCAGCGTCGAGGTTGAACTCGATCCCGCGCGGCCGGAAGCTCTCGTTGAAGGGCACGTTGCGGTGCTTGACGGTGGAATGCTCGACCTGCGCGTCGTCGGCGATCTTGCCGTCGCGGTTGTCGTAGACGGCGAAGATCTTCTCGCCGTAGATCTGCACGAAGAAGTTGTCTTCGGCGTCCATGTGGAACGGTGTGGTCGAATTCGGCGACGACACGAACAGGAAGCCTTCGATCTGCGAGAAGCCGGCATCCTCGATGCTCTTGAAGCCGCGTGCACGGGCCACCGACGTCAGCGCGTCTTCGAGCAGCTGGCGATACTCAGGGGATTTTTCCACGCGCTTGAGCACCATCCATGCACCGGCGGTCTGGATGCGATTGACGACCTCGACCGGATCGAGATCGACGCTCTTCACCTTGTCCGGATCCTGGCTGACGGAGGCGTCGCCGGAATTGTACTCGATCAGGTCGCGCGGCATGTCCGAGGCAAGCTGTGCGATGCGCGACAGCGTCAGCAGCGGATGGCCCGCAAGCTTGTGGCGGATCGCGAAGGGCTTCAGCGGAAAATCCCGCTTCAGCGATTCATTGTCGGCGGTGATGACCGGCGAAATGCTTGAGGCGACGTTCATGCGCGTGTCTCCCGGAGTTTTCTGATGGTGTGAACAAGGCGGCGCGCCGGCTCGCGGGCGAGCTTGCGCAAGGCGAGGCCGAGCCGAATGGCCGGCACAAACGGATCGCGGCGGTTAAGCGGGATCAGCACGTCGCCGATGACAAGGCGCCCGCGCCAGATCGGATCGATCATGGGATGACCGGGGATCGCGGTGGAATCGACCATCGTGATCGTGTCATCGGCGCACATGTGCCGCGTCAGCTCCAGCGTCAACTGAACGCCGGGCGACCATTTGGCGAAGTTTTCGTCGACGCCGAGCTTGAAATAGAAGGCGCGGTCGAGGTGCCGGAGCACGATGCCGGAGGCCACCGGCGTTTCGCCGGCATGCAGCGTCACGATTTCGCAGTTGCCGCGTGCCGCGGCGTCAAACACCGCGCGGCGGACGAAAGCGGCGTCACCGTCGTGCTGCGCCAGCGCCGTGCCGCGCTTGGCCTTCCAGCCGCTGGCTTCGAGGGTGAGGAAAATTCCAAGGTCGCGTTTGATTTCGCTCGGCGCGGTCGCAATCGTGAAGATCACATCGCCATGTTCGGCGAGCCGGTTGCGCTGGCGGCGAAGCTCTTTCAGCTTTTTCGGGCCGAGCGCGTCGCGGAGCAGATCGTCGGCGCTGCGTGTTGCGTCGAGGCTGGCGCGCGCATGGCTTTGCAGGATACGCGGCTTCAGCCCGCGGCACGCCAGTGCGCGGGTCAACGCCGCCATCGCGAAGCCTTCGAGCGGGATGTCGCGCAGGATCAGCGCATGCGCGCCGGCATTGCGTGCCTGTTGCATCAGTTCGGCAGCGGCCTCGTCGGCCTGGTCGCGATCGAGCAATGGCGTGGCGAGTGTGCCGTAAGGATCGGCGCTGACCAGCGCGGGCAGGGGAAGGCCGTAGGCGCGCCAGGCGGAGATCACCGGCAGCAGGCCGATCAGGCGCGGACTGTCGTTGTTCGCTGTTGTGGCTGTGAGAGCGCGGACGTTGGTGCGTCCCTGCGCGGACGCATTCACAGCGAGCTTCCATTCGGGCAGATAATAGCCGTTCGGCTCAACGGCGTTGTCGCTCAGGCGGCGCCAGCGCTCAGTGGAAACCATGTCGAGCGGTGTGAGCGCGGCGGTTGATTCAGCCGCGGAACGGTCGCCCGTTCGCTCAACGGTGTAACTCACCTCGCGGCGCGCGGCGGCTTGTGTTGCATTGGCAATCTCGACCACGTCCCTGATCCCATTCCACGTGTTCTTCGGCATGCGGCCTTTCGGAGCTGCGTGCGTTGTTGTTTTTTGGCGTCCCTGATTTTCGACGGTATGCGCCAAACATCAAAATCGGATGTTGGATTAGGGTTAAATGCGGCGCGCTTTTTTCATCGGTTGTTAACGATGCTGGCGCGCTCACGAAGGCGTGACAGCCGTTGCCGGTATCATTTGGTTGGAAACGACAGCGCGCAGGAAAAATTTAAGCAATTGCGCGCAGTGTAGAATTACCATGACACCGCCTGCGTGAAATTTCAGCGGCGGTGGGAATTTTAAGAAGTCAGTTTTTGTAAACCGAGATTCTCGGAGCGCAATTCTACCAGGCAGCAATCTCCACGGAGGTCGCAATGGGCAAGGAACTTCGTAAGAGCCAGCGGATCGATTTCGAACGCGGCATTGATGTGCAGATCATGGGAATCGACGGCACCTGGCGCCGGTCGTGCCGGATGCTGGATGTATCCGAAGGCGGCGCCTTGCTGAAAGTTGATGGCTCCGTCGGCGATCTCGATCTGAAGGAATTTTTCCTGCTGCTGTCCTCGACCGGTCTCGCTTACCGGCGATGCAAGATGGTGCGGGTGAACGGCGACCAGATCGGCGTGATTTTTCTGAGACCTGACGTCAAGAAGAAGTCTGCATCCCCATCTGCGCGACGGGTGTCGGTAGAAGGATTGGCCTGACGTCAGATCCGCAAGAGCGTTGTGAGAGTCCGAGGTGTGAGCCCTCATGCATCAAGATCGTCGCTTTAGCCGCGTCCGGCCTTCGGGAAATCTCTCCCGCACGGCCAAGATCATTGTCGACCCGAAATCCCCGGTGATCGGCTGCAACGTCGTGGATTATTCCGCGGGCGGCGCATGTCTCGAGGTTGTACCCCGCATGCCATTGCCGGACAGGTTCGAGCTGCTCTACGCCGGATCGAAAAAGAAATGCCGCGTGGTGTGGGTGAAAGGCCCGCGCCTCGGCGTTTCGTTCTAGCCGATGACCGGAGGCGTTCAGTCGAACGCGATGCCCACGCGCTGACCGTTGTTCCAGACCATACGGCAGCGGGCGATAAAATCATCCGCCTTGATGGCAAGGCTGAATCGCGGCGGGATCATCGCGGCATTGGCGACATCCAGCGCCGCGCCACGATTGGATATGTTGCGTACCGTGCAGTCGACGCCCGCGCCATTGAACGTGATGACGCCGCCCTTGAAAACACGGCGACGCGTTTCCGACCGCCTCTCCGCCAATGGTGTGTCTGTCATGGCCGCGACCTTGTGAGTCATGGCCGCCACCGTAGGTACAGCGGGTTGCCAGTCCATAAAGCGATACCTGTTGCTGCCTTGGCTCGCGTTTAGGATTGATTCACGACATTGAGCCGGGTCTCGTGCCTGGGGCCCGGCTGGAACAGCTGCACAGCGGCTACTCATGCCCTTTTGCGGGGGTTGCCTCGCCCTGGTCGCGTCTTGCCCCGCCTTGGCCATCGTTTTGCGGTGGGGTAGACTGTCGATGGCGGGCAGGCGCGCGTCCGGACGATATGTCCAGGTTCACAACAAATACCAACCTCACAACAGATGACTGATCCGGGGAGAGTTTCGATGCGGGTGTTTCGTGTGGCGATGCTGATCGGCTTGACGATGGTTCCCGTCGCTGTGCCGGCATATGCCCAGATGATGCCGGGGTTCAAGCTGGGAGAAGGCAAGGAACTCTCCGAGGAAGAAAAGGCGCGCGCGAAGGCCAACGAAGACGCGGCGAAAGCCGCGCGGTCCAAGATCCCCGATGCCAAGGCGAGCAACGATCCATGGGCCACGGTGCGAACCGAGCCTGCCGCGAAATCCGCAAAGGCGAAATCGACCGCGAAGTGAAGTTCCCGCCGCGCGGCGGCGTTACTTCGGGATCTTCGTCTCTGCGGAAAGCCAGTTGTTCAGGTTGACGGCAACGTCGAGCTGGCGGGCTTTTTTCAGAAGATCGTCGCGCTGCTCGCATGGCGGCATCGCGCGGGCCTTGTCCCGGGTTTCATCCGCGATCTTCTGCCACTTCTCTCCGATGGAAATCTCGTTCGTCCTGTGCATGGATGACGCTCTCCTGGCTGTCAGGTGTGAGCACACCGCTTTGTGATCGCCGGTGCATGATCTGTCTCAACCCCCGGTTGGCTGAAATGATCCGCAGGCGCGCAACGCCCGTGTGTCGTATTTTTTTGCTCCGCGCAGGAACCAATCTCGCCCCGCATTCGTCTGTCACATGAAACATTACGCGGCGGGACGATGACTGGTTTGATCCGATTGGTGCAACGCTGGCTGTGGCCGGCGGCTGCGGAAATTTCGACAGAAGCGCAGGATACGACCAGCATGGCCGATCTGGTGCGGTTGCTCGGAGCCGAACACGAGCCGGCCGCTTCGTCTGACGGGCAGGGCGAGGGACAGGCGAACGAGGCCGACCGTTCCGGTTCCTGACGCACGACAGTTTCAGCAAAAAATTACGGTTCACGCAGAGCCGCAAACGCAAGAGGCCGCCAGGTGCGGCCTCGATGTCTGGCGCATTCGGCAGCCGCACGGTCAGGCCGCGCTGGGCCGCTGGCGGCGTTACTGCTTGGGCATATCCATGCCCTTGTGCGGATCGTCCGCTTTCATGCCGTCCATCATCGCCATGTTCTTGCAGCAACCGCACATGCCCATGCCGGACTGTTTCATGGACATGGCGGGCTTGTCGGCCATCGGGTCCGTAACGGCGGCGGACTTGCCGCACATGCCGCCCTGGGCCGTGGTGTTCTGAGCCTGCTGGCCCGAGCCGCCACACATCGCGGCAGCCGGTGAAAGGCCGATCAGCAGGGCTATGGCAGTCGAGGCGAGAAGTGAGCGCATTGGCTTTTCCTCCCTTGTTCAGGAGAACCTAGCGGCAGACGCACAGAATCGGGGTCAATTCTTTGTCAGCCGCGACAGGTGACGGCTGATGACAATCGCGCGGGGCAAAACGAGGCCATTGGGATCATCTTACCACACCAGCGAGTAATAGACGGTGGCTCCGATCAGAAGCAGTCCGCCTAGAATGACCAGCGATAAAAAGAACCACTCTGCCGCCGAAAGCGGTTCAGTACGCGGATCGAAGAAATCATCCGGCTGAGACATCGCGCATTACCGAACGCAGGAGTTCGACGTTAACGCTCGCAGCTTTATATGCCTGTTCATCTTCCGACAGAACCGAAAAACAACCCTCCGCCGGGAAGCGGGGGGAGGTAACCGGCGCGGAACTCATATTGCGGTCATGTTTGGGTGGCGATGTGCGCTCACTTGAATCACATACCGGAGTAAGAAATGAAATTCTCATTCGCCCTTGTTGGACTTGCCGCTCTCGGCATTCTTGCGGTCACTGAAACCGCGTCAGCGATGCCGAACGGCTTGACCACAAAGAGCGGCATCGAATCGAACGTAGATCAGGTTCGCCTGGTGTGTGACCGTTACGGACGTTGCTACCAGTCGCGCGGATACGGCTATCGAAGCGGACCGCGTTACGGCCATGGCCACCGGTATGGCCATGCACCGCGCTACGATCGTCATCGGGGGCGCGGATACGGACACGGTCACGGAGGTGGTGGCGGGAATTGGCGCCCCGTTGGCCGCTTGTGAGTTTTGAAAAGAGGGCTTCGGCCCTCTTTTTTCGTTTATGCGTTATGTCCAGGTCGATGGGTTGAGAAAGGGGCCGCCAACTGAGGCGGCCTTATAATGCCTCATGATTCGAATTTTGACTTTTGCAATTGCGGGGCCGCCGATACCACCACTGTTGTTCTGGCTGGTGGGGAGCCCAATCGTCATCGCGTTTGAGCGCGGGCGCATTGAAACTCCGTCGTTCTTTCTGGCAATCGCCGGGGCTGCGTTAGCTTACTATACAATGCTCATTCCTTGGCTGCTGCTCTGCTTGATACATTGGGGCCTGAGCCGTGGTCAGGTTGAAAATCGGCCCATTTGGCTGGCTGCAATTTCTTTTCTGGCCGTAGGCGCCTTCGGATTTTGGCGCTCGCATTTGTCCGCCTCATGGATGCTTGCTGGACTGCTGTATGCGCTGGCTTGGGCGCTCGCGGCGGCCTTCTGCGCGTGGCTTACCGATAAGCAATACGCCGCAAACTAGGCCACTTTAAAAATCAAAATAGGCCACTAGGGGATTAAAACAGGCCAGTACCGGTCCTCGAAAAAGAACATATTGCGAACTTAGAACAAATGGGGTACATTTTGTTCCATCGGATCGATCCTGATTCCGGTCCGCCGCAGGGGCAGCAGGCCAGCCAGCTTGTTTGTCCGGCTGGCGAATCCCGTTCATAAGGAGCACCACTATGGCCCCCGCCGCCCTGCGTATCGTTGAAGGATCATCCATGGACAAGACCAAGGCCCTGTCGGCCGCGCTCTCCCAGATCGAGCGCCAGTTCGGCAAGGGCTCCGTGATGAAGCTCGGCAAGAACGACCGCTCCATGGATATCGAAACGATTTCCTCGGGCTCGCTCGGGCTGGATATCGCGTTGGGCGTCGGCGGTCTGCCGAAGGGCCGCGTGGTCGAGATCTACGGGCCGGAATCGTCCGGCAAGACCACGCTGGCGCTGCACACCGTGGCCGAGGCCCAGAAGAAGGGCGGCATCTGCGCCTTCATCGACGCGGAACATGCCCTCGATCCGGTCTATGCCCGCAAGCTCGGCGTCAATGTCGATGAACTTCTGATCTCGCAGCCCGATCACGGCGAGCAGGCGCTGGAAATCGCCGACACGCTGGTGCGCTCCGGCGCGGTCGATGTGCTGGTTGTGGACTCGGTGGCGGCGCTGGTGCCGCGCGCCGAACTCGAAGGCGAGATGGGCGACAGCCTTCCCGGCCTGCAGGCGCGGCTGATGAGCCAGGCGCTGCGCAAGCTCACCGCTTCGATCAACAAGTCCCACACCATGGTGATCTTCATCAACCAGATCCGCATGAAGATCGGTGTGATGTACGGCTCGCCGGAAACCACCACCGGCGGCAACGCCTTGAAGTTCTACGCGTCCGTGCGCCTCGACATCCGCCGCATCGGCCAGATCAAGGAACGCGACGAAGTGATCGGCAATTCGACCCGCGTCAAGGTCGTGAAGAACAAACTGGCGCCACCGTTCAAGCAGGTCGAATTCGACATCATGTACGGCGAGGGCGTCTCGAAGCTGGGCGAAATTCTCGATCTCGGCGTTAAAGCCGGCATCGTCGAGAAGTCCGGCGCTTGGTTCTCCTATGACAGCGTGCGCCTCGGTCAGGGCCGCGAGAATTCCAAGACCTTCCTGAAGGCCAATCCTGAGGTGACGGCGAAGATCGAAGCCTTGATCCGCCAGAACTCCGGCCTGATCGCCGAGCAGATTCTCGCAGGCTCGCCGGAGCGCGATGCCGACGGCGAGGAGCCTGTGGAAGACTAAATCTATTTCCGGCTCGGGCTTCATCGCCCGGGTTCGGGTGCGATCCGAAAAGAACGGGAATCCTTTTCGGGCATCCATCGCACCTTCGGAAAGCAAACGGGCGTTGTGGATGTTGAGTTGCCGACATCCCCAGCGCCCGATTTGTTTTGAAGAGCAGGGCGACAGCGTTTCTCTCCGCGTCGTCCCGGCCAAGCGCAGCGCGAGCCGGGACCCATAACCCCTGCATTGGTTTGGCGCGTTGCGCGCTCGACACATGAACCACAGTCCAGGGATTGGGTCCCCGCGGTCGCGGGGACGACGACCTGGAAGCTCCGAGCGTGTTACTCCGCAGCCTGTGCGTAATCCGCCACCGGCGGGCACGAGCAGACCAGATTGCGGTCGCCGTGGACATTGTCGACGCGTCCGACCGGACACCAGTACTTGTCGGTGCGCGAGGTGCCGGCCGGGAAGCAGCCCTCCGCGCGCGAATACGGCCGGTCCCACTTGTCCTCCGCGATGTCGTGCACGGTGTGCGGCGCGTGGCGCAGCGGCGACGCCTCGATTTTGAAACGCCCGGATTCGACGTCGGCGATCTCGCGGCGGATCGCGATCATCGCGTCGCAGAATCGATCCAGTTCCGCCTTCGATTCGGATTCCGTCGGTTCGATCATCAGCGTGCCCGGCACCGGGAAGCTCATGGTCGGGGCATGGAAGCCGTAGTCGATCAGGCGCTTGGCGATGTCGTCCACGGTGACGCCAGATCCCGCCTTGAGCCCGCGCGGATCGACGATGCACTCGTGCGCCACGCGGCCGTTGTGGTTGCGATACAGCACCGGAAAATGCGGATCGAGACGTTTGGCGATGTAGTTCGCGTTTAGGATCGCGACTTCCGTGGCGCGGGTCAGGCCTTCGCCGCCCATCATCAGGATGTAGATGTAGGAGATCACAAGGATCGACGCCGATCCGTAAGGCGCGGCCGACACGGGACCAACCACAGCGTCACTATCGTTCGTGATATTCGCCGGAAGGAACGGCGCGAGGTGCTTCTTCACGCCGATCGGGCCCATGCCCGGTCCGCCGCCGCCGTGCGGGATGCAGAACGTCTTGTGCAGGTTGAGATGGCTCACGTCCGCGCCGTAGTCGCCGGGCCGCGCGAGGCCGACCTGCGCATTGAGGTTCGCGCCGTCGAGATAGACCTGTCCGCCGTGGCCATGAACGATGTCGCAAATCTCGCGGATGTGTTCCTCGAACACGCCGTGGGTCGAGGGATAGGTGATCATCACCGCGGCGAGGTCGTTCGCGTGCTCGTCGGCCTTCTTGCGCAGGTCTTCCACGTCGACGTCGCCGCGCGCGTCGCAGGCGACGACAACCACATCCATGCCGACCATGCTGGCGGACGCCGGATTGGTGCCGTGGGCCGAGGAGGGGATGAGGCAGACCTTGCGGTGCGGCTCGTTGCGCGAGGCGTGATAGGCGCGGATCGCGAGCAGCCCGGCATATTCGCCCTGCGCGCCGGAATTCGGCTGCAGCGACACCGCGTCATAGCCTGTGATGTCGGCGAGCCACTTCTCCAGCGTGGCGAACATGGCGTGATAGCCCGCCGCCTGTTCTTTCGGCGCGAACGGATGCAATCCGCCGAATTCCGGCCATGTTACCGGGATCATTTCGGTGGTGGCGTTCAGCTTCATGGTGCAGGAGCCGAGCGGGATCATGGCGCGGTCGAGCGCGAGATCGCGGTCGGAGAGCTTGCGCATGTAGCGCAACAGTTCGGTCTCCGAGCGGTGCTCGTGGAACACCGGATGGGTCAGGAATTTGCTGGTGCGATTGAGCGCAGGCGGCAGCGCGTCGCGCGCCTCTTTCTCGATGTCGGCATAGACGAGGTTGCCGCCGAAGGTGCGCCACACGCTCTCGACGACGGCAGGCGTCGTGGTCTCGTCCAGCGCGATGCTGACGGTGGTCTCGTTGAGCCGCAGATTGATGCTCTCATGGGCAGCGTGGGAGATGATGGCTTGCCGCTGACCGTTGATAGCGACAGTGATCGTGTCGAAATAGGCGTCGTTCAGCGATGCGAAGCCGAGCTTGCGCAGGCCCAAAGCCAGCACGGCTGCGCGCCGGTGCACGGTCCGCGCGATGTGCGTCAGGCCTTCGGGGCCGTGATAGACCGCGTACATCGACGCGATTACCGCCAGCAGCACCTGCGCGGTGCAGATGTTCGAGGTCGCCTTCTCGCGGCGGATGTGCTGTTCGCGGGTCTGCAGTGCGAGGCGATAGGCGGGCGCACCGCGCGAATCCACCGACAGACCGACGATGCGGCCGGGCAGCGAGCGCTTCAGCGCATCCTTCACCGCCATGTAGGCGGCGTGCGGTCCGCCGTAGCCCATCGGCACGCCGAAGCGCTGCGTCGAACCAATCGCAATGTCCGCGCCGAGATCGCCGGGAGATGCCACCAGCGTCAGCGCCAGCGGATCGGCGGCAACGACGGTGATAGCACCCTTTGCCTTCAATGCGGTGATCGCTGCGCGCGGATCGAAGAGGCCGCCATGCGTGCCGGGGTACTGGAACAACGCGCCGAACACGTCGGCGCTTGCGACATCGCGCGCGGGATCGCCGACGATCAGCGACCAGCCGAGCGGCTCGGCGCGGGTGCGCAGCACCGCCAGCGTCTGCGGATGCACCTCATGATCAATGAAGAACGCCTTGGTCTTCACCGAGGACGAGCGCTCGGCGAGCGCCATGGCTTCCGCGGCCGCGGTGCCCTCATCCAGCAGCGACGCATTGGCGATGTCGAGCCCGGTGAGGTCGCAGATCATGGTCTGGAAATTGAACAGCGCTTCCAGCCGCCCCTGGCTGATCTCGGGCTGATACGGTGTGTAAGCCGTGTACCACGCGGGACTTTCGAGGATGTTGCGCTGGATCACCGCCGGCAGGACCGTGCCCGAGTAGCCTTGGCCGATCAGCGAGGTGAACACCTGATTACGTGCGGCGATACCGCGCATATGCGTGATCGCGTCGATTTCGCTGAGCGGCTTGCCGAGATCGAGCGGCGCCTTCAGCCGGATCGACGCCGGCAGCGTCTCGCTCATCAGCGCCTGAAGGCTCGACGCGCCGACGGTTTGCAGCATGGCGTCGATGTCGCGCGATGAGGGGCCGATATGCCGGCGCACGAAATCGACAGCGGGTTCGGCAGGTTTGCGATGCGCGGTCATGCTGTGTCTCCTAAAAGCGTTTTCGAGCGAAGTGGGCACCGGTTCGCGTGAAGAAAACGCGTCCAAAAATTAAGCCGTGTGGGCCTTGTAGGCGGCTTCATCCATCAGGCCGTCGAGATCGCTCTTGTTGGCGATACGTAGCTTGAAGAACCAGGCGGCCTTGCCGGGATCGGAATTCACCAGCGACGGATCGGCGGCGACGGAGTCGTTGACCTCGAGCACTTCACCCGCGATCGGCGCATAAACGTCGGACGCAGCCTTGACGCTTTCGACTACAGCGGCGGCTTCGGCCTTCTTCAGCGTGCGGCCGACCTTCGGCAGTTCGACGAACACGACGTCGCCGAGCTGGGTCTGCGCGTAATCGGTGATGCCGATGGTGGCGACATCGCCGTCGATCTGGAGCCATTCGTGATCGGAGGTAAACAGCGTGGTCATGGTGTCCTCAGCATTTGCAGTGTTGATGTTGCTATCGTTTGTAACCGTTGGGTACGAACGGCATCGCTGAGACGCGCAGGGCTAAGCGCTGCCCGCGCACGTCGGCGAAGACGATGGTGCCTTCGGTGGAAAGGGACGTCGGCAGATAACCCATCGCCACCGGAGCGTTCAGGGTCGGCCCGAAGCCGCCGGATGTGACGGTGCCGATTTTGTCGGTTGAGGTTTCGCTGGCGTAGAGCGACGCGTGCTCTCGCACCGGCGCGCGGCCCTCTGCACGCAGACCGACACGGCGGCGCGATGCGCCGGTCTCGAACTGCTTCAGGATAGTGTCCGCGCCGGGAAATCCGCCGGCCCGCGCGCCGCTGTTGCGGCGGCTCTTTTGTACGGACCATTCCAGCGCGCCTTCGACCGGGGTGGTCGTGGTGTCGATGTCATGGCCATAGAGACAGAGACCGGCTTCGAGCCGCAGGCTGTCGCGCGCGCCAAGGCCGATTGGCAGCACGGCGGGATCGGCGAGCAGCGTGGTTGCGACACGCTCGACGTCTTTCGCTGGAACCGAAATCTCGAATCCGTCCTCGCCGGTGTAACCCGAACGCGAGACGAAGCAGTCGATGGCTCGACCAGAGATTTGCACCTTGTGCGGTCCGGCGTCCATAAAGCGCATCGCGGCGACCGTCGGCGCATGTTTGCTGAGAACCTCGACCGCCTTCGGGCCCTGCAGCGCGATCAGCGCGCGGTCCGGGAGCGGCTCGATGATGCAGACGTCCGACAGATGCTTGCGAAGATGCGCCTCGTCTTCCATCTTGCAGGCGGCGTTGACCACCAGGAACAGGTGATCGCCAAAGTTCGCGACCATCAGGTCATCGAGAATGCCGCCGGTATCGCTGGTGAACTGCGCATAGCGCTGGCGGCCGTGCGGGACGGCCAGAATGTCCTGCGGCACCAGCCGTTCCAGCGCGCGGGCGGCGTCCTCGACCTTGCCGGATTTCGCCGTGAGCGTGATCTGGCCCATATGGGAGACGTCGAACAGGCCAGCGGAGGCGCGGGTGTGGAGATGTTCCTTCAGCACGCCGGCGGCGTATTGCACCGGCATCTCGTAGCCGGCGAACGGCACGATCTTGCCGCCGCGCGCCACATGGAGATCATGCAGCGGAACGCGCTTCAGCGCAGTGTCGGCAGGGGAGGATGGATGTCGTTCGGCGGCTTGCATGGTTGGGCTCCTGACGGATTCCGGGACGGTTCCCGAAACCTTGTCGAAGCCCCATCTGTCGCTGCGCCTGAGAGTATTATCCCGTCGGCGGATGCCGCGCCGGACGTTCCGGCCGCATCTCTTTCCAGATTTCAGTCAGTCACACGGTCCGTTTGCCTGAGAGTTTCCGGGGCGGTTGCTCCTTCGGCGCCGGCATAAAGCCGGTCTCTCCCGACGTGACTTGTCAGCTTAGCATATAGCTCACATAAGCAGGGAAACACGCCTTTCGAGGCCCTGTCAACGCGACTGCGAGATTATCAACGAGCTTCGAGGCGCACTTGAGACTGCTTGCAAGCCGCTGATCTGGTGCACACTTTCTGGACATTGCAGGCCCGTTCCGTCTAGAAACGGGGCAGGACAAACTGCGCTGCACGCGTCATTGAAGGCGGGCTGCGCAACAGGGCGTTTTCGGGCGAGGCGGCTGCCGGTTCGCGTAACGAAAATGCGTCAAACATCGAGAGCGTTTTCGAGCGAAGTGGGACCCGGTTCGCGTGAAGAAAACGCGTCAAACATAGAGCTTTTGGGCGCGATTGGACGATTATGAGCGGCGTTAACGAGATCAGGTCGGCGTATCTGAATTATTTCGCGAAAAACGGCCACGACATCGTGCCGTCGTCGCCGCTGGTTCCGCGAAACGACCCGACATTGATGTTCACCAATGCGGGCATGGTGCAGTTCAAGAATGTGTTCACCGGGCTCGAGAAGCGTCCCTATCAGCGCGCGACCTCGTCGCAGAAATGCGTCCGCGCCGGCGGCAAGCACAACGACCTCGACAATGTCGGCTACACCGCGCGGCATCACACCTTCTTCGAGATGCTCGGGAACTTCTCGTTCGGCGATTATTTCAAAGAGCGCGCCATCGAACTTGCCTGGAATTTGATCACCAAGGAGTACAGCCTCCCGAAGGACAGGCTGCTTGTCACGGTTTATTCCGAGGACGAGGACGCTGCGAAACTCTGGAAAAAGATCGCGGGCCTGCCCGAATCGAAAATCATCCGGATCGGGACCTCGGACAATTTCTGGCAGATGGGTGACACCGGCCCGTGCGGTCCGTGCTCCGAAATCTTTTTCGATCACGGCGACAAGATCTGGGGCGGCCCTCCCGGCTCGCTCGAGGAAGACGGCGACCGGTTCATCGAGATCTGGAATCTTGTGTTCATGCAGTTCGACCAGATCGCGCCCGGCAACCGCGTTGCGCTGCCGAAGCCGTCGATCGACACCGGCATGGGTCTGGAGCGCATCGCCGCCGTGCTGCAGGGCAAGCACGACAACTACGAGATCGACCTGTTTGTCGCGTTGATCCGAGCCATTGCCGAGTTGACCGGCGCCGATCCGCAGGGCGAACAAAAGGCGTCACTGCGCGTGATCGCCGACCATCTGCGCGCGTCGTCGTTCCTGATTTCCGACGGCGTGCTGCCGTCGAACGAAGGCCGCGGCTATGTGCTGCGCCGGATCATGCGCCGCGCGATGCGCCACGGGCAGTTGCTCGGGGCGAAAGAGCCGCTGATGTATCGCCTCGTCTGGGCGCTGGTGCGCGAGATGGGTCAGGCCTATCCCGAACTGGTGCGCGCCGAGAACCTGATCGAGGAAACGCTGAAGCTGGAGGAAACCCGCTTCCGCAAGACACTGGATCGCGGCCTCACAATTCTGGACGAGAAAAGCGCGTCGCTGAAGAAGGGCGACATGTTCGACGGCGAGACCGCGTTCACGCTGTACGACACCTATGGCTTCCCGCTCGATCTCACGCAGGATGCGCTGCGAAATCGCGGCATCGGCGTCGACATCGCCTCGTTCACCGACGCGATGGAACAGCAGCGCAAGAAAGCGCGCGCGGCGTGGGCCGGGTCCGGCGACACCGCGACCGAGAACATCTGGTTTCCGCTGCGCGAGAAGCTCGGCGCGAGTGAGTTCTTGGGCTACGATACAGAGATCGCCGAAGGCGTCGTCACCGCTTTGGTGAAGGACGGCAAGGAGATCGAAGCTGCCGCGACCGGCGATAACGTCGCAATCGTCATGAACCAGACGCCGTTCTATGCGGAATCCGGCGGCCAGGTCGGTGACACCGGTGTTTTGAGCGGCGAGGGCGTGCGTGTGCGCGTCACCGACACCCAGAAGAAGGCGGGCGATCTTTATGTGCATCTCGGCACCGTCGAACAGGGCGTTGTGAAACCCGGTTTGCCGCTGCAGCTCGAAGTCGATCACGCGCGGCGCACATCGATCCGCGCCAATCACTCCGCGACGCATCTGTTGCATGAGGCGCTGCGTCAGGTGCTGGGCGATCACATCGCGCAGCGCGGTTCGCTGGTTGCTCCCGAGCGGCTGCGCTTCGATTTCGCCCACAACAAGCCGATTTCGGCGGACGAACTGCGCCGTATTGAAGACATCGCCAACGATGTCGTGCTGGAGAACGGCGAAGTCGTCACCCGCTCGATGGCGGTGGACGACGCGCGGGATTCCGGTGCGCGCGCGCTGTTCGGCGAAAAGTACGGTGACGAGGTCCGCGTGGTGTCGATGGGCGCGGGGCAGGGCAATGCGCTCGGCTGGTCGGTCGAACTGTGTGGCGGCACCCATGTGCGGCGCACCGGCGACATCGGTTTGATTTCCATCAGCGGCGAAAGCGCGGTGGCCTCCGGCGTGCGGCGCATCGAGGCGCTGACCGGAAACAATGCGCGTCACGCGGTGAACGCGACCATTCACACCGCGAAGGCAGCGGCGGCGGAGCTGAAAACCACGCTGGACGATCTGCCGGCGCGTATCGCCGCACTCGTCGAAGAACGCAAGAAGCTCGAAAATGCGTTGTCTGACGCGCGCAAGAAGCTGGCCATGGGCGGCGGTGCCGCGGCGGGCGGCGGTGCGGGTGCGACGTCGGACATCCGCACCATCGGCGATGTGAAATTCCTCGGCCGCGCCGTGCAGGGCATCGAGATGAAGGATCTCAAGAGCCTTGCCGACGACGGCAAGAAGCAGATCGGCTCCGGCGTTGTCGCGATCATCAATGTCGGCGAAGACGGCAAGGCTGGCGCGGTGGTCGGCGTCACGGCGGACCTGACCTCGCGCTTCAGCGCGGTCGATCTGGTGAAGATCGCGTCGGAAGCCTTGGGCGGCAAGGGCGGCGGCGGCCGTCCCGACATGGCGCAGGCCGGCGGCCCCGATGGCGCGAAGGCGGACGCAGCGCTGAAGGCGATCGAAGCCGCGATGGGCGCTTAGCGGACGCGCCTTCGAGGCGCATCCGCGACATTCAGTGCGACATGAAGACCGGAACGGTCATCGTGGACAGGATGCCCCGCGTCGCGCCGCCGAGCACGAATTCGCGCAGGCGCGAATGCCCATAGCCGCCCATCACGATCATGTCGGCCGAGCAATCCGCAGCGTGCGACAGGATTGAATCGGTGACATCGATATGAGACCCCGAGATGGTTTTGACCTCGGCCTTGATGCCGTGATGTTCCAGATGTCTTGCGATCTCGGCGCCTCGAACTTCGCGCTTCGGATGTTTGGCTCTCTCGGTGACGACGACCACAATTTCAACGGTTTCAGCCTTTCTCAGGAACGGTAGAGCATCGTTGATGGCGCGCGCGGCGGCGGCGCCTCCATCCCAGCAGCACAGCACGTGGCCGAGCTTCAGCCCGGCTTTCTGGATGTAGGGCACGATCATCACGGGTCGTCCGGAACTGAACAGGGCCGCTTCGATCAGAAGTTCGTTGTTTGCGCCGTCCGCCCCGGACTGCTCAAGAACGCTGAGATCGAAACGCCGCGCCATCGTCGCAAAGGCTTCGCCCGGGCTGAGACCGCCTTGAGTTACAAGATGGTGCTCAGTCGAGATAAGACGTCGCTGCGCCGCCATCTCAAATCGTTCGACCGCCGCGCGGGCAGATTTTTCACTGGCGGCCAGTATTTCCGCAAGCGCTTCCGAGGGCAGGCCGGGCATCATGAAAGCCGGCATATTCACCAGGTCGCCGAAAGCAATGCAGGCAAGGTGCGCGTCGAATGCTTCGGCGACTGTGACGGCATAATCAAGAGCGGGATCATTTGGCTGATCGCTCTCGACCTTGACGAGGATGTCCCTGATCATGGCGGTCCCTCGCAGCAGCGCGGGCGGATACCGGAAATCGACTCAGATCAAGCGGGTGGCAATCTAGCCCGCTCAGTTGATATCTAATCTTGCACGTCGTTTTTCAATGGCCTCACTGCGCTTGGGCACTGCGGCGATGAGTAGCGAAGGATGCACTTGCATCTATCTCCTTCATGCAGCAAAATGCGGCATGCATCACAATACTCCTTTGATTTCAACGGTTGTCGTCGGCCTCGTACTGGCTTTCATACTCGGCGCGCTGGCTCAGCGGGTCCGCATCTCGCCGCTTGTCGGCTATCTCCTCGCGGGCGTCGTCATGGGCCCGTTTACGCCCGGTTACGTGGCGGATCAGAACATAGCCAACGAACTCGCCGAGATCGGCATCATTCTGCTGATGTTTGGCGTCGGCCTGCATTTCTCGCTGAAGGACCTGCTGTCGGTGCGCGCCATCGCTGTCCCCGGCGCGGTGGTGCAGATCGCAGTGGCGACGCTGCTCGGCATGGGCCTTGGCTGGACGCTCGGCTGGCCGATCGGCGGCGGGCTGGTGTTCGGGCTCGCGCTGTCGGTTGCCAGTACCGTCGTGCTGCTGCGCGCCTTGCAGGAGAGGCGGCTGGTCGACACAGAGCGTGGGCGGATCGCGGTCGGCTGGCTGATCGTCGAGGACCTCGCCATGGTGTTGACGCTGGTGCTGCTGCCCGCGCTTGCCGGATTGCTGAAAGGCGAGGGTGCCAATGGCCTCAGTGCTTATGCCATGGCGCAGCCGGTCCTCATCACGCTCGGCAAGGTCGCGGCATTCGTCATCTTCATGCTGGTGGTCGGCCGCCGGGTGATCCCGTGGATCCTGCATTACGTTGCGCATACCGGCTCGCGCGAACTGTTTCGGCTCGCGGTGTTCGCGATCTCGCTCGGGGTCGCCTTCGGCGCGGCGCTCCTGTTCGATGTCTCGTTCGCACTCGGCGCATTCTTCGCCGGCATGATCCTGAGCGAATCTGAACTGAGTCAGCGCGCGGCCAACGAAACGCTACCGCTGCGCGATGCGTTTGCCGTGCTGTTCTTCGTGTCCGTCGGAATGCTGGTCGATCCGGCGATCATCGTGCGCGAACCGCTGCCGTTGCTCGCGACTGTCTTCATCATCATCTTCGGAAAATCCGTCGCGGCGTTCGGCATCGTGCGGATGTTCGGGCATCCGACATCGACGGCGCTGACGATCTCGGCGAGTCTCGCCCAGATCGGCGAATTTTCCTTCATTCTGGTCAGTCTCGGGGTCAGCCTTGCGCTGTTGCCGGATCGCGGCCGCGATCTGGTTCTTGCGGGCGCGATCATCTCGATCATGCTGAACCCGCTGTTCTTCGCGCTGCTCGATCGCTACGAGGCGAAGAAGAAAGCAGCCGAGGAAGCTGAGGAGGCCGCGGCGGCAGCACAGTCCGCGCAGGACACTGCTGCCGAGGCCGTCGCAGAAGCTGCAAGGGTGTCTGCAAAGAAGAAGTCGGCCCGCGTTGAACTACCGGTCACGGCGCTAACCAATCATGTCGTGCTGGTCGGGTATGGGCGCGTGGGAAGCGTTGTCGGCAAGTCCTTGCAGCAAGGAGGCGTGCCGTTCCTCGTCATCGAGGATGATCCGGGCTGCCTCGAAAGGCTTGCCGAGGCTGGGATCGAGAAGATCACGGGCAACGCGGCTGCGCCGGGAATGCTGGTCGCGGCCAATCTGGAAGTCGCGCGCGGGCTTATCGTTGCGATTCCGAATGCATTCGAGGGCGGACAGATCGTCGCCAAGGCCCGCGCGATCAGCCTTACGCTGCCGATTATCGCGCGCGCCCACTCGGAAGAGGAAATCGCGCACCTCAAGCATCACGGCGCGAATTTCGTCATCATGGGCGAGCAGGAAATCGCCAAGGCGATGATTGCGCAAATCGGACTGGCAGGCGCCTAGGCGCCTCTCCCGATCAGGCGGCGAGGTGTTTTTCGCGCGCGGCGATGAGGTTGCGAATTGCCGTCGTGATCGGAGCGGGACGATGCGTGGACTGGTCGGTGTTGACCCACACCACTTCGCCGGTGGCCATCAGGTCCGCGCTGTCTTTCAGGAAGATCGCCGTCTCGAACGTCATGCTGGAACTACCGATCCGCGCGACGCGGGCGCCGACCTCGATCTCCGCATCGAAGCGAATGGGCGCTTTGTATTCCACGACTGATTTGACGACATGGAAATCCATGCCGGTCTTCTTGGCGTCCGCATACTGGTCGTATCCCAGCGCGCGGAAATATTCGGTGATCGCGGTGTCGTAGAACGTCAGATAATGGGCGTTGAACACGACACCCTGGCCGTCGATCTCCGAATAGCGGATCCGGAAGGGGTGGAAGAAGCTGAATTGATCCCGAGTCATGTTCGTCATTCCGTTTCTTTTTTAGTTCACAAGCAAACGGCGCAGACAGTGTCTGCGCCGTTGAAAGACTTGAAGTGCGGCGTGCTGCGCGCCTTAGGCCGCCATTGCCTTGGTGAGATTTTCCGCGACCTTGTCGAGGAAGCCGGTGGTCGAGAGCCAGCGCTGATCGGCGCCGACGAGCAAGGCAAGATCCTTGGTCATGAAACCGGATTCGACCGTCTCGACACAAACTCGCTCCAAGGTGTTCGCGAACTTTGCCAGTTCGGCATTGTTGTCGAGCTTGGCGCGATGTCCGAGGCCGCGGGTCCAGGCGAAAATCGACGCGATCGAGTTGGTCGAGGTTTCCTTGCCCTTCTGGTGCTCGCGGTAGTGGCGGGTCACAGTGCCGTGGGCGGCTTCCGCTTCCATGGTCTTGCCGTCCGGCGTGAGCAGCACGGAGGTCATGAGGCCCAGCGAGCCGTAGCCCTGCGCCACGGTGTCCGACTGCACGTCGCCGTCGTAGTTCTTACAGGCCCAAACGTAGCCGCCGGACCACTTCATTGCAGCCGCCACCATGTCGTCGATCAGGCGATGCTCGTAAGTGATGCCCTTGGCATCGAAGTCCTTCTTGAACTCGGTGTCGAACACTTCCTGGAAGATGTCCTTGAAGCGGCCGTCGTACTGCTTGAGGATTGTGTTCTTGGTCGAGAGATAGACCGGATAGCCCTTCGTCAGGCCGAGGTTCATCGAGGCGCGGGCGAAATCGCGGATCGAATCGTCGAGGTTGAACATCGCGAGCGTCACGCCGGCGCTGGGCGCCTTGAACACTTCGCGCTCGATCACCTTGCCGTCGTCGCCGGTGAATTTCAGGGTGATGGTGCCCGGGGTCGGGAACTTGAAATCGGTAGCGCGGTACTGGTCGCCGAAGGCGTGGCGGCCGATGATGATCGGCTTGGTCCAGCCCGGAACCAGACGGGGCACGTTTTTGCAGATAATCGGCTCGCGGAAGACAACGCCGCCGAGGATGTTGCGGATGGTGCCGTTCGGCGACTTCCACATTTCCTTGAGGCCGAATTCCTTCACGCGGGCTTCGTCCGGGGTGATGGTGGCGCATTTGACGCCGACGCCGTGCTTCTTGATCGCATTGGCTGCGTCGATGGTGACCTGATCGTTGGTCTTGTCGCGGTATTCCATCCCAAGGTCGTAGTATTCGAGTTTCACATCGAGGAACGGGTGGATCAGCTTGTCCTTGATGTACTGCCAGATGATCCGGGTCATCTCGTCGCCATCGAGTTCGACGACGGGGTTGGTCACCTTGATTTTTGCCATGGGGATGGGGCCTTAATATTGGGGGCGGAGAGGGCGAGAGAACCGCAACCGGTTCCGTAGCGAGGCTATAGCACTGCGAAACGCAGGCTGGAAGGCGACAAAACCTGACAGATTGCCCATCCGTCCTGACCTTGCCCCTTTTTCGAAAAAGTTTGGGCGGGATGTCGATCCCGTCGGTGCTCGTTCGTCGTGAGAGCAGGAGGCCATTGGGGCCCTCTACGGAACCAGGGAGAAAGACAATGCGCGTTATGGTGATGGTCAAGGCGACGAAGGACAGCGAAGCGGGCACCATGCCTTCAACCGAGCTCCTCGAGGCCATGGGCAAGTTCAACGAAGAGCTGGTGAACGCCGGCATGATGCTGGCAGGTGAGGGGCTGCACCCGTCCTCAAAGGGAAAACGGGTCGCTTTCGACGGCCCGGCCCGCACCGTGATCGATGGGCCCTTCGCCGAGACCCGCGAACTGGTCGCCGGTTTCTGGCTCTGGGAAGTCAAGGACATGGCGGAAGCGGTGGAGTGGGTGAAGCGCTGCCCCAATCCGATGCTCGGGCCGAGCGAGATCGAGATCCGGCAGGTGTTCGAGGCGGCCGATTTCGGCGAAGCTCTGACGCCGGAGATCGCCGAAGCGGAGGATCGCCTGCGCGAAAAACTGACGAAACGCTAAACGTTCCGGTCGCCGCCGCGACTTGCCTTTCCCCTCGTTCTTCCCCTAAGCGAGACCCGTGGCGGCGAACGACACCCATCAAGCGATCGAAACGGTCTTCCGGATCGAACGGGCCAGGCTGATAGCCGGACTGGCCCGAATGGTGCGGGACGTCGGCCTGGCCGAAGAGCTGGCGCAAGACGCGCTCGTCTCCGCTCTGTCCGAATGGCCGAAGACCGGTGTTCCGATACATCCCGGCGCCTGGCTGATGGCCGCGGCCAAGCGCCGGGCCATCGACGGTTTCCGGCGCAGCAAGATGCTGGCACGGAAGCATGCGGAAATCGGCCAGGATTTCGAAGACCAGCGCGATAGCAGCATCGAGGACGCGGAAGCGGCCATGGACGACGATCTCGGCGACGAGTTGTTGAGTCTGATCTTCACCGCGTGCCACCCGGTGCTGGCTCCCGATGCGCGGGCAGCCCTGACCTTGCGCCTGATCGGCGGGCTGACGACGGACGAAATCGCACGCGCGTTTCTCTCGAACGAGGCAACCATCGCCCAGCGTATCGTCCGGGCGAAGAAGACCATCGGCAATGCCGGACTGACCTATGAGGTGCCACGCGGCAAGGATCGCGGGATGCGTCTCGCCTCCGTGCTTGAGGTCGTCTACCTGATCTTCAACGAAGGCTATTCGGCCACCGCCGGCGAAGACCTGATCCGCCCGGCTCTGTGTGCCGAGGCGCAGCGCCTTGGCCGTATCATCGCCGGTCTCGCTCCGAACGAGCCCGAGGTCTTCGGCCTTCTTGCGCTGATGGAAATTCAGGCCTCGCGACTGGCAGCCCGCACGGCAGCGGACGGCTCTTCGATTCCCATCACCGAACAAAACCGCAGCCGCTGGGATCAGCTCCTGATCCGCCGCGGGCTGGCTGCGCTCGAACGCGCAGAGACACTCGGCGGCAGTCATGGGCCCTATGCGTTGCAGGCCGCACTCGCTGCCTGCCATGCGCGCACGCAACGCGGACGAGACGAACTGGGAAAAGATCGCGGGCCTGTACGACAACCTGCGGGACGTGATGCCGTCACCGGTGGTCGATCTCAACCGGGCCGTGGCTCACAGCATGGCCTTTGGCCCGGAGGCTGGTCTGAAACTGATCGACGAGATCGCGGAGGCCGCGGCACTGCGAAATTACGCGCCGATGCCGGCCGCGAAGGGCGATTTCTTGTTTCGGGCGGGCCGGTTCACCGACGCCAGGTTCGAATTCGAGCGAGCCGCGGAGCTGAGCCGCAACGCGCGCGAGAAGGAATTCTTGCTTAAACGGGCGGCCGACTGCGGCGGCTGAACCGCCGGCGGCCGGGCGATCCTTTTCAGCCTCCGCAAGAGATTCAAAAGAGCAATCTAGGTCTATTATTTGCTTGAGAATTTCCGCCAGACGGGCGAACGAAGGGCGAAGCGAGAAGGGCTCCGGCGCAGCTCAGAAGCTGAATCAAAATCTTAAGAACTTGAATCAAAAAGTGAGCCCGATGTCCGGTTCAGGCACCGACAAAACCAAGACGCGCAAGGAGTTGGCCGGACCTGTGGTGGTCCTGGTCGAGCCGCAGCTTGGTGAGAACATCGGCATGTGCGCGCGCGCCATGGGCAATTTCGGGCTTACGCGGTTGCGCATCGTCAATCCGCGCGATGGCTGGCCCAATATGGCCGCCCAGCGCGCCGCGGCCGGTGCCGATCACATTCTCGATGAAGTCGAATTGTTCGACACCGTCGAGGCGGCGGTGGCCGACTGCTCACTGCTGTTCGCGACCACCGCGCGGGCGCACGATCAGGCCAAGCCGGTGGTCGGTCCCGGGGAGGCCGCCCGCCAGATCGTCGGAGAAGCCGCTGTGAGCGGCACGGCAGCGATCATGTTCGGGCGCGAGCGCTACGGCTTGCAGAACGACGAGGTCGCGCTCGCCAACCGCATTGTCACGTTTCCGGTCAATCCAGGTTTTGCTTCGCTGAACCTCGCTCAGGCGGTTCTGCTGATGGGCTACGAATGGTTCAAGCTCGTCACCGCCAACACGCTGCCGTTCGACATGCCGGAACGTTCGGAGCGGGCCTCGAACCACCAGATGCAGGCGTTTTTCGACAAT
This sequence comes from Afipia massiliensis, assembly GCF_014203115.1. Classification (GTDB taxonomy): domain Bacteria; phylum Pseudomonadota; class Alphaproteobacteria; order Rhizobiales; family Xanthobacteraceae; genus Afipia; species Afipia massiliensis. Next base: position 62,510 of record NZ_JACHIJ010000009.1, on the reverse strand, counting down.
CTCGTGAATGAACTCGACAAGGTCGAATTCCTGCGTCCGCCGGAAAAGCGCGACACGATGCTGGTGAACATGCGCAACATCTTCACGCGGATGGAGCCCACCAAGCAGGACATGCACACCCTGCACGGCGTGGTGATGGCCATCGCAGAGGGCCGCAAGGGCCCTGCAAAAGGCGGGGTTCTCGACGGCAACGAAGCGACGCGGCTGCGCGCGCTGCTGGCCGAGCACTCCGACGGACGGGCGCCGTCTGATAGCGGCACGGTGCGGGGGCTTGCGCGCCTGCTGCGGCGGAATCCCACCGATGCAGAACGCATCCTGTGGCAGGCTCTGACCACGGACCGCCGCTTCGCATCTCATTTCAAGCGGCAGACGCCGGTGGGGCGTCATATCCCGGATTTCGTGTCGTTCACGAAACGCATCGCCGTCGAGCTGGTCAACGCCAACGAGAACGACGTGATCGTGCGGGACCGCGCGGCGCGTGGTGAATGGCTCGCAGCGCGGGGATATCGCGTTTGCCTGATCAAGGCGGCGGATGTGGAAGGCGACCTTGCCGCGCAGCTCGACCGGCTCGCTGTCGCCTAACCCGCTTCGCTCCCGCAGCATCGATTGTTGTTCTGCCGCGGGATTAAAGCGCGCTAGAAAATGTTGTTGCTCAGGATGATTGCCAACTAACCAAATAAAATAGGGAGGCTTCCATATGCGTTCACTTGGTCTCGCAGCACTAACGACGGCTGCGGTCGTTCTTGCCGGTCCGGCTTATGCGCAGGCGCCGCAGGTTGAAAAGAACATCTCGATGGCGATGGCGATGGCCATTATCCAGGGCACCATCGAGCAGTGCACCAAAGACGGCTTCAAGGTGTCCGTCACCGTGGTGGACAAGGCCGGTAACGTCGCGGCGCAGGTTCGCGGTGACGGCACCAATCCGCACACCATGGAGTTCAGCCGCCTGAAGGCCTACACCTCGCGCACGCGCGGGATAACGTCCCTCGAATTCATGAAGCAGACGGACAAGCCTGAAACCGCCTCCCTGAGGCAGATCCCGGGTGTGGTTGCAGCGGGTGGCGCTGTCCCGATCAAGGTCGGCAACGAAGTGATTGGCGCGGTGGGTGCATCGGGTGCACCGGGCGGTGAAAAGGACGAAGTCTGCGTCCTCGCTGGCATTGCGAAGGTTCAGGACACTTTGAAGTAACTGCGTCCGGTCTGAAAAAAAGCCGCGCGATCCGATCGCGCGGCGTTTTCGTTTCAACGCGGCAGAGTTACTGCCCGGCCTTGATCTGGGCGACGGCGACCGCCACCAGTTCGTCCATCTTGGCGCGGATTTCCTGCTCGGTGGCCTTGCCTGCGAGGTCCGTTGCGACCTTGCGCAGGACGTCGGCATCGCCGGCTTCCTCGAAATCTGCCGAAACCACTTCCTTGGCATAGGCAGCGGCTTCATCGCCGGTTTTGCCCAGCTTTTCGGCGGCCCACAGGCCCAGCAGCTTGTTCCGGCGGGCTTCCGCCTTGAACTTCTGTTCCTCGTCGAGGGCGAACTTCTTCTCGAAGCCTTCCTGGCGCTTGTCAAAAGACGACATATATCTGTTCCGTAAGCTGAATCTGGGATTTGCCTGAACCGGCGGCGGAACCCAGCATATAGGGGGTCGGCTCCCCTCAAAGCAATGTCCCAGAAGTCGCAGGAAGCGGGTAAAACGCCTTTCGTTGCGTTGTATCCGTCACATCAATCGGTTAGGTTGCCGATGAGTCTGGTTCGCGGTTTGTTTCACGATTCCGGACTTCACGGCAGCTCCGCCGTGGGTCGCGTAAAATCACCCGGAGCACCCCATTCATGGACTTCAACAAAACACGGTACATCCCTATGAGCCGTCGGCGTCGCATTTACGAAGGCAAGGGCAAGACCCTTTACGAAGGGCCTGAGCCCGGAACCCTGATCCAGCATTTCAAGGATGACGCCACCGCGTTCAATGCCAAGAAACACCAGATCATCGAGGGCAAGGGTGTCCTCAACAACCGGATCTCGGAGTACGTTTTCCAGCATCTGAACGACATCGGCGTGCCGACCCATTTCATCAAACGGCTCAACATGCGCGAGCAGTTGATCCGCGAGGTCGAGATCGTGCCGCTGGAAGTCGTGGTGCGTAACGTTGCCGCTGGATCGCTGTCGCAGCGCCTCGGCATCGAGGAAGGCACGCAGCTGCCGCGCTCGATCATCGAGTTCTATTACAAGAACGATCAGCTCGGCGATCCGATGGTCTCCGAAGAGCACATCACCGCGTTCGGCTGGGCCACGCCGCAGGAAATCGACGACATGATGGCTCTTGCCATTCGCGTCAACGACTTCCTGACCGGACTGTTTCTTGGCGTCGGCATCCGTCTTGTGGACTTCAAGATGGAATGCGGACGGCTGTTCGAGAACGACATGATGCGCATCATCGTTGCCGATGAAATCTCGCCGGACTCGTGCCGGCTGTGGGACATCAAGTCGAACGAGAAGATGGACAAGGACCGCTTCCGCCGCGATCTCGGTGGGCTGCTTGAGGCCTACACCGAAGTTGCCAAGCGTCTAGGCATCCTGATCGAGAACGACCGCCCCGCGGGCTCCGGCCCGGTGCTGGTGAAGAGCTGAATTCGATGAAGGCGCGCATCACCGTCACATTGAAGAACGGCATTCTCGATCCGCAGGGCAAGGCCATCGAAGGGGCGCTGAAATCGCTCGGCGTCGATGGCATTGCCAGCGTGCGGCAGGGCAAGGTGTTCGACATCGAAGTCGCCGGCGCGGACAAGGCGAAGGCCGAAACCGCGCTCAAGGAAGCCGCCGACAAGCTGCTCGCCAACACGGTGATCGAGAATTATCGGGTTGAGGTTCTAGGCTAACCCCGCTTCCGGCAACGGTTCGGCGTGCTTACAACCATCCTGCACGCCGGAATCGGTAGAAAAGCGACAGACAGACCGCGGCAATCGCGCCAAGCGCGACATAATAGCCGTACTTCCATTTGAGCTCCGGCATGTGTTCGAAGTTCATGCCATAGATGCCCGCGAATGCGGTGGGAACGGCGATGATCGCAAGCCATGACGCCAGTTTCTTGGATACTGCGGTTTCCTGCGCCTGTCCGACGAGCAGGCTCGCCTCGAACGCGAACGCCAGCACCTCCCGCATCGAATCGATCCGCTCCTGAATGGTCCTGACGTGATCGGTGACGTCGCGAAACAGCGGCTGCATGGTTGTGCGAATCATCGTCAGATTATCGTGTTCGAGACGTCGGCAGACTTCGACAAGCGGCCCGATGGCGTTGCGGAGCCGCAACAGGTCGCGGCGCAGCAGGTAGAGGCGCTGGATCTGCTGCTGCGTGATGGTATTGGCCAGCACGTATTCCTCGATCGCCTCAACCTCCTCATAAATCGTCTCCAACACCGGCGAGTAGTTATCGACGATGAAATCGAGGATGGCGTAGAGGATGTAGTCCTCGCCGCGGGCCAGCGCGCGCGGGCAGCTTTCGCAGCGCTCACGGACCGGCGCATAGGATGTCGAGGCGCCGTGACGGACCGAGACGATGTAGCCTTCGCCGACAAACAGGTGAGTTTCACCAAACGCGATCCGCCCGTCGATGAGCTGGGCAGTTCGCGCCACGATGAACAGGGCGTCGCCATATTGCTCGATCTTCGGCCGTTGATGGGCGTTGTTGGCGTCCTCGATCGCGAGGTCGTGCAGATGGAATTGCCGCTGCACGCTGCTCAGCAGCGCCATGTCCGGTTCGTGCAGCCCGATCCAGACCACATGACCCGGCTTGTTGCACCAGCTTGACGCCTCCTCGATGGCGATGTTGGTAATGCGCCGGCCATCGGCATAGACGCTGGCGGCGACGACACCTTCGGAGGTGACGGGCGCGGTGGCGGAGACCGCCGACGAAGCGACATTCATGGTTTCCGTCCCTGAATTGCTGTGTCCTGCGCGCGATGCAGGGCTTTTCAGCAAGGCTAGCACTGGAAAAACCACCGTCAAATGGGTATGTCTGGCCCTCAGCGGCGGTGAATCGCCGAACCTGTCCATTGTCCGGAATCACCATGAAATCAGCCGTTCTCGTCTTCCCCGGCATCAACCGCGAGCGCGACATGGCGCGCGCCCTCAAGCTCGCGTCCGGCAACGATTCCACGATGGTCTGGCACGCCGACACCGCCTTGCCGAAGGGCACCGACCTCGTCGTCGTGCCGGGTGGCTTCTCGTACGGCGATTACCTGCGCTGCGGCGCGATTGCTGCGCGTGCGCCGATCATGGACGCCGTCCGCGCCCATGCCGCCAATGGCGGCCTCGTGCTTGGCGTTTGCAACGGCTTCCAGATCCTCTGCGAGTCGGGCCTGTTGCCCGGCGTGCTGATGCGCAACGCGCAGCTCAAGTTCATCTGCCGCGACGTGCACCTGCGCGTCGAGCGCTCCGATACGGCTTTTACGCGTGGCTACAACGCCGGGCAGGTGATCCGCGTGCCGGTGGCGCACGGCGAAGGCAACTACGCCGCCGATGAGGATACGATCCGGCGGCTCGAGGGCGAGGGCCGGGTGCTTTATCGCTACTGTTCAGCCGATGGCGAAGTCGGCGACACTCACAACATCAACGGCGCTGCCGCTTCGATCGCTGGCATCGTCAGCGACAAGGGCAACGTGCTCGGCATGATGCCGCATCCGGAAAACCACGTCGAAGACATCATGGGCTGCACTGACGGCCGCGGCCTGTTCGCGGGTCTGGTGGCGCATCTGAAGGCGGCGGCGTAAGCGCCAGACCGCCTTACGCTTTCTTCTTCATCCGCTTGATCGTGCCGGAAAACGTGAACAGCGGCTTGTCGCCGGTGTGCATGATGCCGCGCAGGAAGATGAGCGATCCGGCAGCACGGGTCACTTCACCGGTTGAGACGACGAGGTCGCCTTCGCGCGCGGCCGCGAGGAATTCGCAGCCGAATGACACTGTGACCGCCGGAGCTTCAAGCTCGCGGGCGGCGAAGGCGAACAGGCAGTAGTCGGCGAACGTCATGTAGCAGCCACCATGGACGTTGCGCATGCCGTTCAGGTGCTTCCGCTCGACGCGGAACGCACAGCGGATGCTGCCGTCGTCCTCGAAACGGTGCCAGAACGGACCGTTGTTGGATTCGAAGCTGTCGCGGCTCCAGGTCCGCCATCCGGCGAACTCGCCCTCGGTCGCGATCAGGAGGTCGGGACGGAAACGGGGTGTCTTCTGCGGAACGTCATCCAAGATATCGTGATCCTTGAAAATGAGGCCCTGCGGGCCGTGCCGGGCCTCTCTTAGAGCCTCTAGGGGCAGGCCCGCAACCGGGGGTTTTTTAGCCGGGATTTCTCCCTATCTGATGCTTGCCGCAGGCCGGGCTGCCGTGCACAAAGAGGCCAGTGTCCCGAAGCCGACGTTCGCTCCATTTTGCAGCGGCTTCCGTGCGAACGTCGGCTTCGAAAGGACACTGGAAATCATAGATTCTAGTGTGGTTTTGGTTCGCAGGTCCGTATATGAGCGCGCGAAGGAAATGATACGGACCTGCGAACCACCACACTAGAAATCACGCCTATTCCGCCTTATCCGACCCTCTGGTTGCCCGGAGGGATGCCGAAGCATTTGACCCGGAGCGACGTCACCTTGACGATCAGGAACGAACCCCAGATCACCCCCGATCTCGTCGCCAGCCACGGTCTCAAGCCGGACGAGTACGAGCGCATCCTGAAGCTGATCGGCCGGGTGCCGACGTTCACGGAACTCGGCATCTTCTCGGCGATGTGGAACGAGCACTGCTCCTACAAGTCATCGCGCATCCATCTGCGCGGCCTGCCGACCAAGGCGCCGTGGGTGATCCAGGGCCCGGGCGAAAACGCGGGTGTCATCGACATCGGCGACGGGCAGGCGGTGGTCTTCAAGATGGAGAGCCACAACCACCCGAGCTACATCGAGCCATATCAGGGCGCGACCACCGGCGTCGGTGGCATTCTGCGCGACGTGTTCACCATGGGCGCGCGACCCATTGCATGCCTCAATGCACTGAGCTTCGGCGATCCGAGCCATCCGAAGACGCGTCATCTGGTGTCGGGCGTCGTCGCGGGCGTCGGCGGCTACGGCAACTCGTTCGGCGTGCCGACGGTCGGCGGCCAGACGCGTTTCCACACGCGCTACGACGGCAACATTCTCGTCAACGCGATGGCGGTGGGCCTCGCTGAGACCGACAAGATTTTCTACGCGGCGGCCTCCGGCGTGAACATGCCGATCGTCTATCTCGGCTCCAAGACCGGCCGCGACGGCATTCACGGCGCGACCATGGCCTCTGCCGAGTTCGATGACGACAGCGCCGAGAAGCGCCCGACCGTGCAGGTCGGCGATCCGTTCGCGGAGAAGCTGCTGCTCGAAGCGTGTCTCGAAATCATGGAAGCGGATTGCGTGATCGCGATTCAGGACATGGGCGCTGCGGGTCTCACCTGCTCCGCGGTCGAGATGGGCGCGAAGGGCGATCTTGGCGTCGAGCTCGATCTGGATTCGGTGCCGACGCGCGAAACCGGCATGAGCGCCTACGAGATGATGCTCTCGGAGTCCCAGGAGCGCATGCTCATGGTGCTGAAGCCCGAGAAGGAAAAGCAGGCCGAGGCGATCTTCAAGAAGTGGGGTCTGGATTTCGCCATCGTCGGCTACACCACGCCGACGCAGCGCTTCGTCGTGAAGCATGGCGGCGACGTGATGGTCGATCTGCCGATCAAGGAACTGGAGTCGGAAGCGCCGCTCTATGACCGCCCGCATGTGCCATCGCCACAGTTGCCCGTCATTCACGCGCGCGATGTGAAACCACCCGTCTCGATTTCAGAGGCGCTGTCCAAGCTCATCGCCACGCCGGAGCTGTGCTCGAAGCGCTGGGTGTGGGAACAGTACGATCACGTCATCGGCGGCAACACCATGCAGCGCCCCGGTGGCGATGCCGCGGTGGTGCGCGTGCAGGACGGACCGAAGGGGCTGGCCCTGACCTGCGATGTGACGCCGCGCTATTGCGAGGCCGATCCGTTCGAGGGCGGCAAGCAGGCGGTGGCCGAAGCGTGGCGCAACATCACGGCGGTGGGCGGGCGTCCGCTCGCGATCACCGACAATCTCAATTTCGGCAATCCCGAGCGGCCCGAGATCATGGGGCAGTTCGTCGGCTGCCTGAAGGGCATCGCGGCGGCGTGTACCGCACTGGATTTCCCGGTCGTGTCTGGCAACGTCTCGCTCTACAACGAGACCAACGGACGCGGCATCCTGCCGACGCCGTCCATCGGCGGCGTGGGGCTGCTGGATGATTTCACCAAGTCGGCGACCCTGGCGTTCAAGGCTGAGAACGAGGCGATCCTTCTGATCGGCGACACCCAGGGGTGGCTCGGCCAGTCGGTGTATCTGCGCGACATCTGCGGCAAGGAAGAAGGCGCACCGCCGCCGGTCGACCTCGACGTTGAGAAGCGCAACGGCGACGTGGTGCGCGGTATGATCAAGGGTGGCACAGCGACCGCGGTTCACGACGTCGCGGATGGCGGCTTGCTGGTGGCGCTCACCGAAATGGCGATGGCCAGCGGTATCGGCGCTATCCTCGATGCACCGCCGGACGAGATCGTGCCGCATGCGTGGTGGTTTGGCGAGGATCAGGCGCGCTATGTCATCACCGTGCAGGAAGAGAATTTGCTGACGGTGCTGAGCAAGCTGAAGGCTGTCGGTGTACCGTGCCACGTCATCGGCAAGACCGGTGGTCACGACATTGCGGTCGAAGGCGAGACTTCGGTTTCGGTGGCGTCACTCAAGGCGGGCTACGAGAACTGGCTGCCGGCCTACATGGCGGGCAAGGGCTGAAACAGGAAAATCGCGGGACGCGCCCGCGATCTTCAAAACTGCTGCTAGTGGGACCTACCAGCGTCCTACGCCAACGCTGACACCGACGCCCGGTGCACCGTATACGCCTACACTCGGACCTTCGTTGTAGTAGCGACGCTCCCGATATTGGCGCCGCGGAGCGTAAGCATACGAGTCGTCCTGAATAATCACGCGGCGGGCGCCGCGAGTCCGGTAGCATCGGCCATCTTCATCACACACTGTGCGGATGTGTTCGACATTCGAACCTGTTTGAACACCCGAAATGCCGTTCGTTATTGGCGCGGCAATCGCGCCGCCGGCAAAAACAGCGCCTGCGCCGGCCAAAAGCGCTATTGTGAAATGTCTCATGGTACGTCTCCTGTCGGCAGAAAGTGCCGTTGGGGAGGTAATTGAAGCCACAGGACTTCGTTCCATGCGTTTCGGCGGCTTGTCGATGCCCACGCATGGTCACGGCGCGTGGCGGTTACCTTCGGTTCTGGCGAGTCCGCCGTCGCGGCGGCTCCTGGCGCGCCGCCATGAATGCGTTCGCCACATCGACGAAACGCGCCACCAGTGGCGACAGATTGTCCTTGCGCCAGACCAGCGAGATATCGAGCGTCGCGGTCGCGTCTTCGATCTCCAGCGGTGCAATCCCCGGCGGCAGCGTCGGGATGAACGATGCATCTAGAATCGTGCAGCCGAAACCTGATCGCACCAGTTGCAGCAGTACGGGCACGTCATCGGCTTCTTCGGCAATTGTCAGGGAGAGCCCGCGGTCCGTCATCAGCCCGTTGATGAGCGCGCGGAAACCGCGCCATCGCCGGGCGCTGCCGATCACCAGCGGAGCGGTGGACAGGGTTCGCAGCGAGATCGCACGGTTTGCCGCCCAGGCATGGCTTGTGGGAACCAGCGCGACCAGCCGTTCGCGCGAGATGGGAATTGTCTGTTGCAGCGGCCCGACGACATTCGACATCATGAAGCCGAGATCGAGCGCCCCCTCGTCGAATGCCGCAGCTTGTTCGGACGAAGCAAGCAGGCGCAGGCCGACCTGCGCCTGTGGATGGCGTTTCCGGAATTCTATGATGATGTCGGACATAGGGCCGGTCGCGGCAAACGTCGAGTAGCCGACGCTGACGGTGCCGCTGAGCCCCTGTGCAACGCGTTCCGCGTGCACTGTGGCGCGCGCGAGGCGCTGCATGGCGTCAGCGCTTTCGCGGTAAAGCACCTCGCCGGCGGGCGTCAGCATCACCCGGCGGGTCGATCGTTCGAAAAGCGTGAAGCCGAGGTGGTGTTCAAGATCCCGGATGCTGCGGCTGAGCGCCGGCTGGGCGATCCCAAGCTTCTCGGCGGCCTTGCGGAAGCTCAGCGTCTCACCGACGGCGAGAAAGTAAGGAATTTTGGCTGGAAGCAGGGGACGGACCATCGCGCAAGGGCCGCGCAGGCGGCCTTTCCTTTGTTACCAATAAAGTATCAATCGAGGCATCATTGGTATTGGACAGGCATGAATGCCCTCTGTCAAATCGCGCCATGGTTCCCTTGAAAGAATGCGGTGTTTCGGCCGCCTTTCTGCGCGGGTGCATGGTGTAGCCACAAGACATCTGACGGAGAGAGCATGCCGAAAGGGAAGGCGATGATCGTCGCGGCGCAGGCCGAAGCGGCGGAGGCCGGTGCGGACGTATTGCGGGCGGGCGGAAACGCCATTGACGCAGCGATCGCCTGTGCGCTGGTTCAGGGCGTCGTCGATCCGTTGATGACCGGCATCGCCGGTTTCGGCAGCGCCGGCATCTATTTCCCCGGACAGGGCTTCCATCAGTATCTCGATTTCCATGCGCCGGCGCCGGCGGCCGCGCGTCCCGACATGTGGGCCGACCTGATCGAAGGTGAAGCGCGCGACGGTTATGGCTTCATCCTGCGCGGCAAGGTGAACGACCTCGGCTATCAGTCGGTCTGCGTGCCGGCTTCGCTGAAGGCTTATTACGAGGCGCATTCCAGATTCGGCGTGCTGCCGTGGCGGGACATTGTCGCGCCGGCGATCGCGTGGGCGGAGCGCGGCTGGATGGTGCGTCCCCATGTCGAATTTTTCTGGTCCGATCCCGGCATAATGGATCGCGCTTCGGGAATCGATCGTCTCTCGTTCACGGCTTCCGGGAAGAAGCTTTATTGCCGCGAGGACGGTACCTACAAGCGCGTCGGTGATGTGGTTCACAACCCGGACTACGCGCAGACGCTGCGCATGATCGCCGAGGGCGGTTCCGACGTCTTCTATCGCGGCGAACTGGCACAGCGCATCGCCGCGGACATGAAGGCAAATGGCGGCCTCATCACCGCTGAAGATCTTGCGAACTACCAGCCGCAATGGCGCGAGCCGCTGCGCGGCAACTATCGCGGCTATGAAGTCACCACCAACAACCCGCCGGGCGGCGGCGTCATGCTGGTCGAGATGCTCAACGTGCTTGAGCATTTCGATCTTTCCGGCATCGGGCATAACTCCGCCGAATATCTGCGGGTGGTGTGCGAGGCGATGAAACGTTCGACCGCCGACAAGGATCGCTCGATCGGCGATCCGGCCTTTCTCGACGTGCCCGTCCAGAAGCTGACGTCGAAGGATTATGCCGCTGCATTGGCCAGCGAAATCAAGTCGCACGTCAAAGGCGACGTGCCGCGGTTCAACTCGGGCATGCCATCGAAGGACACCACCCACGTTTCGGTGGTCGATCGCGACGGCAACTGCGTGACGATGACCCATTCCCTCGGTATGCCGTCCGGTGTCATCACCGATGGCCTCGGTTTCTTCTACAACGGCTGCATGGGTGTGTTCGATCCGCGGCCAGGCCGCGCCGGCTCGATCGCGCCGGGCAAGGCGCGTTTCACGTCGGTCGTCCCGTCGATCATTTTCCGCGACAAGAAGCCTTATCTGGTGATCGGCGCGCCTGGCGCGACGCAGATCGCCATGGGTGTGCTGCAGGCCGTTCTCAACGTCATCGATTTCGGCATGACCATGACCGAAGCAGTCAGTGCGCCGCGCTTCTCCGCGACCAGCAACGCCATCGACGTTACCAATCGCATCGTACACGGCGTCACCAACGAACTCGAAGCCGATGGCTATCAGGTGATCCGCAGCCCTTACACGTTCGGCTTTGCGGCCGTGCATGGCATCCGGATCGATGGCGACAAGCTCGACGGCGGCGCCGACCCCGGCCACGACGGCATCGCGTTGCCGGTCTGAAGCCGAACAACAGGACACAGAAGGAGGAAGGGATATCGTGAGAACAACCAGGATCGGACTGACGGTTGCGGCCATGCTGATGGCATCCAGTGCTGTGCAGGCGCAGGTGTCTGACGACGCCGTCAAGATCGGCGTGCTGACCGACCATTCGGGCGGCTTCGCCTATCTTGTCGGCAAGTACTCTGTCGAAGCGACGCAGATGGCGGTCGATGATTTCGGCGGCAAGGTGCTGGGCAAGCCGATCAGCGTCATCACCGCCGATCATCAGAACAAGGCCGACATTGCTTCCGCGCTGAGCCGCAAATGGTTCGAGACCGAGGGCGTCGACACCATTACTGACGTGGCCGGCTCGGCGGTCGCCCTTGCCACTCAGGAAATCGCGCGGTCGCGCGGCAAGGTGTTGCTGATTTCAGGCGCCGCGACCACCGAGCTGACGGGCAAGGCCTGTTCGGCGACGACATCGCAGTGGAGCTACGACACTTATGCGTTCGCCAAGGGAACGGCGAGCCAGGTCACCAAGCAGGGCGGCGACAGCTGGTACTTCCTGACCAGCGACTACGCCTTCGGTCATTCGCTCCAGCGCGACGCCAGTCACTTCGTCACCGAAACCGGGGGCAAGGTGCTTGGCAGCGTGCGCTTCCCGTTCGGCTCGCCGGACTTCTCGTCGTTCCTGCTTCAGGCGCAGGCCTCCAAGGCCAAGGTGATCGGTCTTGCCATGTCTGGTGCGGACCTTTTGAGCGCCATCAAGCAGGCGCGTGAGTTCGGCATCGTCCAGTCCGGACAGAGCCTCGCTAGCCTCGTCGTTTACATCAACGATATCGAAGGCGTTGGTCTGAACATCGCAGAGGGCTTGACGCTCACGACCTCCTTCTACTGGGACGCAAATGACGAAACGCGCGCCTGGGCGAAGCGGTTCATGGAGCGCTCGGGTGGTTTCATTCCCAACCTGATCACCGCGGGAACCTACGCGTCCGTGCTTCACTATCTGAAGGCGGTTGAGGCGGCAGGGACCGATGAGGGCAAGGCCGTGGCGGCAAAGATGAAGGAACTGCCGGTCAACGACTTCTACAACAAGAACGTCCAGATCCGGCAGGACGGCCGTGTCATGCACAAGACCTTCCTGATGAAGGTGAAGTCGCCTGCGCAGTCGAAGTATCGCGGCGATTTCTATCAGCAGTTGGCTGAGATGTCGGGTGAGCAGTCGTTCAAGCCGCTCGCCGGAAGCGAGTGCCCTCTGGTCAAATAAAAGCGCAACGAAAGCGCCTTGAGCAACGCCCGCCGGTTATTCCGGCGGGTGTTGCCGTTTGTCGGAGGACGATTGGGAGCGTTAGATCTCTTCGATCGTGACTTTGTTTGGATAGAACGCCAGATGCCCGGCGATGTCTTTCATCGAATCGTAGGGCGTCTCGTAGGTCCAGATGGCGTTCTCCAGCGTCTTGCCGCCGGAAACGATGCTGAAATAGCTCGCATCGCCCTTGTAGGGGCAATAGGTGCTGTGGTCGGTGCGCTTCAACCTGGCAGGGTTGGCATCCTCGCGCGGAATGTACTGAACTGGCGGATAGTTGGCTTCCTTGAGGGTCAGGGCGCGGCTGGTTTCGGCGATGAGCTCGCCGCCGACGCTGATCCGGACCCGTTTTGAGTTCGCTGAGATCGCAATTGGGTGGTCCGGGCCTGGAATTCTCATGCGAACGTTCATGACGGGCTTCCTGTTGAAGTCGCAATATAGGTGCGATCTAGTGTCCTGAAACCGAAGTTCGCCTTATTTTCCGGCTCCCGTAGCGAACTTCGGTTTCAAAAGGACACTAGAAGACTATGATTCTAGTGTGGTTTGGGTTCGCAAGTCCGCATATGTACGCGCCGGGGAAACAATGCGGACTTGCGAACCCCCACACTAGCGCAATGCTTGCGTGACGGCGCAGGTTGCAAGGGCTAGAATCAGTCATATTTCGGTGCATTGCCTGGGCCCGGAATGGCTCAAGATCGGGAGATTCAAAGACATGCCAATGGACGCGCGGGACATCGAAACGATGATCAAGGCTGCGTTGCCCGACGCGAAGGTGGAAATCCGCGACCTCGCAGGCGACGGCGACCACTACGCTGCCACCGTCATCTCGGAAGCTTTTCGCGGTAAATCGCGGGTACAGCAGCACCAGATCGTCTATCAGTCGCTGAAGGGGCAGATGGGCGGCGTCCTGCATGCGCTGGCGCTGCAGACGGGCGTGCCTGACGCCTGAACCGTCGAAAGCGGGGGGCACAACGGTGTCGACAAACGAAACCCTGTTGCGAGCCCGTGCGCCGCACCAGCATCACCGTGTCACTTACGTCGAACTATTCTTCGACCTCGTTTTCGTTTTTGCCATTACGCAGATCTCCCACACGCTGCTGGCGCATTTCACGCCGCTGGGCGTGCTGCAGACCACGATCCTGTTTCTGGCGGTGTGGTGGGTCTGGATCTACACATCCTGGATCACCAACTGGCTCGACCCGGAGCGCACGCCGGTCCGCGTGATGCTGTTCGGGCTGATGGTCGCCGGCCTGTTGCTGTCCACCTCCATTCCCAAGGCGTTTGAAAGCCGGGGGCTGGCGTTTGCGCTGGCCTTCGTCGTCATGCAGGTCGGACGATCGGCTTTCACGTTCCTTTCGATACCGAAGTCGAAGCCCGGCTGGCGCATGAACCTGTTGCGCATCACTTGCTGGTTGGCATGCAGTGGCGTGTTCTGGATTGCGGGCGGGCTTGCGGAGGGGGAAACGCGGCTCATCCTGTGGATCGTCGCGGTGGCAATTGAGTATTGCGGACCGGTGATGCGGTTCCGGTTTCCCGGTTTAGGCGCCACACCTCTCGAAGACTGGGAGGTCGAAGGCGGCCACATGGCCGAGCGCTGCGCGTTGTTCATCATCATCGCGCTCGGAGAATCGCTCGTGGTCACCGGCGCGACCTTCGCGTCGGCCGCATGGACAGCGCCGGTGATCATGGGCTTCGTTGTGGCGCTGATCGGCAGCATCGCCATGTGGTGGGTGTACTTCCATATCGGCGCGGAGGCGGGGGCGGAGCATATCTCGCACGCGAAGGATACGGGGCGGTTGGCGCGGCTCGCCTATACCTACCTGCATCTTCCGATTGTCGCGGGCATTGTGGTGTCGGCGGTCGGCGACGAGTTGCTGCTGGCGCATCCCGATGGCCATGCCGACACCAAGACCATACTCACCATGATCGGCGGGCCGTTGCTGTTTCTGATCGGCACCATTCTGTTCAAGCGCAGCATCAGAGGCATCTTTCAGCTCTCGCATATGGTCGGTATCGGTCTGCTGATCGTGCTGATCCCGTTCGCGCACAGTTTGTCGCCGCTGCTGTTGTCGTCAGCGACAACGGTCATCATGCTGATCGTCGCAACATGGGAAGCGATCTCGCTTGGTTCGCGGACGTTATCCGACGAGGTCTGAAATCAGACCCCGTTTTCCGCCACCAGCGCGTGAACGGAGAACATCCCGTCAGGATCGGTCCATGATGCACGCGGAGTCCATCCCGAGCCCCGCGCCAGCGCCGTGAAGCGCTCGATGCTGTATTTGTAGCTGCTCTCGGTGTGGATCGTCTCGCCGGTGCGGAACGTCGCCGTGTGATCCAGCACCCGCACGGTCTGCGGCTTGCGGCTGATGAGATGCATCTCGATGCGATGGCGCTGGCGGTTGTAGATCGCGCGATGCTTGAATCCGTCGAGATCGAGATTGCCGCCGAGTTCGCGGTTGATCCGCGCAAGCACATTGAGATTGAACTGGCCGGTCACGCCCGCCGCATCGTTGTAGGCGTCGTGAAGCACGCGCTCGTCCTTCTCGAGATCGACGCCGACGATCAGCGTCGCGCCTTCGCCGAGAATGGCGCGGGCGCTGCGCAGGAAGGCACAGGCTTCATGCGGATCGAAATTGCCGATGGTCGATCCGGGAAAGAAGCCGACTTTCGGCATGTCCTTGACTTCCAGCGGCAGTTCGAACGGCTTGGTGAAGTCGGCCGTCACCGGATAAACCGCGAGATCGAGGAAGTCTTCACGCAAGGCGCTCGCCTGACCGTTGAGGAAATCACCGGAGATATCCACCGGGACGTAGGCCTTGAACGAGCACTGCTTGAGCAGAAGGCGCACCTTGGTTGTGGCGCCTGCGCCGAATTCGACCAGCGCGGCGTTTGCGGGGATCGCCTGGGCGATCTCCGAACCACGGTCGCGCAGGATGCGTAGTTCGGTGCGGGTCGGATAGTACTCCGGCAGCAGCGTGATCTGCTCGAACAGTTTCGAGCCAGCCTCGTCGTAGAAATATTTAGGCGACAGCTTTTTCGGTTGCTGCGACAATCCAGCAATCACGTCCTGAGCGAAAGAATGGTCAATCTGATCGTGAAGCGGAGCCTCGGCCCGCGCGTTGACATGCACATTCATGACGGTCTCGTGTGTTCAGGGTTTAAACGGCGTAATCGGTGAGCCGCAGTCCGGTGAACTGCCAGCGATGATGTGGATAGAAGAAATTGCGATAGGTAATGCGGCTATGATTGTCCGGCGTTGCCAGCGATGAGCCGCGCAGCACCAGTTGGTTGACCATGAATTTGCCGTTGTATTCCCCGAGCGCGCCGTCGATGGCGCGGTAACCGGGGTAGGGCGAGTACGAACTGCGGGTCCACTGCCAGACGATGCCGAAGGCGTCGTTAAGATGACCGGCGCGGGCGGCGACTTCCCATTCCATTTCGGTCGGCAGATGCTTGCCGCTCCAGCGCGCAAAAGCATCGGCTTCATAGTAGCTGACATGTGAAACGGGAGCCGTGGGATCGATGGGCTGCAAGCCGCCGAGCGTCATGATCTTCCATTCGCCATTAATGTTGCGCCAATGACCGGGGGCCTGCCATTCCTCACGTTCGGCGGCCGCGAAGCCGTCCATCAGCCACAGCGTCGGCGTCGTGTATCCGCCGTCCTTCATGAAGGCGAGCCACTCGGCGTTGGTCACGAGATTGCGCGCCAGCTTGACGGGGCCGACCAGCGCGCGGTGCGCGGGCTTTTCGTTGTCGAAATGAAATGAATTGTCGGCGTGGCCGATGGTGTGGATGCCTTCCATCAGGGTGACCCATGCGTCGCCGGTGCGGGTCGCAGCCGGGAATGCCCAGCCGGGTTCATAGGCCGGCGGGATCGGATTCTGTGCGAAGGCATGCAGGATGTCGGTGAGAAGCAATTCCTGATGCTGCTGCTCGTGATTGAGGCCGACCTCAATCAGCGGCTCTAGTTTCGCCAGCGTGTCCACATCCGCCGAACTGAAAAATGCCGCGACTGCGGCATCGACATGCTTGCGATAGGCCGTCACCTCGTCCGCACCGGGACGGGTGAGGTGACCGCGCTGGGCCCGGGCGTGGCGCGGCCCGGCGCTGACGTAATAGGAATTGAACAGGTAGGCGTAGTCGGGGTGATAGGGCTGGTAGCCGGGGGAATGCTCGCCGAGCAGGAATTGCTCCCAGAACCAGGTGACGTGGGCGCGGTGCCATTTGGTCGGGCTGGCGTCCGGCATCGACTGAACCAGCTGATCCTCGGGGGACAACGGAGCCGCCCGCCGCTCGGTCTCGTCCCGGACGGTGCGGTAGGCCGTCAGCAGCCTAGCGGCCCGTTCGTCGCGGGATTCCTGAAGGAGTTTTTGGCTGGATTCGGCCGTATTGGCGGAGGACGTGGCGACACGGGCGTCTGGCTGGGATGCTGGTTTCGTCACGAGATTCTCCGGTTGAGGAGAGAACGATGCTTCTGCGGATCGGTTCCGCAGAACGGATGCTCTAGATAGGGCGCCTCGCCGGAGAAAAAAGGCACCGTCGGCCATGAAATGGATACGCGTTGGCTACGACGCTGTTACGGAGAGAGAGGCATGGCAGACCCGCATTCCCCCTCTGGGGGTGGCATGGCACCCTTTCAGCGATTTGATTGGGCTGCGGAACCGTTTCACGCTACATATATGGTCAGAGCGACAGGCCGTTGAAGATTCCTGGCCCAGCCGCAGGACCGAGGCAGTTAAGGACGCGAATATGAGCATCGACCAATTCATCGACAACGAAGTGAAGTCCAACGACGTCGTGCTGTTCATGAAGGGCACGCCGCAGTTTCCGCAGTGCGGATTTTCGGGCCAGGTGGTCCAGATTCTCGATCACGTCGGCATCGCCTACAAGGGCCTGAACGTGCTTGAATCGTCCGAACTGCGCGACGGCATCAAGATCTATTCGAACTGGCCGACCATCCCGCAGCTTTACGTCAAGGGTGAGTTCGTCGGTGGTTGCGACATCATCCGCGAGATGTTCCAGGCCGGCGAATTGCAGCAGTTGCTTGCTGACAAGGGCGTCGCGATCCAGCAGCCCGCTGGCTGATATTTCCGGGCGAGGCGGCCGTTCGCCGTCTCGCTTGTCTGCCGGCCTTTCGGGCCAGTACAGTCCTCCCAAGCCCGGACGCAAACGATCCGGGCGTTCGTCTGAAAAGACTTGGGAGGTTTTTCTATGCTCGTGTCTCGCCACACCACGGCGTCGCTTGTCGTTGCCGCCACACTGCTCGCCGCACAAAGCGCTTTTGCCGACAGCGTTGTCCGCACCCAGCCCATTGAAGCTGGGCTATCGCCCAAAGGGCTCGCACGGATCGGCGACTACCTCAAGAATGAAATCGCCACCAACAAGATTCCAGGCGCCGTGATGATGATCCAGCGTCGCGGCAAGATCGCCTATTACGAGACGTTCGGCGTCCGCGATCCCGCCACCAAGGCGCCGATGACGGCGAACACGATCTTCCGCATCTACTCGATGTCGAAGCCGATCACCACCGTGGCGGCGATGATGCTGGTGGAGGAGGGCAAGCTCCAGCTGGGCGATCCCGTCGCGAATTTCATTCCCGCGTTCAAGGATGTGAAGGTCGGCGTCGAAAAGAAGGGCGAGGACGGAAAGACGACGCTCGATCTCGTGCCGTCCCGCCGTCCCATGACGGTGCAGGATCTGATGCGCCACACGTCGGGCATCACCTACGGCTTCTTCGGGGAGGGTCTCGTCAAGAAAGCCTATGTCGATGCGAAAATCTTCTCGGAAGATGTCGACAACGCCGGCTTCGCGGATCGTATCGCCAAGCTGCCGCTGGCCTATCAGCCGGGATCGACATGGGACTACAGCCATTCGACCGACATCCTGGGGCGTGTGGTCGAAGTCGTGTCGGGCAAATCGCTTTATCAGTTCGAGAAGGAGCGCATTCTCGATCCGCTCGGCATGAAGGACACCACATTCTATGTCACCGACAAGACCAAGCAGCCGCTGATTGCCGAACCGTTCGCGAACGACCGAAAGATCGGTAATGACGCCGATATGAATGACCCGCGGATCGTGCGCAAGTGGGAATCCGGCGGCGGCGGCATGATGTCGACCATCGGCGATTACGCCCGGTTCGCGCGCATGATCGCGAATGGCGGAATGCTCGACGGCAAGCGCTACCTGAGCCCGAAGACCATCGCCTATATGGGGTCGAACCATATCGGTCCCGCGTCGGGGGTGGTGAATGGTCCATACTATCTGCCCGGTCCAGGCTTCGGTTTCGGTCTCGGATTCGCGGTACGGACCGAGCCTGGCGTCAGCGTCATGGAGGGTAGCGCCGGCGAGATGAACTGGTCGGGCGCGGGCGGCACCACCTTCTGGGTCGATCCGAAGGAAGATATGTTCGTGGTGTTCATGTCCCAGACCGTGCAGCATCGCGGCCGTCACCGCATCGCGCTGAAGAATCTCGCTTACGGTGCGTTCGAGAAGTAATGGCCCGGCCTACGGCTGCCCGGTGCAACCGCGCCGGGCGGTGGGCGTATCTGATGGATCTCTGCCAACTGAAAGCAGGAACCCGATGAGATCGCGGCGTATCTGGAGCTTGCTTCCTGCCGCGATAGTCGCGCTCGCGGCCAGTCATGCATGTGCCGACGGCGCGATGCGGGTCTACCCCCCGGATGCCGTCCTCTCTCCGCAGCGGCTTGAACGGATCACCGAATATTTTGATACCGAAGTTGCCAACGCAAAGATTTCCGGCGCAGTGGTTCTGATTCAGCGCCACGGCAAGCAGGTCTACCTCAGGTCCTTCGGCAAGATCGATACGGTCTCCGGCGAGCCGATGACGCCGGATGCGATCTTCCGAATTTTCTCGATGTCGAAGCCGGTGACCAGCGTGGCGGCGATGCTGCTGGTGGACGACGGCAAGCTTAAACTCGACGATCCGCTGTACAGGTACATTCCGTCATTTGCGACGGTGAAGGTGGGTGTTGAAGCCACGGCCGAGAACGGTGATCCCGTGCTCAAGCTCGTGCCGACGGACCGGCCGATCATCATCAAAGACCTGCTGCGGCACTCATCCGGAATCACTTACGGTTTCTACGGCAAGGGCCTTGTCAGAAAGGCTTATGCCAGCGCCGATCTGTTCGCCGAAGCCGATAATGCGTCGCTCGCAGAAAAGATCGCGCGCCTCCCGCTATCCGAGCACCCCGGCACGCTGTGGGACTACGGTCACTCGATGGATGTTCTGGGCCGCGTCATCGAGGTGGCGTCAGGCAAGTCGCTTTTCGAATTCGAGAAGGAGCGGCTGTTTGAGCCGCTCGGCATGACCGACACGGCCTACTATGTTGCCGACCCGGCCAAGCATCGCCGCATCGCCGAGCCGTTGCCCAGTGATGGTAACTTCAGGACGAGCAGTGCGCGGAATCCGCGCCTGTTTACGAAGCGGGAATCCGGCGGCAGTGGACTGGTCACGACCATCGGCGACTTCAGCCGGTTTGCTCAGATGCTGCTCAATGGCGGCGAACTCGACGGCAGGCGTTATCTGAAGCCTGAGACTTTCGCGACAATGACCATGAACCATATCGCGCCTGCAACGGCGGTGAAGCGCGGAGATTACTATTTCCCCGGCGACGGCTTTGGATATGGCCTCGGCTTCGGGGTTCGCACCGAACCCGGCAACGCCACGCCGCCGCCTCCGGGATCGCTTGGCGAGATCAAGTGGGACGGCGCGGGCGGTACCTATTTCTGGATTGATCGCGCGCAGGACATGTTCGTCATCCTGATGATCCAGTCACCGTCGGAGCGCGGCCGTATTCAGCCGGCGCTGAAGGCCATGGTCTACGACGCCTTCGAGCGATAGATCACGCCTTGGATGCGATATCGCGGATCGCTGAAACGGTCTCTTCGATCATTGTTGCCGTCACATCGAGATGGGTGCAGGCGCGGATGCGGTGATCGAGTGCGCCGGTCAGGATGCCGCGCTTGCGCAGTTCTGAAATCATTCGCTGTGTCGTGATGCCGGTTGCTGTCGGATCGAAGAAGATCAGATTGGTCTCGGGCTGATTGACCGTGATGCCCGGGATTTGCGCGAGACCGCGGGCCAGCGTGCGGGCATTGGCATGGTCGTCCGCGAGCCGGTCGATATGATGATCGAGCGCGTAGAGACAGGCCGCAGCGCAAATTCCGCTCTGGCGCATCGCCCCGCCAAGACGCTGCTTCCAGCGCCACACCTCGTCGATGAAAGTATCCGTCCCTGCGATCACCGCGCCGATGGGGGCGCCTAATCCCTTGCTGAAGTCGATCCAGACCGAGTCCCAGCCTTCTGCCATGTCCCGCGCGGATACCCCGGTGGCCACGCAGGCATTCATCAGCCGCGCGCCATCCATGTGAGTGATAAGCTTGTGCGCGCGCGCGATGGCAGTGATCTCGTCGAGAGTGGATTTTTTCCAGATCGTGCCGCCCCCGACATTCGCGGTCTGCTCGACGGTTACAACGCGCTGTGGCGCCGAGTAGCGCGAGACCGGCTGGATCGCTGCGCGAAATGTCTCCGGTGTGAAAACTCCGTTTTCGCCGGGCAGCGGCGTGATCTGAAATCCGCCGAGTGCTGCATGCGCGCCGCCTTCGCGGGTCAGCACATGCGCGGAGGGATGCGCCAGGATTTCGTCGCCCGGACGGCAATGCACCAGCGTTGCCGCCACATTGCACATGGTCCCCGACGGCAGGAAGACTGCGGCTTCCTTGCCGAGCATGT
The DNA here is from genome assembly GCF_014203115.1 of Afipia massiliensis. Classification (GTDB taxonomy): domain Bacteria; phylum Pseudomonadota; class Alphaproteobacteria; order Rhizobiales; family Xanthobacteraceae; genus Afipia; species Afipia massiliensis. Next base: position 41,407 of record NZ_JACHIJ010000009.1, on the reverse strand, counting down.
CGGCGACGCGTTCGCACAGAGCTATCGTGGTGGGATCGTCGCCGATCTGCTCGTCGCCGACCTCCGCACGCGCCATCGCCTCGCGCATGGCCAGTGTCGGCCGGGTCTGGGTGTCAGACATCAGATTGATGCGAACAGGTGGTAGCTTCGGATCTGGCGAGGCTGGGGTCATTCTCATCGGAAAGTCCTGTGCGGTGATCTGCGCCGTTCCCTGATGTATTCAAAAACGGACCACGGGTCCATGACCGTCCGCGTGCCAGTATGAGGTTGCTTGCAATGGGGCTGCCAATCGCTAGGCTTGCCGCTTGCATTTCTGTTTCCGCATGAGGCTGACTTTGCATTTCACAATTGATTATCGCTCGACCGCCCGTGCCTTGGCGATGTGCGTATTTCAGATGGCGGCGGTAGGCTTTTTCGTCGCGCAGGCGTCAGCCGGCAGCATCGGAAAAACCGACCCGGCAGCGGCAGGCTTTTCGAGCGAGCGGCTGGGCCGCATCACCGAATACTTCAACAATGAGGTGACGACCGGCAAAATCCCCGGCGCCATCGTGCTGATCCAGCGTCGCGGCCAGCCCGCCTATTACGAAGCTTTCGGTGTGCGCAGTGTCGCCACCAAGGCGCCAATGACGTCGGACACCATCTTCACGCTGTTTTCGATGACGAAGCCGATCACCTCGGTGGCGGCGCTGATGCTTGTGGAGCAAGGCAAGCTCGCGCTCGATGACGAGGTCGGGCAATACATTCACGGCTTTTACAATATCAAGGTCGGTGAGGAGAAACCTGGTCCTGACGGCAGGCCCGCGCTTGACCTGGTCGCGCCGAAGCGCCCGATCCAGATCCACGATCTGCTGCGGCAGTCAGCGGGCATACCCTACGCTTCGCTGGCCTATGGCGTGGTGAAGAAGCCTTATGAAGACGCCGACTTGATGTCGGGTAAGTTTACCAATGAGGAGGTGGCGAACCGCATCGCCGCGCTGCCGCTGATCAGTCACCCCGGCGATTACTGGACCTACGGCCACGCCACCGATGTGCTCGGACGGGTGATCGAGGTGGTGTCAGGAAAATCGCTCTATCAGTTCGAAAAGGAAAACCTGCTCGATCCGCTCGGCATGACGAACACAAGCTTCTTTGTCGCGGATCCCGCAAAACAGGCGCTGCTCGCCGATCCGCTTCCGAACAGGCATGACAAGCTGGATCGCGATCCGCGTGTCGTTACAAAATGGGAATCGGGCGGCGGCGGCATGGTGTCGTCGATCGCGGACTACGCGCGCTTTGTGCAGATGCTGCTCAATCGCGGTGAACTGAACGGCAAGCGCATTCTGGCGCGCAAGACCGTCGACCTGATGACGTCGAACCATATCGGTGAAGCTGCCGGCATCAAGCCGTGGGTCTATTATTTTCCCGGTGCGGGCTATGGCTTCGGTCTCGGCGTGGCCGTGCGGACGGAAGCGGGCGTGAGCCACTGGGCCGGCTCCGTTGGCGAGTACGAGTGGAGCGGGGGCAGCGGGACATACTTTCTTGTCGATCCGAAGGAAGACATGTTCGCTGTCCTGATGATCCAGTCGCCGTCGCAGCGCGGCCGGATTCAATCGGCACTCAGAAGCCTGATCTACGGCGCGTTGAAATAGCAGACGGAATTCACGCAAACAAAAAGGCCGCCCGATGAGGCGGCCTTTCGTATTTCTGTTCGGCTGAAGAGATCAGCGCGAATAGAATTCGATGATGAGGTGCGGTTCCATCTGAACCGGGAACGGCACTTCCGAAAGACCCGGAACGCGCGTGACCTTGGCAGTCTGCTTGCCGTGATCGACCTCGAGGTAGTCGGGGGTGTCACGCTCGCCGAGCTGGTTGGCTTCGAGAACGAAGGTGAGCTGCTTGGAAGATTCCTTGATCTCGATGACGTCGCCGACCTTGACCTTGTAGCTGGCGATGTTGACGCGTTTGCCGTTCACCTTGATGTGGCCGTGGTTGATGAACTGACGGGCCGCGAACATGGTGGCGACGAACTTCGCGCGATACACCACGGTATCGAGGCGGCGCTCGAGCAGGCCGATCAGGTTTTCACCCGAGTCGCCCTTCAGGCGGCTGGCTTCGACGTAGATCGCGTGGAACTGACGCTCGGAAATGTTGGCGTAATAGCCCTTCAGCTTCTGCTTGGCGCGCAGCTGCGTGCCGAAGTCGGAGAGCTTGCCTTTGCGGCGCTGGCCGTGCTGGCCGGGGCCGTATTCACGCTTGTTAACGGGGCTCTTCGGGCGGCCCCAGATGTTCTGGCCCATACGGCGATCGATTTTATACTTCGCCTCACTACGCTTAGTCATCGCGTCCTCTTTCGTAAGTTTGAGTTTTGAGGAAACGCGCCCTCCTGTGCAGCGGGATATGATCCCGGTGCTGACAGGTCCGCCTCATAAGCTTGATGAGAAAGACCACGGGTCGCGAAACGCAACGCGGGCCGAAACCGGCCCGCGAGCAACGGGGTTCTATGAAAAATCCCCCGTAATGTCAAACAGATCGGCTATTTCGCGGGGGCCGGGGAGGCCAGCGGTTTGGTCTTGTCCACCACGTAAACTCCCAGCACTTTCATAGGCTTATCGCCATGAACGGCGGCATCGTGAACGGCGCCGGCTGGAATTTGGTAGGATTCGCCGGCTTTCAGCGTTTTGTCGGGCTGCCCGTCTATGGACAACACCAGTTCGCCCTCAAGGACGTAGCCGGTCTCGACGCCGGGATGGGTGTGCCGTCCGGCCTTTGTTCCTGGAGCCAGTTCGGCAAGGCCGGTGACTGTGTTGTAGCCCTCGGGGAAAGCGATGGTCTGGAGTGGCGTACGCTTGATGCCCGCGGGCGGCTGCTGGGCGAGGGCCGCGCCTATGCCGGCGAGCGCGAGAACAGAAACGCAAAGCACTGTCTTCTTGAGCATGTGAATCTCCCTTTCGCTGTTCTCTTTCGGAACAGACCGGGCGGGAGGCTAACAGCCGAACGGTATCTACGGAAGGGTCTCAACCTACAGGGCTGGCACCAAGGAAGGGCTCCAGCGCCATCGCCAGAACCGGAGAGGGTGCCTGTCCCGATGTGAAGATGAACCGCGCCGGGAGTGCTTCGCCGGTGCCGTTGGCCCTGCCGAGCAGGTCGCTCACGCGGCGTGCGATGGCGGGCGCGGGATCGATCCAGTCCACAACCCACGGTGCCAGCGCGATCATCTGGCCGCTGAGCAGCGGATAATGCGTGCAGGCCAGCACCACAGTATCGGTCCGTGCTTCATCACTATTTTGGCCATTGACGAAGCACGGCGCGATCTCTGCCGCGATGGCATCGTCGCTGACACGTTCGCCGCGCAACGCGGCCTCCGCAAGACTCGCGAGATTTTCCGCACCGACCAGCGTCACGTCGCAGCCCTGCGCAAAATCGCGGATCAGCGCCTTGGTGTACTCGCGCTTGACGGTGCCGCGCGTGCCCAGCACCGACACACGCTTTGTCTTGGATGAGGCGCAGGCGGGCTTGATTGCCGGCACGGTACCGACGAACGGCACGGTGTAAGCCTCGCGCAGATGCGTCATCACCAGGGTCGAGGCCGTGTTGCAGGCAATGACGACGAGGTCCGGTGTGTGTTCGGCGATCAGATCGCCGACCAGCGGCACCACACGGGCGACGATTTCGTCCTCGGTGTGCTGGCCGTAGGGGAAATAGGCGTCATCCGCGACGTAGATATAGCGCGCGCCCGGCCGCAGCCTGACGATCTCGCGGAATACGGTGAGACCGCCAAGGCCGGAATCGAAAACCAGTATCGTGGGCGTCTGGGACACGAAAGCCATGATAGCCGATGTGCGGTTACCACTTTGTTGTAATCGGGGCGGCTACACCGGCTGAAGGGCGCGGCGCGGTCCCTCTGGCAGGACGATCCGGATGGTGTCGCCCGGCCGGACGTCGCCGTCGGCCAGAACCACGCTCATGACCCCGGCTTTGCGGATCAGGTTGCCGTCGGCGTCCTTGTCCAGCGTTGCGGCCATCAGGCCCTGCTGGAAGCGGTCGATCTGGATGCAGGGATTGCGCAGCCCGGTGACTTCGACCAGGGCGGTCTCGCCGAGATGCAGCCGCGTGCCAGTCGGCAGTGTCAGCAGGTTGATGCCGCGGGTGGTGACGTTCTCGCCCATCTCGCCGGGCCGGACGATGAAGTTTTTCGGGGCCAGTTCGTCAAACAGCTCTTCGTGGATCAGATGCACCTGACGCAGGTTCGGCTGGGTCGGATCCCTTGCGACACGCGAGCGGTGTTTCACCGTCTCGCCCATGTGCGCGTCACCGTCGACGCCGAGCCCCCTCAGCAGGCGAATGCTCAGGCTGTTGGTCTTGCGGAAGTGGTGGCCTTTGCGCAGGCTCACCGCGGTGACGATGCCCATCGGTTCAGGAAGCTCCTTTGATAGTGGGCATGATTTTATCCGAAAACCGGAATCCACTTTTCGGAATCATGCACCAAAGACCCGCTTGAAGATCGTATCGACGTGCTTGAAGTGATACGCGAGATCAAATTGTTCCTCGATCTCCTTGTCCGACAGATATTTCTTCACGTCGGCGTCCTTCTTCAGAAGTGACTGGAAGTCGCCTTCGCCGCGCCAGACTGGCATCGCGTTGCGCTGCACGAGCTTGTAGGCGTCCTCGCGCGATGCGCCTTTTTGCGTCAGCGCGATCAGCAGCCGCTGCGAGTGGACGAGGCCACCGAGGCGGTCGAGGTTCTTCTGCATGTTAGCCGGATAGACCAGCAGCTTTTCGATCACGCCGGCGAGACGATTGAGCGCGAAGTCGAGGGTCACGGTTGCATCCGGGCCCATCATGCGCTCGGCGGAGGAGTGCGAGATGTCGCGCTCGTGCCAGAGCACGACGTTTTCCAGCGCGGGCGTCACGTAAGCGCGCACCATGCGGGAGAGGCCGGTGAGGTTTTCCGTCAGCACCGGATTGCGCTTGTGCGGCATCGCCGACGAGCCCTTCTGGCCTTCGGAGAAGAATTCCTCGGCTTCCAGCACTTCGGTGCGCTGCATGTGGCGGATTTCAGTGGCAAGACGTTCCACCGACGAGGCGACGACGCCCAATGTCGCGAAGAACATCGCATGGCGGTCGCGCGGGATCACCTGCGTCGAGATCGGTTCGACCGCGAGGCCCATGGCCTTGGCAACATGTTCTTCGACGCGCGGATCGATCTGCGCGAAGGTCCCGACTGCGCCGGAGATGGCGCAGGTCGCGATCTCCTTGCGCGCCAGAACAAGACGTTCGCGGGCGCGAGTAAATTCAGCGTAGGCGTAGGCGAGCTTCAGCCCGAACGTCACCGGCTCGGCGTGGATGCCGTGCGAGCGGCCGATGGTCGGCGTCATCTTGTGCTCGAAGGCACGGGTCTTGAGCGCGGCCAGCACCTTGTCGACGTCGGCGATCAGGATATCGGCGGCACGCGAAAGCTGCACGTTGAGGCAGGTGTCGAGCACGTCCGACGAGGTCATGCCCTGATGCACGAAGCGGGCTTCCGGGCCGACGATCTCGGCCAGATGCGTCAGGAAGGCGATGACGTCGTGTTTGGTCTCGCGTTCGATCTCGTCGATGCGCTCGACGTTGAAGGTCGCGTCCTTGGCCTTCGCCCAGATGGTTTTGGCGGCGTCCTTCGGGATGGTGCCGAGTTCGGCGAGCGCGTCGGCTGCATGTGCCTCGATCTCGAACCAGATCTTGAAACGCGTCTGCGGCTCCCAAATGGAGACCATTTCGGGGCGGGAATAACGGGGGATCATCGCGAACTCTTGGGCTTGGGGGATTACGCCGCGCTTTAGCAGATCGCTTCCGGCGAGGCCACCCTTGAGCCGCGATTCTGGCAGGAAATCGAGGCTTTTCAGGCCTAAATCGCTTCGCCGCGCGCGGAGACGGCCGCGTTGCGGATCGCCGAGATATTCGCCCTGTAGCTGTCCATCGTGCCGCCCTTGAACACGGCCGATCCGGCGACCAGAGCGTTCGCGCCGGCGGCCGCGACCTTGGCAGCGTTGTCTGCCGTGACGCCGCCATCGACTTCGATATCGATCGGCCGTCCGGCACACATCGCGCGAACCTGCGAAATCTTTTCCAGCACGGAGGGGATGAACGACTGGCCGCCGAAGCCGGGATTGACCGACATCACCAGCACGAGATCGACCATGTCGATGACGTACTCGATGGCACTCGCGGAAGTTCCGGGATTGAGCGACACACCGGCCTTCTTGCCCAGCGCGCGGATCGCCTGCAGCGAGCGATGCAGATGCGGCCCGGCTTCGGCGTGGACCGTGATGTAGTCGCAACCGGCCTTGGCGAAAGCTTCGAGATAGGGATCGCACGGCGCGATCATCAAATGCGCATCGAATATCTTCTTGGAATGCGGGCGCATCGCCTTGATGACATCGGGGCCGTAGGAAATGTTCGGCACGAAATGGCCGTCCATCACGTCGAGATGGATCCAGTCGGCGCCCGCCTGATCGACGGAGCGGACTTCCTCGCCGAGCTTCGAGAAATCCGACGCCAGAATCGATGGCGCGATAATCAGCGGGCGGGGTGCAAGGGGCTGTGACATGGCGGCTTCCGGTGCTTCCCTTGGCGTATTCTGGACGGCTGGTTTCGCCTAACACGCCGCCCGGGCGCGGGCAATGTGAGGCGGGCGGCGTACACAGGAACAGCACGGATTCGGCGGCAAATCCTGCCGTCACGGCAGAAATTGCCGTGCTGGAAGCACCGTCCGGACGGTGGAAATGACCGTATTTATTGGGTTTCTCGTAGCGGCACGGCAATTGCTGGATACTACTCGGGATGATCTGAGCCGCGTGTCACCGGCTTTGGGGAGTATCGCGATGTTCTTTGCCGCAGGTGCCGTTGGAGCCGCCGCTATTGGCGCACTGGATTTGCTGTCCTCGCTGACGCCCAACAAGGCTGCTGCGGCCAAGACCGGCGTCAAGCAGACGAATTCCCTCTTCGATTTGATCGGGTCGAACACCAGCACATCGAGCGTGTCGTCCTCATCCTCGGCAAGTCCGACGCGGGCCGGAGCCTTGTCACCGTCGACATTCAACGCGCTGCTGTCGGCGCAGGATGCCAACGGCAAAGCCAATCCCTCGGAGGCGTTGAAGCGTCTGTTCACGCAGATCGACGGCAACGGCGACGGCAAGATCACCAGCGCTGAATTCGAGGACAAGCTCGGCGCGGGCGGCACCAATATCGCGGCCGCGAATAATGTTTTCAACAGGATGGATACCAACGGCGACGGCTCCGTCAGTCTCGATGAAATGGCAACGGCGCTCAAAGGCAAGGGTGGCGGTCTTCATGCACATCAGGCCGGTGGTGGCGCCGACGCGCTGAAGGAGGCTCTGCAAGGCGCGTCGAGCACGACGACGACAAACAGCGGCGGCTCGATCTCGACCACGCTGACATATGCCGACGGATCGAAGATCACGCTGAGCCAGCCCGCGTCATCGACCACGTCGACCGGCGCTTCCACGCAATACAATCTCGTCGAGAAAATGATGCAGCGTCAGACGGACGCACTTGCCGCATCTGCGAAGCAATCGGTTTCGGTCAGGGTCTGATGTAACCGGGATTAGCCTGCGGGCTGAATCGGGTCAGCATGTCCAGCGCTGACCGTTACTTCCCAAACCTATCTTTCCACGACGGCAGCGCGCCGGCGAAAGGCAGTGCCTTCGCTTCATAGACACCGCGCGCAATGGCGCGCGCGATGACGTTAGCCGCGACCGCGCCAAGTTCAGTGAGCCCGAAAAGTGGATCAACTGGTTTTTCGCCGGTCGCTGCTGCGAACACGATGTCACCGTCGAGCGGCGCGTGTACCGGATAGATCGCGCGGGCGAAACCGGTCTGTGCGATCATCGCAAGGCGCTTGACCTGCGGCTTGGTGAGGAAGGCGTCGGTGACGACGATGGCCAGCGTGGTGTTCTCGATCGCCGTCGCGGCGGGCCCGCCCTTGAGCCGCATCGCCAGCATGTCCGGCGTAAAGGATGGCGGCAGGCCACGACCGCCGAACTCGCCGTTTTGTTCGAAGGGCGCGGCCCAGAACCATGGCCCGTCGCCGACGTTGACGCTGCCGACCGCATTGACGGAAGCGATGGCTGCAACCCGCACGCCGTTGGTCATCACCGCGGACGCGGAGCCAAGTCCGCCTTTGAAGTTGGCGGTGGTCGCGCCGAATCCCGCGCCGACGCTGCCGAGTGCAAACGGGTCATCGGTTGCTGCCGCCGCCGCTGCATAGCCAAGATCGCGATAGGGCGGGAAGCGGCCCCATGCCTTGTCGCCGCCGTTCAGCATGTCGAACATCACGGCACCCGGGACAATCGGGATCAGCGCGTCGCCAACGGCAAAGCCGCGTCCCTGTTCGGCGAGCCACGCCTGTACGCCGCCGCCCGCTTCCAGCCCGAAAGCCGAGCCTCCGGAAAGCGCGATCGCATCGATGCCCTCGACTGTGTTGACCGGTTCGAGCAATGCGCCGTCCCGGATTCCAGGGCCACCGCCACGCACATCGGCGGAGGTGACAGTGGCCTTGTCGAAGATCACCGCGGTCACGCCGGATGCGATCGTCGCGTCATGGGCGTGGCCGACCCGGACGCCGGGAATGTCGGTCAGCAGGTTCTTCATAACTCTCACCTTTTTATGATCACGCTCGATCACAACACGCGGAAGGACAGGCGCGGAGCTTGCATAGCATATGGGCGACAGTGCAATAAGCGGCATGATTCAAGACGTTTCCATCCCCGCAGCGCTTGCCGCCGGCGTCATCAGCTTTCTCTCGCCCTGCGTGTTGCCGCTGGTCCCGCCATATCTGATCTATCTCACCGGCGCGACCATCGAGCATGTGGCCAATGACGAGAAGCCGCAGGTCTCAAAGCGCGCCGTGATGCTGTCGGCGCTGGTTTTCGTGCTGGGATTCTCGACCGTATTCGTGGCGCTCGGCGCCAGCGCCAGCCTGATCGGCGGCTGGATCCGCGCCTGGTCCGCGCAGTTGTCCATCGTCGCTGGCATCGCGATCATCCTGATGGGGCTGCATTTCCTTGGCCTCACGCGCATCGGCTTTTTGATGCGCGAAGGACGCCTGCCAATCCCCAAGCCCGTCGGGCTGTGGGGCGCCTATGTGATGGGGCTGGCCTTCGCGTTCGGCTGGACACCGTGCATCGGGCCGATCCTGGCCGCAATTCTGTCGGTCGCGGCGTCAGAGACAACGGTCACGAAGGGAGCAGGGCTGCTCGCGGTCTATTCCGCCGGTCTCGGCATTCCGTTCCTGATCGCGGCGTTCATGGTCGAGCGATTTTCATCGGTGCTCGCGCGCATGAAAAAGCACCTCGCTACGGTCGAGCGTGCGATGGGCGTCCTGATGATTCTCGTGGGGATCGGGTTTCTGACCGGCGCGGTTACGGACGTGAGCATCTGGCTGCTGGAGACGTTCCCGGCGCTACAGAATTTTGGCTGATCAGCGCATAAAGAAAATGGCCGGGACAAGCCCGGCCATGACGTTGCTTTAAGGATGCAGGAACGCGTTACGATCCCTTGTTGATCTCGGCGTAGTTGCCCTTGGCGTCCCAGCGATAGACGACATAGTCGATCACCTTGATGTCGCCCTTGGCGTCGAAAGAAAGCTTGCCAAGCACGGTATCCCATTCAGCGCCCTTGATGGCTTCCATCACCTTCTTGGAGTCGGTGCTTTTGACCTTCGCGGCGGCCTGCGACCAGACCTGGAACGCGGCATAGGTGTAAAGCGTATAACCCTCGGGATCGATGCCCTTCGCCTTGAACTTGTCGACGATGGCCTTCGCGGTCGGCTTGTTGCGCGGATCGGGACCGAAGGTGAACAGGGTGCCTTCCGCGGCCGCGCCCGTGATCGAGGCGAACTCCTTGTCGTTCAGAGCGTCGCCCGCCATCAGAAGCGTCTTCATGCCCTGATCGCGCATTTGGCGCAGGATCAGTCCTGATTCCTGATGGTAGCCACCGACATAGACCAGATCGATGTTCTCGCGCTTCAGCCGCGAGACGATGGAGTTAAAATCCTTGTCGCCCTTGTTGTAGGACTCGAACAGTTTCTCCTTCACGCCGCCGGCGTTCAGCGCCTTCTTGGTCTCGTCCGCGAGGCCTTTGCCGTAGGTCGTTTTGTCGTTCAGGATGGCGATATTCTTGCCGGCGAACGCCTTGATAATGTACTGCGCGGCGACAAGGCCTTGCTGGTCGTCACGGCCGCAGACGCGCAGCACGTTCCACAGCTTGCGTTCCGTGAAGACCGGATTTGTCGATGCCGGCGTGATCTGCAACACGTTGCCTTCGGCGTAGGCTTCCGAGGCCGGGATCGACGACGACGAGCAGAAATGGCCCGCGACGAACGGGACCTTGGAGCTTGCGAACTTTTCGGCAACTGAGCGGGCCTGCTTTGGGTCGCAGGCGTCGTCACCGACCTGGAGCGCGAGCTTCTTGCCATTGACGCCGCCCGCGGCGTTGATGTCGGCAACAGCCAGGTCCGCGCCGTTCTTCATCTGACGGCCGAACGCGGATTCGCCGCCCGTCATTGGACCGGCGACTGCGACGGGAATGTCTTGCGCAAACGCAGCAGTCGACAGTGCAATCGACGCGCCGAGTGCGAGGCCAAGGATATGGGTTGGTTTCATAGGGTAATCCTCATGCAGGTCTCGAATGGCGCGGCCAGACGGCCCGCCGGACAAACAGATCCCGGATATTGTCCGCTGATTTTACCGCCAAGTCATCGGCAATTTTGGGCCGCGCTCAGGCCTTGGCTGGCGCATCTTGCCGCAGCCGCCAGCCGAGGGGGCCGCTTGGTTCGTACAGCCAGTAATACTGTCGGACCATCTGCTGCGCCCGGGTGCGCTGAAAAGACAGGCAGGCGGCTGCGATCAGGATAACGGTTTCGGCCACATAGGCTTGCGGCTGCAACAGGGTCTCATTGAACAGCGCGAAGTGCACGAATCGCACGGCCATCCCCAGCGGGACCATCGAGATGGCAGCGATCCAGATGCTCCGCCAGGTCAGCGCAATGGCGCGGCCGGCCAGCAACGCACAGCCGCCGCCGAGCACCAGGGTAACGAACAGAACCTGAAAAATGGATTCGTTGGAATAGAAGGCCATCAATGACGCCCTCCCTCAAGATAAGCTGCGCGGATCTCCGGCCGGGCGAGGAGTTCGTCACCGGTTCCGCTGAGCGTGATAAGGCCATTGACCATCACATAGCCGCGGTGCGCCAGCTTCAAGGCGTGGTTGGCGTTCTGTTCGACGATCAGGACGGTGAGGCCATCCTGCCGGTTGAGCGTGCGGACGGCATCGAAGATTTGCCGCGCGATCAGGGGCGCGAGGCCAAGCGATGGTTCGTCCAGCATCAACAGGCGGGGGCGGCTCATCAGCGCGCGTCCGATCGCTAGCATCTGCTGTTCGCCGCCGGACAGCGTGCCGCCGCGTTGCGCGATGCGTTCCTTGAGGCGCGGAAACAGCGTGAAAACGCGTTCCAGATCTTCGTTGCGCTCGGCTTCGGTGCTCTCACCGGCGACGTCCGCGCCCATGCGCAGGTTTTCCGCGACCGACATGCGCGGGAAAATGCGTCGTCCTTCGGGTGACTGTGCGATGCGCAGCCGCGCGACATGATGGGTCGGTTCGTTCGTGATGTCCCGGCCATCGAAGGTGATGACCCCGGCGCGGGCGCGGGGGCGCCCGAACACCGACATCATCAGCGTGGACTTGCCGGCGCCGTTGGAGCCGATCAGCGCGACGATTTCGCCCGGGTTGATGTCGAGATCGACACCTTTCAAGGCTTCGATATTGCCATAGGCGGCCACAAGGCCGCGAATAGAGAGGAGGGGCGCTGCGCTCACGTGCCGCCCTCCATCACTTCGATCGCGGTTTGCTCGTCCGCGCCGAGATAGGCGGCGATGACCTTCGGGTCGTTGCGGATTTCCTGTGGCGTGCCCGCCGCGATCTTCACGCCATGGTCGAGCACGAAGATGCAGTCGGAGATTTCCATCACCACCGACATATCGTGTTCGATCAGCAGCACCGACGTGCCGTGATCTTTGCGGATTGCCAGCAGCAACTGGCTCAGTTCATCGCTTTCCCTTGCGTTCAATCCGGCGGCGGGTTCGTCGAGGCACAGCAGTACCGGTTCAGAACACATCGCGCGCGCGATCTCGAGCCTGCGCTGATCGCCGTAGGGCAGGTTGCCCGCTGCGTCATCGGCGCGCGACGTGAGGCCGATACGGTCGAGCCAATAGCGTGAGCGCTCGATGGCATTCTTTTCCGCGCGGCGGAAACCGGGTGCGCCGATCAGGCCGAGAAATGTGTAGCCCGACGCGAGCATCAGCGGATTGTGCTGCGCCACCATCAGGTTTTCCAGCGCGGTCATGCCCGCGAACAGCCGGATATTCTGGAACGTGCGCGCGACCTTCGCGACCTTTGAGATGCGATAGTCGAACAATCGCTCCAGAAGAAATTCGCGGCGATCCTCATGAATGAGGCGCATCATGCCGGTGGTCGGCTTGTAGAAGCCGGTGATGCAGTTGAATACGGTGGTCTTGCCCGCGCCATTGGGACCGATCAGCGCGGTGATGTCACCGCGCTTCGCCGTGAACGACAGATCGTTGACCGCAACGATGCCGCCGAAGCGCATCGACAGATGATCGACGTCGAGAATATCGTCGCTGGTATTGTTCGTCGTCATCCGTGGCCTTCCTTGGCCACTGCGGATGAAATCTCGGAGGGCTCCAGAAATACCGATGGCGCGCGGTGACCGATCAGGCCGCGCGGCCGCCAGATCATCAACAGCACCATCGCTGAACCAAACACCAGCATGCGGAATTGTTCCAGACCGCGGAACAACTCGAACCCGCCGATCATTGCAAGGGCTGCGAGCGCAACGCCAAGCTGTGAGCCCATGCCGCCGAGCACGACGATCGCGAGCACGAGCGCGGATTCATGGAACGTGAAGGACTCGGGGCTGATGAAGCCCTGACGGGTGGCGAAGAATGCACCGGCAAAGCCGCCGAACATCGCGCCGGTCGCAAACGCCGTCAGCTTCGTCGTGGTGGTGTTGATGCCAAGCGAGCGGCAGGCGACTTCGTCCTCGCGCAACGCTTCCCATGCGCGGCCAATCGGCAGACGCCGCAGGCGGATGGTGACCCAGTTCGTCAGCAGCGCGAGTGCGAGGATCAGATAGAACAGGAAGACCACGCGATGCGTGGTGGAGAACTCGATGCCGAGCCGGGCGGCGAGCCCGTCGTCAGTGTTGGTGAGCGGAATGCCGAAGAATGACGGCCGCGGAATGCCGGTGATGCCGTTCGGGCCGCCGGTGACGTACTGCCAGTTGAGCAGAATGAGCCGGATGATTTCGCCGAAGGCCAGGGTCACGATGGCAAGGTAGTCGCCGCGCAATCGCAGCACGGGAAAGCCGAGCAAGACGCCCCAGAATGCGGCGAGAATTCCGGCCAGCGGCAGGCAAACCCAGAACGACAGGTCGAAGGTCGTCGCCAGGAGGGCGTAGGAATAGGCGCCGACCGCATAGAATGCGACGTAACCGAGGTCTAACAGGCCGGCGAGACCGACGACGATGTTCAGTCCCCATCCCAGCATGACGTAAGTCAAAACGAGGATGCCGAGATCGAGAATGTAGCGTTGGTCGTAGAAAATCACCGGAACCAGCGCCGCAAAGACGAGAAGCGCGGGGGCGAAAAAGCGACGCAGGGTCGCGATCGTGCCGTTGGCCGACTCGGGAATAAACGAAACTCCCTTCGACGGTCCGATCCATTGCCGTAACAGTTCGACAATGATGCTTCCGAAAAACACCGCGGCAACGATCGCGGCGAGATCACCGAATCGCGTCCAGTAGATCAACTGGCCTTCCGGTCCGGCTTCGGTCCGGACGCCGATCATGAGTGAAAACAGAACCAGCGCCACAAGGGCGCTGATGAATGATTTCTTGAGAATGAAGGCGACCCCGTGTGGGGCCGCGGCGGCTTTTGGCGCACGAATGGCGGGATCGGTGGAGCGCGCCACGCTGCCTCTCAGACTTTTTCGACTTCCGGACGGCCCAGCAGACCGGTCGGAAGAAAAATAAGGACGACGATGAGAATCGAGAACGCCGCAACGTCCTTGTATTCGGAGGTGAAGTAGGCGGCCCAGAAGGTCTCGATCAGGCCGATCAGAAGTCCGCCCAGCATCGCGCCGGGGAGGGAGCCGATGCCGCCGAGCACGGCGGCGGTGAACGCCTTGATGCCGGCGACGAAGCCCATGAAGAAATCGACCACGCCGTAATAGAGCAGGTACATCATGCCCGCGACGGCGGCGAGCGCGGCACCGATCACGAACGTCATCGAGATGGTGCGGTCGACGTCCACGCCGAGCAGCGAGGCCATGGTCTGGTCCTGCTCGCAGGCGCGCATGTCGCGGCCGAGCCGTGTGCGCGCCACAAGCCATGAGAAGACCGCAAGCAGGATAATCGTGGTGATGACGACGATGATCTGGATGTTCGACAGCCGCACCACGAAGCCGTCGTTTTCGAACAGCGTATGACCGCCCGTGATCACCGGCGGCACGGGCTTGACGCGCGCGCCCTGCGACACCTGCGCGTAGTTGGTCAGGACAAACGACATGCCTATGGCGGACAGCATCGGCGCCAGGCGGAACGATTGCCGCAGCGGACGGTAGGCGATCCGTTCGACGGTCCAGCCGTAAAGCGCCGTGATCGCCATCGCAACCAACAGCACCAGAAGCAGGATGACGGGAACGGTGGTGAGGCCGATCGAGACCAGGATGAGAAAGGTGATGAGGGCGATGAAGCCGCCGATCATGAAGATGTCGCCGTGAGCGAAATTGATCATGCCCACGATGCCGTACACCATCGTGTAACCGATCGCGATCAGGCCATAGATTGAGCCGAGCACTAATCCGTTGATGAGCTGCTGGGCAAAATAATCCATGGGCTGCCGTGTTTGAGCAAAGCGATCGACACGTCGAAGGCTCCGGCAGCCGGATCGTCGCGTCGTCCCATTTTCTAACAGCGGGGACTGAGGGCGGCAACCGTACTGGGTGCGGCTTCCGGTCGTCATCCACCCAACATTTCGCTGCCGCGAAACGGTGCCGGAACTGGGGTTCCTTCGCAACCGATGGAGATGCCGTCGGTTGGCTCCATGTTCAACAATGGAGGTGCCAACATGGGCAATCGGAACAATCCGAACCAGAACCCGGGCCAGCAGAGCCAGAACCCGGGCCAGAAGTCAGCAGCAGGGCGGCGGGCAGAAGCCCGGCCAGCAGCAGGTTCAAGCCGGAAGCCCGACCAGCAGGATCAGCAGAGCCAGAAGGGCGGACACTAGTTTGCAGGATGAGCTTGGTTCCCGGTTAGGGACCTGAGCCATCCGATAGAAGAGGGTATCCCGCCGGAAGGCGGGACTTTTCTTTGGGGCGCGCCGATCCGCTCTGGTTGTCCACAGCTCCGGCCGCACCGTTAAGGTTAAGGAATGGTTTAAATTGCCGCTTGCGTTTGAGCGGAGTTAGCTCCGCCGATGCGGCGCCCGACGGCGCGGCTTTGGCCGGAGCATGACATCGAAGCCTTGGTTTCGGACGCCATGTTCCTCAAGTCAGGGGCAGGCGGCATGTCGAAGGATTGGCGGATCAGTACGATCAACGGCGTGCTTCTGGCGTGCTACTTCATTCCGTCGTGGACCATTTCGGCGATGAAGATCTGGATCTCGCCGATCCGCGGCTTCTATGACCGCACCAATATCGCTGCTGCGATGTATGTCAGTGATTATCTCAGCCTTTCCGCGATGGGCACCATCCGTCTCGCGTGGATGATTGCACTCTGCAAGATCACGGTCGCTGCATTCTTCCTCGTCTTCCTGCTGTTGGTCATCCGTGCTGCGATCCGCAACAAGGGCGGAGCCGACGAGGCGCTTGCTTTCGCGTTGGGAGTTGGGGCGTTCATCAGCATGGCAAGCCTGATAGCCGCCTCGAAGGTCGGGGAACTGGCGGCGTTGCGCCTTCACGCCAGCGAGTCCCTGCTGCTGATCGGCGCCGCGATCCTGTTGATCATCGACACCGATCCTGTGGAGGAGCGGAAAAACGGGGCGTCGGTGCAGGCCGCGCCGAATTACGACTACTTGTCGAGTAGCCCCAATTCCTGAACCACGCTGGCGGCTTCCTTGACCGCATGGTTGGCGGCGGGGACGCCGCAATAGATCGCCTGCTGCAGCAGAATTTCCTTGATGTCGTCCGGCGTGAATCCGCCTTCGCTCAAGGCAGCGCGAACATGCAGGCGAAATTCATCCCATTGTCCGAGCGCCACCATGGTGCCGATCACAAGGACACGGCGCGTCCGCTCGTCGAAATGCGGACGCGTCCAGATCTCACCCCACGCATAGCGCGTGATGAGATCGAGGAAGTCGGCGTTGAATGAGTTCCTGCTCGCCGCGGACTTGTCGACCCATGCGTTGCCGAGCACCTTGCGTCGTTGGGCGGTTCCTTGATCGCGGCGTTGATCGTCGTCCATGAGATGTTCTCAGCGCTGGGTCAGGAAGCCAACCACGGCTTCGGTGAAGTTGTGCGACTGCTCGATGTTGGAGATATGGGCCGCATCGAGCAGGGTCATGCTCGCATTCGGAATGTGGCTGCGGATAAAGACACTGGCTTCAACCGGCGTCGCCATATCGTGGCGGCCCGCGATCACCAGCGTCGGCGTCTTGATCTGCGGAAGCAGGTCGCGTTGATCGAGCCGGCTCAGGGCCTCGCAGCAGGCGACATAGCCCTGCACCGGTGTGGCCATCAGCATCGCCTTCATGCGCGCCGCGATCTGCGGTTCGCGATCACGATAATCCTCGGTCAGCCACGCCGCGATCACCGCGTCGGCGATTGCCGCGATGCCACCATCGCTGACAGCCTTGATGCGGTTCAGCCAGTTGGTGGGATCGGGATAATAGCAAGATGTATTCGCGAGGATCATCCTGTCGATGCGCTCCGGCGCGTTCGCTCCCAGCCACTGGCCGACCATGCCGCCCATCGATAGTCCGCACCAGTGCACCCGCTCGATGTTGAGGTCGTCAAGGATCGCCAGCACGTCCTTGCCAAAACGCTCCATCGAATAGGGCCCAGCCGGAACGCCGGATTTTCCGTGGCCGCGCCGGTCATAGCGGACGACGCGATAGAGCTTCGTCAGCGCCGCCATTTGCGGCTCCCACATCTGCATCGTCGCGCCGAGCGAATTCGACAGCATGATCGTCGGTCCGCCGTCGCGCCCCTCCACCGAAACATTGAGCAGGCATCCGTCGGCGTCGATCATAGGCATATGTATTCTCCGTGAATTCTTGTTGTTATTCGCTGTCCAGCGAAGCGAGCAGCCGGTCGATCAGCGTTTGCGCGACGCCCTGATAGGCCATCGGGTCGAACAGGCTTTCGAGCGTATCGGTGTCGATGTGGGTGGTGACGCGTGTGTCGTCCGCGAGAACGCTGCGCAGATGCTGCCGGGTTTCGATAGCTCTGCGGCTCGCAGCCTCGACGATGAGATGGGCTTCGCCTTTGCCGATCTTTTCCGCCAGCGCCATCGCTACAGCCTCGGCCATGACGAGACCCTGGGTCATATCGAGATTGGCGCGCATCCGCGCGGCATCGACTTCGAGGCCTTCTGCGATCTCGGCGATCGCGGAGAGTGCACCCGACGTCACGAGTTGCAGCGTCGGCAATGTCGGCCATTCGGCATGCCAGGGACCGGCGCTGCGTTCATGATCCTGAATCTGCGCAGCGAATATCGTCGCTGCAAGATTCGGCGCCATCGTCGCCGCCGCCAGTACCCTTACCGCCGCCACAGGATTGCGCTTGTGCGGCATCGTCGACGAGCCACCGCGGCCTTCGCCCGCAGGCTCGAACGCTTCCGCGACATCGGTCTGCATCATCAGCGACACGTCGCGGGCGATTTTGCCGCAGGTGCCTGTGAGAATGGCCAGGGCTGACGCCACATCCGCGATTCGGTCGCGATGCGTGTGCCACGGCGCATCCGGCAGCGGCAGCGACAGTTCCTGGGCAAGCTGTTCGGCAACCTTGAGACCTTTGTCGCCGAGAGCGGCAAGCGTTCCCGCGGCGCCGCCGAACTGCAGGGCCAGCGTTTCGCTGCGCAATCGCTTCAGCCGCCCGCGCGAACGATGCAGCGCAGCCGCATATTCCGCCAGCTTTAGTCCGAATGGCATCGGCAGGGCATGCTGCAACCAAGTGCGCGCGACCACCGCCGTTTCGCGATGCTGGAGGGCCATCCGGGCAAACCCCGTGATTGCACGATCGAGATCGACAATCAGCGCGTTGATCGCCGCGCGCAGGCCCAGCATCGTCGCAGTGTCGATCACGTCCTGGCTGGTTGCGCCCCAATGCACATAGCGCGCGGCGGAAGGATCCGCGTCGGCGACCTTCGCGGTCAGCATTTTCACCAGCGGAATGGCGAGATTTCCAGCGTGAACCGCAGCCTCGGCAAGCGCGACGCGGTCAAACGATTCGGCATGGCAGGCTTTCGCGATGCTGACGACGGCGCTGGCTGGAATGATGCCGACGGCTGCTTCAGCGCGTGCAAGGGCATGCTCAAAGTCCAGCATATGCTGCAGATACACTTCATCGTCGCACACAGTGCGCATGGCGGCGCTCGACAGCAAAGGTGCGAGCAGGGGAGGCAGTGATGAACTCATGATGCGCGGACCCTACCCAAGGCTCCGACGCCTGCCAATAGCGCGATACCCTCGCCGAAAGCACTGCAACACGGCAGGGGTTGCTGTTCGATGTTTTTGCAACGCTCCTTCCCGTACGGTACCCTTTCTTTTGCGGACGCTGTATCCTAATTGAGACCGGCAGGGTCGCGGGATGCGGCTATCGAATGAAGGAGGCTTGCACATGGCAATGACGATGACGGGTGAGGTGCAGCTTCCTGCTTCTCGTGAAGTGGTCTGGGAAAAACTGAACGATCCGGCTGTTCTGAAAGCCTGCATTCCAGGCTGCGAGGAATTGGAGCGGGCCGGGGACAACCAGTTTCAGGCCGTCGCCAAGATGAAGGTCGGGCCGGTGTCTGCGCGCTTCAAGGGCAAGGTCACCCTGAGCGATTTCGATCCACCGAACAGCTACAAGATCTCCGGCGAAGGCGAGGGCGGCGTCGCCGGATTTGCCAAGGGCGGGGCCACGGTAGCGCTGGCGGAAAAGGATGGCGGCACGCTGCTGAGCTATAATGTCGAGGCCCAGATCGGCGGCAAGCTGGCGCAGCTCGGTCAGCGGTTGATCAACGGCGCGGCCAAGAAGCTGGCCGATGAATTCTTCGCGAAGTTCGCAGACGCGGTGAAAGCGGGCTGAGCCCGTTTCGGCATATCAGGTCCTCGCACAAATCAAGCCTTCTTGTCCGAAAGCGCGGTGCGGTGAGGTTGCTCATTGCCGCAATGGCCCATATTATGAATTTGGAACCATTTTAAACGCGTTTTGCGCCGCGCCATGCGGCGCTGCGAAACTTGTGTCCAAAGCCTTCTGTCTAAGCCTTGGGCGCCAAGCCGAAAACAAGAGAGTGTTGATGGCCAAGATTTCACTGATCGTGAACGGCAATCCTGTGACGGGTAAGGTCGATTCGCGCACGCTGCTCGTCCAATTCTTGCGCGAGCAGCTTCGTCTGACCGGGACTCACGTCGGCTGCGATACCTCGCAGTGCGGAGCCTGCGTCGTTCATCTCGACGGCAAGGCGGTGAAGTCCTGCACCACGTTGGCAGTGATGGCGGACGGTCATAATGTGACAACCATCGAGGGCCTTGCTGCCGACGGCGCGCCGCTGCATCCGATGCAGGAGGCGTTCCGCGAACATCATGGTCTGCAGTGCGGCTTCTGTACGCCCGGCATGATCATGACTGCTGTCGATCTCGTGCACCGCAAGGGGCATGACCTCAGCGATCACGTCATCCGCGAAGAGCTTGAAGGAAATCTGTGCCGCTGCACCGGTTACCAGAACATTGTGCTGTCGATCGCGGCCGGCGCCAAGGCGATGGCCAAATCCGATCTCGCGTAATCGACGATTTTCCCGAAGGACAGCTCATGTACGACTTTAAGTATCATCGTCCGGGGACTGTGCGGCAGGCCGCCAATCTTCTCGTCAAGAATGAAGACGCCAAGCTGATCGCCGGCGGCCACACGCTGGTGCCTGTGATGAAGCAGCGGCTCGCCAGTCCGCCGCATCTGGTCGATCTCAGCCACATCGAAGGCCTCAACGGCATCGAGATGAAGGGGCGTAATCTGATGATCGGTGCGACCGCGACCCATGCTGAAGTCGCGAACTCCAGCATTGTCGGCGAGGCCATTCCCGCGCTTGCGGAGCTTGCCGGTCTGATCGGCGATCCGGCCGTTCGCCACAAGGGCACCATTGGCGGTTCGCTCGCCAACAATGACCCGACCGCGGATTATCCGGCTGCGGTCACGGCGCTTGGCGCGACTATCGTCACCAACAAGCGCCGGCTGAAGCCGGAGGAATTCTTCCAGGGCCTGTTCACCACCGCGCTTGAGCCGGACGAGATCATTACACGCGTGATGTTTCCGCTGCCGAAGAAGGCCGCGTACCAGAAATTCCGCAATCAGGCTTCGCGCTATGCGCTCGTTGGTGTGTTCGTCGCACGGCGTCCGTCCGATGTTCGTGTTGCGGTAACCGGCGCGGGCGGGGACGGCGTGTTCCGTGCGACGGAATTCGAGGAGGCGCTGAAGAAGCGATTCTCGCCGAAATCGCTCGACGGGCTGACGGTATCCGCCGACGGTCTCAACAGCGACATTCACGGCAGCGCCGAATATCGCGCGCATCTCATCGGCGTACTCGCGCGCCGTGCTGTGGAAGCCGCGACCGCCAAGGCCTGAGTTTGGAGTCGGTGTGAGCATGAGCAAAATTCCCGCATCGGTCGATGCAACGCTCGATCTGCTCACCAGCCGCGGCTATCTCGCGGAGCGTTCGCTCGCGACGGTGGTCTATCTGTCGCTCAAGATG
Organism: Afipia massiliensis; assembly: GCF_014203115.1. GTDB lineage: Bacteria > Pseudomonadota > Alphaproteobacteria > Rhizobiales > Xanthobacteraceae > Afipia > Afipia massiliensis. The sequence continues at coordinate 20,409 of NZ_JACHIJ010000009.1, read as the reverse complement.
GGCCGGCCGCTGTTCCTCGAAGGCGAGGCGGGCGTCGGCAAGACCGAGATCGCCAAGGTTCTGAGCGCAGCGCTCGGGCGCAAGCTGATCCGTCTGCAATGCTATGAAGGTCTCGACGTCGCATCCGCGGTGTATGAGTGGAACAGTGCGGCGCAGATGATTGCCATTCGTCTGGCCGAGGCCAGCGGCGAAACCGACCGCGAGCAGTTGTCCGCAGACGTCTTTGCGGAAAAGTATCTGATCAAACGTCCTCTGCTTCAGGCCCTGGAGCCGGATGTCGCCGGGCCGCCGGTGCTGCTGATTGACGAACTCGACCGCGCGGATGAAGCCTTCGAGGCCTACCTTTTGGAAATTCTCAGCGACTTTCAGGTGACGATCCCGGAGTTCGGCACGGTGAAAGCGCCGCAGGCGCCCATCGTGATCGTGACTTCGAACCGCACCCGCGAAATCCACGACGCGCTCAAGCGCCGCTGCCTTTATCACTGGGTCGACTATCCCAACGCTGAGCGCGAACTCGCCATCGTCAAGTCGCGCGTGCCGAACATCGGCGCGAAGCTGTCGCAACAGGTGGTCGGCTTCGTGCAGGCGTTGCGCGAGCAGGATCTGTTCAAGGTGCCGGGTGTGGCCGAGACCATCGACTGGGCGACCGCGTTGACCGAACTCGACGCACGCTCGCTGACGCCGCAGGTGGTTGGCGATACGCTTGGCGCGCTGCTGAAGTATCAGGACGACATCGGACGCATGCAGGGGCCTGCGCTCGACAAGGTGATCAAGGAAGCCGTCAACGATCCGGCAGCGTGAACGCAATCCGGAAATCGTCATGATGAGTGACAGGATGCCGAATGACATCGAGACCCCAGCGGCCGGATTGATCGCGGACAATGTCGTCGGCTTTGCGCGCGCGCTGCGCGTCGCCGGTCTGCCGATCGGGCCGGGTGCGGTGATCGATGCGCTGAAGGCGATGCGGCTGATCGACATCGGCAACCGCGCCGATCTGTTCACGACGCTCGAATCGATCTTCGTCAAACGTCACGAGCACGCACTGATATTCGCGCAGGCGTTCGATCTGTTCTTTCGCCGCGCCGAAGGCACGGAAAGCATGCTCGACTCGGTCCCGCTGCCGCCCGAAGCGCAGAAGCCTCCGCCTCCGGCCTCGCGGCGGGTTCAGGAAGCCTTCGCCCACAGCCGCAATATTGAGGGCCCGGAGATCGAGGAGAAGGACGTTCAGCTCTCGGTCTCCGACCGCGAGGTCTTGCAGCGCAAGGACTTTGCGCAGATGAGCGCTGCAGAGATCGCGGAGGTCACCCGCGCCATCGCACAGATGAAATTGCCGCAGGCCGAATTGCGCACACGGCGCTTCAAGCCGGATGCAAGAGGCCAGCGGCTTGATCTGCGGCGCACGTTACGCGGGAGCCTCCGCACCGGCGGTGAGATCGTGAAACTCCAGCGGCTCGGCCGCATCGACAAGCCCGCGCCGATCGTGGCGTTGCTCGATATTTCCGGCTCGATGACCGACTACACCCGGCTATTCCTGCAGTTCCTCCATGCGATCACCGATGCGCGCAAGCGCGTCTCGGTGTTCCTGTTCGGCACCCGGCTGACCAATGTCACGCGGGCCTTGCGCGCACGCGATCCGGACGAGGCGCTGGCGGCCTGCTCAAGCAGCGTCGAGGACTGGGCGGGCGGGACACGGATCGCGACCTCGCTGCACAACTTCAACAACCTGTGGGGCCGCCGCGTGCTGGGGCAGGGAGCCACGGTGCTCCTGATCTCGGACGGGCTGGAGCGCGAGGCGGACTCCCGGCTGGAGTTCGAGATGGACCGGCTGCATCGCTCCTGCCGCCGCCTGATCTGGCTCAACCCGCTGCTGCGTTTCGAGGGCTTCGAGGCCAAGGCGCAGGGCATCAAAATGATGCTGCCGCATGTTGATGAATTCCGTCCCGTGCATAACTTGAAGTCCATGGAAGGGCTGATCGCCGCGCTGACCTCCGACCAGCCGCCCCGGCGCATCGACTCCCGCTCCGCAGCCTGAGGACACACACCATGCTCAACCGTGATGAGGACATCCTGAAAGCCGCCGAGACCTGGACGAAGTCCGGACACGGTGTCGCTCTCGCCACCGTGGTCGAGACCTGGGGCTCGGCGCCGCGCCCGGCGGGATCGTGCCTTGTCATCAGCGATGACGGGACGTTTCTCGGCTCCGTGTCTGGCGGGTGCGTCGAGGGCGCGGTGGTCACCGAGGCGCTCGATGTGATCGCCAGTGGCAAGCCGAAGATGCTGGAATTCGGTGTGGCCGATGAAACCGCCTGGAACGTCGGGCTGTCATGCGGCGGCACCATTCGCGTGTTTGTCGAGAAGGTGGGCAACTCTTGAAACAGAATACGCTGGCCGAACTGAACGCCGAGCGCGCCGCGCGCCGGGCGGTGGTCGTTGTGACCGATGTTGTCACTGGTGATCAGCGATTGATCAAGGCCGCGGACGCCGCGTCCGATCCGCTGCATGAAGAGCTCGACAGGCACTTGCGTATGGGCAAGAGCGGCATGATCGAGAGCGACGGCAAGAAGTTGTTTCTCAATGTCTATGCCCCGACCGCGCGCCTGGTCATCATCGGCGCGGTCCACATCAGTCAGGCGCTGGCGCCGCTGGCGCAATCACTGGATTACGATGTGTATGTGGTGGATCCGCGCACGGCCTTCGCGTCACCGGAGCGTTTTCCGGATGTGCCGCTGTTCGCCGACTGGCCCGATGTCGCGTTGCCGCCGCTTAACATTGACCGCTACACGGCGTTTGTCGCGCTGACTCACGATCCCAAGATCGACGATCCGGCATTGCTGCATGCGCTCGAGCGAGATTGCTTCTACATCGGCGCGCTCGGCTCACGGAAGACCCATGCCAAGCGCGTGGATCGGCTGAAAGAGCACGGCGCGAGCGACGCCGCGCTGGCGCGCATCCACGCGCCCATCGGTCTCAACATCGGCGCGGTGTCGCCGTCGGAGATCGCGGTGGCCATCATGGCAGAGATCACCGCGCGGTTGCGGCTTCCCGCCGATGCGCCACTCAAGACGAAGTCAGCGGCATGAAGTTCGGTCCTGTTACGCCTGAAGACGGGCTTGGCGGCGTCACCGTTCACGCAATTCGTCAGGGATCGCTCGTTCTCAAGAAAGGCACTGTGATAGGTGCGCCGGAAATCGCTGCGCTGATGCAGGCGGGCGTGAAGGAAATTGTTGTCGCGCGCCTCGATAAGGACGATGTGTCCGAGGACGAGGCGGCCGCGAGCATCGCCGCGGCGGTCGCGGGCGAGGGCGTCAACGTCGAGCGCGCCTTTACCGGCCGCGCCAACCTGTTCGCGGCGGAAGCCGGCGTGCTGGTGGTGGACCGCGACGCCGTCGACCGCATCAACCGGGTGGATGAAGCGATCACCTTCGCAACGCTCTCGGCGTTCAAGCCGGTGGTTGCCGGTGAAATGATCGCCACCGTCAAGATCATTCCGTTCGGCGTGGAGGCAAAGCTGCGCGACGCTGCGGTCGTTGCCGCCAGCGCGGGGCGGATGCGGGTCGCGCCGTTCACGATCAAGCGCGTCGGTATCGTCTCGACCATGCTGCCGGGGCTGGCCCCTAAGGTGATCGAAAAGACGTTGCGCGTGACCGAAGAGCGTCTTGCACCGACAGGCGCCCGCATTATCGGCGAACGTCGCGTTCCGCATGATGAGAGTGCGCTTGCGCCGGCCATCGACGAACTGCTCGGACTTGGCGCCGAACTGGTGCTGGTGTTCGGTGCGTCCGCGATTGCCGATCGGCGCGACGTGATCCCCGCCGCGATCGAACTGATCGGCGGCGCGGTTGAGCACTTCGGCATGCCGGTCGATCCCGGCAATCTCATGCTGATTGGCAAGGTCAAGAATGCACCGGTGCTCGGCGCTCCGGGCTGTGCCCGCTCGCCGAAGGAAAACGGTTTCGACTGGATACTGATGCGCCTGCTGGCAGGGATTCCGGTCACCCGCGCGGATGTCACCGGCATGGGCGTCGGCGGCTTGCTGATGGAAATCGTGACGCGGCCGCAGCCGCGCGTGCCGATTGAAGCCGACGGCAATCGCAAGGTCGCTGCGGTCATTCTCGCTGCCGGCCGCTCCACCCGGATGGGTGGGCCAAACAAGCTTCTGGCCGAACTGAACGGCAAGAAGCTGGTGCGGATCGTCGCCGAGCAGGCGCTGGCCTCGAAGGCTTCGCCGGTGATCGTCGTCACTGGCCACCAAAGCCTCGAGATCGAGGCCGCGCTGAAGGGACTGAAAGTCGAGTTCGCCCGCAATCCGGATTTTGCCGAAGGCCTCGCAACGTCTGTGAAAGCGGGCATCGGCGCGGTCCCTGAAACCGCTGATGGCGCGATGGTCTGTCTTGGCGACATGCCGCTGATCGATGCGAAACTGATCGACCGGCTGGTCGATGCTTTCGCGCCCGATCGCGGCTCGCTGATCGTGGTGCCGGTGGCCGGTAGACGGCGCGGTAATCCGGTGTTGTGGTCGCGGAGATTTTTCCCAGAATTGATGACGCTTGATGGCGACATCGGCGCGCGCCACCTGATCGCGCAGCACGCGGAAGCGGTGGCCGAGGTCGAAGTCGAAGGTAAAAGCGCATTCCTCGACATCGACACGCCGGAAATGCTGGCCGACGCGCGGCGCGGGTAGAGATCAGCCGACGCCCTTTCCGTTTCGTTCACCAAGTTGAAACGCCCTCCTGCGTAGAGTGACTCCGTTAGGCCTCGGGGGAGGGGATTTTGTTCGACCGTACCGTCGCGCATGTTCGCGCGCTTTTTATTGTTGCTTTGGTTTCAGCTTTTGCCGCCCATCTCGCCGTTACACCGGCTTCCGCAGCCGGCGCGCTGGCGATTGGCAAGTGCGGCGCTTATGGCCAGGCATTCGACTATCCGGCCGAGCAGGCTGCACGCGCGGCTGCTCTCAAGCAATGCAAGGGCGATTGCACTGCCGTGACCATGAAACGTGCGTGTGCCGCGCTGTCTCTCGACATGACCAAGCCTTGCGGCCCTCACGGCTATGCCGTCGCACCGCGCATTTCGAGCGCGCTCAATGAAGCGATGAAGAAGTGCTACGCCTTCGGCGGCAAGGAATGCGTCATCCGCGCCTGGGCCTGCGACGCCAAGGGCTGACCGTCCGGTACTGCTATGGGCATCGTGGCGGTGAAGTCACCTCGGGGTATTTCTAAATAATCTCAAGAAATCAGTGTCTTAAGGTGAGTCAATTTTTGTCATTGAATATGACTGACCAGTCAGTCATATTCAATGTATGGCAAAACTCCCGTTGATCGACACCCGTCCCGTCAAAGACAAGCCCGCGCGCAGTACCAAAGCGCGTGCGCCTGCCGACCGTGCCGCGCACCCGCGTCCATCGAAGCGCGCCGTCGGCGCGACGGAGCGCCGCGCGGCGATTGTCGCCGCGGGTCTCGATGAGTTCACGGCGAAAGGCTTTGCCGCGACCCGCCTCGATGACGTGGCCAAACGCGCTGGCGTCGCCAAGGGTACGATCTATCTGCACTTCAAGGACAAGGAAGCGCTGTTTCAGGAACTGGTGCGCACCGCGCTCGGCCCGCTGATCGTGCGGATCGCAAATCCTCCAATCGGCGTGGGAGGGGGATCGGCACGCGCCGCGATGGAAGCGTTGGCCGAGACGTTCGCCCGCGAAGTCATTGGTACAAAACGCGCCGACATTGTGCGGATGATTATTTCCGAAGGCACGCGCTTTCCGCAGCTTGCCGAATTCTATTACCGCGAGGTGGTGGCGCACGGCATCGCCGGAATGCGCAAGCTGATCGAATACGGCATCGCGCGCGGCGAAATCCGCAATCTGGGATTGGCGAACTTTCCGCAGCTTCTGGTCGGACCGATGATTGTTACCGTGATCTGGCAAGGCCTGTTCGGCAAGCACGCGCCGCTCGATGTCGCCGCGATGCTGCGGGTTCATCTCGATCTGATTTTTGATGAAGGGAGAGCGGCATGATTGCGTCGCGAAGTGTTGCGCGGACAGTCGCGCTGTTGCTCGTCGCTGGATCGCTCGCCGGATGCTGGGATTCCAAAAATCCCGGCTATCAGGGATGGATCGAGGCCGACATGATTTTCGTAAGTCCGGATGAGCAGGGGCGCGTCGTCAAGCTCAACGTCCGCGAGGGCGATCATGTCGAGCCCGGCGCGCCGCTTTATGCGGTGGATGATGATCTCCAGCAGGCCGATCTGAACCAGAGCAATGCGACGCTCGCCAACGCGAAGCAGGCCTATGACCGTGCGGCAGCCCTGAGCAAGACCGGCTCCGGCACGCAGGCAAATTTCGATTCGGCGCTGGCGAATCTTCGTGTCGCCGAAGCGCGCGTGAACACATCGCAGACCAAACTGGAACGCAGGCGGATGAAGGCCCCCATCGCCGGCACCATTCAGCAGATCTACTTCCGCGAAGGCGAAACCGTTGCGGCGCAGCGTCCTGTGATTTCGATCCTGCCGCCCGGCAACATGAAGATGCGCTTTTTCGTGCCGGAGCCTGAATTGCCAAAGATCAAGGTCGGCGACGAGGTGCGGGTGACGTGCGACGGCTGTCCCATCGGTCTGACCGCGAAAGTCTACTTCATCGCCACCACGGCGGAGTACACGCCGCCGGTGATCTACAGCCTCGATGAACGATCGAAGCTGGTCTATCTGATCCAGGCGCGGCCGAACAAGCCGGACAGCCTGCGTGTCGGCCAGCCGGTCAGCATCTTCACCAATGGCAAGACGCCGTGAGCCGCGACATCGCACAGTCAGACATCGCGATCGAGGTCAACGGCCTGTCGAAGTCGTTCAATGGCCGCGAGGTGGTGCATGACCTGTCGATGCAGGTGAAGCGTGGCTCGATCTACGGATTCCTCGGACCCAACGGCTCCGGCAAGACCACGACCATTCGCATGCTGTGCGGCCTGCTGACGCCGGACAGCGGCGAGGGGACGTGCCTTGGCTACGATATCCGGCGTGAGGCTGACAAGATCAAGCGGCATGTGGGCTACATGACCCAGCGCTTCAGTCTGTATCAGGATCTCTCGGTGCGCGAGAACCTGGAATTCGTCGCGCGGCTTTACGGCGTTTCCGATCCGCGCGGGGCCGCGCGCGAAATGATCAAGCGCATCGGGTTGTCGGGGCGTGAGGAGCAGCTTGCCGGTGAACTGTCCGGCGGCTGGAAGCAACGGCTCGCGCTAGGCGCCTGCACGTTGCCGAGTCCGCAACTGCTGTTGCTTGACGAGCCGACTGCGGGCGTCGATCCGAAGGCGCGGCGTGAGTTCTGGAACGAGATCCATGCACTCGCCGCGGAGGGGCTGACCGTGCTCGTTTCGACCCACTACATGGACGAAGCGGAGCGCTGTCATGAGATCGCGTATATCGCCTACGGCAATCTGCTGGTGCACGGCACCGTCGAGGAGGTCATCGCCAACTCGGCGTTGACGACCTACACCGTGACGGGCGAGGGCTTGAACAAGCTCACAGCCGATCTGACCGATAGGCCCGGCATCGATATGGTCGCGCCGTTCGGCACCAGCCTGCATGTTTCCGGGCGCGACGCTGCCGCGCTCGAAGACGCGGTCGCGCCGTACAAATCCAGCGGCGACACTCTATGGCAGAAGTCCGAACCGTCGCTTGAAGATGTCTTCATCGAACTGATGGGCCGCGCGAAGGATAACTTCCAGTGAGCGCAACCGAAACAAACAATGGCGGCGCACGCGGCTTCTGGCAGCGCACCTATGCCATGTTGGTGAAGGAGTTCCTTCAGCTGCGTCGCGACCGCGTTTCGTTCGCGATGATCGTGATGCTGCCGATCATGCAACTCCTGCTGTTCGGCTATGCCATCAACACCACGCCGCGCTATCTGCCGACGGCTGTCCTGTTGCAGGAGGATAGCGATCTCGGACGCTCGATCCTCAAGGCGCTTCAGAATACCGCGTATTTCCGCTTTACCCGCGAGGTTCATACCGTTGCCGAATTCGACAGCCTGCTGGAATCCGGCAAGGTGTTGTTCGGCGTCGAAATCCCGCGCGGCTTCGAGCGCGGGGTGCGCCGCGGCGACAAGCCGGCGCTGTTGGTGGCGGCGGATGCGACCGATCCGGTGGCATCGGGCTCGGCGCTCGGTGCGTTGGGGCAAGTGGTGCAATCGGCGCTCAAGCACGATCTGCAGGTGGGCGATCCACCGGAGATGCCGTTCGAGATCCGCGCCCATGCCCGCTACAATCCGGCGGCGGAATCGCGGCTCAACATCGTGCCGGGGCTGGTCGGCACGATCCTGACCATGACCATGCTGATCTTCACCGCGCTGTCCGTCACCCGCGAGATCGAGCGCGGCACGATGGAAAATCTGCTCGCCATGCCGATCACCCCGGTGGAGGTGATGCTCGGCAAGATCATTCCCTACGTGCTGGTCGGCTTTCTGCAAGCGACGATCATCATCGGTATCGGCTATTTCCTGTTTCAGGTGCCGATCCTCGGCAGCCTGACCATGCTGGCGGTACTGTCGACTCTGTTTATCGCGGCCAATCTGTCGATCGGTTACACGTTCTCGACCATCGCGCAGAATCAGCTTCAGGCCATGCAGATGTCGATGATGTTCTTTCTGCCGAACATTCTTCTGTCCGGCTTCATGTTCCCGTTTGCGGGCATGCCGGTGTGGGCGCAGTGGATCGGCGAAGCGCTGCCACTCACCCACTATATCCGCATAGTGCGCGCGATCATGCTCAAAGGTGCGTCGCTGGAGAATCTCCAATACGATGCGATTGCGCTGTGCGTGCTGGTGTTGGTTGCCATGACCATCGCAGTGACGCGATTCAGGCGAACGCTGGATTGAGGGCGACCTGCAATTCGTTGTCCTGTGCGCGGAATGGCAGATACTGTGAGGCGAGGCATGCGTTGGCTGAAGATTTGGGGAGGGAAGGCCGATAGTGCGGAGGTTTCGGATGATTTCCAGCGTGTGCTGACGCGGGAGATCCTGAAGACCGAGCTGGTGCGTATCAAGGCGCTGATCGTGACGACATCCGTCCTCACCTTGGTGCTCTGGACCTTCTATTTTCTCGCACCCGAGCAGTTGAACGAGCTATGGCACGGAAAATTCAAGCCGGCCTATCTCTATATTACTCTGGTGCCGTTTATCCTGTTCGAGTTGGTTGTCCATGCCATGGTCAATCGGCAGCTGAAGCTCGATCGCGATCTGCCGATTTTCCGACGATACCTCAGCGCCTTTATCGAGACGAGCACGCCAACGATCGCATTGGCGCTTCACATCGACAATATGGGATCGGTTCAGGCGCTTGGTTACATCGTGCCGTTGAGCTACTTCATATTCATTATTCTCTCGACACTTCGGCTCGATTTCTGGCTATCCACCTTCACCGGGTTCGTGGCCGCCGTCCAGTTGCTGGGTATGGCGCTGTTCTATCATCCGGATGCAGCGCCCGATGTGGATTATCATGTCATACGGAGTCTGATCGTCTTCATATGCGGCGTGCTTGCAGGCGCTGTCGGCGTCCTGTTGCGGCGTCAATTCGAGAAAAGCATCGTCGCAGCGACCGCGCGCGACCGGGTGACCAACCTGTTCGGTCAACACGTTTCGCCGCAGGTTGTCGAGCGGTTGCTGGCCGAGGGAACGAGCACGACGAGTGACATCCGCCGCGTCGCGGTCATGTTCGTGGATTTTCGCAGCTTCACAGCGGCGGCGCGATCGCGCAGCCCGCAGGAGGTTGTCGATCGGCTGGACGAAGCGTTCGCTGTGCTGGTGGAGATTGTCGATCGCCACGGCGGCATTGTGAACAAGTTCATGGGCGATGGGTTTCTTGCGCTGTTCGGAGCCCCCTTCGAGGCGTCGGATGCCACGCAACATGCGGTCGCTGCCGGGCGCGAAATGCTTGTGGCCATGACACGCAACAACGAAGCCAGCAGTTGGCCGCTTCGCATCGGGATCGGGGTTCACTTCGGCGATGTGGTTGCCGGCAATGTCGGCTCAACGCGGCGCAAGGAATATACCGTCATCGGCGACACCGTGAACTTTGCGTCGCGGCTTGAGTCCCTCAACAAGGAGTTCAATTCGCAACTGCTAATCTCGGCGGTCGTCCGCGATACTCTTGGCGAAGCATGCGCCGACGCCGTGTCGCTCGGCGAGGTCGCGGTCAAAGGTTACGAACAGCCGATGGCGGTCTGGCGCCTCGGCTGACCGTTTCACGCCGTTGCGGCTTTCGGACCGGTCCGGAGCAGCATCATCACCGCCGCTGCGATCAGGCAGAGGATGCCTGCCACGAAGAACGCCGGCAGATAGCTTTCGTACAGCGTTCGCGTCAGACCGGCGCCGAATGCGGCGGTTGCCGACCCGAGCTGATGGCCGACGAAAATCCAGCCGAACACCATCGCTGCGCGCTCCGGTCCGAAATGCTTGGCCGTTAGTTTGACGGTGGGCGGGACGGTAGCGATCCAGTCCAGACCGTAGAATACTGCGAACAACGACAATCCGTAGAACGAGAAATCAGTAAACGGCAGGAACACCAGCGAAAGGCCGCGCAGACCATAGTACCAGAACAGCAGCCAGCGATTGTTGTAACGGTCAGACAGCCAACCGGAGGCGATGGTTCCGACAAAGTCGAAGATGCCCATGGCGGCGAGCAGGCTTGCGGACATAGTCGTGGAGATTCCGAAGTCTGCACACATCGGAATGAAATGGGTCTGGACCAGCCCATTGGTGCTCGCGCCGCAGACGAAGAAGGTGCCGAACAGAATCCAGAACACACGGGTCTTCGATGCATCTCGCAAGGCCGTAAAAGCCGCCGAGACGATCGACGTCGCCGGGGGCGCCGCGGGAACGGGGGCGGTACCGTCATCGCCGACCGGCCGCAGCCCGAGGTCCGACGGCCTGTCGCTCATGAACAGCAGTACTGCCACGGCAGCGATGGCGAGCATCACGCACATGGTGCCCATGGCGGCGCGCCATCCGAACGCTTCGGTCAGGTAAGCCATGACGGGAAGAAAGATGAGCTGGCCGGTGGCGACGCTGGCAGCCAGAATTCCGACGACCAGCCCTCGATGCGCGACGAACCAGCGCGTCGCGACCGTTGCGCCGAGTACCATCGCCGTCATGCCGGTGCCGAATCCGACGACGAAGCCCCACAGCGCGATCAGATGCCACGCCTGCGTCATGGCCAGCGATGCCAGCAGACCAACCGTGATGATCGTCAGCGCCGACATCACGACGTTGCGCAGCCCAAAGCGCACCATCAGCGCGGCGGCGAAAGGGGCCATCAGCCCGAACAGCAGCAGGCGAATCGACAGTGCCGACGAAATCTGCGTGGTGCTCCAGCCGAATTCTTTTTCCAGCGGCAGGATGAAGACGCCCGGTGCACCGACGGAAGCCGAACTGACAAGCGCGGTGAAGAACGTCACGGCCACCATGACCCAGCCGTAGTGAATGTCTCGATCGGCGAGGCGCGCAGAAACCCATGCGGAAATCATTGTGTATCCTAGCGAAGTCGGGAGCAGGCTTTTATGGCATGATGTGAATCATGCCATTCAACCTTTTGTGTATTAGACTTTAGAGACTGCCGGAGTCTGGCTTGCTATCGACGCGTGAGCAGACTGATGCGCCCATAGAGTCCGGAGCGATGGCTGTTGTCCTCAACATAACCTGCGCCGAGCGACCATTCAAACGCTGCAAACTTCAGCGAAGTCATATGAGCGCCGATCCGGTACTGGCGATAGACTTCGTCCCCCGATGTCTCGATCTCCGGACCGACCCAGAAGCGGTCCATGACGCGCCAGCCCGCAGCTCCACGGATGCCGAAGCTGTTGCCGATGGTCGAACCCGAAATTGACGACGCAAGCATGAGTGTCTGGGTCGGCTCCCACCACAGATCAGCCGCGACACGCAGGCCTACATGATTGCCGCGCAGGCTGTTGCCGGGGTCGTCCGGCGACAGGCGGTGGTTCTGAAGGTCGAGCCCGGCGAAGAACTTGATTTCGAAGTCGCCGCGCTTGATCCGCCAGCCGGGAAGGATCGACGCGAGCAGGCCGGCGCCGCGGATGCTGGCGCTGCCGGCGAGATAACGATAGGTGCCTTCGGCCAGTAGCAGCTTGAGTGTGAAACCGTCCTCGTTCAGGCCGCTTGGCGCCCATTGAGCGCCGCCATAGACCGAGCCACCGCTGCGCCAGAGATCGAAGCCGCTGAAATAGAGAAACTTTTCGGGATATGCGCCGCCGCTCAGTTGGCTCGACGAGGGCAAGGGATCGGTCAGGGGATCGGCAACAGTTGGAGAGCCTCCGCAAAACAGAGCGGCGGCGGTGACGCAAAACGCGTACACCCATCCAACGCAACGCATGGAGCCCCGAGCCCCGGCTACTGAAATGCTTACGTAAAAATACGCAGAAATTAGAGCCCTGAAGCGGAGGTTCGTCTAGCGAACGGGTCGGGAACGCGAAGCGAACAGGTCCAGAAGATTCGCGGGCCCTGTGGATAACTCAGATCTGCGGGGCGGCCAGGTCTTCGATCTTCACGCCTTCACGATCCTCGATGATCTCGGCGATGAATTTGCGGTGGCAGACGTTGTGATCGCGCTCATAGCACAGGATGCAGACCGGTCCTGCCTTCGTCACAAGCGCCGCCAGTTCATCCATTTCCCCACGGGCTTGCGGCGTTTTCAGGTGAGCTTGATAGATTTTCGCAAGCGCCTTCATGTCGCCGCTGCGCGCAGCCAGGCGGCCATCCTTCGGTGTGCCAAGGCCCCGAAGATGGATGTAGGAGATGCCCCGCGCGTCGAGGCCGGCCGCGAGCTGGGATTTGGAAAAGCCCGGCCGGCGCGACGATGCGACGGCACGCACGTCGACCAGCAGTTTCACACCGGCACGCTGAAGTTCGTCGAGCACGGCCTTCGCGGGCGTTTGTTCGTAGCCGATGGTGAAAAGCTTCTTGGCCTTGGCCATGCTGTCTCCTGGGCCTGGTTGGCTCGCGAACTCAATTATCGGCTCACTGGACCCGTTCGATCAATTCCATCGCCCCGGCGGGGGCCCGGATCTTTCCTTCGTGAATCACATAGGCGAACACGTCGCGCGGTTCTTTCTTCGCAGGCGTCTTGTCGGCGCGGGCGAGGTCGGTGGGTTCGCCGCCCTGTGCCCACAGCGTCAGCCGTTTCGCCCATTCATCCAGCACCTTGGGCGGATAGGCGGTCTTGACGGTATCCTGGCCGGTCTGAAGCCGGACGTAAACGAAATCGGAGGTTATGTCGGAGATCGCCGGATACTTCGCATGATCGGCGTAGACCACCGCGACGTTATACTTGCGCAGCAGCGCGATGAATGACGGCGTGCAGAAACTGTCGTTGCGCACTTCCACCACATGGCGCAGAGCGACGCCGTCGAACTTGCGCGGCAGCAGTTCGAGAAAGGCGCCGAAGTCGGCTTCGTCGAATTTCTTGGTTGGCGCGAATTGCCACAGCACCGGCCCGAGCCGATCGCCCATCTCCGTGACGCCGGAATCGTAGAAGCGCTTGATGGAATCGCCAGCCTCCGCCAGCACGCGGCGGTTGGTGGCGAACCGCGGTCCCTTGACCGAGAACACGAAGCCGTCCGGGACTTCGCTGGCCCACTTGCGGAAGCTTTCGGGCTTCTGCGACCCGTAATAGGTGCCGTTGATCTCGATCGAGGTCAGCTTGGAGGCGGCGTAGGAGAGTTCTTTCGCCTGGGTCAGTTTTTCCGGATAGAACACGCCCCGCCACGGCGCGAAGGTCCAGCCGCCGATCCCGATGTGGATTTGACCTGATTTTTTTGCCATTTCTCGCTTCCCTTGAGGCCCCCTTGCGGAACGCCGGTTGCGTACCTATCTAGTTTCTATCGGCGATGTTGCAGCCACGCTCCGTCGCCGGGACGACCACGAGAAGATACCATGAGAGATTGAGCGCGCCGGATGTACGCGCGGCCTTGATTCTCTCACCGGTTTCCCTCCGTGGTCGTTGGCATTTTGGCCCCATCACAACCTGCCGCCACCCGGTTTCCCGGTATTGTCGCATCGAAATCGCGCCCCGGCAGGGCGTCTTGGCATCGTCCTGCACCCCGGATATACGCTGGGTCCATGACTGAGGCCATCTCACCTGGGGCGGCACCTGCGCGTCAACTATGCGTCGTGGTGCCAACTTTCAAAGAGCGCGACAACGTCCCCAAGCTTTTCGCAAAGCTGGACGCCGCGCTTGCCGGCATCGCGTGGGAAGTCATCTTCGTTGACGACAACTCCCCAGACGGGACGTGGGAAGTTGCCCGCCAGTTGGCGCAGACCGATCCCCGGGTGCGGTGTATCCGCCGTATCGGCCGGCGCGGGCTGTCCGGAGCCTGCATCGAGGGCATCCTGGCCTCGAGCGCACCCTATGTCGCCGTCATGGACGCCGACCTTCAGCACGACGAAACCCAACTGCCGAAGATGCTCGCGCTGCTGCAATCGGGCGAAGCCGAACTCGCCGTCGGCAGTCGCTATATCAGCGGCGGCGATACCGGAAGTTTCGGTAGCGCGCGCCTCGGCGGCAGCGTGTTTGCGACCAATATCGCGAAGAAGCTGCTGCATATCGAGATCGCCGATCCGATGAGCGGCTTCTTCATGCTTCGCCGCGACCGCTTCGAACAGCTTGCGCCATCGCTCTCGGTGCAGGGCTTCAAGATCCTGCTGGATATCGTGGCGACCGCGGGCGGAAAACTTCGCGTCGTCGAGGTGCCGTATTCCTTCGGGGCGCGGCTGCACGGCGAGAGCAAACTGGATTCGATGGTCGTGTTGGATTTCCTTGGCCTCGTCCTTGCCAAGCTGACTGGTGATCTGGTGTCGCTGCGCTTCCTGCTGTTCGCGCTGGTTGGTGGGATCGGCCTCGGCGTGCACCTCGTCACGCTTTATACCGCGCTCGGACTTAGTGTTCCTTTCGCCGAGGCGCAGGGCCTCGCTGCGTTCGTCGCGATGACCGGAAACTTCCTGCTCAACAACCGGCTGACCTATCGGGACCAGCGCCTGAAGGGCTTCGCTCTTATTCGTGGCCTGCTGCTGTTCTATCTGGTCTGCAGCGTCGGTCTGCTCGCCAATGTCGGCGTCGCGGCGACTGTCTTCGATCAAGAACCGATCTGGTGGCTGGCGGGCGCAGCCGGCGCGCTGATGGGCGTGGTCTGGAATTACGGCGTCTCCAGTCTCTTTGTCTGGCGCGCAAAATGACTTCCTCCGAGACGAGGCTGGTACGTGTGACCGCTGTCACCGTGGCCGCGCTTGTGGTGCTTCGTCTAATCGCCGCAGCCGTCACGCCGCTGACCTTCGACGAAGCCTATTACTGGACGTGGGCCAAGCATCTCGCGGGCGGCTATTACGATCATCCGCCGATGGTTGCGGTGGTGATCCGTCTCGGCATCATGATTGCGGGTGACACCGAGTTAGGTGTGCGGCTGATCTCGATCCTGCTCGCGCTGCCAATGAGCTGGGCGGTCTATCGCGCCGCCAGGATCCTGTTTGACGATGCCTGGATTGCGGCGGCGGCGACGATCTTTCTCAACGCAACGCTAATGGCTTCGGTCGGCACCACCATCGTGACGCCGGATGCGCCGCTGATGGTGGCCGCGAGCTTCGTCCTCTATTTCCTTGCCAAGATCTGGCAGACCGGCCGCGGCGCCTGGTGGCTCGCGGTCGGCGCGGCGGTGGGGGCGGGACTGCTGTCGAAATACACCGCATTGTTCTTCGGCGCGCAGATACTGCTGTGGCTCGTGCTGGTCAAGGATCAGCGCCGCTGGCTGGCGTCGCCGTGGCCTTATCTCGGCGGCATCGTCGCATTCGTGGTCTTCTCGCCGGTGATCCTCTGGAATGCCGATCACCAATGGGTGTCGTTCATCAAGCAACTCGGCCGCGCGCGTGTCGAGGGCATGACGCTCAAGTATCTCGGCGAGATGATCCCGACGCAGTTCGCCTTCGCAACCCCATCGGTGTTCATTCTCGGGGTCTTCGGCCTTTATGCGCTGGCGCGGGCGAAGGCTGCGCATGTGGGAGGCGCTACACTCATCAATATCAGCGTTTGGATAATCTTCCTTTATTTCGTCTGGCATGCGCTGCACGCCCGCGTCGAGGCCAACTGGCTCGGGCCGGTCTATCCTGCATTTGCCATCGCGGCCGCATATGCCGCGTGGGGCACGACGTGGAATCCGCGTGAGCAGCGCACGATGAACTGGTCGCGCCGCCTTGCTTTGCCGATCGGCGTCGCGCTGTTCGTCGCGCTGATCGTTCAAACCAACACCGGACTGTTCACGGGCTTTCGGCGTGATGCCACGGTACGCAGCGTCGGCGTGGGCTGGCCGGCACTCGCCGACGAAATCGAGGCGATCCGTCTCAAGCAAAACGCAAACTGCGTGCTTGCAGCGGATTACGGCACTATCTCGTGGCTGATGTTCTATCTGCCGAAAGGAACGTGTGTTGCCCAGTTTCAGCAGCGCTATCGCTGGACATTCATGAACGAGCCGGACGCGAATCTGCTCAAAGGCAAAGCGCTCCTGATCGGCCCGGCGGGCGCAAGTTTTGCGTATCGTGCCCGATATGCGCGCGTTGAAAACCTCGCGGAACTGACCCGCAAACGCAGCGGGGTCGCGATCGAGACCTACGCGGTCGATCTGCTGGACGGCGCGAAGGGCGAGGTGCTGGACCGCGCCCTGCCGCCTGAGCTTGGCGGGCCCCGATAGGCTTGATGGGGAACCCGGCTGCCCGCCTGCCTTACATCTGCCCGCACTTAATCCGCATTTAACTAAATGCCGCCTTAATGCCGCTCCGCACCTTTGCGAGATGTTGCGTGGGGAACTCCAAGCTCCGCACGGCAACTGACGCTGGCCCGCTTTCGCATGCGCCGTTCGCGCATGAACCGCCGAATGCAGCCGGCAGGACAAGGTGGGATTGTTCTGGATGCAAGGCGTATGAGTACCAGTTCTGTTGCGCGTACCGGCTACACGGCCAACCATGACGGACGTTCCTCGCGGACTTCCAGCCCTCTGAATATCGTCGGCGGCGCAGCGATTGCGTTCGTGACGCTGGCGTGCGGCTGGACGCTCTACAGCAATGTGTTCGGCAGCAACCCGTTCGGCGCTTACGTTGATGCGCCTGTCCCTGAGCGCCGCGTCGTGTTTACCGCCGCGGCTCCCGGCCTCGACCAGCAGGCGTTCGCCGATCGCTTCACCGCGCTGACCGTTGCCGACGCCGAGCCGCCAGCACTCACCGTCGAGCAGAAGAACTACGCCGCATTGCTCGACGTGACCCATTCGCTTGGCGCTCCGCCGGTCATGTTCAAGCCGACCGTTGTTGCGGCTCCCGATAATCAGAAGCCCGCGCCATCGCGGGCCGAAATCGCCAGCGCGCCTGACGTAGCACTTGCGCCGCCGCCTGCGCGCGTAGCCAGCGTGCCGCTTCCATCGGCGCGACCGACCGACTTCAAATTCCCGCAGAGCCGCGTCAAGCCCGGTCACTCCGAGATGGTGGAGCGGGCCAAGAACGCCGCGCTCGCCGCGATGGCAAGCAAGACCCCGAGCCTGTTTGACAAGCTGTTCGGCAAGACGCCCGCGCCGGGGCCTGTGCTCGCCTATGCCGGCTCCGATGGCGGCGTGATGAGCGACGGCACATCGGCCACGCCCGGCGGATCGAGCGAAGACGACAAGCTGACCGCGATCTACGACATCACCGCGCGCACCGTCTACATGCCGAACGGCACCAAGCTGGAAGCGCATTCCGGCCTCGGCAGCAAGATGGACGATCCGCGTTACGTCCACGTCCGCATGCACGGCGCGACGCCGCCGCATATCTACACGCTGAAGCCGCGCGAGGCGCTGTTTCACGGCGTGGCGGCGCTGCGGCTGACGCCGGTGGGCGGCGAGGGCGCGATCCACGGCCGCACCGGCCTGTTGACGCACAGCTACCTGCTGGGACCGAACGGCGACTCGAACGGCTGCGTGTCGTTCAAGGACTACAACGCATTCCTGAAGGCCTACCAGAACGGCGAAGTGAGGCGCCTGGTCGTCGTCGCAAGCCTGAACTAACGCGTCACCTCCGTTCATCGCGACAGCGCGGGTTCGGCTGCTGCGCTGTCCCGCGCCGAGACCGCAGGCGCAGTGCTCATCCCGGCCAGCCATCGCATCGGCCGCCACGGCCGGATCAGCCAGTGATACACAGCAAGCGACACGGCGATGGTCGCGAGCCAGACCACAGCGACCTTGCCCCATACCGGCAGCGGCAGATTCATTACCTCGAGGCCGATCAGCAGCAGTGCTGCGTGGTGGATGATGTAGACCGGCAGCGTCGCCTCGGTCAGGTAGGTCAACGCCGCAGTCGCTGAGGGCTTGTACCGCGTGGCGAAGCCCAACGCAGTGCAGACCGCGAACCACGCTGTCACTCCGACGAACACACGCCCCGCAGTTGAGACGCCGAAATACGCCACGCCTATGAACGCCAGCGCCATCAGCACCGCGAAGCGCGGCGCCTGCGCGCGCATCTGCACTTCGATGCCCGGCCACGCCGCGATCGCCGCGCCGAACGCCATGTACATCGCGAAGTAGATGAAGTTGGCCCAGTCGGCGATCAGGTTCGGCAGATAAGGCCAGTAGGCGTGAGACGCCGTGACATACAGGCCGAGCGGCAGCGCGGGCAGATACAGCACCACGGCGTTCAGCTTTGCGCTGTTCGGCGCGCGCCGGGCCAGCCACAACAGCAGCGGCAGGAGCATCAGCGAAATCAAAAACAGGTAGGCCAGAAACCAGAGGTGCGACCAGGTCAGCAGGTTCAGGATGCCGAGATTGCGCGGGAAGAAATCGAAAAAGCCGAGCGGCACGTCGGGCTCGACGTCGAGCATCGCCTGCAGCGTGCGCGCCTTGCGCAGGCCGTGCAGGCCGAGATCGCGGCCATGCATCATTTCGACGTACTTGATGATCGTGCCCGAGGTCCAGATCCCGACGGCGAGCGGAACCAGCAGCCGCAGCGCGCGCTCCCTCATGAATTGCAGCGGGCTGCGCCGGCGCAGCGAGGTCACCGCCGCATAGCCCGCGATGGCGAAGAACGTCACCATGGCGGTGACGCGCAGAAATTCGGCTGCGATGCTGGCGAACGGCGAGGGCTGCGCGCTCTTGATGTGATAGTAGGGGTCCGCCGAGAAGATCATGAAGGCGTGCAGCAGGATCACCGCCGCACACAGCACGATACGCAGGGCATCAAGATCGGTCCGGCGCGTCATGCTCAAAAGTTCCCAAAAAATCCGCTGAATACAAATGGGTGAAATGCCGTGCATCTTATGCGGCGGGCTCCAGACGGGGCAAGACGCGCGCGTGATCCCTCTCCGGTCGTCCCCGCGAAAGCGGGGACCCATAACCACCGCCTGTGGTGATGATGAAGGAAAGAGTTGGCCCGCTATCGTGGTGGCATCGACGGCCGGGGAGTATGGGTCCCCGCTTTCGCGGGGACGACATCACATGTGTGATGCGCATTGTGCTTCATCTCCTCGTTTTTATGCAGATGTGCGTTATCGCCCCTGTTGTTATGACGGCGCGGGGGCGCCCGGTATTCTTATACGCATCCGCCCCCCAATGAGGGCGCGCGGAACGCCGGATGCGCAAGCGCATCCGTAGCCTCGTGTGCAAAGGTAGAAAGCACACGAGTTAGTCGCCACGGTCGCGCCGGAGTCATCCGGCGTTCCGCACGCGGTGGTGCTCCGGCTTGCTTCGTGCTCTCCCCGGCAACGCCCTCGGGCTGACGCCGTCGTCTCCGCGGTACTTTTCTCCTCCGGTTGGAGGTGAAAAGAGCAGGCCGGATTTCGCAGGACCACACGACTTGGGCCGGCGCGGAGTTACGCGTTCATGCCAAGCGTTACCGCTTCGCAGTCCCGCGCACAGCGTGGTCCGTCTTGCGTCCGCTTCGGATGACTCACACGCCCTTTGTACAAGGAACGCGCCCGGCCATCCTCGCTCGCGCCTGACGCTGCCGCGCCACCGCATCCCGCCCCGCGTATCGTGACGATCGCGAAACGCCCCTCATGACGGGGCGGGATGAATAGGAATATAAACCTATTCTCGTGAATGTCAAGGTCACCAAGGGTCGGATCAAATCCTTTATAAAAGTTGCCTTGTGCAGAAAATGCGCGCAAAATGGCATTTAAACGGGATAAAAGTACAAATGCTAATAGAGTTCAGCGTAACGAATTATGCAAGCTATCGAAATCGCCAAACGCTTTCGATGACAGTTCCCAAAAAAATGGTGTCTGAAACCGACTTGGTTACAGGGTTTAGCCAAGTACCGTTGACCTGCACCCCTGAAACGCCCTCGATTTTGAGTTAGGATTTCTGTTCTCCAGCCAGGAGACAGACGATGCGTAAGAGCAGGTTTACCGAAGA
>NZ_JACHIJ010000008.1 GCF_014203115.1 Afipia massiliensis | reverse complement strand
GGCTCACACCAAGCGAGTTTGCCAACCGTTCAAACAGGGACGAAAACCAGAACAGAGTCTACTTATAAACGAGGGCAATCAGGGGTGCAGGTCAGATGCAGTAAATAGCCGAAACGCTGTAGCGGTGAAATTATTTCCAGTTCTTTCGTATCTTGTAAGAGTTCAATTATCTGCTCCTTAGAAAAAGCTCCTTCCCTGATATTCAGAAGTATCTCCAGCTTTCTGCTAATCTTCAGCCAAGACAGAAGGAGCTTTGCCACCTCTTTTGTTCTGACAACGTTTCCTCGCGCGTGAAACATCCTGACATTCGCGAATATGGCGTTGGCAGTTTTAATCTTGGATTTTGTTTCGTCAGGCAACCTCCCGACCAACTTTTCGATACCACCCCAATTAGGGGAGTCGACTTTCGTCGCGAAGTAGCGACGCAGGAGAGTTTTCGAACCATCGCCCTTTGACCTTGCCATTTTTGTTTCAATTCTCGTTGATGAAGAATTTCTTAGACTCGGACCTAAAACTAA
Organism: Afipia massiliensis; assembly: GCF_014203115.1. Taxonomy (GTDB): domain Bacteria; phylum Pseudomonadota; class Alphaproteobacteria; order Rhizobiales; family Xanthobacteraceae; genus Afipia; species Afipia massiliensis. The sequence goes on along the minus strand of NZ_JACHIJ010000008.1, from coordinate 237,497 downwards.
CGTGGGAGCGAGCGAACCAGAATGGAAAAAAATGCAATAAAACTCCCGCAAAAGCTCGAACAACTAATTCAAGTTGGCGTCTGAATGATCGCAAGCTTGTGAGAAAATGTTCGAAACTCATCGATTGGTGACCCGCGCTCGTGCAGCTGAGTATTGCAGCGTCTCCGTAAGTACATTTTCAGCCTGGGTACGACAAGGGACCATGCCCCGTCCTGTTGTTGGCACTTCGCGCTGGGACTTGAAAGCAATTGATCGCGCGTTAGACTCATTAAGTGGCATCGAACAAGCAGAAACATCGGCGCTAGATATGTGGAGGGAGAAGCGTGCGCGTCGTTCTGAAGGGAATTCATAAGGTCAAGAAGCGGCTCGCGAGCGGCGAGATCAAAGTCCACTTCTATGCTTGGCGCGGTGGTCCAGCCATCAAAGCCAAACCAGGTACACCCGAATTCATTCAGGCCTATAACGATGCGCGTTCACAACTGCGGCAGCCGCGCGCCGGCATGCTGATGACGATCATCGCCCGGTTCAAAGTGTCCGCTGAGTTCACTCAACTCGCCCTATCGAGCCAACGAGCTTACCGCGCCTATATCAAACTCATAGAGGACGAGTTCGGTGACTTGCCGTTGGCTGCGCTTTCGGACAAGCGCATCCGCGGCGAGTTCAAAACCTGGCGTGACTCGTTCGCCGCTACGCCGCGCAAGGCCGATTATGCGTGGACGACGTTGGCGCGGATCATGTCGTTCGCTAAGGACCGAGGCATCATCGAGACCAACCCTTGCGAGCGCGGTGGTCGGCTCTACGTCGCCGACCGAACCGAGAAGCTCTGGGGTGAGACCGAAATCGCCGCCCTGCTCGCTGTGGCGCCAGCCGAGATCGAACTCGCGCTCGTGCTGGCGCTGTGGACCGGCCAACGTCAGGGCGACCTGCTGCGGCTGCCGTGGTCTGCGTATGACGGCAGCCACATTCGGCTTCGGCAGTCCAAAACCGGCCGACGCATGACCTTGCCGGTCGGCCAGCCGCTCAAGGTGCTGCTTGACCTCACAGAGCGGCGTAGCCCACTCGTTCTGACCAACACCTATGGCCGGCCTTGGACGTCAGACGGCTTTCGGACGTCGTGGGGACGGGCCTGCGACAAGGCAGGTGTGGCCGGCCTGACGTTTCATGATCTGAGAGGCTCTGCGGTGGTTCGGCTGGCCTTGGCCGAGGCGACGGTGCCGCAGATCGCAACCTTCACCGGCCACGCCTTGCGTGACGTCGAAGCGATTCTCGATGCCCACTACCTAGGTCGCGATGTGAAGCTTGCTGAGGCAGCCGTGCTCAAGCTCGAAGCGAGAACAAAACTGTAAACCGTGCTGTAAACCGCAGTGGTTTCTGCAGCGGTCAAATCAGCTAAGTGCTTGATTTGTTTGGTGGGCGCACCAGGGCTCGAACCTGGGACCCGCTGATTAAGAGTCAGCTGCTCTACCAACTGAGCTATGCGCCCGGATCCAACCGGATGTCCGTTGAGGACGGCGTCGTTTAGCAAAGCGAAACGGCCATGTCCAGCAAGGTTCACGGGTTTTCCCTGCGCTGGACAACATCGGATTCGAGCAGTTCCGGACAGCAAAAAACCGCCGGTTTTCCGGCGGTTTTTGTCATTCCTCATGGTCTGGGCGGGTTACCTCAGAGGCGTTCTGAGCTCCCGGCACCGCGATCCCGGCCAGGGCTGCGATCCCGGTCGAATCGGTCGCCGTCCAGACCGCGCTCGAAGCCGCGTCCGCGCCAGCCGTGATGCCCGCCCATACGGGTCAGCATCGTCAGCCGCCGCTTCTGGCCGTCGTCGAGGCTCTTGTAGAGCGGGTCGGCGGCGTCGGCGATCTTCTTCAGGCCGGCGGCGGTCTCGGCCATCCTGTCGGCCCGGTCGCGCAGCCGCACCATCGGGTCGCGGGTCTGATCAGCAGCGGCCGGCTTGCCGTCCTGAGAGCCCTTCTGATCCCGTGCGGCACGCCGCGCATCGCGTTCACTGGCGCGCGCATTGGCCATCGCAATCCGCTGCTTGGCAAAATCGCGCACCGCCGCCTCGACCGGCGGCCACATCTTTTCCTGCTCCGGCGTGAGCTTCAGGCCGGCCTTCACGGCCGCGATCTTCGCATCGACGAATGCAGCGCGGTCTTCCGTGCTCATGCGATGATGGTGGTGGTGCTCCGCATAGACGGCGGTCGAGCCGATGATGGCGACTGCCGCAACGCTCGCGAGGATAATTTTCTTCATGGGGCACCTCCGGATGAACTCTCCCGAAGATGGCAGCAACAGGCCCGCTTTCAACTTAAGCTTTGGACAGCTAGGTGAACGCCCATTAATGCAGTCGGCAGCGCTAACGCAACATTCCCAGAGTGCGCGGCAGCCAGAGCGAGATTTCCGGCACGAACGTCACGACCACCAGGAAGCCGAGCATCGTCAACAGCCACGGCCACACCGCGATAGTGAGTTCCGTTATGCCCATCTTGGCGATGCCGGACGCGACATAGAGGTTGAGGCCCACCGGCGGGTGGCACATGCCGACCTCCATGTTGACCACCATCAGGATGCCGAGATGCACCGGATGGATGCCGAGCTTCACCGCGATCGGAAACAGGATCGGCGCGGTGATCAGCACGATAGAGCTTGCTTCCATCACGTTGCCCGCGACCAGCAGCAGGATGTTGACGAAGATCAGGAAGGTGATCCAGTTGACGCCCTTATCCAGCATCCACGCCGTGAGCTGCTGCGGGATCTGTTCGCTGGTCATCAGGAACGAGAACAGCACCGCGTTGGTGATGATGTAGAGGATCATCGCGCTCATGCTGGCCGAGCCGAGCAGCACGCGCGGCACGTCCTTGATCGTCAGATCCTTGTAGACGAACACCGCGATGACGAACGCATAGACCGCACTCATGGCGGCTGCTTCCGTCGGCGTGAACAGGCCCGCATAAATGCCGCCGAGCACGATCACGATCAGCAGCAAACCCCAGATGCACTCGCGAAACGCCTTGATCCGCTCCGGCCAGGTCGCACGCGGCAACCGCGGATAATCGAACTTCCAGGCACGGTAGACCGTGGTCAGACCGAGCAGCGAGGCCAGCATCAGCCCCGGAATAACGCCCGCCATGAACAACTGTCCGACGGAAGCCGATGTGACACGCTCACCATCGGGGCCGAAAGCAACGCTGCCGCCGGTCGCCACCGCGTAAATCACCATCACGATGGATGGCGGAATCAGAATGCCAAGCGCGCCCGATGTCGTGATGACGCCTGCACCGAAACGTTTTGGAAAGCCCTGCGCGACCATCGCCGGCATCAGGATCGAACCGATGGCGATCACGGTGGCGGGGGATGAGCCTGAAATCGCCGCGAACAGCGCGCACGCCATCACACCAGCGAGGCCGAGGCCGCCATACCAATGCCCGACCATCGAGGTCGCGAAATTGATCATGCGTTTGGCCACGCCGCCGTGGGTGAGGAAATTGCCGGCGAGAATGAAGAACGGGATCGCCATGATCTCGAAATTCTCGATGCCGGTGAACAGCTTCAACGCCACCGCTTCGATCGGCACGCTGGTCAGGAAGAAGAGGAATGTCAGAACCGTCAGGCCGAGCGCGATCGAGATCGGCATGCCGGTCAGCATGAGGGCGATGAGAAGCGCGAAAATGAATACAGTTGTCATCGGACGCCCTCCGGCGTCGGACCAACCGCGGTATCGACCTCGATCCCTTCGACGTGCGTGTGATCGTGATGCGGCAGATCACCGCCTTGCCAGTAGGAAAACGCGACTTGCAGGAAGCGGAAACACATCAAGTACGACCCGAGCGGAATGCAGAGATAGACGATCCAGCTCGGCAGTTCGAGATCAGGCGACGTCTGATCGGTTTGGGAAAGACCGATGACGAAGCTGGCGCCCATGGTCCCGATGATGCCGGTGAACAGCGCACCACAGAGCAGACCGAACAGGATCGTCCACTTTCGCCATTTCGGACTCAGCGCCAGCACCAGGACATCGACGCCGACGTGAATTCCGGTGCGCACGCCATAGGCCGCGCCGAACTTCGCCATCCACACGAACATGTAGATGCAAAGCTCCTGCGCCCATGAGAGATGGATTTTGCTGAGGAAGAGGTAGGCCTGCATCGCGCCGGGCCAAGTGCGATGATTGACCACGAAATCCGTGGTGTAGCGATGCGCGACTGCCACAAAAATCACGATCGTCGCGGCAGCAATCAGCGTCGCGATCAAAAGTTCCTCGAGGCGATCGAGGATACGCATGAATGATTTCAAGTTCGTCCCCACCCGCAGCGGCCGCGTCTTTGCGCGTTTCGATCTTGCTGACGCCCCGTCGCACTCTATCAGACGAAAGTGGCCCGGGTCGAATCCCGGACCACTTGTCTGTCACGAAGGTCGTATTAGTTCGTCTTTGCGTTGGCTTCCTTCTTGAAAGCCGCGATCAGATCTTTGCCGACGCGCGAGGCCATGTCCTGGGTGACCGGCTCAAGAGCCTTCATCCATTCGGCGCGTTCCGCAGGGGTCAGTTCATAGAAGGTCGTGGTGCCGGCCTTCTTCATGGCCGCGAGCGCGTCGTCATTTTCCTTCTGCGAGATATCGTTGGAGAATTCCGTCGCCTCCGCCATTGCCTTCTCGACCTGCGGCTTCACGTCGGCAGGAAGGCCGTCCCAGAACTTCTTGTTCACGATCACGGCGTAGCCGATGTAACCGTGGTTCGAGATGGTGGCGTGCTTCTGCACCTCGTGCATCTTCTGCGTGTACACGTTCGACGGCGTGTTCTCGTTGCCGTCAACGACGCCGGTCTGCATCGCCTGATAGACTTCGGAGAATGCCAGCACCTGCGGGATGGCGCCGAGCGCGCGCATTTCCGCTTCCAGAACCTTCGAGGACTGGATGCGCATCTTCATGCCCTGGAAATCGGCGACCTTATGCATCGGCTTGTTGGCCGTCATGATCTTGAAACCGTTGTCCCAGTAAGCCAGACCCTTGATGCCCTTCGGCTCAAGTTTGGCCAGAAGTCCCTGCCCCACCGGACCCTTGGTGATACGGCCGAGGGCGGCCTTGTCCGGAAGGATGTAAGGCAGATCGAAAACTTCGAATTCCTTCACGCCGAGCGGACCGAACTTGGCGAGCGACGGCGCCAACATCTGCACCGCACCGAGTTGAAGCGCTTCGACCTCTTCCTTGTCCTTGTAGAGCTGCGAGTTCGGATAGACCTCAACCTTCACCTTGCCATTGGTGTACTTCTCGGCCAGTTGCTTGAATTTCTCGGCGCCCTGCCCCTTTGGCGTATTCGGCGCGACGACATGGCTGAACTTGATGACAATCGGCGATTGCGCTGTGGCGGGTCCAACGAGCGTGAGAGCGGCGATTGAGGCCGCAGCCAGAATGAGTTTTTTCATGTTTCCTCCGAATGACGATTGAGATCCGCCGGTTTCACCGCGGCTCTGAACCCCTGACGAGCCGATCATCTCAGATACAACTGGTCAAGAGTATTGCCCCTTAGAAGGGGTCGATGCCGTGCTGCAACGCAAAAGGCGGCACATCGTTACGATGCACCGCCTTCCGAGTAGCTGCAGAGGAATCGCGCGATCAGTGGCCCGCAGCCGCGACGGCCGTGTCGCGCTGACGCTTCATGACAATCTTGTTCAGCGCGCCGAGGTAAGCCTTCGCCGAAGCGACCAGCGTATCGGGGTCGGCAGCTTTCGAGGTCATGGAGCGGCCCTCATGCGCGAGCCGCACCGAAACCTCCGCCTGGGCATCGGTTCCCTCGGTCACCGCATGCACCTGATAGAGCTCCAGCTTGGCCTCGTGCGGCACCAGCGCCTTGATACAGTTGAACACCGCATCCACGGGACCATTGCCCTCGGCTTCCTCGATCTTGATCTGTCCGTCGATATCGAGCTTCATGGTCGCGCGCTGCGGGCCATGCGTGCCGGCGATCACCGTCAGCGAGGCCAGCTTGATGCGATCGTGCGAAGCCGCGATCTCCTGATCGACCAGTGCCTCAATATCCTCGTCATAGATGTCCTTCTTGCGGTCGGCGAGCGCCTTCATCCGCACGAACGCATCTTCCAACTGGTTGGCGGCGAGCTTGTAGCCCATCTCCTCCAGCTTGTGGACGAAGGCATGACGGCCCGAATGCTTGCCGAGCACCAGCGACGACTGCTTCAGGCCGACCGATTCCGGTCGCATGATTTCATAGGTCTGCGCGTCCTTGAGAACACCGTCCTGATGAATGCCGCTTTCGTGCGCGAAAGCATTTCGGCCGACGATCGCCTTGTTGTACTGGACCGGGAACGAGGTTGCCGCCGAGACCAGCTTCGACGCGCGCGTCAGCATCGTGGTGTCGATCTTGTTCCAGTATGGAAACTTATCGTTGCGCACGTTGATCGCCATCACGACTTCCTCGAGCGCGGCATTACCCGCGCGCTCGCCGATGCCGTTGATGGTGCATTCGATCTGCCGAGCGCCGCCAGCCAGACCCGCCAACGAATTCGCCACCGCCATGCCGAGATCGTTATGGCAATGGACCGAGAACACTGCCTTGTCGGAATTCGGCACACGTTCGATCAGCGTGCGCATGAAGTGGGTGTATTCCTCCGGCACGGTATAACCGACCGTATCCGGAATGTTGACCGTGGTCGCACCGGCCTTGATGACCGCTTCGACGATGCGGCACAGGAAATCCATCTCGCTGCGGGTGCCGTCCTCGGCCGACCATTCGACGTCGTCGATCTGGTTGCGCGCACGGGTCACGTTGGCGATCGAGGTTTCGATCACCTGCTCCGGCGTCATGTTGAGTTTCACCCGCATGTGCAGCGGCGACGTCGCGATAACTGTATGAACGCGGCCGCGCTTGGCGAACTTCACTGCTTCGGCGCAGCGGTCGATGTCCTTGGGGTGCGCCCGGGACAGACCAGCAATCACCGCATTCTTCGAGCGGCGGGCGATCTCGCTCACAGCCTGGAAGTCGCCTTCCGAAGTGATCGGGAAACCGGCTTCGATGACATCGACGCCCATGTCGTCCAGCATCTCGGCGACTTCGAGCTTTTCCTCGAAGCTCATGGTCGCGCCGGGGCACTGTTCGCCGTCACGCAAGGTAGTGTCGAAAATAACGACGCGGTCCTTGTCGGACTTGTTCGCGGTGGTCATAGGAAAAATCCTTTGGTCAGATGCGCCACTTCAGGACGCTCGGGTTTCGGTGCTTGTCTTCGAACCCCTGAGTGCCCAGGCGCAAACGCCCAGACGGCCCTCAGGGGCAGATAAGAAGCAGAAGCCCGCCAAGAAGGGACGAAATCGCAGCAGCAGGGCGCGCGTCGAGGCCGGCGGCAAATGCCCCCGTGTCCTGCTGTCCCTGAATACCGCCGCGAATCATCAATTCAGTCCCCGAAAAACGCATAGTCGGCCCAAAACCGTTGAAGGTTGGTTGCCGAAGCGTCTGGTACGGCCGTTCTAGACGAGAAAGGCAAGGTCCCGCAACGCCAAAAAACGGTCAGGATGGCTGCCCTATCTATACGGGTAAAATCGCCGGCCTCGGAGGAGCGACGTCGCGCGGCTTAGAGCCTTCGTTGCGCGTAGGCCTCACGCCGGGAATCCGCGCCAACCAAGGCATGCCGCAAGCCCTTCACGGTCGTGGTGATCTTTGCCCAGCCGCAGGACAAGGCGTCACCCTTGCACGCTGCTTCCTTGCGAACCCGCGCGCGATTGGCCGCAACGGGTTGCTTCACGGCAACCTTCGGTTGCGCTTGTTTCTGATAGCCGATCGGCTTCATCTGATTGTTGATCGCCGCGATCGCCTGCCCCGCGTCTGCAACTTCGATGGGAGTTTCCCGGTTCGTTTCGAGATAGGCCAGATATTCCTGATCCATCCGCTTGAGTTCTTGCGGCGTCGGATTCGGACCGGCGATGTCGAAGTGGCGGTTCTGCATGAAATCAAAATAGGTGTAGCCGCCGCCAGCCTTGCGGCGACCCGCAAACTTTGAATCGCATTCCGAGATGATCTTCGCCTGGGCGTCCTTCGACAGACCCGGTTGTGCCGCACTTTGTGAACACTCCTCGAAGTCTTTCGGCGCGTAAAGCTTCCACCACTCGGCATGCGCCGGCATCGGACTCGACGCAACGCCGAGGCCGGTCAAGAGAACCAACAAAACAAACGTGCGCAGATCAGCCACCAACGGACTCCTCACCCGTCCGCATAATATTTCCAGCGGGGCCCATCTGCAACCTGCGATATTCACGCTGTGAATTGCGGGGGCGGGCAAGCATGGGGCGTATTTCTTTCAGGTTCCCGCGGTCTTTGCTTTCGACACGCGAACCGGGGCCCGTCCCTCGCGTTCGAGAGCGACCTTCACCTTTTTCAGTTCCCCGGCGTCGCTCTTGTCCACTTCGGGAAACTTCAGGTCCAGCTTTTCCATCGCACTGACAATCGCCGAACTGATCACGACGCGGGCAAACCATTTGTGGTCGGCGGGCACGACAATCCACGGCGCGCGCTTCGCGGATGTGTGGTGGATCAGATCCTGATAGGCCGCCTGATACTTGTCCCACAGCTTGCGCTCGGCCACATCGCCCAGCGAGAACTTCCAGTTCTTTGCCGGCTCTTCGAGGCGATCGAGAAACCGCTGGCGCTGCTCCTCCTTCGAGATGTTGAGAAAGAACTTCAGGACCAGCGTGCCGTTGCGCGCGAGGTATTTCTCGTACGCCGCAATATCCTCGAAGCGTTCGCGCCAGATGTTCTTGGTCACCAGCTCCGGCGGAATCCGCTGCTTCGCCAGAATTTCCGGATGGACGCGGACCACCAGCAATTCTTCATAATAAGAGCGGTTGAAGATGCCGATACGGCCGCGTTCGGGGGTGCACTTCGATGTGCGCCACATGAAATCGTGATCGAGTTCTTTCGTGGACGGCTGCTTGAACGAATAGACCTGACAGCCCTGCGGATTGATGCCCGACATCACGTTTTCGATGGCGCTGTCCTTGCCGGCGGCGTCCATGCCTTGAAAGATCAGCAGCACCGACCAGAGATCCTGCGCATAGAGCTTTTCCTGCAACTCGCGCAGTCTCCCGCGATTGGCATCGACGAGTTCGCGCGCCGCCTCCTTATCGAGTCCGCCCTTCTCGCCGGGCTTGTGCGCCGTGAGATGAAACTCCTGCGAGCCGTCGACCCGGAACGGGTCCACATAGGACTTCAATTGCCTGGCGCTCGGTTGCGCGGACTTGCCGTTCTTGGCCATGACGAGACATGCTCCGTTTGGTCGCGACGACGCTACACGGCAGCCTACCCGTCCGCCAGTGCCGGGCCGTCGACAGGTTGATATCGATGGTCCATCATGACCGCATGACCAGCGCCGCGCCCGCCATCGCCTACGAGAATGTCGGCAAGAGCTTCGAGCAGGGCCGCATAAAGGCGGTTGACGACGTTTCGCTCAATGTGGCCGCTGGAGAATTTCTGGCCGTGGTCGGCGGCTCCGGGTCCGGCAAGACAACACTGCTACGGCTGGCCAACCGGTTGATCGCTCCCGATAGCGGCACGGTCCATGTGCAAGGCAGCGACGTGCGCAGCGTCGATCCGATCGCGCTGCGCCGGAGCATTGGATACGTCTTCCAAAGCGGCGGGCTGTTTCCGCACATGACCGTCGCCGGCAATATCGGCATTACGCCGCGGCTACAGGGCACACCCGCACAGGAAATTTCGGCGCGCGTCGATGAACTGATAGACTTGGTTCGCCTCGAACGCTCACACCGCAACCGGTTTCCGCACGAATTATCCGGCGGGCAGCGCCAGCGCGTCGGCGTGGCCCGCGCCCTGGCGGCGAAGCCATCGATCGTGCTGATGGACGAACCGTTCGGCGCGCTCGATCCGCTCACCCGCGATGCCCTCGGCGAGAACTATCGCGCGCTCCATCGCAGCCTCGGCCTGACCACAGTGATGATCACCCACGACATGACCGAAGCGCTGCTGCTGGCGGATCGCGTTGCGGTGATGCGCGCCGGTCGCCTGGTCGCGCAAGGCACCGCACAGGAGTTGTCGAAAAGCACGGATGCCTATGTCGACGAACTGCTCAACACGCCGCGGCGTCAGGCGGAGCGGCTGCAGGAATTGCTGCCGAAGGACCCGGCATGAATCTCTTGTCCGATCCGCGCTGGAGCGATGCGCTGACACGGCTGCCGGACTATCTCGGCAGTCATGTTCGCGTCAGCCTCGCTGCTCTGGCGCTCGGCCTCCTCATCAGTTTTCCGCTGGCCCTGATCGTGCGTCGACAACCGGTGCTGCGCGACATCGTGCTAGGGATCGCCAGCATTGTGCAGACCGTGCCCGGCCTTGCATTGCTGGCACTGTTCTATCCGCTGCTGCTGGCGCTGGCAGGCCTCTCGCTGCAATGGTTTGGGCACGGGTTTTCAGCATTCGGATTTCTGCCGTCAGTACTGGCGCTCGCGCTCTACAGCATGCTGCCGGTGTTGCGGAACACCATCACCGGATTGCAGGGCATCGATCCGGCGATCCTTGAGGCAGCGGAAGGCGTCGGCATGACGCAGCGGCAAACGCTAACGATGGTCGAGCTGCCGCTGGCGCTACCGGTGATCATGGCGGGCATCCGGACCGCGGCGGTCTGGGTCATCGGCACCGCAACACTTTCAACGCCGATCGGCCAGACGAGTCTGGGCAATTACATCTTTGCTGGATTGCAAACCCAGAACTGGGTGTTTGTGCTGTTCGGTTGCGTTGCAGCTGCGGCGCTGGCGCTGGCGGTCGATCAGTTGCTGGCGCTGATCGAAGGTGGCGTGCGGATGCACAGTCGCCCGCGGATTGTTCTAGGTTGCCTCGGCCTCGGCGCGCTGATCGCCGCGACCCTGATGCCGTCAATGGCCCGCGCAAAGACAAGCATCATCGTCGGCGCCAAGACCTTCACAGAGCAGTACATCCTCTCGTCACTGATCGCACAGCGGCTGCAGGCGGCGGGGCTGGCGGCCACCCCGCGTGAGGGCCTCGGCTCCAACGTAATCTTCGAAGCGCTCGCATCCGGCGACATCGACGTCTATGTCGACTATTCCGGGACGCTCTGGGCCAATCAGCTCAAGCGCACCGAGATTAAACCGCGCAAGGAACTGCTGAGCGAGCTGACGACAACGCTCAAGGACAAGCATGGCATCTCCCTGCTCGGCGAACTTGGCTTCGATAACGCCTATGCATTGGTGATGCCGCGCAAGCGCGCCGAGGAACTCGGCATCCGCACCATCGCCGATCTCGTGCCCCGTGCGGCATCGCTGTCGATCGCGGGGGACTATGAATTCTTCTCGCGGCCGGAATGGGCCGCCCTGCGCCAGAGTTACAACCTGTCGTTTCGCCAGCAGCGGCAGATGCAACCGGACTTCATGTATGCGGCGGTGGCGTCCGGCGAGGTCGACGTGATCGCGGGCTACACCAGCGACGGGCTGATCGCGAAATACGATCTCGTCGTGCTCGGTGATCCAAAATCCGCGATCCCGCCCTATGACGCCATCGTGCTCATTTCGCCGAAGCGCACCGGAGACCAGGCGCTGCGCGACGCACTGCAGCCGCTGCTCGGGAAGATCGATATCGCCACCATGCGCGAAGCCAACCTGCGCGCGGCGAACGGCGACAGCACCAGCTCGCCAGATGCGGTAGCGCGATGGCTGTGGGGGAAGATCGGGAAGCGCTAGAGGTTCTTCACGAACCCTGCGTCGATCAGCAGGCGGTTAAAGCGCTTGGCCTCAGCGCCTTCCTTGCAGGCGTAGAACAGACCCTTGCAGCGGAGCATGATCTTCTTCTGCTCGGCGAACGTGGAATCGAGCGGAATACCCGCCGCCTCCTGAACCGCAAGCGGCAGATAGGCCGCGTCGAGTGTGTCCAGCGCCGACGACATGTCCGGTTTGTAGTTGAGCGCGTCGATCGCATAGTAGGTTTTGTAGTAGCGCAGGTCGTGCGTCATGATGCGGTTTGCCAGCATCGTCTGTGGCAGGTTCGGCTCCAGCAGCTTCTGGGAGATCGCCGGCTGATGATCGCCGAAGCGCACCAGTAGGAACGGATCATCCGGGTAGTCGGCCTTCAGCCGCGCGACGAAGCTTGCATAGTCCGCCGCCGTCATCGCCTGGCGGCGGATGTACTCGTCCACTTCAGCGGTGTTGCCCGGCGCGGTCCATCCGGCGGGCGTCAGATCCGGCCGGTAGCTCGTCGTCCAGGGGAAGTGATTGGCCGTGAGGTAGACGAGCACAAACATCGGCTGATCGGCCTTCCGCTCGCGCGCAATCAGCTGCAGCGCCTGATCGAAATAGAATCTGTCGGGCTGCATGTCCTCGCTGACGCCCATGTCGGCCATGTCGATGAACTTGTCGATCCCGGCGGATGTCTGGAAGCTCCGCGCGCTGAGGAAATCACCGTAGGTCGGATACAGCGAGAACGTCCGGTAGCCGCAGCGCTGCAAGGCCTGCGGCAACCCGCGCGAAATTTTGCCCGCAGCGATACGCGTGACATAGAACTTGAGCTTGCCGAATGACCGCGCCGACAGGCCGGTCAGAACGTTGAACTCGGTGTACCAGGTCGGCCCACCGGCGGATTCCGCGACGAACGAGCGCTGCCGTCCGTCCGCCGACTTGAAGAAATCGCGGTAATTCTTCGGCACCTTGATGCCCGGCACGGCGCTGATGTCGAAGCTCGACTCGTCCAGCACCATGACAATGTTCGGTCGCTTCGCGCCCGGCGCGCATTCCGTCTCGAGTGGCGAAGCGCGCGCGGACCCGATCATGTTCGGCGGATCGGCCTCAATCCAGCCCGTCGATGTCAGGTGCGACACCGACACGACGCCGGATCGCGCCAGATTTGAGATGTGATTGACGCCCTGGAACGGCTCCCACGGCTGCTCGGGATAGATCACCGACAGCCCCGTGATCAGCGTGACGCAGGCAGCAGCGCCAGCCGCGGACACCGCGCGGCGAATACGGAACGGATCGGCGCGCCAGATCAGCCAGATCACCGGCACGGCGATGGCCGCGAGCAGGAAGGACTGCGACTTCAGTTGCGGGAAGATCGAATGCAGAAACGAAAATGTGTCGCGATCGATAATGAGAAAGTCCAGGAACGTCAGCGTGAGCTGTGTGATCCCGTATTTGAACTGCGACAGCGTAATCAAGATCGCAACCAGCGCCAGTGACAGCGCTGCGGAAATACCCGGTCGGCGCAGCACGATCAGCGACATGAAATTCAGCAGCGCCCATGTCAGCAGCGCCAGCGTCATCGCGAACGGGCCGTATTCGACCGATGCCAGAAGATAGACGGCAGCCAGATGCATCGCGACGATCAGCGCTACGCGCAGGCTCCAGAGCCATCCCTTGCTGCCAGGCCGCTTCATCAGAAGCTGGACTCTGCCGGTCCGGATCGTTGTCGTGACGTTTGACATGATGCAGGTCCGTTAGGGCTAAAGGTTCTTGATGAACCCGGCGTCGATCAGCAGGCGATTGAAGCGCCGCGCCTCCGCACCGTCCTTGCAGGAATAGAACCGCCCCTTGCAGCGGAGCATGATCTTTTTCTGCTCCTCGAAGGACGGATCGAGCGGGATACCGGCAGCGTCCTGAACAACCAGCGGCAGATAGGCCGCGTCGATGGTTTCCATCGCAGTCGGACTGCCGACGGGTTTGAAGTTGACGGAATCGATGGCGTAATAGGTCGCGAAATAACGCGGGTCATAGACCATCAGCCGTTTCGCAATGTCATCCTCGGTCATATTCGGTTCGATGATGAGCGATGAGAATTCCGGCTGGTGATCGCCATAACGCACGATCAAAAATGGTTCAGTGGGAAACTGCTTCTTCAGCTTCGCAACGAACGCGTTGTAATCCTGCGCGCTCATGGTCTGGCGGCGCAGGTATTCATCGATCTTCGGCTCGTTGCCAAGAGTGCGCCATGCCGGCGTCTGCTCCGGCCGGAAGGTGGATACCCACGGGAAGTGATTGGCGCCGAGATAGACATACATGAAGACCGGCGTGCCCTGCTTTTCCTGCGACAGCAGCCGGACTGCGTTGTCATAGAAGAAGGCGTCGGTCTCGATACCTTTCGCGCCGAGATCGCGTGCGTCGTAGAATTTCTGGATGCCGGTGGTGGTCTGGAAACTGCGCGCGCTCATGAACGCGCCATAGGCAGGATAGAGCGATACGGTGCTGTAGCCACAGCGGCGCAACGCCAGCGGCAGCCCACGCTCGACCCGGCCCGATGCGATGCGGGTCACGAAATACGAAAACCTTCCGAATGAGCGCGACGAAAGGCCGGTCAGCACATTGTATTCCGTCAGCCAGCTCGAGCCGCCATTGCTTTCGGCGAGAAACTTTCGCACCTTGCCGTCGCCAGAAACGAAATGCTTTCCATAACCGGCAGGCACCTTGATCTGCGGCGCCGAGCGGATGTCGTAGCTCGACTCGTCGTGGATCATGATGATATGCGGGCGCCGCCCTGCCGGATGGCACGCTTCTTCCAGGGGAAGCTTCAGACGCTCGAGCGCCACCGCGTCGGATTCCATGAACCCGCCATTCGCGAAATCGGACACCGCGATCACGCCGGAGCGCGCGAACTTCGAGATATAATTGTCTGCGTAGTATCCGCGCCAGTCCTCTTGCGGCCACGCCAGCGAACAGCCCGCAAGTCCCGCGATGCAGGCGAGCGCTGTGACCGTCGCCGGTAGCCGCCGAATACGAAACGGATCGAGCCGCCACAGCGCCACCATCAGCGGGACGATCAGCAGCGCTGAAATCACCGCGGACCAGCGCAGGCTCGGGAAGATTGTGAACAGGAACGCGACGCTGTCGCGGTCGATCATCATGAGATCGACGAAGTTCACGGTCATTTGCACGATGTCGTGCTTGAGGCGCGACAGCAGTACGAGCACAACGATCATCGTCAGCGACAGCGCGCCAGACAGCGCAGGTCGCCGCAGCAGCGCAATCCACGAAAAATTCAGCGCGCCCCAGCACAACAGGAAGACCAGACGCGAGCCAAAATCCGTTTCGGTTTGCAGCAGAACGCCGAGGGCCGCGAGATGCGGCATCGCCACCGCGAGAAGCCGCCAGTACCCGACAGGCGCAAGGGCGCCCGTAACCGCGCTTGCGGGAGGCAGCGTAGGCGGCACTGAGGTCGGCGGGGGCAACATTGCCTTTGACGCGAACTACACCCGGCACTGTGCTGACGCCTTTGCTGGCGGCGGCCAGGAGGCAAACCGTGCGGCCGGTAACCGCGACGTGTCACAAAATCGTAGTGTAACCGTCATACGCCTGCAACTTGATCTTTAGCCGCAGGGGTTTACCGGGGCTGTTCAGCGCCTGTTCAGCCCCGGGACCGGTACTGGAGCTGCGATCCGGCCCGGGCGCCCCGCAACGAAAACGGGGCCGCGAAGGCGGCCCCGTTAACGAATGCTTGCTGCCCGTCCCCGTTTGCGGGGAACCGGACGATCAGTTCTTGGTCTTGTCGACCAGAGCGCCCTTCTTGATCCACGGCATCATGTCGCGGAGCTTGGCGCCGACCGCCTCGATGTCATGCTCGTTGGCACGGGCGCGGGTCGCCTTGAACGATGCCTGGTTGACCTTGTTCTCCAGCATCCAGTCGCGGGTGAACTTGCCGGACTGAATGTCGGCCAGCACGCGCTTCATCTCGGCCTTGGTCTCGGCGGTGATGATGCGAGGACCGGTGACGTATTCGCCGTACTCTGCGGTGTTGGAGATCGAGTAGTTCATGTTGGCGATACCGCCTTCATAGATCAGGTCGACGATCAGCTTCAGTTCGTGCAGACACTCGAAGTACGCCATTTCAGGCGCGTAGCCGGCTTCGACCAGCGTCTCGTAGCCGGCGCGGATCAGTTCAACCGTACCGCCGCAAAGAACGGCCTGTTCGCCGAACAGATCGGTCTCACACTCTTCCTTGAAGGTGGTCTCGATGATGCCGGCGCGGCCGCCACCGATGGCGGAGGCGTAGGACAATCCGAGATCGTGGGCATTGCCCGACGAGTCCTTGCTGATCGCGATCAGGCACGGCACGCCGCCGCCGCGCTGATACTCGGAGCGCACGGTGTGGCCCGGACCCTTCGGCGCGACCATCAGAACGTCGAGGTCGGCGCGCGGATCGATCAGGTTGAAATGCACGTTGAGGCCGTGCGCGAACAGCAGCGCCGCGCCCTGCTTCATGTTGTCGTGCAGGTGATCGCGATAGATGTCGCCCTGCAGTTCGTCGGGCGTCAGCATCATCATGACGTCGGCCCACTTCGCGGCCTCGGCGACTTCCATCACCTTGAAGCCGGCGGCTTCGGCCTTCTTGGCGGTGGCGGAACCCTTGCGCAGCGCAATGGCCACTTCCTTGACGCCGGAGTCCTTCAGGTTCAGCGCGTGGGCATGGCCCTGGCTGCCGTAGCCGACGATGACCACCTTCTTGCCCTTGATCAGGTTCAGGTCGGCGTCGCGATCGTAATAAACACGCATTTTCGTTTTCCTTCGATTGGCCAAATCACGCGATTTTCGGATGGGTCGGGCCGGTAAGGCCCGGATGAATTGCCGCCGTTGTGTAGGGCGGCTGGTGCTGCGAGACAAGCCCGCGAGCCCCATTTCTGCAGTGCAACTAAATCAAGGCTCCTTCAGAACGGGGTAGAGCGAGGCCAGCAGAAGCAAGGCCATAACGACGTTGAAAATACGGACCGCCCGGGGTGACTTCACCAGCGCTTGCAGCGAGGTGCCGAGCAGCACCCAGGTCAGCGACGAGCCCAGCCCGATCAGGAACAGCAGGATCGAGAGCGTCGCGATGTTCAGCGGGTAAGCCGCAATGGCGGCGTAGGCGGTAATCGCGCCCACCGCGATCACCCAGCCCTTGACGTTGACCCACTGGAACATCGCAGCTCCAAGGAAGGTCATCGGCTTCCCCTCCCCGGCTCCGCCGGTATCCGCCGGCCCCGACAGCGCAATCATGACCGCGAGGTAAATCAGATACGCAGCACCGGCATATTTCAGGATGGTATGCAGCACCGGATAGGCCGCGAACACAGCGCCGAGGCCGAGCCCGATCACGGCGACCAGAAACGAGAAGCCGATGGTGACGCCGGCGACGTGCGGCAGCGTCCGGCGAAATCCGTAGTTCAGGCCGGATGCCATCAGCATGATGTTGTTCGGCCCCGGGGTGAACAAGGCCGCGGCGGCGAAAGCGATAAACGCGATGGCGAGCTGCTGGGAGATCATGACATCAGGCCACTTCGACAAGGGGTGGCGGACGACGCGAGAGCAACATGACGGCAATACCGAGCACGACGACGATCATGCCGGTCAGGCGCAAGGGGCCGAAGGTCTCGCCGAATACGATACTCGATGCACCGGCGCCGAAGAAAGGCACCAGCAGCGCGAACGGCACCACCTGTGCTGCGGAATACTTCCGCAGCAGACGGCCCCAGATCCAGTAGCCCAGCGTGGTTCCGAGCAGCGCCAGCGCGAGCACGCAGGACGCCGCCAGCAGCGAGATATGCGTCAGCGCCTGCCACGTCGCGGCGGCCCCCTCGACGGTCAGCAAGATCGTCAGCAGCGGCAGCATCGCCAGAAGGCCGATCCATGCGAACAGGTCGAGCATCGACACATCCTGCGCGCGGCGGAGCATCAGATTGGAGACCGCAAAGCTGATCGGTGCGGTCATCAGCACCGCAAAGGCCCACACGCTGAAATCGTAGCCAACCGTGAAACAGATCAACAGAAGTCCGCACATCGAAATCGCGATGCCAATAACCTGAAGCCGCGTCGGCAGTTCGCGGAGGAAGATGGCCGCAAAAGCCACCGTGAACAGCGCCTGGCTCTGTACGATCACTGCGGTCAATCCGGCCGGCACGCCATGGGCCAGGCCATAGGTCTGCGCCAGAAACTGTGCGACCAGCAGCCAGCTGATCGCGATGATCAATCCCCAGGACAGTTTCGGACGCGGCAGGAACAGGCATGGCAGCGCCGTGATGCCGAAGCGCAGCGCCGTCAGCAGCGTCGCCGACATCTCGTCAACCGCGATCCGGGTCGCCACAAAGCCAACTCCCCAGATCACGGCCACGGCGATGGCCAATGCGATATCGATCGGTTTCATCGGTCAGATGTGCGCGCGGTTACGTCCCATCCGGTCCACGCGCGATGGCGGCGACACCGGTCCGCGACACCTCGACGAGACCGAGCGGAATCATCAGGTTGATGAACTGATCGATCTTGGCGGTGCCGCCGGTAATCTCGAACACGAAGCTCTCGGTGGTGGCGTCGATCACGCGGGCACGGAACGCTTCCGACAACCGCAGCGCCTCCATCCGCAGATCGCCCGTGCCCTTGACCTTCACCATCGCCAGTTCGCGCTCGATGGCGCGGCCGGTGAGCGTCATATCGACCACGCGATAGACCGGAATCATGCGGTCGAGCTGGTGCTTGATCTGCTGGATTACCATCGGCGTACCGGTCGTCACGATGGTGATCAGCGACATATGCTTGGCGTGTTCGGTTTCCGACACCGTGAGACTGTCGATGTTGTAACCGCGGCCCGAAAACAGGCCGATCACGCGCGCAAGCACGCCCGGCTCGTTCTGCACGAGCACGGACAACGTATGCGTCTCGTTGGGATCGTGACGATCCTCCATGAAGTAGGCGGATGCGGGCTGTTCCATTGTCTCTGCTTTCATCGTCACACCAGCGCCTTGCCGCCGGCGAACGCCGCGGTCGTTGCTTCCTCGTTTGCTTCGGCAGGAAGCAACATCTCGTTATGGGCCTTGCCCGATGGAATCATCGGGAAGCAGTTTTCCAGCGCGGCGACACGGCAGTCGAACAGCACCGGCTTCTTGACCTTGATCATCTCGTTGATCGCGCCGTCGAGATCGCCAGGCTTGATCACCTGAAGTCCGACGCAACCGAACGCATCCGCGAGCTTGACGAAATCCGGCAGCGCTTCCGAATAGGAATGCGACAACCGGTTTCCGTGCAGCAGCTGCTGCCACTGGCGCACCATGCCCATGTACTGGTTGTTGAGGATGAAAATCTTGATCGGCAGTTCGTACTGAACCGCGCTCGACATCTCCTGCATCGTCATCTGCACCGAGGCATCGCCCGCGATGTCGATCACGAGGCTGTCCGGGTGCGCCACCTGCACGCCCAGCGCCGCCGGCAGGCCGTAGCCCATGGTGCCGAGACCGCCGGAGGTCATCCAGCGGTGCGGCTCCTCAAAGCCGAAGAACTGCGCTGCCCACATCTGATGCTGACCGACTTCCGTCGTGATGTAGGTGTCGTGATTTCTGGTCAGCTCGAACAGCCGCTGGATCGCATACTGCGGCAGGATGATGTCGTCGTTCTTCTTGTAGGCCAGCGAGTTACGCGCGCGCCAGCGTCCGATCTCGAACCACCACGGATCAATCTTCGGCTTTTGCGCCTCGGCCTTGAACACCGTCAGGATGTCGCCCAGCACGTTGGCGACATCACCTATGATCGGCACATCGACGCGGATGTTCTTGTTGATCGACGACGGATCGATGTCGATGTGGATCTTCTTCGAGTTCGGCGAGAACGCGTCGGTGCGGCCGGTGATACGGTCATCGAACCGCGCGCCGACGCACAGCATCACGTCGCAATCGTGCATCGCCATGTTGGCTTCGTAGGTGCCGTGCATGCCCAGCATGCCGAGCCAGTTCTTGCCCGACGCCGGATACGCGCCAAGGCCCATCAGCGTTGAGGTGATCGGAAAGCCCGTGACCTCGACCAGTTCGCGCAGCAGCTTGGAGGCTTCGCGGCCGGAATTGATGACACCGCCGCCGGAATAGATCACCGGACGCCGCGCCGAAGCGAGCAGCGCGACGGCCTTGCGGATCTGCGCGGCATCGCCCTTCACGCGCGGATTGTAGGAAATATGCACGTCCGATTTGCGCGGCGGATGATAGGTGCCGGTCGCGAACTGCACGTCTTTCGGCACGTCGACCACCACCGGACCGGGACGCCCCGTGGTCGCGACGTAGAACGCCTCGTGCAGCACCTGCGGCAGATCCTCGATCCGGCGCACCAGCCAGTTGTGCTTGGTGCAGGGCCGCGTGATGCCCACGGTGTCGCATTCCTGGAACGCGTCGTTGCCGATCAGGTGCGTGGGAACCTGTCCGGTGATGCAGACAAGCGGGATCGAGTCCATCAGCGCGTCGGTCAATGGCGTCACCATGTTGGTGGCGCCAGGACCGGACGTCACCAGTGCAACGCCCGGCAGACCGGTGGAGCGCGCGTAGCCTTCGGCCGCATGGCCTGCGCCCTGCTCGTGCCGGACCAGGATGTGCTCGACGTCGCTCTGCTGGAAGATCTCGTCGTAAATCGGAAGCACTGCGCCGCCGGGATAGCCGAAGATATGCTTGACCCCGTGATCCTTGAGCGCGCGTACGATCATCGCCGCGCCGGTCATCTGGTTGGGATCGTGTGCCTTGCTGTCACTCATGGTTCGCTCCGGGGCGCTCGTCGCGCTGCTTCGTCAGTGTAGTTCTGTTTTGCGCATGACCTGATCTGAAAACCGCTTCACACTTTTCAGGGTCATGCGCGCCAATAAAAAAGGGCCCGAGAGGACCCTTCGCACACCGCCTTGTCGTGGGTAGCCGTCAGCTACCCCCAGCGGTGCGCCAGGGTACGACGATAATAAGGAGGCTGGTAACTTTATTGCGCATTATCGTCTTCGAGTTTCCAAAGGTTGCGCGGGTTATACGATCCAAATACTGAAAGTCAAGCCCGCGCTTGGTCGGTGGAGCTTAGCCGTTTCCTCGCGTTTGGCGAGAGCGAAAGTGCACGGGTAAGCCATTCGCGGGCCGCATCGGGGGCGACCCATTCAAACTCCGGCAGCTGGTGCCTGAACCAGGTGAACTGCCGCTTGGCGTAGTGGCGAGTGTCGGTCTGGCCGATCTCGATGGCCTTCTCGCATGTGAGATCCCCCGCGAGATACCGGATCATGGCCGGCACGCCGTGCGCCTTCATCGCCGGCAGGATCGGATCGAGCTTGCGCGCCGCCAGCGCCGCAACCTCGTCCAGCGCGCCGCCATCGAACATCATTGTGAAGCGATGGTCGATACGGGCGTAGAGTTCGTTACGGTCCGGCGCGAGAAAAACGGCTTTGATCCCTTCGGGCTCAAGCAGCGGCGGAAGTCCCTCATTGTGCCAGTCCGGCAGCGCGCGGCCGGTGGCTTCGATCACTTCCAGCGCCCGCGCGATGCGTGCGCTGTCGCGGGGCTTGAGCTTGTCACCCGAAACCGGATCACGCCGCGCCAGTTCCGCATGCAGCGCCTCGACGCCGTCCCGCTCCATGCGCGCCCGTACATCGTCACGTACCACCTGCGGAATCGGCGGCACCGCGGAGAGTCCGCGGGTCAGCGCCTTGAAGTACAACCCGGTGCCGCCGATGAAGATCGGCAGGCGATTGGCGGCCCTCGCCTCCGCCAGCACCGCCGTGGCATCCGCCACCCATGACCCCGCCGAGCAGTTCACCGCAGCGTCGCAGGTGCCATACAGCCGGTGCGGAACGCGTGCCTCCTCATCCGGTGTTGGCCGCGCCGTGATGATCCGCAAGTCACGATAAACCTGCATGGAATCGGTGTTGATGACGACGCCGCCGGTCACTTCTGCAAGGGCGAGCGCCAGCGCCGACTTGCCGCTGGCCGTCGGCCCTGCGATAAGCACGGCCTTGGTGCCACCCTTCCCGTCTACGTCATCTGTCAACATCGAGCCGTCATGTCTCTCGTCGTCACGCTGATCTGCAATCCCGCCGAGCCCGAACTCGACTCGACCGCAATCGATGCCGCGCGCTCCGCGCTGCCTTCGCCTGAACATGGCGACTGGCTGTTCGAGGGCGTCGCCGCCGATATCCGCTTTAGCAGCACCGACGACATTCGCACAATTTCAGACCGCTTGCGCGAGGCCATGAATGGCATCCGCGCCGATGTCGTGGTGCAGCCGCAGCTCGACCGGCGCAAGAAACTGCTGCTGGCCGACATGGATTCAACCATGATCGGCCAGGAATGTATCGACGAACTCGCCGACTTCGCCGGCCTCAAGGCGCACGTCGCAGCGATCACCGAGCGCGCCATGCGCGGTGAGATCGAGTTCGAGCCGGCGCTGCGAGAGCGCGTGGCGCTGCTGAAGGGTCTTCCAGTCACTGTGGTCGATGAAGTTCTCAAGAGCCGCATCACGCTGACGCCGGGCGCGATCGAACTGGTCCGCACCATGCGCGCGCACGGCGCCTATGCATGCCTCGTCTCGGGCGGCTTCACGCTGTTCACCAAGCGCGTCGCCGAACTGGTCGGATTTCAGGAAAACCGCGCCAACGAGCTGTTGACCGAGAACGGCAAGCTGACCGGACAAGTCGCCGAGCCGATTTTGGGCCGCGAGGCGAAGCTCGCGACGCTGGTGGACCTGCGTGAATCCTTCGACCTCGACAATCTGGACACGCTGGTGGTCGGCGACGGCGCCAACGATCTCGCCATGATCGAACAGGCCGGCGCCGGCGTTGCCTATCACGCCAAGCCAGCAGTTGCCGCCGCTGCCGGCGCACGAATCGATCACGGCGATCTCACCGCGTTGCTCTACATGCAGGGCTACAAGCGCTCAGAATTTGTGGCCGGATAATTCCGCGTCATCCCCGCGAAAGCGGGGACCCATAACCACCGGAGGTTATGTCAATCCGGAGATGAGCAGTCTGTTTTAGGAGTATGGGTCCCCGCTTTCGCGGGGACGACACTTTTGAAATGCGAGATTTCGAGGCGCGTAAGCACGTACGCCCCGGAATGCCGCCTTACTTCACCGCCAGAGCGACGAAGCGCAGTTCGCCGGAGCCGTTCGACACCAGAAGCAGCACGGACTTCTTGCCGTCCTTCTTCAACTGGTCGATGCGCTTCTTCACGTCGGCGGCATTGGTCACAGCTTCCTGCGCGACTTCGACGATCACATCGCCAGCGCTGAGGCGCTTCTCGGCCGCATCGGACCCGCTATCGACGCCAGTGACGATCACGCCCTTGACGTTGTCCTTGATCTTGTAGCGCGTCCGCAGATCCTTGCTAAGACCAGCGAGATCAAGACCGAGCGCCTTCTGCGTCACCGGCTTTTCGGTTTCAACCGGGCTGGTGGTCTTGGCTGAGGCTTCAACCGCCTTTTCGCCGTCATCGAGACGTCCGAGCGTGACCTTCCGGGTTTCTTCCTTGCCCTTGCGGATGATGACGACGTCCACCGCCTTGCCGACCGGCGAGTCGGCAACGGCGCGCGGAAGATCCTTCATTTCCTTGATGTCCTTGCCGTCGAACTTGACGACGACATCGCCGGGCTCGATGCCGGCAGGCTTGGCCGGACCCTTGTCGTCGACGCCGGCGATCAGCGCACCGCGCGCAGGCTTGATGCTGAGGCTTTCGGCGATTTCGTCCGTGACCTGCTGGATCCGGACGCCAAGCCAGCCGCGACGCACTTCCTTGAACTGGCGCAGCTGATCCACCACCGCCATCACGGTCTTCGACGGCACGGCGAAGCCGATGCCGATCGATCCGCCTGACGGCGAGATGATCGCGGTGTTCACGCCGATCACTTCGCCGTCGAGATTGAACAGCGGACCGCCGGAATTGCCGCGATTGATCGAGGCGTCAGTCTGAATGTAGTTGTCGTAGGGACCCGAATTGATGTCGCGATTGCGCGCCGAGACGATGCCGGCGGTCACCGTGCCGCCAAGGCTGAACGGATTGCCGATCGCGATCACCCACTCGCCGAGACGCAGGTTCTCGGAATTGCCGAACTTCACCGCCGTAATCTTCTTCTCCGGCGGCGTGAACTTCAGGACAGCGAGATCGCTCTTCTTGTCCTTGCCGATCACTTCAGCCTTGATCTTCGTGCCGTCGTTGAGAATGACGTTGATCTCGTCGGCGTCGGCAATCACATGGTTGTTGGTGACCACGGTGCCGTCGGCGTCGATGATGAAGCCGGAACCCAGCGAATTCACCTTGCGCGGCGAGTTGCCCTTGGAATCCGGACCGCCGCGGCGGTTCTTGAAGAATTCATCGAAGAATTCGCTGAACGGCGAATCCGGCGGAAGCTGCGGATTGGCGCCGCGCCGGTTGTTGTTACCGCGCTCGTCACCACCCTTGTCATCGTTGTTCTTGGCGTCGACGGTTTGCGACGTGGAAATGTTGACGACCGCGTCGATCACCTTCTCCGCGACGTCGGCGATGCCGTCCGGCCCGCGGGCCAGCGCCGGCGTCGCAACGAGGGCGAAACCGACAGCTGCGGCAAGCGGCAATACGCGGCGGCTCAATGCTTGAAACGCATCGGACATGGTCGAAAAGTCTCCTGAAAAGAGGCGGATCATTTGGCTCCAGATTGCGCCTGAAAGCGATGGGTGCGCAAGCACCGCCGTTGAGCGGAATTCCAGCGATCAACCGATGCGATTGCGGCGAAAAGCCGGCTTTGCGTCTCACAACGCTGTCAGCCGGCTTTTGGGATCAGCCTAATGCCGCACCAGCCAGATCAGCAGCAGGCCGACCACCGCCGAGACGAGCCCGACGGCGCGCAGGATGTTGTCGGGCGAGGATAGCGCGCTTTTCATCGCCGAACGCATCCAGTTCGGGAGCGCCGTGAACAGCAAGCCCTCCAGAACCAACATGATCCCGACCCCGACCAGAAGGTCGCCGTATCCAATTGACCTCATACGGCGACGACTCCTGCCTGATCGCGCGCTTCCAGCCGCATCTTAGCGGGCAGAACCATTGGCGGCGGCGGGCTTGCCCGTCGGGTTGGCGAAATAGCGGAAGAACTCCGAGTCCGGCCGGAGCAGGAAGCGGGTGTCGTTGTTCTTCAAACTGTTTTCATAGGCGGACATCGAGCGGTAGAACGTAAAGAAATCCGCGTCCTGGCCGTAAGCCTCAGCGAACAGCCGGTTGCGTTCGCCGTCGCCCTCGCCCCGAATTTTCTCGGATTGAGAATTGGCCTCGGCGACGATGACCGTTGCTTCACGGTCGGCCTTGGAGCGGATTTCCTGTGCCCGCTGGCCGCCCTGTGCGCGGAACTCCGCTGCCTCCCGCTGGCGCTCGGTCTGCATGCGTTGATAAACCGCCTGACTGTTCTGTTCGGGCAAATCGGCACGGCGGATTCGCACATCGACCACTGCGATGCCATAGCTCGTGGCTTCACGATCAAGCTGGTCGCGAATTCTTGCCATCAGGACATCGCGCTCATCCCGGACAACCTGGATGAAGGGCACCTCGCCAAGCACGCGCCGCAGCGACGAGTTGAGCAGCGTAGTGAGCTGAATGTTGGCCGCCTGGATCGAACCGAGGGTTTGATAGAACCGGAGCGGATCCTTGATCCGATAGCGCGCGAACGCATCGACCACGAGTCGCTTCTGGTCAGACGCGATCACTTCCTGCGAGGGGTTCTCAAGGTCGAGTATCCGCTTGTCGATGCTGATGACGGAATCGATGAACGGAACCTTGAAGTTCAGACCTGGCGTCGTAACCACGCGCACCGGCTCGCCGAGACGCACAAGCAGAACCTGCTGCGTCTCGCTCACAGTGAACAGTGAGCTGTAGCCGACAACGATGGCGACCAGCAGAACGAAAAGAGCAACGATACCTGCGATGCCGTTTTTCATCGGGTGCTCCCGCCCTGTTGTGGCGCAGCCGGCGGCGTGCGACGTCCGATTTCATTCAATGGCAGATAGGGAACCACACCCGATCCGTTCGCGCCCTGGTCGAGCACGAGCTTGTCGGCTCCGCCGAGAATCTTTTCCATCGTTTCAAGATAGATCCGCTCGCGTGTCACGTTAGGCGCCTTCTTGTAGGCTTCATAGACACTGAGAAAGCGCGAGCTTTGGCCCTTGGCTTCGGCGACGACCTGCTCGCGGTAGCCTTCGGCGACCTGGAGAATCTGCGCCGCGCGACCGCGCGCGTCGGGAACGACACGATTGGCATAGGTCTGGGCTTCGTTCTGCAAGCGCTCGAGGTCGGCGCGAGCCGCCTGCACGTCGCGGAACGAGTCGATCACCTGCGACGGCGGATCGACCTTCTGCATCTGCACCTGCTGAATCAGAATACCGGAGCCGTAGCTGTCGAGCGTCTTCTGCATCAGTTCGAGCACAGCCGCTTCGATGGTGGTCCGCGCGCCGGTCAGGATCGGCTGAATGGTGGAGCGGCCGATCAGGTCGCGCATGGCGCTTTCGGCAACCGCCTTCACGGTGCCTTCCGGATTCTGGATGTTGAACAGGAAGTTGCCCACGCCGTCAGGCTTGATACGCCACAGCACGGTGAAATCCACGTCGACGATATTCTCGTCGCCGGTCAGCATCAGGCTTTCTTCGGGAACGTCGCGAATGGTGGTGCCACCGCCGCGGCGCGAGTCATCGACCACACGCATACCGATGCTGAGGGTCGAAACACGCAGCGCCTTCGGAAGCAGCACGGTTTCGATCGGATAAGGCAGATGATAGTTCAGACCCGGCTGCACCGTGCGAACATGCTTGCCGAAACGCAGCACAACACCGAGTTCTTCGGACTGCACGCGGAAGAAGCCCGACAGCCCCCAGATCGCCAGTGCGGCGACCAGAACCAGCGCGATGCCCATGCCGCTGAAGTTTCCTCCCGGCAGCATGGTCTGGAGCCGATCCTGCCCACGGCGCAGGAGATCCTCAAGATCGGGTGGCCTCGGTCCCGGCGATTGCGGTCCGGAGCCCCAGGGACCCTTCGGACCAGAGCCCCATGGGCCTCCGCCTTGATTCTTCCACGGCATCGTTAGTCTCCTCCGCGCGAAAGCTCGCGCTCCGCAAACTCTTGGGGCCTTATAGGGGACGCGCCCTGTCCTTACAACGCAGGACACCAGCTCTGAAGAGCTATGATGCAGGGCAAATTTGTCAATGCGAACATCATGATCGCGGTTAATGGCGCGATCTGCGGCACTATGAGACACGGGCGTTAGCCGCGACGCTTATATGTCACGTAGGAGAAATCGGCCGTATCGCCGTCTGATTTGGCATGCGCCGTACGCGCAACTTGTTCCCATTCCACCGGCTCAAACGGCTGCAAAAGCGTGTCGCCTTCAGGCCTGGCGTGAACTTCGGTGATCTCCAGCCGGTCAGCCTTTTTCAACCATTGCGCAAAAATCTCGGCGCCGCCAATCACCATAATCTCAGTGACGAAACGCCGCAGCGCATCGCCCCGCGCGATGTCGTGCGCGGCATCGAGCGAGTTTGCAACAACAACCCCGGGCGCCTGAAACGATCTGTCACGCGTCACGACAATATTGGTGCGGCCCGGCAGCGGACGGCCGATCGAGGCGAATGTCTTGCGGCCCATGATGACCGGCCGGTTCAGCGTAATTGCCTTGAAGCGCTTGAGATCGGATTTGAGATGCCACGGCATGGCGTTGTCGCGGCCAATGACGCCGTTTTCCGCGACTGCGACGACGAAGACAATCTGCGGATGTGAAGCGGTCGGCACCGGCGCGGTCACACCGCGACCTCAGCCTTGATGTGCGGATGCGGGTCGTAATTCTCGAGCGTGAAGTCTTCGTAGCGGAACGAGAAGATATCCTTCACGTCGGGATTGATCTTCATGGTCGGCAACGGACGCGTGGGACGTGTGAGCTGCAGCCGCGCCTGCTCGAGATGGTTCGAATAGAGGTGCGCGTCGCCAAGCGAATGCACGAAATCGCCGGGCTTCAGTCCGGTGACCTGCGCCACCATCATCGTCAGCAGCGCATAGGACGCGATGTTGAACGGCACGCCGAGGAACACATCCGCCGAGCGCTGATAGAGCTGACACGACAGCTTTCCGTTGGCGACATAAAACTGAAACAGGCAATGGCAAGGCGGCAGCGCCATCTTGTCGACTTCGGCCGGATTCCAGGCGCTCACGATCAGGCGTCGCGAGTCCGGATTTCTGCGGATCATCTCGATCAGATTGGAAATCTGATCGATTGTGCCGCCGTCCTGAGCGGGCCAGGAACGCCACTGCGATCCGTAAACGGGGCCAAGGTTGCCGTTCTCGTCAGCCCACTCGTCCCAGATACGGACGCCATTGTCGTTGAGATATTTGATGTTGGTGTCGCCCGCCAGAAACCACAGCAGTTCGTGGACGATCGATTTCAGATGCAGCTTCTTGGTGGTCAGCATCGGAAAGCCCGACGCCAGATTGAACCGCATCTGATGGCCGAACACGGACAACGTGCCGGTGCCGGTGCGGTCGGTTTTTTCCGCGCCGTCGCTGAGAATTCGCTCGAGCAGATCGTGATACTGGTTCATGGGGCCTGTTTAGCCTGCCGCACGCCGCGATTCGATTTCGGCGAAGCAATTATACCCCGAAAAATGAGGATCGAATCGCCCACGAGCATGATCCGGAAAAGTGGGAACCGGTTTTCCGAAAGATCATGCTCCAACAGCAAAAGACAAGGGGCGGAACTCGCGTCCCGCCCCCGCCAAACTCAGGTTATGTCAGCTGAATCTCAGTTGGAGAGCGGCTTCAGCACCGCCGACCACTTGGTGATTTCACTATCGACCAGCTTCTTCAGCGACTCCGGCGTGCGCTCGGCAGGCTTTGGAATCACGCTGCCGAGGTCGAGCAGCCGCTTGCGGACGCCTTCGTCATCCAGCGCCTTCACCAGCGCGGCGTTCAGCTTGGCCACGATCGGAGCCGGAGTACCCTTCGGCGCGAAGATTGCGTTCCAGGCCTGCGCCTGGAATTCGGGCAGACCTGCCTCCGCGGTGGTGGGAACGTCCGGCAGCGAGGGGTTACGCTCCGGCGTCGCCACGGCGTAAGCCTTGATGGTGCCGCCCTTGACCTGCGGCACGGCGTTGACGATCTGGTCGCACATATAGTCGACCTGGCCGCCGACCAGCGCGTTCATGGCCGGGCCGGTGCCGTTGAACGGAACGCCGGTCGGATTGATCTTGAGCACCGAATTCAACAACTCACACGATGAATAGGATACCGAGCCGACGCCCGCGTGAGCAGCATTCAGCTTGTCGGTGTTCGCCTTCACGTAGGTGACGAACTCCTTGAGATCCTTCGGCGCGAAATCCTTGCGCGCGAGGATCAGGATCGGCGTGCCGGCGATCAGACCAACGGCCTCGAAATCCTTGGAAGGATGATAGGCGAGTTTCGGATACAGCGGCACGGACGCGGCGTGGGTGCCCATGTGGCCGGTGATGAGGGTGTAGCCATCGGGCGCGGCCTTCGAGGCGCGCGTCGATGCCGTGGTGCCGCCGGCGCCGACCACGTTTTCGATGATGATCGACTGGCCGAGCGTCTGCTGCATGTGACCGGTTACAATGCGGGCGATGACGTCGGTTGGTCCGCCGGCCGCGAACGGCACGATCATGGTGATGTTGCGCGTCGGATAGTCTTGCGCCTGAGCCGGCCCGATGGCCGCGCCGACAGCAGCAAGGGCAGCGATCCCGCAGGACGCCAGCATGCGCTTGAGCAGATTCATGACGGTTCTCCCAGATAAAAAACTCTTCAATTCCGAACGGGTTATTCCGTCCAGCAGTGTCAGCATGACCGGGTCAGCCAAGTCTATCCGACTTGCGGCGAGACCCGGGACAGCACGGCGCGGCGCAACGCCGCACCGCGTCTCCTAGTTCTCGGACTCGACGAAGACCTCGTCGCGTTTCTTGCGAAGCGATGGCAACAGCGCAAGGATCAGCAGGATTGCAGCAATTGCCATCAGAGTCGCGGACAGCGGCCGGGTCAGGAAGACCGTCCAGTCGCCGCGCGAGATCAACAACGCGCGGCGGAGGTTTTCTTCCATCAGCGGGCCAAGCACCATGCCGAGCAGCATCGGAGCCGGCTCGAAATCGTGCTTCACCAGCCAGTAGCCGACAAGACCGAAAGCGGCGGTCATGACCACGTCCATCGGCGCATTGTTGACCGAATAGATGCCGATGCAGCAGAAGATGACGATGCAGGGAAACAGCAGCCTGTAAGGCACCCGCAGCAGCCGCACCCAGATGCCGACCATCGGCAGGTTGATGATCAGCAGCATCAGGTTGCCGAGCCACATCGAGGCAATCATGCCCCAGACGAGTTCGGGCTGCTTCTGCATCACCTGCGGGCCAGGAACGATGCCGTGAATGGTCATCGCGCCGACCATCAGCGCCATCACGGCGTTGGGCGGAATGCCGAGCGTGAGCAGCGGAATGAACGAGGTCTGCGCCGCGGCGTTGTTGGCGCTTTCAGGCGCAGCCACGCCTTCTATGGCGCCGCGGCCGAAGCGCTCGGGGTGCTTCGATATCTTTTTCTCGAACGTGTAGGCGGCGAATGACGCGATCACCGCGCCGCCCCCGGGCAGGATGCCGAGGATCGATCCCAGCGTCGTGCCGCGCAGGATGGCAGGAGCGGAGTCCTTCAGATCCTTCTTGGTCGGCATCAGTCCGGAAATCTTCTGCTGCACCAGGCTGCGTTCCATCGACGAGCCAGGATCGAGATTTCGGATAATCTCGGCGAAGCCGAACAGACCCATCGCCACAGTGGCAAAGCCCAGTCCGTCGGCGAGTTCGGGAACGTTGAACGACATGCGCGATGCGCCGGTCTCGATGTCGGAACCGACCATCGAGAGCAGCACGCCGAAGGCGATCATCGCGATCGCCTTGAGCACCGAGCCCTTCGCCAGAACGACTGCGAAGATCAGGCCGAGCACCATCAACGAGAAATATTCGGCAGGGCCGAACGCCAGCGCGAGCTTGGTCAGCGGCGCCCCCAGCAACGCGATCAGGACGGTTGCAACACAGCCCGCGAAGAACGAGCCGATGGCGGCAATCGCCAGCGCCGGACCGGCGCGGCCCTGTTTGGCCATCTGGAAGCCGTCGAGCGCGGTGACCACCGAGCCCGCTTCGCCGGGAATGTTGACCAGGATCGACGTGGTCGAACCGCCGTACTGCGCACCGTAGTAGATGCCGGCCAGCATGATGAGTGCACCGACGGGCGGCAAGCCAAACGTGATTGGCAGCAGCATGGCAACGGTCGCGATGGTGCCGATGCCGGGCAGCACGCCGACCAGCGTGCCTACCAGCGCGCCAACGAGGCAGAGACCGAGATTGACGGGCGAGAACGCGACACTGAAGCCGAGCGCGAGATTTGCAAAAATATCCATGAGGCCCTCAGCG
Source organism: Afipia massiliensis (assembly GCF_014203115.1). Lineage (GTDB taxonomy): Bacteria > Pseudomonadota > Alphaproteobacteria > Rhizobiales > Xanthobacteraceae > Afipia > Afipia massiliensis. The sequence goes on along the minus strand of NZ_JACHIJ010000008.1, from coordinate 206,350 downwards.
CAGAACGCGTGGGAAAAGATCGAGCGGCAGCCCGAGCGCATAGGGGAACAGGAGCGCGCAACCGATCGTCAGGAATATCCCAACGATGAGGGTCTCCTTCCACTTCGTCTCATCGCTTCCCATCGCGGCAATCATGAAGCATATGAACGACGTCACGATCAGACCGAGCGGGCGTATCGCGACAGAGAAGACCAGGATCGCCGCAGTCACGAAAACTGGACCGCGAATGCCGTAACGTTGCAGCGGCGGTCCCTCGGCAAGAAACCCGGTGAGGGCAACGCCGGCGCCGAGCGCCAGAAGAAGAAATGCAAACATGCGCGGCGCGGTGCCCGGACCGAACGAGAATCCTCGCATGCCTTGAAGATCGCTGGACGCCCACAGAGCGAACAGCGCAATCGCCATCAGGGCCAAGCCGCCGTAAAAATCCTGTGGTCCCTTGATAAGCCCGCGCACGGGTTTTTCCGCAGCGCGATCTGGCGCTTCACTCATCGTCGTCCCCCTCTGTCGTCGCGGGCTTAGCCCGGTCTGCTCTTGTTTGCAGAGGTGCCTCCGCGCCCCATTGCTTAACTATTTTCGTCAGACGACGCCAGCAAAACCGAGAATGCCGCCCACAATCAAAATCCATAGCGGGTTGAGCCGGGTCGCCAGTGCAAGTGCTGCTGCGCCGACAATAAGAACCACTGCGACCCACGTACCGCCGGTCGTTATCGTGAGAATGAAACCACTGGCGGACATCAGCCCGATGGAAATCGGAACCAGCGCCGCCTGCAGGACCTCGGGCCAGATCGACTGGTTCGAGCGGTCAGCACATTGCTGACGAAATAGGCAAGGACGGCCGATGGACCACACATGGCGAATGTCGCCACCAGCGCACCTGCGACGTGATAACCGATCAGTGTCACGATCAGCACGTTTGGTCCCGGCGACAATTGTGCAATAGCGAACATATCCGCGAACTGCGCATCCGACATCCAATGCCGAACCTCGACGGCGCCGCGATGCATTTCAGGAATCGTTGAGTTTGCTCCCCCGATGGCGAGCAGCGACATCAGACCGAAGGTCCACGCCATGGTGAGCAGCGTGCCCGTCGGCGTATTCACAATGCACCCCTTCTTCGTAGAATGAACGCCACCACAACGCTGAGTGGAATCGCAATCAGCAGGACCGGCACCAGCGGCAACCGCAGCAATCCGATCGCGACGAACACCGCGGCTAACAGCGCAAGCGCGACCGGATCTCGCCGTTTCAACAGCGGCATCATCATGCATGCGATGACCGCGAGGAACAGCCCGACGGCGGCGCAGGACACACCCGCCAGCGTCCGCTGCAGTGCAGGAATTTCGCCGTATCGCGCATAGATCGCCGCCAGCACGGTGACGATCACCACTGGAGGCCCGACCAGACCCAGAAAGGCCGCGATGCTTCCCGGGATGCCGCGGAAGCGTGCGCCGAACACCACCGACAGGTTAACGATGTTGGGACCGGGTAAGAAATGACAGAGCGCGAAGGCTTCGTTGAATTCCTCCGGCGTCATCCAGTGATGCTGATCGACGATGGCGCGCCGCCCACACCAGCACGCCGCCGAACCCCGCAAGCGACATCTTGGCGAACGCCACGAACAGTTCAACCAGCCCCGGACGCTCCGGCGCGGCGGTTTCAGGGCGCCGGGGAATCGCTGAAGCGCTGTCAGGAGGCATGACCCGATTTAGAATGGAGCCCGACAGAGACCAACCGATTTTCCAGTGCAGCACGCATGTGCTGGGCGCGAATCGGGACATTCCCCACCGAAAAGCCCGCACAGAGCCCTGCGCGAGGCGGAAAACCGACCTTTTGCCATGAGAATTTACCCCTATATCTAGGGGTGCCGGTTCGCCGGCTATGGAAATAAATGGCCGTCGTAACAAGTCACTCGGACCCGGGGGAGCACCCGGCGCCTCCACCAAAGCCAGGATTTCTGCCACCAGTTGGCGGATTTTGGTGGGGGCGAACAGGATCGACGAGGCGTAAAGGGCTCGCTTTTTCTCGGTATGGTTCCGCCGTTATCGGGCTATCCAATAGTTGCAAGCGACAACTATGCTCCGGTTGCTCAGGCTGCGTAACGCAGTTTGAAAAACCAGGTCTAAAGCCACTAGATCTAAAGCCTGGCGGATTAAGCCCCTCTAGGCGGGGTTCGGAGGCATCTGGCAACAGAAGCCTCCACTTTACTTTCACTGGACTGCATTGAATTTGTCAGTCGCATGCGTTGCGGCCCGAGAGAATATCTGCGATCTGCGCTGTGCGGATGCTGACCTGCGGGCCATGACCGGATAGCATGGATCAAACTGCGAGTCGGAACGTTCGAGTCTGGTCACTTCGCAAACTCGAATTTCGGCTGTCCACCTTTTACAGGACCACATGATGGCGACGACGACCGATCACATACGTTACGATGTCCTCGCGCGCGATGCGCTGCGCGGCGTGCTGAAGCATGTGCTCGCGGATGCCGCCGAGCATGGCCTTCCCGGCGAGCATCATTTTTACATCACGTTCGTGTCCAAGGCCGAAGGCGTGAAAATCTCCCCGCGCCTGCTATCGCAATATCCGCAGGAAATGACCGTCATCCTCCAGCATCAGTTCTGGGATCTGGTCGTCACTGATGACCGCTTCGAGGTCGGACTGTCGTTCAACGGGATTCCCGAACGTCTCGTGATTCCGTTCAGCGCGATCAAGAGCTTCTTTGACCCATCGGTGCAGTTCGGCCTGCAGTTCGAGCCGGTCGATGAACCTGCCGCAGCGGCCGAGACGCCTACGGAAACGCTGCCGGTCGCGGCTGCGCCGGAAGCTCCTCCTGCTGAAGCCAGCGACGAGCCCGTCAAGCAGGGCGAAGGCGCCGAAGTCGTGCGGCTCGATCGCTTCCGCAAGAAGTAATCCGCCGAAGGGCCTCCCCTACCTCTCATCATCATCTCGAAGCTTTCTAAGCTTCAACGCGCGTTTTCTCGCAGCGGGAGAGCGTGCCGCGGTTGCGTGCATCCGCTGTGAAGTCCTAAACTTCGGTGTCCCCACAAAGCACCGGAAATCACCATGGCCGCCTCGAAAACGACAACGCGCACCGAAACCGATACGTTCGGACCGATCGAAGTGCCGGCGGATCGCTACTGGGGCGCGCAGACCGAACGCTCGAAGCACAACTTCAAGATCGGCGTTGAACGCATGCCGACGCCGATCGTTCGCGCGCTGGCCATCGTCAAGCTGGCATCGGCGCAGACCAATCTCGAACTTGGCCTGCTCGATCAGCGCCGCGCCCGCGCCATCGTGCGCGCAGCGCGCGAAGTGATCGACGGCAAGCTCGACGATCATTTCCCGCTGGTGGTCTGGCAGACCGGCTCGGGCACGCAGTCGAACATGAACCTCAACGAGGTGATCGCCAACCGCGCCAGCGAACTGCTCGGCGGCGAGCCCGGCACCAAGAAGCCGGTGCATCCAAACGATCACGTCAACATGAGCCAGTCGTCCAACGACTCGTTTCCGACCGCGATGCATATCGCTGCCGCCGAGCGCATCGCCAACGACCTGCTGCCTGCGCTGACCATTCTGCTGAAGGCGCTGCGGCAGAAAGAGAAGGCGTTCGCGAAAATCGTCAAGATCGGCCGCACCCATACACAGGACGCGACGCCGTTGACGCTCGGCCAGGAATTCTCCGGTTACGCCGCGCAGGTCGAGAGCGGCATCGCGCGGGTGCGTGCTGTCGCGAAGGATCTCTATCCGCTGGCGCAGGGCGGCACCGCGGTCGGCACCGGCCTGAATTCCAAGCCGCGATTTGCCAAGCTGTTCGCCAAACAGGTCGCCTCGCTCACCAAGCTGCCGTTCACCAGCGCGCCGAACAAATTCGAGGCGCTGGCGTCGAACGACGCTTATGTCTTCGTGCATGGCGCGATCAATTCCGTCGCGACCGGACTGTTCAAGATCGCCAATGATATCCGCCTGCTCGGCTCAGGTCCCCGCTCCGGTCTCGGCGAATTGATCCTGCCGGAAAACGAGCCTGGCTCGTCGATCATGCCCGGCAAGGTCAATCCGACCCAGTGCGAAGCGATGACGATGGTGTGCTGCCAGATCTTCGGGAATCACACCGCGATCACCGTCGCCGGTAGCCAGGGCCATTTCGAGCTCAACGTCTACAAGCCGGTGCTGGCGCACTGCATGCTGCAATCAATCCAGTTGATGGCTGACGCTGCGCGTTCGCTTACCGAACACTGCATCGTCGGCATTCGCGCCGACGAAAAACGAATCGACGAGTTGATGCGGCGCTCGCTGATGCTTGTGACGGCGCTGGCACCGAAGATCGGTTACGACAATGCCGCGAAGGTCGCAAAAACTGCTCACGCGCGCGGCACGACATTAAAGGAAGAGGCAGTACGTCTCGGCCTGGTGTCCGCCGCCGAATTCGATCGGCTTGTGAAGCCGGAGAAAATGACTCATCCCGGCTAGAGCAAGTCGTTTGCCGCTTAGAGCAAAGCGTTTGCGCACATTAACTCGTTGTAACGTTCGGACATGAACTCGTTGTAACTTTCGGACATGTCGTCGCACCGCCTAAAGTCCTAGGCCTATTGGCTACCATCCGCGGTGCAACGCATGGTAGCTTTTCACATCTGCCGCGCTGCATCAGCGCATCGAGAACGAATAATATTTTGAAACGGACTCGCATGAGCAACTCGCTCTGACGAGTCCCCAACAGGACAAAACGAAGCCGGCGTTATCGCGTGCCGCATCACTCGTTGAGAATTGTCCTATCAATAAGGAGGGGTCATGGGCGATCTGGTCAACCTGAAGCAGGTCAAGAAACGCATCGCGCGCGAAGACGCGGCGAAGCAGTCAGAGACCAATCGCGCTCGCTTCGGCCGCACCAAGAACGAACGCAGCCGCGACGAACTCCAGGAAAAGCGCGCCAGCGACGTCCTCGATCAGCACCACCTTGATGATCGGACGCCAGCATGAAGTCGCCTGTCGTCAAACGATCGATCGTCGTCGCCGGCCACAAAACCAGCGTCAGCCTCGAGGAAGCCTTCTGGAATGGCATGAAGGAAATCGCATCGGTGAGAAGCCTCACCTTGTCCGAACTGGTGGGCGAGATCGATGGCGGCCGCCAGCAGGGCAATTTGTCCTCCGCGATTCGGCTGTTCGTGCTGGACTACTTCCGCTCCCGCGCGACACCGACGGCCGGAAACGGCAGCAGCCGGCTGCAGGCGGAAGGTCCTCATCCGTAATTTTCCGCATCGGACAGTTACGATCCTGACTCCGTCATAGGTTTTCGCACGAATACCGCCGGGTGCTGATTTCAGTTACTATGTACCCGTGTCTCGAAACGCATACCGTTTCGAGACCGGCTGCGGGGGCGGCTGTATCCTGATCCGTGCAGTCCGATCAGACATCGTGCCAATGTGTCAGCCTCATCATCGGCGAGACCGTGTCTCGCCGCGCGCGGTCGCTTGGCAAAATGGGGGACCCTTCGATGCAGAACGACACCATCGTGCAGAGTATGGACCGGACGGATGGCGGCCTCGTGCGTAGCGTGAAGGAATTCGCAGTGGTCAAGCGGTCCGTTGTCGTCGGCGGTCACAAGACCAGCGTCAGCCTCGAAGACGCCTTCTGGACCAGCCTGAAGGACATTGCGACACGCCGCGGCCTGCCGCTCTCGACCCAGATCGACGCTATCGACCGCACGCGCAAGACCGCCAACCTGTCGTCCGCGATCAGGCTGTTCGTGCTGGATCACTTTCGCACCCGCGCCGTCACGTCGATGTTTATCGGTGAACGGCAGCCATCGCCGAGCATCGTGCCCGGCTAGAACGTTCCTGCCGGCGCGGCGGGCCGCTGCTTCTGCATCCGCATAACGCCGGGCGCCGGCTTGATGTCGATCGGCGGCGGCAACGGCTGCACCACCGTGCTGCCGCTCGGCGGACTTGACGACGGACTTGGCGATGGACTTGGGGGCGGGCTCACCGCAACAGGCGCGCGTGGCGCGACGGCGGCGCCTGCCGGTGCCGCCTTCGCTCCCGAGCTCTTTCGCCGCGGATCACGAATGGGAATCCTCACTTCCGATGACGGAATGGGCTCGGCAGCCGGCAATTCCTCATCCCACAGTTCATCCGTCTCCGATTCCGGCGCAACGCCGCGCTCGAGCTGATCGAGCCGCCGGGTCTCACGATCGATCGCGCGCATTCCGAGCCACGACGACAACGCCGCGACGTCAACCGCACGCGCCATCCCATCGGGCGAGCCGTTCAGGTCGACACGAATTTCGGGACGGCCGTTGATCGGCCGGGTGGTTACGGGCGACATCACGGCACGCAGGTCGGCCTGATCTGCCAGCAGGTCATAACCTCCCGCAATCGCAACGCGCGCGCGCCTGGCGTCGAGCGTCGCCGCCTCCACCCGCAACCGTCCGTCCTTGATACTGAACGGAATCTGCGCCGACGGTACCGTCAGCGTGCCGCTGGCCAGGACAGGCTCAACGATGTCCTTCAGCTTGATATCGTCGGTCGCCTGCCCGCCGTCGCTGGCGCGTAATGCTACTTCGAAGGCCCGCGGATCGAGCCCCGCGATACGTGCCTCCGTCAGCGTCAGCGTACCGGCGCCCGAGAGCGCGCCGGTCAATCCGGCGGCGCTGCGGCCCTGCCCTGCGAGCGTCATTTGCAGCGCAACCTTGCCGCCGGGCATCGTCAGGCTGCGATAGCGAAGCGCCGCGCCATCGACGCCGGAGAGTTGGACACGAGCGTTGAAAGACGTGCCTTGATTAGGCCCTTGCGCGGTTTGCCGCGCATCGAGATCGATCGCCGCTTCGCCGCCGCCAATGCCGGCCTTGAAATTCTCAAGCGTCAGCGACTGGCCGTCGCCCTTGATAGCCCCGCTGACCGGACGCAACTCTGTGCCGCCCGGCAAGACTCCGCTCAGCGCCTGAAACGCCAGCTTGCCGCGCCAGCCGCGCAACCAACCCCGGTCGAGCGGCGACGATGCATCATGACCCGCGGCTCCAAAGGCCAGACCCGTCACAACCGCAAGATCGAGGGTGTCGAGTCCGATCTCACCATCGACGCCGGTCTCATCGCCACGCGTCAGCACCAGCCGTCCGCGCAGCCGCGATCCCCCCACCATTGTGTCGAGATCATCGAAGGTGAAGATGTTGCCCGCCACGCCGAGGCGCGAGGACAGGGCGATCGACGGCATGCTCGCCGGTTTCAGACCGAACAATGCCGCGAGATCGGCGCGGCGCACCGCAACCGTCAGCGCCGCCGTCGGTTGATCCGCCCACGGATTGCCTGTGCCCTGGATATCGCCATCGATCCCGATGCCGGTCAGCTTGGCTTTCAGTTGCAGCGGCGACCCCCAGATGCCGGTTGCCGACGACTCGAATTGCGCGGGGCCGTCACCCGCGGACACGATGCGGTCGAGGCCCACCGCCTGCACGATGCTTGCCGTGTTGTTCGCAGTCAGTTTCGTTTCGATATTGAATTCGCTTCCGCCCAGCGCGGCGAGATCAACCCCGCGCGCGATATCGATGTTCGGCGCCGCCGTCAGCGTGATCGCGCCTTTGACCTGCGGGGCATCGATGTCAAGCACCGCGCGGGCATTGGTGCGGCCGGTGCGATCCTTCGCCCTGGCAAAATCGGCTTTCAGTTGCATGCGCGCAGCACCGGGCAACGATCCCAGCGCAGTCAATCGCTCAGCGGCAATGGGTGCAAACGGCGCAATGAAGCCGCCGATTTGCGCGAGCGACGGCGCTGCGGCATCCAGTGCGAGCTTGCCGTTGCCATCGATGCGGTCGAACGATCCAGCACCGCTGATTGAACGATCGCTGTTGGCGTCACCGATCTGAATCCGGTCAAGTGCGATGGTCCTTGGTCCATAACTCAGAGTGGCGGCAACCGGACGCACCTCCTGTCCTGCGACGAGGGCACGTCCGGCATCAAGCGAGATTTGCGCCTCGTCCGGCCATACAGATTGCGGTCCGGCCAGCATGCCGGCGAGTGACGACATCGCATCGACATCGAGGCTGGCAGCCTTCAGCGCCGCTTCCAGCCGCGTCTTGCCGTCGGCGATCGTCAACAGCGCAAGGCGGCCTTCGATTTCGCCGCCGTTGACCTCGGCTTTCATGCCGTCGATTCCAATGCGATCCGCCGCAACGGTTGCACCGCCGCGCAGCCGCAGCGGCTTCTGATTGCGGTACGTGGCATCGGTGCGTCCCTGCAGCCACGCCGCCAGCACATCCGGATCAGAGGACTCGATATTGACCGGCCCGATGAAGCGGGCCGACGGTCCGGGCTCGGAGATCATGCCGCTTGCCGCAACCCGCGTCGCACCGGGCGCGCGCATCTCGAATTTTCCGATAGTCCAGGACTTGTCGTCCCCGCGCAGTTCAGCGGCGACGTTCTGAAGCGGACGCCCGCCCAGCGCGATCTGGTCCGAACTCAATTCGATCTGAGCCGGAAGTGGTAACGCTGGCAGCGACGTCACCAGCGTGCGCAGTGCAGGGAGCAGCCGCAACGGCTCCATGTTCGTGGTGCCTCTGGCCAGCAGCCGGTCGGCATCGAGCTGCCGCGCCGACAGCGCGAGACGCAGCAATGGCGACGCACCGAAACGGATATCGCCGCCGCCGGTCAGCCGTAGTGCGTTGTCGTCGGGGCCATACGCCGCTTCGACTTGTTCAAACGCCGCGGATGACGGATTGGCCTTCACCCGCGATGACAGCTTCCATGTCTGCCCGGACTCGGTGGATTTTACATCCGCCGGCCGCGCCAACGTCAACGCGCCCTCGAATTTCGGCACTGTATTGTCGAACGTCAGCGTACCGTCGAGATCGGCCAGCAGCGGACGTTCGCCCGGCTCGGCGGTGAAGTGCACGCGCGTCCCCTTGCCGTCATTGCTTTGACCCGACGAGATGCGGAACGGCGTTCGTGCTCCGAGCAGTGTGAACGAGCCCTCTCCGCGCATGCTACTGGCAAGCGCGCGCACGTCGCCGCTGAATTTGAGATCATCAATCCGCAGCGTCGCACCGCTCGACGCATCATGCAGCGCAATCCGTCCCGCGACATTCATGCGGTCGATGGCGAGCGACCCGAGATTGAACCGGCCGGCGGTGGAAGGCCACTGGAAACGGCCCTGACGGTCGAGGCCGAGATCAAGCGCGAAACCGTCCAGCGACAATTCGGTGGCGCGCCATTCGCCCCGCATCAGCGCGCCGAGGTCGAATTCAACGTCCAGCTTACCGGCGCGAATCTTGGCCGGATCGTTGTCGCTGCCCACCGCAACATCACGCAGCCGCAGCGTCGGCGTCGGCAGCAGCAACGCGTCGAGCTTGCCGGTGACCCGCACCGGCGTCCCGATGACGCGGGAGGCCTCCGCCTCGAACTGCGGGCGAAACTGGTTCCAGTCAACGAAATACGGCCCGACCAGCGCTGCGAGCAGCGCAAGGATGAGAGCAATGGCCAGTCCGAGCAGCGTGGTCTGCAAGGTCTTTCCTCTGTGGGATCGGCCGCTCTTGTGACGGCAGCAGCGTCATATCGCACAGCAGCACGATAGGCACCGCACGAATATTGAACCTGTCGGCTGCTTCGAATACTAAATTTAACGCCTCCTGTTCACAACCCTGTAACCGGTAAGCACGATGTCCGAAAAGCCAGTGCGGCCCGCGGAACGAACGGGTGCCTCGCCCGAGGCGATCAGGTCGCATTACGACATGGGCAACGATTTCTTCCGGCTCGTTCTCGATCCAGAGATGATCTACTCGTGCGCCCTGTTCGAGGGCGACGACGATCTCGCGACGGCACAGCGCCGCAAACTCGACCATCACATCCACGCAGCCGGCGCTGCGGACACCGCGCGGGTTCTGGACATCGGCTGCGGCTGGGGCGCGATGCTCCGGCGGCTGGTGGACCATGCTGGCGTCGCCCATGCGGTGGGACTGACGCTCAGCCCGTCACAGGCCCAATGGATTCGCGATAATGGGAGTCCGAAGATCGAGGTGCGCGAGCAGGACTGGCGCGACCACAAGCCGGAACGCCGCTACGATGCGATCATCTCTGTCGGTGCCTTCGAGCATTTCGTTCAGAAGGGCCTCGATCCGACGGCCAAGCTCGACGCCTACCGCGAATTCTTCGCCTATTGCGACAGCGTGCTGGCGATCAACGGAAAAGTGTCGCTGCAGACCATCGCCTATTCCGAACGGACCAAGGTTCAGGCGCTACTGGACAAAACCTTCCCTGAAAGCGATCTCCCGCTGGAATGGGAACCGATCGCCGCCGCCGAAGGCACGTTCAGCCTGATCGCTGCGCGCAACGACGCCGATCACTACTATCGGACGTTAGTGCTGTGGGAACAGAACCTGCTCGCCAACTACGACAAAGCCGTTGCGCTGGTCGGCAAGCCGAACACCGATGAGTTCCGTCGTTATCTGCGAATGTCGGCTACGGGCTTTCGCGGCGGCATGGTCAGCCTGATGCGTTACAGCTTCCGGAAGAAGTACTGATCGCCCCGATCAACTGAAGCGGACGCCGATGCTGGCGAGCGGGATGCCGGACACCGTTGTGGTCCATGTCTCGCCCGGCTTGATCGGCATGGCGCGCGTCAGCGTACCGGTGGTGACGATCTCTCCCGCCGCGAGGCCCGGGTTCAAGTCGTCCTTGGCCAGCACGCCCACGAAATGACGCAGGGCCGACAGCGGGCCACCGAGCACGTTGCGCGCATGGCCGCGATCCACGACAGCGTTATTGCAGGCGAGTTCGACATAGAAACTCGAAAGCTGGTTCAGCCATGTTTCGAAACCACCGGAAACCTGGTGCCGCTCGCCGATCAGCATTTCTCCGTGCAGGCCGAACGCCGCCACCGTATCGGACGCGGCGAATTTCCAGTCGGGATATATCGACTGCACCACCTCGTAACCGAGCGCCAGCCAATCGATGCAGGATAGCAGTTCGCGCTCATCCATCGCCGCATCGGGCGCCGCCGACAGGCCGAATACAATTTCAGGCTCGATCCGCGGATCGGTCAGTTTGGCGAGGGATGCGATTCCGCCGATATCATCCAGATTGCGAACCGTGCGGTCGTACATGTAGCCCCAGATCGGGCCATTGACGTTGTACTGCGCCCAGATCGTGCTGTTGGTAAAGCCGATCTTGCGGCCCAGCACCTTTTCGCCCCGCGCCTCGCGCATCTGCCGGACGATGGGCGTAACCCTGTAGGCCTCATCGAGACTGAAGGCCGGGTCGCGCGATGAGAACGGTGCAATCTGGCGGCCCTGACCGAGCACCGACAGAACCTCGGTGGCGATATCTTTCGCATCCATCATCGTCGTCGCGGTCATGACGGCAGGATCTTGCCGGGATTCAGAATGTTGTGCGGGTCAAGCGCTGCTTTCAACGCGCGCATGGCTGCGACGGCCTCAGGTCCAAGCTCGGCCTCAAGATATTTCTGCTTGCCCTGGCCGATGCCATGCTCGCCCGTGCAAGTGCCATCCATCGCCTGCGCCCGCTCCACCAGCCGATGCAGGAACTCTTCGGCCCGCCGCATCTCGTCGGGATCGTTGACATCGCACAGCAGCGAGCAATGGAAATTGCCGTCACCGACATGGCCCACTATGGGCGAGATCAGTCCAACCGTCGCCAGATCCTTCTCGGTCTCCACCACGCACTCCGCCAGCCGCGAGATCGGCACGCAGACGTCGGTCGCCACCGCCTGTGAGCCGGGGCGAAGTCCGCGCACCGCCCAGTAGGCATCGTGCCGCGCCTGCCACAGCCGCGTGCGGTCTTCCTGCCGCGTGGTCCACTCGAACGATCCGCCGCCGCATTCGGCTGCGATCTCTCCGAACATCCGCGACTGCTCGGCGACATCCGCCTCGGTGCCGTGGAATTCCAGCAGCAGCAGCGGCGTTTCCGGCAGTGACAGTTTTGAGTACGCGTTGCAGGCGGCGACCTGCGCTGCGTTCAGCAGTTCGATGCGCGCCAGCGGAATGCCGGTCTGGATCGCCAGGATGGTCGCGTTGCAGGCGCCCTGCACGCTGGTGAACGAGCATGACCCGGCAGCAATGGACTGCGGAATGCCGCGCAGCTTGATCGTCAGTTCGGAAATGATGCCGAGCGTGCCTTCGGCACCGACAAACAGATGGGTGAGATCGTAGCCGGCCGAGGATTTCTTGGCCCGCGTGCCAGTGGTGATGATCTCGCCGTCGGCGCGCACCACCTTCAGCGCGAGAATGTTATCGCGCATGGTTCCGTAGCGCACCGCATTGGTGCCGGACGCGCGGGTCGAGGCCATGCCGCCGATCGACGCATCGGCGCCGGGATCGATCGGGAAGAACAGACCTTGATCGCGCAGATGTTCGTTAAGCGCCTTGCGGGTTACGCCCGGCTCGATCACGCAGTCGAGATCGTCGGCATGGACTTCGAGAATGCGATTCATCTCGCGTAGGTCGATGCAGATGCCGCCCGCGGGGGCGTTGACCTGCCCTTCCAGCGAGGTGCCGGTGCCGAACGGAATCACAGGCACGCGATGTTTTGCGCAAATCCGCACCACGTCCTGAATGTCCGCCGTGGTGCGCGCCATGATCACCGCATCCGGCGGCTGCATCGGCAGCCAGGTGGTGGTATGAGCATGCTGCTCGCGCACCGCCTGCGAGGTGATGAGATTGTTGCCGAACCGCGCCGCGAGCGCTTCGATGGCGCCCGAAAGCGCGGATGGTGCCGGACGTGTCAGGGCTGCGTTGGAGAGGGCCACGGTCGCTCGTTTCGTTTCCATGCTGGTATGGCGCGAAGCGTGGCAAAGGATGTATAGCGGGTCAAGTGACAGGCTCAGCGAACCGGAATTTGGGATGACATCAAGCACGCTTTCAAAAAACAATGCGGCGCAACATCTGCCTGCGCCGTTCCTCACCACAGTCATGCAGATCGAGCCGCAGTGGATCGACTACAACGGTCATCTCAACATGGCCTATTACAATGTCCTGTTTGATCGCGGCATCGACCAGATGTGGCTCGAGCTCGGGATCGGCCCGCAATACATGAAGGAACGCAGCGGCTCGACCTTCACGGCCGAGGCGCACGTTCGCTATCTGCGCGAGGTGCATCTCGGCGATCCGGTGCAGATATCGGTCTATCTGGTTGCAGCTGACGAAAAGCGCATCCACACGTTCGAGGAACTGCGTCATGCCACCGAGGGATGGATTTCAGCCACCTCGGAGAATATGACGCTCCACGTCGATATGAACGCGCGCAAAACCGCGCCGTTTCCGCCGGATATCGCCACGCGCATTCGCGAGGTCGCCGCAGCTCATGCCGCAGTGCCGCGGCCGGATGGCATCGGCCGGCGCATCGCCATGCCGGTCAAATGACGCCATCACGGCACTGAGCGCATCAGGGCTCACGGCCCGCTGCTGCGGCGCGCCAGACCCACCACCGCGGAAATCAGGAACAGAATAAGGGCGACAAAGAACACGATCTTGGCGATTTCGATCGACGCGCCCGCAATGCCGCCGAAGCCCAGAAGGCCGGCGACCAGCGCGATAATCAGAAATGTAACCACCCAGCTCATCATGGCTCGCTCCTGCGGTTTGATTCAGGGGGAGCGCAGTGCGCTCCTGCTGCAAAACCAATCCTGCACAGGAGCGAAAGTTCCAACCGCCAGAGGTGTCCAAAACCCCGAAAATCGCCCGCCGACCGGAACAATTCCGCCGATCTCCGCAAAATCGTGCCGTTGCGCCTGTTCCTGCCTCCTAGGGATGATGCTGTCAGAAGTGCCTTGGAGTGCCTATATCTCCCCGATCCTGATATGAAGCCTCCCCTTCCCGGCCTCACGGTGTCATCGTGGCCGCAAAGACGAATCGCATGACCGAACCGAACAAGCTGCCGCCACTAGATCCTGTCCGCGACGTACCGAGCCACCAGCCTGCCGCTGGCGGCATTGCGGCGCGCGCCCGTGCCGCTGCGGCTCCCCAATATCTGACCGCGCTCAATCCCGAGCAGCGCGAGGCGGTGGAAACCCTCGACGGGCCGGTTCTGGTTCTGGCCGGCGCGGGCACCGGCAAGACGCGCGTGCTGACCTCGCGCATTGCACATATTCTCTCGACCGGCCGTGCGCGGCCTCATGAGATCCTCTCCGTCACCTTCACCAACAAGGCGGCGCGCGAGATGAAACACCGCCTCGGCCAGATGCTCGGCCAGGCGGTCGAAGGCATGCCGTGGCTCGGCACCTTCCATTCCATCGGCGGGCGGATCCTGCGCCATCACGCCGAACTGGTGCAGCTGAAATCCAATTTCACCGTGCTCGATGTTGACGACCAGATCCGTCTCCTGAAGCAGCTTCTGCAGGCCGAGAACATCGACGACAAGCGCTGGCCGGCGCGGATGCTGGCCGGACTGATCGACGGCTGGAAAAATCGCGGACTGACGCCATCGCAGGTGCCGGCCGGCGAAGCCGCCGTGTTCGGCAACGGCAAGGGCGGCAAGCTCTATGCGACCTATCAGGAGCGGCTGAAGATTCTCAACGCCGCGGACTTCGGAGATCTTCTGCTGGAAGACATCCGGCTGTTTCGCGAGCATCCCGACGTGCTGCGCCAGTATCAGCAGCGCTTCAAATACATTCTGGTCGACGAGTATCAGGACACCAACGTCGCGCAATATCTCTGGCTTCGTTTGCTGGCGCAGGCGCCGTCCAAGCAAATGGCACCCGGTCCGGGCGTTGTGCAGCAGGCCGCTGATGAAGGACTGGACGTTCCAACCCTGACAGTCGCCGCGCCGAAAAACATTTGCTGCGTCGGCGACGACGACCAGTCGATCTACGGCTGGCGTGGCGCGGAGGTCGACAACATCCTGCGCTTCGAGCACGACTTCCCCGGCGCAAAAGTCATTCGCCTCGAGCGCAACTACCGCTCGACCGGCCACATCCTGGCCGCCGCCTCACATCTCATCGCGTACAATGAAGGCCGTCTCGGCAAGACACTGCGCACCGAGGACGAGGACGGAGAGAAAGTCACCGTCACCGGCGCATGGGACTCCGAAGAAGAAGCCCGCGGCATCGGCGAGGAGATCGAGCAGCTCCAGCGCGCTGGCCAGAAGCTCAATGAGATCGCCATTCTGGTGCGTGCGTCGTTTCAGATGCGCGAGTTTGAAGACCGTTTCGTCACCCTCGGCCTGAACTATCGCGTGATCGGCGGACCACGGTTCTACGAGCGTGCGGAAATCCGCGACGCGCTGGCTTACCTTCGTGTCATCAACTCACCGGCTGACGACCTCGCCTTCGAGCGCATCGTCAACACGCCCAAGCGCGGCCTTGGCGATGCCACGGTGCAGATGCTGCATGACATCGCGCGCAAGCGGCGCATTCCGCTGACCGAAGCCGCGCTGTCCGTGATCGAGACCGACGAATTGAAACCCAAGGCGCGCGGCAGCCTGCGGGACGTGATGATGAATTTCGACCGCTGGCGCGCACAGCGCGACATCGTTCCGCACACGCAACTGGCCGAAATCGTGCTCGACGAATCCGGTTACACCGAGATGTGGCAGAAGGACCGCTCCGCCGACGCTGCGGGCCGCCTCGAAAACCTCAAGGAGCTCGTGCGCTCGATGGAGGAATTCGAAAACCTGCAGGGTTTTCTCGAACATATTTCGCTGGTGATGGACCGCGAAGGCAATGCCGACGACGATGCGGTCTCATTGATGACGCTGCATTCCGCAAAGGGGCTTGAATTCGACAACGTGTTCTTGCCCGGCTGGGAGGAAGGCCTGTTTCCGAGCCAACGCACGCTCGACGAGCAAGGCCGTGCCGGGCTTGAGGAAGAACGCCGCCTCGCCCATGTCGGCATCACGCGCGCGCGCAAACGCGCCATGCTCTATTTTGCCACCAACCGGCGCATTCATGGATCGTGGACGACCACCATTCCGTCGCGCTTCCTCGACGAGCTTCCGACGGCCAATGTCGAGATCACCGAGTCCAAGGGCGGCTCAGGATGGGGCGGTTCGGGCGGCTACGGCACATCGCGCTTCGACAACGTGGAATCGTTTGGCTCGACCTACACGACGCCGGGCTGGCAGCGTGCGCAGGCCAATCGCGCCCGCAACGGCGGTAAAGGATTCGATGAAACCGGCGCACGCTACGACTCCAGCTCACGCAGCAGCAGCTTCAGCCGCAAGGCGACGGTGATCGAGGGCGAACTGATCGCCAAATCCACCGGCGCCAATTCCGACTTCTCGCCCGGCGACCGGGTATTTCACCAGAAGTTCGGCTACGGCCGCGTCGCCAAGGTGGACGGCAACAAGCTCACCATCGCCTTTGAAAAGGCCGGGGAAAAGAAAGTGGTCGACAGCTTCGTGACGAAGGCATAGCGGGCGCGCCCGTAGCGCATGACAAATTTGAATTCGTCGCAATAGAATTTTCGATGCGCGGAGCAGCTGCCCGATAGGCATTATGTATTGCGAAGAGGCCCTCGCGCGCCTATGTCATGCTCCCGCCTCGACAGATTGCGCTCATGTCCCCCATCATCTCCGTTTCGAACCTCTCGAAGACCTATCCGTCCGGCCTGACCGCGCTGAAGAATATCAATCTCGATATTCGCCGCGGCGAGATCTTCGCGCTGCTGGGTCCGAACGGCGCCGGCAAGACCACGCTGATCAGCGTGATCTGCGGCCTCGCCGTGCAGACCGCGGGCACAGTGACGGTGGATGGGCATGACATCGTCAAGGACTACCGCGCCGCCCGCTCGATGATCGGATTGGTGCCGCAGGAACTGCACACCGACGCCTGGGAAAGCCCGTGGTCCACCGCCTCGTTCAGCCGCGGCCTGTTCGGCAAGCCGAAGAACCCCGCGCATATCGAGAAGGTCTTGAAAGATCTATCGCTGTGGGACAAGCGCAAGAGCCAGATCATCACCCTCTCCGGCGGCATGAAGCGCCGCGTGATGATCGCCAAGGCGCTGGCGCACGAACCGCAGATTCTGTTTCTCGACGAGCCGACCGCGGGCGTCGACGTCGAATTGCGCAAGGCGATGTGGGAGGTCGTGCGCGGCCTGCGCGACGCCGGCGTCACCATCATTCTGACCACGCACTACATCGAGGAAGCCGAGGAGATGGCCGACCGGGTCGGCGTCATCAACAAGGGCGAAATCGTACTGGTCGAGGAGAAGGCCAAGCTGATGCAGAAGCTCGGCAGGAAGCAGCTCAAGCTGCATCTGCAATCGAAGCTCACTGAAATCCCCGCCTCTCTCGCCGCGCACCATCTCGAACTGTCGCCGGATGGTGAGGAACTGGTTTATACCTACGACACCAAGGGCGACCGCACCGGCATCACCGCCCTGCTGAACGACCTCAATCAGGCCGGTGTCCGCTTCAACGATCTCAATACGACGCAAAGCTCGCTCGAAGAGATTTTCGTCAGTCTGGTGCACCAATGAACTTTCACGCGATCGGCGCCATCTACAAATTCGAAATGGCGCGCACATTCCGCACGTTGCTGCAGAGCGTCGTCTCGCCGGTGATTTCGACGTCCCTGTATTTCGTCGTGTTCGGCGCGGCCATCGGCTCGCGCATTACCGAGATCGACGGCATCAGCTACGGCACCTTCATCGTGCCGGGCCTCATCATGCTGTCGCTGCTGACGCAAAGCATCGCCAACGCGTCGTTCGGCATCTATTTCCCGAAATTCTCCGGCACCATTTACGAACTGCTGTCCGCGCCGGTCTCGTCGTTCGAGGCCGTGGTGGGTTACGTCGGGGCTGCGGCGACCAAGTCGATCATCCTCGGTCTCATCATCCTCGCCACCGCCGGACTGTTCGTGCCGCTGAAGATCGCGCATCCATTCCTGATGCTGACCTTCCTCGTGCTCACGTCGGTGACGTTCAGCCTGTTCGGATTCATTATCGGCATTTGGGCCGACGGCTTCGAGAAACTGCAGGTGATCCCGCTGCTGGTGATCACGCCTCTGACGTTTCTGGGCGGCAGCTTCTACTCGATCCACATGCTGCCGCCGGTCTGGCAGACCGTGACGCTGTTCAATCCGGTGGTCTATCTGGTCAGCGGCTTCCGCTGGAGCTTCTTCGAGATCGCCGACGTCAGCGTCGGCCTCAGCCTCGGCATGACGCTCGGATTTCTCGCGCTGTGCATGATCACCGTGTGGTGGATCTTCAGGACCGGCTACCGGCTGAAGACCTGACACCAAACGCAACACGCCCCGCAAGCGGGGCGCGTCGGACGCCCACGGCTCTGCCGGTCAGTTCGGACGCCAGTTTCCATTGCTGTCGTAATAGCCGCCAGGGCCGCTGCCGGGCGGCGGCGGCACCTGCGCCGGCTGCACGGCTTGGCTAACGCCATTACCGACCACGCCGAGCGTGCCGGCCACTGCACCAACACCTGCACCGAGCGCGCCGCCGACCAATCCGCCAATCGGACCTGCCGCGGTTTTCCCCTGATACGTCCCTTGCGCGGCGCCGCTGATGGCGCCGTTGATGGGATCCTGCTGCTGAGCGGCGGCAGGCATCGCCAGAAAAGCGAGCGCCGCTGCCGTACGCGCGAAGCCTGAAACGGATATGAACGAAGCTGCAATCGTCATGTGAGGAAACCTCCCTGCCCGGCCGAATCCCGGCCATGCCTCGAAGCAAATCAGCAGGCTCGACGTTGCGTCAGGTTCGGGGGAAATACAATGCACGACAGCGACACATCTGGAGCGTTTCTTATTTCAAATTGGTCCTAACGACACGGCCAATCCGCCCGCGCCCAACACCGGCGCATGAGAAATGGCGCATCCGTTTCGAGATGCGCCATTTGGAAAGCTTCCACCGTGTGATTAGCGATGGCGCTTGTTGCGATAATGGCGGTGACGGTAGCTGCGACGATTGTCGATCCCGAGCACGCCGTTCACGCCTCCAACGATGCCACCGACACCTGCACCGACCGCACCGCCTACGGCACCGCCGACCGGGCCAGCCGCACGGTTACCCTTGCGAACACCCTCGTTTGCGCCGCCTTCCATGCCTCTGATGACGCCCTGCGCATGCGCCGCGATCGGCAACGCGAGGATGGCCAAGGCCGCGGCCACGAACGTGAAGCGCCGATGCGCCGAATTGAACATGAACAAGGCTTCCGTCTTCATCCTGAAAATCTCCATGAGCAGGCGAACTTTTTGACCCGGGGGCAACGCAGTCGGTGCCGGAAAGTTGCGTCAAGTTTGGCGAAAACACGCTGCAAACAAGCGCCGTTCACGAAACTGTATGGCCGCCCGCATCAACCTTAAGACGAAGTGGCTGTTAAAAAAGCCACTTTCCATGCTTTATTGCAGGCTGAGGGGCAGAGACGAGGCGAGTGTCATGCGTGCTATTCTGATTTCGATGACCGGCTTGATGCTGCTCTCAGGTGGCGCAGCGCAGGCGGCGGTCTCCATCCTGGTCAACAAGGACACGCAGCAGATGACCGTCTCGGTCGATGGCGCACCGCGCTACACATGGCCCGTCTCCAGCGGCAACCCCTCGCACGAAACACCGAACGGCAGCTTCAAGGCCTTCCGCATGGAAGAGGATCACTACTCGAAGGAATTCGATGAAGCACCGATGCCGAACGCGATCTTCTTCACCAAGCAGGGCCACGCCATCCACGGCACCGACGCCGTCAGTCGTCTCGGCAACCCAGCATCGCATGGCTGCGTGCGGCTATCGCGCGCCAACGCATTGAAGCTGTGGGATCTCGTCAAGTCCGAAGGTCTGCTCAGCACCACGGTGACCCTGACAGGATCGTCGCGGGTTGCACTTGCGCGCAATCCAAGGAACCGCACGACCGTTGCACGTGGCGATGCGGATGCGATCGGCCAGCCAGTCCAGATTGCGCCGCAGAGCGGATACAGCGAGGACCTCAACGCCAACACGCGTTCGCGCCAGCCCTCTCAGGATCGAGCCTACCGCGATCAGGCTTATGCGCAGGACCAGGCTTACTACGGGCGCGCGGACGCTGGCCCGATGCAGCGTCGCATTTATCAGAACAGCTACGGCTATCAGAACGGATATGGCTACGGTTACGAGCCGCGCCCCAGGTATCAGTCACCGCGCGGCGGGTATTACTACTACGCCGACTAAACGCGGTGATTACTCGTCAGGCTTGCTGAGCCGCCGCCAGACCGCGCCAAGCACGTTGGAATAATCGTCGGTCCAGACCCGCTGGCCTTCGGTGGCTTCCGTCAGCAGCCACTTCTCGTCCGACGCGATCTTGCCGACGTCGGCTTCCTCTCGCGCGGAGATCACGACATTCGTCGTGAAGATGTAATCGACGTCGCGGCCGGAATCCTCGTTGAAGACCCAGCTCATCAGGTCGTTCTCTTCGGCGATGCCGACGACGACACTCGCCAGTTCGAGATGGCGGTTGGACACATGCATCACCACCGCGCCCTGGGGCGCGAGCTTGGCCTTGTAGATCGCCATCGCCTCTTCCGTCGCGAGGTGAATCGGAATCGCGTCCGATGAATAGGCATCGACGATGATCAGGTCGTAAGCGCCGTCCTGCTCCTTGGCGAAGGTGAGCCGCGCGTCGCCGATCACCGGCTTCATGTTGGGATCGCACGCGCTGACATAAGTGAAATACTTGGGATCACGCGCCGTATCGACCATGGTCTGGTCGATCTCGAAATATTTCCAGCCCTCTCCCTCCATCGCATGGCAGGCGAGCGTGCCGGTGCCAAGACCGATCACCGCCACGCGGATCGGACCGCCCTTGCGTTCGCGGATCGCAGCGATCGCACGGCCCATGCCGCCGTCCTTGTGATAGTAGCTGATCGGCTCCGGCCTCCCTTTGACCGGCGTCCCGTCGTCGTTCAGAAATTTCTCCGCGCCGTGGATCGTCGTGCCGTGCATCAGCACGTGATACTGGCCGTTCGAGGTCACCACGATCTTGTGGACGCCGAAGAAGCTTCGCACCGTCTCCACACGGCCGTCATCGGCGGGATAGACGCGGATCAAAATCAATCCAAGCACCACCAGTGCAGCCACGCTCCAGCGGTCGATCCTCCACAGCACGGCTAGCAGCATCATGACGGAGGCGAGACCGGCGACAACCCAGATCCGGTTAGTTGCAAGGAACTCGGTGACAGTTCCTGCCCGGTAAGCAAGACCGATAAGGATAAGCGCGGCAACAACGGCGACCAGCCACAATACCAGCCCGCCGCGAACGGTGGATGTTCCGGCCGGGCGGCACAGCGCGGCCAGCGCCAGCAGGATCGGATATTCCGCAATCCAAGAGAACGCGTAAGGCGCGATCAGGCCCGCGAACAATCCGCCGACCATGCCGCCGAAAGACAGCGCCACATAGAAACCGGTGAGATAGTTCGCTGCCGGACGCGTGCGCGCCAGTTCGCCGTGGCAAGCCATGGCGATGAGAAAGAAACAAAGCAGGTGCCCGCCCAGCGTCAACAGCAAATTCTGTTCCCCGCCAACGGCGAGCAAAACCATCACGCCCGCGATGGCGAGCGGTTGCAGCTTGAGCATGAACCAATGCGGCAACAGCGGCCGCGACTGGAACACCAGCACCCATGTCAGCAGGTACAGCGACAGCGGCAGCACCCACAGCAGCGGCGCCGCCGCAACGTCGGTCGAGATGTGCGCCGTCACCGCGATCAGCAGGCCGGACGGCACTGCGGCAAGGAATATCCAGCGCAGCCGCGTCGTCCATGTCGGTGCCGGCGCATCGCCCTCGCTGGCACTGATGGCCTCAACGGTCATCGGCGGTGAGCGCAACAGCAACACGCCGCACGCCGCGATCAGGACGATCAGCAGCGCATAACCGCAGGTCCAGATCAGGTTCTGGGTCCGCAGCGAGAACATCGGCTCCAGCAACACGGGATAGGACAGCAACGCGAGGAAGCTTCCGATGTTCGACGAGGCGTAGAGAAAATACGGGTCGGGTCCGTCGGGATGTCCGGTGCGGACGAACCATGCCTGCAGCATCGGATTGTTGGCGGCGAGCGCGAAGAACGGCAGCCCGATCGAAACCGCGAACAGGCCCAGCAGCCAGAACGCGTAGCCACTCGCCGGCGGTTCGCCCCACCCGCCTGCAATCGACAGCGGCAATGTGAACAGCGCGACCGTCAGCAGCACCAGATGGATCACCACGGGAGCAACGCGGCTCTTCAACGTCATCAGATAATGTGCGTAGGCGTAGCCGCCGAGCAGCAGCGACTGGAAGAACACCATTGCCACCGACCACACCGCGGGCGAGCCGCCGAGCCGCGGCAGCACCATCTTCGTGAACAGCGGCTGGACCGAGAACAGCAGCAGGGCGCTGGTGAAGATCGCGGCGGTGTAAACCACCAGAACGAGCGTGTTCCTCGCGCCGGTGGACTGGCTCGCGGTGTCGGACGGCACTGAAGTCATGGAAGCTCCGGGATAATTCCGGCAAATCACCGGACGCTCATGAAGTGGAGCATAGCCGCCAACGACGGGCAATAACATGCGCGTGACAGAAATCACTCGCGCGTGACGCTAGTGTCCCGAATCCGAAGTTCGCCTCATTTTCCAGCGCGCTCCACAGCGAACTTCGGATTCGAAAGGACACTAGCCAATTATGATTCTAGTGTGGGTTTGGTTCGCAAGTCCGCAAATGGACGTGCTGGGAAAATGTTGCGGACTTGCGAACTCCCGCGCTAGCCAAGATTATGACTGGGCCATGTCTGATTACGATGCACTCATCATTGGAGCGGGCCATAACGGCCTGACCTGCGCGGCCTATCTCGCGATGAACGGGCTGCGCGTGAAGGTGGTTGACCGCCGCAAGGTGGTCGGTGGCGCAGCGGTGACCGAGGAGTTTCATCCCGGGTTTCGCAACTCGGTTGCCGCCTACACGGTGAGCCTGCTCAACCCGAAGGTCATCGCGGATCTCGGCCTGCACCACCACGGCCTGCGGATCGTGGAACGCCGCGCGCAGAACTTCCTGCCCGCACCGGATGGCCGCTACCTGTTGACCGGTGATGGCCGGACGCATCAGTCGATCGCAAAATTCAGCGAACGCGACGCGCTGCGGATCGACGATTTCAACCACGAATTGGAAACCATCGCCGATGTGCTGCGCAAATTCGTGCTGCGTGCGCCGCCGGACCTAGTCGAAGGGTTTGGCCTTCACGCCATGCGTGAGGCGTTCAACGCGCTGACCAGCGCCAATATCCTGCGCGGGCTGACGCTGGAAAACCAGCGCACCCTGCTCGACCTGTTCACGCGGTCCGCCGGCGACATGCTCGACGACGTCTTTGAAAGCGATCTGGTCAAGGCGCTATTCGGGTTCGATGCCGTCGTCGGCAATTACGCCAGCCCCTACGCGGCAGGTTCGGCCTACGTCATGCTGCATCACGCCTTCGGCGAAGTGAACGGCCGGAAGGGGCTGTGGGGCCACGCCATCGGCGGCATGGGTGCGATCACGCAGGCGATGGCGGCATCGGCCCGTGGCCATGGCGCAGAGATCGAGACGGACGCTGGTGTGCGCGAAGTCATTGTCGAGGGTGACCGCGCCGTTGGAGTGGTCCTCGACAATGGCAAGACGGTGCGCGCGCGCTATGTCGCCTCCAGCGTCAATCCGAAGCTTCTGTATACCCGGCTGATCCCGGCGGACGCACTGCCGAAACCCTTCCTCGACCGCATCACGACATGGCGCAACGGGTCCGGCACCTTCCGGATGAACGTCGCGCTGGGCGCGTTGCCGTCATTCAAGGCGCTGCCCGGCGAAGGCGATCATCTCACTGCCGGGATCATCCTTGCGCCGAGCCTCGGCTACATGGACCGCGCCTGGCTCGATGCCCGCCAGCAGGGCTGGAGCCGCGAACCGGTGATCGAGGTCCTGATCCCCTCCACCCTCGACGGCTCGCTGGCGCCGTCGGGCAAGCATGTCGCCAGTCTGTTCTGCCAGCACGTCGCGCCGCAGCTGCCGGACGGCCGATCCTGGGACGATCACCGCGACGAAGTCGCCGACCTGATGATCGCGACCGTGGATCGCTATGCGCCCGGATTTGCCCGCAGCGTCATCGAACGGCAGGTGCTGTCGCCGCTCGATCTCGAACGCGATTTCGGACTGCTCGGCGGCGACATCTTCCATGGTGCGCTGTCGCTCAACCAGCTGTTTTCCGCGCGCCCGATGCTGGGCCATGCGGGGTATCGCGGGCCGCTCAAGGGGCTCTACCACTGCGGGTCCGGCGCGCATCCTGGCGGCGGCGTGACCGGTGCCCCGGGGCACAATGCGGCGCAGGTGATCCTCAAGGACCACCGGGGAATCTTCACCTGAACCGAAAGCAAAACTGCCGCGAACGGCTGTTGAGAAGCTGTGGATAACCCTGTGAATAAGCTGTGAATTTCCGGCCCGTTAAAGTTTCAGTAGGATGTGGAAAACCCCGGTTAACAAACTGTGAAGAACTGCCGCTAACCCGGTCAGTAACCTGTGGACAGGCTGTGGGGAAATGGGCGATGCAGTCAGCGATTTCAGCCATTTGGACCGCCCCGTGAATTCATTGCCCCCCTCGCCCGCGACCCAGGCCACCTTCGCCATCGGCGACGAGCGTACGGCCAGCCGCGTTGTGGATATCATCACCGAGAGCTATCCCAGCCACGACCTGGCGATTGCCGCCTTCGAGGCGGCCGGCGGCCGCTGGGATGTCACCATGCATTTCGCCGAGGCCCCGGACGAGGATGTCATCCGTGCGCTGGTGACCGACACGGCGGGGGAAGCAGCGGCGAAGTCCATCGTCTTCAGCAAGGTCGAAACCAAGGACTGGGTGAAGGCGAGCCTCGCGGATCTGGTCCCGGTCAGCGCCGGACGTTTCGTCGTCCACGGCAGCCACGACCGCGACCGGGTGCCGGTCAATAAACTTGGAATCGAGATCGAGGCCGCGCTGGCATTCGGCACCGGCCACCACGGCACCACCCGCGGCTGCTTGCTGCTGCTCGATCAGGTGCTGCACCAGCGCACGCCCAAACGCATCCTCGACCTCGGCTCAGGGACCGGCGTCCTCGCCATCGCCGCCGCCAAGGCGCTGCGGCGGCGCGTGCTGGCGAGCGACATCGATCCACGCTCAGTGATCGTGGCGCGCGAGAATGCGCATCTCAATGGCGTCGGAAATCTGATCCAGGCTGTCCATGCGACCGGGTTTCAGTCGCCGCATTTTGCCGCCAACGGCCCGTTCGGCCTGGTGCTGGCGAACATCCTCGCCAATCCTCTGCGGCAGCTTGCGCCCGCGCTGGCGGCGCACCTGGCTCCGCAGGGTTTTGTCATCTTGTCGGGATTGCTGCCGCATCAAGCGAGCAGCGTGGTTGCCGCCTATAGCGGCGCGGGGCTGAAGCTGCTCAAGCGAATCCAGATCGAGAACTGGAGCAGCCTCTTGATGCAACGGCGCTAGATCGCGCGCTTCTCTCGGGCTTACTCCCGTTTCATCCGATGGGGTGTGATGTCGGACCTCGCACGCCGCGCTTCACGCTGCAGCCGGCTTTCCGTCAGACGGTCGATCATCTGGACGATGACGCCGCGCGGCTCCTTGATCGTCACCGCCGGGATATTGCCCTGATGCGCCGGCGGCGAGATCTTCTCAAACATAAAAGCTGGCATGCCCTATCCCCTCGTCGTTGAGTTGAAAAACACACCCCTCCGCGTTTCCGCGAGGTCCATTCCGTTCAAGCATCGTTGCTCTCAAATGGTTCCTCAGAATAGCCTTCCAGAGCGCGATCAGCAAAAGTGGCACCCGGTTTTGCGTCCGATCGCGCTCCCTTTTAGAGTGGCGCATGACCTGATCGCCAAACCGCTCACACTTTGGCGGGTCATGCGCAGGCAGTGATTACAAAGCACGGATCGTGCCATTCCGAATTGGCGCGGCCCCATTCCGGCCCCGCCGATTGCCGCCACACCCCCCGCCTCTTAAGGTTGACCGATGTTCGAAGCCCAGTTCCAGACATTCGAAGAACCCGAAGGCGGCGTGGCGCTGACCGCGCGGCTGTCGGCCTTCCGTGAGGAATTGCTGCGCCGGCAGCTCACGGGCTTCGTGATTCCCCGCGCCGACAGTCAGCAAAACGAATATGTGCCGCCTAGCGACGAGCGGCTGGCGTGGCTGACGGGATTTACAGGTTCCGCAGGATTGGCGGTGGTTCTGACCGGGAAAGCGGCCGTGTTCGTGGACGGACGGTACACCCTGCAGGCCGCCAAGCAGGTCGATACGACCGCCTGGAGCGTCGAATCCCTGATCGAACCGCCGCCGGAAACCTGGCTGACCGCGCATCTCGCGCGGGGCGACCGCCTCGGATTTGATCCCTGGCTGCACACTTCGGCGGCAGCGGAGCGCCTCGCCAAAGCCTGCGAAAAGGCCGGCGCGGAGCTGGTCGCGGTGGACAGCAATCCGGTCGATGCGATCTGGACGGATCGCCCGACCCCGCCGCTCGGAGCGGTGAAAGTTCACTCGGCGCAATTCGCTGGCGAGAGTGAGGGCGACAAACTCGCGCGGATCCGTACGGAGATCGCCAGGCTAGCCGTCGATGCGCTGGTGCTGTCCGACTCTCACGCGGTGGCGTGGACCTTCAACATCCGCGGCGCGGATGTCGCGCATACGCCGCTGCCGTTATCCTATGCGCTGGTCCCGAAAGAAGGCCGCGCCACGATCTTCATCGATCACCGCAAGCTCTCGAACAGTGCGCGCGATCATCTCGAAAAGAATGCGAGCGTCGAAGAGCCGGAAGCGCTGATGCCGCGGCTTGCCGAACTGGCGCAGACCAAGGCGGCCATCGGCCTCGACACCGCCACCGCCGCCGATGCGCTCAGCCGGTTAATCAGCGCTGAAGGCGGCAAGCCGGTGCGCGTGTCGGATCCGGTCGCGATGCTCAAGGCGGTCAAGAACCCCGCCGAGATCGCCGGCACCCGCGCGGCGCACAAGCGCGACGGCGCGGCGCTGGCGAAGTTTCTGGCGTGGATCGATCAGGAAGCACCGTCCGGCAAGCTCACCGAGATCGACGCTGTCGAAGCGCTGGAAACCTTCCGCCGCGAGACCGGCGCGCTGAAGGACGTGTCCTTCCCCACCATTTCCGGCACTGGCCCGAACGGCGCCATCGTGCACTATCGGGTCACCCGCAAATCCAACCGCCGCATCGCACCGGGCGACCTGCTGCTGATCGATTCCGGCGCGCAATACGAAGACGGCACCACCGACGTCACACGCACCATTGCCATCGGCGAACCGACGGACGAAATGCGCGACCGCTTCACCCGTGTGCTGCGCGGACACATCGCCATCGCCCGCGCGGTGTTTCCCGACGGCGTCAGCGGCGCGCAGATCGATGCTTTCGCGCGGCAATTCCTCTGGCACGCCGGCATCGACTTCGATCACGGCACCGGCCACGGCGTCGGCAGCTATCTGTCGGTCCATGAAGGCCCTGCGCGAATTTCCAAGCTCGGCACCACGCCGCTGAAACGCGGCATGATCCTGTCCAACGAGCCCGGCTACTACAAGGCCAACGCCTTCGGCATCCGCATCGAGAATCTCGAACTGGTGGTCGAGGCGAAGATCGATGGCGCGGAAAAGCCGATGAACGCGTTTGAGACCCTGACGCTCGCGCCGATCGACCGGCGGCTGATTGACGCCGACCGGATCAGCAAGCAGGAACTGCGCTGGCTCAACGCCTATCACGCGCGGGTGCGCGACGAGATTCGCCCGCTCGTCGATGAAGCGACGAAAGTCTGGCTCGATGCGGCGACGGAGCCGATGACTCACACGAGATGACGACTGGGCTGCGCGCTGACTAATAGAAAAAAGAATCCGGATAACGTGACTGAAGAAAAAATAGAGATCGCAGCCGCGAAAGTTGCGACGCCCGCACCTTGGAAAATCCTGCTGCTGCTCGTGGCGATGAACGGCATCGCGCCGATCTCGCTCTACATTCTGGTCCCGGCTCTTCCGATCCTTGCGACGACGTTTGCTAGCGATGTCTCCGCCGTGCAGCTCAACGTCTCGCTGTTCATGGTCGGGTTGGCAATGTCACAGCTGGTGACAGGCCCATTATCCGATCGTTTCGGGCGGCGCCCCGTGCTGCTTGCGGGACTGGGCCTGATGGTGGCAGCGACCATCGTCTGCATTTTCGCGCAGACACTGCCGCAACTGATCGCCGGGCGCTTTCTGCAAGCCGTCGGCGGCGCGACGGGCATGGTGATGAGCCGCGCCGTCATCCGCGACCTCTACCCGCGCGAACGCGTCGGCGGCATGATCAGCCTCGTGATCGGCGTGATGATGATCGCGCAATTGATCAGCCCCCTGATCGGCGGCCTTCTGGAAACCAGTTTCGGCTGGCGCTCGATCTTCTACGCCATGGCGGGAGCATCGATCTTCGTCACGGTGATCATCGCGTTCGGGCTTCCGGAAACCCGCCGCCTTGCCGCGGACGGCGATAGCGTCGGTTTCATCAAGGACTCACGCAGCCTGCTCACGAGCAGGGCGTATATCGGATACGCGCTGTGCCAAGTGCTTGCCTCGTCGATCATCTTCACGTTCGCGGGCGGCGGTCCCTATCTCGTCGTCAGCCAGATGGGCCGGACCACCGCAGAATATGGCGCGTGGTTCGCAGTCACCGGATTCGCATTCCTGATCGGAAACCTGAGCAGCGCCCGCGTATCTCAACGTTACGCGCTCGACCAGTTGATCTGGTTCGGCCTCGCCATCCAGATCGGCGGCGCATTGCTGAACGTGCTCTGGGCTGCGATGGGATTCGATCAAACGCCGGTCTGGCTGTTCGGAACGCAGATGCTGGTGATGTTCGCCAACGCGTTCGTGATGTCCCATTCGGCCGCGGGCGCCATCAGTGTGAGGCCGCTGGCGGCGGGTACGGCGTCCGGGCTGATGGGCTTCGTTCAGATGGGTTTCGGCTCACTGTGCTCACAGTTCGGCGCGTATCTGGGCGGCAACTTCCGGAGCACGCTCCCGCTCACGATCTGCATCGTCGCGCTGTCGCTCGCCTGCGCGGCGACGATGATCTTTCTGACCCCCCGGCAGCGCAAGGTCCTGACTGCTGACGTGAAACGCAAGGCCGACGAAGAAGACACGGGATTGCTTTGAGGACGCCGCGCGGCGATTACGCTCCGCTGACCAGCGCCAGCCACTCGTCCTCGGTCAGCACCTTGACGCCGAGCTTGTTCGCCTCGGCGAGCTTCGAGCCCGCGCCCGGCCCCGCGACCACATAGTCGGTTTTCTTCGACACCGATCCCGACGCCTTCGCGCCGAGACGTTCGGCGGTGGCCTTGGCCTCGTCGCGGGTGAATTTTTCCAGCGAGCCGGTGAAGACCACGATCTTGCCGGCGATCGGCGAGTCGGTCTTGGCCTTTTCCGCGGGCTGGACCTCGATCTCGCCGAGCAGATCGTCCACCGCCTTGACGCTGTGCGGTTCGGCGAAGAACTCGACAAGCGCGTTGGCGACAACCGTGCCGACACCTTCGATCCCATTGAGATCCTGATAGGCCTCGGACTGCGGCCCCTCGCCCGCCGCGATCATCGCCGCGCGGAAGGCTTCCACCGTTCCGTAGTGCCGCGCCAGCAGCTTGGCGTTACCCTCGCCGACATGGCGGATGCCGAGCCCAAAAACAAGCCGATGCAGAGCGATAGTCCGCCGGGCATCGATGGCCGCGAACAGGTTGCGCACCGACGTCGCGCCAAAACCCTCGCGATCCGCGAGCTTCTTCTGCGACCGCCCATCGCGCTTCTGCAGTGTGAAGATATCGGCGGGCGACATAATCAGACTGTCGGTAAAGAACTCCTCGATCTGCTTGTCGCCGAGCCCGTCGATGTCGAACGCGTTGCGCGCGACGAAATGCTTCAGCCGTTCCTTCGCCTGCGCCGGACAGGCCAGCGAGTTGGTGCAGCGGCGGACAGAATCCGGCCTGCCGGTTTTGGGATCTTCCTCCCGCACCGCATGGCTGCCGCAGGCCGGGCATACCGTTGGAAATTGATACGGCTTCGCGGTCTTCGGGCGCTTATCGAGGACGACACTCACAATCTGTGGGATGACGTCGCCCGCGCGCTGGATCACCACCGTGTCGCCGATGCGAATATCGACGCCGTCGCGGATCGGCTGGCCGTCGTTGCCGATGCCCTTGATGTAGTCCTCGTTGTGCAGCGTCGCGTTCTGCACCACGACGCCGCCCACCGTAACGGGCGCAAGCTTCGCCACGGGCGTCAGCGCCCCGGTGCGGCCGACCTGGATCTCGATATCGTTGAGAACCGTGGTCGCCTGCTCGGCGGCGAACTTGTGCGCGATGGCCCAGCGCGGCGTGCGGGTGATGAAGCCGAGCCGCTCCTGCCAATCGAGCCGGTCGACTTTGTAGACCACGCCGTCGATGTCGTATCCGAGTGAGGCTCGCTTGGTTTCGATCTTACGATAGAACTTCAACAGCCCTTCCACGTCTTCGCACAGCGTGACCAACGGATTGGTGACGAAACCCGCCTTGCCGATCCATTCGATCATCTCGTGCTGGGTCTTCGCCGGCATCGCGCTCATTTCGCCCCAGGCATAGGCAAAGAACTTCAGCGGCCGCGAGGCCGTGATCGACGCATCTTTCTGGCGCAGGGAGCCGGCCGCGGAATTGCGCGGATTGGCGAACACGGTGTCTTCGGCTTCCGCTTGTCGCTTGTTAAGCGCAAGGAAATCCTTCTTCAGCATGTAGACTTCGCCGCGGATTTCGCAGACGGCCGGAATGTTGCGGCCTTTCAGCTTGTGCGGGATGTCCGACATGGTCCGCACGTTCGCGGTCACGTCCTCGCCGGTAAATCCATCGCCGCGCGTCGCGCCGCGCACCAGTTCACCGTCCTCGTAGCGCAGCGACAGCGAAAGCCCGTCGATCTTCGGCTCGGCGACGATCGCCGGAATCTCATCTTCACCGAGCTTGAGGAAACGCCGCACGCGATCGACGAAATCGGTGATGTCCTCGTCGCTGAACGCATTTCCCAGCGACAACATCGGAACGCTATGCGGCACCTTGGCGAAACGGCCCGACGGCGCAGCGCCCACTTTCTGCGACGGCGAGTCCCGCGTGACGAGACCCGGAAACCGCACCTCGATGGCGTCACTGCGCTGGCGCAAGGCATCGTAATCGGCGTCCGAAATGGTCGGCGCGTCGTTCTGGTAATAGCGCTCGTTATGACGCTCGATCTCAAGCGCAAGACGCACCAGTTCGACCTTGGCCTGCGTCTCGGTCAGCTTGTCGACGGCAACGGGGGCTTTTTTTGCTTTCACGGCCATGACAGCGAACTCACGCGGTCGCAGCTTTGAGCAGTCGTTCCGCCGCCGCGCGCGCCTCGGCGGTGATCTCCGCGCCGGCCAGCATCCGCGCGATTTCTTCGCGGCGGTGATCCTTGGCCAGCGTCGCCACGCTTGTGGCCACGCGCTTGCCCTTGTCGAGTGCGTCCTTGGAAATCAGCAAGTGCTGGTCCGCGCGCGCCGCCACCTGCGGCGCATGGGTCACGGCCATCACCTGAACCTTCTCGGCCAACCGCGCCAGCCGCGCGCCGATGGCGTCGGCCACAGCACCGCCCACACCGGTGTCGATTTCATCGAACACCAGCGTCGGCGCAGAGCCGCGATCCGACAGCACGACCTTCAGCGCCAGCAGGAACCGTGACAGTTCGCCGCCGGACGCGACTTTCATCAGCGGGCCTGGCTTGGTGCCTGGATTTGTCTGCACCCAGAATTCGACGCGGTCGAAGCCCTGCGGCCCCGGCGATGCGGGATCGGATTCAATCTGCGTGGAGAACTTCGCGCGGTCCAGCTTGAGCGGACCAAGCTCGGCGTTGACCGCCTTGTTGAGCTTCTCGGCCGACTTGTTGCGCGCAGCGGAAAGCTTCTGCGCGGCAGCGTCGTAAGCCTGGTCGGCAGCGGCGGCCGCCTTTTCCAGAACCTTCAGCTGGTTCGCACCCGCGTCGATCAGCGCGACGTCCGAGGCATAGCGCTGCGCCAGCGCCGCCAGTGCATCGACCGGCGTCGAGTATTTCCGCGCCGCACCTCGGAGCGCAAACAGCCGTTCCTCGATGCGCTCGAGTTCGAGCGGATCGAAGTCGGCGGCAATGAGCGCTGCATTGAGGTGCTGGTCGGCCTCTTCGAGCGCGTTGATCGCGGCGTCCATCGCCTTCACCGCAGGCTCGATCAGCGACGGCGCGCTGCCCGCGCGGCGCTCCAGCCGGCGTACGGCGGCGGCGAGTGCGGACACCGGCGACTGCGGGCCGCCGACCGCGGCCTGCGCCTCGCGCAGATCCTCCGCGACCTTCTCGCCCTGCATCATCACGGTGCGGCGTTCCGCCAGCGAGGTCTCCTCGCCTTCCTGCGGATTGAGCTTCTTCAATTCCTCGGAGGCGTGGCGCAGATAGTCGGCCTCGCGCGCGGCACGCTCCATCCCGGCGCGATGCTCATCGAGTGCGGCGCGGGCGGTGCGGCGCGCATCCCACAGGGCCTCGACCGCGCTGACGTCCTTCTCAAGCGAAGCGAATGCATCGAGTAGCCGCCGGTGCGTAGCGGTGTCCACCAGCGCGCGCTCGTCGTGCTGGCCGTGGATTTCCACCAGCGTCGTGCCGACCGCTTTCAGGGTCTGCACGCTGATCGCCTGATCGTTGAGGAATGCGCGGGTGCGCCCGTCGGCAAGCTGCACGCGGCGCAGAATCATCTCGCCGGTATCGTCGAGGCCATTCTCGCGCAGAATGGCGCTGGCGGGATGCTTCTTCGGCACATCGAACACGGCCGTGACCTGCCCCTGTTCCGCACCATGGCGAACCAGACTTGCATCGCCGCGTCCGCCGAGAGCGAGCGCGAACGCGTCCAGCAGGATGGATTTGCCCGCACCGGTTTCGCCGGTGAGGACAGCAAGGCCTTTGAGGAAATCGATATCGAGCCGCTCGATCAGGACGATGTCGCGGATCGAAAGCCGGGCCAGCATGCGGGGTTAGTCCTGAGGCGTTCGAAGTTAGCCGAGGCCGACCTTCTTGAACGCCCGGGTCATCCAGGAATCCTTGTTGGCGGTCGGCTCGAGTCCGCCGGACTTTACAAGACTGTAGGCGTCTTTGTACCAGCGACTGTCAGGAAAGTTGTGGCCAAGCACAGCGGCGGCGGTCTGGGCCTCGCCGACGATGCCGATCGCCATATAGGCCTCGGTGAGACGGGCCAGCGCTTCTTCGACGTGGCGCGTGGTCTGGTACTGCGTCACCACCACCTTGAAGCGGTTGATGGCGGCCGTGTAGTCCTTCTTGTCCATGTACCAGCGGCCGACGGTCATCTCCTTGCCGGCGAGCTGGTCGCGGGCGGCCTCGATCTTCCGCTTGGCGCTGGTGGCGTATTCCGAGGTCGGATACTTGCGGATCACTTCCTCAAGCGCGGCAATGGACTTTTCGGTGCGGCCCTGGTCGCGCGACACGTCGGGAATCTGGTCGAAATTCGAGGCCGCGATCAGATACTGCGCATAGGCGGCGTCCGGGCTGCCGGGATGCAACGCGACGTAGCGGTTGGCGGAGGAAATGCACTCGTCGTAATCGCCATTCTCGTAAGCCGCATAGGCCGACATCAGCAGCGATTTGCGCGCCCATTCGGAATATGGATGCTGGCGATCCACTTCCTCGAACTTCTTCATCGCCGACTTGCGGTCGCCCTTCTTGTTCATCAGGTACAAGCCCTCGTTGTAGAGCTTGTCCGCCGGCTCATCGACGAAGGTTTCTTCCTTGGCGAAATACTTGTCCCAGATCGCGCCGGTGCCGCAACCGCTGAGCGGCACAGTCAGGACGATCAGCCCGAACGCAAGGCGCGCCTGACGGCCGATGCGGCTCATGAGGGACGGGTCGGAAGTGTTGCGCAGTTCGAGCGTCATACGTTTAAGCCGACCTGAGTGTGAAATCCCGACACGGGTTGGGTTGCTGACACGCCTGCTGCCGTCATCGCGGCACGAACAATCCCGAGGCTCGTCCAGCGCGCCTATGTAACTGAAAAACGGACCTTAACCAACCGGATAGGCGGACAATTCGCCGGGATTAAGGCGGATTGCCGCGGTCCAACAATGCCTTGGTTTCGCGACGAATTGGTTAAACCGGGAGTTCCGGAAAGCCCGCGAGCGGCGAGCGCTCAGGATACGTCCGGCGCGAAGGCCGCGGCGACCATGCCGCCAGCGACATCGGCGTGGCCGCGTGCGCGGCGGGCTACAACCGGGCGTTCGAGCACCGGTTCGGTGGCTTCCACCACCCGCCAGGCATGGCGGTCGGCCATCAGGGCGGTGAGCACGGCATGGTTGAGCTTGTGGCCGCCCCGCACCGAACGATAGAGACCGATCAGCGGCAGACCGGCCAGCGCCAGATCGCCCACCACGTCGAGCACCTTGTGGCGGACGCATTCGTCGGCGTAGCGCAGGCCTTCGGTGTTCAGGACGCGGGTTTCGTCGAACACCACGGAATTCTCAAGCGATGCGCCGAGCGCGTAACCGGCGCTCCAGAGCTTGGTGACATCGCCCATGCAGCCGAAGGTGCGGGCGCGGGAGATGTCGCGGCGGAAGCTGTCGGCGTCGAGGTCGAACGCGTAAGCCTGACGGCCGATCGGCGAATTGGCGAAATCGATTTCGAGTTCAGCGCGGAAACCGCCGGCATACGGGCGAAGTTCGCCGAACGATTCGCCGAGTTCGACCTGCACCGGCTTCAGAACTTCAATGAAACGGCGGGCGGCGTTCTGCTGCACGATACCGGCGCGATCGATCGCATCCACGAAGGGAGCGGCGCTGCCGTCCATGATCGGCACTTCGGGTCCATCGACTTCGATGGTGGCGTTATCGACGCCCATGCCGCGCAGCGCGGCCAGAACGTGTTCCGCGGTGGAAACGAACGCACCCTGATGGTCGCCCAGGACGGTTGCAAAATCGGTGGCGATGACGGAGGCCGCGATGGCGGCAACTTCACGATCGGCGCGGGTGAAGACAAAGCCCGAATTGATGTCGGCTGGTCCGATCGTGACGCTGACCGGAGTTCCAGAATGAACGCCGATGCCCGTCACGGTGACTTGCGACCGGAGCGTTGTCTGCCGACTCGATTTCATTCCCGATTGCCCAAAGTTTTAGTCATCCCAAGTCGCTGTAACCGAACTGGTTTCGCCTGTTGAGCCGGCGGTGCGACCAAGGATCATCCCCAAAGTGCGAGAACCTTAACCCCTGCACGCGGGAGCGCTACTCACGGTTGTTTACAGATTGTTACCCCAAACTCGCCGCATTCGCGCCGCCGGTCTGGCCCATTTAGTCGGCCGCCGGCACCTTCCAGACGGTCTGAGGGCCACCGCAACTTGCAGATTTTACCAGCAAAAACAAATATTTAATTTACGAACTCCGTCAGGACGCTGGTTGTCAGCAAAATGCCCCGGCTTTTGGCCGGGGCATTGGAGCATTCAGGGATTGTAACAAACCTCAGGTGGCCTGACGTCGCAAAAAGGCGGGGATATCCAGATGGTCCTCGCCACCGTTCTGGGGCGCGACCGGAGCCGGACGGCCGTGCGAATCAAGACCCTGAGGCGCCGGACGGCGGGCGTACTCGGATACCGGGCCACCAGCACCACCGAACTCGGCGGGAACCGGTCGTTGCGGCTTGCGCTCAGGCAGCGGTGGCATCGTCGGCATCGCCGGACCGGAGGCGCGCGCTGCAATCGGCGGTTCGCTTTCCTCGTCGCGGCGGCCGAGGCCGACATTGGCCAGACGCTGCAACAGCGAGGCGCGCTTCTGCGGTGGATGCTCCTCGGCGGTTTCGCCGCGGGCCTGCCGGATCTGATTCTGGGCAGGCACCGGCAATTCCTCGAACTGCGGCATGCGCGGCGCACGAAGCGGCATGCGTTCGGCAGGCTGTGGAATGAAGGATGCCGGCGGAGCGGCTTCCTGCAGGTTCATCGGCTCCTCGTGATCCGGGAACAGCGACGGCTTCGGCGGGATCGGACGCACGCTGACGTCGCCATAGGCGGCGGGCTGCATCGGAACCGGGGTCGACGGCGACACGGCTTCGGCGATCGCCGCAAGCGCGGCGCGATCGATCTGGTCGGCGGTGGCGCGCACAGGCGCCGGCGCGGCAGTGGTCGCAGCCTGCTTCTGCTGCTGTGCCCGCTCTGCCATGCGCTGGTTGTCAGCGCGCAGACGTGCGGTCAGTTCGGCGAGGCGGCTTTCCGGCGCTCCGCCGCTGGTGACCTGCGGAGGAGTCGTCGCGCGGCTGGCGGCCACGGTATCGATGCCGGTGGCGACCACCGACACGCGGATAACGCCATCGAGACTCTCGTCGAACGTTGCGCCGACGATGATGTTGGCGTCGTTGTCGACCTCTTCACGAATACGGGTGGCGGCTTCGTCAACTTCGAACAACGTGAGGTCCTTGCCGCCGGTGATCGAGATCAGCAGGCCGCGTGCACCGCGCATCGACGAATCGTCGATCAGCGGGTTGGCGATCGCAGCTTCCGCCGCGGTCAGTGCACGCTTCTCGCCGGTGGCTTCACCGGTACCCATCATCGCCTTGCCCATTTCGCGCATCACGGCGCGGACGTCGGCGAAGTCGAGGTTGATGAGACCTTCCTTGACCATCAGGTCGGTGATGCAGGCAACGCCCGAGTAGAGCACCTGGTCGGCCATCGCGAAGGCGTCTGCGAACGTGGTCTTCTCGTTGGCGACGCGGAACAGGTTCTGGTTCGGGATGATCAGCAGCGTGTCGACCACCTTCTGGAGCTCGGCAATGCCGGCCTCCGCGGTGCGCATGCGGCGCTGGCCTTCGAAGTGGAACGGCTTGGTGACGACGCCGACGGTGAGGATGCCCATCTCACGCGCGGTCGCGGCGATCACGGGGCCTGCGCCGGTGCCGGTGCCGCCGCCCATGCCCGCGGTGACGAACACCATGTTCGCGCCGGAGAGATGGTCCTTGATCTCATCGATCACTTCCTGGGCAGCTGCGGCGCCCACGTCCGGCTGCGAACCGGCGCCGAGACCCTGGGTGACCTGGGTGCCCATCTGCACGATGCGTTCGGCCTTGGACATGGTCAGGGCCTGCGCGTCGGTGTTGGCGACGACGAAATCGACGCCCTGCAAACCGGCGGTGATCATGTTGTTGACGGCATTGCCGCCCGCGCCGCCGACGCCGAACACTGTGATACGGGGCCTCAGCTCGCGAACATCCGGGGGTGTGAGATTGATGGTCATGGTTGCCTCTCGATTATGCGCGCGCGTGGGGGCTTAGGCTGCACGCCAAAGCGGTTGATGGAATGGTCCGATCCGGTGTTGAGATCATCAGAAGCCCTCTCGAAGCCATCTGCCGACCTTTCCGAAATAGCCGTTGGTCCCTGTCATGACCTGCCGCGTGTGCCGCGGTTCGACGTGTTCTAGGTGTGCGAATTGCGGATAGACCAGGAGGCCGGTCGGCACCGCGAAGGATGCGCTCTTGGCCTCGTTGGGCAGCCGGGCGAAACCGAGCGGACGCCCGATGCGCACCTCGCGGCTCAGAATGCGGCTGGCAAGTTCGGGAATGCCGGTGAGCTGCGACGCGCCGCCGGTCAATACCACTCGCGCCCGCGGCTCTGCCGCAAAGGGGGAATCCGCGAGCCGGTCCCTGACCATTTCAAAAATCTCCTCGACCCGCGGCTTCACGATGTTGGCAATCGTGGCGCGGGAAACAATCTGCGGCTCGTCCCGGTCGTGATCTCCGGCCGTTGGCACACTCATGACTTCGCGCGAGTCAGAACCACCGGTGAGCACGGTGCCATATAACGTCTTGATTCGCTCGGCATCCGCAATGCACGCGCCTAAACCGCGCGCCAAATCCATCGTGACGTGTTGTCCGCCAACCGCAAAACCGCTGGCGTGAACGCACTGCCCCGCCGAATAGGTCGCGATCGTCGTGGTGCCCGCGCCCATCTCGACCACAGCCGCGCCGAGATCGGCTTCATCGTCGGTCAGAACCGATAATCCGGACGCATAAGGCCCGGCAGCCATCGCTTCGACGTTGAGATGGCAGCGCTCGACCACCAGCATCAGGTTCTTCGCCGCCGTTGCGTCGGTGGTGATGACGTTCATGTCGATTCCGAAATGGCGTGCGACCATTCCGCTCGGGTCACGGACACCTTTCACGCCGTCCAGCGAGTAGCTGGCGGGCAGGACATGGAGCACGGTGCGTCCGCGCGGCGTCGCATGATGCATGCCGGCGCTGATGACGCGGCTCATGTCGGCGGGAGTCACCCCTCCGCCGCGCAATTCCGAAGAAGCCTCGACCATATCGCCCTGCAGGCGGCCGGCCGATACCGACAGCAAGACCGATTCGACGCGGACCTTGGCCATCCGCTCCGCCAGCGCCACCGCCTGGCGCACGGCCTGCTCGCATTCGTTGAGATCGACCACCGCGCCAGCCTTGACGCCGCGCGACTGGATATGGCTCAGCCCGATCAGTTCGACCGCATGGGTCCGGCCGCGCAGCGCATCGCTCGGCGGGCACGGCTTCAGCCGCGCGATGAGGCAGGCGATCTTGCTGGTGCCGATGTCGAGCGCGGCGACGAGCGCCGTCTTGTTCGGCGGCATCTGCCGGGTCTTCGGGGTCTGGACGCGATCAAGACTGGTCATGCGTTTCCAGCCTTCTTCGGTTTCTTGTCCTTGAGCAGGTCGTTGCGCGCCTTTGCCGCATCCTCCGACAGG
Source organism: Afipia massiliensis (assembly GCF_014203115.1). Lineage (GTDB taxonomy): Bacteria > Pseudomonadota > Alphaproteobacteria > Rhizobiales > Xanthobacteraceae > Afipia > Afipia massiliensis. The sequence goes on along the minus strand of NZ_JACHIJ010000008.1, from coordinate 167,708 downwards.
CGCACGGTCAGCCGATCCGGCAGCCGCATGTCGATGGCGGTGATATCGCGCGAGAACAGGCCGGTCTCCTTGTCCATCTTCGACAGGGTCGCCAGCGCCTTCTCGACCTCGAACTCCGGCAGCCGCACGTCGATGCCGTCCGCCAAACGCAAATTCCAGCGGCGTTCGCCGACGAACACGATGGCCTTCACCTGGGAACGGACCTGCGGGTATTGCCCCAGCAGGTTCAGGAAATCCCTGGCGCGGGTTTCAGCGCCCTTGCCCACCACCAGCGGCAGCGACACGAAGCGCCGCGCGACATATGGCTCAAGCACGGTGCCGTCCGCCGAGATCACGGACACGCGGCCGTTTTCCTGCCACAGCGCGAACGGCAAACGCTCGGTGATGTCGATCTGCAGCCGGCCCGGATAAAGCTTCTGAACCGTGGCATCGGAGATCCACGGATCGGCCTTCAGCTTGTCGCGCGCAGAGGCAGCGTCGAGAAACAGCAGCGACGAGCGGCCGTTGACGCCGCCGACCGCGAGAATTTCATCCTGCGTCAACTGCTTGCGGCCGGTGATCGCAACGCTGGTGATCCGGAAACCGATCGCATTGGCCGCAGCGTTGCGGGTATCGCTCAGAGCGCCGAGAACGTCGTCGGTATGTCCGCCCTTTGTCACGCCCATCACGATGGCGCCAATCAGCACCAAGGCGGTCGCAGCGAGCCCGAAGCCGCGCGGACGCCGGCGTTCCAGCACGGCGATCCAGTGCGGCTCTTCATAGCGGGAAATGGAGGTGTTGGTGCGGCGTGCAGAGGCCTGCCCGCGGGCGCGCGGGCGCTGGGTCGCGGAAGCGACCCTTGTCTGAGGATTAGACTGGGACCTCGTCCGGCTTAACGACCGAGAGAGGCGTCCTCCACCATCCATTGCACCAACTCGTCAAATGTTACGCCTGCATGCGCAGCAAGCTCTGGAACAAGTGACGTCTCGGTCATGCCGGGTTGGGTGTTCACCTCGAGGCAGGACAATCCCCCAATACCCTCGATGCGGTCGTCGTAACGGAAATCCGCACGGCTTACGCCCCGGCAGCCAAGCGCCACATGCGCCGCCAGCGTTAACCTTCGGACTTCCTGGTAAACAAAAGGTAAAATAGGTGCAGGCAGGATGTGTTTTGATGCGCCCGGAGAGTACTTTGCCTCATAATCGTAGAATTTGATTAAAGGTACGATCTCGATCACCCCGGTCGGCTCGCCGTTGATGACCGCGCAGGTCAGTTCCTTCCCGGCGACGTATTTTTCGACCAGAAGCTGGTCGCCGTGGGGCCAGTCGTCGCGGAACAGTTCCTGCGGCGGATGGGCGTGGGCCTCGGTGACGATAAAAACCCCGACACTGGAGCCGTCCGCCACCGGTTTGATGACATAAGGCGGCGCCATGACATGCCCCTTCGCCACCTCAGTGCGAGTCAGCGTCAGCCCTTCCGGCACCGGCACCCCCGCCGTCGCCATCACCGTCTTCGCGAGATCCTTCTGCATCGCCAGCGACGACGCCAGCACGCCCGAATGCGAATAGGGAATCCCGAGCGTTTCGAGCACGCCCTGAATGGTACCGTCCTCGCCCGGCCGGCCATGCAGCATCACCAGCGCGGCATCGGGCTTCAACTGATCGAGCACGGTCGCTATGTCCCGCTGCACATCGATGCGTGTGACCCGGTAGCCCTTGCGCTCCAGGGCATCGGCGCAGGCCTTGCCCGAACGCAGCGAGACTTCGCGTTCGGACGACCATCCGCCCATCAGTACCGCGACGTGTTTGAATTGACTCATGATCTCTCCCAATTCGCCCTACCTACGCTGATTTGAGCCGATGACCAAGCTGCCGCGATTCAGATAGTGTCCGCCCGCGCCGAATCCGGAATCAGCAACGGCGTCAAAAAGAAGGTTATTTTCATGATCAGAGCGTGGCTCGACATGTCCCCCGCCGGAGTTTTCCTCGTCCTGATCGGGCTGTATTTCGGCATGACCCTGCTGCTGGCGTGGATCACTTTTTGCCGCCCGTTTGCCCGTCCCGTGCAATCGTTGACCGGCGTTGTCGCGCCCTTCTTCAGCGGGCCCGCGATCCTGTTCGCGCTGCTGACCGGCTTCCTCGCCGCCGATGTGGCCGAGCGCGGACGACAGGCTTACCGCGTGGTCCATGCCGAGGCCGGCGAGCTGCGCAATATCCATACACTCAGCGTCGCGTCCGTCTCGGACATGCGCACCATCCGCACCGCGCTGAAGACCTACGTGACCTCGGTGGTCGCGGACGAATGGCCGGCGATGGACGCGATGCGTCTCTCGCCCTCCACCGCCGCCGCCTATGACAACCTTCTGCGCGAGGTCAGTATTCCGTCGATCGCAAAAGAGTCCGGACCGGCCGTCCAGTCCGCGCTGCTCACCGCAGCGCTTCGCGTCGGCACAGCGCGCAACGATCGTCTCGCGCTTTCGTCGGATCATACCAACGATCTGAAATGGCTCGTGGTGATTGCGCTCGGCCTGATCACGCAGGTTGCGATCGCCCTCGTTCATCTCGAGAAGCCGCGCGCCTTTTTCGCATCGCTGATGGTGTTCTCGACCGCCGCCGTCGTAACCCTCGGCATTCTTGCGCTTCAGGAATATCCGTTCGATGGCGCGTTCCAGGTATCGCCGGAACCGATCAAGGCGCTGCAGTCCTTGAGCGAGTGAGCGCTTACGCGCGCTCCAGTCCGATCCGCTTGATCTCCCAATGCAGATCGATGCCGGAATTTTCCTTCACCCGCGCACGCACGGTCTCGCCGAGCGTTTCGATGTCGTGCCCGGTCGCGTCGCCGGTGTTGATCAGAAAATTGCAGTGCATCTCCGATACCTGCGCACCGCCGACGCGAAAGCCGCGCATCCCCGCCGCATCGATCAATTTCCACGCGCTGTGACCCGGCGGATTCTTGAATGTCGATCCGCCGGTCTTCTCGCGGATCGGTTGCGCGGTCTCGCGGTGGTTCTGAACCTCGGCCATACGGGCGCGGATCGTCTCTGGATCGGTGACGCGTCCCCGGTACAAGGCAGAGGTGAAAATCACCGACATGTCGACGCCTGAATTGCGATAGACGAATTTCATGTCGGCATTCGAGAACGTCACCTTCTCGCCCGCACGCGTGACGCCCCTCGCCTCAACCAAAACGTCCTTGGTTTCGCCGCCGTTGGCGCCGGCGTTCATGCGCAGCGCACCGCCGATCGAACCGGGAATCCCGAAATAGAATTCCAGCCCGCCGATGTTGGCGGCCGCCGCGGCTTCCGCGACGCGCTTGTCGAGCGCAGCGGTCCCCGCGCGGAGTGTGTCGCCATCGGCTTTGACTTCGCCGAAACCTCTGGGAGACAGGCGAATGACGACGCCGCTCACGCCGCCGTCGCGCACGATCAGGTTGGAGCCGACGCCGACGGTATAAACCGGAATCTCTTGCGGCAGCTTCGACAGGAAGTAAGCGAGATCGTCTTCGTCCGCGGGCGTGAACAGGATCTGCGCCGGGCCGCCGACGCGAAACCACGTCAGGGGGCTAAGCGATTCATTCGCCAGCAATCGTCCGCGCAGATCGGGCATCGCGGATTTCAGATCGGCGCTGATGTCGGGGAAACTCACGCTATTTTTCCAACGCCTTCAACTCGCCCGGCAGCGCGTAGGCCCACTGCGTGATATTGCCCGCGCCGAGCAGAACAACGAAATCGTCCGGCTTGGCAATATCGCGCACCAGCGGCGCTAGCTTCGCAGGTCCTTCGAGCGGAATCACCTCGCGGTGGCCGTGCGCGCGCAGGCCAAGCACGAATGAATCGCGATCGATGCCCGGGATCGGGTCCTCGCCGGCCGCATAGATGTCCGCGACGACCACCGTATCCGCATCGTTGAAGCAGGTGCAGAATTCCTCGAACAGCGACTGCAGGCGCGTATAGCGATGCGGCTGCACCACGGCGATCACCTTGCCCTTGGTCGAGTCGCGCGCGGCCTTGAGCACGGCGGCGATTTCCACCGGATGATGACCGTAATCGTCGATGACGGTGACGCCGTTCCATTCTCCCGTTTTGGTGAAGCGCCGCTTCACGCCGCCAAATCCGGCAAGCGCCTTGCGGATCGCCTCATCGGAAATGCCGATCTCGTGCGCGACGGCGATCGCCGCCGTCGCGTTCAGCGCGTTGTGCCGTCCCGGCATCGGCAGCACCAGATCGGAAATCTCGTAGGCGACGTCGGTTTTGCGGTGGCGGAACGCAACCTTGAACTTCGAGCCGCCGCTATACGGCACGAGATCGATCAGCCGCGCGTCGGCCTGCGGGTTTTCGCCGTACGTGATGATGCGGCGATCCTCGATCTTGCCGACCAGCGCCTGCACCACCGGATGATCGATGCACATCACCGCGAAGCCGTAAAACGGCACGCCTTCGACGAAATCCTTGAATGCTTCCTGCACGGCGTCGAAGGTCTTGAAGTGATCGAGATGCTCGGGATCGACATTGGTGACGATGGCGACATCAACGGGCAGCTTGAGAAACGTGCCGTCGCTCTCGTCGGCTTCCACCACCATCCAGTCGCCCGCGCCGAGACGCGCATTGGTGCCGTAGGCGTTGATGATGCCGCCGTTGATCACGGTGGGGTCCATATTACCCGCATCCAGCAGGGTCGCGACCATCGAGGTCGTCGTGGTCTTGCCATGAGTGCCGGCGATAGCGATGCAGCTTTTCAGCCGCATCAGTTCGGCCAGCATTTCGGCACGACGCACCACCGGAATGCGCAAGCCCCGCGCGGCGATCAGCTCCGGATTGTCGCGCTTGATCGCGGTCGAGACCACCATCACGTCCGCGCCGTTCACGTTCTCTGCCTTGTGGCCGATGCTGATCTTGATGCCCTTGTCGCGCAGCCGGGTGACGTTGGCGTTTTCCGAGGCGTCCGAGCCCTGCACCGTGTAGCCGAGGTTGCACAGCACCTCGGCGATGCCGCTCATGCCGATGCCGCCGATACCGACGAAGTGAATGGGTCCGATCTCGCGCGGCAGTCTCATAAAAATTCTTCCGATCATCGGGATGCGCGGCCCGGCCCGGGCATCCAAGGCGTCCTTCAAACAGACGAAGCTGGCCGGGACAAGCCCGGCCAGCGCAGAAAAATAGCACGATTCTTTTCAAATCAGGCCCGAAGGAGCCGAATCCACCGGTTACTCGGCGGCTTCCGGACAAGCCGCCACGGGAACCAGCCGGGCCTGCCGCGAATCGAGCCACTGGTTGAACAGCACGAGCGCCAGCGCCGCCAGCGGCACCAGCCCCGCGATCCAGGGAATGGCACCCAGCCCCGGACCGTGATCGATCACCGCGCCGCCGAGCCACGCGCCGATGGCGTTGCCCAGATTGAATGCTGCGATGTTGAAACTGGACGCCAGCGACTGTCCAGCGCCGGATGCTTTCTCCAGCACCCACATCTGCAACGGCGGCACGGTAGCGAAACCGGCCGCACCGAGCAGGCCAACGAACACCACCATGGCGACCTGATTATGCGTTGCGAAGGTCATCAGCACGAGCACGACAGCGAGAAGCAACAGCGTGCCGAACAATGACGGGATCAGCCATTTGTCCGCGAGCTTTCCGCCGAGGAGATTGCCCCCGACAAGCCCCGCGCCGAACACCAGAAGAATCGGCGAGACGGCGGCGTCCGGGAAGCCCGCGAGTTTGGTCAGCATCGGCGCGACATAGGTGAACACCGCGAACACGCCGACCCAGCTCAGCACCGTGGTCAACAAGCCGACCAACACCGAGCGCCGGCCCAGCACGGCAAGATCGTCGCGCAGCGTCGATGGTTCCGGCGCGGCCTTATCTTTCGGCACGAATGCAGCAATGATCGCGAACGCGACGACGCCCACCGCCGTCACCGCCCAGAATGTCGAACGCCAGCCGAAGCCCTGCCCCGGCCACGTTCCGAACGGAACGCCGAGAATATTCGCAACCGTGAGGCCTGTGAACATCACAGCGATCGCCGAGGCCTTCTTGTTGGGCGCGACCAGCGTTGTCGCAACCACCGAGCCGACACCGAAGAACGTGCCGTGCGCGAACGCGGTCAGCACGCGGGCCGCCATCAGCGTCCAGTAGTCGGGCGCGAGGGCGCACGCGGCATTGCCGATGGTGAAGACGGCCATCAGCGCGAGCAGAACGGTTTTGCGCGGCCAGCGCGCGGTCGCGATGGTCATGACCGGAGCGCCGACCACGACGCCAAGGGCGTAACCGGAAATCAGCAGGCCTGCGGACGGGATGGACACGCCCAGATCAGCTCCGACCTGGATCAGCAGGCCCATGATCACGAATTCAGTGACGCCGATTCCGAAAGCGCCGGCGGTGAGCGCATAGAGTGCGAGTGGCATGGTGAGTCCTCAGGGCGAATCCGGCCGACCGCCGGTATTCACGACAAGTGGACGCAAAGCCATTCGTGAACTAGACTTGCCTAAGTAACAATATTTGTGAATTGAAATCACAATGTCACGACAGGACGTCAACCGATCCGGCGAGATGGAAGTGTTCGCCCGCGTGGTGGAGCTGGGCGGATTTTCCGCGGCGGCGCGCGCCTTCCGCATGAGCCCCTCGGCGGTGAGCAAGCTGGTGGCTCGGCTGGAAGCGCGACTCGGTGTGCGCCTCATCAACCGCTCGACCCGCAAGCTGCAACTGACGCCGGAAGGCACCGCCTATTACGACCGCAGCGTCCGCATCCTCGACGACATCAACGCGGCGGAACACGAAGCTGCCATCGGCGCGATTCCGCGCGGCCGGGTGCGGGTCAACACCAGCGTGCCGTTCGGGCTGCACTGGCTGCTGCCGCTGCTGCCCGGATTCCTCAAGCTTCATCCCGGCGTCAGCGTCGACGTGTCGCTGACCGACACGGTGGTGGACCTGATGGAAGAGCGCGCGGATATCGCCATTCGCGTCGGCCCCTTGCGCGAATCCCGTTTGCTCGCGCGTAAACTCGGCGAGAGCCGGATGGTTGTGGTCGCCGCACCCGCCTATCTCGCGGAGCACGGAACGCCGCGCACGCCAGACGATCTTGCCAAGCACAACATGCTCGGCTTCTGCTTTGCAAAACAGATCGACGGCTGGCCGTTTCGTGACAGCAGCGGCGGCATCGTCTCCATCCCGCCGGTCGGCAATGCACTGGTCTCTGACGGCGAAGCCATGCAGCGGCTAACGATTGCGGGCGCTGGGCTCGCTCGCCTCGCCCGCTTTCACGTCGATGCGGATATCAAGGCGGGACGACTGATGACGGTGCTGGAAGACTTCAATCCCGGCGATCTCGAACCGATCCACGCCGTGTTCGTCGGCCATGGTGGACAGCTGCCCGCACGCGTGCGGGCGTTTCTGGATTATCTCGTGGAGAATGTGCGGCTTTAGGAAGCGAAGACCTAGATCCCCGCGACCTTGACCATCAGATCGGCGAGCCGCTCCGCGGCATCGAGCTTGCCGACCGTGCGCGCACCGGTGGCCATCGCGGTCAGCCGCGCCGGATCGGCGGCGAGTGCGGAAATCTCCGCAGCAAGGCGGTCAGGCGTGAACTCGGTCTGGGGAATGCGGATCGCGCCGCCGGCTGTCTCCAGCACGCCCGCATTGGCGTGCTGGTCCTGATCGATCGCGCCGGGCAGCGGCACCAGAATCGAGGGACGTCCGATCGCACCAAGCTCGGCCACAGTCCCCGCCCCCGAACGCGACACCACGAGATGCGTGGCCGCGAACCGCGCCGGCAAGTCCGTAAAGAACGGCGCCAGTTCGGCCTCGATCTTGAGCCGGTCATACACCGCGCGCACGCGCGCCATGTCCTCGTCGCGCACCTGCTGAACCAGACTGATCCTGCGCCACAGCGCCGGCTCCAGCCGCTCGATCGCCGCCGGCACGATGTCGGCCATCACACGGGCGCCCTGACTGCCGCCGACCACCAGCAACCGCAGCGGCCCCTCGGCATCCGGTGCAACATACGGCACGGCCGCGGCGGCGAGAATCGCAGGCCGCATCGGTGTGCCGGTGACGGTCGTCTTGCCGGCGAGCGCCGGATCGCGGTCCAGCACACCCGGCAGCGACGTCGCGATCGCGCTGACTCGCGTCGACAGCAAACGGTTGGCGCGGCCAAGCACGGCATTGGAATCGTGAATGACTGTCGGAATGCCCAGCAGCTTCGCTGCGATCAGGGGCGGCAGCGTCGGATAGCCGCCGAAACCGACCATGGCCTTCGGCTTCCGCCGCAACAGCACGGCAAGCGACATCGCGCCACCGGCGGCGAGCAGCGTGCCGGTCCGCGCCAGCGCCCACGGCGTGCGTCCGCGCACGGTTTCGCTCGGCACCACATCCATCATGTCGCGCGTGAACATCCCGCCATAACGCAGCGCGCGGGAATCCGTCATCAAGCGCACGCGTACGCCGCGCTTCATCAGCGCGACGCCCAGCGCCTCGGCGGGAAACAGGTGACCGCCCGTTCCGCCCGCCGCCAGCATGATGAGAGGCCTGTCAGACATCGAAATACTCGCGGGTTACGCGAAGCTGTTCGCGGCGTTGGCGGCGCTGATGGATTCCATTTCGACGCGCGGGCGCTGCCGCGTCAAGGCCAGCAGCATGCCGACGCCGTAAGCCAGCGAGATCATCGACGATCCGCCATACGAGATGAACGGCAGCGTCATGCCCTTCGCCGGCATCAGATGCAGGTTCACGGCCATGTTGATCGCAGCCTGGATGCCGAACATGATCGCAAGACCTGCGGCCGCGAAGCGCGCGAACAGATCCTCGCTGGCATAGGCGCGCGACAGCGCGCGGATGACAACGAAGGCGAACAGCGCGAGCAGCGCGAGACACAAGATGATTCCGAATTCCTCGGCCGCCACTGCGAACACGAAGTCGGTATGGCTGTCGGGCAAAATGCGCTTCACGGTGCCCTCGCCCGGTCCCTGACCAAACCAGCCGCCATGGGTGAACGCCTCCATCGCGGTATCAACCTGGAAGGTGTCACCTGATGATGGGTCCATGAAGCGCCTGATGCGGCCCGCGACATGCGGCACAGTCAGGTAAGCGCCGAACAATCCGACCGCGCCCGCGCCCATCAGGCCGAACACCCAGATCATCCGCATGCCGGCGATGAAGAACAGTGCGCCCCATACCATCAGCAGCAGCATGGTCTGGCCGAAATCCGGCTCCAGCACCAGCAGCGTGACAGTCATTAGCAGCAGCCCGAGCGCCATCGACGTCGCAGGCATTTCAGGCCGCTTGGCGGATTCCGCGAACAGCCACGCCACCAGCACCACGAACGCAGGCTTGAGGGATTCGGAGGCCTGAATGTTAAGGCCGAGAATGGTAATCCAGCGCTTGGCGCCCTTGACCTCGGGCCCGAACAGCAGCGTCGCCACCACCAGCACGATGCTGATCGTAAACACGATCAGCGCGCTGCGGCGCACCTGCCGCGGCGACAGGAACGACACGCCCAGCATCACGATGAGCGACGGCATCAGAAAGAAAACATGCCGGTTGAAGAAGTGAAACGGATCGAGGCCGATGCGCGCCGCCACCGGCGGACTCGCAGCCAGCGACAGGATGACGCCGCCCAGCATCAATGTGATGAACGCCGCCAGCAGCAGCCGATCCACCGTCCACCACCATTCGCTCAGGGGCGTGCGTTGCTCACGGGAGATCATGTGCGTGTCCTGCGCAAAAGATTAACGGGGTATTACTCCCGCATCATGGTTTCAGGACGGTTAATATCGGGAAAAAGATGGACAGATACGCGCAAATATCTCGTCAAAATGTCGAGAGGTGGGGCGTAGCAATCAAGGCGGCGTCAGGCCACCCGGCAGCGCGTTGGCGACGTCGCGGAAGCGGTCGCCGCGCTTCTCGAAATTCGGAAACTGGTCGAACGACGCGCAGGCCGGCGACAACAGCACCACCGGTTCGCTCAGGCCGGACGCCTCGGCGTCGCACGTGGCGTGCGGCACGGCGTCTTCCAGTGTCTTGCTGATTTCATGCGGCACGTCGCCGAGCGTCTTCGCAAACTCTTCCGCAGCCTCGCCGATCAGATAGGCCTTGCGGATGCGCGGGAAGAATTCGCGCAGGGATTCGATGCCGCCGGTCTTGGGCTTGCCGCCCGCGATCCAGAAAATATCCTTGAACGAGGACAGCGCGCGCGCCGCGGCGTCGGCGTTGGTGCCCTTCGAGTCGTTGATGAACAGCACGCGGCCATGTCGGCCGATCTGCTCCATGCGGTGTGCAAGACCCGGAAAGCTGCGCAATCCCTGCTGCAGCACGTCCGCGCCTACGCCGAGCGCCAGCACCGCAGTCGACGCACACGCCGCATTCTGCGCATTGTGCAGGCCGCGCAGAGAACCGATCTCCACCACGCTGGAAATTCGTGTTCGCGCCCCGCCATCGACGCGAACGATGGTGTCGCCTTCGAGACAGATGCCGTCGGCTACGGGATGCTTCACCGAAACGCGAACCACGTTCTTGCCCGCCTGCGCCACACGGTCAGCGATCGCCGCGCACCAGTGATCATCGACGCCAATAATGGCGGTGCCGTTCTGCTGCACGCCGGCGACCAGACGCTCCTTCACCGCCGCATAGTGTTCGATGGTGCCGTGGCGGTCGATATGATCTTCCGTGACGTTGAGCAGGATGCCGACGGACGGATCGAGCGAGGGCGTGAGATCGATCTGGTACGACGACATCTCGATCACATGGATGCGGCCTTTCGTCGGCGGCTCCAGCGAGAGGATCGCGGTGCCGATGTTGCCGCCCATCTGCGTATCGTAACCGGCCTCGCGCATCAGATGCGCCACCAGCGCCGTGGTGGTGGACTTGCCGTTGGTGCCGGTGATGGCAACGAACGGTGCATCCGGCGCATGACGTTTGCGCTCGCGGCAGAACAGTTCGATGTCGCCGATCACCTCGACGCCCGCGTCCTTCGCGGCCAGCACGGTCCAGTGCGGCTGCGGATGGGTCAGCGGCACGCCGGGCGTCAGAACGAGTGCTGCGAAATTCGCCCACGAGACGCTGCGCAGATCGGCGGTGATGAAACCAGCCCTTGCCGCTTCCGCGAGCTTTGCCGGTGTATCGTCGCTAGCGATGACTTCCGCGCCGCCGGCCTTGAGCGCATGACAGCTCGCCAGCCCCGATCCGCCGAGACCGAACACCGCAACCGTCTTGCCCGCGAAGGAAGTAACAGGCGTCACGCGCTCACCGCAGCTTCAGCGTGGAAAGACCAGCCAGTGCCAGCATCACTGAAACGATCCAGAACCGGATCACGATCTGCGGTTCGGTCCAGCCCTTCTGTTCGTAGTGATGATGGATCGGCGCCATGCGGAAGAACCGCTTGCCGGTGAGCTTGAACGATGCGACCTGCACGATCACGGACAACGCCTCGACCACGAACAGGCCACCGATCACGGCCAGTACGATCTCGTGCTTGGTAGCAACCGCGATTGCGCCGAGCATGCCGCCGAGCGCGAGCGATCCGGTGTCGCCCATGAAGATCGAGGCCGGCGGCGCGTTGAACCAGAGAAATCCCAGACCAGCGCCGAGCACCGCGCCGCACAGCACCGCGAGTTCACCGGTGCCGGGGACGTAGCGGATTTGCAGATATTCCGAGAACACCGCGTTGCCGACAAGATACGCAATCATGCCGAAGCTCGCCGCGGCGATCATCACCGGCACGATGGCGAGGCCGTCGAGGCCGTCTGTGAGGTTCACCGCGTTACCGGCGCCGACGATGATGAACATGCCGAACATCACGTAGAACCAACCGATGTTGAGCATGAAGTCCTTGACGAAGGGGATCGACACCGCCGTGACCGACGCGCTGCGGCCGAACCAGACGATGCAGGCGCAGGCGATCAACGCGATCAGCGCTTCGACCGCGAGGCGCGAACGCCCGGAGAATCCCTTGTCGGTCTGCTTGGAAACTTTCAGGTAGTCATCATAGAAGCCGACGAAGCCGAAGCCGAGCGTCACCAGCAGCACGATCCAGACATAGGCGTTGCGCAGGTTGGCCCACAGCAGCGTGGCGACGATCAGACCCGAGAGGATCATCAGGCCGCCCATGGTGGGCGTGCCCTTCTTGGTCACCAGATGCGTCGGCGGACCGTCGGCGCGGATCGGCTGGCCCTTGCCCTGCGCCAGCCGAAGATGATCGATGATCCACGGCCCGAACAGGAAAACGAACAACGCGCTGGTGACCATCGCGCCGCCGGTGCGGAACGTGATGTAGCGGAATACATTGATGCCGGGGATGGTGCCGGCGAATTCAGTCAGCCAATAAAACATTTCCAATTGCCTTATAGTGCGACGCCGTCGAGCGTGGCTTTTTCCGGAAAGCGCTTTTGCAGTGCCGTCACAATCAATTTCATACGCGAACCAAGCGAACCCTTGACCATAATGGCGTCGCCGGCGCCGATAGCAGAAATGACCTGCGGCTCAAGTGCAGCCGAGTTATCGGCATAGCCGCCCTTCTTCGTCGAAGGAAGGGCTTCCCACAGGTTGTGCATCAATGGACCACAGCAAAAAACCGCGTCGATCCCGTTCGCTTTAATAGCTTCGGCAAGGCCGCGATGCAGATCGGAACCGGTTGCGCCGAGTTCCAGCATGTCGCCCAGCACTGCAATGCGCCGCCCGCGCGGACCGACAGTCGCCTGACCGAGCACCGTGATAGCTGCCGCCATTGACGCCGGATTGGCGTTGTAGCTTTCATCGATCAGCGTTGCTGTGCCTTCGCTCAAAACCAGTTGCTGCCGCACGCCGCGCCCCGTCGCGGGCTGAAGCTGCGCCAGCGCCAGCGCCGCCAGCGCGAGATCCGCGCCGGCCAGCGAAGCCGCAGCCAGTACCCCGAGCGAGTTCATCACCATGTGGCGCCCGGGCATCCCGATCTTGTAGGTGATGTCCTGATCGAGAATGCTTGCGCGCACCGCCGAACATGCCGCATGCAGTGACATGTCGATCAGCCGTGCATCGGCTTTTTCGTCACTGCCGAACGAGACGATGCGCTCGATCTTCTGTGCTTTGGCGCTCTTGCTCAGGCGGGCAAACTGCGCGTTGTCGCGGTTGAGCACCACCGCGCCGCCGGGTTCGACGCCGGCAAAAATCTCCGCCTTGGCGTCGGCAATCGCCTCGATGCCGGAGAAGAACTCCAGATGCACCGGCTCGACCGTGGTGATGATCGCCACATGCGGCCGCACCATTTTCACCAGCGGCTCAATCTCGCCCGCATGGTTCATGCCGATCTCGAAGATCGCGAATCTGACAGTCGCCGGGCAACGCGCGAGCGTCAGCGGCACGCCCCAGTGATTGTTGAACGAGGCGACCGACGCATGGGTCTCGCCCTGACCGCCGAGCACCGCGCGCAGCGCTTCCTTGGTCGACGTCTTGCCGACCGACCCTGTCACCGCGATCACCTTTGCGCCGAGACGCGCCCGCGACGCCCGCCCGAGATCGACAAGACCTGCGAGCACATCATCGACCACCAGCAGCCGCGCGTCGGACGCGAATTTGTCCGCGTGGGTTTTCGCGACAACGGCGAGCGCGGCGCCGTTGTTCAGCGCGGCCTCGACGAAATCGTGGCCGTCGTGAACGTCGCCCTTGATCGCGAAATAGGCCTCGCCCGGCGTTAGGGTGCGGCTGTCAATGGAAATGCCGATGACATCGTCCGGCAGCGTGCCGCGCCTTGCGGCACGCATCGCCTCCGCCATCGCCGCACTGGTCCACAATGCCGTGCTCATGCCGCATGCTCCGCTAGGGCCGCAACGGCGGCTTCGTGATCGCTGAACGGCAACACTTTATCTCCCACAATCTGTCCGGTTTCGTGGCCCTTGCCTGCGATCAGCAGCGCATCGCCTTTCTGCAAACCCGCAATGGCGGCACGAATCGCTTCGGCACGATCCGCGATATCTGTGGCGCCCTTTGCAGCCGCCATGATGGCGGCGCGGATTGACGCCGGGTTTTCCGACCGCGGGTTGTCGTCGGTCACAATAACCGTGTCCGCGTTCTCCGCGGCAATCGCGCCCATCAGCGGACGCTTGCCGGCATCGCGGTCACCGCCCGCGCCGAACACCACGACGAGTTTGCGCTTGGTGTAAGGCCGCAGCGCTTCCAGCGCCTTCGCCAGCGCATCGGGCTTGTGCGCGTAGTCCACGAACACCGGTGCGCCATTTCGCTCGCCGACCAGTTCGAGCCGGCCCGGCGCGCCTTCGAGATGTTCGAGCGCGGCGAAGGCACGCGCCACATCGCCGCCTGTGGAAATTACAAGTCCAGCTGCGACCAGCGCATTTTCGATCTGGAATTCGCCCACCAGCGGCAGCCGCACCTGATAGCGCTTGCCCTCATATTCAAGAGTCAACTTCTGCGCGAACCCGTCCACGGCAGCATCGACGAGCGCGATGCCTTCGCCGTTGCGGCCGACCGTCACAATCCGCAGCTTGCGGATGCGCGCGGCTTCGATCACCGCCTGCGAGTGTTCGTGATCGGCGGCGATCACCGCAGCGCCGCCATCGACGATCAAGTCAGTGAACAGCCGCAGCTTGGCCGCGAGATAGTGCTCGACCGTCGGATGGTAATCCATGTGGTCGCGCGACAGGTTGGTGAACCCACCGGCGCTGACGCGCACGCCATCGAGCCGATGCTGATCGAGGCCATGCGACGACGCCTCGAATGCCAGATGTGTCACGCCCTCGCCCGCGATCTCGTCGAGCGAGCGATGCAGCGCAATCGGATCGGGCGTGGTCAGCGAGCCGTAGACGGTGCGCCTCGGCGAAACCAGTCCGATGGTGCCGATGCTCGCGGCCGCATAACCAAGGCGCTGCCAGATCTGCCGCGTGAACACCGCAACCGAAGTCTTGCCGCTGGTGCCGGTGACGGCGGCGATGGTGGCGGGCTGGCGTGAATAAAACCGCGCGGCAGCGAGCGCCAGCGCGCGGCGCGGGTTCGGCACCGCGATGAACGGAACGCGATTGTCGTTTTCGGGAATGCGGTCGCTGACGACCGCAGCGGCGCCGGAGGCAATCGCCTGATCGATGAAGCGCGCGCCGTCGGTCTTGACCCCGGCCAGCGCGAAAAACACGTCGCCCGGCTTCACCACACGGCTGTCCACGGCGAGGCCAGCGACCGCAACATCGGCATGTTGCGCGCCGATCACGGCGTCCCCGCTGAAAAGGTCGCGTAGTTTCATTTCACCCCGGTACATCTAAGCATGCGCGTGTTCTAGCCGCAAAACCGGTGCCCACTTTTGCGGAATACGCGCAGCCGTGCGGTTACCGGCTTTCCTTCGATGCCGCAAGAATAAGGCGCTCGGACGGCGGCAAATCGAACCGCGGCGTCATCCCCAGCAGCGGGGCGATCCGCTCGATCACCTTGCCGCCGGTCGGCACGGCGTTCCAGCCCGAAGTAATAAAGCCGTGGGTTTCCGGCAGTCCCTTCGGCTCATCCAGCATGATCAGGAGCTGATACTGCGGATTATCGGCAGGCATGATCGCGGTGAAGGAATTCAGCACCTGCTTCTTGGAATACCGGCCGTTGACGACCTTTTCCGAGGTGCCGGTCTTGCCGCCGACATAGTAACCCTTGACGTCGGCCTTGCGCGCCGTGCCTTTTTCCGCGTTCAGCCGCATCAGGTAGCGCATGCTGTTACTGGTCTCAGGCTTGACCACCTGCTTGGCGACCTGCATCGCATCCTCGCGCGACCGCTTCAGGAATGTCGGCGGAATGAGATGGCCGCCATTGATCAGCGCATTGATGCCCATCACCGCCTGCAGCGGTGCGACCGCCATACCGTGACCGAACGCAATGGTAATGGTGTTCAGTTCGCTCCAGCGCTTCGGCACCAGCGGCTCGGCGCTCTCCGGCAATTCGGTGCGCAGCCGCGAGAGCTGGCCAAGTTTGCGCAGAAACGCCTTATGCGCTTCGACCCCCATCGACAGCGCGATGCGTGCGGAGGCGACGTTGGAGGATTCGGTGAACACCTCCCACATCGGAACCGAGCGCCCGAGATTGTGGGTGTCGTTGATCCTGAACTTGCCGTACACCAGCGGTGCGCGCGCATCGTAGAGTGTGTTGATGGTGGCGCGGCCGGAATCAAGCGCCATGGCGAGCGTCAGCGATTTGAACGTCGATCCCATTTCAAACACGCCGGTGGTCAGGCGATTGATGCGGGTCGGGTCGTTGGCTTCGCGCGGGTTGTTCGGATCGTAGTCGGGCACCGAGACCATGGCGATGATCTCACCGGTGTTCACGTTCGAGACCAGACCCGCGGCCGCCTTCGCCGAGTACTTGTCCTTGGCCTTCAGCAGTTCATCGCGCAGCGCATGTTCGACGCGCAGATCGACCGCAAGCTGAACCGGCTCCTGCTGCCGGTCGGTCGCGAATCCGGCGCGATGCAGATCGGCAAGCCCGTTCGAATCGAGCCACTTCTCGATGCCCGCGATGCCCTGGTTGTCGATGTTCACGTGGCCGATCAGATGCGACACGATGGGGCCGCTCGGATAGACGCGCTTGTTCTCGCGCAGGAAACCGATGCCGGGAATGCCGAGGCGATAGATGTCTTTCTGCTGCTGCGCCGTGATTTCGCGCTTCAGCCAGACGAAGCCCTTGCGCGACGACAGCCGGTCGCGCACCTCGCCCGCATCGACATCCGGGAGTGTCGCGGTCAGCAGCTCGATAGCCTCGTCCTTGTCGATGATGCGGCGAGGCTCGCCGAACAGCGACGGCGTCTTGACGTCGGTGGCCAGGATCATTCCGTTGCGGTCCAGAATGTCGGGCCGGGCGGTGGCGATGGCATCCTGCGACGCCGTGCGCCGCGTGCCGTGGCCGTCGCCGCCGACCGCAAACATCACGAGGCGGCCAGCGATCACGGCATAGACCAACGAGAACGCGATAATCGCAAGGCCGACGCGCGCGCGTGCCTTGGCCGAGCGATCGACATTGCGCCCATAGAGTAGCGTGCGGATCAGCCGCTGGCGCCAGGGTTCTGCAGGTCGCTTGGTGTTAGGCGCTTGATCTGTCATTGCGCGCCCTCCGGCTGGGGAATCGAGCCGGTGAGCGTTTCATCCTGCGACGCGGCGGCGGCAAGCGCCTCCAGATCGACGCTTTCGATGATCGTGCCGATCGGGTCGGGATCCCCCGGCTTGACGAAGCTCGGCGGACGCGGCGGCAGATTCTTCAGCGAATCGTATTGGATCGCTTCGATCGGGCGCAGCGAAAGGTGGCGCGAAGCCAGTTCCTGCAACCGCTTCGGCGATTCCAGCTTGGCCCATTCCGCCTTCAGGCTCGCAATCGAATCGCGCTGCTGGCGGATATCGGCGCGCAGTTTCAGAACGCGTTCGGTCCGCACGGTCGATTCCATCTTAATCCGGTAGACATAGGCCGCGGCGAAGACCAGCGCGCAGATGACGAAGAGGTGGACAAAGCGCATGTCAGCCTCCCCTCATCACGTCGGCCAGTTGCGGCCAGTCGAACGATGCAGTTTCGGACTGCGCAGGCGCATCGGTGCGCGCCGCGGCCCGCAGTTTCGCCGAACGCGCGCGCGGATTGGCCGCGACCTCGTCGTCACCGGCCACGACGGGGCGCTTGGTGAGAATCTCGAAGCTCGGCAGCGCCTGCTTGACGTCCGGCAGATGCCGCGACCCGCCGCCGCGCTTGCCGCGCTCGTTGAGGAAATTCTTGACGATGCGGTCCTCGAGCGAGTGGAACGACACCACCGCGAGGCGTCCGCCGGGTTTCAATGTCTTTTCGGCCACCACAAGCGCTGCATGCAGTTCGTCCAGCTCTTCGTTGACGAAGATCCGCAGCGCCTGGAACGTGCGGGTGGCCGGATGAATTTCGTTCGGCTTGGAGCGCACCACGCGCGAGACGATATCAGCCAGCGCACGCGTCGTGGTGATCGGCGCTTCCTTCCTTGCCGCGACGATGGCGCGGGCGACACCGCGGGAATGACGCTCTTCGCCGAAGATGTAGATGATGTTGGCGAGATCGGTTTCGGATGCCTTCGCCACAACATCGGCCACGGTCGGTCCGTCGTGGCCCATCCGCATGTCGAGCGGGCCGTTGAAGCGGAACGAGAAGCCGCGCTCGGACTGATCGAGTTGCATCGACGAGACGCCCACATCCATCACGATGCCGTCGACCGCGCTGAAGCCTTGCCCCGCGCAGACGTCGGCCAGATTGGAAAAGCGATCCTCGACCAGCGTCAGCCGCCCAGCGGACGACTCCACAAGCTCGAAGCCACCCGCAATGGCGGTGCGGTCGCGGTCGATGCCGATCACGCGCGTGCCGGGAACTTTCAGGATCGCGCGGCTGTAGCCGCCGGCGCCGAAGGTGGCATCGACGTAGACGCCGCCGTCATGCGGCGCGAGCGCCTCGACGGCTTCGCGGCCGAGAACCGGAACATGGCGAACAGGTGCATCGTCGGGCGACATTTCAAACGCCTGCCGGTGAAAGACGGCCGCATGGCGGCCTGAATATCCGGGCCGATCCGCGAGATCCCGCCCGAACAACCCGAGATTGGCCCGTTCCGGCGCCCAGATCGACCTGAACGCGGAGGCGCTGGCGATGACGCGCCGCAAATTCGAGGTTCCGCATGGGATTTTCTGGCCAGCCATCGAGCTTTTCGCGGGGCTTTTTGCGCATCTAAAGACCACAGTCGCCCCCATTCGGCGCGACTCCACATCCTTCAGTAGCGGCAGTTATCGTTAAGGAATGGTTGACGCGGAAGATCGCCTTTAAAGAAGGTGTCTTCAGCGTCGCCGGTCAGCAACCCGGCCATGCGCAATGTTCTGGGGGCAAGGACCGGCGATGGAACCCGCCCGGATTGCACCGATGGTGCACTACTCTATCACTAGCTGGCTACCGCCCTTCTCTCGCCCTGTTTCGAGTACCTGTATGCCGCGAGGATCATTTGAGTCTGCTGGATTTGGTTCGAAGCGTCAGCGTCCCAATTTTCCACCTGGGGGATACTGCTGAAATGCCGAACTTCGTGCCGGATTCGTCCGTCGTCTCGAACGTCACGCCGTCGCCGAACTATGGCGACCGCAAGGGCGTGCTGTCGCCGAACATGATCGTGCTGCACTACACCGGGATGGCCGATCCGGCGAGCGCGATCGTTCGGCTGTGCACAACGGGCACCGAGGTCTCCGCGCATTATGTCGTGCTCGAGGACGGCAACATCGTGCAGTGCGTGCGCGAAGCGGATCGCGCGTGGCATGCAGGCGCGTCCTCCTGGGGCAACGAGACCGACATCAACTCCGTTTCCATTGGCATCGAGGTGGTCAACCCCGGCCATGATCTCGGCTACACTGATTTCCCGCTGCGCCAGACCGCGGCCGTGATCGCGCTGTGCAAGGGCATCATGATCCGCCGCGAGATTCCAAAGCATCGCATTCTCGGACATTCGGATGTCGCGCCCGGCCGCAAGAAAGACCCCGGCGAGAAATTCCCGTGGCGGCTGCTGGCGGATTCCGGCGTCGGCCTGTGGGTCGAACCGGCGCCGATCGTTCGCGGCGTGAAGACCATGCTCGGCGCATCCGGCGACGATGTCCTTGCCCTGCAAAAGCTGCTGGCGAGCTTCGGTTACGGCGTGCCGCTGAACGGACTCTACGACGCCAACACCATGGATGTGGTCGCCGCCTTCCAGCGGCACTTCCGGCCCGAGCGCGTAGACGGCATTGCCGACACCTCGACATTGACCACGTTGAACGATCTGCTCGCGCTGATGCCGAAAGAAGCACTCCTCACCTCTTGACCTCCTGCGCCCGCACGCCCATCACTGCGGCGTCAGTCGGCCGGACGGCCGCTCCGGCAACGATCGAAAGGTCGCCGGGGAGGAAAGTCCGGGCTCCATCGACATACGGTGCCGGATAACAACCGGCGGGGGCGACCCCAGGGAAAGTGCCACAGAGAACGAACCGCCTGATCTTCGGATCAGGTAAGGGTGAAAAGGTGCGGTAAGAGCGCACCGCATCTCCGGCAACGGAGATGGCATGGCAAACCCCACCGGGAGCAAAACCGAATAGGGACGGCATAGCGGACAGTTCGCTCTCGAGCGATAACTCCGCGGGGCGATGTCAGGCCCGCTGTCCGGGTAGGTTGCTTGAGGCGCAAGGCAACTTGCGTCCCAGAGGAATGGCCGTCACGTCTGCGTGGTGCAAACCATTCAGGCCCTACAGAACCCGGCTTACAGGCTGGCTGATCGAGAATGAGGGGTTCGGCGCTAACACGCCGGACCCCTCGCCATTTCGTGACAGTTCGCGCCGCTGACCGAATAGCTGCGGACTTGATGACCGGAATAAATCGGCGCAAGCTTGCCGAGGGGCCGACGAGTCACGATCTGGCAAAGGGGCGCGTACCATGACAGCCACATCGATGGGCCGGGTGATTTTTCTGTCTCTGGCGCTTGTTGCAGTATGCGGTGCCGCGCTTGTCGTCGGCATCAGACACACACAGCGCGAGCCGCCGGTTGAAGCCAAAGTTGAAACCAGAAATGTCATCGCCGCGCCGGCGATTGCGCCACCCGCACCGGTCGCGCGAGATGAGGGTTCGGCGGCGCTCGCAACGGCACAAGCTGAAGCAAACGCCGTGACGGGCGCGCTCGCCGAACCGCCCCGCCCGCCGGACGCAGATAAATCCGCGCCCGCCTTCGACATTGCCCGCATTGCGCGAACGGGGGACGCGGTCATCGCCGGCAGGGCCGCTCCCGGCGCGATCGTGGAACTGTTGCGCAACGGCGAGCCCCATGATCGGGTGGTTGCAGATCAATCCGGACAGTTCGTCATGGCCCCTCCTCCGCTTCCCGGCGGGAGTTACGAGTTGACGTTGAGGTCCAGACAACCGGACGGCAAGCAGGCGACATCACAGCAGAGCGTGGCGGTCGTGATAGACGCGGCGGAGTCGAGTTTCGGAGCCGCGGCTCAATCGCGCGCCGGAGCACCGACGAATGTTCCGGAGACGGCAATGGCGAACCGTTCCGTGCCGGATCAAGCCGCCGGGTCTTCTCAAGCGTCCGTTCCGTCAGACAGAGGCCCACGCTCCGCCGTCGTCGTATCGCGCGGCGACAGCCTCTGGCGCATCAGCCGCGCCACCTACGGCACGGGCATGCGATACCCGCTCGTTTTAAAAGCGAACCGGGACCAGATCCGAGATCCAGATCTCATTTATCCGGGCCAGACCTTTGTCCTTCCCAAGTAGGCGCGTTGAAGCGCGCGCCCTGCAATCCTGCTTAGAGACTGGCCGATTGCGTTATCTGCGCGTCATCCGGCAAAGAATGCGCGGCACTTTTCCAGAGCCAGATCGTCAGCGAGCCTGATCGCCCTCTGATCCTGGTGTCCACAGGTCCACTGAGAACACCCGACGCCGACAGCGCGTTGTCGGCACCGGCCGCACGGAACATTTCCGCGCTCATTGCAAGCTCGGCGCCTTGCCGCGCCGCGACTTCCATCAAGCGGCTCGCGACATTGACGGTGTCGCCGGTCGCCGTGATGTGCTGATAGCTTCTGCCGCCCAATCGGGACGCAACGATCATCCCGAAATGCGCGCCAATCTTGAATCCAAGCCGCGCCGCGATCGGCGGCGGCAGCGACGCTAGCCATGTTTGAGTGCCGGTGCACAGATTGACGCAGCAACGCACTGCATTGGCGGAATCGCCCGGCCCGGGCTCGGGCAGACCGAACAGGATCATCGCGCCGTCGCCCATGAAACTCGTGATCACGCCGCCGGCTGTGACGACTTCCTTGTCGATCAAGGCATGAAACGACTTCAGCAGTTCGCGGATCTCGTCCGCGTCCATGGTCTCGCTCAGCGCCGTGAAGCCGGACAAATCGATGAACACGATCGCTGCATTCTGGTGGACGGGCTCCGAGAGAAAATCGGGATGACGGGTCAGCCAATCTCGCACCACCGGGGCCTGAAATTGCTGAAGGAGGCTGTTCCTCATCGCAAAGTACTGCGCACGCCGTCGTCCTTGCAGAAGTTGCAAAGCGCCGAACAGCATGACTGGCGGAATTGCTGCAACCATCGGCAGCGCGGCGCTCAGCCAGACCCCGTACGAAAACGCGGCGACGTTCAATCCAAGCCAGGCCAGAAAAACGACCACGATCAAGATCAGCGCGACGACGCTGCGACGCCACGCCAGAAGGCCGACCAGAACCATGGGCAGCACGACTGCAAAGCCGACATCGGCAAGCCGCACGTTCCGGTCACGGACTATTCCGTCGCCGGCGATCAAATGCGTAATGGCGGTGGCAATGACTTCGACGCCCGGCAGCACGGAATCGAAGGGAGTCGGGAAAACGTCGCCGCCGCCGGTGACGGTTGCACCGATCACCACAACCCGGTCGCGGATCGTCTTGCTGTCGATCTGTCCGTTCAGCACAGAAGCGGCGCTGAACGTCGGGATGGTGCCGCGAGGACCATAGAAGCTCAGCGGAAGACCGTGGCTGATGTCTGTCGGGATCGACTTGCCCGCAAGCGTCAGGCGGTCCGGCTCCACACCGGGATTCTCCGCAGCGGCGACAGCCGCGACGCGCAACGGCAGCGACGCTTCAATGCGATTGCCCTGCCTGAAAAGCATGGGAAAGAAACGCGGCGTTCCACCCTGATCCGTCGCGACATTGACCACGCCGACCGCCGCGCGATCCGCGAACCGCTGCAGCGGCAACAGGAACCGGTCGGCGCTCGGCACACCTGCAAGCGGGCTGTCATCCCCGGATGCAATCCACTGCTTGCCCTGTGCAAAGACCGCGGCGGCTGCGATCACGCTCGGGCTTTGCTCGAGCGCCTGCTCCAGCGCCTGATCGCCGTTCTCGGGTCCCGGATCGACAAGAAGCAGATCGATTACGATGACCTTGGGTTTGAAGCGCGCAAGCCCATCGACGATTCTCGCCAAGGCGGCGCGCGGGAGAGGATAGCCGCCCTCGTTCCGCACCACGTCATCGTCGATGGCCACGATCTTCACCAGATCGGGCGGGTTGATCTTTCCACGAACCAGCGTTCGAAGATCGGTCATCGTCGCTTCGAAACGATCAAGGAACCATGCGTCGCCGCGCAAATGAACAAGACCAAGTCCGAGTCCCCACAGCCCCGCGAGAGCGAGTGCCGCCAAGGTCGGGAGCCGCAGTCGCTTCATCGGCGTTTATTGTCCGAAGCGCGCCATGAGTGCCTGAACACGCGCGGGCGCCCAGCGCTTGACGGTCAGCACACCTGTGCCGGCTTCTACATCGACTCCGTCACCGGCGCCGAGCGTGACGCCGCGCCCGGACTCCGGCCGCCGCACCGAGACGCGCCCCTGCGCGACGAATACGGATGTCTTGCTTCCGTCTGCATCCACCGCCCATTTCGTGCCGCGCACCGCCGCGATGGCTTGCGGCGTCAGGACCTGAAAACCGGCCTTGCCGAGACTGCCCTTGGGCGCATCAATCAGCAACGCGCGGCTGCTCAGGCGGGCCGCATCAGCTTTTCCGTTCCCGTCGCGATCGAGGAGTGAGTACTGAGCACCGCTCTCCGCGGTAATGGTCAGGCCTCCGGCGCAGCGCAGAACCTGTCGCCCGGCAAAGGCCGCCTGGTCCAGCACGCAGCCCGCGCCCGCCGGCTGCGCCGCAACGCTCCCCACACACATCGCGCTGATGAAAATAGCGCTCGCCAAACAGCGAAGCGCCTTGCTCACCTTGTTCATGACAATGCCTCCTTGCACCTGATCTGAGAACACCAGGAAACGGCAATTCCAATTTCGAGATTGAATGCAGCAAGTGGCCTTATGCGGGAACCTAAGCACGAATCTCCTGTTGCGGAGACAGAAATTGCGCCGTCGGGCTCGTGTTGAATGCAATCACAACCCCAAGGTGACCCTGAGACCGCATCCGCGGTGTGAAGCGGTTCACACCCGGCGTTGCTCCCGAAGCGGACCTCATAGTGCAGGATGCATGGCTCCGCCGCGGTGAGTTGCGGGATTCCCTTCCCATCCCGCCGCAGGCAGGTTCCAGTTCCCTCAACTTTGAACCTTCCGTGGACCCTTCATTTTACCTGACACCGTTAGGAACCGACGATCAGCCCATGAACGCTGGGCACTTGATGAATCGCGGATCGAATGAATTTTTCACCGCTGCAGTTGTTCCGCGAGCGCCGCCTCCCGGAGAGCATCTATGTCGAACTGATCGGCAACCTGTTCAGCGCCACGCCGCTGATTATCGTCTTTGCTATCAGCCAGTGCGTGGTCGGCTGGGCCATCGTGGCGCAGACCGGCGATCCGTATGTACTGTCGCTGACCATCATCGGCCTGCTAATCTCGGCCGAACGAATTCTGATGATCCGCCGCTATCGCCGCGAGTTGACGGCAGAACCTCTCACACGTGCAACCGCCATCGTGTGGGAAACGCGGTTTGCAGTACGAAGCATCGCAACGGCCATGGTCGTCAGCGCGCTCGGCGTGCGCTGCTATATGCTGCCGGACCCGACGGTCCACATGCTGATCGTCGGCGTATTGTCCACTTACGCGGCCGGCACCATCACGCGTGTCGCCTATCGGCCCCGCCTTGCGTTTACAAGTGTCCTGATTGTTTCCATTCCGCCGGCGATCGCCTGCATCATCCACGGTGGAGTGATCTACATCTGTCTAGCACTGGCAACGATCATCTTTCTGTTCGGTGCGATGGACGTTATCCAGCACGCCTACGAGACCATCGTCAGCCAGCTCACGCTCAAACGCAGGTTCGCGGGCCTTGCACAACGCGACGCGCTGACCGGCCTGTCGAACCGGCTCGGGCTCAACGAAAATCTGGAGACCATCATCGCCGATGCACAGCGCAACGGCTACGGCCTCGCGGTGCACAGCCTCGATCTCGATCATTTCAAGGCGGCGAACGATCTTTACGGCCATCCGGCCGGCGACGCGATCCTGAAGGAGGTGGCACGGCGGCTGACGTGCCTCACGAGGGCAAGCGATTTGCTGGTGCGGTTGGGCGGCGACGAGTTCATTCTGGTGCAGACCGGCGTGGCGGAGCGCGAACAGGCGACCGGGCTGGCATCCCGCATCGTGGAAGACGTCAGCAGCTATTACAACATCAACGGCTACACCATCGAGATCGGCACCAGCGTCGGCATCGCGATTCTGACCGACGAACAACTGACGCCGGATGATCTGCTCATCCGCGCCGACGAGGCGCTCTATCAGGCAAAACGATCGAGAAGCGGCTACGCCGTTTACACGGTCGCGCCGCATCTCGTTCCGTTGATTGACGGCGGCGACTTTCAGGACACCCGCGCGGTCAACCGCAAGACGGTCAACCTGCGCTGATCCCGAAGATCGCCGCCGTATCGCTTACTCAGCCGCCGACATGCGGTCGAGTTCAAGCACCTGCCGTTCGAACAACGAGCGGTAGATACCGCCGGGACGCTTGGCGAGCGAGGCATGCGTCCCCTCCTCGGCGATCCGGCCCCGGTCGAACACGATGATCCGGTCGAGGCTGCGCACCGTGGAGAGCCGGTGCGCGATCACGATCGCGGTGCGGCCCTGGATCAGGCGGTCCATCGCCTCCTGAATCAAGGCCTCCGATTCCGAGTCGAGGCTTGAGGTGGCCTCGTCCAGAATCAGGATCGGCGCGTCGGCAAGGAAGGCACGCGCCAGCGCCACGCGCTGACGTTCGCCCCCCGACAGTTTCACGCCGCGCTCGCCCACCAGCGTTTCGTAACGCTTCGGCAGCCGCATGATGAAGTCATGCGCGTTGGCAAGCCGCGCCGCTTCCTCGATCTGCGCCATGGTCGCGCCCGGCCGTGCGTAGCCGATGTTCTCGGCCAGCGAACGGTGAAACAGGGTCGGCTCCTGCTGCACGATGGCGATCTGGCTCCGCAGCGATTGCTGCGTCGCCTTCGCGACATCCTGACCGTCGATCAGCACGCGTCCGCCGGTCGCGTCATACAGCCGCTGCACCAGCTTGACGAACGTCGTCTTGCCGGAGCCCGAGCGGCCGACCAGACCGACGCGCTCGCCGGGCTTGATGTTGACCGCAAGCCGGTCGTACAGCGGCGTGTCGTGCCCGCGATAGTGGAACGTCACATCGTCGAACACGATGCCGCCGCCCGTGACCTTCATCGGCACAGCATCCGGCGCATCGGCAATGCCGATGGCCTCGTCGTGGATCGCGACCAGTTCCTCCATGTCGTTCACCGAACGCTGCAGGTGGCTGATGTGCTGGCCGATGTCGCCGAGATAACCGTGGATGACGAAATAGGTCGTCACCACGTAGGTCACCTCGCCCGGCGTTGCACGGCCCGCCATCCACAGCAGAAGCACGCCGCCGATCACGCAGGCGCTCATCACGACCAGCACCGCGTTCTGCGCGATGCCGACATAGGTGTAACGCAGCCAGGTGCGGCCCGCGCGCCGGCGCCACTTGCTGACCACGCCGGCAAGCCGCGCATCTTCACGGTTCTCCGCGCCGAACGACTTCACCACCGCGTTGCACGTCAAGGCATCGGCCAGCGTACCGCCCACTTTGGTGTCGAGCGCGTTCGACAGTTGTGCGGCAGGCGCGATGTAGTTCGCCGTCAGCGCGACGGTCATGCCGACATAGACGACCGTGATGACCGCGATCACCGCACCGAGCACCGGCCAGTGCCAGCCGACCAGAATGGTCGAGCCGACTAACACCACCAGCGACGGTATCAGCGCCATCAGGATGGTATCGTTCATCAGGTCGAGCGCCCACATGCCGCGCGTGATCTTGCGCACGGTCGAGCCCGCGAAACTGTTGGCGTGCCAGTCCGTGGAGAAGCGCTGGATTCGCACGAAGGCGTTCTGCGCCACATCCGACATGATGCGCAGCGTGAACGGCAGAATGGCTTTCAGTCCGATCAGACGCAGCACCAGCGCCAAAACGCCGAGCGCAACGATCGCGCCAAACGCAATCGTGGCGCCGCGCTGCGCGGCGGCCGGATCGGTCGCCGCAAGTGTTACGGCGTCCACCAGCCGTCCGGCGAACAGCGGCATGAACACGTCCGCCGCCGCCACGCCGATCAGGCCGCCGGCGACCACGAAAAGCCGCACCGGCTGATTGCGCCAGTGACGGAAGACAAACGGAAGCACCGCACGAAGGGCGGATGGTTTTTTGTTACAAGAGTGAGTCATGACATGTTTCGGCTGCGCAGGCGCAAGCCGACTCCAGGAATAATGGACGATGCAGCGGCAACGCCGCGCACAATCGTCACGTGTAAAGAATCAGGTTGTGGAATTTGGTCAGCAGGGTCCGCGACAACGCAAACCGGACGACCTCGGACTGGCCATCGGAGAACCGATGGCAGCCGGCAACCTTACGCGGAGGACCGCGGGGTTAACCGAGGGGGTATCCGGATGCCGAGGCGCGTACGCGCAGGACTCGCGGGGTCGCGATAAACGCAAACTTCAAATCCATGCGATCCTCCCGCGTTCGAGCAATGCGGACTCAGGGGCGAAATCCGCTGATGATGTTTTGGGCAATAATTGCGGCAAATTTTCGGACCGTGAGAATGAAAATCCGGCAATGTCCACGCGGCGACACGCCGCACGCTCACAATTTCGTTCACGCCTTGACGAAATACGGCGTGCGCAGCCCAGTAAACGGCCTGAATTCCGCAGCGACACTGTCTCCGATGCGCAAATCGCTGTCGCCATGCGCCATCATGCGAAAGCCCTCCGCCATATCGACCAGCAGGATCGCATACGGCACATGCGCCTTGGCCTCGGGCGTCGCCGCGCGGCGCACCACTGTCGCGGAATACACCACTCCGTTACCGCTCGCCTTGTGAGTCTGCGGCGAAGCATCGCCGCAGGATGGACAAAACGCGCGACGGAAGTACCAGAGATGACGGCACGCCCCGCATGACTGATACAGAATCGCGTCGGCGCCGTCGGTCCAGCCTTTCAGGTCGGTCGCTTCGCTCATCGCACCCGCTCCAGAAACATGCTGACATGGGACGACATCACACCGCCGTCGCCGTGCAGCAGCGCCAGTGACGCGTCGCGCACCTGCCGCGGCCCTGCCCGGCCCGTCATCTGCAATTGCGTCTCGACCAGATGCGCCATCGCGCCGCCACAGCCGCAATGGCCGTAGCTCAACAGCCCGCCATGGGTGTTGAGCGGAAGCGCACCGCCGATGCCGAAATCGCCGTTGCGCACACGGGCTGCAGCCTCTCCGCGCGCGGCGAGGCCAAGCTCCTCGATCAGGATCGCGAGCGTAATGGTGAAGCTGTCATAGATTCCGGCGTACTTGATGCTGCGCGGATCGATGCCTGCCTTCTCCCGCGCGCGTGACATTGCAACCGCCGCGCCGACGTCGGAGAGACTGCGCGCCGCCGTCACATGTTGATGCAGATGCGCCTGCCCGCAACCCATCACGCGCACATGATGGTCGCTGGTCGGCTCGCGGCTGATGATAAAGGCCGCGCCGCCGTCCGACACCGGGCAGCAATCCAGCAGCTTCAGCGGCGACGAAATCTCGCGCGACGCCATCACGTCGGCGACCGTAATCGGATCGCGGAATTGCGCGCCGGGATGCAGCATGGCGTGATTGCGCATCAAGACCGCGAACTCCGCCATGTCCTCCTGCGTCAGGCCGTAATCGTGCATGTAACGCGACGCGAGCAGTCCGTAGTAGGCCGGAATGGTCGGGCCGAGCGGCACTTCGTAGTCGGGGTGGCCGACCTGCGCCAGCGTGCTCATCGCCGAGTCGCGCGCCTGCCCGGTGAGGCGGTTCTCGCCCGCGACCACGAGAATGGCTTTCGCGACCCCGGCCTCGACCAGTTCATGCGCCAGCATCACCATCGCAAGTCCCGTCGCGCCGCCGACCTGAATGGCGTGGGCATAAGACGGCCGCACGCCGAAATGTTCGGCGAACACGGTCGCCAGCATCAGGTGCGGCATGGTGGTGGAATAACCGGTCAGCAGACCGTCGATGTCGCCCCGCCTGAGGCCCGCATCCGACAGCGCGCTCTCAGCCGCCTGGCTCATGAGATCGAGTGTCGAACGGCCCTCATGCTTGCCGAAAGCCGTCAGTCCGACGCCGCTGATGAAACTCATGTGCCCGCGCTTGCCGTTGCCGTGTCCGTGACTGATGTGCCACGGGCGCGGCTCGACTTCAATGCGCGTCCGGCGGCGGGCCCATCATGTTGGGCTTGTTGACGAAGAGCACCAGCACGGTCAGTGCAAGATAGAAGCACGCCAGGATGAAGAAGGCATCGCCGAAGCTCATCACCACCGCCTGCCGGTGCACGATCTGCGACAGTTGCTTCAGCGCCATCAGCGAGGCGTTGCCCGCGCCCTGGAATTTCTGGGTCAGCATGTTGAGCGTCTCGACCGCCACCGCATTGCCCCAGGTAACCTTGTCATGCAGTCGCGAGATATGCTGGTCGGTCCGGCTGTCGAGGATGGTATTGATGAGCGCAAGCCCCACCGCGCCGCCGAGGTTGCGCGTCAGGTTGAACAGCCCTGCCGCATTCTTCAGGCGCGAGGGCGCCAGCGTGCCGAGCGCGATGTTGTTGACCGGCACCATCGCCATCATGATGCCGACGCCGCGCAGGATCTGCGGCACCAGCAATTCATAGAAATCCCAATCGCGCGTGATCCCGGTCATCATCCATGAACTGAGCGCGAAAATGAGCAACCCCGCCGCGATCATCAGACGCAAATCGACTTTGGTCATCATGCGGCCGATGATAGGTGCGCTGACGAACATCGCCGCACCGGACACGAACACGGTCTCGCCGATCATCAGCGCGCTGTAGCCGCGCACTTCCGCGAGATAACGCGGATAGACGTAGGTCAGGCCATAGAGGCCGATGCCGACGCAGAACGAGAACATGCAGCCGAGCGCGAAGTTGCGGTCGGTGAAGGCGCGGATATCGACGATCGGCTCCTTCTGCGTCAGCGCGCGATAGAAGAAAGCCACGGCAGACAAGACACAGACCACCGCGAAGAAGAAGATGGATTCGTCCTGCAGCCAGTCGTTACGCGGGCCTTCCTCCAGCACGTATTCGAGCGAGCCGAGGAAGCCGGCCATCGCAGCCAGCCCCCACCAGTCGAAATGCTGGAGCAGTTCGAAATTCGGCTCATCGAAATCGACCAATGCCAGCACGCCGATGGTGATGGCGATCCCGGGGATGATATTGATGAAGAACAGCCAGTGCCACGACATCAGGTCGGTGATGTAGCCGCCCACCGTCGGGCCGATGGTCGGCGCCAGCGTGGCGACGAGGCCGATGATCGGGCCGACGATGTGGAATTTGTTGCGCGGGAACACCGTATAGGCCGACGCGAACACGGTCGGAATCATGCCCGCGCCGACGAAGCCCTGGATCGCGCGCCACAGGATCATCTGTTCGATGGTCGAGGTCATGCCACACATGAAGCTCGCCACGGTAAATCCGGAAGCGGAGATCGCAAACAGCAGCCGCGTGCCGAGCGCACGGGATAGAAAACCCGACAGCGGAATCGCGATCACTTCGGCGATCAGATACGAGGTCTGCACCCATGCGACTTCGCTGGTGCTGGCCGACAGACCGGCCTGGATTTCAGCCAGCGATGCCGAGACGATCTGGATGTCCAGGATCGACATGAACATCCCGAACACCATGATCAGGAACGCTATCAGCCGCCGCGTGCTGATCGTTTCTTCCGGCGCCGGTGCGGCCGGGGCGCCGTCCATGGTCGGCGATGCGGTATTTGACGCCATCACATTGTCCCTGCGATCGGCGATGCGCGATCCCGCACGCGGCTACCGGGCGACGATCGGATCGACCCCGTCCGGCGAGGGTTTCGTGTTGACCGAGGTCACCACCGACATGCCTGGGCGCAGCAGGTTTTCCCGCGCGACGGAGGCTGGAACGCGAATACGAACCGGGACGCGCTGCACCACCTTGGTGAAGTTTCCGGTGGCGTTGTCCGGCGGCAACAGGGTGAAGATTGAGCCCGACGCAGGCGCGATGCTGTCGACGATGCCGTTGATGGTGCGGCCGCTCACGGCATCGACCGTGATCTTGACTCGCTGGCCCGGCTTGAGCCGCCCGAGCTGCGTCTCCTTGTAGTTGGCGTCGATATAGACGTTGTCGAGTTGCACCATATTGGCAAGCCGCTGGCCGGGCTGCACGTAGTCGCCGACGTTGACGATGCGGTTGGCGAATGTGCCGTCCACGGGGGCAAGCACGCTGGTAAACGACAGGTCGCGCACCGCCTTGGCGAGCGCTGTGCGCAATTCCTGCAACTGCCCTTCGGCTTCCGCCTTCTGCGCCTTGACGACATCGACCTGGGCCTGCGCGGCTTCGAGCGCCGCCTGCGCGGCCTGAACCGATGCCAGGGCCTGATCGCGGCCGGCTTGCGACACGTCGAACGTCGCCTTCGACGCGAATCCCTTGGTGTTCAATGTCTCCTGCCGCGCGAAGTCCGCTTCCGCGCGCTTGGTCGCTGCATCGGCGGAGGCAAGCTGCGCCTTCGCCTGATCCACTGCGCTCTCCTGCGCCGTGACCTGGCGGCCAATCCGGTCGATGGTCGCTTCCTGCGTGGCAATTTTCGCGCGCACGTTGTCGGCGGCGATGCGGTAGTCACCGTCGTCGATGCGAAGGATGACGCTGCCCGCGCCGACCCGCGCGTTGTCCTCGACGGCGATCGCGGCGATATGTCCGGAGACCCGCGCCCCGAGCGTGGTGTTGTAGCCGCGGACATAGGCGTCATCCGTCGTGACCATGTAACGGCCGACGACCATATAGTGATAGCCGAAGTAGATGCCGGCGAGGATCGCAACCGCACCGACGCCGACAAGGACGCGCTTGCGGGTGGGGGATTTCGGTTTCGCGGATTCGTCCTTCGCCTCAGCAGGTGGCGCTGCCTCGGGTGCATCGTTTGCAGGCTGCTCGACCGGACGCGCACGCTGCTCGATGTCCGCGCGCGATGCGTCGGTTTCGGATGAATCAGGCTCCGGGTGAACAACCCTTGCAACCTGGTCTCGGGCAGGCACGGCCATCACGGCCTCCAATCAAGTATCAAAACAGCGAAATCCGGAGAGGCGCTTGCGCGCCGGCAATTCATCAGCATCTGCGCGTGGCTTTTTCGTTCTTTTTTCCGAAGCCGTTTCCGGCTCCGGGATCATGCCCAGCGTGCGACAAAATTACCATTGACCGAACGGTTCGGTCAATGGTAATTTTGACAGATATCTCGATATCGTAATCCGCGTCCCGCAGCCCTTCCGGCGGCGCGCTCCACAGCGAAACGGAAAAACAACCTAAACAAATGGTTGCACAGACCCACCTCACCGTCGCCTCCGGCGACGAAGACAGCGCGAAACGCCACCAGATCATGGATGGCGCGCGGCGGGTCTTTATGGATCTGGGTTTCGACGGCGCCAGCATGAACGAGATCGCGCGGGCCGCGGGTGTCTCCAAGGGGACGCTGTACGTCTACTTCACCGACAAGAACCGGCTGTTCGAGGCCATTGTCGAGCAGGAAACCCTTGAGCACGGCAAGACGGCGTTCAATTTCGACCCCGCGCTGGACGCCGAAAGCAGCCTGCGCGCTTTCGGCCGCGCCTATATCGAAATCCTGTGCCGACCGGACGGCGGCTCGGCGGTCAGAACCGTGATGGCCATCGCGGAACGGATGCCCGACGTCGGCCGCCGGTTCTACGACCGTGTCATCGCCCACACCATGCGCCTGCTCGCGACCTACCTCGCGGCGCGGGTCAGCGCCAAAGAACTCGCGATCGACGACTGCGAACTCGCCGCGGCTCAATTCATGAGAATGTGTCAGGCGACACTGTTCGAGCCCTACGTCTTTCAGGCCAAGCCCGCGCCGACGAAGGAGCAGATCGCAACGGTGGTCGACAGCGCGGCGCGGCTTTTCCTCGCCGGCTATCGCATTCGCTAGTGGAGTGGATTTGACATTCGCTACCTGACGTAGCGGCAAGTCCGTGAAGCGAATGTCAAATCCAAACTCCACTAGAAACTTATATTTGCTAGTGGTCCGTCGATTCTAACATTCGCAAGGATACCGCTGCACTGAGAGGCGAATGTTAGAATCGGACCACTAGAACAGCTGAAATCAGCGTTCCCTGACGCGGGATTCGTCTTCGATCGACTCGCGGTCTTCCTTCGACAGCGGACCGCGCGCGAAGACGCTCTTGACCCTCTTCCCGATCGAGCCGGTGATGCCATTGTCGCGTGCCGCATATCCGCCGCGCGGCGCCGCACGTGCCGCGATCTCCTCGCCGGAAACGGCGGCGGGCTGACAGATCACGCGGCCGCTTGCGCGCCGCATCAGGTCGACGTGAATGTGATCGTAGTGATAGACGTTCGAGCCCGGCGCCAGCACCGTGTTGAACTGCTGGCACGCAGCGCCCTGAATATCGCGCAGGAAGCCCTGCTCTTCCGGCAAGCCCTTCCAGCCGTCCTTGACCGAAATACGCCGTCCGTCGGCGAGCGTGAACGAGGCGATGTCGAGCGCGTTGCCGAAGGCGTGTTCTGAAATACGCGAGCGCGAATTGCCGTTCATGCCGCGGCACGAATAGGCCGATATCTGCTTGATCTCCGCGACCGGCGAACCGAACCAGCGCTGCGCGGCGGGCTGAACCGAGTCCGCCAGCCAACGGTCGAGTGCGGACACGATCGGACAGGCCAGCGTCGCGGCGGGTTTGAGCGTGACCGAACCGAATCTGTTGACCGGAGATCCCTGCGACGGACCGAGACGCGGCGGCGTGTAGGGCTGGCTCGCGGGAGGATAAGGCTGCGCGGCGTAGGGCGCGCGCGGCGCGCGGCCCGGCGCGGGCGACGGTGCATCGGACGCGGCCTCAAGATCTTCCTCGTCAGGCGGCTCGGTCCCGGGCGCGTTCAATCGCATCGGCGGGCCGGACTGCGGTGGATATGGACGCTGCGCCTGATACGGCTGCTGCGACGGATACGACGACGGCTGCGACGCATATGATGGCTGCTGATAGGACGGAGGCTGTTGCGACACCGGCCAGCGCGGCTGGTTGCCGATGCTTCCGGGCGGACGCAGATCGCCGGCATAACCGAGGCTGCTCATCGACTCACCGAGCGCGACCACTTTCAACGGAAATTCAGCACCGCAGGCGCCCGGTCCGGAAATCGGATCGATGCGGACAAGGTCTGCGGTCTCCTTGACTGCACCGGATTTCAGGCATGCCTTTTCCGCCTCGGCCCGCCAGGGTTCACGTTCCGCGGTCATGAAACCGCGGCCGCAACCCGCCAGCGCAACGAGGACAAGGGAGCCGACTACGAACCAACTAACTCCACGCGTCATCCGCGCAAGTTCACCGAAGATAATTAAAGCTTCTTCAACGTATTGTTATTCAATGTTTTTTAACCATGATCGCGCGACGCCGCGGTGATGCGACAGCAAGTCTGCCTTTTTCGCACCGGGAACGTCTTGGTAGCGTCCGCGTTACTTGCCCAGCGTTGAGCCAAGGGAGACACCCATGACCATCGTCGGACCTCTGAGCGTCGTCGCCGCTTATGCGTCGCTCATCCTCGTCGGCGCGATCGTGCTGGGCATGTTCTAGGCAAGATATCAGTCCCGATCTTTACGCATTACACGTCGCACTGATCGGGTTACCGGATTGAGTGAGGCGGTCAGCCCTTGATCGCGCGCGCGGAAATCTGCAATCATGTTTCCATGATTTTCCGCCAGCTCTTCGACAGCGTTTCCAGCACTTACACCTATCTCCTTGCAAGCCGGCAGGGCGGCGAGGCGTTGATCATCGATCCCGTGCTGGAGAAGGTCGATCGCTATATCCAGCTTCTGCAGGACCTTGATCTCAAGCTGATCAAGGCGGTCGATACGCACATCCATGCCGACCACATCACCGGCCTCGGCGCGCTGCGCGACAAGACCCATTGCATCACCGTGATGGGCGAACAGAGCGGCGTCGATGTGGTGTCGATGCGCGTGTCCGACGGCGACAAGATCGACATCGAAGGCCTCAGCCTCGATGTACTCTACACGCCGGGCCACACCGACGATTCCTACAGCTTCATCCTGCCCGACCGGGTGTTCACCGGCGACACTCTGCTCATTCGCGGCACCGGCCGCACCGATTTCCAGAACGGCGACCCGCGCGCGCAGTACGAGTCGATTTTCGGTCGCCTACTGAAGCTGCCCGACCAGACGCTGATCTTTCCCGCGCACGACTACAAGGGCGACACCGTCTCGACCATCGGCGAGGAGAAGGCCTGCAATCCACGCCTTCAGGTCAAATCGGTCGATCAGTACGTCGATCTCATGAACAGCCTGCACCTGCCGAATCCGAAAATGATGGACGTCGCCGTTCCGGCAAACCTTCACATGGGTCTGGCGCAGGACGAAGTCGCGCGGCGCGGCTGGGCGGTGTCGGCAACGCAAGCCAAGGACATCGTCGGGCGGCCGGACGTTGTGCTGATCGATTTGCGCGAGCGCCGCGAGCGCGAAAAGCACGGCGTCATTCCGGGCTCGCTGCATGCGCCCTATCCCGCTCTCGAAGATAATGTGAAGCCCGGCGGCGTCCTTCACCAGCTCGGCACGACAACCAGCAATCAATTGCTGTTCTATTGCGCGTTCGGCGAACGCTCCGCGATGGCGGTGCAGGCCGCGCAGAACGCCGGGCTCACCCGCGTCCGCCATATCCAGGGCGGCATCGAAGCCTGGCGCGTTGCAGGCGGCCTGATCTCGCGCGACGGCTGACGCGATTTTTTGAACCTTTCGCGCTCCTGCGTACACATAAGGCGTACGCATGCCGGGAAACGCCGACCTATTCCACCCATAATTGCAATGGAAAGCCTCCGCCTACGGCGCGCACAGCGTTGCATCGCCATGCGAGGACTGTCAGAAATACTGACATTACCCGGCTACCCGATTGGTCCTTGAGCAGGTGATTGCTTTGATCCGTTCCGGCCTGCTCGTTGCATCGATCCTGTGCGGCCTCGCCCTTGCGCCCGCGCATGCCGAACAAGCCCTCCGGCTCGCCCAGGCGGCGCCCGCACAACCGGCAAGCCCCGCGCCGGCGGCGCAACCGTCCGCACCGACAACGCAGCCCGATCAGCCGGCAGCCGATACATCGCAGCCCGCCGCCGACGAGCCCGCCGGCAACGTCGCGATCCTGAAAGGCACCGCAACGGTGACGCGCAACGGCATGACCGGCCCGCTGAAACTGCAGGACGAGATCTTCAAGGGCGACATTCTTCAGACCGGCAAGAGTTCGACACTCGGCGTCACGTTCAGCGACGACACCACGCTCAATCTCTCCGCAAGTTCGCGCGTCGTCGTGGACAATTTCATCTATCAGGAAGGGGCTAAGGACAACGCTGCGCTGATCAATGTCACGCGCGGCACCATGGCTTTCGTCGCTGCCGCCGTTGCCAAGACTGGCGACATGAAGATCGAAACGCCAACCGCAACGCTCGGCATTCGCGGCACGACAGGAGTCGTCGAAGTGCCTGAGGGCGCCGCGGCCAGCGCCGCCAATGCCCGCAATGTCGGGGTCAAGCTTTATCCCGACGCCGACGGCAGGGTCGGCCGCATCGAAGTCAGGGCCCGCGACGGCGCGCCGCTCGGCATGCTGACGCAAGCCGCGAGCGGTTTCACCGTGCGCGGCGTCATGGTGCAAGGGTTCGGCATGCGCATGTCCGCGATGCCGATGTCCGCGCAGATGGTCGCGCGCGATCGCGGATTCATGCAACGCGTTCACAACATGCAGGACATCGGACGGCGCGTTGTGATGCAGCAACGTAATTTCCGCATGCAGAATCCGAATCGTCCGCCGGCCTTCGGACGGCCAGGCTTCAATCAAGGCGCTCCACAGCGCGGCGGACTCAATCAGCCCGGACAACGGCCCGGATTGAATCAACCGGGACAGCAGCGGCAGCCCGGCCTGAACCAGCCCGGACAACGGCAACAACCGGGATTGAATCAACCCGGTCAGCGGCAGCAGCCGGGAGTGAACCGTCCGGGTCAGCAGAATCAACCCGGTCAGCCCAATCAACCCGGTCAGCTAAATCGTCCGGGCCTGAATCAACCCGGCCAGCCGGGACGTCCGGGCCTGCAAAACCAGCCGGGACAGCGCGGCAATTTGCAGCCGGGTATGCAGCGACAACCCGGCGGTCTGCCAAATCAGCCCGGACTCCAGCGCGCGCCAGGAGCACCGCCGCCCGGCGGATTCCAGCGCACGCCCGGTGCACCGGGTCAATTTGGTTCGCGGCCACCTCTTCCAAACCAGCCGGGGCTAGCGAACCAACCTGCAATCGCGCGGCAGCCCGGCATGCTGGGCGGATTGCAGCGGCCATCGGCTGTGCCCAGCGCACCGTCGATGCAAGGTCCGGCGGGAATTCTCAACCGGCTCGGTGTGCCCAACCGGCTCGGCGCTCCGCAGGTGCCGTCCGCCGTGCCGCGCCCGGGCCAGCCGGCAGTCCCGGCGTTGCAGAAAAAGCCGCCGCAGGTTTCGAAGGACAAGCTGCTTCCGAGAGATCTGCGGTAAGTCGATCCGGGCTACCGCTAGTGGTCCGATTCTAACATTCGCCCCCATTTCAGCAGGCCTTCTTGCGAATGTTAGAATCGATGGACCACTAGCAAGTATAAGTTTCTAGTGGAGTTTTGGATTTGACATTCGCTTCATGGGCTCGTTGCGCTTTGGTAGCGAATGTCAAATCCACTCCATTAGCGCGCGGGGTGGCGTGCGTCGGACGCGGGTTGTAGCATCGCTGTTGTGATGCGGCCGGAGTCGTTATGCGCCTGAAATTCATTTTGCTCGGACTGGCGGTGCTTGCCGCATCGTTCGCCGTCAGCCTTTATGCGATGAACCGGTTCTGGCCGGCCGTTGTCGAGAAGCCGGTGCTGACGAAACTGCCGCCGCTGCCGCCGGTGGCGCGCAATTCCGAAATCCTGACGCCGATTTCCATCTCAATCGCCGCACTGCGCGACGGACTTGATCGCGCCGCGCCGCGCAACCTCGGCGGCAAGGCGGAAAATCCCGTCAGCCAGATTCTCCAGAACGCCGATATCAACTGGACCGTCGCTCGCGGACCGATTGCCGCCTCCGGCGTGCAGAACGCACTATCGCTGTCGACGCCGCTCGACGGCAAGCTGACGGTGCTCGGATCATTATCGGCGGCAAGCGGCACTGCGCTCGGCAACGTGCTGGGAAATGTGCTCGGCAACAACGCCGCTAAACAACTCGGCAGCGTGAATATCAAACAGTTGAATGCCAATGCCGCGATCCACGGCAACGTCGCGATCACCTCAAAGCCTGAAGTTCTGCGCGAGTGGCGCATCGATCCCAAGCTCACCGCGCAGGTCACGCTCGGCGACAGCAGTCTCACGATCGCGGGCGCGAAAGTCGCGGTGCCGGCGCAGGTCAAGCCGCTGATCGACAAAACCGTCAACGAGCAAATGGCGCTGTTGCAGGCGCGGCTGCGCAACGACCGCTCGCTCGAGCAGAATGCGCGGCGCGAATGGGCCAAGCTTTGCCGCTCGATCCCGCTACCTCCGGCGGCAAAGGGAATGCCGACGCTGTGGCTGGAGATGCGGCCGGTGCGGGCCATGGCGGCACAGCCGCGCATCGATGCCAACTCGGTCAACTTCACGCTCGGTCTGCAGGCGGAAACGCGCGTGCTGCCCACAGAGACCAAGCCGGATTGTCCGTTCCCCGCGACTCTCGACATCATGCCGCCGCCCGAGCGCGGCCGCATCGCCATCGGTGTGCCGATCGATCTGCCGTTCACCGAAGTGAACAAGATCGTCGAAACGCAACTGAAAGGCCGCAAGTTTCCCGAAGACGGCAGCGGTTCGGTGGATGTGACAGTGAAAAGCGCGAACGTCGCTGCCGCCGGTCAGCGGCTGCTGATCTCCCTGCTCGTCAACGCCAAGGAAAAAACAAGCTGGTTCGGTTTCGGCGGCGAAGCGACGATTCACATCTGGGGCCGCCCGGTGCTCGATCAGAAGCAGCAGATCCTGCGGCTGACCGATCTCGAACTCGCGGTGGAATCCAATTCGGCATTCGGCCTGTTAGGAGCCGCCGCGCGCCCCGCTATCCCCTATCTTCAGAGCGCGCTGGAGCAACGCGCGACCATCGACCTGAAAACTTTCGCCGCCAACGCCCAGCAAAAAATTTCAGCGATCGTTGCAGATTTCCGCAAGAACGATGAAGGCATTCGCGTCGATGCATCGGTGTCGAGCGTGCGGCTCGGCAGCATCGCTTTCGATTCAAATACGCTGCGCATCATCACCGAAGCCGAAGGCTCGATCAGCGTCGCGGTGACGTCGTTGCCGAACTTGCAGTGAATGTGAGCGCAAACGAGCGCGCATAGCTAACCCGCGCGTTCGCATAGCTCCAAGCCACTCATATCAGTGCGTTAATTACGTCGCATCAGCGCGCGGAATCTATCGACACTTTCTCTCCACATTTGCTCCGCATTGGAACTCTTAGCGCCCGCTGCCGTTGAGCCGGGCCGTTCGTCGCGTCGGCATTGCGTTCCACGCTGAACCCATTTTCAAATATCTCGCTGAGGACAGACATCATGAAACGAATTTTGCTCGCCGCGGCAGCGGCGATGATGCTGATTCATCCCGCCAGCGCACAACGCGCCAACTACGAGTCCATGGTTGCAAGTCACGCCGCTGCGAACGGTGTTCCCGTTGAACTCGTGCATCGCGTGATCGTCCGCGAAAGCCGCTACAATCCGCGCGCCGTCAGCAAGGGCAATTACGGCATGATGCAGATCAAGCTCGCGACCGCGCGCGGCGTCGGCTACACCGGCAGCGCGCAGGGCCTGCTCGATCCCGACACCAACCTGACCT
Organism: Afipia massiliensis; assembly: GCF_014203115.1. GTDB lineage: Bacteria > Pseudomonadota > Alphaproteobacteria > Rhizobiales > Xanthobacteraceae > Afipia > Afipia massiliensis. The sequence continues at coordinate 127,914 of NZ_JACHIJ010000008.1, read as the reverse complement.
ACGCCGTGAAATATCTCGCGGGCGCCTATCGCGCCGCGGGCGGCAATCACAACCGCGCCGTCGCCTACTATGCGGGTGGCTATTATTACGCGGCCAAGCGCCAGGGATTGCTGCCGCGTCAGCAGGTTCAGGCGCAGGCCGAGCCCTCGATCACGCTGTTCGACGCCAATGCCCAGGAACTTCCGCGCCGCGCGCGGCGGCATCGTCAATAAACGTCATTGCGAGCGAAGCGAAGCAATCCAGCCTTGAACAAACGAGATGGATTGCTTCGTCGCAGAGCTCCTCGCAATGACGACTGAGCCGGCTTCAGTTTGAAGCCGGCTTTATTTTTGGTTCGGCTGTGTGACGCGCCGACGGGTCACGGACATGAACCGCCACCTGATCGTCGCTGAAGACCTTCCGCCAGCCATCGACCTGATCGAGGATAAGCGCTGCCGGCGTGGTCCGGTTCAGCAACGTCGCATCGATTCCGTACCGCTCCAGCAGTTCGAAAAATCCAACAGGATTCAGCAGCCTGCTTGCATCTTTGTGCTCGAGGACGAACTTCTCGCCATAGAGTTCGGTGCGGCCGTCGATATAGGGCGCGACACCCTGCGCGATCATATAGCCGCCGAACTCGTAATCGTTGAACACGCGCTTCGCGCCGCGCTCCTTGAGAAATTTGACCGCCGCCACAGGCGTTACATTTTCGGCCGGACGATACCGGTTCACCGCGAACGCGCCGGCCGTCAGCGCGACCATCAAGGCGACGGCGACCGACACCGCAAGTCCATGCGGCTGCGGAAACGCCAAGCCAACGTCGTTGCCGCGGCCGCCGAACTGAGCGGCGAGCGGCGCCGCGACCACCATCGGCCCCAGCAGCGCGAACACGTCGGCATTCCGGATGTGCGCCAGCGCCATGTAAAGCAAGCCGACGAACAGCACGTTGCGCATCAGCGGCAGCTTCATGCCCCGCATGAACGCCAGTGCGACGATCAGAAGAACACCTGCCTCAATTGGCCCGAGAAAACTGAAATCGGCGGGCGCCCATTCACGGATCAGCTTCAGCGCCTCGCCGAGATTGAGAATGGCCCGCGCCGCCAGCAGCGAATTCCATCCGTAGGGCGTGGCGCAACTCGCCGCGAGCGCGACAAGGCCGAAGACGAACCAGCGCAGCATCAGCCGCATCCGCGCCGGCGCTTCGGCATTCAGAACGGCGTCGAGCGCAATCGGCCCGATCAGCATCAGACCCAGCACGAAGCCGCCGTGCAGATTGGCCCAGAGCGTGATCAACAGGACGAGCACGAACGGCGGCGCCTCGCGGCGTTCTGCTGCCGTCAACAGCGCGCCCACCCATGCGACCATCACCGGCAGCGCCAGCACATGAGGGCGCGCGTACAGATGCGGCAGCGCCATCAGGAAAGACACCGGGAGAAGGATCATCACCGGCACATCGGCCAGATAACGAACCAGAAACCGGGTCAGCAGCGCATACGTCGTCGCGATCGCGAGTGCCGCCAGCGCGACGGGGCCGGCCCAGCCGAACCATGCATAGAACTGGCTGTAGATCACCTGCGCCAGCCATTGGGTCGATAGCCACGGCTGCCCCTGCATCGTGAATGAGAATGTGTCGGTCCACGGCACGGCGCGATGATCGACCATCCATTGGCCGACTGCGATCTGCCAATACGTATCCGGATCGTGCAGCAGGCGATTGCCCGCAGCCAGCATCACCGCATAGACGATCAGGCCGACCCATAGGGGAAACGTATTGCGTTCCGCCTGTGCAGCTTCGATCGCCTGTACGCTCATCGCTGCACGCTTTCGGCTGACTTGATTCTGTGGCCCACAGGAGCGTCAGGCTTGCGCACGTGAACAACGGCGGCATTGTCGGTGTAAATCCGCTCCCAGCCTTCAAGACGGTCGAGCAGACTCACGGCCGGTGTCGCGGGCATCAGCAGCGTGGCATCGATACGGTATCGATCCATCACGTCGAACAGCGTCGCGGGGCTCTTCAATGTCATTGCGCGGTCAAACTCGATCATGAAACGCTCGCCGTACAGTTCGGTTCGTCCATCGATGGCGACAGGAATGCCCGCCGCGATCAGATAGCCGCCGAAATCATAGTCGTTCAGCACCCGCGAGACGCCTCGCGCTTTCAGCGCGGCGACTGCAGGTCCAACGCCCGCCGGCGGCGCATATCGGCCTATCGTGATAGCGACAGCCGTTAGCGCGACGAGCACCACGGCTGCAGATGCGGCCACGACGCGCGGACGCACACCCGACAGCCACGCGCGATCCGAACGCGGAAACCATATCGCCAGCGGTGCGGCGAGAACGACCGGTGCGAGCAGCGCCAGCACTGTCACGTTGCGGACATGCGCAAGCGCCATGTGAACGAGCCCGAGCAGGAGCAGGATGCGGACCGGCGGCAGGGTCAGGCCTTTGAACAGCACGATACCGACGCCCAGCAGCAGGCACGCCTCGACGGTATTGAAACGCGAGAAATCGACCGGCCGCCATTCGGTGATGATCAGCAAGGCGTCGCCGAGATTGAGAATGTTGCGTGCGGCGAGCAGCGCATTCCAGCCATAGGGCGTCAGGCAACTCGCCGCGAGCGCCAGAATCCCGAACGCAGCCCAACGAAGCATCAGACGCACGCGCGACGGGCGCGGGGCGTTCAGGATTGCGTCGAGCGCAATCGGTCCGATCAGCGCAAGACCGAACACGAAACTGCCGTGCAGGTTGGCCCACAAGATCATGAGCGCCAGCCACCAAAGCCGTGGCGCCTGGCCGCGATCCGCCGCGGCGATCAGCGCCGCGATCCACGCCACCATCACCGGCATCGCAAGCGCATGGGGCCTGACAAGAAAATGCGGCGACGCCAGAGCGAATGCCATCATGGAAAGAACGAGCACAGCCGTGCCATCGAGATGCCGCTCGAGGACACGGACGACAAGCGCGAATGCGAGCGCGATCGATGCTGCAGTGAGCGCCACAGGTCCGGCCCAGCCCGCGAGCGAAAAGGCCAGCGCGAAACACACCTGCGCCAGCCATTGGGTGGAAATCCATGGCTGGCCCTGCATGGTGAAGGAGAACACATCCCGCTGCGGCACCGCCCCGCTCTCGAGGATCCGCTTCCCGATCTCGATCTGCCAGAAGGTGTCGGGATCGGCCAGCATGCGGTTGCCCAGCAGGAGCAATCCGGCAAAAACGGCGATGCCGGCCAGCACAGGCATGACAGAGCGCGAAGCGACTCCGTTCAGGTTTTGCGTCGTCATCGCGGCGTACCCGCTTTGCGGACGTGAACCACGGCCACATCGTCTGCGTAAATGCGCTGCCAGCCATCGAGACGATCGAGCAGACCGGCGGCGGGCGTGGCGGGCGTCAGGAGCGTGGCGCCGATCTTGTAGGTCTCGAGCAGGCCAAGGAACGAGCCGACGTCCTTGAGCGCGAGCGCATCGAATGTCCTGACGAGGAAGTCATCGCCGTACAGTTCGCCGCGGCCATCGAAGAACACCGGGATGCCTCGCGTGATGAGATAGCCGCCGAAACCCGCATTGTGCAGTATCCGCTCCGCCTTGCGCGCCTTCAGCACATCGACCGCCGCAGCGGGTGTCTGAATAACCATCGGCGTGAACGTATGACGTGCGGTAAAGGCCCAGATCGCGAGCGACGTCGCGAGCAAGACTGCAACGCTACCCGGGATGCCGCGCGAGCCGTGCGCGACATCGCTGCGGCCGAACCGCACGGACAGCGGCTTCGCCAGCACCAGCGGCGCCAGCAGCGCGAACACCTCAATATTGCGGTTGTGCGACAGCGCCATGTGCAGCAGCCCGAGCACCAGCAGGATGCGCGGCGGCGACAGCACGATGCCGCGCCAGAGCGCTAAACCGAGCGCCGCAAGCAGACAGACCTCGAACGGACCGATGCTGCTGAAATCCACCGGCTGCCATTCAGGAATCTGCGCCATGGCGTTGCCGAGATCGAGAATCCTGCGCGCAGCCAGCAGCGAATTCCAGCCATAGGGCGTGATCCAGCTTGCGATCACGGCGCACAGGCCGAACGCCGCCCAGCGCAGCGCCAGCGAAATTCGTTGCGTCGCGTTCGCGTTCCACACCGCGTCGAGCGCGAACGGCGCAACCAGCGCAAACCCCAGCACGAAGCCGCCATGCAGATTGGTCCACAGCACAATCAGCGGCAGCAGCCAGAACGACGGCGCCCTGCGCTCGTCGCTGGCGTTCACCAGACCGGAAACCCACGCCACCATCACCGGCAGCGCCAGCAGATGCGGACGCGCCACAAAATGTTGTGCGGACAGCACGGCGGCGGCCATCGCGACGATGACCGCATGCGTCGGCGCAAATCGCCGGGATAAAATCTGCGCCAGCAGCGCGGACGCCGCCGCTGTTCCGAGCCCTGCGAGGATCACCGGCCCGGCCCAGCCGAACGCGGAATACGACGCGGCATAAAGCACCTGCGCCAGCCAAGACGACGAGATCCATGGCTCGCCGGCCCTGGTGAACGAATAGACGTCGATGGTGGGCAAGGCGCGATGATCGATGATCCATTGCCCGACCACGATCTGCCAGTACGTGTCGGCGTCCTGCAGCGCGCGGTTGCCGCCGATCACGAACAGCAACAGGAGGCCGGCACCGAACCACAGCCACGCGGGCACCTGGCCGAGAATCTGCTCGACCGCGCCGCGCTTGTGTCCGGTGTCGTCGAGACCGGCGATGCTCATATTCAGTCCTGGATCGTGGAAACGAGTTCCCGACCTAACCACCGGCGGCATAATTCCGGGTAAACTCGACGGCTGATCTCTTCCTGAAAACTGGCGCGAAATGGCGTCAATCGCGGCGCGGCAAGGTCAACGAACCCTTACCCGCGTCGTTTTGTGCCGCCCTCGCAATGCGAGATGCGAAAACGCGTTCCCACGATGCGGAAAAGCCATGCAGCATCGCGGGGCCGGCCATTGAAACCCCGGAGCATCGGGTCTATCGTATGTGTGTTCCGAGGGGGGCTCCGGCGTGGAGCTGAGATACCGCAGGTTGCGCGGTGACCCTTTGAACCTGATCCGGGTCATGCCGGCGAAGGGACAGGGATGCTACAGAAAGCCAAATCTCCGCGAGGGGAATCTTCCATCAATATTATCGGTGCGGGCATTGCCGGCTCATGGCAGGCATTGCTGTTCGCGCGCGCGGGCTATGACGTGACGCTGCATGAGCGCGGCGACGCCGCGATGATGCAGGCGACCAGCCACTGGGCCGGTGGCATGCTGGCGCCGTGGTGCGAGCGTGAAGGCTCCGAGCCGGTGATCACGCGGCTCGGCATCCGCTCGCTCGATCTGTGGCGCGAATACGTGCCGGACACGCCGTTCAACGGCTCGCTGGTGGTGGCGCATCCGCGCGACCGCGCCGACTTCGACCGCTTCGCCAGGCTGACGACCGATCACACACGCCTCGATGCCGATGGCATCGCCGGACTCGAACCGTCCCTCGACGGACGTTTCCGCGAAGCGCTGTTCTTTGCCGGCGAGGGCCATGTCGAGCCGCGCAGCGTGCTGCCCGAACTTCATGCGAAACTCGCCGCTGCCGGCGGCACGATCAAATTCGGCAGCGACTGCGAGCCTGACGATCTTGCCGGCGAGAACGGCATCGTGATCGATTGCCGGGGGCTTGGTGCGCGCGACCGGCATCCCGATCTGCGCGGCGTCAAGGGCGAGATGATCGTGATTGAGACCCCCGACGTGCAGCTGTCGCGTCCGGTTCGCTTCCTCCATCCACGCTGGACGCTCTATGTGATCCCGCGCGACGGCAATCGCTTCATGCTCGGCGCAACCTCGATCGAGAGCGAGGACACCGGCGTCAGCGTGCGCTCCGCGCTCGAATTGCTCAGCGCCGCCTACGCGGTGCACCCGGCTTTCGGCGAGGCCCGCATTCTCGAGTTCGGCGCGGGCCTGCGCCCGGCCTTCCCCGACAACCTGCCGCGCATCGCCGTTGAGGCCACGCGCATCTCCGTCAACGGGCTCTATCGCCACGGCTTCCTGCTGGCGCCGGCCCTTGCGGAACTGACGCTGGCCTATGTCGAGCGCGGCGCCATCGACAACGAGGTGATGCAATGTTCCTGATCGTCAACGGCGAACGCGTCGAGACCAAAGCCACGCGCGTCGATGCGCTGCTGGCCGAACTTGACTACGAAGGCACGCATCTGGCCGTCGCTGTGAATTACGACGTGGTGCCGCGCGCGCGCTGGGCCGAAACGCCGCTCAACGACAACGACGCGGTGGAAATCCTCACGCCCCGGCAGGGAGGGTGAGGATGAACATCAATATCACGAACGCTTCCTCCCCCTCCCCAACCCTCCCCCGCAAGCGGGAGAGGGAGTGCGCCTTGCTCTTTCTTCCCCTCTCCCGCTTGCGGGGGAGGGAGTCGCGCGAAGCGCGGCGGTTGGGGGCATCGACCTTTCGCGAGGATCGGAAATGAGCAAAGTCAACTTCTACGGCAAGGAATTCTCCTCGCGCCTGCTGATCGGCAGCGCGCTGTATCCCTCGCCGAAGATCATGCAGGACGCGATCCGCGCCGCCGGCAGCCAGATCGTTACCGTGTCGGTGCGCCGCGAAACCGCGGGCGGCAAGACCGGCGACCAGTTCTGGTCGCTGATCCGCGAACTGAAAGTCACCGTGCTGCCGAACACCGCGGGCTGCAAGAGCGTGCGCGAGGCCGTGACCACCGCGAAGCTGGCACGCGAACTGTTCAACACGCCGTGGATCAAGCTGGAAGTCATCGCCGACGACGAAACGCTGCAACCCGACGTGGTCGGTCTTGTCGAAGCGGCACAAATCCTGATCAGGGACGGCTTCGAGGTATTCCCCTATTGCACCGAGGATCTCAGCGTCGCAATGAGGCTGGTCGATGCCGGCTGCAAGGTGGTGATGCCGTGGGCCTCACCGATCGGCAGTGCGCGCGGGATCACCAACCGCGATGCGTTGAAGCTGCTGCGCGCCCGCCTGCCCGACATCACGCTGGTGGTCGATGCCGGTATCGGCGCGCCGTCGCACGCGGCCGAGGCGTTCGAGCTTGGCTTTGATGCCGTGCTGCTCAACACCGCCATCGCCAAGGCCGACGATCCGGTCGCCATGGGCAACGCGTTCCGTCTGGCTGCCGAAGCCGGCCGCGCCGGATATGAAGCCGGCCTGATGGGCGCGCGCGATTTCGCTTCTCCTTCAACTCCTGTCGTAGGGACACCGTTCTGGCATGCCGTATCCTGATTGTTTCTATCCCGTGGTCGACAGCGTCGCATGGGTTGCGCGGCTGACCAAGCTCGGCGTCGGCACCGTGCAGCTGCGCGCCAAGGATCTCGATGACGCGGCGGCGCTCGCCATCGTCCGCGAAGCGCTCGCCGTCACCAAGGGCACGCCGACCAGGCTCGTGGTCAATGATTACTGGCGCGCGGCCATCGAGGCCGGCGCGCAGCATCTGCATCTCGGCCAGGAAGATCTCGACACCGCCGATGTTCATGCGATCCGCCGCGCGGGGCTGACGCTCGGCCTCTCGACCCACGACGAGACCGAGCTCGACAACGCGCTCGCCTACAAGCCCGACTACATCGCGCTCGGCCCGATCTACGAGACGACACTGAAAAAGATGCGCTTCGCGCCGCAGGGCATCGAGCGCATCACCGCCTGGAAGCTTCTGATCGGCGACATTCCGCTGGTCGCCATCGGCGGCATCAAGCTCGAACAGGCCGAAATGATTTTCGCAGCCGGCGCGAATTCCATCGCCGTCGTCAGCGACGTCACCCAGAACGCCGACCCGGACGCGCGCGTGCGCGCCTGGCTCACCGATTATTCGGAGGTGGCGTGATGAGCAACGAGATCAGCCGCAATTTTCCCCACCCGCTCGTCCCCGCAAAGGCGGGGACCCAGCCGCACTGGATTCCCGCTTGCGCGGGAATGAGCGGAGCAAAGCCAATGCACAGAATTCAAAGGAGGACGCCATGAACAAACAAATCAACACGGCCGACCTGAAGCCAGCCGTCACCACCGGCAACCTGCCGTCGTCGCGCAAGATCTACGTGACGCCGGATGAAGCGGCGGACGTCCGCGTGCCGCTGCGCGAGATCATTCTCAGCGAAGGCGCTGGCGAGCCGAACCTCCCGGTTTACGACACCTCGGGCCCTTACACCGATCCGAACGTCATCATCGACGTCAACGCCGGCCTCTCCCGCGCGCGCATCGAGTGGGTGAAGGAGCGTGGCGGCGTCGAGGAATACGAAGGCCGCGAGATCAAGGCTGAAGACAACGGCAATGTCGGTGCGAAGCACGCCGCAGCAGCTTTCAAGGCGCACCACAAGCCGATCCGTGGCGTCGGCGATGCACCGATCACACAGCTCGAATTCGCGCGCAAGGGCATCATCACCAAGGAAATGATCTACGTCGCAACCCGCGAGAACATCGGCCGCAAGCAGCAACTCGAGCGCGCGGAAGCCGCCCTCGCGGACGGCGAAAGCTTCGGCGCGGACATCCCGGCGTTCATCACGCCGGAATTCGTGCGCAGCGAGATCGCGCGCGGCCGCGCGATCATCCCCTGCAACATCAACCATGCCGAACTGGAGCCGATGATCATCGGCCGCAACTTCCTGACCAAGATCAACGCCAACATCGGCAACTCCGCGGTGACGTCGTCGGTCGAAGAAGAAGTCGACAAGATGGTGTGGGCGATCCGCTGGGGCGCCGACACCGTGATGGACCTCTCCACCGGCCGCAACATCCACACCACGCGCGAATGGATTATGCGCAACGCACCGATCCCGATCGGCACCGTTCCTATTTATCAGGCGCTGGAGAAATGCGACGGCGATCCGGTCAAGCTGACGTGGGAGCTGTACAAGGACACGCTGATCGAGCAGTGCGAACAGGGCGTGGACTATTTCACCATCCATGCTGGCGTGCGGCTTCCTTATATCCACCTCACCGCCAACCGCGTCACCGGCATCGTGTCGCGCGGCGGCTCGATCATGGCGAAGTGGTGCCTCGCGCATCACAAGGAAAGCTTCCTCTACACCCACTTCGACGAGATCTGCGACCTGATGCGCAAGTATGACGTGTCGTTCTCGCTGGGCGACGGCCTGCGTCCCGGCTCGATCGCCGACGCCAACGACCGCGCGCAGTTCGCCGAACTCGAAACGCTCGGCGAACTCACCAAGATCGCGTGGGCGAAGGGCTGCCAGGTGATGATCGAGGGCCCCGGCCATGTGCCGATGCACAAGATCAAGATCAACATGGACAAGCAGCTCAAGGAATGCGGCGAAGCGCCGTTCTACACGCTTGGACCGCTGACCACCGACATCGCACCGGGCTACGATCACATCACGTCGGGCATTGGTGCTGCGATGATCGGCTGGTTCGGCTGCGCGATGCTCTGCTACGTGACGCCGAAGGAGCATCTCGGCCTGCCGAACCGCGACGACGTCAAGGTCGGCGTCATCACATACAAGATCGCGGCGCATGCCTCAGACTTGGCGAAGGGCCATCCGGCGGCGCAGTTGCGCGACGATGCGCTGTCGCGCGCGCGCTTCGACTTCCGCTGGGAGGACCAGTTCAACCTTGGCCTCGATCCGGATACCGCGCGCAGCTATCACGACGAGACGCTGCCGAAGGAAGCGCACAAGGTCGCGCATTTCTGCTCGATGTGCGGGCCGAAGTTCTGCTCGATGAAGATCACGCAGGACGTACGCGACTATGCTGCCACCCTCGGCGACAACGAGAAGGCCGCGCTGAACCTCGACGGCAAGTTGCCCGGCGTCGGCATGACGATCTCCGGCGTGATCGAGGACGGCATGGCTCAGATGAGCGAGAAGTTCGTCAAGATGGGCGGACAGGTCTATGTCGAGGCGGAAGCAGTGAAAGAGAGCAACAAGGCTTTCTAGTCCGCAACAACCTCAACGTCATGCCCGGACTTGACCCGGGCATCCGTAAGACACAAAGGCCGGGCGGGAGCCCGGCTTTTCCTTTCTCAGCACACTCCCTTCACTTCTGAAATTTTTCACTGACCCGCCTCACCATATCTTCGATCATCGGAATATCTCGCTCAATCTCTCTTGCGATTTCGCCTGCGCGCTCCGGCGAGATGATCTTTCCTTCCTCGCAATCGAACACGATACCACCGGTCGCCTTGGCATAAGCGCTGCCCGCCATGTACGCCGCTATTCCCTCGTAAGAATTTCCAGTCCAGCGAAACGCGAGAACGTATTTCCAGCGGAGACCGAAATCGATGTCCGAAAGTTCAGCCATCAATTCGGCCGCATTCCAATGAACGCACTCGAATGCTGCGCGCCTATTGCCTAGTTGAATAGGCAGCACACCGTTCAATCTCGCGAACGGTATTGCCGTCGACAGTTGCAACGGGAAATTGCACGCGTCTATTGCAGCTTGCCACGCATCTATTGATTCAAGTCGACGGTCGGAAAGGACATAAAGCTCCATTGACATTAAGCTCTCCCATCGCTTGTTGAAGTACAAATTCGCGCAACACGTGCTGAACGCCCTCGAATGATCCGTCGATACTTTCGGGAGGGGCCACGCACAATGTTCAACTCGAATACAGGTGTATTCGGCGCTGCACGCGTCTTCTCACGAAGTTCATTCGCCCTCGATCGCGGCATTTGCGTATCGCCAGTCTTGACGTCGTAAATCGCGATAATGTCCCCTTGAATGTTGCGCAGAGTAACGTCCGTTCGAATACTGTCAGCAAGACCGTACCGAGGGTCGCTATCGATCAAGCTGAAGGTTCGCTCAATGTCACCTATGCCTGGGAGGTTTTGCAATTTCACCGCAACAGCAAATGCTTCATGGACTATTCTGCCGTATGTTTGAGGACTCATTTCCGGCAGGAATTCCAGGACCTCCATAACACTTACAAGCGTATCGCTAAGCGCCTGCGACGTGTCATCAATTGTCGGAATCCCGGTGAGAAAGCCGGATGAAGTCGTGACTTGAACACCTCCCGCACTCGTCCACCTGCCCAACTCATCGCGCGGCTGCTCTTCTTTGAAACCCGCCTTGACAGCAGCACGCAGAAATCGCGCAAACTTCAACTCGACCTTAATGTTGAGGAGTTCGCCCTTCAGTCGCAGCAACTCTTTTCGAGTTTCAATCAGCAATTCCATCCAATGCTGCTCCAAATTCAAAGACAAAACCTGTATCGGATTTTATTCCTATTGTCAATCCATCAAATTAGGCTCAGTTCTGTTTCCAGGGGCGCGTCTGCGATGAAAACGAGATCGGACATAGGCCCTACTGGCGTAGCCGCCCCTTCGAGCGATGACGCAACACACCTGAGAAACAGGACCGCTCCCCATGCATAATCTCACACCCCTCTCCGGACTCCTCGGCGGCGCGCTGATCGGGCTTGCCGCCGCGATGCTGATGCTGCTGACCGGACGCATCGCCGGCATCAGCGGCATCTTCGGCGGGCTTCTGTCTCCCGCGGCGGGTGATCGCGGCTGGCGGATCGCCTTCATTGCGGGCCTGATCGCCGCGCCGCTGCTCGACTCGTTCTTCACCGGCGCGGCACTGCCCTCGCCTGCGATGCCCGCGAGCCTGATCGTGATCGTCGTTGCCGGTCTGCTCGTGGGCTTCGGCAGCCGGATGGGCGGCGGCTGCACCTCGGGTCACGGCGTATGCGGGACTGCGCGACTGTCAACGCGCTCGCTGGTGGCCACCGCGATCTTCATGGCGGCGGCGATCATCACCGTCGCCATCGCGCGTCACATTATCGGAGGCTGAGACCATGCCGCTCGTTCTCGTGAGCTTTGCCTGCGGACTCGTCTTCGGCGCAGGCCTCTTGATCTCCGGCATGACACAGACAGGGAAAGTGCTCGGCTTCCTCGACATCTTCGGCGCGTGGGATGCGACGCTGGCGTTCGTGATGGCCGGCGCCGTCGCGGTCACCAGCATCGGCTTCGCGCTGGCAAAGCGGCGCGGCGCGCCTGTCTTCACCGCGCAGTCTCTCTGGCCGACGCGCAAGGACATTGATGCGCCGCTGGTTACAGGCGCAGTCCTGTTCGGGATCGGCTGGGGTCTGGTCGGGCTTTGCCCCGGCCCCGCACTGGTCAATCTCGCCGGGCTCGGTCTGCCGGTGATCGTGTTCGTCGCCGCGATGGCTGCGGGAATGATCGCTCAGGATATGTGGAGCAAGCAAAAGGCGGCCACGCCCACGAGCGAGACCGCCATCGCAACATCCAACGACGGTTGACTATTGGCGCGCTTATGCGCGCACCAACAGTATTGCCGCGTTTTACCTCATCGTAATCGCGAGTCCGCTCAGATCAGCATTGGCCATCAGTCCGGTTTGCTGGCCGGAGAGTTCGAGCACTGCGCCCTTCTGGTTGGTCAGCACGATCGCGCGCGCCCCGCGCCCGACCGCGATGCCTGCGCCCGCCGCCCCATAAACACCGGCGACATCCGATGGGCGGTTGATGTTGCTGACGCGGCCGCGCAGCACGGTCTTCGATCCGCCGAACACCAGGCCGTAGTCGATACCGCCGGTGGACAGCGCGTAGCTCCTGCCCCGGAAGTTGAGCGTGCCGCTGCCGCCCGAGCCGCCGATAAACCAACCCGCCTTGTAGATGACGAGCGACACGGTGCCGCTGTCGGCATGGGCGGACGACAGACCGGCTCCGACAAGGGCCGTCACCGCGATCAGCGCGGCGCGAATGGCAGATGACAGACGCATGATGGAATCTCCGGATGGGTGTGAAAGGTGGCGCGGACAGCGGAAGCTGCGAGGCGGATCGGCAAAGCCGAATCAAGTAGCTGATTCTAGCATTCGCATCCCGTTTCCGCAGGCGTTTTGCGAATGGGCGCTAGCCGCGGCTGATACCATTTCGCAGTGCAGTTGGAGGAACTCCAGCAACACAACTGAAAGGAACCTGCCGCTAAGACATCCTCGAACCCGCGTTTCCGGCCAGCGATGAGCGCAAGCCGGATTTTTTGTCCGGCGCTGTGCCGGAGATCGAGGTCATGCACGATGGACTCCCGTACCGAAGACAACGAGACACCGCTCGATACCCTGTTCGCCTCCGCGCGCATCGTTCATCGCCGGAATTTCCTGACCACCGGCGCCGCCGCGCTGATGGCCGCCGCCGGATCGGATGTCGCCTTCGCGAAGGAAGCGCCGAAGCAGGCCGCGAACGATCAGGAGCGCAAGTTCATGAGCCACGCCGTCGAGCTGATGCGCAAGGCCGGCGTCGTCGAGAAGACCGGCGGGCCGTTCGGCGCGGTCGTGGTGATGAACAACGAGATCCTGTCGTCGTCGGGCAACAGCGTGCTGCGCGACAACGATCCCTCCGCGCATGCCGAAGTGAATGCCATCCGCATGGCCTGCAAGAAGGTCGGCTCGCCGCACATCAAGGGCGCGACGCTGTTCTCGAGCTGCGAGCCCTGCCCGATGTGCTACTCGACGGCGTACTGGGCGCGCGTCGACAAGATCTACTACGCGGCATCGTGGAGCGATTACGCCGACCTGTTCGACGACTCGAATATCAATCAGGATATGAAGCAGTCATACGCCAAGCGAACTGTTCGCGTGGCGCAATTGATGCGCGGCGACGCGCAGAAGGTCTGGCTCGAGTACCGGAACCTGCCGAACAAGACGCGCTATTGATCAACAGATTAGGCGCCGCGGTGCGTATCGCCGCGGCCGTTTCTGTTGTTTAATCGATTCGGCTTCACAATAACCAACGGGAGGTTTCTGTGAATCGAGTTGAATGGGATCTGCACGCCGCCAAGTTCGAGTCGCTGGTCTGCGATATCGTCACCGATGAAACCAACGGCCAGATGCCGCGCTTCGTTGCCGCCGCTTGCCGTTCACGGAAAAATCTCGAGCTGGTGGATCTCGGCTGCGGGGTCGGCAGCTTCGTCAAGAAATTCGGACATCGCTTCGAGCGGATCACCGGCATCGACTTCGCGCCGCGCATCGTCGCGCGCGCGAAGAAACGCTGCGCGGAGATGACGAACGCCAAATGGATGGCGATGGATGTCTGCAAGTCCGCGGACGTCCTCGGAACCGTTGCGGACCTCACCGTCTGCCTGAACGTCATCACGTCGCCGCGCGAAGCCAAGCGCGATGCGCTGTGGGCGACCCTCGCCGCTGTGACCAAGCCGTCGGCGCATGCGCTGGTGGTGGTGCCGTCGATGGAATCCCAGCTGATGGTCAACAAGCTCGGCGCATCGGCGGACAAGATCAAGGCGGGCGGCCTCGTCAGCCGCGACGGTGTCTGGCAGAAATTCTACGAGCGCGAGGAATTGATCTCCACCGTGTCCGAAAAAGGATTCGAGATCGCGCGCATTGCGCGGGTGTATTATCCCTGGTCGGTGGACGGTCTGCGAAAGCCGCGCGGCTCAAAGCAGCTGCCGTGGGACTGGGGCTTCCTGGCGCAACGCGCCGCCTGAGGCGCGGTCTCACCCGCCGCGCGGACATTCCTTGTAGCCGAACTCGTCGATGATCCGCGCGCCGGAGATGGAGCTGAACTCCAGCTTCGCAAGATAGCCGTTCGCGGTCACATACCGCCGCAGCCTGGCGTTGTAGGCGTTCAGCATCCGCTGCGTCGAACCCGCATTGATGACGTACCTGTTGGGTCCGCGGCCGTGGCCGGCGTGAAACAGCAGGGTCGCGCTGCGCTCGACGCAGACATTGCGCACACCCAGAAACAGCGTGCAGTTCGACTGGCAATGGCCGCGAATGCGAAACAGCTCGCCGCTGGCATTAGCCTGATCGATGGCAGGCTGGAATTTCTCGATCCACCCGCCCATGGCGAAGCGGTCCGATGTGTCGGCCCGGGCGGCGGCCGGAAATATGACAGCCGGCAACACGACGAGCAGCGCGGCGACAGCTTTCATCGAATGCCTCCTGGTGTGGGCGTCACGTTAACTTCTTGTCCGCCGGCGGCAAGGTCATTGCGAACGCGGACTCTCAGGCATACGTTTGAATCAGACATTGAACGCCGCCGTTCGAGTCGGCGTCCAACTGCCAGAGAGTCAAGAAGTGGATTATGACAATGTTGGCGGAAATCTTTTTATTGAAGCTTGAAGCCCTGATGCGGGTGGCTGCGATCGATCGGCGGGCTGCGTCGAGCGATCCGCGCTTTGTGCCGGTCGTTCTGCCGCAACACTGAGAGCCTGCGGCTTCGCAACGGCAACGTAACGGCGCTTTGCCGGGACCGGTGGCGGCGCTCAGCCGAAACGTGCCTTGCTTCGCTCCCGCGCCTTTTCCGCTTCGATCTCCCGGTCGCGTGCAGGTGCATGGGTGTGCAGCGATGTCAGCAACTTTCGCGCGCTGGCGGAAACTTCGGCGACCGCGAGTTCGAATGCGGCTTCGTTGGCCTTTGACGGCGCGTTGAAGCCGGAAAGCTTGCGCACGAACTGCAACGCCGACGCGTGAATTTCATCTTCGGTCGCAGGCGGCTCGAAATTGAACAGCGTCTTGATGTTGCGGCACATGATGCGCTCCTTCCACGAGAGCCCAATGCGGGCCCATCTCACTTAATTCTCGGCCGGGAGGCGCGCAAATTTTAGGCGTCCGCTCAAAGCTGGTCCGATTTCTCCAGCGATCCCCGGCGGTTCCATCGGGTTCCAATTCGTGAGTTCCATGAACGGGTTATCCCGAAAATTAAGGTCCTGTTAACCATATCGGCCCACCCTTTACCTGGGCTGAGATCGGAGAACCTTGGAGATAGTCTGCGTCCCTGACAGGTGCAGCATTGGTCAGGAGGTCTCAATGACCCAGGAAACACACGTACGCGCATCGGAGCCATTGCCGGACGCGCCCGCCATGGCGCCGAACCAGGTGGTTCCGCTGCTGATCGGGGCCACGGTCGGAGAAATCGAACGCGAGCTTGTCCTGCAAACGCTCGCCCGCTGCGATGGCAACCGCACCCGCGCCGCGCGCGTGCTTGGCGTGTCGGTCCGCACACTGCGCAACAAGATCCGGCAATATTCTGCAGAAGGCGCCGAAGTCCCGGCGCATCACTAGAAACCGCGCGGTACGGTTTACCGTTTGATGGGCATTGACGATCAGGTTACGGTTCCATGATCAAGGAACCAGAACATGACCCCACCAATGATCAAGGCGCGCATCGTCTGCACAGCGATCGCGCTTCTCGCCGCGGCTCCGTCCGCCGCCGATGCCGCAGGAACGCCGGAGCAGCGCCGTGCGTGCCGCCAGGACGCCATGAGACTCTGCCGCGAATTCGTCCCCGACGTGAAACGCATCACGGCCTGCATGCAAAAGAACGTCAGGAAGCTCAGTCCGCTCTGCCGCAGGCAGTTCAGATAGGATCGCGGCACGGCTCATGCACATTCCCGCAACGCTGGATCAGGCCCGCAGCACGCTCGCCGTGATGCTCGGCATTGCAGCGACCGAAGGACTGCCGGACACGATCGACCACGAGACCATCGCCGCCGCGACCCGCTACGTCTTTCATCTCGAGCCGCAGTTCGGCCTCGCAGGGCTGACGCCGCTCAGTCCCTACCGGCAGGCTGAACTGACCGCCGATCCTGCGCTCGCCACACAGGCGGTGAGCTTCGCCGCCCTCATGGCGTTTGTCGGCGGCACGCTGGACCCCGCCAAGCTGAGTGCCGTGGTGAAGCTCGCGGATCAACTCGGCGTCCGCGACGACTTCGTCAACGATCTGGCGCGGCTGGCGCTGGGCGACATGAACGACGCCAAGGCCCACATGATCCACGCCAACCTTGAGAGCGTGACGGGCCGCGCATGGGCCACTGCGGAGATGGGCCCGTGGCTGCAGCCTTACGATGCGCAGCCCGATCCCGCGCTGGCGACGCGCTTTCATGCGCTGGCGCGGCTGCCGGCGGACACCTTCGGCCATGCTTTCGCGATGTTCTATCAGGCCAACGGCTACGCCTATCCCGGCGAGGCGACCGCGCTGAATTTCGAGTTCGCCGTTCCGCACGATTCAACCCACGTGCTCGCCGGCTACGATACGTCGCCGCGCGGCGAACTCCTGACGTCAACGCTGACGGCGACGATGCATCGCAGCCACGCCATGTCCGGCCATGTGCTGCCGGTGATCCTGAGCTGGCATCTCGGCATTCCGCTCAACGATGTCGCCGGTGCCGCGACAGGCGCGTTCGAGCCGGAGGAATTCTTCTACGCCTGGGCGCGGGGCGAAGACACCAAGGCCGACCTGTTCGGCCCGGAGTGGAATTTCTGGTCGGCCGCGATCCAGCCGATCACGGCGGTGCGCGAAGCGGTCGGGCTGACCGGCTGAGCTTCTCGCCGTCGGCAGTGCTGCGCTGCGTCGTGCCTCAACAATGCGCGGGAGGAACCCGACGCCTCGCGCGGGTTTGTCTGGACGCCCTCAAGCGACCGTCCGAAGCTTCGTATGATTCTTGAGCGCGGAGGATCGCATGAGGTGGCCAGTTCGCCTTGCCCTGATGATTCCGCTGATATTGTCCGCCGCGACGGCGCTCGCGGTCGATCGCGGACAGTTCGGCGATGTCCCCGAGCACATTCGAAAATGGTTCAAGGATGCGCGCAGCCCGGCCGGTGTGCCGTGCTGTGATGTCTCCGACGGACACCGCACCGACTACGATGTGCGGCAGGGCGCGTACTGGGTGCCGATCCAAGGCACGTGGTGGCTGGTGCCGGAGAAGGCGGTGATCCGCACCGGCGGCAATCCGACCGGCGGCGCGGTGGTGTGGTACGTGACGCTTCGCGGCAACATCGAGATCACGTGCTTCGTGCCGGCGGACGGGTCGTAACCGCAACGCAAGAATTATCAACTCGTCATCACCGGGCATAGCCGTCTGAAGGACGGCGTCGCTTCGCTCGCCTATGTCCCGGTGATCCACGTCTTTGGATTCGTAAGTAAGACGTGGATGGCCGGAACAAGTCCGGCCATGACGAAGTAGAGATTTCCCTACGCCCGGCCCGGATAACTCACCGCCATGCCGGCGCGCACATCCTGCTGCACGCCGTATTGCGCGAACGGATAACGGAAGCCGTTCTTCGACAGCGCCTTCATACCGGCGATGGCGCTGACGAGATATTCCGGCGGCGTCGCCATCAGCATTTCCTCGTCGAGCACGCCGCCATAACGGCGCTCGGCGAAACACGGAATCGACAGGCTCGGCAATCGCGTCGTCAGCGCGCGGCCCCATGAATCCGCGCAGGCGGATTCGCCGACCACACTCCAGTCGAACCGCTTGTAGCCGGACCACTGCAATCCATTGATGAAATAGATCATCGCGCCGGGCGTCGCATAGAACAGCGCGATGTCGGGCGGATCGAGCTTGCCGGACGACAGTGGCCCGACGGCCAGCGCGTCGTATTGTCCGTCCGGCACGCAGTGCATCGCCTCCTGATGCGCCTGCGCATCCTGCTGCGTCGAGAACCACACGCCGGTCATGTGCTGTCCGGATTGCCAGGCATCGGTCTTGGCGCCGCCGAGGCCGACCACGGCACGGCACTGCGCGCCGACCAGATCGTCGCTGGTGATGCCGACCGTCCAGCCGATCCGCGCCGCCTGCGCCACGATCTGATCCAGCGTGTGAACCGACTGCGGCCTGCGGATTTTCGGGATCGCCTCCATGTCCTCGCGGCGCGTGAACATCTTCATGCCGAACGGGATCGAGCGCAGCTTCAGCAGCGAGTCCAGATCGCCAACGATCGCAGGCCAGTCATAGGTCATCATGTTTCTCCCTTATGTTTTTTGTTGTCGGTGAGGCTAGAGCATTTTCGTCGGAAGTAACAAAAGAAAACCCGGAGCCGCAGTAAGCGGTCCGGGTTGTTCTCGTGATCAGTGTATCAGCGATGCGAGGCGTTAGTGCCCGTCGTCCAGTCCACCCATGTGCTTCTGCGAATATAACTCGACGCCGATCCTCTTGACGAGGTCGATCTGGGTTTCGAGGAAGTCGATGTGCCCTTCCTCGTCCTTCATCAGGCTCTCGAACAGGTCGCGCGAGACATAGTCCTTCGCGCTATGGCAGTGGGTCGCGGCCTTCTCGTAAAGCTCGCGCGCCGAATACTCGGCCTTGAGGTCGCAATCCAGAACTTCCTTCACGTTCTGGCCGATATGCAGCGGATCGAGCACCTGCAGGTTCGGGAAACCGTCAAGGAAGATGATCCGGTCGATCAGCTTGTCGGCGTGCTCCATTTCCTCGATGGATTCCTTGCGCCACTTCTTGGCGAGATCCTTCAGGCCCCAGTTCTCCAGCATCCGGTAATGAAGCCAGAACTGGCTGACGGCGGTCAGTTCGCTGCGCAGCGCCTTGTTCAGGAACTCGATGACCTTCGGATCGCCCTTCATCTTACACTCCATCGTGGAACCGTCGTTTGACGGGCCAAATTCAATTTAGAAACGTTCTAAATCAGATTTACGGCGAGTACAAGCCCTCGCCGCGGCGACGTCCACATCGGAGAAAGGCGAGAAAGGTAAGCCGGTAAAGCGGCTTAGGCGGCCGCTTGGGCGGTCAGGATCACCGGATGGTGATGTTCGCCGTCGGTGTGACCGGCGTGCGAGTGATCGGCGTGGGAGTGATCAGCATGCTGCTGGCTGTGGGGGCATCCCGCGCAGCAGGCCTTGGCGCAGGCGCCGAGGGCTTCATCCATGATCTTCTTGATGGTTCGCGCGCAGCGGCCGCATTCGGCGCTGCAGCCCAGACAGCCATAGACTTGCCCAGCGGTGCGCGGGAAGTCCTTGGCTTGGGTCACAACGTTACGCACGTCGTGGTCAGTCAGGACGTTGCAGGAACAAACAATCATGGGTGTCTGGAGAACCTGTAAGGACTGTTGACCCACAGGTATTGAAGCGAAGGCTCCGATGCAAAAGGAAAACAGCCACTTTTAAGCTATTCCAAACTGGCGGAAGCACTTCGCGCGCAATCTGGAATCGATCTAAATTCGCGCGTTAAACGGGCAGAACAGCGATTTCGAACTGACGGCAAAACCCGCAAATGCAGGACGCTGCGGATTGGGTTAAACGTCAGCATCGCGAGCAACGGGAGCACGGCGTGACGCATATCGGACCTGACGACCTCGGCACCATTTACGCACCACCCACCGACCGCGTGATCGCAAAACAACTGCCGCGCATCGACCGCCACGCCGCACACTTCATCGGGATGTCGCCGTTCTGTGTGCTGGCGACCTCAGGGCCGGACGGCACCGTCGATGCCTCGCCGCGCGGCGGCAATCCGGGCTTCGTCCATATCGAAGGCGAGACGCGCCTCTTGATGCCGGATCGCCCCGGCAACAACCGCATCGACAGCTTCCGCAACCTCGTGACTGGCTCGGGCTACGTGCAACTGATCTTCTTCGTGCCGGGCCTTGATGAAACCCTGCGCGTGGGCGGCGAAGCAAAACTGTCGGCGGATGCGGACCTGCTGGCCACCATGATCGAGTTCGGCAAGCCGCCCCGCGCCGTGCTCGATATCGCCGTGCGCGAAGCCTATTTCCACTGCGGCAAGGCGCTGATGCGCTCGAAGTTGTGGTCGCCCGACTCCCGCGTTGCGCGCTCCGCGCAGCCGAGCATCAGTGAAGTCATTCACGAACAGACAGGCCAGGGCACGCCCGAAAGCCAGGAAGCCGTCGAAGCGCGTTACAAGACGCAGCTCTGACCTCAAACAGAAGAAAGTCCCGTCATGGAAAAGTTGCTGCCGCTCGCGGAGAAAGTCGCCGCGTCCCTGATCGCGCGCAAGGAAACCATCGCGGTAGCGGAGTCTTCCACCGGAGGACTCATCTCCGCAGCGCTGCTCGCAGTGCCCGGCGCATCGGCCTACTACCGCGGCGGCGGCGTGATCTACACGCCGCGTGCGCGCGCGGCGTTGGTGAACATCACGAAAGAAGAAATGGAAGCGATCGGCAACCGCGGCGCGACCGAGCCCTACGCGACCTTGCTCG
The DNA here is from genome assembly GCF_014203115.1 of Afipia massiliensis. Classification (GTDB taxonomy): domain Bacteria; phylum Pseudomonadota; class Alphaproteobacteria; order Rhizobiales; family Xanthobacteraceae; genus Afipia; species Afipia massiliensis. The sequence continues at coordinate 107,011 of NZ_JACHIJ010000008.1, read as the reverse complement.
CGAACCGTGCGCGGGAACTGCTCAACACCACATGGGGCCTGAGCGAGACCGGCGCGACCGGCCCGTCCGGCAACCGCTACGGCGACGCCGCCGGACATTCATGCATGGCCATTGCGGGACCGCGAATGCGCGTGATCACGCTCGAGACCGGCGACAGCGACCGCGTCGCCAACATGCGGGCGTTCGCGCTTCACGCGCTCGAATTGCTATCGCAGACGCTCGAATCCGAGCGCTGAACTAAACTGCATCGCCCCGCGCCGACGTGAATTATCCAGCATTTACCAACAGATTCAGCGTTTCGGCTCCGGACATTAACCACGGAACCCGCTTCACCTTTGGTGAGCGAATATTACACGCGGAAAAAAGGCACTGATTTCGCGGAACAAATCCGCCCCCTAAACCTTAACAAGGCGTTGCCCCGCAGTTTCTGCAATTGTTAACCCAATGGATCGCATTTTGGTCACATATGGCACGTACCCCGCGCCCATCATTCCACGCACAGAAGTGAGAAAAATGCGAAAGTTGCCAATCGCGATTGCGTCTGTTGTTGCCACGTTGGCAATTTCCGTGAGTGCACCGGTTTCCGCTCAGGACTTTACCGCGTCCGTCGGCACCGAAGTCGCCGCTCCCCAGAAGAAGATTTCGATGTATCAGTCGGCGATGAGCGAAGTCGCCATCATGCGCTATCGCGCAGCGCTGAAGCTGAAGGCCGAGCAGGCGAAGTACTGGCCCGCCGTCGCCAGCGCGCTGCGCGCGCTCGCACGCGAGCCGCAGGTCAACGAAGCCGCCGTGCGCCGCTTCGCACCGGCCGCATCCGCCCTGTTCGCCCGCCTCGATGAGGACCAGAAGCGCACCGCGATGGGCCTCGTTCAGCAGGCCGGCCTGCAGCAGTACGCTTCGCTGTTCTGATATCGTCCACGCGGGTTTCCGCGCGGCTCAAAAAATTTCAACGGCGCTTCGCACTTCGCGAGCGCCGTTTTTCGTTGCGCTGATTGACGGCGATTAAACCCAATCATGGCGGGAATCCGGCTATCCCGTTCAGTTCCCGTTCAATGCAGCCGTGCAACTTTCACCGGCGAGACCCGTTATCTCATGGGTCACAACGACATTTCACAGGTCACAACGACGAAAGGTGAAGCCATGAAGAAGGTAGTTTCGGCGTTCCTCGCGGTCGCTACGATCGCTGGCTCGCTCGCAGCCACGATGCCTGCCGCAGAGGCGCAATATCGTCGTCATTATCACGGTCACCATCACGGTCATGGTGGCGGTGCAGCCATCGGCCTCGGCCTTCTTGGCGGCGCCATCGCCGGTGCGGCGATTGCCAACAGCGGGGGCTACTACGGCCCCGGTTACGGCTATTACGGCGCAGGCCCGGCCTATTACGGCGGCGGCTGCTACCTGCAGCGCGAACGCTTCTGGGACGGCTACGGCTGGCGCGTCCGCCGCGTTCAGGTTTGTAACTGACACAACTGATCACCGAGCGGCCTTCTTTTAGCCGCCCCGGCTTGGAAAAAAGTAACGCTCCCTAGGGTAAAGTGCCCCTTGGGGGCGTTTTTTGTGAAGGCTGTGCGCCAGAATCCGCTATATTGGCGCCGGGACATCATCTGAATCGCCGGTGCGGGATGGCGCCGACCTTTCAAACAGGGGCCAAATCGGGCTATCTTGAGTTCCGTCATTGGATCCTTGCAGACCAATCGCCTTGCGCCAGGCTCTGGCGTGATCTGAGGAGAGACAACATGAAGAAGGTTCTTTCGGCGTTCCTCGCGGTCGCAACGATCGCTGGTTCGCTCGCAACCGCGATGCCCGCAGCCAAGGCTGACGGCGGCCGTGTGGCTGCCGGCGTGGGCCTTGGCCTTCTGGGCGGCGCGATCATCGGCGGCGCCATCGCCAACAGCAGCCGCCCGGCATATGGCTACGGCTACGCACCCGGCCCGGTGTACATTGAAGAGCCAGCCTGCCGCCTGGTGCGCGAGCGCTTCTGGGACGGTTACGGCTGGCGCGTCCGCCGCGTTCAGGTTTGCGATTGATCTGAACATTCTCACGATTACTTCGTGAGACATGAGTTTCAAAACCCGGCCTCACGGCCGGGTTTTGTTTTTGGGCGACGGGTTTTCTCACGTCGCGAATAAAACCCTCGACCGTCATCCTGAGGTGCGAGCGCTTGCGAGCCTCGAAGGATGACGGATCGAACTGACTGCGCTGCCGTCGCCCTTCGAGGCCTCCGCTTCGCTACGGCACCTCAGGGTGACGGCACAGCCGCGCCTACCGTCCCGCGCTCATCGCGCGCAGCACATCACCGCTCGGCCAGCAATCGACTTTCAGTCCCGCCTTCTTCTGGTAGGCGCCAAGCGCCGCGCGGGTCTGCATCCCCGCCTTGCCGTCAAGTTTCGAGCTGTAGAGGCCGAGGCGCGTGAGATGCTTCTGCATCTCTTCCACATCGGCGCTGCGCATCTGGGTCGACGCCGACCACGGCGTCGCGAACGGCTGGCCGTTCATCATGCGGTCGGCGAGATGGCCGACGAACAGCACATAGAGATCGGAGAAATTGTATTCCTTGATGACGAAGTAATTCTTCGTGGTCAGGAACGACGGGCCGTAGGTGCCTTCCGGCTGCAACAGCGACGCGCCCTGCGCCTGCTCGGCGGCGCTGAGTTGCTCGCCGCGCACCGGTACGTAGCCTTCGCGCAGCCATTGCGAGATCGGCTTGGTCACTTCCGGCACGCCTTGCGTACAATCGGCGATGCGCGGTGCGCGCACCTCATAGGCCCAGCGCACGCCCGGCTGCCAGCCCTTGTTCTTCAACTGCTGGGCGGCGGACGCCAGCGCATCCGGCACCGAGGTCCAGATGTTGATGTGGCCGTCGCCGTCGAAATCGACGCCGTGCTTGTGAAGCTCCGAGGGCAGGAACTGCGTCAGCCCCGTCGCGCCGCCCCATGAGGTGCGCAGGTTCTTGCGCGTCACGTCGCCGTTCTGGATCAGCTTCAGCGCCTCGATGAACTCGCCGCGGTATTGATCCTTGCGCCGGCCGACATAGGCCTGCGTCGCCAGCACGCGCAAGCCATCATAGGGCAGCGCATGACGGCCGTAGTCGGTCTCGCGGCCCCAGATCGCCAGGATGATGTTGCCCGGCACGCCGAAGCGCTGCTCGATGGCGCGCAGCGTATCGCGATGCTGGATCGACAATCGCTGCCCGTGCGACGCGAGCCGCGCGATGCTCGCCTCCTTCACATAGTCCGCCGGCACCTGCACGAACTCCGCCTGCGATGGCGCGCCGGTCGATGGACGCCCGGGCAACAGCAGATCCGGCAGCTTGTAGTCCGGCTCCAGCGCGTTGGTTTCGCGATCGAAGACCGCCCGCGAAACGCCCGCCTGCTGCGCTTCCGGCCACAGCGAGGCGACGAACTGCGTGAACGCCGCATCGGCGGCGAGGGCTGGCGCGCTTGCCAGCAACATGAACGTCGTTGCGAGGAGCACTTGCGACGAAGCAATCCAGCGGTTCATCCGGATGGTCTCCAAAACTGGATTGCTTCGCTCCGCTCGCAATGACGTTGTCTCCCGCTACGGCATCAATGCTTGCCGTGCCCGGTCTTGACGGCATTGGCGCGAGCAACGTCGGCATCGCTCGACAGCTTGTCGACATAGGCGATGCCGATCGCCGACACGATAAACATGCCGTGGATGATGGTCTGCCACATCACGCCGGCCTCTGTGTAGTTCGTGGTGCGGCCCGCGACGCCGAGGTTGCCGGCCTCGATGAAGGTGCGCAGCAGATGGATCGAGGAGATGCCGATAATGGCCATGGCCAGCTTGATCTTCAGCACGCTGGCATTGACGTGGCTGAGCCATTCCGGCTCGTCGGGGTGACCCTTCAGGTTAAGCCGCGAGACGAAGGTCTCGTAGCCGCCGACGATGACCATCACCAGAAGGTTCGAGATCATCACCACGTCGATCAGCCCGAGCACGACAAGCATGATCTGCTGCTCGGTGAAGGAGAACGAATGCGAAATGAGATGCCAGAGTTCTTTCAGGAACAGGATAACATAGACAGCCTGCGCGACGATCAGGCCGACATAGAGCGGCACCTGCAGCCAGCGCGATCCGAAGATCAGCATCGGGATCGGACGCAGCGCCAAGTCGGCGCGCGTCGGCAGGGGCGTTTCGGGGGTCATACTCATCTCAAATGGCTCCGGTGGAACAGAAACTGATGGCGGACCATGGCAGATTCGGCGCAGGCGCGCGCGGCATCCATCGGTCGCAGCAACAGCCCTTGTCCCGTCACAATGGCGACAATTTGCCCGGCAAGCCCGGATTTCCGGCTATTTCACCGCGACGATGAAAATCCGCGGGAAGCGCAGCAGCACCTTGCCATCGGCCTGCGGCGGGTAGCTGGCAGCAATCCGCGCCCTGTAGGCCTCGAGGAATTCCTTGCGTTCGGGAATCTCGAGCGGATCGAGGAACGGGCGCAGCCCTGTGCCCTTCACCCATTCGACGATGGCCGGTGCATCGTCCAGCACGTGATTGTAGACCGTGTGCCAGATGTCGATACGGCTGCACAGCGGCTGCAGCGCGTCGTAATAGGTGCCCGGCTTCGGCAGATTGTCCCGCGCCTCCAATGCGTGCGCGAGCTGGGTGTGGAACTGCGGCAGGCGCGCGACCTCGCGCATCAGGACGTGCGACGGCTCGTCCATGTTATCGGGCATCTGCACCGCGAGCGCGCCGCCGTCGGGCAGCGCCATCAGAAGTCGCATCATTTGCTTGAGATGTTTCGGCACCCACTGGAAGATCGCATTGGCGAACAGCACATCGGTTCCGGCGGGCGGCGACCAGTGCGAAATATTCGCTTCGATGAAGGTGTGCTGCGGCAGCCGCTCGCGCGCCTGACGCAGCATGTCCGCCGAGGTATCGATCCCGGTGATCTTCGCCTGCGGCCAGCGTCTGGCCAGCAACTCGGTCGAGTTGCCCGGGCCACAGCCGATGTCCACCACGCCCCGCGCATCCTGGATCGGAATCTGCGCCAGCAGGTCGCGCGCCCCGCGCGTCCGCTCGTCCTCGAATTTCAGGTATTGCTGCGCATCCCAGTCGGACATCGTGAAACTCCAACGCCCCGCGCGTATTCCGCAAAAGTGGATACCGGTTTTGCGGAAAGAATACGCGCCAGATCTGTATCGGACGACCCTTCTACGTCAACCGATCGGCGATGGCCAGATTTCACGAGCCGTATCAATGATGTCTCAGCAATTTCCCTGAACCGCAGCCGCAGCCTTCTGGCGCGTGATTTCGCCGCCGACCGTCGCGCCCATCCCTGCCGCGGCACCTGCCACGCCGGACGCGGTGCCGCCGAACGGCAGGAACCCGACGGCGCTCGACAGCACGGACGTTCCCACCGCCGTGTTCTGCGCGTCGTTGATCGCATCCTGGCAGCGCTTGGCCTGCTGCATCGCCTGCTGCTCTTGCTGTTGCCGTCGCTGTTGCTGTTTCTGCGCCCGCGGCGGCTGCTGTCCCATGCTGTGCTGCTTCTGCGCCTGCGGCGGCTGCTGTCCCATGCGGTGATATTTCATGGCGCGCACGTCGCGGGACGTATCCGTCGCCTGCCCCTGCGCCTTGCGTGCCTCAGAGGCCTTGATGTTCTTCGCCCTCTCCGCCGCCGACAGGCCCACATCGTCGGCCATCACTGAAAGCACAGAACCTGGCGTCAGCAGCAGAAGCGTGAGTGCGAACGCAATGAAACGTAAAACCATGATCTTCTCCGATGGCTAAAAGGCCACCGGGATCACGCACCGAAAAGGTGCGCTTGCGCGCCACGTGTACAACAGGTGAGCGCTTCAATCCCGGTGGCGGAGAATGGTGATCCACTCTCTCGGCCGAGGCCTATAGCGACACCGCACGCTGGGATCACGCAGGATCGATTGCAGTTTTCGGGTCGATCGCGGTGCTGCCTGCCCACACAAAACCGTGATCGCGCATGGTGCGGACTCGCGCCTGCAGGAATTCGCGGCCGATGACTTCAAGCCGCTCCGTCGGCATCAGGAAGAAGCGGCGTCGGTCATTGGCGTCCACGTCACGCGCCAGCATGCCAGCCTCCTCCATATCGTCGATATGACGGGAGACCGTTGCCGCTGTAGCGAACTGTTCGAAATAGGTCGCGAGTTCTTTGAGTGTGATCGGCCGCCCGGTCAGCCAGCGATGCGAGACGATACTAAAGATCAGGTCGGCCTCGAACGCGCTGCGCCACGGACGACGCAGGATGCCGGAGGCGACAACGGTGCGCCGGAAATCCGCGCGCCACTGCACCCATGCCATATCGAAAGCGAGAACAGCCCGTTCCGGCGCATCGAGAATGCTGTCGGGACATTCGATCAAAGACGCCGACGATGCCGCCCCGATTGTCTCGGGTGATAGTTTCTTGGGCCCCGACGTCATGCGTTACCTGGCCTGCCGATTCGTTATGACAATAGCCGTAGCCGGATTCCAGCGATTGCACCATGGTTGCAATGCATCGTCGTTGCTACCTTCTGACGCGTTGCCCTGTCCTCACGAGACGATCAGTCCGGCTTCCTTGCCGAATCGGTTGCCCTCGTCCCGTTCGCCCCGGCATCGCCGGTCCACACAAAACCATGCTCACGCATGATTCGGATTCGCGCTTGCGCATATCCGTGACCAATGATTTCCAGCCGCCGTGTCGGCAGCAGGAAGATGCGGCGGCGGTCGTCCGGATCGGTCTGACGCACGATCATGCCGCTTTCTTCCATGTCATCGAGATGGCGAGAGACGGTCGCTTCGGTCGCAAACAATTCGAAATAGGTCGCAAGCTCCTTGTGCGTGATCGCGCGCCCGGCGAGCCAGCGATGCGCGACGATGCTGAACATCATGTCGGCCTCGAACACGCTGCGCCATGGCCTGTTCAGCACGCCGGAGGCGACCACCGTGCGGCGGAAGTCCGCGCGCCACTGAACGTAAGCGATATCGATGGCGAGCACGGCACGCTCCTGCGCATCCATCGTGCATTCGTCGAGATTGAAAGTGACCGGCGCGGACGCGCTGATTTCCCCGGCCGTCAGTGTCTTCTCGTCACCCGCCATGAGATCGCTTACTCCGTGCTCTTGCCGCCATTCCAGACAAAGCCGTGCTCGCGCATGATGCGCAGCCGCGCCTGCTCGAACTGATGACCGATGCCTTCGAGCCGCCGCGTCGGAATCAAAAACATGCGGCGGCGGTCTTTCCCGTCGAGGCGGCGCTCGACCAGACTGTTCTTTACCATGTCGTCGATATGCCGGGAGATCGTCGCCTCGGTGGCGATCGATCCGAAGTAGGTCGCAAGCTCCTTGAGCGTGACCGGCCGCCCCTTCAGCGCGTGGTGCGCGACGATGGCGAAGATCATGTCGGCTTCAAAAATGCTTCGCACCGGCTTGTCGCCGCCGGCGACAATCTTCTGCCGGAATTCCGACCGCCACTGGACCCAGGCGACATCCATGGCCAGGAGCGCCCGCTCCTGCTCATCGAGATCGCTGACCAGTGGAGCAATCACCGCGTCAGCCATTCGGTTGAATGAGGGAAACGACCGCCTGCCCCGGCCTCGAATTTCAGGTCTCGCTCAGTGTTCCAGTCGGCCATTTGGCTGTCTTCGTCCCTTCCGCAGCACTTTACCCATAACGGAAGGGGTGGCGGATTGCAAATACGTGTATATTATTGCAATATACACATATGATCGATTTCGACCGGATCGAAGGATTTGAGTGGGACGACGGCAACCGCAGGAAAAACGCGGACAAGCATGATGTCAGCTCGGCGGAAGCTGAAAGCATCTTTTTCAACGACCCGCTGATCGTGGTCGAAGATGAAAAGCATAGCGAGAATGAGCCGCGCCTCAATGCCTTGGGAAGGACGATTGAAAACCGTTTGCTGCACATCACCTTCACGCTCAGGCAGGATGGAACGAGAATCCGGGTGATTTCGGCGCGGGACATGAATCGAAAGGAGCGGAAGATCTATGAGCAAACTTAAGCCCATTCCCGCCTTCAAGAGCGAAGCGGAAGAACGAAAATTCTGGGAGACTCACGACTCCACCGATTACCTCGACTGGAGCAAGGCTCAGCGCGTGCGCTTGCCGAACCTAAAGCCATCGACCACAGCTATCTCATTGCGGCTGCCGGTGAGCCTCCTTGAGCAGATCAAGATCGCCGCCAACAAGCGTGACGTGCCGTATCAGTCGCTGATCAAGATGTGGCTGAGTGAGAAGGTGGGGTGAGGTCCGACGTGACGCAGCTATCTCACAGATTTTCGCTTCGCGAAGCGATCTGGGCTCTTCCTGGCGTAAGCGATGTCACTGACCAACTGAGATCCGTAACACATCCCTGATCGCCTCACCGCGTCAGCTTCTTGTACTTCACGCGATGCGGGATCACCGAGTCCTGGCCGAGACGGCGCATCTTGTCCTTCTCGTAGTCCTGGAAGTTGCCCTCGAACCATTCGACATGGCTGTCGCCTTCGAAAGCGAGCATGTGGGTCGCGATGCGGTCGAGGAACCAGCGGTCATGGCTGATGATGACGGCGCAGCCGGCGAAATCCTCCAGCGCCTCTTCCAGCGCCCGCAGCGTATCGACGTCGAGATCGTTGGTCGGTTCGTCGAGCAGCAGGACGTTGGCGCCGGACTTCAGCATCTTGGCGAGATGGACGCGGTTGCGTTCACCGCCCGACAGCGCGCCGACCTTCTTCTGCTGGTCCGCGCCCTTGAAGTTGAACGACGAGCAATAGCCGCGCGAGTTGACTTCGCGCTTGCCGAGCAGGATCTGGTCGTTGCCGCCGGAGATTTCCTCCCACACGGTCTTCTTGCCGTCGAGCGCGTCGCGCGACTGGTCGACGTAGCCGAGATGCACGGACTCGCCCACCGTGATGGTGCCCGCGTCCGGCGTCTCCTGCTTGGTGATCATCTTGAACAGCGTGGTCTTGCCCGCGCCGTTGGCGCCGATGACGCCGACGATGCCGCCCGGCGGCAGCTTGAAGGTCAGGTCGTCGATCAGCAGGCGATCGTTGAACCCCTTCGAGAGGCCTTCGAAGTCCACCACGTTCTGGCCGAGGCGCTCGGCGACAGGAATGGTGATCTGCGCGGTCTGGGTCTGCTTCTCGCTGGCCTGCTTGAGCAGGTCCTCGTAGCGCTGGTAACGCGCCTTGGATTTGGCCTGACGTGCTTTCGGCGAGGATGCGATCCACTCCTGCTCGCGTTCCAGCGTCTTCTGGTGCGCGACGTCCTCGCGGCCTTCCTGCGCGAGACGCTTCTGCTTCTGCACCAGCCACGACGAGTAGTTGCCCTCGTAGGGGATGCCCTTGCCGCGGTCGAGTTCGAGGATCCAGCTCGTCACGTTGTCGAGGAAGTAGCGGTCATGGGTCACGATCAGGATCGCGCCGGGATAGTTGCGCAGGTGGCCTTCCAGCCACGACACGGATTCCGCGTCGAGATGGTTGGTCGGTTCGTCCAGCAGCAGCAGGTCCGGCTGGTCGAGCAGCAATTTGCACAGCGCGACGCGGCGCTTTTCGCCGCCCGACAGTTTGGAGATGTCGGCATCGTCCGGCGGACAGCGCAGCGCGTCCATCGCCTGATCGACCTTGCTGTCGAGATCCCACAGGCCCGCGGCCTCGATCTCGTCCTGCAATTTGGTCATCTCATCGGCGGTCTCTTCGGAATAGTTCATCGCCAGTTCGTTGTAGCGATCGAGGATCGCCTTCTGCTTGGCGACGCCGAGCATCACGTTCTCGCGCACGGTCAATGCGGGGTCGAGCTGCGGCTCCTGCTCGAGGTAGCCGACGCGCGCGCCCTCGGCGACCCAGGCCTCGCCGTTATAATCCTTGTCGAGGCCGGCCATGATCCGCAACAGCGTCGATTTGCCCGAGCCGTTGACGCCGAGCACGCCGATCTTGGCATCCGGATAGAACGAGAGATGGACGTTATCGAGCACCTTACGGGTCGGGTAGGCCTTGGTCAGACCCTGCATGAAGTAGACGAACTGGCGAGCCATCGTGATCCTTGGAACCGTCAGATTTGAGCGGGAATACGCGGGAAATTTGCTGTTGCTGATGTAACTGCGGGAACCGCAAAGGGCAACCGGCGAGCCTCCCAAAGGTAGCAATTTGGAAAGCCTAACGAGCGGAATTTCCAGCGCCTTCAGGCCGTTGTTCCGGCGAAAACGGCTTTTTAATCGAATCCTCCCAAGCTGCCGTTTCGAACCGCGGACAGGCGCGCCGCGACAGATGTTCAGGCGTCAGGAATCAAGACTACAGATCGTCGAGCAGAAGCCATGACGACGCACAGCACACCGATCACAACCCGCATCGCGGACATGTCCGCGCCCCGCCCGGCCCCCTCCTCAAGGGGATGGCTGGCCGAGATCGGCGAGTTCTGGCGCACCTTCATCAAGGCGGCCTTCCACCCCTATCATCCGGAGCAGCATTACATGCGCGGCCCGGGTCCGGCCTGCGCCAGCAAGCAGAAGCGGCAAGGCGTCTGACGGACGCCGTTCGGTCGCAAAAACTGCGACAATTTGCTCGTTTTGATCGCTGACAACGAAGTTCCGCGCGCCGCGAGCTATGCCGGGACGGGGGGAAAATCCTTGTCTGGCGCATAGATTGACGCTGCCCCGCATGGTTCGTAGGACATCAGCGCGCGCCGGGCGCAAACGACAACTTTCTGACCGCAGGCGAAGAGGAGACCCCTCTTCGCCTGCGGTTGCGCGTTGTCGTACCTAAAAACCACAGGTGTAAGATTAAATGCTCGATGAAAAGCTTCAGCCGATTTTCGCTGATGTTCTACGCCGCAATCCAGGCGAAGAGGAATTCCACCAGGCCGTGCGTGAAGTGCTCGACAGCCTCGGAGCCGTCGTCGCCAAGCATCCGCACTACGCAGAGGACGCGCTGATCGAGCGCATCTGCGAACCCGAGCGGCAGATCATTTTCCGCGTGCCATGGGTCGACGACAAAGGCCAGGTCCAGATCAACCGCGGCTTCCGCGTCCAGTTCAATTCGGCGCTCGGCCCGTTCAAGGGCGGCATCCGTTTTCATCCGACCGTCTATCTCGGCACCATCAAGTTTCTCGGCTTCGAGCAGACGTTCAAGAACGCACTGACCGGCATGCCGATCGGCGGCGGCAAGGGCGGCTCGGACTTCGATCCGAAGGGCCGCTCGGCGGGCGAGATCATGCGTTTCTGCCAGTCGTTCGTGACCGAGCTCTATCGCCATCTCGGTGAATACACCGACGTGCCCGCCGGCGACATCGGCGTCGGCCAGCGCGAAATCGGCTACATGTTCGGCCAGTACAAGCGCATCACCAATCGCTACGAATCCGGCGTGCTCACCGGCAAGGGCCTCACATGGGGCGGCTCGCAGGTACGCACCGAGGCCACCGGCTACGGCGCGGTCTATTTCGTCGAGCGCATGCTGCGCACGCGCGGCCAGAGCTTCGACGGCAAGAAGGTGATCGCGTCGGGCGCCGGCAACGTCTCCATCTACACCATGGAGAAGGTGTCCGAACTCGGCGGCCGCGTCATCGCGTGCTCGGATTCCGACGGTTATGTCGTCGATCAGGCCGGCATCGACCTCGATCTTCTCAAGGAGATCAAGGAAATCAAGCGCGGCCGCGTGGCCGATTACGCCAAGGCGCGCGGCAACGGCGCGACCTTCGTTCCCGAAGGCCGCATCTGGGATGTGCCTGCCGATGTGGCAATGCCCTCGGCGACCCAGAACGAACTCAACGGCCAGGACGCGCGCACGCTGGTGAAGAACGGCGTGATCGCGGTCGGCGAAGGCGCCAACATGCCCTCCACGCCGGAAGCGGTGCGGACGTTCCTCGACGCCGGCATTCTGTTTGCACCGGGCAAGGCCGCCAACGCCGGCGGCGTCGCCACCAGCGCACTCGAGATGCAGCAGAACGCATCGCGGGATTCCTGGACGTTCGAGGCGACCGAAGCGCGTCTGGCCACCATCATGCACGGCATCCACGACCGCTGCGCCGAGATGGCCGACACCTACGGCTCGCCGGGCAACTACGTGCTGGGCGCCAACGTGGCGGGCTTCATCCGCGTTGCCGAATCCATGCGCGCGCTGGGCATCGTCTGACGGTCGCTTTCCGAACGGCGCGTCCGGCAAATAAAAAACATGGTCGTCCCGGCGAAAGCCGGGATCCATACTCCCTGTCGTCGATATTGGAGCGACAGGCCCACATCTGTTTTCATAAACAACGCACGGTGGTTATGGATCCCGGCTTTCGCCGGGACGACCTGCGTTGAATAAGGTGCGCTTGCATCAAGCGCGATTGCGCGCAACCATCGATTCCGCTCTCACTCCCGCCCGGACATCGACAAGGCAAAAATGCCCATGCGCTGCGCGATACTCGACGACTATCAGAACGTCGCACTGACATTCGCGGACTGGTCACCGCTCAAGGACCAAGTTGACATCACCGTATTCGACAAGCCGTTCGCCTCATCAGACGAAGCCGTGCGCGCCTTGCAGGATTTCGAGATCGTCTGCGCCATGCGCGAGCGCACGGCTTTTAGCCGCGAGATGCTGACCGCGCTGCCGAAGCTGAAACTGCTTCTGACATCCGGCATGCGCAACGCCGCGTTCGATCTGGAGACCGCGAAAGAGCGCGGCATCGTGGTGTGCGGCACCGGCGGCGTCGGCAACGCCACCGCAGGGCTGACCATCGGCCTGATGCTGGAGCTGACCCGCAAAATCGGTTTCGAGAACGCGCGCATGCACGCGGGCGAGCCGTGGCAGACCACCATGGGGCAGGATGTCGAAGGCATGACGCTCGGTATCGTCGGCCTCGGCAAGCTCGGCACCAAGGTGGCGACGACTGCGAAGGCGCTCGGCATGAAGGTCATTGCCTGGAGCCAGAATCTGACGCCGGAGGCCTGCGCCGCCGCCGGCGTGAGCTACGCCAGCAAGGACGAACTGTTCACGACCGCAGACATCGTCAGCATTCACGTCATCCTCAGCAAGCGTTCGCGCGGGCTCATCACGCGAGAAGATCTCGAACGCATGAAGCCGACCAGCTATCTCGTCAACGCCGCGCGTGGGCCGATCGTGGATGAGGCCGCACTGCTCGATGTGCTTCAACGCAACAAGATCGCGGGCGCGGGCCTCGACACCTTTTCGGTGGAGCCGCTGCCGGTCGATCATCCGCTGCGCAAGCTCGACAACGTGGTGCTGACGCCGCACATCGGTTACGTCACCGAAAACAATTACCGCCGCTACTACGGCGACATGGTCGAGGACATCACGGCGTGGCTCAAGGGCGCGCCGGTACGGGTGATGGGATAACACCAAACCGTCGCATTATCATTCGAGGAACATTCCACATCGTCATTGCGAGCGAAGCGAAGCAATCCAGCCTTAGACAGTACGAACTGGATTGCTTCGTCGCTACGCTCCTCGCAATGACGAACACAACATGTAAAGCCCGGCGCGATGGCCGGGCTTTAGTCTGTTGATGGCAGTCGAGGACGCTAGGTCAGTACTTCGCGACCACCGGGCCACCCCAGTTGAACTTGTAGTTCACACCGACAAGAGCAGTCTGCAGCGTCAGTCGTGTCGCGTTTAGAGTCGGCGTGCCGATATTGCCGGGCGGGTTCACGAACGCAATGTCCGTTCGGCCAAAGTCCATATAGTTGTATTCAACGAACACCGACCAGTTCGGAGCGAACATCCATTCCAGACCGCCGCCAACAGTCCACCCGGCACGATTGCTATGCGCGGTCTCCGACAGGAAGAGAGATGGGATCGTGCCGAAAACCTCGGTGCCGACGCGCGTCCATGCACCGCCGCCCTTGACGTAACCGAGAACCTGCGGCGTGAGCAGGTAGCCCAGGCGAGCGGTAGCGGTATAGACGTCTCTCGTGGTCGTCTGCTGAAACGCCCCAATCGCAGTCACTCGCGGATCAGGGAGAGTATTTTTGCTGTTGATGTCTCCGAAGTCGAACATGCCTTGCACGCCGATGACCCAGTTTCCAGCGAACTGATAGTCGCAGCCGACCTGAACACCGCCAATGACAGCGCTGCCTTCGGAACTGCCGAACGCGAGCGGCGGTACGAACGGAGCGCCCGCAACATTGCTATTGGCTTGTTGTTCAACCCGGTGCCAGCCGCCGCCGACGTTGCCACCGACATAGCAGCCGCTCCAGTTGTAGCTCACGACCGGAGCGACGGGAGCCTTGATGTAGGGCCGGGCCGCAATATCGGCAGCCTGCGTGCCGGTCGCACCGAAAGCGACAACCGCAGCGGCGATCAAAAGCGCCTTCATCAAATCCTCCGAGAAAAACGGCACAAAATATGGCTGGATTTTAGGAAGAGTCGAAAGGCAATGATGTAGCGCGCGGGCCACATCAGGAGTCTTTAGCGGATTGCGACCGGCGCGGGCAGCGGTGGCACAGCCGTCGATCCCCGACCGCCCATCACTGCGGGGGTGGGCGGCGTGATGATGTAATGCCGCGCAAACAAAAAGCTCGGCGGCGCAGACAAGTTTACGCAGTCTGCACAAGGCAGACTGCTATGGCCGGGCTTAAGTTTGAAGAATGGAGAGACAAAAAATGAAGAGATAAAGCGATCAGTACTTGGCGACCACCGGGCCGCCAAATCTGTAGTTGATCCGGCCTGTGATGGTTGAGATGCTCAGATTGTCGCTGAAGTTCTCGGCGCCGAACGGCGCGCCAATCCCTGTCAGATTCCTCCCGGTGAACGATTTGCTGCCGAAGTCCAGGTAGTTGTATTCGACACCGATGCTCCAGTTCCCGGCGAAGCCGTATTCGAGGCCCGCACCCACCACGTAGCCGCTGCGCCAGGTGCTGTTGTCGAGGTGGTTGCCGAAAATGTCGAAGTTCGTGGTCTTCAGGTTGGCGCCGGCATAACCACCCTTGATGTACGGCAGCCAGTTGTTGAAGGCATAGCCGACGCGGCCGGTGACAGTCGCGAACGAGTCGATCTTTGCGCTCAGCCGGTCGGTGACCGGGAAAAAGATGCTGGTGTCGGTGCGCTTGAGGTCGGCGCCGTTGAACTGGCCTTCGAGACCGAACACCCAGTTCGCGCTCTGCCAGTTGTAGCCGAACTGGCCGCCATACACGGCGCCCTCGGGCTCGATGGTCTGGGTCGGACCGAGAGGACTCACCGTACCGGAGGTCCAGAAGCCGCCGAAGCCCGGCACCAAGTCCTGATGCTCCACGCGGCTCCAGCCGTAACCGACGTTGCCGCCAATGTAGAAGCCGGTCCAGTTGTAGACCTGCGCAATCGGAGGCGCCTTGGTGTATGGCCGGGCAGCGATGTCTGCGGCCGAGGCCGAACCTGCGACCAGAATAGACGCCGCAATTGTCAGCAAAACTTTTCGCATAATGCCCCCAGAAAAATTGAGTACGCATCAGGAGAGTAATTGCTCTCCGCCGTCAGATATCAGCACAGCGGGTGAAATATGGCTGTAGCCCGATTACAACATTTGACAGCTTTCCCGTGTCAGGGGTCAGTTTACCCGCACAGGTAGCGAAAAGGACAAGTCCCTGTTCTGAGGTGAATTCCGGCCAACAAAAAGCCCGGCGCGAGGCCGGGCTTGATGCATTCCATCTGAAATCCTGATTTATCGGATCGTGACCGGCGCGGGGAGCGGCGGCACTGCCGTCGGTCCCTGATTGGGCACGCCGATCGGCGCGGGGTTACCCGCCATCGACTGCCCCGCCATGGATTGTCCCGGCTGTCCAGGCGCCGGCTGTGCAGCCGCCGTGACCGGAGGCGCAGGCGGCTTGCCGCCCGGCAACACCACCACGCGGGCGCCGACCTTGGTGCGCTCGAACAGATCGGTGACATCCTCGTTCAGCATGCCGATGCAGCCGGACGAGACGAACTGGCCGATGGTCGACGGCTGGTTGGTGCCGTGGATGCGATAAATGGTCGAACCGAGATACATCGCGCGCGCGCCCATCGGGTTGCCGTCGCCGCCGGCCATGAAGCGCGGCAGGTAAGGCTGGCGCTCGATCATTTCCGTCGGCGGATGCCAATCCGGCCATTCCGCCTTGCGGGTGATCTTCTGCACGCCGGTCCAGGTGAAGCCGTCGCGCCCGACGCGGACGCCGTAGCGGATCGCGCGGCCATTGCCGAGAACGTAATAGAGATGCGTGTTCGGCGTATCGACGATGATGGTGCCGGCAGGCTCCTTGGTCGGATAGTTCACTTCCTGCTTGCGCAGGTTCGGCGGCAATTCCTTGCGCGGGCCGGTTTCGGGCTGTTCTTCCGGCGGCAGCGCCGACAGAACCAACGGCTGTCCGTTCGGACCGACATTGCCCTGCTGGACCGCGCCGGTCGGGCCGCTATCGACTGCGCCCGGCGGACGCGGACGGTCGGCAAAATCGGCGCCCTGCGGCGGACCGCGTTCGGTGTAGATCGGCGCGGGGCCGCGATCGGAAGAGGCTGGCGCAGGCGCCGAATAAACATTCGGCCGGCCATAACGCGGATCGTCCGGCGACATCACCGGGCCGCGCGGGTCCAGTCCGGGCTGCTGATAGCTTTGCTGCTGCGGAGCGGACTGCTGGTAATTCGGCTGCTGCTGATAGCCCGGAGGCGACAGCGCGGTGCCACGGTCATCGCCGTCAAGCCGGTCGAAATCCGGAACCCCGCGGCGGTCATCC
Organism: Afipia massiliensis; assembly: GCF_014203115.1. Taxonomy (GTDB): domain Bacteria; phylum Pseudomonadota; class Alphaproteobacteria; order Rhizobiales; family Xanthobacteraceae; genus Afipia; species Afipia massiliensis. Next base: position 90,356 of record NZ_JACHIJ010000008.1, on the reverse strand, counting down.
TGATAGCCACCCGGCGCGCCGTAGGGCGCGGGCTGGACCGGCTGCGAATAGCCAGGAGGCGGCGGATAGGATTGCGCCAGAGCGACAGGCGCACCCGCCAGACCGGCTACCGCGGAAACCGCAAAAGCCGTTGTGAAAGATTTGGAAAGCCGATTGAACATCATGCCCCTTACTATAGCGCGAACCCGCCACCGTACCGTTAACGGCAGTTCGCGCAGGATAGCGGCGCATTCAAGACAATAATCGAAAAAACGCCTTGGAATGGCTGACTTTTTCGCGAGCTTGCAAGCGGGCAACAGGTTCCGGGCAAAGTCACGGCACACCCCGCTCCGGCCGAACTTTTTTCAGGCAATTTCGTGGCGTGCGGTATCCTTTCTCCAGGCCCTGATTCGAGGCCTTCACTGACGCATCGCGCTCCTGTTTCCGACCCGGTTTCCAGCGTTCGCAAGCGTTCCGTTTTGGCCCGATCACCTTCGCCGTCGCCGAAGGCAGGACACGACAACATGCTTCCCGGCTTTCGAATCCTGTTCGCGACGACCATCCTGGCGATTTCCATCCTGGTGTTCGGCCTCGGCGCCGCTGCGCTGCTGCGCGCCGCACACGAGGAATTCGCCAGCCTGCCGTCGTGGCGGCTGGCGCAACAGCCACCGCTGACGCCGCAGGTGCCGCGGCCTGAAATCACGCCGGTGCTGGCGATGTTGCGGATCGAGGCGCCGGGAACGAAACCGCTTCCCGAAACGCTTCCCCGCGAGGTCGCCCTGCCCCAACTGGCTCCGCAACAACCGGCCGCCAGTCAGTTCATGCCCGTCGAGGCGCAGGACACAAAACCTGCCGAAACGGCGACACCGGACAACGGCAGCGCCGTCAAGGAAGCCGACGAGGCGACGGCCAGCGCGCCTGTGACCGGACAGGTCGCATCCCTGAACGCGCAGGTCACCATCGATGCCCCGGCAAAGCCCGACGCTCCCGTCGAGGAAGCCAATGGTCCTGACGTCAACACGCCTGACATCAAGGTATCCGGCAGCAAGATCCTCGAGCCGGCGCAGCCCGCATTCGCGGAGTTGAAGTCATCCGAGTTGAAGTCTTCGGAGTTGAAGTCTGCGGAGTTGAAGTCTTCGGACCTCAAGCCGTCTCCATCGAAAGCGCCGGTGACTGAAGCCTCGGAGCCTCTTTCGACCGTCGCATCGATAGAACGCTCAACAGAGGCGACCGCCTTCGCCACAGAGCCGAAGCCGGTCGTGAAAAAAGCCCGGCGTCCCAGCGCCCGCGCCATCGCGCAGCGGCGTGAGGCTGCCCGCGCCCTCGCCGAAGAGCGCGCGAAGGCTGAGCAACTGCGGCGGCAACAAAGTGCGTTCCCGCTGTTCGGCGGCTAGCTAGCGCAGCTACGCCGGCCCGGTCGCCACCGGCGGTCCGCCCTGCTCGCCCCACTCCGCCCATGAGCCGTCGTAGAGCGCGGTGTCGGCAATGCCGAGCCGGTACAGCGTCAGCGTCAGCACGCCTGCCGACACGCCCGAGCCGCAACTCGTGACGATGGGTTTGTTGAGATCGACACCCGCGCCGGAAAACGCCGCGCGCAATTCCTCAAGCGGCTTCATCGCGCCGGTGCTGGCATCGAACAGGCCCGCGTAAGGCACGCTTCTCGCGCCCGGAATATGCCCGCCCCGCAGACCCGGACGCGGCTCGGGCACACTTCCCTCGAAACGCGCGCTTGGGCGCGCATCGATCACCTGCTCGGCCTTGCTCTCAAGATTTCCGATCAACTGCTGCATGCCGCGGACACGCTTGGCATCGAACGTCGCCTTGAATGTCGCGGGCTTCGGCTTGACGTCGCCGCTTTCGACCGCACGGCCCTCCGCAAGCCATTTCTTCAGGCCGCCGTCGAGCACGCGGACGTTCGCGTGCCCGAACGACAGGAACATCCACCAGGCGCGCGGGGCCGCGACCCATCCGCCGGCATCGTACAGCACCACGGTGTCATCGTTACCGACGCCGAGCGCGCCGATATCGCGGCCGAATTGTTCGGCGGTCGGAAACATATGCGGCAGCGAGCTTGAGTGATCCGACACCGCATCGACATCGAAAAACACCGCGCCCGGAATGTGCTGCGCCAGATAGTCGTCCTTCGGCAGCGGCAGGATACCGGGAAGCTTGAACGTCGCATCGAGAACCTTCACGCGCGGATCGTTCAGATGCGCGGCAAGCCATTCGGTCGAGACGAGAGGATCGGTTGTGGGCATGTCCATATCCTTGCGGGTGCGCCGTCATTGCGAGGAGCGAAGCGACGAAGCAATCCAGTTCTTCTTGTTGCTTCTGGATTGCTTCGCTTCGCTCGCAATGACGAATTTAATCTTTCTTCTTCGGCTCGACCTTCTCGACCGGGCCGCCGGCGGCCTTCCATGCAGTGAAGCCGCCGCCGAGATGAGCCACGGGAGCAAGTCCCATATCCTGCGCGGTCTTGGCGGCCAGCGCCGAACGCCAGCCCGATGCGCACTGGAATACGAACTTCTTGTTTTCCTGAAACACCGGCTTGGCGTAGGGGCTTTCCGGGTCGATCCAGAATTCCAGCATGCCGCGCGGACAGGAAAATGCACCGGGAATGCGGCCCTCGCGCTCGATCTCGCGCGGATCGCGCAGATCGACGATCACCACTTCGCTCTGCCCGACGCCGCCTTGCGGAAAACGTTCGACGGCTTCAGCCGCATTGATGGTCTCGATCTGGGCGTTGGCCTCGTCGAGGAGTTTCTTGTAGCCGCGGGTAATGGTGGATGGCATTGAGTTCTTCCGTTTCTTCTCGTCATGGCCGGGCTTGTCCCGGCCATCTACGTCTTGCTGGGCCAACCTTAAAGACGTGGATGCCCGGGACAAGCCCGGGCATGACAGAAAATCCAGAAGCCGACGCGTTACCGCGTCAATTCCTTCATCGCGCCTTCCAGTCCCTCAAGGGTCAGCGGGAACATGCGCTCCGAGAACAGACGGCGGATCACGGTGGTGGATTCCGAATAATCCCAGTGCTTGCGCGCGACGGGATTGAGCCAGACCGCGTGCGGATAGGTGCGCGTCACGCGCTCCAGCCACACCGAGCCGGGCTCCTCGTTGACGTGCTCGACCGATCCACCCGGCACCATGATCTCGTACGGCGACATCGACGCGTCGCCGACGAACACAACCTTATAGTCGTGCGGATACTTGTGCAGGATGTCCCAGGTCGGGGTGCGGTCGGTGAAGCGGCGCTTATTGCTCTTCCACACGCCTTCATAGAGGCAGTTGTGGAAGTAGAAATACTCCATGTGCTTGAACTCGGCCTTCGCCGCCGAGAACAGTTCCTCGACCTGCGCGATGTGACCGTCCATCGATCCGCCGATATCGAAAAAGATCAGAACCTTCACCGCATTGCGCCGCTCGGGGCGCATGTGCACGTCGAGATAGCCGTGGTTGGCGGTTTCCCGGATGGTGGTGTCGAGATCGAGTTCGTCAGGCGCACCGGTGCGCGCAAATTTTCGGAGGCGGCGCATCGCCACCTTGATGTTGCGGATGCCGAGTTCGACGTTGCCGTCGAGATCCTTGAACTCGCGCTTGTCCCAGACCTTCACCGCCGAGAAGTTGCGGTTCTTCTCCTGGCCGATGCGGATGCCTTCGGGATTGTAGCCATTCGCGCCGAACGGTGACGTGCCGCCGGTGCCGATCCATTTGCTGCCGCCCTCGTGGCGCTTCTTCTGTTCCTCGAGGCGCTTCTTCAGCGTCTCCATGAGCTTGTCCCAGCCCATAGCCTCGATCTGCTTTTTCTCTTCCTCGGTGAGATATTTCTCGGCGGCCTTGCGCAGCCACTCCGCCGGAATGTCGGCTTTGTCCATGGCGTCGAGCAGGCTTTCCAGCCCCTTGAACACCGTGCCGAACACGCGGTCGAACTTGTCGAGATTGCGCTCGTCCTTCACCAGCGAGGCGCGGGACAGATAATAGAAATGCTCCACGCTCTGATCCGCGAGGTTGGCGTCGAGCGCCTCCATCAGCGTCAGATATTCGCGGAGCGTGACCGGCACCTGCGCGTCGCGCAGCGATGTGAAAAATTGCAGGAACATAGGACTTAGATCGCCTCCGGAGCCGCTTCCGTCAAGTGCGGGCTGTCGCCCTCGCGACGGAACAGAGAGATAAAACTACAGGGTTGCCGGTCAGCCGTCTGCCCGCGCGGGTGAGGAAAACCGCCCTGCAAGGCAGGCCTGCGTTCAAAAACAGCACTGGCGCGGTTTGGATTGATGTGCAAATTCATTTAAACTGTTGTTTGACGCCTCCCGGACCACTCCAGCCGGAGACGGTTCGCGGCGTTCACCGGGACGCGAAACTCTCAGGGATGAGAGTCACTGGCGTTTTAAACAGGGGGTTTGGCTGATGGGCATTGATTCCGTTATCGTCTGGCTGATCGTCGGCGCGATTGCCGGCTGGCTTGCGGGTCTTATCGTCAAGGGTGGCGGCTTCGGCCTGCTCGGCAACATCGTCATCGGCATCATCGGCGCGGTTGTCGCCGGCTGGCTGCTCCCGCAACTCGGCATTCGGCTGGGAACCGGCATCGTCGCCGCGATCATCAATTCCGCAATCGGCGGCGTGATCGTGCTGGTCATCCTCTCATTGATCCGGCGTGCGTGACGATCTAAAGGGCTTTTGGAAGCGACCGCCCATAAAGCGGTCGCTTCTTGTTTGAAACGAAACGGCGGCGGCACTCTCTTTCACAGAACAAACGAACCCAGATAAACTGACCAAGGCAAACTTCGATGAAATTTACCGGCACCAAGAACTATGTCGCCACCGATGACCTCAAGGTCGCGGTCAACGCCTCGATCGTGCTTGAGCGCCCGCTGCTGGTGAAGGGCGAGCCCGGCACCGGCAAGACCGTGCTGGCCGAAGAAGTCGCCAAGGCGCTCGATGCGCCGCTGCTGACCTGGCACATCAAGTCGACCACCAAGGCGCAGCAGGGCCTTTACGAATACGACGCGGTGTCGCGTCTGCGCGACAGCCAGCTCGGCGATCCGCGCGTCTCCGACATTTCGAACTACATCAAGCGCGGCAAGCTGTGGGACGCCTTCACCAGCGAGAAGCGCCCTGTCCTCTTGATCGACGAAATCGACAAGGCCGACATCGAATTCCCGAACGATCTCCTGCTCGAACTCGACCGCATGGAATTCCATGTCTACGAGACCGGCGAGACCATCCGGGCAGCGCAGCGTCCGATCATCATGATCACCTCGAACAACGAGAAGGAACTGCCGGACGCGTTCCTGCGCCGCTGTTTCTTCCACTACATCAAGTTCCCCGACATCGACACCATGAACGCTATCGTGGAAGTCCACTTCCCCGACATCAAGAAGCGGCTGGTGCAGGAAGCCATGAAGATCTTCTTCGAGGTGCGCGACGTGCCGGGCCTGAAGAAGAAGCCTTCGACCTCCGAACTGCTCGACTGGCTCAAGCTGCTGCTCAACGAGGAGATGACGGTGGAGCAGTTGCGCGAACGCGATCCGCGCAAGCTGATCCCGCCGCTGCACGGCGCGCTGCTCAAGAACGAGCAGGACGTACACCTGTTCGAGCGCCTCGCGTTCCTCAGCCGCCGGGAAGTTTAAGTACCATCTCTCAACTGGTCGTCCCGGCGCAGGCCGGGACCCATACTCCCTAAACCATCGTTCAAGATGGACCGCTGAAGCAGCGGACACAGGCATCGCGTCTCAACGCCAACTCAGTGGTTATGGATCCCGGCCTTCGCCGGGACGACCAAGACTCTTCGGAACGCACGCCTTGCCACGCTGGCAACTGCCCCCGAGCCCGCGCTAGACTGGCCGCCTCGGATGCGAGGTGCCGCGTGACCAGAAAGCACGTCGATCGCCGCCTGACAGCCATTCTCGCCGCGGACGTCGCCGGCTACAGCCGGTTGATGGGCGCGGACGAAGAAGGCACCCATGCCCAGTTGAAGGCGCACCGCCACGACCTGATCGACCGGCGGATCAAGAAACATCGCGGGCGCATCATCAATACCGCCGGCGACGGGTTGCTGTCCGAGTTCGCCAGTGCGGTCGAGGCCGTGCGGTGTTCGGTCGAAATCCAGCGCGCGATGGTCGAACGAAACGCAAGCGTTCCAACTGAGAGCCGGCTCGAATTCCGCATCGGCATCAATGTCGGCGATGTGATCGATGACGGCAGCGAAATATTCGGCGACGGCGTCAACGTCGCGGCGCGGCTCGAAAGCATCGCGCCGCGCGGCGGCATCTGTATTTCCCGGCAGGTGCTCGACCAGATCGAGGGCAAGATCAAGCTTCAGTTCCGTGAAATGGGCCGCCAGAACCTGAAGAACATCGCACGGCCGATCGAGGTCTACGCGGTCACCCTCGACGGAGCCGCATCGAAAGCATCGCGCATCCTGACGGATGCGAACCTCAAGCAGGAGATCCGCTACTGCAGGGCAGACGACGGTGTCCGGCTGGCATTCGCAAAGGTCGGCGACGGCCCGCCGTTGCTGCGGACCGCGCACTGGCTGGGACATCTCGAATACGACTGGGAATTGCCGATCTTCCGCCACTTCCTGCTCGAACTGGCATCGACATTCTCGCTTGTGCGCTTCGATGCGCGCGGCAACGGGCTGTCGGATTGGGACGTCGGCAATCTCACGCTCGATACATGGGTCAGCGATATGGAGTGCGTGGCCGACGCGGCCGGGCTTGAGCGGTTTCCGATCCTTGCATTGTCGCAAGGATGCGCCGTGGCCATCGCGTTCGCACTCCAGCATCCGGAACGGGTTTCGCATCTGATCCTGTACGGAGGCTTTGCCGCAGGTGCCTACAAGAGCCCGGACGTGACACCCGCCGCGCTCGAACAGTTCGACGCGATGAAGACACTGATGAAACTCGGTTGGGGCGCGAACGAGCCGACTTTCCGGCAGCTCTTCACGGCGTCGATGATGCCCGAAGCAACACATGAGCAGATCGACGCCTTCAACGAAGCCCAGCGCATCAGCGCTTCAGCGGAATGCGCGGTGCGATACCTCGACACTGTTGCCAACTTTGACGTCCGGCACCTGCTGCCGCAGATCAAGGTGCCCACTCTCGTCATGCATGTCCGCAACGACCGCAGGGTGCCGATTGCGTCAAGCCGCGAGCTTGCAGCGGGCATCCCCGGAGCACGTTTCGTCACGCTGCCGGGCAAGAACCATATCCCGCTCGAGCAGGATCCCGGCACGCCGATCTTTCTCGACGAGATCCGCCGGTTTCTCGGCAAGGCCTAGCGCCCTCGCCGGTTGTATTCGCGTCACGGCCCCGTGCGCGTTATGCCGCGGCGGGCCCGTGCCCTGCGCATGATCGATATCTGGGACCGTACACCGTAGCCGATGCCGAAACCGGCGACGAACACCAAGGCGAGAACGAAGAAAGCTTCGGACATGGTTGCCTCATATGAGAGGATCGCCGAGCGCAGTATGCCGCCCGACGATCCCGTCTGCTATCGACGGACATGGGCAATTGTCCGCGATCAGACGTTAGCCCGCCTGTTCTCGCGCGCAACGACAGCCGCGTTTAAACCTTAATAGGCGCTGCGCGGGTTAATTCTGGAACCAAAGTCAAGGAACGTCATCCTGAGGTGCGCGCTCTTGCGCGCCGCGAAGGATGACGCGTGTGGGATGAAGGTCATCCTTCGAGGCTCGCCAAAGATGGCTCGCACCTCAGGATGACGCATCTCGCCTGACTATCGCGCCTTCTCGTGCAACTGATAGGTCAGATGCGCCTTCACCGTCGGCCATTCCGACCCGATGATGCTGTAGACAACCGTGTCGCGCAGCGTGCCGTTCGGCGCGACCTGATGGTTGCGCAGGATGCCGTCGAGCTTGGCGCCCAGCCGCTCGATCCCGCGCCGCGACTGGTGATTGAAGAAATGCGTGCGGAACTCCACCGCGATGCAGTTCAGCTTTTCGAACGCATGGGTGAGCAGCAGCAGCTTGCACTGGGTGTTGAGCGGCGTGCGCTGGACGCGCTGCGCGTACCAGGTCGAGCCGATCTCGACGCGCCGGTTGGCCGCATCGACATTCATATAGGTGGTCATGCCGGCGATCTTGCCGGCGGTATCCTTCACCGTGAACGGCAGCATCGCGCCGGACGTCTGCAAACCAAGACGCCGGGCGATCTCCGCGTCCATGGTCTCCGGCGCAGGAATGGACGTGTACCAGAGCTTCCACAGTTCGCCGTCCTTCACCGCCTCGACGAGACCATCCTTGTGATCCCGCGACAGCGGCTCCAGCCGCGCATGCGGCCCCTCAAGGGTCGTCGGCTCAAGCCACGTCATCGAGATGCCCTTACTTGTTCAGGAAGTTCAGCGGCAGGCCGCCGCGCGGCCAGTCCATCGCCACCAGTTCGCCCTTGCCGGACAGCGTGATGTAGGCGGTCTTCAGTTCAGACCCGCCGAACGCGATGTTGGTGGTGACGTTGTCGCCGGTCGGCACCTGCTCGACCAGCTTGCCGTCCGGCGCGATCACCGAGATGCAGCCCGAGATCAGCGTCGCGACGCAGACATTGCCCGAGGCTTCGACGCCGAGGGAGTCGAACATCTGGTAACCACCGAGACCCGCGATGGGCTTGCCCATTTCGCCGCGGTAGATCACCGGACCCTGCTTGATCTCGCCGGGATTGCCGATGTCGAACGCCCACAGCCGCGCGGTCGGCGTTTCGGCGACATAGACAGTCTTCTCGTCCGGCGACAGACCGACGCCGTTGGCCGGCAGCAGCGGATGCACCGCCTCGATCAGTTCGGTGCCATTCGGCTTCATGTAGTAAAGCGCGCCGACATCCATGTCGCGGGCGCGGCGTTTGCCGAGATCCGTGAACCAGAGCCCGCCCTGCCTGTCGAACACCAGATCGTTCGGCCCCTTCAGGGGATGCTCGCCGCAATGGGTGAACAGCGTCTCGATTGTGCCGTTTGAGAGATCGACACGCTGCAACGAGCCGCCGATATATTCCGACGGCCGTGGCGCGCCGGGCATCATCGCGCCACGCGGACCGGGCGCCCATGAGAAGCCGCCGTTGTTGCAGAGGTACATCTTGCCGTCCGGACCCAGCGCCGCGCCATTCGGCCCGCCGGGGATCTTCGCGATGATCTCCTTGCGCCCGTCGGGATAAACGCGGGTCAATGTCTGGCGGCGGATTTCCACCAGCACCACCGAGCCATCGGGCATCACCACCGGCCCTTCGGGAAATTCGAGACCGGTTGCGATGACACGGACGTTTGACATGAAGATCTCCCAACAAGTGTTTTTGATTTTTGACGCGCGAAACCTATCGTGCGGTTTTGCGAATGACCAGTGCGGGGGCGCAGAGCTGGCTTGCTGTCGTCGTGTGATGGAAAGCGCACTCCATCAGCACGTCGTCCCGGCGAAGGCCGGGACCCATAACCACCGGCTTGCCGTTGGAGCTGGTACGCCGGACACGCCTTTGCAAAATACTCCGACAGGGGTGATGGGTCCCGGCCTTCGCCGGGACGACCTGTGGAGAGATCGTGGCTAGTCTTTCTTCTCGAAATCCCTCCACACCAGCCCGGCTGCGGCGATGTCGGACAGCGCGTTGCCCACCGCCTTGAACACCGTGATCTCGCGGTCGCTTCCGCGGCCCTTCCGCTCTCCGCGGCACAGTTCGGCCAGCGAACCGGCAAGATCGTCCGGCGCAATGACGTCGTTGCGAATGGGATCGAGCAGTTCGCCGGATTCCTTCAGCGCATCGTAGGTGTCCACGTAGATGCGGCCCCTGCGGAATACCTCGTCGTCGGCCTCGCGCATGAACGGTGTGAAGCTGCCGATCAGATCGAGATGCGTGCCCGGCTTCAGCCACGCGCCCTTGATGATCGGCCTCTCCGCAAGCGTGGCGCAACTGACGATATCCGCCTCGCCCACCGCGTGCTCCAGATCGGGCGCAACATGGGCGTCGATGCCCTTGGCGCGCAGATCGAATACCAGCCGCGCCGCGCCTGCCTCTTTGACATTCCACACCGCGACCTTGTCGATCGGCCGCACCGCGCGGAACGCATCCGCCAGAAGGCTTGCGATCCGGCCCGAGCCCACCACCAGCAATTTGGTCGCGTCCTCGCGCGCGAGGAACGCCCCGCCGAGCGCCGCGATGCCCGCCGTACGCCGCGAGGTGATCTCGTTGCCGTCGATCAGCGCGACGTGCTGGCCGGTGTCGCCGTCGCACAGCAGGTAACTGGAAAACAGTCCCGGCAGCGCCTTCTTGCCGTTTTCAGGAAAGATCGTGACGATCTTGATGCCGACAAACGCACGCTGCCACGCCGGCATGATCAGAATGGTTGCGGTCGAGCCGTCCGGCTGCGGCATGAAATGATGATGCCGCAGCGGCACATCCGCGCCCGCCGTGAACGCCTCGCGCAGCGCCGGGATCAGCCGGTCGAACGGCAGGCTGGCGCGGGTGCGCGCGGCGTCGATGACGATGGGGGATGGCGTCGTATTCAAACTAAAATCTCTCCACGTCGTCCCGGCGAAGGCCGGGACCCATACTCCCTACACTATCGTTCAAAACCGAAAGCGAGCCACTGGCAAAACTTCTGACATCGTGGATTGGCATTGAGTTCGGTGGTTATGGGTCCCGGCCTTCGCCGGGACGACCCAGTTTTAAGCCGCGCATCGCTGCCGCCCGCACGCCATCCATCAGCTTCTTGCGAAACGCACGGTCGCGCTTGAGGTGCCATTCGCGGCTCATGGCTTCGTTCCTTGTCGTGAACGGCTCGGTGTGCAGCAGCGTCCAGGCCCGTCCGCGGGTCGAGCGCGCGCCGGTGCCGGCATTATGTTTTTCCAGCCGCAGCGTCACGTCGTTGGTCCAGCCGACATAGGAAATGTAGCGGCCCTTGTGAAAACTGCCCAGCACATAGACGAACGCGACGGGCTTGGATTTTGGCTTTGTGGCGCGTGGTTTCGACGCTGTTGCACGAATTTTGGATTTTGCCACGCGAGGTTTCGATAGCGACGTGATTGTGCTCATCGCAATGATCTCTCACCCCGTCGTCCCCGCGAAAGCGGGGACCCATACTCCCTGTCGCAGCGTTTATTCAGGTTCGTTGGCAATCCGGCTTGGACAGAACCGCTAGGGGTTATGGATCCCCGCTTTCGCGGGGATGACATCGAATGTTCGGAAGCCTCACTGATCATCACCACATCCATCAGCCACTTGCGAACGACGTCACTTCGCGGCGGGCGCCTTTGGCGCTTCCTTCGGCGCATCTTTGGCCGCCCCGTTCGGCTTGCCCAGTGCCTGCACCTGACCCTGCAACTGCGCGACGGTGTTCTGCAGGCCGATCACGGTGGCCTTCAAGGCGTCGATCTGCCGGTTGGCGGCGTCGATCTTCTGCTGGCTTTCCAGCGACGCCTTGGTCAGCGACGACTTCAGAAAGTTGACGTTGCTCTGCAGACAGCCGGTGCGCCGCTCCATGGTCTTCTCGGCGGTGCAGATCTCGATGCCGGGCACGTCCTGCGCGAGCGCGCCGCCCGCCGTGAACAACAGCAGTCCCGCAACCATCATCCGCTTCATCATGCCCGACCTCTTGTCTGTTTCGCCGCCATCCTGCATGTCCAGCACCGCTCGGCGCAAACTGTCTCAGAACGTAACGGACATCATGACGCAGATGTTGCCGGATCTTAACATTTGGAACGCGGGTGGAACGAAACGCGCCCGAATCAGCGATTCATACCATGCTCGCCAGATGGCTGACCGACATCTTGTGCCGCATGCGCCCGGTGCGTCCACATCATGCTTTGCGAGGGTTGCGCCGATCGATCGAAACGTCGAAAACAGGCGTCAATCGTTAACGCCGCCACCCGCCAAAAAAACCATCCAAGAACCAAGAGCAAAGCCGCAATGAGCGACCTGCCCACAGACCTGCCAAAAAACTTGCACGGTGTGTTTCCGTATCTCGTCTCGCCGACCACGGCCGATGGCCGCATCAAGACCGATGTGCTGGGCAAGCTCTGCGACGACATGATCAAGGCTGGTGTTCACGGGGTGACGCCGCTCGGCTCGACCGGCGAGTTCGCCTATCTCAGCCGCGAGCAGCGCACCGCCGTGGTCACGGCGACGGTGGAAGCCACCGCCAAGCGCGTGCCGGTGATCGCGGGCGTGGCGTCGACATCGACTACGGATGCGGTGGCGCAGGCCAAGGCCTATCAGGCGCTCGGCGCCGACGGCATCCTGGCGATTCTCGAAGCCTATTTCCCGGTAAAGGACGCGCAGGTCGAAGCGTATTTCCGCGCCATCGCGGACGCGGTCGATATTCCCGTGGTGATCTACACCAACCCGAACTTCCAGCGCTCGGATCTCACCCTCGACGTGATCGCACGCCTCGCCGAGCATCCGCGCATCCAGTACATCAAGGATGCCTCGAACAACACCGGCCGCCTGCTGTCGATCATCAACCGCTGCGGCGACAAGATGCGCGTGTTCGCGGCGTCGGCACATATCCCGGCGGCGGTGATGCTGATCGGCGGCGTCGGCTGGATGGCGGGACCGGCCTGCATCGTGCCGCGCGAAAGCGTGAAACTGTATGATCTGTGCAAGGCGGGGCGCTGGGACGAAGCCGTCGCGCTGCAGCGCAAGCTGTGGCGGGTCAACGAGGTGTTCGCCCGGTTCAATCTCGCGGCCTGCATCAAGGCCGGACTGGACATGCAGGGCTATGACGTGGGCGACCCGATCGCGCCGCAGACGCCGCTGACCGCCGAGGAACGCAAGATCGTCGAGGGCGTGCTGGCCGGATTGGCCTGAGCCCGGCTCTACTCCCTTGGGTCAGGTCTACTGACTCCCTTGCCCCGCCCTTGCGGGGAGAGGTGAGTTGCCGCACTGACGAAACTTCGTGAAGCCGGTCGCCTGCCGGTTCCTGCCCATCGGGCGTTGAAATCGGCCGCCGCAGGCAACACGTATTGGACCTATCGCGCCGTGAACCGAAGGGTGCCCGCATGGTCAAGGTCGTTTACGAAGTGGTCGAGCACGATGGTGGCTGGGCTTACAAGTTCAACAACGTGTTTTCGGAGACCTTCCGGACCCATGAGGCCGCCCACGCCGCCGCAGCCCGCGCGGCGGCGGAACAGCGCGTGCCGGGCCGGACCGAGGTCATCCAGTTCGAGGACGGCCAGGGCAACTGGCGCGAGGAAACCGTCCGGGGCAGCGACCGCCCCTCCACCGAGGTGGTGGACCGGAGCAAACGCTGACGGCAGCGGTTCCGGCACGGGCGATTGCAAGGCGGAACGGCCCGGGCTAGAAAACCCGCATGGTCAAAGCATTGCGTAACTGGCTCGAAACCCATGAACTGCCGGCGATCATCGCCGGGGTGCTTGGCGTCCTCACCCTGCTCTCAGTCATTATTGTGGTCGGCGGATACCTGATCGTCACGCCATAGTCTCCGGCATCTCGCAGGTCCGCCGGCGGACCTGACGATGCGCGGACGGCGCGAACTCTGGATCAACGATCCCGCTTAGCGAGTTCGATCGTGGCCGCCTCGACCGACGACATCTTCAGAGAGGCGATGTGGTCGTTCCAGTCCGGGAAACTGAACGACGCCGAGAAATCCCTTCGCAAGCTGCTACGCAAGCAGCCCGCACACCCGCTGGGCTTGAGCGTGCTGGGGACGATCCTCACCGGCCTTGGAAAATATGCCGAAGCCGAGCGGCTGCTGCAGTCGGCGCTGAAGCTCAATCCGAACGCGCCGGCGGCCCTCTACAATCACGGGATAGCGCTCAAGGCGCTGGGCCGCGCGGACGAAGCGCTGGCGCAGTTCACGCAGGCGCTTGCGATCAGCCCGAACGACGCGGAAGCCTGGAGCAACCGCGGCACGGTCTATAACGACCTCAAGGACTATCAGGCCGCGATTGCCGATTTCGACAAGGCGATCGCGCTGCAGCCGACCTATGCGCTGGCTCATCACAACAAGGGCAACGCGCTGTTCGGCCTCGCCCGTTATGACGAAGCGTTGGCCGCGTACCGGCAAGCGCTGGTATTGCAGTCGAACCTCTTGGAGAGCTGGACCGGCGCCGGCCTGACCCTCCACAAGCTCAAGCGACATGACGAATCCGCAACTGCGTACGAGACGGCGCGGCAGCTCAATCCGTCGTATCCCTTTCTCAAGGGGATCCTGCTGCACCAGCGGATGCTTGCCTGCGACTGGCGCGACATCGGCAACCTGATCGCGGAGATCGAAGGCGACATCGCCGCGGGCAAGTTGTCGGCCGAACCGTTCGGCTGGCAGGGCGTCGCCACTTCGGACCAGAGTTTGCAAAAGTGCGCCGAGCTTTACAACGCGGCGAAGTTTCCAGCGGACCGCACCGCGCCAGTGGCAAGGCCAGACAACGGCGACAGGATCAGGATCGGCTATTTATCAGGCGAGTTCCGCGCACAGGCGACGTCGATCCTGATGACCGGTGTGCTGGAACAGCACGACACCTCGCAGTTCGAGATCACTGCGTTCGACAACGGCTGGGACGACGGCAGCGACATCCGCAAGCGCATCAAAGCCGCGGTTCATCGCATCGTCGATCTCCGCAGCCTGAACGACGCACAGGCCGCCCGCGCGATCCGCGACAGCGGCATCGATATTCTGGTCAACCTCAACGGCTATTTCGGCGACGACCGCACCCGCGTGTTCGCGCAGCGCCCGGCGCCGGTGCAGGTCAACTATCTCGGATTTCCCGGCACCCTCGGCGCGGCCTACATGGATTACGTCCTCGCCGACGCCACCGTGATCCCGGACTCGCAGCGGCCGTTCTTCACCGAAAACGTGGTCCATCTGCCGGACAGCTATCAGGCCAATGACCGCACGCGCGCGATCGCAGATCGCGTTTTCACCCGCGACGAACTCGGCCTGCCGCCGGACGGCGTCGTGTTCTGCTGCTTCAACAACAACTACAAGATCACACCGCAGACTTTCGACGGCTGGATGCGGATTCTGGAGCGCGTGCCCGGCAGCGTGCTGTGGCTGCTTGAGGACAACGCGACCGCCAGCGCCAATCTCCGGAAGGAAGCTGCCGCGCGAAGCATTGACCCGAAGCGGCTGGTGTTCGCGCCGCGCATGCCGCCGGACGAACATCTGGCGCGGCATCGCTGCGCCGATCTGTTTCTCGACACCCTGCCCTACAACGCGCACACCACCGCGAGCGACGCACTGTGGGCCGGACTGCCGCTACTGACATGCCGGGGAGACACATTCGCGGGGCGTGTCGCGGCAAGCCTGCTCAAGACTATCGACCTGCCTGAGCTCGTCACGTCATCGCAGGCGGACTACGAGCAACGCGCCATCGAGCTTGCGACACAGCCGGACAGACTCAAGGCGCTCCGGCAGAAACTCGCGGACAACCGCCTGACCACGCCGCTGTTTGACACCGTGCGCTTCACGCGGCATCTGGAACAGGCGTATACGGCCATGCACGCGCGCAGCAAGGCACGGCAGAAGCCGGAGCATATCGTCGTACCGGCCATGTAGCCGCGGCGCTACTTCTCGTCCCGGAAATACGGCTCGACCGCGCCGGTCAGCTTGATGGTCAGCGGATTGCCGAAGCGGTCCTTGGACGAACCCGCCGTGACGCGCACCCAGCCCTCGCTGACGCAGTATTCCTCGACGTTATTCTTCTCGACGCCCTTGAAGCGGATGCCGACATCGCGCGACAGCACGTCCGCGTTGTAATACGGGCTGCGGGGGTCGGTGGAGAGGCGGTCGGGAAGCTGGTCGCTCATCGTCATATCCTGATTCATGTGGGTCTTGAGTCTTGTTCGTAACTCTTGGTCTTGAAGTCGGTGTCCTGATCTTACAGGAGCTTTTCAATATCGCTGGTCAGCGCGCCGGGCGCCGTGGTCGAGCTGTAGCGCGCAACGACCTTGCCGGCGCGATCGACCAGGAACTTGGTGAAGTTCCATTTGATCGATGAGCCGAGCAGCCCGGGCTTCTCGCGCTTGAGATGATCGAACAGCGGCAGCGCATTGCCGCCGTTGACGTCGATCTTGGCGAACATCGGAAACGTCACGTCGTACTTCTGCGAGCAGAACGCGGCGATCTCCTGCGCACTGCCCGGCTCCTGGCCGCCGAACTGGTTGCACGGAAAGCCGAGCACCGAAAAGCCGCGGGGGCCGAGCGCGCGCTGCAATTCCTCGAGTTGCGCATATTGGGGCGTGAAGCCGCAGGCGCTCGCGGTGTTGACGATCAGCAGCACCTGCCCCTCATAGGCCTTGAGCGGACGCTCTTCGCCGTCCAGCGTCGCTGCCGAGAAATCGTAGACCGTGGTCATGCGCGTCCCTGATCGTTTGTCATCAATGCATGTCGCTCATCATACACGTCGTCGTCCCGGCGAAGGCCGGGACCCATCACCCCTGTCACCATTCTTAAGACAGAAAATCGGATATTCACCTTCAGCAACAAATTCAGTGATTGTGGGTCCCGGCCTTCGCCGGGACGACCTCGGGGTGGGATGCCATGCCCTCAGGTCCGGAAGCCGCCCTTTTGCTGATTGGCGAGCCACTCGGAGAGCTTCGCCGGGGCCTCTTTCTTGGCAGGCTTTGCCGCCCCTTTCCTGGCTTTGGCCTTGGCCGGCGGCGCAGCAGCCGCTTCGGCGGCCTCCCTGGCAAGACGCAGCGCGCGCAGCTTTTCCATGTTGGCGCGCACCGCGCGGCCTTCCGCCTCGTACTGCGTCAACGACTTGTTGCCGTCGCTCTTCTGCCCGTGCGGCTTTTCGCTCATTGTTGTTCTCCGGATTGGGGCATGGTCGGCAGCATGCCCCTGGATCGATCCAGGGACGGGAACCGGCGGCCGGACGAGACCATGCCCAAACATCGCCCGCAACGCCGCAGTGGTCCCTTTAGCCGATCCGCGATGCCATGTCTTGCATCGCGAAAGCCGCTGATTTACCCGATGTTGGCAACTCCGCGCTAAGGCCTGTGAGCCCTCCCGAGAGGTTTTGGAGCCTCGGAAAGCCACAATTGTTCAACAATTTGGGCGAGACTTGACCGGTTTCAGCGACAGCGGGAATCTGCGACAGAGAAACGTTTTGGCGATCCGGACGACATACATCGTGCTGATGTGCGGCGCGGGCCTTCTGGCCGGCGTCGGCGGCTGGCTGATCGGCGACCAGTTGTTCTTCCAGAGCGCATCCGCATCGCTGACCAGGGACGATCCCGCGGACGACTTTGACGCACGCTATCCGGTCTCCAACACGATGACGAAACAGGACCGTGTCATCGCCTCTCCGGTTCCGGCAGAAAGCACCGAATCCACCGTTCCGAACGACATGTATGAAACCGCGCGCGCCTGGATGACGGCGCCGGTGACGCTGCCGCGCAGGCTCGCTGCGAAATCGGAGAAGCCCTCGCGGCTGTTCCTCAACGACAGCCAGATCGCCGGCATCAAGAAGCGGCTGAACCTCACCGCCTCGCAGCAGAAATACTGGCCGCCGGTGGAAAACGCGATGCGCGAGGTCACGCTGCAGATCGAGGACTACCAGAAGCGGCTGAAGAAAAATCACGACGACAGCTTCGACACGGAGAGCGAGGCTATTACGCGGCTGAAAACCGCGACGCGCGCACTTTACGCACAGCTCAGCGGCGCGCAAAAGAACGACATCGCGGTTCTGGTGCGCATGACGGGGCTCGGTCCGGCGTTCGCCGAACTCACCGGCACCAAGGCAGCCAAGAATGAGCCGGAAAATTCGCGGTGAGGCGTGCGCGGCGTCATTGCGAGCGCAGCGAAGCAATCCAAATTTAAAGAGAAAGACTGGATTGCTTCGTCGCAAGTGCTCCTCGCAATGACGACAACATAACGATCGTCGTCCTGGCGCAGGCCGGACCCATACCCGCTCGCGGACAATCCCGTCATCCTGAGGTGCGAGCACTTGCGAGCCTCGAAGGATGACGGTGACGCGCGGCTGCGCATCCTTCGAGGCTCGCCGCAAGCGCGGCGCGCTCCTCAGGATGACGCACCATCGTTACATTTCGCGAAGGTCAATGGTCCCGGCCTTCGCCAGGACGACCAAAACCTCAATTCCTGAACTCGTTGGTCAGTTCGCCGACGCCGTCGATGGCGATGATGACCTTGTTGACCGGCTCCTTCATCACGCCGACGCCCAGTGACGTGCCGCAGGCGATGATGTCGCCCGGCAGCAACGTCATGTCGTGCGAGATTTTGCTGACCAGTTCCTGCGCCGAGAAGATCATGTCCGAGATTCTGTAGGACTGCCGCTCCGCGCCGTTGAGGATGGTTCGCACAGTCAGCTTTGCCGGATCGATATCCGTGACGATGGCGGGGCCGAACGGGCAGAAGTCGTCGAAGCCTTTGGCGCGCGCCCACTGCGGAAACGTCGGGTCCTTGTTGAGAATGTCCGCTGCGGTGATGTCGTTGACGCAGGTATAGCCGAGGATGAAATCGTCGGCCTCTGTCACCGACACCGCGCGACAGGTCTTTCCGATCACAATGGCAAGTTCACCTTCATAGGCGACCTTCCCGTCATACCATGCAGGCTTCTGCACCACCGCGTTCGGCGACGTCACGGTCGTCGGCGCTTTCAGCAGATAAAGCGGCTCGGCCGGT
Organism: Afipia massiliensis; assembly: GCF_014203115.1. Taxonomy (GTDB): domain Bacteria; phylum Pseudomonadota; class Alphaproteobacteria; order Rhizobiales; family Xanthobacteraceae; genus Afipia; species Afipia massiliensis. Next base: position 71,783 of record NZ_JACHIJ010000008.1, on the reverse strand, counting down.
TCGGCGACGTTGAGCTTCGCCGCCAGCGCGTGAAAGTTGTTCCACAGCGCGACGACCTTCGACGGCGTAGTAGGCGCGAGCAGTTCAACATCGGACAGCGACAAGGTCTTGCCGTTCGCCTTGGGACTATCGAACATGTCGCCGTGATGCACGGTGATATTCTGGCCCGACAGCGTGCCGAAGCCTGTCTGATCCTGATGGCGAAAGCGAACCCACTGCGTCACGGAAACCTCCAAAACATTGCTTCCCGTCACTGCGAGGAGCGTAGCGACGAAGCAATCCAGTCCTTATGCAAGAAAACTGGATTGCTTCGCTTCGCTCGCAATGACGATTGAGGCGACAGGATAGGAATTCAATAAAGCTCCGCAATCTTGGCGCGCTGCGCCACCAGCGCCAGCACGACGTCGATCGACGGCGTCGGGATTTTTGACAGCGCACCCATCTCCTGCACCACGGTGACAAGCGGATCGATTTCCATCGGCCGGCCGCGCTCGAGGTCCTGCAGCATCGATGTCTTGTGCGCGCCGACCTTGCGCGCGCCCTCGATCCGGCGCTCGACATCGACGCGGAACCTGATGCCGAACTTCTCGGCGATGGTCTGTGCCTCCACCATCATGGACCTGGCCACCGCGCGCGTGCCCGGATCGCTGCCGATCACATCGAGCGTGGCGTGAGTCAGCGCGCTGATCGGATTGAAGCAGACGTTGCCCCACAGCTTGAGCCAGATTTCGTCGCGGATGTTCTCCAGCACCGGCGCCTGCAGGCCCGCCTTCACGAACAGCGCCGCCAGCGCCTCGACATCGGCGCTCTTCTCGCCGGACGGCTCACCAAGCGGAAAGCGGTCGCCGTAGACATGGCGGATCACGCCGGGCGCTTCGATCTCGGTCGCCGGATAGACCACGCAGCCGATGGCGCGCTCCGGCCCAAGCTCCTTCCACTGGCGGCCGCCGGGATCGATGCTTTCCAGTGTCGAACCTTCGCAGGCGTTGCCGTGCTTGTAGAAGTACCAGTAGGGAATGCCGTTCACCGCGGTGACGATGCGCGTCTTCGGCCCGAGCAGCGGCTGCATCGCCTCGATCACGCCGGTGATCGAGTGTGCCTTGAGGCAGATGATAACGACATCCTGCACGCCAAGCTCGGCGGGATTGTCAGTGCAACGCGGATGCACCACGCGCTCTTCGTCGCCGATCAGGAGTTTCAGGCCGTTGGCCTTCATCGCCGCCAGATGCGCGCCGCGCGCCACCAGGCTGACATCGGCGCCCGCCTGCGCGAGCTGCACGCCGAGATAGCCGCCAATCGCACCCGCACCGTAAATACAGATCTTCATCGCGTTTCCCAAAATGATTGCAGCAATGGAGGTGCGGAATGGATTCTGAAGAAAAAAGCAGGGTGCGATCACACGACCGGAGAGTGCATGTGATCGCGCCCTGCAGGGAGATACCCCTCAGACAAACGCGAGTTCGGCTGGCCTTGGGCCGGGGCGCGCCATCGCATCGAAGCCGGTGGTGGCGTTGATGTCGCGCATGCTGATCACGCCGATCAGGGTGTGATCGTCGATCACCGGCAGATGCCGGATGTGATTGTCGTTCATCAGATCGCGCACGTACTCCAGCGAATCCGTGGAATGGCACGACACCATTTTTTGCACTGAAATGAGCGCGGACACCTTCATGTTGATTCCGGCCGGCCCGTGCTCGGCGACGGCGCGCACCACGTCGCGCTCGGAGAACATGCCGACAGCGACATTGCCTTCGGTGCGGCACACGTCCTTCACGACGAGCGCGCTGATGTTCTCGTTGCGAAGCAGCCGCGCGGCGGTCGCGACGGTCTCGTTCATGCGGACGGTGGCGATACGGGTGCTCTTCCTGTTCAGGATGTCTCCGACTCTCATCACAACCTCCCTGGTCCGTGGGCGGGGATGTCTCTCCCCAGCGGGCGCTCGTGTCCGAGGATGGATATCCTCGTTGACGCCCCGATACTGGTATACATTATGCCACGAGTCAATCGGAACAGATTCCTATTTCGTGGTGGTATGCCTGAGCCTCGGAACGACAACGGGATGTCCGTGCAGACTACGTGCAGCCGCCGCGATGCCGTCACCATCCGGCCTTTTGCGCTGGAGTTCGTCACCGTTTGGCCATTTGCAGCGACGTACCCGGCGAATGCCGTGCAAGGCGTTGAAAGCGCATTGGGTTTGGGTTCAGATCAATTGCGAATGTCAGTCGTCGTCCCGGCGAAGGCCGGGCCCATAACCACTCCACTATCAATAAAAAATTGCCTCATCGCGCGCAGCATCAGGCATCTGGGAGTATGGGTCCCGGCCTTCGCCGGGACGACGCTGTAGAAATAACATGGACTCAAACGCAGGATGCCCGGGACAAGCCCGGGCATGACAACGTGGTTATCGAAGCATCGCCGTTGAAGAAAATCTCAACGCAGAATCTTCGCGCAGAAACTTTGATCAGCCCTTCAGCACATCGACCAGCGTTTTGCCGAGACGCGCAGGTGACGGCGAGACGCGAATGCCGGCGGCTTCCATCGCCGCGATCTTGGATTCGGCATCGCCCTTCCCGCCCGAGATGATCGCACCGGCGTGGCCCATGCGACGGCCGGGAGGCGCGGTGCGGCCGGCGATGAAACCAACCATCGGCTTCTTGCGTCCGCGCTTTGCTTCGTCCTTGATGAACTGCGCCGCGTCCTCTTCCGACGAACCACCGATCTCGCCGATCATCACGATCGACTTGGTGTCGGGATCGGCGAGAAACAGCTCGAGCATCGCGATGAAGTCAGTGCCCTTCACCGGATCGCCGCCGATGCCGACCGCCGTGGTCTGGCCGAGACCTTCGGCGGACGTCTGGTACACCGCCTCATAGGTCAGCGTGCCCGAGCGCGACACGATTCCCACGTTGCCCTTCTTGAAAATATTGCCGGGCATGATCCCGATTTTGCATTCGCCCGCCGTCATCACGCCGGGACAATTGGGACCGATCAGCCGCGAGCTTGAGCCTTCAAGCGCGCGCTTGACGCGCACCATGTCCGCCACCGGAATTCCCTCCGTGATGCAGACGATCAGCGGCACTTCGGCGTCGATCGCTTCGCAGATCGCATCCGCGGCACCCGGCGGCGGGACATAGATCACGCTGGCATCGGCGCCGGTCTTCTCGCGCGCTTCCGCTACCGTGTCGAACACCGGCAGGCCGAGATGCGAGGAGCCGCCCTTGCCGGGCGAGGTGCCGCCAACCATCTGCGTGCCGTAAAGCGCCGCCTGCTCGGAATGAAAAGTGCCGTTTTTTCCGGTAAAACCCTGGCAAATCACCTTCGTGGTGCTGTCGATGAGAATGGACATTACGCGGCTTCCTTGCGTGTGGCGCGAACGATTTTCTGCGCGGCATCGTCGAGATCGTCGGCGGCGACGACATTCAATCCGGACTCGGCGATGACCTTCTTGCCGAGTTCGACATTGGTCCCTTCGAGGCGAACCACCAGCGGCACACTCAAGCCGACTTCGCGAACCGCGGCGACGACGCCTTCCGCGACGACATCGCAGCGCATGATGCCGCCGAAGATGTTGACCAGGATTCCTTTCACGTTGGGATCGGAGGTGATGATCTTGAAAGCGGCTGCAACCTTTTCCTTGGTCGCACCGCCGCCGACATCGAGGAAATTGGCCGGCGTCGCGCCATAGAGCTTGATGATATCCATGGTCGCCATCGCCAGTCCCGCGCCGTTGACCATGCAGCCGATGGTGCCTTCGAGCGCGATGTAGTTGAGGTCGTATTTCGACGCCTCGATTTCCTTTTCATCTTCTTCGGTCAGGTCGCGCAGCTTCACCAACTCGTGGTGACGATACAGCGCGTTGGAATCGAAATTGATCTTGGCGTCGAGACAGCGGAGCTCGCCCTGCTTCGTTACCACCAGCGGATTGATTTCCAGCATCGCCATGTCGGTGGAGAGGAAGGCGCTGTAAAGCTGCGCCGTCAGTTTCTCAGCCTGCTTGGCGAGATCGCCGGTCAACCCGAGCACCTGCGCGACCTTGCGGCCGTGATGCGCCATCACGCCGGTGGCGGGATCGACGGAGAACGTCACGATCTTCTCCGGCGTGTCGTGTGCGACCTTCTCGATGTCCATGCCGCCTTCGGTCGAAACCACGAAGGCGACGCGCGATGTTTCGCGATCGACCAGCATCGAGAGATAGAATTCCTTTTCGATCTCGGAGCCGTCTTCGATGTACAGCCGGTTGACCTGCTTGCCTGCCGGCCCGGTCTGTTCGGTAACGAGCGTGCGTCCGAGCATTTCCCTGGCGAAGCTTGCGACTTCATCGACTGACTTCGCCAACCGCACGCCGCCCTTCGCGTCGGCCGGCAATCCCTTGAACTTGCCCTTGCCGCGACCGCCGGCATGGATCTGCGATTTCACAACGTAGACCGGACCCGGCAACGCATTTGCCGCGGCGACCGCTTCGTCGACAGTGAAAGCCGGCGCACCTGCCGACACCGTCACTCCAAAATTTTTCAGGACGGCTTTGCCCTGATACTCGTGAATATTCATGGCTTCCTCCAATCGTGGTCCGGATCGAGAAACGCCCTGTTTCAGGGCTTAAGTGCACTCGCCCGCCATCTTGTATTATGTATACCAGAAATTGCCCGTGCTCCCGGCGCGAGTCAACCGGTTTCGCAGGCCCAAGCGAGAAAAGAAAAAGCGCGCCCATCCAAGGGATGAGCGCGCTTCGGTTGGGCTGTTTCTTGCTCAGCGAGTCTCAGTCAAGCCTGCAACAAGCAGACTTCACTTTTTCTCTCACATCGCCGCCTTCGGTGTGCGTGACTGCAACCAGGTCCAGCCGTTCGAGATCAAAGGCCAGAACAGCGCAATCAATCCCAGCATCATGATCGTTCCGACCAGACCGTTGGAGAAGAACACGCCAAGGCTTCCCTGCGATCCCAGCAGCGATTGCCGGAACGCCTCTTCCGCCTTGTCACCGAGCACGATCGCAAGCACCAGCGGCGCCATCGGATAGTTGCACTTCTTCATCACGTATCCGACCACACCGAACACCATCATCATCACGACGTCGAAGGTGTTGTTGTGCACGGTGTAAGCGCCGATGGCACACAGCACCAGGATCACCGGCGCGATGATGCTGAACGGAATGCGCAGGATTGCTGCGAACAGCGGCACGCAGGTCAGCACGATAATCAGGCCGACGAAGTTTCCGAGATACATGCTGGCAATCAGACCCCAGACGAATTCCTTCTGTTCGACGAACAGCAGCGGTCCTGGCTGCAGTCCCCAGATCAGCAAGCCACCGAGTAGCACCGCAGCGGTCGGCGAACCCGGAACGCCGAGCGACAGCATGGGCAACAACGCCGCGGTACCGGCCGCATGCGCAGCTGTTTCGGGCGCAACCACGCCTTCAATCTCACCCTTGCCGAAGTTCTTGCCGTTCTTCGACATGCGCTTGGCGATGCCATAGCTCATGAAAGATGCAGGCGTTGCGCCGGCCGGCGAAATTCCCATCCACACGCCGATGAAACACGAGCGCAGCGACGTCGCCCAGTAGCGCGGAAGCTCCTTCCAGGTTTCCCACACCACTCTTGCATTGATCTTGGCGGCCTTACCTCGGAAGTTCAGCCCCTCCTCCATGGTGAGAAGGATCTCGCCGATTCCGAACAATCCGATCACCGCGATCAGGAAGTCGAATCCACTCAGCAGGTGGGTGAATCCGAAGGTCATGCGCAACTGTCCCGTGACGCTGTCGAGGCCGACAGACGCCAGCGCAAAGCCGATCATCATCGCGACAATTGTTTTGAATGGCGGCTCCTTGCCCATGCCGATGAAACTGCAGAACGCTATGAAGAACACCGCGAATTTTTCCGCCGGCCCGAACTGAAGCGCAAACTTCGCAACCAACGGTGCAACCAGCGTAATCATGATGACGGCGAACAGCGCGCCGACGAAGGACGACGTGAACGCGGCGGTGAGCGCCTCGCCGGCCTTGCCCTTCTGTGCCATGGGATGGCCATCAAATGTCGTGGCCACGGACCACGGCTCGCCGGGGATATTGAACAGCACCGACGTGATGGCGCCGCCAAACAGTGCCCCCCAGTAGATGCAAGACAGCATGATGATGGCCGACGTCGGCGTCATGCTGAATGTGAGCGGCAGCAGGATCGCCACACCGTTCGCACCGCCGAGACCGGGCAGCACGCCGATGATGACGCCGAGCAAGATCCCGATGACCATGACCATGATGTTGAACGGCTGCAGCACCGTCGCGAAGCCGTGAAACAGATTTACGATTTCTTCCATATCGATGTCCTCAACCGCAGCTTTGAATTTTCAGAGACCGAGCAAGTCTTCCAACGGTCCTTTTGGCAACGGAATGAGGAACCATTTTTCGAAGAACAGGTAGATCGCGAAAGGTGTGCCGAGTGCCACGGCAGCCGCCTTGGTCCACGGGTATTTACCGAGCCATTTCATGAACAGCGCAATCAGGATGACCGACGCAACATAGATGCCGAGATACGGAATGCTCAGAGTGTAAATCGTGGTCGGAACAACGACGCACATCACCTGGCGAAGCTGCCCCCAATCCGCGAAAAGCTGACCGTCATCGGACTGCATCAAAATCTCGATGCAGTTCACGACGCTCGCCAGCACAATGATGACGCCGATGTAGAAGGGAAAGAATCCGGCTTTCGGACCTTCAGGACCCCACCCCGATCCCGCCTTGACGCTGCCGATGATCGTGATCGCGCCGAACAGGATACAGAATACTGCCACCCCGAATTCCGTCCATCGATGCGACGGACCACGCTGACCTACTCCAGAAGAATGCTCGCTCATGTTTTTTTCCCGCGCTGAAGCCCTGCCGGCGGAGATAATCCGCCGGCAGTATTGACCCTTGATGTTATTGCGGCGCCGCCAGGAAGCCGGCGTCCTTCATGAGTGCCTGGTGCCGCTTCTCTTCGTTCTCGACCCAGGCGCTGTATTCGGAACCGACCATGAGAGTCTGATTGAAGGCGCCATCCTTCATCAGGGTCTGCCATTCCGGAGTTTCACGAACCTTCTTGAGCAGGTTGACGTAGAATTCGACCTGATCCTTGGTCGCCTTGGGCGACGTGAAGAATCCGCGCAGCATCAGATATTCGACGTCGAGCCCCTGTGACTTGCACGTCGGAATGTCGCTCCACGATTTACCATCAGCCATGACGTCCTTGTATGGCAGCGGCTTCGCATCGAACACGCAGAGCGGACGTACGGCGCCGCCCCGCCACTGAGCCACGGCCTCGATCGGATTGTTCACCGTGGAATCGACGTGTTTGCCGACGAGTTGGACCGCGACTTCACCGCCGCCGCGATAGGGGATGTAGGTGAACTTGGTGCCGGAAGCCTTTTCGATGGCGACCGTAATGATCTGGTCTTCCTGCTTCGATCCGGTGCCGCCCATCTTGAACTCGCCGGGCTTTGCCTTCACCGCTGCGATGTAGTCCTTCACCGTCTTGTGGGGACTTTCCGCGTTGACCCAGAGAATGAATTCGTCGAGCGCCATCATGGCGACCGGCGTCAGATCCTTGTGACTGAACGGAATGCCCGTCCCCAGCGGCGTGGTGAAAAGATTGGACAGAGTGATCACCAGCTTGTGCGGATTACCCGCCGAGCCTTTGACGTCGAGGAAGCCTTCGCCACCTGCACCGCCCGCCTTGTTCACAACCACCAGCGGCTGTTTCATCAGCTGGTGCTTGGTAACGATACCCTGGATGGTCCGCGCCATCTGGTCGGCGCCGCCGCCGGTGCCCGCGGGCACGACGATTTCAACGGGACGGGTCGGCTCCCAGGCCGCCGCAGCAGGCCCGGAAGCCAATACTGCCGCCAACGAGATTCCGAGTATTGTATGGATCGACAATCGCATCATCGCACTTCTCCCCAAACATTGTTTCATGCCGCTCAACGGCGGCTTGGTTCCGAAGTCCGCACTGCGCAGCTCCGGTTTCTCTTGTCGTTATCGCGTCGCGTGCATGCACCTCACCAAACAGAGTTGCGATACACATGACGCAAAATGCTCGCTTGCGCGGCACGCAGCCCGCAGCGGTCATCGCAATCATTGTGAGGAAGTTCGTGCTGATAGCTAGGGCGACATCCGTCGGCCCTGTGCTCAGCATCGGCTGCAATCGTCAGAACGATATTGGCCAGTTTCCCCTCCCAAGGCGCGTTGTTCTGTTTCGTTTTCGACAAACGCTGCCTGAGCACATCCTTGTATGCGATATACCAGAGTACAAGTTAAATCTGACGCCACGCCTTTGGGCAGTGCGACATTGCCAGCACCTGGAACCAGAATACGGCCCCAACAATCGAGACGTTTCCGGCAAGCATTTGATGTTTTTCGGCTAACCAGCCATGCGCAGATAGGACTTTGGGATTCAAAGACTGGGCCACGGCAGGCCGTTGCCGCAGGCTTAAGTGGGGGCGTGTCCCAGTAGGAAAATGTCAGGAAAAGCAAGCCATTGACGAAATCACCCAGCAATAGAACGAACGTCCGTAGGATTGTTCCTTTGCGTTGCGAAGGTCTTCTAAAAATCGATTTGTTCAGCGCTGGTCACTGCGCGGCGCAATGTGGTCTGCATCTCAGGTATACCAGATACCAGAACCCACGAAGCGCTTTGCATAGCAGCATTGGTGAATATTGCGCCGCAACAGACATCTGAATTGCGACAAAATGTCGCATATGAGGGTGCGTGCCATCACGAGCTCCACCAATTTCGACGCAAGAAAAAAGCCGGCGGAAACCGCCGGCCTCAACATGAATGAATGATACGACCGCTCGTCGTTATTCTGCGGCTTCAACCTTTCGGGGCGGAGCAAGCGCACCCGAATTATGCGTTTCGGCAACCTGATTGTCGTTGAAGCCCAGCACCTGCTTCAGGATCTCGTCAGTGTGCTCACCCAGCAACGGCGAACGCGTCACTACGGTTGGGCTGTCCGACAGCTTGATCGGGTTACCGACAGAAATGTATTTGCCGCGTGTCGGATGATCGACCTCAACAAGCGTCCCGGTGGCGTAGAGAGATTTGTCCTCGGAGATTTCCTTCATCGACAGGATCGGGCCGCATGGAATGTCGTCCTTGTTGAGGATTTCCATCGCCTCGAACTTGGTCTTGGTCATGGTCCACTGTTCGATGCGCGCGAAAATCTCGTTCAGGCGCGGCAAACGCACTGCCGGCTTGGCGTAATCTGGATGCGTCTTCCAGCCCGGCTCGCCGATCACATCGCAGATCTTCTCCCAGACAGGAGCCTGCGTGATGAAATAGAGGTAAGCGTTCGGATCCGTCTCCCAGCCCTTGCACTTCAGGATGCGGCCCGGCTGGCCACCGCCGGAATCGTTGCCGGCGCGCGGCACAGCGTCACCGAACGGAATGCCTTCGCCGAACTGGCTGTATTCCTTGAGCGGGCCATGTGCGAGACGCTGCTGGTCGCGCATCTTGACGCGCGCCAGATTGAGCACGCCGTCCTGCATCGCCGCGGTGACCTTCTGTCCCTTGCCAGTGACCGTGCGCTGATAAAGCGCGGTCACGATGCCGAGCGCCAGATGCAAACCGGTACCGCTGTCGCCGATCTGCGCACCAGTGACCAGTGGCAGCCCGTCGCGGAAACCGGTTGTCGATGCAGCGCCGCCGGTGCACTGAGCGACGTTCTCATACACCTTGCAGTCTTCGTAAGGACCAGGGCCGAAACCCTTGATCGACGCCACGATCAATTTCGGATTGATCTTCTGGATGGTCTCCCAGGGAAAGCCCATGCGATCCAGCACGCCAGGGCCGAAATTCTCCACCAGCACGTCGCACTTCTTCATCAGCTCGGTGAGGACTTCCTTGCCCTTCGGGTTCTTGGTGTCGAGCGTGATCGAGCGCTTGTTGTGGTTGAGCATCGTGAAATAAAGGCTGTCCGCGTTCGGGACATCCATAAGCTGGCCGCGGGTGATGTCACCGACGCCGGGACGCTCCACCTTGATCACATCGGCGCCGAACCATGCCAGCAACTGCGTACATGTCGGTCCCGACTGAACGTGGGTGAAATCAAGAATGCGAACGCCCTTCAGCGCCTGTGTCATTATCTTCTACTCCATATCAACCGACGCCTTCTGACGCCGAGCTTGAGGACTGAAATTGATTGGGCGCAACATGCACCCAACGGTGTGGCTTTATTTCTTCTTCAGAACGCTTTGCGGATTGAGATTACCGATGCGGCCGCTTTCGCTGCCGGCAGCGGGGTCGATCACCGCATTGATAAGCGTCGGCTTACCTGAATCCATCGCCGCGTTGACTGCGCGCTTCAACTCATCGGGGGTCGTCGCATTGACGCCGACTCCGCCGAAAGCCTCCATCATCTTGTCGTAACGAGCGCCCTTCACGAATACGGTCGGCGCCACGTCTGAGCCGCCCGAGGGGTTGACGTCGGTACCGCGATAAATGCCGTCATTGTTAAAGATTACCACGCAGACCGGCAGCTTGTAGCGGCAGATCGTCTCCACTTCCATGCCGGAGAAGCCAAATGCGCTGTCACCCTCGATCGCGAGCACCGGCTTGCCGGTCTCGATGGCCGCGGCGATCGAATAGCCCATGCCGATACCCATGATGCCCCAGGTGCCGACATCGATACGCTTGCGCGGCTGATACATGTCGATGATGCCGCGCGCGAGATCGAGCGTATTGGCGCCTTCATTGACAAGGATCGCATCCGGACGCTCCTTGATGATGGTGCGCAGAACACCGAGTGCGCCGTGGTAATCCATCGGCGAGTTGTTGTTCATCAGGCGTGGCGCCATTTTGGCGACGTTGTCGTCACGCTTGCTCTGAACGGATTTGGTCCAATCCGCAGGCGGCGCAGGCCAGTTGCCGCCCATGCCCTGCAGAAGGGCCGTGACGCAGGAGCCGATGTCGCCGACCACCGGCGCCACGATCTCGACGTTCGAGTCCATTTCCTTCGGCTCGATGTCGATCTGGATGAACTTCTTCGGAGCGTCACCCCATGACTTGCCCTTGCCGTGCGACAGCAGCCAGTTCAGCCGCGCGCCGATCAGCATGACAACATCGGAATCCTTCAACACCGTCGAGCGCGCCGCACCGGCGCACTGCGGATGTGTATCCGGCAGCAGGCCCTTGGCCATGCTCATCGGCAGGAACGGAATGCCGCTCGTCTCAATCAGAGCGCGGATCGCGTCGTCGGCCTGGGCGTAGGATGCGCCCTTGCCAAGGATAATGAGTGGCTTCTTCGCCGACTTGAGCACGTCGAGCGCACGCTTGACGGAATCAGGAGCCGGAATCTGTGCCGGGGCCGCGTCGATGACCTTCACCAGCGACTTCTTGCCGGCTTCCGCGTCCATCACCTGCCCAAACAGCTTGGCCGGAAGATCGAGATAGACACCGCCTGGACGACCGGAGACCGCAGCGCGGATCGCGCGCGCAACACCAATACCGATGTCCTGCGCATGCAGCACGCGGAACGCCGCCTTGCACAGCGGCTTCGCGATCGCGAGCTGGTCCATCTCTTCGTAGTCGCCCTGCTGCAGGTCGACGATCTCGCGCTCCGATGAGCCCGAAATGAGGATCATCGGGAAGCAATTGGTCGTGGCATGAGCGAGCGCGGTCAGACCGTTGAGAAAGCCGGGCGCTGAAACAGTGAGACAGACACCGGGCTTCTTCGTCAGGAAGCCCGCGATCGAAGCGGCATAGCCAGCATTTTGTTCGTGGCGAAACGACAGAACGCGAATGCCTTCGGCCTGCGCCATGCGGCCGAAGTCGGTGATCGGAATGCCCGGGACGCCGTAGATCGTATTGAGGCCGTTAAGTTTCAGCGCGTCGATGATCAGATGAAAGCCATCCGTCAGGTCCTGCTCTGTGTCACTTGCAGCCGTCGTCTTCGCCGTCGTAAGCATCGGTGGACTCCCTAGTCTCTTTTTTTGATCGTTGGTCTACGTGAATATTTCCTGTCCGTGGGTTTCGACATAAGTCGCAAGCCCAAGCGTGTGATCGCGCGCGCGCTTCTCGGCCAGTTCTGTATCGCGCTCTTCGAGCGCCTCGATGATCGCGAGATGTTCAGGCAGAGACACCGCGGTGCGGTCGGTCCGGCCAATCGTCAATTGGCGGTAGCCACGCACGTGCAGCAGGATATCGTTGGTCATATCGACCAGAACCGGGGATTCGCTTAGCGAGATCAGCGCCTGATGGAATGCGATGTTCGCCTTCGAATACTCGGCGATGTGATCCTGCGGCAGACGATCCTTGTTGAAATCTTTGAAGAAGTTACGCAGCGCGGAGATGTCCTTCTTGCGCGCTGTCGTAGTAATGAGCCGCGCAGCCATGCTCTCGAGCGCAGCCCACGCCCGGATCATGTCGACGATTTCGGCCTTGGTCTTGCGCACAACGACGATGCCGCGGCGTGGAACCGTTTTGACGAAACCATCCTGCTCCAGCATCGCGATTGCTTCGCGGATTGGCGTGCGGCTGACACCGAGATGTTCCGACAGCGCGCGCTCGTCGAGCATGACGGGCTCCGGACTCGCATAGATGTCCATCTTGAGGATGGCTTCCTTCAGCGCGTCGTAAGCCTTGTTTTTGAAACTGGCTTCGGGCGCGATGCGGACGATCGCGATATCCTTTTCGGTCAGCGGCACCTTTGAAATTTTCTGAGTAACCATGAATCATCTCCCTCTCCGGTTGAGGGCTGTATACCACGGGAGCATTTCGTTGTGTTCTTGGCATACCAGATGCCAAAGTGTCAAGCTGCGGTCACACATCGTCAAAGCCCCGCGAACAGGCTTGACAAACATGGTTCTTGGCATGCCAAATGCCACTTATAGGCTTTTCTCTGCACGTTCTGAAAGATGTGCAGTTCAATGCCCAACCGTGGTGCTCAAGCGTTCGGGAAACGCCGTCCGACAACCCGTGCGCAATCCGGTTTCCCAAAAAATGGACGTGACAGGAGGAAGTAATGGCTCATTCGCAGGACGCAGCGCGAAAGATCGACGTCGGACAACAGGCAAAGGCCGACGTTCGGAAAATTCTCGACGCCGTCAAAGCAGATAAACGCACCAGCCTGACCGCACCGGAAGGCAAACTAGTCTGTGATGCTTACGGAATTCCGGTTCCGAAGGAAGGCGTCGCCAAGTCCGCCGCGGATGCCGCCAAGATCGCGACCGGCATGGGCTTTCCCGTGGTCATGAAAATCGTCTCCCCCGACATCCTCCACAAGACCGAGGCCGGCGGCGTGATCGTCGGTGTGAAGACCGCTGCGGACGCTGAAAAGGCCTATGAGACCATTCTCGCGAACGCCAAGAAGTACAAGGCTGACGCCAAGATCGAAGGCATCCAGGTTCAGCAGATGCTGCTGGGCGGCACGGAAGTCATCGTCGGCTCGATTACAGACGGCTCGTTCGGCAAGCTCGTGGCGTTCGGCCTCGGCGGCGTGCTGGTCGAGGTGCTGAAGGACGTCACCTTCCGCCTTGCGCCCGCAACCAATGCCGATGCGCTGTCCATGCTCGACGGCATCCAGGCCCACGAAATGCTGCAAGGTGTCCGCGGCGGCGATCCGGTGAACCGTGAAGCGCTCGCCGAAATCATCGTCAACGTTTCCCAACTCGTCAGCGATTTCCCGGAAATCATCGAGCTCGACCTCAATCCGGTATTCGCGACCAAGAAGGACGCCATTGCCGCCGACGTGCGCATCGTCGTCGACTTCGACTACAAGCCGCGCCCTGCTCCGCGCTCGAACGAAGAAATCGTGACTGCGATGAACCGTATCATGATGCCGAAATCCGTTGCTGTGATCGGTGCCTCGGCCGAAGACGGCAAGATCGGCAACTCGGTGATGAAGAACCTCATCAACGGCGGCTACAAGGGCGATATCTATCCGATCCATCCCAAGGCTGATGAGATCATGGGCCGCAAGGCCTACAAGAGCGTCAAGGATGTGCCCGGCGTTATCGACACCGCCGTGTTCGCGATTCCTGCCAAGTTCGTGGCCGGCGCGCTGATCGAGTGCGGCGAGAAGAAAATTCCCGGCGCAATCCTGATCCCGTCCGGTTTTGCCGAAGCGCACGAGCCTGCCTTGCAGGAAGAAATCGTCGCGATCGGAAACAAATACAACGTGCGCCTGATGGGGCCGAACATTTACGGCTTCTACTACACCCCGGCCAACCTCTGCGCGACGTTCTGCACGGCTTATGACGTGAAGGGTTCGACAGCGTTGTCGTCGCAATCGGGCGGCATCGGCATGGCTATCATCGGCTTCTCGCGATCCGCCAAGATGGGCGTGTCCGCGATCGTCGGTCTCGGCAACAAATCCGACATCGATGAAGACGATCTGCTCGCCTTCTTCGAGCAGGACAAGAACACCAACATCATCGCGATGCACTGCGAAGACCTGAAAGATGGCCGCGCTTTCGCGGAAGCCGCCAAGCGCGTCTCCAAGAAGAAGCCGGTCGTCGTCCTGAAAGCAGGCCGCACCTCGGCGGGCGCCAAGGCGGCAGCGTCGCATACCGGCGCACTCGCCGGCAACGACAAGATCTATGAGGATGTCTTGAAGCAATCGGGCGTGATCCGCGCGCGCTCGCTGCGTCAGCTCCTCGAATTTGCGCGCGGCATTCCCGCGTTGCCGACTCCGAAGGGCGAAAACGTCCTCATCATCACCGGCGCCGGTGGCTCCGGCGTGCTGCTGTCCGACTCGGTGGTCGATAACGGCCTGTCGCTGATGAAGATGCCGGACGATCTCGACACGGCGTTCCGCAAGTTCATCCCGCCGTTCGGCGCAGCCGGCAACCCGGTGGACATCACCGGCGGCGAACCGCCGATCACTTACGTCAACACAGTAAAACTCGGTTTGTCGGATGAGCGCATTCACTCGCTGATTCTCGGCTACTGGCACACCATCGTCACGCCGCCGATGGTGTTCGCCCGCAACATGGTCGAGGTGAAGAAGGAGATGGAAGCGAAAGGCATCAGCAAGCCGATGGTAGCCTCCCTCGCCGGCGACATCGAAGTCGAGGAAGCCGCTGAGTATCTCTACCAGAACGGCATCCCGGCTTACGCATACTCCACTGAACTCCCCGTCGAAGTTCTCGGCGCGAAGTACAAGTGGGCACGCGGCGCGGGCCTGCTGTAAGTTCTGACAATTGGGTGCCGCCTCAATAGGGCGGCACCCTTTCTCTTCTCAGCACGACCTTCACTTCTATCGACGACCGTAGGTAGCAATGAAGAAAAGTGTGATCAGGCGAAAGCTCGCCGAGCCGCGCAGCGGCGTTGAGACGGAAGCCGAAGGCAAAGATGGCGGCGTGCAGTCCGTCAACCGCGCTCTAACGCTGATCGAAACCCTTGCCGAAGACGATGAAGGCTACCGGCTCACCGACCTGGCGGTGCGCACCGGCCTGTCTACCTCGACCGTCCATCGTCTGCTGACGACGCTTGAGAAGCGACGCTTCGTGCAATTCGACCGCAGCGAGGCGAAGTGGCATATCGGCGCGCGGAGCTTCGCCGTCGGATCGACGTTCGCACGACGGCGGAACTTCGTCGCGCACGCCATGCCGTATCTGCGCAAGCTGCGCGATCAGACGCGGGAAACAGCCAATCTAGCCGTCGTCGACGACGAAACCATCATCGTTCTGACCCGTATGGAAAGCCGCGAGATCATGCGCTCGCTCACCAAGGTGGGCGGCCGCGTGGCCATGGTGGCCTCCGGCGTCGGCAAGGCGGTGCTGGCGACCTATTCCGACGAGGACGTGAATGCCATCATCCACCGTCAAGGCATGCCACGTTTGACGGAGAAATCGATCGTACGGCCCGGCGAGCTGTTTAAGG
Organism: Afipia massiliensis; assembly: GCF_014203115.1. Lineage (GTDB taxonomy): Bacteria > Pseudomonadota > Alphaproteobacteria > Rhizobiales > Xanthobacteraceae > Afipia > Afipia massiliensis. Next base: position 55,938 of record NZ_JACHIJ010000008.1, on the reverse strand, counting down.
CGCTGCAGATCGCCCGGCAGCGTGGCTACGCGGTCGATGACGAGGAAGCCCGCATGGGACTTCGGTGCATTGCTGCGGTGGTTTACAACGATTGCAGCGAGCCACTTGCAGCAATTTCGGTATCGGGAATGACATCGCGCGTCACGGACGAGCGCATACCGATTATCGGCAATATCGTACGCGATGTCGCCGCCGAACTGACTGTTGCACTCGGCGGCGTCATGCCCGTTGTTCAAGCCAAGAACTGAGCGCAACCGCCGCATTTTTGTGTGTACAAATTTTCACTTTTACTTCTCCCTAGTCATTTGATCGCGCGAGAGAATTTCACGCGTGCGTCGCATCGCGGGAAACAAATTCAAGACCATTGAGACGATCTGCCATCATCGTGATGATTGCATCCGAACTTAACCAGTCGAGGTGTGACATGGCAAAGATGCGGGCAATCGATGCGGCAGTGCGTATCCTTGAGAAGGAAGGTGTCGTCTGTGCGTTCGGCGTTCCGGGCGCCGCGATCAATCCACTGTACTCGGCACTCAAGAAGCGCGGATCGATCAATCACATCCTCGCGCGCCACGTCGAAGGCGCATCTCACATGGCCGAGGGCTACACCCGCGCCAAGGCAGGCAATATCGGCGTCTGCATCGGCACATCCGGCCCCGCCGGAACCGACATGATCACCGGGCTCTATTCGGCGATCGCCGATTCAATCCCGATCTTGTGCATCACCGGACAGGCGCCACGGGCACGCATGTATAAGGAAGACTTTCAGGCAGTTGACATCGAGTCGATCGCAAAGCCCGTCACCAAGTGGGCCGTCACCGTGCGCGAGCCAGCGCTGGTGCCGCGTGTCTTCAGTCAGGCGTTCCACATCATGCGCTCCGGCCGCCCCGGTCCGGTGCTGATCGACCTGCCGCTCGATGTGCAGCTCGCCGAAATCGAATTCGACGACGAGACCTACGAGCCTTTGCCGGTCTATAAGCCCGCCGCGACGCGCAGGCAGGTCGAGAAGGCACTCGATATGCTCAATGCTGCCGAGCGCCCGCTGATCGTGGCGGGCGGTGGTGTCATCAATGCCGATGCGTCCGACCTTCTCGTGGCGTTCGCCGAGATCGTCAATGTTCCCGTGGTGCCGACGCTGATGGGCTGGGGCGCAATCCCGGACGATCATGTCCTGATGGCTGGAATGGTCGGCCTTCAGACCAGCCACCGCTACGGCAATGCAACCATGCTGGAGTCGGATTTCGTACTCGGCATCGGCAATCGCTGGGCCAATCGCCACACCGGATCGGTCGAAACCTACACCAAGGGCCGCACCTTCGTGCATGTCGACATCGAGCCAACCCAGATTGGCCGCGTATTCAATCCGGATTTCGGCATCGTCTCCGATGCCAAAGCAGCACTTGAACTGTTTGTCGCAGTCGCGAAGGAATGGCGCAAAGCTGGCAAGCTGAAGGAGCGTCAGGCGTGGCCCGCTGCAGTTCAGGATCGCAAGCGCACCATGCTGCGCAAGAGTCACTTCGACAATGTCCCGATCAAGCCGCAGCGCGTTTACGAGGAGATGAGCAAAGCCTTCGGCCGCGACACCTGTTACGTCAGCGTGATCGGTTTGTCACAGATTGCCGGCGCGCAATTCCTGGGCGTCTACAAGCCGCGCAACTGGATCAATGCCGGTCAGGCCGGCCCACTTGGCTGGACCCTGCCGGCCGCGCTTGGCGTCCGCGCCGCCGATCCGACGCGCGAGATCGTCGCACTTTCAGGCGATTATGATTTCCAGTTCCTGATCGAAGAACTGGCCGTCGGCGCGCAGTTCAAGCTGCCCTACATCCACGTCGTCGTGAACAATTCCTATCTGGGCCTCATCCGGCAGGCACAGCGTGGCTTCGAGATGGATTATCACGTGCAATTGTCGTTCGAAAATATCAACGCGCCGGAACTCGGTGTCTACGGCGTCGATCACGTCGCTGTCGCCGAGGGTCTCGGCTGCAAGGCGATCCGCGTCACGCACCCGGAAGATGCACAGGCCGCGTTTGCGACTGCGCGTGAGATGATGGCGGAATATCGCGTCCCGGTGGTGGTCGAATTCATTCTCGAACGGGTCACCAACATCGCAATGGGGACCGAGATCGACAATATCGTCGAATTCGAAGACGTGCTCGATCTGCCGCTCGACGACACACCGACGAATCCGGAGAAGACTTCTCGCGGCAAGCTGCTGCCCGTTTGACGGCAGCCACCACAAGACAAACAAGAAAAGGACATTCTCCGTGCCAAAATTCGCAGCCAATCTCACGATGCTCTTCAACGAACTGCCGTTTCTTGACCGTTTCGCAGCGGCCAAGGCAGCAGGATTCACCGGCGTGGAATACCTGTTTCCCTACGACTTCGAGAAAGCCGTGCTGGGCGAACAGTTGCAGCAACATGGACTAACACAGGTGCTGCACAACCTGCCTGCCGGAAACTGGGGTGCCGGCGAACGCGGCATCGCTATCCTTCCCGATCGCGTCGCGGAATTCCGCGACGGCGTCAAACGCGCGATTGAATACGCCAAGGCGCTGGGTTGCCGGCAGGTGAACTGCCTCGCAGGGATAGCGCCGGTGGACGCCGATCCGGCGGAGCTTCACGCCACGTTCGTGGAGAATCTGCGTTACGCCACCTCGGCGCTTGCAAAGCAGCAAATCAAGCTGCTGATCGAGCCGATCAACACACGCGATATTCCGGGGTTCTTCCTCAACGGAACGGAGCAGGCAATCCAGATCATTTCAGAGGTCGGCTCGGAGAACCTGTTCGTCCAGTATGACATCTATCATATGCAAATCATGGAGGGGGATCTCGCACCGACTATGAAGAAGCATTTGGACCGCATCGCGCATATCCAACTCGCCGATAATCCCGGCCGGAACGAACCGGGTACCGGTGAAATCAACTATCCCTTCCTCTTTCGCTATCTCGACGAGATCGGATATCGTGGCTGGATCGGCTGCGAATACAAGCCGAAGACCACCACCATGGGAGGTCTTGGGTGGTACGAACCGCATACGGTCGATGCGTAATCAAGAAGACTTGGAAGATCAGATTGGGGAGATCAAAATGACCGATATCGGTTTCATCGGCCTCGGCATCATGGGACGGCCGATGGCGGGCCACCTCCAGGCCGCCGGGCATCGCTTGTTTGTGCTGGAAAAATCTGCGGCGTCGAAAGACCTCGTTGCCGCTGGCGCTATCGCCTGCAAGTCCGGCAAGGAGATCGCGGAGAAAGCCAGCGTCGTGGTCATCATGGTGCCGGACACGCCGGACGTTGAGTCCGTTCTCTTTAACGCGGGTGGCGTAGCGGAAGGTCTTTCGAAAGGCAAGATTGTTGTCGACATGAGCTCGATCTCGCCGATCGCGACGAAGGAGTTTGCAAAGAAGGTCAATGCAAAGGGCGCTGACTATCTGGACGCACCGGTCTCCGGCGGCGAGGTCGGCGCAAAAGCCGCGTCGCTGACCATCATGGTAGGCGGACCGCAAAGTGCATTCGATACCGTCAAGCCATTGTTCGACAAGATGGGCAAGAACGTCACCCTCATCGGCGGCAACGGCGACGGCCAGACCACCAAGGTCGCCAATCAGATCATCGTCGCGCTCACCATCGAGGCTGTCGCCGAAGGCCTGCTGTTCGCATCGAAGGCAGGCGCTGATCCGACATTGGTGCGGCAGGCGCTGATGGGCGGACTTGCCACCTCGCGCATCCTCGAATTGCATGGCGAGCGAATGATCAAACGCACATTCAATCCAGGCTTTCGCATCGAACTGCACCAGAAGGACCTCAACCTTGCACTCGACGGCGCGCGAGCGCTCGGCTTGTCGTTGCCGAACACGTCGATGGCCCAGCAGCTCTTCAATTCCTGTGTGGCCCAAGGCGGCAAAGCCTGGGACCATTCCGCGATGGTGAAAGCGCTGGAGACAATGGCGAGCCACGAGGTCGCCAAGGCCTAAGATCTTACGACACCTTGAGTTGAATTAGCGGCGCGGTGAAATCAACACCGCGCCGCTCTTCTATGAGCGTCCCGATGGGGTAGTCTGCCCGCGCGATCTATCAGCTGGCAAAGCCGCCTTGGTGAGGACAGCTTGGGGAGAGACACATGATTGTCGTGACCGGAGACGCCGTGGCCAAATCCGAAACATTCGACGAGGTTCGTAGGCTCAGCCTGGAACACGTTTACCGCTCACGCACCGAACCCGGCTGCATTTCGCATGCCGTACACATCGACTGCGAAAATCCGCTTCGCTTCGTATTCGTCGAGCAATGGGCGGACAGGCAGGCGCTAATAGCTCATTTTCAGGTGCCGGCGTCGCGCGAATTTGTGAAGGCGCTGCGGAGTATGCTGTCCGAACCATCGACGATCCAGATATGCGACGCAACGCGGCTACAACTGCCTTAGCTCACAGCGCTGACGGGCGAGGCATCAGTCCGCCGTCCATCCGCCGTCCATCATAAGCGAGGAGCCTGTCATCAGCGCGGACGCATCGCTGGCGAGGAAGACGATCGCGCCCATCAAATCCTCGACCGTGCCGAGACGTCCGAGCTTGATCTTCGAGAGTACGCTCTCCTTGAAAGCAGCGTTCTCGAAGAAAGGCCTTGTCATCGGCGTCTCGATGAAGGTGGGACATAACGTGTTCACGCGAATGCCTTGCAGAGCAAGGTCAATCGCCATCGCCTTGGAGAAGCCTTCCATCGCCCATTTCGACGCGCAATAGAGCGAACGGTTGGCGCCGCCGACATGCCCCATCTGCGAAGACATGTTGATGATCGAGCCACGCACGCCGGCCGCGACCATTCGCCTGGCAACAGACTGTGCCGCGAAGTAGGCAGCGCGCACGTTCAGGTTCATCACGACGTCGAAATCTTCAACCGGCACATCAGTGAAGGGATTTGGCCGGTTGGTCCCCGCATTATTGACGAAAGCATGAAACGGCTCCCGCGCGTCAATCGCCGCGCGGAAGGCCGCCACCTCCGTCACATCGAGCGCGAGTGTATCTGCCGAAAAGCCCTTCTTGCGCAGAGCCGCTGCCGCTTCGTCGATCTCGCTCGCGGTACGTGCGCACAGCGTGACATGTGCACCCGCTTCCGCCAGCGCCGTGACCGCGGCCAGGCCGATGCCACGGCCTGCGCCGGTGACCAACGCACGCCGGCCATCCAGCTGGAAGGTCGGCGTTGTCGGCAGCGACAGGCCGCTCATTCGGCGGCGCTCGCATACGGCACGTTGCGCCCGCCATAACGCCGGACGCGAACATTGGCCTGCTCCGCATGACCGGCAAAACCTTCCAGCATGCAGAGGCGCGAGCAATATTCGCCGATCATGGCAGATGCTTCGTCCGTCAAGACACGCTGGTACGTCACGGTCTTGAGGAACTTACCGACCCACAGACCACCGGTGTAACGTGCCGCCTTGTTGGTCGGCAGGGTGTGGTTGGTGCCGATCACCTTGTCGCCGTAGGCCACGTTAGTGCGCGCTCCCAAGAACAACGCGCCATAGTTGGTCATGTTCTTCAGGAAGTAATCCGGATCCCGGGTCATCACTTGCACGTGCTCGGAGGCGATGCGATCTGCTTCCTTCACCATTTCCTCTTCGGAATCGCAGACGATCACTTCGCCATAATCTTCCCACGCCTTGGCTGCGACAGCTCCGGTCGGCAGGATCTTCAGGAGGCGCTCGATTTCCGCCATGGTCTCGCGTGCGAGTTTCTCGGAGTTAGTGAGCAGGATCGCGGGGGAATTTGGTCCGTGCTCAGCCTGCCCAAGCAAATCGGTCGCGCAGATCTCGCCGTCCACGGTGTCGTCGGCGATCACCAGCGTTTCGGTCGGGCCCGCGAACAAGTCGATGCCGACACGCCCATAAAGCTGACGCTTCGCTTCCGCGACGAACGCATTGCCCGGACCGACCAACATGTCGACCGGTGCGATCGACGCCGTCCCAATCGCCATTGCGCCGACAGCCTGAATGCCGCCGAGGCAATAGATGACATCCGCACCTGCAAGATGCTGCGCGGCGACAATGGCCGGAGCCGGCTTGCCCTGGAACGGCGGCGCACAGGTGATGATGCGTGAAACGCCGGCAACCTTTGCAGTGATCACAGACATGTGGGCAGACGCCAGCAGCGGATACTTTCCACCGGGGACATAGCAGCCCACGGAATTGACCGGAATGTTCTTGTGACCGAGGACGACGCCCGGCAGCGTCTCGACCTCGACGTCTTTCATCGAGTCGCGCTGGTGCTGGGCGAAATTGCGCACTTGCTCCTGCGCGAACTTGATGTCGTCGATGTTCCGCTTGGAAAGCTGCCCGACGCAATCCTTGATCTCGGCATCGGTCAGCCGGTAGTCCTTGCGGTCCCACTGGTCGAACTTCACTGACAGTTCGCGAACCGCATCATCGCCGCGCTTCTCGATGTCCGCAAGAATCCCTTCGACGGCGGTACGAACCTTTGAATCGTCTTCAGCCCGCTGGGCAGCATCCCGGCTGCGCTTGAGATACTTTGCCATCAGATTTCTCCGCGATTACTTGATTGCCTGAGGATTGATCGGCGATCCGGCCGCGCCCGGCAAATGCATCGGCGGCGCGGCGAAGAAGAATTCATACACCTTATCCTGCGCACAATCTTCTGCCAGTTCCTTCAGATAGAAGATTTCGCCCATGGAAATCCCGATGGCAGGGATCACCACCCAATGCCAAGGCTGATTGGCCTCGTTGGTCTCGTTCGGGCGGACCTCGCATCCCCAAGTATCGGTGCAGATCGCAGCGATGTCCTTTTCGCGAATCCAGTAGCAGGTCTCAAACGCCATGCCCGGTGCATCGCCGCCCGCGTATCCAGACCAATCTTTTTTCTTCAGGCAACGCTCCTGATGGCCGGTGCGGACAATCACGAAGTCGCCCTTGCGAATTTCGACGCCCTGCTTTTTCGCGCACGCATCGAGATCCGCGTTGGTGATCGCATAGCCGTCGTCGAGCGATTCAACACCCTTGAAACGGGCCATATCGAGCAAGACCCCGCGACCTGCCATCTTGTCGCGCGTATGCTCGATACCGAGCTTCTTGGCGCCGCGCGCATCGACGAGCTTGGCGTCATAGCCGTTGTACATCTTGTCATCGAGAAAGATGTGACAGAGAGCGTCCCACTGCGTCGAAGCCTGACATGGCATATTGATCGCGTCGTCGGCATAGCGCAGATAGGGTGACGGGATGTCCTGATTGCCCGCAGCAGCGTCGGTGCCCGTCGCCAGCATGGTGTGGATCGGATTCCAGCGGCCACCGAACAATCCGGACTGAATCGGCTCCTTCAGCGACAGGCCGAGCGCGAAGACCTTCCCCTTCTTGATCAGTTTGCCTGCGTTGATAACGTCTTCCGGAGTGACGTTGTTGAGCGTTCCGATCTGATCGTCCGCGCCCCAGCGGCCCCAGTTCGAGAGTTTCTTGGCAGCTTCATAGATAGCGGCTCTGTCGACTTTCATGATGGTGCTTCCTTATTTTATTTATCGATCGATAATTTAATGGACGAGCGAATGCGTCGGCTAGCCCTTGGCTAGACCGAGCAGTAACGCTCCTTGATTTCATCGTCGGCCAGCAGCGCGACTGCGGTCGCGTGATGCACAACAGAACCCTGATCCAGCACGTAGGCACGATCGGCGATATCGAGCGCCAGTTCCACGTTCTGCTCGACAAGCAGAATGGTCGTCCCTTCCGACTTCATCTTCCGGAACAGTTCGAACATCTCATCGACGAGCACCGGCATGATGCCCTCTGAAGGCTCATCGAGCATAATGAGGTCCGGCCGGGCGATCATGGCGCGCGCGATCGCAAGCATCTGCTGCTCGCCGCCGGACATCGTGACGGCTTCCTGATCCAACCGCTCCGCAAGGCGCGGGAAAATCTCGGCGATCTGAGCGATGCGCCTAACCTCGTCTTTCTTGTCGGGCGACGCAACGAGGCCGAGCCGCAGGTTTTCCCGTACACTCAGTCCCTGCACGATCCGGCGTTCCTCGGGGACATAGGCCAGTCCCAGGCCGAAGCGGACATGCGCCGGCTGGCCCAGCACTTCCTTGCCCTTGAACGTCACCGACCCGCGGGTCTTGTCCAAAAGGCCGATGATTGACTTCAAGGTCGTGGTTTTGCCTGCGCCGTTACGGCCGATCAGGCAGACGATCTCGCCCTTGTTCACCTCAAGGCCGATGTCCTGCAACACGTGGCTTGCGCCGTACCAGGAGTTGAGATTTTCGACACGCAACATCGTTTCAGTGCTCCCGCTGGCCAAGATAGACCCGCTTGACCTGTTCGTTCTGGCGGACGTCCGTCGGCGTTCCCTGCGCGAGCAGTTCGCCATGATGAAGCACGAGCACCCGGTCGCTGATACCCATCACCAGTTTCATCTTGTGCTCGACCAGAATGACGGTGCGCTCCTTGGCCAGTTTGACAATGAGGTCCATCATCACCCGGGTCTCTTCCGGGCTCATGCCTGCCGTCGGTTCGTCCAGCAGCAACAGCCGCGGACTGGCGGCCAGCGCCATTCCGATTTCGAGCGCGCGCTGTTCGCCATGCGCGAGTTCTTTCGCCAGCCGTTCGCGTCTGTCCCAAAGTCCTACCTGCGCAAGCAGCGCATCGGCTTTTTCGACAAGTCCGGGGAGCTTGGCCCGCGGTCGCCAAATATTGTAACGCGAGACGAACGCCTGCAGCCCAACGCGAACATTTTCACGCGTCGTCAGCAGCGGGAAAACGTTGGTAATCTGGAAGGACTTGGCGATGCCCATATGCGCAAACTCGTGCTGCGCAATATTAGTGACGTCACGTCCCTCGAACTCGACCTTGCCAGCAGACGGAGGAAAAGCACCCGACAAAAGATTGAAATAGGTGCTCTTCCCGGCGCCGTTCGGCCCGATAATGGACGTGATCGCATTCCGCGAGAACTCGGCAGAGATATTGTTCAGGGCTACGAACTTCCCGAACGATTTGCTCACACCAGTGGTGCGCAGAATAACCTGCGAGGATGTGTCTGCCGACGTCATTTATTGACCCACTTCAAGATCGTTCCCCAGATTCCGGCCGGGAAGAACAGCACGCAAACCACGAACACCGCACCGACAATCAATTGCCAATGGACCGTCCAGATTGAGACCAGATTCTCGAGCAACAGGAAAACAGCCGCGCCGACGAACGGGCCGAAGAATGTGCCCATTCCTCCCAGCAGTGACATCATCACCACCATGCCGGACGTCTCGATATGCAGAATCTCGATCGGAACGATCGACAGATGCAGCGCCATCAGCGCGCCGGCCAAGCCGCAGAATGCACCGGACAGAATGAAGGTGATCAACCGCGTCCGCGTCACATCATATCCGGAGGCCCGCGCCCGCGCTTCGTTCTCACGGATGGCTTCGATGACGGCACCAAACGGCGACGCCAGAATCCGCGACAGCACAAACAACGCCATGATGACGAACGCAGCGACGACATAGTAGCGGGTCAACGGATTGATGAAGTCGAACTTCAACCCAAGTACATCGATGGTCCGGACATTGATTCCGCGCAGGCCGTTCTCGCCGCCGGTCCAATCGACTGCCTGATAGAAAAGATAGAAGACACATTGCGACAACGCCATCGTCACCATGGCGAAATAGATGCCGCGAGTGCGGATCGCCAGTGCGCCGATCGCCGCCGCCATGACGGCACCGCCGATAATTCCGACCACGATGGCGAGATACCACGGCAACCCGAAATGCACGATTGCGATGCCGCAGAGATAGGATCCGGTTCCGAAAAGCGCTGCGTGCCCGAACGACAGCAGCCCGAGATATCCGAACAACAGGTTGAACCCGAGCGCGTAGAGTCCGTAAATCAGGATGTTCACGGCCAATGCCGTGAACGGCATCACCAGGGGAAACACCAGCACGAAAATGCTGGCAAGGATAGCCCGATGACGCTTGGCGAAATCGAACCAGCTTGCCGAAGCAACGCCCGGCTGGTTCAGAGTCTGTGAAAGTTCATTCATTGTTTTGCTCGCCTCAGCTCATGAGCCCGGCACGGCCGAAGAAGCCTTGCGGACGGACGAGAAGAACTACTGCCATCAAGGCAAAGATCGAAACCTTGGCCATTTCGGGCGCGAACAGCGACGTCATGCTGACGACCACGCCAACGAGAAGACCGGCGATGACCGCGCCCCCGATCGAGCCCATGCCGCCGACGACTGTCACGACAAACGCCTCGGCAAGTATCGTCGCCCCCATTTCAGGGATAACACCTTGCAGCGGCGCCGCGAGAAGCCCGGCCAATGCCGCGATCCCGGAGCCGATGCCGAAAACAAACAGCCAGACCTGCGAGACGTTGACGCCGAGCACGCGGACAATCTGGGGATCTCGCGCACCTGCGCGGATGATCAGGCCGAAGCTCGTGCGCTCGAGGAAGAGCCAGAGACCCAGAAGAACTGCCGCCGCGATACCGATAACGAACAGGCGATAGAGCGGAAAATATCCGACGCCGATATTGACCGCGCCCTGCAGGATCTCAGGCGTGTCGAACGGATAGCCGCTCTTGCCGAACGCAATACGGATGAGTTCGACCATCACATAGCTGAGGCCGAATGTCAGAAGCAGTGGATAGTCGATGCCGCGGCCATACAGTGGCCGGATCAGGAACCGCTCAACAACGAGACCGATGGTGCCGACGATCAAGGGAACCGCAATGAGGCAAAGCCAGAAGTTTCCTCCCAGCGAGAGGAGGAACAGCCCGACATATGCGCCGACCATATAGAAGGCACCGTGTGCGAAGTTCACAACGGTCAACATGCCGAAGATCAGCGACAGCCCAATGGCGAACAGCACGTAAATCGCGCCGAGCGCCAGACCGGTGAACAATTGCAACGCGATCAGATCGAAACTCATACCGGCCATGGATATCTCCAGAGAAGACGCGCGCCCATGATGGACGCGCGTCCGTTAGTTCAAATGGTTCAGGACTTGTGGCCGAGCGCTTCGCAGGTGCGCAGGTTCTTTTCGCTCGGCTCCTCAGTGGCGAGGACGTTGAAGACGTCGGCATCGCCCTTCTCAGGCTTTGATTTGGATTCGATGATGAGAACCGACTGCACAGCCTGGTGGTCGCACTTGCGATAGTACTCAGGGCCCTTATAGTAGTCGTACTTGAGCGCTTCGACGGCCTCAATGACCTTATCGGTATCAGTGGTGCCGGCAGCCTTGGCTCCCATCAGCAATGTCTTTACGCCAGCGTAGCCCAGCGCGCCGTAATCCGACGGCACCTTGCCACCGTGCATCTTTCGGAAACGATCGTTGAACGCCTTCGCGGACGCAACCTTGTCCTCGATGCCCCAATAGTACGAGGTTCCACCGATGACGCCCTCGAATGCCTGCGCACCGGCAGCAATTCGGCCGGTGTAAAGCAGGATCGGCGCAACGATCTTCATACTCTTCTTCATGCCGAAGTCGGTGGCCTGCTTAAGCGCGATTTGCTGATCGCGGCCGAAGTTGCTGATGACGAGGATATCCGGCTTCAGCGCCTGGATGCGCGGCAGCAGCGCCGAGAAGTCGGTAGTGCCGAGCGGATGCCGAATATCGACGAGGCTTTCGACCCCAAATGCCTTACCGGCTTCCTGGAAGCCGCGCACCATTTCATGACCATAGGCATAGTCCGCCGTAAGGAACGCAACCTTCTTGCCAAACTTCGGGAACGCATAACGTCCGACGGCACCCGCAGTCAGGTGCGGCGTGAGAGCTTCGTGGAACGTATATTTGCTGAAATCCTTGACCTCGTTGATTTCATCGGACTGGCTGATCGAGTTGTAGATGATCTTCCGTTCCTTGGTGACGTTGTTCACCGCGAGCTGCACCGACGCAGACAGACTGCCAACGATGAAGTTGACCTTTTCCTTCTCGATCAGTTCCAGCGTGCGGGTCGCCGCCTCGCCCGGATTGAGCTTGTCGTCGCGCACGAGCAACTCGGCCTTCCGGCCATTGAGGCCGCCTGCCTCATTGAACTCAGCGATAGCGACTTCCGCTGCACGCACCTGATCCTGCGCTTCGGTGCCATACGGACCGGTCAGCGGGACTGGAAATCCGACCTTGATGGTCGCTTCCTGTGCCTGGAGCAGATTGATGCGAAACGGCGAGGCTGCCAGAACAGCACCAGCGCTGGCGGTCGTCAGCAAGCGGCGGCGAGAGATGGATCCTGTCGTTTTCTTGGCCATGTATTCCTCCGAGGTTGATATTCTTGTTGTCGATCAGATTCGCCCAAGCGCAGCGAGAATAACTCGTGGCGTCAGCGGAATTTCAGTAATTGTGACATTAAAAGGCGAGAGCGCGTCGTTGACGGCGTTGGAGACTACAGCAGCCGCAGCAGCCGTCCCCGCTTCGCCCGCTCCCTTGGCGCCCAGTTCACTCTCAAGCGTGGGAGAGACAACGTGCCCGACGTCGATATCCGGCATCTCACCCGACATCGGCACGAGATAGTCCGCCATGTTGGCATTGGTGAGCTGTCCGCGCTCATCGTAGATGCAGTGTTCGTAAAGCGCGGCACCCAGCCCTTGGACCACGCCGCCGCGGATTTGCTCATCCACCAGTTGAGGATTGATGATGGTGCCACAGTCCTCGACCACCCAATGCCTGAGCAGCTTGATAAAGCCTGTTTGAGGATCAACCTCCAGCAACGAGGCCTGAACACCGTTAGTGAACGCGAAAGGATACTCGCGTGGCACGAAATGCCGGGTCGCCATCAACTCGGGCTGGAATCCCGGCGGCAAGGTATCTGGCCGGAAGTAGACGATGCGCGCCAGCTCATGCAGTTCGATGCGTTGCTGTCCACCGTCGGCATCAACTACGGCGTTATCGACGATATCGAGATCACCTGGCTTGGCTTGAAGAATGGCCGCTGCGACATCCAGAATGTTCTTGCGTAACACCTTCGCTGCCTGCAGCGCGGCCTCACCACCGATGCCCGCTCCGCGCGACGCCCAAGTGCCGCCACCATAGGGCGTGTTGTCGGTATCACCCAGAATCACGCGTACGCGTTCCATCGATACACCGAGCACACTGCCGACGATCTGCGCGGTCAGCGATTCAGATCCCTGCCCCTGTTCGGTGATGCTGGTCTGGCAAATCACCCGGCCGGTGGCGTCCAGACGTACGGCAACACCGTCCTGCGACGAAATCCGCGCACCGCCCACGCCGTAGAATGCCGCGCTGGGATTGGTGACCTCGATAAAGCTTCCGATGCCGATGCCGCGGTAGATTCCCTGCTTGCGCAGTTCGATCTGCTCGGCGCGCAACGCGTCGTAGTCCATCATTGCGACGAGCTTATCGAGCGACGCGTGATGCGACAGAGCCTCAAATTTGAGTCCTGACGGCGAACCGCAAGGATAGGCATCATCGCGAATAAGATTGCGGCGGCGGATTTCAATCGGATCCATCCCGATCCGCTGCGCGGCCAGATCGACCATCCCTTCGGTGATCGAGCAGGCAATAGGATGCCCTACGCCGCGATACTGGCAGGTGACATTCTTGTTCTGGAAAACCACGCGGGTTCGTGCGCGGTAATTTCGCGTCGTGTAGGGACCACCGACCAGATTGACGACCTGGTTGGCCTCGATCGCGCTGGTGCGCGGATACATCGAGTAGGGGCCGATGCCGGTGACATCATCGATCTCGAAGGCGTTGATGGTCCCGTCCTTGCTGACGCCGATGCGCGCCTTGCAGACGTGATCGCGCGCATGAATATCGGTGTTGAAACTCTCGACCCGGTCGGCGACGAATTTGATCGGCCGACGCAGCAACTTCGACAACGCAAGAGTCGCCATTTCGTCGGCATAGATGTGAACCTTGATGCCGAACGAGCCACCGACATCCTTGCACACTACGCGAACCTGCGCCTCATCGAGACCCAGATGCAGAGCGGCGATGTTCTGCACCATGTGGGGCGCCTGCGTACCCAGATAAACGGTCAGGCGCTCCTCGCCGGAATTCCAGTCCGCCAGAACTGCGCGGGGCTCCAGCGTCACGCCAGTGTGGCGGCCGAAGACGAACTCAGTCTCCACTACTTCATCAGAATCCTTGAAGGCCTGATCCACGGCTCCGGCATCGAGATTGCGCTCGAAGGCCAGATTGTCCCCGAGATCCGCATGAATCACCGGCGTATCGGAATCGAGCGCGGTGCGCATATCCGTCACCGGAACAAGCTCTTCGTAATCCACCAACACGGCCTCGGCGGCATCTTCGGCGAGCGCACGGCTGGTCGCGATGACCGCCGCCACTGCCTCACCTTGCCAACAAGCGCGATCAATCGCGATCGCGTGCTGCGGAGCAGATTTGAGACCTTTGAGATGAGACAGGACGCCAACCCAAGGCGTAATGACCTTCGCCAGTTCCGCACCGGTGACGACCGCAATAACGCCGGGCATTGCCTTTGCCGCAGTCGCATCGATGTTCATGATTTTCGCATGCGCATAGGGTGACCGCAGGAATACCGCATGCGCCATGCGCGGCAGCACCATGTCGCTGACATACTGCCCACGCCCCTGCATCAGCCGATCGAGATTCGGGCGCGGCACCGTCTTGCCGATGTACGAATTCGGGCGGTCCAGGACCGACAGGCCGGCTTGCTTCTCGGAGCCGTCGTTCATCGCGCCTGCTCCGAACGTGCACGGGCCGTCGCTTCCACGGCGTCGATGATCGCATGATACCCCGTGCAGCGGCAGTAGTTGCCGGAGAGATGCTCGCGAATTTGCTCGCGATCCGCCTGCGGCTCATGGATCAGGATATCCTGCGCGGCCATCAACATACCGGGCGTGCAGTATCCGCATTGAAGGGCATTGCGGTCGCGGAACGCCGCCTGCAAATCGGAGACTTCCCCACTGTCCGACAGCCCCTCGATCGTCTGCACGGACGCGTTTTCCACCTGTACCGCAAGCAGTAAGCACGCACGCACGATGTCGCCATTGACGCGAACCGTGCACGCTCCACACACGCCATGCTCGCATCCGACATGAGTCCCCGTGAGACCCAGATGATCCCGCAGAAAGTCAGCCAGGTTCAATCGTGGCAGCACCTGCGCGGAAATGCGCTCACCATTAACGGTCAGGGAAATTGATGCGAGATCCGTCACGCCAGCGCTTTCGTTTCGAGATCCGGACGCTCGAGCAGCACCGACACGCATCGCGCCATCAACTGGCGCGCGAGATAACGGCGCATTCCGGCAGAAGCCTGCTGATCTTCCTGCGGATCAAGCTCCGCGTCGAGCGCAGCCTGAGCGTCAGCCAGCATCGATGCTGTGACCGGCCGTCCTGTCAGATGCTCCGCCGCCGTTGCAAGCATTGGCTTATCGCCCACCGCAAAGTAGCCGAGCCGGAGATCCGTCAACACGTCACCGTCGAGAATTCCAGACGCCGCCAGTCCGACGATGGCGTAATCGCCCTTCCGACGGGCGTACTCATGGAAGAAATGAACCGCATTCGGCTTTGCGACGGGGATTTCAACGGCAACGAGCAGTTCGTCCGGAGCCAGCAAGGTCTCATAGATGCCCGTGAAAAAGTCGGCGGCCTGAATACGACGCTCGCTATCCTTGCTGCGGACAAGAATGACAGCATCAAGCGCGAGAACACACGCCGGGAGCTCCGATGCAGGATCAGCATGCGCGAGACTGCCGCCGAATGTGCCCTTGTTGCGGATCGCGGGATGCGCGACATGCGCGATGGCTTCGGTCAGAAGCGGCGCATGCTTTGCGATCTCAGCGGACCTCAGGACATCGACGTGACGGGTCAGTGCGCCGATCCTAAGGACGCCGTTCGCAACGCTGATTCCGCGCAACTCATCGATGGCGCCGATGTCGACGAGCAATTCCGGAGCCGACAACCTCAGATTCAATGCAGGCATAAGGCTTTGACCACCGGAAAGGATCTTGGCCTGATCGCCATGCCGGGCAAGCAGCTCCAATGCGTCAACGACGCTCGAAGCACGCGCATAACTGAAAGCCGAAGCTTTCATTCCGGCAACCTCCCCTCGCCACATTTTATGATGGGCTTCGAGAATGATTAGACGGTGCCGAAGATCAAACGTCAAGCGTTGTTTATCGAACGATTATTTCGCTTCGGTAAGTCCGGCATTGCACCAACCGCTGGAAATAAAGGCTTCCCGGTTCACCCACGCGACGAACCCAAGCGCGACAAAGCGAAGTGAGAGTTAAGGAATTATGGCTTGCGGGGTCGCCATACGAAAATGTCGCGCCGCACAAATCCTACCGCGACCGCCCGGACCGCACTGCGCACCGGCGCGTCAGTTGTTGCTGTCTGCCAGCACGTTCCTCAAACACCAGCCGCGATTTCTCGGCCTCCATTCTAAGAATATCAGCGAACAACGCGGCCGCAGGAGACATCACCTTGCGCGCCGGCTCGATCAAAACGAACTCGGAATAGAAAGGCGGATCTTCGAGCGGCCTCACATCGAAGCGCCCACCGTCGATATCCGAGGCCATCATCACGAACGGCAGAATGGCGACCCAATCGCTCACTGCGACAAATTGCAGCGTGCCCATCATGGCGTCCAGCTCCAGCCGTTGCGCCACAGCGACCCCGTTGACACTGAAGTAAGTCTCGATGTTGCGACGACGCGTATTCTGATGCCCAGGTAGAACAACCTTCAACGGACCAAGCTCAGACAGCTTGACCGGCTTGAGAGTGTTTTTGCCTCGCTTCGCACTCACCAGCATCTCCCGGTCGCGGGCGAGGAGCCGATGCGAGATGCCGGTTATCCCTTCGAAGGCCGGGACAACCGCAAAATCCAGTTCACCTTTAAGGATCATCTCGGTCAGCACGCCCGAATAGGCCTCGATCACGCTGATTTCAGAGCCCGGCGCCGAGATGAGGAACTTGTCCAATGCAGGAGCAAGCACCGATCTGGTGAAGGTCGGCATCAGGCCAACACGGATTGCACCACGAATGTGATTCACGGCAACGCTTTGCTGTGCCGCCTCCAGTTTCCTCAGAACACCGACACACTCGCGATAGTAGAGTTTCCCAGCCAGAGTCGGCTCAACATCCCGGCCGTTGCGTTCAAGCAATGCCGCACCGAGTTCGGATTCGAGTTGCTTGAGGTGCTGCGAAATGCCGGATTGGGTCGCACCTTCCCGTTTTGCAGCCGATGTGAACGAACCCTCTTCATAAACGGCGACGAACGATCTGATCTGCCGAAGGGAAATCATCCATCAATTTTCCTAATGTGAGATAGTAAGAATAATCATTTTTCTAATATGCCACAATCGCTACTCTTCGCTCCAATCACAAGCGATCAAGGAAACATGCAATGAACCTCGGCTTTTTCACGATGCCGATCCACCCGTTGGACAAGGACTGGCGGCAGTCGCTGTCCGAAGACCGCGAGGCTTTCCTTCTCGCCGACGAACTGGGATTCACGGAGGCTTATGTCGGCGAGCACGTCACCGACAAGGCCGAGAACATCACCTCATGCGTGACGTTTCTGGCCTGGATTGCCGCCGCGACGAAGCAGATCAGGCTCGGCACCGGCACCGTGAACATGCCCAACACACATCCCGCAACAGTCGCTGCTACCATCGCCATGCTGGATCACATGCTCGACGGCCGGTTTATTTTCGGCATCAGCCCGGGCGGTCTTCTGTCGGATGCGGAGTTGTTTGGCAATCTCGACTTCAACCGCAACGAGATGTTCCTCGAAGCGATCAATCAGGTACTCGGCATCTGGTCCGGCGAACCGCCTTACAATCTTCAAGGCAAGTACTGGACGGTGTCTACGCAGCGAACGCAGATCAAGGAAATCGGCCAGGGCTATATCCCCCGTCCGCTGCAACGACCGCATCCGCCGATCGTCGTCACCGCAGTCGCACCGTTTTCGAAGGGCGTGACCGAAGCCGCGGTCCGGGGATGGGATCCGATCTCGGCAAACTTCTTGATGCCGGCGTGGGTGAAAAGCCATTGGCCGAAGTATGTTGAGGGCTGCGAGCGTGGTGGCCGCGCCGTAGACCCCGCCAACTGGCGCGTCGCGAAGAGCGTCTTCGTCGCCGACGACGCAGCAACAGCGAAGGCCTATGCGACCGATCCGAATGGTCCGTATGTGAATTACTACCGGTCGCTGTTCACCAAGCTGAAGAAGAACGGCCGAATCGAGTTGTTCAAGACCCACCGCGATCAGCCCGACGATGAAGTGACACTCGACATGATCTGCGACAAGCTGATCATCTACGGTACGCCGGACAGCGTCGCCGACCAGATCCTTGCATTCCAGAACGAAGTCGGCACATTCGGGACACTGCTCTATGCTGGCAAGGATTGGAAAGATCGTGAGCTTGGACGGAAATCCATGATCTTGACGGCGGAGAAAGTGCTGCCTCTGGTGAACGCCGGTTCGTCAAGGTTGGCTAAAGCTGCGGAATAACAAGAAGCAGGAATCCCAATTGGCTCTCTCCGATCGCATTCCCTATCAGGCTCTCATCGACCGTCCCAAACTGGTGCTTCCAGGCGGCAAGAAGCTCGCCGTCTGGATCATCCTCAATGTCGAGGAATGGCGCATCGAGAATGCGATGCCGCGCACGGTTCTCAGCCCGCCGATGGGGCAGCCGCTGCTTCCCGACGTGCCTAACTGGGCTTGGCATGAATACGGAATGCGGGCGGGCTTCTGGCGTCAGTTCAAGGCCCTGACGGACAGAAATATTCCGACAACGCTCGCCATTAACGGGAACGTCTGTACGTCATATCCGCGCGTAGCATCGGCGGCGCGCGAGGCCGGATTCGAGTTCATGGGGCACGGCTTTCTGCAAGGCCCAATGCACAAGGTCGAAAATCAAGGCGACGCGATCAAACGCGCTGTCGATACGATTGCAAAGTTCACGGGCAAGGCGCCCCGGTCATGGGAGAGTCCCGGCCTCACTGAAACAAATGAAACTCTCGATCTTCTCCGCCTGAACGGGATCGAATATGTCGCCGACTGGGTGATCGATGACCTTCCGCAGGATATCGAAACACCTCATGGGACGATTACGACGATCCCCTACACTGTCGAGACCAACGATATCGTTGTTCATGCACTGCATCACATGGCGTCGGATCAATTCCTGCGCCGGAGCATCGATCAGTTCGACCGGCTCTATCTCGAGGGCGAAGAGAACGCCCGTGTGATGGCGATCTCGATCCACCCCTACATCACCGGCGTTCCGCACCGGATCAAGTATCTGGAACAACTGCTCGATTACGTCATCGGCCACGACGGCGTTGCGCTGATGACCGCGAGCGGGATCGGTGACTGGTATCGCGGCCAGATGACCAAGAGCTAATCCCGATTGGAGCGCAAAATATGATCCGGGCCGCCGTTGTCGGGCTGGGATGGTGGGGACAGACCATCGCCAGCAATCTCGCGACCAGCGATATCGTTAAACCGCTGCTGGGCATCGATCCGCTTGAGCCAATGCGCGCGAAAGGCGCTGCATTGGGCCTTGAAACATCCGCACGCTTTGAAGACGCCCTGGCGCGCTCCGATATCGATGCGGTCATTCTCTGCACCCCGCAAGATCATCACGCCAGCCAGATCGAAGCCGCTGCCCGATCGGGACGTCACGTGTTCTGCGAAAAGCCGCTCTGCACGACAGCCGCCGATGCTGAGCGCGCCATCGCTGCGGTCAAAACAGCAAAAGTGCAATTGGGCATCGGCCATGAGCGACGCTTCGAGCCCGCCGTGATCGAAATGCGCCGGCGGCTGGCGGATGGTGAATTCGGCAACGCACTCGTGCTTGAGGGTAATTTCAGCCAGGATAAGTTTCTCAACTTGCTGCCAGATAACTGGCGCCTGTCAAACACGGTCAATCCCGTCGGCCCCTTGTCGGCAACCGGCATTCATCTGGTCGATCTGTCGATTGCGATCCTCGGGAAGCCCACCCATGTTTGGGCCCGTCTGGCGACTCTCGGAAGCCACTTCGCAAACGGCGATACGCTCTCGGTCACCATCGGTTTTGAAAGCGGTACGACGGCGACGCTAAACGCGGTTCTTGCCACGCCCTTCATGGGTCGCCTGGCGCTGCTTGGATCAAAGGGGTGGATGGAGATCCGCGACCGGACCCACCCCGAGAACCCGACCGGCTGGGAGGTTACCCGCGTCCTCCGCGATCAGTCGCCAGAAACGGCCTATTATCAGCCGCATCCGGCGGTGCGAGACAATCTGGAAGCATTCGGGCGAGCAGCGCTCGGCGGCCCTTCCTATCCCGTAACCCACGATGAGATGCTCATGAACGTCCAGACGTTCGAGGCCATTCAGCGCTCAGCGAAGAGCGGCGGCATTGAGCCTGTTTGATTTCACCGCAGGCCGCTTGGCATCTTGACTCGATATCCGCGCAAATCCCGCAAGGTAGCCGTCAATCGCGTTGGCGATCATCTCTTCCTTTTCCTGAAGAGGAGCCATCTCGTAGATGTATCGTCGGACGCCGTAGTAGAAAATACCGCCGTGGAAAACCCACGCCATTTCGATTTCGGCCGCAGTCGGTTTGGCCTGCGTCGGCAAGCCGGCTTCAAATCTGCATTCCTTGATGATGCGCGTCAGGATCTTGTCGCGCACCACGCCCACGTACCAGCGGTTGATATCGAGGCCTTTGAGACCTGAGAACAGATAGATCCTCAGCCATTTTCGCGTGAAGATCACGTTGGTGTAGGCCTCATAGAACTGCACGAGGCGCTCACGGATCGGACGCGACCGATTGGTGAGAAGCTTCTCCCAACCGGTATCGAGCGGTTCGAGGTACACCTTGCGGTAGACCTCCTTGATGAGCTCTTCCTTGCTTGGGAAATAGCGATAGAGCAGCGGCTGGGTCACGCCCAACCGGCGCGCCAGCTCGCGGGTGCCGCCGTTGAATCCCTCTTCGGAAAAAAACTCTGTTGCCTTGCGGACGAACTCCTGACGCCGATCCTCAGGAGACAGGCGCTTCTGCTTGACGCGGGTAACCGGTGGGGACGACTTCTTTGCCATGAAAACCTGCGGGATCACGCCCCGGGAACGAAGTGACCAAAATTCCCGCGTGCAAAGAGCAGCGGCTCAGCACGGTTGTACGCATAAGCCTCCACCGCACCAAGGAAAATTACATGGTCGCCGCCGTAATAGCGGTCGGCGCTACGGCACTGGAATGTGGCAACGGCATCGGCAAGGACAGGCGCGTTGCCCAGACCTGGCTGCCACGATACCCCTGCAAACTTATCGTCGGCGCGCATGGCAAATTGCGTTGCCAGCGCTTGCTGTGAGGCGCCGAGCACATTGACTGCAAAATGACTCGCGTTCTGAAAAATGCTCATGCTCGGCGAATAACTTACCAGGCTCCAGAGCACCAGCGGTGGATTGAGAGAAACCGATGCGAACGAATTGCAGGTCAGCCCTGCTTGCTGGCCATCCGGCGTCGCCGCCGTGATTACCGTGACGCCGGTGGCATACGAGCCAAGCGCATTGCGGAAATCACGCGGATCGATCGAAGAGCTGTCACTCGACAGCTCATTTCCGAATTCGGTGGGGTTCTGCGAAACGGCGACCATGGCTCGCCCTCTTAAAGGGTCAGATTTTCAGACGGCAGATCGAGCGCGACGCGGCCGTAGTTCGTCCCGGCTGCGTCGAAGCTGAACGCAATATGCGCGTTGATCGCATGCGCGTCCCGAAACTGCCGTTGAAGTGCGCCGGTGGTGTAAAGACCGCGCGCGCCGCTTGCTGAAAACAGCAACGAAACGGCTTCCGTACACAGGTTGACGGCGTAGGCCCCATCCCGCCGGTACTTCGTCTTTTCCGCAAGCATCGGGACATCTCCACGCCAGGCATCGGCCATCGCGTCGATACAGGTCCGCCGCATGATCAGGCGCGCCGCATCGATCTTGGCCGAGGCTTCGGCAATCTTGATTTGAGTCGTCTGCAAATCGCCAAGCTTGGCGCGGTTGTAGGTCGAGGCCCGATGCCGGGCGATATCGATGTAGTCGTCCAGACACGCCTGCGCGTTACCAAGCGCAGCGCCTGAGAGGACAAACGGAAACAACGCGAATACAGGCAGCGCGTAAAGCGGGCCGGGATTTACGGTACTTCCCGGCGTTGGACCGCCGGCCACGTCCCTGACCGCGAGCGTCATATGTTCGGGGACAAATACATCCTTGGCCTCGACGTCGTTCGATCCCGTCCCCTTCAGGCCGGTCGAATTCCACGTATCGAGGATCTTGTAGTCGTCCTGCTTGAGCAGAAACACCCGATACTCGACGCCATCCGCGTCGTCGTCGGACGACACAATACCTGCGAGCATATTCCAGGTGCTGGAATCCACCCCCGACGAGAACGGCCAACGGCCAGACAGTTTATATCCCCCCGCCACCTTGGTGGCGCGACCGGCTGGAAATACAAATGACGATGCAATGAGAGCGTCAGCGTTGTCTTTCCAGATCAGATCCTGTGCCCGTTCGTCGAACATGCCGAGCATCCAGTGATGGCTGGCCAGGTTTGCGAGATTCCATGCAACCGAAGCATCGGCCAGTGCCACAACGTCGGCGAAGTCGACTAGCGCGACGTAATCCAGCTCCGAGCCTCCGACCCGCTTGGGCTGAAGAATCCTGAACAAGCCAGCCTCGTGAAGATCCTTTTCGGTCTCTGGAGGAAGGCGCCGCATCTCCTCGGTCTTAGCGGCCCGCTCGCGCAGCTTTGGAACAAGCGCATGGGCACGCTGCAACATCTCGGAATACGCGTCGCCCTCGCCGCTCGAACGCCGGTCTAGTTTGTGAACGGTGCCTGACATGACTGCCTCCCTGACTTTATCGCGCCGCTGCTTTTCTGGGAGCGTTCGGCTTGATGTGCGGCCGATCGAGATAGAGCGAAGCTTTCAATCCCTCGTCGTCCTGGTTTGCGAATTCAGACAACAGCTTCATTTCCGGAATTCGCGAGCGATCCAGCGTGTTCACATCCGGCCAGTCGATTTCGACCAGATTTCCGGCGGGGTCGCGCAGATACATCTGCACGCAGCCGTCCGGCAACTCGTTGACAGGATTGCGGAAGGCCTTGGAATCCAGCGCGCCGATCGCTTTCGCTTTCTCATACGCTGCGTGAAAATCGTCCACGTCGAGCGCGAAGTGCTGATAAACCGGAATGCTATCTTCAAGTTCAAACAAATGAAGCTGAAGATCTCCGCACCGCAAGTATTTGGTCTTGAAACCAAAATTGTAAGTCGGGATGAGCTCCATGCCAAGGACGGTTTGATAGAAGCGAGCCGACTCTTCCAAATCCTTCGCACCGATGGAAAGATGATTGAAACCGAGAACCTTCATGTTGCACTCCCGAGATTTGACCGCGTCTTTTTGATTTATCACCCGATAAATAATGCTGCATCCATAGAAATGCAAGCGGCTTGGCGGTGGATGCGCTGCACAAAAGGTGCTGCAACGCCATTCGCACTAGGCGGCAGCTTTAACTATTGAGATGATTCAGTCTGTTAGTGGTTCCGCCGAGGCTTAGTCGGGCCTGCCCAACGCTCTCAGAATCTCGGCTCGCGATGAGCGCGGGCGACGAATTCCGCTCAATGCCGCACGCAGATCGGAAACGCGCTCGGCATTGCTCCCGGCGCGTGTTCCGTCGGCGTTGAAGAAACTGTTTTCGAATCCGATCCTGCAGTGCCCGCCCATCGCCGCAGCCGCGACCAGTGACGCAGTCTCGGACGCGCCGAAAGCGCAAACCCACCAATCGAACCGCGCCGCGCCTCCGCTGTCCCGAACCTTCGCAACGAACGGAGCAAGTTCTGCAGGATCGCTCTCCTGGTCCGCTGCATAGCGGCCGAGCGGAAAAATGACCGAATGACGTTTACCTGGGATGATCCCGCGTTCGATGAGATCGAGCAGATGATCGAGTTCAGTCGCGGCATAGACGATGTGCTGAACCGCAATCCGCTGCTCGTGAGCCCAGCGATACAGTTCTGCCGCGTCAGCCTCCGCCGCTGCGTCCGGGATCAACTCCTTCGTTGCAATGCTGACCGCTTCGGGTCGCACTGCCCGGACCACCGCAATCTGCTCGTGCGGCTTGAACATGCCGACCGCTTCCGTCGTGATCTGGATCACGAATTCTGGTCCTGTCGCCCGCCGCACAGCTTCGGTCGCAGCCAGATAACGCGACGCATTGAGCGTATGCCGGCCACCGTCGTCGCGGACATGCATGTGAATGGCCTGCGCACCGGCGGCCTGACATGCGTGCGCATCGGCTGCGAGCGCATCGGCCGTGAGGGGCAGATTGGGATGTTCGGCGTGGCCTTTACGCGCGCCGTTCGGCGCGACCATGATTGTCAGATCGGCCATGCCAGCCCTACCCTTTTGACGAAGATGTTCAGTGAAAACGTGCGCGAGAAACTGACCTACGACGTCAACTTCTTCCGGTCAATTCCGTGCATGGTTTCAAGCACGGCGCACACGGCCGCAGTATCCTGTTCTCTGCGACCAAGTGCAGCGCCCGCCTGATAGATCTTCGATGCTGCCGCGTAGACCGGCAGCGCGCAATCAAGGCTGTCCGCGAAGGCGTCGATAATCGCGATGTCCTTGAGCTGCATCCGGATCGTGGCGGTCGGCGCGTCATAATTCTCATCGCGCATCAAGGGACCGCGCATCTGGAACATGCGCGACGTACCAGCGCTGTCTGCAAGCGTATCGTAGACCAGCGCCGGATCAATCCCGGCCTTGATTCCGAGGACCATGGCTTCCGCCGCCGCCACGTTATGGATCGTGACGAGATGATTGGCGATGTACTTCATCACGCTGCCTCGCCCGAATGGCCCGAGGTAATGCTGGACGCGTGACATCCCGGTGAAGACCGCCGCGCAACGCTCGAAAGCGTCCTTGTCGCCACTGCCCAGAATGACGAGGTCTTTGTTGACGGCCTGCGCGCCGGTGCCGCTGATCGGGCAATCGAGCAGAATCTTGCCGTGCCTTTCCATTTCATCGAAGGCTGCCTGCTTGATGTCCATCGGCAGCGTCGAACATTCAACGACGATCTGACCGGTTCCTGCAGCCTGAGCGATCCCTTCGGCTCCACCGATCGCATTCGACAAAGCTTCGGCTTTGGGCAGTGACATGATGATGATGGGTGCGACCTCGGCCACCGCGCGCGGAGAGGCCAGTACCCGGCCACCTGAATCTTCCAGGCGCGCACAGGCTGCTGGGACGGGATCATAACCGACGACGTTAAAGCCAGCCTGACACAGGTTGCGCGCCATGGCGGTGCCCATGATGCCAATGCCAATGATGCCAACGCTCTTGTCCATTCAGCACGCCTTGCGATTGTGGGGTAATGGCCTCGGGGAGATTGATTGCTCGCGAATTGGTGGCCCGGCAGGACTCGTTATGAGCGAGCCTATCAACCAATCCGCCTGTGATAAATCAACAATTTAAAGGCTATTTGATCACGTTCGCCTCAATCCATTAGCGGTCGTTTCATTGGCGAAACGTTGGCCAAGAACGTGCCGGTTCGAATCCCGCCACCCTGGCGACACAGTCGCTGATCGCGACGGTCTCCAACAAAACTCGCTGCACAGGGAATTTTACAGGGAATATCGCGATTTCGGGACTTCAACGCTCTATTGAAACCAGAAGCCGCTGAGCTGCTGCGGATTCTTGCGCCGGCCCCTGCTCAAAACTCACAGGAAAAATATTTAAGAAACAGGGAAAACAGGCAACTATTACCTGCGCGCAAGGCCCACGGACGCAACTGAGGCATCAGCTATCTGGCGAACAACAAGCAAGCTATTTGATCGAGCCTATTATCAGGCACTGAAATCATTCGCGAGCATCACCGCCCTGCAAGGGCGAAGTATCTTAATTCAACGCGCTTCTCTCGTTGTGTTGACACTATCCCTGTTCCACCATCCGCCTGCTCCGCGCTTCCGATCGCGCCGAACATATCAATCCGACACAGATCGATGTGAGGCTGCCCACCAAGGATATTCCGAGAGAAATCCGTCCGCTGGTGACTGCGGTCAACCAGGCATTTGACCGTCTCGAACAGGGGTTCCGGCGGCAGCGCGAATTCACTGCCGATGCCGCGCATGAACTGCGCACACCGCTCGCGGTCCTGCGCGCGCGGATCGAAACTCTGCCCGATCAGAGCGACGCCAAGGCTCTGCATCATGACATCGAAGGCATGAGCCGCGTCGTCGGCCAGTTGCTCGATGCCGCCGAACTCGAGACCCTCGTGATCGATCCGGACGACAGGGCTGATCCACACGAGGTTTGCGCGGATCTGGCCGGGTACATAGCGCCGTTAGCACTGGCGCAGCAAAGGACCATTGCCTTGACCGGCGCGGAGGGACCGGTCTGGGTCAAGGGCAATGCGGAAATGCTACGGCGTGCGATCCGCAATCTCGTCGAGAACGCGCTCAAACACGCTCCCGTGGAGACCGAAGTCGAGATCGTGGTGGGAGAACAGGGAACGGTCAGCGTTCTCGATGAAGGTCAAGGCGTCGCGAGCATTGACCACGACCTGATCTTCCAGCGCTTTTGGCGCCGCGATCGTCAGAACTCCGGCGGCGCCGGCCTTGGCCTCTCCATCGTGAAGCGCATTGTGGAAGCGCACTGCGGCACCGTCACGGTCGAAAACCGCCCCACCGGAGGTGCAAATTTCTCAATGCGTTTTCCCCTCGCCGAGCAACAGCAAAATCCGCCAGTCGAAGCTCCAGAAGAGCGGCTCATCTCTTGATTGGCGATGACCGGGGTAGCGTCATTGCTGCGAGGGGCGTGATTCTATAGCTCGCAGCTGCAGGCCAACAAGAACGGATGACAATTCGCGATTGCTCTGGTTCAGCTTTCGACGGTGGAGGGTGGGGCATCGTCACGATGATCAAAGCGACTGTTTCTCCGACTGATAGGCCGAGGAAATTCTGAAGCGAAGGTCTTTCGTCGTGGGCCTTCACCCACCCAGATAGGCCTTGCGGATATGCTCGTTGTCGATGAGCTCTTCGCCGCGTCCAGACAGCACGATAGACCCCGCCTCCATCAGATATGCGTAGTCGCACATATCCAGCGCGGAATAGGCATTCTGCTCAACCATCAGAATGGTGGTGCCTGACTTGCGGATGCCGTCGATGATCTCGAACACTTGTTCCACAATATTGGGCGCGAGCCCAAGCGATGGCTCATCGAACATCATGAGTTTCGGCTTGGACATAATCGCGCGACCGATCGCAAGCATCTGCTGTTCACCGCCAGACAGTGTTCCTGCAACTTGATTCCGGCGTTCCGCGAGCCGCGGAAACTGCGTGAAGACACGGTCGCAGTCTTCGGCAACACCATCGGCGTCGCGCCTCAGGTACGCGCCCATGTCGAGATTCTCCTCGACCGTCATGTCCGGAAACACCCGCCGTCCCTCGGGACAATGGGCAATACCTCGTGCAAGAATTTCCCGCGCCGAGCAGCGCGTGATGTCTTCTCCCTCAAACATCATGCGGCCGGACGCCGAAGGCAAAATTCCGGAAATTGAGCGCAACGTCGTGCTCTTCCCGGCGCCGTTCGCGCCGATCAGCGCGACAAGCTGCCCCTGCTTGATCGACAGGGAGATACCCTTGATGGCTTCAACTTTGCCATAGCGGCAAACGAGATCGCTAATCTCTAGCACGTTTCTTGGCTCCTTGCCCGAGATAAGCACGAATGACTTCTGGATTGCCCTGAATCGCCGAAGGTGGGCCCTCGGCGATGATCCGGCCGTAGTTCAAGACGACAATGCGATCCGACACGCCCATTACCATGGGCATGTCGTGCTCCACGAGCAGGATCGTGACACCGAGGCCGCGCAACCGATCGAGGAGTTGCATAAACCGCGCCGTCTCCGTCGCATTCATGCCGGAGACCGGCTCATCCAGCAGCAGCATCGAAGGATCTGCGGCCAGCGCCAACGCGACACCCAGAAGCCGCTGATCACCATAAGCGAGCGAACCTGCCATTTCGCGCGAGCGGCGTTCAATACCGACCAGCGCAAGGATTTCGGCAGCCCTTGTCCGCAATTCCTTTTCGGACTCTCGCTCCCGCGGCAACGCCAGCAGAGTGTCCCACAGCCGCGAGCGGCCGCGGCGATGCAAGCCGATCATGACGTTTTCAAACACGCTGACGCTCTGAAACACGCTGGTTCGCTGAAAGGTCCGCACCAGACCCAACGACGTGACCTCATGCGGCTTCAGATTGTTCAAGGACGCTCCGCGATAACGGACCTCGCCTTTGGTCGGCCGGAGAAACCCCGTGATGACGTTGAAAGCCGTCGTCTTGCCGGCACCGTTCGGGCCGATCAGGCTGACAACTTCGCCTTCATTGACGACGAAGTTCAGGTCCGAGATCGCAACGAGCCCGCCGAAATGAACGGCGATATGCTCGATCGAAAGCGCCGGTGGCGCCTTAGCTGCCTGAACCTGCATCATGGCACATCCTGCGTCTTGGCTTTCGGCGCGCCGACAGACTCCTTCGTTTCATCGACGCCGAACCATTTCTCAATGGCCGGGACAATGCCCTGCGGCAACACGAACACGATCAGGATCATGAACAACCCATAGAGTATCCACTGGATTTCCGGAGCCGCGAACGACCGCGCCACGACCGGGATGAAACCGAAAATTAATCCACCGACGAGAGGACCGGCCAGCGTGCCCTTACCCCCGGTAATCACCATGATCACCATGGTGACGGTGTAGAGGAAGAGGAAGACATCGGGATCGATGATCTTCAGATAGTGCGCGTACAGACTTCCCGCTGCGCCGGCTATACCAGCTGAAACAACTGCCGCCAGCACCAGATAGCGCGTCACGTCGATGCCGACGGAAACCGCCAGCGACTCGTTCTCCTTCAACGCGACCATCGCGCGCCCGATCCTTGAATTCACCAGGCGGCTAATGATGATGTAGGAGATAACAACGACGCCGAGGACCAGATAGTAATTCGATTGCTTGCTGAAGAAATCAAAGTAGCCGAGCCCTGGAAGCCCGAGCGTCAAGGGCGGAATGGAGGTCAATGCCAGCGGACCTTGGGTCAGTTCCACCCAGTTCAGCGCCACCAGCCGCACGACCTCAGCGAAGCTGATCGTCACGATGACGAAGTAGGCGCCGCGGACTCGAAACGAGAGCTTCCCGACAACATAACCACAAAGGCCAGTGAACAGAATTGCGATGATAAAGCCGAGCCAGACCGGCCAGGGCTCATGAACGATGCGGATGCCGCCGATCAGTTCGATATCGAAGCCAAGTGCCGTCAACGCGCTTGTATAGGCACCGATTCCGAAAAAGGCGACGTGACCGAGACTCAACTGCCCGGTGTAGCCAAGCAGCAGATTGAGACTCATCGCCGCGATGATGAATATGCCCGTCGTGACGAAGGCGTTCAGGAGATAAGGATCCTTGAGCCACAACGGAACTGATGCGAACGCGACCAGCGCGATCCAGGGGAGAAGCCGCTTCATCCAATTCGCTCCGATCGCGCAAAGAGGCCGGTCGGTTTGAATAGCAAGACCGCGATGATGATTATGAAGCCCATAGCGTCGCGGTAACCCGACGAGATGTACCCCGCGCCCATTTCCTCGGCGAATGCCAGGATGAAGCCGCCGATGGTGGCGCCGCCGATGCTGCCAAGACCGCCGAGGATCACGATCGCAAACGCCTTGAGCGATGCGATGTTGCCCATCTGCGGCGAGATCACATAGACCGGCCCGAGCAGCGCACCTGCCGCGGCGGCCAGCGCCGAGCCAATGGCGAACGTCGCCATGTAGATCGCTTGAATGTTGACACCCATCAGCGATGCTGTGTCGGTATCCTGGAATGTCGCGCGCATCGCCTTGCCGAGCTTGGTGCGGTTGATCAGGAAATACGAAACCCCAATCAACGCCAGCGCCGCGAAGAATACGAAAAGCCGCAGCCACGAGACCGAGAATGGGCCGATCTCCAATGGGGTTTCGGGGAACGGCGTCGAAACCGATTTGGCGACGCCTCCCCAGATAAACTGTTCCAGATTCTGCATCACAATCATTGCGCCGATCATGATGAGCATCGTGGTGTCGATATCGGCGCCGCGCATGGGGCGCAAAAGGATAAACTCAATCAATGCGCCGAGAAGACATCCGGCTACAATTGCAAAGAGCAGCGCGAGAAAGAAATTGAACCCAAGCATCACGGCGACGAAATAGACGAAGTACGCGCCGAATGCGTAAAGCTCGCCGTGCGCAAAGTTCACCACGCGCATGATGCCAAAGATCAGGGTCAGGCCTATCCCGAGCAGCGCATAAGTGCTGCCGAGGATCAGCATGTTGATCATATGTTGCAGAAATTCAGTCATCGAGCATTATCCAGATCAATACTCATCGTTCGGCGAGGACCGCCGTAGCTTGGGAGTGGAAAGGTGCGGACATCGGTCAATGCCCGCACCATGCCTACTTACAGCTTGGGAAGAACGACCTTCGCGTTGTCGATCTTGATCAGGTAGACGTTGGGCATGCTCTGCCCGCTCTCCTTGCCGGAGGGCCCCTGTTTCTCGAACTTGATCTTGCCATTCAGACCGAGCAATTCGGTCTGCCACAATGCAGCGGCAATCGCCTCGGGTTCTGCTTTGCCCGCCTTTTCGATGGCAGCCGCGATGGTGCGAATGCCGTCATATCCGCGGAAGCTCTCGGTCGCACCTGCAAAGTTGAAGCCACGCTTCTTCCACTCGCCAAGGAAGTACTTCGTTACTGGGGGATTCGGCGTCTCATCCGGGTACCATGGCGCGAACGTGGTCAGGTGGTATGTCCCGTTAGCAGCAAGACCGGCTTGTTCGATCAGCTGATCGGGATTCTGCGAGCCGCCTGTCGTCACGATCTGCTTTTTGATGCCAAGCGCTGTTGCTTGCTTCAGCACCAGAGTGAGTTGCTCGACAGCGGTCGTCACCATGATCGTGTCTGAGTCTGTTGCCTTAATTTTCGACAGCTGGGCGCTCATATCTTGAGCGGCCTGATCCATCGTCTCGATGAGGCCGACCTGAATGTTCTCAGCCTTCAAAACTTTTCCGAAATCTTCAGCGGCGCCGCGACCCCAGTCATTGTTGATGACAAGGAAATCCGCCTTCTTCATCGACAGCTTGGGGAGAATTGGCTTGAACGCCGCTGCTTCGACTGACGACGGCGGCGAGATGCGGAAAATGTAGGGGTTGCCGGTCGTCGTGATCTTGCCCGACGACGACGTCTCAACCAACATCGGAACCTTGTATTCCATCAGCTTCGGCATCACAGCCAGCGTCAGGCTCGATCCCCAGGCACCCATGATAACCGGCACCTTGTCGGCGGTGATCAGCTTTTCAGCCACTGCTGCAGCCTCGGTCGGGTTGCTCTTGTTGTCCTCAATGACAAGTTCAATTTTCTTGCCAAGAAGACCGCCCTTGGAATTGATCTCGTCAGCGGCAATTTTAGCACCATTGACGACGTAGGTCCCAGAGGCTGCAAACGGCCCCGTCAGCGGCTCGTTGACACCGATCTTGATCGTTTGGGCGAAGGCTTGCCCGGCTAGACCCGTGGAAAGCAACGCGATTGTTGCAAGCAATTTAGTATGTTTCGCCATCTTCCATTTCCTCCGTTTGAGTGCGGAAACCCGGTCTTTTTCAAGCAAGGCTTGTGCCAGTTTCGTCCGCTTTACTTCTATGGTCTGGTTAAATGCTCGTCCTTAACTCCACTTGTCCTATTTATGGTATGTTAGTATCATCTGTATTGGCCGCACGCCGTCAAGTTTTTTCAGCAATCGGGCACGTTCACGGCAAGGCCGCCCCGCGACGTTTCCTTGTATTTCGTCTGCATATCGGCCCCGGTATCCCGCATTGTACGGATAACCTGATCCAAAGTGACGTGGTGCGACCCATCGCCGCTTAGCGCCAGCGAAGCCGCGTTGATGGCTTTGATCGCGCCAAAAGCGTTGCGCTCGATGCAGGGGATTTGGACTAGTCCGCCGATCGGATCGCACGTCATCCCGAGATGGTGCTCCATTCCGATCTCCGCGGCATTTTCGATCTGCCGACTGCTGCCGCCCAGCGCCGCAGCAAGGCCGGCCGCTGCCATAGAGCATGCCACACCTACCTCCCCCTGACACCCGACTTCAGCACCCGAGATGGAAGCATTCATCTTGCACAACGCACCGACTGCCGCGCTGGTCAGGAGAAAAATCCTGACTCCGTCCTTGGAAGCTCCCTCGCAATGATCGGTGTAGTATCGCAACACGGCAGGAATCACGCCTGCCGCACCGTTGGTCGGCGCGGTGACAACACGCCCACCTGCCGCGTTTTCCTCGTTCACAGCAATCGCATACAGGCTCGCGTAATCCATTGCTGCGATCGAATGCCGCACGTTGCGAGTCTCCGACATCAGCAACCTGGCATGCAGGGAGGGCGCACGGCGCTTGACCTTCAAGCCCCCCGGTAATTCGCCCTCGGTCCGCATTCCCCGGTCGATACAATCGAACATCACCGCCACGAGACGATCAAGCCGGTCGTGGACCGACGCTTCATCCGCAAACACAGCTTCGTTCGCGAGCACCGCCTGCGCGATCGAAAGACCGGAGCGGTCGCACATCTCGATCAATTCAGCCGCGCTGCGATAGTCGAATGGAACCTCGGAGGAGAATTCTGCCGCAGAACTCACCTCGCCTTCCCGCTGAACGAATCCGCCGCCGAGCGAGTACCAGGTTTCCGCCTTCAGTTCGTGACTATCCTGATCAAACGCCGCAAACCTGATGGTGTTCGGATGAACCGGCGTCGGTTCGTCAAACTTGAAAATGATATCCTGCACTGGGTCGAAATGTATCGTCATTCCATCCTTCAGTATCAGCTTGCTTGTCGCCGCGATGACAGCCACATGGCGATCAGCATCATCAGGAACTACAGATTCCGGACAGAAACCGGAAAGCCCGAGCATAACCGCCTTGTCCGTCCCGTGACCGCGCCCGGTCCACGCAAGGGATCCGAGCAAGGTGACTTGCAATCGCTTCAGGCGTGAGCGCTGAGACTCATCGAGAGCCGTTACAAAGGCCTCAGCGGCCTTCATCGGACCCACCGTATGCGACGATGACGGACCGATCCCGATCTTGAACAAATCAAAAATACTGATCATGACGGGTAATCGGGCATCGTCCGCTCCAGCTTTGACCGTTACTTCGCCCTCAGCCTTGGAATGATCTCTTTCGCGATCGTCTCAACCTGATCCATTCTGTACTTGTATGGCACGAAGATGATCTTCTGGACGCCGACGGCCTGGTGCGCCTTCAATTGCTCGACGCATTCATCCACAGAACCCATGATCGCGCTGTCGCGCGAGCAATCGCTGTGCTCGGGGAAATCCCATTCCTTGTTCAGCCAGTCCATCATCTCATCTTGCACAGCGGCTTTCGACGGACCGATCATGATCGGCAGCTGAGATGCATTGAGAAGCTTGTCAGGGTCTTTGCCACCCTCCTTCGCGAAGTTGCGAAGCTTGGCCCACGACTTCGCGAACGCCTCCGGCGAATAGAAGTAAGTCAGCCAGCCATCACCCACGGTCGCTGCACGCTGAAGAACCCTATCGACATAACCACCGATGAGGATCGGCAGAGTGGGCTGTTGTGCCGGCTTCGGATACATGACGGCAGCCGAGATATTTTGCGCCATATACTTTCCATCGACCATCGGTTCCGACCACAGACGGCGCATGATCTCCAGATTCTCATCCATCAGCTTGCCGCGCTTTTCGAACGGAATGCCCATGGCATCGAACTCGCGCTTGTACCAGCCCGACGCCATGCCCATCAGCAAGCGACCGCCGGAGAACTGATCCATGCTGGACAGTTGCTTGGCCAGGGAGACCGGATTGCGCAACGGCAACACGAGAATGCCGGTGCCGAGCTTGATCTTGCTGGTGCGCGCAGCAATCGCGGTCAGCGTCGTCAGCGAATCCAGGATCGGGAAGTGCGGATCCACACCGAGAAGGATGTGATCCCAGACCCAGAGAGAATCGTAACCCAGTTCTTCGACGCGCACGCCGTAATCGACCAACGCTTTCGCATCCGGCAATTCGGGATAAGCGGTAAAGTTGCGCGCGGCGATACCGAACGTGTTCGACAGTAAGGTCATGATGCTTCCTCGTTTTCTTACGCGATGAAGAGACGATCGGGATCGAGCATTCGCAGGGTGGTCAGTTCGTGCTCGGTCGGTGGCTCGGTGATGCTGATCTGATCCTCGAAGATCAGATCGAAGCCGGTATTATCCTGAACCTGCTCCCGCGTGATGCCAGGATTGAGGGCAAGCACCTTCATCCGGCGCGAGGTCTCGTCAAAACCGAATACCGCAAGCTCGGTGATCACGCGGAACATACCGCCTTCCGGCAATCCGCTTTCAGCGCGGGACTTTCCACCACGGATGAAGCCAGGGCTGGTGATGAAATCCACCTGATCGACGAAGCGGCGCTTTTCATGCTTCATCGCAACGATCATGTTGGTCAGGCTGGAGATATCGTTGCCGCCGCCGGTTCCGGGAAGCCGCGTCTTCGGCTTCTCCGGATCTCCGATGAAGGACGAATTCAGATTTCCATACTTGTCGATCTGCGCGCCGCCCATGAAACCGACGTCAACGTATCCGCGCTGCAACAGCAGCAGGACTTCGGCGCTGCCTAGCACCATATTGGCGCGCTTGGTGCAGCGCTGGTCATTGGTCGATGGCGGCAATTTGCCGGGCTCGACGAAAGCGCCGATCACGCCGCCTTCAAAAAGGATTGTCAGGCCGGGGCAACGCAGACGTTGCGCCAGTGTCGCTGCCAGCAAGGGAACGCCGATGCCGGCGAACACAACCTGCCCTTCCTTAAGCTGGCGCGCGCTGAGGATGGCAAGCATTTCAGAAGCAGTGTGGCGGGACGGTTCAGTCATCGAAAATGCTCCTGCCCTTGCGGCTCGCCGTCACGATTTCGTCCACGCCGATCATCGAGAGGAACTCATTCCAGTTCTTCGGTCCGTAGACATACTCATCGAGATACTTCTTCATCCCGCCAACGGGATCGCCGTTCACCTGCGCCACATAGGCGTTGAGGTGGTTCATCATTGGCTCGTAAGTGCCGTAGCATTCGTGCGGGGCCGAGCCGTAGGGCACCTCGACCACCGCATCGACGCAAAAGAATGGAATCTTGGTCTGATCCGGCGCGCGCCGGATCTGATCGTTGGAAACGATCCGCTCCGTCGTCAGAATTACCCGATTGGCAGCCATGGCAAGATCGATGTCCATGAACTGCAGGCCGTCGATCTGGGCGTTGCCGTAAGCGTCGCAGCGCTGCACATGGATCACTGCAACGTCAGGATTCAATGCAGGAACAAGCAGCACCTTCTCGCCAGTAAAAGGACAATCGAACTCCTTGGCTTCCGGCCGGATCCGGGCCACATCGGAGCCAAGCATCGAACGCATCGGCATGAAGGGAACGCCCATCGCACCGGCGCGGAAGCGCATGCCGACACCCATGTGGCTCCATTCGTCGTAACGCGCCGTTCCGCCCTCGACGTGAT
This sequence comes from Afipia massiliensis, assembly GCF_014203115.1. Lineage (GTDB taxonomy): Bacteria > Pseudomonadota > Alphaproteobacteria > Rhizobiales > Xanthobacteraceae > Afipia > Afipia massiliensis. Next base: position 20,404 of record NZ_JACHIJ010000008.1, on the reverse strand, counting down.
GACGCATCACCTTCGAAAGACCCCACAGGATGCCCTGCGCGAACCAGCTCGAAATGATATGATTGGCTGCGCCCGATCCAAGCAGCAGGTCGCCGTCCGTCGAAATAATGCAACGAGAACACGAAAGTTCTTTCTTCCGCGCGCGAATCAATTGCCAGATCATAGCCATCGGCGTGCGGGATATGGTCGATCCGCCGATCCCGACCGACGCGCCGTCATTGACGAAGGACGCCGCTTCTTCGAGCGTCACCACCTTCTCGCGAAGACTCCGGTCACGGCGCGACAGGTTCTCCCGCAGCTTCTGATATGGCTGGACTATATCCTGACCTACGCTCATGACTTTGCCTTGCCTGCCATTTCGGCCTTGTGCTGCGACCCGAAGGCCTCGACGTTGAAGTCCTCGATTAGCCGATCCCATTCCGGAAGGCTCGACGCGAGATCATTCCAGAACGACTGGTGCCTGCGACGCTCGAAGTCCTCGACGCTGACTCCCTGCTGCTCCACCCAGGTGTAGTACCCGAGATTGAAAACCTGCCGCCGCAATTGATCGGTCAGCTCCACGACATTATCGGTCGCGACCGACGCGAGACAGGAGCCAAAAATCTCGCCCGCATTCACTTCGTCAAACGATGCAAAATGCTTCGCGCGATAACTGTCGCGTTCGCTGTCGTAAAGCGACGCACTGTCAGTCGCTACCGTGACGATGACATCTTCGGGCCCATAGTGAAGCTGCTTTGCCAGCTTGATCGACGCAACAATGTTAGCGAAGCCGGAAATACCGACATCCGCGAACGCCGCAATCAGACCGGCATCGAGTTTCTGCCGCTTCTGAAGATATTTGCGACCGACATCCGAACCGAACAGCAAGTTGAGGCTGTCGCTGACGCGATCCGAAACGCCGATCACGACGTCGGTGTTCATCACGTTATGGATGAAAGGGATATGCTTGTCGCCGATGCCTTGGATGTTGTGCTCGCCGTAGCCGTTGTTCAGCATCGTCGGGCATTCGAGCGCCTCGACCGCAGCAATTTTCGTCCCATGCCGCGCCTTCAGGTAGTCGCCTGCAGCGATGGTGCCCGCCGAACCCGTGGCCGAAACAAACGCAGAGAGACGGCGCCGGCCGCCACCGTTAAATGTGAGAAACGCCTTCTCTGCCGCGCCGCCGGTGCAGGCATAATGAATGATGTAATTCGAGAACGCCGAGAACTGATTAAGAATGACGTTCTGCGGATCGCGCTCGAGTTCGGCGCACTTGTCGTAGATTTCCTTGACATTGCTCTCGGTGCCGGGCGTACGCACGATATCTTCCGGATGCGCAACCCACTTTTCGAGCCACTCGAACCGCTCGCGGCTCATGCCCTCGGGAAGTACGGCCACGCCGCGGCAGCCGAGCACACGCGATACCGACACGCCGCCGCGACAATAGTTACCGGTTGAAGGCCAGATCGCCTTTTGATGCTCCGGATCGAAACGTCCAGTCACAAGCTGCGCCGCCAGCGCCGAATAGGCTGGCAGCACCTTATGCGCGCCGATCATCGGAAAGCGGCGGCCAAGTAGAACGACGATCGGCGCCTTCACACCCGTGAGCGATTCCGGAAGCACAAGATAGCCCGGCACGTCGACAAGGCTTTTGCGATCAGCCCCGTTGTACCAATGGACGCGCCAGAGATTTCCGGCATGCGGCTCGTCCGGCGCAGCATCCGCGAGTGCCTTCGACGCAGCCGCAGGAATGCTGGACGGATTGGCAAGCTGAGAGAACGTCGGCATCACCACGCCGCGTTCGCGGACTCGCGCAATGGCCCGGGCGCGCTGCTTGCTATCGACTATTTCGGGATTGATGACCGAAGACATCGCCAAACTTCTTTCAGGCTCACACCGATTTGAATGATACTAACGTTAGTAAAATAGGATGTCCAGACCGACACTATGCCATCCTATGAAATACTTGCGGCATGCAGGTTTTTGTCGCTATTGCCCGCCATTCGCGCAGCGGCCGCGTCAAACGAACGCAACCGGACACCCTCTTCCGCATTGCGATAAAGTGTCGTCCGCTGCCGTGGAATGCGCCCGGCCGAGAGGATGATCGCCTCCATGTCTTGCGGCGTCATTTCCTGACCATGGGACGCCCCCGCCGAGCGCGAAATGCTTTCATCCATCAAGGTGCCGCCGAGATCGTTGACGCCGGCCACCAAGCATTGACGAACGCCTTCCGCACCAAGCTTCACCCATGACGCCTGAATGTTGGGAATATGCGGATTGAGCACCAAGCGCGCGACCGCATGCATCAGGATCGCTTCGCGGAACGTGGGACCCGGCCGCGCGCGGCCCTTGAGATAGATCGGTGCCTCCATGTGAACAAATGGAAGCGGCACGAACTCCGTGAAGCCGCCGGTATCGATCTGCAGATTGCGGATGCGCAGCAAATGACGCGCCCAGTGCCGATAACCTTCGATGTGGCCGAACATGATGGTCGCGGTCGAGCGGAAGCCCACCGTGTGCGCAGCGCGCATCACATCGAGCCACTGCTGCGTGTTGATCTTGTCAGCACACAACACAGCGCGGACCTCGTCGTCGAGAATCTCAGCGGCAGTGCCCGGCAGCGTACCGAGGCCCGCCGCCTTCAACTCGCGAAGAAATTCGATCACCGGAATTCCCAAAGTCTGGGCGCCTTGATGAATCTCTAACGGCGAGAACGCGTGCATGTGCATCTGCGGCACAGCCTCTTTCACCGTCCGACAGATATCGAGATACTTCTGTCCGGTATAGGATGGATGAATACCGCCTTGCATACAGACTTCGGACGCGCCGCGTTCCCACGCTTCGACCACACGCCCCGCGACTTCACTCATCTCGAGATCATAAGGCCGTCCACGCAGGTTCTCGCTCATCTTGCCTTTCGAGAAGGCACAAAACTGACACTTGAACGAGCAGATGTTGGTATAGTTGATGTTCCGCGTTACGACGTAGCTCACCGTGTCGCCGTTCCTCTCACGACGCAATTCATCGGCTGCGCGGCATATGGCTGCAAAGTCATCACCACGGGCGCGGAATAGATCCACAATCTCCGCTTCACCGAGCGCGTCGCCTCGCTGCGCTTTCGCCAGCACCTGAGCAAGGTTCGCGGACGGCTTGACTGATGGCGCTCTTTGAATCCATCGGAGTTCGCGCGTCGGCAGTTGACCAACGTGCCCCGGACACCAATCGTCCACGCGAGGAGCTCCATCGCCGTCGATATGATTGAGAACCGATGTCCGCAATCCGGCGTCAATCCACCGCGCTGTATCGCGCGCGAATGCCGGATAGATTGCAAGGCGCTCGACGAGGTCCTTGCCCACCGCCTTGGTTGCGGCTTCCAGAAGTCGCAGATGCGGCCATGGCGCTTCAGGATTGACATGATCCGGCGTCACCGGCGACACGCCACCCCAGTCATTGATACCCGCAGCCACGAGTCTACCGAGCGCCCCAGGGCTCAGATTGGGTGGCGCCTGAATGTTCATCTCCGGTTCGAAAATCAGGCGCGCGAGTGCTATTGTCCAGAGATGATCCTCGACATCCGGTGACGCGGCATTCTCCATACGCGTGCCGGGCTTCGGGCGGAAATTCTGGACGATGATTTCCTGGATGTGCCCGTAGGCATCGTTTAGATCGCGCAGCGCGAACAATGAGTCGATGCGCTCCTGCCGGGTCTCGCCGATGCCGATGAGAATACCGGACGTGAACGGCACACGGCGCTCTCCGGCCAATCGCATTGTCTCGAGACGCGCGGCCGGCACCTTGTCCGGCGAACCATGATGGGCACCGCCCTTCTCGGCAAGACGATCCGAGATGCTCTCCAGCATGATGCCCTGCGATACCGAAACCTTACGCAGGGCGTCGATGTCTTCTCCGCTCATCAAGCCGGGATTGATGTGCGGCAGCAGTCCCGTTTCGCGATACACAGCAGCCGCAGCTTCCATGACATATGACAACGTGGTGGGATGGCCCAGTCTGTCGAGTTCTTCGCGGGCGACGCGATAGCGCAACTCCGGTTTATCCCCCAGCGTGAATAACGCCTCCCTGCATCCCGCCTTCTTGCCAGCCTGCGCAATGACAACCATCTGCTCGATCGAAAGGTAAGGCCTTTCATCAGATCGCGGCGCATGCGCGAACGTGCAGTAGTGGCAAACGTCCCGGCAAAGCTGGGTCAGCGGAATGAAAACCTTGCGCGAATACGACACCTGTTGTCCGTGAGCGGCGTCACGCCGCGCGGCAGCGGCGGCAAGAATCTGATCCAGATCGCGGGTGTGAATGAGCTCAGAGGCCTCTTCGCGGGTCAGGCGGTGGTCCAGTGGAAATTGCTGCAGCAAAGAAGCGACCGTCATCACATATGCCTCACACAGAGCGGCAGCGCACCGACACCCAAGCGGGTTGAAATGTTCAATTCCAAGAGTAGCGCCGCAGTCAGCGAATATTTCCTGGTCATCATCGGCGCGACCAGGTCTTGCGGGCGATCAATATCGCGTCCGATGCCGTCCGAGCTGACAACGCCGCAGGCAAAGCCCTTCGCGCGAGACTGCATCTGGTGGCGCAAATAGCTGTCCTCGCCGAATTTCGGCACGATCATATCGGGCGCTTGCATGGCGAGAGCGTTGGTACCGCCATCGGACAAGGCTGGCGCCAAAACTACAGGATACTGTTGAAGTTCATCGATGATCGCCCGTAGATCGCCTGCGGTCGCGAACGGCACATCGGCCGGAATAACCAACGCGCTAGCAGTTGGACCGAGAGCCGTCAGACCCTGCTGAACCGCCGCGTTGACGCCAGTTTCCATGGCGTCAGGGACAACGCGCGCATCGAACAGCGAGGCAAGATTCGCCACCATTGGATCGCTGGTGACGACCATGATGCCAGCAAGGTCGGAGGCACACAGCGTCGTCAAAACTTCATGCAACATGGTACGCGCGAGTTTGACCCGCTCATTGCGCGACAAAACCGGCGCAAGCCGCTGTTTGGCGTGGCTCAGCCGCTTGACGGGAACAATGGCCCAGATGTTTGAAGGGTTGTCAGCGAACGTTTCCATCACATCACTTTCCTTCTCTCACCGCTCGCCAGCTGCGCGGCAAAATCCAGGCAATCGGCCGCCAGCCGATCACGATCCTCTAAGCTCCGCATCCATGTGGACGTCACCTGCACGGGCAGCTCGATCTTGTCCGCATCTGCTCGGTCAGTCTCGTCAATGATCAACCCGTCGATGAAACGATAATGTCGGGAGATCGCAGCGGAATCCGCCGGCACGCCGAGTTCCGCCATGATCTTTGCCGTCGGACCCTTCACCGCCTGCCCGCCGATCAAGGGAGAGACCGCGACAACGGGCGCGGTCACGTCATCAAGGGCCTTGCGAATATCCGAGACGGCCAGAATGGGATCGACGCTGAGATACGGATTCGATGGACAAACAATAACGGCGGCAAGGTTTGGATTTCCGAGCGCCGCCAGAACCTGACTAGAAGCCGCGGCACGTTCTGCATTCCTGAATTCAAGTCGCTTTACCACCGGCGCGCATTGCAGCCCGACGAAATAGCGCTGGAACGGCAGAGGCCCATCAGCCGTAATCACCATGGTCTCGACGCGATCGTCCGACATTGGGAGGATGCTTGCCGCAATCCCTAACTGGCGCGCGATCGCCGTTGTGAAATCCGTGAGAGATACCCCTGCTCGCAGCGCGCGCGTACGTTCGACGTGCATGGCGAGATCGCGGTCGCCGAGTCGAAACCATGTTTCGCCGCCGAGGCCCCCGAGCGCTTCCATGAAATTCCAGGTCTCATCCGCCCTGCCCCAGCCGCGTTCGATATCGCTGAGCCCGCCGAGTGTATAAAGAACGGTATCGATATCGGGGGAGACGTACAGGCCAAGATGCTCGAAATCGTCGCCGGCGTTGACGATCACGGTCAGATCCGCGCCGATCAGGCGCTCCAATCCCAGCGCCAGCTTGGCACCCCCGACGCCGCCGCACAGCGCAACCACGGGCCGTCCGCGCAGAGGTAATGTTGATTGGACATTCATCGGAACATGTCCCGTTCACGCGGGCGCACCAGCGCCGATGCGGGACGTGAGGCCGCGTCGAATTCCAGTCCGCGAACGACTACCACCGGCAGCCCCTCCGCCGCCTGACCCATCAGCAGCGACGCGCCGGCCGCGATTTCATCGGCAATCGCGATTTCGGTCATCTGCATCTTCCGGCCAAACATGTCCGGCTCACCAACCAGATCAAGCAACGACGGCAGACCGGCTGCACCAAGCGCAACGCCCACGACGCCATTGCGCCAGGGGCGCCCGAAACTGTCATTGATGATGACGCCAACCTTGGCCCCAAAGGCTGCGTCAAACTCGGCCTTCAGTTGCGCCGCGGCGCCATCAGGATCACGCGGCAACAACAGCACGCACTCTTCGCCGTTAACGTGCTCGATGTTCGATTGATCGATCCCCGCATTGGCCATCACGAATCCAAGCCGATGCACGACGATCATGACGTTGGGCCGATGGCGCACGACCTCGTCGGATTCCGACAGAACGACTTCGATGTAACGGGCGTCCTTGCCGATCTGATCGGCAAGCATTCGCGCCTTGTCCGAAGGAACCACGTCCTTCAACACGACGTAGCGGTTCTCTGCCTTTGAGACGATCTTCTGGGCGATAACGACGATGTCGCCGGATAGCAGCGGAAGTTGCGCCTTGTTCAGAGACTCGGCAATGAGCACAGCAAGATCATCGCCCGGAACGATGAGCGGGATACCGGGTACAGCATGATATGTGACGCTCTTCGCCATCGCGCACGATCATTGTGGAACGGGCGGAGAAAGCCCAGTGATGCGGATGCCCGCGCCGGGAACCTTGTAGCGGCGGTTGATCCCGATCAGAACCGATGTCAACGCCTCCGCCGCGGCCGAATTGGCCAGCACGCCGCCGTCGATACCGCAACTGGCAACCTCGTTCGCCAGTCCGATCACGATGTCGCGCGATTCCTTGTCGTTGCCGAACACCAGAACGTCGCAATCCGCGCGACCGCCTGCGTGCAGCTTGGTCGCGCCGACGTTGTGAAACGCGGAAACCACTTTAACACCCTCGCCGAGCAAGGTCTGTGCAATCTGCGCCGCCGAACCCTCGGGGGGAAGCTGCACGACCGAGACCTTTGGCGGCACCAGCGGCACAGCGGCATCAACCACGATCTTGCCCTGCACCGCGTCCTTTACCTCGCGCAACGTCGCCTCATGGCTGCCAAACGGCACCGCAAGCACCACGATGTCGGCAGATTTCGCCGCGCCGACATTGTCGTCACCGCGCGCACCGCCGCCAAGCTCCGTTGCAAAAGCCTGGGCCTTCTCGGCCGAGCGTGAACCGATGACCACGGCATAACCCGCAGCAAGCCAGCGTTTTGCGAGGCCTGAACCGAGGTCGCCGGTGCCTCCCAGAATAGCAATGCTTGGCTTAGCGCTCATGTCACAGGCCTTCCTTCAGATGCGATGTCAGCGACGAATATTCAGTCGATTGCCATTTCGGGCAGCGTCACCATTTTGACGCCAGCATTCTCGAGCCCTTCGCGCACCTGCTTGGCGAGAGCCACCGCAGTCGGCTCATCGCCGTGAACGCAGAGCGAGTGCACTTTGCAGGGAATCTGCTTGCCGCTGCGGGTGGTGATGAAGTTGTGAACCACCATATCGACGACCTGCTTGGTCGCAACCGCCGGATCCTTGAAAACCGAGCCCGGAATCTTGCGCGACGTCAGGTTGCCGTCGTCCTCGTACTGGCGATCGCAGAAACCTTCGAGCGCTACCCTGAGGCCGAGGCTGCGTCCGGCCTTCTCCATCTCGGAGCCCGACAGCGCGAGATAGATAATGTCCGGATCGACGGTTTTGATCGCTCGACCGATCGCCATCGCGTATTCCTTGTTTTCCGCGGCCATGTTGTTCAACGCGCCGTGCGGCTTGAGATGCGTGACCTTGACGTTGGAATACGACGCCATCGCCTGCAACGCCCCGATCTGATAGGCAATCATGGACTCAAGGTCGTCTGGACGCATGTCGATGCGGCGACGACCAAAGCCCCAGAGATCGTTGAAGCCGGGATGAACACCGACGGTGACGCCCTCACGCTTGGCGTTTTCGACAACGCGACGCATCGTCAGCGGATCGCCGGCGTGAAAGCCGCAGGCGATATTGGCCGAGCCGATAATTTTCAGAATGCCATTATCGTCGCCGATATCGTAAGCGCCGAAACCTTCCGCCATGTCAGCATTGAGATTGATCTTGATGGTCATTACTCACTCCGAATTTAGCACGAATAGCGGAAGTGTCGGCATTTTAGGCTACGGAAGCATAAGGTACTATTGTTAGGAAGACAATATCTTTCCTCCGGCAACGCCCCCTTATCAAGCCCCAAAAAGCCGCCGGAACAGATCTTTGAGCCGGCCGGCGATCACTGAGAACACCAGCGATCCTGCGTCGAGCCCGGCATCGGCCGCGGGCAAATCTGCTGCTGTCTTGCCTCCCAGCCGAGCCTCCAGGTTCGTAACGAAAGCCGCCGTCAGACGCGCAGCCACGTCCTGGACGATGCCTGCGCGGCCGAACTGCGCCAGCATTCCGGTCAGCGTGTAGCCTACGTTCACCGCCACTTCAGTGGACCGACCGTCACTCGTCGGCACCAGACGGTAGGTTATCATTCCGCGGGTCGAGGAGCTGCTGCGGGCGTCACTTCCCGCGCCAATAATTTTCCCGGAATAGGAACCTTCGTCGCGCTCGATCTCGGCCTGGCCACGGAACTCGGCTGTGATCGGCCCCACCTTGACGCGGATCTGCCCGTTGACATGATCGGCTTTTGGCTCACCGATCAGGCTGGCGCCCGGCAAACACGACGCAACGTCCTGCACGCGGCCGAACATCTCCCACACCTGCTCGCGCGGATAGTGGACAACGAAGTTCTGGTCGAATGAGTTTTGCGGCGTCCAGTCACGGTCGATCAGCGCTTTCGAAGCCGCAGATACCATCTGTGGCGCTGACGATGCAGCGCGAGCAGGTACAGCCCCCGCGGTCAAAACGCAGGCATGACCGGAGCCAGCAGGACCTACTGCGGAACGCCCTCCCCCAACAATCGGCGCGATCTCACGCGCGAGTCGCGCTGTGATCACGCTCTTGATGGCGCGAATGATGCCAACGTAACCGGTGCAGCGGCAAAGATTGCCACTCATCGCGACACGAATGGCTTGTTCATCGGGCGAAGGGCTTCGCGCGACCAGATCGCGCGCCGAGACCAGCATGCCGGGTGTGCAGTAGCCGCATTGCAACGCGTGTTCGCGCTTGAACGCCTCACGCAGCTCGCGCGTGATATCATCTTCATCGAGGCCCTCAATGGTGACAACATCGGCGCCGTCGCACGCGACCGCAAAGGTAATGCACGAGCGAACCGGCACGCCATCGACCAGAATGGTGCATGCGCCGCAGACGCCATGCTCGCATCCGAGATGCGTACCGGTAAGGTCGCGGCTTTCGCGCAGGAAGTCCGCGAGATGGGTGCGCGGCTCGACCGTGCCCGAGACCGGCTTGCCGTTGACGTTGAGCGAAATCTGATTCATGAGCCGGCTGCCTGTCGAACAGCGCGCGAAAGCGCGACCGTATGAATTTGCCTGTCGAGTGTGTCCGTCATTCCGAGCGATTGCAGCATCGCGTCGGCGGCATTCTGGTCAAAGTCCGTAAGGTTGTAGGTTCCGCCGAATAACGCCCGCGCATCGGACAGCACCAGCGGCTTGCGTTCGGTCGCGCCGATGACGGCGCGGAACACGTTTCGCGAACGATCGAGCAGGACGGCGCCGATGGCATGCGCGTATTCGCCGGTCTTGCGGCAAACCTTGTAGTAGCCCCATTGTGCCGACGAGGAGAGTATCGGCACCCGGATGGCTTCCAGCAGCTCTCCGGCCTCCAGCGCGGTTTCCAGCGCGCCAGTCACGTAGGACTCGACCGCCATGGTCCGCGCGCCGTTCGCGCCGCGCACGATGGCTTCCGCGCCCAGCGCAGCCAGCGCCGACACCCAGTCCGCCGACGGGTCCGCATTGGTGAGGCTGCCGCCGATGGTGCCGCGATTGCGCACGGCGCGATAGGCGATGCCGGCGGCGACGCCGCGCATGGCCCCGTTGGTGGCATCCGGCACCCGGCCGTCCTCGATATCAGCATGCGTGACGCAAGCTCCGAGAACGAGATGGTCTTTCTGCTTCTCCACGCGTTTCAATTCGGCAAGTGCGGTGATGTCCACGATGACGTCAGGCTGCACCAGCCGCATGTTGAGCATCGGACCAAGCGACTGGCCGCCGGCCATCACTTTGGAATGAACGCTCTCATCCGCAAGCAAGCTGACCGCATCTGCAACTTGCTTCGGACGCTCATATGCGAAATTGACCGGCTTCACGATTTCGCTCCGTTAGACACGGCGTTACCCGCTCCTCTCGCCTTAGCTGCAGCGATGGATTCGAGTACGCGGCGCGGCGTGATCGGCGAGCAGAGCAGTTCCGCGCCCAATCCCTTCAGCGCATCGTTGACCGCGTTGGCGATAGCTGCCGGCGGCGCGATCGCTCCACCCTCGCCGAGTCCCTTCACGCCAAATTCGGTATAGGGCGCAAGAGTTTCCATGTGATCGAGGCGCGGCTCCGGCACCTCGGTCGGCCCCGGCAGTAGATAGTCCGCGAACGTGGATGCCAACGGCTGCCCGTTGGTGTCGAACGGCATCTCCTCATACAGCGCAGTGCCGATGCCTTGTGCCAGGCCGCCGTAGATCTGGCCGTCGACGACCATCGGATTGACCAGCTTGCCGCCGTCCTCGACAATCACGTAATCGAGGATTTCGACATCGCCCAGATCGGGATCGACCGCGACGGTCACAGCGTGGGCAGCGTAGCTGAACGTGCCGCTGTCGCGCTCTGGCTTGTAGCCGACGGTGGCTTCGAGACCTCCGCGATGAACGTCGGACGGCAAATCCTGTGGGCGCAGATACCACGCCCGCGCGATGTCCTGCATGCTGACTTCGCTCGCCGTCGAAATCACGCTACCATCGATGAATTTAACGTCCTCGACCCTAACCTGTAGCAAGCTGGCACCAATCCGCTTGGCACGATCTTCGATCTCGCGGCAAGCGCTTGCCACCGCGCCGCCCGCCATCACCATACAGCGAGAACCCCAGGTACCGGTCGAATACGGAGTGATAGCGGTGTCACCGAGAACCACTTTGATCTTCGACGTATCGATACCGAGAATTTCAAAAGCCACTTGGGCAAGCGTGGTTTCCAGACTTTGACCGTGCGAATGAACGCCGACACGCAGTTCGAGCCCGCCGTCCGGTGTGACGCGCGCAGTCGCCTGCTCGTGACCGGGCACCATGGGAATTCCCCAGCCCGCATAGACCGAGGTCCCGTGCGCGCCCTGCTCGCAATAGATTGAAAGTCCGAATCCCAGCAGCCGCCCGTCCGGTTCGCCTTTCACCTGCCGCGCGCGCAATGCCGGCAGATCGAAATGCGCCAGAGCGCGCTTTAAGGCTTCAGGGTAGTCGCCGCTGTCGAAGTGCTTCTTGGTGATGTTGTCGAACGGCATCTGCTCCGGCCGCACGAGATTCTTGAAGCGAACTTCGTGCGGCTCAAGCCCTGCTTCCCTCGCTATCGCATCGAGCACGAGTTCGATGGCGAAGCAGACACCCGTGCGGGCGACGCCGCGGTAGGGCAGGATAGGGCATTTGTTGGTCGCAGCCGACCACGTCTTGCAGCGATATGATTCAAAATCATATGGCCCCGGCAGAATGCTCGCGACCTGCGCTGCTTCAAGGCACGCAGAAAACGGATAGGAAGAGTAAGCTCCCGAATCCACCGTCGCTTCGCAATCAATACCGCGCAGCCGCCCATCCCGGTCGGCGTAGCCCGTAATAAGATAATGATGCTCGCGGCAGTTGGCGCCAGCCGTGAGATGTTCGCGGCGATCCTCGATCCAGCGAACGGGATGTCCGCGCTGCATCGTCAGCCACGACAGGCACACTTCCTCGGGCAGCAGAATTCCCTTGTAACCAAAGCCCCCGCCGACATCCGGCGAGATGACGCGGATGTTGCCGTGATCGATCCCAAGACAGCCGGATAGTCCGGTGCGATTGATGTGCGGCATCTGGGCCGCGCTGTAGACGGTGAGCTGCTCGAGGCGGCTGCTCCATGACGCCACCACGCCGCGCCCTTCCAGCGGGGCCATCGACTGGCGCGCGGTGCGGATTTCGCGGGTTACCTTGATCGGGGCGTCGAACGCTTTCTCGATATTCACGTCAACGAAGGCCTCGAGAAAAACGTTGTCGCCCCAGTGCTCGTGAAGCAGCGGCGCACCCGGTTCTCGCGCCTGCAACATATCGTAAACCGCAGGCAGCTCTTCCAGATCGAGCTCAACCGAAGCAGCAATGTCTTCTGCTTCCGCCCGCGTGCGTCCCAGACACATCGCGATAAGCTCGCCAACCTGCCGCACCTTATCGACAGCAAGTACCGGCTGTTCCGAGACCTTAAATCCCGGCAAACCTGAGACCGCACGAATAGGCTTCACGCCAACCAGATCGGCAGCGATGAAGACGCTGTCTTTATGTTGCGGTGGTATGAATATCCCGCGAATGCGCGCATGGGCGAGCGGACTGCGGACGAACGCCACATCCTGCATGCCGGCGAGGCGAATATCGGCGACAAATTCGCCGCGCCCCCGCATCAGGCGGTCGTCTTCCTTGCGCAAGAGCCGCGCGCCTACCCCTTGCTCAACCATGCCAAATTCCTTCGACGCCGATGAGAGATTACCCTGCCAAATTCATCCTATTTTTAGAACAATAGCAAGACACGGTTCATGGGGCTCGAAGAACAAAAGTAAGCTGCTGAAAAAAGTTGCTTACTGCGCCGGAACTAGGCTTTTCCCGATTTTCGCCGCGCCAGATCGACGGCCTTGTGCCCGTTCCGGGCTTTCTTGTCGCGCAGCGGCTTGGTACCCAGAAGGTCCATTTGCAACTTGATGCTTTCGCTGCGGTAAATGATATCGCCGACATAGATCGCGATTCCGCCGTCATCGATGACCACGCAGTGGGCTTCGACAGTCGGCGCGCCGATCGAAATCTTCAGAAGATCGGCGATTTCGGGATCGGCGCTGCCGATGGTCAGCGTCTGATGCGCTTCCGACAGCGTAATTTCATCCATGGCGTCGATGGTGACCAGCGCGGCTGCGTTCTTGAACCGCACAGGGCTTAGATCGAAAACCTCCCGCGCCAGAAGAAGATTGACGACAGAATACGGATCCTCGTTGCGATACTGGACGCTGCGCAGCTTGACGTAGCTGGAGGCAAGATCGCCGTCGGAATCGCCCAGAACAGGTGGCGCCACGCCTTCATCGATCGCCAGACGCCGCGGCACGTTGTCCTTCAGCGATTCGATCAACGTATTCCAACTGGTCGCGAGCTTCACCCAGTGCCGGTCCTGGGTCTTTTTCGAGACAAAGGTACCAAGTCCTTGGCGTGCCTGAAGCAGGCCTTCTTCGCGCAGAATATCCACGGCTTGCCTCACCGTGACGCGCGCCACCTCAAACTCGCGTTCGAGCTCCTCTAGAGTGGAAATTTTTTCCCCGGCGCTCCACTGTCCGGACTGAATCCGCGTCCTCAATACCGAGGCGACCTGGATATACAGGGGCACTCTGCTCCGGTCGTATGCCTTTAACAGTCTGGACACATTATCACTTCTTCTGGAATCTGGGACTCGCAGCGAAGATCATAACTGACCCCGACACCAAAGCAATGCGCCAGCTGAAATCGCCCCTCGCAACACAAATGCAAGCATCCACCCGCCAGCCTTGCAGGAGCATAACAAGTTTACGGCGCCATGCGCGAATTCTCGCAGGCAGATTTGACCTAATGGTACTATCTTTAGTACTATAATATCAATACACGGGTGGGATGGATGGCTGATTTCCGGATTTTGAGGGCCGCGGACAGCGCTTTCGTGGTGGAGTTTGGATCGACGATCGACCGCAAGACCAGCGATCGGGTGCTGGCGCTGGCCGAGGTTTTGGAACAAGCCAGATTGCCGGGCGTGACCGAGGTAGTCGCAACATTTCGCTCGCTGAGCGTAAATTATGACTCACTGACGACCACTGGCAGCGAGCTCGAGCAGGCGATTGCGGCATTCGTGGATGAGCCACCCCAATCGTCCCACAGCAAGCGGCTATGGGATATCCCCGTTTGCTACGATCCGACGTTCGCGCCCGATATCGAGGACGTAGCGAAGTCGATTGGCCTCTCGGTGGCGGAAGTCGCAGCACTCCATGCCGGCACGCAATACCATGTCTACATGATCGGCTTCGTCCCGGGTTATCCATATATGGGGGACTTACCGGCAAAATTGCAATTGCCGCGCAGATCCGACCCGCGCACGCGCGTCCCACCCGGCTCGCTCGCTATCGCGACCAGCATGACTGCGGTCTATCCATATGAAAGTCCCGGTGGCTGGCACCTGATCGGAACCTCGCCTGTCCGCTTCTTTGACGCGGCGTCGGCAAAAGGCGCCCTTCTCGGACCCGGCGACGGCGTAAAGTTCAGGCCGGTCACGCCTGACGAGTTCGCTCGCATCCGCACGGCCGTGGAACGCAACGATTACGTTCCGAGCAGCATGGAGCTCGCGGCTTGATCCCCATTCTCAAAGTCATCACCCCGGGTTTTCACACCACCGTGCAGGACGAAGGGCGGCGCGGCTTCCAGCATGTTGGGGTGCCGGTGTCAGGCGCGCTCGACCGCAATGGCTTCATGCTGGCCAACGCGCTGGCCGGAAATACGCAAAACGCTGCATGTCTGGAAATCATCGGCTCCGGTCCCGAACTCGAAGTCGTCGGCGCGTCCGTACGCCTCGCACTGGTCGGCAGCGGGGGCGGCCTTGAGATCAGCGGACGTGAAAACCCATTCGTCCGTTCGGGACAAACGACGCGTCTGACCAAGGGCGAAACCGTACGCGTGCGTCTCGGCGGCGATGTGTTCTGTTCTTATCTGGCCGTCGAAGGCGGCTTCGATGTGCCGCAGTGCCTCAACAGCAGATCGACCTATACCCGCGCGGGCTTTGGCGGACTGTCGGGCCGGCAGCTCCGAAGCGGCGACGCGCTGCACGGATCGATTGACGACGTAACGGCGCGTGATGAAATCACGTTGAGCGAACAGCGCGATCTTCGTTTCGATCAACCGATCCGCGTCGTCCTCGGGCCACAGGACAACTACTTCACTGAAGACGCTATCCGGGAATTCCTGTCCGGCATCTACACCATCACGCCGGCATCTGACCGGATGGGCTTTCGTCTCGCAGGCCCCGTTCTCGCGCACAAAAGCGATTACAACATCGTATCGGATGGCATCGTCGCCGGATCGATTCAGGTACCTGGCTCAAAACTTCCCATCGTTCTGATGGCCGATGCGCAGACGACGGGCGGCTATCCGAAGATCGCCACCGTTATTTCCGCGGATTTGCCGCAACTTGGCGTCCGCGGGGCCGGACGCACGGTGAAATTCCAAGCCGTGTCACGCGAGGAAGCTGAAGCGATCCATCGGGCCGAGCATCAGAAAATCCTGAACATCATTCAGGACATCAAGCCTTTGAGCGAAACGCACGGCATCAACCTCAAGGCGTTGTACACGTGTAACCTGATCGACGGCGTCGTCGATGCAAAAGCGTGATGATTGAGCTTCGGATATTAACCGTGCTCGACGTTTCGCACTACGCCGGCACCAGAACGCCCGGATCGATGCCGGTTAAATTCTTGTAGATCGTTGGATCGGTTGCGCCTTCCGTATTGAACAGCAGCACACGCGAATGAGCGTCGAGTCCGATTAGTTCCCGGCCGTGTGGATCGGCAGCGGCAGCCAGCAGACCCGCAAGGCCGGCGCCACCGCTTTCGCCTGCAATGACGCGGCTGGCTCCATTTTCCGCGGCCGCCAATTGTTGCATTGCTGCGATCGCGTCGGCATCGCACACCGTCATATAGACATCGGCGAGACGCGACAGGATTCCCCATGCCAACATCGAGGGCTCATAGCATTCGAGCATCGCCATAACGGTCGGCTCGACCGGCGCGATCTTGACTGGCGCGTCGACTTTGTTGCTCGCAAAAAGGCACGCCGCGCGATCAGGCTCGACGATAATGAACTTGGGCCGTGCCGCGCCAATATCCAGCGTCAGACTGGCGGCCATCGCTGCAGCGAAACCTCCCACGCCCGCCTGCAGAAAGACATGTGTCGGTGGCCGCTCCAGCTCGGCCAAAATCTCGGACACCATCACGGTATAACCCTGCATCACGAGGCGCGGGATGCGCTCGTAACCCGGCCACGACGTGTCGGACACAATGATCCAGCCATTGGCGTGACAGACGCGCTCCGCCTCCGCGACCGCGTCGTCATAATTGCCGGCAACTTCAACGACATTGGCGCCGAAGCGCGCAATCGCCGCGATGCGCTCCGGACTGACACCCTCATGCACGAAAATATTCGCGCGGCATCCCGCAAGATTGGCGCCGGCGGCAACCGAGCGGCCATGATTGCCATCCGTCGCGCAGCCGACATTGAGGTTGCGCACCACTGCTCTGACATCGGGATCAAGCAGTTCACTCGCGTTCACCACACGGCCAAGCACTCGGCTCGCTTCTTCAAGAGCGAGACAGACGACCGCGTAGGCGCCGCCCAGTGACTTGAAACTTCCAAGCCCGAACCGGCCGCTTTCATCCTTGATGTGGACCGATTGAATACCGACGGACGCGGCCAAGCCGTGGAGTTCGCGCAACGGCGTTGCACGATAGCTCGGATGCAGGCGCAGCATCTCTAAAGCTTTCGCAGTGGCGTCGGGCCCAAACATCTGCCGGTCTACCGGCAGCAGAGGCCTGTTGTAGTAATCGCTGTTATTGCGTTGAATCATGTCCGCACCTCTTCTGGGTGCAAAATTAACTCACTTGACCCGATATTTCTGGGCTGATTTGATGCACTTTACGCAACAATTTTGCAGAACTGGCATGCCTCCCAAAAAATCCATTCAACTGGACGATTTCGACCTCGCAATCCTCGATCAGTTGCAGATCAACAATCGCACGTCGCTCCAGGAGATCGGCCAATCAGTCAATCTTTCAGCCGCCGCAGTCCAACGGCGTGTGCGGCGGATGGAGGATGCACGTGTCATTCAATCGAACGCCGCGATCGTCGATCCGGCCAGCGTCGGTCGCCCCATTACCATTATCGTGGAAGTGCAGGTCGACAGCGAACACGCCGACCTGATGGACTCGGCGCGCAGTGAGTTCGCGGCTGCCCCCGAGGTGCAGCAGTGCTATTACGTCACCGGTGCCGCCGATTTCATTCTCGTTCTCACGGTATCGACGATGGAGGAGTATGAGCAGCTCAGTCGCCGTTTGTTTCTCGAGAACAAGAACGTGAGGCACTTTAATACGTTCGTGGCAATGAACCGGGTGAAAGCCGGTCTCAGAGTGCCATTGAGCCGTACGTGACTTGTTCTGCCGGTGCTTTTTCTGACCCGGATTTCTGTTCAACTTCGCTCCTTGCGGCTATGATGAACCAGAAATCCTCCCTTCGTGAAGTCCCTCAATTTGTCTCATGGACGCCGACGGCGAACACCGCTCAATGGCAGCGTGACACCGCACACTCTGCGACACACCGCTGCGACCTGGCTCATGCAGGCTGGCGTCGACAAATGGGAAGCGGCAGGTTTTCTTGGCATGACGGTAGATCTGCTTGATCGCGTGTACGGTCACCATCACCCGCTGCACCTTCAACGCGCGGCGCGTGCTATCGGTTATCGGCCCCGAAATGAATCATTGGGCGAAACATTGGCCGAGACCGGAGACCTCGCACACCATCACGTCAAGCTGTTGAAAACATTGGTGGGCCCGGCAGGACTCGAACCTGCAACCAGACCGTTATGAGCGGAACAACTCTCCACTAAGCCACTGATTTATCGTGTATTTTTGTTCGTTTTCACCCGCGATTATCGCGTTTTGTTCACGGTATATCGGTGGGTGAATGGTGGGGTGATGTTATCGCAACACTGCGACACAACGCGAAGTTTCCCAACGTTACGCAGCGAAACTGCAATGCGCATCGATTGTGATGGTTATCCTATTGGACGGAATTCCCCGTTCGCCCCCGCCTGATAAAGAGTTACTACCGCTTCCGGAAGCGCGTCCCGAAGGCATGCAGCACAGCGGGAGAATGACAACGTAGTATTGCTAGGGAAAATTTCAGCTATGGACGCGCCTGCGTCCGTTAGGAGGTACACCGGAATCGCCGGAAGTTTATCGCTCAACTTGATTACTTTGTTCGTCTGACCATCGGGTATCGCTGTGCCCTTTGGGATTGAGATCGCGTATTCCTTATTACTGATCAACCACACATCTTCGCCAAGCGAATTTATTGCACTGTGAAATTGATAAAGATGGCCAGTCAGCCCAGGGTCAAGCAGTAGTCCTGACATGGTCAAACGGGAAATTTCAGCAAACGAAAGATCTCCAACTAAACACCTCGGCAACCCATTTATGAATCTCGAGGCGCAAAGCCTCTCAAAAAGAATAGCCGTTTCAGGGTCGATCTCATCGACGATGCGGAGCACCTTTAAAGTGAACGTGCCAGGCTTTCTAACTTCCGCCGAAAGGACCCGTCCCCATTTTTGGCGTAGCTTGTCGGTCGTAGCTTCTTCAGAAAAACGCTCCAAACGGCCCAAAAATTGCTCATCTAACTGGGCCTCTCCGGCCTCCATCTCCGCGTCAGAAGGTGGATCGTGCCTGAGATCTTCCAGAGCTTCGAATAGCACCGCGTTTTTATTGTCTTGTTTTATGAAGACGCCTTCGAAGAACTTCTCCGCGACTTGCTCAGCGAACTCCGGCTCCCGCTTTAATTTATCAATCCCGAACTTGGTGACTGCCTCAACCAATTTTACCTCACCCGCTGAGATCGCTCGCTGGCGCGAAATTCTCCGCTCCATCGGACTATTAACAAGCTCCATCAGGTTTCCGCCAAATCGATCGATCGCCGCTACGAGCCTGCTTTTCGCTTTTGCTTTAATTCCCGTGTCCGTCAGAGCAACGGAAACCGAGGTCTCTCTATCTAAATGATCGCCCATTTCCCTCCCCAATACCCGCCGGCCGACTCGCTATGCGAGACTGGGATAAACACTGCAAACTCACAAGCCCACACGGACTTAGGTGCTGCTCGTCCTGCTATGTAATGTTTGCGTCGTCCACCTTCCTTAGGCCCGCGCAATATGTCCCATACAAATCAGCCAACTCGTAGACTCCGACTGTTGTTACAAAAAACTGGAAACAAGAATAGAACTGAACCCAAAGAACGAAGAACATAAAAATTTGAAACTTACTGATCCCACTCCCAGGCACTAGAACGGCAGCATCCCCGATGAAAATAATAGGAATAAACAAAAAGAACGCCAAGATATGAACCACTCCATTCCAAGCTAAGATGAACAGAAAATCTTTGAACGGCGTGGTTCCATCCTTTATCTGACTCAGAAATTTTATGAACCGCTCGCTTGGCAGCGCGATCGACAATGCAACTGCGGTCGCAGTGAATCCAAAGACGACCGCATCATAAGGGATAAAAAAACCAGCCAGCACAAACGGCTTTAGAGTGAGATCTGACCATCCAACAATCCAGATCGCCAAAACTCCGCTGAGGTATGGATGCGTTGTGGCTATAATTCTGGTTGAATGCTTGCAAACATTCTTTTTCCAAAATATCCAAGCCGTGTCGATCATAGCTAACCTATGATGCTTGAGAGGAATTGGCTGAGTTTCGACCTGATATCGTTGACAATTGGAACGCCGGCGTCATCAGCTTCTACGATCGCTTTCGTATGCTGAATATGTTTTTTGGCGTGAACGGTTGTTTCGGCGGTTTCATTTTGCCGCGTTCCCTTGACCGTCGCATCGTCGAGGTAAGGCTCGCCATCAGAAACAACTTCTTTTATCACTTTTACGATTCCGGCATTTTTCTTCAAGGCGGCGCCTCGAGCCGCCTTGATTTCCACCGCAACTTTATCGCCGCCAGAGTCTTCGGCTAGTTTAGACAAATCTGTATAATGATCGGTCCAACTCGCGTTAGGACGGGTCACTCGGATGCTCGCTTCACGAATGCGTTCAAACGCATTAATTTCAGTGATGAAATTCTTTCGGATCACAGGTGCAAAACTAAACCCAACATTGCTTAGTTCAGGGTAGCTTGATCTAAGAACTCCCTCGATAGCTACAGCAAGTGACCTGCACCCCTGATTGCCCTCGTTTATAAGTAGACTCTGTTCTGGTTTTCGTCCCTGTTTGAACGGTTGGCAAACTCGCTTGGTGTGAGC
>NZ_JACHIJ010000007.1 GCF_014203115.1 Afipia massiliensis | reverse complement strand
CTTCGGTAAACCTGCTCTTACGCATCGTCTGTCTCCTGGCTGGAGAACAGAAATCCTAACTCAAAATCGAGGGCGTTTCAGGGGTGCAGGTCACAAGCATATGCGACTTGGCTCCGCGGTGAGAGAACTCAATGGCAGCCCTTCGTGTTCTGGGCGACACAACAAAATGTGTCGCGTGACTCAGCATCTCGGAGCGCTCCAGAATGTTCTCGCGGGTATCCCCGGTTTCAACATTTAGGACGAGCGCTGAATCGTCGCCCCCCTCAGCAGCTTGGATGAAATAACCATCGCCCTCTTTGGAAACGATAGGAAAACCAACTACGACTTCGTCGGAGAACCTGAAAATACGGTCTTCTCGCCTTAACCTCGCAAGTTTCTGAAATAGATCCGAGTATGTCGCTGGTGTATCGTGATGCGCATGCATCACATACGCTTCGAATTTGCGCGTTAAACGCTTCGCCATTTTTTGCCCCTGAGTTTCTTCCCAGGACAACCATAGCGAGTAGCAACGGAACCCGATAGAACAAGTTCCAGTAGAACATAACATGAACATAAAGCAAGCCCGTTGCTCCCCTTCCTTTGCGAGAAACACGGCGCTTCGCCGCGCGCAGATGCGAAAAGCGCTCGTTTGAGAACGCTGAACGGCACGCGGTCGAGAGGGTCCGCGGCCAAGTAAGGGCGCGATAGCGTCCGGCATGGGGGTGGGCCGCGCTACCTCTGAGCCGACCGTTGTAGGCGGCCTGGCCTGAGGCAGAATGAAAATATTTTTCTTCTTATCTCAAGTGTGTGGAATAATATTCTTTTATAGTGCTAGCTTTTGGTGAATTGAGAGAAAATTGACCCTATCCCGACGTCACCGCAATCGGTGGGTGAAACGGTGGGTGAAGAACAGACTGTGGCGAAGAAACTTAAGCTAAGTCATTGATTTCATTGGTGGGCCCGGCAGGACTCGAACCTGCAACCAGACCGTTATGAGCGGTCGGCTCTAACCATTGAGCTACAGGCCCCGCCGGTCCTCCGCCACAACGGCAGACAACGGTGCAAGCACCCCATACAATGACCGCCGCCGCCGGGCAATCCAAGGTGCACGCCACCCGGAACATATCCCGGCCTCCTGGCGCGGTTGGCTACATTTCGAGGGCTTTCTATCGAAAACGGCATTGGGCCGCCGTGATCCTCAGGCGACCTCGCCCGCCAGTTCATCGATAGCGTCAAAGACCAGATCGAGGTCGTCCGCGGTGCTGCAATAGGGCGGCATGATGTAGACCGTGTTGCCAAGCGGCCGGACCAGCAACCCGCGCGCGAGAAACCCGCGATAGAGGCGCGGGCCGATATCCGCCAGGTAGCCCGCATCCTTCGCCACGATATCGAGTGCCGCGATGGTTCCGATCTGACGCAGATTGGCAAAACGCCGGTCGTCGCGAAACCGCGTGAGCCTGTCTTTATGTAATGCTGCGATTGAACCGATCCGCTCCATCACCGGCTCGCGCTGCCAGATTTCCAGATTGGCCAATGCAGCCGCGCACGCGACCGGGTTCGCAGTGTACGAACTGGAATGAAAGAACGTCTTGCTGCGGTCGGTCGAATAGTGCGCGTCGAAAATGTCGGCACGACACAACGTCACCGCCAGCGGTACCGAGCCTCCCGTCAGCCCTTTCGAATAGCACGCGATATCAGGTGCGATACCCGCCTGCTCGCAGGCGAACAAGGTGCCGGTCCGCCCCCACCCAGTCATGACTTCATCGGCGATGAACAGAACGTCGTGCGCCTCGCAGACCCGCTTCATTTCCGCCAGGACGCTCGCTGGATAGATCAGCATACCGCCCGCACCGAGGATGAGCGGCTCGATAATCAACGCGGCAACGTCGCTGCGCTTGCACGCCGCCTTCAGCGCGTCCAGCGTCGCCTCCTCACGGCCGGCGGCAGGGAACGGAATGCGCTCGACATCGAATAGCAGCGGGTCATACGGCGCATTGAACACGCCGCGTTCGCCGACGGACATGCCGCCGATGGTGTCGCCGTGATATGCGCCTTCCAGCGCCAGAATCCGGCTCCGTTTGATGCCGCTATTCTGCCAGAACCCCAGCGCCATTTTCAGCGCAACTTCGACCGAGGTCGATCCGCTGTCGGAGAAGAAGACATACTCAAGTTCAGGTGGCGTGATTTCAACCAGATGCCGCGCCAGCTTCTCCGCCGGCTCATGCGTGAAGCCTGCGAAAATCACCTGATCCAGCCGGTCGATCTGATCCTTGATAGCTTTCACGATGTGTGGGTGGCGATGACCATGGGTCACCACCCACCACGACGAGATGGCATCGAAAATGCGACGGCCGTCGGCTGTCTCGAGCCAGGCGCCCTCCCCTCTGGAAATCAGGGTTGGTTCGGGTTGCACCGCATGCTGCGTGAATGGATGCCAGACCGGAGACTTTGTCATAGGCCTGAGCCTTTCAGAAAGTCATCGGCATTGAAGTGTTGCGCAAACGCCGTACGCAACGCCTCGCCCGTGAGCGACGCGAGAAGCGGCAATCTGCCGAGATACCGGGCCTGACCGATCTTGCAGATGATCCGCTCGGACTCGGCATTTTCATCGCCGATGAACGCGACACCAAGCAAGGGAACATTGCGGGCGCGCAGGGCCTCGATCGACAACAGGCTATGATTGATGGTGCCAAGCGTGGTCCGTGCACACAGCGCAACCGGGGCAGCCCAATGGGCCATGACATCTATGTAGGTCAGATTCTCCGCCAATGGGACCATCAGGCCACCTGCGCCCTCGATCACCAGAGACCGATCGACATCCGGCAATGCGAGCATGTGCGGGTCGATCGTAACACCGTCGATTTTCGCCGCGAGATGCGGCGAGGCCGGCGTCTTCAGCCGGTAAGCCTCGCGCAGCATGCGCTGTTCGGACAGACCGGACAGCCGCATCACCGTTTCGCGGTCGGTCTCCTCATCGAGGCCAGCTTGCACCGGCTTCCAGTAAAATGCGTCGAGCGCGCCGGCGAGCGCCGCGGCAAAGACCGTCTTGCCGATGCCGGTGTCCGTCCCGGTGACGACGACGCGGGCGTTCATGCTGCTTTCCGCATGTCTTCGGCAAGCGCCTCAAACAGTTCCGCGACCACCGCTTCATCGACATTCAGTGTCAGCGCGATGCGCAGACGCGCGGTTCCTTCGGGAACGGTCGGCGGACGTATCGCGCGAATATCGAATCCGCGCTGCTGAAGGGATGCAGCGACAGCGACTGCTGCGCGGTCAGCACCGATGACGACAGGAATGATCTGCGAGCCGGACGGCGCTATACCGCAGCGGCGGCGAAGCTCGCCACTTGCGAACTGCACCAGACCCGCCAGCCGCTCGCGACGCTCCGGATTTGTTCTGGAGATTTCAAGCGCCGAACGCGTGATCGCCGCCATCAGCGGCGACGGCGCCGTTGCGAAGATAAAAGGCCGCGCGCGATTGACCAGAAAATCGCGGATCGTGCGCGGCGCCAGGACAAACCCGCCGACAGTCCCCAACCCTTTGCCGCAAGTATGCAGCGTGATGACGTTGTCGCGTCCTTCGAAGGGAGCAGCCAGTCCCCGCCCCTGCGGGCCGAGCACACCGGTCGCATGCGCTTCGTCGATCACGACCATCGCCTCATGACGATCAGCAACGGCAAATAACCCCGCGACGTCCGGGCTGTCGCCGTCCATGCTGTACAGGCTCTCAACCGAAATCCATGGCCGGCCCTTGCCGCCGGCTGAGCGCCAGCGAGCAATCGCAGCATCGAACGCATCGATGCTGTTGTGCGCGACCGCGACACGATCGGCGCGGCCGCTGCGCAGACCCTCATGCACACTGGCATGAACCAGTTCATCATGAACAACGAGATCGCCGCGTTGCGGCAGTGTCGAGAAAATCGCATGGTTGGCGACAAAGCCGCCGCCAAAATAAAGCGCAGTCTCCGCGCCGAAGTAAACCGCAGCCTCGGCCTCGAGCGCTTCATGCTCGGGATGATTACCGCGCAGCAGGCGCGAACCGCCCGCGCCAACCGGAACGCCCCGCGCGATAGCGTCAGAGGCAGCACGCCTCAGTTCATCGGATTCGGCGAGGCCCAGATAATCGTTCGATGTGAAATCGATTCCAGCGCGGCCACGAAGTAAACGCAGTCGACCACGGCTCGCGAGATCGTTCAAATCGGCTTCGAATTTCTCAAGCATGCAGCGCTCCGTCGACGTGAAGAAAACCGGATACGGTTAGCAGCAACTGCCGGTCAACGACTTGTGTGGACCATCCACTTTCGCAGACGACGCTAAAGCTTCTGGTTTCTTTCATTAACGAGAACCACGCGCGGTTGAAACTGCCGCGCCTCGGCTTCATCGAAACTCGCATAGGCCACGATAATGACCTTGTCGCCCATCATCGCGAGCCGCGCTGCCGCTCCGTTCAAACCAATTGTGCCTGAGCCCGCAGGCGCCTCGATGACATAGGTCGAAAAACGCGCGCCGGTATCGATGTTGTAGATATCGACCCGTTCGTTGATGAGAAAGCCGGCAGCATCAATCAGTGTGCGATCGATCGAGATCGACCCTTCATAGTGCAGGTCCGCCTCCGTCACGCGTGCGCGGTGGATTTTCCCCTTCATCAGCGTGACGTGCATCGGCCTGCCCTGGTTCCGGCGCGGACGTTTCGCGCGAGAGTCCGTTAGGACGACCGTTTGCCGAGGTCAAGACTTTAGGGGGAACCGGCTGTCAGGCGAAAGCCATGCGCCGCCGGCGTGCGCGCATCAGCAGCGCCACGACGATGGCGATATTCAAGGCATTCCAGCCGGCACCGTTCAGGAAGGCTGCCGCATAGGAGCCAGTCGCATCGAAGATGACGCCGGAAATCCACCCACCGAACGACATGCCGAGCACGGATGCGAAGATCACGATGCCAACACGGGTCCCGGCTACATTTGAGGGCATCGATTCCCGCACGATGATGGCGTAGCTCGGCACAATGCCGCCCTGAAACAGGCCGAACATCGCGGAGATGATATACAGCGAGGTCAGCCCGTCGAAGAACAGATAGAACATCAACGCAACGCCCTGCGCGATCGAGCCGACCAGCAGCGTACGCAATCCGCCGATGCGATCGGCGAGAAATCCGGAACCGATCCGGCTGACGATTCCGAAGGCCAGCATCAAGGACAGCATTTCAGCGCCTCGCGCCACGCCGTAACCAAGATCGCCGCAGTAGGCGACGATATGAACCTGTGGCATCGACATCGCCACGCAACAGGCAATTGCCGCAATGCCAAGCACCGTGGTCAGCGCATTCGTGCTGATTTGCAGGTCGACGCGCGGTGGCGGAGCATCTTCGTGCGAACGCGCCGATTCACTGCCGATCTGCCAGCGCAGAACGGCAACGACGACCGCCATGATGATGGTGCAGCCGATTCCGATCGCGATATGGGTGGCGCGCCATCCCGCATAGGCGGTGCCGCGCTCGACGATCGTTGGCCAGAACGTGCCAGCGATATAGTTGCCGCTCGCAGCGATGGTGACGGCAAGTCCGCGGTGGCGATCGAACCAGTGCGATGCCTCGGTCATCAGCGGCCCGAAGGTTGCGGCAGCACCGAGACCGATCAAAAAGTGCATGAGATTGAATTGCCAGAGCGCAGCGGCGTAGCCTGCGCCGAGGTAGCCGAACAGCATGGCCCCCATGCCGATCGCAATCGCCAGCACGATGCCGAAGCGGTCCGACAGTTTGCCCATGACCACCCCGCCGAATCCAAAGCCGAGCATGGTGCAGGTGAATGCCAGGGATGCCGCGCCGCGCGTCGCGCCAAAGTCGGCCTGGACCACGGGCATGACCACCACCACCGACCACATCCCGACGCTGCCGATCGACCCAACGATCAGGGCAATACCCAGCCGCACCCACGCCGCGCGTGAGTCGGGGGTAAAAGTCGTGGAATGAGAGTGTGAATCAGTGGAGCCCGGCACGGAGGCAACTTCGTCGGCCTTGCTCCGCCGGTCAAGTCATTCTCCGAATAGTGGTTATGCGAGAATATCATCCTCCAAGAGGCCAGCATTTCGGCCACCGCCTTTCCCGTTAACTCTTTCCTAACCATAAACTGGGCAAATTTTGCCGGGTGAAGTCGAGTGTCGTCGGTCGCTGAACGGGGAATGCCCGTGGATGCCAGTGCGGTGCCTCACTTTAGGAGCGGTGGCCCTTCGGCCGCCGCCCAAACCTTTGGGGCTCGCGAGCGACATTCGCGGGGGGAAGCGGCGACGATGGTTGATGTGACGGCGGGTCAGGGCAGCGCGGCGGCCAGTTCCGGATTTCCCAGCTTCAGCGACATCGGCACCATGCTCAAGCGAGGCGACCTCGCGCTGGCCTTCGGTGTTCTCACTATTCTGGTCGTGCTGATCCTGCCACTGCCCGCAGTGGTGCTCGATCTGTTTCTGGCGATCTCGATCACGCTGTCGATCCTGATCCTGATGACCGCGCTGTTCATTCAGACGCCGCTCGAATTCTCGGCGTTCCCGACGGTCCTGTTGATCTCGACCATGCTGCGGCTGTCGCTCAACCTCGCCTCGACCCGCCTGATCCTGTCGCATGGCCATGAAGGCACCGCCGCCGCCGGTCACGTCATCGAGGCGTTCGGCAATTTCGTGATGGGCGGCAATTTCGTCATCGGCATCATCGTCTTCACGATTCTCGTAATCGTGAACTTCGTCGTCATCACCAAAGGTTCGGGCCGCATCGCCGAAGTCGCAGCGCGCTTCCACCTCGACTCGATGCCGGGCAAGCAGATGGCGATCGACGCCGACCTGTCCGCCGGTCTGATCGACGAGAAGGTCGCCAAGCAGCGCCGCAAGGAGATCGAAGACGAAAGCGGCTTCTTCGGCGCCATGGACGGTGCGTCCAAGTTCGTGCGCGGCGATGCTATCGCCGGATTGCTGGTCGTGTTCATCAACGTGATCGGCGGCATCATCATCGGCGTTGCCCAGCAAGGAATGAGTTTCGGAGACGCCGCCAAGGTTTATACGCTGCTGACGGTAGGCGACGGCCTCGTCACGCAGGTGCCGGCGCTGATCGTCTCGACCGCAGCGGGCCTCCTGGTGTCGAAGGCTGGCGTCACCGGTGCCGCCGACAAGGCCATGATGAAACAGTTGTCCGGCTACCCGCAGGCGCTTGGGATGTCGTCCGGCGTGATGCTGGTGCTGGGGCTGTTGCCGGGCATTCCAATGCTGCCTTTCCTGTTGCTGGGCGGCGGTGCCGGCTGGCTGGCCTGGAATGCACGCACCCGTAATCATACCGTCAAGGCAGAGGAAGCGCGTGAGGCGGCAGCTCCAGCCGCGGCCGCAGCAGCCGCTGCGGCGGCCGAAGAGCCGATCTCGAGCGCGCTCAAGATCGATGATCTCAAGATCGAGCTGGGTTACGCGCTGCTGCCGCTCGTCAACGGACCGGACGGTACTGATCGCCTGACCGACCAGATCAAGGCCCTGCGCCGCTCGCTCGCCACCGAGATGGGCTTCGTGATGCCCGCCGTGCGCATTCTCGACAATGTGCAGCTCGAAGCGAACACCTACGTCATCAAGATCAAGGAGGTCGATGCCGGAACCGGGCGCATCTGGGCGAACCAGTTCATGGTCATGGACCCGGCCGGCAACCAGGTCACGATTCCGGGCACCCATACCACCGAGCCGACATTCGGATTGCCAGCGACCTGGGTCGATGCGTCGCTCAAGGAGGAGGCCTCGCTCAAGGGCTACACGGTGGTGGATTCTGCGACCGTCCTCTCCACGCATCTCACCGAACTGCTCAAGGGCAACATGTCGGATCTGCTGTCCTACGGCGAGGTCCAAAAGCTGCTCAAGGACCTGCCAAAGGAACAGGGTGAACTGGTCAAGGACATCGTGCCCAACCAGATCACGGTGTCCGGTATCCAGCGCGTCCTGCAACTGCTCCTGGCCGAACGCATTTCGATCCGCGATCTCTCCACGATCCTTGAAGGTATCGCCGACGGGCTCGCCTTCTCACGCAATCCATCGACGCTGTCGGAACACGTACGTGCCCGACTGGCACGGCAGATTTGCGCGCAAAACACATCGATGAACGGATACCTCCCGCTGATCGCGCTCAGTGCGAAATGGGAGCAAGCCTTCGCAGAGTCGCTGATCGGCACCGGCGAAGAGCGCAGCCTGGCGATGCAGCCATCCAAACTGTCCGAGTTCATGACCATCGTGCGCGACCGTTTCGAGCAGGCCGCACGCGAAGGGGAAGCACCGGTGCTGGTGACGTCGGCCGCTATCCGGCCGTTCGTACGCTCGCTGGTAGAGCGTTTCCGCGCCCAAACCACGGTTCTCTCGCAGGCTGAAATTCATCCTCGCGCCCGCCTGAAAACGGTCGGAAGCATCTGATCCAATGGCCGGCTGGAGGCGAAATGCCTGCGGCATTCTGGTCACAGACAAGCTTTTCGTGGCGAATCAGAATTTCGTATACTGCGTCGCAGCAAAAAAATGCTATCTAAGCTATTGATTTAACTCACAAACATAAGATTGGTTTATCGACCTCTCGGAAGTTCAAGACATTTCACTCGTTTGTGAAGGGTGCTTGGAAACAAATCCCTGCCAATTACGTTCTTAACACGTGGGACTTTGAACCCATGGGCATGCGGACGAGACAAACGTTCGGATGCATCAAAAAGGCGGCGGGAGGTTTGTATGAACCATTCGTTTTACAGTGCGGACCGCATGACACATTTGAAGATCGTCATCGTGGCGCTTGTCGCTGCAATCGGCGTCGCCGGTTTCAGCATTTCCGCACGCCTTTCCGACAACGGCCTCACCCAGACCGCTCGTGCCACCGGTCCGGCGATCAAGGCGAATAAAGCCGTCGTGTTGACCAGCTCGGATCAATCAGCGATCCGCTAAAAAGGATTTACGAATTCACAAGGCTCTCTTCCCCGCCCCCCGAAGTCGCCTTGTGATTGCTCAGAAGACCCCAAGTCTGAGACCAGAAAACGCCCGCTCCCCACGGGCGTTTTTTGTTGCGCGAATGTCAGAATGTCAGCGTGGCAGTGCAGAGGCCGGAAGCGCAGGTACGCTCTCAACCAGCTTGCCCGTATAGACGATCGGTCCAGTGGCCACGCCGGTCGGCGAGCCGCCTTCGGGCTCGATGGTCACCGCAAACGTGGCCTTGTTGATCGTATCGGTATCGTAAGCAGACAACGCTGGGCGGATCGTAAAGTCACTGCCGCCAATGACGCCGAGCGAGCGCGGACGTGGCAACTTGTCCGACACCAGCCAAAGCTCAAAGCTCTTGCCGGGCTCAGGTGTCGCCCCAACCTTGCGGACGGTGAAATTCTTCGTTGCGGTGTCCACCGTCAGGATGAAGGCAGGCGCCGTGGCGTTCTGCTGAAGCACCGCCACGAACTGCGCGGCCGGCGCAGGCGCAGGTGCCTTGACTTCGACGACCTGAATCTGCGGCTTGATCCGAAGTTTTTCCGGCAGCAATTCGGGGCGGTATGCCTGAAGCGCGATCACGCCCGCAAGCGATGCGGCGACCGCCGTCATCACCCATCCAAATGTCTGTCCGCCGTTCTTGCGGCCGGCCAATGGAACGACGTTCGACGGTTGTGCCGCGACCGGCTCGGGTACGGCCTCGGGCGTCTCGGCGGAAACGGGAGTTTCTGCCGGCGCATCGGCCGCAACAGCGGTCACGGCAGGTTGCTCCGGACCAGTGGTCTGCTCTGCCTGCTCGGCAACCACAGGTGCCTGTACAGACTCTGTGACCGGTTCTTCCGGCTTCGGCTCTGCCTTGGGCTCTTCAACGATGACCGGCTGAGGTCCCACCAGACCGAGGGCTGCGCTGATGTTGTCCCACAGATGCGGCGGCGGCTCCACTGGAGCGACCATCTGGTGCAATGGGCTCAGCTTGCGATCCCACGCATCGACCACTTCCATGAAGCCGTGATCAACGATCATCATGGTTTCGACGAGCGCGCGCTCGTCGGCACTGAGAGTACCGAGCGCGTATTCCGCGGCAAGCGCGATATGGTCTTCGCTGTAGTTCATCTCATACCAATCGCAATCATTCCAAACCAAGACATCCGCGAATTTCAATCATACTGCGCCGCAGCCACGTCTTCACCGTGTTCAACGGCGTATTGAATTTCTCCGAGAGCTGTTCGCGGCTCCATCCATTGTAGTAGGCCAGCAGCACCAGCTTTTGCCTCTCGGGGTCGAGCAACCCGACGCACTCCAGAATACGCTTCAACTCTTCGGTCATTTCCTTCCGCGCCAGCGGATCAGGCGTATCGGATGCCACTTCCATGGCGGCTGGCTCGTCTTCAAGGGACGCTTCGCTGCGTTTACGCACAACATCGATGGCCCGGTTGCGGGCAATGGAAACCATCCAGGTGATCGGGGACGCCAGCGACGGATTGAACTGTCCGGCGTTGTGCCAGATCTTGACGTAGGCCTCCTGGACAACTTCCTCCGCAAGATCCTGACGTCTCAAGATACGGAGAGCCACGCCGAAGAGTTTCGCCCGGGTGGCGGCGTAAAGGCGCTCAAATGCCGCCTCGTCCCCTTTCGCAACCGATGCGAGCAGCCAGATCAACTCAGCCGGCGTCAGCATTAAATTCCCTCAAAAAATACGTCGCTCGATCGTACCCGGCAGGCTCGAAAATCGAAGCCGCGATTTTGCCATTTCGTATCACATCTTGCCCGTATCCGGTCCAGCTTCCATCTCAGAACCGCAGCAACCACCAGAGGCACGAAAAAGCAAAACCCGGGCATTGCGGCCCGGGCTTCATATCACCGAAACATATCGCGAAAACCAGTGCCTTTGATGTCAAACAGGCGACCTGCGGCAATGACGTACCAACGAGTTCATCGGGCGGCGCACGGTTCCAGCGCTGCAAATGCCGGACACAACGGCCCTCAGGCCATCGCTCCGATCCGCGAACGCATCAAACCGATGCTGTCGAGATCGGCCTGTTCGCGTGCGCTTTCCTCGGCGCGTTCACGCGCCTGATCGCGCTCGTCGAGAAGCTCGACCTTCTTGAGTTCCTCGAACGCCTCGCCGAGCACCGCCTTGGCGTCCTCAAGCTGAACGCGCAATTCGTCCGCCGAACGCGTCAGGTTTTCACGGCGCTGAATGGCAGCCTTGGCATAGGTGGGATAGGCGAAGTGCGTGGGATCGTTGATGCCAGCGCGCTCCTGCTCATGCTGGATCTCGCGCTCGAGGTCGACCGACATACGCTGGAAGTCAGCGATCATGCCTTCGATCTGCGCAACCCTTCGGCGCTTCTCGTCGACCTGAAATTTTTTCAGGCGGATCAGCGTTTCACGTGACTTCATCGACTCGTACTCCCCAGAAGTCCCAATCAGAAACCGGGACAGAACCGGCACCCCCCCAAGGGCCCCTCCGGTCAAACACAGATGGCGGGATCATGGCGCGACAAAGTTAGCGTTCCGTTTCCAAGGCTTGCAGGATTTGCTCCAATTGCTGGTATCCCTCCCCGATCCCGGTGGCCTCATCCTTGGCCTGGCGCAGGAAGGCCTCCAGCGGCTCGTGCAGCCGGATGGCCTCATCGACTTCGGGGCTCGACCCGGCCCGATACGCCCCGAGCCGGATCAATTCCTCCATGTCAGCATATGTCGCCATGACCTGCCGGGCCCGGGTCACACTCGGAAGAAAGGCCGGATCAGCGGATCGCGGCATGGTTCGGGACACCGACTTCAGGATGTTGATCGCCGGATAGCGTCCGCGCTCGGCAATCGAGCGCTGCATGACGATATGGCCATCAAGGATACCGCGCACCGCGTCGGCCACGGGCTCGTTGTGATCGTCGCCGTCCACCAGCACCGTAAAGATGCCGGTGATGGTGCCCTCGCCCAGTCCGGGTCCCGCCCGCTCCAGCAGCTTCGGCAGTTCGGTGAACACCGTTGGCGTATATCCCTTGGCTGTCGGCGGCTCGCCTGCAGAGAGACCGATTTCACGCTGCGCCATAGCGAAGCGCGTCACCGAATCCATCATGCACATGACGTCCTTGTCCTCGTCGCGGAAATACTCCGCGATCGCCAAGGTCAAATAAGCCGCCTGCCGCCGCATCAATGCAGGCTCATCCGAGGTCGCCACCACCACCACCGAACGAGCCAGTCCCTCCTCGCCGAGATCGTCCTGCAGGAACTCCTGCACCTCGCGGCCGCGTTCGCCGATCAGGCCGATCACCGAGACATCCGCATCCACGTTGCGCGCCAGCATCGACAGCAGCACGGACTTGCCGACGCCGGAGCCGGCGAAGATGCCCATGCGCTGGCCGCGGCAGCAGGTCAGGAAGGTGTTGAGCGACCGCACGCCCAGATCAAGCGGCGCCCCAACACGCTTGCGGGAATGCGCCGGCGGCGGAGCGTTCCGGTAGGTCATCGGTGACGGACCTTGAACCAAAGGCCCTTTGCCATCGATCGGCTCGCCCATCGCGTTGATGACGCGCCCGAGCCACGAGGCCGACGGCCGCACCTGGCTCGCGGCATTGGCGATCACCGCACGGCAACCGCGCCTGACGCCCTCGAGTCCGGCGAACGGCATGACCACCGCGTTATTGCCGGTGAAGCCGATCACTTCGCACGGGATGAAACGGTTAGTGCCGGTCTCCACCACGATACGCGCCCCGACCGACATCGCATGGATCGGTCCGGCGATCTCGACCATGAGACCGCGCACGCCGACGACTCGGCCATAAATATTGACGCCGTCGATGTCGGATATCTGTTCGGCGAGTGCCTTCATTGCGAAAACCTTAAGTTTCCGCGATTTCGCGGCGTCCCCTTAACCCTGTGTTTACCCGCATCGTTAATCATTGCGTCACTGTCTTTGATGACTGAGAGCGCTTGACCTTCAGAACGAAGGTGCGAGTCGCAGGAGTCGGTTAGGCCCGGCTCTTAATGTGGAACTTGAACGACTAGGCTACGAAAAGCTGCTTACCGGCAATATCTTAGTGCGATTCGACAAAAATTGCACGATAGAGCTTGCAGACACGAATCAGCATTTGTTAACCATATGTCGTCAGGATCCGAATCAGTTGTTCAAAGGCGTTTTTCCAGTGCCGCGAGTTGCGGCCGGCCTGACGCCCGGAGCGGCGACTATAGGGGACTGGCATGCGCGTATTGCTGATAGAAGATGACAGTGCAACAGCGCAGTCGATCGAGCTGATGCTCAAATCCGAGAGCTTCAACGTCTACACGACGGATCTCGGAGAAGAGGGCATCGATCTCGGAAAGCTTTATGATTACGACATCATTCTGCTCGACCTGAACCTCCCGGACATGTCCGGTTATGATGTTCTCAAGCAGTTGCGTGTGTCGAAGATCAAGACACCGATCCTGATCCTCTCCGGCCTCGCCGGTATCGAGGACAAGGTCAAAGGTCTCGGCGTCGGCGCCGACGACTACATGACCAAGCCTTTCCACAAGGACGAACTGGTCGCCCGCATCCACGCGATCGTCCGCCGTTCCAAGGGTCACGCCCAGTCGGTCATCCAGACCGGCGATCTGGTGGTCAATCTCGACACCAAGACCGTCGAAGTCGGTGGCCAGCGCGTCCACCTGACGGGCAAGGAATATCAGATGCTGGAGCTGCTTTCGCTCCGCAAGGGCACCACCCTGACCAAGGAGATGTTCCTCAACCATCTCTACGGCGGCATGGACGAGCCTGAACTGAAGATCATCGACGTGTTCATCTGCAAGTTGCGCAAGAAGCTTGCGAACGCATCGGAAGGCCGCAACTTCATCGAAACCGTGTGGGGCCGCGGTTACGTGCTGCGCGAGCCGCACGAAGAGGAAGTTCGCATTCCTGCTTGATACGGGTTGTACCGGGGGCCTGTATGGCCCCACCTCCCAGACTGAACCCCCGCCGCAAATGGCGGGGTTTTTGTTTGTCCGGTGACATGAATCCGACACTTCTCAGCCGGCTTTCCGACATTACGCGGCACGCAAAAGCATAAGGCGGACTGGAGGCGAACCTGGCCCGATAAGGCGAAGTCGAGGCGGATAAGGCAGAATCAATCCCGAGGCCTGCGGATCGCAAGCATCGGCTGCACAGAGCCAGCCGCGAAACCGGGATAGACGCTGGTGCCGCCGCATATGACGAGCAACACACTTGGCGCGACCCATAGCGCGCCTTAGATCGGTATGACCCGAGTCCGCGCTTCAGCGTGGGCGTAGTCCGACGTGGCGCAATCGCTTCCGAAACCGGCTTTGTGCCAGTTCAACGAACCGGAGCAAAAGCTTTCAGTCCGCCGACCGCCATCCCCGGCACCAAAGACGGCGATGACGTTCGCGAAGGATTCGGGGCATACACGCCACGAAGGTCGGGACACGCCCGATACGCATCGGTCAATCCGATCACGGTCTCCGCCGCGCCCAGGAACAGGAAGCCATCCGGCTCGTTCATTTTCTGCATGCGGCCGAACACATCGATCTTGGTCGGCTGATCGAAATAGATCAGCACGTTGCGGCAGAAGATGATGTCGAAAACGCCGAGATAGGAAAAATCCTGCAGCAGGTTGGCTTGCTGATAGCGGACCATGGCGCGGATGTCAGGGTTGAGCTGCCAGACGTCGCCAACTTGCTTGAAGTGCTTCACCAGCAATTGAATCGGGAGTCCGCGCTGAACCTCGAACTGGCTGTAAATTCCGGCTTTCGCCTTCTCGAGAACTTCCAGCGACAGATCGGTCGCGACGATTTCCGCGCGCCAGCCGGCGGGCAGCGCATCTTTCAAAAGCATCGCGAGCGAATAAGGCTCCTGGCCTGTGGACGAGGCCGCGCACCAGATGCGGAGGCTGCGCCGGTTGGCGCGCACCTTCAGCAATTGGGGAAGAACCGTATCCCGGACATGGTCGAACGGCACCTTGTCGCGGAAGAAAAACGTCTCGTTGGTGGTCATCGCCTCGACCACATCGACGATCAACGGCTCCGCGCCGGTTTTGATTTTCTGAACCAGTTCGCCGATACCGGAAAGACCGGCTTTGCGGGCAAGCGGAAGCAACCGGCTTTCGATCAGATACTGCTTGTCGGACGACAGCAGCAATCCGGATCGATCCTTCAGAAGTTTGCGCAGAAACTCGTAATCCAGTGGCGTCACGCGCGAACTCCTGAAAACACTCGAACAACCTTGGGAGCGATCTGGTCGAGCGGCAGAACCGCTGCACAGACCCCGGCATTGGCGACGGCACCCGGCATGCCCCACACGACACTGGTCGCCTCGTCCTGCGCGATGACATTGCCGCCGGCAGCCACGATAGCCTTGCCGCCCTGCGCGCCGTCCGATCCCATACCGGTCAGCACCACGGCGAGGATTCCGGCCTGCCAGACCTCGATGGCCGACGAGAACAGCGGATCGACGGCCGGCTTGCAGAAATTGATCTGCGGTCCGTCATCGAGCGCGATGACAGGATGTCCACCGGAACGCGCAACCCGCATGTGACGGCCACCCGGGGCGAGATAGATTTTTCCGGCTTTGACCAGCTCGCCGTCAATCGCTTCGTGCGCAGGACGTCCGCTCGCACGCGTCAGATGCTCAGCGAGAATGGTCGTGAAAGTCGGCGGCATATGTTGCGTGATCAGGACGGGATACTGGTCGATCACGGGGCCGATGCCGGCCACCAGATTCATCAGCGCCTGCGGGCCGCCAGTGGATGATCCGATCAGAAGCACGCGCGGAGCACTCGCGCTGAACGGCCGCAGTATCAGCTTGGGTTGGGCAACCACCGGTGTTGTGCCGGTCGACGTGCGCGGCAACAGCGCGCGCACGGGCTGCGCGGCCGGAGACAACGACGGACTCGCAACCACAGCCGGACGGCGCAGCCGCGCGCCGAGATGGCGGATCTTTTCGATCAGGTCCCGCTTGAAGATATCCGCGGCGGACATCTCGCGCGTACTCTCAGGCTTTGGAATGTAGTCGGAGGCGCCCAGCGACAGCGCCTTGAAGCTGATCTCCGCGTTCCGGCGGGTCAGCGTCGATGCCATGATGATGATGAGATTCCGCTTCTTCTCGAGCAGCAGCGGCAGCGCCGAAATGCCATCCATGTCCGGCATTTCAATATCGAGCACGACAACATCGGGATCGACACGCACGAGTTGGTTGACCGCATCCAGCCCGGTCCGGATCGACGCCGCGACCGTCAGATCGGGCTCAGCCTCGATCCAGCGGGAAATCAGCCCGCGGATGACGGCGGAATCATCTACCACCATGACGCGCAGCGGCTCGTGCCGCTGTGCGGACGAGCCGGGAGGAGTCAAGACTGCAACGCTCATGAAAGAACCAACTCTACGCAACCGAACGGCAACAACTTACGCAACTCAATCCGGATGCAGCGCCGACAGGGGGCCGTTCCAGGGCAGAGCCTAGCGTCCCGAATCCGAAGTTCGCCTTATTCCGCAGCACGTGCCGAGCGAACTTCGGATTCGAAAGGACGCTAGAAATTATAGTTTCTAGTGTGGTTTTGGTTCGCAAGTCCGCAAATGAACGCGCAGCAAAAGGATGCGGACTTGCGAACCACCACACTAGATCAGACCGACCTCATGAAACTTCGCCGTCACGATTTCCTTGTCGAACGGCTTCATGATGTACTCGTTGGCACCGGCATGGAGCGCGCGGGCAATGTGAGCGACATCGTTTTCGGTGGTGCAGAACACCACCTTAGGCTTGTCACCACCCGGCGTCATGCGCAGGTTACGGAGGAACTCATAGCCATCCATGACCGGCATATTCCAGTCGAGCAGGACAGCATCCGGCATTCCGCGCTTGCAGACTTCCATGGCTTTCTCGCCATCTTCTGCTTCGACGATCTGGAAATCCAATCCCTCCAGAATACGCCGTGCGACCTTCCGGATGACGCTCGAATCGTCAACGATCAGACATGTTTTCATCTTAGCCTCTTTTCCTCGGTACCCGTGCGGGCTGGCGATCACGGGACCTTATGCGTTACTTCCCGAATTGTTTTCAGGCCGCCATCATGTCCGGATTGATTTCCAGAACGCGGTCGACGTCGAGAACCACCATCAATTGTCCGTCGAGCCGATGGACGCCGCCTGCCATTTTCGCCATGCGCGGATCGAGATTGACCGGATTCACCTCGCGGCTGTCGTCCGCGAGCTTGAGAACCTCGCCGATGCTGTCGATCAGCAGGCCGTAGGATTCGCCGCGCAGATCGACGCCCACCGCCATCGGCGGACGACCATCCTCGATCTTCGCCAGACCGAGACGCGCGCGCATGTCGATCGCCGTGACGATCCTGCCGCGAAGGTTGAGAACACCAGCGACATCTGCCGAAGCCAGCGGCACCCGTGTCAACCGTTCAGGCATAAAGACGTCCTGAACGCGTGAAATCGGCAAACCGAACAGCTGTCCGCCAATCATCGCGGTGACGTATTCGGTGATCCCGCGGTCGGCGCCTTCAACATTTGAATCCATTGTCATGTTCCTTACGCCGCCTGCTTGACGTCAGCGGTCTGTTCTTTCAGAGCGGCGATCAATCCCGGCCGGTCGAATTTCGCGACATAGTCGTGGAAACCTGCCTGGCGGCCGCGTTCGATAGCCGCCGGGGAGACGACCGACGACAGCGCGATGATCGGCATTGCTTCCATTCGCCGATCCGCACGGATTGCTTCGGCGAACTCAAAACCGTTCATCTCTGGCATCTCGATGTCCGTCAGCACGACGTCGAACGAGTTACCCGAACGCAGTGCTGCGAGCCCTTCCTGTCCGTTCTGCGCCACGGTCACGCGATAACCAGCCGCCTTCAGAACAGGCGCAAGCATGTTGCGGAAGAAAGCGGAGTCGTCGACCAGCAGAACCGTCTGAGCGGTGGCGGACAGACGCATTTCCTTGCGGCTGAACCAGTCGGCGAACGCCATCGGCAGGAAGTGTCCGACGTCGATCACCTCGGTCGCCTGACCCTTCACGACAGCAGACCCCAGCACACCTTCGCGCGTACTGGCGACTTCAATGCTCAACTGCTCCTCGACGATGTCGATGATCTCGTCGACCACGAGGCCCATCGAACGGCCGTCGTCGGCGAACACAAGAATCGGCTGAACGCCGCTCTCACGAATCGTGACACCTTCCATCTCGACCAGCGGCATCAGTTGCTCGCGGTACTGAACCATATGTCGACCGTTCGAAAGTTCGATCTTGTCGACGGCGATCTCTTCCAGTCGCGTGACCAGCGCCAGCGGCACTGCCTTCGGCTGCGACGAGCCGGACCGGAACACCAAGAGAGATGTGAGCTGAACATCGGAGTTCGCGCGCGCAGCGGCGTTCTCGTCAGCGATCTCGCTGTGCGAAGCTGCCGCTGTTCCGAGCGACTGGGCGATGCCGTTCGGATCAATGATCATGATGACGGCGCCGTCGCCGAGAATCGTGTTGCCCGAGAACATGCCGATATGGCGGAGCTTGGTGGACATCGGCTTGACGACGATTTCCTCGGTATGGAAAACGCCATCGACCACGATGCCGAACGTCTGGCTGCCGACCTGCGTGACCACGATGAAGCCGTTCTCCGGATCGATCGACGCACCGTCGTCGATCTTGAGCAGCTTCTTCAGATGCATCAGCGGCAACAGCTTGTTGCGCAGCCGCAGCACCGGCGTGTCCTTGATCCGCTCGATGCGATGATCGGAATTGGAGCGCGCGCGCACCAGTTCGACCACCGACAATTGCGGAATCGCGAAGCGATCGCCGGCGGCTTCCACGATCAGCGCGGAGACGATCGCCAGCGTCAGAGGAATCTTGATGGTGAAGCTCGAGCCCTCGCCCGGCACCGACTTCACGTCAATGGTGCCGCCTATCTGGTCGATGTTGGTGCGCACCACGTCCATGCCGACGCCGCGGCCCGACACGCTCGTCACCGCCGCAGCCGTGGAGAAGCCCGGCGCGAAAATGAACTTGTGAATCTGTGCCTCGGTCATCTTCTCGACGTCGGCTTCGGTGACCAGACCGTTGGAGACCGCCTTCGCCTTGATGCGCTCGGTGTTCAGGCCGCGGCCGTTGTCGGCGATGCAGATGATGATGTGACCGCCTTCATGATAGGCGGAAACGCGGATCGTGCCCTGCTCCGGCTTGCCGGCGGCGACGCGATCGGCCGTCGTCTCAAGGCCATGATCGGCCGAGTTGCGGACCATATGGGTCAACGGATCCTTGATCAGATCGAGCACCTGGCGATCAAGCTCGGTATCCGCGCCGTGCATTTCGAGTTCGATCTGCTTGCCGAGTTCGCTCGACAGATCGCGCACGATGCGCGGCAGCTTTTGCCACGCATTGCCGATCGGCTGCATTCGCGTCTTCATGACGCCTTCCTGCAACTCGGCGGTGACGTTGGAGAGCCGCTGCAGCGGTACCTTGAATTCGGAATCCTCGTTGCGGCGGCTGATCTCGAGCAACTGGTTGCGGGTCAGCACCAGCTCGGACACCATTGTCATCAGGTGTTCAAGCGTGTCGACGTTGACGCGAATGGACTGGTTGGCGATCTTGTCGCTTTCCGCCGTCTCATTCTCGATAACGGGCTTCTTCGGGCTCGGCTTCGCTGCGGCTGGCTTGGCGGCGACAGGCTTGGGAGCCTCGACTATCGGAGCCGGCTGCTCGACCGGAGCAAGCGGCAGCGCGGAAATTTACGTCTCCGTCTCGCGGAATGCGCGCTCGAGCTCGTCCAGTGAAACCTCGCCAGGCCGCAATTCGCGCTCAAGTGTCTGCGGGACCGCGGCGCCCACCGTCACTGCGGGTTTGGCAGCGGCGGCTTCAGGTGCAGGCGCTGCCATAGCGGCCATGCCCTGCTCGACCATGTGGTGAAGCGCGTCGATCAAGTCGACGTCGGCGCCTTCGGGCTCAGCTTCGGTGGCCTCGAGTTGCCCAAGAATTTCTTTGATGCGGTCGATCGTGCTCAGGATCAACGTGACGGCCTCGCCGGTCACCGGCATTCCGTCACGGAATTTGCCCATCAGCGTCTCGGCAGCGTGAGCGAGGGCTTCCAGACGCGGCAATCCGAGAAAGCCGCAGGTCCCTTTGATCGTATGAACAAGCCGGAAGATATTGTCGAGAATCTTCGCGTTGTTCGGATCCTGTTCGAAGCGAACCAACTGATTGTCGACAGTGTCGAGACTCTCATTGGTTTCAGTCAGAAACTCACGCAGCAGATCGTCCATAAAATCAAGCCTTCGCGCAAACGGGCACGCAACACACGCCTCCCGGAATGCCCACAGTCTCGACGCAAAGCGTTTAATATTGGTTGAGCATTTGGAAAAGAACGCGCTGAATAAGACGCTAAGGCGTTCCCCCGGAGGATGGCACCGCCGGGGATCAGTTCATTAAGAGTTTATGAAGATACAACTAGGACGCGGTGAGGACGACAGCGTCCGTTTCAGCAGCAAGCGACACCTTTAGCCCGCATGCCTGCGCCAGCAGCGCCGTGTAATAGGGC
Source organism: Afipia massiliensis (assembly GCF_014203115.1). GTDB lineage: Bacteria > Pseudomonadota > Alphaproteobacteria > Rhizobiales > Xanthobacteraceae > Afipia > Afipia massiliensis. The sequence continues at coordinate 270,739 of NZ_JACHIJ010000007.1, read as the reverse complement.
TGGACCGCGTGCGCGGACACCGATCCGGCATTGTCGAGATTCAATTGCGCCGCGACGTTCTGCGGCTCCCGCGCGTTGGCGCCTGCGGCGCGGACGCGAAACCCCATCATATCCCCTTCGCCGATCGGGTCGACTGTGAGTTCACCGCCGCGGGGAATGGCCTGCTGCGCGATCACAAACATGTTCAGCAGCAGCTTGACGCGATTCTTCGCCATCAGCACATGCGGCAAATTCCAGGTGATCTTGGTCTTTGCGTCCTCAAGATGATTGCGCGTCATCTTCTGGGCCTCGCCGAGATCGATCTGCGACCCTGCCGATCCCGCGGCTCCATAAGCAATGCGGCAGAACTGCAGACGCGCGGAGGTCGATTTCGCGCTCTTACGGATCAGATCGAGCGCGAATTCCTTGTCATCTTCCTTGTTGCTGCTGTCGAACACTTCTAGCCCGTTGACGATCGCACCCACCGGGTTGATGAGATCATGGCAGACGCGCGAGCACATCAACGCGGCGAGTTCGAGAGCATCGGGTGTAGGACCGGGAGTTGACGTGCCAGACATAGACTTCCTCGGATTTTCCAGAGATTTTTCGGCGATTTCCTGCGATCACGCGCTGACGATCAGCCGCAGCGTGCTGACGCGGCGAATCACACATGCTTTATGGTTTGATACACTGCGGCTGGGCTCGCGGCCACCGACGCGGGACACCAACCACAGCGGATTGAAGGCTGATCTATGACCGAAATCTCCAGTCCCGCGATCGATCGCGATGCCGCAGCCGCCCTGATGGAGCCATTGACGGACATCGTCGTGCAGGCTGGCGCGGCAATTCTCGCGGTCAGCCGTTCCACCATGCAGGTCGAGGGAAAATCCGACGGCTCTCCCGTCACGGAAGCAGACATGGCCGCAGACCGCATCATCGCGGAAGGCCTCAAGGCACTCGCGCCGAATATTCCGGCACTGTCGGAGGAACGCACCAGCCTTGCCGCCCGCCCCTACAAGAACAGCTTTTTTCTGGTCGACCCGCTGGACGGCACCAAGGAGTTCGTTGCCGGGCGTGACGAGTTTACCGTCAACGTCGCGCTCATTACCCACGGCACGCCGGTACTTGGAATTATCGCCGCCCCCGCCCTGGGGCTGCTCTGGCGTGGGGTTGTCGGCCGGGGCGCGGAGCGGCTGCTTATCACCAAGGATGGCAAGGCTCGCTCTGCCCAGCCGATCCACACCCGCCCTCATCCTGGTCCTCGTACGGCCTGGATCGTGGCCGTGAGCAGGTCGCATGGCGACAAGCGGACCGAAGCGTTCATCTCAGCCCGGCCCGGAGCGATCCGGCAAGCCCTCGGATCCGCGGTCAAGTTTGGCCGGATCGCCGAGGGCGGCGCCGACATCTATCCCCGGCTGTCCCCGACGTCTGAATGGGACGTCGCGGCCGGCCATGCGGTTGTGACAGCGGCGGGGGGCAAAATCACCGATAGCAAAGGAGCCGCCCTCTGCTTCGGGGAAGCCCGTGAGGACTTTCTGGTTCCTGAGTTCATCGCCTGGGGCGATCCGGCGGTGGCGGGTCAATAATTTGAAAGGCTCTCAACCAGAGCCGGCCATTTACCGCTGGCGCGTTTGAGGACCTCTTCCGGATCGGCTGCAAAGGCATTGCGGTTGTCTTCACGGCTGAAGAGGTACAACCGCTCACCTGAAATCAGCCACAACTGCGCCCGCCCTGCGACGGCCTTCCCCTGTGCCACATCGACCGGGTCATACCCCCCGAAGCGAGGTCCGTAGATATCCGGATGGGCCAGGAAAACGGCACGATTGGCATCGTTCCGAAAACGCCAGATGGCCCCGGCCTTGGATGCTTCGATGTCCGGCTCTCCCCTCATAGCCTCAGCATCGGTAAAATAGGCTACGGGATCGAAACCATCGATGGCGAGACCGCTATGGCGGTTCACGACCACCCGTTCGGTGACCGCCGCCCACGCCCCGGCATGCGGTCCAGCGAGGCTCACAGCCCCGGCCAATACCGCAACACAGGCGATTCTAAGGTGCCGCCCTTTATTTTCCTGCCGCCGTGCCGTCATAGTTGATGCTGATAAACAATCGAGTCGGGGACGTGGGACCGGAGCTTAAGCCCTTGCTTCTCAGCAAGGCGTTAAGCGATGGCTATGAAACTCGGCCATCTGGTGGTCCAAGGGGTTCCTTCATGACTTTCGCTTCGCGCATCGCGGCGCTGGTGTTTGCAGCGACAATTTCCCTGGCAATGCCGGCCTCTGCCCAGCAGCGAGCCGCCCCCAATAGCTATGGCCCGGACGAATTGGTCGGCGCAGGTCACCGGTTCTTCGGCGGCGTGTCCCGCGGACTGGCATCGGTCATCGAGCGTGCGGTCAGCCAATGGGGCCTGCCCAACGGCTACGTGCTCGGCGAGGAAGGCAGCGGCGCTTTCGTCGCCGGCCTGCGCTATGGCGAAGGCACGCTCTACACCAAGAACGCCGGCGACCTGCGGGTCTACTGGCAGGGCCCGTCGGTCGGCTTCGACTGGGGCGGCGACGGCGCGCGCACCATGGTGCTGGTCTACAACCTGCCCGCCACCGACGCTATCTATCAGCGCTTCGCCGGCATCGACGGCTCGGCCTACATCATCGGCGGCTTCGGCATGACGGCGCTGACGGCGAACGGCATCGTGCTGGTTCCGATCCGTTCCGGCGTGGGTCTGCGGCTGGGCGCCAATATCGGCTACCTGAAGTTCACGCCCCGCGCGACCTGGAATCCCTTCTGATTCCTCGCTCCTGACCGGACCATCACCGGCGGCCATCGAGCCGCCAGCGGATTCACGTTAACGCGCTGTTCCGCTAGCTTTTTCCACGCCCGCCGGGCATGGTAAAAAGGGTCAAATCTGACGTAGGGGTCTCACATATGGTCGAACCGATCATGTATTTGGCGATCGGTTTTCTGGTCTCGATGTTGTTCGGTCTGATGATCATGCCGCTGGTGCACAACCGCGCGGTACGACTGACGACCAAGCGCCTCGAGGCGGCGACGCCGCTGTCGATGGCCGAGATCCAGGCCGACAAGGACCAGTTGCGCGCGGAATTTGCGATGTCGGCCCGCAGGCTCGAAATGAGCGTCGAGCAGCTCAAGAACAAGACCTCCAGCCAGCTCGCCGAACTCGGCAAGAAATCCGACGCAATCAATCGCCTGAAGATCGAACTCGGCGAGAAGAACGCCGCGATTTTCGCCCTCGAAGCGCGCGAGAAGGCGCTGAAGGATCAGCTGCGCGCGACGGAAGAAGAATTTGCCGCCAAGACGCAATCATTGCGCACAGCCGAGCAGCAACTGGCCGGCAAGCAGGCCGACCTCGGAAAGCTCAACAGCGAACTCTCCCAGAGCTCGATGACGGCGGAAAGCCGCCAGATCGAACTGCTCGCGGTTCGCAGCCAGATCGAAGCGCTGCAAAACCGCGTCAACGACGCCGAGAAGGAAGTCGCCAGCAGCCAGCAGCGCCTGACCGATCATCGCAACGAAGCAGAGATCGCGACACGCGAACTGAGCGACGCCCGCGGCAAGGTCGAGAATCTGAGCGGACGGGTCGGCGACCTCGATCGCCAACTGGTTGTGCAGACCAAAGAAACCGAAATGCTCTCCAGCCGCGTCACCGATCTCGAAAATCGCCTGGCGCTACAGGGCAAGATACTCGCCGAGCGCGAATATGAGAACAACCTGCTTCGCCAGCAGGCTGAGGCCGCGAAACAGACCGAGCAGAAACTGCGCGAGGACATGGCGGCCGGCACCGGCAACTCCTCCGCGATGGACAAGCTTCGCGCGGAGAAGACCTCACTCGAAGAACAGCTCACCGTCGCCCGCGACGAACGCGCCAAGGTTCAACGCGAGATCAATCTCATTCAGCAGCAGGCCGAAAGTTCCTGGTCCACCGAGCGTATGGAAAATGCGCTGCTGCGGGAGCGCATCAACGACATCGCGGCCGAGGTCGCCAAACTCGCCGTCACGCTCGAAGGTCCGGACTCGCCGATCGAAGCTATTCTGGCATCGGAAGAGCAGAAGCCGGCCATCAGCACGATCGTCAAAGCGACGACAGCGAACGGCACGCCCCCCAACGGCGCGGCGCCGAATGGAGCTGTCACCGAGGCGCGCGGCACGCTGGCTCAGCGGATTCGGGCGCTGCAGGCGCATGCCTCACGGGCCCGCCAGCCGGGTTAAGCCGAATTCTCGCGCGTTCAGCCTGCCCGCGCTTGACACCCCTACCCCCGCTTCCGTAAATCCGGGCTTGTATGATCGTTGCCGGTCGTTCCCGGGCGCATAGCTCAGCGGGAGAGCGTTCCCTTCACACGGGAGAGGTCCAAGGTTCGATCCCTTGTGCGCCCACCATTCGTCCCGATTCCCGACTTGATCAAACACTCATTACGTCTTTGGCTTTTTTGCTCGGCGCGTCCTGCGCGACTGAAGTCGAAGTTTCGTAACTGATTGGGTGAAGAAAAAGGTGAAAGGCGAACGGCGCTTGATTACACCACGGTGGGGAGACGTTGCTCGCGGCCCACCGCTAAGGACATCCGGCGAGATGAAATCCGTGGTCAGTCGAAGGCGGTCTTGACCGTGTCGTACTTGCCGCCGAGCGTGGTGCCAAGACCATTCACCGCCGCAACAATCGCGACCGCGATGCCCGCCGCTAGCAGCGCATACTCGATCGACGTCGCAGCCGCTTCGTCTCTAATAAAATCAACCACCATCTTCATGAGCTCAACCTCGTTGCAATTCTTGCACGTGATCGCCGCGCCGGGCGACCGTCTTGACAGGCCACGGCTAACCTAGCCGCAAGAAGCTGCTGAAGACTTAACTAAACCTTTCCATAATACCGGCCCGCGTCACGCCGCAGCGCATCTGCACCCGCAGACATCTCCGCGAGACGCCGCTATCGCGTGGATTAAAGCATCAAATCTCGGCCGACTTCAGAGCGAGCAGCGCTAGCAGCTTCATCCGCTCGGGATCGCGCTCGCCTTGTGACGCAAGCTCGACGATATTTTTCGCCAGCGTCTGAACCCGCGCCGATCCAACCGGAAACGGCAGCGTTTGGACCGCCTCTTCAAACGCCTGCGTCATGACCGCGATGGTGTCGGGGCTGAATGACGAGCCATGGAAAACGCTCATATCGGAAAACCTGGCGAGAATGCTTTGCATCAACGCAGAGGACTCGCCCCAGGTTCCATTTCCGGCCTGATTCAACGTCGCTGAATCAGACCTTTCGCTTTGTCATGTCCGGTAGGATCGGACTCGTCCCGCTCTGCGGGATCATGCCGTCGTATCCGTCGTTACATCACGACTTCGATCAGCCGCGGGCCCTTCTCACGCACCGAGTTGGTCAGCGCGTTTGAAAAGTCCTCCGCAGTCGTGACCGACTGGGCCGGCACGCCCATGCCCTTCGCCAACGATACCCAGTCGAGCGCCGGATTGTCGAGGTTGAGCATATCGAGCGCCTTGCGTCCCGGCTCACCCGCATCGACGCCCGCGAACTCGCCCTTCAGGATCTGATAGGTGCGGTTGGCAAAAACGATCGTCGTGACGTCGAGTCCTTCGCGCGCCTGCGTCCACAGTGACTGAAGCGTGTACATCGCGCTGCCGTCGCCTACCATGCAGATCACTTTGCGGTCCGGACACGCGACCGCGGCTCCGGTCGCGACCGGTGTCGAAAAGCCGATCGATCCGCCCATGTTCTGCAGCCAGTCGTGCGGAGCAGCAGCAGCCGTCGGCGGAAAAAAGCCGCGGCCGGTGGTGATCGATTCATCCACCACGATGGCGTTCTCCGGAATAGCCATCGCGATCACTTGCGCGATGGACGCATGCGTCAGCGCGCCAGTGGGCTTGGCCAGTTCAACAAGCTGCTGCGGCTTCGCATCAGTTGCCTTGGCGCCGAGCGCATCGGCCAGCGCATGCAGCGCGGCGACCGAATTCTCGCCGGCTTCACACATACGATGAACCTCACAGCCTTCCGGCTTGAGCAGGCTCGGCTTGTTCGGATAGGCGAAGAACGCCACCGGGTCGTTGGTCTCGATCAGAACGATGTGCCGGAAATTCTTCAGGATCGGCAGCGCCTGCTCGATCACATAGGGAATGCGATCGATGGAAAAACGCCCACGCCCACGCGCCATGCGCGGATTATAGGTCTGGCCCATCACCTTGCATCCGGTCTTGCCGGCGATGCGCGCCGCCAGCGCCAGTCCTTCTTCCGTGAGGGCTTTCCCGGTCAGCAACAGCAACGTCTGCTCGCCGCTGCGCAGAACGCGGGCGGCCTCATCAACGGCCTTTGGCGAGTAGCTGGCGCGCTGCGAGTCCTCAGGCACCTGGGCAATGCCATCAGCTTCGTTCCAGGCCGTGTCGGCGGGCAGAATAAGCGTGGCGATCTGCCCGGGATGGCTTCTGGCCGCGGCAATCGCGGCGGCACCATCGCGCGCGATGGATTTCGAATCCGGCGAGGTGCGGACCCAGGCCGACATCGGCCGGGCGAGACCTTCGATATCCGACGTCAGCGGCGCATTGTATTCGATGTGATAGGTCGCATGCTGTCCGACGATGTTGACGATGCCGGAGTGCGCCTTCTTCGCGTTGTGCAGGTTGGCAAGGCCATTGGCGAGGCCGGGACCCAGGTGGAGCAGTGTCGATGCCGGCTTTCCGGCCATCCGGTAATACCCATCGGCTGCGCCGGTCACGACGCCTTCAAACAGCCCGAGTACGCATCGCATACCATCGACCCGGTCCAAGGCGGCGACAAAGTGCATCTCCGACGTGCCTGGGTTGGTGAAGCAGACATTCACGTCGCCCGCGACCAATGTTCGCACCAGGCTTTCCGCACCGTTCATCATTTCACTCCCGTTCGAGATTTTTTGTTGTGATGCCGCTAGTGTCCTGAATCCGAAGTTCGCTTCATTTTGCAGCACTTTCCGTAGCGAACTTCGGATTCAAAAGGACACTAGAAATTATGATTCTAGTGTGGCTTTGGCTCGCAAGTCCGCAAAGGACACGCTGCAGAATGATGCGGACTTGCGAACCGCCACACTAGATGAACCATCCTTATGACAGTTCGTCAAAGGCTGCGGTAGGTTCGATCAGCGGAACGACTGCGCGCGTGAGGCATATCTTGCGGGAACACATCTGACGTTGAATATGCATGTTCAGTGGACCATCACGCGTCCGTGGGTTGCGAAGGCAAGGAATTTGTGGCCTTTCTCGCGAGTTCGTGGCACCTCTGCCCCCTACGCAATACTCTCCAAGCGAACATTTCCACGACTGTCTGGCGAGCTCTTACGAGGATTCTAATGAAGCGCCTTTTGACCGTATTTTTGACCGCCGCGACCTTGCTCGGCGGCACCGGCTTCGCGATGGCGGATGCCGAGTTCAATCCGTTACTTCAGCTTTTTGGCGGCGGTGGAATGGGAGGCGGGTCTGGCCCGATTCCGCGCACCACGGTCGGCTTCCAGGGTAATTACGCGCCGGGAACGATCATCATCGATACCAGGGAGCGCCGCCTGTATCTGGTGCAGGAGGGTGGCCGTGCCCTGCGTTACGGTATCGGCGTCGGCCGCGACGGCTTCCGCTGGGGTGGAACGCATCGCGTCACCGCGAAGAAGGAATGGCCGAGCTGGACGCCGCCGGCGCAGATGCTGCGGCGCCGCCCGGATCTGCCGCGCCACATGGTCGGCGGACCTGACAATCCGCTCGGCGCGCGCGCCCTGTATCTCGGATCGACACTCTATCGCATTCACGGCTCCAACGAGCCCGAGACGATCGGACAGGCCGTCTCGTCAGGTTGTTTCCGGATGGTCAATGACGACGTCATCGACCTTTATAACCGGGTGCGCGTCGGCGCGACGGTCGTCGTCAAGAACTAACGTTCTCCCTGCAAAGCTCTTCCAAAGCCGGCCCTAGAGCATTTTCCGGCTAAGTGGAATCCGGTTAGCCGTCAGAAAATGCTCTGAATAAAAAGAGCGCGTGTTCTGATCGCAAAACCGGTATCCACTTTTGCGGAACACGCGCTATGGCCGGCTTTGTTATTTTGTCGCCAGCCGGCCACCGACTCCCTTGCACGACGCCGGTGTGACGGCTAGCTCAATTGCGATGGACACATCCGCGACAATACGGCGGCTAACATCGGGCATCGCCGCCATGGTGGGTTGCCTCGCGCTCGGCACCGCATCGTTGCCGTCGGCCCTTGCGGAAACACCCAGCATCAGCGCGCGCCAGCGCAGCGAGAAAAAGGTCTTCACCGACGGACAGATCATCGACGGCTTCATGAAGACGGCATTCGGCGCGGAGTATCATCTCGCTGGCCGCGTTGACCGCATCCGCAAATACCAGATGCCGGTGCGCATCTTTATCGATGGCTCAGCCCGCGCTGACCGGCGCAAGCAGATCGGCAAGGTTGTCCGCGACATTGCGATGCGGGTACAGCACCTCGATATTGCGATGGCAGACAAGCGCGACGATGCCAATAGCATCATCACCATGGTCCGCGACCGCGACCTTCAAAAAACGATCACCGCGTTCTTTGGCGCGGAGAAGGCCAAGGAAATCCACGACTCGCTGGACCCGCAGTGTCTGTCGGGATTCCGCAAGAACGAGAACTACGAGATCCAGCGTTCGGATGTGATCCTTACCGTCGACAACGGCAACTTCGTATTTCTCGATTGCGCCTACGAGGAGCTGCTGCAATCGCTTGGGCCGATCAACGACACGGACACGGTGCCGTGGACGATGTTCAACGATCAGGTCTCGATGGGATTCTTCGGCGTGTACGACCAGTACATCATGAACATTCTCTACGACCCGCGCATCAAGGCCGGCATGACGGTCGAGGAAGTTCGCGGCGTATTGCCCGACGTGCTACCCGATGTGCGCGCGTGGGTCGCGAAGGTGAATAATTTACCGAGGTAAGTTCTATTCGGTCGCTGCCGTCCGCTCCGTCATTGCGAGGAGCACTCGCGACGAAGCAATCCAGTTCTCGTTTGACGACGTTTCGGTCTGGATTGCTTCGCTTCGCTCGCAATGACGCCGACGGATGGTCGACGCCCTCACGCCGTCTTTTCAAACAGCTCGCGTCCGATCAGCATGCGCCGGATTTCGCTGGTGCCAGCGCCGATCTCGTAGAGCTTCGCGTCGCGCAGCAGCCGCCCGGTCGGATAGTCGTTGATGTAACCGTTGCCACCAAGCAACTGGATCGCATCCAGCGCACACTGGGTCGCGCGTTCTGCTGCGTAGAGGATCGCGCCTGCGGCGTCCTCGCGCGTGGTCTCGCCACGATCGCAAGCCTTCGCCACCGCATAGACGTAGGCGCGCGAGGCATTCATCGCCACATACATGTCGGCAACTTTTCCCTGCACGAGTTGGAAGCTGCCAATCGGCTCGCCGAACTGCTTGCGCTCGTGAATATAAGGCATCACCACATCGAGGCAGCCCTGCATGATGCCCAGCGGCCCTGCCGCCAGCACCACACGCTCGTAATCGAGGCCGGACATCAGTACATTGACGCCGCGACCGACGTGGCCCAGCACATTCTCTTCGGGGACTTCGCAATCCTCGAACACCAGTTCGGCCGTATCAGAGCCGCGCATGCCGAGTTTGTCGAGCTTCTGCGCCGTGGAAAATCCCTTCATGCCCTTTTCGATCAGGAACGCGGTCATGCCGCGCGATCCCGCCGCGGGATCGGTCTTGGCGTAAACCACCAGCGTCTCCGCGATCGGCCCGTTGGTGATCCACATCTTGTTGCCGTTGATGATGTACCGGTCGCCCTTCTTCTCCGCGCGCGTCTTCATCGACACGACGTCCGACCCTGCACCCGGTTCCGACATCGCCAGCGCACCGACGTGCTCGCCGGAGATCAGCTTCGGGAGATACTTTCGCTTTTGAGCTTCGTTACCATTGCGCCGAATCTGGTTGACGCAAAGGTTGGAATGCGCGCCGTAGGACAGGCCCACCGACGCGGAACCGCGCGATATTTCCTCCACGGCGATACAATGTTCGAGATAGCCCAGTCCCGAGCCGCCGTACTCTTCCTCGACGGTGATCCCGTGCAGGCCGAGCGCGCCCAGCTTGGGCCAGAGGTCGCGCGGAAATTGATTGCTCTTGTCGATCTCTTCGGCGCGCGGCGCGATTTCGTTCGCCGAGAAATCACGAACGGTTTCGCGGATCGCATCCGCGGTCTCGCCGAGATCGAAATTGAACATACTGTGCGCGTTCGGAATCATCAGTTTTCTCCCGGGGCAGGCTTTTTTGACGAAAGCCGGCCCTTGTTTGGCGGACAATGCCACGGGCCGGTTGCGGGGAGAAGAGGCGAAAGGGCCGGAACATGCTGGCGCCTTCCGTGCGGCAATCCTGCCCCGGACACGGGAGAGATGGCCATAAAGTGAGACGGCAAAATGTCTTGTATCTGACATTTCGCCGGCAATTGGGTGCGCGGTGTTGCGTTACGCCAGCGCGCGTGAGGCCTCCCGCACCTTGCGGGTCGACGCATCGACGGACCGCGTGGCGTCCGCGATGTCGTTCATGTTGGAGTTGATGTCGGTCACGCCTTTCGCTGCAACCTGCATGTTGGCGGAAATGCTCTGCGTAACGGATGCTTGCTCTTCGACGGAGGCCGCAATCGCCGATGAAATCTCATTGATGCGGGAGATCGTCTGGGTGATCGCCTCGATAACATTCACCGCGCTGGTCGTGGTTCCCTGAACCTCGGCGATTTGCGCGCTGATTTCGTCGGTCGCCTTGGCGGTCTGGGTCGCAAGGCTTTTGACTTCCGACGCCACGACAGCGAAGCCCCTGCCCGCGTCGCCGGCTCGCGCCGCCTCGATGGTGGCATTGAGCGCGAGCAGATTGGTCTGTTCGGCAATGTTGTTGATGAGCTTGACCACATCGCCGATCTTCTGGGCGGCTATTGCAAGGCCCGACACGATGGCGCTTGTCTCGTTAGCCTGCTGGACCGCCTGCAGCGAGATGGTGAGCGCGTCCGCAGCCTGACGGCTGATTTCTCCAACGGAGGCTGCAAGCTCCTCCGCGCCGGACGCGACAGCCTGCATGTTGGACGACGTCTGCGTCGATGCACTCGCCGCCGACGTCACCCGCTCGGACGTCGAAGCCACAGCCTCCGTAATCTGCCCCAGATCGATGTCGATGGATTTCTGCACTTCGCCACGGCGAAGGCGGTCCTCAACCTGAGCGGTGGTGTCGGTGGCGAACTTGACCACCTTGGCGAGTTTGCCGTCCGCGCCCCGGATCGGATTGTAGGAGGCTTGAATCCAGATCGCCTTGCCGCCCTTGCCGACGCGCTTGTATTCGGCCGCCTGATAGTCGCCACGGCGCAGCGAATCCCAGAAGTCGCGGTAGGCGGCGCTGTCGCGATACTGAGGCTCGACGAACATGCCGTGATGCTTGCCCTGGATTTCGTCCAGCCGATAACCGAGCGTGCTCAGAAAATTCTCGTTCGCTGTGATGATCGTGCCGTCGAGGTTGAATTCGATCACCGCCTGCGACTTCTGAATGGCCGCGATCTGGCCTTCATAATCAGCGCTCTTCAGCTTCTGCTCGGTGATGTCGGTGGCGAACTTGACCACCTTGTACGGCTTGCCGCCGCGATCCATCAGCGGGTTGTACGAGGCTTGGATCCAGACGGGCCGGCCGCCCTTGGCGACGCGCGGGAATTCGCGCGACTGGTACTCACCCCGGCGCAGGGCATCCCAGAACTCGCGGTATTCCGCCCGCTCGCGAAGTTCGGGATCGACGAAAATGCTGTGGTGCTTCCCCTGAATCTCGTCCAGCCGATATCCCATGGCATTCAGGAAATTCGGATTAGCTGTCACAATTGTGCCATCGAGGTTAAACTCGATCACCGCCTGAGATTTACTAAGCGCGTCTAGCTTTGCTGTAAGCTCCTGAGAAGACTTAAACAATTGCATTTCGAACGCTCCCGTTTCTAGGTGAGACGAGCGAAGGATAAGCCGAATCCGTTAACCAAGCTTTATCCGCGTGCGGGTTCTCGTATTTTCACCTTCAGGTTGCATATATTTTTACCACTGCGCGCAGTGGAACGGCCGATCGCAGGGTTCCAAGCCAACAGGCCTGGCCTCCGACGACAGCGGTCGTGCTTGCCTCATCGCCTGCGAGCGGGTGTAATTCCTCCAACGACAAGCCTCCGGGATCAACCACGGAAGCGGTTTGAGGGAGACGCGCGATGCACGGCACGCTGGATCTTGCGCAAAGCTCCGAGCAGAAGGCGGCGCGCGACAAGGCCTATTCAACTCCGCTCGCGGATTTCAATCCAGGCGACCCCGACCTTTTCCGCAACGATACGTTCTGGCCCTATTTCGAGCGGCTGCGGAAGGAGGACCCTGTCCACTACTGCAAGGACAGCCAGTTCGGTCCTTACTGGTCGGTGATGAAGTACAACGACATCATGCATGTCGAGACCAATCATCAAATCTATTCGTCGGAATCGAGTCTCGGCGGAATCACGATCCGCGATGCGCCGCCTGAATTCCGCCGTCCGATGTTCATCGCCATGGATCAGCCAAAACACAGTGCGCAGCGCAAAACCGTCGCGCCAATGTTCACGCCCACCCACCTCGACCAGCTTGCCGGCACAATCCGTCAGCGCGCCGCGCAGTGCCTGGATTCACTACCGCGTAACGCCACCTTCGACTGGGTCGACCGGGTCTCGATCGAGCTCACCACCCAGATGCTCGCGACCTTGTTTGATTTTCCGTGGGAGGATCGCCGCAAGCTGACCCGCTGGTCCGACGTCGCCACCGCCCTGCCTGGCAACACCGAGATCATCGCGTCAGAGGATGCCCGGCAGGCCGAATTGCAGGAATGCGCGGCCTATTTCTCAAGGCTGTGGAACGAGCGGATCAATGCTGCGCCGAAAAGCGACCTCATCTCGATGATGGCGCATGCGGAAGCAACCCGCGACATGGACCCCAAGACGTTTCTGGGAAATCTCATCCTGCTGATCGTCGGCGGCAACGACACCACCCGCAACTCGCTCTCCGGCGGCCTTTTCGCGCTGAATCAGAATCCCCGCGAATATCAAAAACTGCGCGACAACCACGCCCTGGTCGACAGCATGGTGCCGGAAGTCATCCGCTGGCAGACGCCGCTGGCGCATATGCGCCGCACCGCGCTGCAGGATACCGAACTCCGCGGCAAAACGATCAAAAAGGGCGACAAGGTTGTGATGTGGTATGTTTCGGGCAATCGCGACGACGAAGTGATCGAGAACCCCGACAGCTTCATCATCGATCGCGCCCGCCCCCGTCAGCACCTGTCGTTCGGCTTCGGCATTCACCGCTGCGTTGGAATTCGCCTAGCGGAACTACAATTGAAGATCGTTTGGGAGGAGATTCTCAAGCGCTACGACAATATCGAAGTGGTGGAGCCGCCACATCGGGTGTATTCCAGTTTCGTCAAGGGCTACGAGACCCTCCCGGTGCGGCTGGCGTCATAGCAAAGCCGGCATCGGCAATAAGAATTCGGCGTGATACGCGCCATGAAATTTACGTCTTGGAATGGGGAAGCGAACGATGCACGGAACGATCAGCATGGCCCGCGACGAGCGCCAGAAGGCCGCGCGCGAGAAGGCCTATTCGATGCCGCTCTCGGAATTCCACGTCGGCGCGCCCGAACTGTTTCGCAGCGACACGCTGTGGCCCTATTTCGAGCGGCTTCGCAAGGAAGAGCCGGTGCACTACTGCACGACCTGCCCGGTCGGCGATTACTGGTCGGTGACCAAGTACAACGACATCATGCATGTCGATACCAACGCCGCGATCTTCTCGTCGGACGTCAAATATGGCGGCATCAGCCTGCGTGACGTGAGCGAGAACTACAACTGGCCGAGTTTCATCGCGATGGACGAGCCGAAGCACGGCCCGCAGCGCAAGACGGTGTCGCCGATGTTCACGCCGGTGCATCTCGACCGGCTCGCGATCCTGATCCGCGAGCGAGCCTCCGACATCCTCGATAACCTGCCGCGCAACGAGACCTTCAACTGGGTCGATCGGGTGTCCATCGAACTCACCACCCAGATGCTGGCCACGCTGTTCGACTTCCCGTGGGAAGACCGCCGCATGCTGACGCGCTGGTCTGACCTTGCGACCGCCCTGCCAAAAAGCGGAATCTACGACAGCGAGGAACAGCGGCTGCGGGAGCTTGGCGAATGCGCAGACTATTTCATCCGGCTCTGGAACGAGCGCGTCAAGAATCCCGGCAACGACCTGATCTCGATGATGGCGCACAGCGACGCGACGCGTCACATGAACCGCGACGAACTGCTCGGCAACCTCATTTTGCTGATCGTCGGCGGCAACGACACCACCCGCAACTCGATGACCGGCTCGGTACTGGCGCTCAACGAGAACCCGGACCAGTACGACAAGCTGCGCGACAACCATGCGCTGATCGACAGCTTCGTCCCCGAAGTGATCCGCTGGCAGACCCCGTTGGCCCATATGCGCCGCACGGCGCTGCAGGATACCGAACTCGGCGGCAAGCTGATCAAGAAGGGCGACCGCGTCGTGATGTGGTACGTCTCAGGAAATCGCGACGGCGAGGTGATCGAGAATCCGGACAGCTTCATCATCGACCGTGCCCGGCCGCGAACGCATATGTCGTTCGGCTTCGGCATTCACCGCTGCGTCGGCATGCGGCTGGCTGATCTGCAGCTCAAGATCATCTGGGAAGAAATCCTCAAGCGGTTCGACAACATCGAGGTTGTCGGTGAACCCAAGCGCGTGTACTCGAGCTTCGTGAAGGGCTACGAGGAACTGCCGGTTCGCATCAACGTGTAGGCCCCGAGGCCCCCGGCGGCCCCGCGACGGCTGCCACTACCACTGTTGCAAAATCGGAATACGGCTGCGCGTCCGGCGCGGCTGGAACGCGCATCATCAATCTGCCAAAGCATGAGCATGACACATCAAGAGCAAGACTTTTCCGACATCCGCGAATCCGTAGCGAAACTCTGCGCCCAATTCCCCGGCGAATACTGGCGCAAGCTGGATCGCGAAATGGCGTACCCGAAAGAGTTCGTGCAGGCTCTGATCGACGCTGGCTACCTGTCGGTGCTGATCCCCGAGGAATACGGCGGCTCGGGACTGAAGCTGTCGGCGGCAGCGGCGATCCTCGAGGAAATCCAGCGTGCCGGCTGCAACGGCGGCGCCACCCATGCCCAGATGTACACCATGGGCACACTGCTGCGGCACGGCAGCGATGAGCAGAAATCCAAGTGGCTGCCGCGCATCGCTTCGGGCGAACTGCGGCTGCAGGCTTTCGGCGTCACCGAGCCGACCAGTGGCACGGATACATCGTCGCTCAAGACATTCGCGAAGCGCGAGGGCGACCACTACGTGGTCAACGGCCAGAAGATCTGGACCAGCCGCGCTGAATATTCCGACCTGATGATCCTGCTGGCCCGCACGACGCCGAAGGAACAGGCCGCCAAGCGTACGGATGGTCTTTCGGTGTTCATCGTCGACATGCAGGAAGCGAAGAAGGCCGGCGGGCTGACGATCCGGCCGATCCGCACCATGATGAACCACGCGACCACGGAAGTGTTCTTCGACAACATGAAAGTGCCTGCCGAAAACCTGATCGGCGAGGAAGGCAGGGGCTTCCGCTACATCCTGTCGGGCATGAATGCGGAACGCATCCTGATCGCGTCGGAATGCGTTGGCGACGCCAAGTGGTTTATCAAAAAGGCCAGCGACTACGCCAAGGAGCGCTCGGTCTTCGGTCGCCCGATCGGCCAGAATCAAGGCATCCAGTTTCCGATCGCGAAATCCTACGCCAACATGCGCGCGGCCGAGTTGATGGTGCGGGAAGCCACACGTCTCTACGAAGCCGGCAAGGATTGCGGCGCGGAGGCCAACATGGCCAAGATGCTCGCCGCCGATGTGTCATTCGAAGCCGCCAACGCCTGCATCCAGACCCATGGCGGCTTCGGCTTCGCCGAGGAATACGACATCGAGCGCAAATTCCGCGAAACGCGGCTTTATTCGGTTGCGCCGATCTCCACCAACCTGATCCTGTCGCATCTTTCCGAGCATGTGCTCGGCATGCCGCGTTCCTACTGAGAGAGACCATGTTGCCGCTTGAAGGACTAACCGTCATCGCCGTCGAACAGGCGGTCGCAGCACCGTTCTGTACGTCGCGTCTCGCAGATGCCGGCGCGACCGTTTTTAAAGTCGAGCGGCCGGAAGGTGATTTCGCCCGCGGCTATGATGCCGCCGCCAAGGGCCAGAGCAGCTATTTCGTCTGGCTCAACCGCGGCAAGCAATCCGTCGTGATCGATCTAGCCACCGATGATGGGCGCAAGACGCTGGAGAAACTGATCGCTGGCGCGGACGTGCTGGTGCAGAATCTCAAGCCCGGCTCGATGGACAAGCTCGGTTTCGCGCGCGAACGCCTGCGCGAGGATTATCCGGCACTGGTGATTTGCACCATCTCCGGTTACGGCGACGACGGCCCCTAT
This sequence comes from Afipia massiliensis, assembly GCF_014203115.1. Taxonomy (GTDB): domain Bacteria; phylum Pseudomonadota; class Alphaproteobacteria; order Rhizobiales; family Xanthobacteraceae; genus Afipia; species Afipia massiliensis. The sequence continues at coordinate 254,236 of NZ_JACHIJ010000007.1, read as the reverse complement.
GCCGACCGCAAAGCCTATGACTTGCTGATTCAGGCCGAAAGCGGGCTTGCCTCGATCACCGGCGGACCGGATGCACCCGCCCGCGTTGGCCTGTCCATCGTCGACATTGCCACGGGTGCGACGGCGCATGCGGCGATCCTCGAAGCCCTGATTGGCCGTTCGCGCACCGGACAAGGCGCAGACATCCGCATTTCGATGTTCGATGTGATGGCCGACTGGCTCGCCGTGCCGTTGCTGAACGCCGAAGCCGGCACGCCGCCGAAGCGCATCGGCCTCGCCCATACCTCGATTGCGCCCTACGGCGTGTTCACGTCGAAGGATGACCGCGACATCCTGATCTCGATCCAGAGCGAGCGCGAGTGGAAGAAACTCTGCGCCGAGGTCATGGCGATGCCGGACCTGCCGAGCGATCCGCGTTTCAGCAACATGGTCGAGCGCGTCCGCAACCGCAAACTGACCGACGACACCGTGGGCGGCGTGTTCAGGACCATGACCCGCGACGAATTGCTCAAGCGCCTGACCGATGCCGACATCGCCTTCGCCGAGGTCAACACCATGGATGACCTGTCGGCGCATCCGCATCTGCGCCGGATCGAGGTCGCGACCCCGAACGGCGTCGTCGCATATCCAGCGCCCGCCTCCATCGTCATCGGCGAACAACGACACTATGGAGCGGTGCCGGCGGTCGGCGAATCCACCAGCGACATTCCGCGAGGCAAGAAACCATGACCGCGAAACCCGACATCGATCATTTGCGCCAGTGGATCGGTCGCACCCAGGAAGCGTCCGACATCATCACCGTTCAACTGGTGAAGGGCCTGCGCGCGACCCTGTTTCTCGACATCGGCAATCCGGTTGAAGGCGATGTCGCGCCGCTCACGACGCACTGGTGCCTCGCGCAGCCGGTCGCGCCGATGAGCGAAATCGGAATGGACGGCCATCCCGCCCGCGGCGGATTTCTGCCGCCGGTGCCGCTGCCGCGCCGGATGTGGGCCGGCGGCCAGATCGAATTCATCGATCCGCTGCGAGTCGGCGATACGGTCACACGATCGTCGCGCATCTCCGACGTGACGATGAAGACCGGCAGCACCGGCGCGCTATGTTTTGTGTCCGTGGAGCACGCCATCACAACACCGCGCGGCATCGCCATCCGCGAGCGCCACGATATCGTCTATCGCGATATGCCTGCGGCAGCCGATCAAGCGCCGGCCGCATCGCCCGCACCTGCCCCGGCGGGAAAGATACGCGAAACCCACATGGCCGATCCGGTTTTGCTGTTTCGCTATTCGGCGCTGACCTTCAACGGCCATCGCATTCACTACGACCGCGATTACGTCACCAAGGTCGAGTTCTATCCCGGCCTGATTGTGCATGGCCCGTTACAGGCATCGCTGCTGATCGAGTTCGCCGCCCGCCAGCGTGGCGGCAAAGCGCCCGCGAAGTTTGTCTATCGCGGCGTGAATCCGCTGTTCGACGGCGCGGAATTCAGCGTCAACGGCAACGAAAAGGATGGCGGGCTGGAAGTCTGGACCGCCAATGCCGCCGGCGCGCCGACCATGAAGGGCACCGCGACCTGGTGAAAACGATCGTGATCGGCTCCCTCTCCCCGGCGGGGAGGGGGTTGGGGTGAGGGGCTCTCAATCTATCGATAGATTCTACGCCCTCACCCGATGCACTTCGTGCATCGACCTCTCCCCACGGGAGAGGTGAAGTAACTGGACGGAACTGCCTACTTCTTGAACGCCTCGCGCAGGCCCGCCTGAATCTTGGCCATGCCACCGATCCAGCGATCGTAGTTGTCGGTCTTCTTGCGCATGTAATCGATCACCTGCGGATGTGGCAGGATCAGGAACGTCTCGCGGTCGATGCCTTCCAGCGCGCATTGTGCGACTTCTTCCGGCGTGAGATTGCCGTCACTGGATTGCGGGCCCTTCGGCAGCCCCTTCAGCATGTTGGTTTCGACGCCCTGCGGGCAGAGGATCGAGACGCGGATGTTATGCGCCTTGTGCGAGATCGCGAGGTTCTCCGCAAAGCCCACCGCGGCGTGCTTGGTGGTCGAATAGGCCGCGCTGCCGACCTGCGACAGCAGTCCCGCCGCCGAAATCGTATTGAGAAAATATCCGCCACCGCGCGCCTTCATGCGCGGGATCAGATGGCGCGCCGCATAGACATGCGCCATGACGTGGATCGCCCAGCTTCGCGCCCAGGGCTCGTCCGAGGTGCCGCCGGCGTTCTCCGACAGCGGATCGAACCCACCGCCGATGCCGGCATTCGAACAGAACAGATCGATGGGGCCGAACTGCTTTTCGGTCTCATCGATGACGCGGAGAATATCGCTTTCCTTGCCGACATCGCAGGCAAACGATGCGCCGCCGATGGAGTCGGCGACGGTCTTGGCTCGCGCGCCTTCGAGATCGGCAACCACGACCTTGGCCGCGCCCTCGCGATGGAAGATTTCACACAGCGCCTGGCCGATGCCATTCGCGCCGCCGGTGACGACAACAACTTTTCCAGCAACTTTCATGCGGATGTTTTAGGCGGGAAGCAGATTGAGATCAATCTACTCAGGCCGCGACCAGAACCATGTCAAGCACCGCCGTATAGTGCAATGCGGCAGCGAGCAGCACGAAGGAATGCCAGATCGCATTCTGAAACCGCAGCCGCTCCCAGGCATGGAAGATCACGCCGAGTGAGTAGATCAACCCGCCCGCAGAGATGAACCAGAGCGTCGAGTTCGGCAGCGAGGCCACCAGGCTGTCATAGGCAATGACGCCGCTCCATCCCATCGCGAGATAGAGCCCAACCGACAGGCGGTCGAACCGCCCGGGGAGAAAAATCTTGAGCGCGATACCGGCTGCCGCGACCGACCAGACACCGGCCAGCAGAACAACGGCCATGAAGCGGTCGTTCATCTGCGCCAGGAATGGCGTGTAGGTGGCAGCGATCAGAATGTAGATCGCCGAGTGATCGAAGCGGCGCAGCACCCATTTGACGGGCGAGACCGGCCAGAGGTTATAGGTCGCGGACAGGCCGAGCATGGCGAGCAGGCCAACGACGTAGACCGATACCGAAACGATTTCCTTGGTCGAGGCATACATGGCGGCAACGACCACGAGGGCCGTAGCGGCGATCAGTCCGAAGGCGATGCCGAGCACATGGACCACGCCGTCCGCGATCAGCTCCGCGCGATCATAGTCCCAGCGAACCACGCCGCCGCCCGCGACCCGGGCGTGAGAGCTGATCTGCTTCAATCGGAAGATCGTCATGCGCGTAACCGGGTCAATTCATACCTCTACATCGAGCAGAAAGGATCTTCCGACAACGGTCAATTCTGAAAGAAACCGATCAAGATTCATGTCGGTTTGAAACTTGATTTCCGGCCCATAAGTCTCCAGCTTCACAAAACTGTCGCACGGCCCGTTTTTTAGTCTGTAATCTGTTGATCCCTCAGTCCGATAAAGTCTTGATGGAATTATGGCACCCAGCTTTTCGGACATTGTCGAAGACACCCGCCTCTCCATCCGCTCTCTGATCGAGTATGGCGAAAGCCTGTTCAATCCCACGGTACGGCTTGGGGTCACAGGCCTGTCACGCGCCGGCAAGACCGTCTTCATCACCGCGCTGGTTCACGGCCTGCTGCGCGGCGGCCGGTTTCCGGTGTTCGAGTCGCTGGCGACAGGGCGGATCGCCCGCGCGCGGCTTGAGCCGCAGCCCGACGATGCCGTCCCCCGCTTCGCCTATGAGGGTCACGTCCGCACCTTGATCGAGGACCGGCGCTGGCCTCACTCGACCACTGACATCAGCGAACTTCGCCTCGTGATCGAGTACCAACGGCAGAACGCGGCGACCCGCACGCTGACGCTCGATCTGGTGGATTACCCCGGCGAATGGCTGCTCGACCTGCCACTGCTGAACAAGAGCTATGAACTGTGGTCGGCGGAGAGCCTTGCGCTGTCTCGCCGCGAGCCGCGCGCAAAACTTGCGGCGCAGTGGCACGCCCATCTGGCGACCCTTGATGCGAACGGGCGCGAAGACGAACAGGCAACGCTGACCGCGGCGAAGCTGTTCACCGACTACCTGCGCGCCTGCCGCGACGAGCGCTTCGCCATGAGCCTGCTGCCGCCCGGCCGCTTCCTGATGCCCGGCAATCTCGCGGGATCGCCTGCGCTGACGTTCGCGCCGCTCGACGTCCGGCAGGACGGCACTGCGCCGGACGGCTCATTGTGGGCAATGATGCGGCGGCGCTATGAGGCCTACAAGGACGTGGTGGTGCGGCCGTTCTTCCGCGATCACTTTACGCGGCTCGACCGGCAGATCGTGCTGGTCGATGCGCTGGCTGCGTTCAACGCCGGGCCCGAGGCGCTGAAGGATCTCGAAGGCGCACTGTCTGGCATTCTCGACTGCTTCAACATCGGCCGCAGCACGTTCATCAACACGCTGTTCCGCCCACGCATCGACAAGATCCTGTTCGCCGCCACCAAGGCCGATCACCTTCACCACACCAGCCACGACCGGCTGGAAGCAATCCTCAAGCGCATGGTCGAGCGCGCCGCCTCGCGGGCGGAATTCGCGGGCGCCGGCGTGGATGTGGTGGCGCTGGCCGCCGTGCGCGCAACAAGGGAAGCTATGGTGCAGCAGAGCCGCGAAAAACTGCCCTCGATCCTCGGCACACCTGAAGAGGGCGAGATGTCCGGCGACGAAATCTTTGACGGCGAGACGGAAGTAGCGACCTTTCCCGGCGACCTTCCGGCCAAGCTCGACGATCTGTTTAGCGGGGACGGCGCATTCCGTGGCCTGTCCAACACAGCATCCGACCAGACCGACTTCCGGTTTCTGCGCTTTCGCCCCCCATTGCTGCAGCGTGAGGGTGGCGAAGAGCCCGCCCTGCCCCATATCCGCCTCGACCGTGCGCTTCAGTTCCTGATCGGAGACAAGCTGCAATGAGCGACAAGCCGCACCACCGCAAACCGGCGGCCTTCAAGCTCGATGATCCCCGCGTCATCCTGATGGACGCCGAGGACGATCCCTCGCGTCCTGCGCGCGGCAGGGTCCATATCACGCCGGAAGCCGACCCGGCGCAACTTCCCGTCGTCATCGATGAGCCGGCTGTCCCTGTCCGCAAGGGCTTCGGCTGGGGAGGCGTGTTCTGGACGGCGCTCGGCGGGCTGGTCGTGCTCGGCCTCGGTCTTGGCATCTCCAATCTGGTCGAGGACCTGTTCAATCGTAGCACCAGCCTCGGCTATATCGGACTTGTGTTCGCCATCCTCGCCGTCGTGGCGCTGGTGGTCATCATCGCGCGCGAGGCCATGAGTCTGGCGCGGCTGGAGACCATCGAGAAGCTGCACGCACGCGCGAACGCCGTGCTCCTGAGCGATGACCGCAAGGAAAGCGACGCCATCGTCCGCGACCTGCTCAAGATCGCCCATGACAATCCAAGGCTTGCCCGCGCCCGCGCCGCGCTGGAGGAACACGGACGCGACATCATCGACGGCGCCGATATGGTCCGGCTCGCCGAACGCGAGCTGATGACGCCGCTCGATCAGGAAGCGCGGCGGCTGGTGTCCAGCGCCGCACAGCGCGTCTCACTGGTCACCGCGGTCAGTCCCGGCGCAGTCATCGACATGCTGTTCGTCTTCGCGGCGGCGCTGCGTCTGGTGCGGCAGCTGGCGCGGCTCTACGGCGGACGCCCGGGCACGCTCGGCATGATCCGGCTGATGCGTCATGTGGTGGCGCATCTGGCGCTGACCGGCGGCATGGCCGCCAGCGACAGCCTGATCCAGCAGATGCTGGGCCACGGCATCACCGCGAAGCTGTCGGCCAAGCTCGGTGAAGGCCTGCTCAACGGTTTGCTTACCGCGCGGCTCGGCCTCGCCGCCATCGACGTGACGCGCCCCTTGCCATTTGAAGCCCTGCCGCGTCCCGCGCTGTCAGACCTCGCCAAGGATCTGCTGCGCCGCGCCGGGGGCGACGATCAGAAGTCCTGAGCGCCACTGCGTTTGTCAGTTCAACAATCGCCAGCGATAAAACGGCGAGTCCGGAGGCGGCGACAACTCGGGTGTCCATCCGGTGACCGTCTTGAATGCAAACGGTTCGATCACCACGCCCCGCCACGTTCGATCCGCTTGTCCGACGAGCCGCAACACAGCGAGCGTCTTTGTCTCGATCACATTGCCGTCGTTGGGCATGCTGTCGACATAAAGCCCGATACCGGATTTCATCGCTGCGCTTGACGAATCCCTGAAGCCGATGAAACGGCTTCTCTCGTTGACCTGAACAACCGGGATGCTGTCCCTCAAATGCCAGCGCAGCTCCGCGTAGATCCGGTAATCGAGCGTCGCAATCCATTTCGCGCCGACCTGATCCGCCGTGGCCTTGGCGCGGCGCGCAATCTCGCCGTAACCGGCTTCCTTCGCCACCGGATCCTTGGTCGCGGCGAATGCGAAATCGCTGACGGCGTAGTAATAGTAAATCGCGACGTTCAGCACGATACCGAGCGCGATCGCAGCCTTCGCCCACGGCTCGGCGGTGCGATAGATCCAGCCTGAGCGCCGCTCTTTTTCGATCTCGGCAAGGTTGATCGCGGCAGCGGCAAAGGCGAACGGCCAGATCAGCATCGGCCAGGTGTCGCCGATCCGGAGCGAGAGCGACTTCCACAGAAAATAGGCGAACGGCACCAGCGCACAGGTCGAGATCAGAATGAAGGCCGGATGTCGCCGCCGATAGCCCCGCCACGCCAGCATTGTCGCACCTGCCAGCGCCACTGGAAACAGGATCGGGCCGACCAGCGCGAACTGAAGCCCGAGAAAATCGCTGACGGTCCGCGCCGAGATGCCGTGGTCCGCACCGGCGCGGATGAACTGGAATTTGAACGACGCCCAGTCATGCTGCCAGTTCCAGATCAGCACCGGCGAAAACACCAGCAGTGCGACGACCACCGCGATCCACGGATAAAGACTTCGCAGCCAGCGCGTCCGCCACGGCGGTACCAGCAAAAATGCCAGGATGGCCGGCGCAAAGAAGATCGCCGTGTACTTCGACAGCAACGCCAGCCCGCCGAACAATCCAGCGGCCAGCCACCAGCGGCCGTCGTCGCTTTCAGTCAATCGCACCAGCGACCAGACCATCGCGAGCGAAAGCGGGATCAGCGCCACATCGGGCAGAATCCGCGACGCGAACAGTCCATATTCGGGAGCCGCGAGCGGCATCAGCACGGCGAGAAGGACGAAGCGGCGGTCCCCCGTCAGCCGCCAGACGATGTCCGCCAGAAGTGCCAGCGCGATCCACATCGCAAGCAACCCGCCGAACCGCGCGCCGAAGTTGGTGTCCCCGAAGATTGCCGTGCCCAAGCGCACGACCCACGCGATCATCGGCGGATGATCGAGATAGGACAACACGTTTTCTTTTGAGAGCGTCCAGTAATAGGCTTCATCTGTGCGCAGGTCGGCCGTCGCGGCGTAGACCACCTGCAATGTCACAAGAACGGCAATCGCGATGCCCGCAGCAAGCATGGTGCGTGTGGGCAGGCGTTGCTCTTTCGTGATTCCGGTCGTGACAGCCTTCTCCATGCGGTAGCTTTTCCGCGACTGCACCGGTGAAGTCAAACCAGCCCTTCCCCGGCGCCATCTCAAAAGGGCGACAGTGCAATCGCCGGCCCATAGCGCTGCGGCGACATCTTCGTTAGGATTCGGGGCCTCCGGGCGATCCGGGCCTATCGAGCTTCATTTGTTTTTCAGTCGAGCGATTACAGCATGGCCGAAACTGCCGCTTCACCTCTCCCCCGATTTCTGCGCGGGATCGGAATTCGTCAGGTGCGGCTCGCCACCGGCCTTATCCTGTTTGCCTACCTCATCAGCCACTTCACCAACCATGCGCTCGGTAACATCTCGCTCAGCGCGATGGATGACGCGCTCGTCTATCACATGCTGTTCTGGCAAAGCTGGCCGGTCCTGATCGTGTTCTATGGCGCCGTGCTGACGCATCTCGGCCTCGGCATCTGGGCGCTTTACGCGCGACGGCAATTTCGCTGGACCGCCATCGAACTAACGCAGCTTGTTTTCGGCCTCAGCATTCCGGCTTTTGTCATCGGCCATCTGGTCGGCGTTCGCATCGCCGCGCCGCTGTTCGGGCATGAGAAAGATTATCCGCAGGTCTTCTTTGCCTACTGGGTGTTCCGGCCGCATCTGAAATGGATGATGTACGCCGTACTGCTGGTGTCGTGGGTCCACGGCTGCATCGGAATCTACTTCTGGGCCCGGACCAAACCATACTTCAGGAAAATATCATCCCTGCTGCTGGCCCTTGCCGTGATCATGCCGACGGTGTCGTTGCTCGGCCTCTATCAGGCCGGCCGGACGGTCGAGCGCGCGAGCACCGCTCCGGAATGGCGGGCGGACAATCTGTCGCGCGATAAGGTCGGGACCTCAGCCGATCAGGCTGTCCTCGAACGGATCATTTCCACCATGCTCTATGGATACTTCGGCCTGATCGGCCTGACCCTGGCCGCACGCGGCGTCCGCGCGCTGGTGGAACGCCGCCGCGGCCTCGTCCGGCTGTCTTACGGCAATGGCAAAACGGTTCGCATTCCGATCGGCCTGAGCGTGCTGGAGGCGAGCACCCGCTTTAACATTCCCCATTCCAGCGTCTGCGGCGGCCGAGCGCGCTGCTCCACCTGCCGCATCCGCGTCATCGGCGACTGCAGCGCCCTGCCCGAGCCGTCGAACCGCGAAACCTTTGTGCTGGAGCGCGTCGGCGCGGGCCACGATCCCGCCATCCGTCTGGCCTGCCAGCTGCGTCCCCGCACAGACGTGTCGTTCTTCCAGATCTTTCCCGCACACACGAGCGCGTCATCGGCCGCGACCATCAAGCCCGCTCTTCCGGGGCGTGAGCGGTACCTCGTCAGCATGTTTGTCGACATGCGGGGATCGACCAAGCTCGCCGAACAGCTGCTGCCGTTCGATACCGTCTTCATCATCAACCGCTTCCTGACGGCGGTTTCGCAGGCCGTGGTCGAATGCGGCGGGCAGCCGAACCAGTTTGTTGGCGACGGGCAACTGGCACTGTTCGGACTCTCGACCAATCCGCAAACCGCCTGCCGGCAGGCGATCGAAGCGGCGTCGCGCATCGCAATCCATGTCGATGCGCTGAACGAATTTCTCGGCAACGACGTGCCGGAACCACTGCGCTTTGGGATCGGCATTCACGGCGGCGAGGTGATCATCGGCGATATCGGCTCCGAGGAGCACACGGTCTTCACCGCGCTCGGCGATTCCGTGAACGTCGCCGCGCGGCTGCAGGACATGACCAAGGCCCTGTCCTGCGAAGTGGTGGTGTCCGGGGACGTCCTGAAAACCGCCCACGTTTCTGTCGGCGACCTGCCTCAGATCGAGGTCCCCATCCGCGGCCGGGTCGAACCCTTGATCGTCTACACGGTCAAAAAAGCCGGAATGCTGTCGGATATGGTCGCCGATTTCGCAGTTGCAGCAGCGTAAAATCGCCAAATTCGAGCAAAGTTTGAGAGAAAGCGGCCGCCCCAAACGCCATTTTCTCTATCAAGGCTCAAACTTACCGCGTATCGTGCGCGCCGTTGGACACGCCCATCCGCGGGGTTCGACGTTTTGTTATCGGTCTTACCCTCTGGAGACTACGGAATGGCTAAAGGTACTGTGAAGTGGTTCAACCCGACCAAGGGCTACGGATTCATTCAGCCCAGCAATGGCGGCAAGGACGTGTTCGTGCATATCTCGGCAGTTGAGAAGGCAGGTCTTTCGACCCTCAACGAGGGACAATCGGTCGAGTACGAAGAAGTCGCCAACCGCGGCAAGACGTCGGCGGAAAATCTCAAGGTCTGATAGGAAGGTCCGATTCAGCAGAACTGGATCGGACCTTTGCTAACTCTGCGACGCGTGATCAGCCCCAGGATCAGTTCTGGGATCAACCCCAAGGGCCACGCTGTCTGCCCCAGGGCTCACGCGAGTTGCTGGACGCATTTGCCGGCGCGGTTGCCAAGCCGCCGCGCGGCCCCAGTTCGCCAGCAAGGCGCTGCAACTCATGGACCCGGTTCTCGGTCGACGGATGGGTCGAGAACAGATTGTCCATACCCTGACCCGACAACGGATTGATGATGAACATGTGCGCGGTCGCAGGGCTGCGCTCAGCGTCCATGTTCGGAATCTGGTGAGCCGCGTTGTCGATCTTGACCAGCGCCGACGCCAGCCACATCGGCTGACCACAAATCCGCGCGCCCATGTTGTCGGCCGAATATTCGCGCGTGCGGCTGATCGCCATCTGCACGATGGTCGCGGACAACGGCGCCAGGATCATCATCGCCAGTGAGCCGATGATGCCCGGACCATTTTCACGATTGCCGCCGAAGAACATGCCGAACTGCGCAATCATGGAGATCGCGCCCGCGATGGTTGCGGTGATCGTCATGATCAGCGTGTCGTGATTCTTGATGTGCGCCAGCTCATGCGCGATCACACCGGCCAGTTCTTCCCGGTTCAATGACTGCATCAGGCCGGTGGTCACCGCCACCGCGGCATGTTGCGGATCTCGGCCGGTCGCAAACGCATTCGGCTGCGGATTGTCCATCAGATAGACCTTCGGCATCGGCAACTGCGCGCGCCCTGCAAGTTCTGCCACGAGCCGCACGAGGTCCGGCGCACTGCGCTCGTCGACCTCATGAGCGCCGTGCATCGACAGCACCATGCGGTCAGAGTTCCAGTATGCGAACATGTTGGTGGCAGCGGCAATCACCAGCGCGACCACCGCGCCGCCCGCTCCGCCGATCAGGTAGCCGACTCCCATGAACAGGGCCGTCAACCCGGCAAGCAAAACCGCCGTTTTAAAGTAACTCATTCGCCTCCTCCTGACCGGTGTTTTGCCGGGGATGTCCCATTCCAGCCTCATAAATGGTGAGGACCAGGGCCCTCATTCAAGAGCCCGGTTCCTGCGGCGGCGCGTCGCGTCCTCGCCGCGAAGCCTGCACCGCCATGTCCCAGCCGCAACCGTCACCCGGCGAAAAGCGAGGAGCTCAGGCCGACATTCCCTTTTGATATATGATGATGATCATATAAAAAGCCAAAAAGGAAACTTCCAGATGACCATTCAGAACATCGGCGACGGCAACAAGCTGACATTGGCTCGCGCACCGTCATCGATATTCGCGCGCATCAGCGTTCTCGCCGCCTTGGCCGCGGTCGGATCCTTTGCGACGAACATCCTGCTGCCGTCCCTGCCCTCGATGGCGAAGGACCTGAACGTCTCGACTGCCGCCGTCTCGTCGACGATCAGCGTCTACCTTGCTGTTTTTGCCCTCGGTCAGTTGGTCGTCGGTCCGCTGTCGGACCGTTACGGCCGATGGAAGCCGGTCATGTTCGGACTTGGCATCTTCGTGTTGGGCAGCATCTGGTGCGAATTCTCCACGACCCTGCCAATGATGCTGGTGGGCCGCACCATTCAAGCGCTGGGCGCGTGTGCCGCTTCGGTCCTGTCGCGCGCCGTCGCCCGCGATCTGTTAAGCGGCGAAGATCTGACAAAGGCATTGGCCTTCATCATGGTCGCTATGTCCGCTGCTCCCGGCTTCTCGCCGCTGATCGGTGGCCTGCTCGATGCTACCTCCGGATGGCGTTCGGAATTTCTCGTGGTCGGCCTGTTCGGGGCAACCGTTGCACTCGCCTATTTCAGATTCGTGGGCGAAACTCATCGGCCCGATCGCAATGTCTCAATACAATTGACCGCGATCCTGCGCGGATACTGGGGCCTGCTCACCGATCTGCGTTTCGTCGCACCGGCCGGAACCATCGGGCTGTTTATGGGTGCCATCTTCGCGATGTTCTCGGTGTCTCCGCGCATCCTGATCGACGGGCTAGGCTTCTCTCCGATCCAGCTCGGCCTGTTCTTCGCTGGCACCGTGTTCGTCGTGTTCGGATCCGGCATGACAGCGCCGCGGCTGGCAATCAAGATCGGGCACGCCCGCGCCACGCTAGCTGGCCTTATCATTGCGACCACAGGCGGCACACTGCTGCTACTGGCACACTGGGTGACCCCGACGATCTGGAGTTACCTTATCCCGGTGCTGATCTTCCTGGCCGGGTTCGGCATGGTCAGCCCGCTGGCGACGGCCACAGCGTTGCAGCCCTTCGGCGACAGGGCCGGCCTTGCATCGGCGCTACTTGGGTTCCTGCAGATGGCAGGTGCGGCGGTCGGCGTCGTGCTGACCGCATCGATACCAAGCGCGACGCTTGCCATCGGCATCGTACAGGCGGCGCTAACCATGCTTGGATTGATTTTGTATCTCGCAGGCCAGCGCGCGGTTCCCGCGCGCTAGTTCTTTAGCAGGACGCGCCCCATCCCTTGGGGAACGGGATCATCGGCCATGGGCCGGTATCGGAACCAGACCCGGAACAGTCGGATGCCTTGTCGCCCGGCTCGAGCACACCGCCGCAATACGGACAATTGTTATCGTTTGCTGCCGGCGGCACGCCGCCAGATGCATCGATCACTTCGTGGGCGAAAAAATTAACCACACGAAGGCGCGGAATCACTCGAAATGCGGGCATGCTCATTCCTCTTCATCAGAGGCTGCATCATGCCAGCGAGATCATGCCGGTCCGTTCAGGCGAACACTCAAATTTTAGCTGTCTGTCGCATTTGTTGCGGGGTGCAGACACCCCGCAAAACCGCTCATCGCGAGACAATCAGACCGCGGCTGGTGACCACCACCCAGCGGCCATCCTGACGGCGGATTGCATCGACCCGCCCGACGCCAGGCAATGGGTCGCCGGGGATGACATCGAAGATTCCAGCGCGACCCACTACCGTTGCCGTGCCCTCGAACACTTCACGAAGTGTCCAACCCTCAACAACAGGCAAACGGTTGGGCTGCGTTGCGGCAGGCTTGATCGAACCAGTGGTTTCCGGAGCGGCGTTCGCTATCTGCGCGGGTGCCGGCGTCCGCAGCTTCTCAACGGCGTCGCTCAGCTTCGCCAGTTTTGCGGCGGGTTCGGCCTGCGCCTTCTCGACGCGGTCGATCCGCTCAACAATCTTCGCTGATTGCGCTGCGCTGCTGCTCTTGAGGGCGGCGATGTCGGCGTTGATCTTCCCGATCGCGCTTTCCATCGAACGCGCCTGCGCGGCAGCGGCATCAGCCGCAACTGTGGCGGTCTGGTCGCTTTTTAGATAGTGCCCAACACCCGCCGTCGCGAACGCGCCTCCAATGGCGCCGACAGCAGCGGCAATGGCGACGATGGCAGCCATGGAAAGCCGACGGCCGGTGGCTTCCGGCGCGGCGGCGTCATTGAACTGCTGCTCGCGCGCGGCGCTCTCATTGGAAACGATATCTTCCCAGGAGCTGTGCGCGGTCAGACGCTGCAGCGTGATTTCCTTGGAGGGCTGTCTTGCGACATGCGTAGACGCGCTGTCCTTCGCCGCATCTGCAGCCTTCGCTTCATGCTGGACCATATCGCCGGTTTCCGGAACCAGCGATGCTTCGCTGTGAGTGCCCGCCTGCTTGATATCGCCGTCGGCAGTATGGTCGGTCATGAGCGCTAACTCCGAAATGGTTTACTATTTGGTAACCACGAATTGGTTGAGAATTCGTTACCCAGGCATGATCCCGAAAAGTGGGGAACGGTTTTCGGACCGGATCATGCCCAAGGACGAAGACAGCGCCTCATTCGACCGCGAGATCGCATCGAGAACTCACGGCGGCAACGCGCGCCGTCCGCGAGTTTTGTATCAATTACAAAATGAACCCAGTATTTATGAAGTTCGACTTGTGGTCGCGCACGATGTCATCGAGCAGCCGCTTTGAATCCTCGGTCTGCTTCGCCGCGATCATCGAGCGGATCGAGAACGAGCGCAGCGCATCGGTGACCGAAAGCGTGCCTTCCGCCGAATCCTTGCGGCCGGTGAACGGGAAAACGTCCGGCCCGCGCTGGCACTGGCAATTGATGTTCACCCGGCAGACCTGATTGACCAGCGGATCAACCAGCCGCCCGATCGTTTCCGCATCCTCACTGAAGATCGAGACCTGCTGGCCATGTTCGGAGGTGATGACGTATTCGAGCGCGGTATCGATGTCGTCGAACGCCATCACCGGAACGATCGGGCCGAACTGTTCTTCCCGATACAGCAGCATGCCTTCCTTCACGGGATAAACCACGGCGGGATAGAACAGGGTGCCAGAGCTCGCGCCACCGCCTTCGTTGATGACCTTGGCGCCCTTCTCCGTCGCGTCCGCGACCAGCCGCGTCATGTGCTCGACCTTGCCGAATTCCGGCAACGGCGTCAGCGTGACGCCCTTGTCCCACGGCATGCCGACCTTCAGCTTGGCCAGCTCCTCAGTGAACCGTGCGAGAAATTTATCGACGATTGAACGATGGACAATCAGCATCTTCAGCGCCGTGCAGCGCTGACCGTTGAAGGACAGCGAACCGAGCAGACATTCCTTCACTGCGAGTTCGACATTCGCATCCGGCAGCACGATGGCCGCGTTCTTGGCATCGAGCCCGAGAATGGCGCGCAGCCGGTTGACCTTCGGATGCATCTTCTTGAGATGGTCGGCGACGCGGCTGGAACCAATCAAGGTCAGCACGTTGACCTTGCCGGATTCGAGCAGCATCGGCACCACCTCCGAGCCTTTGCCATAGACCGTATTGATGACGCCCTTCGGAAACGCGCTGCGGAACGCTTCGAGCAACGGCTGGAACAGCAGCACGCCGAACTTCGGCGGCTTGAACACCATCGTGTTGCCCATGATCAGCGCGGGGATCAGCGTCGCGAAGGTTTCGTTGAGCGGATAATTGTAAGGGCCCATGCAGAGCACGACGCCGAGCGGCGTGCGGCGGATCTGGCCGATGGTGCCTTCGACAATGGTGAACCGCGAGTTGTCGTTGTCGAGATGCTTCAGCGCCTCGATGGTTGCCTTCATGTATTCGACGGTGCGATCGAACTCCTTCTGCGAGTCTGCCAGCGTCTTGCCGATTTCCCACATGATGAGGGCGACGATCTGCTCGCGGCGGGCGACCATCTGTCTGGTGAAATCCTGCATGCAGGCGATGCGCTGCGCCACCGTCATGGTCGGCCATTCGCCGCGCCCGTTGTCGTAAGCCGCAACGGCCGCATCGAGCGCGATCTGCGCTTCCGGCACGCCCCCGATAGGATGGCTGCCGAGTTCAACCTGCGCCAAGGACCCGTCGGGCTTGCGCACACAGATCGCCGAATGCACCGTCTCCACCGGTCCGGTCCACGGTCTCAGTTCCCCGTTGACCAGCGTCTCACGCTGATGAACCGGCGGAGGAACATCGCAATCCTTCAGCCGGCTTTCCTCGGGGAACAATTCCTTCAACTGCTGCGACGTGAGCATTATGACCTCATCGATTGCAAAAGTGCTCCGCAAACTGCCCCCGGCAAAAACTGCGGGCACGGACAGGGGCGGAGGGACCGGCGTCAACCGGCTGGCCTTGGGGTGGTCAGTGTAGTGTGCCGGATGAATGAGTCGAAATGATAATATGCAGTGCTGTTTTTTATGACTGCATGGCCGGGCGCTGAGAGCGCCGCTCTGCTCAATCGTGCAGCATCCCGGCGCGCGGCAATTTGATCGCCACGCGCCGGAACCGTCGCTGTGACATCAGGTCCGATAGATCCGCTTGAACTGCCGCTCCGCGGACGCCATCGCACCTTTGATATCTTCACGCCCGGTGCAGTAGTTCGCGAACATATCGACGACGACGAAATCCGCGATCGCGGCCGCCGCACTCTCGTTCAAGGTGCCGCGCCCAGCCGGGGTCGATGCCAGCTTGGCGACATCGCGATACGGCGTGTTCTTGGGATCGACCGTCCAGATCGGATTCGCATCGTAAGCGAGCAGGAAGTGCGACAGATACCCCTGCGCCGCCTCGATCCAGGGATTGAACTGGGGTCCTTCCATCAGGAACGCCGTGAATGCCTTGCAGGCCTGCGGGTACTTGCTGAAGTTGAAGATCAGGATCGGGAAGCCGAGATGCTGCTCCCGCACCTGGCCGCTGACCCCGACCGGCAGATGGGCGTGATCCATGTCCTGCGCGATCGCGGGATTTTCCTTCTTCGCTGCGACATAGATCGAAATGCCGTTGGTGGTGAGGTGAAGCTGGCCGGCCAGAAAGGCCTTGTTGTTAGAACTGTCGTTCCAGGAGACCGTTCCGGGAATGAAATTCTCGTAGAGCGACTTGACGTATTCCAGTGCCTTCGCCGTCTCGGGCGAATTGATGGTCACCTTGTTGTCCTTGTCGACCGTGTAAGCGTTGTGCGCCCACATCGCCCACGCGAGCCATCCGTTGGCATCACCCGTCGCGTGGCCGAGCGCCATGCCGGCAGGCGTCCCGTTTTGCTTGAGGCCCTTGATCAACTCCCGGAATCCGGCGAGGTCCTTCGGAAACTCCTTGAAGCCGGCTTTCTGCATGGCCGCGATACGGTAGTTCACGAGACCGCCGCTCGCCGCGACCGGAATGCCAAGCCACTTGTTGCCCCGCTTGCCGTAGGCAACGCCGGACGGCGCCCAGCCGCCGTACTTCTTGCCGAGATAGTCGGCCACGTCGGTGACATCGACGCACTTTTCGGGAAACAGATGCGGCAGCGAATACAGGCCCCACACCATGTCGAGACCTTGCCCGGTGTTGGCTGCGACCGAAGCCTTGGGCTGAATGAAGGCGACGTCTTCCGCCTCCACAAACCGTTTCCATCGCAGCATGTTGATATTGGCGCCGGCTTCCGGCTTCCAGGGGGCGGTCTGCGCCCAGGCTTTCGCGTAGCCGAGCATCTGGTCGGCTGACATAGTCGCCGCCGCGGCCAGCGTGGCGGCGCTTCCTTTGAGCAGAGATCGTCGATCCGGTGTGAACTCGGTCATAGTCGTCGCCTCCCTGATGTATTGGCCGTTGATCGGCCAATATTTTCAAATCAATGTCTGCGTGTCGGTTATCCTTCTCGAATGGGCTGGCAAGCCGAGCCCCAGCGCGCCGATGTAATCATCTGCCCGCGACGCGGGCAATGCGCGGTGCAAGGCGAAGTCCTGATCGCAGTATCCTGCTCGCAATATGATGGAAGGTTGTGCGGTCGCTCGCCACGGCGATTGCAGCGCACGCGCGTCCCTTGAGAGGGAATGGCGCTCCCTAGGGGAATCGAACCCCTGTTTCAGCCTTGAGAGGGCCGCGTCCTAACCGCTAGACGAAGGGAGCAAGCGCGGGGAAGGGATAGCCTCGAAAACGCGCGACTGCAAGACTGGAAGCTGGCGACAGGTGGCTGGTGTTGGGTCATATGAGCCGGAGCGTAAAGTCCCCTAACAGCTCTTGCATCAGGAAGCGCTCCTCCCCAGGGGGCCTTCCTTCGCCGCCTCGCATGCGAGGCGTATCAGGGCTCAACGGCGAATTTGAGACGTCCGACAGCTTTCAACGTCTTCGCGTCATAGGTACGGATTTCGGTCGCGCCGCCGATATCGACGGTCACTGCCAGCCGGTCACCGGCGGTGGCGGTGGAGACGATCCGCGCGCCCTTCGGCAGGGTCGCGGTCACATCCGTCACCTGAACGCTTCCATCGGTGCGGAAAAGGCGGTAGCCGATGGCGACCAGCAAGGCCCCGACACCGACGGCGGTGGTCAGGCCTGCGATCAACATCATCCGGCGCACCCGCGCGATCAGCGCGGCTTGCTCGGGGGTCGGATCGGGCGCAACAGTTTCAGACATGCAAAGCTCTTCTAACTCTTCCGAAAACGAAAACAGCCGTCACGAGGTCACGGTCGAAGGCGATGAGGGATCGCGGCGGCTGGACCGCGTGCTCGCCGTCCGCAGTCCCGACCTGTCGCGCTCGCGCCTGAAAGCACTGATCCTCGCAGGCCAGGTGAATATCGGCGGCGCCCCGGTTCGCGACCCCGCTTATCATGTCAATGCGGGGGATACGATCACAATCGACGTTCCGCCGGCCGCCCCCGCCGAGCCCGAGGGTGAGGACATCCCGCTCGATATCGTGTTCGAGGACGACGACATCATCGTCATCAACAAGCCGAAAAATCTCGTGGTGCATCCCGCCGCCGGGCACGAGACCGGAACACTGGTCAACGCGCTGATTGCCCATTGCGGTGCAAGCCTTTCCGGCATTGGCGGGGTCCGCCGTCCCGGCATCGTCCACCGGCTCGACAAGGACACCACCGGCCTGATGGTGGTGGCCAAGAACGACCGCGCCCACCAGTCGCTGTCGGCGCAGTTCGCCGACCATGGCCGCACCGGCGAGATGCGCCGCGGCTACATGGCGTTCGCCTGGGGATCGCCCGGCCGGCAACGCGGCACCATCGACCAGCCGATCGACCGCCACCCCTATTCGCGGGACAAGATGGCGGTGCGCCAGGGCGGCCGCGAAGCCGTGACCCATTGGGAAGCGATCGAAACGTTCAACGGCCGCGATACCAAGCCGGTCGCCTCCCTGCTCGCCTGCCAGCTCGAGACCGGCCGCACCCACCAGATCCGCGTCCACCTCGCCCATCTCGGCCATCCCCTGCTGGGCGACGAGGTCTACGGCTCCGGCTTCAAGACCAAGGCCCGCCAACTCGGGCCGCAAAGCCAGGCCGCATTGACCGCTCTTGGCAGACAGGCCCTCCATGCATATTTGCTGGTAATCGAACACCCGGTGTCCGGAGAGATTTTGCACTGGGAATCGGCGCTGCCGGAGGATTTGGTTCTGCTTGAGGCAGCCCTTCGTAGAATAGACTAAAAGGGATGCGCTAAAAAGACGCATGGTTACAGACATTTAACCCGGGTCACGGGTTCGTGACCTCGTTTTGTTCTTCCCTCCCCCTCGGGTTTTGGAGTATGTTGCACCTGCGCTGGGATCGTCCCGGCGCGGAACATTGCAGCGCTTCTGGCTTTGACACAGCAGATGGCCTGCCTCGCCCGCCGCTATCGGGGGCGTGAACTCTGGAGGGCGCGACATGGCCCGTGCAGCTACTCTTCCGGTTCTCAACGGAGAATCCGGTCTTGCTCACTACCTGACTGAAATCCGCAAGTTCCCGATGCTCGAGCCGCAGCAGGAATACATGCTGGCCAAGCGTTGGCGGGAACATGACGACCGCGATGCGGCGCATCAGCTCGTCACCAGCCATCTGCGGCTCGTGGCCAAGATTGCCATGGGCTATCGCGGCTACGGCCTGCCGATTTCCGAGGTCGTCTCGGAAGGCAACGTCGGCCTGATGCAGGCGGTGAAACGTTTCGAGCCCGAGAAGGGCTTCCGCCTGGCCACCTACGCGATGTGGTGGATCAAGGCGTCGATCCAGGAATACATCCTGCGTTCGTGGTCGCTCGTGAAAATGGGCACCACCGCGAACCAGAAGAAGCTGTTCTTCAACTTGCGCAAGGCGAAGAGCAAGATCTCCGCGCTTGAAGAGGGCGATCTTCGCCCCGATCAGGTGAAGCAGATCGCAACCTCCCTCGGCGTCACCGAGCAGGACGTGATCGACATGAACCGCCGCCTTGGCGGCGATGCGTCGCTCAACGCACCGATCCGTGACGACGGCGAACCCGGCGAATGGCAGGACTGGCTGGTCGATACCTCGCCCAACCAGGAAGCCATCATGGCGGAGCACGAGGAGTTCGATCATCGCCGCAGCGCTCTGAACGGCGCGATGGGCGTGCTCAACGACCGCGAGCGCCGGATCTTCGAGGCGCGGCGTCTGGCTGAAGAGCCGATGACGCTGGAAGACCTCGCCGCCGAATTCGGCGTGTCGCGCGAGCGCGTGCGGCAGATCGAGGTCCGCGCGTTCGAGAAGGTGCAGGCGGCGGTGAAGACCACTGTCGCGCGCGCCGAGCAGGCGGCGCTGGAAGCGGCGTACTAACTTCTTGCGTATCACGAGTTGCGGAAGCCGGCCTTCGGGCCGGCTTTTTTGTTGTGCGCCGGTCTTGATAGAGACGCGTGCCACAAAGCGCATGTCGTCCCCGCGATAGCGGGGACCCAGTCTTAAAACTCTCGACTTCACTGCTCAGAGCAAAGAGTGGATCCCCGCTTTCGCGGGGATGACCGGAGAATGAAGTAACGCCTGTGCTCGCCCCACACGCACTCCATCACACGCCATCATCCCGGACAGGCCGCGCAGCGGACTGATCCGGAATCTCGATGAGTTCAGCAACCGGGATTCCGGGCTCGCTCGCCAGCGGCTCGCGCCCCGGAATGACGAGCATTACTCCACCCTCGCGCCCGCAAACTTGACGACCTTCTCCCACTTGTCGGTTTCGGAGACGATGATCTTGCCGAAATCCTCCGGCGAACCGATGAGCGTGATGCCGCCCATGTCCGCGATCTTCTTTTTCATCTCGGGCTCGGCCAGGATCGCGTTGATCTCCTTGTTGAGCTTGGCGATGATCTCCTTCGGCGTATTCTTCGGCGCGCCCATGCCGAACCACGCGCTGGCTTCATAGCCCTTCACCGTATCGCCGACGGTCGGAACGTCGGGCAACTCGGCCGAACGCGATGCTGTCGTCACCGCCAGCGCGCGCAGCGTTCCCGCCCTGATGTGCTGGATCGCGGAAGGCATGTTGTCGAACATCACCTGCACCCGCCCCGAGAGCAGATCGGTGATCGCGGGCGCGGAGCCGCGATACGGAACGTGCAGCATCTCGACGCCGGTCATCGCCTTGAACAATTCACCCGAGAGGTGAATCGAGGTGCCGTTGCCGGATGAGGCCATGTTGACCTTGCCCGGATTGGCCTTCGCGTAGGCGATGAATTCCTCGACGGACTTCGTCGGGAAATCCTTCGGCACCACCATGACATTCGGCACGCGCGCAAGACCCGCCACCGGCGCGATATCGCGGATGAAGTTGAAGCTCAGCTTCGCGTAGAGCGAGGCGTTGATGCCGTTGGCGGGATTGACCAGCAGCACCGTGTAGCCATCGGGCTCGGCATTCACCACGGACTCGGTGCCGACATTGTTGCCGGCGCCCGGCTTGTTCTCGATGACGAACTGCTGGTTCAGCCGCTCCGAAAGCCGCTGGCCGACCAGGCGCGCGAGAATGTCGGTGGCGCCGCCCGGCGGATAGCCGACAACCCAGCGTACCGGACGCGTCGGGTAATCCTGCGCCGCAGCGCCGCCCATTGTAACGAGTGCAGTAAAGCCCATCGCGATCAGACCGATCGCGGCGCGTCGTGAAGCCATTTTGTTTCTCCCCGGCTGCCGCGACTTGGCGCGCGGTCAGCATGTGTTGATGGACAACACCGGAGCGTAACAAACAAACGAGGGCAAACAAGGCGCGCCATGCGCGCGGCGCGCTTATGGCAGCGCACAAGAGAGTACCGGATTACAGATGGATCACAGATAATCCCGGAAGTAATCCGACAGGCTGTCGTCGTTGTTGGTCATGCCGAAGTCGACCGGCTGGTCCAGCAGCAGCGCGCTCGCCTGCGTCTTGTAATCCGGCGACACGTCATCGACGCCGGGCAGCGGCTGGCGCAGGATGTCCAGATAGGATTTGTAGTTGTCCTGCGTGCCGCTGAAGATGCAATTGCAGACGCCGGGATCGGCATAGACATACCGCGGGGCGCCGCCGGCCTTGTGAACCACGAAGCGGTGCGGCGGCAGTGCCTTCAGCGCGCGCTGCCCCGCCGCGTCATTGGCGAACTGAATCCGGAACCCGGCCGAGCGCAGATAGAACGCGTTCTTCTCCAGGAACGGCTTGCTCGGCGTCGCATGCTGCGCCGCCAGCGGCCACGCCAGCAATGCAACC
This sequence comes from Afipia massiliensis, assembly GCF_014203115.1. GTDB lineage: Bacteria > Pseudomonadota > Alphaproteobacteria > Rhizobiales > Xanthobacteraceae > Afipia > Afipia massiliensis. The sequence continues at coordinate 232,495 of NZ_JACHIJ010000007.1, read as the reverse complement.
GCGAGCGCGGCCAGCAGCGCGAACGCGCGTTGCGTGGTCGGAAACATCATGGTCGAAAGCATCATCGCTCATCCTTGCCCAAACAGAGTCACATGCGAGTCATATACGCAATCAGTTCGCCCGCCCCTCCGGCTTCTGGACCGGCGCGCCCATCGCGAGCGCGTTGTTGAGCGTGTCGCGCAGGTTCACCGCAGCGGCGGCCGTCATGCGCAGATGCGCCACCGCCTTCACGCGGCTCACGACCTTGCCATGAGGCGCGGAATCGATCAGGCCGGTCGCCAGCATCAGATTGAGCAGGCCGCCATTGTTGCCGAACGTGGGGCACACTTCGAAGAAGATCACCGGTGCCTCCATGATGCCTTCGATCGGAATGAAGTTCGGATCGGAAGGTATTGCGGGAGTGTCGGCCATCATCTCTCCTTGGATGTGTTCAATTTGAATTGTGTTCCGCGAACGTAACCTGTCGTTCCGCGTTCACGATTTTGAAGTTCCTGTGAAAGCATGCATTGCATCGCATCGAAAGTCTATTCAGCACCACAAGATGTGGTGCGATTCTCCGCATCAACCGTCAAAGTGCGTTGCGGTATCGTAACTTGTTTGAAGGAAATGTGACTGGAGCTTTTCCAAATTCACATCGGTGTATGCGCATTGCAATTCGCGGTCCTGACTCACATCTGCCCCATTGCGCAAGCATGGTCCGCCCGCTCACCGCAGGCGCGATCGCAGCCTTGAAAACCAGTCTGCAAACCCGTCTTGAAATGCCCGAAGAGGAGAAGCGCATGGTCAATCGCCCGCCGGAACAATTCGACCCCGATTATGTCGCTACGCTGAGGAAAATTCTCGACATCGCCGTCGAACAGATTGCGCAGGAGAACCGTACTCCCGCGACAAAGGCGAAGATGGCGCAGACCATCGTGCGCCGCGCTGCCGACGGCGTGACCGACGCCAGCGATCTTGTCTCGAGCGCGGTGCGCGTCGGCGAGACCCGCGCGGCGTGAGGACTTTGCTGAAATTTAACGCGTGTTACGACGCCGCGCTTTTTCGCGCGGCGTGCGGCGTTTCCTTGTCGAGCCGCGGCGCATGGGTCGCGAACTGCTCGTCCTGCGGCATCGACGGCAGATTGCCGCTGGTCTTGGCCTGATCGATCACCTGCGCCAGCAGCCTGAGTCCGAGCGGCGCCAGCGCCCGCTCCCACAGTTCGCGCGCGGTCTCGTTCTTCTTCACAAACACCCAGTCCTGCGCGGCGATGGCACCGGCGTCGAGCCGCTCCGACAGATGATAGATCGTGCCGCCGGCGATCGCGTCGCCTTCCTTGATGGTCCACTCCACCGCGGCGATGCCGCGATGACGCGGCAGCAGCGAGGGGTGATAGCCGATGCCGCCATGTTTGGAGGCTTTCAGTGCGCCGTCGCTGACGAGCGCGTGGCTGTGCGCGGTGACGATCAGATCGGTGCCGGGGGCGATTTCCGCCGCCACGATCAACTTCGGCTTCGCCTGCACCACGACCTCGATGCCGGCGGCGCGCGCAGCCCCGGCGAGACGGTCCTCGCCGTCCGCGACCACGACGCGGATCACCTCGATGCCATGACCGCGCATCATGTTCAGCGTCTCCACGCCAAAGTGGCGTGAGCCGGCAAGCGTTATTTTCATGAAGTTACTGCCCCCAGGCCGTGAACGCTTCATTGAACGCGCGCTCGCCCGGCGCGCCCTTCTCGATGGCGATGATCGAACGGCGCTGGTTGGCGTAGACCAGCGGAATATCGAACCACGACCGCTCCTTCAGAAGCTGCAGGTTGCGCGACTTGTCGGCCTCGACATTCGACAGCCCGACCAGGAAGAAGCCGTCGGTAACCTTGACCGCGAGTCCGGCCAGCGGCGTGCCGCGCGCCTGCTCGTTGGACTTCATCAGCACGCCCGGCACGTTGGCGATGGTGGTGCCGAAGTCCGGCGGCAGCACGAAGGTCAGCTCGGCGGTATGGCTCGCAGGGAGCGACGCATCGGTGTTGCGGCGGATCGAGAGCGACATCTTGATCTTGCGCTCGGGAATATCGATGTCGGCGCGCACGCCGATATCCGGCGGCTGACCGGCGGGCACCTTGACCGCTTCGGTGCGCCAGATCACCGAGCCGACATACTGCTTGCCCTGCGGCGCCGACGGGTCCTCGTCATAGAGCACCACGCGCTGCGCCACCGGCGCAATCTGCGCCGAGCCGGGCTGCCCCACCCGATCGGTGATCTTCGGCCGCGTCCCCGACGCATCCTTCGCGGTATCGGCCTGTTGCTGCGCAGGCTTCGTGGTCAGCGACTTGATCAGCGAATAGGCCTTCGGCCCGCCCCAGACCGCGCCGCCGATGGCAATGATCGCGACGCAGACTGCGATCGCGGTCTTGACCGGAAAGCCGCGCTTGGCGGTTTCCGGTTCGTCGCGCGATTGAATGCGGGCGCGCGGCCGGTCGTTCGGCTGATAGCGCCCGGCCTCTTCGGCGGATTCGTCGTAGCTGTACGGTGCCGGGCCGCCGCGCTGATCGGGAAAGTCCTGCGCCTGGCTGCGCCGCGCTGAACGGGTGGCGCTGCCGAGGTCGTTGGCGTCCGCGACCACGTCGCGCATCCCCGAACCCTGCGGTGCGCGGCGCGGCACGCGCGCATCTTCCGTGAATTCATCGAGCATCCGGGTGTCGGCGCTGCGCTGATCGCGCGCGCGGACGTCACGCATGGACGTTGGCAGACCTTGCTGGGGACCGGGCGGCTGGGCGCGGGTCGGCGGCGGCTGATCGCCGCGCAGGTTTCGCGGCGGACGCTGCTCCGGTGCTCCATTCGCATCAGGTCGCGGAGCCGGCCGGCCTGGCGGGGGCGGCGCGGTTCCGCCACGCGCGCTGCGCGCGCTTTCCCGCAGGGCATCGCCCGGCCGCGGACCTTCGCGGCGGCCCGGAAGCGGCGCGCGCGGCTGCGCCGACGGCGGCGGTACGGACGAGTCCGGCGGCGGAGGAGCGGCGGGACGCTCACGCGGCGGTTCATTGGCCTGAAGCGCCGCAGCGCGGCGAGCGGCATCGGCTTCGACCCGGCGCACCGCGTCTTCGAGCGCCAGGCGCTCGCGGGTGATTTCGGCTTCGCTCAATGCGGGCTGCACGCCACGCAACTGGGAAATCAGGGCCGTCCGCGCGCGTTCATAGAGCGCACGACGTTGCTCGCCGGGAGCACTGGGGTCCAGTCCGGCGATGGCACGGGCTATGAGCGGGTAGTAATCAGCCATCCTCGTCCAGTCTGCAGGATTCTCGACGAACCCTGTACTTAAAAATCGTCAATCAACTGAACACAGATCGTGCTCAGGCCTCAAACGGATTTTGCACGAGGATAGTATCCTCACGTTCCGGGCTGGTGGAAAGCAGGGCAATCGGGCAGCCCACCAGCTCCTCGACCCGGCGAACGTACTTGATCGCCTGCGCGGGCAGGTCCGCCCACGACCGGGCGTTGGCCGTCGGCTCTTTCCAGCCTTCGATGGTTTCATAGATCGGCACGACGCGCGCCTGGGCGCCCTCGCCCGCCGGGAGATGATCGATCTCCTTACCGTCGAGCGTGTAGCCGACGCAGACCTGGATCTCATCGAAGCCGTCGAGAATGTCGAGCTTGGTCAGCGCCAGGCCATGAATGCCGCAGGTCCGGGCTGTCTGCCGCACCAATACGGCATCGAACCAGCCGCAGCGGCGCTTGCGTCCGGTGTTGACGCCGAATTCCTTGCCACGCTGGCCGATCAGTTCGCCGATCTCGTCGGTCAGTTCGGTCGGGAACGGGCCTTGTCCGACGCGGGTGGTGTAGGCCTTGCAGATGCCGAGCACATAACCCACCGCGCTCGGCCCCATGCCGGTGCCGGTCGCGGCCTGCGCTGCCACCGTGTTGGACGAGGTGACGTAGGGATAGGTGCCGTGATCGACATCGAGCAGCGCGCCCTGCGCGCCCTCGAACAGGATGCGCTTGCCTTCGCGGCGCTTGTGGTCGAGCAGATTCCATACCGAATCCGCGAACGGCAGCACGCGTGGCGCAATCGCCGACAGTTCTTTCAAAACTTCCGCGCCGTCGATCTCCGGCAGGTTGAGGCCGCGGCGCAGCGCGTTGTGGTGCGTCAGCAGGCGGTCGATCTTGTGCGGCAGCGTCTGCGGATCGGCAAGATCCATCAGCCGGATCGCGCGGCGGCCGACCTTGTCTTCATAGGCCGGTCCGATGCCGCGCTGGGTGGTGCCGATGGCGTTGGCCTTGCTGGCGTTCTCGCGGATCGCATCCAGTTCGCGATGCAGCGGCAGGATCAGCGTGACGTTCTCGGCGACGCGCAGATTGTCCGGGGTGATCGAAACGTCCTGGGACCGCAGCTTGTCGAGCTCGGCGAGAAACGCCTGCGGATCGAACACCACGCCGTTGCCGATCACCGACAGCTTCGACGGCCGCAACACGCCCGAGGGCAGCAGCGCGAGCTTGTAGGTCTTGCCGTTGATGACGAGGGTATGGCCGGCATTGTGGCCGCCCTGAAAACGAACGACGATGTCGGCCTGCTCCGACAACCAGTCGACGATCTTGCCTTTCCCTTCGTCGCCCCACTGGGCGCCGACGACGACAACATTGGCCATTTCCAGACAATCTCCCGCAACCTGCAAATTCGCCGGAATTCCAGCGCCTTGCAGCCAGGGTAGCGCTTGCGAGGCATGTCACCGGATAACGGATGCGCGCATGGGACGCAAGCGCCAACGGGTATTGACGCCTATGCGGAATGGGGCGCAAATCATTGATATCCCCAAATAATTCCGGCCAGCCCCGGCCTTCCTTGCAAAGCCTATAATCCGCCATCGACATGAACGATCCCGCCCCGCGATCCGCGACATCATGGCTCATGAACAGGCCATATCTGCTGCTGTCGCTGTCATCCCTGCTCTGGGCGGGCAATGTCGTGCTGGGGCGCTTCATCGCAGCGGATTTTCCGCCAATGGCGCTCTCCTTCCTGCGTTGGGGCTTCGCCTGTCTGATCGTCCTGCCCTTCGCATGGCCCCATCTCAAGGCCGAATGGCCGGTGATCCGCAAGCACCTGCCGATTCTGACGCTGCTGACCCTCACCGGCCTCGCCGGCTACAACGCCATCGCCTATCTCGGACTGCGATACACCGAGGCGCTGAATGCGCTGCTGATCCAGTCATCGGGGCCGCTGATCGTTGCGCTCTGGTCGCTCGTCCTGCTCGGCATTCGCCTGACCTGGCCGCAAACCATCGGCATCGGAATTTCGTTGCTTGGCGTCCTCACCATTCTGACGCGCGGCGATCCGGCCGCCCTCACTTCGATTCATCTGAACAAGGGCGACGTGATCTTCACGTTCGCGCTGGTCATCTTCGGGCTCTATTCCGTGCTGGCCGTGAAACGTCCGGCGATACACCCGCTCGCCTTCATGGGCTTCACCTCCGGCTACGCAACGGTGCTGCTCATTCCCGCCGTGATCGTGGAAGCCGCAAGCGGACTGAGGCCGTCGCTCACCATGAACAACGCACTCACGCTGGCCTATGTCGCGATATTTCCATCGATCCTCGCCTATCTGTTCTTCAACCGCGGCGTTGAACTGATCGGCGCCAACCGCGCCGCGCCGTTTTTTCATCTGATCCCGGTGTTCGGATCGGTGCTTGCCATCGCCTTCCTCGGCGAACGTCCACACCTATTCCATGTAACAGGTTACGCACTGGTGCTGACCGGCGTTGCGATCGCCGCGCGGAAAAGCGCCTGGAGCGCGAGCGCGTAAACCGTCCGGCCAATTCGCTCATGCGTTCGGGCGCATGTCCTTCGCAAGCTGAACAAGCCAACGCCTGACGGCCTTTTCCTCGGATGGGGTGAGACCCGCGGTCACGCGCCTGTCGACACGGGCCGCGCGTTCGCGGCATTTCATCCGCAGTCCGTGACCCGCAGCCGTGGTCTGCAGCCGCAGAATCCGGCCGTGCACATCGTCGGGCGATTTCGCGATCAAGCCATCGCGCTCGAGATTCTTGACGATCAGGTTGATGGTCTGCGGCGTCAGCATGGTTAGCCGGGCGAGATCGGCTCCGGACAGGCCCGGATAAGAATCGATCATGGTCAGGATCGAAAACTGCGGCGGCGTCACGCCGAGATCGGCCAGCGCCCGTTCCAGCGCCAGCCGCATGGCCGCCTGCGCCTGCGACAGCAGGTAGGGCAAATGCCCCTCCTCGCCGCGCATCGCCTCTCCGATTTGCGGAACCTGCGCGGAATTCGATGCCGGGCTCTTGCGCATAATATCAGACCTCTTACAATATATCAGTACTCGAATATCATAGGGGAGCGCAACATGAATAACCCGAATATCAGGCTTCTGCACCGGCATCTCGAAGCCGAGAACGCCCAGGACCTCGAAGGCACGCTCGCGACGCTGCATCCGGATTGCGTGTTCCAGGATCACGCGACCGGGCAGTTGTGGCGCGGGCACAGCGGCGCGGCGGATCATTACCGGCAATGGTGGACGACCTTCGACGTCACGGTCGAGCGGCTGGCGGATCAATCGGCGGGCTGGCCGGACGAGAACACATTCATCGCGGAAGCCACGTGGAACGGCCGTCATGTCGGGGATTTTCTCGGGATTCCGGCGAGCGGGCGAGACATCCAGCAACGCTTCGTGGTGGTGGTCGGCTTTCGCGACGGACTGATGACCAGCGAGCGCTTCCATTACGATCTCGCTTCGCTGCTTCGCCAGATCGGCAGCAATGCGGTGCCCGCCATCGCCGGCCTGCCCTACAGCACGATGGTGGCATAACAAACCAGGAAGCATGACAACCGGGCCGTTGCGCTGCCCGCATAGCGCAACGGAGCAATCCGGGATTGGCGGTTGTGAAGGTGCGAAATATCGGCACAATTTGCGCATCCTCTTTCCCAAAGCCCCATGACCGTCGCCGATCCGCCCTTGCGCAAGCCCTCGCCGGCCAGCTGGCTTTTCAATCAGCCCTATTTGATGCTCAGCCTGATGTCGCTGTTCTGGGCGATGAACATCGTGCTCGGCCGTTTCGTCGCGGGCCACGTGCCGCCTTTCGCCCTCACATTCTGCCGCTGGGCCGGAACGGCTCTCGTCATCCTTCCCTTCGCCTGGCCGTATCTTGTGCGCGACTGGCCGGTGATCCGGAGGAATCTGCCGCTGTTGCTGCTGCTCGCCTTTACCGGCTTCGCCTTCAACAATGCGCTGTCCTACTGGGGCCTGCAGCACACCCAGGCATTGAACGCGCTGCTCATCCAGTCGTCGGGACCGCTATTCGTGGCGCTCTGGTCGCTGATGCTGTTCGGCGTGAGGCTGTCATGGATGCAGGCCGCCGGGATCGTCGTCTCGCTGCTCGGCGTGCTCGTCATCGTGCTGCGGGGGGATCTTGCTGCGCTGGCAGCGATCCAGGTCAACGCTGGCGACATCAGTTTCGCCGCCGCGCTGTTCGTGTTCGGATTGTACTCCGCCCTGATGCCGAAACGTCCGAGGATCAGTCCGCTTTCGCTGATCGCCTTCACAACCGGCACAGGCGCCGTGATGCTGTTGCCGCTGGTGGGATGGGAAGTCTCGACCGGCGAGATGCTGATCTTCGACACGCTCACGGTATCGACGGTCGTCTTTGTCGTGCTGTTTCCCTCGACGCTGGCCTACATCTTCTTCAATCGCGGCATTGAACTGATCGGCCCCAACCGCGCCGCGCCGTTCTTTCATCTGGTGCCGGTGTTCGGCTCGGTGATGGCAATCATGCTGCTCGGCGAAAAGCCGGAGCTGTTTCATCTGGTCGGCTACGTGCTGGTGCTGGCGGGCATTTTCACCGCATCGCGGCGCGGATCGGCCGGGAAACGTCCCGCTTCCTAGTGGAGTGGATTTGACATTCGCGCCCCGCCGGCAGCGAGTCCTCAAGCGAATGTCAAATCCAAAACTCCACTAGAAACTTACATTTGCCAGTGGTCCTTTGATTCTAACATTCGCAGGAATGCCTGCTGAAACGGGGTGCGAATGTTAGAATCGGACCACTGACTGGCAATTCGTCACGAGTTCGCGCAATCTCCCCCTGAACAACGGCGCAGGTCACCGCCTCGGTGACATGACGACCGGCGTGTCAAAAAAAACTGACAGGGGCGGAGACAACGAAAATGAACTTTCCAAGACCAACGACATCGTCGATTGCCGGATTGATTGCGCCGGTGCTTGCCATCACGGCCGGCGTTCTGGCTGCCGGACCATCGGCCGCGCAAACACCGTGGCCGGCGCCGGGCAAGAACATCACGCTGGTGCTGCCGTTCGCGGCCGGCAGCGGCACCGACACCACCACCCGCATCATCTCGAAGGATCTCGGCAAGGCGCTGGGCACCGGCATCGTGATCGAAAACAAGCCCGGCGCCAACGGCTCGATCGCCGCCAGCTACGTCGCGCGCGCCGAGCCGGACGGCTACACGATTTTCGTCACCACCAATACGTCGCACTCGGCCAATCCGTACCTCTTGAAGAACATGACGTACGATCCGATCAAGGATTTCACGCCGGTCGCGCGCACCGGCGACCTGCCCTTCATGCTGGTGATCGATCCGAAGCTGCCGGTCAATTCGGTCGCAGAACTGATCGCGTTGGCGAAGAAAGAGCCCGGCAAGCTGTCCTACGCCAGCGGCAGTTCGTCGGCCATCGTCTCCGGCGCGACATTCGGGACGCTCGCGGGGATCGACCTGCTGCATGTGCCCTACAAGAGTTCGCCGCCGGCGCTAACCGATGTGATCGCCGGCCGGGTCTCGATGATGTTCGTGGACGTGCTGACCGGCCTGCCCCACGTCAAGGGCGGCGCGCTGAAGGCGCTCGCGGTGACGACGAAGCAGCGCTCCGCACTGCTGCCGGAACTGCCGTCAATGGACGAAGCGGGCGTGAAGGGCTTCGACATCACGTCCTGGCAGGGTTATCTCGGCCCGGCCAATCTGCCGAAGGACATCGTCACCAAGCTCAACGCCGAAATCCGCAAGATCGTCGAAACGCCAAGCGTCAAGAACGAGCTTGCCGAACGCGGCATGGAAGCGTTTTCCGGCACGCCCGAGAGCTTCGACAAGTTCCTGAAGGAGCAGCTTGCGGTGTGGGAAAAGCTGATCCGCGAAGCCAAGATCGAGAAGCAGTAGTTTTATCCCTCCCCCTTGTGGGGAGGGTGGCTGGCCCAAATTCTTTTGGGCCAACCGGGTGGGGGGCGCTTTCAGATCAGAACGATCACGCTCGCAGGAACACGGCCCCCACCCTGACCGGCTACGCCGGTCTTCCCTCCCCACAAGGGGGAGGGATAGATAACCGCGACCCCTAAAACGGGGAGAGGCGAGCGTTACGCCGCCCGCACCTTGCCGAGGAATTCGTCCACTGCCGAACGCAGCATACCCGACTGCTGGTCGAGATCGCGCGCGCTGGTGAGAACAACCGACGCCGCATTGCCGGTAGCGGAGGCCGCCGCGCTGACGCCGCCGATGTGATCGCTGATCTCGGCCGAGCCCGCCGCCACCGACTGGATGTTGCGCGCGATCTCCCGCGTGGCAGCGCCCTGCTCTTCAACGGCGCTGGAGATATTCAACGTAATCTCGCTCATGCGCGCGATGGTCTCGGTGATGCCTCCGATCGACGTCACCGCATCGCTGGTGGTCGCCTGCATCGCTGCGACCTGAGCCGAAATCTCTTCCGTTGCCTTGGCGGTCTGGGTCGCCAGTGCCTTCACTTCCGATGCGACGACGGCGAAACCGCGACCCGCCTCACCGGCGCGCGCCGCCTCGATGGTTGCGTTGAGCGCGAGCAGATTGGTTTGCGCCGCGATGCTGTGAATAAGCTGCACCACCTCGCCGATCTTTTCCGCGCCGCTGGACAGAACCTGCACCGTCGCGTTGGTGCGCTCCGCGTCGCCCACGGCCTTGCTGGCGATCTCGCTGGACTGGTTGACCTGGCGCGCGATCTCAGCGACCGAGCTGGACAGTTCCTCGGCGGCCGCAGCTACGGTACCGACGTCGTTCGATGCCTTCTCCGAAGCCGATCCCACGGTCGCCGCGCGGGCGCTCGCGTCGCTCGCCGAATGAGTCATCGATTGCGCCGTGGTCTGCATGCCGGCCGCAGACGATGCCACCGAACGCACGATGCCGTTGACGCTGCTCTCGAACTCCAGGGCGATCGCATGCATCGCGGCCTTGCGCTCGTCCGCCGCACGCTTCAGCGTCTCGGCGTCGGCGCTTTCAAGGTCGCGCATGCGCACGGCATTGTCCTTGAACACCTGCACCGTCTCCGCCATGGCGCCGATTTCGTCGCGCCGGCCGATGCCCGGTATCTCCTCTTCGAGCTGGCCATCAGCCAGCGTCTTCATGCGCGCGCCGAGTTGGCCGAGCGGCTTGGTGATGCTGCGGCCGATGAACCAAGCCACCGCGCCCGAGATGACGCCGATGCCGAGAATCGCCGCGCCCAGCGCCATCACGATCTGCATCAGCTTGGCGTCGAGATCGTCGACATAGGCGCCGGTGCCGACGAACATGTTCCAGCCCGGAATGCCGGCAGCGTAGGAGATTTTCGGCGCCAGCTCCGTCTGACCGGGCTTCTGCCAGAAGTAGTGGATCGTCACATCGCCCTTGGCGGCGACACCGTCGCGCATTTCGCGTGTCGACTTGCGTCCGTTCACAACGTTATCGAGATGGCTGGTGCCGATCTGCTTCGGATTGAGCACGGCGACCGCAATGCCGTCCATGGTATAGACGAACATGTAGCCCGCGCCGTTGTCATAGGTCATGTTCTGGACGCGCTGAACCCACTGCTCGATCGCAGCGTCCTTCGTCAGCTTCCCGGCCTCCACCTGCTTCTGGTATCCGATTGCCATGTTTCTGGCGGTATCGACGATCGCGCGCAGCTGCTCCTTCCGCGCACTGAACATTTCGTTCTGCATCATGCGGGAGGCAAAAAAGCCTGCGGCACACAAACCAATCAGTGTCACGCACACCAGAACGCCCAGCTTCAGGGCGACGGGCCAGTTATTCAGGAATTTCACGCGGCTTCTCCGGGAGATTCGGCGCGGGTGCGCCATAAGTAAGAATTCACTTCATTTACAGCAAGACTGTTGAATCTTCCTTACTCCGGGCCGCCCCCCGCGCTTTCGCAGACAATACGCAGGTCCGGATTGCAAAAAAGCGCGGCTGCTTTTCAGCAACCGCGCCTGTCAGGCATTCGATGGTATTTGGTGCTTCCGGATCAGAGCCGGAGAACCACTACCCTCAACGGAGAGAGACTTAAGACATTACGCCGCCCGCACCTTGCCGAGGAACTCGTCCACCGCCGAGCGCAGCATGCCCGACTGCTGGTCGAGATCGCGAGCGCTGGTGAGAACGTCCGACGCCGCGGTGCCGGTCGCAGCCGCAGCGGCGCTGACGCCGCCGATGTGATCGCTGATCTCGCTCGATCCCGCCGCCACCGACTGGATGTTGCGTGCGATCTCGCGGGTCGCAGCCCCCTGCTCTTCAACAGCGCTGGAGATGTTCATGGTGATCTCGCTCATCCGCGCGATGGTCTCGGTGATGCCGCCGATCGACACCACCGCATCGCTGGTGGTCGCCTGCATGGCGGCAACCTGCGCGGAGATTTCCTCGGTGGCCTTGGCGGTCTGGTTGGCCAGCGCCTTGACCTCGGACGCCACCACCGCGAATCCGCGGCCGGCTTCGCCTGCGCGGGCCGCCTCGATGGTCGCGTTCAACGCGAGCAGATTGGTCTGCGCCGCGATGGAGTGAATGAGCTGGACCACCTCGCCGATCTTCTCGGCGCCACTGGAGAGAACCTGAACCGTCGCGTTGGTACGTTCCGCATCGCCCACAGCCTTGCTGGCGATCTCGTTGGACTGGTTGACCTGGCGCGCGATCTCGGCGACCGAACTCGACAGCTCTTCCGCCGCAGCCGCGACGGTTCCGACATTGGTCGAAGCCCGCTCCGAGGCCGATCCCACGGTGGCGGCGCGAGCGCTGGCGTCGCTCGCCGACGCCGTCATGGATTCCGCCGTGCTCTGCATGCCGGCAGCCGATGCCGACACCGAACGCACGATGCCGTTGACGCTGCTCTCAAAGCTGCTGGCAATGCTGTTCATCATCGCCTTCCGCTCCGTAGCGGCGCGTTCCTTGGCTTCCGCGTCCACTTTCTCGAGATCGCGGATGCGGACAGCGTTGTCCTTGAAGACCTGCACGGTCGCGGCCATCGCGCCGATTTCGTCGCGGCGGTCGCTGCCGGGGATGCTCTCCTCGAGCTGACCGTCGGCCAGCGTCTGCATGCGGGCGCCGAGCTGGCCGAGCGGACGGGTGATGCTGCGGCCGACCATCCAGGCAACCGCGCCGGAGAATGCGCCGATCAGGAGAGTGGCGACCGCGAGCGCGATAATAATGGGCTTCAGCTTGGCGTCGAGATCGTCGAGATAGGCGCCGGTGCCGACAAACATGTTCCAGCCGGGAATAGCCACGGCATAGGACATCTTGCGGGTCGGCTTCTCATCGCCGGGCTTCATGTATTCGTAGCGCAGCGTGACATCGCCCTTGGCGGCAACGCCGTCGCGCAGCTCGCGCGCCAGCTTGCGGCCGTTGGTTTCGATGTCGAGGCGGTTGGTGCCGATCTGCTTGACGTTCGGCGTCGCCACGGTGATGCCGTCCATGGTGTAGACGAACATGTAGCCGTCGCCATTGTCATAGGTCATCGTCTGCGCAACGCGGCCAAATTCCGCGATCGCTGCGTCCTTGGTCATTTTCCCGGCATCGACCTGCTTCTGCAGCCCCACCGCAGTGTTACGCGCAATTTCCACCAGCGCGTGTGTTTGCGCCACGCGTGCGCTCACCATTTCACGCTGCATCATAAAGGCGGAGTACAGGCCGGCTGCACTGAGGCCGAGCAGGGTCACACCGACCAAGATACCGAGCTTGGCGGTGATGGGCAGGTTATTCAGGAATTTCACGATGACACTCCGGGGCGGGATCGCGCGCTTCTGCGCGGATTCGTTCCCATCAACTATCGAAACTTCCTTTCGGCTTCCTTACCCTGCCACCTTCGCGGATTCTCTTTAGACGAAAACAAAACGGGCCGGAGAAAACTCCGGCCCGTGCTTCTATTTTCGAGTCGTCCCGGCCGGGACGACGATGATGATGGACGTGTTTCAAACGTCAGCGGTTAAAAGGTCAGCACCTTGGCCTGCTTGACCTGCGGCAACGCCGAGACCTTGGCGAGAACCTCGGCCGGCACCGCACCGTCGACCTCGACCAGCGCGATGGCGTCGCCGCCCTGCTCGTTGCGGCCGAGATGGAAGGTCGCGATGTTGATCTTGGCATCGCCGAGCAGCGAGGCGAACTTGCCGATGAAGCCCGGCTTATCCTCGTTGGTGATGTAGATCATCGACTTGCCGAACTCGGCATCGACGCGGATGCCCTTGATGTCGACGAGGCGCGGCTTGCCGTCGTGGTAGACCGTGCCGGACACCGACCGCTCCTGCCGTTCGGTCGCGACGGTGACCGTGATCAGGCTTTCGTAGTCGCTGCGCGCGGCGCGGGTCACTTCGTCCACCACCATGCCGCGCTCCTTCGCCACCACCGGCGCGGAAACGACGTTGACATCCCCCAGCATCGGCCGCAGCAGGCCGGTCAGCGCCGCCGAAGTCAGCGCCTTGATCTTCATGTCCGCGACCACGCCTTCATAGGTGATCGTGACCTTGGCGATGCCGGTCTCGGTGAGCTGGCCCGCGAACGAGCCGAGCTTTTCGGCGAGTTCAATGAACGGCTTCAGCTTCGGCGCTTCTTCCGCCGTGATCGAGGGGAAGTTGACGGCGTTGGAGATCGCGCCGGTCAGCAGGTAATCCGACATCTGTTCGGCGACCTGCAACGCGACGTTTTCCTGCGCTTCCGTGGTGGATGCGCCAAGGTGCGGCGTGCAGATAACGTTGGGATGACCGAACAGCACGTTGGTCTTGGCCGGCTCCTCAACGAACACGTCGAAGGCTGCGCCCGCGACCTGACCGGAATTCAGCGCATCGACCAGCGCCGCCTCGTCCACCAGACCGCCGCGCGCGCAATTGATGATGCGCACGCCCTTCTTCATCTTGGCAAGCGAGGCCGCATCGATGATGTTCCTGGTCTTGTCGGTCAGCGGCGTATGCAGCGTGATGAAGTCGGCGCGCTTGAACAGATCATCAAGCTCGACCTTCTCGATGCCGATGTCCTTGGCGCGCTCCGGCGACAGGAACGGATCGAATGCGATGACCTTCATGCGCAGCCCGAGCGCGCGGTCGGCGACGATCGAGCCGATGTTGCCTGCGCCGATTACGCCGAGGGTTTTGGCGGTGATCTCGACGCCCATGAAACGGTTCTTCTCCCACTTGCCGGCCTGGGTCGACGCATCGGCGGCGGGAATTTCGCGCGCCAGCGCCAGCATCAGGGTGATGGCATGCTCGGCGGTGGTGATCGAATTGCCGAACGGCGTGTTCATCACGATGATGCCCTTGGCCGTGGCAGCCGGGATCTCGACATTGTCGACGCCGATGCCGGCGCGGCCGATCACCTTCAGGCGGGTCGCCTTCTCGAGGATCTTCGCCGTGGCCTTGGTGGCGGAGCGGATCGCGAGGCCGTCATAGTTGCCGATGATTTCGGCGAGCTTGTCCTTGTCCTTGCCGAGATCGGGCTGGAAATCGACCTCGACGCCGCGATCCTTGAAGATCTGCACCGCAGCCGGGGACAACGCATCGGAAATGAGAACTTTAGGCTTGGACATGGAAACTCCAATCAGAAATTTGGTGGGCGCTGGCGGTTCTGCCGCGTCTCGATGATTTCGTAGTGTTGCGATGTCGCGTCGAAGCGCGACAGCACGGCACGCGCCTTGTCAGGCACGACGCCTTCTTCGTAGTTCGGCCCGGCGAAAGCGATCACCGCGTCGAGCGTCTCGAACGTCATGATGGTGACGAACTCGACCTCCGCGCCGGCGTCACGCCGCAGAAGCTGAATGTCGTGAAAGCCCGCGATCTTGCGAGCGAGAATTCCCGGAAAGATTTCCGTCCGCAGCAGACGTTCGTAAACGTCCGCGTTCGCGGGCGTGGTCCAGCCATGCCAGATGCGTGAGATCATGAAGGCCTCCGAAGCGGAGAACCCCTCCCCCATTATGGGAGAGGAGACGTCATCTTTGGAAAATCACGCCGCCTTGGCGAGCGAAGCCTTGGTCTCGGCGAACGCCCAGTCGATCCATGCGGTGAGGATCTCGACGTCCTTGGCCTCGACCGTCGCGCCGCACCAGATGCGAAGGCCCGCGGGGGCATCGCGGTAGTGCGCGAAGTCGTAACCCGCGCCTTCCTTTTCCACGGCGGCAACCAGCTTCTTGGCGAAGTCAGCCTGTGCATCGGCGGACAGCGACGTGATCGCCGGATCGACCACCTTCATGCACACCGAGGTGTTGGAGCGGATCGCCGGATCGGCGGCGAGGAAATCCACCCACGGCGTCTTCGCCTTCCAGTCCGCGAGCACCTTGGTGTTCGCGTCGGCGCGCGCCATCAGCCCCTTGAGGCCGCCGACGGACTTCGCCCAGTTCAGCGCATCGAGATAGTCCTCGACGCAGAGCATCGACGGCGTGTTGATGGTTTCGCCCTCGAAGATGCCGGCGTTGAGCTTGCCGCCCTTGGTCATGCGGAAGATCTTCGGCAGCGGCCACGGCGGCGTGTAGCTCTCGAGCCGTGCGACGGCGCGCGGCGACAGGATCAGCATGCCGTGGGCAGCTTCGCCGCCCAGCGCCTTCTGCCAGGAGAAGGTGACAACATCGAGCTTCGGCCAGTCGAGCGGCTGCGCGAACGCGGCGGAGGTGGCGTCGCAGATGGTCAGACCTTCGCGGTCGTCACGGATCCAGTCGGCGTTCGGAACCCGCACGCCGGAGGTGGTGCCGTTCCAGGTGAACACGATGTCCGAGTTCCTGTCGGCCTTCGACAGGTCGGGAATTTCGCCGTAGCCCGCGTGGAGCTTGACGACATCCTTGAGCTTCAATTCCTTGACGACGTCGCTGACCCAGCCTTCGCCAAAGGATTCCCAGGCGATGGTGGTGACCGGGCGCGGCCCGAGCAGCGACCACAGCGCCATCTCGACGGCGCCGG
The DNA here is from genome assembly GCF_014203115.1 of Afipia massiliensis. Taxonomy (GTDB): domain Bacteria; phylum Pseudomonadota; class Alphaproteobacteria; order Rhizobiales; family Xanthobacteraceae; genus Afipia; species Afipia massiliensis. Next base: position 216,371 of record NZ_JACHIJ010000007.1, on the reverse strand, counting down.
TGTCGGACGCAGGCACGATGCCGATCTTGTAGTCGGCAGGCACTTCAAGCACCTCGCGCGTCAGATCGATCGCGAGCTTGAGCTTGGCCTTGCCGACCTTCGCTCGATGCGAACGGCCGAGGGCTGCGTCCTTGAGATTTTGGGGGTTCCAGCCGGGGCGCTTGGCGCAGGGGCCGGACGAAAAATGCGGCACGTTAGGCCGCGAAGCGGGCTTCGCTACAGTCATAGTCTATCCTTCCAGATAGCTGCCTCCCGGTGGGGGGAGGTTTCCCGCCGCCGTGAATATGGGAGGTTCTGGACTTCGTCAAGAAACTTCGCCCGGCCCCGTTCACAAGGCTGGGATGCGGAGGTGCGCATGATCCATCAATTGGGTCGTCCCGGCGAACGCCGGGACCCATAACCGCCGGACTCTCCAATGAAATAAGGAGGTTTCATTTATCGACATCAGTGACAGGGGTTATGGGTCCCGGCGTTCGCCGGGACGACGCGGAGAGATCGGCGATCTTTCAGATCTTGGGAAGTCTCAAAGCCCCAGCACCTTCTCGGAGTCCGCGATCCAGCGCCGCACCGAGGCGTAGCCGTCGAGGTGAAAGCCGCCTTCATGGGCGACACGGGTATAGGCCAGCAGCGCCACGTCCGCGAGCGACAGCGCATCGCCGACCAGAAACCGCGTATCGTGAAGCTGATGTTCCATCCGCGCCAGCGCGAAATAGCCGCGCTTGACCTTCTCGGGATCAAGCTCGCCCTGCGACTTGCCGAGATAGAACATCTGGAAGCGGCAGACCGCGAGATAAGGCTCGTGGCTGTACTGCTCCCAGAACAGCCACTCGTCCATCTTTGCGCTGAGAAATGCCTCGGCGGGGATCAGGTCGGTGCCGCGCGCCAGATAGCGGATGATGGCGTTGGACTGCGCGAGCGTGCGCCCGTCGTCGAGTTCGAGCACGGGCACCTGCCCCGCTCCGTTGAGCTTGAGAAACTCCGCCGTGCGGCTTTCATTCTTCTGGGTATCGATCTCGACCCAAGTGTAGCGGCGCGAAAGCCTGTCGCACACCCATTTCACCTTCAGGCAATTGCCCGATTTCAGGTCGCCATAGATTTTCATGACCGCACCTTCCCGATGGCCGCCACTTTCATAAGGCGAACAGCACAACAGGCGATGCGGCCGCTGTCAACGACAGCGGCCGCAGGGATTGCGGAAGAAGTAATTGCCGATGACGGATCAATCAGAACCGGTAGCCGAGACCGCCGCGCACGGTGTTGATGCTGGTATCGATGGGGCCGACGAACTTGAGATACTCCCACTCACCGCGCATGAACAGGCCGCCGGCCAGCATCACATCGACCCCGAGACCCGCTGCATAACCGTAGATGAAGCGATTGCTCTGGCCCTCGGTCTGACTGACCGCGAAAGGAACGACAGTGTTTGGAGGAGCAATTTGCACCTGCGTGCCCGAAACGGTCGCGCTTTTGAAGACGTCGGCCCGGCCGAGCGAAACACCGCCGAACGCATAGGGCAAGAAGGCGCCCCAGGCGTATCCGGCGCGCGCGCGGATCGACCCCATGTCCTTGATCTTGAAACTCGACGACGCGGTATAATCCACGAAGTTGGTGGAACCTCCCGCATCGAAGAACCGCGAGATCGTCCCTGAATCGCTACCGCCGAAATTGCCGTGCATGTAGCTGGCTTCAATGCCAAGCACGACGTCATCCCATTGCGAGTTGTAGCCGACGAAACCGCCAGCGCCATTGCCCCGCTGCGATTTCTTGCCCATGACCGGCCACTCGGAAACACGGCCGACGTTTTCGATCGCGGTGTTCACCAGAAGTTTGGCTACGATGTCCTGCGTCGTGCCGGCGAAGTTCATATCCGACGAACCGGTTCCGGCCTGCCCGCCGACGTAAAAGCCCTGCCATCGCGGGATCACTCCGTCGTTAAAGCCCCCGCGCAGGATCGGGAGATCGGGAAGATCCGCGGCCTGTACGCCGTGCGCCGCCGCAACCAGAGCCATCGCCAACACAGTCCGACGCATCACCAAACTCCGTCATAAACGCTTAACTACGTTCGATGATGCCGCGTTAACCTTAATCAATCGTTCCCACAGCGCGTGTGGCGAAAAAGAAAACGGCGCGGAAAAATCCGCGCCGTTGAAATGTTCTGAAGGGAAGAAAAACTTCGATCAGCCCTTGCGCATGAGCGGCAGCATCGGCGGCGCGTAAACCGGAGCCGCATCGATCGCCCAGCGCACGCCGAACCTCAGGTCATGCGACGTGATGTTCTTGAAGTGCATCGGATTGTTCACGGCGTTGACGCCGTTCCAGGTGTACATGTCGCCGGTGATGCCGTCGCCGAGGTCGGCGTAGCGATAGGCCAGTTCCATGGTCAGGCTCGGATTGACCTTGTATGCGAGACCGGCATGCACGGCCCAGGCGAAATTCCACTTCGTAGCGGTCGGGCCGAATGCGAGACTTGCAGCGGGTTGACCGGTGTCGGTGAAGCCCGAAATGGTGTTGGCAGAACCACCGACGCCCGCGCCGATGAACGGCGTGATGCACCACCAGGTGCCGAGATCGAAGTAGGCGTTGGCGAGAACCAGCCACTCGGATTTGCTGCCGGTATAGGTGTTCGTTCCGAATGGCGTTCCATTGACGGTCACGACATCCACGCCATGGAAATTCGACTTGCCACGATACTCTCCGGTCACGTCCGCGCGGAACCAGTTGTTGAAGCGATAGCCGGCACCGAGGCCGAAGATGCCCGCGGTGTCGAAGCCGAGGCCGGTGTGCTGCACAGAGACGCCCGGGTCGTGATAGAGCGCATTATCGAGGCTCTTGACCTGCTGATTGCTGAATCCGATATCGCCGCGCAGATACCAGCCACCGAAGTCCTCGACCGGAGGCGGGACATACATGGGCGGTGGCGGCAGGTCGGCGGCGAGCGCGGCCGATGAAATCAATGACGCCGCTCCTGCGGCAATCAGGTTCTTGAGAGTACGCATTGGTCCGGTCCTTTCCCCGGTGAGGCAACACGGCCTCACACACAAAACTCACAGGCCGGACGATGCCACCAAATGCTTAAGCGCCACTTAACCCTAATTCTTAACCGTGATTTTTAAGCGGCCTTAAGCGAGACGGTAAACGTTTACACAACGCGCGCGGCATCGCGCGCCGCAAGTCCTAACGATGTGTTGACGATTGAGTCAGGATCTCTGACGTAAAAACACGCGGCCGAGCATAGGTCTTGCGCATTGTCATGGCCGGGCTTGCCCCGGCCATCCACGTCTTACTTGTTACGAGCCGTAAAGACGTGGATGCCCGGAACAAGTCCGGGCATGACGTCGAGGGATTGCGCTTCTTAAAGCGAACGTCAGAGCTTGCGGTGCTTCATCTGCGGCAGGAAGATCGCGAGCAGGCCGATCGCCGGCAGGAATGCGCAAACCTGATAGACGAAGTTGATGTCCTTCCAGTCCGCGACCTGACCGAGCACCGCAGCGCCAATGCCGCCGAACCCGAACGCCATGCCGTAGAACAGTCCGGAGATCATGCCGAGACGATGCGGCATCAGCTCCTGCGCGTAGACGATGATCGCGGGTGTCGCCGACGAGATGATGAAGCCGATCACGATGCTCAGCACCGCGTTCCAGTAGAGACCGACGTAAGGCAACGCGAGCGTGAACGGGAGCGCGCCGATGATCGAAAACCAGATCACGTACTTGCGGCCGAAGCGATCGCCGAGCGGGCCGCCGAAGAATACGCCGACCGCGCTCGCCCCCAGAAACAGGAACAGATAGATCTGCGACGCCTGTGTGCTGACGCCAAACTTCTGCATCAGGAAGAAGGTGTAGTAGCTGCCGATGCTCGCGGTGTAGAACGTCTTCGAGAACAGCAGCACCATCAGCACGGTGAGCGCGACCATGGTGCGCGTCGAAGACGGCCCGTCTTCCGGCAGGGACGTATGAGCGCCCTTGCGATGCGCGATGCGCGGCTGATACCAGCGCCCGATCTGCCACAGCACGACGATGGCGAGCGCTGCGACCAGCGAGAACCACGCGATGCTGCCCTGCCCGAACGGCACGATGATCAGCGCCGCCAGCACAGGGCCGATTGCCGTGCCGAGATTGCCGCCGACCTGAAACACCGATTGCGCCATGCCGACGCGGCCGCCCGACGCCATGCGCGCGATGCGTGAGGATTCCGGATGGAAGACCGCCGAGCCGGTGCCGACGAGGCCGGCCGCCAGCAGGATCACCCAGTAATGATGCGCGACGCTGAGCAGGATCAGCCCGGCGAAGGTGAAGCCCATGCCGAGCGCGAGCGAGAACGGCTTCGGATACTTGTCGGTGTAGGCGCCGATCAGCGGCTGCAACAGCGACGATGTGAACATGAAGGCCAGCGTGATCATACCGATCTGGCCGAAGTCGAGCGCGTAGTTGTCCTTCAGGATCGGATAGACCGACGGGATCAGCGACTGCATCAGGTCGTTGAGAAGATGCGAGAAGCTGATGGCGCCGATGACCGCGAACGCGGGCGCGGCCGGAGCCGGCGTCGCCGGTGCATCCACCACGATAGGCGCAACGAGGGTGTCTTCGGACAGGATAACGGGCTTGTTCACGGCAGCTTCCCGGCAAATTCAAAATCGAATGAACCACGAAATACAAATTCAGCGGCAATCCCACCAGTCGCGATTGACCATGGCTGATGTGCCGGATTGGCAGACTGCCGCAGGCGACCGACGCGCTCCGCTATGTCGTCCCGGCGCATGCCGGGACCCATAACCACCACACTCTCAATGGAGCAGCGTGGCTGGACATCTTCTTGCAACAACACCGACAGGGAGTATGGGTCCCGGCCGGAGCCTGTCATCGAGCCGGCGAAGCCGGACCCGTTGGCCGGGACGACATGGAGATTTTACGCCGCCGCGGACGCCGTTCCCAAAGCCGAGACGATCATGTCGACGGCTTCCTCGACGAGGTCGCGGTTGTCGCCCTCGCCCATCACGCGGATGACCGGCTCGGTCCCGCTTGGGCGGATCAGCAGGCGGCCGCTGCCGTTGAGGCGTTTCTCGGCATCGACGATCGCGGATTTGACGCCCGGATTGTCGAGCGGCTTGCCGGTGCGGTAGCGCACGTTCTTGAGAATCTGCGGCATCGGCTCGAAGCGGTGGCAGACTTCCGAGACCGGACGGCCAAGGCGCTGCACCACGGCGAGAACCTGAAGCGCTGCGACGAAGCCGTCGCCGGTGGTGGCGAAGTCGGACATGATGATGTGACCCGACGGCTCGCCGCCGAGATTGTAGCCGCCCTTCTGCATCTGCTCGAGCACGTAGCGGTCGCCGACCGGCGTACGCAGCAGCTCGATGCCCTGCTCTTTCAGATAGCGTTCGAGGCCGAGATTGGACATCACCGTTGCGACGATGCCGGGCTTGGACAGCCGTCCGTCGTCCTTCCAGCTCTGCGCGATCACCGCGAGAAGCTGGTCGCCGTCGACCACATGGCCACGCTCATCAACGATGATGACGCGATCGGCGTCGCCATCGAGCGCGATGCCGATATCGGCGCGCATCTCGCGCACCTTGCGCGACAGCGCTTCCGGCGAGGTCGAGCCGCAATCCTTGTTGATGTTGAAACCGTCAGGCTCGACGCCGATGGAAATGACGTCAGCGCCCAACTCCCACAGCGCTTCCGGCACCACCTTGTAGGCAGCGCCATTGGCGCAATCGACCACGACGCGCAGGCCGTCGAGGCTGAGATCGCGCGGCAGGGTGCGCTTGGCGAATTCGATATAACGATCATGCACGCCGTCGATGCGGCGGGCACGGCCGAGACTGGCACTCTGGGCGAGCCGCTTGTCGAGGTTCTCGTCCATCAACTGTTCGATCTGGGTTTCGACATCGTCGGACAGCTTGAATCCGGCAGGGCCGAACAGCTTGATGCCGTTGTCGTCGAACAGGTTGTGCGACGCTGAAATCATCACGCCGAGATCGGCGCGCATCGACTTGGTCAGCATGGCGACCGCCGGCGTCGGCATCGGGCCGAGCAACAGCACGTCCATGCCCACCGAGGTGAAGCCCGCGACCATGGCGTTTTCGATCATGTAACCGGACAGGCGGGTGTCCTTGCCGATCACCACGCGATGACGATGGTCGCCGCGCTGAAACACCAGCCCGGCAGCCTGCCCGACCTTGAGCGCCAGTTCAGGCGTGATCAGGCCATTGGCGCGGCCACGAATGCCGTCGGTCCCGAAATATTTGCGCACCATGAATTCCCCTGCTCCGCCGCGTCTCCGGCCAGGTCCCCGAAAAGCACCTGTTTGGCTCTGGCGAACGCCCCATTCTAGCGGAGAGCGAGTTATAATGCCTCTGCGGGCGGTAATCCTTCAAATAATATGATGAATCATTACCGCCGCCCGAAGCGGGCGGCGGTACTTATCTAATTGATCTATAAAGATTTTATCGCAAAGCCCTGTCTTGGCAGGGCTCCCGGAGATCCATTCAGTCTTTCCGCTTGATGTCCTGATCGTGCTTGGACGGCGCCGGCTGGGTCACGTTGACCGGGTCCGACCCCGGAAACGATTCTTCCAGCCCCTTCTCAAGGGCGTCGTCGAGCTTCTTCTTTTCCGGGTCTTTCGGCTTGTTGTCGTTTTTCGGCTTGGTGTCGGCCTCGGCCATGTTGCGCTCCTGCATTGGTTCGCAGGGTCAACGTCCGGGGACGGCCCATGTTCCGGTGCGAACCGCCGGCCAGCGCGGTCATTCCGCGATCACTTCTCGGGATCGGGCTCGACGTGCTGGTCCGGCTGGGTCAGCTTGACCGGGTCGGAGGCAGGAAAAGTCTCCCGCAGGGCTTCATCAAGCTCCTCGTCCAGCTTGCGCTTTTCGGCTTCCGCCTCTTTCGAGGATTTAGCTGATTTGGGACTGGAGGTTTTCTTGCTCATGAGCCTCTCCACGGCGCAGCGGCTATTTGCGTGCGCCTCAACCATGATAGATGATCTTCGCGCAAGAAAATTCAATGACGTGAGGATGCGTCCATGAAGAACATTACCTGCATCGAGGACCTGCGGCTGCTTCACAAACGCCGCGTGCCGAAGCCCTTTTTCGATTACGTGGACGGCGGCTCCTATGCGGAAGAAACCCTGCGCGCCAATGTCAGCGACATGCAGAAGTACAAGTTTCGCCAGCGCATTCTTGTGGACGTCTCGAAGCGTGAGCTGAACACCACCATCCTCGGCGAACCCGCCGCGATGCCGCTGATCCTGGCTCCGGTCGGCTCGACCGGCATGCAGTATGGCGACGGCGAGATCTATGCCTGCCGCGCCGCGCAGGCGCTGGGCATTCCCTACACGCTCTCGACCATGTCGATCTGTTCAATTGAAGACGTCGCGGCGAATGTCGACAAGCCGTTCTGGTTTCAGCTTTACGTCATGAAAGATCGCGGCTTCGCGAAATCACTCATTGAACGCGCCATCGCCGCGAAATGCAGCGCGCTGGTTCTCACCGTCGACCTTCAGGTGCTCGGGCAGCGGCATGCCGACGTCAAGAACGGCCTGTCGGTGCCGCCGAAACTGCTGACGCTGAAGAACATCATCGACTTCGCCACCAAGCCGGGCTGGGTGTCGGGCATCCTGAAGGGCAAAAGCCGGAATTTCGGCAACATCGCCGGTCACGTCTCGGGGTCGCAGGATCTCGGCTCGGTCTCCGAATGGGTTGCCTCGCAGTTCGACACCACGCTGAACTGGAAGGACGTCGAGTGGATCCGCAGCATCTGGCCGGGCAAGCTCATCATCAAGGGCATCCTCGATGTCGCCGATGCACGCGAGGCAGTGAAGACCGGTGCGGAAGCAATCGTCGTGTCGAACCACGGTGGCCGCCAACTCGACGGCGCACCGTCATCGATCTCGGTGCTGCCGGAGATCGTGCAGGATGTCGGCTCGCAAACTGAGATCATGTTCGACGGCGGCATCCGCTCCGGTCAGGACGTGATGCGCGCGCTCGCGCTCGGCGCGAAGTCCTGCATGATCGGCCGCGCCTATATCTACGGTCTCGGCGCCGGAGGACAGGCCGGCGTAACCATGGCGCTCGATCTGATCGGCAAGGAGCTGAGCGTGACGATGGGCCTGTGCGGCGTCAACCGTATCGACGAAATCGACCGCCGCGTGCTGACGGATTACATGCAGACCAACGCGGTGAGCAGCCCGCGGAATTGAGGTACGCGGCACACGTAGCCTTAATTCGTCATGGCCGGGCTTGTCCCGGCCATCCACGTTTTTGCGAACGGTAAGTTAAGACGTGGATGCCGGGACAAGCCCGGGCATGACGGAAAACGCGGATCACCCTAAGGCGTCTCCCGTTACTGACAGCTCCACGACGTGGTCACGTTGTCCTTGGCCATGGTCGCCGTGCACGTCTTCTGCTGAATCTCATCGGAACCCTGCGCCTTCAGCTTCACGAAGCCCGCAAGCTCGCGAGGGCTGCGGCGGAGCATCGATATCTCGGTCACCGTCATGTTCTTCGCGGCGAAGTCCGCCTGCATGCGCTTCTTCACGTCTTCGATCGCAGGCGGATTGAAACCCTGCGCGCCCTGATAAACGGTCCAGGCGCTGTAGATCACCAGCGCGAGCGCCGCGAGCACAATGAATTTTCCGGTTCTGTTCACGACTGATCCTTGTCCTGGACGAATAAATCTCACGTCGTCCCGGCGAACGCCGGGACCCATAACCTCTGAGCTCTCTCGTTGAGCTCAAAACGATGAGATACTGCTTTCACAACAGAATAGCATGTACAGGGAGTATGGGTCCCGGCGTTCGCCGGGACGACGCCTGTGATCAATCCGCGATCATTCAACGCATCTCACGTCCGCACAAGATCAGCCTCGACCAGCGCGCGCAGTTCCGGCGTCACCGTCGGCCGTTTCCCGAACCACAATTCGAATCCGCGCACGGCCTGATGCAGCAGCATGCCGAGGCCGTCGGCGGTTTTCAGGCCGCGCGCCCTGGCCGCCTTCAAGAGATCGGTTTCCAGCGGAACATAAACCAGATCAGCAACAGTCGCACCCGCCGGCAACGCGCCGACATCGATATCGAGCGGCGGCTGTCCCTTCATGCCGAGCGAGGTGGTGTTCACCAGAAGCTTCACGCGCGGCAGCACGCTGTTGACGGCATCCCATGCCAGCGGCTGCACCTGCGTACCGAACTGATCGGCCAGCAGTTGCGTGCGCGAGGCAGTGCGGTTGGCAAGATACACGCGCTTGATGCCGCGTTCGATCAATCCGAAGATCACCGCGCGCGACGATCCGCCTGCGCCCAGCACCAGCACTTCGTCCGCGCTGTCCCATCCCGGCGCGCTGGCGTCGAGATTGCCGATGAAGCCTTCGACATCGGTGTTGGTCGAGCGCAGTTTATCGTCATTGAAATAGAGCGTGTTGGCCGCGCCCACCGCGCGCGCGCGCGCATCGGGCGTGGAGAGCGCGAGCGCCTGCTCCTTGTGCGGAATGGTGACGTTCGCGCCCCTGTAGCCGCGCGCCGAAAGATTTGCGATGAAATCCGCGAACGCCGCAGGCTCCACCGCCTCAATGCGGTAATCGCCGTCGATGCCGAACGACTTCAGCCAGTATTTATGGATCAGCGGCGAACGCGAATGCGCTGCCGGCCAGCCGATCAGACACGCGGCGGGGGTGGCGCTCATGAGGACGGACTCCGGTTCGACCTGATCGGGATATACCAATTTGGTATTCGCCGCTGGGTCAAATCACGCGGTGCCCGGCGCTGTCAATCGCTTGATCTCGGAGACCGCGCTGGCGATGTCGGAACGGTATTTCGCCTGCGGCGGCCGCGCGCCGTAGGACAACAACGTTCGCCGCACGGCGGGCGATGCGCCTGTGATGAACACCCGCACGCCCTGCCGCCGCGACTTGACCGCGATCTGGGCAATGGCGTTGGCGGCGGTGGAATCCAGCAATGGCACCGCCTTGAAGTCGATCACCAGCGCCTTGTAGCCAGAAAGGCGATCAAGCACCGATGCCACCGCAGCCACCGCACCGAAAAAGAACGCGCCGCTGATGCGATAGACCATGATGTCCGGATCGGCGGCGAGCGCGGGATCGTAGCGTTCGCGGTCACCGTTCGACGCGTCGGCCTTGTCGTCGACAGTGAGCGGCGCATAGCTGTCGATACCGGTGATCTGCGACATGCGGTGGATGAACAGCAGCGCGCCGAGCGCGAAGCCGACCACGATACCTTCGGTGAGGTCGCGGAACACCGTGAGCAAAAATGTCGCGAGCAGCACCACCGCATCGCCCCATGATGAACGGACCAGCGTGATGAACTCGTGCTTCTCCGCCATGTTCCACGCCACCACGGCGAGCACGCCCGCCAGTGTCGCCAGCGGAATGTAGCTTGCCAAAGGTGCTGCCAGCAGCATGAAGGCCAGCAGGAACACCGAATGCAGCATGCCGGCCACCGGGCTGCGCGCGCCGGCGCGGACGTTGGTCGCGGTGCGCGCGATAGTGCCGGTGACGCAGATTCCGCCGAACAGGGCTGAGCCGATATTGGCAAAACCCTGTGCCACCAGTTCGCTGTTGGAGCGATGGCGGCGGCCGGTCATGCCGTCGGCGACAACCGCAGACAATAATGACTCGATGGCGCCGAGCAGCGCGAATGCCATCGCATCGGGCAGCACGGCCTGGATTTTTGCGAGCGTCACGGCGGGAAACGACGGTATCGGAAACGACTGCGGAATGCCGCCGAAGCGCGTGCCGATGGTTTCCACCGGCAGCGACAACAGTGCTGCGACGATGCCGGTGATCACGACCGCGATCAGCATGCCGGGCCAGGTCGGGCGCAGCTTCCGTAAACCCGCAATAATGGCAATGGTCACGGCCGAGATCGCCACCGCTGCGACATTCGTGCTGCCGATGGCGCGCCCCAGCACTTCGAGTTTGGGGATCAACTCACCCGGCTCCTTGCCGGCCAACGTGACGCCGAGCAGGTCGCGGATCTGGCTGGCGAAGATGATGACGGCGATGCCGGCGGTGAATCCCACCGTGACAGGATAGGGAATGAACTTGATGTAGGTGCCGAGCTTGAGAAATCCGGCCACGATCAGAATCAGCCCAGCGATCATGGTCGCCAGCAATACGCCATCGATGCCGTGACGCGCGACGGACGCGGCGACGAGGATAATGAACGCGCCCGCAGGTCCGCCGGTCTGAAAACGGCTGCCGCCGAGCAGCGAGACAAGAAATCCGCCGAAGATCGCGGCATAGAGTCCGCGGTCAGGCGTTGTCCCCGAAGCAATGGCGATGGCCATCGACAGCGGCAGCGCGACGATGGCGACGGTCAGGCCCGCGACCACGTCGGCGCGGAAGGCATCGAAGCCGTAGCCCTCGCGCAGGACCGTGACGAATTTCGGAGTGAACAATTCGGCGAATGTCGGCTGCGGCTGCTTCGACTGCGCGCTCGATGCGTCCATGTGTCCTGCGCCTGCGTCTCACGCGGCCTGGCCGCGTTGTCTTCGCCGGCGCGTCGCCGGCTTCTAACTCTGTTCGACCCGCCCCGGCGCGGGCTCCTTCAACCGGACGCCGCGACCGCCACTTTCGCTGCGAGCCTTATCGCCGATCAGTTCGACGCCCGCGCGATTCAGCGCATCGACGACCTTGGTCAGCGAGTCCACGATGCCGCGCACATTGCCGTCGCTGGCTTCCATCCGCTGAATCGTCGGAAGCGATACACCGGCCAGTTCGGCAAGCGTCTTTTGGTCGAGACCCAGAAGTGCGCGAGCCGCCCGCATCTGCGATGACGTGATCAATGCCAAAATTCCATCTTGAACGACGATAATGCAACTAAAAAACGGTTTCAATGATGTATCACACATCACTGAAACCGTTTTGTAGTCACGAAGGACGAGCCTTCGGGTATCTGCCTACGCCGCCGCGCGATGGGCTGCGATGATCTGGTCCGCCGCGCGGCCGGTCACTTCGGACATGTGGTCGAACTGCCGGGTGAAACCGCCCGCGCCGGCCGTTGCCGAACGCACCTCCACGATCAGATCACCGATCTCCGCTTCGGGCATCATCGCCCGCACCAGATCCCAGCCGGTCCAGCCTTCGCGGGTGTCGAAGCCGAGAATCTGGCCACGCCGCCCGGAGAGGATCGAGTTGATCTTCGCCGTCGCATCGGTCGGGCAGACGATCTCGACCACGTGGATCGGCTCAAGCAGCACCGGCGCGCATTGCGGCAAAGCTTCGGTGACGCCGATCCTCGCTGCGGTCCGGAACGCCTGATCGGACGAATCGACACTGTGATACGAGCCGTCCGTCAGCGTGACTTCCACATCGATCACCGGGAAGCCGAGTGGCCCGCGCGCAAGACCGTCGCCGGCGCCCTCCTCGACTGCGCCGATATAATTCTTCGGCACCGCGCCTCCGACGATCTTCTCGATGAAAACAAAGCCGCTGCCGCGCGGCAGCGGCTTAATGGCCAGCACCACGTCGCCGAACTGGCCGTGGCCGCCGGATTGCTTTTTGTGACGCCCGCGCTGGGTGATCGTCTTGCGGATGGTCTCCTGATAACCCACCGGCGGCGCGTGCTGTTTCACGCTGACGCCAAAGCGGTCCTGCAACCGTTCGACCGCGACGCGCAGATGCATCTCGCCCTGCCCCCACAGCACCATCTGGTGGGTGAGCTGATTGTGCACGACGCTCAGCGAAGGATCTTCCTCGACGAGGCGCGTCAGGGCCTGGCCGAGCTTGACGTCGTCCTTGCGATCCGTTGCTGCGAGCGCCGTCGCCAGCACGGGCGCGGTCGGCACAACGTCCACCAGCGCTTCGGGCGCGGTCTTGCCCGTCGTCAGTGTATCGGCGGTCTTCACCGCATCCAGCTTGCCGAGCGAGACCGTGTCGCCCGCCGCGGCCGATGCACGCTTGGTGTCACTGCCGACATTCGGAGCAGCAATTCCCGAGATGCGGCCGGCGCCGCCACCTGACGACTGCACGGTGTCGCCGTCGGCGATATGACCGCGCAGAATCCGCGTCAGCGACAGCTTGCCGCCGTGCTGAAGATGCGTGGTCTTCATGACGTAAGCGAGCGCTGTGGTCTCGTTGGAGACGCCGAGCCGTTCGGCGGTCGCGGCGACATCGGGCGCTTCATGACGCAGCGCTTTCAGCAACCGCAGCACGCCGTTCTCGCGCGTCGCGCAGCCGAGCAGCACCGGGCATATCTGGCCTTCGCGCAATTCGCTGGCGAGATCGTCGAACACCTCATCGCGCGGCGGCGGGATGTCTTCCAGCAACTGTTCGAGCAGCCGGTCGTCATGATCGGCGAGTTTTTCCAGCATCGTGAGCCGGGCTTCCTTTTCACGGTCGAGATCGCCGGCCTCAAGCTCGATCACCTCGGAGGGCATGTGCTCGCGATAAACGAAGGCGCGCTCCAGCGCGAGATCGACGAAACCGGCGATGAGATCGCCCTTCCAGATCGGAATTTGCCGAAGCACCAGCGGCGTGCGCGAGGCCGGCTGCAACGTCGCCAGCGTTTCGCGGATGCGCTTGTTCGCCTTGTCGATCTTGTTCAGAAACAGGAAGCGCGGAATGCCGAGGTCTTCCAGCTCGCGCATGATGAGCTGCAACTGCGGCAGCTTGCGCTCGTCGGCTTCGCACACGATCACCGCGGCATCGACCGCCGGCAGCGCCGCGCGCATGTCATGGGCGAATTCGACGGAGCCGGGACAATCGATAAAGGTGTAGCTGTCGCCCATGAAGGTCGTGGTCGCAGCAGTCAGACCGACGCTCATGCGATGGTGCCGCGCCTGCGGAGAGGAATCCCCGATGGTGTTGCATGCTTCGATGGTGCCTGCTTTGGGAATGGCCCCGGTCCGGGCCAGGATCGCTTCAAGTAATGTGGTCTTGCCACTCTGAAATGGGCCCACCAGCGCAATGCACCGGGGACCACGGGGACTTCTCAGGTTGTCTTGTCCCATTTGCCGTCTCCTGTCTGGAGCACGGCCCGCATCGAGCAAGTTCCGGCGAAGCATGTCCTTGGGCAAGCCCCATGGGTTTGACCCGAGGTGGAATCCGGTCGCCGCCGGAACACTCTTACTTCAATGTTGCGCGCATTCCGCTCGCGCCAAGCCCACTTCTGCGGAATGCGCTCACGCGGGTCGGCAGGGTGATCGTCTCAAGGCGCGGTGCGGTTGGCAAGCGGGAAACATGCCGCTGCGCAGCATCCCCCGATCACCTAAAGTTGCTGACCCGTTGCAGACATTATCGAAAACAAAAGGCCCGCCATGACGACGGGCCTTTGCAAAAATATTTCGTGCGGAAATCAGAAGCGGCCGGGACGCAGTTCCAGGCTCTGCACGCCGCCCGCGACGCTCAATCCGGTCTGGCCCTGCACGCTGAGCGGCTGCAAGGCGAACGAGTTCTGCGAGCCGCCGATCATGGCGTTGGCGCCAAGCCCGACGCCGACAGCGGCGCTGGCGTTCACGCCGGCGTAATTACCGGCCAGGTCACCCGAGCCGAGTTGGACAGTCGGCGCGAACACGGCCCATGACAATGCCGTCTCGGTGGTGATGCCGAGATCGACGCCGATCTTGGTGATGCGCGCGGTGTAAAGATCATCCGGACGGCCCTGCGAGCGGAAGACGCAGCCCAGATTGGTGACCGAGCCGACGATCATGCCGACATTCGGACCGCCGCGGCACTCAAGCACACCGACCTGGGTGCGTCCTGACTGCGCATGAGCAAGAACAGCCGTCGCGATCAGGGCTGTCGAGGCAACGGTCAGGAAAGTCGAAAGGCGGCGCATGGGATGTCTCCGGCTGAATGGCGCAAATAGAACTGATGATGTGAAAAGTCGCCGCATCTAGTCATACCATCCGCCAATGTTCAATTGCCGCCCGTCGACAGCATTTAAAGAGTCACAAAAAAAGGCCCGCATCAGCGGGCCTTTTTCATTCCGTTTTATTAACTCAACCGCGATGGCGACGCTTCTTCTTGTAGGCGACCGGCTCGAGGTCGAGGCCGACGACGCCGCCGGTCACGTTCACGCCGGTCTGGCCCTGCAGGCTGAGCGGCTGAAGCGCGAAGGAATTCTGCGAACCGCCCCACAGCAGGTTGCCGCCGCCGCCGACGCCGAACGAGACGTTGCCGCCCACGCCACCATAGTTACCAGCGAGGTCGCCGCGGCCAACGCGCCGGGTTGGCGCATGCACGGCCCATGCAAGGCCGGTGTTCGCGGTGACGCCGAGATCGATGCCGAAGCGGCTGACATGCGCCAGATAAGGCTCCGGCCGGCGGCCTTCGCTGCGGAAGACGCATTCAAGCGTGGTCGCGGACGTGATCACCATGCCGACGTTCTGGCCGCCGCTGCATTCGAGCACGCCGACGCGCACGCCCTGCTGCTGCTGTGCATTCGCCGTAGCGACTGTGGCGACGAGTGCCGCGACCGCGACACCGAGGAGGGATGAAAGACGCATGAATTAGAACTCCAGATTGCAAGTTTGATTGGCGGCCGGACAAAAGGGAAGCGCCGTGTCAAAAACATGGCGCTTCCCTTATTTGATATCAAAATGCCGACATTGTTTCCGCAGTGTTGCTTTTGTGGTGCTGCGTTATCGCAAATTGCCGCAGAAGCGCTTGCGAACTGGATGATTCATCTCGCAGCGGTAGCCGCTTCTTCGATGAGGGATGCCACTTCGCGCGGCATCGATGCAAGGGAGGCGTGGCTGGCTTTCAGCGTAATCACCTTCTTGGCCCCAAGCCGCCCGGACATCCATTCCTGATTTGCCGGGGCGATCATCCGATCCTCACTGGATATCTGATACCAGGACGGCTTTTTCTTCCATGCCGGCACGGAGATTTCATCCGCGAACGTACTGGCAAGGGGAGCCTTCTGGGTCACGCCCATGACCAAGCCCTCCTCCGGGGTCAGATCCTGACAAAAGCTTTCGTGATATTTGTCCGGCTTGACCCAGAGATAGCCATCACTGTCAGGCGCAAGATTGGCAGCGCCAACCGGCGGGTGCTTTGCCGTAATGCCACCCGGGCTTTCGCCGGCATCAGGAGCGAATGCCGCGATATACACCAGGCCGACCACATTCGGCTGGTTGCCCGCCTGCGTGATAACGGCCCCACCATACGAGTGACCGACCAGCAGAACCGGCCCAGCCTGCTGCGCAATCATTTTACGGGTCCGCTCGGCATCATTGGCAAGAGACGTTAACGGCAATTCGACGGCGTGGAGGGCGGTATGGCCTCGTCGCGCAAGCTCAACGATGACCTTGCTCCAATGTGCGGCACCGCCCCAGAACCCGTGCACCAGAATGATTGAAGGCTTGTCAGTCATGACCGTCCTCCCGAGGTTTAATCCTGGCCCCTCAGTTCACGGTACAGCGAACGGCCCACCTTGTCGAAAACAAGGTGGGCCGGAAAAACACCGCAAAGACGTGGCAGTTACCTGTTTATCGCAAGTTGCCGCAGAAGCGCTGGATGCGCTTGCAGGCTTCCTCGAGATCCGAGGTTTTCGTGGCGTAAGAGATACGAAACGCCGGGCCGAGGCCGAATGCGGACCCCTGCACCACCGCAACGCCTTCGGTTTCCAGAAGCTCGGTCACGAAATCTTCATCGGTCGCGAGCTTTTTGCCCGACGGTGCGGTCTTGCCCATGGTGCCCGCGCACGACGGATAGACATAGAACGCGCCTTCCGGCCGCGGGCAATCGATGCCGTTGGCCTGGTTGAGCATAGCCACGACGAGATCGCGACGCTCCTTGAACACCTTGTTGTTCGCCGGGATGAACTCCTGCGGACCGGTCAATGCCTCGACCGCCGCCCACTGCGAAATCGACGACGGGTTCGACGTCGATTGCGACTGAATGGTCGCCATCGCCGAGATGAGCTGCTGCGGGCCGCCCGCATAACCGATGCGCCAGCCGGTCATGCAGTAGGCTTTCGAGACGCCGTTCACCGTCAGCGTGCGGTCGAACAGTTTCGGCTCGACCTGCGCCGGCGTGGTGAATTCGAAGTCGTCGTAGACGAGGTGTTCGTACATGTCGTCGGTCATGACCCAGACATGCGGATGCTTCAGCAGCACATCGGTGAGCGCCTTCAACTCCGCGCGCTTGTAGGCGGAGCCGGTCGGGTTCGACGGCGAGCACAGGATGATCCACTTGGTCTTCGGCGTGATCGCCGCTTCCAGCGCGGCAGGCTGCAGCTTGAAACCGAATTCCGCGGTGCAGACCACAGGCACGGACACACCGCCGGCCAGCGCCACCATTTCCGGATAGCTCACCCAGTACGGCGCCGGGATGATGACCTCATCGCCGGGATTCAGCGTCGCCATCAGCGCGTTGTACAGCACCTGCTTGCCGCCGGTGCCGACCGTGATCTGGTTCGGCTTGTAGGTCAGGCCGTTCTCGCGCTGAAACTTGGCGATGATCGCCTCTTTCAGCTCGGGAATGCCGTCCACCGCGGTGTACTTGGTCTTGCCGGCTTCGATGGCGTGGATCGCCGCCAGCTTGATGTTGGCGGGCGTGTCAAAATCCGGCTCGCCGGCGCCGAGGCCGATGACATTGCGGCCCGCAGCTTTGAGCTGACGTGCTTTATCCGTGACCGCGATGGTCGCGGACGGCTTCACACGGTCAAGCGCAGCGGACAGAAACGGCATCATGTTCTCCTAAAGGATGCTGAAGGGTCGCGAAGGCCCGGATTCGCGGATTTAGCGGGGCGGGGCACCCTAAAACGGGCGACGCTGCATCGCAAGAAACTTTGCCCGAAACACACGAAATTGCACGCCGGACTAAGGAAACCTTAAAGCGCCCCACCCTAGTGTCCCTGCAATATTCGTAAATTCTGGCGAGAAAATGCGGCATATCTGGCAAGACCTGCGGACCGGGAGATGGCTCACGCTAGGCCGTATCCGCAACTATGCCCTGCTGGTACTCGCCATCTCGCTGGCCGGCCTGATCGGCTTGCTTGCGACCTCAAGCCATTTGATCGACCGCAACGGCAAGCCGATCGGAACCGATTTCTCCAACGTCTATGCCGCCGGTGTCCTGACGCTATCGGGCAAAGCGCCCGATGCCTACGATCCGCAGCTTCAGCACGCCGCCGAGATCGCCGTGTTCGAAGGCCGCGACGTCCCCTTCTTCGGCTGGCACTATCCGCCGTTCTTCCTGATGGTCGCAGCACTGCTGGCGCTGATGCCCTACCCTCTCGCATTGCTGTGCTGGCTCGCGGTCTCGCTCCCGGCTTTCATGGCGGCGGTCTATGCCATCGTGCCACGGCGCGAGACGTGGCTTGCGACAGCGGCGTTTCCCGCGGTGTTCGTCAATATCGGTCACGGCCAGAATGCGTTTTTCACCGCAGCATTGCTCGGCGGATTTCTCACCCTGCTGGACCGACGGCCGGTGCTGGCCGGCGTGCTGCTTGGCCTGTTGTCGTACAAGCCGCAGTTCGGACTCCTGATTCCGCTCGTGCTGCTCGCGACCGGACGCTGGACCACGATCCTGAGCGCCACCGCCACCGTTGCGACGCTGATCCTTGCATCAACGTTGCTGTTCGGCATGAGCGTCTGGCACGCCTTCGCCGAGTCCGCGACCTTCACGCGAACCGTGGTGCTGGAAGCCGGCGGCACCGGCTGGGAGAAAATCCAGTCGCTGTTCTCGGCGGTGCGAATGTGGGGCGGCAGCATCGATGCCGCCTATGCCGCGCAGGGCGCGCTGGCGCTGGCGCTGGCCGCATCCATCGTCCGGCTGTGGCGCTCGCAGGCGGCATTCGAACTCAAGGCCGCGGCGCTCGCGGTCGCAAGCCTCCTCGCGACGCCCTACGTGCTGGACTACGACATGGTGGTGCTCGGCATCGCGATTGCGTTTCTGGTCCGTCACGGACTGACGCGCGGCTTTCATTCTTATGAGTTGTCCTTGCTGGCGCTGGCCTGGGCCGTGCCATTTCTCACCCGCAGCATCGCCGGACTGAGCGGCATTCCGCTCGGCCTTCTCGTCATGCTCGCGCTCTACGCCATGACGCTGCGGCGCGCGGCGAGCGACCTCGGCATCCATGCAATCGGGAGCAGCCGCCTTGTCAAAGCTTGATCGCGTCCGCGACGAAATCGACGACCTGTTTCCGCACAGCGCGATGGTGCGCAATCGCTCCATCGCCGTGCTTCTGCCCTGCTACAACGAGGAAGCCGCCATCAGCAGCGTGATCGACGGCTTCAAGCGCGCGCTGCCCGGCGCGCGGATCTACGTCTACGACAACAATTCCACCGACGGCACCTATGAGGCCGCCGTCGCGGCCGGCGCCATCGTCCGGCGCGAAATGCTTCAGGGCAAGGGCAACGTCGTCCGCCGCATGCTGGCCGACATCGATGCCGACATCTACATTCTCGCCGACGGCGACGCGACCTACGATCCGACCGCGGCCGGCGCGCTGATCGAGGCGCTGGTGACACGCAACCTCGACATGATGGTCGGCACCCGCAACGGCGGCGACGGCGCGTTCCCGCGCGGTCATCGCTTCGGCAACCGCCTGTTCAACCGCATTCTGGCGCACATGTTCGGCGACGGCTTCACCGATATTCTCTCGGGCTACCGCGTGCTGTCGCGACGTTTCGCGAAATCGTTTCCGGTCACCTCAAGCGGATTCGAAATCGAGGCGGAGTTGTCGGTCCACGCGCTCGACCTCAAGATCGCCGCCGGTGAAATGCCGCTGCCTTATGCGACGCGGCCCGAAGGATCGCAGAGCAAGCTGCGGACCTATCGCGACGGCACCCGCATCCTGCTGACGCTGATTAAGCTCTACAAGGAAACCCGGCCGCTGCGTTTCTTCAGCGCGATCGGCGCCATGTTGCTGATCATCTGCGCCGGTCTCGGCGCGCCGCTGATCGTCACCTATCTGGAAACGGGGCTGGTGCCGCGGTTTCCGACCGCGATTCTCGCCGCCGCCATCGCGCAGCTCGGCTTTCTCAGCTTCGCCATCGGCCTTGTGCTCGAAGCCATCGCGCAGGGCCGCCGTGAGGCGAAGCGCATGCGCTATCTCGATCTTGACGCAGTTGCGAACAAGTCCTGACGATCACGGATTGCAGGCCATTTTTTCACGCCGATTTGCGTGAAATTGACGCGCCAGCTCACCTTCCGCAGCATAAAATCGCCAGTCTATGCATGGCTGTGAGCGATTTGACTTTTTCTAACGCGGAGGCCTTGCGGCACGCGGCCCGGAACCTCATTGTTACACCGGCCTGAGGGTTCGGGCTGGACGGCACTCCGCTCGCGCCGCTGGTCGCTGGCAATTATTCTGGACGGTATTTTTCGAAAGCCCGCATGTACAAACTTTACTCGATGCAACGTTCCGGCAACAGCTACAAGGTCCGCCTTGCGCTGTCGCTGTTGAACGCGCCCTACAAGGCCATCGAGGTCGACATTCTGCGCGGCGAAAGCCGCACGCCGGAATTTCTCGCGCGCAATCCCTCTGGACAGGTGCCGCTGCTGGAAGTGGCCGACGGCCGTTACCTTGCGGAGTCCAACGCGATCCTCTGGTACGTTGCCATCGGCACGTCGCTCGCGCCGGAAGATCGCATCGATCGCGCGCAGGCGCTGCAATGGATGTTCTTCGAACAGCATGCGCTGGAGCCGAGCGTCGGCGCCGCGTATTTCTGGCTGGTGCTGGTGCGGGGCGGGCGCGACCTGCAGACCCATTCGCTGGAAGACTGGATGGAGCGTGGCTACGCTGCGCTGCGGGTGATGGAAAATCACCTCAAGACCCACGATTATTTCGCGGCGGGACATCTCACCGTCGCGGACATCGCTATGTACGGCTACACCCATGTCGCCAACCAGTGCGACTTCGATCTCTCCGGCTATCCGTCGGTGCGCGCCTGGCTGAAGCGGATCGAACAGGAGCCGCGCTTCGTCTCGATGGCATGGCGTCCGGCCGAGATCGCAGCGCCTGAAACCGTCCCGGGGACCGAGACCGGCCTCACGGCCGAGGCCTGAAACGCGCAGATTCCAGCCGGGATAGCGGGCATAACCCGCTGATTTTGCTCGCCCTGCCTCGCTTCCGCCATGTTTGACGGGCGCGCGCCGCAATGTTGACAGCGATTCCTGAGAAATTCCGGGCAGCGGTGATTCGCCGCCCGATTTGAGGATTCACGACCATGATCCGGTCGCCGGTTTCAGGAATTGGTTTCGGACTGCGGTCCGCGCGCATTGCATCGGCCCGATTGTCGAACGCCCTCGCCGCCTCGCTCGCGGTGGCGTCGCTGTCGGTGTGCCTGCTCGTCACTGTCACGGCGCTGTCGATCAAGGTCGTGGCCGCCATGCCGATTGCCGGCTGAGGCCACTTACTCCCTGCGCACCGAGATGATCCCGCGGCCTCGCGTTGGCGTGCGCGGTAGAGAGACACGAATGAAAACACCGCTTGTCGTGGTTTCAGCAACTCTGACGCTGGCGATCGTCCTCGTTGCAGGATTTTTAATCGCAACGCAGGCGCTTGGCCAAAGCCCGGCGGAGCCGCCGGGCTGCGCCGCGACGCAGCTCACGACCATTTGTGGAAAATGAAGAACGCGCCCGCGGCGATGAACGCGAAGCCGAGGGCGTGATTCCAGCCGAGCGGCTCCTTCAGGTAGAGCACCGAGAAACCGGCGAACACCACCAGCGTGATGACTTCCTGCATCGTTTTGAGCTGCGCCGCCGAATAGACCGCGCTGCCCCAGCGGTTGGCCGGCACGGCGATGCAGTATTCGAAAAAGGCGATGCCCCAGCTCACCATGATGACCAGCGGCAGCGAGTGTTCCTTGTATTTCAGATGCCCGTACCAAGCGAAGGTCATGAAGACATTGGACACGAGGAGCAGCAGGAACGGCTGAAGCGCGGGAGAGATGGCAATGGGCATGGATGACCTTTCGAGAATAAACTGCACTGTCGTCCCCGCGAAAGCGGGGACCCATAATCCTCAAGCATGCGTCTGCGATAGCGTTTTCAACGTTACCCTGTAGTCATGGGTTCCCGCTTTCGCGGGAACGACACAGGTTTTGAGCGCAATCCGGTAACCCACCTGATGCCCTGTGGACAACTCGCCCTGTCACAGCCCTGTAATGCCCAACCTCTAGCCTGACGATGGCGCGCGATATGCCCCCCGTCACCGATCGCGCGTTCAGGCGGCCCCCGGTCGCGTAAATCCCCTCTGCGCTGTATCCGGCCGGGGCCGCATTTTTTCCGAAGAGACAGCGGACATTCATGCCGCGACGTGACGGTACACAAGCCAGCCCGTGAGCACGACGGACACGATCCAGACGCAGACGATTGCAAATGCAGCAATGCGGCTCACCGGACGATCCTGCTGCGCCAGTGCCGAGGCGCGATGCTCGGCCATGATCTGCGGCGGGATCAGCCGCAGAACCAACACGATCCCCAGCGGCACGAGAATGATGTCGTCGAGATAACCGAGGACCGGAATGAAATCGGGAATGAGATCGATGGGCGACAGCGCGTATCCCGCCACCGCCACGGCCAATGCCTTCGCGTACCAAGGCACGCGCGGATCGCGGCTGGCGAGGTAGATCGCATGAACATCGCGCTTGAGAGCACGCGCCCAATCTCTCAGCTTTCCACTCATGCCTCGACCTTACCCGCTTTTGCCAGCAGCGTCCGACCCGCTATAATCCTTCGACAAGTTCCCCGCAGCCGCGTCAGGCTTTTTCACTCTCACGACACGCCATCATGACCCGCACCGCCTACGTGACCATCGTCATGGTCTTCATCGCCTTGCTGCTGTTGCCGTTTCAAGCCGCCGGCATCCTGCTCAACTCCCGACTGCAGCGCATCGTGCCGAATCTCTTTCATCGCGCCGCCTGCGCCGTGATCGGCGTCCGGATTACGCAGATCGGCGAGCGCACCCGCGAGAGCCCGGCGCTGATCCTGTCCAACCACGCCTCCTGGCTCGACATCATCGTGCTCGGCGCGATCGCGCCGGTGGTGTTCGTCGCCAAGTCCGAAGTCGCGAACTGGCCGCTGTTCGGCTGGCTGGCGAAACTGCAGCGCACGGTGTTCGTCGAACGCGAACGCCGCCACAAGACCGGCGACGCGGCGCGCGCAATGGGCGACCGCCTGCTCGGCGGCGACGCCGTCGTGCTGTTTCCGGAAGGCACGTCGAGCGACGGCATCCGCATCCTGCCGTTTCGCTCCGCGCTGATCGGCTCGGCGCATCACGCCATTGGCGATTCCACCCATCATGACCGCGTCACCGTGCAGCCGGTGTCGCTGGCCTATGTGCGCTACGGCGGCGTTCCGGTCGGCCGCGCGCTGCGCGACAAGGTGGCGTGGTACGGCGATGTCGATCTCGTGCCGCATCTGCTCGGCGTGTTCTCTTCGGGCGCCGTCGATGTCACGGTGAGTTGGGGCGAGCCCATCGGCTACGGCATGACCGCGAACCGCAAGGAGATCGCGCGGGACGCCGAAAACGCGGTGCGGCGCATGACGGCGCGCGCTTTGCGCTCGCCTGCGGCGCAGCCGTCAGGTACGGATGAGGCGACAGCATCAGCCGTTCCCGCATTCGAACAAACCTGACGGATAAGATCATGGAAATCAGAAATCTCGGCGGCTCCGGCCTGCGCGTCTCGGCCGTCGGCATCGGCTGCAACAACTTCGGCCAGCGCAGCGATCTCGAGACCTCGCGCAAGATCATTCACAAGGCGATCGATCTCGGCATCACGCTGTTCGACACCGCCGACATTTACGCCGGGCGCGGCGGCTCCGAAACCGTGCTCGGACAGGTGCTCGGCGACCGCCGCAAGGACATCGTGCTGGCGACGAAATACTCCAAGGCGATGAGCGACGATGGCACCAGGCAAGGCGCGTCGCGGCGCTATATCATGACCGCCGTGGAAGACAGCCTGCGCCGGCTGAAGACCGACTACATCGATCTCTACCAGCAGCACGACTTCGATCCGCTGACGCCCATCGAGGAGACGCTGCGTGCGCTGGAAGACCTGATCCGTCAGGGCAAGGTGCGCTACATCGGCTGCTCGAATTTTCCGGCCTGGCGCATCACCGAAGCGCAGTTCACCGCGCGGGGCATCAGCACCCACGCCTTCGTGTCGTGTCAGGACGAATACAGCCTGATCGTGCGCGATATCGAAAAGGATCTGTTGCCGGCGGCGCAGGCCTACAATCTCGGTCTGCTGCCGTTCTTCCCGCTGGCCAGCAGCCTGCTCACCGGAAAATACAAGCGCGGCGAAAAGCCAGCCGCCGACTCCCGGTTCGGCAAGGTGGCGGCGCTCGGCGACCGCTACATGACCGACAGAAACTTCGACATCGTGGCGAAGCTTCAGGACTTCGCCAACGCGCACGGCAAGACAATGATCGAACTGGCGTTCTCATGGCTCGCGGCGCGGCCGCAGGTCTCGAGCGTGATCGCCGGCGCATCCAGCGCCGAACAGATCGAGCAGAACGCCAAGGCGATCAACTGGAAGCTGACGGCAGACGAGATGGCGCAGATCGACGCCATCACGAAGGGCTGATTAAGCCACCAGTCCTTGCATCGCCTTCACCGCGCCGCTGTCGGGAAACACCGCCTCCGCCAGCACGCGCTCGCCGAGGCCGAGGTGATCGCGCAGCACGCCCTTGATCACGCCGCGCAGATCGGTGGTTGGCTTCAGATCGCGGCCTTCATAAAGGCTCGCCAGCTTCAGTCCCGGCCAGTCCGAAATCACGCGTCCGCCGTTGACCGCGCCGCCGGCGAGCAGCGCAACCGTACCGGTGCCGTGATCGGTGCCCTCGGTGCCGTTGATGCGTGCGGTGCGGCCGAACTCGGTGACGACCACGATCACCGTATCGCGCCAGCGTTCGCCGAGGCCGCTCTCGAATTCTGCCAGCGCGCCGTCGAGGCCGGACAGCAACTGTGCGAGACGGCCGACGGGCCCGCCTTCGTTGGCGTGGGTATCCCAGCCGTCGAACGCCAAAGCCGCGATGCGCGGCCCGTCATCCGCCGCCATCAGCCGCGCCGCGCCCTTGGCCGCGAGCCGCATCGCGGCCGCGCCGTTCATGCCGCGTTTCGGTTTCATGCTGTCGTCGCGCGCCGCGATCCTGTCGATCTGCAGACCCTGCGACAACGCCGCAGCCAGCGCAGGATCGCGGTGATTGTAGAGATTGACGAGGCGCATCGCCGTGTCGTCAGCCGCTTGTGGAATATAGGGCGGCGCCCAGCCGACTGTCGGCGCCGCGCCGCGCAGCACCAGCGGCGTCGTGGGCCCGACCGCCAGCCCGCTCATCACCCGCTCGCCGCGCGGCAACGCTTCCAGCGCGCGATTGAGCCAGCCGCTTTGCACGCGGCCCGGCCCGCCAAAGCCGCTTTCCAGCACATCCTGCCCGTCGAAATGCGAGCGCTCGCGATATGGCGTCGCCACCGCGTGAACGACGGCAGCCTTCTTGTCTTTATACATGCGCGCGAACTCCGGCATCGACGGATGCAGCGCGAAGAAGGAATCAAGCGGTCTCGCGGCATGCGCGCCGTCGAGCGACAGCGCGATCGAGCTATGCAGCCCGGCGTAATCCGGATCGCCAACCGGCGCGACCGTGGCAAGACCATCCAGCGCGCCGCGCAGGATGATGGTGACGAAGCGCGGATCGCGGCCGTCTTTCGCACGCGCGAATTTCGGCAGGTAGGCCCAGGCCGCGAAGGTCGCGCCGCCCATCAGCAGCGCGCGCCGCGTCAGCCCGCGCGCGGTGTGGCTTTCGCAGCAATCGATCTGAAAGCGCGACATGCTCATCTCCTCTGGAATTCCGGCGACATCAGCAGCAGCGCGAAGGCCTGCTGCCGCGACTCGGCGCGCTCGACGGTTTGCCGCGTCTCGGGTGATGCGGCTTCGCCCGCCACGACGTCGAGCAGCGCGCGCGGATCGATACTGTCGGCAATGCGCGACGAAATCTGCGACGCGATGTCGAGTCGCAGCTTGATCCCTTCCGGCGCGGCCCATGCCGCGTTAGTGTCGGCAAAGCCATTCGGGCCTGCGGGCGCCCACAGCGGCTGGCCCAGCACATTGAGCCCACCGAGATAACGCTGCGGATCTTCGGGAATGCGCCCCATCATCCGTCCCGCCGCCACCAGATATTCATACGGCATCCGGATCTTGGTCATCGGCGCGCGCCACGCCTCATCCGCATTGACCAGCGCCAGCGTGATCGCGCGCAGATCGCCGCCGGTTTTCTGGAAAGTGCTTTCAAGTTTCGCCACCAGCACAGGCGGCGGATCGTCGGCCACAAAGTGGCGCACGAATTTGGTGGCGATGAACTTTGCAGTCGCCGGATGCAGGGCGATATCGGCCAGCGCCGCCTCGCCCTGCGCGAGGCCAGTGTCCTCATAGACCTTGCCGAGCAGTTTCTGCGGCCCCGGTTCGTGGGCATTGGCGAAAAACGTGAAGGTGCCGGGCGGCGCGAGCTTCCCGTCCCGCCCGGCAAAGGTCCAGCCGGTGATGATGCGCGCCAGCGCCGCGACGTCATCCTGGGTGTAGCCGCCGTTCACGCCGAGCGTGTGTAATTCCATGATCTCGCGGGCGAGGTTCTCGTTCAGACCCCGCTTGCGGTTCTGCCCGGCGCGCGACTGCGGGCCGAACGAGCGCTGGTTGTCGAGAAAGAACAGCATCGCCGGATGCTGCTCGACTGCGCGGAGCATCTCGCCGAAATTTCCCAGCACATAAGGCCGGATCGCTTCACGCTCGAACGCGCCGGACCATATCCGCGCCAGTTCGCCCTTGCTGGCGGAGGTGCAGAAATGGTTGGACCAGAACGTCACCAGCCGTTCGACGAATCCGCTTTCCGCCATGGTGGCGCGCTGAATCCGCGCGAGCGCCTCGGAACGGAACGTCTTCTGAATGACGTTGAGCGGCTTCGGCGGTTGTTTGGGAGGCGCGGCCGGCTGCATCGCATCTGGCGACGTCGTCGACGTTGCCGCGCCGGGCTTCATCTCGAGCCTGGACTCTGCCGCCAGTTCCTTCGGCAAGTCGTTCTGCATTTTTTTGGTCAGGTCGTCACCAATAGCAGCCATCGCCTGCGCCATCTTCGCGACGGCGTCGCGCTGCTGCTTGATATCGTGCTGATAGTCGAACACCGCCTGCGCCAGCGCAGGCCCGGACTGTAAACCCGGCGCATCGAGCAGCGCCGCATCGGGCCGGTCCAGTTCAGCCTTCACGAAGCCGCGCGGATCGGAGGCCGCGCTGGAAAAGTCGCTGGCCGCGCCGCCGCGCGCGCCAAACCCGAACCGGTTGAGAGCGACGAGAGCACCCTGTGGGTCACGCGCCATGACTGGATCTCACGGTTGATCTCGCTGACGTCCCGGCCAATATACACCGAAACGGCGGACTATGCTGCCCGGGCGCATGAACCTGAGGGACACCGCAAAACAGTGGCTATTTCCCGGACCGCTTCATGACAAATCGGCCAGACAGCCCATCATCAGCCGCTGCGGCGCAGCGTGCCCTGAATTGCCCGCGTTGCGGAACAGCCTTCACCTGCGACCTGTCCGGGCATTGCTGGTGCATGGACGAAACCGCGAAGCTGCCGATGCCCGCCGAGGGCGAGGACTGCCTGTGCCCAGCCTGCCTGCGGGCGGCGGCGGTCGAGCGGCGGACGAGGTCGTGAAGCAGCTAATCCAATCTACTCGTCATGCCCGGCTTTGTGCCGGGCATCCACGTCTTTCCTGTCGCGGCGGTTTAAAACGTGGATGGCCGGGACAAGCCCGGCCATGACGAATTTGGCTGAAGGCTGCAGTATCAAGTATCGCTACACCGCATATCCCGGCGAGTTCCGCGCCATGCCGCCGAACGCATCGAACAGCTTTTCGCGCCAAGCATAGATCGGATCGTCTTCCTTCAACAGCTTGAACGGGCTGATCGCACGCGCCCACTGGAACGGTCCGAACGCGATGTAATCGGCGTAGTTCGGCGACGTGCCGCCGACATAGGGCTGTGTCTTGAGCGTCAGCCGCATCGGGTTGAGGCTCTGGCGAAACGCCTCGACCGCCTCGTCGCGATTGGCAGCCGCCTGTTCCAGCGTTTTACCGAGACGCGCCTCGCGGGTCTTGCGGAAATACGCCTGATCGGCCGGCCGCAGATGGCCATGAATGTCGGCAGCGATCATCGGAAAAATGCCGCCAAGGACAACCGTGTCGCCCCACCAGTTCAGCATCCGGCCCATGGCGCGGCCGCCCTCGCCGCCGAACAGCGACGGGCGATCGGGATAGGTGTCTTCGAGATAGTTGGCGATCGCCCACGAGTCCGCGACGGATGTCTCGCCGTCAATGAACACCGGCACCTTGTCCGACTGATGCGGCGCGATGGCGTCCTTCTCCGAGAAGCGCCACGGAATCGTTTCGGCCTTGATATCCTTGTGCGCCAGCGCCATCCGCGTGCGCCAGCAAAACGGGCTGAACACACGCTCGGGCTCGGTCCCGCAGAGTTCGAACAGCTTTCGCGACGCGGTCATCTCTCTTAGCCCTTCACAACGGAAGCGGTCTGGCCGAACAGAACTTTCTTCTGCTCGTCGGTGAAGGTCTTTCCAAGGCTGGGGTTCACCGTCGGGCCGACCGCGTAAGCGCGCACCGTCGCTGGCTTCGCCTTGATGGCCTCGAACCAGCGCTTGAGATGCGGAAAGTCTTCCAGCTTCTGACCCTGCCGTTCATACGGCACGATCCACGGATAAGCCGCCATGTCCGCGATGGAGTAATCGCCGGCGACATACTCGCGATCGGCGAGGCGCTTGTTGAGCACGCCGTAAAGCCGGTTGGTCTCATTGATGTAGCGATCGATCGCGTAGGGAAGTTTCTCCGGCGCGTAGACATTGAAGTGATGGTTCTGGCCGGCCATTGGACCGAGGCCGCCCATCTGCCACATCAACCACTGCATCACGTCGAAGCGCTTGCGCAGATCGGACGGCATGAACTTGCCGGTCTTTTCCGCGAGATAGATCAGGATCGCACCGGATTCGAAAATCTTCACCGGCGCGCCGCCGTCGGCAGGCGCATGGTCGATCATCGCGGGCATGCGGTTGTTCGGCGAGAACGCGAGGAATTCCGGCTTGAACTGATCGCCGGTGCCGATGTTGACTGGGTGAATTTTATACGCGAGGCCGGTCTCTTCGAGGAACATCGTGATCTTGTGGCCGTTCGGCGTGGGCCAATAATAGAGGTCGATCATCTTGCTATCCTTGAACTGGGAGGCGTCGTGCAGGCGGCGCAAAGTCAATGCGATTGCATGAACCTTGCGCTTCGCGTTTGCGAAGTCAATGCCGCGCGGCGCATATCAAGTATATTTCATTCGCTCCAGACAGGTGCGCGTGAAAGATTTTCATCGCTCCGACGAAAACTAAGAACAGTCCCTCTCGCTTCCCACAGATAGAGTTCCGGCAATGCCCGGACTCAGGGTCAAGAAAGGTCGACAATGACAAAAGAATTCGCACGGCGTGATTTTCTGAAGCTCTCCACCGCCATGGGGCTGGCCGCGACCGGCGGCTTCTCATGTATGGGCATCGCCAGCGCCGCGCCGATCCAGGTGCCGACCATCGACAAGCTGTCGATCCGCGTCTTGGTCGACCAGCAGCACGACCAGTTCCTGCGCGGCAGCACCGTGAACGGCGTGGTGCACGAAGGCCCAGGCGGCGGCCGCAGCGCCGATGCGCGCAACGTCCTGCATAACGAATGGGGCCTGTCGCTGTTTCTGGAATCGCAGCGCGAGCAGGAACAGCGCAACATCCTGCTGGACTTCGGCTACACCTCGCCCGCGATCATCAACAATATCGGCCTGCTCAAGGTCGATCCGGCCAAGGTGAATGCGCTGATCGTCAGCCACGGACATATCGATCACTATGGCGGCCTGATCGGCTTCCTCGAAAAATATCGCAACGTGCTTCCGCCCGACCTGAAGCTCTATGCGGGTGGCGAAGACAATTTCTGTCACCGCGTCAGCCGCGCATCGACGGGACAATTCGGCGAAGGCGGCGTGCTGGATCGCAAGCAGATCACGGCACAGAAAGTCCAGACCATACTCTGCGAAACGCCGACTGTGATCGAAGGCCACGCCTTCACCACCGGCAAGATCAAGCGCAGCAGCGTCGAGAAAATCCTGCCCAACACTTTCGTCGACTACAAGCCGGAAAGCGCGGGCTGCGACTACGGCCACTACACCGCCGCCGAGCTGCAGGGCAACTTCGTTCCGGACGAACATGTCCATGAACACGCGACCTGCTTCAACATTCGCGGCAAGGGCCTTGTGGTGATCAGTTCCTGCGGCCATGTCGGCATCGTCAATTCGGTGCGGCAGGCGCAGGAAGTGTCCGGCGTGCAGAAGGTTCACGCCGTGGTGGGCGGCTTCCATCTCGGACCGGCGCCCGCCGATTACCTCAAGCAGATCGTCGGAGAGGTCAAGGCGCTCCAGCCGGACGTGGTCATCCCGATGCATTGCAGCGGCCTGAACTTCCTGCTCGAAGCGCGCGCGCAGATGCCGGACAGCGTGATCAACGTCTCGACCGGCAGCCGCCTGACCTTCAGCGCGTGAGCACGCGCGGCCGCAAGCCCGGCGCGGCCATTGTGGCCGCGCTGCTGTTTGGCCTTTGGATAACATCTCCCGCATTGGCGCAAGGCTCCTCACGCTCAGCCGCCGAACTGATGGACGCGGTGATGTGGAATCGCGAACCGATCGGCGGCGCGTTCACGCTCAAGGACCAAACCGGAAAAACCCGCACCGACGCCGATTTTCGGGGCCATCTCATGCTGGTCTATTTCGGCTTCACCTACTGCCCTGACATCTGCCCGACCGACCTTCAGCAGATCGGGCTGGCGATGGAGCAACTGGGCGACGACGCCAAGAGCGTGCAACCGCTGTTCGTCACACTCGATCCGGAACGCGACACGGTCGAGCATCTCGCGCAATACGTGCCGCTGTTTCATCCGCGCCTGCTGGGACTCACGGGCAGCATCAAGGACGTGTCGCAGGCCGCTGACGCCTACAGGGTGTACTACAAGCGGGTCTCAACAGGATCGAAGCCGGATGACTACACCGTGGATCACTCGGCTTTCATCTATCTGATCGACCGCGACGGAAAATATCTCGGCTTCTTTCCGCCTGGCACGGATGCGGCGAAGATGGTCGGGATGATCCAGCCGCATTTGCACGGAAAAACTGAGCAATAACGCGCTTCCGAAGTGCCCCTTCATCCTCCATAGGAACAACTAGCTTCCTCAAGGGTTCAAACGCCGGGGACTATACCAACCGGAGGAACCGTTATGAGGAAATTTGTTATTTCGATTGGTGCCGTGGCAATCATGACCGGCGCCGCTTACGCACAGGCCACGGAATTTTATGTGGTGCAGGACACGTCGACGAAGAGATGCACCATCGTGGACAAGAAGCCGACCGCGACGACGACCGTCGTCGTAGGCGATGGCAAGGTGTTCACGACCCGCACGGAAGCAGAGGCCGGAATGAAGACCATGAAAATCTGCACCACGAACTGACTTCACATCAAGAAGGGGACTTGTGTCCCCTTCTTTTTCGTCCGGATGAACACGCGTCGCGATCGTGAGGATCGGCGTTTGACCTATGACGCCCCTACTCCACCGCCGCCTTTTTCGGCTCCACGATCTCGAAGCCCGTGGAAAATTCATCGAACATCCCGAACAGTTCGCGCAGCTTCAGCGGATTGCCACCGAGAGACACCGCGCCGGCCGCAACGCTTTCGGCAAACGTCTTCTGCTTGAGCGTAATGGCGTCGAGCGCGGCGCGGGTCAGCGTCACGCTGGTATCAGCCTTGTCGGAGAGCTTGCCCGACGTGTGCGTCAGCGCGGAGTTCTCCAGATTCATCACATAGGTCTCGTTGAGATCGGTGAAGGTCCAGTTGATGACGATGGTCTTGCCTTCCGCCTTGGCTGCGTTCAGCCGTACGCCGAGGAAATCGAACGCAAGATCGATCGAGATGCCTTTCAGCAGTTCCGCGTTCACCAGCGCCGGCGGCTGCGGGCCGACGCCGCTTCGCAGCTCCAGCGCACCGAGCAGATAGGCGTTGCGCCAGGTCGCCGCCTCGCTCTGGTAACCGAGCTGTTCGAGCGCGTCGGCGCCGAGTTCGCGCGCGTCCTTGTTGGCGGGATCGGCGAACACCACCTGGCTCATCACGCTGGCGACCCAGCGATACTGCCCGGCCTTGTAATCATCACGCGCGCGTTTGATCGTCGCCTCCGCGCCACCCATGTACTGGACCTGCTTCTTCGCATGGTCCGCACGCGGCAGCGGATTGAGATCGGCGGGATTGGCGTCGTACCAGCCGAGATAGAACTGATAGACCGCCTTGGCGTTGTGGCTGAGCGTGCCGTAATAGCCGCGCGCGGCCCAGTCGTTCGCCAGCGACGGCGGCAACTTGAGTTGCTCGGCGATCTCCGTCGATGTCAGGCCGTGGTTGAGCAGCCGCACGCTTTGGTCGTGGATGAACTTGTAGAGGTCGCGCTGCTTCTTCAGAAAGGCGACGACGCGCGCATTGTCCCAGATCGGCCAGTGATGCTGCGCGATCACGATGTCGGTCTGGTCGCCGTAACGCGCGATTGCCTCGTTGATGTAGCGCGACCACAACCGGCCGTCGCGAATCTCCGCACCGCGGATGGTGTAGAGATTGTGCATGTTGTGGGTGGCGTCTTCCGCCATGTTCAGCAATTTGAACTGCGGGAAATACATTATCATCTCGCTAGGGGCTTCGGAGCCCGGCACCAGATGAAATTCGATCTCGACGCCGTCGATGCTGCGCGTCTCATAGGACTGCTTGATCACATCGTTCGGCGGGATCAGGGAAATCGAGCCCCGCGCCAGCGCCTTGCCCAGACCTGTGTCGATCTGCGCCTTGTCGCCCACCGGCAATGCGCTGCCGAACTGATACTGCGCGCGGCGTGACATCGCATTACCCGCAATGACGTTTTCGGCGACCGCATGCTCCATGAAGCCGTCCGGCGCGATCACCTTGACCTTGCCCTGCTTGGCGTCGTCCTCGCTGATCACCCCCTTGGCGCCGCCGAAGTGATCGGCGTGGCTGTGGGTGTAGATCACGGCGGCGACGGGCTTGGCGGGCCGGTTCTTCAGGTAAAGATCGAGCGCCGCCTTCGCGGTCTCGTTGGACAGCAGCGGATCGATCAGGATCAGACCGCTATCGCCCTCGATGATGGTGAGATTGGCGATGTCCAGACCGCGCACCTGATAGACCCGCTCGGTGACCTTGAAAAGGCCGTTGATGGCGTTGAGCTGCGCCTGCCGCCACAGGCTGGGGTTCACAGTGGCAGGCACCTGATCGCTTTTCAGGAAATCGTATTGCTTGGTGTCGAACGCCGGCTTGCCCGCAGGACCGGGAATGATGCCGTCGGGCAGCGTGGCGATGAAGCCACGTTTGGCGTCCTCGAAGTCGGCGCGGTCGCTGAACGGCAGCGTCTTGAGGAAAGTGTCGTTGACCGCGCGGCTGGCGGGTTCGGCGTCCTTGGACTGCGCGAATGCGGACGAAAGCGGCGCGACGGTAAGCAGGGTGGCGGCAAGCAGGCCGGCGATGCGCGCCGACCAGATACGCGATGACGACATGGGACACTCCCGGACTGTCGCGTGGTCCTCCGCAACCGCCACGCGTTGGTTTCAGCCTATCAGGACAAATGCGTAGGTTTCATCGCAAACTTCGTTGAAAGCGGCGAAGAAAATGCCCTTTTCTCTCCGCACTTCGCGCCCCATATTCCGCCCATGACGAAGAACCCCGATTCCTCGAAGAAGTCCCCCAAAACCCCGAAATCGAAAGCACATCGTCCCGATGTGCAGCCGATCGGACCTGCGCTGGCGGAATTGCTAAACCCGGCGATCAATCGCGGCGATGCAGGCATGGGCTCCGGCACCGGTTTGCAGCCGCCACCGGACAACTCAAAGGACCGGCGTTCCGGCGGCGAGGCAGCGATCCATCGCACCCGTGCATCGACGCCGAAAAATATTGATGCGTCACCCTCCCCTCGAGGGGGAGGGTCGCAGACCGAAGGTCTGCGGGGTGGGGTGTCAAACGATCAATCACCCCCACCCGCCTCGCAAGGCTCGGCGACCTCCCTCCTCAAGGGGGAGGTGAAGCAAGGCGGCTTCAACGAAGCCCCGCAGGCCAACTACGGCACCAGCGCGCCGATTCCGACCCTCGATCCCGAACTGGCGAAGCAGCTCGGCTACACCACCGAGGAAGAAGACGAAGCCGCGATGGCCCGTCCGCCGCGCAACAAGATGGAAGCGCTGGGTGTGCAAGCCACCGCCGACGCGCTGGAAGCTCTGGTGCGCGACGGCCGCCCGGAGTTTCGCGGCGAAGACGGTCAGGTCAAGATCTGGGCGCCGCATCGCCCACCCCGCCCGGAGAAATCCGAAGGCGGCGTGCGTTTCGAGCTGAAATCCGAATACGAGCCGAAGGGCGACCAGCCGACCGCGATCAAGGAACTGGTCGAGGGCATCACACGCAACGACCGCACGCAGGTGCTGCTCGGCGTCACCGGCTCCGGCAAGACCTACACCATGGCGCAGGTGATCCAGGCCACGCAACGCCCGGCGATTATTCTCGCGCCGAACAAGACGCTGGCGGCGCAGCTCTACGGCGAGTTCAAGAGCTTCTTCCCCGACAACGCGGTGGAGTATTTCGTTTCGTATTACGATTACTACCAGCCGGAAGCCTACGTGCCGCGCACCGACACTTACATCGAGAAGGATTCGTCGATCAACGAGCAGATCGACCGGATGCGCCACTCGGCGACGCGTGCACTACTGGAGCGTGACGACGTCATCATCGTGGCGTCGGTCTCGTGCATCTACGGTATCGGTTCGGTCGAGACCTACACCGCGATGACGTTCGCGATGAAGAAGGGCGAGCGCGTCGACCAGCGCCAGCTCATCGCCGACCTCGTGGCGCTGCAGTACAAGCGCACCTCAGCGGATTTCACCCGCGGCACATTCCGCGTGCGCGGCGACACCATCGACATTTTCCCGGCGCACTATGAAGACCGCTCATGGCGCGTGAACATGTTCGGCGACACCATCGAAAGCATCGAGGAGTTCGATCCGCTCACCGGCCACAAGCAGGACGAGCTGGAATTCATCAAGATCTACGCCAACTCGCACTATGTGACGCCACGCCCGACCTTGATTCAGGCGATGAAAAGCATCAAGGCCGAGCTGAAATGGCGGCTTGAGCAGCTGAACGCGCAGGGCCGCCTGCTGGAAGCGCAGCGCCTCGAACAACGCACCACCTTCGATCTGGAAATGATGGAAGCGACCGGCAGCTGCGCCGGCATCGAGAACTATTCGCGCTATCTCACCGGCCGCAAGCCGGGCGAGCCGCCGCCGACGCTGTTCGAATATGTGCCGGACAACGCGCTGGTGTTCGCGGACGAAAGCCACGTCACCGTGCCGCAGATCGGTGGCATGTTCAAAGGCGACTTCCGGCGCAAGGCGACGCTCGCCGAATACGGTTTCCGCCTGCCCTCCTGCATGGACAACCGCCCGCTGCGCTTTGAAGAGTGGGACATGATGCGCCCGCAGTCGGTCGCGGTGTCGGCGACGCCGGGTGGCTGGGAATTGAACGAGAGCGGTGGCGTGTTCGTCGAGCAGGTCATCCGCCCGACCGGACTGATCGATCCGCCGGTGAACATCCGCCCCGCCCGCACGCAGGTCGACGATCTCGTCGGCGAGGTCCGCGCCACGGCGCAGGCGGGCTATCGCTCGCTGATCACGGTATTGACCAAGCGCATGGCGGAAGACCTCACCGAATACCTGCATGAGCAGGGCATCCGCGTCCGCTACATGCACTCGGACATCGACACCATCGAGCGTATCGAGATCATTCGTGACTTGCGGCTCGGCGCGTTCGACGCGCTGGTCGGCATCAATCTGCTGCGCGAAGGTCTCGACATTCCGGAATGCGCGCTGGTCGCCATTCTCGACGCCGACAAGGAAGGCTTCCTTCGTTCAGAGACATCGCTGATCCAGACCATCGGCCGTGCCGCGCGCAACGTCGACGGCAAGGTCATTCTCTATGCGGACCAGATCACCGGCTCGATGGAACGCGCCATCGCCGAAACCGACCGCCGCCGCGAGAAGCAGGTCGAGTACAACACCGCCAATGGCATCACGCCGGAAAGCATCAAGCGCGACATCGGCGATATTCTCGGCAGCGTCTACGAGCGCGACCATGTGCTGGTGGAAATCGGCGACGGCGGCATGGCCGACGACGCGGTTGCCATCGGGCATAACTTCGAGGCGGTGCTGAGCGATCTTGAAACACGGATGCGCGAAGCCGCCGCCGACCTCAACTTCGAGGAAGCGGCGCGATTGCGCGACGAAGTGAAGCGCCTGCGCGCCACAGAACTGGCCGTGGTCGACAATCCGACCATCAAGCAGCGCGGCGTCGCGGCGAAGGCCGGCGCCTATGCAGGCAAGAAGAAGTATGGCGACGCCGCCAATCTTCCGGCGCAACTGGACAAGGCCGCGGCCCGCAACAAATCGCGGGCGCGCAAGCCTACGCTCGATGAGATGGCGGGTCCGGAATCGAAGCCGTATCGCTCGGATCGCACAACGCCGCGCAAGCCGACGTTGGATGAAATGGGTCCAGACACCGAGAGCAAGATCTTCCAGCCGACCAACTCGCGCCAGTCCGGCCCGGAGTTCTCAGGTCGCTCGACCGGCGGCGCGCCGGGCAAACGCGGCGGATGGAAGAAGAGGTAGGATCACGAAAAGGCCGGATCGTTCCGACCTTTAAGCGGCAACGTGACCGAATGGCGCGCGACCGCATGGCGGTTACGGAATCCGTCTCCATATGTAGCGACACATCACAATATTCCCGCCTGCCTATCTCGCTGAGTGCCGATCCGGCGCATCATCCCGACGGCCCGCTTCCAATCCGAGAGTCCCCATGACACCCCTGTCCATCCTCGACCTTGTGCGCGTCACGGAAGAAACCGACGCGCGCGGCGCGCTCGACAACGCACGCGATCTTGCGTCTCACGCCGAAGGCTGGGGCTATCGCCGCATCTGGGTGGCCGAGCATCACAACATGGCGGGAATTGCGAGCGCCGCAACCTCGCTAGTGCTGGCGCATATCGCCGCCGGGACAAAGACCATCCGTGTCGGCGCCGGCGGCATCATGCTGCCGAACCATGCGCCCTACGTCATCGCCGAACAGTTCGGAACGCTGGAACGGCTATTCCCCGGCCGCATCGATCTTGGACTGGGCCGCGCTCCGGGCACCGATCAGCTCACGCTGCGCGCGTTACGGCGCTCGCCCGAAGCCGCCGACAATTTTCCGCAAGACGTGCTGGAGGTGCAGGCTTTCCTTGCACCCGCCGGGGCGAACCAACGCATCCAGGCGGTGCCCGCAGCAGGCACGAATGTACCGCTTTGGATTCTCGGATCTAGCCATTTCGGCGCGATGCTCGCGGCTGAACTGGGTCTGCCTTATGCGTTCGCATCGCATTTCGCACCCGCCGAACTGCTCCCGGCGTTGGAAATCTACCGCAGCCGATTCAAGCCGTCCGAACAACTCGACAAGCCTTATGCCATGGTCGGGGTCAACGTCATCGCTGCCGAGAGCGACGCCGAGGCGCGGCGGCTGGCCACGACGCAGCAGATGTCCTTCACCAACATGTTCCGGGGCGCGCGCGGCCTCAGCCAGCCGCCCATCGACAATATCGATACCTATTGGTCGCCATCCGAAAAGGCGCAGGCCATGCGCATGCTGGCGCGCTCCATCGTCGGATCGCCTGCGACTGTCCGCATCGGGATTGATGCGCTGGTGAAGGAAACCGCTGCCGACGAACTGATCGTGGTCTCCGACATTTATGACCATCCGACGCGCCTGAAATCATTTGAGATGATTGCCAGCGCCGCGCTTTGACGTCATGGGCGCTTAACGCCGAAGAAGGCAGGGCATGTCTGCACGATTTGCAACTCCCCCGTCTCACCTGCTAGGTCTTCTCGGATTGCACTTCACTTTTGGGGGACTAAATGGCCGACGCCGATCTCGATGCGCTCATCCGGCAGCTTGCAAAACAGCAGAACAAGGCTCTGACATCTGCCGTGAAGAAGCGGCGGGACCGCACCATCGCCCTCGCCGCCAAGGCGAAGGATGCCGAGACCAAGCAGCGCCAGCGGCAGCTTGCGAAAGACATTCTTGGAATCGGCACCGCCACCGTGAAGCGGCTGCAGATGTCCGCCGACAACGCCGCCTACAGCTACGCGCGGTCGGTCCGGCAGGCGATCGATACGGCCGCCGCGAAGAAGGCAGTTGCATCCGCCAAACCGGCGAAAAAGACCGCGAAGAAAACCTCCAAGAAGGTGGCTAAGAAGTCGGCCAGGAAAGCCAAGGGCTGATTGTCGCAGGCGCAAGCACACATCACAAATTACGCCGCCGACGTTTGTCGCCACGTTCTTGATTTACGTCTTCAATTCGCACCGCGTCATCGCGGGCTCTCCGAGAAACCTCGGTGCGCCGGACTGGACGTCGTTGAAGTGATCATGCTGTCGCTGCGTAAGGACAGCAGTCCTTCGTCCCGTCGGGAGCTGAAAATATACTAGCACCGGAAGAAATCCTGTCCATCCCGAACATCGATGACGTCGCGAACAGGCAGGTGCGACCTTGCTCGTATGAATCCGCTCATCTAGACAACCAGATGTTGTAGCGAGGCAGTGCTGTTCCTTCTGCCCCGTTGAAGATGTAGACGCATCATGTCCGCCAGTGCACGAACGCAATCGATGAATGTGACCTCCTCCCCCATCACCTACGACGACTTCGCCAAGATCGACCTCCGCGTCGGACGCGTTCTTGAAGTTCAGCCGTTTCCGAAGGCCCGCAATCCGTCGTGGAAGGTGCGGGTCGATCTCGGCGACCTCGGCGAGAAATGGTCGAGCGCGCAGATCAGTAACTACGCGGCCGAGCAGCTTGTCGGCTCGCTGGTGGTCTGCGTCTGCAATTTTTCGCCACGCAACATCGCGGGCTTCATGTCCGAAGTGCTGATCCTCGGCGCACCGGACGCCGATGGAAAAGTCATCCTGCTGTCGCCGCGCAAGGATGACGCGGGCCACGATCTCGTCGCGCCCGGCGCGAAAGTTTACTGACACGCGGATTATGCACGCCGCAATGACGCGCGCGGCGCTCGCTTACTGCGCCAGGACGCGGGCGAGGTCGATGAGGCTGGTGGAAATCGGCTTGGTGCGGCCCGCGATCTCGGCCAGCGGCGTGCGGGTAATTTCGCCGCGCTGCTCACCGACCAGAACCCCCGACACACCCTCCGCCAGCGACGTGAGCGCGGCCACACCAAGCCGTGTCGCGAGCAGCCGATCAAAAGCCGTGGGCGGCGCACCGCGCACCACGTGACCGAGCACGGTGGCGCGCAGTTCGAACCCCACCATGCCTCGATCTTTCTCGAAGTGAGCGAGGATACGCGCGGCGTTCTCCGTGACGCCCTCGGCGATCACCACGATCGCATGGGTCTTGCCGCGGTCATAGGCCGCGCGCAGCCGCTCGGCGATTTCAAAAGCGGACACTTCCAGCTCGGGCGTTGAAATGACCTCCGCGCCGCCGGCAAGGCCCGCCATCATGGCGAGATAGCCGCAATTGCGTCCCATGGTCTCGACCAGAAACGCACGCGTGTGGGACGAGCCCGTGGTGCGCAGATTGTCGATGGCCTCCAGCGTCACGTTGATGGCGGTATCGCAGCCGATGGTGACGTCGGTGCCGTAGAGATCGTTGTCGATGGTCGAAGCGACGCCGACGACGGGAAAGCCCAGACCATGCAGCGCGGCGGAGCCGGTCTGCGATCCGTTGCCGCCGATCACCACCAGCGCGTCGATGCCGCGCGCCGCCAGATTGCGCAGCGCCTTCGAGCGGCCGCTTTCCTCGCGAAATTCCTTCGAGCGCGCGCTGCCGAGGAACGTCCCGCCGATCTGGATAATGCCGCCGACGTCGCGCGCATTGAGCCGGGTCATCCGGTCATCGATCAGCCCCTGCCAGCCTTCGCGCACGCCGAACACCGCGATATCGCGATTGAGCGCGCTGCGCGTGACCGCACGGATGGCGGCGTTCATTCCGGGGGCGTCGCCGCCGCTGGTCAGGATCGCAATGGCTTTCATGCTAGTGTCCCGTATCCGACGTTCGCTTCACTCTGCAGCGCCTCCCGGGGCGAACGTCGGATACGAAGGACACTCGCCAAACATGATTCTAGTGATCCTTTGGTTCTGACATTCGCAAAAGGTGTAAGCTGAGAAGTAGTACGAATGTCAGAACCGGATCACTAGAACTTTATGATGCCGTTCGCTTGCCGTCCATGCGGACGGGCACTGACAAGAGCCGGTCATGACAGCTTCCCGTCAACCGGACCTGCGGTTGCTGGTGTTCTGCTTCATGTTTCCGTGGTCGCCCTGCTCATCGATGTTCTGCTTTTCGTCGTCACGATGCCCCTTGGTGTTGTCGGTCGTCACCTTCGGCGCGCTGCCGGGGCCCTTGTCGCTGCGGTTGTCTTCCGGGACAGGCGGGATCGGTTTGGTCATGCAGTCCTCCTGTGTACGAGGAGACAATGCGCCTTGCAGGCAACCGTTCCTCGCAACCTTGCGGTATAATGTAGTAGGATGACCTCATAAGTTCAGGCGATACCTCACGGACCAAAGAATGACCCGTATGCGATCCCTGTCCGGCGCTCTGCTGATCTGCGCTTTCGCGTGCTCCGGTGCTGACGCGGCGAAGAAGGCCGCCAAGCCGGCCGAGCCGATGGCGCAGGATACCTCGCTCAACAATCTGAAGGACGCGCCGAAGGCTCCGTCGCTGGCCTGCGAAGGGCCGTTTGCGAAAGACACCACGCACGACAAGCTGGCGGCTGCGTTCGGCGTCAAGAATGTCGCCTTCAAGGACGTCGACGTGACCAACAACGTGCTGACCAAGGCCACCGTGCTTTTCGACGGCGACCCGACCCGGCGCCTCGTTGTCTTCTGGAAGGATAACAAGGCCCGCTCCAAGCCGTTGTCCATCACCGTCGAGGCGCCTTCCACCTGGACCGGCCCCGGCAGCGTGCGCAACGGCCTGACGCTGAAGGATCTCGAAAAGCTCAACGGCGGCGGCTTCAGCGTCACCGGCTTCGGTGGCGTCGGCGGCGGCGAGGCCTCGAAGCTGAACAGTCCGTTCGTCGATCTGCCGGGTGACTGCACCCTGAAAATCCGGTTCGAACCCGGCATCGCTAATCCGTTACCGCCCCGCTTCGCATCGGTGACGGGCGACGTGCTGATCGCGTCGACGAATCTGGTGTTGCGCCGCGTGCGTCCGCAAATCGTGCAATGGAGCATTAACTACCGGTGAATTTTTCGTCGCCGCTGTCGCTCTCCGTCGTTGGGACATGCATGAACAATCATCGACACATTGGATAGACTTCGTTAAACCTCGCACCGCATGCGGCTTGATCCTCAATCGGTTCCCACCTACGGAACCGCCAACTGGGGGAGACGACGCAATGAACAATCAACAGTCCGAAAAATGTGTGCGGACTTTTATCGAATCCTATTATTCCGGTGACGTCGCGCGCATGGAGCAGTGCTGCGACGATGCATTTGTTTCAGTCACCTATGCTCCCGTTGAAATCTTTCCGCATCTCGGCCTCCAGCAGAGCAAGGCGTGGATCGCGCAGGCGATCCAGATCCAGCAGGAGCGCTATTCCGACCGGCGTCACACGATTGATTTTGTGGTCGCGGATGAAACGCAGGCCGCGACATTCGTACAGGCGACCCTGACCAAGCGCAGCGACCAACGCGTCATCACGCTGAATGTCGGGGAATTTTTCACCCTGCGTAACGGCCGCATCCTGGAGCACCGCTCGCTGTTCGATACCTTCGATCTGGTGCAGCAATTGCTCGGGCGCGATCTGACCGGCGAATTCGCGGCCCGCCTGAAAAACGCGATGGGGCAGTAGCCATGATGGTCCGCCAGAACTAACGCGCCGCCGATACACCGAGCTCACGCACCAGCCCGAACCACAGCGCGGTCAGTTCGCGCGCCGCGGGATCCCTGTTCGGCTTCAAGCGCACAGCGGTATGCACCAGCACCAGCTTCGAGGCGGGGTCGACAAAGATGGCCTGCCCGTTGATCCCGAGCATCGCGAACATGCGGCGCTTCGCGGGCATGATCCAGGTCTGGTAGCCGTAGCCGTAGAACTGCGTCGCCACGCGCGGCGAGCGAAATGATCCTTCGGGCGCGGTGGTCGCCTCGATCACCCATGCTTCCGGAATGATTCCGCCGCCGTCGCGCGCGAGCAGAAGGCCGAAGCGCGCATAATCCCGCAGCCGTGCAGCGAGACAGCAATAGGCCAGTTCCTGGTTGTGGCCATCGACAGTCCAGCTTGCTTCGTCCTCCGCGCCCATCGGCTTCCAGATTTTCTCGGACAGATAGTCGGACAGGCGCTTGCCGGTCGCGGCCATCAGCACCAGCCCGAGGGTTTCGGTCTGCGATCCGGTGTAGGCGAATTTCGTTTCAGGCGGCACCGGCCGGTTGTTGTAGCGCCGCAGGAGGATGGCTGCGCTCGGTAAATCGGAGCGGCGCAGATCGAGGGCTAACTTCGTGGCGTCGTCGGTGCCGTCGTATCGTTCGGAAAATTCGACGCCCGCGCTCATGGTGAGCAGCGCGCGCAGCGACGTCTGGCCATAGGTACTGCCCTTCATCTCGGGCACATAGTCCTGCGCCAGATCCTCGATCGAGCGGATCTTGCCCTCCTTGATGGCGATGCCGACCAGCATCGCGACCATGGTTTTCACCATCGAATTAGAGAGCAGACGATCGGTGTCGCGGCGTCCATACTGGTAGCGCTCGAACAGGATGGTCTGGTCCCGCGCGATCAGCAGTCCCGTCGCGGGATGCCGCGCCAGATACTGGTCGATGGTGCGGCGCTCGCCGTCGAAGTCATAGTGCCAGGCGGCACGGTCGCAATCGCGCGCCAGCGATGATGGCGCAGCCGGCGGCGCCACGGCGTGAGCAGGCAGCAGCTTGTCGAAATTGCTGAACGTCGCGACCATGTAGTCCTGACGCCGCCGGTCGGCGATGGTGCCGAGCGGGTAATTCCGGCCCGCGCCATAGGCCTCCGCATCCGGTCCTGAATGGGAGAACGACGGCCCGCACGCCTTTGCAGCGGGTGCGCCGGACACCTCCGCCTTCGCCGCTCCGGCGACAAGCAGGACGCAGACACATGCCGCCGCGCGCAGCCGATTGAGAGCGGATGAACATGTCATCGGCAATTCGTTCCTGAAAAGCGCTTGGTCACCCTATGCCCGCGAGGATGGCGCGGGACCGTATCGCGTTCAAGCCGCCCCCGGCCATGAACCTGTCGCCCTTGCCGCCCGACGAACCGGTGTCCGGGACGCAACCCCGGATCACGAGGGACATGATGAAAACAATCGTTTTGGCAGCTCTGGGGACCGTCGTCGGCCTCGTTCTGGGAGTCGCGCTGAGCATCCTGGCGGGAATCGCTTGGGTCAGCATTTTTCAGACCACGGATTTCGAAGGCTACAGCGCAATGCTGGTGTTCTTTACCTTCGCGCCCGTCGGCGCCGTTCTCGGCGGGCTGATCGGCGCCATCTGGGCCGCTTACACTGCCGCACGCGCGCGTATCCGCATGGA
Organism: Afipia massiliensis; assembly: GCF_014203115.1. GTDB lineage: Bacteria > Pseudomonadota > Alphaproteobacteria > Rhizobiales > Xanthobacteraceae > Afipia > Afipia massiliensis. The sequence continues at coordinate 172,728 of NZ_JACHIJ010000007.1, read as the reverse complement.
AAGTGATGCGTGACGCGTTTTCAGCCCTTCAGAGCTGCTGCCGTTTTGTGCCGGCGCACGTTCTGATTGAATTTTGAGCGCCCAACCCGCGTTTCGCACATTTGTGCAATGCAATATCATACATTGTCATCCGGGCTAAATTTGATACTTCCGATGTCATCAATTGGAATTCCAGCATCCTGGCCCGGCGTCATCGGCGACGCACATGGGCCGTTTGCTGCTTGGTTAAGTGACATTTCAGGACCTCAAAATGACAGAGCACAGCCTCTGGCGTTTTTCTCGCGCGTTTCATCGTGCGCTGAACGAGCGTCAGACCGATCACCTCGAATCGATCCTCGACGAGAACGTCGATTGGGCGATCTACGGGCCGATCGACATGTTCGCCTTTCTCGGCCCCCGCCACGGCAAGCGCGCCGTGATCGATGTCGTTCGCGAAATCTCCGACATCGTCAGCCTTCATCGTTTCGACCGGGAATCGATCATGCTGGGCGAGGATTCGGCAGCGTCGCTGATGCGTTATTCGCTAACGCCGGCGGCCTCGGGCAATCCGATCAGCGTCCGGATCGCCATCTTCGCGACGTTCAAGGCCGGCCGACTGACCAACCTTCGCGCCATCATCGACACGTTCGATCTGGTCGAGCAGGCGCTGGGCCGTCAGATTCATCTGCCGAAAATCGCGTAATCAAATTCCGGCACCCTTCAGCAAACGCAAGCGGCCCCGATGCGGGGCCGTTTTTTGTGCAGCATCACATAAGGTTCATTCACCTGAACCCGCCGAGTCACAATTGCGACAAACACAATTGAGACACCGTCGCTGCGGCTGGCGACGATGGCGTCGAAAGACGATATTAACCTGCCTGATGACTTGATGGCTCCCGATCAGCCATAACGACCCGCGAAAATGCCGGACGCAATGCAATGACGCCGCGAATGCCGCTCTCCTCGCCATCACGATGCTTGACGACGATCGCGCTGGCGTTCGCCTGCGGCCTTTGTGTTGCCGATGTCGCGCGAGCGGAAGACGGCGCTGCACCTGAAGCGGTTGAAGCCACCGAGACCGCGACGCCGGAATTTATCGAACCAGCGGACATCGACTGGAGCATCCTCAACACCGATCCCACGTCGGTTTACGCCCAGCCGTCAAAGATCGATCGCAAGACGGCTGCTGCATTGAGCGACCCCTGGTCATGGAGCCGCAACGACAAAGAGGACGGATCGTCCGCGGTCACGATCAAGCAACCGATTACGCCATTCTGGGACACCCGCGTCGGTGCCGACCTGAACGTCACGACGCAGATGCCGTTGACCTCGTCGGAAGTCCTCGCGGAAAAAATCGCGCACAACAATCAGATTTCGCAATCGTCGGGCAGCGCATGGGCGGCGATGACCGCGCCCGGCCTCGGCTCGATCTGGGACAAGACCGCCATCGAGGCGCGCACCGATCCCGCGCAGGAACAGAGCAAGCTCGCAACGTCACTCAGCAAATCGCTGCCGTTCGGCGGCGATCGATACTCGCTTACGCTTCAGAACGGCTACAACGTCACGCAGCAGACGCTGGTGCCGGTGTTCGGTCTCGGCGCGTCGTCGCGTATATATGAAGTCGATCAGTCCGCCCGGCTTGGCATCGTTGAAACCGGCACCAGCTTCATCGCAGGCCAGACCCATTCGACCGCCGACGACAAGTGGCTGCGCCGGATCGGCGCTGAACAGAAACTGTTCGGCGGCGTCACTGTCACGGGATCGGTCAGCGAGACGCCCGAAGGGTTCGCCAATCGCAGCCTGAGCGCGGGCTTCAAGACCCGCTGGTAGGTTCCGCTTAACCGGATGGCTACCATCCCGGCCTTTCCCGGTTTGTCCACTGTATGAATCGGTCTTCGCCGCATCCCTGCCGCGTTTCGGTCACGATCGGCTGGACTGATGTACCTCTATTCGTCGTGCGGGGGACCTCCGCGCTCGCTCAACCTGCGAAACAAGGAACAGCCGATGAACGCCATTCAGGCAGAAAAGTCCGAAATCAGTGATGAGGACAAGAACCTCGCCGCCGTCAGCGATGTCGAAGCCGGAATTCGCGATTTCGTCCGCAAGGACGTCGCCTATCTTCGCCGCAACCCGACAGCAGCAACACCAGCCGCCGACGCACCGGCAGACACGTCCGCCGAAGCCGCGGTCAGCAGCGTCAACACGCTGATCCATCGCGTCGCAGGCGCATCGCTCGGGGAAATCGAAAACCTGATCACGGAGCTCGAAGGACTGCGCACGCTGATGCACAACGAAGGCCAGCGCATTCAGCGCGAACTGGCCGGTTATGCCCAGCTCGGCCAGACCGCGATGAAATCGACCCGCATGATCGCCGACAATCTGGCGCAGTGGAAGCGCACCGCTCCCGAACCACGCCAGGACTGAATAAGGACCGAACTCTGTTTTGTTCGGGCATGATCTCTCGGGATCACGCCTTCTGAAACAAGCAATCTCCCTGAGACTTGTCGCCGCCCTCTCCATGACACGAGCGGGCGGCGCTTTTTCTTATCGCATGGCTGCGAGGTTCAGGCAGCGGGCCGCCTCGGCGCGAACACCGAACCCATGAACGAGAACGCCAGTTCGCCGCGCTGATTGACGCCTGTATTGTAGAATCCGACGAAACCGAATTGCGGACGCGATTCCAGCGGCCGCATCGAGGTCACCTCCGACGCGTAGGTCAGCGTGTCGCCGGCGAGCACCGGCTTGATCCACTTCAGTTCGCGAAACCCCGGCGACGGACCTGACGCCACCGGCTTCTCGCCGCGCGCGATCAACGCTGCCGCCTCGCGCTGAAAGCTCGCGACCGTCAGCTTCATATAGACCGCAGCGACGTGCCATCCCGACGCGGCGAGACCGCCGAACACCGACTTGCGGCCCGCTTCCTCATCGAGATGGAACGGCTGTGGATCGAACTTCGTGGCGAAAGCCTTGATGTTCTCCGGCGTAAACGTGAATGATCCCAGTTCGCGGCGATCGCCGATCTTGATGTCGTCGAAATACGGCATTGCGGAACCTTACATCGCTTCCACGGCATGTCGCCGCAGGACCATGATCTTAATCGTGCTGAACATGAGGACTTGCCCGGATGCGTTTCGCATCTCTTGCTTGAGATGGACAAATCCGATGTCCGGCATGCTCTTCGATTCACGCGTGTCGAGCACCTCGACATCCAGCATGAGATCGTCTCCCGGCCGTAGCGGCGAAACCCACCTGACTTCCTCGACCCCCGGCGCGCCCATCGAAGCGATGCCGCTGATGAAACCGTCCCACGCCATGCGCATCCAGAGGGCGCACATGTGCCAGCCCGAGCCCGACAGACCTTTCAAAATGGTGCGGCTGGCCGCCTCCTCGTCGAGGTGCATCGGCTGCGGATCGAACTCGGTGGCGAATTCAATAATATCTTCGCGGGACACATGATGCGGGCCGAACGTGCCGAGGTGACCGGGCTTAAAGTCTTCGAATGCGAGTTTCATCATTTCAATCACGTTGTGGATAGGCGCAGTTTGGCCGTTATTTGCAGACACCTCAAGTGAGGCGTTTCGCCGTCGCCTTCCGTCCTTTTCGGCGATATGCGACAACCCTTACCATCCGGAGCGATTCAGTCGGCCGCTGATTCGCTCAATCGCCTGACGGCTCCGGGCAGCCCGTTCGCCTGCCGTCATCCATCTTTGCGGTTTATCTGGAGACAAACCCATGTTTCAGTTTCAGGATCTCTTCCAGTGGGACAGGTTCATCACGCCCGCCATCATCAAGGCGTTCTACTGGCTGGTCATCGCACTGGTGATCCTGTTCGGCATCTCAGGCGTGTTCTCCGCGCTGACCATGATGGCGATCAGCCCGTTCGGCGGCTTCGTCCTGCTGCTGGCCGCGCTCGCAGGGATCGTCGTCGGAATCATTCTCTCGCGCATCAGCGCGGAGTTGATCCTGATCGTGTTCCGGATCAACGAACATCTCGGCGCGATCCGCGATCAGGGCCGCGACCGTGAGGGGCAGGTTTAGGGATTCACGCCGTCACCCTGAGGAGCCGAGCGAAGCGAGGCCTCGAAGGGCGACGGCCATAACCTGAAATCGTCATCCTTCGAGGCTCGCAAGAGCTCGCACCTCAGGATGACGCCGTTCGGTGCTCAGGTATTAAACCGGAAATGCATCACGTCGCCGTCGGCGACAACGTATTCCTTGCCTTCCAGCCGCAGCTTGCCGGTGTCGCGCGCGCCGGCCTCGCCGCCGTTTGCGATGTAGTCGTCATAGGCGATGGTTTCGGCGCGGATGAAACCCTTCTCAAAATCGGTATGGATCACGCCTGCCGCCGCAGGCGCTTTGGTGCCCTTGGTGATGGTCCAGGCGCGGGCTTCCTTGGGGCCGACCGTGAAATACGTGATGAGATGAAGCAGCTCATAACCGGCGCGGATCAGGCGATCGAGACCGGCTTCTTCCAGCCCGAGCGTATCGAGGAAATCGACGCGCTCCTCCCGTGACAGCGTCGCGATCTCGGATTCGATCTTGGCCGAAATCGCCACCGCGACCGCGCCCTCTTTCTTGGCGTGCTCGAACACCGCTTGCGAAAATGCGTTGCCGGTGGCGGCAGCGCCCTCTTCGACGTTGCAGACATATAGAACAGGCTTCGACGTCAGCAGGCCGAGCATGCGGAACGCGCGCTCTTCTTCCGCCTTTCGCTCGAGGAAACGCGCCGGCTTGCCGTCGCGCAGCAGCTTCAGCGCGCGATCGACCAGTTCGAGCTGCTCCTTGGCGTCCTTGTCGTTGCCCTTGGCTTTCTTGGACAGATTGTCGACGCGCTTCTCAAGGCTGTCGAGATCGGCCAGCATCAATTCGGTTTCGATGGTCTCGATGTCGGCCAGCGGCGCGATCTTGCCTTCGACATGAGTGATGTCGGAGTCCTCAAAGCAGCGCACCACATGCGCCACCGCATCGACCTCGCGGATAGTGGCGAGGAACTGGTTGCCGAGGCCTTCGCCCTTGGACGCGCCGCGCACGAGGCCCGCGATATCCACGAACGTCAATTGCGTCGGGATGATCTGCTGCGACTTCGCAATCGCCGACAGCTTGTCGAGCCGCGGATCAGGCACAGCGACCGCACCGACATTCGGCTCAATGGTGCAGAACGGATAGTTCGCCGCCTGCGCCGCCGCCGTTTCCGTCAGCGCGTTGAACAGTGTGGACTTGCCGACGTTGGGCAGTCCGACGATGCCGCATTTGAAACCCATAACCTGCCCTGAATTTTCCGGACGATGCGCGAACTAGCTTGCGCCGCCGTCGTCCTTCGATGTGAATCCTTTTGCATCCATCGCAAGATGCACCTTGTTTGCAAACGACGCGTCCTGCCCGGTGACGATAAACGCTGCGTTGTCAGCAACCGCTTCGCACAGCGCGCTTACCCAGGGCATTTCGCTTTTGGCGAAATCGGACAAGACGTGCTGATGCACCAGTTCCTTGACGCCGGGATGCCCGACGCCGAGCCGCACGCGGCGATAATCATTGCCGACATGTGCGGAGATCGAGCGCAACCCGTTATGCCCCGCGATACCGCCGCCGATCTTGACGCGCAGCTTCGCGGGCGGCAGCTCAATCTCGTCGTGAAACACCGTGATGTCGCCGACGCCCATCTTGAAGAACTTCGTTGCTTCGCCGACCGCGTTGCCCGACTCGTTCATATAAGTCGTGGGCTTCAGCAGAATGACTCGCCCGGAGCCGAGATGGCCCTCGGAGGTCTCGCCCTGAAAGCGACGGCGCCACGGACCAAATCCGTGACGCCGCGCGATCTCGTCGACAGCCATGAACCCGATATTGTGCCGGTTGCCCTGATACTTCGTGCCGGGGTTGCCCAGTCCGACGAACAGGCGCATGGCGCGGGTTCTCTACGTTTTGGCCGCTTACTTCTTCTTGTCGCCGCCAGCAGGCGCCTTGGCAGCGGCAGCCGCAGGCGCCTTCGCGCCAGCCGCAGGAGCCGCAGCACCGGCCGCAGGAGCAGCACCGGCCGCAGGAGCTGCGCCACCGGCAGCAGCCGCAGCAGCAGCCTTCAGTTCTTCGTTGTAGCCCGACGGCGGAACGATGGTGACCAGCGTCGCGTCGTCACGCGTCAACAGCTTGACGTTGGCGGGCAGCTTGATGTCGGTGATGTGCAGCGAGTTCGAAATATCGAGCTTGCCGACGTCGGCTTCGAGGTACTGCGGGATGTTGTCAGCAGGCACTTCGAGTTCGATGGTGTGGGTCACGATGTTGACCGTGCCGCCGCGCTTCACGCCCGGCGCGGTTTCCGCATTCAGGACGTGCAGCGGAACGCTGACGCGGATCTTGGCGCCTTCGCCAAGGCGGAGGAAATCCACATGCAGCGGGAAGTCGCGCACCGGATCGAGGGCGAAGTCGCGCGGAATCACGCGGTGCTTCTTGCCGTCCAGTTCGATGTCGTGGACGGTGGTGAGAAAACGTCCGGCATTGATGCGCAGACGCAGTTCAGCGTCGTCGAGCGAGATCGTGAGCGGGGGCTGGTTGTTGCCATAGATCACTGCCGGGATACGGCCAGCGCGACGTTCAGCCCGAGCGGCCCCCTTGCCGGCCTTCGGACGAGCGGTCGCCTTCAATTCCTTGACGGTCGCCATTGTTCAGTTCCTTGAGTCTTGAAAAGTGAAGGGCCGCAAAGCGGCCCGGTTTCACGCCGCGACAAGCCTCCAGGGGTGCGGGGGCCGCGGACGTGGCGGGTTCTTAGCCTCAAAGCGCCGGAAAGACAAGGAAATGAGGGGGTTTTGTAGCCGATTTTGGGTCTCAAAAGCCCCAAAAACCCCTCCCAACGGCCGATCAGCCCGGCGCTGCGGTCACAGCCGGGCTTCCGGAGCCCGTCCAGCCCAGGCCACGCCTTACGCGGGCTGGGCCAACTGGCGGCGCCGTTTCCCGAGCGATGACTTGCAAGCCGCAACGAGCGGTCTTTCGATCAGAAAATACACTGCCACACCCGCCACGACGCTCGCGGCGCCTCCGGCGAGAATAAACCCGCTTGACACATGGGGTAATGCCCCCGTTCCCGACAACAGAACCGCGCTCTTCACCGCAGAGAGCGCGACGCCGTGGGCGAGATAGATCGAATATGATGCATCGCCGAGCAGCATCGGCAGGCGCCATTGCTTCAGCTTCGATTCAAGAGCGAGCGCGGCGGTCACGATCAGGAATGCTGGCAGACCCCAGTGCCAGAAACGCACGGCGGTGATGTTCGCCGCCGACAGCATCCCGGATGTCAGCAGCAGACCACACCCGATGACGAGCAGGAACATCGCAACAGCCGGACGGGGCAGCGCCCTGCGCTCATACATGATGCCGAGCAGACAGCCGACCATGAACTCGATTAGCAGCGGGCTGGTATAGGTCAGCGCCACCGGACCGGACGGAGTTATCACCAGCGGCGACGCCACCAGCGCGCCGAGGATCGTGCAGACGAACAATGCGCGATGACGCCGCGCAATCAGAAGTCCGCAGGCGAACACCGCGTAAAAGAACATCTCGAAATTCAGCGTCCATCCGGCGATCAGCAGCGGCTGGATTTCGCCGGTGCGTGGCGAGACGAACGGGATGAACAGCAGCGACCGCAACAGATTCCACAGCGACGGCAGCGTCGCCGGATCGCGGAAGATCAGCCAGCCGCCATAGAGCAGCAGCGTCATCACCCAATACAGCGGAACGATGCGGATGATCCGGTTCACGGCGAACGACGCCGGCGTGATCCGATCCGACGCGGTCGTGATCCACATGATGAAACCACTGATCACAAAGAAGATATCGACACCGGCCGCACCGAACGACAGTCCGCGGAAACTGAAATATTCCTGCGCCATGCCATCGGCATGGAAATACACCACCATCAGAGCGGCGGCGGCGCGCAGGTACTGAATCGACAGGATCTTCGGCATGAAGCTGCGCGCTTTACTCAATCGTTACCATCCGGACGGACTCCGGATTTGATTCAACTTTCATAAAGGTACGACGAGCGGAAGCCACGGTTGCGTGAGCGGCGCCGCCACTCACCGTTAAGGATACCTGTTAAGGGTCGGGAACCGGTTTTTCGTTACATCTACGGGGGTAGATAACCACCGAACGCCCCGCAGAGGACGGACATGGCCGCTTTGGCAAAACTCCCGGCTTTGGCAGATATACCGCAATCCACGCGGCGTCTGCTGCTCGCATCGGATTGCGAAGACCAGAGCGAGGAGCTTGCGCGCATCCTGAGAAACGCTGGCAGCGTCGAGGCGATTTCGATTTTCGATCTGCCCGACCAGCCCGCCAGCGATTTTGCCGGCGTCGTCATCGACATCGATCTCACCTCGGCCACGGCGGTGCAGCGCGTCCGCAGCAAGCTGACCGGCAAGGCCTATCTGCCGCTGCCCCGGCTGTTCGTGCTGGCCGACGCCCTCCATCATGGATCGGCGCAGGCCTGGGCGCTTGGCGCAACCGACACGATCCAGCGGCCGTTCCATCCCGAAAGCATCCTGCAGCGGATTCGCCAGGTGTTTCCGGAAACACCGGAAGACGAGCACGCCACCGACGCACGTATCCTGAGCAACGGTGTTACCGCAGCGCTGGTCGTGATGTCGAAGATCTTCCGCCGGCTCCCCGCCGGAATGCCGTTCTCGCTCGACGACGTGATGCAGGCGGAGACGCAGATTCTGCGCGCCCTGAAGCGCTGCTCGCTGCGGCAATGGCTGATCGCGGTGAACAAGCACCACAACAAGAGCTATCGCCACACCCTTCACGTCACCGGCTATGCGGTCGCCTTCGCCCACCATCTCGGCATGCGCGAGGACGACCAGCGCCGCCTGACGCGCGCCGCTTTGCTTCACGATGTCGGCAAGGCATTCGTGCCGCTGCCGATCCTCGACAAGCGCAGCGAACTGACGGACGACGAAAGCACTATCCTCGCCCAGCACACCCGGCTCGGATACAACGCGCTGAAAGAGCAACGCGGCTTTCCCGGCGAGGTGCTCGACGTCGTGCTGCATCATCACGAGATGCTCGACGGCACCGGCTATCCCGATGGCCTTCAGGCACAACAGATCAGCGACATCGTCCGCATCATGACGCTGGTGGACACTTACGCCAGCCTGCTCGAGCCAGACGCCAGCACAGCGGCGATGACGCCGGAACAGGCCTTCGGCATCATGGAATTGATGGGCGACAAGCTCGACGGCGCGCTGCGCCAGGCTTTTCGCCCGGTGGCGCTCGGGACGTAGGCTCCGCGCCACCTGTTGATTTCGGCCGCGGGACGCGATTAGATGCATCTGCAACTAATTAAAGTGCCGGCCGGCACGTATCGGCCGCGCAGGGAGAACGTCCATGCCGATCGATACGCCACTCACCCGCCGTTCGTTCATGACAGCCGCCGCCGCGCTCGGCACAGGTTTGGCTGCACCCGCAGGTCTGACAGCGCCCGCCTTGGCGCAGGCCGGCTATCCGGCGCGACCGGTGCGTCTCATCGTTCCCTATGCAGCGGGCGGCGGCACCGATTTCTTTGCACGGCTGGTGGCGACCTCGATGAGCGCAACGCTCGGCCAACAGATCGTGGTGGAGAACCGCCCCGGCGCCGGAACGCAGATCGGCGCCGAAGCCGCGGCCAAGGCCGAGCCCGACGGCTACACCTTCCTGCTCGGCGACACCTCGACCTACGCGTCCAACAGAAGCCTGTATCAAAAGCTGCCTTATGATCCGCAAAAGGACTTCGCGCCAATCTCGCTGACCGGACGCTTCGCCATCGTGCTGCTGGTGAACACCGACAAGCTCAATGTCGGCTCGGTGCAGGCGCTGATCGACGCGGCGAAGAAAGCGCCCGGCTCCATCGACTATGCCAGCGCCGGCGTCGGTTCGCCGTTCCATCTGGCGGCTGAACTGTTCGCGCAGTCATCCGGCATCAAGCTCAACCACGTGCCTTACAAAGGCGCGGGACCTGCGCTGCAGGATCTCGCCGGCGGACAGATCGGAATGATGTTCGTCGACTTTGCCACCGCGCGGTCACAGCTCAATCTGAAATCGATCAAGGCCATTGCGGTGTGCTCGCCCGGTGAATTCTACGGGCTGCCCGGCGTGCCCGCTGTCGCCGCCACGGTGCCGGGCTTCGAGGCATGGGCATGGCAGGGATTTTCCGCGCCGGCGAAAGTCTCGCCCGAGATCATCGCAAAGCTGCGCGAGGCTTATCTCAAGGCGGTCAACGATCCCGCGAACAAGCAGAAGCTGATCGACGCAGGCATCGACCCGCTGCAAAGCACGCCGCAGGAGATGGCGGCCTATGTCGCGTCGGAAACTGCGAAATGGGAGAAGGTCATCAAAACCGCGGGCATCAAGCTGGATTGATCCAATTCGAAAATCTGCAATTGCGGCGCATCATCCGATGCGCTCAGGCTTCTTTTGTGCTTGAAGCATCCCGGAGCTCAGTCAAGCCGCGAACAAACATCTCGACAGCGAAGACATAGCTCTTTTGATATTCCATCGGGCGAGCCACCGGGGCCGACATTTCATTGAGCACGAATCCGCGGACAAGGCTCTTGAGGATACGGATCGCATGCCTCGCCACTGCGCCGTTGATGCCTGCGTCGCCAAAAACATGCAGCACGACCTGAGCCAGTTGCCCTGCCGCTTTCTGGGACTCGGAGTTATCGACATCCGGATCGCGAAATGACGCGACTGCCAATCCGGGACTGCCGAGAGCAAAGCTGCGCATCGCATGCGCCATCGCCCGAACCGCATCCAGATGCGCTTTTCCTTCGACAGCCTTTTCAATCTGCCGCTGAAGCCCCTGGTAGCCTGCGATGGCCAGGGCCTGCTTCATCTGCGGAATTGTATCCACCTTGCCGAAGAAGGCCTCCATTTCCGAAACCAGATCGGCGGCAATCTTCTTGTCCCACCGTGATGCGGGCGCTCTTATGACGTGCTCAACTTCGGAGATACTTGTGCGGTTAAATGGAGCCACGGCTCACCTCGCAACGACAGCGCTCGTCAAGCTACTCCCACGCAATCAAAGTCGTGATTCTGGCGCACACTGGTCAACGCCTCTGGCGCGAACTCGAATCTTTTCGATTCAAATAGTCAGCTTTGCGCGGGAGCAGACTGTTGCGCTCCTGCAATTGCGCGGAGCACGGCACGAAGGGCCTAACGGTCGTCCCCGCGAAGGCGGGGACCCATAACCACCGCACTCTCGTTTTTGCGAAAGCTGGAAACTTGTTCGCTGCACATCACACTTAGGGAATATGGGTCCCCGCCTTCGCGGGGACGACCCGGTGATGGATCGCGGATCACTTGCTTTCGTCACTCTCTCGGTAGACGGAAGAAACTCACGTCTCCGCGATGGGACCGAGCTTTTTCTCCAACGCGGCGATGCGCGTCTTCAACGCCTCGTTCTCCTCGCGCGCCAGACGGGCCATATCCTTCACCGCCTCGAATTCCTCGCGCTTGACGAGATCGAGGTCGCTCAGGATGCGCTCGGCCTGGCTGCGCACGACGGTTTCCACCTCGCGCTTCACGCCCGAAGCGGCGCCCGCGGCGTCATTCATCAGGCGCGCGATCTCGTCAAAAAAACGGTTGCTGGTCTGGGTCATCATGTAACTCCGAGGGGCCGATTACCGTGTCTAGTGGAGTGGATTTGACATTCGCTATCCAACTAACCACACGCCAGCGAAGCGAATGTCAAATCCAAAACTCCACTAGCGACCTATATTTCCTAGTGGTCCTTTGTTTCTAACATTCGCAAGGATGCCCGCTGAAACGGGGTGCGAATGTTAGAAACAGACCACTAGCTGGCTTGCCCAGACAATGGTGATGGCGTTGCCGGGACGCAAGATGTAAACATCCGGATCGTAAACGCATATTCCTGTCGCAAACCGGTGCCAATTTTGCGCACGAAGCGCCAAGGCTTTCGACAAGGCTTCGAACAGAAATGCGCACCCGCCGGAAACAGCCCCACTCATGATGCTGACCATCGCGTTCCCCGTTTTCGATCCCGTAGCCATCGCCATCGGGCCGATCGCGATCCGCTGGTACGCGCTGGCCTATATCGGCGGCATCGTGCTGGGCTGGCTCTATGCCCGTAAGATCATCCGCAGCGAGCGGTTGTGGGGCGGCAAGGCGCCGTTCACGGTGGTCGATTTCGACGACTTCATCCTGTGGGTGACGCTCGGCATCATCCTCGGCGGCCGCGCCGGCTATGTGCTGTTCTACAATTTCGGTTTCTTCGCGCAGCATCCCACCGAGATCTTCAAGCTATGGACCGGCGGGATGTCGTTCCACGGCGGGTTCATGGGCTGCGTCATCGCGGTGCTGCTGTTCGGCTGGAAGCGCAAGATCCCGGTGCTATCGCTCGGCGATGTCACCTGCGCGGTCGGCCCGATCGGCCTGCTGCTGGGCCGCCTGGCGAATTTCATCAACAGCGAGTTGTGGGGCCGCACCGCGGACGCGAGCGTGCCGTGGCGGATGGTATTCCCCAACGGCGGGCCGCTGCCGCGCCACCCGAGCCAGCTTTATGAGGCCGGTCTCGAAGGCGTGGTGCTCTTTATCGTCCTGGCGTTGATGATCCGCGGCGGCGCGCTGAAGCGTCCCGGCCTGATCATCGGCGCGTTTGCCGCGCTCTATGGCGTGGCGCGCATCATCAGCGAGTTTTTCCGCGAGCCCGACCCGCAACTGGGATTTCTCTGGGGCGGATTGACGATGGGGATGATCCTGTCGGTTCCGATGATCATTGCCGGCCTCGCCTTCATCGCGGCCGCATGGCGGCGGGGACCGCGAACGGCGGATGCAAAGCCAAGCAAGGCGTAATAGCGTAAGATAATATTTGAACTCGCGATTCCCGATTGTTCTGAAAGATTGCCGTGTCCGATTATTCCCCGCTTGAAACCCTGATCCGGAAGCAGATCGCCGCAAGCGGGCCGATGCCGGTGTCGCGGTACATGCAGATCTGCCTGACGCATCCGCAATACGGCTACTATCTCAAGCGCGATCCGCTCGGCCGCGACGGCGATTTCATCACGGCGCCGGAAGTCAGCCAGATGTTCGGCGAACTGATCGGCCTGTGGGCGGCGTCGGTCTGGAATGCGATGGGCATGCCGGAGGAAGTCAAGTTCATCGAGCTCGGACCGGGCCGCGGCACCATGATGGCCGACGCGCTGCGCGCGGTGCGGATTTTGCCCGCCTTCCACGATGCCATCAGCGTGCATCTGGTCGAGGCGAGCCCGACGCTGCGCGACAAGCAGCGGGACAAGCTCGCCGACGCGGCCTATGTGGAATGGTACGACCGGATCGAGGACATTCCCGAGGGCCCCGCGATCATTCTCGCCAACGAATTCTTCGATGCGCTGCCGATCCATCAGGCGGTGAGGAAGGAAACCGGATGGCACGAGCGCACCATCGGCATCGATGACGGCATTCTCGCTTACGGCACGGCCGAGAATCCGATGCCGCGTTTCGAGGTGCTGCTGCCGCCGCTGGCGCGCGCCGCACCGATCGGCGCGATTTTCGAATGGCGCCCGGACAACGAGATCATCACGCTGGCGCGCCGGGTCCGCGATCAGGGCGGCGCGGCGCTGATCATCGACTACGGCCATCTGCGCAGCGACGCCGGCGACACCTTCCAGGCGGTGGCGCGGCACAACTACACCAACCCGCTGCGCAATGCGGGCCTCGCCGATCTCACCGCGCATGTGGATTTTCAGGCGCTCGCCCGCGCCGCCGAGGATATCGGCGCGCGCGCCCATGGTCCGGTGGAGCAAGGCGTGTTCCTCAAAAACCTCGGCATCGAGACCCGCGCGCAGGCGCTGATGAAGAACGCCACCGAAGACAGCCAGAAACTCACGGCCGCCGGACTGGCGCGCCTCACCGGCCCGAGTCCCGAAGGCATGGGGTCGCTGTTCAAGGTGCTCGGCATCTCGCATCCCGAGATCGACACGCTGGCGGCGCTGTCCGATCAGGACGGCAAATCATGACGTTCTCGTCGTCGCTTCTCTCGGCTGTGCCCGGCCTGCGCCACGCATTCTTTTCCCGCGAGGGCGGGGTCTCGAACGGCATCTATCAGAGCCTCAACGGCGGCATCGGCTCAAATGACGATCCGGCGCATGTCACCGAGAACCGTAGGCGTATGGCGGAGCATCTCGGCGTCGCGCCTGCGCAGTTCCTCACCGTGTTCCAGATTCACTCGCCCGATGTCGCGGTCGCCACCGCACCGTGGAATACGGAGACGCGCCCTCGCGCCGATGCCATCGTCACCAACGTGCCCGGGCTCGCACTCGGCGTCACCGCGGCGGATTGCGGACCTATCCTGTTCATCGATCCGCAAGCGCGCGTGATCGGCGCGGCGCATTCCGGCTGGAAGGGCGCGATCGGCGGCGTGCTCGAGAACACGATTGCCGCGATGGAAGGCCTCGGCGCATCGCGCAGCGGCATCATCGCCGCGATCGGTCCGCTGATCCGCCAGCAGAGCTACGAGGTCGGCGCGGAATTCGTCGCGCGGTTCTCGGAAGGCGATGCGGGCAATGCGCGCTTCTTCGTGCCGTCCACGCGCGCGGATCATGCGATGTTCGATCTCGCGGGCTATATCCGCTTTCGGCTGGAGCGCGCGGGCATCCTGATGATCGACGACGTCGGCGTCGACACCTATGCGGACGAGCGGTTCTTCAGTTACCGCCGCACGACCCATCGCAAGGAACCGGATTACGGCCGCAACATCCACGCCATCGTGCTGGACGGCTAGAATCTCCAGCGAACGGCCTTGACTCTCCACCCGGTGGAAGCCTCACAACGCTTCCATGACCCATCGAACCTACACCATTGGAGAAGCAGCCCGCCTGAGCGGCGTTTCGGTCCGGCGACTGCGGTTCTATTCCGACAAGGGATTGCTGCCGCCCGCGGGACGGACCGAAAGCGGCTATCGCGTCTTCACTGACGAAGAGCTTGTCCGTCTCGATCTCATTCGCTGCCTGCGCGACGCCGGCGTCGGTCTCGACGCCATCCGCGAAGTGCTGTCGCACGAACTGTCACTGACCGACGCGCTGAAGCTGCGGCTGCGCGCACTCGAGGCGGAGATCGCCTCGCAACGCCGCGTGGCATCCGCGCTGCGCGCCGCGCTCCGTTCCCCCGAACTTACCGAAGCAGACCTGAGGAGATTCTGGACCATGACCAATCTGTCCCGTACCGAACGCCGCAACGTGATCGAACGCTTCTACAGCCAGGTGTCCAAGGACGTCCGCATCGATCCCGAATGGATGCGGCAGATGATCGAGGCCAGCACGCCGGAACTGCCGGACGATCCGACACCTGAGCAATGCGATGCGTGGATCGAACTCTCCGCGATTCTCGATGATCCGGAATTCGTCGCCACCATGCGCGCCAACGCCAAGGAAGTCTGGGACGGCGCCAATTTCGATCTTGCCGCCTGGCAGGCAGCCGCCGACCCCTTCATCGCGAAAGCCAAGGACGCCATCGCGCAAGGGTTTGGACCGGAATCGGAGAGAGCCCATGAGCTTGCGCAGGAATGGCTGGAAACCTCCGCGCGCGTGATGGGCCGCGCGCCGGATGACGCCTACAAGGCGTGGCTGCGAACCAGATACGCCGCGCATGATGCCCGCGCCGTACGCTACTGGGAATTGGTCGCGATCATGAAAGGCCAGTCGCCTCAGACCAGTCCCAACCGGGAGTGGACCTGGATCATCGACGCCATGAAGCATCATCTGGGCTGAGGCTCCGGTCTTCGCCCGGATTTGGCTCAAATGCCGGCGGCCGTGGTCGGGGATTGCAAACCCTGCCCACGGCCTGCCCTAGACGTTAACGCTCATTAACGATATCGCTGGACCGAACCCCGCCGTGCAGGGCACAACGCCCGCCGGCGACGGACTTCGGGGCGGACATGAATTTCAAAGGGCGAACAATCACTTCGACGGCGCTGCGGTTTGCGCGGATGCCCCTGTTGCTCGTTGTGCTGAGCCTGACGGCGGCCTGCACCACCAATGGCTCCGGCCCGGTAGCGACCACCGCGAGTTTTGGGCCGACCGTCGCCTTCGAATCCGTCGACGGCCCGCCGCCGCAGGTGTTCGACCGGCTGGTGCGCGCACTGGAGACGGAATCCGCCGCCCGCAGTTTCACCATCGTCTCCCGCGAAGCGCAGGCCTCCTACCGGGTCCGCAGCTACCTGTCGGCGCAGGTCCGGCGCGGCAAGACCACCATCGCCTGGGTCTGGGACGTCTATGACCGGGATCAGGAACGCGCCATCCGCCTCAGCGGCGAGGAACCCGGCGGCAAGGGCGGCCGTGACGCCTGGGCCACCGCGGACGAGCAATTGATGCGCCGGATTGCGCTGGCCGGCCTGAACGGCCTGAACGGTCTGATCAGCGGAAGCGGTCCGGCCCCGGAAACCGCCCCACCGGCTGCGCCGCGATCCGGCCCCGCCATCGCGCAGATCGACGAGAATCGGCCTGAATCGGCCCCCGGACAAATGCAAACCCTCGCCTTCAACGCCCATTAGGGATGCCAGCCCTGCGCGGCACGGGTTTTTGCAGGAAAACGCGCCCTAATCCTTGGCTTTGTATTGCCAGCCTCGTTCGGTCCTTGTTATCACGCACGCGCGCGCGAAGAGCACGATCCAGGTTCCATAGGCAGCAGTTGATATGTTGAAGAGCGTTTCCCCCACATCACGAGGAGAGGCTGCGATTTCAGCGAAGAATGGCTCCATCAAGCTGGTGGCCGGCAATTCGAACCCCGAATTGGCCGCCGAGATTTCCTCTGTCCTCGGCGTGCCGCTGACCAAGGCGAGCGTGCGCCGTTTCGCCGACATGGAAATCTTCGTCGAGATTCAGGAAAACGTCCGCGGCTCCGACGTTTTCATTATCCAGTCGACGTCGTTTCCGACCAACGACCATCTGATGGAATTGCTGATCATCACCGATGCGCTGCGCCGCGCCTCCGCGCGCCGCATCACCGCCGTGATCCCCTATTTCGGCTACGCACGGCAGGACCGCAAAGCCGGCGGCCGCACCCCGATTTCGGCCAAGCTGGTCGCTAACATGATCACCCATGCAGGTGCGGACCGCGTCATGACGCTCGACCTGCATGCCGGCCAGATCCAGGGCTTCTTCGATATCCCGACCGACAACCTTTATGCCTCGCCGCTGATGGTGCGCGACATCAAGGACAAGTTCGACCTTGCCAAGGTGATGGTGGTGTCACCGGACGTCGGCGGCGTGGCCCGCGCACGCGGCCTCGCCAAGCGGATCAACGCGCCGCTGGCAATCGTCGACAAGCGCCGCGAACGCGCCGGCGAATCCGAAGTCATGAACGTGATCGGCGATGTCGCCGGCTACGACTGCATCCTGATCGACGACATCGTGGATTCCGGCGGCACGCTGGTGAATGCCGCCGACGCGCTGCTCAAATACGGCGCCAAGGAAGTCTCGGCCTATCTCACCCATGGCGTTCTGTCGGGCGGCGCGGTTGCGCGCATCACCTCATCGCGGCTCAAGGAACTGGTCATCACCGACTCGATCCAGCCGACTGACGCGATGCGCAAGGCTCCGAACATCCGCGTGCTCTCGGTCGCTTCCCTGATCGCCGAAGCCATCGGCCGCACCGCTTCCGAAGAGTCGGTGTCGAGCCTGTTCGACTGAACGGCTCATATCTTTAAAATATTTTTTCTTCGACCTGTGCGCGCAATGAGCGCGCGCGACTCGCGCCCGGCGAGTCCGATTCCGTTTTGTTCTCATGCGTATGAGCGCCGAAACGTGAAGCGATCTCGCCTAAGCTCATGCGCGGACTCACGAATTGACTCACGGCTCGACGCAAAACCGGAATCCATCGTCGCTCTCGCCGCTTCCTGTTGAAGACTGGCGAAATTAACCCTTTGCCTGTGGACGGGATTCGGCACGGCGTTGCGCAGATTCCGCAAATCACCGATCAATCTTGACACAAGGTTGCCGTTGCGGCGCACGATCCGAAACTTGGACCGTCATGATCGTAAACGGAGAACTTGCAGCGACAGTCCTCGCTCGTTCTTTGCGTTTCGTTCAGCGTTTCACATCCCACGTCAACTCAGGGTGAAGGCAGCATGTCCCATCTGGACATCATCACGGATTCGCGGAACAGCCCGCTGTCGGTGGTCGAGGAAATCGCATCAACGAATGACTGGTCGTTCGAACGCTCCGGTCAGGACGAGATCACGATCCTGACGCAGGGACAGTGGACCGACTATCAGCTGTCGTTCACCTGGATGGGCGACATCGACGCGCTGCATCTGGCCTGCGCCTTCGACATAAAAATCCCGGAGGCGCGGCGCAGCGAAGTGCAGCGCCTGATCGCTGCGATCAACGAGCAACTGTGGATCGGTCATTTCGACGTCTGGCTGACGACCGGGTCGATCATGTACCGGCAGGCGCTGATCCTGCCCGGCGGCATGACCGCGTCGCCCGCGCAGTGCGAACTGATGCTGGACGGCGCGCTGCATGCCTGCGAGCGTTACTATCCCGCGCTGCAGTTCGTGGTCTGGGCCGGCAAGACCGCCGCGGAGGCCATGACCGCCGCGATGTTCGATACCGCCGGCGAGGCGTAAGCCTCCTAGGCACGCGCAACTTGTGAGATGTCGTCCCCGCGAAAGCGGGGACTCATACTCCCCCGGCAATAGGCCGCCGCATGTTGCAAAATCCCCGATTCAATGGAAAGTCGGTGGTTATGGGTCCCGGCCTTCGCCGGGACGACGCTGGTGTTTCCAATGACTTCGTCTCAATCCCCCAACGCGCTGAAGAATTTCCAAGGCTCCCTCGTGCTCGCAGGCGCTGGCAAGATGGGCGGCGCGATGCTGTCCGGCTGGCTCGCGCAAGGCCTCGATGCCCCGCGCGTGACGATCATCGAGCCATATCCCTCCGACGAGACGCGCGACTTCATCGCGCGCGGCGTGCGGCTCAATCCGGAAACAAAGAGCATCGGCACCGCCGATGTGCTGGTGCTGGCGGTGAAGCCGCAGATGTTTCGCGACGCCGGACCGCAACTGCGGCCGCTGGTCGGCGCGTCCACGCTTGTGGTTTCGATCATGGCCGGAACCACCATCGCAGCCCTCACCGAAGTCTGCGGCGGCAAGGTCATCCGCGCCATGCCCAACACCCCCGCCGCCATCGGACGCGGCATCACGGTGGCGGTGCCGGCGAACGGCGTTGCATCAAACCAGCGCGCCGTTGCCGATGCGCTGCTGCGCGCCACCGGCAGCGTCGAATGGGTCGAGGACGAAGCGCTGATGGATGCCGTCACCGCTGTGTCCGGCTCAGGCCCGGCCTATGTGTTCCTGCTCGCCGAAGAACTCGCCCGCGCCGGCGTGGCGGCCGGATTGCCGGAAGCATTGGCGACAAAGCTTGCGCGCGAAACCGTCGCAGGATCGGGCGAGCTACTGCATCGCTCGGACCAAGACAGCGCGACACTGCGCAAGAATGTCACCTCACCCGGTGGCACCACGGCGGCGGCGCTTGAGGTGTTGATGGGACCGGGCGGCTTTCAGCCGCTGCTGACCCGCGCGATCGTCGCAGCGACCAAGCGATCGAAGGAACTGGCGAAGTAATCAGACTGGCACCCGCACCGTCGCCCGCAATCCACCCAGCGGGCTGTCGCCGAGCGTGATGTCGCCGCCGTGCGAGCGCGCGATGTCGCGGGCAATCGCCAGACCGAGACCCGTGCCGCCCTCGTCCTGATTGCGCGCATCGTCGAGCCGCAGGAATGGCTTGAACACTTCCTCGCGCATGTCGAGCGGAATGCCGGGGCCGTCGTCATCGATCGTCACCGTCAGATAGCGATGATCGCGGTGGCCGGTGATTGCAATTGCATCGGCATGACGCGCCGCGTTCGAGACAAGGTTGGCGAGGCAGCGCTTGAACGCCGCAGGCTTCACGATCACCACCGGCAGGCCATGAAACACCACTGTCGCGGCATGGCCGTGGCGCTCGGCGTCGCTGCGCAATTCTTCCAGCGCCTTCTCCATGTCGGTCGGCTGCGCGTGTTCGCCGCTGTCGCCGCGCGCGAAGGACAGATACGCCTCCAGCATGCCGCTCATCTCGTCGACGTCCTTGCGCATGCCCTCGACTTCCGGGCTGTCGCCGATCAGCGCCATCTCCAGCTTGAAGCGCGTCAGGATGGTGCGCAGATCGTGGCTGACGCCGGCCAGCATCGCGGTGCGCTGCTCGATGCTGCGTTCGACGCGGGATTTCATTTCCATGAAGGCGAGTGCTGCGCGGCGAACCTCGCGCGCGCCGCGCGGCCGGAAATCCGGCACCTCGCGGCCCTTGCCGAAACTTTCCGCGGCGTCCGCAAGCCGCAGGATCGGCTTGATCTGGTTGCGCAGGAACAGCACCGCGACGATCAGCAGGATCGATGACGTGCCCAGCATCCAGAAGATGAAGATTTCCGAATTCGACGCATAGGCCGCGCTGCGCTGCGCGAAGACGCGCATCACCGTGTCGTCGAGCTTGATGCGGATTTCCACCAGCGACGAGCGGCCCACGGTGTCGATCCAGAACGGGCGCGCGATCTGGCGGCTGAGCTGCACCGACAATGTCTGGTCGAGCAGCGAGAAGAACGGCTTCGGCCCCGGCGCCGGCATGTCGTTGACGGGCAAGAAATCCACCACCAATCCGAGACGTTGCTGCGCGATCCGCTTGATCTGCGTGCGGTCCTTGTCCTGCGGGAATGATCTGTAGACGTCGATCAGCGCGGAGATGTCCTGCACCACGGCGGCGGACAGACGCCGCGTCACCGTGTTCCAGTGCCGCTCCATGAACACGAAGGCGACCACCGACTGCAGGATCACCATCGGCACGATGATGATCAGCAGCGCCCGGGCATAGAGCCCCTTCGGCATCAGCTCCTTGAACCAGCGGCCCAGCCATCCGCTGGCGTCCGACACGCGCCGCGACGCTGTGCGGATAAATGTGAGGCCGGTGTCGAGCGTGCTCATAATGAAGCGTCCGCCATGCTTACGGCGACGCCACGAGGCGGTAGCCGATGCCGCGCACGGCCTGCAGGAACAGCGGATTGGCGGGATCGCGCTCGATCTTGCGCCGCAGCCGGTTGATCTGCACGTCCACCGCGCGCTCGTTGGCGCTTCCGTCGCCGCCGGTCAGCGCGCCGCGTGGCACGGTTTCGCCTGGCGTCGCGCTAAGAATGCGCAGCATGTCACGTTCGCGGTCGGTGAGATGGATGATCTTGTCGCCGTCGCGCAGTTCGCCGCGCTCGAGATGATAAACATAGGGCCCGAACGCGACCGACTCTACCGGCGGCGCGATCACCGGCGCGGCGCGTTTCAGGATATTCGCAATGCGCAACACCAGTTCGCGCGGCTCGAACGGCTTGGCCACGTAATCGTCGGCGCCGATCTGCAATCCCTCGATCCGGCTTTCGGCTTCATGCCGCGCGGTGAGCATGATGATCGGCACCGCGGAAGATACGCGGATCGAGCGCGCGAGATCGAAGCCGGTTTCGCCGGGCATCATCACGTCGAGAATCAACAGATCGAAATGCAGGCCGGTCAGCTTAGCGCGCGCATCGGCAGCGCTCTTGGCCGTGGTAACGCGATAGCCCTCGTTGCCGAGGAACCGCGACAGCAGATCGCGGATACGGCGGTCGTCATCGACCAGCAGCAGATGCGGCGCATCGTCGGCCAGCTGCTGGCGGATTCGCTCCGGTGTTGCGATGTCGATCACCTTGCATCCTTCGCCGTCGTGCGGCCGCTTCGGAGGATTCCCTCCAGCACCTTGTCGGGATCGGTATCGTCGATCATGCCGAGCAGAAACTGGCGCGTGGCGTCGGCCCCCTCCGGGCCGATCGCCTCAAGCGCGCGGTTGATGCGCGTGGTCTGCAATCCGGCCAGTTTCGCCACAAGGGCCTCGCCTTTCGGGGTGGCGAAAAGAAGACGCTGACGTCGGTCGTTATCGCCGGCCTTCTGAACGATATAGCCCTCGTCGAGCAGCTGTTTCAGGACACGCCCCAGCGACTGCTTGGTGATCCGCAGCACGTCCAGCAGGTCAGCGACCTTGAGGCCGGGATAGCGCGTCACGAAGTGCACCACCCGGTGATGGGCACGGCCGAAGCCGAATTCCTCCAGCACGTGGTCGGCATCGCCGACAAAGTCCCGATAGGCGAAAAACAGCAGCTCGATGATGTCCCAGCGCTGATCGCCGCGCGACGATGCGCCGACACTTCCCTCCTTGGCGGAAGGCTGCCCTGCACCCTGCGTTTTGAAATTTACGTCAGGCATATTGACATATCTTGGGTTCAATATTACAAAAAGACCAAGCTTCACGAAATATTCGGATATTTCGCCGTGGCCGGGCTCTCGGAGTTCCTGAAAACTTCGGCCGGAAAAGAAGCGAATTTTTCGCCGTGCGATTGTCGGTCGACATTCCACGAAACATACTGGACTTAACCGCTCTCGACAAACGAACGAGCGCCTGCCGGCTCCTGAAACAGGACCGGCGGATCTGGAGGAAAGCGATGGGAGTTTCGTTCGATAAAATCGATGGCGCGATGTTGCTGGAATTCGAAAAGCAGCCCGCGACCAATCCGACGCCCGAGAAGGAGCGCGCGGCAAAGCTCGTTGACCCTGGCTTCGGGCGGATTTTCACAGATCACATGGCTGTGGTTCGCTACAGCCAGGCGAAGGGCTGGCATGGCGCGCGCGTCGAATCCCGGGCGAATTTCGCGCTCGATCCGGCCACGGCCGTCCTCCATTACGCTCAGGAGATTTTCGAAGGCCTCAAGGCCTACAAGCGCGACGACGGCGGCGTCAACCTTTTCCGTCCCGACGCCAATGCCCGGCGCTTCCGGAATTCGGCTGAGCGGATGGCCATGGCGCCGCTGCCCGAGCCTGTGTTCATCGAAGCGGTTGAGCAACTCGTGCGCATCGACCGCGACTGGATCCCCGGTGGCGAGGGCAGTCTCTATCTGCGGCCCTTCATGATCGCGAACGAGGTCTTCCTCGGCGTGAAGCCGTCCTCGGAATACATCTTCGCCGTCATCGCATCGCCGGTCGGATCCTACTTCAAGGGCGGACCTGCGCCCGTGTCGATCTGGGTGTCGGAGAACTACACACGCGCTGCGATCGGCGGCACCGGCGCCGTCAAATGCGGCGGAAACTACGCCGCAAGCCTGCGCGCGCAGGCCGAGGCGATCGATCACGGTTGCGATCAGGTGGTTTTTCTCGATGCGATCGAGCGCCGCTACATCGAGGAACTCGGCGGCATGAACGTGTTCTTTGCGTTCGACGACGGCTCGCTGCTGACACCACCGCTCGGCACGATCCTGCCGGGCATCACCCGGGATTCGATCATCGCGCTCGCCAAGGAAACCGGCACGCGCGTGCGCGAAGAACTCTACACCATCGACCAGTGGCGCGCCGACGCGGCCAGTGGAAAGCTCAAGGAAGCCTTCGCTTGCGGCACCGCGGCCGTCATCTCGCCGATCGGCAAGGTGTGTTCCGCGAGCGGCGACTTTCTCATCAACGGCGGCGCCGCTGGTCCCGTCGCGATGGGACTGCGCAAAAAGCTGGTCGACATCCAGTACGGCCGCGCGGCCGACACGCACAACTGGATCCGGAAGGTCCTGTAACCGGCGGCGGCGGAATCATTTCCGCCGCCTCCCCTTCTTCACGCACTGATCGCGCGGCGCCGCGCGCCACACTCGCCCACCATGAAGTCCACCAGCGCGCGCACGGACGGAAGCAGTCCGCGGCGTGACGGGAAGACCGCGTGAATGATCCCGCTCTTGGGAATCCATTGCGGCAGGACATGAGTCAGCCGCCCTGCCTGGATATCCTGCCAGATCATCATTGTCGGCAGCTGCACAATGCCCACACCCTTGATCGCGGCCTCGCGCAGCGCGGCCATGTCGTCGGTCACAAGCCGGGGCGCATGCGGAACAATGGCCGTCTTGCCGTCGGACTGTTCGAGCGACCAGCTATGCTCACGATGCGCTGGCCCCAGATCGAGACTCGGCCAGTCGTGAAGATCCGCAGGGCTTTCGGGGAGCTTTCGGCCTTCAATCAATGAAGGACTGGCCACCAGACACTGCGTGCTTTCGTCGAGCCGCCGCATCACCAGCTCGGAATGTTCGAGCGGCGGGAAGCGGACCCGGATCACCATATCGAATCCTTCGCCGATCACATCCACACGCCGGTTGGTGCTCTCAAGATGGATTTCAACGCGCGGATTCTCGATCATGAAACGCGCGATCAGTTCGCCGAACTGAAAGTTGAGCAGCGCGGTTGGACAAGCGACGCGGATCACGCCCTGCGGTTCAGAGCGGACCCGCTCGATCACCGACTGCGCAGCCTCCGCCTCGACCAGAACGGCGACGCAGCGCTCGTAATATTCCTGCCCGATC
Source organism: Afipia massiliensis (assembly GCF_014203115.1). Lineage (GTDB taxonomy): Bacteria > Pseudomonadota > Alphaproteobacteria > Rhizobiales > Xanthobacteraceae > Afipia > Afipia massiliensis. The sequence continues at coordinate 148,335 of NZ_JACHIJ010000007.1, read as the reverse complement.
TCGGTGACCGAAAAACGCCGCGTGGAGCGCTGGATCAGTCGAACACCGAGCCGCTCTTCCAGCAGCGCGATCCTGCGGCTCAGTTTTGATTTCTGCATTCCCAGCGCGCGCCCGGCGGCGGCGAAGCCGCCACGGTCCACCACCTGGACGAAATAGTAGAGATCGTTGAGATCCTGCATCGTCCCATTTATAGGACGCAGCGTGCCGATTTACAATCTTTCTGCGGTATCGTCCGAAGAATACAACCTTCTCATCAGCAATCGGGGATCGCCCCGATGCTCCAAGGAGATCCGAGATGAAGAAGGTTCTTGGCGTTTACAGCAATCCCAACATGCACTGGGTCGGCGACGGCTTTCCGGTCCGCTCGCTGTTTTCCTATGACACGCTCGGCCAGCACGCGAGCCCGTTTCTGCTGCTCGACCAGGCCGGGCCGCACTACTTCGATCCCGCAGCCAAGCCGCGCGGCGTCGGACAGCATCCGCATCGCGGCTTCGAGACCGTGACGATTGTCTACGACGGCGAAGTCGAGCATCGGGACTCCACCGGCAAGGGTGGCGTGATCGGCCCCGGCGACGTCCAGTGGATGACGGCGGCCGGAGGAATCCTGCACGAGGAGTTTCACTCGCGCGGCTTCATGCGCAGCGGCGGGCCGTTTCGCATGATGCAGCTTTGGGTGAATCTCCCCGCGAAGGACAAGATGAGCCAGCCGGGCTATCAGACCATCACTGATGGCGACATTCCTGTGGTCGATCTGCCCGGTGACGCAGGGCGGGTGCGGTTGATTGCCGGCGCCTTCGATGGCCGCAAGGGTCCGGCGCGGACGTTCACGCCGATCAACCTTTGGGACGTGAGGCTGAACCGCGACGCGGCCGTTACCCTCGATCTTCCCGAGGGCCACACCACCATGCTGGTCGTTGTCTCCGGCCGGATCACGGTCAACGGCACGCAGGACGCGGGCGAAGCGGAAATGGTGCTGCTTGATCGCAACGGCAGCAACGCTACCATCGATGCAAGCAGCGATGCCATCGTGCTGGTGCTCACAGGCGAGCCGATCGATGAGCCGATCGTCGGCCACGGTCCGTTCGTCATGAACAGCGAGGCGGAGATCCGTCAGGCGATCGACGACTTCAATGCGGGTCGTTTCGGCGCAATAGCCCAAGCCTAAGCCAAGCAAAGATACGACTCCGGCCTGACTGACCAGGCCGGAGTCTTTCTCAAGAATATCACATCGGGGCAGAGCGCTCGCCCTGCCCGACCGGCGGAGGCGTGGCCTGCGCACGGCACCCTTGCGAGCATTTGAAGGAAGGAAAACCATCATGACCAGCGAAGCCATCCGCGATCCGGTCAAGGATCATCTGCTCACGCCGCAGAACGCAGCGTTCATCGTCATCGACTATCAGCCGGTTCAGGTGAACTCGATCGCCTCGATGGATCGCCCGGCGATGGTGAAGAACATCGTCGGCACCGCGAAGACCGCCGTCGCCTATGGCCTTCCCATCGTCCACTCCACGGTCAACGTGAAGACCGGCCTCAACAAGCCGCCGATTTCGCAGCTCCAGAAGGTGCTGGCGGATTATCCGACATACGACCGCACCACGATCAATTCCTGGGAGGACGTCGAATTCCTCAAGGCCGTGAAAGCCACCGGCCGCAAGAAACTGATCATGACGGCGCTGTGGACCGAGGCCTGCCTGACCTTCCCCGCGCTCGACGCGCTCAAGGAAGGATACGAAGTCTATGTCGTGGTCGATGCGGTCGGCGGCACGTCGGTCGTCGCGCACGACATGGCGTTGCGCCGGATCGAGCAGGCCGGCGGCAAGATGATCACGCTCGTGCAGCTGCTGTGCGAACTTCAGCGCGACTGGAAACGCACCGACACCGTACCGGCGTTCCTCGACATCAACATCGAACTGGGCGGTACCGCCGGTTTGCAGTTCGCCTGGGATCAGGCCGAGCGCGCAAAGAAGTAAGTCATGCGGGCGGGGCCGCGCAGGCCTCGCCCGCCCTGCCCGTCGAGCACGACTGAACCTATCGGGCGGCAGACTTCCACATCTTGTAGAGATTTTCTTCTCCGTCCGGACGAACCGGGAGATAGGCAATCTTCAGAGACTGCTCAGGTAGCGGCCGCGCCATCTCAGCATAGATGGCCGCCGTCGAAAGGCCGAAAGGTTCGCCGTCCTCGTTGGAATAGGCGTACGTCACCTCGGTGATGCCGGTGAGATGCATCGCGGCCAGACACATCGGGCACGGATGTCCGCTGGCATAGATCGCGCAACCATCAAGCCGCGGCGAGCCGAGCACACTGCTCGCGGCGCGGATCGCCTGCAACTCCGCATGTGTGGTGGGATCGCCAGTCGCTGCGATCTCGTTCACGCCGGTTGCGATCGTCTTTCCGTCCTTGACCAGCACCGCGCCGAACGGGCGGCCACCGCGGCGGACGTTGTCGCGCGCCAGCCCGATCGCTTCACACAAAAAGCGTTCAGCGGACATGCAGTCTCTCCCTGTCAGTGCGGATCAGAGCGCCTCTGCCGGAAGCCAGAACACCTCGCCGTCGGAGTCCTCGGTGTCGAGCCACAATAACGGCAGGTTCGGATAAGCATCTCCCAGCACGTCGCGGCCGCGGCCGATCTCGCACAGCAAGCCGCCATCGGGCGTCAGGTGATCTTTCGCCGCGTCGATAATTTTGCGCACGATGTCGAGACCGTCATCGCCGCCATCGAACGCAATCGACGGCTCGTGCAAACACTCGCGCGGCAGCCCCGCCATACCCTCGGCATCGACATAAGGCGGATTGGTGATGATGAGATCGTAGCGCGCATCATTCACCGCATCGAACAGATCGCCCTGATACAGCGACACGCGATCCTCGAGGCCGTAGTCGGCGACATTGCGCGCAGCCACCGCCAGCGCATCGGGTGAAATGTCTACCGCGTCCACGGTTGCATTGGGGAAACTCTGGCACGCCAAAATCGCGAGGCAACCCGAGCCGGTGCAAAGATCGAGCACCCGCGTCACGTTGATCGGATCGTCGATCAGCGAACCACCTTCCTCCTCGACCTCGCCGCTGAAGTGCGAATCCAGCAGTTCGCCGATGAAGGAGCGCGGCACGATCACCCGCTCGTCGACATAGAACGGGAGCCCGCGCATGTAGATCCTGTTGACGAGATAGGCGGCAGGCTTGCGGGTGGCGATGCGCTTTTCGATCAGCCCCAGAATCCTGCGCGCCTCGTGCGAGGTGACCCGCGCGCCCGCGAACATCTCGAACTGGTCCGGATGCAGATGCAGCGCCTCGCAAACGATAAATGCCGCCTCCGCCACAGGATCAGTGGTGCCGTGGGCGAACACCACATCGGATTCAATGAAGCGGCTGACGCCGTAGCGCATCAGGTCGAGCAGCGTCACGAGCTCGCCCGGGGCGACCTTCGGCGGCGCTGCGGGCTTCAGTAGTTTCTTCGGCTTTGCGCGCGTTACAACGCGTTTTGCGGACGCCTTCGCGGCCGCGGACTTCGTTTTCTTCGCCATTATTTTTTCCACCGCGCGGCTGCGTTGTCGTCATGGGCCTGCGCATCGACCCAGCTTGTTGAAGGAGAGTCGCCACCGCCCGCGCGTTCCTCGGATTTCCAGAACGGCGCGTTGGTCTTGAGATAGTCCATCAGGAATTCAGCCGCCTGAAAGGCCGCCTCGCGATGAACCGAGGCCGTCAGCACCAGCACGATGTTGTCGCCCGGCACCACGCGGCCATAACGATGGATCACCGTGACACCGGTCAGCGGCCAGCGCGCAATCGCTTCGGACACATGCCGCCCGATCTCGGCTTCGGCCATGCCGGGGTAATGCTCGAGCGTCATCGCCGCGATGGCGTCCTTGCCCTCGCCGCCCCGGCAGATCCCCGAAAAACTGACCACCGCGCCAACGTCGTGACGCGCCTTGGTCAGCGCCGCGATTTCCGCGGCGATGTCGAAGTCCGCGGACTGAATTCGGATGGTGACGGGCGTCGTCATAAAGCTTTTTCAGTTTTGCGCATGATCTTATCGGAAAACCGGTTCCCACTTTTCCGGATCATGCGCGTTAACCGCCGGTCATCGGCGGAAAGAACGCGATCTCGCGCGCGCCGGCGATCGCGGTGTCGGGCTTCACATGCGTGTGGTCGATCGCGGCGCGGATGGTGCGCGGCGACGCGAATGCGTTGGCGTATTCCTCGCCCCGCGCCACCAGCCACTGCATCAGGTCCGCGACGGTGCGCACATCCGCGGGCGGATCGAGCGTTTCCTCGGTCTTGCCGATACGTTCGCGCACCCAAGCGAAATAGAGCACCTTCACCGGTCTTCCTCGGTCAGATGATGGATTCCTGCACGGAGGTAATCCCATCCGGTGTAGATGGTGAGAATTGCCGAAATCCACAACAGCGTGATGCCGATCAGGACGGTCGGCGGCAGGATCATTTCGCCTGCCTCGCCCGCGATCAGGAAGCCGATGGCAACAAGTTGCACGGTCGTCTTCCACTTCGCCAATTGTGACACGGGTACGCTGATGCGGATGACGGCGAGATATTCGCGCAGGCCCGACACCAGAATCTCGCGGCACAGGATGACGATGGCCGCCCACAGCGACCAGCCGCGAATGGTTTCGTCCGCCGCCAGCATCAGCAGGCACGACGCCACCAGGAGCTTGTCCGCGATCGGGTCCAGCATCTTGCCGAGCGACGATTGCTGGTCCCAGATCCGAGCGTAATAGCCATCGAGAAAATCGGTGATGGCCGCGGCGATGAACACGAACAGCGCAACCCAGCGCAGCCACAGCGGTGCACCCATGATGGACTGCGCATACATGCAGCCGATCACCACCGGGATGGCGGCGATCCGGGAGTACGTCAGGATATTGGGCAAAGACAGCGAGCGTTTCGCTGGCTTCGGGGCGGCGACACTGGTCATGGCTTTACCAATACTGCGAAAGTGCCCGCGTCAACAGCCCAGCGAACGCATTTCGGCCAAGTCTAAATGCGGGCAGTGGCGAGAGGTTCACCCGCTGCCGGGATGGAAGAAATCGAAGATTTTGCGAGCACTTTCAGCACTGACGCCCGGAACCTTGCCAAGATCGGCGACCGAAGCCCGCTCGATCTCTTTCAGGGTGCCGAAATGATGGAGCAGCGCACGCTTGCGTGAAGGGCCGATACCGGGGATTTCCTGCAGGCCCGCCTCGCGAATGTCCTTCTTGCGCAGCTTGCGGTGCGACCCGATCACGAAACGATGCGCCTCGTCGCGCAGCCGCTGGATGAAATACAGCACCGGATCGCGCGGCTCCAGCTTGATGGAAGGCCGGTCCGGCATGAACAGGGTCTCGCGTCCGGCGTCGCGGTCCGGCCCCTTGGCCACTGCGATCAGCGACACGTCCGTCAGATTCAAGGCGGTGAAGATTTCGCGCACCGCGTTGAGCTGGCCTTGACCGCCGTCGATGATGACGAGATCGGGCCATTGCGGCACCGTGTCGTCGCTCTCCTTGTCCGGCTTCTTGCCGTCGGATGCACTGTTGATCAGCCGCTTGAAGCGGCGCTCCAGCACTTCGCGCATCATGCCGTAGTCGTCGCCCGGCGCGAGTCCCTCCGACTTGATGTTGAACTTGCGGTATTGATTCTTCAGGAAGCCCTCCGGTCCCGCGACGATCATCGCGCCGACCGCGTTGGTGCCCTGGATGTGGCTGTTGTCGTAGACCTCAATGCGCTTCGGCACGCGCGGCAGGCCGAGCGCGGTCGACAGTCCCTGCAGCAAGCGGGTCTGCGTCGCGGTGTCGGCGAGCTTGCGGCCCAGCGCCTCGCGCGCATTGGTCAATGCATGCGCGACCAACTCCTTCTTTTCGCCGCGCTGGGGCGTCGAGACCTCGACCTTGTATCCCGCCTTCACGCACAGCGCATCCGAGAGCAATTGCTGATCCTCGATCCGATGGGAGAGCAGGATCAGTTTCGGCGGCGGCTTGTCGTCGTAGAACTGCGCGAGGAACGAGCCCAGCACTTCCTCCGGCGGCATCGCCTTGTCGGCGCGCGGGAAGTAGGCGCGGTTGCCCCAGTTCTGTCCGGTGCGGAAGAAGAACACCTCGACGCAGGAGTAGCCGCCCTCCTGATGGATCGCGAACACGTCCGCCTCCTCGACGGTGCGCGGATTTATGCCCTGCTGCGACTGGATCGCGGAAAGCGCAGCGAGACGATCGCGATAGAGCGCGGCAGTTTCAAACTCGAGTTCGTGCGATGCCTTCTCCATCTCGCCCGCGAGTTCCTGCTTCACCAGCCGCGAGCGGCCGGAAAGAAACTCATTCGCCTCGCGCACCAGTTCGGTATAGCCGGGAAAATCGATCTCGCCGGTGCAGGGACCGGAGCAACGCTTGATTTGATACAGCAGACACGGACGCGTCCGGCTTTCGAAAAACGAATCCGTGCAGGAGCGCACCAGAAACGCGCGCTGAAGTGCTGTGATAGTGCGGTTGACCGCGCCGACCGACGCGAACGGCCCGAAGTAACGGCCGGGCCGGGTCTGCGCACCGCGATGCTTGACGATCTGCGGCGCCCAGTGGTCGCCGGTGATCAGAATGTAGGGAAACGACTTGTCGTCGCGCAGTTGCACGTTGAAGCGCGGACGAAGCTGCTTGATCAGGTTGGCTTCCAGTAGCAGCGCTTCGGTCTCGGTCGCCGTGGAGACTATCTCCACATTGACGGTCGCCGCGATCATGCGCGCGATGCGCGCCACCTGGCCTGTGGGACGCGCATAGGACGCGAGCCGCTTTTTTACGCTCTTGGCCTTGCCGACATAGAGCACATCGTTGGCCGCATTGAGCATGCGATAGACGCCGGGCGAAGTCGGGGCGAGTTTCACCGCGCGCTCGATCGCGGCGCGGCCGATGGCGAGCGTGGCTTCGCCGGCGAACTCGGCGGATTCGTCGTCCTGTTCCGGAAGCCGGGCTTCCTCATCGTCCTCGGCGACGGCGATCGATGCCGGATCGACATCCTGTCCGCGCAGGTTCCGCGGCGACGGGTCCTGCGGAAGCGGCGTCGATACCGGCTGATCGGGCGGCTGTGCAGGATCGGAGGTGTCGTGAATCATGACCAGAACTTAAGAGCTGCGAATGAATTCATCCAGCAGGCGCGGAGACATGGCGGAACCTGGACAGATTTGAACCCAGCAGCACCGCAGCCCGATTTGTAACACTTTCTTAAGGATGTGAAGGGGGCCGCGGGCCGCCTTAACGAGTGTTTAACGTAAAACTATCGATAAATTTTACGAAGAAAAGGTGGGCTTTCGTAACCACGCGGGGTCCGCCGCGCCACGTTGGTCAAACAACGGCCACGCCGGCGCGCGCGTGAGGAGAGTATGATGAAGAAGACGATTTCCGGCGCGATTGTCGCCGCGACATGTATGACCGCATCGGCGCACGCCGCCGACATCTACGGCCGCCGCCCTTATGCGCAGCCCTACACGGTCAATCAGCCGCTCGCCAACAGCTGGATCGGGCCGTATATCGGCGGCAATCTCGGCTACGGCTGGGGCGACGTTTCCAACAGCGGAGCGAAGCCGTCGGGCGTGCTCGGCGGTCTTCAGGTCGGTTACAACTGGCAGTCGGGCGCGTGGATGGCCGGCATCGAGGGCGATCTGCAGCTCAATTCGTCGGACGATACATTCGCGGCGTGGAAATTCTCCAACCCCTGGTTCGGCACCGTGCGCGGCCGCGTGGGTTACGCTTTCAACAACGTGCTGCTTTATGGCACCGGCGGTCTCGCGTTCGGCGCGCTGAAAGTCGAGCGGCCCGGCGGCATCTCCGAGAGCAGCACCTCGGCCGGCTGGACGATCGGCGCCGGCGCGGAATTCGCTATCAACCAGAACTGGTCGGCCAAGGTCGAGTATCTTTACGTCGATCTCAGCGAGAAAAACTTCCTGATGACCGGCCTGCCGAACGGCTACAGTTTCAGCACCGTCCGTCTCGGCGTCAACTACCGCTTCTGATCTGCGTAACGCATTCGCATGTCATCGATCCCGGGCCTCGCGCCCGGGATTTTCATTTGCGGGGTTTAATCCCGAGGATGCGTCAGGGCGAAACGACGAGATCGACCGCCTTCGGTCCCTTGCCCTTCTTGTCAGGCTCGACTTCAAAAGTAATACGCTGTCCTTCGATCAAATCCTTCAATCCCGCACGCTCGACTGCGGTGATATGTACGAACACATCGCGTCCGCCGTCGTCCGGCTTGATGAATCCGTAACCGCGCTCGGCATTGAAAAACTTGACGACACCTGTCATGGCCATCGGGAACCCCTCCCCGCATTGCACCTCCGGCGCGCAACGCGCGTCGGCCAGGCCCGGCATTCACTGCCGGAAAGCGGCGGCCTTGGAGAACGCCTCCAAAAACAGGGAGCGCCCGGGGCCTCTCGTCATTCCGCCGCGGCCATTCGCGGGCGCGGGACGTAAAAGCCGACCTTCACGGCTGTAGCATAATACGGTTCCCGGCAAATTGGCCATGCCGCATTTGGGGTATTCGTGCGCACGGACTCCAGGCACGCATCAAGCGCTGCGCGTGCAGTGCATCAGGCTCTGACGGCTTCGACCCGGAAGCGGCCGGCGCCTCCGAGACCGAGCGGCTTCTCAAGCTCGTGCAGGATCGCCTTCAACTCCGCAGCCAACGTCCATGGCGGATTGACGATCAACAGACCGGCGGACACCAAACCTGAGTCCTGCGTCTGCGGCGCGACGCTGAATTCGACGCGCAGGCATTTGGCGTCGCCGCCGGCGTTCGCCACGCGCGCCACTTGATCCGCCAGGGTGTCGGTGGCGCGGCGTTCTTTCACCGGATACCAGAGCATGTAGATGCCGGTCGGCCATTTGGCGTGCGCCGCGCTGAAGCCATCCGCCAGCCGCTTGAACTCGTCGCGGCTCTCGAACGGCGGATCGATCAGCACCAGCCCGCGCCGCTCGTTCGGCGGCACGAATGCCGGCAGCCCGGTCCAGCCGTCGAGATCGACCACGCGCGCCTGCGTGTCGCGACGCAATGCGGAAATCAGTTGCTTGCGTGCGTCCGGCTCCAGCTCGCAGGCGACCAGACTGTCCTGCGGCCGCAACAGCGCGCGAGCGATCAGCGGCGAGCCCGGATAGGCGGTGAGATCGCGCTGAGGATTGAACGCGCGCACGATGTCGAGATAGGGCGCGACCAGCGCCATGACCGGCTCGGACAATCGCGCCTGCATCAGCCGCGCGATGCCGGTGCGCCATTCGCCGCCGCGCTCGGCTTCGCTGCCGGTCAGATCGTACAGCCCGGCGCCGGCATGGGTGTCGATCACGCGGAACGCGGCCGGCTTCTCGTGCAGGTAGGTCAGGATGCGCGCCAGCACGATGTGCTTGATGACATCGGCGAAGTTTCCAGCGTGGAATGCGTGACGGTAGTTCATGGCGCGACAGTTACGACATCGCGCGACGAAAGTAACGTCCGGAACGAGGGTGAGATCCGTCATCCTGAGGTGCGAGCTTTTGCGAGCCTCGAAGGATGACGATGCACTTAGGACGATGGGTGCCGTCGCCCTTCGAGGCCTCCGCTGCGCTACGGCACCTCAGGGTGACGGCACAGCTTATCCCCCGCGCACCGGCGGCATCACCACCTTGTCGCGACGGCAGGCGCGGCGGTCGATCTCCTCGCAGGCGCGGAACTGCAGATCCTTGCTCATGCAGATGCGCACCTCGCTGAGACGCTTGCTGTCGCAGGTCACCGCAATGGCCGAACTGGAGAGGCCGGGATTGACCTTGATGAAGGCGTCCTCGATGTCGGCTGGCGCAACTAATCTGGTGTCGGCCAGTTCGAGATATTCGGCCGGAATCTTCACCGCCGCGCGGGCCTTGCGGGTGGTTTCGAAATAGGCGCGGGCGCCCAGTCCCGAGCAGGTGCCGTGCTTGTCCCATTCGTTGTAGATCAGGCCCGGCGCCGGCATCAGATCGAGCATCGAGGTCATGACCTTGCGGTCGAGTCGCGGCGACGGCCGCTGGCAATAGTTCGGAAAGCCGCGATCGTATTGCGGCCACAGCCCGTGCACGACGAAAGAAAACGGCCGGCCAGCGCATTGGGTCTGGATGCCGCGGCCGGAATTGCCGCGCTCACTCGCGGCCTGACAGAACGACGGCGACCACGACAGCGCGAGCACGTAGAAGTCGAACTCGCCGGGCGCATTCTGGCGATGATCCTGCGCCGATGCGGAGCCCGCAACGACGCCGGCCATCACAAGGCCGAGCAGCGGGGCGGTAAACCGGCGGAACAACGAGTCGGTGAAAAACCCAAATGAAAAAACAGCGGCCGACGAACCAGACCTGAAACCGAACATGGCGACGCCCCCACCCCTCTCCGCATCCTCCGGCCAGCGCCGGAGCTCGTGCGGACTACGCAATGCTCAAAGCCTAGTCAGGCCAAAAGAACATTTCAAGAACAAAATCGCCTCGTCCACCGCGAAGCGGACGGGGCGACCCGAATCACGAATCGATTTTGCGAAGTTTAGGGCCGTGCGGCCTTGCAGGATGGGTTGTAGGCCCAATTGCGGTCGAGGCCGACCACGCACCATTCGACACCCGAATCGAATCCGGCGAAGCCGCCGTCCTCGATGACCGAAAAATGCACCTGACGTGCGCGGCCATCGTTCAGCATGGCGCTGGCGGTGCAGAAGCGGCGTGGAATGCTGTCATTGGCCCAGGCGCGGAACGCAACCTCGTGGACATTGGCGTAGCCTGTAATCACAAGCGCCGAATTCCAGAACTTGCTCTCTTTTTCCGCGAACTGCTGGGAAATGGTCCCGAGCGCTTCGCTGCAGGGGCGTATAGCGCCGTCGTAACGCGGGCCGGACAGCCAGATGCCGCGCTCCAGAACACCGGCGGCTTCGACCGCAGGGCTGAATGCCGTCAGGCCGGCCATGGCGCCAAGCGCCAGGGCAAGAGTCAGTTTCCGGATTGTCGAGAAAAGGTCGCGCATGAAGGCGGTCCACCGAATGATCGTTGCGTCGGAAGGTGCCGCGAAGCCGTCAGCCGGTCAAGTGCAGCGCGGCAACACTCGGCCACCAACCCCCATCGAATCGCGCTGGCGTTCTTTCCATGGCAGCCCGACCGCCTTATGGTGAGGGTGGAATCGAACGGAGAGCATGATGCGAGCGACTGGAACGGCGATCCTGACAGCAGTTTTGGGGACCCTTGCGCTGACGCCAGCAAACGCGTTTGTCGACACGGTGCCGCCCTTCAAGGGCAACGACACCGGCGGCATCATCGCCTATTCGCTCTACAAGGAAGGCGCGGACATCAAGGCGATGGCGGTCGATCATTGCGCCCGCTACGGCAAGGCCGTGAAACTGACCGGCACCGATGCCCAGTACGGCGGCTATATTTCCTTCGCCTGCGTCTGGGTCCATCCGGGTCACCTCGATCGGCCGCTGCGCGTCGGCTACTGACACCACATCAAAGGGGCAGCCCATGACGCGAACGCCTTCATCTCGTGTGATGGCGCTGACGATCTGTGTCGGCATGTTCGCCCTTCCCGCGCTGGCCGGTCCGGTCGAAATGCCGAACCGCAAGCCGGGCCTTTGGGAAATCAAGGTCAACGCCGGAGCCCAGATGCCCGCGATGACCATGCAGCAATGCACCGACGCCACCACCGACAAGGACATGGCCGCCTCCTTCAGCCCGATGGCGAAGGACATGTGCTCCAAACAGGACATGCAGAAGACCGCGACCGGTTTCGTGATCGATGCGACCTGCACGGTCGGCGGCACAACCTCGGTCTCACGCACCGAGATCAACGGCGACTTCAATTCAGCCTATACGGTGAAGGTGTCCACCAAGGGCGACGGCAAGCTTCCGGAGTCGGTTACGATGATGGATGCGAAGTGGCTTGGCGCCTGCAAGGCGGACCAGAAGGCCGGCGACATCGTGATGCCCGGCGGCATGAAGATGAACATCAAGGATATGCAGGCCATGCAGGGAATGGCGCCGAAGAAGTAGGCGCAGCTCTACTTCCCGATCTACTTTCCGATCTTCCAGGGATCGTACTTCTCTTTCGAATCCGGGACATTCTTCATGGCGGCCCTGGCGGCGGCCTCTTCCCGGGCCATGCGCTTCTGCCGGTCCTCGCCCTGGGGCTGCGAAGCGCCCGTATCGCCGCTGGGACGCCCCCTGCCCTGCGCATGAACCTGTCCGGACAGCATCACGGCCGCGGCGGCAATCAGCACGAGTCTCATCGGACGTCTCCGTTGGCGAACGGCCGGAAACCTAGCCCCGTTCAAGGCCCCAGAACAATCAGAAATGCTCAAAAGGGACCGGCGCGAGCCGCATCAACTGACGCCGAACCGCTTTTCGAACGCCGCGACATTGATCACGCCGCGCCGATGGGTGCCGTCGCCGATCTTGCGGGACCCGTCCCAGGCCTCGACATCGAACAGCACGCTCTTGGCATCGATCTGGCGCACGCGTGACGTCACGCGCACCGTGCGCCCGACCGGCGTCGCCGCCAGATGCCGGACGTTCACCTCCATGCCGACGCTGACATAGCCGTCCGGCAACAGGTCGGCGATGGAGGCGGTGCTGGCCTTTTCCATGTGCAGGATCATGACCGGGGTCGCATAGACCGCCGGCATGGTCGCGAGAAAATGCTGCACCGTCATCTCATGCGCAACAGTGACGACCGTTTCGCCGGGAATGCCGACGGTGACTTTCTCAAGCACGTTCATGCGCGGGTTATTTCGCTGCGGCCTTGCGCTCGAGGAAGGTCTTGCCGCCCTTCATCTTGTGGGTCAGCGGTGCTTCATTGATCTGCACCGTCACGACTTCCGCATCGACCCCGAGGTTTTTCACCAGCGCCTGGGTGATGTCGAACATCATGCCCTTCTTCTGATCGTCGGTGCGTCCGGCGACCATGTTCACGATAACTTCAGGCATTGTTGCTTCCTTTTTCTTTGCGACGACGTCGCGTTCGTTTGCTTCCAACGTGTTTCTGCGTTCTTCGTCATGGCCGGACTTGATCCGGCCATCCACGACTTTCTTCGACCATCAGACAAGACGTAGATGGCCGGGACAAGCCCGGCCATGACAATCCTAGTTACTTCCAATTCACGTTGTGACGCGCGAGCACCTTGCGCACGGCTTCGACCAGATCGCTTTCCTTCGCGGCGAACTGCGCCTCGGCCTGCTTCTGCAGATAGTCGTCGCGATTACCGGTGTCTCCGGCAATTTCCGCACCGATGATCAGGTCCTTGATCTGAACCTCACCCTTCACCTTCTCGTCGCCGCCTTGAATGACGACGCACGGCGAGTTGCGCCGGTCGGCATACTTGAACTGCACGCCGAGATTGTTCTTCGGATTGCCGAGATAGAGTTCGGCGCGGATGCCCGCGTTGCGCAGCGTCGCGACGAATTTTTGATATTGCGCAATCTCGTTGCGATCCATCACCACGACCACGACAGGACCGAATTCCGGCGTGGTGTCGATCTTGCCGAGCAACGTCAGCGCCGCCTGCAGGCGCGACACGCCGATGGAGAAGCCGGTCGCAGGGACCGGCTCGCCGCGAAAGCGCGACACGAGTCCATCATAACGTCCGCCGCCGCCGACCGAACCGAAGCGAACGGGACGGCCCTTCTCGTCCTTGGTGTCGAGCAGCAGTTCAACTTCGTAGACAGGTCCGGTGTAGTATTCGAGCCCGCGCACGACGGAGGGATCGATCTTGATCCGATCAATTCCATAACCGCTAAAGCGAACGAGCTCCCAAATAGACATCAATTCATCAAGACCGGCCTTTACAGTCGCATTCCCATGAAATGACGATTGCATCTCATCAATGATGTACCAGTCAGCCAAATCCTTCTTGGTAACGTTTGACGGAAGAGACTTCCCTTCAGCTATTTCCACGGCAACCTGGTTCGTTAGATTCATAAAATGAACTATCGAATTCGATTGTGAATCGTTGAGTCCTGCACCCTTTGTAAAGTCGCCGCTTTCATCCTTGCGGCCTTCACCGAGCAACTGCTTCACGCCTTCAACGCCCAACCGATCCAGCTTGTCGATCGCGCGCAGCACCGTGAGGCGCTTACCGGCGTTCTCGTCGCCGCCAAGGCCGATGCTTTCCATCACACCATCGAGCACCTTGCGGTTGTTGACTTTCACCACGTAGCTGCCGCGCGGAATGCCGAGCGCTTCCATGGTGTCCGCCGCCATCATGCACATCTCGGCGTCGGCGGCGGGCGAAGCGGAGCCCACCGTATCGGCATCGAACTGCATGAACTGGCGGAAGCGGCCCGGACCCGGCTTCTCGTTGCGATATACGTAGCCGTTGCGATAGGAGCGATACGGCTTCGGCAGCGTGTCGAAATTCTCCGCGACGTAACGTGCCAGCGGCGCGGTCAGGTCGTAGCGCAGCGAAATCCACTGCTCGTCATCGTCCTGAAACGAGAACACGCCCTCATTGGGCCGGTCCTGATCGGGCAGGAATTTTCCGAGCGCATCGGTGTATTCCATGGCCGGGGTTTCCACCGGCTCGAACCCGTAGCGCTCATAGACCTCGCGGATGGTCTCGACCATCTGACGCGTGGCGGCGATCTCGGCGGGCGTGCGATCCACCAGCCCGCGCGGCAAGCGCGCGCGCAGTTTCTGCGGTTTTTTGGGTTTCTTGTCGGACATGAGTTCGTGTTTTCCGATATGCAGACTGTCAACATATCAGGTCACGGGTTATCAGCCGACGCGGAAGCGAGCAACCGTGCTCTCTTGTCCCTCCCCCTTGTGGGGAGGGTGGCGCGTTGTGAGCGAAGCGAACAATGCGTCGGGTGGGGGTAACGCGCCTGACGGAAAGCCCCACCCCGGCCTCCGCTTCGCTCGGCCGACCCTCCCCACAAGGGGGAGGGATTATTCAACCATCGTGCATCAAAGACGGAACTAATTCACCAGCACGGCGCCATCACATCGCACGCCGTTGACCCAGACATCCGCCTGGCCGAGGCCGACGCCGAGGGTCTGCAACACCGAGTTGAGCAGCGTGTCGATCGAGCCGGTCGCGCCGCCGATGATGCTGGCCACCAGCGCGCCGATGCCGGGGATCGGCAGCCCGAGCGGCCCAAGCTGCACGCCGAGTTGCAGATCGCCCAGCAGGCTCGCCGTCAGCGACGATGTGAACGACGTGGTGTTCACCGTTTTCTTGGTCCGCGCCTGAATGTCTGCGTAGCTGAAACTCACGCTGGTCGGCGATGTGTTGGCCATGGTGGCATGCGCCCGGCCTGACACCTGGATGATCCCGAGGTTGACGATATTGGCCGCCGGCGGATTCGGCTTGGTGGAGAAATTCGTCATCATGGCGGGCGTCACGTCGCCGATCCACGCGTCCACGATGCCGGGCGAAACGCCGAGCGTCACCGTTGACGTGTTGACGTTGGGATAGCCGCACGACACCGCGTTGAGCGTCGCGGTGCCCGCGGCGATCTCGACATAGACCGGAAGATTGACCACCGACACCGCGCCCGAGCCGACCAGCTGAATCTTGAGCAGGATGCGCGTCTGCGCGGTGTGAACGCTGGCGCCCACCTGGCCGACAGTGATCCAGCTCGTGCCCACCGGGCGCTCGCCCACCGTCGCCAGCAAGGTCACGCCCGCGATGCCGGGCAGCGACAGGTTCACATTCGCCGCGATCTGGTTGGTGCCGTTGGCCAGCGCCGCCGCGGCCGAGAGCAGATCAAGCGCCGACACGTTCGCGCCAACCTTCGGCTTCTGGCCGACCGTGAGACTGGAATAAGGCCCGACGTTGATCAGCGAGGCAGGCGTAATCCGCGTGGTCAGCCCCGATAACGACGATGAGATGCCGGAGAGCGCCGTGATCGCGCCGCTGTTGCCGGCGGCTGCAGTCTGCAACGCAGCAACAATGTCGGTCACCTTCAGGTTGCTGCTCAGCAGCGCCTCGTAGGTCACGCCGGTCAGGTTGACGCGCGTCGCCAGCGCGGGGAGGAAATCGAACGCATCGATGTTCGCACCGAGCAACGCATTGTAGTCCATCGCCGAGAGCGAGAGTGTGGTGCCGAGCATGCCGCCGAGCAGCGCATTCAACAGCCCGCCATTGAGCGAGACCAGCCGCGAGCCGATGGCGAAGGTCGCAAGCTGCGTGGTGCTGGCGATGGCGGTGGCCTTCAGGTCCCACTGGCTGTCGCCAGTCAGCACCTTGCCGAAATACAGCGGCGTTTTGGTTTTCAGGGACACACGCACCGCATTGGCGGGTGTCGCACCCGCGACGAAGCGCTGCTGCGGCGAGAGAGACGCCTTCGCCGTGTAAACACCGGGTTCGACAGCCACGAGCGACTCCGGGGGATATTTGTTCTTGGCGACGGTCGCCGCAGCAGCGCGGGACGCATTGGTGAGGTCGCTTGCGGCGACGATGGCCGCAAGATCGGCGGCGCTCTGGGTGCGGCGCTTGTCGGCGAAGATGGTGCCGACGTCGACGCCCAGCGCCGTGCAGGCGATGATCATCAGAAGACTTGCCGCGCCCATGATCGCGATGTTGCCGCGCTCGTCGGCGGCGAAGCGGCGGAGCAAACTTCGCGTGACGCTTGTTGAAGACGCCGACTTGTCCGGGGTCATGCTCAATATCCCCCGCGCGGGATCGCGGCCGAGCGCACGATGGTCGGGGACGGCGCCGGCACGAATGTCGGCAGCGAATAGATGAACATGCCGGAGGCGTCGTAGTTGACCGTGACGACGAACACGTTGGCATCGGAACCGGACGTCGCCGCGTTGACGGTCAGATGCGCCGGATTGATCAGCGGATATGAATTGACGTTGCCGGTGATGTAGCTATTGGCGAGCGCGCTGCGCTCGCTTTCACTCAGTCCGGCGACGGACGACCGCGCGGCTTCGGCGGCCAGTTGCTGCACGCCGTGAATCACCGCGAGATACGAGCCGTACATGATGATCCCGAACACGATCATCAGGAACACCGGCGCGATCATCGCGAATTCGACCGCGATGGCTCCGTCGCGCGCCGCGAGAAATTTTCGGGCAGTGGTTTTGCAGACCCGTTTCATGACGGGCATTTGCGCACACAACTTTTAAGAGCATACTAATTCACAAAACAACTATCAGGTGTATTATGTTCCGGCCGCGCCATGTGAATTCACGTACCGGCGACCATGCGTCGCGATGCGTTCCGAACGAGGCCGGAAGCTGATAGGCTCTGCTCCTAACAAAGAAACTTGCTCCTTGCCGGAAGGAACGTCCCTTGAATATTCAACGCCCTCGCCCGAATGTCGCGACACCGAACGATCTCGATGCTTTCTGGATGCCGTTTACGGCCAACCGGGCGTTCAAGGCCCGCCCGCGCATGCTCGCCGGCGCCAAGGACATGCATTACTTCACCACCGACGGCCGCAACATTCTCGACGGCGCCGCCGGCATGTGGTGCAGCAACGCGGGCCACAGCCGCGATCCGATCGTGAGTGCAATCCAGAAGCAGGCCGCGACCCTCGACTATGCGCCGCCGTTCCAGTTCGGCCATCCGCAGGCCTTCGAGCTTGCCAGCCGCATCGCCGCGCTGGCGCCGAAGGGGCTGGAGCATGTGTTCTTCTGCAACTCCGGTTCGGAAGCGGTCGATACCGCGCTGAAGGTGGCGCTCGCCTATCACAACGGCCGCGGTGAAGCCGGCCGCACCCGGCTGATCGGCCGCGAGCGCGGCTATCACGGCGTCGGCTTCGGCGGCATTTCGGTCGGCGGCATGGTCAACAACCGCAAGATGTTCGGCACGCTGCTGACCGGCGTCGATCATCTGCCGAGCACTTATGACCGCGAGAAGCAGGCCTTCACCAAGGGCGAGCCGGAGTATGGTGCGCATTTCGCCGACGAGCTTGAGCGCATCGCCGGCATCCACGGCCCCGGCACCATCGCCGCCGTTATCGTCGAGCCGATGGCCGGATCAACCGGCGTGCTGGCCTCGCCGAAGGGCTATCTCAAGCGGCTGCGCGAGATCTGCGACAAGCACGGCATCCTGCTGATCTTCGATGAGGTCATCACCGGCTATGGCCGCCTCGGCTATGCCTTCGCGGCGGAGCGCTACGGCGTGCTGCCCGACATGATCACCTTCGCCAAGGGCGTCACCAACGGCGCAGTGCCGATGGGCGGTGTGCTGATCCGCGACGCGATCTACGATTCCTTCATGAAGGGCCCGGACCACGTCATCGAGCTGTTCCACGGCTACACCTACTCGGCGCATCCGCTGGCCTGCGCCGCCGGTCTCGCCACCCTCGACGTCTATCGCGACGAAGGCCTGTTCGAACGGGCCAAGGCGCTGGAACCGAAATGGGCCGATGCCGTGATGGACCTGCGCAAGGAGCCGAACGTGGTGGACATCCGCACCGTCGGTATCACCGCCGGCATCGATCTGGCGCCCCACAAGGACGGCCCCGGTAAGCGCGGCTTCGAGGCGCTCGACTCGGCGTTCCACGACCACGAACTGATGATGCGCGTGGCGGGAGACACCCTCTGCCTGACCCCGCCCCTGATCATCTCGGAAAGTCAGGTCGGCGAGATCATGGACAAGATCGCCAAGGTGATCCGCGCGGTGGCTTAATGCCGTAAGGCGCAGAATCTCTCCGCGTCATGCCCGGCCTTGTGCCGGGCATCCACGTCTTGAAAAGCTCGCGACAAGGAAGGCGTGGATGGCCGGGACAAGCCCGGCCATGACGACTTACAATTTGGCGCAGCAACAACTTCGCGCCGAATCAAACTTGATGCTAAGCTCAGTTCCGTTCGGGGTTGGGCAGGCTTCATGATCCGCATATCGACGATTTTCATCGCCATCTGCATGGTGCTGATCGCAGCGTCGCTCGGCCTGATGCTCTATTCGCTGGCGGGACTCAGCGTCTCCGAATCCGCCATCGTCGCGCTAACGGCGCTGACCTTCCTGATCCTCTACAACGCAGTCTCGATGCGGCTGCGCGACCGCACCGATGTCGGCAGCCAGATCGCCGACCTGTCGCGCGGCACCGCGGACCTCGCGCGGCAAGTCGCCGAGTTCGGACGCCGCATGAGCGCCATCGAGACGCGCCTCTCGGCGACCGACGCCAACGGACAGGAACGCATCCAGACAGTGGCCGGCGAAATCAGCGAACTCGGATCGCTGGTCAAGCAGCTCGCCTCCTCCGTCGCGGCCCATGACGAGGTTCTCGCCAACGCTGCGACCATCGTCCGGCAGGTTGCCGAACCGGCCGCCGTGGCAAACGAAACACCGCCGGTGTCCGCCCCTGCTGACAACGCCCCGATGGATGCCCCCGCGGCAATCGCCAGCACATCTGCGGCCGAAGCACCGCTGCCGCCTGCGCATCACACCAATGCCCAGCTTCTCGTCGCGGTGAGAAACGCCATCGAGGCCAATCGCATCGACCTGTTCCTGCAACCGATGGTGACGCTGCCCCAGCGCAAGGTGCGGTTCTACGAGGCCGTGGCGCGGCTGCGCGACGACAAGGAGCAGTTGCTGACCGCGAATGATTTCGTCGGCACTGCGGAAGCCGCCGGCTTGATGGGCCAGATCGATCACACCGTAATGCTCCGCTGCGTGCAGGTGCTGCGGCGGCTGATGGTGCGCTCGAAGGATGTCGGCGTGTTCTGCAACGTCTCGGGTGCGACGCTGAGCAATCCGTCGGTGTTCGGCCAGTGCCTCGATTTTCTCGAAGCCAACCGCATCCTGGCGCCGTCGCTGGTTCTCGAATTCAAGCAGAGCACGTTCCGCCATCTCGGCCCCGTCGAGAGCGAACATCTCGCGGCGTTGCAACGGCTCGGCTACGGCTTCTCGATCGACAACGTCACCGACCTGCGGCTCGATCCGCGCGAACTCGCCGATCGCGGCGTGAAGTTCATCAAGGTTCCGGCGGCGATGCTGCTCGACCAGAAGCAACTCTCGACCGCCGACATTCACGCCGCCGACCTGTCCGACCTGCTCGGGCGCTTCGGCATCGATCTGGTCGCCGAGCGGATCGAGGGCGAGCGCGCCGTGGTCGATCTGCTGGATTACGACGTCCGCTTCGGCCAGGGCTTCCTGTTCGCGCCGCCACGCCCGCTGCGGCCGGAGGGCGCAACCACCCCCACGGAACCCGCCACTTCGGCGGCTTCAACGGTTGACGCCCCGGCCCGGAAAGAAGAAAAAGCCGACGCCAAATTCGACGCGAGAGCCGAGGCTCCCCGCGTCACCGGCAATGCCGCGCTAGTGTCCCGTATCCGCCCTTCGCCTCACGCCGCAGCGCCTCTCGAGCGAAGGGCGGATACGAAGGGACACTAGCAAATTATAATTGCCGTGATCCTTTGGTTCTGACATTCGTAAAAAAGTGCCTGCGAAAGACGCAGTACGAATGTCAGAACCGGATCACGGCCTCGCCGCGCATCCGCACAGAAGTGATCCAATTCCATGAAGCTACCTGACGTCACAGCCTTGCGTTTCGCCGACCGTTTGCGCGACCTCACGAGCGGCGTCGACGTCATTCTCAGCGACGTCTGGGGCGTGATCCACGACGGCGTTCATGGATTTCCCGATGCGTGCAAGGCGCTGCAAACATTCCGCGCACAAGGCGGTACGGTGATCATGATCACCAACGCGCCGCGCCCGGCCGACTCCGTGCAGCGCCAATTGCGCAAGATGGAGATCTCAGACGAAACCTACGACGCCATCGTGTCGTCGGGCGATCTGACGCGCAGCTTCGTGGCGTCGCGACTTGAACAGCCGCTGCTGCAGATCGGACCGGAGCGCGACAACCCGATGTTCCGCGGTCTCGACGTCAAGTTCACGACGCTCGAAAACGCCGAGTACATCGTCTGCACCGGTCCTTACGACGACGAGGTCGAGACCGAGGAAAATTATCGCGGCATGATGGAAGAGGCGCTCAAGCGCAATCTCACCTTCGTCTGCGCCAACCCGGACATGGTGGTCGAGCGCGGTCATCGCCTGATCACCTGCGCGGGCGCCATCGCCGAACTCTATCGCAGCCTCGGCGGCGAGGTGATCTTCTACGGCAAGCCGCACCGGCCGATCTACGACCGTGCGCTTGAGCTCGCGGCGGAAAAGCGCGGCGGCACGACGCCGGCCAATCGCATCCTTGCGATCGGGGATTCCGTGCGCACCGATCTTACCGGCGCGAACCTGATGGGGCTGGATTGCCTGTTTCTGACCCGCGGCATCCATGCGGTGGACTTCGAAGGCCTCGATGTCGCCGACGAATTCTCGGTGCGCCGGCTGTTCGGTGATGCAAAGCCACCGCTCGCACTGATGCGGGATTTGAAGTGGTAGGCGAAAGCCTCCCTCCACGTCGTCCCGGCGCAGGCCGGGACCCATAACCACCATGTTCCCGTTTCGCCGCGATACTTCAGGCCACAGTTTTCAACGATCCGTATTCCACGACAGCTTAGGGAGTATGGGTCCCGACCTGCGCCGGGACGACATCGTGTTTTTAGCTCCGCATTGAGCAGTGCCTCAACGCAAAATGCCCGGCGCGAGGCCGGGCACTGAAATTCTGCAGATGTGACGCGAGCGTTACGCCGGCACGTTGTCCGGGAACACTGCCTCGATCTTGGTCTTGAGCGTCGCGGCATTGAACGGCTTGACGATGTAGTTGTTCACGCCGGCCTTCTTGGCGGCGATCACATTCTCCGTCTTCGATTCAGCCGTGATCATGATGAAGGGCGTGGTCGCGAGGTTCGGGTCGCTGCGCACTTCCTTGAGCAGATCGTATCCGGTCATCGGCTCCATGTTCCAGTCGGAGATCACGAGGCCGTACTTCTTGCCACGCATCTTGTTCAAAGCTGCGGAGCCGTCGCTGGCGTCATCGATGTTCTCGAAACCAAGTTGCTTGAGCAGATTGCGGATAATTCGGATCATCGTGTTGTAGTCATCCACAACCAGAACCGGCATCGACAAATCCATGGCCATCGCTGATTTTCTCCCTCGAACGCAGCAACCGGCGTGCGTTATCAACCACTTTGCGGATGTCTTCTGACATCGCAGTCGGGGCGAACCTAGCATCGGCGGCTTAAACAGCCCGTTAATCGGACCGCATCGGGATTATCTTAAGTTGCGCCGTTAAGGCCCAATTCAGCAGCTTGACTCCGATGGCGGGCCGGGGTCAGGTCCGGCTCAATTTCTTCATTATCTTCCTACCGGTACCCATGACGACACGCTTTTCCGTCATTCGCGACACCACGCCCGCCAGCGCGATCACCAAGGGCGCGGCGGTGGCGCTCGGCAATTTCGATGGCGTCCATCTCGGCCACCGGGCCGTGATTTCCGCTGCCGTAGATATGGCGCGCAAGCGCGGCGCCCCGGCATATGCGGTCACGTTCGAGCCGCATCCGCGCAGCTTCTTCAGCCCCAACACGCCCCAGTTCAAGCTCACAGAACTGCGCGACAAGCTGCGGCTGCTGGCGGGGACCGGGCTCGACGGAGCCGTGGTCATGACATTCGACGCCAGGCGCGCCGGCACGACGGCACAGGATTTCATTAACCACGATCTGATCGAGCGGCTCGGCGTCAGCGGAATCTCCGTCGGCTTCGACTTCCATTTCGGCAAGGGCCGCACAGGCTCGCCCGCATTGCTCGCCGCCGAAGGCCCCAAGCTTGGCATCGAGGTGCACATCCAGAGCCACATCGACGCCGATGGCAGCGCCGTGTCCTCCACCGCCATCCGCAACGCGCTGGGTCAGGGACAGATCGATGAAGCCAGCACGCTGCTTGGCTATCCATGGTTTATTTCCGGGGAAGTCGTGCACGGCGAAAAGCGGGGGCGGGATCTTGGCTATCCGACCGCGAACATCCGGCTCGATCCGGCCTGCGGCCTGCGGCACGGCATCTATGCGGTGCGGGTCGGGATCGGCGACAAGCGCGTCGGCGGCGTCGCCTCGTTCGGCCGCCGTCCGACCTTCGACAACGGCGCGCCGCTGCTGGAAGTGTTCCTGTTCGACTTCAAGGGCGACCTTTACGGCCAGCGGCCGGATGTCGCATTCATCGGCTTCATCCGCGACGAGCTGAAATTCGACGGCATCGACGCGCTGGTGCGCCAGATGGACGACGACAGCGCAAAAGCCCGCGCCATGCTGGCGGCGGCGCCGGATGCGTTCCCGAAACTCGGAATTGTCACGGATTGAGCGGCTTGCGGGCCTTTCCGATGCCACCCATGCCTGCTATCTAGGCCCCATGTTGGCGCAGCGCACCACAATAGGCATTAGCGGCCCGGCTTCCGTCTGAGCACCACGCTCGGCGCAAGACCGGGATCGATTCATCGCTGCACATTACGTGCGCGCCAGCGCCATTCGAGCCAAGCCAGAGCATTCATGTCCGACAAGCCTCAAAAGTCCGTTGCCCCCAAAGCCGACGGCAACGATTACTCCAGCACCCTCTATTTGCCGCAGACGGACTTCCCGATGCGCGCGGGCCTGCCCCAACGCGAGCCGGAAATTCTGGCGCGCTGGGACGCCATCGACCTGTACGGGAAGCTGCGCGAAACCGCCAAGGACCGCGCGAAATTCGTGCTGCACGACGGCCCGCCCTACGCCAACGGCAACATCCATATCGGCCACGCGCTCAACAAGATTCTCAAGGACGTGGTGACGCGCAGCCAGCAGATGCTCGGCTTCGATTCCAATTACGTGCCGGGCTGGGACTGCCACGGTCTGCCGATCGAATGGAAGATCGAGGAACAGTACCGCGCCAAGGGCAAGAACAAGGACGCGGTGCCGATCGTCGAATTCCGGCAGGAGTGCCGGGCGTTCGCGCAGAAGTGGGTCGACATCCAGCGCGAGGAATTCAAGCGCCTCGGCGTGGTCGGCGACTGGTCGCATCCCTACACCACGATGAGCTTCCCGGCCGAAGCGCAGATCGCGCGCGAACTGATGAAATTCGCGGCCAACGGCACGCTCTATCGCGGCTCGAAGCCGGTGATGTGGAGCGTGGTCGAGAAGACCGCGCTGGCCGAAGCCGAAATCGAATACGAGGACTACACCTCGGACATGGTCTGGGTGAAGTTTCCGGTCAACGCTGCACACGGCCGTCTCGCCAAGGCCTCGGTGGTGATCTGGACCACCACGCCATGGACGCTGCCCGGCAACCGCGCCATCAGCTTCTCGCCGAAAATTTCCTATGGCCTTTACAAGATCACCGATGCGCCCGCCGACAATTGGGCGAAGACCGGCGATCTGCTGATCCTCGCCGACAAGCTGGCTGAGGATGTGTTCAAGCAGGCGCGCGTCACGTCGTATGAGAAAGCGGGCGACGTTTCCGCCGACATTCTCGATGCGATCGAGTGCAGCCATCCGCTGAAGGGCCTTGCGGGCGGCTATGAGTTCACCGTGCCCCTGCTCGCCGGCGATCACGTCACCGACGACACCGGCACCGGCTTCGTGCACACCGCCCCAAGCCACGGCCGCGAGGACTTCGACGTCTGGACCGCCAACGCACGCGAACTCGAAGCGCGCGGCATCAGCTCAGTCATTCCCTACACCGTCGACGCCGACGGCGCGCTGACCGAGCACGCCCCGGGCTTCACCGGCAAGCGCGTCATCACCGACAAGGGCGAGAAGGGCGACGCCAACGAAGCGGTCATCAAGGCGCTGGTCGAGCGCGGCATGCTGCTCGCGCGTTCGCGCCTCAAGCATCAGTATCCGCATTCGTGGCGGTCGAAGAAGCCGGTGATCTTCCGCAACACGCCGCAATGGTTCATCGCGATGGACAAAGACATCGCGGACAACGGCACGGCGAAGACCGGCGATACGCTGCGCGCCCGCGCGTTGCAGGCGATCAGCGTCACCCGCTGGGTGCCCGAACAGGGCCAGAACCGTATCAACGGCATGATCTCGGGCCGCCCGGACTGGGTGATCTCGCGCCAGCGCGCGTGGGGCGTGCCCATCACCGTCTTTGTGCGCGAAAAGGGCGACGGCTCCGCCGAAATCCTCCAGGACGAAGTGGTCAACAAGCGCATCGCCGATGCGTTTGAAAAGGAAGGCGCCGACGCCTGGTACGTCGATGGCGCCCGCGAGCGCTTCCTCGGATCGCGCGCCAACGAGGAATGGAAGAAGGTCGACGACATCTGCGACGTCTGGTTCGACTCGGGCTCGACCCACGCCTTCGTGCTGGAAGACCCGGTGCATTTCCCAGGCCTCGCCGGCATCAAGCGCAAGGTCGATGGCGGCAAAGACACCGTCATGTATCTCGAAGGAAGCGACCAGCATCGCGGCTGGTTTCACTCTTCGCTGCTGGAAAGCTGCGGCACCCGGGGCCGCGCGCCCTATGACGTGGTGCTGACCCACGGCTTCACGCTCGACGAGAACGGCCGCAAGATGTCGAAGTCGCTCGGCAACACCACCGAGCCTCAGAAAGTCATCAAGGATTCCGGCGCGGATATTCTGCGGCTGTGGGTCTGCTCCACCGATTATGCTGACGACCAGCGCATCGGCCCGGAAATCCTCAAGAACACCATCGAGACCTACCGCAAGCTGCGCAACACGATCCGCTGGATGCTCGGCACGCTGCATCACTTCAAGCGCAGCGACGCGGTCACCTACAGCGAGATGCCGGAGCTTGAGCGGCTGATGCTGCATCGCCTGTCCGAGGTCGATGCCATCGTCCGCCCGGCTTACGCAAACTTCGACTACAAGACGGTGATCGCGACGCTGGCGAATTTCATGAACACCGAACTGTCGGCGTTCTATTTCGATATCCGCAAGGACACGCTGTATTGCGATCCTCCGTCCTCGATCGCCCGCAAGGCGGCGCTGACCACCGTGGACATTCTCTGCGACGCGATCCTGAAATGGCTCGCGCCCGCCATCAGCTTCACCACTGATGAGGCCTGGCAGATGTATCGTCCCGATGCCGAACCGTCGGTGCACCTCACCACCTTCCGCGACGACCTCGACCGTTTCGGTAATGAAGCTCTTGCGAAAAAGTGGGAGACCATCCGCGATGTCCGCCGTGTGGTCACCGGCGCGCTGGAAGTCGAGCGCGCCGCCAAGCGCATCGGCTCGTCGCTGGAAGCCTCGCCGCTGGTTTACGTCTCCGACAAGGCGGTGTTCGCGACCCTGTTCGACATCGATCTGGCGGAAGTCTGCATCACCTCAAATGCCATGGTCACCAACGAGGACGCGCCTGCAGCGGCGTTCACGCTCGGCGATGTGCCCGGCGTCGCGGTCGTTGTCGAAAAGGCCGTCGGCACCAAATGCGCGCGGTCGTGGAAGATCCTGCCGACCGTCGGCGACGATCCGGACTATCCCGACGTGTCGCCCCGCGATGCACAGGCGCTGCGGGAATGGAAGGCGCTTGAACAAGGGCCGTGGTAAACAGGCGGACTTCCGTCAATCGTCATGGCCGGGCCTGTCCCGGCCATCCACGTCTTTGGGGTAACCGCGACAAGAAAGACGTGGATGCCCGGCACAAGGCCGGGCATGACGGAGGAGACATTCCGCCACGATAACGAGAGATTCGATGTCCCCCCTCCTCCGCTCCGGATTGATCGCGGCCGCCGTAGCCCTTGTGCTCGATCAGGCGTCGAAACTCTGGCTGTTGAACGTGTTCGAACTCGGCCCGCGCGGCAGCGTGCCGGTGACGCCGTTCTTCGATCTGGTGCTCGCCTGGAATACCGGCATCAGCTACGGCTGGTTCCAGGATGCCGGCCCGGTCGGCCAGGCCATCCTGCTGGCGTTCAAGGCTGCCGCAATCATTGTGCTGGGCATCTGGATGGCGAAATCCGGCACCCGCCTTGCGGTGATTGGCCTCGGGCTCATCATCGGCGGCGCCATCGGCAACGCCATCGACCGGCTGGCCTACGGCGCGGTGGTCGATTTCGCGCTGTTTCACGTCCAGATCGGCGGTAAAACCTACAACTGGTACGTGTTTAACCTTGCCGATGTGGCCATCGTTGCCGGGGTTGCCGCCCTCCTGTATGACTCCTTTGTAACCCCG
Source organism: Afipia massiliensis (assembly GCF_014203115.1). GTDB lineage: Bacteria > Pseudomonadota > Alphaproteobacteria > Rhizobiales > Xanthobacteraceae > Afipia > Afipia massiliensis. The sequence continues at coordinate 121,387 of NZ_JACHIJ010000007.1, read as the reverse complement.
GATGCCGCAAAAAGGCCCCGATAAACGGGGATACGCTTGGCTATCGCCATCTGGTTTCGGCCATTTGGCTCCCGGCAATCTGGCTTGCGGCGCAACGGTTTGCGGCGATATGGCCAAGTCCTTGGACAACGGATCAGGATGAACGCAATGACGGGCGGCATCGGTTCAGGTTTGCACCTTTCATCGCGCACCGCGACGCGCGCGCTTCGGGTCGCCGCCATTCTGCTTGGCGTCGGTCTGGTGCTGGGCGCAGGCCCGGTTCGCGCCCAGGATGCGGACGAGGACGACGGCAAGACGTTCGAAGAAAAGCTGATGGACAACCTGATGAGCGGCCTCGGGGGCAAGAAGCTCGAGGACGGCTCCATCGAGTACCGCGAGCGCTCGCCGCTGGTGGTGCCCTCCAAGATCGATCTTCCTCCGCCGCAGACGGGCAAGTCGAAGCTGGCGCCGAACTGGCCGAAGGATCCTGACGTTGCCGAGCGCGCAGCCGCGCGCGAACGGGCCAAGCAGAAGCGCAAGACCCCTGAAGAAGAACGCATGCCGCTGATGCCGAACGAACTCGCGCAGCGGACGCCGAAGAGCAAGGGCTCGCAGGATACATCGACCCCGGGCAGCAACAATTCCAACTCGCCGCTGATGATGATGCCGTCGCAGCTCGGATACGTCGGCGGGCTGTTCTCCAATCCGTTCGGCAGCAAGACCACGGAAACCGAGAAGTTCGTCTCAGAGCCCGAGCGCAGCGAACTCACGCAGCCTCCGAGCGGTTACCAGACCCCGTCGTCGAACTACGCCTATGGCGTCGGCCAGTTGAAGGCACCAAAGGAAAAGTGCGACGCCGCCAGCGGCCGTTGCGAAAAAATCTGGGATTGATAGCCCCGGCCGCGCCATCACGCTGATGGCTGCTGCTCCATAATCGCGATCCGCCATCGTACGATCGCTCAAGTGGCGATCGTTTCAGGTCCCGCAGCGTCGCCTCTCGCGGATTTGAATGTCTCCCGGGCGATAAATCTGCGATCCGGTAGAACACCATGACAGCTTTCCGCCTCTCCCTTGTCCGCGCTGCCGCAGCGCTCGGCCTTTTGCTCGCGCCGGCCGCGGCTCACACCGCAATGGCGCAAACCGCGACGGCGCCCGCGACCTTCACGCTCGGCAACGGCCTTCACGTCGTGGTCATCCCCGATCGCCGCACGCCGGTGGTCACGCAGATGATGTGGTACAAGGTCGGCTCGGCCGACGAGACGCCGGGCAAGTCAGGCCTGGCGCATTTTCTCGAACACCTGATGTTCAAGGGCACCGCCGCGTATCCGGCCGGCGAGTTCTCTCAACTCATCTCGCGCATCGGCGGCAACGAGAATGCCTTCACCTCCTACGACTACACCGCCTATTACCAGCGCGTGTCGCGCGACAAGCTCGCGACCATGATGGAATTCGAGGCCGACCGCATGACCGGCCTCATTCTCAAGGACGAGAACGTGCTGCCGGAGCGCGACGTGGTGCTCGAAGAGTACAACATGCGCGTCGGCAACAGCCCCGATGCGCGTCTGACCGAGCAGATCATGGCGGCGCTGTATCTCAACCATCCGTATGGCCGTCCGGTGATCGGCTGGCGCCAGGAAATCGAGAAGCTCAACCGCGAGGACGCGCTCGCCTTCTACAAGCGCTTCTACGCGCCGAACAACGCGACCCTTGTGATCGCCGGCGATATCAGCGTGGACGAGGTTCGTCCGATGGTCGAGGCCGCCTACGGCAAGATTCCGCCGCAGCCCGCGATCCCGCCGCAGCGGATCAGGCCGCAGGAACCCACGCCTGCCGGACCGCGCACGGTGACGCTGGCCGATCCGCGCGTCGAGCAGCCGAGCGTGCGCCGCTACTATCTCGTTCCATCGTCCGTCACCGCTGCGCCTGCGCAAGGTGCCGCGCTCGAAGTGCTGGCGCAGTTGATGGGCACCGGCAGCAATTCGCTGCTGTATCGCGCGCTGGTGGTGGACAAGCCGCTCGCGGTCAGCGCCGGCTCCTGGTACCAGGGCACGGGGGTCGATCCGACCCAGTTCGGAATTTCGGCTTCGCCGAAACCCGGCGTGGAGTTTCCGCAGGTCGAGCAGGCGATCGATGAGGTGATTGCCAAGCTGGCGCAAAATCCAGTGCCCGCCGAAGAACTCGAACGCGTCAAGACCCAGATGATCGCTCAGGCAATCTACGCGCAGGACAGCCAGACCACGCTGGCGCGCTGGTACGGCGCGGCGATCACCGTCGGTCTCAGCGTCGACGATGTCCGGGCGTGGCCCGACCGCATCCGCGCCGTCACCGCCGAGCAGGTGCGCGAGGCAGCGCAGACATGGCTCGACAAGAAGCGATCCGCCACCGGCTATCTCATCAAGGAACCGGCGGCGACAAGCGCGAAGCGCGAGGAGAAACGTTCGTGATCGTCACTCGCCGCCAACTACCATCTCTCGCCGCCGCTTTTCTCGCTGCCGCCACTTCGCTTGCGGCATCTGTGACGCCTGCGTCCGCCGCCGCGAAGGTTCAGCGCGTGGTGTCGCCGGGCGGCATCGAAGCCTGGTTCGTGCAGGATGCGACCGTCCCGCTGGTCGCGATGGAATATGCCTTCGCCGGCGGCTCGTCGCAGGACCCGGCCGACAAGCCCGGCGTCGGATCGTTCACCGCCAACATGCTCGACGAAGGCGCCGCCGATCTGGATTCGAAAGCCTTTCACGAGCGCCTCGAACGGCGCGCCATTGAGATGAACTTTTCGGTGACCCGCGACTATCTGCGCGGCTCGATGCGCATGCTGAAGGAAAACAGCGGCGAGGCCTTCGGCCTGCTGAAACTGGCCCTGACCGCCGCGCGATTCGACAATGAGCCGCTGGAGCGCGTCCGCGCGCAGATGCTGTCGAGCGCGCGCCGCGAGACCACCAATCCGGTGTCGATCGCTGGCCGCAAATTCTGGGAACAGGCCTACGGAACGCATCCCTATGCACGCCCGCCGAACGGCACGCTCGAAAGCCTCCCGGCGATCCAGTCCTCCGACCTGAAGGATTATGCGCGGCGCGTGATCGCGAGGGACGCACTGAAGATCGCCGTTGTCGGCGACATCACACCGGAAGCGCTCGGCAAGCTGCTCGACGACACATTCGGTGTGCTGCCCGCCAAGGGCAATCTGACGCCGGTCCCTGCGGTGGAAGCCGCCAAGCCGCCACAGCAGACGACGGCCATCGTGGATGTGCCGCAGACCTCGGTGAACTTCGGCGGGCCGGGCGTTGCGCGCAACGATCCCGACTTCATGGCTGCCTACATCGTCAATCACATTCTCGGCGGCGGCACGCTGTCGACGCGGCTCTACAAGGAAGTCCGTGAAAAACGCGGGCTGGTCTATTCGGTGTCGCAATCCCTGATCTGGATGAAGAAGTCGTCGCTGTTCGCAGGCTCCACCGCCACCCGCGCCGACAAGGCGAAGGAGACGCTCGACACCATCGCCAGCGAAATCGCGCGCATGGGCAACGAAGGCCCGACGCAGAAGGAACTGGATGAGGCCAAGTCCTATCTCAAGGGCTCACAGATGCTCGCCCTCGACACTTCGTCGAAGTTCGCCAGCGCCCTGCTGCAGTACCAGCTCGACGATCTCGGCATCGACTATATTGAGAAGCGCAACGCGATCGTCGATGCGGTCACGCTGGAAGATACCAAGCGCGTCGCTAAACGCATCTGGGGCCAGGGTCTCCTGAGTGTCAGTGTCGGCCGCGCGGCACAGGCAGCAGCGCCACCGGCAACCGGCGTCGCGCCGAAGGCGAATTAAGCCATCGACTCATCGGTGCGCAGCCTGTTGCGACGGAGCTAGTGCCACTCCGCGAGATTGATCGCGAGCGCCAGCACCCCCACCAGAATGAGGCTGGCGGCCCATACCGCATCGAGATTGAACCAGCTCCGCGATACGAATCTGAGTCCCAGATAGCGATAGACCAGCCATGCACACAATCCGCCGGCCGCAATCATCGCAGCCGTGTGGACAAGGACGACCAGCACTGCGGTGGAGAGATTGGCACCGACAAGAACGCTTGTCGCTGTGTGGCCGCTGTCGGTCTCAGTAACGCGGCAGAGCCCGAGATAGATCGGAACCAGCATCAGCCCCGCGCCGTGCGCAATCGCGACGACGAAAGACCAGAGCCCGAGTTGCGTCGGCCGTATTCGCGCCAGCGCCCGCGGATGACGCCGGTTAATGAGCCGGAAAATACCGAACCCGATCACCAGGAGACTTGCGCCGATCTGGATCTGACGTTGCCACTCGATCAGCGCAGCAAGCAGCGCAAAGGGAAGAACGATCAACAGCACGGCCAACAAATGGCCGATCGAGAGCGGCCACAGCGCCGCGACCAGTGCGCGTGCGCTCTTGTCCATGAGTCCGGCTGAGACGGCCAGCGGCCAACCCATGCCCGGGCTCGCCCCGTGATAGATGCCGCTCACGACAACGGCCAGCCAAAGTCCAGCAGGTGTCCAGTCAGCAGCACTCAAAGCTCGTGTCCTGAATCCGAAGTTCGCATCCACTAAACCGACGGATAGCAGAATGAGTCGGTCGAACAGTCGCCGCCATCGAGCCGGATCTGATGCGCGCGGTAGCCGTCGGGGAAGCTCAGCCAGTAATCTTTTGCGAGTTCGAGACCGCCGCCCGGTTTCACATTGGCCATCACCTCGGCGCCCGGAATTCCGTCGGGATAGAATTGATCGTCCCATGTCGAATAGAGCGAGTTGGTCCAGTACACGCGCTTGCCGTCCCGGCTGATCTCGACCATCTGCGGGCCGCCGGCATAGACCTTGCCGTTGGGATGCGGCGTGCGGCGCGCGATGCCGCCGATGTGCACGGAGCCCGCAAGCTTCGGCTTTCTCGGCTCGCTGACATCGTACTGACGCATCTCGCCCGTTCCCCAGCAGGACACATAGAGAAACCTGTCATCCATCGAGAGGTCGATGTCCGAGACCAACGGCGGCACGGCGCCAAAGCCCTGCAGCAGCGGCGGAAGCTTTTCCTTGGGCGCCGGTTCAGCCGGAATCGTCGCCGTCTTTTCGATGTGAAACTTTCCGCCCTCGCGCCACCAGGTCCAGATCGACCCTTCGAGGTTGGTGGTATCGACCACGACACCAAGGAAGCCGTACTCGCGAACCGGATCGTGCGCCGGACGGACTTCGAGCGCCATTTGATGGTTGGCGCCGAGATCGATCGTCTGGACATTGCGCCGGGCCCGCAGATCCCAGAAGTGGATTCGATGGCCGTACTTGTTGGACAGAAGGTCTTCAGCCACGATTCCATTCTCGAACTGCGGCGGCAGTCCCCACTCGCTGGTGACCATGTAGTCGCGCGGCAGGTTCCACCAGAAATCGTAGTGCAGCGTCTGGGGACCCCGATCGATCTCCCAGCGCCCGAGAACATCAAAAGTTTCGCAGTCCATAATGAAAACGCCGGGCGGCCCATTGGTGCCGTTCTTTCCGCCGCCGCCGAGCGTGCTGACGTAGATGCCCTCCGGCCCGCAGTGAACGGTGTGAGGCCGCGAGTAACCTGTCTTTTTGAAAATTTCTTCGGGCTCGATGATCTTGTGAATCTTCGCCTTGGTCGGATCGGGCTTGGTATCCACGATGTAGATGCGCGAGGACCGGATTCCGGGAATGATCAGATAGCGCCGTTCGACGAATGCGTGGCCCGTCAGCGGCGACAGGGCCGACGAGCAGGCGTTCCAGCCGAAATGATGAAACTCGTCGCCCTTGTTCGGCATCGTCACCGTGTGGACGACCTGACTGTAGGTGGGCGAGCCAGGCTTCACGTCGATCACCACGAGCGCATCGGGCTTCGAGAAATCGGGGCTGAGCAGCAGCGTATAAGCGAAGTTTTCGGGGGGAGCTTCCATCGCAAGCTTCGGTGATGCGTGAAAGGTCGGATCGGGCCTCATCGTCATCGCACTACCTCCCTGTGTCGACCCGCAATGCCACACGGCATGCGGAAGCGAGTTTGCAGAAAGTGCAGAAAGAGAATGACCTGTTGAGCGCTTGGCGGCTGAACCGCTGGCGGGCACCTTAACACCGCACGGCCGAAAAAGAAGATCGCGACGAGCAGGAAAATGTTCCCGTTCCTCGCGTTCACGAACGAGCGCGTGTGATGTTCCGCTAACCGCTACTTGAACAGCGGCGTGCCGGGCACGAAGGCATCGAACGCCGCCCAAAATTGCTGCCGGTAACGATCCTGCTCCTGCAGGATCTCGTGCCTGGAGCCCGCGATCACCAGATGCGATCCGGCGCGCAGGTGGTAGGCGAATTCCTCGATCGCGGCGGTCGAGACGACCGTGTCGCTGCTCGCGGCCATCATCAGGATCGGCTGCCTGATCTGCGACGGATAACGCGCCTCGCGGAATTCAACGATCGCCCGGAACGCGCTGTCGGCCCAGGCCACCGTCGGCGACGCGATGCCGAGCGTCGGGTCTTCCTCGTAGATCGCGGCGTTGCGCGCATAGCGCACCGGGTCCGACGTCAGCGGATTGTTGACGAAACTATTTGTGCCGGTGAGCTCGCCGTTGCCGCCGGGTACGTAACTGCCGCCCATTCCCATCCAACGCAGCGTCCGCACCAGAATGCGCGTCGGCAATTTGGTGGCGTAGCCCGGCAGGTCGATCATCGGCGCGGACAGCACGATGCGGTCGAACCAGCGCTTGCCCGAATGCGCCACCCGCAACAGCACCGCGCCGCCCATCGAATGCGCCAGCGCATAATACGGCGGCGGACAGTCCGGCAGCATCACCTGCTGCACGAAGGTTTCGACATCGACCTCGAAGTCCGAGAACCGGTGGACGTATCCCTTGCGGGGATCGCGCAACTGCCGTGAGGAATGTCCCTGCCCGCGCCAGTCGATCATCGCCACCGCGAAGCCGCGCTCGCGCAGTTCGCGCACGGTCTCGAAATATTTCTCGATGCTCTCGCCGCGCCCAGTGAAGACGCAGACGGTGCCCTTGCGGTTGGCAGGCGGCTGCCAGCGCGCGAAGCGCAATTCGGCGCCATCGGGCGTCTTGATGGTGCCGGAGACGACATTGTCGGGAACGGGATTGGCGGGAATGGAGACGAGCGTCATGGGGGGCCGATCAGCCAAAAGGAATCATCAAATTCGGAAAGGATATTGCGGACAAAAAGAGGGGCCGGGAACCCTCTTGAACGTCACGAGGCCCCTCCCATATCAGTTTCGTGCAGGCCAGTTAAGGCTGCACGCAGAACGAAAACCCGGCCCAATGGCGGGTTGTCTGCTCTTTGCAAAAGAGTGGCGCGTTGTGCATGCGAGACGGTTTTGTGGACGTTGCTCACGCGAGCATGGCCCAGGATCAAGTCCGTCCCGCCTGGAAACGCGCTGGTCGCTCAATTGGAGGACTAACATGCGTACGTTTGACCTGACCCCCTTCTATCGTTCCACCGTCGGTTTCGACCGCCTGTTTTCGCTGCTCGATCAAGCGAACGGCGACGGCTCGTCGGGCTATCCGCCCTACAACATCGAGCGCACCGGCGAGAACAATTTCCGGATTTCAGTCGCCGTCTCCGGCTTTTCGCAGAATGAAATCTCGATCGTCGCCAAGGAAAACACCCTGACGATCAAGGGCGAGAAAGCCGCCAACGAGAACAGCCAATCCGGTGAAGTGCTTTATCGCGGCATCGCGTCGCGCGCCTTCGAGCGCCAGTTCCAGCTTGCCGACTTCGTGCAGGTGAAGAACGCCTCGCTCGAGAACGGCCTGCTCCACGTCGATCTCGTCCGCGAGATTCCCGAAGCGAAAAAGCCGCGCCAGATTCCGATCACCACCTCGGCACCGCAGGTGACCGAGCAGGTCGCGGCCTAAGCCATTGGCTTATCGAACCTCCTGAAACTACCAACGCCCCGGTGCCCCGGGGCGTTTTTTTGTGCGGAGCGCAGCCCTTACTCCAGCGGCTGAACGTCCGGCATCGCCTGTGTCGGCCACAGTTTCAGCGTGGACGGCCCTGCCGCCCCAACCGTCGTCGCTGCAGGCTTCGGCGCTGCGGACTCGGTGGGTGGCGCGGCCGCCTGCTGCGCGGGAGCTACCGCCTGTGGCGGGGCGGTTCCACCCGGTGACGGTTGTGCGGTCTGGGTGGCAGCCTTTGGCGCAGAACGCCGCGCCGTCTTCGGCACAGCGTTCGGCGGGCGCGGCGCGTTTCGCAGATCCAGCAGCGATCCGCGCCGGTTTTCATAGCCGGCATAAACGGTCGGCGGCGGGCCGGGCGGGCCGTAGGCTCCCATGATCCGCTCATCGACGGCCTGAGCCGGAATGAAGCGTATGATCTGCCCGGTGCGGGCGTCGATGATCAGGCGGCCGTCGTCACCATACCGGTCGAACGCGGCAACGGTGTAGATCCAGCCGCGCTGAGTAACCCGGCCAAGCGGCAAGTAGCCGCTTGAGCGCAGAACGGTCACGACCTGCTCGGGCGGCAGCATCGGCCGCGCCGCCGGCGCGGACCGCAGGTTGCGCGCCGAGGGGATCGCCGCATACGACCCCGACCCATAAGGCCCGGGACGATAGGAACCTGCATAGGGCCGCTGTGGATAAGGCTGTTCGTCATAGGAGCGCTCGATGTAACGCCCCTCGTCGGGCGGCAGCGGGCCATCGTCCTCCAGGATTCGCGGCATCGGAATCCGGATGTCGCCCACAACCGGAAAGTCGTCTGCTGCAAGCGCCGGCGATCCGAAAGCCGCAATGGCAGCAAAAAAAGCGCCGGCCGCGACGGCCCGCCCGGTCAACTGTCCCCTCGAAAACAATGTCATCGCCCATAGCCTCCCATCCAGTGTCCCGGACCCGCCCGGGCTCCCCAAAATCAGAGGTTAAAAGTCGTTTCCGAATTCGGCGGAGCTTGGACCGGACGGCGGCAGGATTGCCTCAATCCTGAGGCAGTCATGAGGGCGACAGGGGCAGCATGGCCGCCATCAGTCGTTCTAGCGCCTTGCGGTTCGCTTCATGAGCGCAACAGCCGAGGCCGCGAAAAGCGTCGCGATCACCCCGATCATCGCAATCAGGCTCAGCCAGGTCGCCAGTTTTTGTCTGAGCGGCTGTTCGAAGGCAAAGGGGCGATAGGCTAAAAATGCCACGGCTTTATCCAGCTCTGCGATCTTGAAATGATCGCCGGGTTTGCAGCTGTTCTCGGCTGGAAACACATAGCATGCAGGATTTTTCAGGTTGATGTCCTGGCGGGCAGGATCGATCACGGGTCCCGACCGCAAAGACGCGACTGGAAATTTCTCGAGCTGATATCCGAGCAACGGCTGGTAACAATAGCGCTGCGAGATGCCATCGATCATGGCGTCATTCGACGTGATCGAGGGGCGGTCGCTGTTACCGCCGATGGCCTCGATGCGCGGGATAGTCCGCGTGGCGCTGGCGCGGGCGTATGCCGCTTCGACCGGAGCAATAGGATACGCCTTCTCTGCGTAGTAGCTCCGGTCCGTTCCGATCGTCTGCAGCACCATCGCGCACAGGCCGCCTCCAGCAAGCAGCAGCCGGATGGACGAACCGCCGATCGGCAGCCGATCCATTGCCAAACCCACAACCACGATCACGACCGGAATATAGGTGCTGAAAAAACGCAGAAGGTTGCTGCTGTTGCCGAAATACGGAAGCGACTTCAGCAGCCCGTTCCACGTCGGCTGATACCAGTTGATCGCAATCGGCAGCAGCAACAGGAGCAGGATGCCACAGAGAACCAACACGCGATCAGTTGCGAGAGGCTCAAGGTGGCGCCTGCGGGAGACAAAGGCCGCAGCGACCGCGACGAGCACGAGCGCCGCCCCGATTGAGACCCCATACTCCCACTCGTGTCGCTCAAGCAGCCACATCGAGTTTGTTACGATCTCGGCGGCATCTTCGGGCGGCGATAAAAAAAGCGCCTGCAGGATAGCCCGAAGCGCCGTCCAGAGACCGACAATGCCGGGAAGTGGATAGTCGTCACGCGGGAAGTTCGACAACAGGGCCAGTTCTGAAACCAGCTTGCCGGCGCAAAGCGCCAGGGACAGCAGGCCCGCCGCCGCGAGCAAAAGCCACGGCTGCCAATTCCAGCCAAAGCACAAGGCATGAATCAGGATGATGATGACCGTCGCCAGCAGGACCGGCGGGATGCCATGCACCATTCCTGACTGGAACATATAGGCAAGACAGAGCCCGGCGATGCATGCGCGCACAGCAAACCCGGCACGTGCAAGCCTGAAGCGCGACTGACTTGATCCATGGCGATCCGGAAGGCCTGGCAGCAGAGCCGCGATCATGAGCGGCGTCAGTGCGAAAGCGTGGAACGTCAGATGCCCGACCAGCATCCGGGCGCTGAAGAAGCCGTTGAAAAGGAACAATCCCGCCGCCAGCACGGCTGCGACTCGGGACGAGCGAAATCCGCGGCGCATCAGGATGTAGCAACCCACAAGACCGGTCAGCGAGAAAAGCAGGAACGTGACCTGGACCGCCCGCATGGGCGATACGACAAAGACCAGAAACTGGGGGACCGAGACATAGGCCACGTTCGGATCGGGAAAATAGGGAAAGCCGCCGCACTGGCTCGGCGAGAACCACGGAATGGCGAACAGGCCATTCTGCAAGTGCCAATAGAAGCCGGTGAGCAGGTTCGGGAAATGCAGCCCGTAATCATGGCCGACCGTGCCGCCCGCCATTGGCAGGAAGGGCAGGTAGATCGCCAGATAGATCAAATACAGAACGCCGAGCGCGGTCACGACGAGCCCGGCCTGTACCCCGTTCCGATCGGGATTCTGCGCCTGTGGCGAAGGTGAAGCCATGCCGGTCTTTTGCTTCAACTCCACGTTCATGAATCAGGCTCTGGCGTCCGAAAAGACCAGAAGTATCCGATTTTGGTTTGCAAATCCGAAATCGGGGCGGCCTCCGGACCGGGCGCAAGTCCGGCATGGTAGCGAGGACTCTCACGCGCTTGTGTGATAGGAAAAAGTTTGGCAATCTCGGCGGTAGGACAGGACTGCTGTCCCATTTTCCGGGTATGTTCGGCATGGCGTTTGCAGCGCCCGGAATGCAGGCAGGCCGCACGGCAGCTGGAAACGGCGCGCGCGAGCTGCAATTTCTAAAGTGAGGCTCGTGACAGCGCGAGCGGTGGCCCAGGGATTCCCCAAGGGTACCGCGAACGCCGAAGCTGCGGCCAAAATGGGTTAAAATAGACTGCCTCTAAAGAGGCGTGAGGATGAGAATGAGCGGGTCAGACTTCGAGCGTGACGCAATCAAAGATGGCATCCCGGCAGTTGATCCGGGCTCGACCAACCGCGAGCATAACTGGCGTCCAGCTGCTGAAGGTCTATACGATCCCACCCTTGAGAAAGACTCGTGCGGCGTCGGCTTCATCGCAAACATCAAGGGCAAGAAATCGCACCAGATCGTGTCCGACGCGATCAACATTCTTTGCAATCTGGAACATCGTGGCGCCGTAGGCGCCGATCCGCGCGCCGGCGACGGCGCAGGCATCCTCGTACAAATTCCGCACGCATTCTTTTCGCGCAAGGCGAAGGAAGCCGGCTTCACGCTCCCTGCCCCCGGCCAGTACGCCGTCGGCGCGCTGTTCATGCCGCGCGAGAAGCCCTGGCGCGAAGTGATCAAGAGCATCGTCGCCGACAAGATCAAGTCCGAAGGCCTGACGCTGCTCGGCTGGCGCGACGTGCCGACCGACAACTCCTCGCTCGGCGAGACCGTGAAGCCGACCGAACCGAACTGCATGCAGGTGTTCATCAGCTGCGGAGATTGCGCGGACGAAGAAGATTTCGAACGCCGCCTCTATATCCTGCGCAAGGCGATCTCGAACGCGATCTATCAGCGCCGTGAACGCGCGCTCGCCGGTTACTATCCGGTGTCGATCTCGTGCCGCACCGTGGTCTACAAGGGCATGTTCCTCGCCGACCAGCTCGGCAAGTATTATCCCGACCTGCACGAGCCGGATTTCGAATCCGCTTTGGCTCTGGTGCATCAGCGATTCTCGACCAACACCTTCCCGGCATGGTCGCTGGCGCATCCCTACCGCATGGTCGCGCACAACGGCGAAATCAACACCCTGCGCGGCAACGTCAACTGGATGGCCGCGCGTCAGGCCTCGGTGTCGTCCGAGAAGTACGGCGAGGACATCGAGAAGCTGTGGCCGATTTCCTACGAGGGACAGTCGGACACCGCCTGCTTCGACAACGCGCTCGAATTCCTCGTGCAGGGCGGCTACTCGCTGTCGCACGCAATGATGATGCTGGTACCGGAAGCATGGTCCGGCAATCCGCTGATGAGCGAAGAACGCCGCTCGTTCTACGAATATCACGCCGCCCTGATGGAGCCGTGGGACGGTCCCGCCGCGATCGCCTTCACCGATGGTCGCCAGATCGGCGCGACGCTCGACCGCAACGGCCTGCGTCCGGCGCGCTATCTCGTCACCAAGGATGACCGCATCCTGATGGCGTCGGAAATGGGCGTGCTGCCGATTCCGGAAGACCAGATCATCACCAAGTGGCGCCTGCAGCCCGGCAAGATGCTGCTGGTCGACCTCGAGGAAGGCCGTCTCATTCCCGACGACGAGATCAAGGCGGAACTGGCCAAGAGCCACCCCTATCGCGAATGGCTCGACCGCACTCAGATCGTGCTCGAGGACATGAAGGACGCGCCAGCCAAGGCGGCGCGCTCGAACCTGTCGCTGCTCGATCGCCAGCAGGCGTTCGGCTATTCGCAGGAAGACCTCGCCGTGCTGATGACGCCGATGGCCTCGACCGGCGAGGAAGCCGCGGGCTCGATGGGCACCGACACGCCGCTGTCGGCGCTGTCGAGCAAGCCGAAGTCGCTGTTCACCTATTTCAAGCAGAACTTCGCGCAGGTCACGAACCCACCGATCGATCCCATTCGCGAAGAGCTGGTGATGAGCCTCGTCTCCATCATCGGCCCGCGCCCGAACCTGTTCGACATCGAGGGCCTGTCCAAGACCAAGCGCCTCGAAGTGCGTCAGCCGATCCTGACCGACGCGGATCTGGAAAAGATCCGCTCGATTTCCGACGTCGCGGACAACCACTTCAAGTCGCGCGCGCTCGACACCACGTTCCACGCCGGCCTCGGGGCTTCGGGCATGGAGCAGGTGCTCGAAGAACTGTGCGGCCGCGCTGAAGCCGCGGTGCGCGAAGGCGTCAACATCATCATCCTGTCGGACCGCGCCGCGGGCTCGGACCGGATTCCGATTCCGTCGCTGCTCGCGACCGCCGCCGTGCATCACCACCTGATCCGCGTCGGCCTGCGCACGTCGGTCGGCCTCGTGGTCGAATCCGGCGAACCGCGCGAAGTGCATCACTTCGCCTGCCTTGCAGGCTACGGCGCCGAAGCGATCAACCCGTATCTGGCGTTCGAGTCCATCATCGCGATGAAGGACCAGTTGCCCGCCAAGCTCGACGACAAGGAAATCGTCAAGCGCTACATCAAGTCGATCGGCAAGGGCCTGCTCAAGGTCATGTCGAAGATGGGCATCTCGACCTATCAGTCCTATTGCGGCGCGCAGATCTTCGACGCCGTCGGTCTGAAGGCGGATTTCGTCGCGAAGTACTTCGCCGGCACGCATACCCGCATCGAAGGCGTCGGTCTGGCCGAAATCGCCGAGGAAACCGCGCGCCGCCACACCGACGCGTTCAGCGACGCGCAGGTCTACAAGACCGCGCTCGATGTCGGCGGTGAGTACGCTTACCGCTCGCGCGGCGAGGACCACGCCTGGAATGCCGAAACCGTGTCGCTGCTCCAGCACGCGGTGCGCGGCAACTCGGAGGATCGTTATCGCGCCTTCGCGAAGGTGCTGAACGAGCAGGCTGAGAAGCTCCTGACGCTGCGCGGCCTGTTCAGGATCAAGACCGCCGAGGACGACAAGCGCAAGCCGGTGCCGCTCGATGAAGTCGAACCGGCCAAGGACATCGTCAAGCGCTTCGCCACCGGCGCGATGTCGTTCGGCTCGATTTCGCGCGAAGCTCACACCACGCTGGCGATCGCGATGAACCGCATCGGCGGCAAGTCCAACACCGGCGAAGGCGGCGAGGAAGCGGATCGCTTCAAGCCGATGGCGAACGGCGATTCGATGCGCTCGGCCATCAAGCAGGTGGCGTCGGGACGTTTCGGCGTGACGACGGAGTACCTCGTCAACTCCGACATGATGCAGATCAAGATGGCGCAGGGCGCGAAGCCCGGCGAAGGCGGACAGTTGCCCGGCCACAAGGTCGACGCGACCATCGCCAAGGTGCGTCACTCGACGCCGGGCGTCGGTCTGATTTCGCCGCCGCCGCATCACGACATCTACTCGATCGAAGATCTCGCGCAGCTCATCTACGACCTGAAGAACGTCAATCCGGACGGCGCAGTTTCCGTTAAGCTCGTCTCCGAAATCGGCGTCGGCACCGTTGCCGCCGGCGTTGCGAAGGCGCGCGCGGATCACGTCACCATCGCCGGCTTCGAAGGCGGCACGGGCGCGTCGCCGCTCACCTCGATCAAGCACGCCGGTTCGCCCTGGGAAATCGGCCTCGCCGAAACCCACCAGACCCTGGTGCGTGAACGGCTGCGCAGCCGCATCGTCGTCCAGGTCGACGGCGGCTTCCGCACCGGACGCGACGTCGTGATCGGCGCGCTGCTCGGCGCGGACGAAATGGGCTTCGCCACCGCGCCTCTGATCGCGGCGGGCTGCATCATGATGCGCAAGTGCCATCTCAACACCTGCCCGGTCGGCGTCGCCACGCAGGACCCGGTGCTGCGCAAGCGCTTCACGGGCCAGCCCGAGCACGTCATCAACTACTTCTTCTTCGTCGCCGAGGAAGTCCGCGAGATCATGGCTTCGCTCGGCTACCGCACCTTCCAGGAGATGGTCGGCCAGAGCCAGATGCTCGATCAGACGACGCTGGTAGCGCACTGGAAGGCCAAGGGCCTCGATTTTTCGAAGCTGTTCTTCAAGCAGAAGGCCCTGCCCGGCCAGAAGATCTATCACGCCGAGGCGCAGGACCATCATCTGGACAACGTGCTCGACCGCACCCTGATCAAGGAAGCGCAGGCGGCGATCGACCGCGGCGCACCGGTGAAGATCGAGGCGGAAATCCACAACACCGACCGCAGCGCCGGCGCGATGCTGTCCGGCCTCGTCGCCAAGACCTACGGCCACACCGGCCTGCCGCTCGACACCATCCATGTCAGCCTCAAGGGCACGGCAGGTCAGGCGTTCGGCGCGTGGCTGGCGCGCGGCGTCACCCTCGATCTCGAAGGTGAAGGCAACGACTATGTCGGCAAGGGTCTCTCCGGCGGACGCATCATCGTCCGGCCGCCGAAGAACTCAGGCATCGTGCCGGAAGAGTCGATCATCGTTGGCAACACCGTGATGTACGGCGCCATCGAAGGCGAATGCTACTTCCAGGGCGTCGCCGGCGAGCGCTTCGCGGTTCGCAACTCCGGCGCAATCGCCGTGGTCGAGGGCGCGGGCGATCACTGCTGCGAATACATGACCGGCGGCATCGTGGTGGTGCTCGGCAAAACGGGACGCAATTTCGCGGCCGGCATGTCCGGCGGGGTAGCCTACGTCATCGACGAGGACAACACGTTCGAGAAACGCTGCAACATGGCGATGGTCGAACTTGAGCCGATCCTGTCCGAGGAAATGGTCAACCAGAATGCGTTCCATTCGTCGGGCGATCTCGAGGCCCACGGCCGGGTCGACGTGTTCTCGAACCTTCTCGGCGAGGATGTCGAGCGGCTGCATGTACTGATCACGCGTCACGCCAAGCTCACCGGCTCGGCGCGGGCGCAGCACATCCTCGCGAACTGGAAGCAGTATCTGCCGATGTTCCGCAAGGTGATGCCGGTCGAATACCGCCGCGCGCTGAAAGAAATGAAATCGCGCGAGCCCGAAGAGCCCAAGATCGCGATCGGGGCGTAATCTAGCCGCCCGTCACCCTGAGGTGCGAGCCGCATTGCGGCGAGCCTCGAAGGGCGATGGGAATGAAAACCGGTCATCCTTCGAGGCGCGCAAGAGCGCGCACCTCAGGATGACGAACAGAAACTGATAGACGAGCATTCAGAGGCGTCGGGGTAAATGGGTAAGCCTACAGGTTTTCTTGAGATAGAGCGTCACGACCGCAAGTACACGCCGGTCTCGGAACGGGTGAAGGATTTCAAGGAATTCGTCATTCCACTG
The DNA here is from genome assembly GCF_014203115.1 of Afipia massiliensis. Lineage (GTDB taxonomy): Bacteria > Pseudomonadota > Alphaproteobacteria > Rhizobiales > Xanthobacteraceae > Afipia > Afipia massiliensis. Next base: position 105,190 of record NZ_JACHIJ010000007.1, on the reverse strand, counting down.
AGCGAGAAGGACACGCGCGATCAGGCCGCGCGCTGCATGAATTGCGGCATTCCTTATTGCCACGGCACCGGCTCGGTTCAGCCGGGCACGCCCGGCTGCCCGGTCAACAACCAGATCCCGGACTTCAACGACCTCGTCTACAACGGCAACTGGGAAGAAGCGTCGCGCAACCTGCACTCGACCAACAACTTCCCCGAGTTCACCGGCCGCATCTGCCCGGCGCCGTGCGAAGCGTCCTGCACGCTGAACATCGACGACAACCCGGTGACCATCAAGACCATCGAATGCGCCATCGTCGACCGCGCATGGGACAGCGGCTGGCTCAAGCCTGAAGTCGCCGCAGCGAAGACCGGCAAGAAAGTCGCCGTGGTCGGCTCCGGCCCCGCGGGCCTCGCCGCCGCGCAGCAGCTCGCACGCGTCGGTCACGATGTTCATGTGTTCGAGAAGTTCGCCAAGGCCGGCGGACTTCTGCGCTACGGCATTCCCGACTTCAAGATGGAAAAGGGCATCATCGACCGCCGCGTGGCGCAGATGGAAGCCGAAGGCGTCACCTTCCACTACAACACGCCGGTCGGCGGCGCTTATGCCGGTGCGATCGAGCCGCAGGATCTGCTCAAGGTTTACGACGCGGTCGCGCTGACCGGTGGCGCGGAAGCGTCGCGCGATCTGCCGATCCCCGGCCGTGAGCTCGACGGCATTCACTTCGCGATGGATTTCCTGCCGCAGCAGAACCGCCGCGTCGGCAACGAACCGCTCGGCGACGTCCGCGAGATTCTCGCTGGCGGCAAGGACGTGGTGGTGATCGGCGGCGGCGACACCGGCTCCGACTGCATCGGCACGTCGATCCGCCAGGGTGCAAAGTCGGTGACGCAGATCGAAATCATGCCGGCGCCGCCCGAGCGCGAGAACAAGGGCCTGAGCTGGCCGAACTGGCCGCTGAAGATGCGCACCTCGTCCAGCCAGGCCGAAGGCGCGATCCGCGAATACGCCGTGCTGACGCAGAAATTCTCCGGCGGTGACGGCAAGGTCGCCAAGCTGCATTGCGTTCACGTCGACGACAAATTCCAGCCGGTGCCCGGCAGCGAGTTCGAGCTGAAGGCCGAACTGGTGTTGCTGGCGATGGGCTTCGTGCATCCGGTGCATGAGGGCTTGCTGAAGAAGCTCGGCGTCGAGCTTGATCCGCGCGGCAACGTGCGCGCCTCGACCAACAACTACCAGACCTCGGTGCCGAAGGTATTTTCCTCCGGCGACATGCGCCGCGGGCAGTCGCTCGTGGTCTGGGCGATCCGCGAAGGCCGTCAGTGCGCCGCCGCGATCGATCAGCATCTGATGGGCGCGACCACGCTTCCTCGCTAATGTCTGTTTGGGCATGATCTGGTCCGAAAACCGGTTTTCACTTTTCGGGATCATGCCCTCATGACAGCCCTCATTTATATCGCAGCAGCCCTCGCCGAAATCGGGGGCTGTTTTGCGTTCTGGGCGTGGCTCCGGCTCGGGAAATCCATCGCGTGGACCGTTCCGGGCACCGCATTGCTGCTGCTGTTCGCGTACCTTCTCACGCTCGTGCCGACCGACGCCGCCGGACGCGCGTTCGCCGCCTATGGCGGCGTTTACATTGTCGCTTCGCTGGCGTGGATGTGGGCGGTGGAAAGCGTGCGTCCCGACCGGTGGGACGTCTCAGGCGCAGCGCTCTGCCTGGCCGGAGCCGCGATCATCCTGTTCGGCCTGCGCTCCGTCTAACCCGCATCGCAAACAAAAAGGCCCCGTCCGGTGACGGGGCCTTTTCGTCGCATTATCCAGTGCTGCTGCTCAGCACACCGTTACTCGATGACGCGAATGACGCGGCGCGTCCGCGGCTCGACGATCACACGACGGTCGTTCACGACCGCATAGTGATATTCGACGTGACTTGGCACCGGGCGCAACTCGACGTAATCCGGCAGCGGCTCACCGACTACCACGCGCTCCTTCACCACAACCGAAGGCCCCGGCAAACCGGTGACCGAGGAAATCACAGCCGCCGGAATATCGATGGCGGTGCCGACCGCGGCACCAACCGTGCCACCGACCGCTCCGCCAACAGGACCGCCGATGGCATGACCCGTGGCTGCGCCGTCGCGCGCGCCTTCCACCGTGGCGCTCTGCGCAAGCGCAATGCCCGGCGTCAGGGCGATCACCGCAACTGCCATTGCCTTACGAATCTTCATGTCATCCTCCATCCGTTGAGAGGGTGACCAACGGCTCAAGGCTTGGGGTGTTCCGAACCAACCGAAGGAACTGCGTAGATTTCTTGAAGGGAACTGCAACTGGAACTGAGCAGCGTTTAATTCCGTTCCTCCCCACGGAAGCGGGGACCCACTCTTCTGAGTATCTTGATTCCCGCTTGCGCGGGCATGAGCGGAGAGAGCAACTGAAATCAGTTCTTCTGAATCCAGAACTGGTACATCTGCGCGAAGGTTGAGGGATTCTCGGCCTCAAATGCCGCCCAGTTGGCAAGATTAGTCGCCGTCCTGTCGCCGGGGAAACGACGCAAGTAACCTGTCCGCGCCGGGGCTTCAAATCCGAGGAATGTAAAGCCGCTTTCGCCCAGAAAATCGGCGATCTGCGGAATCGAGAACTGATGCTCCTGAACGTGAAACAGCAAGTCGCGGCATTCGCTCATGCTGAAGAAGTCGCTGAACTGCGTGATGTTGTGCAACTCATCGCCCGGCGCGCGGGCGGCAAACTCCGCCCGCAACCGTCGCACCTCCGGAACTGAAAAGCCTCGTCCCTGCTGCGCGAGATAGGCACGCGCGGTGTTGATGTCGCGCCGCGCCGTCGAACTGTAGAGCCCGATATGCATTAGTCCGCCTGGGCGCAGCAGACCGGCGAGCCTGCGCCATCCCGTCAGCGGCTCCTTCAGATGATGCAGCACGCCGCTCGAGTCGATGACATCGAACGTCTTGTCGCCGTCAAGCGCCAGAATGTCCGCCTGCGCATAGTGCAGGTTGGTCAGCCCCAGTTCTTTCGTTTTCCTGATTGCGTAGCTGAGGCTGCTGAGGCTGAGATCGATCGCCAGCACCTTGGCTGACTTCAGTTGCTGCGCACGCTGGATCGCATGCTGTCCGGTGCCGCATCCCGCGACCAGAACATCGGGCGCGCGGTCACCGAGCGGCTTGTACGGTGCGCCGGGAAACCGCATCCCGATATAGGCATCGATCGGCAGCGCCTGCGTCTCGGCGAAGACCCTGCTCCAGCGCGGATAGGGGTTTTCCTCGTATTGCGCGCGCACCTTTTCCGAGACGTCATCTTCGATCGCGGTCAGCCGCTCGATCGCGGGGCGGATCGCCAGTTCCTGGCGATGATCGACGATCTGCTGCGCAACAAGCGCGGCCATCGCGCCGGGCCATGACTGCGCAGCGAGTTTGTCCGCTCCGGCAAGAGAGTGCAGCGGCAGGTAGCTTGCAAGGATCGCAACTTTAATCGGCGCGACAGGTTCGTTCCGCGCGATAGCCTCGGCGACGTCATCGCGAAGCCGGCCAAGCTGAGCAGTCTCGTCTTCGGTGACGTCGACAACGTATTCGTTGATAAAGCCCTGTTGTCCGAGCGCCGCCACCAGCGGCAGCCACGCTTCATCGGACTCAAGCGCACCGGTCGCGATGTCGTTCAGCGCCGCGCGGCGCACCGCCGTCAAAGCCCGTTCGACCGCGACGGTCGTAACCGGCGATGCGCTCAACAACGCCTCAAGCAGGCCATCGCTGCCGAGCGCTGCCAGATCGGCCGGGCTGAACATTTCGTTCAGCGGGACCCGGCCTGCCTGCGATGCCCGCTCGACGCAGCGCGCCATCGCCGGCGTGCGCAGCAGGATCGTGCCTGCCGCCGCCGCCAGATCGCGCGGACGGCACCACGGCTCGCGCAAGGCGCGCACCAGAAGCTGGATGACATTCGGATCGAGCTTGATGGCCGCCGGATCGAGCGAGCGGAGCGCCATCACGAATGTCGACTTGAGACCGGCAGCGTCGTCCGTCCGCAATCCTGCGATCGCAGCAGCGAAAGCCTCGGCGGGTCGGCCGTGCAGCAGCAGCAACGCGCCGAGATTGTTGTGCGCGCCCGGAAAGTCCGGATCGATCTCCAGCGCCTTGCGGTTGTGCATGATGGCGTCGTCGTCGCGTCCGCAGTCGGACAGGATGCGCGCCAGATTGTAATGCGGTTCGGGATTACGCTTGTCCGATGCAATCGCCTTGCGCAGCAGATCGATCGCCGCGTCGCTGTGACCCGCCTGATGCGCGAGCAGACCGAGATAACTGAGCGCGCCGGTGTGGCGCGGATTGGCGGCCAGCACATCGCGATAGTTCGCCTCGGCATCGCGCAGCCGTCCGGCCTGATGATGCGCCATGGCCTGCCGGAACAGGGTTTCTTCGAGGAGACCTGACGGCCGAGCAGCGGCCTTGCCGGTCTTTTCTTCAGCCCGGCGTTGTTTTCTGTTCACGATCTCGACCTGACGGATATTTCTGGAGCAGCCGCGCGGACCCTACTGCATCGAATTGAGGCGATCCAGACGCGGTGATGGCGCTGGTTACCAGCGCGAGAAAAGGCCCGAGAACGGCGACTGCCCAAAAAAGCCCGGCGGCCGCTGGTATCCGTCACGCGGGCCGGGACCGGCGCGCTGACGCTGCTGCTGGGGCGGCGCGGAGGGATTGAACAGTCCCTGGACGACGACTTGCTGCTTCTTCGGCTTCGGCTTCGGCGGCACGGCGGTCCCGTCGGACGGCGCAGCAGCCACCACCGGATCGCTGGGCGGAGCGCTCAGCGCGCCGACTTCGCGGCGCGGCCAAGCGAAATCATCGGCGCGGCCGGCGGGCGCGGCGAGCGGCTCACCCTTCACCAGCGTGCGCGCGGCAAGCGCATCGACCGATGCAGGCCGCGTGCCGACACCGCCGAGCAGTTCATCGGTGCCGACCTGCGACGCCACCAGCGGCATCACCGGTCCCATCAGCGGACGCGGACCTGCTTCGCCCGGACGGATGTTGGAATCGGGCGCGAAGGTTTCACTCGGTACGGCCAGCGGTCCGGTATGGGCTGCGAGCACGCGGCGGATTTCACGCTCGGTGTAGTGCGCGAGCTTGCGCGCGCCGGCCTTGGTGAAGAACACGCCGTCGCTTGAACGCAGGCGGCGGATCTGGCCCTCAAAATCCGGGCCCTGCTGCGCGAAGCGTCCGGCGTCATCGACGAAGCCGTCCCATACATCGACATAGGTGATGCCCGCCTTGCCGGCGCCATCGCGATACAGCGCATCGAGGAACAGCATGTCCGACGTGGCCTTGGCGCCGCGCACCGCAGGCAGACCGACCCAGAGCACTGGCACGCCTTTGGACTTCAGGACCGCGATCATCTCCTCGATCTTCTTCGCGTACAGCTCGACCCAGCGCTCCTCGCGGAAATCGTGCATGCCGCCGGAGCGCTGCGCTTTGTCTGGTGCCATGATTTGTGGCTGATCGTCGTCGTCCGCAGCAGCATCCGCTTCCGCAGGCTTGCTGTCAGCGCTCTTGTTCTCGGCGCTGGTATCGGCCGGCTTGTCGCCCGGCTTCGCCGCAGTATCCGGCTCGTTTGGCTTGGCGCGCGAATCCTTCTTGGCGTTCTTCTTATTGTCGGCCTTGTCACCGGGCTTCTCGCCCGGCTTGGCATCGGCTTTCTTTTCGACCACGGGTTCGCGGATCGGAAGCCGGTCGTGCAGGCCGAGCATCACCACGATAACGTCGGGCTTCTCGGTGGCGAGAATGCCCTTCGCGGCCGCGGCCCAGTCCGCCGGATCGCCCTTGGGCTGATACTTCAAAAGACCCGACACGGTCTTGTGCTTGCGGATCACGCCGAGATCCGGCGTTTCCGACAGCGCATCTTCGAGGCCGTAGGCAAGCCAGTCGGCCATCGCGTCGCCGAGCACCAGCACATTGCGGTCGGCGGGGGCGTCGCGCTTGGCGGCCGCCGGCGCACGCGAGGAATCCACCGGTCGCGGCGCCTGTGGCGGACCGAAGTTGTCCGTGAACGGCGAGAAGAAACCGCCGCCGCGCTGCGGAGGTGGCGCGGGCCGCTGCGGACGGCCGAAACCGAAGTCGAAGAACTGCGCCGACGCCGGCGCCACGATCCCGAACAGCATCATGCCCGCGACCGCAAGGACCGCGAGTGGTCCGCGTTCGGTGAACACGCTCAGGAAAGATTTCGGTTTCGGCCTGTTCGACATGGATCTTGGTCGCTCGCCCGGTGGCCACGGTTTGCATGCGGGACGCAAATCATCCGCCCCAAGACTTCGGCCAAAAACTCCGAATAATGGGCCCATAAACCGGGGTCCGGCCGCATCCGTCAAGTGCGCCCGGAAAATGTCAACTTGAAGGTGTCCAGCCCGGCCGGATGAGCCCGGAACCCCTTCTTAAGTCACCGGTTTTACCGCCGGCGCAGCCGGTCCAGCACGCCGGACGAAGCGAACCCATCGGCGGGCGCCCCGATCGAGGCCTGGAAGCTGCGCAGGGCATTACGGGTCTCGCCGCCGAGGTTCCCGTCCGGCTCGCCGCGATAGAACCCGCGCTGCGCCAAAAGCTGCTGCAGTTCGAGCCGCTCGGTGCGCGACAGCACCCGCTCCTGCCGCGGCCATTCCTGCAGGAACGGCCCGCCGCCGCGCAGCCGGTCGGCGAAATGCCCAATGGCGAGCGCGTAAGCCTCCGACGGATTGTAGCGCATGATGGAGCGGAAGTTTCCGAGCATCAGGAAACCCGGTCCGTCCGCACCGGCAGGCGCCAGCAGGAACGCCTTGTCGCTGTTGCGCGGAAACGGCTTGCCGCCGGCGCGCCGGACGCCGAGCTGCTCCCACTGCCCGATGGTGTAGCTCTTGGCGCGGTCGGCATGGAGATAGTTGAAGCCCTGCGGCACCTCGACCTCATAGCCCCAGGTCTGCCCCTGCTGCCAGTTGTCCTTTTTGAACTTCGCCGCCGTGGACGCGATGATGTCCGGCACGTCATCGACCACGTTGCGCTTGCCGTCACGGTCGAAGTCCACCGCGAACCGCTTGAACGCGGTCGGCATGAACTGAGTCGCGCCGAATGCACCGGCCCATGAGCCGCGCAGCTGCTGCGGCGTCAGATCGCCGTGATGCAGGATTTCAAGCGCCGCCAGAAACTCGTCCTTGAAGTAGCCCTGACGGCGGCCGATGCAGGCCAGCGTCGCGGTCGAGTTCAGCACGCTGCGGTCGCCGCCCTGCGTCGAGTAGTTCGACTCGATGCCCCAGATCGCAGCAATAATGTAACGGTCGACGCCGTAGGCTTTCTCAACCGCGGCGAAGGTCGCCGCGTGTTGCGCCAGCACCTCGCGGCCGCGCGCGAGCCGCGCATCGGTGACGAGAATATCGAGATAGTCCCACACCGCCTTGGTGAATTCAGGCTGCGAGTCCATCAGGTCCATGATGCGCAGGTCCGGCGACAGATCCGCGGTGAAGCGCTGGAAGCTCGCCTGCGAGACGCCGCGCCGATGAGCCTCCGGCCAGAAGCCGGCAACGCAGCGGTCGAAATTCGCGGCCGAGCGGCGGATCGCATCCGCCGTCATCAAAGGATGACCGGACGCGCCGTCTTCGCCGCTCCATTCCTTCGGCGGGGCCGCCTGCGCCATGCGGCGCGGCGCGGGCCGCATCTGACGCGGAGCCTGTGGCTGCTGCTGGATCGAGCCGGTGATGTCACCGCGCGGCTGGACCAAGCCGCCGCGGCCCGAGGCGGTCTGACCATGGGCCGGACCGGCCATCAGCGAGACCACCGCGACCACCGACACAGTCAGCGCCGCGCCCGCGACCATCAGCCACGCGCTTTGTTCACGATCGATCCGTGTCATTGGTCTCCACACCCGCTCAAGACTATCCCGGATACAGGAGGCCCGGACAGGGTTTCCACCCGATTAACAACGCAACATTTTCCGGCGGCGAAGTGGCGCAGCGGTATGTCATTCCCTGCAAAGCGCTCCTCACCTGCTCGCTTTGCTCGCGAGGGGTAACCGGCGAAGGCCCGCCTCAAAAAATCCACACGGCACTCAGGTGCCGTTCATCCGATAACCTTTACGGAACTCATGCCTGTTCCTGGCCCGTCCCGCCGTTTTTCAGCCCGATAAAACCTGCTAACACCCCTCAACGTTCCCTCAGCCTGCAAAGAGCCTCATGAAAATCCGTAAAGCTGTGTTTCCCGTCGCCGGTCTTGGCACCCGCTTTCTCCCGGCCACCAAGGCCATGCCGAAGGAAATGCTCACCGTGGTCGACCGCCCGCTGATCCAGCATGTGGTGGACGAAGCGCTGGAAGCCGGCATCGAGCATCTCGTGTTCGTCACGGGCCGCAACAAGGGCGTGATCGAAGACCATTTCGACCGGCCCTATGAGCTTGAGGACACGCTGCGCGAGCGCAACAAGCTGAAGGAAATGGACATCCTGGAGCGCGACCAGCCGGAAGCCGGCGCGACCTCGTTCACGCGCCAGCAGGCGCCGCTCGGCCTCGGCCATGCGGTGTGGTGCGCGCGCGACATCATCGGCAACGAGCCGTTCGCGGTGCTGCTGCCGGACGTGCTGGTGAAAAACAAGCCGAGCGGCCTGAAGCAGATGATCGACGCCGCCAACGCGGCGGGCGCCGACAAGGCCAACATCATCGCGGTGGAAGAAGTGCCGATGGATCAGGTCCACATGTACGGCGTGGTCGGCGTCGGAGCGCCCAAGGGCGACATGTTCGAACTCAACGGCATGGTCGAGAAGCCGAAGAAGGAATCAGCACCCTCGAACCTCTCGATCACCGGGCGTTACATTTTGCAGCCGGAAATCTTCAACGTGCTGGAGACCCAGCCGAAGGGCGCGGGCGGCGAAATCCAGCTCACCGACGCGATGCTCGGCCTTGCCAAGTCACAGCCGTTCTACGGCTTCAAGTTCAAGGGCAAGAGCTACGACTGCGGCTCGAAGTCGGGTTTCCTCGCCGCGAACATCGCGTATGCGATGGACCGCGAAGACCTGCGCAGCGATCTGCTCATGGAGATGAAGAAGTATATTTGAGCGCGAGCGGCGATCCTTCGATCCCGTCATTGCGACCAAAGCTGCCGCGCTAACGTCACACGTCATTGCGAGTAAAGCGGCCTGATTAAGCCACTCGTCATTGCGAGCGAAGCGAAGCAATCCACTCTCCCAGAAGGACTGGATTGCTTCGTCGCTCCGCTCCTCGCAATGACGTTGATCGTTCGTCCTCACCATTGCTGGGCGCGGCGAGCCACTGAACGCGCCCCACCCTCAATCGTCATCACCGGGCTTGACCCGGTGATCCACGACTTCGCTGCGCTATCTTAAGAGAGGCGTGGATGGCCGGGACAAGCCCGGCCATGACGAGAAGCGCGTAGCCGGGAACGGGTTAGACGAAACGCGCGCCAATGCGTGGTACCCAGCCGCGCCCCAATGGAGAAGTATTTCAAATAGACTGCCGCCTCCGCGAGGCGGAAGCCCGCAGGGTAGAAGCTCTAGCCTTGAACACAGGGTTAATTCGTCCGGCAGCTTGGAGACGGCCCAAAAGGCTTGAAAGCGTTTTTTCACGTTGCATCCCCTCATCACCCACTTCCAAGCTCTTAAAATCAGCAGCTATTTTTCGATGCAACTTGTTTGGAATGCGGTCACCCTCAGAAGCAACGCATACACCTGTAATAACTTTAGGATCGTTCGCACTGAACTTGCGGACCTTATGAGATTTCAAGCCATATCGGGCGACGATCGTTCTGATCTGCATTAAGGTAGAGTTCGTTGCGGCACGTCCACTGAACGTCATATCATCCACGTAACAAGTAAACGTTAGGCCAAGACTTGTCGCGAGAGCAGATATCTCGTCAAACATCGGCTTGAATGCATAGTACGCGAGTATAGGGCTGGCACTACTGCCAGTCGGAATTTTTCCTTCAAATGTAAGCAGATTGGCAAGCAACTTTGCTACGTCACTCCTGCAGCGCAGGGACGTCCGCAGAAATCGAAGTATCGCGGCATGTGGAACAGACGCGAAGAATTTCTTGATATCGATCTTGATAACGGGTTCGTCGCGAGCGTGGGCCGCAGCGTTAGAGATGTAAGAGCGCCCCCGCACCGCCGAGTGCAAATATTCAGGAACAGCCACCTTCGACAACAACCGATGAACACGCAGATGAACAGCCTGCAACCGTCGTTTCGGCTCTTGTATCGGCCGGCCGTCAATTTTGAAAAGCTTGTAATTACCTATAATTCCGGCAGAAAGGCCTAGCAGATCAGCCTCGCTGAATTGCATGGACTTCGTGGACAGCCTTCGCGCCAGATCTCTTGGAGATTCTATCGCGAACAAAAAGCACTCGTCGAGCCGAAGATCGTTGCGGCGCTTCCTCATTTCTTGATCTCGTGCGTACTATCGCGAGAGGTCTCTTCAAGCCACTCCAACATGTTAATTACTTTAGACGCCATAAACGCGCGCGAGCGTTCATGCCAACTGTCCGATTCCAACTCTTCGGAAAAAAGCATCAGCGACGAAAGAGGAAGCTGAAAATAAGCAGCATATTTCTCCAACACATCAAGACTTGGCCTCCGGTTTCCGTTTTCCAATTCTGAAATGAAGGATTTTGATAGCTTAAGTTCTTCCGCGAGGTCCGCTTGCGTCAACCGATGATACTGACGAATGAGTTTTAGCGCGCGATAGTTCATCCCCGAAGTTGTGCCTTTGTGTTTTGACTTCAACGCATGGATCATGATTACGCTCTCCCGAAATGAAGGGAATTTGCTTAGAAGTCTCCAAGCAGTCGCTTCAGCGCACGCAGAACCCGATCAATCGAAAGAAGGATCGAGAGCGCGAGAAGAATCGTTTTCCGGTTGACGAGCTTGCGCAAGAGTGCGCGCACCCACTTCCAGAACTTGGCAGTATTCCGTTCGGCGCTTGGCGGATCATTGGTTGAATCAACCATTGTCTTTCTCCTGTTCACCTCGACGAAATTGTCTCGGCGCCTTTGAACAAGAGCATCTCGAACGGATTGACTTCTAAGCTCCCTAGCGAGCACCTGCCTTTGGTGCTCGCGTTATGGCGGCGGCGTGGCTCGCGTCAGAGAAGAACAGACGAAAGACAGACCCCCGTTTGGGAGGACCCTTTCGGGTCCCTAGGACAAGTAAGTGTGTCCGGCAGCAAGCGGCATGGACGTCAACCAAACGCGAAACGAATCTACCTCGATTCGGAGACCCCGTCAATGAAAGTTCTCTATAAGTGAACTTTCATTGACCAGTTAAGGCGTTGACAGAAATCCAATGTAGGCTTATATTCCTATAGCTTCATTCATGAGGGGCGCTTCTAGAGGCGTTCTTGAAGTGGAATGAAGCGCGGCGCCTGCGCGCGTGGTTCGCAGCCACACGTCCGGGAGGCTGAGGGTCACCGTCCGGGCCAACTACGTGGCTCTGCCGTTCGCGGCTGGACGCGGTGAGGACGAAGGCGGCGAAAGCCGGCCGGATCAGGGGTCGATACGCTCCCCCATCCTCACCCGGAAGTACGGTCCCGACGCCTAAGACGCCGCAGCGGATGTTTGCCGCAGCGTTCGCTGTGGCGAGGATTCGCGCGCTGCGGTTCGCGGCCTCTTTCGGAGGCGTCCGCACGCAGCGTCGATGGAGCGCCGCAAGGCGATGCGCTCTTTCGTTTTCCGCCTTCGCAAGCGGCGAACGATCGAGCGACGACAACGATGTTGCGCCTGGCGGCGCTCCATCTCCCCTCATTTATAAGGGCGCGAACGAGGCAGGCCTCGCGCGCGCTTATCGAGGGGAGCCGAAGCCCAACCCGCGCCATCGGCGCGCGGGAGCGCATTGGCGTGGGCGCGTGAAACTTTGAAGTGGCTGTTTGAAAATCGAATCGGGAGTCGAGGTGACGCGTGCTGTCGCAACACCCACAATCGTCATCACCGGGCATAGCCGTCTGAAGGACGGCGTCGCTTCGCTCGCCTATGACCCGGTGATCCACGACTTCACTTCTTGGCGCTCTCAGAGGAAGACGTGGATGGCCGGGACAAGCCCGGCCATGACGAGAAGCGCATGCGCCGGGAACAGGTTAGACAAAACGCGTACCGATGCGTTGGTGCCGCAGCCAGAAACCGGCAAAATCAGCTGCGTCCATCATCCCCGTTGCGGCCGGTTGTCACCCGGCGCATGCGAAAGGACAACGCGCGGGCAACCATGGGTTCATGCTCACATTTTTGTGTGGAATTTTACCGTAACGGCGGGGTCTTATCCGCGTATCTAGGGCACTGGCGGAAACGCCCTGCCAACGAAGAGGACCATCATGGATCGCACACAGTTCCGCCGCATCGCTCTCGCCCTGACCGCCGCCGGCGTGCTGGCGCTCGGCTGGTTCACCGCGCCCTCGCGCGCCTCCGAGGAAGCCTTCATCATTCCGCCGCCGGCCGCCGACATCGCCCCCATCGAGGGCCTGAAGACCTTCGTGCTCGCGGGAGGCTGTTTCTGGGGCGTGCAGGGCGTCTACCAGCACACCAAGGGCGTCACCAACGCCGTGTCGGGTTATGCGGGCGGCAAGGCCTCGACCGCGAATTACGAGGCGATCGGACGCGGCACCACCGGCCACGCCGAAGCCGTGCAGATCACCTACGACCCGAAGCAGGTGACGCTCGGCAGGCTGCTGCAGATTTATTTCTCGGTGGTGCACGATCCGACCCAGCTCAACCGCCAGGGCCCGGACACCGGCACGCAGTATCGCTCGACAATTTTCACGTCGGATTCGGCCGAGCGCAAGCTGGTGCAGGATTACATCGCGCAGCTCAATGGCGCGAAGGTCTACAAGAAGTCGATCGCAACCACGCTCGAACCGCTGCAGGGCTTCTATGCGGCGGAAGATTATCATCAGGACTATCTGACGCTGCACCCCAACCAGCCCTATATTGTGTTCAACGATTTGCCGAAGATCGAGAACCTGAAGAAGATCTTCGCCGAGAACTATCGCGAGAAGCCTGCGCTGGTGCGCGCGGCCAAAGCGAGCAACTGAACGCCTGTCACACGGCGTTGGCGACCCAGGCTCAAGGCGGCGGACCGGAAACAGGTTCGCCGCTTTGATGTGAGAACCACACCAGCGAAAGGAGCTAGCGAATGACCGACATCAAAACGAAGACCGGCTCCGGCACCATCGAGAAGTCCGACAGCGAGTGGCGCAAGGAACTGACGCCGATGCAGTATGCCGTGCTGCGCGAGAAGGCGACGGAGCGGCCGTTCAGCGGTGAGTACGATCATTCGTTCGATCCGGGCACCTATGTCTGCGCCGGGTGCGGGCAATCGCTGTTCACGTCGGACGACAAGTTCGATTCCGGATGCGGCTGGCCGGCATTCTCCGCGCCCGCCGCCGAGAGCAGCCTCGCCGAGGAGCGCGACGTGTCCCACGGCATGGTGCGAACCGAAGTGCTGTGCTCGAAATGTCAGGGCCACCTCGGCCACGTGTTCCCGGACGGGCCCGGGCCGACGGGATTGCGTTACTGCATCAATTCCGCGGCATTGAAACTTCTGCCCGAGTAAACTCGTCTCTCTTTCCAGAAAATTTAAATCCGCGCGGCTTGTCAAAGGCTGCGCGGACCCTATCTGTCGCTTCTCGTTCGCATACGAACGACACAAAACGGCTAACAAAAAGCGCTTCCAGACAACTTTCCCGCCAAGGAATTCGTGATGTCCACCAGATCGCGCCAGACCGTGCTGGCTCTCGGCCTTGCAGGCCTTCTTGTCGAGGCCGTGGTGTCGCACCCCGCCTTCGCCGTCGGCAGAGTGACCCTGTTCAAGGTCGTCTCGCCGCAAAACGAAATCGTGATCGGCCTCACCAAGGCCGAACTGGCCCAGATGCCGGGCAAGACGCCGGACGCCGTGGAAAAGGCGCTGCGCAGCGCCGGCGCGCTCCAGGTCTGGCAGTACGGTGTCCGCCGCGGCGTCAGCGGCGTGATGGAGCAGGCCCCGGTGCGCAAGATCGAGATCGCCGCCGATCCCGCCACCCACATCGAGTCTTATCTCTCGCCGCTCAAGGTGGTGTCGGTCACCGACGAAATCCTCACCGAAGCGATCCAGTAGCGCGTCAGCCGCGTGGTTCTGACGGTGTTCGTGGCCGTGCGCTTGCCGGGTAAAATCCGGTAAAATCCGCCCCCGCAAAACCAATCGGCCGCCGCGCGAACCGGCAGACCCTGCGGCGCAACTTTGCGCACCCGCTAGTGCATTGAAATTCAAGCACTTATTGGGCCCGCATGCGATTGCGTCATGCCATTCATCATAGGGCGTATGACAGGTCGCAATTGGCGAAAAAAGGCCTATATTAGAGTCTGTTCTGGAATGAATGACACGTGCCGAGCGGCGCTCCCCCGGAGGCCGCACTCCGGCGTTGTTTCCATCGAATCCCAAATCAAGAAGGCCGAGATCATGGCTGCGTTCAATTACAACACCGAAGCCGAACTCTTTCCTGCGGCAATCCGCAAGAAAAAGCGCGCCGGCTTTGCGTACCGCCGGTTCCCGACCGCAGCCGAGGCCGTGCAGTTCGCCATCGAACAGCTTCCCGCCGACAGCCTGAACGGCGCCTACCTCCAGGTGGACGAGGCCCGCTTCGACCAGAGCGGCATCCGCACGCTGTATGAAAGCGAAGCGTTTCCGCTCGAGCGCAACCGGCCGGAGCCTGTGGCTGCGCCCGAGGAAGAAAAGCAGACCGCGACCGGCTGAGTCATTAGCCGCTGATCCGATAGCGGCTGACCGCGAACCGGCTGATCTTTTCATCGCGCCGGTTCTCACGTCTCTTTCTCAACGCTTTACCCCTTCGCTCAGCTTCTTGGCTGCTTGTCCATCCAGCGCTTGAGCATCCGCATGTTGCGCATGTTGGCGCGGAACATGACGTCGAAGGCGTCGCCGGCGAACGGCACCAGCCCCACCACGCCGTCCACCGCGACATTGCCCAGCATCCGCGCCACCAGATATTTCGGCGCGCCGAGCGCCCTCGCCTCGCGCACGATCCACAGCGAGATCGCCGTGGTCAGAATATCGCCGAAGATCGGCACGAGGCCGATCAGGCCGTCGATGCCGTAGCGGATCTTGGTGCCCGGCACCACGAAGGCGACGTCGAGCAGCTTCGAGAGCGCATCGATGCGCGCGAAGCGCTGCTCGCGCGTGAGCGGCCCGAACGAAATTCCGCCGAGCGCGCTCTGGAAATCCGCGCCGCCCTGAAACTCGAAGCCGGACGTGCGGGCGCCAGCGTCGAACGGCCCGCGCCCGCCGAACCCGCCGGGACGCACCTCGTTGCCGTCCTGATCGATGATCGGCGGCCGCTTGGTACCGCTGCGGCGGCTCGCCGTGCGGTCGAAGATGTCGTCGGTCATTTTGGCGCTCGTCATGGTGGCGTCAGCTCCATTGTCCTCTCGCGCGGGAGATTGTTTTGCGCAAGCTCCCGTACATAGGAACGAGCAGGCCTTTCGCAAGTTGCGTCAAGGTGGCGCGGCTTTAAATCGCAACCGCCGGTCATATATGAGGTCCCATGAGCAGAGCTTTCGTCAAGGAACAGGACGCCGACAGCGTCATCGATCTGCCGGACCGCGTGATCTCGGAGCACCCGAACGAGGTGACCGCGCAAGGCCATGCGCTGATCGAGGCCGAGCTGAAACGGGCGCAGCAGGCCCACGCCGATGCGCAGGCGGCGAATGACCGCGACGCCATCGGCCGCACGGCGCGCGACATGCGCTACTGGGACGCGCGGCGCGGGACAGCGCATGTGATCGCGCCCACTGACGACACCTCGCAGGTCCGCTTCGGCCACACCGTGAAGCTTTCGCGCGACGACGGCCGCGAACAGACCTTCCGCATCGTCGGCGAGGACGAAGCCGATCCCGCGAAGGGCACGCTGTCCCATGTCGCGCCGCTGGCGCGCGCGCTGTTCGGCAAGAGCGTCGGCGACACCGTGCGCGCAGGCGAGCACGAACTGGAAATCCTCGACATCCGTTGAGGTCGCGCGCCACCGCGCGCCCATGGTCATGCAGCCCGTCACCAGACACCGAGCCGTTCCAACCGCCGCAGGGCGATCTGCCGCATGCGATCGTTGATGCGCGCGATCTCCTCCGGCGGCGCGTTGAGCCGCGGCTCCTTGAGCTGGCACACCATGTCGGGTCCCTGGCAACGGCGCGCGCGGCGACAACGCTTCACCGGACAGTCGCGCCAGTTCTCGTAAGAGTCCGACAACCCGCGCATGATGCGCTCAACGCCGGCGTCGGACAAAAGATAGTCGCGCGTCCCGTCGGACATCTCGATGAGTTCGTCCTGCGCGTCATCGGTGTTTTTCGTCGTCTGTTGTGCCGCCTCTCTTGTTATCTTGCCCATGCCTGTCTCCTTTCCTGATTTTTGCGCGTGCGTGATCGCTTTCCCGCGTGAAAAACGCGGATGTCCGTCCAGCGATGTCTTCAAACCGTGTGCCGCCTCTCTTTGAAGAGAGGGAGGAGGAGCGCCGAAAGACGCGCCTTGGTAGTTTGTGCGCGGCCGGCTTCGTGTCGCCACGAGAGGCTGGCCGCGAAACGCCTTTCAGCGCTCCGCCGCGGCGATTTCTGTCCTCGGGACCGTACTTCCGGGTGAGGATGGGGGAGAGTATCGACCCCTTATCCGGCCGGCTTTCGCCGCCTTCGTCCTCACCTCGTCCAGCCGCGAACGGCAGAGCCCCATAGTGAGCCCGGACGGTGACCCGAGGCCTCCCGGGAGCGGAGAAGGACGTCCCTCCTCGCGCACGCAGGCGCCGCATCCCGCCCGCGCATCGAAGCGTCCTAGGACACGCCCGTCAAGTGAGGCGGGATGAATAGGAATATAAGCATAAGATGCGGCAAAATTGTGGCGCTTGTGTACCCTTCAAGTTTTGGTACACGATACAACCTCAAATTGAGGAACTTAAAATGGTTCAGGGTCAACCTACCCAACGCACCTTTTTCGAAGAAGAAAGAATTCACCGACTTACTTTTTTAGAGTTACTGGGTTGTTCGGCGAATTTGATCACTCCATACCCGTCAATAACGAAGAGCGCATCACGGCAATAATTGCTCCTAACGGCAGTGGCAAAACCCAATGCCTGAGATTGATCTATGCTCTCTTTTCCAAGCGATGGTCGTTCTTCAACGAAGTCAAATTCGATTCTGCAAAATTTGAATTTTCAACTGGCTTTCGAATCGAAATAAAGAAAATCGATGCCGAAAACGAAGATGCGACAACTCTAGGGGTAGAATTTAATACATTTTACCCTGGAGAGTCGCTGCCGATAGTTTGGAGTCCAGGACTCGCTTCTCTCAAAAACATGCGGATGCCTATCGAAAGATACCTGCCGTTTATAACCAGGACATCAGCCAATCGATGGACTCACGATCACACAGGCGAACACTATTCACTTCAAGAACTTTTTGAGCAATTTTCAGATTCGCTTCCTGAGACTTTAAAACGTTCGCTCTATAGCGATGCACCCATCGTTCTGATGAATATAATCAATAGCATCGATTGCCATCTAATCGAAACGCAGCGCCTGCTGATTCTTCGTGACGAAGCCGAGGAACAACATTATCGCGACCCACGTCCAGCTTCTACGCTAGCAATTTCCAAGAAAGCTCAAACTCTTCGATCCATTATTGCAAAAGAACTAACCGCGTATGCGGCGCTATCTCAATCACTCGACCAATCGTTTCCTCGAAGAGTTATTAGCGAGCAGCGATTTCTTTCTCCTGAGCGATTGAAAGAACTACTTAAAGATCTGGATGTGAAACGCCAAAGTTTGATGAGCGCTGGCATCCTTGATAAGGAAGCCGATGCTCCGATCAGTCTCCCCGAAGGAAACCTAGATTACGCTATTGCCCGAGTCCTAAGCGTATACGTGGACGACACTTCCACCAAACTATCTTCGTTATCGACGCTTCTTCTACGCATTCAGCTTTTCAAAAACCTGATAAAGCAGCGGTTTACGACGAAAAATGTAGAAGTTAGCAAAGACGGCGGCTTTGAGATTGCTGCGCACAAAAGCAAAGTCCCGCTTGAGAAACTATCTTCCGGCGAACAGCACCAATTGGTTCTTTTTTTTGAGCTGCTGTTTGAGCTCAAATCAAACGCGCTAATCCTCATCGACGAACCAGAACTTTCGCTGCACGTCGCATGGCAGAAAAAATTCATCTCTGATTTGAAGAGCATTATCGCCCTAAATGGCTTTGACGTGATCTTAGCTACTCACTCCCCCCAATTGATAAGCCACTGGACAAACATTGTCGTCGAACTCGGAGAGGTCGACGAGAAATGAAATCGATCTCTTCTAATATTGATGCATACGACATCGCCCAACAGGTCCGCCAAGAACGGCAAGTACATAAAGGCTCCTTTCTCCTTCTCGAGGGACTCACAGACATCCGTCGTTTTGAGAAGTTCGTGGACAAAGATAAGAACCAGACGATTAATTGTTTTGGCCGGGAGAATCTAATTGGAGCGATTGAGCTTCTTTATGATGAGGCATTCCCTGGGGCACTCGGGCTTGCAGATGCTGATTTTGATCGCGTAAATAATTCTCTGAAAGAGCATGAGGGAATTATCTACTCAGATTCCCATGACTTCGATATGGATTGCGCAGCGACAACATGTTTGCAAGCCTATCTTAACGAGACTGGGGACGTGGAGAAGTGCGAAGCAATCGGGACTACTGAAGTCATCCGACAAATGATCGCTGAGCGAGTAAAGCCTCTATCCGTGCTGCGACTTGTGAATGTAACACAGCAGTTCCGATACAACTTGCAATGGCTCGATCATGACAAATTCATTATTGGAAACCAACTCGATCAAGACGTTCTTATAAACGAAGTTTCTCAGGGAGCTTTCGCTCAAAATAAACCGGTCTTGACGATGCTTGTTAGTCAACATTCAGCAATTGACTACGATCTCGCTCAGATAACCTGCGGACACGACTTTTACGCTTGTCTTGGCTTGGCGCTTAGACAGCAGTTAGGAGCGCGAAAAATTCCTCAATCTTGGCGACGAGAAGTTGAGATGCACTTCAGATTGGCGTTCAACGATGTACATTTTGCTGAAACTAACTTGCTTAAAAGAATTTTAGAATGGGAGCGCGAGAATAAGCCTTACATTATCTTGGCCGCACGATTTAGAGCCGCTTAGAGATACCAAAACTTGACTGGGCTCAGAGAGATTCACGCCACGCGCTTGGGCATCTCCAACCCCGGCAGCGGCGCGGCTTCTTCCGGTTCGGCTTCGCGGATGCTGTAGCCCTGCTCGAGCACGCGTTCGGGCTTGCCGGTCGAATCCTGAATCAGCGAATCCACCACAAGGCCGGCGTCGTCGGCATAGTGCCAGACGTCGTGCTCGGTCGGCAGCGCGCGGCTGATCTGGTGGTCCTCGACAAAAAGCGCATAGGGCATGAACTGCTCCTTCGGACGCGTGTCCGGAAGACGACTGGCTTTGAAGACTGCAGATCCTGAAGACTCAAAATCCTGGAAGACTCAAAAGTCCTGAAGGCTGATGGTCCTGAAAACCGTGAAGCCCCGACTCCATCAACGCGGCAGGCGCGCGCTGGTTTCAGCTAGTTCAGCACCATGCCGAACATCAGCAGGACCGCCAGCCCGGCGAAGGCATAGCGCAGCGGACGGTCTTCCGCGATCTTGTCGATAAGCTTCATGGCTTTGCCCTCTTTGCCCTCACGCCCCGTCAAAAAAGACAAAACGAAGGCAGCGGTTTCGTTCCACTGCCGTTCATCTTATTTCCGGCAGGTTGCCGTCCCGCACCGGCAAGACCGGGAACTATCGCAGGGCGAGCCGGTTGGTAGGCAGGATCACGAAAGGATTTAGGTCATGAAAAAGATTGCAGTTGCTCTGGCGACCGTCGCAACCGTCGCCGTGATGTCCGCTCCCGCCGCCGAAGCCCGCAGCGGACGCGGCGCCGCGATCGGATTCGGTATTGCTGCCGGCGCGCTCATCGCAGGCGCAGCCGCCGCGAACTCGTACAACTACTATGGCGGCCCGGCCTATTACGGCGAGCCAGCCTATGGTTACGGTTACGGCGGGCCTGTCTATTATGCCGAGCCTGTCTACGGGCCGGGCTACTATCGCGCGCGCGCCTATCAGCGCAACCACAGGAACGATCCGAACCCGGTGGATATGAATCCGTACAATCCCTGGTAACGGGACGAGCAAATTTTCGCGATCAACACCTGCAAAGCCCGGAGCACGCTCCGGGCTTTTTCGCGCGCGGGTCATGTTGCGCGGGACGTATCGCAGCGATGCATCGTGTCGCGTTTCGCTTGAGCAGTTCGTTGATGCGTTTCGGTGAGGTGTTTTTGTCGATCTGTTTTCAACGCAGCACGTTGATTGCCCCTTGACGCGATTGTCGCCTTGACTCCATGAGAACAAAAAGAGAACATGCGCCCCACTCGTCACTACGGAACATCGTCATGTTGGATCAACTCGCCTCCGGCCCGCAGTCGGAATCGGAGCGGCTGGATATTGCAGCGGATCAGGCCATCGCGGCATGCGGCGGCGACATGCGCAGCACGATCCGCGCGCTGATCCTGGCGAACGAATTTCTGGAGTTTGAGCTGTGCGAGATGTTCAAGGCCGTGACCAACGGCACGCGCGGACAGTTGCCCGCGAACCGGGCCGACTGGTTCGATTAAAGCAGGGTTCGCTAAAAGCGCCCGCCTGAAAGCGACACCGCACCGCCGGACCTCACGGCCCGGCGATCATGTCCCGCGCCCGGAATTGAGACCTCAGGTTCGATGTCTCGCCAGCGGGACCATGCGGGCTACTTCTTGCCGCCCTTGCTCTGCTGATAGCTGGAGCCGCCGCTCTTCGGCGCGTTCTTGTCCGCCTTGGGCTTTTTCTTTTCCTTGTTGCCCTTGTCCTTGCCCTTCGCCATTGCGTCCTCCTGTTGTCGTGCTGGCCGATGCCTCAGGCAGCATATCACCTTGTCGTTCCGCCTGCGATCCATCTCGCGCGCGCGGATAAGCCGCGCACAGAATGAACGCTTTGGCCGTCCGCGCGTTAACGGGCGTCACAACACATCCCCCAAAAGTACACCCCAAAGGACATCCCCCATGAGCGTGAGCCAGATCAAAGAGCATATGGAAGTCATCGGCGCCGACGGCGTGCATGTCGGCACCGTCGATCGGGTCGAGGGCGGCCGGATCAAGCTGACCAAGGCCGACAGCGGCCAAGGCAGCCACAAGGGCCACCATCACTATATCGATCAGGGGCTTGTCGCCGGCGTCGAGGGCCAGAAGGTGCGCCTGTCGGCCAATGCCGACGTCGCCGTGACGTTTGAGGAAGAGAAGTAGCGCGAGGAAGAGAAACAGCGCCGCGCGGCCTTCAGGCCGATTTGCGCAGCACAGGCTCGGCTTCGAGCGGCGTCGCGTCGAACACCGCATAGCCGTTCTTGCCGTCCTTCTTGGCGGTGTAGAGCGCCCGGTCGGCTGCGGCGATCAGCCGTTCCGCATGCAGCCCGATCTCGGGCCGCCACTGCGCGACGCCGATCGACGCCGACAGCGGCAGCGAGACGCCGTTGCCCTGCACGGCTTCGCCCTGACAGGCTTCCAGAATGTGACGGGCCACCATCGCGCCCTCGCGCAAGGTGGTCGACGGCAGCACCACGCAGAATTCGTCACCGCCCATGCGCGCCAGAAGATCGCCGGTGCGCAGCCGGCTTTCGGCGGCGCGGGTGAACCGCCGCAGGCATTCGTCGCCGGCGGCATGGCCGTGGTTGTCGTTCACTTCCTTGAACTCGTCGAGATCGATCATCAAGAGCGCGAACGCCTCGCCGCTGCGGCCGGAGCGCGCGCATTCCTCGTCCAGTCGCGCCAGGAACTGGCGGCGGTTGGCGGCGCCGGTGAGATCATCGAACATCGCCAGATCCGCGACCTCGGCGCGCAGCCGGTCGATCGCCATCAGCAGGAAGCCGAAATTCCACATCATCGACAGGAACACCAGCATCAGGATCACGACGGCCTGAAACTGGTTGAAGTCGACCAGCGAGACTGGCCCGCCGACCTTCAACAGCGCGGCCAGAGAGCGCGCCACATACACCCCGATCATCAGGATCGCGATGTAGCCGGCCATCCGCGCGCCCGGATGCGCGTGGCCGTTTTTGCGGGACAACAACAGCGGCAGCGTCATCGCGATCGGAATCGCCTGGCAGGCCGAGTAGATCACAATGCGCATCGCCATGTTGTCGTGCCAGACGAAGTACGCCAGGCCGACGAAGTTGATCGCGACCATCGCCGCTGTGAAGCGCCATGACACCGGCACGCCGTAGAACCGCCGGATGCCCATCGCGGCAAGGCAGATCGCCAAAATCAGAATGGAGCCGCCAGCCAGCAGCGGGATCAGCAGAAGAGTCGTCTGCTGCGGATCGATGAAGCTGCGGGTCATCGCAACCGCGGCGCCGAGCGCCGCGACCAGCGCGCCCGCGGTCCAGAACCGCGCGGCCTCGAGATTGGGATAGCTGCGGACGACGTGAACCCACACCGTCCCGATCGCAACGAAGTTGACGACGAAAACGATCCAGAGGGTCGGGACGCTCAGCATGACCGGGCCAAGGGCGCGCGATTGATCGCGTCTTCTGCCCTGTCCCTGTGATTGATCGCCGCCCGTTGCATAAACCCACTCCCGATTCCGGATCACCCGGAATTCCGCCTCCCCCGAAGCCGGATGCATCCTTGCAGGGGCGCTCTTAACGGAGTCTGACCGGCTTCGGATAAACCGCGCCGTGGTTGTGATTTGATGAAGATGCGGGGCACATGCCCAAATGAAAGCCGTTGTGGCGCTCGCACCGGCAATCGCGAAAGCAAAACGAAAGCCTTTGCCCGATGTTAACCCTGAGCGCGCAAGCCGCCGTCCACAGAAAAAGACACCGGCAATGTCACCGAGACGGCACAATGCTGAAAAACAGGCGACAAATTTCAGCGAATCGGTTCGGATCGGAATCGAGGCTGCGCACTGGCCTATCGCCGAGCATGCCTCGTGACGTTGACGTCAACTCGAACCCATGAGGATGCCATGGCGAAGAAAGCCAAGAAGGCGAAGAAGGCGGCGAAGAAGACAGTGAAGAAGGCCAAGAAGGCCAAGAAGAAGTAGTTTTGTTTATTTGAAGTGGCTCGGGCGGAGTCGCTTCGCCCGAGCCGCCGGTTTCAGGGCGGCTCTACAAATAATTTTCCCTTGCGCCATCCGCGCTTCCCCGCCTCTCCTTCAGCGATTGCCCCATCCCGCAACGCTTGAATCCCAACCCCATCCTCGCTAGAACGACCCCGCGCTGATCGCGCCGTAAGCGTCTCACGTCAGGCAACGCATTCAACCGAGGCCGCCGGCCCGGAGGAATGCCATGACGAACAGCACGCCCAGCTCCTCACACCACGAGGCAAGCTTGCGATCATTGCCCGCAACCGTCATCGCGCATCTCTGACGACAGGCGGTCCGTTTTTCAAAGAGTGACCTGATGACAACGCTTCCCAAATCCCGCGCGCGCGGCAAGCTGCCCGCGCGTTATGCTTCGATCGTGATGCCGCTGGTGCTGTCGATCCTGATGACCTTCGTGGTCTCGGGGATTTCGACGCTGAAGAGTCTCGGTGCCACAGAGGCTTTTCTCGCGACATGGCCCGCGGCCTGGGGCATTTCCTGGCTGGTCGCGTTTCCGACCCTGCTCGCGGTGCTGCCGCTGGTGCGGCGGATCGTGGCGATGGTGGTCGCGCCGCCCGCCGCGGACTGACGTCCCAAGGAGAAAGGGCGGCCGCAAAACCCGCCTTTTCCCGGCTGTTTCCGCAAATTTCGCGAAGTCCCGGCAGCACACGCCCTGCGTCCGCTTGCCGCAACACTTAGGCGTTGACCTAACCTTCTGCGAGATTATAGTTAGCCACATGACTAACCAACAAGACCGCCTCAACGATACGTTCCACGCCCTCGCCGATCCGACCCGGCGCGCGGTGCTGGCAAAACTGACGTCCGGCCCTGCCACGGTGAGCGATCTCGCAGAGCCGTTCAGCATGGCGCTGCCGACGTTTCTTCAGCACCTCAAGGTGCTGGAGGAATGCGGCCTCGTCAGGTCGAAAAAGGTGGGACGGGTCCGCACCTGCCATCTCAAGCCCAAGCCGCTGGCGGCCGCCGAGGACTGGATCGGCGCGCAACGCACGCTCTGGACCAAAAGGCTCGACCAACTCGACGACTATCTCAGACACCTCAACGCCACGGAGACACCGAAGTGACCGCGTACAAAATCGACCCCAAGCTCGATCTCATCCTCGAACGTGAGATCGACGTGCCGCCCGAACTGGTCTGGAGAGCCTGGACCGAGCCGCAGCATTTGATGAAATGGTTCACCCCTGCGCCGTGGAAGACGGTGGAGTGCGAGATCGATCTTCGCCCGGGCGGCATCTTCCGCACCGTGATGCGCTCGCCCGAGGGGCAGGACATGAACAACATCGGCTGCTGTCTCGAGGTCGTGGAGAAGCGCAAACTGGTCTTTACCGATGCGCTGCTGCCGGGCTTCCGCCCGCGCGACGACGGCTTCTTCACCGGTGTCGTCCTCATCGATCCCATCAAGGGCGGCACGAAGTACACCGCCTGCGCGATCCACAAGGACGAAGCGGGAAAGAAGACCCACGAAGAGATGGGCTTCCACAGCGGCTGGGGCACCGCGCTCGATCAGCTGGTGGCGCACGCCAAGACGATGTGATCGCTTTCATCAGCGCATCGAACAACCAAGGGCAGCATGCGTGCTGCCCTTTTCTTTTTTGTTGTTACTGCATCCGGTACTGCAAGCTACCCGTAAGGATGACGCTCGCGCGTGAAGCACGCCACATCCGGAGACCGAAACAGGGAATAGCCTGCGCCCGTCCTCAACCCAGACAGGAGCGCCGATATGACAGCCCTGTTGACCGCAATCGCGCTTTGGCTCTCAGCCAACTTCAACCTGCCGCCCCTGAGCGAGCAACCGAAAATCGAACTGGTCTCCCCGGCCAGGATCATGGCCGTCCGTCATCAAGCCTTCAGCGTGGAGGTGCGGCGCGACATCGCCGCCATGCCGCCTGTCTCCGACCCGCGCGACACCGTCGCCGTTTACGATGATCCCAACCGGACCATCTACCTTCCCCTGACATGGACCGGCGGCACAGCGGCCGACCTGTCGATGCTGGTGCACGAGATGGTTCATCACCTTCAGAACATCGGCGGCATCAGGTACGAATGCCCGGCGGCGCGCGAGGAGCTTGCCTATCGCGCACAGGACCAATGGCTTCGCCTGTTCGGGCAAAGCCTCGAGCACACGTTCGGCATCGACAAGTTCACATTGAAAGTCAGCACGTCCTGCGGATTCTAGCTGCAGCACACGTCAGCCGTGCGGCATCAGAGAGCGTCATCGCCCCGCGAGGCGCGTCGTGTCTCAACGGGTCATCCCCGCGAAAGCGGGGATCCATTCCCATGACCGCTTGTTCGTCGGCGCAACAACAAAAAATGAAATCCGAACCGCATGGGTCCCCGCTTTCGCGGGGACGACGGGGTTTAGGATTCGCGTCGGTTTCTCACACTTCGGCGCGACCCGAATTCACCGTCCCGCGAGGCGGTCGGCGAAATAGCCGATGGTCTTGCGATAGATGGTCGCGCGATTCCATTCGCGCATCGCCTCGAAATTCGCGGTGCCTTCGCCATAAGGTTGGCCACCCCGGAATCCCGCGGTCTTGAGCAGGTTCGCCGTCGAGGCCAGCACGTCCGGAATACTGTGGCGCAGATCGACATGGCCGTTACCGTCGAAATCGACGCCGTACTTGATATAGGACGACGGCAGGAACTGGGTCTGGCCGAGTTCGCCGGCATAGGCGCCGACCAGATCGCGCAGCGGGAGATCGCCGCGCTGGACGATCTTCAGGGCCGCCAGCAACTCGCCCTGAAACAATTCGGTGCGGCGGCAATCATGCGCCATGGTCGCCAGCGTGCGCACCACCGGCATTCTGCCAAGATCACCCTTGCCGAAATCCGATTCCAGCCCCCAGATCGCGACGATGATCTGCGGCGGCACGCCGAAGCGTTGCTCGATGCGCGACAGCAGCGAGGCATGCCGCTGCAGCATCGCCTGTCCGGTCTTGATGCGGCCCGGCCCCACGCGGGTGGCGATATATTGCTCAAACGTCTTGTTGAAGGTGCCGCGCTGGCGGCGGTCGAACGCCAGCACCCCAGGGTCCTGCGTCACGCCATTGAGCGCGCTGTCGATCACGCCGCGCGAGATCCCCGCCGCCTGCGCTTCCTGCGCCATCGCGGAGACGAAGGTCTGGAAATCTCCGCCGCAGCGCGCGGCGAAGGTGGGGGTTACGAGGAGGAGCGAGATGAGAACGGCGGCGAACACGCGCATGAAACAGCTCCGTTACAGAATACATGTCGATGATGCCACGAGATTCAGGTTCAAACAATAACGCCGGTTCTGACCTGAAAGGACCATGCGAACGCGATCAATTCGGTGCCTCGCTGATGGCGCGGTTGGTCACGATCTGGGCCGCGATGATGATCCACGGAAGAATCAATTCGGGAACAAGATAACCGAGCCAGACCGCTGACGGTTCGGGCAAGCCGACCTTGCTGATCGAGATCACGCGGCCGATCCCGCCGAGCAGTACAGTGAGCGCCAGCAGAAAGATCAGCGTGTGGTGCTGGCGGATGGTCGCCGCGGCCCACAGCCCGACCACACCCGACATCAGATAAATCCCGCCCATGAAGCGATGGACATTGTCGAGCCGCGGGGTGGTCTCAGGCTGGCCGAGATACATCTGCAGCGTGCCACCGAAGACGGCGATGGCACCTGCCAGAAACAGACAAGCCTGGGCAATACGCTGACTGAGCAGCATCGGGTCGCTGGCGCTCATGGAAAATCTCCGTTTTCAAATCGGGGTTGGGCAAAATCTAAAACGCATGAAAAAACCCGGCGCGCGCACGCACCGGGTTCAAATTGCTCAAAGGTCGATCAGCTGGTTGATCGTCAGTTATCAAGGAAGCTCCGCAGCTTCCTGCTTCGGCTCGGATGCTTCAGCTTCCGCAGCGCCTTCGCCTCGATCTGACGGATACGTTCGCGGGTCACCGAGAACTGCTGGCCGACTTCTTCCAGCGTGTGGTCGGTGTTCATGCCGATGCCAAAGCGCATGCGCAGCACGCGCTCCTCGCGCGGCGTCAATGAGGCCAGCACGCGGGTCGTGGTTTCGCGCAGGTTCGACTGGATTGCCGCGTCGATCGGCAGCACCGCGTTCTTGTCCTCGATGAAATCGCCGAGATGCGAATCTTCCTCGTCGCCCACCGGGGTCTCCAGCGAGAGCGGCTCCTTGGCGATCTTAAGAACCTTGCGCACCTTCTCCAGCGGCATGCCGAGCTTCTCGGCCAGCTCTTCCGGGGTCGGCTCGCGGCCGATCTCGTTCAGCATCTGGCGCGAGGTGCGCACGATCTTGTTGATCGTTTCGATCATGTGCACCGGGATACGAATGGTGCGCGCCTGATCGGCGATCGAGCGGGTAATGGCCTGACGGATCCACCACGTCGCGTAGGTCGAGAACTTGTAGCCGCGGCGGTATTCGAACTTGTCGACCGCCTTCATCAGGCCGATGTTGCCTTCCTGAATGAGATCGAGGAACTGCAGGCCGCGGTTGGTGTATTTCTTGGCGATGGAAATCACGAGGCGCAGGTTGGCCTCGACCATTTCCTTCTTGGCCTGACGGGCTTCGCGCTCGCCCTTCTGCACGCCGTGCACGATCTTGCGGAATTCGCCGATCTCCAGACCGGTGAGGCCCGCGAGCTGCTGGATCTCGTGGCGCAATTCCTTGATGCGGTCCTTCTCGACCGCGACGAAATTCTTCCAGCCCTTGGCGGCGAGTTTCGAGACGCGGTTGAGCCAGCGCGGATCAAGCTCCGAGCCCTGATAGTTGCGCAGGAAGTCCTCGCGGCCGACGCCGTGGCTGTCGCCGAGACGGAACAGGCGGCCCTCGAACGACACCAGCCGCTTGTTGATGTCGTAGAGCTGCTCGACCAGCGAATCGATACGCGCCTGGTTAAGCCGCAGCGACTTCACCTCGACGACGATTTCGTCCTTCAGCTTCTTGTACTTGCGCTCCTGCGCCGGCGAGAGCGTCTCGTTCTGGAGCTGGTTCTGGATGTCCTGCTCCTGAAGACGGCGCAGCTTCTTGTACTCGCTGGCGATCTTGTCGAAGGTCTCGACCACCTTCGGCTTCAGTTCGGCCTCGATGGCCGCGAGCGACATCTGGTTCTCGAACTCGTCGTCCTCGTCCATGTCCGCTTCGGCGGCGGCTTCGCCGGGCGCCTTGCCGGCAGTGTCGCCTGCGGGGCGGAACGGCGTCGGCGCGGGAGGCGCGGCCGGCGCGGCGGCCGCCTGCGCGGGCATCACCTGAACGGTGCCGTCGGCGTTGATGATAGCGCTGGTCGGCTGGCCGTCGGGGCCGACGGGACCGGCGATCATCGCCGGGTTCATGTTGTTCTTGGCGTCGGGACCGGCGTAGGTGGCCTCAAGGTCAATAATGTCGCGAAGGAAGATCTTTCCTTCGTTGAGTTCGTCGCGCCAGATGATGATGGCCTGGAAGGTCAGCGGGCTTTCGCAGAGCCCTGCGATCATCGCCTCGCGGCCGGCCTCGATGCGCTTGGCGATGGCGATTTCGCCCTCGCGCGACAACAGCTCGACGGTGCCCATCTCGCGCAGATACATGCGCACGGGATCGTCGGTGCGCTCGCCCGGCTCGGACTTCTTGGTTTCGGTGACGGCCTTTGAGGTGACCTCGACGAGTTCGTTGTCGGTCTCGTCCTCGGCCTCTTCCTGCTTCTCTTCGTCTTCGTCGTTCGCGTCGTCGGACTCGGAGACATTGATGCCCATGTCGGAGAGCATCGCCATGATGTCTTCGATCTGTTCGGGCGAGGTGGTGTCGGAGGGCAGCACTTCGTTGAGTTGATCGAAGGTCACGAAGCCGCGCTTCTTGGCCTGCTTGATCATCTTCTTGACGGCGGCGTCGGACAGATCGAGCAACGGAGACGGTGCGTCTGCTCCGTCCTTCTCAGGCGTGTCGGCGGCCTTCTGATCCTTGGCGGTGTCTTTGATCGCTGCCGTCTTTGCCTTGATGGCCATTCACTGCTCCTGAAACACGCTCACGACGTGGGCCGGTGGCCCGCGTGGAATTTGAAACCGCTAGTGTCCGTATCCGACGTTCGTTTCACTCTGCGGAGCTCTCTGTACGAACGTCGGATACGAAGGACACTAGCAAATTAAGATTCTAGTGATCCTTTGGTTCTGACATTCGTAAGAGTGCCCGCGAAGGGTCGGATACGAATGTCAGAACCGGATCACTGCGATGCGGAAAGGGCGGCGCTTTTGAGGGCACCACCCGGGCCGAAGGTGTAGGTATGGCCGAAGGCCGTTAAGCTTCGATTAACCCTGTTTTTGCGGGTAAAAACCCGGTTTGGCGAGTCTTTTTAAGGCCTTGGCGGAGGCTTTAAAGGCCCATCGCGGCGGTTTCGTCAACTCCTGCGCTGGAACCGGCCCGACGATTCGCCGAAACCCTCGATCAGCGCCTCAAGGCCGTCCACTTCGGCAAGCCGGGCTTTCACATCGCGCAGCCAGGAAAGGTTTCTCTCGCTGCTGTCTTGCCCAAGCGCCAGTTCGGCATCCTTGAGTTCTCTAAGTAAGGAGTGCCATTGGCGATGCAAGGCAACGAGCTGGTGCCAGGTGGCCAGAACGTCCTCCTCCGCAGCACCCGGCTGCGCGCCCCACACATTCTTGGTGGTGAGTGACCGCTCAACCTTTTGAATCTGCTCGGAATATCCCGCCCGATCCAAACTCGCCCGCAGCCGCGCGCTTTCCGCCGCCGGATCGTCGGTATGCGAATAATTTGAGAACGCGCCGATAATCCCGGCCCGCAGCTTGTGGGCTTCGGGATGGGCCAGCTCCAAGGCTGCAACTTCCTCGAGATGATCGTGCAAAAGCCAGGGGTGATTGATCAGCGACAGCAGGATCAAGGCCTCGCGCCGGGACAGGGAACTGCGCTGGCCGCGCATGATCGACGAGCCTGCGAGCTGCGGGCTGGCGACCTGATAGGGCGAGCGGTTGATGGTGCGCGGACCTGTGGATAGGCCGCCCCGGCCATCGTTCCTTCCGGTTCCACCGGGGGCAAACGGGGGGCGCTGCTGAAAACGCTGCCCTGATTCGCGGCCGAACCCGCCCTGATTTTGTCCCCGGAATCCGCCGCCGCGCGGACCGTCGCGGTAGCCGGACTGAGGCGCGAAGGCATTGCGCAGCCGCTCGGAAAAATCCTGCCGGTAATAGCGCCGCACCACTTCGTCGCGGATGCCGTTGGTGAGTTCGTTGATGCGTGCTTCCAGCGCCGCGCGGCGCTCGGGCGTGGCGAAGCTGCCGCCTTCGATCTCGCGCGACCACACGATCTCCGCCAGCGGCTTTGCCTGCGCGATCACTTCCTCGATGGCGCCGCGCCCGCCGGAACGCGCCAGATCGTCGGGGTCCTGCCCCTCGGGCAGCAGCGCGACGCGCAGACTTTTTCCCGGCTTGAGATGCGGCATCGCCAGATCGGCTGCGCGAAATGCCGCGCGCTGGCCGGCGCCGTCGCCGTCGAAGCACAGGATCGGCTCGTCCGCCATCTTCCACAGCAGTGCGAGCTGGTTCTCGGTCAGCGCGGTGCCGAGCGGCGCGACGCTCGCGTTGAACCCGACGCTGACCATCGCGATCACGTCGACATAACCCTCCACTGCGATGAGGGGTGCGCCTTCATGCGCGGCCTGCCGGGCGGTGGCGAGATTGTAGAGATTGTCGCCCTTGTGAAACAGCGGCGTTTCCGGCGAATTGAGATACTTTGCGGGCACGTCCTTTTCCAGCGCACGGCCGCCGAAGGCGATGACGCGGTTGCGCGCGTCGGTGATCGGAAACATCACGCGATCGCGAAACCGGTCGTACGGTACCGGAATGTCGTCGCCGCCGATCAGAAGTCCCGCCTCGACCATGTCCGCGACCGGAATGCCGAGGCCGCCCAGATGCTCCTTCAGCGCGAACCGCTCTGCGGGCGCGTAACCCAAACGAAACTGCAATTGCGTCGCAGGCGAAATGGCGCGGTCGCCGAGATAGCCGCGCGCCTTGGCGCCATTGCGCGAGGCCAGCGTGTCGGCGAAGAATTTCGCGGCGAGGTCCATCACGTCGTGCAACGTCTTGCGACGCTGCTCCTGCCGCGCAGCGTCGGGCGTCACCGCTGGCAGCGGCATGCCCGCCATCGAGGCGAGGCGCTCGACGGCTTCGGGGAAACCGACGCCTTCGGTTTCCATCACGAAGGAGATGATGTCGCCGTGCTTGTTGCTGGAGAAGTCGTGATAAAATCCCTTCTGGTCGTTGACCGTGAAGGACGGCGTCTTCTCCTGATGGAACGGCGACAGCCCCTTCCACTCCTTGCCGGCCCGCTTCAACTTCACGCGCTTGCCCACGACTTCCGAAACCGGAAGCCGGGCGCGCAGTTCGTCGAGAAATTGAGGCGTGAAGCGCATGAGACTCAAGGGTTGCCTAACCGGCCATCAATATAGGACGATCTGTCCTATCCCCTAATTCTTCGCTGGTTGTCCCGGCTATTCACAGGACTTATGGTCCGGCGTCCGTTCCAAATTATCCAACGAAAGCAAGAAAAATGGCCCCTGCCCCGAAATCCCTGCTCCAGATCGCCGGCGCGCCGCTGCATCCGAGCGCGCTCGACAAATCCGCGCTCGTCATCATCGATGCCCAGGTTGAATACACCAAAGGCAGCCTGCCGCTGGACGGCGTCGACGCCGCCATCGTGGAAGCCGCCAAGCTGTTGAAGCTGGCCCGCGTGCAGGGCGTTCCGGTGTTCCATATCGTGCAGCACGCGCCTTCGGGCCGCCCGCTGTTCGCCGAGGACGGACCGACCGCCCCGATCGTGCAACTGCTGACTCCGGCTGCCGGCGAAGTGGTGGTGCGCAAGACCCTGCCGAATTCGTTCGCGGGCACGGATCTCGATGCATTGGTGAAAAGCACCGGCCGCTCGGAACTGATCCTTGCGGGTTTCATGACCCATATGTGCGTCAGCGCCACCGCGCGCGCCGCGACGGACCTGAAGTACCGCACCACGATTGTCGCCAATGCGACCGCGACCCGCGACCTGCCCGATCCGCTCGGCGGCACGATCCCGGCCAGCGTCGTGCACCGCGTGGCGCTGTCCGAACTGGCGGATCGTTTCGCGATTGTCGTGAAGGACACTGCGGCGCTGACGGCTTCGGCGCAGGCGGTGGCCTGAGAGTCTGACCGGAGAGCAGTCAATCCAAGCAAGGTCGTGGTTGTTTGACTCGTCATGGCCGGATTTATTCCGGCCATCCATGTCTTGCCGGTGCCGCCGCAAATAAGACGTGGATGGCCGGGACGAGCCCGGCCATGACGGAAAAGCGACATATACAGGTCGTTGGATAGGACCCGAAGATGTTGCATTTCCTTTCAGACTCTGAGCCTGCCACTACGCCTCGTCGAAGCAGCCCGACATGATCCGCTCGAGCTTCTCGACCGGCCTGTTGTAGACATAGACCCACGCCTCGACGGCCGTGCCATCGGACAGTTTCACAGTCTGAAGCAGGCGCAGATACTGCGTCGGCTTGGGATCCTCAGGGCCGCAGCCCTCGTAGCGGTCCAGCGCTTTCAGGAGGCCGGGATCCCGCAGGTCATAGACGTCGCCCTGCACCCATTCGCCGGGCAGGCTGGACGCAACGGCGCCGGGATAATGCGCGACGCGGTAAAGCCGGCCATTATAGCGCGCTTCGCCGAGATGGCTGGCCTTGGCCGCCAGTTGCTCCGCGAACGGATGCCGGGAGCCACGCTTCAGCGTGCCATAGACAAACAGACGCTCGGTCATCGCGATGAGCTCGCCTTTGCTTCAGTGACCTCGTCACTGATGATGACGAACTTGTTCAGCACCATCGGCCCGAAGTTGGTCGATAGCGCGACATCGGCCGCGTCGCGGCCGGTGCCCATCAGGATGCGGCCGATACGCGGTTTGTTGTGCCGCGCATCGAACGTGTACCACTTACCCGAGAGATAGACTTCGTACCAGCCCGACAGATCCATCGGCGCGGGATCATAGGGAATGCCGATGTCGCCCATGTAGCCGGTGACGTAACGCGCCGGAATGTTCATGCAGCGGCACAGCGTCAGCGCCAGATGCGCAAAGTCGCGGCAGACGCCCTGCTGCTCCTGAAACACATCGAAGGCCGATTTGGTCGGACGCGCCTGCTGGTAGTCGAACCGCACATGGTTGTGCACCCACGCATTGATCGCCTGCACGCGCTCCCATCCGGGCGGCGTATTGCCGAACTGCGACCAGGCGAAGTCCGTAAGGCGATCGGTCTCGCAATAGCGGCTCGCCATCAGATAGAGCAGCACCTCGTCGGGCAACTGCTCGATCGGCAACTGCTGCGCCTCGGGCACGATGGCATCGGACAGGCCGGTATCGCGCACCAGCGCATCGCCGCGAAACGTGATGCCGCCCGGCGGTGCAACAAGGCGTCCGCAAATGTTGCCGAACGTGTCGTGATAGTAGCGGATGCGAACATCCGGCTCGGTGACGATGGTCTCCTCGCCGACAATGTCCTTCGCGCGCGAGGGATGAATCCGCAGCATGACCACCATCGGCGTCTCCGCCACCGCGCCATAGGAAATTTCGAAACCGACCCGGATCAGCATGTCTGGTGTCCTGAATTCGAAGTTCGTCTCATTTTCCAGCCTTCTTATCTTCGCCGACGGAAAGGACATGGATGGTGACATCCATTCCGAGATGGGCGTCGGCCGGTCCCACGTAAGTGCCGTACAACGGGATCGCCTGATGCGGATCGCGCGCCACCGCGACGCGAATGAGATCGCGGCTGCCGACAATGCCGTTGGTGGGATCAAACTCGATCCAGCCTGCGCCCGGCAGATAGGCCCGCACCCAGGCATGGGTCGAGCCGCCGCCGACATAACCATGGGCCTCGTCGCCGGGAATGAAGATGTAACCGCTGACGAAGCGCGCGGCGATGCCGAGGCGGCGCAGCGCCTCCATCATGAACAGCGCGAAATCGCGGCAGGTGCCCGAGCCAATGCTGAGTGTATCGAGCGGATGCTGGGTGCCGCGCTCGTAGCGCTTGCGATAGCCGAACGACTGGCGCACGCCATGGGTCATGCCGACCAGCAGATCCAGCGTCCTTGTCCGGCTGCCCTCGCTGAGAAACTGCCGCGCCCATGCCGCCAGCGCGCCATCGGGATCGCTGTATTGCGGCGTCATCGATGGCGTCAGATCCGTAAATTCATCCTGGTTGTAGAAGAACGGGTAGTAATAGGCCTCATCGTCGGGGGTCAGGTCGATGTTCTCGAGCGGATAGTGCTCGACGGTGACGGTCGAATCGAACACCA
Organism: Afipia massiliensis; assembly: GCF_014203115.1. Taxonomy (GTDB): domain Bacteria; phylum Pseudomonadota; class Alphaproteobacteria; order Rhizobiales; family Xanthobacteraceae; genus Afipia; species Afipia massiliensis. The sequence continues at coordinate 70,737 of NZ_JACHIJ010000007.1, read as the reverse complement.
GCCGGTCCGACTCGATGTCGAAATCGGCGATGGCGACGCTGTTGCCGAACACATCGTGAATGCGGCGCAGCGAGGACGGCTGCGGCGAGATGTCGAGCCGCTCCGATAGCACGCGGATATCGTGGCCGTCGCGCGGACGCAGCATGATCCGATGTTCGCCGAACGCCACCGGGCGGTCATAGCGATACTCGGTCTTGTGATGAATCGTCAGCAGGGGCATCGTGGCGTTCGCGGCGGCTATATTCATGTGTTCAAATCGTACATGCTATCTTGCTGCACTTCCGGCTCATTGTTGGGCTTGGATGCCTCAGCGTTAGGCAATGATCGACGGATGACCGTGCACGAAACGAGCGACACACGACGACTCCTTGAGGACGACGAAGTTCCCCCCGTTCTCGAGGAAAATGCGGGGAGCCGCTCGCCGTTCGTCTTCACCTGCGACCATTACGGCCGGCTGATTCCGCGGGCGCTCGGCGATCTCGGCGTGCATGCTGGCGAACTGGAGCGGCACATCGCCTGGGACATCGGGATCGCCGAGGTCGCGACCTGGCTTGCGAGAGAGATGGACGTGCATCTGATTGCGCAGCGCTATTCGCGCCTGGTGATCGACTGCAACCGGCCGTTCGACAGCCCGGGCTCGATCCCGCTGATCAGCGAGGCGACGGAAATTCCCGGCAACGGCGGGCTCAACCACGAGCAGGTCGCCGCACGCCGGCAGGCGGTGTTCGCCCCCTATCATGCGCGGATCGCGCAGGCGTTGGATCAACGCAAGGCGCAGGGGCTGCCGACCATTCTGGTGTCGCTGCATTCCTTCACGCCGGTCTATGCCGGCATCGCGCGGCCCTGGCACATCGGCACGCTGTACAATCGCGACGACCGGCTGCCGCATCTTTTGCGCGACCTGCTGCGCCACGAAGGCGATCTCGTGGTCGGCGACAACGAGCCCTATGCGGTCAGCGACGCCACCGACTACACCATCCCGGTTCACGGCGAGCGGCGCGGCCTGATGAACACCGGCATCGAGATCCGTCAGGACCTGATCGGCGACCAGTCCGGCCAGCATCAATGGGCGGAACGGCTGGCGCGTCTCCTGCGCGAGATCGAAGAGACGCTGCACGCGAAGAAATTGATGCCGGCTTAGCCCCTTGTTGCGACAAAGGCGGCCAGCCCCCAAAGCACGGCAACGATCGCCCAGACAACCCAGATTCCTTTCGCGCGCGGCTCCAGCACCGACTCCGAGGGGTTGGCGGGGTTGACATAGACATCCACCGACTGGCCATCGTGATAGCGCTTCACCCAACGCTGCACCGCGCGGTCGGATGTCGATGACACCTCGCCGCCGAGGGACGCAACCGTGCCGGTGTAGTTCACGCCGTTAAAGCTGTAAGTGTAGCTGATCCGCGCCTTGAACCTGATCTGTCCGCGGCTTGTATCGGTCGCAGCGCTCCGGAACCTTTCAAGTCCCGATGTGGCGATCGTGCCCCTGGTCACCGGCCAGTGCCGGGCCTGACGCGCATGCCGCTGGATGGCGAGGGCAATCAGCGCCGCCACAGCCCCGAACGCCCCGAGCGCAACCGTCATCGGCGCATTGGCCACCGGCATGGAGGAAACGAACTCGGTCAGCTTGTTGAAACCGATTGCGGAGCCGAACACCAGCGCGACCGCGATCGCCACCATCCAGCCCATGCAGCCCCACATGCCTTGCGGCATGTCGCGCTCCAGAACGGCCTCGCTCCGCTTGTTCGGATTGTAGAAGACGGTCACCGGCTTGCCGACGGGATAGCGCGCGATGGTTTCCGCGACCTCGAAGTTTCCGCGGTCCTCACCGATGGTGACGCGGTTGCAGCGATAGACCTGTCCGGCGATGGAATACTCGTAGGTGACGTTGGCGAAATTGCGCTCCTCGAAGCGATGGCCTCGCGCGCGGTCGCTGTCGATCACCTTGACCTGTCTCGTCTCGGGTTTCGAGGTCACGACCTTGCCCGGCGTGCTGGGCCAGTCGCTCGCGGCGCGAACTTCCAGATATTTATAGCCCGCGGCAAACACGATGAGGCCGACCGGCGCCAGCAACATCGCATACACGAACCACGGAATATCCGGCAGCATCGTTATCTCGCGCGCGTCAAGGCAAGCCAGATGCCGCCGCCGATCATGAAGCCGCCGGAGATGCGCGACACCAGCCGCACGCGCCGCGCCGAGAGAATTTTGCCGGCGCGGCCGGCCAGCAGCGCATAGGCCCCGTCGGTCAGGGCCGCGATCACAGTGAACGTCGCGCCAAGCAACGCCACCTGCGGCAAGTGATCCCGCTCCATATCGACGAACTGCGGAATGAACGCGCCGAAGAACACCAGCACCTTCGGATTGCTCAGCAGGACCAGAAATCCCTGCAGGAAGAATCCGCCGCGCGGTGGCGGCGGCGCTTCCGTTGCCGACATCGCGCCCGACGAGCGGAATACCTTGATGCCGAGCCAGACGAGATAGGCCGCTCCCGCGAACCGGACCCACTCGAACCAGTACCCCATCGTCGCCATCAGCGTGGTCAGACCGACGGCGATGATCGCGATGATGATCACAAGGCCCGCCTGCGCCCCGGCGATGTTGGTGAGCGCTGCGCGCGTGCCGTAGCGAAGGCCGTTGGCGATGACCAGCGTGACGATCGGACCCGGCAAGATCGCGAGCGCGACGCAGGCGGCGACGTAGGCGAGATAGACCTGAAGCGACATTGGCAGTTCTCAATCCAACTTCGTCATGGCCGGGTTCATCCCGGCCATCCACGTCTTACGTTGGTTTGAATGAAAGAAGAAGACGTGGATGCCCGCGACAAGCGCGGGCATGACGAAGAGAAAGAGTTGCTTGACATGCAACCATTTGGTTGCCTATTATCCTGACCATGGATGACGTCTTCAAGGCACTGGCGGACGTATCGCGGCGCTCATTGCTGGATCGGCTTCATGTCCGCAACGGACAGACGTTGCTCGAACTCTGCGACGGCCTCGCCATGACGCGGCAGGCCGTGACCAAGCATCTCGGGATTCTTGAAGACGCCAATCTCGTGACCACGCTCAAGCACGGCCGCGAGAAGCTGCACTACCTCAATCCCGTTCCGATCCACGAGATCGGCGAACGATGGATCAGGAAATTCGAGCGCGGCAAGCTCGCCGCGCTCAGTGAACTAAAACGTCAACTGGAGAAGCGTGATGCGTAAGCCGGAATTCGTCTACACGACCTATATCAAGACCACGCCGGACAAGCTCTGGCATGCCCTGACCGACACGGAATTCACACTGAGCTACTGGTTCGGATGCAGTCTGCACTCGGACTGGAAGGCCGGCTCCCCCATGCAAATGCACAAGGGCGGCAAGGTGGTGAACGAGTGCGTCATTCTCGAATCCGATCCACCGCGCAGGTTGTCCTATAGCTGGCTGTCGGTTTACGACGCGGAGATGATCAAGGAACGCCCTTCGCGGGTGACGTTCGTCATTGAGCCAAGCAACGGCGCGGTCAAGCTCACCGTGACGCACGAGGATTTCGCGGAAGGCAGCAAGACACTGCCCAGCATTTCCGAAGGCTGGCCGATCGTGCTGTCCAGCCTGAAAAGCATTCTCGAAACCGGCAAGCCGCTGGATTTCGAAATGGCCCGCAATGCGGAGAGCGCGTGATGGATATCAGCAAATTCAAACCTTCGCTCGTCTACACGATCTACATCGCCTCGACGCCCGAGAAGGTGTGGGAAGCGCTGACATCGGCCGAGTACAGCAGGGAGTATTTCTCGGGCTTCGGCGTCGAGGTCGAGGACAGAGTGGGAGGCGCGTTCGTGCTCCGCGCGCCAGACGGCTCGGTCCATATCGGCGGCGAAGTCATCGCCTATGATCCGCCGCGCAAGCTGGCCATCACCTTCAACGTCAACTGGCCCGGCCTTGTCGAGGCGCTCGGCGAGACGCTGGTGACCTATGACATCGAGCAGTCGGGTGCCTCCGTCCGCTTGACGATGACCGAAGCCAACGACCGCGAGATCAGCGAGGACATTCTCTCCGGTGGCCGCGAGGGATGGCCGGCGATTCTGTCCAGCCTGAAGAGCGTGCTGGAAACCGGCAAGCCGCTCGTGATCCAGATGGAGCCGCCAAAACGGATGCTGGAGGCGCTGAAGAAGATGGGTGTGAAGATTCCGGGTTAAACCGCAACGCCTCAACACAACTGGTGTCGTCCCCGCGAAAGCGGGGACCCATAACCACTAGCCTCTCCGTTGGGCGAGGGCTTTGAAACCCTCGGGCTAAAAGCATCGACAGGGAGTATGGGTCCCCGCTTTCGCGGGGACGACGCAAGTGAACTACCCCAATCCCCGCAATTCACGCCGCAGCACCTTGCCGGTGGCCGTCATCGGCAAGGTGTCCGCGAACTGGATGTGGCGCGGATATTCATGCGCGGCGAGTTGCACCTTGACGAACTCCTGAATCTCTTTCGCAAGAGTATCGCTCGCCGTGAATCCCGGGCGCAGCACGATCCATGCCTTGATCGCCTCGGTGCGGATCGGATCGGGAATCCCGACTACGGCGGACATCGCCACCGCCGGATGCTTCATCAAGGTGTGCTCGATCTCCGCCGGGCCGATGCGATAGCCCGCACTAGTGATCACGTCGTCCTCGCGGCTGACGTACCAGAAATAGCCGTCGTCATCCTGCACGCCGAGATCGCCGGTGAGCAGAAAGCCGGCGGCATATTTCGTCGCGGTCGCGTCCGGGTTCTTCCAGTATTCAAGCATCATGCAGGGGTTCGGCGCGCGCACGCCGACAATGCCGCGTGCATTGCGCGGCTGTTCCTCGCCGCGCTCGTTGACAATGCGCACATCGAAGCCCGGCGTCGGCTTGCCCATCGAGCCCGGCTTGATCGGAAACAGCGCCGAGTTGTTGGCGAGCACCAGATTGCATTCGGTCTGGCCGTAGATTTCATGCACGTTGACGCCGAACGTGGCATGCACCCACTCGATCAGCTCAGCGCCGAGCGACTCGCCGCCAGAGAAAATGCTGCGCAGCTTCACGCCGGAATGCTTGACGTCGGCCTGACGCATCAGCTTCAACGCGGTCGGCGGCAGGAACACGTTGCGCACGCCGTGATCGGCCATCAGTTGCATCGCCGCCTGCGGCTCGAACTTCTTGGCGCGATGCCCGAGCATCGGCACGCCGTGATACCAGGCCGGAAACAGCGCATCGAACAACCCGCCAATCCACGCCCAGTCCGCCGGGGTCCACATCAGGTCGCCCGGCTTCGGCAGGAAGTCGTGCGCCATTTCGACATTCGGCAAATGGCCGAGCAGCACGCGATGGGCATGCAGCGCCCCTTTGGGATTTCCCGTGGTGCCCGAAGTGTAGATGATGATCGCCGGATCGTCCGGGCCGGTGTAGACGGTCGGGAAATTTTCCGAGGCGTCTTCGATGGCCTGCCAGAACGATTTCGCGCCGGCATGGATCGCGCCGCTGGTGACGTAGATGTCCTGCAGATGCGGCAACCGATCGCGGATCTTCGACAGCTTGTCCCAGCCGCTCTCATCGGTGATGACGGCCTTCGCGCCGCTGTTGGAGAGCCGGAACTCCAGCGCGTCCTCGCCGAACAGCGTGAACAGCGGCACCGAGACCAGACCGGAGCGGAACGCGGCGAGATGCGCGATCGGCAGTTCCACCGACTGCGACAGAAACACCGCGACGCGGTCGCCGCGCTTGAGGCCATCGGTCTTCAGCGCATTGGCAAAACTCTTCGACAGCGCGCTGATCTCGTCGAACGACAACCGCTGCGTACCGCCGTCTTCATCGGCGTAAATCAGCGCAAGCCTGTTTGAGCCGTCGGCGTGACGGTCGCACGCAGCGGTCGCGATATTGAAGTTCGCCGGAATGTCCCAGCGAAAGTTCCGGTAGAGTTCGTCGTAGTTGTCGGTTTCGGTGAGCATGGCGGAGCTTTCGGGGCCTTACGCGGCAGCTGCAACATTTACGATGTCATCCCCGCGAAGGCGGGGATCCATAACCACCGGACTGATTAGAACAGCGAGATGATGCCACCGCCGTCAAAAAGTTCAAAGCTCAAGGAGTATGGGTCCCGGCCGGAGCCTGTCATCGGGCCGGCGAAGCCGGACCCGTTGGCCGGGACGACCAAAAATACCTCAACCCGTCAGCGCAGCCTTCACCAGGCCGCTGGCCTTGCCGAAATCCATTTGCCCGGCGTATTTCGCCTTCAATGCGGCGATCACCTTGCCCATGTCCTTCATGCCGGCGGCGCCGGTTTCCGTGATGACGGCGGCAATGGCGGCCTTCACTTCATCTTCCGACATCTGCTTGGGCAGATAGGCCGCGATCACCGCGATCTCCTCGCGCTCCTGCGCGGCGAGTTCGGGGCGGCCCCCCTTGTCGTAAAGCTCGACCGATTCCTGGCGCTGCTTGATCATCTTCTGCAGCAGCCCGAGGATGTCTTCATCACTGAGCGGCGGCTTGCTCTGCCCGCGCGCCTCGATATCGGCATTCTTCAGCGACGAATTGACCATGCGCAGCGTCGAGAGCTTGCGCTCGTCCTTTGCCCTCATCGCATCCTTGACGGCATTGTTGATGTCATCGCGCAGCATCGGTCTCTCCCTCGCGGCAAATCGCTTTGCGTTGATTTAGGGCGTTTTGCGTGTCCGCACAACCAAGCGAATTACATCTCAAGCCAGTCGAGCAACGCTTCTGTCATCGCCTGCGGCTTCTCGAGTTGCGGGAGGTGGCCGCAATCCGGCACCGTCACGAGCTTCGCGCCCGGAATGCCGTTCGCCATCTCGATCGACGCATCATTCGGAACCATATTGTCGGTGTCGCAGGTCAGAACCAGAGTCGGGCACTTGATGGTCGCCAGCGTCGGCCGTGAATCCGCGCGCGTCATGATCGCCTCGAGCTGCCAGACGAATGCGTCCGGTCCGACATCGTCGGCCATGTCGAGCACGATCCGGTGCAGACGCTCGTCGCGCGCCAGCGCAGGGTGCACGAAATCGGCGAACAGGCGATCCATCACCGCGCGGTAGCCGCCCTTCTTCACTTCGGTAATCCAGCCGCGGCGGCGCTCTGAGGCTTCCGGCGTTTCAGGCCGCGCCGAGGTGTTCAGCAGCGCCAGCCGTGCGATCCGTTCGGGCGCCTGCCGATACATCTCCAGTATGATGTAGCCGCCCATCGAGTGGCCGGCGAGCGCGAAGCGCAATGGCGCTTCGGCGAGAATGCGCCGCGCGATGGCGGCCATGTCGCCGCCGCGCGCATGGTTGGCGAGGACCACCGGGCCCTGCCGCCACAGCGCGGGGATCTGCGGATCATAAATGCGCGGCGAGCACGCAAGGCCCGGAACGAGCACCACAGGAAGCGAGTTTGGCATGTGAACTCCGATCGAATTACAGCTTAATCTTCACGCCACGCCGCGCTTGCGGCCTTCCCAGTAAGGCGCACGCAGCGCCTTGCGGTCAATCTTGCCGAGCCCCGTGACCGGGATGGTCTCGACGAAATCGATGGTCTTCGGCGACCACGGCGCGCCGCGCTTGTCCTTGACGTGGGCCTGCAGTTCGGCGGCGCCGGAATTTGCGCCGGATTTCAGCACCACGAATCCTTTGACGGCCTCGCCCCACTTGTCGTCGGGAATCCCTATCACCGCGGCGGAGGCGACCGAGGGATGCGACATCAGCGCATCCTCGACCTCGCGCGGATAGATGTTGAAGCCGCCGGAGATGATCATGTCCTTGGTGCGATCGACAATATAGAAGTAGCCCTCCTCATCCTTCACGGCGACGTCGCCGGTGTGCAGCCAGCCGCCTTTCAGGGTTTCGGCGTTGGCGTCCGGGCGCTTCCAGTAGCCGTCCATCACCAGCGGCCCGCGCACGCAGATCTCGCCGGGTTCGCCGATTGCGACCTCGCGCATGTCGGCGTCGAACAGTTTCACGTCCACAAACGGGCTGGCGCGGCCGCATGAGCCGAAACGGTGCGGCTTGGTCTCGTCGTGGTCGATCTTGCGCAGCGTGGTGATGCATTGCGGCGCTTCGGTCTGGCCGTATAGCTGCACGAACACCTTGCCGAAAATCTTGATGCCTTCGAGCAAACGGTCCGGCGACATCGGCGCCGCGCCATAGACGATCATCTCCAGCGACGACATGTCGTGCCGCTTGCGCAGGTCCTCGTTGTCGATCAGCGCGTAGATCAGCGTCGGCACCAGAAACGTCGAGTTGATCTTCTCGGCGGCCACAACGTCGGCATAAACCTCCGGCTCGAAGCCCTGCACCAGCCGCATCAACCCGCCGCGCATCATCACCGTGAACAAAGTCACGCCGGCGGCATGGCTGATCGGCGTCGCGGCGAGGAAGCGGACATCCTGCGGCCAGTCCCAATCCGAATGCAGCAGCAGCGCCATGGTGACCAATGAACGATGCGGCAGCATCACGCCCTTGGAGCGTCCGGTCGTGCCGCCGGTATAGGCGAGAAAGGCGAGTTCATGGCTTGCACTCTCGTCCATCAGCGGCGCGGGGGTCGCCTGCGCCACATCGGCGAGAATATCGCGCACGCCGTCCATCGGGCCGAACGACATCAGATGCTTCAGTTTCGGTGCGCGCGCCTTGATGGCGAGACCGCGCGGACCGAACTTCGCACCCTCGACGATCAGAAGATCAATCTCGGCGTCGTCGACGATAAACGCATGGTCGTCCTCCGCCGCCATCGGATGCAGCGCGGTGTAGCGCATGCCCATCACCAGCGCCGCGCAGATCGCCGCCCAGGACTCGGCGCGGTTGCTCGCCACGACAGACAGCGCATTGCCTTTTTTCATGCCGAGCGAGCGATACACCGCGATGAAACGCGCCACCTGGTCGCCGAATTCGCGATAGCTCCAGCGAAGATGGCCGTCGGCGATGGCCGGCTGGGCGGAAAATCGCGCAATCGCGTTGACGATGAGGCTTCCCATCGTACCGCCGGAATGAAGTTGAGCCAGATCCGGCGCGCCAACCGCCACATTCATCGCGTGTCTCCTGTTAAATCCCATCACGAGCGCATGATCTGTTCGCCAAACCGCCCACACTTTGGCGGATCATGCGCGACGCGGCTCGTTATGTCTGAGTGGCCACGCGGGGGCGCAGATTAGGCAGCGTTCGCCGGGTGTCAAATATGTGCAAATGACATGAATTTCCGGCGCTTCTGCCTTTGACGCGCCGCGGCACAGGGGTTATGTGATGCACTTATGACGACATCAGATAACTCTTCAGCCTGGCCGGACCTCAAACCGACCGCGCTCCTCGTGCTTGCCGATGGCACCGTGCTGGAAGGCTTCGGCCTCGGCGCAGAAGGTCAGGCCGTTGGCGAGGTCTGCTTCAACACGGCGATGACCGGTTATGAGGAAATCCTCACCGATCCGTCCTATGCCGGGCAGCTCATTACTTTCACATTTCCCCATGTCGGGAATGTCGGAACCAACGACGAAGACATCGAAACGGTGAACATGGCGGCGACGCCGGGCGCGCGCGGCGTGATCCTGCGCGCCGCGATCACCGATCCGTCGAACTATCGCTCAGCCAAGCATCTCGATGCATGGCTGAAGGCGCGCGGCATCATCGGCCTCTCGGGCATCGACACCCGGGCGCTGACCGCGCTGATCCGCGACAAGGGCATGCCCAACGCCGTGATCGCGCACGCGAAGAACGGCCAGTTCGACCTGCACGGCCTCAAGGAAGAAGCGCGCGAATGGCCCGGCCTCGAGGGCATGGACCTCGTGCCGATGGTGACCAGCGCCCAGCGTTTCACCTGGGACGAGACGCCGTGGGAATGGGAGAAGGGTTTCGGCAAGCAGGACAAGCCTGAATTCAACGTCGTCGCCATCGACTACGGCATCAAGCGCAACATCCTGCGGCTTCTCGCCGGCGAAGGCTGCAAGGTCACGGTCGTGACCGCGAAGACCTCGGCCGAAGACATTCTGGCGATGAAGCCGGACGGCGTGTTCCTGTCGAACGGCCCCGGCGATCCGGCGGCGACCGGCGAATATGCCGTGCCCGTCATCAAGAAGGTGATCGAGTCCGGCACGCCGACATTCGGGATCTGCCTCGGCCACCAGATGCTCGGCCTCGCCCTCGGCGGCAAGACCATGAAGATGCATCAGGGCCACCACGGCGCCAACCATCCGGTGAAAGACCTCACCACCGGCAAGGTCGAGATCACGTCGATGAACCACGGCTTCGCGGTGGACAAGACCACGCTGCCGAGCAACGTCACTCAGACGCATATCTCGCTGTTCGACGACTCGAACTGCGGCATCGCGCTGGCGGACAAGCCGGTGTTCTCGGTGCAGTACCATCCCGAGGCCTCGCCCGGCCCGCGCGACTCGCACTACCTGTTCAAGCGCTTCGCCGATCTGATGCGCGTGCGCAAAGACCCGTCGCAGCGCAAGAGCGCCTGACACCCGTGGACTATCGTCTCGTCTTGTTCGATTTCGACGGCACGCTGGCGGATTCCTTCACATGGTTCTCGCACGTCGTGAACGACGCTGCTGACAGGTTTGGATTCCGGCGCGTTGCACCGCAGGATATCGACATGCTGCGCGGCAAAGGCGCGCGCGAGATCGTCGCACATCTCGGCGTACCGTTCTGGAAGATGCCCGCCATCGCCAGCTACATGCGCGCGCGCAAGGCGAACGACGTCGCGGCCATCGGCCTGTTCGACGGAACGGCAGGGATGTTGCAGCAGCTACGCGAGGCCGGACGAACGCTCGCCATCGTCAGTTCCAACTCCGAAGCGAATGTCCGCGCCATTCTTGGCCCCGACACGGCGGCGCTCGTGCATCACTATGGCTGCGGCGTCTCGGTCTTCGGCAAAGCCGCCCAGTTCAAGAAAGCATTGCGCCATACCGGAATCTCAGCCGCACAAACACTCGCGGTGGGCGACGAAATCCGCGACATCGACGCCGCCCGCACCGTGGGCATCGCTTTCGGCGCCGTGGCGTGGGGGTATACCTTGCCAGAGGCGCTGCAAGCACAACGGCCGCAGTTCATCTTTCATACCATGAACGATATCACCGCCGCCCTCACTCCCCCGCGCTGAGTCCGGCCCAGTCGAACTCTTCTGGATCGTTGCCGAGCAGCTCGCGCTCTTGCGAGGACAGCGAGCATAGATCGAAAACAAAAACGCCCGCGCGAAGCGGGCGTTTTTCGATCCAGTAACGATCGCGTCGAAGACGCTGCACAAGGCTTACGCCTCGTTGCCGCCTTCCTGGCGGGTGGCCTCGAACAGGAACCAGGTCCGGCGCTCAGTCTCATCGATGAAGACCTCGAGGATGCTGGCGGACGCAACGTCTTCGGCATCGTCGCAAACCTTGTGCGCCTTGCGCATGGCCGCAGCGACCTTCTTGTTGTCTTCCATCAGTTCGCGAAGCATCTCGCGCGGCGGCACGAACTTCTCGTCGTTGTCCTCGAGGGTCTGGAGCTTGGCGATGTGGCCGATGGAGCGGATGGTGTTTCCGCCGATCTTTCTGACACGTTCCGCCAACTGGTCGGTGGAGCCCAAGATTTGGGTGGACTGCTCGTCGAGCAGAACGTGGTAATCGCGGAAATGGCGTCCGCTGACATGCCAGTGGAAATTCTTCGTCTTTAAGTAAAGCGCGAAGGCATCCGCCAGCAGCGTGTTGAGTGCAGCCGACACCTTGGTCACGGCAGCACTGTCGAGATCGGTGGGGGTGTCGAGTTCGGCCGAAACGGCATTCTTGGTTTTGCTCACGGCGGGGCCTTCCTGCTAGGAAATAAACATCGGGCGATGGACAGTGATCGCCAGACCAACTAACGCATCCTAGGCCCGCCGGTTCCCGGGCGGGAACCCCTCCCTTGGAGGCATGATCGTTCCGAAACCGCAGGTTTCCGGGACCATGCCATTAACATAGAAACATAGAGGCATGATCTTCCCGAAAACCGGGCCCACTTTTCGGGATCATGCCAGTCCGGACAAAGCCGATGGACGACTGGATCGACTATTACGATTCAACCCACACGATTTATGTCAGCAAGCTGCATCGCGACGTGCATTTCCGCGTGATCGCCAATGACATTCTCGCATACGTCCCCTCTCCGGAGGCCGTGGTGCTGGATTATTCCTGCGGCGAGGCGCTGTTCGCCGCGCAGGTCGCAGCCGCCTGCCAAAAGCTGATCCTTGCCGAACCCGCCCCCGGCGTGCGCGGACGTCTCACCGCCCGGTTCGGCCCGAACCCAAAAATCGCGGTCCGCTCGCTCGATGACCTTCAACAGTTGCCGGACAGGTCGGTCGATCTCGCGGTGATGATTTCGGTAGCGCAGTACATGACGCCAGTTGAACTCGACGCCGCGTTCGCCCTGATGCGCCGCGTATTGAAGCCCGGCGGCCGTCTGGTGCTGGGTGATATCCTGCGCCCCGAAGTCGGTGCTGCGACCGACGTGATGGCGCTGCTCAGGCTTGCGGCCAAGAACGGCTTCCTGACCGACGCATTGTGGGGGCTGGCCCGCACGGCGCTGTCGGACTACTGGCAATTGCGCAAAAGCATCGGACTGCAGCGCTACGCCGAAGCCGGCATGCTGGCGAAGCTGAAAGCCGCGGGGTTCGAGGCATCGCGCGCAAAAAACAACATCGGCTACAATCCCGCGCGCATGACTTTTGTCGCGACACCGCGTGCCTGATCGATACAACTGCACACATTAAGGTTAAGCCGAAGCCCTCGTGGACTCCACGTAACGCCGCGGTAGTCTCGGTGGCGGAATGTTACGCGGAGGCGCCGCAAACGCTTCACATCCTGGTTCAAGTCCAGGCCGAGCCTCCAAATTCTCTGGTCCGCGATCCTGCGGGCCGCAAGTCCCGGAAACTGCCTGAAATTCGCAGTTGATCGCGGCTTTTAAGGCCTTTCACCGTCACGGAATCTGGTCTAAAGACACGGCGCGCGCGAGGGCAACCTGGCGCTTGGCTCAAGGGACGCGCGGATGCGCGCCCTTTTTTTGTGCCCAAATTCCTGCCGTGAGACTTAATGCCTAAACGTACAGACATCTCGACGATCCTCATCATCGGCGCTGGCCCCATCGTGATCGGCCAGGCCTGCGAATTCGATTATTCCGGCACCCAGGCCGTGAAGACGCTCCGCGAAGAGGGCTACCGCATCGTTCTGGTCAATTCCAATCCGGCCACCATCATGACGGACCCGGAACTGGCGGACGCGACCTATATCGAGCCGATCACGCCGGAAATCGTCGCCAAGATCATCGAGAAGGAGCGCCATGTGCTCCCCGGCGGTTTCGCGCTGCTCCCGACCATGGGCGGCCAGACCGCGCTGAACTGCGCGCTGTCGCTGCGCCAGCAGGGCACGCTGGACAAATTCGACGTCGAAATGATCGGCGCCACGGCGGACGCCATCGACAAGGCGGAAGACCGCCAGCTTTTCCGCGAGGCCATGACCAAGATCGGCCTCGAGACGCCCAAATCGCGGCTAGCGAATGCCTCCGCGCTGAAGAAGCAGTATCGCGACCAGTATCTTGCCGAGAAGGAAAAGCTCTCCGGCGAGGCGCTTGCCGAGCACGAGCGGCAGTGGGTGCTGCATGAAGGCGACCGGCGCAAGCGCTATCAGGAGCATGCGCTCGGCCAGGCGCTGATGGCGCTCTCCGAGATCGGCCTGCCCGCGATCATCCGCCCCTCGTTCACCATGGGCGGCACCGGCGGCGGCATCGCCTATAACCGGGAAGAATTTCTCGACATCATCGAGCGCGGGCTCGATGCCTCGCCGACCAACGAAGTTCTGATCGAAGAGTCAGTGCTCGGCTGGAAGGAATACGAGATGGAGGTTGTCCGCGACAAGAAGGACAACTGCATCATCGTCTGCTCGATCGAGAACCTCGATCCGATGGGCGTGCACACCGGCGACTCCATCACCGTCGCCCCTGCTCTCACGCTGACCGATAAAGAATACCAGATCATGCGCGACGCCTCGCTGGCGGTGCTGCGCGAGATCGGCGTCGAGACCGGCGGCTCGAACGTGCAGTTCGGCGTCAATCCGGCCGACGGCCGCATGGTCGTGATCGAGATGAATCCGCGCGTGTCGCGCTCGTCGGCGCTGGCCTCAAAGGCCACCGGCTTCCCGATCGCCAAGGTCGCGGCGAAGCTCGCGGTCGGCTACACGCTCGATGAAATCGCCAACGACATCACCGGCGGCGCCACGCCGGCGTCGTTCGAGCCGACCATCGACTATGTGGTCACCAAGATTCCACGCTTCGCGTTCGAAAAATTCCCCGGCGCCTCGACCACGCTGACCACCTCGATGAAGTCGGTCGGCGAAGTCATGGCCATCGGCCGCACCTTCCAGGAAAGCCTGCAGAAGGCGCTGCGCGGGCTCGAAACCGGCCTCACCGGCCTCGATGAAATCGAGATCGAAGGCCTCGGCCAGAGCGACGACAAGAACGCCGTGCGCGCCGCGCTCGGCACGCCGACCCCCGACCGGCTGCTGCAGGTCGCGCAGGCGATGCGGCTTGGCTGGACCAACGAGGAGATCTTCACCTCGTGCAAGATCGACCCGTGGTTCCTCGCCGAGATGCGCGGCATCATCGAGATGGAAGCCAAGGTCCGGGCGAACGGCCTGCCCGGCAACGCCCACAGCATGCGCATGCTGAAGGCGATGGGCTTCTCCGACGCCCGCCTCGCCGTGCTCGCCAACACCACCGAAGCCGAGGTGAAAGCCGCGCGCCGTGCGCTGAACGTGCGCCCGGTGTTCAAGCGCATCGACACCTGCGCCGCCGAATTCGCCTCGCCCACCGCCTACATGTATTCGACCTATGAAGCGCCGTTCGCTGGCGCGATGGCCGACGAAAGCGCGCCGTCCGACAAGAACAAGGTCATCATTCTCGGCGGCGGCCCCAACCGGATCGGCCAGGGCATCGAGTTCGACTATTGCTGCTGCCATGCCTGCTTCGCGCTGCATGACGCCGGCTTCGAATCCATCATGGTCAACTGCAATCCGGAAACGGTCTCGACCGACTACGACACCGCGGATCGCCTCTACTTCGAACCGCTGACCGCAGAAGACGTGCTCGAGATCATCGATACCGAGCGCAGCAACGGCACGCTGCACGGCGTTATCGTGCAGTTCGGCGGCCAGACCCCGCTGAAACTCGCGCGCGCGCTGGAAGAAGCCAATGTGCCGATCCTCGGCACCTCGCCCGACGCGATCGATCTCGCTGAAGACCGCGACCGCTTCAAGCGCGTACTCGACAAGCTCAAGCTCAAGCAGCCCAAGAACGGCATCGCCTATTCGGTGGAGCAGGCGCGGCTGGTGGCCGCCGATCTCGGCCTGCCGCTGGTGGTGCGTCCATCCTACGTGCTCGGCGGCCGCGCCATGCAGATCATCCGCGAGGAATTCCAGCTCGGCGATTATCTGCTCGGCACGCTGCCGGAACTGGTGCCCGCTGACGTCAAGGCGCGCTACCCGAACGACAAGACCGGCCAGATCAATACGGTGCTGGGCAAGAACCCGCTGCTGTTCGACCGCTACCTGTCGGACGCCACTGAGGTCGATGTCGATTGCCTGTGCGATGGAAAAGATACGTTCGTCGTCGGCATCATGGAACACATCGAGGAAGCCGGTATTCATTCCGGCGACTCGGCCTGTTCGCTGCCGCCGCATTCGCTCGAGCCTGCGGTGATCGCCGAACTCGAGCGCCAGACGCGCGAGCTCGCGCTCGGCCTCGACGTCGTCGGCCTGATGAACGTGCAGTACGCCATCAAGGACGGCGATATCTACGTGTTAGAGGTCAATCCGCGCGCCTCGCGCACGGTGCCGTTCGTCGCCAAGGTGGTCGGGATTCCGGTCGCCAAGATCGCCGCGCGCATCATGGCGGGCGAGAAGCTCGCCGACTTCAAGCTGAAGCCGCCCAAGCTCAACCATGTCGGCGTCAAGGAATCCGTGTTCCCGTTCGCGCGTTTCCCCGGCGTCGACACCGTGCTCGGGCCGGAAATGAAATCGACCGGCGAGGTCATGGGTATCGATCGCTCGTTCGCGGTGGCCTTCGCCAAGAGCCAGCTCGGCGGCGGCACCCGCGTGCCACGCAAGGGCACGGTGTTCGTGTCGGTGCGCGAAACCGACAAGGCGCGAATCCTCGACGCGGTGAAACTGCTGAGCTCGCTCGGCTTCAAGGTGATCGCGACATCCGGCACGCAGCGTTTTCTCGTCGAAAACGGTGTTCCGGCCGAGAAGATCAACAAGGTATTGGAAGGCCGCCCGCATATCGTCGACGCCATCACCAACGGCGAGGTGCAACTGGTTTTCAATACCACCGAGGGGCCGCAGGCACTCGCCGACAGCCGCTCGTTGCGGCGTGCTGCCCTCTTGCATAAAGTGCCGTATTACACCACTCTTTCGGGTGCATTGGCGGCGGCGCAGGGCATCCGGGCCTATCTGGGCGGGGATCTCGAGGTCCGCACCCTGCAAGGTTACTTCCCCGATCTCTGAAATTGGTAGCCGGTCATCCCGACCGGCGTAGTATAAGTGGAACTTGCGGCGGGAACCGCCCAGCCGCAATCGTGTTCTCATTCGTTGCCCCGCGGCCGTAAGCCAACGGGATCAAACAAGATGTTTCGTGCATGCGGCAACAGCCCGTCGCACGAAATGCAAGGACGACGAAATGGTTGACAAGGTACCGATGACCCAAGGCGGATACGACGCCCTGGGAGTTGAATTGAAGCAGCGCCAGTCGGTGGATCGCCCGCGCATCGTCGAGCAGATTGCCGAAGCGCGCTCGCATGGCGACCTGTCGGAGAACGCCGAGTATCATGCCGCGAAGGAAGCGCAGTCGCATAACGAGGGCCGCATCGCGGAACTCGAGGACAAGCTTGCGCGCGCCGAAATTATCGACGTCTCGAAACTGTCCGGCGACACCATCATGTTCGGCGCGACCGTGACGCTGGTCGATGAGGACACCGAGAAGAAGGCTGTCTGGCAGATCGTCGGCGAGCCCGAGGCCGACGCCAAGAAGGGCCGCATCTCGATTACCTCGCCGCTGGCGCGCGCGCTGATCGGCAAGAAGAAGGGCTCCTCGGTGGAAGTCGTGGCTCCCGGTGGCGCCAAGGCTTACGAGATCACCAGGGTGGACTGGAAGTAAGCCGTCCGTTTACAGCGACGCACTTCAATGACAATGGCCGGGATTTCCCGGCCATTTGCTTTTGGTTCTGCTGTAGCATGCGCTTCCGGCTCCAGTTCGCCGCAATGAGGAATGTGATGCCGCGCTCTCGCGTCCTGATGGTGCTGCTGTTGGTGATGGTTGCCACCACCGGCGCGCGCGCCGCCGAGATCGACATTCCACCGCCGGGGAAGCCGAAAGAGCTTTCGGTCTACGTCAACCAGCCGAACTGCCAGCGCTGGACCGATGACTGCGTGAACTGCGCGCGCGGAGCGAGCGGCGAGGCACCGACCTGCTCGAACATCGGGGTTGCCTGTCAGCCCAAGGCGATCCGCTGCACCGCCGCGGATATTCCGCAGGGCGAACCCCAGAAGAAATAGCGGCGGTTTCCAACCGGAAACCAGGGCACACGCGCAACACTGTCACCTTCGACTTATTCCGGATCGCCCCACGAAATCGTCATCGGATTTCCAAAGGGCAACACTATTGCTTCCCTGTCCGGCGCGATATCAAATCACGTGGAATCAAACAGGGGGTGACCATGCAATTCGATTTTCTCGCACCGTACCGGCCGCAGCTTCTCAGCGTGCTGCGCATCATGACCGGCCTGCTGCTGTTTCAGTTCGGCGTCGCCAAGATTCTGAAAATCCCGGCGGTGCCGATGTTCGCCAACCCGCCGACACTCAGTCTCGTCGCCGGCGGAATCGAACTGGTGCTGGGCGCACTGCTGATCGTCGGCCTGTTCACCCGCCTGTCGGCGTTCATCCTGGCCGGCGAAATGGCATTCGCCTACTTTATCGGGCATATGTTCAAGACCGGCAGCGCCGTTTTTCATCCGCTTCTGAACGGCGGCACGCTGGCCGCAATGTTCTGCTTCGCATGCCTTTATCTGGCGAGCGCAGGCCCCGGTCCGTGGAGCGTCGACGCCTCGCGCGGCAAGGCCTGATCGCTCAAGCCCTCAAGGCATGATTTCCGATCATGTCCTGACAAAGAACACAACAGTCAAAACCGCGCCGATGGCCACCACCGCGGCGCGGATTATTTTTTCGGGCACGCGGCGCGCAAGGGTGACACCGTAGTATCCGCCGAAGGCGGAAGCTGCGATCGTCACAAGCGCCTGCGGCCAGTGCACCAGACCTCCGGCGATCAGCAACGCCGCCGACATGATCTGAATCAGAAATGCGACGACAAGCTTGGTCGCGTTGGCCTTGTGAAAATTGCCGCTTTCGAGGATGGCCAGTGCCGCGAGCATCATAATGCCGGTGCCGGCTCCGAAAAATCCGCCATAGATCGCCACCACCATCATCAGCACGTAGGCGACAATCCGTGCGCCTGCATGCTGTCCGCGCGACCATGGTTCGACGAAGGTGCGTATCTGGTTGCTGAACGCAAACAACAAGGTGGCCAGCAACAGCAGCCACGGCACCAGCGGACGGAAACCGCCATCACCTATCCAGATCAGCAAAAGCGCACCGGCACCGCCGCCGATCAATCCGATGATCGCAAACGGAATCATCTCGCGGAAATAGCTGCGGACTTCGGAGCGGTAGGCCGCGACGCTGGAAAGATTGCTGGGTGTCAGAGCGACTGCGCTGGTGGCGTTGGCATCGAGCGTCGGCAGTCCGCAGGCGACGAGGGCGGCAAATGTAAGGAACGTGCCTCCACCGGCGACAGCATTGACGGTGCCTGCGGCGAATCCCGCCACGGCCAGCACAACGATCTGGAATAAAGTCACGTCAGCCCCATCACGCAATTGGGCGGGGAAGCGCCCGGCACGCGGCTTTTAGAGCATTGGACGATGCAGGAGAACGGCCCGCGCCGTATGCCCACTCCCCGCTTTCGCGGGGACAGCATGTGAAATTCGATACTCAGCCCTGCGGGACTTTCAGTTCAAGCGGCACGTCCGGCGCGTCCTTGGAATTGTGCAGCACCAGCGAGGTTCGCACGTTGCGCACATGGGGTGCAGCCGTGAGGTGCGAGACGAAGTTCTGAAACGTCACCATGTCCGGCGCGACGCACTTGAGAATGAAATCGATCTCGCCCGACAGCATCCAGCATTCGCGCACCAGCGGCTCGTGACGAACGAATTCCTCGAACGCGCGCAAATCGGCATCGGCCTGGCTCGACAGATGCACCGAGGCGAACACCGTGACGTCGAAGCCGAGCGACGAGGGATTGAGCAACCCGCGATAGCCGGTGATGTAACCGTCTTCTTCCAGCGTCCGGACCCGGCGCAGGCACGGTGGCGGCGAAATCCCGACCCGCTTGGCCAGTTCCACGTTGGTGATTCGGCCGTCGGCCTGAATCTCGTTCAGAATTTTTAGATCGATTTCGTCGAGGCTTTTTGACACGGGCTTCCTATCCCTGGCAGCCGGATGGTCCGGCCGGTTTCGGGACTGTTCTAGCCAGCCGCAGCGTTTCGCGCAATTTTATTTCGTCAGCATGCTATGTCATGGCTAGCTGGGGAAAATCTCATGATAGGGGTTGCATATCTTGCATAGCTCGCAAGATGGCCTACATTCGGAGCATGCACTTTTAACAGCCCAGCGATGCCTTTACGGGCAAGTCCCGCCTCATCGCTGATCATCCCTGCAACAGAATACCGAAGGTCGCGTTATGGCCGCTCCCATTCATGCCAAGGTTGTCATCATCGGATCCGGGCCTGCAGGCTACACGGCGGCGATCTACGCCGCGCGGGCCATGCTTGAGCCGGTGCTGATCCAGGGCATCCAGCCCGGCGGCCAGCTCACCATCACCACCGATGTCGAGAACTATCCGGGATTTGCCGACGTCATCCAGGGCCCCTGGCTGATGGAGCAGATGGAAAAGCAGGCGGCACATGTCGGCACCAAGATCGTCACCGATCACGTCAACAAGCTCGAACTCAGCCAGCGGCCGTTCCGCATCACCACCGACAGCGGCGATGTCTATCTGGCTGACGCCGTGATCCTCTCCACCGGCGCCCAGGCGCGCTGGCTCGGCATTCCCTCGGAAGAGAAGTTCAAGGGCTTCGGCGTATCCGCCTGCGCCACCTGCGACGGCTTCTTCTACCGCAACAAGGAAGTGTTCGTGGTCGGCGGCGGCAACACCGCGGTCGAGGAAGCACTGTTCCTGACCAACTTCGCGTCGAAGGTGACGCTGGTCCATCGCCGCAACAGCCTGCGCGCCGAACGCATCCTGCAGGACCGGCTGTTCAAGCACCCCAAGATCAGCGTGATCTGGGACAGCGAGGTCGACGAAATCCGCGGCTCCGAGAATCCCTCGAAGGTCACCCACATCCGCCTGAAGAATCTCAAGAGCGGCGCCGTGACCGAGCACGCCGCCGACGGCGTGTTCATCGCCATCGGCCATGCGCCGGCGACCGAACTCGTCACCGGCCAGCTGAAACTGAAATCCTCCGGCTATGTCGAGATCGCACCCCATTCGACCGCGACCTCGGTGCCCGGCGTTTTCGCCGCGGGCGACGTCGCGGATGAAACCTATCGCCAGGCGGTGACAGCGGCCGGTCTCGGCTGCATGGCAGCGCTGGAAGCCGAACGATTTCTCGCTCACAGCGCCACCGAACGCGCAGCTGCGGAGTAACCATGGCACGAACACGCGACGGATTAAGCGATATGGATTGGGACAAGCTGAAGGTCTTCCACGCGGCTGCGGAAGCGGGAAGCTTCACGCATGCGGGCGAACAGCTCGGGCTGTCGCAGTCGGCCGTCTCCCGTCAGGTCAGCGCGCTGGAGCAGGAACTGTCGGTATCGCTGTTTCACCGCCACGCCCGCGGACTGATCCTCACCGAACAGGGCGACCTCCTGTTCCGCACCGCGCATGATGTGTTTATGCAGTTGCAGGCGGCGCGCGCAAAACTCACCGACAGCCGCGAGCGGCCGAGCGGCGATCTCAAGGTCACCACGACACCGGGCGTCGGCATCAACTGGCTGATTCCGCGGCTGGGCGAATTCACGGCGCTTTATCCCGACATCCGCATTTCGCTGATCGTGACCGACGAGGAACTCGACCTGTCGATGCGCGAAGCCGATGTGGCGATCCGCACCCGCAAGCCAACCCAGCCGGATCTCATTCAGCGCAAACTGTTCTCGATGGGCTTCCACGCCTATTGCTCGCCGGAATACGTCAAGCGCCACGGCACCCCGCGCACGCTCGACGAACTGGATGCGCACCGGATCATCGTGCTCAGCGACCAGAACGTGCCGCAACACCTGCAAAACCGGAACTGGCTGGTCGACGCCAACCGCAACGGCTCCGGCCCGCGCGAGGCCGTGTTCAAGGTCAACAACATCCTGGGTCTGGTGCGCGCCTGCCAGCAAGGCCTGGGCATCGCCGCGCTGCCGGACTACCTCGTCGAGGACAATAACCGGCTGGTGCAGCTGTTCAGCGAAGCCGACTCGATTCAATTGGATACGTATTTTGTTTATCCCGAAGAATTGAAGTCGGTGGCGCGTGTGCAGGTTTTCCGTGATTTTATCGTGAGTAAGGCGCAACGCTGGCCGTCCTAACCGGGTTCAAACGGACGTTTGAGCCCGCATCCTGAGCATGACTGACATACCGGGATCGGAGTTGTCCGGATGGGAAATCGCGGCCCATACTCTCCCCACACTGATTGAGCGTTCTGCGCACTGTCCCCCTCCTCCAGCGGAACGCGCGCTCAGTTATCCCTCTTGGAAGGTGATTGTGTCGGCCTCACGTGGCCAAAAACTAAACAGGCCGGGCTCTTTAGCCCGGTCTTTTTTCTGCCCGTACGTTGACAACGCGGCTACCTCAAATCACTCTCGGCGCATGATCGCGAATTCGTGCGCAACGCTGTCGAAAAAAGGTCCCCGCCTGGGGACTGGAGATCGACGCGCGCGATAATTGTCTCGCTCAAGCTTGATCCCGAAACCCCGCCGCGAGGACGGGGTTTTTGTTTGTCCGTCTCCGGCTTTACCTGATGGAGATGGACCAATGACCGACCTTCGATCACGCCTGCAGGGCCTGTGGCTGCCGCTCGTCACACCGTTTCGTGACGGAGAACTCGACGACGTATCGCTCCGCCGCCTGGTGCGGCACTACGCCGCCCTGCCGGTCAACGGAATGATCCTTACCGCCACCACCGGCGAAGGTCTCACTCTTGCGCCGGAGGAAACTGCGCGGCTGGTCGCGATCGTGCGCGACGAGGTCTCCAGCAGTGGCAAGGACCTTCCAATTTGCCTCGGCCTGTCCGGCAGCGATACGCGGGTGTTACTGGACACGCTGCGGAGAACGGCTGCATGGCCGATCGATGGCTACCTGATCTCCTGTCCCTATTATTCGCGACCAACGCAAAACGGGATGATCCAGCATTTCAGCGCGCTTGCCGACCAGGCAGCGCACCTGATCCTGATCTACAACATCCCGTACCGGACCGGCGTCAATCTCGGCAATGAGGCGATGCTGCAACTGGCGGACCATCACAACATCGTCGGGCTCAAGGATTGTTGTGCGATCCGCGCGCAATCCGTCGAACTGTTGCGCAGGCGCCCGGCCCGTTTTGCCGTGCTGACCGGCGAGGATGCACAAACCTGGGATGCGCTGGCCGACGGCGCGGACGGCGCCATACTCGCATCGGCGCATATCGAGACCGAAACATTTGCATCGGTCGTCAGGTTGCTGACGGCAGGCGATCATGACGCGGCACTGATCCGCTGGCACACTGTCTCCGATTTAACGAAGCTGCTGTTTGCCGAGCCGAGCCCGGCGCCGATCAAGTACTGGCTGTGGCGCACCGGCTTGATCGACAGCCCCGAACTGCGCCTGCCGATGACGGAGGTCAGTTCGGAGCTGGCGGTGCGGCTCGACCGGGAAATCGCAGTCCGCGCTAGTGCAGCCGCGCCCGCGCCAGCCGGAGCGCATTGCCAATGACGCTGACCGACGACAGCGCCATCGCCGCCGCACCCAGCATCGGCGACAGCAGGATCCCGAACACCGGATACAGCACACCCGCCGCGACCGGAACGCCCGCCGCGTTATAGAGGAACGCGAACACGAGGTTCTGGCGGATGTTGCGCATGGTCGCGCGCGACAACTGCCGTGCTTCCACCAGCCCGATGAGATCGCCGCGCAACAGCGTGATCCCCGAACTCTCGATCGCCACGTCGGTGCCGCTGCCCATGGCGATACCGACATCGGCCGCTGCCAGCGCCGGCGCATCGTTGATGCCGTCGCCGGCCATCGCGACCACACGGCCTTCGCCGCGCAACCGCGTGACCACGTCGCCCTTGCGCTCGGGCAGCACGTCGGCCTCGACCTCGGTGATGCCAAGCGTCTTCGCCACGGCCTGCGCCGTGGTGACGTTATCGCCGGTCAGCATGACGATGCGCAGCCCGTCGTTGCGCAACTGCCGAAGCGCGTCCTGCGCGCTCGGCTTGACCGGATCGGCGATGGCAATGACGCCGGCGGCGCGGCCATCGACGGCCACGTAGATCGCAGTCGCGCCGCGCTCGCGCTGCGTCCGTGCCTCGGCTTCCAGCGCCGCGATGTCGATGTTCGACTGCTGCATGATCACGGCATTGCCGATCACGATGCGGCGGCCATCGACCGTACCGACGGCGCCCTTGCCGACCGGTGAATCGAAGTTCTGCACGTCGTGAAGCTCGATGCCTTCTTCCTTCGCTGCGTTCAGGATTGCGAACGCCAATGGGTGTTCGCTGGCGCGCTCGACGCTGGCGGCGAGCCGCAGCAGTTCGTTACGCTCGAATCCACCGGCGGCGACAATCGCCACCACTTTCGGCTTTCCTTCGGTCAGCGTCCCGGTCTTGTCGATCACCAGCGTGTCGACCTTCTCCATCCGCTCGAGAGCTTCGGCGTCGCGGATCAGGATGCCGGAGCGCGCACCGCGTCCGACGCCGACCATGATCGACATCGGGGTCGCAAGGCCGAGCGCACAAGGGCAGGCAATGATCAGCACGGTCACCGCAGCGACCAGCGCGTAGGTAAACCGCGGCTCCGGACCGAACACGGCCCACGCCGCGAACGCCGCAAGCGCCACCGCGATCACCACCGGAACGAACCAGCCTGCGACCTGATCGGCCAGACGCTGCACCGGCGCGCGCGAGCGCTGCGCCCGCGCCACCAGATCGACGATCCGCGCCAGCATGGTGTCGCGACCGATCTTCTCGGCGCGGATCACGAGACCGCCGCTTTGATTGACCGTGCCGCCGATCACCTGCGCACCCTCGGTCTTCTTCACCGGCATCGATTCACCGGTGACGAGGGATTCGTCCACCAGCGACGAGCCTTCGGTGACGACGCCGTCGATCGGAATTTTCTCGCCCGGCCGCACGCGCAACAGATCGCCCACCGCGATAACGTCGATGTCGATATCCTCGTCGCCCGCCGGCGTGATGCGACGCGCGGTCTTGGGCGCCAGGCCGAGCAACGCGCGGATCGCCCCGGAGGTTTGCGCGCGCGCACGCAGTTCAAGCACCTGACCGAGCAGCACCAGCACGGTGATCACCGCGGCGGCTTCGAAATACACCGCGACCGCGCCGTGGTGATCGCGGAACGCCTGCGGAAACAGCTGCGGCGCCAGCGTGGCGACCACGCTGTAGACATAAGCGACGCCGGTGCCCATCGCGATCAGCGTGAACATATTGAGGTTGCGCGTTTTGACGGATTGCCAGCCACGCTCGAAGAACGGCCAGCCGGCCCACAGCACCACCGGGGTGGCCAGTGCAAACGACAGCCAGTTGGATGTCTGCGCCGGCAACAGATGGATGCCGCCGAGATGCGCCGCCATGTCGATGACGAACACCGGCAGCGTCAGCGCCAGCGCGATCCAGAAGCGGCGCGTCATGTCGATCAGTTCGGGATCTGGCTTGTCGTCGAGCGAGACCGTCTCCGGCTCCAGCGCCATGCCGCAGATCGGGCAGCTTCCCGGCCCGACCTGACGCACTTCAGGATGCATCGGACAGGTGTAGATGGTGCCTTCCGGCAGCTTCTCTTCAGGCGCGGATGACTTCGGCGCCAGGAACTTTTCCGGCTCGGCATCAAAGCGCGTGCGGCAACGTCCCGAGCAGAAGAAGTAATCCTGCCCCTTGTAGTCGAGGTGATGCTTCGTCGTCAGCGGATCGACGCTCATGCCGCAGACCGGATCGGTGACGCGCCCGTCGGCATCGGCGGGTGCATGGTCCGTATGACCATGACTATGACCGGCGTGATCATGGCCCGTGTGACCATGGCCCGCGTGACCATGTCCGCCGCAGCAACTTTTCCCGCCGTTTGTGTTCGCAACCACGATCGCTCTCCTTGACCTGTATACCCTATGGGGGTATATAGATCGTCATGCGCCAGGAAATCAAGACGTCGTGCCTGAAAAGGTTGAAACGGATCGAAGGCCAGGTTCGCGGTCTCGCGGGTATGGTCGATGACGATCGCTATTGCATCGATATCGTCACGCAGATCGCGGCGGCGCGTACGGCGCTGCGGCGGGTCGAGGAAGAAATCCTGCGCGACCATGTCGCTCATTGCGTCGAGCATGCGATCACGTCGGGCGACAAGGCCGATCAGCGCCGCAAGATCGCCGAGCTGATGGATGTGGTCAGCCGCGCCGACCGTTAGGCGGCATGATCACCGGGTTACCACTTCGCGACATGGTTGATTGCGCGTTAGCTTGCAACGGCGCGTCGACTAATGCGCCATGCATGCAAGAAATACCTGCGCCACAGCGGCTTTCGTCATTTGTTCGCTGAGCGCACGCGCTGGCCGTCCAGCTGATCGCAAGGCCCGCTCAACGCATAGGTCGAACGTGCATCGGGGTATTTACGTGTTCTTACGCAATTCCCCGGTACCTGCCGAAGCAATCGCTTGTTCTCGCGCATTGCAGGTCGTTCGATGCTCAAGGTCTACAATTGTATCGCCACCGCCCATGATTTGTGGCTCGTGGGTCTCGCGGCCGTCATTTGTACATTGGCTTCGTTCGCCGCCATCAGCCTGCTGAGACATGCACGCCGGTCGGCCGGCCGCATGCGTCCGGTCTGGCTCGCGGTGTCCGCGATCTCCACCGGCTTCGGTATCTGGTCCACGCATTTCATCGCGATGCTCGCGTTCTCGCCCGGGATTCCAAGCGGCTACAACATCGCCCTCACCATCCTGTCGCTCGCCGCCGCTGTCCTGCTGACCGGCGCGGGCCTCGCGATGGCCATGCGGCCCGAATGGCGGGCCGGACCCTGGCTCGGCGGCGCCGTTGTCGGAGGCGGCATCGCCACGATGCATTATCTCGGCATGGCCGCCTTCGAGATCGGCGGCATCATCCTGTGGGATTCAACCCTTGTTGCGGTCTCGATCCTGCTCGGCACGCTGATCGGCGCAACATCCCTGCCTTCGGGCCTCCACGCCAGTTCGCAGCGCTGGCGAATTGCCGGCGCGCTGCTTCTGACGCTCGCGATCTGCAGTCATCATTTCACGGCGATGGGCGCGGTGGCGATCATTCCCGATCCCACCGTCACGATCCCTCCGGCCGCGATCCCCGCCGGATGGCTCGCCATCGGCGTCGCCGTCTCGAGCTTCACCATCATTCTGCTGGCGCTGGGCGCCGCCGCTCTCGACATCCACGACCAGCGCCGCTCCGTGCTTGAAGCCGACCGGATGCGCGGTCTGGCCAATGCAGCGATCGAAGGCCTGCTGGTCTGCGACGGCGACACCGCCGTGACGGCGAACACCAGCTTTGCCCAGCTTGTCGGATCATCGTCGGACAAACTGATCGGCGCCAGGCTGGAAATGTACATTCCGAGCGCGGAGGCGCGCGCAAAACTGCTGGCCGCGCCGAACCAACCGGTCGAGGCCGAATTGCGCCATGTCGACGGATCCATGATTCCGGTCGAACTGATCCTGCGTCCGATCGATTTCGGCGGACAGGCGCATCACGTCATCGCCGTCCGCAACCTGCAGGCGCGCAAGAAAGCCGAGCAGCACATCCGCTATCTCGCGCATCACGACGCGCTGACGTCGCTGCCGAACCGCGGCAGCTTCCATGCACGGCTCGATCACGAGATCGCAGCTGCGAAAGCCAACGGACAAAAGTGCGCGGTGCTGTGTTTCGACCTCGACAGGTTCAAGGAGATCAACGACCTGTTCGGGCACGCAGCAGGTGACAAGGTGCTTCAGACCGTCGCCTCGCGCGTCTCCGCGCTTCTCGACAACACCTGCATGGTCGCGCGCCTCGGCGGCGACGAATTCGCGGTGCTGATGCCCGGACTGTCCAACCCCGCGGCGGCGGGAAGGCTGGCCGACGCTATTCTCGCGGCATTGCAGCCCAGCGCGAACAAATCCGACAGTGACAATCTGACCTCATGCAGCATCGGCATCGCGATCTGCCCGGACGATGCCGACAACCGCGAAACACTTCTCACCCATGCCGACACGGCGCTCTACCGCGCCAAGACGGAAGGCCGCGCCACCTACCGCTTCTTCGAGGCGAGAATGGGCGCGGAAGTGCACGACCGCCGGGTGCTGGAGCACGACCTGCGCCAGGCCGTGGCCCGCCGTGAATTCAATCTGGTCTATCAGCCACAGGAAGACATTCAGACCCGCCGCGTGGTCGGTTTCGAAGCCCTGCTGCGCTGGACCCACAAGACCCGCGGGTCGATCTCTCCGGCCGTGTTCATTCCGATCGCCGAAGAAACCGGCGCCATTCTCGGCATCGGCGAGTGGGTGCTGCGCGAGGCCTGCAAGCAGGCAGCGAGCTGGCCGCAGCCCTTGACGATCGCGGTGAACGTCTCTGCCGTGCAGATCTACAGCGAGAATTTCGTGCAGCTGGTGCACGAAGTGCTGCTCGAAACCGGCCTGACGCCGGACCGGCTCGAACTCGAAATCACCGAGACCGCGCTGGTTCGCGATCTCAACCGCGCGCTCAACACGCTCCGGCGCATCAAGGCGCTCGGCGTCCATATCGCGATGGACGATTTCGGCACCGGATATTCGTCACTCTCGAATCTGCGCGCCTTCCCGTTCGACAAGATCAAGATCGACGGCTCGTTCATTAAATCGGTCAACACCAATGCACAGGCCGCGACCATCGTACGTGCGGTGCTGGGTCTGGGGCGCGGCCTCGGTCTGCCGGTGCTGGCGGAAGGCGTCGAGACGCCGGCCGAACTGGCGTTCCTGCAATCCGAACTCTGCAACGAGGTCCAAGGCTATCTGGTCGGACGCCCCGCGCCGATCGCAACCTTTGCGATGCTCACGCACGCCGACAGCGCGCTCGCCACGGGCGACGACGTTCGCATCCTGCTGGCGCAGTCGGCCTGAACGGGTTCTGATCTCTGGGAAGGGATGGAAGTGGTACAGTTGGGTGGGATCGAACCACCGACCTCCGGATCCACAATCCGGCGCTCTAACCAGCTGAGCTACAACTGCATTTTCAATCGAACGGCCGCCTCGAGGCGGCCCCGCCAAGGGGCGGCGATTTCGCGGGAAACTAGGTGCAACGCCGCGCTTTTGCAAGACGCTTTGACCTGCCGAACGGGCGTCACGAACAGCTCGTTAGTGGGTCGCCCCGGAAGAGCAAAGGGTTCATCCGGGTGCGCCTGTTCCGTAACCGGGACCCGGTCAGAGAGTGGGTTTGAAGGCCTTTGCCGCACCGGTGGCGATCGGCTCGACCGCCTCGGCCGCAACCTTGTGGGTCAGGGTGGCGAGATCCTGCGACTGCGCGCTGAAAACCTCGAACTGCTTGCGGGCATGGGCGTTCATCAGTTCGAACGCTTCCGGCAGCGACTTCACGCCCATCAGGCTCTGGGTAAAGGCGAAGGCCGCCTCGGTGTTGGTCTGGGCCATCCCGATCACCTTCGAGGTGAAGTCACCGGCGCCCTTGGTGGCCGAGGTCACCATCGCCTCCAGCGCCCCGTTGTTGGAGACCGCCGCGTCCTTGAGCTTCTGATAGCTGCCCTGCGCCTGGAAAACGCCCATCTCCGCGAATGCGCGAAACTGCTCTGGAACCTTGAAGGGGACGACGGAAAACGGATCGTTCGCGCTCATGTGGAGATTCCTTGTGGTGTCTGGAATTGAAATGGCCGGGACGAGGAAGCCGGCCGCGCGAGGCTCACAGGCCGGCGCAGGATCAGTCTCTATTTGGCACTATAGGCTGGACATTGTGCATTGCAACAAGAAACGCCGGGCCGGGAGCCCGGCCGAGCCGGCCCCCGGGGACCGGATCTGCCGGGCTGACTGCTCAAGCGTCCGGAAGCAGACTATTTCTGCTTGGTGGCGTCCATCGCCGCACGGGTCATGGCCTGCCCCATTTCGCTGGCCTGCTCCGCCAGCGCGCGCATCTGGCCCTGAACGTATTCGGTGTGCAGACGCATCACCTCGGTCAGATCCTTGGCATTAATCAACTGCTGGGCGTAGGCCAGCGAGGACTGCACGTTCTTCTCCGCGAAGGCGATGGCCTTGGTGCTGATATCCTTGGCCGCCTCGCCGGGGGCGCCGAACGACGATCCGCCGAACGCAGACGCTGTCTGCTGCGCGCTGCTGATGAAGGATTCGAAGGCCTTGCGCGCCTGATCCAGACTTGCCTCCGCCATCGACCGCATTTCCTTCGGAATTTCGAACTGATTGCCTGCCATGTCGCACCCTCCTGTTACATCCGGGCCCGTCTGCCGGACCCGAGTCCGCAATTCACCGCCGGGTGACACCACATTTGACGCAGCGCAACGACAGTTCCTGCCCGCTCATCGTGAACGTTTGAATAGCTTTTGCAACACCCAACGCCTGAGCGCCGTTGGGGTTCAGCGCGCCGGGGAATTAACGTTATCGCGGGTTTGGACGGGTAGTCTCACACCGCACTGGTGGACCTTGCGGCAACCGCGCCATACTAATCATTTGTTAAGGCTGTCCGATCCCACTTCCAGCGCCGAAATCCGGCGCGGCGAAAGCGAGTCAAAGGCACGTTGTCCGATATGAGCGAAGCCGACTTCCAGCTCCACGGCATCCGCGATCCGCGCCTTGCGGTTCACGCGACAAGCGGCCTGCCTGCATGGGTCTGGTCGCTCGACGGCGCGCACATTCTCTGGGCCAACACCATCGGCGCACAACTGTTCGGCGCACGCAACGCCGCCGTGCTCGCCGAAAAAATCATCGGACCCGCGGACCCGCATCGCCGGCAGGCCGCGCAGCTCGCGGCACGGCTATCGCAGTCCGGCGCGCCGCGCCTTGAACGGCTGCGCGGTTTCGGCGCGCCGCTCGGCCGCCTCCTGACATGCTCCTGCGCGCGGCTCACCTTCGCCGACGGCACAGCAGGCATTCTGATCGCCGCCGCCGACCCGGTCGGCCGTCCGGCGCCGCTCACCGAACGGCTCGCGCATCTCGTGGACAGCGTCACGATGCCGGCCATGACCTTCACGCCGAACGGCGCGCTGGCGGGCGCCAATGAACGCGCGAAAAATTTTCCCGGCCTGTTCAACGATCTCACCGGCCCCGGATTCGACGACGCGCGCAGCGGCGCGCTGCGCGACGGACAGGCAACCCTGCAAATGGATCTTGGCCGCGTCTCAGTGCATCGCGTCGGGACCGGCGAAGGAACGGCGCTGGTTGCATTGATCGGCGCCGTCCGCGTGCCGCCGCACGCGCCGAAGCCCGTTCCCGTCGTTATTGCATCAGCCGTAGAGAGCACGCCGGCGCATGTGCCGACCGCCGAACCCGTCGTAACAGCGACGGCCTCCGCACCCGATGCGCCATCCGTGCAGCCTGCTGAAGCGATTGCACAAGCTGCCGCCGACGCCCCGCTTCATCACGCGTCATCTGAACCCGCTGAGATTATGCCCGCCGACGTTTTCGGATCGGTGTTCGACGAATTGCCTGAACAGGAATCTCCGGTTCAGCAGATCGCCAACATCACACCGCCTCAGCACGTTGAGACGCAGGCAAGCGACGTTTCGGAGCCTGCGTCTCACGATGAACCCTCGCATCACGACGCGCCGGCAGATCATGTGACGCGAATCTATTTCGACGACGAACGCCGCAAACCGCCCGCGCAAGACATCGGCACACACGACGTGTCGGCAACCCTGCTCGAGATGGATGGCCCGCCGCTGACGCCGCGACGGCATCCGCTGCGCTTCATGTGGCACATGGATGAAGACGGCCGCTTTTCGCTCGGCCTCGATGAATTCACCCGCCTGATCGGCGCGCGCACCTCAGCCGCATTTGGCAGGCCGTGGAATGAAATCGCCGATGCACTCGGCCTTGATCCCGAAGGCCAGGTGGCGGCAGCGGTCGCAACCCGCGAGACCTGGAGCAACATCGTCGTCAACTGGCCCGCCGACGGCGCGGGCGCGCGATTGCCGGTCGAACTGTCGGGTCTGCCGATCTACGACCGCGCCGGGAGTTTTTTGGGCTATCGCGGGTTCGGCGTCTGCCGCGACGTCGAAGGCATGGCGCGGCTGGCCGCGCAGCGCCGCGACGACATGCTGTACGCGTCGACGCCGCCCGCAACGCCTCTCTCCGACGAACCTGTCGTGCAAGACGTGACGGTTCATGATGCCGCCGGCCAAGAACCTGTGAGCCAGGACATCACGGACGCAGCGGACGTGCATGCGCCAACCGAGCCGGTGCACCTCGCCGGAAGCACGCAAGACAATTTCCCGACAGAGAATTCACCGCGAACCGAATCGAAGCCCCCCGTGGACACTCCGCAAAACGTCGTACCGTTTCCCGTGGCCGAGCCGAAAGCGCCAGCGCTGACCGCGGTCGAGAGCAACGCCTTTGACGAACTGGCGCGGCGGCTGTCGGCCCGTCTCGAAAATGCAGCCGAGAGCGATACGCTCACCGACGCATCGGTGGCCGAACTGTTCGCCCCCGATGAGGGCGAGCAACCCCACGCGCCCGTTGCCGAACCGCCTGCGCTGGAACATCCGCCCGCATTCCTGCAGCCTGAGCCGGTGCTGCCGCGAGCCAACGCCGCGCAGGATTCGCAGCTGCTCGATCGCCTGCCGGTCGGTGTGCTGATCTACCGGCTCGACCGGCTGCTCTACGCCAACAAGGCGTTTCTCGCCTCGACCGGTTACGACGATCTTCACGCGCTGACCGAGGCCGGCGGCCTCGATGCGCTGACTGTCGAAGCCGGCGCGGGCACCGCCAGCAGCACTTCGGAAACAGGCACGCCGGTCGTGATCGCAGCGACCAGCAAGAGCGGCCCCGACAAGGGCGAACCCGCCGACGCCCGGCTGTTCGCCATCACATGGGACGGCGAACCATCCCATGCGCTGGTGTTCTCCGGCCCGCGCGCCGCCACCTGGAGCGAGCCCGCGCCGGCGGTGGTCATAACGCCGGTTGTCGTGCCTAGCGACGACACCACGCAGGCGGAAGAACTCGGCACCATTCTCGACCATACCGCCGAAGGCGTTGTGGTGTTCGACGGCGAGGGCCGCGTTCTCTCCTGCAACCGCAGCGCCGAAGTCCTGTTCGGCCGCGACGACAACGAGATGGCGGCGCTCAATCTGACCGATCTGTTCGCACCGGACAGCCAGCACGCGGTGCAGGACTATGTGAACGAAGTCAGGACCGCCGCAGTCGCGAGCCTGCTCAACCACAACCGCGACATGCTGGGCCGCGCCCGCGACGGCAGCGCTATTCCGCTGTCGATGACCGTGGGCCGCACCCGTCCGGACAATGCGCGTTTCTTCGCGATCTTCCGCGACATGTCGCAGGCGAAGAAGGGCGAAGGCGAGTTGACCCAGGCGCGGCGTCAGGTTGAACGTGCAACCAACGCCAAGGCGGACATTCTCGGGCGGATCAGCCACGAAGTTCGCATGCCGCTCAACGCCATCATTGGTTTTGCCGACGTGATGATCGAGGAGCGTTTCGGTGCGCTCGGCAATGAACGCTATGTCGAATACATGAAGGACATCCGCGCCTCCGGCCAGCGCGTGATGGCGATCATCGACGACCTGCTCGACCTGTCGCGGATCGAATCCGGCAAGATGGAACTGTCGTTCGCGAGCCAGGACCTCAACAGCATGGTCGAGCAATGCGTCGCCGTGATGCAGCCGCAGGCCAACCGCGAGCGCATCATCATCCGCACATCGCTGGCGCATGCGCTGCCGACGGTGAAGGCCGACGCCCGCGCGCTGCGCCAGATTGCGATGAACCTGATCGGCAATTCGATCCATCTGGCCAATACCGGCGGGCAGGTCATCGTCTCGACGGCGACCACCGATTTCGGCGACATCGTGCTGCGCGTCCGCGACACCGGGCACGGCCTCAACGACAACGAGATCGCCGCCGCGATGGCGCCGTTCCGCACGTCGGGCGCCTCGGACCAGACCGCCGACGGCTCGGTGGTGAACCTGTCGCTGACCAAGGCGCTGGTCGAGGCCAACCGCGCGCAATTCCATATCAAGACCGCGCCGCATTCGGGCACGCTGATCGAGGTCGTGTTCTCGCACGCCAGCGCGATCGCGTAGGATAATCTGGAATCGCTCTAAACTCGTGCTCTCGCGACATCGCGCCGCGTGAATGTGCACGTCCCGTGCGTTACAGAACCAGCACGAAGCGCTGCATCCAGTTCAGCGCCCTCAATCAAGCGCCGGAGTTTCCCATGTCACGAACCCGCATTCTCACCGCTGCAACTGCCCTCGCATCGGTGTTGGCATTGAATTCCACGGCATTCGCGCAATCCGGCGAAGTCAATCTCTACAGCTATCGCGAGTCGAAGCTGCTTCAGCCCCTGACCGACGCCTTCACCAAGGACACTGGCATCAAGATCAACGTGGTTTCGGCCAGTTCCGGCCTTGAGCAGCGCATCAAGGCGGAAGGCGCAAACAGCCCCGCCGACTTGCTGCTGACGGTCGACATCGGCCGCATCGACGAAGCCGTCCAGGCGGGCGTGACCCAGCCGATCAAGTCCGAGGTGATCGACAAGATCGTGCCAGCACAGTATCGCGATCCCGATGGTCACTGGGCCGGCATCTCGATGCGCGCGCGCGTGATCTACGCCTCGAAGGATCGCGTCAAGCAGGACGCCATCACCTATGAAGAACTCGCCGATCCGAAATGGAAGGGCAAGATCTGCATCCGTTCCGGCCAGCACATCTACAACAACGCGCTGTTCGCGGCCTATGTCGCCCATCATGGCGAAGCCAAAGCCGAGGAATGGCTGCGCGGCGTCAAAGCCAATCTCGCGCAGAAGCCGTCCGGCGGCGACCGCGAAACCGCGCGCGATGTCGCGGCAGGCAAGTGCGACCTCGGCATCGGCAACACCTATTACTGGGCGCTGATGATGGACAAGGACCCGGACAAGAAGCCATGGGCGGAAGCCACCAAGGTGATCCTGCCGACCTTCGCGGGCAAAGGCACCCACGTGAACCTGTCCGGTTTGTTGCTGGTCAAGAACGCGCCCAACCGTGCCAATGCGATCAAGCTGATCGAATGGCTTGCCGGCGAGCAGGCCCAGAAGATCTACGCCGACGCTAACTACGAGTATCCGGTGCGCGCGGGCGTCGCGATCAATCCGACCATCGCCGGCTACGGCAAGCTGAATGCCGACACCTTGCCGGTTGCCAAGATCGCAACCAACCGCAAGGCGGCCTCGACGCTGGTCGACAAGGTCGGGTTCGACAATTGATGGGTTGATCCTGTGATCGCGATCAAACCGGAAATCTCGTCATGGCCGGGCTTGTCCCGGCCATCCACGTCTTTCTCACCTCTTATCGAAAGCAAGACGCGGATGCCCGGCACGCAGACAAGTTTACGCAGTCTGCGACTGCTACGGCCGGGCATGACGAACGACGGACCCGCATCGATCCGAGACAAAAAGTTGCCCCTCACCCCAACCCTCTCCCCGCTAGCGGGGAGAGGGAGCGAGGGCACGTGACAAGCGCGCGCATCGCAGAGCCCGCTGTTTCTACGCTGGCGGTCTTCACCGCGGCGCTTGTCGTGTTGCCGGTGCTCGCGATTATCGTGATCGCGGCGCAGCCCGCGCCCGGTCTCTGGTCCCATCTCATCGACTACGTGCTGCCGCTGGCGCTGCGCGACACCGCGGCGCTGCTGATCGGCGTCGGAGCGGTGGCGCTGCTGATCGGCGCCGGCACCGCGTGGCTGGTGTCGTCGCATGATTTTCCCGGGCGCGGACTGCTGCTCTGGCTGCTGCCGCTGCCGCTGGCGATCCCGACCTACATTGCGGCGTATGTTTACGTCGATCTGTTCGAACCGCTCGGCCTCGTCCATCGCACGCTGACGCTGTGGTTGCCCGCGCGCGATGCGCTGGTGCTGTTGCCTGGTTTGCGCTCGCTGCCCGGCGCGATCTTCATCATCGGCATTGTGCTCTATCCCTATGTCTATCTCTCCGCGCGCGCGACATTCCAGTTGCAGAGCGCCGAATTTGCGGAAGCCGCGCGAACGCTCGGCGCGGGACGCTGGAATATCTTCTTGCGCATCTCGCTGCCGATGGCGCGCCCGGCGCTGGCCGTCGGCCTTGCGCTCGTCGCGCTGGAAACGCTGAACGACATCGGCGCCAGCGAGTATCTCGGCGTGCGCACGCTCACCGTCTCGATCTTCACGACATGGCTCAACCGCGGCAGCCTCGCGGGCGCGGCGCAGCTGTCATGTCTGGTGCTGGTGATCGTCGGCGGACTGATCGCGCTGGAGCGCTACGGCCGCCGCAACGTCGTGACCGAATTCTCGTCGGAGAGTCCGCGGCTGACACCGCGCACGCCCTTCAAGGGGATCAGGGGCTGGCTGGCGTTCACCGCATGCGTTCTCCCCGTGCTGCTCGGCTTCATCGTACCGTTGCTGTTTCTGCTGCATCAGAGCGTGCACCGCTCGACGGTCACGATGGATACGGCGATCTGGCGCGATGCATTCAACTCGGTGATCTTTGCGGCGCTCGCGACGCTGGCCGCGCTTGGCCTCGGGCTGGCGACGATCCTTGCAACCCGCTGGCGTCCCGGCTCATGGCGCGCGTTCTCAGCCAACATCGCGCAAACGGGTTACGCATTGCCGGGACTGGTGCTGGCGCTCGGCCTGCTGACGCCGGTGCTGGCGATCGACAACGCGCTGAACACGCTCGCGGCGTGGCTCGGGCTCGCCCTGCCGGGCCTCGTGCTGATGGGATCGGGCGCGGCGGTGGTGACCGCCTACGTGATCCGCTTTCTCGCGGTGCCGACCGGGTTTCTGCGGGCCGGGTTCGAGCGCATTCCGTTCGATTACGACGACAGCGCTCGCAGCGCAGGCGCCGGACAGATCACCGCGATGCGGCGGATCCACCTGCCGCTGCTGCGTCCGGCGTTGCTCGGCGCTGCCATCGTGGTGTTCGTCGATTGCCTGAAGGAATTGCCGGCGACGCTGCTGCTGCGTCCGCTCAATGTCGAAACGCTGGCGACCTCGATCTATCAGTATGCCAGCCGCGGCAGCTTCGAGGATGGTGCGCTCGCCGCACTCTTGATCGTGGCTGCAAGCATCGGGCCGGTGGCATGGCTGACGCGGTTTTCGGATATTCCGCAGGGACCGGCCTAGACGTTGGCAGAACGCGTCGCAGCTTTCAGGCCGCCCCGGCCTGATCATTCTTCCGCGATACCGAAAAGATATCCCACGCCGCGATGAACATGGCGGCGATGACCGGGCCGATGACAAAGCCGTTGAGCCCGAAGGCTTCGATGCCGCCCAGCGTCGAGATCAGCACCACATAGTCCGGCAGCTTGGTGTCCTTGCCCACAAGCATCGGGCGCAGCAGATTGTCGACAAGCCCGATGACCAGAAAGCCATAGGCGATCAGGATCGCGCCATGAACAAACGACCCTGTGGCCAAGAGATAGAGCGCGACCGGCATCCAGACCAGCCCGGCGCCGACGGCCGGCAGCAGCGACAGGAATGCCATCAGCACCGCCCACAGCAACGCCGCATTGATGCCAAGCAACCAGAAGATCAGGCCGCCGAGCGCGCCCTGCGCCAAGGCGACCAGAAGGCTGCCCTTCACCGTGGCGCGGATCACGACGGTGAATTTCTCCAGCAGAGCGTCGCGCAGCTCGGCGCGCAACGGAATGTTGTCCTTGATGCGCCGCGACAGCGCGTTTCCATCGCGGAACAAGAAGAACAGCAGGTACAGCATGATCGCGACGCTAACGATGAACTCGAACGTGCTCTGGCCGATGTTCAGCGCCTGGGTGGCGATCAGCTGGCTGCCCTTGAGCAGCCCGGCTGAGAGCTTCTCCTGCATCCCGCCGAAGCTGGCGACGCCGAAGCGGTCGAGCACGCCAGTGACCCATGTCGGCAGCGCATTGAGGATCTGCTGAAACAGTTTGACGAAGTCGAGTTCGCCGGACTGCACCTTCGCGAACACGGCCGCCGCCTGCTGCGTCAGCGACGCTGCAATCAGCGTCAGCGGCAGAATCACGATCATGACCACCAGCACGATCATGGCCAGCGCCGCCAGGGTGGGCCGCTGCGGGTTCCTCCGCAGCAGCCGCCGGTACAGCGGCGCGAACAGGATGGCGATGACGACACCCCAGAGGATCGCCCCGTAGAACGACTTGAGAATCCAGGCAAAGGCCAGCGACACCACGACGATCAGGATCAGGAAGGCCTTGTCTTCAATACCGCCGCGCATGTGGTTTCCTTGTTCGATCCGATACGGACCTCGTTCGGGACAAAAAAGCAAGGGCATGTAGGCGAAGCAAAGGCGCGCGGTGTCTTCGCTGCTCAGCCTGGTCGCCCGCTCAGTCTGACTGACGCCGACGAACGGCGCGCTCGCGTTCGGTCGCCTCACGAATGAGCGCGAACATCCATGCCAGCCCGGCATCCATCATCGCCACCCGCGGCGCAACCGCGCGAATTGAGAATGAGCGCAGACGGAATGGCAGCTCTCTGCTCACCAGTCCGAAACGCCTCGCATACATCGCCACATACCGCCGCGGCATCGCGGCGATCAGATCGGTCTCGGACAGGGTCGCAAGACCCATCGCGAAATTCGGCACTGTGAGCGCGATGCGCCGGCTAACCCCGAGCTTCTCCAGCGTGTCATCGACGAAGCCGTGGGGATCGCCCGTCATGGAGACGACGAGATGGCGCATCATGCAAAAGCGCTCCAGCGTCGCGCGGGCGGCAAACGGATGCCGCGACCGCATCACCGCCACGAAGTCCTCATCGTAAGCCGTCTCCGCAATAAACCTTGCCGGAGCCGCATCGACCGGCGCGATCGCGATATGGATCGCGCCCGCGTCGAGTTCGGCAAAGAGCGGCTCCCACGCCTGCTCGGAGCGACCGCCCTGTGGCGGCAACAACTGCTGCAAGCCGATGTCGATGCCCGGCGCGCGCTTATGCAGCAGCGCCAGCAGCGGCGGCATGAACACCGAGGACACACCGTCCGGCGCTCCGATGATGAATCGCCGCGAGGATTTCGCCGCGTCGAACGGCTCGGCGGTCGATATCACGTTGCGCACGCGCGCGAGAATCTCCGCGACCGGCCCGGCCAGTTCGAGCGCGCGCGCCGTCGGCACCACGCCCTTCGGCGTGCGCAGAAACACCGGGTCGTTCAGCAGCTTCCGCAGCCGGCCGAGGCCGTGGCTGACCGCCGACGGCGACAGGTTCAGCCGCTGGGCCGCACGCCCGACGTGGCCCTCCTTCAGGACGACCTCGAACAGTGTCAGCAGATTGAGATCGGTCCGGCCAAGATCAATTTCATTCAGCATATTCCTGAAATCATATCACTGGATTCATCGGACTCCAACTGCGATTGCGAAGGCATCGAGTTCGGACCCCATCGGGGCGGACGCCACAGCCGGAGAACCGAAATGTCACCGTCACAACTTGCACCCAGCAGCGAAGAAGCCTTTATCGAACAAGAGTTCCATGCCGGCCATGAGGCGCATCGGCGTCAGACCAGTCCGCCGCCGGTCGCATCGGCAACCGCGTCCGGCATCGTCGATTTCTGGCGCAACGCCGGACCTGCGATGTGGTTCGCCAAGGATGCCGGCTTCGACCGCGACTTTCGCGAGCGGTTTCTCACTGCCCACGAAGCTGCAGTCCGCGGCGAACTCGAAGACTGGCCGGTGACCCCGCACGGCGCACTCGCTTTGGTGATTTTGCTGGATCAGTTTCCGCGCAATGCCTTTCGCGGCACGCCGCGCATGTATGCGACCGACGCCATGGCGCGCGAGGCCGCCACTGCGGCCATCGACGCCGGACACGACGAAGCCGTGGGGGAGCTTCGGCTGTTTTTCTATCTCCCGTTCGGCCATTCGGAGGATGTCGTCGATCAGGAACGTTCCGTTGCGCTGGCGCGGGCTCTCGGAGAGCCGAATCTTTCTCATGCAAAAGGCCATCGCGACATCGTCCGCCGCTTCGGCCGCTTCCCGCACCGCAATCCGATTCTCGGCCGCGCGATGACCGCGGAGGAGCAGCAGTTTCTGGATCACGGCGGATACGCGGGCTGAATCCGGACGACCACATCGCACAGTCAGGACAAGCCGGGATCACTCTCCGGAACCGTTCTCCCGTGCCCGGACTTGAGCAACAGAGGATCACTCAATGTTTGCAGGACAACTTGCGCTCACCGCCGCCGGGCTGTTTGCCGGAGCGGCATTCTATGTCGGCTTTGCCGAGCAACCGGCGCGGCTGCATCTGGACGATCGCGCGCTCCTCACCGAATGGAAGCCATCCTACACGCGCGGCTTCGCGATGCAGGCACCGATGGCCATCGTGGGATTTCTGCTGGGCATTCTGGCGTGGTGGCAGACCGGCCAGTGGCTGTGGCTGATCGGGGGCGCGGTGCTGGTGGCCAACTGGCCCTACACGCTGCTGGTCATCATGCCGACCAACAACAAACTGATGGCGATGGAGCCAGTGAACGCGGGACCTGAAACCCGCGCCCTGATCGAGACGTGGGCCAGATTGCACGCGGGACGCACATTGCTGGGCGTCGCCGCGACATTGACCTTCCTGTGGGCGTCGATAACCTGACCTGAAGAACGCTTATGCGTTCTTCAGCGCGACGCGGAAGGTTGCCTCGGTGTTCGCCTTCACGTCATCGAGGGTAACGCCGTCAGCGAGTTCGATCAGCGCCATGCCGTCGTTGCCGTGCTTGTCGATGGTGAACACCGCCAGATCCGTGACGACCATATCGACGACGCGCTCGCCGGTCAGCGGCAGGTTGCAGCGGTGCAGCAGCTTCGAGCCATCCTTGGCGGAGTGCTCCATCACAACGACGACGCGCTTGACGCCCGCGACAAGATCCATCGCGCCGCCCATGCCTTTCACCA
This sequence comes from Afipia massiliensis, assembly GCF_014203115.1. Lineage (GTDB taxonomy): Bacteria > Pseudomonadota > Alphaproteobacteria > Rhizobiales > Xanthobacteraceae > Afipia > Afipia massiliensis. Next base: position 30,387 of record NZ_JACHIJ010000007.1, on the reverse strand, counting down.
TCTTGCCGGGGATCATCCAGTTGGCGAGATCGCCGTTCTCGGCGACCTGCATCGCGCCCAGGATCGATAGGTCGATGTGACCGCCGCGCACCATCGCGAACGAATCCGCGCTGGAGAAATAGCTGGTGTCGGGAAGCTCCGTGACGGTCTGCTTGCCGGCGTTGATGAGGTCAGCATCCTCCTCGCCCTCGTAGGGGAACGGACCCATGCCGAGCATGCCGTTCTCGCTTTGCAGCGAGACGTCGAGGCCATCGGGGATGTAGTTGGAAACCAGCGTCGGGATTCCGATGCCGAGATTGACGTAATAGCCGTCGCGCAGTTCCTTCGCGGCACGCGCTGCCATCTGTTCACGGGTCCAGGCCATGGGGCTCTCCTCTGGAAATCAGTTACGCGCGCTTGCGCAGGGTGCGCTGCTCGATACGTTTCAGCTTCGGATCGACCGCGACCACGCGCTGCACGAAAATGCCGGGCGTATGGATGTGATCGGGATCGATCTCGCCAGCCGGCACCAGATGCTCGACTTCCGCGATGGTGACCTTCGCGGCGGTCGCCATCATCGGGTTAAAGTTGCGCGCGGTCTTGCGGTACACGAGGTTGCCCGCGGTATCGCCCTTCCAGGCGTGCACGATGGCGAGATCGGCGACGAGGCCGGTCTCCATAATGTACTTCTCGCCGTTGAACTCACGGACTTCCTTGCCCTCGGCGATCAGTGTGCCGACGCCGGTCTTGGTGAAGAATGCCGGGATGCCCGCGCCGCCGGCGCGAATGCGCTCGGCCAGTGTGCCCTGCGGATTAAACTCGAGTTCGAGTTCGCCCGCGAGGTACTGCTGCGCAAACAGCTTGTTCTCGCCGACATAGGACGAAATCATTTTCTTGATCTGGCGGGTTTCCAGCAGGCGGCTGAGACCGATGCCGTCGACGCCGGCATTGTTCGACACAACCGTCAGGTTCTTGACGCCGGTTTCGCGCAACGCGTCCGACAGGACTTCGGCGATGCCGCAGAGGCCGAAACCGCCGGACATGATCATCATGCCGTCTTTAACAACGCCATCGAGCGCGGATTTCGCGTCGGGGTAAACCTTGTTCATGAGGGTGCAACCTGATGGAGGGAAATGGGCGGGCAAGCCGCTCGTGTGGAGGTTCGCAAGTCCGCTTTCAGGGCGATTATTAGGCGGAATCTTTAAGGCACGTCAATCGCGCTACGGCACCTGCCCCGTCCGCTGTCCGGCAATGCTGTCCGGTGCGCCACCTTGTCCGAACACCTTCCAATACCTTTGCCAATACCTTTGGTTTTGAGGCGCGATTGCAGGGTTTAAGGCTTCGGATGGCCTTGAAAGCGTCAAGAAAAGCAATCAAGTTGCAGCCTGCGCTGCGGCGGGAAACCTGCCGGTGCCTTCAGACCCAAACCTACCGGATGAACTCATTGACGATGGCCCAAGGGATAAAGCGCCTCGGGATGCCTATTGCGGCGTTTCTTGCTGCCGCGCTGCTCGGCCTGATCGCCATTTCCTGGATGATCGACCCGAACGCCGTGCGGCTTTCGGTCGAGAAGCAGATTCGCGCCGCGACCGGCCTCGACCTGAAGGTCAACGGCGACGTGCGCGTTTCGATTTTCCCCGGCAGCGCCATCACATTGCGGCAGGTCGGACTGAAAGGCGCCAGTTCGCGCGGCAGCGGCGTCGCCGACGAGCCTCTCACCGTCGATGAACTGACAGCGAACCTGCGCCTGCTGCCGCTCCTGATGCGGCGTTACGAAATCGCCGACGTGACGCTGCAGGATCCGCGGATCAATGTGAAGCGCAACGCCGATGGCCGCAGCAACTGGTCGGCCATCATCGAGACGCTGGCGCGCACCATCAAGCCGGGTGTCGACAGCCCGGTGTCGTTCTCCGAAATCCGCATCAAGAACGGCGTCCTCACCTATCAGAACGATGACCGCGAGATCGCCGAAACCGTCAACGGAATCGACCTGTCGCTGGCATGGCCGTCGATCTCACGCTCGTTTGCCGCCACCGGCCAGTTCAACTGGCGCAATGAACTCGTCGATGGCAGCCTCAGCATTACCGATTTCATCGCCGCGCTGTCCGGCGACCGTTCCGGCATCAAGGTCCGCGTCGCCAGCACGCCGCTGAAATTCGCTTTCGACGGCGCGGTCGCCAACCGCACCAGCCTGCTCATGGAAGGCACACTCGCCGCCGACAGCCCCTCGCTGCGCAATGCGATGCGCTGGGCGGGGCAGGATCCCCCCGGCACCGGGGGACTGGGACGGTTCTCGCTCAAGGCCCGCACCAATGTGGTGGGCGAATCGATCGCGCTGACCAACGTCAACCTGGAACTTGACGGCAACACCGCCGAAGGCGTCATCACCTACAGCAACAACGACCGCCAGACGGTGCAGGCCACCCTCGCCGCCGATGCGCTCGATTTTACGCCCTACATCGACACCATTCGCCTGGTCGCCAGCGGCGCGCGCGACTGGAACCGGCAGTTGTTCGATCTGCGCGGCCTCTCCGCCACCGATCTGGACATGCGGCTGTCGGCGGCGAAGGTCACCATCGGCAGCTCGAAACTCGGCCGCACCGCGCTCGGCGCCAACATGCGCAGCGGAACGCTGGCGCTGAGCATCGGCGAAGCGCAGATTTACGGCGGCATCCTCAAGGGATCGTTCGGCGTGACGCGTGCCGACGCGGCAGCGGAGATCAAGGCCCAGTTCCAGTTCACCGATGTCGATCTGGCGAGCTGCGCCAACGAACTGTTCGGCGTCAGCAGGCTGAGCGGCCGCGGCAATCTCAACTTCGCCGTTGAAGCCAAGGGCGCCAGCCCGTTTACGCTGGCGCAATCGCTCGACGGCACCGCGACGCTGACCGGTCGCGACGGCGCGATCGGCGGGCTCAATGTCGAACAGCTTCTCAAGCGCCTGGAACGCCGCCCTCTGTCGGGCGCGGGCAATTTCCGCAACGGCTCGACGCCGTTCGATTCACTGAACATCGCGATCCGCTTCAATGACGGCGTCGCCACCGCCGAAGACGCGCGGATCGAAGGCCCCACGACACGCGTGCTGCTGACCGGCACGGCCTCGGTGCCGTCGCGCGAATACGATCTGAAGGGCGTCGCCAGTCTCGTGGTCGCAAGCGATGCGCCACCGGCATTTCAACTGCCGTTCGTGGTGCAGGGTCCGTGGGACGATCCGTTGATTTTCCCGGATTCGGAATCGCTGATCCGCCGTTCGCCTGCGTCCGCGCCGCTGCTCGATTCACTGAAGGACCGCAAAACGCGCGACGCGGTGAAATCCGTGATCGACCGCTTCACCGGCGGAAGAAAGCCGGCCGCCGAACCCACAGCGCAGCCGCAGGCCGCGATCCCGCAGCCTGTGCTGCCCACGCCGGTCTTGCCGCCACCTGTTCCGCCGCTGGCGCCCGCTGCCGAAACGCCCGCCTCCGCACCAGCAACGCCCCCGGCTGCCGCAAACTCTGCTCCGGAAAAGGCCGATTAGAGCGGCGCTGCGCTTTCGCCCTTGTCGCTCGACAGTTTCGATACCAGTGACGCCGCGATGATCACCAGCGCCACTGCCGCGATCACCAGCGTGCAGATCGCGTTGATCTCCGGCTTCACGCCGAGCCGCACCTCCGAATAGATCCGGATCGGCAGCGTCGCCGATCCCGGCCCGGTGGTGAAGCTCGCGATCACCAGATCGTCCAGCGACAACGTAAAGGCCAGCATCCAGCCCGCCGCAATTGACGGCAGCATCAGCGGCAATGTCACCGCGATGAAGGCCCGCACCGGCGAACAGCCGAGATCCATCGCCGCTTCCTCGAGGCTGCGGTCGAGCGCGCCGAGCCGCGATTGCACCACCACCGCAACGAAGCACATGGTCAGCGTGGTGTGCGCGATGGTGACGGTCCAGAACCCGCGCCCGGCATCAATGGCCACGAACAGCAGCAGCAATGATAATCCGGTGATCACTTCCGGCATCACCAGCGGCGCGTAAAGCATGCCGGAAAACAGCGTGCGCCCCCGAAAGCGCTCGCCGCGCGACAGGGCCAGTGCCGCAAGCGTGCCGAGCACGGTCGCCGCCGTCGCCGAGCAGAATGCCACGCGCAGGCTCATCCACGTGGCCGACAGCATGGCCTCGTCGCTGAAGAGTTCAATGTACCAGCGCAGCGACCAGCCGCCCCACACCGTCACCAGACGCGAGGCGTTGAACGAATAGATCACGAGAATCGCGATAGGCAGATACAGGAACGCCAGCCCCAGCGCGATAGACGCCAGGTTGAAGCTCGACAGGCGTGCGACGTTGCGGGCCGCCATCAGCGCGTCTCCAGATGGCGGCGCTGCAGCTTCTCATAGACCAGCAACGGCACCAGCAGCAGCGCGAGCAGAACGATCGCAATCGCCGACGCCACCGGCCAGTCCTTGTTGGTGAAGAACTCCAGCCACAATGTCTGGCCGATCATCATCCGGTCGGAGCCAGCCAGCAGATCGGGGATCACGAACTCGCCGACGATGGGAATGAAGCACAGCAGCAGGCCTGCGCCAACGCCCGGCAGCGACAGCGGCACCGTCACCAGCCAGAAGGCTTTCAGCCGCGACGCGCCGAGATCGGCGGCGGCTTCCAGCAACGCGTCGTCCATCTTCGACAATGTCGCGTACAGCGGCAGGATCATGAACGGAAAATATGAGTAGACGATGCCGAGATACATCGCCGCATCGGTCGACAGCCAAACGAGAGGTTTGTCGATAATGCCGAGCGCGAGCAGCGCCTTGTTGAGCAGGCCGTCGTGCTGGAGCACGTTGATCCAGGCGTAGATGCGGATCAGGAACGAAGTCCAGAACGGCACGATCACCAGCATCATCGCAATCGGCTGCCAGCGCTGCGGCAACCGCGACATCCCGTAGGCCACCGGATAGCCGATCAGCAGAAGGATGGCTGTCGATGTGATGGCGACCGCGAGACTGCGGACATAGGAGAGAATGTAGAGATTGTCCGACACCAGCAGCCTGAAATTGTCGAGCGACAATGTTCCCAGCGCTGCCTTGAACGCACCCCATCCCGCCGCGAAGTCGAACACCGGAACGTAAGGCGGCTGCGCGATGGCGGTCTGCGACAGCGCGATCTTCAGCACGAAGCCGAACGGCACCAGAAAAAACAGGGCCATCCACAGATACGGCCCCAGCGCGGCCACCCGCGCCGGACGGGTGAAAATGCGCCGCCCGCTCATCGGTCCAGCACCACGACGTCATCAGGCGCGAACGAAACGCTGACCCGCTGCCCGACCGCAAATCCATCGGCGGTTGCGCGCGTCGCGTTCGGCAGCGCGACCCGCAGCACCGCGCCCTGATCGAGGGTCACACTGTAAACCGACAGGCCGCCGAGGAAACCGGCGGATGTCAGATGGCCTGCGAACGCATTGACAGACGCAGCCTCATGCTGCGCCGGTTGCGACAGCCGGATTTTCTCCGGGCGGATCGCCGCGCAGACCTTGTCCGTCGCGGAAAACGGCAGATGCGACGCCGTGATTGCGCCCGCACTTTCCGTGGCGATGGTGAAATGTCCGGACTGGCGCGCGGCGACCTGCCCCTCGATCAGATTGATGTCGCCGACGAAGCCCGCGATCCAGCGCGAGTTCGGCGCTTCATAAAGCTGGCGCGGCGGCGCGACCTGCACGAGACGGCCATTGTCCATCACCCCAATCCGGTCGGCGACTGTCATCGCCTCTTCCTGATCGTGGGTGACGATGATGAAGGTCATGCCGAGACGGCGCTGCACCTCCAGCAACTCGGCCTGCGTGCTTTCGCGCAGTTTCTTGTCGAGCGCCGCGAGCGGCTCGTCGAGCAGCAGCATCCGGGGACGGCGCGCCAGAGATCGCGCCAGCGCCACACGCTGACGCTGGCCGCCGGAAAGTTGATCGGGACGGCGCTTCTCCATCCCCTCGAGACGCACCAGCGCCACCATCTCCGCCACCCGCGCCGCGATCTCACCCTTCGGCAAACCGGCCCGTTTCAGGCCGAACGCGACATTGCCCTCGACAGTCAGGTGCGGGAACAGCGCGTAATTCTGGAACATCATGTTGACGGGCCGCTCATGCGGCAGCACCTGTGCGATGTCGTTGCCGTCGAGGTAGATCGCGCCCGCGTCAGGCGTCTCGAATCCCGCCAGCATGCGCAGCAGCGTGGTCTTGCCGCAGCCGCTCGGCCCCAGCAGCGCGAAGAACTCGCCGGCCGCGATGTTGAGCGACAGATCGTCCACCGCGGTGAACCCGCCGAAGCGTTTCACCACCGATGCGATCCGCAGCAATGGCTTCTCGCCTGCGGTCGCCATCATGCCGTCGCCATGAATGTCGCAAGCGCCCCACGATCCTGCCGCGACATCGTCAGGCCGAACTTGGACCGCCGCCACACAATGTCGTCGGCGAAACGAGCGAATTCTTCTCTCATCAAATAACGAACCTCCGCGCCGGTGAGGTCATCGCCGAATACCGGCCCAAGATCATCCATGCTTTTTGCCGCACCCGACCCGCGTGCCATAGGCCGCAATATCAGTCATGTCGCGATGATCTCCGACGGGTATCATCGCGAGTCAAGTCTAATGGATTTTGACGGATTTAAAGACGCGCGTCAGCCGACCTTGCGCGGAATTTTGACGACATTCTTGGCGGCGGGACGCTTGGCGCGGCCGATCCACTCGGCATAGGTCTCGATCGGCGCGGGCTTGCCGAGGAAGTATCCCTGCACCTGATCGCACGCCTCGTCCGCGAGGAAGGAGAGTTGCTCCTGGGTTTCCACGCCTTCGGCGACGATGGAAATATTGAGGCCGTGCCCAAGCCCGATCATGGCGCGGATGATGGCCGCGGACTGCGTGTTGCGTCCGAGATTCATCACGAAGGTGCGGTCGATCTTGATCTTGTCGAACGGGAACGCCTGCAGGTAGGTCAGCGAGGAATAGCCGCTGCCGAAATCGTCCATCGCAATCCGCACGCCGAGCGCCTTCAGCCGCCGCAGCAGCGACAGGCCGCGGTCGAAATCCTCGATCAGCACGCCCTCGGTAATCTCAAGCTCCAGGCGGCCGGGCGCGAGACCAGTTTCGAGCAGGATGGAATGGACCAGCCCGACCAGGTCGCCGTGCATGAACTGGGCCGGGGACAGATTGACCGAAATCTGCAGATCCTTCGGCCACGACGCCGCCTCGCGGCAGGCCTGGCGCAAAATCCACTCGCCCATTTCGACGATCAGACCGCTTTCTTCGGCCAGCGGAATGAAATCGCTGGGCGGGACGAAGCCACGTATCGGATGAGTCCACCGCGCCAGCGCCTCGAAGCCGAGAACATGATCGATCTTCATCTTGTGGCGTGCACGGGCCTGCGGCTGATAGTGCAGTGACAGTTCGCCATTCCGGATCGCGGTCGACAAATCCTGATGCAGCGCGCGCCGGTCGCGCAGCTGCTGATCCAGTTCCATGTCGAAGAAGTTGATGGAGCCGCGCGCTTTCGTCTTGGCGCGGAACAAGGCAGCGTCGGCGTTGGTGAGCAGCGTTTCCGCATCGCGGCCGTTGCGTGGATAAACCGAGATGCCGATGGTGAGGCCGATGCGGACCGCCCGGCCCTCGAAGGTAAATTCGGTCTGCATCGATTGCATCAATCGCGCGGCAAGCGCCTTCGCGGAATCCGGCTGCAGGCCATCGATGATCAGGCCGAACTCGTCGCCACTGAGGCGCGCAACGACGCCGCCGGAAATGACCGATTCAAGGCGGCGCGAGAACTCGATCAGCAGCTGGTCGCCGACCTCGTGGCCGAACACATCGTTGATTTCCTTCAGACGGTCGAGATCGAGCGACAGCACCGCGAATTCCTCGTCGGTGTCCTCGCAGGCGTCGATCATCTGTTCCAGCGCCTGCAGGAACGCGGCGCGGTTGGGCAGCTCGGTCAGCGCATCGTGATAGGCCATGTGGGCCATGCGCGATTCGGTTTCACGGCGATCCGTGATGTCCTCGTTGGTCTTGATCAGGTATTGCGGCTCGCCGGCCTCGTCGAGCACGGTGACGCGCCGGGTCAGGAACAGGCGCAGCCCGCTTTCGGTCTGAATCGGATGCTCTTCGGTGACGATACCCTTCTTGCGGACAGCGTCGTCGTCGCGCTTGCGGATCAGCCTCACATCGGCGGGATTGTAGAGATCCTCGACGGTGCTGCCGATGACGTCTTCGCGCCTCCGGCCCAGCATCGCCTCGGCGGTGCGATTGGCGAGAACATACTGATCGTCGCTCAGCCGTTTCACCACCAGTGAGACAGGAATGTTGTCGACGACAAGTTCCAGGAACTTCTTCGCGCCCTGGATTTCGCGCGACAGCGACCTTCGATCGGTGACGTCCTCGAACAGCGCAACCAGAAATTCCGGCCGGCCCTTCTCGTCGCGCGCGATCATGCGGTTGCAGGCAACCTGCCGCATGCGGCTGCCCAGCTCGATGAGCAGTTCGGTCCGCGTCTGGCCCGTCGGCGACGCAATCGCGTCACGGTCGGCTTCGGCGACGGCCTTCGCGGCCTCAGGCACGTAAACTTTTTCCGCGGTGTGCCCAATGATCTGGTCGCGGCTCAGGCCGGAGAACTGTTCAAACGCGCGATTGGCGAGAATGTATCTGCCGTCTTCAATGCTCTTGACCGCGACACAGACCGGAATGTTGTCGATCACGGATTCAAGGAAATTCTTGGTGGTCGCAAGCTGCCGGGACAGCTTGCGCTGGGCCGTGCAGTCTTCGTGCGTCGATACTGTTCCGCCGTTGGCCAGCTTTCGATGCTTGATGAGAATCGAGCGGCTGTCGGGAAGCTCGCAGATGTACCCATCGGGATGCTCAACGTTGCGATAGTAAGTGTCGAACATCCCATCGAACGTGCCGCGCTGCTTCCGCAAATCCAGAAGATCGGGACCCGTCATGCCGGGGAAAAGGTCGAACCGGTCCAGCCCATAGATTTCCAGATAACGGTCGTTGCAGAACACGACGCGCTTGTGCCCATCAAGCATCACGATGCCGGTGGTCAGGTTGTTCAGGGAGCTGGAGACGAAAGCCGCGCGCCGGATGTTGGCGTGGCGCGCCCGGCGCAGCGCGGTCGAGGTCCACAGTATGATGGCGGCGAGGAACGCCACGATCACAAAGCCGCCGATCACAACCTGCCATATCATGGCGGTCTGCGTGGTGTCCGTCACGGCTGCCGAGAACGTGCCATCCGGATTGGCGACGATCTGCGCGACCGCACTTCCCGACCCAAAAATCAAGACGCACGCGCACGCAGCGACCCACACCGGGCTCGCTGTGGTAGCTCGTGCTTGCTTCTGCCAGCCGGTCATTACCATTCCGCGGAATTCTTCATCCGCAGTCTCTGGTTGTACCTCTTTTGATCGGGTAAACGCGTACGTGCAGGCCGCCGACAATGTGACTTAAATGAGGGCAATTGGCCTTCTATGCTTAACCAAGTTCTAACGCAGAGTGCATCGCAACGCCGCACACTGGATATAAAATGAGCAGAGAAAAAACCTCCCCGGCAAAGCGGATCGTCAATGGACAGCGTTGAGTGTGTGGTGGTCGGCGCCGGCGTCGTGGGCCTGGCCGCCGCACGGCGACTGGCGCGGGCCGGGCTTGAAGTCGTGGTGGTCGAGGCGGCCGGCGACATCGGGACCGGAACGTCCTCGCGCAACAGTGAGGTGATTCACGCCGGAATCTATTATCCGGCGGGAAGCCTGATGGCGCGCCTGTGCGTCGCCGGCAAGCAGGCGCTCTATAATTACTGCGATGCCCACGGCGTGCCTTACCGCCGCTGCGGCAAACTGATCGTCGCAACCGCAGCCAATGAGGACGAGAAGCTGGTTTCGATCAAATCGCACGCCGAAGCCAACGGCGTGGACGATATGCGCGTGTTGTCTGCCGCCGAGGCACGCGCGCTGGAGCCGGCGTTGCATTGCACCGGCGCATTGCTGTCGCCATCCACCGGAATCGTCGACAGCCACGCCTATATGCTGGCGCTGCGCGGCGAGATCGAAGACTCCGGCGGAGCACTCGCATTTCATGCGCCGCTTTTGCGCGCAAAAGCCATTCGGGAAGGATTCGAAATCGAGATCGGCGGCGACACGCCGATGGCGCTGCAATGCCGGATGCTGATCAATTCGGCGGGGCTCAGCGCGCCCGCCATTGCCCGCGCCATTGAAGGCATGCCGTCCGAACGCATCCCGACCAGCTATTACGCCAAAGGCAACTACTTCAGTTGCAGCACGCGCGCGCCGTTCTCGCACCTGATCTATCCGGTGCCGGAGCCCGGCGGCCTCGGCGTCCATCTGACCATCGATCTCGGTGGTCAGGCGAAGTTCGGACCGGACGTGGAATGGGTCGATAGCCTCGACTACGCCGTGGACCCGGCGCGGGCCGAGCGGTTTTACCCGGCGATCCGGCGCTACTGGCCGACGCTGCCGGATGGTGCTCTGGCACCGAGTTATTCCGGAATCCGGCCCAAGATCGTACCGCCCGCCATCGCCCGGCAGGATTTCGTGATCCAGGGACCGCAGGACCATGGCCTTGCGGGCTTGGTCAACCTGTTCGGGATTGAGTCACCCGGCCTCACGTCATCCCTCGCCATCGCGGACGAAGTCGCGCGCGCCGCCGGAGTCCAGGCGTAGCCGGTTCTCGCAACGGCAACTGTTGCCGTTACGAGCATCGCCTTGAACTGCCGGAAGGATTCCGTCGATGGAGGATGTTAGTGGACCGTTGCGAGCTTGATGCGCTCGATTTGGTCCTTGAGCACCAGCTTGCGGCGCTTCAGTTCGATAATCTGGAGGTCGTCGGTAGAAAGATGCTGGAGAGCATCGTGCAATTCGTTTTCCAGAACTTCGTGTTTACGTTCCAGCTCAACGAGATGCGCCTGAATTGCCATAAGAAGTCTCCTGTGTAAGTGGACCTCAGATCGGACAAAGCACGTTTTCAAGCGAAGTGGCGTCCGGTTCGCGTGAAGAAAACGCGCTCCTTCTCTCTTAATAGGAGTAAATTCGGGCGCAAAACCGGTATCCCACTTTTGCTGAATTTGCTCCGGACGGTTAAGTCTACATGACAGGAGCCGTCTGTCGACAGCGGAGTCGAGAACAGCCTTTCAAAATTTTCGCATACAAGGGAAACGAATTGTGAGGGAACCTTTCCCGCGTTACCGTCGCTAGTGGAGTGGATTTGACATTCGCGCCCTGTCCGCGGCGAATTCGCAAAGCGAATGTCAAATCCCAAACTCCACTAGAACTTATGTTTTCTAGTGGTCCGTCGATTTTAACATTCGCAAAAAAGCCCGCCGAAAACCGAGGCGAATGTTAAAATCGGACCACTAGAGTTGGTAACGATTTTCTGCAATGACAATCATGCAGATGCTTTCAGCGTCACCTACGACACCTAGCTGAAAGTCCGGGCGAATTCAGTCAAACGACGGTTATGGTAGATCAGGACAACAACGAATTCGCGCTTGAGCTGGCGCAATTGCAGCAGGAGCATCGCGATCTGGATGCCGCCATCGAGGCGCTGCATCAGTCGCCCGCGCCCGACCTGCTCAGATTGCAGCGTTTGAAAAAACGCAAGCTGCAGTTGCGTGACCGGATTTCCTTCATCGAAGACCAGATCACGCCCGACATCATCGCCTGATTGGCAACACGTCAGAGCGCCAAGTGCGCGCGGTCGCGCCGCAGGGTCTTTCGCGCGTACATCGCGCGGTCGGCGGCTTCCATCACAGATGCCGCATCGGTCGCCGCATCAATCGGCGCAGTACCTGTCGATGCACCAGCCACCACTGAATGGCCCTTGAAAACGAATGTCAGCCGGTCAATCGCCTCTTCCAGCGCTGCGGCTTTCGCCAATGCATCGACTTCAGTCAAATTCCAGAGCAGCAATCCGAATTCGTCGCCGCCGAGCCGCCCGACTACATCCGACGAGCGGACATGGCGCATCAGCACCGCAACCACGCCCTTCAGCACTGCGTCGCCCGCCGCATGACCGAACGTGTCGTTGATCGGCTTGAGGCGATCGACATCGAGCACGACCAGCGCACCGGTGGCCTTGTAGCGACGCATGTAGGCGAGCGATCGGTCCAGTTCCCGCTCGAAGCCGCGGCGGTTGTAGATGTCCAGCAGGAAATCGGTGTCGGCCCAGGCCTGCAGTTCGTCGCTCCGGGCCTGGGCCGCGGCGAGTTCCGTCTTCAGGGCCGAGACCTGCCGCCGGACCTTGGCCAGAGGGGCTGCCGCAGGCTTGCGCTTGCGTTTCGAAGGGATGGTCTTGTTCAGCCGAGCGGTCTTGGAGCCAGATTTTGCGGTCGATTTAGCAGCGGATTTGCTGCTCGCGGCGCGCCCGGGCCGCTTCTTTGCCGCCGGACCCCGTGATGCCACTTTGCCGCGCGCTTTCTTCACGTTTTCGCCTTTAATCCGCTTGACCGGCACGGCCATTGACCATGAAAGGATAACGGATTCGGCGAGTGTCCTAAATCCGAAGTTCGCCCCGTCTTGCGGCATTGCCATAGCGAACTTCGGATTTAGGACACTCGAAATTATAGATTCTAGTGTGGTTTTGGCTCGCAAGTCCGCTAAAGACCGCGCTGTAGACACAATGCGGACTTGCGAACCACCACACTAGGTAGCTTGCCACGCAGGGGTGCAACCCTATAATCCGCCCTCTTTTTCTGCTCTTTTTTGAAGATTCCGAATGACCGCCCCCGTTGCCATTATCATGGGAAGCCAGTCCGACTGGGAGACCATGCGTCACGCCGCAGTGACCCTGACCGCGCTCGGCGTTGCACACGAGGCGCGCATCGTCTCGGCGCACCGCACCCCCGAGCGGCTCTATGCCTTCGCCAAGGGAGCCAAGACCGCCGGCTTCAAGGTCATCATCGCCGGCGCAGGCGGTGCAGCCCATCTGCCGGGCATGGCAGCGTCCCTGACGGAACTTCCCGTGTTCGGTGTTCCAGTGGAATCCAAGGCGCTGTCGGGCGTCGATTCCCTGTACTCCATTGTGCAAATGCCAGCCGGAATTCCGGTCGGCACCTTGGCGATCGGAAAGTCCGGCGCTATCAATGCCGCCTTACTCGCTGCAAGCGTGCTGGCACTCAACGATGCCGGCCTTGCAACCCGGCTTGCGACATGGCGCAAGCAGCAGACCGAGGCCGTAAGCGAGCGCCCAGAGGACGAATCTAAGTGACATCTTCAGGTCGGGTGACGCTGAAACCAGGCGACATCATCGGAATTCTTGGCGGCGGGCAGTTGGGCAGGATGCTCGCACTCGCTGCCGCGCGTCTTGGCCTCAAGGCACAGGTGTTTTCTCCGGATCCGGATTCACCGGCCTTCGACGTGGTGCAGAACGCGACCTGCGCGGAATATGCCGACGTCGAAGCGCTGGAACTGTTCGCGTCCGATGTCGCCGTCATCACCTATGAATTCGAAAACATCCCCTCGTCCACGGCGATGATCCTGTCGGCCCGCCGCCCGGTGCTGCCGGACCCGGGGGTGCTGGAAACCGTGCAGGACCGGTTCGCGGAAAAGAACTTCGTCACCAAACTCGGCATCGCCACCGCGCGTTATGCCGACGTCTCGTCCGCGCAGGAGCTGAAGACGGCGATCGGCCAGATCGGTCTGCCCGCCGTGCTCAAGACCCGGCGCTTCGGCTACGACGGCAAGGGCCAGGTCGTGGTCCGCGAGGGCGACGATCCCGAAGTTGTGTGGGCCGATCTCGAAACACGGTCCGCGATTCTCGAGGCCTTCGTGCCGTATGAGCGCGAGATTTCGGTGGTCGCGGCGCGCAGCGCCAGCGGCGAAGTGGTCTGCTTTGATGTCACCGAGAACGAGCATCGCGACCACATCCTGAAATTTTCCCACGCGCCGGCGCGCATTTCCGACGAGCTTGCGGCGCAGGCACGCGTCATCGCGGAGAAAATCGCGACTGCGCTGGACTATGTCGGCGTGCTGGCGGTGGAGCTGTTCGTGGTGCCCGGCAAGGACGGTCCGAGCCTGCTGGTCAACGAGATCGCCCCCCGGGTGCATAACTCCGGCCACTGGACGCTGGACGGGGCCTCGGTGTCGCAGTTCGAGCAGCACATCCGCGCCATTGCCGGCTGGCCGCTGGCGCATCCGGTCCGGCACGGCGACGTCACCATGACCAACCTGATCGGCGACGACATTCTCGACTACGGCAAGTGGCTGGGCGTTCCCGGCGCCACGGTGCACCTCTACGGCAAGGGGGCCCCCCGGCCGGGCCGCAAGATGGGCCATGTGACCGAGGTCAGGCAGTCCTGAAAGCGTCCAAAGAAAAAGGCCGCCGCGATTGCTCGCGGCGGCCTTCTTGCTTGATCGGAGCTTACTTGTTGCCGGCCACGATGCCCGCCGGCTCGTCGCTCAGCCAGCGATAGACCACGCCGCCGATGATGCCGCCGATGATCGGCGCGACCCAGAACAGCCAAAGCTGCTGAATGGCCCATCCGCCGACGAACAGCGCGGGACCGGTGCTGCGCGCCGGGTTCACCGAGGTATTGGTGACGGGGATGCTGACGAGATGGATCATCACCAGCGCAAGGCCGATCGCCAGCGGCGCGAAGCCGGCCGGCGCCTTGCCGTGGGTCGCCCCCATGATGATGAACAGGAACATCGCAGTCATCGCCACTTCGCACACAAAAGCAGCCAGAAGACTGTATTTGCCGGGCGAATGGTCCGCGTAGCCATTGGAGGCGAAACCGCCTGCGAGGTCGAACCCGGCTTTGCCGCTGGCAATGACGTAGAGCAGGCCCGCGCCAAGCACGGCTCCGATCACCTGGGCAATGATGTAGGGAGCAATCTGACTTGCAGGGAAGCGGCCGCCTGCGGCCAGACCGACGGTGACGGCAGGATTGAGATGGCACCCTGAAATATGACCGATGGCAAAGGCCATCGTCACCACGCTCAGGCCAAACGCGAACGAAACACCCAAAAGCCCGATACCAACCTGTGGAAAAGCCGCCGCAAGGACCGCGCTGCCGCAGCCTGCAAATGTGAGCCAGAACGTGCCGATGACCTCGGCGGCATATTTCTTCGTATTCATGTCACGTCTCCCCAGTGGTGTTGGATCACCTCAATGGCGGGAACCGTAGAAATCGGAGTCTTAAGCCTTCCTAAACTCCCCCGAATCGCGGGCCCGATCCGTCCAATCTGCCCCGAAATCGTGACATTCGGGCCTTGGAAAAAGGCCGTCCACAGGTGGACATTCCCGGTTTGATCTGGTACATCCGCGCCCTTGATGGGAAGGGCGTGGCCTTTAGTCGGCCCTTCGTCGTCTCCTGAATTCCTGATTGAAACCAAAGAGGATGCCGCGTGCAGGTTCTCGTCCGCGATAACAATGTCGACCAGGCTCTCAAGGCGCTGAAGAAAAAGATGCAGCGCGAGGGCATTTTCCGCGAGATGAAGCTCCGCGGCCATTACGAAAAGCCCTCTGAGAAGAAGGCTCGCGAAAAGGCGGAAGCCGTTCGCCGCGCCCGCAAGCTCGCGCGCAAGAAGCTGCAGCGCGAAGGCCTGCTGCCGATGAAGCCGAAGCCGGTGTTCGGCGCCGGTCCGGGCGGCGATCGTGGTGCGGCCGGTGGCCGTGGCGGCGCAGGCGCTGGTGCCGGTCCGCGTGGACCGCGCTAAGCGAACTCAACAGTTTTGAATACGAAAACGCGGGCCTCACGGTCCGCGTTTTCGTTTGAGCGAGAACTAGTCCTTGCCGGCCATGAAGGCCCGCGCGACATCCACCGCGCCATAATCGTCGAGGTTGATGTGGGTGCCGAGCGGGAACGGCACGAAGCGTTTCGGACCGGGCGCAAGATCGAACAGCCGCCGCCCCAGTTGCGCCGGGACCACCGTATCCTTCTCTCCGTGCATGACCAGCAGCGGGACTTTCACGCTAGCGATGCGCTCGTCGGACTGGAATGTATCCCGCATCAGCCAGCGCACCGGCATATACCAGAACAGCGACGCGGCGATATCGGCGACCGATGTATAGGGCGCTTCAAGAATGAGTTTGCCGACCGGCTGGCTCGCGGCGATGGCGACCGCGACGCCGGAGCCGAGCGAATAACCCCACGGCACGATGCGCTCCGGCGGATAATGCGCCGCTGCGAACGCATAAGTCGCGGCTCCGTCGTTCAATAATCCAGCTTCGCTCGGTTTGCCGCTGGAGCCGCCGTATCCACGGAACGACAGCGCGATGAGGCCAGTGCCGTCGGCGGTGATGGCGCGAAAGCGCGGCACGCGCCACGCCAGCACTTCACCATTGCCGTGGAAGAACACAGCGACGGGCTTCCCCGCTTTCGCCGCGACGTGCCAGACGATGACCTTCTCGCCGTCCTTGGTCTCGAGCACGACTTCCTGCGCTTCCGGGAATCCTGCTGCGGCGGGATCGGTTCTCGTCGTTTCCGGCACCGGATAAAGCAGCATCCGCTGAAAGAGATACAGCGCCACCGCAACCGCAGCATAGGCGGCAATCGCGAGCACCACGATCGACTGAAAACTCTTCATCACCCGTACAAGCGAAATGACGGTCTAGCTCGCTGCATCGGATCATGGACGATCAAATCCGGCAATCCAGGGATGCAGGATACCGCCGTAAAAAAACGCGGGCCTTCCGGCCCGCGTGTGTGCTTGAGCATTCCTGGGAGGGAAAGTGTGCCCAAACAAGGTCTCAAACGTTCAGGTTCATCCAGACCGCTTTCGGCTCGGTGAAATTGGCAAGCGCTTCGGTGCCGTGTTCGCGGCCGAAACCCGAATCGCCTGCACCGCCCCACGGCAGCCGCACGTCGGTGTAGCCATAGGTATTGATCCAGACCGTGCCGGCCTTCGCCTTCTTCGCGAAGCGCTGCACGCGACCCATGTCGCGGCTCCACACGCCAGCGGCGAGGCTGAATGCCGTGCCGTTGGCGATCCGCAGCGCATCGGCCTCATCCTTGAACTTGATGACGCTGACCACGGGCCCGAAGATTTCTTCCTGCGAAATTCGCATCTCGTGCTTCACGTTCGCAAACACCGCCGGACTGATGTAGTAGCCGCGGTCGCCGACGCGCTCACCGCCGGTGACGAGCGACGCGCCTTCCCTCTGACCGATATCGACATAGTCGAGGATCGACGTCATCTGCTTTTCGGAAATCACCGGACCGAGCGCCGTGGTCTTGTCGGCAGTGTCGCCCATGCGCAGGGCTTTCGCGCGCGCCGCGAGCCGCTCGACCACTTCGCCGTAGACGTTTTCATGGGCCAGTACGCGTGAACCGGCCGAGCATACCTGCCCGGCATTGAAGAAGATGCCCGCCGCTGCGGCCTTGGTGGCCGCGTCGAGATCGGCATCGTCGAAGATCACGTTAGCCGACTTGCCGCCAAGTTCGAGCGACACGCGCTTGAAGTTGCCCGCCGCACCGCGAAGGATGCCGCGGCCGACGCCGGGCGATCCGGTGAACGTCACTTTGTCGACGCCGGGATGATTGACCAGCGCATCGCCGACCACACGGCCCGGACCCGGCACGATGTTCAGCACGCCCGGCGGCAGACCTGCTTCCAGCGCAAGCTCGCCGATCCGCAGCGCCGACAGCGAGGTCAGTTCGGCGGGCTTCATCACCACGGTGCAGCCGCAGGCCAGCGCCGGCGCGAGTTTCCACATGCCGATCATCAACGGGAAATTCCACGGCACGATCACCGCCACCACGCCGACCGGCTCGCGCACGGTGTAGGTCAGCGCATCGCTGCGTGTCGGCACGGTGTCGCCGTGAATCTTGTCGGCCCAGCCGGCGTAATAGGTCAGCGTGTCGATGGCGGCGGGAAGATCCTGCCGCAGCACCGCAGAGATCGGCTTGCCCGCGTCGCGGCTTTCCAACTCGGCGAGTTCGGCGCTGTGTTGCTTCATGAGTTCGGCGAGCCGGAGCAGGATGTGGCCGCGCTCGGCAGGACGCATGTTGCCCCAGACGCCCAAGAAGGCGCGGCGCGCAGCGACGACAGCGCGCTCGACGTCAGCTTCGTTACCTTCGGAGATCACCGCGATGACCTCCTCTGTCGCAGGATTGAGCGTCTTGAAGGTGCGGCCCGACACCGACTCGATGTGCCGGCCGTCGATCAGGAGCTGCTTGCGGAGGACAACGGCGTCGCGGGGCGTATTATGGAAATAGTCATATGCAATCGACATCATATTCTCCTGTTCTTTCTCCCAATTTTTGCACTAAATTCTTGATAGTAAATATGATATGATTTGCCAGTGGCTCGCGATCGTATGAAGTTCATTTCATAATCAGAGGTGCCCGATGTTTCATATCGAGATCGAACCCGTCTGGCGCTTCCACAAGGAAGGCAGCCCGCAGACCGCCGTCGTCATGCTGGGCGTACTCAATGAAATCCGTACATCCGGCAAACTCACCAGCGCCGCAAAACACGCCGGCCTGTCCTACCGCCATGTCTGGAATCTGGTCGAACAGTGGTCCGAGTTCTTCGGCGTGCCACTGGTCGAAACCCATCGCGGCAAGGGCACCACGCTGACCGCCTTCGGCGAGAAGCTGGTGTGGGCCGGGCAGCGCATGCAGGCCCGCCTCGGCCCGCAGCTTGAAAATCTCGCGCAAGAACTTGTCACCGAAATCAAGCCGTTCCTGCATCACCGCCCAAGCGTGATCCGCGTTCATGCCAGCCATGGGTTCGCGGTCTCGAAGCTGCGTGAACTGCTCGACCGGGAGCCGGGCATCGGCGTCGACCTGCGCTATGTCAGCAACCAGAACTCACTGGTGTCGCTGGCGCAGGGCGCGTGCGATCTCTCCGGCGTCCACGTCCCGCGCGGGGAACTGCGCGCGCAAAGCGTCAAGGCGTGCCGGGAGTGGCTCGATCCGCGTGAGGATCGCGTCATCAGTTTCGTGACCCGCGAGATGGGTCTGATGGTGAAGCCCGGCAACCCGCTCAACATCGTGTCGCTGAAAGATCTGGTCGACACAAAAGCCCGGTTCGTCAACCGCGATCACGATTCCGGAACACGGACGCTGTTCGACCAGCTGCTGGCACAGCACAGGATCGACGAGGCGAAGATCAACGGCGCGCAGCAGATGGAATTCACCCATGCCGCTGTGGCCGCCTATGTCGCCAGCGGCATGGCCGATGCGGCGTTCGGCGTCGAGGCCGCCGCGAAGCAGTTCGGACTCGATTTCGTCCGTCTGCTGACGGAGGACTATTTCTTCGTGTGCCGCCGCGCGTTTCTCGAAACCGAACCGATGCAGCGCGTACTCGACGTGATGAAGGGCGAGGCGTTTCACGATGCGGTGACGCAACTCCCCGGCTATGTCGCGGCGAGCCCCGGAGCGGTCAGCACGGTCAAGGAGTTTCTGGATATCGTCGACGCCACCAGCCGACCCGTTAAGATTAAGCCTTAACCAATTATTAATTCTACGTTTGCGGGCCCCAAAGGCGCGACCTAGCGTGCCCTGAGTGCTGCTCGCAACTTAGAACTGGTGCGTGCCATGATGTATAGAATGTATGGAGCGCTCATCGCCTCTCTCGGCGTGGCCGCGCTTATCCTTGCCCCGAACGAGACATTTGCCGATCCGGTAGCCACGTATGCTGGAGGGCCTGTTTCGGCGCGTCCGGCTTTCCGTCCATCAACCGGCCGGCCTCTGCAGCGTCACCGAGGACACAACGCAGGGACTTTCTGGCCGGGCACAGCCGGCGTGTTCTACGAACCATCGTATGCCGGACGCGGCGTGGATGTCGTGCCGCCACCGTCAGGCGATATACGCTACACTTACACTTATGATGTTCCCTGGGATTGGGCACATCGATATCCGCCGGCAGTCGCACCTTCCGACAGACCTTATGTGCAGGAATGCACCAAGCAGACCGTCAAGGTTCCACGGCGCGAAGGCGCAGAGGAAACCGTAAGTGTAAATATCACGCGGTGCTATTAAGCGGCTTGATTGGACTTTGGCCGAAATGAGAGAAGCCGCTCGCTCTCTCGTTTCAAACTGTCCGACGTTAAACGCCTAGTTCGATTCCGGCACCACGGCCTGGAATACGGATTTCGCGGCTGACATCACGTCCTCGGTCACCGACGAACGCCCCTGTTTCGCGCGCAGATCAAGCGGGCGCGAGGGAATGTCGGCCGGCGGCGTCAGCCGCAGGCCACCATCATCGGCCCGGGTCTCGGACGATCCTGAGATCGGCGTGGGAAATGGCTGCGGCGGAGCCATCACGGCGGCTTCGCTCGGCGGTGGCGCGACCGTGACCGCAGGCGGCAGCGGCTGGACCGATGGCTGTTGCGGGGCAACGGCGGGAGCATAGACAACGCTGTTGACCCGGGCGCGCTCCTGACCCCGCTCCTGCGCTTTCGCCGACTCGTCGGCACGCACGGCTTCCGGCACACGCGGCGGCTCGGATGTCGCCTTGGCATTGCGCAGCCGTTCGATCGCGGCTCGTGCCAGATCGTTGGCATCGCGCTTGTCGTCATGAGCGGCATTGGCCTCGGCAGGCAATGGCGCAGCAGGCGCTGGCTTCGCGGCGGTCCGTTCCCGCTTCTCGGCCGCAGCCTTCTCGCTGGCGAGTTTGTCGGCGGCAGCCTTCTCACTAGCGAGCTTGTCGGCAGCAGCCTTTTCGGCGGCAAGTTTTTCGGCGGCCTTCTTCGCGTTCTCCGCCCGGTCAGCGGCCGAGCGCTCCGCCGCGGCCTTTTCGAGAGCCTGCTTTTCGGCCTTGAGCCTGGCGGCTTCGGCTTTTGCGGTTTCAGCCTTGGCGGCCTTATCGCCGGACTCGTCGGCTTTCAGCGTCTGGGGGGCAGCATCCTTGGAGGTCTGAGCGGGAGCCGCGATGGCGGCCTTCGGCTTGTCGGCCTCCGACTTGGCGTTGATGTAGTGCGTGACGATATACGCACCGACCACCGTCGCCACGATCGACGGAACGACCTCCAAAAAGTATTTCGTGAACAGCTTCTTGATCATCACAACTCCCCGCAGACGTTGCATGCGGGAACTTTAGGGCCGATTGAGGGATCAACTGCGACGGATCGGTGGCAACTGCGGGGAAAACGCCGGGTAACGGCTTTGTCAGAAGCCTTACCCGGCCCTCCCCCGGCGTTGCCGACCAGCGGCTATTTCACCTTCTCGATACCGGTCAGGGTCATCTGCCCATTGACCTTGTCGACGTCGAACCTGACGTTGTCGCCGACCTTCACCCGCTTCAGCATCTCCGGGGACTGGGCTCTGAAAACCATGGTCATCCCCTCCATATCCATTTTCTTGATGGGGCCGTGCTTGATGGTCATTTTCCCGGCCGCCTCGTCGATCTTGGTGACGGTTCCGCTGACCGGCAACGCCTGAGCATGCGCCGGCGCCGCGGGAAGGAGAGCCAACAGCGCGATGAAGCAGGACGTCGCAAGAATAAGTTTCCGCATATTTCTTCCTCTGGTTTCTGGTTCGATCATTTCACGACAACGGTGCCGATCATCCCGGCCTCGCGGTGCCCCGCGATCAGGCACGCAAACTCGAATGTCCCGGCCTTCGTGAATTTCCAGACGATCTCGCCGGATTTATTCGGGGCGAGTTGAATCCCGTTCGGCTCGTCATGCTCCATGCCGGGATTCTTCTGCATCGCCTCGGCATGCTTGAGGTTCGCCTCTGGTGTCGCCAGCAGGAATTCGTGATCCTCATAGCCGTCGTTGCGAAGCACGAAGCGAACCTGCTCGCCGCGCTTCACTTCGATTTTCTTCGGCTGATAAAATCGGTCCCCCATCTCGACGATGATCTCGCGCGCCGGCTGTTTCGGATCGCCGGGCTCGCCCGCGTCATAAGACGCATGGTTGTCGTGCGCCGAGGTGCGATCGAACGATGCCGGCAACAGCACCAGCGCGGCGGCGATCATGATGATTTTGGATTTTCGCAAAGCAGGCATCTTCAATGTCCTTTGTGGTTCATGGGAGGTTTGATCACTTTCATCTCGATCGCAGGCTTCGACTTTGGGGGCGAAGCCGATTGTTTCGCGGGCGGCGCTGCCGCGCTCGCGACCTCGTAGGCAACCGTTCCGGCAGGATTCTTGTAGGGAGGCGGGTCGGAGTAGTCGTTCGCCGCGAGCCCCTCGCGGATTTTGACGGTCGTGAACATGCCGCCCATTTCGATCGGGCCGAACTGGCCGAATCCGGTCATCATCGGCAACGTGTTGTCCGGCAGCGGCATTTCCATTTCGCCCATGTCGGCCATGCCGGCGCTTCCCATCGGCATGTAATCCGGCACCAGCTTGCGCACGGACTTGACCAGATCGCGCTTCTGCACCCCGACGAAGTTGCGAATGTCGTGGCCCATCGCATTCATGGTGTGATGGCTCTTGTGACAGTGGAATGCCCAGTCGCCCGGCGCATCTGCAACGAACTCGAACGCACGCATGCTGCCGACCGGGAGATCGATGGTCACTTCCGGCCATCGCGCGGTTTCGGGCACCCATCCGCCATCGGTGCAGGTGACGAAGATTTCGTGACCGTGCAGATGCATCGGGTGATTTGTCATGGTGAGATTTCCCATCCTCACCCGCACACGGTCGCCGAGACGAACCGGGAGTGTGTCGATTCCCGGAAACACCCGGCTGTTCCAGGTCCACATGTTGAAGTCGGTCATCTCCGCGACTTTCGGGAGATACGATCCCGGCTCGATGGCGTAGGCGCTGGCGAGGAACACGAAGTCACGATCGACCGGCATGAACTTGCGGTCGCGCGGATGCACGACGAAGAAACCCATCATCCCCATCGCCATCTGCACCATTTCGTCGGAATGCGGGTGGTACATGAACGTGCCGCTCTTCTTCAGCACGAACTCATAGACGAACGTCTTGCCCGGCTTGATGTGCGGCTGGGTCAGACCGCCGACGCCGTCCATGCCGTTCGGCAGCAACATGCCGTGCCAGTGCACGCTGGTGTGCTCGGGCAGCTTGTTGGTGACGAAGATGCGGACCTTGTCGCCTTCGACCGCTTCGATGGTTGGGCCCGGTGCCTGACCGTTGTAGCCCCACAAATGCGCCACCATGCCCGGCGCGAATTCACGCACCACAGGCTCGGCGACCAGATGGAATTCCTTCCAGTCGCCGTTCATGCGCCAGGGCAACGTCCAGCCATTCAGCGTAACGACCGGCTGATAGTCCGGCCCGCTGGATGGAAACAGCGGCGGCTGCATGGTCGTCGCGGTTGAAGTCGCTGCTTCGGGAATGCTCGCGGCCTGAACACGGCCGCTGACGGCGCTGGCGCCGGCAAGCACCGCAGCCGATCCGAGAATGGCTCTGCGTGAGATCATTGGTCGTTCTCCATTCAATGCTGAGGGGCTTCGGCGGATGCGCCGGACATTGCGCGTGCGGATTCGCTGCGTCCGGCAACGCCTCCGCCCATTACCGCGGTGTTGAGATTTGTCGTGGCCAACCAGAAATCCCGCTTCGCCTCGATCGCCGCCGTCGTCGCGGTGATGCGCTGGCGCGCTTCCGCCAGCAGCGCGAACACGTCGATCAGCATGCCGTTGTAGCGAAGCAAGGTTTCGTCGGAGATGATCTTGCGCAGCGGCAGGACTTCTCGCTGGTAGTGGCCCGCGATGTCATAGGACGACCGGTAGGTGCGATAAGCATCGCGCGCTTCCGAGCGAACATTGACCGCGCGCTCCGTCAGGCGGTTGACCGCGTGCATATAGGTCGCCTCGGCTTCCCTGACGCGAACCTCGCCGAAATCGAAAATCGGAATCTGAAGTTCAACGTCAAAACCGCGCTCGCGGATTTTTTCTCCGGTCGCCTTCTCTCTGGTGGTCTTTCCGGCCAACCCGGCATCCAGCACGTTGATGAAGCGTGTCGCCTGCGTCAGTCCGTACGATTTTGCCAGCGCATCGAGCTCAATCCGCCCGATCTGGAGATCGACGTGACGGCGAACCGCCTCGGTCTCGATGCCCGGCAGCGATTGCGGCCGCGAGGGCAACGGCGGCAGCGCAGCGCCCATCCGGAATGCCAGATCGTCACCCCACAGACCCATGGCGCGGATCAGCGCTTCCCGCTCGCTAGCCGCGCGCTGACGCGTGGTGGCGAGTTGCGCGGTGAGATCGGCGTAAAACACCTGCTCACGCGCCTGATCGAGCTTGTTCATGCCGCCGGTCTCGCCGAGCCGGGTGGCGAATTTCGCCGCGGTCTCCGCGCCGGACTGGGCCTCCGCGAGAAAGCCCGCCAGCTCGCGTGCCGAGACGGCGCGATAGTAGGCGCGCCGCGTGTCCGCCGCGATCCGCAGCGTTTCGCTCAAGGCCACGATCTGTGCCTGCCGGAATCGCGCTGCTGCGATTTCCGAACGGACCGGCAATGTCGCAAGCGCCAGCACGTTGGCGACGATCTTGCGTTCGACTTCAACCTCGACCGATCCCGCGATCCGCGACAGCGAAATTGCCGGATTCGGCGGCAGGCTTCCCTCCACGGCCTGCGCTTCCGCGATGGCGAGTTCGTTGTATGCCGCCTGCAGTCCGCGATTGTTGAGCAGCGCGATCTGAACCGCCGCATCCGCAGATAACGGCTTCGCCAGCAGCCGCGCCGTCGTGCTGCGGGCCGCCGCCGTTTCATCCGGCGTGCGCAGTGCGGCGGCATTCTTGCCGAGGTCTTGCGAGACCGTGGCGGTGACGACGCCCATCCCGCCATCCGGCGAGAACGATGCGCAGCCCGACAGCAACACGGCGCAAGCCGCGGCACTCCACGGTCCGATCCGTTGCGTAACGCGCCGATGCGAAGTCGCGGGCGCGATGAAAGTCCTGAAATCCTGAGCTGGCATGATGCACCTACTCGCCGGATTTCGGAGCGGGCGCGACCTGCTCGTTCTGTTTCTTCCAGGCAGCGGGAGCCACCGGTCTTTGAGACGTGTAGCGCCCGAGTGTGGAACTGTATTCCGCGCGCGATGTCCGCGCACCCGGGTCGGACGGGTCCGGCCCAGCGGAAACTGCAGGCTTGGTGGCGCAGCCTGCGAGAAACAGCAGGGCGAGCGATAAAAATAGTGCTTTGAACGGCACCGGCACGAGTGTCGTCGCCACCGGATCAACGGCAGCGAGCCTCGCCAGATTTTGCGCGGGCATCATATCCTCGAATGTCAAACGGCTTCGAAGGCGCGCGACTGTTCAGTCGCAGCGCCGGCGATCAGATCGACAGGAGGACGATTGGGGGGCGATAAAGGAGGTCGGGGGCTTCGCCGGAAATTCCGGCGTCGGAAGACGCAACGACCGATGCGTGAGTCATCGTTCGAGGCGTCAACTCAAACATGCTGGCCGGAAGCGCGCTGATGCACATCACGCCACAGCAAGGGGGTGCGGTCGACTTGCCGCCGGAATCAGTCATTCCGGCATGGTCGTGCATCGCATCTGCAGATTCGGTATTCGCCGGCGCCTGATGATCGTGATCCGCATGCGTCATGCCCTGATGAACATGAACGGCTTCACCGTGCACGTGTCCCGCATGCTGGACCTGCGTTGGACTTGTCAGGCAATGCGCCAGAGCGCTGTCTGCAAAGGCGAGACTGATCGGCGCGACGAGGCAAAAGGCATAGAGCGCTACGAGAATGCGCGCAGCCTTTACCCTCATGACCCTGGTCAGTTGCGTCAGCATCCGGAACCGGCACTCCCATCGTGGCGAACAGCCACGACCATGGCCAGAGGTACAGTCAGAGTTCCAAACAGGCAAGACGCTTTGAGGTCACAGCAACGCGAGAAAGACGTCAGTTCGCACCCTCATTTCGCACAGCGGTTCCGGTCTGCGCGGATGCATAGCCGGGCCGATATGGACGAAAGCCTTCGGGCGGCGTAGCAAATAGCCCGGGTTCCTTTGCAAGAGCAGCCCGCGCCGGGCCATCAGCGGCCGACCACTGACACCAAGCCTTTCGGAGTTCACGATCTTGACCGAACATCAGCCGGCCGCCTCCATCGACGCCGTCGAACAAGGACTGGCATCGGCGGGCTACATCGCCAACCGTCAGATCGCGACCGCGGTTTACCTGTCGCAGCAGATCGAAAAGCCGATCCTCGTGGAAGGGCCGGCCGGCGTCGGCAAGACCGAACTGGCGAAGGCGATCGCGGCATGGCGCGGCCTCAAGCTGATCCGCCTGCAATGCTATGAAGGCCTCGACGAAGCCAAGGCGCTTTACGAGTGGAAATACGCCAAGCAGCTGCTCTACACGCAGATCCTGAAGGACAAGCTCGGCGAAGTGCTGGGCGACGCGGAGACACTTCCGGCGGCGCTGAACAAGCTGCACGATTTCGGCGACGTGTTCTTCTCCAAGGAATTCGTCGAGCCGCGGCCGCTGCTGCAGGCACTTGAGCAACCGAAGGGCTGCGTGCTGCTGATCGACGAAATCGACAAGTCGGACGCGGAGTTCGAATCGCTGCTGCTCGAAATCCTGTCCGACTTTCAGGTAACGCTGCCTGAACTCGGCACCATCTCCGCGATTGCGCCTCCGACGGTGATCCTGACCTCCAACAGCGAACGCGACCTCGGCGACGCGCTGAAGCGGCGCTGTCTCCATCTGCACATCGGCTTTCCCGAGCAGAAGCTCGAGGAGCGTATTGTCGAAAGCCGCGTGCCCGGCATTTCGCAATCGCTGCGGCGGCAGATCGTCAGCTTCATCAACGACGTCCGCACGCTCGATCTGAAGAAACTGCCGTCGGTCTCCGAGGCCATCGACTGGGCGCGGGTGCTGGTTCTTCTGCAGGCGAGCGAGCTGGATCACCAGATGGTCAAGGACACGCTCAATGTCCTCCTCAAGTACGAGGCCGACATCGAGACCACCATGCCCCAGGTCACCGCCTTCATCGGCAAGACACGCCAGCTAGTGTCCTGAATCCGAAGTTCGCCTCATTTTGCAGCATGCTCTATAGCGAACTTCGGATTCAAAAGGACACTAGCAATCATAACCTCAGTGTGGTTTTGGTTCGCAAGTCCGCAAAAGAAGGCGCTGTAGAAACGATGCGGACTTGCGAACCACCACACTGGAACGTCTTCGGTTAAACCGGATGAGAGAGAACCTGCATCGCTTCTTTCGGGCGGCCCGCGGGGCCGGAGTGCGGATTTCGCCCTCCGAAAGCATTGACGCGATGCGGGCGGTCTCCGAGATCGGCTTTACCGACCGAGAAATCCTGCGCGACACGTTTCTGCTGACGCTCGCCAAGAGCACCGACGACAAGCGGGCGCTCGGCGAATGCTTCGATCTGTTCTTCCGGCAGCCTGAGATCACCGGACCGCCGACTCAAGACAACGAGGCAGGCGAAGCCGGCGAGAGCGGCGACGCATCGAGCGAGCAGATGCCGCCGGGCGCTGCCGCATCGTCCCCTCCTTCGGGCCTCGGTCCGCTGGCCCAGATGCTGATGTCGCAGGACCGCAATGCCCTCGCGGCTGCGATTGCGAATGCCTCTGCCGCCGCGGAGCTGTCCGAGATCAGGTTCTTCACCCAGCGCGGGATCTATTCGAGCAAGATCCTCAACGAACTCGGCATCGCGCAGTTGCGGGACGATCTCGATGCCCTGACCGCCAGCAATCCAGCGGAGGCCGAGCGGCTTGCGGCAGCGACCGAAGCGCTGCGCGAGAATGTGCGCGATACCGTTTCGCAGGCGCTGCTGCTGTACGGCCGCGAGGAAACCGAGAATCTGCGCAACGACATCCTGCGCAACGCGCCGATGTCGCAGCTCGACCAGCGGCAAATCCAGCAGATGCGCGTGCTGATCCGCCAGATCGCACGGCGCCTGCGCGAGCGCTACAGCAAGCCGCGCAAGCGCCAGCGCCGCGGCCATCTCGACGTGCGCCGCACGATCCGGCGCAACGCGGCATGGGGCGGCGTGCCGTTCCTGACCACATGGAAGCGCCGCCACCGCGACAAACCGAAGATCATCGCGATCTGCGACGTCAGCGGCTCGGTCGCGCGCGTCTCGGACTTCTTCCTGCTGCTGATCTACAGCCTTCATGAAGTTGTGTCCGACGTCCGCTCCTTCGCGTTCTCAGGCCACCTGATCGAGGTCAGCGACATTCTCGAAGAGATGGATGCCGACAAGGCGATGAAAGAGATCATGACGCAGGTCGGATTCGGTTCCTCGGACTACGGCAAGTCGCTGGCTGATTTCGAAAAGCTGTGTCTCAGCGCAGTAACGCCGCAAACCACGGTGATCGTGCTGGGCGATGCGCGGACGAACAACCTCGATCCTCGCGCCGATATTCTTCGGCGTATCTCGGAGCGCTCCAAGCGGCTGGTCTGGCTCAATCCCGAAGGCCGCATGGTGTGGGGCTGGGGCGATTCGGAAATGCCGCGCTACGCGACCTATTGCAGCGTCGTGCGCCAGTGCGCCACCGCCAAGCAACTCGAACGCGCCATCACCGATATCGTCGCGGCGTATCAGTAAGCGGTTTTCTGTTCGGGCATGATCTTATCCGAAAACCGGTGCCCACTTTTCGGGATCATGCCCTAAGGCACGAGCACCATGAAAATAAACACCGCGAACATCACCAGATGCACCAGGCCGTACAGGATGTTGGTGCGGCCGGTTCCGAACGTCGCCAGGCTGACCAGAAAGGTCATGATCAACAGCATGGTGTCGCGAGTCTCGAGACCGAGCACCAGCCGCTTGTCCAGCAAATAGGTCGCGATCGCGACGGCCGGCACGGTCAGGCCGATGGTGGCCAGCGACGAGCCGAGCGCAAGATTGATGCTCTTCTGCAGATCGTTCTTGCGCGCGGCAGCCAGCGCGGCGACGCCTTCCGGCAGCAGGATCAGCAGCGCCACGACGACACCCGCAAAGGCCGGCGGCGCACCAATCGCGGCCGCTCCGGCGTCCACCACCAGCGAGAACTTCTTGGCCAGCATCACCACGCCGACCAGCGAGACCAGCAGCAGGGACCCGCTGATCAAAAACAGGCGGCCCGCCGGGCCGTGATCCTGTTCCCCCTCGCCCGCGCCTGCGATGAAATAGTCGCGGTGGCGAATGGTCTGGGTGTAGAGAAACACGCCGTATAGAACGATGGTGACGACGCTGACGAAGCCGAGCTGGCTGGCGGAATAGACCGGGCCGGGCGTGGTCTCGGTGTAGTTCGGCAGGATCAGCGTGATGGTGGCCAGCACGATGAGCACGCTGAGGTAGACGTTGGCGCCGGTGACCTGGAAATCCTGCTCGCGATAGCGCAGCCCGCCAACAAGGATGCAGATGCCCACGAGGCCGTTGCAGACGATCATGACCACCGCGAACACGGTGTCGCGTGCCAGCGTCGGCACGCCGTTCTCGCCAAGCATGATGGTGGCGATCAGGGCCACCTCGATAATGGTTACCGAGAGCGTCAGCAGCAGCGTGCCGTAGGGCTCGCCGATCCGCTCCGCGATCACCTCGGCATGGTGGACCGCAGCGAACACAGTGCCGAACAGGATGACCAGCAGCACCGCCGCGAAGACCAGCCCCGCCGGGGTGTGGGTGAAACCGATGCCGAGCGCCGGAATTTCGGTGACGATATAAAGCAAAATGGCCAGCGCGGGATAAACCCAGGCTGACCGTGGCATGTGTGTATGGGCACTCATGCACACGATACTAACGGCGCGATTGCAGAACGCCTAGCCAGCCCGGAGGAAATTTGCACCCGGAAGCGAGATGCCTTAACCAAAAAGAACTGCTTTTTGGAAGGAAACGAAAAAATGTTCTCTCACGTCATGATCGGGACAAACGATCTCGAAAAGGCCAAGGCGTTTTACGACAATCTGCTGGGCACGCTCGGGGTGCCGCCGGGGATCGTCGACCGCCATCGCATCTTCTATCGCACCAAAACCGGGACTTTTTCGGTGACGAAACCAATCGACGGCAAACCAGCCACCTTTGCCAATGGCGGGACCATTGGCTTTGCTGCGACTTCGCCCGAGGAAGCCAACGCCTGGCATGCAAGCGGCATCGCAAACGGCGGCACGACGTGCGAGGAGCCGCCGGGCATCCGTGGAATGGGCGACCTTAAACTGCACTGTGCCTATCTGCGCGACCCGGACGGCAACAAACTCTGTGCAGTGTATCGGGTGCCAAAGGCATAAAAAAGAGGCCGTGCAGTGCACGGCCTCTTTCGTTCCTGCGATTGAATAAGCCGCGTTGCCTACATCGCCTTGACGATGTTTTCGGTCATTTTCTTGGCGTCGCCGAGCAGCATCATGGTGTTGTCGCGATAGAACAGCGGATTGTCGACACCGGCGTAGCCGGAGGCCAGCGAACGCTTGATGAACATCACGGTGCCGGCCTTCCAGACCTGCAGCACCGGCATGCCGTAGATCGGCGACTTCGGATCTTCTTCCGCCGCCGGATTGGTCACGTCGTTGGCGCCGATCACGAAGGCGACGTCGGCCTGCGCGAACTCCGAGTTGATGTCCTCGAGTTCGAACACCTCGTCGTAGGGCAC
>NZ_JACHIJ010000006.1 GCF_014203115.1 Afipia massiliensis | reverse complement strand
GAAAAGTACCGCGGAGACGACGGCGTCAGCCCGAGGGCGTTGCCGGGGAGAGCACGAAGCAAGCCGGAGCACCACCGCGTGCGGAACGCCGGATGCATCCGGCGCGACCGTGGCGACGACACTCGTGTGCTTTCTACCTTTGCACACGAGGCTGCGGATGCGCTTGCGCATCCGGCGTTCCGCGCGCCCTCAATTGAAGGCGGAGGAAACGAGGACTTCGGGCGCCCCCGCGCCGTCACAACAACAGGGGCGATGGCGCTTGTCTTTGCGCGAATGGGGCAAGCCCCAAGCGCAGGTGGCTGTTTGAAATTTGAATCGGGAGATGTGAAGTGCGATCACGCAACACTTCAGATGTCGTCCCCGCGAAGGCGGGGACCCATACTCCCTGAAGCATCGATGTTGTCGCGATAGCTGGCCAACTCTTATCTTTGCCATCACCACGGCCGATGGTCATGGGTCCCCGCCTTCGCGAGGACGACGTGGAGAGAGATTATTCCCTCGCCCCACCCGCACTCACACCCGCTTAACCACGCTGACACGCCGTTCAAACCGTCACATTCCCGAATGAACCGGATGGTAACGTCCCGCGACTAAGAGACGGCCTGGCCAAGAGACGCTCAAGTCGCACGGGACGGACAATGCTCAGGGATATTCTGGTGACATCGGACGAGGAAGCGCAGCGCCTGCTGGCCGCGTTCAAGGCCATTCCCAACATGCAGGGACGCCTGAAGATCGTCGAGCTCGCCGAACGCATGGCGCGCGAAAAATGCGCGTCGCGGTTGAGCGACCGGACGCCGGCGCATCTGTCCCGCTGAGCGGCGAGCGCTCATTCGCTGTCACGAAAAGGTGACGGCGATTCAACATAACAACGCCTTACCAAAAGCGTTACACTTTCATACCGCGCATCACCCGGTTGAGCGATCAGCAACAGGAGTGACCGCTATGTGTGATTATAGCTTGCACGCCGTAGCAAGCCGGCCCGCCAAAGTCGGCGACAAGCTGGTGTCGACGAAATTCCCCATGACCGTAACCCGAGGCTTCGCCGGCGAAGGCGAGCCGAATGTTGCGGTCTGTGTCCTCCCCGGCACCGAACTCTCGTTCGAACGCGAGGTGGAGTACGACGGAGGGTTCTTCCGAAAGAGGGCTCGTCACACCGTCGCGCGGTTCCGGACCGTCGATCTCGACAATCCGAACCGGCACCATGATGCGCTGGAGTTTCCGGACGGGCAGCTCATCCTGCTGACCCAGCTTGAACCCGGCCAGCGCGCCACGATTCTGCAGTTGCCTGCAGTCCCGGCCCGCGAGACACAGCCCGAGAAGGCGGAGATCACGGTTTCTCGCGCTGAGGAGTCGCTGATCTACTAGAGGCGACCGCTGAAAGACAGGCGATCCACCGCTGAACGTCGCGGCGCGCTTACGCCGCGACGCAGCTCTTCACGTAGACCCTGCGTGCGGAGCCGCGCAACTTCTGGTCGATCGCCTGCTTCAGACATTCGACCCGCGCCTGCGCCACGCAGAGCTGCATCTGGTCGCGCGCCTGATACTTGCCGAGATGCTTCTTCGCGGACACCGATTGGCGGCAGGTTTCCCGCTTGCCGACGCGCGTGACCGATTTGCCTTCCGCCGGCACCGCATAGGCGATCCTGGCGCCTTCAGGCGGAGCCGAGGCAATCGCGTTGGGCAGCGGATTCTGAGCGATAGCGATGTAGATCGCGCCTCCAAGCAGGGCTGCATAGATGGCGGGGGTGATGATGCGCATCGATCCTCCTGCTTCGCGTGTGAATGAAGAATGAAGCCGGAACAGACAGGGCGAATGCGACAGCATTGCGGCAATACACGCGATTCGGGAACCCCTGTCGGCGCGCACGGTTGACGCTGCAAGCAATATGGCACCGCCGGCAGCACATTCCGGCGAGGCGCATGCGCGCCCCACCTTGAGGTTATCCTCACCGAAAGCCCGGCACACCTTCGCAAGCGGCACGACCCCGGATCGGGACTGGCGCTGATCCGTATCGACGGTTGAGAGAGTCAGGCCGCGATCACAGTTTCGCCGTGCACCGCGACTTCAACCGCTTGCGGTTGCTGCGGAGCGGGAATGTCAATCACCTCGGCCTTGAGGATCGCAACGGTGACAAACTGATAGTCACACGCCCGGCACGACCACAAAAACGAAACGCGGTTGCGTTCGTGCTCGGACCAGAGCGGCGCCGCAATCGGCTTGCCGCATTGAGCGCAGGGATGTTTGTTGAGAAGAAACCCAGACTGATAAGGCATGATACGCACCTCCCGTCCGCGCAAACTAAAGTCGTATGCGTACCGGTCGTCAAGCGCATTCGTCGCTGCGTCGCGCAACGCAATGCGTCAGTAGTTCAGACATGTTTTGCGATGAAATTATTCACGTGAACGCACGCAGGACGGCATCACACAGCGATCATTTTTCCGGCTGCTCCGCATATTGCGCGTCGGTCACATGCTCGAGCCAGGTCGCGAAGCTGCCATTCTCGGATTCCTGCATCGCGAGGTGAGTCATCATCGTTGTCGGCGCCGCGCCATGCCAGTGTTTCTCGCCCGGCGGAATCCACACCACATCGCCCGGACGAATCTCGCGCACCGGCTCGCCTTCGGTCTGCACGCGGCCGCAGCCCGCCAGCACATAAAGTGTCTGGCCGAGCGGATGAGTGTGCCACGCCGTGCGTGCGCCGGGCTCGAAGGTCACGCGCGTCGCGTTGAGCCGCGCAGGCGCAGGCGTCTCGATCACCGGGTCCTGCCACACCGTGCCGGTGAAATAGGACGCAGGCGCGCGCTTGGTCGGCACGGAGCCGGATGGTGTGATCTTCATGGGAGACTCCGGGTGATGGATCGCCGGGACCGGCGTCGAAACAGACGCGCAGTTTACGCCGCAATCCCGCAACCGGGGAGTTTTATTTCAGCGAGGTGATGATGGATCGTCATTCGTCCGTTGCGCGCAGCGTATGCCGCGTAACTGCAATTAGCGCCGAGCCTTGCTGCGCGCGAGGGCTTCGATCACACGATGAAGCATGCGGTCGATCGCGTCCACGGCACGATCAAAGCGAACCCGCAGGCGCTTGAGGCGAACGCCGCACGAGTGATAGACGATCGGCGGCGGATTGCGGCTGATCAGATAGGCGCGA
Organism: Afipia massiliensis; assembly: GCF_014203115.1. GTDB lineage: Bacteria > Pseudomonadota > Alphaproteobacteria > Rhizobiales > Xanthobacteraceae > Afipia > Afipia massiliensis. Next base: position 322,801 of record NZ_JACHIJ010000006.1, on the reverse strand, counting down.
TAGTCGTCCTCGGGGAAAGATTCGCGCGTATCATCCCGCGGCCATGAAGCGGCCATGGCCATCTCCTGAAATCATGACGCGGCCAGTGCCGCGTGACGTTCAGAAGATGAGCCGCGAGGCATAAGAATTCGAGACGGAAAGCCCGCGCCGGATATAAGGACGATGTAAACGCGGCGGTACAGGCTAACCGTCAAGCGCCGGATAGCGGCGGAAGATGCCGTCTTCATTGAACGGGATGCGGCGATCGCTCACCAGATACGCCTTGATGTTCGGCCGCGCCGCCACCCGGTCGCGCAGATCAATCAGGTGCGGCACCTTGCGCTCAAAGCGTTTCATATTGTTCGGAAACGCGTAGCGCAGGCCTTCGACGATCTGGAACAGCGACAAATCGGCGTAGCAAAGCCTGCGGCCGTTGAGATACGGCCCGCCGCTGGCGCCGATCAGCCGCTCGAAATAGCCGAGAAACTTCGGGACCCGGTCGCTCCAGAACTCGCTTGAACGTCGCTTCGCGGCGGGACGCTGATCTTCGTAATAGAGCGATGTCCCGAGCGGATGATGGGTGTCGTGAACTTCATCCACGAAATCCGCGATGGTCAGTTGCAGCTGATGCACCCACAGGCGCTGCGCTTCGGCTTTCGGCGCAAGGCCATGACGCTGCCCGAGATAAAGCAGGATGTTCGCGGTCTGCCCGATCACGAGCTTGCCGGCCTTCAGAAACGGTGGCGCGAACGGCGGCGTTGCTCCCCGCCCCTTCATCATGGCGATCATCCTGCTTTCGCCGCTTCCGCGCCGCGCAGCATCGACATAATCCGCGCCGGCGTCTTCCAGCGCGAGCCGGATATATTCGCCGCGCCCCTGGATCATCGGCCAGTAGTAAAGTTCATACCGCATGGAGACCTCACAAACAGTTTCGGCGCGGAGAGACTCCGCGCCGAATGGTCAACGTCTTCAACCTGGATCAGTTCGACGCGAAGCAATACAGAAGGCCGTCGCCGCCGGTGCTCTTGAGATCGTTCTGCGAGCAGCCGCCGTCCGGCCCGCGCGAACCGTGCGACGAGTTCCAGGATTTCGATGCGTCATCGTCGCGCAATCCGACACGGTCGTGATGGCCGACCACTGCCGAGCCCTGCGTGCTGCTTGTCCAGTTCCTGCAGGTCTTGTCGTCAGCGGCCGCGAAGGCAGTTCCGTCGGGCTGCGAGCCGGTGAGGACGTCATGGCGGTTCGGCTTGTCGCCGGCGCCGTTGATGACTTCACCCTTCTCGTTCAGGACCGACTGCTTGGTCAGCGCGTTGGCGCCGTGAAGATCGGCGACATCCTTGGCGACCACGGCGCCCTTGGCATTGGTCCACGGGCCCTTGCCGATCCGGTCACGCGCGTTGACCGCAGGCTGACCGTCGACCGCCTGCGTCGAGAGGTACGCGCGCCAGGTCTTCGCACCGGCGCCCGCGGCCTGCGCCAGCGTCTGACATTGGTTATCGGCGCCGGCGAGACCGCCGAGGTTTCCGCCATTGCCGATCGGCGTGCTGGTGATGAAAAAAGTCATGTTGGCCTGCTGCGCCTGAGCAGGGGCAGCAGCGAGCAGAAGAAGCGGCGCCGCGATCATGTAAGATCTGATCATTCATCCCTCCCTTGAAGTCTTTTTGAACTACCGCGCGGTGATGCGCCTGCTGGTGTGCAAGTTCAACACACAAGGCTGCGATTTATTCCGGTACGGAACAGCGACCGGCAAACGAAAAGGCGCCGCGCAAGCGCGACGCCTTTGTATTGCTTGAACCGAACTGACGGGATCAGGTCATCTGAATGGCCGACAGTTCCCACTGGCTGCCCGGACGACGCACGAACGTCCAGACGTCGGTGACTTCCTGCGGAGTATCGCTGCCTTCGACGGTCTTGCCGCTTGCGCGCTCGATGGTCTTGTCGATCAGGCCATAGCGCAGCGCCACGGTGGCGTAATCGGTGGCACCTTCGCGCCAGGATTCCGCAAGGTCGCCCTGCAACAGCTTGATGTCCGACACCTTGTTGATCACGCCGCGGTCCTTGTTCGCGTTGAGATCCTCGGTGAAGTACGACACCATTTCCGGCGTGGCCAGCGTATGGAGCTTGCCGATGTCCTCGTTCGACCACGCGGTCTGGACTTCGCCGAGCAGCCGCTCGAACGCATCGTAGTCATCCGGCTTGATCTCAAGCGGCGCGTCGTTCGAACCGCCGCCCAGACCGAAGCCGAAGCCCGATCGCGCGTTGGCCATCGGACCCTGATCCTGCGCAGGCATCGGGCCGGGTGCGGCCGCTGCATTGGCATAGGCCGGCGCGTTGCGGCGCTTCCACCACGACATGGCGAGACGCACCACGAGGTAGATCAGGCCGATCTGAAGAACCAGACCGATGATCGACGACAGGCCGCCGAGGCCGCTGAACAGACCGCCGCCGAACAGCATGCCGAGCAGGCCGGCACCGAGGAAGCCCGCGGCGAGACCGCCGAGCATGCCCATGCCGGGACGATTAAAGAAGCCACCGGCTGCGGGAGCCGCCGCCGGAGCTTTCGCGCCGGGCTGGGTCATGGTGCGGTTAAGCGGCTGCGCCGCATTGGGCGCAGTCGGCGTAGCGGCCGGCGCGTTGAACGTGCGCGAGCCGCGGCTGCCGCCGCTGCTTGGGCGGGCGTCCACCGCCGATGAAATGGCAAGTGCCAGCGGCATGGCGACGGCCATGGCGATAGCGAGCGTTTTGATGACTGAGCGCAAGCGCTGCGACGAAATCATGTCTGTTCCCTCTCGGCCCTCAAGGGGCATTGATCCCCGGCTTAGGGGACAGGTCCATACATGGGCAGCGGCGAGAGAAAGGGAAGCGGATAGGTACGATAGGGCCTGCGGCCCTCAGTCGCGGGGCGCGCTCAATCCGGTTGAAGCTATCGGGATCAAACCTTTGTTTTGGCATGATCAATTCCGAAAATTGGTAACCACTTTTCGGGATCGCGCCCAATTATGACGGTGCCGTCATGGTTTCCTTCACGGCAGCAACAAGCTGGCTCAGCGTGAACGGCTTGGGCAGGAAGTTGAATTGCTGGCCTTCCGGCAGGCTCTTCTCGAAGGCATCCTCGGCGTAGCCCGACACGAAGATGATTCGCAGGTCCGGATTGCGCTTGCGCATCTCGGTCAGCATGGTCGGACCGTCCATTTCCGGCATCACCACGTCGGACACGACGAGATCGACCGCACCCTCTTCCCGCTCCAGCGCTTCCAGGGCATCCAGGCCGTTCTCCGCCTCAATGACCGTGTACCCGCGCGAGCGCAGGCCGCGTGCATTGAGCGAGCGCAACCCATCTTCGTCCTCGACCAGCAGGATGGTGCCCTGCCCGGTCAGATCCGGTGCGCGTGCCGGAACCGGCGCATGAGCGACCGCGCTGATGGCAGCTGCGACTTCCTGAACTTTCTCGACCTCCGGGAAATGCCGGGGCAGGAAAATCCGGAACACCGTGCCGCGTCCCTCAACCGAGTCGACATAGATGAAGCCGCCGGTCTGCTTGACGATGCCGTAGACCGTGGACAGGCCGAGGCCTGTTCCCTTGCCGACTTCCTTGGTCGAGAAGAACGGCTCGAAGATCTTGTCGACGATGTCAGCGGGAATGCCGCTGCCGGTGTCGCCTACCTCGATCAGGACGTAGTCCGCCGCAGGCATGCCCTTGAACTCGCCCCGCTCGGCGTCCTTCGCGGACACGTTGGCGGTGCGGATCGTCAGCTTGCCGCCGTCGGGCATCGCGTCGCGCGCGTTCACGGCAAGATTGACGATGACCTGTTCGAACTGGGAAAGGTCGGCCTTCACCGGCCACAGGTCGCGGCCGTAGACGAATTCGGGCTTCACTTTCTCGCCCGACAAGCGCTTGAGCAGCACGTTGATGTCCGACAGCACGTCGCCGATGTCGAGCACCTGCGGGCGCAGCGTCTGCTTGCGCGAGAACGCCAGCAGTTGCCGCACCAGCGCCGCCGCGCGGTTGGCGTTCTGCTTGATCTGCATGATGTCCTGGAACGACGGATCGGTCGGCTTGTGCGCGTTCAGCAGGAAGTCGTTCGCCATCATGATGGCGGACAGCACGTTGTTGAAATCGTGAGCGATGCCGCCGGCGAGCTGGCCCACCGCCTGCATTTTCTGCGACTGCGCGAAGCTGTTCTCGAGCGTGCGCTTTTCGGTGGTGTCGAGCAGGTAAACGATCGCCGCCTCGGCGTCGCGCGCGTCCTGCTCCACGGACGTGACGAAGAACTGGCCCCAGCGCTCCTTGGTGCTGTCCAGCATCGCTTCGACCGGGGGAATGTCGCCCTGCCCGTCGGCGGCCTTGTTGATCGCGGCGATCAGTTCGCCGCGCTCGCGCTCGTGAACCACCGCGAAGATCGACTTGCTCGACGTCCCGGCCGGAGAAAGGCTCTGGGTGAGTTTCGCGAAGCGCGCATTGGCACGCACGACGTTGCCCGCCTTGTCGACGGTGGCAATCGCCATCGGTGTGTGATCGAAAAAGCGCATGAAGCGCACTTCCGCCGCACGCTGCGGGTCGGAATGATCGTCACGCGCGCGGTTGATCACCAGCGTTCGCGATGCCCCCGGCGCACCGTCGGCGCCGAACGCCAGCTTGTGATAGAGCCGCACCGGCATGGTCTTGCCGTTGCGCATGCGCAAATCGAGGTCGAACACCTCGGTCTTCACTTCGCCCGGCTCGGGAACGATCGAGGTCAGCAGCGACGCGCCGTCGCCGGACATGATGTCGGCAACCTTCAGACCACCGGAACCGATCTCCGCGAGGTCGTAGTCCAGCCAGTTGGCAAGCGTCGCGTTGACGTAAACGAGTTCGCCACCTGCATTGACCGAGAAGAAACCGCACGGCGCATGATCGAGATACTCTATGGCGTGCTGCAACTCCTGGAAGACGTCTTCCTGCCGCTCGCGGTCGCGGGTGATGTCGGCGACCGACCAGACCGCAAACTTCGCCTGCCGCTTGTCCGCCCCAAGCGGGCGCACGCGCATGCGGAGCCAGCGGCCATGCCCGGCGTCCGCGCCGGCGACGCGGACCTCTTCCTGCTGACGCTTGCCCTCGCGGGCCGCCTTGAGCAGCCGGAACACCGCTTCGGAGACATCGGGATTACCGATGAAGACCCGCTCAACCGGCCGCACATCGTTGGGACCGGTCGCTCCGGTGAGCGCGAGATAGGCCGTGTTGGCGTAGACGATGTGGCCGCGCGGATCGGTCACCGCCAGCCCATCCACCGCATGATCGGCGATCGGCCGCGCGATCGGGTCTTCCGCATGACGGTCGGCGAAACGGACGATGCCCGCGGCGAAGGCGAACAGCGTGAACAGCCCGACCATGGCGAGCAGAGCCAGCAGCGCCAGAATGTAGGGCTGAGCCTGGCTGCGGCCGAGGGTCATGAACGCCACGGCGGCCGCAATGATCGCACCCGCCACCAGCAGCACAAGCAGGATGCTGCCGCTGCGCCGCGCCGGTTCATGGACGGTGGCGAAAGAAGAATGAAGCTCGTTGCCCGTGTCGGTTGTCATCGCTGCCTGTTCGCGTGTTCCGCAAGGGACGCGCAAGTCATATATTCGCAGTTTACCGGCCTCTGAGTGCCTGAATCGGGCATCTAGTGGAGCGGATTTGACATTCGCGACCCACCCAGCCGTAGATTTCGCAACGCGAATGTCAAATCCAAGCTCCACTAGCAAATAATATCTACTAGTGGTCCTTCGATTCTAACATTCGCAAAAATCGCCTGCCTAAACGGGATGCGAATGTTAGAATCGGACCACTAGCGCAAGGCACATTACGACCGAGCCCATGCCCGCGCCAGACCTTGTCAACCGGAGATCACGCATCAGCCAAGGCCTGTGACGCCGTGCCGGAGGCGCATCACATAACCGATCACCTCGGCGACCGCATGATAGTGCTCGACCGGAATTTCATCGTCGATCTCGACGCTCGCATGCAGCGCACGGGCCAGCGGCACGTTCTCGACAATCGGAATGTTGTTCGCCGTCGCGATTTCCCTGATCTTGAGGGCCAGCACGTCGACGCCCTTGGCGACGCAGATCGGCGCGGACATGCCGCGCTCGTATTTCAGCGCCACCGCGTAGTGCGTCGGGTTGGTAATGATCACCGACGCCGTCGGAACCGCCGCCATCATGCGCTTCTTCGCGCGCGCATGGCGAATCTGCCGGATGCGTCCCTTGATGTGGGGATCGCCTTCGGACTGCTTGTATTCTTCCTTGATCTCTTCCAGCGACATCTTCTGCCGTTCGAACCACTGCCGGTACTGGAAGAAATAATCGAGCGCGGCCACTACCGCGAGCATCGCCACCACCGTTCCCATCAACTGGACGGAGATGGTTTTGGTGACTGTCAGGATCGCTATCGGGTCGAACCGGACCATGGCATCGAGGCGGTGACGCTCCGGCCATAATATCAGGACCATGACCACGCTGAGCGCGACCACCTTGAACAGACCCTTGAGGAAGTTCGCAGCCGCCTGCTTGCCGAACACGCGTGCGAAGCCGGCTGCCGGCGAGATCTTGCTGAACTTCGGGGTCAGCGGCTCCGTCGAGAACACCAGCCGATGCTGGATCAGGTTACTGCCGACGCCTGCGATCAGCAGCAGCAGAAAAGGAATGCCGAGAACGCCGATCAGCATCAGTTCGATCTGGCCGAGCAGCGACAGCAAACCCGGCCCGTCGACGCGAATCTGATGCATGTTCATCAGCAGGTTGCGCATCGGAACCTCGATGCCCTTGCTGATCGATCCCGAGAACGACGTCAGCAGCAGGGTCGACGCCGCGATCACGAACCAGGTGTTGACCTCCTGGCTCTTGGCGACATCGCCCTTTTCCAACGCATCGTCGAGACGTTTTTGCGTTGGGTCCTGTGTTTTTGATTCCTTGTCGTCGTCTGACATGCCCTGCCCTCAGCGTCGCGGCGCAAGGTCGTGGAGAACGCCGCCGAAGTATTCGAGGTAGGTGCCCATCATGGTGCCGAGAATCGCCGCCAGAATCAGGAAGCCGGCCAGAATCGAAAGCGGCACGCCGACGAAATAGACCTGCATCTGCGGCATCAGCCGCGCCAGCACGCCGAGGCCGAGGTTGAAGACCAGACCGAACACGATGAACGGCGCGGACAACTGGATGCCGATCTTGAACGCCGTCGCGAAAGCGCTGGTGGCCAGCGCCGCCACATCGCCGCTCGACATCAGTTCGCCCGGCGAAAATACCTTGTAGCTCTCGCTCAATGCCGCGATCACGAGGTGATGCATGTCGGTGGCGAACAGCAGCGTGATTCCGAGCAGGGTCAGGAAGTTGGAGAGCAGCGCGCCCTGCTGGCCCTGCGTGGGGTCGACCGTGGTGACGAAACCGAGGCCAAGCTGCTGGGCGATCACGGAGCCCGCGACCGACAGTGCCGACAGCGTCACGCGCGCAGTTGCACCAAGCACCACGCCGATGATGATTTCGTGAACCATCAGCACCAGCAGCGGCGCCATCGATGTCATGCTGACCGTATAGGCGTTGCGATGCAGCGGCAGGATGATCAGCGTCAGCGCCAGCGCGATCCCAAGGCGGACCCGGACCGGGATGTTGGCTTCGCCGAATCCGGGCAGCAGCATCACCATGGAGCCGATGCGGGCGAACACCAGCATGAAGGCCGCGGCGAGCGCCGGAAGCAGCGAGATATCGATACGCATGGAAGACTTGCCCCGCGAAGACTTGCCTCGCTCCTGAACGCTGCGTCCCTGAACAAGTCCCTAATCATGCGCTAGCCGCCGATGATTCGCGACGATATCCGCAGCATCTGGCTATGCAGCGCGTCCGCCATGAACGGTAACGCGAGCACCAATGTGACGAAAATCGCCAGAATCTTCGGCACGAACACCAGCGACTGTTCCTGAATTTGCGTCAGGGCCTGCACCAGCGAAATCACGACGCCGACCACGAGGCCGACGATCAAGAGCGGCGACGACACCTTCACGATGGTCCAGATCGCATCGCGCGAGAGGTCGAGAACTTCAGCACCAGTCATTTCAATCCCCTGCCCGCGGGCGTGTCGTCAAAGTCGAAATCAGATCGGCATCCGCATGATGTCTTCGTAGGACTGGATCACGCGGTCGCGCACCGACACCAGGGTCGACACTGCGACGTCGGTTTCGGCCACCGCCGTCACCACATCCATGACGTTGGCCTTGCCCTGTGCCATCGAGATGGTCTGCGCGTCGGACTTGCGGCCGGCATCCATCACATTGCCCAGCGTTTCCTTGAGCAGCGTGCCGAACGACACGCCGCCGGTCTCTCCAGCCTTGGAGCCGCCTGCGGCTCCTGCTGAATCCACGATCTTGGCAAGGCTTGCATAGGCATTGGCGGCGACTGATGGCGAAGCCATGAGTTAGTTCTCCTTGTCAGGCCTTGAGGATGTCGAGGGTGCGCTGGATCATGCGGCGCGTAGCGGAGATGATGTTGAGGTTGGCTTCGTAGGATCGCTGCGCCTCGCGCATGTCGGTCATTTCGACCAGCGAGTTCACGTTGGGATATTTGACGTTGCCGCTGGCATCGGCCACCGGATTGCCCGGCTCGTGCTTGATGCGGAAGTCGGACGTATCCGTCTTGACCTTGCCGAGGCTCACCACGCGCGACTCGATCGTGCGGTCGAGTTCGGACGAGAATGTCGGGATCTTGCGGCGATACGGGTCACCGCCCGCGGTCTTCGCCGTCGAATCCGCATTGGCGATGTTTTCCGAAATGACCCGCATCCGGCCGGCCTGCGCACGCAAGCCGGCCGTCGCGATGCTCATCGACCTGAGAAAATCGTTGCCGTTGCTCATGCTGTGGCTCCCTTAGGCGCGGTCATGTGTCAGCGCTTTCCGATGGCGGTCTTCAGCAACCCGAGACTGCGGCTGTAGAGGGCGGTTACCGCCGCATAGTCTCCCTGGTTCGCGGACACCTTCATCATCTCGTCCTCGAGACTGACCGCATTGCCCGCGGGCCGCGTCGCGTAACCGCCCCGGTTGTGCGAATTGAAGTTGTCGCTGACCCCCGCCCCCTGAATGTGACCGGCGCTGGTGCGCGTCATGGAGAGCGAGGCCATGTTGCCGGTCACTGGCCCGGTTCCGCTCGAATCGAATTTGGGCGCCACCAGATCGCGCGGCTTGAAGTTCGGCGTGTCCGAGTTCGAGATGTTTTCCGCAAGAACGCGCTGGCGCTCCTGATGCCACTGCATCTTGGTGCGAAGCGCGGACAACATAGGAAGATCGGTGATTGCCATCGGCCTGTTCCGCCCTGAGACCCGAAGCGGCGCTTCAGGTAGGCAGAATTTGCCGTGTGTATGGTTAATAAGGGGTTAAGATCCGCCCTGACCCACTTTCGCCACGAATTGCCTTCAACCGGACAAGTCATTGAAGTTCCGGCACAACAAGTCTTTTGAGCCGGTGAACTTTCTCAGATAACAGGGTCGCGAACGGCAGCATTTGCCGCCGCGCATTAACGGATCGCTCAAACTTCGCTCCCAATTCGTCCCAAGCCGCTTGTTTCGCGGCCAGCGACCTGCGAATCTGGCATAGATGCGAGTGATGTTTGACGGGGACAGGACATGTCGCAAACACTTTGGTTCTTCATAGCCTTCGTCATCGTTCTTGCGCTGATCGGAGTTGCAGCCTGGCTGGTGCGCCGGTTTGGCGGAAGCAGTCTCGGCTCCAGCGCCGGGCGGGGGCGTATGCCCCGGCTTGCCGTCATCGACGCCGCCGCGGTCGATGGCCGCCGCAGGCTGGTGCTGGTCCGGCGCGATAACGTCGAACACCTTCTCATGATTGGCGGCCCGGCCGACCTCGTGGTCGAACCCAATATCGTCCGCGGCATGCCGCAGCGCGACCAGGCTCCCCAACGGGGACCCGCCGGGACCGAGTTGCCGCCGCGTCTGGCGCCTGACACCGGATGGTCCGACAGCGAAGTCGCGCATACCGACCCCTTCGAGCATCGCGAGCCGCCGATGCCTGAACTGCCGCGCACCGCCCGTGGATCTTATTCCGACGATGCGCGCCGGCCGACGCCGCCGCTGCCGGATCGCCACAGCCCCGATACGATACCGAGCTTCACGCCGGAGCCAATGATTCGGCCCGAGCCTGCGCTGCGCCCCGATCCCACTCTGCGATCCGAGCCGCGCGCGATTCCCCGCAGCGAACGCACCGAACCGCTGCCGCCCCGGCTGCCGCGGTCGAGCGATGCCGCTCCGAAAGCACCGCCGCTGCCGCCGCGTCCTCCCGCACGTCCGGTCGAGGCTCCGCTATCGTCTGCAGATCAGAATCTCGCGGATATGGCACAGCGGCTTGAAGCCGCCCTGCGCCGCCCGGGAGGCGAAATGCGTCTCGACACGCCGACCGGCCCCATCGAGCGACCCGGCGCACCGCCGGTCGTGCCTGAGCCGATGGGCAACCGGCCAGTGCCGCGTTCCGAAGGCGCTCCGCGTCCGCCGGCCCCGCCGTCGCCTCCGCCCCCACCGGCGCCTGCTCCGAAGGCCGCGTTCGAGAATCTCGAAGACGAGATGGCCAACCTGCTCGGCCGTCCAAAGCCTCCCGCGTGAGATCGTCGAAACCACCGCGTAGAGTTTTATTTTTTGTCAGTCTCCTCGTCGCCGCCGGATCTCTTATCGATCCGGCGAGCGCGCAGGATATCAGCATCAATCTGGGCCAGGGTGGCGGCGGGGTCACCGAGCGCGCGATCCAGCTGATCGCGCTGCTGACGGTGCTGTCGATCGCACCGTCGATCCTGGTCATGATGACCTCGTTTACGCGGATAGTGGTGGTGCTGTCACTGCTGCGCACCGCGCTCGGCACCGCCACCGCACCGCCGAATTCGGTCATCATCGCGCTGGCGCTGTTCCTAACCGGCTTCGTGATGGGGCCGGTTCTGCAGAAGGCCTATGACGACGGCATCAAGCCTTTGGTTGCGAACCAGATCACCGTCGAGCAGGCGTTCGAGCGCGGCACCGGCCCGTTGCGCGGCTTCATGCAGAAGAATGTCCGCGAGAAAGATCTCAAGCTGTTCATGGACCTGTCCGGCGAGCCGCCCGCGGCCTCGCCTGAGCAGATGTCGCTGCGCATCCTGATCCCCGCCTTCATGATCTCCGAATTGAAGCGGGCGTTCGAGATCGGATTCCTGCTGTTTCTGCCGTTCCTGATCATCGACCTCGTCGTCGCGTCGGTCCTGATGTCGATGGGCATGATGATGCTGCCGCCGGTGGTGGTGTCGCTGCCGTTCAAGCTGATCTTCTTCGTGCTGGTGGACGGCTGGTCGCTGGTGGCCGGCAGCCTCGTGCAAAGCTACGGTGGCGGATAGGCATGATCCAGGAAAGTGGAAACCGGTTTCCGGATCAGATCATGCCTGAATAAGAACGATCAACGCCTTGCGTTGCGATCAAGATCAGATCAGCGCGCGGCTGCGACCGGTCTCACGCCCTTGATGGCGGGCAGCGCGCCGGTCGGATTCGGGTCGGTCTTGATTTCCGGCGGAAGCTTCGCGCGCGCCATCGCATCGGGAAAGCGGACGCGCATCTCGCGCAGGAAGCCGTCGAGCGTGTCGATAGTCGCCGCCATTTTCGCGATCCGGGCAAAGTCCGCGCTGTTCGCCCTCGCCGGCTTCGCGGCGAGATCGAACGCCGCGCGGTCGTTGCCGCCGTCCATCTTCGGATTGTACTTCTCGCGGAATCGCGCGAGGCCGATGGCGTCTTCCGCCAGCGCGTAGCCGATGGCCGCGCGGATGACGTCGCTTTTTTCCGTCGCCGTCAGCGGCTGGAAGTCGCGCCAGCGATCCCCGTAAAGCAATTCGATCTGCTCGGCGGACTCGCGCCAGCGCCGCGACGCCCAGTAAATGTCGGAGCGCAGCCGGACCGCTTCGCGGCCGCTCACATTCGAGATAATGTCGAGTGCCAGATCGTGACGGCCGATGTCGGTCTGCGCGCGGGCTTCCAGCAAAAGACGCTGCTGGCGGATTTCGCCGGCCAGATCCGCGATCCGCGTGGTGCGCAGCGCCGCGATGGCGCGCTCCGGCTTGCGGTTCATCAGGTAGACCATCGCCAGCCGTGATGCGACCTGTGCCCGGGCGGAACCCTCCAGCCGGTGATCGATCTGGTATTGCAGCAGTTGGCTGGCCTGATCGAGCAGATCGATCCCGACGAGACGGTCCGCCAGACGCCGGATCATCTCGTCGCCACGGCGGCCGATCGGCGTCAGGTCGCGAAATTCGTAAAACATCGCCAGCGCCTCGACCGGCGGGATATCATCGCCCTTGGCGCCATTATAAATCTGCTCAAACAGCGCCGACGCCTCGTCCTGCATCTTGCGCGATATTTCGGAGTTCGGCTCCAGCTGGATCGCGCGGTACGCCGCCGCGAAGGTTTCCGGATAGCGCGCTTTTGCGGCATAGAGCCGGGTCAGCATGGCGAGCGTTTTGACCTCGGTGGAATCGCCGCGCCATGTCGCCGCAAGAACTTCGAGATCGCGCTGCGCGTCGTCGTCGGTGATCTCCTCACGCTTCTGGCGCAGGGCAATCTCGCGGACCTTGGCTTCGGAGGCGGCCGGGCGATCTGCCGATCCGGCGGCCGCCGCAAACGCGGCCAGCGCATCCTGATCGCGGCCCAGCGCTTCGGCCAGGCGCCCGCGCAGAACAGCTATCGACGCAGCCTGATCGGGGCCGACGCCGAGGACATCGAGATCGTTGCTGCGCACCGTCGCACCCGGATAATCCCTCACCTCCAGCGACGCGCGAAATGCTTCCGCAATCACGATGCGCTGCAGTTCGACCGGCAGGGCGGTAATCGCAAACTCGACGTTCTTGAATTTCTCGCGCGCCTCCGCCCACTTCTGCAGCCGTGCCAGCGCGAGCGCTTTCCAGAGCTGGGAATCGAGATTGGGGGTAACGGCGGAATTGGCGAGATCGGCGAGCGCAAGCTCTGAGCGGCCAGCGAGCGTGCTGGCGACCGCATGAACCGTCAACGCCGCCGCATCCTCCTCGCCGGGTTTGGCCTCGGCAAGAGCCAGATCGAGAATCCCCTTCGCTTCGACGTTCATGCCGCGCGCCAGATAAAATCGCCCAAGATCGACATGCGCGGGCATGCGCGCAGAACCCGTCGCCATCGAAGCGGCGGTCAGCAGTTTGTTGCGGGTCGGAATGAACTCCGCATTCTGAAAGGTGCGCCATTCGGTGACATCGAACACCGGACGAACGACCGACGTCGCGCGATCCGGCGCGGTCATCGCCGTGGACAGTGTCAAGCCGCCGGGCCGGGACAGGATCAGCGTGTCGGACGCAATTCCGGCGGTCAGGTCATCCGATTTTTGCTGGACGACGACGCCGTGGATGGATTCGAGCAGCGCGAATTCCACGAAGTCCTGACGCCTCATGAATCCGCGTGCCGGTCCTCCGGCAGTCATCACCAGCAGTTGGTCGCCGGCGTCGGGATCGTTGAAACGATGTATCTGTCCCGGCTTCGCAAGGCTGACACCGACACTGGCACGGCTGGGATCGGCCATGTTGCGCGTCGCGGCCAGCGGCTGTGGCGGCGACTGGGCCTTGTCGGCAAGGATGAGGGTCCACGCACGCTCGTCCCCGATCATGGTTGCAAGCTGCGGACGGTTCAGCCGGATCCGGAGAGCGCGGCCTTTTGGCAGATCGAGCGGGGTCGCGTCGGCGACAATCCACGCGCCTTCGCGCTTAATCGCGCTGGCGTCGATCGGCTGATCGGTATCGAACACCAGCCAGATCGAATCGGACCGGCGAAACACCGCGGCAGGCGTCGGGCTGGTGAACGGAAATGTCAGGCGAAAGTCATCGCTGGTCAGCCGCGCGTCCACGGTCACGCCTGCTGCGGGCGTCATCGCAGGACTGTCCGGCTGCGGCGCCTTCGCAGGCGCAGACGGCGATGCCGCAGGCGCCTTCGCTGGCGCGTCCACAGCGGCGGCCACGACCGGAGCAGCCACGGGCGGCGCAGCAATCTCCGGTTTGGCGGGCACTGCTTCCGCTTTCGCGTCAGCAACAGACGGCTTGTTGTCGGACGGCTTGGTGTCTGATGTTTTGGCCTCAGGCGGCGCGACCTCCAAAGATTTGATGTGAGGAGATTTGGCCTCTGGAGATTTCACCTCCGATTGCACTGTGTCGGCCGGCTTCGTCGTCTGCTGCGCGACCTGCTCGGACGTCGGCGGCACGATTTCGACGGCCTTGTCGGCAGGTGTCGAGAGAGCCTTCGGAAGCGACCTGGCCGCTTTCGATTTCTGCCCCTGCTCGAACGCAACATCGACGACGTAATTCTTCTCCTCGCGGAAGGCGTGGACATCGGCCTCGCCGATCATCGCAATGTCGATGCGCGATGTCTCGCCTTCGATCTTCTGGTTGATCGAGTGAATGTTCGCAGGCATCGCGATCTTCGCATCGGCGAGGTCGAACGTCAGCGGCGAGGTGAACGACAGCGAAAATTTGTCCGCGGCCAGTGACGACGACACGCTGACGCCGTCCGGCATTTCAAAAACAAAACGGACAAAGGTCGGCTGGACCGACGCCCGCACCCGGACCGGCGGCCGCTTCTTGGCTTCTTCCGCCATCCGCTGAATCCGCAGCGCCCGCTCAGCCGCGATCGCACGTTCGGACAATTCCTTGACGACCTCGGCAGGCAATGCTGGCGGGAGTCCGGTCCACTTCTCTGGCAGAAGATCGATAAACACCCGCTCACCCGCGGTCATCACGTTGACGCGCACCTTCTGCGTCAACGCCATGCGGATGGCGGTGCCATCCGGATCGCGCCGAACCGATCCGACATAGGACGGGACCGACTCGGCAAGCAGGTCGATCGGAACGGCGACCGGCTTACTAAACTGGATCACCAGGATCGCGCCAGCGACGGTCACCTCGGTCGGGACATCTTCCTGAAACTGCAGGACCATGCGCGCGTAACCGGACTGCGCCGTCAGCGTGGCTTCACCCCTGACCGGTTCTGCGCGCGCGGAGTTTGTCCCAACAGAAAGACATGACAACGCGACAGCCAGCGCAAGCGGCAGCGGCTGCAGGCCACGGCAGAGCCTGTCCGCGAAAGACCGGGCCCTCGCCCCGGACTTCCGGGCGGCCTTGAACGTGAGGGCGGCCTTGCAGGACATTCCCAAATCTTTCTCGCCGGGTCTTTCTTGCCGGATGTTCTCGGCTTTCTGTTATTCCGGAAACCTGTGGCTCAGACGCGCAATTCGAATCTAGAATTCGGCTGTTAAGGAGCTGTTAATCACCCGCCTCAATTGCGGACCTGCTGCGGCCTGCCCTCGATCTTCGGCAAATCGCTGGCGGACGCCGATCTGTCTCCCGTTGAGCGGCGCGCCATCTCGACCGTCAACCGCTCGGCCGCCTCCGGCTGCATCTGCCCCATGATATCGGACATCTTGCGCGGCGCGATCTGCGAGGCGATCTCGAACAGCACCGACAGTTCGAGCCGGTCGAAGACCTTGGCCGCGTCCTTTGGCTTCATGGACTCGTACATCGTCACGAGTCCCTTGAAGCGCGCCGCTTCCTGTTCCTGCTTCTGCTGACCGGCCACGGAAACCCGCGCCTCGGTCGCCTTCATTTCCTCGATCTTGCCTTCGATCCGCTTTTCGGCGGACTTCATCAGGCTTTCACGAATGTCGATCTCACGCGCGCGGGTTTCGATCTCCTGACGCCGCGCCTGCAGACTCTCAAGCACCGCGCGTTCCGACGCCGAGATGGGGCGGTTGGGATCGGGATAGACCACGTTCTCAGGCGGCGGCGGCAAGGCTTCCGGAGCCGCAACGACCGGCTTCTCCTCTTTCTTGGCCGCGACCGAGCCTGTGATGTCCGCTGAATCGATCGTCTTGCCGGACGACGGAAAGTTGAACGTCTCCTGCGCCCAGGACTTGGGCTTCGGAGTGTCGTTGAGGATGTATCCGCCGTCGAGCAGAAGGCCCGACACCTTGAGCACGACCAGGCAGCAGGTCGCGATCAGAAGTATCGGGATGAGACGGATATCGCGGAGAAGCGTTTTCATGCAGCGAGACCGGTCGCCCTTCGCCGCTCGGAGAAGGCCTGCGCGGCCGCAAGCAACGCCTTGGCGTTCGACATGTTTTGCGCCGATGGGTTCTGCGCCGGAGCCGCCTGCTCCGCGACATCGGCCGCCGCGGTGGTCTGCGTTTCAGCGCCGGCTGGCCTTGCCGCGAGCGCGATCTGCGTCAGGCGATTGAGGATCGTTTCGCCCGCGGCCACCTGCTTGGCGAGTTTCGCGGACAATGTCGTGCCCGCCGCGAGCTGCGCGCCGAGGTTCTCGTCGCACTCGCGTACGGTCACCTTCAGGCCGCCGATGGCGCGTTCGGCGATTTCCGTTGCCGTGATCAGCTCGGCGATCATCGCGCGCATCGAGTGCTCGTCGGCCTTGAGCCGCTTGAGACGGCGATTCAGCAGCGTGCAGTAACCGATTGTCACCAGAAGCAGAACCGCAACCAGGCTCTCGATCACAAGTCCGAATGAATGACTCATTGTGCCTCCATCAGTTTGGTTTGTTCATCTTGCTTCTCGAACATCGCGTAGGACGTATGTGGCTTGCGCAGCGGCTTGGTGACGCGAATGGCGACCCGGTCGCCGACCCGTCCCATCCGTCCCTCGCTTAGCGGCACGTCGCCGCATCGCACCGTGACCAGCGCGTCGGGCCGCACGTTGAGCGGCAGGGTATCGCCGACCTTCAGCGTCATCAGTTGCTTGAGCGGAATGTTGGCCTCATAGAGCACCGCATCGACCGCGATTTCGGCCTGCGCGATCTCGGTCGCGAGATGACCTTCCCAGATCGGATCGCGGCCGAACTTTTCACCCATGAACATCTGCAACAGAACGTCGCGGATCGGTTCGATGGTGGCGTAAGGCAGCAGAAGTTCGATGTTGCCGCCGCGATCTTCCATGTCGATCCGCAGGCGGACCAGAATGGCGGCGTTGGCGGGACGGCTGATGGCGGCAAAGCGCGGATTGGTCTCAAGCCGGTCGATCGTGAAAGTCACCGGCGACAGCGGCCGGAAGGCCTGCTCGGCATCCGCGAGCACGACTTCGACGAGACGCTTGACGAGGTTGGTTTCGATCGTGGTGTAGGGCCGGCCTTCAATGCGCAGCGATGGCTGGCCGCGGCGGCCGCCGAGCAGCACGTCGATGATCGAATAGATCAGGCTCGAATCGACGGTGAACAGGCCGAAGTTTTCCCACTCCTCGGCCTTGAACACGGACAGAACGCAGGGCAGCGGGATCGAATTGAGATAGTCGCCGAAGCGCACCGAGGTGATGCGGTCCAGCGAGACTTCGACGTTGTCCGAGGTGAAATTGCGCAGGCTCGTCGTCATCAGCCGCACCAGGCGGTCGAACACGATTTCGAGCATCGGAAGGCGTTCATACGACACCATCGCGGAATCGATGATGGCGCGGATGCCGGAATTCTCGTCGATATTGAGCTCGCCGTCGCTGAACCCGAGCAGGTTGTCGATTTCTTCCTGCGACAGAACTCGCTCGCCGCCGGCCTTGCCGATTTCGAGGCTGCGGCTGCCGTCGTCGACCATCGCGGCCCACTGCTCGGCCATGGTCTCGGTCAGCGTATTGGCTTCCGCCTCAGCCGCGGCGGCGACCGGATCTTCGGAATCGAGCGCGCCTTCCCATTCGGCGGCTAGCGCATCCTGATCGACGTCATTATCACCCGGAGACATGCTTCAATTTCCGTCCGTCACTGAATGACGATTTCCTTGAACAGCACAGCGTTCACCTGATTGGGCGAGATCGCGGCGTTGACACGGCGCGTCAGTTCTTCCTTCAGGCGGAACAGCCCAACCGAACCGTTGAGATCGGCGGGACGCAGTTCGCGCAGGTAGGTCTGAAACAGATCGGTCACCCGCGGCATCGTCGGCGCGATCTGCGCCGACAGCGGCTGATCTTTTACCTCGAGCACGACCCTGACCTTCAGATACTGAACTCGTTCGCCCGGTGCGTTCGACAGGTTGACCAGCACCTCTGGCACATCAAGGAATACCGGCGGCTTCGGCGGAGGCGCGACTGCCTGCACTTCCTTCGCAGGCCCGCGCATGAAGAAGAACCAGCCGCCCCCGGCAAGCAGAAGCACAAGCGCCGCAGCGCCACCCATTATAATGAGCTTGCGTTTGCCTTTCGGAGCAGCGGCTTCCGCGCCCTCCTCCTGATCGTCGTCTGCCATTGCCCCCGCCCGTGGTCCTGGGATGGGCTCGATGCTGCCGAACTGGCTTTAAATGACGCGATACAAAGGCCGCCGGCGCGTGAGCGCCCTGTTTGTCCACCGTACGGACGCAATGGTTAACGGAATCTTTCTTTTGTCCCTCAACTGGGAAATTTTTGCCGGGGCAACATGGTCAACAAGAGGTTATTGCCGACGCCCGGCAAGCCTCGAAAATCCATAAAACATTGAAATAATTCATATTTCTTAGTTGGCACAGCTCTCGCATTGTAGATGGCGAACCGACGGCTTGGGAGAGCTTCACCGGTTCGCACGATCCGCGTCAGGCCTTGGGAGAGGCAGGCCGCGGTTCAACAAGGGGAGACTGGCCGATGGAGAATACGCTTCTCGTCGCATTATCGCGGCAGATGTCGCTTGAGCGGCAGATCGACGTCATTGCCAACAACGTGGCCAACGTCAACACCACCGGTTTCAAGGCCAACAAGTCGCTGTTCGAGGAATTCCTGAACACGGGCGCGCGCGAGGACAACTTCTCGGTCCGCGACCGCCGCGTCAGCTTCGTCCATGACCGCGCCGCCTATCACGATTTCTCACAGGGCCCCTCGGAGAAGACCGGCAGCCCGCTCGACGTCTCCATCGACGGCAAGGGCTTCATTGCCGTCCAGACGCCGGCCGGCGAACGCTACACCCGCGACGGTTCGTTCCAGATCAACGCCCAGGGCCAGCTCGTGACCACCGGCGGCAACATCGTGCTCGGCACCAACGGCCCGATCGTGTTCCAGCCGACCGACCGCGACATCGCGATCTCGAGCGACGGCACGATCACCGTGGGCGAAGGCGTCGTGACCCAGTTCGACTCCATCCGCGGCAAGCTCAAGCTCGTGAAGTTCGACAGTCCGCAGCAGCTCAAGAAGGAAGGCGCGAACCTTTACTCGGCGCCCGCCGGAATCGCCGCGCAGCCTGACCTCGCCTCGCGCGTCAATCAGGGTTTCGTTGAAAAGTCCAACGTCAGTGCGGTCGCCGAGATGACCCGCATGATGGAAGTCATGCGCACCTACCAGTCGGTCTCGTCGCTGATGCAGCAGCAGAACGACCTTCGCAAAAACGCAATCCAGATACTCGCCGACGTTCCGGCATAAGGAGACCGATCCATGCGCGCACTTTATACAGCAGCGACCGGGATGGCGGCCCAGGAACTCAACGTCCAGGTCATCTCCAACAACATCGCGAACCTGCGCACCACGGGCTACAAGAAGCAGCGCGCGCAGTTCCAGGACCTCATCTACGAACACGTCAAGCGCGTCGGCGCGCAGGCGTCCGATCAGGGCACCATCCTCCCCGTCGGCATCGACATCGGCGGCGGCGTCAAGACCGTCGGCACGCCGCGCCTGATGACGCAGGGCACGCTCAACCCGACCGGCGGCGACCTCGACATCGCGATCCGCGGCGAGGGCTACTTCAAGATCCAGATGACCGACGGCACCTACACCTACACACGCGACGGCTCCTTCACCACCGACGGCCAGGGCCGCGTGGTGACGGCGCAGGGCAATCCGGTGCAGCCGACGATCACCATTCCGCAGAATTCATCCGGCCTCACCATCAACCAGCAGGGCCAGGTCTCGGTCACGACGCCGGGCACGACCACACCGACCGTGGTCGGCCAGATCGGCCTGACCCGCTTCATCAACAAGGCGGGCCTGCAGTCGATCGGCGACAACCTGTTCACCGATACCCCCGCGTCGGGTCCACCGCAGGACGGCATCGCCAACGCCGACGGCTTCGGTGACATGCAGCAGCGCAATCTCGAACAGGCCAACGTCGAGGTGGTGTCCGAAATCTCGGATCTGATCGCCGCGCAGCGCGCCTACGAGATGAACGCCAAGGTCGTCAGCGCCGCCGACCAGATGATGCAGGCCACCACCGGCATGTTCCGCTGAGGGAGAGAATGATGTTGCGCTCAACCCTGATCGCCGCCGCCCTGCTCGCCCTGACGTCCGGCGCGGCATTCGCGCAGGCGGAACGAGACTCGCTCGCAGCTCCCGTGCTGCGCGCGAACGTCACTGTCAGCAGCGACGTGGTCCGGATCGGCGATGTGGTCGAGAATGCCGGAACCGCTGCGCAGATCGCCATCTTCCGCGCACCCGATCTCGGCACCACCGGATCGTTGCCGACGCAGCAACTGCTGACTGTGCTGCGCGCCCATGAGGTGATCGGCGTTCAGACCCGCGACATCCGCGAAGTCTCGGTGACGCGGTCGTCGCGTACGCTGGTCTCGAAGGAGATCGAGCATCAGATCGCCCGCGTGCTCGAGCGCCGCAACGGCCTCGGCGACGCCGCCAACATTTCGGTGACCTTCGAGCGCGACCTGCGCGAACTGCAGCTCGACTCTGCCCATACCGGCGACATGCGCGCCACCACCGTGCGGTTCGACCCGCGCAACGGCCGCTTCGACATCACCTTCGAGATCGCCAACGACGTCACCTACTCGCCGACCAAGCTTCGCTTCACCGGCACTGCGGTGGAAACCGTGGAAGCGGCGGTGCTCACCCGCGCCGTCGAGCGCAACGACATTCTCAAGTCATCCGACGTGGTGATCGAGCGGCGGCCGAAAGCCGAAGTCGGTAACGACGTCGCCAATCGCGACCGTTCGGTCGGCATGCAGGCCCGCAAGCAGATGCGCGCCGGACAGGCGCTGAAAGTGGCCGATCTCGGAAAGCCGGATCTGGTTTCGCGCGATCAGGGCGTGACGCTGATCTACGAGACGCCGGGCATCTATCTCACCGGCCGCGGCAAGGCGATCGACAGCGGCACCGAGGGCGACGTCGTCAACGTCGTCAACCTGCAGTCGAAGCGCACCGTTCAGGGCGTGGTGACCGGCCCAGGTCAGGTCTCGATTATCGTTCCGAAGCCGCGCCTCACCACAACCGCGGCCCTCTCGACCAGCGAACCGCCAGCCGCTCCCGCCCCTGAATCCAGAAAAGCCGAGTAACAGTCATGTCGAAGTCTCACGTGTTCAATCGCCTCATAGTCATCGGCAGCCTGCTGGCGCTCGGCACCCTGGCCAGCGGATGTTCGTCTCTCGATCGCCTCGCCGCGATCGGCGAAAAGCCGAAGCTCTCGGCGATCGACAACCCGACGACGCAGGCGGGCTACAAGCCGGTGTCGATGCCGATGCCCGCGCCGCAGCCGGCGTCATTCAATCCGAACTCGCTGTGGCGGAACGGCTCGCGCGCCTTCTTCAAGGATCAGCGCGCGCACCAGATCGGCGACATCCTGACCGTACAGGTCAACATCACCGACAAGGCCAACATCGCCAACGAGACCCAGCGCAGCCGCACCAACAGCGAGAACTCCGGCGTCACCAGCTTCTTCGGCATCAACAAGATCCCGGGCACCAACGCCGCGATCCCTCCCGGCCGCATGCTGACGGCGGACTCCACCTCGTCCAGCGACGGCAAGGGGTCGGTCAACCGGCAGGAAGCATTGCAGACCAACGTTGCCGCCGTGGTCACGCAGTTGCTGCCGAACGGCAACCTCGTGGTCGAAGGCAAGCAGGAAATCCGTGTCAACTTCGAAGTCCGCGAACTGATCGTCGCAGGCATCGTCCGGCCGGAGGACATCCAGAGCGACAACACCATCGACTCCAGCAAGATCGCACAGGCCCGCATCGCCTACGGCGGCCGCGGCCAGATCACCGACGTGCAGCAGGCCCGCTACGGCCAGCAGGCGTTCGACATCCTGCTCCCGTTCTAAGCACGACATAGAGGCGTGATCTTGAGCCGCTTTAAGAAGGAAACCACACCGCAATAAATGAGACGGCTCCCACCGTCTTTCTCTCGAGCTCCCACACCAGGCGGCGAACCTAGGCGCAGCACGGTGTTCACGACGCGGCCCTCATCAGCTCCCCTGATGAGGGCCGTGATCGTTTCAGGCAATGGCCTCGGCAGCCAGGCGGTCTGAACACGGCGAGGCGGCAGAGATTCACCCGCCCCTGGGGCCGGCAGCTACCTTTTGTTCGCCCGGCGGCTTCTCAATCTTCGTGCCGTAGCAAGCGTAACCTCGTGATTCCATCACCGTGTTAATCCAGTCGTACTCGTCGTAAGCGATAACCTTGGTGACCTTGTTGCTCGCAAAGAACGGTTTAAGGATCACGACGCTTTCAATAGGCAATGTTTTGTTGTCGGCGTCCGCCTTGAACGCGAACAGCAAGGTTGTGCCGCCGTCCGCGGACTTACCCAGCTCTGTCGATTGATGACAACCGAATCTGCGATAGCCGGCGTCAATCATTGCTTTCACAACGGCATCTCCGCCGGTGATGCTTGAACCTCCAAATACTTTGGCCACCGTTTCATCTTGAAGCACGAACGTCGACGCAAGAAGATTATTCAGCTTCGCCTGATCGGCGGCCACGACATCCTTGGCTCTCGTAACTGTTGCCAGCGCTCTGTTGAATTTCTCGGTGTTGGCCTGATTGACTCTATATTCGGGTTGATATTCGACGGAGCTGTCTGCCGGCGGAAATTGCTCGGCGACTTTTTTGGGATCGAGTCTTCGCGATTTTGGAGCGAAGCTCTGAAGGTCTTTCATGTTGGCCGCGGCCAGGGCGTAATCCGAGCCAAGACATTCCGTGATTTGGCCGACAGTCAGCTTTGAGTTGATCGCCTTGTAGCCGAGGCCGAACGGCACATCCTCCTCGTTGGAGAAACCAAGCTTCAGCAGCTCGGCTGCGATTTTAGAACATGTTGCGGCAATGTCGGTGGTGCTGAGCTCCTCACCTCCGTCCAACTGCTTCCGGAAAGCATTGCGGGCGGTTTGGGTGCCGTCCCGGAGAATGGACCGGATGTACTTGACCCTGATCGTGACCCGGCTGAATGCCGTTTGCACCACATATCTGTCCGCACCGAGTTCCTGGGTGAGGCTGTAGTTTTCGTCCGCATTGAGAGCGCTGAGAGTCTTCTTTAAGGGGTCTTCAGTCTCCTCGTACTTGCCCAACTTGCTGGATACCTCGGGCGAGATATTGCCCTTGAACATCGACCAAAGAGGCGGCACCAGACCCGCAACCCCGTATGTGAGGCTGGTCAGCCAGCCCGGCGTGTTGGTCGTTGAGAAACTGGCGATGCCGAGGACATAAAGCTTGCGCCCGCCATAAACATAAGTGTCATTCGGACAGGCTTCGCGGTTGTCCGGATCGAGCCTTCCATTCCGGACCGAGAAAACCGGAAGCAGAGCGACGGCCTTGTCAGAAAACTTGAGTTTGTCGGTCGCAGGATCTCTTGCCGGAAGCTCGTCTGCTATCACAATCAGATGTGAATTACTTTTGTTTCTCCGAATGAAAGCGTTTGCGACCGGATCGCTTGTCGGATCAGCCAGCTTTTTGCATTCGAAGGTGATTTGATAAATTCGGCGGTCACCCAGCTCAGTGGTTTTTCTGGGATGGCCGATACCCATTCCCAGAACAGGTTCTGCCGCCATGGAGGGAGTACAAAGAAAAGAAAACGAAAGCAGCGCGGCCCCAAAGACGCGTGACGTCATAATGATCCCCACAAAATGAAATTTCATCAAAAAACGAGGCAAGGCTAATATCTGCCGATAGTCAGGGCAAGACGTCCAGTCCCGGCCCGAGGTTCTCCATGAAGATATTTCGGAGCCATGAACCGGGATTATTCCTGATCTCCCCATTCAGGATAGCCGCTCGCCGGCTTCTTCCCGCAAAAGGCCGGGCATCCGACTGCAGCGCGGCTGAGTCGGTGTCCAACAGACCGCGGAAGTGATAATCTGACGCCATGCTCAACTGCGAACCGTTCAGCGCGCGGACAATCCCGCTGCTCGGCCGCCACTGAATGGGCGTGACGCCACCTCGCAGTTGCCGCAACCTCGAGCAGCCGACCGGTGAAGGAGGATGTGATGTACGCCGCCATTCGTCAGGGAAAGGCAAAAACGGGCATGGCAGAGGAACTGGCGCGCCGGATCAAGGAAGGCGCGATCCCGATCATCAGCGATGTCGAGGGTTTCATGGCCTACTATGTGGTCTATGCGCCGGACGACACGGTGACGGCGATCAGCATCTTCAACAATTTCGCCGGAGCGGAAGAGTCGAACAAGCGCGGGCTTGCGTGGATCGAGCAAAATCTCGCGCCGCTGCTCACCGGACCCGTTTCCGCGGTCGCCGGACCGGTCATCGTTCATACGCTGGCCTAGCGGCGGATACGCCGCGCCGACGGTCGCGGTCTTTCATACTGTAGAAATGCCGATCTGGCGCTCATCGAGCGTGCAGATTTACCTACGCGACAGGCACCCGAAATTCTTTAACTGACAGAGTAACCATTTGATCACCCTGCGGCACGAATGACGCGACCGTCGTTGGTTAGGTAACCATCATTGACCTATCTAAAGACCCAGGATTCATCACGGGCCGCAGCATGTTTCTCGATCAGCTCTCCGTCCTCGTTGCCATCGGCTTTTCTTGCGCATCGCTCGGCCTCACGTTCTTCATGATGTGGGCGATCGGGCGGTCCGAGAGGCATCTGCTGATGTGGGCGGGCGGCCTCGTGCTCATCGTCGTCGGCGTCGTTTTCTTCGGCGCCGTCGTCGAGCAGTACAATTCAGGACTCCTGCTGATATCCTTCCTGTTCCTGATCGGAGGATTTGGATTGCTCCATGCCGGCTGCGCCCGGTTTTGCTCGGGGCAAACCAGTTGGAGTTCAACAACTATATCCGTCGCTCTTTCGTTCATTCTGACATCGACAGCTTTTGCCCTGGGTTATTCCGGCGTAGGAACGATGATCGGCAACATCGCGATCGGCGTTCTTCTCGTTCAGACCGGACGCCATTACTGGCTTGCACGCGCGGAGTCGCCGCTCCTGATGGCTGCCAATGCGCTATTTTGTGTTGTCACAGCGGCGTCGTTCATCGCATGCGGTTACGCACTCGCCGAGCAGGGCCAGATCGTACTGACCTCCCGGCCTGCCAACTGGGCGGAAGAGATCAACTCGATCATGGCGATTGCCGGGCTGAGCGGCATGGGCGCCCTCTCTCTCACGCTCAATCAGATGCGCATCGCAAACGGCCACAAGTCGGATGCAATGAAAGACGCGCTGACCGGCCTTCTCAACCGGCGCGCATTGTTCGACGGGCGGATGGGGATCACGCCACCCGGAACGGCCGTCGTGATGATGGATCTGGATTACTTCAAGACGATCAATGATCGCTTCGGACATGATTCCGGCGACCGGATACTGATGGCCTTTGCCGATGTCATACACTCCAATATTCGCGCGAACGATCTTGCTGCGCGTATGGGTGGTGAAGAGTTTTGCATCATCATGCCAGACTCAAATCCGAAAGCTTCAGCCGCCGTTGCAGATCGCATCAGATCGCAAATTGAAGCAACGATCGTTCAAACGGAGAATGGACCCGTTCGGGCAACGGTCAGTGCGGGAATCGCCGTTCGTTCGCCAGAGCCGGAGACGCTCCAGTCGCTGCTCAGCAGAGCAGATACCGCGCTTTATGAAGCCAAGGCCTCCGGCCGTAACCGCGTTCAAATCTCCAGCTTCAGCCTTGCCGCGTAATCGGGCGAATGCCACTGGCTGAGCGGCGAAGAGGCCTGGATTCAACAACAACAACCGTCGGCCATGAACAGCGGTTCATAAAAATGTCTGTACCGCGCAGGGAACGTTTGGTTGCCGCTTCTGTTCTACTCTCGCTTTATTCAAAGGAGAGATACATGAGGAAGTTTGGTTTTGTTATTGCGGCCGCCGCTGCACTTGCGATTGCGGTTCCGTCGATGGCCAGCGCACAGAGCGTCGTTATCCAGACCGGCGAACGTGGAGTGCATCGCGGTCATCATTCTCATCATCACGGAGAGTATCGCGGCGCTCGCGCCCATATGCATCGTCATTACGGGCATCGCCATCACGGACATCGTCACGGTAAAAAGGTGATCGTTATCAAGCGCGGCCACGGTCACCATCATCACCATCGCTGATCAAACCGGATGAAGTGGCCCCTGACGGGGTCATTTCACCGATCGCAGACCTTCAAGAGAGTTATCGCGGGAGGCCGGAATGACGGATCGCCTTGCGGTGAAAGGCCAACAGGATCGTTGTCATATCGCGATGAACGCGGACGATGAGGTCCGTTACTGGACCAAGCACCTCGGCGTCACGAGGGAAGAGTTGCAGAAACTCATCGACAAGGTCGGCAACTCCGCCGCCGCAGTTCGCAAGGAACTTGGCGCATCGAAATCCGACAAGGCAAGCGCGGACAAGGCGAACATCAACAAGCAGCCTAGCTGAATGCGCGCCGCATGAGCGCGCAATAAGAACTCGGGCCCACCTCAGATCATTCAACAGCGCTTAGCGTCGCGGGCCGTAATTGCGGACACAGGTCGCGTTAAGCCCTGACGCCGCCGCTTTACATTGCCGATAGCTGCTGTACTTGCAGTCACCCGGACCGGGCGAACTCTTCAGGCAATACCGGTAACCCCGCGCATCGGCGGTTGTTGCCATGAGCGAAGTTATGGCGAGCGATACCGCTGCGATCAAAAACATCCTCACGATTTCCTCCGTCTGTTTTGTTGTCGCTAATTCGCGACCAGCGCGCATGTTCCGGAGCGGCATGAAAAAGCCCGATGGTCTTTCGGACCACCGGGCTTGATACAATTGTCGCGAAGGTAGCGGCGACGCCCGCTATTCGTCGCGATAGACCTTTTCGCGCTTTTCGTGCCGCTCCTGCGCCTCGACCGAGAGCGTCGCGATGGGGCGCGCTTCCAGCCGCTTCAGCGAGATCGGCTCGCCGGTTTCTTCGCAATACCCGTAGGTATTTTCTTCGATGCGCTGCAGGGCGGCATCGATCTTGGAAATGAGCTTGCGTTGACGGTCGCGCGCACGAAGTTCAATGGCGCGATCGGTCTCTGATGAAGCGCGGTCGGCAAGATCAGGATGATTGACGTTTTCTTCCTGAAGCTGCTGAAGCGTGGTCTTCGATTCCCGGAGAATCTCCTCCTTCCAGTCGAGCAGTTTCCGGCGGAAATACTCCCGCTGACGCTCGTTCATGAAAGGCTCTTTTTCAGAGGGCCTGTAGTTCTTCAACTTTTCCAAGTGCGGTCCATGTCGACGTACAAGGCGGACGGAATATGCCCGTTCGCGCCGCAGCTTATATAGCGGCGGCTTGTGACAGACAATATCGCCTGTGGGCCGGAAAACCCGGGAATCCCCGGTAACAGGGGCCTTCCACAGGGAACCCTGCCCGGCCTTTCCGGGCCAAAGGCGCCGTTAGCCGCCGGCGGACTGACCCGCCTTGGCAAGTTCGACTTCCACCCGCAGCTCGATTTCGGACAGTACCTGGTCGAGTCCCGGATCGCCGGAGGTGGTTTTCAGCTCTGCTGCGGCGGTGCGCAGGCGGGCGACTGTCGTTGAGTCGAACGCCCCGGCCAGCAGCCCGATCTTGAGGTCGTCGAGCACATCCAGCGCGGTCCGGCCGCGGGCAACCGAGCGCCGGCGGCGTTCCGTAGAGTCTTCGACACCCTGCATCGCCAGCAGCGCATCGATTCCGCTGGTGGCGCGCGGCGCTGCAGCAGAGCGGGTCTCCGCCGGCGTGCCGATATCGCCAAGGGAAAAGGCCGTCGAGCTTGAGCGCCGCGCGTTTGCCGCCGGCGACGCCAGATTGGCTCCATTCGGTCCATAAATTCGCATCGTGCTATCTCGCAACGGATTGGGACCGCTGGCGTGACGCCCTGATTGGTCCACGGCCCAAAGTGGCGGTTTATGGTTAATGAGAGGTAAACAGCCCGGCAATTTATGCCGGATACGGCAAGTTCGGCGCGCGGGCGGAACTGCCCCAGCCTCCCTCTCCATAAAATTTCATAATAAATACAGATGCTTGCCTTCTTTCCCGCTCTGGCACGGCCCTCGCATAGTTAATGATGGACCAGTCCCGTGGGGAGCACGGAACAGTCCGCAAAGACCTCAGCGGGGAGCAGAGGATGTTTCGGATTTCTCAGGCAGCCTGCATGGCCATCGCCCTGCTGACCGCCGTTATCGGCGCCTCGGGTGCGCCGGCTCATGCGACGTCGCGGATCAAGGATCTCGCGAACATCGAAGGCGTGCGCCAGAACCAGTTGATCGGCTACGGTCTCGTGGTCGGCCTCAACGGCACCGGCGATACCCTCAACAACATCCCCTTCACCAAGCAGTCGCTGCAAGCGATGCTCGAGCGCATGGGCGTCAACATCCGCGGCTCCACCATCCGCACCGGCAACGTCGCCGCCGTCATGGTGACAGGCAACCTTCCCCCGTTCGGCACCCAGGGCACCCGCATGGACGTTACCGTGTCGGCGCTTGGCGACGCCAAGAGTCTTCAGGGCGGCACCCTCCTCGTCACGCCCCTGCTCGGCGCGGACGGCAACGTCTATTCGGTCGCGCAGGGCTCGCTGGCAATCGGCGGTTTTTCGGCCGAAGGCGCCGCCGCCAGCGTCACCAAGGGCGTCCCGACCGTCGGCCGCATCGCCAACGGCGCGATCATCGAACGCGAAATCGAGTTCGCGCTGAACCGCCTGCCGAATGTCCGCCTTGCCCTGCGCAACGGCGACTTCACCACCGCCAAGCGCATCGCCGCCGCCGTCAACGACTACCTCGGCACCAAGACCGCCGAGCCGGTCGATCCCTCCACCGTGCAGCTCAGCATTCCGGCCGAGTTCAAGGGCAACGTAGTCGCGCTGCTGACCGAGATCGAGCAGTTGCAGGTCGAGCCGGATCTCGGCGCCAAGATCATCATCGACGAACGCTCCGGCATCATCGTGATGGGCCGCGACGTGCGCGTCGCCACCGTCGCGGTGGCGCAAGGCAACCTCACGGTCACGATTTCGGAAAGCCCACAGGTCAGCCAGCCCGCGCCGTTTTCGCGGGGCCGCACTGTGGTCACACCGAACACACGCGTCGGCGTGCAGGAAGACGGCAGGAAACTCGCTGTCGTCAAGGATGGCGTCTCGCTGCAGCAACTCGTCGATGGTCTCAACGGACTCGGCATCGGTCCGCGCGACCTGATCGGCATCCTGCAGGCCATCAAGGCGTCCGGCGCGATCCAGGCCGACATCGAGGTGATGTGATGAGCATCACCCCGACCACGACACGGGCTCCGACGACCTTCACCGGTGGACGTCCCGATCTTCTGCTGCAGGACGCGCTGACGAAAGTCTCGCCGCAGGCGCAGGCCAAAGCTAAAGGCCAGGCGCAGGATTTCGAGGCGGTGTTCCTCAACTCGATGTTTACGCAGATGATGAGCGGCATCAAAGGCGACGGTCCCTACGGCAACACGCCGGGCACCGGCATCTGGCGCTCGATGATGACCGAGCAGTATTCGAAGTCGTTCGCGCAGTCCGGCGGCGTTGGAATCTCCAGCGACGTTTACCGCACCCTCATCCTTCAACAGGCCAATCGCGCGGCGTAAGCGCCGGAAGGGACACCTCATGACCCCTCAACAGCAAAACTCCAGAGCGCCCGCATCTCTCGACCCGGCATCGACACCGGTCGAAGCCCGCCAGCTCGCCGAAGGGCTGATGAAGATCATGAGCACGCTGCTCGGGATCGTGGAACGCGAGACCGAGCTGGTCCGCGCCGGCAATGTCCGCGAAGCAATGGCGCTCGATGCCGAGAAAGGCGAGATGTCGCGGCAGTATGTCGATGCGATCTCGAAACTGACGCACAGCCGCGATTACCTCAAGCAGTCCACGCTTGAACTGCTGACCGCGCTGCACCGTCATCACGACACCTTCCGTGCCATGCTTCAGGTCAATCTCACGGTGCTCGCGACGGCGCACGCCGTCTCCGAGGGAATCATCCGCGGCGTCAACGGCGAAATGCAGCGGAAAAGTCTTCCGAACGGTTATACAGCCGCTGGACAACGCGCGATGCCGGGACCGCGTCACGTCACCCCGCTGACCGTCAGCCGTTCGCTGTAAGCTCCTTCTCCTGATCGACCGCGACGCAGCTCATCGCACCGCCATGGGCCGCGTCGTGTTTGCATTGCGCATATGGCAGCGCGAAACGCAGACGTTTTGATTTAAATCACCGCAGCAACATAAGGATTGGCTTCAGAGAGTTCCGTCATGTTCGGAACCGGAGGGTTGGGGTTTGACTCAAGGGAAAGCCAGAGGCTGCCATGAGTACGGACTTCAACATCAAACCGGTGGGGGCATCGGTTATCGCAACATACGTCGATCCTGCGTTCAACGCAGCGAAGACGGCTGTCCCGACGCAGCTTCCGCCTGACAAGGCCGTCACAGCGCCGGACGCGCCCCTGCACGTGCGCAACAATCCCCAGGCCGAGACCGATCGGCTCTCAAAGCAGGTGGTGATCGATCGCGCCGCGGCTGAAATCGTCTATCGAACCGTCGACAGCGCGACCAGCCTGGTGGTCCGCCAGTATCCGGACGAAGCGCGGCTGCGCGCACGCGCCTATCTGCGAGCGATGGACATCGCCCGCGAGGACAACATGCGCCGGAATACCGATCTGAGAGTTTGAGATTCTGTCCGAGGCCGCGACCGTAAGGATCAGCTCTGCTTGGCGTAGGCCGTCTCGAGTGACTGGGTGCCGTTGTTGGTCATCACCGTCTTGATCTGCGCCGTGCCCTGCTTCGTCAGCATGAACTTCGAGTCCCCGATCCGGAAGGAGTTGTCGCGGATCAGAACCTCCTGATACTTCGTCGTGGCGCCGCTCTGGTATCTGACCTTGGCGCGGAATCCGATGACGTCGGACACCTGGATGCTGAAGGACTCGTTGTTGGCGTACTTGCCAGTCCAGTTGCCTTCGTAGCTTGCGGCATCGACAGGCACATAAGGGCCTTTCGAGTAGTTGACGTTCGCGCCAACCGCCACGTAGTTCGCCGATATGATGCCAAGGAGGTCAGCCACAGCGCAATCCGCTCGTTATGCCCGGCCGGATAATCCAGCCGCCAGGTTGCAGTTGATATCGATCAGCGGCTGGAGTTTCTCGCGCTGCGGATTGAGCTGCAGTTCCGCGGTTTGCGTCAGGACGAAGGTACCGATGTTGGCAATGTTCTGACGAACCTCGATGGTCTGCTGATTGTCGTCGCTGGTGACGGCGCTCAGCAGGATTGCCCAAAGCTTGCGATTGAACAGCAGCGCCGCGGCGAACTCGTCGTCGGTGCGGCCGAGATTGTTCACGATGTCCTGTAACTTGTTCGCTGCCTTCAGCAGAGCCTGCGCCTCGATCTCCCGTGGAGATGCCGTGGTTTGAGCGGTCCGAGCATAGGCAGCGTGAGACATGTATTACCTCGAGAGGAGTTCTTCTTCGCGCTTCATCAGTTTCCTGATTTCTCTTAGAGCTTTGTAAAGATCACCGTTTAAAATATGATTACTTGCGGCTTCAATGTGTTCGCGGGAACTTGGTACCGCCTCGAGCATGTCCCGCACGAAGCCAAGATAGAGTTCCTGATATTTCGGAATGTCATCTTCGAGATACATCTGCTGAACGCAGAGATAGATTCGCTTGACCGGCGTGTTCGCGGTCTCGGCCGTCAGAATGTCCTTCTCGCGCAGGATCGGCGTATCGCCGTCGATCAGGAATGTCGCGCGGTGCTCGGAATTGGTGATGACGCTCTGGCCGATCACGATTCGCTCGAACGGCTTGAGCTCGACTCTGAGAGGCACGTTCTGTCTCCCTTGCTCTGTGGCTCCTGTCAGGCTGACGCTTGCCAGTTCAGCTCAAGAGCAGTAACGGCAGTTTACGGCGCAAAAGAAGCGGCGAAGTGCCCCTCGCCGCTTTCCTGTTCTAATCCTTAGCCTTCTCTTAAGTTCTGAGAAGCTGAAGCACGCTCTGCTGCGACTGGTTGGCCAGCGCCAGCGCGGACACCGCGATCGACTGGCGCGTCGACAGCGCCTGACTGTTGGCTGCTTCCTCGTTGGAGTCGGCGATGGTCAGGTTCGTCGATCCGGTCTGCAGCACGTTGATCAGGTTCTTCGAGAAGTCCTGGCGGATCTGCACGATCGACAGGTTCGAACCCAGCGTTGACGCCTGCGAGCGCAGGAAGCTGCTCGCGTAGTTGAGCGCGTCGAGCACCTTGTTGGTCGCGACGTTGTCGATGAAGTCGGTGCCGGAGGCCAACGCGCCAAGACCAAGGCCTGCGGGATCAAGATTGACGCCGGTGATGTTCAGCGTGGACTTGCCGGTTTCGTTGAACACCAGCTTGAGCTGGTCGCCGTTCAGGAGGTTCACACCGTTGAACGACGCATCCTGCGATGTCGTTTTGATCTGGTTGATAATGTTGTTGTACTGCGACACCAGGCTCGCGCGCGTGGCCTGCGAGTTGGCTTCGGCAACCGGGGCTGACACGATCACGCCCGCAAACAGCTCGCCCGCTGCCGTCGCCGTGCCGCCGAGTGCGCCGATCGTCGAGGATGCGGCATCGTTGGACGTGGTGATGGTGATCGCACCAGTCGAATCGATGCTGGCCTGAAGGTTGTTCGGCAGCAGCGCGGCATTGAGCTGGTTGATGGTGGAGACCTGTCCGACGCCGTTACCAAAGACGATGTTGGTGGCCGGTCCACCCGCGGTTGATGGAATGGTCAGTGTCTGGCCGGAGAACGTATAGGTCGGCGGCGTGGTGCCGGTCGAGAGGCCGAGCTTGGCGAGCACGCTGCTGGTACCGCCGAAGGTGATGCTGTTGGCGGTGTCGGCCACCGCGTTGCTGACGGTCAGCTGATTGCCCGCGATGCTCGACGTGCCGCCCGTGATGCTGTTGATGGCGCTCAGGATGGTCGCCACGGTGCCGCCGGTGGCGCTGGACAGGCTGATCGAAACGTTGCCGGTGACCGGATCGGTCGTGGACGCGGGGTCGGCGCCCACACCGGTGACGAACGAGATCGTCTTGCCATTGACCGTGAACGAGTCGCCGTTGGCAAAACCGGCGGCGGCCAGCGTGGTGGCAGGTGTCAAGCCGCCGGCGACGACAATGCCAGTCACGCTAGCGGCGGTATCCGGCAATCCGAGCAGGTTGGCGCCCGTCGCCCCGGTGTTCGGACCTGTCGTCAGGCTTGATTTGGCGTAGCCGACATTGGTCTGAAGTGCCTGATTGGCGATCGACTTCGCGCTGTCGATCAGCTTCTGCAGCGAGGTGATGCCGGTGTTGGCGGCCTGCAGGACCTGCACGCCGTTGCCGATACCGTCGAGCAGGTTGTTGATGTCACTGGCGCGAGCATCGAGCCCGGCGGCTGTGAAGTAGTTGGTCGGATTGTCGAGCGCCGAGTTGACCTTCTTGCCCGTTGCAAGCCGGTTCTGGGTGGTTGCCAGCAAATCCGCCGTTGCCTGAAGCGACAGCAAATTCTGGCGAACTGACGCCGAGAGCACGATGTCGGACATGATGGTACCTTCCTTAAGTATGCGAAATGCCGACAACCCGAATCGGCAGGTGCAGCATGGAGAACGGCTTCTTTCCCCAATTCTTAGGAGGCACGGTTTAAATTATGGTTAACAGCGGCTTAAATATCGTCCTTTACAAAGCCTTAATGATGTAACCGCCCTGCCCGGCCGGCGGCACAACGGACAACAAAAAAAGCGGCGGGGTTTTCCCCGCCGCCTGATTTTTGTTCGGTATAGTCCAGATCAGCGGAGCAGCTGAAGAACGCTCTGCTGCGACTGGTTGGCCAGCGACAGCGCGGACACGGCGATCGACTGGCGGGTCGACAGCGCCTGGCTGTTCGCCGCTTCCTCGTTGGTGTCGGCCAGCGTCAGGTTGGACGAACCGGTCTGCAGCACGTTGATCAGGCTCTTCGAGAAGTCCTGACGGGTCTGCACGATCGACAGGTTCGAACCCAAAGCCGACGCCTGCGAACGCAACGTGGTGCTGGCGGTGTTCAGAGATGCCAGAATCTTGTTGGTCGCCGCGTTGTCGACGAGGTCGGTGCCAACGGACAGCGAACCAAGACCGAGGCCCGCCGGGTTGAAGTTGACGCCGGTGATGTTCAGCGTCGACTTGCCGGTTTCGTTGAACACCAGCTTGAGCTGGTCGCCGTTCAGCAGGTTGACGCCGTTGAAGGACGCATCCTGAGCCGTCGTGCGGATCTGATCGATGACGTTGTTGTACTGGTTCACCAGGCTGGCGCGGGTTGCCTGCGAGTTCGGATCAGCAACCGCCGCAGCGGCTGTCGCACCGGCAAACGCCGCCGCCGTGCCGCCGATGGTTCCGATATTCGCTGACGCGGCATCGTTGGAGGTGGTGATGCTGATCTTGCCAGTGGTGTCAATCGACGCCTGCAGGTTGTTCGCCGACAGAGCTGCATTGAGTTCGTTCAGGGTCGAAACCTGACCAGCACCCGTACCAAAGGTGATGTTGGTCGCAGTGCCGCCGCCGGTTGCACCGATGGTCAGCGTCTTGCCCGTCACCGTCGAGGTCGGCGCCGTCGTGCCGGCGGTGAGGCCGAGCTTGCTCAGCGCGCTGCCGCCAAGGACGATGCTGTCGGTCGTGTTACCGGCGGTAATCGTAGCAACGTTCGCAGCGATGGCGAACGTGCTGCCGGCGCCGACGATGCCTTCGATAGCGGACTTCAGCGTCGCCGTCGTTGTGTTGGCCGGACCGGCACCATTGGCCAGGTTGATGGTGACGTTTCCAGTTGTTGCGTCGGTCGTCGATGCGGCTGCACCAACGCCACCCGTGGCGAACGTAATCGTCTTTCCGTTGACGATAAGCGTATCACCGTTGGCAAAGCCGCCGCCAGCCGCAGCGCTCAGGTCCGCACCGGTCGCGAGGGTCGCAACGACGGTGCCAGACCGTGTCGCGGCCG
Organism: Afipia massiliensis; assembly: GCF_014203115.1. GTDB lineage: Bacteria > Pseudomonadota > Alphaproteobacteria > Rhizobiales > Xanthobacteraceae > Afipia > Afipia massiliensis. The sequence continues at coordinate 287,776 of NZ_JACHIJ010000006.1, read as the reverse complement.
TATCGGGATTGCCGAGCAGGTTGGAAGCGGTCGCGCCGGTGGTCGCAAGCGACGTCACGGACGACTTGGTGTAACCGACGGGGGTCTGCAGCGCCTGGTTGGCGATCGACTTCGCGGTATCGACCAGCTTCTGCAGCGAGGTGATGCCGGTGTTGGCGGCCTGAATGACCTGCACGCCGTTGCCGATGCCGTCGAGGAGGTTGTTGATGTCGCTGGCGCGGGCATCGAGGCCGGCGGCAGTGAAGAAGTTGGTCGGATTGTCGAGAGCGGTGTTGACCTTCTTGCCGGTGGCAAGGCGGGTCTGGGTGGTCGACAGGAGGTCGGCGGTCGACTGGAGCGAGAGCAGGTTCTGACGAACCGAGGACGAGAGAACGATACCGGACATGGAACTACCTTTCTGGTGTTACGCAACGTGTACAAGCGTGTCGCCGATTTCGATCAGCGGACCGGTGCACATTGGGAGCAACAGTCTAAAAAGATATGAACCGGTCCGGTCCAAGTGTCGGCATTAGACCGCGGTGCGGGCACCGCGGTAATTCGCAAATACCTTGATCCGACAAGGGTATTTTTTAAACCCATCTCCGTCTGGTCGGCTCGGCGTTTACCTCGCGTTAACCATAACGCGAAAGGATCGCCGCACTTGCCGGACCCAGTTGAAACCGGCGCGCACGGGAGAACCGCCATGGCTTTGAAGGTCGAACTCAAGCCGCACGAGAAGATCATTGTCGGCTCGTGCGTCATCACAAATACCGATCAGCGTGCAAAATTCCTGATCGAAGGAGAGAGGCTGCCCGTCTTGCGAGAGAAAGATATCCTGACACCGGACACCGCCGACACACCGGCCAAGCTGATCTATCTGGCGGTCCAGCTCATGTACATCTCGCACGATCCGCAGGAACACCACGCGGTGTATTTCGACGTGATGCGCGATTTCCTGAGCGCCGTGCCGAGCGCCGCCGGCATGGTCGAGGAAATCAATAACTGCATCTTAAGCGGCGACTACTATAGAGCCTTGAAGGAATCGAAGAAGCTGATCGCTTACGAGAAGCGGCTCCTCGATCTGGCCCGCGGCCAGGGTGCGGGAACGACCGAAGCCGGCCTCAGCAGCGCCGCCGCTTAACACCACACGCAGACCCACATGCGAACAGGCCTCCAGAAGGAGGCCTTTTTCGTTGTCGGGACTGGTTTTCGTTCTCGGGGATAATGGCGAGACGATTGCCCCGGCGGCGTGAAGATACCCGCCGGTCTTACAGGAACTTCACCAGGCTCATTTGATAGAGCGAAGCGGTCGTCTGATACGACGCCTGCAGGGCGGTCTGAAAGGCAAGAATTTTGGCGGCAACTTCGTTGTCGTTGATGCCCTGGATCGAATCCAGCATCGACTGCGCGACTGCGCCGGTCTGGGTCTGCCGATCCTTGGCCGCCTTGATTGCCGCCTGCGCACCGGCGAAATCCGCCTGAACATCCTGAATCGACTGTGTTCCCGGATGCACGGCAAGGTTATCGACGATGCGCGAGTTCAGCGCAGTCAATTGTCCGTTCGCGTTCGGGTTGCTCGCATTCGTCGTCACCGCGGCATAGACCGCGATATTCTTTAGCGCCGCGACAAACGCATGTTCATTGGCGCGCGCGCCATACTGCACGCTGATCGACTGATCGACACCCGCCACCGCCGTTCCGCGTGCTGGATCGGTGCCACTTTCCCCGATGTACCAGGAAACGGTGTTGGCCGGCGTGCCGTTCATGAGCGCCGTCGCGGTATTGAACGGAGGACCGCCGACACGCAACGGCGGCGACGAGCTGAAGAAATTGTCCGATGCCGTGATCGCCGACGCGGCCACCAGTGACGTATTTGCCAGCGTGCCGACTGCCGTGTTGAGTGCCGCATTGAGGTTGGCCGCGGTCGCCGTCGAATTGGCGCCGATAGCAAAGCTGCCCGCAGGAGTCGGGGTCGCCGTCGAGGCCGTGAGTTCGACCGTCTCCGACGTTCCGTCGGGAAGAGCGAACGTAAACCTGACCTTCTCGCCATCGGCCGGATTGGTCGCGCCGAGATCAACGGACATTTCCGAGGGCGCGCCGGGAGGCGCCGCCGGAGGTGCAGGGCCGGTGACGGTCCCGCCGGTCAACGTCGACGTGATGGCGCTCAGCTTGAAGCCGAACGGAGATCCCGCAACGTCTTCGCCGATTGTCACCGATGTCGGCGACGGCGACGTAATCACGAGGCGGCCCAATCCCGTGGTGCCATCGGCCTGACCGCGCTCGTCGATCAGCTGATTCAATCCGGCCTGCGTCCCGCTGCCCTTGAGGATGACATCGGCGGGCTGCGTTGCCGGCGTGTCGGTGGCGCGGCCGGAGAAAAGATAGCGGCCGCCGACTTCGGTGTTGAGCAGCGCGATCACCTGCGTGAACGACGCCATAGCCGTTTTCTGACCGGCGGTTCTGCCGGCGTTGTCAAGCGTCAGTGTGGCGCCGGCCGCGGCGGCCTTGACCTGGCTGCTCGCGCTGCTAATGCCTTGCAGCGACAGGTTCGCGATATTGATGCGCGTGTTGAGCAACGTCCCGGTGTTACTGTTGCTGGCAATGCCGGCGAGCTGCGCGCGCAAACCCGTCGCCACACCCGCGTCGACGCCAAGACCCGAATAGGTGATCGACTTCTTTCCGGTCGCAAGCTGCTGCGTCAGGGTATCGAGCTGACTCTTGAGGTTGATGATCGACGAGCCGAGATAAGATGTCCGGCCGCTAACGCCTTCGATAGTCATGAGACCCTCACAGTATCTGCATCAATGACTGGAACATCGAATTGACGGTGGACATCACCCGCGCATTTGCTGAGTAGGCATTTTGCAACGACAGCAGGTTGGCCATTTCCTCGTCGATATCGACACCGGACACTGAATCCATTTTCTTTTGCAGCGTGTTCAGCACGACGTCCTGACCGTCGGAGAGCAGTTGTGCCGACGCCGCAGCATTCCCCTGCAAGCTCGTGAACTGCTGCGTGAAGCCGAGAAGCGTGCCCTTGTAAGGCGACGCGTTCGATCCGATGCCGGTCGACGCCGAATAATTGAAGCTGCCCGATGTCAGTTGCGACAGAATGTAATTCGAACGCGTGGTGTCGCCGGCAGATGTTGCCGGGCCGTAGACGACCAGGCGTGATGGATCGGCCAGCAATCCTGAATTGACGGTGATGCGTCCGGCAAGACCCGTCTGCTGCGAACCCGACGCGGTGATTGCACCGGAATAGATATGTCCGCCATCGGTGAACAACGGCAGTTCCGGTCCGCCGCCATTCAGCGAGGTCGCCGTCGTCGTCACCGACGCCGCATTGATGTCGGCCATGCCGCCCGCGCCGTCGTCGAGCACGCGCAGCGTCGATCCCGACGGATTCGAAAATTGAACGCCCGTGCTTCCGAGCGCCGCGTTGAGCTGCGTCAGGACCGACGCCATGCCTCCGGAAAAATCGACGCCGATCACCTTGTCGTTCGGGTTGATCGTTGCATTGTCCTTCAGCGGCAGCACGCTCGGATCATCCACGCGGATAATTGAAATGCTGTGCTGGGTGTTGGTGATCGTATCTGTATAGGTCAGATTCACGACGTTGCCGGACTGAAGGCCTGACAGGTCGAGATCGAAGCCGGCCGGTGTGCCGGGCGGTGGAGCGGGTGACGCCGGCGGATACGCCGTACCGCTTGTCGTCCTGTCGGACAGCGCGCTGGCCATCGCCGCGGCGAGCTGATCGACCTGGGCCTGCGCCTGCACCAGCGACTTGTCGCGCAGTTCGAGATAGGCTGCGATCGCCCCCGAGCGAATCGAACCGCTCGAGATCAGATCGATGCTTCCGCCGTTCGCATAGCTGATGGAAATCGAACCGAGCGAGCTCTTGGTCGGATCGGCATTCCATTGCGTATTCGGCGTCACTGTGCCTTGTGCATTGAACAACAGTTGCGCCGCGTCTGAGCCGCCGACGAGCTGTACGCCCGACATCGTGTAGACGGAAACCTGATCGCCGTTCCCCGGCACGACACGCACATCCATCAGTTGCGATAGCTGCGTGATGTACTGATCGCGCTGGTCGAGCATCGCGGCGGTCGACGCATCCTGCCCGAGGTTGCCCTGCAGCTGTCTGTTGATGCTGGCGATCTGGCTCAATGCGTTATTGGCCACCGACACGGCATTGGTCAGCCCCAGCTCGGCGCTATTGCGCAATCCCTGGATACCCTGCGACGTTGCATTCAACTGCTGCGCCATCGACTGCGCGGCGTTCATCACGCCGATCCGCGCCGATTGGGAATCGGGGCTGGTCGAGAGTGCCTGAAGCGCCGAGGTCAATGCATTGAAGCTCCCTTCCAGCGTCGACGCGGAGTCCGGATCGCCGTAAATGCTTTGCAGATTATTCAGGAAGCTCGCGCGCGTGCTCGCATAATACGCGCCCGACGTTTCGGTCCGCAGCTGGGCCTGGATATATTCGTTGAGTGTCCGGTTGACGCCGATGGTCTGGACGCCGGTGCCGGTCGACATCTGCACCTGGTTGGTCGTCTTGCGGACGTAACCCGGTGTTTCGGCGTTCGCGACGTTGGACGAAACCAGCGACATTGCTGCCTGGTTCGCCCGCAGGCCGGACATCGCGGTTGATAGAGCTTGGCTCAGACCCATAACATACTGCCCATCTCAGGTCGCATCACGCGACGGTACGCTCGCGACTATCGCAGGACGTTCAGCAGATCCTGCGCCATGGTGTTTGCTGTCGTGATGACCTTGGTGTTCGCAGAGTAGGCCTGCTGCGTCACGATCAGCTTGGTGAACTCGTCGGCGATGTCGCTGTTCGAGCCTTCGAGCGCCGAGCCGGTGATCGAACCGCTCTTTCCGAAGATCGCGGCGCCGGACTGGTCAGTCACCTCAAACGCGCCGCCGTCGATGCGCTTGAGGAAGTTCGCGCCGTTGAACGTCGCCAGCGTGATCTGCGCGAGGTCGATGTTGCGGCCGTTCGAATAGCTGCCAACCACGCGGCCGTTATCGCCGATCGCGACCGTCTGCAGCGAACCCGCCGGGAAGCCGTCCTGGCGAATTTCGTTGACCTGTGCATTGCCGTTCGCGTCGGCGAATGAGGTCAGGCCGCTGACGCCGAAATTGACGGTGACGTCGCCGAGCGTGATGCCGTTGATGTTCGGTGTGGTGAGGACGACCGAAGCAACCGCCGGCGTGAGTTGACCGTTCGCGCTGAAGGAGAAATCGGTGCCGATATTCTGCCAGGCCGTCGCGGTGCCCGTCGCATTCGGATTGACCTGATAGAACATGTTCCATTTATCGGTATGGCCCGGTCCGAGCGTCGAACTGTCCATCTTGGCCCAGCGGAACTGGATGCTCACCGGCGAGCCGGAAATGTCGTAGCCGGTGGTGGCGCCGCCCGCGATCGATTGTGAAATGAATGTCGCCGCGTCGGAGCCGATGACCACTCCGGCGCCCGCCGTACCGCCACCCAGGCGGTTCACGGCCACAGGGCCCGAGAAGCCCAGAGCGGCGAAGGCGGTCGCGTTGCTTGAACTGACCGTGAGGTTGCTCGTCAGGCCGGTGTGCAGCGAGACCGCGCCGGCGGTGACCGTCGAATTCAGTGCCGCGTTCCCGCTCAGTCCGTCGATCTTGTCGAGCAGTTGATCGACCGTGCTGTCGATCGGGATGTTTGTTGCGTCATTGACGCCGGGGGGCAGCGCCGTGGATGCGGCGGTAAAGGTGATGGTGTTGCCGTTGACGGTAATGGTGTCGCCGATTGCGAAACCTGCCGCCAGCGAGTTGGTGTTCGCCGCGCCCGACAGCGCGGTCGAACCGTTGATCCTGGTCGGTGTGGTCAGCGCGCTGTTGACCGGCGTGCCGCTGGCCGCGTTATCGAGGTAAGGCAGCGGCGGCGTACCGACCGTGCTCGGATTAGTGGTGAAATCGCCGACGTTGATCAGTTCCGAACCCGGAACGGACTTATCGTGCTTGGTGGTCAGCGGATATGCAGCCAGGTTGGCGCGGTAGGTTACCGTGGTGGTCGGCTGGGCAGGCAGGAAGTCACCGCCGAATTTCAGAACCTGCGGGTTGCTGCCGGTGACGTTGCCTGTCGTCGGATCGATCGGGAGGCCTTCGAGATAGTAACCGGCGCCGTTGACGAGATAACCGTTCTTGTCGAGGGTGAAGTCGCCGCGGCGCGTGTAGTTGTCGACGCCGTTGAAGATCGGGTTGTTGTCGGTGAAGCTGCCCGGCTTCTGAACCACGAAGAAGCCGTCGCCGCTGATCGCCATGTAGGTGGCAACGGCAGCCTTCTGAACGTCACCCTGCACCGTATTGGTTGCGCGCGATGAGGTCGCAACGCTGCCGGCAAGCTGGTTGTTGTTGCCGGTCTCGGGAATGAGGTCGAGAAAACTCGTATCGATGCGCTTGAAAGCGGTCGTCTGCGAGTTCGCGATGTTGCCGGAGATGTTTTCCAGCGCGTAGGATTGAGCACGAAGACCCGCGACGGATGTGTTTAGAGCGCCAAAGAGACCCATTACATTATCTCCAACTTCGATCCGGGCGGCCTACCGGTGCCCAACGTTCACGGCCGCATTCGAAGAAGAGATCGCAAGCTCTGTGCCAACAGTGTTAAGCAAGCAAAATCAGCCACTTAAAAGAAATGCCCCGGCCAGATGACCGGGGCACAATTGCCTAGCGGGCAAGAATTGCCGCGCGATATCAGGTCGATGAGCCGTCCGCAGGTTTGAACGTCAGCGCCAGCCCGTTCATGCAGTAGCGCAGTCCGGTCGGCTTCGGGCCGTCGTCGAACACATGGCCGAGATGGCCGCCGCAGCGTCGGCACAGGGTTTCGGTCCGCACCATCATCATGGTGCGATCGGACTTCTCGACGATGGCGTTCGGCAGCGCCTGATAGAAGCTTGGCCAGCCGGTGCCGCTTTCAAACTTCGTCTCGGACGCGAACAGCGGCAGATCGCAACCCGCGCAGGCGAAGGTTCCCTTGCGCTTTTCCTTGTTCAGCGGGCTCGAGTACGGGCGCTCGGTTCCGGCTTCGCGCAGCACATTATACTGAGCCGCGCTCAACTGCTTGCGCCACTCCTCCGGAGTCTTCTCGATTTCGAATTTTGCGGCGGATTTCTCGCCAGCGCTGGCGTTGCCGAGGCCAAGCCAGCGGAATGCCGAGAACGCAGCGAGACTCATCGCGGATGCGAGCAGGATACGGCGGTCGATCATCGTCAAAGCTCCGTGCAAATCGGGAAACAGGCTGTCCATCACGATCTACGATCCATGTCGCGGAAAGTTACAGCATCGCCCTCACGGCAGGCTCACTTTCCCGCGAGGCGGCAACGCCCGTGCAGACGCGCCTGCTTCGATAACCCCGCCGCCGGCGGGTTATTCACCCGATTTCGTTCGCGCGCTAGGCGCCGCCCGAACCGCGGCGATCTTCATGCATCGCCGCCGACGCGTGCTGCCGCGCAACCGAGGCCTGCGCCTTGGCGGATGCGATCCGCGCCTCCGTGGCATATTCCCGCGCCTGTTCCCGGCTGCGGGCGCGTTCGCGGAATCGCGACAGTGCACCGGCTGCGGCGGAATGGCCGCGCGTCCATAGATCGATCGCCTGTCCCGCGATGCGCCCGGCCGATCCGCCGGCCCACACCAGTTCGAATGGCGAAAACAGCCGCCAGCGATCATCGCCCGACAGAATGCTCCGCGCGAGAAGCTGACCGCCCATCGCCGTCGTGTTCAGTCCCTGACGGCCGAAGCCGCTGAGAATCCAGAGGCCCGGCTGAACTTCGCCGATCTGCGGCATGCCATGCACCGTCTGACCGAACATCCCGCCCCAGGTGTCTGCGATCTTGACCGGCCCGAGCCTCGGGAAAATCGCGGCGATACGGCTCTCGATGCGTTTGGCATAACGCCGCGGATCGCCCTGCCATGTCGTCTCGGGACTGGACCACAGCAGCCTGTCGCCATCGACGATGCGAAAATGATCGATGCCGTGGGTGTCGCTCACCGATCCCTGAAAAGCCACCGCGCCGGCAAGTCGTTCGCCGAGCGGCTCCGTCAACGCGGCATAACGCCAGGTCGGCAGCAGCGTTGCGGTGAGACGCTGGCTGGGCGCGCCGAGATGTGCATTGCCCGCAAGCACGACATGAGAGCAGCGCAGTTTTGCCGATGGCGTAAACACGCGCTTGCGGATACCGGCCGGATCGATGCCGACCACCGGCGTATCCTCGAAGATCCGCACGCCTTCGGTTTCGGCGAGCGCCGCGAGACCATGAACATAGGACCGCGCGTCGATCTGGAACGCCTTCGGAAAATGAATCGCATGGAAGTAGCGATCCGTCTTCAGCACTTCGCGCACACGATCGGTCTGCCAGCCTTCGACCTCTGTGCCGAAATCCTCGCCGAGCGTCTGCAATCGGCTGATGAGTTCGTCGCCGGCATCTATTCTCGAAACTTCGAGCGCGCCGTCCGTCAGCGCAATGCCCTGCATGCGGGCCGCGGTGGCGCGGACATAATCCGCGCCCTCTTGCGCAAGCGTCCACAGATGACGCGCATCCTCGAAGCCGACACGCTCGATCAGGTCGGAAGCCGCGACGCCGTATCCGGGCATGACGGTGCCGAGATTGTGGCCGGACGCGTTCCAGCCGATGCTGCGGCCTTCGAGTACCGCCACGCTCGCGCCCTTGCGGACCGATTCAAGCGCCATGGTCAGGCCGGCCAGCCCTCCTCCGATGACGCAGATATCGACATCGAGATCGAACGTCAGCCCCTGACGGCTGGACACGTCAGCCGGGGGATTTGCAGAAGATTCTTCCATGCCGATTGTTCCGAAAAGCGCAGGCCGTGACGCGTTTGTTTTCTGGGTGTAACGGCACTCGCGCCCGTCACAGGTTCTGCGTAAGCTTGTACACTATTCCGCGCCGTGCCCTAGTGCACCAATTCAAAACTGGCAACGTTTTCAACGCTTGCCACGCAGACCGAACATGAGATCGCGACATGCGCCGCCTGATCCTGCTCCGCCACGCCAAGACCGAGCGGGACGCCCCTTCCGGCAAGGATCAGGATCGCCGCCTCGACGAGCGCGGCCGCAATGACAGCGTGGAGATCGGCCGCTGGCTCGCGCTTGAAGATTATCGCCCCGACCTTGTGCTGGTCTCGACCGCAACGCGTACCCAGCAAACATGGGACCTGCTTCGCGCCACGATGCCGTCCGTGCGGGTCAAACATTTGCCCGAACTGTACGGGGCCGATCCGTCCGAACTGCTGAGAGCTGTTCACGGAGCGGCGAAGGCCGACCCACAATGCCTGATGATCCTCGCGCACAATCCCGGCCTGCATGAACTGGCGCTTGCGCTGGTCGCCAGCGGGGACGCGGCCGGGAGGCACGCACTGGCTGCCAACCTGCCGACCGCGGGCATCGTCGTGATCGATTTCAAGACCGACGACTGGGGCGATGTCGGTTTCCGCAGCGGGCGGCTCGAACGCTTCGCCAGTCCCAAGCTTTTGAGAGAATGGTCGGACGGGGCATGATCCCGAAAAGTGGGAACCGGTTTTCGGATCAGATCATGCCCAGCTGAAAATCAGCCGGCGTAACTCGGATGCTCTGCCTGCCAACCTTGCATCTTGCCGCCAACGACTTCATCGTAAGCGATCCATCGAGCGGAGAGACCGATGTTCCAGTCCATCCTCGTCCCCATCGACCTTGCCGATACCGATCTTGCGAAGCCGGCCATCGAGACGGCGGCTTCATTATCGAAATCCTCCGGCGGCACCGTGCGGCTGGTCAATGTGATGCCGATGACGCCGGTGATGCTGGCGGAATATGTCCCGCCCGATTTTGACATGCAGCAACGCCAGTCGTCGGAAGAAGCGCTGGGGATCGTCGCACGCGAATCCGGAATTGAAAGCCGGCGCATCTCGGTGGTCGTGCGGCAGGGCGGCATCTATCACGAGGTGCTCGAAGAAGCCGCCGATATCGGCGCCGACCTCATCGTGATGACGTCGCACCGCCCGTCGATGCAGAGTTATTTTCTCGGCTCAAATGCCGGACACGTCGTCCGCTATGCGAAATGTTCGGTGCTCGTGGTGCGGCACTAACGCGCGATTTCGTGACCCGGACTGACTTCTCTCCGACAGCGTCGTCAGCTATGGTCGCGCGCCGCCGGAAGGTGATCCCCATCATCGGGCGGCTGAGGTTTGGCCGGGCCGGCCAACGATGCCCGGCCGAGCTGAACGCATACTCTTACGGCAACACTTCCAGTTACGGCAAAACTTCCTTGGGCAACGCCTCGAACGTGTAGCCGCGCGGCCGATTGCGGCGCATGAAGTTGCCGATCTGCCAGCCGAACAGCGCCGCGAATCCGAGCAGAAACAGTGCGCCCCCGAATTCACCCGTCACCAATGCGCGGATCAGCAATCCCAGCATCGCGACGCCGACAAGCGCCACCACAAACAGTCCCCCCAGGTAGATCGTCGGATTGATGCCGACAATGAGCACCGCGTTGCTTCCAGCCGCCGCAAGCCGGCGGTGCAGTTCGACAATGAACGCGCGGTAGCCGTTGTCCTGCGGCGACATCAGCGCGACGGTGTGCCAAGTTGTCGAATAAATCGTGACGCGCTCGCCGCGCGTGTCCTCGATGTCGGCGCGAAACCGCCGCGACTGCATCGACACCGGACGATACGACAGACGGATGGCCGCGATCTTCTCCAGCGGCCACACGCCCTGCTTTCCCCTCACCTGCCACGACAATCCGTCGTCGGTGAGATCGAACTGCGCCGCTCCGCCCACCAGCGACGGCTTGAAGATGTATTGCGTGCCGTCACTGGCTGTCTCGGGGCCGGCACGCCCGGCGTTGAACATCTGCGAGAGCATGAAAATCCTTCAATGGCGCCGCGGACGACCGCGATCCGGCCCCGCTTGCGCAGCAGCTAGCCGTCATTCTACAAGTCATAGCAGCCCGCCGCGCCCGGACGAAACACCTGATGGCCACCAAGCCCGTCTATTTCTCCCGCCATATCGTTCTCGCCGGATCGGTCCTGTTCGGCGTGCTGCTGGCGCTCGGCATCCACATCATCATCCAGCGCTTCAATCTCAATCTCGGCGATCTGTGGCGGAGCAACGTCCCGGAATTGATCCCTGCGCGGGCGGCGCTCGCATGGTGGCTGATCGGCACGGTGGCGTTTCTCGCGGGCTTCATTTCGGCATCGCTGATGAACAGCGCGGTCTCCGGCCGGATCTCGCTGCGCCTGCGTCAATTCCTGATTGCCGTCGGCGTTATCATGCTGGCGGCCGCCGGTCAGGCGGCGGCTGCACCGAGCCCGATCCCGTCCCTGTCCGGCGCCCTGGCGGGTCTTGCCGCGCTGGGTCTTGGTGCGGTGATGTCGCTTTGCGGCGCGCAGTTCGCTCTACGCCGAAACTGATGCACCGAAACTGATGTCGCTTGTGCAAACGCCGCGCGGTTTGCACCGGCGCGGCGTTTTGCCTCACAATCCTTGACGGACCACGGCAAGCGGGCGCCCTAGCTGGCAGCCTTGAGATTGATGCCGCTTTCGGCCAGTTGCGTCAGCTTCCGGTCGGTCTCCTTTTCCTCGTCGAGAGTCTTCTGCAGCACCGCCGCGCAGTCGTCGCGGCCGAGCCGCTTCGCCCAGGTCACCAGCGTGCCGTAGCGCGTGATCTCGTAGTGTTCGGCGGCCTGCGCCGCGTTGATCAGCGCGGCATCGAGCACTTGCTTGTCCTCGACTTCACCGGCGACCTCGTCGGCCTCTTTGATGATGCCGTCGATCGCCGGACACGTCACAGCCTTCGGTTCGACGCCGTGCATCTGGAACACCTGCTCGAGCCGGGTGACGTGAGTCTTGGTCTGCTCGAGATGACTGAGAAAACCCTGCTTGAGCTGATTGTCATTGGCTTTTTCAGCGAGTTTCGGAATCGCCTTCACCAGTTGCTTCTCGGCGTAATAGACGTCCTGAAGCTGATGCACGAACAGATCGTCCATGGTCTTGATGTCTTTCGTAAACAGTCCCATCGCCGTGTCCTCTGTGAGAATTTCGGGAGCGCGATGACGCCGCCATTCCATCGCGATGGCCCGCCAATGCGCTTGAGCGTGATGGCTGTCTAACGGCGCGCCTTGGCCGATGTTCCTGAAAATCCGATGCGAAGAATCGACAATGGCCGATCGAACGAAACGACCGCCGGCCTTTCAAACACCGTGTTCATTCCCCACATGGGGTTGACCGGATCACCGCAGAGCCGGCCCAATATGAAGCGCAGATGACGGCCATCGGCCCCGATTTCCCAGCGTTAACCGCTATTCGCGCTGCACAACCGCCCTATTTTCCAAGCGCGGGATTTCGCGTATGAGTACCGCCGCAGCCGCTTGCTCACTGTCGCCTCAATCGGCTTCTATAGGTTTCGCGCCCTGCCGGGAGGACGAATGCAACAATTGTTGAGCGCGCTTGGGCGTGTTTTCAGGGAACGAGTTGGCTGGAAACGGCTCGGGATCGTCGCCAGCGTCGCGATTGTTTCCATTGCGATCATGCATCTGTTCCGCACCCTCAAGGGTGTGGACACCGCGATGGTTTTGACGGCGCTCGCCGAAAAGTCGCATGGCCAGATTGCGCTGGCCGCGCTGTGCGTGCTGTGCGCGTTTTTCACCCTGACGTTCTACGATCTGTTCGCACTGCGCACGATCGGCAAGATGCACGTCCCCTATCGCATCGCCGCGCTGTCCAGCTTTACCAGCTACACCATCGGCCACAACATCGGCGCCACGGTCTTCACCGGCGGCGCGATCCGGTTTCGGATCTATTCCGACTGGGGCCTGAGCGCGATCGACGTCGCCAAAATCTGTTTCATCTCCGGCCTGACATTCTGGCTCGGCAACACCTTCGTGCTCGGCATCGGAATGATCTGGCATCCGGCCGCCGCATCGGCGGTCGATCTGCTGCCCGAGAGCGTCAACCAGTTGATCGGCGCCGGGTTGCTCGTCGGCATCGCCGCGTATCTCACATGGATCGCGACCGGGCATGGCCGCCGCAAACTCGGCAAGGACGGCTGGAAGGTCCATCTGCCGTCCGCGCCACTCACCGTGCTGCAGATCCTGATCGGCGTCGTCGATCTCGCCTTCTGCGCGCTGGCGATGTACCTGCTGGCGCCGTCCAGCCCGAATCTCGACTTCGTGACGCTCTCCGTCGTCTTCATTCTCGCCACGCTGCTCGGCTTCGCCAGCCACGCGCCGGGCAGTCTCGGCGTGTTCGACGCGGCGATGCTGATCGGCCTGCCGATGCTCGGCAAGGAGGAACTGCTCGCGGCCCTGCTGGTGTTCCGCATTCTGTACTTCCTGATCCCGTTCGCCACGTCGATCACGATCCTGGGCATCCGGGAGTTGTGGCTGAGCGTCATCCTGCCGTGGCAACAGAGCCGGAAACTGCAGCCGGCGGTCGCCAAGACGCCGCCCTCGCAGCCGGTGAACACCAAGCAGGCCGCGGAATAATTCCGCGCACAAAGATGTGGCTTGTGGGGTTTCGAGGCCTGACCTAAGTTTTGGCGCATGATCCGTCAAAGTGTGTAGCGGCTTGGCGATAAGATCATGCGCCCTTCAAAAGTGAGCGCGCGATCGGACGCAAAACCGGTCTCCACTTTTGCTGATCGCGCTCTGCCCCACATTTTGGCCTCATCCGTCGGCTTCAAACCTGCATGATCAAGTTGCGCGTCACCCGTCCGTCGCCGAGGGCAAGGCCCTTTATCGGGGCGCTTTTCGTCGCCGTGCTCGGGGGCGCAATGGCAAGCCCTGCGATGGCGCAAACGCCTCCCGCCGCTGCCCCATCCGTCGCCCAGCCGCCGCTTGCACAGCCGCCAATCGCACAGCCACCCGCCGTGCAACTCAGCACGACGATGCAGATTTCCTGGGAAGTCCGTAACCGCTTCCGGCTGTTTCGCGAGGAGCGCGACTTTAAGCTTCAGGTCGACTCGCTCAGCGGCCGCAACATCCTTGCCGCCGAACAGGCGCTGGCGACCCAGAGCGACGGCCGGGGCTGGGCGCGCAACACGCTCGGACGGCTGTGCATCGACGCAGCGGGTCGCGTCAGCGAGCCCTGCACCCGCGACGGCGTGAAGGAAAGCTATCTCACGCCGGTCGATCATCCGGTCACCGTGCGCCTCGCCGGCGAGGTGCCGGTGGGTGCGGTCTGCGCATGGACCTTCGAGGATGGCGATCCGCCGCGGCAATCGACGCTCGATTGCGCCGAACCGATCAACCTGCGTGTCCGTTACGGCCGCGCCACCCCCGTCACCGTCGATGTCTCGAGCGGATCGGATGCGCCGCAACGCGTCACGACGCAGATCGCGGTGCGCGATATTTTCATCGCAGGCCTCGGCGACTCCATCGCATCGGGCGAAGGCAATCCCGACCGGCCGGTGACGCTCTCCGATGAAGGATTCTGCTTCCGCTCCTACCTCGGCGGCCCCGCCGGAATGTACTTCCGCCCCGGCCGCGCCGGCTTCAAGGGCGCGCGCGCCTGCGATACGTCCGACGGCATGAGCCTGCAGAACTGGCAGCGCGCCGGCGCGCAGTGGTTCAACCCGGCGTGTCACCGTTCGCTCTACAGCTACCAGACCCGCATGGCGATTGCGCTGGCGGCGCAGAACCCGCAAATCGCGGTGACCTATCTGCCGCTGGCCTGCACCGGCGCCACCATCGACGAAGGCATGTTCGGATCGCAGCGCGCCCGCGAATGCGTGGTCGGCAAGAATGGTCTGACCTGTCAGGGCACGGTGAACGCGCAGATCTCGGAATTGCGCGAGGCGTTGACTGCGGCCACGCGGCGGCAGCCGGACCGTGGGCTCGATCTCATCCTGTTGTCCATCGGCGCCAACGATATCGACTTTTCGGGACTGGTCGCTGACGTCATCGTCGAGCGGCAAACCGAGCGCGCGCTGTCACGGCGCACCGGCGTGCTCAGTTCGGTCGATCAAGCGCGCTCCACCTTGCAACGAGAACTGCCGCAGGACTTCAGCAAGCTGCGTCAGGCGTTGAAGCCACTCGTCGGCGGCGATCTCGCGCGCGTCATCTACACGTCTTACGCAAACCCGTCGCTCGTGAACGGCGCGCCTTGCCCTGGCGGCCGCGCCGGCTTCGACATTCATCCGTCGTTCAATGCCGATCCGCAGCGCCTCGCCGACGTGACGAATTTCGTGCAGAGCGAATTCCTGCCGCAGATCAAGCGGCTCGCTCAGTGCAGCGGCGGCGTGCTGTGCGGCGACCGCACCCGCGACCGCATGACCTTCGTCGATCAGCATCAGGAGGCCTTCGCCAACCATGGCTTCTGTGCGCGCGCGGAAACCGATCCGCCGTTCGACCGGGAATGTTTCTCAGCCAATGGCGAGAGCTTTTCCAATGACATCGTCAACGCCGCGAACAATCCGCTGGTCTGCGGCGCCGCCGCCAGCGACTTCCGCGCCTACGCGCCGCGCGCACGCTGGGTCCGCGACGCCAACGACAGCTACTTCACGGCGATGACCTATCCGCAGGCACAAAAGGCTCCGACCAACCAGCCGGGCGACATTCACGATGCGACGTGGGGTGTGTTGTCCGCGGTGTACGGCGGCGCGATCCATCCGACCGCCGAAGGCCACGCCGCAATGGCGGATGCGGCGCTCCCCGCCGCCATGTCGGTGCTCGGGCTCGGCCTTGCCGAAAATCCGGTGACCAGCGAGCCGATTGCGCCGACCGTACCGCTGCAGCGATAGCATCAGAGCGTCATGGCCAGGCATAGCCGTCTGCAGGACGGCGTCGCTTCGCTCGCCTATGACCCGGCCATCCACGACTTTCTTCTGCAATCGACAAAGCGAAGACGTGGATCACCGGGACAAGCCCGGTGATGACGGCAGTGAGTATTGAAACAACGCAGCTAACGTCGGCCTATCCGCTCAGCTCACCCCGAGCTTCTTCTGCAGGCTCGATGACGACGTGGTGTACTGGAACACGACGCGCTTGTCCGGGAAGACGTAGCGGCTCGCCTTCTGCGCCATCAGCGCGCCTTCATGGAAGCCGGACAGAATGAGCTTGAGCTTGCCGGGATAGGTATTGATGTCGCCGATGGCGAAGATGCCGGGCACGTTGGTCTCGAACGCTTCGGTATCGACCGGCACCAGATTGTTCTCGAGCTTGACGCCCCAGTTCGCCACCGGGCCGAGCTTCATCGTCAGTCCGAAGAACGGCAGAATGGTATCGCACTCGACGTTCGAGATTTCGTTGTCGTTGCCCTTCACCGTCGCACCGGACAACATGCCGTTGGCGCCTTCAAGCGAAGTAACCTGCCCAATTTTCAGATCCATCTTTCCGGACGCAACGAGCTTGCGCATCTGATCGACGCTGTGCGGCGCTGCGCGGAAATCGTCACGGCGATGCAGCAGCGTGACGCGCCGGGCGATCGGCTGAAGGTTGAGCACCCAGTCGAGCGCGCTGTCGCCGCCGCCGACGATCAGCAGATCCTTGCCGCGGAACTGCTCCATCTTGCGCACGGCATAAAACACCGAGGTGCCTTCATAGGCCTCGATGCCCGGCACCGGCGGACGCTTCGGCTGGAACGAGCCGCCGCCTGCCGAGATCACCACGACCTTGGTCTCAAACACCTGCCCGGCGTCGGTCTTCACCCGAAACAGCGGGTCGCCGATCTTCTCGATGGTCTCGACCATTTCGTTGAGATGGAAGGTCGGATTGAATGGCTTGATCTGCTCCATCAGCGCGTCGGTGAGGCCCTGCCCGGTCACCATCGGAATCGCCGGAATGTCGTAGATCGGCTTTTCCGGATAAAGCTCCGCGCACTGACCGCCCAGCTTGTCGAGAATGTCGACCAGATGCACCTTCATGTCGAGCAGGCCCAGTTCGAACACGGCGAACAGTCCGCAGGGGCCTGCGCCGATAATCAGGACATCAGTTTTGATCGTGTCGGTCATGCTCGTTCCGGTCTGGTGACGGAGGGAGATCGGGGTGCGGGAGCGGAAGGTGCCGCTTTTAGGGGCATTGTCTAGCCAAGACAGCCGTTTGGGGGAAGCCATATTCGGGCCTGCCTGCTATCCCGGCACCTTGTGAGGCGGCGACATTTCCCGCTATGCAGGCTTCAAACCGGAGACTGAAGACGTGAACGCACCGATCCGCCCGAAACCGCAATTCAAGCTTGAAAACTATCCCTTCCGTCTGGCTGACAACGTCCGCTACGGCGACCTCGATCCGAACAAGCACGTCAATAACGGGGTGTACGCGACCTATTTCGAGACAGCGCGCGTGACGCTGTTGCGCAGCGGCGACCGCGGCCTGATGCCGAAGGGCCTGAGCTGGATGCTGGTGCATCTGGCGATCGACTTCCGCGCCGAGATGCACTGGCCGGGAAGCTTTGAACTCGGCATCGGCGTCTCGAAGCTCGGCCGCACCTCAACGACATTCCAGCAGGTGGTGTTTGCCGGCGACGTCTGCACGGCCTCCGCCGAAGCCGTTACCGTCCTGGTCGATGCCAAGACCCGCAAGCCGACGCCGCTGACCCCCGACATCATCGAGCGGTTTCAGCCCTGGCTGTTGCTCACCTAGGCCAACCTGCACAGCGATTGATGTTGCCGTGGCAACCGTCTGCCTCTAAAGCTCGGGCCAAGTTCGAGGCTAACGGGGCAAACATCCGTCATGCTCACCTTCTCGACCGACGACCTTCGTCCACATGAGCGGTTCGATTACTGGTGCGAAGTGCGCGCCCGCAACCTGTTTGGCGTGACGATCTCGCTGAAGCAGGAAGAACGCCAGCACTTCCGGGGGCAGTTCTCGGCCAGACCCGCCGGCGGCGCGATCCTGAGCCAGATGCAGGCGTCGCCCTACAAGGTGTCGCGCACCGCCAGCGATATTTCCCGCGCCTCGAGCGACAGTCTTTGCATTTATCAGCAGACCGGCGGCTCAAGCTGGTTCAACAGCCACGCCGGCGGCGAGTTCGTGGTGCGGGCCGGCGAGTTCGCCATCAGTCATTCGGATCTGCCTTACCTGACCCGGCCGATCACGGCCCATGGCTTCGATCTGCGCATTCTGAAAATCCCGCTGGCCGGGCGCGCGGCGCCTGCATTCCCGTCGCTCAATCTGGCGCCCGCGCTCCTGCGTGACGACCCGCGCCTGACATTGCTGATCTCGGCGTCGTTCGCGGCGCTGGTGGCGGACAGCACTCAAAATCCCGAAGCCGATTGCAATCTTGCCGTCGGTCATCTCGCGCAACTGGCGCTGCTGGCGCGCGGCTCCGTCCTGGCGGGATCGCCGGACAGCCGCGCCGCGCTGCGGTTCGGATTTCTGCAGGCGGCCCGCAACATCCTCGCGCGCGACAAGCACCACCCGAAGCTGTCACCGGACTACGTGGCCGGCACGCTCGGGATTTCGGTGCGGCAATTGCACATCCTGTTCGAGCCGACGGGCACCAGCTTCTCGCGCACCTTGATGGCGATGCGGCTCGCGGAGGCCTGCCGGCTGCTGCGATCGGCGCCGGCGCTTGCAGTAACAGACGTCGCTCTTGCCTGCGGCTTCGACAGCCTGTCGACCTTCTACCGCGTATTCCGGGCGGCCTATGGCATAACGCCCCGCGACATCAAGGCCGCCACGGATCGCCAATAGCCTGTCGCACCGCCCGGCCGCCGTTGTCATTGGACAATTCCTTGCCGTCTTGCCATTCTGAACCGGTTCCAGCCTCCCACGCACGGCACGCATGATCAGCTTCTCCACCGACGACCTGCGTCCGCAGGACCGCTTCGACCATTGGTGCGAGGTGCGCGGCAAAAGCCTGTTCGGGGTCACCATCGAACTGGAGCGTGAGCGCCGCGCCAATTTCCACGGCCGCTTTTCCGCCGTCACGATCGGCAATGCCGTTGTCGCCGAGATGACCGCATCGTCCTACCGCGTCGGCCGCACACCCGCCGACATCGCACGCGTGGCAAGCAACAGCCTGAGCATCGGATATCAGATCCGCGGGCCGGGCTATGTGGATATCGGGCGCGGCCAGGTTCATCGCATTCGCGAAGGCGACTTCACCGTCAGCCACTCCGAGCAGCCGTTCATGGGGACACCGGAACGTTCCGACGGCTTTCACTTCCGCACGCTGAAGATTCCGCTGAGCAGCGATATCCTGCTGGGCGCACGCGCGCACGATCTCGCTCCCGGCACACTCGATGGCAATACGAAATTCACGCGCCTGATCGCGGCGATGTTCGCCGCGCTGTCAGACCCGCATGAACCCGCCGCCTCTCCTGAAGACGACGTTCAGCACATCGCGCGGCTGGCCCTGCTGGCGCGCGGACGCCTTGCGACAGGATTGCCGGAAAGCCGCGCGGCGCTGCGCGCGGGATATCTCCACGCGGCGCGCGCAATCATGAAGCGCAATCTCCATCGCCCGGATTTGTCGCCAGCAACGGTCGCGGCAGAGATCGCTATTTCACTTCGGCAGGTCCATGTGCTGTTCGAGCCCACCGGCCTGTCGTTCGCACGCACGCTGACGGCGATGCGTCTGGAGGAAGCGCGACGGCAGCTTCAAACCATGCCGGCGCGTTCGGTCGCCGAGATCGCCTATGCCTGCGGCTTCGACAGCATCGCGACATTCTACCGCGTTTTCCGCAGCGCCTACGGCATGACGCCAGGCGATGTCCGGATGAATTCTCTCAACGCGTGAATCCTAGCGGCCCCCGCGACACAACCCTGAAAAGACTCTACTTTTCAGCATCCGGACAGCGCGTTTGCGCGCAATGAGAAGACGGCTTTCTCCCGATTTGGTAGGGCCATTACCGGGTTGGGGAGCCGTCAATGGCCGGGGCTGGACTTTTAACACGCACACGATGGCGCGCCGCTTTGTTTGCGAGCGCGGCGATGGCCGCGCTCGCCCTCCCGTCCGTCGCATCGGCGCGAGACGGGATCGAGGTCCTCACTGGCACCGGGCTTGGCAGCTTTTTCGAGCTCTGGGGTATGAGCCGTAACGGGCGCTTCCTTTTTGGCGTTACCGATGGCGGTGCCGGGAATTATCGCAGTTGGATTTACAGCAACGGCACCTACAGCCTGGTGCCAGCGTTCGCCGACCCGACTCTCCAGACCAGCATCTCGGCCATCAACGACACCGGAACGGTCTGGGTCGGTTATGGGCAATTTCAGGGGCCGAACAATGTCACCGGCCACGCGATCCGTTATGCAGACGGCGTTTTTACCGATCTTCATACCGGCACCGCGTTCGGACCCGGCGGCTCGCTTCAGAACTATAACGAAAGCTTCGCCACCGCCATGAGCGCCGACACGAATGTCGTCGCGGGATTTGCGGTGAGTGACCTCGGAATTCGACAGGCCTTTCGCTGGACGCAGGTCACGGGCACGACGGGCCTCGGTTTCCTGTCGGGTTATAGATCGAGCAATGCAAGTGCCATCTCCGCGGATGGGACCACAATCGTCGGCTACGTGGGTGATCCCCCCTCGGGTGGCTTTTCATACCAGGCGATGTACTGGACCGCGGCGACCGGCATGGTTGGCCTCGGTTCTCTGCCAACGGCGCCCGGACAAAACAGTTTTGCCAACGCCGCCAGCGCCAATGGCTCTGTGATCGTCGGAAATGCCGTCGCGGATAGCGCAGGCAATTATCACGCCTTTCGCTGGACACAGGCCACCGGCATGCAGGATCTCGGCACTTTGCCCGGTGGCGTTTGGTCCTCTGCCTCGGCTGTCAGTGCCGACGGCGCCATTGTCGCAGGCATCAGTAACGACGCCCCCCTTAATACTGGTCCTATGTTTGCATTTCGCTGGACGCAGGCCACTGGCATGCAAAAGCTGTCCGATCTGCTGGCCGCGAGGGGCATAAGTCCGGGCCCCGGCATGGTTCTCGGTGCAGCGAAAGCCATGTCTGCCGATGGCAAGATCACCATCGGCGATCTCACCGATCAAAACAGGGTCTTGCAGGGTTACTACATCGCGCGCTGCCAGTCCGTGATCTGTCAGGGTCTGACGACCTACGACCAGATGGCCAGTTCTTATGCAGGCCAGTCCGCCGTCGGACAGACCGCCAATGCCGCGATCGGTGGCACGCTCGGCACGATGCAGGAATACGCCACACAGGCGTATCAGACTCAGGGCAGCCGCAGCACGCCCTACTCCGTGTTCGGCTATGGCGCTTACGACAGCGACCCGATTGCATCGGGCACGCTCGGCCTCACCGCCGATCTGCCGTTCGGTCTTGTCGCCGGCTTCTCGGCATCGGCGAACTATGTGAAGACCGACATGGTCAATAACGGCAACGCGAAGATGTTCGGCGGCGCGGTGGGCGCATTCATCGCACGCACACCGAACACGGGCCTGCAATGGCTGCTCGGCGGCAGCCTGATCGCACTGACGGGTGACATCACACGCGGTTATCTCAACGGCGTCACACCGACATCGTCGACCGGATCGGCGTCGGGCAACGGCTATGGCGCTACCGCGCGCATCGGCTGGGGCTTCGCGGTTCTGCCGCAGGTCACGGTGACGCCGTTCGCCTCCTACACATTCGCAGAAACGCGCTTCGGAGGTTACGGCGAAACCAATGGCGTGTTCGCCTCGAATTTCGATGATTTCATTTCGACCTCGCAGGTCTCGCGCGTCGGCGGTGACGTGCGCTACACCTTCGCACCGAATAGCTGGGTGTGGGGCACAGCGGCCTGGGGCCACCGCCTCGACAGCGGCAAGGGCGCGAACATCACCGGCACGCTGGTCGATGCGCAGTTCGCCTTCACCTCGCCCGGTCTGTCGTCGGCAAGGGACTGGGCTGAGGTCGGCGGCGGCGTGCGCCTGCCCGCATGGACGAACGGCGCGGTCACGGCGTCAGTCACCGCGTCGCTCACGCCCGGTCAGGTGGTCACTTACGTCTCGCGCCTCGGCATCAGCCAGACGTTCTGAGCGCATCGGCGGCGCGAAGTGCCGCGTTTACCTTCCCGCATCTGAGTTGTGCGTCTGCGCGCAATGAGAAGACGGGCGCGCGCCGATCTGCCACATGGAGCCTACAAAGCCCCGCACACAGGCGGGGCTTCGCGTCGATTTTCATGACGTAAGAATTACTGCTCTCGTATTTCAGCGTCCCTTTGCCATCACGTAAAAATTTCACTTGGCCGGGCATGTGACTGCCGTGCCACAGCGCTGAAAAGATTCGACATTCATCCGCCAGAATATGGCGTCTGCGCTCAGTGAGAAGACGACCCCAAATCGATCTGCCACACGTTCCACGCTGAGGTCTCAGTCGCCCGGTCGGCGACGGAGCATCGAGTAGTGGGTGGGGCATGGGGTGCGTTGAGAGGATCGCGGCGATCAAGCGCGCCGCATTCGCCCTGTTGGCTGGCGGCATTCTGGCCGTATCGGCGGCCTCAGGCGCATGGGCGTCCGCAGGCTGTGACGCGGTCAACAACGGCGAACTCGACTTATCCGCGTCCACCTCGACACCGATGGCCTGGAAGACCATCACCGGCAAGCGGTTCAGCCCCGGCGACGTGCTGACCACGACAGCCCGCACCAATGACGGCACGCTGAACTACGTCTATCTGGTGTTCACGGACGGCAGCCAACGGCGCGCGGAGAGCACCAATCCGACGAACTTCTCCACCTTCACGCTCACCGCGGCGGGCAATGAGTCCGCCATTACCGCCTATATCTACAATGGCGGTTCAGGCGGCGGTGCGAACTGGATCACGGTCGCCTGCACGCCGGGCCCGGCCAATGCCAGCCTCACCGAAGTTCAGGCGACGCCAAACCCGAGCGTCGCGGGACAATCGGTCTCTTTCACCACCACCGTGACAGGCACCGCATCGAACGGCACTCCGAACGGCACCGTGACCATCAATTTCGGCGACGGCAACTCGTCGACGGTGACGCTAAGCGGAGGCACCGCAACCGCAACCCACACCTATGCGACCGCCGGCAGCAAGAGCGTGACCGCGAATTACAGCGGGGACAGCACCAACTATGTCACCAGTTCCGGAAGCCTCACGCAAACCGTCAACAAGGCAGCCAGTTCGCCAAGTCTCAACATATCGCCGTCGCCCGGTGTTGCCGGTCAGGCTTCGACATTCTCGGTCACGGTCTCCGGCGTATCGGGTGTGCCAACTCCGACCGGAACGGCGACGCTCAATTTCGGCGACGGCTCATCCCCAGCTGTCCTCACGCTCAGTGGCGGCACAGCCAGCACCACGCACACCTATGCGACCGCCACGAACTTCACCACGGCCCTGACCTACAACGGCGACACGAACTACACCAATGCAACGATCACCGGTCCGTTCACCGTAGGACAGGCGACATCGGGCACTTCCGTCAGTTCATCCGCCAATCCGAGCCCGTTCGGCCTGCCGGTGACCTTCACCGCGAACGTCACCGGCCTGAACCCTACCGGCACCGTGCAGTTCTTTGATGGCGCGACGCTGATCGGATCGGGCACATTGAGCACGGGTCAGGCAACGCTGACCACAAGCGCCCTGACGCCCGGTGCGCGCTCGATCACCGCGGTCTATGGCGGCGATTCCAACAACAACGGCTCGACATCTCCGGTCCTCTCCCAGACCATCAGTCTCTCCAGCACGACAACGGCGCTGGCATCATCGAAGAATCCAAGCGATGTCGGCCAGCCGGTGACCTTCACCGCGACCGTCACAAGCGCGGGCGGAACGCCGCCCGGTACGGTGACTTTCATGGACGGAGCAACGACGCTTGGCACCGTCGCGCTCACCGGCGGCGTGGCGACGCTCACGACGGCGGCGCTTACGCTGGGCAGTCACACCATCACGGCCAGTTTCAGCGGCAGTCCGGGCTTTACGAGCGGCACGTCATCGCCACTGGTTCAATCGGTGAACATTCCCGCGGACAGTTTGAAGCTGCGCGCACTCCAGGCCATGGCCACGCCCATGGTGAGCCAGTTCTCCGGTCAGGCGATTTCTGGCGCAATCGACAATGCCATCGCTGAAGGTTTCAGCGACGGCGGCGGATCGCTGGTCAGCCCGAACAACAGCGGTATCCGTTTCAACTTTTCCGCCGAGAGCCGTGACGACGACCAGAAAGCGTCATCGAGCGTCGGCTCCTCCGCACCGTTTGGCAGCGCAAGTTCGTCGCAGGCGGGCGGCGTAACGTCAACGAAGTCGTCGCGCGTCGAGGATGCGTTCGGCGCCCTCGCCTATGCCTCGCCAATAAAGGCGCCGCGGCGTTTTACCGAACAGCGCGAGTGGCTCGGCTGGGCTGAAGTGCGCGGTGCGACGCTCGACCGATGGAGCAGCAGCGGTACGGGTGCCCCCTCAACGCTCTACGGCAACCAGATCAATGCGCTTGCCGGTCTCACGCGCAAACTCGCGCCGAATTTCCTGATCGGCGCATTCGGCGGCTACGAGACATTTGAGTATCGTTCGGATCAATTGCAGGGCCGCCTGAAGGGCGACGGCTGGACCGTCGGCAGCTATCTCGGCTGGAAGATCACGCAGACCCTGCGCTTCGACGCAGCGGTCGGCTATTCCGGCATCGGCTATGACGGAACCGCGGGCACAGCTTCCGGCACCTTCAACGGCAATCGCTGGCTGGTGTCGGGCGGATTGACGGGTACCTATGAAAGCCACGGACTGCAGATCGAACCGTCTGCGCGCGTATACGCGTTGTGGGAGCACGAGAACGCCTACACCGATACGCTCGGCACGCTGCAATCGGCACGCGACTTCTCCACCGGCCGCGCCAGCGGCGGACTCAAGCTCGCCTATCCGGTGATGTGGTCTTCGGTCGCCGTCGCGCCGTATGTCGGATTGTACGGCGACTATTACTTCAACAGCGACAGCGCCGCCGTGCCGGTGGCCAGCCTCGCAACCGTGTCAGCCGCCATTCTTGACGGCTGGTCGGCACGTGTCGCGAGCGGCGCGAATTTGAAATTTGCCAACGGCGCGCAGATATCCGTCGGCGCGGAGCGTGGCGGACTCGGCAGCAGCAATGGTGCAGCTCTCTGGACTTATCGCGCCCGCGCGTCGATGCCATTCTGAGGTCGCGGCCATGCACAACATGCCGCCATCGCTTGCAATTGCGCTCCGGCTGACCGGCGCGATCTGGATCTTCGGCGTCGTTGCGATGCTGATGCAGGCGGACACGCGTGTCGTGATCGCCGTTTTCATCGTCGGCCTGGTGACGGCGGTCGCCGAATGGATCGCCGCCGGAAAAAATCCACCGCCGGCTGATGCGGCGGATGATGACGCGAACTACGCCTGACGTTCCGGCGTCGTCAGCGTGAGGCCTTCGAGATCGTCAGTAACCTTGATCTGG
This sequence comes from Afipia massiliensis, assembly GCF_014203115.1. GTDB lineage: Bacteria > Pseudomonadota > Alphaproteobacteria > Rhizobiales > Xanthobacteraceae > Afipia > Afipia massiliensis. The sequence goes on along the minus strand of NZ_JACHIJ010000006.1, from coordinate 262,484 downwards.
CATGACAGGCGCGAATTCGGCCGCACGTCGTAACCGAAATCGAGCATGTCCTCTTCCATCGGCGTCGGCGAGCCGACCTTCTCACGCCAGGCTTCATCGACATACACATGGCAGGTCGCGCAGGCGCATGCGCCGCCGCACTCAGCCTCGATTCCGGGAATGGCGTTGCGGATCGCCGCTTCCATCACGGTCGCGCCGGCCTCCACGTCCACGGAACGGGTTGTGCCTGTGTGATCGGTGAAGTTGATTTTGACCATGATTTGTCGTGCTGCCCGGATAATTCAGATTGAGCAGTCCTATAACGGGTCAATCCGCCAGATGCTAGTGATCCGGTTCTGCCATTCGTACCATATCTTTAGCAGGCACCTTTACGAATGGCAGAACCAAAGGATCACTAGAACCAATAGTTTGCCAGTGTCCCTTCGTATCCGACGTTCGCTCGGAAATTGCTGCAGAGTGAAGCGAACGTCGGATACGGGACACTGGATCTGCCGGGGGATAAAAGCCGTGCGGAAACGCCGGTCAGGACCGGTTCAACATCCGTCCGATGGTGACCTGGGCTTCCTCGACAGTCTGCTGCAGCAGAGTGATCGCGCTCGCCACGTCGCCATTGTTCTTCATGGCAGCTTCGACGCCGAGAGCGGCTTCCGCGACCCGGAAAGCGCCGATGGCGCGTGCGGACCCCTTCAGCGTATGCGCCAGTGCGGCGGCGTCAGGCGGGTTGGCTTTGAGCCGGGTAACCAGCTCCCCGCTCTGGGCCGAAAAAAGCGCGAGAACTTCGGCCTCAAGCGCGGCTTCGCCGAGCGTCATGCGTCCAAGATGCTGGACATCGATGGCGGAGTCTTCCGGAACGAGCGGTGGCGACGGCATCCAGTTCAACCGCTCCAAATTGAGTGACATGACACATCCGAGATTGCTGACGGCGCCGGGTCAACCGGCGGAAAACACCCTCAAGCAATCACACCAATGGTTAACGAAATGTATCAGCCATTCGCCATCATTTAGCCATGTTTTCGCCGTGCCGCCGCCTAGAAATACCAAAGTGCTTTTGAAAACTGTTGATTTCTTAAAGTGTTAACCCTTGCGCCGTTAACGATGATTAAAAATCTATTAACTCCTGCCATTTCATTCGACCGACCGAGCCAATAGGATGTTTGCGGAAGTGCGGGACAACCGGCGGGACAAATCGGCGACGTAACTTCGTTTCGGCCGACGGTATCGGGGAACATTCGAAGGCGCGCGGCCTCTGCCGTGGTGCCACTGCGGATGCGTAAAAAATAAAGGCGTGCGGGACACATGGCAAAAAATCCGAAGGTCAAGGATCCAACCGAAGTCGCTCTCTCGGCGATCCAGGAAGCTCTGAACATCGGCGACCTGCCTGAGACCGACAACGGCCGGGACAATCACTTGCGCAACGAACCCTCGCTCGGCTCCGCCACCCGCGGCCCTGACAGCCGTGGTTCTGACAACCGTGGCTCTGATCTGCGCCAGCCGGCCGACGATCTCGGCGCTCCCGCCTTCGACCGCCTTCCCGCGAACGACGACCGCGAGACCATCGGCACCATTCTCCAGGCGATCCAGAAGGGCCGCCCGCGCCGCAACGCCTACACTGTCGCCACGCTGTTTTCCGGCCTGTGGATCGCAGGCGTCGGATTCCTCGCCTTCGCATTCCTGCCCGCGCTTGAATCGGTTGCCGGCCAGGGCAGCGCCGGCGCTCTGGCGATGATCGGCCTCATCGCCGTTCTCGTCGCACCGCTGCTGCTGTTCTATTTCCTTGCCAGCATGGCGTGGCGCAGCCAGGAAATGAGCATGATCGCGCAGTCCATGGCGCAGATGGCCGTGCGTTTCTCCGAACCCGAACATGTCGCCAACGGCTCGATCGTGACAGTGGGCCAGGCGATCCGCCGCGAAGTCGCCGCGATGGGCGACGGCGTCGAGCGCGCGATCGCGCGTGCCGGCGAACTCGAAGCCCTCGTTGCCAACGAAGTGTCGTCGCTTGAGCGCGCCTACAGCGACAACGAAGTGCGCATCCGCGCCCTGCTCCAGGACATCGCGGTTCAGCGCGACAACCTCGTCGGCCAGGCCGAACAGGTCCGCAACGCCATTTCCGGCGTGCAGATCGATCTGCGTCAGGACATCGCCCTGATCAGCGACGCCATCGCATCGCGCGTCGATGAAGTGGCCAGCAGCATCACCGGCGCGCTCGAGGAGCGCAGCGAACACATCACCCGCGCGCTCTCCAGCGCCGGCGACAACATGATCATTGCGCTCGGCGAGCGCGGCGGCGACCTGCTCGACCGCCTCGAAGAAGCCAGCACCCAGACCGCCGCTGCCGTGCTCGACGCCAGCGAAAAGCTGACCGCCAGCCTCAATTTCAAGACCGGCCACGTCCACGAGGAATTCGCGGACCTCGCCGACCGCGTTCACGACTCGCTGAACGAGCGCCTCGACAAGATGACCGGCGAGTTCGAGGAGCGCTCGACCGGAATCGTCGACGGCATCGCCTCGCGTTCGGAAGATATCGTGCGAAGCGTTGTCGACCGCACCGAACGCATCTTCGACTCGATGAAGAATTCGAGCGATTCCCTGCTGTCGGAACTCGACGTGCGCGGCGCCACCCTCTCCGAGCAGATCGACGAAGCCGGCAACCGGCTGGCCGATCGCGTGCTGACCAGCGGCGACAAGGCCAGCGAAGCGCTCGACGTCACCATCAGCACGCTGGTGGCGAAGGTCATGACCCAGACCGAAAGCGCCCACGAGACGCTGAGCAACCAGATCGGCCTGTTCGACGGCCTCGTGAAAGAACAGGGTACCGAACTGGCGGAACGGTTCGCGCGCGACAGCGGCACGCTGGGCGCCCTCATCACCCGCCACATCGCCGAGTTCGACCGCACCGTGAAGACCTATGGCGGCGAGATCGTCGAACGCATGGGCGAGCGTACCCAGGGCCTGGCCGACAGTCTCAAGACCTATGTCGACACCTTCGACAGCCGCGTCACCACCCATGGCGACCAGCTTCATGCCAAGCTCGACCAGAGCCTGGACGGCTTCAAGTCTGCGGTTGAAACCCGCATCGACAATCTCGACAACTCGCTGCTCGGCAAGGTCAATGCGCTGGACGAAACCGTCACCAGCCGCACCAAGGCGCTCGAGGAATCGTTCGACGCTCGCGCCGCCGCCTTCGGCGAGACGGTCAGCGGCCGTGCTGCGTCCTTCACCTCGGTAATGGATTCGCGCACCAGCGCCTTCACCGACGCGATCGACAACCGCGCGGTGGCGTTCACCGAGAAGCTCGACACCCACACCGACGCACTCGGCAAGATCTTTGACAGCCGCGCCGCCACGTTCACCGAGACCGTGGCGACCCACACCGCGGAGATCGCCAAGACGTTCGACACCCGCACCGCCGAATTCACCGAAGCGGTCAGCAACCAGACCGCGGCGTTCAAGGAAACGATCGACTACCGCACCACCGCCTTCACCGACACCATCGACGGCCGCACCACCGCGTTCGCCGATCTCATCGATGCGCGCACCGTCGCCATCACCTCGCGGATCAACAACGGAGCGGAAGCCTTCACCACCGTGGTAGATGCCCGCACCGCCGCGATCACCGAGGCATTCGATACCCGCACCGCAGCCTTTGCAGACATCGTCGAGGCGCGAACCAACGCGGTCTCCGACGCCTTCGATACCCGCACCGCCGCCTTCGCCGACATCGTCGACACCCGCACCTCATCCGTGGTGCAGACCTTCGACAGCCGCGCCGCGGCGTTCGTGGCCGTGGTCGAGAACCGCTCCGCGACCATCGCCGATGCGATGGAAAGCCGTGGGGCGCAGGTCATGAGCCTGATGACCAGCGGCGTCGACGACATGGCCAACGCCGTGTCGGTCCGCGTCAAGGACATCCAGAACAACCTGGAGTTCAATGTCAGCTCCCTCGCCTCGGACATCAGCGCCCGCGTTGCGCAGTTCGAGAACCTGCTCGATACCCGCGTCGAGGCTGCCGCCAACCGCGTCACCACCAGCGGCCAGCATGCCGCCGAGGCGATAGGCTCCCGCTCGGACGAACTGTCGCTGACGATCAAGTCGCGCGTCGAGGAAGCCGAGCGCATCCTGACCGGCCTGATGGCCGATACCACCGCGACGGTTCAGGGAGGCGCGCGCGCCGCCCAGCAGTCGCTGCTGTCGCTGTCCAGCGACGTCGGCAACCAGCTCAAGGCTGTCTCGAGCGAAGTCAGCACCGAGCTGAAGACCGTCTCCAACGAGGTCGGCTCGCAGCTTCGCGGCATCACGGGCGATGTCGGCACCCATCTGCGGGATATTTCCGGCGAGGTGGGCTCGCACCTTCGCAGCGTCTCCGGCGACGTCAGCACCAGCCTCAAGGCCGTCTCCACCGACCTCGGCAACAGCCTCAAGACGGTCTCCGGCGATGTCGAGCGCAGCATCCAGATGGCTGCCCGCGAAGCCGAGAACACCCTCACCGTCGCATCGACCGGCGCGACCGCGCAGATCAAGTCGGCCTCCGCCGAGATCGAACGCACCATCGCTGTCTCGACCGACCGCTTCGGCTCGACCCTCACCGGCAAGGTCGAGGCGATCACCGACGGCGTGCGCGAGCACACCGAGCAGCTCGCCCAGCTTGTCGACAGCAAGCGCAGCGCACTGGTCGACGCCATCGGCAGCAAGGCCGCCGAGATTTCGACCACCATCGGCAGCGCCGCGGATTCCGCGCTCAAGTCGATCGAAAACCATGGCGGCGCCTTCACCGTCGCGATGATGAACAACAGCTCCGATCTGGCGCGCCAGATCAACACCGCCAGCGAAATCGCCATCGGCGCCGTCAGCAAGTCGCTGAAGGACATCGACCAGACCTCGCGCGCGGCGATCGACCAGTCGCGTCAGGTGGCGACCTCGACCATCAACGAGCTGCAGGAAACCAGCAAGATCCTGCGCACCGACACGCTTGCCCTGTTCGAGCGGCTGCGCGAAGGCAACATCCTGTTGCAGGAAGTGCTCACCGGCGCGCACGACAACCTCAACTCGCTGGAGCGCACGCTCGTCACGCGGGTCGCGGAATTCGTCTCGACGATGAACGACGTAACCAGCCGCAACGGCGAATCCACCTCTACGCTGGAGCAGCAGCTCGGAACCTTCACCTCCAAGACATCAGGCGCGCTGGAGAACCTCAACGCCCTCTCGGTGCAGTTCGAGAACCACGGCCGCGCGCTGGCCGAGGCCGCGACCCTGTTGGAGAAGAGCAACGAACGCGCCGGCGACTCCGTTGCCGACCGTAACGCCATCCTGGAATCGCTGATCTCGAACATCGACCTGCGGACCCACGACCTCGATGATCGCCTCTCCCGCTTCACGAACCTGCTCGACGACTCGCTCGCCGCAGCCGAAACGCGGGCGCGCGACATCGCGCAGATCGTGGCGCAGACCGCAGGCTCCAGCTCGGCGGAAGTCAGCCGCCAGTTCGAAGCCGTGCGCATGGCCGTCGAGGACGAACGCCGCCAGACCTCCGAAGCGATGTCCGAACTGTACGACCAGGGCACGCGCGAAGCGGACAATATGTTCCGTCAGGCTGCCGACAAGTTCTCGACCATCGTGCACAGCATGAAGCAGATGGCCTCAGAACTGCACAGCGAGCTCGACGCCACCCGCGCCGAACTGCGCCGGGGCGTGCTCGAAGTGCCGCAGGAAGCCGCCGAGAGCACGGCGCATATGCGCAAGGTCATCGTTGACCAGATCGAGGCGCTCGCCGAACTCAACCGGATCGTCGCCCGCCACGGCAAGGGTCTCGACGTTGCCACCGGCAACCGTGGCGTCCGCGAAGATGAACTTGCGATCGCCAGCAACGGCGGACGTCAGGAGGCGGTCTCCCGCCCTGCGCCGCGCCCGCGCGACATCACCAGCGCATCGAGCCTGCCGCCGCCAGAATTCGGTCCGGCCAACCCGGCTCCGCGCCGCACGGAAGCGCCGTCGGTCGCCCCGGCCGCTTCGGACCGCGACGGATGGCTGTCGGATCTGCTGAACCGCGCCGACACCGACGACGGCCCGCGTGGCCGCGCCGCTGCCGCCCCGCGTCAGTCTGGAAATCCGCTGGAAGCGCTGTCGCTCGACATCGCCCGGCTGGTGGAGCGCGAGCTCGCAGCGGAAATGTGGGATCGCTATCAGCGCGGCGAACGCAAGGCGTTCTCCAAGCGGCTCTACACACCTGCCGGCCAGAAGGCGTTCGACGAGGTCGCCCGCAAGTATCGCGCCGACCGCAACTTCAAGCAGACGGTGGACCGTTACATCAACGAGTTCGAGCGGCTGCTCGACGAAGTCTCGCGCGACGAACGCGGACCGGCGGCGCTGCGCAGCCACCTCGTGTCGGAAACGGGCCTTGTCTACACCCTGCTCGCCCACGCGGCGGGACGGCTGGGGTAAGACTCGGACTTATTTCATCGGCTCCGGCCGGTGAAGTGATCGAACAACAAGCGGAGGCGCAAGCCTCCGCTTTTCTTGTTGGCTACAGGAAGATGAAACGAGAGTGTTTCAACACATTCGGCCGTCATCACCGGGCGTGTCCCGGTGATCCACGTCTTCACTCATTGATCCAAAAGTAAGGCGTGGATGGCCGGGACAAGCCCGGCCATGACGAAGTGTGGGAAGCGCAGCGCCCGCCACACATGCAATGTCGTCCCCGCGAAAGCGGGGACCCAAACCACTGAGCGTCGTGGCAAAAGCGAGAAGATCGCTCCAGCATCTCCACCACATCGATGGCTTAGGGAGTATGGGTCCCCGCTTTCGCGGGGACGACGCGGTGAGATTCCGAAATGACAATGAGCCTGTAGCCTGCAACATTTCGTGATGGGGATACCAATCCCCGCTCTCCGAACCGCTCGTATGTTCGGCGTGTCCTGTTCGTGAGGGGCGCTTCTCGAGGGCGCTCATGAGGCGGAGCAGGATGCGGTGCCTGCGCGCGTGGTTCGCAACCACACGTCCGGGAGGCTGGGGTCACCGTCCGGGCCAACTACGTGGCTCTGCCGTTCGCGGCTGGACGCGGCGAGGATGAAGGCGGCGAAAGCCGGCCGGATCGGGACGTGAGAGCGTCCGTCCTCACCCGGAAGTACGGTCCCCTCGCCCAAAATCCCGCAATGGAGCGCCGCAAGGCGATGCGCTTCCGGAAACACATCGCCTCGCAAGCGGTGCCGGAAGCGAAACAAGACAAGGCGCGCCTCGCGGCGCTCCATGCCCCTCGTTTCAGGGGCAAGGCAAGGGCTCACCTCGCGCAATTAAAGCGCGGGAGCGATGATGCGTGGCTGTTTGAAAATCGAATCTGGAATGATGAGGTGATGCACACCAGCGCAACACCCACGATCGTCATCACCGGGCTTGTCCCGGTGATCCACGTCTTGCCTGTATATCTCAAGAAAAGACGTGGATGGCCGGGACATAGGCGAGCGGAAGCGACGCCGTTCTTCGAACGGCTATGCCCGGCCATGACGAACTGTGGCTGGGCGGGTTGAGTGCCACATACTCAATGTCGTCCCCGCGAAGGCGGGGACCCATAACCACCGAACGAGGTGATGATGGTACGAAGCCTGCTCCAGCAGGCCCCTCAATCGAGAGCTTAGGGAGCAAATCGAGAACTTAGGGAGTATGGGTCCCCGCCGGAGCCTGTCATCGGGCCGGCGAAGCCGGACCCGTTGGCGGGGACGACCCGGTTGAGAGATTCCGTGGAAACCTCATCGAGATCACCGGGACAAGCCCAGTGATGACAACTCGTGAATTGAGTGCAGCGAACCAATACTCAGCGGCTTACCAGCCGTTACCGCTGCCGCGCGCGGGCATCGGCGGGGTTCCGGGCCGGAGTTGGAGCCGGCGGCGGGGCCGGTGCGGCATCCTTTTGCCCAGCGCCGAACAGCACGCGGGTCGGGTTGCGGTCGAAGTTGTTCACCGCGCGGCTGATGTCGGCCAGCGTGCGGCGGCCGTCGATGATCAGGCCGGCGGAGCGCTTGTCGAGGTTGTCAGCGAGTTCGCGGAACGACTTGGCGGCTGCGTGCAACTCGCCCTTCTCGCCCATCAAGCCATCGACGCCCGCCATGATGCTGTCGATGCGCGCGGAGTTCGCCGCAAGGCTCTTCGAGAACGCTTCGATGTTGGTCATGCTGTTGTGCAGGGTCTCCTGGTTGTCGAGAACCAGCTTGTTGACGTTCTGCAATACGCCGCGCACCGCCTCGCCGATGTCTTGGATCGCGTTGGGATCGGCCGTGAGCGTCGGCACGCCGTCTTCGGCGACCGGCACGCCGCCCGCCTCGATCGAACCGCCCTTGAGCGACACCGACGACACGCCGGTGAGACCCGCGAACTCGAGGCCGACCAGCGAGTCCTTGCGGATCGGCGCGGACTTGTCGACGTTGGCGATCACGACAACGCGCTTTGGATCATCGAGCTTGATCGAGGTGACTTCACCAATCTTGATGCCGTTGAAGTTGACGTTGCCGCCGGTGCGCAGGCCGGAAGCCGCGCCCTCGAACACGATGCGCAGCGGGATTCGCTGAGCCGCCGCACCAAGGTTCTGGAACCAGAACACAAAGCCAAACGCCGCGGCAACCACCGCCAGCGTGAACGCCCCGATCAGGACGAAATTTGCCTTTGTTTCCATCAACTTAACTCCAAATACGCAATATAATTACGCGATCACGGCCCGGGCGCGATTGCCATGAAAATAGGCCCGCAGCCAAGGATGCTGCGAGGCCAGCATGTCATCCATCGTGCCTACCAAGAGAACCTTGCGATCCCCCAACACTGCAATCCGGTTGCAGGCCGTTTTAAGGCTGTCGAGATCATGGGTTACCATAAAAACGGTCAGCCCCAAAGTACGCTGCAACGTCATCACAAGCTGATCGAAATCACCGGCGCTGATCGGGTCGAGGCCGGAGGTCGGCTCGTCGAGGAACACGATTTCCGGGTCGAGCGCGAGCGCGCGGGCCAGCGCCACGCGCTTGATCATGCCGCCCGAGAGTTCCGACGGGAACCGGTCGGCGACTTCCGGCTTGAGGCCGACCATGGCGAGCTTGGCGATGGCGATTTCATCGAGCAGCCGCTCGGACACGTTCATGAACTCGCGGACCGGGAACTGGATGTTCTGGCGTACGTTCAGCGACGAGAACAGCGCGCCGTGCTGGAACAGCACGCCCCAGCGGCGTTCGACCGCGCGGCGCTGGTCCTCGTTCGCCTTGCCCATATCGACGCCGAACACCTCGATATTGCCGGCGAGCTTCGGGATCAGGCCGATGATCGTGCGGGTCAGCACCGACTTGCCCGCGCCCGACGCACCGACGAAACCGAGAATCTCACCGCGCCGCACGTCGAGATCGAGGTGATCGAGAATGAGGTTCTCGTTCAGCTTCACCGTAAGGTCGCGGACACGGATGATCGCATCGTTGGAATAGGACGCCATGGTCGCCACCTCAAATATTGATCGTCGCGAAGAAGATCGCGAACAGGCCATCCATGACGATGACGAAGAAAATCGATTTCACCACCGATGCCGTGGTGTGCTGGCCGAGCGACTCGGCGCTGCCTTTCACGGCAGCGCCCTCGACGCAGGCGACGACGCCGATCACCAGCGCCATGAACGGCGCCTTCACCATGCCCACCGTGAAATGATTGATGGAAATCGCTTCCTTCAGGCGGACCAGAAACGCGTCGGGCTGCACGCCGCCGTAACCCCATGCGACAAGACCGCCGCCGTACAGCGCGGCCATCGCGCCGAGGAAAGCCAGAATGGGCATGGCGATGATCAGCGCGACGATGCGCGGCAGGATCAGCACCTCGGTCGGATCGAAGCCCATGGTGCGCAGCGCGTCGACTTCCTCGCGCATCCGCATCGAGCCGAGTTCCGCCGTGTAGGCGCTGCCCGAGCGACCGGCGACCATGATCGCCACCAGCAGCACGCCGAGTTCGCGCAGCACCAGCACGCCGAGCATGTCGACCACGAACACGTCGGCGCCGAACTTGCGGAAATGGAAAATGCCCTGCTGGGCGATAATGCAGCCGATCAGGAAGGTGATCAGCACCACGATCGGCACCGCGCGCCAGCACACCTGTTCAAGGTGGTGGATCATCGAGGTGAAGCGGAAGGTGGTCGGGTGGCGGATCACCCGGAACAGCGCGTTGAGGATCGCCCCCAGCATACCGATCAGGCCGACCAGCGTACCGCCGACGTCCACGACGCTGCGGCCGATACCGTCAAGCATGCCAAGCAGGGTTTGCCGCTGGCGCTTGTGAACGACGCCGGACTTCACCTGGCGGACCTCATTCACGAGGCTCGCGTAGTTGGCGGACAGGCCGGCCACATTGGGTTCGATGCCGCCCTGGGTCAGGCTGCGGCGCAGCCGTTCGATCAGCCAGGCCCCGAAGGTGTCGAGATTGGAGACCTGCGACACGTCGATCACGATGTTGGCCGGACGGCCGGTCAGCCGTTCGGTGTCCTCGACGATCTTTTCGAGGTCCGGCGCGTGGTGGACGGTCCATTGGCCGGTCGCGCGCAGCGCGAGACCCGCGCCGACGTTCACCTGCTCCAATGTCGGATTGCCGTTCAAGCCCAACTCCTGTGTCGATCCCGTGCCCGGTTGATCAAACAACCTACCACGATGCCGACAATCTGTACGGGGATGCTGCTAAGAGCCATAATTGCCGCCTCTCGGCAAGTCCGCCCTCACGAAAATCGATTTCACAAATGACGCCATCGTTGACTGTCGCCGCCCGGATCGAGCGCTGGCCTATTGCCGGCGGCTTCGCCATCAGCCGGGGAGCCAAGACAGAAGCCGTTGTGATTGTGGCTGAGGTAAGTCGCCAGGGCCTCAATGGTAAGGCCATTATCGGGCGCGGCGAGTGCGTTCCCTATGCCCGCTACAACGAGACGCCGGAAGGAACGCTCGCGGCCATCCTCAGCCTTCAGGACGCGTTCCGCAGCGGTCTGGACCGGCAGGCGCTGCAATCACGGATGAGCCCCGGAGCGGCCCGTAACGCGCTCGATTGCGCGCTGTGGGATCTGGAGGCCAGGGTGGCTGAAACGCGTATCTGGGACCTCCTTGGACGTCCCGAACCGCGTCCGCTGACCACCGCCTACACGATCTCGCTGGGCACCCCGCAAGCCATGGCGGAGGCGACTGCAAAGGCCGCCCATCGCCCGCTGCTCAAGATCAAGCTCGGCGGCGACGGCGACGAGGCCCGGATCGCGGCGGTCCGCAAAGCCGCTCCGGCCAGCGAGCTGATCGTCGACGCCAATGAGGCCTGGACCGAGGCCGACCTGGAGCGGCATCTGGCGGCCTGCGCCGATGCCGGGGTGACCATGATCGAGCAGCCCCTGCCCGCGGGTCAGGATCAGGCCCTGGCGCGCATCAAGCGGCCCGTGGCTGTCTGCGCCGACGAAAGCGTGCACGACCGCGCGTCGCTGGGGGGCCTGCGCGAGCGCTACGACGCTATCAACATCAAGCTCGACAAGACGGGCGGCCTCACCGAGGCGCTGGCGATGGCCGAGGCGGCGCGGGCGCTGGGATTTGACCTGATGGTCGGCTGCATGGTCGCGACCTCGCTGGCGATGGCCCCCGCGATGATGATCGCGCAGGGAGCGCGCGTGGTCGATCTCGACGGGCCGTTACTATTAGCGAAGGACCGCGACAACGGCCTGCGCTATGACGGCAGCATGGTCTATCCGCCCGACGCCGGTCTCTGGGGCTAGTCCATCACCGCGTGATGCGCGTCGAGGCGCTTGCGCGCGAAGGCCATGACGAGACCGCCTGCGAGCGCCATCACGGCCATCGCGTAGTACACGCCCTCGCCGACCCGGGCATAGATCAGCCCCGAACAGATCATCGTGAGGCTGGTGGTGGCACCCTGAGTGGCCACCATGTAGCCTTGCGCGCTGGCGATAACGTGATGGGGCACGCTGCGGACGATCAACGCGACGACGCCAACCTGCGTGATGCCGAACGTCAGGCCGTGCATTAACTGCACCACCGCGAGAATCTCGATCCGCGGCTCCTGCGCCGTAATCACCCAGCGCAGCACGCCGCTCGCCGCGCCGATCAGCACAAGGACCTGCGGCGACAGGGTGAAGCGCGGCGAGATCGCGAAGACAACAATCTCGGCGATGACCCCAAGCGACCACAAGACAGCGATCGTGAATCCCCCTAGCCCGGCGTTCTGCCAGGTAATGGAGGCAAAACCGAAGTACGCCGCGTGGCTGCCCTGGATCAGTGCCGAAGCTCCAATGATCGCGAGGAATTGCGGCGACCTTAGCAAGCTATGCGTCTTGCCTTGCAGCGGCGCTTCGACGGCCGGAGCCTTCAGTGGGACAATCCCAAGACCGACGAACGCGCTGAGAAATGCCAGCGCCACAATGATCCAGATCAGGTTTTGCGCCTCGATCCTCTGCAGCAACAGGCCCGCTACAAGGGCGAACACCACGAATGATGCCGAGCCCCACAACCGCATTCGCCCATAGTCGAGGCCGTAACGCGTCACGCCCTTCAATGCATAGCCGTCCGTCAACGGACTGAGCGGCGTCCAGAGGCAGGCGATGACGGCATAGACGATCAGGATGGTGAGCGGGTCACGAAGTAGCCCCAGAATGGCAAAACCCGTTGCCGTGGCAAACGCGAGTCCGATCATCGTCCCGCGCAGGACCTGGCGACGCTCGGCGGTCGCCGTCACAAACGGCAGGATGGTGAAGCGGGACAGCGACGGCGCCGCCGTGATCACCCCGATCCAGGACACATCGACTCCAATGGCCTTCAGCCAGATCGGGAAGAACGGCAGATGGACCCCGATAATGCCGAAGGTCGAGGCGTAAAACAGGCTGATCCGCATGGCAAATCGGCGAGCAACGGATTGCCCGGCCGGATGCTTTTGTGATTCTCTGGTGAGCAAGGGAATTGCGATTCGCTGCGGTTCGTGTTGGTGAATGTTTAGCGCGTGTTCGGCATATCTGGACATCGCTTTTGCGTATGGATTGCGTCACCGCGTTTCTGTCCTGCAGATTTCAGTCTTACAGGTTTTAATGGCCAACGAAGCCTTCGCCCTGTCGCCGATCTCGGCCCGCGCCACGTCTCCGACGGACGCGGACTTCGAGGCTATTCGCGAAGCGTTTCTGGAGACCGCGCGCGGCCGCTGGTTCCTGGACGAATACACAAAGCGCAACCGCAACGCCGACACCGCCATGGTGCTGGAAGCCGTCGCCCGCATCGAGCGCACGCTGGCGGTTCAGAAGGAAGAACAGCAGCCGCAAGAAGAACCGGTCGCTCAGCCTTCAAATGAGTTGCCGGAAGCCATGGCTGCGGTTCGGGCCATTGTCGCAGCCACCCGCGAAAGCGTTTCCGCGGCATTGGACGGTCAGGCTTTGACGGACGCGCTGGCGCCGTCACGCAAATGCGCGCGGGTGATCCGCGAGATCGCTTGGGGACTGCGCGAATCCGGCGCGGACGGCCGCATCTGTTCCCTGCTCGAGTCTCAGGTCGATGCGATCAACGCCGCCTGCGATCACGCTGCCGCAGCAGGCCTTCGCGACGACGTTCTGCGGGCCTTCGACGAGGCAGCGCGCGACATCGAGGCCATTGCCCCATCCGCGGTGGAGCCGCACGCCGAGGTCGAGCCCGTTGCGACAGTCCATGTCGTCGATTTCAGTCCGGCGCCTGTGGAAACGCCCAGCGAACTGCAGATCGCCGCCCTGGATGACGAACTGTTCGACGTCACAGTCGCGGCTTCGGAAGAGCCGTCGCCGGAAGCCGTACCCGAAACGGTTATGCTGGCGGAAGACATCCAGCCGATGGAGATGGTTGGGGCGACGATCGAAGTGGATGAAGGGCCGGAGCCCGTTAGGGCCGTGCATCTGACTATCGTGCCGGAAGCGGCACCGGAGCCTGTTCTTGAAATTGAGCCCGCTGTTGTTCAGCCTGCCGTTCTTGCAATCGAGCCTGAGATCGAGGCCACGGCGTCCGCGCCCACCTCGCTCGGTGCAAGCCTGATCGCCAGCGGGATTATCGCAAGGCCGGTTTCGCCGCGCAGCGATCCGCTCGCGCCCATCAGGCGCATGAGCCAGGCCGAGAAAATCGCGTTTTTCAGCTAAAGGCGAAACTGCGGCGGTCTTCGGCGCAAAAGGCAAGCAAAAGACCGGATTGTGACGCCTACTGAATGAGCTTCGCGTAGAGATCCGCATCGACATTGCCGCCGGACAGCACGATCGCAATCGTCTTGCCCCTGGCATCGATATGTCCCGCCAGAAGTGCGGCGAGCGCGACGGCACCACCCGGCTCGACCACGAGCTTCAACTCGCGAAACGCAAACGCGACGGCCTTAGCAACTTCATCGTCGGTTGCCGTGACGCCCTTCACTCCATTCTTCTCGTTGACGGCGAAGGTAATCTCGCCGGGAATTGAAGCCATCAGCGCATCGCAAATGGTGCGACCCACTGCGCGGTGCGGCTGACGTTCACCGGCGCTGAACGACCGGGCGTGATCGTCGAAACCGTAGGGCTCGACGGTCATCAGACCGGCATTCGGAAACTTCGCTTTTGTCGCGAGCGCAATGCCCGCCATCAGTCCGCCGCCGGACGCAGGCGCGGACACGAGGTCAGGCACGAGCCCGAACGCCGCGAAGTCCTCCGCGATCTCGCGGCCGACCGTGCCCTGCCCCGCGATCACCCACGGATCGTCGTAAGGCGGAACGACCGTTGCGCCGCGCTTGCTTGCCAGATCGCGCGCGATGGCATCGCGGTCTTCCTTGTCGCGGTCATACGGAACGACTTCTGCGCCATAGCTTTTGGTGCGCTCGATCTTGGAGACCGGCGCATCGGACGGCATCACGATCACCGCCGGCATGCTCAGGAGCTGCGCCGCAGCCGCGACGCCCTGCGCGTGATTGCCCGACGAGAACGCCACAACGCCCGCTTTTCTCGATGCTTCCGGAATCGACGACAGCTTGTTGAACGCCCCGCGAAACTTGAACGAACCTGTTCGCTGCAGCACTTCCGGCTTGAGAAACACCCGCGCGCCCGTGAGCGCGTCGAGCGCCGGAGATGTCACGAGGCGGGTTCGCACCGCGACAGGCGCGAGAACGCGCGCGGCGGCTTCGATATCGGCATTTGTGGGGAGAACGAGAGAGGTCATGGCGCATGTATAGCGCGCCGGTGCGTTCGGGCAAGATCGCGAGCCACCAGACCAGAGAACAGCCGCCATGCGGGATCAGGCCGTGGGAACGGACTCCGACGTCAACCGGAGCCGCCGGGCCAGACGCCGCCGCCAGCGCCGCTTGACCTGAGGCGGACGCTCGCGCGTCACGTTGTCGATAAAGGCCTGAGCGCAGGCACCCCAGCTTCGGGACGCGGCAAAATCGCGGCAGGCTTCGCGCGGAATGTCCAGCGCCGCCAGACAAGCCGCACGCAGATCGTTGTTCAGCACGCCGACCGGCGCATCGCCGATCACGTCGAGGGGGCCGGATACCGGCAGTGCCGCGACAGGAACGCCGCTGGCCAGCGCCTCAAGCAGCACCAGACCGAAGGTGTCGGTCTTGCTCGGAAACACGAACGCGTCGGCCGCGGAATAAGTATCCGCAAGAGTCTCCCCCTGCATGGTGCCGAGAAACACCGCGTCGGGATATTTGCGCTCGAGCTCGGCCCTGGCTGGACCGTCGCCGACCACAACCTTGGTGCCGGGCAAATCCAGTTCCAGAAACGCTTCCAGATTTTTCTCGACGGCGACGCGGCCAACCGAGAGAAACACCGGACGCGGCAAAGCGAGATCGAAATCGCGCGGCCGGAACAGTTGAGCATCCACGCCGCGCGACCACAGCACGACATTGCGGAAGCCGCGCCCGCGCAATTCATCCGCAAGCGCCGGCGTCGCCGCCATCACCGCATCGCTGGTGCCGTGAAAGTAGCGCAATGCTGCCCAGACCCATGACTCGGGGATTGGAAACCGCGCGGAGACATACTCGGGGAAACGGGTGTGGAAACTCGTCGTGAACGGCACCTTGTTCTTCTGGCAATAGCGCCGCGCCAGAATTCCGATCGGGCCTTCAGTCGCGATGTGGATGTAATCGGGCTGCGCCTCTTCGATCATGCGCGCGATCTTGCCTGGACTTGGCAGCGCGACATGCAGATCGGCGTAGCTTGGGAGCGCAATGGTTCGAAACGATTGCGGCGTCAGGAACTCGACATCGACGCCCATCTCGGCGGCAGCTTCCGCCATCTTGGTGAGCGTCCGCACCACGCCGTTGACTTGCGGGTGCCAGGCGTCCGTTGCGATCAGGATGCGCATCAGGCCGCCTGCGCCGTGACGCGAGGCACCGGCTGAGAACGGCGCAGCGGATCGGTCCATGTCAGGATTTCGAAACGGCCATCCTCGTGCTCCACCAGCGCGGTGCAGCTCTCGACCCAGTCGCCGCAATTCATGTAGCGGATGCCGTTCTCGTCGCGGATCGTCGCGTAGTGAATGTGGCCGCAGATCACGCCGTCCGCGCCGTGGCGCTTGGCTTCACCGGCCAGCGTCTGCTCGAACGCGCCGATGTAGTTGACCGCGTTCTTCACCTTTTGCTTGGCCCACTGCGACAGCGACCAGTACGGCACGCCGAACAGCTTCCGGAACGCGTTGACCAGCCGGTTCAGTTGAATGGCGAAGTCGTAGGCCTTGTCGCCAAGGTGCGCGAGCCAGCGCGCGTTCTGAACGACGAGGTCGAAAATGTCGCCATGAATGACGAGATAGCGCTTGCCGTCCGCACCCTCGTGAATCGCATCCTCGACGACTTCGACGCCGCCGAAATGCGTGCCGTAATAGGAACGCAGGAATTCATCGTGGTTGCCGGGGATGTAGATCACGCGTGCACCCTTGCGGACCCTGCGCAGCATCTTCTGGACGAAGTCGTTGTGGGATTGCGGCCAGTGCCAAGACGACTTCAACGCCCATCCGTCAATGATGTCGCCGACAAGATAAATCGTGTCGGCGTCGTGACAGCGGAGAAAATCAAGAAGGCGGTCAGCTTGCGAACCGCGGGCTCCGAGGTGGACATCGGAGATAAACAAAGTGCGAAAGCGTCGTTCTGGACTACTATCGCTCATAGCCTGTCTTTCCATGCGCGAGCACGTATCAAAATCTCATGACAGCGTGATGACAGATCACGCCGCCTGCGAACCGAGAGTCCGCTCGAAACAAACCAGCGTGTAGATGCCGAACGGCGCAACTTTGCGCCGCTCCACGAGCGTCGTGCTTGCATTTGATTGCGCCCAGGCCTGCAGCCGCGCGAAGGGGAATTCGGGGCGCAGACCCAGCGCGCGGGTTTTCTGCGCGGCCCAGCGCTCGACAGCAGCCGCAACACCGACTTCCGAATAGAGGTGGTTCACGAGGATGATGCGCCCGCCCGGCTTCACCACGCGGTGGCATTCGGACAGCACCTGCTCGGGATTGGCGACCAGCGTGATGACGAACTGCGCCACCACGCAATCGAAGGTCGCATCCGCGAACGTCATCTGGTGCGCGTCCATCTGGTGCACCGCCTTGACGAACGGATGCTTTCCGCTCGCCATTTTCGCGCGCGCCTTATCGAGCATCGGCGCGCTCATGTCGATGCCGGTGATCTCGGTGCTGTTGTCGTAGTCGTCGAACGACAACCCTGTGCCGACGCCGACCTCAAGAATCTTGCCGCCGGTGGCCCGTGCTGCCGCAGCAGCTGCGCGCCGGCCCTTCACCATGACAGGGCCGCACACGGCGTCATAGATCGGCGCCCAGCGCGCGTAAGCGGTTTCAACAATGGATTTGTCGAGATCGGTCGAACTCATTTTGGTTCCAATAAGCGGTCTGAGGAATCAGATTTCCTATTCGCTTATTGGCGATTACCAGCGGAGTACGACAAACAGGCGACACGCGCGGCAGCTTGTCGCGTCAAGGCCGGAATGAATTGAGATTGAGTTGCCTCTGGACGTCATTGCGAGCGAAGCGAAGCAATCCAGAGCCACAAGGAAGAACTGGATTGCTTCGTCGCAAACGCTCCTCGCAATGACGGTTGCGGAGAAATCCCGATGACGCCGGGAATTCATCCGGCTCTAAGTGTCGAAGGCGTGGAAGTGATGGATCGGCCCGTGGCCGTGACCGACATCAAGCCGGTCCGCCGCGGCGATGGCGGCACTGATATACGCCTTGGCATCCCGAACCGCGGCTTCAAGTCCATTGCCCTTGGCAAGGCCCGCCGCGATGGCCGATGACAGCGAGCAGCCCGTTCCGTGGGTGTTACTGGTTGCGATGCGCGGCGCGGCCAGCCGGATGACCGAGTTGTTGTCGATCAGATAGTCGGTGCTCTCGGGACCGGTTCCATGACCGCCCTTGATCAGGACGGCGGGACAGCCCATCGCCAGCAGCCGCCGGCCCTGAGCCTCGATGTCCGCCTCGCTCTCGGCAATGGCCTCGTTGAGCAGCGCCGCGGCCTCCGGCAGGTTCGGCGTGATCAGGCCACAGCGCGGAAAGAGTTTGGTGCGCAGGGCATCGACCGCATCGGACGACAGCAACCGGTCGCCCGATGTCGCGACCATCACCGGATCGAGTACGACGTGCTTTGGCGCCCAGCGGTCGAGACTTGCCGCTATTACTTCGATCGCCTCATGGCGAGCGACCATGCCGATCTTGACGGCCTTCACATCGAGATCGGCGAACACTGCATCGATTTGCGCGGTGATGAAGTCGGCCGGGACATCATGGATGCCGGTCACGCCTTTCGTATTCTGCGCCGTCAGCGCGGTAATCACGGACGCGCCATAAACGCCGCAGGCAGCGAACGTCTTGAGATCGGCCTGAATCCCGGCGCCTCCGCTCGAATCCGAGCCGGCAATGGTGAGCGCAATCGGTATGCTCATGGCAGTCTCATGGGACATTCAGTGTCTCTCGCACCCTGCTCTAACCCGCTGAATAAACTCCAGCAAGCCGGGTTGCCACCGTGGCCGGATTTGGCTCTATTGCGCTTCAGAAGACGCAATACTGCTTTGCCGGAGAGACAGCGATGGTCCCCTTCTTTGTCCAGATCAAATGCAAGCTGGGCCAGTCCTATGCGGTCGCCAATGCGATCGCCGAGGCCGAAATCGCCTCGGAAATCTACTCGACGGCGGGGGACTACGATCTGCTGGTCAAGTTCTACGTCGACAGCGCCACTGACATCGGCCATTTCGTCAACGAGAAGGTCCAGGTCATCCCCGGCATCCAGGACACCTACACCATCATCACGTTCAAGGCGTTTGGGGCGTAAGAGTCTTGCGGGGCATGATCTGATCCGAAAACCGGTGCCCACTTTTCGGGATCATGCCGTATCACGCTGCCTTGGCTGTCCCTGACACCGGCGCGTCGGGATCTTCCTCGCCGTCGGCGATGGTGGCGATAGCCGCGACCGGCGTATCGCGCAGCCGCTTCAGGCCGAGATAGCGCTCACGCAGGATCACGAAAATTCCGGCGCTCGCGACAACGACCGCGCCAACAATAACGTAAAGCGTCGGCACCTCACCGAAGAACCAGTAGCCAAGCATGAACGCCCACAGCATGGCGGTGTAATCGAACGGCGCCAGGAACGAGGCCGGCGCGTAACGATAGCTGTCGGTGAAGAAAATCTGTCCGAGGCCACCGGCAATGCCGATCCCGGCGAGGATAGCCACATCCTGCCACGTGGAGGGCATGCGCCATCCGAATGGCAAGGTCAGCAGGGAGACCAGCAAGACCAGAAGCGTCATGAAGATGACGATTGATGAAGTGGTCTCGGTCGCCGTCAGCCGCCGGATCTGGATCGATGCGCCGCCTGCCGTGAAGGCGTTGGTCAGGGCGAACAGAAGGCCGATCGCCATCGATGCCGTGAGCGCGGCGTGGTCGCGCGCATAGGGCGTCAGCATCAGGATGACGCCGCAAAAACCGAAGGCGACCGCCGACCAGCGATAGGCGTGAACCTTTTCCTTCAGGAATATCGCGGCGAAAATCACGGTAATGAGCGGAGACGCAAACGCGATTGCGGTGAAGTCAGCGATCGGAATTCGCGCCAGCGCCGCAAAGGTGCAGAAGGTGCCGACGACACTGAAGACGCCGCGCAGCAGGTGGTCCGATGGGCGCTGCGTCCGCAGGGCACCCTTGAGCTGCCCGCGCCAGCCGAACACGATCAGGATCGGGATCAGCGCGAACATCGAACGGAAGAATGCCACCTGCCCTTCCGGATAGGCTCCGCCCAGATAGCGCACCTGCGCACCCATGACGGCGAACATCAGCGTGCTGGCGACCTTGAACGAAACGGCTTTGACGATATTCATGGAGAAAAGCGCGAATCCTGCGGCAATTGCGGCCCGACAAAGCACGCGGCGGCAACCCGGAAAACCCCGCTCTCAACATGGCTTGTTGACCGGCCATGCAGGCAGGCCGGCTCCCGACTGGAACAATCCGGCGCTCAGGTCTTCTTTTTAGGCCGCGCCGGGCCATCCACGGCGGGCAAGGACTTGAGATAGGCGGCCATCGCCGCACGATCCTCGTCGTTCAATTCCGAGGTGTTCTTGATGACGCGCGCCATCGAGCCACCGGCGGTGTCGCCGTCGGGCAGTTCGCCGGTCTTGAGGAACCAGGCGATTTCCTTTTCCGTCCAGTCCTTGAGGCCCTTCTGGGTGATGTTCGGAACCCAACCCTCACCTTCAGGATTCGGGCCGCCGGCAAAGCGCTGCGACGACACGATGCCGCCGAGGAAATTGCGGGGGCTGTGACATTCGGCGCAATGGCCGAGGCCGTTGACCAGATAAGCACCGCGATTCCACGCAGCGGATTGCTTGGGATCCGGGGTGAACGGCTTGTCGTCCAGAAATAAGAATTTCCATCCGCCCACGAGGCGGCGGATGTTGAACGGAAAGTTCACGTCGTGAGGACGCGGACGGCCGGAGAGCGGCGGCAAGGTTTTGATGTAGGCGAACAGGTCGCGGATGTCGTTGTCGGTCGCGAGCCGGTAGGAGCCGTAGGGAAACGACGGAAAGTAATGCGTCCCGGCCGGCGAGGTGCCGTACTTCATCGCGGTGACAAAGTTCGCCTCGGTCCAGTCACCGATGCCGTTTTGCTTGTGCGGCGAAATGTTCGGGACATGGAAGGTGCCGAACGGCGACGGAAGGGCCAGTCCCCCGCCGAGCATGGTACGCGGTTCACCAGTCACCCCATGACACGACGCGCATCCGCCAGCATTGAACACTATCTGACCGTTGGCCACGTTGGGTGAGTAAGCCGGCAAGGCCTGGGCGGACACCACCGCCGGAATGGTGACGAACCAGAAAACTCCCACGCCGGCGATCAGAGCAAGAACCGCCAGCAGGAAAAGCTTCCGAAACATAAGCGCCCCCAATGGAAGTAACCAGAAATGGTCAGGAACTAAACGGCCGCGGCCAGTGTTCAATCGGTATTGGCAGTCCGGAAACTATGGGAGAAAACGATGAACAGCAAAAGATTTGCGGTTGTCACCCTTGTCGCAGGCGCGTGCATCGCACTTGGCGGACCGGCATTCGCCGAAAAGATGACCATGAAAGTGGATCTGACCAGCGCGGCCCAAGTCCCCGCGGTCACCAGTCCCGGCAAGGGTACAGCCGATGTTGGCTTCGATACCGCGACCAAAATGCTGACCTGGAAGGTTACCTATTCCGGTCTCACGGGACCGGCGACCATGGCGCATTTTCACCTCGCCGAAGCCGGCAAGAACGGCCCGGTCGCCGTTCCCTTCAAGGACGCCGCCAGCGGTGCCGAGGGCAGTGCGACCTTGACCGACGCGCAGGCCGCCGACCTGCTGGCCGGGAAGTACTACATCAACATTCATACCGCCGCGCATCCAGGTGGCGAAATTCGCGGACAGGTCACCAAGTAACGGATCACTCTGGGTTCAAAACAAGGGCGGGCGCCACTGGCACCCGCCCCTTAAAATTGTCGTGAGTGATCTGAAATCAGCTGTTCTTCACGCGGAATGTCTCGTGACAGCCCGAGCATGACTTGCCGATTGTCGGCAGCGTCGCCTTCAGACTGTCCACATCCTTGATCTTGCCTTTCGCCTCGGTCACGGCCTTGCCGAAGGCTGCGATAGCCGCGTCAAATCCAGGCCTGTCGTCCCATATCTTGGGAGACGGAGTGTACTCGCTGGTTTGCTTCACAGCCTTGACGCTTGCGGGATAGAGCGAGGGGAGTTTTTTGGCCGTCTCATCAAGCTGCGTCAGCGCTGCATTGATAGCCGCCTGATCGTAGGGCTTGTCGCCTCTCGCCATCGGACTGAGAACGCCGCCCAGGTTCTTGCCGTTCGCTTTCATCAGCGCATGGCTTTGCTCGATCTCTGCCTGCTGAGCAACAACAGCGGTCGCACCCAGCAATATCGCAGCGGCTACGAGAACAGAACGCCTCATTCGGTATTTCCTCCTTGAGTTTTGAAAACAACGCCTTCATTCGAAAAATTGACGGAATCGAACATTCCCGCTGCAGCCTGACAAGCCCAACAATTTTTTCCTGCGTCGGGAATTTTTTACAATCGATGCTCGCGACGGTTTCGCTCAATCGCCATCCAGACTCGTTCCGCTGTCGCCGGCATGTCGATGTGGTCGATCCCGTACTCACGCGACAAGCCGTCGATGATCGCGTTCATCACCGCGGGACATGAACCGATTGCCCCCGCTTCGCCCGCTCCCTTGACGCCGAGCGGATTGGTCTTGCACGGCACGTTGTGGGTCTCGAACTTGATCGATGGGCCGTCCGCAGCGCGCGGCAGCGCATAGTCCATGAAGCTGCCGGTGACGAGCTGACCGTCGGCGGCGTCATAGACCGCCTGCTCCATCAGGGCCTGACCAATGCCCTGCATGGTGCCGCCATGAACCTGGCCGGCCAGCAGCAACGGATTCAGCGTCACGCCGAAATCGTCGACGATGACGTAGTTCACGACATGGATCACACCGGTTGATGGATCGATCTCGACCTCTGCGATATGCGTGCCATTCGGATAGGTACCGTCAGCGCTCGTAAATTTCGCGCTTGCACTCAGCTTCGACGGATCGGCGCCGGCGCGCTTTGCGAGATCGGCGAACGAGACTGTGCGGTCGGTGCCGACAATACGGATCGCCCCGTCGCTGAACTCAAGATCGCCCGCACCTGTCTCCAGTAGATCGGCGGCGATGTCCTTCAAATTCGCACCGAGTGTGCGCGTCGCTCGCTCCACACTGACACCGCCGGATGGAATCGAGCTCGAGCCGCCGGTACCGAGACCGGTGGCGATCTGATCAGTATCACCCTGATGAATATGGACACGCTCGGGTGCGATTCCGAACTGCTCCGCAACGATTTGGGCATACGCGGTCTGGTGTCCCTGCCCGCTGGACTGCGTGCCGATCAAGATCGTCACATCGCCATTGGGATCGAGCCGAACCTGAGCCGTTTCTGGCTCTCCCATCGAGCCGCACACCTCGACATAGGTGCCGAGACCGATACCGCGCACCAGTCCCTGCTTTTTCGCCGCCTTGGCGCGCTTCGGGAATTCCTTCCAGTCGGCAACATCCATCGCGCGCTTCATGTGGGCGGCGAAGTCACCGGAATCGTAGATCTTCCCGGTGGCCGTTGTGTACGGCATTGCCTTCGGCTGAATGAAATTCTTGCGGCGGATCGCGTCCGGCGTCATGCCGAGCTTGCGCGCCGCCGCATCGACAAGGCGCTCGACCACATAAGCGGCTTCGGGGCGCCCGGCGCCGCGATAGGCATCCACCGGCACCGTGTTGGTGAACACCGTGCGAATGCGGCAATAGAACGCCTGGACGTCATAGAGACCCGGCAGCATTCCCGCGCCGCCGTGCGGAATGTACGGCCCGAAGGTCGAGAGATAGGCGCCCATGTCGCCCATCAGATCGACATCCATGGCGAGGAATTTCCCGTCCTCGGCCAGCGCCATCCGCGCGGTGGTGACGTTGTCGCGCCCCTGTGCGTCGCCGACGAAGTGATCAGCGCGCTCGGCGGTCCATTTCACCGTCTTTTTCAGCTTGCGCGCGGCAACCGCCGCAAGCGCGTATTCACGATAGGGAAACAGCTTGGTGCCGAAGCCGCCGCCAACGTCGGGACAGATCACCCGCATTTTCTCGACGGGAATGTTGAGAACATTCTGGCAGAGAATATCGCGGAGCCGATGGCTGCCCTGACTGCCGATTGTCAGCGTCAGATGATCGCGCTTGGTATCGTACTCGCAAACGACCGCGCGGGTTTCCATGTAGTTGGTGATAATGCGCGGATTGACGATGGTGATCTCCGCCACCGCATGCGCCTTCGCGAAGGCGGCTTCCGTTGTCTTCTTGTCGCCCAGCGACGTGTCGAACAGCACGTTGCCGGCGTGGTCCGGCCAGACCTGCGGCGCACCCTTCTTCACCGCATTGACGAGACCAACGGCGGCCGGCAGGGCCGTCCACTCGACCTTAATCGCCTCGATCGCATCCCGTGCCTGCTCGACGGTGTCCGCCACGACGAACGCAACCGCGTCGCCAACGTGCCGCACGACATCGCGCGCAAGGATCGGATACGGAGGGCCGGTAAAGGGTTCGTCAGGCAGATTGAACAGGCAGGGAAGACTGCCGAGGTCCTTGACGTCGTCGGCGGTGAGAATCGCAGCGACACCCGGCAATCCGCGGGCCTGCGACGCATCGAGCTTGAATTTCGCGTGCGCGTGCGGAGACCGCAACACAAGGGCATGCATCGCTGCTGCCGGAGTGTAGTCGTCGGTGTAGCGGCCCTTGCCACGAATGAGCGCGTCGTCCTCCTTGCGAAGAACACTTTGACCGACACCGAATTTGACGGGAGCCATAATCTCTCCACCTGCAATCTGGAACGTTTCTAAGGTCCATCATGCAGCGGAATGGCTGGAAGCGCAAATGGGTTACGGACGTACCAGCCCCGTCAGCCAGCGCCATCCGAACAGCAACAGTATGCAGCCACCGTAAACGACAATCCCCACCACGATCAAAATTCCGAGAGCGGTTTCATCGCGCAAGGAGGACATAGCGGCCAGTCCGGACTCCGCCCAGCGGGCGGTGAACCACAGTGCGGCAGCCAGCACCGCGCCCGCCGCCGTGAACTTCGCCAGCGACGTCAGAACGGCGCGATCGAACACGAAAAACTTTCGGCGAGTCGCGAACAGGACAACGAGCAGAAGATTGACCCACGCACCGACCGCGGTGGCCAGCGCCAGCCCGATCTGTGCCAGCGATCCGACCAATGCGATTTTCAGAGCGACATTGACCGCGACGCCCGTGAGTGCAGCCTTGACCGGCGTGGCGGTGTCCTTGCGGGCATAGAACGTCGCAACGGCGCTCCGAATCAGGACGAACGGAATAAGCCCGACAGCATAGGCAGCAAGCGTGGCGCCAGCCGCTGCAGCATCCGCCTTGGAGAATGCGCCACGCGCAAACATGGCGCGCATGATGACGTCAGGCACCGTGAGGAATGCGGCAACGAAAGGGATCGAGAACAACAAGGTGAAATCAAAGGCCCGCCGCTGCGACGCGAGCGCGCCTTCATGGTCGCCAGCCGTGATCCGCCGCGACATCTCCGGCAGCAGCACCGTGCCGATAGCAATGCCGATCACACCGATCGGCAACTGGTTGAGCCGGTCCGCGTAGTAGAGCGCCGAAAGCGCGCCGGCGGCCAGGAATGTTGCGATGATGGTATCCGCAAACAGCGCGACCTGTGTTCCCATCGAGCCTAGTGTCGCTGGACCCAGCGCGCGAAAGAAGCCGCGCACATCTTCGTCGAGCTTGAACGACGTGAATTTCGGAAGGATGCCGGTGCGGCCAGCATCGCCCGCGACCAGAAAGAACTCCAGAAACCCAGCCAGCAGCACGCCCCATGCTGCAGCATATCCCGCGTTCGGGAAAAATGCCGCAAGCGCCAGCGTCAGCATCATCGACAGGTTGAGGAATATCGGCGCGGCGGCCGGGCTCGCGAAGCGATGCATCGCATTGAGCATTCCGCCGTAGAGCGTCACCAGCGTAATGAGCAGCAGGTAGGGAAACGTGATGCGCGTCAGGGATATCGCCAACTCCGCACGCGCGGGATCGCTGGTAAATCCCGGCGCGAGCAGCGCAATGACCTGCGGCATGAACAGCCATGCGACCACCAGCAGCCCCGCCTGCACGCTCAGCAGCAGCGTGAAGATGCGATCCGCGAACAATCTCGCAGCCAGTGCATCGCGATTATGGAGATGCGTATAGGCCGGCACGAACGCCGCGGAGAATGCACCCTCCGCGAAAATCGCGCGAAAATGATTGGGGAGCCGCAGCGCGACGAAGAACGCGTCCGCAATCGGCCCCGCGCCAAGGATCGCCGCGAGCATGATGTCGCGCGCGAATCCGGTGACCCGCGAGAGAAGGGTATAGCCGCCGACGGTGAAAATGCGCCCGAGCATCCGCTAGTGTCCTGAATCCGAAGTTCGCACCATTTTGCAGCACGCTCCGTCGCGAACTTCGGATTCAGGACACTAGAAGCTATAATTCTAGTGTGGTTTTGGTTCGCAAGTCCGCAAATGGACGCGCCGCAGAAATGATGCGGACTTGCGAACCACCACACTAGTTCTACAGCATGAGACCGCGGCGCAAAACGCTCAAATCGCTATGAAAGAGCGTCGCGCACAGCCTTGATGACGCGATCCTGAGCCGCCTGGTCGAGATAGGCATGCATCGGCAGGCTGATGACGTCCTCCGACAGCTTCTCGCTGACCGGCAGCCCGCCTTCGACCGTCGGATAGTGCTTATAGGCCGTCTGCTGGTGCATGGACTTCGGATAGTAGATCGCGGTCGGAATGCCCTGAGCCTTGAGGGCCTCGGCGAAGGCATCACGGCCACCGCGGGGCAGCCGGATGGTGTACTGCGCCCAGACCGACGTATTGCCATCGGCCACGCGCGGCGCCGTCACGATGTTATGCAGCGCGTCGAAATAGCGGCTCGCGACCTTGTTGCGCGCCTCGATCTCGTCGTCGAAAATCTTCAGCTTCTCGATCAGGATCGCGGCCTGCATGGTGTCCAGCCGCGCCGTCAGGCCGAGACGAACGTTATCGTATTTCTCGGTGCCCTGCCCGTGGACGCGAATGCTGCGCAGCCGTTCCGCGAGCGCGGCATCGTCGGTGAAAATTGCGCCGCCGTCTCCGAAGCAGCCGAGCGGCTTGGCGGGAAAGAAACTGGTCGCCGTCGCAAGGCCGAAGGTGCCGAGCCGGCGGCCTTTGTACGTTGCACCAAACGACTGCGCAGCGTCGTCCAGAACAAACAGCCCCTCGCTTTTGGCGACCTCGGCAATCGCGTCGTGGTCCGCGCTCTGACCAAACAGATCGACCGGAACGATCGCCTTCGGCTTAAGGCCAAGTTTCCTTGCGGTGGCGATACCGGCCTTGAGCGATGCAATGTTGATGTTGAACGTCGTTTCATCGACATCGACGAACACCGGCGTCGCGCCGGCCAGCGCGACCACTTCGCCGGTGGCGCAGAATGTGAACGACGGGCAGATCACCGCGTCGCCGGGGCCGACACCCTGCGCCATCAACACCATCAACAGCGCGTCAGTGCCGCTGGCGCACGCAACGACGTGCTTGGCGCCGCAGTAGGCAGCGAGATCAGCCTCAAGCTGGGTGACCTCGGGACCATTGATGAACTGGCAGTGCGTCAGCACGCGCGCGACGGCGTCATCGATCTTGGTGCCGAGGCGCCGGCGCTGCGCGCCGATGTCGATGAAAGCCACGGGTTCTGATCGCAAATGCTGGTTCATGATGCGTGCCGGATCCATTTCGAAAGAATGAAGTCTGCCGTCAGCTTGCGACGGCGCGCGGTCCCTTGCGCAGCGGCGCAGCGATTGAACCCGTCGGAACATCGAGACACTTAATCGCGATTTCGAGGCTGGCGACGCCTTCGTCACCGGTCACGGCAGGCGCGTTGCCGGTCCGTACCGCGTCGAGGAAAGCGACCAGTTCCGCGCGCAGGGGTTCGTCGTGCCCTACCGACAGATGTCGCATCGAGTAGCTGCCGTCGCGCTGGAAGCCGAAACACTCGGTCACCTGCCGCGTCAGCAGGTCGCCCTGAACATACTTGCCGCGCGTCGCCACGGTGACGCTGCGCGCCTTGAACGGCGTCAGCCAATTGGTGTTGATATGCGCAAGCACGCCGGAAGCCGTCCGAAACTGAAGCAGCGCAATGTCCTCGCGCTCGGCAACGGCGCTCGCAAGCTGTGGCTGTACATCGACAATGTCGGATTCGGTGAACCAGCGGATCAGATCGATATCGTGAACGGCGAGATCGATCACCACGCCGACATTCGACATGCGCGGCGGGAACGGACCGACGCGGGTAATGGCGATCGAAAGGATTTCCTCATCCTTGATTGCCTGCTTGATCGCGGCGACCGCGGGATTGAAGCGCTCGACATGGCCAACCATCAGCGTCACGCCCGCGTTCCGCGCGGCGTTGACAATCTCGTTGCCCTCCTCGACCGAGGTCGCAATGGGCTTCTCGACGAGAACGTGAATCTTTCGTGCGATGCAGGCGAGCGCAACGTCGCGATGAAGGTGCGTCGGCGCGGCGATGGTCACCGCATCGGGGCCGGCATCGAGCATCTCTTCAAGAGTCTCGAAGGTCGGACAGCCGACAATCTCTACCGCACGCGTGCGATGCGCCGGAAGCGGATCGACAATGCCCACGAGTTCAACGCCCGGCAGGCCGGCCAGCACGCGGGCATGGTTGGTCCCCATGACTCCCGCACCCACGACGCCAACGCGCAGCGGACGATCGTTGCTCGCAGTACTTTTTGTCGACACGGTCGAACTCATCTTCTGAGATTCCTGAATTCTCTGAATTTCCCGGCGCGAGTCGCTCGCCGCGCCTGCATGCAACTTCCTAGCATGCCGTCACATATGTGGCGAACGGCGCTGCCCTATTCCCTTACACGTTTTGATTCAAAGAATTACAGATCTCGCTCCAAATAGCCTATTGAAAAAATTGAGGTTTAAGTTCTGGCGACCGGCCAGAGCCGAGGCACTTGAAACCGACCCACAATGGGTTCGTTGGGCCAACGCCCTCCTCGACGGGCACCCAGGATGGCTTCGTTCTGCCAAAATCTAGAGCCGGAACCGTCGAAGTTAAACAACCTCAATTGCTGTCGCTTTACGGGCCTCAAGATCGCGCTGGCTACGCTTCCATCGTGATCGGGCCTTCCGCTCATACGTCTCAAACTTGGCGAGTTCTCGCGCTCCCTGCTGAAAATCCTCAGCAGAAGTCGCCTTCAGAAGACCTTCGATAACTTCAGCTTTCTTAGTTTTCACGCGTTGGAGGTAGAGAAAGTTCTCGGCCGCGTGAATGGCGGCCTCTCCCACCCAGTAGTCGTTACTTCCGTCTGCCAAGCGGCGGGCCAGCGTGTCCAGTTTTCGGTGCTCATCTTCGGTCGCAGAAATCTTAGCCGCCAGGCCGTGCCGGTATGAGTTTCGACTTGAACGCATTTTGCCCTCCAGCGTCTGGGGACCAGAGCTCTGGAGGGCATTTCTTCGGTTAGCAGTAATTTTCCGGTCTGACGTCACGGATACACTACGGCGATTTCGTAGGGATCATCGCGACTGCTTCATCCGATGCCTTCCGAGCGCGCTGTCCAAATTCGCGGCGATGCTCTACTTCGCGCAGCAATGCCATGCGGCGCTGCTGCGCGAAGGCAATGGACTTCTTGACGCTCTCAAGCTCCTTGTGAATCTCGCTATAGCTCGCCGCCAGGATCGCCTGATCTTCGCCCTGGCTATGCTTATTCAAATCCTTCTCGATCTCTTTCTGCTTTGCACGATCGTTCGTCCAGTCCTTGAACTGCTCCTTCGCTTGCGCTCTGGCGATCCGCTCGGCCCCCTCGGGGACTTCGCGCAAATTCTTACGATAGAGAAGACGTTCGACTGCAGCACTGCGGCTCTCCGCAAGGAGGGCTTCTCGAATCTGACGCAGTCGGCATTCCTCCCACGTCAGGTCGATGAGATCGCGAACGAAAAGCCGTTCGATGAAGTCCTTTGGGCGGATGCTTTCCAGCATCCTTTTAACGATCAGACTGTAGTTCGCCGGATTGTCGCTCGGCGCAAATGTCGGCGACCCGAGCAGGTCATAGAATTCCTGGGGAACTTCGAATGTATCGGTTGGCTGTCGCGCGGATTTGGAGGGCTGTCCAGACATGGCTGAACTCCTTTCGTTTAGAATTACGAAATGGCCCGCCCATAGGCCGCAAATATCCTGTCTGATTCGCTTGTCTCAGGAACTCCATTCAAAATCAGTTCGCTGAAAAAACAGTGGATAATGTTTGAAACACGCGCAAATTTACAAGCGCTGGTAGTCATCCTCGATGCGGATGATGTCGTCCTCGCCCAGATAGCTGCCGGTCTGGACCTCGATCAGTTCCAGCGGAATCTTGCCGGGGTTTTCCATGCGATGAACCGCACCGATCGGAATGTAGATGGACTCGTTTTCGTGGACCATCTTCTGGATGTCGTTCACAGTGACCAGCGCGGTCCCCCGCACCACGATCCAGTGCTCGGACCGGTGATGGTGCTTCTGCAGCGACAGCCGGCCGCCCGCCTTTACGATAATTCGCTTCACCTGATGGCGCTCGCCGATATCGAGCGACTGATACGATCCCCACGGGCGGTGAACCTTGATGTGGTCTTCGGTGACCTGCGGAGCAACGGTTCGCAGCTTGCCGACCAGCCGCTTCAAACCGTTCGGATCGTTCTGGCGCGACACCAGAATGGCGTCCTGTGTCGCGACGACAACGAGATCATCGACACCTTCCAGCGCGACCAGCGCCTTGTCGGTGGAAACGTTGCAGTTGCGTGAATTCTCGAACACCGTGAGACCCTGCGAGGCGTTGCCGTGCGCGTCCTTGTCCGACAGCTCCCATACCGCATGCCAGGATCCGACGTCGGACCATCCACAGGCTACGGGTATCACCGCGGCTTGCATGGTTTTTTCCATCACAGCGTAATCGATGGAAATCGGAGTGGCCTTGCCGAAAGATTCCAGTGGAAGCGTCACAAAGCCGAGATCGCGGCCGGCGCTATCGACGGCTTCGACCAGCGTGCTCACACTGTCAGCATCGACGCTGCGATACTCATCCAGCAGCATTTGCGCGCGAAACATAAAATTCCCGCAGTTCCACAGGTAACCGTCGGCAACATATCCAGCGGCGGTTACGGGATCTGGCTTCTCGACGAACTTCGCAACCTTCCGCACATCGCCGGAGACAACGTCGCCGGGCCGGATGTAGCCGTATTCCGTCGCAGGTCGCTCCGGAAGAACACCGAACGTAACAATGCGGCTGGCGTTGGCGACGCTCAGCGCTTTCCGGCACGCCTCGACAAAAGCCGCCGGGTCACGCACGACGTGATCGGCCGCCAGCGCCAGTACGACGGCATCTGGATCACGGGTCAGCGCAAAGGCCGCACCGGTGGCGATTGCCGGACCGGAATCGCGCCGGGCCGGTTCGAGAAGAATGTCGGCCTCAAGACCGATCTCGTTCAACTGCTCCAGCACCATGAAGCGATAGGCTGCATTGGTGATGACGATCGGCCGTACAAACAGGCTCGCATCGCTGACGCGGAGCATCGTCTCCTGAAACGTCGAATGGGAGCCGAACAGCCGCAGAAACTGCTTTGGACGCCCCTCGCGTGAGGCAGGCCACAGACGGGTGCCTGCCCCGCCACACATGATCAATGGAATAATGCGCTCGCTCATGCGTCCTCAAAATTACTTCAGGAAAGCTGATGATACTCGCGATACCACGCTGCGAACCGCGCAATACCATCTTCAATCGTTGTTGACGGCCGGAATCCAACTTCGCGCATCAAGTCATCGACGTCCGCGTAGGTGGCCGGCACATCACCGGGCTGCATCGGCAGCATTTCCTTCGCTGCCTTGCGCCCAAATTCTTTCTCGAGAATCTCGACGACCTTGGACAATTCCTCGGGATGGTTGTTCCCGACATTGAAAACCCGCCAGGGAGCCGCGCTCGTTCCGGGGTCGGGAGCAGCGTCCGGTGCTCTGGCCTGCCCGACCGGCGCGTGATCGATCAGCCGCACGATCGCTTCCGTCACATCGTCAACGTAGGTGAAGTCGCGGCGCATATCGCCGTGATTGAACAGCTTGATCGGCTTACCTTCGAGGATCGCCTTGGCGAACAGGAACATCGCCATGTCCGGCCGGCCCCACGGCCCGTACACCGTAAAGAAGCGCAGGCCGGTCGACGGAATGCGATAGAGATGGCTATAGGCGTGCGCCATCAGCTCGTTGGCCTTCTTCGAGGCCGCATAGAGGCTGACCGGATGATCGACACTGTCATGCACGGAGAATGGCAACTTGGTATTCGCACCATAGACCGACGACGATGATGCATACAGCAAATGCTGGCATTCGTTATGGCGGCACCCTTCGAGGATGTTGATGAAACCCTCGAGATTTGCGTCCACGTAGGCATGCGGATTCTCGATCGAGTACCGCACGCCCGCCTGCGCCGCGAGATGAATGACCACCGGAAAGCGTTTCGCGCTGAATAATTCCGCCACGCTGCTCCGATCGACGAGATCGAGCTTGACGAAGCTGAACGACGGATCGTTCCTCAGCACGTCAAGGCGCGCTTCCTTCAACTTCGGGTCATAATAACTATTGATGTTGTCGAGCCCGACGACCTTATGACCCGCCTGGAGAAGTTTCTGCGAAAGGTGAAAGCCGATAAAGCCCGCCGCACCAGTAACCAGTATCGTCTTCTCAGACATGCGTTTCACCATCCGGCGATCAAAGGCGCCACAACTCAATGCCGTCAGGCAAGCTGTCGCGATCGAGCCTCATCTTTACGTCCAGAACAAGACCGCGCCCGCCGATCAGCAATTTCTGGATCAACGGCCAGCCTGCATCGATGTACGTCTTGTGAGCAACAGCCATGATGATCGCATCGGCAGGCTGCAGCGCATCGACATCGACCAGCTTCACGCCGTATTCGTGCGTGGCGTCCGCAGGGTCCGCCATCGGATCGCTGACCTGCACCGTGAGCCCGAAGGATTCCAGTTCGCGAATAATATCGATCACGCGTGAGTTGCGCGTATCGGGCACGTCTTCCTTGAATGTCAGGCCGAGAATGGTGACAACGCCGCCATTGCTCTTCCGGCGCAGCAACCCCCGAATACATTCACGCGCAACGCGCTGTCCCATGCCATCGTTGATACGGCGTCCGGCAAGAATGACTTCCGGATGGTAGCCGGCCCGCTCGGCACGATATGTCAGATAATAGGGATCAACCCCGATGCAGTGCCCGCCGACAAGACCCGGCTGGAACGGCATGAAATTCCATTTGGTCCGCGCCGCGGCAAGCACGTCGCCGGTGTCGATATTCAATGCCTGGAAAATCAGCGACAGTTCGTTCATGAACGCGATGTTCAAATCGCGCTGCGTGTTCTCGATCACCTTCGCTGCTTCAGCGACCTTGATCGACGGCGCGCGGTGAATGCCAGCGGTCACGACCGATCCGTAGACGTCGGCCACGATGTCCAGCGTCGGGGCATCCTGCGCCGAGACGACCTTGGTGATCGTCTCAAACCGATGCTGCTTATCGCCGGGATTGATACGCTCCGGGGAGTAACCGACCTTGAAATCCGATCCGGCCTTCAACCCGGACGCCTGCTCCAGAAGCGGCACGCAGTCGTCTTCTACCGCTCCAGGATAAACCGTCGATTCATAGACGACGATGTCACCTTTTTTGAGCACTGTTCCGACGGTGCGCGAGGCCGCGAACATGGCGCCGAGGTCAGGCTGGCGCGCTTCATCGATCGGCGTCGGAACGGTAACGATAAAGAAATCCGACAACGCCAGTTCCTTCGTCTCATGTGTGAACGAAAGCGACGTATGACGCAGATCGGCGGCTTCAACTTCATGTGTGCGGTCGTGAAACGCGCGCAGTTCGGCGATGCGCCGCTGATCGATGTCGAAACCGGTGACCGGAACCCCGGCGCGCGCAAATGCAGCAGCGACCGGCAGTCCGACATAACCAAGCCCGATGACCGCGATTTTACGCCCGTGTGTCACGAATTCCGTCCCCAACCCCGGCGGATCTGGCCTACGCCGGCCGCCCTCTTTAGCCGCCGTGCGGTAGCTGCCGCAATAGGCGGAGCTTACCTATTGCCAGAACTGCCCTAAACCCATACCAAGACCTTGAAAATGGGCCCTGATATTCAGGCCCTTCTCAGATTCAGCAACGTTAACCATCGCGGTCCGGAATGCGCGGATTTCTCCTTCTTGCCGCTCGAATACTGGTGTCGGCGGCGCTGCTCTATTTTGCATTCCGCGGCATCAACTTCGCGGCGATCCAATCCCGCCTGAGTCAGATCAGCGTCGGATGGTTTCTGCTCGCCGTGCTGGCGACGGTCTTCCAGATTTTCCTCGGTGCGCTCCGCTGGCGGGAGATCAGCGCACGATGCAGCGCCCCGCTCGGAACCGGGCAAGCACTTCGTTACAACATGATCGGCGCGTTCTTCAATCAGACCCTGCCGTCGACTATCGGCGGCGATGCGATGCGGCTCTGGCTGGTGCGGCAAACGGGTGCGGGCTGGCGCTCAGCCACATATTCCGTGCTCGTCGACCGCGCCATCGGCCTGATCGCACTCGCGCTCATCGTCGTCGTGAGCCTGCCCTGGAGCTACGACCTGATCGCCAACGCGCGGGGACGTCTCGCCTTGCTGCTGGTGGATATCGGTGCGATTTCAGCCGGGCTCGGCTTTCTCGTCCTGGGCATGCTGCCGTGGCCGTGGCTGAAAACATTCTGGCCGCTGCGGCACATCCATGCCTGCTCGGTCATCGCCAACCAGGTAATCTTCAACCGCAGCAGTGGACCGAAGGTCGCGATCCTGTCCCTGCTCATTCATGTGATGGCTGTGGTGATCGCCTGGTGCGCCGTGCGCTCCATCGCGGCTCCGGCAGCGTTCGAACAATTGTTCATGTTGATACCGCCGATCATGCTGATCACAATGCTACCGATCTCCATCGCGGGCTGGGGCGTGCGAGAAGCAACAATGATGGTCGCATTCGGTTATGCCGGCCTTGCACAGACCGACGGCACTGTGGTCTCGCTTCTGTTCGGTGCTTCGTCTTTCGTGGTAGGCGCCATCGGCGGCCTCGTCTGGGTTCTGAGCGCGGAGAAATCGTCCGAGATATCCCATGTCGCTCCCGAAGGTGAGTAGCCTTTCACTCCCGGCCAGTGCCGGGACGCCGCTGGCGCGTCCAGATTCATCGATCTTGCTGAAGATATTCTTCGCTGCTCTCGCCGTGCGCTGGATTTATGCGCTGGCGATGTACGCCCTGATGGGCGATGACGGACTGAAGGGCCTCGATTCGACGACGTACGCCGCTAACGCCGAAACATTCGCACGAGCGATCCGAGCTGGCGCTGTTCATGGAGCGCATTGGCTTGGTGACGCTCCTTATACCATGCCGCTCTATCAATGGCTGACGACGCTACCCTTTCTCATTTTTGGAGGCGGGGGCGCGATCTCCCATATTCTTCTGCAAGGCGCTCTCGATAGCGGGACGTGCATCCTCGTCTATGTATTGGCGCGATCCCTTGATGAGCGGATTGCAATCCCGTCTGCGATCGTTGCGGTCTTAAATCCCACGCAGATCGTTTTGAGCGGCCTCATCTACAACGATACGTCGTTTACGTTTTTTGTTACTCTCACTCTCTTTTTCGCGGCCCACTGGACCGCCAAGCCAAGTTGGAAAACGGGGTTGGGACTGGGCTGCGCCCTCGGCTGTGCCGCATTGATACGGGTATCAATTGCACCGTGGGGGTTTTTCGCAATCGGCTTACTCGCCAGCTACGATGCCTATCGGCGCACCGAAGTTTCCAACTACCTGAAATTGCTAATGGCTGCGGCTATTCTATCTCTGAGCCTGGGCATCATAGCCGCGAGGAATGTAGCTCAGTTCGGAACACCCACTCTGACGCCGCAAGGCGGTGACTATCTTGCTCTCTGGGTTTTTCCCCTGGCGAAAGAAACCCAGGATCGAACACCCTACACAACATCACTCGAAAAAATAATCGCTCGCACAACAGAGCGCTTTGGTCCGCCCTCGGAGAATCCATTCGAACAATCCGTGCGCTATCAGGAGATCGGACGCGAGGCGATCAGAAATGAGATCCAGTTCTCATCGCTGCTGAAATCCTGGGCCTCGGGAGTATTCATCAACCTCACGTCCCCTGCGCATCTCATCTCTCCACCCGTTTCGCAACTTCCTCGCGCCGGATTCTACGGAACGCCAGGCAATTCATTTGTCGAGAAAGTTTTTAACTATACTTTCCGCTCAGGCAACGCGATCTACACTTGGCTCCTTATCCTGGGGGCCATCGGGCTTCTTGCCGTTCGAACGATACAGATTGTTGGCGTCATTACCCTTGCGTCGCAAAGTCGCCATTGGCCAAGGATGATATTTGCAACGTCATGGATTGTTTTTCTGCTGCTCCTCAATGGTCCCATTGCTTCACCAAAATATCGGCTACCGCTCGAGCCACTTTTTAACATCATGACAGGCGCCGGGCTACTGGCTATTCGTGACCGCCGCTCAAGGCTCAACACTGGAAAAAATTAAGCAGCCCGCTCAAAGCTAAATACGTTCAGCCCCGCTTCTCGACCACGGTCAGAAGACGAAATCCGAAAAAACGACCTAATGTTTTCTCAGCATGCTTTTCGAAACGAAGCATCGCTAGGGCTATTGACTCATTCAACAGCGACCAAGACTTGAACCCGCCGCTGAAAGGATACGCCACAAAGGAAAACCATTTCGTTTCGATGATCGCAAGATCCGGAAATTTGGCGTGGAAGCGATCGCGATGGTTCGTCGCCAGCAAAGTTGGAATTGCCTGGTTCGAGTCATACGGATCGCGATCCTGATCCGGAAAACCTTCCAGCAGCGGATCCGCGCCCATTAGAACCGGCTCATGATGCAGCAGGCGATAAAACAAACTGCTGCCGAAGGTGATGCCCGGCTCGGCCATAATTATGCGCCCTCCGGGACGGAGCACACGCGAGGCCTCGCGAAACAACAAGACCGGAAACTCAATGTGATGAAGGACATCCAGCATCACGATGTTCGACAATGCGCCGTTTGAAAACGGAAGCTTTTGCGCGTCCGCGACAAGATCGAGCCACGGAGCGAACTGAATATCCGAGGAGATAAGGTTGGGGATCCGCTCCTTCAGATTGCCGATGCCGCCACCAATCTCAAGCGTCGCCCCGGGGACCGCGCGGAGTGCAATCCGATCGAAAATATCGTTATAAACGGCTCGCAAAACGGGCTTTTGCCCCCAGACCGAGCGATAGTTAATAAGCGCATCCGACATTCAACTGCCGCTTCCCGTTTCCTCGCCGAACGATCAATTCCACGTTCCAAGCGAATATACCAGCTCCTTTGCACGCCGCTCAGACCAATCCCAGTTTACACTCCATAGCCCTTTCGTTAGAACGCCTTCGACCTAAGCCTCCTGAAAGATAGCATGAAAACTTCTCGAAAGATCGCGTTGGCGCGGCTCGCCTACAGAACGATCAGATTCGTGCGCTCCGTCGGAGGCCAAACCGACAAATGCGTCGTCACACGCGGAGGCGTCACCTACGATCTTGACCTCGGCGAGGGTATCGATTTCGCAATCTATCTTGGCAACATTTTTGAACGCGAGACGCGGCGTGCGCTTTCCGAACTGGTTGCTCCTTCGGCCACCGTCCTGGACGTCGGTGCAAATGTCGGCGCTCATACGTTGCATCTGGCTCAATGCGTCGGCCCTCGGGGCCAAGTCCTGGCATTCGAGCCAACCGAGTTCGCCTTCCGGAAACTTAGTCGCAACCTCGAACTTAACCCTGCCCTCGCCGCGCGTATAACCGCTTATCATTGCTTCCTAGCGGCGCAGGATAACGTCGAAGTCCCCACGGCGATTTATTCGAGCTGGCCGCTTAGCTCAGCAGCGGCAGAAGGCGCAACCGACGAAGCGCTGCACCCGAAGCATCTTGGTCAAGCGATGAAGACGCTGACAGCGCAATCGAGAAGCCTCGACAGCGTTCTGGCCGAGCAGGGAAATCCCCGCGTTCAACTCGTCAAGCTCGACGTCGATGGATTTGAGTGTCAGATTCTACGCGGGG
Organism: Afipia massiliensis; assembly: GCF_014203115.1. GTDB lineage: Bacteria > Pseudomonadota > Alphaproteobacteria > Rhizobiales > Xanthobacteraceae > Afipia > Afipia massiliensis. The sequence continues at coordinate 224,270 of NZ_JACHIJ010000006.1, read as the reverse complement.
CAAAAACGTTGCTGCAGGAAAGCCGGCCAATTTTCGTGATGGAGTTCGCCCCTTATGTTCTCGATGAGCGGGGCGCATCGCTTGAGGAACTGGTTTCCCATTTTGGACCACTCGGATATCGCTTCTACCACGAAAGAACGAAGGCCCTGCTCCCTTCCTCACCAGAAGACCTGCGCCAACTTGTCGGCGACGGCGCGAGCATCAATGTGATCGCGCGCGCAGACAGGTAATGTCTGTCAGCGCTTGGGCGGGAGATCGCACCACGGCAATGGTAAGCGGGGCAAGTAATGCTGGTTCCATTCGCAGGTGTTTTCCGGTCCCGTTCGCTTCAAAACTAGTTTCGCAGGTTCCGCTTGGCTAATCCCAACATGCAGGACGATAAGCGCAACGCCGACCGGATATGTCCATTTGCGGAATCTCAAGTCACCCATTCCTTCCAGCAGCACCATGCCGGCCAGGATGATCAAAGGGTCAGTCAGAATAAAGTACTCAGCCTTCAGTCCACGACGGATACCGAGCGAGTCGATTCCAATTGCCGACAACATTAGCAATCCAGCCTGCAGCGCAGTTTGCCGCTGTCCTCGCCGCCACGCATAGACAATCCCAGGCAGAATCAACCAGGTCAGAAAAACCGTCGGGCGCGGCGACGTGAATAAAATGAACGTGTAACGCCGCAAGACACTTATCACTCCCGATATCAGCAGGCCGATGGCTGCGAATGGACCGTTTCCACCGGCTGCCGATATCGCCTGAGGATCGGCAAAAACCAACATCTCCTCGAGCGGATTCAAAATGATGAAGACATTGCTGGCATCAAAATCGATGTACAGAGCCAGAAGAGCGAGCGAAGCGCCGGCTATTACAGCAAGCATGGCTGCAAGCGTCTCGGAAAATTGAACCCGCCATAGCCTTGCAAAGGCAAGCATGCAGAGACCTGTCCAAACAAGCAGAGCAATCTGATAGGTGCCGAACCTCCCCAGAAACAGCGGACGTAGCATACTCACTTCCGTATTAGCCGGATTGAAGCCAAGCGCCACCAGAGGCCATGCGGCGTTTGCCAGTGCAGCCGCAAGGAATGCCGCTCCAAGGACGGCAAACCATGCGTGTGGGGAACGGCTCCAGAATGGCGCGCTCACTCCTGATGCAGAACCGAATGGGAGGATCAGGAACGGCAGCGCTGCAACCAACAGAACCGCATGAATCTTGTTCTCGAGAGCCAGTACGCAAAGCATCGCGGCGAGACCCACCGCGACGGGACGCCAATTCGTTCCGCGCCTTGCAACAATGATCAGGACCATCAGGGCGAATGCGAAAAAACATCCAGAAATCATTTCGCTACGCAGCGCGCGCATATGGACGGCAATGCCACCCGAGAATGCGAACGCAAAAGTTCCCAGCAACGCGACGCGCCAATCCTTCACAAGCAACCGCGCGAGGCCAGCGAAAACAAGGACAAAGGTTGTAGCGGTCAGCCATGCAACGATGCGCGCTGCCCGAACCACTGACGTCATCGCTGCATCGAAAGCCAACCCATTGGATGCAGGTGGGATCGCAGAGAGCGAAGATGTATCGAGCAAACCGATGAAGTGCAGAAACTGAAACCATCGGCTTACAGACAGAATGGTGAGATAGGCGGGATGAGGAAAGAATACGTATCGACCATCGTTCAGCGAGAGTGCGCTGTACGCGATCATGAAATCCATATCGGCATTGCGCCAGTACACGACGAAATAGCCCGCCAGAAAGAATGAGGCGGCGAGCAGCATAACGATGACAACTATTCCGCCATTCCAGCCAAACGGCGTCAATCTTGCAAAGGCATCGGTCTGCGTGGTTTGGCCGGCCGGTGGCGGAGGTTTCGATGTTGTGACGGATACCGTCATGATTTTTTTCTAACCGGAACTCATTTTCCGAAGGGAAGTTACGAAACTAGGACCAGTACTGCGCGGCAACGCCGCGGGCGAGATTCTCGCGACCATAAATTTCTAGATCGCCTTGATTTTGAAGAACGCGAAAACAACCATGCGCAGCAGCATTACGCCGTGGCGGAAGCGGGAGATTTGCGTTTCGCCATAAGCCCGCGCCGCATAACGAATCGGCATATCGATGGACTTGAGATTCAATTTTGACGAACCGAAAATAAGATCGAAATCACCAAACGGATCGAAGTCACCGAAATATGCCTTGCCGTCGCGCAACCGATAATAGTCGGATCGCCGCATTACCTTGGTTCCGCAAAGCGTATCTGTATAACGCTGATTGAGCAGCCAAGAGAACAGATACGAAAATGTCTTGTTTGCAATCAGGTTCAGGAAGCGCATCGCATCTTCCTCAAGCGGATATACGAGCCGCGATCCGTTGATGAACTCGCCCTTTCCGGTCGCGATAGCTTCCCAGAACTTCGGCAATTGTTCAGGTGGCATGGTGAGATCCGCATCAAGGATCATCAGGACATCACCGCGCGCGACATCATAAGCCGTGAAAACCGCATCCGCCTTGCCCTTGCCGGGCTGACGCATGAGCTTGATATCCTTGTCCGGATAAGCCGACTTGACGCGCTCCATCTCCTCGAAAGTGCCGTCTTTACTGTGGCCTTCGATGAAAATGATTTCGATATCGTCACAGAACTGCGGCAGGCGCTGAACAGCAGGTTCGATATTTCCGCGTTCGTTACGCGCCGGAATGACAATCGTTGCAGACTTGAGATTTTCCTTTGCCACCTGCCACGATCGGCAAACCGAATAATGACGCAGAGCGAAAAACCGGAATCCAGGCAAAATGCTGACAAATCTGTTGATCAGACGCCCTATGCCAAAAAACGACACTGGCATCAAAACACGTTGCTCGCCCTTCACTTGATCAAAGTTTGCGAGATTTTGCAGACCCTGGATATCTGCTGCCGAAAGTACGTTCTGCTCGGGAGCAGGCATGCGCTGCCCAATCCATTCCGCGAACCTGAGAATAGGCTGCCAGAAATGCGAAAAGTGCCCGATGATGATACGCGTCTCTCTCGTACAGAGAGGGTGGAGCTGCTCAAGAAATTTCTGGCAATCGTCGAGCGACCCGATCGTATCCAGCACGAGGATGTAGTCGAACGGACCTTCGACTGAAGCAATCGTCTCAGAATTTTCGGCGTCACCAACCACGAACGTAAGTTCGGGATGCCGCGAGCGCGCGATATCGATCAGCGACGGACTGAAGTCGATGCCAACACCATGAGCGGGCTTGAGCGCTGAAAGCGTGTCTCCGACGCCGCATCCGATTTCAAGAACGCGAGCGTTCTCAGGGATCAGAAATCGCAGATAGGCTTCGTCCTCGCGATGAAAGAACGCTGCCTTGCTCCGCCATTCGGGCCGGGAAGCGGCATACTTCTCGGAGTGAGCAAGGATTTGCTCTTTGCGATGAGTCATCAAGGGCAAGGGAGCTGACATGGCATAATATCGTTTCTGCGGGTAGTATTTTCCGGCGGGCCCTTCTGGCACGCAAATGTCCCGCGACCAAGAGTGAAAAAGGCCTCGCGGCGGCTTAATTCGCTTGGGAGGGCGCTAATTCACCGCCATCGATGATCGCCTGGACAGAACGTCCTGACGGCGCTCCGATGCCACGATAAAGACGCTCATAGCGGGAGACGCAAGCCTCTCGAGAAAACAGCTCCAGGGTACGCTCACGAGCAGCAAGTCCAAACTCCCGGCGTCGCTGAGGATGGGTCGCAAGATCGAGGATCGCCGCAGCCAAAGTCTCAGGATCTTGCGGGGGCACCAGCAAGCCGGAGTGGCCATCGGCAATCGCATCCAGATTACCGCCAACTGCGGTGGCAATCATCGGCAACCCCTGTCCTGCCACTTCGATGAGGGCATTCGAGAAACCTTCCTGATAGGAAACGAGCAGACCGACATCCGCTGCAGGCAAGATATCCTGAACATCACGGCGTTCGCCGAGCCACAGAATCCGATCCGCGATACCAAGACGTTCAGCCTGTGAGAACAACTGCGGCCCTTCGCCTTCGTCACGGCCAATGACCACCAATCGCCACGGCTGCGGGAGCTGCAATGCAATCGTTCCAAGCGCGTCTAAAAGATCAGCGTGCCCCTTGTAATGAAACAGGTTGGCCACAATCACCATAACAAACGCGTCGGGAGGAACGCCCAAAGCCGCACGCTGTGCCGCACGGGTTTCATCGCGCGCTAGTGGGGCAACTGTCACGCCGTTGTGGATAAGGCCGATCTTGCGACGATCTCCCGCTTCGGCAACGAGTTCGTCAACAACGGCGTGGGAATTTCCCAACAACACAGCCATACGGCGATGGAGCATTCGCTCCACCCGGCCGAGCCAGGGATGATTCCGGTGGTAATGCGCCAGCGAACGACGGCTCATGATGCTGGTCCGATGGCCTGTGGCGATCGCAACCATCGCACCAACCAGATAAGGCTCTGGCAAAAAGAAGTGCAGAATGTCCGGACGCATCTCGCGGACGCGGCGATACAGTGCAGTTGTCGCCGTAAATAGATGCATCACCCGGCCTGATCGACGCGGCGGTCCCGAGATCATCACCCCGGCTTTTGTCAGCTCTGCTTCGAGTTCCCCGCCCCGCTCCAAAACAAACAGTTCCACAGCGAAGCCTCGCGCCTTGAGCAACGGCAAGAGCTGCGCCAGATGGCGCTCCGCGCCCCCCAAGACCATCTTCTTGGTGACAAAGAGAATGCGCTGCAAGGGGTAGCTGTTGTCCATCACTTGCTCTAGACGCTTGCCCAACGTCGGCGCCATGCCTCGAACATCAGAATGGTCCAAAGCGCGTAAGCCCAGTTCCTGCGGCCCGTCAGATGGTCCGCCCACAACCGCCGCGCGGCGGTTACATCGATAAAGCCAGCTCCAAGCCGTTGCGGGTCAAGCAGATCCTCCGCCCACTCCCTCAACGGACCGCGGAGCCATTCAGCAAGTGGAATGCCGAAACCCATCTTGGGGCGATCTAACAGATGCCTGGGCACCATCTGCTCGGTCACCCGTCGCAAAAGCCATTTCGTTTCACCGTCACGTATCTTGAAATGCCGCGGCAAGCGCCAGGCGAATTCGACGACGCGATGATCCAGCAACGGCGGGCGCGCTTCGAGCGCGACGGCCATCGACGCCCGGTCGACCTTTTGAAGAATGTCATCGGGCAAATAGGTCATAGTGTCGAGCAATTGCATCCGGTCGAGAAATGTCGGCAAAGCCCCGGTGGACCAAGACGTCAGCGGATGCTCATCCGCGAGCGGCGCGAGTTCCGCAGGATTCTCGCACTGGCTGACCAGCCTGCGGTAAATACCCTCCGGATCTAGCGTCATCACGCTGGCGAATTTGCGTAGCTTGTCGGCGGTTTGTGACGGCAGCATTCCACGCGGCGCAAGTGATGCAACACCGTCGACCCATCCCATGGGAACAGCATTCAGCACGCCCGCAGTTGCTCGTCGCACACCAAGCGGAACGCGCGCCAAGTTTTGCGACATGCCCTCAGCTAGGCGGTAGCGATTGTACCCGCCGAACAGTTCGTCGCCGCCGTCGCCCGAGAGGGCGACGGTGACATGCCGCCGCGTCAGTTTCGACACCAGATGGGTCGGGATTTGCGATGAGTCGGCGAATGGCTCGTCGTACATCTGCGCTAGCTGTGGAACCACGCCAAGCGCATCGGATGCAGTCACCACCAATTCGGTGTGCTCTGTACCGAGATGGCGCGCAACAGCGGCGGCATCTTTCGACTCGTCGAATCCAAACTCGGGAAAACCGATTGAAAAGGTGCGGACCGCTCCGCGCTTTGCAGCAACCATCAAGCCCGCCACTGCGGACGAATCGATGCCGCCAGACAGGAACGCACCAAGCGGAACGTCGGCCAGCATCTGGCGCGATACCGCGTCAGCCAGCAATGTGGAAAGCTGAGCAATGGCTTCCTCGTCGGAAATTTCGAGGAGGGACGTGACGCCACGCCGCGCCGTATCTGCTGCAGACCAGTAGCGGCGGCTGGAGTAAATCCCTCCGATTGATAACGTCGCGTGTTCGCCCGGCATCAGCTTTTCGACGCCGCGATAGATTGAATGGGGTGCCGGAACGTAACCAAACCGAAGAAAACTTGCGACCGATGCCGGCTCTATCTCGAAAGAAAACGCTTGGGCAGCATGAAAACTCTTCAGCTCGGACGCAAAGAAGATCTGATCCCCCCGCCGAGCGACGAACAGCGGCTTAATGCCAAGCCTGTCGCGGATAAGGTGGAGCGAATGCTCCTTGCGATCCCACAACGCGATGGCGAACATGCCATTCAGATCGTCCAGCGTAGCGTTCAGCCCGCGACGTGCGACGGACTCGACAATCGTTTCCGTATCGGAATGACCACGCCATGCGACTGCTCTCATGGCGGGATCGCGGCGAATGTCATCGCTGTTATAGATTTCGCCGTTGTAACAAATCACCCAGCGGCCGTCGGCCGACACCATGGGCTGCGCGCCGGCTTCAGACAAATCCACGATGGACAGGCGCCGGTGCGACAACGCCAGACCGAAAGCATCATCCGTCCATATGCCGCTGGCGTCGGGACCGCGATGTGCAATGGCATCGCCCATCGCGCGTGCGCGACGCGACAGTGCAGCCGCATCGCCCACAAGACCAGAATCAATGAAACCAGCTATTCCGCACATGGAAAATATTGATTCTTGCTGGAAATCTTGGCGAAAAATCTCAACGAAGGCCCACCGCAGCCAGAATACTCTTCGCAATCCGGTGCATAAGAAGTTTGGGGCGCCCGATCAGAGCGTTTCGCAATGCCTTGGTTTGATATGCGAAATAAATCAGGCGAGGATGAACTGTCGGCAGCGCCGCGGTTCCTTCCCGAGACGCAACATAAACACTACCGGATATTCTGCGGTTCAGAACATTTTTGTAACCGGCGAGCGCCAGCGCATATTCGAGAGAACCTCCGGTTGGCCAGAAGCTGTGGGCATACCCTGGCGAACTGGCGTCTTCATTCGCAAGAAAATTCGAGATCACCACGCACAACACGCCGGCGGGCTTCAACGACTGACGCAGACGCCTTAAGAGGACATCCGGATTCGTGATGAAGTAGATCGCGTGAGAGACAAGGATCACATCGAACATTCCATCGATGGCTGCCGTCTCGATCGGCCCGATGGAGGATCGAATGCCGATTTCTTCGTGAAATCGCTTCAACGCCGGGTCTACATCAATACCCTGCGCGTCCCAGCCGCGATCTGCGAAGTATTTTACGGTCTCTCCCAGGCCGCAAGCGATATCCAAAAAGCGGCTGGGCTCGCTACCATGCAGCGGAGTAACGACACGGAACGTTCGCGCGGCGTTTCTGCGCGCTTCTGCGCGACGGATGCTCCAGACGTCATCCGTCAGAGTATCTGCGTGAAGTCCGTCCTGCCTGTCCCGATTCCAAAAGAACGCCAAGAGTTCAGGTGACGGCTGAAAGCTCGGATAGCCGTTTCCGCAGCGCTTACAAAGCGACCAGCCATATCCACGGGTATCGCCCCGCGCGGCCCGCCACTCCTTCGTGGCAGGGTCGGCCACCCACTGCATGGGCCACGTCTCCGACGAGCGGCAAATCAGGCACTCCGTCAAAACGCCCTCCTCGCTTGCGCGATCTCGATCGTCTTCTGACAAAGGCCCTCAAACAACGGGACCACATTCGCGATGGCGTACCGGCTGGCATGCCCTTCGGGGGAAGCAAACGCCACGCCTTGTTCGCGCCGAAGTCGCGAGGCCAGAATCTCGTCGCGCAGAAGCCGCGCAATGTCTTTGACTGCCGCGCGCGGCGAGATAGAGCGCCCTCCGCATTCATCGATAATACGCGCCGCAGCGCCGGGCGGAACGATACCGAGAAGCCGCCGGCGAGCGCCAATATAATCGGCAAGCTTGCTCGGAAAAAAGACACTGAGGTCTGCGGGCGCATCGATGGTCAACAGAATATCCGAGGTCTTCATCAGCCGCAGAGACTCAGCATAGGAAACATTGCCACGCGCGACCAGCAAGCCGGGAGGAAGCGACTTCAATTCGGGCGACAGTTTCATGCGGGAGGGAAGACCGCCAACCAGTTCGACCCGTACATCTTTCAAAATATGCGGCTCGCTGCGTTGCAGCTCGGCGAGCGCGTAAATCAATGGCTTCGGACTGCGATGACCGTAGAAGTTCCCGATATAACGGAGCGTGATCGGCCCTGAAGACTCCCTTTCCGCTTCATCGCCATACAACGCTGGATCATAAGCATGCGGCAGAACGAATGCCTTCTCGCGCAAGGCTGCTTCATACTTTCCGAAAACGAGATCCACGGTTTCCGCAGAAGTGAAGGCGACAGCATCAGCGTGCTCGAGCACACGGCACTCCAAGGCACGGTTCACCGGCTTCGACAGAAATTGCAGCTTGCGAAATGGATTGTCAGACCATGGGTCGCTGAAATGCGCCAGCCATGGGATATCGAAAGCCCGCTTCAGACGAAGACCTAAAAGATGATCGCTCATCGGCTCACCGAACGTCACAAGCAAATCCGGCCTTCCCGCGTCCGCAACCAACGCTTCGATCTTTCTATAGGCCGCATCGATCCACCCGCGATAATTGTCGGGAACGGCGCCGTAGAACGGCGCAGCCCTCGTCGCAATTGTTTGCCACAATCCCCGACTCTCATCGAACGGCACGACATAATGTTCGACGCGCGCGGCGAAGCCGGTAGAGTCTACAGCATCGCCGCCAGACACCGCGCAAACCTGCATCTTGCTATGCGAAAGCAACCTGCCGATCTGGGTAGCCTGTGGGTATGCCATAGGCGGCAAACAGTAGGAGATCGCAAGAAGCTTCATCGGACCGCTTCAAGCGCAGTCAGGATTCGCTGCGACGCGCGGCCATCGCCGAACAATTCCGATGGACGACACGCTGCGGTCTGATTGAGCGCCGTGTTCACGGCATCCATAATCGAACGCCGATCCGTTCCGACGATCCAGACATCCGGCTGGCCTACAAGCTCGACGCGCTCGGTCGCTTCGCGAAGGATGACGATCCGCTTTCCCAAAGACACAGACTCTTCTTGGATGCCACCGGAATCGCTGACGACAAGCCGCGCATTCTTCAGAAGGTATGTGAACGGAAAGTAGTCCAAGGGCGTTGTAAGATAGATATTCGCGCAAGAGGCCGCCCTGACGATCCGATCGACCGGGCCCACCACTTCCGGATTGGGATGAACCGGGAAAATAAATTTCAGTTTCGCGTGCGATCTGGCGAGATCGACAATCGCATGACAGATCGATTCGATCCCAGCCCCGAAATTCTCACGGCGATGCGCGGTAACGACGACAAGGTCGTCGGCCGCCGGCGATGACCGAAAGAAATCCAGCCCGTGACCTACCAGGCCATCGACGATCTTCCTGCGCATCGCCTCGTTATCATCGAGGATTTTCGAGGCCTGAAACAGCGCATCTATACCTGTATTGCCTGTGATCGCGATCTGGTCGGAGCGAATACCTTCGGCCAGCAAATTCTCGCGGCTTCGCTCCGTCGGCGCGAAATGCAGCGTCGCAAGAGCGGTATTGAGGCGACGGTTGATTTCCTCCGGCCATGGGGAATAGCGGTCCCCGGTACGCAGGCCAGCTTCCACATGGCCAACGGGGATCTTCTGGTAGAATGCCGCCAACGCCGCCGTCAAGCTCGTCGTCGTATCCCCCTGAACCAAAACCCAGTCAGGCTTTCGATCGATCAGGGGCTGCTCAATAGCCTTCAGAATATTCGTCGTGATCTGTGTCAGGGATTGACCAGGACGCATGACGTCCAGATCGATGTCCGCTCGAATACCGAAAGCATCGAGCATGTCTCTCGCCAAGGACTTGTGCTGCCCGGTGTTGCAAACGGTAACATCGACATTTTCCGATGCCCGGCAATGGAGGATCAGCGGCGCCAGCTTGATGGCCTCGGGTCGCGTACCAAGAGCGAAAAAGAGCTTCAATGCGTCCCCCGCAACAAGCGCCCTGCAGCGAGCGCCCCATCTGCCATCTCCGCGCTCCCTTCCTCGAAACGCTCCAGCCTCTCCACATGCCGAAGGATCGAATGCAGGAGCCGCTTGATATTTTCAGGTCTGTTCCCGTGGTAACCGGGCTCGTCCGCGGGCCTGAACACGCATTCATAACGCACGCTATAAATCTCGGCCAATGCCTTGACGATCGCATCGTCAGCAGCCGGGTTGTCGATCGCGTGCTGAATCCGTTTTGGCATTTCGTCGATCGAACAAACACCGCCTAGATATTCTGCGATGAAGCATCCGCCCAACGCCAATGATGGACGTCCGAGCAGAAAAGCTTCAAAGACGGCTGTGCCGGTGACGGAAATTGTAAGCTGAGCGCGCTTTATAAGCTCCAGCGACGGCACACCGAAGTGGGCAATGCGAACGCCGGCCCTTCGTCTCAACTCCGCATAAAATGATGGCGGACGGATTCCGACAGAAGCCCAGTGCTCCTTTACGACAAGAGTACAATCGCTCGCCATCGCAAAACGGATGGCATCGATCGCACGCATCTGATCGATAAAATATGGCGCGGGCGTATTGATTGAGGACTCAGGAGATGTCTGCAACGGATAATAGATGAACTTCTCCGGAAGTTCAGCCAACGTTCCGATATCATACACGCGGCCGTTGCGATAGCCGCGAAACTTCCGAATGGCCTCGCGAGATCTCGGGAAGGCATATTTTATGCTCGTTGCAAGCAGCGCAGGCTCAAACAACCCCGGATTGTCCAGTGTACGCTTCAGGAAGCCGAGGAGCCGTTGAGGTGCACTCTTCTGATAGTGCGGCAGCGGCCCCTCGCCCGGCACAGCAAATCCCGAGGGCCGAAAGGCAGGCACACCGCTTTGCCGGAATTCGTCTAGAAACCTAAGAGCCTGCGCAATCGTCTCCGGGCCGGCCTTGCGATACACCGGGAGCGTCTCAAGAACATCGCTTGTAAAGGAAATCCCGCCCAAATTTCTGAGATCTGACGGAACCATGACCGGAATGCCAAGCTCCTTGGCAATCGCAACGAGAGCTTTTCCGTCGAATGTCTCGACATGCGACATCACAATATGCGTGGGCTTGATGCGCAGGACGAAAGACTTGTAGATCTGATAAACTTCCAGAGCCCGAGCGACCTGCTGATCCGCAGGGCGATGCTTGAAAATTTTCTTCTCAACTTCGATGTCAGCATAAATGCTGTCGGGATAATCCTTGAGAGCCGAAAAATCCGTGACTTTGGAAACTTTGCGGCGTTGAGCGTGCTCCAAACAAAGCAGGTTGCCAGCCGAAAGCACCTCGCTGAGAGGTTCGATATGATGAGACGTCGGGAGAATCATCGACCATTCGACGTCCGGCGCATCTGTCTTGGCGAGATCAATGATATGCCGATAGATTATGGCGTACGTCCCGTAGCCGTGCACCAGGAACCGAATTGGCTTCTTCATATCCTGCATCACTTCAATTTACACGGATTGTGCGTCAGCATGCTCGTAAGCCGGGCTTACAAGGCTGGACAGCGCGGTAAAATTTTGCCGCGCATTCAGAACCGACATTTCCAGTACTTTTGTATTAATCTTGAGACCCAGCGCACTATCGATGGCCTCAATCAGACCGTCGGCATCGAACGCGCCCAGAGGAAGGACCGGCATTCCGAACAACCTGCAGATCGCATCGACCTTGTTGTCGGCCGATATTCCAACAAACCGCTTCTCATACATTGCTGCAAGAACATGACCATGAAACCGCATACCACAATGAAGATCGATGCTTGAGAAAACGTCTGTCAGTATGTCTGCGTCCGCCGCGAGGACGAACTCACGGACAAGAGACCTGCGATCGGCTGGAATGCTCGTTCTGATCACATCAAGCAGATTGTGATCTGACGCGCCATCGTCAGCGTTATGAAACGCGAGAAGCGAGACAGACCAGCCCCGCCCCGCGAGTATCGATACAGCCTCTGCCAGAATCTCGAATTGTTTCTGCGACTCCGCCACGTCATGAAGCAGCCAGGGATTTATCGACAACGCGACGTGGCGAGCGGGCGACACCGGCGGAGGAATTGCATCCCTCGCGCCCAAGCGCAGTTGCGGCTTGAGACCAAACACGAGATCGCCGGTGAGCATCACCCTTCGTCCGGAACCGGCCTTTTCGCATTCAGCATATGCCAAGTTATCTCGAACGGCAAAAAGCTCCGATGTCATAACGATGACTCGCAAGGCGAATCTTCCAAGCGGGGACTTCAATTCGGCAACGCCAACACCCAGCGCCGCGACTTTTAGACCCATTAGCCGGGCTAGCAGGCAAATCAGCGCGAGCAAAACGAGCGGCGCGACTGACTTTCTCTCGTGAAAGAGCGTCCCGCCTCCGAATATGAGCCAGGAACATTTTCGAAAACAGCGGCGATACGCAAGAAGCGTCTCGACTGCGCGCCTGACTTTCCCTTTCGACTGATCGGCAAGGATGTTGTCTACGTTTACTGGCTCTACGGAAGCTTCTATTTTATCGAGGCCCCGAATTGGGCCGCCGCTGCGAACCATAAACCTGGCACCCGGACATATCTCGCAAATGCCCGTGATCGCCGAAAACAGGAGCAGGTCATCGCCCAGGTTTTCCTGCCCGTAATAGCCATACAGGAAAAAGCGATTGGCTAGGTCTCTGGCCATGCGCAGCTATGATTGCGAAAGACCACGGGCAATGATCTCGGCGAAACGAAGATCATCCATGTCATCGATATCAATCGCCTTATATCGCGGGATCTCATAAGCGATCATTTTCCCGTCGATCCGCCCGCCCCGAACGTCAGACCCCGGCACAAAAACAAACGTTCCGGAATCGAAATAGGCAGGAGGCAAATCTTGAGACCGCACGTCCGCCATTCCCGGCTGGGCGGGCTCCAACTGGCCCTCTGCATCGAGGTAGTAAGCCCACTGAACCGGGACGCTAAACCGCGATACGGCGATCACGGTTTGTTTGGACCCTTTTTTTGCAAATAATTCTGCCGCATCGCAAAGATCGCTTGCGTCTATGAGCGGAGCCGTCGGCATCAGAAGGCAAACCGAGTCAAAGCGCCGTCCACGCAAGTCATATTGCTCAAGCGTCCACCGCAGCACAGGCAACAGCGGCGTGTGATCATCCGCAAGTTCTGGCGCTCGCATGAAATCGACGGGATGGCCGCATTCCGCAGCAACCTCTGCGATCCGGCGGCTATCTGTTGAAACGTGGATGACGTCGAAGAGCCCTGAAGCCTCTGCCGCCTTGAGAGAGTAGCTCATCAAAGGCGCACCGAGGAAATCGACGATGTTCTTGTTCGGAATTCGCTTGCTTCCCCCGCGGGCAGGCACAATCGCAATTCTCATTGCCGGGCTGCCTCGTTTGCGGGTGCGGAGAGATTCCACGTCCGTGGGTCGATCAGCGCGCTTTCATCGGTCGCGAGCACATCCATAGGCGGCAAAGCGCTCCCTGCCGGAAGGGAAGAAACAATTTCTTCCAGCTCACTCCGGTCGGTCACCCCCACAATGACAAAATCACATCCACTCTGCTCGATCATGAAGCCAAGGCAGGCAGCGATGCGGGAAATTCCACTCACGCCAAGAAGCTCGTTATAGCGAGCGAACTGACCGTCGAACTGCCTGAAGTAAGCAGGCAGGCTCAATGGCTCGGCCAGCAATACTCCCTGCAAAAAGGCCGACCGCGCATGAACCTGGATTCCCAAATCGCGCATCCTGGCAATGTGGCCGCTAAGCTTGAGCCGCTGGTCAAACAGATTCAAGGGCACCTGAACCACATCGGGGCGAAACAGCTCAAGTGCATGATCGATATCGTCACTGTCATACACCGAGATCCCGATTTGGGAGACTATGCCATCAGCCTTAAGTTGTTGCAGCAACTGGACCAGTTGCTTACCACCCGGCTTGAACAAATCCGCGCATTGATGAGCCAGAAGGGCATCGATTTTCGTGCGGCGCAGCCGCTCAAGTGATCGGAATACGGAGTTTCTTACAAGCTGAATATCGGCAGGCGTAACGGCATCGGCTTTCACAGCCGGGATCTTGGTAACGACTCCAACATCTGCAGGCAGGTATCGGCCCAATACCTCCTCGCTTGTGCCGTAATCAGCAGCCGTATCCACGAGCCTGATACCTGACTGTTGCGCCGCTGAAAGTATCTCCGAGACTTTCTCAGGCGAAATCTTGCCGCGTGCATTTGTCACGCCATACGGAATGCCGAACTGGACGGTACCCAGCATCAGCCGTCCTGCAACCTTCCGCTGCTGATCGGATATAGCCCTCAAATCGGTCACGCTTTTTGAGCCGTCAAGCTCACAAACTCGAAATACTCCGCACCGTCTCTGTAGGTACGCCCTATCCGCTCGCTTAAAATAACATTGAATCCCCGGCTGCGCAGAAGGTGAGCGTACTCTTCCGGAGAAATGAATCTAAAAGGATAGCTATTGCCATAGTAGGGCGATGTCGGCCGCGCGATCCCGTCAAGAGTGCTGTCATCGATCTTGACCGCGGGATGATGCGACTTGAAAGCTTCTGAATTCTTCGATGGCGAATAAGAAAAATACAGCCCGCCCGATTTTGTAACGCGGGCCACTTCGTCTAGACATCGGCCGAATTCCTCTTCGTTAACGCAGTATGTCGAGAATACGTCCACGACGGCGTCAAACATGTCGGCCGAGTAAGGCAAGTCTAAAATGCTTCCTGCTTGCAGCGAGGCAGTTTCGCCCCAGCTCTCAAGCATGATTTCGCACAAACGCAGCGCTTCTGGAGAAAGATCCAGACCGTAAGCATCGAATCCTTCCCTGGCGATCATCCATAGATTTGCTCCGGAACCGCAGCCCAGCTCAAGAAACGTCTTCGACGAACGCTGAGCTTTATCTACTCCGAAGAAATGACGCCCCATGAATCGAAGCAGTTCTTCGTTGGGATATCGGCGCTGCGCCGCAAAGCCCAGGGACGCATAAGCGGAATCGTACCAGCTGCGGACTGTATTCATCTGCTTTAGCTCGGTCGGACCATGATTCAGGGCGTCTCAGTTCAACCTGAGAGAATGGGCCAGCGTATCAACAACCCTGTCAACGTCGCGGTCGGACATCGAGGGAAACAAAGGCAGCGAAAGCGTCGCACCATAGTAGGCATCCGCGCCCGGCAAGCTTACGTCGCCATGCAGTCTCCGATAATAGGGCTGCTGATGGACCGGAATGTAGTGCACCTGCGATCCAATTCCCGACTCTCGCAAGCGAACCATGAGCTGCTTGCGTGCTAGTCCGGCGGCCTTAAAGTCGATGCGCACGGCGTAGAGGTGCCAGGCCGGCATGCATCCTTCAATATGAAGTGGCGGCAACACAGCCGGCGACAAAGGCCCTAGCAACTCGTCATAGCGCACTGCAAGTTCGCGGCGCCTGCCGATGAACGAATTCAGTTTCTTGAGCTGACTGTGAGCTAAGGCGCAATGGATGTCGCTGGCGCGATAGTTGAAGCCGACATCCGGCATTTCGTAGTACCAGGGATTCGGCTGTCCATCCGAATCGAACGCCATACCCTTATTCTGAAACCGGGCGGCATCGCGCGTCATTCCGTGATTTCGAAATTCCAGAAGCTTCCGGTAAACATCGGGATCATTGGTCGTAACAGCCCCGCCCTCGCCCATGGCTATCGTTTTGACTGGATGAAATGAGAAAACCGCCATCGTGCTATGCCGGCACGACCCGACGTTCACGATCTCCTTGCCGTCCAGATATTCTGTCCCCAGCGCATGGCACGCATCTTCAATAACCACGAACCCGGCCTTGTCGGCGAGTTTCGCCAGAGCCGGCATATCTACTGTCTGGCCGGCAAGATGCACCGGCAGCACCGCACGGACTCCATTCGGAGACCGCTCGACCGCCTCCTGCAGCCCGTCAATATTGAGGAGGCCTGTTTGCGGATCTACATCCGAAAATATGACCTCACCGCCCTGATAGCGAACCGCATTGGCTGTCGCCAGAAACGTCATGGGCGGGACAATCGCGCGATCGCTCGCCGACAAACCGGCAGCAGCAGTCGCCATATGAAGCCCCGCCGTTCCGCTTGAACAAGCGACAGCAAATCTGGCGCCTACACGCTCCGCCAACGATGCTTCAAACTTCTCGACAGCGGGGCCGGTCGTCAACCAGTCCCCACGCAACACGTCGGCGACGGCTGAAATGTCATCCTCGTCGATGACGTGACGGCCGTATGGCAGGAATTCAGCAGTCATTGATGGATCTCTTTTGATGAGCTCAGTTCACCCGCTAACCGATCAGCTTGCGAAGCGTGTCGGCATCCAGCCACTGCGTATTATTATCGCTCGCGTAGCGGAAATTTTCCGCAACCGGCTTGGCTGATTCCAAATAAGCGGGACGCGACCAGTATCCGAAACTCGGTTGAATGACGTAGTGATCCGACAACTCGATCGTGTTTCGGGCATCGTCCTCAGTGATCATGACTTCATGTAACTTCTCGCCGGGGCGAATGCCCACCAGTTCGTGCGGCATTCCCGGCGCGATTGCATCGGCCAAGCTGGTAATCTTCATGCTCGGAATCTTCGGGATGAAAATCTCGCCTCCCGACATCCGTCCGATACTTGCAGCAACGAAATCCGCCGCCATCGGCAACGTGATCCAGAACCTCGTCATTCGCGGATCGGTTATCGGCAAGGATTTTGCCCCTTCCGCAACGAGCCGTTGAAAGAACGGGATCACGCTGCCGCGAGATGCCATCACGTTACCATAGCGAACGACGGCGAACCGCGCTCCACCGGAGCCGCTGAGATTGTTCGCGGCAAGGAATATCTTGTCGGATGCCAACTTACTGGCTCCGTAAAGATTTATCGGGCTTGCGGCCTTATCGGTTGACAGCGCAATGACCCGACTGACATCGGACCGCAGAGCGGCGTGGACAATGTACTCTGCGCCGAGCACATTCGTGTGAATGCACTCGAACGGATTGTATTCTGCCGTAGGAACCTGTTTCAGCGCCGCCGCATGAATCACGATGTCGATCCGGCGAAACGCCATTTCAAGCCTGGAACGATCGCGAACATCGCCGATGAAAAACCGAAGAACGCCATTCTTATCGAGTGGCGTTAACTCGTTCTGCATCTCGAACTGCTTCATCTCGTCCCGTGAGAAAATCACGAGCCGCCGAGGAGAAGCGGACTTGAGTAGCCGGCGAATGAAATGTTTTCCAAACGATCCTGTGCCACCGGTAACCAAAACCGACTTCCCGTCGAATTGGCGCCAAGCCTCGCCTGTGCTCGCATCTTGCATGTTATCTACGGAATTCATTCAAACCTCTTGCTTCGCCTGGCGACAGAAAGATGTGCTCTCGCGTTCCCACTACGACGATTCTCGAACCAAAATTATTCACGTTTGGGGTCAGTTTCTTGACTGGCTTTGACCTACCAGCTTTTCGGCAATAGATTTCACCGCATGCCGACTGAGATCGAGGCCACCGGAAATCTTTCCCACTTCAATGGCAAGATCCGCAGGATCCACGTTGACGTCCTTTGAAACCTCGTCAATGACCGGCTGGAGCGCCGAATGAACGAATGATTTTCCTTGGACGAGGTCCGGAAAATCAATGCCGGCCGACAAATCTTCGCTGCGAAACAGAGGGGCAGTCGTGTTTCCTTCGACGAGCGCCGGATAGAAATCCCGCGCCAGCCTGGCCAACGCCATAGGATCGCACGCAATGTCAAATCCGCAGCGATCGAGCGCAATCGCGAGCGCTTCGATCTGTGCGTTGCCGGCCGAGCGTCCCAGCCCGCGCAAAGATGCATCCAAACTCGTGGCGCCCGCATCAATGGCAGCGATAGCGTTCCCAACCGCAAGCTGGAGATTGTTATGACCGTGAAAATTGACCGGCAGATTTGTCTTGTCTCTCACCACCGAGACGTAGTCACGAACCATTGGCGGCGTCATTCCGCCGGCACTGTCCACGATCGAAACGGCGTCGCTCCCCCAGTCTACGAAACGACTGGCATTGTCCCTCAGCCGGGCGAGATCAACGGTATAGGTCTTCATCAGAAACGTCGTGACATGAACATTCAGCCTGGCCGCGTGACGTATGAAATCCTCGCCCGCATCAAAACGGCCAGCGTCAACACCGACACGAATGAAATCGATGCCGTGATCCACCGCGCGGCTGATGTCGTCATTATTCGCGAAAGCCTGCATTGCAAATACGCCGATCTTCGCGCTTTTACGGGCTTCGCGCGCCGCAACGATGTAGTCCTTGTCGCTTGCAGCGGACTTGACGCGCCCCGAAGCCGGCGCGCCCAACCCAAGACCGTGCCCGACCTCGATCCATTCGATACCCGTTTGCTCCAGCCGGGATACGAGCGCCGCGGTATGAGCTGCGGTAAAGCCGAATCCAACCTGGTAGCTCCCATCCCTGAGTGTGCAGTCCACCAATGAAACTTTTTTTGAGTTGTTGGTCATCAACGATCAAGCTTTCCCACTGATACGATCGAGTGAACGCGCCAGGCTTTGGCAACAAGCTGCGACACGCGAGCGGGTCGTTGAGCTATCGACCCAAAGGTTGACAATGCCAGCCTCTATATCTGCAGTGCCCGGATATTTTTCCTCCCATTCGTCATCGAACCGAAAGAAGGGAGGAAGCGCAGGATACCACGAACTGGCATCAAATTTTTCATTTCGCAGAGATGTTAGTGCCGCGTTCCGCCACTGGCGCTGGAGCTTGATATTGAAACGCCACGGCACACCTTCCCGATCCGTGTTCAGAAAGGATACCGGAAGTCCACACAGCCCTTCAGCGTAGCCATCGGCCATCGCGCGCCGGTGATCTATTTCTCGGTCCATCTGGTCAAGCTGATGCTCAATACGCTCAACCAGAGGATCGTCAAGCCGATAGACGTACATTTGCGGGAAGACTGCACCCAGCGCGCCTATCAGCGTGCGAAGCCTTGTTTGCTGCTCCGCCAGCGGCGCCAGCGCATAATACGCTTTTCGATAATCATCAGACCATGACGCGCTTTCCGGGTGCTGACCCGGGAGATCTCGCGAAGCCGACCTTATTTCGTTCGCTAGCGCGTCATCGTCCGTGAGCAGCGCCCCACCCCCGCCAGCATCGAGAATCTTCGTGTGACCGAAACTCAGAATGGCCACGTCTCCGAAAGCACCGGCCATCCGGCCTTCGGTCGTTGCGCCAAACGCCTGCGCAACGTCCTCGATAAGCAACACATCAAACGCTGAACAGATCGCCTTGATCTGTTTGATCTTTGCAGGCTGGCCATAGAGATGAGCGAGCAACACCGCTCTGATGCTGGAATTCGAGGCAAGCAGTCGTTCAAGCTTCTCTGGCGACAGATTGCCTGTGGCTCGCTCGACATCACAGAACTCGAGCTGAAATCCGGCGAGTTGAGCGACAAACGCCGGACTGAGACATAGAGTGGCTGGAAGGACCAGAACATTTCTCTTTGCATCTCTTATGGTACGGAACAGGAGCCAAAGCGCCGTTGCCCCACGGCCCACCGCAATGCAATGCTTACGGCCGATCAGAGCCGCGAGCCGATTCTCCAGATGAGCCGCGCTAGCCATCAATCCGCGTCTCGATCTGGCGGCCAAGATCGCTCATCGTCACGAACTGGACACTCCTGCCGGCCATTTGAGCGCGAGAAATGATCGCGAGGACATTCGCCACCAATCCCTCGATCGCATACGACAACAAACCATGAGGCTTGGCTGGCCGACACTCCGCCAGAATCGCACTCGGATGCGTTACCGCGACCAGATGGGGTGCATTCTTCACGAGATCGGATAGACCCACATCGAGTGAAGCCGGGTGAAACGACAAATCCAGATAACGCAGGATCGGCTGTTCGTCGTATTCGGCCTTGACCTGAAGCATGGACATCGGAACTTCAAGTATCGGGTACTCAGGCTTTCCTGGAACGCGATGATCGGCCTGCGACGGCCGATAGCCGTCCGGCGGCGTTGGAAGCCAGTCTATCAGCCTCTGATCGTCCACTCTGCGACGGCCGGCCATCGCGGTCGCGTCATATCTGATGCCGAGTTGCGACAGCGATCGCATAATGCATGAGGAACCGTACGCCTCACCGATGCGAGAACATGCGACCTCATAGCCCATTTTGCGCATGTCGGTGACAGACCACTTCAGGGCTTCGTCCAAAGCGGCCTCGTCCGTCTCTTGAATCCAGTTGTTCTCGATCCGGCGATAGAGGTGTGGATGCCATGAAATCTCATCCCCTCGCTTCTGAGCATCCCGGAAGATCGCATCATACTGTTCAAGCAAATGCCCCGGCCGGCCGTAGATGTCCGCAATCTGGTTATCGACCCGGACAAACCACGTGCATGGCGGGGCAACGCCGCGAAATGCCGGGATTCCTTCGAGCGCTTCGTGAATTCTGCGAATGCCAAGAGTTATGCAAAGCCACGTCAATCGATTGCGATGACTCTCTGGATCAATCGAGGCATCGAAGACGTCTGGATCCAGATCAAAGGTCAGAGCAATAGGCAAAGGCCTTGTCACTGCGTCACCTCAGGCTCAATCGAGATTCTCAAGTTGGAAAGTGCGCGCGATAGCGCGCTGCGCGCTTCGGCCATGGTCTCACCCTTTGCGCAGACAGCGGCAATGCGATCCGCTCCAGAGCGCAAAGGTCCAACCACATCTCCAATCTTGCAAAACACCTCGGAAAAGATCAGCCCGGGGTCAGTAGCGAGCAATTCCATACCTTCAATTGCCTGCACACGGCCGGCAGGAGCTCGTGGAAAATCGAGAACAGCCGCTTTTGGCGAACCGGCCCGAACGTCCGGGCGATCGCCCAGACACAGGGCAACCTGTGCCTTTACGGTATCGACGCCACTGATCCACGGCATGATCTGAGTAAAGACGTGGAAACCCGCGCCTCGCGCTGCGATCTCAACCATTTTAGGCCCTTCACGCGTCACAATGAGTTCAGCGTGGATCGGCGCATTGCGAATTCCCAAGGCTCGCGCTGCTCTGGTTGCAACGTCTACAATTGCGCTGCATTCTGACGCGGATCGCTGTGCGGGAAAGATGACAGACGTGTCGAGAAGCGCCGGCGGCTTGGTCCGAATTTTGTCGCTGACGCAAAACAGCTGAAAGTCGTCACCGACCATGAAGCCGTCAACAGCGACTTCCGGTCCTTCGAGAAACGTCTCGACCAGCACATCTTCCCCGCTGGCGACAGTGCTCGCGACCGAAAACGCGCCCGAAACATCTTCCGGCGCCTGCACAAAGGAAACCCCGCGGGATCCTGCACTATTTGCCGGCTTCACGACGACTTTTGGCCCCAATACCAGATAGGCCTCGCTGGCGTCATCGATCGAGCCGCAAGAACGAAACAGAGTGGATGGAACACCGACTTCACTGAAAATTTCGCGCATCGCGCGCTTATCCGTCGCTTTGCAGGCGGCCGAGAAAGGCAATCCCGGAAGCCCGAATTTCTCGGCAATGAATGACGCGCTGCGCACACCGGCCTCGGTCGCGAGAGCAAGCACGCCATCAAAATTGCACTTCCTGGCAACCTCGAAGCACGCGTCAACATCCTTGATATTCACGACATGTGATTCATCGGCGAAAGCGAAACCTGGCGCATTTGCATCACCATCCAGCGCAATAATCCGATGACCTCGCGCCTTGGCATTGTGAATTCCCGGAAGCTGGTGCTGGCCTGCTCCGACGAACATGATGGCTTTCCGCGCAGACACTTTCGACAATCACTTCACAGCAAGGGCGTACAAAAAGTCGACATTGGCGCGAGCGTGCTTCTCGATCACCCGGCCGGTCTCGACTAAGCGAAACTTCTCGCCGAGAAGCTATCCAAGTTGCGCCTCATTCTCGAAGTAAGCCATCACCTGCCCACGGCGAAAATCATCCGCCGTGATCTCGAAGCGGTTGGGCCCGAGGTGTTTTGCATCCACCCGAATATAATGCTCGGGCCCTGCACTGACGACGAAAAGCCGCCCCTCGTCATCAAGAACGCGATGATACTCTTCAATTACCGCTCGCAGACCGGCCTGGTCATTCTCGTAGTGAATGACATTGATCGACAACACGATGTCAAAGCTCTTGTCGCCATGCCCCAGGTTGCGGTTGCTACCGACACGAATGTCCGCATCAATGCCCTGCTGCGCGGCACAGCGATTTGCGATGCCGACCATGTCCTCGTTGATCTCTACTCCAAAGCAACGGGCACCCCGGTCATGGAACGGGACCAGATTGTTTACGTACATCACCCCGATGTCGAGGACGCGCGTCGCGCTCGTAATTTGCGGCGGATTTTCCGAATAAGTCGCAGAGAACAACGACCGCAGCATCAACTCGCTGGGATGATGCCTAACAAACTTGCTAAACTCGTCTGGAATACCTAGGTTTTTCGTGTTCCAGGCAGCCGACTTCTCACTCATCTACGTATCTCCGAACGAAGCATCGTCGCAATGCAGAACATCAACGGCCGACAAGGTGCTTCCTTTGTGCAGCTTATTGCGGACGGCAGCGCCACATATGGATACGGGCACATCAGCCGGAGCCGCGAGGTGGCTGATGCATTCTCTGAAAGCGGCTTCGAAGTTGAATACATCAATCTGCTCGAACGCCCGTCGGCGCAATTAACGGATCACGGCAGGTCCGGACTAACCGTGATCGATCTACCCTACCCGGACGACACCTGGCTCAATTCGGCGCGGCAAAGAGGCAACAAGGTGATTGGGTTGGACTACCTTGGACAGGGCAGCCCGGACTGCCTCATCCGCATGAATCAGCCTCTAACCGAAATCCCCTGCGCCCGCCTTCTTTTCGGGCTGGAGTATGCGATAATTCGAAAGTCCATCCGCAACGCGACGGCATCGCGGGGGGACTACGTTCTCGTCAGCATTGGCGGAGCCGACGTCGGAAATCACGGTCTTGCAACCGCAGCCACCTTGAGCGCCTTGGGTCTTAAGGCAATTCTGGTACGCGGCCCACTCTCCGGACGCGTCGAGAACACCTTTACGAACGTCACCGTCGTCGAAAGCCCGCCCGACTTTCCCGGATTGCTTGCCCGAAGCTCATGGGTGGTGAGCAATGGCGGCACAACCATGGTTGAAGCCATGAGCTTGGGAAAAGCCGTTCACGTCATCGCGCAAACGTCCGAAGAAGAGCGTTTTGCACGACCGCTCCACAACTCCGGCCTACTCTTGGGAGTTGGTTCGCACCACCTGCGAGCCCCTACCGAAGACGAAATCACCTCGACAGGATTTCGCGCCCAAAATGCAGTCGATGCCCGCGGAAGCGAAAGAATTGTAAAACTGGGACAGCAGCTTCTGGGACAAGACCAAGTCCCATCATGAAGCCTGAACCATATCCCAGCTGATAGGTTCACCAAAAGCGATGTCCCGAGAGGCGTGTCCTCCCAGAATTTTCGGCAGATACTTGGGCGCTATGCCGTTGCCGGGCCGGATGGATCGCACGTTCTCCGCCGAAAACATCTCACCTTTGGCGATAGACTTGACCGCGTAAAGCGATCGCCGGTGCATAATGCTGCCCTTCTCGCTCCCCAGCAGATCGTAGTTCACCCTTCCAACCGCCGCCCATGCGGCCTTGCATTCGTGAACGAGGTTGCGGAATTCGTCTTGCTCCAGCGAAAATTCGGCGTCGTGTCCACCGTCAGCGCGACTTACGGTGAAATGCTTCTCTATGATGGAGCCACCCAGAACAACCGACGCAACCGACGCTCCGATACCAGGCGTATGATCCGACAAGCCCGCGATACAGTCGAACGCCGAAGCCAGGTGGGGCACAGTCGCAACATTCGCGTCTTCAATTTTTGCAGGATAGGCACTGACACAGTGCAGGAGTGCGATCTGAGTCGCACCGGCCTCGCGCGCAGCCGATACCGCTTCTCCAATCTCTCCAAGATTGGCCATGCCTGTAGAGATGATCATCGGCTTCCCGCGCTGCGCGACGTAACGAATCAGCGGAAGGTCATTGACTTCGAATGAAGCGATCTTGTACGCCGGCGCATCGAGTGACGCGAGAAGGTCCACCGCTGTACGGTCGAAGGGCGACGAAAAGAGCGTGACATTGCGTTTGCGCGCCCGCTCGAAAAGCGCGGGATGCCATTCGAACGGTGTATAGGCTTCCTTGTATAAGTCGTAGAGCCGATATCCGTCCCACAATCCGCCACGAATCAGAAATTCGGGCCTGTCAGAATCAATCGTGATCGTATCCGGCGTGTAGGACTGTATCTTGATGGCATCGGCGCCAGTATCCGCGGCAGCATCGATCAGCATTAAGCAACGCTCGATATCCAGCTTATGGTTCGCCGAAATCTCAGCAATCACATAGGGTGGAAAGCCCGGGCCGATCTTGCGCCCGGCAATTTCTATCACTGAGTTGTTCATGGTCTACGAACTGCGACTGCCAGTGGAGGCTATATTCAGACGTGACTGCCGCGGCACTTGGATTCGCGCGGGCATGGGGTGCTGGGGCACACCCCGTCACAGCCGGCGTACTTGCGAAACACCGGGCGTGCAGCGCCACCAACCAGAAGCTCGTTCACGCCATGCTGTAGCGCGTAGCCATAAACAAAGCAGGCCTCGTCAAAAGCCTCGAGTATCCTGGCGAGGTCTTCTTCGGTGTGCGTAAAGCAGGCAACATAAAAACCCTGAAACAATACGCCACGGCCGATCATTTCCTGCATCAGCAACATGCGATGGGAGGGTGAAACGTTTCCGCTCGCATCTTTACACGCGAGTGACACACGCCAGGGCGACGCAAGAACAGTAATCGCGTCTGACAACAAATGACGTGCAACGATTTCGCGCATTCCGGCCGCCACCTGAGCAACGAGATCACGGTGCCGACCGATAACGTTGTGCTGCGCATACTCGGCAATGACCGCGCGAGCGGCGGCAAGCGTGTGCGCTTCGCCGCCATGGGTGGAAGAAAGCAGAAAGACCCTCGGCCTTTCGGTCTGCTTGATCCCGCCAAGCTCCATAATGTCGGCGCGGCCGGTCAACGCGCAAAAGGAAAAGCCGTTGCCGATCGCCTTCCCCCACGTAGCAAGATCTGGCTTTAGGCCGATCTCCGTATAGGAACCAGGCAGGCCAGCACGAAAGCCGGTAACCATCTCATCAACGATGAAAACGGCGCCATTCGACTTGGTAATTTGCTCGATGCTCCTGATCGCATCTGGCGACGACGGAACCGCTTCTTCGGGTTCAGTTATGACGCACGCGATTTGTCCGGGATATTGTTCAAATAACCGGCGCAAGATTTCCGGGTTTCCGGAGTCGTACGTCACCGAGAACTGCCGGACGCCATCGGGGATGCCGGCGCGGACAGATGTCGCGCCAATGAACCAGTCATCGAAGCTGTAGAAAGGATGGTTGCCGGGAAACGCAACCAGTTCTCTCTGGGTGAAAGCGCGCGCGAGTTTCACCGCAGCGGTTGTGACATTCGACCCGTTCTTCGCAAACTTGATCCTGTCCATCCCGGGCGTAAGCGCAAGGAAGGCCTCGGCAACCTCCAGTTCGATCGATGCCGGCCGCTGGAATGCCGCCCCTCTTTCCAGTTGTTCGCGAACAGCTCCGACAACCGGCTCATAAGCATGTCCGAGGCTCACCGCGCCAAGCCCGAGAGCACAGTCGACATATTCATTGTTGTCGACGTCCCAGACGCGCCCGTGCTTGCCTCGCGCAATAGCCGCGGGTGCCAGCACGGGAAACTGGTCATCGCCCTTGGAATAGGTATGCGCGCCCCCGACGATGACCTTATGCACCGCCGCCCGATAGCGGTCCGACCGGGCAAAGTTCGTCACTGTTCGAAGCGGCAAATTGGTCATTGAGCATCCAATGGACGATATTTGCTTGGAAAATTGCTACCGCAGTCGAGGTGA
This sequence comes from Afipia massiliensis, assembly GCF_014203115.1. Classification (GTDB taxonomy): domain Bacteria; phylum Pseudomonadota; class Alphaproteobacteria; order Rhizobiales; family Xanthobacteraceae; genus Afipia; species Afipia massiliensis. The sequence continues at coordinate 198,349 of NZ_JACHIJ010000006.1, read as the reverse complement.
AAATCACCCGACTTCCGGTCAACCGAAGGGCATTGAACTCGTCTTGCCGAAAGCCCGATCAAGCCGGTTCCCGAAAGACCATGGGGTGCCTAACCCCATGTTTTCTGGCATTTATCGGCGTTTACAGCCAAAAATCCATAGACGCCCTATAGCATGTTCATGCTATGAACGTCAATCAAGACGCCGGACGTCTGGACGCTATAAAGCAAACACAAAACCGGCAGGAGCCCTGCCTCACGGCCACCATCTTGCGGGAAACCGGGAATGCTACGCTGATGAAAGTTGACCCCCTGGACGACCAGGACTTTGCCAAGTGGGACGCGTTTGCTGCGCGGTCTCCCGACGCCTGGTTTTGGCACACCAGTCACTGGATGAACTATACCCGCGCTTACGCGGGCAAAAGCTTTCAGCGCAATCTGTCTTTCTGGGTCACACGAGGCGGCGCGAAACTCGCCATCGTTCCCTGTTTTCTGGAGATCGGCCCTGCCGTTCTATCGCTCTATCACGATGACGTTGATGGATCGGATCGGACCCGCTTGACTTACGCCGGCGTCCCGCTGCCCGCCCCCGCCTTAAGCGATGATTTGAACGCTCAAGGCCGCTGGGAAGTTCTGGAGTTTATCGTCTCACATCTGAAACAGCTCGCATCCGATCATGGCGTCGAAACATTTCAGCTGATTTCTCCAGCCCTGGCGCCCGGATTTCTCGGGTCTTCCCTGCCTGTTGCCAATCCGTTTTCCCGATTTGGCGCGCTCGACATCTCGCGCGCGACTCAGATCATCGACCTCAGGACGGACGCCGCGAAACTCTGGACCGCAGTGAGGCATGGCCATCAATACGACATCCGCCGAGGCGAAAGGGCCCTTACGGTCAAGATCTGGCATGGCAACGAAATGCCAGCCTCGATTTTTGAGGAATACCGGGCTTTGCATGCCAAGGATGCCGGCCGCGTCACGCGATCAGAAGAAACGTTTCTGATGATGCGCGACTGGATTCATCGCGGGGAAGGCGCTCTGGCGCAGGTCATGAAAGGCGACCAATCGGTCGGGTTCATCCTGCTCATCATTTATCGAAACGGAGCATTCTATGCATCCGGCTGCCGTGATCCCGATGACATGAAGCTACCCGTTTTCCATGTCGCACAGTGGCAGCTCATCCAGTGGCTGAAGCAGAATGATGTCTGGTTCTACGACATTGGCGTTCAGCAATTTTCCAAACAATGGTATGACAATCCAAGCTCCAAACACATGAACATTTCGAAGTTCAAACGTGGCTTTGGCGGAACCACCGTTCCCCTTCACGCCAGCGAATTTCATCTGACTGAGGCTGGTCTGCGCAATGCCATCTCCTATCGCCTCGACAAGACGTATGGCTCAACCTGACCGGCGTTCAGTTCAAGACATCGTTCAGGCCGTTATGGCCCGATAGACTTCCCGGAATACGGACGGGATGATCCGGCTGATGCTATCAACCTCCAATCCAATGTATGGATAGACGATGTTGGTAGAGTGACGCAGGCTTGCGCGAAAATCAGCGAGCATCTTCAACGGATCGTGTGTCGAGACGAAACCCTTGTTCGCTCCGAAGAAATGGTAGTCGATCAGCGGATTGTCCTGCTGAAGCAACCCGAGCTTCTCAAGATAAGAATGGGAATCCGCAACCCACGTGTTCTCTTCGATGACCATCTCGCCCAAGGGATAGGCGAACTCGACCTGAGCCTTGTCGTTCTTACCGCCAGCGATCTTGCCAGGGAACGAAATGCGGTTGATCGGAACACCTCGCTCGCCCACCAGAATTTCATGATAGGCAAACGGAAGCTCCCGCTCAAAAACGAAGCTTCCGAGACAAAGCATCTGCGGATGGGCGGATGGAAACGGCACACCAAGCAGCCTGCCGACAATCGCAAGAGGCGCGCACCAAAAATACTGATCGGCCTGGTACGTGACACCGTCGAGATCGATAGACCGGATTTTCTGGCTATCCGGATCGATGGAAACATCCAGCTTCGAGAACCCCTGGACGATCCTGGCTTTTTGCGTGTCGATCTTCTTAACGATCGCGTCGATGAAACCGCCGAATCCACCGATGGACGGGTACATGACCATGTGCTCACCCTGATCGCGAACCTTTTGATGGAATCGATTCCATTCATGCTTGCCGATTGATTGCTTGATGCTCTTCGGAAAAAACCATGGATAGACCTGATCCATCAAATCGGATTCCGGCTTACCATTCTTGAGCTGCCAAAACAGGGTTGGGTAAGATGGAAGTATCTCGTTGAGCGCAAGGCCGGCCAGATAGTCGCCATAGATGCTCGCCAGGCTTTCCCGGGTCGGCGGCCCATCAATGGTATCAACGAATTCAGTCTTTTCGACTGATCGCCTGATCGCTTCGGGCCATTCGGAAATCGGAGCATTGTAGGGCATCGTATGCCCCTTGATCGCAATCCCTCTTTTCAGCGCGAAGGTATGAAACTGGCCGTGCAAAACTTCGGAAAAGAAGCGGGTCGCAAATGGGGAGCGATCACAATCCAGAGTGTGATAACCGAAATCGAAGCTATCCCCTCGGCGATTGCGGAATGAATTGTTGGTTCCGCCGAGACGCTGCTCCTTTTCTACCAGCAGGACGCGATATCCATTCCCGCTCAGAATCAGCGTGGTGATCAGCCCGGAAATGCCGCCGCCAATAACAATCGCATCAAATTTGGTAGTCATCGTCGAACCTCGATCATCAACTATCCGAACAGATCGGCAAACGTATTCGCTATCGTCCCGAACTGCTTTTAAACAACGCCCTAATGACGGGGCGTGACGGGCGCAGCCTGCACCTCGCCTGCCACGAGAGAACCCGGCTTTTTTGATCGCTCGACCATGCCATTACCAAGATTGAAGACGATTTCAGCATCGCGGATGAGTGCAGGACGGTGCGATATCGCCACAATGGTTATCCGGCCCTTCAATCTCACTAACGCTTCGGTGACGAGTTCTTCGGTTTCAATATCCAGTGCACTTGTCGCTTCGTCGAGAACCAGAAGACGTGGCGATCCTAGCAACGCGCGGGCAAGCGCGATGCGCTGTCGCTCACCGCCAGACATCCGGCTGCCGTGATTGCCCACAACGGTGTTGAGGCCTTCAGGCAATCGCCCAACGAAGCCAGCGGCGGCAGCCTCCAGCGCTGCGCTGATTTCCTCGTCTGTCGTTTGCGGATCTATCCAGCGGAGATTTTCACCGATGCTCGCATTGAAAAGGACCGGGTCCTGCCCCAGATAGCCGATCCCCCTCCTCCACACAGCGCTGGGCAACTGATCGAGTGGATAGCCATCGACCCGCACCACGCCTGAGTTCGGACGCCGCAATCCAAGAATGCAATCCAGCAAGGTGGTCTTTCCCGAACCGGTATGACCTGTAAACACGACAAATGCGCCAGCGGGAATGGCGATATTCACGTCACTGAGCAATTCCTGCGAGCCGTGCGCAATCGACACATTCTCCAAAGCGATGGAAGCCGGCGCGGAGCCTGGCCATCCGGGCGGCTTGTCTTTAGCTGACGCCTCGCGATCCGATGAAGCCTCTCGCAACAGTCCTGAAAGAACTTCAAAGGCTGGAGCGTGAAAATCGACAATCTGCAGATTCTGGCGCAACGCCGTAACCTTGGGAAAGAGGCGCACAAAAATCGCGACGATCACCAGTACCGCACTAACATCGACAGATAGCAGTTTCGGTCCGAGGACGATGAGCCCAATCACGAGAAGGCCGCCGGTATACTCGAAAATCGCCCTGACAACCTGAGCGTCGAATGCGTTTCCAAAGGTCAGCGTTTCCAGCCGGCTCACAGCTCCGAGAAACCGGTTAAAGGCGCGGTCTTCCGTCGCCGTGGCTTTGACGAATTTGGCGCCACCGATGATCTCATTAGCGTCGACCATCAGATCGGCATTGACTCTTGTCAGTTCCGTCCCGAACCGGGCAGCGCGGACACTCCACCATCGCGTCAGCGTAAACAGCAAGACTCCAAAGCCGACAAGCAGCCCCACGACCCATAGAGCGATAAACAGCGCAACGACGATCTGGACAATAATAAAAAGCCCTGCGGCTATAATGAGATTGACCTGAGAAAAGACGAGGCCGATCCGGTTTGGCTCATTCGTTACCGCAGCAACCAGATCGCCGGTTCTGTGAGAGACAAAGAAACGAAAGTCTGCGGCCAGCAATCCAGCGAACATTCGCTGCTGCCACGAGGCGACATAAAACGCCTGAAGACGAGACGCGAGATGAGAATAGGCAATAAACGTAACGGCGCTTGCTGCAATCAATACAATCATGACGCCGGCAACCGCACCCGGGCTCGGCGAAAGATTGAATAGCCTCAAACCTTCTATTGTTATTCGGCTAACCCGATCGTTCGCAACCAGACCGTCCGCGCCCAGACTCCCCAACAGCGGCAGCAATGATGCAATAGTCGCGCCTTCGAGAACGGCGTTGACAAACGTCAGCGAAACCAGCGCCGGCAACTTCCATCGGAGCGTCGTCCAGGCATCCTTGACGATCGCAGGCAAAATTGGCTTCACAGGATTTTCCAACTAGGATTCCGACAGGAAAAGAAGCAAACCGCTGTAAACGGTCTCATTATGCCGGCTCGATCATATGCGCGCCTGCCACGACCTTCACCTTCCGGCCGAGCAGATCCAGCAATATCTCGACTCTCTCACTATCAGTGCGCGCCTGAAATATTCCACAACACGAATCGAATGCACCCTTCAAAATCCGGACTGCGTCGCCTGTCTTGAAACGCGATGCCGGAGAGATTACCGAAGAAAACCCGTCAGCTTTCTCATGCTGTTTGAGGGTCTCGATAACATCGGTCGCAATCTGCGCCGGTGTTCCTTCGTGCCCGACGAGTCTCTTGATGCCGATCGTGGAATTGATGGCTCGCCATCGTTGGGCTGCAAGGTCGATTCTGACAAAGATGTAGCTTGGAAACAACGGCGCCCGGACGATATTGACGCGCCGCGCGTGACGCACCGTTCTTGGATAACGCGGCAGATAAACCTCAAAGCCCTGCCGCGCCAAGTTCGCACAGGCCTTTGTTTCAGCCTGAGCCTGAGTCTGAGCCACATACCATGCAGAATGCGCAGAGGCAGTCATGACACGCGCTCCTTCGCCTTACGCGGACGTAAATCGACCAGCTCTGGAATGATCACTGCATCCGCGCCAAATTTTTTTCGCGCACTATCAATCAGCACATCGACTTCCGGAGTGGAGAACAATGCGGTCACCAGCGCGCCATCGACTTGACCTTCAACAGCGTCAAGATCGCCAACGACAGGCAGGCCGACAAACCGATCAGGTGCGTTCGAGGGGGCAACAATGCAAACAAGGACAATGCCTGTGTCTATCGCGCAAATCGTGGCGATCTCCGCAAGATCCGACGCGCCCAGCAGAACGAGCCGCTTGAGTTGCCGCTCTTTCGCCGTTTCCAAAGCCCGACTGCAATCCGCCTTCGCCTTTCGGAAAAATCCAAATGACGATGACAGGTACTCGACCGTAAGACGGGATTTTTCCGCAAACCCTTGCGGCGTGAGATAATATGCGTATCGGCGAGCGGGCGCCTGGCTGGCCTTGACCAGTCCCTTCTTGATACAGCGATTGAGATACGCATTCACGAGACCGAGTGCGATCCCGAGTTCAGCTGCGAAATGCCGCTGTGAGCGCGCACCGTCCTGCTCCACGGAATTTAGGAGACCAAGAATAATCCGGTCACTGTCTTCCTCGCGCTCACTTTCGGAAACCACTCGCTCCATCGCTTCACTCCCGCGATGGTCTCCTTACAGTGTTCACCCGATGAACGTCAAGTTTAACGACCCCACCCTGATCTAAGATATTGATAGCATTTAATAATGAGAGACGCCCGAATGCGGCCGTGCAAGATCACCATGGGCGCCCAAATTGACCGCAGGTTCGATCAAGGCACCGTGCGTTCACGGCGGCGTATCCACAAGTACTCGTGCTTTTTACCGAAGGCAACCAGCGGGACCTCAACCAAACGATATGAAATGAAAGCAATGGCAGTTGTCAGAACTATCACCAGCGCGACGATCAGCAGATTGAAAGCCAAGACGTCCGATGGGGGAAACAAAGCCAGAAAAAGGTAACCTGCCGCGGTGTGATAAAGATAATGGCTGTACGAGATACGGCCGAAGAAGCCGAGGATCGAGTTCGACACCCCCATACGCAGGAACGCAATCAGCATGATTGCTTCGCTAATGACATAAATCGCCGACGATTCTCCATAGTACTCGTCGAAAACAAGAAGGCTTGCCGCATTGACCAGGGTCACACCGGCAACCGGCAGCATAGCGGAACGGCTCCAACCTGCTGCTTCAGCTTGTCTGACCAGAATACCAACGTAGAACGCCGGAAAAAACGTTAACAACAGGCTTGCGTGTCCGCGCGCAAACCATACCGCGAGATTCACGCAAATCAGTGCAGCCAGAACGACAAGGATGCTGCGATCCCGCAGAAGAAAATGCTGCAGCGCTAAGAACAGATAGAACTTCACTTCGATCAGCAGCGTCCAGTACACGCCGCTCAAGGATTCCTTGCGAAAGATGTCCTGCACCATGAAAAAATTACCGAGCAGAACATCGGGCGGGAAAACTTCTTTGCCCAGCAGAAAACTGAAAAACGTTATCAGTAAGACGTTCACCCAATAGGCTGGAAAAATCTTGAATAACCGCCGCGAAATGAAGGTAATCGTATCTTGCTTCTCGATGTTGCGGAAAACGAGATAGCCGCTGAGGAGAAAAAACAGCACGACGCCACCCCGCCCAAGCGAGCTTACGTGGTAGGATGCATCACCCAATGCTATCCGGATGGGAATGAAGTGGCCAAAGATGACCATCAATATGGCGATGCCGCGCAACGCGTCGAGCGAAGGAATTCGATTAACATTAAGATCTGACGGCAACGATTTCAGGGAACGACTCTCTGCCATTGAAGATCACTCTCAGATAGTCTCATAGTTATGCGGATCGAGATTTCGCGTAGATTTCTATTTTCACGTCGCAGGCTGCCGATCCGGTTTAGCTACATTCTGCAGCAAAGACGCCGCTACCCTCAGATATTCACGTAAGAATTAGCCAAAAAATCACGAGGATTCGTCTGTCCGAAGTAGTTGGAACCGGTGAGCTTTCGCAAAAATTCTTCCAGTTGGTCAGTGCCACTCTGAGTAAGCCAAATCGTTGACAGCCAGGTTTACTTGCGCAAACGCACCCCGGTGCCCTTGCTTCCTCCAAGAAATTCGATTCCGGCAGAGTCAAAGGCGGCGCGCAACTTTTGGACGGTGTCCTCCCGACCTCCTAATTCACCATCCTCTGATTCCAGCCGCTTAACAGTTGGAACGGACACTGCAGCTCTCTTCGCTAGATCCTCTTGGGACCAGCTCAGCAAAGCTCGCGCCGCTTTAATTTGTCTAATTGATACTTTTAGTATTGACACACGTGCTCCATATAGATACTTTTAGTATCATTAGATCGAGGATGCGATCTAAGAAGGAGTTCTGAATATGGCTACAAGAGAGCAAACAAAACCACAAGATCGGCGGCATTTCATAGGCGGCTCGGATGCCCGTATCATCATGGGCAAGGACGAAAAGGCCTTGCTACGCCTCTGGAAGGAAAAGCGGGGCGAGGCCGATGGCCCCGATCTCTCCGGTGAGTTGATCGTCCAATTGGGGCTTGTGACGGAGGACCTCAATCGGCGCTGGTTTGAGCGTCAGTCAGGGCATCGCATAGTGGCCGTCCAACGCCACGCGTTTCACCGGGCACTTCCCTGGATGGCGGCCACTCTCGATGGGCTGGTGGAAGCAACCGGCGCGGTTTTCGAAGCCAAATTCATGTTGCCTTGGGCGTTTTCGGAAGGGGCCGCCGCCGAGAAACATATGGCCCAGCTACAGCACAACATGTTGGTCGCTGAATCCAAGACGGCCGTGTTGTCGATCATCAATGGTGGCGGAAAATGGGTCGAACTGGCGATCGAGGCCGATCCGATCTACCAAACTGTCCTGATCGCTGCAGAAAAAGCGTTCTGGCGCGCCGTGAAGACAGGCGAACCTCCAGCATTATTCGACTGCGAGCCACCCAAGCCGCGAATTGAAGCCGTCCGAGTGGTTGATATGAGCGCCTCCAATTCCTGGGCTGAGTTCGCATCCCTCTACCTTGTAACACGTGATGCTCATCTGCAGCACGAGCGGGCCAAGACCGAGCTCAAAGTCCTCATGCCGGAAGATGCCAAGGAGGCCATGGGGCATGGCATTCGCGCCAAACGCTCCAAGTCGGGAGCAGTGACCTTTGATCTCGTCGATATGGAGGGTACTCATGCATCGCTCCAGTGAAAGCGTGGCCGCGATCGCGACTGCTCTGGCGAAGGCTCAGACTGAACTTTCGAACCCGGAAAAGTCCATGGTTGGCATGATCCATCACAATAATCGGGGCGATAATCCCCAGACGTTCCGTTATGCATCGCTGTCGAGTGGTCTCGAGATTGTTCGCAAAACCTTGGGCGGTCAGCAGATTGCCGTCGCCCAAACCACCGACATCGATCGGGCAAATGGCTTGGTCAATCTGACTACGATACTGATGCACACCTCTGGGGAATGGATTTCGTCGGACTGGCCAGTCTGCCAGCTGTCGGACGCCTCCGCGCCGCGACGAATGGGAGCGGCACTGACCTACGCGCGGCGCTATGCTTTGTTCACGCTGGTTGGCATCGCGGGCGAGGATGATTTGGATGCGCCCGATCTGCAAAATCCTGAAGTCGGACAGAAGATTGAATCTGCTGCCAACTATCAGAATCGAAATTCTCAACATGCGGTCGCCACTTCGGCTCCCGCGGCCTTGAGTAAAACGCAAGCCGCCATTGTTAGGGGCACTTTGGACGCGGACAATTCACACTCAATGCGCCTTCAACTTCAATCTGACATCAATGCATTGACGACGATCGAAGATTTGCAGCTGCGCGCCACAGACATTCTCAAAGCAAAAAACCGCCTCGTGGCGAGCGATGCCAAGCTCATAGAACAAGCATTCACGGACAAGATGGTTGCGCTTCAAAATCAAACACCGGGCAAAAACGCCCACCCTTCGATCGAGGACAGCAAGCCGAGCGACAATTCTCAACCAACGCCTCCAATCATCTCGGCACCGGTCAGATCGCCGAAGGAACAGAGAAAGAAGCCGAGGAAAAGGAAGGGCAACGGAGACGCTGTCGTATCCACTTCAGGGGTGGTTGAAACGATCTCGACAGAACGGGCCATCGATGCAACCGAAAAGCCGAAGATCGACAAGAGCGAACTTGCACTCGGCGAACCTCGACGCCATCGCGACAAAGCCCACCTACGGTTTGTTGCCTCGCAGCCCTGCTTGATCTGCGACCGATCTCCCTCCGATGCCCATCATTTGCGGTTTCCCCAACCACGCGCATTGGGGCGAAAAACAAGTGACGAATTTACGGTACCACTGTGCCGTGCTCATCATCGGGAAAATCATCGTTTCGGTGACGAGCGCACTTGGTGGCAGAGGGTTAACCTCGATCCAATCGAGGTTTCGCGAAAGCTTTGGACCTCAACACGAGGTCTCAAATAAGTACGCATCGGTTACCTCCAACAAGCCGCAGCCGCCATCAAACCACTCACGCCGCCGCTTGGTATCCGTCCCTGGAACTCTTTCGCAGCAAGAGAGGCCGCGCTGGTTACTTCGCTTTCCGCTTCTTATGACGTGCGGCCAGGCCATCTGCCAGCACGAGCACCGTCTCCAACTCTCCCTCGCTCAAAACCTGAGCCGCGGCACGCAGTCGATCGAATAGAAGGGAGTGCCGGGATGGCTTCTCTGAGCCTTCACCAAAACCCAGAAGATCATTCGGCGTCGTATTCAAGACCTTTGCGATACGAATAAGTGTGGCCAGATCGGGTTCTCGATTGTCTTGAACATAATGACCGTACCGGCGCTCGCTCAGTTGGGCTCGATGGGCAACGTCCGCACTGCTCAATCCCAACTGAGCGGCAGCTTCCCGAAGCTTTTTCCCAAACACCTTCATCGGAACAAGGTGTTCCGGAGGACTTGCACAGTCTACGTACGTTTTGTACGTTATATAGAGACCATTTTGTACGTATTTGTATAGGACACAGGTTCATCAAATCGGTTCGCGGTTAATTCCCTCGTAGAGGACATTCAAAGATTGTCTCGCAAGAAAATTCTAGTGACTGGCGCGAGCGGGTTCTTGGGAAAGCATCTCGTGCCATTCCTTGTGCAAAACGGCTACGCAGTCAGAGCCGCAACTAGATTTCCGGACGCTGTGCCGCAGGACCCGCGGGTCGAAAGCGTCCGAGTCGTTGACTTTACCAGAGCAGAATTGGACTGGGCACCACTGGTAGAGGGCATCGATTCCATCGTCCATCTGGCCGGTGCGGCTCATACCCTGGTCACAGACGAAACCTATAATACAGTAAATCACCTCGCGACCAGGTCGTTAGCAATTACGGCCGCTAAAACAGGTGTGCATTTCATTCAAGTTTCATCGATCGCTGCTCAATCTGGTCCCGTTTCAGCAAGCATTTTGACCGAACAAGATGTGCCAACGCCGGTGAATGCTTATGGTATCTCAAAGTTGCTCGCTGAAATCGCAGTGCGTGATAGCGGCGTACCTTTTACGATCCTGAGGCCAGTAGTTGTTTACGGGCCTGGTGCAAAAGGAAATTTTGAGACGGTCGAGAAGATTGCGCGCTTGCCGTTACCGCTGCCGATCGGCGCACTCGAAAGCCGTCGATCCGTTTTATCAATCGAAAATTTTTGCTCAGCTGTTTTAACGGCAAAAAATGTCGATCAAGCGGTCGGTGAGACCTTTATCGTCTCGGATCCAAATCCAGTGACCCTTGCGGAGATTGTACAAGAGATCCGGCGGCGCAACCATCGGCAATCTAACGTCTTTTCTGTTCGCCCGTTCTGGCTGGCATGGACTCTTACAGCTATGGGAAAAGCGGACCTTTGGAACCGGATTGGGCAATCACTCGTTGCAAGCCCAGCAAAATTGATGGCGGTCGGCTGGAAACCGGCTCCATCGAAATTTGCTGCACGTCCTAATACGGCATAGGGCTACATTCTTAGTCTGCTTGGCTTAAAGGACCGAATTCCAATACAGCTGCTCTGAGATGAATAAATTATTTCTCATTGATCTGCACTTGGCTATAGACACCTTCGCGCCCGCCATTCGCTAGGTCATCCCTGTTTGAGCAACCAGCGGTTTCTCCTATAGCGAAGCTTATATGCGCATTGCAAATGTGGACGCTCCATTTCGTTGCCGGGCAACTAAGGCGGTACTGGATGATTGAGTGTCGACGAAATGGATATCGGCTAATGGGTGAATTCGCTCTTTTCAACGTTCCGGTACAATTGATAAGGATCGTAGGATAGCAAAAAGTATGAATCCCAAGTGAACGAAGTTATCTTATGAAACCTATCCTAATTTACGTGGCTTCGGAGGATTGGGCTTTTGTCTCTCATCGTCTTCCAATGGCCCGGGCCGCGCGCGATGCGGGCTTCGATGTTCATGTAGCAACTTCGGTGGGATCGAGTGCCGATGCCATCCGCGCCGAAGGATTTACGATTCATCCCATACCCTTCCGGCGTGGCGGCCTGTCGCCACTCAGCGCCCTCTCGACCATTCGCACGCTCCGCCAGATCAAGCGCGCACTCTCCCCCTCCATCGTGCACCATGTCGGCATGCAGGTCTGTGTGCTCGGCGGAGTTTCATCCTTGGGAATGGCGACACCGCAAATCAACGCACTGACCGGTCTCGGCTACGCTTTCACCTCCATGGCCCCCCGGGCGCTGCTCCTCCGTGTCATCATTACGATTGCCCTGCGCTACCTTCTCAACCGGGACCACGTGGTCACACTGGTTCAGAATCCCGACGACCGTACTACGCTCGAAACAATTGGTATCGATTCCCGGCGGTTGGCCCGCATTCCAGGTTCGGGCGTCCATACTGACAAGCTGATCCCGATGCCCGAACCTGACGGTCCGATCACGGTCGGATTTGCCGGGCGGCTCCTGACCGCCAAGGGCATCCGCGCATTGGTCGGAGCACACCGGATTCTGCGCGCTCGCGGTATGGACGTTCGTTTGCACATCGCCGGAGATCCAGATCCGGCCAATCCGGACTCTGTGACGCTCGAAGAGGCACAGCAGTGGAACAATGAGCCGGGCATCGCTTGGTTAGGTCAGGTTGCAGACATAACCACGCTGTGGCGCGACTCTCACATCGCGGCCCTTCCCTCCCATCGGGAGGGTCTGCCAAAAAGTCTACTGGAAGCTGCAGCCTGTGGCCGGCCGCTGATCGCCACGGACGCTCCCGGCTGCCGGGAAATCGCAATCCCCGGACAAACTGGATTGCTGGTGCCGATCGAAGATCCGCAGGCTTTGGCTGATGCGATCGGCGAACTCGCCGTGTCGCGAGAGCTGAGAATGCGCTACGGCGCAGCGGCCCGGCAACTTGTCGTCAAGAAGATGTCTGCGCAGGCGATCGGCGCTGCAATCGTCGCTCTTTACGAGGAACAGCTTCAGCGCGCGCGCTGATACGAGTATTATCTCGCGTTCAGAAAGCGGAATAATTACGAGTTTCGCACTTGTCGTTGATCACCGCAGGGCGCCAGTTGGCAACCGTTTCACCCTTCAGGAAGAACGTGAAATAGCGCAACTCGCTGCCGGAGTTTCCTCGGGAGCAAACCGTCCATTTTTCCGGCCCCGACTGTGCCTCGTTCGGTCCAACATTAGAAATCTCGGACCGAGTGATGTCCTTCATCGACTGCGTGATCTGCTGAATCCGGTCGAAGATAACTTTCTGTTGCCTGGAATCCGGCTCCGGATCCGGTTGAACGGAATCCTGCACATCGAAAAAGAAGGTGCACCCGCTGAGCAACACAGCCGCGAGCGACACCTGAAGCAATCGTACGGCTACCAATGATGCTCACTCCCGCCTGTCCGCGTGCATTCCTATCGCTTCGGCGCGCCGGTGAAAAGTGGGTCTCAGGGCTTGAAAAATACGCCGGAGTGCACAGGCGATGCATCTGACCGACATTTTCCCGGACAGAGGAACGCCCTGAGGACGTTGTCACCTCCCGCGGGTTTGATTAAACACCTTGCGGCGCCGTGTTCTATGTAACCTCGCGCCTCTAACCACGTGGGGTTCTATGTCCGATCGTCCATCAAGTAACGTCGATCCTGCGGTCGCCGCCGGGTTTGGCCACGAATGGTCGACCTTCCGCCAGGGAGAGGATGCCTTTTCCGCAGACGACCGGGCGGCCATCTTTGAGTCCTACTTTCATATTTTTCCGTGGGATCGCCTGCCCGCCAATTCGGTCGGCATGGATGTGGGATGCGGCAGCGGCCGATGGTCTGTGATGGTGGCCCCCCGCGTCGGGCATCTGCATCTGCTCGATGCAAGCGCTGACGCGCTGAATGTCGCGCGCGCGAATCTGGAAACTGCGAACAACGTGACCTTTCATCACGCCAGCGTCGGAGAACTGCCGCTCCCGGATGCATCCCTCGATTTTGCGTTTTCGCTGGGGGTGCTGCATCACGTTCCCGACACGCAAGCCGCGATCTCCGAAATCTCGAGGAAGCTCAAGCCGGGTGCGCCCTTCCTGATCTATCTCTACTACGCGCTCGATAACAGGCCAGCCTGGTATCGTGCGCTGTGGAAGTTCAGCAATATCTTCCGTGTCGTGATCTCCAGCCTCCCGGAGAAACCGCGCCTGTGGATCAGCCAGATCATCGCGGTATGCGTGTACTGGCCGCTCGCCCGCCTGGCGGCTCTTGTCGAACGGCTGGGGTTCTCCGCCGCTGCGCTGCCGTTGGAATCCTACAAAGACCGTGCGTTCTATGTGATGAGAACCGACGCTTATGATCGGTTCTGCACCCGCCTCGAACAGCGCTTCACGCGCGGGCAGATCCGGGACATGCTGGACGCCGCCGGCTTTCAGGACATTCGTTTCTCAGACCGCGTGCCTTATTGGTGCGCCGTCGGCATCAAGCGTTGACCGATGATCCACGTTTCATGAATTCATTGCTCATCATAACCACGCCGTTCGTCGCCTGCGTGATTTGCGCGATGCTGATTGTCCTGCTTCGCCCCCTGCTCCAGCGCTATGCATTGGCGCGGCCAAACGCGCGATCGTCCCATAGCGTGCCCACGCCGCAGGGCGGCGGCGTGGCGGTGATCGCCGCAGTCATCACGTCGGCCGCGATATCGGTTTCGTTTTTTGGTGCGGTTGCAGGTTCTGTTTTGCTTGCGGTCCTTGCGGCAGCGGCTTTGCTGGCTTTGGTCGGCGCCTACGATGATTTGCGGACGATGCCGGTCCTGCCCCGCCTGTTGATACAGGCCGCCGCCGTCGGCATCGTGCTCGCGGTCCTTCCCGCAGAATTTCATCTTGTTTCGGCTCTGCCCGTGTGGGCAGAGCGCGTCCTGCTGCTGATCGGCGGACTGTGGTTCGTCAATCTCGTCAACTTCATGGACGGTCTTGACTGGATCACCGCCGCCGAGGTCGTGCCCGTCATGGCAGCGCTGGCGCTGTTCGGCTTCTACGGCCAATTGCCCCCGGACCCCACGCTGGTGGCCCTCGCGCTGTGCGGCGCGATGATCGGTTTCGCGCCATTCAACAAGCCAGTCGCAAAGCTCTTCCTCGGCGATGTGGGCAGCCTGCCTATCGGTTTGCTGATGGGATGGTGCCTGCTTCAACTCGCGGGAAGCGGACATCTCGTCGCTGCGCTATTGCTTCCGTTGTATTATCTCGCCGACGCGACGCTAACGCTTCTGAAGCGCCTGATGAGGGGTGAAGCGGTCTGGGTCGCCCACCGCTCACACTTCTATCAGCAGGCCACGAACAACGGCTTCAGCGTGATGCAGGTGGTCAGCGAGGTGTTTATCTTGAACATTGTTCTCGCCGGTCTAGCAGCGGTCACCATCTGGCAGAGATCGCCTTATGTTCAGGGCATCGCGCTGGCGCTGGGTATAAGCGCTGTGGCGCTTGTGCTCGGCCGCTTCTCCCGCCAGCGGAAACCGGTCGGGTGATTTAGGCCGCCCCGCTTTTGAATTCGGGAATAGCATCCTTCAGCACGCCGACAATGACGCTGCGCTGTTCGCTTCCCACCGCCTTCTCCAGTGTGGACAGCCATCGCTGCAAGGTATCGAGCGGAGGCTCGTTGGGGCGCGCGGCGACGATGCCGGCAATGCCGATGTCTGCCGTTGGCTCCTCGTGCGCGAACAGGATTTCGTTCAGGCGCTCGCCCGGCCGGACGCCAGTGAAGACAATGTCGATGTCATAACCCGGCTGAAGTCCGGACAGCCTGATGATGCGCTCGGCAAGATCAACGATCTTCACCGGCTGTCCCATGTTCAACACATAGACCGACACATCCGGACGCACCGGGTCGAGCGCATGGGTTGCGGACGTCACCACGAGATCGCACGCTTCGCGAATGGTCATGAAATACCTGACCATATCCGGATGCGTGACTGTAACGGGTCCGCCCGCCTCGATCTGCGCCTTGAACTTCGGCACCACCGACCCATTCGACGCCAGCACGTTGCCGAACCGAACGGAGATAAGCCGCATCGGGATCTTGCCCTTGGCCTTGTGCATCAATTCGCGGTCGAGCGCCTGGCAATACATTTCGGCAAAGCGTTTAGTGAGCCCAAGCATCGACACCGGCTCGATGGCCTTGTCGGTGGAAATCATCACCATGGCATCGGCGCCTGCGCTGACCGCCGCATCGGCCACGTTGACGGTGCCAAAGATATTGGTCTTGACGCCCTCGCCCCAATCCCGCTCGAGGATCGGAACGTGCTTTAGCGCGGCAGTATGAAACACGATGTTCGGCTTGAACGCCGTCATGAGATGCGCAATGCGCTCACGATCACGAATGTCGGCGATGCGGCCTTCGACGATCGCGGTTGGAAATTTAGCGGCCAGACTTTCCAGCACTGCATGCAGCGCCGGTTCGGAATTTTCCACGATCAGCAGGCGCGATGCGCCGAACGTCACCACGCGATCACAAATTTCCGAACCGATCGATCCACCGCCGCCAGTGACGACGACGGATTTACCTCTCACGAACATTTCAAGCCGCTGATAGTCGATCTTGACGCTCGGCCGCAGCAGCAGGTCCTCGACCGCGACCGGCGCAAGCCGCGGAGCTTCGCCGCTGCCTTCGAGCGACGGCAGGCGGCTAACCGTAAGACCGAGTTTGCGGGCGCGAGTCAGCACCGACTCCGGCGATGCATCGGGCTCGAAAGCCGAAGGCATCATGATGAGGCGTTCCAGGGGCCTCTCGCGGCGCGAGAAATCATCAACAATATCGGCGAGGTCGTCGATCCCCCCCAGCACCGGAATGCCGCGGATCGACTGCCCACGATCCGACAGGGACGGCGATAGCACACCGACCGGCCAGGTCCGTTTTACAGCGCCGCTTTCGATCCCTCGCAGCAACACTTCCGCATCGGCTGCGCGTCCGACCAGCAGTGTCGGCGACGCATCGAGGCTGCGCGCCTGACTGAGCGTCCGCGTGTAACGAAAATAGCGGTAGGCGACGCGCAATCCGCCAAGCGCGAAATTCTGCAGGAACCAGTAAATGATGATTGTCGTCTTGCCGAAGAAGAACGTGCCGTAGACGTTGGGCGCAATGAAGATGTAGTCCAGCACCAGCAACATCAGCGCCAGCACCGTCGAGGCTTTGACGATGTTGAAAAAATCCGGCAGCGAAATGAAACGCCACTTGGTGGTCGTCAGCCTGAAGACATAGCAGACGACGATGCTGAAAAGGACGAAGTACGGCAGGATACGGAACAGCAGCGGCAGGCGCTCGACGAGACCGCTGCCCTCGAAACGCAGATAGAAGCTTGCGACGACAGCGAAGATCGTTGCCAGCACATCATGAATGATGATCAACAGATTTCGCCAGGTGAGGCGCGGGAACCTGAACCGGGACAGAGCGGCCATGATTATGCCTGTCCCGCCGCCGGCTTAGCCGTCCGGGAAACGCGCAAGACCATGCCCCCCGCGACGCCGACAGCCAGCACGTAGATCCACCCTTCGTGAAAATCGAAGAGGTGCGAATTCAGCAGCGAACTGACAAAATTTTCGACCACCGCAACGAGGCCCACCCACGCCGCAAGGCCCGCCCCCCCGAACAACCTGAGATGCGTACCCCACATCGCATACAGGACGAGGCAACCAAGCAGGCCCCACTGCACGGCGACGTTGAGCGTCTGATTGTGCGGATTTCCGATGATCTGGGCCGATGCACCGGTCTGCCCCACCGCGTCCTGTGCGAACAATGTCTTCGTCGATCCCGTTCCGTGCCCCACGAGTGGCGCCTCCGAGACGAACTTGACCGACTTGCGCCAGAATTCGAGCCGCTCGCCGACCGACGTTACGGCGTTGCTTTTATGATAGCTCTGATATTCGCTCCCGATCATCGCTACCCGCAGACGCAGGTAAGGGGATGATGACCAGGCGATTGCGCTGGCGGCGACCACCGCAGCCATCAACAGCAAAAAACCACGCGTGCTGAAATGCTTCGCAGCGAAAATGACAACCAGCACCGGGATACAGACGAAAACGGTTCGCGAACTCGCGACAAAGACCATGTTGGCAAGAAAGCCGATACCGAGCACAAGCAGGAGCGCCGCCCATGTCTGCCGCTGTGCTTTCAGCAAATAAACTGCCGCTCCGAAGGCCGCGAAGGCGCAGAGCGCAAATTCCTGACTCTGCGCGATGTAGTTCTTGACTGGAACACCGAGCGAGCGCGCCGGATCGAAAACCACCCGATGATCGACGAACATCAGCCACGATGTCAGCATCACCGCGGTGCATGACGCAAGAAAGGCGAGCATCACCCATAGTCCCCGCCCCGATCTTTCAAAGTGATAGATCAGAACGGGAATTGCGAGCAGCTTGGCGACCGGATTAATGCCGCGCAGCCGGTCCGACCAGGAAATGTCCATAGCCCACAGCGTACCAACGACAGCCAGCGCAAAAAGCAGAAGCGGGGTAGCGCATGCCGGCCGCTTCATCGATTCAAGGAACCCCGTCCACTCGATCGTCGGAATCAGCAACAACAGCCACGCCACTGCGAAGATCGCGACCAGCGAGGTCGACCACGGCAGCGAGATGGCGATCAGAACCACTGCGATATCCGCCGCCTTGGTCCACGCGGCGGTGTTGCGCCAAATCGAAGGCGACGCGTGAGCCGAAAGATCGGACGCGTTCGCGGTCATACCTTGTTCTCTCGCGCACGCTTGACCAGCGATGTAGTGCTGTGACCCGGCAAAATATCGACGAGCACGACCTCGCCGCCATTAGCAGCGACGATCTCATGACCGACGACCTGCTCGCGAGTGTAGTCGCCGCCCTTGACGAGTACGCTGGGCTTGATCTGCGAAATCAGTTCCAGCGGCGTATCCTGCTCAAAAATGACAACGAGATCGACCGCTTCAAGCGCCGCAAGGACTTCAGCGCGGGCGCGCTCGTCCTGCACCGGCCGCTCCGGCCCCTTGAGCCGCCGCACGGACGCATCGCTGTTGAGGCCGACGATCAGACGGTCGCACGCCGCGCGCGCCTGCGTCACCACCCGGACATGCCCCGGATGCAGAATATCGAAACAGCCGTTGGTGAAACCGACGCGCAATCCCTGCCTGCGCCACTCGGCAAGTTGTGCATCAAGATCCGCAGCACTGGAGGCGATTTTCTCTTCCGCCGCGAGCGAGGCATGCGGCAAAATCTTCCGGCGCAGTTCCGCCAGCGAAACCGTCGCAGTACCTGGCTTGCTGACGGCCACGGCGGCCGCTGCCGTCGCGCAGCGCAACGATGTATCCCAGTCCGTCCCCGCCGCCAGCGTCACCGCCAGCACCGCAGCTACGGTGTCGCCGGCGCCCGACACGTCGCGCACCTTCGCAGGCTGGGCCGGAACATGGATCAGGCTGCCGTCGCGATGCGCCAGCGTCATTCCGTCTTCGCTCTGCGTCACGAGGATCGCTTCGGCATCGGCGGTACGCAATGCCTCGATCGAAGCGTCGGCGATGTCTGCGTCCGACTGGATGCGCCGCCGCGTCGCCTCGGCAAACTCCTTGCGGTTCGGCGTCAGCAGCGTCGCGCCGCGATAGATCGCAAGATTCGCGCTTTTAGGATCGACGATCACCCGCTTGCCGAGCTTGCGCGCTGCATCGATCACATTGCGGATCACGCGCGCGGTCAGAACGCCCTTCGCATAGTCCGACAGCAGCACGATGTCCGCCCGAGGCAATGCGGAAACGACGGCGTCGATCAGCTTGCGTTCGGTGACTTCCGACGCCGGAGCCGACAGCTCCCAATCCGCGCGTAGCATGTGCGTCGAAAAATGCTCCGAGACAAAGCGCACCTTGCGCGTGGTCGGCCGCGCCGGATCGGTCACCAGAACCGGCTCGATCAGGCTTTCCTTCGCCAGTTCTGACTTCAGCGTTTCGCCGGCAACGTCATTGCCGATCAGGCCGACGAAAATGCATCGCGCCCCGAGCGACGCGATGTTGCGCGCCACATTGCCCGCGCCGCCGACGTTGATTTCGCTGCGCCGGGCCGCGATCACCGGTGCCGGCGCTTCCGGCGAGATGCGGGACACTTCGCCGTAGACGAATTCGTCCAGCATCAGGTCGCCGACGCACAGCACGGTCTGGCGGACAATCGCTTGCGACAGCGCGTCAAAATCGAACATGAGAACGCCTGTATCCCTGTTGCACGATCAACGGTAGCGATCGGGCCGGTCGAGAAAATCCCTGACATAGCTGCCGACAGCATCTTCCAGCGCCGTGAAACCGCCATTGTAGCCTGCGCCGCGCAGATGATCGACCTCTGCTTCGGTGAAGTACTGATAACTGCCGCGGATTTGTTCCGGCATGTCGATGTATTCGATGTTCGGCTTGGCGCCGAGCGCACCATACGCCGCAAGGATCAGATCGCGGAAGCTGCGCGCCTTGCCGGTGCCGACATTGAAGATGCCGTTTACGGAGCGCGCCGCCAGCAGCCACATGATGACGCGCACGACGTCGTCCACGTGAATGAAATCGCGGCGCTGATCGCCGTCAGCAATCCCGTCACGATGCGATTTGAACAATTGGACGGTGCGGCCTGACCTGATGTCGTCAAACCGGCGCGCCAGCACGCTCATCATCGTGCCCTTGTGATATTCGTTCGGGCCGAACACGTTGAAGAACTTGAGGCCAGCCCATTGCGGCGGCATCTTCTCGCCCTTCGCCAGCCGCTCAACCACCGCCATGTCGAACAGATGCTTGCTCCAGCCGTAGAGATTCATCGGCCGCAATTTCTTCAGGGCATCGAGCGACGCATCGTCGCGGAATCCCTGCTCGCCGTCGCCATAGGTCGAGGCGGACGAGGCATAGATGAACGGAACGGAGTTCGCCGTGCACCAGTCGAGCAGCCGCTTCGAGAGGCGGAAATTGGTCTCGATCACGAGATCGCCGTCGGTCGCGGTGGTCTCCGAAATCGCGCCGAGGTGAATGATGGCATCGAGCTTGCGTCCGGCCAGCCATGGCATCAGTTCCGCTGGTGGGACGATGTCCGCGAGCTGCCGCTTGGCGAGATTGCGCCACTTCCCGTCAGACCCGAGAAAATCACAGACGGCCACGTCCGCGCGGCCCGCATCGTTGAGGGCGGCGACGACGTTCGATCCGATAAAACCGGCTCCGCCGGTCACCAGCAGCATGAAGGAATCCCGCCCAATTGACCCTAGTGTCCTGAATCCGAAGTTCGCCTGCTTGTGCGGCGCATTCTCAAGCGAACTTCGGATTCAAAAGGACACTAGAAACTCATGATTCTAGTGTGGTTTTGGTTCGCAAGTCCGCAAATGCACGAGCCGCAGAAACGGCGGACTTGCGAACCACCACACTAGTCACCTTTGCCTCACTCCTGCCCGGCAAGCAACTCACCTCCATTGGTGTGGTGAAGGGCTGCGTCTACCCCGACAGAGCAAAAAAACGCATCTGGACGCCGCGCAAGTGACGCGGTAACCGGCTGATCGTGCACAATTCTCCCGAGCCACGGAAAACGGCTGCAAAGCTCTTCAATAAATGAATAAAAACTCATTTCTAAGCGAGTTGAAGGTTTCGCCCGACCCATCGGAAACCAGCCCGGTTCTGGTGATTCCGTACATGTGGATCGGCGATTTCGTCCGTGGTCACACCGTGGTGCGGGTGCTCAAGGAGCGCTGGCCCAATCGGCCGGTCGATCTTCTGGTGACCAGCCTGTGCGCCCCGCTGGTGGATTACATGCCCGGCGTCCGCCAAGGCATCGTCTGGGACCTGCCGCGCGGGAAGCTCGCCCTGAAAAAGCAGTGGATGCTGGCCAGCCAGTTCCGCGAAGCGGGCTATGGCACGGCCCTGGTGATGCCGCGGACATGGAAGGCGGCCATCGCCCCGACCCTTGCTGGCATTCCGCAGCGGACCGGCTTCGTCGGCGAGGTCCGTTTCGGGCTGATCAATGACTGGCGCTGGGGCGAGCGCAAGATGCCCCGCTTTATCGACAAGAACGCCGCCCTCGCCCTCCCCGCCGATGCGCCACTGCCAAAGCAATGGCCAGTTCCACAACTCGTGGTGCCGCCTGCGGAAGTCGCGGCCTGGCGTCAGGCCAACAATCTGGGCCAAAGCGCCGCCGTCGCGCTGGCCCCGGGGTCGGTCGGCGCCTCCAAGCGGTGGACCTATTATGCGGAGGCGGCCCGCATGTTCGCCGAGCAGGGCCTCGACGTCTGGGTGGTCGGCGGCCCCGGTGAAAAAGCCATCGCCACGGAGATCGTCAATTTCGCGGGGCCACGTGTCCGCGATCTGACCGGGACTGATCTGCGCAACGGCATCATGGCGATGGCGGCTGCGAAAACCGTCATTTCCAACGACTCCGGCCTGATGCATATCGCCGCTGCCATCGGCACACCGGCGATCGGAATCTTCGGCCCGACCAGTCCCTATCACTGGGCGCCGCTGAACGGCCTCGCCGCCACCATCAAGCGGGCGACCGACCTGCCCTGCCAGCCCTGTCATCGTCCGGTCTGCACCCAGAACGATCACCACTGCATGCGCGATATCCCGGCATCGGAGGTCGTTGAGATCGCGCAAGGCGTGATGGCGACGGCTGGCGCAGGCGTTGCGCGTTAATCTCAAACCGTGGCCGCACTTGCGCCCGTATCGCACCATGACTACCACTCGTGACCACCACTGAACTGCAACCTGAACAAACGCGGTGACATGTGAGCCAGGATCGGATCGTCGCGCATTTTCAGAGCTCGCTCGCCGGGCTGAACAAGGCCGTGCAGAGCACTGAGCTGCTCGCAACGACGCACGCGATTGCGCGGGCCGTGGCAGACGCGTTGAGAGCTGGCAACAAGCTGCTCCTGATCGGCAATGGAGGCAGCGCTGCGGATGCCCAGCACATCGCCGCCGAAATCGTCGGGCGCTACAAACAGGAACGTCCCGGCTGGGCCGCGATCGCCCTCACCACCGACACCTCTGCGCTGACCGCCATCGCCAACGACTACGGCTTCGAGCAAATCTTCGCGCGACAGGTGCAGGGCCTCGCCCGTCGCGGTGACGTGTTGTTTGCACTGACAACATCCGGTCGTTCGCCGAACATCCTTGCAGCACTTAAAACAGCGCGCGACATTGGCGTCACGACCGTCGGCTTCACCGGCACGAAAGGCGAAACCATGCGCGCGGCGTGCGATCATCTGTTCGTCGCGCCCACCGATGATACGCCTGTGGTTCAGCAGATTCACATGATGGCGATGCATGCGATCTGCGACGACGTCGAACAGGCGCTGATCGGCGCCCCGAAGACCGCATGACAAGCGGCCTGACGCGAAAGCCGGCGGCGTTCCTCGACCGCGACGGCGTCATCAATCTCGACGATGCCTATGTCGGCACCCGCGAGCGGCTTCGCTGGATGCCGGGCGTGGCGGACGCGATCAAACAGTTGAACGGCGCCGGCTATTACGTTTTCGTCTTCACCAACCAGTCCGGTGTCGCGCGCGGATTTTTCTCCGAGGACGACGTTCGCACATTGCACAACTGGATGCGTGACGAACTGGCGCGCGACGGCGCGCGGATCGATGACTTTCGCTATTGTCCGCATCATCCCGACGGTACGGTCCCGGCCTATACGCGCGAGTGCCACTGGCGCAAACCGCAGTCGGGCATGATCCTCGATCTCATGAAGCACTGGCCGGTCGACAAGGAACGCAGTTTCGTCATCGGAGACAAGCAACGCGATCTCGATGCAGGCCTTGCAGCCGGCATCGAGGGCTACATGTTCTCTGGAACGGACATTGCGGGCTTTGTCGAGAAGATATTGGCCAAGCGCATCAGCGCTTGAGCGGCAGTTTCTCGGCCGCCTCGATCACCCGCTCGAACGACGGATAAATATCCTTCCCGCCGACCACAGTGATCGAACCGTTGCCGACGGGGCCGGTCAGACCGGGATCGGTCGCCAGAAACACCGCGATCAGCGGCACACTGAACGCCGCCGCCAGATGCAGCAATCCGGTATCGACGCCAACCACCAGCGCTGCATTGGCAATCACCTTCGCCGTCGCATCGAGGGGCTGGCGGTCGAGAATGCGGCTTCCGGGAATCGCGGCCGCGAGACGTTCGCAGCGCAAGCGCTCGCGCTCATTCCCCCATGGCAGCACCACATCGAGGCCTTGCCCGCACAGCCATTTGCCGGTGCCGATCCAGTCGACCTCGCGCCACTCCTTGGCGGCGCGCGACGTTCCATGCAGCAACACGGCATAAGGAGCGCTGGCATCTTTTGGCGGTTTGACCAGTCCGTAGTCGATTGTCGCGTCCGGCGAATAGCCAAGACTCAATCCGGTCAGCAGCCGGTTGCGCGTCACCGCATGCTGATCGCGCGCGACCGCATGCTTGACGTCATAGAACCACGACGCCATCGGCTCCCGAATGCTCGACGCGTTGTAGCCGTGCCGCTCACCCGTAGCAGTCCGCGCGATCAATGCCGACCGGATCAGGCCCTGCGTGTCGATCACCTTTTCGGCCTTGATCGACCTCAGCCTGGCCTTGAAGGCCGATACTTCGTTCCAGGTCGCCCTGCTCAGCAGTTGGGAACGCCACCGCCGCGTCGAAACCGGAATCACCTCACTGATGGCTGGATGAAGCCGCGCCAGTGGCGCGAATCCTTCTTCAACCACCCACGTCATCCGCGCATCGGGCCAGCGCCGGCGCGCATCGGTCACCGCCGGCATGTGATGCACGACATCGCCGAGCGATGACGTCTTGATGAACATAATACCATGCATCGGCGTGATCGGCCCCGGACTCGTAAATTAGTGATCCGGTTCTGACATTCGTATTATTTCCTTCGCAGGCACTTTACGAATGTCAGAACCAAAGGATCACTAGAGTTATATTTTGCTAGTGTCCCTTCGTATGCCCAGAACGCGCTGCAAAGTGAAGCGAACGTCGGATACGGGACACTAGCGTTACGTTTTGGAAACCATAAAGCCGTTTCGGCCGGGAAAAGCGAAGCCTTTTGGCTCGAGAGTCCGATCTTATACCCCATTTCCATCGTTTCTCTGCAAGCTTCCGGCAACAAGTTCGCTCCACATTCCGCCGCGCAAGCGCGACTGACAGAGCGCGGAAACAATACGGGTTTGAACGCCATGACAGTACTGGTCACCGGGGGTGCAGGTTACATCGGCAGTCATACGGTTCGCGCGCTGGTTGATGCCGGCGAAAGCGTCGTGGTCGTTGACAATCTCTCGACCGGCTTCTCGCAGTTCCTGCCGGAAGGCGTGCCGCTGTTCATCGGCGATGTCTCGGACGAAAATCTCGTCGAAGGCGTGATCGCCGCGCACAATGTCGATTCGATCGTCCATTTCGCGGGCTCGGTGGTCGTGCCGGATTCGATGCGCGATCCGCTCGGCTATTACCGCAACAATACGATGACCACGCGCAACCTGTTGAACGCGGCGGTCAAGTGCAACATCAGCCGCTTCATTTTTTCGTCGACCGCGGCCGTCTACGGCAATCCCGACCGGACACCTGTTGCCGAAGAGGCGCCGACGCGCCCGATGTCGCCATACGGCTCATCGAAGCTGATGACCGAAATCATGCTGCACGATGTCGCCTCCGCGCACGGCATGCATTACGTGGTGCTGCGTTACTTCAACGTCGCCGGCGCCGATCCGCAGGCCCGCATCGGCCTCGCGACTGTCGGCGCAACGCATCTTCTGAAGATTGCCGTTGAAGCAGCGACCGGCCAGCGCGCCAAAATCGACGTGTTCGGGACCGACTATCCGACCGTCGATGGAAGTTGCGTTCGCGATTTCATCCATGTCAGCGATCTGGCGCAGGCCCATTGCGCGGCACTTGCGTATCTTGAAGGCGGCGGCCCGTCCGCGACCCTGAACTGCGGTTATGGCCGTGGCTATTCCGTGCTCGAAACCATCGAAGCCGTGCGCCGCGCCTCGGGCCGCAATTTCGCCGTCCAGTATGCCGAGCGCCGCCCCGGCGACATCATGACCATGATCGCCGACACCGCACGCATCCGAGCAACGCTGGACTGGACACCGCAATACGACAACCTCGACACCATCGCCCGCCATGCGCTGGCATGGGAGGAAAAGCTGCTTGTCGAACGTCAGCGGGACGGCCGGCAGGCAGTCTCAGCGTAGTGTAGAATTGACTAAAAAGCCCTGATTTCGCTTGAAAATCCGGTCCATAGCGGGCAAGAGACGGACATCGCATAAACCCTGACGGGGCGCCGGTTGCGCCGACCGTTAATGGAACGCGGATGACCGAGTTTCCACGAAAAATCACCGACGACCCATATGGGGCGGCTGCCCTTATTCGCCGCCTGATCACCGAACAGGGCCTCCAGCATTGGCGGCGCTATGCGGTCGCGTTCACGCTGATGGCAGTATCGGCGGGAACCACTGCGGCGGCGGCGTGGCTGCTCGGCGAAGTCATCAACCAGACCTATGTCGACCGCAGCGTCCACGGCATCGTCCTGCTGTCGCTGGTGATCATCGTTCTGTTCACGCTCAAGGGGGCAGCGACCTACGGTCATACGGTGATCCTGTCGAAGATCAGCAACGCCATTCTGGCCAGCAACCAGCGCAGGCTGTTCGCCAAGCTGATGCGCGAGAATGTCGGCTTCTTTTCCGAGCGCCATTCGTCTGAATTCCTCGCGCGCCTCACAGCCGGTGCTCAGGCCGTGACGCAGGTGTTGAGCCTCCTGATCAGCGCGGTCGGCCGCGATTTCCTCTCGCTGGTCGGTCTTGCCGCCGTGATGGTGATTCAGGACCCGTGGATGTCGTTGTTCGGCCTACTGGTCGCGCCGCCGGCGCTGTTCGTCATCCGCAAGCTGGTGCGCCGGATCAAGCATCTCGCCCATGACCAGTTCACCGGCAACGCCGACATTCTCGAGACCATGCAGGAATCCCTGCAAGGCATCCGCACCGTCAAGGCCTTCACGCTCGAAGACACCATGCAGGCCCGGATCGACAAGAGCATCGGCGTGGTCGAGGCCAACGCCAACAAGATGGCGCGGGTGCAAAGCCGCTCCAGCCCGCTGATGGAAACGCTCGGCGGCTTCGCTATCGCCGGCTGCCTGATGTATGGCGGCTATCGCGTGATCGCAACCGGTGCCACGCCGGGACAATTCTTCTCCTTCATCACCGCGTTCCTGCTGGCCTATGAACCGGCCAAACGCCTCGCGCGCCTCAACATCGAACTCAACAGCCACCTGATCGGCGCCCGCAAGCTGCTCGAAATTGTCGACAGCCCCGCGACCGAACCGGACGACAGCGACAAGCCCGCGCTGAAGCTGACCGAGGCCAAGGTCGAGTTCCGCGATGTGACCTTCGCCTATCGGAACAACGAGACCGTGCTCAATCGCATGAGTTTCGTGGCCGAGCCCGGCAAGGTTACGGCGCTCGTCGGCCCTTCCGGCGGCGGCAAGTCCACCGTACTGGCGCTGCTGCTGCGGCTTTACGAGGCCAAGTTCGGCGCGATCGTCATCGACGGGCAGATCATCTCCGATGTATCCCGGCGCTCGCTGCGCCAGCAAACGGCGTATGTCGGGCAGGACGTCTATTTGTTCCGCGACACCATTCGCGAGAATATCGCCTTCGGCCGCCCCGGCGCGTCGCACGATGAGATCGTCAACGCAGCGAAGGCTGCCTGCGCTCATGATTTCATCATGAGCTTCCCGCTCGGCTACGACACGCCGGTCGGCGAACACGGCACGCAACTCTCCGGCGGCCAGCGACAACGCATCGCCATTGCCCGCGCGCTGGTGAAGGATGCACCG
Organism: Afipia massiliensis; assembly: GCF_014203115.1. Lineage (GTDB taxonomy): Bacteria > Pseudomonadota > Alphaproteobacteria > Rhizobiales > Xanthobacteraceae > Afipia > Afipia massiliensis. The sequence goes on along the minus strand of NZ_JACHIJ010000006.1, from coordinate 170,935 downwards.
ATCATCCTGCTTGATGAAGCCACAGCGGCGCTGGATTCCGAATCCGAGAAGCAGGTGCAGGAAGCCATCGAGCATCTGTGCCAGAACCGCACCACCATCGTCATCGCGCATCGCCTGCACACCATCATGCATGCCGACCAGATTCTGGTGGTCGAGAACGGCGTGATCGTCGAGACCGGCCGTCATGACGACTTGCTGCGGCGCGGCGGGCGCTACGCCTCGTTCTTCCGGCTGCAGCATCGTGATGCCAACCCGCTGGCTCCGGTCGCCGCCAGCGCGTAAGATCGTCTCTCCCGCCTTTTCCGTTTTCCCTCCCAGACACCGGAATTCCCATGAGCGCCAGCTTCGTTATTCCTGCCCTCACGCAGCCGTCCATTTCCGTCGCCGGCGAATCGAAAGCCTTTCCGGTGCGCCGCATCTGGTGCGTGGGCCGCAACTATCTCGAACACATCCGCGAGATGGGCAATGACGAGCGCCAGCCGCCGTTCTTCTTCGCCAAGCACGCCGATATGGTGACCGGCGACGGCGCAACGATCCCCTATCCGTCGCTGACCAAGGATTTCCAGCACGAGGTCGAACTGGTCGTCGCGCTGAAGAGCGGCGGCGCCAACATCGATCCGGCCAAGGCGCTCGATCATGTCTACGGTTACGGCGTCGGCATCGACCTCACCCGCCGCGATCTGCAGATGGCATCGCGCAAGAAGGAGCAGCCCTGGGAGATCGGCAAGTCGTTCGACTCCTCCGCGCCGTGCGGCGCGCTGCGTCCCGCCGCTGAGATCGGCCATCCCGTGAAGGGCAAGATCTGGCTTTCGGTCAATGGCACCGAGAAGCAGAAGGGTGACCTCTCCGAGATGATCTGGAACGTCGCCGAGATCATCGGCAAGCTTTCGCTGCAGGTCTCGCTCGGCGCGGGCGACATCATCCTGACCGGCACTCCCGCCGGCGTCGCTGCACTTGCGCCCGGCGACAAGATCGAATGCGGCATCGACGGCATCGGCACGCTGAAGGTCGCGATCGGCTGAAGCTACCCGTACTTCATCCTCATCACGTCGTCCCCGCGAAAGCGGGACCCATACTCCCTGGAACAAGCGACTCCTGCTGCGAAAAACATAACCTTTGGTGGTTTTGGGTCCCCGCTTTCGCGGGGACGACACAGAATATGTGACGCCCCCCGCGCCACTCATCGCATCATGCCCCGAGCTGTTTCTCGACCGCAGCGGCAATGGCGAGCAGCTTGCGGTCGTCGCCATGACGCCCGACCAACATCAGGCCACAGGGCAGTGCATTGCCGAGCCTGATCGGCAGCGAGATCGCGCAGGTGTCGAAGAAATTCCAGATCACGGTGTTCATCAGCGCCTGAACGTTGCGCTTGTTGAAGCTCTCCGGCGTGGAAATCTCCTCCATGGTGGGCGCTACGATCTGAACCGTCGGCATCACCAGCACATCGAACTGATCGAACACCGCGTCCATTTCCGCGATGCCGCGCTCGCGGTCGCGCAGGGCGAGGATGTAGTCGGCGGCGGCGACCTTCTCCGAGCGCAAGAGGCGCATCCGCACGTTCGGATCGACGCCCTCGCCGGCTTCCGCGAGCAACGTACGATGGACCGCATAAGCCTCCGGCGGAGCGACGCCGCCGCGTTCGTTGGCGGTGTGCATGATGTCCAGCGCCTTCAGCGTCACGTCCTTGCCCGACTTCCAGCTTGAGGCGAGTTTCGCCAGCGCCAGCGGATAGGCCTTGCCGACGATGTCATCGAGCCCCTCGATCGGATAGCCCTGCACGAGACCGGCGCGCACATCCCTGAGCGCGGGCGGCGTCAGCGGCGACGGCGTCTCGCCCGCCAGCACGGCATCGGCATTGGCGCAGTCGGCGACGCTGCGCGCGATCGGCCCGATGGAATCCAGCGTGAACGACAGCGGGAATGCGCCCGCGCGCGGCACGCGCTTCACCGTGGGCTTGAAGCCGGTGATGCCGCAGAACGCTGCCGGAATGCGCGTCGAGCCGCCGGTATCGGTGCCGATGGCGATTTCGCCGATGCCGTCAGCCGCGGCCACCGCCGCGCCTGAGGACGACCCGCCCGGGACGCGCTTGCGGTCGGCGGGATTGCCCGGCGTTCCAAAGTGAGGATTCGCGCCGAGGCCCGAATAGGCGAACTCGGTCATGTTGGTTTTCGCGACAATCACCGCGCCCGCCTCGCGCAGGCGCTGAACGATCACGGCGTCCGCCTCCGCAGGCTTGCCGCGCGCCGCGAGAACGCGCGATCCTGCGCGGGTGACTTCGCCCTTGACGTCGAACAGATCCTTGACGGTCACGACCGCGCCGTCGAGCGGCCCGCGCGCGCTGCCGGATTTGATCCGTGCGTCGGCGGCATCGGCCGCCTTGCGGGCCTCGTCGGCGTAGACGGTGAGGCAGGCCCGCGCACCTTCGCCTGCGGGATCGGCGATTTTGGTGAGGGCTTGTTCGAGACGGTCGCGGGATGAGGCTGTCATGGAGGCTGTCTTGGCTCTTTTTGATTTACGAGAACGGGGCCGGGAGAATGGATTTTTCGTACGCAGAAGGCAATGCCTCTAAAATTTCGCATTCTCCGGGCGCATCACGCGATCCCTCGCGGACGCGCGTGATTACCCCTGTTGTTATGACGGCGCGGGGGCGCCCGAATTCCGATCGCTCCGCCCTCGAATTGAGGGCGCGCGGAACGCCGGATGCTCGACGCATCCGCAGCCCCGTGTGCAAAGGTAGAAAGCACACGAGTGTCGTCACCACGGTTGCGCCGGACACATCCGGCGTTCCGCACGCAATGGTTGGAACGGCGTCGTGCGTGGCGCCCCCGGCGAACGCTCCGGGTTTCCGCCGTTTGCCGGGCTCTCGCTTACCGCCAACACGACCTTTGCCCCTTGCGGGGACAACGATCGCGAGGGCCGGCCCAGGCTCCCATCTGGTTGGGGGACGACCCAACCGGGACAACACACGCCTCTCGCCGTCCGCCTCCGGCGCGGTCGTCACCCGGTGTGCTTTTCGACACTCCGGACTCGAACGCCTCAGCGGCCATCGCATCCCGCCTCGCGTCTGTGACGATCGCGAACGCCCCTCGTGTGAGGCGGGACACGCCGAACATAAGAGAGCTTCAGAGCACGGGGATTTGTATCCCCATCACGAAATGTTGCAGGAGTCGTAGCCCACATGCTGCTCGACATTATCCGCCGTCATTCCGGTGCGCGCGCCTTCGCGCGAGCCCGGAATCCACCGCCACTAATGATATTCTCACAGTATGGATTCCGGGCCTGCGCCAGGAGGCGCATCCCGGAATGACGGGTGGAGAAATCAGATCGCTCCATCCGGGCTACGTTGGCTTCGCAGCCGATCGTTGCCATAGCCAGCCGCCTACCAGAATGGCGGCCAGCATGCCGATCATTTGCGCGACGACGAACGCCAGCGCGCCAGCCGGCGCAATTCCGGCGAATGTATCCGACAGCGAACGCGCAACAGTCACGGCCGGATTGGCAAACGATGTCGAAGCCGTGAACCAGTATGCCGAGGTGATGTAGAGCCCCACAGCGTAAGGCACCGCCGATGGCGCGCGCGCCACGCATCCCAGAATAGTCAGCAACAGTCCGAACGTGGCTATGGCCTCGGCGAACAATTGCCCGCCTCCCGAGCGCACCGTGGCCGAGAATTGCCAGAGCGGCAGTTCAAACATCAGGTGCGCGGCCCAAACTCCCGCGAGGCCGCCCATCACCTGCATCGCGATGTAAAGCGCGGCGCTGGACCACGGCAGTTCGCCACGCATTGCAAAGGCAACCGAGACGGCGGGATTGAAATGCGCGCCCGAGATCGGGCCGAAGATCAGGATGAGAACGACAAGGATCGCGCCGGTGGGCAAGGTGTTGCACAGGAGCGCGATGGCGCCGTTCCCGCCTGCGAGCCTCTGCGCCATGATCCCCGAGCCGACGACGGCCGCGAGCAGAAACGCCGTACCGAGCCATTCGACGAAGGCGCGTTGCGCGAGCGAAGGCATCAGGTCGGCTCAGGCGCTTTCGTTGCACCTTCCATTTGGCCGATGTCCTTAATCCTGCTTTTGAGCGTGAGACTATCGAGCGAGCCGATCGGAAGTGCGCTGAACACGCTGATGCGCTGGTTGAGCAGCCGGTAGGCTTCCTTGAAGGCAACCGCGATCTCGGCGGGCGTGCCCGTCGCTTCCGCCGGATCGGGAACGCCCCAATGCGCCGTCATCGGTTGACCCGGCCAGATCGGGCATGACTCCGCCGCCGCGCTGTCGCAGACGGTGAACACGAAATCGAACTTCGGCGCGCCGGGCTCCGCAAACTCGGCCCACGACTTCGACCGGAAGCCCGACGTGTCGTAGCCGAGTTCGTTCAGCAACCGGATCGTTTCCGGATGAACGTTCCCCTTGGGCTGGCTTCCCGCGCTGTAGGCGCGGAATTTACCTGCACCGATCTTGTTGAGGATTGCCTCGCCGATCACCGAACGGGCGGAGTTGCCGGTACACAGGAAGAGGACGTTGTAAACGTGATCAGACACGAATGACTCCTAGGCAGAAACCTTGGTGCGCTTGCGCGCGGGTTTGCAGACGACAACCGGCGCGCACGCGACGGCGCCACCGCAGCAGTTGTCGGTGAGGTATCCGATCAGGCCGTTCATGGTGTCGAACTGCGCCGCGTAGATCATCGAGCGGCCATCGCGGCGAACCGTGACCAGACCCGCTTCGCGCAACCGATCCAGATGAAACGTGAGAGCATTGGGAGACAGGCCGAGCTCCGCGGCAATCTCGCCCGCGGGCATCCCGTCAGCCCCCGCCTGCACCAGCAGGCGATAGGCATCCAGCCTGTTTTCCTGCGAAAGGGCAGCCAGCGCCGCCAGAATGTCCGGCTTGTCCATATTTCAATGATTATTGAAATGTCATTCCCGACACAAGAGATATTTCAATGATTATTGAAATATTTCGACTTGCCCAAATACCGGCGGAGCCGCGAGCGCGCGGCTAAAAGCCCAGCCGCATATCCCCACAACCCTATCCGCGATAAAGTTCCTGAATTGGGGGAATCGCAATGATACGACTGTCGATCCGACGAAAAATCATGGGCATTGCCGTGGCGCTCATCGTCCTGATGGCGGTCACGGCCGTCCTGTCGATGGTGTCGGTCATGCAGGTCAGCGCACGCCTCGAAGAGCTGACGAAAAGCTATATCCCCGCCTATGGCGACCTGGCACGCGCGAACATCCGGTCCGTCGAGCGATCGCTGGAATTGCGGCGCATGGTAATCGAGCGGATTCGCTCACCGTTCGGCAGCGACCGCCTGACGGCGATCCGCAGTGCTTTCGAAGCCAAGGGGGTCGAGGTCGAGCGGGAAGCGCAGGCCGCGCACGAACTGATCAATGGGCTGATCGAAAAGGGAGCCGCTTTCAGCGATCCGACGGCGCTCGCCCGGCTCGATACACGTCTGGAGGCAGCGCTCAATGTCTCGCGCCGCCATCTCAACAGCGAGATCGAGCGCATGCTGCCGCTGCTTGAAACCGGCGACACCAAGGCGATCGACGAAGGCCTTGCGCGAGTCGATGTCCTGCGCAACGAACTCAATCAGAGCCTCGACTCCATCCGGGCGGACATGTTTGCGCTGCTGCGGACAGAAGCCGACCGCACCAGACAGAAGCAGGCCCAAGTCACGATCATTGCCGCCGTGCTGACGGTGCTCGCCGCCATCATGGGTCTCGTGTTCTCCATGCTGGTCAGCGCCGGTGTAACGCGGCCTGTTCGCAAACTGCTGGAGGGCGCCCGCGCCGTCGAAGCGGGGCATCTCGGGGACAAGCTGGTCGTGACCACCCAGGACGAAATCGGCCAGCTGACCACCGCGTTCAACAGCATGGTCGAGCAGTTGCGCCTCAAGGAGCGCATCCGCGAAACCTTCGGCAAATATATCGACCCGCGCGTGGTCGAGGGATTGATCGACCGCCCTGCGCTGGCCTCCGAAGGTCAGCGCCGCGTCATGACCGTGCTGTTCTGCGACGTGAAAGGATTCAGCAGCACCAGCCGGGGGACAACGCCGCAGGGGCTGGTCAAGGTGATGAACCGCTATCTCTCGGCGATGTCCGGCCCGATACGCCAGCATGAAGGCATCATCGACAAATATATCGGCGACGCCATCATGGCCTATTGGGGCCCTCCCTTCACCGCCGACGCGGATCAGGCGCGGCTCGCCAGTATCGCAGCGCTCGATATGCTGGAGCTGATCCCGCAATTGCGGGCAGAGCTTCCGGAACTGCTCGGTGTCCGCAATCTCCCGGCGCCGTTCGACATTCGCATCGGCATCGCTACCGGCGAGGTGCTGGTCGGCAGCATCGGCTCTGAACTGATGATGAGCTACACCGTGATGGGCGACACCGTGAACCTCGCATCGCGGCTGGAAGGCGCGAACAAGGCGTATGGCAGCCGCATTCTGGTGTCCGAGGCGACTGTTGCAAGCGCCGCCGCCGACATCGAGGTCCGCGAGATCGACCGGATCGTGATGGTGGGTCAAACCGAACCGCAGGCGGTGTTCGAGATCATGGGCCGTAAGAGCACGTTGGCGGCATCCCAGATCGCGCTTCGGGATCATTACTCGGATGGACTTGCCGCCTATCGCGCTAGGCGCTGGGACGACGCACGCCGCGCCTTCGCCGCAGCGCTCGATTCCGTTCCTGATGACGGCCCGTCGCTGACATTCATCAAGCGGCTCGACGGCTTTACGTCTACCCCGCCCGGCGATGACTGGGACGGTGTATGGCGGCTTGAACAGAAGTAAGGTCTACGCAACAGGAGTCAGCACCATGCCCTCCTCCGAAATCGACGCCATCCGTGCGCTGCTGACGGCGAAGGCCCGGCCGGTGGGCTGGGCGCAGCGCCGCGAGCGGCTGGACGAAATCGGCTCGGTCTGGCCGGTGGCCGATGACATCACGCTCACCAGCGTCGATGTAAACGGCGTGCCCGGTGAATGGTCGCTTGCGCCCGGCAGCGATGCCTCGCGCGTGCTGATGTTCTTCCACGGCGGCGGTTATTGCTCGGGCTCGATCACAAGCCATCGCCGCATGGTGACCGAGGCTGGACGCGCGGCGGGACTCCGGACGCTCGCGGTCGGCTATCGCCTGGCGCCGGAGCATCCGTTTCCTGCGGCGCTGGACGACGCCATGACCGCATGGCGATACTTGCGCAAGCAGGCCTATCTGCCGTCGCAGATCGCCATCGGCGGCGACAGCGCGGGCGGCAACCTCACCGCCGTGCTGATCAACACGCTGCGCGAACAGGGCGAACATCCATCCTGCGCGTGGCTGGCCTCGCCCTGGACCGACCTCACCATGTCAGGCAGTTCGCTCGCGACCAAGGACGCGGTCGATCCGATCATCCACAAGGGCTATCTCGGCGAACTCGCCGACGCCTTCGTGCCCGCGGGCTTCGCGCGCAACGACCCGCGCATTTCGCCGCTGTTTTCAGATCTGCACGGATTCCCGCCGACACTGGTTCAGGTCGGCTCGCACGAAACGCTATTGGATGACGCGACGCGCTTTGCGGCGGCGGCGGGCGCGGCGGATGTCGATGTCACGCTGGAGGTGTGGCCGGAGATGATCCACGCCTGGCCGCTGTGGAACGCGCATCTCGAACCCGGCCGCCGCGCGCTCGCGAGCGTCGGCGCGTTCATTCGCCGCCACATGTAGCTGCCGGAACGAAGGCTACGTCCTTTTGGACTTCCGCAGGGCCCAGCGCACTAGCCCCCACGCGCTGCCGCCCGTCGCCATGCCGACGACGTAAACAATCAAGATATGCACTGCCAACGGCGCGGTGATCCGCAGGCCGAGGAAGGACACCGTCACGCTCTGAAGATTCTGAAACGCGAAGATCAAAATCCCGGCGACAAGAACGACAATCACAGCCGTGTTTAACCAGCGCATGGTCTGCCTCGCTTGAAATGAATGTGTTGCAATACGCGCCTCCAGGCGGCGCCTGCTCCGGATCATCACAGACGCGCCACCGCCGCAAGCAAATTGCGCCCAAGTCGAACCGGGCGCAACCAGCTCGCCGGCCTGTCTGTCAAATTTCAGTCAAATGTCTACTTGTGCAGGACCGTGTTGCTCTGGCCCTTCTCGACCATGTCGATGACCAGCAGCTTCACCGGGTCGGGACCTTTGTTCGTGCCGAAGTGCCACTGATCGACCGCTTCGAGAATGAAATCGCCGGTCTTGAAGGTCTCGGTCTTGCCGGTATCGACGTTGGTGACTTCAATGGTCCCCGCCTGCACGTAGCCATAACGCGGGAACGGGTGCTTGTGCTTCGGCAGCACCGCGCCCGCCGGAATCTCGTAGGTCGAGACGATGACCTGCGCGTCCTTTTGCGGCAGCACGATGGGCTGGCCGCTCGACGTCACCGTCGAGGAGAGTACCGGCTTGACGACGACCTTGCTGGTCGTTGCGTGATTGTCCGCATAGAGCGGCGACGCGACCAGCAACAGGCCGAGCGCGAACGGAAGAGACTTCATTGGGGATTCCTTAAAATTGCAGCGCGCAATCTTACTCATACACCATGACGCCGTCGTCAACCTTGCCGAGGCGCAGCGAGACGATATCGAGCGCGTAGTTCTGATAGAGCTTCCACGGCCGCTTCGAACCCTGCTTCGGCATCTTCGCCACCGAGCGCTGCACATAACCCGAGGTGAAATCGAGCCAGTTCTCCTGTTTCACTTCGGGATCGGTATTACGCGGCGTGCACTGCTTGTAGCCGCGCTTGTCCATGTAATTGATCAGGCGGCAGACATATTCGCAGGTGAGATCGCATTTCAGCGTCCACGAGGCGTTGGTGTAGCCGAAGGATGAGGCCATGTTCGGCACGTCGGAATACATCATGCCCTTGTAGTTCAGCGTGTTGGAGAAATCGACCGAGCGGCCGTCGACGCTGACCTGCATACCGCCGAGCACCTGCAGATTGAGGCCGGTGGCGGTGACGATCAGGTCGGCATCCAGTTCGCTGCCGTCCGAAAGACGGATGCCCTTCGGCGTGAACGTGTCGATGGTGTTGGTGACCACCGAGGCGCGGCCGTCCTTGATCGACTTGAACAGATCGCCGTCCGGCACCAGGCACAACCGCTGCTGCCACGGATTGTAGCGCGGCGTGAAATGCGTGGCGATGTCGTAATCCCGCCCGAGCGCATGGCGCACACCGCCGAGGATCAACTGCTTGGCCCGCTCCGGCTTGCGGCGGCAGAGCTGGAAGAAATACATGCCCCAAAGCACATTGCGCCAGCGGATCATGTGATAGGCGAGCTTCGCCGGAAGTTTTTCGCGCAGCTTGTTGGCGAGCGCGTCCTCGGCGGGCCGCGCGACCACATAGGTCGGCGAGCGCTGCAGCATGGTGACATGCGCCGCCGTCTTGGCCATTTCTGGCACCAGCGTCACCGCGGTCGCACCCGAGCCGATCACCACCACGCGCTTGCCGGCGTAATCGATGTCGCTGGTCCACTTCTGCGGATGGACGATGCGGCCGGCGAACTGATCCGCGCCGGGAAACTCCGGCGAATAGCCGCCTTCATAGGAGTAGTAGCCGCTGCACATGAACAGGAAATTGCAGGTGAGATGTGCGATCTCCTTTGCAGGCCCCCGCTCCACCTCCACGGTCCAGCGTGCATCCTTCGACGACCACGACGCGCTTTTGACGCGATGGCTGAACCGGATTTTCTGCTCGATGCCGTTGTCGCGCGCGGTCTCGTTCACGTAGTTGAGAATGCGCGGCCCATCGGCGATCGCCTTGGCTTCGGTCCACGGCTTGAACGAATAGCCGAGCGTGTACATATCGCTGTCGGAGCGGATGCCGGGATAGCGGAACAGATCCCAGGTGCCGCCGATGCTCTCGCGCCCCTCGAGGATCGCGTAGCTTTTGCCGGGGCAATTCTTCTGCAGGTGATAACCGGCGCCGATGCCCGACAGGCCCGCGCCGACGATCAGCACATCGAAGTGGTCGCTTTCTGCTTTGGTCTTGTCGAGCATTTCAGTCTCCCTGCCCCGGATTTAACCGGCAAGCAGGGCAAAATGCCAACCCGATTTTGCGGCATCGGTGCGCGCAACACCTTGTTTAAAACTGGTGCCCACCCTCGGATCGCGCCCGAGGGCATGCTGTTCGGGATCATGCCAGACAGCAAAAAGCCCCATCATTACTGACGGGGCTAGTGGGCCGATTCTAACATTCGCATCATATTGCGGCGGACTTCCCTTGCGAATGTTAGAATCAAAGGCCCACTAGCAACTATATTTCTAGTGGAGCTTTGGATTTGACATTCGCTTTGGAAAGCGCGGCAAAATGGAGCGAATGTCAAATCCGCTCCACTAGTGACGTCCGTTTCATTACATCCGTGAAACGAACGAAAAGCTGGCTGCTGCGACCAGTACATCCGTGGATGCAGCGCCTGGCTCTTTTTCTTTAAGAAGGCTTGCGCGACAACCGATGTCCGGTCGCCGCGATCAGGCCTTACAGAATCTGCAGGTTTTCTGCGCTGGTCTTGCCGCGCATCTTGTCAACCTTGGCTTCGTACGAAACCTTCTGTCCTTCGGCGAGGCCGGTCAGGCCAGCACGCTCGACAGCGCTGATGTGAACGAACACATCGGTGCCGCCATCGTTCGGCTGAATGAAACCAAAGCCCTTTTGGCCGTTGAACCACTTCACAGTACCAGTCGTCATAACAAACAATCCTTTAGGCGCGTACATGCGCAGTTCCGCACGACGTCGCGCGGAGCAATCCAATCTAGCGATGTCTTTGGGTAAGGAGCCGGAGGGGACCAAAAAGGTCCAAAGGGCGCTTTAACTAAAGCTGTGCCGCAGGTCGAATGCGAGGCTTGTAGCAGTTCAAGCCCCTAAAGCAACAACTCAATTGTGTTCGCACAGCGGCGCGGACGTTTAACGCAGCAATGCCAGAGGCTTGGGAGCTGAAAATAGCTTGCCGATGCAGCGGCATTTCCAGCTTAACGTGCGGATATATCCTTAAAGCTCTCCAAGAAGATTCACTTCAACCAACCAGCGAGGCATCCATGCCGACCTGTCACGGCACCGGTCCCGCGGGCCTGCTCGACGCCGCGAAGAAGGCCGCGATCGCGAGGAAGATCACGCGCATCCACAACGCGGTGACGCGAACTCCTCGCGTCGTCACCGCGAACGCGGGGACCCATAAACACCGGCCTTGCTGATAGCGAAGGAAGGTGTGACCGGCTATCGCGACAACATCGATAGTCCAGGGAGTATGGGTCCCCGCTTTCGCGGGGACGACATCGGAGGTGTTGCGCGATCGCGCGCCGCTGAAGGCGGACCAGATCTTCGTGCATGGATTCATCCGCGCCGGACGCAGCGCGCCGGAACCGCGGGCCCTTATTACAAAACGTCTTCGATACGGTCGGAAAGTTTTTCGCTATCTAATCAACCATGCAGCTCTATTCCTATTGCACCTAAACCACCGCATTGCTCGGCGTCGGCCGGTCATGGATCTGCTGGCCGAACAACGAGCCGACGAGTTCGACCACGGTGCGCGCGGTCAAGCCCCGGTTATCCAGAAACGGATTGAGCTCGACCAGATCGAGCGAGCGCACCAGACCTGAATCCTGAAGCATCTCCATCACAAGATGCGCCTCGCGATAGGTCGCCCCGCCCGACACCGTGGTGCCGACGCCGGGGGCTGACACCGGATCGAGAAAGTCCACATCGAGGCTGACATGAAGGACGCCGCCCCGCGCCCTCACCCGCTCGATGAATTCGCGCATCAGCACGCCGACGCCGAACTCGTCGATCCTGCGCATGTCGGCGATCCAGACGTCGCGCTTGCCGAGCAATTCCTTTTCCAGCTTGTCCACCGAGCGCAGGCCGAACAGGCCAAGCTGGCGCGGCGCGATCGAGGATCGCTCATTGCGCGGCAGCAAATCGTCCAGCCCCGGCTCGCCGCAAAGGAACGCGCCGGACATGCCGTGCATGTTGCCGGTGATCGTCGTCGCGGGCGTGTTGTAATCGGCGTGGGCATCGAGCCAGAGCACGAACAGCTCGCGCCCCTGCGCGTGCCAGTGCCGCGCGACGCCGTTGACCGAGCCCATCGACAGCGAATGATCGCCGCCGAGGAAAACAGGAATCGCGCCCGACTTCGCCATCGCATAAGCGCGTTGGCTGGTCTCGCCGATCCACGCCTTGATTTCGCGATAGTGCTTGGCGTTCGGTGGCGGCGCTTCAGCGCTCAACACGAGTTCGCGCGGCGACAGGTCGCCGTGATCCTCGACCGTAAACCCGAGGCTTTCCAGCAGCGGCGCGATGCCCGCCGTGCGCAGCGCCGCGGGGCCCATCAGCGCGCCCTTCTGCGACGCTCCGACTTCGATGGGCACGCCGAGCAGCGAAACCGTCGTCGGATAGGAATTTGAATCTGCGGTCACGAGCAACCTCGCATCAGTGCGACTGAACCGGAAGCCTGCGGCCATCTTATCGGGATTCGCGCACCGCGATACGCGAACGCCGGGCCGCGCGGACGGGAACCTAACAGCTTCGTGATCGTTGCCGTTCTTTATGAGGAGGCTTTAATGGCTGACGGCGGAAGTGGCGGAATTGGAATATTGGGCGTGATCGTGGGCGCGGCCCTCGTTATCGCCATTGGTTTCTTTTTTCTGCAAGGCGGAATGAAGGGCGGCGGAGGTTCTGCCCCCAGCGTGACAATCAACACGCCAGCAAAATAACAAAGCAAAAAGCCCCGGATCGCTCCGGGGCTTTTGGCAAATTCGATCGAATGCGGCTTCGCTTCGTCCGGCCTGAAGCCAACCACCATTGAATCCGGGCCCACCAGAGACTCGATCCGCGTGGAGACGAAGTCAGCCTCGCGCATCCACGCCTGACAGTCAGCGCCGGTGTGATTCACCAGAAACAGCCAAATCGATTGTGCCTTCCTACATATCGGATAGAAGGGACAAATTATTGTACATGGCTGGAAAAATGGATCAGGCGCATCATTTCAATCAACTGCTCGAGGCTGCCGCGCAGGACCGTCCCACAGTGTCGAACTCGGGCGACTTGCTGCGCCCCTTGACCCACGGCGTCGTCATTCGACCGCTGACAACCCACAGTGACGCGCGCGGGACGGTCACCGAACTGATGGACGAGCGATGGGGCTATCCGGACGCGATCCGCTCCTCTTATACATTCACGATCCGGCCCGGCGTCGTCAAAGGCTGGAATCTTCATCGCCGTCATCAAGACCGCTACACGCTGCTGACCGGGGAAATCGAACTTGTCCTGTATGATACCCGCCCCGCCAGTCCGACCTTCGGTCAGATCTGCAAGGTCGTCCTGTCGGAGCATCGCCGCGTGCTGGTCAATGTTCCGGTCGACGTGTGGCACGCCGACCACAATATCGGAAGCCGCGATGCGACCATCGTGAATTTTCCGACCGAGCCCTACGACTATGCCAACCCGGACAAGTACCGGCTCCCCATCGACACCGATCTGATTCCGTATTCCTTCGGACCGGGAGCCACCGGGTGGTAGGCGACGGATCGCGCGCCGATCCGCAGTTCACCGTTTTGATGCCGACGCATAATCGCGTGGATGTCATTGCGTTCGCGATCCGGTCCGTGCTCGCCCAGACCAACCGCGATTTCGAGTTGTTCATCGTTGCCGACGGATGCACCGACGACACCGCCAGGGTCGTCGGCGGATTTGACGACCCCAGAATTCGTTTCTTCGATCTGCCGAAGGCGCCGTTCTTCGGCTACGCGAACCGCAACATCGCGTTGCGCGAAGCCCGCGGCCGCTACATTGCATTTGCAGCGCACGACGACCTTCTATTCCCGGATCATCTCGAGTTGCTCGGCGAGTTGCTCGACCGTTCCGGCACCGCACTGGCTTACAGCCGCCCCGTTTGGGTTTCCGACGAAGGCACGGCGATCCCGCTCTATACCGACATTACGTTTCCGGATGCTCAGGCGGAGTTTCGCGAGGTCGGCAACAGCATCCCCGCGAATGCCATCGTCCATCGCCGCGACAGCCTGGAGCGTGTCGGCTATTGGCCTGAAAACATCCCCGATGCTGCGGACTGGGTTCTCTGGCGGCGGATCATCGATGCGGATGGCGGCCAGGTGAGCCACCTCCCCGTGGCAACATCGCTTCATTTCATCGCCAACTGGCGCACATCGGACGCGTCGCGCTTTCGCGCCCATAGCTACGGATCGGCGTTCGCGGAGCGCTGTGGATGGTGGCCCTCGCTGCTTCGCTGCGCGCCATCGCCCGGCAAGACCGTGCAGGAAGCCTACAGCACCGTCATGGAGGCAGGCGGCCTGCAATGGAGCGCGACGTTCCGCGCCACTCTGGACAAAGTCGTGTCACGGCTGTCCTGGATGCTCATGAACGAAATCCTTCCCGAGATGGACCGCCGCGAAAAGGCGATGGCCGCACTGGATGCGCAGCGAAATGAATTGCTAGCGACGAACCTGCAACTACAGCAGAGTACCTCGTGGCGTATCACGAGACCGCTTCGCGCGCTGCGGCGGCTGTTGCCCGGTGGAAAAGCCAGCGACAGCCGATAGCTGTTCGTGTGTCGGTCTTCCTCACCTTAGGTAAGCAAAACAAAAGCCCCGGATCGCTCCGGGGCTTTGTGTTTTGTGCAGAGAGAAAGGCTCAATAGCGGTAGTGATCGCTCTTGTACGGGCCTTCCTGCTTCACGCCGATGTAGTCGGCCTGGTCCTTGCGCAGCTCGGTGAGCTTGACGCCGATCTTGGCAAGGTGGAGGCGCGCAACCTTCTCGTCGAGCGACTTCGGCAGCACGTAGACTTCCTTCTTGTACTTGCCGTCCTTGTTGTTGGCCCACAGCTCGATCTGCGCCAGCGTCTGGTTGGTGAACGACGCCGACATCACGAAGGACGGATGGCCCATCGCGTTGCCGAGGTTCACGAGGCGGCCTTCCGACAGCATGATGATGCGGTGACCGTCGGGGAAGGTGATTTCGTCAACCTGCGGCTTGATGTTGTCCCACTTCAGGTTTTTCAGCGAGGCGATCTGGATCTCGTTGTCGAAGTGGCCGATGTTGCAGACGATCGCGCGATCCTTCATCGCGCGCATGTGCTCGATGGTGATGATGTCCTTGTTGCCGGTCGCGGTGACGAAGATGTCGGCCTGAGGCGCCGCGTCTTCCATCGTCACGACCTGATAGCCTTCCATCGCCGCCTGCAGCGCGCAGATCGGATCGATTTCGGAAACCATCACGCGGCAGCCGGCCTGGCGCAGCGAGGCCGCCGAACCCTTGCCAACGTCGCCGAAGCCAGCGACCATCGCGACCTTGCCCGACATCATGACGTCGGTACCGCGGCGGATGCCGTCGACCAGCGATTCACGGCAGCCATAGAGGTTGTCGAACTTCGACTTGGTCACCGAGTCGTTGACGTTGATGGCTGGCCACAGCAGCGTGCCGGCCTTCTGCATGTCGTACAGACGATGCACGCCCGTGGTGGTTTCTTCCGAAACGCCCTTGATGCTGTCGGCGATCGCCTTGAAGTAGCCCTTCGGCTTTTCCTTGAGCTGCTTCTTGAGCAGCGCGAAGAACACTTCTTCTTCCTCGGAGCCCGGCTTGTCCAAAAATGCGACGTCGCCGTTCTCGGCGCGCAGGCCGAGGTGGACGTACATGGTGGCGTCGCCGCCGTCATCGAGAATCATGTTCGGGTGACCGCCACCGTGCCAGTCGAACAGCTTGGCGGTGTAGTCCCAGTAATCCTTCAGCGTCTCGCCCTTGATCGCGAACACCGGAATGCCGGCAGCAGCGATCGCGGCAGCGGCATGATCCTGCGTCGAGTAGATGTTGCACGAGACCCAGCGGATGTCGGCGCCGAGCGCGGCGAGCGTCTCGATCAGCACGCCGGTCTGAATGGTCATGTGCAGGGAGCCTGCGATGCGCGCGCCCTTCAGCGGCTGCTTCGGGCCGTATTCCTCGCGGGTCGCCATCAGGCCGGGCATTTCGGTCTCGGCCAGCGAGAGTTCCTTGCGGCCGAAATCGGCGAGGCCGATGTCTGCGACGATGTAGTCGTTGAAGCCTGCGGGGGCTTTCGCGGTGGCGGTGGTCATGTTGCTATCCTTATTCGAGGCGGGCCGGCGCAATCGCACGACCCGCTATTTTGATGTCGTCATGCCCGGCCTTGTGCCGGGCATCCACGTCTTTCCTGAGTTTTCGCCAAGACGTGGATGGCCGGGACGAGCCCGGCCATGACGTCGTGGATGTTGCTTAAACCGCCTTCTTCAGCGTGTCGGCGAGATCGGTCTTTTCCCACGAGAAGCCGCCGTCGGCGTCCGGGGTGCGGCCGAAGTGGCCGTAAGCGGCAGTGCGCGCGTAGATCGGCTTGTTGAGATCAAGGTGCTTGCGGATGCCGCGCGGCGTGAGGTCCATCGACTCGGCGACGGCCTTCTCGATCTTGTCGTCCGAGACTTTGCCGGTGCCGTGGGTGTCGATGTAGATCGATAGCGGACGCGCGACGCCGATGGCGTAAGCGAGCTGCAGCGTGCAGCGATCCGCAAGGCCAGCCGCGACGACGTTCTTGGCGACGTAACGCGCCGCGTAAGCCGCCGAGCGGTCGACCTTGGTGGAGTCCTTGCCGGAGAACGCGCCGCCGCCGTGCGGAGCCGCGCCGCCGTAAGTGTCGACGATGATCTTGCGGCCGGTGAGGCCTGCGTCGCCATCGGGACCGCCGATGTAGAACTTGCCGGTCGGGTTGATGTGCCAGATGGTCTTGCCGTTGATCCAGCCTTCCGGCAGCGCCTTGCGCACGTATGGCTCGACGCGCTCGCGCACCTGGTTCGAGGTCATGTCCTCGACGAGATGCTGATGCGACACGACGATCTCGCGCACGCCGACCGGCTTGCCGTTTTCGTACTGCACGGTGACCTGGCTCTTGGAGTCCGGGCCGAGCACCTTCTCGACGCCCGAGTGACGGGCTTCCGAGATCAGGCGCAGGATCTTGTGCGCGTAGTGGATCGGCGCCGGCATCAGTTCCGGCGTCTCATTGGTGGCGTAACCGAACATGATGCCCTGGTCGCCCGCGCCCTCTTCCGCGTTGGTCGGCTGCTTCGCATCGACGCCCTGCGCGATGTCGGCCGACTGCGGATGCAGCAGGATTTCAATGTCGGCGTTCTTCCAGTGGAAGCCATCCTGCTCGTAGCCGATGTCCTTGATCGCAGCGCGCACGACAGCTTCGATGTGATCGTTGGTAACCGTCGATGGGCCGCGCGTCTCGCCCGCGATCACCACCTTGTTCGTGGTCGCCAGCGTTTCGCACGCGGCGCGGATGTCCCACGGATCGATTCCGGCCTTCGGGCCTTCACGGAAAAACAGATCGACGATCTCGTCCGAAATCCGGTCGCAAACCTTGTCCGGATGACCTTCAGAAACCGATTCACTTGTGAACAGATAAGACGCGCGCATCAACCAATCCCTTCCAGATGGGCCGCGGTCGGCCCGTTTGAATTCTCAAGTTAGATTCTTCAATCTCGACGCCGTGAGATGACGTAGGATTCATCGTAGAACCAGAGGCCGTTGTGCTTGCGCAGAACCTCTCTGGTGGCGTCGAGATAACGTCCGCTTTGCGTGACTTCGTCCAGGCGGTCGTCTTCGACCTGAGCGACATACACCGCCGCGTTCCATGCTGCAAAGGCCGTCGAGGTCCCAATGGGACCCGTTACCTCGTTTGGTAAAGCTTCCATATCGTATCGGAAGATCGAGCGGTTATCCGCATAGGCATTAAAGTTAAGATCGCGCCCGGACGAGCCCAGCTCGTATTTCACGGCGCGGAGTAGCTCATGGCGGCTGACCGCGAAAGGATTTTCTCCCGGCCAAACCGATTGCACAATCTCCATCCCGGGATCGCGGCCGTAGGAGTGAATCCCGATCAGCCGGCCGCCGGCGCGCAGCGCGCGGGCCAATGGCGCAACAATCTTCTTGGCGCGGAAATTCAGCGACGATCTGGCCCGATAAGGCTGCGAGGCGATCACCAGATCGAAATTGGCTTCGACCCGGCCGGCCCGTGGAATCATGGCATCGAGCAGGAACCGGTGATCCTCCCGATAGATCACGAGCGCGATCGGTCGCTCATAGACCGGCATGCCCGAGCGCGAGCTGACAGCGGCGCGCCAGTTTTCTTCCAGAAACGGCTGCAAGTCGGCGATTTGCGTCTCGAATTCGCCGGAGGATGAGCCGCGCAGCGCGACCTCGCGCCAGATCATGCCGGCGGCGGCGGTGGGCGATTTCGGCGCCAGCCACGGCGCCTCGGCGTAGTTCATGTTGGTCAGGACGAAGACCGTGGCAGGATGCTCGAACAGCCGGTCCGGCACCTTGTTCAGGGTCAGCCGCACGTCCTCGAGGCTGATCTCCTTGCCGGCGATATAGAACGGCATGTTCGGGAACCGGCTGTGCATCGCGCGCATCACCCGCGCCAGTACCGTCCCGTCGCCCACGCCTGCGTCGAAAACACGCAACGCGGGCGGGCGCGGATGGATGCTCCCCAACTCCAGCGCCACCCGGTCGGCAATCACCCGCTTTTCCGAGCAGGTGTGGACGAACAGCAGATATTTCTGCCGGTTCTCGAAAAAGCGGAAATTCCCGGTAGGATCGCGCTTCTCGATCGGCGGTTCCGGCACGGTGACGACCGGCACGCCGTCGCCGAGAAAAGCCTGAATCCGCTCAAGCGTATCGACGGTGATGCGCTTGCCCTCGCGCAGCCGGTGCACCAGCTTGCCGTCGTTCACCGCGCGGCGGCCGAACGTCGATTCCGCCATTCCCGCCTGCCGGCAGTATTCGGAAATCTGAGCCAGGAGCTGGTCGTTTTTCATCAGACCGGTGGGCAGGGTTCGGGTGGGCCAGAATTTGTGGGCAGAACGATTTTGCGTTCGGCTTCCTACCATCATCTGCCCACAATGGAAACCGGGATTCCGGAAAATCCCGCCCTTTAAAGTTAGAGCCTTTAAAATGGCGGCATCGGCAATCATCCACATGATGATACGTGTCCACGGAGGATACGTGTCCCCGCCTCCTCGTTTTTGAAGCCACATCATGCTCATCAGATTTGCCGCATCGGTCCTTTTCCTCAGCCTGGTGGCCTTCGGCGCGGCGGCGGATTCCGCAACACCGACCGGCAAATGGCTGGCGGAAGACATCGACGGCGGCGGCGTGATCGACCGGCTGCAAACGACGCTGGAGATTCGCGACGACGGCATCGTCAACGGCATGGGCGGCTGCAACCGCTATGCGGGTTCGGCGAAGATCGACGGCAATGCGATCAAGTTCCTGCCGATGGCCTCTACGCGCATGGCCTGCTCAGCCGCAGCGATGAGGCAGGAAGGCAAATTCCACAGCACGCTGGAAAAAATCAGGACGTGGCGGATCAACCAGGCGCAGAGAAAACTTTTGCTGTTCGATGGCGGCGGCTTCGAACTGATGCGCCTCAGCAAGATGGACTAGCGCAACGCATGCGTTGCGCCGTCCCTGCCTCGGCTGAAAGCTTCAACTGAAATGCACGTCGCTGATATCGATGGAGACCATCAGCGGATCGAGCGCGACGCGATGATCCGGAGCGCGCGTGTAAGCCAAGCGCTTTGACGGCAGTTTGATCCCGTCGGCCTCGATATAGTTGAACACGTTCTGCGCCGCGTCGAATCCGCCTGAGACATCGACGTTGTAATCGTGCCGCCGCAGCAGAAAATCCTCGCCGAAGAAGAAGTCCTGAATATCGCTGTGGGTGGCGATCGATTTGGGAAAGCGCGCACGGACCACGCGCCACGTCTCATTGCCTTCGCGCCACGGATCGCGTTCTGAAACCTCGACGCCCTTCATCACCAGATGAAACGGTGTGGTCAGATATGTCCACAGCGCGTAGCCGTTGAAGTAGGCGCGATGCAGCGGTCCCCATGGCGTCAGCATCTCGTGTCCATCGAACAGCGCCCGCGGATCGCGACGCTCGGCCACCACCGTGCCGTCGAGCTTCTCGATAGCGATGCGGTCCGGCGTGAAGCTGGTGCGCTGGTCGGCGGCTCCGAACGGCGTGACCGAGGCGAATTCCTCATGCAGCGAAACCGTCATGCGGCGCGGATTGGAATCCTGCACCAGACCCTTCATGCCCCAAAGCTCACCGCCGGACACGATGGTCGCCTCGACCTTCTGAAACGAATTCCAGCGCGCGATGCCGCCATGGGCGTCGATGATGTTGGTCAGCAGATCTTTCATGGCTCGCTCCATTGTCCAAAGGCCGGACCAAGACCTACGCGGCGGAGAAGCCGGCCAAAATGACGTATTTGCCTCCAATCAGGCCATCGGAACCGAAGCGGTTCAAATTACGTCCATTTCCGTCCCTTCAAAAAAAATCTTTCGGGCGATGTCACATCCGGCCCCTGCTGCCTCGTCTTGATGGCGAAGGTGCAGAAAGAACCCGACGGCAAAGGCGGCAAACCCGCCGAAAACCAAAGACCTTTCATGCACTTCCGTCATCAACCGCCGCGCATCGCGGCAGCAGACAGGAGGCCATCATGAAGATCGTCGTTATCGGAGGTTCCGGCCTGATCGGATCGCGCGTCGTCACCCAGTTGCGCCAGCGCGGCCATGATGTTCTGGCGGCTTCACCATCGACCGGCGTCAACACCGTCACCGGCGAGGGACTGAAGGAGGCATTCGCGGGCGCCGATGTCGTCGTGGACGTGGCGAACTCGCCGTCGTTTGAGGCCGCAGCCGCGCTCGCCTTCTTCGAGGCAGCGGGACGCAACATTTTCGCGGCGGAAAAGGCCGCCGGCGTGAAGCTTCATGTCGCGCTGTCGGTCGTCGGCACCGAGCGTCTGCTCGAGTTCGGATACTTCGGCGCCAAGCTGGCGCAGGAGCGCCTGATCGAAAATTCAGGGCAGCCCTACACCATCGTCCGCGCCACGCAGTTTTTCGAATTCGTCGGCGGAATCGCGCAGGAAGCGACGCAGGGACAGACCGTTCGCGTCTCGTCCGCGCGGATTCAGCCGATGGCGGCCGATGATGTTGCTGCTGCCGTCGTCGACGCAGCGCTCGCCCCTGCGAAGGGTATGGTCGAAGTTGCCGGACCGGAATCCTTCCAGCTCGATCAGCTGATCCGGACATACCTGACCGCCAGGAACGACCGGAGAGACGTGATCACCGATCCCGACGCGCGCTACTTCGGCATCAAGCTCGACGATCGCTCGCTGACGCCGGATGCCGGCGCCCGTCTCGGCGCCATCACATTCGACGCGTGGCTGCGCCGCGATCAGACCACCGCGGCCGCATAACCGGGCCGCTGACCGAAACAACTGTCACACAAACTGGAGACAATCATGAAGCCTCGTATTGAAGCCGCCTACACGCTTGCCCCCAATGCCATCAAGGCGATGCACGCTCTCGAAGCCGCCATCAAGACAAGCGGCCTTGAGCACAGCCTGATCGAACTGGTCAAAATGCGTGCCTCGCAGATCAATGGCTGCGCCTTCTGCCTTCACATGCATTCGACCGATATGCGCGCCCATGGCGAAACCGAGATGAGGATCTATATGCTGACCGCGTGGCGCGAATCCCCGCTTTACAGCGCCCGCGAAAGAGCAGCTCTTGCCTGGACGGAATCCCTGACGCTGCTCGCGGCGACAGGCGCACCGGACAGCGACTACGAACTGCTCAAGAGCGAATTCACCGAGAGCGAACAGGTGAACCTGACCATGCTGATCGGCGCCATCAATGTCTGGAACAGGTTGCAGGTCGGTTTCCGCGCGCTCCATCCCGTGGACAAGGCCGATGTCGCTGCCTGACGACGGCACGCAAATATTCGAGACGCACCGGCCCCGGCTGGTGCGTCTCGCCTATCGCATGCTCGGCTCGGTCGCCGAGGCCGAGGACGTCGTGCAGGACGCGTGGCTGCGCTGGCAGCAGGCCGACCGCACGGCAGTGGACACTCCGGCCGCGTTCCTCTCCCGCATCGTGACGCGGCTGTGCCTCGACGTCATGAAATCCGCCCGCTCCCGCCGCGAAACCTATGTCGGCTCGTGGCTGCCGGAGCCGATGATCGAGGAGCCGGATGAAATGGATCAGGACGATCTCACGCTGACGCTGATGCTCGCGCTGGAACGCCTGTCGCCGCTGGAGCGCGCCGCGTTCCTGCTGCATGACGTGTTCGGCGTCCCGCTGGATGAAGTCGCAGCGACCGTCGAGCGCGAACCCGCCGCAGTCCGGCAACTGGCCGCGCGGGCGCGCAAGCATGTTCAGGACTCGCGGCCGCGTTTTCCCGTTGCGCGCGACGAAGGCAGCCGTATCGCCGAAGCCTTTTTCGTCGCCACGCGCAGCGGCGACACCAACGCCCTGCGCTCGATCCTCGCGCAGAACGTCGTGATCCGTTCGGACGGCGGCGGCAAGGTGCTTGCCTTCCTCAATCCCATCGTCGGGCTGGAGCGCGTGCTGCGCCTCTATGAGGGCCTGAGCAGAAAACTCGGGATCAAGAAGGCCGATACGTTCGAGCCGATGCGGATCGACGGCCTGCCGGGCTATGTCAGCTTTGAGCGCGACAACGTGTTTCAGACCACGGCGTTCGCCATCGAGGACGGCAAGATCACCGAGATCTACATCACTCGCAATCCCGACAAGCTGCGTCATGTCGCGGAGGCGCTCAGCGTTTCTGGAGCGCCAGAAACCCGTCACTGACGGCCGCGCAGTCAAAAGGCGAAACGGCGGCGAACTTCCGTGCAAAAGGCGGGATGGTGACGGCAGTTCGGCACACTGCCCATTGCATCAATGCGACAGGAGCATGTGGATTTTCACCGCCCACGACTGAACGATGCGCATTTCGCGCGGGTGGGACGCTGCCGGCACCCACTATCCAGAAACTGCAGTTCTCTCCCGCAGAACATCTTTTGCATCTTGCCAAGTTCCGCCCCTGTGCGAGGATGGAACCCTCGGCAACGCTGGATGACTGATCCAGTTTTTATTTTTGGTAGTTTATTTATGACGAACATTCTTCCGGGCGGAGGTTGCCTTTGAGCGAGTCCCTACATCCAGCCGCACCGCATCACCTCCCGGGCTTTATCACCGCCCCCGGTGACACCGATGTGCTGATGGTGGTCGTCGGCATTATCCTGCTCGGCGCCATTCTGTTCGTCGGCAACATCTATCTGCAGATCCACTCCCTGCCCGAGCGGATGGCGCACAAGTCCCAGAAGCTGCAGTTCGAGATCGTGGCCGTGCTCTGCCTGCTCGCGCTGTTTACGCACAATCACCTGTTCTGGGTGATCGCGCTGTTGCTCGCTCTGGTCGACTTGCCGGATTTCAGCACACCACTGCGCAGCATCGCAGGCTCGGTCCAGAAGATGGCTGGAATTCCGCCCGATCCGGATCCATCCGAACCGCCGGACCAAACGGCGGCTCACACACCTCCCGCGGACGCATCCGACAAGACGAAAGCCTCTGTCGGCAAGAGCGAGGTGCAGCATCATGCTTGAACTGATCCTGTGCTCGCTTCTGACAGTCTTTCCCGATTACCTCTATCGCCGCTATGCGCAAGGAAAGCGGCTGGGCAAAGAGATTACGCTGTTCTCGGTCTGGTACGAGCTGCGCTGGGGCATCACCTCATGCGTGATACTGACCGTGGCGCTGATCACCGTCATTTTCTATTTCCATCCGTCCACCACCAGCGCGACCATGTACTATCGAACCGTGCCCATCATTCCTGAAGTGGTCGGCCGCGTGGCAGAGGTTCGTGTCGATCACAGCGCTCCCGTCAAGAAGGGCGACGTCATCTTCACGCTCGACAGTGCAAAGCAGGCGGCAGCGCTGGAAACTGCAAAGCGCAAGAGCGCGGAAGTCGATGCCTCGCTGGTCGCGGCGCAATCGGATGTGGTCAAGGCCGAGGCCCAGATTCAGGAAGCCAAGAGTTCGCTTCAGCAGGCGTCCGACGAACTCGACGTCAAACGCGAGTTGCAGAAGCGCAATCCGGGCATCGTTCCGCAGCGCGACATCGAGAAGCTCGAAGTGATCATGGCGGGGCGACAGGGCACACTCGATGCCGTCACCGCAGCGAAGCAATCTGCCGTGATCCGCGTGACGACACTTCTACCTGCGGAGAAGGCAAGCGCGGAAGCCGCACTGGCCCAGGCGCAAGTGGATCTGGACAAGACCTTCATTCGCGCCGGCGTCGATGGACGTGTCGAACAGTTCTTTTTGCGGCCGGGTGATGTCGTCAATCCGATCATGCGGTCTGCCGGCATCCTGATTCCGGAAGGCGCGGGACAGCGCGCGCTTTCAGCAGGGTTCGGACAGATCGAAGCGCAGGTCATGAAGGTCGGCATGGTCGCCGAGGCCACCTGCATTTCAAAACCATGGACCGTGATCCCGATGGTGGTCACGAACGTGCAGAATTATATCGCGGCGGGCCAATTCCGCGGCGGGGAGCAGCTGCTCGAAGCGCAGCAGACGCAACGTCCGGGTACGATTCTCGTGTTCATGGAGCCGATCTACAAGGGCGGCCTTGAAGGCGTGACGCCCGGCAGCAGCTGCATCGCCAACGCCTACACCAATAACCACGACGTGATCTCCGCCAAGGAGACCGGCACGTCGAAGCGCATCTGGCTGCATGCGGTGGATGCCGTCGGCATCGTGCACGCGATGCTGCTGCGGATTCAGGCGCTGCTGCTGCCGGTCAAGACGCTGGTGCTGAGCGGACACTGAGTCTGCGACGCGAAACCGCGGTCGCCCTCACCCGGCGACGCGGAGAACCACATCGCGCACGGGTGCGCCATCCTCGCCCGTCTCGCCGCGCGGCTGTGCGAGATCCAGGCAATACTTTGCCGCCGTGCTCAGGCGAGTCGCGAGCGCATCGGCCTTGATACTGTCCTTCGTGATCGCGAGATTTTCCGCCATCCAGTAACAGACGAGGATGTTGGCTTGCGGCATCTTGCGGCGCAGCTTGCGCACGACATGGCGCGTATAGGCCGGACTTCCATCATCCAGCGCGGAAATACAAACCAGCGCGACACCCTCGCCGTCGAGGCGGAAAATTCCACTGCTGGAAACGTCTTCTTTCTTCGCCACGCGCGCGCCAAGTCCGTGTTTCGACAGGATCTGCGTGAGGATCAGCGCGGCAGCCTCGTCGAGGTCGGTGCGCTCGGCCACGCATAGCACCGGGTATTCCGCCTGCCAGGCCGCGGGAAGGCCTTCGCGGATGACGAAAGGCAGTTCCGGCATCGGGACCGACGCCTCGATGGCGGCTTCGGCCTCCGCATCGTTGGTGTCGCCCTTGCGGGCGTCGTCGTCCTCATCGGCGAGATCGTCGATCAGTTCGACGACGCTGTCGCGGATGGCAGCAAGGCGGACGGCGGGCAGACGATCCCGCTTCAGGTCGTTGTGAGCGAGTTTCAATCCCTTCAGCGCGACCTCCGAAAGCGTGCGCTCCTTCAGATATTCCTCGGCCTTCTCGACAGCTTCGCCGGGATCATTCGCAAGCATGCGCTGGTAGAAAATCTCGGGCGGCGACAGCGCGGGACGATTGCCCAGCAGAATGTCGAAGAACTTCAGGCTCTCCACGTGGTGACCCAGCACCACGAGACACACCGTCATGGGCGTCGCGAGCACGAGACCGATCGGGCCCCACAACGCGGTCCAGAATGTTGCGGACACCACCACCGCGAACGGCGAGAGACCGCTGCTGCGGCCGAACAGCATCGGCTCAATGGCGTGGCCGACCGTCATCTCGGTGATGATGATCAGCCCGGCGGTCCATGCCAGCATCGACCAGCCGGGATCGACGGCGATCGCGAGCGTCAGGGGAAAGAACGCAGCGATGAACGCGCCGATATACGGCACGAAGCGCATGATGCCTGCGAGAATGCCCCACAGGACCGCGCTCGGCACGCCGATCACCCAGAGTCCCAATCCGATCACGATGCCGAAGGCGGTGTTCAAGCCGAGTTGCGACAGGAACAGGCTGCTGAGGCGGCCGGCTGCGTCATCGATGGCGGATGTCGTCGCCTGCAGGTCGTTTGCGCCGGCGAGCTTGATCAAGCGGTTTCGCAGATCCTCGCGCTGGAACAGAATGAACACGACGAAGATCAGGACCACGCCCACGGTCGCCAGCGGCTGCAGCAAGGGCGAAATCAGCGCCGCGACATTTTCAAGGGCCGTCGGCGGCGGCGCCCGCACCTCGACCAGGAGCGGCTTGGCTTGATCCGGCTGCGGCGCCGTGCGCGGGGTCTCGACGCTGGCTTCCGGCTTGTTCAGCTCCTTGCCGAGATCCTGCAAGACACTCGCTGCGCGTTCCAGCGGCCCCACCGAGGTGAAGCTCCGCAGCGATGAAATCTTGGTCTGCATGGTTTGCTGATAGCCCGGCAGGCCTTCGGCGAGTTGCGTGACCTGCGAGGCGATCAGGCTGCCCAGCGCGAAGATCAGGAAAAAAGCTCCGACCACGACGATGGGCACCGCGGCGCTTCGCGGCACGCGCCAGCGCTCGAGACGATCAACCGGCGGCGAGAGAACGAAACTGAGTAGAATGGCGAGCGCGATGGGAACGAAGATTTCGCGACCAACATAAAGACCGGTGATAATGAGCGCGGCAACAATCGCTGAGGCGACGCCCGGCCCCCGTACGGCCTGCACGACGCCTGGACGCACCGTATCGCCGATGTTCAAGATCATGTCCCCTCGCCGTAACCGGCCGCATTTGCCCACATTTCAACGGTGGGCAGGCAAAATTGTTCCGGGACGGCGCGCGGACGTGTGGCGTGGAAGGGGTTTTCGAGCGAGCGGCGAGCCTCGCGCGGACAGCGTTTCCGCGTGGTTACAAGATCACGGTCTCAGGTCGAAGTTCTGGTTCAAGGTCCGCCCTCAGGACCTGCCCCAGACGTCGTTCGCCACATCGACGACGAGGCGCAATTTCGCCCACTGCTCGTCCTCGGTGAGGACGTTGCCTTCCTCCGTCGAGGCGAAGCCGCATTGCGGCGACAGCGCAAGCTGATCCAGCGATACGAACTTCGCCGCCTCCATCACGCGCTGCCTGATGTCGTCCTTTGTCTCAAGCGCGCCGCTCTTCGACGTGACGAGCCCAAGCACCACCGTCTTGTCGCCTTTCGGCAGGAACCGCAGCGGCTCGAACCCGCCCGCGCGATCGGTATCGTATTCGAGGAAGTAGCCGTCGTAGTTGACGCGCGACAACAGGATCTCCGCCACCGGCTCGTAGCCGCCGGATGAAATCCAGGTCGAACGGAAATTGCCGCGACACACATGCGTGGTGATCGTCATGTCGGCGGGGCGCTCGGCAATCGCGTAATTGATGACGCGGGCATAGACCGCCGGAAGAGCATCGGGGTCCTCGCCTCGCCCGCGCAGTTTCTCGCGCTGGTCCTCGGAGCAAAGATAGGCCCACACGGTGTCATCGAACTGCAGATAGCGGCAGCCTGCGTCGTAGAACGCCTGCACGGCCTTGCGATATGTTTTTGCCAGATCGACGAAGAAGTCATCCATGTCCGGATAGACCTCCTGCGAGATCGCCCGGCGGCCGCCGCGATAGTGCAGCAGCGACGGCGACGGGATCGTCATCTTCGGCATGATCCCGGCGAGGTCGCACTTGTCCTTGAGCAGCTTGAAATGCTCGATCATCGGATGGCTGCCGGGAAAATCCAGCTTGCCGGTGACGCGGATGCTTTCGCCGCGCGTCGTTATCCCGTTGAACTGGATGCCGTCGGTCTTGTGAAGCTCGCAGCCGTCGAGATTTTTAAGAAAATCGAAATGCCACCACGAGCGGCGGAATTCGCCGTCGGTCGCGAGCTTCAGGCCGTTCTGCTTCTGCTTCTGGACGATCTTGCCGATTTCGAGGGATTCGACGCGCGCTAGTTCGGCGGCCTTGATCTCGCCCTTGGCGAACCGCGCGCGCGCGTCCTTGATCCGCTCCGGCCGCAACAGGCTGCCGACATGGTCGGCGCGAAACGGCGGCTTCGATTTCTGCATCATGTTCTCCGGATCGGCCCTGTCCGATCTTGGCGCGCTCACTACCACAATCCGTCAGCAAGACTGAGCAACTTTTATGCATTGCACGCAGCCGCTCGGCCGCGCTTGTCGATACGGTTTCCGGCCGTTTAACCAGCGCGGCGTCCGGAACGAAAGCCCGGCCGGGCGGTTGGTTTGCGAGGCATGGGAGACCATCCACATGACCAAAAACAATGAATTTATCCGCATTCCCCATAACGCCTACATCATCGTCGGCGACGGCCGCAAAGCCCTTTTCCTCCGCAACGAAGGTAACCAGACCGCCCCCCGCCTGAAAACCGAGCAGGTTCTCCGGAACGATAATCCGCCAACGCGCGAACAGGGGTCCGATCAGCCCGGACGCTCATTCGCGAGCGTCGGCGCGCGACGGAGCGCCATGGAGCAAACCGACTGGCAAGAGATCGGCGAACAGCGGTTTGCGCGCACCATCGCGGATGCACTGGAGGGGCTGGCGCGAGACCGCGACATCCCCGGCTTCGTGATCGCGGCGCCGCCACGCACGCTGGCGGAACTGCGCCGCCTCCTCGATACCAATGTGAAAGTCCGCATCATCGCCGAAATCGACAAGGATCTGACCGGCCACCCGGTCGAGGACATCGAGCGGCGGCTGTCGGCGGCGTAACGGTTGCGGCCGTCATCCTGAGGAGCGAGCTCTTGCGAGCCTCGAAGGATGACCACCCGGAATCGCGCCGTCGCCCTTCGAGGCCTCCGCTTCGCTACGGCACCTCAGGGTGACGGCAGGCGGGCTGTTGAAAGTCAGTCCGTGAACACCACGGTCTTGCGACCGTTGAGGATCACGCGGTCCTCAAGATGATAGCGGATCGCACGGGCGAGCACGCGCCGCTCGATATCCGCGCCCTTGCGGACGAGATCTTCCGGCGCATCGCGGTGGCTGATGCGCTCGATGTCCTGCTCGATGATCGGGCCTTCATCCAGCGCGCTCGTCACATAATGCGCGGTGGCGCCGATCAGCTTGACGCCGCGCTCATGCGCCTGATGGTAGGGCTTGGCGCCCTTGAAGCCCGGCAGGAACGAGTGGTGGATGTTGATGCAGCGCCCGGAGAGCTTTCCGGCGAAATCCTCCGACAGCACCTGCATGTAGCGCGCCAGCACCACGAGATCCGTCTTTGTGTCCTGAATGATTTTCCAGACCGCCGCTTCCTGCTCGTCCTTGGTGGCGCGCGTCACCGGCAGATGGTGAAACGGGATACCTGCGAAATCGAGCCCGGCATAGGTCTCCAGAGGATGGTTGGAAACGATCGCGGTCGGGGTCATCGGCATTTCGCCACGCCGCCAGCGATAGAGAATGTCGGCGAGGCAATGATCGAACTTCGACACCATCAGCAGCACGCGCTGCTGCACGGCACGGTCGCGCAACTGCCAGACCATGTAGAACGGCTTCGCCATCACGCCGAATCCGGCCTGAAGCGTCGGCAGGTCCGCCTGCGCGGCGGGCGAATCGAAACTCACCCGCATGAAGAACCGGCCGGTCTCGATGTCGCTGTATTGCTGCGCGTCGAGAATGTTCTGCCCGTTGGCGAACAGGAAGGTGGAGACCGCGGACACGATGCCGGGACGGTCCGGGCAGGACAGGGTCAGGACGAATTGCTGTGCGGACATGGGGATTTTTTCGATTCTGGACGACAGGTGGCGGGCGGAACCTTCCTGTAACACCACTCCTTCCGTTCGCCAATTGCATCGGTAGCCTGCATCGTCATTGCGAGGTGCGGAGCGATCATCTTCTCTCGTCATGGCCGGGCTTGTCCCGGCCATCCACGTCTTGGCGGCATCCGAGAAGAAAGACGTGGATCACCGGGACAAGCCCGGTGATGACGACCGTGATTGTCGATGCTACGCGCTCCTTCCCGTGCCGACTCATTGGCTCACATGACGAAAGCGGCCACAAAACAGGCTGGCATGCGATCCGCGGCGGCAATAGGCTGGCGCTTCGGTTCGGCTTTGGTCGCGAAAGGTTGATATGGCTGGCAGGCTTGAAGGTTACCGCATCCTGATTCTGGAAACGCGCGAAGAAGCGCAGTTTTCTCGCCTGCTTCAGGAACAGGGCGCCCACGTGCTGCAATGTCCGATGTTCACCATTCATGACGCGCCGGACCCCGCCCCGATTGAGGCCTGGATCAGGCTGTTCATCGACAAGCCGTTCGACGATCTGGTGCTGATGACCGGCGAAGGCCTGCGCCGCATGATGAAGGTTGCACGGCGCATCGGCGTCGATCAGGATTTTGTCGCGGCCATTGCGAAAGCGAAGCGATACGCACGCGGCCCGAAGCCGGTGCGTGCGCTGCGCGAAATCGGCCTCGAAGCCGACGTCCAGACCGAGACGCCGACTTCGGAAGGCGTCGCCACCATGCTCGCTCAGGAGAATCTGAAAGGTCATCGTGTCGGGCTTCAGCTTTATCCCGACAAGGATCACGGCAAGCTGATCGCCGCGATCACTTCGCTCGGCGCAACCGTCGAGCCTGTGCTGCCCTACATCTATGACGGACAGGCGGCGGACACCAACATCGTCGCAGCCATTGATGAGATGGCGCAGCGCCGCGTCGATGCGATTGCGCTGACGAGTTCAGGTCAGGTACGGCGTTTGGTCGATGTCGCGCGCGCCCACAACTGCGAAGACCAGTTGCGCGCCGGCCTCAAGCAGACGCCGGTGGCCTCGGTCGGCCCCGTCGTGTCGGATGAGCTGAAGGCCAACGGTCTGCACACCGACATTTATCCCGCCAACGACTCGTTTTTCATGAAGCCGCTGATCAGCGCCATGGCTGTTGCGCTGAACAGAACGCCGCCGCGCATGGCGTCTTAGTCGAACGTCAAATCTCGCTTTCGTCATGGCCGGGCTTGTCCCGGCCATCCACGTCTTGGCGCGATCAACGAAAAAAGACGTGGATCACCGGGACAAGCCCGGTGATGACGATCACATATGCGGCTCCTTCCTACCCGCCTGAATGATTGCGTGATCGAACCAGATCAGGCACCCTGCAAAAAACAAAGCCAATAAAAAAACAGGGATCAAATGCCATCTTTCCCCCTTTCTGGTCTGCGCGTTGTTGAACTCGGATCGGGCGATACGCTCGGTTATTGCGGCAAACTGTTCGCGGATTTCGGCGCGGAGGTCATCAAGATCGAGCCGCAGGGCGGCGATCCCGGCCGCCTTGTTCCGCCGCTTGCGGATGCGGGCGACGGCAAACGCCAGAGCCTCACCTTCGCGTGGCTCAACACCAACAAGAAAAGCATCACCGCCGACCCGGAAACACCGGCAGGCGCCAACCGGATTCTCGAACTGCTCGCCGGTTCCGACCTGCTGCTCGACGCGCGGCATCCCGACGAGATCGCAGCCTCGCAGATTTCGCACGACCGTTTGCGCAAGGTCGATCCCGGCCTCGCCATCACCGCGATGTCGTGGTTCGGCGAACACGGCCCATATCGCAATTATCTCGCGACCGACTCGGTGTGCCGCAGCCTTGCGGGCCTCGTGAAACTGGTCGGCCCCATCGAAGGACCGCCGGTGCTGCCGCGCGACGGGCAGATCGGCGTGGTCGGCGGACTGACCGCCTTCATTCCGAGCCTTGCCGGCCTTTATGGATACGCGCACGGCGCGCACCGCTTCGCCGTCAACAATCTTGAAGCGATGCTGCATATCAGCGAGTTCGACACCGGGCTTGCGCTCGAGTCCGGCTTCACGCGCCCGCGCCCCGGCATCAACCGGTTCGGCCGCGGCTATCCGTCCGGCAACTTCGTCACCAAGCATGGCTGGCTCGGCGTCACCGTGGTCACGCCCGCGCAATGGGCGGCGTTCTGCACCATGCTCGACATGCCCGAACTCGGCGCCGATCCGAAATACTCGGCGACCATCGGCCGCTTCAACCATGCGGATGAACTGAAGGCGATCATCACGCCGGCGCTGCTGAAGAAAACCGCACTCGAATGGTTCGAGATGGGCATCGAGCTGCGGCTGCCGCTCGCGGTCGTGCCCGACATGAAGGAATTGCTCGAACAGGATGTGCATCGCACCCGCGGCGTATTCGGGCCGGTGGAGATCGGCACTGCGTCGTTCGAGGGGCCGGTGCTGCCGCAATATCTGACGCGTTCACGGCCGAAGCCGAACGGTCGCGCGCCGCTGGCGGGGGCGGACGACAAGGCCGCCCTGCCCGCGCATAAACGCAACGCGACCCGCGCGGCGAATGCGGCGGACGCGCTGCCGCTGAAGGGCCTGCGCATCATCGATCTCACCATGGGATGGGCCGGCCCGACCGCGACGCGCCAGATGGGCGATCTCGGCGCCGACGTCATTAAAGTGGAGTCCTGCCAGTATCCCGACTGGTTCCGCGGCACCGACACGCGGCCGCCCTATCACGAGGAGCGGACCTACGAGAAGACCTACTGGTTTCAGATGAACAACCGCAACAAGCGCGGCATCACACTGGACCTCACCACCGACGCCGGCCTCTCGCTGCTCAAGCGCCTGATGAAGGACGCCGACGCGGTGATCGACAACTACGCCGCCGACGTGATGCCGCGCCTCGGCCTCGGCGTGAACGACATTCTCAAGATCAATCCGCGTCTCGTGGTCGTCACCATGCCCGCATTCGGCATGACGGGAAAATGGAGCGGCGTGCGCGCCTATGGCTCGACGCTCGAACAGGCGTCGGGTTTGCCTTCGGTCACCGGCGGCCCGGAAGACCCGCCGGTGATGCTGCATGCTGCGATCGGCGATCCGATTGGCGGCCTGAATGGCGCCGCCGCGCTGCTGCTCGGCTTCATGCATCAGCGGAGCACCGGCGAAGGTCAGCACATCGACCTCAGCCAGGTGGAATGCATGCTGCCGATGGTCGCGCCGTCGATCCTCGAACAATCCGCTACCGGCGCAACAAGTCCGCGCATCGGCAACCGTCATCCGCAATATGTGCCGAATGGCTGCTTCCCCACCGTCGGGATCGATCAGTGGATCACGCTCTCGGTTCGCAGCGACGACGAGTGGCGCGCGCTGTGCGGCGTGATGCGGCGGGCGGACCTTGCGGCCAATCCCGAGTTCGCGACTGCTGAAGGCCGGCGCACGCATGAAGATTCCATCGAGGTCGCGATCCGTCACTGGCTCGCGGATGTGCGTCCCGATATCGCGATGGTGACATTGCAGAAGGCCGGTGTGCCTGCGGGCATCGCCAAGCTGCCGCAGGATCTCGCCTCCGATCCGCATTTGCTGAAGACGGGACACTGGCAGCCGAGCGACCGGCCGTTCATGGGTCCGCATCTGCTGCCGTCGGTGGCCTATCGCGAAGGCGAGAACGAGTTGCCCTATCCGATCGTGAATGTCGCGCCGACGCTGGGCCAGCATAACCACGAAGTGTTGCGC
Organism: Afipia massiliensis; assembly: GCF_014203115.1. Lineage (GTDB taxonomy): Bacteria > Pseudomonadota > Alphaproteobacteria > Rhizobiales > Xanthobacteraceae > Afipia > Afipia massiliensis. The sequence goes on along the minus strand of NZ_JACHIJ010000006.1, from coordinate 137,544 downwards.
GAGGTGCTCAATCTCAGCGACGCCGAGATCGCGGAGCTTGCGCGCGCTGAAGTCATCGGGACTGAGGCGACCTTGCCGAAGCCGAAGAAGAAAAAGAGTGACGGCAAGACCGCGAGTGCGGCGAGCTAGTCTTCTTCAGCACGTCATTCCGGACAGGACGCCAGCGGGTCCGGCCATAGCGCGTCAAAGACGCGCGTAAACGCGCTTTTGGCCGGCCCGATGACAGGCTCCGCGACTGATCCGGAATCCCGAAGAGTTCATCGGAAACAACTTCGAGATTCCGCGTTCGCTCGCAAGCGCTCGCGCCCCGGAATGACGGTGATGGTATCGCGCTAGCTTCCCATGAACTGCATCACCACCTCGCGGCTGTGCGGCCTTGTCCGGTGCTCGATCAGATAGATCGCCTGCCAGGTGCCGAGCGCCAGCGCGCCGTCGAGAACCGGGATCTGCAGGTTGCTGCACGTCAGCATGGTCTTGATATGCGCCGGCATGTCGTCCGGACCTTCGATGGTGTGACGCCAGCCGCCGTCGGCAGGCGCGAGCCGTCGCAATGACGTGATCAGGTCCGCCAGCACATCGGGATCGGCGTTTTCCTGAATGGTCAGCGACGCCGAGGTGTGACGGATGAACAGGGTCACGGCTCCCGTCACGCCGCCGGTCTGCTTCAGAAACCGCGCGACCTCCGCCGTGATGTCGATGAAGCCCTCGCCCCCGGTCGGCACGGTCAATACCGAACTGGCGATGGTCTCGACGTCGGTGACAACAACGGGCGTCTGTTTCATGGATCTGTCGCTCACAGGCGGGCGATTGTCGCCGCGTCGAATTCGCCATCGTAGTATTTATGCAGGGCCGCAACAAAGTCCGCATTGTCGGCAGTGACTTTGGCGAACAGCGTCATCGACGATTTGAATTTCATATCGTCGGGCGAACCCAAGATCGCATGAATGTCCTTGCCGTCGACCGCGTTCACCAGCCGCGTGCATTCGCGCAGCCGCGGCCCGAGCACCGGATGATCCAGATACGCCACGGCCTCCGCGCGCGAGCCGATGGCGTACCTCTGCGCCATCGCGCTGAATCCGAGGCCTTCGATCTGCGGAAAGATGAACCACATCCAGTGGCTTTGTTTGCGGCCCGCACGCAACTCCGACACCACGCGCGGATAGACCGGCGCCTGCGCCTCCATAAACCGCTGAAGATCGTGGATGTCACTCATCGCCGTCAATCACGGACCAAGGACGCGCCGGGATTCGACGCGACCGCGACCACATCGGCGATGATCTTACATCGCAACGCCGTAATAGTCGCTCAGGCCTTTCGTCCGGGTCGCACCCCAGTCCCATTCGTTCTCGTCCGCGTACTTTGGAGCGCCTTTCAGCTTCTCCACCGGAATCATCGTCTGATAGCCGCCCAGCTCCACGTTGTACTTGAGGGACGACCACGGCAGCGGATAATGATCGTCGCCGATGCCCAGAAAGCCGCCGAAGCTGAGGACGGCATACGATACCTTGCCGGTCATCTTTTCGATCATCACCCGTTCGATCGAACCGATCTTCTCGCCGTCCGCGTCGTAGACGGCAGTTCCATCCACCTTGTCACTGCCGATAAGGGAAGACGTTTCGCGTTCCTGTTGAGCCATTACTTCTCTCCATGTGTGAGACATGAAGAGCCAACGACGCAAGACGCCGCCTGTTCCGTGATGTCTTGCGAAACGGCGTCAACAGTTCCCGGACTCGGCGTCGGACTACGGTGATCGTTCTTTCAGGAACGCCTGATAGGCAAGCTTGATGCCGTCGTCGAGCGAAGTCGTCGCCCGCCATCCGAAATTCGCGAGCTTGCCGACATCGAGCAGCTTGCGCGGGGTTCCGTCCGGCTTCGACGTGTCGAACGAGATCTCGCCGGTGTAGCCGACGGTCCGCGCGACCACGCGCGCAAAGTCCGCGATGGAAATATCCTCGCCGGTCCCGACATTGATCAGGCCGCCTTCCGAGTAATTCTTCATCAGATGGATCGAGGCGTCGGCCATGTCGTCGACATAGAGAAACTCGCGCCGCGGCGTGCCGGTGCCCCACACCACGACTTCGCGCGCGCCGGTTTCCTTCGCCTCGTGGAAGCGGCGGATCAGCGCCGCGACCACGTGGCTGTATTCGGGATGATAGTTGTCGCCGGGGCCATAGAGATTGGTCGGCATGATACTGATGAAGTCGCTGCCGTACTGGGCGCGGTAAGCCTCCGCCATCTTGACGCCGGCGATCTTGGCGATCGCATACGGCTCGTTGGTCGGCTCGAGCGTGTCGGTCAGCAGCGAATCCTCGCGCAGCGGCTGCGGAGCCAGCTTCGGATAGATGCAGGAGGAACCGAGAAACAGCAGTTTCTCGACGCCGTGCACATGCGCCGCATGGATGACGTTGGTCGCGATCAGCAGATTCTCGTAGATGAACTCGGCGCGCAGGGTGTTGTTGGCGACGATGCCGCCGACCTTCGCGGCCGCATGGAACACAACCTGCGGGCGCATCGCCGCGAACCACCTGTTCACGGCGGCCTGATCGAGCAGATCAAGTTCGCTCCGCGAAACAGTCAGGACCTCGGCACCCTCGCGGCCGAGCCGGCGCACGATGGCGCTGCCCACCATCCCCCGATGGCCGGCCACGAACACGCGTTTCCCCTTCAGATCAAATGGCAGGACGGCCATCATCGATCCCGCACGGCGACCGTCGATCGCGATTTTCTCGCTGGCATATTCACTCAACCCCGCACCGAAGATTACCGAAATGCAGGCAGCACAGAAACAACCAACGACGGCGTGCGTCCGTCGGTCGCGGTCCCAGCAAACGGCCCGGACCCCTATCACGGTCCTGCCCGGACGGGCAAATTAAGCATTCTCCATTCCGCCCAGAGACCGGGCTTGCGGCTTGCGGGGTGTTGGACCACAATCCGCCGCACGAACGGCCCGGACGGTACAAGATCCCAAAATCTTGGCTGTCCACCCGCAAGAACGGGCCGATCACAAAGAGAATTCAGGGAGATAAAAATGCGTAAATTGATGATGGCTGCGGCGTTCGCGCTTCCCATGCTGGGCGGAGCGGCGATGGCCCAGGACACCTTGAAAATTGGCTACATCGACCCGTTGTCCGGCGGCGGCGCCAGCGTCGGCGAAATCGGCCTCAAGACGTTTCAGTTCCTTGCCGACGAAGTGAACGCCAAGGGCGGCATTCTCGGCAAAAAGGTCGAAATCGTTCCGCTCGACAACAAGACCAATCCGCAGGAAAGCCTGATCCAGGCCCAGAAGGCGATCGACTCGGGCGTGCGCTACATCACCCAGGGCAACGGCTCCTCGGTGGCAGGCGCGCTGACCGACTTCATCACCAAGTACAACGAGCGCAATCCCGGCAAGGAAGTGCTGTACTTCAACTACGCCGCGGTTGACCCGGTCCTCACCAACGAAAAGTGCAGTTTCTCGCACTTCCGCTGGGACGCCAACTCCGACATCAAGATGGAAGCCCTCACCAACTACATGAAGGGCACTCCGTCGATCAAAAAAATCTATCTGATCAACCAGGACTACTCGTTCGGCGAATCGGTGCGCACCACCGCGCGCGCGATGCTGAAGACGAAGCGTCCGGACATCGAGATTGTCGGCGACGAAAAGCACCCGCTGCTGAAGGTCACCGACTTCGCGCCGTATATCGCGAAGATCAAGGCGTCCGGCGCGGACAGCGTCATCACCGGCAACTGGGGCCAGGACTTCGCGCTGCTGCTCAAGGCCGCGGCTGACTCCGGGCTCAAGGTCAACTGGTACACCTACTACGCAGGCGGCACCGGCGGCCCGACCGCGATCAAGCAGGGCAACCTGAACGATCAGGTGTTCCAGGTCGCGGAAGGCTACGCCAACATCGACAACAAGTCGTCGATGGCGTTCGAAAAGGCGCTGCGCGACAAGTATGGCTTCAGCCTGTTCTATCCGCGCGCCGTCAACGAAATGCGGATGTTCGCGCTCGCTGCCGAAAAGGCCAAGTCACTTGAGCCGGTGAAGGTTGCCGCTGCTCTCGAAGGCATGGACTATGAAGTCTTCAACGGCGGCAAGGGCTTCATGCGCAAGGACGACCACCAGTTCTTCCAGCCGATCTACATCGCGCAATTCGGCGAACTGAAGAACAAGGAGCCGTTTGACGAAGAAAAGACCGGCTGGGGCTGGAAGGGTGTCGCCAAGATCGATGCCGACAAGACCGTCCTGCCGACCACTTGCAAGATGACCCGTCCATAAGAGGTCACCGCAAGCTGGCTTTTTTCGCCAACTGATTGTGTTCGCCCCGGCCCGCGCCGGGGTGAACACGAGACCTTCATGTATCCGGGGGGAGTGCTGAGGTCGTGCTTGAACTAATCGTCATATCCACACTGAACGGCGTCCTGTTCGGGATGCTGTTGTTCCTGATGGCCAGCGGCCTGACGGTCATCTTCAGCATGCTCGGCGTGCTGAACTTCGCGCATGCGAGCTTCTACATGCTCGGCGCATTTTTCGGATTTCAGATCAGCCGGTGGTTCGGCTTCTGGCCCGCCCTGCTGGTCGCGCCCATCCTCGCGGGGGTCATCGGCGCCGGCGTCGAGCGCTTCGGGCTGCGCCAGGTCCACCGCAACGGCCATGTCGCCGAACTGCTGTTCACCTTCGGCCTCGCGTTCGCGATCGAGGAAGTCGTGCAGATCATCTGGGGCAAGAGCCCGGTGGATTTCCGCGTGCCGTCCTCGCTCGATTTCCCCGCCTTCACGATCTTCTCGACCAACTATCCCGCCTACAAGATGTTCATGCTGCTGGTGTCGGTCGCCATCTTCCTGGCTCTGCTGGTCGTGCTGAAGCGCACGCGGGTCGGCATGATCGTGCAGGCTGCGCTGACCCATCCGCACATGGTCGGCCATCTCGGCCATAATGTCGGGCGCATCTTCATGATGGTGTTCGGCGTCGGCACCGCGCTCGCCGCGGTGGCGGGCGTCATCGCAGGTCCGGCGCTGGTCACCCAGTCGAACATGGCCGGCCTCCTCGGACCCATCCTGTTCGTCGTCGTGGTGGTCGGCGGGCTCGGCTCGCTACCGGGCGCGTTCATCGCCTCGCTGCTGATCGGCCTCGTGCAGACCTTCGCCGTCTCGATGAACGGCTCGCTCTCCGAAGTGTTTGGGCCGCTCAGTCCGGCATGGTCCGCGACATGGCTGGCTGACATCTGGAATGTGACCGTGGCACAGATCGCGCCGATCATGCCCTATGTGCTGCTGGTGCTGATCCTGGCGTTCCGCCCGATGGGCCTTTTGGGGACGCGTGAAACATGAGCGATATCACCGCACGCGTCGCGCCGCCGCCTCCGACCGCGGCCGATAACCTCAAGTTCTACGGCCTCTGGGCCGCTGTCGCGATCTTTCTGCTGGTGCTGCCGAAAGTTTTCGGCTCCGGCGGCGCTCTGACAACGTTCAGTCTGATCGGCATCTCGATCATTTTCGCGCTGTCCTACAACATCCTGCTCGGCCAGACCGGCATGCTGTCGTTCGGCCATGCGGTCTATTACGGTCTCGGCGGCTTCCTCGTCATTCACGCCATCAACATCATCGGCGGCAACAAGTGGGCGATCCCGCTGCCGCTGGTGCCGCTGATCGGCGGACTGGCAGGCCTCGCCTTCGCAATCCTGCTCGGATGGGTGTCGACACAACGCTCAGGCACCGCCTTCGCCATGATCTCGCTCGGCGTCGCCGAACTGGTCGCCTCCTCGGCGCTGATCCTGCGCACCTTCTTCGGCGGCGAAGCCGGCATTTCCGCCAACCGCACCAAGCTGCTGAGCGTATTCGGCTGGAATTTCGGTCCGCAGATCCAGATCTACTATCTGGTGGCGGCCTGGACGCTGATCTGCATGATTGCGATGTACGCCCTCACCCGCACGCCGCTGGGACGGATGTGCAATGCGGTTCGCGATAACCCCGAGCGCGTGCAGTTCGTCGGTTACGATCCGCACGTGGTCCGCTACATCGCGTTCTGCTTCTCGGGCTTCTTTGCCGGCATCGCGGGCGCGCTCGCCGCCATCAACTTCGAGATCGCCAATTCGGCCTATCTCGGCGCGGTGCAGTCCGGCACCGTGCTGTTCGCGGCCTATATCGGCGGCGTCGGCTTCTTCATCGGCCCGATCGTCGGCGCGATCTTCGTCACGCTGCTGTCGCTCGGACTGAGCGACCTGACCCACGTCTGGCAGCTTTACTTCGGGCTGTTCTTCATCGTGGTTGTGATGTTCGCGCCCGGCGGCATCACCGGACTGTTGATGATGCATCGCCCGCTGCTCAGGGGCGGGACGCTCGGGCGTGTGCTGCCGTCATATCTCGTCGCGCTCGTTCCGACGGTTGCGCTCATGATCGGCCTGATGCTCGCGATCGAATCCGTCGTTCACTACACGATGAATCCGACCGAAAGTCCGAACATCAAGGCGTTCGGCATTCCGTTCAACGCCGCAAGTCCCCTGACATGGGTTCTCGCGCTGATCCTGATCGTCGGCGGCTTCATCGTCGCGCGCATGACATGGAAGCGGGTCGCAATAGCCTGGGACGAAGCGCTGACCGCAGCGCGTGCGAAGGGAATGGCAGCATGATGTCGACCGTGAAGCCCGACGCCATCGAAATTCGTGACGTCCAGAAGAACTTCGGCATCACCAAGGTGATCCGCGATCTCAACCTGAGGGTTGCGCAGGGTGAACGCCACGCCCTGATCGGCCCCAATGGTGCTGGCAAATCGACCACGTTCAATCTCATCAGCGGCTACATGGCGCCGACCAGCGGCGAAGTGCTGATGCGCGGCGAGTTGATTTCCGGTCTCGCGCCCTACCAGATCAACCGGCGCGGGCTGTCCCGCAGCTTCCAGGTCACCAACGTCTTCGCCAACATGACGGTGTGGGAAAACCTGCGCTGCGCGGTGCTGTGGGCGACGGGACACAAATACGCGTTCTGGAAAAGCGTCGACAACCTGCCGGAAGTGCGCGAACTGACGGCGCGCATTCTGGAAGACATCAGCCTCACCTCGCGGCGCGACGTGCCGGCAGGTCTATTGACCTATGCCGAACAACGCGCGCTCGAAATCGGCATCACCATCGCCGGCGGCGCGGACGTGATCCTGCTCGATGAACCGACCGCGGGCATGAGCCACGCCGAGACCGAACGAGCAGTGGAATTGATCCGCCGCCTCACGGTCGGCAAGACGCTGCTGATCGTCGAGCACGACATGAGCGTGGTGTTCGGCCTTGCCGACCGCATCTCGGTTCTGGTCTACGGCCATATCATCGCATCCGGAACACCCGAGGAAATCCGCAACAGTCCGAAGGTCAAGGAAGCCTATCTCGGCGAGGAAGCTGCCTGATGTTGGAAGTTCAGGATCTGCACGCCTATTACGGCAAGAGCCACATCCTTCAGGGCGTCGATATGCATATCGGCGCCGGCGAGGTCGTCAGCCTGCTGGGGCGTAACGGCGTCGGCCGCTCGACCACGGTCAAGGCGATCATGGGCGAAGTGCCGCCACACGGCACCATCAAGTTCAAGGACCAGAACATCGCCGGTCTGCCGAGCTACAGGATCGCGCATCTCGGGCTTGGCTACGTGCCCGAGCATCGCGACATCTTCCCCGGCCTCACCGTGCGGCAGAACCTGCTGCTCGGCGTCAAGGACCCCAAACATCCGGGCAAGTGGAAGCTCGAGAACATGCTCGACATGTTCCCGAACCTGAAGGAGCGCGCCGATACGACGGCGGGCGTGCTCTCCGGCGGAGAGAAGCAGATGCTGACCATCTGCCGCACGCTGATGGGCGACCCTGAACTCATCATGATCGACGAGCCGACCGAAGGTCTCGCGCCGCTGATCGTGCAGCAGGTCGGCGACCTGATCGCGGAAATCGCCAAACGCGGCGTGGCGATCCTTCTGGTTGAACAGAAGCTGTCCATCGCCATGCGCATCTCCCACAGGCTCTACGTGATGGGCCACGGCCGCATCGTGTTCGAGGGCACTCCGGCCGACCTCAAGGCCAATCAGGCCATCCGCAAGGAATGGCTTGAGGTGTGATACCGTCCGCTCCGCGATGTAGGGATTACACCGCGGAATTGCCGGATGCGCTCGCATGAGAACAGAACAAGGCGTTCTGCGCCTGTCGATCGCTGTAACCCTGGTTCTGGCCGGGCTTGGAATTCTGTTCGGTCTTCTGTCGGGGTCCTACGCGATTGTTTTCGACGGCGTCTACGCGCTGATCGACGCTGTCATGACCATGCTGGCGCTGCTGGTCGCCAACCTGATCGCAGCATCGACGCGAGAAGGCGGCTCCAGGTCGAGGCTGATCGCACAGTTCACCATGGGCTTCTGGCATCTGGAGCCGATGGTTCTCGGTCTGAACGGCATCCTGCTGATCGGCGCCGCGATCTACGCGCTGATCACCGCCATCGGCAGCCTGCTGACGGGAGGGCGCGAACTCGCCTTCGACCAGGCGATCATCTACGCCGTCGTGATAACTCTCGCCGCGATCGGCATGGCGATCTTTGACACGAGAGCCAACCGGGTCATTAAATCCAATTTTGTCGCCCTGGACGCCAAGGCCTGGATGATGTCGGCGGCGCTGACCGCTGCCCTGCTCGTTGCCTTCATCTTCGGCTACATGATTCAGGGTACGAACCTGCAATGGATGTCGCCCTATATTGACCCTGCCGCGCTGGCGATCGTCTGCCTGATTGTCATTCCGATACCGATCGGCACCGTGCGTCAGGCGCTGGCCGACGCCCTGCTGGTCACACCACCCGATCTCATGCAGCACGTCGAGGCCATCGCCCAGCAAATCGTGCTGCGCTATCAATTCCTGTCATATCGGGCCTATGTCGCGCGCGTCGGCCGCGGCCGACAGATCGAGCTTTACTTCATTGTCCCGGCCGGCTTGCCGCCAAGGCGGCTTGAGGAATGGGACAAGATCCGCGACGAGATCGGCGACGCCATCGGCAACGACACCCCCGACCGCTGGCTGTCCATTGTGTTCACGACCGATCAGGAATGGGCCGAGTGAGGCTTGCCGAAGGCATTCGATGAAGGAGGAGCATATTGGATGTCGTCCCGGCGAAGGCCGGGACCCATAACCCCTAGGTCTTCGTTGTGGCGCAATCCCTGACGGTGCTGTCCGATCTGTCATCAAAACAACGACAGGGAGTATGGGTCCCGGCCTTCGCCGGGACGACGTGAAGAAACATTGCGACGCAGAAGCTATTCCCCGTACCCGCGCAGTTTCTCCAGATCGATCACCGTTACGCCGCCGTATTCGAGGCGCAGCAGGCCTTCCTTTTCCAGCGTCTTGAGGCACTGGTTGGCGTTCTGGCGGGAGATGCCGGAGATCGCGCCGAGTTCTTCCTGGGTAATGTCCAGGTGGCGCGTATGATCCGGATACAGGATCGGGTTGAACAACGACGCGATGCTACGCGCGAGGCGCGCCTTGGCGTCCAGCATCCGGCCGTATTCGACCAGCCCCATGAACTGGCCGAGCCGCTCGTTCAGCAATCCCACCAGGAAGCGGTTGAACGCGACGCTGTTCTCGAACAGCCAGAAGAAGGTGGCGCGATCCATCAACGCCAGGCGCGTCTCCCGCAAGGCGACTGCGTCATATCGCCGGGCTTCGTTCTTGAGCACGGTTCCCTCGCCGAACCACGCGCCGTTGGTCATGCCGGTGAAGCTGACAGCCTTACCGTCGCGCGAGCCGGTGCCGATCCGGACCAGCCCGCTCACCACGCCCATCCAGTATTCGAAATGATCGCCGCGCATGCAGATGAATTCGTTCGCGCCGAACGACTTCTCGATCACGCCGGCGCGAGCGACTTCGATTTCCCGCTCATTCAGGCCGCGCGACCAGACCGCAATACGCTTGAGATATTCCGCAGAAACCATGCTGTCTTAACCGCCCCTCGCTTCGCGTAATGTTGCGACGCGGTAAAATGTCCTTTGGTATACCGCGCGCATACCGAAATTGCCCAACGAATTGTCAGGCACAAGACATTTCAGTGTCGCGGTTTGCCGTAAGGACGACGACGGCAAATGCGTCCTGCGGCGCAAAACATCAATAGTAGAATGGCTTGCCACGGCCCCCCGGTATAGGATCGGGACCATGGCATCGAACCATAGATAAAGAGCGCGCCAAGCGCCGTATCTGGGAGGATTTGAGTGGCTTACGCATTGGAGGTGCGGGGGGTCTCACTGCGGTTCGGCGGCGTGCGCGCCCTGACCGACGTGAGCTTCGGCGTCAAGGAAGGCGAACTGTTTTCGATCATCGGCCCCAACGGCGCCGGCAAGACCTCGATCGTCAACTGCGTTTCCGGCCGTTACACCCCGACTGAGGGACAGCTTTTCTATCAGGACCGCGACATCACCGGCCTCAAGCCGAATGCACGCGCGGCGCTCGGCATCGGCCGCACGTTCCAGAATCTCGCGCTGTTCCACCACATGACCGTGCTCGACAACATCATGGTCGGGCGGCACCACCTGTTGAAAAACAACTTCATCACCGGCTCGCTGTACTGGCTGACCGGCGCGCGGCGCGAAGAACTCGAACACCGCCGCAAGGTGGAAGAGATCATCGACTTCCTCGACCTGCAGTCGGTGCGCAAGGCGACCGCCGGCACCCTCTCCTACGGTCTGCGCAAGCGCGTTGAACTCGCGCGCGCCATGGCGCTGGAGCCGAAACTCATTCTCCTCGACGAGCCGATGGCCGGCATGAACTTCGAGGAGAAGGAAGACATGGCCCGCTACATCGTCGATCTCAACGAAGAATACGGGATGACGGTGATGATGATCGAGCACGACATGGGTGTGGTGATGGACATCTCCCACCGCGTCACCGTGCTGGATTTCGGCCGCAAGATCGCCGAGGGCCTGCCCGCCGACGTGCTGGACGATCCGCATGTCCGCAAGGCCTATCTCGGCGAAGAAGACGAAGTGCTCGACGCTCTCGATGACACCAATCCCGTCGCGGAGGCCACAGCATGATGGATTATGCAGGCCGCGTCGCACAGGCCGACACCTACCCCAAGATGCTGCGGCTCAACGCCAAGGAGCACGGCAACGCCATCGCGCTGCGCGAAAAGGACTTCGGTCTCTGGCGCGTTTTCTCGTGGAACGACTACCACACCCGCGTGCACGATTTCGCGCTCGGCATGATCGAGCTGGGACTGAAGCGCGGCGATGTGATCGGCATCATCGGCGATAACCGTCCGGACTGGGTAGCGGCGGAAATCGCGGCCCACGCCATCGGCGGCATGTCGCTCGGTATGTATCGCGAATCGCTGCCCGAGGAAGTGCTGTATCTTCTGACCTACGGCGAAACCAAGATCGTGTTCGCCGAGGACGAAGAGCAGGTCGACAAGCTGCTTGAACTCGGCGACCGCGCGCCGCACCTCAAGCACATCGTCTATTCCGATCCGCGCGGCATGCGCAAATACAGCGATCCCCGGCTGATCGATGCCGCGAAGCTCGCGGAGATGGGCCGCGAGCGCGCCGCGCGCGAGCCTCAGCTTTACGATCAGCTGGTCGATGCCACCAACACCGAGGACGTCGCCATCCTCTGCACCACGTCCGGCACCACGTCGAACCCGAAGCTCGCGATGCTGACCGCGGGCAGCGTGCTGCGCCATTGCGCGACGTATCTCTCCTTCGACCCGAAAGGCCCGGACGATGAATACGTCTCGGTGCTGCCCCTGCCCTGGATCATGGAGCAGGTCTACGCGCTCGGAAAAGGCTTGCTCTCCCGGATGAAGGTGAACTTCGTCGAGCAGGCTGACACCATGATGAACGACTTCCGCGAGATCGCGCCGACGTTCGTGCTGTTCGCGCCGCGCATCTGGGAAGCCATCGCCGCCGACGTTCGCGCCCGCGTGATGGACGCCTCCGCGATGAAGCAGAGCCTGTATGAAACCGGCATGAAGGCCGGCCTTTCCGCGCTGGATCAAGGCAAGACATCGATGGTGGCGGAAACGCTGGTGTTCCGCGCGCTGCGTGACCGTCTCGGGTTTACCCGATTGCGCTCGGCGGCGACCGGCGGCGCTGCGCTTGGCCCCGACACCTTCAAGTTCTTCCGCGCCATGGGCGTTCCGCTGCGCACGCTCTACGGCCAGACCGAAACGCTGGGCGCATTTACCCTGCATCAGCCTGAGGCCGTCGATCCCGACACCACCGGCGTTGCCATGGGCAACACCATCGAGATCGAAATCCGCGATCCCGACGTCAACGGCGTCGGCGAGATCGTGGTGCGCCATCCCAACATGTTCTCGGGTTACTACAAGAACGAGGCCGCCACCGCTGCGGAAGTCCGCGACGGCTGGATGCATTCGGGCGACGCCGGTTACTTCAACAAGGCGAAGCAGCTTGTGGTCATCGATCGCATCAAGGACATGGCGCAGACAGCGCGCGGTGACCGCTTTTCGCCGCAGTATATCGAGAACAAGCTGAAGTTCTCGCCCTACGTCGCCGAAGCCGTGGTGCTGGGCGACGGGCGCGATTACCTCGCCGCCATGCTCTGCATCCGCTTCTCCATCGTCTCGAAATGGGCCGAAAAGAACCGGATTTCCTTCACCACCTATACCGACCTGTCCTCGCGCCCGGAAACCTACGAGCTGCTGCGCAAGGAAGTCGAAGCGGTCAACGCCACGCTGCCGCCGGCGCAGCGCATCTCCAAGTTTCTGCTGCTCTACAAGGAGCTCGACGCCGACGACGGCGAACTGACCCGCACCCGCAAGGTCCGCCGCACCGTGATCAACGAGAAATACGCCGACATTATTAATGCGATCTACGGCGGCAAGCCCGACATCGACATCGACACCGTGATCCGTTTCCAGGACGGCACCACGCAGCGCATCCGCTGCACCCTGCCCGTCATCGACCTCGGAACGTCACACAAGACGGCGGAGGCCGCCGAGTGAACACCCAGCTTCTCGTTCAACTTCTCATCAACGGCCTCGTGGTCGGCACGCTCTACGGCGTCGTCGCGATGTCCTTCGTGCTGATCTACAAGGCGACGCAGGTGGTCAACTTCGCGCAGGGCGAATTGCTGCTGATCGGCGCGTGGGTGTGCTGGTTCCTGCTCACCAAATATCAGGTGCCGTTCTGGATCGGCATGCCGATCACGCTCGTCTTCATGTTCATCTTCGGCATCCTGATCCAGCTCATCATCCTGCGCCCGATGATCGGCGAGCCGATCATTTCCGTCATCATGGTGACGATCGCGCTGTCCACGGTGTTCTCGGCGCTGATGAAATGGATGTTCGGCGTCAACCTCCAGCCGTTCCCGAAAATCTTCAACACCCAGCTCGTCAATATTTTCGGGATGCAGGTGCAGACCGTCTACATCCTCAGCCTCGCGGTGTCGGTGGCGATGATGGCGGGCATGGCGTGGTTCTTCAAGGTGTCGAAGTATGGCCTCGCCATGCGCGCCACTGCGTTCAACCAGCAGGTCGCGCAGTCGCTCGGCATTTCGGTGAAGAGCGTGTTCGCGATGGCATGGGCGATTTCCGCGACCGTCTCGGCCGTCGCCGGTGTCGTCGTCGCCGTGGTCAACGGCGTTTCGGCGGGCCTCTCGGCTTACGGCATCAAGGTGTTCCCGGCGGCGATCCTCGGCGGCCTCGACAGTGTCGGCGGCGCGGTGGTCGGCGGCATCATCATCGGGCTGCTTGAGAACGTCGCGCACTTTGTCGACAGCGAATATCTCCACTGGGGCAACCTGTTCGAGATCGCGCCGTTCTACGCGCTCATCATCATCCTCATGATCAAGCCTTACGGCCTGTTCGGCACCAAAGACATCGAGCGGATCTGATCATGGCAGGCCATACCCTCCTTCCCGCAGGCGATTACCGCACCACCTACGCGGCGGACACCACCGTGTTTCCGACCACGACCAGCCGCAACGCGATGATCGCGGGCATCGTGCTGATCTGTTTTGCACCCTACGTGCTGAACGAGTATGCGCTGAGCCTACTGATCCAGATCGGCATCTTCGGCATCGCCGCGCTCGGCCTCAACATCGTGGTCGGCTTCACCGGACAGATCTCGATCGGCCATGCTGCGTTCTTCGGATTCGGCGCGTTCACCTCGGCTTATGTCTCGACCAAGCTCCACGTCCCGGTGTTCTTCGCCATTCCGCTCTCGGGTCTCGTCACGGCACTTGTCGGCCTGATCTTCGGCCTCCCCGCGGCGCGGCTGAAAGGCCTCTATCTCGCCATCGCGACGCTGGCGGCGCAATTCATCCTGCTCGACTTCTTCTCGCGCGCCGAATGGTTCACCGGCGGCAGCGTTCCGGCACATGCCGAGCCGTTCTCGATTTTCGGCCAGGTGCTGCGCGGCGACCGCCAGTATTTCTACGTCGTGCTGGCCTACGTCATCGTCTGCTATCTGCTGGTCACCAACCTGATGCGGACGCGCGACGGCCGCGCACTGGTGGCGGTCCGCGATCATTATCTCTCCGCCGAAATCATGGGCATCAATCTTACCAAGTACCGAACGCTTTCGTTCGGATTGGCGGCATTCTTCGCCGGCGTCGGCGGCGCGCTCTATGCCCACTACAATCAGGTCGTCTCCAACGAAGGCTTCGGCATCGACCGCTCGATCATCTTCCTCGCCATGATCATCATCGGCGGCATTGGCTCGATCATGGGTACGCTGCTCGGCACCGCCTTCATGGTGCTGCTGCCGGAATCGATGGAGTGGCTCAGCGCCGCGCTCAGCGGCAGCACCATCGATCAGTTTCTGGGACTCAAGAACAACATCGCATTCTTGCGCGAGATGGCCATCGGCGTCATCATTATCATCTTTTTGATCTTCGAGCCGGACGGACTTGCTCACCGGTGGAGGCAAATCAAGGCTTACTGGAAACTCTACCCGTTCTCGCATTGAGGTCGGAACGGGACAGACAATAAGAAGACCTCGAGAGGAAACCGGAGGATTACGCTTATGACCATGACGAAATTATTGAGTACAGCGTCACTCGCCCTGCTGCTCGGCGGCACCGCCGGCGTAGCTCAGGCGCAGGTTTCGCTGGGCCATCTCGCCGACTATTCCGGCGCGACATCCGACGTCGGAACGCCTTACGGACAAGGCGTCGCCGACGCCTACGCCTGGATCAACAAGAACGGCGGCATCGGCGGCAAGCCGGTGAAGATCGACACCGTCGATTACGGCTACCAGGTGCCGCGCGCGATCGCGCAGTACAAGAAGTGGTCCGGCTCCGACAAGGTCGCCGCGATCATCGGCTGGGGCACGGCGGATACCGAAGCCCTCACCGGCTTCCTCGCCCAGGACAAGATCCCGGACATCTCGGCATCGTACTCGGCGGCGCTGTCCGATCCGACCGGCGCGGGCGGCAAGGGCAAGGCTGCGCCCTACAACTTGTTCTACGGTCCGAGCTATTCCGACGCACTGCGCGGCATGCTGACCTGGGCGGCGGACGACTGGAAGACCAAGGGTAAATCCGGCAAGCCGAAGTACGTTCACATGGGCGCGAACCATCCGTACCCGAACGCACCGAAGGCTGCGGGTGAAGCGCTCGCCGCCGAACTCGGCTTCGAGGTTCTGCCGGCCATCGTGTTCGCCCTCACGCCGGGCGACTACAGCGCGCAGTGCCTGACGCTGAAGAGCTCGGGTGCGAACTACGCTTATCTGGGCAACACCGCCGGCTCGAACATCTCTGTGCTGAACGCCTGTAAGGCCGCCGGCGTCGATGTCCAGTTCATGGGCAACGTCTGGGGCATGGACGAGAACGCTGCGAAGGCCGCCGGTGCGGCCGCCGACGGCGTGGTGTTCCCGCTGCGCACCGCAGTGGCCTGGGGCGGCAATGCTCCCGGCATGAAGACCATGCAGGAGATCTCCAAGATGTCCGACGCTGCCGGCACCACCTATCGGCCGGTTCACTACATCGCCGGTGTCTGCACCGCGATGTACATGAAGGAAGCTCTCGATTGGGCCGCCAAGAACGGCGGCGCAACCGGCGAGAACGTTCTCAAGGCCTTCTATCAGAAGAAGGATTGGGTTCCGGCCGGAATGGAAGGCGTCTGCAATCCTTCGACCTGGACCGAGAAGGATCACCGCCCGACGCTGAAGGTCGACATCTATCGCATGAAGGTGTCCGGTGCGACCGACGCGTCCGTCGGCGACCTCGTCAAGAACGGCGCGATCAAGCTCGACAAGGTGAAGACCGTCGACCTGCCGCGCAAGAACGAATGGCTCGGCTGGTAAGCCGGACCTCAACACAACAGCGCCGCCCCGCATCGCGGGGCGGCATCCTGCCCAACCAGGACGACCGACGTGCAAACAGCCGCTGAACCCAACGCAAAGCCTGCTCCCGCTGCAACAGCCGCGCCGCTGCTGGCCGTGCGCAACATCGAGGTCGTTTACGACAACGTCATCCTCGTGCTGCGCGGCCTGAGCATGGACGTGCCGAAGGGCGCGATCGTCGCGCTGCTCGGCGCCAACGGCGCAGGCAAGTCGACCACGCTGAAGGCGATCTCCGGACTGCTCAAGACCGAGGACGGCGAAGTCACCCGCGGCGAGATCGTGTTCGACAATGAGCGCATCGACGGCATCGATCCCGACAAGATCGTACGCCGTGGAATTTTTCAGGTGATGGAAGGCCGCCGTATCATCGCGGACATGACCGCGCTGGAAAACCTGCGGCTCGGCGCTTACACCCGCAGCGACAAGAACGTCGATGACGACATCGACATGGTCTACAAGTATTTCCCGCGCCTCAAGGAACGCACCGGCCTCGCCGGTTATCTCTCCGGCGGCGAGCAGCAGATGCTGGCGATCGGCCGCGCGATGATGGCGCGCCCGAAGATGATCCTGATGGACGAGCCGTCGATGGGTCTGTCGCCGCTGCTGGTCAAGGAAGTGTTCGGCATCATCAAGCAGATCAACCGCGACCTCGGCGTCACCATCCTGCTGGTGGAGCAGAATGCGCGCGCGGCCCTTTCCGTCGCGAGCCATGGCTACATCATGGAGCAAGGCAAAGTCGTGCTCGACGGCACCGCCGCCGAACTGCGCGACAACGAGGACGTCAAGGAATTCTATCTCGGCGGCGCAGGCGACCAGCGCAAGAGTTTCAAGAACCTGAAGAGCTTCAAGCGCCGCAAGCGCTGGCTGTAACCACATCCGTCATTGCGAGCGCAGCGAAGCAATCCAGACATGGCCACACACGCCTGCGGTGAGAATTGACGCAAGACTGGATTGCTTCGTCGCTTCGCTCCTCGCAATGACGAACATATGGACTACCCATGACCAACCACTACGATGCTCTCGAAACCCGCTCGCCATCCGAGCGCGATGCCGACCTGTTCGCGCGGCTGCCCGGCGCGCTGCGTGCTGCGGCGAAAGCACCAGCCTATGCGGAGCGCTTCAAGGGCATCGACCTCGCCACCATCACCAGCCGCGCCGCTCTCGCCAAACTGCCGGTGCTGCGCAAATCCGAACTGCCCGCGCTGCACAAGGCCGCGCCGCCGTTCGGCGGTTTCGTATCCTCGCCGGCGGGATCGTTCGGCCGCCTGTTCACCTCACCCGGTCCGATTTTCGAACCGGAAGTCGCCGCCGACGATCCATGGCGCGGCGCGCGCGCGGTGTTCGCCGCAGGCTTTCGCCCGGGCGACATCATGCTCAACACCTTCAGCTATCATCTGACGCCCGGCGGCTTCATCTTCGATAGCTCAGCCCGCGCGCTCGGCTGCGCCGTGATCCCCGGCGGCCCCGGCAACACCGAACAGCAGTTTGAACTGATCGAAACCTATCGCCCCGTCGGCTATTCCGGCACGCCGGATTTTCTGAAGATCCTGCTCGACACGGCGGACAAGACCGGCCGCGACATCTCCTCGATCAAGCGCGCGCTGGTATCGGGCGCGGCGTTCCCCAAGTCGCTGCAGGACGAAATGAAGGCGCGCGGCGTCGACGCCTATCAGAATTTCGGAACCGCAGACCTCGGCATCGTCGCCTACGAGACTGCGGCGCGCGAAGGCCTGGTGGTCAACGAGAACATCATTGTTGAAATCGTGCGCCCGGGAACCGGCGAGCCGGTGGCGGACGGCGACGTCGGCGAAATCGTCGTCACCACGCTCGATCCGCATCATCCGTGGGTTCGCCTGGCGCTCGGCGATCTCAGCGCCGTGCTGGCCGGACAAAGCCCGTGCGGCCGGACCAACATGCGGATCAAGGGCTGGATGGGCCGCGCCGACCAGACCACTAAGGTCAAGGGCATGTTCGTCCGACCCGAGCAGATCGCCGAAATCGGCAAGCGGCACCCCGAACTGGGGCGGTTGCGCCTCGTTGTGACGCGCGACAGCGAAGTCGATGTCATGACCCTGTCTGCGGAATGCCCGTCAAGCGGCGAATCGCTCCGGGATGAGGTTGCATCGACCCTGCGTGCCGTGACAAAGCTACAGGGCAATGTCACCCTCGTGGCACCGGGTTCGCTGCCGAATGACGGCAAGGCGATCTCGGACGAGCGCAAAAACGACTGATTTGGGTCACCTCCCAGGCGGCCCTTAACAAAAAAAGGGAACAAACCGCATGGGTCAGGGAATTTTCGAAGGTCTCAAGGTTATCGACTGCGCCAGTTTCATCGCCGCGCCCGCGGCGGCAACGGCGCTGTCCGATTTCGGGGCCGACGTCATCAAGATCGAACCGCCGGGTGCAGGCGATCCGGTCCGCAACCTGCCTAATTTGCCGGGATACCCCATCAGCCCGCACAATTATGCGTGGATGCTGGAAGGCCGCAACAAGAAGAGCCTCGCGCTCGACCTGAGCAAGCCCGAGGGGCAGGCCGTGTTGCGCAAGCTCGCCGCCGACTGCGACGTGTTCATCACCAATTTCCCGCCTCCGGTCCGCAAGAAGCTCGGCGTCACCTACAAGGACCTCGCCCCGCTCAACGACCGGCTGGTCTATGCGTCGTTCACTGGCTACGGCGAGATCGGCGCGGAAGCCGACAAGCCGGGCTTCGACAGCAACGCATGGTGGGCGCGCTCGGGCCTGATGGACCTGGTGCGCGAAACCGACGAGAGCACACCGGCCCGCTCGATGCCCGGCATGGGCGATCATCCCTGCGCGATGTCGATGTTCGCAGGCATCGCCACCGCGCTCTATCAGCGCGAGCGCACCGGCAAGGGTACGCAGGTGATGTCGAACCTGATGGTCAACGGCATCTGGTCCAACGGCATCTATGCGCAGGCGGCCCTCTGCGGCGCGACCTTCCAGAAGCGCCCGCCGCGCGACCGCGCGCTGAATGCCGTCACCTGCCACTACAAGTGCAGCGACGACCGCTGGATCATCCTCTCGCTGCTCAACGAGGACAAGCAGTGGCCGGTGTTTGTGAAAGTGATCGGCCGCGAAGAACTCGCCGCCGACCCGCGCTTCGAGACCAAGCCTATCCGCCACAAGAACGCACCGGCCCTGATCGCGATCCTCGACGAGGTGTTCGCGACCAAGCCGCTCGCCCACTGGCGCAAGACTCTCGACGGCAACGGACTCATTTTCGGCGTCGTCGGCATCTCCGCCGACGTTCCGGACGATCCGCAGATGCGCGAGACCGAAGCCGTCGTGCAGTTTGCTGACAGCGACCTGCGCACCATCAACACGCCGATCTTCATCGAGGGCGCGCAGAAAGTGCAGCCGCGCATGGCGCCCCATGTCGGCCAGAACAGCGATGAGGTGCTGGCGGCGGCGGGCTTCACCGCAGCGGAAATCGCCAAGATGCGCGCTGCGGGGATCGTGGCGTAAACACTGCACGTCATCGGAAAAAATTCCGCTCATTCCCGCGAAAGCGTGAATCCAGAAATCAAAGGCCTCAAAGATCTGGGTCCCCGCTTTCGCGGGGACGAACGGGCATGGAATCCCTGCGTTGCGTTAATTGCTCTTCGGAAAACAGAAACCGGCGCGGGAATCCTTCGCGCCGGATGCCTGACACATCAGCCCCTCCGCGCAGGTCCATGACGTGAAGCTCTTGTCGGGCGCAGCACCCGCGTCACACACCGCGCCCCATCCGTTCACATAGGTCGTACCGGTCAGTTCGTTGGCGCGATGCGCCTGGGGACGCGCGGAAAATCCCCGCGTAAAATCCGGCGCGCGGCCGTCGCGGAACGCGATCAGGATGTCGCGGCGGCGCTCCTGATCGCCGAAGAAGTGCGGCGATGCTGCGACCACCACAGCACCTGCCGCCCATCCCGGCCGTTCCATTCCCGGAAGATGAAAGCCGCCGATTGCGCGGGTCTGATGGCATCCGCTGCATGTCATGTCATTCAGCCTGTGCATAAAGCCCGCCGGAGATTGCAGGTTTTCCAGCGGCGCATTGGCGGATGCCTTCGCCAACGCGGCAGCGATGTCGTCGTCGGTGAACAGAGCGCGTGCTTTGCTGTTCAGGTCATCATGTGCAGGCGTCACATTGATGGCGCTCGATGCAAGAAACCGGTCCGGCAGCACGATCGTCCCGCGATCGAGATCCGCAATCCGCACCGGATCGAGCAGCCATTGCCTGAAGTCCGCTGCCAGCCGGGCATCGGCCTGAATTCGCGCGGTGTCGATCTGGTTTTCCAGCGGCGACTCTTCGAAGTTCTTTCCGTCGTAGCGAAACACCTTCATCAGGTAATCCGCCCTGCCCTCGAAGTCGTTGACGTCCGCCGATGCGCGGGCGATCTGCACATCGATCTCGATGCGGTCGATGGCCTCGCGCGTCACCCATTCGAGCGCACCGCCGCTGGCGGTGAGCATCGCCGCGCGCTCTGTCGTCGGGGGCTGATCGGCCAGAGCGAGCCACCGCCGGGCCAGCTCGGCGCATGTCGCATCGCTCGTGCTTGCAGGCATGGCCTTCACGACGAGATTGAGCGTCATCGGCAGGCGCGACGGCGGAGCCTCCTTGTTCGGGGAGTCGCTGTTGGCGATGGGCCGGTAGATCAGGCGGATCTCGCCGCATTCGGCGGGTGAGACGTAGGCGCGGTCCATCCGGTTGACGATGCCGGTCAGGCTGAACCGCGTTCCCGGCGCATTGAGCGCGTCGCGGTCGAACAGATGAAGCCTGTCGAGATCGTCCCTGTGTTCGAGGACATAGCTGTTGAAATCGCGATCGGTCGCGGCTTGCAATGGCCCCATCGACGGCAACGCGAATAGCTCCGCGCCGGAGCGGTTGGCGTCTGCACCGAGCAGCTTGCCGAGGCTCAGTCCCGCATTGTCGAGGCGTTGCAGAATTGCGGGATCGGTGATCGCAACGCCGCGCTCCATCGCAGCCGCGTGGCCCGCCGTCGCTGCAAGAGCCATCGGAAGCATCACGCAAAGCGCCTGAAGGATTACGCGAACTCGCATGACATTCGTTCTGCGACGTCCCCTGTCCTTTGCCAAGTCAAAGGTTGGAGAGCGTCCACGAGAAAAAGGAGCCGGACTGCGGGAATAAATGCACACGTTATCTAGACAGGTGCATCGGCGGGATTGGCACTCTCCCGCCATTTGCGCAGCCGCGTCACCGCAATCGTCAGCAAGGCCGCGCCGGCCAGCGCCCAGCACAGAATCGGCGTCCATTGCAGCAAGGCCTGATAGGCGGGGTCTTTCGTCAGGCCGCCTGCCACGGCGGCAATCCGCGCGAATGTCGCCAGCGCCAGCGCGGAGAACATCAGGCCGAGCACCTTGCCTTCCGCGCCGCCGCTGACCGCGATGGCAGCCGCGACCGCGCTCATCAGGATGCAACCCCACGCCGCGCCGGCCAGGAACTGCATCGCGATCATGGTGTTCAGCCCGGTGGCATTCTCCATCCCGAACACCGCGCCTGCGCCGAGCAATCCCGCGCAGCCGATCACCAGCAATCCGCCGAGCCGCCGCGTGACGAAGCTCGCTGGGAACATCGCGATGTTGAAGCCGATCCAGTACACCGGCATCAGCCATTGCAGATCGGGCTGCTTGGCGAACCGCAAGAACAACTGCGCGCTGTTGACGCTGAAGTGCAGCTGATAGCCGAGTGCGAGAACAAGCACCGCGACGATGAAGACCAGCGCCAGCGCGCCCCATGATTTCGGCACCGCCAGCGGCTTGCGCTCCGGCACGCTCAACTTGCCTTCGCGCAACTGGCGCTCGATCCACGACATCATCAGCGCGGTGAGCAGCAGCACCACGGTCGAGACCACGAAGGGAATTCGCGGATCGTGGTTGCGCAGCACGACGCCGAGATACGGTGAGACCGCGCCGGCGATGCCGTAACCGAGCATCACGAGACACGACAGCATCGGAATCGACGGTTTTGCTGCGAACTTTCCGAGCAAGGCGAGCGGCGGCGCGCGCAACGCCGACGATGTGACGACCCATGTCATCGTCAGCGCGATCAGTGCGATCTTCGCGTCCGGGCCGAGGTCGGCGACGAACGGCAGCGCGATGAACGCCGCGCAGGAAACCACCGTCAGCCAGATCACGACGCGGCTGAGCCGCCCGACGATCGGCGTCATGCGATCCGCCGCGATACCCATCAGCGTATCGGTGATGGTGAAGATCGCCTGATCGACCAGAAGAATGACGATGACGGCGCCGGGAGGAAGCCCGACCTTGGCCGCGAGCTGCGGCAGGTAGACCACATAGATCGTCCAGCCCAGCGTGAAGAACAGTTGCAGCAGCGCAAGATAGACGCCGACCTTGCGGTTGCTCGCCGGCATCGGCGCAGACGCTTCCGCCGGTTCACCCCGGTCCGCCGTCTTTGTCTGGCTCATGTCCACCCCGCCCCGCGTGCAGAGAGAATAACCGGCACGCCCGCCCTCGCAAGCGGCGGCGTTTGCCGCCTTTCCGGTTGGACGGCCACGGCCGGCGTCAGGTTCAACGCCGGATTCCCCCATACCGCCAAAGCATTACGTTGCGGATCAGGTTTTGGTGGAAAGTTTGGCCGTTCAGCGGGACTCACGCTGAACGATTGGCTAACATCAGCGTTGGACTGTCGGACTAGCGCGGACACGGAGCCGGATCATGACGACGGCCAAGCCAGAGGCAGCGGTTGTCTCGTTTGACGAGCAGTTGAAGCATGCCCGTGAACTCGTCGTCGAGGGGCATCGCCTGCTTCACGTCGCCAACCGCGATCTCAAGGCCGGACGAAGCGTGGTCAGGCGCACACAGCAACTTCTCGCGGATACCGAGAGTGTATTCAGCGCCAAGCGCCGCCTTCAGGCCAGCACCGGATCGATCGGGCTTACGGGCACGCCGCCCGCCTCGATTGCCTCGCCCGCCAGCAAGCAGAGATCTTCCCTGTAGCGTCCGGCGACGATCTGAACGCCGACAGGAATGCGGCCGACCAGCCCGGTCGAAACCGTCAGTCCCGGCATGCCGATGAACGGCAGCGCGATCTGCGGCATCTGCGCCCGCCACACCCGCCGGAACGACGTGTCGTCCTTCAAATCGAGTTGCCATGGAAACGGCAGTTCGCCGCACGGCGGCATCACGATGACGGCATAGGTCTCGAAGAATGTCCCCCAGGCGCGGACCAGCGTCGCGCGCCGCGTCAGCGCTTTGGAGAATGCAGCGAGGTCGATCGAGCGCGCCATCTTCTCGTGACCGCGCAGCACCGCAAGCGCGCCCGGATCGCCTTCGCGCTCGGCGGCATCGAGCATCGCGTCGTAGCCGTCCGCGAGCCACAGCTTGACCTGCAACTCTGCCGCTTCTTCGAACGGCGGAATCTCGGTGACTTCCTCGACGCTCCAGCCTGCCCGCTCCAGCCGCTTGCCGGCGTCCACGACCGCGTCGGTGACTTCCTTGACCGTCTCAAGGCCGCCGGGGCGCAGGCATATCGCGGCGTGCTTGCGCCGCGCCGGCCCTTCGAGCGGTGCGGGCACCCACCAAGGGTCGCGCACATCGCGCTGCGCCATGGCATGGAGCGCCAGCCGCACATCCCCTACGGTGCGCGCAATCGGGCCGGAGACCGCCGTGATCTGGGGGCCGATGGGCCGTTCCGGGAGCGCGGCATTGAATGCGGGAATGCGGCCGAGCGAAGGACGAAGGCCGTGAACCCCGCAGGCATAGGCCGGATAGCGGATCGAGCCCGCGATGTCGGTGCCGTGCGCGATATGGCCGATACCTGCCGTGACGGCGGACGCCGCGCCGCCCGACGATCCGCCCGGCGTGATCGAGGGATCGCGTGGATTCTTTGTGTCGCCATGCAGCAAGTTGGTCGTGAACCAGCGGTACGAGAATGCCGGTGCGTTTGTGCGCCCGACAATCACTGCGCCTGCCTTGCGCAGATTGTCCACCACCGGACTGTTGGTCTGCGCCACCAGGTCACGCTGCAACTTCACGCCGTTCGTGGTAGCGAATCCGGCTTGGTCGATGTTGACCTTGATCGTGATCGGCACACCTGCGAGCGCGCCGGGATTTTCGCCCTTCGCAAGCGCGGCATCAACTGCGTCGGCCTGTGCCAGCGTGTCTTCGGGCCGATGATCGACCACGGCATTGATCGCGGGATTGACGGCATTCAATCGATCGAGGGCGGCCTGCGCGGCCTCCCTCGCCGAGAGCGTGCGTGAGCGGATGTGCGCCGCAAGATCGGCTGCCGAGAGTCGCCAGATATCGTTCATTGCAATTCCTGTTCAACAGCCGTTGCCGCATCGATGTCGCGGCCGTTATAGTAACGGTGAAACGCTCGCGCTCAATGGCTGCACGTTCTTTTTTGGATTTTAAGGCCGCTTTGGATTTATGGCCGCCGCTCCGGCGGTCGAGGCCGCATTGGAACAGTCAGGATTACGACCATGAAGACAACGATCATCGTTTCCGCCATCGCCGCGATCTTTCTCGGCGCGACCGGCGCAGCCACCGCCGCCGAGCCCGGCGACAAGGTCAAGATCTCGATCGAGAAGTGGCGCAAGCCCGGCTCCAACAACATCGGAACCGCGGACATCACCGTCACCAACGACAATGATTTCGCGGTCAAGGACATCCGCGTGAAATGCGATTACATGTCGAAGACCGGCGGCCGGAAGATCGAAACCGAGCAGAAGCTGGCGCTGAAGGTCAAGCCGAAGACCACGAAGCTGTTCAAGAAAACGAAATTCCCCTTCATCGACACTGAAGCCGCCGAAGGCGCGTGCAAGGTGATCAGCGCGGCGCAGGCGTAACACGGAAAACAAGCTCGTCATCCTGAGGTGCGAGCTCTTGCGAGCCTCGAAGGATGGCGAGCGATGGGGGCGCACGTCTACATTCTCTTGTGCGCGGACAAGTCGTTTTACGTCGGTTGCGCGACGGAGGCGATCTCGCCATCAGGGTCAATCAGCACAATCAGAGATATTTTCCCGGTTACACTCATTCGAGACGACCGGTTGAACTGGCTTGGTCTCAATATTTCGATCGGATCACCGATGCGATCGCAGCCGAAAGACAGATCAAAGGTTGGGGGCCGCGCGAAGAAGCAGGCACTCATACGATCTGATTGGGAGACAGTCCAGAATTTCGCAAGCCGACGTGGCGGGCAGCCGAAGCAGGTTTAATGCTCTCTTCCTTCATCCTTCGAGGCTCGCCGCAAAAGGCGGCTCGCACCTCAGGATGACGTTCCTTGCGTGGATAAATATTGGTGGATGCGGATTCCGTCATCCTGAGGCGCGAGCTCTTGCGAGCCTCGAAGGATGGCGACGCCCCCAAATAGTCGCTACGCGCTCGCTGGCCGCCGCCGCAGGCGTCCGATGCCTTCGAACGCCTTGTCGATCAGCGGCCAGAACAATAGCACGAACGCCAGCGTCGTGATCGAGCCGACGAGACCGTTCGACCAAAACACCTTCACGTCCCCGCCCGATCCGATCATGGCAAGGCGGAACGCATCCTCGGCGCGGCTGCCGAGCACCAGCGCCAGCGTGAACGGCGCCAGCGGAATGCCGATCTTCTTGAACACGTAGCCGACCACGCCGAACAGCAGCATCAGCCAGATGTCGAACATCGCGTTCTGGATGGCGTAAGCGCCAATCGCGCACGACACCACGATCATCGGCGCGATGGCGGCGAACGGCACGCGCAGGATCGAGGCGAAGATCGGCACGGTCGTCAACACCAGCACGAGGCCGACGACGTTGCCGAGATACATCGACGCGATCAGGCCCCAGACGAAATCCTTGTGCTCCACGAACAGCAGCGGGCCGGGATTGAGTCCCCACACCATCAGGCCGCCGAGCAGGATCGCCGCGGTGCCGGAGCCAGGAATGCCGAGTGCCAGCATCGGCAGCAGCGCCGCCGTGCCCGATGCGTGGGCGGCTGTTTCCGGCGCGAACACGCCTTCGATGCGGCCCTTGCCGAAGGATTCCTTGTCCTTGGAAAAGCGCTTGGCGAGATTGTAGCCCATGAACGAGGCTGCAATGGCGCCGCCCGGCGTGATGCCGAGCCAGCATCCGATGACGGACGAGCGGACCAGTGTCGCCCAGTACTTCGGCAGATCCTTCCAGACGCTCCAGACTGTCCGCAGGCTGATACGTGCTGCATGACCGCGCAGCGCAAGGCGCTCTTCCATGGTCAGCAGGATTTCGCTGATGCCGAAGAGGCCGATCACCGCGACAAGGAAGTTGACGCCGCGCAGCAGGTCGTTCGAGCCGAAGGTCATGCGCAACTGGCCCGACACGGTGTCGAGGCCGACGCCCGCAAGCAACAGGCCCAGCGCCATGGAGATGACGGTCTTGTGCTTGGCTTCGCGGCCGAGGCCGACGAACGAGCAGAACGTCAGAAGATAGACCGCGAAGAATTCTGGCGGCCCGAACTTGAGTGCAAAGCCAGCAATGCTCGGCGCCAGGAATGTGATCAGCATCACCGCGACCAGCGAGCCGATGAACGACGAGGTGAACGCCGCGGTCAGCGCTTCCGCAGCCTTGCCCTGCTGCGCCATCGGATAGCCGTCGAAGGTGGTCGCCACCGACCATGCTTCGCCGGGAATGTTGAACAGGATCGAGGTGATCGCGCCACCGAACAGCGCGCCCCAATAGATGCACGACAGCATCACGATGGCCGATGTCGGATCCATCGAGAACGTGAGCGGCAACAGGATCGCGACGCCATTGGGTCCGCCGAGCCCCGGCAGCACACCGACAAAGATGCCGAGCACCAGCCCGACCATCATCAGCGCAAGAATCTTCCAGGTGAAGAGAACCGCGAAGCCGTGAAACAACAGACCGAGTGCTTCCATGATCGTATCCCCGGTTCTGTCTTAGCGTCCGATGGCCGCTTCGAGCGGACCCTTCGGCATGATGACGTCGAAGGCGACATCGAACGTCCCGAACATGATCGCGACGAAGATAAATGCGGTGAGCAGCGACTTCCACCATGCGATCTTGCCGATAATCGCCATGAAGCCCGAGATCAGCAGGAAGCTCGCCACATAAAGGCCGAGCCATTGCATCGCGAGACAGAACATCAGCGTCGGCACGAACACCTGCAGCACACGGCGCAGCTGCGAACGAGTGACGAAGGTTTCCAATCCTTGGGTGCGCTTGATGACGACGCTAACGAGTCCGTAGAGCGCCGCGCCGCCGAGGATCACGGAGAGATAAAACGGAAAATAGCCAGCCTCCGGGCCTGTGGCATCCCATGAAGCGCCGGTGCGCCAATTGTCGAAGCCCAGCACCACTGCGAGCCCGAGTAGCAACGTCATGACCACCATCTCGACCGTGCGATTGTTGGTGATCGCGGGCGAATTCTCGTCCGGCGCGGTCGGGTCTTCGACGACGATTTCGATGTCTTGGGCCATGTCGGAGTCCGCCGGCGCTGTTGTGAGGGAAATAAAAAATTGGCGCCGCCGCTTGGACGACGGCGCCAGACCTCGGTTGCCGAGGTTATTTTGCGACGAAGCCTGCTTCGGTCATCAGCGCCTTGTTCAGGGCATCGTCCTCTTCAAGGAATTTGAGCATGTCCTTGCCGTTGAGATAGACCGGCTTCAAGGCCTGCTTCTCCATGTATTCCTTGTATTCCGTGGTCTGTGTCACCTTCTTGAACAGATCGTCATAGAATGCGGTCTGCTCGGGCGTGACCTTGCCGGGAAGGAACATCGCGCGCAGCATCAAGTACTGCATGTCGAGGCCTTCTTCCTTGCAGGTCGGAATGTCGTTCCAGGACTGCGTCTCGGTGACCTTGGTCTTGTAGGCGATGCGCTCCTTGTCGAACACGCACAGCGCACGCACCTGACCGGCGCGCCACACTTCAAGATTCTCCGACGGATTGTTGACGTTGGACTCGGTGTGGTTACCGACGAGCTGGGTCGCCGCCTCGCCGCCCGACTTGTAAGGCAGGTAGGAGAACTTCGCGCCGGTCTTCTTTTCCATGAAGACCGTAAGAACGTGATCCTCGCGCTTCGAGCCGGTGCCGCCCATCTTGAACGGCGAACTGGAGGCTTTCGCGGCAGCGATGAAATCCTTCACGGTCTTGGGACCGGAGGCATTGTCCCACAGCACGAACTGGTCCATCGCGATCACCGAAACCGGCGTCAGATCGCGCCAGTTGAACGGAATCTTCGCCGACAGCGGCAGCATGTAGATCAGCGAATAGGCGATCAGCACCTTGTTGGGATCGCCGTCGCTGCCCTTCATGTACATCAGCGCTTCCGCACCGGACGCACCGCCCTTCAGCGACACGATGACGGGCTGCTTCATCAGGTTGTTCTTCTGGATCGCGGCCTGCATCATGCGCGCCATCTGGTCGGATGCGCCGCCGGCGCCGGCCGCGACAACGATCTCGACCGGCTTGGCCGGCTCCCATGCCATTGCCGGTGTCGCCGCCAGCAGCGCAAGCACACTTGTCGCCTTGATCAGAGTCTTCATCCGGTTTCTCCCTGTGTGTTTTATGAAGCCCGGCTGCGCCGGACCTTGTTTGTGTTTCCGCTATGCTGCGGATTTCGAGTTCATCATTGACGCCGCCAGCGCGGCGTTACGCCACCGCCGTTTTTGCATGCGAGGACTTCGCCTCGCGCCCGGTCAGCACATCCATCGCCGCCATCACACCGCCCTTGCGATGCGGCACTTTCGCGAGATCGAGCGCCATTTCGACACCGGCCAGCGTGCCCATCAGCATCAGATCGTTGAAATGGCCGAGATGGCCGATGCGGAACACCTTGCCCTTCACCTTGCTCAGGCCCGAGCCCAGCGACATGTCGAAATTGTCGAGCGTCACCTTGCGGAACTGATCGGCGTCGTGCCCTTCGGGCATCACCACCGCGGTCAGAATTGGCGAATATTCGCGCGGGTCGAGGCAGAGATTTTCGAGGCCCCACGTCTCCACCGCCGCGCGCGTCGCCGCGGAATAGCGCTTGTGGCGGGCGAACACATTGTCCAGCCCCTCTTCCAGCAACATCGCGACGGCTTCCTTCAGACCGTAGAGAAGGTTCGTTGCAGGCGTGTAGGACCACGAGCCGCTTTTGTTGGCAGCGATGATCTCGTGCCAGTCCCAGTAGGACCGCAGCGAACTGTTGGCCTTCGACGCCGCGAGCGCCTTTTCGGAAACGGCATTGAAGCCGAGGCCCGGCGGCAGCATCAGCCCCTTCTGCGAGCAGGACACGGTAACGTCCACGCCCCAGCCGTCGTGATCGTATTCGATCGAGCCAAGGCCCGAAATCGAATCGACCATCAGCAGCGCCGGATGTTTTGCGCGGTCGATCGCCTTGCGGACCTCGTGAATCCGGCTGGTCACCCCGGTCGAGGTTTCGTTATGGACGACCATCACCGCCTTGATGGCGTGCTGCTTGTCCTTGCCGAGGCGCTGTTCGATATCGTCCGGGTTGACGCCGTGGCGCCAGTCGCCCGGTACGAACTCGACGTCGATCTTCAACCTGTCGGCCAGCGCGCGCCACAGCGTCGCGAAGTGGCCGGTCTCGACCATCAGCACCTTGTCGCCGGGCGACAGCGTGTTGACGATGGCGGCTTCCCAGGCGCCGGTGCCGGACGAGGGATAGATGATGACCGGGTTTCTGGTTTTGAAGACTTTCTTGGAGCCCTCGATCACATCGAGCCCAAGCTGCGCGAATTCCGGCCCGCGATGATCGATGGTCGGCATGTCCATCGCCCGCAACACGCGGTCGGGCACATTGGTCGGTCCGGGAATCTGGAGGAAATGCCGTCCGGTGTGGACAGAGGCGTTGGACATCGATCGGCGCTCCCTAAGATCCTGTTAACGCTTTTGCATGCAAATAATTGTGCATCGCAAGAATTTCTTTGGCTGAATTGTATTCAGATTTTCCTTTTTCACAACCAAAAAATCCGATACCAATCGGTTTATCGCCGCAAAGCGTGTCCTGCTGATCGATTTTCAGCGTTACACCCCTCCGGAGGCTTCGGATTTTGAATAATCTTTTGCGCGCCAAGTCCCTTGAGGTTGTCGAGACCTCCCCGGCTTCCCTGCACGACGACCTGCTCGGGCAGATCCGTGACTTCATTGTCGAGGGACACCTTGAGCCGGGCAGCCGCATTCCCGAGCGCGAACTGTGCGAACGCTTCGACGTGTCGCGCACGCCGCTGCGCGAGGCGCTGAAGGTGCTGGCGTCGGAAGGCCTGATCGAGCTGCTGCCAAACCGCGGCGCGCGGGTGCGCCAGTTTTCCGAACAGGACATCCGGCATCTGTTCGAGCTAATTGCCGGGCTCGATGCGCTGGCGGGCCGCGTCGCCTGCGAACGCATTTCCGACGAGGACATCGCCCGGATCGAACGGATGCATCTGGAGATGTACAGCCACTATATCCGCCAGGAACTGACCGATTATTTCCGGCTGAACCAGAAGATTCACCAGTCCATCGTGGACGCCGCGCAAAACCCGTTCCTGAGTTCGAGCTATGCGGCCGCGAACGCCATGGTGCGGCGGCTGCGCTATTCGGCCAACCTGTTGCGGCGCGACCGGCTGAGCGACGCCATGCGCGAGCATGAAGCGATGGTGGACGCCCTGCGCCGCCGCAACGGCGAAGAACTCAGCAAGCTGATGTTCGACCATATGCGCGGCAAATGCGAGGCTGTGTGCGAGTATATGCGCGAACATCAGCCGAGCGGACGCCCGGCGGCCGATGTTTCGGCGTTGCGCGACAGTACCACCTGAGGCGATACAGCCCCCTCTCCCCGTTGGGGAGAGGGCTGGGGTGAGGGGCAATGAATGCTTGAGTTGAACATCAGTCCCCTTCACCCGGCGCTTCGCGCCGACCTCTCCCCACCGGGGAGAGGTCGAAGAAACGCAGGCAACACCTGACAGTTGGGCCCGAGAACCAAATGATGGCTCAGCAGAAAGCCGCAACCGGAAATGCCACCGCGCAGGACAGCGCCCTCGCCGCGCGGCTCTCGCGCGAGATTTCCGGCGACGTGCTGTTCAATCCGTTCGATCTCGGGCGCTACGCCACCGATGCCTCGTTCTACCAGATCAAGCCGTTCGGCGTGGTCGTGCCCCGCACGATGGATGATGCCCTGCGTGCGATGGCGATTGCACGCGACGACGGCCGCATCGTCACGCCGCGCGGCGGCGGCACCTCGCAATGCGGCCAGACCGTCAACAGCGGGATTGTGGTCGATACATCGAAGTATCTGAACAAGATCATCTCACTCGATGTCGAGAAGCGCACCTGCGTGGTCGAGCCAGGCATCGTGCTCGACGATCTCAACCGGCAACTGAAGAAACACGGGCTGTGGTTTCCGGTCGACGTCTCGACCGCGTCGCGCGCCACCATCGGCGGCATGGCCGGCAACAATTCCTGCGGCGGGCGCTCGCTGCGCTATGGCACCATGCGCGACAACACCATTTCGATGGACGCCGCGCTGGCCGACGGCACGCTCCTGCATTTCGGTGAAGTGCCGCGCGACATGGCGTGGCAGAACACCGAAATGCCGGGCCGCGATCTGTTTCGCGACCTGCTGGCGATTGGCGAGCGCGAGGCCTCCGAGATCGCGACACGGTTTCCGCACGTGCAGCGCCGGGTCGGCGGTTACAATCTCGATGCGCTGACACCGCAGCCGATCAACAACATGGCGCACCTGCTGGTCGGCTCCGAAGGCACGCTCGCTTTCACCACGCGCATCGAGCTGAAGCTGTGGCCGCTGATCGGCTCGAAGGTGTTCGGCGTCTGCCATTTCGGCAGCTTCTACGAAGCAATGGACGCCACCCAGCATCTGGTGAAGCTGAAACCGATTGCGGTCGAACTGGTCGACAGCACCATGGTCGCGCTCGGCCGCGACATCGCAATGTTCCGGCCGACCATCGAAGCCGTGGTGAAGGGCGAGCCGGAAGCGCTGCTTATCGTGGAGTTTGCCGAAGCGGATCAGGCCGCCAATCTCGCCAAGTTGAAGCAGCTCGGCGAGTTGATGGGCGATCTCGGTTTCGGCTGGGGTCAGCAGAGACGCAAATGGGGCGGCGTGGTCGATGTGGTCGAGCCTGCGATGCAGGCGGCGATCACGGATTTCCGCACCTCCGGCCTCAACATCATGATGTCGATGAAGCAGGAGGGAAAACCTGTCTCCTTCGTCGAGGACTGCGCGGTGCCGCTGCCGCACCTCGCCGACTACACCGAACGCCTGAACAAGGTGTTCGAGAAACACGGCACACGCGGCACAATGTACGCGCATGCTTCCGAAGGCTGCCTGCATGTGCGCCCCGTCCTGAACCTGAAGCTCGACAAGGACGTCAAGGCGATGCGTGCCATCGCCGAGGAAGCCTTCGCGATGGTGCGCGAGTACAAAGGCTCGCATTCGGGCGAACACGGCGACGGCATCGTGCGCTCGGAATTCCACGCCCAGATGTTTGGCCCGCAGATCGTTCACGCCTTCGAAGAAGTGAAGGAGCGCTTCGATCCGGACAACACGCTCAATCCCGGCAAGATCGTGCATCCGCCGAAGATGGATGACCGCTCGCTGTTTCGCTACGCGCCCGGTTACAAAGTCGAGAACATCAAGACGGTGATGGATTGGTCGGCATATCCCGGCGCCGCCGGCGGTTTCCAGGGCGCGGTCGAGATGTGCAACAACAACGGCGCGTGCCGCAAGCTCGAGGGCGGCGTGATGTGTCCGTCGTATCGCGCCACGCGCAACGAGAAGGACGTCACACGCGGCCGCGCCAATACGCTGCGGCTGGCGATCTCCGGACAGCTTGGTCCCGACGCGCTGTCGTCCGATGCGATGATGGAGACAATGAAGCTTTGCGTTTCCTGCAAGGCCTGCCGCCACGAATGCCCGACCGGCGTCGATATGGCGAAAATGAAAATCGAGGTACTGGCGGCGCGCGTCGCGAAACACGGTCTGACGCTACGCGACCGGCTGGTGGGTTACCTGCCGCATTACGCGGCGCTGGCGTCACGGTTTGCGTGGCTCGCCAACCTGCGCAACAGAAGCCAAATTTTGCGCTGGCTGTTCGAGGAAATTGCGGGCATCAGCGCCGCCCGCGCGCTGCCAGAATTCCGGCGCGATGTGTTTGCGCCGGCGGGCGAAGCCTATGGACCGGAAGGCGGCCGCGAGGTCGTGCTGTTCGCCGACACCTTCAACCGCGCCTACGAGCGCGAAAATCTCGATGCAGCGCTGCGCGTTCTCGTTGACGGCGGCTATCGCGTCCACCTGCCCCACGCCAAGGATGGCGGCCGGGCGCTGTGTTGCGGCCGCACGTTCCTGTCGGCGGGACTGGTTGAGAACGCGAAGGCTGAACTCAAGCGTGTGGTCGAAACGCTGTTTCCGTTTGCGGAGCGCGGCGTGCCGATCGTCGGGCTTGAACCGAGCTGTCTTCTGACTCTTCGCGACGAACTGCTGTCGTTGCGTTCTGACGACACCGCCAAGCAAGTCAGCGCCCACGCCCTGCTGTTCGAGGAATTTCTGGTGCGCGAAGCCGAGACCGGGCAGCTAAAACTGCCGCTCGGCGCCATTGAGAAGAACGCGCTGGTGCACGGCCACTGCCACCAGAAGTCGTTCGGGGCCTTCGCGCCGGTCGAGAAGATTTTGCGGCTGGTGCCCGGCCTGAAGGTCGAAAAGATCGAATCCAGCTGCTGCGGCATGGCCGGCGCATTCGGCTACGGAGCCGAGACCTACGACGTTTCCATGGACATGGCTGAAGCATCCCTGCTGCCCGCTGTACGCAAGGCGGCCGATGATGCGCTGATCGTGGCCGACGGCACGTCCTGCCGCCATCAAATCAAGGACGGTTCGGGTCGTGGCGCATTGCACGTCGCCCGCGTCCTTGCCATAAGTCTGGACAACGGCGCGGCGAAAGCCCCTGCACTTTCATAAACTACCCCACAAAGGACGTATTTGATGACTGACCTGACCCTTGATGTTGCCCGCAAGATTTCCGACGCCGCCCTCGCCAAGTGCCGCGAACTGAAGCTGAAGCCGATGGCCATCGCGATCCTCGACGCACGCGGCACGCTCAAGACTTTCATTGCGGAAGACAACACCAGCCTGCTGCGCGGCGAAGTCGCCCACGGCAAGGCCTACGGCGCGCTGGCGCTGGGCATGGGATCGCGCGCGATCTTCAAGCGCGCCAACGAACAGCCGTATTTTGTCGACGCCATCAACACCATGGCGCGCGGCGCGCTGGTGCCGGTGCCGGGCGGCGTCCTCATCAATGACAAGGACGGCAACCTGCTCGGCGCCATCGGCATCAGCGGCGACACCTCCGACAACGACGAAACCGCCGCACTCGCGGGCATCGCCGCTGCCGGTCTCGTCGGCAACGCCGGGTAATCTCGCCGGAGAAATCGATGACGTTTCCCCGCGCCTCGTCCGCCCTTTCGCGCTTCACGGTGCTGGATCTGACCCGGATTCGCTCCGGGCCGACCGCCGTGCGCCAATTGTCGGACTGGGGCGCGAACGTCATCAAGATCGAAGCGCCGACCGATCTCGCCGACAGCGAGCAGCCCGGCGGTCCGCGTCACGGCCCCGACTTCCAGAATCTTCACCGCAACAAGCGCGCGATGACGCTGAACCTGAAAGACCCGAAAGGGCTTGAGGTGTTCAAGCGTCTCGCCGCGAAGGCCGACGTGATCGTCGAGAACTTCCGTCCCGACGTGAAGGACAAGCTCGGCATCGACTACGCCAGCATGCGTGCGATCAATCCGCGCCTCGTTTATGCCAGCATTTCCGGGTTCGGACAGGACGGCCCTTATTCCAAGCGCCCCGGCTTCGACCAGATCGCGCAGGGCATGGGCGGCCTGATGTCGATCACCGGATTGCCGGGACAAGGTCCGGTGCGCGCCGGAATTCCGGTTGCTGACCTGACGGCGGGATTGTTCTGCGCGCTCGGCATCATGACGGCGCTGCTGGAGCGCGATGTTTCCGGCGAAGGCCAGTGGGTGCAGACCTCGCTGCTGCAGGCGCAGATCTTCATGCTCGACTTCCAGGCCGCGCGCTGGCTGGTGGACGGCGACGTGCCGCAGCAGGCCGGCAACAATCACCCGACCAGCATTCCGACCGGCGTGTTCAAGACCAGCGACAGCTTCATCAATATCGCCACCACCGGCGGGCGGATCTGGGAGCGTTTTGCGCAGGCCATTGAAGCACCGGATCTGCTGACGCATCCCGACTATGCGACGATCGCGCTGCGCTCGAAGAACCGCGACGCGCTGAACGCCGCCATCGGCACGTATATGGCGAAGCGCAGCACCGGCGAATGGGTTACTATCCTCAACGAGGCTGGCGTGCCGTGCGGGCCCATCTACTCCATCGATCAGGTGTTCGATGACGAGCAGGTCAGGCACCTCGGCATCGCGCAGCGGTTGCCGGACGCAGGCAAGCACCTCGTCGCCCAGCCGGTGACGCTGTCGCGCACCCCGAGCCGCATGGCCGCGCGCCCGCCCCTTGTCGGCGAGCAGACCTTTGAGGTGCTGACGGAATTCGGTTTCAGTGAACAGGAGATTACCTCGCTTCAAGAGAGCAAGGTCGTCTGAATTTTAAGGAACATGGCTATGGCTTCGACCGACAAGGTGATCTCCCGCAAGGACGGCAACGTCGGCTATGTGATTTTCAACAATCCCGAGCGCCGCAACGCGATGTCGCTGGAGATGTGGGAAGCCTGCACCCAGCTGATGACCGAATACGCCAAGGACGACAGCATCCGCGTGGTGGTCCTGGCCGGCGCGGGCGACAAGGCTTTCGTCGCGGGCGCGGACATTTCGAAATTCGGCGACGAGCGCGCCACCGAGGCTGGCGTGAAGAAATACAACGAGGCGGTCGAGGCCGCCTATGCCAGCGTGCACGAGTTTCCGAAGCCGACCATCGCGATGATCCGCGGGTTCTGCGTCGGCGGCGGCATGGGGCTGGCGAGCTGCTGCGACCTGCGCATCTGTTCGGAGGATGCACGCTTCGCGGTGCCCGCCGCCAAGCTCGGCCTCGGCTACGGCTATCCCGGAGTGAAGCGGCTGATGGACGTGGTCGGTCCGTCCTTCACCAAGGAGATTTTCTTCACCGCGCGACTGTTCGAGGCGATGGAAGCTGTCGAGATGGGCCTCGTGAACCGCATCGTCGAAAACCACGAACTCGAGTTCTTTGTGAAGAACTACGCCGCCACGATTGCCGCCAATGCACCGCTGACGGTGGACTCAATCAAGTTCATCGTCGGCGAGGCCTGCAAGGACGAGCTCATGCGCAACATGAAGCGCTGCGAAGAGCTGGTCAATGCGTGTTTCAAGAGCGAAGACTACAAGGAAGGCCGCGCCGCCTTCATGGAAAAGCGTAAGCCGGTGTTCAAGGGGCGCTAGGAGCGTCGTTCCACGCCGTCACCCTGAGGTGCCGAAGCGAAGCGGAGGCCTCGAAGGGCGACGGCATTGTGAACCCGTCATCCTTCGAGGCTCGCAAAGGCTCGCACCTCAGGATGACGACTCTATCGCATCGGCCTTAACTCATCCCACGCTATGATCGTCCCCGCGCCGCATCCATCACGCGCAGAGCATTTCTGACTTCAGCCGTCGTGGCCGGTTCGCCGCCGGTTTTCCGAACGCGCCGCACCGCGTCCTTCACCAGCGCTTCGTTGGTCTGCGTACTTCCCCAGTTGATGTCTTCAAGCCCAACGCGGACGTGACCGCCGCGCGCCACCGTGTGCGGAATCAATGGCGTGATGTCGACACCGAGGCCTGCGATCATCCACGGCGCACCGGGGGCCGCTTCCGCCAGCAACGCCAGATGCGCGTCGAGATAGGTCTCGCGTGGTGGGAAGCCCCAGGCGAACTCTTCCGAAAACATGAAGCGATAGACCGGCGTGGGTGACGGCGGCGCGATGGCCGTAAGCGCGGCGCCGAGCCGCGTGAAGCCCGGCTCATAGATCGCGTAGCTCGGATGGACATTGTGTGCACGCGCGATCCGCATGCCCTCAAGAATGTCAGCGTGCGGATTCTGGTAAATCCCGCCGTGGGCCAGATCATCGAAGCGCGTGAAGTGAACCGATCCGGGATCGATCACCGCCCATTCGATCAGTCACGTTTGGCAAGCTCCGCCGTATGCCCGAAGCGCTTGACTGTGTCGGCCTGCCCCAATGCAGGGCTCGGAATCGTCGGATAAACGATGACATCCGCCTTGGCGCGGATTCCCTCGATGATGCGCGCGTAGATTTCCCAGTCGTCTTTCTGATGTCCGGTCGTCACGTCATAGGCGTGGGCATGGATAATCGCCGCGCCCGCCTCGGCGCAGGCGATACCGTCCGCGACGATCTCCTCGACCGCGACGGGAATGCCTGGCTGTTTCGCGCGGGTCCATGGCCCGTTCAGCGCGGCTTCGATCCAGACCTTGGGCATCGGCTATTTCCCGGTCCACACCGGCTTGCGCTTTTCCGCGAAGGCCGCGAGGCCCTCCTTCGCATCCTGCGTCATGGCCAGCACGGCGATCTGCGACTCCGTATAAGCAATGCCCTGATCGAACGACATCGAGGCCAGCGCGCGCATGGCATACTTCCCGCGGCGAATCGCGGTCGGCGACTTGTCAATCAGACGTCCCACCAGCCATTCGACCTTGGCATCGAGATCGGCGGCGGGCACCACATGATTAAGCAGTCCCGCGTCCTTCGCCTCCGATGCCGTGAACGGCTCACCAGTGAAACACCATTCGCGCACCAGACGCGGCGGCG
This sequence comes from Afipia massiliensis, assembly GCF_014203115.1. Taxonomy (GTDB): domain Bacteria; phylum Pseudomonadota; class Alphaproteobacteria; order Rhizobiales; family Xanthobacteraceae; genus Afipia; species Afipia massiliensis. Next base: position 99,523 of record NZ_JACHIJ010000006.1, on the reverse strand, counting down.
CGATCGCCTGCAGCAGGCTCAGCACCTGCATCGGGAATACGCCGACCTTCACTTCGGGCAGGCCGAACACCACATCATCCGCCGCCACCGCCATGTCGGTCATGCACAGCAGCCCGATCCCGCCCGCCATGCAGACACCGTTGACGCGCGCGATGGTCGGTTTGGTCGCGTTCTGCGCCATGCGCAGCATGTCGGCATAGGCGAGATTGGGCTGCGACAGGTCGAATGCAAAGCCCGCCCCCGGCTGCAGGTCCGCTCCGGCGCAGAACGCCTTGGTCCCCGCGCCGGTCAGCACGATCACGCGCACATCGTTGTCCTCATGGGCGCGGCGGTAACCATCGACGATCCCGGCGATGACCGAGGCGTTCAGGGCGTTGCGCTTGTCGGGGCGATTGATCGTGATCCAATACGCGTGGCCGCGCTTCTCGTGCAAAACTGGTGCGTCAGACATGAATGACTCCTTAGGCAGCGTCTTGCGTTGCCTCGATCTCCGCAATCACGAATCCGGTCGTGACCTGATCGCCTTCCGCAGCGTTCAGCGTGGCAAGCTTACCCGACACCGGGGCGGCATGAACATGCTGCATTTTCATGGCTTCGAGCACAATGATCGGCGCGCCGGCCGCGACAGTGTCCCCGGCCTTGGCCAGCACCGACACCACGCGCCCGTTCATCGATGCCCGCAGCTTGCCGTCCGACCCGGCATCGCCCGCTTTCATCACGGCCGCATGGGACAGATCGCGCACATGCGACGTCGCCCCGGCGAAGTTGAAATAGAGATCCGCCCCCTCGCGCACGAACGTCGCTGAGTCGAGAACGCCGTCGCTGGTGAAATGAAGCACATCGCCATTGCGCGCCCCGAGCGTCAGGGCGTGTTCGGACTCCGCAAGCCCGACCCGGAACACATCGCCGCGCTCGCGCCGCACCGTCGGCTCGACGATGTGGCCATCGAGGTTGAGCCGCATCGGAATCGGATAGCCATGCGCCAGACCCAGATGCTGCTGCGCATGAACCGGTCCAATGGCCGAGACGTGAACCAGAAGCGCTGCGACGGCTGTGTGCAGACCCTCGCTGGTTTTCACGCCAAGCAGATCGGATGAATGTTCATCGATGAACGCCGTGGTCGCCTGCCCTGCGGCGAAGGCCGGATGATCGAGGCTGCACGCGAGGAATGACTGGTTGGTGGTGACGCCCAATGCGCTCATCTGCGCCAGACCCGCCGTCAGCCTGCGCCGAGCCTCGTCCCGCGTCGCGCCATGGCTAATGATCTTGGCAATCATCGAATCGTAGAACGGCGGAATCTCGCCGCCGGATTCGAGCGCATCCTCGACTCGCAATTCCGACGGCGCGCGCCAGCGCAGCATCCGCCCCGACTGCGGCATGAAGCCATGTGCGGCGTCTTCCGCGCAGAGCCGCACCTCGATGGCGTGACCGGAGAACTTCACCTCGTCCTGTGTTAGCGGCAGCGGCTCGCCGCCCGCAACGCGCAACTGAAGCTCGACCAGATCGAGGCCGGTGATTGCCTCCGTCACTGGATGCTCGACCTGCAGCCGTGTGTTCATTTCCATGAAGTAGTAATTTCCAGCAGCATCGAGCAGGAATTCCAGCGTGCCCGCGCCCTCATAGCTGATCGCCTTCACCGCCGCGACGGCCGTCGCGCCCATTCGCGCGCGCAACTCCGGCGACACCGCAGGCGACGGGGCTTCTTCGATCAATTTTTGATGACGCCGCTGCACCGAGCAATCGCGCTCGCCGAGATGGATTGCGTTGCCGTGACGATCGCCGAACACCTGGATTTCGATGTGGCGCGGCTGAACGATGGCACGTTCGAGGATGACGTGCGGATCGCCGAACGCATTCTGCGCCTCCGAGCGCGCCGCACGCAGCGAATCCGGAAACGCCGCCTCGTCCGGCACGAGCCGCATGCCGCGCCCGCCGCCACCCGCCACGGCCTTGATCATCACCGGAAAGCCGATGCGCTTCGCGGCGGTGAGCATCGTGGCGTCGCTCTGGTCCTCGCCCTGATAGCCGGGCACGCAGGGCACACCCGCCTTCTGCATGATGTCCTTGGCGCCGGCCTTGTTGCCCATGGCATGGATCGCCTCGGGCGACGGGCCGATGAACACCAGCCCCGCCGCGCGACAGGCTTTGGCGAATTCCGCGTTCTCCGCGAGAAAACCGTAGCCGGGATGAACGGCATCCGCGCCGCTTGCCTTTGCCGCTTCGATAATGCCGTCGATCCGCAGATAGGATTGCGACGGCTGTGACTCGCCGATCCACACCGCCTGATCCGCCTCGCGAACGTGACGCGCATTCGCATCGGCGGTCGAATAGACCGCAACGGTTTCGTAGCCGAGGCGCTTGGCGGTGCGCATGACGCGCAGCGCGATCTCGCCGCGATTGGCGATCAGGATTTTGCGGAACGGCGTCAGCTTCACCGCGCTCATAGTTGGGTTCATGGCCGTGCCACCGAGAACTGGACCTTCTGCGGATTACGCAGTTCCGCCTCGCGGCAGATCGCCAGCACATTGATCAGCACCGCGCGGGTGTCGCGCGGATCGATCACGCCGTCATCGAGCAGCCGCCCGCTGGTGGCAAACACATCCATCTGCTTTTCGAACACATCGATGATCTGCGACTTCATCGCTTCCAGCTTCTCCGGCTCAAGCGGCTTGCCGCGCCGCGCGGCGGCGGCTTCGGCGACAATCGCCATGGTTCCGGCGGCCTGTTCGCCGCCCATCACGGCGGTCTTGGCGTTGGGCCACGAGAAACAGAAGCGCGGATGAAAGCCGCGCCCGCACATGCCGTAGTTGCCCGCGCCGAACGACGCGCCGCAGTAGATTGTGATCTGCGGCACGGTGGCGTTGGTCACGGCCTGAATCATTTTCGAACCGTGCTTGATCATGCCGGCTTCTTCGTAAGCCTTGCCGACCATGTAGCCCGTGGTGTTGTTCAGATACAGGATCGGCGTGCGCGACTGGCAGCAGGCCTGAATGAAGTGCGTCGCCTTGTTAGCGCCGTTCGGGTCCAGCGGACCGTTGTTGGTGATGATGCCGACGGCCTGGCCGCCGATGCGGCCGTGACCGCAGACGGTCGCGGGGCCGTAATTCGCGCCAATCTCGAGGAACTCTGAGCCGTCGAGAATACGCGCAATGATCTGCTTCATGTCGACGGGCCGCTTGTGGTCCATCGGCATGATGCCGAGCAATTCTTCCGTATCGTACAACGGCTCACGAGCCGGCTCACCGCTTTCCGGCTGCGCGCGATCCCAGTTGAGATCGGCCATGATCTGCCGGGCGATACCGAGCGCCTCGCGGTCATCTTCGGCAAGATAATCGCCGAGCCCGGAAATGCTGGTGTGCATCTCCGCGCCGCCGAGTTCTTCTTCCGTCGCGATTTCACCCGTCGCGGCTTTGAGCAGCGGCGGCCCGGCAAGGAACGCGCGCGTGCGACCGCGCACCATCACGATGTAGTCCGAGAGACCGGTCTGGTAAGCGCCGCCCGCCGTGGACGAGCCGTGGGTCACGGTGATCACCGGCAATCCGGCTGCGGAGAGCAATGCGAGATTGCGAAACGTGGTGCCGCCGCGGATGAAATCCTCGACGCGGTAACGCATCAGGTTCGCGCCGGCGCTTTCCACCAGTTGCACCGACGGCAGCTTGTTCTCCAGCGCGATCTCCTGCGACCGAAGCCGCTTGTCGAGCCCCATCGGTTGCAGCGATCCGGCCTCGATGCCGGAATCGCTGGCGGTTACCATGCAGCGAACGCCGGACACAAATCCGATGCCTGCGATGGTCCCGCCGCCGGGAATGCTCTTCTCGGGGTCCGGCGTATCAAGACAATATCCGGCCAGCGCGGAGAGTTCGAGGAACGGCGCGCCCGGATCGAGCAGCAGCGCGATGCGCTCGCGCGGCAGCAACTGCCCGCGCTCGTGGAATCTCTTCTTGGACAGTTCGGATGCCGCGCTGGTGCGCCCCACCACGGCGTTGACCCGTGCGATCTGCGCGAGCATGCCCGCGCGATTGGCCTGATAGGTCTCGCTGGCGTGGGAAATGGAGTTCTCAATCACCGTCATGGATGGTTTTGCTTTCACGCCGCCGTGGTCGCGTTGAAATGATCGACGAACTTCTGGCGCAGTTCGACCTTGCGCAGCTTGCCGGTCGCGGTCATCGGCATCTCGTCGAGAATTCGCACCAGCTTGGGGATCTGGAATCCGCCGAGCGACTTGCGGCAATGCTCGATGATATCGGCCTCGCCGGTCTGTGCGCCGGGCTTCAGCTTGACGAAGGCCGACACCGCCTCACCCCACTGCGGATGCGGCAGGCCGACGACTGCGGCGTTCAGCACTGCCGGATGCGCCAGCAGCGTTTCCTCGATCTTGACCGAGGCGACGTTCTCGCCACCGGACTTGATCATGTCCTTCTTGCGGTCGATGAACAGCACCTCGCCGTGCTCATCGATCAGGGCCAGATCGCCGGTGTGATGCCAGCCGAACTTGCGCGCCGCCGCGGTGGCGTCCGGGTCCTTGTAATAGCCCATCATGACGTTCGGCCCGCGGTGCACGATTTCACCGATCTGTCCGGGCGGCAGCAGATTTCCCTCGTCGTCCATGATCGCGGTCTCGTTGACGATCATCGACTCGCCCCAGTAGTTGCCGAAGCGCGCGAGTTGGCGATCCGGCTGCGACATCGTCGTCGCCGGATACATTTCCGTCTGCCCGCTCGGCTGAACGAATGTCGGGCAAAGCTCCGCAATGCAGCGCTCCAGCAACGGCCTTGGCATCGGCGCCATGGTGTAGACGCAGGTGCGCAGGCTGGTGAGATCGAATTCCTTGCGGCGCGGATGATCGAGGATCGCCTGATACATCGCCGGCAATCCGATGAACACCGTCAGCTTGTCGCGCTGGATCGCCTCCATGCAGGCCACCGGATCGAAGCCGCGCATGATGGCGAGTTTGCCGCCGACCGAGAGGTACGTCAGCAGCAGGACATGAGCGGCGCAATGGAATAGCGGAAACTGGCCGGTGATGCCGTCGTTGCGGTCGAGATGCATTTCGATGACGTTGCTCATCGCCGCCATCACCACTGCAAGATGGCAGTGCATCGCGCCTTTCGGCCGGGACGTCGTACCCGACGTGTAGATGATCATCGCCAGATCGCGGTCGTCGAACGCGATCTCGGGCTCGATAATGGACTGTCCCTTGATCAGGTCGTTGAAATTCTCGAGCCCCTGCTCCCGGGCGTGGCCGGCGAGGTCAATCGCGATCAGATCGACGCCGCGCTTTTCCAACGCGGCGCACCGGTCCGGCTGCGCGTGAAGGTTGTCGTCGATCAGGGCGAAACGAACCCCGGCATGGTCGAGGATATAATCCATGTCCGCCGGGCCGAGCATGGTGTTGATCGGCACCCAGACCAGCCCCGCGCGGTGAATGCCGAACAACGCTTTGACGAATTCGACCGAGTTGTTGCAGATGGTCGAGATCTTCTCGCCGGGCTTGAGCCCGCGCGCCACCAGATAGTTGGCGAAGCGATTGGCGTCGTGCTCGATCTCGGTGAACGTGACCTGCCGCGCGCCATCGGTCAGCGCGATGCGGTTCGGGAATCGGCAGGCGGCACGACGCAGGATATCGCCGACAGCCACGCGCCCGATACGTCCGGGACCAGGCACGCCGCCCGTTGCAGTCAGATCGCTCATGACGTTACCTCCCTGCCTCAGCCACGGCTCTCAGTCCGTTTCGGCTGTCGTTAGTGCATCAGCTTGAGAATCTTCCGCGCTTCGTCAGGCGAGGCAATCTCGCGTCCGGCCTTGCGCGCGCAGGCGACGATGCCTTCGATCAACTGTCCGTTCGAGGTCACCTTGGTGCCGTCCCCGAGATAGAACGTATCTTCGAGGCCAGTACGCAGATGACCGCCGAGCTCGGCGCAGCGCAGATGCAGCGGCCAGATCTCCTCGCGGCCAATCGCGGTGACGCTCCAGTTGGCGTCCGGCAGTTTCAGCTTGAGCAAAATCGGCAGCAGATCGGGATCGGCGGGCATGCCCGACGCGACGCCCATGACGAAATTGTATTCGAGCGGCCCGGAATACATCCCGTTCTGTTTGTACATCGCCACGCTGCGCACGATGCCGACGTCGAAACATTCGAATTCCGGGAGCGACTTCGCCACCTTCATCACGTCGAGATATTTCTGGATCTTGTCCGGCGCGTTGTCGAACACATGCGGCGGCCAGGCCCAGGAGCCATCGGCTTTGACCTTCAGGTAGTTCAGCGAACCGGCATTGCAGGCGGCCATTTCCGGCTTGGTCTCGCGCACACAATCGAGCGCGCCCTGATAGTTCGGTCCGCTGACGCCCGTGGTGTGATTGATGATGACGCCGGGGCACGCCTCGCGGATCGCCTGCTGGACTTCCTTCGACAGGTTCACGTCCCACGACGGCATATGCCCCTTGTCGGGTTCCTGCTGGCGCAGATGCATGTGCATCACCGACGCGCCCGCGTTGAACGCGGCCTTGGCCTCCCGCGCCATTTCCTCCGGGGTCACCGGGACATGGTGCTGCTTGGGATTGGTCAGGACGCCGTTGAGCGCGCAGGTGACGACGGCTTTATCCATTTTGGGCCCTCAGGTTCATCGCGAATTGCTCCGAACGGTAGGAGGACGGGACCGCCAGCGTCTTGTGAAAACTAGCTGGGCTTGCCACAATTTCCGGAAGCACAATTTCAGAAGACTTGGCGGCTTAACGCAAGTCTTGACCCCACAAACGGGCCATAAATCTCCTGCCAAGGAGGATCGCAATGAACGCCCCGGAACGGTTCGCCGATGAACCGGTCAGCCCCTTTCTCAACGCAGAACATTTGGCGTTCCGCGATATGTTGCGGCGCTTCGTGGCGACGGAGATCGAGCCTTTTGCAGCGCAATGGGATGAGGCTGGCGAATTTCCGCGCGAGCTCTACCTGAAAGCAGCCTCCATCGGCCTGCTTCAGCTCGGTTTCCCGGAAGAATATGGCGGCGTGCCCTGCGACCGCTTCATGTCGATGATCGCAGCGCAGGAGCTGGCCCGCGCCGGCGCAGGCGGCATCAGCGCGAGCCTGAAAAGCCATACCATCGGCGCGCCACCCATCGTCTACGGCGGGTCGGATGAGTTGAAGGCGCGCGTGCTGCCGGACATTCTTGCAGGCCGGAAGATTTCCGCGCTGGCGATCACCGAACCCGGCGGCGGATCGGACGTCGCCAATCTGCGCACCACCGCGCGGCGCGACGGCGACCACTATGTGGTCAGGGGTGAGAAGACCTTCATCACCTCCGGCATGCGCGCGGATTACTACACCGTGGCGGTGCGCACCGGCGGCGACGGCGCCAGCGGCGTCAGCCTCCTTTTGATCGAACGCGATACGCCGGGCTTCTCACGCACTCCGCTCAAGAAAATGGGCTGGTGGGCCTCCGATACCGCGACGCTCTATTTCGACGACTGCCGCGTGCCTGCGGGCAACCTGATCGGCACCGAGAACGCGGGCTTCAAGCTGATCATGAAGAACTTCAACAGCGAGCGGCTTGGCCTTGCGGCCGGTTGTACCGGCTTCGCGCGGGTCTGCGTCGAGGAAGCCATCGCCTATGCCCGCGAACGCAAGACCTTCGGCAAGCGCCTCGCCGATCATCAGGTGATCCGCCACAAGATCGTGGACATGGCGCAGCGCGTGGCGGCAACACAGGCGATGCTGGAAATGCTGATCTGGCGGCTGGAGCAAGGCGACAATCCCGTCGCCGAAGTCTGCATGTGCAAAAACCAGGCGACGCAGACCATGGCCTTCTGTGCGTCCGAAGCCGTGCAGATTTTCGGCGGCGCGGGCTTCATGCGCGGGCCGAAGGTCGAGCGCATCTACCGCGAGGCGAAGGTCAACGCCATCGGCGGCGGCACCGAGGAAATCATGAAAGATCTGGCGAGCCGCCAGATGGGTCTCTGAGAAACATAAAAAAACATCAGGAAACGCAATGCAGTTTACGCAAGAGCACGACGCCATCCGCCGCACCATGCAGCAGTTCATCAAGAACGAGATCAACCCGTTTGTCGATGAATGGGAGCGCGACGAGATCTATCCGGCGCATCAGGTGTTCAAGAAGATGGGCGACCTCGGCCTGCTCGGCCTGTGCAAGCCCGTGGAATACGGCGGCGCCGGTCTCGACTACAGCTACGGCATGGTGATGGCGGAGGAACTCGGCGCCATCAATGCCGGCGGCGTCGGCATGTCGATCGGCGTGCAGACCGACATGGCGACGCCGGCGCTGGCGCGGTTCGGGTCGGACGAGATGAAGCGCGAGTTTCTCGCGCCGTCTATCGCAGGCGATTACGTCGCCTGCATCGGTGTCTCCGAACCGGGCGCCGGATCGGACGTGGCCTCAATCAAGACCACGGCCCGCTCCGACGGCGACGACTACGTCATCAACGGCGGCAAGATGTGGATCACCAACGGCACGCAGGCTGACTGGATGTGCCTCCTGGCCAACACTGGCGAAGGGCCGGTTCACCGCAACAAATCACTGATCTGCCTGCCGATGAAGACCAAGGGCGTCGAGATTCTGCGCAAGCTGGACAAACTCGGCATGCATTGCTCGGACACGGCTGAAATCAAGTTCACCGACGTGCGCGTGCCCAAGCGCAACCGCATCGGCGAGGAAGGCAAGGGCTTCACCTACCAGATGCTGCAATTTCAGGAGGAGCGGCTGTGGGCGGTGGCCGCATGCCTGAAGTCTCACGAAAAGACCATCGACGAAACCATCGAATATACCCGCGCCCGCAAGGCGTTCGGAAAACCGCTGCTCGATAATCAGGTGATCCACTTCCGCCTCGCCGAACTGAAAACGGAAGTCGAACTGCTGCGTTCCCTGCTCTATCGCGCCTGCGAGGAATACATCAACGGCAACGACGTGACCCCGCTGGCGACCATGGGAAAACTGAAGGCCGGTCGCCTCGGGCGAGAGATTCCCGACGCCTGCCTGCAATACTGGGGCGGCATGGGCTTCATGAACGAGACCCGCGTCAGCCGTGCCTACCGTGACCGGCGGCTGACCTCGATCGGCGGCGGCGCGGACGAAGTGATGCTCAGCGTGCTGTGTAAATACATGGGTACCTTGCCGGAGCAGTAAGCGCTTGCGTCAATCAACGATCCGCGCTGTATAACATCGAGAAGCAAGGACGAGTTCAATATGCTCACGCTATTTCACTGCGCCAGCGCGCGCTCCTTCCGTCCGCTCTGGACGCTGGAAGAAGTCGGTATTCCCTACGACCTGAAAATGCTGCCGTTCCCGCCGCGTTTCCTGAAGCGTGAGTATCTTGAGTTGAACCCGCTCGGCACGATTCCGCTGCTGATCGACGGCGAGACCCGGATGACCGAGTCCTCCGCGATCTGCCATTATCTCGTGACAAAATACGGCCCCACGCCCCTCAACGTCACTGTCGATGAACCCGCCTATGGCGCATATCTGAACTGGCTGTTCTTCGGCGAAGCGACGCTGACGTTCCCGCAGACCATCTATTTCCGCTATGCGCAGCTTGAGCCGGAGGAACGCAGAAATCCGCAGGCCGCCACCGACTACGCGCGCTGGTTTCTGGCGCGGCTGCGCTCGCTCGAAACCGCGGTGTCCGAATCGGAGACGGTTTGCGCGGGCCGCTTCACCGCAGCGGACATCTCAGTCGGCTATGCGCTGATGTTCGCGCAGTCCAACGGACTGTCCGCACAGTTCACGCCGGCTGTCGCAGCCTATTGGGAGCGGCTCAAGCAGCGCGAGGGATTCCGCAAGGCGATCGCGGCGCAGGACAAAGCCGGCGCCGAACAAGGCGTCGCGCCAAGAGTCCCTGCTGCTACTTAAGCCCGCATTCCCGTTGCGTCGCTCGCAACATCCCTGCCGTTGATGATCTGCAGGCGCCGCGAGCCGGAAAACAGCGCACTCGGCTGCAGCCCGTAAATACGGCGCAGCGAGTGGCTGAAATGCGTCGAGTCCGGATAGCCGGCATCGAGCGCGAAATGCGCGAGATTTCGCTCGACATTGACGTGATGCAGGATATTCCGCGCGCGCTTCCAGGCGCGGAAAGTCTTGAAGTTCATGCTGGTCTCGTCCTTGAACAGATGCAGGAAGCGCGACAGCGACAGCTTGACGCCGCTGGCGCAATCGTCACCCGAAATACTGCTCGACGGCTTGGCCTGAAAACGCGACACGACGGTCGATATGCGCGTATCCAGTTCCCGCTGCTTCAGGCGGCGCTGGAGAAATATCTGGTCGAAATCGGCCGACGTGAAACCGCTCGTGCCGCTCAGCGCCATGGTCGCATAGATCTCGCGAAACCGGGCCGCGAGATGGCTCGCCGCCGCCGGATCGTCGCATTGGCGAAGGATCTCCGCGAGATCTTCATCGCAGACCGACTCGGGCTCGATCAGAAGTCCGAGAATTTCGCGGGACTCCGACGTGATCTTGTGCGGCAGGTAGGCGGGAACGGCGAGGATTTCGCTAACGCGCGGCGGCTGTCCCTCGATTTCGAGACGCGCTGTCCCATGCAAGGGCACACAGACCGCGAGCGCGCCGAGCGTGCGCACTGATGGCTTGCCGTGCAGCCCGGCGTAAAACACCCGCTCCGAACTGATCAGCATGAACCGGTCGGACCGGCCAGACGTACACCTGCGCATCGTTTCCTCCAGAAACATTTTTTCCACGGACGATTGTTCGCCTCTTGTGAAACCTGAATTAGCGGCTCTTCTCCGTCGTCTCTAATTTTCCCGCACCCATGTAGCCGAACAGGAATCCAGCGACCTTGCGCTTCTGGATTTCCTCGCTGCCCTCGGTGATGCGATAGCGCCGGTGATGGCGGTAGATGTGCTCGAACGGCTTGTGCCGCGAGTAGCCCATGCCGCCGTGCACCTGCATCGCGCGGTCCGCCGCTTCGCAGCACAGCCGATTCGCCCAGAAATTGCACATCGACACCTTGTCGGAGAGCCGCTGCTCGACCTCAGGCTGGGTCATGCGGTCCATTTCCCACGCCGTCTTGCGGATCAGGAGCCGCAGCATCTCGGCCTGGGTCGCAAGTTCCACCAGCGGCCACTGGATCGCCTGGTTCTCGGCCAGCGCGTGACCGAACGGCTTGCGCTCGCGCGCGTAATGCACGCTCTCGTTGATGCAATAGACGGCCGCCCCAAGCGAACTGGCAGCCTGACGAATCCGGTTCTCATGCACGAAGCATTGCGCCAGCGACAGCCCGCGCCCGACCTCGCCGAACAGCGCATCGTCCGGCACGAACACATCCGTGAAGCTGACACGTGGATGATCGGTCGGCATGTTGAAGGTCCACAGATATTCCTCGACCTTCACGCCCTTGGCGTTTGCCGGCACGAGAAAACATGTGATGCCCCGCGCATCGCCGTCGTTGCCCGATGTCCGCACGAACGTCGCGCAGTGGGTGGCGACATGCATGCCGGTCGTCCACATCTTCTCGCCGTTGATGACCCACCCGCTGACGCCATCACGCGTGGCCTGAACAGCGCGCGTTTCCATGTGGGTGGCGTCTGACCCATGGTCGGGTTCGGTGAGACCGAAAGTAATGCGGTATTTTCCGGTAAGGGAACCTTCGATCATCGCCTTCTGGTCGTCGCGGCCATAGCGATCCAGCATGGTAACGAGCGGAAAGTTCCCGACGATCGAATGTTCGTTCTGCAAATCGTTGTGCAGGCCAAGACCCTTGGCGGCGAAATGCTCGCGGATCACCGCCATCCAGAGATTCGAACCGTCCTTGCCGCCGTAGCGCGAAGGAATAGCAAACCGCAGATGCCCGGCTTCATCGGCAAGATTTTTCGCCTGACGCAGCAGGTCTTCCCATTCGTGGCGAGGAAGGCCGCCCTTGTCGAAATCCGTCCGCGCCCACTCGCGGCGATGATCGAAGAAACGGATGTTGTCGTCGCGCTGCTCGAGCGGCTTGATTTTCTGATCGATGAAACGATCGAGCTCGGACAAATAGGCGGTCAAATCGTCAGGCAGCGAAAAATCCAACGCGCGACTCCCAGCATCCCCGGACTTGGTTTTTTGTTTTCGCCACGGTGCTCGCGAGAGCCGACGATGGGTGGGAATTAAGATAAGGCTGAGGGCGTTAGTCAAGCGCTTAATTAATTTGTGAAGCGGCTTCTTTGCTGTCTAATTAAGGCACGACAACATCGCTCAAGTGTTGCAACGCAGCGTAAGGAAATCGCTCATGGCCTATGAATTCGCCAAGGTGGACCGCAAAGGTCCGCTCACCATCGTCACACTCAATCGTCCCGACGTGATGAACGCCGTGCATTCCCCGATGCACTTTGAAATGCATCGCGTTTTCGACGAGTTCAACAAGGATCCGGATCAATGGATCGCGATCGTGACGGGCGCAGGTGACCGGGCGTTTTCCGCTGGCAACGACCTGAAATGGCAGGCCCAGGGCGGCCAGCGCGGCTGGGATACCAGCGGCTTCGCCGGACTGACCCACCGCTTCGATTGCGACAAGCCGATCATCGCCGCCGTCAACGGCGTCGCCATGGGCGGCGGTTTCGAAATTGCGCTGGCGTGCGACCTCATCATCGCAGCAGAAAACGCCACCTTCGCACTGCCGGAACCGCGTGTCGGCCTCGCCGCGCTCGCCGGCGGGTTGCACCGCCTTCCGCGCCTGATCGGCCTCAAGCGCGCCATGGGCATGATCCTCACCGGACGCCACGTTCCCGCGCGCGAGGGACTTGAACTTGGCTTTGTCAACGAAGTCGTGCCGAAGGGCGAAGCTTTGGCGGGTGCGGAGCGCTGGGCGAATCTCATTTTGCAGAACGGCCCGATGTCGATCCGCGCCTCGAAGCAGGCCATGCATCGCGGCCTCGGCGTGTCGCTGGAGCAGGCGCTGGCGGAACAGTTCGACTATCCGGCCGTCAAGGCGCTGGCCGCGTCCGAGGATTACATCGAAGGTCCCAAGGCGTTCGCGGAAAAACGCCCGCCGCAGTGGAAGGGCAGATAGCTAAGTATCGCGCTCGCGGCGATAGGACGCATAGTTCGGCTGGTCGATGGCCAGCTTGTCCATCGTGGTCTGCCAGACGTGTTCGGTAAGTCCCGGCGTCTGGAAGCCCATCTCGCCGCTCGCGATACGCGCTGACAGCAGCCGGTTGAGGTCTTCCAGCGAGCCCGACGCGCCGAGCAGCTTTGATAGCCGCTCGGCCTCGGCGGCATCGCCGGATGCTTCATGCGTAAGCTGTCGCACGACCAGATCGAGCGCGTTGAGCCCCACGCGCAGCTTGAATGCGGCGTGGCCGGACAATTGCGGCGCGACATCTGCGCGAAGAAACTCCGCGACCGCGTTGATCAGTTCGACCGGCGTCGGTTGATCCTGCATTTCACATGTCCTTTGTCATCGGCGTCATGCTCCATTGCGCATGATGTTATCCGAAAACCGCTTCGCACTTTTCGGCATCATGCGCGCGGCGCCAGCAGCCGCAACAGATCGATTTCGGTTTCCGAGGCGCGGCGGCCGATCATGGCGCGTTCCATCGAATGATCCGGACCGGCGCGAAACCGCTGCATCATGCCGCAACACATGATGCCCCACCGCAAGGTGCCGAGCGTTTCCCAGAACATGACGCGCCGCACATTCACCGGGCGGCCTGACGCCGCCTCATACGCGGCGAACAGATCCTCGCGCGTGCCGAGACCGCCGACCGGCTTGTCGATCTCGCCGAACCGCCACGAGTTCACGCAAATCCAGCCGAGATCTTCCATCGGGTCACCGAGATGCGCCAGTTCCCAGTCGAGCACCGCGCGGACACCTTCGGGGCCGATAATGAGATTGCCGTGGCGGAAATCGCCGTGAACCAGCATCACGGCATCCGACGGCGCGGGCGCGTTGTCGCGCAGCCACCGCAGGGCCAGATCGAACACCGGACGCGGCCAGTCGAATGATTTGTATTCTGTTGTGAGATCGTCGATCTCGCCTGCGACCGTCATCAGCCGCAGTTTTGGAAGCCGGGATTTGTCAAGTGCATGAATCTCGGCCATCACCTTGCCGAGCTGGCTGGCCAGCACATTGCGCGCCTGCGCGAACTGAGCATCGCGCAGAATCTTGCGCGGGATGGTCTCGCCGTCGACGCGGTCCATGATGAAGCCGCTGCCAAGCTGGTCTTCTGCGCGCAAAACATAACGCACACGCGGCGACGGTATCCCCGCTTCATACGCCTGCTGCATCAGAACCGCTTCGGCCTCGAGGCCAGCGGCACGGCCCGGCGCAGCGCCATAGCCTGACGGAGCGCGGCGCAGAATGACGGCGATGTTTCCGGATGGATGCAGGACGTCGAACGACCAGGTTTCCTGGCTGGCGCCACCGGACAACTGAGCCAGGCGATCGATACCCGTGGCTCCAGGAAACCAGCGCGCGATGCTGGCCTTGACCGGACTTTCAATGCTCATATGGAATGTCGGCTCTCGGTTGGGAGCCGGACCGTAAAGAAAATCGCGTGCGCGGGCAACCCGCACACGCGATGTCGCTCAGAACGAAACGCTCAGAACATCAGGCCATCCTTCACCAGAACCCAGCGGCCGCTCTTGACCTGCTGAACCTGCGTCACCGTGGTGGCAAGGTGGTTCGTTTTCGAGAATTTGGTCGGCGGCGAACTAAATATATCCTGGAACACGTCACCGGACTCGAGCGAAGCCAGCATCTTGGCGCCGGTCAGATCCTTGCCTGCCTTGTTGGCGTAGTAGGCGAAGGTCATCATCGCGTTGTAACCGATGATCGCCTGCGTATTGGCGTCGGAACCAAACGCCTTTTTGTAGTTCACAAGCCAGTCCTTCACCTTGCCCTTTGCGGTGTCCTCATAGGGAATTTCGAACCCGGACGCCGCATAGAGCCCTTCAACCATATCCTTGCCGAGCGCGGGCACTTCGAGCACGTTGGTGGGCGTCGCGCCGAGGAACGTCACATCCCAGCCGAGCTTCTTGGCTTCGCCCATCGCGCCGATAGTTTCGCGGATCACCGTTCCGAGCACAACAAGATCGCAGCCGTCGGATTTCATCTTGGCGACCTGCGCGCTGAAATCGGATGCGCCACGCTTGTAGCTCGTGACCGAGGCCGGCGTCAGCTTCATCGCAGTGGCCTGCTGGGTGAAGCCATCGAGCACACTTTTGCCGTACTCGTCGTCCTGATGCATGATGCAGGGCTTGGTGAACTTCTTGGTCTCGATCATGTATTTCACCGCCGCCCGCGTGCTTTCGACATAGGGCAGGATGTTGTTGAACTTCAATCTCTCCTGCGGCTTCGCCGGATCGAACTTGAAGGTGAACTCCGCCGCCGTCAGCGGGAAGAGCTGCAGCACGCCCGCGTCGAACAGGATGTCCTGCGCGGCAAGCACCGTCGGCGAGCCCATCGGGCCGACCATGGCGAAGATCTTGTCCTTCTCGATCAGCTTCTGGGAGGCCAGCACCGAGCGCTTCGGATCGTAACCGCTGTCTTCGATGATCAGCTTGATCTTGCGCCCGTTGATGCCGCCGGCGGCATTGATCTCATCGGCCGCCATCTTCATGCCGTTGGACACCGGCACGCCCCAGACCTTGATGGGGCCCGAAAGATCCTGATGCGAGCCGATGACGATCTCGGCCGGCGAGATGCCCTCGTTGGTCACCTTGGTCTGCGCGAAGGCCGGCGACTGGGTCAGCGCGAACGCACCCACCGCAAGGCCAAACGCCTTGAACGATTTCGACATAACGGTCTCCTCTCTGTTGGCCCATATTCAGCGAAGGCCGGGCCTTGTTACCTTCGCCGCTGAGCGGCCTTTGCGGGCCGCGGAATGCGCTTCTTGTGACGCAATATCGCCGGGAGCTTACGCCATGGCGCCCGCCCGGTACATTGCATCGATCTCGGCTGCGTAGGATTTGTTCACGAAGCTCCGCTTCAGCTTCATGGTCGGTGTCAATTCCTCGTCTTCGGGCGTCAGTTGCCGCTCGATCAGGTGGAATTTCTTGATGGTTTCCACGCGGGCGAAGTTCTGGTTAACGACCTCGATCTCGCGCTTGATGAGATCCTGGATTTCAGCCGCGCGGCACAGGCTCGCATAGTTCGTGAAGGGAATGTTGTAGTCCTGCGCGAACTTCTCGACGTTCTCGTGATCGATCATCACCAGGCATGTCAGGAACGGCCGCTTGTCGCCGATCACCACCGCGTCCGAAATATAGGGCGAGAACTTGAGCTGGTTCTCGATTTCCGATGGCGTGATGTTCTTGCCGCCGGACGTGATGATGATGTCCTTCATCCGGTCGGTGATCTTGACGAAGCCTTCGTTGTCGATGGTGCCGACGTCGCCGGTGTGCAGCCAGCCCTTGGCGTCGATGGTCTCGGCGGTCTTTTCGGGCTGGTTCAGATAGCCCATGAACAGGTAATCGCCTTTGACGAGGATCTCCCCCTTCGGGCAGATCATGACTTCGCCCCAAGGCGCCGCCTTTCCGACCGAGCCGAGCTTGATGCGGTCATTCGGCATCAGCGTCGCCACGCCACAATTCTCGGTCTGGCCATAGACCTCGCGCATGTCGAGGCCGATGGCGAGATACCAGCGGATCAGATCGGGCGAGATCGGCGCGGCGCCCGTGAACGCGATGCGGACGCGATCGAGTCCGAGCATGCGGCGGATGTTGCGGAACACCAGCCAGTAGGCCGCCTTGCCCGCGAGCCGCAACGACAGCGGCGGCGTTTCCCCCTCAAGTCTGTACTCAGTCAGACGCTGGCCAACGCCGAGCGCTTGGCGATACATCCACTGCTGGAGCGGCGTTGCATCCTTCAGGGCAATCGTGATGGCAGAGTAGAATTTCTCCCAGATCCGCGGCACCGCCAGAAACGCGGTCGGCTGCACCTCGCGCAGATTGTCCGGCACGGTTTCCGGACTTTCCGCGAAATTCATTATGGAGCCAACGGCGATGGACAGATAGTAGCCGCCGATCCGCTCGGCGACATGGCACAGCGGCAGGAACACCAGCCGCTCCTCATGATCCGTCGGCACCAGAAGGTAATCGGCGTAGCGCATCTGATGGGTGACGCTGCGATTGGAATGCATCGCGCCCTTCGGAGGCCCGGTGGTTCCCGAGGTGTAGACGAGAATGGCCAGATCGTTCGTGCCGCGGCTGGCGATCATCTCGTCCCACAGCGCGTCGCGGCCGTTCATGTGGTTGCGCCCGAGCGCCATGAATTCGTCAAGCGACATCACCATCGGATCGCTGAAGCCGCTGAGGCCCTCCATGTCGAATACGACGATCTTCTCAAGCGTCGGGCAGCGGGCGCGGCACGACAGCACCTTGTCGAGCTGCTCGTCGTCCTCAGCGAAGATCACCCGCGTCCGCGAGTCATTGATGAGATATTCGACCTGGGTCGCCGAGTCCGTCGGGTAGATGCCCGACGAGACGCCGCCCGCGCAGAGCACGCCCATATCGGCGAACACCCATTGCGGCGTCGCATTCGAGACAATGGAAGCGACGTCGCCCGGCTTAAAGCTGACCGCATGAAGCGCATAAGCGATCTCTCTTGCGGTCTGGAGCCATTCACGCCAGCTTGTCGACTGCCAGACGCCGAGATGCTTTTCCCGGATCGCTGCCTTGTCGCCGCGCGTTTCAACCGCGAGCAGAAAGCTCTTCGCGATCGTGTCCGCGACGGTGATCACTGCGGGTCTCGCCATTTCTCGCTCCCTTTCCGCCGTATCCGCGCAGCGGCTACGCGGCCTCATGTCGTTCCTCTCGCGCGGCTTGAAACGCCGGTCTTTTTCTCCTGCTTGTGTTGCCCGGCTTATCGCCAGGTTCTTGTTTTTATCGCCGGCTACTTACCGCCAGGTCTTTTTCTTCTTCCAGCGCCGCTCGCCCCGCGCGCCGTCTTCCTTGGCGCCGAGGTAGAACTCCTGAATATCCTGCGACATCATCAGGCGCTCGCAGGTGTCGTTCATCACCACACGGCCGATTTCCAGCACGTATCCGTAATCCGCGGTCTCCAGCGCCACCTTCGCGTTCTGCTCGACCAGCAGGATCGACATGCCCTGCTCCGCGTTGACGCGCTTGATGATGGTGAAAATTTCCTTCACCAGAATAGGCGACAGCCCGAGTGACGGCTCGTCCAGCAGCAGCAGTGCCGGGCGGTTCATCAGCGCGCGGCCGATCGCCAGCATCTGCTGTTCGCCGCCGGAAAGCTGCCCCGCAGGCTGGTTGATGCGCTCGCGCAGGCGCGGAAAATAGCCGTAGACGCGCTCCAGATCGGCGGCGACACCGTCGTGATCCTTGCGCGGATATGCTCCCATCATCAGGTTTTCACGCACGCTGAGGAACGGGAACACCTCGCGGCCTTCGGGCACATGACTGAGGCCTAGCCGCACGATCTTGTCGGCCTCCATGCGCTGAATCGGCTGCCCCTTGAATTCGATGGAGCCTTTCTGCGGATCGAGAATGCCGGAAATCGTCTTGAGCACGGTGGTCTTGCCCGCGCCGTTGGCGCCCAGCAACGTGACGATCTTGCCGCGCGGCACCTCGAGGCTGATGCCGCGGATCGCCATGATCGGCCCGTAAAAACTTTCGATGTTGCTCAGCTTGAGAATGATGTCGGGACTGCTCATGACATCGTCCTCATGTGCCGAGATAGGCTGCGACGACATCGGGATGCGCCTGCACTTCGGCCGGCGTGCCCATGGCCAGCACTTTGCCGTAGTTCAGCGCGATCACCCGGTCGGAGACGCGGTTGACCAGTGTCATGTCGTGCTCGACCATCAACACGGTGATGCCAAGCTCGGTCTTCATGTCGCGGATCCAGAACGACATGTCGTCGGTCTCCTCCACATTCAGGCCCGACGAGGGTTCGTCGAGCAGGATCAGCTTCGGCTCCGTGCACAGTGCGCGGGCCAGCTCGATCACCTTGCGTACGCCATAGGGCAATCCGGAGATGAGCTTGTCCCGATGGGCGGCAAGGTCAAGGAAATCAATGACCTGCTCGACGCGGCGGCGATGCGCTTTTTCGTCGCGGCGGACGTTCGGCAGGAATAGCAACTCCTGCCAGAGGGTGGTGGTGGAGTGCCGGTGCCGCCCGACCAGAAGGTTGCTGAGAACGGTGGCATTTTCGAACAGTTCGATGTTCTGGAAGGTGCGCGCGATGCCCAGCTTGGCGATACCGTAAGCGGGCTCCTCGGTAATGTCCTGATCCTCGAAATAGAGACGGCCAGAAGTCGGCTCATAGAGGCGCGAGATCAGGTTGAAGATCGAGCTTTTGCCGGCCCCGTTGGGACCGATGATCGAAAGGATTTCACCCTTCTCCACCGCGAAGCTGACGGAATCCACCGCTTTCAGCCCGCCAAAATGAAGCGAGAGATTTTCGGCGCGGAAACAGCTCATCGGTTCCGCTCCGATTTGACGTAGATCTTCTGCCGCTTGAAGGTCGCGCGCTTGTAGAGCGGAAAGAGCTGGAAGAAGAGCTTGATCTTCAGCCAGCGGCCATAGATGCCGTAGGGCTCGAACAGGATGAACAGCATGATGATCAGGCCGTAGATCGCGCCCTTAAGGCCGTTGGCCGAGGCGATCGCCGCGACGTTGTTCTTGATGCTGGCCACCTGCTCGACGCCGGCGCCGAACGTGGCGGCAAGACCCGCAACTACACCCGGAATGTCATCTTTCAGGAAGGTCAGGAACGGATCGACCATGACGATGAAGATCGCGCCGAGTACCGCGCCGTGCAGGCTGATCACGCCGCCGATGATGATCACCATGATAAATTCGATGGATAGCTGGAGTGTGAACATCTCCGGGCTGATGAAGGACATCTTGTGGGCAAAGAGTACGCCCGCGAGGCCGGTGATCGCCGCGCTGAGGGCGAACGACTTCACCTTGTAGCGCGCGACGTTGATGCCCATGCTCTTGGCCGCCGTCTCGCTGTCACGGATGGCGACGAACGCGCGCCCGGTCGGCGAGCGCATCAGGTTGAGCGTGCCGACAATGACCAGGATCAAGAGACCGAGGCACATATAATAGAAGGTCGGGCTGTCGCGCGTGATGCTGCCGCCGAGCATCTGGATCGCACGGACGCGCATGCCGTCGTTGCCGTGCGTGACGCTCTCCCAGCGCGCCAGAATCTCTTCGACGATCAGCGCGAACGAGATGGTGGCGATGACAAGATAGATGCCCTGCAACCGCAACGCCGGAAATCCAACCATCGCGCCGATCAATCCGGTCAGCACGCCCGCTGCCAGAAAGTAGACGATGAAGGGTACGCCCATCTGCTGAAGATAGGCGGCGGTATAGGCACCGATGGCAAGGAACGCCGCGTGTCCCAGCGAGGCCTGCCCGGTGAATCCTGTCAGGATCATCAGCCCGACGCCGACGATGGCATAGATGCAGACGAAGACAAGCTGGCTGACGAGATAGCTGCTCAGAACGAACGGCGCGATCACCAGCAGCACCAGCAGCGCGCCGTAGGACCAGATGTATCCGCTATGCGGGATCAGCCGGATGTCGTCGTTATAATCTGTCTTGAAAAGAAACCGCATCGGCGCCCCTCAGACTTTCTTGCGCGTGTGAAGCCCGAAGATGCCTTCGGGTTTCAGCAGCAGCACCGCGAGCAGCACGATGTAGGGCGCGACATCCTTCCATCCCTGAGGCAGATAAAAGCCGGCCATGCTTTCGATCACGCCGATCAGGATTCCGCCGACCACAGCCCCCGGGATCGACCCGAATCCACCCAGCACAGCCGCGGGGAATGCCTTCAGTCCCAGCACAAGGCCGACGTTGGAGTGGACGAAGGTGATCGGCGCCAGCAGGACGCCGGCGCAGGTCGCGACGGCGGCACTGATCGCCCAGACGATCGACACCACGCGCTTGACGGGAATGCCCATGTAGTAGGCCGCGAGCATGTTCTCGGAACTGGCACGCATCGCGGTGCCGAGCGTGGTCTTGTTGAAAAACAGATACAGGACGCCGCAGAGGATGATCGTCGCGGCAATTACCGAGAGCTTGTCATAGGCCAGCACCAGGCTCCCCAGCCGCAGCACACCCTGGCTGAACGGCGTTTCGATCTTGAGATCGTCGGTGCCCCAGACCATTCCGGCGACCGAGCGCAGGAAAAAGCCGAGCCCGATGGTCGCCATGATGATGGAAAACTGCGGATAGCCGAGGATCGGCCGCACCACGAGGCGTTCGGCCAGCATGCCGAACAGCGCCATGGCGCCGACCGCCGCGACAAATCCAAGCCAGTAGTTGAAGCCAAGCAGACTGATGAAGGTGAAGGCGAAGAACCCGCCCAGCATCATCAGATCGCCTTGCGCGAAGTTGACGACCTCGGTGGCTTTGTAAACAAGGACAAAGCCAAGTGCGATCAGGCCATAAACACAGCCGAGCGCAATACCGCTCACCAACTGCTGAACGAAGTCCAGCATTCCAGGTATCCCTCCCCCAACGTGCCGCGATTCTAACGATCGCCTTGGTCACGTCGCGATCCTACCGATCGCCTCGCTCATATCTTGTGTCGATTAGCTATGCGTTTTTGCTTGAACAGTTTCGGCAACAGCCAACGGCTGCCTTGAAAATGCGCAGCCTCGTTGTGGCCCTGTGCCGCCCGCTGGATCTCCTTGCTCCTGAATTCAGAAAATCTTGGAGTCATCAGTGCGTGAAGTACAGCCAAACAGCGACGGCCTGTCAACAACACCCGACAGAGTGCGCTGCATCAAAAGAAGAAGGCCGGGATCGCTCCCGGCCTTTGTCATATTGATCTGTTCGATGCCGCTTATTTCGCCTCGGCGCGCTTCGGCGGCGATGCCGGCCACGACTTGATCAGCGTGTCGTAGTCGACGGTTTCGCCCTTTGGCTTTTCGTTCGCCAGTTTGCGCTGAGGCGCGACGTTGCCGTCCTTCTCAGACTTCGCGAACCAGAACTCGGCCGTTTCTTTCTTGTTGAGCTTCGGGCCGCAGGCGCCCTGCACGCCCGATTTCTCGAGGCGTTCAAGCACCGAGTCCTGGGCCGCAGCCAGCGAATCCATCGCAGCCTGCGCGGTCTTCGCACCGGACGAGGCATCGCCGATGTTCTGCCACCAGAGCTGGGCCAGCTTCGGATAATCCGGGATGTTGTTTCCGGTCGGAGACCACTGCACGCGCGCAGGCGAGCGGTAGAATTCGATCAGACCGCCGAGCTTCGGCGCCCGTTCGGTGAACGACTTGTCCCAGATGTCGGATTCACGAATGAAGGTGAGACCGACGTGGCTCTTCTTCAGCGACACCGACTTCGAAGTGATGAACTGCAGATAGAGCCAGGCTGCCTTGCGGCGATCCGGCGGCGTCGACTTGAGCAGCGTACCCGAGCCCACGTCCTGATACCCGAGCTTCATGCCTTCCTTCCAGTAGGCACCCTTCGGCGAAGGAGCCATACGCCACTTCGGCGTACCGTCCGCGTTCATCACCGGCAGGCCGGGCTTGACCATGTCCGCAGTGAACGCCGTGTACCAGAACATCTGCTGGGCGATAGCGCCCTGCGCCGGCACCGGGCCCGACTCGGAGAAAGTCATGCCTTGCGCCTGCGGCGGGGCATACTTCTTCAGCCAGTCGAGATATTTCACGATCGAATAGACCGACGCAGGTCCGTTGGTGTCACCGCCGCGTTCAACCGATGAGCCGACCGGACGGCAGCCTTCCATGCGGATGCCCCACTCGTCGACAGGAAGGCCGTTCGGAATGCCCCTGTCGCCGTTGCCCGCCATCGAAAGCCAGGCGTCGGTGAACCGCCAGCCGAGCGACGGATCCTTCTTGCCGTAGTCCATGTGACCATAGACCTTGACGCCGTTGATTTCCTTGATGTCGTTGGTGAAGAAGTCCGCGATGTCTTCATAGGCGGACCAGTTCACCGGCACGCCGAGTTCGTAGCCATATTTGGCCTTGAACTTCGCCTTGTAGTCCGGATTGGTGAACCAGTCGTACCGGAACCAGTACAGGTTCGCGAACTGCTGGTCAGGCAGCTGATACAGCTTCTTGTCGGGCGCGGTCGTGAACGAGCGTCCGATAAAGTCATTGATATCCAGGGTCGGCGACGTCACGTCCTTGCCTTCGCCCGCCATGTAATCCGACAGCGCGATGGCCTGCCCATAGCGGAAATGCGTTCCGATCAGGTCGCTGTCGTTGATCCAGCCGTCATAGACGTTTTTGCCCGACTGCATCTGGGTCTGGATCTTTTCGACCACGTCGCCTTCCTGGATGAGGTCGTGCTTGAGCTTGATGCCGGTAATCTCGGAGAAGGCCTTGGCCAGTGTTCCGGCCTCATACTCATGCGTCGTGATCGTTTCCGACACGACGTTGATCTCCATGCCCTTGAAGGGTTCAGCAGCCTTGATGAACCACTGCATCTCTTTCATCTGGTCGTCCTTCGACAGGGTCGAAGGCTGGAACTCGGCATCGATCCACTTCTTTGCCGCCGCTTCATCGGCGAAAGCAGGTCCGCTGACCACCGCCGATGCCGCCATCAATGCCACTGCACTTGCCATCGTCAGAAGACGATTTCTCTTTGTAGCTGGTCGCATGATTTCCTCCGTTGAACACAACTCCAGGTCCGGGTTGATCCCGGATCTGCCTCTTTTTCACTGGTGTCCCGAATCCGGCATTCGCTTCATTCTGCAGCAACTTCGGTGCGAATGCCGGATTCGAAAGGACGCCAGTAAACTATGATTCCAGTGATCCTTTGGTTCTGACATTCGTAAAAGTGCCTGCAAAAGATCTCACACGAATGTCAGAACCGGATCACTGGCTAGACGTTGCGAAATATGACAACAGCCGAGACGAGCGAAATGACGGTGGCGATCCACAAACTCGATACTTCGACTCCCTCTCCTATCGGGAGCGTTGCAATCGGGTTGGTGCCCGCAAATGCAATCCACAACAGATGAATGACCGCAGCCGCGATCAGCGAAATGAACAGGCGATCGCCGCGGGTGGTGGGAATACGTAAAACTCCGACGCGCTCTGCTTCCGGGTAACGCAGCGCGAGCCAGGTCATGGTCGCGAGCGTTCCACCCAGCAGGCAGAAGAAGATCGCCGTGGGCACCGTCCAGGCCATCCATGCGATGTGTTCCATGGTTACACCCGTCCGAGCGCGAAGCCGCGCGCGATGTAGTTGCGGACAAACCAGATCACCAGCGCGCCGGGAATAATGGTCAGGACACCGGCCGCGGCCAGCAGGCCCCAATCCATTCCGGACGCCGAAACCGTGCGCGTCATCGTCGCTGCGATCGGTTTGGCGTTGACCGACGTTAGCGTCCGCGCCAACAGCAGTTCCACCCATGAGAACATGAAGCAGAAAAACGCCGCGACGCCGATGCCGCTCGCAATCAGCGGCATCAGGATCTTCACGAAGAAGCGCGGGAACGAATAGCCGTCGAGGAACGCGGTCTCGTCGATCTCCTTCGGCACGCCGGACACGAAGCCTTCGAGAATCCACACCGCCAGCGGCACATTGAACAGGCAATGCGCGAGCGCGACCGCCCACGGCGTATCGAACAGGTTGATCGCCGAATACAGATTGAAGAACGGAAGCGCGAACACCGCCGGCGGCGCCATGCGGTTCGACAGCAGCCAGAAAAACAGGTGCTTGTCGCCGAGGAACCGATAGCGCGAGAACGCGTACGCTGCGGGCAGCGCGAAGGAAATCGAGATAACGGTGTTGATGACAACGTACTGCAGCGAATTGATGTATCCGGAATACCAGCTCGAATCGGTAAAGATGCGCTTGTAATGAGCCAGCGTTGGATTATTCGGCCACAACGTCATCGTCGTGACGATTTCCGTGTTGGTCTTGAAGCTCATGTTGACGAGCCAGTAGATCGGCAACAGCAGGAACGTCAGGAACAAGACCATAATGATGCGGCGGCCGGGAATGGTATGCATCACGCACCTCCCGTCGTTTGTGGGCGCTCGTTGTCGGCGTTCGTCATCACCGTGTAGAACACCCAGCACACGATCAGAATGACCAGATTGTAGACGATCGACAACGCGGCGGCCTTGCCAAGATCGAACTGGCCGAGCGCGATCTTGACGAGTTCGATCGAGACGAACGTGGTGGAATTACCAGGACCGCCGCCGGTGACGACGAACGGCTCGGTATAGATCATGAAGCTGTCCATGAACCGCAGCAGCACCGCGATCAGCAGCACGCGCTTCATCTTCGGCAACTGGATGGCGGTGAACACCGCCCAGCGCGAGGCGCCGTCGATCTGCGCCGCCTGATAGTAGGCGTCGGGGATGGACTTCAGCCCCGCGTAACACAGCAACGCAACAAGGCTGGTCCAGTGCCAGACGTCCATGACGATGATGGTCGCCCAGGCGTCGAAGCTGTTGGACACGTAATTGTAGTCCAGCCCCATCTTGTTCAGCGTATAGCCAAGCAATCCGATGTCGGGACGCCCGAAGATCTGCCAGATGGTGCCGACCACGTTCCAAGGAATGAGCAGCGGCAGCGCCAGAATGACGAGACACGCCGCGACCCGCCAGCCTTCGCGCGGCATCGACAGCGCGACCAGAATACCAAGCGGCACTTGGATGGCGAGAATGATCGCTGAGAACAGCAGATTTCGGCCGAGCGATGCCAGGAACCGGTCGCCGAGATCGGTCGAGGGATCGAGCAGTTCCTTGAACCAGCCGACGCCGTTCCAGAAAAACTGATTGTTTCCGAACGTGTCCTGCACCGAGTAATTGACCACCGTCATCAGCGGCAGGATCGCGGAGAACGCCACGATCAGGAACACCGGCAGCACGAGAAACCAGGCCTTGTTGTTGATCGTCTTGTCCATCAGGCGCGCCCCTCGACCAGAAGACTGTCCGCATAGACGTGGATATGAGCAGGATCGAAAACGAGACCGGCGGTTTTGTCCGGAACAGTGAACCCGTTCGGTACGCGCGCCGCGAACTTCACGTCACCGATGCGCACGCGCGCGAAACGCACCCGGCCGAGGTCATCGATCCGTTCGATCTGGGCCGACAACAGGCCGGGTGCAGACGCCGCGACATGGACGAATTCCGGCCGCACGCCGATTTCGATTTTCGCGCCGAGCGGCAGGCTGTCGTAGGTCCGGTTCAGCCGGATGGTATGGCCGTCAATCCTCGCCTCGTTGCCTTTCACCTGCGCCGGCACGATGTTCATGCCGGGCGAGCCGATGAAATAGCCGACGAACGTGTGCGCGGGCTTGGCGAACAGTTCTTCCGGCGTGCCGCTCTGCACGACGCTGCCGTCGTGCATCACCACCACCGTGTCGGCAAAAGTCAACGCCTCGGTCTGGTCGTGGGTGACGTAGATCATGGTGAGGTCGAGCGCCTGATGCAGCGCCTTGAGCTTGGAGCGCAGTTCCCACTTCAGATGCGGATCGATCACTGTGAGCGGCTCGTCGAACAGCACCGCCGAGACGTCCGATCGCACGAGCCCGCGGCCCAGCGAAATCTTCTGCTTGGCGTCGGCGCTGAGCCGCACCGCCTTGCGGTCGAGAAAGGGCGTGAGATCGAGCAGCTTGGCGATCTCGGCGACTCGCGCATCAATCACGTTGCGCGGCTGGCCGCGGTTCTTGAGCGGAAACGCAAGGTTTTCGCCGACCGTCATGGTGTCGTAGATCACCGGGAACTGGAACACCTGCGCGATGTTGCGCTCGCGTGTGGTCGAGCGCGTGATGTCCGCACCATCGAACAGCACCTTGCCGTGCGACGGCGTGACGATGCCGGATATGATGTTAAGGAGCGTGGTCTTGCCGCAGCCTGAGGGACCGAGCAGAGCGTAGGCACCGCCCTGCCGCCACGTCATGGTCATTGGCTTCAGCGCATAGGCATCGCCGCCGTAGGAATGGGCCAGATCGACGAGGTCGATGCGGGCCATGCTAATCCCTCACATTGCCGTCGGCGCGGCGACGAGCCGGCCGGCTTGATCGAAGATAAAGAGATCGTTCGGGTCGAGCACCGCGTCCAGTTCCTGCCCCGGCAGGAATTCGTGAATGCCCGGCAGCACCGCAACCCAGTTGTAGCCCTCGCGCTTGAGATGCACGAAGCTCTCTGAACCGGTAATCTCGGTGACACTGACGGTGGTGACGAACGCGTGCCGGCCGGGCGATGCACCGGCGACGTTGAGCTGGTGCGCGCGAAAGCCAACCTTGTAGGCGCCGTCGCTGAGGCCTTCATAAAGACCCGCTACCGAGGCGCGCTCGCCGCCGGAATAGAAGATCGAGCCGTTCTTTTTCTCGATGCTGACAGTGTTCAGCGGCGGATCGGAAAACACCTCGGCCACTTCCACCGTATCGGGACGCCGATAAACCTGTGGCGTCTCGCCGACCTGCAGCGCCTGTCCCTCGCCCATGCAGACCGTGCGGCCGCCGAGCAGCAAGGCTTCGGAGGGTTCGGTGGTGGCATAGACAAAGATCGCGCCAGATTCTTCAAAGATGCGCGGCAATTCGGTGCGCAATTCCTCGCGCAGCTTGTAGTCGAGATTGGCGAGCGGTTCGTCGAGCAGCACAAGGTCCGCGCCCTTGACCAGCGCACGCGCGATTGCCGTGCGCTGCTGCTGGCCGCCGGAGAGCTGCAACGGCGTGCGGTTGAGATAAGGCTCCAGCTTGAGCAACTTCGCCGCGTCCCGCACGCGGGTTTCGATCTCGTCGCGCGCCACGCCCTGCACCCGCAGCGGCGAGGCGATATTTTCGTAGACCGACAGCGTCGGGTAATTGATGAACTGCTGATAGACCATCGCCACCGAGCGCTTGCGCACATCGAAGCCGGTGACGTCCTTGCCGTCCACAAGGATGCGGCCGGAGGTCGGCTTATCGAGCCCCGCCAGCAGCCGCATGATCGAGGTCTTGCCCGACAGCGTCGGCCCGAGCAGCACGCTCAAAGTTCCGCGCTCAAGCGTCAGCGACACGTCTCGAATCCAGGGAACGCCGTTAACCTCGCGCGAAACCTGGTCGAGGGTGACGCTCATCCGCGGCCTCCGGCTTCCTTCAGCGGCGTATCGAAGCCGCTGCGATGCGTGGCGATCCAGTCATCGAGCGCCTTCACTTCATCGGCGGAGAGACGCAAGCCCAGCTTGGATCGTCGCCAGACAATGTCCTCGGCGGTGCGCGCGAATTCGTGCGCGATCAGGTAGCGGACTTCACGTTCCGTCAGGGTGTCACCGAACACCTGTCCGAGGTCCGCAGCGGATGACGCCCTGTCGAGAACCTTGCTGGCCCGCGTACCATAGGCGTGCGCAAGCCGGAGCGCGAGGGAGCGCGACAGGAACGAATTGTCGCGGACCAGTTCATCCGCCAGCGCCGGAATCGCGGACACGTCGAGATCGCCGCCGGGCAACGGCGTGGTGCCGGTCCAGCCCGCAGGCTTGGCTTTTCCCGGAAGATATTGCTCGAGCCGCTCCAGCGCCTCTTCGGACAAGCGGCGGTAGGTCGTGATCTTGCCGCCGAAAATCGACAGCAGCGGCAGCCCGCCCGGCGCATCGTATTCGAACACGTAATCCCGCGTGGCCGCCTTGGCTTCGCTGGCGCCGTCGTCATACAGCGGACGCACGCCGGCATAGGCCCACACCACGTCTTCTGGCTTCACGGACCTGGCGAGATAATCGTTCACCGACTGGCACAGATAGGCGATTTCCTCCACCGAGGCTTTCACCTTGGACGGATCGCCATCGTAGTCGCGATCGGTGGTGCCGATCAGCGAAAAAACGTTCTGGAACGGAATGACAAAGACCACGCGGCCGTCGGCGTTCTGGAATGTGTAGGCGCGATCGTGATCGTAAAGCCGCGGCACCACGATGTGCGAACCTTGCACCAGACGCACCTTGGCCTTGGCGTTGATTCCGGCGCGCCCGTTCAGCACGTCCTCGACCCACGGCCCGCCCGCGTTGACCAGCGCCCGCGCCTGGATACTGCTTTTCGCACCGGTGACAGTGTCCTCCAGCAGAACCTGCCAGCAATCGCCCTGACGCTTCGCCTCGACGGCGCGCGTCCGCGTGCGGATCACCGCACCGCGATCCGCCGCATCGCGCGCGTTGAGGACCACAAGGCGCGCGTCGTCGACGAAACAGTCCGAATACTCGAAGCCCTTGGTGAAGCGGCCCGACGCTAGCGGCTGGCCGACCGGATCGCGGCTGAGATCGACCGTGCGCGTGGCCGGAAGCAGACGCCGCCCGCCGAGATGGTCGTACATGAAGAGGCCGAGACGCAGCAGCCAGGCCGGACGCAGCCCGGCATGATGCGGCAGCACGAAGCGCAGCGGACGGATGATGTGCGGGGCGATCTGCCAGAGCACTTCCCGCTCCAGCAGTGCCTCGCGAACCAGACGGAACTCGTAATATTCGAGATAGCGCAGACCGCCGTGAATCAGCTTGCTCGACCAGGACGAGGTGCCGCTGGCGAGATCGTTCATTTCGCAAAGGAAGACGGAATTTCCGCGGCCCACGGCATCGCGGGCAATGCCGCAGCCGTTGATCCCGCCGCCAATGATTGCGAGGTCGAAAACCTGTCCCACCGCGTCTCCCCAGCGCCCGCTATTTTCGCTTATAGCGATTTCGCTTTCGATTGTGATTAAATCACAACCATAAACGAAAGCAAGCAATGTGACGATTTTACAGGCAGGCGCATCCCCGCGCGCAGAAAATCACATAAAATCAAATAATTAAGATGTTAATAGCGGAACCGACTGACTTGCGGCCCCGAGCAGCACGATCAACCTGAAAGGCTAACGCACCCTCTCCGCCCGCGCGGAAGAGCAGCCGTCAGGCCACGTCCGCAGGCTTGTCCGGCATCGCGGCAATCACCTCGATGCCGCGGCTGTTGCAGATGGCCTGAAGCCCGGCCGGCAATGGCAGGTCGGTCACAAACGTATGGATCTGGCTCAGATGCGCGATCCGCACCGGCGCGTTGCGGCTTAACTTGGTGCTGTCCGCCACCAGCATCACGCTGCGCGCATTGGCGATAATGGCCTGCGCGGCCTGCACTTCGCGATAATCGAAGTCGAGCAGCGCGCCCTCCTCGTCGATCGCAGATGCGCCGATGAT
Organism: Afipia massiliensis; assembly: GCF_014203115.1. Classification (GTDB taxonomy): domain Bacteria; phylum Pseudomonadota; class Alphaproteobacteria; order Rhizobiales; family Xanthobacteraceae; genus Afipia; species Afipia massiliensis. The sequence goes on along the minus strand of NZ_JACHIJ010000006.1, from coordinate 69,494 downwards.
GGCGTAATCGACCTTGAACTGTGTGATCAGGTTGTTCGCGGTCGAGCCGATCACAGCGCCGTCGGCGCGCCGCACCGTGCCGCCGGCCACGATGACCTCGATGCGCGGATGGCGGTACAGCAGCATCGCTACGTTCAGATTGTTGGTGATGACCAGCAGGTCCTCATGCGTCGCCGTCAGAGCGCTCGCGACTTCTTCCGTCGTGGTGCCGATGTTGATGAACAGCGAGCAGCCGTTGGGAATCTGCGCCGCCGCCGCGATGCCAATGGCTTTCTTTTCTTCCGCCGCGACGAACCGGCGGGCTTCGTAGGCGAGGTTTTCCACGCCGGAGGCGATGATCGCGCCGCCGTGAACCCGCGTCATCGAGCGGCGGTCGCACAGGTCGTTCAGATCCTTGCGGATGGTCTGCGCCGAGACTTCAAAGCGTCGCGCCAGATCCTCCACCGTCACCCGCCCGGAGGCGCGCGCGATGTTCAGAATGTCGGATTGGCGGTTGGAAAGCTCGGTCATTCAGCACCTAAACCCGTATGAGCCAATGGTGATGATGTTCCCGCTTCCGGTCAACTCGGCATTTCACTGGATGCTGCGCGTGGTTAAAAACCGCCGCGCGAGCTGCGTTTACATCGCCATCTTGCGATGCCGGATCGGCGAGCCGAAGGTCAGGCTCGCCGCGGCGTCGATGATGGTGTTGGTGTCGAGACCATAGTGGCCATAGAGATCGCCGATGGTGCCGGTCTGGCCGAACTTCTCGACGCCGAGCGCTTCGACGCGATGGCCATGGACGCTTCCGAGCCATCCCAGTGTCGCCGGATGTCCGTCGATCACAGTGATAAGCCCGCAATCGCGTGCCAGCGGCGCAAGCAACCGCTCGATGTGACTTTGCTCGCGCGGGCCGCCCGTACGGCGCTGTTTGCGCGACGTCGTCCAACCCGCAAGCAAACGGTCGGCGGATGTAATCGCAAGCAGGCCAATGTCCCGGCGCGACTCCCCAAGCAATCCCGTTGCCTCGATGGCTTCGGGCGCGACAGCGCCGGTATATGCAATCACCAGTTCAGCATTCGGACCCGGCTTGCGCAGCCAGTACGCCCCCGCCGCGATGTCGCTTTCAAGCTCGGGCGTCATCGTCCGTTGCGGCTGATCCAGCGTACGCGTCGACAAGCGCAGGTAGACCGATCCGCCATCATCGTCGCGCTGCATGTGATCGAAACCCCAGCGCATGATCACCGCGAGTTCGTCCACGAACGCAGGCTCGAATGACGAAAGACCATCCTGCGCCATGCCGATCAAAGGCGTTGCGATCGACTGATGCGCGCCGCCTTCCGGCGCCAGCGTGATGCCCGACGGCGTGGCCGCCACCATGAAGCGCGCATCCTGATAGCAGGCGTAATTCAGCGCATCGAGGCCGCGCTCTATGAAAGGATCATACAATGTGCCCACCGGCAGCAGCCGCTCGCCGTTGATGGAATGTGACAGGCCGAGCGCGGAGAGCATGATGAAGAGATTCATCTCCGCGATGCCGAGCTCCATATGCTGGCCTTTCGGCGAGTAATCCCATGCAAACGTCGAGGGAATCTTCTCCTTGCGGTATAGATCGGCCTTTTCGGCAACCGCAAACAGCCCGCGCCGGTTGACCCATGCACCAAGATTTGTCGAGACCGTCACATCGGGCGATGTGGTGACGATGCGCTCGGCGAGCTTGGTGTCGCTGCGCGCAAGTTCATTCAGCACCAGTCCGAAGCCCTGTTGCGTGGCCATCCGCGGCGTCAGTGTCACGTTAAGGCTCGCTGGCACCTCGATCTTCGGTGCATCCAGCCGCCGCGCACCATCGCGCGCGAACGTCACGTTCTTCAGGAACGCTTCGATGCGCGCGTGATCGAGCGGCAGGCCTTCCAGCCGGTCCCATTCGTGGCCAGGACGAATGTTCTGCGCCGCGCGAAAGGTTTCCATCTGCGCGACGGTCATCAGCCCGGCGTGGTTGTCCTTGTGACCCTGGAACGGCAAGCCGACGCCCTTGATGGTGTAGGCAATGAAGCACACCGGCCGGTCATGATCGACCGACTCGAACGCTTCCAGCATGCTCGCCATGTCATGGCCACCGAGATTCGACATCAGTGCCAGCAGCTCGTCGTCGCTGCGCTTCTCGATCAGTTTCGTTGCCGGGCCCTGATCGCCGATGTCATCGAGCAGATGCTTGCGGAACGCCGCGCCGCCCTGAAAGCACAGCGCCGCATACATCTGGTTCGGACAGCCATCGATCCACTTTCGCAGCGCTTCACCGCCCGGTTCAGCAAATGCGGCCTGCATCAACTTGCCGTATTTCACGATCACCACGTCCCAGCCGAAATTGCGGAACATGGTCTCAAGCTTTTCCCAAAGCCCCTCGCGGATCACCGCGTCGAGACTCTGGCGGTTGTAGTCGATGACCCACCAGGTGTTGCGCAGGCCTTGCTTCCAGCCTTCCAGCAACGCTTCAAAGATATTGCCTTCATCGAGTTCGGCATCGCCGACCAGCGCGATCATGCGCCCCTCAGGTCTGTCCTTCATCCAGCCATGCGATTTCACATAGTCCTGCACCAGCGACGAAAACAGCGTCTGCGCCACGCCGAGCCCGACCGAGCCGGTGGAGAAATCCACGTCGTCGATATCCTTGGTACGCGACGGATAGGACTGCGCGCCCTTGAAGCCGCGAAAATTCTCCAGCTTCTCGCGGGTCTGCTGCCCGAGCAGATATTGAATCGCATGAAACACCGGACTGGCATGCGGCTTCACCGCGACGCGATCTTCCGGCTTGAGCACGCCGAAATATAGCGCCGACATGATCGTCGCCAGCGAGGCTGATGAGGCCTGATGGCCGCCAACTTTCAGCCCGTCCGAATCCGGCCTGACATGATTGGCGTGGTGAATGGTCCACGACGACAGCCACAGCACCTTCTTGGTGAGGGCCGACAGGGTCTCCAGACGCGAGGGTTCGATGGGCATGACGGTCACCGGCAAGGGGTTCGGGACCAATGCTATTCCTCGCCTCGCGCTTTAAAATCTCAAATCTTCTCGACTGGCCGGCCGATATTAGTATACCATACTAATAATTGTAATCCTCACGAGATTTCATTCCAGTGGCCGCCCTCGACGCCATCGACCGCAAGATCCTGACGATTCTGCAGACAGACAGCCGCGTCACCATGCAGGACCTCGCCGATCAAGTCGGTCTGTCGGTGTCGCCCTGCCACCGCCGCGTGAAACTGCTCGAGGAGCGCGGCGTGATCTCACGCTACATCGCGATGGTCGACCAGACATCCGTCGGGCTGCCGGTCAGCGTGTTCATTTCGATCAAGCTGGAACGGCAGAAGGAAGAAGATCTCGACCGCTTCGCCAAGGCGATCTCGAAGTGGAAGGAGGTGCTGGAATGTTACCTGATGACCGGCAACCGGGATTACCTGCTCCGCGTGGTCACCGCCGACCTTCCGTCCTATGAAAACTTCATCAAGACCAAGCTGACTCGGCTCGACGGCATCGCCTCGATCGAGTCGAGCTTCGCGCTCAGCCAGGTGAAGTATTCGATCGCGCTGCCGGTGTGACGTTCAGCTACGCCTGACAAAGAAGTATCCGCACAGCAGGATCGGAATCGCCAGCGTGACCCAGGACACACCGTCCCACACGCCGTCTCCGACCAGCGCCGATACGAGTCCGATGATACTCAGCACACCGAGCACGATCGGGATCGCGAAAATCTGACCGTTGGACTGCCGGCGTGGCTGTGGCTTGTACTTCATGACGTATAGACCGGGCGATGATCCGACGCCGAGGCATCGACGACGACCCGCTCGATGCTGACACCGGACTGACGCCGGCGCAGCCAGAGGTAAAGGCCGGTGATGAGTACAGCGATGGTGATGATGTCGAGGATCGCCCATATGATCTTCAGCGGCATGCCGCCGTAGTCACCAAAGTGCAGCGGCTGCGAGATCAGCAGTGTCGCGACATACCACGGCAGGGGACGACTGTCGGTCAGAACGCCGGTGTCCGCATCGATCAGCGCCGGTTTGAGCAATTTCGCCGTGAGCGGCGTGTTGCCGCGCATGAACACAGCGTAGTGACTCTTGCTGCTGAAGATGGTGCCGGGAAACGCCACGAAGGCCGGCTTCATGTTCGGCTCGGCCTTGATCGCCACCTGCACCGCAGCGTCTATCGACGACGGATTCGCCGGCAGCGGCTTGTCCTTGTATTGCGCGGTCATTTCCGCGAGTTGCCCGAACTGCCAGACCTTGATGACGAGTTCGGCCCAGGTATTGATGACGCCGGTGAATCCGACCACCAGCATCCACATCACCAGCACGATGCCGGTAATATTGTGAATGTCGAGCCAGCGGACCACGCGCAGCCGGTCACGCCGGTAGGTTCCGAACTTCAGTTTCCGCATCGACGGCGCGTAGACGACGATGCCGGAAATGATCGCCACACAGAACAGGATTCCCATCAGCCCGAGGAACAGTTTTCCGGGCAGACCGGCGAACATGTCGGTGTGCAGCTTGAGCATGATGTAGGTGAAACGCCCGGTGACGTCCGGTGCATCGAGATAGGCCGCGGTGTGAGCGTCCACACGGACGATGCGGTTGTCGACCGGGCTGGCCTCCAGCGTCTTGCCGATGCTCACCATCAGCGCATTGGCATCATCCGGATCCCAGATCAGGAAATGCGGCACCATTCCCGGATCTCTTGTCAGACTGTTCTTTACAACGAGATCGAGGTTGGCGCGCGGCGTCCCTTCCGGCACCGGTGCCGCCTGCACTTCCTCATGCAGCAGATGATCGATCTCGTGATGGAAGATCAGCGGCAAGCCGGTGATGCAGAGCATCAACATGAACACGGTGCAGATGATGCTGGACCACTTGTGCGTCCAGCCCCATCGACGCAATGACTTGCCTGTGCCTGCCAATGTGGTGCTCCCTTAGTTCCAGGAATATCTGAGAGTTCCGAGAATCGTGCGGGCGGTTCCAAGGCCGCAATAGGCCAGGCCGGTCAAACACGATGCGACATAGTAGCGGTTCGTCAGGTTTTTTGCGGTGACCTGCGCGGTCCAACCTTTCATCTCCGGCCGCACGTAGCCGAAGTCATAGCTCACACTCGCATCGAACAGCGTGTAGTCGGGAAGAACAAACGTGTTGTAAAGATCGCCATAGCTCTCGCCGGCATAGCGAACACCTGCTCCCAGACCGAGACCCGCGAGCGGACCATCGAACCAGGTGTACTTCGCCCACAACGAGGCCTGATCGATCGGCACGCCATTCACATATTTTCCTTGAGCGCCGATAGCACTCGCGGTGATCTTGGCGTCCGTATGTGAGTAGCCCGCGATGATTTCGAGTTCGCGTGTGATGTTGCCACGCGCTTCCAACTCGACACCGCGCGAGCGAACCGCATCAGTCTGTACACTGAAGAGGAAGTCGACGGGATCCGCTGTCAGCACGTCATTCTGCTTGATGTCGAAATAGGCGGCAGTCAGCATCAGATTGGTGCCGACAGGCTGGAACTTCACGCCGGCCTCCCAGCCCTCACCGGTCGTCGGCTTGAATGCCTGTCCGTTCCGGCTCGCGTTGGCGTTCGGGACAAATGATGTCGAATAGTTGGCATACGGCGACAGGCCGAAATCGAACAGATAGTTCAGACCCACGCGGCCGGTTTGCGCTGAATCGCTGCGACGATAAGTACCCGGTTTCGGATAGGCTGCGAGGCTCTCCAACTCGGTGTTCACGAAGTCCTGTCGGCCGGTCAGCGACAATGTCCAGCGATCCAGCTTGATCTGGTCCTGAGCATACAAGCCGACCTGATCGATCTTGTTGTTCAACAGCATGAAGGGAGATAGCGAACTCGCAGGAGGGACAAAAGTCACTCCGTAAATCGGATTATATGCATTGATCGGATCGATCCCCCGACTTCGATAGTCCGAGCTTCCTGTCTGGTTCAGATAATCCAGGCCCACGAGAACCTTGTGAGTCAACGCGCCGGTTCGGAAATCTGCCTGTAGCTGATTGTCGGCGGTGAGATTCTGCGCCTTTGAGCTGACGTAGTTATAGCTGCGGCTCACGAGCGAGTTGCTCGTCGTCGCAGGCGTTGGAGGAAAGGTAGTTGAAAACATCCCCTCCGAACGCACGCTCTGCAAATTGTTGGTCACCTCCATGTAACGCACATTCTGGCGGAACTGCAGATTGTTGTCGAAGCGATGTTCTAACGCATAGCCGATTGCGGCCTGCTCGAGTTTGTAGCCGTCCAGGCTCGGTTCACCAATGTAGCGGCTGTAGGGGACGCGCCCATTTGGATTCGGCAGGAATGATACCTGTCCGGGCACGTACTGCTGGTAACCCTTGTTGTCGATCTTCTGATAGTGCGAGAGGATCGTGAACGAAGTGTCTGTCGTCGGCCGCCATGTGAAGCTCGGCGCAATGAAGACCTTGTTGTCCTGCACGAAATCGGTCTGTGTGTCGCTCTGGCGGGCAAGACCCACCACGCGATAAAGAAACTCGCCGTTCTTGTCGATCGGACCGCCGAAATCGAACGCACCCTGGATGCGGTTGAACGAGCCAAACGTGCCTGCAGCTTCAAAGTGCGGCGTCGCAGTCGGCCGCTTGCTGATCATGTTGATGAAGCCGCCTGGGTCAGTCTGCCCATAAAGACCCGAGGATGGGCCTTTCAACACCTCCAGCCGTTCAAGGCCGTATGGCTCGATCTTCGGCATCCCGAACTGCAGGCCGTCTTTGGGCAGCCGCAAACCATCCAGATACTGAGGGGCATCGAATCCCCGAACCTTGAAACCGTCGAAGAAAGCGTTGGCGCCGTAGCCCTGGATCGAGACACCCGGCGTGTACTGAAGTGCGTCCTGAACCGTCTGCGCACCCTGATCCTTGATCTGGTCTTTCGTCACGACAGAGATGGACTGCGGCGTCTCCAACAACGGCGTGTCAGTCTTCGTCGCCGTCACGCTTTGCCGGGCGGAATAGCCGACAACCGGCCCAGTGCCGCGTTCGCCGACCTGAGCTGGAACAGGCTGTGCGGGTGCAGGTGCTGGATCGACACGCGCGGCGCGGCGCGGACGTGCACGCTGGCCTGCCACCCTGACCTCTGGGAGAGTCGTCGCCGACTGCTTTTCCGACGGCGGTGCCGAAGATTGCGCGAACGAAGGCGTTGCCTGACAGGCGCCGCCCAAAATCGCCGCACCCAGCGCGCTTCTCATCGTCACGCGCAAAACATCCTTCGAAAACTGCCGCCCCATCTCAAGTTCCCCATCTTGCTAGGCTTTTCAGCCCCCGCGATGGAGAAAGCAGATTTATGCAGCAGACGCCTTTGCGTGCGCGCAAAAACCCTTTGATCTTATGTTGACGTTCTCAAAGGTAGCCGCATTGGCTCGCGCGTGCGGCATTTACGACGCAGTGCATCGCGCTCCTTGCAGTTCAGGCTTGCGTTCAGGACAGCGACTGACTGCGATAGTGGCTTGGAACCGAGCCGAAGTGCTTTCGGAACGCAGTCGCAAAGTTAGCAGGATTGGTATAGCCGACGAGATCGGCAGCTTCGGTGACTGTCATGTTCTGATACACCAGCGCCTCGCGCGCGATCTCAAGCCGCCTGGCCCTGAGATAGTCGATAGCGCTGACACCATAAGCCGCGCGAAAGCGCAGGTTGAACGATCGGCGACTCGTTCCCGCCCGGTGCGCCAGTTCGGAAATGCTCCATGGATAGCGCAAGTCGGCGTCCATCATGTCTTTCGCGACCTGAAGGCGCGCACGCTTGTTGTCGACGGGAGTGCCCAGTTCGGCGTTGCGACGTAACGCGTGCATTCCCCGCGCCAGAACTTCGGTCGCCTGAGCGCTCATCAACAATTTTCCTGCCGTACCATCGAATGTCGGCGACAGGATCTCCGCCGCAATCGCTTGAATTCGCGGTGGCGCCTGTACAGAGAAGACCAGAACAGGCCGCTCCGTAGTCTTGAACAGATCGACAAATTCCTGCTCCAGGCCCAGCGCCGTAATCGATGTACGGGGAAAAGCAATACCGACAGCGCGGATCGGGCCGCGGGGAGCTTCACCGCTGCACGGGGTCGGCTCGCGTATCGCCATTCCAAGTAGCTGGTTTTCGGAATAACGGACTCTTTCCGGGCCGTCGTTGGTGCAACTCTCGCCGGTGCCCTCCAGCACGATGGTCATATAGAGACCGGGCTTCATGATCCCGTGGGTGCGAAGATCGCCGGGCAGCTGAAAATTGCCCGGCTGAAGAACGCAGCCGGGGTTGTCCAGCCAGATCATGCTTTGGGAGAAAGTGTCTTCGACCGGACGATTCTCGCTATCGAGAATCCGGTAGTCGTCGACAATCAGATTGTAGAGACTTGTCATTCGGCAAATTTTTCCAGCTTGCCACTATGACGGCCTCGCCCCACGTGCTCAACGGGTTGCGGGCGTATTTAGAGCTATTAGAAAGTAGCAGCAGTGCGAACCGAAGTGCTTCCGGAACACCGCGCGCGGTGATCAACCTCAGATCGCGTTACACATCAAAGAACACAGTTTCCCTGTCGCCCTGCAGGTGGACGTCGAACCGGTAGGTCACGATATCGCCCTGCTCTCGCTTCGCGATCAACGTCGCGCGGCGGTCCGCTGGCACCAGCGCGAGGATCGGATCAGCAGCGTTCGCAGCCTCGTCCTCGAAATAGATCCGCGTGATCGCCTGCTGCGTCATGCCGCGCGCGAACACCGCCAGAAGAATATGCGGGGCCTGCAGCTTACCGCCCGGCCCGGGTACCGGACCAGGCTTGATGGTGCGGAATTCAAAGCCACCCTTGGCATCGGTGCCGCAGCGGCCAAAGCCCTTGAACGCGGCATTCGGCATCGCGCGCGTATCCTGCGGATCGGCAAAGCGCCCCTGCGCATCGGCCTGCCATATCTCGAGCATCGAATCGGGAATGATCTTGCCGTCGCCGTCGAACACCTGCCCGACGATGCGGATACGTTCGCCGGAGACATCCGCTGTCACCAGATCGTTGCCGAACGCGTCATTCCACGCGTAGTCGTCGCCCGGCGTCAGGCCATACTTGAAATAGGGACCGACAGTTTGCGAAGGCGTAATGTTGCTCATCAGTCGTTATCCAGTGGCGTAGCGTTACGTCCGCGCAATACGATGTCGAAGCGATAGCACAGCGCCCAGTCCGGCTTGGTGTTCTCGATATCGAAGCTCGACACCATCCGCATCCGCGCCTTCTCGTCGGTCACCGAATTGAAGATCGGATCGTAAGTGAACAGCGGATCGCCGGGAAAATACATCTGCGTCACAATGCGCGAAATGAACGAGTGTCCGAACACCGAGAAGTGGATGTGGGCGGGCCGCCACGCGTTGGGGTGATTGCCCCACGGATACGCACCGGGCTTGATGGTGACGAACCTGTAATAGCCGTTGCTGTCGGTCTGCGCGCGCCCGGCTCCAGTAAAATTTGGATCGAGCGGCGCCGGATGCTGATCGACGACGTGAATGTAACGCCCGCAGGCGTTGGCCTGCCAGACCTCAAGCAGCGTGTTCGGCACGCCGCGGCCGTCCTCGTCGCGAACATGACCGTGAACGATGATGCGCTCGCCGAGTGGCTCACCCTTGTGCTGAATCGTTAGATCGTTGTCGTTTTCGCGCACCGTCTCGTGGCCGTAGACCGGCCCGGTCAGTTCCGACAGCGTATGCGGAATAATCACCAGCGGCTTCGATGGCGAGCGGAGCACCGTGCTCTTGTAAGCCGGCGACAGGCGCGGCGCATGCGCGGCGTTGCTTTCTCGCGGATAGATCAACGTCATGGGGCGTCTTCTTGTTGCTGACCCGGATACAATACCAATTCGATCAGTGAATGCCTACACCGAGCAAGCGGTTGACCAGCGACCGGTCCGATTTCAAATCCGCCGACACACCTTCCCAGACCGCGCGGCCACGTTCGACCACCATGACTCGGTCCGCGAAATTCAACGCGCGCTCGATCTGCTGTTCGACAAGGATAATGGTCATGTCCCCGCTTGTGGCGAGCCGGGAGATAGTCTCCATCAACTGGTCGCAGATCACCGGCGCGAGCCCTTCGAGAGGTTCATCCAGCAGCAGGATCGACGGCTTTCCAAGCAGCGTCCGCGCCATCGACAGCATCTGCTGTTCGCCGCCGGAGAGTTGCAGGCCAAGGTGGCGGCGCCGTTCCGCCAGACGCGGAAACATCTGGTAGATTTCCTCCAGCCCATTCCGCTCCCGCGTCTTGAAGCCGGTCGACAGGTTCTCCTCCACTGTCAGCGAGCGGAAAATATCACGCGTCTGCGGCACATACCCCATGCCGCACAACGCCCGCGCCGAGGTTCGCATCGCGCTGATGTCCTGCCCGTCGGCAAGAATTTTGCCGTGATGCCGCGTTGACAGCCCCATCAGCGTCGCAAGCAGCGTGGTCTTGCCGACGCCGTTGCGTCCGAGGATCGCGAGGCGGCCGCCGGCCGGCACCTCGAACGACATCTCCGAGACGATCTGCGTCGGGCCATAGCCCGCGCTGAGACGTTCGACCTCAAGCCGTGCGGCTGGCATCGGCATAGCTCCCCAGATAGGCGCGGCGGACTTCGTCGTCCTTTGTGACGTCCTCCGGACTGCCCTCGAAGATCAGGCGGCCATTGGCAAGCACAAGCACGCGCTTTGCAAACCGGAATACGAGGTCCATGTCGTGCTCGATCATGAGAACAGCAATGTCGGACGGCAGGCGATTGATCGCTTCAAGGATTTTCGGCGCTTCGTCGTGCGGAACGCCGGCTGCCGGCTCGTCCAGCATCAAAACCTTCGGCGTGAGCGCGAGGCCGATCGCAAGATCGAGCAGCCGCTGCTGGCCGTAGGCAAGCTTCGCGACCGGTAGCTGCGACAGGTGCGCGATGCCGAGCATGCCCAGAATGTGCATCCATTCGTCGCGAACCCGCGGAGCGAAAGTCTCCACCGAGAAGAACCGGCGCGTGAGACCCTTGCGCTGCATGACGGCCAGCGCGACGTTTTCGGCGACCGTCAGACTGGTGAATAAGCGTGTGATCTGGAAGGTTCGCGCCAGCCCCTGCCGGACGCGGCCGGGGATGGAGACTGCCGTCAAGTCGTTGCCTTCGAAGAAGATATTCCCGTCGGACGGAGCCAGATCACCGGAAATGACGTTCACCAGCGTGGTCTTGCCTGCGCCGTTCGGCCCGATCAGCGCCACGCGGTCGCCCTTGCCAAGACTGAAGGATACGTCGCGGTTGACGTGAAGGCCGCCGAAGGACTTCGACACATTCCGCAGTTCGAGCAGCGAAGTCATGATCCCGGCCTCCGCTGCGAGAAGGATGACCAGAGCGAAGCGATACTGTGCCCAAGCCCGCGCGGGGCGAAGATCACGATCAGGATCAGAAGCAATCCGACCAGCGTCATCCAGTGGAATGGATTTGCCGCCGACACGATATGCTCGAAGATCTGGAAGATCACCGCGCCCGCCAGCGCGCCCCACAGGTTCCCGGCCCCACCCAGGACCAGCATGACCAGAACTTCGGCTGATCGCTCGAAACTGACGCTGTCGAGCCCGACGACGCCGGTGTTGATCGCCATCAGCGCGCCGCCGAGGCCAGCGACGATACCCGACACGCCATACATCACGACGAGTCTCGGATAGGCCGAAGCGCCGATCATCAGCGCGCGCAGGCTGTCGTCCTTGATGCCCCGGCACAACAGGCCGAACGGAGACCGGACGAACCTGAGCAGCAGCACCATGACGACCGCAAGCGTCGCCAGCGAAAAGACATACGACGTCCGGCTGTACATATCGAATGTGAATACGCCAAAGATCGGCGCGGGCGTAATGCCCGACAGGCCGTCGCTGCCGCCGGTCAACGATGACAGCTTGTTTGCCAGCGAACTGACGAGCTGGCCGATGGCAATGGACAGCACAAGCTGCGGCAGCCCCTGAAAGCGCGTGATCAATGCGCCGGAAATCAGGCCCATGATGGAGCCGGTGAAAGCGCCGATAGCGAGCAGGACCAGCGGATTTGTAATCCCGGCGATACAGGCGTTACCGACCGCATAGGCGCTGACGCCGAACAAGGCCGCCTGCCCCAGCGTGGCGACGCCGCAATAGCCGGTGACAAGATCGAGCGAAAGCACGAGCAGCGTAATGCTGATCAGTCGCGTCAGGAACGCGAGATCGTCGGGAAACGCGAAGTATCCTATCGCGCCCACGACCGCGACTGTCAGCAGGCCGAAAACCTCCTGCTGGAGCGGGAAACCGCGCCGCGGCACATCGTATTTGATGATCTCTTCGGCCATCTCAGTGAACCCGCCCCAGAAGTCCGCGCGGAAACAGGAACACAGTCAGGATCACCGCGAGATAGAAGAAAAACTCGCCGAACTCCGGCGCCAGATATTTTCCGGTTGTATCTGCAAGCCCCAGAAACAGCGACGCCGACAGCGCGCCGAGGATCGATCCAGCGCCTCCCACCGACACAACGACCAGGAACGTCACCATGTAGCGCAGTGCATAGAACGGTTCGATCGGCAGCATCTCCGCGCCGAGCACACCGCCGAATGCCGCCAGACCGACCGCCAGAGCGAACGTCGCCGAATAGATCCACTGCGTACGGATGCCGAGCGATTCCGCCATGTCGCCGTTATCGACGGCCGCGCGCATCCGCACGCCGAACTCCGTCTTGTCGATCAGCAGCCATAGCGCCAGCGCGGTCACAAGCCCGCAGGCGATCACCAGCAGCCGATGCGTCGCGATCATGCGGAAGCCGAGATCGAACGGGCCGCTGAGTGCGACCGGCAACGGGATCGGTTTCGATGTCGGGCCGAGCGTGAAATTCGCCAAACCGATGATGACGAATGTGATGCCGATCGTGAGCAGAAGCTGGGTCAGCGCATCGGAGTGGCGATAGATGCGCCGATACAGCAGAACTTCGAACGGGATCGAGATGATGATCGTCCCCACCACCGCCATTATAATGGCAATCGGATAGCTGACGCCGAGCGTCTTCAGCGCATAGGACGCGAGATAGCCGCCGATCATGGCGAACGCGCCATGGGCGAGGTTCACAACGCGCATCAGTCCCATCATGATCGACAGGCCGATGGAAATCGTGAACAGCACCATCCCGTAGGAAATCGCGTCCAGCAGAATGCTCAGCGCGGTCAGCATCAGTGAACCTCTGCCTTTGTCTTCGCTGGCTGAGAGGCCGACAGCGTATTATGACGCACGACACCACGAAGCACCGTCATCAGCACCTCGGTCGCAGCCAGATCGGTGGAGGCGTCGAACGGGTCGCGGTCGAGGGCGATAAAGTCTGCCGCCATTCCCGGCGCGAGCATTCCGCGCCACTCTTCCTGCTTCATCGCGAAGGCGCCGCCGTGGACATAACTTCCGACGGCCTGACGGCGGGTCAGCGCCTCATCCGCACCGATCGGCGCGCCCAGCGATGCCCCGCGATCCACCGCATTCGCCATCCCGACCCACGGCGACACATGCCCCGTCGGTGCATCGGAACTGCCGACGTAAGTGACACCGGCATCAATCACGGAACGCGCGGGATACTTGCTGTTGGCATCCGGTCCGAACGCTTCGAGGATCGAACGGCGCATCCGCGCCAGGAAACTCGGCTGCGTGACGATCAGGGCGTCGAGCGCCTTCATGCGCGCAAGACCGCCCTCCGGCGGACAGAAATAATGCTCGATGCGGTGGCGCAGCTTTTGTCCCGGCAACGCTTTTTCAGCCTTCTCGAATGCCGAGATGATGCGCGCGGACGCGCGATCCCCGACGCAATGGGTTGCCGTTTGCCAGCCGCCGAGATGCGCTTCGACAATCACGCGTTCGAGATCGGCCTCATCCCGCATGAAGAACCCGTGCGACTTGGTATCGGCAAACGGCTTTGTCACCGCCGCGGTGCGCGCGCCGACGATGCCGTCGGCAAAAAACTTCAGCGTCATCGCCTGCCAGTCGGGATCACGGCGGGGCATAAAGCCACGCGCGGCGGCATCTTTCGGATCGAGCTGATACATGAATCCAAGGCGGATCGGTGAGAACGAGGAATCCTGGCGAAGCAAATTCCATACCGCGAACTCGTCATCGAAACCGCTGGTGAAACCAACCGCGGCTTCGACAGCAGCCGTGAGGCCCATGCGGATGCTGTCTTCGATGGTCTCGCGCAATGAAGCAGCCATCGCGGCCGGATCAACCGCCGGGATCGCCCGGAAAACATTCTCGGCGGCACTTTCCTTGGCACTGCCATCCAGCCGTCCGCGCGCATCGCGCCCGAACGAGCCGCTCGGCGGATCGGAGACACCCTCGCCGATCTGAAGCAGCTTCAGAGCGGCGCTGTTGAGGATCGCGGTATGCCCGCAGAAGCGGCGAATGATGACGAGATGATCCGGGACCGCGGCGTCGATTTCGTCCCGCGTCGGATAACGATGCTCCGCGAGATTGTTTTCGTCGAAACCGACCGCCCTGATCCATTGCGCGGGCGCAGTTGTCCTTGCCGCCACCGACAGGTGACGCAGAACATCCGCAACGGTGCGGACGCCCGGTCCATTCAACTGGATCTGCTGCCGCTCGTTGGCGATGGCAAACAGATGAACATGTGCGTCCGTCAAACCGGGGATAATCGTCGCGCCCTGCATGTCGATAACACGGGCAGCGTCTGGTCCATCCTCGTCATCGCCGACCCAATCAATGACGCCCTTTCGCGTCACGAGCGAACGGGCCGGACGGATATCATCCGCGGACCGGTAGATCCGCGCATTGATGTATCGGATGGAGTCCGGGCTGTGCAGCATGGCTCGGTTCTGTCTGTCCGGTCGTAAAAGATTGGCGCGAGCGAACCCGCGCCAATCCATGCATGGCGGATAGGTGGCTTAATTCTTGACCAGCGCCCAATCAGGCTGGGCTTCAAATGTCTGAAGCTCCTTGTTGATGAGCTTGCCGTTCTCCTTTGCCACTTCGCGCAGATAGACGTTCTGCGTGATGTGACGCGTCGTGGGATCGATCGACACCGGGCCACGCGGGCTAATCCACTTCATGCCCTTGACCGCGGCGACGGCCTTTTCCGGATCGCGCTTGCCATTGGTGGCCTCGATCATCTTGTAGATCACGCGCGCGCCGTCATAGGCGGCTACCGACGTCATCGTGACGTTATCAACGCTCGTTCCAACCTTGGCGAGCCTTTCGAGGAACGCCTTGTTCTCCGGCGAAGCGTGCGACACGGCGTAGTGATAGGTCGAGAGAATGCCCAATCCGTTGTCGCCGATGTTCGGCAGATCTGGCTCGGTCACGACGTCACCCGTCGAGATCAGTTTCACGCCGGCCGACTTGAGGCCGTTGTCGATATAGCCCTTCACAAATCCCAGGGTCGGAGGACCAGCAGGCAGGAAGGTGAAGATCGTGTCGGCGCCCGAACTCTTGATCCGCTGCATGATCGGGCTGAAGTCGGTGGTCGCGATCGGCATGCGAATGGCTTCGACGATCGTTCCGCCGTCAGCCTCGAACGTCTTCTTGAACGCGGCTTCGGCATCGATGCCAGGACCGTAATCGGTGACCGCGATGGCAACCTTCTTCGCACCCTTCGCCTTCGCAACTTTCGCGGCGGGAACGGTGTTCTGCCACATGGTGAAGGAGGTGCGGACGATGTACGGGCTTTTCTCGACGATGGCCGAGGTCGCGGCATTGAAGACGATCATCGGGGTCTTCGCTTCCTCAAGCAGGGGCGCGACCGCCAAGGCGTCCGGCGTGAAATAGAGGCCGGCGATGTATTGCACCTTGTCCTTGACCAGGAGTTCCTGCGCCAGCGCCTTGGACTTCGCTGGGTTCGGCGATTCCTCGTCGCGGTAGATGAACTCGACGTCGTGGCCCGCGACCTTGGAGCCGTGCTCGGCCACCCAGGCATCAATACCGGCCTTGAAGTTCTGGCCGAACAGCGCATACGGCCCGGACATGGTGCCGATGACGCCGACCTTGATGGTGTCGGCATGGGCCGCTCCCGACATCAGTCCAGCAACTGCCAGCACGCACGCGTAGTTCACTGTCTTTTTCATATTCGTCCCCTGCTCCTGTTTATTTGATTTAGTTTACGTCAAGCCTGTCCGGCGCGCCGCATCAGAACATCTCGAAATATTCGCGCTGCTCCCATTCGGTGACTTCGGCTTGAAAGCGCTCGATCTCGGCGTTCTTGATGTGCACGTAGTAGTCTACCAGTTCGGCGCCCATTGCGTTCCTGAAGAATGGATCGTCGTTCAGCGCGAAAACGGCCTCGCGCAGCGACTTCGGCAGTAGACTGGCCTTGGTCTCATAAGGTGTATCCGCAGACGGCCCGGGGTCAATGGAGCGATCCACGCCATCCAGCCCCGAGAGGATTTGCGACGCCATATATAGATACGGGTTGGCCGCGGGCTCGCCGACGCGATTCTCGAACCGCGTAGCCGGGTCCTTCGGGCCGCCCAGAACGCGGATCATGACGCCCCGGTTGTCCCGGCCCCAGATCGCGCGATCCGGCGCCAGCGAATAGGACCGGTAGCGTTTGTAGCCATTGATCGTCGGCGTCGTGAATACGGTCGCCGCGCGGGCATGGTCGAGCAATCCGCCGAGATAGCCCTTGCCGAAGTCCGACAGGAATTCCCCATCGGTGTCGGACATAAAGGCGTTGCGGCCGTCAGATTTCGAAACCAGCGACTGGTGCAAATGCCAGCCCGACGACACGACGTTGGGAATGCGCGGGCGGCACATGAAGGTCGCGTGATAACCATGGCGGTGGCAAATCTGCTTCACGGCGCTGCGGAACAGCACCATCGTATCGGCCGGATCGAGCCCGACCGTCGGCGCGAAGGTGAACTCGCACTGGCTGGGGCCGAACTCGACCTCGATCGACCGCAGCGGCAGACCGAGTGCGACGACATCGCGCCGGATTAGTTCGAGCACCGGCTCCATCTGGTCGTAGCGTTGCTCGGTCAGATACTGGTAGCCGTGGGATAGAAGACTGACCTCCGGCGGCTCGCCAGGCTGTCCGGCATCGCCGGGCTGCATCTTCGGATCGCTGACCTTGAAGACGTGAAACTCGACCTCAAGCCCCGCCACGAAGTCATAGCCGCGCGCGGCCAGCTTGTTCAGGACCGACTTGTATAATCCGCGTGTCGCGAACGGCACCGGACGGCCGTCGGCGAAATGAACATCGCACAGGACCCAGCCCGTGGTGGGTGCCCAGGGCAGCACCCGGAACGTTGTCGGATCGGGGACCATCAGGACGTCAGCCGCGCCCTGCATTTCCTTCATCCCGAAACCACCACCGGCGGTGAACACCGGAAACACCGTGCGATGCGAGGTGTCTTTCGCAAGCATCGTGGTCGTGATCGAGCAGCCGCTTTCAAGGATGCGCAGCGCTTCGCTCGCAACCAGCGTCTTGCCGCGCAGAATCCCATGCTGGTCGGGAAACGACAGACGAATCGTATCCAGTCCCTTTTCCTCGACAATGCGCCGAAGCCGGACTGCCGCTTCGTTCTGCTCCTCCGACCAAAGACGATGTCGTGCGACAAAGCTCAATGACGTTGCTTTCCCTGACATTGGCTCAGCAGACCTTATTCGGCCGCAGTGAGATGCGGCACCTTCGCGGCGATTTCAGTCGGGATCGGCGCGGCCCACGGCGCACCGCGCCGCCGCTTCACGTCGACTTCCATCCAGTAGATTTCCCAACCGCGCGTCGGCCCGATGCCGTCCATCGTTGCTGGCCCCTGGATGCTGCGCGCGTGCGCTTCATCGAGGAACAGCAGCGGTTTGCCACCGGCAACCGCCTTCTCGATTTCCTGACGCAGCAGCCGGCGATACTGCACGATCCCCTTGTCCGACTGCCCGAGATGTTCGCGGGTGCGGTTCTGGATAGCGCCCATCGACTCCACCGCCCATTGGTCGTGGACGTTGATGTCCAGACCCATGCCGGTATAGGTCTCGGTCGCCTGCTCGTGCGGATCGAAGCCGTAGTCGTTGGTCTTGTTACGCCGCGAGATATAATCTGGCAGTTCGTACAGTTCGAGCCGCTGCTCGCGCATCTTCTTCTTGTCGACCGGCTTGGTGTAGCTGGTGAAGATCGCATACCAGTAGCAATGGGTGTCATCGACCGGCACATGCCACTGCGTGATCGTCATTTCCTGACTCATCGGAATGACGAAGCCATGCGGGAACAACTGGTTGGTGACACGCACGTGAGTGAGTTCATCATCGATCTGGCGCAACGCCACCAGACGCAGGCCATACTCCGTCTTCTCGACGTTAATGATCGGACGATCGTACTCGCGCAGAATTTTTGTCATCGGCATATCGCTGCCGGCGGACGCGCCGCGGAATTGCTTGCCGTAGGACTTTTCCAGATCTTCGTCCTCGAAGAAGCGATGCAGGAACGAGGCATGTGCCGGATCGATGCCGACTTCCAGTGCCTGCAGCCAATTGCATTCGATCAGTCCCTTGAACGCAAAGGTATAGGCGTCGGGCGCGACGAAGCAGTCGATCTCCGGAAACGCCGGCGGCTCGCCCGCGCCGAGATAGGCCCACAGGATGCCGCCCTTCTCCACAACGGGATAGGCGCGCTGCTTGATGTTCTTGCACAACGATGAGCCGACCGGCTCGGCCGGCGTTTCGAGACAGTTGCCCTGGACGTCGAACAGCCAACCATGGAAGGCGCAGCGCAAACCGCCGTTTTCAAGCCGCCCAAAGGCGAGGTCCGCGCCACGATGCGGGCAATCGCGATCCATCAAGCCGTAGCGGCCCTGCTCGTCGCGAAACAGGACGAAATTTTCGCCAAGCAGTTTCACGGCCCTGATCGGCCGCGGGCCTTCGAGTTCGTCGACCAGCGCCGCCGGCTGCCAGTACATCCGCATCAGTTTCCCGGCGGGATCGGCTGGACCCGTGCGGGTGATCAGATCGTTCTGCTCTTGGCTCATCATGGCTGTTTCGTCCTTCCAGTCCCGAGAGGATTATTGCCGAAATCATCGATGGCGCAGGCCAGTCGAGGTCTCGGTTCGCCGAGATGCTTCGGCGATTGAAAACCTTTCCGCCGCAACACGCGAGGCCCGGCAGAAGCAAAATCGCCGCATACGGCAACTTCCTGCACATCTGCCGCGGTTGCTCCGCGCCTTGTCAGTTCGGACGTTCGCATCGTGCTCGTTTGCCTTAGATCAATGTTCGATGTTCGAACATATGTGCGATATATGTTAGACTGACTCCAAACAAGAAATCGCGCAAGCGCAATTTGAAGGCCGAGAGCGCCTATTTGTGCTGCAAATGCGAAAAGAGACGCAATGCCGGGTGAAGCGGATAGCAGCCTCCATTAGCTTGATATGTTCGATGATCGCCCATATGTTCGTTAATTGAACTTTGCTGCCAAGCCACAACAACGGATGCAGTGATATGGCCCAGATCAGATTCATTCAGCAGGACGGCTCCGAGGCCGTCGTGACCATCGACAGCGGAACGAGCGTCATGCTCGCGGCGATCCGCAACGGAATTTCCGGCATCGATGCAGAATGCGGCGGCTGTCTCGATTGCGCGACGTGCCACGTCTACGTAGAAGAAGGCGCTTCGGGCGTGCTGGCTCCGCCGCAACCGGAAGAACTCGAACTGCTCGGCTCGGTTGCCGCCCCTCGCAAATCCAACAGCCGCTTGAGCTGCCAATTGAAGCTCCCGTCCTCGATCACATCCCTCACCGTCCACATTCCGGAGGCACAATCATGAGCGGGCTCGTCGTTGTCGGCGCATCGTATGCCGGGATTCAGGCAGCCCTGTCCGCGCGCGACTCAGGATATGCGGAGCGCATCACGGTTGTCGCCGACGACCATCTGCTGCCCTATCAGCGGCCTCCCCTGTCCAAGGACTTCCTGCTCGACAAGGTCACGCAGGACAATCTGGTCCTTCGCGACGACGCGTTTTTCAAGCTGAAGCAGATTAATCTCATTCTCGAGACTCGCGTGCATGCGATCGACCGGCATACGCGGAAGCTTTCGATCAACGGCAACACGACACTCGATTTCGACAAGCTGTTCATCGGCACCGGATCTCACGCGCGGCGTCTGGCCCTTCCGGGCTCAAACCTCGACGGCGTGTGCTATCTGCGTTCGATCCGCGACGCGGTGGGCCTGAAGGAACGGCTGCGGCATGCAGCCGAGATTGTCGTCATCGGCGGCGGTTTCATCGGCCTCGAGGTCGCGGCGTCCGCCAGCAAGCTCGGCAAGAAAGTGACCATCATCGAGAGCGCGCCGCGCCTGCTCGAACGTTCGGTCTCGCCGCTCGTCTCGCAATTCCTGCTCGATCTGCACACAAGGCACAGCGTCGATATCCGCCTCAACGACACCGTCGCAGGGATCGAAGGACAAAACGGCCGCGTGGCATTCGTGACGACGCAAGGCGGTGCGTGCCTGCGCGCAGATCTCGTTCTTGTGGGAATCGGCGGCGTGGCGAACGATCAGCTTGCACGCGACGCGCAACTGAACTGCACCAACGGAATCGTGGTGGACGACCACGGCATGACCGACGACCCCGGCATTTTTGCCGCCGGCGACTGCGCCAATCACTACAACGCCTACGCCGGAGACTGGCTGCGACTCGAATCGGTGCAGAACGCGCAAGACCAGGCCAAGGCGGCCGGGCTGGCGATCGCTGGAAAAACCGGCCCCTATGACAGCGTGCCGCGCTTCTGGTCCGATCAATACGATGCGAAACTGCAGACTGTGGGAATCTCGCGTAATTTCGATCGGCAGGCGGTGCGCGGATCGTTGGAAACCGGACAGTTCTCGGTTTTCTACTACAAGCAGGACAGACTGTGCGCCGTGGACAGCGTCAGTCGCGCAGGCGATCAAATGGCTGCCAGACGACTGATCGGCAGTGGCATTTCACCGACGCCGGAGCAGGCGGCCGATCTCTCCTTCGATTTCAAATCGCTTTTGACAACGATCAACACGACTGGTGCATAAACCGGCGAAATATGGTCTCGTCTATCGGATCGACACATGAACCGGAAGAACTTGACCAGCATGCCCCGCGTGAAGCGCACCGCAGAGGAAGAAGAAGCCAGGCGCGACGGGGGCGAGTTCATCGAAAGCCTCGACCGCGGCCTTCGCGTGCTGCAATCGTTCGGCATCGAACACCGCCCGATGACGCTGAGCGATATCGCCAAGGCGTCCAATCTGCCGCGCGCCACTGCGCGCCGAATCCTCCTGACCCTCCAGAAGTCAGGCTTTGTCGCAGGCGACGAGCGGCTGTTTTCGCTGACGCCGCGCGTGCTGGCATTGGCCTCGGCCTATCTCTCGTCCAATCAGATCGTTGCCGTCATGCAGCCGCTGATGGACGAGATTTCGACAAAGGCCCACGAGGTCTGTTCGCTTGCAATTCTGGATGGGCAGGAAGCCGTCTTTGTCGCCCGAGCCAGCCCCGCGCGGGTATTTTCCGCCGGGATCGATATCGGCTACAGGCTCCCGGCCTATTGCACGTCCGTCGGCCGCGTTCTGCTCGGCCGTCTCTCAAATGACGAACTGACCTCCACCATCGAGTCCATGACCTTGGCCGCCCAGACGCCGGAAACCGTCACCGACAAATCCATCGTCATCGCCACCATCATCAGCGACCGGAACAAGGGCTATTCGCTGGTGGACCGCGAAGCCGAACCCGGCTTCCGCTCGATTTCGGTCCCTATCCATCGATACGACGGCGCAGTCGTGGCGGCGGCGAATATCGGCGCGCATGTGGATCGCATCACGACCGGCGAAATGATCGATCGCTTCCTGCCGCTGCTGAAGGATATGGCCATCTCAGCAAAACCGCTGCTGGTCTAGCTGTCGAGCAATCGCTTCTTGTAAGCCTGCGGATCCATATCGCGAATATCGACGCTGATGCTGTGCACGCGGATCAAAAGACCCGCGAGGGCTTTTCTCAGTTCGGTGCTGAGATGCTCCTTCTGTTCTGGCGTCCGTCCCGCCAGAAGATAAAGCGACAGGTGAAAGAACGATCGCTGCTCGCCGGCGACGAGATAGTCGGTAAACGGCTGCGCCCGGATCTTGAGATCCTCGGCTTGGACGACACCGGTGGACGCAGCCGCGCGATGAAGTGCCAGCATGACGTCCTGCATCGGGGGCATGTCGGGTGACGTGGAATAGTGACAGACAAGATGAGGCATGACGTTCCCTGCAATTCGGCAGAGCAGATCATGCAGCCGTGTTCGTCCGCAGTCCAGCCGCCGTCGATGCTCTTCCTACGTGAGCCGATGCTTGAAGAACGACAGGATCTCATCGCGTGCGGCGATGGTCGGCTGTCCTGCTTCGTCGATCAGGTGTGCCGTCACCACGCTGTGAGGTGTCGTCACATGGGTTGCGAAGAAAGACGGCAGGTCCGTGTTGGCCGCACTGTCTGGGAGCACGCGCGCGACGAAGCGGTCGCCGAGCGCTTCGGCGAACGCAGCGAAGCGCTGCGCCTTGCAGAACTTGTCGCCCGCGAAGCGATAGGCCATGACGGTGAGGTCTTCGCGCTCGAGGCGCTCGCGAACGGCCGCGAGTTCATCGGGAGTCATCGCCATTCCGGCGGGATCGTTGAGCGGCAGCGAGGGCTGTGACACGACCGGCGCCAGCATCGCTGGCTCCAGCATCATCGACAGCGCGAAATTTCCGGTAAAGCACATGCCGATCGCACCCACGCCGGGACCACCGCGCTCGTCGTGCGCGTGTCGCGCCAGCGCCCGGAGCCACATCGTGACCGGACTGGACTCGTTGGCGGCGAACGCACGGAACTCGGCGCTGACGCACGCGCGCTGCATCACGGCCACACCTTCCTCTGCGCTGACCAGCGCACCGTCACGGCCGAACAGCGACGGCATGTACACCGTGAATCCCGCATCGCGCACCCAGCGGCTGAACCGCGCCACATGCGGGCTGATGCCCGGCATCTCCGTCATCACAATCACGGCCGGGCCGGTTCCGGACACATGCACCACCTTTGTCACGCCGTTCAGCGTAATCTCGCGAGCAACGAAATCCTCAAGTGCATCGTCCTTGTTCACGGGCCGGGTTGGCATTAATAGCTACTCCATTGAGTCCAATTATTGGACTCAGATGCTATCCACCTAGATCCAATTTTGCAACTCAGATAATATGACGTCATGACCGACGCCCCCCTCATCCGCCGCTCCCCTGTTCCACCAGGCGACTGCAATCTGTGGAAAGCATTCGAACTGATCGGCGACCGCTGGACGCTGGTGATTTTGCGATCGGCGTTATACGGCGTCCGGCGGTTCGATGATTTTCAGAACGAACTGGACGTTCCCCGAAGCGTGCTGAGCAATCGCCTCGCCCGGCTCGTTGAAAACGGCCTGATGGAGCGCCGGGACTATCGCGAGGACGGACAACGCGCGCGGATCGAATATCCGTTGACCAAAAAGGGCCAGTCCCTCGGCCTGTCCTTTACCGCATTGACCGAATGGAGCGATCACTGGATCGGAAACGGCTCCGGGCCTTTGACGCTCCGGTCAAAGACAACGGGACAGAAGCTTGCCGTGGCCCTCGTTGATGAGCACGGCAATCCAGTGAAGAGGGACGACGTCGAGACGGTGATCACCCTCCCGCGCCGGTCTACGCAAGCAAGGAAATAGACGCCGCGACGTTACCGCGGACCTATCGGTTGCCGTGGACCAGCCGTAGCCGTCAACCGGAATAGTTTTCCGCGCAGGCATCCTCGTCGCCGAACAGCAGCGGCAAGGTCAGCAATCGGCGGAAGTAACCCCCAACCGGTGTCTCGTCGGCCATGCCGATGCCGCCGTGGAGTTGCACGCTGTCCTGCGACACCTTGAGCGCAGCACGCGCCACAGTGAAATGCGTCGCCATCACGGCCTGCCGGCGGGCGGACACATCGTCTTCCTCAAGAAGACCGGCAGCACATTCGACCACCGATCGCGCTTCGGTCAGCGCCATGTCCATGTCGACCAGCCGGTGGCGCAACACCTGGAACGCTGACAGCGGTTCACCGAACTGATGCCGGACCTTGAGATAATCCCGCGTCAGATCGACCAGCATCGACATCGCGCCCAGCGCCTCGGCGCAGTGCATGGTGACGAGCACATCCCTGCCCCATGCAATCAGCCGCTCGGCCTCTGCACCGCGCGCAAGCTCCGAGTCCGGCTGAAGCGTGATGCCGTCGAGGCGGAGCGTCGCATAAGGCGCGCCATCGATTCCGATCACGGACTGCTCGACCGAGACATCGGACTTTCGCACCAGAACGAGCGCAGGTTCGCCATCGTTGCACGTCGCAACCAGAATGATGAAATCTGCTTCGGCCCCGAATGGCACAAGACGGACAACACCGCTCAACTTGCCGTCAGTCAACGTGACAGCGCCGCGCTCGCTTTGCGCGATCCCCGGAATGTCCACCGCCACGGTGACGGAGCCGGAGCCGAGGCGTTCGCGAAGCTGGGCAAATCGATCAGCCGCCGGAACGCGGCTAAGCAGCGATGTCGCCGCAGCACCCGATGAAATGAACGGCGATACCGCGCCGCTGCGGCCAAGCCGCTCGGCCAGCAACGCCAAGGCCCGCGAATCCTGCAAGCCGCCATCGCTTTCAGGCAATGCCGCCGAGAGAATTCCAGCCTGCGCAAGCTGCAGCCACAACGGCCGCCAGCCGTCCTTGATCAGCGCCGGCTCGCCCAGCAGATGATCGAGGGCATCAACAAGGAGCCCGTGCTCCTGCTTGGGAACGAAAATGACATTGGCGGTGTCGGACATCATGTCACCCCAGCAGGCTCTTTGCCGCGATGTTGCGCTGAATCTCGTTTGAGCCTGCGTAGATCGTGGTCTTGCGGTAATTGCAGTAGGTCGGCGCGACGTTGGCCAGCTCAGAATCGAGCGCCAGTGGCGTGTTGCTGAGATCGGCCGCGCGCACCGGCAAGGCACTGCGGCCGAGCAGACGGACCTGCAGTTCAAGCACATCCTGCTGCAGGTGGGAGCTCAGAATTTTCAGGTAGGGCGCGGGCAACCCAACCGCGTCGCCGCGCTCTTCCGCGCGAAGAAAGCGCAAATTGGTCAGGTCGGCCGCAGCGATCCGCATCTCCAGCGCGGCGACGCGCGCAGCAAACAGCGGATTGTCGAGACGAGATTTCCCGTTCGTCTGCGCCAGCCGCTTCAGCCGCGCGACCTCGCGTTTGCAGAAGCCCATGCCGCCGAAGTTCAGCCGTTCTTTCTCGAGCAGATACTTCGCGCAGGTCCAGCCCTGTCCTTCCTCGCCAATCCGGTTGGCGACGGGGACGCGGACGTTGTCGAACCAGACCTCGTTGACCTCGTGCGCGCCGTCGAACGTGATGATCGGCCGCACGGTGATGCCGGGCGTTTTCATGTCGATCAACAGGAACGAGATGCCGTCCTGCTTGCGCCCGTCGGATGCGGTCCGCACCAGACAGAAGATCCAGTCGGCGTCGTGGGCTTCGGTGGTCCAGATTTTCTGACCCGTGACGAGATAGTCGTCGCCGTCACGCACAGCCCGGGTCTTCAGCGATGCAAGGTCGGAGCCGGAACCCGGCTCCGAATAGCCCTGACACCAATAGTCCTCGAGCGAGGCGATCCGCGGCAGGAAACGTTTCTTCTGCGCGTCGCTGCCAAACTTCATGATCACCGGCGCGACCATCTTGAGACCGAACGGAACGACCTCGGGCGCGCCGGCCTGCCAGGCCTCGTCCTCGAAAATATAGCGCTGGATCGGGGAGAACCCGGGACCGCCATGTTCAGCGGGCCACGTGTAGCCGCCCCAGCCGCGTTCATGAAGCAACCGGCTCCATGTCACTTTGTCCTCGCGGGTCGGGCGCTCGCCGCTCAGCATCCGCTCGCGCAGATCCGCCGGCAGCTTGTCGTCGAGAAATGTCCGGACCGTGAGCCGGAACGCATCTTCTTCGACGGTGAACAGACGTGCCATCGTGCCTCAGGTCCCTGAGAAATTCGGCGGGCGCTTTTCGAGGAAGCTCGCGACGCCTTCCCGGAAATCGTCGCTGCGGGCTGCAAGCTCCATCTCGCGGTTGGCGTAGATCGTCGCCTCGGCAAGGCTCTGGAACGGCACTTCGTAGAGCTGACGCTTGATGACGCCGACCGCGCGCGGCGATGCGAAGTCGACCATGTCCTTGACATATTCCATGGTCTTGGCGCGCAGTTCCGCCGCCGGATAGAGCCGGTTCACGAGACCGATTTGCAGCGCTTCCGCGCTTGAGACCCGCCGCGCGGACATCAGCAAATCAAGCGCATTGGAGTGGCCGATGATGCGCGGCAGCATCCAGCTCATGCCGTGTTCGGCGATCAGCCCGCGGCGGGAGAACGACGTCGTAAACACGGTGTTGTCAGCCGCAAAACGAAGATCGCAGTAAAGTGCGTGAACAAGACCGATGCCGGCAGCGGCGCCGTTCAACATTCCAATCACAGGCTTGGAGATCGCCGGATAGAACGAATAGCGCGTCTGCCAGTCGGGCCGCCGATTCATGTCGAACGGCTTCATCCACTGGTCGCTCTTGATGTCGTTGGGATCGAGCGTCTTTAGTTCCTCCATGTCGGCGCCGGCGCAGAATGCGCGGCCAGCCCCGGTCAGGACAATGGCGCGCACGCCGTCATCGCTGGCTGCTGCCTCCATGGCGAGGCGCACCTCGCGCTCCATGGTCGGCGTCCACGCATTCATGCGATCCGGCCGGTTCAGCGTGATGGTCGCAATGCGCGATTCAACGTCGTACAGGATGTGCTGATAGGTCATGCTACAAGGCCTCGCTCAGGATTGCGGTGGACGCTTCCGCCAGTTCGGTTGCTTCGACAGATAGGTGGCGGTTTCGGCGCGCTCTTTCAGCCAGCCGGTCCAGCGAGCGAAGACCTTCGCCATGCGCGCCGGCTCAACGCCCAACTGCTGCATCGCCACGCCGCCATTGACGGATTCGCGATACTCCGCGATCAGGCCGTCGCGAATAATGAAACGGCTCATGCCGTCGATCACAACGAAGTTGCCTTTGAACTGCGGCACCAGTGACGTGAAGCTCGACAACGACCACGCATAACCCATGCGGCCGTCGAACACCGGATCGAACATCTCCCAGCGATAGTCGTCGTCGGCATCCCGGCGGAACAGGTTCTGCAGCATGTGCGCGATATCCTTGCGTCCATGATGTGCGCCGTAGATGTAGTCGTAGTAGATCGCATCCTCGGTGAAACAGCGCGCGAAGCGCTCGCCATCGGCCACCTCCGCGGCCAGCGTCATTTCCTCGAGCAGCGAGGTGAATTCCTGCGTATTCATCCATCCGTCCTTATTGTGGATCGCGGCCAAGGTCCCGAAGCCGGCGGCGATCGATCTTTCCGGTTGCGTTCCGCGGCAGCGCTTCCATGAAGCGCACTTCGCGCGGCACCTTGTAGCGCGCGAGCTGATCACTGCAGCGCTGAAGCAGCGTCGCCTCCGGCACCGAGGCGCCGGCGTCCAATACGACATAGGCGACAATGCGCTCGCCGAGCCGGTCATCGGGAACGCCGATCGCAGCGACCTCGTAGACGCCTTCGACCGCGTGCGCGACTTCCTCGATCTCACGCGGATAGATGTTGTAGCCGCCGGAGATGATCATCTCCTTCTTGCGGTCGACCACGAACAGGAAACCGTCCGTATCGACGTAGCCGATGTCGCCCGAATGCAACCAGCCGTCACGGAAAGTCTGTGCCGTCAGCTCCGGCTGACGGAAATAGCCGCGCGCGACGCCAGGCCCCGCAACGAGAATTTCACCACGCTCGCCGCGGGGGACATCCCGGCCCTCGTCGTCGACAATCCGCAATTGCACGCCGAGATAGGGCTGTCCGGCCGAGCCGGATTTGCGCGGCGCGCCCCACAGGCGGCAACCTGTGACGGAGGGGCTCGCTTCCGTCATACCGTAGCCTTCGGAGATCGCGACGCCGAACTTGATCTCGAACTTGCGATGCACGTCTTCCGGCAGTGCCTGGCCGCCGGCGACGCAGGCCCGCCATGACGACAGGTCGAAGCCGGCGGGAATTTCCTCGCGCAGCAGCGTCCAATACATGGTCGGGACGCCCATGAAGACGGTAATTCGCTGCGAATGAATCGTCGCAAGGACCGCCGCAGCATCGAAACGTTCGACCAGCGTGACCGATGCGCCTGCGAACAGAAACGCTGTGTAGAGACAGGTGTGACCAAACACATGGCTCAGCGGGAGGCCGGTCAATCCCCGATCGTCTGGTGTCAACCGCAGCAGATCGAAAGCGAAGGCCTGCGCATTCCAGAAGATGTTGGCGTGCGAGAGTTCGATGCCCTTCGGCAGGCCGGTCGATCCCGATGAATAAAGGATGAGCGCGACATCATCGGAGCCTGCGCGTGGCAACGGCTGCGGCTCGGCTTCGTCGGATGTGAACGGCTGCGCGTCGATATCGACCACGGAGCTGATGTGACCGACACTCTGGCGCAGTTGCGCAGCCATCGCCGCACGCGCAAACACCACACGCGGCTCGCAATCGGTGATGATCGCGGCTAGCTCGGCCGCCGCCAGCAGCGGATTGATCGGCACCGGAATCGCGCCAGCCTGAAGCGTACCTTGGTAGAGCACGACCCATTCCACGCAGTTCGGCAGCACGAACATCACGCGGTCATTGGCGGCGACACCGAAATCACGCAGCCGTACGGCGCAACCAGCCGCACGGCGGTCGAGCGTGCGATAGCTCAGCGCCTGCTCGCCCACGCGCAGCACCGGTGCATCGGGCTGCGAGATGGCGTGATGCCGAACGAAGCTGCCGATATGCACGCTCACGGAGCCTTCTTCCCCCTGCCCGTGATCGACCTGACACCATCGACCACCGCCGGCACCAGACCGCGCGGCAGGAAGATC
This sequence comes from Afipia massiliensis, assembly GCF_014203115.1. GTDB lineage: Bacteria > Pseudomonadota > Alphaproteobacteria > Rhizobiales > Xanthobacteraceae > Afipia > Afipia massiliensis. The sequence goes on along the minus strand of NZ_JACHIJ010000006.1, from coordinate 40,608 downwards.
ACCACCAGGATCAGCAACAGACCATAGGCGATCAGGCGATAGATTTCAGCCACGCGCAGCGCTTCCGGCAGGATCACAGTCAGCGCACCGCCGATCAGCGGGCCGGTCAGCGTACCGCTGCCACCCAGGATGACCGCAAGAATGGCGTTGAGCGATGCATCCGCGGAGAACGGCGTCGGATTGATGAATCCCATGTAGTGCGCGTAGATCGCGCCGCCAAAGCCCGCCAGTGACGCGCTGAAGATGAACGCGAACAGCTTGTACTTCCAGCAGGCGATGCCCGCAGCTTCAGCGAAAGTCTCGTTCTGGCGGATCGCCAGCAACACCCGGCCGACCCGCGACCGCACCACAGCGGCCACGATCCACATAACAAGAACCAGCGCCGCCAGCGCGAGATAGTAAAAGGCGCGACGCTTCTCGAATGCGATTTCAATGAAGCCGAGATTGATCGCTTCAGGCGACGGAATGCTCGGCAGGCCGGGCTCGCCCTTAGTCAGCGAGATCCAGTTCACCAGCACGATGAACACCACCATATTCATCGCCAGCGTCACGATGGCGAAGTAGTGACCCTTGACCCGAAGCGACGGATAGCCCGCGATCGCCGCGGCGACCGCCGTGATGAACGGGGCCACCAGCATCGAGAGCCACACCGGAAATCCTGCGCGCATGCTCAGCAACGCCGAGGCATAGGCGCCAATGCCCATGAACGCGCCCTGCGCGATCGAGACGTAGCCCGTATAGCCCTGAATGACGTTGGCGCCCTGCGCGACGATCATGAAGATCATCGCCAGGATCGCGAGGTGGATGAAGTAGTTCACCGTCACGAACAGCGGAAAGACGATTGCGGCAGCAATGACCGCAACAATGGCAAATCGCGTCCACATCAGCGGCTGCTCCTGCGCATCAGGCCTTCAGGTCGCACCAGCAGAACAAGGATCATCAGCAGGAACGAGATCACGTCTTTGTAGGCCGACGACACGAACGCCGCAGCGAATGCTTCGGACACGCCGAGCACCATGCCGCCGACGATCGCGCCGGGGATCGAGCCGAGGCCGCCGAGGATCAGCACCGCAAAGCCCTTGATGACGAGCCCGCTGCTGACGCCCGGCGCCACCGCGAACAGCGCGCCGACCAGCACGCCGGCCGCGACGCCCAGCGCGGAACTTAGCGCGAACACGAACATCGACACGGAATTGACGTTGATGCCCATCAGCACTGCCGCAACGCGATTCTGCGCGACCGCGCGAACCGCCATGCCGATCCACGTACGCTGGATCAGAAGCGTCATTCCGATGACCAGGATCGCGGCGATCACCAGCACATAGATGCGCAGCTCCGGCATGGTCACGCCGCCGATATTGATGACATTGACGAACGGCGTCGGGATGATGACCTGATCGATACCGAACGCGAGCAGATTCAGCTTCTCGATAATCAGGGTCAGTCCGAGCGCGATAATGAAGGAATTGATCGGAGGTGCGTTACGCACCGGATAGTACGCGACACGCTCAAGAACAACGCCGAGCAGTGCGCCGACGGCCATCGCCAGAATGAATGACGGCAACAGGCCGATCCCGAGCGCCGAGATCAGGAAATAGGTCAGATATCCGCCGAACATGGCGACGCTGCCATGCGCGAAGTGCGCGATGCCGAGAATGCCGAAGATCGTCGTCAGGCCGAGTGCGATCAGCGTGTAGATGCTGCCGACTACGAGGCCGTTGAAGATCTGCTGGATGAAATCGATGAGCATGAGCTGGTCCGATGATCAGCCCGCGGAACATTCCGCGGGCTGAATTAGGTCTGCGATCAATCCTTGACCGTCTTCAGGAAGTTCGAATAGGCCGCAGCATCCGACGGAAGCTCCTTGACGAAGGCCCAGTTGCCGTTCTTCCACTGAAACGCGCCATTGGAGATGTAGGCTTGGCCCTTGTCGTCGAACATCCGGCCGTTGATCGGCAGGTACTTCAACAATGCTTCCTTCGGAACCGGCAGCGCGCGGATCGTGTCCTGAATCTTCTTCAGGTCGGTCGTGGTCTGCGCGGCCTGCAGCGCGTCGCGTAGCACATAGACCTGGTCGTAGGCATAGGCCAGGTTCGGCGTTGGGTTCTCGTTGTACTTCTTCTTGTAGCGATCGGCGAAGGCGACCGCCTTCGGGCCGAGGACGTCGGCATTGAACTCGATGGCCAGAAGATCCCATGCGCCGTTCATCTGCTCGGCGGTGGCAACCTTGGTGAACTGCTCGGCGCTGCCGCCGGAGAAGCCATAACGCTGAACCTTGATGCCGAGTTCGGCAGCCTGACGGTGGCTGAAGGCAACCTGCTCGACGTAGCCCGACACGAACAGCGCATCCGGATTGAGGCCACGCAGCTTGGTCAGCTGGGCGGTCATGTCACGGTCCTGACCGCCGAAGGTTTCGATCGCAACGACCTTGCCGCCGGCTTCCTCGAACGCCTTGACCAGCGCATCGCGGTACTGGGTGAACAGCGCCACGTCGCGCACGGCGAGAACGCCAAGAGTCTTCACGCCCTGCTGGGCGATGAACTTGCCCGCGGCTGCTCCGGTGTAGTCACCGGGCGGACGGGTACGGAATACGTTCTTGTTGCCGATCGACGTGATCGAGCGCGCACCAGCGGTGCCGACCAGTACGATAACGTCTTCACGACCGATGAACGAGGCCATCGCGCCGCCCGAGGCGGAGCAGCAATAGCCGAGGATGAACTTGACGTCGTCGCGGTCGATCAGCTTGCGCGCGACGTTGGTGGCTTCGGTCGAGTCCGCCTTGTCGTCATACTCGATGGTCTTGATCTTGTAGTTGTCCGCGCCCACCTTGATGCCGCCGGCACCATTGATCTCCTCGATCGCAAGATCGATCGCCTTCTTCTGCGGCACGCCGTAGACAGCGCCGCCGCCGGTCAGCGCATCGCTGTAACCGATCGTCAGCGTCTTTTCGGCGGCGAATGCGCCGGGCGCTCCGATCAGCGCTGCGGACAGCACCGCTCCCAACAATTTCTTCATAAGTATCTCCTCCTGTGAGTTTTCTTGCTTCAAAAACCGAGATAGGCGTTCTGGACGTCCTTGTTGCCCGAGAGTTCGGCCGACGACCCTTCAAGCACGATCAATCCCGCCTCGATCACGTAGCCGCGGTCGGCAACGCGAAGCGCCATCGAAACGGACTGCTCGACCAGCAGGATGGTGACGCCCCGCGCCTTGATCGCCAGCAGCGTCTGTTCGATTTCATCGACCACGCGCGGCGCGATGCCGAGCGATGGCTCATCGAAAATGCAGAGTTTCGGGCGCGCCATCAGCGCACGTGCGATCGCCACCATCTCCTGCTCGCCGCCTGACAGCGTTCCGGCATTCTGCCCGGCGCGCTCGCGCAAACGCGGAAACAATGTCATCATCTCATCGAGGTCGTTCTTGATCGCGCTACGCCGGCGCGTATAGGCGCCGAGCTGCAGGTTCTCCATCACGGTCATTTCCGGAAAGACCTGACGGCCTTCCGGGCACATCGAAATGCCGAGTCCTGCAATTGTGTGACCGGGCAGGCCCGCGGTGGAGCGGCCATCGAACATGATCGAGCCGCCGATTGGCGACATCAGCCCGCAGACGGTCTTCAGAATGGTGGATTTGCCGGCGCCGTTCGGGCCGATCAGCGCGACGCATTCGCCCTGGCGCACATTGAAGGACACACCATGCACGACCTCGACCTGGCCGTAAGCAATACGCAGATCGGAGACTTCAAGCATGATCGCGATGCCCAAGATAGGCGTCGATGACCGCCTGATTGTTACGGATTTCAGCTGGAGTGCCCTCGGCAATCTTCTGGCCAAAGTTCAGCACGACGATGCGGTCGCAGACCTCCATGATCAGCCCCATGTGATGTTCGATCACCAGCACGCTGATGCCGTGCGACGGCAGGGAGCGGATGATGCCTGCCAAGGCGCGGCGCTCGCTGGCGACCATGCCCGCCGCTGGCTCGTCGAGCAGAATGACCTTCGGCTTTGACGCCAGCGCCACAGCGATCATCAGCAGGCGCTGCTCGGCCGCCGACAGCGTCGAAGCGATCTGGTCCCGGCGCTCCGCAAGGCCGACCAATGCAAGCGAGCGCTCGGCGTGGGTGGCCAGTTCGAGATTTTCGCGTTTGGCCGAAGCTGTGCGCAGAACGGACTTCGCCGGGCCTTGCTTGAACAGCGTGTGACACCCGAGCATCACATTTTCGAGCGCGGTATCTTCAGGGAATATCTGCGTGCTCTGGAAGGTGCGCGACAGGCCTTTGACCACAGCCGCATCAATCGGCTTGCCGGTCAGCAATTCATCGTCGAGCCAGACTTCGCCTGCGCTGACAGGCAGTGTGCCGGAGAGAAGATTGACGCAGGTCGATTTGCCGGAGCCGTTTGGCCCGATCAGCCCGACGACCTGTCCACGATCCATCGCGAACGACACATCGCGCAACGCCTGCACGCCGCCGAAGCGCTTCGAGAGTCCCACTGCCCGTAACAACTGACGGGAGCTGCTTGCCCCTGCCGGGCTCGTTCCATCTCGTACTTGGTCCGCCACAACGTCCTGCCATACCCGGCGCGCTCTTCATCGGCCCGCCTCAACTATCGGTACGACTAATCGACTGCAGAGTCGAAAGTCAACAGGGTGGACTCGCCGACTAGGTTTTCCGCACTGACATTGCTGCCATCGACGGCAATCGCGGCAGTAATTGACTACCTTCAATTGTGACGCCAGGCGACGCTAGGCCCCGGCAGACAAAGCCTGCGACCCCTTCGCCGACGTCCGCCTCGCTCCAGGAGCCACCGGGCCGGTACCATTTGGTGACCCAATTGACCGCGCCGAGCACGTTGAAGACCACGAACCGCGGTTCCCCGGGGAGGATCGTGCCGTCCTGCTGCCCCTCCAGCACCATCGAGATCAGAGCGCCCTCGAAGCGATCACGCTCATGCACGACGGTCGAAAGCTGGACCGGGGAAAGCGATTTTTCCTCAAGAATAATAACGCTATAGCTTTGCTCGCCGATCATTGATCGGACATAGGCTGACGTCGTCCTCCGGAGTCGCTCGATGCCGGTGACGCCCTCGTCCCGGCACACCGTGGACAGCGCCTGCTCGGCCGCCGCCATGTGGCACTGATACAGAAGATCCCGCTTGGTTTTGACGTAGTGATAGAGGGTGGGCTTGCTGATCCCCAAGCCCTCGGCGATCTCGTCGAGCGAGGTCCCGTGATAGCCATTGCGGCGAAAGGCCTTTGCCGCCTCACGGTACAACGCGTCCTTCCGGAGATTCTTGAGTTCCGTTGCGCTGGCAACGGCGTTATTCCAGCGAGCCACGACGGCCTCCTTTGGCAGAGCGTATGGCTACCCGACTTCAGAGTCGGTTTCCACTATCAATGTTGCAGCCGCCGCTCGCGGATGGGCCCGCACGCCGGGTCCCATTGCATCAGAGGTTCTCTTGCCGCATCGGCTGACGCGATGACTGTCGCATCCGGCGCAAGCGACGCGGCATTCGCTCGTCATTGAGCGAACAGAACGATTTTCCAAAATCCGGGATCGGCGCGAGATGGATGAACCAAGCGTCCATATCGTTTCGCAATAGCATTTCATTGCAACGCCTGCGTTCTGACGCCATCTTTTATGAAACAGCCAACGCCCTCGTCGTCGCTGGCAACATCGAGAATAGCAGGCAAACCGTCGCCACAACTCGCACCACGTCGCGGAATGGATTCGATTCCTTCCGCGCGATCGCGTGACCGTGGCAACTCGTCGATAAACCATCAAGGAATTATACGATGCGTTCCTTCAGGACCTTCAACTTCATTTCGGCATCTCTCGCAGCGGTCGGCTTGCTCGTCAGCGTCAGCACCGCATCGTTCGCCGATACGTGGCCAAGCAGAACGATCAAGTTCATCGTGCCGTTTCCGGCAGGCGGCGCCGCTGACACTATCGCGCGGATCTATGCCGACAAGCTCAGTGAAGCACTCAAACAATCCATTGTAGTCGAGAACAAGCCAGGCGCCGGCACAGCCATCGCGGCAGAATTCGTCGCCAAGGCCGATCCGGACGGTTACACGCTCTCGCTTGCTTCGGCCGGGCAGCTCACGATCCTGCCGCATATCAACAGGTCGATCACTTACGACCCGTTCAAAAGCTTCGCTCCGGTCTCGCTTCTCGCGTCGGTCCCTTATGTGGTCGCGGCCAGCCCTGATACACCCGTATCGACTCTCAAGGAGTTGATCGCTGCCGCAAAGAGCGAGCCGGGCAAATTTACGTACTCGTCGTGCGGCCCCGGCACGCTTTGCCACCTGAGCGGTGAACTCTTCAAAAACCTGACCGGGACAGATCTGCTGCATGTGCCGTTCAAAGGCAGCGCGCCGGCCATCAACGCACTGCTCGGCAGCCAGGTGAACCTTGCCTTCGACACCCTGACCGTCCTCGCGCCTCAAATCAGAGACGGCAAGATCAAGGGACTGGTCGTTACCAGCCGCGAACGGTCGCCACAGCTTCCCAACGTCCCGACGGCCGCCGAAGCTGGTTTGCCGGGCCTGGTCGTCGACTCCTGGTTTGGCCTCGCGGTTCCCGCAGCAACGCCGACAGCCATTATCCAGCGACTGAACACCGAAGTGATCCGCATCGGGAATCTCCCTGACGTGCGGGAACGCCTTGGCGCGCAGGGTCTGAGCGTCACGACGACAACGCCGGAAGCATTCACTCAGACGATTCACGCGGACTATGAGCGGTGGGGCAAGGTGGTGGATAGCTCTGGCGCCAAAATCAATTGAGGCGCGGCGCCCCCGAGGCTCGAACAGAGATAGAGCTGCTGAACGAGCTGCAGAATGCGGCTCGTTCTCACCAATCCAAAACCATCAAATGTTTGGTTTGTTTGGTGGGCGCACCAGGGCTCGAACCTGGGACCCGCTGATTAAGAGTCTCATTTTTAATTCAACGAACCAATGGGTTAGATGTAAATTTCGAGCTTATCGGTTCAATTATATCAATACGTTACGTGTGAATTGTAAATCGATACAGCTTCATAACAAAAGGGCTCGGCACTTTCGTGCCGAGCCAAGTAGCGACCTAGTGGTCGCATCCGGATGGGGGGACCCACCGGAATTACAGCGACCGTTCGAAGAAATGGGCGATTTCACCGATGATTCCACGGCGGAAGGTCAGCACGCAGATCACGAAAATCGTGTCCTGAATCACCGTGACCCACTGCCCGAAGCCGGCCAGATACTGCTGCATGGCGATGATGACGAAAGCGCCGATCACGGGGCCGAACACCGTGCCGAGGCCGCCCACCAGCGTCATCCAGTGCACGTCGGTCAGCGATGCTGCGCGACGAACACCTTCTCGGCTGCAGGTGGATGAAGAATACAAGTCCGCAACGCTTCTCAGCCTGATTGGTGAGCGTGCGTTTTACACATGCGCAGCGCGACTATCGACAGGCGCCTGTTCACGCTCTGTCAGTCTGTAGTCGCGCAAGACGGCTGCAACACGCAGCCGATAATCGAGAAATACATCTTTGCGGCTGTTCGTCTGGACACCGCGATGAACTTCCCAATTCCGGAATGCCTCTACAGCGGCTTCGTCTCGCCAAATGGAGAGAGCCAGTAACTTCGTTGGATCTGAGAAGCTCTGGAATCGTTCAATTGAGATGAAGCCGTCCATTGCGGCCCGAGCTTGGCACACATGTCCAGGTAGGTCTGCATTTTTCCAGGCGCTGGTGCCGTAAGCCGGCTCTTGCCGTAGAGCGTCGGGATCACCGAGCCGTAGCTCGACGAGGGCGCCCGCAGATCCTGATCCGGGCGCCGTAGACGGTCTGCTTCGCCGTTCTGCTGATCGACCATGCCGCCGGCATAGCCGCCGAGCATCCCGCCGATCGCGCCGCCGATCCCAGGCAGCAGCATGTTGCCGAGGACGTAGCTGCCTACGGTGAGGGACGATGCGCGCCATGGTTTGATCGACGCCTTGATTCCCTACGCAAGTCGGGCTGAAGGCACCGTTCGCTCACGAGAGCTTGACTTCCGGATGCTCCACAAATTAGGTAGATCGGTATACCCATACAGGGAGGCACCGATGTCTGCGCGACCATCGCCACGCGACCGCCTGATCGATACGGCGGCGGATCTCTTCTATGAACGCGGCCTGCCCAATGTCGGCATCAATGAGGTGACCGAACACGCCGGCGTCGCCCGCATGACGCTGTACAACAACTTTGACTCCAAGGAGGCCCTAGCCCTGGCGGCTTTCGAGCGCCAGGCGGAGGCGAGGCAGGCTTTATTCGCGAACCGCCTCAAGGGAGCGCGGACGGCGGTCGCCGCCGTCAAGGTGATGTTCGACGTGTCCGAGCAGCTCGCAACGAAGCCCGGTTTTCGCGGCTGCGCCTTCACCAATGTCGCCGTCCAGAACCCGTATCCCCAGGGGCCGATGCACGCGCTCGTGCGCGCGCACAAAACTTGGATCAGAGCAGCGTTTCGCGATATCGCCGCACGAGCCGGGCACCGGAAACCGGACACGACGGCGCAGCAACTGGTCGCCTTGTTGGACGGCGCGAGCGTCGAGGCGTTCATCCAAGGTAGCGTCGAGCCCATCCGGGCAAGCAAGCAGGCCGCCGTCATCCTTCTGAGCGCGCCGCAATGACCGCCATGACCGTGTCCTCACCGCCATCCGCATGGCTGATCGTGTGTGGGCTGTCGCTCGGTCCTGTCGTCATCAACGGGCGGCGGGCCTGCTGCTCTCGGCCGCTGCCTTAGGGCTATCTTTCGCTTCACCAGGAAAGGAAAAACCACGCATGACTATCGTCCATTACGCACATCGCCTGACCGCAGACTTCGATTTCGGACCCCTCCGGCGATGGTTGAAAGAACGTGGAGCCATTTGGGACGCGGTTCCCGAGCTTTATTTCAAGGGTTTCCTGCTGCGGGAAGCCGGCTGCTTCGGTGCCACCGCGAACAACTTTTCTTCTCTTTATCTCTGGCAACACGACAAGGCGTTTCGCGATTGGCTGCTGCGTGGCGGCTACAAGATCATCACGGATATCTACGGACGAGCGCAGATCGAGACGTTCTTGACGCTCGACGCCTTCCGGGGCAAAGCGGGCGAAGCTCGCTTCCTCTACAGGGACGATATCGCCATTCCGCTCGATGCCGACCTGACAGCCGCCTTCGCAAAAGAGATCGAGCTGGCGCGGGAACGCGCGATACAGCCGGATGTCATCTCGGCGGTCGTCGGACTCGATCCGCTCAACTGGAAATTCGTGCGCGTTCTCTTGTCTGAGGCGGAACCCGACGCAAGCGCGCGTGGCGTCGCTTACCAGATCGCCCATCTGTCGGCTCCGCTGCTCGGCACGCTGTCGCCGGGAGCCGCACGATGAGCTACCGCTTCGAGGCGGGCCACATCTACCGGTGGCTGACGCATTCCGCGCCGGCCTCCGGGACCGCGCCAACTGCCGGACGGCGTTACACGCGATTCGAAGCATAGCCCGCGCCACCTCTCCGTCGCGGCGAACTTTCTGACCGATGCGGCGTAGCTTGAACGGCATCTGCCCGAGGGATTCGCGCTTGCCGGCGAACCAGTCGTGATGGTGGAATTCCACGACATGACCGCGGATCGGCTGGCTGGCCGGGCGCGGCTGCACGATGATCCATGTCGGCTGGCCGGCGACCTTCACCGGCCGCCGGGACAAGGCGACCGGCAGATTCCTCGCCGTGGTGTGGAAGAATCTCGCCGACCCGATCATCACGAGACGGGACGAGATCGGCCATCCCAAGCTCTATGACGAGATCGCAGCCGGTTGGATGGGCTTTCGCTTCCTCGACGTGATGGTCTCCTGCACCTCGCCGCAATTTAATCGAAGCCCGAACGATTACACAGAGAGATACGTCCGCTTTGCTCTTGCTAACCGCACTATAGATACCGACGCACGCGCGTCTCCGGCCCGCTGACGCACCCAAGGAGGCAAGACTTTTTTTCGATCGCTTTGATGGAAGGGCCTGCTTGATAGCAGGAGTACCAGCGACGATGGGTGATTAGTGATCGATAGGCGTTGCCTGTGCAAAGTCTTGTCGTTTTATTAGGGGAATCCACCGGATCGCTTAGCAGTTCTCGCCGCGCGTAAGTGGGCGTTGCGAACCCGCGCCTTACTGAACGAGGCGGATCGCTACCCGCCGTCGCGCAAAAAATCTTTCAGAAGCGCTTCAAACCACAGCGGGTCTTCGATCTCGGGGAAATGACCGACGCCTTCGCGTTCGACGTAGCGCGCATGCGGCGCGATGTTCAGCAGCGAGCGTTTGTCGCTCCTGCGATGTGAGCGGTCATTCATACCCCAGACAGCGAGAGCAGGCTGCACAAAAGTCAGAAATGACGGACTGTCGACGCCCGGCCCGAACCAGTTCTGGATCAGCGATGCCAGACAAAAATTTCCGCCGTGGGCAAAGCATTCGCACGATTGCTTCAGAAACGTTTCGGCAAGATCCTGCGCACCGAGCGCGTTGGGATACCATGTCGCAGGCGCGGTAGTGCGGGTGCGATAGTTCAGTTTTTGACCGATAAAGGGTTTGGCGAGATCGCCGTCGGGATCGACGATCTTACCGGTCCACATTTTCTCCTGGTCCCAGTCGAGCGCCTGCATGAGAATGAGATGGCTCACCAGTTCAGGCCGTTGCGCAGCGATCAGCGCGGAGGGATAGACGTTGGTGCAGGTCGGGCAGAGAACGAAGGGCCCGCCGAGCGACGTCAACAGCTCCGCATAGCCGTCGGCGAATGCGCCGACCGTGAAATCGAAATTCGGCTTGGGTGTCGAAAACCCGAAGCCCGGAGGATCGACCACGACCACGCGGGTCCATTGCGAGAGTCGGTTGAAGATCGGATCGTGATGCTCCAGCGCGTTCGGCCCGTCGGCGAAGAACACGACGGCAGGGCCGCCCGCGCCGCCTTCGCGCACACGGAACCAGACCGCCTCGGTTTCGACATAGCGGACGCCTGTGCGCGATGTGCGTGCCCATTCGCTGAGCCGGGCTGACTGGACTGGCGATGAGGGATGGGTGTCGAGCAGGCTGGGGTCCATGGCTTTTCCGTACTCAATGCAAAGGTTGATTTCCGCTGTTCGCGAATCGAAGACGCTATAGAATAGTCATACGGCTCGCCCTAACGAGATCTCGTCAACAAGAGTGAGGCATTTTCATCGAAGTGACGCGGCAGCGCTGAGGCATACATATCGTGGGCACGATCTTGTCCAAAAACCGGTTTCCACTTTGCGCTTACGTGGCCCTTCCAGCGCGGTTGTCGCCAGACACGACTGATCGCTTTATCTTAGCTCCAATGAAAGTCATCAGGCCTTGCCGGCCAAAACTGTCGCGAACCTCGGAAATCTTGAGCTGCGTTAACTTCATAGAGCTATCAATCATGATCGACCGTCTTATCTAAACTCGGTGGGAGTCTTTGAAGCAGCCCGTCAAGAATCTCTTAGAGCGAGATCCCCAAGACGCCGGATCTCCGGCGGCTACTCGAAACTGCCCTGGGATCTGCGAAGACCGATTTTCAGTATCTGATCCGCCTATTGAATCGGCGAGAATGACGCGGGCAAAAGTATTTTCGTCTCTTCGTCAATCACGATATCGTCGCTGCCGATCGGCCAGAGATGACTCGCAACAGCGGCGTCCTTCACGGCCGCCCTTTCATCAAGAGATTTGTAAGACCAGATATGCGTCAATCGGTTGAGTTCGCCGACATCAGTTACAAAGACACCTATCAATGGTGATAGCTTCAAACGCGCGGACAGCATCTTGTTCCAGCGTTCGATCATGCGCGGCATGGTGAACGGCTTGACGGTGGTGGTGCACATCTCGAAAACATGCCCGCTGCTTGAGGGATCAAGCATTGGCGAGAACGACATTGGCTCGAATATCTCAGCATTCATTGTCAGGATAAACTCACCGGTGTTGGGCGGCCAGCTTCCATCCTTCACTGCTTCGGCGCGAATACGCGCACGTTCCAGACTGTTTTCGTAGGGCCAGACATGAATGACCTGATTCAACGGACCGATATCCGTGGACCAGAACGCGGCAAGCTTCGAGAAATGTTGACGTCTCGGCAAAGCATCGCCAAACCGCTTGAGAAACTCCGGCAATGTGCCCGGCCGGAGTGTGTAAGTCCTGAACTCGTAAATCATGAATCCTATCCGATCATCCTACGCAACTTGTCTGGCCAGCCCCCAGCGTGACTTCTGTGATGTGAAGGCCGTCTTCGGTTAGGCGTGAAGGAAAAGCATCTTTGAGCCGGGCTTCATGAACCGGAATTACACGCTTTGCTTCACCACCGACTTTTTTCACCATTTCATCAGCAATCAAAAGCAGATTGGTCTGGCTCCCCATGGCCAGGCCGATCGGCACGTAAGCGGGATCTGAAGCATCCGTTCCGGCGAGGTTCTCGAAGCAGTAAATGAGATCGCCGGCCAATACCCAGGAATCGGCCGATGCGCGGCCGCTATCGTTACGGATCAGCACATATTGGCTCCCAGCCGTGTGAGTATCGTAGGCTGGATAGAGATCAATACCGGGAAGAACATCCTCACAAGCGCCGTCAATGCAAACGAGTCGTCCTTGTCGCGCAAGATTGATCGCCCGAATGATATCGCCCGGATCGACAGCCGCTGTCAGCCAGCGAAACTTCCGGTCCAGCGACATTGCCCACACCCATTTTGTGAGCTCCGTTTCCTGGATATAGAAGGTAGCATTTGGAAAATGATCTGCCGCCCCTAAATGATCGAAGTGAGCGTGGGTGACAAAAACGTGCGTTACATCTTCCGGGCGAATACCGCAATTCCCCAGCACTTGGCGGGGCGACCTCCAGTTCTCGACACCAAACCGATCATTCAGTTCTTTTCCATAAGCGACGTTGTCGAATCCCACATCGACCATCGCAACGACACCAGGTCCCTTGATCAGTACATAGGCATACGAGAACCGCGCGGTCTCGTTGAACGCACCGTGTAGCGTCACGCCTTTTGGAAAACTGCTCGTATAACCGTATTCAAGCACCCAGATCGAATAAATACCCATTTACTTACTGCCCCGCTTGAACAGCACGAGCGGCGAAACCCGCTCCGATTGATTTCTGATGATCCGCACAGCAGGCGTGCTGGAGATCAACGATCTCGCATCCGGGAAGCGATACAGAGGCGAGGCGCAATTCGCTCCATCCACGAACCAGCAGCGCGAGAGCCGCATCGATGTTGGAATTCTTCCGTGTAGCAACGGATTTAAACGTAACCACGGCATCCGCGATAAGAGACGACGCGCGGATCATGTGGAGATGCCGATGCCTGCTTCCGTCCGGCACCTTTAACGCGTTCATCCCGTCGAGTGCTTGCTGATGATTGTCAGCCGCGACGGCCACGATTGGATGGTCGGGAGAACCTGATCGGCTGCCGGTAGCGGCCAAAATCAGGACCCCCGCCAGTTGGGCCGCAGCGTTGCGCAAGCATTCGAAAGGCAATTGCATCCCGATCGCATACGCGATCGATCCGTCGTCAATATCCGCATTCATGATCCCACGAACACTTTCGGACGGTCTTTCAATGTCCCGTTCCAGCCCTTGCGATCGCGCGCCCATTCCGAAGTCCATCTCTCGCTAATCAACGTGCCCGGAATGGCTGACGGCGACGAAAATCCTTCGCCACATCTTCCATGGTCATCCAACGGACCCCCGCATGGGCGTTAATGTGCGAAATCAGCCGTTCAAGCAGAAGGAGGACTTGCGGCCTTCCCGCGACATCAGGATGAATCGTGATGGGGAATACCGCATAATCCATCTCGCGATAAACCCAGTCGAATTGGTCCCGCCACATCTCTTCAATATCGCGAGGATTGAACCAGCCGCCGCTATTGGGCGCCTGCTTGATGAACATCAGCGGGGGGAGATCATCAATATACCAGTTGGTGGGGATTTCGACCAGGTCGATTTCCTTTCCATGCACCAGCGGCTTCATCCACTCCGAAGCCTTCTTGGCATAGTCGACCTTCGTCCAAGTCTCTCCGACGCGCGCGTAGAACGGCAGAAAATCGTGGTAAGCCTGCGTATGCCCGTATTGAAATCCATACTTGCGCAAGAGGTCGAACGTGTTTGCAGAAGGCTCCCACCATGGAGCTGAATACCCTCGCGGCTTCTTTCCACTGAACTCCTCGATCAGATCGACCGACTTTTTGAGGATGTCCTCTTCCTGTTCCGCAGTCAGGTTCATCGGCGGTTCGTGTGAATAGCCATGGGCACCAATTTCATGCCCGGCAGCGACAACCATTTTTGTTTGCTCAGGAAATGTTTCGATGGAATGCCCTGGCACAAACCATGTTGCTGTGATTCCATATTTATCGAACAGCTTGAGAATGCGTGGCGTACCGATTTCACCGGCGAAGATTCCCCGCTGTATATCATAGATGGAATCGGCACCTCCCCACGAGCCAAGGAATCCCGCGACCGCATCAATATCCACACTGAATGTGCACTGAATCTCTTTCGACATCTCACTTCCTCTGAATCTAACCGAACAATATAAAACGCAGATAGCTCACAAGCTTATCGGACTGAGGTATTGCGCTTCGCTAACGTGCTCCATCCATCTGACATGCACGCCGTCGAGATCTTCCTGCGTTGCGATGTAAACCATCGTGTGGTTAGGACTGGCTCCATGCCAGTGCTTCTCGCCAGGCGGAATCCAAATAACGTCACCAGCGCGCACCTCGCGTGCTTTCTCTCCCCACGACTGCACTCGACCAACTCCAGACAGCACACAGAGCGTCTGACCCAAAGGATGCGTATGCCAAGCCGTTCGCGCCCTCGGTTCGAAGCGCGCAAATCCCGACCGCACGCGAGCCGGTGCCGGCGCCGTAATGATCTCTTCCCGCCACACAGAGCCGGTAAAGTATTCCGGTTCGCCACGGCGCGATGATCTCGAGCCGCTAACATAAATTTCCATGCGCTCCACTCCCACGCGAGCATTCAGGTTATCGGCAGTGAGTTCACGTCCAAGCTTTAGAGTTCAGATGTTCGTTGCTCGATCGCCCGTATCACTGCAATCATGTCGCTGTCCGCAAAACCCAAGGCGCTGGCCTCAGTGAAGAGAGCGAGGCAGACATTCAGTAGTGGCGAAGCAATCCCTGCTGCCTGCGCAGCATTTGAAATCAGCTGGACATTTTCGAGAACATTGCGGATTGACGCCTGCACAGCGAAGTCCTGCGACAGAAACTTTTCGCCCTTGATGCGCGATACGTCGCTTGCCAATGGCCCAGCATCGAGTACAGCGAAAAATTTCGAGAGATCCAGTTTCTGGCGACTTGCGAAATGCACAGCCTCAGAAAGTCCAGCGACGATTGCGGTCAGAAACAGATTCACAGAAAGCTTCATAAGAAGTGCATTCGGCACATTTCCGCAAGGAACGACATTGCTGCACATTGGCGCAAGCAACGACCGTACGGTGTCTATAGATTCCTTTTCCCCTGCTAGCATGCCTATCAGTTTCCCAGCCTCCGCAGGCTTGCGCGAGCCAGATACCGGAGCCTCGACGTAACGTCCTCCCGCAGCAATGACGTCTGCCTCAAGAGCTTTTGAATACTCAGGCGCGGTTGTCGCCATGTTAATCAAGATACGACCACGCACACGGTCATTGAACGCTCGTCCGTTTCGCACCAGAACATCATCCAGGGCAGGTCCGTCGACCAGCATGACAATGACAACTTCACACCGCAGAAATACTTCTTCCGGATGCGTGGCGACAGCCGCACCTAACGCGGCGACGCTTTTGCACTTTACGTGAGAGCGATTCCACACAACAAGCGGAAGACCCGCCTTGATCAGATTCAATGCCATTGGCTCACCCATGGTACCGAGACCGATGAAGCCAATGGGTGCATACGGATTGTTCATAGCGAGAAGAACTCCACTCTCCCGCGATGCAAGCCGCCTCTAGGAAGGAACTTTGCGAAACTGGCTTTGCAAATCATCACAATTCTGGCCGCGAGTTCGAATAGAGATAGTACTTAGGATGTCATCGTTCGGAACATATGGGACGCTGAGATACTGTCATTGCACACCTCGTACTCCATATCGGGAATCAATTTTGCCACTATCAAAAATCGAGTGTGCGAAGGTTCTCCCGGAGATTCTTAGAATTTGAGCGTCATTCGCTCCTTGAGCAAAAGATTCGCGGCAAGCGCATCAAAGCTGCCTTCGACGTGCTCAATCCAGCGAATTTTTCCGCCTATCCGCCGTTGCGTATTCGCGACCGGATCATGAAGCTGTCGTTGGCGTATTCCGCAACCTGCCACCACAGATACTGATCTGAGCGGTAGGCCTGCATCGCATCGATCACCTTCTTGAAGTCGGCGTTCTTCGCCGAGATTTCAGCCCAGAGCTCGTTGGTCGCTTTGAGACAGGCGTCAAGAACTTCGTTAGGGAACGGGCGCAGCTGCGTACCGCTAGCCACCAGACGCTTCAGAGCTCCAGGATTCTGCATGTCGTAACGCGCGGGGACCCAACTGTTAGCATGTGCAGCGGCGCTGGTCAGGATCGCCTGATAGTTCTTCGGCAGCGTTTTGAACTTCTCTAGATTAGTTAACGCATGAATCGTCGATCCGCCTTCCCAGAAACCTGGATAGTAGTAGAACTTCGCGACCTTGTTGAAGCCGAGCTTTTCGTCGTCATACGGACCGACCCACTCGGCAGCGTCGATGGTGCCCTTTTCCAGCGACGGATAGATGTCGCCGCCAGCAAGCTGCTGCGGAACGACGCCGACTTTGGCCAGCACCTGCCCAGCGATGCCGCCGATGCGCATCTTTAGGCCCTGAAGATCAGCGACCGTCTTGATCTCCTTACGGAACCAGCCGCCCATCTGCGTGCCGGTGTTGCCGCAAGGCATGCCGATCACGCCGTACTTCTTGTAGAACTCGTTGGCCAGCTGGTTGCCGCCACCCTGATCGAGCCACGAATTCTGCATGCGGGTATTCAAGCCGAAAGGAACCGATGCGAAAATCGCGAAGGTGGGATCCTTACCGACATAGTAATAGGAAGCCGTGTGGCTCATTTCGACCGTGCCATTGGAGGTCGCGTCGAGAGCCTGCAAACCCGGCACCAGTTCGCCTGCGGCAAACACCTGAATCTGGAACTTGTTGTCAGTCATCTCGGCGACGTACTTCGAGAGCTGCTCAGCACCGCCGTAAATGGTGTCGAGCGACTTCGGGAAGCTGGACGCCAAGCGCCACTTAACTTCAGGCGAGGACTGGGCAATGGCCGGCGAGGCAACCGCAGTTGCTGCTGCTCCGGCCGCGGCTACTTTCAAAAACTCGCGACGCTTCATTCTCATATTCCTCCCAAAACGTGTTTCTCGCGCACGTACTTCGCGCACGGACTGGCCCATAACTTTAGGGAACATCATTGGATCTAGCAGTAGCAATCCGGATCGCTGCTTTATAACGAATACTTTTGAAGTCAGACTTCAAACATTCGGAACAATTTCATTGCCACTTCGAAAGCATTTGGTAGGTCTCGCCTCTGCGCTATGAAGCGAAAAGTTTCGCTTCATAGAGGTCCAGTACGGCGTCCCTGGCAATTTGAAGAAACAACCGTGCCTCTTAGAGCGTCGCTACCTCCATAGCGCGCTATCAGTTCTCTGCAGTTCGAGTTGCGGTATCTCATTCTCTGGGATGTTGATCTTGATGTTGGTGGTGTCGACCTTGGTGGTGTCGATCCAGTAGGTCACCGCACCCGGCCAGTAGATCACGATAATCACCAGGATGACTTGCATCAGCACCCACGGCATGGCGCCCCAATAGATGTCCGAGCTCTTTACTTCAGGTGGGGCGATGCCGCGCAGGTAGAACAGCGCGAAGCCGAACGGCGGGTGCATGAACGACGTCTGCATGTTGACGCAGAGCAGGACTCCGAACCACACCAGGTCAATGCCAAGCTTGGAGGCGACCGGCGCAAGCAGTGGAATGATGATGAAGGCGATCTCGAAGAAGTCCAGGAAGAACGCCAGGAAGAATACGAAGATGTTGACGAAGATCAGGAATCCGATGGCACCCCCCGGCAGCCCCGTGAGCAGATGCTCGATCCAGCGCCCGCCATCCATGCCCTGGAACACGAGGCTGAAGCAGGTCGAGCCGACAAGGATGAACACCACCATGGATGTCAGCCGCATCGTGGACGTCATCGCCTGTTCGACCAGCGGCCATGTCAGGCGACGGTGCATCGCGGCGAGGACCATCGCGCCGACTGCGCCCATGGCGCCGGCCTCGGTGGGTGTCGCAAGCCCGAGACCGATGGTGCCGAGAACGAGAAAGATCAAGACGATCGAAGGGATCATGCCCCACAGCACGCGGCTGACGAGCTTCCAGTCCATTGGCTCTCGCGCCGACTCGGGAAGGGGCGGCATTTTTTGGGGCTGCAGGATCGATACGCCGACGATGTAGAGCAGGAAGATCACGACCTGCAGGATCGAGGGGCCGATTGCGCCGAGGTACATGTCGCCGACGGAACGGCCGAGCTGGTCGGCGAGTACGATCAGCACGAGCGACGGAGGAATCAACTGCGTGATGGTTCCGGACGCTGCGATAACACCGGTCGCGAGGCGCATATCGTAACCGTAGCGGATCATGATCGGCAGCGAGATAACGCCCATGGCGATGACCGAGGCAGCCACCGTGCCGGTGATCGCTCCAAGAATGGCGCCAACGAGGATCACGGCATAGGCGAGACCACCTGGAATTTTTCCGAACAGTTGACCTGTGCCTTCGAGCAAATCTTCCGCAAGACCGCACCGTTCAAGAATCGCACCCATGAATGTAAAGAATGGAATCGACAGCAACAGCTCGTTTGAAATGATTCCGTAAAAGCGGAAGGGGAGAGCCTGCAGAAACGATGGATCGAAGTGTCCTGTATTGGTTCCCAGAATGCCGAAAAACAATCCAACCGCAGCCAATGAGAATGCGACCGGAAACCCGATCAGCATAAACAGGATCATGGACCCGAACATCAACGGGGGAAATATGCCGTGCGAAAACATCAACTAATCCCGACTCGTGCGGTTGCTATTGCAAAGGAGCTTCGTAATGCGTGTTAATGCGTATCGCGCCAGCGAGCGCCGCAGTACGCTTTGCAAGTTCGCCAAGCCCCTGAATGAAGAGCAATGCGAAACCAGCGGGAAGGAGGGCCTTGGCAGGCCACAGGATCAGTCCGCCCGCGTTCATGGACATCTCCTTCGATTGGAAGGAACTGAAGAAGAAGGGCCAGGTCAGGTAGGTGAGGTAGGCCATCACCGGGAGCAGGAATACCGTGAAGCCGAAGATATCGATCCACAGCCGCGTTCTGTCAGTTACCCACGAATACAGCAGATCGACGCGAACGTGCTCGTTAAGACGCAGCGTCTGCGCAGCTCCGAGCAACACGATCCCGCCGAACATGTACCACTGGATTTCAAGCAATCCGTTTGAGCTGTAGCTGACCAGATAACGGACCACTGCGTTGCCAGCACTCACGAGGCAGGCGAGGAGCACGAGCCATTTGGCAATGTAACCTGCGACATCGCTAATGCCGTCGATCACGCGCGTGAATTTTATGATTTCCAACGCATCCCCCTGAGTGGTGTTGCTTTATTGGTCACCCGCCAATTTTGTTATTGTTGCGGCTAGCATGATCGCGGCTTATGCCGCACGCTATCGAATCTTCATTAGTATCGCGATGAGCCACGAAAACAGGCAGGACCAGCGTGGCGACATCCCTTATTGCGGACCGCTCTCTATGACGATGCGAAGGTCTTGATAATCCCAATAATTCCGAAATCAGATATTAGTGAAGCAAAACTTGTGGAACCCAGACAGAGGTTGAACGCCTCTCTGCCTGAACTGAATGTAGAGTTAAGCATGGATCGCATGACCCAACCCCTTAAGTGCCGCCTCGTGGAACGCTTCGCCCAGGGTCGGATGAGCATGAATAGTGCATGCGATGTCTTGCAAGACTGCCCCCATCTCTATCGCTTGGGTGAATTCACCCACAAGCTCTGACACGTGCGGACCGACAGCATGAATCCTGAGGATACGGTGGTCGCTTTTTCTCGCGACCACACGCACGAAGCCACCATCCTCGACGCCATTCATCGACAAGGCTCGGCCATTCGCCTGAAAGGGAAAAGTTGAAACAATGGCATCCTGCAAATCGGCTGTCGTTGCTCCCGTCTCAACGCTAACGATCTCCGGCTCCGTGAAGCAAACCGCGGGAATTGCAACAGGGTCAAAGCGGCGGCGATGACCAGCGATAATCTCCGCAACCATTTCGCCTTGCATGGATGCCTTATGGGCCAACATCGGCTCACCGACGAGATCGCCGATCGCCCAGACATTCTTCATCGATGTGGCGCAGCGTTCATCGACACGCACGAACCCGCCATCAATCGCCACCGCCATATGCTCGAGGCCCCAGCCATCTACTGCGGGCCGACGGCCGGTGGCCACGAGGATCTTGTCGGCCTGTAACGTCAGCCGCTCCCGGGAGTCTGTTTCAATGACAAGTCCCGTTCCGGCCTCATCTATCCCAACCGCTTTGGCCCCGAGATGCGTGATGACATTTTTGCGCTTCAGCCAGCGCCGAACAGGTTCGACAAGCTGTTCGTCGTACAGCGGGAGAATCTGCTGCTGCGCCTCGACGACTGCAACTTGAGAGCCAAGCTTGCGAAACGCAATACCAAGTTCGAGGCCGATATAGCCGCCGCCCACCACCACCAGAGACTTCGGAAGCTCGGGCAGTGAAAGCGCTTCGGTTGAGGATATGACTGAACCGCCGAACGGCAGGAATGGCAATTCAACCGGCACAGATCCGTTGGCAAGAATGACATGCTCCGCTGTGATGACGACATCGGTGTCCGCTCCCGTCACTCGGCACGTCTTGGCATCGGAGAACGTCGCCCATCCCTGCACGACCTTTACCTTGGCTCGTTTCAGCAATCCCGCGATGCCGTTATTCAGCTGATTGACGATGCCTTCCTTCCAGCGGACGGTGCCGGCGAAGTCGAGTTGTGGCGGACTGGCCAAGCTGATGCCTAAACGGCCGCCTTCAGCTACCCGCGCTATGGCCTCGAACTGCCCTGCGGCATGAATAAGCGCCTTGGATGGAATGCAGCCGCGGATCAGGCAGGTGCCGCCCAGCCGCTCCTTTTCGACAAGCACAGTGTCGAAGCCGAGCTGGCCGCAACGGATCGCCGCCACATAACCACCGGGGCCGCCGCCGACCACGATGACCTTGGTCTTGATTGTCTCCATCACGCACGATCCATAAACAGCAATGCGGGCTGTTCGATCAGGCGTTTCAGGGCCTGAATGAATCGAGCGGCATCATAACCATCGACGATGCGATGATCGAACGATGCGGACAGGTTCATCATTGTTCGGACCGCGACCTGACCGTTCAGCACAACCGGCCGCTCGACGAGCTTGTTGGGGCCAATGATCGCCACTTCTGGATAATTGATCACCGGCGTCGCGGACACGCCGCCAAGTGCGCCCAGACTGGTCAGCGTGATCGTCGAGCCTGTCAGCTCGTCACGGGTGGCCTTGCCCTCTCGCGCCGCCTTTGTGACGCGCGCGAGTTCACTCGCGCACTCGAACAGGCCAAGCGCTTCAACATGGTGCACAACCGGCACCATCAGCCCACCCGGAGTCTGGGTGGCGATACCGATATGGAGGCCTTCATATGTACGCAGAATACTGGTCTCGTCATCATAGCGTGCGTTGACCTGCGGGAAGTCAGCGACGAGGCTGACAAGCGCGCGCATGAAAAACGGCAGCAAGGTCAGCTTCGGGCGATCCATCCTGCCCTCCGCATTCACTTCCCGCCGCAACCTCCCGAGTTCGGTAAGATCGAACTCCTCGACATAAGTAAAATGAGGAATTCGGCGCTTGGAGACCTGCATGTTCTCGGCGATCTTGCGGCGCAGACCAACGATCCTGGTCTCGGTGATACCCTCACGTTTCGCGTGATGGTGTTGCACCGACGCACCAGCCGGCGTACCTGCAACATACGCATTCAGATCTTCCGCGGTGATCCGCCCCCCCGGACCGGTGCCTGGTACAAATTGCAGCGGTAAACCGAGTTCATAGGCCCGCCTGCGTGTCGCTGGCGCAGCAAGCGGGAGATCGCCCGGCGCACGCGTCGCGGCAAACCGTGCCGGTTCGGATTTTGCCGGTGCCGCTGGCGACGTTGACTTGACAGGCGCAGCAGCTACAGGCGCTGCCACGACGGACTTCGATGCTGGCGCCTCCTTCGGCGGCGCCTTCGCAGTTTCCGGCGCCAACCCATTTTGATTGGTATCAAGTTCGATCAGAACCGATCCCACCGGCATACGTTGCCCAATCTCGCCGTGAAGCGCGATGACGCGCCCCGCCACGGGCGTGGTCATTTCGACCGTCGCCTTGTCGGTCATGACATCGACCATCAACTGGTCTTCATCGATCAGATCGCCGATCTTCACATGCCATGCGACAATTTCGGCTTCAGCCACGCCCTCACCAACGTCGGGCAAACGAAAAGTATAATTTTCCATGTCTCAGCTCTCAATCGCGCGCTGCATCGCAGTGACAACCCGCGAAGCGCCGGGAAAGTAATCCCACTCGAAGGCGTGCGGATAAGGCGTGTCCCATCCCGCGACGCGCTCGATGGGTGCTTCGAGGTGGTAGAAACACCGTTCCTGCAGCAAGGATGAAAGCTCGCCGCCGAAACCTCCGAAACGGGACGCCTCATGGACGATGACGCATCGTCGGGTTTTCCTGACGGACGCAACAATGGTTTCAATGTCGAGTGGTACGATGCTGCGCAGATCAACGATCTCTGCATCGATCCCGCTGTCCTCAACCGCGGCGAGCGCGACATGGACCATCGTTCCGTAGGCGAGCACAGTGACAGCCACCCCCTCGCGCGCGATGGCTGCTTTTCCGAGAGGAATTTTGAAATAATCGGTCGGCACTTCGCTGGCGGCATGCGCAGACCACGGCTGCACCGGCTGACCATGGCGACCGTCGAAAGGCCCGTTATAGATCCGCTTCGGCTCCAGAAAGATAACCGGATCATCGTCCTCGATCGCCGCGATCAAGAGTCCCTTCGCATCGTAGGGAGTCGACGGAATGACCGTCTTAAGTCCCGACACATGAGCAAAGATCGCCTCGGGACTGGAACTATGGGTCTGCCCGCCGAAAATTCCTCCGCCGTAGGGTGAGCGCACTGTGATTGGCGCCCAGAACTGCCCGGCAGAGCGATAGCGCAAGCGCGCAGCCTCTGAGACCAGTTGATCGTAGGCCGGTAGAATGTAGTCAGCGAACTGGATTTCAACGACCGGCCGCAGGCCATAGGCGCCCATACCGATCGCGGTGCCGACGATCCCGCCTTCCGAGATCGGCGTATCGAAACAGCGGGTCAGGCCGTGCTTCGCCATCAAGCCATCCGTCGCGCGAAACACACCACCGAAGTAGCCGACATCCTCGCCAAAAATCAGCACATCGGGATCGCAACCCAGCATCACATCGAGCGCGGAGTTGATCGCCTGAATCATGTTCATCGTCGCCATGATCAAACTCCCAATTCCTGTCGCTGTTCTATGAGGCGCCAGTCAGGCTCCTTGTAAACGTCCTCGAACATTTCCCGCGTACTTGGTTTCGACTGGCCGAGCGTGCCAATCGCCTCACCCTCTTTTGTGGCCAAACGAATCAGATCCTTCAATTCGGCTTCCAGCTCCGCATGCTGCGTCTCGGACCACTCACCGATCGCTATCAGATGTTCTTTCAGACGCTTGATGGGGTCGCCCAGCGGCCATTCGGTTGCTTCAGCGGCAGGGCGATACTTGTTCGGATCGTCGCTGGTGGAATGTCCCGCGACGCGATAGGTTACGAACTCAATCAGGGTTGCGCCGAGGTTGTTACGAGCTCGTTCCGCGGCCCATTCGATCGCCGCATACACCGCCAGAAAATCGTTTCCATCGACGCGTAGACCCGGCAGACCGTAGCCAACGGCACGCGCCGCGAACGTGGTCTCGTTGCCGCCCGCGATACCCTGGAAGGTCGAGATCGCCCATTGATTGTTTGTGACGCACAGGATGACGGGAGCATGGTAGACAGCTGCAAACGTCATCGCCGAATGGAAATCGCCCTCGGCCGTAGCACCATCACCCACGTAGCCGATAGCGATCTTATTGTCGTGCTTGTAGGCCGATGCCATTGCCCAACCGACTGCATGGCCGAATTGTGTGCCGAGATTGCCTGATATCGAGTAAAAACCGTAATCACGCGCAGAATACATGATGGGAAGTTGTCTCCCCTTCAAAGGATCGGCAGCGTTCGAGTAAATCTGATTAACGAGATTGACCAACGGATAGTCGCGCGCCACGAGATAGCTCAGCATTCGATAGGTCGGAAAACACATATCGTCGCGGTCGAGCGCCATCGAAGAAGCCGCACCAATCGCTTCTTCTCCGGTCGATTTCATGAAGAACGACGTCTTACCCTGGCGGTGCGCCCGAAGCATGCGATCGTCAAAAATACGCGTCAGAACCATCGCTCTCAACCCGCGGAGCAAACCCGCCGCATCGATCTGCGGATTCCATGGGCCGACAGCGCGGCCATCCGATCCAAGCACGCGAATTAAGCCGTAGGGCATGTCCCGAAGCTCAGTTTCGGTCGCGAAAGCGTTGGGGCGCCGAGCGGCTCCCGCCTCTGTGATTACAACACCACTGAAGTCCGGTTGATCGCCGGGCCGCGCCTGAGGTACAGGCACATGGAGATTAAGTTGCGATCTGTTCAACATATTCCTCGCCCTAGGATCAGCTTTTGGTTTTCTTCGTGAATGATTGCATCGGGTGGTTGGAAACCAAATTGCTTTCCTGACTTGTAAAGACTGGTGAATTAGGATGAGTTATTGTTCTGAGGGCGGGGTTTTAGGATGAAATTTCGTGGATGAGATGGATCGCAAAATCCTGCGCGTGTTGCAGGATTCTCCCGAAATTTCCGTGGCCGACCTCGCGCAGAAGGTCGGGCTATCGCACACGCCCTGCTGGCGGCGCATCAAACAGATGGAGGAGAGCGGCGCCATTCGCGAGCGCGTGGTGATCCTGGACCCGAACATCATGGGCCTCAGCATCAGCGTATTTGCCAATATTAGGCTCAAGGCGCACGACGAGGATACGCTCGAGGCCTTCGAGCAGAGCGCTCAGAGTCGCCCGGAAATTGTAGATTGCTTTTCGATGAGCGGCGAAAGCGATTACCTTGTCAGGGTGGCCGTAGGAAGTGTAGACCAGTATGAGCAATTCCTTAAAAAGGTGCTCCTGCATTTCCCTGGCGTTGCGTCTGTTAATTCACACTTCTCACTCAAATGCGTGAAGAAAACCACCAAGCTGCCGATCTGACCCGTCAATATGCCTTCTGCCGAAGCCTTATTCTCAACGATTGCCGGCAGGCGCCAAGATCGTCCTGTTGACGTCTTTCACATTAGTGACGCCAGTGAGCGCCATGGAAATGTCTAGCTCTTTGCGGATAATTTCGATCGCTGTGCGCACACCTTCATATCCGTTGGCCGCGAGAGCATAGAGAAAGGCTTTTCCAATCAAGCAGGATGACGCGCCGAGGGCGCACGCTTTCAGCACGTCTTGACCCGACATGACGCCTCCATCGAACATTACTTCGGTCTGCCCAGCGACCGCAGATACGACTTCCGGAAGTGCTGCTATCGAGGATGGCGCTCCATCAAGCTGACGGCCGCCATGATTAGAAACAATGATCGCATCGGCGCCCGAAGTAGCAGCGGTCATCGCATCGCGAGGATCGAGTATTCCCTTTAGGATGAGCTTGCCGGGCCATCGCGCGCGAACCCATTCGATATCCTTCCAGCTTAACGATGGATCGAATTGCCCTGCGATCCATTGAGACAACGTCGTTAGGTTGTCGGCGTCGGGTATACGCCCTTCGAGATTTCCGAAGGAACGCCGCTTTGCTTTCAACATGCTCAATATCCAAGTGGGCTTTGTCGCGACATCGAACGCATTTTTCGCTGTGAGTCGCGGGGGCACGGTCAGGCCACTCTTGACGTCGTGATGCCGTTGCCCCTGGATCTGCAGATCCAGCGTCAGCACCAGAGCCGAACAGCCTGCGAGCCTAGCGCGCTCCAGCAAAGAAGCGCAGAAGCCGCGGTCTTTCATCATGTAAAGCTGAAACCAGAATGGCTCGCCAACTGCGTCGGACACATCCTCGATTGTGCAGATTGACATTGTGCTGAGACAGAACGGAATTCCTGCGTCGCGTGCGGCACGGGCGCCATGAATCTCCCCGTCCCCGTGAAACAGACCAATGAGGCCCATCGGCGCGATGGCCAAAGGCAATGCGGCCGGGACGCCGACAATATTAGTCGCCGTCGAACGATCCGCAACATCGATCATCACTCGCGAACGCAGTCGGATCGCATCTAGATCCGCACGATTGTCGCGCAACGTAATCTCTTCATAGGAGCCACGATCGCCATAGTCGAACACCGCGCGCGGAATGCGCCGCCTGGCCAACTCCCGCAGATCTCTAATCGTTGTGACTGGTGTCATGATTGTAGCGATCCCAATGGAATAGGTGCGTTCCGGCGCCTGCAGAATTTCGATCACTCGCACTGAGCCTCAAGGCCGATGCCTTCGACTCCAGACACAGCGCAAAGCTCATCGTTATCGGACGTATCGCCGGTCACGCCGACGGCTCCAATGATCTCTCCGTTTCTGACAATCAGCACGCCGCCGGGAAGCGGAACGATCTTGCCACCGGAGGCACCTGAAAGCCCCAACGCAAGATTCGGCCTTTCAACGGCCATCCTTGCGACCGCGCGCGAACCGACACCGACCGCCAACGCGCCATAGGCTTTTCCGAATGCAATCTCGAATCGGAGAATCGACGCCCCATCCTGGCGCTGGAAGGCCAGGAGATGTCCGCCTGGATCGAGAACCGCAGCTCCGATTGGCTTGAGATCAAGATCAGATGCCTTCTCAAAAGCGATCGCGATGATCCGGTTTGCGTCAGCAAGTGTCGGGCCAAACACTTTTCTCTCCTTCACTACTGATATCGTCTCAAGCGAGACAAGCTTTCCCGCCTGGTTGTCTCTTTCGATGCCGGCCTGTCTTCCTTAACCAGTGTATGCGGTCTTGACCGTGGTATAGAACTCGGCGGCGTACTTACCCTGCTCGCGTGAGCCGCAAGACGATCCTTTGCGTCCTCCGAAAGGAACATGGAAATCGACTCCCGCTGTTGGCAAGTTTACCATCACCATGCCCGCTTCCGAGTTGCGCTTGAAATGCGTGGCGTGCTTGAGGCTAGTAGTGCAAATGCCGGCAGATAGACCGAATGGCGTATCGTTTGCGACAGACAATGCTTCATCGTAATCTTTCACGCGAATCACGGAAGCGACCGGACCGAAAATTTCCTCACGGGAAATCCGCATATCGTTGCTCGCGTCGACGAACAATGCCGGCTGAAGATAGAAGCCCGGCGTCTGACGATTCAACCTCTCTCCTCCGAAGGCTAGCGTTGCCCCCTCGTCTCGACCAATGGAGATGTATTTCTGATCTTGAGCGAGCTGATTTTCATCGACGACGGGCCCAATGTGCGTGCCGTCTCTCAATGCGTCATCGACAACGAGGTTTTTCAATCTCTCCGTGACCGCAGACACAAACCGATCGTGGATGCCCTCCGTCACGACAAGTCGCGACGAAGCTGTGCAGCGCTGTCCTGTGGAAAAGAATGCGCCGTTCACGGCGCTTTCGACGGCCACGCCAAGATCGGCGTCGTCAAGCACCACCAGCGGATTTTTGCCACCCATCTCGAGCTGAAACTTGCGCATGTTCGCCACGGAGGCTTCCGCCACCCTCCTTCCTGTGCCGGTAGAGCCGGTAAAGGTGATCGCATCAACGTTGGGACTGTCGAGAATTGTCTGCCCCACGATCGAACCGCGACCCATCACAAGATTAAGCACGCCGTTCGGCAGTCCGGCCCGACGAAGAATATCGACGAGTGCCCAAGCCGAGCCCGGCACCAAATCTGCCGGCTTGAACACCACCGTGTTGCCATGGCAAAGAGCCGGAGCAATTTTCCAGGACGGGATCGCGAGCGGAAAATTCCATGGCGTGATCATGCCGACAACGCCGACGGCTTCGCGTGTCACCTCGACGCTCACGCCCGGACGCACGCTCGGCAAGATTTCACCGGCAAGCCGCAGAGCCTCGCCGGCGAAGAAATCGAAAACTTGCGCAGCACGCGCCGCTTCGCCGATTCCTTCAACCAAAGTCTTGCCTTCCTCCCTCGAAAGCAGCCGACCTAGTTCGTCTTTGCGAGCAAGAATTTCATCGGAGGCCTTGCGCAATATGCTATGGCGTTGAAGCAGACCAGATCGGGACCATTTGGGAAAAGCCGCTTTCGCTGCGGCAATCGCGGCTTCGGTGTCGGCCTTTGTCGCACGCGCGTAGTCACCGACAATATCATTGAGATCCGACGGATTGACATTGGGGGCGGATTCCCCGTCCACCCACTCTCCGTCGATCAGATTTCGGTGCGTTTTGCTCATCGCTTCTGCCTCACATCAAAGTCCAAAGCCGTAAGAGAATTACCTGGCGGCTGCTAGTTTTCAGTCTTGCGCTCGACCATGCGAGCGCAGCGCGATTAAATGATTGCAACCGTGAATAGTCTTTCAAACAGGCGAGCGACGCGATGCAAAGGCACCGCGTTCGCCGACCGCTCCAGTATTAAGGAATCAAGACTGTCGAGCCGACCGTCTTGCTGCCTTCAAGCGCGCGATGCGCTTCCGCTGCATCCTTCAATGCGAAAGTCTGTGCCACTTCCGCCTTCACCTTGCCGCTGGCAACAACGTCGAACAGATCGCTCGCCGTCGCCTGGAGGTCGTCTGGCTTGGCCGTGTAGGTCGCCAGCCTCGGTCGCGTAACAAAGAGCGAGCCCTTCTCAGCAAGTTGGCCGATATTGACTGGCGCAACAGGACCGGAGGTGTTGCCGAAGCTGACCATCAGGCCCAACGGCTGCAAACACGACAGCGAGTCATCCCACGTGACTTT
Organism: Afipia massiliensis; assembly: GCF_014203115.1. GTDB lineage: Bacteria > Pseudomonadota > Alphaproteobacteria > Rhizobiales > Xanthobacteraceae > Afipia > Afipia massiliensis. The sequence goes on along the minus strand of NZ_JACHIJ010000006.1, from coordinate 11,494 downwards.
GCCGACCGAGTCATACACAACCGGCACGCCTGCACCGTCGGTCAATTCGCGGACACGATCGGCAAACTTCTCCTTCGTGTAGAGAATAGTGTGGGTGCACCCATTTTCCTTGGCAAGCGCCGCCTTCTCTTCGCTACTCACCGTGCCGATCACAGTCACGCCGAGCGCCCGGAGCCACTGGCAAGCAATTAGACCCACGCCGCCAGCCGCAGCGTGCAGCAGAACGGTTTCACCGGCCTTCACTTTGTAGGTGCGGCGGATGAGGAACTGAACAGTCATGCCCTTTAACAACAAGGCTGCGGCCTGCTGGTCGGAAACATTGTCCGGCAGCTTCACCAGAGGTGCAGCGGGCATCACCCTCTTCTCGGCATACGACCCCGCCGGCCCACCGGCATAAACGACGCGATCGCCAACCTTGACGTGACTGACACGTGACCCCACCGCCTCGATTACGCCGGCAGCTTCCTGGCCGATGCCACCCGGCATCGGAACAGGATAAAGGCCCGAGCGCTGATAGGTGTCGATGTAGTTCAGGCCGATTGCGGTCTGGCGGATGCGGACCTGCTCCTCGCCCGGCTCTCCAACCTGAACGTCGTTCCACTGCAGGACTTCAGGCCCGCCCGTCTTCTCAATGATAATGGCTTTAGTCACTTTTTCCCTCGATTGGTCTGGTGATGTGGGACGCAGGCAATGGTACCGGGTACGTCGCGCTTTCTGCGATCGACCGAGCGATACCCGCGCTTCTTTCTGTAAGCCGCATTTCGTTCGCGGCGTCTTAGACTTCGCCCGCAGCCTCAATGTCCTTCAGATGCTGACGAAAGCCGTAGCTGGGCTCGCGCTGCCGTCGCGCCAGATATTCACTGAAGCGTGTTTGGGAACGGTAGCTTCGGCCGTCGTTCATACCTTTGAGTTGCCGCGCCTCCGTCTCGCGATAGGAGATCGCGGCAGTAACGATGTTTTCCAGACGGTCTTCCGGCAGGAAGAGAACACCATTGGCATCACCAACGACAAAGTCGCTGGATGTGATGGCATGAGTACCGACCGTTGCGCGGGTCAAGATATCCGGAGGCCTAACGTGCAGACGCTGCGGGCCGGTCGGCAACGAACCCATGCTGAACACGGGAAAGCCGATGTCGTTGAGTTCCTTGCTATCGCGGTGCAGCCCCCAAACCACCACGCCGGCGATGCCCGCCGCTTTGGCTTCGAGCACGACAATATCGCCAATACATGCCTCATCGAGACGCGCGCCGTTGTCGATGACAAAAACATCGCCGGGAGACGAGCTCTCAAGCGCCTCAAAGAAAATATCAATGCTGCCGACGTGACGAATTGGACGCGCACGCCCGGCGCAGCGCATGTCGCCGACGAGCGGATTTATGCCCGCTGGCGCAAAACGGATTGGAACACCCGTTCTCAAGCAACCATCCGCCAGATACGGCGTCGTAAGTTTGTTTAGCTGATCGACCAGCGCCTGGCTCAAGATTACAATCTCCATGCTTGGATGGAGCGCGCCAAATCGCGTTTCCGCGAAATCAGCCGCCCGATATCAAAACACTAGCAAGAGATGATTGTTTCGAATATCATATAGTTCTGAAATCACAATTCTGGAATTCAAAAGAATGAAGCCGAACTTCGATATGGACGCTTTGCGCACGATGGTCTTGGGACTTGAGCTCGGAAGTTTCGCTCGAGCAGCATCGCAGCTTGGCCGGTCGCAGTCCGCTGTTAGTATGCAATTGAAGAAACTTGAGGAACAGGCTGGAAAACCATTGTTCCGCCGCAACGGCCGCGGCCTCGTGCCAACCGAGGCTGGCGATTCCCTACTTATGTATGCACGACGTATTATCGCCCTGAATGACGAGGCCGCTGCGTCTGTCGGCGCGATGACCGCAGCTGCGTCTGTACGGATGGGACTTCCTCAAGACTTCTTCGAAGACGTGATGCCCGATGCCCTCGGGCAATTTTCCAAAAAGCGCCCCGCAATCCATGTTGAAGTCCGCGCCGGTCGCAATTACTCGCTTGAGGAAGAAATTAACTCCAGCCGGCTCGATGTTGCGCTGGCTTTCTTCAAAGCTAATTCTTCTAACCACGGCACTTTGATCGCATCTCTGCCAATGATGTGGTTTGGTGGGAAGGGAATGAGCCGATCCGAGGTACAAGATCCAATTCCGCTTGTCGTGTTCGATCATCCGTGTCTGTTTCGCCAAGCCGCATTCCAAGTTCTGGAAGGCAAAAAACTTCGCTGGCGTTTATCCCTCACAACGCCCAGTTTGCCTGGCGTTTGGGCGGCCCTGCAGTCCGGCTATGGTATCTCGCCAAGAACGAGCCATCATGTCCCTCCGGGCATTCGCGACGTGGGCGCAGAGTTCGGCCTTCCACCTCTGCCTGCGATTGAATTGCGAATGTTGACCGCAAGTGAGTTGTCCCCCGCAGCTGCAGACTTGCGAGACATCCTTTACCAAGTTGTTCGAAACCGAGTCGGCGAAACGATAGTCGAACCCCGAAAAGCACTGAAATTACCTCGCGAAATTCGCGCGCGACCTTAATAATCCTCGCTCCATCACGAAGCATCTGCTGTTTGAGCACCTAGGTCACGCGCAACATCACTAAGGCGCATTTTCAATATACTGGTATCGGATTGGACGTCGTGAGATGACCCGCCAGGAGATACTTGCCTTCTTGACCTTTTCGGTGGTGGCCGCCATCACTCCTGGGCCAAGCAATATTATGGTGACAGCTACCGGCGCCGCGGTTGGCTTCTGGCGCGGTCTCCCATGCCTCCTTGGCGTATCAGTCGGAATGGCCTCTCTAATGTTTTCCGTCGCTCTCGGCCTCGGTCAACTTCTTGTTGCGCACAAGAGCATCTTGCCGCTGATGAACTGGCTGGGTGCACTGTTCCTGCTTTGGTTGTCGTGGAAGATTGCCACGGCAGAAGTAGTCGGCGATACCAAGGACAAGAAAGCATTTGGCTTTTATCATGCCGCATTGTTTCAGTGGGTGAATCCAAAGTCGTGGATTGTGGCCACCGGCGCTATCGGCGCGTACTTTCATTCCGATTCCATCAGCATCATCCCTTATGCCGGTGCATTTGCATTGCTGTTTTTCCTCGCCGCTGTCCCTAGCCTGCTGATCTGGCTTCTATTTGGTGCCCTACTTGAACGGCACCTTTTCCTGCAGCGCTCTACCGCGCGGATTTTCAACCGCGCTATGGGCCTACTACTCGCCGCCTCGACGATCTTGATCATCGTATGATGGCAAGCCTCAAACATTTTCCGCGCATGATCCGATCTGATAATTCAGATCGAAAGCGCTATACGGATCGAGCCTCGATCAGATAAGCGGGATGCTTGGTGGAGCGCCGAAGAATCCCACCATTTTTTCCAATCGGCCACCCGCTCCCACTTCGCCGAAGTCGATCGACGTATCGCCGAAACTGCCGTCAGCTCTGGCAACGCGCCATAGAAACCTGACCATACTATGATGTGTATCGATACCGCTTACGAACTCCAGGCGAGAGCCAGGTCTCTTCGATTGAACTATCGAAATTCGATCAGCAAGCGCATCGCGCCCGAAAAGCTGCACGGAGGGATCGACGTACACCGCATCAGCTCCCCAGCACCGGGTGAGCAACTGGTACCTTTGATCGGCGTCGGTTTCATTCCACGCCAACATATATGTTCGAACTACTTCTTGGATTGCACTGTTATGCATAGTTTCACAACCCTAGTTCTGGCACCCAGAAAACAACCGCTCTTTATCGAGAAAAAGGCCGCGCCAATTCAATGATTGGCGCGGCTTAAGTTCAAGGAGATATAACAGATGCCTAGAGTGGCACCGTATGATTTACAGCATGAAACGGTAGAGCAAAATCTCAAAATATTGAAGCCAAACATCAGTGCTTCGAAATCCGCTTTTCTACTGATAAGGTTTGGCCTCTTTCCTCATCAGTTAAAAAAACGTCACCCTAACCCTCTGCAACTAAGACGCGGCGATACGTGCTGCTGCGACGACGCCAACACATCATGATCGCGACCACTAGCTTTGATCAGCCGAAAGATAATCAATGGATTCTCTCAAATTCAATCGAGAACAAGTGACTCTTAAGGAACGCCGCCGTCAGCTATCGGAGGCAAAATGCCAGAGTACGCCAGAAGGATCCCATACGTAGGCTACCCGCAAACCCCACGGTTGGAGGCTCGGCGGTCGTGCGGGAACCACATGAAAATTTCTTTCCAGTGAAAGACCCGATATGTGGTCCCACCACTCATCGAGGTCGCTCACAAGTACTTGCATCATAAGATTGTCTGCAAACTCTTTTACATAGAAATTCTGAAGGAAGAAGGCTTCGCTTCCGAGTCGCATCTCGAACGATTTGTCATTCAATTTTGTCGACGCGAATCCTAGAGCTTCGTAAAACTTTCTGCTCTCCTCAAAATTTTTGGCTGGCACGAACGTGCGCATCTTGAGAACTGCTGGTAACAGCTTCTTAGTTGTCGTCAATCCTCGTCTCCCTTACGTTCAACATGCGCGGCTCTGCTACATCACCTTCAGCGACCAACGCCGATCACCTAATGTGACCAAGTCAACACGAAACGCGTCAGACGGTGTGCCAACTTGGATATCGCGGATAGCAACGGCGGGAACAAGCCATTGGTTTAGACCTCGGAACGTGTCTCCATTGCGATTGCCCTCGCAACCTCAGGCCGCCCCATCATCCGCAGTCTATGCTCTGATATTTTGGGCATTTTATGGATATCGACGCCGTCAGCTTCTAACCATTGCGAGAGAGTAAATAGATAAGGATCACACACCGTGTAAGTGGCACCCATCACCCACGGTCCAGCAAACATCTCCTTTTCAATCAGCGAAAAGCAACTACCAACCGATTGCGGAACCTTTCTCTGCATCGCTTCGATCGCAGCCTGACCATCCGCCCAGCGGTAACCTCGCATCCGATGTGCGTGCGCTACATGTACAGTCGAGCAAAGATAGCTGTTGAAGCTTTGGATCTTTGCGAACGAGAAAGGATCATCGAACGGCGCCAGCCCAGCATCAGGAAAGCTTTGAGCAATGAAGGCGAGAATCGCGGGCGTCTCCGTCAGAACGCCCAGCTCCGTCACAAGCGCTGGCACGTGACCTTTCGGATTGATAGCCAAATAGTCCGGTTTGCGCTGCTCGTCAGCACCAAAATCGATCCGGATCGCGACATATTCCGCACCCGCTTCCTCTAAAGCGATGTGCGATGCGAGCGCGCAAGTATGAGCAGCATAGAAGAGCTTCATCGACTGTTTCATCCCGACGTAACCCTTCTTGCATTTGGTTTAAGAGTGGGCATTGGGAGTCTTTGTTCGATCAATTGCCGGCCACTGCTGCGACACCCCGGGCAACTCGATCTTTTTTCCGGTGAGACGTTGAATGGTGATGGCATAAACGGCGATCTGATTGAGACGCGGGAAGAAACCGCTCGGGCGATCCCAATCTTTCTTTCCATACTTTGCCATAAGGCGCTCACAGAATCGCTGCTTGGTTTCGAGATCTTCAATTACTTCGATCTCGCCGGTCATTATCACGCTTTGATATGCCAATGCGGAGTCGCACTCAAAGCGTCCGTAGGCGTAAACCTGATCCGGATCATCAACGCCGAAGCAGACCTTGGCGTTATTGTCTATATTATTTCGGAACAAACCTTTTGCGCGCGTGCTGTGTAGATACACCCTATTATCCATGCAAATATAGAGCATAGGCGTACAGTACGGCATTCCATCCTGTCCAACGGTTGCCAACCAGCCACTAAAACCCTGCTCAAGCGCATTGAACGCTTGCTCCTCCGACATAATCAAATCATGTCTTCGCATACCCGCCGCGCTGCTCATCTTGTTCCTCCCAAACTGAGTTCACGCCCTGGAAAGACCATCAATAATGACGTTTGGAGTCCTTACCCCGAGCATCTTTACTGCGGTCGGTTGCCCTGATGCCCATCGTCTCCACTTTCAATCGTCATGAGAGTACGCACCCCTATCATCGGGCGTCTATCACCAATTTCAAGGTAGGAAACGATGTCTGCTGCGCGGTTGATCAACTGATGCGCGATGTATGAATACATATCGTTCGCTGTGTCGATGTAAAATCGACGACTCTCCGCATGGAAAACGCCTACTCAGATTCACACTGTAGTTTTTGAGCTCAAACAAATCGCAGCGCGGTCGCTGCTTGTGCTTGGCCACCCTGCTGAAGATGGGCTCCGGATACGACGATGACTTCGGGGGCGGTTCTGTATCTTCCGCGTTGATTGCAAGGATCTTCTTGTCTTCACCCGCTCTCATTCAGAATTCTCTTACTCATCTTTTAGCGCGAAGATTCGCATGTTGACCCGCCCATCGTAACTTACAAAGTTCCCTTATGCACTTTTGAAATCTGAAATCGAGATTTCGCATTTTCGAATGGTCGAAACTCCCAGACTATCCAGACACCGAACGGAATGCAGAGATACGCGAGAGTGGCATGACAGAAGCGCAAATGGAGGATTTGGGCCACAGCTGGATCGATGGCTGGAACAGTCATTATCTCGACTGCGTGCTCAAGTCGACGAGGAGATGCACTCGACAGCGTTATCACTGCTTTACGTGAGTAATAGCGGTCAACTAAGAGGGCGGGATGCTCTGCAGATGGAGCCTTGGCCTGGGACTAAATCTTCGAACTTGCATTCAACCTTATTGATCTTTCGAGCGGCCCAAACAGCATCGCTATTCGTTTTCAAAATGAAATGTGACGCATCCGCGTGAGGGCACCGATGGAAAGATTGTTTAAGGGCTCGGCACATCATCATCTTCTGATGAGAAACGTTCGTTAATGGGTTCATACGCGTCGTCTCGATCGGAGCAAGACGTCGGAGCCAAAACTGGGAAAAATATGCCGCGCCAACTCGATGGATGGCGCGGCATGAGGTGAGGAGATGCCAGTATTGGCGCTTCGGTGATTACAGCAAAGCTCTACCGAATAAAATTCAAAAGAGTTGAAGTCAGATACCAACGAGTCGAAATGAAGTAAGCGACAGCAAGCCGCGATCGTCTAGTACGCTCCTTGAATACGCTCGCCTCGGCTAGCGAGCTGCTGCTCCACGAAACCACTTAAATGAGGGGACATTTATGCGCCGTAGCGACAAAATCTTTCAAGCATCAATGTTGCATCTTCATCTCAAGGTCATAGATTCCGGGCAAAGCGCGCAGCTCCCGCGACAGGCGCAAGCCATTTCGCTGCGTGATCGGTGTATATCTCGGTCTTCGGCTGTAAGCCCTCCATGCTATCGAGAGTGCCCGCCTTCACAACGACCTTCCCAGGCGCCAACGCTGTCTTCGCTAATATTGGCGACCCGCAGCTGCCGCAAAAATGACGATAGACAGACTGCCCGCTATCACCCTTATCCACGTAGACCATGGTCTCGCCCGACTGCTCATAGTCAGTTTCCTTGATAACAAGGTTGAACGAGAACAAGCTGCCGCTTTGCCGCTGGCACCGCGTACAATGACATATCGCGATTGCCCGAGGTTCGCTCTTCAACGCGTAACGCACAGCCCCACACAAACAGCCGCCCTTCCGATCCCACATGATGTTTTTCCCAAGTTTGTGATTGGTGCCAGCGTCCGCCAAAAAGTCACGCTCGTTACTTCATGGACCTTCAAACGCCTGACGTACCGTTGTCCAAATGTTTTAAATCCGAAATCATCGCCATCCGCTCCACCCAAGGGTTCATCTAGAATCGAGGAGTTCTCTTTTCGATAAAAGCACGGATGCCTTCCTTTCCCTCGACCGAAGCTGCTGTATTGGCGATTTCACGCCCTTCGATTTCCATCTGCTCTTCGAGACCATTGCGTGGAGAACAGAAAAGCAACCGCTTCACCACAGCCTGAGCATGCTTTGGCCCGTTTGCCAGCGACTGGCAAATGGCGCGCGCTTCTTCCTTCAAAGAAGCATCAGGCACCACGCGCGTGATCAACCCCCAGTCCGCGGCCTCCTGAGCCGAAAGCGTGCGATTAGCTAACGCTAGCTCTTGTGCTTTTCGCAATCCTACAAGACGGGGTAAAAAATAGGTGGAGCTGCCATCGGGGCTTAACCCAGCTTTGGTATATGCCATCGTGAATTTGGCCGACTCCGCCGCAATAACATAATCTCCGATCAAACAAAGACTGAACCCACCGCCGGCCGCTATTCCATTCACGGCGATTACTAAAGGTACGTCCATGCGCGCAAAAAGGGAGATTGCTTTATGCAATTGGTCCGCCAGCCCCTTCAGGGTAACTCGGATTTGATCTCCCATAGTGGAGAATAGCGCTAGGTCCCCGCCGACGCTAAACATTTTTCCGTTTGCCGAAAGCAGCACAACTTTGATCTGTGGGTCATTGTCGCAAAGGTGGGCAATACGCACCAGATCATTGACGATATCCGCGTTAATCGCGTTGCCTTGATCGGGCCGATTAAGCGTCACGTAGGCTATTGCGTTATCCACGCGAAATTCTACAGACTGATTTTTAGTCGTCATCAGGAATCCAATTTTCGAAACTCAATCCGAGCCTCATCCCGCCGCACTGTCCTCTGAATCGAAACAATCGTCATTAGATCATTTACAAACGATGGCGAGCGCAACGATTATGGTTAGTAACGATCGCACGCCTTGAATATCCGCTTAATGCTGAAGTCAAACTTCAGTGGATCGAAAACGAGAATAGGCTAGATCTTGAATATCGATGCGAACGCTGCACATCGTTTTAACTTCAAGCGATACCCAGTGTGCGGCCGGTGGCGCGCAACCGTGCCGGATACGACGAGTCCCGTAGGATTGGCCATTCCGTTGGCAAATTCTGGAAGCCGCTTTGAGAGATTGTGATGCTGACACTGCATGGCGTAGCTTCGCACGCTATTGGCTACTTTAATCGCCGCTTCCGGCACTGAGATTTTTTTACCCTATGCGCCAGAGAACTCCCATTGGATCGGCAATCACAAAGTCTCGAATTCGCCAGACAGTTTCGTCGAGCAAAGAAGTGGAATGGACCACTTAGCGGGATCTAAGAAAGGTTCCGAATAAATTGCTCTTTCGACTAGTCGAGCCATTCAGGTCGTTTGATTTCAATCTCTACGAACCCAATTGGGTGGGGAGACCCATTCATGACGTCGTGCTCCACGCCGGATTTCCGCATGTACGATTGGCCGGCGACAAGGAGAACGTCCGTAACAGATGTGCCGTCATGGATACGCAAAATGCCGTCGGTCAACATGACAACGAAGTAAGGCCAGCCGTGACGATGCCAACCAGTGACCGCTCCCGGCTCGAAATCCCATCGCGTGATGCGAACCGTTGCATTGTCTTCCTGGACCGTCGATATGGCCGGGCATGTGCATTCAAAAGCCATTGGGATATCCGAAAGTTACAGATGGACAACAGGGAAGAAAATATAACTCCAACCAAATGCTAGAGCGGACTCCAATCACAGGACCGCCATGGCCTCGGCAAAAGCGTATTAACGCAGCAATCTACTCTAACAGCTGGTCACGATTTTGCTCTTTGAAATTTTGACACTATAAGTTGGAAAAATGCGAGATGACCTATAAATGCGATCATTGGCCAATCCAGCCACGATTGCTGGTATGACCGAAGCGCAATTATACAGCAGCGATGGATCGAGGTGTGGAACAGCCGCGATCGCGCAAACGACGAACCCGATCCGTTGGTTTCTCTCACAGTATCCGATGCCGTCGAAGCGAGCAGAATGCACTCAATAGGTCGTCCATGTTGAAAGGCTATATCCGCTTGGATAACAATTGCTTCCACACGAATGAGGCTTACTCGCGCGATACCCTCTTCGTGATTCCGGTAGGTAACCTGGCCTCTCATTCAATCAACTATTGCTACGCCTCTCTTCAACTCCTGCCCATATCCTTCTGAATTGGCGAACTTCGTCTTGCGAATAATTGAATATTCGGTCCTTATCCGCCTTGCTATGTGCCCTATGAGGCAACTGCTGACACGGGATTGACGGACGCTAAAATCACGTTGCAACTTTGTCGACGAGACCCAGCGCAAGGCGAAGCCTCGCTATGCACTGTCCATGAGAGCGATGCATGAACGCCACTATTCCCGAAGGTTTCGAACCGCACATTCGGCCGAGTCCGATCACGGCGCCATGGGAGCCGATTTACTACAAAAGGACGCAGGATGCCGTTCTTCTCGGCGTGCGGTTAGCGGAGCCGCACACCAACTCGCGTGGCTTTGCCCACGGCGGCTTCATCACGGCGCTCGCCGATAATGCGATGGGACTGAGTTGTGGCATGAAGCGGGACGGAAAAACGCGCTTACTAACCGCCAGCCTTTCGATCGATTTCATCAGCTCAGCAAAAATCGGGCAATGGGTTTCGATCGAAACCGACGTCATCAAGGTCGGCAGGAAACTCTGCTTTGCGCAATGCATCGTCACCGCCGATGGCAAGCGATGCGCCCGGGCGAGTGGTACATTTAGCGTCGTGACTGATTAACGTGCCCGTCCTACGACTCCCTCAGAGGTTGCGTGATATACTCAGCGCTGATCAGCAAAAAACGAGAGCTACGCTCGGCATTGTCGACTGGAGTTATGAGATCTTGCTAAAATCTCCATGGCGGCCGTTTCCGTGAGCAAATCTTGCCGCGCCAACAGCCCCTTCCGCGTTAAAAACACCATTGCAGTTGTACCATTCTTGAACCAAGGCAGCGTGTTCGCCCTGACCGTTCTGAAGATAAACGGAGCGCCGATCAGCGCGCATGCACGCCTGCGGAAATCGCGAAATCTCTTGCGCCATATCCTCAGCAGATTGGCGCGCTTGCCCTTCGGGCACGACGATTTCGCAAAGACCAATGCGCAAGCATTCCTCTGCTTTCACCTTGCGACCCGTCATAATAATTTCAAGAGCGCGACCTTGGCCCACTAGACGCGGAAGTCGAACTGTACCGCCATCAGTCATTGGTATCCCAAAACGCCGAGAGTATACTCCCATATAAGCGCCTTCAGCCATGACGCGACAATCTGCCCACAACGCAAGCTCCATACCACCAGCAACAGCCGGCCCCTCGATCGCTGCGATAACCGGCTTGCTGAGTCTGAGCCGCGTTGGCCCCATGGGCCCGCGTGGAATTGGGCCACTGTCCTCGGGAAAATCTAAAGATCGGTGCGTGGCAGAATTCTCGCGCGTTGCTATGCCACGAGCCGCAAGACTCTTCAAATCTGCTCCAGCACAAAATGCGCCGCCTTCTCCCCAAATGACGGCAACGTCAGCACTCTCGTCCACCTCGAACGCTAAAAAAGCGTCATACAGCGCATCCGCGTGATCGGCATCGATAGCGTTACGCGACCCAAAGCGCGATTGGATAATTGTTAGTGACCTGCACCCCTGATTGCCCTCGTTTATAAGTAGACTCTGTTCTGGTTTTCGTCCCTGTTTGAACGGTTGGCAAACTCGCTTGGTGTGAGCC
>NZ_JACHIJ010000005.1 GCF_014203115.1 Afipia massiliensis | reverse complement strand
GTGCGCAGCATTCCGATCATGCACTACAGTTCCCCCGAGGGACATTGCGAACTGTTGTTCCGGAACGTCCGCGTTCCAGTTTCGAATCTTATCGGTGAGGAGGGAAACGGTTTCAGACTGGCACAGGAGCGGCTCGGTCCCGGGCGCGTGCATCACTGCATGCGCACCATCGGCCAGTGTGAGTTGGCGCTTGAGCTCATGTGCGAGCGTTCGTTGGAGCGACAGACGTTTGGGCGTCGTATCGCCGATTTCGCCAATGTGCAGGACTGGATCGCTGAAACACGGCTGGAGATCGATCAAGCCCGGCTTCTGGTATTAAAGGCGGCCCACAAAATGGATCGCGAGGGCAATGCGGCGGCGCGCGTCGATGTTTCGGCAATTAAGATCGTTGCGGCCCGGCTTCAGACACGGGTGATCGACAGGGCCATGCAGGTGTTCGGCGCAATGGGCCTGACGCCAGATACACCGCTATCCTATCTGTGGACTTGGGGGCGCGCCCTGCGTTTTCTCGATGGCCCTGATGAAGTTCATCTGCGTGTTGTTTCCCGAGCGGAACTGGCAAAAGCCAAAGCCAACAGCGGCAAAAATGCACCCTATTTTGTGCCGCCTATCGGCCTTGAAGCAGGATGAGCGCGACCGCGCGATTTCAGCTAACGCGCTGGCGATTGGCCGAACGGAAAAACCCTGCGCGGAACGACGTTGATGTCGTCTTTGGCACATTTCGGACCTCTCGCGAGGTCTGACTTGCGTCCCGACGCGCGAGCGAATAGTCACGCGGACTATTCCACTGATCCTAGGCGGATTTCCCGGAGCGCTGGTCGACGGTTTTGACCCTGAACGCGCGATCGGCGCCACCCACCGGAGGGATAGGCACGTCGCATCCGCCGCTGCGACTATCGCGCCCAGCGTGTTGGTGGCGAGCAATCTGAAAGACTTCGACTTCGCAGCGCTGGCCGCACTCGGCGTCAAGGTCCAGACGCCCGACGATTTCCTGCCGGATCTGTTCGACGCAAACCCGGCGCTGAACGGGAAGCTACCGGCGGGCGAAACGAGATAGGCTAAGTTGCAATCATCGAGCGCGGCGACGATTAGACGGCGCCGATGACGGGAAGCTCTATCGGTAGGGGCCAGACGTGATCATATTTTGATCCGGATCAACGCAACGATGGTCGGGCTAAGATTGAATGCAAAGTGTCTGAGGGGCGCTCCGGCAAGGAGCTGAGATACCGTAACTTTGCAACGGGAAAAGCGCGGTGACTTGATCCGAGTCATGCCGGCGAGGGGACGGGAATGCTTCGAGAACCATCTTCCCTATACGGAACATCTTCCGTCATTGTAATTGGCGCAGGCATCGCCGGTAGCTGGCAAGCGTTGCTGTTTGCGCATGCAGGCTACGATGTCACACTGCTTGATCGGGACAGCGCTGAGATGACCCAAGCGACCAGTCATTGGGCTGGTGGCATGCTGGCGCCCTGGTGTGAAGGCGAATCCTCCGAACCACTGATCACGCGCCTCGGCGTTCAGTCGCTCGATCTGTGGCGTCAACATTTGCCCGAAACACCGTTCAACGGTTCTCTTGTCGTCGCCAATTCACGCGACCGCCCGGACTTCGAGCGCTTCGCAAGGCGGACGACCGGCCATGAACGCCTTGATGCCGGGGGTGTCATGAGTCTTGAGCCATCGCTGGACGGAAGGTTTCGTGAAGGCCTGTTCTTTGCGGGCGAGGGCCATGTTGAACCACGCGTCGTGTTGCCGCAACTGCATGCAAGGTTTGTAGCGAATGGTGGCATCGTTCGATTCCAGTCTGAATGCGATCCAGAACAGCTTGCTAAGGAGACCGACAGCATTGTGATCGATTGCCGGGGCCTTGCAGCCCGTAAAGAATCCTCCGACCTACGCGGCGTTAAGGGTGAGATGGCCATCATTGAAACGGCGGAAGTACAGTTGTCGCGCCCGGTACGCTTGCTGCACCCGCGCTGGCCAATCTACGTCATTCCGCGCGATGACAATTGCTTCATGATCGGTGCTACCACCCTCGAGAGCGAGGATACCGGGGTCAGCGTACGCTCGGCGCTGGAATTGCTCACCGCAGCTTATGCCGTTCATCCGGCATTCGGCGAAGCGCGTATCGTCGAGATCGGGGCAGGGCTTCGGCCTGCGTTTCCGGACAACCTGCCGCGCATCATCGTCGGCAATCGAAAAATATCAGTGAACGGGCTTTACCGTCATGGATTTCTGCTGGCGCCCGCACTGGCCGAAATGACGCTCGCTTATGCGCAGCGCGGTTTCATTCATAATGAGGTGATGCAGTCTTCCTTCGATGCGGCGTTCTAAAAGGCGACGCGTGTTCGCCGGTAGCTGAAGAGCAGCATTAGCCCTCCCATTCGCGCGCCGAAATGTCGAGATCGAGATTGAGAAGGTCGATCGTCCGCCGCGCGATATGATCGATCATCTCGAATATCGAACTTGGCTTCTGATAGAATGCCGGAACCGGCGGCGCAATGATTGCGCCGATTTCTGTCGCCGCAGCCATTGCTCGCAGATGACCGAGATGCAGAGGAGCCTCCCGCACCATCAGCACGAGCTTCCGCCGCTCCTTGAGTTGAACGTCTGCCGCGCGGACCAGAAGATTGTCTGCGGCTCCCGCGGCGATCGCAGACAAAGTGCGGATCGAGCACGGTGCCACGATCATGCCCGCGGTGCGAAAGGAACCACTGGCGATGCTCGCGCCGATGTCTTCATTTGAGTGATGGTGCGTGACTAGCGCGGAGACAGCCGACAGAGCGTTTGGCCCTATTTCGTGTCGGACCGTCCGTTCGGCACTGCGCGTGACCACCAGATGGACATCGCATTGGTCATTCTCCGATAGCAACTCGGCAACTCGTACGCCGAGCGCTGCGCCCGAGGCCCCGCTGATGCCGACCACGACTCGTAACCGGTTGCTCATCGCGCGCTCTCTCCGAATGCGGCGTTTGGCGGTAGGCCGAGCTGCTGCCAGAGCCTGTCCACGCGCTCGACGACCGCGCTGTCCATGGTGAGGAGCCGCCCCCATTCGCGATCCGTCTCGGGATGGACTTTCGTGGTCGCGTCGATACCAAGCTTGCCGCCGAGGCCCGGTTTGGGGGAAGCAAAGTCGAGATAGTCGATCGGCGTGTCCGTCAACGTGATGAGATCGCGAGAGGGATCGGAACGGGTAGCAATCGCCCACATCACGTCGGACCAGTTGCGCACATCGATGTCTGGATCAACGAGGATGAGAAATTTCGTGTAGGTGAGCTGTGGCAGCATTGACCAAAGCGCAAGCATAACCCGCCGCGCTTGTCCCGGATAACGCTTAGCAATAGATGCGACCGCGATCCGGTATGAACACGCTTCAGGGGGGAGCCACAGATCGACGATCTCGGGAAGCCGCTTCTTGAGCAACGGCACGAGAAGCTCGTTGAAAACTTCGCCGATGCGTGAAGGTTCGTCGGGCGGTCGGCCGGTGAAGGTGGAAAGATAGATCGGCTGTCGGCGCATGGTGATCGCGGACACGCGCATCACGGGAAAATTCTCGACGGCGTTGTAGTAGCCAGTGTGATCGCCAAACGGCCCTTCCGGCGCTGTCTCGCTTGCGGAGACGGTGCCTTCTATGACTATCTCCGCTTCAGCGGGAATCATCAGCGGGACGCTGACGCAACGCGCGAGCGGAAGACGCGCACCGCGAAGGAGGCCAGCGAAGCGGAATTCAGAGAGTGTTTCTGGCAGGGGAAGAACTGCTGAGAGAATCGTTGCGGGATCGGCACCAATTGCGATAGCAATCGGCATGTCGAGCCCGCGAGCCTTCCATTGGTGATGATGGCGGGCGCCCCCGCGGTGGGCGAGCCAGCGCAGGATCGCACGATCGCGGCCGATCACCTGCATTCTGTAAACGCCAACATTGGCATTGTTGCCGGCCTCGTCGTCGGGCGGCCCGGTGATGACCATCGGCCAGGTGATGAGCGGCGCTGGTTCCTGCGGCCAGCAGACCTGCGCCGGCAGCCGCAGAAGATCGATCGATTCTCCGCGCCACACAATGTCCTGTACAGGCGGCGTGTCGACCTGCTTGGGGCGCATCGCCATGATTCCGCGAGCAAGAGGCAGTTTCGCGATCGCGTCTGCGAAATCGCGCGGCGGACGCGGCTCACTCAGTTCCGCGAGCGCTTCGCCAAGGGCTGCAAGCCGATCGGGATTGACGCCGAGTCCCCAGGCGACGCGTTCCCGTGTGCCGAACAGATTCACGAGGACAGGCATTTCAGCTGTAGTGCCGTCGGCCTTGATCGCCGCCTCGAACATCAGCGCCGGGCCGCCTGCCTGCAGGACGCGTCGATGAATTTCGGTCATCTCGTGGACGACCGATATCGGTTCGCGGATTCGGATAAGCCGGCCGCCATTTTCAAGATGGGAAAGGAAACTGCGTAGATTGGTGAAAGGTGGCTGGTCGCGGCGCAGCACGGGTATGTTCTCCAGAATCTCAGAGTCGATAAGTATTCCTCTGCGTCTTTGCTGGAGGATACGGATCTGTATAGGCCAGTGTCATGTTCAGCGAACATGGCGGCGGAAGCTGTGGCCGCTCCCACCGCAGTCTATGCGTGTGCGATCAATGCTTTCCCGCCTGCGGGGATATGGAGCGGGCGGCATCGGTCCATCGGCAATGCGGCTTGCCGGATGGAATGAGATCGATCATGGATATGGCCATTGCGTTCGATACTCGGCGCAGCAGTACGATGGAGATGTTGCCTCTGCCACTCTCAAGTAGTGCAATGTAACGTTCGGAAATGCCCGACGTCTGGGCCAGCGTCTTGCGCGACATGCCGCGAATATCGCGTGCGGCCATGACTCGTTGACCGAGTTCCTCCAGAAAGATCACGTCTGCGCGCTGGATCATATGAGACCGTCATCGTGGAGTGGAAGGGGCCGCCATCTCCAGGGCACGTACCGAAAATGTGCGAGTCTGGAAATCACGGGAGGGACGCGGCACACCGCTTCCTTAGAATCATATTCAGCATGGATTCTCCGAATGTTCATTGTTCTCGAACAAAGAGTTCGTTTCGGCCGGATGATATGAAGACTTGAAAGGGGGAAGTCTCATGCCGGTATCCGGTTCGTCCATATCGAGGCTGCCGCTTGTGTTTGCCCTTGCGGGGCGAGTCCTGCCGCTTTTGCCGTTGCAGCCGGTACTCGCCGCCTCGCTTTACGGGATACAGAAGCGGCATCCGCAAATTTTCGATCGTCTCGGCGCCCATGCCGCCAAACGGTACGGGCTCGATCCGACAGACCTGCCTTTCGCCTTTGTGCTCAAGCCCAGGAGGGTGAACCCAACGGTCACTGCAACAAGGTCCCTGCCGCGACAGATTGACGTCCGGATTACGGGGCCTCTCGCGGCGCTCATTGGACTCGTGGACGGGTCCTGCGATGGGGACGCGCTCTTCTTTTCGCGGGATCTTCAGATCGAGGGCGATATGGAGGCAGCGGTCGCGCTGCGTAACGCAATCGATGACGCCGGAATTGACATTGTCGCTGAATCCGTCGCGTGGATGGGACCGTTGTCGCCCGTCGTCGAGCGGTTCGTGCGGAGCGTCATCGGCGATCCCCCCGGACAGCAGCGGAGCGATCTGACGTCCAAAGGCGGATCATGGAACTGATCTGTCCCGCCGGAACGCCAGCCGCACTCAAGGCCGCCGTTGAAGCAGGGGCGGATGCGGTCTATTGCGGTTTTCGCGACGAGACTAATGCGCGCAATTTTCCTGGGCTTAATTTCAGCCGCGAAGAACTGCGGGCGGGGGTCGCGCGTGCCCACAAATATGACGTTAAGGTTCTGGTTGCCATTAACACGTTCGCGCGAGCGGGAGCGCTCGACGTCTGGAAACGCGCGGTCGACGATGCGGTCGAGGCGGGCGCAGATGCTTTGATTGTCGCCGACGTCGGCGTACTCGACTACGCGGCGCAACGTTATCCGGACCAGCGCCTTCATGTTTCGGTTCAGGCCGCCGCTGCCAATCCGGATGCAATCAATTTCTATATGAAGGCGTTCGGAGCGCGCCGGGTCGTTCTGCCCCGAGTGTTGAGCGTGGCCGAAATCGCTGCGATTGCGCGCGAGGTCAGTTGCGAGATCGAGATCTTCGTCTTTGGCGGCCTTTGCGTCATGGAGGAGGGGCGCTGTTCGCTCTCCTCCTACGCCACGGGAAAATCCCCGAACATGCACGGCGTTTGTTCACCGGCAAGCGATGTCCACTATCTCAAGCGGGATGGGCAGCTCATCTCGCGCCTCGGCGAATTCACGATCAACAAGTTTTCCGCGAAGGAGGCGGCGGGATACCCGACGCTGTGCAAGGGACGTTTCCAGACTGAGTATGGTGCCGGCTATCTTTTCGAGGACCCGGTGAGTCTCGATGCAACCTCCATGCTGCCGGAATTGCAGAAAGCCGGCGTCACGGCGCTGAAAATCGAGGGACGGCAACGCGGCCGCGCCTATATCGAGCGCGTGGTCCGCAATTTTCGTCAAACGCTCGCGGAACTGGAAGGCGGTCTTCCTGCTCCGGTGGGCGGGCTGGTCGCTCTCACCGAAGGTCAATCAACGACTGCCGGAGCTTATCGCAAGAGCTGGCGATGATGCCATATATGTTTATGATTCACGACATATCTCGGGTGAGGTCACGCCGATGCAATTGACCCTTGGGCCTGTGCTCTACCATTGGCAACCTGAGCAGTGGCGCGACTTCTATTTTCGCATTGCCGAGGAAGCGCCCGTCGATGTGGTAGTGGTCGGCGAAATCGTATGTTCGAAACGTTCGCCGTTTTTCGCGGAACATATGCCTGTGGTGATCGAGCGGCTCGCGGCTTGCGGCAAGCAGGTTGTTCTCGGATCTCTCATTCTCGTGTCGTTGCAACGGGAGCGACGGCAGATGGCGGAACTTGCCGCAAACACGGACTTCATGGTGGAGGCGAACGATCTATCCTGCTTTGGATCGCTCGCGGGTCGCCCTTATGCAATCGGCCCGTTTGTGAATATCTACAACGAGGCGACCGCCGCCTACTTCGCCGGACGGGGGGCGCGTCGCATCTGCCTGCCCCCCGAATTGCCGATGGACTCGATCCGGACCATCGCGACCGCTTTGCCAGGCGTCACAACGGAGGTCTTTGCCTTCGGTCGCGTGCCGCTGGCGATCTCCGCACGCTGTTATCATGCCCGCCTTCACAAGCTGTCAAAGGACAATTGCCGTTTCGTTTGCGAGAAAGATCCGGACGGGCTGACTGTGACCACGCTCGATGGCGAGCCGTTCCTTGCCATGAATGGAGTGCAGACCATGTCGCATGCGTGTGCCAATTTGCTGGGGGAGGTGGAAGAGCTTGCCGCAGTGGGCGTCGGTGCACTTCGCCTGTCGCCGCAGCAATGCGACATGGTCGCGGTTGCCCAGGTTTTTCGCGACGTGGTCGACGGCAATCGGGAACACGAGGATGCGACTCGCGCGCTGTCGCAGATTTATCCCGATGTTCCGTTCGCGAATGGCTTCGTGCATGGACAGCTGGGCGCTGCGTTTATCTCAGCCTCCAAGGAGCCTGGTCTGGGTGGCGGCCGGGCACAGATGCAGCATTCGATGCCATGAGTCACGACAACGCAGCGTCAGCACGATTTGGGAAAGAAACGGTCATGGCGGAGCAAGGCCGAAACTGCGAAACTCTCGATCTGATCGCACGGCTACAGATTGTACTGACACGCACGGATCTGGACTGCAGCTGCCGAGAGCTTCTCAGCGGCGCTCTTGAGCGATTCTCGGATCTTGAAACGCGCCGTCTTTCGAGGCGATCGCTGCTTCGTGCCCGCGATCAGAAGGATCGCATCGCCGCTATTCTCGCGCTTCTGTCAGAACTCAACCAGTTGACCGAGAACGAGAGGGACCGCACTGTTTTCGTGGAAATGGCGTTGCTGTTTGATGAAATCGGCCATTCGGCTGCGGCTGGCGCGGCCGCCTTGCGTGACATCGATCCACCCAAGGTGAACTGTCCACGCGATGAGCTGTCGTGCGCAGTCAGCACGATTCGGCGGTAGCTGCCTGTTTCAGACAGCGCGGCTGTAGACCGGGCCGGATGTCCCGATGTACGCATCGAACGCGGAGGCGACGCTGCGCACCAGATGGCGTGCGTCATCCCTGACTGAAAGCACAGCGCCGTCGAGACTAACGACGCCATCAGCCGTCAGTCTGTGCAGGCGGGTGGCTGATTGTAGGGTGGCTGCCGGCGTTGTGCCATGCCTCGTGCAAACCTGCTGAAGGTCGACGCGGAAGTCGCACATGATACGTTCGATAATGTCGGCACGCAGGCGGTCATCGGCTGTCAGCGCATAGCCCTTCTCGGTCGCCAGATCGCCGCGGCCGATCTGCGTGCAATAGGATTGGGTCGCCGCGTCATTCTGGACGTAGCCTTGGTTAAGCCGCCCAATGGCGCTTGCGCCGAAGCCGATCAGGACATCACTTGTGTCGGTAGTATAACCTTGAAAATTCCGGTGAAGGCTCCCCGCCGCTTGCGCCGTCGCCAGACTATCTCTCGGAAAGGCGAAATGATCGAGGCCGATCTGCCGATAGCCTGCCGCGGTCAAGGAGTAGGCGATCATGTTCGCCTGAAGGTGGCGATTGGCACCATCTGGAAGTGCGGCTTCATCAATCTTGCGCTGGTGTTTCTTGAACGTGGGTACATGCGCATAACCAAAGACCGAGAGACGGTCGGGACGAAGCCAAAGGCATTTCCTGACCGTATCGAAACATGACGCCACTGTCTGATGCGGCAAGCCGTAGATCAGGTCGAAGTTTATGCCGCGCACACCCGCCGCTCGCAATTGTTCGGTCGCAGCGGCCGTGTCTTTAAAACTCTGAATACGATTGATGGCTTGCTGCACGGCGGGGTCGAAGCTCTGCACGCCGAGGCTGGCCCGCGTGACGCCGCTTGCGCCGAGTTCAAGTATCATCTCACGGGTGAGCGTGCGCGGATCGATCTCGACGGCCACCTCAGCGTCGGGAAGAAGAGTGAATTTTTGCCTCAGAATATTCATCAGTTCTGCAAACTGCGAGGGCGTCACGATGGTCGGCGTTCCTCCGCCGAAGTGTATGTGATTGATCCTGAGCGGCCGCGCGACATGACTTGCCACCATGTCGATCTCGCGTCGCAGCGCGGCGAGATATTCGGCGATGGGCTCGTTGCGCCGGGCAATCGTCGTATTGCAACCGCAATACCAGCACATGGACCGGCAGAAGGGAACGTGTAGGTAGAGCGAAACCGTTTGTTGTTGCGGAATCGATGCGAGCCACTGGCGATAGGTCTGCTGCGAGATAGTGCGTGAAAAATGCGGCGCGGTCGGATAGCTAGTGTAGCGCGGTAGACGTTCCTCGCCATAACGAATGTTGAGATCGGAGCGCATGCGTGCGGGGGCTCGGTGAGGGTTCACGGGCATATCTTGTCATGCATAATGAAAGTTGGCGTTCCTACAGGGCAAACCATCCGACCAGATCACCAGGCTTAACATCGCCGTAGTCGGGTTTGATCACGACAAACCCCTCCGCCTTGCTTAGAAGGAAGAGCTTTCCGGAATTGTTTCTTGGAAGTACATCCACAAGGGGGGCTCCGTTAGCGTTATATCCCTTGAGAACTCCAGGCAGATAAGTCGAACGCCCGGTCCGGCATGTCCATGTGAAATCTGCGATCACGGGACGTACAGGCTCAACGCGCTGCTTCAGACCGGCCCATGCTCGCAATAAGCCATCGACCACGACGCGGAACGTCGTGAAGACTGCCCCGGGATTACCTGGGAGGCCGATATAAGCGGCCTGTCCGACCTGACCGAGTGTTAGCGGCTTTCCGGGTTTGATTGCGACGCGGGTGACTGCGATCGTTCCATCGCAACCTCGGACGACGTCAGCCATATGATCTTCATCGCCGACCGAAACGCCGCCTGTGGTGATAACTACATCCGCCTGCGCTGCGGCATCTCTCATATAGGCGCGCAACACTTTAGGCTCGTCATGAGAAGTGCCAAGATCGATGAGGTCGATCCAGGGTTTGTCCAGCAGGCCTCGCAGAATGTAGCGGTTCGAATTGTAAATCTCACCCGGCGCTATATCCTCCCCGGGCTGGCGCAATTCGGACCCTGTCGAGAAGATAGCAACGCGGAGTTTGCGGAACAGCTCCACCCGCGGTATTCCCGCCGATGCCGCGACGCCCATCGCCCGCGGGTCCATCAGACTCCTGCGCTCGATCAATGTGTCGCCGGTCTGGACATCCTCGCCGCGGAGCCTGATGTTCTCGCCACGTTGCGGAATGCGGGAAAGCACGACAATATCCCCCTCGCGCCGTATTTCTTCTTGGGCGATGACGGCATTCGCGCCGGGCGGGATCGGTGCTCCAGTCAGAATTCTGACGGCGCTACGGGTTCTCAGCGTGATTTCTTCCTTCGTGCGGCTGGCTGCGATGTGCCCGATCAGTCTCAACCTTACCGGCAGAGAGCTACCAATGTCCTCGACATTGACGGCATAGCCATCCATCGCACTGTAATCGAAGTAGGGTTGCGGCGCTTGCGCAGTGAGGGTCTGCGCCAGAACACGTCCAGAGGCGTGTTTCAGATCGACGGACTCCGTCGTCACGGGAAGTCTCAACCTCAACCCTTTCTCGACCGCGAGATCGACAGGGGTCAGCGTGCCGTCCTCATGATCCGCGCACGTCGGCTGCAAGATTTCATCCTGCTGGTTGCTGTGACGCTGGCGCAGAACAGGCGATAGCATCTCGGAGGATTTGCGAGGATGACCCATTTGTGCGCTCCATTCTACTTCAGAGGAACGATGCCCGTGTTCCGCGGGGCCATCGCCTGCAACATTTAGCAAGTCCTCCGAGCTTCACTTTGCGCTATCGCAATGCTGTGTCGCTATTTTGTGCTGCTGTTCATACCTTTCGCGACGATTATTTGCAGCCGTGTGCCTCATTCATTGGGTTCATAAGGAACGGCAGAAAGCCGGCGAGCCAGACACCGTATGCGGCCGACCACAATGCGGCACTCAGTCCGTAGTGGAGGCCGGTCAGAGACGGACCTAAGCCCAATTCAGGTAAAATGCGTACGATGCTCGCGCATACCATCAGCGCCACGGCCGCATGTGCCTGCCAAGGGAGGACTAGCGAGCGACCGGTATGGCGCAAGCCCGCGACGATGAAAACAGCCAGTACGGCAAGACCGAGGCTGCCGACTGAAAGCATGTGCAGTCCGGTTGCCGTCGCGACGGGAGCTCCCAGGCCGGACAGGCCGATCAGCAGAAAACCTCCTCCGGCAAATGCATTGGCAATGGCAAGGGCGAGTACTTGCGTCTTCAGGACGGCCATGCCGATGAACCATTCGGCAAGCCGATCGAAGAAAGTCGCCGCAGCGGCGAGAGCGAGGTAGGAGGGTGCGGTGGAGTGCGGAAACGCCAGCGCTGCGACGGCATAAATCGACACCATGCCGGCGGCGAGGTTTTGGCGTCCCGGATGCGGGCGATAGGGCGTCGTCTCTCCGCTTGGATCCAGCGCGAGATTGATCACGACGATATTGATGCGGGCAACTGCCAGCGCGAAGAACACCAGAAAGATGATCAGCGACGTCTGGAGAAGTTGTCCAGCGAGATCGATCCGTCCGGTTAGCCATGCTGCACGAATGCCCAACTCGGCGAGCGCGAACAGTCCGACCCAGATGGCGAAGGAAGCATGCCGGGTACTGCGCCGTTCCAGCAGAGGTTTCAGCACATACCAGAACAGCAGCGACAGGAACGCGACGTCCGTGACGCCGACGGGAAACACAAGTGCTTCGATGCCGAGAAGGCCGACGATTCGTCCCGGCAGCCAGAGACCAAGCAGCAGCAGGAGGTCGCGTCCCCGTCGGGGCTGCGTGTCCGTCCATTCGGGAACGGCTGACGTCAAGAAACCTGCGAGTGCCGCGCCATATGTGCCAAATATCATCTCATGCGCGTGCCATTGATGGGACGGAATCGCATGCGTGTACGGCAGCGCGAATACAAACAGCGTGGTCCATATCAGCGGTGATAGCATCGCGTGGAGCGCTGCAACCGGAAAGAACAGCAGCAGTCCTTCGACCAGCAGCGGGTGGCGACGGACGCTCGCGTCTGTTCCCTGCAATAATGCAATCGTCACGGCAACCCTTTTCTTTCGCCGTCGAATAGTTCGGAAAATGCGGGATCACGCGACCATGCTTCCATCATATCGAAGATGGCGCGGTCACTGCGGTCACCGGGCCGTCCGTCGATGCGGCGATTGGTGACGAATCCCGTGCCGCCTTCCGATAGCACGACCAGTCGATCGGCGACGCGCACCGCCTCTGAGAGATCGTGTGTGACGAATAGTGCGGAAAAATGCTCCCGCGCCGCGGCAGCGATCACGAGATCCTGAAGTACACGCTTGAGGCCGACATCGACCGCCGTGAATGGTTCATCGAAGAAAATCACATCGGGATCGACCGCCAGCGCCCGCGCGACCGCGGCGCGCTGGCGCATGCCGCCGGATAGTTCGACAGGATACTTATCGAGGTCGTTGGGATGAAGGCCGACCTCGCGCGCACGTCGTTCCGCGATCTGGCGGTGTGAAGTGCTTTTGCCTCCCGTTACGCGGAGTCCGTAGGAAATATTGTCGCGGGTCGTTACCCACGGCAGTAGCCGTGACTCCTGAAAAACTACCGCGTGACGCCGATAGGACCTACGGATGCGCCCGCGCAGCGGATCGATAAGACCGGCCGCGATTTGCAGCAACGTGGTCTTGCCGCAACCGGAGGGACCGAGCAGAGCGACGACCTCGCCGGGCGCCAGCGAGAAATCGAGTTTCTCGAACACCGCACGGCCAAGGAAGGCATGGCCGATTCCTTCCAGCACGAGCTTCATCGTTTGATCCCCCATGGCAAGCCGGCTTCGCGCCAGTTCTCCAGACGATCGCGGATCGGGTGCAGCAGCAGGTATTCGGTGAACAGGGCAAACGCGACAGTGACCACGATCAGCGCCATCACGCGAGGAATATCGAACAGTGCGCGGGCGGTGGCCAGTTCGCCGCCGATCCCGCCGGAGTTCGACAGCAGTTCCGCCATCACGGTGACTTTCCAGGCCGTGCCGGCTGTTGTGGTCCAGGCCGGAAAGAGATACGAGACGAGATGAGGCGCGGTGATGGTGCGAAAGCGTGTCCATGCGCCTGCCCCGAAGGAGCGGGCCATCATGTCCAGTGAGCGGTCGCGTGTGGCAACACCTTGTAGACCGCCGGCGAATGAAATCGGCAGCGCAGCAACCACTACCGTTAGTACGGCCGATCCTCCGTTCGATCCGAACCAGATCAGGGCAAGCACGATCCATGCGATCGGCGGCACGCCGAGAATCACGGTGACAATCGGTCTTGTCAGTCGCATCGCCGCGAACGAAAAGCCTGCGATGATCCCGGCGGCGCTACCGAACGCGACCGCAAGCGCAAAGCCGGCGAGTGAGCGGATCGCAGTTTCACCCGCTGCTTTCGCGAAGCTAGACTCCTGACCGATACTGCCGATAGCGTAAAGAGTTTCCAGCGGCGAAGGCAGTACGAACGAGCCATAGATTTCATGGCCCGCCTGCCAAGCGGCTGCCAAACAGAACAGGCCCGCAGCACCCGCCCATCCCGACCACAGATAGCGACCAGCCCATGCGGCGAAGGCGAGACTATGCGCTGTCAGTTTCACGGTGTCGATCTCATAAGGCGAAGAACCCGTTGTCGGGTTGCTTTCCACCGATGATGCGCGGGTCTTCCTTGGCAAGCACATCGAACAGCGTTGTGAGATCGGCGCGGGCCGTAGTTGCGCGCGCAACGACAAGGTTGCTGTATTCTATGGAGCGTTCGATGACTGTCGCAGGAAGGCCGAATTCCGGGGCTGCAAGGCCTGCAGCTGCGGAGGGATCCTTGATCACAGCCGTCACAGCGGTCTCGAGCGCCTGTTGTAGAGCGACGATGCCGTCAGCCCCGATCTGCGCTGTGAGCTTATCGGTCACCGCAAGTCCCGCCTGTGGAATCGTCGCGCTTCCCGTAGCCCTTGTCCAGACTTTCTGACAATCGATGGCGTGTTCGAGATTCTTCCACGCTGTCCACTTGGCGCGCATAATGGAGCCGGTGCTCGCCGGCTCAGTGAGGAGCGCTGCGTTCACGCGGCCTGAAATCAGCAACTGCACTGCTTCCGGCGGTGTTCCTGAATACTCGATTGCGATGTCCGACGGATGAAGACCTGCCGCTGCCAGCAGGCGGCGGAAAATGAGATCGGGCATATCGTTGCGGAAGGGTACGGCCACGCGCATGCCTTTCAGGCTGGCGATATCAGTCACCGTCCCGGATGGCGCCACGACGTAGAGCAGACCGCGCGTCATCACATTGGCGAGCCGCACTCCGAGTCCGCGATTGTAAAGGTTGGCGGCGACGTTGCTCGGAACGACCACC
Organism: Afipia massiliensis; assembly: GCF_014203115.1. GTDB lineage: Bacteria > Pseudomonadota > Alphaproteobacteria > Rhizobiales > Xanthobacteraceae > Afipia > Afipia massiliensis. The sequence continues at coordinate 551,142 of NZ_JACHIJ010000005.1, read as the reverse complement.
GCCGTCATGTTGCCGGAGCTGAGGCCGGCCCGCATTTCATCGGGCGTTTTCCAGGCCTTGAACGACGCGCCGGAAGCGAAGGGCTTGAGAAGTCCGTCCGCGATGGCTTGCGCCAGGATGATCGAAGGGGCGGCGGGCGGTCCCCACAGCGTCAGCGGCTCGGCGGTACGACCAATGCGTGGACATGCAAACATCGCTGTCGAGGCGGTTACGAATGTGCGGCGATTCAGCATGGAAACTTCCTGTCCTGGATTTCGGGGTGCCTAGAACTTTGCCTTGATGCCTCCGTAATAACCTCGCCCGTCGCCGGGCAGGAACGCTGCCTGATCCGGCCGCGCCACATCGACGATCAGTGTCGATGAGGCGTAGGTCTCGTTGAACAGGTTGGTGACTTCCGCGAACAGCGTGAAATGCTGGTTGAGCTTGTATTCGGTCCGCACATCGACGACGGCATACGGATCAGCAAACAAAGTGTTCATGTTGTCGACCGGCGTCTTGTCGGGACTCCATCGCACCGCGCCTTGAAGTCTCCACGCGTCGGTCGCCTGGAATTGCAGCATGGCGTTGATGAGATGGCGGGGTGCGCCGGCCAAGCGATTGTTGCCGCGCACCGGATCGTCCTTGAAGCGGAAATCCTGATAGGTGTAGGCGACGCGGGTGGTGAGCTGTTTGGTCAGCTTCGCGCCGCCTCCAAGCTCGATGCCGAAATGCGTCGTCTTGTCGGCGTTGATAGCGCCGATCGATGCGCCCGTTGCATCGCGCAGGCTGAGCAGTTCGTTGTTCACCCAAGAGTAGTAAACCACCGCATCCCACGAGAAGACGTTGCGCTGGCCGCGCCAGCCGCCTTCGATGGTCGTTGCGGTCTGGGCTTTCAGGTTCGGAGTAAGGAATGCGGCGGAGACTAGGCCGGGATTCCCGGGAGCCGGACGGCCTGCGCTGCTGTTGGGCGTGCCGTTGATGGTTGCCAGCAAATCGTCATGCGTCGGGGGCTCGAAGCTGCGGCTGACCGCGGCGAAGATGGTCTGATTGCTGTCGGGTCGATAGCTCAGGCCGAGGCTCGGATTCCAGCCGCTGTATGTCCTGTTGTAGTTCGTGCTGACAGTCGGGACAGCGCCGTTGGGCAGCAGCATCGTAGGATTGGCCGGATTGTAGGCGATCGTCGGGCGTGTCGCGAGATTGTAGGTGTCCTTGTTATCGCGCGTTGCATAGGCGTAGGAAATCGCGGGCGATAGGAAGACCGATTGCCAGACAGGGAGGTTCAGGCCCGAATAGAGCGACAGCGTCGTCGCATCGAGTTCGCTCTCGCCGAATTTGGCGCCGGTCCTTCCGCCCTGATTGATGTAATTGCCGCGATCCGCGGAGCCGATGGTGTATTGCGCCGTGCTCTCGAACAGTGGCAGCAGGCTCGCCGCGTCCGGCTTGTAGGCGTATCGCACAAGACCGGTGAAGTCGCCGCCCGTGGTGGTCCGCACACCTGATGAGATTGGGAACCGGAACATGTCGTCGGTGTAGGTGTAGCCGAGCGCTACATCGTAGATGTGGGCGTCAAAGGTGGCAGTCGTCCGCGATCCGATCAGGAACTGGCTGGCCTCGCGTCGCGGCTTGTCGCGCACGACATTTGGTCCCGGATTGATTGAGGTGCTGGGCGGGATGAAGGTCGGCCCGGTGGCGACCTGCCGCGGATTGCCTTCCATCATCGCTTTTGTCAGCGGCCCCGCGACGTCGAATCCGAGATCGGTATAACCTGCGAAAAAGCGCGTGGTCACGTTCTCCGACAGTTCGACGCCGATATTGCCGTTCACGCTGATGCGTTGGGATTCATTGTAGTCGCGGAAGCCGTCGCGCCGGCTGATGTCGGCCTGGATCAGGGCGTCAACATTGTCCTTCTTGCCGCCAGCCTGCCCCCCGAAATTGAATTGTCCGAAGCTGCCTCCGCTGATCACGGCTTTCGTGCCGGGTGAATTGGATCCCGTCGGCGAGGCGAAGTTGATGGCGCCACCGAGCACGGTCGCGCCGAGCCGGTTGGCCATGTAGCCACGATAGACTTCGATCGAATCAGCCTGCTGTGGATTGGCGAAGCCGACGATGTAGGAGCCATCAGCACGGTTGATGGGAAGGCCGTTCTGAAGAACCAGGATGCCGCGTTCGACGGGGTTCTGTTGAAGGCCCGATCCGCGAATCTGGACGCGCGGCTGATCGTTGCCGCCGAAGAAATCCTGCACGACGACGCCGGGAACGCTGCTGAGGGCCTTGGACAACGTGAGATTGGCTGTCTCAGGCATTTCGTTCGCGGTAATCAACCCAACTCCACCCGGAAGCGCATTCAATCGCTCACGCAAGGAGCCCGATGATACATTTTGCGAGCTTTCGACGTTGATCGGATCGAGAGTCATCGTCGCGCCCGGCGTTGCAGATTGTGCAAAGCAAACTTGGCCGGTGGTCGTGCACAATAACATCGCGATTGTCAGTGGTGTGATGATCTGCGATGGCGCCGTCGGCAAATGCGTCTCAGTCGCAATCGCGTGCCGCAAAACTTCCTGCTTCATTCCAGTTGCCCCAGTTACCATGCAGCGTGATTATTTAGATCGGTTCTAAAAGATACATATCAAATATATCTTTTATGGCAAAATCCACATGACAAGAGATTTGTCAAATGTCGCGCGGGTGCACTATCGACCTGACATGAATTGTCGAGATTGATCTGGATGGCAGTTGGGCTGTCTGGATCAGATGTCGTTTACGGGATTTTTATCCGCCATTGTTTGCTTTGAATCAAAGAACGGAGATTCGCCCCTTACATTTGATCGATTATAAATTATGGTTTTCCGGAATATCATGTTGAAAACATGAGCATCCAGCGCACGTAAATCTCGGATTATCGCGTGGATGTTCCCGAAGCGCACCAACGACTGGGCATCGGGCTACTGTTCTTGTACCGCCATCAGATGCGTCCCATTGATGATCGGCGGCTTGGTGAAGCGTTTCCTTCCACCACCTCATCGAATTGCGGCCCTCATTAATCATATCAGCATCGATGGATATCGGCGCGCTTTGCGGCAGCGCTGGGTCGGTCGCTGCTATGGAGATGATCCTGGCGTCAAAGCCGGAAGATGGAGACGCGTATCGAGTGCGAAGGCTTCCTGAATGTGCTGCTGGTATGCGCCTGTCGCCTTGGTCGGATCGAAGATCAGATTCCAGCTATGGGTGGACACCGCGCTTGGAATGACGACGAACTGGTGCTTGGTCAGAAGCGCATCACCGAACGCCTGCTGTCCTGCGCTTGGGATTCCGGGCCGCAGCCAGTTGACGTTGGGAACGTCGGCAGGCTGAACCACATGAACGCCAGACACGTCGACGACATGAAGTGCGGTCAGGACATGTGGCAGCGTGTCGAGCGCTTTGAAGCCTTTGTGAACCGCGACTTCGAGGATCGCGGTCGCGGGATCGAGGGCGCTATAGACGACGCGAACACCTTTGCTGTTCCATCGGCCGCCGAACTGGAAAGCCCCTTCGCCACTATCGCAGGTCGGCGCGAAGCGCGCCTGATCGAGGCGCCAGGCGATGAGATGGCTGCCTCCCAACGGCACTGGCAAAGGCGTCATGCATAGACGCCGTATGCGAGACGTTCGAGATATTGCTCAACAAGTTCGATGCCCGCTGGCGTGGCAAGCAGGTCGATCGGGCGGCGCTGGTCAAGGCCGATAGCCGGACGCTCGAGCCACTGCTCGGCCTCTCCCTGCGAGCCGAATACGTCCGTGGCCTTGGCCAGGATTTCGGCAAACTTCCAGGTTCGCCCGCTTTGTTCCTGGCTGAGCGGCTTGGCGGGAGCGTCCTTGCGCCGCTGAAAGGTGCGAAGGCTCATTCCGACGGCTTTTTCCAGCGAGTCCGTCTTGTGAATCACGAGGAGTCCGTGAATGAGGTGGTTCAGCGCGGATCCGGGCAGCCCATGCACCAACAGCTCATGGGCGTCGAGGGAGCTTGTGATGGGGCGCGACAGGATGCGCGGCCCGCCAAGCAGTTCGGCCACTTTCTGCAAGTGATCCCCTGGCCCTTTCGAACCCGGTTTTTCGGCGGCGACGGCCATGGTGGCGCCCCTCTGACACGTGTCACTTAAATATGTGTCATATGTCGCAATAAATCAAGTATGGCGGGGGCCTAGTTTCCCGCGAAAGAGCTCTTGCATCGTGCTGACTGCGGTGCGGGCGCTTACGATGTCGGATCGTCGATGAGTCGCTGCGGACGCGCGAAGACAGCGAGTTGCTCCTTGTCGTCCATGACAATCTCACGTCCTCGAATCCGCACACCGTACTCGGTTAGATACGCAAGGCTTCGCGATAGGTTTTCCCGCGTGGTGCCAATGTGTGACGCCAGCGTGCCGCGGTCGAATGGAATCACGACATTTCCTTGATCAATGTCCTTCTGAGCCTCGGCCAATATCCAGTTGGCCAGCCGTTCGACGCTCGACCGTGCCATGTATCCTTTGAGTTTCTTGACCGATCCGCGGTAAGCGAGCGCAAGTTCTTTTGCGACCATGCGGGCAAAGGCGACGTCCTGATCGAAAATCTCACGGGCTCGCTTTGCGGGAATCAGCAGAACGCGTGATTCAACCAGCGTTCTTGCCGAATTCAAATAGGGTTGGTCGCTGACGATGGCTGCAAGAATGAAAGTCGACACCGGATTGACCAGTGAGATCCCCCACTCTCCACCATCCTGCTCGGTGTAAATCTCGGCGAGGCCGTCGATCAGCACATGAAGGAAGTCGGCCTGATCGCCTTCATGGATCAGGACGACACCGGCTGGAAATTGCTGAAGCAATGCAGCATCCAGCAGACGCTCCAGATTCTCTAGACTCATTTCGGCAAACAGCGGCAATTTCCGCAACTGTTGGAGTTCATGGGGACGCAATGGCATCGCTCCGCTTCAGGGTCGCTGATGGATTGTGATGTTTATCAATTCAAAATGCAACAAACGTCATTTCGCAATGCACAAAACATCAAGCAGCAATGCCTATTTTCATATAAGTCACCGCTGACCGGCCCCAGCTTGATCCAGCGCAAATCAATTCCGGCCTCAAGAGGCGATCTCCAACCCATACGGGTTTTGGGGATGCACTATGAGCGGGTCAAGTCCAGTCGGTACGGCTCCAGGTCGGGCGCTTTGGCTTTCGACCATTGCTTTCACGATCTGCTTTGCAGTTTGGACGATCTTCTCGATCATCGGCATCCGCATCAAGCAGGATCTGGGCCTTAACGAAACCCAATTCGGACTTCTGGTTGGCACGCCCATCTTGAGCGGATCGCTAATTCGGCTGGTCCTCGGTGTGTGGACCGACCAGTACGGTGGCAGGCGCATCTACACCGTTGTGATGCTGGCGGCTGCGATTGCCACCTATCTGCTGACATGGGCGCATACCTATCCGCAGTTTCTGATCGCCGCGCTCTTCGTCGGCATAGCCGGTGGCTCGTTTGCGGTCGGCGTCGCCTACGTCTCGCGCTTCTACCCAGCAGGTAAGCAGGGTACGGCGCTTGGCATCTTCGGCGCGGGCAATGTCGGCGCTGCAGTCACAAAATTCGTGGCGCCGTTCGTGCTGGTTGCTTATGGATGGCAAACCGTTGCGCAGGTGTGGGCGCTGGCGATTGGCGCGATGGCCATTATCTTCTGGCTGTTCTCGGAAGAAGATCCGGTTGTGCTCGCGCGCCGGAAAAATCATGAGAAACCGAAGAGCGCGTGGCTGGAACTCGAATCTCTCAAAAATATTCAGGTTTGGCGCTTTGCGCTTTACTACTTCTTCGTTTTCGGCGCGTTCGTCGCTCTTTCGCTGTGGTTGCCGCAGTATCTGATTAACGTTTACGGCGTGAACATCAAAACCGCGGGCATGGTCGCGGCCATGTTCTCGTTTCCCGCCAGCGTGTTCCGCGCATATGGCGGACACCTGTCGGATCGGTATGGCGCGCGCCGGGTGATGTACTGGACACTCCTCGTCGGCGTTCTTTGTACGTTCATCCTGTCCTATCCGCCGGCCGATTACATCGTGCGGACCGTGTCCGGGCCGGTGAGTTTTCATATGGAAATGGGCCTCGTGCCCTTCACCGTCACTGTGTTCGTGCTTGGCTTCTTCATGGCGCTTGGCAAGGCGGCCGTCTTCAAGCACATCCCGGTCTATTATCCCAAGCATGTTGGTGCGGTTGGCGGCCTCGTCGGGATGATCGGCGGCCTCGGCGGCTTTGTGCTTCCGATTGTGTTCGGTGCGCTTAACGACCTCACCGGGTTGTGGACGAGCTGTTTCATGCTGCTGTTCGTCCTGGTCGCAGCCTCGCTTGCCTGGATGCATCTTGCCATCCGGCAGATGGAGCGCGGTGTTTCGGGCGAGGCACTGAGAAAGTTGCCCGAATTCCCTGAAATGGAAGAAATCCACAAGCCGGAACATGTCGGCGCTCTGTCCGGCGTGGTGTTGACCGACTGGCGTCCTGAGGACAAGACGTTCTGGGATACGACGGGGCGCGCCATCGCGCGGCGCAACTTATGGATATCGATCCCTTCGCTGCTGCTGTCGTTCGCGATCTGGCAGGTATGGTCGGTGGTCGTGGCGAAGCTGCCAGCGGTCGGCTTCAAGTTCACCACGGCGGAGTTGTTTTGGCTGGCTGCGTTGCCAGGTATTTCCGGTGCGGTGCTGCGCATCTTCTATTCGTTCATGGTGCCGATCTTCGGCGGACGGCTGTGGACGACGCTCGCGACTTGGTCGTTGATGATCCCGGCTGTCGGCATCGGCTATGCCGTGCAGAACCCGTCGACTCCTTATGCCCTTTTCCTCGTGCTGGCGCTGTTGTGCGGGCTGGGCGGAGGAAACTTCGCTTCTTCGATGGCGAACATCTCGTTCTTCTTCCCGCGTTCCGAAAAGGGGAATGCGCTCGCGCTCAACGCCGGACTCGGCAATCTCGGGGTCAGCACCGTGCAGTTCGTGGTGCCGCTCGTGATCACCGCGGGCGTGTTCGGCTGGTTCGGCGGCGATCCGGCGATGGTGACAAGCGGCACGCAGCAGGCGCCGCTCTGGTTGCAGAATGCCGGCTTCATCTGGGTGCCGTTTATCGCGGCGAGTGCCTTCGCCGCCTGGTTCGGAATGAACGACATTGCTTCGGCGAAGGCCTCGTTCGCGGATCAGGTCGTGATATTCAAACGCAAGCATAACTGGATTATGTGCTGGCTTTATACTGGCACCTTCGGCTCGTTCATCGGTTATGCGGCGGGCTTCCCGCTGCTGGCGAAGACGCAGTTTCCGGCGATCGATGCAATGCCGTTCGTGTTCCTGGGACCGCTGGTGGGTGCCTTGTCCCGGTCGGCCACCGGCTGGATCTCCGACAAATGGGGCGGAGGCCGCGTCACGCTGTGGGTGTTCGTGGCGATGATGATGGGCGTCGTCGGGATTCTCTATTTTCTCGGTATCAAGGATCAGCCGGGCGCGTTCTGGGGCTTCTTCGCCATGTTCCTGTTTCTGTTCTTTGCGACGGGCGTCGGCAACGCATCGACCTTCCAGATGATCCCGAACATCATGCGCAAGGAGATTGACCGCTTGATGCCAGGAGCTGACGTCACGACGCGCATGCGTCAAGCGGAGAAAGAGTCGGCCGCGATTACGGGCTTCACTTCGGCGATTGCTGCATTCGGCGCATTCTTCATTCCGAAATCCTACGGAACGTCGATCGATCTCACCGGCGGCGTACAGGCTGCGCTGTGGGCTTTCTTCATCTTCTATGTGACGTGCGTACTGATCACCTGGGCCGTCTACACTCGCAGAGGCGGCCTGCTTCATGACATCGAACGGCGTGGCGTAACAACGTCCGTCCCACAGCCAGCTCAGTAAGGAGAAAAACGATGAGCCATTTCCTTGACAGGCTTACGTTCTTTACGCGAGCCAAAGCCGAATTTTCCGGCGGTCACGGCATCACGACCACCGAGGACAGATCGTGGGAGGACGGCTATCGGAAGCGCTGGCAGCACGACAAGATCGTTCGCTCCACGCACGGCGTCAATTGCACGGGGTCTTGTTCGTGGAAAGTCTACGTCAAAGGCGGCATCGTCACCTGGGAAACCCAGCAGACCGATTATCCGCGGACGCGGCCTGATCTGCCAAATCACGAGCCGCGCGGATGCGCGCGGGGCGCAAGCTATAGCTGGTATCTTTACTCCGGAAACCGCGTGAAATATCCGCTGGTGCGTTCCCGGCTGCTGAAGCTGTGGCGCGACGCCCGGGTGATGATGACGCCGGTAGCGGCATGGAAGTCGATCGTTGAGAATCCTGACAAGCGCGCCTCCTATGTCAAGAAGCGCGGTCTTGGCGGCTTCGTGCGCGCAAGCTGGGACGAGGTCAACGAGATCGTCGCAGCCGCGAATGCCTACACCGTGAAGAGCTACGGGCCGGATCGCATTTTCGGCTTCTCACCGATTCCGGCGATGTCCATGGTGAGCTATGCCGCCGGCGCGCGGTATCTTTCTCTGCTCGGTGGCGTGTGCATGTCGTTCTACGACTGGTATTGCGACCTGCCGCCGGCATCGCCGCAGACATGGGGCGAACAGACCGACGTGCCGGAAAGCGCCGATTGGTACAATTCGGGCTTTCTCATCCTGTGGGGCTCCAACGTTCCGCAGACGCGTACGCCGGATGCTCATTTTTACACCGAGGTTCGCTACAAGGGCGCCAAGAGCGTCGTGATCTGTCCGGATTATTCGGAAGCGTCTAAATTCGCCGATCTATGGGTTTCGCCGAAGCAGGGCACCGATGCCGCCCTCGCCATGGCGATGGGTCATGTCATCTTGCGCGAATTCCACATCGATCGGCAGGCCAAGTACTTCAACGACTATGCGCGGCAATACACTGACATGCCTATGCTGGTGCGTCTGGTGAAGCAGGGTGAGTACTATGTGCCGGAGCGCTTTATACGTGCGTCCGACTTCGACACCACATTGGGTGAAACCAATAACCCGGAATGGAAGACCGTCGCCTATGACGAGAATTCCGGTGAGATCGTCGCTCCGAATGGAACGATCGGTTTCCGCTGGGGCGAGAAGGGTAACTGGAATCTCGAGGAGAGAACGGCGGATGGGCGGGAGACGAAACTCCGGCTGTCGCTGATGGACATCCAGGATGACGTTGCTTCAGTCGGCTTTCCGTATTTCGGCAACCGCGAGCACGATCATTTCCTTGGCACCGATCATCCTGACGTGCTGATGCGTAACGTGCCGGTGAAGGCGCTCCAGCTGGCGGACGGCGAAACACTCGTCGCATCTGTGTTCGATCTGTTCGTCGCCAACTACGGTGTCGATCGCGGTCTGGGCGGTGCGCATATCGCCGCAAACTACAACGACGTGGAGCCCTACACGCCGGCTTGGGCGGAAAAGATCACCGGTGTGCCGCGCGATCAGATCATCACGGTGGCGCGAGAATTTGCTTTGAACGCCGAGAAGACGGGCGGGCGCTCGATGGTGATCGTCGGTGCCGGGTTGAACCACTGGTACCACATGGATATGAACTACCGTGGCATCATCAACATGCTGGTGATGTGCGGATGCGTGGGCCAATCTGGCGGTGGCTGGTCGCACTATGTCGGGCAGGAGAAGCTGCGCCCGCAAAGCGGGTGGCTGCCGCTCGCCTTCGGCCTCGACTGGAGCCGTCCGCCGCGCCAGATGAATTCGACCTCGGCGTTCTACGCTCACACCGATCAGTGGCGCTATGAGACGCTCGACGTGAAGGAAGTTCTGTCGCCGACGGCGCCAGCAGGTCCGTGGGATGGTGCGCTGATCGACTATAATGTGCGTGCCGAGCGCATGGGCTGGCTGCCATCCGCGCCGCAGCTTCAGGCCAATCCGATCGAAGTGTCAAAGCGGGCCGCGGCATCTGGCCTGGAAGCCAAGGATTATGTCGCGAAGGCTCTCAAATCAGGCGAGTTGAAGCTTGCGTGCGACGATCCGGATAATCCAAAGAACTGGCCGCGCAACATGTTTGTCTGGCGCTCCAACCTTCTGGGAGCGTCCGGCAAGGGTCACGAATATTTCCTGAAGCATCTGCTTGGTACCAGCCACGGGGTGATGGGCAAGGATCTCGGCGAGGACGGCAAAAAGAAGCCGAGCGAAGTCGTCTGGCACGAAGAAGCGCCGGAAGGCAAACTTGATCTTTTGGTCACGCTCGACTTCCGCATGTCCACGACCTGTATGTATTCGGATATCGTGTTGCCGACGGCGACTTGGTACGAGAAGAACGATCTCAATACCTCCGATATGCATCCGTTCATTCATCCGCTGACGGCGGCGATCGATCCGGTGTGGGAGTCGCGCAGCGACTGGGAGATCTACAAGGGTATCGCCAAATCGTTTTCCAAGGTGGCGCCCGAAGTGCTGGGCGTGGAAAAGGATGTCGTTCTCACTCCGATCATGCATGATACGGCGGGCGAGATAGCACAGCCCTTCGACGTGAAGGACTGGAAGAAGGGCGAGATCGATCCGATCCCCGGCAAGACCATGCCGGCGGTCACCGTGGTGGATCGCGACTATCCGAACATCTACAAGCAGTTTACGTCGCTCGGACCGCTGATGGAGAAGCTCGGCAACGGCGGCAAGGGCATGAGTTGGAACACCGAGCATGAGGTCGATCTGCTCAAACACCTGAATGGCGTGGTGACCGAGGAGGGGCCGAGCAAAGGTCTCGCGCGCATCGATACAGACATCGATGCCTGCGAAGTCCTCCTGAGCCTCGCGCCTGAAACCAACGGCGAGGTTGCGGTCAAGGCTTGGAATTCGCTCGGCGGATTCACTGGTCGCGATCATGCCCATCTCGCGATCCCGAAGGAGGATGAGAAGATTCGCTTCCGGGATGTGGTCGCGCAGCCGCGCAAGATCATCTCGTCGCCGATCTGGTCCGGACTGGAGTCGGAAAAGGTCTGCTACAACGCCTGTTATACGAACGTCCACGAATTGATCCCCTGGCGCACGCTCACCGGGCGTCAACAACTCTATCAGGATCACCTGTGGATGCGGGCCTTTGGCGAGGGCTTCTGCGTCTATCGGCCGCCGATCGACACCAAGTCGGTCAATCCCGTGATCGACCGCAAGCCGAACGGCAATAAGACGATGGTGCTGAACTTCCTCACGCCGCACCAGAAATGGGGCATTCACTCCACCTACACCGACAACCTGCTGATGCTCACGCTGTCGCGCGGCGGGCCGATCGTCTGGATCAGCGAAACAGACGCGAAGGGCGCCGGCATCGTCGATAACGACTGGATCGAGGTCTTCAACACTAACGGGGCACTGGTGGCGCGCGCGGTGGTCTCCCAGCGCGTCAAGCAGGGCATGTGCATGATGTACCATGCCCAGGAGAAGATCGTGAACGTGCCCGGCTCCGAGCAGACCGGTCAGCGCGGCGGTATCCACAACTCCGTGACCCGTATCGTGCTCAAACCAACGCACATGATCGGCGGATACGTCCAGCAGGCGTACGGCTTCAACTACTACGGAACCGTCGGCTCGAACCGCGATGAATTCGTCGTCGTTCGCAAGATGGCAAACATCGACTGGCTCGATACGCCGCTCGACGCAACCACACCCGGCCTGGAGGCTGCAGAATGAAAATCCGTGCCCAAATCGCGATGGTGCTGAATCTCGACAAGTGTATCGGGTGTCACACCTGCAGCGTAACATGCAAGAACGTCTGGACCAGCCGCGAAGGCATGGAATACGCGTGGTTCAACAACGTCGAAACCAAACCCGGCATCGGTTATCCGAAGGATTGGGAAAATCAGACACGTTGGAAAGGCGGCTGGACGCGCAAGCGTAACGGCTCGATAGCGCCGCGGATCGGCGGCAAGTGGCGCGTGCTGGCGAATATTTTCGCAAATCCGGATTTGCCGGAGATCGATGACTACTACGAGCCGTTCACCTACGACTATGAACATCTGCAGAAGGCCCCGGAGATGGCGGCGATGCCGACTGCTCGCCCGCGCTCGCTTATTTCCGGCGAACGCATGGAAAAGATTGAATGGGGTCCGAACTGGGAGGAAATTCTTGGCGGAGAATTCGCAAAGCGTTCGAAAGATGTAAATTTCGACGGCGTGCAGAAGGAGATCTACGGTCAGTTCGAAAACACCTTTATGATGTATCTGCCGCGGCTGTGCGAGCACTGCCTGAATCCGACCTGCGTTGCGGCGTGTCCTTCGGGCGCGATCTATAAGCGCGAGGAAGATGGCATCGTCCTGATCGATCAGGACAAATGCCGCGGTTGGCGCATGTGCGTCTCGGGATGTCCCTACAAGAAGATCTATTACAACTGGTCTTCGGGAAAGTCGGAGAAGTGCATTTTTTGCTATCCGCGGATCGAGGCCGGTCAACCGACCGTGTGTTCCGAAACCTGCGTCGGCCGCATCCGCTATCTCGGCGTCGTGCTCTACGATGCCGATCGGATTGCCGAAGCGGCCAGCACACCTGACGAGCGCGACCTGTATCAGGCTCAACTCGACGTTTTCCTGAATCCCAACGATCCGGCGGTGATCGCGGAGGCAGAACGGCAGGGCATTCCCCATGCATGGCTGGAGGCCGCTAAGATATCGCCGATCTGGAAAATGGCGATGGAATGGAAGGTGGCGTTCCCGCTGCATCCTGAATACCGCACATTGCCAATGGTGTGGTACGTGCCGCCGCTGTCGCCCATCACCTCGGCCGCGTCTGCCGGCAAGATCGGCTCCGACGGTGAAATGCCCGACGTCAAGTCGCTGCGCATTCCAATGAGGTATCTCGCCAACTTGCTGACAGCAGGGGACGAGAAGCCGGTGACGCTCGCGCTCGAACGTATGCTTGCGATGCGCGCCTTCATGCGCGCCAAGACGATCGACGGGGTCGTCGATGAAGCGATTGCACGGCGGGTCGGACTGAAAGCCGAACAGATCGACGAAATGTACAAGATCATGGCGATCGCAAACTACGAAGATAGGTTTGTCATTCCGACGGCCCATCGCGAAGTGGGCGCCGACGCCTACGATATGCGCGGCTCCTGCGGCTTCACGTTCGGTAACGGATGCTCGGGTGGCGAAACCGAAGTTAATCTGTTCGGCTCACCGCGCAAGGACAAAACTCCGATGGAGGTCATGTGATGAAGACGTTCAAAATCCTTTCGGCGCTTCTCACCTATCCCTCCCAGGATCTGATTATGGCGGCTCCAGAATTCAGAGCGGTTCTGGATTCGGAAAATCTCGTGCCTGCCGCCCGGCGGCGCGCGCTTGATATTCTTATCGAGCAAATCGCGACTGGTGAGCTTTACGACCTTCAGGAGGATTACGGTCTGTTGTTCGACCGGAGCCGTACGCTTGCCCTGCATCTGTTCGAACACGTTCACGGTGAAAGCCGCGACCGGGGCCAGGCCATGGTCGATCTGAAGAAGCTCTACGAGGATGCCAGCTTCTCAATTGCCGCCAATGAACTGCCGGACTTTGTGCCGTTGTTTCTCGAATTCCTGTCGACGCAGCCAGTGGCGGCGGCGCGTGATCTGCTCGCTCAGCCGGCACATATTCTAGCCGCAATGGCCGAGCGGCTTGGCCGGCGCAAATCCAGCTATAGAGCCATCTTCGATACGCTTGTGGCGATCGTTGCCGTAGCGCCGCAACGAGAGATTGTCGATGAACTCCTGAAAGGTCCCGATCCGGATCCAATGGATTTCGCTGCGCTCGATGCAGCGTGGGAAGAAGAGGAGGTCAGGTTTGGCCCGGGCACGCAAGGTCAGAGTGCGTGCGGGCATGAAAGCCTTGCCGCCCGCCTTCGTCATGCCACGCGCGCGGTCAAACCCGCGCCGTCAGCCCTCTAAAGGGAGGCAACAATGATGCAATCGCTCAACTCTATCGTCTTCGGCTGGTATCCCTACCTTTGCTTCACAGTGTTTCTGCTCGGGAGCCTCTTTCGGTTCGATCGCGAGCAGTATACGTGGCGTACCGGATCGAGCCAGTTGCTGCGACGTCGTCAGCTGATGTGGGGTTCGAACCTTTTTCACGTTGGCATCCTGGTGATCTTCGGCGGCCATTTCGTCGGCCTGCTGACGCCGATCTGGGTGTTCGACATGATGGGCATCTCGCACAGCTTCAAGCAGATAATGGCGATGGTTGCTGGCGGCGTGGCGGGCCTGATGTGCCTTGTCGGCATTACTCTGCTGACCCACCGCCGATTGTTCGATCCGCGCATCCGCGCCAATTCGTCGTTCGGTGACACCGCGATCCTGCTGATCCTGTTCGCGCAGTTGCTGCTCGGTCTTGCCACCATTCCGCTGTCGGCCGGCCATCTCGATGGTCATGAGATGGTGAAATTCATGAACTGGGCGCAGGCCATCGTCACGCTGCAGCCGGATGCCGCTCAGTATGTTCTCGACGTGCACCCGATCTTCAAAGCACATCTGACGCTGGGCATGACGATCTTTCTCGTCTTTCCATTCACGCGCCTAGTCCACGTCTGGAGCGCTCCGGTCTGGTATCTCGGCCGGCGCGGCTATCAGGTGGTGCGCAGCCGCACCGGTGGCCGGGTTGCCCCGCCGCCGGTCCAACCCGCGGAGTAGATTCATGGATTGCTCAGTTTCGAATGTCTTGCCGAAGCCGAAGACGATCAGTGTGAACGGGGTGCTTATTCCCCGGGAGGCGATCGCTAGGGAAGTCCAGAACCATCCTGCCGAAAAGCCAATTCTGGCGTGGCAGGCGGCGGCTCGTGCCTTGGTCGTGCGGGAACTGTTATTCCAGGAAACCGCGCGCCTTGGCGTCGAGGCGGAGCCCCTCAGCGATCCCGATGGCCGCATCGAGACAGCGGACGAGGCTGCGATGCGGACGCTGGTCGAGCGTGAAGTCATCACACCCGAACCGGACGAAGCGGCCTGCAGACGGTTTTACGAACAGAACCGCCAGCGGTTTCGCTCGGGAGATCTTTATGAGGCAGCTCACATTCTTGTCGCCGCCCCGCGTGGCGACGTGGCTGCGCGTGGCGAGGCGCGGGCGACTGCCGATACGATCCTTGCGGCCGTGAAATCGGACCACGCCGCTTTCGCGGATCTTGCCACCAATCATTCTGCTTGCACGACGTCGGCATTGGAGGGTGGGTACCTGGGGCAGATCACTCACGGACAAACCGTGCCGGAATTCGAGGCGGCACTGGAACGGATGCAGCCAGGCGATATTGCGATCGTCGAAACCCGTTATGGCTTTCATGTCGTGCGTCTTGATCGTCGCGCGGAAGGGCAGATGTTGCCTTTCGAGATCGCACGGGAGCGGATCGCCGACTATCTGGCATTCAGCGTCGAACATCGGGCGCTCGCGCAATACATCTCGATCCTTGCGGGCCGGGCCGAGATTACCGGCATTTCGCTCGCGGCCGCGGACACGCCACTGGTCCAGTAGAAAGGAACGCCGCATGCAACTCGGTGAAATTATCCGTGGCTTTGACGACGAGGTCCATGCGGCGGAAGCGCTGATTGCCTGCGGCGACATCGTACTGTTGGCGCGTGTCGATGCCATGATGCACCGGTTCGGGGAAAGCGTCGGCGAATATGCATCGGGGGCCGTGCGACGTTTTGCAAACCTTGCCGGCAGCGAAGACTGGCTAGGCCTTATGAATGCTCTCGAACGTACCAGTGATCCGGGGGCGGGTTGTCTGACGTACATGATCGCTTGGTCGCTGCAGCAGGACGAAGCCCCGCCGGCTTCTCACAACGATATGGACCATGCTCATGCGGGATGCACGTGTGGAGGAAGCGGAGGCTGTTCATGAGTCTCGGACGCGACAACCCAACCAATCTCACGGAATCAAAGCCGCTCGCACGGATCGGCATTCTTGTTGTCTCTGATCGCGCGAGCCAGGGTCTCTACGACGACAAGAGCGGGAAGGCTGTTAATTCCTTCCTAGGAAAGGTCATTCGGTCGAACTGGATCGTTATCTTCAAGATTATTCCTGACGGCGCGGAAAGCGTTGCTAATGCGCTGATCGAATTGTCGGATCGCGAAGGTTGCGATCTTGTTCTGACAACAGGCGGGACCGGACCTGCTCCACGCGATCTCACGCCCGAGGGAACGCGCATGGTCATCGGTCGCGAACTGGTTGGTTTCGGTGAATTGATGCGGCGAGTCAGTTTAGACCACGTTCCAACGGCCATTTTGTCGCGTCAAATCGCCGGTACACGCAATCATTCCCTGATCGTCAATCTGCCCGGTCGCCCTGCAGCCATCGACGTCTGCCTGAACGCGATCTTCCCTGCGATCCCGTATTGTCTTGAGCTAATCGGGGCGCGTCCAATCGAGGTCAATTCCGATGTTTGCATTGCATTCCGGCCCGGCGCCTGATTTGACGCGGCAGCACGAACCGAGCCTTGCCGCGATTGTCTACGCGAACGACGAATATCCGGATGCGATTTTCAAGTGGATCGTCAGCGAATGCCGCTCGCGCAATCTGGTTCTCTCAGGAGTTCTGCAACACCCGGTATGCGAGGGATCCGATCGGCGCTGCGATGTGCTGCTCGAAGATCTCGCCAGCGGTCACCGCACTCCGCTTTTTGACGACCGCGGCGCAGGCGCGAGGGGATGCCGTCTTGATGTGGCGGCTCTGGTCGATGCCTCCATGAAGGTCGAAAGAAGCCTCGAGAATGATCCTGCCCTGCTTGTGCTTAACAAGTTTGGCAAGGTGGAAGCCGATGGCGGGGGGATGTGCGGTCTGATGGCGAAAGCGCTTGAGCGCGGCATCCCGGCCATTATCGGAGTGCCGGCGCGCAACCTAGATGCCTGGAGAAATTTTGCCGGCGAATTTTCGACCGAGCTTTCGGAAAATGCCGATGAAATACGAAAATGGCTTGGAGAACTCTATTAGAGAGTTCCGTCATGGTTGCGCACATACCAATTCACAGAACCGGCATTTGCTTTTGCAGATTGCCTTGTTCCGATATCAAGCGGAGCGAGTTGACTGATTGGTTCCGGTTGTTCGATCCTGTCTCCGGCTGCGCCCTAACTCCTGCCGAAGAGCATCGAATGTCTCGGCATTAGGACAATACTCGTGATAGTTCTTTAGCGCCGTGCCTGCGGCAAGTTCACTTTGGCATCGGCTTGTCGCCAAACATTCGGAACAAACGACACTTATGTCGCGAGCTACGCCGCTATCGAATGATCTGATTTTATTCATATCGAGTTCAAGCGCATACATAAGACGTCGTGATTGATCGTCGGTGCGGCCGCCGCGTGCAATAAGTCGCCCCAAGACATCCTCGGGTAGTCCAATATCCCGCGCCAACTCACCCCGCTGAATCCTATCGAGGGATCTAAGCTCACGCACAGCTATCCAACGGGAAAGCCGCCGCCTCAGAGTCTCAGCGAAATCATAAGCCATGGGCCATCCTCCAGTTTCGTATACTATGGCATGCAACAAAGTTACGAACTTTGTTTTGGCGCAAACTAGAGTGTCAGAAAGCCGCGGAGGATTTCGCGCGTGAGTATCGCACCGTGACGTCATATGAATTGATCTGGATCAATTAGGAGACTGAGAATTCGCAGATAATGCGACGATCCGCTCGTGTCTTATGTGTAGTTAGCTGTTGGTTAGGGGAACTGGGAAGTGCCAGAATGCGGGTCAAGCATCCATCCTGGAGCAGCCTGATGCCGCAGTCCGCCCTCCCGCGATTGTCCGGTGACTGTCCGCGCCGTTGTCTGCATTGCTGGGCGCGCGCGCTCAGCTTGTGCGCAGCGCTCGGCTCAGTCGAACTCCACGACCTAGAAAAATTAGGTAAGGAGACCCGCTTCGCATCGAAGGAATCCTTGTTTTCGGAAGATGAGAATGCCAGCAAGGTCTATAGTCTGACGCAAGGCGTCGCGCGTTTGTATAGACTGTTGCCCGACGGACGACGCCATATCGTCGGGTTTGCATTGCCCGGAGATTTCTTGGGAACGACACTTTCCGATCGCTACAGTTTCTCGGCCGATGCGATTACACCGATTGTCGCCTGCCGGTTTTCCAAGGAAGGGTTCTCGCGCTTCGCTGATGACAAACCAAATATGTTGCGCCGAATGAATGAGTTCGAGGTGCGTGAGCTTCATTTGGCCCGTAACCAGATGCTTCTGCTCAGTAGCCGTTCGGCGGAGCAGAAGGTCGCGTTGTTTCTCATTGGCTGGCGCGACCGCATCGCACGGCTTGGGGAGGAGCCGAAAACCTTGCCATTGCCCATGAAGCGCCGGGACATTGCGGACTTTCTTGGCCTGACAATTGAAACGGTGAGCCGCACATTCACCCAGCTTGAGCGGGAGAAAGTCATCATCAATGTTCCGAAGGGATTTCGCTTGCTGAATCTGGCGCGCGCAGAAGCTCTGGCGTGGACGTGATGAATTGTCCGACATCGGAAATTTTGAGAAGAGATTGATTTCGCTCAAAGACCTCGCATCCTGATCCGGCATACTGCCGCTTGACGAGACGAGATTTTCATGCCGGTCGACGGCGAGCCCGATTACGCATCATCTGAAAGACGGCAGCATTCGCCATATGTCAAACAGAAAGCGTTACGGCTTGAGGAGTTAACGGCGGTGCCGCGACTGACGGTGACAAAACCAGAACTGATGCCGGGAGGAAGCGACGCACTCTTTCGCAAATGTATTCTTGATTTTCTAGCATTCAGTGCGCGGGTGAGCCAGTGCCGCGCGGGTTTTGGCGAACGGTTTGGAATTTCGGGTGTCGCCTATACGACGCTGATATCGATCGCATACCTACAGGGAGAGAGGGGGGTAGGCGTCAGCCGTATTGCCGAGCACCTTCATGTATCGGGTGCTTTCGTCTCGATCGAAGTATCGAAGCTCGTTGAGGCGGATCTTGTCAAAAAGCGGATCAACAAGAATGATAGGCGTCGCGTTCTGCTGACGGTGACGCCAATAGGGAGGCGGTTACTCGACGATCTCGTCAGTGTGCAAGCCCCTGTTAACGACGCGCTTTTTGATTGTCTGAGCGCCGCCGAGTTTCAGCAACTGTCGTCGATGATGGAACGTCTTGTGCCCTGTGGCGACCAAGCGGCTATGCGAATCGGCTCGTTACCGCGGCGAGCATCATTGCCGTCATGACTGCTGACCATAGCCTTGAGTGATCAATGTCGACGGCATTCTCTCTTCGCGAGGCACGCAAAACGTTGCTGAGATTCAAGAAGAAAGATAAGAAGAAATACATCGACGTATTCAAGAATCTCTACTATCGAACTGGAAAATCGACCGAGGGCACCTGCAACAACTTTCATTGTTCGAGAGCAGACTGACTATGGTCCGGCTGTCCGGCCGAACCAAACGATCGATTTCCCCTCGCTTTGCTCTCCGTTATCCCGCCACATGGCGGACCGCGGCACGCGCCAGAATACGCACCTTCTGGTTCAGCGGGAAACGGCCGAAGTTGGTTTTGACCGTCCCGGTGGTAAACGCCGTGCGCTTCGAGTAATCGATCCGTACATCCACGATCACTGGCAATCCGCTGCGCGAAACTTCATTCGCCTTATGGAGGACATCGGCAATCGCCGCGTTATCCTGCATGTGCAGATAAGTCGCACCGGTGGCCAGCGCAACGCCTTCGATATTCAGCGTTCCGAGCTTGGTGCAGGGCTTGCGTTTGTAAGGGATTTGCTGCGCTTGCGCGATCTGCGCCAGTTCGCCATCGTTGAACACATAATATATGACGCCCAGATTATTCATGGCCGCCGTTAGTATTTCCATGCACGTCATCAGAAACGCGCCGTCGCCGACGATCGTTTGTACAGACCGGCCGGGATGAGAGAGCTTGGCCCCGATCGCCGCCGGCACCGCGTATCCCATGCAATTGAAATCCGTCGGGAGGATCACGCTTTTCGGGGAATGAATCGGCATTAGCTCCGCCGTGAGGAAGGTGTGATTGCCGTCGTCGATCACGATGATGCCGTCGTCGGGGGTCTGGTGCCGGAGTTCATCGAAGAAGCGCGCCGGATTGACGAGACCCGCAACATCGTGGTCGTACCAGGTCGCGCGATAAGCGATCTTGTCGCGCTGAATCTGCTTTCGCAACGACGTCTGCTGCCAATGCCGCGGCACGCTGGCCTCTAGCTGGATCAGCAACTGCCTCAGCACTGTTCCGGCATCATCCGCGATACTGACTTTGGCCGGGTAGTTCGCGTTGAACACCTCGGAGTTGATATCGATATGAATCAGGTTTTCCGGCACCTTCACGCCGTAACTCCCGGTGGCGATTTCCGAGAAGCGCGTGCCGATAGCCAGAAGACAATCGCAATCCCTGAATGCGTTCTGCGCCGCCGGCACCGCTGATGCGCCGAAGCCGAACCCCACATGCAGAGGATGGTTGCCCGGAAAAGACGACAACCCCTGCAAGGTCGTCGCGACCGGTGCTTCCAGCCACTCAGCAAGGCGCACGACCAGATCTGTCGCGTCGCGCGCGCCCCAGCCGACAAACACACCCGGGCGTTTGGCGTGCCGCAGCATTTCGGCCGCAGTGACGATGTCCGACACAGCCTCCACCGGCGGCCGCGCCGGCGGCAGGTAGCGCGGTAGTTCGCCCACTTCCTCTGTCATCAGCAGGATGTTGACCGGCAACTCGACGAATACCGGCCCCGGTTCGCCGTGGATGGCGATCGCGTAAGCCTCGAACAGGATCGGTACGACCTGTTCGTGGCTGGTGACGTGGAAAGTCGCCTTGGTCAGCCCACTCATGAATTTTTGGGAGTCCATCTGGTGTAGCTGATAGCGATAGTCCATGTCGGTCCGAGGACCGCCGCTGATGACCAGCATAGGCACGCCATCCAGGAACGCCTCACCGATGCCGCTGCTGGCGTGAGTTAGCCCCGATGCGGGCACCACAGTCAGCACGCCGATCGAGTCGGACAAGCGGCTGACAGCGTCGGCCATGAATGCACCGCCGCCTTCATGGGTCACCAGCACCGGCGTGATCTGATTTGAATTATTCAGTTCGTCGTAGAGCTCCGTCGTATGCACGCCAGGAATGCCGAAGGTGAACCGCGCGCCGATCTGCTCCAGCGCATAAACAGTGAGCCAAGCTCCAGTTCTTTTCATCTTTTCCTCCCGAGCTTCAAGAATTGAACTTGCCGCTGATCGCAGCGGCAGCGGCGCGGCCGGACAGTATACAGCCGCCGAGAAACGTTCCTTCCAATGCACGTAGTCCATGCATGCCGCCGCCGCCGAAGCCGGCCGCCTCGCCGACCGCGTACAGACCGTCGATCGGCTGCCCGGCAGCGGCGAGCACGCGGCTTTGCAGGTCGGTTTGGATCCCGCC
Organism: Afipia massiliensis; assembly: GCF_014203115.1. GTDB lineage: Bacteria > Pseudomonadota > Alphaproteobacteria > Rhizobiales > Xanthobacteraceae > Afipia > Afipia massiliensis. The sequence continues at coordinate 529,851 of NZ_JACHIJ010000005.1, read as the reverse complement.
CAGACTCTTGCGGCTGGTAATGAACTCGCGAACGGCAATCAGCGGTAGTGCCTTTGCATCGCGTATCGGTTGGAATTTACATAATCTCAGCCGGTCGCCGCGATATTGCCGCAACGCGCCGATGCGACGCAGTTGTTCGTCGTTCATCAGGCTCGGGCCACGCACGATAGTGGAATCATAATGCCGGACTGCGTCTTCAACGGCGGTCAGTTGCACCGCCTGGTCACCCTGCAACGCATTCATTTTTTCTACGAGTTCCGGCAGCGTTACTGCCGTCACGAAGTCGAGGCAGTGACTGAGCATTTCATTCACCAGCCACCGGTTGCCGAACAGGATGTCGCGCAAGAACGCGAATGGCTTCCTGTCGCGGATCGACGGATTGAATTCGGCGCCCGACACGGCCAGTTCCTTCAGCGCAATGCGCAGGTTCATGATCTGCCATGAGTACTGCTTCTGCTGGGCGCAGATGTCGGTCACCAGCCGCCGGGTGTCGAAGCCGGACACCAGCGGCTGCGGTCCCATGCGCTCGCCGCGCCAGTTGAGCCACAACGCCGAGCGCGGCGGCACCAGCGATAGCCCGTGATGCGGTTTGCGCGGGCGCGGATGATGCACTCCGGCAGCATAATTCCACATCTTGTCCATGTGGGTCAGCGTGCCGCCGACCGTCGTCACCGCGTCGTGAAGGCGGCCGTCGGCAAAACGGTGTGAGCCATTCAGCAACTGCGCGGGCGGCATATTCCAGTCGCGATGCCAGCTTTGTCGCACCCGTTCCAGATCGCCATTGATGCCACCGGCGGCCACCACCACCCGCTCCGCGCACGCCTCGAACGGGGTCTGGTTGTTTTCATCGACCCCGGACGCACCGTCGACGCCGCCGTCGCGCATCAGCAGGCGATCGACCCGATGCTGAAAATGGATGGTCAGCCGGTCGGCGTTGGCATGTTCGCGCAACGCCGCGATCAGTCGCTCCGCCAACCTCTTGCCGGTCCCCCACACCACATGAAAGCGCGGAACGGAATTGCCGGGACGGAATTCGCCACGCTCAACCCAGTTGATGAGCGGCAGAAAGCGCACACCGTAGCGGCGCACCCAGCGATGGACATCCGATGTGCTGCGTTGCACGTAAGCCTCGGCCCACGCCTTGGGCCATGTATCGTCAGAACCGAATTCGGCGAAGCTGTGCCAATCGCGAAGCGCCAGGTCGGTCGAGTCGCGGATGCCCTGGCGGCGCTGCTCCGGCGAGTCGACGAAAAACATTCCGCCGAAACTCTCGCGCGCCAGACCGCCGAAGACAGATTCCTCGTCCCGATCGAGCAATACCACCGACTTGCCGCTGTCGAGCAAATCGAGCGCGGTGGTGATCCCCGCGATCCCGCCGCCTATGACCAGTACCTCACTGCGATACACGCGCATCTGCTTCTCTCGTCCGGCTTTTCGTGTCAGTATCCATGCAACAAGAAACCCATCGTAACTAATCGCCTCAGGGGCGGCATTGTCCGCGCAAACAACGAAAATTGTCCCGGCAGACCGGATGACCGGGCAGGTCCTCATACAAGACAGGACCGTAGCTGTCGGTTGGGTCAAAGCTATCGTTGCTGCTGCCCAGCGCGGCGGCGGCGATGAAGCAAAGATGCTGACCGCCGCCGGCATCGATTCTCTACCCAACGATCCGCTGGTGCGGATACCGCTCGATGCAGTGGTGCGATTATGGCGCGCCGCCATCGACTCGACCGGCGACAGCGCATTCGGCCTGCGCATGGGACAGGCGATCGAACCGACGTCCTTCGACGTGGTTGCGTACACGCTGATATCAAGCAACAGCTTACGCGAAGCGATCATCCGCTTGCAGCGCTTCCAGAAGCTGATCAGTGACGGCGGCCGCGTTCAACTGGTCGAACGAAACGGGCTGGAATGGATGATGTATCAGTCGATGGAAGCGGACCTGCCGTTCTCGCCGCAACAGGTGGAAGCAGCGCTGGCTTGCTCAGTGACGCTGATGCGATGGGTTATAGGCGCGAGCTTTGCACCTGCCAGAATCTGCATGGCGCACGCCGCCATCGCTCCTTTATCCGTTTATCGCGACATCCTAGGGTGCGAGCCCGAGTTTCGCAGCCGCTTTAACGGCATCGGCCTGCCACCGTCGCAGCTCGACGCCTTGTTGCCCGCACGCAATCCTGAACTCTGCCACCTGCACGAATTGATGGCCCGCCGGCAGCTATCGGCGCTGAAGCATTCCCCTAACATCAAACAGCGGGTCGCAGCGATCCTGCAACAGCTTCTCACGCGAGGCATGGCCCACAAGAAACAGGTCGCGTCATTGATCGGTATGTCGCCGCGCACGATGCAGCACCGTCTCGCTGAGGAGAACAGCAACTTCGCGGCGTTGTTGGACGAAGTACGGCACAGGCTGGCACTAAAATATATTGCCGAGCCAATGCTGAGCCTCAGTCAAATTGCGGAGTTGCTGCATTTCTCGGACGCCAGCGCGTTCTATCGAGCCTTCAGGCGATGGACCGGTCGCGCACCGGGCGAATATCGCCGCACGATCAATCCGCAACCGGCGATCCCTCGCGCCGATTCGGAAAAAGCCGACTATTCTGCGCCCGACGCATGATTGTTCGCATCGCAAAGCGCGTCTGAGGCGCCGACCAAAGTACGTCCCCTCGCGCCCCTATAAGTAATTGGAATCGCACATTTCGAATTCCGAGACGGACCGCCGGAATCCGACCATGCGGCACTCAGTCGCCATTCACCAACTTACCTTGGACTGGACCTGTCCCCGAAGATCTGCGCGATCTATGCTGAATCCACCGATCACCTGCGGAAGATGCGGTACACTTTTTCAATGCATCTGATCTAGAATTTTCCTCGCCTAGGCCAGAAGGCAGCGGCGCGGACCAGCACGGTTGTAACTGCCTAGGCGGAAAAGTTCCTGACGGTCTGGTCGTTCACGGCGTTTCCGATCTTTTCACCGTCAAGGAGCACGAATTTCATTCGCTCAGCTTTGTGGTTTGTGCATGACCGGCGGTCGTTCGCCAAAATCAACGACCGAGCGTTGCAGGATACGGCCCGATTCATCGACGCGTAGCCGGCCGCGACGGTTGCCGTAAAAAAAGCTCAAGCGAAACTGCCCCTCGTGATCGTCGATACCGCGTTCGCACACACTTGTAATGGCGTGCTTCCGCATGAGTTCGGGGATGTCAGCAGGGTGAATATGAAGAAGACTACCCAGCGTTGAGCTGTCGACACAAAAGGCGCCATCTTCGATTTCGATGTGATGGCTGCTGGCGGATCTATCGTTGGATTGTTCACGGGAGCTGTGAGTTTCCACCGGAACGTCATTCGAGGCAGAACGGTGGTCGTTTGGCGGCGTCGGAAGGGCAACATTCCCAAGATTGCTTCGCATGATCACACGCTCTCTTGCTGCTTGAACGTAATAGATATATAATGTATATATCTTATGGTTCAACCACGGAGAACCGCGAATTGGATGGGGCCGCAGACGGGTGGAGATGGGCAGTCGGCCTTTTCGCCGTCGCAGCTGTATGGGCTGGTTTGCTGCTCGGCGTGTCGTTTCTCGCCACCCCTGCAAAATTTCTGGCGCCCAATCTTTCGCTGAGCGTGGCGCTTGATGTCGGTCGACATACGTTTGCGGTTTTCAACAAGTTGGAGTGGCTGCTCGCTGCGACGGTGCTCCTGATGGCATTTGGGGCGCGTGCGCGATTAAGCGCCATGATGGTCATCGCGCTTTGCCTCGTGGTTGCCGTGGAGACGTTCTGGTTGTTGCCGCTGTTGGATCAGCGCGTCGGATTGATCATCTTGGGGCAGCAGCCGCCAGCCTCGAACCGGCACAGCCTCTATATTTTGCTCGAGCTTGCCAAGCTCGCTGCGCTGATCGTTGTAAGCATCGATATGACGCGGCGGCTTCAGCGTCCGCTGAATCCGTCGTGATGTGTGCGATCTTTTTGATGCGCGGGCATTCTCGCTGAGACGTCACAATGTCTGTTGAGTAGTCGCGGCAGCATGGTTTCGGGGCGAGCTTGCAAAAGATACCGTGTGTGCATCTTTTGGGGATGAAGGATTCTTCGAGATGTCACGGATGGCCTACAACTCTCGGAATCTGCGATGCGATTGACACATTTCTCGGACTACGCGCTCCGCGTACTAATGTACGCGGCTGTGCGTGGTGAAAACTTGATCACTATTGAGGAAACGGCCAAGTTGTACGGAATTTCCCGGGCGCATCTCATGAAAGTCGCAAACCAACTCACCCGGGCTGGCTACCTAAAAGCCATTCGGGGGAGATCGGGCGGTCTTGCATTGGCCAAACGTCCGGATGCGATCAGTCTCGGCGATGTCCTAAGGGTCACGGAGCCGGATTTTGCCTTGGTCGAGTGTTTCACAGCCGACAACCGATGTCTGATCACGCCACGCTGTCGGCTACGTGGTGCCCTCCACGAAGCGCTCGCTGCCTTCGTCGGAACGTTGGACGGTTATACGCTGGCCGATCTGATTCTTAGCCCCAAGGATTTCGGGATCAAACCCGCGGTCTGATCGATATTTGTTCATCATTTATCGTCCATTTCCGAGATGGAACTTGCATGAGCTGACAATTCTTATAAGAGTCATTTTTAGTATATCTTTTTTTGGCCGGCCGGTGGAGTAGCACTCAATTTGACCGACTTGCAGCTCCGTGAAGCGAAGGAATTGGCGATGTCTGAAGACGTTCATGCCTCAGAACGAGTGATCAATGTGCGGGATATTGATCCACGTCATCGTCACAGGATCATCCTCCAGTTATTCGAACAACTTGGTTCGGATAGCAGTCTTCAACTGGTGGTAGATCATGATCCAAGACCCCTGCGTCTTCAGCTCGAAGCAAAACATGGAGCGCGCTGCCGATGGACATACCTCGTTCAGGGACCGGATGTTTGGCGAATCCGGCTTCAGCAAGGCTAGGAAATTTTACGGCTTGAGATTTGTTGGCGACGCCATCGGTCGCATACAGATTGATGCTCGTTTCGTCGGATTGCGCGGGTACCGAAGCGATGTGAGGCTGAGGCGTGCTGATCCGGTGTCGAGGAACGGTTGATGACAACACAAAGTACTCCGGTGCCGCGGCTGCGGCTCTACCAGGGACCTGCGGTTTTATCCTACGGGTTCAGGCCATTTTTCCTGCTCGGCGCGGCTTATGCGGGACTTGCCGTTCTGGCCTGGTTGCCGGTGTTTCTGGGGGAGTTGACGCTGCAGACAACGTTCGCTCTACGCGACTGGCATGTGCACGAAATGCTGTACGGCTATTTGCCAGCGGTCATCACCGGGTTTCTGTTCACGGCGATTCCGAACTGGACCGGACGGTTGCCTATTCAGGGTATCCCGTTGCTCGCGCTGGTCATCGTTTGGATCATCGGACGGCTTGCCGTGACATGCTCGGCGGGGATCGGCTGGTTCGCAGCCATGCTGATCGATATCAGCTTCCTTGCGCTGATCACGGCCGCCATCGGACGTGAAATTCTCGTCGGACGAAACTGGCGCAACCTCAAGGTTGTCGCGCTGGTCGCGCTTCTTCTCCTCGGTAACACCGCTTTCCACCTAGAGGCACATTTCGCCGGTACGGCGGATTACGGCATTCGTGCAGGTATTGCCGTTGTCGTCCTGCTGATCCTGCTGATCGGTGGCCGGATCATTCCAAGTTTCACACGCAACTGGCTGGTGCGTGAAAATCCCGGACGCCTGCCGTCTCCCTTCGCCAGGTTCGACGTGGCGATCGTCATCCTGAGCGCGGTGGCACTGCTGGCGTGGGTTTTCCGTCAAGATGGCTTCTGGATGGGCATCCTGCTTGCACTGATCGGAGTCCTGCACGTCATTCGCCTCGGCCGATGGGCTGGTGACCGCACTTTCCGGGAGCGCCTCGTCCTCGTCCTACACGTCGGATACGCTTTCATTCCGGCTGGCTTTTTGCTATCTGCGGCATCTGCCTTCAGTTTCGTTCCCGCAAGTGCCGGCGTCCACGCGTGGATGGCAGGAGCCGCCGGAGTCATGACGTTGGCGGTGATGACACGTGCAAGTCTTGGTCATACTGGCCAGCGGCTGACGGCCTCGCTCTCAACGCAGGGAATTTATGCCGCTATTGTGATTGCGGCGCTTGCTCGCATCTGCGCGGTCATGGTCCCAGCCTGGAGCGGCCAGTTGCTGCATCTAGCCGCCTTTGCATGGGCAACGGCATTTCTCGGCTTCGTAGTTTACTTCGGCCGTGCGCTTATGAGTGCGGCGAAGTGACAGCGCGCAGAGATATGTCCTGCTGCTGGCCCGCAATGCGCAGGAACGAGTCGGAGATGGCACGTCAGCACTCTCCCGTTGCGCCGCCTGTTTCTTTGCGTTTTCGCAAAATGCCGCTACTTTGTTTTCGGTATCCCGTCTTCGCTATGACGATTTCCACTTCCTCACGATCAGGATAGATAGATGATTGCCCAGCTAACAAAGTCCGAGCGACAGAACGCCCTCGTTCTGTTTCTGCTTTTGGCAGTGGGCGGCCTCGCTATGGCAGTCGTCGGACACGATGATCCATTGGGCGTTCATGGCGCCATCGTCTTGATCGCTGCCCTCGCAGGCATCTTCTTCGTTATTTCGCGCTACTACGATCCGGAGCCCTCGCGGGATCGGCTCGAACGCTATTACGACGATCCCACCAAGGTCGGAATTGTACTGGCGATGGTGTGGGCCGTTGTAGGAATGTTCGTCGGCGACTGGGTCGCCTGGCAGCTTGCCTATCCGAACCTGACCTTCGACGCCGCGTGGTCGAGCTTCGGGCGGTTGCGCCCCGTCCACACGTCGGGCGTGATTTTCGGCTTTGGTGGCAACGCCCTGATCGCTACTTCGCTCTACGTCCTCCAGCGGACATCGCGGGCGCGGTTGCCCGATCAGCTAAGTCCCTGGTTCGTCCTGCTTGGATACAATCTGTTCTGCGTGATCGCTGCGTCGGGCTACCTCATGGGTGTCACGCAGTCGAAGGAATACGCGGAGCCGGAGTGGTATGCGGACATCTGGCTGGTGATCGTGTGGGTTGTCTACTTCGTGATCTACCTGCGCACGCTTGCCCGCCGCAAGGAGCCGCACATCTACGTCTCCAACTGGTACTACATGGCCTTTATCCTGGTCGTGGCCATCCTGCACATCGTCAATAATCTCGCCGTGCCGGTGTCGTTCGGACACGCCAAAAGCTACTCGGCTTTCTCCGGTGTTCAGGATGCGATGACGCAGTGGTGGTACGGCCACAACGCCGTGGCTTTCTTCCTGACATCCGGCTTTCTGGGCATGATGTACTACTACATGCCGATCCGCGCAGGGCGGCCGATTTTTTCCTACCGGCTGTCCATCATCAGCTTCTGGGGTATCACCTTCATGTACATGTGGGCGGGTTCGCACCACTTGCACTATACGGCGTTGCCGCATTGGGTTCAGACGCTCGGCGTCACCTTCTCTGTCATGCTTCTGGTTCCGTCGTGGGCGTCCGCAGCGAACGCGTTGCTGACGCTGAACGGCGCCTGGCAGAAGGTGCGCGACGACGCGACGCTGCGCTTCATGATGATTGCCGCGGTGTTCTACGGGTTGTCCACTTTCGAAGGCTCGTTCATGGCGATCCGTTCGGTCAATTCACTGTCGCACTACACGGACTGGACCGTGGGGCATGTGCATGCGGGAGCGCTTGGCTGGGTCGCGATGATCACGTTCGGATCGATCTATGCCTCCGTTCCGTGGCTATGGAACAGACAGCAGATGTATTCGTCGCGGCTGGTCGAGGCGCACTTCTGGCTCGCGCTTGGCGGAACGCTCGTCTACGTTTTTGCGATGTGGAATTCCGGCATCATCCAGGGGTTGATGTGGCGGACCTACAACGACAGCGGCACGCTCGCCTATTCGTTCATCGAAACGGTCACGCCGATGCATCCATATTACATCGCGCGTGCGATCGGCGGCCTCATGTTTCTGATCGGCGCGCTGATCGGCAGCTACAACATCTGGATGACCATCCGCACCTCGGACCAGCCGGAGGAGGAACGCGCTATGGATCGCCCGGTGCTGCGTCCCGTGGCTAGTCCGGTTTTGCAGCCAGGAGAATGACATGAGTTTCTTTGGTCTGCATTACAATCTCGAGAAGAAAGCCGTCGGCCTCGTCCTCGCGATCATCGGCGTCGCCAGCATCGGTGGTGCCGTTGAGATCGCTCCGCTCTTCACGATCCATCAGACGGTGGAGGAGGCGCCGAACATGCGCGTCTACACGCCGCTCGAGGTCGCGGGGCGCAACATCTACATCCGGGAGGGATGCTACGCCTGTCACTCCCAGATGATTCGTACGCTTCGTGACGAAGTCGAACGCTATGGACCGTACTCGCTCGCGGTCGAGTCCAAGTACGATCACCCGATGCTGTGGGGCTCAAAACGAACGGGCCCGGACATCGCGCGTCTGGGTGGGAAATATTCGGATGAGTGGCATGTGGCGCATCTCAACAATCCTCGCGACGTCGTCCCTGAGTCGGTCATGCCCCATTACTCCTGGCTTGGGCGCAATTCCCTGCGCAACGATGATCTCGGCGGACATCTTGCGGCGCTTCGCAAGGTCGGAGTTCCGTACACGGATGAGATGATCGTCAACGCGGCCGCGGATGCGTACGGTCAGGCTGCTCCGGATTCCCCGCGCGCCGAGGGCGTGGCCAAGCGATACGGGGAGGCCACGAACATTCGCGCTTTCGATGGTCGCCCCGGCGAACTGACGGAGATGGATGCGCTTGTCGCCTATCTGCAGATTCTCGGGAAGCTGACGGATGCAGCGCAGAAGACTGCAGCTTCGGGAGCACAATGATGCCGATTGATCATGACTTCACAGTCTGGTTCTCCAAGTCATTCGGTTTGTTCTATCTGATCGCAATGTCGGCGGTGATTGTCGTCTATGCGTATTGGCCGTCAAACCGGAAGCAGTTCGACGCGGCTGCGCAATCGATCCTCGGCAACGAGGACAAGCCGTTGAAGGACGAATCATGGCGGTAGAGGAGCGCGACCCGCACACGGGATATCTGACGACAGGTCACGAATGGAGCGGGATCAAGGAACTCAACACGCCCGTTCCGCGTGCAGTCTACCTGTTCCTGATCGCGACAGTGCTGTTCAGCGTCGGGTACTGGATTCTGATGCCGGCCTGGCCGATCGGGGTGACGTTCACGAAAGGGTTGCTCGGAATCGATCAGCGCACCAGCCTTGAAGCCGATCTGCGGGAGGCCGCAGCGGAACGAAAGGCGTGGAGCGATCAGATCGAAGCGAAGAGCTATGATGATATCCGGAAGGATCCCAAGCTGATGCGGATCGTCCGGCAGACAGGGCAGACGCTGTATCGGGACAATTGCGCGGCCTGTCACGGTTCGACCGCACAAGGGTCGAAGGGATATCCAAGCCTGACGACTGCGTCGTGGCTGTGGGGCGGCGATCCGGCGACGGTAGCGGAGACGATCCGCGTCGGGATTAATTCGTCGCACAAGGACAGTCGCGCCTCGCAGATGATGGCTTTCGGCCGGGATGGAATCCTGAAGGCGCAGGAAGTCGATGACGTCGTCGATTATGTGCGCAGCTTGTCTGATCCGAAGGTCGCGCAGAAAATCTCGGTGCCGAGGCTCAATGCCGGCAAGACGGTGTTCGCAGCGAATTGCGCCGCCTGTCACGGCGACGACGGCAAGGGAAAGACTGAGATGGGCGCACCGGACCTTACAGACCACTTCTGGATTTACGGTGGCGATCTGCAATCGGTCTCTTCGACAGTCTGGAACGGGCGGCAGGGGAAGATGCCGACCTGGGAGGAGCGCCTGTCCGCTCTCGACCGTAAGATTCTGGCGCTTTATCTGACCGACCTGCCGAGGGCCGCGCAATGAACCGGATCCCGCTCCGATCGCCGAAGGCTGTGCTTTGGCTTGCGGTCTGCGCCGGGTTGCTTCTGGTGATCGGCGCTAACGCGCATCTCGTCTATGTTGCGGTCATGTCGCAGCCGGAATGCGTCGCTCATGCGCGCGCCGGTGAGCCTGCGCCGAACCAGGCGCGGTTCGGGGCCGCGCGCTCGTCATGCAATCCGCAAACACGTTGAGGCCACGATCATGGCGACCATTCCTGTTCTGGTTCCACCGCTGCCCCGCGAGAAGCCCTGGAAGCGCGATGTCCCGAATGCCGCGGCGCTTCAATGGCTGTCGGCCGGCTGGAAGGATTTCAAGATCAATCCGGGAGCAAGTCTCGGATATGGTTTGCTGGTCTATCTTGTATCGGTAGCCACCACTGTTGGGCTGTTTGTCTTCGGCTGGGACTACATTCTGTTTCCTGCATTCGCCGGCTTCATGGTGATGGGGCCAATCCTCGGCATCGGACTCTATGAGAAGAGCAAGCGGATTTCCGAGGGGAGGCCGGTCAGCCTTCTCAACATGATGCTGGTCAAGCCGAAGTCCGGCGGGCAGGTGCTGTTTGCCGGCGCGTTGCTGGTCATGCTGACGCTTTTGTGGATGCGCGCCGCTGTTATCATTTATGCACTGTTCTTCGGGGTCCGCCCGTTTCCGGGCCTTGATCACATCGTCGCGATGCTGCTGACGACCGGAACCGGCTACGCGATGCTGCTTATCGGCAGTGCGGTGGGAGGCCTATTCTCGGCATTCGCGTTTGCTATCAGCGCGTTTTCGATACCGATGCTACTCGATCAGCGCGTCGACGCCTTGACGGCAATGGGAACGAGCATGGCGCTGGTGTGGCACAATCTGCCGGTAATGCTGACATGGGCTGCGATCATGCTGGTTCTTATCGTCTTGAGTCTTGCGACAGGGCTGTTGGGTATGATCGTGGTCTTTCCTGTGCTCGGTCATGCGACCTGGCATTCCTATCGGACGATGTGCGCGGAGAATCCGGCCTGATCGGAGGAGTGCGTTATGAGTTGTTGCGACACAGGTCTGGCTGTCGCGGCGATCGCTGCCGAATCCGGTGCGATCGGAGAAGAGGTTCGGCTGGCAAGCCGTGACGTTGGCGGTGGATTACGGCAGACGGATCTCTCGGTGCCCGGTATTCACTGCGGCGCCTGCATCGCGACGATCGAGCGTGAACTCTCGAAGCTGCCCGGTGTGGAGCATGCCCGCGTCAATCTCTCGACGAAGCGGGTCACCGTCCGTTGGCGCGGTGCCGAACCGGTTCCGGCGTTCATCGAAACGTTGAAGGGCGCAGGCTTCGACGCGCATCTGTTCGACGTCGAATCCTCGCGGGGCGATCCCGTTTTCTCCGAATTGATCAAGGCGCTCGCTGTCAGCGGTTTCGCGTCAAGCAACATCATGCTGTTGTCGGTATCGATATGGTCGGGCGCGGATGCCGAGTCCCGCGACCTCTTTCACCTGTTGTCCGCGTTTATTGCTCTCCCGGCACTGGCCTATTCAGGTCGCGTCTTCTTCCGTTCAGCTTGGCGGAGTCTCCGGCACGGACGCACCAACATGGACGTTCCGATCTCGATCGGGGTCCTGCTGGCTTTCGCCCTCAGCCTTTACGAGACGGTCGTTCACGGGCCGCACGCCTATTTCGATGCGGCGATATCGCTGCTCTTTTTCCTGCTCATCGGCCGCACGCTCGATCACATGATGCGGGAACGGGCGCGTAGCGCTGTCACGGGGTTGGCACGTCTCGCCGCACGCGTTGCCCGGCTCGCTGGCGACGACGGACGTCAGACGTTTATCCCTGTTGCTGAAGTCAGGCCGGGCATGTTGCTGCTTGTCGCGGCTGGAGACCGCGTTCCGGTCGATGCCACGGTGAAGCAGGGCGTTTCCGATATCGATGTTTCCATTGTCTCGGGGGAGAGCGCGCCGCAGACGGCGAAAGTCGGCTCGGTTCTTCGCGCCGGCTCGCTGAACCTGACCGGACCGCTGACGGTCGTAGCCAACGCAGGCGCGAGCGACTCGTTTCTTGCAGAAATGGTGCGGTTGATGGAGGCTGCGGAGCAGGGGCGCTCGGCATATCGCCGGATCGCGGACCGTGCGGCGGCGATGTATGCGCCCGTGGTGCACCTCACGGCTCTTGGCGCTTTCGTCGGCTGGTTGTTCGCGACCGGAGATTTCCATCGCGCGATCACGATTGCGATCGCTGTGCTTATCATTACCTGTCCTTGCGCGCTTGGCCTGGCGGTGCCGATGGTGCAGGTCGTGGCATCGCGGCGCCTGTTCGAAGCGGGTGTGATGGTGAAGGACGGCGGTGCGCTGGAGAAGCTCGCTGAAATCGACACGGTCCTGCTCGACAAGACAGGGACGCTCACGTCGGGAGACCCGCAGCTGGTTGTCCGCGCCGGCAACCAGCAGGCGCTGTCCATCGCGGCGGCGCTCGCATCTCGTTCATCTCATCCGTATTCACGCGCGATCGCGCAAGCGCTGGTCCCTGACGGAGCGCCATCGCTCGACGGGATTGTTGAGCGCCCCGGACTGGGGCTGGAGGCGCGCCTTGGCGCTGACGCGATCAAGCTAGGGCGGCCGTCCTGGGCTTCGCAGCAGGATGCCGCCGAAGAATCGTCTGTCGTTCTCTCCAGGGCAGGCCGGATCATCGCTGCTTTCGATTTTCAAGACCGGATGCGCCCAGGTACGGAAGAAGCTGTCGCGGCGTTGACAAGCGAAGGACTGGATGTGGAAATCGTCTCGGGAGACAGTGAGGCGCGGGTCCAGCGGCTCGGCGGACTCCTTGGGATCGAAGCGACTGCGGAACTGATGCCGAGCGACAAGGTGGCGCGGATCATCAAGCTGCGTGCCGCAGGCCACAAAGTATTGATGGTCGGAGACGGCTTGAACGACGCTCCGGCCCTTGCCGCAGCTCATGCTTCCATCGCGCCGTCGTCTGCCGCCGATGTCGGACGGCAGGCCGCCGACGTCGTGTTTCTTCAGGAGAGTTTGATCGCGGTTCCGCTGGCCGTGCGAGTTGCGCGACAGGCGAAGCGACTCGTACATGAGAATCTGGTGCTGGCGGTCGCGTACAATGTCATCGCGGTGCCGGTGGCCGTGGCGGGTTACGTGACCCCGTTGGTCGCCGCGGTTGCGATGTCGGGCTCTTCGATTCTTGTAGTTCTGAATGCGCTCCGTCTTTCCGGACTCGCGGGACGAGCATCGCCAAAGAAAGAAATCGCACAGGTTGCTCGCTTCGTCGAGGCAGCCGAATGACGGACTACTATTATCTCATACCGATTGCGATCGCTCTCGGGCTCACGGGCCTCCTGGCCTTCATATGGTCGCTTGGAAGCGGGCAGTATGAAGATCTCGACGGCGCGGCGGAGCGTATCCTTCATCAGGAGACGGACGAACCGCTGAGTTGATCGGTTTCATTAACCTATCGATCAGCACACGGACACAGTAAGGTTGCACATCGCTCAGCCACCAAATCCATTTAAGTCGGAAGAAGTGGATGAAAAGCGAGGTCGGCCCAAGGATCGAAATTTCCCGCGGAGAGTGACGTTTCCAAAGCTGATGACGATCACGGCATGGGTCAACCACCCCCTGACTATTGCGATAGATATCTCGATCCGGCGCGCGGCGCGTGCCCAACTTCTCCTCCTCCTCCTCCTCGACTTTAATAATCAAGCATCCGCAGCGCGGTGACCGCAGGTAGCTCACAGTGATCGGCCTGCGTTTCGATCGGCGAAGACGTCGATCGTTCAGACAGAAAGCCAATCGAACGTCGGTTTAGGAGCCAAGCCCGAACTGCTTCATCGAATAGGGTCTCGATGACAGAGTCTGTCGTGGTAGGTGGGATCGGCTTCACTCAGTTGATGGTCCCCGTCACGTCGCACTAAAAGGATCCATACATTCGAGGTGCTGTGACCTAGAGCAGCCTAGGTTGAGCCATGTGCAGGACGACGATTTGGCGGCCGCGATGAGAGCGGGCCGCCGGATCGGTTGCAGCCGTTGTTCCCAAATCAAGCTGCAAAAGGTAATAAAGGTTTAGCTCCAGCTACCAACGGAAGGGGGTTGCCGGCCATGGTTCATCCGGTGGACGTCATTGTAGGCAAACGGATTCGGCTGCGTCGCTCTGCGCTTTCTATTTCTCAGACAGAACTTGCGGAGCGTCTGGGCCTGACGTTTCAACAAATTCAGAAATACGAAAGGGGATCCAATCGCGTGAGTTGCAGTCGTCTGGTTGAACTGAGTAAGGCGTTGGACGTTCCTATCGTTTATTTTTTCGAGGATACAGGAAGCGACGAAGGCAGGCTGTTCGACCAACTTGATCTCAGAATCATCCCGGAAGTACGGCGCCTCGTTTCCGCATTTCAGAAGATCGAAAATACGCAAGAACGGCGTTTGGCCATTGCGCTCATGGAAAGCATGGTGACAGGTTCCGATAGGTGACCTCTTGCCAATGGGAAATCCTCACATAGCCGCAGACCGGTACGAATCTCATGTGTCGAGACGCCAGTGTCGCTGTTGTCGTAGGCTGGCAAGCCATCGCAATTCCCCTCTACCGACCGGCTGCCTTTCGCGCATCGCTTCCAGCTTCCCAAGCCTTCATACCATGATTTGCGGCTTCGGTTGATCCGGTTGCTACCTTCTCAGGCTGACAACGGGTCGTCGGCGGGTTGCCACAGGTGCGGCCCAGTTCAGCCCATCCTACGCATTTCCCATTTGGGCCACGATAGCCGGGTCCACCTTTGTCTCCGCATTCCGCGAGAACAGAAGTTGATGCGAGCGAGATAATGAGCAGTGCGAAGAGCCATCGCATAGCGATCAGCTACCGGCAGAGGCCTGTGCGACATCGATCACATGGCGGTCGGCTCCCACGGAGATGATGATCTTGTAGCTCTTCTGATTGCCAGAGGGCGGGTTGGTTGGTGGTGAAAGGTGCAGCGCGCCTCCATACCATTCACCTGGCATCAAAGTGTTGTCCTTGATGACGGTTTGCTCAAGCTGGGCCATATTTCGCTGTCCGGTTTCGATGGTGTTAGAAATCATGACTTCATTCTGCACAGCAGCGTTATTCTGAGCGATGGCTGCTGCCGTCGGACTGTAAAACGTGCCTGTACGTCCGCCTGGCGTTGTGTAACTTCCGTACCCGGCGCGTGACGCACCATAGGCATTCGCGCCAGCGGCCAGGCCGGTTAAGATCGCCGCTGCTACCTGACGATTCTTTTCTTCCTGAGCCAACATTTCGTAGGTGACTACGGTCATCGCGAATTCGTTTTCGCCAACGATCTGATTAACCTCGATCTGGCTCATACGAAATTCGACGGGCGCCTTACTAAGGTTATTGATATTCACAACAAATACTGGCCGTCCTCCCGCCTGTAGTTGGCGAGAAGCCGGTCGAACCAGGACCAATGATGTCTTCTGCTTCGAAACAAGAGCGGGCTGGCCGTCACGTATCAATGCTTGCTGATTTGGATTGCTGGCTCGAAATTGAACCGTTTCAGTTGTGACGCAGCCCGTCAGCGCGGTACAAAGCACCGCCACCCCCAATGTACGCATTTACTAATCTCCCCAGACCCGAAACTATCCAAGCGCAGCCTGCGGGCGAGGGCAAGGAGATTTGCAGTAACTAGAAGTGATGGAAGTCCCGGACGATCGCGACCTCTAGCTCAGCAACTCATGCTCGTTTCATCAACGGTGCAGGCGTCGCCGATGCGGCGCCAATGACGCCCGCGACCTCGGGATCGCCGGTCTCGATGGACTCGGCGAAGGCGGGGAACGCGGCCAGATGGTCTTCCTCAAATGGTCTTGTCCCGAACCGCACGACCAGCCGCCCGACGGCGTAGGCCTGGTCCTTGGCCATGCGCGTCGCGGCCCCGTCTCGGTCCGGATCCAGCGTGGCCAGCGCGTATTTCGTAAGCGCGAACGCCCGCGGATCCATTCCCGTCATTCCGACGAGCACACCGTCACGGGCGATCGCGACCGCCGACACCGGCTCGAGATCGAGCAGGCTGTGCAGCACGGACAACTGCTCTTCGGAGGTCCCGTCCAGCTGATCGATGGATTTGAGCAGGGATCGGCGTGTGTGCAGGTGGACCCGGAAGCCGTGGTCGTTCCTGATCGATCGGGAGGCGGCGTGAAGCACGAAGGACTTGTCTGCGCGCTGGATGACCGGAAGGAGTTCTTCCATCGCTTCCTGGCGGCTCTCCGCCGACGACAGCAGGTCCAAGTCACCTTCCGCGAATAGCGATCGCGGCAGCAGGGCACCGGCGGACGCCTCGAAGAGGTGCATGGCGGCGCTGCCGATCACGAGCAGCTTCTCGTCGAAGAGTTCATGCCTCGCGAGTTCGCGCAGCACGTCGCTGGCGATCGGCTCGAGCCGGCCGATCCGAAGCGCGCGCCCGACCCGGATGAGCGGTTCGAGCTCGAGCTTCATTTTGGCCGCAGCCTTGTCGACCTCGGCCCGGCCCAGGTCGAAGTCGGTCTTCTTCTTCTCGGTCTCGGGCGAGCGCCGGCCGAGCGAGCCCATCTGCTTTTTGCCGGTGGTCGGGTTGGTGAAATAGGTCGTGAGGTATTCGTGGGGACCGACCGTCTTCCACCCCATGGCGCCGCGGAACTTTTCCTGCAGCGTCAGGAAAAACTCGTAGCGCTCCCACATCTCACGGGCATCTTCGAGATGCCGGAGCTGGGTTCGGTCCATGGCAATGGGTTCGAGGTCTGACATTGGTGCGGACATTTCTACCAAATTTATAATAAACATAGTATCGGTAGAAAAATCTGCAAGCCCGGTCATGAGGATATTGTTCCATGCCGTTTTCACGTATATATGTGAGCCATGGAGATCGGCGATGAAGCGTAATACGACATTCAATCTTGACGACGAACTGGTTCAGCGAGGGAAATCCTACGCGGCCACCCACGGAACGACGTTGACCGCGCTCGTCAGGGATCACCTCACGAAGGTCACGGGCTACCGACCGAATGACGGCACTAACGATCCGTTGGTCGCCTTCTCCAAGGGGGAGATCGACAAGGCGCAGGCGATCGAGCAGTCCGGGCTGCGTGACTATGCGGAACTGCTGGTCGCACTCGGCGATCGTGGCCTTGATCTTCCGCGGCTCCCTCCCCACGAGATCACCCAGATGACAGAAAATTTCCTGCGTATCTGCCGGGAAGCGGGACTACCGCAATGACCGCCCGCTGCGTTCTCATCATCCCGGATGCCGGGCCGATCAACAGCCTCTGGGTTGCCGGAGAGATGCCTCTGCTGGCGAAGCTTGGGATGCCGGTGGTCCTCATCGACCAAGTTTACGCCGAGTTGACGTCGGATCCCGAGAACTACCTCAAGGACCGCGAGGTCAAGGCGTTCGTCGAGGCGCATCCGAAGGTGTTCACGATCGAGGAAACGAACGTCGGCAAGATGGCGGCTGCCCTACGTGCCCAGGGCACATTCAAAACCGGCCAAAGCCTTGGCGAGGCGGCCATCGCCGACTTCTTCCAGCACGGGCTGGAAAAATACGTCCGTGACGACCAGGCGGCGCTGCTGTTGTTCGAGGACGCCGACTTCCGTTCCGTCAAGGTTATTCGCAGGCCGCGCAACGTGCATCTCTCCAGTACGGTTTCCTGGCTGCGCGGGCTGCAGGACCTCGGCATCGTTGCGTCGGCTGACGACATCATTCGAGCGATGACGCATCCTGCCGATCCCACGAAGCGCCCCCGTAGGTTCACCGACCTCCCGGACGGCACCGACGAGTCTGCCGAAATCGGAAGTAGTTGGCGGCCGTAAGCACGGGGGCGGAGCGATGACGCAAAAGCATCGGCGGACTGCATTGGGCACCATTGGGTCCGGCAACGTCTTCGCAGACCTCGGACTTCCGGATGATGAAACGCGACTCCTGAAGGCTAAGCTCGTTTCGAAGGTCGACGACGTCATCGTTGAACGCGGTCTGAGCGATGGCGCGGCGGGCGCGATCATGGGGCTCTCTCGCCAGAAGGTGTCCGAACTCCGCAACGGGCGTACCGACGACTACAGCGTGGAGCGCCTCTACGAGTTTCTCAACAGTCTCGGCGTAACCCGCCTTTAAGGTACCGGTAGCGCCGAAGGAGACGATCTGTGGAGTTGCAGAATTCGCTGGTCCTTCGGTTCTGAAGGAAGGGCCCTCCCGCAGGAGTTTCTCAAGCTCACTGTTACAAATTCCGATTCCTGCGCTTTCGTCTGTGAACGCGTTTACATCTCCTAAATGACTCGGGCCCCGGAAAGCTTATCTTTTCGGGTCCCGCGTCTCTTTTCGGTTACAAATTAAAGAAGCTACGTTTTAGAACAGCCACTACTTCTTTTTGCCGTCGGCGTCGAACTGCTTCAGGAACGCGATCAAGTCAGTGGTTCTTTTTTCATCCTTCAATCCGGCGTAGATCATCTTTGTGCCCGGAATCTTGGCCTTAGGATCCTTGATGTATTCGCGGAAGGTCGACTCTTCCCAAGTGATACCGGAGTCCTTGTTCGCGACAGAATATGAGTAGCCCGGCACGCTGCCAGCCTTGCGGCCTATGAGGCCGTTGAGAGTCGGTCCGACGACGTTCTTTGCGTTCTCACCGATCTGGTGACAGGACTTGCAGACGGCGAAAACCTTCTCGCCTGCGACGGCGTCCTGAGCTCTTACTTCACCCGAGCACGCAACTACCAACAGCGTAATGAACAACAGTCCTCGCATTCCATTCTCCTCTTTTCACGTTCGCCATTCAAAAGCTCAACACCTCGCGTTTAGTTTATCTCCGACTTTGAGATCCGATGTCGGGCGACCGTCGTCATGCGCCGTACACGCACGATCGTCCGTCTGCAGTGGTCAGCCGAACCTGCGTGCCCGACCGAACCGCAACAACGTCGGCGATCCGAGACGCTGGCATCAGGCTGAAAGCCGTCGAAAGCGCGTCGGCTTCGGTTGCGGTCGGAGCGATCACGCTGACCGTGCGGTACAGGGCGGGACTGCGTCCAGTCTTTGAGTCGAACAGATGATTGAACCGACCCGCCGTGTCGAAACGGAAACCCGCTCCGGCGGTGGTCGCAACCGCGCGATCGACAAGATCGATGGTTTCCGTGAGCGCGCCGGCCTCGTCCGGATCGGCTAGTCCGACGCGCCATGGTGTCCCATCCGGTCTAGCTGCGATCGCGCGTATCTCGCCCATATTGACGAGCGTCGTTGATAACCCCGATCCGCGTAAAATATCCACAACGCGGTCAGTGGCGTATCCTTGTGCGATGCCGTTCAAGGTGATCGCGGCGCCGGGCTTGAGGAGTGCCACGCGATCGTCACTAACCAGCAAGCCGCTATGGCCAACCTTCGCGAGCGTCTCAGCCAGCTTTTGCGCCGACGGGCCGGCGGGGTGCGGTTCGTCCGAAGAAAAGTGTTCAGCGTAAAGCTGCCAAAGCGGCTGGACCGTCGGATCGAACGCGCCGTCGGTCACACTCGCGAACCGCAACGCGGACTTCAACAGTGCGACCATCTCAGTGCTGGGAGAAACGAGGATGCCGGTGCGGTTGAGCTTTGAGATCGCTGAATCGGTCCGGTACAGGCTGAACTGTTGCTCAAGCCGCCGTACATCTAGCACACATCTGTAAACCAGCCGTTGGGCCTCTTCGCGGTCCGAATGATGGATCTCGATCGACACCTGCGCCCCGAGCGCTGATCCGCGCCAGCGCACAGATTCGTCCGCCGCGGCCGCTCGGCCGCCGGTCAGAAATGTCGATCCGGCGGCGCTCGCGGCAATGACGATCATGCGCCGACGGGTGAGTTCTCGTTTGAGCATCGGCTGTTCCTCGTCAGTTGACCCGCACGTCCGGACGACCGTGCTGGCTCTGGTCGGTCGGCACGTCGCTGCCGAGCACGTATGCACTTGGGATTTGCTCGAATGTCACCACCCGGCCGGCATTGTCGTTGGCAAACGCTTCGGCGGCCTCGCGATTTCCGAACGGCACCGCCTCGGCTGCTCCCATGCCGCCCTGTTTGCGGCTTTCGATCACGAAAAATGCCTTGCGCGCATCGACCCAGTTTGTTGGGCCCGGATTATCCCAGCTTGTCGCCCGCGCCATGTCCGAAACATAGATCGCCCGGATGTCGCGGGGCTGGTCGGGCATCAAGGTGAAGGCCACGGTGTCGCGGACCGACGAGAACCAGAATGGGTCGATCCGGCCGGCCGTAATAATCTGGCCTTTTGGTCCGGGATGTTCGAGCAGATTCATGCCGCAGAACACGCCCATGGCGTCGCTGTTGAGCGCCACCGGCGGCGGCACCACCGAATTGGCTGCATCCTGATTGCATCCCGCGAGAAAGATCGCGGCGAGAGCGGCGGCCAGGATTCGCAAGGTTCGCAAACTCATAATTCTCTCCGCGCAAAGAATGCGGTCGCGAGCCCGAGCGGCGCGGCTATCCAGACCACCAGACCCAGCAGCAGTGCGCCGATGCCCGTGCTCGCGGTCCCGGCCAGTCCGGCCATGCCGGAAAACTGGCTAACGTTGAACCCGGTCAGATTGGTCAGCCGATAAAGATCGGTCGGGTTGAGGAACAGCAGTGCCTCGAGCACCGGCGCCGAGACGATGCGTCCCTGATCGACCACCAGGATGCCGAGCAGCGCCATGTCGAACACCAGCACCATCAACAGCCAAACCCCCACGGAAATGCCCGCTGCGGTACCGCGATCGCGCACAAGGCTGCTGATCAGATATCCGATCGCAACAAACACCGCACCGAGCAGGATCGATGTTCCGAGCATCGAAGCGAAGGCGTACCAACTCGAGGTCAGCACTGAGGCGCCGGTGATGGCAAGTGCTGCGGCCGCCGCGCCATAGCCGATCACGGTGGCGAAGGCGAGGATCAACACGTGTCCGCAGAATTTTCCAAGGATAACCTGATAGCGGCCGACGGGATAGCTGAGCAGCAGGATCATGGTGCCCCGCTCCATCTCGCCGACCACCGCGTCATGCGAGATCAAAAGGGCGATCAGCGGTAGCAGAAAGATGGTGAGGCTAGACAGGCTGACGACCACGACGTCAAGCGCGCCAGCGCCGACGTTGCCAGTCGGCGCGCTGCCGAGGAATGTCAAGGACAGCGACAGCGCGGCCAAGAGCAATGTAGTCGCCAGAACCCAGCGGTTGCGCAAGCCTTCCTTGATTTCCTTCGCCGCGATGATGACGATGTTTCTCATGCGGCATTCCCTCGCAGAAAATGGGCGTAGAGATCGTCGAGCGTCGGAGCCGCGATCTCGATATTGGTGACGCAGGGATCGCCGGCCGCGACGCGCAGCAACTCCATCTTGCTGACCTCATCGGGCACCAGCAGGATGCGGCCATGCGGAGTTGCGACACTCGTCCCGTTTATCCATCCCGGCGGGACGGTGGCCCCGGGCGCAATATCGAGCGAAACCCGGATTGGCAGTTGCGAGATCGAGCGCAGTTCCGCCAGCGTGCCCTGCGCGACCAGTAGCCCGCGGTTCATGATCAACACATGCTCGGCGCGATCCTCAAGTTCGGTGAGCGCGTGCGAGGAGATCAGGACGGTGGCGCCGTCGTCGCGCAATTCGCCAAGGATCTCGTAGAAGGTCTGACGCAGCGCCGGGTCTAGCCCCGTGGTCGGCTCGTCCAGTAACAGGACGCGCGGCCGCCCCAGCAGCGCCTGGGCTAGGCCGAGGCGCTGGCGCATGCCCTTGGAATAAGTCCCGACCCTGCGATCGGCGGCATGCATCAGGCCGACGCGGTCGAGCAGCGGCCAGGCCGAAGCGGGCTCTATCTGCTTCAGCCGCGCGTAGAACGCCAGTGTTTCGCGCCCGGTCAAAGCGGCGTTGAACGCGACATTCTCCGGCAGATAGCCGAGCTGCCGGCGCGCCGAGAATTCGCCGGCCGCCGGATCCTCGTCGAGCACGCGGACCGCGCCGCGCTCGGCATGAATGAGGCCGAGCATCAGCTTGATCAGCGTGGTCTTGCCGGCGCCGTTGTGGCCGACCAACGCGTTCAGCCGTCCCGGACCGAGGTCGAACGAAACATTGCGCAGCGCCTTGACCGCGCCGTACCTCTTCTCCACGCCGTTGACGGCGACAGTGATGGTCATTGCAGCCTCCGACTGGTTGATGGCTTCGGCGGTGGCGCGATCAAAGGATGGGTGTCGACGACGCCGCCGGGATAAAGCGCGGGAAACTGCGCCTGCGCCCAGCGCAGCACCTGCACCGCGGGGCTGTTGATCAGCACCTTCGCCGACGGCGCGGTCCACAGCACCCGGTCGACGAGATCGTTGGGGCGGTAGGCGGTGTCGGCGATGCCGTCGCCATTGAGATCGAACGCCGGATTGTCGCTCCAGTAGTTGCCGCGGCCCCCCTTAGACCAGTCGAGGTCGCGGGTGCCGACATACTTCACTTGGTTTCGGTTACCGACAAAAGCGTTGCCGGTGATCTCGTTACCCTCGGAGCCGGCAGTGAAATGAACCCCGATGCCGCAACGCTCGAACCAGTTGTTACGAAACTTGTTGTGGTTGGTGTTGTAGATGAAGACGCATTTCCCTGGTCCGCTGCGCAGGCCCGGTTCGGGTTTCGATTCCGGCAGCATGCCGCGTTCTTCGACCGGACCTTCGTCCTTCCTGCTTGCAATATTATCGAGCGAGCCACCGTTAACCCAATTGCCGTCGATCTCGGCGTAATTAGCGTAGTTGAACAGCAGTCCGTAGTCGCGGTCGCGGTCCGAGATGTTGTTGCGGATCATTAGCCGGTTCGAATACATGATAGCGTAGCCAACGTGATTGCCGATGGAAACGTTGCCGCTGACTTCGCTGTCGTTGGTGTACATGTAATGCACCGCGAACCGAACTTGGTCGAAGCGGTTGTTGATGAAGCGGTCCTTGCGGCTGGAAATCGTGAAGATGCCGTCGCGGCCGTAGCGGAACGTATTCTCGGCGATGGTGACATCGGGCGCATTCCAGACCGATACGCCGTTACCGCGTTCGTTGAGCCGTCTGTCCTGCATGCCCTCAATGATATTTCGCTGCACGCGTGACCCCGTCGCGCCATGGACGTAAACACCGTAAAGGTTGCCTTCGAAGCGGTTGTTTTCGACTAGGGCACGTTGCGCGGTCTTCGCGAGAAACACACCGGAATCCATCTTTTCCAGATCGTAGCCCGATCCCCGGATGGTTATGCCGCGAACCGTGACATCAGGCGATGTCACGGTGACGACGTTGCCGGCACCGCCGCCGTCGAGTACGGCGCCCGGCCGTCCGCTTAATACCACGCGCCGCTCGATCCTGATCGCACCCTTGTACTCACCCGCTGAGAGTTCGATGACGTCGCCGTCAAGGGCCCGGTCCAGCACAGCCTGCAACGACTGCTCCGGAACGGCCCTCAGCGTCTCCGCAACCGCAAAGCCCGGGATTCCGACGGCGAAGATCGCCGCCGGAAGGATTCGTAAAAGGAAGAGCATGTGCCGATCCCGCCTCAAACCGACTTGGGTTCGACCATCATGCGGCCCTTCATCTCCATGTGCATGGCGTGGCAGAACCACGAACAATAGTACCAGAAGACGCCGGCCTTATCCGCCGTGAACGTCACCGAGGCCGTCGCCATGGGCGCTACTTCCATGTTGACCCCATAGTTCACGATGCAGAAACCGTGCGTCAGGTCTTCCACCGCGTCGATGTTGGTGACGTAGACGGTGACCTCATCGCCCTGCTTGATCTGGAACTGCTCGAGACCGAACGCCGGCGCGGTCGACGTCATGTAAACACGGACCTTGTTGCCGTCCCGGATCACCTTGGAGTCGGCCTCGAGATCGATTCCGTCGGTCTTGGCCTGCTTGACGGCATCGGCAAAGAACGGATCGGCACGATCCCAGATCGAAACTGGGTTGATCTTGGAGCGGTGAACGATGGTGGCGTCATGAGGTTCGGCAAAGCTCGGACCGTCATGGACCAGTTTCATCTTGTCGCCGGAGATATCGATCAGTTGGTCGTTCTCGGGCTTAAGCGGCCCGACATTGAGGAAGCGGTCCTTTGAGAACTTGTTGAGCGAGATCAGCCACTTTCCGTCGGCTTCCTTGGTCTGTCCCATCGAGGTATGGTTGTGGCCGGGCTGATAGTGCACATCGAGCTTCTGAAGGATAGGATCGACCTTCTCGCCCTTGAACGCGCGCCTGGCAAGATCGATGTTCCACTTGCAGACCTGACTGTCGAGAAAGAGCGTCGTGTAGGCGTTGCCTTTGCCGTCATAGGCCGTGTGCAAGGGTCCGAGGCCGAGTTCCGGCTCCGCGACCACGACGTCGCGCGGTTGGATCTTGTCGTCGAACAACTGGTCGAACAGCCGCACGTCCATCACCGTGACCGTGGGAGAGAGCTTGCCCGCCGCCACGATATGGATGCCATCCGGCGCGGTGTTCATGCCGTGCGGGCTGTTGGAAACTGGGACATAGCGGGTATAGGGCGAGCCCTTGCGACCATCGATGACAGGCACGCCGTTGATTTCCTTGAAGTCCCCCTTCTTCACCGCCTCTTCGATGCGCTTGATGTTGAAGATCGTGACCCAGTCCTGCTCCTTGGCGGTCATATCGGCGAGGGTGACGCCCTCTTCCGAATTGTAGCAGGTGGAGAAGGCGTACTTGCCCTGGTAGTCGGCATCGACGTTATCGAGATTGCCGCTGACGATCACCTGCCAGGCCACCTTCATAGTGTCGCCGTCAATCGCGCTGAAGATCGAGCGATACTGCTTTGGATCGTCAAGTATCTTGCCGTCGTTCGGCACCGGCACGCCATCCTCGCCGTTGGCGAACACATAGCCGGTACGAGGGTATTTCTGCACGCGCAGCCCGTGCACCGTGTGCTGGTTCGGAAGCTGAATGATCTTGTCGCACTTCATTACGTCGAGACGCACCCGCGCGACGCGGGTGTTGGACTTGTCGTTCATGAAGGCGTAGCGGCCATCATAGGTGCCGTCGGTGAAGGAGATGTGCGGGTGATGCAGGTCGCCATTCATGTAGGTGCCGCCGCGGGTCTTGAGGAACTCGCGGGTCTCGGGCAATAGCCCCTCGGTCAGTACTTTCAGGCTTTCATTGGTCTGGCCCCAGCCTGTGGCGCTGCAGCGATTGAACACTGGTACCCGCATTAACTCACGCATCGACGGCAAGCCAACGATACGCAATTCACCGGACTGGCCGCTCGAGAAAAAGGTATAGTATTCATCCAGCTCGCCGGGATGCACTTCGGCCTTCAGAACCGCGGGCCGCGCTGCGGGCGCCGCCTTCGCGGGCGCCGTCTTAGTCTGCGCGTCAGCAGCCGTGATTACGCCATCGGTCTTGAGGGCAACGCCGCCCGCGAGGCCCACGCCCGCAGCTGCTGCAGTCGTTCCAAGCAATTTGCGTCGGCTCACGCCCTTTGCATTTTCATTTTCGCTCATAATAGTCTCCTAAGCTTCAGGTTGCGGGTGGTGTGATGGCAGCAGCAGGCTGCGAGCCGATGGGCTTGCCTCCGGCAGTGATGACGGTATTCGGCCCCTTGCCGCCGCTGCGCATCGAGGGCGAAGAAAGAGCCTCGCGCTTCTCGCGCTTCAGCCGAACCTGGATCATGTGCGGGCAGCGATGGTCATCGAAATACAGTTCCTGACAGTGCATGCAGTAGATGCACTCGTTGACGTTGATGTGCCCGTCGGGATGAATCGCTTGCACCGGACATTCCTTGGCGCAGCGCTGGCAAGGCGAGCCGCATTCCGGCCAGCGCCTGAGCCACTCGAACATCCGGATGCGGCCCGGAATCGCGAGTGCAGCACCGAGCGGACACATGTAGCGGCAGAAGAAACGCTCGACGAACAGGCCGGCCGCGAGCAGCGTCAGCGCATAGAGGACAAACGGCCATTCGCGCGCAAATTTCAGGATGATGGAGGTCTTGAAGGGTTCGACCTCGGCGAGTTGCTCGGCGAACGCGGTCGAGTACAGTGACATGCCGAACAGGCCGAGAAAGATGATGTACTTGATCGGCCACAGCCGCTCGTGCAGACCCCAAGGCACGTTGAACTGGGGGACCTTAAGCGCTTGGGCGATGTTGTTGAGCAACTCCTGCAGGGCTCCAAAGGGGCATAACCAGCCGCAGAACGGCCCGCGTCCCCAGAACAACAGCCCAGCCGCGATCGATGCCCAAAGAATGAAGATCAGCGGGGCGGCGAGGAAATACTCCCAGCTGAAGCCGGTCAGCAACGAGTTGACGAAGGTCAGGACGTTGACGACCGAGAGTTGAGCGTTCGCATACCACCCCAGCCAGACCAGGATGAAGAGTAGGTAGCCCCGGCGGACCCAGACGTATATCGCCGGGCGACGGACCAGGAAGTTCTGAAAAAAGAAAATCAGCGTAAGCGCGCCCAACGCGACGACGGTCATTCCGATCTTGACGACGTCGCCGCGCCAGATGCGCATCCAAAGCGGCTCTTCGTCGGTCGCGGGCGGCGGCGTACCGGCTTCACGCCTCTCAGCAGCCAAGGGCGCCGACTTGGCGGGCGGTGCCGCTGCGGTGGCGGGGGGCTGAAGCGGCGCTTCGCGCTTGAGGTAGATTTCCGGAAGCGTATAGCCGAGATCGAAGGTAACTAGAGCCTTGTCCCGCGCGCCGACGACGCGCTGCACCAGGAGCTGCAGCGCCCATGGTTCGGTCGGATCGAGCGGAAGCTCGGGCGGCACCGTAAACAACGCGATTTCCGGGAAGTCGGGCGCGCCTTCGGCAACAAGATTGCCCAAGCGCGTGTGATCGCGGTCGCGGAAGCGGACGCTGTTAGTCTCCTGGATCAATTCGACGCGATCGAAAATCCCTCCTCGCACGTAGGCGGCTCCCTTGAACGAGTAGCGGCCGGATCCGGCGACGACGAGCGCTTGTTGTCCGGGTTTCAACCGGCCAACCAAACGATTGTAACCGTCGTCTCCGAGCAGACTGCGGCCGATCGTCGGCACGGCGACATCAGCCAGATATAGATCAATGAAGGTTTCGTCCGGATCGCCTTCTTCCGGACGCGCAGTCGCGGCGGCGTTGCCGGTTTTCTCGAAAGCCTTGTTCACGTCCGCGACCGAAAGGAGCAACCTCTTGACGGATCCGTCGCCGACGAGGCTCTGCCAATCTCGGATTTCGCTTTTTGCTGGATCGATCGTCCTCGAAACTCGTGGCACCGTGCTGCCGGCTGGATTGGCTTGGGCGCCCAGACGGCCGCTCCTGATCAGCTTGGTGGCGGACCGAACGATGCTGTCGCCGATCACCAGAACGGTGACGGTCGCGCCGCTGATGATATCGACCTGCGGAGCCGGCGCGGCACCTCGCGCCACGCTTCCCAAGTCGGCGCCGATCAACTTGTTGACGGCCTCCAGAATGCGCTTTTCGGGAATGCCCACCAGCACGATGGGTTCCTTGTGCTCGACCAGCTTGAGGCCCGTCAGGATTCCCTTGGGATCTATTCCGACGAGGGTGTGTATCGGCTTACCGGAATAGCCGACCGCATTGGCGAAATCGGAGTTGAGATAAACGAAGCCCAGCAGCTTATCGCTTTGATAGACCGGCGCGATTGGCGGATCGCCTTGGACAGGACCGAAACGGTCGGCGCTAGGAAAGAAATGCGACGGCGCGGCTTTTGACAAGTAAGTCGCGAGATTGTCGGCCGCGAACGCGGTGCACGAAGCCAACGCCGCCAACACCATGACAGCGGCGGCAGCGAACACGGTCAAACAAGATTTCGGATTCACGCAAAACCTTTCGAGCGTAGAGCGCACGCAGACGTAGTTTTGCGTGATCGGCTCGCCGGCGCGATCTGGAGACAGCCTGTCGCTGCGGACGGCCTGGAGGGGCTTGCGAGTATTTCCATCATAAAGGTGCGCTTCCGCTCATGGAGACCACCCGTAATCTATCAACAATGAAAGCGGTTCGATTTGCGCTGGCGCAAACTCGACACCCCACGGTTCCGGTTAAAGAGAGGAACTAATCATCGATTTACAATTGCGACCCTCAACATGCGTCCGCATTGCAATTTACTGCGATGATCGGAATTCACGGGACTAAGTGAAGCAAAATGGCCGATTCCGATCCGCCAGTATCCCGGCGAGAACTTGCCAGCATCGAGCTGTTTCGAG
Organism: Afipia massiliensis; assembly: GCF_014203115.1. Taxonomy (GTDB): domain Bacteria; phylum Pseudomonadota; class Alphaproteobacteria; order Rhizobiales; family Xanthobacteraceae; genus Afipia; species Afipia massiliensis. Next base: position 501,798 of record NZ_JACHIJ010000005.1, on the reverse strand, counting down.
GAGTTTCGGCGGCGGCTCTCGATGAGGCACGCAAATCGGCTCGGCGCCTCATTTTTTCAAAAGACGCCAGGGTATTCGATCAGGGTGATACTCGGGTTCGGGCGCACGCGCTCCTGAAAGGAATCGTGCGCATTTCACAATCGGGTAGCGATGGAGCGCAAATAGTCATCAGATTCATTGGGTCCGGCGAAATATTTGGAGTCGTGGCTGCCTTTACTGACCATCGATATCCCGCGGATGCCGATACAATGGCGCCGTCCGTCGTGGTAAGCTGGAGTGAAGCAGATCTGATCAGGTTGATACACCGCCATCCTCAGGTTGCGCTGAATGCTCTTAGAATCATGGGGAGACGTCTTGCCGAATTGCAAAATCGCCTCCGGGAGGTCTCCACGCAATCCGTCGAAAGACGTGTAGCTCACACGATACTTCGCCTGGTCCGGCAATTCGGCAGAGAGGAGTCGTTTGGAACGACCATAGGTCTTTCTCTGCGACGCAAGGATATTGCTGACATCGCGGGGACCACGCTCTATTCCGTGAGCCGTGCTCTTACGAATTGGGAAAAGCGTGGGTTGCTGTTCACGCGCGATCAGACGCTGACCGTGACCAAGCTCAAGGATCTTCGCGCGATCGCAGAAGTGATCGTCAGCTAACAGCTTGGCCGAGACCTAGAAAAAGATCGCAGTTCGGTTGCGGACTGCCCCAACGTAACCGAAGGGCAGGTCACACATTGGTTGCAGGAACGCTCGCCTGTCGCTCGATGCGGCGGCGGAAGCCGCCCTTGAGCCAGGTCAAACCCGCTTCCGATTATATATGCTTTATCTACTCTGGAATCACGTTGTGCCGGATCGAAACGGGCGGGGAAGCATGCTGCTGTCACGAACCTTGCTATTGAAAGGAGAGCCCGCAGGAAATCTGCAGTCGCTCAACGAGCTGTTTGCGCTTGCGAATGCGATGGAACAGGAGGCCGCCAGCAAGTACGACGATCTTGCGGCAGACATGCAACGTCAGAATAAGCCGGATCTCGCTGCCGTCTTCGCGCAACTTGCCGCGGCGGAGCGCGAACATGTCGACAGTGTGGCGCGCTGGTCGCAATCCCGTCTCGGCAGAGCGCCCGATGCCGCGCTCGTGCGCTGGGAGGCGCCCGAAACGTTCGATCGCGAGACAGCCGCGGAAATTATAACCTCCAGACTGATGACACCCTACCGCGCACTGTCCATGGCGGTGCGCAATGAGGAGCGGGCATTCGCGTTCTGGTCATATGTAGCTGGATTTGCGGAAGATTCCGAGATCAAACAGGCCGCTGAAGCCATGGCGCGGGAGGAACTGGACCATGTCGTCATACTGCGAAAGGAGCGGCGGCACGCATATCATAGCGAGCACGACAAGATGCGCGCAGTCGAGCAGGGTAATGTCGGCCAAGTCGATGCGGCGGTGCTGGAACGTCGTCTAGCAGGAGAGCTCGCCGATCTGGAGCGTCGCGTCGAAGGCGAAGCGATCAATCGGGCGCGCGAGCTTCTTCAGGAAACGACGCGCATGTCGGCTCAAGCGGCCGGGATCGGCCGATTTCCCGCGAACCTTGAACAATGCGACGCGCAAATTATCGCCGAGGCGCTGGCTGATGCCTACCTCGAGGGCGCCGAGAGTTCCGGCGATCCCGGTCGTCTTGAAGCCATGCAGGCGCTCGCAGAGTGCGCGATCGCTCGCCTTGCTTGGTTGCGGGCATTGGCGTGAGCAAATTCTGGTTCACGACATCGGCAGTTGTGGGCGAGGGGCGCCCGGACCGGTCGAAGCAACCATGCCACTTGGTTCGTACGAAGTTCAATTCCGGAAGTCGAGTTCAGCCCTCGCGTCGGCCGTCATCAGCGCAGGCGTCCATGGTGGGTCGAACGTCATCGTGACGTCGACCGATTTGACGCCTGGGACCCGAAGGGCGCTGTTGGACACACCTTCCTTGAGAAACCCGGTGGCGGGGCAACCGGGTGTAGTTGCCGTCATGACTATCCACGCCGCTCCATCCTCGACCGAAATGCCGTACACGAATCCGAGATCAACGATGTTGAGACCTAGCTCCGGATCGATGACGACGCGCAGCGCGTCCCTGACCTTGGCGGCCAGCGTGGAGCCGATGATCGTCATCCCGCAATCCTTACGGTCAGCTCGTACGCGGTACCGTCAGGCGTGAAACCACCCCGCCATGAATGCCCGCGTTTCTCAAGTTCGGGAAATAGAAAGACCGGCTCGCGGCGCAGCTGTGCCGACATGATCTGGCCGGGACTTAGCGTTTCGACCGCCGCCAGGATTCGCACCATAGGTTCCGGCGGATCGAGATCGCGATTGTCGAGACGCACGATGGGATCGGGCCACTCGTCCACGGAAGGCGCCGACTGCGCCCGCGCCGGCGCGCCTATGGGACGGAACAGAACTTCCCACTCCCCGTCCTGGAGTTCGGTTTCCTCATGCACAAAGCCCTTATCGGCCATGACGCCGAACAACGGGATCGGCTTGAAGGTCGCGAAAAGTCGTAGACCCTGACCGGGTTGAAGTGAGGCGAGGGCCGCCATAATGGTCGAGAACGGCTCGCCGCCAGCGCGGAGGATCGGCCGGACATCCACGTCGATGAATTCTTTCATGTCTTGCTCCTTGCGGTTAGTTACGGGAAAACATTAGCCGCGGGGCAATTGCGCCCGCTGGCAGACGCAGCGCGCCGGCGACATCGAGGAGACGTCTGGCCCTTGCGAACTCACGGACGATGCCGGCGGTCGCGATCGTCATGGCCAGCGCGGCAGTGCGGAAAGCAAGCGTCGCATCGACGAGCAACATGGCGGTCGCGGCCCAGACAGCCAGGAAGTATACGAAGAACCATTTCGAGGCCCGTCGTTCGACGACGAGATCCTGAACGCGCGGTGTCGCCGTTCGTCCCATCACTGGCCCGTAGACCTCAAGCCAAGTGAGGAAAGCGACGATCTTGTAGAGTTTTGCGAGGATCAGTCCCGACAGCCAACCGAAGGCGACCAGGAAGGCGAACGCTCCGATGTGTCGAACGAACGAACCCGTGGCAGCCAGCAGCCCGCCGAGCAGAACGACCGCAGCCAAACTGACCAGAGATAAGGCCGTCATGCGGATATTCAGTTCAAGGGCGCGACGCTTGCGTCCGCGGAACAACGCGATCACGTCGCGCCCATAGAGGCCGAGGGTCATCAATCCTGCAATCGCGGCAAGGGCAAGTACAGCGTCGATGCCGTCTTCTGCGACGACCGCGAAAACACCTCCCGCGATCGCGATGGCCATGGTTCCCGCACCCGTTAAGAGCGTCGCACGTATCTTCCTTGCATCGGCGTCCGGAGCCAGCATGAACATCGCCAGCAGCCGGTAGCTCACACCCATTGCGGTGAGCGTCAGCCATCCTCCCAGACCCGCGATCGCGTGAATCGAGACGCCTGACGCCAACGCATCCGTGGCGAGCGGCTCGGCGATGCGCCCCGAACGGGCGAGTGCGAATACGGTGCCGATCGCCGCCGTCGCGCAGATGCAGGCAACACCCACTGCGACGAACCGTGCGGGAGCCGGAAGCGGCCGGGCCCGCCAGAGTGTCAGGCCGAGATTGATTGAAACCGCGGCGAACCCTGCGACAAGCATAATGGCCCCAACTGGAAGCAGGGAGATCGACCAAGGGATGCGACCGCCCAACGCCAGAAATCCCGCCAGCAGCGCCATCAACCCTGCGTTCAAAAGCAGTAACGCCGGTAGCGTCCATCGTTCAGAGAAGAGCGGTTTGGCGACGAGCACCGGCACGAACTGGAACAGGGCGCCGCACAGTGCCATACTTAACCAGCCGATGCAGACTACGTGTACCAGCACGAGCGTGTCGGGAGACGCGACGTCGGCGCTCGGCGCACCGAATCCGACAACCATCAGCACTTCGGCGGCCAGCAACCACGTGATCGCAACCGCGAAGTAGGTGATGGTCCACCTGGAAAGATTATTACCCATTATCGCCATTCCTCGCGCCGCGCGCGGCGTATGTAGGAGGCGCCCCGCAGGGCGAACGCGGTCGGTAGGGAGAGATCGCCGGCGGACACCGGCAGCCAGACGAGTGCGGTCGCGCCCCCATAGATCGCACCGAAAAAGTAGAAGAGCCTGAATCCGCGAGAGAAGATCGCGGGCCCGGATAGGCCTTCCGCTTGTGCATTATCGCCACGACGTATCCTCGTTGTTGTCCGTACGATAGTCGTCGTGGCCGTTGGTTCTTTGTCGCGGCACAAATCCCGCGTGGGCCTATCGGTTGCTCCGCGAGCAAGGACTGCCAGCATGCCATCGGCCAGACAGCAGCAGCGGAACCGGAGACGAGATATGCGGACATTCGAACGACTTCGTGCACGACGTGGCGGAAAAAGACGGTGGGTGAAACTGCCACCGCCCCCACATCATTAGAGCCGATACTTGTATGGTCGCCCTTGGACGTGTGGCTGCTGTTCTTGCTGCTCCGCCGAGTCCGAAGCAGACTGACACTCCCTCTAGCGCCGCCTAAGCGAGCCGACCGATCCGCGCCGACTCTTTGCCTACCGTCTCGTTGACCGCCGGTCGCGACAATCTGGCAGCGCCCGGCCGGGAAGGGGAGCGCCACTCCCGCGGTGCCACCGCGGTCGCATCATCAACCTACCCCGTCAGTATCCCCTGTCCCGGGTTCCGGTTTGCGCCAGCTCAAGGTTTCAGGCGAATGCGCGGATATTTGTTTTCCCGGCGAAAAGTTGCCGTTTACGTTGCACAGATTTAATGTCCGCCACCGAAAGAGAGAATGACGATGGCCTCTATCGACCGCTCGCTGGTCGCCGCTCTTCCGATGTTCGCCGGCCTGACGCCCGTCGAGCAAGAGGAACTGCTGAGGGAAGCTCGCTCGGTGCGATATCCGAAGGACACCACGGTGTTCGATCAGGGCGCCGACGCCGACCGGTTCTTCGTTCTGCTGCACGGCCATCTGCGGGTCGAGAAGACGTCGCCTCAAGGACAGCAAACCGTCGTCCGGTACGTGTCGGCCGGGGAATTGTTCGGCGTCGCGCAGGCGATGAACCTCAAGCATTATCCGGCGACCGCGGTCGCGGCGGTCGACAGCATTGCCCTCGTCTGGCCATCGTCCTCTTGGTCTCGTCTTCTCGCCCGATTTCCGAGCCTAGCCAGCAGCGCGCTGCAAATCGTGGGCAGCCGGTTGCAGGACACACAGGCCAGGATCATGGAGATCTCGAACGAGCAAGTTGAGCAGCGCGTCGCGCACGTGCTTCTGCGATTGGCGAAGCAGGCCGGCAAGAAGGTCGGCGGGGGCATTGAGATTGACTTTCCGATCAGCCGCCAGGATATAGCCGAGATGACCGGTACGACCCTGCATACGGTCAGCCGCATCCTCAGTTCCTGGGAGCAGCGCGGTTTGGTCGAAGGAGGACGTCAGCGGATCGTGCTGCGCGATCCCCATGCGCTGTTCGGCCTGACCGAAGGACACGAAGCCCCGTCCGCCAAACCAGGTCCGAGATAGCGCGCCGCCGCGTCGATCGCTACACGCTGGCGGATTTAATCCCGAAGGACTTTGGGATCAAACCAGCGATAGAGACGGCGGGTCTGGACTATCGTTCGGCTTGCGCGCGCTGACGCCGCGAAATTTCCGGATATGCACCGTTCGGGACGGCGCTCGAACGAGAATTTGCGGCGTCTCATGAATGAGACGCCGGTGTATGAGGCCAATCAGTTTGAGCTTGCGCTGGCTCAACATCATCACGTGGCAGCCATCCTAAATGACAGCCGAAACGGTCCGCTCGGGTCGCGGATGATCAATGGAGAACGATAATGCGCAAGATAATGACGTTGGCAACGATCGCGGTTTTTGTGGGTCTCACCAGCCCAGCGCTGGCCGCCGAAATCAAGGTCAAGATGCTCAACAGAGGAACCGAGGGAGTGATGGTGTTCGAACCGGCGCTGGTGAAGATCGAGCCCGGGGATACAGTCAAATTCGTGGCGACTGACAAGGGTCACAATGCCGAAACGATCAAGGGAATGTTTCCGGCCGATTCCACGCCGTTTGCTGGTAAGCTCGGCGAGGACATCAATGTCACCTTTGACAAGCCCGGAGTGTACGGTGTGAAATGCCTGCCACACTACGGAATGGGTATGGTCGCGCTGATCGTGGTAGGGACGCCGGGCAATCTCGCGGAAGCCAAAGCAGTCCCTCAAACGGGCAAGGCAAAACAGGTTTTTTCGGGTCTGTTCGACAAGCTTCCAACTCAGGCCGCTGCGGCGAAGTAGACGGTGGACAGAGCGGATTGTCGGCCCCGGGTGGCTTTGCTTGCCGGGGCGGCGCTTGTTCTCACGAGAGTGCGCGTCTCGGACGGGGCGATCGGGCGGTTGGCCGTTGATCGCCGCGCCCTCTGCAGTTGTGCTTCTGTTGAATCTGCGTTCGGCTGGGGCGGCATTTCTCGGTTTCTTAATCTGTCTTGACCGGTTGATCACCGACGAAAATACGGACGAATGCTCCACGGCCTCTCGCCCAGTTCGTCATCGCCGCGCATTTGGGCAATGTTACTCATAGTGTTGGGCGAGTGTGCCGGCGTTGGAGCCACGGTTGCGCCGGCGGCCTCGTCGATAGCGAGGACTTCAGCAATTGCGGCAATTCATCGCTGGTGTGCCGCGGTTCTTGGCGAACCGCGGCATCAAGCTCGCGGTGCTTTGAAATTCAATCCCGCGGCTCGAACTTGCCTCGGAACTTCCCTGCCGTTTGCGTGGGCAGTTCCGGAATGTGTCCTGCCGCGTTTCCGGAACAATGGCCACAACACGTGGCCTCAGCCGCGGCGGGAACATAGGGTGTCGCAACGGTTACATCGGTCAGATCACCCGTCTCTGTTGAATCCCTCTGAGTTTTGATCGGCAAGAATCCGAAACTCAGACGTAACCGCTCGAACAATCGCATTGCAAATTTTTCCGTGCTTGACCTTGCCATGCATAAGCCTCGTCATGGTAGTCGTCTTTGCGCCCGGACAAAGAAGTCACAGCTTGCGCGCTTGGAACGGACTTTGAATAGTTAGAGTAAGAGGTCGCACGGTCCAAAGCAGGGACAACGTCAAGTCCATAACCACCTTGGACTGTTTCATTCCGCCGATGGAGCGCTGAAGCGCTGATCACAGATTGTCGATCGCGTGGTTACGTCGGGACGAATAGCGTGGAGAAGCACTGCGGCTGTGCCGATCACGCAGGACTCTCGGGGGATGCGCCGTAGGTTATTGACCGCTTGCTTTGACGGGTTTTGCGTAATCAGCGGGTGCTGCCGCCCCGGCGAACGGGTCTTTAGACGCCTTTACTTCTTTTGGCGCTACCGATCTAGATCGACTGGATCGAGCCGGTTTACGGTGCCCGCGCTGGTTGTGATAGTAAGCTGGACCGCCCCTGCTGCCCTGCATCAAGATGGCGGTGCCGATGGCCGCGCCGATCATACCTGCGGCGAAGGCTCCATCGCGCGACCCGGCCCAAGCCCGATTTTGCGGAAGAATCGCACATAGCGCAATGATCGCGAAAATCGAAGCGATGTTCCTTACTGTCAAAAAGACCTCCTATTTTTCACAAAGAATTTTAACGGTGGTTAGCTTTGCTCTCTCGGCCAAATCCGCGAATTCATAGATTTTAGCGGTTTGGGGTGGGCTGTCGGCCTGAATGCCGTTTGCATCAAGAAAGCTCCTTGCGATGTTCGCTTTTATTGCGAAGTTGATATTCTGAGGAGCGACGCCTGAGCGGTCGGCAATTATCGCAGATGTGGCAGTAGAAACGATCACGCCAACCGCGTTTCCGTAGTGGTCAAGCACAGGACCGCCGCTGTTGCCCGGCTGGATTGGTGCTGAGATTTGAAACTTTGAACTATCGTCACCTAACCCGGCGAGGGCGCTGACGTATCCGACTGTGAAGTTGCCGGTGGTTGCCAACCGGCTAGATAAAGGAAAGCCATATACTGCGATATTTTCGCCAACCCGCAGATTAGTTCTTAGGGAGGTGACATTTTCGGGTTTGATGCCGGTTTTGAGAACCGCCAGATCGTTTGCCTTGTCTCTAGCGAGTGCTGTGCCGTGGACTCTTGAATGTCCAGCTCGTTCGATCGCTAAGTTGCCACAGGATTCCACGACATGGTTGTTGGTAAGGATGTGGCCTTGCTGGGAAACAATAAAGCCGGTGCCGCTGCTGACGACCTTGCCAACGCTCCTACCTGCTTTTTGCGACGAGCCGGGGTTTCGACTCGAATGACAGTCCAACATCGCGCCAAATGCGGCCGGCGATCCATCGAGATTGAGTTTCGCTATAAGGGTCGATCCGAGATAGACCGCAATTCCGGGGGTTCGGATTACTTCTTTGACGAACTCTTCTTTGAGACCACCCGAAATCACTCCCTTTTCTTGACTTCGGCTTATGCCGTAAAAATTGCCCTGCCAACGGGTGCCAGCAAGCGAAGCGATACGAATGCGGTACTGCTTGCCTTCCTGAATGGACTGCCAGTTGGGGTTCGTTAGGGCTAGATAAACTTCATCATCGTCCAGACCTATCCAAACCGTGGTTTCATCGCCGTAAGTGGCAGTTGTCAAACAACTGCCACTCGCGCGGTTATAGCCGACGGTCCACGCGTCAAGCGCGGCAATTTTCTCATCGAAATTCAGTTTGGATTGGGCGTTCGCTAAGTCGTTCCAACCGCCAAAAAAACACAGCCCAAAAATCGCTGCGATGCGCCAGCGTTTCATCAGCCCACTTCCCCATTGCCCGCAAGAACCATACTCGCTGGCGCTGGCGTCTTCAATCCTTCTGGATTGGTCTATAGTTATAGGGGCGGGCTGGGATGGCATCGAGCAAATCGCAACGCGAACAAATGCCGCGCCTGCCGTTCACGCCAGTCCGCCGCTCTCGCATTCCCCGCGTGAGGGCGATGCCGAAAACTGGAACGCGAGCATATTTCATCCAGTGTTGATTCGTAGCGAGCAGGCTATACGGTCCCATCGGCGGTTCGAATCAGGATCGCTCAGACGTTATGCTCGGCGCTGATCTGCCAACTCCAGTTTTTGCCTGTTGCAGTCGCAGCCGTCTCCGCTGCGACGGGGGCAGACGACGTGGCAAGTGTGTAAAAGCGCTCGTTACCGAAAGACGATTTCCGCGTCGTCGTAAGACATAAACGCCTCGTCAATAGTGTTCGGCTGCATGTAGAGACCGCCAAGGGCGCTGGCGAGAAAGCGCCGCACCGTGAGCAATCCGTCCTGTGAACCGCTGGTCGCCAGATGTATGGGCGGTCGCCTGCCGAAGATGATGGCGTTGTGCGGGGTTCGCAGCCACTCGACGCCAAGTTGCTCCGTTGGGAACAGAATTCCGAGACCCCGATGGATCCCGAGTACTGTGGAAATTCGTGTGAGGACGTCGACATCGAGAGTAAGGTCGCCGTGCTCTCGGGCCTGCTTGCACCACTTGTGATAGGTGGATCGAGACGGATAGCCGAGGATCAGGAGACGTTGCTCTCCAGTCAACCCCCATAGATCCGCAATGGCGAGGAAAGTACGCAAAGCAGGAGCGCTGAGCCGCCGTCGGTTGGCCGACGCAAAACGTGACTTGTCGAGGCGCGGAAGCACCTTTGCTGCTTCAGACGGGCGTGGTCTTTGATCGTTCGATATGGAAGCCAGCCTCCTATTAGAGACAGACATAGTTAAATAGAAAATGACCGCGTCGTGGAAAATCTGGCTGTGCCGCTGTTGAAATAGACCTCTGACAGAGGTGTCAGGTTTTATCGCGAGCTACCGGCCAACTATCGCAAAGCCAGCCAGAAGTAATAGAAAAGCAAAAGCCAGATCGCGATGCTCCCGATCCAGAGGATTGTCCATTGCCATTTCGGCATGGGTTGATGCGCCGCCGGAGGTCTGACTTCGCCGGCGCCTCCATCAATCAGTTTGAGTTTACCCTGCTTTTCGTAAGTCATTCGTGCTCTGTGTTCGAACAGGATAGCGCGCGATTGGGCTGTAGAAAAGTTAGCTTCCGCCGTTCCTACCACCATCAATCGCCTGCGAGGGGCGCCACCGCTGGCTGCTCCGAGGCGGTGTCGGGCCCGAATGTTCGGGGATCTATCGCGATCAGGATGTCGGCGCCTGCAGCCGCCTACGTCAAGTCCTCGTCCCCGGCGAGCGATGCGGTTGCATCATGCCAGGTGGGGACTGCGTGTTGCTGGGCGGGCTGAGGTTTTTTGGAACCATAAGACGCCCATATCTAGGATTGTGGTAGTTTAAGCTACCAAGCCTTGACTTTCTCCAAATTTATGATACTTAAGTCAGGAACCATAAGACGCCTTTAAGGTAGATAAGGGAGCCTTAAGACGCCATGCCACCTCGTAGCGCACTTACAAATGCTCCGCCGTTTGCTGTCCAAGATGCCCTGAAGTCCTTGGGCAACAACCTTCGTACCGCACGACTTCGGCGCAACCTGAGCCTTGTCGACCTCGCGGCCAAACTCGGCGTGGACAGGCATGTCTTGACCGATGCGGAGAATGGGAAACTAGGCACAAGCGTTGGCGTCTACGTCGGCATGCTTTGGGCTATGAACCTGCTTTCGTCTCTCGAAAGCGTTGCCGATCCAAAGGCTGACGAAGAGGGCCTCGCCCTCAGCGGTCTCGACGAGCGCGAGCGCGCGCGAAGCGGAGGAGGGCCCAGCAATGCCTTCTGAAGAATGCTTCGTCTACATTACATTGCCCGGACAGACTGAACCTGTAACCGCAGGCAAATACCAACTGGACACAAATCGCCAAGGAACTGCGGTTGGCCAATTCGTTTATGGCCGAAGCTATCTTTCGCGAAATGACCGAGTCGAATTCGACCCAGTCGAACTCAAGCTTCAGGTGCCGGCCTTCCGCACGACGAAACTACGCGGCAATTTCGGCGCGCTACGCGACAGTTCTCCCGACGCGTGGGGACGGAAATTAATCGAGAAACGGCTAGGTAACGTCGAGCCGACGGAAATCCAGTACTTACTCAACTCGCCGGATGACCGCGCCGGCGCTTTGGGATTTGGGCTTAACGCCGAACCGCCGGCACCTGTGCGGAAATTTAATCGAACGCTCGACTTGGCAAAACTGATCGAACTTGCCGATCAAATCGTGGCCGCAGAGAAAGATCCAGACGCTCCGAAGCCTGCAGGCGCGGATGCAGAGCAGGCAGAAGCTCTTCTTAACGCTGGAACCTCTATGGGCGGCGCCCGCCCAAAAGCAACCGTTGAGGACGACAATTCGCTCTGGCTTGCCAAATTTACGCATCGCGACGACCGTTGGAATAATCCGCGTGTCGAACACGCTATGTTGACGCTGGCGCGCGATTGCGGAATTTCTTGCGCAGAAAGCCAATTAACAACGGTCGGTGATCGGGACGTGCTTTTGGTGAAGCGGTTCGACCGCCACAAAACCGAACGAGGTTATTTACGCAGCCGTATGGCGAGCGCCTTGACCCTAGTCGATGCAGACGACTCGCCCAACGATGCGGACAAGCGTGGGAAATGGTCCTATCTATTGCTCGCCGATGAAATACGGCGTGCCGCAACAGCAAGTCAGGGCAAGGATCTTCCGGAACTCTTCCGTCGTGTGTGTTTCAACGCGCTTATCTCGAACACCGACGATCATCCACGGAATCACGCGATCATCGCAAAGGATGCGGCTTGGTCATTGTCGCCAGCTTACGATCTGACACCCAATCCCATGATCGCCATGGAGCGCCGCGATCTAGCGATGACGTTCGGAGATTGGGGCCGATATGCCAATCGCACCAATTTGCTTTCCCAGTGCGAGCGGTTTCTTGTCTCAAAAGAGGAAGCGACGATCATCATCAACAGCATGATCGACGCCATCAGCGCCTCTTGGTACCCGACAACTCGCAAGGCTGGCGTCAGTGAAAGAGACTGCGAGCTTATCCGTAGCGCTTTTGTCTACGAAGGCTTCGGCTACGACCTGAATGATCCGACGATAGCGACAGATGATCTCGAAGAATTGCCTTCGACAGGCCGCCGTAGATAGTGGCTGGCTGACCGTGTTGCGGGTCCCGCCGTCGGGGCCGACGGGGTCGAACGGCGCCGCCCGCTTTGCGTTCAGAAACCGGCAGATGGTGCGAGCCGTCGGCTCAGACTTAGTTGCTGGCCTCGCCGGCATTGGCGGATCACTATCTCGAGCCGCGGCCGAACCCCGCATCCTTCCCCGCGGCGATGGCCTTCTCAATTAGCGACCAGACGCTCTGGTTACGATCATGATCGCGCACGTAAACGGTTCTGGTGAACGACTTCATACCGGTTAGGGGATTGTTTCCTTCCGTGAAATCGACCCGGTAATCGCTCCGCCGCGCAAGATCAGAGATATTGGCGATATGCATGAGCCCGATCGTGCGCCGGCCCTCAGCGTAGCCGCCAGGGATGATTTCGATCGTCACCTTGATCATTTGAGCGCCCCGTTATCTGTCGCCACATTTCGCACCGGATACCTTTTCAAGAGTTCGTCAATGGCGGCTCGATCCAGATACCCCGTCTGTTCCAAAAGGCGTGCCACGGCTTCGACTGTCTGCCGATTCGCAGCGATGAGTTCGCGTGCCCGCGTATGGCAGCGATCTAAGCGTTTCGTGATCAGGCTCACGATGGAGGGGTCCTGCAGTAACATCTCGGTGGCACGATCCGAAAACCGCGCCAGACCAATCACTCCGAAGCCGAAACGAAGTTCCAGGTCGATCGCCGCGGCAGTGGCTCTCGAAAAATCGCTCTGCTCTCCAATGCCAGCCCCTGCCGTTGCCTGCGAAGAGCCGAGGATGATTTCTTCGGAGGCGCGACCGCTAAGAAGCGCAGTGATGAAGTTTTCAATGCCGTTCTGAGTTTGCGAGTTGGCTCGCGAAAGTTCGACGCGCGTGGCGCCGCCATCATCGAGTAACGTCAACGCCTGAGGCTCGAACACAGCCAAAGCGACGCCTACGATGAGGTGCCCGGCTTCGTGGACGGAACAGGTCCGCCTCAAGCTTTCCGGCAACCCTTCCCGCCCAGATCGGATCTCGTGAAGGAGATCGCCGAAGACGAGGTCTTGTTTGGCGCGGCGGGCACGTGACTTCGCCCGTCGGACCCACGCCTCAATATCGGCACCGGTTTTACCTAACGCCGCGAGGGCGGCCGGCATCAAATCGACTTTGGGCAGGACGTCTTCCCCGAGATGAAAGCGGAAGATCGCCGCCAGGTTCTCGGCGTCAGGTAGCTCGATTTCGATCGTTCGATCGAGACGTCCTGCGCGCCGTATTGCGGGATCGATATGGTCGGGGTGATTTGTTGCTCCGATCACGACCACGCCGGGGCGATCTTCGACGCCAGCTAATTGCTCCAGGAGAAGATTGACGATCTGTGTCCAATACTCCCTGTAGTCGGAGGTTAGTGTTGCCCGATCCGATATTCCGTCCAATTCGTCGATAAACAATATACAGGGCGCGAGTTGTTGTGCCCGCGAGAACGACTCTTTGATCGCGGTCAATGTACCCGAAAGATAGGCGGACGCGTTCCAATCGGCGACAGACGTTGCTACGAGGGGCACATTTGAAGACTTTGCGACCGCGCGCGCAAATTGCGTCTTACCTACGCCAGGTGCTCCAGCCAAGAGTAAGCCCTTTTCCATACATTCCCAATCAAGGCGGCCCGCTCGGTACTCACGCAGATCGGCAACAAGATTGAGCCCCCATTCGCGCGCTTCGCCGTAGCCGGCAAGCTCCTCTAAGCTTGGACCACGATGGTCAAAGAAAGATTTTGTAGAGACGATCCTTTCGAGCCGCTTGATACAATCATCTGCCGTACGATCCGATCGAACCGACAGCGCGAGGTCTGAAATATCGACGGCTCGGACGAGCTGCTCGTCCACTGTTAGGCTGGGAGGCCTTCCTGTGACGGCTTCGATCACCAGCGCGATGGCGGAGGCATCGAGCTGACTCAGGGAAAGATGGTGTTCCGCCGCCCGAAGGAGATCGCGCGCCAGATGACGACGCGGATCAGGTGCAATGCCGAAGATCGGCGCGCGGGCGTGCAGCGCGCTTGCAACGGTGTCATTTCCTCGTTCCGCCTTGGCGTCCTTGGAGGTGCCGTCTCTGGCCAGCAGCAATACGGGATGCGTGTAGCCGCGATCGAAGGTTCGTTCATCGAGCACTTTTGCTTCAGAGCCAAAAGCGCAGGCTTCTAGAACCTGCTTAACCAGGGAGACCACCTCGGCTCTATGGGTGGCGAGCGACACGACAGGACAGCCTCGGCGCAGATCGCGGGTGAGTCCGTTTACTGACTCAATCGCGCGGGCGACCAAGACTGCAGCAGCTGCAAGGTCGGCTCGTATCGATGTCCGACCTGCGGACTCTGGGGGCCTCGACAAATCATCAATTAATCTCTCGATCGGATCGTCGGGATTGCCGCTGCGTAAGAGCGGACTGCTGTTTGTTCCAGCTTCCGTGGCTAACATGTCGAGGTAAGCCCTCGCGAGGAGATCGGTCGGAAACTTCTGCGAGTCCATGCCTCGCACTCCACCATCAGATTTCGACAACCAAATTTGGATCAAAGAGTGGGTTGTCCCAACTGCGCTGACTCGGCAACCAAGGACCGTATCCCTTCGCATTGCTAACGATGCGCGTGCCGCCGATCGTGAACTCGCGGCGCTCGTGGGTGTGGCCATAGATCCAGAGATCTACCCCGTGCAGGAGTTCGGAGCAGTCGCTCACGTAAGCGGCAGATATTATATCGTGTTCCATGCCCGTCCGGATGGCTTCACGGACGCAACCATGGTGCGAGACCACGACCTTGCGTCGCGCATCTATTTCGCGGACAGAGCGCGCGATGAATTCGCGGGAGTCAAAATGCCGGCTGAGGGTATCGGTCGGACGGAGGCGCTCTCTGTAGGAGTTCTTCCTGATTTTGCGATAGTCGTTCATGACGCTGGCCGCGGAGTTCATCGCGTAGTCACGATTGCCGAACAACTCGAAATCCGTCCAAAGCGTTGCGCCTAGAAAGAAAACGTTGTCGATCATTGCGCTTTCATTCTGAAGGATTCGGACGTTGGTGCCAGCCGCGGTTTGGCGAGCCTTTTCGACGGTTCGATCGATGTCCGCCCCATAAAACTCGTGGTTTCCTGCGACATAGATTACCTGTTGATCGGCTACTCGCTCGAGCAGCCAGCGCACGCCTCGCTCCATTCTCGGAATCAGATCGCCTGCGACGACCATGATATCGAAGCGGGGACGCTCGCGTGGCGGCGGCAGGTCCCAGCCGCGGGTCAACTCGATGTGGAGGTCTGAGAGGATCCACAGCAACACTGCCTTCACTCCCCGTCCTTCTTGTCGTCTTATTCGGTCAGCCGCTTCAAGGCATCTATGAGTGGGTCATCGTCCGACAGTTCTTCAATGCCCAAGGCAAACTGCACATCCGGCGAGCCGCAGTTCGGACAGGCGTGCCGACCGTTGTAGACGAACGTGCCTCCCCGGCCGCGGCCGTGGTAGCGAAATCTGGACATCGCCTATTCATCCGAGTCCGACGGCGGCTCAATCTCGGTCAATGTGTCGGTGTCCCGGTCGTACCGCGCGTGGTACATGTCCGACCCACTTGGTCTCCGGCGCAAGAGGTGGACATTCTCGAAGCCAGGCCGTCGCGGGACCGGATCGCCCGTAGCGTGTCGACTACACCTCGTCGCAAGCCATTCGCGGTTGCTGTAAAGCGTCCCTTCGATACCGCAGATTTCGCAGGTACAGGCTGAACGCGCCGTCGCAAGATCGACGGCCTCAACGACCCGGATCTCGGTCTCGTCGGAGATTCCGCCATCCCAGTCGACGCGGAGGATGCCCATCTTCTGTTTGATGCGGACAAACGCAAATGTCTCGCCCTGCTGCAACACGGCTTCGATTCTGATGCAGAGATTCTCCAGTACTTCGCGCCAGCCCTCGTTGCAGAGCGGGTAGCCGAAGGAATGCTCCGGCTCGCCGGGCATGACGTCGAACAGGCGAGGGTGCGCTCGCATGAAGTCGAGGCGCCAGTCGTTGACGATTTGCGCCATCTCACTCTTCCTCGATCCCCAAAGAGGCCGGGTCGACGTCGATGAAGCGGTCCGACGCCCTGTCGTAGCGGCGACACGCGACGGTTCGAAGCCGACCGTCTACGATGCGTTGCATGAGGTGAATGTTTTCGAAGCCTGGTGGTCTCTCGACGGGACGTCCCCGGGCGTGGGTCATGCAGCGCGTCGTCAGCCAGTCCGGGCCGTACAACCGCCCGTTTTCGCCACAAAGCTCGCACGTGCAAGCAGAGCGGGCTTCCGCCAAATCGACGGCCTCTGCGACCTGGGCGCGGGCCTCGGGTGACAAGCTGCCTTGCCAGTACAGCCTCAGCGTCCCGTACTTTTCCTTGATCTGCGCGACCTTCAACGAGCCGCCGTCGGCCTGGACCGCAGTCCGGATGCGAGCAAAGGCGCGCTCTAGCAGGTCGCACCACCCTTCGCCGCATTCCGGCGATCCCTGGGCGGCACCTGGGTCACCCACCGGCGGGTGAAAAAGGTCGGGGTAAGCCTCGACCAGCTCGGTCCGCCAATCGCGCACTATATCTGCCATCATACGCCTCATGCCAAATCAGCGAACGTCGTTCGCGAAACCAGCCCGCGCGAATAGCTCGCACCAGTACACGCGGTCAGATTTCCTATCCTCCGAGCACAATGGTGCTCGGGCTTAAGGGGGCATCGTCGATGTTGAGCCGCACCAGGTCCTCGCAAGCCAGAGCGCAAACTGCAGCGAGGATATCGCAGGTAGGACGAGCACGCTCTTCCAACTCGATGATCGATTGCGGTCCGTCTTCGCTGAGCGCCGCTGCGATCTTGAGCCTGTCCTTGAGTGGGACATGATAGCGCTCATACGACCAGACTGTGCGCGCGTTGGAGAACAAGGGTTCACGTCTGATATCGTGAGCGTCCCGTTCGAGCAAGCGTAGTCCGCTGCTTTCGAGCGCTTCTGCCAGGCGAGAGAGTTCCTCGTCGCTACGCTTCGGTCGCGTCTCGCAAACCGCGAGAAGAAAATTCCCGTCCACTCTTTCTATCACCACGCCTATAAGCGCGACCGGCGAGCCTTGTAAGTGCGTAGCCTTCCGATAGCTGATCGCCCGAACCGAAGACTCAAGGCTCGCTTGCTGGAGCGCGTCGCGGAGAAGGACGTTGCGTAGGGGAATCGCAATCTTGCATTTGGAGCTCGCGAAGAAGGACGGGACGACAGTCTGACGGCGAAGTTGAGAGATGCGCATTGATCGATGTCCTGAAGAAGTTGCGGATCACGGAAGATGTCGTCATGGCGGGGGTGTTTGCTGGACATCGGCGTAATCCTTTCTTTCATGGAGCTCGAACGTTCAAGGTCCGTATTGATCTGGGATTGAAAGGTGAGAATGGCGGTTCTGATGCTGTCCGTCAGGGTGGCCGGAAAGGTCCGTGGCGTTTCGGACTAACGAATCCAGCCGTTTCGACAATCCGAACATCGGATTCGAAAGGTGGCGCCTCTGCAGTGATCAAGACGAAGACAAAACCGGCTGCTGGTCAAATCCTCAGCCGCATCAAAACGCCTTACAATTTAATTCGCACTCATGTTATACTAATTCGCAGTCATGTTATGCGATATAACGTATAGCAAAAGTACGTCAAAGATATGGCGCTAAAAGTCTTGGGACGGATTTAGGTCGTCTCGGCGGAGGCAGGCTCCGCCTACGATCAATCCAGCTTCATCATTGACGTGAGTCAAAAAGCTCGACCACCTCAACACCCAAGGCTGTTGCGATCCGCAGGATCGAGTCGAGCGTCGGGTTGGCTTCTCCTCGCTCAATCTCACTGATGAACGCCTGACGGGTCTCCGTCCTATCTGCCAAATCTGCCTGGGACATGCTCAAGGAAAGCCGAAGTTCTCTTACCTTTCGGCCGAAAGTATCTTTGACGATATCATCGCCTGCTTTTCGCATCGGAAAGGACTTAGGTTTGGGCACGGCTCCTGTCGAATCCTTGACGCGTCTTCGGACAAGTCGACGTAGGAGCATGCCACACCAACCTTGGCATGATTCAAAAGCTCCCGCTACCCCGATTAGGGGCAAGGATTCGCGTGGAGGTGATCAACGCAGCTACGTGCAGATCGGCGGCCTATCGGAATGTGGTGCGCGCTGCTTGTGGCTCGTGAACAGGCGCATCACCACGTCGCCTAGGTGCGTAGTCTCGCGGCTGATGCCAATCGGAAGTAGTCGGCGCGTTCGCCTACAACGCCGGCGTATCTGCTCCGCTCACTTGCGGGACGCGTCGAAAAGCTCGGCTAAGTCCACGCCCAGAGCCCGTGCCAGCCGCGCGAGCGAATCGAGCGTGGGATTTGCGTCGCTGACTTCGACCTTGCTTACGAGAGCCTGCCTTGTCTTGGCCTCGGCAGCGAGTTCCTCCTGGGAATAGCCGCGCTCAAGCCGAAGCCGTCTGACGTTACGTGCCAGAACGCTACGTGGCGAATTTCTTGGTTCCTTGGCCATCCACCGCGATCAAGCATCGCGGGCAAAAGACTTTCTATACGTTATGACGCATAATACGCTTTGGCGTATAGCAATATACTGATGGATGCGCTCGGGCCGCCCAAAGCGATATTGCTATCTGAGCTTCCTCTTGACGCCAGACACGCGGCGAACGATCACGTCGGATAGATGCCTCCTGCGTTATCGAAAGCCTCTAGAAGGGCTTTCGACCACAGCTCCATTCCTTTGGTCTTTTCGGGGATGCGCTGCGCCTGGAAGTACCAACGTTTTCCCGTATCGCCAACGCGGTCCATTTCTGACCTGTGGTCGCCCGCAATTTCATGGGCGATGATGAGCGAGGCCACGCCTCGAGGGAGATCTGTTTCATCAAGGATATAATCTCCCATCGTGGAGCGGACAATGTGCATGCTGAATGGCGGGATGCCCTTGAGAATATCTCGATGATTGCCGCCATGTTTAGCACGCTGACCGCGCATATTTCGAATGTGGTTCGCGAGGCCGGAGCCTGATGCGGGGATGATGCCCGCATCGGATTGAAGCACCCTCGAAGTGAAGATCCATGGACTTTTGAGGTTCTTGACGATGCGAGCGGTCGCTGTATCCACATCCCGTCGGCAGCAGCGGATGATATGAAGTCCGAGCGGTGGGATCGGAAGAGTAAAGGCGTTCTGTGTTTTCATGACTTCCGGCTGCCAAGTCGCCAGTCCCCAGCCTTTCGGAAGGCGAGGGTCCTCGAAGACGATATCGTCGTAAGCAATCCACGTACCGGATCCCCGCCGATGTCCGGTCAGGCAGTCCCACCATAAGCCCCATCGCACACCGGGCGAAATGCGCTCATTGCCGAAGCGTGCAAGACAGAAGCGCTCATGCTGGGCCAGAAGCTTGCCGAGATGCTCGACCCTGAAGTCGGACTTCTTCTTCTTGAGCTCCTTGGTCCGGACGAGCTTCTTTTCGACTTCCTTTGAGGTGCGCCTCCGCTCCTCAGCCAGCTTCCACCATTGTCGGCCGTCCAGGCCGCTCTCCTTGCGTTTGAATTTCTGGGCCCAATTCAGCGCCGCGCGGCCGTAGCTCCGGAACTTCCGGTAAGCGTCGTAGCCATGTGCGTTATGGAGAGCCTCCTGAACATCCTCGAACCAGTGCTCATCCAGGTTGTTGAGGAGCCTGGTTGCGTGTTTGGCGACCTCGGGACGGGCAAAGATCAGCCTGACGTCGCTTTTGGTCTCCTTTGATGGGTAGATAGGCTGACCCCGGGCGTCCTCGCGCATGCCCGAGATATACGTCTTATAGGCTTCGACGAGTTGGTCCCAGGTCCAGCACTGCCTCTCTTCCAGCGCGGCGACCTGGTTGCCCAGCTTGGCCCATTCGATCTTGGCCCTCCTGGTGGCCTCCCGCAGTCCGAGGTCCTCATCGCCCACCTTGCTCGCCCGCATGCGCCGCTCCGGCAGGCGCTTGCGATGCTGAGGAGGCATGGCGTTGCCGATCTTGATGCTGTTATCCCGCGTCTTGACCAACCAGGACAAGGAATGACCCCGGACCCGCAGCACGAAGTAGGGCTGACTGTTGTCGCAATAATCGTAGCGCGGGGTTTTGCCCGCGAGCGCCAGTGCAATGGCCTCCTCGACGACCTTGGCGGTCAGGTCGCACCTCGTGGAAAGCTTGTTAGCGGCCACAATTGAATCCTTGGAATTGGAATTTCGCGGCAATCGTACCACGCTCGTGCCAGCGAAACCAAGAATTCGGACCGGATTGCAGCCTCAAGGAGTGAAGTCTCCCCGTTTTTCGGGGAAAAAACGTCACGGTATGATCCAGTGAGGCTCCTAGACCATAAAAGGCGGCTCATCATAATCCTGGGGTCGGGGGTTCGAGTCCCTCTCTCGCTACCATTCGGCCCCCCACCCACGAGAGGCCGGTCGACTAACTCGTGCAGACGGCCTTTAATTTCGACCTCAAAGCCCTTTACGCCGGGGCTGGCGTGCACCACGACACTTTGAATCAGTCGCCTTAGCGGTTCGATTAGTTCGGATCGTTCGGCAGCCTTATCGTCTTCCAGAGCCGCCCTCATGAGTTCCACATCGGCGAGATAGTGCCTGATCGCGGCGGGGTGGATCATGACGACGTTGTTTTCCGCGTCTGCCGCTGCGAGCTGATCTGCGATAGAAATCTTCTCAGCTTCGAGTGCTTGAATGCGGGGCGCTATATCGATAGCTCTAGGCGCTATAGCACGATCTTCGACGGTTACTATTTCACACCCGTTACGACTGCGCTGAGAGGCCCAATCCTGTCCATTCTATTGTAGACGAGGCGCTTGTCTTTGATGTCGAACTTGCAGGCCATAATTCCCTTGCGGGGTCCGCCGATTGCATTCGTGAAGAGGGCTGGAGCTACCAGGGCGATCGCGTCGTCAGGCGGAACGCTGAACAGTTTGACCATGGTCTCGTTTCTCCGCCGCGTGGCGAGAATGAGCTTTCCTGTCAATTTTATCGTTGGGTTGTCCTTGGCCATGCGGGCGCGGCATTCGTTCGCCGCCAAATTCAGCTGCTCCCGGCCAAAGGGTTGAACCTTTCCCCCGAGCGTTTCCTGCACTTTTACGACGTGATTATCTGGCGCGGCGCTTGCGAGAGCGAGCCACACGCCGGTAATTGCAAGGAGCATTATCAGACCTCAGGTTTTACGAAGTGGCGCGCGGCGGAGCCTTTGGGCGTCGCGGCTTGTGCGGAGGCGGTGGAGGGGCAATAGGCTTCAGGGTGACAATGACCGGGTTTGGCTTGTGGTCGAGCGCAGCGCCGCTTGCGGCATCAACTACGCCATCGACCACGCCGCCCAGGAGGATGTTGCCCCGCGATTTGCTCATCCCAGCCGCGCGTAACAGACGCGCAGCCGCCCAGCGCGACGCAAAGCGCCGCAACGCACAATATTCTCATTTCTGTAAGCCTCCCCAGACCCAGACACCATCCAAGCGCAACCAATGGGGGAGAGCAAGTAGACTTTAGCGCGATGCCCTTCGTGATCCGACGCGCTTCGTTCGGTGGGGTGTCTATGAATTCGCGTATCAGTTCGACGCGATCAGGTTTTGGTATAGGTTCGGCGGCAAGTGGATTGTTGGCGATGACTTCATAGAGCGCGGAAGCGCCGCGCGATTTAAAGGCGATGCAATCGCTGAATTGAGACGAGTAGGGGACAGCTCATAGCTACGTCGGAATCCTAGACTGTTGCAGCGTCCAATACCTTCGATGCCTTCTAATGCGGATGTATTGAGCATCAATCGGGAAAAGCATACAGGTCGTCGGAGATGCCCCGCGATTGTGCAGGCGCCCCACAGCGGGGGAGAAATGCTGAAACCACAAGACGTCCCGAATACTGACGATCCTAGGTCGGTGGAAGCTGATCTTGATCGCGTACTGATGACGGCTTTCTGCCGGGCACTTGATGCTTCGCATCTCTCGCCTGTGGCCGTCATCAGTGCCATGGCTGGAGCGCTCGGATCGGTCTATCGGCAGGTCGCCGCTACTCACCGGAATCAGCAATGCCCTTGTGGATGGCAGCCAACGACCTCGCAGGACATCGAACTGCTGCAAGCTGCCTTCAAAGCAGCGGCGTTGCGGTAGCCGGACGACCAGCTTTTGACGATGCAAGTTCTAGGTCGGGCGTGAGACGCCGGTGAACAGGCCGGTCCCGGTATTTCCGTCAGAGCAGCGCTCCGGCTTAGGGATCGCTGATAAGAAAATCTGAAAAGCTAGCTGGCCGTTGATTGGTTCTACGCGTACGGCTATGGAATGTCGTCAATCAAAGATCGATTGAAAGTTTATACAGCCAACTCAGTTACCGTTGCGGCATGCTCTCCGGAACAATGGTCTGGACGATGGACGCATCCAGCGCTTCGTACTCATGAAGGCCGATCATGTCGTAGAGTTCGGCGCGGGTCTGCATCCGGTCCACAACCTTGTGAGTCCCGCCGTCGCGTGCAATGGCCGCATAGAGCTCCTGCTGGGCCTTGTTGGCGACGCGCAGCGACGACACCGGCCAAATCACCATCCGGTAGCCCATGTCCTGAAATTCGGCTGCCGTGAAGAACGGCGTTTTTCCGAATTCGGTCATGTTCGCCAACAACGGCACGCCGGGCATGCGCTTTGCGAACGCGCGAAACATCTCGGCGGTGTTCAGCGCCTCGGGGAAAATCGCGTCGGCGCCGGCCTCCATGTAGAGCTTCGCGCGTGCCACCGCGCCGTCCAACCCCTCGCTCGCGGCCGCGTCGGTGCGCGCGATGATGACCAGATCGCGGCGCGCTTTTGCAGCGGCGGCGACTTTCGCAGCCATATCGTGGGCGTCCGCAAGTTTCTTGTCGTTCAGGTGTCCGCATTTCTTGGGCAGGAGTTGGTCCTCGAGATGCACCGCGCCAGCGCCCGCTTCCTCGAAGGTCCGCACCATGTGCATGACGTTGAGCGCCTCGCCGTAACCGGTATCGCCATCGACCAGCAGCGGCAGGCCTGATGCGCGCACGATCTGGCGCACGAAGAACGCGACTTCATCCACCGTGATGACGCCAAGATCCGGCAGGCCCATCGAGGCCGTCATGGCCGCGCCGGACAGATAAAGCGCATCGAATCCCGCAGCCTTGGCTTGAAGCGCGGCCATGCCGTTGTGAGCGCCCGGCATACGGAGAATGCCGGGACGTTGCAGCAATGCGCGGAAGCGCCGACCCGCGCTCTCAGCGGGAAGATCGGAGGCAACAAGATAAGGCATGAGGATTTCCTTGGATGGCCGTCAGGCGGCCCGGACCGAAGAGGGCGCCTTGCCCCGTTCGTCGAGCGGCACGAATGTCAGGTTTTCCGGGCCGACATAATTCGCCGACGGCCGGATGATCTTGTTGTCGATGCGCTGTTCGATCACATGCGCGGCCCAGCCGGACGTCCGTGAGATCACAAACAGCGGCGTGAACATCGCGGTCGGCACGCCCATGGCGTGATAGGACACCGCGCTGAACCAGTCGAGATTGGCGAACATCTTCTTGGTTTCGTTCATCACGGCTTCGATCCGGTCCGCGATCTCAAACATCCGCATGCTGCCGCCCTCGGTGCTGAGACGCCGTGCGACCTCCTTGATGACCTTGTTGCGCGGATCGGCAATCGTATAGACCGGATGCCCGAATCCGATCACGACCTCTTTGGCCTCCACGCGGCGGCGGATGTCCGCTTCCGCCAGATCGGCGCTGTCGTAACGCTTCTGAATCTCGAACGCGACTTCGTTGGCGCCGCCGTGCTTGGGTCCGCGCAGGGCGCCGATGGCGCCGGATATAGCCGAATACATGTCCGAGCCGGTGCCTGCGATGGATCGCGCGGTGAACGTCGAGGCGTTGAACTCATGCTCGGCGTAAAGAATGAGCGAGGTGTGCATCGCGCGCTCATGCGACGCCGAGGGCTTTTTGCCATGGAGCAGATGCAGGAAGTGCGCGCCGATGGAATCGTCGTCGGTCTCGACCTCGATGCGCCGGCCGTGATGGGCGTAGTGATGCCAGTACAGCAGCATCGAGCCGAGCGAGGCCATCAGCCGATCCGCGATGTCGCGCGCGCCGGGCTGGCCGTGATCGTGCACCTCCGGCAGGATGCAGCCCAGCGCTGAGACGCCGGTTCGCATCACATCCATCGGATGCGCCGCGGCGGGCAGCAGTTCGAGGCTGCGCAGCACTGCCACCGGAAGGCCGCGTAGCGATTTCAGCTTGGCCTTGTAGTTGCGCAGTTCCGATACGGTCGGCAGGCTGCCGTGAACCAGCAGATGCGCGATTTCCTCGAACTCGCAGGTCTCGGCGACGTCAAGAATGTCGTAACCGCGATAATGCAGGTCGTTGCCGGTGCGGCCCACGGTGCACAGCGCGGTGTTGCCGGCGACGACGCCTGACAGCGCCACCGATTTCTTGGGGGCAGGTTTCACATCCATCGCATGGTCCTCCTTTACCGGGCAGCTGCGCGCTTTGCCGGCGCATCGTGGTGCCAATCGAAGATGCCGTGCGTCGTGCGGCTGCCGAGCAGTTTCGCATCGACGGTGAATGTGAGATCGGTCAGTTCACCGGCCTTCAACGAGGTCAGCCGTTCCACCGTGGCGATGAAGCGATCTTGCTCGGCTTGTGCGATCACACCGTCCGACAGCGTGCGGAATTTCTTGATGTAGTCCGGCCGCTTGAACGGGCGCGCGCCGAGGGGATGCGCGTCGGCCACCGCGAGTTCATCGCTGACGACCGAGCCGCCTTTCAGCGTAACGACGACGCGGCCGCCGAAGGCTTTTTCCTTCGGATCGTGGCTGTGATAGCGGCGTGTCCATTCCGGGTCTTCCACCGTGGAGATCTTGTGCCACAGCGCCACGGTCTTCTCGCGGTTGGCGCGTTCCGGCGCGTAGGATTTCTCGTGATGCCAGCCGCCGTCCTCGAGCGCGACGGCGAAGATGTACATGATGGAGTGATCGAGGGTTTCGCGGCTCGCCTTCGGGTCCATTTTTTGCGGATCGTTGGCGCCGGTGCCGATCACATAATGGGTGTGATGGCTGGTGTGGATGACGATGCTTTCCACCTTCGACAGGTCACCGATCTTCGGACCCATGCGCCGCGCCAGATCGATCAGCGCCTGGCTCTGATATTCGGCGGAATGCTCCTTGGTGTAGGTGTCGAGGATCGCGCGTTTCGGCTCGCCCTTTTCGGGCAGCGGCACGATGTATTGCGCCTTCGGGCCGCTCAGCAGATACGCGATGAAACCGTCCTCGCCTTCCCACGCGGGTGATGGTGCGCCTTCGCCGCGCAGCACGCGGTCGACTGCTTCGATCGCCATCTTGCCTGCGAAGGCCGGTGCATAGGCCTTCCAGCTCGAGATTTCGCCCTTGCGTGACTGGCGCGTGGTGGTGGTGACATGCAGCGCCTGCTGCACCGCCTGATAGGTCGTCTCGGTCGGCAGGTTCAGCAGCGTGCCGATGCCCGCGGCAGCGGACGGGCCGAGATGCGCGATGTGATCGATCTTGTGCTCATGCAGACAAATGCCCTTCACCAGATCGACCTGAATCTCGTATCCCGTCGCGAGGCCGCGAACGAGATCCGCGCCGGACAGTCCGCAGTGCTGCGCGACGGCGAGGATCGGCGGAATGTTGTCGCCGGGATGCGAATAGTCGGCCGCGAGGAAGGTGTCGTGAAAATCCAGTTCACGCACCGCGACGCCATTTGCCCACGCCGCCCATTCCGGCGAGATACGCTGGCTCTTGTTGAGGCCGAACACGGTCGCGCCCGGCTGGAACGGATGCGCCTCTGCCTGCGCCCGCGCGCTCGCGACTGGACGGCGCGCCACTGAAGCCGCCGCAACCGCTGCATTGTCAATGATGCGGTTGCCGATCATCTCGACCACATCGGTCTCGACCGCCACCGGATCGGATGCGACCTCAGCGATCTTCCAGGCGAGCTGATCGGTGCGATTGAGCGGTTCTGCCGACTTGTAGGTGCGAACGGTATGCTGCTTCACGGGTGTCTTTCCCTGTTCAGGTCAGTTGATGTTTCAGATTGAGTGGAGCGCTTTGCGCGATGGCGACCGGCCGGCCGTGCTCGTTGACGGCAACCATCTCGAAATTTCCGCGGGTCACGACATCGCGTTGCCCGCTGGCGAGATTTTCGCGGATCATCTCCACGCACACCGTCATTGAGCTACGGCCCTCGCGCTCGACGCGAGCGACGATCTCGATCAACTCGCCGACGGGGATCGGCTGGTGGAATTCGATCTTGTCGGATGTCGCCATCACCACGTTGCAGCGGGCACGCCGCGCGGCGGCGACGAATGCGGCCTTACCCATCAGGTTCAGCGCATTGCCGCCGAACAGTGTGCCGTAGTGATTGGACAGGCCGGGAAATACCATTTCGACGAAACGGGTTTCCCGGACTGGCTCGGCGGCTTTTGCAGATAATTGCATCGGGAGCGCTCCGGACGGCTTGTTATTCCGTCAGAACTTCGCAATATCTGCATAGCGAAGTGCTTGAAAATGCCTGAAATAGCGAAGTTTTGCGAAGGTTCGTGGTCGAGTTTGCAAAGTCTGCAAAGTGAGGCTGTCCAATGAAAAAGACTTTCATGGGTGTGCGGCTGAAGCGGCTTCGCGAGGAGCGGCGGCTGACGCAGGCGGCGCTCGCCGCCAAGCTCGGCATTTCGCTGAGCTACCTGAATCAACTGGAGAACAACCAGCGGCCGCTGACGCTGCCGGTGCTGCTCGCGTTGAATTCCACCTTCGGTCTCGACGTGCA
The DNA here is from genome assembly GCF_014203115.1 of Afipia massiliensis. Classification (GTDB taxonomy): domain Bacteria; phylum Pseudomonadota; class Alphaproteobacteria; order Rhizobiales; family Xanthobacteraceae; genus Afipia; species Afipia massiliensis. The sequence goes on along the minus strand of NZ_JACHIJ010000005.1, from coordinate 474,995 downwards.
GTCGTTTTCCGATGACGACGAGGCGCGGTTGATTGCCGATCTGCGCGAGGCGCTGGCCGATCCGGCGCTCGGCGAGACCATTGCGACAGCCGACTTGCGCGAACTTGCGCTGAACATGCCGGCGGTGGGGCGCGCGCTGGTGACGCTGAATCGCAAATACCGTTTAGCGACCGAACAAAGTGCGGCACTGTCCGCGCGGCTCGGCGAGGACCGTCAGGCGGCGTCCGCGATCCTGCCATCGACGCCGTTCGAAGAGGTGCGCGATTTCTTCTACGCGCACAACAATCACATTCCGGAACTGGACGAGGCCGCCGAAGCCATCGCCATGCGGATGAAATTTCCCATCGGGCAGATGGCGCCAGCGCTCGCCGCCTATCTCGAAAGCCGTCACGGCGTCAAAGCGGTGTTCGACACGTTCGACGAATTGCCATCGGGAACGCAACGGAAATTCGATACGCGCGCGAAGGTCATGCAGTTGTCGCGGCGTCTGCGGCCCGGCCAGCAGGCTTTTCAGTTCGCCACACAGATCGCCATCCTGGAGCTCGACAACGAGTTGCGCTCGATCATCGACAAGGCTGGCTTCACCAATGACGACGCGCGAGGGTTGGCTCGCATCGGCCTTGCCAATTATTTCGCCGGCGCGATGGTTTTGCCTTACACGGTATTTCTGAGCGAAGCGGAGCGCTGGCGTTATGACATCGAATTGCTGGGGCATCGTTTCGGTGTCGGGTTCGAGACCGTCTGCCACCGGTTGAGCGCGCTGCAGCGGCCAAATGCGCGCGGGATTCCCTTTTTCTTCGTCCGGGTCGATCGCGCGGGAAATATCTCAAAGCGGCAATCCGCAACCGACTTCCATTTCTCCCGTGTCGGCGGAACCTGCCCATTGTGGAACGTCTACGAGGCGTTTGCGAATCCGGGGCGCGTCCTGACGCAACTGGCGCGAATGCCGGACGAGCGGACATATCTATGGATCGCGCGGACCGTGTCGCACGGGCAGGGCGGCTATGGCGCGCCCGCGAAGACATTCGCCGTCGCGCTGGGCTGCGATGTGCGTCACGCCGAACGCATCGTCTACTCACAGGGGTTGAATATCGATCCGGCGGTTGCGACGCCGATCGGCATGGGCTGCAAGGTCTGCGAGCGGCTTGATTGTCCGCAGCGCGCTTTTCCGCCGATCGGGCGCGCACTGAACATTGATGAATCTCGCTCGCATTTTTCTCCCTATGCGACGTCTGCACCGATCGCACAATGACAAGGTTATGAGCGCTGGCTCACGATTTTGCCAGTTCTTGGAGATTCTCTAAACACCCACGGTTGTAGAAGGGCTTGGGGATCAATAGACAGGAGAGGCAGGTGCCTCTCAGTCATCGCTGGTCGAAAACAGGCAGTCATGTTTAAGACAGGATGCGACAAGCAAGCGCGCAGGCTGGGAGCACGCACGATAGGCATTGCCCGCGCGGGACTTCGGAGATACTTGCAGTCAGTTCTGATCATCCGGCGGAGTGCCTGATATGAAGAAGGGCGAGGGGCATTACCGAGTTTATTTCGCGCATCGTGCAGCTTTGATCGATTATGCAGCTCCTATCCTCGGCTCCCGCGAAACAGCCGAGGACACAAGGAATTTTGGCGACTGATCGAGTTACGGTGGCACCGAAAGGACCAGTCAGTCGCGACCGATGTCCCGCCGCAGAATAGGCGGGGCTATTCCCACGACTGTTCAAAGATTTGGCGATAGCCCGCGGCGTCAATGGGCCTTGGGTTGGTGCCGGTGGAGTGATCCTGCGCGGCCTTCCTGATCATGTCGTCGATGACACTGGCCGAAACACCCATCGCACGCAAACCGCGCGGAAGCTTCAGATCAACGTTTAGTCCTGCGAAGAAGTCGGCAACATCTGCAGTAGCCGACAGTCCAAGCGCGGCCCTTAGCCGAGCAATCTTGTCGGTGATCGCCCCCGCATTGAAGCGCATCACCGCCGGCATCAGTACGGCATTCAGCGTGCCATGATGAAGACTAGGCTCCGTCAATCCGCCCAACGCATGGGAAAGTCCGTGCACCGCGCCGAGGCCTTTCTGAAAACACAGCCCGCCTTGCAGGGCGCCCATCATCATCTGCCAGCGCGCATCGCGATCGTCGCCATGGGCAACAACCTGGGTCAGATTGCCGATAATGCGCGTTGCGCCGTCGAGGGCGATAGCATCCGCCGGTGGATTGATGCGCGGCGAGAGATAGGTTTCGACGCAATGCGAGAGCGCGTCCATACCGGTCGCGGCGGTAAGCCCGGACGGCAGGCCAAGAGTCAGCAACGGATCGCAAATTGCGCGCATCGGAATCAGATGCGGGCTGACGAATCCCAGTTTGCGGCCATCGCGCAGCGTGATCAGGGCGGCACGTCCAACCTCGCTTCCTGTCCCGGCGGTGGTCGGAACAGCAATGACAGGCGCGATCGATGCGCTGATCTTCGGTACGCCGCCAAGAATTGCGGCATACTGTTCAAGCGGTCCCTCGTGCGTGGCAAGCAGTGCGACCGCTTTGGCGAGATCAATCGGTGAGCCGCCGCCGATCGCGATCAAGCCATCGCATTGTTCGGCTGTGTAAATCGCGAGAGCTTGATGCGCCGCCTCTTCGGTCGGATTGGGCGGCGTTCCCTCGAACACGGGCCAATGAGCGCCACCTGCTTTCGCCAGCACGCGCTCCACCAGTCCGGCGGCAATGATCCCCCGATCGGTGACAACGAGCGGTCGGGCAATGCCGACCGCCTTGAGTTCGTCGGACAACGCATCCGATTCGTCAAAACCGAATCTGATGGTGGTGAGATAGGATATCATGGTCATGACGCGTTGCCCTTTGGTCTACTCAATCAATCTCGCGTCACAGATCCGTACGCTCTTCCCGAATGTCGCGGCGCTCTTCCATATTGAAGCGCCCGGCATAAATCGGCCGACCGCCAGTGGTGGGGCCGGGATATTGCACGATCAGGATATCCCCGCCGGTCGCGGTTTCGAATTTGCCTTCGAAATGCGGGTCCGGATGAAAGATCATCGTGCCTGCCTTGCATAGATTATCGTCGATCTGAAATTCGCCGCTGAGGATGTACCAGACCTGCGCGAAGTCGTGGTTGTGCACTGGATGGTGGGCGCCGGGTGCGAGCCGCAGAATCCCGGCATTGGGTTCGGTCGGGCGCTCAGGACGGGGATGAAACAACATCTTGCCGGTTTCTCCCGGCCAGCGAATGGTCTCCCATTCGATATCGTCCATATGCTTCACTTCATACGGCAAGTGCTTGCCGCTTGGTGTGATCGGAGCCGTCTGCATACCTTGGTTCTCCTAGTTTGATTTGGTCTTGGTTGTCCGCATCGCAGGCGACGCGGTTGGTACTCTCCACCAATCGAAGTGTTCAGTCTTCGAGGGAGACTTTGCGACCACCATCAAGATGCGCGCCTCGTCATCTCCGACGTTATCGGCGCGGTGCGGCAGTTCAGAATTCAGGAAAATGCCTTCACCGGGGGAGAGGTCAAAGCTCTCGGCTCCGACATGGAAGCGGATCAGTCCGCTTATCACGTAGCAATATTCCTGACCGGGATGCGACACCATCAGGTCCATCCGGTTCTTGCGTGGAAACACCAGATGAAACACTTCGAGATCGTCGTTCGGCATGCCGCCGGCAAATAGCCGCCAGCGATAGCCGGTGCTTGGAATGTTCTGAGCTTCCCCGGCATCCTTGACCCGATGCACAGTCACGCTGCTTCGCAGCTGATCCGGAGCTCCGACAAAAAGTTCTGCGACGCCGACATCGAGCGTATGTGCGATCTGGATCAGATTGGCCACCGAACTGGAAACCTGCCCGCGCTCAAGGCGTGACACGAACGCATCTGAAAGCCCCGCGCCATCGGCCAAGTCCTTCAGTTTCATCCCACGCCCCTCGCGTAGCGAACGAATTCGCGCTCCCAAAGCAACCAGCGCATCGTCCTGCATTTTCATCTCCGGCACCTTTCTCTGAATTTGCTTCCTTGTCAATTAAAATTGCTTTATAAGCAATTAAATTGGCGAATTACGATGGTTTATATCCGGAATCAGCGAGTGCCGCCAAGAAGATTGCGTACCAAGCAATCACTCACAAACAGGAGGGTCGCCATGAAGATCGTGAAGTTAGGGGTTCTATTGTGCACAATCGCCGGCACGGCGGTTTCGCAAAGCGTCGCTGCCGACAGCGGGAAATCGGACAACGTCATCAAGATCGGCATTCTGAATGATCGATCGGGCGCTTACGCGGATCTCGGGGGCGAAGGCTCCGTCGTCGCAGCGAAAATGGCTGCTGAGGAATTCGGCAATGCTATCGACGGCGTGCCGATCGAGATTATCTCGGCGGATCATCAAAACAAGCCGGACATCGGTTTAGGCATTGTCCGGCGCTGGTTCGATGTCGAGAAAGTCGATGTCGTCGCGGACATTTCCAACTCTGGAGTTGGATTCGCGGTAACGACACTGGCAAACGAACGCCAGAGGATCGTGCTGAATGCATCGGCCTCTTCCGATTTCACAGGAAAGGCCTGCACCCGAACCTCGTTCCAGTGGGTCTATTCCAGTTATACCAATGGATATGGGCTCGCGAGCGCGCTGACCAAGCAAAAGCTCGATAGCTGGTTTCTCATAACCGTGGACTATTCCTTCGGTCATGCGTTTTCGAACGATATGCGCCGCGCCATCGAAAAGGCCGGCGGCAAGGTCGTCGGCGAGGTGCGACACCCGCTCAACACGGCGGATTTCAGTTCGGTCCTGCTGCAGGCGCAAGCATCAAACGCCAAGGTCGTTGCGCTCGCCAATGCCGGCGCGGACATGACGACGGCCGTCAAACAGGCCAGCGAGTTCGGTATCACCAGCAAGCAGACGCTTGTCGCTCCCACAGTGTTCCTCACTGACATCGACTCCATCGGGCTTGCCGCTGCACAAGGCCTGCAGTTCGTCACGGCTTTCTACTGGGATCGCGATGAGGCTTCGCGGACCTGGTCAAAGAAGTACTTCGCACGTCAGGGCCGCATGCCGACGATGACGCAGGCCGGGATATATTCCGCGGTCCGGCACTACTTGCATGCTGTGCGAGCGGCAAAGACCGACGACGCCCTGAAGGTGGCCGACAAGATGCGTGAACTGCCCGTTTCGGATGCATTCGCGCCGAATGGAAAGGTCAGGGCCGACGGCCAGTTTCTTCATGACATGTATATCGCGCGGGTGAAGAAGCCGGCCGAGTCCAAACAGCGGTGGGACTACTATGATATCGTTTCAACGATACCGGCTGATGAAGCCTTCCGCCCGCTGAGCGAAGGTGGATGTCCGCTCCTAGCTCAACGATAATGCGACGAAGCGCCGTCCTTCGGGACGGCGCTTGAAGCCCAAGCGCATTACAAGATGCCGCCATGCGCTCTCAGGCAGGAGTTTGTGGGCGCGCTAACGCAAGGTCAGTCGCGAGACACCAACCGCGAGGTTCACGCCAGTCTGGCCCTGAATTGAGAGCGGCTGGAGCGAAATCGAGCGGTTAAATCCGCCAACCAGAACATTCGCACCTGCGCCAAAGCCAAAAGAGGCGTCCCCACTCGCTCCAACGTAGGTCCCGGCGAGAGTGCTGCGCTTAACACGTGACGATCGCGCGGAAAAAACCACCCATAGCAATCTGGATCCGCTTGTTACACCAATGTCGAGACCAACACGCCTCATGGTGCCGGAATAAGTGTATCGCCGGCCAGTCTCAAAAGAACGAAAAGTGCAGCTGAGCCTTTGGCTCGAACCGACGATCAGTCCTACGCTTGGCCCACCTCTACATACGAGTTCACCGGCCTGGGCGCGGGACTCTTGTGCATTGGCGTGTGACGCGCCCATGACCAGCGAAAGACAAAACAGAATCAATATCCCTCGTCGCATTTTTCATTCCTTGTTCAAGAAAGAGCCGCGGCAATGTTCATTACCGATGGATATAACGGCGCCCGATGACACGTCCGGTTCGTGCATCGATCGTCAGTCGCAGAATGTCGCGCCGGCGGCGACTTTCACCGGTGACGACCCAATAACGGCCCCGCATGTCGGCATGTCTGACGCGAGATACTCCGTTTCGTTGGGCTATTCTAATCGCCTCCGAACGGCCCACGCGATGCGATCTTCGATCGATGCGCACACCATCGCGGTCGATGGTGACGCTTTGCGCAGTAGCGCTGGAAACCAGCCGTGGCGTCAATTCTGCGAAGAGCAGGGCAGCGGCCACAAGGACAAACGCTAGAAATTTATTCATATGCGCGCCTTTCCATCGCTCTTGAGAAGCGCCCATACTCGGCATGCAGCGAGTTACCAGCACTTCAACATCCAAGACTAGCAAGACATCGGACATTGGCAACAGCGTAGACCACCCCCGTGGTCCGTTTGAAATGTTGGTTTGGAATGTGCATTTTGTGCCATCAATTGGTCTGCGGCCAGACAATTCTCTCGGGTTCCGGCGGTCGATCCGGCACTGAGTGAGGATCACGTCAAAGGAGCGCTGCCCGCTCATTGAGGATCAGAATCATTTAGCTCCACGTCGCACTGACGCTGCTGCGGGAAAGCTGCGGGGGCGGAGCGTCTCAGGGAGACATTGTCGGCAAAGATGCGCGAATGCGCTCCGAAAAATCGGATGCGCCATCGGCGGCCCGCGCGGCTTCGTTGATCAGGGAGCGCCGACGCAGTTCGTCAAACGGAAGCGTCGTGTCCACCCGGCCCGAGTGATAGAGGTAGCTGTCGATCAGGCCGTTAAGCAGATGGCGGATGTCGAACCGGCCGGCTCGTCCGGCGGCATTCGCATAGCGCACGATGTTGATCGTGCAACTGTTGGTCAGCAGGTGATAGAACTCCGGCCGGTCGGCGAGTTCGTTGATCCGCGTCAGGTAAACCAGCAGCAGCCGGCGTGCATCGTCGGCGGAGGCGTTGAGGCGATAGAGGTATGTTGGCTCGCGCCGGTGGTTGGTGCGTACGCCGACGAGGTCGCCCTCGTCGCCCACCACGTAGATCAACTCGAATTGCTTGAACAGTGAAGCGACCGGCGCAAAGCCCTCGCCGATCTCTGGTCGTGTCTCGATCGAGATCGTCAGCGGCGGGGCGTTGTCGAAGATGAAACTTACGAACGTGTGCCCGACCGGCCCCTCGGTAAAATATGAGACGTAGAAATCAAGCGCGGTCAGGTGCGACAGCGATACCTCGCGCTCCTCCCAGCGTACGGTGAAGTCGTTCCGGGTACGGTAGTCGAAGTTGCGCACGCCGGTGATGCGCACGCGGTCGCCGTCGATGATCGCCCGTGGCATCACCGCGACTTCCGGCCGCCACTCGCGATCGTGCGAGGGAGGAATCGAAATCCACCACGCAACAACGCCAAGAAACAACAAGCCGAAGACCGCGGGCATCCGCCGTTGACGTGAGAACCAGAGGGCCCAGATCGCGAAGGCCGCAAAGGCCACTGCCAGCGCAAGGCGCGCCGCGGTCCATGGCAGGTTCGAATAGTAGATTGCCAGGGCTGCCCACGCGATGAGCAGGACCCGGCAAAGAAACCAAAGCCCGGCTATTAGCCAGCCGAGCGACGTGGACAAAAACCTGCGCAGCGAACTCATGGATTCCTTCCGCTGTTTTCAACTGAATCCGTATTCGAGGTATTTGTCACGCCAGGGTGGAAGCGGACGCAGGGAGTGTACCGGCCAGACTTCACTTGCTAAGTACGTTCTGGTAGCCTTTCGCAACTCTACATGATTGTTCAAATTCGTTTCAAGTTTGGCCCCAGTGGGCATCGCAATTGATCGAGAGACCCAAATGCTTACTTGTTACAGGTTACGCTCCGGCGCCCTGAGCCTGGCTTTGCTTGCCGTATCATTTGTGTCGCCCGGGTCCGCCAGCGCTCAGACATTGAACGCTGTCAAGGATCGCGGAACGCTCAATTGCGGCGTCAGTCAGGGTCTGCTGGGCTTTTCGAGCAGGGACGACAAGAACGCTTGGTCCGGCTTTGACGTCGACTTTTGCCGCGCCGTGGCTGCCGCCATTTTTGACGATCCTGCGAAGGTGACGTTTGTGCCGCTCGACACAGCGTCGCGTTTTGCCGCGCTGCAGTCGAAGGAGATCGACGTGTTGTCGCGCGGCACGACCTGGACGATGTCGCGTGAAGGTTCGCTGGGCGTGATGTTTGCCGCTGTTGCGTATTATGACGGCCAGGGATTTTTGCTGCGCAGGGCTGCCAAGATCGACACCGCACTGGATCTCGGCGGAAAGACCGTTTGCACCCTGAGCGGTACGACGACGGAGCTCAATCTGGCGGACTACTTCCGCGCCAATACGATGGAGCTCAAGATACTGGCGCTTCCCACGTCGGACGAAGCGTTGAAAGCCTATGACGATCGCAAGTGCGATGTCCTGACAAGCGACGTTTCACAGCTCTATGCGCAGCGTCTCAAGCTGTCCGCGCCCGACAGTCACATTATCCTGCCAGAAGTGATTTCGAAGGAGCCGCTCGGACCGGCGGTGCGTCAGGGCGATGAACGCTGGTTCAACCTGATCAAGTGGACGCTTTTTTCACTGATCAATGCCGAGGAGTTAGGGGTCAAATCGAAATCGGTCGATGAGGCGCTGAAATCGTCCGATCCGGATGTCCGCCGCCTTGTCGGCATCGAGGGCGAATTCGGCGCGCAATTGGGTCTCACCAAGGATTGGGCCGTCCGGGTTGTCCGCGCCGTCGGCAACTATGGCGAGATCTATGAGAGAAATGTTGGGACACAGTCGAGCTTGAGCATTCCTCGCGGATTGAATGCGCTTTGGACGCGCGGCGGAATCCAGTACGCGCCTCCCATCAGGTAATTCCTTATCGGGCAGTTCTTGGAGCAGTTCTTGGGGCAGTTCTTGGGGCAGTTCTTGGGGCAAGTCATGAATGTGGATTATTTCTCGCTGTTGACGACGGCCGTTGCCGGCAAGGGCGCAGCCGAACGCGACAAGATTTACAGGGACGCGCGCGGCCTGATTGCCAGGTCCAACCTGGCGCGAGAGGCCGCCGCGCTGCATGTCTCTGCACTCGAAGCTGCCATCCAGCGAATAGAGAGCGATCTCGCTTCCGAAGAGTTGAACCAGGACAAGTCGACGGCAGCCGAAGAACTGCTGTCACCCGGCATTGATTGGAAGCGCGTTGCGGTGATTGCATGCGCGATCGTCGCTGTGATCGGTCTGTCGGTCTTTCTTTATCAGTATCTGGCCGGCAAGCGCGGCAGCGCGACTGCTTCGCGCGGCCGCGAAGATATCGTCATGCCGGACCTGAAGCCCGGGGTCGATGGCGGTTCATCGGCTGAGGGCCTGCCATTCGCGCTCCAGCGTCAGGTCGTGTTTTATCGAACCACCGTCATTCCTGGATCTATCGTGGTCGACCGGGAAAACCGCTTTCTCTATCTGATCGATTCCAACAATTCCGCGCGCCGTTACGGGATCGGAATTGCCCGGGAATGCCTGAAATCGGGAACGCTCTATCGTGTCACTAACAAACTCGAGTGGCCTGAGTGGAAGCCCGCGAGCGCCGAGACCGCGAAAGAGACGGCGGCATTTCGTCCGCTGGCCGGCGGTCCTGGAAATCCCTTTGGCGCTCGTGCGCTGGTGATGGACAGGCCCGATCTGCTTATTCACGGGACGAACTCGCCGAAAACCATCGGTCACCTCGTGGCTTCCGGATGCATCCGATTGGTGAACGAAGATGTCGAAGATCTGTATCGCCGGGTTTCCCTGGAAACCCGGGTGATTTTTGTCAGCTAGCGCTTTCGGCCGTTCGAATCTTAGCTTTCGGGAGGCGGGACGAAGCAGAGGATGCCCGCCTCGGGCGTGTAGCACAAAACCGCACCCCCGGTCGGGTTGCTGTGCTCATCGAGTATTCTCTCTGCCGGGACTCGGAGCCAGAAGATCGTTGAGACATGCCACTTCTGGTCAATCTTGACCTCATAACCTTGGCTATCCCGCCGCACCTCAGCGGTGCGGCAATCAGCGATTGAGCAACATTCCGCGCCCGTTCCCGGCTGTTTCAAACTCTTGAACCAAGGGGCCAATGACGGATCGGCGTTGTCCGGTGGCAGGGCATGGAGCGGCGTGCTGGACAATGCGAACGTCATCGCTCCCGCAAGCAGTGTTCGCACGCTGACCTCCGTAAGGACTGTGCGGCCGCATGAGCCGCGATGCTGGGCGAACGGATACATTCCCGGCATCAGATCCCGTCAGTGAGTTCAACCTATACCGTCTATTCACGATGGCAATGCAGGCGGATCGCTGGATGCTTGCCTCAATCGTGCCGGCGAGTTGTTGAGCGGTGCTCGTTTTCCTGGGCGGTATGCCAACAGAGAATCTAGTCGAACTGAAAACTGATCGCGGGAACTCTGGGACATTGGGCGCTCTGACCCGTAGCCAAAAGGATTATCTTGGGTCGGCTGCAAGTCGAATAGAGTTTGTGCATTGAGGTCAAGCCGGCAGCGGAGGCGTCGGCGCTCGAAGCGCAGTCGTTGGAGCAGGAGCGACGCCGCACGGAGACCTTGGCAAATGAGCTTGCTGAGACGCGGCGCTCTGTCAATGCACGCAATCTCCAGTTACGCGAACTCGCAAACGAACTCAGGGAAGCGCGCCGCGAGATCGACACGCACGTGGCGATGTCAAACAAGACTGCTGACGAAGCGGCACAGCTCAAGCAAGCGGCGGAAAGCGCCACGGCGGAATTGCGACGCTCGTTGCAGCAGGAACGCGACAGGGCCGAAGCGCTGGAGCGGGATCTGGCCCACCGAACGGCCGATCCGCCCATAGCGCTCCAGACCGCGGCGAGCAGCCCGGTTGCCCAGATGGCTGCGGCATCGCCGCATATTTGCTGCGGAGGCGCAAAACAGTCCGGAAGCTGCACGGTTGATTGCGCGCGCCAGCGCGCTGCTCCGCCAGGGGATATTGGCGCGGCGCGGATCGTGCTTGAGCGCGCTGCCGAGACGGGCAGTGCACAGGCGAGCTTCACGCTCGCGGAGACTTATGACCCCGTCATTCTCTCCACCTGGGGACATATGGAACGCGCGGCGATACGACGAAAGCGCGCGAGCTTTATGCAAATGCTTATGCCGGCGGCATTCAGGAAGCGAAGGACCGATTCAACGCGTTGCGGCAATGAGGGAATGGTGAACCGGAATCGCTTTTGTGCAAAGCGCGAGCGATCCGATGGTCCATCTTCGCGCCTGCTCTCTGATGGAGCGTGTGGAGCGGCTGGAATGTCTGGACAGGCTGTCGCGTGACATCGCGTCGCCGGCCTCGTTCGGCCCCGGAGGGCAGCAACAACTGGATTGTCAGCGAGACCACTTCGCCCATCGACTATACGCCGATTGTCACCGCCACCAGTTCCTTCCGCGGTGGCCCCAACAGCTCATCGATGGACCTCTCGATTCACTGCCGCAGCGGCCGCACTGAACTGGTGATCACAGGGCCAGCGGTCTCGCGCACTGGCGAGGACTACACGATATCCTATCGCATTAATGACGATCGGCCGGTGCAATCCGCAGCACGTTCGCCAGCATTTGGAGCGGGCGCTGCATTCCGGGGCGACGTCGTGCAATTGTTGCTGTCGCTCCCCGAAGAAGGGGGCATTACCGTCCGTCTCTCCGCCCGGGATGGTGCCGCCCAAGACGGGTATTTTTCCTTCGGCGGACTGAAGACGGTCCGAGACAAGGTCGCCGCAGCGTGCAAGTGGCCTCACGCCGTTGCCAAGCCACGCAACTAATGATCCTCGAGCTAACACGGGAGATGCGCGATGATGGAATTTGGAAGATTTGCCAGGGCTGCGTTGGGGGCCCTCGTCGCGCTGCTCATCGTCGCACCTTCCGCGACGGCACAGGAAAAGAAGCAGACCATAGCAAAGAAGCCGACGACAGCGCAGTCGTCGAAGCGGCCTGCTACCGAGAAGAAGCAGCACAATCTTGTCTTGCAGGTGAATACGAACGAACCTGCGATGATGAATCTGGCGCTCAACAATGCAACGAACGTCGCGCAATACTACAAGGACCTCGGCGAGAAAGTGACGATCGAGATTGTCACTTTCGGTCCCGGCCTGCATATGCTGCGCGACGACACCTCGCCGGTCAAGGCGCGGATCACGGCGATCACGGCGAGTACGCCAGCTATCTCCTTCAAGGCCTGCGGCAATACCCAGGAGAATATGAGCAAGGCCGAGAATAAGGAGATTGCTCTCGTTTCAGAAGCGAAAGTTGTGAAATCCGGCGTTGTGCGCGTCATGGAGCTGCAGGAGCGTGGATGGTCGTATGTAAAGCCGTGAGCATCGAGGTGGGTGGGCGCTCTTCCAGAGCGCCTGGCGCCGCGAGTGATTCGGCTTTCGGTTCAATCCGCGCACATCGGTACGGAGGCTCGCTCCACCAGCGAACTGGGAGCCAACGGATATCCGGCGAACATCGGTTGGGAGTAGTATGCTGCCCTCAGCTAGATAGAACTAGCGACTGCAGAGGAGGCCAGCATGACGATATACATTTCTCAAGGTCGTTACACTGCCGCGGCCATCAAGGGGATGTCCGCGAGTCCGGAGGACCGTTCCGAGGCGGTCGCGGAGTTGTTCACTGCCGCCGGTGCTCGACTGATCAGTTGGTATCTGACTTTGGGACCCTACGATTGGCTGATCATAGCGGAAGCACCGGATGAGCCCACAATGATTTCAGCGGTGCTTGCCGCCGCGGCCGGCGGAAGCCTTACGGACATCACCACGACCGTGGCGCTCACGGCGAGCGATACGACAAAGGCCTTCCGGCGGGCAGGCGAGCTTACTCAGAAATTCAGATCGGCGGGCCAAGCCGATTACTACGGAGTAGGGATCGATCCGGGGCGTGAAATCGGCGAGGCTTGAATACCAAATTCTGTGATGTGCGCTGCCGCTGACATGACGACCAGAGGTCGTCGGTCATAGCCGTGCGCGCTGCTGTTTCGCCGAGTCGAACGTGGTAGGGCTCGCGTGCTTTGCACGATGTAGGCGAGGGCTTCGTTCAATGTCTTTGGAGGCAATCTAAATCCCTGGCATTGCAGGCAAATTCTGGGACCCTTATGGGTAGCTGATCGACAGCTGCCGGAGATTGACGTGTGCCGGCGTCAAATTCCATCTCGGTAGTGCTCGTTCATGACACCGCGAACTGTGTTCAAAAGCTTACGGCCGATCCTTCTTCTGGTGAGCGAAAATGGTGACGAAGGTGATCAAGTCACCACCGCTGCCGCTCAGGGATTTTGCTGATGTGGGATCTCCAGAGTCTTTTTATCAAACATGCCCGGGAGATTGATCGTTTTCTGCGTCGCCGTGGTCACAGCCCGGAGACGGCAGCTGACCTGACGCAGGACACATTCCTTCGGATTCTCACTGCCGTTCCGGATGAGGGCACGGCCGATCATAATCCAAAAGCCTATTTGTATCAGGTCTCCCGTAATCTTAGCATCAACCATGCCCGGCGCGAGCGCCTGGCCAGCACTGTCGATCTCAGTGACGATGCGGTCGCCCAGTATGCCGATCCAGCACCCTCGGCGGAAACGGTTGTCTACGATCGCCAGCGTTTGAAGCTGACGGAGGCCGCCTTGGGTGAACTTCCCGAGCGCACGCGGGTTGCTTTCGAGTTGCACCGTCTTGCGGATCGCACAATCAGCGACGTGGCGCAGGAACTCGACCTCTCGACCACGCGCACCTGGGCTTTGATCCGTGAGGCGTACCGACATATTGTGACCCGCACCGGCGGAATCTGAACTGTATTTATTCCAAAGAGAGAAAATCACCGCCACTCATTTGTAATAGATGGTAGGTGAGATTTTCTGACCGTTCTGGTCGCGCCCTATCGGACGGAAATGAATGAACGATGCTGCGCCGAATTTTGATCGGCTGCTTGATGAGGCCATTGATCTCGTCATTCGCTTGCAAAACGATCCCGGAAATCCGGTCGCACTGGAGATGATACGGGCGTGGCGCGCGCGCGGACCTGACCATGAAAAGATGTGGGCCCGGGTTTCCGATGCCCGGGGGATGACCGGCAAGATTCTCACGGATCGCCAGAGGGCCGAACGTCGCAAGAATTTGGGGCTCACCCGCAGAAACCTGATGATCGGTGGTGCGGTCGGCCTTGGCGCAGCAGTTGCTGGTTCACTTGTCATACCGGACGCCATCATCCTCGCTCGGGCAGATCACATCACGGACAAGAGCGAAATTCGCCGCGTGAACCTTCCCGATGGAAGTGTCGCCACGCTCGGTCCCGACAGCGCCATCGCACTCGGCTACGGGTCGAACCGACGCCAGGTCGGGTTGTTGAAGGGGATGGCATACTTTGAGGTCGAGAAAGATGCTCAGCGGCCCTTTATGGTGCAGGCGGGTGAACTGACCGCGACGGCGCTGGGCACCGCCTTCGACATTTCCAATGACGCCGGCATATTCATGGTGTCTGTCGATCACGGGCTTGTCGAAGCGCGCGCTTCCGGTTCAGCGCTTCCTTTAAGCAGAGGGCTCGGGGCGGGCGACTGGATGGCATTCAATCAGTCTTCGCGAAGCGTAGATCGCGGCAAGCGAGAAGCGGGCCAGATCGCCGCTTGGCGCGACAAACTTATCGTGGCGGAGCGTGAGCCCATCTCCGCTCTCGTTGCCCGGATCGGCCGTTGGGTTCCTGGCCGCATTGTGGTGGCTGATCCTTTCGTCGGTTCGCAGAAAGTTAGCGGACTTTTCGATCTCAATGATCCGCTCCGCGCGCTTGAAGCCGTCGTCCATCCGGTCGGTGGCCATGTTCGCCGCGTCTCGTCGTTTCTGACGGTGATCTCTCCAGTTTAAAAGACATCTAAAGCAGAGAAAAAGTCGAAGCCCCGTTTGTATCAGGAACAGGGCAACACGAATGACATGAAGGCGCGGCCGCCCTCCGATGCGATCGATAGGGGCGGCTTTGTTATGCAGGCGTTGGGGACGTATCCGGTCAGAACTAAAAGGCAGAATGCGTTGATCACGGCGCTGCTGATGACAACAGCCATCAGTTTCGGTGTCGTTGCCTCGGCTCATAGGGTGCTCGCGCAGGCTGCCCCGAAGACGACTGCCTATTCCATTCCTCCAGGTTCGCTGAATGGAGCGCTGATCGCATTCGGCCGCCAAACGGGACTTCAGGTCACGTATCTGGCTTCCATCGCATCCGGCAAAGTATCGCCGGGATTTTCCGGTTCTGCGACGCGCGAGCAGGCGCTGGCGCAAATTCTGAAAGGCTCGGGACTATCCTATAGTTTCCCGAATTCGGGCACCGTTGCAATTTCCGGGCCCGATAGCAGTTCGGTTGGTGCTGCGGCTAACGGCGCGACCCTGCTCGACCCGGTCGATGTATCTGGTGGTGTTTCATCGACCGATGCGCCTTATCAGACGCCGGGGTCGTCGGGACATATCTCTCAGGAGCAAATTCAGCGCCTGCCGCCAACCTCCGTCGGCGACATGTTCCGCAACACGCCAGGTGTGATCTCTGCAGGTAGCCGCAACGGTCAATCACTCGATCTCAATATCCGCGGCCTGCAAGGCATGAACCGCATTGCTACCCTGGTGGACGGTGCGCAACAGACGAGCTCAACCTATCGAGGTTACAAGGGGCATTCCAATCGCACCTTCGTCGATTCGGAGTTCATCGGCGGCATCGATATCGAGAAGGGTCCAAGCGGCGGTCCTTACGGCGCCGGTGCGATGGGCGGCGTGGTCAACATGCGTACGCTCAACGCGAACGATCTTGTCGAAAACGGAAAAACATTCGGAGCGCGGCTGCGTGGCTCGTTCGGAGGCAACACCATTGCTCCTCCGGCAGTAGATACGATGGTGCAGAGATTCGGCGGCAACGAGCTGATGAGCACCGAGAACCGGATGGGCAGCGTGGCGGCGGCGGTTGCAACCGAGCATGTCGACCTTGTTGCAGCGTTTGCCCATCGCAGCAACGGAAACTACTTCGCCGGCAACAACGGCGACAGCATGGTGGCTCTGAAGAATCCAAACGAAGGCCGGGCAACCATGCATCCGATGTCGCGCTATAAGCCGGGCGGCGAGGTGCTCAACACGTCGCAGGACACCAATTCGGCGTTGCTCAAGGGCAAGGTGCGTTTCGGTGACGGGCACTCGGTCGAACTCGGATATGTGAACTACAGAAGCAAGTTCGGCGAGGAGTATCCCGATGCGAACAATCCGTTCAGCAGGTTCGGCTGGATTCAGCAGTTTGGATTGAGCGAAGTCACGGCGTCCACCTACACTGCGAAGTATAACTGGAAACCGACGGACAATCCGCTTGTCGATTTTCACGCCAGTACGTGGATGAGCGATGTCACGGACAAGTGGGTGGCATTCGGCAGTTTGTCGGACGTGGTGACCAAGGGCGGCGAAGTGTGGAACACTTCAGGCTTTGATACCGCTGTTGGTGCGCTGACGTTGAAATATGGCGGGCAGTATTCGACCGAGTCGGTCGATCAGCGCGGGTTGCCCGGCACCATCGGTTTTTCCAATTTCATGGGCACGCGTACGATCGGGAGCGTTTTTCTCCAGAGCGCTCTGGATCTGACATCATGGCTCACGCTGTCAGGCGGATTACGCTACGAAACCTACAAGTCGCAGGACGACAGTGTCGTGAATCCCCTCAAGGGTCTCGAAGACAGCCGGTTGAATCCGCGCGTCGGTGTCACGGTCAAGCCTTGGGATGGGGTTCAGCTGTTCGCCACCTATACGGAAGGTTGGCGGCCGCCGAGCGTGCGCGAGACGCTTCTCAACATGCCCTTCCTTCTGGTCCCGAATCCGCGCCTGCGTCCCGAAACTTCCAAGAACTATGAGTACGGCGTCAATTTCATGCGCGACGGGATATTCCGGAGTGGCGACAAGTTCCGCGCCAAGCTGGCATTCTTTGACAACAATTACGAAGATTACATCATGCGGGAGTACGGCTCTTTAATCGGCCTTCCCACCACGGAGCGTGTATTCGGCAACATCCCGTCAGCTCATTTTGACGGAATTGAACTGTCCGGAGCATATGATGCAGGCGGAGTCTTCATCGAAGGTAACTACAACTATTACACCAACGTGGATTTCTGTAATCCGAAAAGTAATTTCAGAAACGTTCCGTGCGCCAATTTTACCAGCGGCGCGGACTACTTCTCCAATTACATTCCGCCGAAATACGCCGGCGCGCTCACGGTCGGAACGCGCTGGCTGGATCAGAAGCTGGTTGTCGGTGGACGCATGACATTCGCCGGCCCACGTGCAGTGGGGCGGAAAGACCGGTCAAGCAGCACGGTGGATTCCGATTGGAATCCCTACCAGGTGTACGATCTGTTCGCGAGCTACAAGGTTGACGACATGGTGTCGTTCAATCTCAGCATCGAGAACGTTTTCGATCGCTATTATCTTGACGCCATCGCGACCGCGCTCGTTCCGGCGCCGGGGAGAATGATGCGGCTTGGCGCGACTGTGAAGTTTTGATCTGTAGCGCGACATTCCGATCGAGCAATCTTCAAGGCGCACGAGCTAATACCTCGTGGGCGAGCATCCGAACGTTTTGCGGAACATCGCTCCGAACGCGCTTGAACTTTCATAGCCAACTTCGAAGGCGACAGTTGTGACTGAAGCGCCTTCTGCCATGAGCGACATGGCCTCCACCAGTCGCGCCTGCTTGATCCAGGTCGCGATGCTGATGCCTGTTTCCAGCCGAAAGTGACGTGTCAGGGTCCTGCGGCTCATGCCTGTCTTCGCTGCCCAGTCGTCGAGGTCCGCTCGCGTTGACGGATCGCGGAGAATTGCCTCGCACATCCGTCGCAAGGGCCGAGACTGCGGCATCCGTATGTATAGCGGGCTTACAGGCGCTATTCCGATTTCATGCAGGATGAGCTGCATCAGGCAGCCGTCACGCCCGGTGACGTCGTAATCCAGCGGGACTTCGACTGACTCGATGATAAGCGATCGCAGAAGGTCGGACACCTCCATGACGCGGCATGCCTTTGGCAACTGCGGGCTTGCATCGGGCTCGATGTAAAGCGTGCGAAACGAAACCGGGCCGCGACAAACCACCTGGTGTTCAATTCCGCCCGGCACCCAGATCGCGCGGAGCGGAGGCGCAACCCACGTTCCGTCCCTGGTCGCGACACGCGCCACGCCGGATGAGCCGTAGAAAAGTTGCGACCTGCGGTGCGAATGGAGAACGGTCGCATGACCCGCAGGATACTCGTCCGCCATGGCGGCTACGGGACGAGGCACATCCTGATAATCGACCGCTCTTCGGCTTCTCGCCATTGGCCCGATCCATAGATTCTTTGACCCTCTCAAGATAGCAGGCCGCCGCAACCACGCCTAGCCTCCTCGGAATTCAAGCTCTGACCTGAGGCCAGGTGAACGGCATGTACATCCCGGCGCCCTTTCGGAATGCAGATCGCGAGACAGCCTACGCGCTGATCGAGGAAATCAGGCTCGGCTCCATTATCTCCGCTGCGGAAAGTATTGAAGCGAGCCACCTGCCTTTCATGATCGATCGCGAGGAAGGCCAGCTCGGCCGTCTGGTCGGACATTGCGCGCGTGCGAATCCGCAATGGAAAAGTCTCGATGGCGGGCGCGAGGTGCTCGTAACCTTTCTGGGCCCGCATACTTACGTCTCGCCGAGCTGGTATGGCACGCATCCGCGTGCACCGACCTGGCTCTACGTCAGCGTGCACGTTCGCGGAACGTCGAGACTGGTTCTCGATTCCGGTGCCATGCGCGACATGGTCGTTCGCTTGTCGAAGGACATGGACCCGCCGTCATCGGCCTGGACGCCGGAAAGCGTCGCTCCCTACATCGATCAGTTGCTCCCCGGGATTGTCGGCTTTCACGTCGACATCACGGATATCCAGACTCAGCTCAGGCTCGCCCAGCAGAACGGACCTGATGATCGCCGCAGGGTTTATCGCGCTTTGCAGGACGGCAGCCTTTCGCAGCGTCTGGTCAGCCAATTGATGGAACGCTTCTCGTTCCAAGACCGGCGTGCAGCAGGCGCCGAGCAGAACTCACCCGTCGTAAACGCCACCCAAAATGAGGAATGACATGGACGCAAAGACACAGGTCTATCGAGGACTTGATCAGGCAAGTTTGGACGCCCAATACAACATTCGCGCCCAGATTCCCGATCATCCTGAAATTTCGCGCAGGTGGGGGGCGGAGAGCGAGCGAGTACGTCATGCTTTGGCGAGCCGCGCCAAAATCAACGTTCCGTTCGGTTCCCAGCCGCTGCAGAAACTGGATCTTTTCCTGACCGAGAAGCCAGGAGCACCGTTGCTCGTGTTCATTCACGGCGGCTATTGGCGCGCGCAGGACAAATCAGAATTCAGCTACGTAGCCGAGACCTATGTTGCGCACGGCATCAATCTTGCCGTTATCAATTACCGTCTCGCGCCCCATGTGACGATGGATGACATTGTTGCAGACGTCAGGACGGCCATCGCGTTTCTTCACAAGAACAGTGCGAACTACGGCTACGCATCTGACAAGATCTACGTGTCGGGAAGCTCGGCCGGCGGCCATCTGACGGTGATGGCTCTTATGACCGACTGGCGGGAATTTGGATTGCCGACCGACACCGTCAAAGGCGGTTGCGCGCTCAGCGGCCTGTACGATCTTGAGGCCATCAGGCTTTGCTATCTCAACAAGGAAATCGGCCTCGACGAAACGACCGCCGAACGCAACAGTCCGATCCTCCATTTGCCGAAGACATCCGCACCCCTGATCCTGTCGGTGGGCGGCGCGGAATCGGCCGAATTCCACCGGCAGCAGGATGATTTCGCGCACGCATGGCGCGGAGCCGGACTCGACTGCTCCATCGTGAAGCAAAACGGCGGGCATCACTTCGACATGATCGACCGTCTCGCCGACCCATCCAGCGAGCTATGGGCCGCAACGTTGCGGATGGTGCGTACCTAGACGGCGAGTTCATCGCAAGCCTCGGCCGCCGAGGAAAACAAAACAAATCGTAACCCGGAGGAGGATGACATGAAGCTAATCGTCCGTCACATCGCTACAATCGTCACGAGTACAGCCTTCGCATTGGCCGGTTCGTTCCACGCATCGGCGCAAGACAAGACCGTCAAGGTCGGTGTGTTGACCGATCAATCCGGACTTTATCAGGACCTGGGTGGTGCAGGTTCGACGCTCGCCGCCGAGATGGCGGCCGAGGATTCCGGGCTTCGCGCCAAAGGCTGGAAGATTGACGTTGTTTCCGGCGATCATCAGAACAAGCCGGATGTCGGCGTCAATCTCGCGCGAAGCTGGATCGACGTCGACAAGGTCGATGTTATTGCGGATATCAATAATTCGAGCGTTGCACTCGCCGTCAACAATCTTGTGCGGGAGAAAAACGCCATTCATCTGAATTCGGGTGCTGCAAGTACGGACCTGACGAATGCGCAGTGTTCTCCGAACACCGTTCACTGGACCTACGATACCTATATGCTGGCCAACAGTACGGGGCAGGCGCTGGTCAAGGCCGGGAGCGATAGCTGGTTCTTTTTGACCGCAGACTATGCTTTCGGTGCGGCTCTGGAGCGCGATGCTTCGTCCGTCATCAAGAAATCGGGCGGCAAGGTTGCGGGAGGCGTCAAGCATCCGCTCAATACATCCGATTTTTCGTCCTTCCTGCTCCAGGCTCAAGCATCAAAAGCAAAGATCATTGGACTTGCGAACGCGGGCGGTGACACGACCAATGCAATCAAGCAGGCGGCCGAATTCGGGATTACAAAAGGCGGACAGAAACTTGCGGCGATGCTTTTGTTCATCACCGACGTTAAGGCGATCGGGCTGGAGACTGCGCAGGGACTCAATCTTACCGAGACCTTCTATTGGGACTTGAACGACAAGACCCGTGCGTTCTCCAAGCGTTTCGCTGAGCGCATGAAGAACAAGTCTCCCCCGACCATGACACACGCCGGCGTGTACGGCGGACTGATCCATTACTTCAAAACGCTCGAGGCGCTGGGTGCTAACCCGCACGACGGCGTCAAGGTTGTCGCGAAGATGAAGGAGCTCAAGACAAATGATCCGCTGTTCGGTGAAGGAGCGATCGAGCCTAATGGCCGCAAGATTCATCCGGCTTATCTCTTCGAGGTCAAGAAGCCATCGGAATCGAAGGGACCATGGGATCTGTACAAACTCGTCGGTACGACTCCGGCCGATCAGGCCTTCATGCCCCTTTCCAGCAGCACCTGCGCGTTGCTGAAAAAGTAAGCAAAGAAAATTGCAACGGGAGGCTTGATCAGCCATGCTCTTTGCAGGCAGCCTCCCGCCTCAATCCAGACAAGCCAGCTACCGCAGGAAAACATTATGGGCATATCCAACATTCAGGACGTTCTGTTGACCGTCCAGACGTATCTTGACGGCCTGTACGAAGGCGACACCAAAAAAGCTCCGGCAGACTTTCCATGAAGTAAGCCATTTGCACTCGCTTGCGGATGGCAAGGTATCGGACCTGCCGCTGGAAGACTGGTGCAAGTTGGTGGAGGGGCGCGCTTCACCCAAGAGCCAGAATTTCGGCCGCGAGTTGGAGCGTATTGTCCGCGTAGAGGAAAGCGCCCCGAACTGCGCGAATGTCACGCTGACCTGCGCGGTGCCCGGACGGTTTTTTACCGATCATCTCAGCCTGTTGAAAGCGGACGGACGCTGGCAGATCGTCAACAAGGTTTTTCACAGTCGGCCGCTCGAATAGCGCTGGCTGAATGACGAGATATTCTACACATTGAAGATGGCATAGACTGTGATCGAAAACTGGCGCCGCCACTGCAACACGATGCGTCTACACACCTCCGGGATGTCGACCACTGGCAACACCCGAGACGCTCGTCTGGCCAGCACCAAAGGAGATAGTCAGAATACAATCCCTAAACTAACATGCCATTCGGACCACTCGGTGGGGTCGGTCAAGGAATGGAGCTTCAGTGAACAATTTTGTATCGATTGAGAAGGGGCTTGGCCCCGAAGGACGCGTTGCAGTCGTCCGTTTCGACCGTCAAGATGGAGTCAACGCGCTTTCGCGGGACGCCATGCGGCAACTTACGGAGGCCGCGCGCAGTTTCGAAGATGATCACGAAACGTCGGTTGTTGTCCTGACTGGCACGGACACGGCATTTTCTGCTGGGTTCGATTTGAAAGAGGGCAGAGAACGAGATCCCGCCACGGACATCGGCGCATGGCGGAGACAACTCAAGTCGGGTCCGCGTCTTGCGCGCGCGTGGCAGGAAATGGAACAAATCACGATTTGTGCGATAGAAGGGTTTTGTATCGGCGGCGGCGTCGCTCTTGCAGTGGCACTCGATTTCCGCGTGATGGCTCGCGGCGCTCACATGCGCGTTCCCGAAGTCGCACTCGGCATGAGCATGAGCTGGCAAAGCATCCCGCGAATGCTGCATCTGATTGGACCGGCTCGAACCAAGCAGGCCGTCATTCTCGCGAACGATCGCATTTCTGCCGATCAAGCGTTTGAATGGGGGTTAGTAGAAAAGGTGGTTGAGGCTGACGCCTTCGCGGCCGCAATGGAACTTGCAACAAAAATTGCCGAGCAACCGCCGCTTTCGGTCATGATGACCAAGCTGACCGTGAACCGTCTCGCTCATGCCTTGGATGATCTTGCCAGTCATATGGATGCAGATCAGTTCGCGCTCACGAACATGACTGCAGACCATAAAGAGGGTGTCGATGCATTCTTTGAGCGGCGCAAGCCCCGCTTTAAAGGCCGGTAAATCTTCCTGGTGCTGATGGTGTCCGCGCCATCAGCAAGGTCTTCAGGTAGGCTTCTGCGCAATTCGATAGATCGGTAAACGCGCCGGCGTGTCTGTGCGCCGCTCGGCCGGCGCATCATAGAGACGAGTTGCTGCAGCCTTGCTCCGCCGCTAGTTCCTCGGCATTGGGGTCGCCCGGTGCCGTTGCCCAAGCCAGTTCGACAAGCGTCACGATCCGTCGGCCAGCCCCGTCAAGCTGGCAAACGATGAGGCCCTGCTCCTCGATGTAGGTCAGCAGACGCCGTGCACGGCGCAACGAGTGCGAGCCATAGGCGCGGGCAATCGCCGCATCGTTCGGGCAGGGCCAACCCTCCTTCGCGGCGCGGGCGATCATCATGAAGACACCCTGCATATCCTCAGGCAGAATGGAGGCGCGGACGGAGACATCCTGCCACGCGTCGTCCTCCGCCATATCGGAGCCGAGCCCTGCGCGGGCGTGCGTCAGCATGCGGCGGAAGTCAGTCAGGTCCGGCACGGCCAAACCGAGGCCCGCTATTCGGCAGCGGACCACGAATTCCTGATAGAGGACGCCGATGGCACGGAATCCTGCGTCCGGTTCCGCAAGCACGGCGCGCAAAATACTGTCCACGCGCTCTCGCCGTTCCGCCAGTTCTTCAGCGCTGAGTGGCTGCTCCACCGCTTCGGGACGAATCTCCAGCGCCGCGGACTTCGCCGCCATGAGCTGACCGAGGAGGTCTGGCGAGGACGGGCGACGCTGGGGCCGGATATTCTCAGGCGGCGGAGCTGCCAGAATAATGGCGCGCGCGTCTTCCAGCGTCGCTTCCGGCAGCGGCATGAGTCGCGGAGTCGCATTGCGCGGCTGGGTATCCGTTGGACCGATGCGCAGTCCCAAGGGGCGGCGGGAGAGGGCCGGGCCCAGCGCCATGAATTGCCCGCGCTCCAGATCCCGGAAGGCGTCTGCCTGTCGCCGCTCCATGCCCAGAAGGTCGGCGGCGCGCGCCATGTCGATATCCAGGAAGGTTCGGCCCATGAGGAAATTGGAAGCCTCGGCAGCGACGTTCTTGGCGAGCTTCGCCAGTCGCTGGGTTGCGATGATGCCTGCAAGCCCGCGTTTGCGGCCACGGCACATCAGGTTCGTCATGGCGCCGAGAGAGAGTTTGCGCGCCTCGTCCGAAACCTCCCCGGCGACTGCGGGCGCGAAGAGCTGCGCCTCATCCACCACCACCAGCATCGGGTACCAGTGGTCGCGCGCGACCTCGAAAAGCCCGCCGAGAAAGGCGGCGGCGCGCCGCATCTGATTCTCTGCGTCGAGCCCCTCGAGATTGAGCACCGTGGAGACGCGATGGATGCGCGCTCGTTCGCCGGCGGCCTGCAGGCCACGCTCGGTATGGTCCTCGGCATCGATCACGAGGTGGCCGAAACGGTCGGTCAGCGTCACGAAGTCGCCTTCGGGGTCGATGATGGTCTGCTGCACCCAAGGGGCAGTCTGTTCCAGCAGCCGGCGCAGCAGATGGGATTTTCCGGAGCCCGAATTTCCCTGCACCAGCAGGCGAGTCGCCAGCAGTTCCTCAAGGTCGAGAGTCGCCGGGGCGCCTGCCGTTGTGTGTCCCATCTCGATTGCAACGGTCATGTCTCGACTCAAAGTCTCCCTGCGGAGAGGGGCTTACCAACCTGATCGCTGCCCGTCGAGCGCCGAGAGCGCAGCGCCGGTGGGAACGCTGGTCGTGGGGCTTCTTTGACGCGCGATGACTTCCTTGTAGACTGCGCTCAGCGTCTGACCGGTGCAGGTGTGCATCTCGACGTGTTGTTTCGTTGCTCGGAATAGGGGAATCATCATGACGGCATCGATTGTCGGTTGGGCGCATACGCCATTTGGGAAAATGGACGCGGAAACTATCGAAAGCCTGATTGTTCGCGTTTCGACCGATGCGTTGGTCGATGCGGGCATCGCGCCTGGTGACGTCGATGAAATCATACTCGGGCATTTCAACGCGGGATTCTCGCCGCAGGATTTTACCGCTGCACTGGTGCTGCAGGCGGACCCCGCGTTACGATTCAAGCCCGCCACACGTGTCGAAAATGCTTGCGCGACCGGATCGGCGGCGGTTCATCAGGCCATCAAGACAATTCAGGCGGGCGCTGCCCGTGTTGTTCTGGTGGTTGGCGTTGAGCAGATGAGCCGAACGCCAGGTCTCGAGGTCGGCCGCAATCTGCTGCGAGCGTCGTACCTGCCCGAAGACGGTGAGATCGCTGGAGGATTTGCGGGCGTATTTGGCAAGATCGCCGAGCAGTACTTCCAGCGTTATGGCGATCAGTCCGATGCGTTGGCGATGATCGCCGCGAAAAACCACAAGAACGGCGTAGCCAATCCATATGCCCAGATGCGCAAGGATCTCGGTTTCGAATACTGCCGTTCGGAAGGCGAGAAGAACCCATTC
Organism: Afipia massiliensis; assembly: GCF_014203115.1. GTDB lineage: Bacteria > Pseudomonadota > Alphaproteobacteria > Rhizobiales > Xanthobacteraceae > Afipia > Afipia massiliensis. The sequence goes on along the minus strand of NZ_JACHIJ010000005.1, from coordinate 449,792 downwards.
GTGGCCGGACCGCTGAAGCGCACGGACTGTTCGCTGGTGTCCGATGGCGCGGCGGCGCTGGTGATGACTGATGCAGAGACTGCAAAGACAATGCGCAAGGCGGTGTCCTTCAAGGCAACAGCGCATGCACAGGATTTTCTGCCGATGTCGAAGCGTAACATCATTGATTTCGAAGGCTGCTCTGTGGTCTGGGCGCGCGCATTGCAGTCCGCTGGTGTCGGACTGTCGGATCTATCCTTCGTGGAAACCCACGACTGTTTCACAATCGCCGAACTGATCGAGTACGAAGCAATGGGGTTGACGCCGAAGGGGCAGGGTGCGCGCGCGATCAAGGAAGGCTGGACGCAAATTGGCGGCAAGCTGCCGATCAATCCGTCCGGTGGACTGAAGGCAAAGGGGCACCCGATCGGTGCAACCGGGGTGTCCATGCACGTGATGAGCGCGATGCAGCTCACCGGCCAGGCACCTGAGGGGATGCAGCTGAAGAATCCTCAGCTTGCGGGCATTTTTAATATGGGCGGCGCGGCGGTCGCGAACTACGTCTCGATTCTTGAGCCCGCGCGCTAGATGGGCTCGTTGCACGGCAGGTCCTGAGGGGTTTCAGCTCGCGGTTGGAATCCTATGGGCCTAAGCGTCGCGACTGTCAGTTCAGGGGTGTCGCGGGAACGCTGTGGGTCATCCCAACCGAAAATTGTCGGACAATAAATAGGGTGCTTCTGTAGTTCCTGCGACTTTTGCGCCTTGACAGGGAGGCTGAGGGCGGATTTAGATATTATTGTACGACAATAATATCAAGGATGCCTTTCGCATGCGCAGCGAACGCGCGGACGATTTGCAGATGAGCGTCCTGAAATCGACCGCAAATCGGGAACTCCTGGCAGCGTCGGACGCTGCTCCAAGCGATTGGGGGGCGCTGGCGCGCTATCTCTCCGCGCAGGGGATGAGCTTCGATCCGACAGAATCGGCGCACCAATTCGCCGGTGGTCTCGCAAATCGCAATTACCTGCTCACGATCAACGGTCAGCCGACGGTTTTTCGTCGTCCGCCCGATGGCGAACTTCCTCCGGGTGCCCACGACATGGCCCGTGAGCATCGCATTCTATCGTGCCTGTCTCATGCGTTGTCGTTTGTTCCGAAAAGTCTGCACTACTGCGGTGACAAAGGCGTCATCGGTGTACCGTTCCAGTTGATCGAATATCGGCCTGGCCTTGTTGTGCGCGGAGCCGATATGTCGCTGCTCCAGTCCTGCGCGAACGCTTCTGCGATTTTAAGCGAAACCCTCGTGTCGACCCTGGCCGCGTTGCACGCTGTCGATGCGCGAGCCGTTGGTCTGGATGGTTTGGGTCGCCCTCAAGGATTCGTGGCTCGCGCGATTGCCGGGTGGTCGAAAAGGGGAGCGCTCGTCGTCGGTGATACCGGCGCGCGCAAGCTTGTCGATGACATCTCGGGCTGGCTCGCTCGGCAACGCTTTCGCGAGCGGCCACCGACGATCCTTCACTGTGACTTCAAGCTCGATAATTTGATCCTCGATCCGGCGACGCTTGCACCGGTCGCGCTGGTTGACTGGGACATGGGCACACGGGGGGACCCGCTGTTCGATCTCGCAACGCTTCTGAGCTACTGGGTTGAGCCCGACGATCCCGCCGCCCTGTTGCAACTCAAGCAGATGCCCACGTCGCTGCCGGGGTTCTGGCGCCGTGATGACGTGGCGAAGCGCTATGCCGCGCTGACGGGTATCGATCTCGACGGCCTTCCCGCGATGCGCGTTCTTGCTCTCTTCAAGCTGGGCGTCGTTTTCCTGCAATTGCACCGGCAATTTCTGAATGGCGCTGTCAATGACGCGCGGTATGCAGACTTCGCTCATGTTGGTGAAGCACTGTTGCTCCTTGCCAAAGACATCGCTTCTGGATCGACGAAAGGAATCTGATGAATCCGCGAGACCTTGATATGAATTTCTCCGTTCCGGCGCAGGTGTTGGAACTCGCGTCCCGCGTGAAGGAATTCGTCCGCGATATTGTCGTTCCTTACGAGAAGGATGAGCGCTGGACGTCGCACGGTCCGACGGACGACCTGCGCCGCGAACTGAATGATCTTGCACGCAAGGCGGGCGTATTCGCACCGCATGTTTCAAAGGAGTATGGCGGCCAAGACCTGTCGCACCTCGGCCAGGTCGCGGTTTTTTCAGCTGCGGGATACTCCATGCTGGGACCGGTCGCTCTGCATTGTGCGGCCCCGGACGAAGGCAATATGCACTTGCTTGATGTCGTCGCGCGTCCTGACCAGCGCGAACGCTACCTGAAGCCGCTCGCCAGCGGGGCTGGCCGCTCATGCTTCTGCATGACGGAGCCTTCGCCGGGGGCGGGCTCTGATCCAAGTCAACTCCTTACGACAGCGCGACTCGACGGCAATACATGGGTGATCGATGGGGAGAAATGGTTGATTACGGGAGCCGAGGGAGCGGCATTTGCCATCATCATGGCCAAGGTGGTCGGTGGGGAAGCCGATGGCCGGGCAACCATGTTCCTCGCCGACATGTCCGACGATGCAATCAAGATCGAGCGGACGCTCGATACCATCGATTCAAGTTTCACGGGCGGGCACGCCGTGGTTCGGTTTGACCAACTGCGTGTTCCGTCAGACGCTATCCTTGGAGAAATCGGCGAAGGGTACAAGTACGCGCAGATTCGTCTTGCGCCCGCACGGCTGACCCACTGCATGCGCTGGTTGGGCTCTGCGATCAGAGCGCAGGAAATCGCTACCGAGTTTGCGCGTCGCCGGACGGCATTCGGAAAAGTCCTCGGTGAACACGAAGGAGTATCCTTCATGCTCGCCGACAATGCCATGGACATCCATACCTCGCAGTTGACGATCTGGCATACCGCCTGGTTGCTCGATAAGGGCGAGAAGGCCTCGGCAGAAAGCTCGATGGCCAAGGTCATTTGCTCGGAGGCGATCGCCCGCGTCGCAGACCGCTCGCTTCAAATCCTCGGCGGCCTCGGCACAACGCGGGACACGATCATCGAGCGATTTTATCGCGATGTGCGTGCCTTTCGGATCTATGACGGTCCGTCGGAAGTGCATCGATGGGCGATCGGGCGCCGGCTTGTGCGAGGCCATACGAAATAGTCGGAGATAAGTGAGCGCAAAAAGGGTGCGACACAGCGACCGATGCCCAAAATTGAGAGGCGGGGAGAAAGCGATGCGTGATGTATGGGCGCCCGAAAGGCATTCGGAGCAAAGCTACGACGCGATGTGTGCCGCCTTCCGATGGGATATACCCGAGACCTTCAATTTCGGTGCTGACGTTATCGACCGTTGGGCGCGTGAGAGAAATGGTCCAGCGCTGATCTGGGAGAACGAAGCGGGCGAAGAGCGAACGTACAGCTATTCAGACCTCTCGCTGCTGTCGAACAGGCTCGCCAACGTATTGCGTTCCCGCGGCGTGACCAAGGGCGATCGCGTCATCGTCATGCTGCCGCGGTTGCCAGAATGGTTCATCTCCATGATCGCGGTGATGAAGATCGGCGCGGTTCCCATTCCCAGCATCGAGATGCTGACGGCGCGCGACGTCGAATATCGGGTCAAGAACGCCGAAGTTAAGGCTGCGATTTGCAGGCCCGAGCATGCAGGGAAGTTTGATGGGGTAGAAACAAGTATTCCGGTGCGGCTCGCAACAGGTCGAGCGCAGGGTTGGCTCAATTGGCATGAGGAATGCGCGTGTGCGCCGGAGACGATCGACGCGCCGATCGTCAACGCGGAAGATCCCGCGATCATGTATTACACATCGGGATCGACCGGCCATCCGAAAGCCGTCGTTCACGCGTCGAGGGCGATTTACGCGTGGCGCGTTTCTGCCGTCTATTGGCTGGATCTGCGCCCTCAGGAGATTATCTGGTGTACGGCTGATACCGGATGGGCAAAGGCCGGCACCAGCATTCTGTTCGGGCCGTTGAGCTGCGGTGCCTGTTCTTTTTTCTATGACGGCCCGTTCGTACCCAAGGAGCGTCTCCGCCTTTTGCGTAAGCACAACATCACGGTGTATTGCGCGCCTGGCACGGAGTTGTCGCGCGTCGTCGATGAGGTCGGAGGCCGCGACATCGGCTCTTTGCGCCGCGTGGTGACCGCGGGTGAGGCCATGAACCCGGTGATCGCCTCGCGGTGGGAAGACGCGACAGGTATTCGCATTGATGAAGCATACGGACAAACCGAGGCACTGATGGTCGCGTTGAACTACACGACCGAGCCTGTGCGCTATGGGTCCATGGGCCGGCCTTCACCAGGATCTGACCTCGATGTCATTGATGCGCAAGGGCAGCGTCTGCCGCCCGGCAGCGAAGGCGATTTGGCGCTCCTGCTTCCAAATCCGCAATTGATGCTGGAATACTGGAAGGATCCGGAGAAAACCGAAGCATGTATTCTCAACGGCAGCGATGGGCATCGCTGGTATCTGACCGGTGATCGTGCGGAAAGGGATGCTGAGGGGTATTTTTGGTATCGTGGCCGTTCCGACGACATGATCAATTCGGCCGGTTACCGGATCGGTCCACTCGAGGTCGAGAATGCGTTGTTCGAGCACCAGGCGGTCCGGGTTTGCGCCGTGGTGGGCAGCCCGGATGTCGAGCGAGGCGAGATCGTCAAGGCGTTCGTGGTGCTACGTGACGGCGTGGTGCCGTCACCAGAACTGACGCGCGAACTTCAGGACCACGTCAAGTCCGTGACGGCTCCTTACAAGTATCCACGTGCGATCGAGTATCTTTCCGAGCTTCCGGTGACGATTACAGGAAAGATCCGGCGGCGTGACTTGCGGGATCGCGAACTGGCCCGCGCGCAGGACAGCGCGGGCACTTGATACCTGCTTGAGGTCGCGATGGCGATCAGGCGAGCGTCAAACCGCCGTCGACAATGATGGTCTGCCCAATGATATAGGAGGCAAGGGGTGAGGCGAGGAACAGCGCCGCGCCCGCAATGTCCTCGGGACGACCCAAGCGTTTCAGTGGCACTTTCTGTTCGACGCCTTCGCGCCGCTTCGGATTTGCGGTCGTCACCTTGGTCAGTTTTGTATCGACAAGGCCTGGTGCTATTCCGTTGACCCTGATGTTGTCCTCCGCCCATGCTTCGCCGAGTGTGCGGGTCAGGCCGTATGCGCCGGTCTTGGACGCGTTGTAAGCGGGATTTCCTTTCGTCGAGCGAAAGGCGGCCATTGAGCTGATGATGATCAGCGATCCGCTGCTGGCCTTCAGCATGTCGTGAAATTTCAGGCTGCACGCCATCAGGCTGTTGAGATTGACGTCGATGATTTTCTGAAATCCGCCCATCTCGAACTCGCGGCGCCCATATAGAACGGTGCCTTGGGAAAGGACCAGGATATCGAGCCGATCAAAGGGCGGTTTGAGCTGTTCAATGGCTCCGAAATCGGAGACGTCGATCTGCGAGTAGTTCAGACCGCCCAGATTGGAACCTTCTTCGGTATCGTAGTCAGCTGCATGCGGCCTGGTGCCCCAGACATGCACATTTGCGCCCCTCTCCCTGAATGATTGCGCAACTGCATTTCCGATTCCGCTCGATCCTCCGACGACGAGCGCGGTCTTTCCGGTGTAGTCCAATTCGTTCATCGTCTTCTCCTAGAAGAGCAGGGTCGGGATCGTTTCATATCCGCGATGATCAATTTTCCACGCGAAGAGGGCGCGGGACATTGAGTCTCGCGCCCCTGCCGACATGATTTACTTCACGAGAGGGCATTTGCCATCCGCCATCGGCCGATAAGCTTCATCGCCGGGAATCCGGGCCAAAATCTTGAACACATCCCACGGCTCTTTCGACTCTGCCGGGGCCTTCACCTGCAAAAGATACATGTCTCGCACCAGCCGCCCGTCCTGTCGGATCTTGTAGTTGTCGCTGAAGAAATCATTGACGGGCAGTTCTTTCATTTTTTTGGTGACGGTCACGCCTTCATCGGTGCCGGCCGCCTGGATCGCTTTGAGATAGTGCCCCACGGCGCTGTAGACGCCGGCCTGTGCTGAAGTCGGCGCACGGCCGCCATGCAGTTTCATGAACCGACGGGACCATGTGCGGGTACGCTCATCTGCATCCCAATAAAACGCGTCGGTGATGATCAGGCCCTTGGCTTGCTCGAGCCCGACCGCCTTGACGTCGCTGATAAACATCAGAAGGCCTGCAAGCTTTTGGCCACTCGCGGTCAAGCCGAATTCATTGGCTTGCTTGATCGCGTTCACCGTGTCGCCGCCGGCGTTCGCAAGACCGATCACCTTGGCCTTGGACTGCTGAGCTTGAAGCAGGAACGAGGAAAAGTCCGAGGTGTTGAGTGGATGTCGAACGTTGCTGACGACGGTTCCTCCCGCTTTTTGAACGAACGCCATGGCGTCGCGCTCCTGCGAATGGCTTCCGGCGTTGTCGCCGGTGAGAAAGAACCAACTGTCGCCACCCTGCTTGACGACGGCACGTGCCGTACCATTCGCCATTGCGTAACTGTCGTAGGTCCAGTGGACCGTCGTAGGAGCGCACTGTGTTCCGGTAAATTCCACATAGGCTGGACCGGACAGCAGCAGAACCTTGTTCTTTTCCTTTGTAACGCTCAACACAGCAAGTGCGGTCGCCGAGTGAGGGACGTCGACGATGACATCGACCTTCTCGTTATCGATCCAGCGTCGCGCAATGGCGTTGCCAATGTCGGGCTTGTTTTGATGATCGCCAGCGATGACCTCAACCGGCACGCCCAGCACTTTCCCGCCGAAGTCTTCGACGGCCATTTTGGCCGCCAGCGTAGATCCCGGCCCGCTGATGTCGGCATAGAGGCCGGATTGATCGTTCAGGACGCCGATTTTCACGACACCGTCGGAAACTTGCGCAAGCGCCGGTGTGGTGAGGCACAATGCGGCGGCGAAGCCGAGCTTTCTAAAAACTGTCATTTACTCCTCCCAATTTATTGTCGGACAATAATGTCTTTGGAAGAGCGTTTGTCAAACCAAAAAGTCTGGAAAATCGCGCAGCTTTACTCTATAGCTGTATCTTCATACGGGAGTTGTCGGACAAAATGTCCCTTTTAGATGTTGAAATTGTTCCCGTTTCAAACGAGCCGGCCTACCGATCCGTGGTGCGGCGCATCGAAACAAAAATCATGTCAGGGGAGTGGGCTGTCGGCGATCGCGTGCCCGCAGAGACCACCCTGGCGCAGGATCTTGGGGTTCACCGGTCAACCATCCGGGAAGCCATTCGTGTCCTTGAGCAGAACGGATTGGTTCGGCGGCACGACGGCGGAAAGCTTTTATTCGTTACGGCGCCCCGCGAAGCCGATATTTCATCGAAGATAACCGCGGCCATTGTGCTGCAGGAAGTTACCTTTTTCGAATTGTGGGAAAGCATGCGCTGTATCGAGCCCGCGCTTGTCGAAGGCGCAGCGTCGCGCATCTCGGAAGATACCCTCGACGCTCTGCAGGAGAACGTTGAGAAGACGCGCGTGGCCTACGCAGACAAGAAGAGCCTGGTTCAGCTCGATATCGAATTTCACCAGTTGATTGCGACAGCATCTGGCAACCGGGCGCTTCAACTTTGTCGTCAGCCGATTAGCCAACTCTTCTACCCGGCATTTCTGAACGTATTTTCCCGGTTGAACGCGGGAGAGCGTCTCGTTTTTGCCCACGAGAAGATCTTGCAGGCGCTCCGAAGCCGCGACGCGGCAGTTGCGCGCGAATGGATGGATAAGCACGTCGTTGATTTTCGTCGTGGTTATGAGCTCGCAAGTCTGGATATCGATGCACCGGTCGGTTGGCCGGGCAAGATCGACGCTGCCTGAAGCGACCTGGGAAAGAGACCACTGCCGATGCGATTCTTCGACTATATCGATCAGGATCGCATTGTATTCGAGGCGGCCGCTGCCGAAGCGGTCATCGCCGAGGTCGAGCGAAGAAGGGCGAAGCGGGTCTTCGTCGTTTCAACGCGCAGTCTCACAAGATCCACCCAGGTCCAGGACATCATTTCGATGCTGGGTGCTGTGTGCGTTGGTCATTCCGATTTGATCGAAGCCCATGTGCCGCTGCCATTGGTGGCCAAACTGGCGCAAATCATCGGATCGGCAAGGCCTGATCTTGTTGTCGTCATTGGCGGTGGAAGCGCCATTGATTCAGTCAAGATCGCGACCCTTGCCCTGACGCATGGTCTCTCCGGTGAAGGCGAGCTCCTGCGCCATACAGCGGCGCAAATTGGAAGCTCCGACAAATTGCCGCCGTACCGGACCATTGCAATTCCCACCACGTTGTCCGGGGCGGAGTTCGGCGTCATTGGCGGCGGCGTCGATCCGGAAAGCGGAATCAAGCACATGTTCCGCGCTCAATATTTTTGCGCAGCCACCGTGATTTACGATCCGCATCTCGCAACCCTCACGCCGCCATGGTTGTGGCTATCGACGGGCATGCGCGCCGTTGATCATGCGGTAGAAGGGTTTCTTTCGCCCGATGCAAATCCCTTTAGCGATGGGACCGCGCTGCATGGCCTGCGGCAACTTGCGCTTGGCTTGCCGAACTCAAAACTGAACCCGGATGACTGGCGCGCTCGCTCCGAGGGCCAGATGGGTGTCTGGCTCGCTGCAGCGGGGCTTGGCCGGGTGCGCTACGGCGCGTCTCACGGCATCGGTCATCAATTGGGAGCGTTGGCAGGCGTGCCGCATGGCTACACCTCCTGTGTCTTGTTGCCCGCTGTGTTGGCGTACAACTTCGCCGTTGTGGGAAACAGGTATGCCGAGATTTCCAGCGCGCTCGGCGGGGCTGGTGAGAGTGCCGTGGCGGTTGTTGCCAAGCTCGTCGCAAGGCTTGATCTGCCGCGGAATCTCCATGATCTCAAACTCGAAAGATCATTGCTTCCGAAGATTGCACAGAGTTCGCTCGCCAATCCGTTTGTTCAAGCCAATCCGCGTACCATCGCCACAGTCGAAGAGGCCATGCAAATTCTTGAAATGGCATGGGATGGAAAGTACGAAGCTTAAAGTGCTTTGGTTAGGAGCGAGGGGGCGGTATCAGTCGCGCGGCGAAGGTAAGCCGTCCGTTTCGCCGATAACCTTTCACTTCCCTCGACCAGCGCGTCTCAGGCGTCCCTCAGCCTTCTGCTTCCCTGAGCCCGCCATAGGTGCTCCACGACGTTCCCGCGAGCCAGCCGCAATCAACCGGGAGGTTTATCCCGGTGATAGCCGACGCCGCGTCCGATGCGAGAAACGCGACCGCCCGCCCAATCTCCTCAGGATCAACCAGCCGCCGCAGCGCCGCGTTGACCGTCAGCGACGACACATCGCGCTCGCCGCGATCAATCGCGTTCTTCAGCGCCGGGGTCAGCGTGTAGCCTGGCGACACCGCATTGACGCGGATACCGGATGGCCCCCACTCCGCGGCGAGGCATTCAGTGATAGCAATCACCGCAGCCTTGGCCGGCGCATAGGCATGCAGCGGCATCGAACGCATCCCGGCGACCGATGCAATGTTGACGATGTTGCCCCGCCGCCGTTCAATCATTCGACGCGCAAATGCCGTGCAGGCAACATAGGTACCACGCTGGTCCACGCGCACGACGTCATCCCATACGGACATTTTCATGTCATGCGGCCGCACCGGCACCTGGATGATTCCGGCGCTGTTGACGAGCACATCGACGGCACCGCAATCGCGCTCGATTTGCGCAGCGCATGTCTCAACTGCGGTCTCGTCGCCGACATCGATACTGTGAGCCTGGCCACCAATGGCATCCGCAACAGACCGCGCCCGTTCCAGATCGCGATCCGCGACAATCACGAGATCACCGGACAATGCGAGCTGCCGCGCGCATGCGGCGCCGATGCCGCTGGCGCCGCCGGTCACCACACTGACGCGGCGCTTGGAATCAACACTCATAACGGATGCTCCCTGAGTTTCTTATTGAGCGATTGAGGATTGTCATCGCAGACAGTGCCCTGCGTGGGCGCCAGCCATGATCAAACCGCAAGATACCGCTGCTTGATTGCTTCGTTATGCCGCAGATCATCTATCGTGGCGCGATAGACGATCTGCCCCTTGTCGACGATGGCGGCATGGGTCGCAATGCCAAGACAGAAATGCATGTTCTGTTCAGCCAGTATGATTGTTACGCCCATATTCCGTAACGTTCGGATGAGTTCGCCGATGGCTTGAACGATGATCGGTGCGAGACCTTCGCTCGGCTCGTCGAGCAGGACGATGTCAGGATTGCCCATCAACGTGCGGGCCAGTGTCAGCATCTGCTGCTCACCGCCGGACAATCGGCCAGCCATTCGCGTCTTCATCCCCGCAAGAAGCGGAAAAACTTCATAGATGCGCTTGGTGTTCCAATAATCCTCGCCGCATGGGCCTTTCTTCGCACCGACAATCAGGTTGTCATCGACGGTGTGTTCGGGAAAGACCTGGCGGTCTTCCGGAACATAGCCGATACCCGCCTTCGCGATACGATATGGCGGCTGCCCGGTTACGGCTTTGCCGGCCAGGATCACGTGGCCGCGTTTTGGCGGGGCGATGCCCGCAATCGCTTTGAACGTTGTGGATTTGCCGGCCCCGTTGCGGCCGAGAAGAGCCATGGTCTGGCCCTTCTCCACCTCGAGATCGATGCCGAACAGGATTTGACTGGCGCCGTAGAAGACTTCCGCGGCTTCGATCCTCAGGAGTGGCTCAGCCATCATTGCTCTCCCGCGGCTTGAGCGAGATGATGATCTGTTCCGAGATAGGCATCGATAACATCCTGATTGCTGCGGATCTCGGCGGCAGTGCCTTGCGCCAGGATCGCTCCGTACTTGAGGACGTGAATCGTCTGGGCAATCTTGAACACGATATCCATGTCATGCTCGATAAAAAGCACGGTCATCTTCTTGGCTTCCCACAGGCGCTGTACCTTGCCGATCATTCGCCAGCGCTCGTCCGGTCCCATGCCTGCGGTCGGCTCGTCGAGCAAAAGCACTTTCGGGTCCATTGCCAAGGCGAGTCCGATATCGAGAAGCTTCTGGTCACCGTGACTGAGATTGCGCGACAGCGTCGCGGCCTTCGATGCCAAACCCAGCAATTCCAGGATTTCCTCCACCCGCGTCTTTGTTCCCTCCAGAGGGAAGCTGCGAAACAACGCTGCGGAGCGCCTTTGATGCGATGTGACAGCGGCGGTGATCGCATCTGAAACGCTGAGGCTGGGAAACAACGCAGCAACCTGGAAGGCACGGACCATGCCGAGCCGCACGATCTCAAGGCTGGATTTTCCGACGATATCCTGACCGTCGAAAATCACCTGTCCCGAATCCGCCGGGAAAGCCCCTGATATCAGGTTGAAGAAGGTCGTCTTGCCGGCCCCATTCGGACCGATGATGGCAGTCAGCGACCCATCCGGAAAATCGATGGAGATGTCGCGGCTTGCCTGCACGCCGCCAAAGCTTTTTGTGAGGTTCTTTACGCTCAGCATCAGGCGCTTTCCTTGCTTGGAAGCGCGCTGGTCTGGGCCGTTGCAGACCTGGTGGTACGTCGCCGCTCAAGCCAGTCGGCGATGTAGTCCGCAATGCCCTGTCGCAGGCCCAACACGATCGCGAGGATGACCACACCGAGAACGAGGCCATGATATTCGGTGTAGACCGTGACGAAATGCTCCAGCAGGCGAAGGAGAACGGCGCCGATCATGGGTCCCACAAAGAGCTGGCTTCCCCCGAGCATGATCATGAAGATGGCTTCGCCCGACGTCGTCCAGAATCCGAATTCCGGATAAGCTCCGGAGACAAAAAGGGCGAGCAGGATGCCGGCGACACTCGCCATCGCGCCTGCGATGACGAAGATTCCGAGCTTCATTCGTATGATGTCGACGCCGATGAAGTTGGCGCGGGTCGGGTTGTCCCGGATCAATCGCAGCGTGTAGCCGAACGGAGATTGCCAAACCTGCCGCATGATCGCGATGCAGATGATGAAGACAACAACGCAAAAAACATAGAGTGTCATTCCATTGTTCAGATCGATGCCCAGAAAGGTCGGGCGCGGTATTCCGCCGCGAAGGCCCTGATCTCCGCCGGTCAGATTCACCCACGTGAGAATGATCGAGTGAATGAACATCTGAAACGCCAATGTGATGAAGGAGAAATAGATTTCCTTCAATCGGACGCAGATCGCTCCAATGACCAGAGCAAGGAACGCTGTGCCAGCAATTGTTGCCATGATCGCGAGCGGGATCGACACCTTTCCGGTCTGCATCAGCAGGCCGAACATATAGGCGCCAGACGCAAAGTAAGCCGCGTGCCCGAATGACACGAGGCCGGTCAGGCCGACCAGCAGGTTGAGAGATGTTGCCAGAAGGCCATAGGCCATCACGTAGATAAGAAAATCTCTTATGGCGGGCTTGGTAAAGATGAAAGGCAAAACAAGCAGGACCAGCAGAAGGGCCAGTCCTGCCGCGAGGTCGCGCAGAAGACCCGGCTTCATCGTGCCGCCTCCCGGCCCAGAAGGCCGCTTGGCTTGAAGATCAACACGAGCGCCATCATTCCGAACATCAGGCCATCCACGAAGAGGGGAAACCCGATCGCCCCGAAGGCTCGCGTGAAGCCGATCAGAAGCGCCGCAATCAGTGCGCCCGCTATCGATCCCATGCCGCCGATGATCGTCACGATGAAGCTTTCGATCAGGATTGAGAGGCCCATGCCGGGTGTCAGTGTCCGCGTGGGCGCTGCAAGGGCGCCGGCAACGCCCGCGAGGGAACTTCCGACGGCGAAGACTCCGGCGTAGAGCAGCGTCGTATTGATGCCAAGTGCGCCGACCATTTGCGGATTGACCGCAAGTGCTCGCACAATTTTTCCGACGCGCGTTTTGTTAATAGCCAGCCATAGCATGGCGCCGATGGAGAGGCTCGCCCCGATCATGAACACGTAGTAGGCGGGTATGAAGCCACCCAGGAATTCAATCGGAGGCAATGCAAACGACTCCGGCATGCCCATCATCTTGTACTCAGGGCCGGCCAGCATTTTCACAAGATCATCGAAGATAAGAATGATCGCATAGCAGACGAGCAACTGCATGAGGATGTCGCTGCCGTAGACCTTGCTCATCGCGAAACGTTCGAAGATGACGCCGATGATGCCCACTCCGATCGCGCCAGCGAGGAATGCCAAGGTGAAACTTGAGGTCACCTGATAGGTCGCGTATGCGAGATAGGCTCCGACCATATAAAATGCGCCATGCGCGAAATTTATGACGCCGAGCACGCCGAAGATCAGCGACAGACCGGACGCCACCATGAAAAGCAGCATGCCGACGATGAGCGCTGTCGATAGTTGTGTAACGACGCAAGCGCTCGACGAAAAGCAGCCAGCCAAAGCCTCGAGATTCACGATATCCCTCCAGATCTTGTTTTTTGCGGTTGTTTCCGCAAATCGCTCATGGCCGGGCTCGCGCCCGGCCATAACTTGCATCAGGGCAGGACTGCCCTGAACTGGAGGAGATCAGGCGTATCCCTTCGCCTTTTTCCATTGCTGCTCGTGCTCGAGGATCTTCGACCATTCCATGTTGACATAATCGATGACCCAAGGGTCCTTTGGTATGGTTTTGCCCCAGGCGACCGGATAGTTGATGATCGTGTGATCCTTGGCGCGCATCGTGATCGTGCCATCGACGCCGAGCGGCGTCTTGAGTTGCATGCCCTCGACCTCACCAGCGAGCGCAGCGCCATCGGTCTTGCCGTTGGTCCGGCGCAACGCCTCGATGATAAAGTTGGCGCCGACGAAATTCTGCCAGCTCCAGTTGGTAGGCTCCTGTTTGGCGATTTTTACGTAGGCCTCGTAGAATGCCTTGTTCTCCGGATACGGGGGATATTCCTTGCTGTAACGATAGACCGTGTTGAGGCCGGTCGGCAGCTGCTTGATCGCTGTCAGAAGCGGCGGGTCGCCGAGACCGCCGGAGAAGAAGGCTGTGTTCTGGAACAGCCGGTAAAGGTTCGATTGCTCGATGAATGCCACGAGATCGCCGCCCCAAAGCGCCGAATAGACCGCTTGCGGTTTGGTCTGCAGCAGCTTGGTGATGCTCTCGGTATAGTCTGGTGCAAACAACTTCGGCCAAAGTTGATCCACCACCTCGATTGAAGGTTCGAAGATCTTGGCGTATTCGATGAACTCTCCTGTATTATCCCGCCCGTAAGCGTAGTCGGGCGAGCAGGTCGCCCAGCGCTTCAAGCCTTTCTCCTTGGCAATCTTGGCTGCGTACGAACCGCCTGCGACGGCGTCATGGATGCCCTGACGTGCGCAACGGAACGCGGTCTTCACGAACTGTTTGGGATCGGCCGTGAGAGTCGAGGATTCAGAGCAGGTGTGAAGGCACAGGACACCAAGGTCGCGAATAACTTCATGGACGGCGAACGATCCCGAGGATGCCTCGGCGTCGATAATGATCTCGCAGCCGTCATTGTTGATGAGGTCGCGCGTGACTTTCGCGGCTTCGTCCGGGCGTCCCTTTGAATCGCGGTCGACCAATTCCAGCTTTCGGCCATTGATGCCGCCTGCTTCGTTGATCTGGTTGAAGGCAACCTGCACGCCGGCTCGGCTCGATGTACCCAAAAGGGCAACACGTCCGGACAGGATGGTCGGCATACCGACCTTGATCGTTTTGGCTTGTGCGCGGGCTACATGGGGAAAGCCGGTAATCGCCACCCCGGCGCTCGCAATCGTTCCTCCGATGAAAGTACGTCGTCCAATGCCGCCTGTGGTTTTACTCATTGTATCCCTCCCTTTTTGTTTTATTGACCAAGTTAGCTTGGTCTGTCGTTTCACGCTTGGTCAACACCTCGTACGTTCTGATGGGCGACGTTGAACACGTCGCGAAGATGAGCACCGATGAATGCGAGAACTCCCGCGCTTGCTGAAATCACCTTGCTCAGGGTCAGCATGCCATGAGTATGCGCACTCATATGTAGCGTTGTCACCGGCACGCCTTCTTGTTCGAGGCGTCGAGCGTAGGCTCGCCCTTCCTCGCGCAACGGATCGTGCCCGCACGTCATGACTAGCGCCGATGGCGCGCCCGCAAGCGAGGAAGACTTGAGGGGCGATGAGCGCCAGTCTTCGCGGCTTGCTGGGTCCGGCGCATAGTGGTCGATAAAATAGCGCATTGTTGCCGGCGTAATCGTCATCCCAACCGTGGTCGCTTTGTAGCTCTCTCCCTCGACACTGAGATCGACTGCGGGATAGAGCAGGACCTGGTGGAGCACTTGCGGCAGTTGTCCATCCCTAGCCATCAGCGACAATACGGCGGCGAGGTTACCGCCGGCGCTGTCGCCGCCAACGGCGATCCGCGAAGGGTCGATGCGGAGCGTCTTTGCCTGTTGCGAGATATAGTTGAGTGCGGCCGCGCAGTCCTCGACGGCCGCAGGGAAGCGATGTTCAGGAGCGAGGCGGTAATCGACCGCAACGACGCAGCACTGCGCCTCGTTGGCGAGCCGGCAACAAATTCCATCGTGGGAATCGAGATTGCCGAGAACCCAGCCGCCGCCGTGCAGATAGATCAGGCAAGGGAGAATTGCGTCCCGATCCGTGCCCGCGCCGCGATAGAGTCGCAAGGGAAGCGGGCCGCCTGGGCCATCGATGGTGATGTTTCTAAGTTCGGCGACCTGATCGGGCGGCTCCTGCACCAGCGGCCGGCGAGCCGCATAAGCCTGCCGTGCCTGCTCGGGCGCCATTGCCTCGAAAGGCAGACTGCCGGCCGTGCGACCTGCGGCGATCAAGGCAAGGACGTCAGGATGTGGCGCGATCATCGTTTCTCCCACTCAAGCCTTATGCAGGCAGCACTGTTGACGGAACCCTGACTCCATTTGGGCCAGCCTCACCGGATGTCGAACCCCTTGTAGCCAGCGCCCGCAACCTCGTTGCAGATGTTCGTGTAGCGCGCGAAGCCGCCTGCGTAAGGCATGAACACGCGCGGTTTCCCGGGCACGTTCGCGCCGAGATACCAAGAGCTGCTCGCCATCGGTAGCAGCGTCGCGTTGGCTGCGTCGTTGACGTGCTCGACCCATTTCTCCGCGGCGTCCGGCAGCGCCTCGATGCGGGCGAGATCCTTCTCGCGCAGATGCCGGATGCAGGCCGTGATCCAGTCGACGTGTTGCTCGATCGCGACGGGCATGTTGCAGAGAACAGACGGACTGCCCGGGCCTGTGATTGTAAAGAGGTTTGGGAAGCCGGGTGTCTGGAGGCCGAGATAGGTGCGCGGTCCGGCTGCCCAGGCTTTGCTGAGCGGTTGATCGTTCGAGCCCGTGATGTTGAGGGCGAGGAGTGGACCTGTCAGCGCATCGAACCCTGTCGCGAACACAATGATGTCGAGTTCATACTCACCTGCGCTCGTCTTGATGCCGTTCTTTGTGATTTCGACGATGGGCTCCTTCTTGAGATCGACGAGCAAGACGTTGTCTCTATTGAACGTCTCGAAATACTCCGTGTCGATCGGCGGGCGCTTCGTCGCGAATCCGTGGTCGCGCGGCGTCAGGCGCTCCGCCACCTCGGGATCTTTCACGACTTCGCGGATTTTCTCGCGGATGAAATCAGAAGCAGTTTCGTTTGCGGCGGCGTTCGTCAGGACGTCGCTGAATGCGGCACGAAAACGAAGCCCGCCTGTTTGCCAGGCTTTCTCGTAAGCTACGTTTCGTTCGGCATCCGAAACCGACATGGCGGACTGCTGCGAGATTTCGAACGGATGGCCATTTGTTCCAGAGCGGGCCTTTTGCCAGATCTCCGGATAACTCGCTTTGACCGAACGCTGATCCTCAGCGGAGAGCGGGCCATTGCGGGCCGGAACGCTATAGTTCGCGGTGCGCTGAAAAATCGTCAGATGCTGTGCTGCAGCAGCGATAACAGGTGCAGCCTGGATACCAGTCGATCCGGTGCCGATCTGGCCGACGCGCTTTCCAGTGAAGTCGACACCTTCGTGCGGCCACGCGCCTGTATGATACCACTGGCCCCCGAACGTCTCTAAGCCTTTAAGTTTGGGGACATTTGCGGTCGAGAGGCACCCGACGGCTGCAATGAGGAAGGGAGCCACAAAGGTCTCGCCACCTTCCGTCTCCACGATCCAGCGGCTCGTCGCGTCGTCAAAACGCGCATGCGTCACCTTGGTATCGAGTTGGACATCGCGTTTCAGGTCGAGCTTGTCGGCAACGAAGTTCAGGTACTTGCGGATTTCCCAGTGCTCGGGATAGCGCTCAGTCCATTCCCATTCCTGTTCGATCTCTTTCGAGAAGGAGTAGCAATAGTAATAGCTCTCGCTGTCACAGCGTGCGCCCGGATAACGGTTCCAGTACCACGTTCCGCCGATGCCGCCGCCTTGCTCCAGCAAGCGGACGTTCAGGCCGAGCTCGTCGCGCAACTTGTGCAGTTGATAGAGTCCCGAGAAGCCCGCGCCGATGATGATGGCATCATACGATCTTTCCGACCGATGTATGGTAGTGGGAATCGTCGATTCGACCGGCAATATCTGCTCCTCCCTGTCAGGTCGCGCAAAACCGATGCGACGTCCCATGACCATGCGTTTTTGTTTTATTGCCAGAACAGGTCTTGTGACCATTCAACCCGTTCTCGCACGCCACGTCCACGCTAGCGTCTTGCGTGGGTGCATTCTATTTCCTAAAATTCACAACCGATGTGAATTATGGTCATGTTTGAAAATGAACCGTTTCGCTGAAATGACCGCATTCGTGAGATCGGTCGAAGACGGGAGTTTCACGGCAGCGGCTCGCAATCTGGCGCTGACGCCATCGGCGGTCAGCAAATTGATCGCGCGCATCGAGGATCGGTTGGGCGTTCTTCTGTTTCGACGCACCCACCGGGAGAATGTGCTCACGCCTGAAGGCGAGGCGTTCTACCGCGCTGCAATAGACGCAATCGAGGCCGTGGAAGCAGCGGATGCGGCGGCGTTCGCCAACAAAGCCATACAAGATACTTTGCGTGTGAGGTGTATTCCCATCTTCGCGACCGCTGCTTTGGCGCCGCAGATACCAGCATTCTGTCGCCTTCACCCGGCGCTTCAGGTCGAGATCCAGCTTCGGATCGATCCCGGTAATCTTCTCGACGACGGGATGGACGTTGCAATCCATGTCGGACATCTGAAGGATTCGTCATACGTCGCACGACGCTTTTCGAGCACGCGATGGGTCATTTGCGCATCCCCGGCTTACATCGCTGAGCACGGCAAGCCCGCGCATCCGAATGATCTTGTGCACCGCAACTGCATCAATTTTCTTCCCAGCATCAGCGCCAGCACGTGGTTCGTCAAAGACGGCACCCGCTCATCGAGACAGTTGCCAGTACAGGGTAACATTGTGACCAACCAGGCATCGATGGTGCGGGAATTGGCTCGGGCAGGGGTTGGTATTGTTCGGCTCACGGAGATGCAGATCGCCGACGATTTGAGGAGCGGTCAACTGATTGAATTTTTTCCGCGCCATCAATGTCCGGACGAAGATCCAATCTATGCGGTGTATCAAAGCCGGCGGCACCTCAGCTCCCGTGTGCGCGCGTTTCTTGATTTCCTCGACAGCACTTTCTCGAATCCGCCTCCGTGGAAGCGCAGACAGCGCTGAACAGGCCCGCTTCGAGCTGTCAGCGGCGTGAAAGTCATGTTTCAGCAAAGATCGCCGGTTCCCCAGTTGACGGAGCATTCGCGGACGAATATTAACTAAGCGATCGTTTAATTATATGAGGCTGCGATGCCGACGGCCATTCCTAAGCTGGGGCGACCCAAGCACGTGAAGGACACGGACCTCCGATGTCTCGCGGCTGCCGAAGAACTGTTTGCCGTCCGTGGCTTTGAAGGCACGAGTTTGCGTGAGGTGTCGGCTGCGGTGGGAATTACCAGCGCGGCACTCATTCATCACTTTGGATCTAAAGAGCGACTTTACGGTCTGGTGCTCGAGCGCCTCGCCAAAAGCCTCGATAGCTACATTATGGAAATTTCCGAGCCCGCCTCGATCGAGACGGTGGTTCGGATGTTTGAGCGCTTTCTCGACTGGAGTTTCGATCAGCAGCATCTCGCGCAGTTGCTTTTGCGCGAACTGATGGAAAACCGGACCCGCGTTTCACGCGCGCGGCGGATGCATTTGTTGTCGCTGATCGCGAGCTATGTTGAACAAATCCGCAGTGGCCAGAAGTCCGGTGCGTTCCGGCAGTTCGATGCGGAATTATTCGTCTACTACACGCTCGGTGCCATCACGCATTTCAGCGCCGCGGCTCCAACCATCGACCGGATGCTGCGGGTCGATATGGGAGACGCCATTTCGAGATTCCGCCTGACATTGCGTGACAACGTCGCAGCGATGCTGACGACCAATCAGAACATCCGATCCTCATCCAGGAGCAAGACGCCTGCGCGACGGCCGCGGGGCTGACATGGAGGGCGGCAACAACTCATCGAGAGGTGTTGGACCGGCGGGCGTTCTGCCGCGGGAAACCTGCGTTCTGCGCTACGCTCTTGATCGTCACGCTTCGGAACGCGGCGACGCGGTGTATGCCGTCTTTCAGGACGGAACGGAGTGGACCTTTCAGGAACTTCGGCGGCGGGTACGAACCTGCGCGGCTGGATTCCGCGTCGCAGGCGTGAAGCAGGGCGACCGCGTCATCATCATGATGCCGAACGGCCCGCTTGGAGTGCTGGCGCTGTTTGCAGCGAGCTATCTCGGCGCGGTGTTTGTTCCCATCAATCCTGCATTGAAGGGCAATCTTCTCGAGCATGTCTTCGCTGATTCCGCTGCGACATTTGCGGTTGTGCATGAAGATCTGCTTGGTCAGGTCGCAGCTCTGAATGCGCCTGCGCTGAACACGATTTTTTCGTCCGGCAGCGTGCCGGACGAATTTGTTTGCTCAGGCCGGACGGTGCTGCCGGTAAGCCATCTCGATGGCAAGCCGGATACTCTGCCGGAGCCGGGCGATCCGATCGAGCCATGGCATACCCAATCGATCATCTACACCTCTGGAACAACCGGCCGGTCAAAGGGTGTGCTGTCTTCGTACATGCACAGCTATTCGGCGATGAGTCCCGAGACGTGGACCTGTACGCGGGCTGGCGATCGCCACTTGCTGCATATGCCGATCTTTCATATCGGCGGTGCCTTCGTCGCCAGCACCTGTCTCTGCACCGGAAGTTCGATCGCGGTCGTGCCGGCGTTCAAGACCGGTACGTTCTGGCAGACCGTTCGCGATATGAAGGTGAACGTGGTTTTTTTGCTGGGGGCGATGGCGACTTTTCTGCTCAAGGCGCCGTCCCAGTGCGTTGATAAGGACCATCCTTTGCGCATGGTCTTTATCGTTCCGCTAGGTCAGAGCGGACCGGATTTCCAGAAGAGATTTGGCGTTGAGGTTTTCACGCTGTTCAACATGACGGAGATCAGCACGCCGCTTCTGTCGGGTGTAAATCCCGTCAAGCCGAGCACCTGCGGCCGTCCACGGCCCGGCGTGGAAGTCCGGCTCGTCGATGAAAATGACTGCGAGGTGCCTAGGGGCACGGTAGGCCAGCTTGTCGTCAGGACCGAGCAGCCGTGGGCGATGAATCACGGGTACAATGGCAATCCGCAGGCCACCGCCGATGCCTGGCGCAACGGCTGGTTTCACACCGGCGATGCCTTCATTTGCGACGAGGATGGCGATTTCTTCTTTGTCGATCGTCTCAAGGACACGATCCGCCGCCGCGGGGAAAACATCTCGTCGTATGAAATCGAGGTCGAGTTGCTGGCGCATCCCGACATCCGTGAAGCCGCAGCGGTCCCCGTTCCCAGCGAATTCACCGAGGATGAGGTGCTGGTGGTCATCGCGCCGGTTGCCGGCCGTTCAATCGAGCCGCCGGCCATCGTTGAGTTCCTCCGCGCGCGGCTGCCGCATCACATGATTCCTCGTTACGTGCGGATCGTGGAGGAACTTCCGAAAACGCCGACCGAGAAGGTCCAGAAGCACGTCCTGCGCGAACAAGGCACCACGGCCGGTACGTGGGATCGCGAAGCGACGGCGCCGGCAAGAATCAAATCTCTCTAGTTGAAGGTGAATGAAACGATGAAAACGCGTGTGCGTGTCTATACCGATTACAAAAGTCCATATGCCTATGTTGCAAACAAGCCTCTGTTTGATCTCGAGAAGTCGCACGACGTCGAGCTCGAGTGGCTGCCATACACATTGCGCATCGCCGAGTATCTGGGATCGGTCGATGACCGGTCGCCGCATTACTGGCGCAAGGTCAGGTATGCGTACATGGATGCGCGGCGCTATGCCAACGAGCAAGGTCTCATTCTGAAGGGTCCCAAGCGGATTTACGACGCGACCTATGCGAGCGCCGGCATGCTGTTCGCGCAGCGGAGCGGATTCTTTCGCGCCTACCACGACACGGTGTTCGAGATGTTCTGGACCCACCAGCTCGATCTCGATGTTCTCGATCAGATGAAGGCCGTGATCGAGAAGCTCGGCGGTTCCGCCGATGCATTTGAAGCCTATGCGACCGGCCCAGCGCAAAAGGAAGTCGATGCAATCACGACGGAGGCCGAGAGCCTTGGGGTGTTCGGCGTGCCGAGCATGTTGCTGGATGGTGAATTGTTCTGGGGCGGCGACCGTGTCGATATGCTGACGCGAAAGCTCGAACAGCGCGCCAAGGGCATTTCCCCTCCGAGCATGGCGGTGTCGCGTTGAGCGGGTCGAAGGCTTCGCTCACGATCTACAGTGTTGCGGCGTGTCCCTATGCGCAGCGCACCCGTATTCTGCTCCACCTGAAGGGATTGCAGGCGGATCTGGTCGAACTCGACCTCTCCAAACCGAGGCCTTCGTGGTTTCTGGATATCAACCCGGCAGGGAAGGTGCCTGCGCTGGTCCACGACGGGCGGGCATTGAACGAATCCAGCGTGATCAATGAGTACCTGGAAGATGTCTTTCCGGATCGGGCCGTTTTTCCTTCCGATTCATACTTGAAGGCGCAGTCGCGCATCCTGATCGATTTCTGCAACACGCAGTTCACGACCAATCTCTATCGCGTGCTGATGGAGCAGGACCCTGTTAGACGCGAGCGTATCGAAGCGGCCGCCAGAAAAGATTGGGAATGGCTCGAGAGGTTTCTCACGCGCGTCAGTCCCGATGCAAATTTCGTGTTCCCGGAGTTTGGAATGGCAGACTTAACCTACGCACCGTTCTTTCAGCGGTACGAGCTGAATGAGTATTTCTGGGGCTTCAGGATTCCGGACGGCTTGAAGCGTGTCGAGCGCTGGCGCCGTGCGTTGGCTGACCATCCATCCGTCGAAGCCACAAGTCTGCCGATGGAAGATTACGCCAAGCTCTATGCCGACTACTCGCTTGGCTTTTCCAATGGAGCGATTCCGCCGGGTCACGAGAGAAGCGCGCTCGACCCGACGATACCGCTGAGCGAGCGGCCGATGCCGCCGCGCCGTGTCGCATAAGAATCAAAATCAAAAGGAGAAACGAAAATGAAGAAACGTTTGATGGGAACTGTTGCCGCGATATGCAGCTCGCTGTTCCTGCAGGGCGCTGTCGCCGGTGAGGGAAAGATAAAGATCGGGGTGCTCACGGATCTCAGTGGTCCGGCGGCTGACATCGGCAAGGGAAGCGTTGCATCGGCTCAGATTGCGGTTGAGGAGTTCGGGGGCAAGCTTCTTGGCAAAAGCGTCGAAGTCATCTTCGGCGATACCGGCAACAAGGCCGACATCGCGGCAGGCGTGGCGCGGCAGTGGATCGATGTCGACAAGGTCGACGTTCTGGTGGATCTGGGGCTGACTAATACTGCTCTGGCGGTGCTGCCGATTGCGGCGGACAAGAATAAGATCGCCATCGCCGTCGCCCCCGCGGGAACGGCGATCACCAACGAGGCCTGCACGCCGACCAGCATTCACTGGATGTACGACACCTACGCGCTGGCTGCTGGAACGTCGAAGGTCCTCATCGATAAGGGGTTCAAGGACTGGTACTTCGTCACGACGGACTATTCGTTTGGCCACGCACTCGAAAAGGACGCGTCTGAGTTCATCAACGGCAACGGCGGTAAGATGCTGGGGTCGGTACGGCATCCGTTTAACGTCAGCGACATGTCCAGCTTCATGCTGACCGCGCAGGCTTCGAAGGCGCAGGTCATCGCCTTGGCCAACTCGAACAATGACACTGTCAACGCCATCAAGGCTGCTCGGGAATATGGCATCACGCCGAAGCAGTATATCGCACCGCTGGTGGTCTATCTCAGCACGGTTCATGGCATGGGGCTGGATCTGGCCCAAGGTCTCTATTTGACGGAAGGCTTTTACTGGGACCAGGATGAACGCGCTCGCGCCTTTGCACAGAAGTTCAAGGCAAAGACGAATGCGATGCCAGGTTCACTCCCCGCGGGCACCTATTCCGCTGTTCTCAATTACCTGAAAGCTGTTCAGGCCGCGGGCAGTGATGATACGGCAGCAGTTCTGAAGCAACTGAGGTCTGCCAAGATCGACGACCCAGTGATCCGCAACGGCCGTATTCGGGAAGACGGGCGTCTTGTCCACGACATGTATGTCTTTCAGGTGAAGGCTCCCGCCGAATCGAAAGCGCCGTACGACTATTACAAGACGATCGGTATCGTGAAGGGCGACGATGCATTCCAGCCGATTTCCAAATCGCGGTGTCCGCTGCTCAAGAAGCAAGGTTGATGAGAGCAGGAGTAGCCGGGCTCAATCTGGCTCGGCTACCTTGCTTTCTTGCGGCGATCGCGTTCGGCACGATCAGGACGACCGGAAACTCAGGACGGTGCAGTACCCTTGATCTTCCGGCACGAAGTCGCGCCGGTCGATGACATCTTCACAATGCGGGAGACGGAGTTCGCCTGCAGCAGATCCTTGCGGCTGAGGAATCGAAGGGTGCTGCGCGGATATGCATCGCAGAATTTCGAAAGTGTCGCCGCCGTCGCCGCGACGCTATCCTGCTTTGGAATGACAGCGATTCCGCCATCCCTCAGGACGAAAGCATCCTTGACGTTCGTTATGGACATGGTTGCAAGGCAAATCTTGAACAGTCCCTGATAGGCTTGCGGCGGTTGCGCCAGATCGCCACCAAGACTCCCGAGCAAATGATCGCGGCTCTTGGTGCAGCTTTCGGCTTGCGCAGAGCCCGCTGCAATCGACATCAAAATGATGCCCGCAGCGATGATCTTCATCTGCGGCCTGCGACGGCCGTGCGCGGCAGCGCATCGCCTGAATGAGCCTGCTCTCGCGCCGGTTGATTGTCCGTTGTCTTGACTTCCTTTCGCTCGCCTGCGCGCGGGAGATGGTAGGTTTCGGCAGCGCATCGTTCCCAGGACAAAGAGCGCGCATGCGCGGCGGCGCCTGCCGCCAGAATTGATCGTGTGTTGCTGTCTTCGGCGATTTCCGTGATGGCTTGCGCGATGGCTTCGACGTCAGGCTCAACGAGCAATCCGGTCTCATCCGCTAGGACGGCATCGGGAACTCCGCCGACCGCTGTCGCGACACTGGGGAGGCCGCCTGCACCGGCCTCGAGATACACAAGACCGAAGCCCTCCACGCGTCCCGATGATTCCGGGATACCGGTCAGACAGAAGAAATCGCTGGCGCCATAAATGTCGCGGATATGTTCGTTCGACAGCGATCCGAGCAGGTGAACTTCGCAATCGGTGGTGTCGACCATATCGCGAAACTCTTCGACAAAATCGGGCTCGCCGTTAGGACCGATCACGAGCCATGCGATTCGTCTGCGCAACTCGTTCGGTAGGCTCGCCAGTGCCGCGAGAGTCTTGAGATGTCCTTTCCGCCGGGTGAGGCGTGCAACGGTGACCATCACGATCTTGTCCGCATCGACGCCGTAGGCCCTGCGCGTCGCCTTGCGGCTCTTTCGTGGACCAAACCAGAAATCCGATACGCCGAGCGGAATGGCGACAACGCGTTCGCTTTCGATGGAGAAACGCTCCCGGAAAAGCTCGCGTGTAAACCGGCTGTTGGCGGCGACTTCAACGCGCGGACCGAAGACGCCGGCAGCCTGGATCGCAAGCCTCTTGAGCGGCGTCTGGGTCTCGTTGATCTCAGTCCCGTGCACAGTCATCAGGAGGCGCGCCTGAGTCCGGTGACGCGACAGGGCCAGCGGGATGAAGAACGGCCAATCGGCCGCATGGATGACGTCGTAGTCCTCGATCCGCACGTGGTTGCGCGCAAGCAAAATCTTCGAGGGAAGATTCCGCATGGAATGCAGTCCGCCGTGAAAGCGATGCAACTCAAAGGGAAACGACTTGTCTTCATCCGGAGAGCTCTTGGAATAGTCGGGGGCCAGGACTGTGACACGGGCGCCGAGCTCGGTGGCTGCTGTCGCGATTTCCCGCGCGTAGGTGCCGATGCCGCCGGTCGCAGGTGCAAATTCGCTTGTCAGCATGAGAATGTTCATGGCTGCGTCCTCAGTAAGCGAGCGGATTGGCCATCAGGCCGCGGGTGTTTTGGATTTCCTGGTGATAGCGGAAGACGCGGGCTAGCTGGGTGCTTGGCGTGAAGGTCCGGATGCTGGCCGCGATCCGCGATGAATCCATCTCGCCACGGGCGATGGCATCGCGAACATTGATGAAGCGATGCACCAGCCGTTCGACTATGTCGGCTCTCGAATCGCTTCGCGGAACCAGATAGCCGGACTCGCCGTCTCGAATGACGGCTTCAAGCTGCGGCAGGTGCGTGGAGACGACCGGGCGGCCGACCGCCAATGTCTCGAGGACGAACCGTGGCATTCCTTCGAATTCCGATGTCAGGATTCCGGCATGCGCAGATGCAAGGGTTGCGGCCATTCCGACTGCATCCTTGAATCCGTGGCGGACAGTGATCGCCTCGATCGCCGCGAACTCGGAGAACCGGTGTGGATCGCTGGTTCCGATGTAGTGAAATTCGACCTTCTCCGGCATCACCTGACGCAAGCGGTCGATCGTCTGGAACATCAGTGGCGGGTCCTT
This sequence comes from Afipia massiliensis, assembly GCF_014203115.1. Taxonomy (GTDB): domain Bacteria; phylum Pseudomonadota; class Alphaproteobacteria; order Rhizobiales; family Xanthobacteraceae; genus Afipia; species Afipia massiliensis. The sequence continues at coordinate 423,852 of NZ_JACHIJ010000005.1, read as the reverse complement.
GAACTCGTCGAGGCGGCCCGCAAAGACAATACGGAATGGCGCAGTATCGCGGGGCAGGGGCTGCGGCCGAAAAATCTCGGTGTTGACCCAGGTCCACAGCGTGTCGATCTTGTCCCGCTGCCGCGGGTATTCCTTCTGCAGACGTTCGGTGATGTACGGGTTCACGCAAAGAAACTTTGCGCTGGTCGCCATGGCGAAGCGCTCGCCTGCGTTGTGGACGAACGAATATCTGCGCAATAGCGAGTCCATCTGGAGTTTCGGAACGCCCTCGCCGTGAAGCATCTGAATAAAGGGAAGGCGAAGGACTGCCGGCAGCCACGAAAATTCGACCCGGCGCAGGTCGATCGAGCACCGCCGAGAGCGGATAAGTTTCGAGACCAGACCGAAGTTGCGCAGAAGGGCTACGAAAAACTGGCCGGTGAGTGACGCGGCGATCGAACGGGCCGCCTCGCGCGCCTGGCCATCCGAATAGCGCAGGATGGGCAGGAAATCGAATGTGCGTCCCCTGAAGGTGAGTTTATGAATCTCGCCGAGTTTAAGGTCGCCGACGGAATCGACGCCGATGAAAAGAAGATCGGTATCGGTCGGATGGAATGTGATGAAGTCCCGGATGTAGGTTTCCAGCCCGCCGACCTTCTCCCCGCGCGGATCGAACGGATGAATCAGGCAAATCTGATACCGCGGGGGCGTGAGGTGAGTATTTCGGGCGCGTTGAGCCAGTGTAACCGTGGATGTCATGCCGCTTTCCTTGTCCGGGCGTTTACGATCTGCGGGATACTGCTTGCGACCAAACGTGGAACGATAGACATGCACCGTGCATAGCGCGGGCCCAGCCGACGCGGATCGCGCAGCATTCGCCACGCCCATTCGAGGCCAATCTTCTGTGTGATCAGCGGAGCGCGATTCTGCGTATGGGCGATGAAGTCCAGAGCGGCTCCGATGCAGAGCAATCCGACGCCGGGAAGTCTGTCGAGACAGCGCGCAGCGAAGATTTCCTGCCGCGGTGCGCCGAGCGCGACAAAGCAAAGTCTGGCGCCTGATTTGCGGATGCCTTCAATCGCGCGGTCAGCTTCGTCCGAGTAGGGATCGAAATTGCCGCCTGGCGCGTCGTAGCCGACGATCTGAAGTCCCTTGAAACGGCTCGCCAGCCGCCTTGCTGTGCGATGAAGTGTCAGGCGGTTGGAGCCCAGCAGATAGACAGGAATGTTTTTGCTTCCGGCCTGCTCGCAAAGAGGTTCGACCAGATCGGCGCCGGTCGTTCGTTCGATCTTCGTGCCGGCGAGACGTCCCAGCGCAACAATCGGAAAACCATCGGCGGTGACAAAGCGGGCGCGGCGATAGGCTGCCCGGAAGTCAGGCCGCTGTTGCAACTGCGCAACGTGATCGAGATTGAGTGTACAAACGCTGAAGCTGTCGCCGGTCTGTGCCGCCGACACGATGGACGACACGGCCTCCGGCATTGAGAGAATGTTGATGGCGATGCCATCGACAGTCATGTCGCGCGATTCGTGCGCCTGCGATTCCATCATGTCGAGTCCCCAATGACAATGTGGTCGAGTAACGCTTGCTCATAACGCCGACGTCATTCGCGGTGACGATCGGAACTTTGAGTAAAAGTTTTCTCTCTTCACCAACACAGTCACGAAATCGCACCATTGCGTCGCAACGATGGCGTCTCGTTTGCGAAACGCGTTGACGATGAAACAAAATCATTCTCGCAATGGAGATCTGCCATGCATGTGAAGATTTCGCGGCGACAGGCGATGTCGATACTCGCTGGCGCGGGAGTTGCATCGCGTATCACCACGCCATCTGTTGCGGCGGGTGAAAGTCTTGGCGCGATTGCGGCAGAAAATGGATTCGTGTTCGGGGCCGCTGCAGGTCCTGTGATCGACAAGGATGTTGCATATCGCGAGCTCTATACGACGCATGCGCGAATCGTGACGACCGATGTAGCCATGAAAATGGGCACGATCGCGCCGCAGCCCGGACCCAAGCGATTCGAGAGCGCGGATCGTTTGCTGAAATTCTGTGCAAGCAACAGGATTCCAATGCGCGGCCACTGCCTTGTTTGGAACGAGTGGGTTCCCGCATGGATCAAGAGCATGAGCAGCGCGGAGCGGCGGACATTCTTCGACGGTTATGTCGAGGAGGTCGCTGCGCGTTACGCCGGAAAACTGCAGTCGTGGGATGTCGTTAATGAGCCGTTCTGGCCGGGACACAAGGCGCCGGGCGGATATCGGCTCGGCCCATGGTACGACGCGTTCGGAACCGGATATGTGCGGCGAGCGTTCGAACGGGCGGCGCTTGCAGACAAGAAGACTAAATTCGTCCTCAACGAGGCGCATACAGAGCGGGATGACGACGTCGGACGAGCCATTCGCGAGGGCCTGTTGCGTCTGGTCGACGAACTGAAGGACGCAGGGGTTCCGCTCCATGCAGTCGGCCTGCAGGGACACCTTCAGCCGCGCTACCCCCACGATGCGGAGCGCTTCGCGGATTTCGTGCATGCCCTCGCCGAGCGCAAGGTGGACATCTACATCACCGAGTTTGACGTGCGGGACGACACGTTCCCGGACGATATTCCGACGCGCGACGCGATGATCGCGGACACGGGTGAAAAGTTTCTCAACACGGTGTTGCGCATCCCGGCGGTGAAGATGGTGGTCGCGTGGGAGCTTGCAGACAACTATTCCTTCTATACGGACGCAGCTAAGAAGAAGAATCCGCTGGCCGAGCGACTTCCCCGGCCATTGCCGTTTGATGATGCCAATCAAAGAAAGCCGCTTTGGTTTGCGATGGCGCGCGCATTCCGGAATGCGAAGAAAGCATAGGGTGCGGCCCTCAGCTACTGGATCGCTGTGGTCGTGTGCGAAACATCTTGAACAGGGTTGGCGCATAGAGCAGGGCAAGGGCGGCGATGTATGAGGTGGCACCCGTCGCAATATGCGCGGCCATGGTGGCGATGTTCTTGGCCTCGGGCAGAAGCCGCAGCAGGCATCCCATTGCAATCGTCGCAATGGCGATGCGGAGGAGATGACCGAGCGGTAGCCTCAGGCTGAATTGCGAGAGACCGATCGTGAAGCTCGCAATCGCGGCTGCCGATGCCGCGATGACCGTTGCAACGGCGCCGCCGACGATTCCCCAATACCAGATAAAGACGAAGCTCAGCGCCACCGTCACCAGCGCGTCGATGCTCGCAACCGCGATCATCAGGCGTGTACGACTATGCAGGAGAAAGACCTGATCGCCGAAATGGGCGCGCAGGTTTCGAATCGCTCCGGCCAGAACGGCCAACGGCAGAACAGCGAGCGTCACCTGCTGGAAGGGAGCTGCGATCAGCAGATGAACAATTTCAGCGCGCAGCATGAAGATTCCCAAGATGCTTGGTGCAAGGACAGCAATGAGCAGCGCGCTGTTGTCCGACAGCTGCTGCATCGCCGCCTTGCTGCCACTGTCCTCCATGCGCTTCACCGCGATCGGGAAAGCGGCCGCCGTCACCAGCATCGCGGCCACGGCCGCAGCCCGCTGGCCGAGACCGTAACCGACGGCGAACAGGCCCGCCGCGGCAACGCCTAGCATGTCGTTGACGACAAAGCGCGACGCGTTGAGGCCGATCCAGCTCAGCCCGCCCCCGACAATCAGGGGGATTCCGTAGTGCAGGGCATGATTGATGATCTTTCGGTCGATCGGCCAAAGGCTCCGGCCAAAACCGATCCTTGGAAGGACGACCAACGCCGCGACAAGCTGGGCTATAGCATAGCCGGCGAGCGGCCATTCGGGACCCTGACCGAGCAATTTGATCATGAGCAGGCCGATCAGAAAACCCGCGGCCGGTCCGACGATCTGCTGGATCGAGTAGACGCCGATCTGCTGCTGCACGCGGGCGCGTTCGCCGATGTAGAGATTAAGCGAGCGGGTCACGACGTAGGCGACCGCTGCAACGAGCAGGCCGGTGCTGGCGTCCGGTGAAATCACCAGGAACAGGATGCCGATGATCGCGACGCTCTGAATGATGACAGAGATCAGAAGAATCAAATTCTCGGTTCTGTAAAACCGTTGCGCTTCTTCCCCGCTCTGGAAGCGTCCGAAAAAGCGCAAGGCGTACTGGGACCACCACGCAAGAAATCCGATCTGCAGAAGTTCGTGGGTGGCCGTGACCAGCGTGATGACGCCAAGGGTGTGTTCGTTGACGACATGGGTCCAGACGACCATTGCGATCAGCTGGAATAGCGGACCGATGATCTGCGCGGGCATATAGAGGAGCGTGTGTTTCAAAAGCATGATCAGGCTCCCAGCCAGCGCAAGGTGCGGGACGGCATCACCCGCCGGATCGTCAGCAAAGCCATCACGCTGACGAGCGCCGTGATGATGTATGTAGCCACGAAGTCCGGAAATGCGCCGAACCCGCGCAGGGAGGTGTGGTCGCGCAGCATCATGACGATGAAAATGTGCCAGAGGTAGATGAAGTAGCTTCCGGATCCGATCGCCGCGAGAAACGGGAGGCGCGGACGAAAGGCCAGGAGCAGAACGCTGAAAAGCGCTGCGTAACCGAAGAAGGCAACGGAATCGTAGTCGGCGGCGTCGCCGAGGTTCGTGATTCTGATTGCTGTATAGATGAGATAGGCGATCAGGGTCGCGCCGAGGATCATCGAGCGCATATTGGGCAGCGCAGCCTCGCCGCCAGCCTTGCCGAATAGAACTCCCAGCGCCGCGAAGGAAAACCAGAATGGAATGTCACGCAGGCGTGCTTCCTGAACGAGCGATTCAGAGAAGCCCGCGCGCAACAACAGCGGATCGAGATAACTTCCGGCAATCAGTCCGAATATGATCGAGAGACCAAAAAGAGTGGCCCACTGGGAAGATCGCTGGGCGTCGATGCTGGCCCAGCGAAAGATCAGCCATAAGCCGACGGTGCAACCGAGATAGACGAAGACATAATAGTAGACGAACACGTAGGCGAGCAGGAATCGCGCCATCGTTGTGGTGACGCGATGATCCATCGCCGGGTTGTGCCAAGCCATGTAGATGTAGGCGGCGGTGAAGGCGATGGCATAGGGAACAAGCGCAGTCATGACCCGCTTCCCGAGGGGAACGCGATTCGCGCGCGCGGTCAGATATCCGGATGCGAACAGAAAGATCGGAACGCATGGCCGTAGCGCTGCGTCGAGGATGGTCGGCCAAGACGCATCGAGCGGCTGCGGCAGCGAATGGATGCCGATCACCATCAGGATGGCGATGCCCCGCATGGTGTCGATCGCGGAATCACGGCTGGCTGGTTCGGCCCGTGACGAAATCCAATTGTCCGGAATGCGCGCTGCTGCTGTCATTGTCATCGTGCGCCCCCTTGCGACGATCCGGCAGGGACGGTTGCCACCGCGCTGGGCGTGGAACTGACGATCGAACGCGCTATTAAGCGCTCGGCGTAGCGGTGTTTCAAAGAAACGGTAAGACAGAATGCTCAATGCTGCGAGCATCACAACCGCGACGGGCAGCAGCGCCAGCTTTCCTTCCGGGGTGTTCGCCAGATAGCGCGCCCCGACAGTCAGAACGATGGTGGCGACGGGAATATGAAGCATGTAGCAGGAGTAGGTATATGCGGAGGCGCGGTCGAACCGCAGGTGAGACAGGATGGTTGGTGTCTCGGACAAATCGTGCTGGATCGCGAGCACCGCGATTGCGTACACAGCGACAAGCGCCGCCATCTCGGGCAGCAGCCAGCCCAGAAGAATGAAGAGCGCTAGGCCTGCTGTCAGAGTTCCGGGGAGAACAGGCCAGCGCGCGATCTGATGCCGGAACACATAGCAGGCGACGCCGAGATTGAATCCGGGCAACGCTCTGAAGATGCCGCCCTGGTTGATCCACTCAGCCCAGGATACGCTGCCGGTAAAGGCGACGTAGACACTGTTTGCAAGAGCGGGAAGCACCACAAGTGGAATCACCAGAGCCTTGCGCCGCGCGGCTAGCAGTGCCGTGATTGGAAAGAGGAGATAGCAGAACATCTCAGCCGATAGCGACCAACTCGGGAAGTTGAAAGTCAGCCGTTGCCCGTCGAACGCGTGAAGCAGCAGAAGCTGCGCGGGCACGTCGGACAACGGGTAGCGCGCAGGATTGTCGGTCCTGGCAAGCCCGAAGTATGCGGCGGCGGCAATGGCCATATAGAACGTCAGCGTTGCCAGATGAAGCGGATAGATGCGGGCCAGCCGACGCCACATGAACCGCCCTGTGGATGAGAGGTTATTGACCTTGCCGAGATACTGGCTTGCGATGACAAACCCGGACACCACGAAGAACAGATCAACAAACAGATTGAAATGCAGGGTGTGACTGACCATGAAGCGCCCGGCGGGATGATCCTTCACATAGTCGGCATAATGCAGAACGACGACGGCGCAGGCGGCGATGATCCGCAACTCGTCCAGATGCCGCATGTTGTTGTTTCTTTGATTCTGCAATGATCGCCCTCGGATTACGTGCGCCAGACAAAGTTTCTCGTCACGGTATGATGCCTCGACCTTTGGGATCGTGAGGCGCGGGCGTCCGGGCTTTGCGTATTCGTCGTTGGGACAGCGTTGCAACCAGGTCGATCACCGCGCCTCGATCTCCTGACGCCAGCGCATTCCAGCGCGCGAGATTTTCTGCGCCGCATGTTGTAAACGATGTTCGCCATTCCGGTTCGGACAAAGCCGCGGTGATTGTGCCGGCGGCGGCAGCGGGATCGCTGGGATCGATGAAGATGCCGGATCGATCAAGCACCTCGTGAAAAATAGCCGCATCGGGTGCTATGATGGGAAGGCCTGCATACTGAGCCTCCAGCAACGGCAGGCCGAGGCCTTCTTCGTGAGAGGTGCAGATGAAAACATCGGCGCGCTGGAGAATTTGACGGACCCGGTCGCTCGATTGGTATCCGTGCAGGATCACGCCAGGGCTTTGCTCCAAGGTATTCCAATCGTCTCCCCAGCCGCGCCGTCCCACAATCTCAAGCGTGGCGTTTTCAAAGCCTCGTTCGCGTAACGCTGCGAGAATTTGGGCCGCGGCCGCAAAATTCTTGCGCGGCTCCACGGTGCCGAGCGCGACGAGACGAAGCGTTGGCGATCGGTCGGACCCTTCGATGCGGCCATCCGGACGCAAATCGAACACGTTACGCACCGGCGGGCGATAGAGTGTGATGTCAGCATCGGGCCGGCAGTGCGCGGCGAGCTTGCGCTTCGTGTCGGCGGAATTGACGAGAAAGCGAGGATAACTCCGCACCGCGAGCCTGAAGGACGGCGCCATATAAAGCCGTGCGCGCCGGTTGAGGTCGGCGCGGCGGGACAGCAGAAACATGTCGTGAATATAGGGAATGACGCGCGCCGCGAACGGCCGCAACAGTGGGCTGGGCGGAAATCCGGGGCACAGCAGAATCGCTGACGGATCCGTCAGGCGCAGCGGCAGTCCGAATGTCTGCGTGGCGATCATCCGTCCGGTGCCGTGTGCCGTTACAGGAGCGACCTCGAGCGGTGCAAGCGCCTTCGGAGAGAACAACTCAAGCGTGATACGCTCGAGGCCGGTGACGTGACGTCCGAGATGGGTGTGATCGACATAAACGGTCATGTGAGTCCGATCTCAAAGTTCATCGCTGAATCCGGATTGGCTTGCCGGAACCGGTCCGCAACGCCGGTGTGGCGCCGGATGGATCACGCGGCAGCAGCAGCGTGATGAGGATGATGAATTGGGCAAGCTGGATGTTCTTGGACGAGAAACTGACGGAGCTCGCCGCGATCACCAGTATCAGCAGGACGATCGCCCACACTGCGGGGTGCGCGCGTCTGATAATTTCCACGAAGAGGGCGATCAGGCCAATCGTCAGCAGAATGGTGTGAATGAGGCCGAACTGGACGATGCAGGAAATCCAGAAGTTCTCGATTCCATAGTTGAGGCCGAGCTGTGCCTGCAATGCATTCACGCGGGTGGGATTCGGCCCCAGTATCAGCTCATGCCAGTCGAAATGGGATAGCAGGTTGAATGTCGCAAAGCGCGCCAGCGCACTGCCCTTGTCCGACGAAAAGCGCAGCAGCATCTTGTCGAAAATACCGAGATCGAATGCTGCGAAGATCCCCGCGGCCGCGACAAACAGCAGGCAGAGGGTAGCGATCACCGTCGGAAGCGAAACCCGCTTTCCGCGCAGGATCAGCCAAACTTCCTTTGCTACGACAGAACCCAACAGCAGCAGCACTGTGACCAGAGCGGTTCGGCCGCCGAATGCCATCAACGATCCGAGACTGAATGCGATCAGCGGAATGCGAAGCATGGGGATGGGGCAAAGGGCGGGGCGAAGAATCAGAGCGAGAATGTACCCGCCAACAAGCCCCGACGCGGTCAACGGGTGTCCGAGCAACGCCGAGGCACGCCATTCCCCAACCACCAGCACGTTACCGAGCGTCAGGGGGATCAGCCGGTGGCCGGAAAAGTATTCGTAGTAGCCGAGGCAAACATTCAGCAGGATGGTCAAATGCGTCGCCCAAATCAGCGGGTTCCGCTGCATCGGGGACAGACGCCAGATCACGAGGCACAACACGACCGGAAGAAGGAAGGTGTCGATGATGACGGTGAACGGGCGATTCAACACGAACATCTGAACGAGCAGGAATGACCAGCATCCGAGATAGAGAAGAATCAGTTTCGACCGGGAGAACATGCGGTCGATCTCGCCGACCGGATCGCCGTGACGCAGCAGCAGAAGCCCGAAGGCGAGGAATGTTAGGCCGGTTGCCGGATGAAATTTCTCGTAGAAGCCACCGCCCGCGGTCAGGTAGTGAATCTTCCAGTTGGTCAGCATCGCCGACGACAACGTGAATGTCGCGGTTACCGCAAGCAGCATCACCAGGACAATCATGCGGTCTGCGACCCAGCCGGCCATCGCGGTGTCGCGGCCCGGCGCGGAAGGCGGTCGCGGGAAGCCGGCTCTGACGGTTGCCCCGCCGCGGTACGGCGGGTACGGGCCGTTCACTGGAATCGCGGTTGCGATTCGAACCATCGGTTCGCGCGCTTTCATTCCGCAGGTCCGGGCTTCAGTGCGACGCTGCCGTACGGCTTGAGATACGCCGAACTGCGATAGTAGTCGTAGAAGCGCAGCCGGCTGAGATCGACCCGCGTCAACACCGTGCCCAGAATTTTATCATAGACAGGAGACAGCAGATTGACGGTGTGTGTGATGACCTCCTGAGGAGTTTGATCCCATCCCATGGCAAGAATAATTCGGTCGGAAATTTCGGCCAGCGCGCGGCCGTCAACCAGAGGCACCAGCGGCGGTGAATCGATGATGATCAGTTCATAGTGCTGGCGCAGGTGATCGAGAATGTCGACAATCCGCTCGGAGAACATCAACTCCGTGATGACGTCGACGTCCTTCACAGCCGGTGACGGCAGAATGGAGAGACCGGAGCTCCGGTCCAGCAGGATGGCCCGGTCCAGCGAGACCTCGCCCGTCGCGACCTCCATCAATCCAGCGTTGGCGTGCGGCGAAAGCGCCCGCGTCAATTGCGGATTGCGAAGATCGCCATCGATCAGAAGAGTCTTGATGCCGAGCGTTGCCAGCGACAGGGCTAGATTGGCGGCAAGCGTTGTCTTGCCCTCGTTGTCGAGCGCCGATGTCACCAGCACGACCTTTAGCGGCTGGATCCGCATTGTGCGCTGAATCGCGAGGCGAACGGCGCGGATCGCCTCCGCGAAGAAGGTGCCTGGTTCGTCGATGGCGTAGCGCATCAAGGGCGGCTGCAGCGCGGGCGGCAACAGTCGCACCGTCCGCGGATCGTAGCTACCGAGTTCGTTCCTTCCGCGTTTTGCACGGGCGGCGAGTTCGCGCGTGCCGATCAACGGAACCGCGGCGAGTGCCGGAACACCGGAAATGGATTCCGCCTGTTCAAGCGTCTTGATGCGGCGGTCGAGATAATCGGCAAGGAACGCGATAATGCATCCGCCGCCGACGCCGATCATCAGGGCGAGACCAAGAATCAGCATGGTCTTGGGCGAAGAGGGCCTGATCGGAATGCTCGCCTTCGTCACCACGCGGGAGTCCGGCATTTCGAGACTTTCCTGCGCGGACGTCTCCTTGTATCGGGCCAGATAGGACTCATAGAGTGTGCGGTTGGCTTCGGCCTCGCGCTGCAACTCGTGAAGGCGGACAAGGGCCTGACCGGAGGAACTCGATACACCTTGAACCTGATCGAGGCTCTGCTGCAACGATGCTTCGCGAGACTTGGCGACGTCGTAGTCATGCTGCGTGCTGTCGAGAATGCGGCGGATTTCCTCGTTGATGAGGCGCTGGGTGTCTTTCAACTGCGCCCGCACATTGGCGACGAGGGGGTGGCGCGTGCCGTACTTGCTCGAAAGGTCGGCTTCGTTCTTTGCGATGTCGGCATACTGCGTCCGCAGCTTGGTGATCATCTCCGAGGTGATGGCGGCGTTGATGCCGCCAGGATCGCTACCGGATTTGGCAAGCCGCTGTACCTGATCGTACTTCGCGCGCGCCTCGGCGGTTTGCGCGCGGGCAGCGATCAGCTTGTTGTTGAGATCTGTGATCTGTTGATCGTTCACCGTGACGCCTTGCGCCACGGAGAGATTGTTGGCGGCGCGGAAATCCTCGACCGCTTGCTCCGACGCGACGACTCGCGTTTTCAATCCTTCGATCTGGCCATTGAGCCAGCTCGCGGCAATCTTGGTCGCGTCGTATTTGGCGCGGACCTGTTCCTCGAAGTAGCTTTCTGCAATGGCGTTGGCGATAGCGGCGGACTTTCGCGGTTCCTCAGAGCTGACGCTGATGTCCACGAGGAAGGTGGTGCCTTGACGGGTCACCTTCATCCGTCTCTGGAGAATCTCGACGGATCTTGCCTTCGCGGCATCTTCCGGGCTCGCCCCGGAGGCAGGGCCGCTGCTGCTGAACAATCGCCTGACAGGGTCGAGCAAGCCCGGCTTTGGCCTGAATTCAGGGTCGGAGGTCAGCTTAAGCTTGTCCACCACGCGCTGCAGGATCGCGACGGACTGAATCAGCAGCGCCTGGCTCTCGATGGTGGCGTCGTCGGTGCCGAAATTCGACAGAACCGTCTGGCTGGTATCCACCACGTTGGCGCGGCGAGGGTCCACAAGAACGGTGGACGTCGCCGTATATAGAGTGCTGACGGCGGTGAGGTACATCAGCGCGAGCACAATCAGCGACAGCGGCGCAGCGGCAACCATCCTCCAGCGTCGGCGCAGGATGCGCGCCATCTCGCGCAAATCGACAGTGGGCTGCTGCCATCGCCCCGTTGCAGCGCCGGCAGGCTCGTCGAGGGCCTGAAGCTCGTAGTCAGAACTGCGCTGTAACATTGATTCCTACCTGATGTTTGTCGAAGCTGAAGGCGGGAATGTCGCTGTTACGGTCGGTATATCGATGGAAGACGGAAATGGAGCCGTATCGATTCATCAAGTATTTGATCCGCGCGTCAGACGTCGTGACCTTGTCCTTGCGCTGCTGTCCGAAAAAGCGATCGTTTTCATAACCGCCCGCAAGCGACACGATCACGTTGCGCCGCAGTTCGTAGTCGACACCGAGCTGGAACGCGTTTGCGAGCACGCCGGTTGAGCTGGTGTCCGATGTCTGCGTGACGACCTGTTCGGCCTTGAAGTGGACGTCGAGCATACGGGTCGGACGCCAGGTCAGCATCGCGCGGTAGGCGGGACCTTCGATAGTGCCGATGGAGGCGGCATCGAATCGCTGCTGGACGTAACCCGCGCCGAATTCGCCACTGAGCAGATTGCCAAACCCGACTGTGAAGCCGGACAGAGCACGGTATCCCTGAGAGTCGAGCGTTTGAGCAGGCGTTCCGCGGATGTTGCGTTGATTGCCCTCGACGCCGGCGAACCACCCCAGAACGGGCGAGAACGCATAGTCGACGCGGCTGTGAAGCGAATAGATCTGACCGTCGCGGCCGTCCTGATTGATGATTGAGCCGTCCTGCGCCCGCGTTTGTCCGTAATCATAGGAATCGACACGCATGCCGACCGATGTGGTCAGGCGATTGAATTCCTTGCGAACGGTCACATCGCCGGAGAACAGATCGTAAGGGGTCGGCGAAATGGCGTTCACCGGTGAACTGAGCGTACCGACGCCTTCGTTGAGATGAGCGATTTGGAGATTGGCCAGAACGGCAAGGTCGTGCGCGATGTCGAACCAGCCGTTGCCTCTCAGGCGGGCATTGGTCTGATCAAGACTGGAGTTCTCATTATATATAGTCGACTGGGCGTCCAGCTTCAGGTCGAGGCCGTGCCGCTCCCATAACGTGTGGGCGCGTAGCGATGGCTCGACCACGGCAGCGACATCCGAGCGCTTCGTGGTGTTCGAGGAGAAGACATTGCTGTCGTAAAGGGCGCCGGACATCAGCTTGGGGCTGAACATCCAGGAACCCGCCCGGATTCCGACTGGTTCGTATCCCGGCTGTTGTCGTTTTCTCACCGGCATATCCTCGGGTTGGATCTCGTTGCGTGTCTCCGGATCTGCCAAATCGGGCAACGTTGACGGCTCGAAAACCCGTTGTGCATTCCAGGGTGCAGAAAGTTGTTCAGTGGTCGACGGTATCACCTGTGCATTCGACGGCGCCGCGAGACCAAGCATGAGAGCGGTCGCCGGCAACTGTGCCTTTCCCAGCCTTGCAAACTTCGATCCACGTCGCGGCAGCGTCACGGACGCTCGTTCGCGGCTTCCGATTTCTTCCAACACTATCAACGCAACAGCACTCTTCATTGATTGTCCCGTTAGGGAAACTTGAACGCCCGGCGGAGGTCGCCGGTATCGGATGTCTCGGAGTAGCCCAGAAAATCATCGTGCCTTCGCCCAAAGAAACGTCATGACGGAATCGATTCACGACATTGATGCCGTCACGAACATTCTTTCCACGGCACGTGAGAAACGCTTTCTGCGCATCTCAACGCGAAACATCGAATATCGTTCTGCAGTGCAGAAAATTTGCATTGCAAAGAGACCGCACTATGGCGACGCGCATTTGTACGACACAGCAAAACCATTTTGCGGATCGTTGTGATGTGGAACTTCAAAGTATGAAATCGGGATGACGCGTCAGAAGAAACGTTCTGGAACGCGGATGTTGTCGCCGGGGTAAATCAGCACGGGTGCGTCCAGCGGATAGATCTCTTCGCCAGCGCCACCGGCGCGCCGCAGGTACACCTTGTTCTCATTGGCGCGATAGGTGAAACCGCCTGCGCTTGCGATCGCATCGAGAACGGTCATGCCGACGCGATACGGATATTCTCCACTCTTCTTCACTTCGCCAAGAATGTAGAACGGCCGATAGAGCGCGATCTCCACGTTGACGCGCGGATCGCGAACGATTCCCTTGGATAATGCGGCAGTTATGGAGCGTTCCAGCTGGTGTGTGGTCGATCCGGCCGCTTTGATGCGGCCCGCGAGCGGAATTGAAACATAGCCGCCGCTGTCGACTTCATATTCGCCCGCAACGTCGGGCTCACCGTAAACCTTAACGCGAACCTTGTCGGTCGGCCCGAGCACATATGTTCCGGAATTGGACGGAGACGAATGCTTTTGTTGAGCGATAGCGTTGGTGTCGATGAAGATGCTGACACTGCTCGCTGCAATAACAGCAACAAGAATCAGGCGCGCGATGCGCGCAGACAATTTTGGCATGACTCAACCCCACTCGGCACATGATTTGCACGAATCGATATGGATCGAACGAGATCCATGACGCGGCCCGAGTGATAGTCGAGAAAAAAACGGCGAAAGAATGTGATGCCGTGTTCCAATGTGTCGCTGGATTGTTCTCGTTATTGATTGGGGCAAGCGCGACTGGTGACCGACTGGCTTCTTGTGCGCGTCTGCTATGCACGATGCTGAGTTCTAAAGCACCAGAACGCTCGCGTCCTCGATCGCGATGCACGTCAGGACGCCCGTCCGCCACGCACCGGTGTCGATGTTGATTCGGTTCTGCCTGATGTCGGGATGATCGACCGGAGTATGGCCGTGCACGATCACCTTGCCATGATTGATCTCCGAGTTCAGGAACTCATCCCGAATCCAGTGCAGATCCTCTGGATCTTGCAGGTTCATGGGTACGCCTGGCTTTATTCCCGCGTGAACAAACAAAAAATCTCCACAGACGAAACTGTTGCGGAGACATTGCAAGAACAATTCGTGTTCGCGAGGAAAGAGCTCAATCAGCGATCGTCGAATCGCGGATGGTGTTTCCATTTCGGATCGCGAGCGTGGAACAATGCCGTATGACGCAAGTGTCTGAAGACCGCCGAGCTTTGACCAATGATAAAGAGCATCCGCGTCCTGCCGGAGGAACCTCTCGAGGATTGCCTCGTGATTGCCGCGCAAGCAAATGGCGTGCCGACGCACAAGGCGAACTGCGAGAAGATCGAGTACGCCGCTCGAATCGGGCCCGCGATCGATATAGTCACCGAGATACACCTCGATAACGTGCTCGACGGGCCGGCGGCGGACATCCTCGTCAATGCGCGCGATGGTCTCCGCCAGCAAGTCCGAGCGTCCATGAACATCGCCCACGGCGTAGACGCGCGTGTTCGGGGGTACGGCGGCGTTGATCGCCCGCGAATCATGGTGAGTGGTGCCGGATCGCATCGTTAGGAAGTTTCGTCTTGAACGGTTCCGCGGTCAAACGGATGAACCCGTGATGACAGATACCAGCCGGAGGAACTCAAAAGAAAATCAACCGGATCGCCAGTATAATGAGCGCCCAGGCGGCGACATTGGCGAGAATGATCCAGTTTCTCAGCCGGCGATTGGGCGTCACGGGGGGCGCCAGCGAGGCCGCGTTCATTTGGTCAGCGATCATCGCTGGTTCCGCTGAAGGCGCAGACGACACAGGTGAGTCGCCGCTCGTTGTCTCGATCTTCCGTAGCTGGACAATCATCTTGCGGGCTCGCTGTGAGCTAAATCCATCTTCCCCGAGAGGAGTCTAAGGAGTCTCTTTTAGTTTTTAGTGAACGAATTTGCACAAAGTATCGGCGCGCTGCTCGCGCATGACGCCGGTGCGACATTGCGCCTGTTTGATTCGATAATCGACTCCATTCTTGAATCTTGTCCACGTCGTTGATTGTGCATGGCAGTGTCAACGAAATTGCAGCGTAAGAAATCGGCATCGTACTCTAAGCGCTTCGCAGCGCGATAAATTTTCGCGTCGCAAAAATTTTGTGAACCTCACGCGTGAGTCGTGTGCGCGAATTTTTCGTTTTGCTGCCCCATTTCGCACAAAACTTTAGGAAACCTTCGCGCCGCTGAAGGTTGGCGCCTTCGTCACCTTCATCGTGCTTCGCGCCTGCGAAGAATTCGAGTGGGGCGATGCCATCCTGTGCAAGCGTTGAGTTCCGATAGACGTCCAGTTGAAAGCAAGAGCAAATGGCCGCGACAGTCACGACCCGTTTTGTTCAGGACAACTCGGCAACGCCATGGAAGGGGTCGCGGCTGATCTCGGTTCGTCCAGTCGAATATGCCAGCAGCAGTCCCTATCGCAGTCGAAATGCCTATCGCTCTCGTGCCGCCGTTCGCATATCGCACACCGAGCCGGCCGTTGCGTTCAGCAAACGGCTATTCGACACATCGGCTGCTGCACTCGCGCTTCTCTTCTTCGCTCCGCTGTTGATTGCGATCGCGATTGCGATCAAGGCGACGTCGCGCGGACCGGTATTCTTTCGGCAGTATCGCTACGGATACCGCAATCAGCTGTTCAAGATTTACAAGTTCCGTTCGATGCATGTGAATCTTGGCGATGCCGCGGGTATCCAGCAGACGGTCCAGGGTGACTCCAGGGTGACCCGCGTCGGGCAGATCTTGAGAAGCACGAGCCTCGATGAGCTTCCGCAACTGATCAATGTGGTGAAGGGCGATATGTCGCTCGTGGGGCCGCGCCCTCATGTGCCGGGGATGCTCGCTGCGAACATGCCCTATGAAGACTTGGTCCCTTACTATTTTCAGCGCCATACCGCGCGACCGGGGATCACCGGACTGGCTCAGGTGAGTGGCTGCAGAGGCAGCACGGTCGAACCGAATCTGGCGATCGCACGGATCGATCATGATCTCGATTACATCGAGAAATGGTCGCTGCGGATGGATATCACGATCATCGCACGTACGGTGCGGCGGGAATTCCTGTCTGGAAGCGGATTCTGACGGCGTCATTCGATCCGACTCGACGGCTATCTCATCCGCTATCTCGCATCCACTTCTTGTGTTCCTGGGGGCAACAATGACGCAGCGACAACACCGTATCATTCCTGTTCTTCTGTCGGGTGGCACCGGTTCGCGGCTATGGCCGTTGTCTCGGGAAACCTATCCCAAGCAATTGCTCTCCCTTCTCGGTGAGAAGACGCTGCTGCAGCAGACCGCGCTGCGCGTGAACGACCCCGCGATGTTCGGCGGGATGATGGTCGTCGCGAATGCGGAGCATCGGTTTGCCGTTGCGGAGCAACTGCGTGGAGCAGGCGTCACAAATCCGACCATCGTGCTCGAGCCGTTCGGGCAGAATACCGCGCCAGCCGTCGCCCTTGCCGCGCTTGTCGCCCATGAGTCCGATCCGGATGCGATTATTCTGGCCATGCCGGTGGATCACTGGGTTGGTGATGCGACCGCTTTCCGCAAAGCAGTCAGCGTCGGCTTGACAGCAGCGCAGGCAGGTCAGTTCGTCCTGTTTGGTTTACGCCCGACCGCGCCGGCAACCGGTTTTGGCTACATCCGCGCGAGCAACGAACTCGCTGCCGCACCCGGCGTTCATCAGGTCGCGGGGTTCGTGGAGAAGCCGGATTTGCCAACCGCGGAGCGGCTTCTTGCCACCAGCGACCATCTCTGGAACAGCGGAATCTTTCTGCTGCCGGTGCGATTGCTTATCGATGAACTGTCGCGGCTGGCGCCGGACATCCTCGCCGCATGCCGGGCCGCGCTGGCGGGCGCGACACGCGATCTCGACTTTCTGCGTCTCGATGAAGCGGCGTTCCGGGCGTGCCCATCGGTGTCGCTGGACTACGCTGTGATGGAAAAGACGGATTCGGCTGTAGTGGTTCCGGCGGATTTCAACTGGAGCGATATCGGGAGCTGGTCGGCGTTATGGGAGATGGGCGACAAGGACAGTTCCGGCAATGTGGCGATCGGCGACGTGGTCATGGAGGATGCCAGCGGATGCTATGTTCGTGGCGAGGGGCCTCTGGTTGCCGCGCTGGGCGTCGATGATCTGATCATCACGGCGACACCGGATGTCGTGCTCGTTGCGTCGAAGGATCGCGATCAGGACGTCGCCAAGCTCGTGGGCCGGCTGAAAGCCAGTGGCCATCGCTCGGCGACCCAGACCCAGTCCGTTCATCGGCCATGGGGCTACTATCAGTCGATTCACGCTGGCGATCGCTTTCAGGTCAAGCGCATCACGGTCAATCCGGGCGCCAAGTTGTCGCTGCAGAAGCATTTTCATCGCGCGGAACATTGGGTGGTCGTAAATGGCACCGCGATCGTCACGCGGGATGACGAGGAAATTCTGCTGCGCGAGAACGAATCGGTTTTCGTCCCGTTGGGATGCATGCATCGCCTCGAAAATCCAGGGAAGGTGCCGCTGAATCTGATCGAGGTGCAGTCGGGTCCGTATCTCGGCGAGGACGACATCGTGCGCGTGGAAGATATTTATCACCGGGTTTGAGCCTGATCGAAGATTCCGCCCGTCGCGGCGGTTTCGCGTGATGAGGCAAGAGAAAGGCGGCGGCGATGACAGCTGTGCGGCAAGTCAAGAATGCGCTGAAAGAAACTTTTCCGGGACTCTGGTTGCGGTGGCATTTCATGCACCGTCCAAAAACGGCGGAGGTGGAACTCTCGTTTCTGGACAGGATCGTGCGCAACGATGCCGTCACCGTCGATATCGGTGCCAATTGCGGGCTCTATACCCGCGAGTTGGCGCGGCTTTCGCGCCGCGTGCATGCGTTCGAACCGTCGCGGGCAATGGCGGATGTTCTCCGCCGAACGTCTGCGCCGAATGTGGTCGTGCATGAAGTCGCGCTGTCTGACCACGAGGGTGCGGCGGAACTCCTGATTCCGCAAAGCGAGCAGGGCGCGGTTCATGGTCTTGCGTCCCTCGAGCCGCAGGTCGCGCTTTCGGCAAAATCCTGCACCGTCCTGAATGTTCCGATGGCGCGTCTTGACGACATGATTCAGGACGACGTCGCCTTCGTGAAAGTCGACGTCGAAGGCCATGAGCTGAATGTTCTGAACGGCGCGGCCGGCCTGCTCGAACGAAGCCGGCCGGTTTTCCTTGTCGAAGCGGAAGACAGGCATCGGCCGCTGGCCACTGAATCGGTTTTCGAGTTCTTTCAGGATCGGGGCTATAGCGGATTCTTTGTCGAGGATGGCGACATCGTTCCTGTCGATCAGTTCGATGTCGAAATCTTTCAGGATCCCAACTCGCTGCTTTCCAACGGCGGGCGCAAAACCGGCCAGGCGTACATCAACAACTTCTTTTTCTTTCCGCCCGGCAAGGACGGATGGGAAATTCTCGCCAGCTAGATAGCGATCTATTCTCTCATAACCCGAACGATGCGCGCTGAAAGCGCCGCAGCAATGGCATGACCAGACAGGAATATAGATGCGGATCACGATGGTTGGGGCGGGGTATGTCGGGCTGGTCTCGGGTGCATGTTTTGCTGATTTTGGACACCATGTTGTTTGCATCGACAATGATGTGACCAAGGTGAAGGCGCTTAACCGGGGTGAAATCCCGATCTACGAACCCGGTCTTGCGGAGCTTGTGGCGAGCAATGTCAAGCAACGGCGCTTGAGCTTCTCCGGCGACATGGCGGCGGGAGTCCGCGGTGCCGACGTCGTTTTCATCGCGGTCGGAACGCCGTCACGTCGCGGCGACGGGCATGCGGATCTGTCGTATGTTTACGCTGCGGCGCGCGAGGTGGCCGCGGCGCTGTCGGACTTCACGGTGGTGGTGACGAAGTCGACGGTGCCGGTCGGTACCGGCGACGAAGTAGAGCGCATCATTCGTGAGCAAAATCCGGACGCGAAGTTTGCTGTCGTCTCTAATCCGGAGTTCCTGCGCGAAGGCGCCGCAATTCGGGATTTCAAGCATCCGGATCGCATCGTGATCGGGACCGATGACGTCGCTGCTCGCGAGATCATGGCCCAGGTGTACCGGCCGCTTTATCTCAATGCCGCGCCCATCGTTTACACAGATCGCCGCACGGCGGAGCTGATCAAGTACGCGGCGAATTCATTTCTCGCGACTAAAGTCGCCTTCATTAATGAAATCGCCGATCTGGCCGAAAAGGTCGGCGCCAATGTGCAGGAGGTCGCGCGGGGAATTGGTCTCGATAATCGAATCGGCGCCAAGTTCCTGCACGCGGGTCCGGGATACGGCGGATCGTGTTTCCCGAAGGATACGCTGGCTCTGATCAAAACCGGACAGGACAATGAAGCGCCGCTGCGGATCATCGAGACCGTCGTTGCGGTGAATGACCAGCGCAAGCGCGCCATGGCCCGCAAGGTTGCGAATGCCTTCGGTGGCAATCTGCGCGGAAAGTCCGTGGCTGTGCTGGGAATGACGTTCAAGCCGAACACCGATGACATGCGTGACGCGCCGTCGATCCCGCTGATCACCGCGTTGCAGGACATGGGCGCGACCGTGCGCGCTTTCGATCCGGTTGGCATGGAGCAGGCGAAGAAGGTGCTGGAGGACGTGACGTTCTGCAGCGATGCTTATGAGTGCGCAAAGGGAGCGCATGCGCTGGTTATCGTCACCGAGTGGGAGCAGTTTCGCGCGCTCGATCTGAAGGAAATGGCGGTGACCATGGCCACGCCGGTCATTGTCGATCTCCGGAACATCTATTCGCCGGACGAAGTTTCGCGGAACGGATTTCTGTATTGCGGAGTCGGACGCCCGCAGCCGATGGCTTATTGAGTTTCAGTAGGCAGAACGCTCCGCGATCGGCAACGATAATCGATTGTGCGGCGCAAGCATTGAGCCAGAAGGCAGGTTCGGGATGATGACCCAGGGACTGGGGCCCGTTCTTTATGCGCCAATCTGTCCCGTCTTTCGCCCTTGTGCAGGTCGAGACAATGGATACCCTCTTAAAAAAAATCAGGGAGGGGACCATGTCAGAGAAATTCAATCGCCGTCACTTCATCGCCGCGGGCACCGCAACTGCCGCGATGCCCTTCCTCGGGCGCGGGGCCTCGGCGCAAGCCGCGTGGCCGTCGCGACAAATCCGTATGGTCTGCAGCTACCCGGCCGGCGGGCAGACCGATCTGCTTGCGCGCTCCTTCGGCGAATTCATCGCCAAGCAGGTGGGACAGACCGTCGTCATCGAAAACAAGGCGGGCGCTTCCGGCTCCATCGGCGCGGCGGAAGTCGCGCGCGCGGAGCCCGATGGCCACACGATCCTCTGCTCAATTTCCACCACCTATGTGATGAACCGGGCAATGATGAAGAATCCCGGCTACGATATGGACAAGGACCTGACGCTCGCGAGCATCATCCCGGGCGCCGGGCTGCCGCTGGTCGCGAGCCCGAAATCCGGCGTCACGACGCTGGACGAATTCGTCGCTTTCGCACGCAAGAGCGGCAAGGTGAATTTCGGCACTTATAGCGCGGGCTCGGCGCCGCACATGACGATCAATGAACTCAACAAGCAATATGGCCTCAACATCGAACCGATCCACTATCGCGGCGAAGCGCCGATGTGGACAGGGCTGATGGAAGGCACGCTCGACGTCGCGATGGGTAGCTACACGGCGGCGCAACCGGTCCTGCAAAGCAATCGCGGTGTTGCGTTTGCGGTGCATTCGAAGAAAGTCGATGCGCTCCCGAACGTCAAGACATTGCCTGAACAAGGCGCGACGTCGAAGTTCTTCACTGTGAGCGGCTTCACCGGCTGGGCGCTGCCGAAGGCAACGCCGCAGCCGATCGTCGATCGGTTGGCGCAACTCTGCGTGGCGGCGAATAGCGATCCGAAAGTGAAAGAGGTTCTCAAGACATTCGTGCTGGAACCGGCGCTTGGCTTCAAGGAAACCAATGCGTTGTATC
Organism: Afipia massiliensis; assembly: GCF_014203115.1. Taxonomy (GTDB): domain Bacteria; phylum Pseudomonadota; class Alphaproteobacteria; order Rhizobiales; family Xanthobacteraceae; genus Afipia; species Afipia massiliensis. Next base: position 402,778 of record NZ_JACHIJ010000005.1, on the reverse strand, counting down.
AGCGCGAATTGCCGGTCTGGATGGAGAGCGCGCAGTCGCTGGGCCTGCAACCAGTCTAGACCGTCAAGGCCATCGGCCGCGGCGATCGATCATCCCTCTGGAATTGGCGCCGATTTCCCGCTTGTCGCGAGACCGTTTGTGAGGCATCCTGAAGTGGCGAGGCGAGGGCAAGCCGATGATATCGCAATGCCTATTGAAGCCGACTCCGGAAGAGATCGCAGACACCCATGTCCTGTTCCTGGCGCGTCACGCCCTTGACGCCAGCCCTGAACGCAGAGCCAAGTATGGCTATCACGTTGTCTATCACGCCATCTTGCTTAATGCGCTCCGGAGCCTCGGCTTCAGGGTCACGCCGGCGAGCGAACATGCGGTGCTGTTCGGGCCTCTCGATTTCGATTTCCTGTACGCCATTCACTCCCACGCCATCTTCGATGGCCACGAACTGTTGACGCCGGCGATTGCCGCCTATCGTGGCGTGGCCTGCCTCGGAGCGTCCGCGCCCACCCGCGCGATCTCGGAGGACAAGGTGCTGGCCAAGCAGGTGGCTGTGAGCGCGGGGCTTGATGTTGCCGGACACCAGATCATCAACTTCAGTGATGTCGGTCGCAATGGGTTCCATCTCCCTGGCTCCTGGATTCTCAAGCCGCGCGGGGGAATCGCTTCCGACGCGGTGATCAAGGTCGACAGCGAGGCCGACTGGCCCGGCGCGCTAACTGCCATTTCGGATCCACGTCACGAAGGCCGTGACTTCATCGCTGAAGAATTCGTGCCGGGCCTGAATCTAACGGTTCCGGTGGTGGAGGGATTTCCTCCGGGTTCGCTCGCCGTATTCCAGGAAACTGGCCGCCCCGGCGACAATGTTCTGACGAATGAAGGAAAGCGCGGGCTCAACAATACCTACACATCGGCTCCGTATGACGGCCCCGGAGCCAAGGAAGCGCTGAAGGCAACGGCGGACATGGCGGCGCAGGTGTCACCATTCGACTATGCCCGGTTTGACTTCCGGTATGATCCCGCTACTCGGAGAACCGTATTCATAGAGGTCAACATCGCCTGCAACATGGCCCCGGCGTCGGCCGTCTATCGCGCGGCCGCCCTGCATGGGATCAAATACGAGGAGCTGGTGGCGCATGTCCTGACGTACAGTTTCAGGCGTCAGAGAAAGAGACCGAAAGCCTCGCCTAAGCCTGCTTCCACTCCATCGAAAGCCCATGCGGATCGCACACCGCGAGCGTTATGACCCTCCGCTCTCCGTTGAAATACCTGCTGACCTTGAGCGGGTTGAACGTCTCTGTCGGATTGGAATGTGCGACCTCGCCTTCGACAGTGATCCGCCAGACAGGCTTCGTCTTGCTCGCTGCGAACAGCGTGTTGTTGATGCTCGTATGCTGGTCGCCGTTGAGTTGATAGCCCATGATCGTGTGATAGACGCACGGCGTTTGATTTGATGGAATTTCAGCCAGCGCGCTGGCCAGGTTCGCCACCGCGTCGCCGCCTCTGATCCGCGGCGGGTGCGCGACGATAACCTTCAGCGCGCCATCAAGCTTTGCAAGCCGATCGAGGCGCTCAGGCCAAACAAGAGCCTTGAGCCACCGCTGTTCGTTCGCGTCCCTGCCATCTGTTGGATAAAGCTCAAGGCCGACACGCGATCCAACCGGCGGCGGAAACTGTCTCAAAGGGGGGATGGCAGACCCTTCCAGCACGCATGAAAGGACAAACTGCGCATCTGTCCATCTTTCGAGTCTCGGCGTGCCTTTCTCGTCCGTGTATCGATACCCGTATCGGTCAAAGTTCAGATTGAGTCCGGCACTCGATCCGATTTCGACGAGTCCGAGAGGGGTGCCGGTTTCGCGCGCAAGCAGATCGAACGCCGGCAGCAGCAAGGCGCTGCGCCCGACTTCATTGGTATTGGTAGCGCGTTTCGAAATGATCTCGGCAAGCTCGGCTTCGTGAGCGCTGCAAAAAGCAGCGAATAGATCGAAGGCCCCGTCGTCTGCTGCTCGTTTGCCACCCAGGCTCGGATAGTAGTCCTTGAGTGGATCATCAATGTCCCCAAGCAGGAGATACTGAACCGCTCCGAAAATCAGGTTGGCCGCCGGCTGACCTTTTTTCCGGCCCGCCGCCAAACGTTGTAGCTCCGGGCTCTCCGCAATTCCCAACGACAGCCTCTCGTAGAGAGGAGAACCGCCGCGGCGTGACTCATTCGCAAAAAAGCGATAATAGTGAGCGCTTGTTTCAAAGACAACCATAATACGAACCCGCAAAAAATGGCGTGGTTATAGAGAGTATTAGGGATTGCTCTAACGCTGGCCGCCAAGTCGGTGGACGAGACGAACCAGCCGGAAATTCTTGCGACCATAAATTCTTGCGCGTCTGATGAACGGAGTCAAATCTTGAATCCGGCTTGCGCATACAGCGTGACAGACGGCGTCCTTCATGATCGAGCGCGTGGCCGCGCGGTGCCATACCGCAGCTACGCTCCGGCCCCTCCCGACGGTGTTTATCCCTTGATCCTTTTGTCCCACGGGATCGGCGGAACGCGCGAGTCGATGCCGTATCTCGGGCGGAGCCTGGCCGAAAGCGGATATGTCGCCCTGCATTTGCAGCATCCAGCGACCGACAACTCGGTCTGGCAGCACGCCATGTCTCCTCCGGACGTCTATCGGGCGCTCCGTGAGGCGATGTGGGATGCCAATGCCGCGCGCGCGCGCTTTCAGGACGTGCCTTTCGTTCTGCGCGAGCTTGCCAGGCTGAACCACGAAGGGCCGCTGGCCGGGCACCTGGATCTCGGGTGCGTCGGAATGGCCGGCCATTCCTATGGCGGCGTATCGACGATGGTTGCTGCCGGTCAAAGGATGGGGCCAGGCGGACAATGGTTCTTCAAGGAACCTCGCGTCAGGGCTGGCTTGGTGATGAGCCCCAATATGCCCATTCAAGGTGGCGACCTGGCCGCGCTCTATCGTGATATCGACATCCCGCTCTTTCACATCACAGGCACGGAAGATGGCAATGCCGTACCGGGCAACAAGGAGTTTGATCCGATACAACGGACCATCCCCTATGAAGTGCTGACAATCCCCCATCAATATCTGCTCGTTCTGGACGGCGCCGGCCATAACGCGTTTTCCGGTCTGGAGCACGGACCACACGCTCACGGGGCGGAAGTGGAGACGCGTTATACCAGCGCCGTGGCGGCCGGGGCGCTGTTGTTCTTCGACGGCTATCTCAAGGGGGATTCAGCCGCTGTTCAAGCCCTTCGCCATGGTTTCAAGTCCGGGTTGAAGCCAACGGATCGATTTGAATGGAAATAGCTGACGATGCGACGCTGACGCTCCAGCGAAGCTTCACGACGATTTCGATCCGGGCGCGCCCGTCTTTCCAACCCGCTCATAAGCCTCGACCAGATGGCGCCGCATCAACTCGGCGGCGGCATCGCCGTCGCCTCGGATCATTTCTTCGAGAATGCGGCCGTGCTCTTTCCAGACGCTGATCGACATGCCCGGATGGCGCAGCACTTCGCCCATCGCGCGCCGCAGATGCCGCCAGTGCAGCCGCATCGTTTCGGCGATCAGCGGATTGCCGGAGAGATCGTAGATGAATGAGTGGAAGTCCATGTCGGCCTGCAGGCTGGCGCGGCTTTCGCCGACGGCCACCAGCTTGCGGCCATTTTCAACAAGTGCGCGCCCGCGTGCGATCGATTCCTTGGTCAGGCGCGGTGTCGCCAGCTTGACCGCGAGCGGTTCGACCGCCGAGCGGATCTGGTAGATCGCTTCGAAGAAATCCGGATCGACCGCGGTGACGGTCAGTCCCTGGCGTCCCTGCGCGAGAAATCCCTGTGCTTTCAACACCGCGAGCGCGTGAGTCACAGGCTGCCGCGACACATTCAGACGCGCGGCGATGCTCCCCTGGGTGAGACGTTCGCCCGGTTTGAATGTGCCGTCGCACAAGGCATCGAGGATGACCTCGTAGGCCTGATCGACCAGACTTTTCGGCGGGGCAAGGGACTCCAGCACGTCTCCTCCAGGAATGAGCGAAGAATCACCGAGGCTCTTCGCTGCGCAGCACCACGGTTGCTGCTTGACAGGGCAGGGTGCAAGCCGCATCTTGAGTTTAGAATACTGAATTCAGAATGCAATAATGGTGTACCGTAAGAACTGGGCGCCGACCAAGACCGAAGACGCAAAAAGCGTCACGAAAACAACGACAACCGGGAAGCGATCCAAAAATAACAAGGAGAGCCATCATGCGATTGACCCCTGAGCAACTCGAGCAATTCCGCACCGAAGGCTGGCTGTTTCTGCCGGAGCTTTTCACGCCTGAGGAAGTCGATGTCCTGCGGCGCGAGGCCGTGTCGATCTACGACGAGCAGCGCCCGGAGGTCTGGCGCGAGAAGAGCGGTGCGCCGCGCACCGCCTTTGCCGCGCACCTTTATAATGAGGCGTTTCGCCTGCTCGGCGCGCATCCGCGCATGATCGATCCGGTCGAACAGATCTTCGGCGAGAAGGTCTACATGCATCAGTACAAGATCAACGCCAAGTCCGCCTTCACCGGCGACGTCTGGCAATGGCATCAGGACTACGGCACCTGGAAACGTGACGACGGCATGCCACAGCCGCTTGCCATGAACATCGCGGTTTTTCTCGACGAGGTGATGCCGATCAACGGTCCGCTGATGCTGGTGCCGAAAAGCCAGAACGCTGGCGACCTCAAGGCTTCGCACGATCTTGCAACCACGTCGTACCCGCTCTGGACGCTCGACGAAGAGACCGTGACCCGCCTCGTCAAGGAGGGCGGCATCGTCGCGCCGACCGGCAAGCCCGGCGGCATGCTGATGTTCCACGGCAACCTGGTGCACGGCTCGTCCGGCAACATTACGCCGTATCCGCGCAAGATCGTCTATCTCACGTTGAACTCGGTATCGAACTACATCCGCACGCCGACGCGGCCAGAGTTCATCGCGCATCGCGACTTTACGCCGATCCAGACCGTGGATGACGATGCGCTGCTCCGCTACGCACGCAGCCATCGTCAGGCGGCTGAGTAAACGAGCACTTCGTCATGCCCGGCCTTGTGCCGGGCATCCACGTCTTTAAAACAGAAAACAACAAGACGTAGATGGCCGGGCATAGGCGAGCGGAAGCGACGCCGTTCTTCGAACGGCTAAGCCCGGCCATGACGGGGATAATTTGGCGATAACCATTCGTCGACAAACCGCTGGATCGAATTCCAAATGAACCTGCATCACCTCCTTGAAAAGCGCCGCGTGGCGGGAAAGCCCGTCCGCGTGGCCCTGATCGGCGCCGGCAAATTCGGCTCGATGTTTCTCTCTCAGGTGCCGCATACGCCGGGCCTTGAAGTGCCAGTGATCGTAGATCTTGACCCGGATCGTGCGCGCGAGGCTTGCCGGACAGTGGGCTGGGACGGTGCGCGGATCGCCGCCACCACCTTCACCAAGGATGGCGCCGCGGCGACCGGCGGCAACGTCGAGGTGATTGTCGAAGCCACCGGCAATCCCGCCGTCGGCATTCGCCATGCGCGTGCCGCCATAGCTGCGGGCAAGCATATTGTGATGGTCAATGTCGAAGCCGACGTGCTGGCCGGACCACTGCTGGCCGATGAAGCGCGCAAGGCAGGCGTAGTTTATTCGCTGGCCTATGGCGATCAGCCTGCGCTAACCGCCGAGATGGTCGACTGGGCGCGCGCCACTGGCTTCAAGGTCGTCGCTGCAGGCAAGGGCACCAAGTATCTGCCGATCTATCATGATGTGACGCCTGCCGGAGTGTGGGGGCATTACGGTCTGACTGCCGCCGAGGCGCAGTCCGCTGGCATGAATCCACAGATGTTCAATTCGTTTCTGGATGGCACCAAGTCCGCTATCGAGATGGCTGCCATCGCCAACGCTACCGGTCTCGATGTGCCATCCACCGGCCTGTTGTTTCCACCCTGCGGCGTCGACGATCTGCCGCATGTGATGCGTCCGCGGGACAAAGGCGGCGTGCTGGAGAAATCCGGCGTGGTCGAAGTCGTGTCGTCGCTGGAGCGCGATGGCCGTCCGGTGTTCCGCGATCTGCGCTGGGGCGTCTACGTCGTGTTGGAAGCACCGAACGATTACGCGGCCGATTGTTTCCGCCAATACGGATTGAAGACGGATTCCTCGGGGCGTTTTGCAGCGATGTACAAGCCGTATCACCTGATCGGGCTCGAACTGAATATCTCCGTGCTCTCAGCGGCGCTGCGCAATGAGCCGACCGGCCAGCCGCAAGGTTTCCGCGGCGACGTCGCGGCCGTCGCCAAGAAAAATCTGTGTGCGGGCGAAATGCTCGACGGCGAGGGCGGCTACACGGTGTGGGGCAAGCTGATGCCGGCGACCGAGAGCCTCAAGACCGGTGCGCTGCCGATCGGCCTCGCGCATCGCGTCAAGCTGACGAATGACGTCGCACATGGCGCGGTGGTCCGATGGGCGGACGTGGAAATCGACACGACGGACGATGCGGTCGCGTTCCGCCGCGCGATGGAAGCGAAGTTCTCGCGCTAGGCGAGGCGTTGCTGCTCAGCGCGTCACGTGCGCTGACACCGCCAGCCACTGGCCGTTGATCTTGGCCCAGACGTCGGTGTAGCGCCCGCCGCCCGCGCTGCCGTCCGGCATCAGGTAGCTGGTGCGTGCGTGGATGATGGCGACGTCGCCGATGATGCGGATCAGCACGTCTTCCGCCTTGAGATTCCTGATCGCGACCGGATTGGCGGTCTGCTTCAGAAATCCGGCGCGATCGACCAGCGATCGGTCGGGATTCGAGCAGTAGAAATCTGGCGCGAGAATTTCATCGAAGCGGCTGACATCGCTGTTCTGCACGGAGTCGATATAGTCGCGGTTGAGGCCGGCGAGGATGTCGTGATCGGTCACTTTCTGGTCCATATCCGGCTCCGATGCAGTTGCGCGCTGTTGCGAACAATATCCCCGGGCCTGTGGCCGGCAAGACGAAATGCGCGACGTTCTGCCCTGCATAACACGCAGGTATGCGCTGCGCTGCAAAATGGCGGAAGATTCACTCTTTTTGCCTTTTGCTCAATCCGTTGTGGTCACGTATGTCTCGGTCCCGTCATGTCATTAGGGATCGATCTCGATGGACTTCGCACTGAACCAGCAACAAGAATCCATTCGCGATGCGATTCTGAAAATCTGCGCCCGTTTCGATGACGCGTACTGGCTGGAGAAGGACCGCGCCGGCGGCTTTCCGCACGAGTTCTACGATGCCATGGCGCAGGCGGGCTGGCTCGGCATCTGTATCCCAGAGGAGTATGGCGGCGCGGGCCTAGGCATCATGGAAGCCGCGATCATGATGCGCGCGATCTCGGAGTCGGGCGCGGGCATGTCGGGGGCGTCCGCGATCCACATGAATGTGTTCGGGCTCAATCCAGTGGTGGTGTTCGGCGACGACGCGCAGCGCGCGCGCATGCTGCCCGGCATCGTCGAGGGCCGCGAGAAGGCGTGCTTCGGCGTGACCGAGCCGAACACCGGTCTCAATACCACGCAGCTGAAAACCCGCGCGGTGCGCAAGGGTGACAGGTATGTCGTTAACGGCCAGAAGGTCTGGATCTCCACCGCGCAGGTCGCGCACAAGATACTTCTGCTTGCGCGCACCACGCCGCTGGAAGAGGTCAAGAATCCGACCCACGGTCTCAGTCTGTTTTACGCGGATTTCAACCGCGAAAAGATCGCGGTGCATGAGATCGAGAAGATGGGCCGCAAGGCCATCGACTCCAACGAACTCTTCATCACGGACTTTGAGATTCCGGTTGAGGATCGCATCGGCGAGGAAGGCCGCGGGTTCGAATACATCCTGCATGGCATGAATCCGGAGCGCGTCCTGATCGCGGCAGAGGCTGTCGGCCTCGGCAAACTCGCACTCGAACGCGCGGCTGCTTACGCGAAGCAGCGCATCGTGTTCAACCGGCCGATCGGACAGAACCAGGCGATCCAGCATCCGCTGGCGAAAAACTGGATCGATCTCGAGGCGGCATGGCTGATGACGATGTCGGCGGCCTGGCAGTACGATCAGGGATTGCCGTGCGGACCTGCCGCGAACGCCGCAAAATACCTCGCGGGCGAGGCGGGGTTTGACGCCTGCCAGCAGGCGGTGATGACCCACGGCGGTTTCGGCTACGCCAAGGAATATCACGTCGAGCGCTATCTTCGCGAAGTGATGATTCCCCGCATCGCACCGATCAGCCCGCAACTTATTCTGAGTTTCATCGGCGAGAAGGTTCTGGGACTGCCGAAGTCATACTAACGTCATGCCCGGGATTTCCCGGGCATCCACGTTTTCCATCCTTTGTGTTACAAGTGCGTGGATGGCCGGGAAGCCCGGCCATGACAGTAACGCTGGGATGAAATCCCTCTGACGTTTTAAGAACAAGAATAGAGAGCTGCCAATGTCGCACGATCATCATCATTCCCACGATCACCCGCACGATCATTCCCATGCGCACGACGACGAGCGCTGGAAGCATGACGGCGTGCGGGTCATTCCCGGCAATCAACTCGACCCGAATGTGCCGTCCACTGCCGGCATGGACCGCAAGGCTGCAATCAACTTCGCGCGCGTCGGCGCGCAGAAGCTTTGGGCGGGAACGGTGACCATCAGACCGGATGCGAAGACCGGCGCGCATCATCACGGCCATCTGGAAAGCATTATCTATGTCGTGAAGGGCAAGGCGCGGATGCGCTGGGGTGAGCATCTTCAGTTCACCGCCGAAGCGGGGCCGGGGGATTTCATCTTTGTGCCGCCTTACGTGCCGCATCAGGAAATCAACGCCAGCCCGGACGAAGTGCTGGAATGCGTGCTTGTGCGCAGCGACGGCGAGGCGGTTGCGATCAATCTCGACATCGAGCCGGTCGAAAAGCCGGAGACGGTGCTGTGGGTCGATCCGATTCACCGCGACCCGGCGGAGAAGGCTTAAAAAGGAGCCCGAAGGCGTCGGATGCCGAAACGCGTTTCAGACCAAAGGTTTGCGCTGCGTCATTCTGACTACTGACGAATATTGACAATCGTCAATCGTTGTAAGAAGCTCCCGGGAACATCCCAAGGGAGCTTCCGATGCCGCGCATCTCTAAATCCTCAAGCCGAAACAATGGCTTGGCTGTCGTTTCGTTGATGGTTTCCGCGCTGGCGCTCGGCGCCTGCAGCAAGGAGCAGGCGCAGGAGGGCGAGAAAGGCCGTCCGGTCCTGGTCGCCACGGTCCATTATCAGTCGCAGTCGCCGGAGCGCAGTTTCGTCGGCACCATCCGCCCCCGCATCGAAACCGACATGGGTTTCCGCGTCCCCGGCAAGGTTGCCAAGCGTCTGGTCGAAGTCGGACAGATCGTCGATGTCGGGCAGCCGCTCGCGACGCTCGACGAGGTCGATCTCAAGCTGCAGGCCGAGCAGGCCGAAGCCGAATTCCGCGCCGCGACCGGCGTGCTGGCGCAGGCGAGCGCCGCCGAAGGCCGCGCCAAGGAGTTGCGCGCAAAAGGCTGGTCCACCGAGGCGCAACTCGATCAGGTCAAGGCGGCGGGTGACGAGGCGCGCGCGCGTCTCAACCGCGCCGAGCGCTCGGTCGAACTCACCAAGAACAGCCTGTCCTACGCCCAGATTGTCGCCGATACGCGCGGCGTTGTTACAGCGACGCTGATCGAGCCGGGACAGGTGGTGGCGTCGGGGCAAACCGCGATCCGCGTGGCGCGCTCCGCCGAGAAGGAAGCCGTGGTTGCAGTCCCCGAAACGCTGGTCGCTTTCGCCAAGAGCGGTCAGGCCAGCGTCACGCTGTGGTCGGAGCCGAACAAGAAGTATGCCGCGAAGTTGCGCGAGATCGCGCCCACTGCCGATCCCGCGACCCGCACCTATCTGGCGAAGTTCTCGTTGCCCGGCGCCGACGACGCAGTGTCGCTCGGCATGACAGCTACGCTGACGCTGGCCGATCCCGCCACCGAGCAGGTAGCGCGGTTGCCGCTATCGGCGCTGTTCAGCCAAGGCAACGGCCCCGCGCTCTATGTCGCCGACGCCAAGACCGGCGAAGTGTCGCTGAAGCCTGTCGCGGTGAAAGCCTATGAGACCAAGGACGTCATCATCACCAGTGGCGTCGAGGAAGGCGCCAGCGTTGTGGTGCTCGGTGTGCAGAAGCTCGATCCGGCCCAGAAGGTCCGTGTCGTCTCGTCGCTGTCGTTCTAAAACCTTACGAGGGTCCGATGAAGCGATTCAATCTCTCCGCCTGGGCCGTGGCGCACCCGACGCTGGTTCTGTTCTTCATCGTGATGCTCGGCATCGCGGGCTTCTTCTCGTATGAGCGGCTGGGCCGCGCGGAAGATCCGTCGTTCACCATCAAGGTTGTCATTATCAACGCGATGTGGCCCGGCGCCACGGCGAAGGAAATGCAGGAGCAGGTCGCCGATCCGATCGAGAAGAAGCTCCAGGAACTGCCGTACTTCGACAAGGTGCAGACCTACACCAAGCCGTCTTTTACAGCGATGACGCTGACCTTCAAGGACAACACGCCCGCGAAGGATGTGCCGCAGCTGTTCTATCAGCTGCGCAAGAAACTCGGCGACATCAAGAACGATCTTCCGCCGAACCTGATCGGTCCGAACATCAACGACGAATACGGCGACGTCGATTCAGTTCTCTACATGCTGACGGGTGAGGGCGCGGACTATGCGCAGCTCAAGAAAGTGGCCGAGGGCCTGCGCCAGCGCCTTCTCAAGACGGAGAATGTCACCAAGGTCAATCTTTACGGCACGCAGGATGAACGCGTGTTCGTCGAATTTTCGCACGCCAAGCTGGCGACGCTGGGCATCACCACGCAGGCGCTGTTCGATTCGCTCGCCAAGCAGAACGCGGTGGTTCCCGCCGGCACGGTCGAGACCTCGTCGCAGCGCGTGCCGCTACGCGTCACCGGCGCCTACGACAGCGTCAAGGCAGTGGCCGAAACTCCGGTCGAAGGCAACGGCCGCGTGTTTCGTCTGGGCGACATCGCCATGGTCACGCACGGTTTCGTCGATCCGCCGAGCTATCAGGTACGCCAGGAAGGCAAGCCCGCGCTCGGCGTCGGCGTGGTGATGGCGAAGGGCGCCAACATTCTCGACCTCGGCGAGACAATCAAGAAGGCGACTGCCGAATTCATGGCCGCGGTGCCGCAGGGCATCGAGATCGAGCAGATCGCCGACCAGCCGAAGGTGGTTGAACACGCAGTCAGCGAGTTCGTGCATTCCTTCGTCGAAGCGCTGGCGATCGTGCTGTTCGTCAGCTTCCTCGCGCTCGGCTGGCGCACCGGCATCGTGGTGGCATTGTCCGTGCCGCTGGTGCTGGCCATCGTCTTCATCGTGATGAACGCGATGGGCATGGACTTGCATCGCATCACCCTCGGCGCGTTGATCATCGCGCTCGGTCTTCTGGTCGATGACGCCATCATCGCAGTCGAGATGATGGTGGTGAAAATGGAGCAGGGCTGGGATCGCGTGAAGGCGGCATCCTTTGCCTGGGAATCCACCGCGTTCCCGATGCTCACGGGGACGCTGGTCACGGCCGTTGGCTTCCTCCCCATCGGCTTTGCCAATTCGTCCGTCGGCGAATATGCCGGCGGCATCTTCTGGGTGGTGGCGATTGCGCTGGTGGCATTGTGGTTCGTCGCGGTGATTTTCACGCCCTATATCGGCGTCAAGCTGCTGCCGAATTTCAACCACGGCAAGCATAACCACGATCCGCACGCGATCTACGAGACACGGATGTATCGCGGCCTGCGCCGGGTGATCGAATGGTGTGTCCGCCGCCGCGGCACCGTGGTGCTGGCGACCATCGGCGTGTTCGTGCTGTCCATCGTCGGCTTCGGTTATGTACAGCAGCAATTCTTCCCGCTGTCGGAGCGTCCGGAACTGTTCCTGCAATTGCGTTTGCCTGAAGGCACCGCGTTCAACGTCACCAAGGAAAGCGTCAAGAAGGCGGAAGCGCTGCTCAAGGACGACAAGGATATCGTCACCTACACGACCTATGTCGGCCAGGGCTCGCCGCGCTTCTGGCTCGGCCTCAACCCGCAACTGCCGAACGAGGCGTTTTCGGAAACGGTGATCGTTTCGAAGGATGTCGCGGCGCGCGAACGTATCAAGGCACGTCTTGAGAAGGAGGTTGCCAACGGCGCGCTGTCTGAAGCGCGCGTGCGCGTCGACCGCTTCAACTTCGGCCCTCCGGTCGGCTTCCCGGTTCAGTTCCGCGTCGTCGGCCCGGACACCAAGACTGTGCGTGACATCGCCTATCAGGTACGCGAGGTCATGCGCGGCAACGACAAGGTGGTCGATCCGCATCTCGACTGGAACGAACAGACTCCGTACCTCAAGCTGGCTGTCGATCAGGACCGCGCCCGCGCGCTCGGCCTGACGCCGCAGGACATTTCGCAGTCGCTGGCGATGCTGATTTCCGGCGTGCAGGTGACGACGCTGCGTGACGGTGTCGAGAAGGTCGGTGTGGTTGCTCGCGCCGTGCCGTCGGAACGGCTCGATCTCGGCCATGTCGGCGATCTGACGATCTATTCGCGGGGTGGCGTTGCCGTGCCGCTGTCGCAGATCGCGAAGATTGAGTATGCCCACGAAGAGCCGATCCTGTGGCGGCGCAACCGCGACATGGCGATCACCGTGCGCGCAGACATCGTTGACGGCGTGCAGGCGCCTGACGTGACCAGCGCGATCTGGCCAAAGCTGCAGGGCATCCGCGACAGTCTGAAGCCAGCCTACCGCATCGAGATCGGCGGCGCGATCGAGGAGTCCGAAAAAGGCAATGCGTCGATCAACAAGCTGTTTCCGCTGATGGTGATCGGCATGCTGACGCTGCTGATGATCCAGTTGCAAAGCTTCTCGCGGCTGGTGCTTGTGTTCATGACCGCGCCGCTCGGCATCGTTGGCGCCTCGCTCGGGCTTAACGTCGCCGGCAGCCCGTTCGGTTTCGTGGCGTTGCTCGGCCTGATCGCGCTGGCCGGCATGATCATGCGCAACTCGGTGATTCTGGTCGATCAGATCGAGACCGACGTCGAACACGGCCTGACCCGGCGCGAAGCCATCGTCGAGGCGACGGTGCGCCGGGCCCGGCCGGTGGTGCTGACCGCGCTGGCCGCGATTCTGGCCATGATTCCGCTGTCCCGGTCGGCCTTCTGGGGGCCGATGGCGATCACCATCATGGGCGGATTGTTCGTTGCAACATTCCTGACTTTGCTGTTCCTGCCCAGCCTCTATGCGTTATGGTTCAGGAAGAGTCTGGACGAGCGGGGCGAGGGCGTGGCTCCCGCGCCCGCGCAACCGGGCCAGCTCCGGCACGCACCGCCGCTGGCGACCGCGGCCGAATAACCGAACTTGGTACGATGCTGATATGACCATGCTTCACGACGACACCGATTCCGAAAAGAAGGCGTGCATTCTCGCCACGGCGGAGCGCCTGTTTCGCGAGATCGGTTATCTCAAGACCACGGTTGCCGACATCGCCAAGACGCTGAAAATGTCTCCGGCGAACATCTATCGCTTCTTCGATTCCAAGAAGGCGATCCATGAGGGCGTCGCGCGCCGGCTGATGAACGAGGTCGAGACCGAAGCGGAAGCCATCGCCGCCAAGACGACTCACCCAGCCGTGCGGCTACGCGAGTTGCTGTCCACTGTCAGCCGCATGAACGCCGAGCGCTTCGTCGGCGATGCCAAGATCCACGAGATGGTTGCCATCGCGATGGAGGAGAGCTGGGAGGTCTGTGAAGCCCATATCCAGCGGATCACCATGGCGATCGCTTCGGTTATCGCAGAAGGCGCCAAAATGGGCGTGTTCAAGGTCACCGACATCGAACTGGCGGCCTTGAGCACCTGCACCGCGATGCTCCGTTTCTTTCATCCGCAGATGATCGAGCAATGCGCCAAGAAGCCGGGGCCAACCCTCGATCAAATGATAGACTTTATCCTCGCAGCGCATACCTTAAGTCCGCCTGGCACGATGCCGGGCAGCAACGGCGCGGGCAAAATCTCTCATGGCTGATTTCCACTATTACGAACCTTCCCAGGGCCACGGCCTCCGGCACGATCCCTTCAATGCCATCGTCGGTCCCCGGCCCATCGGCTGGATTTCATCGAAGGACGCCAAGGGACACGTCAACCTCGCGCCCTACAGCTTCTTCAATGCCTTCTGCTATGTGCCGCCGATCATCGGCTTTTCCTCGACCGGCTGGAAAGATAGCGTCGCCAATATCCAGGAGACCAAGGAGTTCACCTGGAATCTGGTGACCAAGCATGTCGCCGAGCAGATGAACATGACGTCGGCCACCGTGCCGCACGAGACCGACGAGTTCACGATTTCCGGGCTGACCAAGGTGGCGTCGCGCAAGGTCGACGTGCCGCGGGTCGGCGAAAGTCTGGTCTCGTTCGAGTGCAAACTGACGCAGATGATCCAGCTTCAGGGCGCCGATGGTAAAAAAGCCGACGCCTGGGTGACTTTCGGCGAGGTCGTCGCGGTCCATATCGACAAGAGCCTGATCAAGGACGGCGTCTATCAGACCGCCGAGGCCTATCCGATCCTGCGCGCGGGGCGAATGGGTGACTATGTCCAGGTCCGGCCTGACATGATGTTCGAGATGGTGCGGCCGCGGTAGCGGCATTTTGGCTCAAGTCTTGGTGATTTTTACAGTCTTGCCGATTGTTTGGGAGGCCGTCGCGGAACGTTGCGCCGCCGTGCAGGTTATTGAAACGTAGGTATTTTTGGGGGCTTTCGCTTCAAACGCGACACAACATCGAAGCTGGTTTTCAGCATTGCCGGCGCTAGAGTTGAGGCATGATCTAAACGAAATTCCCTCCCACGTTTCGGGATCATGCCGTAGCATTTCAGCCCCGTGGTTACGCTGGCCTTTCCACAAAAGGATCGTCCCATGAGCTTTTCCCTCCGCCGCGACCTCATCACCCGCCCGATCTTTGCGTGGGCGCACAAGGCCCTGCCGCCGATGTCCGATACCGAGCGCGAGGCGCTCGAAGCCGGTGATGTCTGGTGGGATGCCGATCTGTTCACCGGCAATCCCGACTGGTCGAAGCTCCTGGCCTTCGCTCCGGCAAAGCTCACCGATGAAGAGACGGCGTTCCTGAATGGTCCGGTCGAACAGCTCTGCGAGATGGTTGATGAGTGGAAGGTCAACTGGGAATGGCGCGACCTGCCGCCCGAAGTCTGGGAATTCATCAAGCGCAATAAATTCTTCGGCATGATCATCCCGAAGGAATATGGCGGCCTCGGTTTCTCGCCTTATGCGCATTCGGAAGTTGTGAGGAAAATCTCGTCGCGGTCGGTCACGGCCGCTGTCACGGTGATGGTGCCGAACTCGCTCGGACCGGGTGAACTCCTGATGCACTTCGGCACCAAGGAGCAGCGGGACAAATGGCTGCCCGGTCTTGCCGAAGGCCGCGAGATTCCCTGCTTCGGACTAACCAGCCCGGAAGCCGGCTCCGACGCCGCGTCGATGATCGATACCGGCGTCATCTGCAAGGGCACGTTCAACGGCAAGGAGACGCTGGGCCTGCGGCTGAACTGGCACAAGCGCTACATCACGCTTGGTCCGGTGGCGACGTTGCTCGGCCTGGCGTTCAAGGCTTACGATCCCGACCACTTGATCGGCAGCGAGGAAGAGCTCGGCATCACGGTTGCGCTGATTCCGACCGATCTGCCGGGCGTCAGTATCGGTCATCGCCATCTGCCGGCGATGCAGGTGTTCCAGAACGGCCCGAACTGGGGAAAAGACGTTTTCATACCGATGGACTTCATCATCGGCGGGCAGGAGCGCATCGGCCAGGGCTGGAAGATGCTGATGACGGCGCTGGCTGCGGGCCGCGGCATCTCGTTGCCGTCGCAATCGTCCGCAGGCGCGGCGTATTGCGCGCGCGCGACCGGCGCCTATGCGCGCATACGCGAGCAATTCCATGTGCCGATCGGAAAGTTCGAGGGCATTGAGGAGCCGCTGGCGCGCATCGCGGGCACGGCCTATCAGCTCGACGCCGCGCGGCGGCTGACCTGCGCCGCGCTCAATCAGGGCATTCATCCGGCGGTGGTGTCCGGCATCATGAAGCTGCACGCCACCGAGCGCCTGCGCATCACGGTCGACGACGCGATGGACATTCACGGCGGCAAGGCCGTGATCGATGGCCCGCAGAATTACATGGGCAATCTCTACCGCTCGGTGCCGGTCGCCATCACGGTGGAAGGCGCGAACATCCTGACGCGTAACCTGATCGTGTTCGGGCAAGGATCGGTTCGCGCGCATCCCTATCTGCTGAGCGAAATGAACGCCATCGGTGAAGCGGACCAGAAGAAGGGTCTGGCAGATTTCGATACGTCATTCTGGAAGCATGTCGGCCACGCCATTACCAACACTTTCCGCGCGTGGGGCCGAAGCTGGACCGGCGGCGCGTTCGCGCCTGCGCCCGACGCGGGTGCCGCCACCGGCTACTATCGCCAGCTCTCGCGTTATTCCGCGGCCTTCGCGCTGTGCTCCGACATGGCTCTGCTGACGCTGGGCGGCGCGCTGAAACGCAAGGAAATGCTGTCCGCGCGGCTAGGCGACATTCTTTCCGAACTGTATCTGCTCTCGGCGGCGTTGAAGCGCTGGGAGGATGAGGGTCGTCAGGAGGCCGATTTCCCGGCCCTTGAATGGGTGATGGCCAACGGCATTCGCACGATTGAAAATAGACTGGCCGAAGTGATGGCCAACATGCCGAATCGCTTCGTGGGCGTAATCCTGAAGTTTCTGATTCAGCCGCTTGGCGCCAATCCGCTCGGTCCGTCGGACAAGGTGGTGCATCGCTGCGCGCAATTGATCCTCGCGCCGGGTGCGGTGCGCGACCGGCTGACCGAGGGACTTTATCATGCCAATGACGACGGTCCGCTGGCGCGGCTTGAGAAGGCGTTCCTGCTGGTCACCGCCAATGAGGCGATTGAAAAAAAGATGCATACCGCAAAAATTCGCGATTGGAACGAAGCTGTGAAAAAAGGCGTCATCACCGCCGACGAAGGCGCAAAGCTCAAGGCTGCGCATGACGCGGTCGGGCTGGTGATCGAGGTCGATGACTTTGCGCCGGAAGCGCTGTCGCCGATCTACAGGAAGCGGCAAGATCTCAAGCAGACGTCGCCGGACAGGGCGGCAAGCTGATGGCGCGTCCGGTTTATATCGTTGACGGCGCACGTACGCCGTTCCTGAAAGCACAGGGCGGGCCGGGACCATTCACCCCGGTCGATCTTGCGGTTCAGGCCGGGCGGCCCTTGCTGGCGCGGCAACCTTTTGCTCCCAATGCGTTCGATCAGGTCATTCTCGGCTGCGTTAACGTCATCGCGGATGAGATGAATCCGGCGCGTGTCGCGGCACTGCGCCTCGGCATGGGCGAGCGGATGGTGGCGTTCACGGTGCAGATCAATTGCGGCTCCGGCATGCAGTCGATCGATACGGCCTATCGCACCATCGAGGCCGGCAAGGCGGATATGATTCTGGCGGGCGGCGCGGAGGCTTTGAGCTATGCGCCGCTGGTGTTTCCGCAATCGGGCGTGCGCTGGTTCGCGAAATTCGCGTCCGCGAAGGATTCGCTCTCGAAAGTGGCCGCGTTTCTGAAAGCGCGGCCTTCGTATTTCAAGCCGATTATCGGGCTTGAGCGCGGATTGACCGATCCGATCACCGATCTCAACATGGGGCAGACCGCCGAAGTGGTCGCGCATCTGATGGGCGTGACCCGTGAGCAGGCCGATGCCTATGCAGTGGAAAGCCATCGCAGGCTGGCGACCGCGCAGGCGCAGGGATTTCTGCAAGGCGAGGTCGAGATAGCTTTTGCGCGCGACGGTAAATTCTACGATCATGATGACGGTGTGCGGCCGGATTCGTCGATGGACAAGCTTGCCAGACTGAAGCCCGCCTTCGAGCGGCCATGGGGGCAGGTGACGCCGGGCAACTCATCGCAGATCACCGACGGAGCATGCTGGACCATTCTGGCATCGGAAGACGCCGTCAACAAATACGGCCTCAAGCCGAAGGCGATCATCGTCGACAGCCAGTGGGCGGGGCTCGATCCCGGCATCATGGGCTTCGGGCCGGTGCTGTCGTCAACCGAACTCCTGAAACGCAACAGGCTGAAGCTTCAGGACATCGAGACCTGGGAAATCAACGAGGCGTTCGCGTCGCAGCTGCTCGGCTGTCTCAAAGCATGGAACGATGACAGGTTCTGCCGCGAGGTGCTTGGCCTTGATGGTGCAGCCGGTCAGATCGATCAGACGAAACTCAATGTCGACGGCGGCGCGATCAGCCTCGGCCATCCGGTCGGCACCAGCGGCAACCGCATCGTGCTGCATCTCGTGAACGCGATGAAGCGGCTCGGAACCAAGCGCGGCATCGCCACCGAATGCATTGGCGGCGGCCTCGGCGGCGCCATGCTGATAGAGACAGTGTAAGGGAACGGACATGGACTCACGCATCATGGATGTTCTTGAAGCGCGCGTGCTCGAACTCGGGCCGGATCCGGCCGCGGGACCCTACAGGAATTTCAAGCTGACGCGCGACGGCGACGGCATTGCCTGGCTGCTGTTTGACCGCGAGGGCACCAGCGCCAACACGCTGTCCGCGAGCGTTCTCGAAGAATTTGAGACCGTCATCGCCGCTCTGGAAAGCGAGCGCCCTGCGGGCGTGGTCATCCGTTCCGCGAAATCCTCCGGGTTCATCGCAGGGGCAGACGTCAACGAGTTTCGCGGCGTGACCGATCCCCGCGAGGTCGAAACCCAGATGGCGCGCGCGCATGCGGTGGTGGACCGGCTGGAAGCACTGAAGGTTCCGAGCGTCGCGGTGATCCACGGTTTCTGTCTCGGCGGCGGGCTGGAAGTGGCGCTGGCGTGCAACACGCGCATTGCCATCGACAATGCGCGTTTCGGATTTCCCGAGATAATGCTCGGCCTGCATCCGGGCCTTGGAGGCACCGCGCGCTTCACGCATCTCGTCAGCCCGCTTGAGGCGATGACGATGATGCTCACCGGCAAAACCATCGACGCGCGCAAGGCGAAATCGCTGGGCCTGGTCGATGCCGTGACGCAGGAGCGGCATGTCCGCAATGCCGTGAAGGACGCGATCTTCGGGCGGCTTCGGCCTCACAGGCAGGGCCTGCTCGCGAAGGCGATGAACCTCGGTCCAGTCCGCGGCCTGCTCGCTAACCGCATGCGCGGCGAGGCGGCGAAGACCGCGCCGAAGGAACATTATCCCGCGCCGTATGCGCTGGTCGATCTGTGGGAAAAGCACGGCGGCGACCGCAAGGCGATGCTCTCTGCGGAGAAGACCTCGTTCGCCGACTTGATGGTGACGCCGACGGCGCAAAACCTGATCCGTGTGTTCTTCCTGCGCGAGCAGATGAAAAAACTCGCCGGCGGCAAGAACACCATAAAGCACGTTCATGTCATCGGTGCGGGTGCGATGGGCGGCGACATCGCAGCCTGGTGCGCCCATCAGGGGTTGCGCGTGACGCTGGCCGACATGAAGGCGGAACCGATTGCCGGCGCGATCAAGCGCGCGTCGGAGCTGTTCGGCAAGATCATCCGCAAGAAGACCGATCTGCGCGATGCACTTGACCGGCTGATTCCGGATATGAACGGAGAGGGCGTTCGCAACGCCGATCTCATTATCGAGGCTGTGCCGGAGAAACTTGAACTCAAGCAGAAGGTCTATGCCGGGCTTGAGCCGATCATGAAGCCGGGCGCGATCCTTGCCACCAACACGTCCAGCATCCCGCTTCAGGATCTGCGCACCACGCTGAAGAATCCCGAGCGACTACTCGGCCTGCACTTCTTCAATCCGGTCTCGCGCCTGCAACTGGTCGAGGTGGTCAGCCACGACACTGTCGATCCACAGGCGCTGGTGATCGCACTGAAGTTCGTCGGCGCGATCGACCGCCTGCCGCTGCCGGTGAAAAGCTCGCCGGGCTTCCTCGTCAACCGCGCGCTCACGCCGTACATGCTGGAAGCAATGGTGATGCTGGACGAGAAGGTGGACAAGGCTGTCATCGACGCCGCCGCCGAGAAGTTCGGCATGCCGATGGGGCCGATCGAACTGGCGGATCAGGTCGGGCTCGATATCTGTCTCGCGGTTGGCGACATGCTGCGTTCGAAATTCGGTGAAAAGGCATTGCCCGCCGCGCCGGACTGGCTGCGCGACAAGGTCAAGAAGGGTGAGCTTGGCCGAAAGACCGGCAAGGGCTTTTACGAGTGGAAGGACGGCAAGGCGGTGAAAGTGCCGTCGCCGGTTCAGCCCACCGAGGAAATGATCGACCGTCTCATCCTGCCGATGTCCAATGTCTGCGTCGCCTGCCTGCGCGAAGGCATTGTCGATAACGCCGACGTGGTGGATGGTGCGATGATCTTCGGCACAGGCTATGCACCGTTCCGCGGTGGCCCGCTGAATTATGCGCGCACCCGCGGTGCTGCGAATGTCGCGGCCGCGCTGAGTGCGCTGGAAGCGAAGTTCGGCGAGCGCTTTAAACCCGACGCCGGGTGGGATACGTTCGCCTGATCCATCCTTCTCATTTGATGTATATTTGACGGATATCATCGATGGCAGAAACGCACGCCGCGCCCGCACCCGCCGCGCCAGAGGGCGAGTTGTCGATCCGCACGCTGGCGATGCCGGCCGACACCAACCAGAACGGCGATATTTTCGGCGGCTGGCTCCTGAGCCAGATGGATCTGGCTGGCAGCATTTTTGCCTACAAGACCACGCAAAGCCGAAACGTTACTGTCGCCATCGAGGCGATGACGTTTCGCAAGCCGGTCTATGTCGGCGATGTGGTATCGGTCTACGGATCGTTGGTTCGTGTCGGCAGAACCTCGATCACGGTGCACGTCGCGGCGTGGGTGCAGCGGCGCAACGAATCGGAATTGATTCTGGTGACCGACGGGAACTACACCTACGTCGCTGTGGACGACGACGGTCATCCACAGGCGATCCGGCAGGATTCACCTTCCATCAAGGCCTGATTCGCCTTAATCGTTAACACGTCTAGCCGACTTTTCGCGCAGACGGTGTTTGCACTGGCTCTTTCGTTCGCCGTTGCGGTGCTGTGCGATGGTCTCATTGCTATTTTGCAGCAGTGCGGCCGATCATCTTCCAGACTCAACATGCCGGTTATAAAACTGTCGTGCGAAGCGCCTACAGGTGCGGCGGGCTGCTCATGGGAGAGCCAGTGTGCGTCTGTTTTCGAGTCATTTCGGATGGAAATCCGATCTGAAGCACTGGCCCGAGATGTGCATAGCAATCGGGGAGGCGAGTGATGTGTTGGACAGCTTTCGGCTGAAACCTTTTCAGCCCTTCTGAGTTATCGCGCGTGAGGAACCCTCAAGACGGGGCACGGATAAGAAACATGTCAGACACCTACATCATCGAAGTCAGTTCGGAAGCTGCAGGCATCGTCGTTCGCGAGAAATCGGGTTTTCGTTTCTTCGCAGCGGTACACAAGTACAATCCGCTCGACGGCCGTGTTTTCAAGAACGCGCGCGAGGCTGAGCGCGCCGCCACGAGATTTCTGGCCGGGCAACTGGACCCGGTTCCCGCATAAGCCCTTCATCCAAAGAAGAGGCCGGGATCGCCCCCGGCCTTTTTGATTTCAGACTAATCGCGTGGCTTATTCCGCCGCTGCCTGACGCCCGAGCACCGGATAGTCGGTGTAGCCCTTGGCATCGCCGCCATAGAACGTCGCTTTGTCGAAATCGTTCAGCGGCGCGCCGAGCTTGAGGCGCTCCACAAGGTCGGGATTCGAAATGAACGGCTTGCCGAACGCGATCAGGTCGGCCTTGTTCTTCTCCAGCACCTCGGTGGCCAGCTTGAAGTCATAGCCGTTGTTGGCGATGTAGGCGCCGCTGAAGCGCTTGCGCAGGCTGTCATAGTCGAACGGCGCGATGTCGCGCGGGCCGCCGGTCGCGCCTTCGATGACATGGATGTAGACCAGCTTCAGCGCGTTGAGCTGATCGACGATGTGATCGAACAACGGCTGCGGATTGCTGTCGGAAATGTCGTTGGCGGGGGTCACCGGCGAAATGCGGATGCCGGTGCGGTCAGCGCCAGCTTCAGCCGCGACAGCTTTGGAAACTTCCAGCATCAGCCGTGCTCGGTTCTCGATCGAACCACCGTAGGCATCGGTGCGTTTGTTGGCGCCATCCTTGGCGAATTGGTCGAGCAGGTAGCCGTTCGCGCCATGGATTTCGACGCCGTCGAAGCCAGCCTCCAAGGCATTGGCAGATGCGCGCTTGAAGCGATCGATGATGCCGGGAATTTCGTTAAGGTCGAGTACGCGTGGCTCGGACACATCGGCGAAGGTGCCGCCGACGAAGGTTTTGCTCTTGGCGCGGACTGCGGATGGGGCGACTGGCGCTCCATCATTCTCCTGCAACGTGGTGTGGGAAATACGTCCGACATGCCAGAGCTGGATGTAGATGTGCCCGCCGCGCTCATGAACGCGGTCGGTGACCTTGCGCCAGCCCGCGACCTGTTCCTTGGAGTAGATGCCAGGTGTGTCCTGATAGCCCTGGCCCTGCTGCGAGACCTGGCTCGCTTCGGTGATGAGCAGCCCGGCCGAAGCGCGCTGCCCGTAATAGTCGATGGCGAGAGGATTGGGCACGAAGCCTGCGACGGCGCGATTGCGCGTCAGCGGAGCCATGACGGCGCGATTGGTCAGCGTGACGGCGCCGAGCTTGTAAGGGTCGAAAAGTTTGGAAGCGGACATGGTTTGCTTTCCTGAGGCGATTTCAATGCAGATGCATGTAAGGGTCGCGCTTCTGAAAACGCAAGTCACAGCCGATTGAAAAGTGCCGATTCAGCCGTACCGAATGGCAGGCATGTTTCCTGACCGAAAATAGTGCTTCCGCATTTACGCAGAAGGATTCATTCGACGTCAGGAGATGATGCAGCATGGTGATCTCCCAACTGGTCGTCGGGAAGCCGAAAGGCACTGTCGGCGCCATTTTGCGCGGCAATTGGCGTTGGAATCAGATCTCGCCGAGGAAATCTCGCTTCCCCAGTTCGACGCCGTTGTGACGCAGGATGTCGTACGCTGTGGTGGCGTGAAAATAGAAACTCGGCAGGGCGAAATTGCTCAAATACCGCTGGCCGCTGAGGGTCACGGGTTGCCCGGCTCCAACGTCGACGGTGACGTTTCGTGTTTCCGCACCGTCGAATTGGGAGCGTTTGAATGCTCTCACATACGCGATGGCGTTCCCGATGCGTTGCTTCAACTCGGCGAAGGTCGTTTCGGTGTCGGCAGTGATCGGAATTTCAACCTGTGCGAGACGTGCGCAGGCTCGCCCCGCCAGATCGCATGCGTGCTGGATCTGGAGGGTGAGCGGAAACATGTCGGGAAACAGCCGCGCGCCAAGCAGGACGTCCGGCTGAATTCTTCTGGCCTTCGCGTGCGCTTCGGCCTTGTCGAGAACCGCGGAAAGACTGGTCAGGGTCTGGACAAACGCCGGCACTGACGAATCGAACAACGACATGAAGATGCCTTTCCGGGCGTATGAAACGCGCTAACGCTTACGCGACGCCGAGGAAGTCGCGTTTGCCGAGCTCGACGCCCTTGTGACGCAAAATGTCGTAGGCCGTGGTGCAATGGAAAAAGAACTGCGGCATCGCCGAGTGATTGAGGAACTGCTGGCCGGTCAGGGTCATGGTCTTACCGGGACCAACCGGAAACGTGATCTCGCGTTTTTCGGCACCTTCATACTTGTCTGCCGGCAGCGCCTCGATGTTCGCCAGAACCTTTTTGATCCGCGCCTGCAATTCCGCGAAGGTGGTCTCGGTGTCGGCCATCACCGGCAGTTCGGTCTGCGTGAAACGTGCGCAAGCCTTGCCGGAGAAATCGCATGCAAGCTGAACCTGCTTCGTCAGCGGGTACATCGTCGGGTGCAACCGCGCCTCAAGCAGGTCGTTTGGCGCGATCTTGTTCGCGGCGGCGTGGGCCTCGGCCTTTGTGAGAATGGCGGAAAGTGCGTTCAATGTGCGGATGAAGACAGGAGCTGAGCCGTCGTAGAATGAGATGGACACGTTGGGCGACCTTTCAGGGAAAATCTTGCCGTGAAGTCAGGCTAGCCCGATGTAGATGTTCTCCGTGGCCTTACAAGGCACTGACCGGTGACAATCAGCCGGGGCCGCCACGCATGCGCGCCAGCAGTTCGGCGGTCGGCCATGAATCGGCGGGCAGGCCGTACTTCGCCTGCATGGTTTTGATCGCGATGCGGCTTTGCTGGCCGAGAATGCCGTCGATCTTGCCGACGTTGTAGCCTTGCCGCGCGAGCAGTTGCTGCAATTCCTTGATCTCGTTGAACGGCAATTGCGCCACCGGCGCTGCAGGCTTTCGCATCGGACCCGCGCCTGCGATGCGGGTAGCAAGATAGCCGGCCGTGGTCGAATAGATCAGCGAGTTATTCCATTCGGTATAGGCGGCGAAATTCGGATAGGCGAGGAATGCCGGCCCAAGGCGGCCCATCGGCAGCAGCACCGAGGCGGCCAGGTCATCCTTCGGCAGCGGACGTCCGTCGGCATAGGTCACGCCCCACGCAGCCCATTTTGAGCGCGGATGTTTGATAGTCAAATCGGCCTGATCCCACGGAAGATTTGCGGGCACGCGGATTTCCTGCAGCCAAGGCTCGCCGCGTCGCCACTTCAATCCGTTCGCGATGTAGTTCGCGGTCGAGCCGATCACGTCGGGCGCGCTGCGCAGCATGTTGCGGTGGCCGTCGCCATCGTAGTCCACGGCGTAATCGAAGTAATGACGCGGCAGAAATTGCGTCTGGCCGAGTTCACCGGCCCATGAGCCGATCATCTCGGAAGGTGAAAGATCACCGCGGTCGATGATCTTCAGGGCGGCGATGGTCTCCTGCCGGAACATCTCGGAACGACGGCAGTCATAGGCGAGCGACACCAGCGAGCGCAGCGTCGGCAGCTTGCCTTGCACTACGCCGAAGTCGCTTTCCAAAGCCCAGAACGCGGCGATCACCGCGGGCGGAATACCGTACTCCTTCTCGGCGCGCGCAAAGGCCTGAGCATGGGTCTGGATCAGCTGCTGCCCCTTCACCCTGCGCCCCTCGGTCGCCATGCGGCCGGCGAACTCGGTGAAAATCTGGCCGAAAACGCGCTGGCCCCTGTCGCGATTCACAATGCCCTGGTCGTACACCATGCCAGGGGAGGCGGCGGCAATCGCGCGTTGCGACACACCGGCAGCGATAGCGTCCTGTTTCAGTCGTGTCAGGAACTGATCGAAACTCTGCCCGCCGTGGCAGCGCGCGCCACTTTGGGCGAAGGCGGGGGAGGCGATCGATGTCACGGCGAGAATAAGAAACCAGAATCTGGAAAATTGCTTCAGCATAAACTCACCGCGTTGGCCGATTGGCGCAAAGTGATTTTCTTTGTCATGCCCGGGCTTGTCCCGGGCATCCACGCCTTACGTCAGTATCAAACAAGACGTGGATGGCCGGGACAAGCCCGGCCATGACGAAAATAATCGAGGTGCTCCGTTAGCCGACGACCTGCTGCGACATCAACTCGATACCAGATGCAAAAATGCCCGGCTTGAGGCCGGGCATTCTGTTTTTGTGATTGTGTCGAGCCGTTCGTTAGCCGAACTGGTTCATTGTGTTGTGGGCGCCGCCCGCCTTCAGTGCTGCTTCACCGGCGAAGTATTCCTTGTGGTCGTCGCCGATGTCGGAGCCGGCCATGTTCTGGTGCTTCGCGCAGGCGATACCCTGGCGGATTTCCGCACGCTGAACGTTCTTCACGTATCCCAGCATGCCCTGGTCGCCGAAATATTCCTTCGAGAGGTTATCGGTCGACAGCGCTGCCGTGTGATAGGTCGGCAACGTGATCAGGTGGTGGAAGATGCCGGCGCGCTTGGCCGAATCTGCCTGGAAGGTGCGGATGAGCTGGTCGGCTTCGATCGCCAGCGGCGTCTCGTCATACTCCACCTTCATCAGCTCGGCGCGGTTGTACTTGCTGACGTCCTTGCCGGCCGCCTTCCACTCGTCGAACACCTGCCAGCGGAAGTTCAGCGTCCAGTTGAACGACGGCGAGTTGTTGTAGGCTAGCTTCGCGTTCGGGATCACTTCGCGGACGCGATCGACCATTTCGGCGATCTGCGCGATGTTCGGCCGCTCGGTTTCGATCCACAGAAGGTCAGCGCCGTTCTGCAGCGAGGTGATGCTGTCGAGAACGCAGCGGTCGACGCCGGTGCCGGAGCGGAACTGATACAGGTTGCTCGGCAGACGCTTCGGACGCAGTAGCTTGCCGTTGCGGCTGATGATGACGTCGCCGTTGCCGATCTTGGACGCGTCAACTTCGTCGCAGTCGAGGAAGCTGTTGTACTGGTCGCCGAGGTCGCCCGGCTTGTGGCTGACAGCGATCTGCTGCGTGAGGCCTGCGCCGAGCGAGTCGGTGCGGGTCACGATAATGCCGTTGTCCACGCCCATTTCGAGGAATGCGTGGCGGCACGCACGGATCTTCGCGAGGAAGACTTCGTGCGGCACAGTCACCTTGCCGTCCTGATGGCCACACTGCTTTTCGTCGGACACCTGATTTTCGATCTGCAGGGCGCACGCGCCTGCTTCGATCATCTTCTTGGCGAGCAGATAGGTTGCTTCCGCATTGCCGAAGCCTGCGTCGATGTCGGCGATGACCGGCACGACGTGGGTCTGGAAGTTGTCGATCTTCGCGATCAGCGCGGTTTCCTTGGCCTTGTCGCCGGCCTTACGCGCAGCGTCGAGTTCGCGGAAGATATCGTTGAGCTCGCGCGAGTCGGCCTGACGCAGGAACGTGTAGAGTTCTTCGATCAGCGCCGGCACCGAGGTCTTCTCATGCATCGACTGATCCGGAAGCGGACCGAACTCCGAGCGCAGCGCTGCGATCATCCAGCCCGACAGGTAGAGGTAGCGTCGGTCGGTCTTGCCACCGAAATGCTTCTTGATCGAGATCAGCTTCTGCTGGGCGATGAAGCCGTGCCAGCAACCCAGCGACTGTGTGTACTTGGTGGGATCCGCGTCATAGGCAGCCATATCCGCGCGCATCACGTCAGCGGTGTAGCGGGCGACGTCCAGACCGGTCTTGAAACGGTTCTGCAGGCGCATGCGGGCGACGGCTTCGGCGGTCACGCCGTTCCACGTGCCCTTGTCCTTGAGCAGGGTTTCCGCCGCAGCGATTTCGCTCTGGTAGGAAGCCGGGCCCTGAATTGCTTGGTCGGTAAGTCCGCGCGATTGGTAATTCATGGTTGTGATCCCTTGTGAAGTTACCAATGTTTCAACGCATTGCCCGGCCAACCGCTAGAGGCTTTGAAGATAGCTTGTCAGACTTTACAAACTTTAATTGTAATGCTGTAATTATTTTACAATTTGGCTAGTTTGGCAGGATGACCGCCCATGGCGACATCGACAATCCGCTCGGTTTTTATGGGGCCGCGGCTGCGGCGGCTGCGGCGTGACCTGGGACTGACGCAGGCCGATATGGCGGCCGATCTGGATATATCCGCGCCTTACGTGGCGCTTCTGGAGCGCAATCAGCGGCCGGTGACGGCGGATATGCTGCTGCGCCTCGCCCGCACATACAAGATCGATCTCGCGGATCTGGCGGGTGACGGCGGTGCCGATCATACGGCCCGTATGCAGGCGGTTCTCAAGGAACCGATGTTCGCCGACATCGATATCCCACCGCTTGAAATCAGCGATATCGCAATCGGCTATCCGGGACTGGCAGAGGCATTCCTGCGGCTCTATACGGCCTACCGCGAAGAACAGCTCGCGCTGGCAGAAGGCGCTAAATCGCTTTCGAGCCGGGGCGGTCTGGACGTCAACGATCCGGTTGCGGAAGTCCGGCGGTTTCTGGCTGCCCGCCGAAATAACTTCGCGGATCTCGACGACGCGGCCGAGCGTATTTTGCACGGCCCTGCGGATACGGGCTGGTTTATCGAAAGGCTAAGCAGTCGTCATAATCTTCGCGTTCGCCATCTGCCGCCCGATGTCATGCTCGGCTCTGTCAGGCGGCTGGACCGTCACCGCAAGGAAATCCTGTTTGACGACTCGCTCGACACCGCGAGCTTCAACTTCCAGTTGGCGCAGCAACTTGCCTATCTCGAATTTGAAGACGAGATGAGTACAGCGTTGAAAGCCGGCCAGTTCTCCACCAAGAGCGGCGAACTCTTGGCGCACCGGTCGCTTGCGAGTTACGCCGCCGCGGCGCTTATCATGCCGTATTCGGCGTTCGCGAAAGCAGCGGAGACGCGTCGTTATGATGTTGAGGCGCTGGCGCGTCAGTTCGGAACGAGCTTCGAACAAACCGCGCATCGCATCACGACGTTGCAGAGACCGGGTTCGGAAAAAGTCCCGTTCTTCTTGATCCGTGTCGATCCGGCCGGCAATATTTCGAAACTGCTCGACGGCGCGGGCTTTCCCTTTGCAAAACATGGTGGAGCCTGTCCGCTGTGGTCGGTTCACGGCGCCTTCAAAACGCCGCGTCAGATCGTGACGCAGTGGCTGGAATTGCCTGACGGTCAGCGGTTTTTTTCCATTGCCCGCACAGTCACCGCCGGTGGGGGCTCGTTCGGCGCCGTGCGCGTGGAGCGTGCCATTGCGATAGGCTGCGCCGCTGAACACGCCGGAAAGCTGATCTATACCAGTGATGAAACCGGGCCTCGCGCCGATGCGCCAACGCCGATTGGCGTCGCATGCCGCGTCTGCCATCGTCCGACATGCGCGGCGCGATCTGAACTTCCGATCGGCCGTGAACTGCTTCCCGACGACTACCGGCGGCTCAGCGTTCCGTTCGGGTTCTCGTCCGATTGATTGATTATTGCAGAATTTGCATTACAAACGGCGTCGACGTGACTAGATATAGTCCAGGATCAATACACGACACGAAGGCGCACGCGGCTGAAATGCCGAGCATGAACCGGGAAGTGGATTGATTTTCCGAAACGATCATGTTCACAGAACAGTCTATTGCACTTCAAGCTAACTGACGGAGACTCAAATGAGCGGCAGCAATTTCTGGGTGATTGGCGGAGAGTTCGGCTCGATGAACTTCCACAAACTCGTGGAAGGCTCGGCTCAGGTCCAGGGTCCGTTCAAGACCCGCAAGGAGGCCGAGGATGCCTGGCGTGTCGTCTCCGAAGAAAACCGCCATCGCGCGGGCGTGCGTTTCTCCATTGTGGAAGAACCGCACCGTACCAGCAGCACCTGATAGCTCCCGGGCGGGGTTCGTCGCCCGCCCCATTTTACGGCCTTGTTCCGCATGGGAACGGGGCCGTTTTTTCATTTTGGGACATGAACAACGCCGCGAACTGAGCCACGAAAGCGCCTGGGACCTTTGCGGGGAACAGGGTTACTGATAGATTAAACGGGTCAAAACAAAGCTATCGAACCCGAGGTTTTCAGATCATGGCGGAACAGAGCGCCCCGAACGATTTGGCCGGCAAACCGAGCCCGGTTCGGTTGCGCGACGCGCTGCGGAAAGCCCGAATCGAAGCCGCGGACCGGACCGGGGTCGTGGTGGATCTGCGTGACGCAGAGGTCGCCCGGCTCGAGATTCTGCACGAGGCGCTCGATTCGCTGTTCTCCGAAATTCCGCCGGGGGTCGATCTGTTCGACCGCGGCATCAGTCAGGGCGACACGCCGCGGCTGTGGATCGACGCCGTGGCGCATATTGCGATGGGCCGCGACAAGCGCATCTATCGCTTCACGCAGGACACCCGGTTCGGCCGTATCGTGATCGCCGAATCGCACGACATCCCGGTGATGGTCGATGCGGTGACCGACTATATCGCGCGCCGCCTGATCGAACGCGAGCACGCGATGGTGGTGACGCCGGCCCAGGCGACAGCACCAGCACCGGTTTCAGCCGCTGCGGTCTCCACGATTGCGCCCGCGAAACGCCGCAACGCTGTGTGGACATTCGCGTTCGGATTCGCGGCGGGCCTAGCCGCGCTGTTCGGCTTCGCGCTCGTGATGGCGCTGCGCGGAATTTAAATCAGCCGTTCATCCTTGATCTCGCCGAGCATCATGCCGTCGGCAAATCCGCGCACGCGATGATCGCAGCGCCATGCGCCATCGGCGCGTTCAATTGAAAACAGATTGTAGGCGGCGGGATGATTGTGCCCGTGCGCCATCGCTGATGCGGACGGGACGCCGATAGCCGGAATGCGCCCACGTGGTCCGTCGAGCCAGACCGTGGCATGGCGATGGTCGTGGCCGTGCAAAATCAGATCGACGCCGTAACGTGCGATCAGATCCAGCAGTTCATCAGAATCGCGCAGCCGCGCCGCCCATCGCCCGGGCGACGTCCTCGGCGGGTGATGGATCATCAGCACGCGAAACAGCTTCTCGGTTGCCAGTTGCTGCAGCAGTTTTTCAAGATCGCCGCGCTGCTGCTGGCCGAGCCGCCCGGTTGCCATGAAGGGCGCGGTCGGAATAGCAGTCGACACGCCGATCAGCGCCAGCGGGCCGCGGCGGCGCAGATAGGGAAACGCGGCATCGCTGTTTGCCGCGATACCGTCGCCGCGAAAGTAATCCGCCCACGAATACGGGAAATGCTCGCGGATACCGCGCACATAGGCGTCGTGGTTGCCCGGCACCAGCGAGACATCCTCGGGCGCGCCGACGCTCTCGAGCCATCTGCGGGCTTCGGTGAATTCCAGTGGCAGCGCGATGTTGACGAGGTCGCCGGTGACCGCGATGTGATCGGGCCGCTGGGCCTGCATGTCGGCGACGAGTTCGCCGAGCACGTCGCGGCGATGGATCATGTGCCGCTTGCGCTGCCAGTTGAGATAACCGATGGCGCGCTTGCCCGCGAGTTCGCGCAGGCGCGGCCGCGGCATCGGGCCGAGATGCGGATCGGACAGATGCGCGAGCACGAATGACGTCATTGCAACGTGACCGTTACAGGCTGAAATGCTATCACGCTCCAGTTCGCCACCAGCGTCCTCATACCATTCGTTCGGGGACAGACTGACATAACATGATCGCCGGACGGAATCTCGCACGATGAGTATTCAGGATGCCAGGCTGCGATTCGAGCCTTTGCTCCGGCGCGTCTTTCATTTCTATTCCCGGTTCGCCCGGGGCATGACGCTCGGCGTGCGCGCGGTCGTGCTCGATGGCGAGAATCGCGTGTTTCTGGTCAAGCACAGCTACGTTTCCGGCTGGCACCTGCCGGGCGGCGGGGTCGAGACCGGCGAGACCTTTCTGAGTTCGCTCAGGCGCGAACTGATCGAGGAGGGCCGCATCGAGATGACCGGCGAGCCGCTGCTTCACGGGCTGTTCTTCAACCGCCGGGTGTCGCCGCGCGACCATGTCGCGGTCTATGTCGTGCGCCAGTACCGGCAGGACCAGATGCCGAAGCCCAACCACGAGATCGTGGCGTGCGGGTTCTTCGCCGTGGCCGAACTGCCGCCGGAGACCACCCGCGGCACGCGGGCGCGGATCGCCGAAGTGCTGGATAGCAAGCCTTTGATCGAGGACTGGATCTAAATATGCCGGTCTCGGCAATGGACCGTGCCCGCGTCAGATGCTATCTGCCGTCTGATATGTCCGATCTTTCCCTTACCATATTGGCCGAGACCCGCGGCGACGAGCAGGCCATCGAGCGCCTGCACGAACGTACGTTCGGCCCCGGCCGTTACGCACTCAGCGCCTATCGTCTGCGCGAGCATGTCGATCATCTGCTCGACCTGTCATTTACCGCGCGGATCGGCACGCTGATGGTCGGCTCGGTGCGGCAGTTGCCGGTCTGTGTCGGCAATACGCCAGCGCTGCTGCTCGGGCCGTTGACGGTCGAACCACCATTTCGGGATCGTGGCGTCGGCCGTGCGCTGCTTGAGCGCGCCCTGAAGGATGCGAAGACGAAGGGGCATAGTCTGGTGCTGCTGGTCGGCGACGAAGCGTATTACAGCCGCGCCGGCTTCAAGCGGATTCCAAAGGGGCGGGCGACGATGCCGGGACCGGTCGATCACGCGCGGCTTCTGGTACGCGAACTGGTCGACGGCGCATTCGAAGGCGTCAGCGGCGCCATCCGGCCGGACTGGACATTCGCGCGGGCGCTTTAGCCCTACGCGAGTTCATCGGCGCGCCGCCATCTGGGAAACGGATCGGCCAGCTTCGCCCACTCCTTGATATTCATGCCGGGCTTACCGTCCACAAGACAGGCATCGAGTCGCGCGCGGATCTCGGTTTCATTCATGCCGGTGCCGATGAAGACGATCTCCTGACGGCGGTCGCCATAGATGTCGCTCCAGTTTTTCTTGAGCGATTGCCGCCAGAACGGATCGTCGGGCCAGCGGTCCGCCGGGACATTCGCCCACCAGAACCCCAAAGCTTCGGTTTTGACGATGGCGCCGGCTTGGCTGATTTCGCCAAGCCATTCCGGGCGCGTTGCGATCCAGAAGTGCCCCTTGGCGCGGATCACGCCGCCCCAGCTTTCGTGCAGAAATTTGTGAAATCTCACCGGGTCGAACGGACGGCGTGCGCGGTAGACGAAGTTCTTTACGCCGTACTCCTCCGTTTCGGGCACATGGTCGGCGAAGCCATACAATTCCTTGAACCACAGCGGATGCTGTTGCGCCCGCTCGAAATCGAAACGGCCGGTGTTAAGAATGCGCTCGAATGGCGCGCGCGAGAAACTCGTCTCGACGATATCGGCTTCCGCATTGAGCGATCGGATGATCTGACGTGCAGCGTCGCGCTGCGCCGGGGTTGCGTCATCGACCTTGTTCAGCACGACTACGTCGGCGAATTCGATCTGCTCGACGAGCAGGTCGACGAGCGTGCGTTTGTCATCGTCGCCCAGGGATTCGCCGCGGTCTTTCAGAAAATCCGTTGAGGCGTAATCGCGCAGCAGATTCACGGCATCGACGACCGTCACCATCGTATCGAGGATCGCGACGTCCGAAAGGCTTTCGCCGTCTTCGGTACGGAAGTCGAATGTCGCGGCCACCGGGAGAGGTTCGGAGATGCCGGTCGATTCGATCAGCAGGTAGTCGAAGCGATCACTTTCAGCGAGCGCGCGGACTTCTTTCAGCAGGTCGTCGCGCAATGTGCAGCAGATGCAGCCGTTGGTCATCTCGACCAGCTTCTCATCAGTCCGGGACAGATTCGCACCGCCATCGCGAATGAGGTCGGCGTCGATATTCACTTCGCTCATGTCGTTCACGATCACAGCCACTTTCAGGCCCTGACGGTTGTTCAGCACGTGATTCATGAGCGTCGTCTTCCCCGCACCGAGGAAGCCGGACAAGACAGTGACGGGGAGTTTTTGCATCGAGATCAAAGAGCCTGTTGAGGGCGCGAAGCCGGGAGGAACGGGAAGCAGCCAACGCAGCACCTGTTTCGTGATAATGTAATGTTATAACATAACATTCAGAAGGCTGAACTATGGCGGAGGGCCAAGAGAGTTGGATCCTTTGAGAAGAATCCAGAAATCTTGCAGCGTCGATCGTAGCCAACGATTGCTGCGATCGACGCTGCGACGTTCAGTACTTCACATTCGCGAACATGCGCACGCCGAGGCCCGGCATCAGGACCTGATCCTTGCTGTAGGACACGGAGTTGCGGATGTCTTCGTTGAGCAGGTTGTCGCCGACAACGCCGAACGTGAACTCCTGCGCGCCCCACCAGTCGGTCTTGGCAAGTTTCGTGGTGTAGCTCAGTTCGGCCTTCAGGCGATTGTAACCCGGCGTCGATGTCTCGATGTCGCCGATGTTGTTCTGCGCGAAGGCGTGCAGCAGGTTGACGCGCGCGAGCCAGTTGGCGTCGCGATAGTAGATGCCGCCGCCGAGCCGCTGCGGCGGAATGCGCGGCACATTGGTGCCGTCGGTGAAGGTGGCGCGCACGATGTCATACTGTCCCTCGACGCCGAATTGTCCGGCCAAGACCGGCAGCACGTCGTACTGGAACTGGAATTCAGCGCCGCGGAAGTTTGCGTCCTTCTGCGAGTAGATCGCCTGGTTGAGTTCGAGGCCGGGGCCTGCGACGCACGCGACGTCCTCACACGTATTGCCGGTCAGCCGCCGATAGATGAAGCCGTCGAAGCGCGTGACATAACCGGTCAGTTCGAACCGGAACGGTCCCGTCGCCTTCCGCAATCCGACCTCGATCGATTTCGCGGTCTCGATGCCGAGATTTGGATTGCCGATGTCGAAGGTGACGGTGGCATCGTGTCCGCCGCGCGAGAATAGCTCGGCAGGCTTGGGTGCGCGTTCGGTGTATTGGCCGGTGATGCTGGCCGCCAGATTCCAGGGAAGATTCTGGATCAGGCCGACGCTGCCGCTCATCGGCGTGAAATTCAGGTTGCGCGACGTGGCAGGGCCGATCCCGGCAGGATCGACGTTGAGATCGAACAACTCCGGAATGAAGCTCGGCGTGGTGCCGGTCAGATTGACTTGCTCGATGCGGGCCGCCACCTGCGCCTTGGTGATTTTGCTGAACTTCAGTTCGTTGAAGATGTATCCCGCGACCTTGGTGTTCTTGTTCGGATCCCACAGGCCGTTCAGCGGGCTGCCCGGATCGTCCGGGCTTGGCGCGGTCAGTTCCTGATGCGACGCCTGCACGCCGACCGCAGTGGTCAGTGCCGCGAAACGCAGGTTCAGCGGCATGAATTGCACTTCGACGCGGCCTTCCTGCTCCTTGTTGGTGAAGGTCTGGCGCACGCCGTCGCTGGAGAAATCCGCCGGATCGGCGAGGCCGATTTCGTTGTGCTTGTAGTTAGTCGCGCCTGCCCAGAAACGGATCACCTCAATGGCGGCGGAATTCGGATGGTAATCGCCCTTCACCGTCAGCTTGGTCTGCCGCGCGCTGATGCGGGTGCGGTGCTCTTCGCCGTCGATGCCGGGAATACCATAAATGCTGTTGTTCTGTTGCACGGCCGCGCCGATGAAGCCGCCCGCGAAGAAGTACGACCCACCGATCGATGCGCCATCGGACTGTGTTGCGGAGTTCGGCTGCTTGCCCGCGAACGGCCGGCTCGGATCGAAGCGGTAAGGCGAATTCGGTACGCTGTAGTCTTCGGTCTTGCGTGCGAAGGCGTCGGCATGGATCGCGACGTTGTTTCCTGCTGCATCGAGCAGCACAGCACCTTCACGTCCACGATCGACGCTCGACAGCGCTGAGCGCGCCTCGAAGCTGGCGCAGGGGTTCGAAGCTGAAAGCTGCGGCGCCTTGACGTTGTATCCGTAGGTCTGGATCGATGGCACCGCGCTGCACGGCAGGGTTTCAGGAATGCGGTTGTTGCTGGCGCTGACTACGCCGCCGATCGACTGCGATCCGTAACGCAACGTCGCCGGCCCACGAATGACTTCGACCTGATTGGTGGACAGCGGATCGATCGGCACGAAATGATCTTCGCCGAGATCGGATGCACCGTTGCTGCCGATGCCGTTCTCGACGATGCCGACCCGGTTGACGTCGAGTCCGCGAATGATCGGGCGGCTCGATGCCCCGGGCGCGAACGACGAGCCGGTGATGCCGGGTTTGTTGTTCAGGAGATCGCCGAGCGTCGAAGCCGCGCTGCGGCGGATTTCCTCGTTCGGAACCACAGTGACGGTGGCGAACTGATCGGTAACGATCGGCAGCGTGCCCGCATAGGTCTCCGGATTGGGCGCAGGTGCCGCAGGCGGCGCTGCGGTCGTGGTGCGGCCAGGCTGCGCACGATGCTGGTGCGGTCGCTGGATAGGACTCGGCGCCTGCACGACGATCTCAGGCAGTGTTGTGCCGGCGCCCGGATCGGCCTGCTGCGACCGCGCAGCGCCGTTGACGAGAAGCGCCATCGCGACGGCGGAGCCGCCGGCCAATGAGGCACGAAGAAACTTGTACGACATGATGCTTTGATCCTGATGCCGTGTCCGTCTTTGCGGAGTCGGGCGGCTCACCTCGAATGTCCCGCGATCACCGCTGCGCGGCGAATGTCGGGATCGGACAACAATTCGAGTCAGGCTTGCGGAGGTGCGCGGGAGCGAAATGCGCTCCGGCGGGAGTCGGATGCGATGGCTTCGGGATGAAACGCGGTTTGCAGCGCCGTGATCGCCAGGGGCACCGTCAGCGATGGCGGGGCCGCTGCAATGAGAGTGTTGGCCATCGCGACCGTGGCGCAGATCGCGCACAGGTCGCGGTGGACGCCCTGATGATCGTGATCATCGTGATCGGCGTCAGGCGTCGAGGCCAGCGACAGACTCGCAGAAACCGAAATACCAGCCTCGGCGACATCGTGATGGGTATGGCCGAACGACAGGCCAAGCTGCAGCGCCAGCGCAAACAGCGCCAGCAGCGATAGCCTTTTCGCCTTTGATCTCAGCCAGTTCATCAGGAATTACGCCCCGTCCCATCCGCATCCGGTCCTGATAGGGCCGGTTTCAGATGTTATAATATAACATCGCCGGTCGGGGGCGGGGTGTCAACACGGGAAGGCTGGGCTTGCCGAAGAAGGCGGCCGCACGAGGCCAAAAGGACACAGGGCAAAGATCGTTCGGGGTCGCCAATGCCGCCAGCGGAGTGCCAGTGATCGGCGGATCGGGCGTGCGGATGCGGGCGGTATGGTTGACCGAATCGTAACGAACGGCTGTTCTCATTCGTGCGAGGAGAGCGTGAATGCTCAAGTATTTTGAGAACGTCCGTCTTGTGCGAATGGCTGACGGTAAAACCTACAAGCTCATTCGGGATCTAGGCTTGGTCAAAGGCGGGAAGGGACTTCGCTGCCACGAAGCCATCATGACCTTCCAGCTCAAGCTGAAGCCAGTCAGCATTCATGTTCCGTTGTCGGAGCTTATCTCGATGCTGTCGGTCGCAGTGGCACGGCGTTCGGCCGCGTAATCTCTCACTCTCGATGATTTTTCTGACCGGGTGTCCATTGACCCAGTCGGCCAATGGCTGATGCCGGTTGAAACCGTCAGCGGCCTTCGCGCAGCCAGGTGCTGGCGAATGCGCCGAGCAGCAACAGCAGCCCGATCAGGCCGGCGAAGATCGGCAGCACGCCGATGCCGCGCACGACACTGGCATCGCGCATCTTCACCCCGAGCCAGCCTTCTCCGCGAAACACCGTCGAGGCGCGCACCGGCAGCACGCGCGGCAGATCGATGCTGCCGCTGTCAGCTACGCGGCGGGTATCGCCGCCGGTTGCCTGCACCAGCGGACGCAGCGCTTCGGTCGTCGATGTGACTTCCGCGAACTCTTTCGGGTTGACCGGGCCGACATTGATCAGCGCCTTGAGCGAGCCGTCGGTCGCCTGCCACAGGCCGAGTTCATCGGCGCTGAGCGAGGCTCGCCATTCACCGGGATCGGCCGCGGTCAGGTTGACCTGACGCGTCACGCCGGACGGCGAAGTGACGGTGACGGGCACCACGGCGTCGGCCATGGTCTGTCGCACGACAACGAGATCGCGTCCTTCGACCTTGAGGCGCAGCGCTTCCTCGTCGAGGTCCGGCTGCTTCATCAGCCAGTGCGACATCCGCCGCAGCAGATCGAGATGCGGGCCGCCGCCTTCATAGCCGCGCGCCCACAGCCAGATGTGATCGGACAGCAGCAGCGCGACGCGGCCTTCACCCTGCCGCGACAGCAACAGCAGCGGTTTGCCGTCGGTGCCTTCCATGATCGGCGGATTGGCGGGATTGCGGGTGTCGATCAGGCGGAAGAAGCGGCTCCAGTGCGGCGGTTCGCTGCCGGAGCCTTCAAGCCCGCGCGTCACAGGATGGCGCTTGCCGATATTGGTCAGGCGCGCCGTGAAGGCCTGTTCGGTGACGCCGACCGGTTCGGCAGGCAGGATCGTATCCAGCGGCGTACGCCAGATGCTGGTCTGGCTGGCGTAGTCAGGACCCGCGGACACCAGCACCGCGCCGCCGCCACGCACGTAGCGCGCGATGTTGTCGAAATACGAGATCGGCAACACACCTTGCCGGGCGTAGCGATCGAAGATGATCAACTGAAACTCGTTGATCTTCTGCTGGAACAGTTCGCGCGTCGGGAAGGCGATCAGCGACAGTTCGTTGATCGGCGTGCCGTCCTGCTTCTCGGGCGGGCGCAGAATGGTGAAGTGCACCAGGTCGACGCTGGCATCCGACTTCAGCAGGTTGCGCCAGGTGCGCTCCCCTGAATGAGGCTCGCCGGAGACCAGCAACACGCGCAGCTTGTCGCGCACGCCGTCGATCGACACCACGGCGCGGTTGTTCACCGGCGTCAGTTCGCCCTCGAGTTTCGAGGCTTCGATCTCGACGATGTTCGGGCCGGCATGCGGAATGTCGATAGTGACGCTCACCTGCTCGCCGCTGCGCACCGCGCGCTCGCTGAGCACATCCCCATCGCGCCGGACCGTGACGCGTGCGCTCTGGCCGGTCACGCCCTGATCGTCGAGACGATAGGTGATGGTCTGGGTCTGGCCGACGATGCCAAATCGAGGTGCGGCGACGATGGCGACGCGGCGGTCGCGCTCGTTGCTGCGGCCTGTAATCAGAGCATGAACCGGCGCGTTGAAGCCGATAGCGGCGGCATTGGCGGGAATGTCATGAACGCGCCCGTCGGTGATCAGGAACGCGCCGGCAACGCGGTCGGTCGGCACATCGGACAGCGCCGATGTGACTGCGGAGAACAGTTTTGTGCCGTCGGTTTCGCCGTCGGCCTGTCCAGCTTCGACCGTGCGAACCTCGATCCCCTTGATCTGCTTGAGCCGGTCAACCAGCGCATCGCGCGCCTCGTTGGTTTCGCGGGTGCGCTCGCCGAAATTCTG
The DNA here is from genome assembly GCF_014203115.1 of Afipia massiliensis. Taxonomy (GTDB): domain Bacteria; phylum Pseudomonadota; class Alphaproteobacteria; order Rhizobiales; family Xanthobacteraceae; genus Afipia; species Afipia massiliensis. The sequence goes on along the minus strand of NZ_JACHIJ010000005.1, from coordinate 364,009 downwards.
GCTCGGACTCTTGTCGACCACAACGGCGACGACCGACGAGAGAGGTTCGCGCTCCTCGCGCGTGAACGACGGATTGGCCAGCGCCAGCAGGATCAGCGCCAGCGCGGCAATGCGGATTGCAGCGCCGCGTGCACGCGCCACCATCAGCACAGCCGCGATCACGACGATCGCAGCAAGGCCGATCCACAGCACGAGTGTGGGAACGAGAGGCGCGAAGGCGATGCCGTACTGCATAATGTTATTGTCCCAGCCGTTCGATGAGGGCGGGTGCGTGCACCTGATCAGCCTTGTAGTTGCCGGTCAGGGTGTACATCACGATGTTGACGCCGGAACGGAAGGCCATTTCGCGCTGGCGCGGATCGCCCGGTGTCAGCGGCAGCATCGGCTGGCCGTCGGTCCGCATCGCCCATGCGCCGGCAAGATCGTTCGAGGTGATGATGATCGGCGAGACGCCGTCGCCACCGCGTGCGGGCCGGTCGGCGGCTTCCTCGTCGTCGACTCGCGGCAGTGTTTCGACCCATGTCTGCCCCGAGTTGAAACGGCCCGGGAAGTCGCGCAGCAGGTAGAACGTCTTGGTCAGCACGTGTTCGCGCGGCACCGGCTCAAGCTCGGGAATATCAAGCGAGGACAAAATCTCGCGCAGCGTCAGCATGCCGGGGGTTTGCGATTCACCGCCCGGACCCGGTGGTGCTTCGGTGGCATCGCGGGTGTCGAACAGCACCGTGCCGCCCTGCTTCATGTAGGCGTCGAGCTTGTTGATGGCGTCCTGCGATGGCTTCGGCGCGCCCGTGATCACCGGCCAGTACACCAGCGGGAAGAAGGCGAGTTCGTCGCGCGCCGGATCGACGCCGACGGGTTCGCCCGCTTCCAGTGCGGTGCGTTGCGCCAGAAACAGCGTCAGGCCCGACAGGCCGGCTTTGACGATCGAATCGACGTCGGCATTTCCGGTGACGACATAGGCGAGGCGGGTCTGTGCGACAGACTTGATGGCGAAGTCATCGTTGGCGGGGTTGCTTGCAGGACGGTTCGCGGGCGCACTTTTCGCCGGAGCTTTGGGAGCTTGCGCATAAGATGGCGAGGGCAAGCCAGTCACAGACGCCAGCGCAAACGCGACGGCGAGCGCTGCCGTCGCCGTCCGCCGCCGCAGCAGAGCCGCGAGGCCGCCGCCCAGAATAGCGACGATGATCGCGTCGATCAGGAACAGCGCCAGTGCAGTGGAGAGCAGGATGCCGCGCAGATCGCGCGGTTCGGCGTTGGTGTAGGTCGCGCGGCGTGCCTTCAATGCGGAGGTATCAAGCGGTGCGAGCCTGTCCGCAGCCGCCAGTGCGTTCACCGCGAGTGGGCCATCTGCTGGACCATAAAGACCGGGCGGATGATCGGGCGTGGCGCGGTCGCGATAGTCCGCGCGCAACGGCTTTGCGGTGGAGGGCGGCGGTCCGAAAGCGCCGAAGCCGTCGAGGGTGCGGATCGGCGCAACAGTTTCCGCTCCGGCTTCGGCGGCGACACCCGCGCCCACGTTGGCCGTATAGCCGGACATATCGACAATTCGCCGCAGCATCTCGACGAAGGTGCCAGACAATGGCAGGTCCGACCAGCGCATATCGGCGCTGATATGGAACAGCGCGATCAAGCCTTTGTCACGATGTTCGCCGGTTACCAGCGGCGTGCCGTCGGCAAGCGAGGCCCAGCTTTTTGAGGCAAGCCCGGGATCGGGCTCGGCCAGCACTTGACGCGTCACGGTGATGTCCTTCGGAACGGCAAGGCCAGCGAACGGTCCGTCGGCGGTGAACGACGCCAGCGGCTGCGGCTTTTCCCAGGTGAGGCTGCCACCGAGGCTGCGTCCACCACGCCGTAGTCTCACCGGCACGAGATCGTCGTCGCCTGCGGCAAGGCGCGGCCCGGCGAAGCGCACCAGCACGCCGCCCTGCCTGATCCATGTGTTGAGCCGGTCGCGGATCTCAGGCGACAAGGTGCCGACGTCCGCAAGCACGATCATCGGCAGCTTCTGGTCGAGAAACTGTCCGATCGCGACTGCAGGCGAGCCGCGCTCGCCAAGCCGCACATCGGCGAACGGCGCCAGCGCGCGCGTGAGATAGAATGTCGAGGCCAGCAGCGGTTGCGCCGTGTCGCTCGTGGCGCCGGAAACGATGCCGATGGCGCGCCGGCGCCAGCGCTTGTCGAGCAATTGGACCGCGCCGGCGGAACGCTCGCCGGAGACTTCGAGGCGCGTGATGTCGTTGCGCAATTCCACCGGCAGGTCGAAGCTCGCCTCGGTTTCGCGATCCTGTGCACCGAAGGCAAACTTCGCCTCGCCGATCGGTGAGCCCTTCTGGTCGAGCGCGCGCACAAGCCCGGCGTCGCCACCGCCGGTATTGGCGCGCAGCACCTTAACCGTCATTTTCGCCGCTGCGTTCTCCGCTGCGACCAGCGCATGCGCTGGCGGCATACCGCCTTCGAAAATCGTCAGCGCGCGATCCTGAATCGTTTTCGCCAGGCCTTCGGTGAACTCGCTGCCGCGTCCGGTATCGATGCCGTCGCTGAGCCAGACGATTTCGCCGTCGCCGGTCTTGGCAAGGAAGCGCGTCAGCGCGGGCAGCGTCTCCACCCGTTCGACCGAGTAGGGCTTCGGCGCAAGCTGGCGCAGTGTCACGCGCGCGGTGCCTGCAGGAATCAGCGTGATATCGCGGGTCGAGTCCGACAGCGGAACGAGCGCGACAGCGCGCCGGTCGGCCTCTGCATTGGAAATCAGTTCGTCGGCGGTCTTGATGCGTGCATCCCAGCTGGACGCAGCGCTCCAGCCGTCATCGAGGAGCAGCACCAGCGGCGCGCTGGAGCGCGTCACGCCCTCGCCCGGATTCCAGATCGGACCGGCGGCGGCGAGAATGACGAGCGCGGCGGCGAGCAGGCGCAACAGTGTCAGCCACCAGGGCGAGCGTGACGGGGTTTCTTCCTTCGGCGCAATGTCGAACAGCAGGCGCGTCGGCGGAAAATCGACGCGGCGCGGACGCGGTGGCATGACGCGCAGCAGCCACCACAGCGCCGGCAGGCTCAGCAGTCCCATCAGCAGCCACGGCTCGGCGAATGAGAGCGGCAGGCCCATCATGAGCTGCGCCCCGCTGTCACGGCGACGCGGCCTGCGCTGCCTTTGGCGACCATCATGCCGCTGTGCAGATACAACAGAAGTTCGGCAGCGGAGCGATCGGTGGTGTGGGTCGAGAACAGCCAGCCGAGCCTGTTGGTTTCCTCGCGAATGGCGGCCCGATGCGCGGCGACGCGCGCGATATAGTCCTTTGCCCAGGTTTCGGCGCGCCCGGCCGTGATGACCTCGCCGCCCTCGGGCTCGACGAATTCGACACGGCCGGAATAGGGGAATGTCTCCTCGGCGGGATCGACGACCTGCAATAGTGTGCCGTGCGCGCCCGACGAGGAGAGTCCGGCGAGCATGGCGCGGATGTCGCCGATGGGCGACCAGAAATCAGACAGCACCACGACTTCCGACAGCGCCGACGGCACGAAGGACGGCGGCAGGCTCGAACGCGCGACGGTGTCGTGCACGATGGCCTGCGCCATCTTGTCGACGATGTTGCTGCTCGAACTCGGATTCATCAGGCCGGGAATGCCGACGCGCTCGCCGCCTGCGACCAGCAGGTCGGCCAGCGCGAACGTCACCACCAGCGCGCGCTCGAGCTTGCTGTCGCGCGCGGTCTTCGAGGCGAACGCCATCGATTTGGAGCGATCCGGCCACAGCCACACGGTGTGCGCGGCCTCCCATTCCTGCTCGCGGACGTAAAGATGATCGTCGCGCGCCGAACGCCGCCAGTCGACATTCTGCGCGGCTTCGCCGGAGACGAAGCGGCGATATTGCCAGAAATTTTCGCCGGTGCCGGCGCGCCGCCGCCCGTGCAGGCCGTGGATCACGTTGGCCGAGATGCGCCGCGCTTCCAGCACGAGACGCGGCAGCGACGCGGCGAGCGAACGGCTTTCACCATCGGCACGCCGGACTGCTTCGATCTCCTGAAGTGCTGGTTGCGGCCGTGCTGCCATCAACCGATCCGTGATTTGAGTTGCTTGATGATGTCGGGAATGGTGCGGCCCTCCGCGCGCGCCGAGAACGTCAGCGCCATGCGATGCTTCAATACGGGCTCCGCGAGATCCAGCACGTCGTCGATCGACGGCGCGAGCCGTCCGTCGAGCAGCGCGCGCGCGCGAACCGCGAGCATCAGTGCCTGGCTGGCGCGCGGACCCGGTCCCCACGCGATCGACTTGCCGATTTCGCCGCTATCCTCACCCGGACGCGCGGAGCGGACGAGGGACAGAATCGCCTCAACCACGGAATCGCCGACCGGCAGGCGGCGCACCAGCCGCTGTGCGGTGAGCAGCGTTTCGGCGGTCATCGCCACTTTCGCGACCGACTGGTCCGCGCCGGTGGTGTCGAACAGGATCTTGCGCTCGGCGTCACGGTCCGGATATTCGACATCGATTTCCATCAGGAAGCGGTCGAGCTGGGCTTCCGGCAGCGGATAGGTGCCTTCCTGCTCCAGCGGATTCTGCGTGGCGAGCACATGGAACGGCTTCGGCAGATCGTGGCGCGCGCCGGCGACGGTGATGTGCTGCTCTTGCATCGCCTGCAGCAACGCAGACTGCGTGCGCGGGCTGGCGCGGTTGATTTCGTCTGCCATCAGGAGTTGTGCGAACACCGGCCCCGCGATGAAGCGGAATGAGCGCTTGCCGCTGACGCTTTCATCCAGCACTTCAGCTCCGAGAATATCCGACGGCATCAGGTCCGGCGTGAACTGCACGCGCTTGGCATCGAGGCCGAGCGTGATGCCCAGTGTTTCGACCAGCTTGGTCTTCGCCAGACCCGGAACGCCGATCAGCAATGCGTGTCCGCCCGACAGGATTGTGACCAGCGCATTTTCGACGACACGCTCCTGTCCGAAGATGACGGTCGACACCGCTTCCCGGGCGGTGCGGATGTTCCCCGCGATCTGCTCGGCCGAGCGCACGATCACGTCTTCCAGTTTCTCGACACCTTCTGCGCCAGCCATATTTATCGCTCCTTGCGTGGACCGCACGATTCCGTCTTCGGGTTCCGCGGGACTCAAAGCCCAGACTTCAGACCGCAGGCCCATGCTAAACTCGTGCAAAGGCCATGTATTCTCTTATGTATTCACCCATTCAGCCTGTCCCCACATTAGCGGGTGGGGGGCTTGAAACTCATCACGATGTGGCGAGTAATCGCGCCGGACGCCGGGACGATTTGTTGGTCGTTGTCATGCGTTCTCGATCAGCGGTCTCTCGGCTTCTTGTTGTGCACCATTCGTGCCAAACAGAAGCGTCAACGGTCAGGGCAAACAATGGCGAACCAAGGGCAGAAACAGGAGCCGAATCCGATCCAGCGTCTGGACGGGCTGACTCACGCTGCGCGCGGTGCTGCGACAAAAGGTCTGCCGCCGGTCCATTTGTGGAATCCGCCGTTCTGCGGCGATCTCGACATGCGGATCGCGAACGACGGCACATGGTTCTATCTTGGGACACCGATCGGGCGGCCGGCGCTGGTGAAGCTGTTTTCGACAATTCTCAAGCGCGAGGACGGCAAGTATTTTCTGGTCACTCCGGTGGAGAAAGTTGGTATCCGCGTCGATGACGCGCCGTTTCTCGCCGTGGAGATGGAACAGGACGGCGACGGCGCGGCGCGGGCGTTGAGTTTCCGCACCAATGTCGACGAATGGGTGCCATGCGATGGCGCCCACCGGCTGCGGTTCGAAGCGGCCGCCGACGGTGGGTTAACGCCATACCTCCACGTGCGTGCGGATTTGTGGGCAAAAGTCACACGCGCGCTCTATTATGATCTGGTCGAGATGGGTGAAATTCGCACCGTCGATGGCCGAGAGATGTTCGGGGTCACGTCGGGCGGCGAGTTCTTCTCGATGGCGGACGCCGCGCAGGCGCGCGACCCTGTTTGACAAAAGAGGATTTGGGTTGACGAAGACTGTTTTGAGGGACGCGGTCCCTGACAACATCGCCGCAGCGGCCGAGATCACGTCCGGCGAATTCTTTCGCCGGTCGCGCGAACGCCTGAATTTCGATGTGCCGCCTGGATTGACCGACGCCGCCGTGCTGGCGCCGACGGGCGATTTCGGCACCGATGCGATGCTGGAAATCATCGCGAAAGAACGTCCTGTGCGTCCGGCGGCGGTTCTCGTTCCGATCGTGGAGCGCGATGTGCCGATGGTGCTGCTGACCAAACGCGCCGAACATCTCAACGAGCACGCCGGACAGATATCGTTTCCCGGCGGCAAGATCGATCCGACGGATGCCTCGCCGATGGATGCGGCGCTGCGCGAAGCCGACGAGGAGATCGGGCTCAAGCGGGATTTCGTCGAACCGATCGGTTACCTCGATGTGTATGCAACCGGCTTCGGATTTCGGATTCTGCCGACGCTGGCGCGTGTCCGGCCGGGCTTCGAACTCACGATCAATGCGAATGAAGTGGATGCCGCGTTCGAGGTGCCGCTGGCGTTCCTGATGGACCCGGTCAATCACAAGCTCGGCAGCAAGGAATTCCGCGGTATGCAGCGCTCGTTTTATGAGATGCCGTTCGAGACGCACTACATCTGGGGCGCGACCGCGGGTATGCTGCGCGCGATGTATGAGCGGATCTGTCTTTCATGATCCGTCCCGTTCTCACCGAGATCGCAATCTTCCTCATTCCATTCGCGGTCTATGCGGCGTTCCTTCTGGCAAGCCGCTCGGGGGTCTGGGTCAAGTCGTCGTGGCCGCTGCATGTCGTCGGCAAGCTGGCGGTGGCGGCGTTCGTGCTTGTGATCATCAGCCTGGTATTGCTGGCGCATTTTTCCGGCGCGCCTCCCGGCTCGACCTATACGCCCGCGCGCGTTGAGGACGGCAAGCTGATCCGGGGGTCCGAGAAATGAGCGCTCCGCGTTCGCTGCGCGACGCCCCCTGGTTGAGATCAGGCGCGACGGCGCGGGTGCTCGCTTTGCTCAATGCGGACGGCGAAGAGGCGCGGGTGGCGGGCGGCGCTGTGCGCAATGCGCTGCTCGATCTTCCCGTGGGCGATATCGATATCGCGACCACGGCGCTGCCGGACGAGGTGATCCGCCGCGCCAAGCTTGCGCATATCAAATCGGTGCCGACCGGCGTGGAACATGGCACGGTCACGCTGGTGATCGAGGGCCAGCCGTTCGAAGTGACCACGCTGCGCGAGGACATCGAGACCTTCGGGCGCAAGGCCAAGGTGGCCTTCGGCCGCGACTGGAGGCGCGACGCAATGCGCCGTGACTTCACCATCAACGGCTTGTCAGCGACGCCGGATGGTGTTGTTCACGACGAGGTCGGCGGACTGGCGGACATCGAAGTCCGTCGCGTGCGTTTCATCGGCGAGCCTGCGCAGCGCATCGCCGAGGATTACCTGCGAATCCTGCGCTTCTTCCGGATTCACGCAGCTTATGGCGAGGGTGCGCCAGACCCTGCCGGGTATGAGGCCTGCATTGCCGGGCGCGACGGCCTGTCAGGCCTCTCCGCAGAGCGGATCCGGATGGAAATGCTCAAGTTGATGGTGGCGAAGGGGGCGGCACCGGCGCTGGTGGCGATGGACGACGCTGGATTGTTGCTACGGCTGACGGCGGGCGTAGTCTATCACGGCGCTCTCGCCAACATGATCGCCGCCGAGCGCGAGCTGGGGATTGGACCGGACGCAACGCTCCGCCTTGGCGCATTGGGGGTCGCGGTTACCGAAGATGCGAAGCGCCTGTCGCTTCGTTGGCGACTGTCCAATGCCGAAACCAAGCGCCTCGATTCGATGGGGCATCGCTGGTGGCGGGCGGCCGGCATGGACGAGGCGACGGCGCAGCGCAGGTTGTACCGGCTGGGTGCGCCGCGCTATCTCGACCGGATCATGCTGGCATGGGCGCGGGCGGGGCGGGATTTCAATTCGCCTCAGTGGCGTGATCTGGCGACGCTGCCGCAGCGCTGGACGGCGCCGGTTTTCCCGCTCAAGGCGGCGGACTTCATTGCGCGTGGCATCGCGGAGGGTCCGGCGCTCGGCCACGTCCTGACGCTGGCCGAGGATGCGTGGCTGGCGATGCAGTTTTCGCTCGATGCAGCGGCGCTGAAGATCATCGCCGATGACACCGTCGCGAGATTCACGCGGGATCACCGGCTTTGATCGATGCTGCCGGACAATTCCGGCGGCGTCTCTGTTCAGCGATGCACGGTTTCAGGCGACTTCCGCCGTTTTCTTCGCGTGATGGTCTTCGCTCTTTTCTTCGCTGTCTTCGTCTTCGTCGTGCTCGTCCTCATCGTCCGACATGTCGATGTGAGCAACTTCGAGAACGGACGCCGGAAGCTTCTCGCGGAACAGGTCGCCTTCTTCGCCGAGCCAGATGCACTCGACCGTCTCGTCGGTGGCCTCGGCGACAGTCATCGCCTGACCGCCGGATTTAAGAACAACGACGTCGCCTGCTTTCAGTCTCATGATCGGCTCCTTGCTGATGTGAGGAGCCTGCAGCCTAGCCGCGGGTCATGACACGGCGACAAAGGGTCGTTGATAAGATTTGCGACAAACAGAAAAAGCCCCGGACCATGTCCGGGGCTTTGACGTTTTAGAGAACTGTCGGCGCTTAGCGAACGATGCCGAGGACGTAGCCGAGCATGTCGAACTTGTAGTTCAGACCGACCTTGGCGGTATGAATGCCGGGGAGGCTGGTCGTCGTCCAGACCTGAGTCGGAGGGCCAGTGAAGTTGCCAGTGGTGGTGATGTTGTTGTCGAAGCCGAGATAGAGGTATTCGGCCTTCACGCTCCACTTGTTGTCGAGAGCATACTCCCAGCCGCCGCCGATTGCGTAACCGAGGCGATACTTGGTGTGCATGGTGTCGATGTGGGTGCCTGCCGTACCGTTGGACACACCGGTCTCGAAATCGACCAGAGCCGCGCCGCCCTTGACGTAGATCAGCGAGCGGTCGAACGCGTAACCGAAGCGAGCGGCCCAGACGCTATAGAGGCCTTCAGCGCGAGTTGTTGCGATCGAGGTCGCCGATCCGGCATAGGCGGATGAACCCTTGAGGCCGATGTAGCCGGTTTCACCTTCGTAACCGATCACCCAGTTCGGAGCGAACTGGTAGTTGTAGCCGCTGGTGTAGCCGCCGATCACGCTCGAGTTGTAGCCGTAGGACGCTGCGGGGCCAGCGAAGATCGGTGCGCCAGCGCCATTGAGCGGCACGCCGGTCACGACATCTTCTGCACCGAATGCGCCGCCGATGTAACCGCCGATGTAACCGCCGGTCCAAGTGAACACCTGCACGGGAGGCGCCTTGCGGTAGATCGGTGCGGTGCCGAGATCGGCTGCGGAAGCCGCGCCTGCCAGGCCAACGCCTGCGGCAGCGAGAAGAAGAACAGCAATCTTGCGCATGTGAGCCCCTGTATAACTTGTCGATGGCAGCACGATTCCGCCACGCCTATGACCATAGCAATACCGGCGGGATGTTACCGGCTCAATGCGTTCCAGCGGTTTTGGGGACTTTGGGTGCTGTTCTTTGCCGAGTGTGTTGTCTCGGTGACACGTCGAAACCGCTCAGAAAGTGCTCCTTTATTAAGCTTTTCTGAACTTTTGCCTGGCGCGGGAGCCGTTACGGCCACTTCACCTCAGGCGGCATCGACGACAGGATCGAATCGACATTTCCGCCTGTTTTCAGCCCGAAAATCGTCCCCCGGTCATAGAGCAGGTTGAATTCGACATAACGGCCCCGGCGAACGAGCTGCTCCTGGCGGTCCTTGTCGGTCCAGGCTGCCCCGAAATTCCGCCGCACCAGATCCGGGTAGATCCCTGCAAAGGTCCGGCCGACGTGCTGGGTGAAAGCCAGGTCGGCGTCCCAGTCTCCCGAATCGAGCCAGTCGTAGAAGATGCCGCCGATGCCTCGGGCCTCCTTGCGGTGGGGCAGATAGAAATACTCGTCGCACCAGGTTTTGTATTTCTCGTAAGGCGCGACCGCCGCATGGGCATCGCAGGCCGCCTTCATGGCGGCGTGAAAGGCGACCGTGTCGGGGTCGTCCTGCGTCCGCCGCCGGTCGAGCACCGGGGTCAGGTCCGCGCCGCCGCCGAACCACGCCTTCGTCGTCACCACGAAGCGCGTGTTCATGTGGACCGCGGGGACGTTCGGATTGCGCGGATGAATGATCAGCGAAACGCCTGAAGCCCAGAACCGCGGATCGTCCGCTGCGCCGGGAATCTGTGCGCGGAATTCCGGTGCGAATTCGCCGTGCACGGTCGAGCAATGCACGCCGGCCTTCTCGAACAGCCGACCGCGCAGCACCGACATCACGCCGCCGCCGCCGGGCTTTCCCGAGTGGTCGGTGCGATCCCACGGCGTGCGCACGAAACGCCCGGCATCGCCGGGATAAAGCGTGGTCGGCGCGTCCGCCTCTAGTTTTTCCAGCGCGAGGCAAATGTCGTCGCGCAGTCGCTCAAACCATATCCGCGCCTGCTGTTTGCGTTGCTCGATCGTGGTGACGGGCTTTTCCAATGGACGTCTCCGGCTAGCCCTGCGGGCCGTAATAAGTGCAGCTTTCGTTGCAACTGTCGCGATGAACGCTGACGCGGGTGACCTTGCCCGCGTGCTGGACCCGGTCCCAGATGAAGCGCGTGAGGTTTTCCAGCGTCGGTGCGCCCAGCGCCTCGACCTTGTTGAGCAGCTTGTGGTCGAGCATTTTCTGCACGTCGGCCATCGATTGCTCGAGCACGCCCAGATCCATCACCATCCCGGTGGCGGGATCTGGCGTGCCGCGGATGCTGATCTCGGCGCGGAACGAGTGGCCGTGGATTTCGTCGCTGGCTTCGCCCAGCGTCGTGCCCGGCAGCGAATGCGCGGCCTCGAAACGGAACGATTTCGTCAATTCCCACATAGATTTTATCCGGTCTTGGCTGATGCCAGTTCTATCTGATGCCCAGCGTCTTGTGCGTTTGGACGCTGAGGCGCCACTGCGGATGACGCAGGCAATACGCGATTGCCGCCTGGGTGCTTTGCGCTATGTCAGGTCCGTCCATCGGCTGCAACGAGAACCGCTCGAATTCCAGGCCTGCGAAATCCTCCGGAGTGTTTTCCTCCTGCGGATAGACCAGTTTCAATTCGTGCCCCTTGCGGATGACCAGTTCCGATCCGGCCTTCGGGCTGACGCAGATCCAGTCGAGGCCAGGCGGGGCCGCGATGGTACCGTTGGTCTCGACCGCGATGGTGAAGCCGCGGGCATGCAGCGCATCGATCAGGGCAGGGTCGATCTGGAGCAGGGGCTCGCCGCCGGTCAGGACCGTATAGCGATGGTCCTGCGGGCCCACCCATTGTTCGGCAATGGCGGAGGCGAGGTCGTCGGCGTTCGCGTAGCGTCCGCCGAGCGTACCATCCATGCCGACGAAATCGGTGTCGCAGAACTTGCATACGGCGCCGGCGCGGTCCTGCTCCCGGCCGGTCCACAGGTTGCAGCCGCTGAACCGGCAGAACACGGCGGTGCGCCCGGCATGGGCGCCTTCGCCTTGCAATGTCAGGAAGATTTCCTTGACCGCGTAACTCAACTCGCCGTTCCTTTTAGCTTTACCGTGTTTTCTTAACGCGAACTGGTGCCCACTTCGCTCGAAAACACGCTGCGTGTCTGTCTGAGCGCTTCACCGAGCGCCATGGCCACGGTCATGGCGACGTTCAGGGAGCGCATTCCTGGAGCGATCGGGATGACCAGCCGTTCGTCGGCCGCGTTTACCACGTCATCCGGGACTCCGGCGGATTCCCGGCCGAACAGCAGGATGTCGTCATCCCGATAGATATGGTCGAGATAGGGCGTTGCCGCCTTTGTCGAAAAAAGAACCAGCCGGCCGCCGGACCGGGCGCGCCAGGCCTCGAAGGCCGCCCATGAATCGTGGCGCACGATGGTGACCTGGTCGAGGTAGTCCATGCCGGCGCGGCGGAAATGCCGGTCGGAAATGGGAAATCCGGCCGGCTCGATAATGTGGGCCTCCACGCCGAGGCAGGCGCAGAGCCGCAGAATCGTCCCGGTGTTTTGCGGGATGTCAGGTTGAAAAAGGACGACGCGCATCGGAAAACGGCCTCTGGCCCCGGTGGAAAACGTGAAGAAAAATCACAGCTATGGGCGGTTTTAGTGCGTCGCACTAAATGTGCCGATAGCGGGCTTGCGCTCTCCCGGCAAGGGTGCCAATAGATCGATTCTAGATCGTATGTTCTGCCCGGTTGAGTAGGACAAGTGGTCATTCTGCCACCGCGGGGCCCGCGGGCACCGGCTTCCTCTCCCGGCGCATGCGATGCGTCGTACGGGGATGGGTCAGCCGGTTGCAGTTCGGAAAGGGTTTGCAATCGTGACGTCTTCATCATCGGCCGCTGCGACACGCCGTGATTTTCTCTATGTAGCGACGGGATCCGTAGCCGCCGTTGGCGCGGCGGCAGTGGCCTGGCCGCTGATTTCCCAGATGAACCCGGATGCCTCGACCATCGCGGCAGGCGCTCCGATCGAAGTGGATCTCACGCCGATCGCCACCGGGCAGGACATCAAGGTGTTCTGGCGCGGCAAGCCGATCTACATCATGAACCGCACCAAGAAGCAGATCGACGAAGCGCGCGCTGTTCCGACCGCGAGCCTTCCCGATCCGGAGAGCGACCAGGCGCGTGTCAAGGAAGGCCACGACCAGTGGCTCGTCGTGGTCGGCATCTGCACGCATCTTGGCTGCATTCCGATTGCCCACGAAGGCACCTATGACGGCTTCTTCTGCCCGTGCCACGGCTCGCAGTACGACACCTCCGGCCGTATCCGCTCGGGCCCGGCGCCGACCAACCTCCCGGTGCCGCCTTATTCATTCGTCTCCGACACCAAAATCAAAATCGGCTGATTCCTAATCTGACCCGATTGCGTCGCTTCTTCTTTTTCAGGATCGCATCATGAGCGGACCATCGAACTACAACCCGCAAAACCCAGCCTTGAAATGGGTTGAACGGCGTCTCCCGATCGGGGGGCTGATCCACTCGTCCTTCGTTGCCTACCCGACACCGCGTAACCTCAACTACTGGTGGACGTTCGGCGCGATCCTTTCGATGATGCTCGGCGTGCAGATCATCACCGGCGTCATCCTGGCGATGCACTACACCCCGCATGTCGATTTCGCCTTCAAGTCGGTCGAACTGATCGTTCGCGACGTCAACTACGGCTGGTTGCTGCGCTACCTGCATTCCAACGGCGCATCGATGTTCTTCATCGCCGTATACATTCACATGTTCCGCGGCCTCTATTACGGGTCATACAAGGAGCCGCGCGAGGTGCTGTGGATCCTCGGCGTCATCATCTACCTGCTGATGATGGCAACCGGTTTCATGGGCTACGTGCTGCCGTGGGGCCAGATGAGCTTCTGGGGCGCCACCGTCATCACCAACCTGTTCTCCGCCATTCCGTATTTTGGCGAGAGCATCGTGACGCTGCTGTGGGGCGGATACTCGGTCGGCAATCCGACGCTGAACCGCTTCTTCTCGCTGCACTACCTGCTGCCGTTCGTGATCGCCGGCGTCGTTGTGCTGCACGTCTGGGCGCTGCATGTCGCCGGTCAGAACAACCCGGCCGGTGTCGAGCCGAAGACCGAGAAGGACACCGTGCCGTTCACGCCATACGCGACCCTCAAGGACGCGTTCGGCATGGTCTGCTTCCTGCTGTTCTTCGCCTGGTTCCTGTTCTACATCCCGAACTATCTGGGCGATCCCGACAACTACATTCCGGCCAACCCGGCCGTGACGCCCGCGCACATCGTGCCGGAATGGTATTACCTGCCGTTCTACGCGATCCTGCGTTCGATCCCGAACAAGCTCGCCGGCGTCATCGCGATGTTCAGCGCGATCATCGTGCTGGCATTCCTGCCGTGGCTCGACTCGGCCCGGACGCGCTCGTCGAAGTATCGTCCGCTCGCCAAGCAGTTCTTCTGGATCTTCGTAGCCGTCTGCTTTGGCCTCGGTTGGCTGGGCGCCAAGCCTGCGGAAGGCATCTATGTCGTCGCCGGTCGCGTCCTGACGTTCGCCTACTTCGCCTACTTCCTGATCGTGCTGCCGATCCTCAGCCGCATCGAAAAGGCGCGTCCGCTGCCGAATTCGATTGCCGAAGATGTGCTGCGCAAAACTGGCAAGACGCCGGTGTCGGCCATGATCGCGCTTGCGGTCGGCGGCACCCTGATGCTGGGCGCCGTGGACACGGCGCGCGCGGCCGAAGGTGCTCCAATGCCGCCGTCGCTGAAGTGGTCGTTTGCCGGTCCGTTCGGCAAGTTCGATCAGGGCCAGTTGCAGCGCGGCCTCAAGGTTTACAAGGAAGTCTGTGCGGCTTGTCACGGACTGTCGTTCGTTGCGTTCCGCAACCTCGCCGATCCCGGCGGTCCGGGCTATTCGCCTGCGCAGGCGGCTGCCTTCGCGTCGGAATACAAGGTCAAGGATGGACCGGACGACAAGGGCGAGATGTTCGAGCGTAACGGCCGTCCTGCTGACTACTTCCCGTCGCCATATCCGAACGAGCAGGCCGCGCGCGCCTCGAACGGCGGTGCCTTTCCGCCGGACCTGTCGCTGATCGCCAAGGCCCGTGGTTACGAGCGCGGCTTTCCGCAGTTCATCTTCGACGCCTTCATCCAGTTCCAGGAGAAGGGCCCGAACTATCTCGATGCGCTGATGCAGGGTTACGAGGACAAGGCGCCCGCCGGCTTCGCGCTGCCCGAAGGGTCGTACTACAACAAGTTCTTCCCCGGCCACGCGATCAAGATGCCGAAGCCGCTCAGTGATGGCCAGGTGACCTATGACGACGGCTCGCCGGCGACCGTCCAGCAGTACGCCAAGGACGTCTCCGCCTTCCTGATGTGGACTGCCGAGCCGCATCTGGAGGCCCGCAAGCGCCTCGGTCTGCAGGTCATGCTCTTCCTGATCGTGCTGTCGGGTCTGCTGTACTTCACCAAGAAGAAGGTCTGGGCCGACGCTCACTAAGTCTTCTTGAATTCCGAATTGCGAAAGGCCCCCATCGGGGGCCTTTTTGCTGCGCCGATGCTTCAGTGCAGCATGATACCGCAAGGCTGGCGCCCCGTGAGGCTCTCAACTAACGTTGAGGGTCAGGGCTGAGGGACACATGACGGGCGCACCGATCGACGACATTCTGCTCAACATCAATCCGACCGGGCAGCTCGTGCTCGGCGGCGTGCTTGCACTGATCATCTACGGCGTGGCTCTCGATCTGCGGATCGATGACTTTATCGAAGTGTTCCGCAGGCCGATCGCGCCGCTGTCCGGCTTGCTGGCGCAACTGGCCGTGCTGCCTGCGGTGACCTGGGCGATCACCATGCTGCTGAAGCCGCAGCCCAGCATCGCGCTCGGCATGATGGTGGTGGCGGCGTGTCCGGGCGGAAACATTTCCAACCTGATCACGCACATGGCGCGGGGCAACACCGCGCTCTCGATCAGCATGACCGGTGTATCGAGCCTGCTCGCCATCGTCACGACGCCGCTCAACATTCTGTTCTGGGCGGCGCTTAACCCGGATACCAACGCGCTGCTGCGACAGGTGAGCATCGAGCCGCTGTCGTTCCTCGGCTCGACCATGGCGATTCTCGGCATCCCCATGGCTCTGGGTCTTGCGACGGTGCATTACTGGCCGCGCCTCGGCCATCTGCTGCGCCGTCCGCTGCAGATCCTGTCGTTTCTGTTTCTGGTCGCGTTCATCGGCGGCGCGATCTTCACCAATGCGCGCTATCTGACGATCTTCGTGCAATCGATCCTGCCGTTCGTCGTGCTTCACAACGCAATTGCGATCGCGCTCGGCTGGGGCACCGCCAAGGTGTTGCGGTTGAGCGATTACGACACCCGCGCGATGACCATCGAAGTCAGCATGCATAATTCAGGTTTAGGCCTCGCGCTGATCCTCAACCAGTTCGATGGCCTTGGCGGCGCGGCGCTGGTCGCGGCAGGGTGGGGCGTCTGGCACCTGATTTCCGGATGGGCGCTGGCGGCGTGGTGGAAGCGCCGCGATCCGCATCCACAGGGCGGAAGCCAGGTCCCACGCACGGACACGGCAGAATGAGTGAAGCTCACGCAGGACAGTATGCCATGCACGGCGGCGTGCTGGTTACCGGCGCTGCGGGTTTCATCGGCAAGTCGCTGATCGCCGAACTTGCGCGCGCCAATACAAACTCGGAGATCCTTGCGCTCGATATGCGCGAGGTCGTCGCTCACGAGCGTTTGCCCAATGTTACTTATCTGACCGGCGACGTGCGCGACCCGGCGCTCAGGGATCTGTTTCAGGTCCGTCGTCCGCAGACCGTGGTGCATCTCGCCTCCGTTGTCGCAGTTGGTGGCGATCCGCAGCGTGACTGGGAAATCGACGTGCTCGGGACCAAGAACGTGCTGCAATGCTGTGTCGACGCCGGGGTCGAGCATCTGATCGTCACATCGAGCGGGGCGGCTTACGGCTATTACGCCGACAATCCGGTGCCGCTGCGCGAAGATGATCCACTGCGCGGCAACGCGGATTTCCCCTACGCGCGCAACAAGCGCGAAGTCGAGGAAATGCTGGTCGAATGGCATGATCTCCATCCGCACCTGGAGCAGACGGTGTTCCGACCCTGCACGGTGCTCGGTCCCACGACAAACAACCAGATCACCGCGATGTTCGAGGGGCCGGTGGTGCTCGGTCTCAGCGGGACCTCGACGCCGTTCTCGCTGATCGCCGACAGCGACGTGATCGATGCGTTGGTGCAGGCCGTTCGCCATCCGAAGCCCGGCACCTACAATCTGGCTGGCGACGGCGTGTTGAGCCTGCGCGAGATCGCGGCGCTCAATCGAAAACTCTATGTCGCGATTCCGCCGGGGCCGCTGAAGTTCTTGCTTTGGCTGCTGCAATCCCTGCGCATCACCAAACTCGGCCCCGGAGCGGTCAAATTCGTGCAGTACCGGCCTGTGCTTGCCAACGACAAGCTGAAATCCGAGTTCGGATTCACGCCGCGCTATAACGCGCGCGAAACATTTGAGCGCTATCGCGACGGCCGGGCGGAGCGCGAGACATGACGACGCTCGTTATCGGCGCAGGGCCCGCGGGCCTTGCCGCCATCAGAAGTCTCAAGCAGGCCGATCTGCCGGTGAAGGCCGTCGAGAGAAACGCCGATGTCGGCGGACAATGGCTTTACGGCGCTGAACCCAGCGCTGTCTATGCTTCGACCCATCTGATCTCGTCCAAGCGCACCACCGCCTATGCGGATTTCCCGATGCCGGAGGACTGGCCGGCCTATCCGGGCCACGAGCGCGTGTCCGAGTATTTCAAATCCTTCGCCAAGCATTTCGATCTCTATCCCGCGATCCGCTTCAACACTGAAGTCCGCACCATCGAGCAGCGCGACGGAAGCTGGCGCGCGACGCTCAGCGACGGCACCACCGACGACTATGAGAGCGTGATCTTCGCCAACGGCCATCTCAGCGATCCCCTGACGCCGAAAATTCCGGGCGAATTCAGCGGCAAGCTGATGCACGCGAAGGACTACAAGACCGCCGATATTTTCGAGGGCAAGCGCGTGCTGGTCGTCGGCATGGGCAACACCGGCTGCGATATCGTCGTCGATGCGATTCACCGCGCCAAGCAGGTGCTGTGGAGCGTGCGCGGCGGCAATCATTTCGTGCCGAAATTCCTCGCCGGCAAGCCGGCGGATGAGGGCAACCACAAGCCGAGGCGTTTCATCATTCCGAAGCGCCTGCGCTCGATGCTGCACGAGCCGATCCTGCGCTTTCTGGTGGGACCGCCCGAGCGTTTCGGCTTGCCGAAGCCGGAGCATCGGCTCTACGACAAGACGCCGATCGTGAACTCGCTCGTACTACAGCACCTGGGGCAGGGTGACGTCGTGTTGCGCAAGCCGATCAAGGAATTTCGCGGCGACACGGTTGTCTTCACCGACGGGCAGGAAGATCAGGTCGATCTCGTGTTGCTTGCGACCGGCTACGAGATCACGTTTCCGTTTCTCGAAGACCTGACCGAATTGAACTGGCAGCCAGATGCGCACGCGCCGCGTCTCTATCTCAACATCTTTCCGTCACGCCCGAATGGCCTTTACGTTGCGGGACTGCTGGAAGGAGCTGGCGTCGGCTGGCCGGGCCGCGCGTTGCAGACCGATCTGATTGCTGCCTACATCAAGGCGCAAAAAGAAAGTCCCGATACGACGGCGGACTTCCGTGAGAAGATCGTCGCCTTTCACGCGCAACCTTTAAGCAAGGGCCGTGGAGAGCACGGTATTTTTGTCGACTTCCTGCAATACAAACGTGATCTTCAGAAGGCCATCGCGAGCTTGAGCGTCGCTTCGCCCGCGGTATAAGACACTCAAACATCGGAGGACATCATGGGCACGAGCATCACTTTCAAACGCCCCGACGGCAAGGAAGCCAAGGGTTATCTCGCCAACGCCGCGCGCGGCAACGCGCCGGGCGTCGTCGTCATTCAGGAATGGTGGGGTCTGCAGGACCAGATCAAGGGCCTGTGCGATCGCTTCGCCGTGGCCGGGTTTGATGCGCTGGCGCCGGATCTCTACAACGGCGTGGTGGTGCCGTATCACGACACCGACGCCGCCAACAAAGAGATGAACTCGCTCGATTTCATGGACGCCACGACGCAGACCGTGCGCGGCGCGGCGCAGTATCTCGCGCGCAACGGCGCCAAGGTCGGCCTCACCGGTTTTTGTCTCGGTGGTGCGGTGACGGTGATCGGCTCAACCCGCATTCCCGAACTGGCAGCAGGCGTCGCGTTCTACGGCATTCCCCCGGAGCAGGCGGCGAAGCCAGCCGACGTCAAGATTCCGCTGCAGGGCCATTTCGCCAACCGCGATGACTGGTGCACGCCGCAGGTGGTCGATGCGTTCGAGAAGGGTCTGAAGGCAGCCGGAAAGACTTGCGAGTTCTTCCGCTATGAGGCCGACCACGCCTTTGTCAACGAGCAGCGGATGTCGGTGCATGACCGCGAGGCCGCCGAACTGGCCTGGGGCCGTGCGACCGAATTCTTCAAAAAGCATCTGGGGTGAGCTTCACCATCTCCGACCTGCGCCAGCAGCCCGCGTTTTTCGACGCGGCTGCTGACCGCATCTGGCGGGCATGGTGGAAGGAGCAAGGCGTCCCGGCCGATTACATCGCCGGGCGCTTGCAGGAAAATATGACGCCGTCGCCAATCCCGTTTGCGCTGGTGGCGCATCGGGGCGATACCTTTCTAGGCACGGCGTCGGTCATCGCCTCCGATCTCGAGGATCGCCCGCAATATTCCCCCTGGGTGGCGGCGGTCTGGGTCGACCCAAAATACCGGATGCAGGAGATCGGCACGGAACTGGTCGGACGCGCGGTCAGCGATGCTTTCGCGCTCAGTTTTCGGCGGGTTTATCTCTGCGCTCAGAAGGAGAGGCGGCGGTTCTACACCCGGCAGGGCTGGGTGCCGATCGAGGAGAGCGTGGGGGAGCGTCGTCTCACCGTGTTCGTCCGAGTTGCGGATGGTCAGAGATAATCCAAGATGTCGTCCCCGCGAAGGCGGGGACCCATACTCCCTGGATTCAGTAGCGGGTCCCAAACGTCCGTTTCTGAAACAGATATGGTGGTTATGGGTCCCCGCCTGCGCGGGGACGACGCGTGGAGGGACCCTGCGTTTGCTCCCCTTGACATCGCCCCCCGGCAATGATGTTTTGCCTGCCATGAGCACCCTGTCCAACCCGACCCGTCTCTGGTGGCGCACCTTCTAAAGGTGGCCGGTGCGATTTATTTCATGAACAATCGTCGAGGCCGTCATCGCAGAGCGACGGCCTTTTTTCGTTTGTCCTGTGTGGCGTTCCTCCAGCAAGTCTCGTAAGAGGACCAGATGAACAGGACAGTTTTCGCGCTTCCCGCGCAGAGCGAATACCGGACCGCCCGCGGCCTCGATGTGGCCCGTTCCGTCGAGCATTTCACCGGCGGCACGGCGCTCGACCTGCTGATCGAGCGGCTCGATACCCGCCGCGGCGTGGTGCTGTCGTCGGGCACCACGGTGCCGGGCCGCTACGAGAGTTTCGACCTCGGCTTTTCCGATCCGCCGCTGCGGCTGGAATCCACCGGCACGGATTTCTTCATTGAGGCGCTGAACGCACGCGGCAAGGTGCTGGTGGCCTTCCTCGCCGAGACTTTGAAAGAGCCCTGCGCCGTCATCACCGAAAAGAGCGCGACGCGCATTGCGGGTCACATCGTGCGCGGCGACGCGCCGGTGGACGAGGACCAGCGCACGCGGCGTTCGTCGGTGGTGTCGCTGGTGCGCGACATTATCGCGGCATTCAATTCTCCGAGCGACGGGTTGCTCGGGCTGTTCGGTGCTTTCGCATACGATCTGGTGTTCCAGTTTGAAGATCTCGTGCAGAAACGTACGCGCGAAAAAGACCAGCGCGACATCGTTCTCTACATTCCCGACCGCATTCTGGCCTATGACCGCGCCACCGGGCGCGGCGTCATTCTGAGCTACGAATTCGCCTTTAACGGCCAGTCCACCAAGGGGCTCGACCGCGAAACGCCGCAGAGCGTTTACGCCAAGACCAAGCGCGAAGGCTTCGCCGATCATGCGCCGGGCGTCTATCAGGCGACCGTCGAGACGGCGCGTCAGGCATTTGCACGCGGCGATCTGTTCGAGGCGGTGCCGGGGCAATTGTTCGCCGAACCGTGCGAGCGCACGCCCGCCGAAGTGTTCCAGCGCCTGTGCAAGATCAATCCATCGCCTTATGGCGCCCTGATCAATCTCGGCGACGGCGAATTTCTGGTGGCGGCGTCGCCGGAAATGTTCGTCCGCTCCGACGGCAAGCGGATCGAGACCTGTCCGATCTCCGGCACTATCGCGCGGGGCGTCGACGCCATCAGCGACGCCAAGCAGATTCAGGAGTTGTTGAATTCGCAGAAAGACGAATTCGAACTCAACATGTGCACCGACGTCGACCGCAACGACAAGGCGCGCGTTTGTGAGCCGGGCACGATCAAGGTTCTGGCGCGGCGGCAGATCGAGACCTATTCGAAGCTGTTCCACACCGTCGATCATGTCGAAGGCATGCTGCGTCCGGGCTTCGACGCGCTGGACGGCTTCCTGACCCACGCCTGGGCGGTCACCGTGACCGGTGCGCCGAAGTTGTGGGCGATGCAGTTCGTCGAGGACCATGAGCGCTCATCGCGGCGCTGGTATGCCGGCGCGCTCGGCTTTCTTGGCTTCGACGGCAGCATCAATACGGGCCTGACCATCCGTACCATCCGCATGAAGGACGGTTTGGCCGAAGTGCGCGTCGGCGCGACGCTGCTGTTCGACAGCGATCCCGTCGCTGAAGAGAAGGAATGCCAGACCAAGGCCGCGGCGCTGTTTCAGGCACTACGCGGCGATCCGGCGAAGCCGTTGTCGGCGTTCGCGCCGGACGCCACTGGCTCCGGCAAGAGGGTGCTTCTGATTGATCACGAAGACTCATTCGTGCACATGCTGGCGGATTACTTCCGTCAAGTCGGCGCGACCGTCAGCGTCACGCGGCACAATCATGCGCTCGACATGCTGAAGAAGGAAAACTACGACCTTCTGGTGCTGTCGCCCGGTCCCGGCCGCCCAGAGGATTTCGGTATCTCGAAGTTCATCGGCGCGGCGCTTGAGAAAAAGCTGCCGGTGTTTGGCGTCTGCCTCGGCGTGCAGGCCATCGGCGAATATTTCGGCGGCAAGCTCGGGCAATTGTCCACGCCGGCACACGGCCGCCCCTCGCGCGTTCAGGTGCGCGGCGGCACGCTAATGGGCAACCTTCCGAACGAGGTCGTGATCGGCCGCTACCACTCGCTCTATGTCGAGCGCGAGGGCATGCCCGACGTGCTGGAGGTGACGGCCAGCACAGAAGACGGCATCGCCATGGCGATCGAGCACAAGACGTTGCCGGTCGGTGGCGTTCAGTTTCATCCCGAGTCGCTGATGTCGCTGGAAGGCAATGTCGGACTACGGATCGTGGAAAACGCATTCAGGCTCGGCCGGTCCGGAAACGCCTGAACATTCGTGTTTTGAAAGACGCCACATGACTCTCGAAGACGATTTGAAAGCCACCGTCCGCGCCATTCCGGACTACCCAAAGCCCGGCATTGTTTTCCGCGACATCACCACGCTGCTGGGCAATGCCTGGGCCTTTCGCCGCGCGGTCGATGAACTGGTGCAGCCCTGGGCCGGGTCGAAGATCGACAAGGTCGCCGGCATGGAAGCGCGCGGCTTCATTCTTGGCGGCGCGGTGGCGCATCAGGTCTCGGCGGGCTTCGTGCCGATCCGCAAGAAGGGCAAGCTGCCGCATACGACGGTGCGAATTGCCTACTCGCTGGAATATGGCCTGGATGAGATGGAAATGCATGCCGACGCTATCATGCCCGGCGAACGTGTCATCCTGATCGACGACCTGATCGCGACCGGCGGAACGGCAGAGGGCGCGGTGAAGCTGCTGCGCCAGATCGGTGCCCAGGTGGTTGCAGCGTGCTTTATCATCGACCTTCCGGGACTCGGCGGCGCGGCCAAGCTGCGCGCGATGGATGTGCCGGTGCGAACGCTGATGACATTTGACGGCGACTGAGGGCGTTTCGATGAAGTGAAACGGGTAGCCGTCAGACAATGCTCTCAAACATAACGGGCGGCAGATGGATCTTCAGCTCACGGGTAAAATCGCAATCGTCACCGGCGGCACGCGCGGCATAGGCAAGGCGATTGCGCGCTCGCTTGCCGGCGAGGGCATGGACGTCGTGATCGTCGGCCGCGATCTTGAGGCGGCGAAGGCGACGGCCTCGGAAATTTCAAGTGAAACGAGCCGCACCGTTCGCGCCTATGCAGCGGATACCGGCAAGGACGAGGCGGTTCGCGCCGCAGTCGCTGCGATCCGTTCGGACTTCGGCCGGATCGATGTGCTGGTCAACAGCGCGGCGCAGCCGAGCGGGCAGGCCAAGCCGCCGTCGCTGAGCGAGATCACCGACGAGATGTTCTGGAGCGACGTCAACGTCAAGGTCATGGGCTATCTGCGCATGGCGCGCGAGGTCGCGCCGCTGATGACGGAGCAGGGCTGGGGCCGCATCATCAATATCAGCGGGCTTGGCGCGCGTCAGACCGGCACCACCATCGGCAGCATCCGCAATGTCGGCGTGGCTGCGCTCACCAAGAATCTTGCAGATGAACTGGGGCCGCGCGGCATCAACGTGACCTGTGTGCATCCCGGCCTGACCCGGACCGAGAAAACGCCGGGGGTGATCGCGTGGCGCGCTGGGCTCACGAAGAAGACGGAAGCCGAAGTCGAGAAGGCGATGAACGATCTCAATACCATCCGCCGTCTCGTCACGGCCGAGGAGATCGGCCATATCGTCGCATTTCTGGCGTCGCCAAAGTCGATCGCCATCAACGGCGATGCGATTGCGGCGGGCGGCGGCGCGCCGGGAAGCATCTACTACTGAATCATCCCAGCTTGTGCAGGATCAGGTTCAGCTCCAGCTCGCGGAAGCGCGTGTAGTTGGTGCGCACCCATTGATGCAGTTCCGACGACTGATCCTTGTTGGTGCGCAGGTAGTGCGAGAACGAGAAGTTCAGCCGCCCGATAATTGATTTCAGGAATGCGGGCAGCGCCGCGACCTTGAACGGCCGCACGCGGGCGAATTCTCGCGGTAACGGTCCCCACAACACGTGTTCGTTCTCGACCGGCACGATAGCGGCGTTCGGAAACGTCTCGCGCAGCATCGCCCACGCCATGATGGAGGCCCGGTCGCGATCGGGAATGAACAGAACGATCGGATCGACGCCGCGCCGGTCCGCTTCCTTCATGAAGCCGATTTCCGCGATGAGCTTGAAAAAATCGTCGAAGGCGTGAAAGCCGAGGTCGATGACCTTGGGCACGCCGTCATTGACGATGAGACGGTCCATCAGCGCCATCTGCCCGAAGGTATCGCTGATCAGCGCGGTCTCGGTCACGCCGGGGAGATAGTTCAGCAGCGACGGCTCGCGCAGGTTGATGTCGAAAGCGGTCACCGCGCCGCGCTGAAGCACGAGGAATTCGGTCAATGCCCGCGCGATCAGGGTCTTGCCCACCGCGGGGCGGGGCGAGCAGACGATATAGACAGGCGTGCGGCGCATCGGCGCGATGTCCGGCGGTCAGACGATCAGATCTCGCTTGTCGGTGCGCGCGACGTATTGGACTTGTCCTTGGAGCCGACGATCTCGGTCAGCTTGATGCGGTCGAATTCGCCCCAGACATTGCCCAGCCAGTGGCGGACATAGCCGCGCAGCACGAACGAGTAGTTCGCGGCCTCGTCCTTCGTCCCCTTGTTGGCCACGAATTTGAGGAATGGCACCGAGGCGACTTCGACCTGCTCGTAGGCCATTTCGTTCAGCTTCGGAATCGTGATCTCGGTCGCGTTCTTGATGCGGTGGAAATAGGAATTGTAGGTCGCCTGATCCCACTCGAAGAAGCTGGTGTTGTTGATGAAGTTCTTCACCAGGAAGTACTTCGCGCCGTCCATGAAGTTCGCGGTCTCGGCGATCTCATCGAGCGAGGCAATCGACGGGCCGAGGATGTGGAACACGGCGAAGGTGATCTGGCCGGAGCGGGCGGCATCGAGAAAGCCGATGTCGCGAAGCGCCGCGAGGGTGGGGGACAACAGTCCTGCGCGAACGTCGATAACGGTCACACTGGTGCCCGACGAATTCAGCGTATCGAAGATCTTCATCTGATCGGACGTCGAGGTAACGTCGACGATCTCGGTGATGTCGGGATGAAAACGCATCAGCGTGCCGCGCGGCGATTCGGTATCGAAGGCACGGGTTGGGATGTTGTTTGCGCTGAAATAGTCGAGAACGGTGCGCGAAACGGTGGTCTTGCCGACCCCACCCTTGTCTGCGCCCACTACGATCACTGCCGGTTTCGCCATAAGACCCCTTTACGCGCTAAACACGTCCGCCTGACGACGGGAGCTTAGCCTGCTTTCTGCCGGAACATGGCAGAATCGAGGGATAATTCAATTCTTGACGACGCTGTTATGCTTAATAAACAACGGCTTCGTTAATGCCGAAGGGTCATCGGCGGCCCCATGGACCGAGAATCGAGCCTGCCGGCGTCGACTGCGGGGAACTGCCCCATGGTCCGGTATGTGGAGGCTCCGGCCGCGCTTCGGGCGAGGGCTCGCCGGATTGGGGCGCGTCCTGGCCGGTTTCGGCGTCGCCGCCCGGCAGCGGCAGCGGCATCGGGCCGGGATCGTGGCCGCCCGCGTACTTCACCAATGCCTTGACCCGCGAATCGACCGAGGGGTGGGTCGCGAACAGGTCGGCAAAGCCCTCGCGCGGATTGTCGATGCACATTTCCATCACGGCGGAGGTCGCACCTAGCAGTTCGCCGCGGCCCTCGATCTTGCGCAGCGCCGAGATCATGGCGTCCGGGTCCTTGGTGAGTTCGACGGAACCCGCATCCGCCAGCAGCTCGCGCGAACGCGACAGGGCAAAGCGCACCACCAGCGACAGGCCCCAGGCGACGCCGATCAGGGCAATCGCCAGCAGCACGATGGCGAAGGCACCACCGCCCTTCTTGTCACCGTCCGACGATGACGAGGAGGACCGTCCACCGCCGCCGAGGCTCCAGTTGGAGTTGAAGAAGATGCGGAAAAACAGTTCCGCGAAAAAACCGATCACGCCGGCGATGACGACCGCGATCACCAGCAACTGCACGTCGCCGTTGCGGATATGCGTCAACTCGTGGCCGAGGACGGCTTCCATTTCCCGGTCGCTGAGCGCCTTCATCAGGCCCGTGGTGACGCTGATCGCATACTGGCTGCGGTTGAGACCGGTGGCGAAGGCGTTGAGCGCGGGGCTGTCGACGATCTTGAGCTTCGGCATCGGAATGCCGCGCGAGATGCAGAGGTTTTCGAGCAGGTTATAAAGTCGCGGCTGTTCCTGCCGCGTGACGTCATGCCCGCCGGTGACCGCATCGATGATGTTCTGGTGAAAAAAGTAGGCGATCACGATCCAGACCGCGGCGCCGATGGTGGCGAAGGGGAACGCCTTGATCAGGTCGCGCCCGGCGAGGGTGATATAGGCGTCGAACGGACGGTTGCTGTTGAGTGCGACTTCCGCCAGCAGCGCACCGGCGAACACCATCACATAGACGAGCAGGAAAAGGCCGCCGAGCAGCAGCATCGAACGAAACTTGTTCGACGCGATGTGCGTGTAGAGACCGTACGCGGCCATGATGCGCTGCTCGTCGTTTCCGGGATCAGGCGATCAGAACTTGACCGATGGCGCCTGCTCGAGTTGACCGCGCTGCTCGCCGAGGTCGAAGAAGTCCTTTTTGGTGAAGCCGAGCGCACCCGCGAACAGGGCTGCCGGCAATTGCTGGATGCCGGTATTGTATTCCTGAACCGCATTGTTGAAGAAGCGGCGGCTGGCGGCGATCTTGTTTTCGATATCGGACAGCTCGGACTGCAACTGCTGGAAGTTGGCGTTGGCCTTGAGGTCCGGATAGGCCTCTGAGAGCGCGATCAGCCGGCCCAGCGCCGCACCGAGCTGGCCTTCCGCTGCCGATACCTGCGCCGGTCCCTGCGCGGACATGGCCGCGTTGCGGGCCTTGATAACGTCCTCCAGCGTGCCGCGTTCGTGGGTGGCGTAGCCTTTGACCGTCTCGACCAGGTTGGGAATCAGGTCGTGGCGCAGCTTGAGCTGCACGTCGATGTCGGCGAACGCTTGGCTGACGCGCTGCGCCAGCGCGACCAGCCGGTTGTAGGCGCCGAACACGAACAGCGCGATGACGACGATGACACCGAGTAAAATCCAGCCGGACGACATGAGGGAAAACTCCTTGAGGACAACGAATGGCGCACCCTAAACCAAAAACCGCCCGTGCGGCAGGGGCCGCACGGCGGAGTGGTTCTCATTGGTCGCCTTCAAGGAGCGATGGTTCAAGGCCCTGCAGACAATTTAACAGTCTCGATCTCTCGTTCGTCATGTCCGCGCATAGTCGTTCGAAAGAACGGCGTCGCTTCCGCTCGCCTATGTCGCGGGCATCCACGTCTTTCTTTGGGAGGTTCAAGACGTAGATGGCCGGGACAAGCCCGGCCATGACGCTCTTTTCTGATGGGCGTTCTGGCCTTTCAGCCGATCAGGGCTTGGCCATGTGCCATGCGCCGTTGAGGAAACCGTCGCCGGTGGTATCGCCGGGCTTGGTGTCCTTCGCGAACGTGTAAAGCGGCTTGCCCTTGTAGGCCCACATCTTGCTGCCGTCGTCGCGGGTGACGATGGTCCAGTCGCCCGAGGCCTTGGCGTCTGCGGCGGCCATCAGCGGCGGCCAGTTGGTGGCGCAGGGGCCGTTGCAGGCCGATTTGCCGCCAGCGTCCTTGTCGAATGTATAGAGCGTCATGCCCTTGGCATCGACATAGGTCTTGCCAGCCGGAGTGTCAGCGACTTTCGCCGCCTGCGCGAAGGCACCGGTTGACGCGAGCATGAGAGTCGCAGCCGCAATCGCGGCGAATGTTTTGGACATCGCAGTTTTACTCCTGATGAATTTTGCGTCGGACGCGAACGCGTCATCAGGACAAACTCCGGCATGGCGAAATTATTCCGGCCCAGCATTCTCAGCGGGAAAAACTGCGTCGCCCCAATCCCATTTCTTCGCGCGCTTGTACGCAGCCTTGTCCCGATGCGGGACGCTCGCGGTTTCTATTCCATCGGCTGCGCAAATTTTTGCGGTCACCGCGATCTTGGTCACCTGCGGCTGGGCCAGCACGCGCGAGGGCCTGTGCGCGGGCGGCGCGCGTGACAGAACGACGTAGCTGAATTTTTCATCCTCGTAGGGAAGGTCCGCCGCTTTGAGGTGTTTATGCGCGCGAGATCGTTGCAGCCGTTGCGTGAAATGACACCAGTCGGGTTTGGTCAGCGGACATGCTGCATCGTGCGGGCAGGGAGCGATCACATGCGCGCCCCTGGCGATCAGCCGCGTGCGCAGATCGATGATGCGCGCATAGCCTGCCGGTGTGCCGGGTTCGACGACCAGCAGCGTGTCGCTTGTTTTCGCCCACATGGCGTCGGCCAATGCTGCGCGTTCGTTCGCGCCCAACTCGTTGATGACATAGCTTGCGACGACGAAGTCCGCCTCGGGAGCTTCTGCAAGCGCTTTGCGCGCGTCTCCGGACTCGTAGCGCATCGTGTTGAACCGCGAGTGCGACTGCGCAAGCTCGGTGGCAAGATCGCGTAGCGCCGTATTGGCGTCCAGCAGGGTGAAGGCGTCTATGGACGCAAAGGCTTCGCTCGCAGCCCATGTCGCGGTGCCTGGTCCTGCGCCGATATCGAGCAGGCTACGTGGAGCGAAATCCGGATTGACCTCCGTCAGAGCATTGAGGCTCGCGGTGACCGCCGCATAGGTCGCCGGCATCCGCGCGAGCGCATAGGCGAGCGCGTCCGTACCGGTCCGGATACCGCCGGAGCCGCCGCCGTCGCGATAGGTGCGTGAGATAGTGTCCGCGCGCTGCGCGGCGTCGTTGCGCGACAGGCCCTCGACCTTGCGGGCAAGCGCGGCTTTCAGTTCGGCGGGGAGATCAGGTGTCATGAGAGTCCTCAGGCGGGTCCGGCCTGAGGCTTATTATGCCACGTTCTGGTCGAGAACCTTCATCGCACCGTCGAGATCGACCGACACCAGCTGCGACACGCCACGCTCAGCCATGGTGACGCCGAACAGCCGGTTCATGCGCGCCATGGTGATCGGGTTGTGGGTGATGATGATGAAGCGCGTCTCGGTGGATGAGGTCATCTCATGCAGCAGGTTGCAGAACCGCTCGACGTTGTGGTCGTCCAGCGGCGCGTCGACTTCGTCCAGTACGCAGATCGGCGAAGGATTGGTGAGGAACACTGCGAAGATCAGCGCCAGCGCGGTCAGCGCCTGCTCGCCGCCGGAGAGCAGTGACAGGGTCTGCGGCTTCTTGCCGGGTGGCTTGGCGATGATTTCCAGACCGGCCTCGAGCGGATCGTCGCTCTCGATCAGGGTCAGTTCGGCCTGGCCGCCGCCGAACAGCTCGGAGAACAGCCGCTTGAAGTGGGTGTTGACCGTCTCGAACGAGGTCAGCAGGCGTTCGCGCGCTTCCTTGTTGAGGCTCTGGATGCCGGTGCGCAGCTTCTTGATCGCTTCTACCAGATCGTCGCGCTCGGTGGTGAGGGTCAGGTGCTGGGCCTCGACCTCGCGCAGCTCTTCCTCGGCGCGCAGGTTAACAGCGCCAAGACGCTCGCGGTCGCGGCGGAGCTTTTCGAGATCGGTTTCGATGTCGGTCACGGCCGGAAGCTCGGTCTCCGGCGTGATTTCGGCCAGCGCGGAGACACCCTGCGGCTCGACTTCGAGCATGTCGCGGATTTCGCGCTCGATGTCGTCGAGCCGGCGGCGCGTCCCTTCCATCCGCTCTTCGGAGCGGGCGCAGGCTTCACGCGAAGCGGACAGCGCATCGAGCGAGGCGCGGGCGACGCGATCGGTTTCCGCCATCGCGGTTTCGGCAGAGGCCAACGCATCGGCGGCAGTGCGGCGGTCGGCTTCGGCGTATTCGATTTCGCTGATCAGCGCGCTGCGCTTCTCGGCGAATACCTCCGGCGCGTTTTCAAGCTCAGCACGCTCGGTCTTGACCTCGACGATGCGGGTCTCAACCGTCGCAATCTGCGACGCGGCGTTTTCCTTGCGGTTCTGCCATTCGTTGCGCTCGGCGATAATCGCCTGCACGCGCCGGTCGGCGAGTTCGGCTTCGCGCGCCAGCGCCTGCGCCTCGGCGCGGACCTGCGCCGCGAGACGGCGGTGACCGTCCATATCGGCGCGCACGGTGGCGAGCTTTTCCTCGTTCTCGGCGCTAGACGGCAATTCGCTCAAAACGCCGACGGCGGCTTCGTGCGCGTCGTGGGCCTCAGTGCGATCCGCGGCAAGGCGGGTTCGGCGCTCGTCCAGCGCGGAACGGCGCGAGGCGTGGCGATTGATCTCGCGTTCGGCGTTGGCATGCTGCTCGCGCGCGGCATTGGCTTCGCGCTGGGCGGAGCGTGCGGCTTCACGTGCGGCGCTCTCGGCGGCGGACGCGGCCTTGAGTTCGGCGTCGGCGTTGTCCAGCGCCCGGCGCTTTGCGACGGCATCGGCGCGCGCCTGCTCAAGTTCGGATTCGATGTCGATGAGGCGGGCGCGCTCGGCCAGCCGCCGTGCTGCGCCGGTCGGGGCATGCGCTGCCGCGACGAAACCGTCCCAGCGCCACAGGTCGCCTTCGCGCGAGACCAGCCGCTGGCCGGTCTTCAGTTGCGAGGCAAGCTGCGCACCGCGCTCGCGGCTGACGACGCCGATCTGCGCCAGACGCCGCGCCAGTTCCGGCGGAGCGGTGACATGGGCTGCAAGCGCTTCGATGCCCTCAGGCAGCGACGGATCGCCGTCGACCACGCCGAGGTTGGACCAGCGCATCGGCGCGGTCGGATCGACCGGTGCGTCGAGATCGTCACCCAATGCGGCGCCCAGCGCCTTTTCGAAACCCTTGGCGACGTTGACGCCGTCGATGATCGGCGGCCACAGGTTCTTGGTTTCGCCGTTGACGATCTTGGAAATCGTCTTGGCTTCGGTCTCCAGCCGCTGCACGCGCTTTTCGGCGTCGGCAAGCGGCGCACGCGAGGCCTCAAGCGTGGCGCGGGCATTCACATGCGCGGCCTCGCTGGCCTGGGTCGTGGCTTCGGAGATCATCAAGGCTTCCGCTGCCGCCTCCATCGCAGCGACAAGCGTATCGAGATCGCCAAGTCCGCCAGTCTCGGCGGCGAGCTTCTCGACTTCGCCCTCGACACTGACGATGTCCTGATCGAGCCGCGCAAGGCGATCACGATGGGTGCGGACATTGGCTTCGAACTGGTTGCGCTTGGCGGTGAGGTCGGCGAGCGCGGTGGTCAGTTCGGAGAAGGTCCGCTCCGCCGCGGCCAACGTGGCCTCGGCTTCCGCCACACGCTCATCGGCTCCGCTGCGCTTGTCGACGCGCGACTTGATCTCGTCCTTGAGGTCGTTGTCCTCGGCCTCCAGCCGCGCCAGTGCGACGTCGGCATCGGACAGCTGGCGCTGCTCGCGCTCGATGTCGGCGGCGAACTGCGTCAAGCGCCGGTCGAGCTCGATGACGCGCTCCCTGGCGCGCGCTTCCTCGCGGTCGAGCATTTCGCGGGCGTTGGTCAGGCGCTGCAAGCCGGCTGCGGCGCGCGCTTCGTTCTCGCGCAGGCCCGGAAGCTCGGAAGCGCGGATCGCCTGGATGCGTGCGGCTTCCGCCTGCTGAAGGGTGCGTTCGGCCTGCTCGCGGACATTCAGGTCGTGGGTCTGGCCTGCTTCGGCGACGTCGGTATTGGCCTGCAGCCAGCGCAGGTGAAACAGCAGCGCTTCGGCCTTGCGGACCTTGGCGGCGACTTCGCGATAACGGATCGCCTGACGCGCCTGCTTTTTCAGGCCTTCGATCTGGCTTGCAAGCTGACCGATAACGTCCTCGACGCGGGTGAGGTTGGTCTCGGCCGCCTTGAGGCGCAGTTCGGCTTCATGACGGCGTGCATGCAAACCGGCGACACCGGCGGCGTCTTCCAGCACGCGGCGGCGCTGGTCGGGGCGCGCCTGAATGATCTCGCCGATCTTGCCCTGGTGGACGAGAGCGGGTGAGCGCGCGCCGGTGGCTGCGTCAGCAAACAGGATCTGCACGTCGCGCGCGCGCACGTCGCGGCCATTGATGCGATAGACCGAACCTGCTTCGCGCTCGATGCGCCGGGAAATTTCCAGCACTTCCTGATCGTTCATCGCGGACGGCGCCGAGCGATCGGAGTTGTCGATGGTCATCGCGACTTCGGCGTGATTGCGCGCAGGGCGGTTGCCGGAGCCCGCGAAGATCACGGCGTCCATGTCCGCGGCGCGCAGCGACTTGTGCGAGGTTTCGCCCATCGCCCAGCGCAGCGCTTCCACCAGGTTCGATTTGCCGCAGCCGTTCGGACCGACAACGCCGGTGAGGCCGGGTTCGATCAGAAAGTCGGTCGGTTCAACGAAGGACTTGAACCCGTGAAGACGAAGACGCGTGAGTTTCATGCAATCGACACTCTGTTGGCCGGGGAATTCTCGAAGTCGGAATTTTCCAGCCGGGGCAAGGTCATAGCAGGCCTATGCCAGTATAACTGAGTCGCGGAATGCGCCTCGAACTGTCCGCACAATGGCGAGGCAGACCGCGCAGGGCAACCTGCGCAGGAGGCTTTTCCCAAGGGATTTACAGGGATTTCCGAGGGATTTCAGTGTGTTTTGGGGCGGATGTTCCCGGGAACCGGGTCGGTTCCGCCCGGAACGCCTTAGCTCTTGAGCAGTGGCTTGATCAGCTTTTCGAAGGCGTCGAATGAGATATCGCCCTTCACGACGGTTCCATTGACGAAGAAGAACGGCGTCGAGTTGACCTTGAGCTTGCTGTAGGCGTGCTCGCGCACGTCCAGAATGCCCTTCTGGATTTTCGGATCATTCTGCACGCAGTCCTTGATCATCTGCTCGCTGAAGCCGGCCTGCTTGCCGACGCGGTTGATGGTGCCGAGCGCGTCCGAGGCCAGATCGTTCTGCTGCTTGAACAGGATGTCGATGATCGCGAAATATTTCGGCGCATCGTCCTTGGCGACGCAGCGTGCGAGCGCCGAGGCGGCCAGCGCCACCTGATCGAGCGGGAACTCGCGGAAGATGAAGCGCACCTTGCCGGTGTCGATGTAGTTGGTCTTGATCTGGGGGAACACGTCCTTGGTGAACGACGCGCAGTGCGGGCAGGTCATCGAGGCGTATTCGATGATGGTGACCGGTGCGTCTTTCGATCCCATCGCCATGTCGCCGAGCTCGCCGGCTTGATTGATTTCGGCGGCGGTCTGCGCATTCGCCTGGCTGACAAGCTGCCAGGGCGAAAGGCCGAGTGCTGCGGCGAAGCCGGTGAGGGACAGGGCGGCGGTAAAGGTGCGGCGCGTGATGTTCAACGGTCTGCTCCGAAAATACGTGCGAACGGCGTCGTCACGCCTGATGAGGGATGTTTCGCTAGCTTGAAACGACAATTGTGGCAATGCCGGGCCGCTGCCGCGCGCCTTCCGGAGGCTCAATTTCGCTTGATCGAGGCGCCGAGCCGCGCCAGCGCCGCACGCAAATCGTCATCTTCAACGGTGCCGAGCGAGGCCGCAACTTTCGCGACGGCTGCCGCATCCGGCACTTTTCGGGCTTTTCGCGCAGGTTTGCGTGACAGCGGCGCCTGACGCAGCGCGATCCGCCCGACCGCGTTCCAGCCGAGGAAGCGGTTGACCCGCTCCAGAATGACATCCGAGGTGTGCTGGATTTCCAGCGCCATCGGGCCCTCGACCCGCAATATCAATGTCGCCGGTTCGGGGATCTGGTTCTCGACCGGACGGGGCCACTGGATTTTCAGCGGTTCCGAATGGGCCGCGACGTTCGGCCCCGCGATCTCTGCCCATCGCGTCACCAGTTCGCGCGAGGCAAAGCCCTGCTTGGCGAAGACGTCGTTGATCGCACTGCCGAGCAGTGCGGATAACGGCTTCGCGGTGAGGGGACCGGGCTTGTTCATGGGTGGCTGACGTCGGTACATAGTGTCCCATGACCTTATCAGGCGCAGCCGCGCGGCGAAAGAAATCTCCGGACAACGTTGAAGCGGATCGCCCGGCGCTGCTGCTCGCTTGGTACGACCGCCATCGGCGACAATTGCCGTGGCGCGCGCTGCCGGGCCGCACGAGCGACCCTTACCGGGTATGGCTGTCGGAAATCATGTTGCAACAAACGACCGTGAAAGCGGTCGGGCCTTATTTCGAGAAGTTTACCGCGCGCTGGCCGACGGTGGCGGCGCTCGGCGCTGCCTCGCTCGATGACGTGCTGCGCATGTGGGCGGGGCTCGGTTACTATTCCCGTGCGCGCAACCTTCACGCCTGCGCCGTCACTGTGCTGCGCGAGCACGACGGTGCTTTTCCCGACACCGAAGAAGGTCTGCGGACGCTGCCGGGCGTCGGCCCTTACACGGCTGCGGCCATCGCGGCGATTGCATTTAGCCGGCAGACCATGCCGGTGGACGGCAATATCGAGCGCGTGGTGTCGCGGCTGTTCGCGGTGGAAGAGCCGCTGCCAAAATCCAAGCCGCAGATCCAGCAACTGGCGGCGACGCTGCTCTGGGAGTCACGCGCGGGCGACAGCGCACAGGCGCTGATGGATCTCGGGGCCACGATCTGCACGCCGAAGAAACCCGCCTGCGCGCTCTGTCCGCTCAACGACAATTGCGCTGCGCGTATACGGGGCGATCAGGAGACGTTTCCGCGCAAGGCGCCGAAGAAGACCGGTGCGCTGCGGCGAGGTGCTGCGTTCGTTGTCACGCGCGGCGATGAACTGCTGGTTCGCACGCGTGGTGAAAAGGGATTGCTCGGCGGCATGACGGAAGTGCCGAATTCCGAATGGCTTGCCGGTCACGACGACAAGGCCGCACGCGCGCAGGCTCCGGCGCTCAATGCATCACGCTGGCATCGCAAGGCAGGCGTCGTGACGCATGTGTTCACGCATTTCCCGCTCGAGCTTGTGGTCTACACCGCAAGCGTTGCCGCGCGCACGCGCGCACCGGACGGCATGCGCTGGGTGCCTGTCGCGACCTTGAAAGACGAAGCGTTGCCGAACGTGATGCGCAAGGTGATCGCGCATGGATTGGGCGATTAGCGAGAGCGGCATTGGTACGATTGGCCGCGATGTGAATCCCTCCCCCTTGTGGGGAGGGACGGTCGAGCGTAGCGAGACCGGGGTGGGGGTCTAATTTCTCCCCCACCCGGCGCGCCCGTTCGCTTCGCTCTCTGCGCGCCACCCTCCCCACAAAGGGGGAGGGAAAAGAGAGGCAGTGCCGTGAGTGCTATCCAGCGCTCGATAGCATCGACGTCTCAGGCCGGGGCACGATCGGCGGCTTGGCGTTGAGCGCATCGACCTGGAAGCCTGCGACGCGCTTGTAGGTGTTGGCGACGTCTTCCAGTTCCTGCTGCGACATCACCTCGGTCACGACATTGAATCCGTTCGGCGCGCGTTCCTCGACGAGCTGCATCACCTGCTCGGGCCCGTTGCGGCGATTGAGCTTGACGAGTTCGGTGGTTGCCGGGCGGCGTTCGGCTTCATAGGCCTGCAGGGCCTCGGACGTCTCGCCATGATTGAGGATTTCACGCGTGATCACGCGGGCGTCGAGAATGGCCTGCGAGGCGCCGTTTGAGCCGATCGGGTACATCGGATGCGCGGCGTCGCCCATCAGCGTCACATTGCCGAAGGTCCAGCGGTCGATCGGGTCGCGGTCCACCAGCGGATATTCGTAGGCGTGCGCGCAGTTGCGGATCAGGCCGGGGACATCGAGCCAGTCGAATGTCCAGTCCTCGAACCAGGGCAGGAATTCGTCGAGCTTCGCGGCGCGGTTGTAGTCCTCGCGTCGCCACTGATGGTCCGGCGGAAAGAAGCGTTCGGCAATCCAGTTGATGCGGAATTTGCCGTCTCGCGTCGGCGTATTCGAAATTGGATAGCAGACGAACTTCAGGCTTTCGTGGCCGGCCATGATCATGGTGCGGCCGGACAGAAAGGCTTCGCTTTCGGTGATGCCGCGCCAGAGGATGCGGCCGTTCCAGATCGGCGGCCCTTCGTCCGGATAGAGCTTGCCGCGCACGGCGGAGTGAATGCCGTCGGCGGCGATCAGCAGCGTGCCGTTATAAGTGCCGGCATCCTCGCCGGTCGCTTTGTCGATGAAGCGGGCAGAGACGCCATCCGGCGTGTCGGTGAAACTCGCCAGATGGTGGCTGTTGAGCAGGTTGTCCGCGCCCAGACGTTCGATCACGGTATCGAGCAGGATCTGGTGCAGCACGCCGCGGTGGATCGAGATCTGCGGCCACTTGTATCCGGCCTCAAGCCCGCGCGGCTCGCTCCAGATCGGCTTTCCCTGTTTGGAAAAGTAGGAGAGTTCCTTGGTCCTGACGCCCGAGGCATCGAGCTTGTCGAGCAGGCCAAGGTCGGTCAGTTCGCGCACCGCATGCGGCAGCACGTTGATGCCGACGCCCAGCGGCTTCAGTTCCGGCACGCTTTCAAACACGCGGCACGGAATGCCGATCTGATGAAGACTGAGCGCGAGCGTCAGCCCGCCAATCCCGCCGCCTGCGATAAGAACCGTCATGATACGCTCCTGTAACTGGCGTGGTCATGGCACGGGAAACGGCGAGGGGGCAACTGCGAAAGGACATTTTGGGGCTCTTGTCGCGGCTCCGCAGCCTCAAGATATCCGGCTTCAAAAGCGACGCGGTGGCGTTGGAGCGCGCGCTCGCTTTCGGCTTTTTCAGGTCGCGGACTTACGTCCAAGGTAATTGATCTTCTGATCCGACAGTCTACGCTCGGTTGCATGGGCACCCAGAATTCAGTTTCGCAAGACACGGCGATCGGGCCATTCAGTAGTCTGCTGAAGCATTGGCGCGGCGTCCGTCGCCTCACCCAGGTCGAACTGGCGGGCGATGCGAATGTCTCGGCACGGCACCTGTGTTTTCTGGAAACCGGCCGCGCGCAGCCGAGCCGCGAGATGGTGCAGTTGCTCGGGACCGCGCTGGATCTTCCGCTGGAAGAGCGCAACGCCTTGCATGTCGCGGCCGGATTTGTCCCGCCGTATGGCGACAGCGGCTTGGCGGCGGACAATTTGCAGCACGTGCGCCAGGCGCTGGACTTCATTCTTCGGCAGCAGGAGCCGTATCCCGGAATCGTCATCGATGGACGTTGGGACGTTCGTATCCGCAACGAAGCGTCGCGGCGCTTGCTCAAGCCGTTCCATGATGCCTACGACATGGAGCCGGAGTTCGCCGATAATGCCATGCACACGGTGTTTCACCCGAAAGGCCTGCGGCAGTTCATCGTGAACTGGGACGAGTTCGCCGGTCAGATGATCCAGATCCTTCATCGCGAGGTCGCGCAGGGCGGCGGGATCGCGGCGCAACTGCTTGCCGAGGTCATGGCCTATCCCGGACTGCCCGCGGAATGGAGGCTGCCGCGTCACGTGGCCGGATCCTCGCCGGTGATGACGATGCGGCTTCAGAAAGACGATTTTCGTCTCGCTTTCTTTTCGACATTTACGACGTTCGCCATGCCGACGGATGCGACGCTGCAAAAACTGAAGATCGAATGTTTCTATCCGGCGGACGACGCTACGGCGGAAAAGGCACGCGAACTGGCGCTCTGACAAAAACTCAGGAGATTACAATGCTTGCCCAACCCAACCATCAATCGGCCGAAACGATGAACATGCTGCGCGCGCTGAACGCACGCTTCATCCATAACTTTGTGACCAACGACGTGGCCTCGCACGACGCCATTCTTCATCCGGGCTTTATCGACATCCGGCCCAACGGCCAGCGGCAGGATCGCGCGATGTATCTCAAGCACTGGGCGACGGGTTTCGATCCCAAGGTGATCGTCTACTGGGACGTTCGCGACGAATTGATTACGGTGATAGGCGATGTCGCGCTGGTGCGGTCCACCAACAAGTGCACGCGCCGGCGCGATGGAACGGATGTGACCGGGATGACGACGTATACTGACACCTATCTGTTCGAGAACGGCAAGTGGACATGCATTCAGGCGCAGATCACGACAGTTGCTCCCGAGAACTATCCGTCCGACGATACCATCGTCAGCGTCTACATCGAGGGAAAGCTTCAGAAGCAGCTTTCATGACGGAGCGCGGCGTTTCGGCCGCTCAAGCTCCCGTCCGATCCCGAGCATGACGGTCCGCAGCCAGATCGAGCCGGGGTCCATCTGCGCGCGGGTCGGATAGAACATGAACTGCTCGTCGATTCCCGGATCGACGGGCGGGGCGACCGTCACCAGCGACAATTGCTTCGACAGCGCGGCGATCAGGCGGCGCGGCACGAACGCGACGAGATCGGTACGCGCGGCGACGTGCAGGGCCTCGATATAGCTCGGCACCACCAGCGCGATCCTCCGCTCCAGCTTTTTGGTCTGCAGCCACGTGTCGATCAGGTCTTCGCTCTGGCCGCGAATGACGACCGCGACATGCCTCGCCTTGAGAAACGTGTCCTTGCTCTTCAGCCGCACTCCCGCCGGATGCCCCTGCCGCACCGCCAGCGCATCGGAGTCGGTATAGAGCAGTTGCCGGTGAAATCCCCTGAAGGCATCGCCGATGCTGATCACCATGTCGATGGTGCGCGCGAACTCGGCGGTGAAGATCGCGG
The DNA here is from genome assembly GCF_014203115.1 of Afipia massiliensis. GTDB lineage: Bacteria > Pseudomonadota > Alphaproteobacteria > Rhizobiales > Xanthobacteraceae > Afipia > Afipia massiliensis. The sequence continues at coordinate 325,722 of NZ_JACHIJ010000005.1, read as the reverse complement.
GGCCGCGCCACGGCACGACGTCGATCCGCACACCGGGTGCTGTGGCATCCAGCTTTTTCATCAGCGGTGGCATCAGCAGTTCGACGGCGAGGTCGGGCATCATCAGGCGGAAGCGCCGCTCGCTGCGGGCGGCGTCGAAATCGTCCGGCATGAACAGGCCGCGCACCTGATCCAGCGCCTGCGCCAGCGGTGCACGTAACGCCTGCGCCCGTGGCGTCAATTCCATGCGCGCGCCGGCGCGCACCAGCAACGGATCGCCCAGGGCATCGCGCAGCCGTCGTAGCGCGTGGCTGGCCGCCGGTTGCGACAGGCCGATCCGCATCGCCGCGCGGCCGACATTGGCCTCCAGCAGCAGCGCGTCGAGGGCAACCAGCAGGTTGAGATCGAGCGAGGCTAAATTCATCAGGCGAATATATATCATACAAAGCATCGATTGGAAGAATATCGATACGCGCTCCATCATCCGTTCATCACACAAGCAGAGGACGGAACTCATGAGTGCCGAAGCCAACAAGAAACTGATCCAGCAGATCTTCGCCGACTCCGCCAACCGCAGCGGTACGACCTTCATCGATAACATTGCGGAGGATGTGACGTGGGTAGTGATGGGGCAGTATTCGTGGTCGGGAATCTACACAGGGAAGGAGGCCATCACGAACGGCCTTCTAGGCCACTTGCGAACCTTGCTGACCGATCGCGCAAGAACCGTTGCCTTCAATTTTGTTGCCGAGGGCGACGCCGTTGTGGTCGAAGCGAAAGGCGATAACGTCACCAAGACCGGCGACCGGTACGACAACGAATACTGCATGGTCTGGCGCGTTGAGAACGGCAAGATCAAGCAGATCAAGGAATACTGCGACACGGCATTGGTCGAGCGCGTGCTCGGGCCGTTTCCGAAATCGCAATCGCGGGCGGCGGGTTGAATGCTGGCTCACACCGGAGTCGGCGCCAACTCAGGTAGCCGGCGGTCAGAGCCATCATCGGGTGCGATGCTGGACATCGCTCGGGCGGCGGCGTCAATTTTCCGGACATGGCGAAGACGCAGCCGCGAACGGCGTCAACTCGCAGCGATGAGCGAACGTGACGTCAACGATATGGGCATGTGTTGGGCAGAGGTCGCGGCCGAAATCGAAAAGCCCTGCTGGCGAGAATAAGAATAGGCGGCGGGTCAGCCCGCCGCCATCTCGCTGCGGATTTCGGCGCGCAGCTCGTCGATCAGCTTGAGGCCCTTTTTGGTCTCGATGTGCCAGAAGGTCCAGCCGTTGCATGCCTCGGCCCCCTGAGCGAGCGCGCCCATGCGGTGGATCGAGCCGACCTTGTCGCCCAGCATGATCGCGCCGTCGGCGCGCACCAGTCCGGCGTGCTTCTTCTTGGAATCCACCAGCTTGGTGCCGGGCAGGATCATGCCGCGCTCGACCAACTCGGAGAACGCGACGCGCGGCGCACCGCGCGCGGTCATGAACGGCGCCAGCGTGGCTTCCGGCAGCGGCTCGATGGCGGCGATGCGGGCCTCGGCGGCCTTGGCGTAGGTTTTGTCGCGCTCGAAGCCAATATAGCTGCGGCCGAGACGCTTCGCGACAGCACCGGTGGTGCCGGTGCCGTTGAACGGATCGATCACGAGATCGCCGGGCTTCGACGACGACAGCAACACGCGCGCCAAGAGGCCTTCGGGCTTCTGAGTCGGATGAACCTTCTTGCCGTCGCCGCCCTTGAGGCGCTCGTCGCCGGTGCAAAGCGGGATCAGCCAGTCGGAGCGTGCCTGCACGTCCTCATTGGCGGCCTTCAGCGCTTCATAGTTGAAGGTATAGCCCTTGGCGTTCTCGTCGCGCGCTGCCCAGATCATGGTCTCGTGCGCATTGGTGAAGCGGCGGCCGCGGAAATTCGGCATCGGGTTGGTTTTGCGCCACACGATGTCGTTGAGAATCCAGAAGCCCAGATCCTGCATGATCGCGCCGACGCGGAAAATGTTGTGATAGGAGCCGATCACCCAGATCGTTGCCGACGGCTTCATGGCGCGGCGCGCGGCAAGCAGCCATGCGCGCGTAAAATCGTCATAGGCGGCGAAGGATGAGAACTTGTCCCAGTCGTTGTTGACCGCATCGACGTGGGATTCGTCGGGGCGCTTGAGATCGCCCTTCAGTTGCAGATTGTATGGAGGGTCTGCGAAGACCAGATCGACCGATCCGGCTTGCATCTTCGACATCTCTGCGACGCAATCGCCAATGACGATATGCGAACTCGGAGCATTTTCAAATTGAGTGCGGGGCGCCTTTGCAGACGCCCCGCGACGCGACACTACCATGACTCAAAACCTGACTCAGGCGACGCAGCCGGCGACGCGGGACTAACTAATCCGACTGTCATCACCATGAATGGCCAAGGTAAAAATCGGCTTAATCAAAAACAGGTTTGTGACGAATCCGAAATTGATTCAGAAATCCGGTTTGCATCGCGGATCGCAAACGCACGCAGTGCGTTGAACAATGCAGCCAATCGCTGGAATACTGGCGCTGCGCACGTTTCGTTGCGAAATTCAGCCTGCATTCATGTCATGGAGTGGAAACCCATCGAAATGCCGCACCGAACTTGAAACGCCGCACTAGGCAATTTTTGCCGGGCGCGGTATGAATCGTTAACAGATACTTTTGCGGCTCCGTTGCATGTCGCTATGACGCGCCCGCCGGTTGAGGAGATTTCCGATGCGTTACGATGATTTCCGCCGCAGCGACAACATCGACGACCGCCGCGACGACAGCGGCTATGGCGGAGGCGGTGGCGGCGGTTTCGGATTTCCGATGGGCGGAGGCGGCGGGCTCGGCATCGGCACCATCGTCGTGTTCGGCCTGATCGGCTGGGCGGTGGGCATCGACCCGCGCATCCTGATCGGCGGCGCCGAGATCCTGACCGGCGGCCAGCAGCAGGCGCCGAGCTATCAGACCGATCGCAAAACCGGCAGCCCGCCGAAGGCCGGCGCGCCGACGGACGAAATGGGCAGCATGATCGCCGGTGTGCTCGGCGAACTCGACGACCGCTGGAGCGAGATATTCCAGGCCAGCGGACAAACCTATCGCGGCCCACGTATCGTGCTTTTCAAGAATGCCACCAACGGCGGACGCTGCGGCATGGCGCAGTCGGCCATGGGGCCGTTCTATTGTCCGCCCGACAAGCAGATTTTCCTCGACACGGCATTCTTCCGCGAGGTCGAGACCCGTTTCCGCGGTTGCTCCGGCAGCGCCTGCAAGTTCACGGCGGCCTACATCATCGCGCATGAAGTCGGCCATCACATCCAGAACCAGCTCGGCATTCTCTCCAAGGCGAGGCAGATGCAGGAGCAGGCCAGCAGCAAGGCCGAGGCAAACAATATTCAGGTGCGCGTCGAGTTGCAGGCCGACTGCCTGTCCGGCGTCTGGGTGAACCGCGAAGAGAAGAAGCGTCCGGGCTTCCTCGAAGCGGGCGACATCGATGCGGCGTTGCAGACGGCGGCGGCGATCGGCGACGATACCTTGCAGCGAAAGGCGCAGGGCCGCGTGGTGCCTGACTCGTTCACCCACGGTTCGGCGGCGCAGCGCAAGCGCTGGTTCATGACCGGCTTCCAGCAGGGCACGGTGCAGTCCTGCAACACGTTTGCGCCCGGCGTTCAGCTCTAGAGCCCGTTCATGACCAACGAGGCGCCTCAGTTCGTCCCGCTCAATATCGCGGTGTTGACCGTGTCCGACACGCGCTCGCTGGATGACGACAAATCCGGAACGACGCTGGCGGATCGCCTCACGGCGGCGGGACATCGTCTTGCTGCGCGCGACATCGTCACCGACGACGCCGATGCGATCCGCACCAAGCTGCGGATGTGGATCGCCGATCCCGGCGTCGATGTGGTTATCACCACGGGCGGCACCGGTTTCACTGGCCGCGACGTGACGCCGGAAGCGGTCGAACCTCTGTTTGAGAAGCGGATGGACGGTTTCTCGATCGCGTTCCACATGCTGAGCCACGCGAAGATCGGCACCTCGACCATTCAAAGCCGCGCCACCGCTGGCGTCGCCGGCGCGACATTCATCTTCTGCCTGCCGGGCTCGCCGGGCGCGTGCCGGGATGGATGGGACGGCATTCTCGCGCCGCAGCTCGATTACCGCACCAGGCCGTGCAACTTCGTGGAAATCATGCCGCGGCTGGACGAGCATCTGAAGCGCGGCAAGGCGAAGTAGTAGTATCGCGCGTCAGCGCCGCCTGAGAATTCTGGCTAGCCACATGGACAGAATGCGCCACATGTTCCGGCGTACTTGAAGACGAAGCCGCTTCGCATTGATCTTGTGAAACGCGACGAGGTCCGGCGTGGCGCGCCGCGCTGGTTCGCGACGCGAGGACATTACAAGTCACGCTCCCACGTCTCGCCGATCAAGTCGTGGCCGAAACTGCGATGCGGTTCGGTGGCGACATGCACGAAACCTGCGCTCTGATAGATACCGCGTGCCGCAAGCAGGATGCTCTGGGTCCACAGTGTGATCTTGCGGTAGCCGCAACTGCGCGCTAAGGCGATGCACTCATCAACCAGCCGTTTGCCGATCCCGAGGCCGCGGCCCGCCGGATCAATCAGCAGCAGGCGAATCTTTGCGACGTCGTCGGAATGCTTCACCAGAAACACCGATCCGACCTGTCGCCCGTCGATCTCGGCGATCCAGCAGCGTTCGCGCGCCGGATCGAAGTCTTTCAGGAACTGCGCGACGATCTCGGCGCAGAGACCTTCGAAGGCGATGTCCCAGTTGTATTCGCGCGCGTAGAGCAGGCCGTGCTGCTGCACGATCCATCCCATGTCGCCGGGCCGGTGAGTGCGCAGCGTCACTTCTGGACGCTCGTCCGCATCACCCAGCAACAGCTCGATGGTTGTCATCGCGGCCACGAGACGCTGCCCGCCGTCGCCAGGCAGCGCTTCGATCATTTTGCCGACTTCCTGACGCGACGCGCGCTCAAGGCGGCTGAAGGCCTGCTTGCCCTTGGCGGTGAGCGCGAGTTCGAACTGCCTGCGGTCGGAGGGGACCGGCTTGCGCGTGATCAGCCCCTGTTCCGTGAAGTCCTGAACGATGCGGCTGAGGTAGCCGGGATCGAGGCCCAACTCGCTGCCGATCTCCTTGGCGAGGGTGCGGTCGCGATGCGCCAGTTCGAACAGCACGCGGGCTTCGGTCAGCGTGAACGGGCTTTCGAGCAGATGCTGTTCGAGCACGCCGATCTTGCGGGTGTAGAAGCGGTTGAAACGCCGGATCGTGTCGATCCGCGTTTCCTGTTCGGCTTTGGAATGTGGGCTCATGGCGAGCGACGCCTCGTCGTGTTCAGACGGGCATCTTCGAGATATTGTTGACGCAGTCAAGTATTATTGTTGACGGGGTCAACTAATGTCAGGCGGCGACGAAAATCCGCGTCCGCAGGACCGCGCGACCGGTCCGGCCCAGCTTTGAGAGCAGTTTGGCCTCGGCGCGCCGCGCCGCAGGGGCATAGCCGCCGACCCGCTCGTAATGATCGCGGGAAATCAGCAGACCCTGATCGGGGGACGGGCCGGAGATGAACCGCGCCAGCGATTTCACCCCGTCGCGCACGGTGGCGTCTTCATAGGGGGAGCGCGCGTAGCGGAAGACGCCGGCGCGCTGGCGGCCGCTCAGGGAAACGCCCTGAATGAACTGGGTGGTTTCGTCGATCCACCCCGAATCCAGCACAGCACCGGGTAGCAGGAACAGTAGCCAGGGCGAGCGGCTTTGCTGGGCGCCCGCCGCGAGCGCGGCAGCGCGTGAGCCCTCGAACTTCAGGAAATGGCAGCCGGCAATATCGGCGACCCGCTCGATCGCCTCGGACGCAGCGCGATCCACCAGCACCACGTCCCGCACGAGGCCGGCCGCCGCGCCTGGCACCAGGGCCGCGAGGGTGGCAACAACGGGTTGCTCGACGCCTTCAGTGGGAATGACAACGCTGATCATGAGTGGGTGAAATACGTGTCCGCCAAACGATTGATGCGAAACCGTTATCATCTTGTCACAGTCAGAACAGCCCGTCAGGTGCAGCTTTTTGCGGCATTCATTAACGGCAAGGCAGGCTCGGGAACTGTCGCTGGACGATCCGTCGGATGGATCGTGCCCTTGCCACGACCGGCCCAAATATTTGGGGATAGGCGCCCTTGAAGTTCTTGTTTTGTTCTCATGCGATGCTATGTTCTCTCCATGAGCCATGCATCCCATGCCCTCAAGCACCCGCCGGTGACGCCCCCCTCTGATCCGGCGGGTGTTCCTTCCCCGTTTCCCGAGATCGAAGTCGCGATCGACCGTCAGCGGCGCAGGGGACGCGGAGCGCAATCCAACGCCAGCGGACGCTTCGAGGCCGAAGCGCGGGTCACCTTCGACGACGGCTGGCAAAGCCTCGAAGAACTGCCGCCGTTCAAGACCACGGTTGCGGTCGATACCGCGCGCAAGGTCATCACCCGCAACGACTCGCCCGACATCGGCTTCGACCGCTCGATCAATCCGTATCGCGGCTGCGAGCACGGCTGCGTCTATTGTTTCGCGCGTCCGACCCACGCCTATCTTGGCCTGTCGCCGGGGCTCGATTTCGAATCCCGGCTGTTCGCCAAGCCGGACGCGCCGGAACTGCTAGAGAAGGAATTGTCTGCTCCGGGATACGAGCCGCGCATGATCGCGATCGGCACCAACACCGATCCGTATCAGCCGATCGAGCGCGAGCACAAAATCATGCGCGGCATTCTCGAAGTGCTGGAGCGCGCCGGACATCCGGTCGGAATTGTCACCAAATCCGCCTTGGTGGCGCGGGACATCGACATCCTCGCGCGGATGGCAAAACGAAACCTCGCCAAGGTCGCGATTTCGGTGACGACGCTGGACCCGAAGCTTGCGCGCACCATGGAGCCGCGCGCCGCGACGCCGCCGAAGCGACTGGAGGCGCTGCGCCAACTGGCCGACGCCGGAATTCCGACGACGGTGATGGTCGCGCCCGTGATCCCGGCGCTGAACGATTCCGAGATCGAGCGCATTCTCGATGCCGCCGCCCATGCCGGCGTCAGGGAAGCGAGTTATGTCTTGCTCCGCCTGCCGCTCGAAGTGCGCGACCTGTTCCGCGAATGGCTGATGGCGAACTATCCGGACCGCTACCGCCACGTCTTCACGCTGATCCGCGACATGCGCGACGGCCGCGATTACGACTCGCAATGGGGCACGCGCATGAAGGGCACCGGGCCGATGGCCTGGATGATCGGGCGGCGGTTCGAGATCGCCTGCGAGAAGCTCGGCCTCAACAAGCGGCGGTCGAAACTCACGACCGGCCACTTCGCGCGCCCCAAGCGTGCCAATGAGCAACTGGATTTATTTTAGGCTCGTAGTCGTGTCCCATTTATTTCTTGTCATGGCCGGGACAAGCCCGGCCATGACGGCAATTTGGTTCAGTGCTGATGTTTTCAGCCGCCTCAAATAGCGGGCACGGCTGAAAATTCCGGCTTGCGGGATGGTCGATGCGCCCGCAGCATCGCCGCATGATTCGGAAGTCCCCAGCGGTTCCAAAAGAGGCAAAAAAAGCGAAGCGAAGCGGCGTGATCGCCGTCGCGGCGCCGAGCTTTCGCCGTGAGCGTGCATTGCTGAAGCGCGGCGTCTGGCCGGTTGCGGGTTGCGACGAGGCGGGGCGCGGGCCGCTGGCCGGTCCGGTGGTTGCGGCTGCCGTGATCCTCGATCCGAAGCGGGTTCCGAAGGGCATCGACGATTCCAAGCGGCTGACGCGCGAGCGCCGTGAGGAACTGTTCGAGGAGATTTGCGCGACGGCGCTGGTTTCAGTTGCGATTGCGCCGCCGTCGCGGATCGACCGCGACAATATCCTGCGCGCTTCGCTCTGGGCGCTGGCGCGCGCGGTGCATGCGCTGCCTGAGACGCCGAAGCACGTCTTTGTCGACGGGCGCGACCGGCTGGCTACGTCCTGCGATTGCGAGGCGGTGATCGGCGGCGACGGTATTGTCCTGTCGATCGCAGCAGCCTCCATCGTCGCCAAGGTTTCGCGCGACCGGCTGATGTGTCGGCTGGCGCAGGATCATCCCGGCTACGGCTTCGAACAGCACATGGGTTACGGCGTCCCGGCCCATCTCGAAGCGCTCGACCGACTCGGGCCGACCATTCATCACCGCCGCTTTTTCGCGCCTGTCGCGGCGTCACGCCGCAAGCATTTCGGGGAAGACGACACCCCGGCGGCGGCCCAGATCGAGATGATCATGTCGTCCGAAGAGGCAATCGCGGCCATCTGAGCGGTTCGGTTGCCTGATTGCCTCGTGCGCTCTATCAGTGAGGCATCCTTCCAAAGGCCGGTTCGAACGTTTCATGCGTTTCACATCCCTGATCGTTGAACTGGTCCGCGCCCGGCCGCGGCTGATCTTCTGGATCGTGGTGCTGGCGCAGGCGGGGCTCTGGCTGCTTTTGCCGTGGTTGTTGTACGGAAGTCCGCCGGGCGACGTCGCCACGGTGCTGGCTTTCGGCAGGGAGTACCAGGTCGGCACCCATCTCGGCCCGCCGCTGGCATTCTGGCTCGGCGATGTCGCCTTCCGTCTGTCCGGCAATCATATGTTCGGCGTCTATCTGCTGGCGCAGCTCTGTTTCATCCTGACGTTCTGGGCGCTGTTCAGGCTTGGCCGCGCCATCGTAGGTGCGCAGCAGGCCGTTCTTGCGGTGCTGCTGACTGCGACGATCACGGCGTTCTCGTTTCCCGGTGCGGAGTTCGGCCCGCTCATCGTGGCGCGGCCGCTGTGGGCGCTGATCCTGCTTCACACCTGGGAGATCGTCGGGCAGGGTCGGCGGCGCGCGTGGTTCTGGCTGCCCATCGAGATCGGCCTGTTGATTTTGACCACGTCGGCCGCGCTGCCGTTGCTGGCGATGCTGGCAGTGTTTGTGCTGGCGACGGCGAAAGGCCGTCGCGCGTTGTTATCGACTGATCCGCTTTATGCAGCCGTCGTGGTGATCGTGCTGGTGCTGCCATATTGGATCTGGCTGATCCGCGCGAATGCGCTGGCGCTGCCGTCGTTGCCTGCGGTGGCGGAGTTTCAGGAGCGGCTGCTCGGATGGGGCGGGCTGCTGGCGGGACTGCTGTTCGCCCTGTCCGGTGTGGCGCTCCTGCTGATCTTCAATTCCCGCGCGCTCGACCGCAAGAGCGAGGATCCGCCGCTGATCTTTCGTCCGCCGGCCGATCCCTTCGCGCGGCTGTTCGTTTACGTCTTCGCGCTCGTACCTCCGGTTGCGCTCAGCTTTGTTGCCGCGCTGCTCGGCCAGGATCAGGTCATCGGCGGTGACGGGATCGCTCTGCTGCTCGCAGGACTTGCGGTGATCATTGCGGCGGGGGATCTCATCGCGCTGCGGCGGCAACAGCATCTGCGCTCGGTGTGGCTGGTCATCATGGCCGCGCCGATTGCGGTTGTCCTCGGCATGACATTCATCCAGCCGTGGATCGGTAGCACCGAGGTCAAGACGTCGCTTCCGGCGCGCGATATCGGGCGCTTCTTCGGCGAGAATTTCGAGCGCCGCACCGGCCGACCGCTCGCCGCGGTGGCGGGCGATCCGCACCTCGCAACATTGATCGGCTTCGGGGCGTCCTCGCGCCCGCACGTCATGTTCGATGCAACACCACAAGAGACACCGTGGATCACGCCAAAGCTGTTCACCGAGAACGGCGGCGTGGTGGTCTGGCGCGCGGCGGATACCGCCGGCACGCCGCCCGCCGATATTCTGAAGCGGTTTCCCGGCCTCGTGCCGGAAGTGCCGCGATCTTTCGAACGCCTGGTCAAGGGCCGCCAGGCGCTGGTGCGGATCGGCTGGGGCATCGTCCGCCCGCAGACACCAGGGCAAAGCTCCCGATAACAGCGAGACATCATGAGCGAGCAGGCGGAAAAATCCGGGACGACATTTCTCGACCGCCAGTTCGGCCTCACGGAGCACGGCACGACAGTCCGCACCGAATTTGTTGCCGCGGTCACCACGTTCCTGACGATGGTCTACATCGTGTTCGTCAATCCGGTCATTCTCGCCAATGCCGGCATGGACAAGGGCGCGGTGTTTGTCGCGACCTGCCTTGCGGCGTCGGTCTCGACACTGGCGATGGCGTTTCTGGCGAACTATCCGATCGCGCTCGCGCCCGGCATGGGGTTGAACGCGTTCTTCGCGTTCACTGTCGTGCTCGGCTACAAGTATACGTGGCAGCAGGCGCTCGCAGCGGTGTTCTGTTCGGGCGTGATCTTCTTCGCGCTGTCGATCTTCCGGCTGCGCGAATATGTCATCGACGCCATTCCGCGAAACCTGAAATTCGCGATCTCCGCAGGCGTCGGGCTGTTTCTCGCGATCATCGCGCTCGAACAGGCGAAGATCGTGGTGGCGAGCCCGGTGACGCTGGTGACCGCGGGGCCGCTTGGCATCGCGCATCCGGCGCCTGTGCTGTGCCTGCTGGGTTTCGCGCTGATCGTGGCAATGAACGCGCGCAACATCGCCAGCGGCACGCTGATCGGCATTCTCGCGGTCTCGCTGATCGGGCTTCCGCTGGGGCTGACCAGCTTCAACGGCGTGGTGTCGTTGCCGCCGTCGCTGGCGCCGACATTGTTCCAACTCGATTTCTCGCGCGCCACTGAGCTGACATTCCTGATCGTGGTGTTCAGCTTTCTCTTCATCGATGTTTTCGACAATGCCGGAACGCTGATCGGCGTCACCCACCGCGCCGGTCTCACCGACAAGGATGGAAATCTGCCGCGCATGAAGCAGGCGCTGATGGCGGACAGCTTCGCCGCGATGTTCGGTGCGCTGATCGGGACATCGACCACCACGAGCTACATTGAAAGCGCATCCGGTGTCGCGGCGGGCGGCCGCACCGGGCTGACGGCGGTGTTCGTCGCGCTGTTCTTCCTGTTGGCGCTGTTCTTTGCACCGCTCGCCGGGATGGTGCCGGCCTATGCGTCCGCCGCCGCGTTGCTCTACGTCGCCTGCGTGATGGCGCGGGGGCTCGCGGACATGGCGTGGGACGATGTCACGGAATATGCGCCAGCGGTGGTCACTGCGATTGCGATGCCGCTGACCTATTCGATTGCGACCGGCCTCGGCCTCGGCTTCATCAGCTACGCAGTGATTAAGATTCTCGCGGGCCGGTTCTCGGATGCGAGGCCCGCCGTGCTGGTGCTCGCGGTCGTGTTCGCCGCCAAGTTCGCGATCGGCTAGTGTCCCGTATCCGACGTTTGCTTCATTTGCAGCGCTTCCCGAGCAAACGTCGGATACGAAAGGACACTAGCAAATAATAATTCTAGTGATCCTTTGGTTCTGACATTCGTAAAGTGCCTACGAAAAACACATACGAATGTTAGAACCGGATCACTAGCTAGTCACAGCCCGCCGCTGCATGAGCGCGGCGACGGCAAGGGCGGCCAGCGCGAGGGCAACCGCCGGAAACACCACCATGTTGACCATCGACCAGCCGTAGCTCGCGAGCAACTGGCCCGACGAGAACGAGCCGATGGCCACCAGGCCGAATACGATGAAGTCGTTGAAGGCCTGCACCTTCTTGCCTTCCTGCGGGCCATGCGTCTCCACGATCAGCGCGGATGCGCCGACGAACGAGAAGTTCCAGCCGACGCCGACCACGAACAGCCCGGCCCAGAAATGCATCGCGGTGATGCCCGCCAGTCCGATCACCGCGGCTGCGGCTTCCAGGATCAGGCCGACCACTGCGACCTTCGCCGCACCGAAACGGGCGATCAGGTGTCCGGTGAAAAAGCTTGGTCCGAACATCGCGACGATGTGCCATTGGATGCCGAAGTTGGAATCGCTCAGGGTCAGTCCGCAGAACTTCATGGCCAGCGGAGCGGAGGTCATCAGGAAGTTCATCGCCGTATAGGAGACTGCACCGCAAATCACAGCGGCGATGAAGCGCGGCCGCCGGACGATCTCCAGCAACGGCCGGCCTCCGGTCATTTGTGCGGGGGCAGGCTTTGGTGCATTGACGCCGGCAAGCACCACCATGGCAATCAGTGCAACGACGGCCTGAACCAGAAAGCTCACCGCGAACAGATACGGCGGCCAGATGTCCATGGTCCATTGCACGAGCTGCGGCCCGAGCACGCCGGCGAACACGCCGCCGGCCATCACCCACGAGATCGCCTTCGGCCGATAGGTCGCGCTGGCGCTGTCGGTCGCGGCGAAACGATAGGATTGTGAGACCGCGCCATAGACTCCGCCGAGGAACGTCGCGAAACAGAAGAGAGCGAAAGAGCCGTACAGAATAGCGACGGCCGCGAGGACGCCGCACAGCGCGCCGCACGCGGTGCCTGCGATGAAGGCTGCGCGGCGGCCGAAGGCCTGCGAAATCATGCCGGTGGGCAATGTGCCGGCGGCGAGGCCGAGCATGTAGATCGAAAGCGGCAGGGTCGCGAGCGACATGCTGGGCGCAAGCGTCGCGCCGACAATCGAGCCGGTCGCGAACACGACGGCGGCATTCGCGCCGGTCAGAGCCTGTGCAGCCGCAAGTCGCCGCACATTTGCCCGCGCCACCGTGTCGTCGATCGCTCCGTCTGCAATGTGCATATTCATGACAAGCGCCTCGCATGGCTGCGTAAAGCGCAGCACCGATGGCTTATGGCCTGAACCGGCCGCGAGCGCTACACGCGCGGATGCATAGAGGCTTTGTATTCCGTGCGATCGCCAGTTTGTCGCGGCCTCAGCCTTGAAGCGCCTTCTGCACCGCGCGCAGGTCCTGCCAGGTCAGACGCTTGTAGATCGGCTGCCGCAGCAAATAGGCCGGATGGAACGTCGCCATCGCCTTGATCTTCCGCGTGCCGGTGTCGTAGTCGATCCACTTGCCGCGCGTTTTCATGATGCCATCCTTGAGGTCGAGCACCGCCTGCGACGAGGGCTTGCCGAGACACACCAGCACGTCCGGATCGACCAGTGCGATCTGCCGCCGGATGAAGGGCAGGCAGATCTGCGTTTCCTGCGGTGACGGGTCGCGATTGCCGGGCGGCCGCCACGGAATGATGTTGGCGATGTAGACCTTGGTGCGGTCGAGGCCGATCGCGGCCATCATCAGGTCGAGCAGTTTTCCGGAGCGTCCGACGAACGGCAGACCTTCGAGATCCTCGTCGCGTCCCGGCGCTTCGCCGACGAACATGATCTTCGCTTCCGGATTGCCGTCCGCAAACACCAGCCGCGTCGCGGTCGACTTCAGCGCGCAGCCGTCGAAGCGTTCGAGCAGTTCGCGCAGCTCCTGCAGCGATGCAGCCCTGGGCGCGATCTCGCGGGCCGACATGATCGCGGCGTCGGGCGCGGCGGGTGCGGAATGGGCAGAAGCCGGAACAACAGGGGGCGGGTTCGCAGTGCGGAACAGTGCGGGCTTCGCGGCAGGCCGCTCCTCGCTTGCCGGTTCTTCCACCAGGCGATTGACGGGGGTTTCCGACAACGCGCAATCCACTCCCGCCTCCAGATAAAAGGCGAGCAGTTCGCGGGCGTTGGGCATGGGTTCGGGTGTGGTCACGGCCGGCACATTAGGACGGATCGCGCTGCAGCGAAACGGGGTTGTTCTTGCGCGAAAAATCGGGAAGAACGATGATTAGAAACATTCTGAACCATCATTTTGAGATGACATCATGAGTACCGAAGAGCTTCCTCCGCGCGATTCCATGGAATTTGATGTTGTGATCGTCGGAGCAGGACCCTCAGGTCTGGCTGCTGCCATCCGGCTGAAGCAGATCAACCCGGAACTGACGGTTGTCGTGGTCGAAAAGGGCTCGGAAGTCGGCGCTCACATTCTGTCCGGCGCGGTGATTGATCCGGTGTCGCTCGACCAGTTGATTCCGGATTGGCGTGAGGATGCCGACTGCCCGCTGAAGACGCAGGTGAAGGACGACCAGTTCTTCTGGATGACGTCGAGCGCCGCGATCAAGCTGCCGAACTTCATGATGCCGCCGCTGATGGACAACCACCATTGCTACATCGGCTCGCTCGGCGACGTCTGCCGCTGGCTTGGACCGCGTGCCGAAGCGCTCGGCGTCGAAATCTATCCGGGTTTTGCCGCGGTCGAGGTGCTGTACGGCGAGAACGGCGAGGTGCGCGGTATCGCCACCGGCGACATGGGCGTGGCGCGCGACGGTTCGCACAAGACCTCCTATACCCGTGGCATGGAACTGCTCGGCAAGTACACGCTGTTCGCCGAAGGCGCGCGCGGCTCTCTGACCAAGCAGTTGATTGCGAAGTTCGCGCTCGACAAGGACAGCGAGCCGTCGAAGTTCGGCATCGGCCTCAAGGAAGTCTGGCAGATCGATCCGGCCAAGCACAAGAAGGGGCTGATCCAGCATTCCTTCGGCTGGCCGCTGGGCATGTCCACCGGCGGCGGATCGTTCCTCTATCACTACAATGAGAATCTCGTCGCCGTCGGCTTCGTGGTGCATCTGAACTACGACGATCCGTATCTGTCGCCGTTCGAGGAATTCCAGCGCTTCAAGACCCATCCGAAGATCAGCGGCGTGTTCGAGGGCGCCAAGCGCATCGCTTACGGCGCGCGTGCGATCACCGAAGGCGGCTATCAGTCGGTGCCGCGTCTGACCTTCAAGGGCGGCGCGCTGATCGGCTGCGCGGCGGGCTTCGTCAACGTGCCGCGCATCAAGGGGGTGCATAATGCGATGGGCACCGGCATGCAGGCGGCCGAGCAGGTCGCGGCTGCGCTGGCAGAGGGCCGCGCGAACGACGAACTGGTTGCGTATGAAAATGGCTGGCGCGATTCCGCAGTGGGCAAGGACCTGCACAAGGTCCGCAACGTCAAGCCGCTGTGGTCGAAGTTCGGCACCATCATCGGCGTCGGGCTCGGTGGCTTCGACATGTGGACCAACACGCTGTTCGGCTTCTCGCTGTTCGGAACGCTGTCCCACGCCAAGCCAGACCGCAAGACGCTAGATCCCGCCAAGGCGCATCAGCCGATTCCGGGACCGAAGCCGGACGGCAAGCTGACCTTCGACAAGCTGTCATCGGTATTCCTGTCCAACACCAATCACGAGGAAGATCAGCCGATCCACCTCAGGGTCGCGGACATGAACCTGCAAAAATCCTCGGAACATGACGTGTTTGCCGGTCCGTCGAACCGCTATTGCCCGGCGGGCGTCTACGAGTGGGTCGAGGAAGATTCCGGTCCACGGTTCCAGATCAACGCGCAGAATTGCGTCCACTGCAAAACCTGCGACGTGAAGGACCCCAACGGCAACATCACCTGGGTTCCGCCGGAAGGCGGCGGCGGGCCGAATTACCAGTCGATGTAAGCACGATTGCGCGAGATCGGTGCACCGCCACGATTGCGCCACAGTAACTGGGCTCCTCGACCGGCCGCTCGAATCCTTGCGGATGCGGGCTAAACAAGCCATTGTCCCTATGCTGCTGGCCTGACCGGTCGCACCCCTTTCAATCCATGGAGCCGGCGAGCGTGATCCTCCAACGTCGTTTCAGCCGCGTGGCCGTCGCCACTCTCGCGTTTGCATCGGTTCTCGCCTCCAGCGGGCCGCTCGCGGCGCAGACCCGGACCAGCGCCAGCGAAGACGCCAAGCAGGCACCATATCCGAGCGCGCGTGATCTGATCGGCCTGACGGTAGCGGGAAGCTACCTCGCCGCGCGCCACGCCAGTGTCGAGCGCGACGCGACTGCGGCGTCGGCATTCTACCGCGCGGCGCTGCGCTCCGACCCGAAGAACAGCGAACTGCTGGACCGTGCCTTCATCGCAGCCCTTGCCGATGGCGACATCGACGCGGCGGTGAAACTCGCCGACCGCATTCTGACCGTCGACAAGAACAACCGCGTCGCGCGGCTGGTGGCGGGCGTCCGCTCGCTGAAGCAGAAGAACTACGCCGTCGCCCAGCAGAACATCAATCAGTCCATCCGCGGGCCGATCACCGATCTTGTCGCGACGCTGCTGTCCGGTTGGGCCAGTTACGGCGCGGGCAACACCCAGACCGCGGTCTCAAGCATCGACAAGCTGGCGGGGCCGGAGTGGTATCCGATCTTCAAGGACCTGCACACCGGCATGATCCTTGAACTTGCCAACAAGCAGAAGGAAGCCGGCGCCCGCTTCGAGCGCGCCTACAAGCTCGACGACTCCGCATTGCGGGTGTCGGATGCCTATGCGCGCTGGCTGTCGCGCAACAGGGACGCGGCAGCGGCGACTGCCATCTATCAGGGCTTCGACAAGAAGCTCGCGCGTCATCCGCTGGTGGTGGAAGGCATTCGTGAAACCAAGGCCGGCAAGAAGCTGTCGCCGCTGGCGGAAAATCCGCAGCAGGGCGCGGCGGAAGCGCTGTACGGCATCGGCGCATCGCTGACGCGCCGCGGCGGCGAGGACCTTGCGCTGGTCTATCTTCAGCTTGCGCTCTACCTCAACCCGAACCATTCCCTCGCGCTGTTGTCGCTGGCCGATCTGTATGAAACGGTGAAGAAGCCGCAGATGGCGATCAAGATCTATGAGCGCGTGCCCGCCAATTCGCCGCTCAAGCGCAACGCGCAAATCCAGCTTGCGACCGATCTCGATGCCGTTGATCGCACGGAGGAAGGGATCAAGATCCTGAACGGTGTCGTCGCCGACGATCCGAAGGATGTCGAGGCGATCATGGCGCTCGGCAATATCGAGCGCGCCCGCAAGAAGTTCGCCGATTGCAGCGAGACCTACGGCAAGGGCATCGAGGCCCAGGCCAGCACCACCGACAAGCCGAACTGGGTGTTCTACTACTTCCGCGGCATCTGCAACGAGCGCTCGAAGCAGTGGGCGAAGGCGGAAGTCGATCTGAAGAAGGCGCTCGAGATGCAGCCCGAGCAGCCGCACGTCCTGAACTATCTCGGCTATTCGTGGATCGATCAGGGCATCAATCTCGATGAAGGCATGAAGATGATCCGCCGCGCCGTCGAGCAGCGGCCGGACGACGGCTACATCGTGGACTCGCTGGGCTGGGCCTACTACCGCATCGCCAATTACGAGAACGCCGTGAAGCACCTCGAACGCGCGATCGATCTCAAGCCGGAAGACCCGACAATCAACGATCATCTTGGCGATGCCTATTGGCGCGTCGGGCGGACGCTGGAAGCAAAATTCCAGTGGCAGCATGCGAAGGATCTCAAGCCCGAGGCGGACGAATTGCCGAAGATCGAGACCAAGCTGCGTGACGGCCTTCCCGAAGACACGTCCAACGCGGCTGCCGCCGAGAAGAAGAAGGACGACGGCAGGGGCGGCTAGTCCTGTCGGGCGCCCGATCGTTCTGCCATCGCCGGAATTGTCATTGCCGGGCTTGACCCGGCAATCCATCTTCTTGAATAAACGTTGATGGATGCGCGGGTGCGCAGACAAGTTTACGCGGTCTGCGCAAGGCAGGCTGCTGCGCCCGCGCATGATGCATTGTGGCCGGGGCGGCAAATACCATGACACTGCTGACTGAAACCGCGCGCGCCAAGGTCAACCTCACCTTGCGCGTCCTTGGCCGCCGCCCGGACGGCTATCATGACATCGAGAGCCTGGTGGTGTTTGCCGATTGCGCGGACACGCTGACGTTTGCGCCGGGGGCTGAGCTTGGCCTTGCGACCGGAGGGCCGGGCGCGGCGGACTGCGGCGAGATGTCGGATAATCTCGTGATCCGCGCTGCAAGGCTGCTCGCCGAACGCATTCCGGGTCTCACGTTCGGGCAATTCACGCTGGACAAGCATCTTCCGGTCGCTGCCGGCATCGGCGGCGGATCGGCGGATGCGGCTGCGGCACTGCGGCTGCTGGCGCGCGCCAACGGACTTGCTATCGACGATCCGCGCATTGTCGATGTCGCGCGCGAAACCGGTGCGGACATTCCGGTGTGTCTCGCGTCACGCGCCTGCACCATGACGGGTGTCGGCGAGAATTTGTCGATGCTCGATGTTCCTTCGATGCCGTGCGTGATGGTCAATCCGCGCGTCGGCGTCGCCACCAAGGATGTGTTCGCAGCGTTGGGCCTTGGCAAGGGCGAGCTTCTCGCGGGCGCCGGCGATATCATGCTGTCGCGAGGCTGGCCGGCGGACGGCGCGTCGTTCGGCGCGTGGATCGAGGCCATCGGCTCGGGCACCAACGATCTCGAACGGCCCGCGCTCAAGGTCGAGCCCGTCATCGATGAGGTCCTGTCCGCGCTGCGCGCGACGGACGGCGTGCAACTCGCGCGGATGTCAGGCTCCGGTGCAACGTGTTTTGCGATCTATGAGACCATCGGCGATGCCGGACAGGCCGCGAAAGCCATTACGCAAACTCACCCCAACTGGTGGGTTCACGCCGGCGTGCTGAGCTAAGTTTTCAGAGGTGGCGATCGCTCAGTGCGATCGCGCCAGACAGAATGCGACGACCTGTTCGAGCGCGGTCTTCATCGGCGACGATGGGAACAGCGCCAGTGCATCGACCGCCATCGCGCCGTAGTGCTGCGCGCGGCTCATGGTGTCTTCCAGAGCGCGGTGCTTGGTCATCAGACCAATGGCCTGATCGAGATCGCCATCACCGATCTCGCCCTTTTCCAGGGTGCGGATCCAGAACGCACGTTCGACATCGTTGCCGCGCCGGAACGCCAGCACCACCGGCAGCGTGATCTTGCCCTCGCGGAAATCGTCACCGACATTCTTGCCGAGCTTGGCGGCCTTGCCGCCGTAGTCCAGCACATCATCGACAAGCTGGAACGCGATGCCGAGATTCATGCCGACCGAGCGGCAGGCGGTCTGCTCCGCCTTCGGGCGATTGGCGATCACGGGGCCGACTTCGCAGGCGGCTGCGAACAGCTCAGCGGTCTTGCCGCGGATCACGGCGAGATACTCGTCCTCGGTGGTGGCGGTGTTCTTCGCTGCCGCAAGCTGCATCACTTCGCCTTCGGCGATGGTGGCGGCGGCGGAGGAGAGAATATCCAGCGCGCGCAGCGAGCCGACCTCGACCATCATGCGGAAGGCCTGGCCGAGCAGGAAGTCGCCGACCAGCACGCTGGCCTCGTTGCCCCACAGCATCCGCGCGGAGAGCTTGCCGCGCCGCAGCTCGCTTTCGTCCACCACGTCGTCATGAAGCAGCGTCGCGGTGTGCATGAATTCGACGGCCGCCGCGAGCTTGATATGGCCGTCGCCGGCGTAGCTGGTGAGGTTGGCCATGGCGAGCGTCAGCATCGGCCGCAGGCGCTTGCCGCCCGACGAAATCAGGTGGTTGGCGACCTCCGGGATCATCGTGACTTCGGAGCCGGTTCGCGACAAAATCGTGCTGTTGACGCGTTCCATGTCGGGCGCGACAAGCTCAACCAGCCGATCTATCGATGGCGTCGAGTGGCTCTCAAAGGGTACAATAACCGCCACGTCCGGTCTCCAGATGAATTTGAGGGCACCATAGAAACTGCCGTGCGATGCGGCAAGAGCAACGAACGGGCCTTTGGGGCCCCTTCCGGGAGATGGCGGCCTTGCGTGAACTCGTGCGGACCAACGATGTGGTGCTGGTGTCCGCGGTGGGGGCGCTGCTGGACGGCGCCAATATCCATCACCTCGTTCTCGACAGTAACATGAGCATCATGGACGGATCGCTGGGCGTACTTCCCCGGCGCATTCTGGTCCACGAGGACGACAATCTGGCCGCCCGCCGCCTGCTCACCGATGCGGGCCTGGCCCATGAATTGCGGGACAATGACTGACCCCGTCCAGGCTGAATTTGCGGATGTGACCGAGGACATGTTTCTCGGCGGGCAGTTGCTGCTGCGCCAGCCGAGGCGCGGCCACCGCGCGGGCCACGATGCGATCCTGCTGGCTGCGGCGACACCGGCGCGGGCAGGCCATCGCGTGGTGGAGTTCGGCGCTGGCGTGGGCACGGCGGGATTGGCGGTTGCGCGCCGCGTGACGGGGCTCGATCTGGTGCTCGTCGAAATCGACGACATGCTTGCAGCGCTGGCGTACGCCAATGCCGAGGCGAACGACATCAAGGCGAAGGTGACGGTGCTCGACGTCACTGCGAGCGCGGATGTTTTCGCCGCTTCTGAATTAGGACCCGACAGCGCCGACATTGTGCTGATGAATCCGCCGTTCAACGATGCGGAGCGACACCGCGCGTCGCCGGACCCGGCGCGGCAGTCCGCGCATGTGGCTTCCGCCGATACGCTGGAGCGATGGACCCATGCGGCGCGGCGGGTGCTGAAATCCGGCGGGGTGCTGACGCTGATCTGGCGCGCGGACGGGCTGGCGCAGGTGCTGGCGGCGCTGGAGCGCGGCTTCGGCAGCGTCGGGATTCTGCCGGTTCATCCCAATTCGCAGGGGGCGGCGATCCGCGTCATTGTCAGCGCGACGAAGGGCGGGCGCGCGCCGATGGCGCTGCATCCCGGATTTGTTCTGCAGGACCCGGAAGGCGAGGGCGGAGCGGAGGCTGCGGCGGTCCTCGGCGGAAAGGCCGTTCTGTTGCTGGCGAAGGAGCCAGGAAGCCGTTGAATGCCGGCTGCTCCGCAGACGGGCAGTCTGCTTACTGCGATACCGATTTTTGGCCGGTTTCAGGGGTCTTGGTGAAGTGGATCGTCGTGAGGAGAGCGCCAATCAGCAAGATCAGGAGGTAAATCTTCATTTCTGCACCTTCGGGACTGCGCCGTTGCAGCCTGCGTCGTTGTTGCAATGCAAAGTGCGTTCCAGTTTCTTGTCGCGCTCCGGCGAAGAACCGGAGAGTTTTGTAAGAAATCCCGTCCGATCAGATATTTAGACGGAATTCAGGCACAATGGACGTGCTTAACGATTGTCGAATGTGCTTGGGCTTCTGATGCCAGTTACCGAATAATAAACCGTGAAGATGAAGGACGTTCCATGGCCGAAAATGGCGCTAGCAGTCACATTGGCGAGAGGTTGAAACGCTGGCTGCCGGCGTGGCTGCGCGGCGAGGCGGTGGTGCCGGTGGTGCGGCTGTCCGGGGTGATCGGGGCGGTGACGCCGCTGCGGCCGGGGATGTCGCTGGCCGGCGTGTCGCGGACGCTGGAGCGGGCCTTTTCCATCAAGGGCGCCAAGGCCGTCGCGCTGGTGATCAATTCGCCGGGTGGCTCGCCGGTGCAATCGCGCCAGATCTATCAGCGCATTCGCCAACTCGCCGCCGAGAAGAATCGGCGCGTACTGGTGTTCGTCGAGGACGTCGCGGCATCCGGCGGCTACATGATCGCCTGCGCGGGCGACGAGATCTTTTGCGATCCGTCCTCGATCGTCGGCTCCATCGGCGTGGTCGGAGGCACGTTCGGCTTCACGGAACTGATCAAGAAGGTCGGGATCGAACGCAGGCTCTACACGTCGGGCGATCACAAGTCGCAGCTCGATCCGTTCCTGCCGGAAAATCCGGAAGACGTCGCCCGGCTGAAACAGATCCAGCGCGAGATCCACGACACCTTCATCACGCTGGTGAAGGACAGCCGCGGCGCGCGGCTGAAGGGCGAGGACGGTTACCTGTTCACCGGCGAATACTGGGCCGGCGAGCGTGCGGTGAAGCTCGGCCTCGCTGATGCGCTTGGCGATCTGCGCACCGTGCTGCGCGCGCGCTACGGCGACAAGGTGCGGATGCCGGTGATTGCGCCGCCGACCGGGCTGCTGTCAGGACTTTCGGGCCGCAAGCCCGGCGCGGGCGCGGCGCTGCCGGGTTTCCCGGGGTTTTCGGAAGACCTGATTTCGGCGCTGGAAGAGCGCGCGATCTGGGCGCGCTACGGATTGTAGGATGGGAGACTGGTTATGCCGCCGCTGATCCTGGTCGCTGCCGGAATTCTCGGCGGGGCGGCGCTGCTGCGTCTCGCAGTGCGCGAAAGCAGGCGCATCAACCGCGAGCTCGAGGAGGCGCGCAAGGCCAAGCCCGCCGAGAAGGAGAGCATGCCGAAACTGCGCCGCGATCCGGATAGTGGAACATACCGGCCGGGGTAACCGGCGCGCCGACACACGTGGTGTCGTCATCCTTCGAGGCTCGCCGCAAGTGCGGCTCGCACCTCAGGATGACGTTTCTTTGTAGATATTTGATCGGCGTATTGCGGAGGCCGTCATCCTGAGGTGCGAGCTCTTGCGAGCCTCGAAGGATGCGGACAAGCGTGCTCAGCCGTGCCTGCGTACGTCGTTGATCATCATGATGCACAGCGAGGCCATGATGGCCGCCGCGGCCAGAACCTGAAAAGCGATCATTGTCGTCCCTGCCGAAAAACGCACCGCCGGTTAAGCCCGGCCGTTGGTTGCAATGCCGCCGTTGCTAGCGGGCAGTTGCTAACAATCGGAAAGTCTTGAGCGGTCCTTGGGCGCTGACCTGTCGCTGCGGTTAAACCGGCGTTCGGGCGATCGCTAAAATCCGGCCGATTCCGGCAGGAATTGGCTTAAGGACTGGGCTATCGCCTTGATTCCGTTAGCCTGCGCCGATACGGTCCGCGCGCAAATCACCCCTTCCAGATTGTCAAAGATTTCTGATGGATTCCCTGCCTCCGCACATGCGACCCGAGCGTTCGTTTCAGGGCCTGATCCTGACGCTGCAGCGCTATTGGGCTGACCATGGCTGCGTCATCCTGCAGCCCTACGACATGGAAGTCGGCGCGGGCACGTTCCATCCGGCGACCACGTTGCGCGCGCTCG
This sequence comes from Afipia massiliensis, assembly GCF_014203115.1. Classification (GTDB taxonomy): domain Bacteria; phylum Pseudomonadota; class Alphaproteobacteria; order Rhizobiales; family Xanthobacteraceae; genus Afipia; species Afipia massiliensis. The sequence goes on along the minus strand of NZ_JACHIJ010000005.1, from coordinate 303,118 downwards.
GTCCGAAGCGCTGGAACGCGGCTTACGTGCAGCCGTCGCGCCGCCCGAAGGATGGCCGCTACGGCGAGAACCCGAACCGCTTGCAGCACTACTATCAGTTTCAGGTGATCCTGAAGCCGTCGCCGCCGGACATTCAGGATCTCTATCTGAAGTCGCTCAAGGCCATCGGCGTCGATGCGGCGCTGCATGACATCCGCTTTGTCGAGGACGACTGGGAGAGCCCGACGCTGGGCGCGTGGGGCCTCGGCTGGGAGTGCTGGTGCGACGGCATGGAAGTCTCGCAGTTCACTTACTTCCAGCAGGTTGCGGGCGTCGAATGCGCGCCGGTCGCAGGCGAACTCACTTACGGGCTCGAGCGGCTCGCGATGTATGTGCAGGGCGTCGACAACGTCTACGATCTCAACTTCAACGGCCGCGACGGTGATGAGAAGGTCACCTATGGCGACGTGTTCCTGCAGGCCGAGCAGGAATATTCGCGGCACAATTTCGAACATTCCGACACCGCGATGCTGTTCGAGCAATTCAAGATGGCCGAGAGCGCCTGCAAGAAATATCTCGATGCTGGCTGGAAAGATGGCAAGCGCGAGGCGCATCTGATGGCGCTGCCGGCCTACGACCAGTGCATCAAGGCGAGCCACGTGTTCAACCTGCTCGACGCACGCGGCGTGATCTCGGTCACCGAGCGTCAGAGCTACATCCTGCGCGTGCGCGAACTCGCCAAGGCGTGCGGCGAAGCATGGATGCACACAGAAGCAGGCAAGGTGGCTTAAGATGCCTGATCTTCTCCTCGAACTGTTCTCCGAAGAAATTCCCGCGCGCATGCAGGCGAAGGCGGCGGAAGACCTGCGCAAGATGGTCACCGACAAGCTGGTCGCCGAGGGCCTCGTCTACGAAGGCGCGAAAGCCTTCGTGACGCCGCGACGTCTCGCGCTCACCGTGCACGGTATTCCGGCGCGTCAGCCGGACCTGAAGCAGGAGCGCAAGGGCCCGAAGATGGGCGCGCCCGACGCCGCCGTGCAGGGCTTCCTGAAAGCCACCGGCCTCAAGTCGCTGGATGAAGCGAAGATCCAGCGCGATCCGAAAGGCGATTTCTACATCGCGCTGATCGAGAGGCCGGGCCGTCCCGCCATCGACGTGATCGCGGAAATCATCCCGCTGATCATCCGCACCTTCCCGTGGCCGAAGCAGATGCGCTGGGGCGAGCGCTCCGCGAAGAACGGCGCGCTGACCTGGGTGCGCCCGCTGCATTCGATCATCGCGACCTTCGGTCCCGAGACCGAAGAGCCGGAGATCGTGAAGTTCGACGTCGCGGGTATCGAGGCCGGGCAGACCACGCATGGCCACCGTTTCATGGCGCCCGCCGCCATAGAGGTGCGCCGCTTCGACGATTACGTGTCGAAGCTGGAAGCCGCCAAGGTCGTGCTCGATCCCGAACGCCGCAAGAACATCATTCTTGAGGACGCGAAGGAGCTTGCGTTCGCGCAGGGCTTTGAACTGGTCGAAGATCAGGTGCTGCTCGACGAGGTCGCGGGCCTGGTCGAATGGCCGGTGGTGCTGATGGGCTCGTTCGACGAAGAATTTCTGTCGATCCCCGGCGAGGTGATCCGCGCCACCATCCGCAACAATCAGAAGTGCTTTGTGGTGCGCGACCCGAAGACCGGCAAGCTCGCCAACAAGTTCATTCTCACCGCGAACGTCGAAGCCTCCGACGGCGGCAAGGCGATTGTCGCGGGCAACGAGCGCGTCATCCGCGCGCGCCTGTCGGATGCGAAGTTCTTCTATGAGAGCGACCTGAAGAATTGGAAGAACAAGTCTCCTGAAGACTTGCTCAAGAAGTTCGATCAGATCGTGTTCCACGAAAAGCTCGGCACCCAAGCGGAACGCATCGCGCGCATCACGCGGCTTGCCGTTGAACTTGCGCCGTTGGTGAAGGCTGATCCAGCGAAGGTGGAAGCTGCCGCGAAACTTGCCAAGGCCGATCTGCTCACTGAAGTGGTCGGCGAATTCCCCGAAGTGCAGGGGCTGATGGGCAAGTACTACGCTCTGGCACAGGGCGAAGACGCCAGCGTCGCTGCGGCCATCGAGGATCACTACAAGCCGCAGGGGCCTGCGGATCGCGTGCCGACCGATTCGGTCGCGATTGCTGTCGCACTCGCGGACAAGCTCGACATTCTGACGGGCTTCTGGTCCATCGACGAGAAGCCGACCGGATCGAAAGACCCGTATGCATTGCGCCGCGCGGCGCTGGGCGTGATCAGGTTGATGCTCGAAAATAGAATAGAACTGAAACTGAATAGCGTCCTCACATCTGCGTATGAAAAATATATTGAGGTTTGGGCGGGAACACTAAGATTTGGTGCCGAAAAGACGAAGCGTTTTGACGGCGGTGGCTTTCAGTCAAGCACGAGTGAACGCATTTCCGATGAAACGGAAGCCGATCCGGACATCCGGTATCGAGTTGTTACAAAGGCGTGGGCGAGCGGCAAAGCGTGGGCGATGACGCCCGGCGAACTGACGATGACGCCTTTTGCGAAGAGATATGAGGTGGTACGAGATTTGCTGCCTTTCTTCGCCGACCGCCTGAAAGTTCAGCTTCGCGATCAGGGCGCGCGGCACGATCTCGTCGACGCCGTGTTCGCGCTCGGTGGTCAGGACGATTTGCTGATGGTCGTGCGTCGCGTCGAGGCGCTCGGCAAATTCCTCGACAGCGACGACGGCAAGAACCTGCTCGCGGGCACCAAGCGCGCGTCGAACATCCTCACCATCGAGGAGAAGAAGGACAAGCGCAAGTTCGACGGTGCGCCGGACGCGTCGCTCTACAAGCTCGATGAAGAGAAGACGCTCGCCAGCGCGATCGCTCAAGTGAAGACTGACGCCAGTGCCGCAGTCGCCAAGGAAGACTTCGCGTCAGCGATGACGGCGATGGCCAAGCTGCGTCCCGCGGTCGATGCTTTCTTTGACAAGGTGAAGGTCAACGACGACGTGGCCGCGGTGCGCGAAAACCGCCTGAAGCTGCTCAACGAAATCCGCGAGGCCACCCGCGCGGTGGCGGACTTCTCCAAGATTCAGGACTAGGCGCGAGAGCGTCTCAGATTGTTAGGTCGTCCCAGCGAAGGCCGGGACCCATAACCACCGGCCATTCTTTTGAGCGGAATGGCTGGGCGTATTCCCATTTAATGACGCCTCGACAGGGAGTATGGGTCCCGGCCTTCGCCGGGACGACCCGGTTTATGTTGCGCGTTACCCCCTTGAGCCTTTGCCTCGCTCAGGCACTTCAGAGTAACAGCGCCGCGCCGTTTACCCCTCGTTAACCATGTTCTGAAAGGTTCCGGTAACCTTCGTTAACAAGGCATGACGGCGGACGACCCATGACGTCGATCACTACCGGCACCAATCCCTACGCCCAACTCGGCTCGGCCTATGCGCGCACGGCGGCGGCGGCGACGCAGCCGTCGTTGCTGGACGCGATCAACACGGCTGACGCGGCCGGTTCGTCCGATCCCAACGCGGCGACCAACCTGACGCTATCGGATGCCGCGAAAGCGCGTATGGCCGCGGAGGCGAAGACGCCGGATTTTACGACGGTCACGAACGACGCGCGTCCGGCGCTCGACAAACTTTACGCTGCCGCGAAGGTCACCGGCCCGCTGGGTGCTGACGGCAAGACCGCCATCGATCTGTCGGCGCTGGATCGCCGCTCGCTGTTTGCCATCGCGACCAACAGCGGCGGAAAGTTCACGGCTGACGAACAAAGCGTCGCGTCCAGCGAACTGACCAATCGCTTCAACGCCGCGCTCGCGCCTGCGGCCGCAGCAACGTCGATGACGAAGAACTACACCGTCGTCTACAAGGCGGCGCTGGACTATCTCGACGGCGCGAGCAGCGAAGAGAAGGGGACCGCGGCATGGTCCGCGCAGCGTGCCGCCGTGCTGAAGGGCTATGAGGCCGCGAAGCAGAAGTCGGATACCGCACCGTCCGGCATTTCAGGCGATCCGGTCGCCAGCTATCTGACGCTGTATCCGGATGGCGCGCCGGTCGGCACGACCAAGACGTTCAGCACGGTTGCAACCAATGTCCGCGCCGCGCTTGATGCGCAGGCCAGCCTCGCCGCTGAAAAGGGCACAGAACTGGTCTACGATCCGGCGCGGAAATTCGGACAGCTTGTGGATTTTTCGTCGATCGACAACCGCTCGCTGTCGGCGATCACGCTCAATCAGGATCAGCAGTTCTCGAACCAGGAGATCTACGCGGCCAAGAAGGAACTCGATACACGGACGCGCATGAGCATTCTGGAATCGCTGAAGCAAAGCCAGCAGAGTGGCGATCCCACGCAGCTTAGCCTTGGAATTCTTCAGAGCTATTCCGCGATGAGCGATGAGGAGCGGCAGGCTTCAGGCTGGAGTCCTGCATTCCGCGACAACGTGGTCCAGAGTTACAGATCGACCAGCAACATCCTGTCCATGCTGCAAGGATCGTAACAGCAAACTTCCGAAAAAAGCCCCGCACGATTCACGTGCGGGGCAATTTCGTTTGGGCCACCATGGCGGGGATGGACCATCGGCTCAAACGAGAGCGTTATTGCTATTCCCGCTCGTCCCCGCGAAAGCGGGGACCCAGTCTTTTGTTGAAGGTCTGGATTCCCGCGTTCGCGGGAATGAGCGGAGTTTGATTTCCCAGCGTGCTAGTCGATCACCTGCATCACGCGGCGGGTGCGCGGTTCAACCAGGATAGGCCGGTCGTTCACCACCGTGTAGCGATAGCTGGTCGCGCCATACTGCTGCGGCACGTCGTAATAGGTCACGCCGCTTTCCGGCAGGATGGTGCCGACGCGCACAGGCGATTCGATCGCATACGACGGGACGCGCTCCTGAACGATGTACTGGCGGAAGCGCGGGCGCTCGTCTTCGGCAATGATGCCGACGCCTGGGCCGACGAGACCAGTCGTCACGCCTTCCTCGACAATGATGCGCTGCTGGGCATGTGCCGCGAGCGGCATTGCTGAGGCGGTGGCCAGCAGCGCTGCTGCGAGAAGGGGATTACGCATGGGTTTCTCCTTGATCAAAAGGAGCCTGATCGTGCGCCGAGCGGCTTCGCTCATGTCGATCACGCTCGGAAAATCGGTGAAGGCCGATCAACAGCGGTGACAATGGCGAGCGTGGAGCATCGTTCCTGCCCGATTGTGATTTCACCGGGGCATTTTCATGAAAGTGACGGCAGTGCGTGGCTGCACAACTTCTCAGCCGATGTGGAACTCACCGCTTATCCAGGCCGTTGGCTGTTGCGGCACGCGGCAGGAGGATAACTTTTGTCCCGATTCGCGTGCCGTTTCATCCTTTCAATGTCCGGGAGACATCAGATGTCCATCAGCGTCGCCAACATTCAGCCGATCGTCGCACTCATTGCCGGTGTGCTGATTCTCGTCATGCCGCGGCTGCTGAATTTCATCGTGGCGATCTATCTGATCCTGATCGGGATCATCGGACTGGGCATCATTAAGTAACGGAGTATTTCAGATTGTTACAGAGTTGGTAACAAAACATCGCGATTCACGCGAATCTGTAACAATCTGTAACCGTCCGTGACCAACAACGCGGATATCGGGCGGGAGTCGCTTGCGCGTCGCCGGGCAACCGTGGTGTAACGCCGCTGCCGTTTCACTCATGCAGCGTCTGGAAGCCATGGCCAAAGCCTCATCGAAGAAATCCGCCGCGAAGTCCTCTCCGAAATCAGTTTCAAAATCGAAACCGGCCGCAAAAGCGAAGCCGGTTTCCGCAAAACCCGTGAGCAAGGTGGTAGCGAAAGCTGCTGCGAAGACATCCGCGCCTGCTGCGAAGAAGGTCGCGAAGCCAGCGGCGAAGCAAACCGTTCAGGCTGGCAAGTGGGTTTATACATTCGGTGACGGACGCGCCGAGGGCAAGGCCGGCATGCGCGATCTGCTTGGCGGCAAGGGTGCGAACCTCGCCGAGATGGCTAATCTCGGCTTGCCGGTGCCTCCCGGATTCACGATTCCAACCTCGGTCTGCACGTATTTCTACGCCAACGACAAAACCTATCCGAAGGAGCTGAAGGCGCAGGTCGAGAAGGCGCTCGACACTGTCGGCAAGATCGCCGGCAAGACCTTCGGTGATGCGAAGAACCCGCTGCTGGTCTCGGTGCGATCCGGCGGACGCGCCTCGATGCCGGGCATGATGGATACCGTGCTCAACCTCGGCATGAACGACACCACAGTGGAGGCGCTGGCGCAGCTCTCGGGCGACCGCCGCTTCGCCTATGACAGCTATCGCCGCTTCATCACGATGTATTCGGACGTGGTGCTCGGCTTCGAGCATCATCATTTCGAGGACATCCTCGACACCTACAAGGACAGCAAGGGCTATTCGCTCGATACCGAGCTGACCGCTGACGACTGGGTCGATCTGGTCGGCCGATACAAGGAAGCGGTGGCGCGCGAAACCGGCAAGGACTTCCCGCAGGACCCGCACGCGCAGTTGTGGGGCGCGATGGGTGCTGTGTTCTCGTCGTGGATGAACGCACGCGCGGTGACCTACCGCCGCCTGCACGATATTCCGGAGTCTTGGGGCACCGCCGTCAATATTCAATCTATGGTGTTCGGCAACATGGGCGACACCTCGGCGACCGGCGTTGCCTTCACGCGCAATCCGTCCACCGGCGAAAAGCGGCTCTACGGCGAATTCCTCATCAACGCGCAGGGCGAGGACGTGGTCGCGGGCATCCGCACGCCGCAGGACATCACCGAATACGCGCGCAAGGAATCCGGTTCCGACAAGGCATCGATGGAAGTCGCGATGCCGGACGCGTTCAAGGAACTGACGCGGATCTATACGCTGCTCGAGAAGCACTACCGTGACATGCAGGACATGGAATTCACGGTGGAGCAGGGCAAGCTGTGGATGCTGCAGACCCGCAATGGCAAGCGCACCGCGAAGGCCGCGCTGCGTATCGCGGTCGACTTCGCCAATGAAGGCCTGATCACCAGGAAGGATGCGATCATGCGGATCGATCCGGCCTCGCTCGATCAGTTGCTGCATCCGACCATCGATCCGGTCGCCAAGCGCGATGTCATCGCCACTGGTCTGCCGGCATCGCCGGGTGCTGCCGCCGGTGAAATCGTGTTCTCGTCGGACGAGGCTGCGAAGCTGCAGGCCGATGGCCGCAAGGTCATCCTGGTGCGCGTCGAGACGTCGCCGGAAGACATCCACGGCATGCACGCCGCGGAAGGCATTCTCACCACGCGCGGCGGCATGACCTCCCATGCGGCGGTGGTCGCGCGCGGCATGGGCAAGCCCTGCGTGTCCGGTTGCGGCACCGTGCGTGTCGATTACGGCCGCGGGCTGATGACCATCGGCAACCGCAGCTTCAAGGCTGGCGATGTCATCACCATCGATGGCTCGCTGGGCCAGGTTCTGGCCGGCCGCATGCCGATGATCGAGCCGGAACTGTCCGGCGATTTCACCACGCTGATGGGCTGGGCTGATCAGGTCCGCAAGCTGAAGGTCCGCACCAATGCGGATACGCCGTCGGATGCGCGCACCGCGCTGAAGTTCGGCACCGAAGGCATCGGCCTGTGCCGCACCGAGCACATGTTCTTCGAGGAAACGCGCATCCGCACGGTGCGTGAAATGATCCTCGCCGAAGACGAAGGCGCGCGCCGCGCAGCGCTGGCCAAGCTTCTGCCAATGCAGCGCGCCGATTTCGTCGATCTGTTCGAGATCATGAAGGGCCTGCCGGTCACCATCCGTCTGCTCGATCCGCCGCTGCATGAATTCCTGCCGCACTCGCAGAGCGAGATCGAAGAGGTTGCGCGAGCGATGAACACCGATCCGCGCAGGATCGCCGACCGCGCACGTGAACTCGCCGAGTTCAATCCGATGCTCGGCTTCCGCGGTTGCCGTCTGGCGATCGCCTATCCGGAAATTGCCGAGATGCAGGCGCGTGCGATCTTCGAGGCGGCGGTCGAGGCCGGCAAGCGCACCGGCAAGCCGGTCGGCCTTGAGGTGATGGTGCCGCTGATCGCGACCCGCGCCGAGTTCGATATCACCAAGGCGCGCATCGATGCCACCGCGCAGTCGGTGATGAAGGACACCGGCGTGAAGCTCAACTATCAGACCGGCACCATGATCGAACTGCCGCGCGCATGTCTGCTCGCGGGCGAGATCGCGAAGACCGCCGAATTCTTCTCGTTCGGGACCAACGATCTCACGCAGACCACCTACGGCATCAGCCGTGACGACGCCGCGAGTTTCCTCGGCACTTATATTGCCCGCGGTATCCTCGAGATCGATCCGTTCATTTCGGTCGATCGCGACGGCGTCGGCGAACTGGTGAAGATCGGCGTGCAGCGCGGCCGCAAGGCACGTCCGGGCCTCAAGATGGGCATCTGCGGCGAGCACGGCGGCGATCCTGCGTCGGTCGCGTTCTGCCATGAGATCGGTCTCGATTACGTGTCGTGTTCGCCGTATCGCGTGCCGATCGCGCGTTTGGCGGCGGCACAGGCCGCGCTCGGCAAGACTGTCGCCAGCCAGGCCTGAGTTCTACATTATCCCCAAACATCATGCCGTCTCCGAGAGGAGGCGGCATTTTGCTTTTCCGCGCATCTCAACGCGCGCGTGAAATGGAACCGCGTCAAATTCGCGTTCACTATTTTCGTTGACGCGATCTTTACCACCTTGCTGGAGGCGCTGTTTACCAACGCTTTCGATGTCATGGCGCGTTTTCAAGCGCGCGCTTGCGTGTGGCGCGCGAGACGCGGCGATTAACCCCCCGGCAACTTTAATTCGATACCAACGAAATTGATCGAATTGCACTGAATGCGCGGTTCGGTTGCGTGTGTATAGCGTTAGTTGCGTGAGCGTATCGATGTCTGTGTTGCGTAACGGGTCGAAGGGCGCGCGGTTCGCGCCCTTCGGCTTTGTTCTCTGTCTTCTGACAGTGAGCCCGACCGAAATCGGCTATCAGGATCTCGCATCGTTGCTGGCGCGCCAGCCTGGTGTTGCCGAGCGCTGGCAGGAATACATCTTTGCATCGTCGCGCCGCATGCTGCAGGTGGCCTCGTTCAATCTGCCCCGCCCGATCGGCACCAATACCCGCGAAACACCGGCGTATCATCTGGCAAGTCTCGTCAGCCAGGGCGTCGACGTGGCCGGCTCTCTCGGCCGCGATCCGCTCGGACCCGTTTTGCGCCCATTGCAGAAATCGGATTTCCCCAAGGTTGTGCGCTCGTCGAAGGGCGATCGTCTTCCGGTTTACACGCCGGAGCTTGTCGCGCCTGTCGCCGCGCCGCAGCCGGAGCAGGATCAGCTGAATTCCAACGCGTCGGTGCGCGGCGCGAAGACGGCGGAGTTGGCGCCTGCGAATGCAGCCGCGCCGCTCGATGCAGAACTGGAAGCCGCGCTGAACGCTCCGCGTCTGCCACAGTATGATTCCGCCGTTTCGCTGCAGAACATTCCTGCCGATCATCCGCTGAACGCCGCTCCGGCAGCCAGGGAAGACGGCACTGCCGTCGAGTCGGAACCGGGCCGCGACGGCTTCTCGTTCCAGACCGCGACGCTGTTTTTCGGCAACTCATCGCTCGGCGTCTCGAGCGGGTCACTCGAGCGCTGGCAGCCCGGCGAAGAACCGATCATCGTCATTCCGGGCGTCGATCCGGACATGAAAATGCCGGCGGCCTTGCCCGATCAGTCCGCCGCGCCATCGACCGGCGGCGAAAGCGTCGCCAGCAAGGGCGAAGTGACCGGCGAGCACCAGCGCCCTCGCACACCGGCGGAACGCCTTGGCCTCGACGCCAAGAACCGTGCGAAATCCGAAAAGTGCCTGACCGACGCGATCTACTTCGAGGCGCGCGGCGAAGCGGTGCGCGGCCAGATCGCGGTGGCGCAGGTCGTGCTGAACCGCGCCTTCTCCGGCTATTATCCAACCACGGTCTGCGGCGTCGTCTACCAGAATTCGCACCGCCACCTGTCGTGCCAGTTCACGTTTGCCTGCGACGGCATCCGCGACGTGGTGAAAGAGCCGGACATGTGGGAACGCGCCAAGAAGATCGCGCGGGAGAGTCTGGACGGCCGGCTGTGGCTGCCGGAAGTTGGCAAGTCCACGCACTATCATGCCTACTGGGTGCGCCCGTCATGGGCCAACGAGATGAAGAAGATGTACAAGTACGGCGTACATACCTTCTATCGTCCGCGGGCCTGGGGCGACGGCAAGGACGCGCCGACCTGGGGCACGGCGGCGGAAACGGCGGCGATCTCCGCAAAGCTGGCCGAAGCAGCCAGGAGTTCGGCTGAAATAACGGCCGGAAAGTAGCGGTCGTTCTGTGGGAATCTCGATGGTCGTCCCGGCGCATGCCGGGACCCATCACCCCTGGACATGATGCTCATCACGAGAGTTGGAGAGGCATCCCGCTTTCTCAGATTGTGTAGGGCTTATGGGTCCCGGCTCGCGCTGCGCTTGGCCGGGACGACGCAGATGTCACGCATCGATATCCAGCGCGACATCAAAGTTCGGCGCAGAATGCGTCAGCGCGCCCGCCGACACATAATCGACGCCGGTTGTCGCGATCTCGCCGATCGACGCCAGCGTGACGCCGCCGGACACCTCCAGCACCACGCGTTTGTTGGTGATCGCGACCGCTTCGCGCAGCGTCGGAATGTCCATGTTGTCGAGCATCACCACGTCCGCAAGGCCGGTCGCAAGGACTTCGCGCAATTGGTCGAGTGTGTCGACCTCGATCTCGATCTTGACCAGATGACCGGCATGCGCACGCGCGCGTTGCAGCACGGCTTTGACGCCGCCGGCGACAGCGATGTGATTGTCCTTGATCAGGATGGCATCGTCGAGGCCGAAGCGGTGATTGAAGCCGCCGCCGCAGCGCACCGCGTATTTCTCCAGCGCGCGCAGCCCCGGCGTGGTCTTGCGGGTATCGCAGATGCGCGTCTTGGTCACGCCGGCGTGGCGGATGTAGTCCGAGGTCAGGGTCGCGATGCCGGAGAGGCGGCCGACAAAGTTCAGCGCGGTGCGTTCGCCTGAAAGCACCGCGCGAGCCGGGCCTGAGATGGTCAGCACGTGAACGCCCTTGGCGACGTTGACGCCGTCATGGGCGTGGGCCTGAATCCGGACGTCGGGCGACAGCTTCAGAAAGGTCGCAACCGCCAGCGGCAGGCCCGCGATCACGCCAGCCTGCCGCGCCACCAGTTTGGCAAAAGCCTGGGTGTTGGCCGGGATGGTCGCAATCGAGGTCACGTCTCCGGCGCGGCCGAGGTCTTCCGCCAGCGCGCGCTCCACCGCGTCATCGATCGCCAGCGGCGACAGAAATGCCTGCGGGTGCATCAGGGCGGCGGGGTTCAGGACATCGGTGACGCTCACGTTCAAACTCCCGTGGATAGTTTAGCGGATCGTTTGGCGGTTGCACCGTCAGACAGCATGAGCGCGATGTTACGCGCCTCAATGAGCGTTGTCATGGTGCGGTGCCTTTGCGCCGGATCTTCCGCCGTATAGTCGGAGCGGAAATGCGCGCCGCGGCTCTCGCGCCGCGACCATGCCGATGCCGCGACGATCAGCGCCGTGGTTGCCATGTTGCGCAGTGCAATGTTTCCGGTGCTCTGTTCGATGGCCGCGAACGCCTGTACGGCTTCCATCAGCCGGTCGCCGTCGCGGACGACGCCTACATGCGAACTCATCATGGAGCGCAGATTGGCTTCGGTGAGCGGCGGCATGGCGCAGTTGCGCGGGGTCTGCGACGGCACGGCGAGGGGGCTGCGCGCAAACACATTGCCGTCGATGTCTTCGGCGATCCGCGGGGCATAGACCACGGCTTCGAGCAGCGAGTTGGAGGCGAGGCGGTTGGCGCCGTGCGCTCCGGTGCTCGACACTTCGCCGCCGGCCCACAAGCCTTTGAGAGAAGTGCGGCCGTGCCTGTCCACGGCGATGCCGCCCATGTGGTAATGAGCCGCCGGCGCAATCGGGATGGGTTGCTTGGCGGGATCGATACCCGCCGCCATACAGCTTGCGTAGACCGTTGGGAATTTTTTGGCGAACGCCGCGCCAAGCGCCTTGGTTGCATCCAGATACGCGCCACGGCCAGCGGCGATTTCCGCGAACACGCCGCGCGCAACGATATCGCGGGGTGCGAGTTCCGCGAGCGGATTGAGCGCGAGCATGAACCGCTCGCCCTTGCCGTTGATCAGCGTCGCGCCTTCGCCGCGCAAGGCTTCGGTCGCCAGCGGCGCGGGGTCGCGACCTACCATGATGGCGGTCGGATGAAACTGCACGAATTCGGGATCGGCAATCACCGCGCCGGCGCGCGCGGCAATCGCGAGACCCGATCCGCTGGCCTCCGCCGGATTGGTCGTGACTGAATAGAGATGCCCGATGCCACCGGTCGCCAGCACGATCGCGCGCGAGGGGATGATGATCGGCGCAGCGATTGCATCGTCCGCCTTGCGCAATTGCAGGCCGGACACGGCGTCGCCCTCTGCGATCAGGGCTTCGGCGACATAGCCTTCGATCACGCGGATCGACAGTGTCTTGCGCACTGCCTCGATCAGCGCCGCGATGATCGCCTTTCCCGCCATGTCGCCCTGAACGTGGACGATGCGCCGGGCGGAATGCGCGGCCTCGCGTCCGACGGCGAGCTTGCCTTCGAGGTCGCGGTCGAACGGCACGCCGTATTGCAGGAGATCATGAATCCGCGCGCCGGCCTCGCGGGCGAGTCCCAGCGCGACGTCTTCATCGACGATGCCGCCACCGACCGCGATCGTGTCGGCGGCATGCGCTTCGGCGCTGTCGCCTTCGGCAACCGCGGCTGCGATGCCGCCCTGGGCCCATGCGCTCGACGCGCCTTCGCCGAGCGGTGCAGCGGAAATCACCGTGACGGGCCGGGGGCTAAGTTTCAGCGCGCAGAACAGCCCCGCCAGTCCGCCGCCGACGATGATGACGTCTGTGGTGCGCGCGAGATCGTTAGAGTTGAGTGTCATGCCAATTGGCTTTCAACTTTGGGATCGTCATGCCCGCGCTTGTCGCGGGCATCCACGTTTTTTTGTATGATTAAGGCGTGGATGGCCGGGACAAGCCCGGCCATGACGGCTGTAGCCGTATCGCGCTCAATTCTTCAGGTTGATCATGCGTTCCACCGAACGCCGGGCCTTGTCGATGATCATCGGGTCGATGGTCACTTCCTCACGCATGTAGATCAGGCTGTCGAGAATCTTCGGCAGCGTGATGCGCTTCATGTGCGGGCACAGGTTGCACGGCTTGACGAACTCGACATTCGGCAGTTCGGCCTGGACGTTGTCCGCCATCGAGCATTCGGTGACCATGACGATGCGCTTCGGCTGGTGCTTCCGGACCCAGTCGATCATGTGCGCGGTCGAGCCGGTGAAGTCCGCCTCCGCGAGGACGTCGGGCGGGCACTCCGGGTGTGCGATGATCTGCACTGATGGGTCGGCCTCGCGATAGGTGCGCAGCTCGTCGCCGGTGAAGCGCTCGTGCACCTCGCACGCGCCTTTCCATGCGATGATCTTCACGGTGGTTTTCGAGGCGACGTATTTCGCCAGATACTGGTCGGGGAGGAAAATCACGGTCTCGGCGTTGAGGCTTTCCACCACCTGCACGGCGTTCGACGAGGTGCAGCAGATATCGACCTCCGCCTTCACATCGGCCGACGTGTTGACGTAAGCCACCACCGGCACACCGGGGAAACGCTCGCGCAGCAGGCGCACGTCCGCGCCGGTGATCGACGACGCCAGCGAGCAGCCGGCGCGCGAATCCGGGATCAGCACGGTCTTCTCGGGATTGAGGATCTTCGAGGTCTCGGCCATGAAGTGCACGCCGCACTGGACGATGACTTTCTCTTTCACTTTCGTCGCCTCGCGGGCGAGCTGCAGCGAGTCGCCGCCGATATCGGCGACGCAATGGAAAATCTCCGGCGTCTGGTAGTTGTGCGCCAGGATCACCGCGTTGCGCTGCTGCTTGAGATCGTTGATCGCCTTGACGTAAGGCGCCATGAACGGCCATTCGATTTCGGGAATGACGTTCTTTACCTTGGCATAGAGATGCGCGGTGGCGCGCTCGACCTCGGGCGTCCATTCCAGCGACGGCATCGGCAAGGCGTGCGCACGTTCCGCATCGGTGATGCGGGCGCGGGCAACGCTCTGCGCGCGGTGGGTCGGATTCCCGAAATCGTCGGGACCGTAAATTCCGGTGATCGGCATCGCAGCCTCCTGAAGTCGCCTAATATACTCAATTTGAGCATATTAGGGTTTTGAGAAATCCGGCCTTTTGGGCCGGCGCTCCAAACTCGGTTTCCTCACAGGGACGACGGATTTAGCGTGTCCGCGTTCCCTGACTCGCGAGATCGTTACTTATTCTCATAACGAGCAAAACAAATATAGCAGGTTGGTTCCGGCCTCGCCAGAGGGGTACTCGGAATTTTCCGCATGGCGGAAATGCATCTGCCCTCAAGCGATGCGAACCTGCGGCTAAGGGCTTGGCAAACCGGGCCGGAGCCGCCAATCAGGGGGCCGGATTCATTCGCACAAGAAAAAACGGAGATCGGGTTTGGCAACCTTCAAGGCAATCAGAATCGACAAGGCAGACAAAGGCACCACGGCGGCGCTGACGCAGTTCGACGAAGCGGAACTGATGGAAGGCGACGTCACCGTCGCGGTCGAGTGGTCCACGGTAAATTACAAGGACGGCCTCGCCGTCACCGGCAAGTCGCCGGTGGTGCGCCGTTTCCCGATGATTGCCGGTGTCGATTTTGCAGGCACGGTTCTGGAATCGTCACACTCGGGCTGGAAGGCGGGCGACAAGGTGGTCTCCACCGGCTGGGGTTTGAGCGAGACCCATCTCGGTGCGTATGCGCAGAAGGCACGCGTCAAAGGCGACTGGCTGGTGCGTTTGCCCGAGGGCATGACCGCGCGTCAGGCGATGGCGATCGGCACGGCGGGTTTCACCGCGATGCTGTCGGTGATGGCGCTGGAGAAGTATGGCCTCACGCCGAAGCATGGCCCGGTGGTTGTCACTGGCGCTGCCGGCGGTGTCGGTTCGGTGGCGGTCGCGATCCTCTCAAAGCTCGGTTTCCATGTCATCGCATCGACCGGACGTGCAGCCGAGGCGGATTATCTGCGCGGTCTCGGCGCAACTGAGGTGATCGACCGCAACGAATTGTCGGGACCGCCAAAGGCGCTCGCCAAGGAGCGCTGGGCCGGTGGCATCGACAGCGTCGGATCGACCACGCTGGCCAACCTGCTGTCGATGACGAAGTACGGCGGCGCGATTGCCGCCTGCGGTCTTGCCGGCGGTATGGACCTGCCGTCGTCGGTCGCGCCTTTCATTTTGCGCGGAGTGTGCCTTTTGGGCATCGATTCCGTGATGTGCCCGATCGAGCCGCGCAAGGCCGCCTGGGCGCGCATCGCGAAGGATGTGGACCACGCAAAACTTGCTGAAATGACTACGGAAATCGGCCTCGACGAGGTTATCGGCGCAGCTCCGAAAATTCTCGCCGGACAGCTTCGCGGCCGGACGGTGGTGAAAATTTCCTGAGGACGTTCAGACTTTGCAAACCATGGTGCTCCAATGTTGCCATGGTTGGTATGGTAATCACCGGGTTAAGGCGTAAACCGCCGGGCGCTTTGCCCGGCCGGTTCTTCTGATCCGCAGTTAGTCAGTTGGAGTAGCTCATGCTCGTCCGCATCGTTCTTGGAGCCGCGCTGGCCTGTTCGGTTTCAGCGCCTGTGTTTGCTGAAACCCTGAACGCGGACGAAGCCCGCAAATTCGTCGCCAACAAGATGTTCGCCTTCACGTGCTTCGACGGCACCAAGGGCGTCGGCAAGATCACGCCCGATGGTGCTGCGGCTGGCGCGGTGCAGTTCAGCGGCGCCGGCGCGACACGCCATATGCGACTGCCGTCCAATACGCTTCAGGTCCGCGGCCAGCAGATCTGCGCTTCGATCAAGGGCATTCCCTTCGAGCCCTGCTTCAACCTGAACAAGACCGACAATGTCAGCTTCCGCGGTTCGGTGTCAGGCATGGGCTTCGCCTATTGCGATTTCCGCAAGCACGGCAATGCGCGCGTGTTCCTCGCGCGTTCGATCTCGCGTCCGCGCTCGCTGCACGCGCCGGGGACTCAATCGGCTGACGCGACTCCGCGCGCGGAAGTGCGCCCGGCTTCGGTTCGCAGCGAGCCGGCGCTTGAGCTGCGCCGCTCCGCCAGCGAGTAAATCAAATTCCGCTCGTCCCCGCGAAGGCGGGGACCCAGGCTTTGAAAGGTGCTGGATTCCCGCTTGCGCGGGAATGAGCGGAGATAATGATTGCACTTCCGCTTAGGTGAATCACGCCGTCGGCTGAGCCGGCGGCGTTGTCGTCTGCCTGAACAGGATGCGCTGATACAGCCATCCGATCGCGACCAGCACCAGACCCAGACCGATGAACGAGAACGCCCGGTAGGCCCCGGTCAGATTCGACATGTCGATCAGGAACACTTTGAGAATGGTGATGGCGATCATCACCGCCGACGCAAGCCGCGCGCGCTGCGACGGCAGCAGCAGGCCAATCCCCAGCAGGATCACGCCGAACACCAGCCACGCCACCGAGTAGGTGTACTGCTCGGCGTCGAAGGTGCGGAAGCTGTTCAGATACGGCCCGTGATAGAGGTGACGGATTTGCAGCGTGATGTAGGCCAGCGCGAGGATAAGCGCGCCGGCCGCGATGGTGTTGGCATAGGCCGCGGCGCGGCGTCCCGCCACGGCGTAGGACAGCAGTAGCGCGAGCACAGCCGGGATCGCGTAGCCAAGGATCAGCGGATTGAAGAACGTTCCCGCGATCTCGATCCGCCAGATCAGCGGGTTCGCGATGAAGAACAGCCCGAACAGGATCGCAAGGCCCGCGAACCATGTCAGCAGCAGCGCCCCGATGTTGTGAATGACGCTGCCTGTCCGGATGCGAAGCCGCTCAAGCCCGATCGCCATTGCCAGCGCGACGCAGACCTGCAGGCCGACCTCGATCAGGCTCGACGACGTGCGATAGATATCGCCGTTGTTGATGTAGTGGCGGATCTGGGTGAAGGCGAGCAGCACCGTGAACAGGATCGCGGCGGCCTCGACACTGCGCAGCGGCGCATCGTCGCCGCGCCGGCGCAGGAAGATGCTGCCGAGCCAGAACGAGGCTGCGGGAATGCCGTAGCCGAGCAGCAGCCAGTTGAAAATTGGCGTGGTGCCGAGATCGTTGCCCGCGATGCGCGGCTCGTAGCCAACCCGCAGCACCACGATGCCAGCGAGAATGGCGGCCAGCGAACGCAGGAACGGGATCGGCCGCTTCATGGAAATCCATGCTGTGCCGAGCGACATCAGGGCGAGCGCGATGGTGAGCCAGCCTTTTTCAAGCGCGAACGTAAACGCCAGCGCCAGCGCGGCGAGCGTGCCGGTGGCGAACAGCGCTGTTGAAATCATCTGGCCGGGACGCACCTCGCGCTTGGTCAAGAGTTCGGTTGCCGCAGCGAATGCACCCGCGACTGCGATGGCGATGATCGCGAACGGAATCGAGCGATCCAGATGCGCGATGCGTGCGTAGAGCGCGACCAGCAACGCCAGCGGTGTGAACACACCGGCCGCCGCCCAGATCACCGGAATGATCGCGCTGATCGAGCGGCCCTGCGCGAGGAAACCCGCCGCGCCGAACGCCACGCCGAAACCCGCCGCCGTGATCAGATGCATGCTGATCGATCCATCGTCGGCGCGTGTGCCGATGCCGGGCAGGGGACCGCCGGGCATCACGGTGAGCTCGGGATTGGCGCGGATCGCCCATTCCGCGAACACCGCGAACACCAGCACGGCGGCAGCACCGATCGCGGCGGTCGCGCTTTCCGCGCGCCAGGCAATGGCGAACGTGGCAGCGACCAGCAGCGCGAACACGATCATCGCCGGGTCAGCGTGATTGTTGGTCAGCACCAGCACCGTGGCACCGAACAGGAACACGCCCAGCGAAATCGACGACACCGGCTCAACGCGGCCCTGATCGGCGGGCGGTCCGAACATGAATCCGGCGACCACCAGCAACGCGGCGAGTGCGAAGCTTGCGATGATATCGAATGCTTGAGGGCCGAACGTATGGGGGCGGGCAATGTCGATCAGCATCCAGAACGCGCCGAACACGATCGTGGTGACGGCCAGCCAGCGCCACAACCGGATGCGCGCCAGGCCGAACGCGGCTGCGGTCACGATGGCGATGTAGATATAGAGCGCCCAGTAGTCCGGCTCGTCGGACGACACCAGCACAGGTGTCACGAACGCACCGACCACGCCGAGCCCTGCAAGCGCGCGGCCGTGCAAAAGTGCAGCCGCAAGCGTGCCAAGCGCGACCGCGCCGAGCAGGACGAATGCGATGGGCGGCGACAGAAAACCGTAGAGCGCGTAGGACGCGTAGACGGTTGCGAACGCCACCGCCGTTCCGGCGGCGGTGAGGATCGCGGGAATGTTGGCCTTCGGCAACTGCTCGAAAGATAACAGGCTCTCCTTGCGGCGCGCGAATTCGCCGACAGCGAGCAGCGCCAGCGCGAACACGCCGCCCAGCAAGACGCGCACCTCGGGGCCGAGCAGGCCGGCTTCGATGGAGTACTTGACGAGAAACACGCCGCCGAGCGCCAGCGTCAGTCCGCCGACCCAGACCACCCAGCGGGTGCCGAGACGTTCTTCGAGGCCGGGTCCAGCCTGTGCAGGTTCAGCCGGTGCTTCGGGAATATCGCCGTCCACCTTCTCGCGATAGCGCGCGCCAGCGGGAGGCAGCGGTGGCGGCGTTGACGGTGCTCTTTCGGCTGTATCGGACGCGGTTGTTTCTGGCACGATGGGCGGCGCAATGGGCGCGCCGGTTGGCAAGGGTGCCCGTAGGATGCTTCCCGGAAGCGATGCTTCAAGCTGCGCCAGCCTCGCGTTGACCTCTTTCGACTCCATGATGGCCTTGCGGGCAATCCCAATCGCGATGACGGCAAGAGCAAGCGCAATAAATTCCATCGTTCCTCCTTGCGCGATCCGTCCCCGCAGCGCGGGCGATCTGGATCGTGCGAAAAATTCAAAGCGGCCTTGTGAGAGGCCTTAATCTAGCGACGGCCACGCACCCGTAATCCCGGTGCGGGCCGCTCCTGCAACACCTCGCGCCGAAAGCGAAACAGCGCCGCCGGACGTCCGCCGGTCTGGGTCGACATCTCGCCGGTGGGTTCGACCAGCGCGCCGGCCTCCACCAGCCGCCGGAAATTCTGCTTGTGCAAATGACGCCCCGAGATCGCCTCAACGGTCCGCTGCAAGTCAGTTAGTGTGAACTCCGGCGGCAGAAGTTCAAACACCACCGGACGATATTTCAGCTTGGCGCGCAGCCGCGCGATGGCGGTGGCCAGAATCCTGCGATGGTCGAAGCGCATCGGTGCGCCGAGCGCAGGCATCGCCTTGCGCGCCAGTGCCGCGGGGCGCTCGTCGCGGCGCGATTCCTCGATCAGCCCGGCCTCATAAAGTAATTCGTAACGGTCGAGCACGCGCTCTTCGTCCCACTGAGCGCCATCGCTACGAAAATCACGGGTGCCGAAACAAAGCCGCACGCGGTCGCCGCGCGCCAGCGCGCGCTCGGTATCCGGCTTTTCCTGCGCCGCCCAGGTCTCCAGCGCGGGAATGATTTCTTTCTCGATGATTGCGGGGCGTGCATCGCGCCAGTCTTCCCACGGAAAGTAGCGGTACCACGGCTTGAAGGTCGCGCCCGCCACCTGCGGCTTCGAGGTGTTGTCCGCCGCGCGCGTCAGCGCGAGATAGCCGACCGAGGCGACATGGGCGTCGGTGTCGCCGCGCTGGGCGTGGCGGCCGCGATCGCCGAATGTGTAAAGCTGTTCGACATAGCCGAGCCGCAGGCCGGTCTGTTCTTCCACCCAAGACCGCAGGCCGATTTCCAGCGTGCGATGCGCCACCGCGTCGAACGGGCCGAACGGCAGGCCTTCCAGCGCTTCGCCGTCGTTGCCTGATGCGGTCAGGATCGACGGTTCGTTGCCGTCGATCGACACGATGGCGGCCGTCAGCCCGATTTCGATTGGGGTGAGAATTTTATCGGTCATGGCAACGACCTGAATAGCAGACATTCTTTCCGTCATGGCCGGGCTTGTCCCGGCCATCCACGTCTTTCACGCTGCGGTGCGGGCCCACAAGGCGTGGATGGCCGGAATAAATCCGGCCATGACGTGCCAAAAAACAACAGCTCCGTCTTACTGGCTGCATGTCCGAGGACGACGGCGTGGAAATCGCTCTCTCATTCGAGGTCGACCCGGAACGGGCGGCCCTCGATGGTCATGTTGCCCGGACCCATCGCATCGAGCGCGCGAACCATGCGCCCGCCGCGTCCCAGCACCTCGTCCGCCAGCGTGACGATCAGGCGGTTGGGATACGCGCTCGGCGACGCGGCGCGGATCTGCCGGGCGATGGATGTCTCGTCGCGATTTGGATTGAGCGCGCAGGCCGCCATGAATGCGCTGGCGGTGGAGCGGCTGATTCCGGCGTAACAGTGAATGACCATGGGTGCTGTGCGATCCCACTTGCGGATGAAGGCCAGCGCCTGTTCGACATGCTCATGCGACGGCGCGACAAAACCCAGCGCGGGCTCGTTGATGTCGTCCATCTGGATGCGCAGGTGATTGGCTTCCAGCACCGACACCGGACGCACCACCTGCGCGACATTGGCCATCACGGTGAGGATGTGTTGCGCGCCGGTGGCTTCGACGGTGGCGGGCAGGGCGGCGAGCGAGCAGACGTGAATCATGGCGATCCTTGTGTTGACCGCCATTATAGGCCCGGGCTTGCGGCTCCGCCATCACCGGATGAGCGGTCGCCTCCGGAACGGGAGGGCAATGTGTCCCGGCAACCGCCAGGACACAGGGACGCCGTCAGGATTTGACCAGTTCGACGCGCCGGTTCTTGGCGCGCCCTTCATCGGTGTCGTTCGTGGTTGCCGGCTTGTCGGGGCCATAGCCTGCGGCGTTCAGCCGCTTGGCATCGATCCCTTGCGCCGCAAGGGCGGAGACAACGCTGCCGGCGCGGCTGCCCGACAGTTTCACGTTGTAGTCGCGGGCCCCGATATTGTCGGTGTGACCGCCGATCTCGAGCTTGAGCGCGGGATTGTCCTTCAGCAGCTTGACGACCTGCTCGATGATGGGTGTGGCGTCGGGCTTGAGCGTTGCCTTGTTGAAATCGAAATTGATGTAGAGGGAGACGCGGCCATCCTTGTCGAGCGCGGTCTTCAGCGCGCTGGCCGTGGGCGGCTGCACGCTGGACTGGAACGGCTTTTCCTCAATCGCGGTGAGTTCGATCAGGCTTTCCTCGGCGTAGACACTGAGCCAGATCGACTGTCCCTTGTCCTCAAGGCGCGCGACAATGAGGTTGGGTTCGGAAAACATGACCTGCCCGCCCGCCGCGAGAAATGTGGCCTTGTAGTTTTCCTGGACTTCAAGAGGGCTCGCGCCCTCCCGCGGATTGGCTGCCCGGTAGGCGACGGAATGCCTCGCGCCTGCGACCTGTACCTCGCGCGTATCGTCGCCGTCCTGAATCTTGAAGGCCACCTTGTCGAAATTGCGCTTCACCGGCGGGTCGGCGACAAATTTCGGCATGCGACCGGCAAGCCGGTAATCTCCGCCCGACGGCGGCAGCAGCGACGGCTTGAACGCGGCCTTGTCGACAACCGTGACCTCGATCAGGCGCTCTTCGTTGTAGACCGCGACCCAGGTTTCCTGCGCGCCCTTCACGATTTTGGCCGTCATGTTCTGCTCGTCAGCAAACAGGATCTGGCCGCCTAGCTTCTTGACCTGCTCGCGGTAGTTGGTCTGGATTTCAAGGTCGCTCATCGCCTGGGCGCCGTCCTTGAGTTGGTAGGTCTGAAAACACTTCTTTCCGGCCACGGAAACGTTTTCGGTTTCCTCGCCGCGCTTCACCTTGAAATCGGATGAGTTGTGATTGTGCAGGGTCGGCTTCGGTTCGCCGATGTAATTCGGAAGGCTTCCGATCGGAGGGCAATCGGCGGCTTTTGCCGCGCCCGTCGTGCTCAACCCCAATACAGCTAAAAGAAAAACAATTTTATCAATCCGCAGGTTCATTCCAGTCTCCATTTTCGGAGCTGGAACCTAGCCTCAAGGATTGTTGCTGAACAAGGCCATGAATCGCGCGAGAAACTGCTTTTCCGCCCGCCCTGCCGACCACGGCGTCACATAGTCCTTTTCGGTGGCGGCCGGCAGCTTCGGATCGCGGCCGAACAGGCGCCGGGCTTCGGCCTGTGCGAAGCCCGCCAAGTGCGTCGCTTCCAGATAGGCCGCGCCCATATCCGCGGCCTTGATCTGCTGTTCGATCTCGGCAGAGAGTACGGCGGGCAATCCGAACCGGATATGGATCGCCGACAGCAGCCGCTTTTCGACGATTTTGTAGGAGCCACCGATCACCGCCTTGAACGGCGAGATCATGTCGCCGATGACGTATTCCGGCGCGTCGTGCAGCATCGCCGCCAGGCGCACGCGGTGATCGACGCGCGGCGTCTGCTGGCGCAGCACGGCTTCGACCAGCAGCGTGTGCTGCGCCACCGAGAAGATATGCGCGCCGTTGGTCTGGCCGTTCCAGCGGGCGACTCGCGCGAGACCATGGGCGATGTCCTCAACCTCGATGTCGAGCGGCGAGGGGTCGAGCAGATCGAGACGGCGGCCCGACAGCATGCGCTGCCAGGCGCGGGTCGATTGCTTGTGCGGTGCTGTTTTCTTGGCGGTCATGCGGGGATAAGAATCGGTTGTTCGTGCGAAGCGTGCGGGACGATTTCATAGCATCAAACCGCGAGCCGGGCATCGCCGAAACGGAACCCTTGGGTGTAGATTGCGTTTGAGTTAGGCCCCATCCCGAGAGATCATTCGCATGGCAGCGACCCCGCAAGATGCGCCCCGCCGCAAGCGGCTATTGAGCTTCAAGACCGCGCTCACGCCGATCTATCTGCTGGCGCTGGTCAATGCGATCGTGTGCTGGACGATTGCTTGGGTGTTCTGGGACCGCTTCGAGTTTTCCGCGACGCTGTTCGGTCTCGGATGTTTCCCGATTGTGGTCGCGGTCTGCGCCTATCTCTATCTGCTGACAAACAAGGTCGAGCGGAAATAGCGCGTCAGCGCCGCTTTGGCTTCTTCATTTTCCCGCACTTCTCATGGCAGTGGCATGTCACGAGATGATCGTTGACCATGCCGGTGGCCTGCATGAAGGCGTAGACAATGGTCGGCCCTACGAACTTGAAGCCGCGGCCGATCAACTCCTTGGACATTTTTGTCGAGAGCGGCGTGGCGGCCGGCACCGAGGCCGTAGTCTTGAAGTTGTTGACCTTGGGCTTGCCGTCAACGAAGTCCCACAGGAACGTCGAGAATCCGGGGCCTTCCTCCATGATCTTCAGATAAGCCTTGGCGCTGTTGACCGTGCCCACGATCTTGGCGCGGTTGCGCACAATCCCGGCATCATTCATCAGCGCTTCCACCTTCTTGTCGCTGTAGCGCGCGATCTTTGCGGGCTCGAAATCGTCGAACGCGTTGCGGAAATTGTCGCGCTTGCGCAGGATCGTGATCCACGACAGCCCGGCCTGAAATCCGTCGAGGATCAGTTTTTCGAACAGCGCGCGGTCGTCGTATTCCGGCACGCCCCATTCGGTGTCGTGATAGGCCATGTAGAGCGGGTCTTCGCCCGGCCACGGGCAGCGCACCAGCCCATCCTCGTGCAGGCGCGCGCTTTTCATGCGGAAGCTTTCTTCGGCGCGGCCTTCACGTCATCAGGCGAAACAAGACTGATCGGGAGGCCGCCCGCGGTCAGCGCCAATCCGGCATCAAGCGCATCGGAGACGCGGTCGGTGCGCAGCAGCGCGAGGCCAACACCGTTGGCGGACGAGCCCATGGTGCCGACCGGCTTGTCGCCCGCATTCACCGGCAGGCCGATTTCCGGCACTGAGCCATCGAGACGCACGCGGATGGTTCGCGTCCGCGCGGTGCCGCGATGCTCCATGCGCGACACGACCTCCTGGCCGACATAGCAGCCCTTGTCGAAATCGACGCCGTGCAGCCGATCCATGTTGGTTTCGTGCGGGAAGGCGTCGCTGTAGATGAAATCGACGCCGCCGCGCGGCACGCCGCAGGCGATACGGTGAGCCTCATAAGCGTCGCTTTCGGTCACCTCCGCGCCGAGCGCGGCCGCCGTTTCATCCACCAGATCGTCCGGTATGAAGATGCGCCAGCCGAGCTGCGGATCGCGCGGGTCTTCGAACGCGAGATCGGGCGTCATCGCGGGCGTACCGCCCCATGCGGCCATCACGCCGAGCTGCGACGACAGGTTCTCGACGGTGACCTTCGCGCGCAGCTTGTAGAAGCCGAGGCGGTCGGTCAGCGCCTGCGCCAGCACCAGCGGACAATCGAACACGAAGCCGCTGCCATGGGCCTCCGGCGCTTCGGTGACGAGAAAGTCCACGATGATCTTGCCCTGCGGCGTCAGCAGCGCGCCGAACCGGCCGATGCCGGGGCGCACCAGTTCCACATTGGTGGTCAGGAGGCCGTCGAGGAATGCCCTCGCATCTTCGCCGCTCACTTTGACGACGCCGCGATCCGGCAGAAACGCTGCTTTCATAAGGTTTTCTCGGGATTCTCAAGTTCTTTGGGAAAATTCGCCCGTCGGTTGTTACACCGCAACGTAAGGCGCTAAGGTGCGGACAACAAGGCCCGCGCGGCCCTGCGCAGACTGCATTGGATGCGCAGAATCACCCCAACACCAGACGAGTTTCGAGCATTGGCCCAGACATTTGATGTGATCCTGAAATCCGGCACCGTGGTCAACCAGGACGGCGAGGGGGTCCGGGATATCGGCATTTCCGGCGGGCGAATCGCGGAAATCGGGTCGCTCGGGGGCGCCAGCGCCGGTGAAGTGATCGACTGCAAGGGACTGCACATCCTGCCCGGCGTGATGGACACGCAGGTGCATTTCCGCGAACCCGGCCTGACGCACAAGGAAGATCTGGAGACCGGATCGCGCAGTGCGGTGCTGGGCGGCGTCACCGCCGTGTTTGAGATGCCGAACACCAATCCGCTGACCGTGACCGAGGAAACCTTCACCGCCAAGGTCAAGGCCGGACATCACCGGATGCATTGCGATTTCGCCTTCTTCATCGGCGGCACCCGCGAGAACGTCAATCATCTGCCCGATCTCGAACGTGCGCCGGGCTGCGCGGGCGTGAAGGTATTCATCGGCTCAAGCACCGGGTCGCTGCTGGTGGAGGACGACGACAGCCTGCGCCGCATTTTCAAGGTGATCCGCCGCCGCGCCGCATTTCATGCCGAGGACGAATACCGTCTCAACGACCGCAAGCATCTGCGCATCGAGGGCGATCCGCGCTCGCATCCGGTCTGGCGCGACGAGGATGCGGCATTGATCGCGACACAGCGCCTCGTGACGCTGGCGCGCGAGACGGGAAAGCGCATCCATGTGCTGCACATCTCGACCAAGCAGGAAATCGAATATCTGCGCGGCCACAAGGACGTCGCCTCGTGCGAGGCGACGCCGCACCACCTCACGCTCGCAGGCCCCGAGGCTTACGAGCGGCTCGGCACCCGCGCGCAGATGAATCCGCCGGTGCGCGACGCCAGCCACCGCGACGGCATCTGGCGCGGCATCGAGCAGGGCATCATCGACGTGCTCGGCTCAGACCATGCGCCGCATACGCTTGAAGAGAAGGACAAGGTCTATCCCGCGTCGCCGTCGGGCATGACCGGCGTTCAGACGCTGGTGCCGATCATGCTCGATCACGTGAACGCCGGAAAGCTGTCGCTGGCGCGCTTTGTCGATCTCACCAGCGCCGGCCCGGCGCGGCTGTTCAACATCGCCTGCAAGGGCCGGATCGCGGCGGGATACGACGCCGACTTCACCGTCGTGGACATGAAGCGCGAGGAAACCATCACCAACAAATGGGTCGCCTCACGCGCGGGCTGGACGCCTTACGATGGCGTGAAGGTCAAGGGCTGGCCGGTCGGCACCTTCGTGCGCGGCAAGCGCGTGATGTGGCAGGGCGAGGTCGCGACACCATCGACCGGAGAGCCGGTGCGGTTTCTGGAAACGCTGAAGGCGTGATCTGACGAGTTGCCAAACAGCGCCCCGGCAGCGATGCCGGGTTTTTTGCTTTAGTGAAATCCATCAGCCTGGATCGCAAGCCGCCTCAGTCGACCTCATCGGTCCAGACCTTGAAGCTGACCAGCGTGTTCGGCCCGAATGTCTGCGTGATCGGAACATCGGATGCATCGCGGCCCTGCGCGATCAGCACGCGGCCGATCCGCGGCACATTGTTGCGTGGATCGAACATCTGCCAGCGGCCGCCGATATAGGCCTCGAACCAGCCGGCAAAATCCCCGACCCACGGTTTCGGCGTGCCGATGTCACTGAGATAGCCCGTGCAGTATCGCGCCGGAATATTCATGCAGCGGCAAAACGCGATCGCAAGATGCGCGTAGTCGCGGCAGACGCCTTTGCCTTCGTGATAGACTTCATGCGCCGTCATGGTCGCCCGCGCGTGTTCGTAGCCAAACTTGATATGGTTATGAACGACATCGCAGATCGCCTGCACGCGCGCCCAGCCCGGCGGCGTCTTCTCGAACAGCTTCCACGCGATATCCGACAGGCGATCCGTTTCGCAGTACCGGCTGCCCAGCAGATAAACCAGCGTATCCGGCGGCAGATCCTCCACCGCATGCTGGACGGCCGAGGTGACAATGACATCCGGCAACCCGCTGTCGCGGACCAGACCATCGGCGAAAAGGCGCATCCTGCCCGGCGGCGCAACCATGCGGCTGCACCAGTTGCCGAACATATCGCGATAGGGGAAAACCGGAACCGAGGGCGTGGTGGTGAGGTAATCGGGGGTAATCACATCCGACGCGCGCGTGAAGTGCGTACCCAGCACCATGATCATCGGCGTGGCTTGCGGAAAATCGTAGATCATTTCGTAGCCGACGCGAATCTTGATACCGGTCACCTGTTTCCAATCATGTATGGGGATATGACCTCGGCAGTATTGCCGCGGCTTTGATGCCGCTACTTGAGCGCGATCACCGGCTCCTGCAGCGAACTTATCGGGATATTGACGTCGCAGACGAGGCCGGTTGGTTCAAAGATCAATCGTGCTTCGCCTTGGAGCTGGCCGGGCAAGGCTTGCTCGATGAAGCGGCTGCCAAAACTTTTTGTTTTTGGTTCAATGACCATGGGACCGCCGCTTTCGCGCCATTCAAGCTTGAAGCGCTCCGCCTCGACATCGACCGACCATGTGATCGAGACGCGGCCTCCGGGCACCGACAGCGCGCCGTATTTCAGCGCGTTGGTGCTGAGTTCATGGATCACCATCGACAATCCGACGGCGGGTCCCGACGACACGGCGATGTTCTCGCCGGTGATCGTGAACTGCGCCAGCCCTTCGGTCTGGAACGCGAGGATGGCGTTTTCGATCAGCGTCCGGCAGCCGGCGCCAGTCCAGCTCTCGCGAATGAGAAGATCGTGGGAAATCCCGAGCGCCGCCAGTCGGCTGGCGATGGTTTTCTCCGCCGCCTCGATGCTGGTTGCGCCGCGCAGGCTTTGCGAAGCGATCGCCGAGGCAATCGCCAGCATGTTCTTGACCCGGTGATGAAGCTCGCCGATCAGCACGGTCTGGAGTTTTGCGGCGACAACATGGGCGTGGGCTTCGACACCTGCCTGAATGAGCAGTTGCCGAAGCTGGTCGTTTTCGTTCTCGACGTCACGCAGCGGCGCGAGATATCTCACAGGACTCATGGATCATCCCTATGTTGCGGCCGCGCCTCACGACTTGCGCTTTGGAGCGGGCGGAGCTGGCGGTCTCAATTCGGCGATCTTGCGAAGAGCCTCTTCATGGGTATCGTGAGGGCCCGTGACGAAAGTGCCGCTCATCTTGGTGGTGTACCATCCAGAAACGACGCCAAGCCGAAGCGCTTCTTCTGCCTTGACGTGTCGCGACGACAGCTCTTTCGTTGTCATATCAAGCATGCATAGTCCTCCCGTTCCCGCCGAACGTCTCGATGAAGTTTCAGGATCAATCGTTCGCGGAAAACAATCGAGATGCAAAACGTAGTCAGCTTTCGCTGTCGAGCCGCGCAAAGTCCTTGAGGACCGAGGCGACGAGATCGCGGTGATGCGAGTCCTGCGCACCCAGCGTCGCGTAATAAAGATTCAGGACATAGCGAGCCTTCGCCGCCGCTTCGGGCCAGGACGACACTGGCGCGTCGAGCAACTCTCTCTCAATCTGAAGTTGCCGCTCGCGCAAGACGGCTGCGTGGGCCTCGGCGTCAGCGAGAATCCGCCGCAGTCCTGTCGCTTTTTGCGCGGCCATGCCGCGACGGGAATCGAGCTCGACCGGATCGTCAGACATTTGATGCCACCGCGTCGTGATGCTGCGCGTCCGCGAGATCGATCGAGCTGATCGCCAGCATTTCCATCGAGTGATGATGCGGCGGTGCGCCGGGCACCATGATCATGGTAGCGATGCGCCGGAAACTCGGAAAGGAAAGACCTTCGATCATTTCCTCGTCGGTGACCACTTCGTAGGCGCCAGCCGGAAGCAGGCGTTCAATACCCTTGATGCGCGCCGGATGTTTGAAGATGACCGTCTCCCGCCGCGTTCTCATGGTCATGAGAGGCGCTGCGCGGTAACGCGATAGTTTGGCATGAATTGACTGTGCGCCTTTGTGGCGGGGATAGCCATCGGTTTATTGCATGCAGATCGCGGCAATTCGCGCGAATAGGGCAGAAGTGACGCTGTTCTCGCGCATTCCTGCAACACTTCGTGATGGGGATACCAATCCCCGCACTCTGAACCTCTCTTATGTTCGGGGCGTCCTGTTCGCGAGGGGCGCTTCTCGAGGGCGCTTTTGAAGCGGAACAGGATGCGGCGCCTGCGCGCGTGTCTCGCACACACGTCGCCCGGGAGGCTGGGGTCACCGTCCGGGCCAACTACGTGGCTCTGCCGTTCGCGGCTGGACGAGGCGAGGATGAAGGCGGCGAAAGCCGGCCGGATCAGGACGTGAAAGCGTCCATCCTCACCCGGAAGTACGGTCCCTTCGCCCAAAATCGCCGCAGTGGAGCGCCGTGAGGCGATGCGCTTTCGGACACATCATCGCCTCGCAAGCGGTGCCGGAAGCGAAACGATACCAAGGTGCGCCTCGCGGCGCTCCATGCCCCTCATCTTTTCAAGGGGCAAGACGAAAGCTCACCTCGCGCGATGCGCGAGGGCGAATGCGCGTGGCTGTTTGAAAATTGAATCGAGGACGAGATGCAAAGCGCAACCAAGCCACACTTACGATGTCGCCCCCGCGCAGGCGGGGACCCATAACCACTAAACATTATGATGACGACGAAAAGAATTGTCCCGCACTCGCGACAACATCGATAGCTCAGGGAGTATGGGTCCCGGCCTTCGCCGGGACGACCGGGGAGGGATCACGCGTGCCGTCTCAACACACGCGATGCGTCATCCTGAGGTGCGAGCGCTTGCGAGCCTCGAAGGATGACACCAACACATGCCGCGCATCCTTCGAGGCTTGCCGCTAACGCGGCTCGCACCTCAGGATGACGGCTCATGATTTACTGCCGGAATTCCACCACCGAGAATTCGCCGCTGCGGATGCGGCCGGCGAGGCCCTCGACGAACTTGGCCACCGCGTCTTCGCCATAGGTGCTGACGAGTTCGGCAAACGCGGCGAACAGGCTCGCTTGCGCCAGGCAATCGCCGTCGACGCCGTCGTGACGCGCTTCCGCCCATGCTTCGTTGAGATAATTCAGCGCAGCCCGCTTCTGATCCTGATCGGGCGAAAGGCCGTGAGCCGTCCAAGGGTAGGAATGCGACATGAAATCAACTTGCCTGTGGAACGCGTCCGGCGGACTGCACGGTTGAAACTGCACAAGGAATAGCATGCAGGGCGCGGCCCGCGAGCCGGTTCTTTAGGAAAGGTTAACGGCGCGAACGCAAGTTATCCCGTTATTTCCTGCATTTTCGCGCCAGCGCCAAAACGTCATCCACCGGAAAATGTCAGTTGGCGTAACGCGCGGTCAGGTCTCGCGAGATTTTCGAGCCTTCTTCGAGATAGCGGCGAATCGCGACGTTCGCGGCCGGGGTGCAGGAGCGGTAGGTCTGCTGGAACCCGTTATAGCCACGGTTGAAGCTCGCGATCATGCGGTTGCGACGCTCGCCGGAGGGCGTCTCGGCATCGACCAGCGCCTGCATCTCGGCGCGCCACTTCTGGCCTTCATTGGTGCCGCAGATTCCGCGCAGGTAATGCAGCGTGCCGAGGATTTCAGCGAGCCTCTGCAGGTCGCCGTCGAACGGCGCAGCCGCGTCCTGCGCCCGGCCCGGAACCGGACCAGCCACTGCCATTAAGAGGAAAATCGCGAAAATCCGCTTCAACATGAAGGCCGCATATGCCCGTTCAACGGGCCGGAAGCAAGGCAAAGGCCTCTATTACAGGCCCATCATGGCGGCGGCGGTCCGGATGGTCTCGTCCAGACCCTGGGTGACCCGCAGGCCGTCCACCGCGGTGGAGGGCGAAAGCCAGCGGGCGTCGTCCAGTTCGTCATTGAGCGCGACCTCGTTGGCGACCCAGCGGGCGGCGAACGGCAGGATGACGAAATGGCCGTGGCCGCCGGTCCGGGCGGGCAGCGCTTCGCGGTAGCCGACGAGGCCCACGATCTCGATCACGAGGCCGGTTTCCTCGCGGATTTCGCGGGTCAGCGCCTCGGTCAGGCTTTCGCCGAATTCCACCCGGCCGCCGGGGAAGGTGTAGACGCCCTTGGCCGGTTCGCGGGCGCGGCGCACCAGCAGGATCTTGCCGTCGCGGAAAATGCCGGCGCTGACGGCGAGACGGGGGCCGGTATGCGAGAGGTGTGCCACGGTCAGCGGTTCATGATCTGGTCGACGTCGTCGGCATCACTGCTGCCGCCGTTGATCATGGCGCCCGCCAGCGTGACCAGCGGCTTGACCCAGCCCGCGGCCTGCTCGGCAAGGATGGTGCGGGTCTCGGTATGCCGGGCCTGGCGCATGGCCGCGCCCACCGAGGTCAGGATCGAGGTCATCGTCGTGGTGATGTTGTCGAACTCGGTACGAAGGGCTGGGTCGCTCGAATCATAGGCGCTGATGGCGAGGTCCCGGGCCTTGAAATTCGAGGCCGCGAAATGCTCGCGATAGCTCATGGGCTTCCAGCCGAGGAAGTCGTCGATGCATTCGGGGATGTCGGGGACCATTTCGAGAAGCATGATCGCCTCGTTGAAATGATTCAGGTAATCGGTCGCCAGCCCGGTGCGGGGATTGATGTTGGCCTCAAGCAGGCGCTGGGCGCGTGCGGCCGCATCGTCGGTGGGGGGCATTTCTTGCAGGGCTGAATTCGACATCGTGGTGGATGTTTGAGCATCTGAAGTTAAAGGTGGCTGAACAAGTTTTACTTATGTGTCATTTTCCACCGCAGATGACGTATTTCGAGTCTTTTTATGTGCGGGCGATACGTAATTGCATCTAGTCCTGAAGCGCTTCGGCGTCTGTTCGGCTATTCCGAGCAGCCCAATTATCCGCCGCGGTATAACGTTGCTCCGACCCAGCCGGTGCCGGTGGTCATGCTCGAAAATGGCATGCGTCATTTTCAGTTGATGCGCTGGGGTTTCCTGCCGTCATGGGTGAAGGACCCCCGCACGTTCGCGCTCGTCATCAATGCGCGTGCCGAAACCGTTCTGGAAAAACCCTCGTTCCGCAACGCCATCAGACGGCGGCGGTGTCTACTTCCGGCGGACGGATATTACGAGTGGCAGGCGACGCCCGCGCGCAAGCGTCCGTTTTTCATTCGCCGCCGCGACGGCGAGCCGGTCGCCTTTGCCGGTGTTGCCGAAACATGGGTGGGGCCGAACGGCGAGGAGGTCGATACCGTCGCCATTGTCACCGCAGCGGCGAGCCCGGAAATGGCCGCGCTGCATGACCGCGTTCCGGTGACGATCGATCCGCCGGACTTCGATCGCTGGCTCGACGGCAGCATGACCGAGGCGGAAGATGCGATGAGCATGCTGGTCGCACCGCCGAGGGGGACGTTCGTCTGGCACGAGGTTTCGACGGCGGTCAATCGCGTGGCCAACGACAGTTCGGATCTCATTTTGCCGTGCAGCGAAGAGGACATCGCCATCGCCGAGGCTGCGAGCCGCAAGCAACCCAAGGAGTCGCAAAGAAAGACCAAGGTCTCTGCGCCCGAGGACAACGGGCAGGGCTCTTTGTTTTAGGAGAGGCTCGTTCTAGGCGCGATGCTGCAATCTCACGGCGTCATCGGGCGGCCATCGAGCCACTTTGCGTAGATGACGCGTTCCTGCTGATCGTAATCGAGCGTCTCGTAAAACGCCTGCACGCGGGTGTTGTCGGCGCGCACGAGCAATTGGAGCTTCTCGATGCTGCGTTCGCGCAACCAGTCTTCGGCTGCCGCCATAATCGCGCGTCCGTATCCCTTTTTGTGCTGATCGGGATTCACGGCGACGTAGTAGACCCAGCCGCGATGACCATCGTGTCCGACCATGACGGTTGCGACAATGGTGTTTCCGTCGCGGCCGACCAGTACTGCCGACGCCGGGCCTTGCCGCGCACGCGCAATATCGGCGGACGGATCATTCCACGGGCGTGTCAGTTCGCAACGCTCCCATAACGCGACAATGGAAGGAATGTCGGCGTCTTCCGCCGCCGCGACCGCCAGATTGGTTTTGGAAGCCGGTGTATCGGTCACAGCACCTTGCCCGGATTCATGATGTTGTGCGGATCGAGCAGGTTCTTGATCGACCGCATGATGTCGAGCGCGACCGGGTCCTTCACGTGCGGAAGCTCATCGCGCTTCAGCACGCCGATGCCGTGCTCGGCGGAAATCGATCCGCCGAGCTTTGCAACGACGGCGTGCACCGCGTCGTTCATGTCGTGCCACCGTGCCAGATACGCTGCTGTGTCTGCGCCGATTGGCTGGCTGACGTTGTAGTGGATGTTGCCGTCGCCGAGGTGACCGAACGCGAACGGACGCGCGCCGGGGATCAGTTTCAGCACCGCCGCATCAGCCTCGCGCAGAAAATCAGGAACAGCGGCGACCGGCACGGAAACGTCGTGCTTGATCGATCCGCCCTCAGGCTTCTGTGCCGGGGAAATCACCTCGCGCAGCTTCCAGAATGCCGCGCGCTGATCGAGATTGGTGGCAATTACAGCATCGTTGACGATGCCGTCTTCCATGCCCTTGGTCAGGATCGCTTCGATGGTGTCGCGGGCGTCGTCGCGCGGCGAGGAGATTTCCATCAGCACATACCATGGATGCTGTCCGGCCAATGGCGCGCGAATGGACGGGCCGTGCTTGACCACGAAATCGATGGCGATCTGCGGGATCAATTCGAAACTGGTCAGGCTTCCCGCCGCGATGTTGCGGGAGATGTCCAGCAGCGTGAGCGCATCGGCGGGGGAGACGATGGCGGCGAATGCGGTTTCGACCGAGTGCGGCTTCGGGAACATCTTCAGCGTCGCCGCAGTGATGAAGCCGAGCGTGCCTTCCGCGCCGATGAAGAGATCGCGCAGATCGTAGCCGGTGTTGTCCTTCTTCAGGCTGGACAGGCCGTGCATGATGCGCCCGTCTGCGAGTACGACTTCAAGCCCAAGTACGAGATCGCGCGCCACGCCGTAGGCCAGCGCGGCGATGCCGCCGGCGTTGGTTGAGAGATTGCCGCCGATGGTGCAACTGCCTTCCGCGCCCAGCGACAGCGGAAACAGCCGGTCTGCATCCGTGGCGCGCTGCTGCGCGTTGGCGAGAATCACGCCGGCCTCGACGGTCATGGCGTTGGATTGAGTGTCGACTGCGCGAATCTTGTCGAGCCGTCGCGTCGAGACCACGACTTCGCCGTTGTGCGGCGTTTGTCCGCCGACCAGCCCGGTGTTGCCGCCCTGCGGCACCAATGCGGTTTTCGTCTCGGTCGCGAGCTTGCAGATTGCCGCAACCTCTGCCGTCGAGCCGGGCCGGAGCACGAGCGGCGAGTGGCCCTGAAACAGGCCGCGTTCCTCGGTGAGGTAGGGGGCAGCTTCGTGCGGATCGGTCACCGCGTATTTATCGCCAACAATCGCCGCGAAGCGGGCCAGCAACTCAGGCGAGAGAACGGACGGCGGTGGCTGCACGATATTCATGTTCTTTTCTTTGCTTCTTGCCGAGAATCCTGACGCGATCAGCTTCGCGGAACGGCGGCGCGTTGCAACCGATCGTTGATGGCTTCGCCGAGGCCGTCATGCGGAACCGGCATTACCGCGATGGCGCGAGAACCGCCCGCGTCGAGTTCGCGAAGATAGCTGAAAAGATTCGCAGCCGCTTCCACCAGATCGCCGGCTTCCGACAAATTCATGACGCTGGCCCGCTCGGAGCCGGGGATGATGTGCGGCCCGAACGCCAGCAGCGCTTCGCCGGGCTCCAGTTGCTGTGCATTGAGCCGAACCGGCGTGCGCGGCGCATAATGCGAGGCCAGCATGCCCGGCGAGAGCGGTTGCGCGTCCGTCGTGCCGGCTTCTTCCGGCATTCGCGCGAGCTTCTCGCCCAACACCCGCTCGATGTCCTCGCGGGGAAGCCCGCCGGGACGCAGCAGCAGGGGCGTTTCAAAACAGCCGACGATGGTGGATTCGACACCGACCGACACCGGTCCGCCGTCCACGATCAGATCGATGCGCCCGGCGAGATCGCCTAAGACGTGCGCCGCCGTCGTGGGCGAGACGTGCCCGGAGATGTTCGCCGATGGCGCAACCACCGGTTTTCCGAAGGCACGCAGAATGTCGCGTGCTGCCGGATGGGCCGGAATGCGCACGGCGATGGTCTCAAGTCCGGCGGTGGCAAGATCCGAAACCGGGCAGCCGGAGGCCTTAGGCAAGACCAGCGTCAGTGGCCCCGGCCAGAATGCTTCCGCGAGTCGGAGGCTTTTGTCGTCGAAACGGGCGATCTGCCGTGCGGCGGTCAAATCGCTGACATGGGCGATCAGGGGATTGAAGGATGGCCGGCCCTTCGCCTCGTAAAGCCGGGCGACCGCGCGGGCGTTGGTGGCGTCGGCGCCGAGGCCGTAGACCGTCTCGGTCGGGAACGCGACAAGTCCGCCGCCCTCGAGGCAGCGCGCGGCGGTGCCCGCTGATCCGTCCGCCGGGATCATTGCCGTATTCAGACCGAGTTTCATCGCATGAGCCGCGCCATGGGTGGCGTTTCTGGAGGGGTTTGCCCCCTTATACAGCTTCTTGCGGTCTGCGAGAGCCGACGCTATACCGGCGCCCATGTCGGAGTGTGGCTCAGCCCGGTAGAGCACTGCGTTCGGGACGCAGGGGTCGCAGGTTCAAATCCTGCCACTCCGACCATAACTCCCCGAAAATCCAGCTATTTTCCCTTTCGCGCCGCCAGGATCCGCTGCCGGTTGTGACGGGACTCGCCTCAGCGGCCGCTGACCCGGGTCCAGTTTTCACCGCCGCAAATCGCGCCGACGCATCCTTCGATGCGCAGAGTTCTTGGCCCCGTCAGCAAAACCTTGCTGTCGTACACCTTGCCGTCATCGCCATTGTAGATGTGGCCCGCCCAGGTGCCGGGACCGCTCGGGACCATGCCGAGAAAAAGCTGCACGCCGATCATGGGACGCGACGCCAGCGTGGGATCTGGATTCTTGTCGTCGGTCTGCGGTCTGCCGGTTGCCGGGTCGATCGCCTCGCGCAGCCAGGCGACCTTGCCACAGAGCGCGCGCCCGCACTGGGTGACCTGGATTCGGGCGTCGCCCTTCTCCGTGAGCCAAAGGCCAAGAGGGGATCCTTCGTCGGCATTGGCGGCGCTCAAACCGCTCAAAAACACCAGCACCAAAATGAGATTCAATTTTGAATTCATGACCAACCTTGTCGTGCTCCAGTCCCCGCGCGAAACCTATACAGGCGGAGTCGTTATTCAACCCACGGAGCGATTCGGGTGAGCGTGTTTTTAATGATTGTCACTTCGCGGTCACCATCGGGCAGCGTTCCGCGCTGACTTGTCGCACAATCATGCGGCACCCTCTGCACTCTCGGCCGCCAACATGTTCAAATTCAAGGCCAGAGGTGAAAGCTGCGGCAAACTGCTCGCAGCCGAGAACCCGGATCGCGTAAAATGCGCCATGGATATTGCTTTCATGGCGGTCTTTGGTCCTTATACACAGGCTTGATTCAGGCATTTTTGACGCTGCCGAGCCGGCCGAGGGGCATGCACGAACTTATTCGCGATATTACCTTTTCGATCCTGTTTGCCTGGGTGCTTGGCCTAGCCGCGCATTTTTTCCGGCAACCTCTGATCCTCGCCTATCTGGTCGGTGGCTTCATCATCGGCCCGTTCGGCATGGGCTGGGTGAAGTCCGAGGAATCGATCCGCACGATTTCCGAGCTTGGCCTGATCTTCATGCTGTTCATGATCGGGCTGGAGATCGATCTGAAAAAGATCATCCGGGCGGGCCGCGTGATCCTGTTCGCCGCCGGCGGGCAATTGATCGGCGCCTGCGTGCTCGGTCTCGCGTTCTTCCTTGCCATCGGTCTGTCGCTGGGGGGCGGCAAGTTCGATGCGCTGTATCTGACGGTTGCCTGCGCTCTCTCGAGCACGGTCATCATCGTCAAGGTTCTCTACGAAAAGCGTGAGCTCGATACGCTGCCGGGGCGCATCACGCTCGGCGTTCTGGTTATTCAGGACATCTTCGCGATCTTGTTCCTTGCGGTTCAGCCGAGCCTCGGTGACCTCCAGATCAGCATCGTCCTGATGTCGATCGGCCGGGTCGGCCTGCTGGTTGCGACGGCGATGATCCTCAGCCGCTTTGTGCTGCCCAGGATATTTCACCAGATCGCGCGGAGCCCGGAACTCGTCATGCTCGGGGCGCTGGCCTGGTGCTTCCTGATCGGTGAAATCGCCGAGCGACTTCATCTGTCGCGGGAGATGGGGTCGCTCGTGGCGGGCGTGTCACTCTCGACATTCCCTTACGCGCTCGACGTCACGGCTAAAGTCACCACGCTGCGGGACTTCTTCATTACGCTGTTTTTCGTGGCCCTCGGCATGACGATCCCGATCCCGAGTTCGTCGACGATCGGGTTGGCTCTCGTTATCGCGGCGTTTACGGTGATCAGCCGGGCGGTGACGACGTTCCTGCCGCTCTACTTCATGAAGCAGGGGCTTCGCGCCAGCCTGTTGCCGGCGTTGAACCTCTCGCAGATCAGCGAATTCTCGCTGGTCGTGATTCAGACCGGCATCCTCGCCGGGCACATCACGCAGGAGACATCCAACGCGGCGTCATTCGCGTTCGTGATCCTCGCAGTTCTGTCGACCTTTGTGATCATGCGCAGCGACCCGATTACCCGATGGGCCATCGGAGCGATGAAGCGAATAGGGTTTCGCGATCTCGACCAGACACAAGCTGCCGATGAGGATCACGAGGGAGGCCACGGCGCAGCCAGACGCATCGTCATTCTCGGCTTTTTTCGTGCGGCGAGCGCGCTGGTCAGCGAGATCGAACGGCAGAACAAATCCCTGCTCGATCAGATCAGCGTGGTCGACTTCAATCCGAATGTGTTTCGCACACTGACCGCGCGCGGCATTCACGTCATCTATGGCGACATCAGCAATATCGACACCTTGCTGCATGCCGGTGTCGGCAACGCCGAGATCATCATTCTCAGCGTGCCGGATTCGCTGCTGAAGGGCGCCAACAACGAAAAGCTGGTCCGCCATGTCCGTTCGATGAATCCGGACGCGAAAATCATATCGACGGCGGATTTGCTGGTCGATGTGGCGGATATTTACGCCGCCGGCGCGGATTATGTGACGGTGACCCGCATCACGGACGCGGAGGAACTTTACAAGGTCATCGACGCTGCGGACCAGGGCCTGCTGCAAGAGAAGCGCGCCGAGATGGACAGCCTTTTGGCCGAACGCCGGGAAGTCCTGCCCTGAGACCGGGCTGTCGGTGCGTGTTTCGCCATGCGAAAGCTTCCCGTTTAAAACTGCGAAATCTGGCTTCTTGCACGCGCTTCAGACCCTTGCTCTGATTTGGCAGGGGCATATCTCTCAATTCATGCAGTCAGACGCCGGCGGATGACGGCCATGTGGACGGGACAGTTGCGCGCGCCCGCGCCCTGCGCCATACGATCAGCACCCTTTTGAGAGCGAGCACGTTATGGCCCATCCAATCCCCGAAGTTCTGAAGGCGTTCGCAGCGGGCGAAATCGTCGTGGTCACCGACGATGACGACCGCGAAGGTGAGGGCGATCTGATCGTCGCCGCCACGCTTTGTACTGCGGAGAAGATGGCCTTCATCATCCGCCACACCTCAGGCATCGTTTGCGCCCCGATCACCGCGGATAACGCTCGCCGCCTGCGGCTCGATCCGATGGTCGCCCATAACGACTCCAACCACACCACTGCCTTCACAGTGTCGATCGACTACAAGCCCGGCATGACCACCGGCATTTCGGCCGAGGAGCGCACCGTCTGTTGCCGCGCGCTGGCCAATCCCAATGCAGGCGCCAGCGACTTCGCGCGCCCCGGTCATATCTTTCCGCTGATCGCGCGCGATGGCGGCGTGCTGCTGCGCGCGGGTCATACCGAAGCCGCGGTCGACCTCTGCAAGCTGTGCGACTTGCCGCCGGTCGGCGTCATCAGCGAACTGATGAACGACGACGGTACGGTGATGAAGGGCGAGCAGGTCGTGAAGTTCGCGGCCCAGCACAACCTCAAGCATGTCACCATCGCTGACATGATCTCGTACCGTCAGGCGCGAGAGAAGCTGATCGAGCGGGTCTCGACCTTCACCGTCGACAGCCCGATCGGTCAACTCGACGGCTATGCCTATCGCTCGCCGTTCGATCCGATCTATCACGTCGCGTTCGTCTACAAGGGCGTCGGCAATGGCCAGAACGTGCTGGCGCGTTTCCACAAGCCGAACATCGTCAAGGATATCTTCTTTGGGTCGGGCCGCGTTCTCGCCGCGCTCGAACATTTCAAGAAAAACGGCAGCGGTGTGCTGGTCTATCTGCGCGACGGCGCCGCCGGCGTGCCGGTAGCGCCGATTCCCGAAGATCACTCGGCGGAAGCGGATCGCCATCGGCAATGGCGCGAAGTCGGCGTCGGCGCGCAAATTCTGCGCGATCTCGGCGTGACATCGATCCGGCATCTCACGTCATCGACGCACGATTACAAAGGCCTCTCGGGATTTGGCATCGAAATCGTCGCCAACGAGCCGTTTGAAGGCTGATCGTCACGCGCGCGCGGAACTGGTTTTGCGCTTGCAACCTGACGCCGACGATTTATCGTGATTTCTCAACAGCAGATGTAAGCTGAAAGGATACTATCATGAGTGCCCGTCCGCAGACCAAGGACAAGCCAGCCAAGGCGACATTCCAGTGGGACGATCCGTTCCTGCTCGACGATCAGTTGACCGAGGACGAGCGGATGATCCGCGACACGGCGCGCGCCTACGCTCAGGACAAGCTGCTGCCGCGGGTGACGCAGGCCTATCTCGAAGAGAAGACCGATCGCGAAATCTTCAACGAGATGGGCGAGCTCGGCCTGATCGGCGTGACGCTGCCGGAAGAATACGGCTGCGCCAACGCAAGCTATGTCGCCTATGGCCTGGTGGCGCGCGAGATCGAGCGGGTCGATTCCGGCTACCGTTCGATGAACAGCGTGCAGTCGTCGCTGGTGATGTATCCGATCTATGCCTACGGCGACGAGAGCCAGCGCAAGAAGTATCTGCCCAAGCTCGCCACCGGCGAGTGGGTCGGCTGCTTCGGCCTGACCGAGCCCGATGCCGGCTCGGATCCCGACGGCATGAAGACCCGCGCCGAGAAGGTCGCCGACGGCTATCGCCTGACCGGCTCGAAGATGTGGATTTCCAACGCGCCGATCGCTGACGTGTTCGTGGTGTGGGCGAAGTCCGCCGCGCACGACAACAAGGTCCGCGGCTTCATTCTCGAGAAGGGCATGAAGGGCCTGTCCGCGCCCAAAATTGGCGGCAAGCTCTCGTTGCGCGCCTCGATCACCGGCGAAATCGTGATGGACGGCGTCGTGGTTCCGGAAAGCGCGCTGCTGCCGAACGTCTCGGGTCTCGCGGGGCCTTTCGGCTGCCTCAACCGCGCCCGCTACGGCATTTCATGGGGCGCGATGGGTGCGGCGGAAGACTGCTTCGCCCGCGCGCGGCAGTACACGCTCGACCGCAAGCAGTTCAACCGTCCGCTGGCCGCGACCCAGCTCGTGCAGAAGAAGCTCGCCGACATGGAAACAGAGATCGCACTCGGCCTGCAGGGTTCGCTGCGGCTCGGCCGCCTGATGGACGACGGCAGGATGGCCCCCGAAATGATTTCGATCATGAAGCGCAACAACTGCGGCAAGGCGCTGGACATCGCGCGCATGGCCCGCGACATGCACGGCGGCAACGGCATCTCCAGCGAATACCACGTGATGCGTCACGCGCAGAACCTGGAGACCGTGAACACCTATGAGGGCACCCACGACGTCCACGCCCTCATTCTCGGCCGCGCCATCACCGGCATTCAGGCGTTTTCTTAAGAACGCCTGATCGCGTGAGGTGCAAGCTTGAGCGATAACGACGATATTCCGTTCAACCGGGATTTTCCGCTCGCGCCCGGTGTCGTGGACGAAGTGGTCCCCGGCGTACGGCGCGTGTTGTGCAACAACCCCAGCCCGTTCACGTTTACCGGAACGGTGAGCTATATCGTCGGCAAGGGGAATGTCGCGATTATCGATCCCGGTCCGGTCGATGAGGCTCATACGCAGGCGTTGCTCGACGCGGTGCGCGGCGAGACCGTTACGCATATCCTCGTGACGCACACCCACAACGATCACTCACCCGGCGTCGCCCGCATCAAGGCCGCGACCGGTGCAACAGTGTACGCCGAAGGGCAGCATCGCGCTTCGCGCCCGGCCTATGTCAGTGAAACCCGCGCCACCGAGTCCGGTGGCGACTGGAATTTCCGTCCGGATCGCATCCTCAAGGATGGCGATGTCGTGGAGGGGGATGGCTGGCGGCTGGAAGTTATCGCAACGCCAGGACACACCGCCAACCACATCGCCTTTGCCTGGCCCGAACGGAAGCTGATGTTCGTCGGCGATCACGTGATGGGCTGGTCGACGTCGATCGTTGCGCCGCCCGATGGATCGATGGTCGATTACATGGCCTCGCTCGAGAGGCTGGCGCTTCGCGACGAGCAACTCTATTTCTCCGGCCACGGCCCGGAAATTCCGGATGCCGTGCGTTTCGTCAAGTTTCTCATTCGCCACCGCAAGGCGCGCGAGGCGTCGATCCTGCACCGGCTGGCGAAGGGCGAGGCCGATATCCCGACCATCGTGCGTGCGAGCTATATCGGTATCGATCCCCGGCTGATGGGCGCTGCCGGTTATTCCGTGCTGGCGCATCTTGAAGATCTGGTTGCGCGCGACGTGGTGGCGACCGATGGCGACCCGACCATTGAGGGTATCTATCGCTTGGTCGCGCCCTTGGCCTGAGGCTTGGCTGGCGTGATGAGCTTCTTCACCGGCTGCGCGGTATCCACGGCGTCATTCAGTTCTTCCGCGAACTTGATGATGCGTGCGGCGTTGGAGCCGAGGTCATGCTCGAAATAGCGAGAGGATGAGCGAAGGTCGACACGCGCGCCGTCGCCGTCGGGCATGATGCGGATCGCGACGTCTTCGCGGAAACCCATGATCGGTGTTCGCGCCACCGCCTCGATGCGGCCGACCCGTTGGGGCGGCTGTGGCGGGCGTTCGTCGATCACCAGCCACTTGTGCCGGTTCACCTGACGGAGCGCCATCTCGTAGGCTTTCAGCACGGGCACGTCGATATTGATCGGTTCGACGTCGGGGTAGGCGATACGCTGCTGTTCGGCGGAATAGAGACCCGCGTAGACGGCCGGGTTTGCGCCGTCGCCGGCGCGCAGCCGCGCCAGCGCCTCGAAGCGTGGAGGATCAATCGGGTCGGTGGTGATGTCGTGAATCGCCGGCAGCGTGCGGAACTGAAAGGCGAGGTAGGCCGGGTAGGCGAGGATCGCAGCGTCGATCAGGAAAGCCAGCAGGATGCGGCTCATGCCGCGCGAGCCGTTCTGCCAGATAGCCGCAAACGCCGCGAGGCCGACCAGGATTGAGAGACCGGCACAAGCGAGCGCGCCGAAGAACGTCGTCAGCGCCGGTTTGAAGTCGAGAAATCCGAACCGGACGATGACGACCGCCACGATCGATGCGACCAGCGAAAACACCGCAAGGCGCCGCGACCACGACGCGAGAGCGGAGATCGGCTCCATCTGGTATGCGGCGGCAATTCGGCGGGCCATGCCTCGAATCCATTCCCTGCGCCGATCTGAAAGGGGCGCGCCGGTGACCTAGCGCATTTCCAGGGCCGGTGGGAAGCAGGTTTGGAAATCAGGCACGAAAATGCCCGGCACGAGGCCGGGCATCACGTCAAACCGGATCAACAACCTCAGGCGGCTGCGGTCGGGAACTGGTAGTTCTTGAATTGATCCCGGAGAGCGGTCTTCAGGATCTTGCCTGTGGCGGTGTGCGGAATGGCGTCCACGAACTGGACGTCATCCGGCATCCACCACTTTGCGATCTTGCCGTCCATGTACTGCAGGATCTCGTCACGGCTCGCCTTCTGCTCGGGCTTGAGCTGCACGATGAGCAGCGGCCGCTCGTCCCACTTCGGATGATGGACGCCGATGACCGCAGCTTCCAGCACCTTCGGATGGCCGACCGCGAGGTTCTCGAGGTCGATCGACGAAATCCATTCGCCGCCCGACTTGATCACGTCCTTTGAGCGGTCGGTGATCCGCATGTAGGCGTCGGCGTCGATGGTTGCGACGTCGCCGGTATCGAAGAAGCCCTTGTCGTCGAGGATGTTGGTCTCGACGCGGTAATAGGCTTTCGAGATCGACGGTCCGCTCACCTTGAGGCGGCCAAAGGTCTTGCCGTCCCACGGCAGATCCTTGCCGTTGTCGTCGGTGATCTTCATCTGCACGCCGAACGGCGGATAACCCTGCGTCTGCAGGATATCGAGACGCGGGTCGCCGGTCAGATTTTCGAAGGGTGGCTTGAGCGCGCCGACGGTGCCGATCGGGCTCATCTCCGTCATACCCCAGGCATGGCGAACCTCGACGCCCTGATCGACAAAGGCCTTGATCATCGAACGTGGCATTGCCGAACCGCCGCAGATCAGGACCTTGAGGTCGGGCAGCGTCTTCTTTTCCGCGGCCATGTACTGCAGCAGCATCAGCCAAACCGTCGGCACGCCGGCGGTATAGGTCACCCTCTCTGTGGAAAGCAGTTCGTAGACCGATGCGCCGTCGAGCTTGGCGCCCGGCATCACGAGCTTGGTGCCCATGGTCGGCGCCGAGAACGCGATGCCCCAGCTGTTGGCGTGGAACAGCGGCACCACCGGCAACATGGTGTCGCTCGCACGGGTGCCGAGCGCGTCGGTGTTGTTGGCCATCAGCGCGTGGAGAACGTTCGAGCGGTGCGAATAGAGCACGCCCTTCGGATCACCAGTGGTGCCTGACGTGTAGCACATTGCAGCGGCGGTGTTCTCGTCGAACTCCTTCCACTGGAAGTTGCCGTCGACTTCCGCGATCCATTCCTCATAGGAGATCGCGTTCTTCAGCGTGGTCTGCGGCATGTGAGCCTTGTCGGTGAACACGATGAAGCGTTCGACGGACGGCATCTTGTCGGCGATCTTTTCCAGCAGCGGAACGAAGGTGAGGTCCGTCATCATGATGCGGTCTTGCGCATGATTGACGATCCAGACGATCTGGTCCGGGAACAGCCGCGGGTTCACGGTATGGCAAATGGCGCCGATGCCCATGATGCCGTACCATGCTTCGAGATGACGCCAGGTATTCCACGCGATGGTGGCGACGCGATCGCCGATCTTGATGCCATGCTTGTCGAGCTGCTGGCCGACCTTCAGCGCGCGCGCGCGGATTTCGGCATAGTTGGTGCGGTGGATGGGTCCTTCGACCGATCGCGTCACGACTTCCTGCTTGCCGTGAATGGCCGCTGCGTGATCGATAATCCGATGACACAACAAGGGCCAATTTTGCATCAATCCAAGCATCCGGTATCTCCTCCTGAAGGCAGTCTTTTGTTTGGTGATTGGGCGCTCCCCGAAGGGACCTGAATGAACTTTAGCGCGGACAACGCGGGCCGCAAATGGCCTTCTGGCTGGCATGCCACCCGCCGGCCACCGCTGCCCGTCACCATGGCGGTTGCGCTGGTCCTTACCTTCGCCGTTTTGATGGAGGCAAGCGCAAATGTGCCGCTGCCGCGGCCGCGCCCTGCCGAAGCGCCGGCAGCCGAAGGCGTACAGGGGCGTGCAACTGATCAGGCAGAGCCCACGCAGCAGCCCGAAGAGGCCAAACCGCCTGAACTTTCGGCATGCAGGCTGGCGCTGACCGAAAGCATCGCCATCGCGCCCTCGATCCCGGCCATTAAGGGCCCGGGCGGATGCGGCGGCGAGGATCTCGTCCGGCTGGAGGCGATCGTGCTGTCGCCGACCCAGCGGGTGGCGGTGAAGCCTGCCGCGATCCTGCGCTGTACGATGGCTGCCGCGGTCGCCGACTGGGTCCGCGCCGACATGGCGCCACTGGCAGCGACGCTGGGCACCACGATCAGCGAGCTCGATAACTTCGATTCATTCGAATGCCGTGGCCGCAATCGGGTCAAGAATGCCAAACTTTCCGAACACGGGCTTGCTAACGCGCTCGACTTGCGCGGTCTGAAGTTCGCCAATGGCAATGCGCTGTCGCTGACCGACCGCACCGTGTCGCGGGACATCCGTGAGAAGGTGTTGGCGTCGGTCTGTA
Source organism: Afipia massiliensis (assembly GCF_014203115.1). Taxonomy (GTDB): domain Bacteria; phylum Pseudomonadota; class Alphaproteobacteria; order Rhizobiales; family Xanthobacteraceae; genus Afipia; species Afipia massiliensis. Next base: position 258,166 of record NZ_JACHIJ010000005.1, on the reverse strand, counting down.
CCCGATTTACCACCGTGCTTGGGCCAGGCTCGGACTGGTACCACGAGGACCATATCCATCTCGATCTCGCCCAGCGGCGCAACGGCTACAAGCTCTGCCAGTGGGGCGTGTACGATCCGCTGCCGGCTGTTGCTCCCTTAATGCCGGCGGAGAGGCCGCAGGAGGCTCCGCCGCGCGCCAGCGAGCAGGAGGGTGCAATGTCCGAGCAATCTTCCGAGAATATGCCACAGGCGGCTTCAGGCGGCGCGGGCGACAAGCCTGCACCGTCCGCCAAGCCGCGCCGTGCGCTCTCGCGTCAGACCAGCCCGAAATGAAAAAGCGCCGGACCGGCCGGCGCTTTTGATCAGATGAAGGAAAGCGAAGCGTTCAGAACGGACCCGTGCCGCCGCTTGCGCCCTGCAACGCCATCTTCGAATTGAACGGGGAGTCGCCCTGCTTGGGTTCAAGCACAACCACCACGCTGCCTTGTTTCGCGCGGCTGTAGAGATCGATGACGTCCTCGTTGGTCATGCGGATGCAGCCCGAGGAGATCGACGCGCCGATATATTCCGGCTGGTTGGTGCCGTGAATGCGGAACAGCGTGTCCTTGTTGCCTTGATAGAGGTAGAGCGCGCGCGCGCCGAGCGGATTGTCAGGACCGCCGGGCACGGACTGCGGCAGGCCTTCGATGCGCTTGTGAATGTCCGCGGTCGGGGTCCACTTCGGCCATTCCTGCATGTTGCCGACGCGGGCGATGCCGGAGAACGCAAGCGCTTCCTCGCCAACGGTGATGCCGTAGCGGATCGCCTTGCCACCCTCGAGGACGTAGTAAAGATAATGATTGTCGGAATCCACGACGATGGAGCCCGGCGTTTCCTTGCGATGATAGTTCACGATCGCGCGCCGGAACGGCTGCGGAACCTCAACCTTCTCGTACTTCGCCTTCGCGAGAAGCTCTTTGTCGCGCGGCTTGAGATTGGCATCCGATGATTTCTCGAAAGTGGCCGAGGTCGCCTGCATGCAGCCGGCGAGCGCAAGACCTGCGAGGAGAACGATAATTTTTGAGCCGAACGAGGACATTCCGAAGTTCCAATGGGCGCTGGCGTGTCTTCACACCTAGATTTAGCCGGAAGATGCTTCCGATTTCGTTACCCCTTATTTGCGCTGAAACCGGCCGTTTTTCCAGCGATTCCGCATCGGTTTTGCTATGCAGCACGTCACCTGTGGCATTTGAGCCTCAGGACCGGGGGCGAATAAGCCAGAGCGTGCTCAAATGCGTGGCAAGAACGCGCATTTCGGCCAGCAGGACGCCTCCCAGCAGCCGCGCTGGAGCGCGATTTTCAAACCGTACGCGAATCGCCATAGCCTCACGAAGCGGCGAGCTGCTGAGTTTCATTTTCTCGATTGCCAGCCGGTCAATACCCGGTCTCGTAGACTTTATTCCTAGTTCTCGCCTGCGAACCTTGTTGGACGATGCAATGCCGGTCGCCTCCACGGAAGGCAGAGAACTATCCACGCGTGCCGGCCTATCTGACGGTGCCGGACGTGCTGACCTTCATGACATCTGTATGTCTCGCCGCCGCCCTTGCGGAAAATCGGAGAGATTGCGCTTTGAGAGAAGATAGACGACACGTTGTTCGCGAAAGATATTCTGGGAGTCGCCTATGTTGTCGGTCTTCGTTCCCACTGCATCAGCGTTGCAGAAGCTTGATAACGTTGAGGCGGACGCACTGCCGCCGAACGCGATCTGGATCGACATGAAGTCGCCATCCCCTGGCGAGGACAAGGCGGTCGAGAAACTGGTCGGCATCGAAATCCCGACTCGCGAGGACATGCAGGAAATCGAAATTTCCAGCCGCCTCTACGTCGAGAACGGTGCGCGCTACATGACCGCCACGCTGATGTGCGCGGCCGATTCCCAGGCGCCGCGCACCACGCCGGTCACCTTTATTTTGACCGACCATCGCCTGGTGACTGTACGTTATGACGAACCGAGGCCGTTCGCGCTGGTCGCCGCGAAGCTGGCGCGATCATGCTCGCCTAACATGACAGGTGACGAACTGCTGCTCGAACTGCTCGACGCCGTGATCGATCGCTGCGCCGATATTCTGGAGCGTGCCGGCGCGGACGTGGACAGCGTGTCATCGCAGATTTTTGAACCGTCCGCGGAGCGCGGGCATGCCCGCACCTATTCACAAATTTTGCTGACGATCGGCAAGAAGGGTGACCTGACCTCGAAGGTGCGGGAAAGCCTTGTGTCGATCGGGCGGCTGATTTCCTTCGTCACGGTCGAAACCGACAACGTGCGCTGGAGCAAGGAGCAGAAAGCCCAGTTCAAGACGCTGCAGCGCGACGTCTCGTCGCTGACCGATCACGCCTCGTATCTGTCGAACAAGATCACCTTCGTGCTCGACGCCATGCTCGGCGTCGTCAATCTCGAACAGAATAACATCATCAAGCTGTTTTCGGTGATGGCGGTGGTGTTGATGCCGCCGACACTGATCGCTTCCGCTTACGGCATGAATTTCAAGATGATGCCCGAATTGGAATGGGCGTTCGGCTATCCGATGGCGCTGGGCATGATGCTGGTCGCGGCCGTGCTGCCTTACATGTTCTTCAAGTGGAAGCGTTGGCTCTAGGTCTGGGCATTTTCCAAAAAAGCGGCTCCCACTTATAGGGATCATGCTCTAGCTACTTCGCAAGCTTTGCGATCGCAGTCTTGATCGGTCGGGCGGCGCTGTTGTAATCCGCCCAAGCCTTTGTCTTCGCGAGCAGCGCCGGCACCGTGCGCAACGTATATTTCATCGGATCGAGATCGCTGCGCACCTGCGCCCATGTCATCGGCATCGACACCGGTGCGCCGTCGCGCGCGCGCGGAGACAGCGGCGCCACCGCCGTCGACATCCGGTCGTTGCGGAGATAGTCGAGGAAGATTTTTCCCTCGCGCTGCTTCTTCGACATGTTGAGCAGGTAGTGCTCGGGGCTGTCCGCCGCCATTTGCTGACAGACAGCCTGCGCGAACGCCTTGGCCGTCTTCCAGTCGATCTTGTCCTTCTTCGCATCCTTCAGCGGCGTGACCACGTGCAGCCCCTTGCCGCCGGTGGTCTTGCAAAAACTCTCCAGCCCAAGATCCGTCAATCGCTCGCGCATTTCGCGCGCGGCATCGACCACCGCGGAAAACGCGACGTCAGGCGAGGGGTCGAGATCGAACACCAGCCGCCCCGGCACATCGGGTTCGCCCGGCGCGCAGTTCCAGGGATGCAGCTCCAGTCCGCCAATCTGCGCGACGGCGACAAGGCCCTCCACGCGATCGATCTGCACATACGGTTTGCGATCCCCCGAGACTTTCACGAGGTCGATCAATTTCGACATGCCGGCCATGGCATGCCGTTGGAAGAACGTCTCGCCGCCGATTCCATCCGGCGCGCGGATGATCGAACAGGGGCGGCCCTTGATATGTGTGATCAGCCAGACGCCGACCTGCTCCATGTAATAAGCGAGATCAAGCTTGGTGACGGGCTCACCGTCGCCGCCATCGGGCCACATCGCCTTGTCGGGATTGGAGATCGTGACGCCCATGACGGTGTTGTCGCCACCGCGCGAGGCCGCGCCATGTGCGGCGGGAGTCTTGCCGTTCGTCTTCGCGGACAGCGCCGACACATGCGTCCTGGCGGGCTTGTCGGCGGTCACGTGGCTTGCCGACTTGTCCTTGCGCAATCCCTTGAACGCCGCCTGCCGGACCATGTTGTCACCGGTCCAGCCGGCAAACTCGATTTCAGCGACAAGTTCAGGTCTCAGCCAATGGACGTCGGCGGTTTTTTTCGGCGCGTTCTCGCCGCCGAACGGGTTTTTGGCGGCGGCTTTGGCTTTCAACTCGGGCATGATCCGTTTGACCGTCGTCTGTCCGTAACCTGTGCCGACCACACCGACATAGGCGAGGTGGCCATCGAGCGGCACGCCGACCATCAGCGAGCGGAATTTGCCGCCGTTGCTTTTCCATCCGCCGATCACGACCTCATGTCCGGCGCGGACCTTCGCCTTGGTCCAGCTCTCCGAACGTCCCGAACGATAGGGGGCTGTAAGTTTTTTCGACACGATGCCCTCGAGCGCCAACGCACGGGCGGATTCCATGATGGCGTTGCCACTGGACTCGAAATGCTCCACGTAGCGGATGGTTCCCTCATCGCGCTTTCGTTTGCCGTTGAGCAGAAGCTGGAGCCGTTTCTTCCGTTCCGATAGCGGAAGTGGTCGCAAATCCTCGCCCCCCGCGAACAAAAGATCGAAGGCGAAGAAGATCAGGTTGTCCGTCTTCTCGTCGGACAGCGCCGCCTGCAACGAGGCGAAACTCGGACGGCCTTCGTGATCGAGCGCGACCACTTCACCATCAATGACGGCATAAGGAAGTTTCGCGGCCTGCTTTGCAATCGCGGAGAATTTCTCGGTCCAGTCGAGACCCTTGCGAGTTCTCAGTGTGACATCACCGCTTTCGATCCGCATCTGCACGCGATAGCCGTCGAACTTGATCTCGTGCACCCAGTTGCCGCCCGAGGGCGGTTTCTCGACGGACGCACACAACTGCGGTTCAACGAAGTCGGGGAGCTTCGCGATGCGCTTGACCGTGGTTTTTGACTTTGCGGTTTTGGCGGCAGGCTTGCTCTTCGTGGTGATGGTCTTGGAGCGTTCTTTCTTGCGTGCTTCCGCAGCGACGCCCTTGTTCGAATCCCACACCGCATCGGCTTGAGCCCGCGTTGATTTGCGCGTCATGAACGGCGTTGGGCCGCGGCCTTTGCCGGCGGCGATCTCGCTCATCTTGCGACCGGATGCGACAGACGTGTCGTCGTCGAGAATATCGTTTGCCTTGCCCTCGCGAGCGTATTCGTCGCGATGTTTGATCAGCAGCCAGTTGGTGCGCTTGCCGCCGTTGCGGTCATGCTTCATGCGCACCAGCACCCACTCGCCGTGGAGCTTGCCGCCTTCGAGTGCGAATTTGAGATCGCCTTTCTTGAAGCCGCGCTCGGGATCGTCCGACAGCCAATAGCCGCGATCCCACAGTTGCACGGTACCACCGCCGTACTGGCCCTTGGGAATGGTGCCTTCGAAATCGCCATAGTCGAGCGGGTGATCTTCCACTTCGACAGCGAGGCGTTTGTCTTTCGGGTCGAGAGAAGGGCCGCGCGTCACAGCCCAGGACTTGAAGACGCCGCCGAACTCCAGCCGCAGATCATAATGCAGCCGTGTCGCATCATGCTTCTGAATCACAAACCGGCGCGCCTTCGCCGCTGCGACCGGGGTGCGACCGCTTGGCTCAGCCGTTTTGGTGAAATCACGTTTTGTTCGGTAAACCTTAAGTTTCTTTTGGGTCACGGCGAGGCATTCCCAACGGTGCAATAAACGCAGAACGATTGTATCATGCGCCATCAGGCGGGGCTGCAGGAACCAAAACCTGCCACTTCAGTTGAGGCTCCGTCGCAGGTATGCGTTTGAGTTGGAGGTCGCCGATGTTGCCGCGTGCGTACTGGAAGGGTTCGCTGAAGCTGTCGCTGGTCACTTGCCCGGTGGCGCTCTATCCCGCCTCGACCACGGTCGAACGAACCCGCTTTCACATGATCAATACCGAGACCGGAAACCGGCTGAAGCAGCAGATGGTCGATTCCGAAACCGGTGAAGTGGTCGAGAAGGAACAGAAGGGCCGCGGCTACGAGGTCAGCAAGGGCGAGTACGTCCAGATCGAAAAAGAAGAACTGGAAGCGGTCCAGCTCGAAAGCAATCACACTATCGATATCGACAATTTCGTTCCGCGCGACGAGATCGACCGCAGATATCTGGACAGTCCTTACTATATGGTTCCGGACGGTAATGCCGGCATCGATGCCTTCGCGGTGATCCGCGATGCGATGAAGGATCAGGATCGCGTGGCGCTGGCGCGTGTCGTGTTGTCAAACCGCGAACGCATTGTGGCGATCGAACCGCTCGGCAAAGGTTTGATCGCGACCACGCTGCGATACGCCTATGAGGTGCGCAGCGAGGAAGATTTCTTCGCCGACATCAAGACACCGAAAATCTCGAAGGACATGGTTGAACTGGCTGCGCACATTCTCGATAGCAAGGCGGCGAACTTCGACGCCTCCAAATTCGAGGACGAATACGAAAACGCACTGAAAGCACTGGTGAAGCAGAAGGCCTCGGGCAAGACCATCAAGTCTGTTGAGCGCCCGGCGAAGGCCGACAACGTCATCAGCCTGATGGATGCGCTAAAGCAGAGTCTAAAGGGCAAGGCGCCTGCGCAGCGGCCGGCGCGTGCGTCCCGTGCAGCGCCAGCTCCCGCCGCGAAGAAGGCAGGGCGTTCGACAGCGCGGCAGCGCAAGGCGGGTTAACTTACGCTGCCTGCGCGGCGAGCAGCTTTTCGCGCAGCGCCTTGATATCGGCGGTCAGCTTCATCACCTCGGGAATGGTGATGTTGGTCGAGCAGCCGATCGCTTGCGGAATCTCGACTGCCTTCTGCTTCAGATCAGCGCCCTTGGGCGTCAATTGGATTCGCACAACCCGTTCGTCGTCGCGATCGCGCGTCCGGCGTACCATGCCCGCCGTTTCCAGCCGCTTGAGCAGCGGTGTAAGCGTGCTCGATTCCAGCAACAGCTTTTCGCCGATCTCGCCGACAGTTCTGTCGTTTTTCTCCCAGAGCACGGCCATGACCAAGTATTGCGGATAGGTCAGCCCCAGCGGGTCGAGCAGGGGCTTGTAAAGCCGCGTGAAGGCGTGCCCCGCCGAATACAGGGCGAAGCAGACGAAATTATCGATCTTCAGCAGATCGTCCGCAGTCGGTCGGGCGGCCATGGCTGTCCTCAAGGTTCGATCCTGGTTTGGATCATCTCCTATTTAAGGCGCGCGCGATTGAATCGCGCAACGCATTTTGCATGGCTGCCAACTAAATTATATATTGCACGATTATATCGTGCGCGATATAAATAACCCATTCCTTCCCGGCCAAGACCGGCCGAAGGCTGGTAGATTTTCAGCCCTCTTAAAGAGGCCCACCAAGGAGAAAGCGCATGCCCACGAAAGTTCTCTACCGCACCCAGGCCACCGCAACCGGCGGCCGCGACGGCAAAGCCTCCACCACGGACGGCACGTTTCAGGTCAGCCTTTCGACCCCGAAGGAACTCGGCGGTGGCGGTGGGGCAGGCAACAATCCCGAGCAGCTTTTCGCAGCCGGCTATTCGGCTTGCTTCATCGGCGCCATGAAGGCGGTCTCGGGAACGATCGGCGTGAAGGTGCCGGCGGATGCGACTGTCACGGCTGACGTGGGTATCGGCCCGCGCTCGGAGGGCGGCTTCGGTCTCGATGTCGCGCTGGCCGTGGCGCTGCCCGGACTCGATCGTGCCGACGCGGAGAAGCTGGTCGCCACCGCGCATCAGGTCTGCCCGTATTCCAACGCGACGCGCAACAACCTCGACGTCAAGATCACCGTCGTCTGATTGTCGTGTCACGAACGAGAGGGCGGGGCCTCCGCTCCGCTCTTTCGTTCGCCGCGTCCTTACACGTGCTGGCCGCCGTTGATGTGAATCTCGGCGCCGTTCACGTAGGAGCTTGTCTCCGTGCACAGCACGTAGATGATCTTCGCGACTTCATCCGGTGTGCCGAGGCGGTTCATCGGAATCTGCTCATGCACGATCTTGTCGGTGCCCGGCGACAGGATCGATGTATCGATTTCGCCTGGAGCAATTGCGTTGACGCGGACGCCGACGCGGCCGAAGTCGGCGGCCATCTCGCGCGTCAGCGATGCAAGCGCTGCTTTCGACGTCGCGTAAGCCGCACCGGCGAACGGATGCACGCGCGAGCCGGCGATCGACGTAACGTTGACCACCGATCCCTTGGCGGCTTTCAATTCCTCGATCAATCCGCGCGCCATCATGATCGGCGCGAAGAAATTCACGCGGAACACATGGCTCCAGGCATCGACGTCGGTGTCGATGGAGCCCATGCGCGCGCCGTTCTTGCCCTTCGGCGAAATCGCGGCGTTGTTGACCAGCGCGTGCAGCGCCCCGCCGTCGAGCCGCTCGCGAATTTCATCGATAGCGCGTGCGGTGTCGTTGTGATCGGCGAGGTCGACCTGGATATGGTCTTCCGGTCCGGCGCCCCACGGGCATTGTTCGGGAAACGGATGCCGCGAGCAGGTGAGGACGCGCCAGCCTGCGCTGGAAAATCGGATCACGGTGGCGTGGCCGATGCCGCGGCTCGCACCGGTCAGCAGCAAGGTGCGCTTGGGCGCGTTGGAATCGGCAGGTGTTGAAGTCGGCATGGATTGAGATCTCGCCTTCGGCGTTCGGTTACGGAATGTCGATCAGGGATAGAGCCGCGTCTTGCTCCATTCGGCATCGGGAGCAGCGCGCGTGAAGGTAATGCGGTCGTGCAGGCGGAAGGGGCGATCGTGCCAGAACTCGAAGGCTTGCGGCGCGATACGCCAGCCGCTCCAGCCGGGGGGGCGGGGGACTTCGCCGAGGGCATATTTCGCGGCATTGAGCGCGATGGCCTTTTCGAACGCCATGCGGCTTTCCAGCGGCTGCGACTGCTTGCTGGCCCATGCGCCGATCTGCGCCTGCTTCGGCCTTGTGGCGAAATAGGCATCGGCTTCGGCATCGGTGACCCGGGTGACGGTGCCGCGGATCCGGACCTGCCGGCGCAGCGATTTCCAGTGGAACAGCAGCCCGGCCTTGGGGGTGGCGGCCAACTCCCGGCCCTTGGCACTGTCGATATGGCTGTAAAACACGAAACCGGCGGTATCGAACCCCTTCAGCAGCACCATGCGGACGTCAGGCAGCCCGTCCGGGTCCACGGTGGCCAGCGCCATGGCGTTGGGATCGTTCGGCTCGGACTTCACCGCCTCGGCAAACCACACCGCAAAAAGCCCAAAAGGCTCGTCGGCGGCGGTGAAATCACCGGAAATTAACTCGGCTGGGGTTTTGATGGTGTTTGGACCGGTCATGTCTGGAGTATCCGATTGCGTATCCTGGCGCCCCTTCGTGCCAAGCCTGTTCTCGAGCGTTCCCTATATAGGGTACGTGAGGGCCGTGGCCTATCGCCGATCGGGCGGTTGATCGCGGCGGCATCGCTGGTAGCTGTGGGTTGTTCGGCCAGCGGCTGCAGCATGGGCACCATGTTCAGCAAGGAGCCCAAGAAGGATGACGCCTCGGACGTCACCGGCTCCATCGGCCCGATCCTGCGGTCTCACGACGACACCAATCTCACCGACGCCGATCTCGCTTTGGCCCGCAACGCCGCCTCCGACGTGCTGACCCGGGGCCAGAAGGATGTCAGTCAGCCTTGGGAAAATCCCGAAACCGGCGCGCGCGGCTCGGTCACGCCGCTGGCCTCGACCTATACTTCCGAGGGCCGGACCTGCCGGGATTTCCTGGCGAGCTACGTGCGCGGCACCAATGAAGGCTGGCTGCAGGGCGAAGCCTGTCAGCAGCCCAAAGGGTCTTGGGAAATTCGCAACTTGAAGCCTTGGAAACGAAGTTGAAGGTTTGGAAGCGAAGTTGAAGGTTTGGAAGCGCAGCTAAAGGCGCAGCCAGTAGATCGAAACGCACGGCCAGAACCGCCGCGCCTACCGCAGTTTTCACACCGCAACCGGTGAAACCCGTTGCAGGATTGTCACGAAAACCCCACATCAGGGCAAAGGGGCCACACTCGGCTCTCACCTGAATTCCACTAACACTAAGGAGACCTGACGGATGCGCGACCCCTATGAGGTCCTGGGGGTGCAGCGGGGTGCCAGCTCTGCGGCGATCAAGAGCGCCTTTCGCAAGCTCGCCAAAAAGCACCACCCCGATGCCAACAAGGGCGACCCGAAAGCGGCCGACCGCTTTGCCGAATTGAACACTGCGAATGAAATCCTCGGCGACGAGGACAAGCGCAAGCAGTTCGATCGCGGCGAGATCGACGCCGAGGGCAAACCGAAGTTTCAGAGTTTTGAAAGCGGCTTCCCCGGAGGCGGCGGCGGACGCCGCGCGGGGCCGGGCGGCTTCGAATATTCGTTTCGTACCGGAGGCAATCCCGGCGGACCGGGCGCGGGCGGCTATGCCAGCGGCGGCGCGTTCGAGGATATTCTCAAGAGCATGTTCGGCGGTCAGGCCGGCGCTGGAATGGGTGCTGGCGGTCCCGGCGGTCCGCGCGGCGGCGCAGGCACGTTCGAGTATGACGCGCCGTTCGCGGCCGATCTCGATCTCAACGTCACCATGAGCGTGGCGCTCGAGGAAGCGGTGCAGGGCGCAACGCGGCGCGTGCGGCTGCCGACCGGCAAGGAATTGAACGTCAAGATTCCGGCGGGCGTCACCGCCGGCCAGCAGATCCGTCTCAAAGGGCAGGGCGAGACCGCGCCTGGCCACCGTCCCGGCGACGTGCTGATCACGGTGAACATCGCGCCGCATCCGTATTTCAAGGTCGACGGCAACGACCTGCGGCTCGAACTGCCGATCACGCTGTATGAAGCCGTGCTCGGCGCGAAGGTGCGGGTGCCGACCCTCGACGGCGCGGTGCAACTGTCGATTCCGAAGAACACCTCGTCCGGCCGCACCTTCCGCCTCAAGGGCAAGGGCATGCCGATCAAGGGTGCGACGGGAGCCGACGGCGCGGGCGATCTGTTCGCGACCACGCGCATCGTCTTGCCGGACGCCAACGACGCGGAGCTTGAAGCGCTGATGGAAAAATGGCGCACCGAGCATCCGACCAATCCGCGCAGCGATTTCGAGTGAGAACGAAGCCGATAACTGGCCTCCGCCGCTCGCGGGACCCGATCAAACAGGTCGATGTTCTATTCTGGTCGACCTTCCTCGGTCAGGTTGATGATCGTTCCGGATAAGATCAAGAGGTCTATTTTGTCATCGAACGCTGCGCGGCCGATGGCAAGTATCCAGCGGAGCTTTCCCGACGGTTGGATGATGCGGAATGCCACGCAGAGAACCTCGCCCTCCATCACGGCTCTTCGCACGGCTCCGTTCAGGCGCTGACGATCCTGCGCATGGACGATGGAAATGAGCTTCGCCAGCGAAGCGGTCGCGTCGTGAATGACTGTCGGGACATGAACCAGCAAGGCGACGGCAGGATCGATGGAGAGAAGATCGTGCTTCGCATCCCATTGCCAGCCGCCGACGGCGTTCGCCGCGGGGTCATGTGCTAAAGAGGGAATGAACCTGTGCTCCGATGGAGGCAACTCCCGCACGGCTTCGTCCTGTTGGGGAGCAAGTTTCTCCAGGACATGCCGCGTCTCCAACTCGGCCATCATAAGGATATATTTGATAAATTCGAGCCGCAGCGAGTCTGCGGTATTGATTGCGTCGGCAATCTGATTTTTGAGATCGAAGTAAGGTGTCGTTTTCAAGATGGCAGCACCAGCTGATGACTAGACGGCTGTAGCGGCTTGAAGGATCGCGATCTGTCCAAAACGCGACAATCCGGCACGAACGTTGCGCCCGGGCACACATTGCTAATCAAGGCTTGGTGCGGCACGATACGCTGTCGGTCGGCTGAAGGCTCACGATGTCCGGCTCATCGAAGGAAACCCGGATCGAGATCGCAAGGAGCGTGCTGGCGCACGTCCCATGGTTCGCACATTGCCGCGCCGAGACGCTGGACAGCTTCGTAAGCAAGGGAATGATCCAAAGATTTCGGCGCGACCAGGCGATTTGCCGTCGAGGCGCGAAAGTCGCGGCATTGTCGGTGGTGTTAACCGGGACTGTCGAAGTCAGCTCCGTCGCCCCCAGCGGAAAGCGCCATATTCTGACTTATCTGAGCGCGGGCGAAATTTTCAACCTTGTCCCTATCGTGGACGGCCAGCCGTGCATTCACGATGCTAGTACTCACGAGTCCTCATTGTTGCTGACGATTCCCAAGGGTCTGTTTCAAGCGGCTGTAGAAGCAAACCCTGCTCTTTCGAAGTCCGTCATGCGGCTGTTGTCCATGAGGACGCGTGCATTATACCATTACGTTGCAGACAACACGCTGCTGCCGCTGCATGCGCGTTGCGCGCGCTTGCTTCTGTTGCTCGTGGAGTATCATGGAATGACCGGTCACGATGGTCATGTGATCAACCTCCGACTGTCGCAGGAAAGATTCGCGGAGATGCTGGGCGTTGCTCGACAGAGCGCGAGCCGCGAACTCAGGGCCATGGAAAAAGATGGAATCATAGAAACTGGCTATTCGAGATTCGTCATCAACGATGTCCCCGCTCTCAAGAGAATTGCGGAGCATCCTGACGAACATTGATGTCGACGGATCGTATTTTGTTTCCCGACTTTCCGATTCAATTTTCAAACAGCATGCGCGTGTGGGGCTTGCCCCGTTCACGCCAACGAAAGACGTGCATCATCGTTCTCGCGCACGCGCGCGAGGTGAGCTTTCGTGTTGCCCCGTCAAGATGAGGGGCATGGAGCGCCGCGAGGCGCACCTTGGTATCGTTTCGCTTCCGGCATCGCGGGCGAGGCGATGTTACTTCCGGAAGCGCATCGCCTTGCGGCGCTCCATTGCGGCGATTTTGGGCGAGGGGACCGTACTTCCGGGTGAGGACGGACGCTTTCACGTCCCGATCCGGCCGGCTTTCGCCGCCTTCATCCCCGCCTCGTCCAGCCGCGAACGGCAGAGCCACGTAGTTGGCCCGGACGGTGACCCCAGCCTCCCGGACGACGTGTGTGCGAGACACGCGTGCAGGCGCCGCATCCTGCTCCGCCTTTAAGACGCCTCTAGAAAGCGCCCCTCACGAACAGGACAATAGGAATATAATCACATACTGCCGGTTTGTCAAATCCATCGGAGGGATGCGGAAAAGTTCCGTCGTGGAACGATATTTTACAAGCGGTGGCAATCCGGGGTCGGAATACCCATATGTTGATCATGACCAGCAAATCGCAGACCAAGCCGCAAACGCCCGAACAATTGGCCCGCCTCGAAAAGCAGCGTCTGGCCAAGATCGAGGGCGCACAGGCTCTCGCCCAGGTCGACAAGGAGTATGTCGACGTCCGCAGGAATATGGAGCGCCTGAAGGCGCTGCGACTGGCGAAGGAGGCGCACGACGCCGCCAACCCGCCACCGGTGGAGCCGAAAAAGAAAAAGGCCGCACCGAAGAAGCTGGCGGTCGTCAAGGCACCCGAGCCGGAAGCTGTCGGCGAGTAAAGCCGAATCACGGCGACTGGTCGTACCATTGCATCCATGGATAACTCTCATGGCCATGCGCGATGGATCGGCGTCGCTTGTCTCGGGATCACCGCCTTAGGGTGGGGCCTGAACTGGCCTTTCATGAAATTGTTGCTGCGCGAATTGCCACCGTTGTCCGCACGCGGACTGGCGGGAGTGACTGCGTCTCTCATTCTGGCAATTGTCGCGCTGAGCCGTCATGAACGCTTGAGCGTTCCGCGCGAGGTCGTGCCGCGGCTGTTGCTGGCGACATTCACCAATGTCATTGCGTGGATGGGCTTCGGCACCGTTGCCATGAAATGGGTCAGCGTGAGCGAAGGCGCGTTGCTGGCCTACACGATGCCGATCTGGGCGACGCTGTTTGCATGGCCGCTGCTGGGTATGCGGCCGACGCTTCGTAATATTGTCTCCCTGTGTCTCGGAATCATCGGGATCGTGATCCTGTTCGGCGGGGAAGGATTCTCTTTCACTTATGAGAAGCTGGCCGGCGCGTCGCTGGCGCTCTCGGCGGCAATTCTCTTTGCACTCGGAAATGTTCTCAATCGCGCGCCGATACCGGTGCCGCCGGTTGCGCTTGTGGCGTGGCAGGTCGGCTTGGGTTGCCTTGCGATGCTCATCTTCGGCCTGCTGTTCGAGAAGCCGGATTTTCAAGCGGTGTCGTTCACCGGCTGGGCGCTGATCGGGTACATGACGATCATTCCGATGGGCGTGTGTTATCTCACCTGGTTTGAAACCTTGCGCCGTCTGCCGCCCGCGACCGCGTCCACCGGAATGCTGATGGTTCCTGTTATCGGCGTGGTGTCCGCCGCTCTCGTGGTGGGCGAACCGCTCGGCATCAGGGAAGTGCTGGCGATGGCGTTTACGCTCGGCGGTGTCACGCTGGCGCTGCAGCGGTCCTGATCGCGGCTGGTATGCAAATGATGGCGCATGCCACATGGTCCTGCGGCAATTGCGATACTGCAGGTGACCCGTCGGCATGCTATCACTCGTACTCAGAGTACGTCACCGCAAAGGAACAAATTGTTACTCGAACTTGGAATTGTTGCCGTTCTCATCGTCATCAACGGCCTGCTCGCGATGTCGGAGCTTGCCATTGTCTCATCCCGCCCGGCGCGATTGACGGGCCTGGTTGAAAAGGGCGTGAGCGGTTCGCGCCGCGCGCTCGCATTGGCGTCCAATCCCGGAAAATTTCTCTCCACCGTGCAGATCGGCATCACGCTTGTCGGCGTGCTCTCGGGCGCATTCTCCGGCGCGACGCTCGGCCCGCGGCTGTCCGCTTGGCTCGTAAGCATCGGATTGTCACAAGGCGTCGCCGACGCAATTGGTGTTGGCGTGGTGGTCACGCTGATCACTTATGCCTCGCTCATTGTCGGTGAACTGGTGCCGAAGCAGATCGCGCTGCGCGATCCCGAGGCGGTCGCGGTGAAGGTCGCGCCGGCCATGGTCGTGCTTGCAAAAATCTCGTTGCCGCTGGTGTGGATTCTCGATCGCTCGGGCAAGGCCTTGCTCTGGGCGCTCGGCCATCGTGGCGACGCAGAGGAAAAGGTGAGCGAAGAGGAAATCCGCACGCTCGTGGTGGAAGCGGAGAATGCCGGCGTGCTCGAACCCGGCGAAAAGGAGATGATCGCAGGCGTGATGCGGCTCGGCGATCTTTCCGTTGGAGCGGTGATGACGCCGCGCCACGAAGTCAGCATGATCAATCTGTCGGAGCCTCCGGAAGCGATACGATTTGCATTCAAGGAAAGTTCGCACTCCCGGCTGCCGGTGTTCGACGGCGAGGAAACGCTCGGTATCGTGCAAGCCAAGGACATGCTGGATGCGTATCTTTCAGGCAAGGTACCCGACATTCGCGACCTGATCCGCGAAGCGCCAGTGATTCCCGAAACGGTGGATGCGCGCGATGTGGTCGCGATCCTGCGCGACTCGCCGGTTCACATGGGACTGGTGCACGATGAGTACGGCACGTTTCAGGGCGTCGTCACCAGCGCCGACATTCTCGAATCCATCGTCGGCAGCTTTCACACCCGGGAAGGGCCCGCCGAACCGGCTTTCGTCAAGCGCGACGACGGATCGTTTCTCATCGCGGGATGGATGCCGGCGCTTGAATTCGCGCACCTGCTCGACATTGCGTTGCCCGCATCGCGCCCGTACCAGACGTTCGCGGGCTTCCTGCTGGAGAAATTCGGCGCGATCCCGTCGGTCGGGCAAAGCATCAATGCCGATGGCTGGAAATTCGAGGTGGTCGATCTCGACGGCCGCCGCATCGACAAGGTGCTGGCCAGCAAGGAGTAAGGAGAGTTACGTCATTGCGAGCGAAGCGAAGCAATCCAGAAGCAACAAGCAAGACTGGATTGCTTCGTCGCAAGTGCTCCTCGCAATGACGGTTCTCTTGAAGGTTTTATCCGGGCTTACAGTCCCGCCTTCTCGTTCTGGTCGTAGACCAGCCGCGCGACCTGCGTGAGCCGGTCGCGGTCGGTGCCGCCGCTCACGACATAGCCCACGCCGCGATCGGCCCAGAACAGCGCGCCGTTGCTGCCGCTTGCGGCATAGCGCATCTGCGTCGTCTCGGTTTCCGCGCGCGAGGCGAAGATCGTGAAGCGCTCGCCCGATGCGGTTTCGTACATCAGGAACGACGCGGGGCCGGTGGGGCCGGGCAGCAGCCGTCCGCCGACCAGCTTCAGTCCGCTATCGCCCAGCTCCGGCGCACGCACCTGCCAGCCACAGCGCTTGGTCAGCCACTGTTGCAGATGCGCGCGTTCGCTGCCCGCCACTTCGACGGGATGACGGACTTCGACGACGTAAAGCTTGTGTGCTTCCAGCGCGTCGCCGGTGAAATTCGCGAACACCGACGGCGTCGCGCTTGCACCCCGGACAGCCCAGCCGACGCCGCCGCCGACGGCGAACGCCAGCAGCGACGCGGCGATGGCGCCCATCATCCAGCGGCGCGGCGGCCGCGACAACTGATCGACCGAGAGACGCGCGGGCACCGGCTCGTCCGCAACTGCCGCGTATTTCGCATGCAGCGCATCGCTCATTGTGCGCCATGAGGTCACCCGCGCGG
Source organism: Afipia massiliensis (assembly GCF_014203115.1). Classification (GTDB taxonomy): domain Bacteria; phylum Pseudomonadota; class Alphaproteobacteria; order Rhizobiales; family Xanthobacteraceae; genus Afipia; species Afipia massiliensis. Next base: position 241,941 of record NZ_JACHIJ010000005.1, on the reverse strand, counting down.
CGTCGTCGGGATGCGCCGCGAGCCATGCCTCGACCGCCACGCGCCGCTCCGCGGGAAGTTCGTTGTCCACGTAGGCGTGAAGCTCGTCTTCGGTGACGGGAATGTTGTGGTCGGTCATCTTCGTTGTCTCTCGTCTTCAGTATCTTGCGGCAGCAACGGCGTCATCGTCGTGAAAAAGTGGGGTGGAGGTTACGCAAGGTACAGAGTTGACCTCCACCCCGCGCGCCGATCGCATGGCGTTCAGCGCGCCACCCTCTCCACACGGGAGAGGGAGAAGAAAGCAGGTCTCCCCATTCATCGCGCATCAAGTCCATCTCGCTCGTCCCCTGTCGTGTCTTACTTCACGCGCCGCAGCGCCGGGCGTTCGCCCTCGATGACGGCCCTCACATGCGCCCGCGCACGGGCGAGCCGCGACATCACCGTGCCGATCGGCACACCCTGAATGTCGGCAACGTCGCGGTAACTCAGACCTTCCAGCACCACCAGCAGCAGCACTGCGCGCTGGTCTTCCGCGAGCGTGGCGAGCGCGCGGGAAATGTCGCGGCCCTCGGCCTCGGTGCCGGAGGCATCGGCGGTGGTGTCGTGCAATTCCATCATCGTCGGCTGCCGCGCCAGCGAGCGGCGGCGGTTGCGGTTGAGGTTGGTCAAAATCGTGTAGAGCCAGGCGCGCAGGTCGCCGCCCAGAAACAGTTTCTCCGAGCGCAGCGCCCGCACCAGCGTGTCCTGCACCAGATCGTCCGCGATGTCCGTGTCCCGCGCCAGCGCGCGCGCGTAGCGCCGCAGGGCCGGGATCATGGTCTCGACGCTATGGCGGAAATCGTTGCTCATCCAGGTCGTCCGATGCGGCGGCGCATTTGCCGTTCTACTCTGAAAAACACCGCAAACAGGGGAGTATTCCGGCGGTTTTGCCCGTTAAGGTTAGGGCTGCGCCGTTGGTCCGGCTTGAACGGCCATGGCGCCTATGTCATGAGGGGCGTCCCTTCACGCGACAATCTGGACTAGTGATCCGGTTCTGACATTCGTATCGTATCTTTCGCAGGCACTTTTGCGAATGTCAGAGCCAAAGGATCACTAGAATAATGGTTTGCTAGTGTCCTTTCGTATCCGACGTTCGCTCGGAAGGTGCTGAGAAATGAAGCGAACGTCGGATACGGGACACTAGGTGATGGCTGAAAATATGGGCCTGATGCGCGGCAAGCGCGGCGTTATCCTCGGTGTGGCGAACAACCGCTCGATTGCTTACGGCATCGCGAAATCGTGCCGCGATCAGGGCGCGGAACTCGCGCTGACCTGGCAGGGCGATGCGCTGAAAAAGCGCGTCGAGCCGCTGGCCAAGGAACTCGGCGCAATCACGCTTGGCCATTGCGACGTCACCGATCCGGCGACCATCGATGCGGTGTTTGCCGAGGTGAAGAAGCAGTGGGGCAAGATCGATTTCGTGGTCCACGCCATCGCGTTCGCGGACAAGGATCAGCTCGACGGCCGCTATCTCGAAACCACGCAGGAGAACTTCACCAACTCCATGCTGATCTCGTGTTACTCGCTGACCGCGATCACCCAGCGCGCCGAGCACCTGATGACCGACGGCGGCTCGATCCTGACGCTGTCGTATTACGGCGCGGAAAAGTGGATGCCGCATTACAACGTGATGGGCGTCGCCAAGGCCGCGCTCGAGGCCAGCGTGCGTTATCTCGCGGCGGACCTCGGCGAGAAGAACATCCGCGTCAACGCCATCTCGGCGGGACCGATCAAGACGCTGGCCGCGTCGGGCATCGGCGATTTCCGCTACATCCTGAAGTGGAACGAGGCCAACGCGCCGCTGCGCCGCAACGTGACGCAGGAAGAAGTCGGTGACAGCGCGATGTATCTGCTGTCCGATCTGTCGCGCGGCGTCACCGGCGAAGTGCACCACGTCGATTCCGGTTATCACGTCACCGGCATGAAGCGCCCCGAAGCGCCGGACATCTCGCTGGGCGGCAAGGAATAGCGTCACCCAAGGCGCGGCGTCATCCTGAGGTGCGAGCGACGGTTGTCGCGAGCCTCGAAGGATGACATGTCCAATTTCCGGTCGTGCCGCCATCCTTCGAGGCTCGCCATAAGAACGGCTCGCACCTCAGGATGACGGCCAAAAGCAAAAGAGTATCGATGCCATCTCCCACCGTTTACTTCGTCCGTCACGGCCAGACCGAATGGAACGCCGCGGGCCGCTTTCAGGGCACGCAGGACATTCCGCTGAACGATCTCGGCAAGGAACAGGCGATCCGCTCCGGCGAACTGCTGGTCGATATCCTCGCGCGGGATTCCCACATCCCGGCCAAGATGCCGTTCGTGTCGTCGCCGCTCGGCCGCGCCCGCAACACGATGGAATTGCTGCGCGGCGCGCTTGGCGTGCCGCCGCACGACTATGAGCTCGATGACCGCTTGCGCGAGATCGGCTACGGCCACTGGGAAGGCTCGACCCTGCCGCAGATGGAGCTATCGCACCCGGAGGTCTTCGCGGAACGCCAGGTCGACAAGTGGGGTGTGCCGCCGCCGGGCGGCGAGAGCTACGCCTCGGTGACTATCCGCATGCGCGACTGGTACGACTCGCTCATTCAGGACACGGTGGCGGTGTCGCATGGCGGCTCGATGCGCGCGCTTCTGGTGGCGCTCGATGTCGAGACCCCGGTCGGGGCATCGGACCTCATGGTGGAGCAGGGCGTGGTCTATGTTTTCGCCGACGGGCAGGTCACGAAGCATAGTTAAGGCTTCCTTAAGGTGACACTTTAAGCGCCTCAGATTTGACCCTCAGAGGCGCGCGCGTTACGACTTTACGTCAATTTTCGCGAATAGCGGGTCCGCGGCCTGCCGGGTATTTTCCTATGTCCTTCAACACCTTCGGCCATATGTTTCGCGTCACCACCTTCGGCGAAAGCCACGGGCCGGCGCTCGGCTGCGTGGTTGACGGTTGCCCGCCGCAGATCCCGCTGACGGTGGAGGAGATTCAACTGGATCTCGACCGCCGCCGCCCCGGCCAGTCGCGTTTCACCACCCAGCGGCAGGAAGCCGATCAGGTCAAAATCCTGTCCGGGGTGATGGACACCGACAAGGGCCAGGTCACCACCGGCACGCCGATCGCGCTGATGATCGAGAACACCGACCAGCGCTCGAAGGACTATTCCGAGATCAAGGACAAGTTTCGTCCGGGCCACGCCGACTTCACCTATGAGGCGAAGTACGGCCTGCGCGACTATCGCGGCGGCGGGCGCTCCAGCGCGCGCGAGACCGCGGCGCGGGTCGCGGCCGGTGCCATCGCGCGCAAGCTCATGCCCGATGTGAAGGTGCGCGGCGCGCTGGTGCAGATGGGTCCGCACAAGATCGACCGTGCCGCATGGGACTGGGACGAGGTCGGCCGCAATCCGTTCTTCTGCCCGGACAAGGCGAAGGCCGAGTTCTTCGCCGAGTATCTCGACGACATCCGCAAGCGCGGGTCGTCCATCGGTGCTGTGGTCGAGGTCGTCGCCGAAGGCGTGCCTGCCGGATTGGGCGCACCGATCTACGGCAAGCTCGACAGCGATCTCGCGCTGGCGCTGATGAGCATCAACGCGGTGAAGGGCGTCGAGATCGGCGCGGGCTTTGGCGCGGCTGAGCTGCACGGCGAGGAAAACGCCGACGAGATGCGGATGGGCAATAACGGCCCGGTGTTCCTGTCGAACCATGCTGGCGGCATTCTCGGCGGCATCTCGACCGGGCAGGCGGTGGTCGCGCGCTTCGCGGTGAAGCCGACGTCGTCGATCCTGACGCCACGCCGCACCATCGACAAATCCGGCGCGGACACCGACATCATGACCAAGGGCCGCCACGATCCCTGCGTCGGCATCCGCGCGGTGCCTGTCGGCGAGGCGATGATGGCCTGTGTGATCGCGGATCACCTGCTGCGACATCGCGGCCAGGTCGGCGGCTAGCCGTATCGGTAGGATAGCTTCAGGCTGTAGGTCAGGACGAGCAGGGTGATCCACAGCCGCAGCATGGCGAAGCTGAAAATGAACACGAAGAAGATAAGGTTCTTGACGAAGTGGCCGTGCGGCGCGGCCTGTCCGTAAACCCAGATCGCATTTCGTACCAACCCCTGCACGAAGCCAAGTCCAAGATAGATCGCGCCGAGGACGACAATCGCGGAGCCGATCCAGATCGCGCGACGCCCCAGTTCGCGCATGGCCGAGAAGAAGCCGATGGCGCCGTTGTTTGCTTCCGCGCCGATCACCATTAGCAGCACCAGCGACGCCACCGCAGCGCTCCAGAATTTGCCGGCGATCGTGAACTGATCGAAGGCCATGCCGTCGAGGCCGAACATCATGTTCGGCGCAAACCTGGCGTACCCGGCGAGGCTCACGACGGCGAACGCTGCAAGCATCAGCAAGACGATCCGCCAGAGGATGCCGCGGGCGAGCTTGAGCTGCTCGACAAATGTCAGGGAGCCGAGGCCGGTGTGACCGTCCGCGAGTTCGATCGAGCGCTGCGTCACGAGCACGAAGGCCATCAGAACGGAGATGCTGGCGACGATGATTGCGGGCAGTGCGATCGGGCCGCCGCCATAGGCGAGGACGCGCATGGTGGTGGCAAGCACCAGCCAGGGCAGGGCTTCAAGAAAGCGAAACGGACCGAACGATGTGTTCGGGCGGCTCAGACGGTCCTGGCGAAGCGTGATCGACATCCGGCCAGTCAAGCCAGATGCGGGTGAACAGCCGGTGGGGGCGAAGCCTAAAATTGAAGGGAAATGCCGTGCGGATGGCGGAAACAAGCCCGATCTGCGGCGTTAGGACCTTGGCCAGTAATGTCGCCGGCTATCCTGGTTCAGGACGGCCGCGATGCGCCGTCTGTGGCGCAGGCCTGCCGATGGACACGGGTCATGGACACGCGTGCCGGCTCGGGCAAGACGCCGTTTTCGGTGAAAATCGTCACGCGCGACGATCTGAAATCGTGCGCTGTCTGGCAGTCGATGTTCGCCCCCGAGCGGAAGGATCATCGCTATTACGAGATTGTCGAGGACGCGCTCACCGACAGGTTCGAATACCGGTATTTCGCCATTGTCGATGACAGCGGAAAAACACGGGCCATCCAGCCGTTCTTCCTGATCGATCAGGATATCATGGAAGGCGTCAGGCCCGAACGGGTGCGCTGGGTCTCACTCATCCGCCGGATCAATCCGCGCTTTCTCAAACTGCGAACCCTGATGGTCGGTTGCTCCGCAGGCGAGGGGCATCTTGCCTGCGCGCACGATCTGCCGGCCGCTGTTGCAGCGGAATCGCTGTCGCGAGAGATCGTCAAACATGCGCGGGCGCTGGGCGCGGATCTTATCGTTTTGAAGGAATTTCCGGCGCGGTACCGTGAAACTCTGGCGTGCTTTGTGAAAGCCGGATTTACCCGTGCTCCGAGCATGCCGATGACCATGCTCAATGTCGACTATGACAGCTTCGATGCTTACGCCTCGAAGGCCATCAGCGGCAACTCGCGCCGGCACTTCCGCAAGAATCTCAAGGCGACGGAGGGTGAATGCATTCGCATGAGCGTCACCGATGACGTCTCGGCCCAGCTCGACGAAATCTATCCGCTCTATCTGCAGGTGTACGAACGCTCAAAACTTCGCTTCGAAAAACTGACCAGGGATTACTTCCGCCAGCTAAGCGTACGAATGAAGGACAAGGTCCGTTTCCTGCTCTGGCACCGCGGCAACAGGCTGGCTGCCTTCGGCATGTTCATGATTCAGGAGGACCAGTTGTTCTCCGAGTATCTCGGCTTCGACTATGCCGTCGCGCTCGATCTGCACCTCTATCACTACGTGGTCCGGGACATGACGACCTGGGCGATCGAGCGCGGATTTAAAGGGATCCGCAGCAGCGGCCTCAACTACGATCCGAAGCTGCGTTACGGACATCGGCTCGACCCCATCGACCTTTATGTACGTCACGTCTCGCCGCTGTTGAATCCCGTCATGAAGCTGGCCCTGCCGTGGCTGCAGCCGGTGCGCTATGACGCCACGTTGAAGAAGTTCCCGAACTATGGCGATTTGTGGTGAGCGCGGGGCGTCATCGATCTTGACCAGGCCCGGTCTGCCGTCGCAAAACGGATCGCATGCAGGCTGTAAACCTTCAGGGCGTCACGGACTGGCTCATCAGCGGAGCACAGTCGGCAAGGCGCGTCGATGAGTTCGTGATCGAGACGTGCCAACGCATGATCGATGGCGGACTGCCATTGTCACGCGTCGGCGTGTTCGTCACCACGCTTCATCCCAACATGGTCGGCCGCAATTTCATCTGGCGGCGCGGCTCCGGCGTGACCATGGGCAGCATGGCCTATGGGTCCGAGGAGTCCGACGACTATCTCTCGAGCCCGCTTGCCACCGTGTTCGAGCAGGGGCTGGAAGTGCGACGCCGGTTGCTCGACGAGAAGGTGGGCAACTCGCCGTTTCTCGCAGAGATGCGTGCCAGCGGTGCGACCGATTACATCGCGCTCCCGCTTCACATGTCCGATGGCGCAACTCATGCATCGAGCTGGATGACGCAACATGCCGAGGGCTTCAGCGACGCGCAGATCGACGGCCTGCGGTCGCTGATGCCGACCCTGACACGCATGATCGAAATCTGGCTGCTGCGGCGGACCGCGGCCGGCCTGCTCGACAACTATGTCGGAGCCCGCGCCGGCGCGCGCATTCTCGCCGGGCAAATCCGCCGCGGCCATACCGAATCCATGCATGCTGCGATCTGGCTGTCGGACCTGCGCGGTTTCACGCCGCTGTCGGATCGGCTGTCGTCCGAAGCGGTGGTCGATGTGCTGAACACCTATTTCGACTGTCAGGTGCCGGCGATCCTGGACAATGGCGGGGAAGTCCTGAAGTTCATGGGCGACGGCTTGCTCGCGGTGTTTCCGATCACCGACAAGGAAGGCGATACCGCAACCGTCTGCCGGCGCGTGCTGGAGGCCGCGCGCGCGTGCCGCGCCAGTGTGGCAGCGATGAGTTACGCCTATGAGCGCGAAACGCTCGACAACTTCCGCTTCGGGCTGGCGTTGCACATCGGCAAGGTGCTGTACGGCAATATCGGCGGCGGCGACCGGCTCGATTTCACCTGTATCGGACCGGCGGTGAATCTGGCCGCCCGCATCGAGAAGATCACCGGACGTCTCAACCGCACGGTGCTGGCGTCTACCGAATTCGCCAGCCATGTCGATGCCGGGTGGACCGACCTCGGCCTGTTCTCGGTGGCGGGATTTTCCGCCGCCGAGCGTGTGTATGGCCTGGCGGACGAGACGCCTGCCACGAACGGCGCGCGGCAGCCGCAGTCGCCGGCCAGCGCGAGCTAGCGCCAAGGTTCGGCAAGCCGTTGTTACTGTCCAAAAAGAAAACGGCGGCTGTGAAGCCGCCGTTTCCGTGTCGTGATGGGTACGCGCTTTAGGCAGCGCGGACGTTGGTGAGGAATTTCTCGACCTCGACCTTGAGACGGGCGCTGTCGGTGGACAGCATCTGGGCTGCGGACAGGACCTGGCCGGAGGCGGCCCCGGTTTGGCCGGCGCCGCGGCTGACATCGGTGATGCTGGTGGCGACTTCGCCGCTGAGCGATGCAGCCTGCTGGACGTTGCGGGAGATTTCCTGTGTCGCGACACCTTGCTCTTCTACCGCCGCGGCAATTGCCGCGGAGATTTCCGAGATCGAGTTGATAGTCTTGCCAATCTCCTTGATGGTCGAAACCGATTCCTGCGTCGCGGTCTGCATGCCTGCGACCTGGGCGCTGATTTCGTCGGTGGCCTTGGCGGTCTGGGCCGCCAGGGCTTTCACCTCGGAGGCGACCACGGCGAAACCACGTCCGGCTTCGCCAGCGCGGGCCGCTTCGATGGTGGCGTTGAGCGCGAGCAGGTTGGTCTGCTCGGCCACCGCCGTGATCAGCTTCACCACGTCGCCGATCCGGGCGGCAGCCTGCGACAGTTCGGTGATGCTGGTGTCGGTCTTCTGGGCCTGACGCACGGCCTCGGAGGCGATGCGGCTAGACTCCTGGACCTGACGGCCGATCTCGCCGACCGACGAAGTGATTTCCTCGGTGGCGACCGCGACCGACTGGACGTTGCTGGAGACTTCCTGCGAGGCGGCGGCGGCTTCGTCCGAGGTCTTGCCGGTGGATTCCGCCGTCGTGGTGAGGGTGTTGGCGGCTGCTTCCAACTCGGTGGAGGACGACGACAGCGAGCCGACCAGTTCGCCGATCAGCTTTTCGAAGTCGCGGGTGATGCCATCGACCCGCTGGCCGCGTGCGATCTTGGCATCGGCGTCGGCTGCGGCGGCTTCATCCGCGGCTTTCTTGGCGATCAGGGCTTCCTTGAACACCTGAAGCGTGTCGGCCATGGTCCCGATTTCGGTCTTTTCACCCTGATGCGGCACGTTGGCGGTGAGATCACCCTCGCCGAGCGCCTTCATCGGAGTCACGATCGAGGCAATGCCGCGCGTGACACCTCGGACGAGATAGAAGCTGAAGGCAAGGCCGGCGACCAGCCCAAGGCCGAGGATGACGAGCCCAAGCTGGACAGCCGTTGAATAGTTATCGTTCGCCCTCTGGCCCTCGGTCGCAGCGCCCTTGCTGTTCATTTCGACCAGCCGGGTCAGCGTCTCGTCCACTTTGATCCCGATTGGGGAGGCCTTCTCGAAATTCAGATCCTGCGCCATGGAGCTTTCGCCCTTGCGGGATGTCTCGAGAACCTCATTGGCGGCGCCGAGATACTCCTGCCAGATTTTGACCAGCTCGCCATAGACGGCGCGTTCCTCGGGCGACGAGATCAGGGCCTGATACTTCTGGTTGGCCTGATCGTAGGCTTGCAGGCGGCCTGCAAGGGTCTTGTCGATCTTGGCCTTGGCGTTGTCGTCGAACGTCAGGAAATGGTCACGGAGGAAAGCGCGGTAGCGCGCGGCCTGGGTCTGCATGTCTCCGAGCCAGCGAACGCTGGGAAGCCAGACCGTCTGAATCTGCTGCGCCGAGGCATTGATCGAGCGCATTTGAAGCATGCCGAAGAGATTCGTCGCGGCCAAAGTCAGCAGAAAGAACGACACGATTCCGATCAGTTTGGCGCGGATGGAGAGCTTGGACAGCATCGTCGTGATCCTTGGTTATCGATTTTTCTAACCGGATGCCGAAGGAGCCAGACCAGGACGAGGATCGGGCGAAAGGACGGGGTGGCAATTTCCAGTCGAATGCCGACGCCGTTCTGACGCCGGATTCGCGGACGGAATCATCAGGTATTCCCGTGAAATGTTAGTAAATGAGACACCCTCCGCGTCGGTCTGACGCGGCAATCGCGGACATAAAAAAGGGCGGCTGAATCAGCCGCCCTTTTGCCGGTATCGATGCTGCGACGAACTTACGCCGCGCGCACGTTGGTGAGGAATTTCTCGACCTCGGTCTTGAGGCGGGCGCTGTCGGTGGACAGCATCTGCGCTGCGGAGAGGACCTGGCCGGAGGCAGCTCCGGTCTCCCCGGCACCGCGGCTGACATCGGTGATGCTGGTAGCGACTTCGCCGCTGAGCGATGCCGCCTGCTGGACGTTGCGCGAGATTTCCTGGGTCGCGGCACCCTGTTCCTCGACAGCCGCTGCGATGGTCGATGAGATTTCGGAAATCAGTGTGATGGTCTTGCCGATTTCCTTGATGGTCGAGACCGATTCCTGCGTCGCGGTCTGCATGCCGGCGACCTGGGCACTGATCTCATCGGTGGCCTTGGCGGTCTGGGCTGCCAGCGCCTTCACTTCGGAAGCGACCACTGCAAAACCACGTCCGGCGTCGCCGGCGCGGGCTGCTTCAATGGTGGCGTTGAGCGCGAGCAGGTTGGTCTGCTCGGCCACCGCCGTGATCAGCTTCACCACGTCGCCGATCCGTGCAGCAGCCTGCGACAGTTCGGTGATGCTGGTGTCGGTCTTCTGCGCCTGACGCACGGCCTCGGAGGCGATGCGGCTGGATTCCTGAACCTGACGGCCGATTTCGCCGACCGACGAAGTGATCTCCTCGGTGGCGACCGCGACCGACTGAACGTTGCTGGAGACTTCCTGCGAAGCGGCGGCGGCTTCGCCCGAGGTCTTGCCGGTGGATTCCGCCGTCATGGTCAGCGTATTCGCGGCAGCCTCGAGTTCAGTCGATGACGACGACAGCGAGCCGACCAGTTCGCCGATCAGCTTCTCGAAGTCGCGGGTGATGCTGTCGACCCGCTGGCCGCGCGCGATCTTGGCGTCGGCGTCGGCTGCGGCGGCTTGGTCGGCGGCTTTCTTGGCGATCAGTGCTTCCTTGAACACCTGAAGGGTGTCGGCCATGGTGCCGATTTCGGTCTTCTCGCCCTGATGCGTCACGGTGGCGGTGAGATCGCCTTCGCCGAGCGCCTTCATCGGTGTGACGATCGAGGCAATGCCCTTTGTCACGTCGCGCACGAGGTAGAATCCGGCGGCAATGCCGCCGAGCGCTGCGATTGCAAGCAGGACGAGCACAGCGCGGAAGGACATCGCGTAGCCATCGTTGGCCGCCTTCCCGGCGTCGTCGCCGCCGGTGTTGTTGAGTTCAACGAGCTTGTTCAGCGTGGTTTCGAGAGCCCGGCCGACCGGGACCGTCCGCTGTTCCAGCACTTGAAGCGCCTTTCCGGCCTCGCCGTTGCGCGATGCAGTCAGCACCTCTTCGGCGGCCTTGATATAGTTTTGGCCTTCAGCGCGGGCTTGTTCAAAGAGCTTTTGCTCTTCCGGCGAACTGATCAGGGGTTCGTAGCGCTTGACGGCCTCGGTGTAATCCCGAACGCGGGCTGCCAGCGAGTTCTCCGCATCGGCTCGCCCCTTGGCGTCGGTGGCGAGGAGGTGGTCTCGGAGGTTGACGCGGTGCCGGGCAACTTGTGTCCGCAACTCGCCCAGCCATCGAACGCTCGGGAGCCAGCTCGTTTGAATATCCTGCGCGGAAGTATTGATCGAGCGCATCTGGAATACGGCGAAGACGCCAGTCACCAGCAGAGCGAGGAGCAGAAAGGAAATAACGGAGATGATCTTGGTGCGAATGGAAAGCCTTGAGAGCATTTGAACGAGTCCTTGGGTTTTTCTAACCCGTTGGCGGACAGGACGCTGATGACGGCCGTGTCCGGATGCAGCGCTGTCGGCGCAACGAAGTGCGGAGGGGCATTACCAGTCGAATGCCGCAGCCTTCAGGCCTGGATTCGCAATTGAATCATGAACAGATCAGGTGAAATGTTAGTAAAGGTACTTCTTCACCATACGCGTATCTGTGCTGCACGCGTTGCGCGGCATGCAAAAAAATCGGCGGCCGTGATGGCCGCCGATTTCGAAGTGTCTGTTTTGTGAGCGCTTAGGCGGCGCGGACGTTGCTGAGGAATTTCTCGACCTCGATCTTGAGGCGGTTGCTGTCGGTGGACAGCATCTGCGCCGCAGAGAGAACCTGGCCGGACGCGGCCCCGGTTTCGCCGGCGCCGCGGCTGACGTCGGTGATGCTGGTGGCGACCTCGCCGCTCAGCGATGCGGCCTGCTGGACGTTGCGCGAGATTTCCTGGGTCGCCGCGCCCTGTTCCTCAACCGCCGCTGCGATGGCCGAGGAGATTTCCGAGATCAGCGTGATGGTCTTGCCGATCTCCTTGATGGTCGAGACCGATTCCTGCGTCGCGGTCTGCATGCCGGCGACCTGGGCGCTGATTTCGTCGGTGGCCTTTGCGGTCTGGGCTGCCAGCGCCTTCACTTCGGAAGCGACCACTGCAAAACCACGTCCGGCATCGCCGGCGCGCGCCGCCTCGATGGTGGCGTTGAGCGCGAGCAGGTTGGTCTGCTCGGCCACCGCGGTGATCAGCTTGACCACATCGCCGATGCGGGCTGCGGCCTGCGACAGTTCGGTGATGCTGGTGTCTGTCTTCTGGGCCTGACGCACCGCCTCGGAAGCGATGCGGCTGGATTCCTGCACCTGACGGCCGATTTCGCCGACCGAGGAAGTGATCTCCTCGGTGGCGACGGCGACCGACTGGACGTTGCTGGAGACTTCCTGCGAAGCGGCGGCGGCCTCGCCCGAGGTCTTGCCGGTGATTTCGGCGGTGGACGTCAGGGTGTTGGCGGCAGCCTCAAGCTCGGTGGAGGACGACGACAGCGAGCCGACCAGTTCGCCGATCAGCTTTTCGAAGTCACGGGTGATGCCGTCGACGCGGTGGCCGCGCGCGATCTTGGCATCGGCGTCGGCAGCGGCGGCTTCATCCGCGGCTTTCTTGGCGATCAGGGCTTCCTTGAACACCTGAAGGGTGTCGGCCATGGTGCCGATTTCGGTCTTCTCGCCCTGATGCGGCACGTTGGCGGTGAGATCGCCTTCGCCGAGCGCCTTCATCGGCGTCACGATCGAGGCAATGCCCTTTGTCACGTCGCGGATCAGATAGAATCCGGCGACAAGACCCAGGACGATAGCAAGACCCAGCGCAATCACAACCATCTTGAAGGCGGCGTTGTAGCCGTCGCTGGCGGCCTGGCCAGCGTCGTCGGCGCCCTTGTTGTTCAGATCGACGTCCTTCTTCAGGATACCGTCGGCCTTGATCCCGATCAGGTTGACGGTCATCGTATTCAGGTCATGTGCTTCGCGTGGATACGAGCCGGCGGCCTTGCGCGACAGGGCCATCACTTCCTGGGTGCCCTTCCGGTAGCTGTCCCACACCTGAACCCACTCGTTGTACAGCGCGCGTTCCTCCGGCGAGGTGATCATCTTCTCGTAGGCCTGACGGAGCTTGGTGTTGCTCTCGACAACCAGCTCCAGCGTCTTTTCCTGCGCAAGCTTCTCTTCGATCAGCTCCGACAGCATGTGTTCGCGGATCACGTTGCGATAGGTGATGACACCTGCGCGCAGTTCACCGAGCACGCGAACGCTGGGCAGCCAGCTGTTCTGGATTTCGGAGGCGCTGGTGTAGATTCCCTGCATCTGACGGACGGCGAGCAGTCCCATGACCGACATGGCCACAAGCAGGAATGCGATAACGGCAGTGAGCTTGGCGCGAATGGACATCCTGGAGAGCATGGTGGGATCCTGAGTCTTTCTGACCAGTTTGATCGATGGATGAGTCGGCAGAGTGGGCGGTGTGCCGGAACGGCGATGGCTGATCGAATACCGGCCCGCTTTCAGCGGCTCGGATTCGCTCATTCTCAATTTCGTTGCGTGAAGTGAAATGTTCGTAAAGGTGTTTCGCCGCCGGCGGCGGAAAGCGCGTTTCGCTTGCGGCGTTTGCGCCGATGCCGGATGCGCTGAGCGCATGAGTCGCTGCTCGCGTCCATCATGCAAAAAGCCGGCGGTGCTTTCGCGCCGCCGGCCTCAGAATGTTCGCCAGGCGAATCGCGTCAGGCGGCGCGGATCGTCGAGAGGAAGTTGCGGACTTCCATTTGCAGGTGGTTGCTTTCCTTCGACAGCGACTGTGCGGCGGAAAGCACCTGCGCCGAAGCTGCACCGGTCTCGCCGTTGCTGCGGTCCACGTCGGTGATGTTGGTCGCGACGCGCATGCTGAGTTCGGCGGCCTGCTGCACATTGCGCGCGATTTCCTGCGTCGCGGCACCCTGTTCTTCCACCGCAGCGGCGATGGTCGAGGAGATTTCCGACATCAGGTTGATGGTGCTGCTGATCTCCTTGATCGTGACCACGGAATCGCCGGTGGCGATCTGCATGTCGGAGATCTGCGCGGTGATCTCGTCGGTCGCCTTCGCGGTCTGCGCGGCGAGCGCCTTGACCTCGGAGGCGACCACGGCGAAGCCACGGCCGGCTTCGCCGGCGCGTGCGGCCTCGATGGTGGCATTGAGCGCGAGCAGGTTGGTCTGGTCGGCGATGGCGGTGATGAGCTTCACCACGTCGCCGATGCGGTTGGCGGCCTGCGACAGTGCTGCGATGCTGGTGTCGGTCTTCTCGGCCTGCTGGACGGCAACCTGGGCAACGCGGCTGGATTCGAGCACCTGACGGCCGATTTCCTGAACCGAAGAGGTGATCTCCTCGGTGGCGGTGGCGGTGGACTGGATGCTTTCCGACACGTCGTGCGACGCGTTCGCAGCCGCGCTGGAGAGCTGCCGGGTGTTGTCGGCGGCGCTGGTCAGCGTGCTGGCGGTGGCTTCCATTTCGGTGGAGGCCGACGACAGTGAACTGATCAGTTCGCCGATCATGCCCTCGAAGCTGCCGGTGGCCTTGTCCAGCATTTCGGCGCGGCGCATCTTGATGGCGGCCTCAGCCGCGGCGGCCTCGTCGGCAGCCTTCTTGGCGATCATGGCGTCCTTGAACACCTGGACAGTGTCGGCGATCTGGCCGATCTCGGTGCTCTCGCCCTGATGAGGAACCTGCGTGGTGAGATCGCCGGTGGCCAATGCGCGCATCGGGGTCAGGACCGAGCCGATGCCGCGGGCGACATCGCGCACGATCAGGACAGCGGCGCAAAGCCCCGCCAGCACCATGGCGATCAGGGCCGCCAGCACGATGCGGAACGCCATCTCGTAGTCGTTTTCAGCCTTCAAGCCGGAGGCCGCAGCACCATTGTCGTTCAACTCGACAAGCTTTGTCAGCACCGCGTCCATGCTGCGGCCAGCGACGGTGGCGCGCTGCGCATTGACGGCCCGTGCCTGCGCTGTCTCGCGCTTGCGGGCATGGGCGATGACTTCGTCGGCGGCTTCGCGGAAGGTCTTCCAGGTCGCTGACAGTTCCTTGTATAGGGCGGCTTCCTGCGGCGAGGAAATCATCGGCTCATAAGCCTTGTTCGCGGTGTCGTAATCCTTGGCGCGGGCATCGAGATTGCGCTGGATATCCGCCATGAACTTCTCGTCCGGCTCGGTGAGATAGTCGCGCAGCACTGCCCGGTAGCGCGCAGACTGGGTGCGCAATTCGCCGACCAGGCGGACGCTCGGCAGCCAGCTTGTCTTGATGACCTGCGCGGAGGCGTTGATCGCCCGCATTTCCACGATGGCGAAGACACCCATGGCGGTGAGGGCAACGAGCAGGATGGAAACGAGGGCGATGAGCTTGGTTCGAATGGAGAGCCGGGAAAGCATGAATGGTCCTCTTAGGGTCTTTCTGACCCGTTCAAGAAAATACGAATCCAAACGCTGCCGCTTGGCTGTCGAAACAAGTTCGACGCCTGGGAAGGCTTGGCGGTGTTGGCAATTTCCAGTCGGCGGCCCGTCATCAATGAGGGCATCCGCGATCCGAAACGTAAACAAATTCCGTGAAATGTTGGTAAATGCCTCCGGATCGGGCAACCGGCCCGAAAAAGGGCGTGAATGGGGGTTGCTGTGTACAGGAAGGGGGCGGCCCGGGTTTTAGCTTTCCGGTTCGGACGGACCGTGCCACCATCCAGATCTGAACGATGGGAGGTCCGCCATGCGCTGGTGTGTCTCGATCGGAGCGGTGCTTGTTGCGGGAGCTATCGCCGGCGGGGATGTTGCTGGCCTCGCGGCACCGGCTGCGCCGCCTTCGTCCACGCAGGCTACCGACGAAGCCAAGCGGGTCGATGTCGAACTGATCCTGGCGGTCGACGTCTCCTATTCCATGGACATGGATGAACTGGCGCTCCAGCGCGAAGGCTATGCGCTCGCGGTCACCTCGAAAGAGTTTTTGCAGGCGCTGAAGACCGGGCCGACCGGCAAGGTCGCGGTGACCTACTTCGAATGGGCGGCGGCAAGCGACCAGAAGATCGTCGTGCCGTGGCGGGTGATCGACGGCCCGGAATCGGCCGGCGCGCTGGCCGAGGAAATCCTGAAAGCGCCACTGCGCCGCGCCTCGCGGACCTCGATCTCGGGCGCGATCAATTTCGCCATGCCGCTATTCGAGGCCAACAACTATCAGGGGCTGCGCCGGGTGATCGATATTTCGGGCGACGGGCCGAACAACAACGGCGAGCCGGTGACGGTGGCGCGCGACGCCGCGCTGGCCAAGGGCGTCACCATCAACGGCCTGCCGATCATGTCCAAGGAAACCAACTACGCGACGATGGATATCGAGAATCTCGACATTTACTACGAGGACTGCGTGATCGGCGGGGCGGGATCGTTCGTGGTGCCGATCAAGACAAAGGAGAAGTTCAAGGAGGCGATCCGGACCAAGCTGGTGATGGAGGTCGCGCATCGGGTGCCGGAGCCGCGCATCGTGCCGGCCGCGACCCGCGAGCCGCGCATCTCATGCCTGATCGGCGAGAAGATCTGGCAGGAGCGCTGGGGACGATAGCTATCGCTTGAACCGCGCCACCAGTTCCACATGCGGGGTGTGGCGGAACTGATCGACCGGCGTAACGCTGTCGATCTTGAATCCACCGTCGATCAGGATGCGGGCGTCGCGCGCGAACGTCGCGGGATTGCATGACACCGCGACGGCGAGGCCGATCTTGCTCGCGGCCAGTTGCTGCGCCTGCGCCTGCGCGCCCTGACGCGGCGGATCGAACACCACGCCATCGTAGTCGCGCAGCTCCTGCGGCATCAGCGGACGGCGGAACAGGTCGCGCGCCTCGGCCTTGATCGGCTTGAGGCCCTGCGTCAGCTTCACGGCGTTCTGCAGCGCCGCCACCGCGACCGCATCGCTGTCGAACGCCGACACCTTGAATTTCTCCGCAAGGCGAAACGCGAACGGACCGAACCCGCAAAACAGATCGGCGATATGCTTCGCGCCCTTGGCCCGCGCGAAGGCGAGTTCAGCCAACGTTGCTTCGCCCAAAGCGGTCGGCTGCATGAACGAACCCGGCGGCAGCGTGACCTGCGCCTTGCCGACGCGCACCACCGGCGGGTTGCGCATGATGACCAGTTCGCCGTGGCGCGTCAGCCGCGCGAGATTGTGTCTTTCGGCGAGCTTCGACAGCGACGTCAGCAGCGCGGTGCCGAGCGGGCCGGAGCCGCGCACATCGACGTCGAGGCCGTTGTCCGCCGCGGTGACTTGAATATCGAGCGGCTTGCTCACCGGCCTGAGCAACTCCGCGATCTCGTTCGCCGCCTCGATTGCGCCGTCCATTGCGGGATCGAGGATCGGGCAGTGATCGATGGCGATGATCTCGTGGCGTCCGGCGGCGGCGAAGCCGACGCGCAGAATGCCCTGCTGGCTCTGCCGCGCGTGCAGCGTCATGCGGCGGCGGCCCGTGCCGTGCGCGTCGATCAGCTCACCGACCTCGCAGTCGATCCCAGCATGATGCAGCGTGTCGATCACAAGCTGCCGCTTCCATGTCCGATAGGCGTCCGGCTGCCAGTGCTGGATCGCGCAGCCGCCGCAGGTGCCGAAATGCGGACAGAACGGATCGATCCGCTGCGGGCTCGCAGTCACCACATGCGCGAGCACGCGGCGATCCGGATGGCCGGGTGAGGGCAGCACGTCGACGGTTTCGCCGCCGAGTGCATAGGGCACGTAGATGTTTGCGTTGTCAGCAAGCGCGACGCCGTCGCCGAAATGGCCGACATGATCGATGGTGAGGCGTTCAGTCATGATGCCTAGCCGCGCCGCGCGCCGATGAAGAACTCGGCGTTGCCGTCGCCGCCCGTGATCGAGGACGGAAACACCTTGATGTCGGTGCAGCCCAGCGATTCCGCGAAAGCGGCGATATCGTCGCAGACAGCCTTGTGAACGGCTCCGTCGCGGATGATACCCTTCTTGGAGTGTTTCCGCTCGGCCTCGAACTGCGGCTTGATCAGCGCGAGCAGATGGGTCGGCGCAGCCGCAATCGGCAGCACCGCAGGCAAGACAAGCTTCAGCGAAATGAAGCTGACATCGATCACCACGACATCGGGCCGAATCTCGAGGCGTCTGCCGGCGAGCGAGCGGATGTCGGTTTCCTCCATCGAAACGATTTTCGGGTTTCCGTGCAGGCTCGGATGCAACTGCCCGCGACCGACATCGATGGCGTAGACGAGACTCGCTCCGTTGGCGAGCAGGACCTCGGTAAAACCGCCGGTCGATGCACCGACATCGACGCAGACGTGATCCTCGAGGTCGATCGGGTATTGCTCCAGCGCGCCGGTGAGCTTGACGCCGCCGCGCGACACCCAGGGATGCGCGGGCTCGGCCGCGATCTCGGCGTCCGTTGCGATGGTTTCCGACGGTTTCAGAACCAGCTTGCCGTTGGCGATGACGCGGCCCGCCTCGATGGCAGCCTGAGCGCGAGCGCGGCTTTCGCACAGGCCGCGTTCAACCAGCAGAAGGTCCGCGCGCTTGCGTTCGGCCATGTCCTGCCTTTGTCAGACGTGCCTTGCCTGTAATCGTCAGGCCAGCTTCACCGTTTCGGACTTCATATCCTTGCCGAGCGCCTCGAACACCTTGGCGACGATGCCCTTGGCGTCGAGACCGGCCTGCGCATACATCGCCGCCGGCGAGTCATGATCGATGAAGGTATCCGGCAGCACGAGGTTACGCACGCGCACATGGCCGTCGAGCGCGCCATGATCGGCCAGCGTCTGCAGCACATGGGTGCCGAATCCGCCGATCGAGCCTTCCTCGATGGTGATGAGCACGTCATGCTCGCGCGCCAGCTTGAGGATCATGTCGAGATCGAGCGGCTTCATGAAGCGCGCATCGGCGACGGTGGTGGACAAGCCGAGCGTGTCGAGTTCATCGGCAGCCTTGAGACATTCGCCGAGCCGCGCGCCGAACGACAGCAGCGCGACCTTCGAGCCCTTCTTATCGGCTTGGCGCATGATGCGGCCCTTGCCGATCGGCAGTGGCACGCCGACTTCCGGCATATCGACGCCGCGGCCTTCGCCGCGCGGATAGCGCAGGGCGCTCGGCGCGTCATCGATCGCAACCTGCGTGGCGACCATGTGCACCAGATCGGCTTCATCCGCCGCCGCCATGATGACGAAGCCGGGGAGGCAGCCGAGATAGGCGTTGTCGAACGAACCGGCATGGGTCGGGCCGTCGGCGCCGACGAGGCCGGCACGGTCGATGGCGAAGCGCACCGGAAGGTGCTGGATCGCCACGTCATGGACGACCTGATCGTAGCCGCGCTGCAGGAACGTCGAATAGATCGCGCAGAACGGCTTGAAGCCCTCGGTGGCGAGGCCGGCTGCGAACGTCACCGCATGCTGCTCGGCAATGCCGACATCGAAGGTGCGCTTCGGGAAGGCCTTGGCGAACATGTCGACGCCGGTGCCGCCCGGCATCGCCGCGGTGATGGCGACGATCTTGTCGTCCTTCTGAGCTTCCTTGATCAGGCTCTGGCCGAACACGTTGGTGTAGGCCGGTGCATTGGACTTCGCCTTGACCTGCGCGCCGGTGGCGACATCGAACTTCGCGACGGCGTGATACTTGTCGGCGGCGGCTTCTGCCGGCCCGTAGCCTTTGCCTTTTTGAGTCACGACATGAACGAGGATCGGCCCCTTTTCCGCATCGCGCACATTCTGCAGCACAGGAAGCAGGTGATCGAGATTGTGGCCGTCGATCGGGCCGACATAGAAGAAGCCGAGTTCTTCGAACAGCGTGCCGCCGGTCACCATGCCGCGCGCGTATTCTTCGGCGCGCAACGCGCGGTCCTCGAAGAACTTCGGCAGCTTGTGCGCAAGATTCTTCAGCGCTTCGCGGGCGGAGGCGTAGGTCTTTCCCGACAGCAGGCGCGCGAGATAGGCCGACATCGCGCCGACCGGCGGTGCGATCGACATGTCGTTGTCGTTGAGGATGACGATCAGGCGCGAATGCATCGCGCCGGCATTGTTCATCGCTTCATAGGCCATGCCGGCGGACATCGAGCCGTCGCCGATCACGGCGATGACGTTGTTCTTGCCGCCGGTGAGATCGCGCGCCACGGCCATGCCGAGGCCGGCCGAAATCGATGTCGAGGAATGCGCGGCGCCGAACGGATCGTATTCGCTTTCGGCGCGCTTGGTGAAGCCGGACAGGCCGCCTCCGGTGCGCAGCGTGCGGATGCGGTCGCGGCGGCCGGTGAGAATTTTGTGCGGATAGGCCTGATGGCCAACGTCCCAGATGATGCGGTCGGCGGGCGTGTTGAACACATAATGAAGCGCGGTGGTCAGTTCGACAACGCCGAGGCCCGCGCCGAAATGACCGCCGGTCACCGATACTGCGTCGATGGTCTCGATCCGCAGTTCGTCGGCGAACTGGCGCAGTTGCTCGGGCTTGAGCTTGCGCAGCAGGTCGGGCGTCGGCGCCGCGTCGAGGAGAGGAGTCTTGCTCGAATTTGACACTTCAATTTATCCGCAATGATTTTGAGGGCGCCCGGCCCGGCACGCAAAATGCTCAGAAAGGTCCGAAACGGACCCGTGACTTATACCAATTCCAAAACAATGCCAATCCGTTAGGCAGGCGCGAAAAGTCTCACTTTTCGGGCATAAGGGGCCGGGAAATGACTGTTTAGAGCTCGAAATTGAGCTGCCGATGGTTCCCGCTTCGCGGGGGAGAGAGTGAGATTGCGCGAAACAGCGACAGCTTGGTGCTGTGCGAACTTACTGAACGTCGAGCGGTTCGGTGCCGGCAGCCTGACCGGACGCATCGGTGGTGATCTTGTCGACGCGCGCTTCGGCCTGACGCAACAGTTCCTCGCAGCGGCGCTTGAGGCTTTCGCCGCGCTCATAGATCGCGACCGATTCCTCGAGCGGCACCTTGCCGTCCTCGAGGCGCTTCACGATCGTTTCCAATTCCTCGATTGCGCGTTCGAAGCTGAGCTTCTTGACGTCCGCATGGGGAGTGTCGGTCATGATGCGAGTCCTGAATCGGTGATAGCGCTGCGGAATCTAGAAGCGATTTGCGGGCGCAATGTGGCGGCAATCTAGCGCGATTTGCGGCGGTGGGGGAAGAGGGCCGCCTCTCGTCATTGCGAGCCAAGCGAAGCAATCCAGAGCAACAGCAAGACTGGATTGCTTCGTCGCAAGCGCTCCTCGCAATGATGAAATCAATGCTAGTTGTTCATCAGCGCGGCGACGTGAACGGCGACCGAATCCCGCAAGCCCTGCAGGTCGTAGCCGCCTTCCAGCACGGAGACGATCCGCCCCTCGGCCGACTTGTCGGCGATTTCCATCAGCTTGCGCGTGACCCAGGCGAAATCTTCTTCGCGCAATTCGAGACTGCCGAGCGGATCGCGCCAGTGCGCATCGAAGCCCGCCGAAATCACAATCAGTTCGGGCTCGAAGGCTTCCAGTCGGGGGAGAATAGCAAGATCGAAGGCTTCGCGAAATTCGCGGCTGCCGTTGCCGGCGCGCAGCGGCGCGTTGACGATGGTGTCCTGATCGCCGCGCTCCTGCATGCTGCCGGTGCCTGGAAACAGCGGCATCTGATGGGTGGAGGCGTACATCACGGTCGGATCGGCCCAGAAGATTTCCTGGCTGCCGTTGCCGTGATGGACATCGAAGTCGACCACGCAGGCGCGCGTGATGCCGTACTTGCGCTGCGCGTAGCGCGCGGCAATCGCAGCGCTGTCGAAGAAGCAGAAGCCCATCGGCCGCGACGTTTCGGCGTGATGCCCCGGCGGACGGGTGCCGACAAACGCATTGGTGCGCTTGTTCTTCATCACCGCATCGACGGCGGCAACCGCACCGCCGGTGGCGCGCAGTGCGGCTTCCAATGTGCCCGGCGACATCGACGTATCGCCGTCGAGATAAACGATGCCGTCCTTCGGCGCGATGTGGCGCAACTCGTCGATATATTCGTTGCTATGGCAGAGTGCGACCACATCGAGATCCGCTTCCGGCGCGTCCACGCGGACCAGTGTCTTGAAGTGATCCGCCGACAAGCCTTCCTCGATCGCACGCAGCCGATCCGGCCGCTCGGGGTGGCCGGGCGCGGTCACATGGTTCAGGCCTGCTTTGTGGTGATAGTACAGTGTCGGCATGGACCGTTGTCTTTCTTCTGGTGCCGAAGGGATTCCTTGCAAGTGGCCTATATTAACGCGTCATGCCCGGGCTTGTCCCGGGCATCTGCGCCTTGACTTCGATATTAGCTGAGGATGCGGGCGGCCGATAAACCGCGCTCAGGCCTTCTTCTTGCGCGCAAAAAAGGCGCTGAAGGCGTTGCGCGCCTCGTCGGATTTCAGCCGCTCGCCGAAATGGTGCGATTCCTCGTCCATCCTGCGCTGCACATCTTCCCGCGCCGGCTTGAGCAGCTTGCGGGTCAGCGCCACCGCGTCCTTCGGCAGCGAGCCGATTTCACGCGCGACCTTGCGCGCCTCGGCTTCGGTATGCCCGGGCGCGACCACCGCGTTGACGAAACCGGCCTCGCGGGCTTCCTCCGCCGTGACGGTGCGGCCCATCACCAGCATGGAAAAGGCGCGCTGATATCCCATCACGCGCGGCGCGAGCAGGCTGGAGGCGGCTTCGGGAACCAGACCGAGATGGATGAACGGCGTCGAGAATGTCGCGGTGGAGCCCGCGACAACGTAGTCGCAATGAAACAGCATGGTGGTGCCGACGCCGACGGCGATGCCGTCGACCGCGCCGATCAGCGGCTTCTCGTTATCGGCGAGCGCCCTGAGAAACAGGGTCGCCGCCATCGGCCGCGAACTGTCGTCGTTCGACGTATTGGCTTTGGCGAAATCCTCAAGGTCATTGCCCGCGGTGAACACGCCAGCGCCACCGGAGATCACAATGCTGCGGATGTCCGGATCGGACTGCGCGGAATTGATCGCGTCGGCCATCGTTGTGTACATGCCCTGCGTCAACGCGTTCTTCTTGTCGGGCCGCCGCATGGTGATGATGCGCGCGCTATCCTCGTCGGTGACAGTTACGTGGTCGGTCATGGTCGTTCCCCGGAAATTGTGAAGGCGCTGCAGCATGGAGATGGCTGGCGCTGCCAGATTGTTCATCCTACATCATGGCCAGAACGGCAATCTTGGCCAGCCGATTTCCGGCCCAATTTCATAAAGGGACGCTGCCATGCAACTGACCGGCATCCATCATCTGACGGCGATTTCGGCGCACGCCAAGGGCAATGTGGCGTTTTATACCGGCGTGCTGGGCATGCGGTTGGTCAAAAAGACCGTCAATCAGGACGATGTCAGCGCCTACCATCTATTTTATGCGGACGGGAAGGCCAACCCGGGCACCGACCTGACGTTTTTCGACTGGCCTGCGGCGCGGGAACATCGCGGCACCCGCAGCATCTCGCGCACCGGGTTGCGGGTCAACGGCGAAAAGGCGCTGGGCTTCTGGCAGGACCGGCTGATCAAGCTCGGCGCGCATGTCGGCAAGGTCACCGAGGTCGACGGCCGCCTGACGCTGCCGTTCGAGGACCCCGAAGGCCAGCGGCTGGTGCTGGTCGATGACGGCGGCCGCGGCGAAGCGCATCCGTGGGAGAAAAGTCCGGTCCCAGCGGAGCATCAGATCCGCGGTCTCGGCCCGATCGTGCTGAACGTGCCGGATCTCGCGCGCACCGCGCGGGTGCTGAGCGACGTCATGAACATGATACGCGTGCGCGATTACGCCTCGCCCGACGGCGAACATCGCATCGAGGTGTTTTCGATGGGCGAGGGCGGGCCTGCGGCCGAACTGCATGTGCTTGAGCAGAAGGATCTGCCGGCGTCGCGTCAGGGCGCGGGCGGGGTGCATCACGTCGCATTCCGCACGCCGGATGAAGAGCAGTATCACGCCTGGACGGCGCGGCTTTCCGAGTTCGGCGTTCATTCCAGCGGCGAGATCGACCGCTTCTATTTCCGCAGTCTCTATTTCCGCGAGCCCAACGGCATCCTGTTCGAGATCGCGACCGACGGGCCGGGCTTTGCCACCGATGAGCCGATGGAGACTCTCGGCGAGAAACTGGCGCTGCCGCCGTTCCTCGAGTCGCGCCGCAAGGAAATCGAGGCGGGGTTGAAGCCGATCACGTGATCGAGGATGAGGCCCTTTAGGCCGCGCGTGCCCCGCGCCGCTTGTTTGCTCCGCTAATCGCGGTCGTACCCTTGGCGGTGCGCGTTTTCAGCTTGTGCCCAATTGTGACGATTGCGTTGATCGCGGGCACAAGCTCGCGGCCCAGCGGCGTCAGCGCATACTCGACCGACGGCGGCGAGGTCGGCATCACCTTGCGCGTGACGACGCCCTTGGTTTCGAGCTCGCGCAGTCGCGCGGTCAACACCTTTGCCGACACCGGCGGAATATCGGTTCGCAATTCTCCGAACCGCCGCGGCCCGGCGCTCAAATACCAGATGATGTTCGGCGTCCACGCGCCGCCAATAAGCGCCATGCATTCCGTCAGCGGGCAGGACGGCAGGGGCGGCGGAGCCTTGCTCTTTCGGACTTTGAGCGACATGGCGACTTTCTCCGGTTACCAGCGGGATACCTGAGAATCTCGGTAACCACAAGTTACAGGGTTTCCTTTGGTAACTTCCTTGGCTACCTCTGGCGCGAAGTCCTGCGCGCTCGCGCAACGTTTCACGCATGTGGTTTGCAAGGGAGAAAAACATGGACTCGCGTTACGCTGCACTCAGTGCCGTGCTTTCGGACTATTTCGATGGGCTTTATCGAAGCGACGTATCGATGTTGTCGAACGTCTTTCATCCCGAGGCGCGCTATTCGTGTGCGACCGAAGGAGCATTGACTTGCCTCGGCATGGATCAATACCTTCCGATGGTGAAGCAGCGTCAGTCTCCGGCGAGCAGAAACGAGCCGCGATCGGACCGTGTCATTTCGATTGAGTTTGCCGGACCGGTGACCGCTTTCGTTCGTGCGGAGTGTGCCATCGGTCCAAAACACTTTACCGATTTTCTGTCTTTCGTGTTGCTCGATGGCCGCTGGCAGATCATTGCGAAAGTCTTCCATTTCGATCTCCGCAAATAGCATTGCGCAATAAATCAGGAAATCTCCGATGCCTTACGTTAATATCAAGATCACGCGCGAGGGGGTGACCCCGCAGCAGAAGGCCGCCCTGATAAAAGGCGTGACCGATCTCCTCGTGAGCGTTCTCGACAAGAGTCCGGCGACGACCTTCGTGGTGATCGACGAGGTCGCGATGGAAGATTGGGGAATCGGCGGAATGCCCGTTGAGGATTATCGGCGTCAGCAACGCGATTCCGTTTCCAGATAGGATTGCATATGGCTATCGAGACGGAACTGACAAAGAAACTCGGAATTTCCGCGCCGGTGCTGCTGGCGCCGATGGCGGGCGTGAGTGGTGGCAAACTCGCTGCTGCGGTGACCAACGCCGGAGGGCTTGGCTTCATTGGCGGCGGCTACTGCGATCCGGACTGGATCGCGAAAGAGATGAAGGAGGCTGGCAATACACAGGTGGGCGTCGGGTTCATCACCTGGGCGCTGGAGCGAAATCCGGACGTTCTGAACAGGGTGATCGATCAGCAGCCGAAGGCGATCTTTCTGTCATTCGGCGAGCTCGGAGGTTTCGCCGCGCCGGTGAAGCGCGCCAACCTGCCGCTGATCGCGCAGGTGCAGTCGGTCGAGCAGGCGCGCCGCGCCGCCGGCGAGGGCGCCGATGTGATCATTGCGCAGGGAACGGAAGCCGGCGGTCACGGCAGCATGCGCGCGACCATGCCATTGGTCCCGGCAGTGGTCGATGCGGTCGGTGATATTCCTGTCGTCGCGGCCGGCGGGATCGCCGACGGTCGGGGCCTTGCGGCAGCGTTGATGCTGGGCGCGGCGGGCGTGCTTTGCGGTACGGCCTTTGTGGTCGCCGATGAATCGCTGGCGCACCCCAACATCAAGAAGGACGCCGTTGCGGGCAACGGCGACGCCACCACGCGAGGTTCGTTGTTCGATATCGCGCGCGGGATCGATTGGCCCGAGCAATGGACGATCCGCACGCTGACCAACGATTTTACGCGGCAATGGGCCGACGATCTCGATGGGCTTGGCCGCAATCTGACGCAGGAGCAGGCCCGCTACGCCAAGGCGCGCGACGCCGGCGATACCAGTATCTCCGCAGTCATCGTCGGCGAGGGGATCGATCTGGTGCGGGCGCAACAGCCTGCCGACGCAATCATGAATGCGATGATTGCGCAGGCAGAAGACCTGTTGCGGCGCGGACCGGCTTTCTCGACGTCAGGCCGATAGCGCGGATCACGCCACCAGCACGGCATCCGCGCCGGTGATCGCACCGGCGCTGTCCACCACTGTGCGTTCCAGCGCACCGGACTGCACGGTGACATTCTCCGCGAAGAACCGGGCCAGCGTGACGTAACGCTGCGCATCGTTCTGCAGCGCTTCGTCGGTGCGTGCCGCCAGCGCCTCGCTCGCCAGCATGCAGCCGCCAAGCGTGGTGGAGAACATCCGCAGATAGGGTGTCGCGCCCGCCAGCGCTTCCGCAGGCGAGCTTGCGATCTTTTCCAGCAGCCATTTGCTGGTGCGCTCCACCGAAGCGACCGCATCGCGCAACTTTTCGCCGGTGGTCCCGAAGGCCGGATCGTTGGAGGCTTCGACCTTCTTGACGATCGCGGTCAGTTCGCCAAGCAGATCCCATACCGCTTCGCCGCCGGACATCGCGAGCTTGCGCATCACGAGGTCGTTGGCCTGCACGCCATTGGTGCCTTCATAGATGGTGAGGATGCGCGCATCGCGAACGTATTGTGCGGCGCCGGTTTCTTCCATGAAGCCCATGCCGCCGTGCACCTGCACGCCGATAGCGGCAACTTCATTGCCGATGTCGGAGGAGAACGCCTTCGCCATCGGCGTCAGCAGTGCGCCGCGGGCCGCGGCCTTCGCCTTCACCTTCGGATCGGTGGCGCGATGCGACACATCGATGGCCACTGCAGTCGCGTAGCAGATGGTGCGCGCTGCCGCTGTCATGCCGCGCATCAGCATCAGGTTACGCTTCACGTCCGGATACATGATGATCGGGTCGGAGCCGTCGCCCTTGCTGCCCAGCGCCTTGCCCTGCTTGCGCTCCTGCGCATAGGCCAGCGCGCGCTGATAGGCGCGGTCGGCGAGGCCGACGCCCTGCAGGCCGACGCCGAGGCGGGCCTGATTCATCATGGTGAACATCGCGGCCATGCCGCCATTTTCCTTGCCGACGAGCCAGGCGATGGTGCCGCCCTTGTCGCCCATGGTCATGGTGCAGGTCGGCGAAGCATGGATGCCGAGCTTGTGCTCGATGCCGCTGGCGTAAATGTCGTTGCGCGCGCCGAGCGAGCCGTCGGCATTGACGAGATACTTCGGCGCCAGGAACAGCGTGATGCCCTTCGAGCCGGGAGGCGAACCGGGCAGGCGCCCCAGAATGAAATGAACGATGTTGTCGCTCATGTCGTGGTCGCCGTAGGTGATGAAGATTTTCGTGCCGAACAGGCGATACGTGCCGTCGGGCTGTTTTTCCGCGCGGGTGCGAAGCGCGCCGACGTCGGTGC
The DNA here is from genome assembly GCF_014203115.1 of Afipia massiliensis. Lineage (GTDB taxonomy): Bacteria > Pseudomonadota > Alphaproteobacteria > Rhizobiales > Xanthobacteraceae > Afipia > Afipia massiliensis. The sequence continues at coordinate 214,702 of NZ_JACHIJ010000005.1, read as the reverse complement.
CGGCCTGCGGTTCGGTGAGTTGCATCGAGCCCGGCCATTCGCCGGAGATCAGTTTCGCGAGATAGATTTTCTTCAGCTCTTCCGAGCCGTGCGCATCGAGCGCATCGATTGCGCTCAGTGTCAGCAGCGGGCAAAGGCCGAAAGCGAGATTCGCCGCGCTCCAGATTTCGTTGACGGCGGAATGCACGGCGAGCGGCAGGCCCTGTCCGCCGAATTCCTCCGAGCCGGACACCGCGTTCCAGCCGCCATCGCACCAGCGCTTGTAGGCATCGGGCCAGCCGGTCGCGGTGACGACGCCCTTGTCGGTGAGCTTGATGCCTTCGCGATCACCGGTCTGATTCAGCGGATCGAGTACATCGGTGGCGAACTTGCCAGCTTCCTCGATCACTGCGGCCGAGAACTCCGGATCGTAGCCATTATAATGTCCTGCTTCCACGGCGGCCAAAAGGCCGGCACCGTGATTGAGGGAGAGGAGCATGTCGTTGATCGGCGCGCGGTAGGTCATGGCATGATCTCGCTGTTCGGGCAGGGCCTCGGGCGGCGCTCGTTCCGCGTCATGGCCATTGGCCGGGGCGGGATGAACGCCTGCAACTCGTTGTTAGGTGGTCAGTTTTCCTCGCGCCGGCGGGTCTTGTCCGTCCCGCCTGGCGCCCCCTGTCTTCCCATGAAAACGGCCGGCTCTCAACTGCGGCACAAGCCGATTTTCGCTAGCCCTTGGCGGCTTTCGCCTGGGGAAATGTCGCTCTCTGTCAGACTAGCGGCCGGAGGCTTTACTGTTCGGGCTCGGAGATCGCTACCAGCGGGGCGGCGGCCGGTTGTGGCGAAAAACGGCTGTGTTTGGCTGCATTTTGCCACTGAAAACCGGGTTTCCACTTTGACGGAAAATGCTCTAAGACCTGCGCTGCCACGGTGAATCGGTGCGGCGCATGACTTCCGTCAAGGACATCCGCTCGCCACCTCCGGACACGAACGGCGCGAAACGGCTCAGGCCGGCCTCGCCGTAAACCGTTCAGCGCTATTGGGGCGTCGCCAAGTGGTAAGGCAGGGGATTTTGATTCCCCCATGCGGAGGTTCGAATCCTCCCGCCCCAGCCAACCAGTCCGGCTTTCATAGAAAATTATTTTTTCAGTGCAGAAAGGCCCGCCAATGGCGGGCTTTTTACGCATGCCGAGTCTCCACAGAGACCGGATTCGAACCACTATCTTCCGAAATTGCGGTCCAGTCTCCACTCAACCATTGAAGAATTCCCGTTTTTGGGAGACTCGCCTAAGAGACCGGAGAATAAAACCACTGCTTGGTAGGGGGTGGCAGTGCAAGGATAAATTTAGACGGCTACAGCGCGTAAGCAGAGACCATTTTATACGATTCGTAGCGCCACTATTTCGGACATTTGGAATCGAAAAGATCACGCAGGATCCGCGTGGATTCGTCACTTGCCGCGGTGAAAAATATCAAGCCGAACCAAAGGTATATTTTAAATTCGCGTTCCGTATTCATTACGATGTTTTCGAAGTGCGCTTCTGGTTCGCTTCGATGTTAAGGATGCTCAGCCAGGCCGATCTTGGTTTGGCCTTCGCCGCCGATGCGCAAGCTGGCGGCACAGACCAAGATCACAGTCGTCCAACTTCTTTAAATCAACGCCGTCACCCCGCTGATCTCATTTTGAATGCGGTCGCGATAAGCGTTTCCAGGCGAAGTTCCCCTCAGCCAGCCGTGACTCAATTAGTTGTTTTTCTGACGGGGCAAGATTTGGCGAAGCAAGTGTTTATAATGGCCAATCACTTTTTGATGGCCTCGACTAAGGAAATCATCGACGCGACCAGCCATCGCTTTCCTCGATCAGATCGATGTTACCCATGCATTGTGGGCTCTTGGTCCAAGGTGGAAAGGAAACGTCTCTTCGGTTAGTTCGGTCAGAGCCGTCTCCTCTTCGCACAGCCGCTTTAAGATGAAGTTGCGTTCCAAATCGGTAAGCTCTGTCTTTAGCAAACGCCGATATCGCCTAATATTGCCGGCACGCGCGCGGATTCCGGCGAGCTTTTCGTCAATCGCCATAGTGGACACGATATCCTTCATAGGTTTTTCCTTGTAGAAAACGGAGCCTAGACGAGCGCAGGCTCCGCTTCGACCTAAATGCCAACAGCTGCCGCTGGCTCCTCAAGCATCGGCATACGAAGCGCGGCGCCTCCATGCAGGGGAGGAGGGCCGCTGTCATCACCATCATCAAGCTGACGCAAGGCGGCCAGGATGTCCTTCACAGGCACGGGATTGGCAGAACCTGGAAGTTCGCGAAGCCAAGGATTGTTTCTGACTGCGAACGCGTCTGATGCCCATGCAGCGAGCACGCATCGCTTTTCCATCAGCGAAAGGTTCCTGTTCATCAGCACCTCGGAGGGCTGGCTAAACGTTGCGGCCAAAAGCGAGCTAGCATGAATATCCATGTTCAAGTTGCGATCAACTGAACTCATGGTCGTCTCTCCTTTTTACTCCTTCCTGTTTCGTAATTGACGCACGGCTTCCGCCGACATCTAAGCCGACGGAAGCTATGCGGTCCGCCAGCGCGGCGGTCTTAGGCAGCCTTGCTATCGATACGTTGGACGTTGCTTTGTCCATCAATCGCGATTCGACGAGGCTTCATCGCTTCCGGGATTTCCCTGACCAATTCGATACGCAACAGGCCATTATCAAAGGTCGCGTTCCTTACCTGTACGTAATCGGCGAGGTTGAACTGCCGGCGGAAGTGCCGCTCGGAAATCCCCTGATAGAGATACTCGCGCTTCTCGTCAGTCTTGCGTCCTTCGACCGTCAGCACATTTTGCTCGGCCGTGACGTTGATCTCGTCCGGCCGAAATCCTGCCAGCGCGAGCGATACTTGGTATCGATCTTCTCCCAATTTTTCGATGTTGTAGTGCGGATAATGAGCCTCCGACTGCTGCTGCGCAGCATCCAAGAGGTCAAAGAGACGATCGAACCCGACCGAAGACCGCCAGAGCGGGGTGACGTCAAATGCAGTTCTCATAGCCAAATCCTCCATTGAGCAAGATGGTTACAAGCGGGCCGCCGAACACGATCGGAGCCCGTCTCCGCCGGAACCCAAAGGGCTTCCGGGCCGTATCGGCAGGATAAAAATTAGAAAAGCGGCTGCGGGTTTCAAGCTTCGGTCAAAAAAAATTGGAGTAAACGGGCTGGTTAACGGGAGAAGGTCTGCTCGCATCCACCACCGGCGATCTAGACAGTAACGCCGTCGCGCAGACAGGCGGCGGCACATGCCGCTAAAGCGGGGTGCATAGTTTCGGTTCAGCATCCGCTGGGTGCAAAAGTCTCTGGGCCCAAAACTCGCAAAAAAATGCAAAATTCTCTTGATAAATCAAAGGGGGGTTTGCCATTGGGAATGTGGCAGTTCGAATCCTCCCAGGACAGCCAGCCAGTCTCGTTTTCGGAGAATTTCCTTTTTTGCGTGAGAAAGGCCTGCCAATAGCGGGCTTTTCGTGCATGCTGAGTCTCTACAGAGACGGAAGTCGAACCATCACCTTCCGAAATTGGCCCTTAGTCTCCACCTAACCATTGAAGAATTCCCGTTTTCTGGAGACTCGCCTCAGAGACCGGAGAATAAAACCACTGCGCGGTAGGGATGGCAGTGGATGGAGGCAGAAATGGCTTAGTCATACGGCGTGATTCAGCGCCCTTCGGAGGACGATCTCACTGCAAGTTGCTTTCCGCTCCGTCCTTGCGCCGTGAAGACTGCTCACTTCGCGCGAATTTGAGTGTGGTTGTCGCTATTGCGGCGATCGTTTGCTCTGTTACTTTTCCGCGATAATCTGAACATTTCTTAGGCGGTGTTTTGAACGCCAGTCCGCCACCCCGGTCGTGCATAGGACATGGATTTTTCTTTGCTGTCTGGCACCAGATTTCGGGGGAAACCGATCATTCTCTCAGCACTGAGTACAATGACAGTCTTCGGTAGCCGATAGAGCAATGTATGTTGGACGGAGATCTCATCGATTTGATCTACGAAGCGGCTGTCATTCCACAGGGCTGGCTACGCGTCCTCGAAATACTGACAAAAAAAAGGCGACGCAGCTTTCGCGAGTTTATTGGTCGAAAAGAACGGCGATCTCAGTTGGGTGGGTACTTCAGCAGCGAATGAGCTAATTGGCGCCTATGTGAAGTTAGGGCAACCCAACCTCAACACCCGAATTGAGAGGCGAGCGCGGCTTGCCAACCCCGGCTTTTGCACCGACTCGGACATGTTCACTAGCGAGGAAATGGATCACGACCCATTCTATCGCGATTTTATGCGCCCCCGAGGTTATGGATGGGTTTCTGGTACTTGCGTTCGTCCGCCGAGCGGTGAAACTCTTATCGTGGCTATCGAGCGGAATTACACTCGTGGTCCATTTGAAATGGACATGATCCACCGTCTCGATGTCTTTGGGCCGCATCTGTCCCGCGCAGCGCTTCTGTCGGCCCGACTCGGCCTTGAACGCGCACGGGCGATGGCCGATGCATTGGCCGTCATTGGCTTGCCTGCCGCCGTTCTGAGAGGAAGAGGTCGACTCTACGCCGCAAATTTGTTGCTGGAGCGCATGATTCCGGACATCTTTCAAGACAGTCACGCTCGTCTGAAGCTGTCTAATTCAGCGGCCGATGCGCTCTATGCGACAGCAGTTGAGAATTTAACTGCTGTTGATTTGAATGAGAATATTACACGTTCGATTCCCATTCCTGCAAATAATGGCACTCCTGCGATGATCGTGCATCTTCTTCCTGTGCGGCGCGCGGCTCAGGACGTGTTCTCACGTGGGTCCGGCCTTCTTGTCGTGACACCTGTCGATCGTGGCGTCGTACCAAATGCCGAGGTGTTGTCAGGATTATTTGACCTCACTCCTGCAGAGGCCCGTATTGCTCGAGGCATTGCAAGTGGCGAGACTATCAATACGATAGCTCAAACGCGAATGATATCGCGCGAAACCGTGCGTAATCAACTCAAGGGCATTCTAGCGAAGACTGGTCTCTCGCGGCAAAGTGACTTGGCGGCCTTGCTCAACGGGATTGCAGTGCCACGCTCGCTGCAATCTTGAGCCGCAAAGTTAGTTCCGTGATTTCTTTGTAGTCCGAGATCGCATCGCTCTCTCACTTAGCATTTAAAGACGTCAGAAACTTCGAGGCATGACCCGTCTGGGTCATGCGCTTGGTCGATTTCTCGCTAAGAGTCGGGAATGATGACCTGCGCAGCGTTTATATCGGTCTGATCCTAACCGCCGTAACGCACTGACAACGGAGATGAAAAATGACAAGGTCGATATCGATCTGTACTGTAATGCTTCTTATCGGCATCACGGCCGCAATGGCGGATCAGCCTAAGTTTTCGCCGTGGCAAGAATCTCCAGACCCGCCTCGTCCGTACTTCGGTCTTACGTTAACGAAGATGGCGCAAACCTGTGGACCAACAGGCTGTTGCAGCCAACGGCCTCAGTGCCAATGCGAGTGGGAAGGTGGCAGGGCGTCGCCTTGTGCAACTAGATAATTGCTTTGCCAAGTCATCAAGCTCGCTTTGATACTCCAATTTCTAACTTGCTAGAGACGCCGGCGACATTCCATCCCTTGAGGTTCGTCCGCTGAGAAAGGTCTTATGATGAAGATGTTATGCCACATCGTATTCGCTATGGCTTTTGGTCTTTTGGTTGCGGTGCCTCAGGCTGCATATGCACAAAGGCCACATGAACGTGCAGGTGCTGGGCCGGGACCAAGCGCCTGCAATCAATGCTCAGTTCAATACTCTGCCGCACAGCGCGACTGCTCTTCGCGCAGTACGGCTGATTCACGCGCGGCATGTATTCGTGAGGCCTCTGATGTTTCGCGAAATTGTTATAGAAACTGCAGCAATTGATATTGCGACGAATACAACTGTGATTGCCATTTGCGCTTAGTCATCTCAACAGAAGCGCTATGACGTACACAATTTTGTTCCTCGCATAAACTACGAATCGCCACATGTTGCCTTAGGTGTACGATATGCAATTCCGTAAACTTGTGTCGTGCGCGCTAATTCTTGATAGCTCGGTGATTAAGCAGGCATTTTTCTATTCAGCGATTCTATTTAGCTTCGGTTTTGTTGCGCCACCATCGAAAGCACAAACCGCCTCAGAAGCGGCGGCTTTTCTGACTGATTTTGTTAAATGCAATCCGCCGATCGATGTATTCGACAAACGGCCCCCAAACCCACAGCTTTCTGGTCTTTTGGCAAAAACAAATGCGTTTGTGGGAAATTCGGAAACATGGAGCGTCGTCGAGAAGGTGACTGTCAAATTTCGCAATGTATTCAACGATGTTAAATTTGATAACAGCTACGAGTACAAATCAGAGAGCGCATTTAAAGATCTCGACCCTAATATTGGTATATCGAAAGACTCTGTCAGAGGCTGGACAGAACTGCGACTGCAATGTCGGGTGGGCGCGTGTTTCAAAAGCCAGAAAGACTACAAGGACAAAGATCTAGGACAGAGGAAAAAGAATACAACGCATGAAATCTATGATTTTTGCGACGAGCAAACAGCGCGCCGAATCGCTAATGCAATCTCGTTTCTGATAAAGGAGAATGGCGGAACTTCAGCGCCGTTTTAGTGCATGTTTGATACTCTTGTAAGGTCACAGACACCGGCTTGTTCTGGAATGACCCAAATGGGCTAAAGGCGGGCACAGATAGAAAGCAGTTCTGGTGTCACGTATCTGAGCAGGATTGATCCGGCATCTATTTACCGGAAAGCAGGCGTGAAAGCATTGCCACCAGATCGGATTGCCGATGTGTTCCGGTTTTTGCAAAAATGGATTTTAGCTGGTTTCGAACCGTTTCCCGTGAAAGCTTGAGCCTCTCGGCTTCCGAATTCAGGTCACCACCGGAAACCAAGCCATCGGCCAATCGGGCTTCCGCTGGCGTCAGGCCAAACACAGCCTGCAAGGTCTCCGCGGCGGGGCGGGGCCGAGAATCGGGGTCGGCCAGAACCAGAATGGCGTTGAATCTTGAGAATGGAGTGTCCGTAAGGTCGGCCGTTCGCACTCCGTAAATAACGATGGGGCTGCGACCCACGCGAGGAAAAATAATGGGTCGAACCGACGTCGCCCTTCGTGTCCAAATTAACTGCTTTATTGCATCATCCAGCCGACGATTGGCTTCACGATCCCACGACACCAATTTTCGGTTTACGATCTGAAGGTCGGAAACAGTTAGTTTCTCGGCCGCGACGTTCAGCCGAACAACGTCTCCCTTGCGATCCAGCAACAGAGCTGCGGTACTCGCTATATCGAATGATGATAACGCAGCTTCTCCACGTGCGAATGCCAAGGCTTCAGCCGTTGCTGCAACACTGTCCAAGACAGAAGAGAGACGTTGCAGGCTGCGAAGTTCAGTACTTGAAAACAGGCCTTGCTCAAAAGAGCGTTGTATCGAAATACAGTATACGTTCTTGCCGCTACCGATCTTTATACCGGCGAACCCTTGCAAGCGGAGGGGAGCCAGGAATTCCTGATAATAAGGGTGCTTTTTCATCTCCTGCTCGGACATGAAATCGAAATCGGTATAGATGCCGTTGTGTATCAGCTTGTCGGCACCCCGGTATCGTTCATCTCTGTGAATCCAGCCGGCATCGATGTAAGCCTCGAATGAACGTTCGAGCGATCGGCTGGCCGGAACAAAGGGCAGTGGTCCAACGACTGGAAACATCGCAGCGCCGAAGGATCCGGTGGAAGTCGCTACAGTTTCCATAGCTTCGACCCAGCGCGATGAGTCCAGTGCCGCTGAAGCGAGGGCCGCAGACATCTTTTCCAGATCGAACGCCGGGCGCATCTCAAAACTCCCGCCAGATCAATTAAGTGGCAAGAATCTGAGCCTCCATCAAGCGAAATCGTTGCTCTTTTGCCTCTGAGAGAACGTCAAATGCATCGCTACCCGGGCCCCGAACTCTGCATCCGAAGTGACATGGGCCATATAGATTATTGCCCCGACTTAGCGACTTCGATGAGCCGTTACCCGGGTCAACAATCGAGCTTGCCGAAGATGCAACCAGTCTCGCCTGCAAAGTGGAAATCAAGCAACTATCCAACCTGTGGCAAGCTAACTCAGCACCACGGAAGACAAATCCGCTTTCCTCCCACCCTTCCGAACGTGACTGGTTTCGGCGCGAGTTGGCTGGCATTGTTGAAGATTGAATTGTGGCCGCCCCAGAACTGCGACGGGTTGCGAACGAAGGAATTTGAGCCGCCGAATACCTGACCCGGATTCCTGACGAAGGAGTTATCGCCACCCCAAATCTGGTTGGGGTTGTTAATGGTGGAGTTGGGGCCACCCGCGACCTGACGAAGATTCCTTGCGACCCAGCCGTTTCGGCCTACGAGTTCGTTATTGTCGCCGAAGCATCCCTTACCGCCGATGCCGTCCGACATACACTTCGTCAACTCCCGGATGACGAACCGCGTCGCCATGCAGCCGGCTGCGGCGTAGGGCTGACCGCCCGTTGAAACGACGCATTGGATAGCGATCTGCTGGTCCTGGTTTAGTTGCATGTTGAAAAGGTTGGCGCCGGCGCAAGTCGCAGCGGTGGCATAGTCGCCTCCGGATTCCACCGCGCACCGGATCGCAATCTGCTGTTCCTTGCTGGCTTTCGATCCGAGAAGGCGACCCGCCGCGCAGCCGGCAAAATTGCCCGCGTCTCCGCTGGAGGTCGCTGCGCATTGAAGGACGGCCCGCTGGTCCTGTGACAGGCTTGGCCCAATTAGGGAGGATCCAGCGCAGTTGAGGAAATTCGAACTATTGCCGCCGGACGTGGCGGCGCACTGGACGACCGCGCGCTGTCCATGCGTCAGATTCTTAGTGACCCATGGTGTGGCACACCCGAGGAAGCTTGCCGTGTCGCCTTTAGCGTTTGCAACGCACTGCACGGCCACCTGCTGCTCGGGGGTCAGATTGCTACTTGCCCAAGAGGTTCCGGCGCAGGTCAGAAAGTCCGCTGTGTTGCCTTTCGTGTCTGCCACGCACTGCACGATCGCCCGCTGATCCTCGGACAGGCTTCGGCGCGCCCAGGCCCCGCCGGCACATCGCAAAAACTGCGAGGCATTGCCGCCCGAGTTGGTGGCGCATTGGATCGCCGCCTGCTGATCCTGCGAAAGCTTGCCGCTCCAGGAACTTGCTGCGCACCTTGAGAATGCCGATGTGTCTCCGCCAGACTGCTGGGCGCACGCGGCGACGATACGCTGGTCGTCCGTCAGCTTGATGCCGAAGTTCGGGGCTGCGCACTCGGCAAACTTCGCCGTGGAGTTAGTATTTGTCAGCGCGCAGTCGAGGATCGCCTGCTTGTCGGGCGGCAGGATGACGTTCTGCCCGGCACAACTGGCAAACGCCATTATGTCTACCCCTGCTCTTGCGGCGCACTGGCGCGCGAGATCCTGGGCGTTGAGTCCGGTTGGCACTCCGAAGCTGCTGGCTGGAGGAATTGCTCCTGTCGACTGATCCAACATGTATTGCTGTACGAGGCTGCACGGTGCGGGGCCTTGGGGGCCATTGCAGATGGGACCATACGGGCCGGACGTGTTGAGGACCTGGAACTGGAGAGGCGCAAACGGCGGAGGTTCATCGGCGGCCATGCGCTGTCCGACCGTATAGATATGGATTGACGCGCACGGCGCAGGCCCGAACGGTCCCACGCAGATAGGTCCGACGCCGGGCTGGTTGCTGATCACGTGCGACGTCTGGCCGGATTGCTGTTGCATTAAGATGAAGCGACGAACTGCTTCGCACGGTCCGGGACCGAGCGGGCCGACGCAAATGGGGCCGATACCCTGTTGGAAGCCGATCGGCTGGAGTTGAATTTGCGCCAACTGCTGCTGCGTCTGCATCCACCGCTGAATGACTGCACAGGGGGCGGGACCGCGCGGCCCGTTGCAGATCGGTCCGACGTAGGGAAGATAGGAAGGCTGTGCTGAAGAAGACCGCCCGCCGGCAAACAGAAGCAATGCGATCACGATGGCAAAGACGAAGACCTTTTTCACAGTCGTCCTTCCCGCGAACTTCGTATCAACGTCGCCAGTTTGACAAAGGGGAAGGCGGATCACATGACCCAAACGGGTTAGGCTAGAACATCATCCGGAAGATGACCTAGTGTCCCGAACCAGAAGTTCGCGACATTATTGCCTCCGAGAAGGTCTATACGCGCGGCCAACTTAGCTCGAGTCCTGGCAATCAGGGCGATCGCCCGCCGATTGCTTTTTCAACTGCTTCGAGGAACGCGCCTTTAAGCGGAATGTGATAAGAGGCCCACTTTCCCTCGGCAAAAGCACGACTGGTTGGTACGCCCGTCCTTTCAGCTCGGTTGATCTGAGCAGCCGTTTCCTTGTTGCCGGCAGTAATGGCCATGAGAACGTCATGACGTTTTCGCTCTCTGAGCATGGATCCACCGGACGAGCCTTGAGATGAATCACAGTTTGAAGCGAACATGACTTGAAGTCCGTCTTCAAAGTACGGATATCTTCCCTGACATTCTTCGATCGATTTTGGCGGGGCTCTGCTATCTCTTCCAGCTACCCGATAGAAATCTGTGGAGGTTGCCGCGATCGAAATCACGGGGTCGTCTGGCCATATTTTTTCGTCCGAGTACGGAAGAGCGTATGGCTTGACGCCGATCGGAGTTTGAAGCTTCAGGACGGCCCAATCGTCCTTTCGTCGTCCCCCGGGGCATTTATATCCAATGTCCGCAAGTGAAGCGATCAGCGACGTCAGTTCCTTGCCTCCAACTTTAACCGTGAACGAGCATTTCTTGGGCTCGTTCCGCTTGGCGCATTCTTTCGACTTAAACATATGTGCAACGGTCGTTATTGTGTCATTAGCTCCGGTGATCTGCGCGCTGGTTGAATCATTGTCGCATTTCAGAACCCCCGTCGCGGCGAGCCGGTTCTGCACTTCTTCTACCGGCACGCCTTTCTTCTGCGCGTACTCTTCCTCGGTCATTCGACCGTCGTCGTCGATGACAGCGATCTTGTGGATCGGATGATGCGAAGTGTAGATATCTTCGGAACGGGCGTTTGAATCGAGAGCGTTGGTGCTACAGATTACCGCCACCACCCAAAGTGCGATGTATCGGCGACAAGACATTGTGACTTCCAAGGTTCTCGTATTGCTATGACACGGAGGGCCTATAGCGGCGGCCGTCCGCCGATTGCTGTTTCCAGCAATTGAAGAAATTCTCCACTAAGAGGCACCTGATACGTTGCCCACTTCCCTTCGACGTAAGGTCCATGATTTGGAGTTCCTCGCTTCGCTGCTTGAGCGATTTGAGTATCCGTTTCATTGTTGTTTGCCGTTATTCCCATCAGGACGTCGTATCGCTTTCGCGCCCTCAGGATGGAGCCGCCCGATGATCCAGGGGACGAATCACAATTGGACAAGAAGAGAACTTCGAAGCCATCTTCATAATAGGGCTGCCGCCCTTGGCATTCCTCGATGGACTTCGTAAAAACTTTCTTTCCCGTTCTTGGATCAGCGCGATCAAAATCACGTCCGGATGCCGCAACGGAAATCACATCATCCCGGTCTTTCACGTCCTCGTCGGGATAAGGCAACGTGTATGGCGTTATGCCCCTCATTGGGCTTTTCAGTTTGAGAACAGCCCAGTCGTTTTGTCGCTTTGGCCGGATCGGGCATTTGAATCCCATGCCGACCAGTTCAGAGATTTCGGAGGTTTGCTCTCTATCTCTGAACTTTGCGGTAAAGGAGCAATTGCGAGGTGTATTTTTCGCGTTGCATCCCATTCCCACAAAAATGTGCGCGACAGTGGTGATTGTATTATCTGAGCCCGTTAGTTGTCCGCTTGCCGAATGTTTGGCGCACTTCAGGACACCCGTTGCAGCGAATCGATTCTGCACTTCCGTCAACGGAATACCCTTCTTCCGCGCGTACTCTTCCTCGGTCATTCGTCCGTCTTCATCTATGACGGCAGTTTTTTGAAACTGGCTTTGAGTCTTGGCGTCGTCCTCGGGACGTAAGGCGGAGAATGCATGCGCCTCAGAGCCCGCAGACGCGAGCAACGATAGGGCGGCGAGCAAATGACTACTTCGCGCCGCCACTGATGGCTCTTTCAATTGCCTTCAGGAATTCGCCATCCACTGGCACATGATAGGAGGCGTATTCACCCGCTGAATATTTCTCTCGTCTCACAATACCATTGTCGCGTGCGTTTTCCCTCTCCTTCAGTGTTTCATTGTTTCCCTTGTTGATCCCCAAGAGAACCGTCCCTCGTTCTGACGCTCGCAAGATCGAGCCTCCCGAAGCACCGCCGGAGAAGTCACACGTCGTATCGAAAGTGCTGAATTTTCCCAGCGGATAATAAACCGTTCCAACTTGGCAGTCCTCAATCGACTTTGGAAAAGACTTGCTGCCGGTCGTTGGGTGGCGCCTGTGAAAGTCGATGCTCATACCGGCGACACTTACTATTTTGTCCCCAGTTTTGATATAGAAGTCGCTCAGCGAGGGAAGAAGGTACGGTTCGACCCGTTCGATCGGCCTTTGAAGTTTTAAGACCGCCCAATCATTACCCGTTTTTTGCTTGCCAGGGCATTTGAACCCATTTCCCACAACCTTCGAAATCCTTCGGGTCTGAGTGTCATTTCCCTTCTTGGTCGTGAAGGTGCAGGATTCGGGAGGCGTGCCCGGATCACAATCTCTGGCCCCGGTGAACATATGAGCTGAGGTTGTGATTGTGTCATTGTTGCCAGTTAATTGTGCCGAACCCCGATATTTGCCACACGTGATGATTCCCGTTGCTGCAAATCGGGTCTGGACGTCCGGCACTGACAGCCCGCGTTTGATCGCATACTCGTTCTCGGTGTATCGACCTTCCTCGTCGTATTCATCGACGATCGCGACACTTTCGAAAATATGGGTTGAACGTCTTTCGGAGATATCGCGCCCTAACGGACCGGCGAGAGGAACGTCCATTGAACCGGGATGCATCAGGAGCGCCAGGGCGGAAAGAGAGATGAGTGGAAATCTCATCATGGAAAGTCACCTCCAGACGCACCATCCCTGAGACGGATTCAACCTGCCGATGGCTCAGCGGATACAGGTCGCATATCTGTGCAGGCCAAGCGCGATAGATTGCCAGAGGTCATTACTCTTGGAATGACCCAAACGGGCTATTGACGCTCCTGACATTGCGGAAAAGGCTTTGCTTAAATTGGAGGAGTGATGAACACGCTAATCGTTATCCTGGCAATTGCCGTCTTGCTGGGAAATAGTGCGCTGGCTTTTGACAAATCGTCGGTTCAGCAAATCGCGGTCATCGGTGAAGCGGGTCGCTATACTTTTCAGCAATACGCTGCGCGCAAGGGCTTAAGTGCGTCGGTGATTGCGAATCGTTATGCGTCGACCGGGATCATTGTTTGCGGAAACATGCAGGCATCGGCGCAACTAACCGGAGCGAGCAATATTATCACGACCTCGGCTCATGTTTTTGAAGATGAGAAAACGTGTACGGTCGTGGCGACGCCTTCAGAATGCGTTTTCAAAATTTCTGTAGGCACGAAGTTATTGAACTACAAGGTCGCCGCTCGCGCGGCTACCGGTTTTACGTGCCCGAACAATGCCGAAATTAAAGCCGGTGATGACTGGGCAATTGTTCGCCTCGAAAAAAGCGTCCAAGGTGTTACTCCTTATAAACTGCCTTCCGAAGGGAGCGTCCTTGAGCCGGACGAGAAAGTGGTCGCGGTTGCAGGGGCGTCCTACGATTTTTTCGTTACGGATCGCAGCCGCAACAAAATATTTCCGCGCACGATCGAAGATTGCAGGGTGAGCGACATTCGTTGGGTGAGCGGAAATGGCGCCTTCGTAAAGACCGATTGCGATGGATCGCTGTATAGTTCTGGCGGATCGCTCCTTCGCCCACTCCATGACGGTGATGTACTTATTGGCATCTTTAAGGGAACCCCCGAGTCTCGTGAGATGGCGGACGAGGCTTTGAAAGAGAACCGCTTCAATCAGAGGATTTACAATGTGCGCGATTGGTACTCAATCTATGTGTCCGTCGCCGGAAGGTTTCTGAAGTCGTTAGAATCTGCCGTCCGTTACTAGGTTCGTCGGCCCAGTGTTTCGCGCAGGTCTTGTCCATGCAAGGCTACAACTTGGCAGAGATTAGTCCAGAGGTAGAGCCGGCCGGTGGCGCTAGAGAGTGCGTTGTCCCGCACGGATTTGAAGGGCTCGTTGTTATCAACGGTCACACGATGCGGCAGGTGGCGCGGAGTACAATCAGCTGTCGCGGCGCCATGTCGTGTAGCAAGCAACCGCCGAGCTGATCTCAGAACGTCATTGTATCAAGTTGCCCCGTGCAAAGATGCTGCTTTAAATTCACGCGAATGAGTGTGTTGCCAGGTCACTATTCATCAGAAAGCAAGAGAACGCAGATATCGTCGTTGGGCGATAGAATAGTTGTACGCGTTTTTGCCCGAGTGATGCTGACCCGAAAGTTCTGTCTCGCTTGGCTCGATCGATTTACCTGTGAGTTTGATTGAACTATACGATCAGGATTAGCGACAATCTCTCGTTTTGCTCTGCGCGGCCAACCTTCGAAGATGATTACTTCGTCGAACTGTTTACCTTTCGCCTTGTGCATGTTCATAACAACGACACCGCGCTCCGGCTTATGGCCCGTCGCAAAATGCTCTTGCACAAACGACTGACGGGTAACTGCCAAGGCGTTCTGATAGGCGGCATTTTCGCGCCAGTCCTGCGCCAGTGCCTGGCGTAATTGGGTTCCTCGCTCCAGGAGTCTGACATTTCGTACTTCGACGGCGATCTCCTTCAAGCGCGAACAACCTCCTTGCTCCAGAATCGATCGAATGGCTATCCAGTCCACATCTGGATCGCCAATCAACACCGCAGCGCATGCTTGAGAATAGACCGCTTGAACGGCAATAAGGACGCTCCTGCCGGGAATGGGCTTCCCTGCGGTCAGACATAGCGTCCACTTCTGAAATGCGATCCGAAGTCTATTGGCCTCATCCATATTGCTTTTAGAGGGTGCGTTGCCGCCTTTTCCATGAAAGAAACTGCACAGTAGATCGACGAATTCGCCAAAATGACGCTCGCCACGGCGAGGCTGTAACAAGAACGCGACGACCTCGGCGGCTAGGATAGGGCCTTCCATGTCGACCGCGGCGGAGTGCGATATGGCGGGCAGCGTGCCATGCGGCTCTCGAAGCGCGTCTGACACGAGTCGAGTCATTTTCTTCGTCGGCACGAGGATCGCTAGGGACCAATTCTTCTTGCCAGTTTTGATTAGGCGCGCACGCGCCTGCAAGATTTGTGTGGTGAGTGTACTAAACGCTTGGTTGGGGTTCGACTCAAAGCCCTGAAAATCAATGCCTAGGTATGTGTCCTGCCGAAATTTCCCCGTCAGGATGTCGTTACCAAAGGCCGCGATGTCGGTCCCCTTGCTCCGATGATTGTCGGTGCTGAGATCGTGCGTCGTCGGTGCGAAGGCTATCTTGAAATGATCGAGACGTGCGGGGTCGGCACCGATGAAATCGAAGATCCGCTGTTCCGGGTCCGCAAGCGCGATCAGGGTGCTATTCTGCCCCAAAGCCTTCACGACACGCCACTGGTCCGCGCTCGTGTCCTGAAATTCATCTAGGATGATGAACGGGTACTTGGTTGAAACAAGTTTACGTATCTTTGCGGATCTGTGGAGAAGAGTGCCGACCTGGGCTGCGAAGAGGTCGAAGCAAATCTTTCCCTCGTCCCGGGCTAGGCGAAGTCTCTCGTCGTCCTCCCGCTGACGTTTCACCGCTTTCTCTATGTCTGTAAGCTTTGCATTCGCCTTGAACCCGCTGCGGACGGCGGAAAGCGCGATTGCTTCGTTTGGCGGAGTGAGAATGGTCATCTTTCGTGGAAAGCCGACGAGGTATCCGTGGGCCTTCAGGATTCGCCAAAAGAATGAATGATAAGTATCGACTTCGATCCGTCGCTTCTCCTCGGACGCGATCTGACGCTCCTCGTCAATGGCTTCCAGGACGCGAGAGACGGTAGCTCGCGCGAAACTCAGGAAGAGAATTGTTTGACCTAGCCGCAGATGTTCGCGGGCGATCTTGGCAGCCTTCAAGATCGAAACCGTTGTCTTGCCCGAACCGGGACCGCCCGTGACCAGCAAGTGGCCATTCGTATCGAGGATCTGTTGCTGTACTTTGGTAAGGTCAACCAATGTTGCTGCCCCTATCCGAGCAACGCGGCGACATCGTCAGGAAGTTTCTTCGCAGTCGTTGGCAGATCCTCTGCGGCGACAGGCGGTGGATCGCATAGCGCCTTAAGCTTCGCGCAAGACTCGCGGAGCCATTGCGGGATTTCGGCCTCGCTGCACTGCGCGAGGAAATCAGCGACACCCCAATTTCCCTTCGACCACGCGAAATATTCGCCGATTGCTGCGATGGCCTTGGTCTTCGGATTCGGATATTTTACCAATAGATGGGGAGGCCAACTGAGCACATCCGCAAAGCGCTCCAGTGCGGCTTGAGTGGTGTTTTTTAGCACCAATCCCTCAAAGCCTTTTTCATCATGCATGAAGAGGTGTTCGACTTGCGCCTCAATCGCGGCTTTGCTTGTGATTGATTGCTTGTCGCATGCGCCAAAGGTTCGCTTTCCCAAGCTGCGATACAGTCCCGCTAAATCAGCAATCTGGGTTTCCGTCCCCGCATCGATCGTGCAAATACCTAAGGCTTCCAGCGAGTCGTACTTGTCGGGATTGAGTTCGGCTAAGCGTCTTGCCACTACCGGAAAGGAAGCGGCCTCTGTCGCGCCTTCCGCGATCAGCACCCTGCGCGAAAGCAGGCCTTCGCAGAAACGGGTTCGGAACTCTTGCCGATAGCGTTTATGCTTCACGCTATCTGGGAGCACGATTGAAGCTTGGGTCAGTTGGCCTGTCGATGACCTGGAGAGAATGACCGTCTCTGCAAGGCTAAACTCTTCCAGCACATAAGGTGAGTGTGACGTGAAGATCGACTGTGAGGACAGCTTGCGAAGCTCATGAACGATGCGCTTCTGCGCGTAAGGCGGAATCGCCGTTTCTGCCTCCTCCATAGCAAAGATCACATTCTGCTTGTCTTCGGCGATCTGCGAAAGCATAGCCAAAACGAGCATGTTGATCGTGCCCGTTCCCTGGCGAAAAAAGGGCGCAGCGTGATCTCCGTCGCCAGTCGCGATGAAGGCGGTAATGACCTTGCGCAAATTTTCGCGGGTCAGAGTCGAAACCTTTAAGTGCGGTTTCACACCCCACTCGCGAGGCACATATTTCTTAAGGGACCTGTTGATGGTTTCCAGCACTCCCGAAATGCCAAGTTCCGGGTCGTTGGCGACATTAAAAGACGAGAGACCTGAGATAGTGTCTTCCCACATCTGGGGTCTGATCTCTTTCAGCCTCAGAATTATGTCTAGAAGGCTTCCGTGCTCTAGGCTGAGCGCTCTGGATCCCGTCCGCAAGGACCGCAGATAGAGAAAGCCGCATTTCTGCTTGTCTTTCTTTGTGAAGGGCTGCGGCGTATCACTCTCCGTAAGGCTTCTAGAGAAGTAGGTATTCCCGCCAAAATCGTCCTCGTCTTGATCGTATTGGCCGATGAAGGTGACGCGCAGCGCCGCGACGATTGCTGCAGCATCAACACCAGCCGGATCCGGTACGTCATAAAGCAGGCCGCTTGTGATGTTCAGCCATTCGATATAATCCCCAAATCGCGCCTGCTGCTCTTCCGATAAATCGGAGATGGTCACCTCAATTACAATCCTGGGTGCGGACTCTACCTCGTCAGGGCTTCCAACGTCGGCCTGCGCGAGGCTGTCCACTATACTTGAGGCGCCTGGCTCAGATTTCGCCGCTGGCTTGGCGAGGTACTTGCCGAGAAAGAAGTCATGTTCATCGACTGGCGGGCGGCGATTGAGGCGATCAGGTCCCAAGACCAAGTCGATTGCTTCAAGAACGCTCGACTTTCCCGTGTTGTTGTCTCCGATAAGCACCGCATGATCAGGAAGTGTGAGAGTGGCGAGTAGTATTCCTCTGAAATTCTGGATCGATATCTTGCTTATTCTCACGTCGCCCCCCGGCCGTTTATTTGACTGATCATGGCATCAACTGTCTGTTGAAATAACTAGGACACAGCGACGTGTTCTTCACAAGTACGAGCAGGCCACGTTCGTTTGGCGGTCT
Source organism: Afipia massiliensis (assembly GCF_014203115.1). GTDB lineage: Bacteria > Pseudomonadota > Alphaproteobacteria > Rhizobiales > Xanthobacteraceae > Afipia > Afipia massiliensis. The sequence goes on along the minus strand of NZ_JACHIJ010000005.1, from coordinate 196,475 downwards.
GCTTGCTCGATAGCCGTTTTTCCGCACGTGCCCCGCAATTTGGGCTGTCGGGTGTAGGTTCAAAGGCACGGCGGCGGGGCTGTGGGCGCCTCATGCTAACCAGCTACCAGTCGCGGAATTCCACAACGCTGGGTATGCGACGACAACTTCGCTCAGGTAAATTCCACAACATTCGGTATCCGAACGTCTCTTGCTGACCGAAAGAAAACCTTAAGAAATCATCTACACCGAACTTCATTCGTGTCGCAAAAGCGCGCTATCGTTCCCTCAACGCCGCTCAAGATAAAATCTATGAGGTTTTGCGGCTTTTTGACCTCTCGCTGCGCTCGATTTTGAATGTTGCTACTCTCTAGTCTCCTAAATTAAGCATTGGCTTTATGGAATTTCGTTCGATCAAGCGCGAAAAGCGTTTGTAATTTTGGTGGTCTCGCTGCCAACGGCCGGCAACAACTGAAATATGCACGCGTGCCCGAGACGAAAGCGTATGTAGTTCATCAAGACTTGTGTTTTCATTCCAGTCAGTTTCTGAATGAATTTGCGGAGGAATAAGAGTGTCTCTCGCAAGGGCGTCAGCTTCCCTTTCGAATTCGTCCTCACCACGTATGTCCATGTCATCGATGAACGCTTCGTGCGTCTGAATCATTTCGTTGAAATGAAGCGCTATGTGCGCGCATTCGTGCAAGAGCGTGTACCAGAAGTTATCGATGCGGTCGTGACGCAAGGTAAGGCCGATTACAGGAGCGCCTTTTTGATTGACCATGGCGGCGCCATCCAAAAATGTGCCGGGAAGAGCAGGTAAAATCACAACAGAAATTCCGAATGTGATGAGCCTGTCGATCGCCTGTCTCGGGCCGTCTGCTCTCACACTTAGCTTGGCAAGCTGTCTCAAGCTGTCTTTCGTAAATGCGGAGGGCTTGAATAGGCTCCTGAGAGGTGATTGTTCTGAGCGCTGAAGTATTGCTGCCTGCCATAAAAGAAGAGCGTTTTGATCGGTCTTGGACACGGCGCGCTGAGTACGCGTCTTCCTCAAGAGGGTAAGTGAAGGATTGCTCATAGACGCTGAAATGAAGGCGCCAACGTCATTTGCTTTGATGTTGAAGCCGAGCTCATTCAACTTATCGACAGCTGGAGTAGATACATTTCCAGAATCGTGAGTTGGGCTACGTCCGCTTATGAGAGACTCGTATGGTATGTTCAAGCCTTCATGGAGGGACCTAATCATATCAATTGAGAGTTGCCTCTTTCCGGAAAAAACTTCGGAGATGCGTGCGCGCGTTCCTATGAACGGCTCCAGCTCACGCGCAGAAAGTCCTTTCTCGTCCATGCGGAATTTTATCGCCGCGACAGGCGTCGGCGCATCAATCGGCGTGTGCTTCTGTTCGTACTGTTCAATCAACGTAGTCAGAACTTCGATTTCATCATCGTGCTGATCCGTATTCGGCGCCGTCATTAGCAAAGCCAATCGGGCTTTCGATGTCCTCAGGTCGGCGGGCGTGCGAATGGGCTTGATGGTCATTATTTTATAGTCCGGTAAGGCGTTGGGGCAGCTAGCGCGGTGAGGAGGACAGTGCGCCTCCTAAAGTCGATGAGAGTGTCGATTCGCAGGGCGGTAGGCTGAAGGTAAAAAACTACTGCGGGTAGAGCCGAAATATCGACGAGGCCGAAATCGGCCTTTAGCGCGCTGGCGCAGTCCCAGTCGCGGTGCCTCATTTCCGATACCCAGGCCCGCACCAGCAGGCTGTAGTCTGGTCGTTCGCTTAGAAAGGCCGAAACTTCACTTTGCCCTAAGAATCGCACATTGCACTCCGCGCTCCCATATTGGGACCATTTTTCATTGACGGCAAGTTTAAAATCATGCATGATCCCAATATGGGACCAATCAATCGAAGTGTATCGCTCAGTAACTGCAACGTATGGTAGGAGGCCTTTATGCGCCGATTACGGATTTTTACGAAGCATCTGACGTCCGAGGAAATCGCCGCCCTTTCGGCGCTAGCGGCCGCTAGCGGATTTGCCGCCGACGAAATCGAGACGGTTTTAGAGATCGGCGCGCCCCTGGTTGATTGCGACGACGAGGTGATCTTGATCCCGATATCCGCAGCGGCGTGTGCGGCGCCCGACCTCGAAGACGATGTGAAGCAGGTCTCCAACGGGGCGCGCCGCGCAATATGTGTGTGGCCCGAAGACGCTGAGGCCGAGGTCGAGGTGCCAGCATCGGCACGCAAATATGCCTATTCCATTGTGCCGTGGAACGCCGAGAAGTTACAGGCAGCCGCGGCCGACGATGATGTGTTGATCTTTGAGATGCCGTCCGGAGACGTAATGCCCAAGGTCTACACCGAGCGCAATCTGTGCGTTGACGAGGAGGCCCAGCCGAAATGAACGTCTTCTTCTATGTCATCGAGCATGATCTCGGGTTCGCGCCGAATCCCTTTCACGGCGTGTGCAGCCTAGGATGCTGCAAGCCCGATATTCGTAAGGTAGCGAAGGTCGGCGATTATGTGCTGGGCACCGGCGCCGTGAAGCCGAAGTTGCGCGGCCATCTGACCTATTGGATGAAGATCGACGAAGTGCTGACGTTCGATCAGTATTGGGAAGACCGGCGCTTTCGCCATAAGAAGGCGGTAATGCACGGCACGACGCACCTGCGCTACGGCGACAATATCTATCACCGCGACGACAACGGCACGTACCATCAGGAGGACTCCTTCCATAGTAATGACGACGGCAGCGTGTCGCTCGGCGATCTGAAGCGGGATACCGGCAAGACCGACAAGGTTCTTCTAGGGCGGACATTCGCATTCTGGGGGCGCGCTGGCATTCCGATCCCGCCGGATATTGCGTGCTTCCTCAAGACCGGCCCCGGTCACCGATACAGATTTACCGAGCCGCAGAAACAGGAGATTGTGGATTGGATTAAAGGCATGCCCGCGCGCGGCAATATCGACGAGCCCGCGCATTGGCAGTTCCTCGAAAAGAAGAAGCGCAAGCCGAACACGCGGCAGAGGAAGGTATGATGCAGGTCGCTCATTACCAACAGTTCGTTCGGCACACCAATCAGTTTATTACTAAGCCACGCGATGAGGCGCTCTCGATCGCAATGTACGGCCTCGTCGGTGAAATAGGCCAGCTGGTGGCCGCCGTTAAGAAGAAAGTGCTTGGCGAAGGTGGCGAGACGAACTGGGATCAGCCTAACGACGAGATTCGCGAGGAGTTAGGCGATGCCTTCTGGTATCTGTTCGCCGCCGCGCAGCTCGCCAATGACGGTCCCTTCGACGTTCTGACTGGTGACATCGAGAATCTCCGCGCCGAAATCGGCGGGACGGATGAGCGCGCGCGTACAATCGCGGCAGCACTCGATCCTCAGGCGCGTACGGACTTTATGAAAGAAGCTGTGCGCTTTCCTGAATCGCCCGACTTCCTATTCGACGATTATCAGAAGCTCGCCTTCAAAACGGCGCGCACCGACGGCAAAGTGCTTATCGAGGTTTGCCAGGCGGTCCTGTGGCAACTCGGTGCCGAACTTCTTCGCCCGTCGTTGCCCGCCATCGAGATCGACTTAAACCAGAATGTCGCCGACCGACCGACCAACGTCGTTCTCGGCGAAATCGCATGGCATCTGTCGGCAATGGCGAGTCTCTACCACCTTTCGCTCGACAATGTCATTGCGTTCAATTGCACGAAGGTCAGCTTCCGTTCTGAGCGCGGCACGCCGACTGTCCTGCATGACGAGGCCCGCGATCCAAAAGAACAATTTCCGCGCTGCTTCGATGTATCTTTCGTTCGCGTCGGGCCAGGGCAATCACGCATGTATTTCGGCGGCAGGCCGCTCGGCGACGATCTCACCGACAACTTCTATGACGACGACGGCTACCGTTTTCACGACGTGATCCACCTCGCTTTCATCGCTCATCTTGGCTGGTCGCCGGTCATCCGCGGCCTCATGAAGCGTAAGCGCAAGAGCGGTAACAACCGGGTCGATGAAGTCGAGGACGGAGGACGCGCGAAGGTCGTCGAAGAGCTCGTGATTAAGGCCATCCATTCCGAAGGTGACCGGCAAGCAAGAGCGTCAGGCCGTTGTATCGTCGGCCAACCGACGCGGTTGTTTCCGCGTCGCTCGCTGATCAACTTCCGTCTTCTGAAAACGCTGCGCATGTATGTCGAAGGCTTGGAGGTTTGGCATAACACCTATTGGGAATGGGAAGATGCGATCTTCGCCGGTTGCGAAATGTTTCATCAGTTATGCCAAGAGATGCAGGGGACCGTGCACGTCGATCTTGCGAACCGCCGTCTTACTTTCGAGCCCATCGTGTCGCCCAACGTTCAGGGGATCACCGTCGGCCTCGGCATGGGAGCGGCGGTTCTTGCTCCGTCCGACTGCGAGGTGAAGAAGATGTTATCGACGCAGGAGCGGGCGGCGACAGCGCAGTCGCGTCTAGCTTACGTGCTTGCCGCAAAGCGGGCGCTGTTGGGCGCTCTCGGACTGGAGGCGGCCAGTGAGGCTTATTGGTCGCAGATCGAAGTCCGCCTCGACGACATGAATACGCTCTATGTGAAGGCCAGGGATAAGGCCCTCGACCGGGCGTGGGCATTACGGGCCGTTGATTACAAGGCCGCGTTTATCGAGTCGGCTGGCAGTGTTCTCTGTACCGCCACGGCGATCGCCGATGTTGCCGACGTGGCCGATATATCAAAATAGACAGTCGGGAATCCGCGCGTTGAGGTCCCATTTCGGCGGATACCAGGGTGCCGGCGCCGTCTTGCCGGGCTGAAATTTTTGCTTGATCCGCGTACGGCCGGCGACCCCGGAATATTCCGGGAACGCGACGCGCGCGTATTTAGAGATTTCGCAAAACAAGTTCTGGCAATCGATCAGTTGCAGCGGCCGTCCCCATAGCGACTTGAAGTCGATACCGTAGGCGGCGAAATGCTCTTGCTGGGTTTCCCACATATAACGGATGATATCTTCGGCGCTAATACCATCTACGCCGACGAAACATTTATGAATGCCATCGAGTGCGCCGGGCCCCGCGACGACGAAGTCGTCCTCCGAGAAGCTGGTCAGCCGACTGTAGTTGAGATCAATTGCATACTGGTACGCAAGAAAAGGGCCTACCGAAGGTATCGAGCGAAGAAGGGCGAACGCATCCGCCATTTTCTCTGTTGCGACATACCGTGCAGGGAATTCTTCCTTCACAAGATATGTTAACATCTTGAGATGGTTTTGGTGCTTGGCAGTGTGTCCGAAAAAGCTACCAGCTGACGGCATGATATAAGCAGCCGAATAGATACGCTTACCCGCCTTCATGCATTGCGCGAGAACGCGGTTGTAGCGCTCGTAACTGAACGTCTCCCAAACGATGGGGCCGACCGTCCTTTCAAGCATTTCCCAAGTCTCGATCTTATTAAATAACTTGAAAAGTAGCGTGCGAAAGAAGACGTTTGTTGTGTCGTTGGGTAAATCGTCACGGTAGATGACGCTACGGATCAGGTATTGGCTAACTCGGTCCGAGGCCCGGTACGCATTCGTGAATTTGTAAACGCTAAGCACCGGATCGCTCGTCGTTTGCGTAAGCGAACCCTGCAGGCGTCGAAAGAAGATGCGTTGCCGCTCAGCAGCGAAATACCAGTACGCAGCGAAGACTGGGGTCGTCGTGATGGCTTTGCCGCGGATCTTCACCGACAACCGGGGCCGCGATGACGCCGCTTCGCGGCTATCCGCGAAAGGAAAGGAAGGGAAGGAGTCGGCATATGTCATCGGATTTCTCCAGTAGCGTAAATGTTTTTGCACAGCTTGGCTGATTTGACTACCGCGCTTCAAGGTCGTGTCTGGGATACATCCACCCTGTGTCAAAAAAGACTCACGAAAGGACCGGCGAGTTTCGGTCAGGGCTTCGTTGGCATCCATTTGAAAGTCGTCGTCCGCTCTTAGCGAAAAGCGGACTTACAGATTTCATGGCCGGATTTATGATTTCGAGCCCTCAGAAACCGAGGGCGCGACACTGCTCCAACCATGTAAGCGGCAAAGTCTTCGGTATCCGTGCGAGCGAGAGCGCCGACGGCTGGCCACCTGTCAAAATCGCCTTTGTAACGGCTGGTGCTAAAAACGCATGACGCAGCTCCTGCCGCACCAGCTTTGGATGCAGTTCGACCGAGGCGGCGAGCGCCTCGACCGTGTCAAACTTGTCGCTTTGCAGATCGCGCAGCCATGCATGGGCTCGAACAATAGCCTGGACCAATTTCGCACTGGGCTGACATTCGCTGTTTGCCTCAATGATAGTTGCCGAACTCGGTTGGCACACCTGCCAAGGGATCGAGAGTTGATTCGATCGAATCTTTGCCGCCGGGGTGGTCGAGATTTTGACGGCGCGACTGCTCAGGTCGGCACGTGCGACGTAGCTGCCGATAACATCGGCATCCATAACAGCCTGATCAATCTTCAGCCGTTGGCGCAGGGCATTGATCAGCCTCTGTTCGGTGTTGGTTGCCGAGACGCGTGCGACCGATCCGGCCTCAGCTTTTCGGCCCCGCAAGATTGCGGAGCTGACATAGAAACGATAGCGGGCGCCGTTCTTTGACGAAAAGCTCGGGCTCATCGCGTTGCCACGATCATCGAACAGTTTACCCATCAGGAGAGCGCCGCTTTCAGATCGTTTGATCATCCTTTTGTGGATACCGGACTTGAGCAATCCCTGGACCTTGTCGAAAGTCTTCTGGTCCACGATGGCCTTATGCTCGCCCGGATACCATTTGCCGCCGTGGCCGGTTTCACCAACGTAAATGCGGTTCTTCAGGAAATGAGCGAGGGGTCCATAGGTGAACGGGATCCCGCCATTGAACTTCTTGACCTTAGTGTTTCGCCGCTTGGTGACGATGCCACGCTTGTCGAGATCGGCAACAAGGCGGCCAAAGGATTGCAACTCAATGTAACGTCGGAAGATGGTCCGGACGGTTTCCGCTTCAGTAGGATTGATGACGAGTTTCTTGTCCCGGGCCTCATAACCGAGCGGCACCGTGCCGCCGGTCCATTTTCCCTTACGACGGGAGGCCGCCACCTTATCCCGGACGCGCTCGGAGGACAGCTCACGTTCGAACTGCGCAAAGGAGAGCAGGACGTTTAACGTCAGTCGTCCCATCGACGTTGTGGTATTGAATTGCTGCGTCACTGCCACAAACGAAATCGATCTTGCATCGAACGCTTCGACCAGTTTGGCGAAATCGGCCAGTGAACGGGTGAGACGGTCGATCTTGTAGACCACGACGACGTCAACCTTCCCGGCTTCAATATCTTTGAGCAGTTTCTTGAGGGCAGGGCGCTCAAGATTGCCGCCTGAGAATGCCGGGTCGTCGTATGGCTGCGGCAGCACCTTCCAACCGAGTGATGCCTGGCTCTTTATATATGCCTCGCAAGCCTCGCGCTGGGCGTCGAGCGAGTTGAATTCCAGCTCGAGACCATGCTCAGTCGATTTGCGGGTGTAGATGGCGCAGCGCAGCGCAGGGTTTTTTGGAGAGCTACTTGCCATCGGCGGATCCTTGAGACTTTGACCGTAGCCCGAAGAAACGCGGTCCATTCCAGTTGGTGCCAGCAATTAGGGAGGCGATCTCGGAAAGTCCCGCGTAAGTCTTGCCGTCGTAGGCAAAGCCGTCAGGGCGAACCACGACGCGGTAGGTTTTTCCCTTCCATGTCCGGACCAGTTCCGAGCCGGGCTTGATCCGGCGCGGCAAATCAAGCTTTCCGTTGGGCTTGTCGGCCATGGCTTTCACAAGTTGGTCGAGCAGGCGCTTGGTCGGACCGGGCAACCCGCCATAGGTCTTTTCCTGAATCCGATGGGCAATGCTCCGGCGCAGCAGGTCCGGACCGAAAGCTTTCGGCGGATCCGCTCGAAGTATTTCCCGGTAGCGCTTGCGCAGTTCGACGATGGGAGCGGTCGCCAGCCGATCCAGTTCGGCTTCCACCGCGGGATCGGCTGGCTTCGTGGAGGAGGACGCTCGGATCATTTCGCGGTGGCCGGTTTTGCGATCCGGTAGACACGCTGGTCGTCGATCTTTTTTGAGGTCAGGTTCAGCTTGAGCTTCTTGCGCACCGTGCCTGCAAAGAAGCCGCGCACCGAATGCTGCTGCCAGTCGGTGGCCTTCATGATGGCAGCGGTGGTGGTGCCGGACGGTGCGCGGAGCATCTCGAGGACTTTGTCCTGTTTCGACACGGCCACGTTCGGCGTCTTCGGCATGACCGGCTGCTTCGGCGCGACGGACGGCGGAACCTTCCCGGCGGATTTTGTCGGTCGCTTTGCTGCCCGTGTAGATTTACGCCCGGTCTTGCGAAGGGGCTTTCGACTGCTTTTCGGCATTTCGGTTCTCCTGCGTGCATGACAGCATCTTGTGCTGCCACTGCCGCAAGCCCGTCAGTTTCTGACGGGCCGAGAACCTTTCGGTTGAAGAGAACCCTTAGTCGCTCGACAGCCGGTTGAGCAGCGAGGCCGCATCCAGCAATCGGCTGGTCTCATAGAATATCTGTTCGAGATCCATAGAAACTCTTACGCCTTCGGCGACACTGCCGGCCAGCGCACAGGCCTCGGCAGCCTTGGCGATGCGCGCGGCTTCGCCAAGGCGAACACCGATCTCGGTCAAGATTAGGCCAATTGCCTGTTCTGTAATTTTGCGGTCCATCATTCTGCCTCCGATTTACGGCGACAGTGACGCTCCACGTGCTGGGGAAGTCGAGCGGAAACGCAGCAATCTAGTGGCTCTTATCAGCCGGTCCGGATCACAAAATGATCCGAAAGAGCCCAAGGCTGCACGACCTATTTGGCCGGACGCTTTGCGGCGGTCTTGGGTGCGCTCTTTCCGCCAACGTAGTCCTTAAACAGCTTGACGGGATCGGCGCCAAGAGCGCGCGCGATGGCCGTGAACTCGATGATATCCAGGCGACGCTCGCCGTTCTCATACTTTGCGACAAAAGATTGAGGGCGGCCGAGTTTCTTGGCCAAGGCCTGCTGGCGAACGTCCGCTGACTTCCGCACTGCGACAAGCAGGTCGATCAGCCGGGCATAATCCGCGGATTTGAGAGTCTTCTGCATATGCCGCCAAGGCCGTGAATCGGCGGCACACAATTTGATCCCAGAAACGGATTATCCCAAAATAGGATTTTATTAACTGAGGTTAGTGATAGTGCCTCCGACAGCCGAGGCATCGTGGACTTCTGCCCCATGGGAAGCGATGTGCTGATCCACCCACGCTGAGCCTTCGAGATGCGGCGGACGGGCACACCGAGCAAAAGTTTGGAGTTGTCGATGAACATTGCAATCAAGGCGGCCTTGGGCTGCGCGCTTGGATTTATCGCTGTTGGAGCCCTCGTCGGCGGGGGTCGAAGCGCGGCCCCGCCGGCTCCAAGCGTACCTGCTCCATCCGATCAGGTTCGCTTCATTGCGGCTATCACAAAGGCACGATCCGAATTTACATCGGCTCCCAACGAATTGGCCGCAGGCGGGATGCGCAATGTCAGGCAGCAGGCCATCTGCAGCGCTCTGCAAGGTCAGAGCGCATCCGGATGGATAGGAAAGGTCGCCTATCTCTCCACCAATGGCGATGGCAAAGGCGTGATTACGCTCGAACTTGCGCCCGGTTTGCAAGTCTCAACCTGGAATAACGCTATATCAGACTATTCTGATAAGACCCTGATTGATCCAGATACGCAGTTCTTTAAATCTCTCGCCGCGATGAAACGTGGTGACACCGTCCGGTTTTCAGGAGGGTTCTTCCCATCGAACCTCGATTGTATTGGCGAGCAAAGCGTGACCTTGGCTGGATCGATGAAAAGCCCGGTCTTCACGATCCGATTTTCTTCGATCCGAAAATTCTGATCGACGACAGCGGCACTTACATTTGCCCCAACCGATGCTATCTCTAAGTTCGTTCACCTCGAAGTCGGTTCGTTTGAGGTGGCCGCTGGAGCTTCGAAGGGTCGAAATCTGACAGGCGAGCCACGGAGCTGTTGATCACCTCACCGCGCTTTCATCCGACCCACGAAAGGGTCGTATCGTAGCCGCCTTTGTATGAGAGCGCTTGGCTGAGACTGTCAACCTGGTCGTCGTGCTTACCCTGCGGGAAAGTCAGAAGCTCGGTTTCGAGCTGTGCCAGGAATGGCGCCTTTCGCGGAAACAGGACCAAGCCCGCTTCAAACTTGGCTTGATGCACGAATAACCGACCCATCTTATCTCGCTCAACGGGTACAGGCTTGACCGTATAGATGCCGCTCTGCCGAAGTTCCTGCGCCAACGCGATGCCCGTCGAGGTATCCTCAATCAGAATCTTGAGCGGTTCGTCTCGCTGCGCAAGCGCAATAGCCTTGGCGCGGAGTTGGGGGTATTCATAGCGGCCTCGGATGAGGTCTATGAGATAGAAGCGATTGTCCACCAACAGCCAGGTGGTGCAGACAGACCAATCGTTCTGAGCGCCAACCTTTGCCGCAGTGTCCCAGCTATGGATCAGTTTGGTGCGATAACCCCGTTCCGGCAACTGATCGTAGTAATGCAGCCAATCGCGCTTGATCATGCCGCCGCCGTCGGGAACGGGAGATTGCTGATATTGGGCACCGAAGATGCCCGAACCCATTTCATTGCGTAGCTTTTCCAGTGTGGAGATGGTCTCGTATTTGGGATGAAGCGCTTCACCGGCCCGGCGCATATGAAACTCATCATTGCCGATAGCAACCTTCTCATCGACCTCGGCAATGGCCGGCAAGCTGAGGACGGTCCAGTCCTTGGAGTTATCGACCAGAAATCCCGTCAGGTCGTGAAGATGAACTCGCTGCATGACCAGAATGATGACGCCCGTCGCTTTGTTGTCCAGCCGCGAAAGAAGCGTATTGGTAAACCATTGGTTCAGGGAATTACGGAGTGTGTCCGATTGCGCATCCACTGGCTTTTGCGGATCATCAAGAATGATCATATCGCCGCCGAGACCGGTGAGCGTTGCCGAAACGGAGGTCGATCGGCGGAAGCCACGTCTGGTGGTAAAGACGTCGGAATCCGCAATCCGATCGACGCGCATCGTCGGAAACGTTTTTCGATACCAGTCGGATTGAACAATCGCCCGAAAGTCAGCCGCGTGTTTCGCCGAAAGGTCGTTGCTGTAGCTCACGCCAAAGATCTTCATTCTAGGATCATGACCTAGCAAGAACGCTGGCAGTATCACCGAGACAGTCAGAGACTTTAGGTAACGCGGCGGCATGTTGAGGATGAGACGGTTGACCTTGCCCTCTCGAATGAGCTGAAGCTGATGCGAGATTGCCTTGATGTGCCAATTCGCAAGGTATACAGCCCCCGGATTGAGCATCAGGAAGCAACGATGGAGGAAGCTCTCGAAATCATTGCGTAGGACGGAGTGCAGCAGATCGTGATCCTTCACGGCGTTTTCTCCTTTTCACCAAGGGTGGATTGGAAATTCCGCAAGTAAGCGTCGAGCACGGCCTTATCGTCCGGATTGACCTCAGGCTCCGTGCTGGCTGTCGATGCGATTGCAGCCAAACGATTCAACACGAAAGCTGCGCTCTTGGTGTTGCCCTTGAGTGAATCCTCCGCGAGCTTATGAAGGATGCCCTCCAGGATGGTGATCTTACGAACCTTGCCGTTCTGGCGGATCTCGATTTTGCGATTTAATAGTTCTACCAACATGGTTGCCTCACTTCTGGCGCCCTTGGGGCGACCTTTCGGGTTTCCGCTTTTTCCGGGCTTGAATTGATTGGCCTTCGGCGGCTTGCCGTAACCGACATCTTCGTCGCTCGGCTTCAGCCGCACCCGTTTCCGGAAGACACGCTCAACTTTTGGGATCGATGCCATTGTGTTAGATCCTTACGCGTTTGAGAGCAGGGGAGGCGGACCGCTCGGCGGCCACCTCGTCGAAGGTCTGGCCGGTGGCCACGAGAACCGCGTCGAGCTTTGTGAATTCCTGCCAGCGGCGGATCGCTACGTCGACGTATAGGGGATCGATTTCGATGCCAAAGCCGCGCCGGCCGACCTTTTCCGCGGCCAAAATGGTGGTGCCGGACCCCATGAATAGATCCAGCACGATGTCGCCACGACGGGAGCAGTCACGCATCGCATCAGCAACGAGAGCGACGGGTTTGACAGTGGGATGAGCGGTCAGCTCGGCAAGGCGGTCTTTTCGAAATGTATTTACGCCAGCATACTGCCACACGTTCGACCGAGATCGCCCGTGCTTACCAAGCTGGATATTGTTCTGATGGCGCTCTTCGCCGCTTTTGAAGACAAAGACCAGTTCATGTTGCGATCGGTAAAGGCTGCCCTGTCCAGGATTTGATTTAACCCACACGACCATATTCTTGAGCTCGTCATAGATATTCTTGCCTGCGGCTAGGATTTCCGGCGTATGCCGCCAGTCCATGAAGAAGAAATGCATTGAGCCGTCTTCCGAGAAATCAACCGCGATTCCCATCGCAGTGGCGAGGAACTCTGTAAACTCTTCAGACGACATTTCCCCCGAAGCGACGGCGAATTCGCGATGCTTGATCTTGCCTCGCCCTTGCACCGAGCTTACGCGGACATTGTAGGGTGGATCCGTGATAACCATGAATGCGCGGTTCTTGCCCATCAGATGTTTCACATGATCCGTTCGTCTACAGTCTCCGCACAAAAGGCGATGCTCACCGAGCTTCCATAAGTCACTCGTGCGGCTTGTCGCGATACTTTCGAGCGACGGCACAAAATCGCTGGGATCGACTTCAGCGTCGCTGAAGTCGCCCATGAGACTGTCAATCTCAGCAGGCTCGAAGCCTGTGATCTCCAGATCTAGATTGAGCTCCGGGAAGAGCGTAGCGAGCTCGCCAAGCTCGGTTGCCAACACCGCTCTATCCCACCCCGCGTTCGCAGCTATTTTGTTATCTGCTATTGCAAGGGCGCGCTTTTGGACTTCGGTCAGCTCGGTGCAATATATGACAGGTACCGTTTTGAGCTTAAGCTCTAAAGCGGCAGCCAACCGTCCGTGTCCGGCGATTACATTATCTTTATCATCCGCCAATATAGGCTGGGTCCATCCGAACGCGCGGATGCTATCTGCGATTTGTAAGATCTGCTTTTTCGAATGGGTTCGCGCGTTGCGCGCGTTCCGCTTAAGGGCGGAAACGAGGGCTGTTTCGATTTTAGGCGTTTGCATTGAAGCCTCATCCCAAATGAATGAAGCTCCTAATGTTCACATCTCCGGTGCCGCGTCACCATCTCAGATCCAACTGAGAACGTGGCTAAAAAGTGGCTAGCTATAATTCTACGATTTTGGTCTGCGTTTTGGCTTCCAAAAGCCTGCCGAAGCTAGCGTATCAGAAACCTTCTGTTCCGACGGAATTTCGGCCGTGGGGAAAAGGTTTATGAATTCGCGCTGTATATGTTTTAGCCTGAGGGGTCGCTTTTCAACTTGAGCCAACTTACCAAAGTCGATGAATTTGAAGTCCTCAATGAATTCACCGAACTCAATAAACTCAAAGAATTCATCTCCCACGACCATAGTTCGCTTCGCATCTTCCTCAGATAGTCCTTGCCGGAAAGACCGATAGACAGCGCCTTCAATCTTCGCGGCCGCAATGCCGGCATGAATGATCTTTTCATCCATCGGGGTAAATTCATATGGAAGTCTAACGGGTAGGATTTCCACCGCGCGTAACGTGGTGCCATCTTGCAGCGTAACAACCGCATTATGTGACACCATACCTCCGTTTAATAACTCAACAGCATACTCGTCGCGCTGCCCGGTTAAATTATCAATCGCACGAAACGTATTGCCTGATTGCAGGGGGATGAAAATGCTCTCGTCGAAAAGTGATGGCTTATAATCCAGCACGACGAGGTGAAGATGCTTGCCTGCATTCATATTCATCCGCCCAACATGCACCACGATTTGGGCGCCCTCTGAAAGACCGTGGCTTTGCTCGACAACATGGATTGCCTCAGCGAAGGTTGTCGGTTTTCGTAGTGGATCTTTTGGGGGCATGGAGGATACTTCGAATGAGCAATGCAACCGAAGTATAGTATGTTCGAAGTACTTTTGGCTGCCCTTCATTTCTGGGCGAGCGATCAGATTCGCATAATGGCCGTTATGGAATATTGGTGTGCATACAGGGGGCAGTCAGTCGTATGCAGAAGCTGTGGCCGCTGCGCTTATCTGCGCGACGGCATCGCGCCACACACCCGAATTTCATGATGAAAAGTGGCTAGCCAGTTCGGCTAACCACGATAATGCGTTAGAAAAGCTGAATGCCGAAGCGACCGCACCCTATGCAGCCTGAGCGCGAGGCTGATAGATCGCGGTGTGCTGGCAATGGGCGATAGGAGTGCGGCCATTGGCGACGATAAGAGCGTCCAGTTCTACAAACAAATGGCTCTTCTTCTCGTAGTTGCCCGTGACGCGTGCGCGAGCGGTGAGTTCATCGGTGTCGGCAACGGCTGACAACAGTTGCATGCGGCTGCCGATATGAATCCATGGCCCGAGAAGAGCATTTTCCATGAGGACTCGGTTCATGATCCGCTGCAGCACGCCTGGATGGACGAGGCCTTCGCGCGCATAGATTGGATCGGCCTCGCGCACCTCGGCGCGATATTCGGCACCTGCCTCGCCTTGCCAGGAGCGCGGGGCAGTGCCGAGCCATTTTCCGAGCCGATAAGATTCAGCGTCGATGGGCGTCCGTGTCACAACCGGTGCGGTGTCGGGATAATCGGCGAGCGAGAATGCCGGCGCAGTGTCTGCAAGCGAGGCCCGTCCCGTGGCTTTTGGCTCGCCGCGCTCGACGGTCAGTGCCAGCCCATCGCTGCACTCCTCGGCCTGAACCAGTACGGCCTCGCCGTCATAGACCGGCTTGACGAACCGCGCTTCGATCAATCCTCGCTCGAGGAACGTCCGGCCCCATTTCGCGACCGGAACGTGGATCATGTAGGCGAGAACATCGACTCCCGGCACCAGTCCGCCTCTGAAGCCGTATTTCAGGGCTACGGAATCATCATGCATCTTGTTTTCGGACAGTTTGGCGGTGTTGTAAGCTTCCACACGATACGGTTCCAGTCGTTCAGTCATGGTTCAACCTTATGATTGCGGAGACGATGGTATTGCAACGCGTGGATTACCGCAGCCTGAAGTGATATATCCGACGCATCACGGGGGCACTAGTCCATCGATGAAATGGGTCACTCAGCGGTTTCGAGATGCTCGGAGCGTCAAGCCGACTGCTTTTTCGGGGCGGCACCTGACTGTCTGGTCTCGTTGCTGCCTGCAATCAGCTCTGCGGCCTTTTCCGCCATGGCCATGATCGGCAGATTGGTATTTCCGCTGATGACGGTAGGCATGATCGAGCCATCGATGACTCTGAGGTTGTCAATCCCCCTGACCCGCAACTGACCGTCGACAACCGCGTTGCTGTCTTCGCCCATGCGGCAGGTGCCGACCGGATGATAGATCGTTTCGGCGCGCGCCCGTATCCATTCTTTGCGCGAGTTCACACTGGTAAATGCATCGACATCGATTTTTCGTTTCACGAATTTACGCAGACCCGGTTGATCGATAATTTCGCAAAGCTGCCTGACACCCTCCTGCATGCTGACGAAATCGGACTCGTCAGAGAGAAAGCGCGGATCAATAGCGGGAGTGTCGGATGGGTCTGCCGATCGCAATCGCAGCGTGCCACGGCTCTTGGGCCGAAGCTGGCAAACGCGAATCGCGAAACCATGATCGATACGTTCGTTGGGCGGCGGATTTCGGAGCGCAACGATGAGATGGGCTTGCCATTCCGGCAACGACGAATTTTTGTCAGGTCCCCAGAAGGCGCCGGCTTCGACACCTTGAGACGTTGCGGGGCCCGTGCCCCGAAGAATGTATTGCGCCCCCGCCAAGCCGCCCTTGATCAGGCCGAGATACGGCGTCAGCGTAACCGGCTGAGACGCTTCCAGGCGAATTGCGCAGTCCAGATGGTCTTGCAGATTACTTCCAACGCCGGAATCGAGGACCGGCTTGATGCCGAGCGATTGCAGGTGATCTGCCGGTCCGATGCCCGACAGCATCAGCAGTTGCGGTGAGCCGATGGCTCCGGATGTCAGCAATACCTCGCGCTCTGCCGAGATGGTTATCTCGCGTCCACCCTTCTCTATGACCACGCCGCGCGCTCGCGTTCCCTCCATCGCGATCCGGCGAACTCTGCAGTTAGCCATGAGGGTGAGATTGCTTCGTCCCTTCGCGCGATCGAGATATTTGAAGGCTCCGGATCGCTTTCCTTCGGCGATGGTGAGTTCGTAAAAGCCCGCGCCGATCTGGGATGGGCCGTTGAAGCCATTGTTCTCCGGCAAGCCGGCCGACACTGCGCTTTCAATGAACGCCTTTGAAATGGGATGTTGCAGGGTGCCGTAGGACAGCCGAATAGGACCGGAATATCCTCTGTCCTGATCGCGCTCCCGTGTCACCAGGGTAGCATCCTCGATTTTCCTGAGGTAGGGGCGCAGGTTTTCGTAGCTCCATGATGGCAGGCCCTGGGCCGCCCATGAGTCGTAGTCCCAGGCGTTGCCGCGAATCGCAATCATTGAGTTGATGGAGGACGATCCACCCACAACCCGGCCGCGCGGAATGTAAATCTTTCGGTTGTTGAGATGAGCCTGGGGTTCGGTCCAGAATTGCCAATTGTATTTCGGACTTGTGTAGAGGACGCGAATGCCGGCTGGCATATGAACGAAGATGGACGCGGACGGAGCACCGGCCTCAATCAGCAGGACATTGACGTTCGGGTCTTCGCTCAGTCGCGAAGCCAGCACGCATCCCGCCGATCCCGCGCCAACGATGATGTAGTCATATCCAGATAATTTCATTTCGAATCCCCCTGGGAACGCCCGCGGCTGGGTAACGTGGCTGGTGTGCTTGAAGAGCTCGCCGGATGCTTTTCCGATACGAGTGACGAATTTTTGCCGTTGTTTTTTGATCGTCTTGGAGTACCATTTTGGTATGTCCAATTATAGTGGCCGGGGTTCGGGCGTCAACAGAGAGGTGTTTCGATGATCACTCGGGTGTTGACAGCTTCGCTTATCGCGTCGGCTATTGTCGTTCTTCTATGGGCGCCGAAGAGGATCGAGCATTGGGACAAGACCATGTCTCCCCAAGACAGAACGGCATTTCAAAAGGCGGTCTGGGCCCTCGGTCATTAGGTAGGTCGCATTCGTCCGAGTTTGTCCGAGCTTCGCTTGCCAGAGAAATAGCGCCGCCGATTTCGAGGCAGATGCAATAAGCGCGACCGCAGTGATGCGTCGGGGGTGCTGCGAGTAGCGCGCCCGCTTATTCGAGCCGGCCTGGTGAGGAGCGCTTAGGATGCGTGCCGGTATCGACGATTCTGCTCTCGTTCAGGCGCTGAATCTGTGCCTGATCAAGTTTGAGTACAGTCTTGAGGACATGTTCGGTGTCCTCGCCCCGCAACGGCGGGCTCTTCGAATATTCGATTTTCGTTTTAGAAAACTTGATCGGGTTGCCGACGAGAGGCGCGATGGCGCCGGAAGGATGAGGCAGATTGATCTGCAGTTCCCGATGGATCACCTGCGGATGAGCAAACACCTGGTCCAGGCGATTGATCGGCGCGCAAGGAACTCCGACTGGCTCAAATGCTGATATCCAGTGATGTGTCGTCTGTGTTGCCAGATGGACGTCCAGAAGTGGGATCAGCTGGTCGCGATTGTGAAGCCGATCGGTGTTGGTGAGGAAGCGGGTGTCGGTGGCTAGTTCCGTCAATCCCGCCGTTACACAGAATTTTCTGAATTGCTGATCGTTTCCTACAGCCAGCACAAACGAGCCATCCTTTGTCTTGAACACCTGATAAGGCACGATATTCGGATGTGCATTACCGGAGCGTTTAGGTGGAGTCCCAGTCGTGAGATAATTCATGTTCTGGTTGGCAAGTACCGAAACCTGAACATCGAGCAGAGCCATGTCGATGTGTTGACCCTCGCCGGTGCGCTCGCGGTGCAGCAACGCTGAAATTACACCCGTGGCGCTGTACATCCCGGTGAGAATATCGACGATGGGAACGCCGACTTTCTGTGGGCCTCCGCCCGGCATATCGTCGCTTTCACCCGTAATGCTCATCAGGCCGCCGATTGCCTGGATCGCCATGTCGTATCCCGCGACATCTTTCATTGGACCGGTTTGGCCATAGCCGGTGATAGAGCAGTAAATGATATCGGATTTAAGTTTTCGCAGCGACTCATAGTCCAGCCCGTACCGGGTCATGTCGCCGACCTTGTAGTTCTCGATCACGATGTCGGCACTTTGCGCCAGTGAGCGCACGATTGCGCTGCCTTCCTCGGTCGCGATGTCGACGCAGATCGAATACTTGCCGCGGTTAGCACTGAGAAAATAGGCGCTTTCTGTTGTGTCGTTGGAGTCACTGTCCTTCAGGAATGGCGGTCCCCATTGCCGTGTGTCGTCGCCGGTGCCGGGACGTTCGATTTTCCAGACTTCGGCACCGAGATCCGAAAGAAGCTGGCCTAACCACGGTCCTGCGAGAATTCTTGAGAGATCGAGTACTCGGTAGCCCACCAGAGGTCCAGCCATGTCGCTTCCTTGTCAGTTTATGTGACGCGATCTATTTCCGACAAACTCCGCGCCTTCCATTTAAACCATAATTGGATCGTCCAAATTGGTCAAACCAATATCGGCTGTAACAAGATTGGCAACGGGTTCCGGGTCCTCCAGGTTTCGGCGCAAGCGTCCGCTCAATGGTCGAGGTTCCGATGGGTACGGACCGCTGATTGCTTGACAGTTGACAAGCGGAGACGTATGGAAGACCAAAATGGTCTATCCAATTTGGAAGACAGCTGTGCAGTCAGAATTCTGCGCATGGTGATAAAAACTAGAGGCAACGCGAAGCGAGGTTTGCTGTATGGCGCGAGTCACTCTCCAGAATGTATCGAAATCCTTTGGCGGAGACCGAGGGCCATGGGCGGTGCAGGATTTTTCGTTGGATATTGCCGACGGAGAGCTGGTCGTTTTTGTCGGGCCGTCCGGCTGCGGGAAATCGACCACCTTGCGCATGCTTGCCGGCCTCGATGATGTGACATCTGGCAAGATCATGATCGGCGGGCGGGACGTGACCGCGCTTCCGCCGAAAGATCGCAATATTGCGATGGTATTCCAAAACTACGCGCTCTATCCGCAAAAGACCGTCTACGACAACATGGCGTTTGGTCTTCGCGTGCGCGGAGAACCGAAAGACGAGATCGATCGTCGTGTGCGCAGCGCGGCGTCGAGCCTCGGTCTTGATCCCTTGCTCGAGCGAAAACCGCGCCAGCTCTCGGGTGGCCAGATGCAGCGGGTTGCGCTTGGCCGCGCGCTCGTCCGAGACCCGGACGTCTTTCTGCTCGATGAACCCCTTTCCAATCTGGACGCCAAGCTGCGCGTGAAGACCCGCGAAGAAATCGCGACGCTGCATGCCCGGCTGGGAGCCACGATGATCTTCGTGACTCACGACCAAGTCGAAGCCATGACGCTCGGTGACCGGATTGTCATCATGCGCGATGGCTGGATCCAGCAAGCCGGGCGGCCGCTGGATCTCTACGACCGGCCGGAGAATGTCTTTGTGGCGGCCTTCATCGGTTCGCCCGAGATGAACCTGGTTGAGGGTGAATTGCTCCGCGACGGTGGCGGTCTGAAGGTTCGTTCCGGCGAGCTACAACTCGGATTGCAGAACGGCGAGTTTATCGAGACCGAGAAGAGCGTCACCGTTGGCATCAGACCAGAGCATATCGTTCGTGCCGAGACGGCATCGGACATCGAGATGATCGTCAGCTTGGTAGAGCAAATCGGTGCACAGACATATGTGCTGGGAACGATCTTCGGTCAGAAATTCCGCGCGGTATTTGCGCGCGACGACGTGCTCGCGGCCGGCGACAAAATCCCCGTCGTTCTGCCTGCGGAGCGGTTGCATTTGTTCTCGCGCGAAAACGGGAAGGCTTTGAGGCAATCAAAATCAATAAATGAAATTAACAAAGGGAGGGAAGATCATGACCAGGCGCAATTCAAACCAATGGAAGTCCAAGGGTAAGTCTTTCGGTTTTAGCCGGCGAGACTTTCTTAAAACATCCGCGGGAGCAGTCATTGGCGCGACGAGCTCTCTGGCGGCTCCGTACGTGAACGCCCAAGCCGGAGTGACCCTCCGATTCCTGAACAATGAGACCGCGGCCGATAGCCAGACCGTGCTGCGAAACGCGTGCAACGAGTATGAGAGCAAGTTCGGTGTCAAGATCATCGTCGATTCGACGCCGATCAGCGGCGCCTACGCGAAGACCATGGCAGCGATCAATTCGGGTACTCCGTATGATCTCGCCACCCAAGGCTATATCGCCCATATTCTTCAGTATGCCCGCGGTGGTCATCTTCTTCCGGTGACCGATCTTGTGAAGCAGCATTCCTGGGGGCAGATGGGCGCCTGGAAGTATCAGGGAGAAAACTGGTTCTATCCCTACGACTACAATCTGGTGACCTGTTACTATCGAAAGGATCTCTACGCCGAGAAGGGCCTCAAGATCCCTAATACATGGGCGGAATATCTCGAAAACTGCCGGGCGTTGACCGTTTCAAAGGATGGCAACATCGAGCGTGGCGGTTGCGTGATGCCGCTGGCGAGCGACAGTGCGACCAATTGGGCGAGCTTCGGCAACCTGTTCGCGGAGGCCCCGCAGTTCTACGACGACAAGTGGAACGTTGTTCTTGATGCTCCCGAGAATGCGGATCGGGCCGGGCGCTTCCTCGATCTTTACGGTGAACTCTACAAGACCATGCCACCGGGATTGAACACGGTCGGTTATGCCGAACTGATGAGCCTCTTCGTCACCGGAAAGGTCGCGCATACCCTTTACTCCGGTCGTGTGGTCGAGGCGCTTGAAGCACGAAATCCGGATCTTGCGGACAAGTATGGAATCTTTGCCGCACCAGATAGCACCGGCAAGCAAAAGGCGCTGCCATTTGCCTTCGACGGGTTCGTGGCATTCAAGACTAAACAAAGCGAGGAGACGCTCAAGTTCCTCAAATGGTTTATCGATGAGCATTACATCGACTGGCTGCATTCGGCCTGGATGAACTTCCAGCCGGTGCGCCTGGACATCTACGAGGATCCGCGCTGGAAGAAACACCCGATGATTCAGAAGCATTGGGCAACGATGATGCAGATGAAGTCGTTCATCGATCCGGACAGCAAGGTCAAGCTCTCGTCGGTCGACCTGATCGGTCCGTCGATCGATCTGCGGCCGTGCAAGGTATTCGATACGAATGTCATGCCCGAGATGCTGCAGAACAAGGTGCTCAAGAACATGTCGTCGGCCGATTGCGTGAAGACGGCGGCCAATCGCATCCGGAAACTCGGCTGAAATCGTTGACGAAAAGGTAGGTGCCTCATGAGGCAGGATTGGCGAATCATCGGCTTGTTCGTCGGGGGCGTTCTGATAGTCGGCGCGATCGTTGGCGGACCACTCCTGTACTCCATCAAGCTCTCGTTCTACGCGGCGGAGTCCTTTATTGCTCCGCCGCGGTGGGTTGGATTTGGAAATTATCTCTCTGTCCTGGAGGACAGTAATTTTTGGGACGCACTGTTAAACGGGATAACGATCTCAATTTCCGCAATCGTGTTGCAGGTTACGCTCGGCGTGGGCATTGCACTCGTTCTGAACCGTCAATTCGTGGGGCAAACAATCGTTCGAGCGCTGTCCATCGTTCCATACTTTCTTCCGACAGTCGTTGCGTGCCTCATCGCACAATGGATGCTCGATCCCAATTACGGATTGATCAAAAGTATCCTGGCGTCGTTCGGATCTAGCATGTTCGATTGGGGCGCCAACTCGGCAACTGCGAAGGGAACGATTGTTCTTGTCAGCGTATGGATATGGACTCCTTTTGTGGTGACCTGCGTGCTGGCCGGCCTTCAAACAATTCCGGTCCAGCTTTACGAAGCAGCTCGGGTCGACGGTGCCGGTGCCTGGAAGCAGTTCTGGCACATCACTCTGCCGGGTCTCAGATCTGTATTGATCGTGGTCATTCTGCTGAGAGGCATCTGGATGTTCAACAAGTTTGACGTGATCTGGCTGCTGACCAAGGGAGGCCCGCTGAATCAGACCGAGACGCTCCCGACCCTTGCCTATCGAAGAGCGTTTCTGGAATTCGATCTTGGAGGCGGGGCGGCGGTTGCGACAATCTCGTTTGCGCTTCTGGCGACCATTATCCTGATCTATCTGCGGTTCTTCCCGATCGACGAAGCAAAGCAAGGCCGATGACAGTGACACAACAAAATTCGCACCTCTCCGTCGTTGCTGCTGTTGCGGATCCGCGGCAGGAGCGGCTCCTTCGCAACACATCCCGGTTCGATCGCTTGCCGCAGAACGCGCCAACGCCGGCATCGGAACAAAAGTTGTTCGGGTTAGCGAGCAAGCCGATCAAGCAGATTGCCGGACGTGTCGGTCTCTATGCTGCTGTCGTTGTGATCTGCATCTATTCGTTTTTTCCGATTTACTGGATGATCATATCCAGCCTTCGGCCCCCGCAGCGGCTGTTTCTGGACACGTCGTTGGCGTTTTGGCCGCCAGATCTCTCTTCATATAAGTCGCTGCTGGAGCTGACGAACTACACGGCCAATTTCTTCAACAGCGCGCTGATGGCGATGGCAACGATCATCGTTGCCACAACGCTTTCGGCGTTCATTGCCTACGGCGCGACGCGGCTGCGGTTCCGCGGCAAGACGACACTGGTTGCCTCGATGTTGTTTGCTTATATGTTCCCGCCGTTGATGCTGGTTATCCCGATGTCAGCCTTGTTTCGCATGGTCGGGCTTTCCGACAGCCTGTGGGGTCTGCTGATTGCTCACCTCGCAATCTCGCTCCCGTTGGGCGTCTGGCTTTTGTGGGGCTTCTTCAAGTCGATGCCATTTGATCTGGAAGAAGCGGCAATGGTCGACGGGTGCTCGCAATTCGGCGCGTTCATTAAGGTGGTGTTGCCGCTTTCCGCACCCGGCCTAATTACGGTCGGTATCTTCTCGTTCCTGCTGTCCTGGGCCGACTATGTGTTCGCTCTCATCCTGATTATGAGTGATCAGAACAAGACGCTGCCTGTAGCATTGGCATCAATGCTGGGAGCGCAGGACCTGCGTTGGGGCGAAATTCTTGCCGGCGCATCCCTTATAGCGCTGCCGCTGTTTGTCATCTTTACGTTCTGCTACCGGTACTTCGTCGCAGGACTTACGGCAGGCGCCCTCAAAGGGTAGGGACGTTCCAGATCCCGTCCGGGCAAGAGATCAGTTCTGTGCGCCACCGTGCCGGAATCGACTTGAACGATTGCTCGGATGGATCTTTGACGAAAGTCTATCGTCTTGCAGGTATCTTTGGCTCTCCCAACAGCGTCTGCCAGGTTTCGATGGTCTGGGACAGGTGTTCGTTCATTTTCTGCTCTGCCTGGCCGACGCGCCGCCCTTCAATGGCGTCGAGGATTTCGCAGTGATGTTCATAGGAACGGCGACCGCGGCTGTGATCGGCGAAATAGACGCGGCGGCGCTGTCTGGATAGCTCATAGAATGATTTTACCACGCGCAACAGGATATCATTCTTGGTGGCAGCGAAGATGGCCAGATGAAATGCCTCATCTTCCCGCTCGATCGTCTGCTTCTTGGCAAGGCGCTTCTCGGTGTCGCTCAAAATTGCGCGAAGATCGCGGATGTTGTCAGGTGTTCGGCGTGTGCAGGCCAACCGGGCGGCCTGCACTTCGAGCATGCGTCGCACTTCGAAGACATCGGCAATTTCGTTGGCCTGGAACGGAAGACCGGATTCGGCGTGAAGAACGAGAGCTTCGATGCTGCTTTCGTCCGAGTTCCGCAGATATATGCCCGAGTTGGGCCGCCTCTCGATGACGCGCATGGCTTCGAGAGCAGCCAGCGCCTCGCGGACGGCGCCCCGACTTGTGTCGAACTTCTCCGCGAAGTCGCGCTCAGACGGCAGACGTTCCGAGGGTTGGTAGCGGCGCTCACGGATGAACGAAAGGATTTTTCCGATGGCGTTCGAGGGAGGCTCAGGCTTTTCGGTTCGATTTCGTTCGGTCATTTGTGTCTACTCTTTCCAGCCTGCGTTCCCGGGGGGAGCTTGTCTGCTAAGCCGTTGCGCGCCCGGGCACATGCCAATAGCCACGAATCTGAGTGATGTTCACTCTATTTCGACAGGCGATGATATTACAGGTGCTTTCCGCACCGGTGCGAGTCCCGCCGCCAGATAACGTCTCGCCCTAAATCGGACGTCGCACGGCCGCTCGCTTGATTCCGGTGTGCCGAACATATAAGACTGGTATACCGAATTGGTAAGACCGAAAAGGGCGGCGTTGGGATAACAATCATCCTGCGTATAGTTCTTTCGTATCAGGTTGATGATGATTCTGCAGCATTTGGAAATGTCGGGACAGAGCGGCAAAGCGCAAGGTGTCGTGGCTGATTACGACGTCGACCTGTTTGTGATCGGCGGTGGCTCGGGCGGCGTTCGCGCCGCGCGGATTGCAGCCAATTACGGCGCCAGGGTCATGCTTGCCGAAGAGTACCGCATGGGCGGCACTTGCGTGATCCGCGGCTGCGTGCCCAAGAAGCTGTTCGTTTATGCTTCGCATGTCCACGAGGAGATCAAGGACGCGGCGGGGTTCGGATGGAACATCCCGTCAGCGACGTTCGACTGGGCGACGCTGGTCGCCAACAAGGACAAGGAAATCGCCCGGCTGGAGGCCGCCTACACCGGCAATGCCGAGAAGGCCGGCGCGCGGGTGGTCAAGGCGCGCGCGGTGTTCGAGGACGCGCACACGCTGCGCTTGTCGACCGGCGAAACGGTACGGCCGAAATACATCCTGATCGCCACCGGCAGTACGCCGAGCCACGGCGCGGCAATTCCCGGCATCGAGCATGTCATTTCGTCGGATGAGATTTTCCACCTGCCGGCATTCCCAAAGCGCATCGTAATCCAGGGCGGTGGCTACATCGCACTGGAGTGCGCCTGCATTTTCGCAGGTCTCGGCGCTGACGTGACCTTGGTCTATCGCGGCGATAATATCCTGCGGGGGTTCGACAAGGATGTCCGCGCGCATGTCCGTAGTGAGGTCGAGAAGGCGGGTATTACAGTTCTCACGGGCACCACAGTGAGCAAGGTCGAGAAGCAACGGGAGGGCTTCGCCGCGCACCTGTCTGGGAGATCGACGATTGCTGCTGACCAAGTGCTGTTTGCCATCGGCCGTCATCCCAACGTCAAGGGTCTTGGGCTTGAAAAGGCAGGCGTGGCGCTCAATCCGGCCAACGGCGGCATTGCCGTCGATGCCTTCTCGCAAACCAATGTGCCGCACATTTATGCGGTGGGCGACGTCACCCACCGCATCAATCTGACGCCAGTTGCGATACGCGAAGGGCATGCTTTCGCCGACACTGTGTTTGGCAAGCGGCCAGTGCGTGTCGATCATGCCGAGATCTCGACCGCGGTGTTCTCACAGCCGCAGGTTGGAACGGTCGGGCTGACCGAAGCCGAGGCAAGGGCGCAGTTCACCCACGTGGATATTTACAAGACCGATTTCAGGCCGATCAAGGCAACGCTGTCGGGCAGCCAAAGCCGCGTTCTAATGAAACTGATCGTCGATGGAACATCTGACCGTGTTCTCGGCTGCCACATCGTCGGTCCGGAGGCTGCTGAGATCGTTCAGGCTGTCGCTATCGCGGTCAAGATGAAAGCGACCAAAGCCGACTTCGACGCCACCATGGCGCTGCATCCTACCTCGGCAGAGGAACTCGTGACCATGCGCACGCCGACCCAGCGTTACGTCCGCGAGGCGGCAGAATAACTGCCAGGAATCCATCCCCGTCGGACGCGCCCGGCGACGGGCGAGGTTGATCTTGGCCGGCCAAATACGTCTTGACAGCACACGACTGAACAGACCAAATTGGTCTTACCAATATGAGGTTGCTGGCTCTTGAGTGGCGGTTGCATCCGGGGTGCCGATTTATCCCAGCGACGCGGATGGAGCGCTGATTTTAGCAGCGACCAGGAAACAGGCTGATAAAATGGATTTGGTATCAAACTTGCCGGCCCGCATTCACGGGATACTTGATGAGGGGGCAAAGGGGGATGCTTCCCGGATCGCGTTTACCGACGAGCATGGTGTCGATTGGTCCTATCGTCGCCTGATCGATACAGTCGAGCTTGCCGCCATCGACATGAGCCGGCTCGGTATTCGGCCGGGCGATCGCGTCATGATCGTATGTGAAAACTCAATCGCAGCGATCGTATTACTATATGCATCGAGCCGGCTTGACGCCTGGGCGGTCATCACAAATGCACGACTGAGCCAGCATGAACTGGATTTGATCGAACGCGACTGCCGCCCGCGGCGTGTGTTCTATACGCATGCCGTTTCACCCGACGCAGATGCTCATGCGTGTCGCCGAGATGCAGACATTGAGCGGTTCACCGGAATAGGTGAGGTGAAGGTCGGAAAGCTTGATGCGGATAGTGTTGCGGAGCGGGTTCACCTGGATCCTTCCCGGCAGGTCGCCGTTGTCATCTATACGACGGGAACCACCGGACGCCCAAAGGGAGTGATGCTTAGCCATCGCAGTCTCGCGTTTGTCGCATGCCGGGGGAAAAGGACCGACACGATTCGTTCGGACGACGTCTCGCTGTGCGTGATGCCGATTTCCCATTCGTATGGGCTTACACTCATGCAAGGCATGTTGTTCGCAGGCGCGCATCTGAAAATCATGCCAAGATTCTCGCTCACGCAAGCTATCGAAGCCGTCGTGAACAAGACTCTTACGATATTTACGGCCGTGCCGGCGTTGCTGTCGCGTATCGTCGCTCACGTCGACCAGGCGGGTCTTCAGCTCACACCGAACAGGCTCCGATATGTTTACACCGGCACCGCTCCGCTGGACCTTTCGTTGCGTCAAAACGTCGAGCGTGTGTTTGGGGTCGTTCTTCACAACGGTTATGGTCTCACCGAAACCTCGCCGACGATCAGTCGCACCCAGTACGCAATGGGCAGCGACGAAGTCAACATTGGTCCCCCCATCCCCGGAGTTCAGATCAAGATTGTCGGAGCGAACGGTGATGAGGTTGAGGACGGCCTGCCGGGCGAGCTTCTTGTACGTGGACCAAACGTCATGCTTGGCTATTATGGTCAGCCGGAGCTTACTGCAGGGGTTATCGATGAGCAGGGCTATTTGAAGACCGGCGATATTGTCAGCCGCAATGCGAGTGGCGCATTGATCGTACAGGGCCGATCAAAGGAATTGATCATTCGCTCGGGGTTCAATGTGTATCCGCCCGAGATCGAAGCGGTTCTCAATACGCATCCGAACGTCCTCAACTCTGCAGTCGTCGGGCGATCGGTCGAGGGCAACGAGGAAATCATCGCATTTGTGGAGCCCGTTCCTGGAGTCTCCGTCGAGACCAGTGACCTGTTCACGTTCATCGAAGGACAGCTGGCCCGATACAAGAAGCCTCAGCAGATCATCGTGATGCAGCAGCTGCCGGTCGCGCCAAACGGCAAGATCAGAAAGCATGATTTGAAGCAGTACGCCGAAGCATCGGCGCTTTCTGTCTAGTCATTCCAGATCGTTCAATCCCATCGAAGGCCAATGGACATCGCCATGAAGCAGGAACAGACCTACCCGGACGTCAAGATGTTCATCGACGGGGCTTGGTGCGACGGGTCGCAAGGCCGATCCGGGGCAGTGCTAAATCCAGCGACCGGGCTTGCGATCGGGAGTGTTCCGCATGCGTCTGTCGACGATCTCGATCGAGCGCTCGATTCCGCGTGGCGCGGCTTCAATGCGTGGCGCAAGACATCGGCGTTCGACCGCTACAAGCTCATGCGGGCGGCTGCCGAGAAGTTGCGCGAGCGGGCCGGCGAAATCGCTCGCATTCTCACGCTCGAGCAGGGGAAACCCCTGGCGGAAGCGAACCTGGAGGTGTTGCTCGGCGCGGACATCGTCGACTGGTTTGCCGAAGAGGCTCGCCGATCCTACGGCCGCGCTATTCCTTCGCGTTCCGGAGCGGTGCAGCAAATCGTGATCAAGGAGCCGGTCGGGCCGGTGGCAGCGTTCACGCCGTGGAATTTTCCGATCAATCAGGCTGTCCGCAAGATCTCGGCTGCAATCGCTGCCGGCTGTTCCGTAATTCTCAAGGGACCCGAAGAAACGCCGGCTAGTTGCGCCGCCCTGGTTCAGGCCTACGCCGATGCCGGCCTGCCATCGGGCGTGCTCAATCTGGTCTTCGGCGTTCCTGCGGAGGTGTCTTCGTATCTGATTGCTCATTCGCTCATTCGCAAGATTTCGTTCACGGGCTCGACCCAGGTCGGCAAGCAACTCGCCGCTCTGGCGGGAAGCCATATGAAGCGGGTGACGATGGAACTGGGAGGGCATGCGCCGGCACTGGTGTTCGGCGATGCGGACGTGAAGGAGTCGGCGAGGCTGCTGTCCGCGGCGAAGTTCAGGAACGCCGGTCAGGTTTGCGTCTCGCCTACGCGTTTCATCGTGCACAAGAGCGTCTACGAGGAATTTGTCGACCACTTCACATCGGCTGCAAAGGATCTGGTTGTCGGCAACGGTCTTGACGCCGCGAGCCAGATGGGTCCGCTGGCCAATCATCGCCGTATTGAGGCGATGGAGGCTCTGATCGCCGACGCCACATCGCGCGGCGGCCGCATCAGAGCCGGTGGCAAGCGAATAGGAAACGAGGGATTCTTCTTCGAGCCGACCGTACTCACGGATGTCCCGCTGAACGCGCGCATCATGAACGAGGAGCCGTTTGGTCCCGTTGCTCCGATCAGCGCCTTCTCCGATCTCGATGAGGCCATAGCGGAGGCAAATCGTCTTCCATTTGGCCTCGCCGCCTATGCCTACACGAAGTCGGCGGCCGTCATTGGTGCCATCAGCACGGGGGTCGAAAGCGGAATGATGTCGATAAACCATCATGGTCTTGCGCTGCCTGAAACCCCGTTTGGAGGCATCAAGGATTCCGGTTACGGCTCCGAGGGTGGAACAGAGGCCATGGAGGCCTACTTGAACACCAAGTTCGTCACCCAAATGAACGGCTAAGCCACGTAGGCAATCGGCCGGCTTTGCGATTTTTCGCGCAAAATCGAATTCCGAAGATCCCTTGCGGGGCTCGCTGAGGCGGGCTCGCTTGGCTACGTCCGCGTCAGCGGATGGAGCCCGGACGTTGCAATGAGGGCCTGCAGGCCATGAAGAAATTCTCGATCAACGCCTGAAGATGCGCTTGACAAAGAGCATGGTCGGGAGCTTATTGGTCGTACCAATTTGGAAGGGCCAGTGTATTACCGAAGATTTTTCTCCCGACTGTCGGGACAGATGAATCAGTCGGGCTGGCTTTCCGGTTCAACACGAGCGAGGAGCAAGGAGCGAGGCAATGAATGCACCCATGAATATGCCAAAAGGGCAGCGAAGGAAGTTCTGGAGCTGGGGTTACGAAGGCCAGGACATCCCTGAGTCAGAAGTGAAGTCGATGCACGAGCGCGTCGCGAAGCGCCTCGGCATGAGCGATTTCACAGTTCTCCCGGATCCGACCCTCGACGAGATCGAGATCCGTGCCCCGCGCATTAAGCCGCCGGCATCGCTTGCAAGCTTCTGCACGACGGAAAAATGGGATCGCGTTGCTCACACCTACGGCAAGAGCTTCCGCGACCTGGCCATGATCTACAAGCGCAAGTATCCAAATCCGCCAGATGTCGTGGCCTATCCTCGCGACGAAAAGGACATTGCCGCGGTTCTCGACTGGTGCGGTGAAAATGGCTACGCGGCCGTGCCTTTCGGCGGCGGATCGAGCGTTACGGGCGGCATCAATCCGCCGGATGATAGCAGTTACAAGGGCGTGGTCACGATCGACCTCGAGAATCTCAATCGCGTTCTGGAAGTCGATCCGACTTCGCGCGCGGCCCGAATCCAGGGCGGCACGTTCGGTCCTTCGCTCGAGGAGCAGTTGAAGCCGCATGGTTTCACGCTGCGCCACATTCCGCAGTCCTGGGAATTCTCGACCCTCGGCGGATGGATCGCGACGCGTTCGTCCGGTCACTATGCGACGCATCTGACCCATATCGACGACATGGTGGAAAGCCTGCGCGTCGTCACGCCGACCGGCACGATCACAAACCGCCGACTGCCGGCGTCTGGCGCCGGTCCCAGCCCCGATCGCGCCTTCATCGGCTCGGAAGGTACGCTTGGCATCATCACCGAAGCGTGGATGCGTCTGCAGGGCCGGGTGAAGTTCCGCGCCAACGCCTCGGTTTCATTCAAGACCTTCTACGAGGGTGCGAAGGCCGTTCGGCAGATCACCCAGGCCGGTCTTTATCCCGCAAACTGCCGCTACCTCGATGAGAAGGACGCCTTCTTCTATGGGGCCGGCGACGGCACGGAATCGATGCTGCTGATCGGTTATGAGTCGGCTGATCATCCGGTCGATGCATGGCTGGATCGCTCTCTGGAAATCTGCCGGGATTACGGCGGTACGGTGAAGCAGAAGGCGGGCACGGGCACCGATGCTCTCGAAACCAGCCGCTCGGGCGCGCAGGGCAGCTGGCGTAACCAGTTCCGCTATCTGCCTTATCTCATGCACGTTCGTGCGGCGATGGGTATCGTCAGCTTTACCTTCGAAACGGCCTATACGTGGGACAAGTTCGAAGCGCTCGACACCGAAGTCATGCGGCGGGTAGCTGAGGCGGAGAAGAAGATTTGCGGTGGTGGCATTGTCTGCCGTCGGTTCTCGTTCCTTTATCCGGATGGGCCGGCGCCGTACTACTCCATCATGGCTCCGTCTTCTCACGAAAAGAACATCGAGCATTACGCAGCGTTGAACAAGGTTGCTTCCGACGCCCTTCTGGAACTCGGCGCCACCATCACGCACCATCATGCTGTCGGACGCAGTTTCCGTCCTTGGTATGACAAGGAAATCGATCCGGGCTTCATCCGAATGATGCAGGCCAACAAGCGCGAGCTTGATCCGAACTGGGTGCTCAACCCGGGCATTCTCTTCGACAAGCCTAAGGCCTAATCGCACAACACTATCCATTCGGCTGTTTCACGGGAAGTTCGTCTATGATCGACCTCTACTTTTGGACCACGCCGAATGGATACAAAATCACGATAATGCTGGCCGAGCTCGGCCTGCATTATCGGGTTCTGCCGATTGACATCACCAAGGGTGATCAATTCGGCGCGGAGTTTCTCAAGATCAGCCCGAACAACAAGATACCGGCGATCGTCGATCACGACGGCCCGGGCGGGAAGCCGTTGCCGGTTTTCGAGTCGGGAGCCATTCTTCTGTACCTTGCTGAAAAGACCGGCAAGCTGCTGCCATCCGACCCGCGGGCACGGATGGAGGTCATTCAATGGCTGATGTTTCAGATGGGCGGCGCCGGCCCTATGCTCGGCCAGGCTCATCATTTTCGGCGCTACGCACCAGAGCAGATTCCTTATGCCGTGGAGCGTTACACGAAAGAGGCCGCCAGACTGTATGGCGTGATCGATCGCCGCCTGGCAGACCGCGAATATCTCGCCGGTGAGTACTCGATCGCAGATATTGCGACCTTTCCATGGATTCGTCCCTACCGATGGCAGGGGCAGGAGCTCGAGACGTATCCCAATCTCAAGCGCTGGTTCGACGCGATCAAGGTTCGTCCGGCGGTGCAGGAGGGGCTGGCTGTTATGTCCGACACCAAAAAGTGGGAAGCAAAACCCGGCACGGAATCCTGGAAGAACATGTTCGGCGCGAAGGTTTGAAGCCGAGAAGACAGTCTCACAGCGATCGTTTCCACGGTAACTGCTCTCAGGGTCGGCTCACAAAATTGAAGCGCACGTCGGAAGTGTTTCGATCTAGGAGGTGCGCTTGAGCGCGACCATGTTTTCCGAACCAGACAAGGATATTCTCGATCGTCGCGGTGCAATCGTGGAGCACCTGGCAAGCTTGGTTTCGCCCGAAGGCCTTATCACGGATAGAGATGAGTGCAGGGCATACGAGACCGACGCGCTCGCCGCCTATCGCAAGATGCCGCTGGCCGTTGTGTTGCCGACATCGACGGATGAAGTAAGTGCGGTTCTCAAGTTTTGCCATGATAATGGCGTGAAGGTCGTGCCGCGCGGCGCGGGCACCTCACTTGCGGGAGGTGCAATTCCGACCGAGGATGCTGTTGTTCTTGGACTTTCAAGAATGAGCCGCGTGCTTGAGATCAACTACGATGATCGTTTCATTCGGGTCGAAGCGGGCGTCACCAACTTGAGCATAACTTCTGCAGTGTCGGACAGAGGCTTCTTTTACGCGCCGGACCCGTCATCTCAACTCGCGTGTACCATCGGCGGCAATATCGCCAATAATTCGGGCGGTGCGCATTGCCTGAAATACGGCGTTACGACAAACAATATTCTCGGCGTCAGAATGGTTCTGATCGACGGAACGATCATCGACTTGGGTGGAGATAGCCTCGATAGCGGTGGCCTTGATCTACTGGGTGTTGTGGTCGGATCTGAAGGCCAGCTCGGGATCGTGACCGAGGCTACCGTCCGGATATTGAGATCGGCGGAAGCCGCGCGTCCCGTTCTGTTTGGCTTCTCCTCATCCGATGGAGCAGGCAACACCGTTGCAGAGATTATCGCGGCGGGAATCATTCCAGTCGCGATCGAGTACATGGACAAGGCCGCGATTGAGATATGCGAGGCCTTTTCCAAGGCGGGTTATCCTCTCGATGCGGAAGCTCTTCTGATCATTGAGGTGGAAGGCTCGCAGGCGGAAATGGACGCGATGCTGGATCGGATTATCTCCATTGCGCGAGCCAATGGCGTTGAGACGGTTCGGGAGAGCAAATCCGCGATTGAAACAGCGGCGATCTGGAAGGGGCGGAAGTCGGCATTTGGCGCGACTGGGCGCGTTGCGGACTACTTGTGCATGGACGGAACGGTGCCGACGGGCAAGCTGTCCTACGTTCTGGCGCAGATCACCGAGATCGTGAAGCACTATGGATTGCGTGTGGCTAACGTCTTCCATGCCGGCGACGGAAATATGCATCCTCTCATCCTTTATAACGCGAACGATCCGGCGGAGCAGTTGAAAGCGGAGGCCGCGGGCAACGACATTCTTAAGCTGTGCGTTGAAGTCGGTGGCTGTCTTACCGGCGAACACGGTGTTGGCATCGAGAAGCGCGACCTGATGCCGTACCAGTTCAATGAGATCGATCTTGCCCAGCAGATCCGTTTGCGTGCAGCGTTCGATTCAAAATGGCTACTCAACACGGACAAGGTTTTCCCCGTTGACTGCCGAAATCAAACGTAACGCTGGACGAATTTGGCGATGTCTGGAGATCTGAAACCGCGCGACGAAAAGAACCTGTCTGAATCGATCAGAATGGCAGCGGCGGCAAAAATGCCGTTGATTGTCAGTGGCGCTGGCAGCAAGTCAGGTATTGGTCGGCCGAATGGATATGCGATGTCTGTTACGACACAACGTATGCAGGGAATATCGCTCTATGAGCCAACGGAGTTGGTGATCGGGGCTCTTCCCGGAACACCACTGTCCGAGATCAATCAGACGCTTGCAACACAGAATCAAATGCTGCCGTTCGAGCCGATGGACTATCGGCCGATTCTCGGCGGGCGCCATGAGCCGACAATCGGCGGAATTGCAGCGGGAAATGTTACTGGCCCGCGACGTATCATGGCGGGAGCCTGCCGTGACAGTCTGATCGGCATCCGGCTGGTAAACGGCCGCGGCGATGTCGTGAAATCGGGCGGACGGGTCATGAAGAATGTCACGGGTCTCGACCTGGTCAAGCTCAATTGCGGAGCGTGGGGAACGCTCGGCGTGTTAAGCGAAGTCATTTTCAAGGTTCTGCCAAGACCGGAATATACGTCTTCTCTGGTGCTGCGCGGATTGAATGATGCGACGGCTATCGCTGCATTGACGACCGCTTTGGGATCGCCATTTTCCGTCTCCGCGGCGGCGCATCTGCCGAAGGGTGTGGTGTCGGAGCCCCTGACCATCATCCGTATCGAAGGATTCGCGCCTTCCGTTGCGTATGGTTGCGGCGAGATCGCCAAACTTTGGAGACCATACGGAAAGGCCGATCTTCTGGAAGGAGAGGTGAGCGCCGATATCTGGTCTGATGTGCGGGATGCGCGGTGGCTGGCTGATCCGGCCGAGAGCGCCATATGGCGGCTTTCGCTCGCCCCGTCGAAGGCACCCGGTATCATTGCTGATATCAAGCGGGTGCTTGATGTGCGTCATTTCTACGACTGGGGCGGCGGTTTGGTCTGGCTCGCTGTCGACGCGCCAGAAGACGCGGGGTCCAAGGTGATCCGGGATGTAATGCGAGGCCTCAGTGGCCACGCGACGCTTCTGCGTGCACCGCCGGAGGTTCGATGCAGGGTCGATATATTCGAGCCGCTTCCGCCCTCGGTTGCAGAACTGACCCGAAGGATCAAGTTTGCGTTTGATCCCGGCCGTATCCTCAACTTCGGAAAAATGTACTCTGGTATTTGAAGCGCAGATCGAAATCCCATGCAAACGAACTTCTCGCTGACAGCGCTTGTCGATCCGCACATGATCGAATCGGAGAAGATTCTTCGCGCCTGTGTTCATTGCGGGTTTTGTACTGCGACGTGCCCGACCTACTTGCTGCTGGGAGACGAACTCGACAGTCCGCGCGGGCGAATCTACCTCATCAAGGATATGCTCGAGAATGAGAAACCGGCGAGCGAGAAGGTCGTCAAGCATGTGGATCGCTGCCTGTCCTGTCTCTCCTGCATGACCACCTGTCCGTCCGGGGTGCACTACATGCATCTGGTGGACCATGCGCGGGCCCACATCACGAAGACCTACAAGCGCCCCTTGGTCGATCGTGTTCTGCGTGGCATGCTGGCGTCGGTGCTGCCGTATCCGAAACGGCTGAGACTGGCGCTGTTGTCGGCGGCTGCGGTCAGGCCGGTGAGGAAATGGATTGCCAGGCTTCCGGGCGGCGCGCATCTTGCCGCCATGATCGATCTTGCCCCGGCTCTGAAGCCGCGGAAGTCCACTCCTCAGGGATCGGTCGCGCAGGGCAAGCGAGGCAGAGTCGCAATATTGATGGGCTGCGCCCAGCAGGTCATTGATCCGAACATCAACGACGCCGCGATCCGGCTGCTGAATCGTCATGGGATTGAGGTGACGAGCCCCCGCGACGAGGGTTGCTGCGGAGCTCTCGTGCATCATATGGGTTACGAGGAATCGGCACTGGAGGCGGCCCGGCGCAACGTTGATGCCTGGACACGGGAGCTTGACGAGAGCGGGCTCGATGCCATCATCGTCACGGCGTCGGGTTGCGGAACGACCATCAAAGATTATGGATTCATGCTCCGCGAGGACAAGGCATACGCTCGCAAGGCTGTGCGCATTTCTGCGCTCGCGCAGGATATCACTGAGTATCTCCATAAACTTCAGCTTCAGGGACCCGTTCGGACCACAGGTCAGATTGTCGCGTATCATTCGGCGTGCTCAATGCAGCACGGTCAGCGCATCGTTGATCAGCCGAAATCCCTTCTGAAGCAGATGGGATTTGTCGTGAAGGACGTTCCTGAAAGCCACATCTGTTGCGGTTCGGCGGGGACTTATAATGTTATGCAGCCCGAAATCGCAGACCGGCTTCGGTCGCGAAAGGTGACCAACATCGAGAAAGTGAGGCCGCAGATTATCGCGAGCGGAAACCTGGGATGCATGACACAGATCGGCGCCGCGACGACTATTCCGATAGTTCACACCGTTGAATTGCTTGACTGGGCAACGGGCGGTCCCTTGCCCGATGCGATGTATTCAATGCTGCACAGCCAATCAGATCTAGGATCTTCCTGATTTCTGATGGAAGGAGGCAGGCAGGTCATTTAACGATAGGACAATTTGAAAAAGCCAGCTGGTCGTTGATCGGGTTTTCCGCGTAATGACGCCATTGAATGCGATGCCGTTCCAAACCAAACTGCAGCGGGCCGCATGGATCTTTCCCTGCATCGGTTCAAGCAGAGTTGGCAGTATACGGCGTGGCAACACGTGCCCGTTCGTGCTGCTTGGGCCTCTCTAATCTCTGTCGATGGGGCCTGAAGGGAGTGGACTCATACCAACGCACGTTCCGTGGGCGTGCTAGAGGGACTGCTCAGCACCGGCGACGTCGCTGTCCGTGATGCCGATGGCGACATCTTCATTGTCGATCGCCTCAAAGACATGTTCATCTCCAGAGGAGAGAATGTGTATCCGGCCGAGGTCGAGAACTTCCTTTACGATCTTCCAGATGTTGCCGAGGCTGCGGTGATTGGTGTGCCGGATACGCGCTGGGGCGAGGTCGGCCTTGCCGTCGTGGTGCCGCGATCTGGAAACAAAATCGATCCGGAGCGTCTCCGGGCAGCCTGCAGGGCGCAGCTTGCGGGTTATAAGGTCCCGCAGCATGTTCGTATTGTCGATTCCCTGCCCCGGACGCCTTCGGGAAAGATTGAGAAGCACAAGTTGCGCGATCAATTCGCCGCGGTGATGAAGGAACCTTGCGTTGACCGTCATCGCTGATGGAATCGAATTTCGTATAGCCTGATGTAGAGTTCGTGTAGAAATTCCCTAATTTCTTCGCCGGATTTCCCTAAGAGGATGCTGAGATCGAGCCCTGCCGAAAGCGACGGGCGATCGAACTGCTGCACTGCGCTTAGATTGGCGGGATTCTTGAGAGCAATCAGGCGCGCGATCCGAGGACGTCGCGAAAGGCGAGACCGGGCGCGGTTTATCCTAGCCAGTGATCTGCTTTGGCCTAGTGTCGGCCACGGATGCAAACATCCCGTGGCAAAATACCAGCGGAGCTCCAGTTTCGTGGTGAAAGTGTTCGACCTCTCCGAGAAAAATCACGTGATCTCCGCCGTCCACGCAGTTCATCACCTTGCACTCGAACCTAGCGATACACTTTTTTATGTATGGCGCGCCCCAGCGGTTCGTTGAAATCTCGACGCCGTCGAACTTGTCGATAGCAGGTCGCGCAAACTGCTGCGCCAGGCGGAGCTGGGTCTCGTCCAGCACGTTGACGACGAAATGCCCGGACTGAAGGATAGCGTCCTTGCTCGGCGCATCGCGCTGAAGGCTCCAAAGCACGAGCGGAGGATCGAGCGAGACGGATGCAAATGAGTTAATGGTCAACCCGACCGGTAACTGTCCCGAGGGTTGCGCAGTAATAACGGCGACGCCGGTCGGGAAGCAGCCGAGTGCCTTCCGAAAGGCTCTTGTGTCGAACGGGACGGGTGAGATGCTGTCCGCGGGCATTGCCTTACTCTGCTGCCGTGCGTGTGTGGGATTGTGGTCC
The DNA here is from genome assembly GCF_014203115.1 of Afipia massiliensis. Lineage (GTDB taxonomy): Bacteria > Pseudomonadota > Alphaproteobacteria > Rhizobiales > Xanthobacteraceae > Afipia > Afipia massiliensis. The sequence goes on along the minus strand of NZ_JACHIJ010000005.1, from coordinate 159,092 downwards.
GTAGCTCGCCATGAGCGTATCGACGGTGGCGTCGAAGCGATCCCACGGCGCGAGCCTCATGCTATGGGCACGCACGAGAAAAGGGGGACCGGCATAGAAGTTCTCGTATTGCACATGCCGCGCACCGAATTCGGATGCGAGCAGATCCCAGGCGAGTTTGTAGAGCTTCATACGGTCGAGCGCCGTTTCGCCGTCGGTTGCCCAATAGGTTTCGAAAATATCGTTGAGTTTTCCGCTTTCGATAATGGAAATGTCAGCCGGCATCTGAAAGATTGCTCCACCCATTAGCTCGCGGACGGTCGCACAGATCAGGCCGTAGTTATCCTGACACCAGCTCAAAGCTGCATACATGTAGCGCTGGTTCACGACAACGTAGCCATCGCCCAGGGGCTGATGATCGGAAACCTGTCCGTGCACGAGGCCGGCAATCGTGGCTTCCATCGCTGCAAGCTTGCCCAGCGTTTCCTGAACGGCGGGGATACCTCGTACGCTTGCGGATTTGGCAATTTTGTTCGCCAAGCCGACGATAAGCTGCAACTTCGACCAGAAGCGCACGTTCGACTGGTGATTGCCAAAATAGTGACCACCGGTCTCCATATAGATCGCGCGGCTCAGATCGACGTTGCCAATGGTGAAAACGCGTGACCATGGAACGCGCACGTGCTCGCACACCAGCATGCAATCACTTTCGTCGAACCGCGACGAGAGCGGATAATCAAACTCGTTGGGCGCGGCGCCTTCCATCGATCGGCGCGACCAGAGCGAAAGCCCAGCTGAATTGACGGGAATTGCGCAGGTGACCGCCTCTTTGATCCGATCGGGGGCAAGGGGTGTCAGATTTCCGATCCAGACCTCGTCGCAGAACGCGCCGCCCGTCGCGAGTGTTTTCATGCCGTGGAGGATAATGCCCTCATCATCCATAGCCTCGACATGCAAGGCCGGTGACTTGAAGAAATGCGCTTTGGCGTCTGTCGAATAGTTTCGAGCGCCTTGCGGTGGATGGGTCGCGTAACTGACGTAGAGATCGTTGCTGCGAATATACTGATAGTAGTCGAGCAGTCGGGTTCTAAAGCCATGCTCAGGTATGTCGAAGACCTCTGGTCGGCAGGTCATTCCGGTGATGAAGGAAGCGACATGATCCGGGGAACGCCCGAAAAGTCCGTAGCTCGCGTCGGCCCATAGCTTGTGACCTTTCATCCGGAACTGCAGATCCTCACCGTTGCGCGGCTGCAAATAGTAGAAACTATGCCTATCGCCGTCGGCTTCGAACGAGAGCGCGTTGGTATGCGCGGCATCGCGTTTGAGATCGAAGAGGTGGGCAAAACTCCTTGCGGAGTTGCGAAAACCGGGGTGCTCCGTGACATCGTCAACGAGCTTACTGCCGAGATAGATTTTACGGCCGTCCTGAAGCGAGCGAAGATAGTCCTTGCCGGATCGAAGCATGTGTCACCTTTAGTTATTTATGCAAACTAACTAAATGACATCACGTTTGCTGTCAAGACAGTGGTAACCAAGGGCGGTTCGTGCTTATGCGCGTAAGGGTGGACGGCGCCGGCGCCGGGGGCGGGGGACGTTTCCAAGAACTGCCAGTCGTTGTGCTGCAGTGATTTGATCGAGCACCGCGCTTGCTTTCTCGGCTTGGGCGGCCAATGTCCCCAGTTCTTCCAGATAAGCGGTCGCGCTTTTTTCGTCGAGATGTCCGTACAGGGTATCGTTCACGATGGTCTGAATCGGCGCTATTGCGGCGAGCGATTCACGCCCCTTTGCTGTCAACGAGAGAAAGCTCATGCGCCTGTCGTTCGGGTTTGTGACCTTCTCCAGAAAACCCTGTTGCTCGAGGTCGCTAATTTCAGTGCTGACATAGGCGTCAGTCATATGCATTTCCCGAGCGACCGAGCGCACCGTCCAGTCGGTGTCGGTTTGAAGCCGTCCAAGAGCCTGCATCAAGACGTATTGAAACGATGAGACGCCGATCAACGATGCGAAACCGCCTCGGATGCTTTCCAGCATGCCGGATAGAACATAGTGCAAATGAGTAATACGGCGGACGAGAGCATCCGAACCATCAAGCATCAGGGATGCGCGCGAGACGGTCGGAGGGAGTGTAGTTTTCTTCGACACGACTGTTGAGCTTTTTCGAGATGTCAGCTTGGTCTGCTTCGCTTTTTTTGGCACGCCATCCCCTCCGCTTCAGGGTATGGCCGTCCGAATCATCTGCGATCCAGTCGGTCTGCCCAGCCTTTGATTAACACGCTTTGGTCCGCCCAAACAGGCAGTGCTGATTTGTGGCCTATCTCGCGGAGAAGAGCCCAAGCGAGACAGAGATTCGAAGAGAATACGGGTTTGCCCGACAGGCGTGCGATCTCGGGAATCGCCCTGAGCGTCGGTGCGCCCGTGCCGGTCAGCACGATGGCGTCGGCCTTACTCCAATCCATACGGCTGACCGCTTCGACGATGGAATTGGTTCGCAGCCGGTAGATGCCCAGCGTATCACCGTTGCCGAGATCCACGCCGGTCTTGGCGACCAGCGCGAAGCCGGACTCGAACCAAAACCTTTGCGATACTTCCTGAAGCCAGCCCGGATAGGGTCCAAACAGGGCAATGCGAGCCGCGCCCAGTTCACTGAGAGCTATGCGGATTGCCTGGGCTGATGAAATGATAGGATATCCAAAATGCAGAGAAAGCTTATCGAACTCCCGGCTTGCCTCCCGTTCGCCCAGCAGATAGCTGGTCGCGGTGCATGCAAAGCCGAAGGCGCCCAGCTTGATTGCTCCGTAGCCATCGAGACTGTCCTTTAGGTTGATAAGGTATTCACCGAACCGTTTTCGGGTATCCAGCATATTTCCGCGGAGACGCGTCGTGAGCATTGTCACGTCGGCGGGCAGAAGCGTTGCCATCTCAGGCTCGACTGTCGGGTTCGATTGCGGCGGCGCAATGCCGATGATACCGGCGGACCCGTATTCGAAATCATCCCGCATGTCAGGCTCCGGGCTGTAGGTCAGCAAGTTGTGAACGAAGCACCGCGGTCGGTGATACGTCGGCGTACTTTTGCGACATGTCAAAAAGGTTCACAGCATGAGCCGCGCGGCTGCGGTCGTAGACGCACTCTTCGGGAATGGCGACGTGAAAATTGTAGGAAAAGGCGTCAACGACGCTGCCCCTGACGCAGCCCGATGTCGTGCACCCGGTCATGACCAGTGTATCGACATTGAGATCGACGAGATGGCTGACGAGAGTTGTTCCAAAAAAAGCACTCGGATGTTTCTTCGGAATCAGGATGTCGTGCTCGAGAGGCGCGATCTCTTCCACAAACTCATATCCGCGCGATGAAATCGACATGATGGCAGGCACCTTGCTGGCCAACCTGCCACGGTCGTTTCGTGTTTTTGGCGCTACATGGGGGTAGACGACAGGCCATCTCTTGCTGCGGAACAGGGTCAGAAGATCCTTGATATGGCGAACGGATTGCCAGGCGACGTCGCCGCATGAAGTTGGAAATTCTTCCACGGCCTGCCAGAAGGGCAGTGGCGTTGTTCCGGTGGTTCGATACTGGACGTCAATGATCAGCAGAGCTGGACGCTTTCCGAGTCCGCCGGGCCGGCCGAAGCCTGCGGCTTCGTAAGCGCGTTGTTCTTCAGTGGAGATAAATGGATCCCACGGTCTCATGATCGTTCCTTGCGCTGTTTGATATTTTTAGTTTGCAAAATTAAATATATTGAACTAGCGTTTGGGTCAAGCCGCGCAACCGAATGGGAAACGACGCGGCGAATAGCCATTCACTGGGAGGTAGACAATGCTGAATTCGAGATGGTTACGGCTCGCCCGGATCGCCGCGCTGATCGCAGCTACAATACTCCCATCACGCGCATTCGGCGCGGACTATCCGACAAAGCTCGTGCGGATCATCGTGCCGTTTCCGCCGGGCGGCGTTTATGATCTCTACAGTCGGATGGCGGCTGAGCATCTGACAAAGGCCTTCGGACAACAATTCATTATTGAAAATAGCCCCGGCGGGCAGGGAGTACTCGGCTCGCAACTGGCCGCGAAAGCAGAGCCGGACGGCTACACGCTGCTGATGGGTGGTCAAGCTACGCATGCCACCAACCCCCATCTGTTCGGCAACATGAAGTTCAATACGCTCACGGACTTCGAACCGATCGCCATGGTTGCGATGCTAGGCAATGTTCTGGTGGTGAATCCCAGCCTTCCGGTGAAGACGGTTCAAGAGTTCGTTGCCTATTCAAAGGCTAATCCGGGAAAAGTGACGTTTAGCCATGCAGGCTCGGGAACGTCGATGAGCATCGCTGGAGAGCTTTTCAAGGAGAAGGCGGGCGTTAAGTTGCTGAGCATTCCCTACCGAGGCTCTGCGCTGGCGGCCAACGCGGTGGTCGTTGGCGAAGTTCAATCCATGTTCGCCAACACGATTTCCGTGATCAGTCAGATAAAGGCTGGCACCGTGCGGCCCCTCGGCGTCACGACTACTGCCCGTCAGGATCTGATCCCTGATGTTGTGCCTATCTCGGAGCAGGGGGTTCCGGGCTACGAAATGCGATCCTGGTTTGGGCTGTTTGCGCCAGCCAAGACGCCGAAGCCGATCATCTCGAAGATCAACGCCGAGCTTCGGAAGATGGTGGAACTGCCGGAGTACAAAAAACGCATTCTCGAAAGCGGAGCGACTCCGGGCGCGTTCACGCCGGAAGAGTTCTCCTCCTTTGTGAAGGGCGACTACAGCGCGATCGGCAAGATCGTCAGAGAGGCCGGCCTCAAAGCCGAAAGCAACTGACTGTATCGGCGCATAAAGATGACAGCTCTCAATAAGGATTTTCTGGCGGGGGCGATGTTCGCAGCGCTTGGCTTCGTCGCGATCAAGCTCAGTTTCGGTTACAAGATAGGAACTGCAGGACACATGGGGCCGGGGTATGTGCCGCTTCTTCTGGGAAGTGGAATGGCGATCTTTGGCGCGATCATCGGCGCGCGAGGCGTCGTTGCTGCGATTCTGCAAGCGAAAGAATCCACCGCTGACTTCAATCCCTGGAATCCGCGGCCGCTGCTCAGCGTTCTAATGGGGATCGTACTGTACGGCTTGCTCATAAAGCCGGCCGGGTTGATTGTTGCAAGCTTCGCGTTGCTCGCATGCGGCGGACAAGCGATTAAAGGGCAGCGCCTCGCGGAGACGCTTGTCCTCGCAAGCGTATTGATCGCCATTGTTACGTTGGTCTTTGTTTGCGGTATCGGCGTTCGAATCGATCTGTTGCCAAGCCTCCCGGTGCTGCTGTGGAGCTAGGTCAGAACCTTCTGAGCGGGCTGATGGCAGCGCTGTCGGCTTACAATCTGCTCTACTGCTTTGTCGGGGTTCTGATCGGAACGCTCATCGGTGTTTTACCCGGGCTTGGTCCGACGGCTACGCTAGCGATCCTATTGCCGATTACCTACCAGTTGCAGGCCGATGCGGCGCTAATCATGCTTGCTGGTATCTACTACGGCGCCCAGTACGGCGGATCGACGACATCCATCCTCATCAACCTCCCGGGTGAAGCGTCGTCGGTCGTCACAGCGCTGGACGGTCATAAGATGGCCCGGCAGGGTCGGGCTGGTACTGCGCTCGCAATATCCGCGATTGGCTCGTTCTTTGCGGGCACCATTGCGACAGTTTTCATCGCGCTGCTCAGTCCACCGCTTGCGGCGCTTGCGCAGAAGTTCGGAGCTCCGGAATACTTCGCTCTCATGGTGCTAGGGCTGGTGGCTGCGGTCGTGCTGGCCAACGGGTCTATACTGAAATCGATCGCTGTAATTTTTCTGGGTCTCTTCCTGGGCTTGGTCGGGACTGATGTTAGCTCCGATGCGCAGCGGTTTACGTTCGGCTACCTTCAACTTGCCGACGGCATCGACTTCACGATCATTGCGATGGGAGTGTTCGGCATTTCCGAGGTCATCCTCGCGCTCGAAAAGCCGGAAGTGCGCAGCCTTGTTACAGCTAACTTGAACAGGATACTCCCTAGCCGTGATGACTTGCGCGAGTCGTGGCCGGCCATGCTGCGCGGTACGGGAATTGGATCGATCCTGGGAATTCTGCCGGGTGGCGGCGCGATCCTCGCCTCGTTTGCGAGTTACGCGATCGAGAAACGCGTAGCCAAGGATCCTGGCAAGTTTGGCCACGGAGCCATCGCCGGGGTTGCGGGACCGGAGTCCGCGAACAATGCGGGCGCGCAAATGTCTTTCATTCCCCTGCTGACGTTGGGTATTCCCGCCAATTCCGTGATGGCGCTGATGCTCGGGTTGATGACCGTGAAGGGTATCGTTCCAGGTCCGAAGGTCATCGAAGAGCAGTCGCTGCTGTTCTGGACGATCGTCGCGAGCATGTGGATCGGAAATCTCATGCTGCTGGTGATCAACCTGCCGTTGGTCGGCCTGTGGGCCCGACTCGTGCTGGTCCCTTACAGGCGTCTCTTCCCGGCCATTCTTCTGGTGTGTTGCGTCGGCGTGTTCAGCGTGAATCTTCAGACGTTCGATGTCTTGTTGATGGCTGGCTTTGCTCTCGTTGGATACACGCTGCGCAAGCTGGATTGCGAGCCCGCACCGTTGTTGCTGGGGTTCATTCTTGCGCCGTTGCTCGAGGAGAACCTGCGGCGATCACTCCTACTTTCGGGTGGTGATCCCGCGATTCTGATCCACAGCAAGATCAGTATCGCTCTGTTTGCCGCGACAATGATGCTTGTTTTCTCACTCATGCTCCCGACTTTGCGCGCAAAGCGAGAGGCTGCTTTCGCCGAATAAGTATCCGCTGTTCAATTCAATCAACATAGCAGAGAACCGATGACGAAATTCGATACAAAAATGGACCGCTATCCTTTCGTGCCGATCACGAAACGGCCGGTTTATGAGTGGCCAAATGGCAAGCGGCTTGCGGTGTACTTCGCGATCAATATCGAGGCATTCGAGTTCGGTCGGAATCCCGGACCGGATTTCACAACCATGCCGACCGCGCCGTTCCACCGCGGTTATGCCTACCGTGACTACGGTAACCGTGTTGGCGCGTGGCGCCTGCTGGATATGTTCGACGAACTGAACATTCCGCTTTCTGTACTCACTAATGCCGCAGTGTACGACGCTTATCCTGAGCTCGTCGCCGCGTTCCGCAACCGTGGCGACGAGTTCGTCGGTCACGGCCGAACGAACTCCGAGCGTCAGGTCGACATGACGGAAGATCAGGAGCGGGAAATGCTTCGCGAGGTCTGCGCGAGATTCGAGCACGAGGAAGGTTCGGCGCCGAAAGGCTGGCTCGGCCCTTTCATTTCGCAGAGCGCTAAGACACCGGAGCTTCTGGTCGAGAACGGTTTCAGGTACATGCTGGACTGGTTCTTCGACGAACAACCTCAATTGTTCCGCACGGACAACGGGCCAATCCTGAGCGTGCCTTATCCTTCGATGGAACTGAACGATCTGCCGGCGATCTTCAATCGCAAGGTCAGCGATGAAGAATTTGCCTCTTTACTGATTGATGCATTCGACCAGCAGCTAGAGGATTCAAGGAAGTATCCGCTGGTCTATTGCATCGCGCTTCATACCTTCGTGATGGGGCAGCCGCACCGCGCGCGCAGGTTGCGCCATGCACTGGAGCATATCGTCAGACAGCGGGGAGATATTTGGCTGACGACGGCGGGCGAAATCGCCAAGTATACCCTGTCACTTCCAAAAGGCGTGTTGATCGAACCGTGATAAGGATTTCCTGCTTTTGCGCAGGGTAGCTGATGAGAAATCTTGCGGGAAAGAACTGGATTCCGGGCTCTGCGAGCCTGTTTCGGCGCGCCCGACCTCTGTAATACGCCTGCCGGGTGTGTGTGTACCGAAAACTTAGACCCGGACGTAGTGATGATGAAGTCCGCCAGGAATGGCGTATGATTTTGACGCTTACGGTTCGCCGAATTTGGCGAGAGACAGGCGTATCTTTGTCCAATGATCGGTGCGTTCTGACGCCGTTGTTGTGACGTTGATCCAGACGAGGTCTCTTGGGCGGGCGGCTGCACACCGTAATAGTCGGCGTTGAGTTACCTGTACTTATCGAAAACCTTATCCGTCAGCGATCTCGATTATGCGTTGGTAGATTCGCTGTCCCCGCTAGGAAATTCCCTGTTTTCTTGGAAATTTTCACTGTTAATTTTAGTAGAGTAGTTCTTGAAAAGTCGCTGCGGCACAGCGGTTTCTCGGCAAGAAATCGCACCTGAGAGCTCCGAAATCGCATATTTCCCTGTAAAATTCCCTGTTAGCAAGGAATTCACCGGGAGACCCATTCGATCAGCACTGCGTCGCCAGCCAGCCAGTGCGGATATTGGAAAATACTACCGTTTCGAGATTGAAAAGCCCGCCAATGGCGGGGTTTTGAAGACGACTCCTGTCTCCGATCACGCAGCGGCGGGATTTCTGACGCGAAATTGCTCAAGAATCTCCAGCCAACTCCAAGAAAACTCCCGTTTTCTGAAGACCCGTGGCGGAGACTAAAGTTCGATCGCCACTGCGTGATGAACTTGGTGCTTTGAATTGTAAAACTTAACCTGCAGCGCGAGTCCGGGCGCTCATTTGATGACTGGATAGTTTTTGGTGGAAAGCTTATCAGTCGTGACGTCCAGTCGGCTGTTGAGTGTCTGCTTCAGATCCAAGGCGGACCGGCAGCGGTCCGACGCCTTTCCACCTTCGTATGCAGCATGGAAATTCGGCAAGTTGCCCGCGCAAAAAAGCTTGTCCAACTGATGGCAAGCTTCGTGTTGCGATCTCGCATCGCCGCGTGTTCGCGATATCGCGTTGTGAGCTCTCCAAAATGGCTGACGAGCTAGATGCACGAAGCCGGAGGTTCGGTGCTGCTTCCGGCGAAGAGGCTGTGCTAGGGCTCCAACATATTCTTCGCAAGCTGCGCGAACCAATCACGCACTGTAGCGGGGCGCGAATTTTCGGTCAGAAGCGCATCGGCAAATACGCCCTGCGCAACATGAACTCCCAACTGTCGGTAGGCTTCGAACTGTTCTTCATCGTAGAACTGGTTCAACGTCGACTGATGTGGGAAATCAGGATTCATATGCCGGTACCGCTTGAGAAGCTCTGCCTCATCGCCGGTCAATGAGAGCTTGAGGTAAAGCAACAGGCCTGTGCCAGCTAGCCGGCCATCGACAGTCGTCGGGTATTTAATACGGAATAGTTGGGCGTGAGCTTTACTCGTTCGCGAAGTAGGGTCGGGACGGATTTCGTCCAGGCGTGGTTCGATCTGGATGCCGAGGTCAATTTGTGCCTGCCTGATCAAGGTCAGTTGACCAGGAAACGTGCTGTCAGGGTCAGCCTCGCCATCGACGCACACGACGAATTTGCATCGTCTGCGTAGCAGTTCGTAAAGCCCCATATTCTCGATGTGGCCGCCATCAGAGAGGTTCAGCCAACTTGCGGCTTCAGTCATGCTTGCTCCTGTCATTTCTCGAAGAATGCAGGAGAATCCGGGTGATATGAATCGCTTGGGATGCTTCGGATTCACGATCCAATATCCAAGCCTTATGTTCAATAAAGTCATAAGGGCGGATAGGCTTGGTACAGAACCCAACCCCATTTGAGGAGATGCGGCAGCACCCGAGATGGCCACTGCAGTTGCAAGGTCTAATGAGCGACCGTTTGTCTTCCAAGACGCAGTCGGCGAATAACCTACAGCCCGCGACCCAGTCCAGTGCTTGGAGAACAGGAAGAAGTCACCTTTTCGATCTCGCAATACCGGGCTTTTACTCGCAGGCAGGTTCACGGTCGCGTTGATCAGATGGTAAGGTCCGAGGCTTTTCAGATCGACCTGTGCCAGCTCGACATTAGGAGTGTCGGCCGGCCAGATAAAGGTCCGCGCAAGCTGATCACGATACAACTTGTGGGGTCCTGTGAGGTTGATATTCAGAAGAAAAACGGCGATTGCGCCTGTTGTCAGGAAGATGCCCAAAAGAGCGATGTCACCGCTTACGTAGTGTAGAAGATTCCACCACGACGAAGTCGGGTGTAACTCGCTGCGCCCGAGGTCGCGGAGTAAATAAAATACGAGAACTGCCGAGAGAGGCACCAAGAAGCCGGCGGGATAGAGCGAGAATTCGAAGAGCAACTTCCGACTTCGTTCACTTGAAGTTATCCTCAAGAAGCGCGCGAGCACGGGCGCGACTATCGCCGCGATGGAAAGCGATGCAAAGATCGTTAGTGCATAAGGTGAATGGAACTGGCTGTAGCCCCATTCGAGCAAGGCCATAGCGAGGCAAAAAAGCGTTGCTAGTACGCATCCAGCGACAAGAACTGGCGTCGATCCTGCTAACGAGAGCCGCAACGTGATGCCGTGCAGCACGATTGAGGCAAGCGTGGCCAGAATGAAGACCACGCCACCGGAAATCCAGAAATGCGCGTCCATAGCGATATAAGACGCAAAGAAGGCTAGAGCGGAAAGGACTGCTAGCGGCGCGCTCCAGTTCAAGATTAAGCCGGATAGTGTACCAGAGATCATCATCCAGCGTTGCTTGAGATTGACTGCGTTGAGATATTTAGCGTTCTGCCTGAGATGCTGGACGGGTCCACTATCGGGACCTGACGGGCATGCGATTTGTTCGAAGGTCTCACCGCTACCGACTAGCGATGAAATGAAGCCACCGACGAATCCGCCACCCGACACGGTTGAAAGATAATCGATGTCTTTCATCAGACCTCGTTCAGCGAGAACCTGCATGACGCCCAAACAGAAAGTGGCGGATCGAATGCCGCCTCCTGACAACGATAAACCATTTGCATCAAAGCCGGGCTGTGTGGCGACGCCTTGCAATTTGCGTCTTGCATTGATTTCCTTAGTTTCGCTGGAATTGATTGCTTTCCAGCTGGCGTCCGTCTCATCAATCCCAAATGGCAGGGGCGACAGGCAATCCGCCAATTCGTCCTCTTTGACAACAGGGGGCGATGAGACGTCGGGCTGAGAATTTCCGTAAGCCAGTTTCTGAAGCTCTTCAGCGAAGGACGCCAGACGTGGTTGCAGTGCCGCAAGGTCTGTGCGGAAATCGTTGGCACCATCGCGCGAGTCCAGGACCCCCGCCTTGTATGCGCGATGCCACTTCGCGGTAATGGGTCGCAAATCTACATTCAGCATGGTGGTCGTGATGCGCGCAAAGTGTGCGCAACCCGGATTGTCTTTCATCGCCTTTCGAGCGAATTGAAATATCTCGACAAGACTTTCTAATGCGCGCGTTTCGACGCCGTATTGATAGGGCAAGGGTTGAGTCGCAATTCGCGTACGCATTTCGCAAAGTAACTCGTGCGCAGCGCGCCCGTCGGGGCCCGGTCCAGCCGAGTTGCCGGGAGTGCTGGGCGTAGCAAGCTCAGACATGGAGTGCACCTTGGAGCTGGACCGGGCGACGCAATTTCCAATTGAGAGTTGGAATAGCGCATATTAAGGGTTGAAAATTGTGAGCGGAAGTTGTCCTCTGCCGCGCTTTTCCCCTCGACTCAATGTTCTACCTATGTTCTTGTTTTGAGCAGCGGGGCGACTCTTAGTTACTGAGGACGCGGTTTGAGGGAATTAAGTATCATCGCAACCGTATGTTTTCATTAGATGATTCTTGGGATCCGCTCAATGTGTCGCAGTCCAGCGGACGCGTCGGAAAGAATGGGCAAGCGAACTAAAAATTTGGCATCAACAACGGCTCCTACAGTTTTTGCGAGAGCAAATGTCTAAACTGAAGAACGTCTTCATCAGCCATCACCACGCTGACGATGAGCATGTCACAGGGCTAACGGACATGCTCAAGCGTAGTGGCTTGGAAGTGCGAAACTCATCGATCCGTGCCAAGCCCGCAAATCAGGACCGGTTGAAAAACGGCCTGATCAAGGACGCCGTGCTTAAGCGCCTTCTGCGCATGAAGATGTCCTGGGCCTCCACAGTGGTAGTGCTCGTCGGCAAAGAGACCCACCAACGGCCTTGGGTTGACTGGGAGATCAAGCAAGCCAACCAACTCGGGAAGCGCATTGTGGGCGTGTATGTAAGAGGCGGGACGGAAGTCGACGTGCCGGCGGCCTTAAACGATTACGGAACCGCTCTCGTTAATTGGAATTCTGACAGCATTATCGACGCGATCGAGGGCAAGGGTCGTCCTTTCGAAAAACCGGACAGCCGCGACCAGCGAGAGCCGGTTTATGCCAGTCCTACGTCGAGTTGTTAACCGGTCGTGGCAACCGTCTACATATACGTCGTGCGGTACGACTTCGGGTTTGCCCCGAATCCGTTCGACGGGGTTTGCACCCTCGCGTGCTGCATGCCCGTCATCCGGCGAAAAGCCAAGATCGGTGATTGGATCATTGGCATGGGAGGAAGCGAACTGAAGGCTACGGGGCGATGTATCTATGGAATGAAAGTAACGCGTGATCTGGATTTTGATCAGTATTGGAATGCGGCGGAGTTTTTCGGCAAACGCCCGGTCCGCCATGGCACCCGACGAACTATGGTAGGTGACAACGTTTATCGGCGGGACCCGCAAACGAAGAAGTGGTTGCAGGAAAATTGCGTTCACAGTCAGCCCAGTGGCGAGCAAGACATGCCGAACACCAACCATGATACCCAGACTGATCGCGTCCTGATATCGGATGAATTTTATTATTTTGGCAGTAACGCATCCCTCGTCCCGTCAAAGCTTCTTCGTAAGATCGGTTACAAGAATGGACGGGGACATCGGGTTTTTTCGCAGGGCGATTGCGAAGCTTTGCTCACTTGGATCAAAGCCGAAGCCAAAGAAAGTAATCGCGTACTTGCTGATCCCTTTCAATTCCGAATGAGCGATAAGCGATTCTCAAAGACGCGCAATAGACTTATTTCATAAAAAACGCCCGAGAGCGTTGGATTGGGAGGGGATGAATGAGAGCGTTCGATACCCAGCATCGTTGACCCAGATGCCAAATTACCGAAATATCAGCTTCGCAACGGTTGATAGCGTCGCCGATGTGCTTACGAGTGGTGTCGAGGTTCGTGTTCGCGGAAAACTGACACGCGAGCTCCTCGGGCGGGTAACCTCTCTTGAGCGGCCATACGAGCGTTATCTCTTTGTGCCGAAGCGACATAGTGACGTGTTCGCTCAATTCGCCGAAACAATGTGGATGCTGGCGGGTCGGGATGACATCGCTTGGTTGACGAGATATCTGCCGCGGGCGCCTGAGTTTTCTGACGATGGTACGACTTGGCACGGTGCCTACGGGCCACGCCTGCGCCGCTGGTGTGGATCGATCGACCAACTGGACGAGGCGCGTCAGCTGCTCACGAAGGATTTGGCGTCGCGCCGCGCTGTGATGATGGTCTTTGATCCGGCTCGCGATTATGTCGATTCAAAAGACATTCCCTGCAACAACTGGCTCAGCTGGATTGCTCGAAACGGTAAGCTCCACCTGAACGTTGCAGTTCGCAGCAATGACGCGATGTGGGGGTTCTCGGGCGTAAATGCCTTCGAGTGGAGCGTCCTGCAAGAGCTGATGTCCTTTTGGTTGGGCCTTGAAAATGGACCTGCCACTTATTTTGCAACGTCCTTTCATCTTTACGACATTCATTTTGATCGCGTGCGCCAGATGAACAACTCGTTCCACGGGCTCACGCCGTATGACTTCGGCATAGGTCGCGCGCCTTTTCGTACTTTATGGGACGAGTTCGAGTGTAAGCTGAAGAAATGGTTCATCGTTGAGGAAAAAATTCGAGCCGAACCGAACGTTCCACTATTCCAGCACGGCCGTGTCGATGACCCGTTTCTGGATAGCGGCCTCGCGCTTATCCATGTGTTCTGGGCCCATCGGCAATGGGGTGCAGAGCGTCTCGTCAAAGAACTCGGCCAATTGCCAGCGGAAGACTACGTCGTAGCAATATACGATCAACTGCGCCGCCTTTATCCCGCACTTACCGATAACATCGCGCAGCCTGAGATCAGGCGCTTTTTCGAGGCTTGCCGCGGGATCTCGGTGAATGCGTCTGATGATTTCAAGCTTGCCATCAAGCGGCTGCATGCAGAGAAGGACAGAGCTTACGGTGGCGCCTGGAAACGGCGTGGAGAACTCGTGAGCATTTTGCCTAATATCGCGCGCAAGGCGGACAGATTGGAAAACTTGGTCCAAACGGGTGCCACAATGCGGGGCGAATCGCTGCTCGACACGGTCATCGACTTATATGTTTACGTTGAGAAGTACCGACTTTTCTTGGCCGAACACCTGGAAGATAACGATCTGTTACCCAACGATGCCCGCAAACCGTATAGTGACCATGACGCCAACTTCGATACCCTTGTTGATCGGCTTGATCTGCAGATGCCAACTCAAAGTACCAAAGAGTTGATTAGCGATGTTGTGACTCGCTTCGACGCATGTTGGCGCAATGCCGAGACTAGGGGTGACACCGCCGAACAATTCGAACTAGCGACGAAGCTGGCGGAAGCTGCGGGAGCGCTGATTGCACGGGTCGTTGCTGACGATACCGTAGCTTTGGCGCGATTCGTTCGCTCTGAGGTGCAGCATGCAGGACGATGATTTAGCCAAGCTCAAACTGAGGCTGCGCGAGGAAATCGTTGCCCGTTCGGCGCCTGTAAAGGTGGCGATCGTGGGGTGGACGCCAACGGCGATAGAGCTGGCGTCTCATTTTGCGCTCATGTCTGGCAATGCGTTACTCAGCGGCATTTACGCGGACGGGGCGGGGGAAGGTGCCGGTGTGCAGTCTCTCGATAGGCTCGAAGTCGACCGCCCGGACATCGTTGTGATTGCCGAGGATGATGACAAAGAAAAGCTTCTGGAGGGCGTTGCCAAGTATCTGCCCGCGGCGACCAAGCTCCTCGTCGGCGGCTTCGGTCACTTCAATTTTCGAGACGAGGTTTTCGACCGAATTCGGCAGGAGTCATTTATTCCGTCGTTTGCGAACGGCTACGCAAACTCACTTGTTCATATCTATCAATGCCTGCGGAATGCTCATCGCCTAGGTCTCCAAGGCGTCGTGGCCGAATTCGGCATGTTCAAAGGCGGAACAACCATGCTCATCTCGCGGTTCATCGAAGAAATGGGCGCGAACTGGAAGGTCTTCGGTTTCGATACTTTCGGCGGGTTTCCGCCGAAGCGAAGCGCCTTGGATATGTATGCTCATCCAGACTGTGTGTTCCGCAACTCGGCGTTGGTGAAATCAGTGTTTGCCGGACGAAATGTGGAGATTATCGAGGGCGATATCGTTGCTACTGTTGGCTGCCTTCGTGATCAGGATTTGGTTGTGTCTTTCGTGGATACTGACAATTTCACCTCCGCCAGCGCGATCATAGATGTTATAAAGGACCGAACCATTCGGGGTGGCGCGATCGTTTTTGACCATTGGACTGGTTCCAGCAGACACCTCGACACAATTGGTGAAAGAATAGCCGCCAAAACGCTGGCATCGGATGATAGGTATTTTAACCTGCACGGGACAGGTGTATTTTTGAGAGTGCAATGACGTTGTCGCCCTACGGTTTTGTCCGCCGTTCTGCACCCGAGCCGCGCGCGGGTGTTTACGAGCTATACTGGACTTTCGCCTCTCGCCGCCAAGCGGCATTTGAGGCCCGCTTGGCAGGGCGGCAGTGGCCTTGGTCGGAGGACCGTATCCTACAGACCTATAAGTTTTGTAATGTTTTCCGCGCGGCGGATCGCGTGTCACAATACATGATACGTGATGTAGCTTATAAAGAGGATCGGCAAGTCACGGCGAGTGACCGGCTGTTCCAAATTGTGGCGTTCCGGACTTTCAGCCGGATAGGGACTTGGGAGGCACTTGCGCAGTATTTGGGCGGAGCGCCGTGCCTCAGGCATCTTAGGAGCGGAGAGTTCGAGAGGGCTCTCGATCAAGCAAAACTAACGCACGGCGGGCTTTACACGGGCGCATTTATTCTTTGCGCGAACAAGGCATTTGGCTTTGATGAAAAGCATCGCAACCATGTTGCTCTTTTTAAGCATATGTTTCTGGTGGATGCCTGTGCCGAAAAGTTACTGAATGCGTCGTCGCTGAAGATGGTCGTCCAAACGTTGCAAGCTTACCCGCTAATAGGGCCTTTCATGGCCTACCAAATTGCCATTGATCTCAACTATTCAGACTTAGTGTCGTTCGATGAGGACGATTATACGCAAGCTGGTCCCGGCGCCCTGCGGGGCCTAAAGAAAGCATTCATTTCATTAGGAGATTTCTCGCCGGCGGATGCGATATTGTGGATGGCTAATCGGCAGGATGAAGAATTTCGGCGCTTCGAGTTACCATTCAGCGGACTGTTCGGACGCAAACTACATGCGATCGATTGCCAAGGACTTTTTTGTGAACTTGACAAGTACTGCCGCGAGGCCTTGCCAGAATTAACCAGTGCCCGTAGTCGTATCAAGGCGAAGTACGCTGCGACCGCTAATGACATTTCACTCTTCTTTCCTCCCAAGTGGAATCTTCCGAACAATCGGGTGATGAAAGCGGCACACGCTGTGACGGATCGGCACGCTAGTGTTCGTGAACATGTCATATCCGGCTCACGAACTGCCAAACACAGGGCTCTGGCTATTAGAGACTTGTTTAGCTGAGAAGTTTCCGCGGTCCTCTCTTGAATGCCGCCGAAACATCAACCGTGGTCTTGGGAGTCGGAGCTTCCACTTGAGCGTACCCTCCTTCTCCGCACAAAGTGGCGCGCTATAATGTCTCTAATACACATATTTGTATCCTGATCTCCGAAGCCGGAGTCATTCCCGGTACCCTCGAGCAATAGAATTATCCGTTTCGACAAATGCATCAGACCGATCCATTTTTTCGATGTTGCACAAGAATCACGCGAATTCAGAATAAGTATGGTTTGGGGTGCCGAAAATTTGCAGAAGGGAATATTTCATGTCCCGCTCAGGTACGCCGATTTTTGTGTTAGCCAAAACGTAAACGGCAGTGAAGTTGCAAGGCCCATCGCGACACCCGCAGGCACGCGTGCTCTGATGAGGTCATCCGATAATCGAACCACGAGCGTGTGCCGGGAATCTTTTTCAACGGTTGGATAAAGCCCAATGAATTCTCTGCCCCGATATTGTTCTGAGGGATCATTGAGGATGGGAAAAATGGCTATCCGGCCGCTCGTTCCGTCGAACCAGCCCAATTCCCAAGACATCCAAGTGGATTGAGATGAGTTTGGCGTATCCAGGAAAACAAAACTCGTGCTCTTCGACATCGCGTCGCGTATGGCGCGAGCATGGCGGGGGGTCACGTGAGATCGATCGGCGTCTGAAGCGATCCAGTCGCAGAAAACGGCGAGACCTAGATCTTCGTTCAGAATGCTATAGACCCCATACACCAGATCGAGATCTCTGACTGTCTGCGAAAGAAATACATCATATCGCGGTTCTTCTTTTTTGGCTTCTCTGTTGAAAGCTTCGGGTACACTCAAGCCGATGCGGCTTGCGCGATTTTGCGCGCGCACCCTTACAGAAGGGGCTGTGAAGAACGTCACGCTGACAGCCCAAGCTGGTAACGGGGCTTTGATCGGCTGTTTGGCTGAGTATCTGACTTTTGCAGTCTCGGCCCTGTCGATTCAGATGCAGCACACCACACCTTTCGCTCGACGGCATCATCTTTATTTGCATACATAGCGCCGCACAAAGCGATAGATAGTGCTGCGACGATACAAAGAAAGCCATTTCGGATCAACATGAAGGCGACTTCGTTTCGCGCGACCCGAACGAGGTTGACTCTTTCCTGACATGCTAAGGCGTGCGCGATAACGATTGGTTTCATCGAAGGACTTGCGTTCTTGCTGTCGAGCGTAAATCTCATCCCGGTTCCAAACATTGTAAGTGTCCGCGCTGCCGCGAGTCCCAGCAATCCTCCTGCAGTTATGTAAAAGATTGAGGGAATGGTGAACACCACCACCGCAATTTTCCATTCTGTTCCGGGGAGCATTTGCGCAACTGCGGCCGTCGCTGCGGAAGCAATTGTGAGTGCAGTCGCTATGGAGGCTGCGTGCCTGAAGGTTTTTTCGTCTAGGGTTACTCCGCGTTTTTGCTCGGATATGAGGCCGTCCTCGAGGTCCGTCGGTGCGGCGCTGGCGTATATACGGACTGCGATTAGGATAGGCCCATCCGGCATGCTGCCTATCGAAAATTCCGCGACTTCACCTAGGACCTTCGAACGCAGCCGCAGGTATGTGATGAATGGGAAAAGTTCTTCGAAAATACGCTTTGCTAACGCAGTCACTATTTGATTTCCTTCGCGCCCAGCCATGCCGCAATCGCAGCCCCCGCAGTTGCTTCTGCTCCTGGAAGCCAAGCCCATTCACCGGTTGGATTGATTTCGATGAAAATGATCTTACCGTCCGAATCGATCAAGTCGATTGCCCCGAACGAAAGCTTAAGCTCCGAACAAAGCTCTATGCAGCGTTCTTCAACATTCGGGGCCAAGACCATCGGCTCGTACCGGATCTCCTCACGCTTGTGGAGACGCCAATCACCCAATGCTGCTTCACCGTTTACGAGTATCTTGTATGCGAATACGGAGGTTCCGACGACGGTAACACGAATGTCCGTTTTTGGCGTAATAGGTTGCTGAGCGATGAGTGGCGCCTGATGAAGGTTTAAATCTGAAAGTCTCTCGGACGGAATAATGTTGGTGTATGTGAACAACACATCGGCGTCTTCGCGAAGATAGACCGTATCGATAGATTTAATGGCAACTTGCGTGGGAAAGCGCCTTTGGATCTCCTCCACGTCATTCCCAACAACTGTTTCCGGAATCGCGAACCCGCATTTTGCCGCCACCAGCAACTGATAAGGTTTCACTTCGGCCTTATATATGTCTCCCGGGTGGTTCATCCAACGCGCGTCTTCAAAGATCATCATGCTACGAAGAAACGCACTCCATTGCGATCGAGCAAGTTGATCTCCGAGAGATAACTTGCCTCCCGCTGTGTTACGCAGGAAAATTGGGCTTCGGTACCAAACTGATTCAAGGTCAGGCCCCAAGGATGATGCGATTCCCAGCCCCCGGATATTCATCGTGCGGGTCGCCGGATCGAGGCTCAGGCGCAGGTCCGCTAGCTGCTCCCTGTTAAGACGCAGATAGGTAATATTGTTCTCGCGGAGGCGATGCAGGACAAGATCGACGGCGAAATCGTAAATGCTCGAAAGGATGAGGACGCGGGTTGTCACTCTCCTTTCATGTCCTCGCCGGTTTCTATGTCGTTCTTCTTTGTTGACATGGGTGTAAGGCCGCCTTCACCGCGCGTCTGCCAGCATCCCGAAATAGTGTCGTATGTGGCTCCCTCGGGGAGGGTTGGTGCGTTAACGTGAGGCCGACGAACGGCAAGCTGAATTAGAACGTGATCAGTCATGGCAATCCTCAGTGAAAATGTTGCTGCAGTGCGGCAGATTCGACGCTCTGGACGGGTGTTATTGTCAAATGGTACTCGGCACAGTGGCATAGGGATCAATTGCTTAAAATAGAGAAACACAGGCCGCATATGGCTCGAAACGCATTTTTCAGTTTTCACTTCGATCAGGACCATTGGCGCGCGTCGCAAGTACGCAACATGGGCGTTCTCGAAGGAAATTCGGAGCTGTCGGACAACGATTGGGAGACTGTAAAACGGGGCGGTGATGCTTCGATCCAGCGATGGATAGATGGGCAATTGGTGGGTCGCAGCTGCGTCATTGTGCTGGTAGGCGCCCAAACCGCTATGAGACAGTGGGTGATGTATGAAATCCGTAAAGGCTGGGAGCTGGGTAAAGGTATCGTAGGTATACGGATTCACGGCCTGCTGAACAGACAGTCGCAAACCTCGGCCGCCGGGCCAGATCCTTTTTCTTACATCACTATCCCGGGCGGCCGGCCGATGTCGTCTGTCACTAGTCTGTGGAATCCGGCCGGCGGGGATAGCAAGGCGATTTACGCGAATATTCGAGACAACATTGACGGCCTCGTCGCAACCGCCATTACGGCGAGAGCTAATTATAGAGATTAATCGCAAAGCTGATCGCACATTGAGGCTGATATTCGCTCTCCGTTTCACCCAGCAACGATGACCTATTTATTACGGAGATAGAATGAGCCTCTATGAAATAGCGATCATTGGCTCAGTGTCAGATGAAAAGAAAGGGACTTTGATTAGAACTATTTCTAACATGCTCTCCGACTTTGGGCTGGAGATGGGATCCGAAATCTTGCTTCATGATGGGCCCTCCTGCGCAAGCCGCAATCGGCACGTCTCCTTTGCGGCAGTATATTTCGGCGGATCTGAACACAGAGACATTGAAGCCGCACGGCAGATCGTATTTGAGAGCGCTCCAATCATTCCAACGATCGATGCCGATGCAGAATTCGCAGCATCTATTCCTAGCTTTCTACACGCTGCCAACGCGCTGCGTCGAAGGACGGACGATCCTGAGATGAAAGCACTGGCGGTCGCTTTGCTTGAGTGCCTGGGACTTCTTCGTGCACAGCGTCGAGTCTTCGTGAGTTACCGCCGTACCGAGTCGCGAAACGCTGCAATTCAATTGCACGATCTGATGAGGGCTCGAGGATTCGATGTCTTTCTCGATACCCATGACATTCGGCCAGGGAATCAATTTCAAGACATCCTGTGGCATCGCCTATGTGACTCGGACGTCATGGTCGTACTTGATACGCCTGCTTACTTCGAAAGTAAGTGGACCCGGCAGGAATTCAGTCGCGCACTCGCCAAGGAAATACACATCTTGAGGGTCATTTGGCCCGACCATTCTCCCAACCGCCTCACGGATATGGCTGAGACAACCTATCTGGACCATACGGATCTTCCAGACCCCGAAGGGCCGATTGCGGACGCCGCTGCTGAAGGAATCGTTCTTGCGGTCGAAAGCCTGAGGAGCCGCAGCATCGCGTCTCGATACATGTCCATCACCGGAAAGCTGGGTGCAGAGGTCAAAAAGATTGGAGCCGAGGTTAAGTTTATTGGGCCCCACAGAGCGATCAATATCCGTCTCAATGGTGGCGGGCTTGTTTGGGCTTATCCCATTGTCGGCGTGCCGACCGCCGATCTGCTAAATGACATTGAGGAAAAGGCGAAACGCGCTGGTCACGGGCCTGGTCCTGTCTTGGTTTATGACGACGTGGGCATCGGCGAACAGTGGAAGTCACACCTGAAATGGTTAGATGACAACATAAAGTCGGTTCAGGCCATGAGTGTGTCAGAAGCGGCGTGGATCCTTGCGGCACGGGAGGCGTAAAATCATGAATGCGATCTTTCTTTCCGCCGGAATGCCTGACCCAAAACGAGGGCCCGACTTCGCGAAAACAGCGGACACCGTCGCAATAACGGCGGCAGTGTCCGCACTCATTCATGTGACATTGGGCCGTCGGCCGTTGGTATGGGGCGGGCAACCCGCAATCACGCCGATGATTTGGGTTGTCGCCCAACGGCTGGGAGTGGACTACGGGCGGTGGGTGAAGCTTTATCAAACCCGTCATTTTGAAGAAGACTTTCCGGACGACAATGCTCGATTTCAGAACGTAGTTTATACAGCGGATATCGATCACGATCGCGAGAAGAGCCTGATGGAAATGCGAAGGTCGATGTTTGCCGACGAGCGCTACAGCGCTGCGGTCTTTATCGGGGGGATGCAAGGCATCATCGACGAGTTCAACCTTTTCCGACACCTTCAACCCAAAGCAAGAATGCTTCCCGTAGCGTCTACCGGAGGAGCCGTTCTGCAGCTAGTTGACGCCGTTCCGGGGTTCAAATCTGATCTTGCGAACGACATGGATTATGTCGCGTTGTTCCACCGTCATCTTGATATTTCTCCGAGGGAGAACCGTTACAACACCCCCGAAGAACAACCAAAAAACGTCAATGATCGATTTTTTAAGTCGCCGAACTCAAAGCCAAACACGCTGATGTCACCATGACGTTCTTGACGGAAGAATCGATGCGCCAACGTGCGCGGGAGTGGGTTCAAAGGGCAGGCCAGAGCGCAGACGAGTTGCTCAAAAGACAATCCACTCAATCGCTAACACGATATAACGTTTTCCTGTCGCAGACCGCCAGAGATGCCGAAATAGTCCTCGGAGTCTACAGTTTTCTCGTTGAAAAAGGCCTGACAGTCTTTTGCGATTGGATTACGGCGCGAAACGAGACGGGCGCGCAGGTTACACCAGCCAACGCGGAAACTATTCGCAGCGCGATGTCCGCTAGCGATACACTCCTTTTCATTGACACGGAACAGGCGGAGCAATCGCGATGGATGTGCTGGGAGCTTGGCTGGTTCGACGGCGGAAAAGGTTTGGTTGGAGTACTACCTGTATTACCAGAGGCGAAACGGAGCTATCGAGGACGAGAATTCCTCGGACTTTATCCGTACATTGAACTCAATGAAGTGGGTGAGCTGATGGTCGTTCGGCCGATCGTAACAAACAGCCGAGGAATAACCATCATCGAATCCCCAAACTCCACTGGCTTTGACCACTGGCGTGCGGGGCAATCGGTATCAATGCGACCTCGAAATTTCTAGCGCTTATGTTTCCCGAGCGTTGCTTAATGGAGAGATGCGATTTGTCCGGAATTTTTTCTTTGAGCGGAATTCCTGCGCCTACGAAACGGCGGGTATTCTTTTCGTTCCATTACAAGGATGTATTTCGTGTAAATGTCGTAAGAAAATCAGGCGAATTCGCGCAATCATCGTCGGATTCAGGAAGGCATATCGAAGGCTACTACGACAAAAGCTTGTGGGAGAAGAAGCGAACAGAGAGTGATGAGGCGTTGCGCAAGATGATTAGAGATGGTGTTCACAATACTTCAGCGGTTTGTGTGCTCATAGGTTCGGCCACATGGCAACGGCCGTGGGTGCGATACGAAATCGCTCGCAGCGTTATCGATGGAAAGGGACTATTGGGTGTCAATATAAATTCAATAAAACATCATGAGACTGGCGAAGTGAATAAATTAGGTGAAAACCCATGTCGCTATCTGGGGGTGGCAGCGCGGCAGAACGGTAGCTACTATTTATGTGAACGTCGCTCGGTTAGCGGAAAATATAAATGGGAATGGTACGGAAAGCACACAACGCCGATCGAGGTCCCAAAATACATGAAAAAACCTCGCCAAGGAGAGCCTCTTCGGCTGTCCGAGTTCGTGCGCCTGTACGACTGGAAGAATAATGGACATGCAAACATCGGGGCATGGATAGATCTTGCAGCGCAGGAAGCGGGTCGCTAACGCAAGGATTGTCGCAACATTAGAGAGCGAGCTACCTTGCCTGCACAAATGTAAGACAACATTTAGAATGACTATTGGCGAGGTTCATCAGTTCGGTGCTCGATCGCTGCTCGAACATACGTTGCTAACGTTAGACTGTTTTGATCGATGTCATTTAACCACACTACTTTGCCCCCGGCACCGCGCGCCGCGCGCAGAGGGCTGCTGCGCTTGTCCAATGTCAGGACGATCGAGTGAAACGACTTCGCTGCTAGCGAAATGTCGGCTTCGTGCTTTTGAAGCTTAGTAGGGCGTACTATCCCAGATGTTCCGTACTTCAGCATGAAATCGATTTCTTCGGGAGCGGCGAATCGCCCTTGATCGAATCCGCCAAACCGCTGCTCGTTGAGTGACTTGGTATCGTCAGCAAATCCGAAGATGGAATCTGTGCGGACGTTGCACCGTTGCATGGTCTTGCGAATGAAATCGTCTAGGTCGGGCTTGCCGACAGGTATCTCGAATTCCGCTTCGCGAGTATGCATGATGGCGAATTCAGGCGCGGGCAGTTCTACGGCTAGGTCAAGATGCCTCTCGTAAAGGAAATTCCAAACGTTTCCATCAATAAAGACGCCGATCATCAAAGACTCACTGTGGACGTCACCTCACCGATCGGGCTGCTGCTGGCTAACCCCAGTCTTGGACACTAAGCGGCAGCCAGTACCATAGAATTATCTCGGCTACGTTTGTTGTCAATCACACGGTGCATCGAGTTATGCTGACCCACCATGAGAGTGGTAAATTCTCTGAGATCACCGATGTTATCGGATTATCCCGGTTTGAATCCCAACGCTTGGCATTGCTCGAACCATGCCAGCGGTAAGGTCTTTGGGATCCGGACCAAGGATAGGTTCGACGGCTGATCGCCATTCAAAATGTCTGCTGTGATGTTTGGTGCGAGAAATGCATAGCGCAGTTCCTGCCGCACTGCCTTTGGATGCAGTTTGACCGAGGCGGCTAGCGCTTCGACAGTGTCAAATTTGTTGTTCTTTAGAGCGCGCAACCATGCATGGCCTCGGACAATGACCTGAACCAGTTTTGCGTCGGGCTGGCCTTCGCTGCCTGCTTCAATGACAGTTGCAGAACCCGGTCGGCGCACCTGCCAAGGAATTGTGAACTGGCTGGATCGAAGCTTCGCTGCTGGAGATGTGGTGATTTTGATGGCACGGCTGCTTAGCTCGGCACGCGCAACATAGATACCGATAATATCCGCATCCAACATGGCCTTATCGATCTTCAAACGTTCGCGCAGAGCGCTCATCACGGTCTGTTCGATGTTGGTTGCCGAGACGCGCGCGACCGATCCGGCTTGGGTTTTGCGGCCACGCAGGATTGCGGAGCTGACATAGAAGCGATAGCGGGCGCCGTTCTTCGACGAAAAGCTTGGGCTCATTGCGTTGCCGCGATCATCGAACAGTTTGCCCATCAGCAGTGCTCCGCTTTCGGATCGTTTAATTTTCCTTTTGTTGGTGCCGGCCGCGAGCAGTTCTTGAACCTTGTTGAAGGTTTTTCGGTCGATTATTGCTTTGTGCTCGCCCGGATACCATTTGCCGCCGTGACCGGTTTCGCCGATGTAAATTCTGTTTTTCAAGAAATGGGCGAGGGGACCATAGGTGAATGGGATGCCGCCATTGAATTTCTTGACCTTGGTGTTTCGCCGCTTGGTGACGATGCCGCGCTTATCGAGATCCGCAACCAGGCGGCCGAATGATTGCAACTCAATGTAACGCCGAAAAATAATGCGGACAGTTTCTGCCTCGGTCGAGTTTATGACGAGCTTTTTTTCACGTGCGTCATAACCGAGCGGGACTGTCCCGCCGGTCCATTTCCCCTTGCGGCGCGAGGCGGCGACCTTGTCCCGGACACGCTCGGAGGAGAGTTCGCGTTCGAATTGAGCGAAGGACAGCAGGACGTTCAAGGTTAGCCGGCCCATCGAAGTGGTGGTGTTGAACTGCTGCGTCACGGCGACAAAAGAAATCGATCTTGCATCGAACGCTTCGACCAGTTTGGCGAAATCGGCCAGTGAACGGGTGAGGCGGTCAATCTTGTAGACCACGACGACATCGACCTTGCCTGCGTCGATATCCTTCAGAAGTTGTTTGAGGGCAGGACGCTCGAGGTTGCCGCCGGAGAATGCCGGATCATCGTAAGGCTGCGGCAGCACCTTCCAGCCGAGTGATGCCTGGCTCTTTATATATGCCTCGCAAGCCTCCCGTTGGGCATCGAGCGAGTTGAATTCCAATTCCAGCCCATGTTCGGTCGATTTGCGGGTGTAGATGGCGCAGCGCAGGGGTTTGGAGACGCTACTTGCCATCTGCCGCTTCCCTCGAAGGCTTCGACCGCAGGCCGAAAAACCGCGGGCCATTCCAATTGCTACCGGCAATGAGGGATGCGATCTCGGAGAGGGATGCATAGGTCTTGCCGTCATAGGCAAAACCGTCGGGCCGGACCACGACGCGGTAAGTCTTTCCCTTCCACGTCCGGACTAGCTCCGAGCCCGGTTTGATCCGGCGCGGCAACTCCAGCTTCCCGGTTGGCTTGGCGGCCATGGCTTTCACAAGCTGATCGAGCAGGCGCTTGGTCGAGCCGGACAACCCGCCATAGGCCTTTTCTTGAATCCGCTGGGCGATGCTCCGGCGTAGCAGGTCCGGACCGAACGCCTTTGGCGGATCTGTTCGAAGCACCTCCCGGTAATATTTGCGCAGTTCGACGATGGGAGCTGTCGCCAGCCGATCCAGTTCGGCTTCCACCGTGGGATCAACTGGCTTCATGGAGGAGGGCGCTTGGATCATTTCGCAGACGCCGTCTTGCCGATCCGATAGACGCGCTCGTCGCCGACCTTCTCCGAGGTCAGGTTCAGCTTGAGCTTCTTGCGCACTACGCCCGCAAAGAAACCCCGCACCGAATGTTGCTGCCAATCGGTTGCCTTCATGATGGCGGCGATGGTGGTGCCGGACGGCGCACGGAGCATCTCGAGGACCTTGTCCTGCTTGGACACGGCCACGTTCGGCGTCTTCTCCATGACCGGCTTCTTCGGCGCGACAGGCAGCTGAGCCTTCGAGGCCGGTTTCGTCGGTCGCTTTGATGACGGTGAGGATTTACGCCCGGTCTTGCGAGAGGGCTTTCGATTGCTGATGGGCATTTCGGTTCTCCTGCGTGCACGACGGCATCCTGTGCCGCCACTGCCGCAAGCCCGTCGGTTGCCGACGGGCAGAGAACCTTACGGTTGGAAGAGATCCTTAGTCGCTCGACAACCGGTTCAGGAGGGAAGCTGCATCCTGCAAGCGGCCGGTCTCATAGAAAATCTGTTCGAGATCCATCGAAACTCTGACGCCCTCGGCGACACTGCCGGCCAGCGCGCAGGCTTCCGCGGCCTTGGCAATCCGCGCGGCCTCGCCAAGGCGAATGCCGATCTCGGTGAGGATAAGCCCGATTGCCTGTTCTGTAACTTTGCGATCCATCATTCTGCCTCCGATTTGCGGCGACAGTGACGCTCCACGTGCGGGGGAAGTCGAGCGGAAACGCAGCAATCTTATGGCTCTTATCGGCCAGTCCGGATCACGTTGTGATCAAAAAAAGAAGCCCGAAGCTGCACGGCTTATTTAGTCGGACGCTTTGAGGCGGCTTTGGGCGAGCCCTTTCCGCCAACGTAGTCTTTGAACAGCTTCACAGGATCGGCGCCAAGAGCGCGCGCAATGGCCGTGAATTCGATGACATCAAGACGGCGCTCCCCGTTCTCATACTTCGCAACAAAGGATTGAGGCCGCCCAAGTTTCTTGGCCAAGGCCTGCTGGCGAACGTCCGCCGATTTCCGCACTGCGACAAGCAGGTCGATCAGGCGGGCATATTCCGCGGATTTGAGGGTCTTCTGCATGCGCCGCCAAGGCCGTGAATCGGCGGCACACAATTTGATCCCAGAAACGGATTATCCCAAAACTGGATATTTTTGAGAAAGCACGCTATGGCTGCGAGAGCCGGTCCGATGAGGCTGGTGGAAGGGAAAGGCAGCCGATGCGTGTTGTTGAAGGCACTTTAATTATTGCAATAGGGGCGGTGGCAATTACGAATTCAGCATTTTCTCAAGCAGCCTATAAACCTCAATGGCAAAAGGTCGAAGCAGACAATGGCGCTGTTTATCAAGTCGACCTGAATTCAATTTCGCACTTCAATAACGGGACCGCCGAGTCCGTTGTCTATGCCGTAGAGGGACCAGGCTACAATCCGGAGAACATGCGTCGTTTCTGGTTTGATTGCCAGGGAAAGTATCGGGATTCCACTGGTCCCGGAATTGGTCCAACGAGCTATGCTCCGCCGCGATCAATCATCGGCCGAATAAGTCAGATCGCATGCGCGGGTGCAAAGGAGACTCGATTTCAGGATTCATCTTCTCCCCAGCCGAAACCCACGCCAGCTCAGTATTGCGTTGGATTCTCTCCGGCAAGTTGCGCCAGGATCACCGCGGCCGTGGAAGCCAAGCCCAAGCCGGATTATTGCAGGCCGGGATTTGGGCTTGTCGGAAGCGGGCTATCGTCCGAACAGCTTCGCATCTGTTATGTGATCAGCAGCGAGGAGGTCCGTACCCGAAATGACTCGTCGAGTCAGATGTCCGGTGGTGAGCCTGCGGCGCGTTCCTACAACATGACGCTGACGGCTACAAAAGGCGAGTTCCCCACTATCGTAGGTCACACAGATCTTCCTGACGGCACAAAGCTGCTTGTGTCGATAACGAAGCCTCGCCTGCCTAATGCACGCGAATTGCTCTCGTCCGGCCGACCCATGTGTGAGGATGACTGCCTTCCAGCCGCCGGCCCAAAAGGCGAAGTTCTCGGTGTCGCCACAACTGCGTTGGCTGGCGCTTTCTCAGCCGGACCATTTTCGTGGGCGGGGAAGCCGTTCCGCCCAGGGACATTCGAGGTTGAAATATTCCTGGTGTCTCTGCCCGGCGAGCAACCTCGAAGTCCGCAAGATTATGAGAAACAGATGGACCGGATGAAGAAGCCGGTTCTGACCAGTTCCGTGGTCGTTTCTCCATAGGAGTGATCGCGGCAATGGGTGCACGATGCAATTCTACCTGCTCGCACACAGAGCGTTTGAGTTAGTTGGTAAATAGTCCTTCTGCTATGAGCGCATAGTAGCCAAACGGGCGACCTGCCAATTTACACTAACTCCAGCGCCGCCGTTTGCCATACGGCGTAGGTATTTTCGACTTGGCAACAATGACCTTCCACTCGTCCGGTGAGATGTAACTCATCCACGGGATATTTTTGTCGAGGAGCGCTTGGCTAACCGAGTCGCATTGGTCGTCATGTTTGACGCCGGGGAATGCGAAGAGTTCGGATTCGAAATCAGCCAACCATGGCGCGCGCTCGGGGAGCAGGGCTTGGCCAGCTTCAAATTTTGCTGACGCAACTGCCATCCGGCTAACCTTGTCCCCATCGGGCCTGACGCCGATGATCCCCGGAACTCTTGCACGTAATTCTTGAACCAGCATCGTTCCGGCGCCGGCATCCTCTATTAGGACGCGTCGGGCGCCCCATTTCTTCGCCTGGGCCTCGACAGTTGCCTTGAGGGCGGGGTAATCGACGCGTCCGCGCCAGACATCCACCAGAAACCAGCGCATTTTGCTGGCCAAGATCCAAGTGGTGCAAACCGACCAATCATTTTGCGGGCCTCCTTTATTAGCTGTGTCCCAGCTCTGCAGGATCATCAGGCGTTCAGACATGGGAGGCAGCTCCTTGTACCGAACAATCCAGTGACGCTTGATCATCGCGCCTCCCGGGGGGACGGGCAGCTGCTGATACTGCGCGGAGAAAGCATCGCTCCCGATTTGCATTTTCAGCGCTTCCAGGACATGGAGCGGCTCGCGTTCGGGGGACAAGACTTCGCCAGCTTTTCGAAAGTGAAGCTCGCCGTTCCAACCCTGGATTGTCTCGTCGTGCTCTGCGATAGCGGGCAGGTTAAGAATTTCCCACTCGTCCGATTGCTCGGTCAAGAATCCGGTCAGGTCGTCCATGTGGACCCGCTGCATGACGATTACGATCGCGCCGGTGCGCTTGTCGTCTAGCCGGGAGAGCAGCGTGTTCGTGAACCACTGGTTCGCGCCGTTGCGTTTGGCTTCAGAAAACGCATCGTCCGGCTTGAGAGGGTCATCAATGACGATAATGTCGCCGCCGCGGCCCGTGAGCGTACCGCCGACGGAGGCAGCCAATCGGAATCCTCTAGCAGTCAGTTCGATTTCGATTTCATTGTTTTTGAAAGCTCCCACGCGCGTTCCTGGAAACACGGCTCGATACCATTTCGACTCCAGTACCGCGCGAAAGTCATTCGAGTGCTTCTTGGCCAACTCGCCCGAATAGCTCGCGCAGATGATGCGACGAGAGGGATTATGCCCCAGTACATAGGCAGGAAAGGCTACTGACGACATGATGGACTTGAGGGATCTCGGCGGCATATTGATGATCAAGCGCCTGCATTCGCCCCGCCGTACGCGTTCCAGGCGATCTGCTATCGCATCCAGATGCCAGCTGTGGATAAAGGTTTGTCCGGGTGTGAGTGTCAGAAATACCTTGTGCACGAACGCTCTAAAATCTGCACGCAAGAGCGCGTTCAGTATGCGGCCATCACCTGTCATTTGCGGCTGTCTCCTGTTTTTGCTTTTCGAGAATGAGTCGAACCAGCGGCTGGTGTTTTCAGAAAACTGGCGAGAATCGCTTTGTCTTCTTCCAAAATCTCATCGAGCTTGATCGTTGCTTCCCCTGAACCACCGTATCGGTCATACAGCGAGAGCATCAGCTTGAGCGCGACGGGCTCGCTTCGCATGGCGTCGTTGGCAAGTCGTCTGAGCATGACTTCCAAGGCAGGGAGCCGACGCGTCTTGCCGTTCTCAGTGACAGCAATCCGCTGGCCTAAAACGTCCTGGAGCACCGCGCCGATCGGCCGGCTCCCCTTGGGCCGTCCTTTCGGGTTACCGCTCTGCCCCTTTTTGAACTGCGTCGCCTTTGGGGGACGACCGTAGCCGACGGCGTCGTCGGATGGCTTGCGTTTGCGACTAGCCATGGCTGTTCACCCGCTCTTGAGACGGCGTGGATGTTTCGACGGAGGCTTTCGAGCGGGCTTCTTCGATTTCCTCAAATGTGCGCCCGTCACCCTCCAAGATCGCTTCGAGCTTTGTCATGCTCTGCCAACGTCGAATGACGACATCGACGTAGCGAGGATCGAGCTCGATCCCATAGCCAACACGACCAACTTTCTCAGCCGCGAGGAAGATCGTGCCGGATCCCGCGAATTGGTCCAGAACAGCATCGCCACGCGCAGTGCAGTCGAGTAGGGCGTCCGCAACCATCGCGGTCGGCTTGACCGTCGGATGCATCGCGAGAGCCGCCAGACGATGACGTCCGAATGTGTTGACCCCTGGATAACTCCACACGTTCGATCGATTACGACCGAAACTCCCCAACTCGATGTTGTTTTTGTGAGGATTTTCGCCGACACGAAATATCCCGACGAGTTCATGCTGCGATCGATAAAACGAGCCCTGACCAGCGTTCGATTTATTCCAGACCGCTAAGTTCAGCATCGCTCCAAAAATCTTGCGCCCCACAGCGATGAGGTCCTCGACATGGCGCCAATCCATGCAAACAAAATGAACTGCGCCGGGTTTGGAGACGCGGATTCCGTTTCCTAATGTTCGAGTTAGAAATTTCCGAAATTGATCAGAGCTCATTTCGCCTGAGGCAAAAGCAAACTCCTGATGCTGAATTCGCCCGCGGCCGCCAATGGAGCTTACTCGAACGTTGTACGGTGGATCGCAGAAGACAGCGTTCGCTAACGTTCCCTCGAGGAGGCGATTGAACGAGGCAGTCTTTTGAGCGTCGCCGCAGAGTAAGCGGTGCCTTCCCAACTGCCACAGATCACCCTCCTGGGTGACTGGCCGCTTGGGGAGGGGCACCAGCATGCTTTCCTCTGCAGCGCTGGCATTGCCCATGTCCGCGAGCAATAAATCAACCTCGGGTGTCGCGAATCCGGTTACGGATACATCCAACCCTTCGACGGGCAGGAGATCTGTCAGCTCACTCAATTCAATCGCTAAGAGTTCGCGGTTCCAGCCGGCTTCTTCCGCGATTTTGTTGTCGGCGATCAAATAGGCGCGCTTCTGTAACGGTGTCAGATGACCGAAACACACGACCGGGACGTGGGTGAGGCCCCCAATCTGAGCTGCTTCCAGCCTCCCATGCCCGGCAAGCACGGTGTTGTTTTCATCGACAATAATAGGATTCAGAAATCCAAACTTGCGAATGCTCGACGCGATCTTCCTGATCTGTTTCTTCGAATGGACGCGAGGATTTCGGGGATTGCGAGCTAAAGTAGCAATTGGAACTGTGCGAGACTGCACAAAGACGCTCGCATTGTCGTTTTTCATTGAGGCCTCCATGGCGTTCTTTGCCAAGAGGAGGTCAGACGCTAAAAAATGTCCAAGGTACTAATTGCCATCGAAACCATAACTTCAGGACTAGTCGAGCGTTTTTGTTCCCTTTCGAGCCTTCAGCCTTCGACGAGCAGGCTTCGGATCAAAATGAGGGTCGTCAAATTCCCGCCGCGTAGCCATTGTAAGTGGGTCGGTAAAGTCACCTACGACATCATCGTAAGTATATGCGCGCAGTTCGATTTTTTCCTTCGTTTGCTCCATGAAAAATTCATGTGCTGCCGAAGCGGCAGTAATCTTCGGTCCGCGACGAATAGACAGCGTTCGGGACGCTAAAGCAGCGATTTCAGAAATGCGCTTCAGGCCATTTTTGTTGCCGTCCACCACATCCTTAAGAAGTCCAAGAAACTCGAACTCATTTAAGCCCGCACTTTCGAATATGGTCTCGATAACCGATGTCTCTTCGGAAATGCTGAGAATAATCTTGGCTCGGGCCAATACGGAGTCGGAGTGGCGACCGGACTTTGCCAGAAACCTTATCGCATCAGCGGCAGGCTTTATCGAATAGCTTTCCTTAGCCATTCGCCTGCCATGCCTGATGGCAATATGCGCAATACCGCGAGCGGCGATCTGATTGAAGTTTTCCTCAACCAAGAGTGGTTCATAACCCGAAGAAGGAGGGAGGTATTGGGTGCGCATAAGCAACATACCCACCATTCCGAAAAAGCCGAGGAGAGGCTCCATTGCGTTTTCAAGTTTTTCGCGGACGTGCGGCTGGTCCAGCTGTTGCTGGACGTACTCCGCGATGAACTCGTTGATGGTGGGCACGGCGCGCGCCTCTGGTTTCGCAATTCATCAGTACCTGAATTAGGTGCAAGGAAAAACAGTTTTGTACTAGGCAGATCGGGTGGCGAGATTCGCGTAATGACCGTTACGGAATAAGACACCTGGCTCCACGAAGCTGTTCTGCACACTAACTCAGAATGTCCGCAGTTGGTGTGAAAGCGAACCTTGTCGACGCTGAGCACCAATTCCGCTCATGACCCAACTCGGAAGTCGCGCGCCTGTCCGAGGGGAGCAAAAAGCTTCAAATGACCCTTCCAGTTGAGCCGCCACGCGGGCATGACGGGCAGTCGTTGGCGTGGTGGCGGGACATCTAAATTTCCGTAACGGAAAGCGGGGTGGGGCGTTGTCGGTCGGCAGAAGCTTCGATCGCCTTCGCGCGCCCGAGCGACGTCGGATGCACCTCGCCGGTGCGCGCGCCTAGATCCGGCTCAAGAAAAACGTCTCCAGTTTGCCTTTGCCCTTCACGTCAATGCTGCCGCGCGGCTCCAGCGCAAAGGAACCGACGAGGTGGCGGGCGGTATCCTGGGACACATGGATTCGATTGGGCAGAGAATAGTCCTCGAGCCGGCTGGCGACATTTACAGTATCGCCCCACACGTCGTAGATGAAGCGGTGCGTGCCGATGATGCCGGCAACCACGGGACCGGAATGTATGCCGATCCGGATTTGCAAGGGCCAGCCGAAATGGCCGTTGACGTGACCTAGCCGATCGATCATGCCAAGCGCCATTCTCGCGATCACTGCGAATGGATCGGGGTTCGGATCGGGCAAGCCGGCGACGGCCATGTAGGCATCGCCGATGGTCTTGATCTTCTCGACACCGTGCTCGCGGGCAAGCGCATCGAACTCCGAGAACAGCCGGTTCAAATACTCGACCATCGCTGCAGGTGTGACCCTTGCCGAGTGCTCGGTGAAGCTGACCAGATCGGCGAACGGAACGCTCACACCCTCGAAGTGGTCGGCGATCACGGCTTCGCCTTGGTTCAGGCGGCCAATCACCTGTCCTGGCAGGATGGTCAACAGCAGCGCTCGAACTTGGCGGTCTCGTCCTCGATGCGGCGAAGGTACTTCTGCTCGCGGTCGCGCCAGCGCTTCTTGTGCAAGCAAGCATTGATCCGCGCGCGCAGCAGGATCGGATCGAACGGCTTCGGCAGATATCGCCCGGACTGCGTCTGCTACCTGCCGGCCCTGTGCCATCAGCACATCAACCTGCCGCAGCTTCGCAACGATCTCTTCAGCCGTATTCCTTTTCCTTGCCATCGATCCTATCCTCCATCCGAAAATCATACTTCAGGGAGGACCACTTCAAAGGGGGTAGATCATTGTTCGCGACGCGCAGCGACGACACGGGCCAAATGACCATATGGTAGCCCATGTCCTTGAACTCCTGCGCGGTGAAGAATGGCGTCTTGCTGAACTCTGTCATGTTCGCCGGCAACGGCACACCGGGCTTCCGCTTTCGAAGCGGAGCGATGGCGCTACGACATCGAATTGCTGGGGCTGGTCCGAAGTAGATGACGGAACTTCAGAGTACGCGACGGGCCGTTGAGCAGCTTCAGGACCTGTTCGTCAGTCAGTCCGATTTGGTACGCGCTTCCGTTCTAGCGCTGGCATCAGAAATCGCACGAAGTTACACGATAGTGTTTCTGGTAAAATCCTCAATGTAATCCAGCAACTTATCTGATGCTGCCGCTGCTGATTTCGCATTTCCTCTGCAAATTTGTTCAGCCAAATTCGCGTGCAGCACAGCAGTATCAACCAAGCTTGCATGTCTTCTATGGTATTTTATCCAAAATCGCCTCGACAGGCCGTGCAGTAACGCCATGGATTTAGCAGCAAACTCATTTTGGGAAGCCTCATATTCCAGCTCGGTCAGCCGATTGTCCCAGCGACTAAATAATGTTTCATCGGTATCCTCGGTAAGCTGGCGCAGATTCGAGCCGATGTGAGCGAATTCCTTCCTCTGTTCTGGACTGGCGCGTTCGGCGGACAGTCGAGCAAGCAAACGTTCAGTCTCCCGTCTCATTTCCAGAAGACTAAGCTGCTTGTGAACGTTCAATTCGCTGACCAGAACCCCCCTTCGTGGAAGAATGAGAACCAAACCTTCGCGTTCCAGACGGCGCAAGGCTTCACGTATCGGTGTTCTGCCCATGCCCAACTGGCTGGCAAGAGTTTGTTCGGAGAGTGCGGCTCCCGGCTGCAATCGCAGAGTAACGATCATCTCCTCCAAAGCGCGATAGGCGTGGTCGGCCAAACTGATGTTTGGATCATCTTCGTCGGCTGCGAACGGCTTTTGTCGTTTTTGAACATGATGTTTGCGAAGCATCAGACCGGGGCTCTCTCGATTTGGACGGATCAATATGATTACACATAGCTGACATTTGTCCGATCGCAACGACGCAAATGACCTCTCAGCTTGAGCGGTGGAGATGGCCACTGCAACAGACTTGACAAGCGGCAGGCCCCGGGATTATGTTGCCGACAACTGAAATTTCAGACGTCGGCAAATGGGGTTATGATCCTGAATTGTCGGCTAAAAGAGAGGAAGGGTCATGGAACTGCAGAAATCAGCCATGTCCGATAGGCAACGCGCGTTCCGTGCGACCTATCGTCATCAAATCGCAACTTGGTACAACGGCTGGCTTCACGTCGCGGTGATTTTTGTCTCCGGCCTCGCCGTTGTTTACGTCTGCGCGGCGAATTTGCGTGACGTTGCGTGGTGGGAGTGGGGCGCCATTCCTGTTGTTTTCCTGGCGTACCAGTTCGGAGAATATTGGGCCCACCGTGTATGGCTTCATCGGCCTGCGCAGAATGGGGCGCTTCGTGAACTCTACAAGCGCCATACTCTGCAGCATCATCAGTTCTTCACTGACCATGAGATGCGATTTGCTGACCACATGGACTGGCGTGTCACTTTCTTCCCGCCGTTCACAATGGCCACCATGCTTCTCTTGGCTCTGCCTAGCGCGGTGATTTGCGGTCTGCTGCTCTCGCCGAATGTTGGTTGGCTTCTCATGGCAAGCGTGATTGGTAGTTACATGTGGTACGAGTTTGTTCATTTCTGCTGCCACGTCGAAGACAATTGGTTCCTGATCAACTGTCCGATCGTCAACACCGCGCGCAGGCATCACAAAGCCCATCACGACCACTCCATCATGATGGAAGTCAATATGGGCATCGGAACTCCGATTTTCGATTGGGTTTACGGCACGTCCGATCTCGATCGCGGCTTCTTCGGGCACGTCTTCAATGGAAATAGCTGGAAGCACGTAAAATCGGGCCTGCGAAAAACAGCAAAAACACCGACGCTAAAATTGCAGCGCTTGGCGGAGAGCCAGTGAGCTTGCCTGTCGTGCTTTGAGTAAATTGCAAGTTGGGAGCAACGTTGATGGAAGCTGCGCTTTCGATTGCCCGTACAGTGGAGCCGGATCTCGTGTCGCTGGGATGGTTCTCCATTCTTTGGCTAGCCTGTTGTCTAAGCGGGCTGACAATTTCCGGCATGCTGCCCTTAGGTGTGCGAGCAAACAATCTCTCGACCCCGAGCGGAACTGGCCTGGTGGTCGTGAACATCTTCTTGCTCTTCTTACTACTCGCAGGAACGGCTTTGTTTGCTGCGCTTACCCTTCGCGTGTCGAGCATCATTCTTATGGCAAGTTGGATATTCCTCTTTGTGCCGGCCATCCTTGATGTGTTTCCCGAGCGTTGGATCGACAGCCGCGGTGGATTGACGGTCTTGCTCTGCGTTCAAGCAGTCGCGCTGGTGATGCTTTGTCGATCCTCTTCTGTCGTAGCTACGCTGTCGATGATTTGAGCGAGGAATAAGATCATGATGGCCAAAATAAAGTCTGTGATTTCGATTCTTGTTCTCGCTGTTGCTTGCGGTATCGCAGCTTACGACTATCGCATCGGACTAATTGCACCGGCTTTGGTATCCGTGGGGGTTGGCCTGTTCGTGGTTTTTGCCATTTGGGTCTTTCCCGATGTCAAACCGAAAAGTCAGGTCAACAAATAGGAACGTTGCGTTAGTGAGAAAACGCGTTACGGCGTCACCGAGAAATAGGAACTTCTAATGAAGCTGACGGGCAAGACTTTTCTTATTTCCGGCGCGGCGAGCGGCCTTGGTGAGAGCGCCGCCCGCCTTATGGCGCGCAAAGGAGCTAACATTGTTATCGGCGACATACTCGATGAAGACGCTTCGCGAGTTGCTCAGTCGATCATTTCTGATGGTGGATCTGCGTCGGTCTTTCATCTCGATGTTTGCAATGAACCGGATTGGATCGGTGCGGCGAATTTCGCTGTATCCAGCTATGGCAGGCTCGACGGGCTTGTTAGCAATGCGGGGATCAGCGGGATGATTCCGGATGTCATGGATACGGAATATTTTGATCGTCTCCTTGCGATCCATGCTCGTGGAACGTTCCTTGGCATCAAACATTCAGCACCGGCCATTGCCCAGGCTGGCGGTGGATCAATCGTTGCCGTCTCATCCATCGCGGGAAAGGTTGGCGCGGATTACGTCCACATGGGATACAATGCGGCAAAGGCGGCAATACTTCTTCTCGTGAAGTCAGCATCGGGATACTACGCGAAGGATAACATCCGCTCGAACGCGGTTATTCCCGGGTGGATGCCGCCGATGCGCACATCTGTTGCATCTGCCGACCCGGAGTTGCGTCCAAAGCTTCTGAAGTCGGTCCCGTTAGGGCGCACTGGTCTCTTTCCCGAAGTCGCTGAAGCCATCGCTTTCCTGTCATCCGATGAAGCTTCGTACATTAACGGCGTCGAACTTCCGGTGGATGGCGGGTTTCTGGCATATCGAGCATTTTCATGACGGTTGTGAGCGGTTGTCGCGATAGGTGCGTGTATGTGCGGCCTGTGCTCGATACCCGTGCAAAGGCTTGAAGGGCAAGGACATGAGTATTTTCAAGGGAACGAGATCGATTGACGGAGTGCGCGTGACGGTCGATGGGCAGCCGCTGGATCACGTTCTCCATATCAGGACTTATGGCAGCGGCTTCTTTGAATGGAGTTACGAAGGCGATGAGCCAATGCAATTGTCTTTGGCAATACTGAACGAATATTACGGCGATCAACAGAAGGCGTTGTCGATGACCGAGAGGTTCATGAAAGAGATCGTCGCGAATTTCGACAACGACTGGGTGATGACAAGCGAGGACATTCGAACTGCATTGTTGCAGATGCATCCTATTTCAACCGATGCTTCGGTACGTTGATATGTGCGAAAGCTGGGGTGGTCGTTCACGTCTTGGCTGCAAAATCGTCTCGCGCCTGCCTATCGCAGTGCAAGGGAAGCATTGGGGCGTCGAGCACCGGCACGGTGGATAAGAACAGGCTCGCAATCACCTCGATGGACATGCGGCAAAAATACCGGGATCGCACGCCGGTAGTGCAGAAACGATAAGATTGGACAAGCTTTCAAAATATGACTGCAAGAGCGCGAAAAGCGCCGCGACGGTCAACGGGGGATATCAATTGTCGGATTTTTCTAAGCCAGACTCTGCAGGCTTGAACGTCAGCCATTTGTCGCTTGCGTTCGGCGGGCTGAAGGCGCTGTCGGATGTTGCCTTCTCTGTAGCGCCGGGCGCGATCACGGCGGTGATCGGGCCGAATGGCGCCGGCAAGACATCGCTATTCAACTGCATATCTGGCTTTTACAAACCTTCGGAAGGCAAGATTGAATTCGGCGGCGAAGACATTACTCGGCTGCATCCGCCGGCGCGGGCCAAGATGGGCCTGGCACGCACGTTCCAGAACATCGCGCTGTTTCGCGGCATGACGGTGCTGGACAACATCAAGCTCGGCCGTCACGCGCACATGCAGACGAACGTGTTCGATGCGCTGTGGTACTTCGGTCGCGCCAGGCATGAGGAGCTTGAACTGCGTTCCGAGCTCGAGCGGCGCGTGCTTGATTTCCTCGAGATGGAGTACATCCGCGATCATCCCGTCGCGTCGCTATCCTATGGCTTGCGCAAGCGCGTCGAACTTGCTCGCGCGCTTGCGATGCAGCCGCGCGTGCTGATGCTCGATGAGCCGGTGGCGGGCATGAATCGCGAAGAGACAGAAGATATGGCGCGTTTCATCCTCGACGCGAAGGAGGAGTGGGGGGTGACCGTCCTGATGGTCGAACATGACATGGGCCTCGTGATGGATATCTCGGACCACGTTGTCGTGCTGAATTTCGGTCAGGTGATCGCGGCCGGAAAACCCGCGGAGATTCAGAACAACCCGGACGTGATCACGGCCTATCTCGGGTCCGGCGATGTCGGAGAATTGTCGCGGCGTATCGCTTGCAAGAAGGCAGTATGATGGACTGGCTCTTTCTCATCGAGGTTGTTCTGTCGGGTCTGGGATCAGGTGCGTTGTTTGCCCTGACAGGCATCGCCTTTGTGCTGATCTACAAAGCGACGAAGGTGATCAATCTCGCTGTCGGCGAGATGTTGATGCTGTGCGCCTATTTCTTCTTCGGTCTGACCACCGCGCTGGTCCTACCTGTGTGGCTCGCGATTATACTGACCGTGATCGGTGGCGGTGTTCTTGGCGGCGTGGTGGAGCGGGCGCTCATACGGCCGATGCTTGGTGAAAGTCCGATCTCGGTGTTTATGGTGACGGTCGGTTTGAGCTCGGTGTTGATTGGCTTTGTTGAACTCGTCTGGGGTGGAGATCCCAGAACACTGCCTAATTTCCTCCCGACAAAACCAGTGTTCATTGGCGATGCTTATGTATCGCCGAAGATAGCGGTATGCTTCGTCGTCGCTTCGTTGCTCATAGCTGGTTTTCTCTTGGTCTTTCGCAAATGGCGCGGCGGCGTGGCGCTGCGCGCCACCGCTGCTGATCAGGGGGCAGCGTTTTCATGCGGCATCAACGTTCCAGCGGTGTTCTCGATTTCGTGGATTGTCGCGGGGATGGCGACGGCTGTATCGGGGATCCTCATTGGCTCGGTCGGTGGTATCTCGCCGAGCATGGGCGTGTTCGGATTAACGGTTCTCGTCGCGGTAATTGTTGGCGGGCTCGACTCGATTGCCGGGGTGCTTGTGGCTGGCCTGGCGATCGGTGTCATTGAAGCGCTCGTCGGTACGTATCTTGGCGGCGAATTCAAGCTCTTCGTCACTTTTGTTACTCTTATCATTGCCATGATGATCCGGCCCTACGGATTGTTTGGCACAATCGAGATCGAGCGACTCTGATGCGTATAAGCGCCGCCCACGAAACTTATGCCCAGGCAGAGTCGTTTTTGGATACCAATGTGCAGCGCGTGATGCTGCTGTTGCTGTTCGCAGGGCTGGTGGTGTTTCCGTTCTTGGCTGACCAGTACTGGATTTATCTTGCGTGTCTCGTCGCAATCCATATCGTCGGTACAACTGGTCTCAACATTCTCACAGGCTATACCGGACTCATAAGCGTGGGCCAAGCGGCCTTCATGTCGGTCGGAGCCTATACGGTCGCGATCCTCGAGATCCATGTAGGTACGCCCTTTATCTTCAATTTGATTGCAGCTGGAGTAGTCGCCGCGGGTGTCGGCGCGATCTTCGGGGTCCCAAGCCTTCGCGTAAAAGGCCTTTACCTGGCTATTGCGACCATCGCGGCATCATTCATTCTGCATTTCCTATACACGAACGGACCGTCGATCCTTGGAGGTACGCAGGGGCTCAGCATGCCGCCGGCGCGGTTGTTCGAATACGATTTCGTGCGTCCGTTCCAGTTGTACTGGCTGTTCGTGCCACTGACCGCACTATCGGTGTTCGCCGCAGCCAACCTGTTCCGGACCCGTATCGGCCGCGCCTTCATTGCGATCCGCGACCGCGATATTTCCGCTGAAGTGCTGGGAATTCCTCTGCTGAAATACAAGCTGCTTTCCTTTGCGCTCTCGTCCTTTTACGCCGGTATTGCTGGCGGGATGTGGGCCTATTTCTTTCGCGTGGTTACGCCGGAAAGCTTTCCGTTGATCTATTCGATATTCTTCCTCGCCGCCGTCATCGTCGGCGGCATGGGCACGATCCTTGGCGGCATCCTTGGTGCGATCTTCATGACCGTGATCCCGGAGCTTCTCAAGCTCTTGGTTTCATACATGACCTTCATTCCGAACGCGACAGCACAGCTGTCGCCAATTCGCACAATCGTTTTCGGCTTGCTCATCGTTGTGTTTCTGTTGTTTGAACCGCAGGGCCTCGCCGAGACCTGGCGCCGCATACGGCGCTTCTTCCATCTATGGCCGTTCAAAAAGTAGTATGTAGGGAGAAAATAATGAGTATTTTTCCAACGCGCCGGAAATTGATGTCGTATGCAGCCGCCGGCTGTCTTGCTCTCGGAATCCAAACGTCGGCACGCGCTGCCGATGATATTGTCATCGGCGCATCGATGCCCCTGACCGGCGCATTCGGCTTCGCAGGTATTCCGATCAATGTCGGGTTTCAGGATTATGTGAAGATCGCTAACGACGCTGGCGGCATCGGGGGGCGCAAGATTAAATATATTTCGGAAGACACTGGATACGCGGTCGACAAATCCATCGCTGCGTTCAACCGCATCACCGCCAGCGAGAAGGTGAATCTCTACTATGGCGATTCCACGGGGTTTTCCAAGACCATCAACGCCGAACTCAATCGCCGTGACAATATCCTTATGGCCGGCACATCTTTCGCGACTGAGTTGAACGATACGAAGAATTTTCCGTATCAGTTCATCCCTGGCCCCGATTATTCACAAATGATCGGTATTCTCTTGGAATATATCGCCAAAACGACGCCCGGCGCCAAAATTGTTCTCGTCAACTCAGATACCGAATTCGGTCGGGATCCTATTGCGGCGACAGAGAAGCGGGCGGCGGAATTGGGTCTAAAAATTGTCGGTAAGATAGCAACACCGCCGACCAGCGTCGATGTGTCGACCGAAGTCTTAAAGCTGCGCCGGGCGGATCCCGACTACACGATCTTTCACGGCTATGTTCTTGCGCCGTTGCCGGAATTCATGACGCAGATGAAGCAACTGGGCCTTAAGAGCAAGTTCATGGGCACGTTCTGGTCGATGGACAATTCCATCTGGGCCAATTCTGCTGCGGTCGCCGACGGCTACATGGGTGTGATGCCATATCGCTATTATTTCGACACGGAAGGAAAGTCGCCGACACTCGACAAAATCCGGCAGCTCCGCCCCGAGTATCAGACGATATACTATACCCAGGGTTTTCTCACCGCGATGCTGATGGTCGAAGCCGCAAAGCGTACACTAGATGCCAAGAAGGATCTCACCGCGACCAACATGAAGACCGCGTTGAATTCGATCAAGGACTTCGATACCGGCGGCATCATCGGCGTACCAATCTCGATCTCTGGTAACACCATTCCTGTCGGTCGCGTCTATCAGTACGACGGCGCGAACAAAACCATGAAGCCGGTCTCCGACTGGATCAAGATTGCAAAGTGACGATAATGGACGCGGATGCGCTTCTCTCAGTAAATAATATCGAGGTCGTTTATAACAAGACGATCCAGGTGCTCCGCGGCCTGTCGCTGAAGATCGACAAGGGAGCGGTGGTCGCGTTGCTT
Organism: Afipia massiliensis; assembly: GCF_014203115.1. GTDB lineage: Bacteria > Pseudomonadota > Alphaproteobacteria > Rhizobiales > Xanthobacteraceae > Afipia > Afipia massiliensis. The sequence goes on along the minus strand of NZ_JACHIJ010000005.1, from coordinate 117,000 downwards.
GGCTCCAACGGAGCTGGCAAATCGACCACGCTCAAAGCTGTCTCCAATCTTCTTGAACTGGAAGGCGGCAACGTCACGACCGGCGAGATCCTGTTTAAGGGCGATGCCGTCTCGCGTCTCGCCCCGCATCAATTGGTGCAGAGTGGGCTGTTTCATGTGATGGAAGGACGCCGAGTTTTCGAAGACCTGACGGTCGAGGAGAATCTTACTGCGGCGACCTACGCAATGTCAGGGCGCAGCGACGCGAAGACTCCTTTCGATCTCGTCTACACTTATTTTCCGCGTTTGTTCGAGCGGCGAACCGGGCGCGCCGGTTACCTATCCGGCGGCGAGCAACAGATGCTGGCCATCGGCCGCGCGCTAATCGCTCAACCAGAACTCATGCTGCTCGATGAACCGTCGCTCGGCCTGTCGCCGAAACTGGTGGAGGAAATTTTCACGATCATCGCTCGCATCAACCGCGAGCAGGGCGTCTCGATGCTTTTGGTCGAGCAGAATGCGGCCGTCGCCTTCGCTGTCTCGACCTACGGGTACATCATGGAGTCGGGAAGGATCGTAACAGACGGCCCCACGGCGCAGCTTCTGCGCGATCAGGACGTTCGAGAATTTTATCTCGGCGTTGGGGCGGCGAACGCGGAGACCAAGGGCTTTCGCGGTATCAAACACTACAAGCGCCGCAAGCGCTGGCTGTCCTAGGATTGTGAACGAGGATCGAATGAGCGACAGGTTTCCCCAACTGACGCTGCCGCAAATGCTGCGCGAGAACGCGCGCCGCTATCCGGAGCGCGTGGCGATCCGTCAAAAGGAGTTCGGGATCTGGAATCCTTCGACCTGGCAGCGCTATTACCAGCGGGCTTGCCATGTCGGCCTCGGCTTTCGCGCGCTCGGCCTCAACGAGGGCGGTCACGTCGCCATTCTGTCCGAGAACCGGATCGAATGGGTGCTGGCGCAACTTGGCGCAAACATCGTCGATGGGATCGCGGTCGGTGTTTATCCGACCAGCCCGTCGAACGAAGTTGCTTATGTGCTGGCGCATTCCGAATCCGAGGTCATCGTCTGCGAGGATCAGGAGCAGGTCGACAAGGTTCTGGAGCGCCGCGATGAACTGCCAAAGTTGCGGCGGATCATCGTCATTGAGACCAAGGGCATCAGGGACTATCCGCCCGATCAGGTGATGTCGTTCGATGCGCTCGAAGCGCTGGGGGCCGATTTCGAAGCCGGCCACGCAGCTTTGGTCGATGGAATTGTTGATCGGCAACAACTCTCGCAGATCGGACTGATCATCTACACGTCCGGCTCCACCGGGAAGCCCAAGGGCGCGATGCTGAGCTACAAGAACATTCGGGCGCAGGCGATCGGTTGCGCCGATCGGCTGGCTGTCGACCAATCCGCAAGCGTTCTGTCATACTTGCCGCTGTGTCATGTCGCCGAGCAGATGACGACAGTGATGGTCCCGACGTATCTGGCCTCGCTGGTCAACTTCGGAGAGTCAATTCGGACCGTGCAGGAGGATCTGCGAGAGGTTGCGCCGAGCATGTTCCTCGGTGTGCCGCGCATCTGGGAAAAGCTGCATTCGTCGATCCATATCAAGCTGCTGGAGGCGGGGAGTATCCGGCGCGCGATGTTCGAGCGGGCCTATGCTGCTTGCGAGCCCTTTGCGGAGAAGAACGCGGCCGACCGAACGTTGTCTGAAAAGCTCAAGTTTGCGCTGTCGTACTGGCTGATCTTCCGCGCGCTGCAGAACTTCATCGGGCTGCGAAAGACCCGCATTGCCATGACCGGTGCCGCGCCGATCTCACCTGCGATCGTGCATTTCTTCCGCGCCATCGGCGTGCCACTGATCGAGGTCTACGGTTTGACGGAAAGTTCGGGCATCGCGCTGGGGCAGGTGCTGTCGGACCGGCGAGTGGGGACCGTGGGCAGCGGCATTGATCGGATGGACACAAAGCTCGGACAGTCGAACGAGTTGCTCATTCGCGGCGATACGGTGTTTGAAGGTTACTATCGCAACGAAGAAGCGACCCGCATGTCGATCCGCGATGGATGGCTGCACACCGGAGATGTCGCGGAATTCAAGGATGGCCATTTCCGTATCGTGGATAGGCTCAAGGATATCATGATTACGGCGGGCGGAAAGAATCTGAGTCCGTCGGAAATCGAGAACACGGTGAAGTCCAGCCCGTTCATCAAGGAGTGCATCGTTATTGGTGAGGCGCGCAAGTATGTCTCAGCGCTGATCCAGATCGACTATGATCTCGCCGGGAAGTGGGCCGAGGAAAAAGGCATCGCCTATACGAATTTCAAGAATCTCACCGAAAACGAAAGCTTGCGCGATCTGATCCAGTCGGAGATCAACACTGCCAATGCGCAGCTTGCGCAAGTATCGCAGATCCGGAAGTTTCATCTGCTGACGAAGGAACTGGATCATGACGATGACGAAGTCACAGCGACAATGAAGGTTCGTCGCTTCAATGTTCAGAAGAAGTACGCTTCAGAGATCGAGGGTCTCTATAGCCGACATGGTTCATGAACGGCCTCAACCTTCCATAGCTCGGCTCATTCGGCGTTGTGAATGATCACCGAAACCATCGTGTATAGACAAATAGAGTACGGGTCTCGTCCGTTTCGGGCGTCCGACCTGTCGGACAATCAGGGAGTCAGGCTATGAGCGGCCATCAGGGCCAATACAGCACTGGTCTGGACAAGAATGCCGCCAACTATGTGCCGATGTCGCCGCTTAGCTTCCTTGCTCGCAGCGCCGCCGTCTATCCGGATCACGTTAGCACGGTCTACGAGGATCGCAGCTTCACCTGGGCGCAGACCTATGAGCGCTGCAAGCGCTTCGCGTCGTTTCTTGCTGCGCGCGGCATCCAGCGTGGCGACACCGTCGCGGCCATGCTGCCGAACATTCCGGCGATGAATGAGGTTCACTTCGCCGTGCCCATGGCCGGTGGAGTCCTCAACGCGCTCAATATCCGGCTCGATGCGGCGTCCATCGCATTCCAGCTCGACCATGGCGGCGCAAAGGTCATTCTGGTCGATCCCGAGTTTACCGGCGTGATCTCAGATGCGCTCGGTCTGATGAAGGGTCCAAGGCCGCTGGTGATCGATGTCGACGACACGGCATTTACCGGCGGCAAGCGCATCGGCGAACTCGAGTACGAGGCGGCAGTTGCGTCCGGCGACCCGGACTTCGCCTGGCATCAGCCGCAGGACGAATGGGACGCCATTGCGCTCGGCTACACGTCCGGAACAACGGGCAATCCCAAGGGCGTCGTCACGCATTATCGCGGCGCCTATCTCAACGCCGTCAGCAACATCCTCGCGGGCAATCTCGGTACGCATCCGATCTATCTCTGGACGTTGCCGATGTTTCATTGCAACGGCTGGTGCTTTCCGTGGACCATCGCCGCGTCGGCCGGGATCAACGTCTGCTTGCGCAAGGTCGATCCGGCCAAGATTTTCGAGCTGATCAAGGCCCACGGCGTGACCCACATGTGCGGCGCGCCGATCGTCTACAACACGCTGATCAATGCGCCGGGCGCGCCCAAGGGCAAGTCGGCGAAGCCCGTCGTAGGACTGATTGCGGGCGCGGCGCCGCCGGTAGCCGTGCTTGAGGGCGCCGAGAGCATCGGCATCAAGCTGACCCATGTCTACGGTCTCACAGAGGTCTATGGCCCCGCCTCTGTTTGCGCCGAACAGCCCGGCTGGGATGATTTGCCGGCAGATCAGCGCGCCCAGCTGAAGCGCCGGCAGGGCGTGCCCTATCCGCTTCAGGAAGCCGTCACGGTGCTCGATCCAGAAACGATGCGCGAGGTGCCGCGCGATGGCGAAACCATCGGCGAGGTCATGTTCCGTGGCAACATTGTCATGAAAGGTTATTTGAAGAACGAGGCGGCGACCAAAGAAGCCTTCGAAGGCGGGTGGTTTCACACCGGCGATCTCGGTGTCCTTGATGAGTTCGGCTACGTGATCATCAAGGATCGTTCCAAGGACATCATCATTTCAGGCGGTGAAAATATCTCGTCCGTCGAAGTCGAGGACGTTCTTTACAAGCATCCAGCGGTGCTGTTCGCCGCCGTGGTCGCCAAGCCTGATCCGAAATGGGGCGAGGTGCCCTGCGCGTTCGTTGAGTTGAAGGACGGCGCGAGCGCCACGGAAGCTGAAATTCTGGCTTACTGCAAAGGCGTGTTGCCGGGCTTCAAATCACCGAAATCCGTGATATTCGGCTTCATCCCGAAGACATCGACCGGCAAGATCCAGAAGTTCGCCCTGCGCAATCAGGTGAATTCGGCGAAGGCGATTTTGGCGTAGTGTCTGTGCCGCAATTTGCGAGCTTGGGTGGGTGTAATTCAGGTTTTGCTTCTATCGGTATGGCTTTCGGCGGCCTTGCCTCAGGTAAATTATTTGGCGCCTTTCACTCTCGTGGGGGCGCGTGCAATCGGAGCAGCGCACTCACACTCATCGCTTGGATATCGACCACCGGCACCAGAAGCCTACGTCTGGCCAGCACCAAAGGAGATAGTCAAAATGCAATCTCTAAACTAACATTCCAATCGGACCACTCGGTGGGGGCCGGTCAGTTTACGGAAAGGCTGGACGCGCATTGACCGCCACCGATCCTGCGCCGTCCGAAATGTTCGAGACAATTATCAATCTGAAGCCGAAGGAGGAATGGCGGCCCGGCGTGACCATCGACAGCCTGACCGCCGAGATGGATCGCGCGCTGCAATTCCCCGGCGTCTCTAACGCCTGGACCATGCCGATCAAGGCGTGCATCGACATGCTGTCGACCGGCATCCGAACGCCGGTCGGAGTCAAGGTGATCGGCACCGATCTGGCTGAGATCGACAAGCTGGCCAAGCAGATTGAGCAGGTTTTGAAGACTGTGCCTGGGACATCGTCGGCGTACGCCGAGCGTCGGATAGGCGGATATTATCTCGATATCACACCAGACCGGGCTGCTTTGGCGCGCTACGGCATCATGATTCAGGACGTCCACGACGTGATCGGGACCGCGCTTGACGGCCAGACCGTGACCACAACGGTGGAGGGACGGCAACGCTTTAGCGTTAACATGCGATACTTGCGCGATTTGCGCGACAGTCCGCAGGCTATCGCCAACGATGTTCTGGTGCCGATGCCGGCCGGCGGCGCGGTACCCCTCGGGGAGGTCGCCAAGGTTGCGCCGTCGCGCGGCCCGACATCGATCCGCACCGAGAACGGGCAATTGGCCGTCTATATCTATGTCGATATCCACGACCGCGACCTTGGCGGCTACGTGTCGGATGCCCAGCAGGCGGTGAACGCGAGCATCCAATTCCCGCCGGGATCCTATGTGGTGTGGAGCGGGCAATTCGAATATCTCGAGCGCGCGACCGCTCGCCTGAAGATGGTGGTGCCGGTAACGCTGCTGATCATTTTTCTTCTGCTGTACCTTAACTTCCGCTCGGTCACGGATACGATGATCGTCATGTTGTCGCTGTCATTCGCGCTGGTCGGCGGAATCTGGCTCATGTGATGGCTGGGCTTCAATTTGTCGGTGGCGGTCGTTGTCGGTTTCATCGCGCTGGCGGGCGTCGCCGCCGAAACCGGGGTCGTGATGCTGATCTACCTCAACCAGGCGTTGGCTGAGATCAAAGCGCGGCGTGATGCGGAGGGCCGCGAGATGACCCAACACGATCTCTACACCGCCGTCATGGAAGGCGCGGTGGAACGGGTGCGACCGAAAATGATGACGGTCGTGGCCATCATGGCGGGGCTGCTGCCGATCATGTGGAGCACTGGCACCCGCTCCGAGATCATGCAGCGCATCGCCGTGCCGATGATCGGCGGCATGAGGGGATTCGCTGTTCCCGCTGTAGAATTCCCTGATCTCTAAGATTTATTCCCTGTTAGTTTGGTTAGGGAATTCTCAAAAATCATTGCGGCACAGCGGTTTCAGCTTTAAGAGTCGCCTGCTCGAGCAGGGAAATCGCAGATTTCCCTGTAAAATTCCCTGTTAGCAGGGAATTCAAGCTGAGACGGGTGCGATCACCACTGCGTCACCAGCCAGCCAGTTCAGTCTCTCGGATAGAAACTGGCTCTGCCTAAGAGCGCTTTATTTTTCAGCGGGTTAGCGGGCATCAGAACGGTCTCTGCGACGGATTCGGCCGCGTCGGTCTCCCATTGGAGGCTGTTTGACCCATAAATCTCTGGCGTCGATTTTTGATATCCGAATTTCGATGCCTTGGATCGCTGAGACGGGTTCGTTTTCGGAAGAGACCGGGTTTGAAATAGCGATTTGAGGGCGAAGCCGGCAGTCAAAGTGCTGAGTGAGCAATTTGCAGGGGTGATTGGCCCGCGCAGCAGCTGGAAGTGAACCCAGTTTTTAGTTCGACCTAGCGGTCACGTTCGTGGTCGAATATCGAACTTCACTGAACGTGTTGTGCTCGAGATTGTACATCAACGTTTTGAACTCACCTTTAGCAGGTGGTGTTGTTGGCGCCATGAATGCACGGACGATTTTGCCAGTTCGGTGATAGTGAGACTGGCAGGCGCTGTCCCTTCGATGATTGATTGCACAATGGAGGGCGCGACAAACGCGAGCGGCGCAAGCAGGCGGATGTGACGTTCAACCTTTTTCTCTTTTGTGGCGATGTCTGCGAATGATTTCACACGTCCCAACGTCATGTCGCTGACCCATTGCCGAGCCTTGGCAATCGCATTCAGGAGCGCGTCACGCGTGTCTGGCGTCAATGTAGGACCGGTCGGATCCGGTGCGTGAACGATCCCTTTCACCGCAGAGAATATTTTGGCGGTCCAGGGGATTGAGATCGTATTTGAGCCTGCTGACGGCGAGTCCTTTGTTCTCCGTGTTCCTGGAATGATGTTCGTTGATGTCGGTTCGGTCTCAAGAAGTCTGATCTCAAGCACCTCCCGTCTCACAACTATTTTGTCGATCTGCGCAATGATCGCTTCCTGATCCGGGGAAGCGTCCGGATTGCGGCTGGATAAATTCTGCCGAACCGCTTGGAGGACGAGGTGTTCTATCTCGGTTGCGGGAACGCGGCTGACGGAGCCCGCATCACGTTTGCGTCCCTGGATTAACGCGTGCGAGACATAATACCGGTATCGCACGCCGCGTTTGTTTGAATGGCTCGGCGTCATGCGATTGCCGATGTCATCAAAGATACGCCCCATCAGGAGCGCGGGTGAACCTTTGAGGCGCATTGCGCGATCGACCGTGTTCTTCGTCAGCTTTTCCTGAACTTTGTCGAAAAGCTTGCGATCCAGAATGGCTTCGTGCTCTCCGGCGTGGATCTCGCCGCGGTAGTCGATCTCGCCGATGTAGAATCGATTACGCAGCAAATGGGCGAGGGCGCCGACGCCGAATGGACCTCCACCCCGGCTTTCTCCATTCGAAAGGGATCTGATTTTTGTCCGGATTCCCTTGTGTCCGAGGACTTCAGCAAGAGACGCGATTGAATCGGCTTCAAGATACAATGCAAAAATCAGGCGTACGATTTTCGCCTCCGCCGGAACGACAACAAGCTTCTTGTCCTCGGTGGCATAGCCGAGCGGGACAGGCCCCCCGACCCACAGGCCCTTTCGTTTGGATGCCGCGATCTTGTCTCGAACCCGTTCGCCAATGACCTCTCGTTCGAACTGGGCAAACGATAGCAGCACATTAAGGGTCAGGCGGCCCATGCTGCTTGTGGTGTTGAACGACTGGGTGATCGAGACAAAGGACACACCGTGCTGATCGAACAGTTCGACCAGCTTGGCGAAGTCGGCAAGCGAGCGCGTCAATCGATCGACCTTATAGACCAGGATGATGTCGATCTTGCCGTCCCGCACGTCGTCGAGCAATCGTTGCAGCGACGGCCGGTTGAGGGATGCGCCCGAGAGCCCGCCATCGTCAAAATGATCGGGAACGAGCCGCCAGCCCTCATGAGCCTGGCTCTTGATATAGGCCTCGCAGGCTTCCCGCTGCGCATCGAGTGAGTTGAACTCAAGGTCGAGGTTATGTTCGGTGGATTTGCGGGTGTAGATCGCACAGCGCTGCCGTTTTTGCGATTGAGGCGTCATAGTGCGCTCCTTTTGCCGCGACGAGGGCGGCTAAGCGCGACCGTTTCTGTGTTGTCTGATTTGTCGATGCTCAACCTCAGACCAAAGAATTTTGGGCCATTCCAATTGGTGCCGGTAATCAGACGCGCGATGCTCGAGAGACTGGCATAGGTTTCGTCCCTCCAGACGAATCCGTCCGGTGACACGACCACTGAATGCCGCTCGCCTTGGTATTCTCGAACCAGAACGGTGCCAGGTTTCAAGCGTCGTTGCGCTGTTTCGACCGCGGATTTACCCCGTCCGATGTCGTTCAAAACTCGCTGCGACGCCCGGCTTAAGCCGCCGAGCGCCTTCTCTTGCACATGGTAGCAGATCATCCGTCCCAACATGTCCTTGGCGAATGCAGACGGCGGCGGCGATTTGAATGTCTGCCGCCACAGCACCCGAAGCTGATCGACCGGCAGAGATCGGATCTGTTCGATCTCTGCCTCAAGTTCCGCTTCACCCTTCCTGGATATGTCGCTCATATCTTCTGGGATGGCCTGCCGTCGGCGATCCGGTACGATCGTTCGCTGCCGGATTTGTCTGACACCAGATTCAGACCCAGTCGTTTGCGGACGACCCCGGCGAAGAAGCCACGTACCGAGTGTTGCTGCCAGTCGGTCGCCTTCATGATGGCGGCAATGGTGGTGCCTTTTGGCTGGCGCAGCATAGTGAGCACAGTGGCTTGCTTTGAAGAGTCGCGTGCGGGCTTGGCCACTGCGGGGTGGAGAGAAGGTCCTTTGGCTGACTTCGACTGAGAGGCAGTTTCGACGGAGCGTGCGGTGGACTGTTCAGCGACGCCTCGAACACGGGAGCGCGCTGCTTTGGCTAAACGAGTTGTTTTTACCACTTTCGATGGTTGTCGTGCCTTGGCGGTGGGCTTGCGCGCTGCACTTGCTTCGCCGGCAGCGACTTTGGTGCGGATGTTCATGGGATCTCCTGTGGGGCAACGGCAACATCGGGTGTTGCCACTGACCCGACCCGCCGGTCGCAATGCGAGGGCGGGGGAGGTCTCCCAGTTAGGGAAGGATGCTAATTATGCGGTCTCAGCAAACAGGTTGCGCTTGATCGTCAGCGCTGCCTTGAACAGATCCCGTGCCTCATGCACCAAGCCTTCGAAATCCATCAGGATTTGCACCGCGCGATCCACGCTGCCATCGCGAGCGCAGCTCTCGGCAGCTTTCGCGATACTTAACGCTTCTTCCAGCTTGCCGCGGACTTCCGTTACGAGTGTGGCAACCACGTTATTTGCGGCGGCATCGGTCATCAGGGTTCTCCTTGTTGCGTGCCACCACACACGCTCCGTTCGCCGCCGAAGTCGAGCGGATTGTGAGCAATCTTGTGGCTTTATTGGCAGGACGCGGAGCATCTTGTGATGCTGAGGGATCTGCAATGTCAGGAGAATACGGCGCACGCAGGCTTCGACATGATTGCGACCCTGCGAGTTGTGCCAGGGCGTCATGCCCGGTTGACTTTGATCAATTATAGTATAAAAACTATATTCAAATGAGTGACGGCGATACTCCGGTCGAATGGGTTGGATCCTCCAAGGAGGACCTGTCTGCCTTCCCAAGGAAGGTAAAGGAGGCCATGGGTTTTGCGTTGCGTACTGCCCAGAAGGGCGGCAAGCACATCGATGCAAAGCCGCTGAAGGGTTTCGGCGGAGCAGGTGTTCTGGAAATCGTTGAAGACTTCGATGGCAACACCTACCGAGGTGTCTATACCGTTAAGATGAAAGGCGTGATCTACGTTCTTCACGCGTTTCAGAAGAAGTCGAAGAGCGGCATCAAGACGCCAGAATTCGAGATCAAGAAAATCCAGCAGCGTCTAAAAATGGCGGAGCAGGCTTATGCTAGTAGAAAAAAAGAAGACGACGAAAAGAAGAGCAAAGGTCGTAAAAAGCATCGGTAACGTATTTGCTGATATTGGGCTGCCGAACGCTGAGGCTCATTCGGTCAAGGCGGATCTTGTGATCGCTATCGGGGATATTATTCGAGCCAAGGGCCTGACACAGGCCCAGGCGGCCACTCGTCTTGGTCTGGCACAGCCTGATGTCTCAAAGCTCCTGAGAGGGCAGTTCAGCGGATATACCTATGACCGGCTGTTTTCCTATTTGAACGCTTTAGGTGAGAAAGTTCGCATTAAGGTGTCGGAAGCCAAAACCAAGAAAGAAGCGCGCTTGGAACTAGAGGTGGCCTGAGGACATCTGTTTGTCAGTGAACTATCGATAAATCTGCGCTTAGACTCTATATAAGGAAGCAACGCGGGAACCTTCCTCGTCGTTCTGATTTGAATCGGAACCAACGGAAGCGGCCTGAGCGGCCGCCTATCTTTAAGCAGATTGAAGGCTGGATATCTGGCTTGGCCGGGTGCCCGGTGTGATAGGGCGGTTTTTGCTGGAAGCCGTTGGATCAGGCTTTCACTCCGCTGGTTCTGCTCCCCAACAGCCCATCCTGTTCCACTGTACCCGACTTAGCAAACGCTCGGGGAGCAGGGCCTATCTGTTACGGACCTAATATTTTTCCCCTAGTGCAGCTCATCATCTTGGGCAGCACAGGCGAATAACTACCAGAACGTGCATTTGTGCTGTATGCGCGTCGTTTGCCGGTGCTCCCCGTTATCCGGAGCCCCATTATGCTTCAAAAATTGAATACGAAGATCGTCCCTTTTTCCCGCATTCAAGTCTCCCCTTCGCGGTTGCGTCGCAAGAACGTCGCGGCGCTGCGTGGGGCGATGCAAGTGATCCGCAAATATGGTCAGCCGCGCCCGCTGATCATCGGTCCAGACTATCAGCTTCTTTCCGACACGGTTTCGTATCTTGCGCTGAAGGCCGCGCGTTACGATTTCGTGAAGGTATTTCAGGTCACGGAAACGTCTCGTGCAGTTGTTCGTGCTGTCGGCCGCCTGCTTGTTTGCGCTGAGGTCATCAATCGCCAAGCGGAAGGCTTCAATGCGGCGCTGGCATCTTTGTTGGCATCCCTCGACCGGAGCGCGGAGCTGGATGTTGAGGAACTTGTGCGCGAACTGTTGCCGGTCATGATTACCGGTATCGGTGAGCTGCCGGACCGCGGTTCGTCTTCTGTGGCTTCGGACGCAGATGACCACACCCCGCTTAAAATTTAAGGGGTGCGGTATGAGCAACAAGAACTCACTTGAGATTGTTTATCTCAACGCGACGGCTATCAAGCCGTCGCCCCACGCTGCGCGTCAGCATAGCGCCGCGCAGCGTCGTAAGCTGAAAGCCATCCTGCGGCAGTTTGGCCAAGTTGTGCCGCTTCCGCTGGACGCGGCGACAGGCACGCTGATCGATGGTCATGCCGTGTTCGACGCGCTTGTCGACCTTGGCCATGACGAAATCGCCGTGGTGCAGCTGGAGAACCGTTCCGAGGCGGAAGTGCGCGCCCTCCGTTTGGCCCTCAACCGGGTCGCCCAGGAAGCTGTCTGGGACGACGCAAAGCTGCGCGGCGAGTTCGAATACCTAATCAGCGTGGGCTTCGATCTCGACCTGAGCGGGTTCGAAACGGTGGAGATCGACATGGCTTTGTCGATCGATACGCCGACCGCCAACACCATTGAGGAAGAAGCGCTCGATGAACTTGCGCCGGCGGCTGGACCGTCGGCTGCAAAGCCTGGCGATGTTTTCCGCCTCGGTGAGCACCTGATCGGTTGTGGCGATGCTCGCGACGCAGCTTTTATCCGTGACCTTGTAGGCACCAAAACAGCCGCCTGTGTGTTCACCGACCCGCCTTACAACGTGAAGATCGACGGCTTTGTATCGGGCCTCGGCAAGACGCGTCATCGCGAGTTCGCCATGGGCGTCGGCGAGATGTCGCGCGAGCAATTCGTCGCCTTCCTGAGCGCGACCGTGGCTGCATTCAAATCGGTCGTTGTCGATGGCGCTATCGCATTTATCGCTATGGACTGGCGCCATGGCGGTGAGCTTTGCGAAGCCGCCGCCCAGAACGGTCTGGAGCAGAAAAACCTCTGCGTCTGGGTCAAAAGCAACGCCGGCATGGGGTCGTTCTACCGCAGCCAGCACGAGCTGATCTACGTGTTCAAGCATGGGGAGGGGCCGCATCAGAACAACTTTGGTCTTGGTGCGGGCGGCCGCACCCGCTCGAACGTCTGGCAGTACCGTGGCGTCAACGCCTTCGGTAAGGATCGCATGAACCTTTTGGCTGTTCATCCGACTGTCAAGCCGGTCGCGATGATCGCCGACGCCCTGCGCGACGTGACCCGTCGTGGCGACGTCGTTCTCGATGTCTTTCTGGGATCGGGGTCGACCTTGATCGCGGCGGAAGAAACCGGTCGCGTCTGCGTCGGCGTTGAGCTCGATCCAGGCTATGTCGATGCCGCAATCCGCCGCTGGCAAAAGCGTACCGGTAAGGACGCTGTTCACGCCGCTAGTGGCGAGACGTTTGATGCGATCTATGAGCGCATTGTCTCGGCGGCTACCGCGGATCCGGCATCGACAGATGGTGCGGTTGTAGAGGCGTCGGCTGAGCAGCCTGCCATCGGCAGCGTGGTCGGTGCGAATCTGTACGCCGCCGCTACGGGCACCGACACGACGGAGGCGGGCGATGTCTGAGCAGGAGGAAGAGAAGGTCGGCTACCGCAAGCCGCCGGCCAAAACCCGCTTCAAGCCGGGGCAATCTGGTAATCTGAACGGGCGCCCTAAGGGCAGCGTCAATCTGAAGACGGATCTGCGCAGCGAGCTTTCTGAAAAGATCCGGATTCGGGAAGGCGAGCGCAGCCTCAAGGTCTCCAAGCAGCGCGCCATGCTGAAGGCGCTTGTCGCCAAAGCACTGAAGGGTGACGCCCGCGCTGCCAACGTTGTCTTGACGCTGGTCGGCAAGCTATTCGAGCCTGAAGCTGTGGCAGAGCGGGTGCCGGCGTTGACAGCCGATGACCAAGCGATCCTCGAGCGCTTTCTCGCGCGGCGTCTGGCCGAATAGGAGATGTGGATCATTTCGGCCGGTGCCGATCCGCACCGGCCACTCACTTCTTAGAGTAAATAACCATGCCTTCCGATCTTCAAATCTACCGCGCGGTCATGAAGACCGACCTTCAGGCGTTTCTCGAGGGCGCATTTCCTGTTGTGGACAATCGGTGGGGCCTCGAAGTCGCGCCCTATCTGGAATACCTGATCAGCGAACTGACCGGCGTAGTCGAGGGCCGGGAAACGCGTCTCATCATCAACCTGCCGCCGCGCCACCTGAAGTCCGTTCTGACGTCAATCGTGTTCGTCGCCTGGCTTCTAGGTCGCGATCCGAAACAGCGCATCGCCGTGATCTCGCACAGTCAGGCCTTGGCTTCAGATCTGGCGTCGAAAACGCTGCAGTTGATCAGCTCGGAATTTTACCAGCGTGCTTTTCCAGGCGTACGACTGCGCGACAATGGTCGCAAAGCCATGGACTTCGTCACGACGGACGGCGGTGGCCGCTATGCCGCTTCGTTTGAGACCGGCATCACCGGCCGCGGCTTCGACGTCATCATCATCGATGATCCCATCTCGGCCCACCACGTCAAATCGGAAAAAGAGCGGACAAACGTCAACGAGAACTTCGACAACATGATCGCGTCACGTCTCGACGATCAGATCAATGGGGTCATGATCGTGGTTGGTCAACGCATGCATGAGGACGACCTGTCCGGTAATCTGCTGCAGAATGGCGGCTGGAAGCACGTCTGTCTGCCCCTGGTGGCTGAGGAAGCGGCGTCCTATGCCCTCGGTAATTCAACCTGGCACCGAAAGGCCAGTGAACCGCTGCTGGTCAATCGGTGGCCGGAAGCAATCATCAATCGGAAGCGGGAAGAGGTTGGTGAATCGATCTTCGCCGCTCAGTATCAGCAGAACCCGTCAGCGGCCGTGGGAGAATTGATCCGACCAGGCCAGATCAAGCATTTTGATGACTTGCCGCCGGACGCACGGCAGATCACCCTCAGTTGGGATACGGCGGTCAAGACAGGTTCTGGCAATAGCTATACTGTCTGCCTGGTGATCGCTCGCGACACCCGGCGCCACTACGTCATCGACGTATTGCGCGCACGTCTTGAACCGGTTGAGATGCGTGACGCTGCTCTCGGCCTGATCACAGCCTATAAACCGTCAAAAATCCTGATCGAAGACGCTAGTTCTGGGACCGGCCTTGCGAGCATGCTGTCCGAACGCGGCCATCAGGTTGAACTGCGGCCGACCGGCGGGCGTGGTAAAGAGGAGCGGCTTGAAAGTCAGCTCCATATGTTCGCTCAACATCGGGTCCTGATCAAAAAGAATCAGCCCTGGACTGTCGAGTTCGAAAGCGAACTGATGCGGTTCCCGTTTGCCAAGCACAACGATCAGGTCGATGCGTTGACGCAGTATCTGGCCTGGATCGCTGAAAGTCCCATGGTCAATCCCGTGGTGATGGGTGCCGGCGGCAGGGAAGCGCGCATCGAGCGCGTGTTTTCCCGGCGACCTTGGCCTGTTGCAAAAGGAGATAATCCGTTACGCCCGCGCGGTAAACCCATGCGCCGATGGTAGCAAGTGCTGGAGCGGCTTTGCTAGAAATAGGCCCCATTGATCACGTGGGCCGGGCGACCATGTGGATGATGGGCCAAGACAATCATCCAAGATAGTCGCTCAGGTTGTGAGCCCTCCTAATCGTGGTCAGAACGGCAACATCGGTGCTTCAAGATAGACTTGGGATTTTTGGGCGTCAGCCCAGGACATGTTGAAAAATACCGGCTTCCGTCCGCGGTTCGTGAAGATGTCGGCGACGCAAACGCGGTGGCGAACTTTTTCGTTTTCGTCGAGCAAGTCTTTCCCGACAACTCCGATGTCCCCGATTTTAAGCAGTTTCAGTCCCAGAGTGGCTTGGGGAGAATCCTTGAAGGCATCCTGCAACATGTCGCGGGTGGTGTTGCTGTTGCATTCGGGAATGCTGCTGGGGCCACCATATCCTCCTGTCGCCAGTCGCAGCGTCACGATGACGACTCCGAACAGGGCCGCGAAGGCGATACCGGTCATAAGGTTTGATTTTGAAAATGACTTTGTCATTGGGGGCTTCCTTGGTGTGGCTTGAGGTCATCAGGTGATGGGCATGCAGCATCGTTCGCCGTCGCCGTTGAAGGGCGTGCGTCGAGACGTTGTCGGGCCAGCGGCTATTTCTTCAGGGCGATGTACGCCGAGGGCAGAGGTGCGGCATTGAGGAACGCTGTCAGCCGTTGCGTCTGTTCCTGCTGGTCAAGGAACGTGATCTCGAAGGTGGTGACGAAATCGCTGTCAAACATCGGGTCGTAGCGATCGATCACAGCGGCATGTCGCGCATCCAGCCGGTCGAGCGAAAATGTGGTCGGTGTCGTCGACAGGGGCTGTTCGGAGGGAGAGCCAGTCTTGTCAGCGATGGTCGGATTTGGCGTTGTGAATTTCGAAGTCAGGCTGATCGTCCTGACCGTGATGATACGAATGGCCGCATCCGTACCATTGCACAGATAAACCGGCATGTTCTTCAGGCTGCGGAAGTCCGGAAAATACAGGGTAAGGTCTGGCGGCGCTTTCTCCGGCGCAAGGCTGACATAGCCGCGCTCGCGCGATGGCTCCGGCGCGAAGGCCACCGGAATACTCGAAATCCGCGGACAAAACTCTGCACCGCTGCCGATAGCTTCTGTACGCGCGATCAGCAGCGTGGCGCCGGACTGTTTGCAGTCCTCCATGGCTTGCCGCAATTGCGGGCGCGAGAAGCCGTCAGTCTCGGGCTCGACGTATTCGGTCTGGACAGCCGCCCTATGGCCTTCGATCCAAGTTTTGACGGCTTCACGTTGTTCTTGCAGTGCAATATCAGAGTGCGCGGGCTCGTTCGGTCGGACGCGGTAATAGGCAATAACCTTCATGCAGAATCCCTGATTAACGGCACGGACTGCCCGTGCCCCCTAGATTCAAATGAGGCCCCGAGAAATTGCGGGGTTTTGCAAAGAAAGGCCGAGTGTCTCCCGAAAGCCGCATTTCGGGGCGCGGGCACTGCGACATCAGAAGAATTCACGCGCCGACCGGGTGTTTCCGATCGCTTTGATTTTAAGAGCTGGCTGGTGCTCCCGAAGGCGTTTGGCGTCCCGTTCCCAGCGCCCATCGCGCTGATCGCCATCGAAACCGAACACAATCAGCCGGGGATCAGGGTCAATCTCGGCCTGGACCTCACCTGCGGCGATGGCGGCGATGAGAGGATCAGGCGCTTGCAGCGGTTCAGTCACCGGGACGGCTGCGCGTACTGCAGTTCGCATGGTGTGGAGGCGGACCAGCGCTTGGCAAACAGCGACGTAGCGCTGTCGCAGTGTTGCATCATGCTGCCTGAGCGTTGCCTGGTAGCGCACGATCTGAGCCAGAACGGCAGGCTCGCCTTTGGCTCTCAAGGCAGGATTGCTGAAATGCTTAGCTTCATGAAAAACGATGAAAGGCTTGCCGCCGCGGTTCTCGACGGTGACGACATCCAGCCGGTCCTGAGACCGGTCAACCGACGTGGCGCCTGCCGAATGGACATCAGCATCTGGCAGGCTTTCATCAACGGAAGAGCTTGCCCGCAGCAGCGATAGTTCGACGTCGATGACTTTTGAGCTTCCAACGATCAGCGGATGCAATCCGCTCTTTTCCGCTCCGGCGAGATCGGTGGCCGAGCGGATCATGTCGGACAGCGTGGAGGGACCGCTATACTGCGTCCAACCGATATCAGACGGCTCGAAGTGTCCGTTGTCCTGAAGTTGAGCCAGCACCTGTTGCTGGCGGATCAGGTATTTGGTGTGGGTCCAGGGAATAACTCGGCCGGCTCCTGCATCGTCGATCCGGAAGATCGAAGCGCCCCGGTGATAGACGTTGAGCGAATTCGCTCGCACCGCGATGAATACATCGTCGCGTAAAAGCACATCGCGCCACCAAGATGGCTTTCGCGCGAGATTGTCGAGCGCATCGAGGAAAGCCTCACTCACGCCATGGCTTGAGAGCGCCTGCTGGATGATCATGTCGCGCCATCCCACCACTCGCCATCATTCTTGAGACTGACGGCCTGGAAATGTGCCGGAAACTGCCCCGGCTCATAGGTATGGATCGGCACCAGCATCTTCGGTTGGATCGCCTCCGCGAGGCGCTTCAGGTCAGGAATGCTGGCGTGGCCGGAGGTATGGGCGTGGTCGAGCGGGATACCGCGTGCGTGAAGCTCGGCGAGGAGGGCGACACCGCGTTCCTGTTTGAGATAGCCATCCATTGCGACCAGATGGCGCGTGCGCCGGACAGGCAGCCGGCATGATCAAGATCGCGCAGCATTGCTGGTCGGAAGAGCATTGCGGCCCGGGGCGCTAGATCCTCAAGTCGTTCCACGAAAACACGGTTGGTCTTGTGAGGATCGAGTAGGTCGAAGCGGCCGCTGCGCTTGATCTGGATTCGCTGATACTGCGGCACGTAGACCGCCACATTCGGCCAGTCGGACTGTGGGATATTGCTGTTCCCCGTCGCGCGAAGAATCTCGGCGGCATAAAGATCAATGATCAGCGTTCTGCCGGTACGCTTGCAGGCCCGATACAGGCTGACCATGCGATCAATGCTTTGTGCCGACGCTGCGACCAGCGCTAGGCCATCCGTCGCCTGGAGCAGATCAACCAGACGCTGCTCTACTTCTATCTCGGTCGGGAAGACGTGATCGGGGCTCAGGCGTCCGAAGCTCGAGCCTTCCATCAGCATCACGTCGATGGATCGTGGAGGGTGCGCCACGAGACGTTCGAACAGCGCGGCCTTACGACCATGCGCCCGGATATCGCCAGAATAGAACAGGCGTCTGCCACCGGCTTCCACCTCCAGGGCATAAGCATCATAGGCGGAATGATCGACCAGATGCGGCGTGACCCGAAACGGACCAAACTGCATCATCGCGCCAGATGAGAACTCGATTGGCCGCGCAGGCACATATGGTCTGGGCACAAACGGGGCGGCGGCCTTTAGAATGCGGTGAGTTGCAGCGCCTAGCGCAACGGGCAGATCAGGTCCGGCGAGATGGGCCAGCCCCCAATGGTCGACGTGACCATGGGACAGGATCAGAGCCAGCAAGTCCCCGCCGCCTGCTAGGCCGTCCACCGAGGGATGTATGCTGACCTCGTCCGCATCACCGTCCAGAGGCAACCCCAGATCCAGCAGGATCCGACCACCGTCGGCTTCCAGCTCGACACAGGTCCCGCCGATCTCTTTCGTCCCACGATGAATGCGGATGCGCACAACTGCCCCAAATCTGTAATAGGGACATTATAGTGCGTGTTTTAATGGGCCGCCAAGTCGTTTGTTTCGCTTATGAAAGCGACAGCGCTCGTGGCCTGGAATGTCCGGAAACTGCGGGTTAGATATGGCCTGTCGCAGGAGGCGCTGGCGGTCGATGCCGGCGTGGACAGATCCTATGTCGGCGAATCGAGCGGGGGATCGAAAATCCGACCGCCGAGACCTTAGAAAGATTGGCGGCGGCCTTGGACGTACCCGTCGCCGAGCTTTTGGCCGTCCCCAAAGCAAACGAAAAGCCGCCAGCTACGCTTCGAAAAGGGCGAAAAAAGCGGTAGCTTGGCCTTCGCTTCAAAGTCACGGGCCGGCCTTGGTGGCATTTGGACGGTGAGCGAATGAGCACTCAAAAAGGTCGGTTCACATGTCTTTGTCCGTTAGTGAAATGGATAAACACGTCCAGTTGATTGCTGATGAAAATCAGATCGTTATTCATTGTAGTTTGAACAGGCTGAGCCGTTCGTACTCAATACGAGTAAGCGAAGAAATTTATATCGCACCTATTAGATCGGTGTTGAGTTACGCGGTCGCGCTACATGAACTAGGCCATCAGTTAGGACCACATCAAAGCAGTCTTAGTGTATTAGTCCGCGAGAGAGCTGCTTGGAGGTGGGCGAAGAGGAATGCACTGCTTTGGTCGCCTCGGATGCAGGCGCGCGCCGAGGCCTCAATCCAATGGTATGAAAAGAACTATCGCGATATCGATAAGCGTCAGCGCTCGTACTTGGTAGTCGATGACCATTCAGGTCGAGTCTTTCACTGTCCAGTAAAGCAAGCAATTATTGAGCGAAGGTGATGTCGCCGCCAGCCGGCCGCGGCGGCGGGAGACCAGGGCCTCCGGGCCATGCTGGCCGTAGGCCTTCGCCAGCCGGAATACCTGACGTCGGCCAAGTCCCATCAACGCCGCAGCATCCGCAACCTTGATCCTGTTCGCCGCCAGATCCTGCAACACGCTCATCCGGTCGATCTCCGTCCGGCTCATCGCAATCACCGTCATCGGCCCAATGCTCCCCAACTGAAACCGTGGAGAGTGACATCTCTATCTGGGCCAACAGTGACTTCTCTATCTGGCGTCTACAATCCGGATTCGCGTAATGAGCGGTTATGGAACCAAGCTAACGGCCTTAAAGGATAATCCAGCGTTTGTGTTTTAAGCGACCCCGGTCGGACCTCTTTGCCGAGCGCTTCACCTGCTTAATCTGCGCAATTTTACGGGCAACATTGAGACAGCGTGATGATTAACCTCGGATAAGCGGACGGAAGAGTTAGCACCCGAGCTTCTTCAACGCGCAACGCTCGAACGGATGAAACGCGAATGGCCGCGATGGCTCCTGCTAAGACGCTTGAGAGGTTGCGTCATCAAGAGCGGATAGAACTGTGTCATAGGTTGCAGATGTGGTGCCGCAATCCGTAACCGCAAATGGAAGCCTTGGCACAGGCCATGCGGCGGCGAATTCGTGACCGTCAAATATCTGCGGCGATCACCCGCGTGGTCTTTGCGAGGCGCCCTTTGAGCGTCGAGAGCTTGTCGGTGAGCTCCCGGAGTGTCTGATCGGAGAACGAGGTTATCAGCGACCGCCTGCCGGGAAAACAGATTCGCAATTTTCTTGTGGGTCGTGTCGGTGAGCGACATTAGGACGACTCGCGCATCGTCCTTGGACGCGACGCGGCGCACGAAACCATGTTCTCCAAGATTTTGGTCGGAGCGTGTTCCGGTACGCTGTGGTAACGCTCAGAGCACCGCTGATTCCAACGTATGCACTCTGTGGCGCCCTGTTAAAAACGCAACGTGACTCACATCGCCCGGGTGTTACGGACGAACGCCGCCTTGGGGGCTTAATGATCGCTATCGAAGAATATGACGGATGGCCTACGCGATAGCAAAATCAGCGCGGCTGACACGTCGCAAAATGCATCGTGTGCAGCATGAAAAAAGCCCGCATTGCTGCGGGCTTTTATTCTTTTACCGGTGTCCACCACCACCGCTGTGTGCACCGCCGCCAACCCCGATGGTAACGCTCGGACCGCCTCCACCGTGACCTCGTCTATTGCCATAACGGGGCGCGTGGCCAGAGCTACTGCGGTAAGAATGGTTCGGACGTACAATACGCTGGACACGGTAATTACGCCCGTGCCGATCGCGTGAACTAAAGTCAGTGGACTGCGTCACGTCCGTTGAGGCATTCGCCTTTACCGAATTGTCTGCGGCGTTTGCCGCGGAGCCTCCAAGCAGCATAGCTGCACCGAGGGCCATTGCGATAGCAAAACTTTTCATACAATCAACTCCTATATGTGTATGAGACAATCGTCGATCACTTCGAATGTTCCGACATGCGGCGTTAATTCGAGGACGGGTACTTGAATGACTGTTCATATTGCTCAATGGACCTGCACGAAAAAGCCCGCACTTCTGCGGGCTTTGCTTCTCCAGTTGTCAGTGGTGGCCGCTGTGGTGTCCACCGTGATGACCACCGTGATGTCCGCCTCCGAAGCCAAATCCGATGCTGGGTCCACCGCCGTAGTAGTAAGGCTGTGGGGCATAGTAAGCCTGCGGAGCATAGTAGCCATAGCTCCCACCGTGGGGGCGAACGTGTCTGTGGCGTGAGTGATGACGATGACGCCGATGCTGCGAACTGAACTCGGCAATCTGCGCAGTATGGGCTGCAGCCTGCGCCGTCACTGAGTTGTCTGCTGCGTTTGCGGCGGAACCGCCGAACAGTGCAGCTGCACCGACGGCAAAATAGCTAACTTTTTCATTTCCTCACTCCATTGATAAGCATGTAAAATCCTAATTGCCGCAGAAGCTCTCCGTTCCAGCGCGTCACATTAAATTTGCGATCAGTCCTTGAACATCCATTCATATTGATGAACGCATCATTGTGTTGGTGAGCGTAACTTGCGATGACGCTGCCCTGGATGTCTTTCTCTGTCTCGAAGCCAGTCAGCCATCCCGGTACGACCTACCGTCTTGGCTTAGGGGCTCCTTGCACCCAACTTTGGCCTCGACGATAGCCGTACTGTCTCGGTTGTTCTAACGAGAGGGCACCTCGGAAACGGGGTGTCCTTTTCGTTTTAATCTTTGCCGCTGTTCGCCGCCAAGAAGAGCTTGGAAGGTTGCGGCCTGCGTCGAGTCACTGCATTGCCGATGCGCCAAACGTCGCCAGGCTGAGTAACAGCAGGGCCGGGGATAACCGGCGGCACTGCGTCGGCCGAATCGTCGACATTAGCAGATAGCTCGCCGATCAATACATCGATCTCAGGCGGCTCTAAGTGATTGGTCTACGATAGATAGCTGGCTCACGACGAGTGCTCCCTGTTTATGGAGCTTCGCCAAATGAAAAAGCGCATCTCCGGACAAAATCCAGAACCACGCCATCGGCATCACGCGTCAACGGGTACCTCTTAAGGCGGATCTAGCACATGTTAGGTGTTCCGCTTGGCAGGCAAGATGCGTTCAGCTGGTAACGCAGCTTGCCTCAAGAGCGCGAATATATAACTTTGTCATCTTTCATCCATCGCGCAGGGAGTTTCATGAGATGCCAGGTCTATTCACGGTTATTGGCAATCTGAAATTCATGATGTGGTCGTCCACAATGCTAGCTCAATGATCGTTGGCCCAACCGGATGCTGTCGCCGACATTTAGGGAAGTCACGATTTGCGCCGGTTAGAAATGTCACTCGGTCGGGAGAGCCGCCTTTCTATGGTTGGGGTTGAGTTTTTCGCGCCGGGTGATCCGTCGGCTCTAGCCGACCTTAAATATGTGGTTCTTCTGGCCGCGCCGGCGCGGCGCCTTGGCCCAGCGGGACATGTCGAGCTGCTTCTGCTGTTCAGCAACGTAGGCGAGGATCGGGCCCAAGCGGTTGTTCTCGACAATCGCAGCCTGGTTGACCTGCGGACGCTTATCGAAAGTGCGGTACTGCAAATCGACGCCGTTGTGCCGGATCGCCAGCCGCCCGTCGGGATAGTCGATCACGGTGACCCCGCTTGCGCGCCCGCGACCGCGCGATCCCGGTGGGCTCGAGCATAAACAGCATCTGGTCGTACTGCAGCGTCAGGTTCATCGAGACCGAGCGCTCTTCCTTCCAGGCGAAGACATCGTCGAGATCGTCATGCGCCGCGACGGACGATGGATATCGCGATTGTCGAAGCGCCCGCGTTGTACGTCTCCAGGAATGCATTGCCGACCAGGATGGTATCGATGCCGCACAACCGCATCTCCTTCACCAGCCGATCCTGCAACGTGCTATGGGCCCGTTCCACGCGGCCCTGGGTTGAGGAGTTGGCACAAATGATGTCAATGTTCAGCACATGCAGCGCTCGGCCGAACTGGGTCATGCCATCGCCGGAGGCAGCATCCTTCCTGTTGACCAGCCGGACATTGAGGATCGAGACAAGCGACTTGAGTGGTTGAATTGAAGTACCAACGGCCTAGGGCAAGGCCGCGTGTCGTGAGCCCCTGACGGGAGGGCGCGCTGAGGCCGTAACCGGCATCCGCTAGCACACAGCCGAAGCGCATGTCAGTCTGCACTTTGGCGCGCTCGTAGTTTGGTGTCGCCGGCGGCGGTATGAGAAGCCTTGGATTTGAGACGCTCCTCCGCGCCGTCTCCATGACCAGCTTTTCCCAGGCCGGAGGCGACCACTAATTTCAGACGAGCGACGTTACGCGACTGCCGCAATGCGATGGCTGGCCGGTCCCAAAGCAGCAACTTGTTGCTATCCATTCGCAAGAATTTTGTTGCAAGTGGTTCGCAACAAGTATTTGATAGTCATTCGCAAGTAACTTTTACGACTAGGAATGGCGGCATTTTATGACGCTGCGAGGCCAAAACGTCATCATCGAGACGCGTCGCGGCGCGAATAGCTTGAAAAGCCTGTTCGCCGGGATCGTGCTCGGGGCGCTGTCGCTCGATGCCGCTCAGGCGGCCGACGTGTCTGCCACGCCGGTCAAGGCGCCGCGCGTTGAAACATACTTCGACTGGACCGGCCCTTATATCGGCGCCCATATGGGGTACGGCTGGGGGCACTCCAGCGCGACGCTGTTCAATCCGCTGCCATCGACACTCTCCCATTCCTACAACGGCATCAATGGTGGCGTGCACGTCGGGTACAATGTCGTCTTGCCCTCGCGGGTTTTGCTCGGCGTGGAGGCCGACATCACGTTTCCAAATTATATCAACTCCAACGCGGTCGTGTCGTCTCCAAGAGCGGCCGAGTCCGGTCTGACCGAGAAGATGGATTACGTCGGGTCCGCCCGCGCGCGCATCGGTTACGCCGGACAATCCTGGATGGTCTATGCGACCGGTGGATTCGCTTGGCAGGGCACACGCTTTGCCAGTGACCTGTCGGGCGGACTGGAAGAGAAAAATATCCAGCTTCGCACCGGCTGGGCTGCCGGTGCCGGATTCGAATATGTCGTCGACCCGCACTGGACGGCGCGGCTGGAATATCTCTATTACGATTTTTGGTCGGCCGACGTTCGGCTGCCATCGGGAGCCCGCTATGCCTCGACGCTGGATTTTCAGACGCTTCGTTTCGGCCTGAACCGCAAAATCGACTGGCCCGGCAGTACCGAACCGCGATTGGCAGCGACAAAGGCCGCGCTCTCATCGGATATTTGGGAGGTCCACGGACAGACCACGTATCTGTCGCAGGGCTATCCCGGATTTCATGCTCCGTATAGCGGCACCAATAGTCTGACGCCCGGCCGCCAGTCTCAGGCGACATGGAGCAATAGCCTCTATCTGAATGCCCGGCTGTGGGAAGGCGGCGAAGTCTACTTCAACCCTGAATTGCTTCAGGGCTTCGGCCTCAGCAATACCGTTGGCTTTGCCGGCTTTACCAGCGGCGAGGCGCAAAAATCGAACTTCCCTTATCCGCGCTTCAACCCGTCGAGACTATACCTGCGCCAGACATTCGGCTTCGGCGGCAAGCAGGAAGAGTTGCCCAGCGGCCCCGGTCAACTCGCTGGGAAAGCGGACGTCTCACGGCTGACGCTGCAGGCCGGAAAATTCGCCGTCCCCGATGTTTTCGACGGCAATGCCTACGCCAAGGATCCCCGCAAGGACTTCATGAACTGGTCGATATGGGCGCCGGGCGCGTTCGACTATTCCGCCGACAAGGTCGGCCTGACATATGGCGTGACGGCCGAACTGAACCAGAGATACTGGGCGCTGCGCGCGGGTTATTTCCTGATGGTTTCGGAATCGAACTCAGGCAATTTCGACATGAAGGTGTTTCAGCGCGGCAACTACATCCTCGAGTTAGAAACGCGCTATTCGCTGTTTTCGCAGCCGGGGAAATTCCGCACCATCGCCTGGCTCAACAGTGCTTATTCCGGCAGTTACCGGGACACCTTGAACGATCCGGTGCTCAATCTCGACATCAGCCAGACGCGCCGCGGGCGGATTAAGTATGGCTACGTGTTCAACGTCGAGCAGGCGATCACCGACGATATCGGCGTATTCGGCCGGTGGAGCTGGAACGACGGCAAGACCGAGATT
Source organism: Afipia massiliensis (assembly GCF_014203115.1). Classification (GTDB taxonomy): domain Bacteria; phylum Pseudomonadota; class Alphaproteobacteria; order Rhizobiales; family Xanthobacteraceae; genus Afipia; species Afipia massiliensis. Next base: position 92,123 of record NZ_JACHIJ010000005.1, on the reverse strand, counting down.
ATGGTCTTCACCGACATCGACGCCAGCCTTGCATTCGGCGCGTCGATCAAGGGCACCTCATGGGGAAGGCCGGACGACATCGTCGGGATCGGCGGCGCGTTCAATGCCCTATCGAAGGACCATCGCGACTTTGTCGCGGCCGGCGGCCTCGGCGTGCTGATCGGTGACGGGCAAATCAATTACCGGCAAGAGAAAATCCTTGAGGTTTATTATGCGCTGGCCCTCAACAAGCAGATCACGCTGACCGCCGACTATCAGTCCATCACTAATCCGGCGTACAATGCGGACCGCGGCCCGGTATCGGTGTTCTCAGGCCGCCTGCGCGGAGAATTTTGACGTCGTCGTGCCCCAGTCAAAAGCAGCCGGCCCAAGTCAATTCAGGCCAGCTAATCGGGTACATCAGCCAGCCTGTTTAACTCAGTCACATCCTGTGAGCTTTTCAACAACTTGCTCACCATTTCGTAAGCTTTGTTGATTTCGGCCAGTCGGCTTATCTCGACGGTTGGCTGGACATTGGATTTCTCTACCATACCCTGCAGTACCTTCGCAGAGCCATCCGAAATTGCAGCCGGTGCAGAGTCCGATCGAAACAGATTTCCGCCGACCGCATGCAGATTGCCGCGTTCTGGAAATTGGACCAGCCGCAACCGGCCCAGTTCGCCCAGCTTGGTCGAAATCCGCCCGCTTGCATCGATACTGATGCTGTCAGCTTGGGTGGGCACTGTTACAGCGCCATTTCCAGCTTGAACTGTGTGGCCCTCCATGGTGACCAGCCGGCCCGATTTATCAAGACTAAATGATCCGTCTCGGGTGTAGCGCTCTCCCTGAGGGGTTTGGACGACGAAATAGGCATTTCCGTTGATCGCCAGGTCGAGCGGATTCGTTGTGATCTGCAGCCCCCCGGGCGAATCCGCCGTAAATCCAAATGCAGCGTCTACCAGAGAGAGGGGACGTTCGGGTTTGATGCCGACGACCTGATTGCTTTCTGGTTTGAGGTACTCTTGAAAGGAAAGATGCTGAGCACGGAAGCCGGTATTTTCGACGTTCGCAATGTTATTTGCTGCGACGTCGAGCTGACGCCTGAGAACCACCAGGCGCGAAAGATGGATAAGCGTGGTCTCGCCCACGGCGGCCCCTTTTCACGGCGAATCAAATTAGGTCTACGGCTTGGTACGATGCCGCCTTCGCGACGCAGCACAATGCGACATCTTGGGTGTACGGCCAGCGCTCACCACTCGGTTCCCGTGTCCAGGCGCGCTCTGCGAACTCAGTGATGGCCGTGGTGCCCGCCATGGCCACCGAAATGATGGCCACCGAAATGGTGGCCACCGTGATGACCAAAGCCAAAGGGTATGAATACAGGTGGTGCGTAACCGTATCCATAGCCGTAATAAGGATTAACACGATAACGTCGATGCGCGTAGTGCCTATGATGACGATGCCGGCGCATATGAACCGGCTGCACTTGCTCGCTCGCAGCAATACTTCGCGCTTCTATGGCGGTCCCGGAGGCCGGTAAGGCTGCTGCGGGAGTTACGGCTGCGACACCACTCAAAAGAATAACGCCGGCCGCAATCGTGATGATGGTTTTCATGGCAACGTTCCCTTAGTCGGTCGAGAGCAATCATGAATCCCGCAAGAGACATAAATTCTGTCACGTCCTGCGTGCCAAATCAATTCCCGTGCGGTAGTAGCTATCACTCCCTCAATGCCCGTTTATGGCAAAACGTACACGCGACAAAAGGTCCACCTTTTTGCGAGAAAGAGATGGTCTTTATAAAGTCCCATTCGATCGCAAAGGTTCCGCATTATGAAATGGATCAACGGGCATCACGAGTTGAAGAAGCTTAAGTTATTCTTCCTCGTGGCGGGATTGGTCGTCGCGATCAGCGCCATCAAGGTGTTTGTTCACTGGATGCAGTTCGAATTCGTGACGCTGAGCACGCTGTTGACCAGCGCAATCGGCGGAGCGATTTTCATCATTGGCTTTCTCCTGTCGGGCGTTCTTTCTGACTACAAAGAATCTGAGCGGTTGCCGGCCGACATTCGCGTGGCATTGGAGGCAATCCATGACGACGCTGTCTGTTTTGCCGAGAAGTGCCCGGATTTCAAAGTCGGTCCGCTGCGAATAATACTCGGGAACATCCTTATCGTCTTGCAGAGGGGGCTTGGACACGAGGGAGCCCACAAGGATCTGCGGCCAGCTATTCTCGAAATCGACAAGCTCACCCCGATGGTTGCGCAAATGGATGTCCTGGGCATGCCGGCGAATTTCATCGTGCGGCTGCGCGGCCAGCAGGATCAACTGCGCAGATGCGTCTTCCGGATCTATCACATTCAAAGCATGCAATTCGTGCCTTCCGTGTACATTTTGGTGAAGACGTTGGTTGCAGCTATCGTGCTGCTTTTGCTGTTCTTGGAGACTGAAGGCTCGCCCGGTACGGCGCTGATTTTTGGCTTCATATCCTATATGTTTGTATATGCGCTTTATCTCATCGAGACGCTTGAGCAGCCGTTCCGCAAAGATCATGACTCGCTCGACGATGTCAGTCTGTTCCTGCTACGCGAGTTCGGAGATAAATTGGACGGATGTAAAGATGAGAATCTTGCCAACCGGCCCGTCGCCGGCCCGTGATATCGATCGCGGTGGTCGAAGGCCGCTAGGTATTCGCAAAATCGCGGGCTGCGCACTGCAAGTAGGCAACGTTCGTACATGCCTTCTGCTTTCACTGAGCCGGAGCCAACGCTTCGATGATGCGGCAATCGGCAATCGTTCCACAACTGCACTGATTGATCACGCTATCCAGCTCGGCCCGGAGGGCCCTTAGGTCCGTGATCTTACGATCTACCTGTCTTAGATGTTCTCGAGCAATTACGTCGACAGCTTCACAGGATCTCCGCTTTTCGTCGGAAAGGTCGAGCAAGTTTCGTACCTGGCCCAACGTGAAACCCAGTTCCCTCGCCCGACGTATGAAACTTAATCTGGCCAAATGTTCCGGCGCGTATGATCGGAAATTACCCGTGGTGCGACGGGGCGCCGGGATAAGGCCAATGTTCTCATAGTACCGTATCGTTTCGACCTTGGTGTTAGTCGCCTTGGAGAGGTCGCCGATTTTTAGGAGTTGCACGGACATGCGCCCTTGACCCTCTAGTTGCTAGAGGGTGTATATGAGCGGTCACGTCGAAAAAGTCGAGGTGACAAGTGACAGATTTTTCCGTGCCTACAAGCTCACGGGTATTCCGATTCCAAGTTCAAGGCCTTGATTGCCAAAATGAGGTTCGCGTCCTCAGGGCTGCCCTCAGTCCTATAGTCGGTGGCGACGAGAGTCTCTCGTTCGACATCAAACACGGACTAATGACGATCGATGCAGGCGTCTCAAGTTTGGACGCAATTCTTGCGGCGGTCGCGGCAACTGGCATGACAGCGACGTTGCGGGCCGATAGCCCGACGACCGAACCGCTCTCTTTCCGCGTGACAGGCCTCGATTGCCAAAACGAGGTTCGTCAACTCAAGAGTGCGGTTGGTCCGCTCATAGGTGGCGAAGATAACCTCTTCTTTGACACGAAGGCCGGTCGTATGGACGTTACGCCAAGTGTATCGGTGGCAACTGATGCAATTAAGGATGCAGTCGCAACCACTGGTATGGTCGCGGAACTGTTACGTGACCAAAAGCTGCCATTGAGTGTGCCAGCGGCGGACCCTTCTTGTACTGGTTGCGCCAGCGACCTTGCACTCACCCCTCTCGTACCTGCCGCGATCCCAGGCGAAGCTGTGTTCAAAATCCATGGCATGGATTGCGGAGACGAAGTCGCCGCTCTCAAGCGCGAAGTCGGGCCGTTGGTCGGCGAGGACAGGCTTGTATTTGACCTCATCAACGGTCGGATGTCCGTGAGCGGCAATCCGGACGCAACCCTCGCGGCCAGCATTGAGAAGGCCGTGGCGCGGACGGGCATGCGTGCGGAACCGTGGAGCGAAGGCCCGAAGACCGAAGGTGCACATGCCGAGGACCGCAGGCGACATACCCAATCGCTTCTGACCACAGCGAGCGGTCTACTAACTGCAATTGGCTTTGCCATTCATGCTACGTCTGCGGGGAGCGTGCTTGCAGCGCTCAGCGAAACTCCGGGGGTGTTCGCGCCTGCTCCAATTGCCGCCATCTTGGCGTACGCATTGGCCATTGTCTGTGCGATTAGATATGTTGCACCGAAGGCCCTACTTTCCGCGCGACGTCTGCGGCCCGACATGAACTTGTTGATGGTCATCGCCGTCGTGGGCGCGGTTGCCATTCATCAATGGTTCGAGGCGGCCACCGTCTCATTCTTTTTCGCGCTTGCCCTGGCGCTGGAGGCGTGGAGCCTTGGGCGCGCGCGTCGGGCCGTAGCAGCGCTGATGGAACTGGCTCCAGCCGTTGCACGCGTGAAGTTTGCAGGCGGAACGGAGAAGGATATTCCCGTCGCGGCGGTGTCAATCGGTGCTCACATCGTTGTACGGCCTGGCGATAAAATTCCGCTCGACGGAATCGTCCTGACCGGTGCAAGCGAAGTGAACCAAGCTCCCATCACCGGCGAAAGCGCCCCCGTCTCGATATCGGAAGGTTCTGTGGTCTACGCCGGAACCATCAATGGCGAAGGTGCGCTGGAAATCGAAACCACAAAGGGTGCGCAAGACACCACGCTCGCCCGCATCATCAAAATGGTGGGCTCCGCGCAAAGCCGCCGCGCGCCTTCCGAGCAATGGGTCGAACGCTTTGCCCGAATCTATACGCCGAGCGTCATGGGGCTTGCGGTGGCGGTGTTGATCATTCCGCCGCTTATATTCGGCGGAGCATGGGACGTATGGTTTTATCGCGCCCTGGTTCTTCTTGTCATCGCGTGCCCCTGCGCGCTCGTCATCTCCACTCCGGTCAGCATCGTGGCGGCTCTGGCTGGTGCAGCAAAACAAGGCGTGCTGGTGAAAGGCGGCGTGCACCTCGAGACACCGTCGAAACTCAAGGCAATCGCCATGGATAAAACCGGCACGCTGACGCAAGGCCGCCCCAAAGTCGTTGAGCTCGTCACCTTCAACAATCACAGCGAGGGCGAACTGCTAAAGTTGGCGGCTGCCCTTGAAGCTCGCAGCGAGCATCCTTTGGCCCACGCGATCCTTGAAAAAGCGGCCGAAGCCGGTATTGCGGCGGTCCCCGCCAATGGGGTTCAGGCAGTGCGCGGCAAAGGTGTTGTAGGACGCATCGGCGCGCAAGAAGCTTGGTTAGGTTCTCGTCGTTTGATCCAAGAATACGACAGGCTTTCGAATTCGGCCGAGGCGCTTCAAGCCGCCGATGCTCTTGCAATCGCTGGACGCACCGTTATCGGCGTTGGAGATGACCGCGAGATCTGGGGGCTGATTGCCGTCGCCGATGCGGTGAGACCCGAGGCCAAGCGTATTGTGGCCGACCTACACGCGGCAGGTATCGAGCGCGTCGTGATGCTAACTGGCGATAACAAGGCCACTGCCGAAATGATTGCGCAGAAAACTGGCGTCGATGAGGTGCACGCGGAGCTCTTGCCCGAACAAAAGGTCGAAGCTGTTGAAAGATTGGTCGCGCGGTACGGCCATGTCGCTATGATTGGAGATGGCGTGAACGACGCTCCCGCGATGGCTCGCGCCAACGTTGGCATCGCCATGGGAGCAATCGGCTCTGATGCTGCCATTGAGACTGCAGATATTGCGCTCATGCAGGACGATTTATCGCGCCTGCCTTGGCTCATTGGTCATTCCAAGGCCACCTTGGCGATCATTCGGCAAAACATCGGCTTTTCGCTTGCTGTCAAATTGCTGTTTACAGGTCTGACGATCGTCGGATGGGCCTCGCTTTGGGGCGCCATCGCAGCCGATGTCGGGGCCTCGCTGCTGGTCGTGCTGAACGGGCTACGACTATTAAGCCGCGACCAGTCAGCTCAGACGTAAATCTATCGACGAATAGCCGTAGCCGATTGCCTCTGACTGCAGACGCGGAACGGTGTGCTCTCACTAAAATGAGCTGGTGGATGAAGGTTCTCAGGTTGATAGATTCGTTTAAGGCCATACACCGATGACGCTCGACCTTTCCGTCGTCGGCATTGTCACGACGTTCGCGGCTGGAGCGGTCTCGTTCCTATCGCCGTGTGTCCTTCCCCTGGTGCCGGCATACATCTCATATGTCGCAGGTCAAAGCCTCCCACCGGCGGACGGCGATCAATCGGTCCCGGCTCGGCAGCAGCTTCGCGTACTGTTTTTGAGTGTATGCTTTGTCCTCGGATTTACGACGATCTTTGTGGCACTCGGTGCCGGCGCCAACGCCTTGAGCTTGGTGCTCGCAGTTTACCGATACCAAATCAATATACTCAGCGGCGGGCTAGTCATTCTGTTTGGTATCTTTACGACAGGCCTCTGGCGTCCTGATTGGATCGAGCGCGACACGCGCGTGCAAATCGCACGGCCGGGCACAGGGCCGGTCTCTGCCTATCTCCTCGGTACTGCATTTGCGTTTGGATGGACGCCCTGCATTGGTCCGGTCCTTGGCGCAATCCTTGCGGTCGCGGCTTCGTCTTCCTCCGGCGCGAGCGGTGTGGCGCTGCTTGCCATTTACTCTCTCGGCCTTGGGTTGCCGTTCGTTCTGGCGGCGCTTTTTTCCAGCAGCTTTGTCGGACGCTTGGGAAAATTTGGACGCGCCGGTCGCATTTTGCAGCTAATTTCAGGATTCGTGATGATCGCTATGGGAGTTGCAATGATAACGGGTCATCTAACTGACGTTGCGATCTGGTTCATGGAAACTTTTCCGATGCTGGGCCAAATCGGCTGAGCAGGCGCGCAGGTAGAGTGTGATGATGCGAGCAACACTAGCGCTGGCTGCAACGTGGTACGTGATAGACCAAGCCACCAAATGGTGGATACTCAATCATCTCATGAATCCGCCAGCGGCGATCGGCATCACGCCGCTTTTCAACTTTGTGCTGGGCTGGAACACCGGAGTTAGCTTTGGGCTGTTTGGAGCCCTTGGCGTTCCGGCGTGGATTTTCGCTGCATACGCGATCGCGATTTCCGCCGCCCTTTTGGTCTGGCTGGGTCGCGCTAACACCCCATCCGTGCGTGTTGCCATCGGCTTGGTTGTCGGTGGAGCGCTGGGGAATGCTACGGACCGCCTACGGCACGGTGCTGTGCCGGATTTCTTGGATTTTCATCTCGGGGATTGGCACTGGCCGGCTTTCAACATGGCCGACGTTGGAATTGTCTGCGGAACATCTCTGCTGATGATGCATTTCGTCGGACATCGTAGCAGCGCTGACACCGCAAGCGCACGACAAATTCGCTGATGTTTGTAAGCGCGGCTTTCACTCTATAACGCTTCGGAGTTCGAATTGTCGAAGATCATCGCCACACTTATGGTTTCAGTCTTTCTCCTGGGATGTTCGACGCCTCAGTTTGACGCTGCTAAGCATCTGCGGCCGATACCCACCGTCTTATTGTCAGACATGCAGGCCAAGGGAATGACCTCGTCAGACCCGATCTTGGTGCGCATCTTCAAACAGGAAAATGAACTTGAAGTGTGGAAACGTGAGAGCAGCGACCGTTACGCTTTGCTGAAGACGTACGGCATTTGTCGATGGTCCGGCCAGCTAGGTCCAAAGACTCGGGAAGGAGACCGTCAGGCCCCCGAAGGATTTTATCTCGTTACGCCTAGGCAAATGAACCCTCGCTCGGAGCTCTTTCTTTCATTCGATCTGGGATTTCCGAACGAGGTCGATCGGGCGCACGGTCGATCTGGACGCCATTTGATGGTGCATGGTGAATGCACTTCGAGCGGATGCTACGCGATGACGAATGATGGGATGGCTGAAATATATGCGCTTGCGCGGGAGGCATTCGCCGGCGGCCAAAAGGCCATCCAGGTTCAAGCATTGCCGTTTCGCATGACGGCTGAGAATCTTGCCAAATACCGTGCCGATCCAAATTTTGCATTTTGGACAAACCTGAAGGAAGGTTCAGATCATTTCGAGGTTGTGCGTCAAGAGCCTAGAGTTGACGCGTGCGGCGGAAACTACGTTTTCAATGCGAGCGCCGCTCGCGGCCCGCTTCAGGCCTCGCGACCTTGTCCCGAATTATTGTATGAACCAGAGACAGCGGCACTCGTTGGAGAAAAGCAACGCAACGATACCCAACAGGTAGCTCAGCTCGTGCGCGCTGGCACTGGTGCATTTAAACGCGTTTATCTCGATGGAGACATGCACAAAAGTTATCGGCGCTTATTGGGCGCGGCACCCTCATCATATGCGAGCTTCAACGTCGCCGAGGTCAGTCGGCTGGAGGCGTTAAAGGGAGAGCCGCTAGAAATGCCGGTCACCTCACCTGCATTGGTTCGCGAGCGTTAAGATGGACGACCAACTCTCAGCTTTCGTTTGCAAACGCTCCAATGGCTTTCACCTCTCGCGAGCGAAGCCTCGGCTGTGTTCATGACCGGAAAGGATATCCTGAACAATGACGCTGCGATCATGGGTGGCACCAACACATAGTCAACGGCCAGATATATGGAGATACTATTCTTGTCCAGCGAACTCCCTCCGGCGGACAACAATCAAGCGCTTGCCGGGGACACATGCATGCTGGCGGTCAAACTGACATGCCTATAACTCGCCCTTCATCACTCATGAGTTCGGTGCGTGTTCGCTTGCTCATGTTCGTAAGTAAATGGGGCTACCGGTTAACGATTCGGGCGCGAAACTGGCGTGAGCCGCTGATACAGGACGCAGCGCTACGTTCAGGCGAGCGAGTCTTGGAGGTGAGCGCGGAGGGGTGCAGCTTGTGCGAGGTGCTTGCACGTCAGCATCCCGCAGTACGTTTTTCTGCCGTACAGCCTGCGGGATCAAGCACGGGCGTCCGCGACCCCTTAAGCAATCTCGAGCTTTTGCACGGGGATCAGTATTGCATCGGTTGCCATGCTGCATCATTCGACAAGGTGATCTTATCGCTCGCGCTGCATCCTTTGCGGCAGAGTGATAAGGTTGCCCTCCTCAAGGAAATAAGGCGAGTATTGCGGCACGGCGGTACACTGCACATTGCCGACTTCGACCAACCGCTGCACCCGCGAGAGATCCACGCGCTTCGCGGCACCGGCTACTTGTTCGGTTCTGAGACCGCGAAGTCCCATCTCGACGGCAGCTGGTTGCACTTAATCAAGAAGACAGGGTTTGATGGTGTGCGTCGCGTGAACACCGTTTCCGAGATAGTCGGCCGCATCGCCATAATCCGCGCACGCCGCAGTTGAGCCAGTGCGGTGCCGAATATCTTTCACTCGCTATTTCATTCCGGAATCAGACTGATGCAATGGCTGATCCGGCGGCAGGCAACTTTGTGTAGGTCGGGGACCGACAGGCCAGCTTCAGATGCGCAGCAAAGGCTCGGCCGTTCGCATTTCCTCGTCCTCAATCTGAATCGTCACATGATCGATCTTGAATTTCTCCTCGAGAACGGCCTTTGCGTTCATCAGGATTGCCCGTGCGTCTTTCATGTCGGTGACAACCACGTGGCCGGTCAATGAATCCGTTCCGGATGTAATGCTCCAGACGTGCAAATCATGAACGGCGGTCACACCGGGAATTTCCAGCAATGCTTTTTCAAGTGAAGGCACATCAATTTCGATCGGAACCCCCTCCATTAGGATATGGACAGCTTGCTTTAACAGCGTCCAGGTTCGGGGCACGATAAACAGGCCGATGCCGGCGCCGATGATGGGATCGGCCAAGGTCCAGCCGGTGTACATGATGATCAGGGCGGCGGCGATCACCCCCAGCGAACCGAGCATATCGCTGAGCACCTCGAAATAGGCACCCTTGACGTTGAGGCTTTCCGAAGAGCCCGCCGAAAGCAGCTTCATGCTGATGAGATTGACGACAAGGCCGACCGCGGCGACGGCCAGCATCGGTCCGCTGAGAATTTCGGGCGGCGACAGAAATCGTTTGTAAGCCTCGTAAAGAATGTAAACCGTGAGCAGCAACAGCACCACGGCATTGGTCAATGCGGCGAGGATTTCGGTGCGCAGATAGCCATACGTCTTTTGTGAAGTTGCGGCCTTCTGGGCGAAGTAAATTGCAAATAAAGCCAGAGCTAAGCCGCCGGCGTCGGTTCCCATGTGCGCGGCGTCGGCGATCAGCGCAAGGCTTCCGGTCCAGATCCCGCCGACGATTTCGGCGGTCATGTAAGTCAAGGTCAGCGAGAGCGCTATATAGAGAGGTTTCCGGTGTCGGCCAGCCGCCGATGGGATAGTTCCTCCGTGCGAATGACCTTCACTCATGTATGGGCCTCAAAGTATAGTCGCAATCGACTGACTGGACCACCGCTAGGGTAATTTCGGGTGAAAATCAAACTCCGGAGAAGATGATTTCAGTCAATTTGTGATAGTGTTCAGCAACGGAATTTGCTATTCGGACCATATGGAACATCGGACCAGCCGGAATCTATCTGATCAGCGAGCGCTGCGCGTTCGCCCCGCGCTGGTGATGTTTCTGGCGTTCGTTTATCTTTTTGTTGGACTGGCCCATGCGACCGCGCATGTGAACGAAACGATCGCAGGTTTCAAAGTCATTCCAACAACGATTGCGCTGGAAACGAGTTTGGCAACGGACGGTCTCGACGACGGGGGCTCTGAAAAATTGTCCGCCGGCGGTGAGTATTGCCAAGTCTATGTACCGATTTTATTGCCGGTCTTAGCCCGGGTTGCGACTCCGTCGGCTCAGCTTATTGATCCACAGTTTGGGGTACCGACGCTCCTGGTCGAGGACCACCGCCGGCTCGACAAACCACCCCCCAAAAATATCTGATCTGAATGTTGTCGTAGCGACGCGGCTCTTTCGCGTCGCCGTCTCTCCGTTTTCAGGTCAGTATTATGTCTTTCGTCCGAACGGCTTTGCGCATGATTTGCGCATTGCTTATCATAACAATTCCCGCCGCAGCCACCGAACCGCGTCCCACGCGCTCCATTTCGCTGCCGCAGGCACTGCAGCGGGCGCTGTCGGCTAATCCGCGCTTAACAGCCGCTGAGCGCGATATCGGGATAGCGGGGGGGCTTCGCATTCAGGCCGGAGCGTTGCCCAATCCTGACGTTTCCTTTGAACTGGATAATGCCCTTGGCTCCGGTCCCTACAAGGGAACGCGGTCCGCCGAGACAACTTTACAGCTCAGCCAACTCGTCGAGCTTGGAGGGAAGCGCGAAGCCCGTCTGGCCGCCGGCGAAGCCGGCGTAGGAAGCGCGGTCTGGCAGAGGCGTGCGACGCGCCTCGAAGTCCTCTCAGAGACTGCTATCGCATTCATCACGATTATCAGCGCCCAACGCCGGATCGAAATCTTCGACGAGCAGATCGCAAGCTTCGATACGCTCATTCCACTGCTTCAAAAGCGCGTTCAGGAGGGCGCTTCGTCGCCCGCCGAGACCCTGCGTGCCCAGGTCGCGGCCGATCTGTTTCGAGTCGAACGCGAGCGGTCGAAGACGCTCTTGGCGACAGCGCGGCGTGATCTGGCGATCCTGATGGGCGACAGCAGCCCGCGCTTCGGAACCGCGGTCGGGCGGCTTGCAAATATCGGCCAGCCGCCTTCGTTTCAGGCGGTCGTCAACGCCATCGAAGCCAATCCCCAGCTCATGCGGTGGACTGCCGTCACTGCCCAGCGCAATGCTGAACTGCTCATCGCGCGCCTGAAAGCGATCCCTGACCCGCGCATTTCGGCGGGTTGGCGCCACTATCAAGACACCAACGATAACGCTGTGCGCTTGGGCGTCTCGATTCCGTTGCCGATCTTCGACCAGAATACCGGCAACATTATCGCGGCCCAAGAGTCGCTGGCGAAGACCAATGCCGAGCGCGCCATCAACAAGCTCGTCCTGATCAGCATCGCGGGCCGTGCCTACGACACGCTGACTGGAGCGCTTGCGGAACTCAAGCTGCTGCGGTCCTCGGTCATCCCGAAGGCGCGCAGCGCTTCTGAGACCATCCTGAGCGGCTACACGCAAGGCAGGTTCACCTTGCTCGAACTGCTCGACGTCCGGGGCGCTGTTTTGCAGGCGCTGCTTCGCGAGCAGGAGGCCTTGCAGAATTTCCATATCGCGATCGCGACGATCGAAGGTCTCGTCGGTAACCCGTTTTCGCTAACCCGCGAGAGTTCAAGATGATCAAAGGACTAATTCGGTACTCGGTGTTTTTGCTAGTTGTCGGGACGCTTGTTTATGGCGGCTATCGGTTGCTGGCGCCGGCAACTCCCAAACCAGGCTCGACGGAAAAGGTGGAAAAGGAAGAACATTCCGAAGGGATCGAAATGAGCGACGCCAAAGTGGCCGCAGCCGGTATCGAACTTGCCAAGGCATCACCCGGCGTCTTGCGCGATAGCCTGCTGTTGAACGGCATGGTCCAGCCAAACCAGGAATCGCTGGTGCAGGTCACGCCAAGATTTCCCGGAATCGTGCGCGAAACCCGCAAGCGGGTCGGCGATCGCGTCCAAAAGGGCGATGTTCTTGCGATCGTCGAGAGCAACCAAAGCCTGACGCCTTATGAACTGAAGGCGTCTCTCGCGGGTACGGTGATCGATCGCCAGACCACACTGGGCGAATACGTTTCCGAGCAAAAGCCTGCGTTTGTTATCGCGGATCTGTCGACCGTCTGGGTGGATCTTTCTGTCTACCGCCGCGATCTGAACCGCGTCAGCGTCGGCGACCAGGTTCTTGTCGATCCCGCCGATGGTGGTCCTCCGATCGAAACGAAGATTGCCTATCTGGCTCCAATCGGCAGCAGCGACACCCAGAGCGCTCTCGCGAGAGCCATCGTGCCTAACTTAGACCAACGGTTGCGTCCGGGCCTATTCATTACTGGACGGCTGACGTTGTCGGCGAAGAAGGTGAATGTGGCGGTGAAGTCGTCCGCGCTGCAGACAGTGGAAAATCGAACCGTTGTATTCGTCCGCAACGGCGACAAGTTTGAAGTCCGCGATGTCGAACTCGGCGGGCGCGACCCGGAAATCGTCGAAATAGCATTCGGCCTTGTGGAGGGCGACGTCTATGCCGCCCAGAACAGTTTTATCGTCAAGGCAGAGATGGCAAAAGGATCGGCTTCGCATGAACACTGATAGCGACATGATGCTGGTCACAGCGCTGATCAGGCCGCACATGGAAGGCCATGTGGTGCGCATGCTTCACGACCTGCCTGATTTTCCGGGTTTCACACTCACCGAAACCCGCGGTCAGGGGCGAGGACGAGGGCAAGGCGGCGCCTATGTCTCATCTGAATTCGATCTGACGTATCACCAGTTTCTCGAACTCCGGCTGGTGTGCCGATCCGAACTGGCAGACGAGATTAGTGGCCGCATCGCGTCGGCCGCCTGGACCGGCAGAAAGGGAGATGGCGTCGTGTTCATAACGCCCATCCATTCTTTCGCGCGCATCAGGGAAATCGGCAAGCGTCCGGAGAAGTCCAATGATTGACGGTATCCTTTCGTTTTCCATCCGCCAGAGGTGGCTGGTGATGATCGGTGCTCTGCTCATGGCAGCGTTCGGAGCGTGGAATTTCACGCGCCTGCCGATTGATGCGGTGCCCGACATCACCAACGTTCAGGTTCAGATCAATACCAGCGCCCCGGGCTACTCACCGCTTGAGGTGGAACAGCGGATCACGTTTCCGATTGAAACCGGGATGGGCGGTCTTCCTAACCTGCTTAATACTCGGTCGCTGTCACGATACGGGTTGAGCCAGGTAACCGTCGTCTTCAAAGACGGCACTGACATCTATTTCGCGCGACAACTCGTCAATGAGCGCATCCAGCAGGTCAAGGACAGTCTGCCCACGGGTGTCGAAACGGCGATGGGCCCGATTTCGACCGGTCTCGGAGAAATCTATCTGTACACGGTCGAAGCCAAGCCAGGAGCGCTCAAACCCGGCGGCGAGGAGTTCACCCCGACCGATCTGCGCACGATTCAGGATTGGATCATCAAACCGCAACTGCGAAACACTTCGGGCGTGATCGAAGTCAACACCATCGGCGGCTTCGAGAAGCAGTTTCATGTGCTCCCCGATCCGGCACAATTGATGGCCTACAAGCTCAGCTTTCGCGACATCATGTCCGCGCTTGCTGCCAATAACGCCAATGTCGGCGCCGGCTATATCGAGCGCAACGGCGAGCAATATCTGGTGCGCACGCCCGGACAGGTCGCCAACATCGAGGAGATCAAGGAGGTGGTCATCGGGTCGCGCAATGGCGTGCCCGTTCGGATTTCCGACGTTGCCGATGTGAAGGAGGGCAAGGATCTTCGAACCGGCGCTGCCACGCTGAACGGCAAGGAAATAGTGCTGGGCACCGCGATGCTTCTGATCGGCGAGAACAGTCGTACTGTTGCGCAGCGCGTCGCCGCGAAGCTCGAACAGGTCGGGCGATCGCTTCCGGAAGGCGTGACGGCCCGCGCGATCTACGACCGTACCCATCTCGTTGAAGCCACGATCGCAACCGTGGAAAAGAATCTCGTGGAGGGTGCGCTTCTCGTCATCGTCATTTTGTTTTTGATCCTCGGGAACTTCAAGGCGGCGATCGCAACGGCGTTCGTGATCCCGTTGTCCATGCTGTTCACCGTCACGGGAATGTTCGAAAATAAGGTCAGCGCCAACCTGATGAGCTTGGGTGCAATCGATTTCGGCATCATCATCGATGGCGCCGTCATCATCGTCGAAAACTGTCTGCGCTTGCTGGCGCATGAGCAGCAAAAATTGGGCCGCGTTCTCAAACGCGAAGAGCGTTTCGCGACGATTCTGGAGGGATCACGCGAAGTTATCCGTCCAAGCCTGTTCGGCACTCTTATCATCGCTGTCGTTTACCTGCCCGTCCTCACGCTGACCGGCGTCGAGGGCAAGATGTTCACGCCGATGGCTCTCACGGTTTTGATGGCATTGCTTGGTGCCAGCATTCTGTCGATGACGTTCGTACCTGCCGCAGTTGCGCTGCTGGTAACTGGCCGAGTGTCGGAGAAAGAGAACTGGTTTATGCGTGGCTCGCGCCGCATCTATGTTCCCCTGTTATCGAAGTCAATCCAGCATCGCGGCATGATTGCGTTCCTGGCCGCGTTCCTGGTCATTGTAAGCGGCTTCGCGGCGTCCAAAATGGGCGGCGAGTTCATCCCAAGCCTGGACGAAGGAGATGTTGCCCTGCAGGCGATTCGTATTCCAGGCACAAGCCTAACGCAGTCGCTCGAGATGCAACAAATGCTCGAGAAGCGCCTTCTCAAGATACCTGAAGTGAAGGAAACTTTCGCCCGTACTGGCGTTGCAGAAGTTGCAACGGATCCGATGCCGCCTTCGATCTCGGATGGCTACGTGATGCTCAAGCCGCGTGACCAGTGGCCGGATCCGAAGAAGCCAAAGAATGAGGTCGTCAAAGCCATCGAGGAAGCTGCCGAAGAAATCGCGGGCAGCAGTTACGAACTTTCGCAGCCGATTCAGTTGCGCTTCAATGAATTGATTTCGGGCGTACGCAGCGACGTCGGCGTCAAGATCTTCGGTGACGATCTGGAGGTTCTGGCTCAAGTGGCAGCACAGGTTCAGGCCGTCATACAGAACGTACAGGGCGCGGCCGATGTCAAGACCGAGCAGATTTCGGGGCTACCGGTACTGACCGTCAAGCTCAATCGTGCGGCGTTGTCGCGCTACGGCATCAGCGTCGCGGACGTTCAAAATCTCGTCGAGATCGCAGTCGGCGGTAAGAGTGCTGGTCTGGTTTTCGAGGGTGATCGGCGCTTCGAACTGGTTGTGCGGCTTCCGGAGCGCTTGCGCACGAATTTGGAAGCGATCAAGTCGCTTCCCATACCGCTGCCTCCGCTCGACGGTCAAACGAAGGCGATGGCCACGCCCGCAGTTTGGGGAAATTCTCCGCTCGCCCAGATCAGATACGCCCCGTTGTCCGAACTTGCTCAGATCGATGTCGCGCCGGGCCCCAATCAGATCAGTCGCGAGGACGGCAAACGCCGAATCGTCGTTTCCGCGAATGTGCGGGGACGGGACCTGGGATCGTTCGTTGCAGATGCGCAAAGCCAGATAGCCGAGAAAGTGAAGATTCCTGCGGGCTATTGGATCGGATGGGGCGGTCAGTTTGAGCAACTGGTCTCCGCAACGCAGCGATTGACCATCGTTGTGCCAATCGCGCTACTTCTGATCTTCCTGCTGCTATTCATGAGCTTGGGTTCGATGCCTGACGCGCTGCTGGTGTTCAGCGGTGTTCCGCTCGCATTGACCGGCGGCATACTTGCGCTCTTGCTTAGAGGCATTCCTCTTTCGATCAGCGCAGGCATCGGATTCATCGCGCTGTCTGGTGTTGCCGTGCTTAACGGGCTGGTGATTATCACCTTCATCGAAAAGCTGCGCTCCGAAGGTCACGCGATCATAGATGCTGTCAGAGAGGGCGCATTGACAAGGCTGCGGCCCGTCCTCATGACGGCGCTTGTCGCGTCGCTCGGCTTCGTGCCGATGGCGATTGCCACCGGCGCCGGAGCAGAGGTTCAAAGGCCGCTGGCGACCGTCGTCATCGGCGGAATTATTTCATCGACACTTCTCACGCTTCTTGTCTTACCGGCGCTCTACGTTCTTTTCCGGCGTGAAAACGGCGAGAGGAGCGAAGCACCCCAACCCACATCCAATGGAGTTACAACATGAAATACGTTGCAATCATTGTTCTGTCCCTCATCTGGTCGGTGCCGTCTTTCGCGCAACATTCCCATGGAAGCCAAAAGGGACCGAATGGCGGGCAGATGGAGGATGTCGCGGGAGTTGACGCTGAGCTGGTAACATCTGGAAGCACCATCATGATCAACATCTTTGACGAAGGTAAAAAGCCGATTTCCACAAAAGGCTTCACGGGCGCCGCACTTATTGTCATGGGAGCGGGGCGCGAGACGGTCACACTTGCGCCATCAGGAGAGAACGCGTTGAAGGGCGAGGCCAAGGCCCCGATTGCCCCTGGCGCGACGCTCACGTTGACCATCAAGACAGCCGACGGAAAATCAGGCCAAGCGAAATTTAAGAAATAGGATGATCATACGAGGATAGGGTTCATGGCTATAAGTTTGGGCTTGCATCCCATCGGCACAGAGGATCCGGCGCACCTCACCATGTGCTCCGCTCTCCCGAGCGTCTGTCGTTTGTGCTTTCCATGGACTGTGGGGATTTTGTTCCTGACAGCAGTTAGTTCATGGTCTGCTGTTCAGGCGCAATCTTCCCAAGCCAAAATTGTCGGGCTGGGCGCAACTACGTGTCAGCGTTTCAGTACTGATATTAGGTCCAATCCTATCCTTCGTCGCGACTACCTGGCTTGGGCACAAGGCTTCATGAGTGGAATTCTGTCGAGCAGACCCAGCGGAGCTGATGAACAACCCGACCTCAATCCGGTCACGTTCGATCTCGTAAACCAGTTGCATTTCCTCGAAGATCATTGCGCTCAGAACTCGGCGATCAATTTTTCCGACGCCGTCGCGGCGCTATATAAAAGGCTGCGCAAAGAAGGCAAAACATGAACAGCCACACAACTAAAAGTCTGCCTATGGCCGGCACCCCACGCAGTTTGCGCCTCGGTGTCGAGGGGATGGACTGTGCCTCTTGCGCCACCAAGATCGAAAACGCCCTGCAACGGATGCCCGGTGTTGGCGACGTAACGGTCTCAGTGCATCGGGGCACGGTGACAGTTAGTCATGACGGTAAAGTCGAAAACGAAAAGATTCAAAACCAGATTTCGGATTTGGGTTATCGAATCACGCGCGTGGAAGAGCTTGCGGTCAAGCGCGCTGGTCATGAGACGGACGATGGCACGCTCCCGACTTCTGACGACCAGCTCCATTCACACATTGATGGGCTCGATTCGAGCAACCAAGCCTGGTGGCGAACCCGCAAAGGCATGCTCACCATTGCGTGCGGCGTAGCCTTGGCCTCGGCTTTTCTACTGGGCAAATTCTATCCAGCAACAGAGCGTTGGGCATTTCTTCTCGCCATGATGGTTGGCCTTGTTCCTATCGCGAAGCGCGCGCTGTCCGCAGCGCGGGCCGGCACGCCATTCTCGATCGAAATGTTGATGTCAGTCGCCGCCGTGGGCGCGGTGATCATTGGAGCAACTGAAGAGGCCGCCACTGTTGTCTTCCTGTTCCTGATTGGCGAGCTTCTGGAAGGCGTGGCCGCAAGTCGCGCCCGTGCCAGCATCCAGGACTTGACAAAGCTCGTTCCGAAGACCGCTCGGCTGGAAGAAAATGGTCAGGTTCGCGAGGTGCAGGCGGAGAGCCTTTCGGTCGGAGCGATCATCCAAATCCGACCCGGCGATCGCATCCCGGCCGACGGCGTCATCCTTTCTGGAGAAAGCGGGATCGACGAAGCGCCTGTGACTGGCGAAAGCACGCCGGTTCGAAAGGGACCTGAGGGAATCGTGTTTGCCGGCACCGTCAACGGTGAAGGCTTACTGCGCGTGCGTGTCACCGCCGCAGCTTCCGACAATACGATCGCGCGTGTCGTCCGATTAGTCGAGGAAGCTCAAGAATCGAAGGCCCCGACAGAGCGCTTCATTGATCGCTTTTCCCGGTACTACACGCCCGGTGTGGTTGTTGTTGCGGCCTTGATCGCCGTTGTTCCGCCACTCCTGTTCGGCGGTGTCTGGAGCACCTGGATATATAAGGGGCTTGCCATCCTCCTGATTGGCTGCCCATGCGCGCTGGTCATTTCGACGCCGGCCGCCATTGCCGCAAGCTTGTCCGCAGGGGCACGGCGGGGGCTCCTCATGAAGGGCGGCGCCGTACTGGAACAGATCGGGAAGGTCACTGTCGCGTGTTTCGACAAGACCGGCACCTTGACCGCCGGCAAGCCACAGGTCACGGACATACTTGCCTTTGCACGCAGTGAAGCAGACGTATTGCGTTTTGCCGCCGCGCTCGAGTCGGGGTCGAGCCATCCCCTCGCTACAGCGATTCTAGGGAAAGCAACCGAGCGGCAGCTTGCGCTACCGCTGACATCCGACGCCAACGCGATCGGCGGAATAGGCATTCGCGCCATGGTAGAGGGGGTGGAAGTGTTTGTCGGATCGCCCAAGGCCGCTGGCGAACGGGTTCCGATGACACCAGAGCAAAGGGCGCAGATTTCTGCGCTCAATCATGAGGGAAAGACGGTTTCCATTGTTCTGGTCGGGCATGAAGTGGCTGGCGCGATCGCCATGCGTGATGAAGTGCGGCCGGACGCGAAGTCAGGCCTGAAGGCTCTCACAGCCATGGGCATCAAGACGGTCATGCTGACTGGAGATAATCGCAGAACGGCAAATGCAATCGGCGAGCGTCTTGGAATCGAGGTTCAGGCGGAATTGCTGCCTGAGGACAAGCAGAGGATTGTTGCTCAGTTTCAGAAAGCGGGCTGGTCAGTTGCGAAAATTGGAGACGGCATCAACGATGCCCCCGCGCTGGCGGCAGCGGACGTCGGTATCGCCATGGGGGGCGGCACCGATGTCGCGCTGGAGACCGCCGACGCCGCTGTGCTTCACGGTCGAGTGTCGGACGTGGCGGCGATGGTCGATCTGTCAAAGCGCACCATGGTCAACATCCGGCAGAACATCGCCGTCTCGCTTGGCCTCAAAGCTGTTTTTCTTGTCACCACGGTGATCGGATTGACGGGCTTGTGGCCAGCCATTCTCGCGGATACTGGCGCTACGGTTCTGGTGACCATAAACGCCTTGCGCCTGTTGGCGCCGCCCAAACTTTAATGATGTGGAAGAACTGCAAGCAGTTTTGTTTCAACGGAAGGAAAGCAAATGGGTTTCGATCAGTATCACGAGCCGCCGGAAGAGCTTTCACAGGAAACTCGGACTTTCGCGCGGATGATCACGTCTCTGATCGAGGAGGCGGAAGCCATCAGTTGGTATGAACAGAGAATCTCTGTCGAAAAAGACAAGAACGCCAAGGCGATTATGGCAAACGCGCAGAAGGAGGAGTTCAAACATTTCGGAATGAACCTCGAATTTCTTCTCCGAAAAAAGCCGGACTGGCGTGCGGAGCTACAAGGGATTCTGTTCACGAAGGGCGATATCGTCAAACTAGGCGAGAAGGCGGAGAAGAAAGTCGATTAGACAAACGCGGTGTCGGTCTTGGGATATCATGAACGGAGGAAAGTTTTTAGAGCCGGCATAATCTCTTTCGGAGATGCGGCGATCTCCTGCACAGTCCGGAGTCTCAGTTCCACTGGAGCCTTGCTGGAAATTAGGGGCCCAGCAGCAGTTCCCAAGAAATTTACTCTTGTAATTGCCGCAGACGAGTTTCGGCGAGCTTGTCGAGTTATTTGGATGACGGAAAAGAGGCTCGGCGTGGTGTTCGAACTGATCTGACCTCGGGGGCCGATTCTGCTAGACTGTAGGAGGATGCAATGCTGCATTTATTCATCGTACTCATGGTGTGTCTGACCGTAACCGGAGCAAATGCGCGCGCGGCAGGAATGGCACAGGGCAAATTCTCCCCGCTCTCAGATGAACGCCTGCAACAGCTACCGCCAGCGATTCACAAGGCGTTCAAAGCGGCGCAGCGTCTCTGCATGGACGACGCGATAAATGTTCGAACGGGGTATCTGCGATACATTATGGGCTCGAGGGGCGAAGAGTTCATCGCAATTCACTTTGATCAGTTCAGGTGCTCCAATAGCCAAGCGCTATGCTCGCCGAAAGGCTGCCTTCATCGTGTTTTCGTTTCCAGAGCAGGTGTGCATCGCGAGGTATGGCGAGGGAACGTTTTCGAGATAGATATGTCGATCGACTCAGGTGTGCCGTCGATCGACATCAATTGCAGCCGAGACGGATTGTTTTGCCGCAACAAGGTGCAATGGGATGGCAAGCGGTTTCGTTGAGGTTGCCAGATGCGAACAGACATCAGCAAACACAGATAGTCGGGCGGGCATGGCTACCATCATCGGCGGAATCATCACTGACGAAAAGGGCCGCCAAAGGCGGCCCTTTTCGTAATCGCCCCATAGAGAACGCGTGGGATTGACGTTGTTAGACCACGTTGATCAACGTCCGCGCCACAATTTTTAATCGCACGCGCCTTCGGCCGCACGGTCGTAACTTCATACCGCGCAATGGTTCGCGAAAACGCTAGTGGTGGCCGTGGTGACCGCCATGGTGACCGTGGTGACCACCATGATGGGAGAATCCGCCACCGCCAAAGTAAATTCCTGGTCCGCCGTAATAGTACCCCGGTGCTTCATCGTAATAGTAGCTGGGGCCCGTTTCATAGCAGGCCCGGACCCAGCGATAGCCATTCCACGTTCGCTGACATACCAGACGCACCTGTTCGGTCAGTGCATGTCCAACAAATGCGCCCAGTCCGCCGGCTCCCGGCATCGCGTCTGCCCGCGTGCTGACGAGCGATCCTGCACCGGCGAGTGCCGCGACCGCCGCAACTGCAAAAACCAAATGACGCATCTTTTCCTCCTGGGCTAGAAGTCTCCGCCTCGCGCCAAGTCGACGCTTCAGCACAACAAGTCAGAACGGTAGGTCCAATTTATGGTGAACGGCGTTTCAGCATTACGCCTAATTGTCGCAGCGCGATTGTGAGCGAACCGTGGCGAATTTGATCACGGCGTCGTTAACCCGGAAGGCTTTCAATTCCGGCGCGTATATGAGATTTTCGAACCATGGACCGTCACCTCACCATCCGCCGGCTAGTTGCGACCGTCTTGATCGCCGGCCTGGCACTGGCTCCGCTATCGAAGCCTGTCATGGCGGATTCGCTGCCAGGAGGTGCGATGGCCGCCATGTCACAGGATATGGCTGCGTCGGTGACAACGGACGAAATGGCGAACGACATGCCGTGTCGTCCATCGAAAGCCCCGGCCTCGACCGGTTGTGAGAAGTGCCTTCTCATGGCGGTCTGCATGACCGCGAGCTTCGCGGCCGTGCCGGCGTCTACCTTGCTTCGGTTTCCTGCTGTTTCCAGCCGGATTGCACGGCCGAAGGATAATTCCTGGCTCCAGAGCCTGGTCCATCCACCCCCCGACCATCCTCCTCGACTCTTGGTCTGATCGGCGTTTCGACGCCGGTTCGCTGCCGCGCGGTATTCAGCCGTGCGGTTAAACGCATGCCGCATTGCGGCAGATCAGAATGTTGAGGATTTCAAATGAAGACGTTCAACCACCCGCGCGCCGTTCGGGCGGCGCTCATCGGCATTGCAATGACCGGATTGGGCACTGCCGCTCGCGCCGAGATCAAAGACTATGAATTTCAACTCGTCGATCAGACCGTCAAGGCCGGCCCGGACAAGATCGTTACGGTTCGGCTCGTCAACAAGACCAACGGCAAGCCGGTGCCGGATGCGGTGATCTTCGCGACTCGTCTCGACATGGCCCCGGACGGCATGCAGGAGATGGCGACGAAGATCGTGCCTGCTCCGGGCGCGGAGCCGGGCAGCTACAGGTTCAAGGCAACGTTCGGGATGGCGGGCCGATGGCTGCTCTCGCTCGGCGCGAAAGTGCAGGGAGAGACCGGTACTGTCGAAGGCAAGCTCGTCATTACGGCTCAGAAATGAGAACCGCCATCCTGACGATCGCAACCGTCGCCGCAGTAAGTGCGGCGGCGGGCAGCGGGTTCATTGTGGGCCGTCCCCAACATCAGGCAACCGAAGTCCCGCGCATCTCTCTCGTGACAGCCGCGGCCGCGCAGGCCATGGACGCGCCGATCTATTATCAGGATCCGGACGACAAACCGTCGTACTCGCTGACACCCAGGAAGACGCCGGACGGACGTGACTACAAAGCCGTGCCCGCCGGTGCCGACGTCAGCTTTGACGAGGCATCCGCCCCCGAGGCCATGCCACCGGCGCCGATGGATCGAAAGATCAAATACTACCGCAATCCGATGGGACTGCCGGACACGTCGCCAACGCCGAAAAAGGATTCGATGGGGATGAACTATATCCCTGTCTACGAAGGCGAAGACAGCGACGACGGATCGGTCAAACTCTCGCCGGGAAAAATCCAGCGCACCGGCGTGAAATCCGAGCCCGCTGCACAGCGGGTCATCCGCACATTGATCAGGGCGCCGGGAACGATCCAGCTCGACGAACGCCGCATCTCCGTCATTTCAATGCGGGCGGAAAGCTGGGTTCAGAAGGTTGCCGATGTCACCACCGGCACCAGGGTCGCGAAGGGCCAGCCGCTGATGGAAATTTATAGCCCGTCGGTTGCTTCCGCCTCCGCCGAGTACATCGCGACTATCACCTCGAAAACAACGGGCGGCGACGGACCGTTCGGTCGCGGCTCGCGTCAGCGGCTCATGAATCTCGATGTGCCGGACGCTGCAATTGTTGCAATGGAAAAGAACCGCACCGTTCCGATTGCAATCGAGTGGTCGGCTCCGCGCGACGGGATCGTGCTGGAACGCAACGCCGTTGAGGGCATGCGCGCGCAGCCGGGCGATGTGTTGTTCCGTGTTGCGGACACGTCGGTCGTGTGGGCGATGGCTGACGTCGCCGAGCGCGATCTTGGCGTGCTCGCTGTCGGGCAGGCGGTCATCGTTAAGGCGCGCGGCTTTCCAAACCGGGAGTTCGCGGGGAAAATCGACGTGATCTATCCGCAAGTGAATCGGGAAACACGAACCGCGCGGGTGCGAATTGAATTGTCCAATCCGGATGGCGCGTTGCTTCCGGATATGTATGTGGATGCGAGCATCAATACCGGCGCTCCTGAGCCGGTCCTGACGATCCCGGAAAGCGCCGTTCTCGATACCGGAACCAAACAGGCGGTATTCGTCGACAAGGGAGAAGGGCGCTTTGAGCCGCGCGAGGTCAAAATCGGCCGTCGCGGCGACGGTTATGTCGAGGTGCGAGACGGCCTCAAGGAAGGTGAGCCGGTCGTTGTCTCGGCGAATTTCCTGATCGACGCCGAAAGCAATCTGAAGGCTGCGCTCAAAGGCTTTTCGGACGCCGGAGCCCACCAATGATCGCCCGCCTCATCGCATGGTCGGCCCGCAACCTGCTGCTGGTTTTTTTCGGCGCCGGCTTTGCCGCGGCTGCCGGCATCTATGCTTTGGCGCATCTGCCGCTCGATGCAATTCCGGATCTCTCCGATACCCAGGTGATCGTCTACACGGAATATCCCGGACAGGCGCCGCAAGTGATCGAGGATCAGGTCACATATCCTCTGACAACCGCGATGCTGACCGTGCCCCGGTCGAAGGTGGTGCGAGGGTTCTCGTTCTTCGGTGTCTCGTTTGTCTACGTTATCTTTGAGGACGGCACCGATATCTACTGGGCGCGTTCGCGCGTACTCGAATTTCTCAATGGTGCAGCATCGCGGCTGCCGGCTGGCGTAACGCCGACCATGGGGCCGGACGCCACCGGAGTGGGTTGGGTCTACCAATATGCGGTGATGTCGAAGGAATTGAATCTCTCCGACACGCGCGCGATTCAGGACTGGAATCTGAAGTTCGCTCTCGCCAAGGCGGAAGGCGTGGCCGAGGTGGCAAGCGTCGGGGGCTTCGTCAAACAGTATAACGTCATCCTCAATCCGCAGCGCATGCGCGATCTCGGCATCACGATGCAGAAGATGCGCGATGCGATCCGCGCCAGCAATGCGGACGTCGGCGGCCGCACCGTCGAACTTTCGGAGTTTGAATATGTCATCCGCGGCAAGGGCTATCTGAAAGGCATCAATGATCTCGGCAACATCGTGCTGAAGACCAGCGGCGGCACGCCGGTCCTGCTGCGTGATGTCGCCCGTGTCGAACTGGGCCCGGACGAGCGGCGCGGCATTACCGAGTTGAATGGAGAAGGGGAGGTTGCGAGCGGAATCGTCCTGCAGCGGTTTGGCGTCAATGCGCTCGATGTCATCGACAACGTCAAGAAGCGCTTCAAGGAGATCGCCAGCAGCCTGCCGGCTTCGGTCGAGATCGTTCCGGTCTATGACCGTTCCGAGCTGATCAACGCGGCCATCGCCACGCTCAAACACACACTGCTCGAGGAGAGCGTGGTCGTGGCGCTGGTCTGCATCGTTTTCCTGCTGCATGTCCGCAGCGCCCTGGTGGCGATCATCATGTTGCCGGTCGGCGTGCTGATGGCGTTCGGCGCGATGAAATTGCTTGGTCTCGGCTCCAACATCATGAGCCTTGGTGGTATCGCGATTGCCATCGGCGCCATGGTCGACGCCGCCATCGTGATGATCGAGAATGCGCACAAGCATCTGGAGCGGGCCGAACCCGGCCGTTCTCGGGTTGATATCCTGATCGAAGCTGCATCCGAGGTTGGACCAGCCCTGTTTTTCAGTCTGCTGATCATCACCGTGTCGTTCATGCCGATCTTCACGCTGGAATCGCAGGAAGGCCGGCTGTTCAGTCCCCTAGCATTCACCAAGACGTTTGCAATGGCGGCGGCAGCTTTGCTGTCGATCACACTGGTGCCCGCCCTCATGGTGATTTGCGTACGAGGCAGGATCATCCCGGAGCACAAGAATCCGATCAATCGCTTCCTGATCTGGATTTATCGGCCGGTGATCAAGACGGTTATGCGCGCCAAGACATTGGTTATCCTGCTATCGCTCGCGGTGCTTGCCGTGACTGTCTGGCCCGCGCGGCAACTGGGCACCGAGTTCATGCCGAACCTGAACGAAGGCACGCTGCTCTACATGCCGACGACGTTGCCCGGTATTTCGGTGACCAAGGCGGGCGAACTTCTGCAAACCCAGGACAGAATCATCCGGTCATTTCCGGAAGTGGCGTCGGTCTACGGAAAGGCCGGGCGTGCATTGACCGCGACCGATCCTGCGCCGTCGGAAATGTTCGAGACCATCATCAACTTGAAGCCGAAAGAGGAATGGCGCGCTGGCGTCACCATCGACAGCCTGACCGCAGAAATGGATCGCGCGCTGCAATTCCCCGGTGTCTCCAATGCCTGGACCATGCCGATCAAGGCGCGCATCGATATGTTGTCGACAGGCATCCGGACGCCGGTCGGGGTCAAGGTGATCGGCACCGATCTGATCGAGATCGACAAGCTGGCAAAACAGGTCGAGCAGGTCTTGAAGGCCGTGCCTGGAACATCGTCGGCGTATGCCGAACGCGGGATAGGCGGATATTATCTCGACGTCACGCCGGACCGGGCGGCACTGGCGCGCTACGGCATCATGATTCAGGACGTTCAGGACGTCATCGGCACTGCGCTTGGCGGTCAGACCGTGACCACCACCGTCGAAGGCCGCCAAAGGTTCAGCGTCAACATGCGCTACCCGCGCGATTTGCGCGACAGTCCGCAGGCCATCGCCAGCGATGTTCTCGTTCCGATGCCAGGCGGCGGCGCGGTCCCCCTCGGCGAGGTCGCCAAGATTGCCCCGTCACGAGGCCCGACATCGATCCGTACCGAGAACGGGCAACTGGCCACCTATATCTATGTCGATATCCGCGACCGTGATCTTGGTCGTTACGTGGCCGATGCCCAGCAGGCGGTGAAGGCGAGCATCCAGTTTCCGCCAGGTTCTTACGTGGTCTGGAGTGGGCAGTACGAATATCTCGAACGTGCGACTGCCCGCCTGAAAATCGTGGTGCCGGTGACGTTGCTGATCATTTTTCTCCTGCTGTATCTCAACTTCCGCTCAGTGACAGACACGATGATCGTCATGTTGTCGCTGCCATTCGCGCTGGTCGGCGGCATCTGGCTGATGTGGTGGCTGGGCTTCAACCTGTCGGTGGCGGTCGTGGTCGGCTTCATCGCGCTGGCCGGTGTTGCGGCCGAAACCGGCGTGGTGATGCTGATCTATCTCAATCAGGCGCTGACGGAGGTCAAAGCGCGCCGCGAAGCTGAAGGCAGGACGCTCGCGCGCGGCGATCTCTACGACGCGATCATGGAAGGCGCGGTCGAGCGCGTGCGGCCCAAGATGATGACGGTGGTCGCCATCATGGCGGGACTGCTTCCGATCCTGTGGAGCACCGGGACCGGCTCCGAGATCATGCAGCGTATCGCCGTGCCGATGATCGGCGGCATGATTTCATCGACGTTGCTTACGCTGATCGTGATCCCAGCGATCTACGGATTGGTGAAGGAAGCGCATCTCAAATCGGTCGCCAAAGTAAAAATTGGGCAGCAAAGCGGGCCCGTCGCTCCTTAAACTCGGATGCCCCTGCCATATAATCGCAAGCTTTCAGCGGCGCGTTCGGGAGCACATCGTTTGGTCGGCGAGTAAGACGTCAAACGTCGCCGCTGCTTAAGGTTGGCGGATCCGCTTAGACAGAATGAAGTCTGTAAATCTATAAACCGATCCCTGATACGGGCCAGGGCATCCCTGTTACCGGGCCAAAATTCCCTGCTATTGTTGCTAGGGAATATGCGGTGAAAGCCCTGCGACGCACCGATTTTTGAACTCCCTTGAGGGCAAAGCCGCGCCGAAACGGTTGTTTTCCCTGTAAAATTCCCTGTTAGCAGGGATTTCTGACGGAGACGGGTGCGATCAGCACTGCGCCGCCAGCCAGCCAGTCCGGCTTTCGGAGAATTTCTTACCTGAGCTTGAGAAAGGCCCGCCGAATGCGGGCTTTTTAAACACGCTGAGGCTCCACAGAGACCGGATTCGAACCATCATCTTCCGAAATCGGGGCCAAGTCTCCACTCAACCATTGAAGAATTCCCGTTTTCTGGAGACTCGCTCTGGAGACCGGAGAATAAAACCACTGCGTGTTGAGGGAGGCAGTGATGGGGCATTCTCTCTGCCAATGTTGTGATCCGGACACCCTTTTCAAACCATCAGGGCCTGTGAAATGTTTAGACCATGTGCTTGAGCCGAGTTATCCGCTTGCTACTCACGGTTTTCGTCGCCGTCGGGTTGGCAGTTGCGCCGCTGGTCGGACCCGCGGCGGCAAAGGCGTCTTCGATTGTTGCGATGACTGACATGACTGACATGGCGGCATCGTCTGCTGACATGCCTTGCTGTCCGGAGAAGCATTCCAGCAATGATTGTCAGGATTGTCCGCTTGCTGCGATGTGTACGCTGACCAATGTCCAGGCCGTGCCGCCTTCGTCGAGCGGTTTCGCAATCAGGGCATCGAAGCGAACATTGATCTCTGCGGTGAACGACCTGATCTTGGACGGCCTCAATGCCGCTCCTCCTGACCATCCCCCTCGAATCCTGATCTGATTGGCGCTTAAGCGCCGGTTTGCTGTCGCGCGAGCTATCGTTTGCGCGGCTAACGCATGCCGCCCAGCGGCAGGGTCAGGATACTGAGGCTTCCAAAATGAAGATGTTCAAATACGCGCGCGCCGTTTGGGCCGCGTTCATCGGAGTGTGCGCGATCGCATCGATCACCATGGCTCGTGCCGATATCAAAGATTACGAATTTCAACTGGTTGATGCGACCGTCAGTGCTGGCCCGGATAAGATCGTGACTGTTTGGCTCGTGAACAAGACCACCGGCAAGCCGGTGTCGGACGCTGTGATCTTCGCAACTCGTCTCGATATGGCGCCGGACGGCATGCAGGAAATGGCGACCAAAGTTGCCGCGATGCCCGGTGCCGAACCTGGGACTTACACATTCAAGGCAACTTTCGGCATGGCTGGCCGATGGCAGCTTTCGCTCGGCGCGAAAGTGCAGGGTGAGACCGGGACCGTGGAAAGCAAACTCGTTATCACGGCGCAGAAATGAACCGCACCATTTTCACAAGCGTCGCCGTCGCCTCGCTCATTGCGGCCACTGCCGGTGGGTTCCTGTTGGGACGCACGCGTATTCAGCCGAACGACGCGCGGAATATGGCGGTTGTCACGCCTGCCGCTGCTCGCGACAGCGGCATAACCGTCTATTATCAGGATCCGGACGGTAAGCCGTTTTATTCGCTGGCTCCCAAAAAGACCCAAGAGGGCCGCGACTATCGTAGCGTACCGGCGAGTGCGGACATCAGCTTTGAAGATCCGCCGGTAGCCGAGCCGGCACCTGCCATGTCGGCCGAGCGCAAGATCAAATACTACCGCAACCCGATGGGTTTGCCTGATACATCTCCAACACCCAAGAAAGATTCGATGGGAATGGACTACGTCGCCGTCTTCGAAGGTGAAGACAGTGATGATGGTTCGGTGAAACTCTCGCCCGGAAAAATACAACGCACGGGCGTGAAGTCAGAACCTGCGGCGCTGCGGGTTATCCGCACGCTGATCCGTGCGCCTGGAACGATCCAACTCGACGAACGCCGAATCTCCGTCATCTCCATGCGTGCCGAGAGCTGGGTGCAAAAAGTAGCGGATGTCACGACTGGCGCAAAAGTCACCAAGGGCCAGCTGTTGATGGAAGTCTACAGTCCTGCTGTAGCCAGCGCCGCAGCGGAATATGTCACGACATTGAACTCGAAGATCACCTCAAGTGAAGCAGCATATGGCCGCGGTTCACGGCAGCGGCTGATGAATCTCGATATCCCTGAAGCCGTCATCGTTGCCATTGAGAAGACGAGAGTGGTGCCGATAGCGATCGACTGGACCGCACCGCGTGACGGCCTCGTGCTGGAGCGCAATGTCGTCGAGGGTATGCGCGCTCAGCCGGGGGAGGTGTTGTTTCGGGTTGCCGATCCGACGGTGGTTTGGGCCACCATCGATGTTGCCGAACGCGATCTCGGCGCATTGGCGGTTGGCCAGCCCGCTGTCATCAAGGCGCGCGGTTTCCCTGGGCGTGAGTTTGGCGGAAAAATCAGTGTGATCTATCCGCAGGTCAACAAGGAGACACGCACAGGCCGAGTGCGCATTGAACTGGCAAATCCAGATATCGCGTTGCTGCCCGACATGTATGTCGATGCGGAAATCAACACTGGCAACCCAGCGTCGGTCGTTACCATTCCAGACAGCTCTGTTTTGGACACTGGCACCAAACAGGCGGTGTTCATCGATAGGGGTGAGGGGCGATTTGAGCCACGCGAAGTGAAGATTGGTCATCGGGGCGACGGGTATGTGGAGGTAACGGATGGCGTCACCGAAGGAGAGGCCGTTGTTGTTTCGGCGAACTTCCTGATCGATGCGGAAAGCAACCTCAAGGCTGCGCTTAGAGGCTTCTCGGACGCAGGAGCCCAGCAATGATTGCCCGTCTCATTTCCTGGTCGGCCCGCAATCTGTTGCTGGTGTTCTTCGGTGCCGGGTTTGCCATTGCAGCGGGAATCTATGCGCTCGCGCATCTGCCGCTCGACGCCATTCCCGATCTCTCCGATACCCAGGTGATTGTCTACACCGAGTATCCCGGTCAGGCGCCGCAAGTGATCGAGGATCAGGTCACCTATCCGTTGACGACGGCGATGCTCACGGTCCCAAAATCCAAAGTGGTTCGCGGGTTTTCCTTTTTCGGTGTCTCGTTCGTCTACGTCATCTTCGAGGATGGCACCGACATGTATTGGGCACGCTCGCGCGTCCTTGAGTTTCTCAATGGTGCAGCCTCGCGGTTGCCTGCCGGCGTGACGCCGACCATGGGGCCGGACGCGACCGGCGTTGGCTGGGTCTACCAATATGCCGTGATGTCCAAAGAGCTCAACCTTTCAGATACGCGCGCGATTCAGGACTGGAATCTCAAATTCGCGCTCGCGAAGGCGGAGGGTGTTGCCGAGGTGGCGAGCGTCGGTGGTTTCGTCAAGCAGTACAACGTCATTCTCAATCCGCAGCGGATGCGCGATCTCGGCATTACGATGCAGAAGATGCGCGAGGCGATCCGGGCCAGCAATGCCGATGTCGGCGGGCGTACGGTTGAACTCTCAGAGTTCGAATACGTCATTCGCGGCAAGGGCTACTTGAAGGGCATCAATGACCTTGGCGACATCGTTCTCAAAACCAACAACGGTACGCCAGTCCTGTTGCGGGATGTTGCGCGCGTCGAACTTGGTCCGGATGAGCGGCGGGGTGTCACTGAGTTGAACGGGGAGGGTGAGGTCGCCAGCGGCATTGTGCTGCAGCGGTTCGGAGTCAATGCCCTCGACGTTATCCAGAACGTCAAGAAGCGCTTCAAGGAAATCGCCAGCAGCCTTCCACAATCTGTGGAGATCGTGCCGGTCTACGACCGCTCCAATCTGATCAATGCCGCGATTGCCACGCTCAAGCACACGCTGCTGGAGGAAAGCGTTGTTGTCGCTCTGGTGTGCATCGTATTTCTGCTGCACGTCCGCAGCGCGCTGGTGGCGATCATCATGTTGCCGGTCGGCGTTCTGATGGCGTTCGGTGCCATGAAGCTGCTTGGGCTGGGCTCCAACATCATGAGCCTTGGCGGTATCGCCATTGCGATTGGCGCCATGGTCGATGCTGCTATCGTCATGATCGAGAACGCGCACAAGCATCTGGAGAGGGCCGCGCCGGGCCGCTCGCGGATCGATGTGCTGATCGAAGCGGCCTCGGAGGTGGGTCCGGCGCTGTTTTTCAGCCTGCTGATCATCACCGTCTCATTCATGCCGATCTTCACGCTGGAATCGCAGGAAGGGCGATTGTTCAGCCCATTGGCGTTCACAAAGACATTCGCGATGGCTGCTGCGGCCCTGCTATCGGTCACACTGGTGCCTGCGCTGATGATCGTCTGCATCCGCGGGAGGATCGTTCCGGAACACAAGAATCCGATCAATCGTTTTCTGATCTGGATCTATCGGCCGGTGATCCAAATTGTGATGCGCGCGAAAACAGCTGTGATCTTTGTTTCGCTTGTCATTCTCGCGGTCACGATCTGGCCTGCACGTCAGCTTGGCACCGAGTTCATGCCAAACCTGAATGAAGGCACGCTGCTATATATGCCGACAACCCTGCCAGGAATTTCGGTGACCAAGGCCGGTGAGCTTTTGCAGACACAGGACAAGATCATCCGAACGTTCCAGGAAGTCGCGTCGGTGTATGGCAAGGTCGGTCGTGCCGCCACCGCAACCGATCCTGCGCCTTCCGAAATGTTCGAAACGGTGATCAACCTGAAGCCGAAAGACGAATGGCGGCCGGGGGTCACGCTGGAAAGCCTAACGGCTGAAATGGACCGCGCGTTGCAGTTTCCGGGAGTTTCAAACGCCTGGACGCAGCCGATCAAGGCCCGCATCGACATGCTTTCAACAGGGATCCGCACGCCTATCGGCGTCAAGGTCATCGGCACCGATCTCAACCAGATCGACAAGCTGGCAAAGCAGATCGAACAGGTTCTGAAAGCCGTGCCCGGCACATCGTCGGCTTATGCCGAACGCAGCCTCGGGGGATATTTTCTGGACGTCACACCGGATCGTGCTGCGTTGGCTCGCTATGGAATCATGGTTCAGGACGTTCAGGACGTCATCGGAACCGCACTCGGTGGACAATCAGTCACGATCACCGTGGAGGGCCGGCAGAGATTCAGCGTCAACATGAGATATCCGCGGGACCTGCGCAGCGATCCCAAAGCGATTGCCAACGATGTTCTGGTTCCCATGCCCAAAGGCGGTGCGGTGCCGCTGGGCGAGATTGCCAAGATATCGCCGGCGCGCGGGCCAATGTCGATCCGCACGGAAAACGGTCAACTCGCCATCTATATCTACGTCGATATTCGGGATCGCGATATTGGCGGTTATGTTGCCGATGCCCAGCAGGCTGTGAAAGCGAGCATCCAGTTTCCACCGGGCTCTTATGTCGTATGGAGCGGACAGTACGAATATCTCGAACGCGCGACTGCGCGGCTCAAGATCGTGGTGCCACTGACTTTGCTGATCATTTTCCTGCTGCTGTACCTCAATTTCCGATCGGTGACCGACACCATGATTGTCATGCTTTCGCTACCATTCGCGCTGGTCGGCGGCATCTGGCTGATGTGGTGGCTCGGTTTCAATCTGTCGGTGGCGGTTGTTGTCGGCTTTATCGCTCTGGCTGGCGTCGCGGGCGAGACCGGAGTGGTGATGCTGATCTACCTCAATCAAGCGCTGGCGGAAGTCAGGGCACGACGCGATGCCGAGGGTCGTGCATTGACGCACCACGATCTCTACGACGCGATCATGGAAGGCGCGGTCGAGCGCGTTCGGCCCAAGATGATGACGGTGGTCGCCATTATGGCGGGGTTGCTTCCGATCATGTGGAGCACCGGCACCGGCTCCGAGATCATGCAGCGCATTGCTGTTCCAATGATTGGCGGCATGATCTCATCGACGCTGCTAACGCTGATTGTGATCCCGGCGATCTACGGGTTGGTAAAGCAGGCTGCGCTCAAAATAGCTGCCCAGGGTACTCACGCAGGCTATTCTCGAACAAGTCATACGCGCGAGGGCATTGGGCAGATTATCGAGTAGCTTTGGAAGGGCGTTGTGCTTCTTGATGGCCCGCTGGCGTGAGGTTCTAAATGGCGTGCCAGAATGGCGGGATGCCGGAGAGCTTTTGCTTAGCTGTTTTCAGAGAGGTGCATGCTCCCGGTTCAGCATCCGGTGGGTGCAAAAGTCTCTAGGCCCGAAAACCCAGAAAAAATGCAAAATTCTCTTGAGAAATCAAAGGGGTTTTTGCAATTGGGAATGCGGCGGTTCGAATCCTCCCACGACAGCCAGCCAGTGCGTGATTAGGAGAATTTCTCCGTTGGTTGCGAAAAAGGGCCGCCAATGGCGGGCTTTTCGCGCGGGCGTATTCTCCACAGGGACCGTTTTCCCGCCAACCCGACTAAAATTGGCAGCTATTCTCTGGCCCTCGCAGAAAATATTCCAGTTTTCAGAGGAGTTGAGCCAGAGATCGGTTCGATCGCACTGGGTGCAGGCCAGATAGGCGAGAAATTTCCATCTCAACTGCGCTTGTCTGTGCGCCGAGAAGTCTGCTTTTGACCCAAAGCGGACGTTCAGTGACGTCGGGTCTTGTGCAAAGCGAAAATTCGGTTAGCCAGCGAAGCTGGCTGATAATTGAAGGATGAAATCCATCGAGACGTTCACTGATAAGGAAACGACGAAATGATTATCAGTTGATCGCCGTTGAGCGTGTGGCCTCCACCATCTGATGGTTCGAATCCTTCGCCCCAGTCACCCAGTCCTGCGGTTTGCGACAGTTTACGGCCTGCGCCTCCCAGTCCGGAAAATCCGGCTTTCGCGCGTTCGACTTCGTCCGCAAGCTCCTGCTCGTCCAATCTCGCGGAAAAAATAGCGGAAAGTCTCTGGCCCATTGTCGGAAAACTCCTATTTTGCGGAGGTTATCGGCGGAAACTGGTCGATCACGACTGCCGTCAGCTTTTTTGAGGCTCTTATCGGAAGCGCATCTCGAACTGGTTGACGGATTTAGACGTGCCGCCGAAACCTTTCTGTCGAAGGGAGAATCATATGATTCCCTAATGAAATCCAGATTAGTAGAACGCTCGTGAGCCAGCACGTATCTTCAGAATACTCATCTAGGGAGGTCAAACTCGTCTACGGTGTCGATGTAAACGGCGGAATTCGACACGTCTCGGAGGTTGAACGCGGGTCTGCGTGCGGCTGCACTTGCCCAGCATGCGGTACCCCGCTCATTGCGAGAAAAGGGGACTATTTAACCCATCATTTTGGACATCAGGCTTCTTATGCATGCGCGAATGCGCCGGAATCGGCATTGCACAAGCTTGCGAAGGAGATCGTTGCGACGAAGTGTCGCCTCAACCTTCCTGAGGTCAGAGCCGAATTCAATGGTGAGGTTGTAGTTTTACACAAGGCGGGACTTGTTCGCTTCGACAGCGCAGTCGTAGAAGCGCAGCATCTTAAAACCATAGTGCCGGACCTTTATGCCCAACGCGCCGGACACCGCTTGCTTGTTGAAATCTACGTGACACATGCATGCGACGAGTTGAAGCGAATCGAACTTAAGAACCAGGGAATTGCTGCGATCGAGATCGATCTGTCGCGTCTTCTTAGGAATTCATCGCGGTCCGATGTTGAAGAAGCTGTACTAGAGAAAGCCGGACGACATTGGCTCTTTCATCCAAAGATAGATGCCGAAGTCGAGGCTATGCGCACGAGGCATCAAGCCAAACTCGATGTGCAACGTCTCAGATTCGAGAAGGAAGTGACGGATTGTCTGCAGCGATACGACGCGGGCCTGAAGGAATTGGCGAGCCGCAAGGTCGAACCATCCGATGAAGACGCAGAATTCTTCCGAATTGGGCTGGGTGCTCATATCGGATGCCCAGTAGGTGGGGCGGGCGGATTTCGCGTAACCGAACGGGAATGGCAATTTGCGCTTCTTCGTACCTTTTTGCCCAAAGACGCAGAGCGTTCCTCCTATCGGCACAAGGCGCTTTTCGACTGGCTGAAGAAGCAAAAGTTTACCAGAGCCGATTTT
This sequence comes from Afipia massiliensis, assembly GCF_014203115.1. Classification (GTDB taxonomy): domain Bacteria; phylum Pseudomonadota; class Alphaproteobacteria; order Rhizobiales; family Xanthobacteraceae; genus Afipia; species Afipia massiliensis. The sequence goes on along the minus strand of NZ_JACHIJ010000005.1, from coordinate 56,879 downwards.
GACTACATTCGGCCTGAACTCGAAGATGCTGCGCGAGGGCGGAATGACCAATTCCGCAGTCCTTATCGAGCGGTCGAAGCGTACCTTGATAAGCTTGTTGAGAGAGGGATACTCCAAAAGCACCGGTCGTATTGGCTGTCCAAAAGCGTGTTCGACGGACTCCTTGATCTACGCGCTAGCGATCAACGCAAGGCATCCCGCAGAACAAATCTTACGGGACGCATTGAAAGGATACTGGCATCTTTACCGGATCAAGAGAGCGGTGATCTCACCGCCGACGAGTGGCTGAAGTTGCCACAGGATGGAGGACTATCGTTTGATGCCGCGATAGAAGCCGATGATGGCACATTCGACGAGATGGTCGCCCCCTTGCACAAGATCGAGGCGATGATGTTCCGGAATGGGATGTCAGTACTTCAGGCGCTCCGCTTACCGATAGAGCGTGAGCAGGAGCGCCAGGTAAACGCACGGAAACTGGAAGCGGAGGCCAAGGGATTGGCAAAGGCCGAATCGCTGCGTCTGGCTATGGATGGGCGCCGGCAAAGGATTCAATCGACGGCATCCGCGCATGGAGGCGAGTGGACATTGTGGATCCAAACAGCGCATCTGTTTCTTAATGGAAAGACGCCGTTAGAGGCTGCCATCGAAGGGGAGGATGGCATGAACCATGCGCTAGCCCTTTTGCGTGATGCGGTCGATAAACGTGCTCGTGAGCGATCAAAGGCCGAAGAAATACATCGGTGGCGAATAACCTTGGAGCGAGAGGTTTTCACGATATTGGGCAGTGCGGCGCAACCTTTTCTGAATTCGCCTTATTCCTTGGGGCCGAATGGTAGGAAGTTCAGGCCTCGAGACCATTGTGTATCGGAAGCAACTTTCAGGGAGTGCGTCGATCTTGCCAAGGAGGTACTGAAGAAGCGACGATAATCCCAAGCAGCGGCAAATTTCGAGCACGGCTACTCTATCTAATCGTGCGAGCAGTCGAAGCATGTTACAAAGAATGGCGGCAAGGGGTTAATTGCCTCTGCGCGTCACGCCAACCGGAAGAGAATATGGCAACTGCCTTGAACATTAAGAAGCCTTCCGTTTCAAAGCTCGAAAAGCGGGAAGATAAGTATCTGGTAACGCAGCGTGGTTACGACGAAGAGAGTGGCGGAAAGCTTGAGCTGACCGTAACGTTGCTGGAGAGATCGCCTGTTCGAATCGAATATCTAGACAACATGGCGCAGCAAGCCACGAAGGTGCTTCGTCGCCGGACAGGCACTCGAAAGGGGATCGCGTGACCCCTCAGACGATCGCTCGGCTTCTGGCTTCAATGAACGCAGGCCGCCTCCTCGTGGTCTGCGGCGCGGGGTTGTCGATGGCGCCGCCCAGCTGCCTGCCGTCCGCACGGATGGTCGCTGAGCGCTGCTTCGACAGATACCGTCTCGAATCTGACCCGAACTGCGACCTCGGCCTTCGGGACAATCTGGAGGCACTCGCCGAGCACTTTGCAGGCCTCAACACCCTACAATCGGTCTTCATCGAACACCTCGTGCCTTGGCCCGCTTTTGTGCGGCCTTCGAATGCAGGGCATGCAGCAATCGCAGATTTTCTCATTACCCGCGCCGCCGTTGCGGGCATATCGAGCAACTACGACACGCTGATCGAGCGACGCGCTTGGGACTACGGCGCGGACTTCCGCGGCTCGCTCGACGGAGACGAAGCCACCGCCGATTCCATCCGTCAGGCACCCTTGTTGAAATTCCATGGCTGCTCCCACCGTGATCGGCAAGCCACGGTCTGGGCGCCTTCACAGCTCGACGATCCAACCATTTCGGGGCGCATTGCGCGAAGCAAAGTTTGGATGGCTGCCAACCTTCGGCAGAAGGACCTGCTCGTCGTCGGCTTCTGGTCTGACTGGCAATACCTCAACGCCGTTATCGGCGAAGCGCTGATCGACGTGCAGCCGTTGTCCGTGACTGTCATCGACCTCTCGCCGACAAACGCGCTCGAGCAGAAGGCCCCACAACTCTGGGAGATCGCGCACGCACAAAACGTGACGTTCGAACATGTTCAAGAGTCAGGGGCTGCGGCGCTCGACGAGCTGCGTCGAGCTTTCTCATCGAACTACCTGCGTCAGGTCCTGGACGCCGGACGAGCCGCCTTCGAGCAAGCTACCGGAGCTCAGTGTAACCCGGCTTGGCTAGACGTCGGAAATTTCGACAGCGAGGCCCTTTATGGTCTGAGGCGGGATGCCGAAGGCGTCTCGGCGGCAGAGCCGGCCAAGCTCCTGCGTCCAGCAAATCCAGAAGCCCTCGGCTTTTTCCACTTGCTGCTCCGTCAGGCTGGCGCCGTTCAACGCGCCGATGGTTATCATCTGAACGGCCGGAGCATCCGAGTCCTCAACGGGGCGCAATCCATTATCGGGACGCTACGTGGGAAGTTCCTCGAGCCGCCTGCCGCGATGCAGTCCGACATTGTCGTCGCGGTAGGCGCGACCGACTTGGGCGTGCCGGACAATGTCGTGCGCAGCGGACGCACCGGTGACGTCATTCGTCCAGACCCGGCAGGTGAATGGTACGACCTACCTGGGGCAAGAGCTGCGTTGGGCATCTGATGGACATCTTCACCCAAACCGAAATCCTCCTTCGCGACGCACAGTATGAAACCTGGACGTGGACCGGCTCGGCCGGCCCGGTGACCTGTTTCGAAAACGCGGCGCTGATGGGATTCGTCCACGTCTTCGACAGTGCAGACGCTCTCCTCGGCGCCTGGAAGGAGAACCAGAAAATCGCGCTCGCTCGGCATGCCACTTCGTTGCGCGGCGCCGGAGTAAAGGCGTGGAACGTGTATTCGGTCTTCCTGACCCCGGATCAGGATGCGCGCCGAGGGCGCGAGATCGAGCGCATCGAAGAGGATTTCTCTTTGACCCGAAAGATCGCGAGGGCCTCCATCACCACACCTGATGACGTTGAGAAGGCGCTGCTACCGCTACTGTCGATACGCTCCAAGCCGTTGCTCGGCGCGTCCAACTTCGAAACAAGACTGCGGACCAGGCTGAAGGACATCCCTCCGGATGCCGTTACCGCGTTTCTCAGCGAAACCACGCCGGCAGAGATCGCTCGCATCTTAGGGGCGACGTCATGAGGCTTGATTTCATCGAAGTATGCGGCTTTCGTGGCTTCAGGGATCTCGTCCGGATCAATTTCGGACGGGGCTTCACCGTCATCACCGGTCGCAACGGCGTGGGCAAGAGCACGCTGTGTGATGCGGTCGAGTTCGCGATCACAGGCTCGATCGACAAGTACGCCGTCGAAAAGGCCGCGAAGGAGAGCCTCAGCGACTACCTTTGGTGGCGCGGCGAAGGTGTTCCCAAAGCCCACTACGTGACAGCCTCTTTCATCGACGACAGCGGGAACCCATTCACCATCACGCGGACGCGGGAACGTGGCTCCGATCGCTCAGCGGAGGATATCCACGCCGCGCTTTGCCGTGGACCTGCACCAGACGACGCACTTCGGCAGCTCACCCGGACGTCGATCATCCGCGACGAATGGATCGCCGCGCTCAGCCTGGATCTCACTGAAACGGAGCGATTTGATCTCGTGCGCTCGGCGCTCGGTGCATTGGAAGGATCGGAAGCCGGTAGCAGAGCCAAGGAAATCGTGACTGCCGCCGAAGCCGCGCACACTAAAGACGAGGCCGCCTATGAGGCTGCCCGCTCGCGACTGGCCGACAGACTGACGCAGCAGTCCGAGACACAAGCCGCGTTCAGCCGATCAGGTGATGCGTCCGGCGCGCTTCAGGTGATCGCCGCCGCGGCGCCGGATGCGCCCACCGAGCTGACGGCACGTCTGGCTGCAGGTCGAAGCGCGCTCGCAAACGGACGAGCCAGATTGGGTCGGATGGGCGAAGCGCTTCAACTCGGTCGAGAGGTCGCGGCGGCGCAGGCGCTCTACAACGCTCCCGAGGCTGTGGCGAACCGCGAGGCCGCATCGGCAGCGCACGAAGCAGCGCAGCGCGAGCATGAGGCCGCACAGAAAGCCGTCTCGGAAGCCGAACTACGTCTCTCGCGGGAAGAAGAGATGGACGCGATGGCGACGTCGCTGAGTCTCCTCGTTGAACATGGCGAGCGCCTCGGGTTACACGACGATCATTGCCCGCTATGCGCAGCCCATCGAACATCGGACGAATTCGCTGCCGGTCTGGCCGCCGCGCGTCAACGGATTACAAAATTGGCGTCGGGCGTTCAGGCCGCCCGTGATGCTCTCGCCACCGCGAAACTGAACGCGCGACAACCCAGCCTCACGTTGCAGACAGCCACCGCCGTGATCCAAGCTCATGCGGACGAGCTGCGGCGTCTGCGCGACCAGGAAGCGGCGCACGTGGATTTCTACGATCAGTGGGGGCTCGATCACCGCTTCATCCCGGATCCTGACAGGCTGGAGCAGGCCATTTCTCCAGAACGCGACCGGTTGATCGACCTCGAGCGCGCGCTACTCGTGCTGGAGGCCTCGCAAGCGGTCTCGCGAATGTCGTCGATCGAAAGCAACATCTCGGCGCTGCGCGCTGAAATCGAAAAGCTGGCGCAGTCGGTCAGCCAGTCCCAAAATGCCGTCACAGCGGCCCGCGAAATCGAACGCTCTGTCCGACGTGTCAGCGCGGAAATCATCGACGAGCGCCTCGCTCAGATCAGTCCTCTGCTCAATGAGCTCTATCAACGCCTGCGACCGCACGCCGACTGGCGGACAATCGACTACAGCATCCGCGGTGACGTCCGACGTTTCCTGAGCCTCAAGGTCGGCGACGGGTTGAACCCGCAATTCGTCTTTAGCAGCGGCCAGCGTCGCGCCGCCGGTCTCGCCTTCCTTCTTTCGGTCCATCTTGCGCGGGCGTGGACACCGCTTAGGTCCCTTCTACTCGACGATCCCGTTCAGCACATCGACGATTTCAGAGCCCTTCACCTGGTCGAAGTGCTCGCCGCTCTGCGCTTGGACGGGCGCCAGATAATCTGCGCCGTCGAAGACCCCGCGCTGGCCGATCTGCTGTGCCGGCGCTTGGTGAGCACCTCGACGGAGGGAGGCCGGCGTCTCGACATCGACCTTGGTCCGCTCGGCGCCACAAGCGTGGTCATCGACCAGGAAATCAATCCGATGCCGGTCGGTGTTTTACGTGGTGTAGCCACTGCATGACGACTGAGAGCGCGCAGATCGAGCTTCCAGCGCCACGCGAACGCCGTGCGCACGGACCCTGGAGCGATCTGGCGCTCCACACCATCGGCTGGCGCGCGTTTCAGGATCTTTGTTCGCAGGTATGCGAGGTCGTGCTCGGCCGACCCGTAGAGATCTTCCGTGAAGCACAGGACGGCGGCCAGGACGCGGTCTTCCTCATCCCCTCGGGAACGGCCGCAACGCCCATCGGCACCGTCCAGTGCAAGCATACGTCCGATGCCATGAAGGCCTTGAAGCTCAGCGATCTCACCGCCGAGCTTGAGAATGTCGACGAACTGGTCAAAGCCGGTCAGGCGGACACCTACGCCTTTATGACGAACATGAGCGTAGATGCGCCTGTCGCGGCGGCGATGCGCGCCAGGCTTCGGGTGCTCGGCGTGCGCAGGCCGCACATTCTTGGTCGCCAGTATATTGTCCGGGTCATCAGAACCAGCGCCCGCCTGCGGGCCCTCGTCCCACAGGTCTACGGCCTGGGAGACCTCACGTCGATCGTTGATGAGCGTCTGAGCGAGCAGAGCCGGGCGCTCCTTGACAGTTGGATTCCAAAGCTCCGCACTTATGTGCCCACAAAAGCGCATCGCGACGCCGTCAACGCCATTTCCAACCACGGCGTGGTGCTGCTGTTGGGCAATCCATCAAGCGGCAAATCAGCGATCGGCGCGATCGTCTCGACGATCGCTTCGGAAAACCCGGACAACACCGTTCTAGCTTTGACCAGTCCGCGCGATTTCGAGGCCGGCTGGAATCCGAACGATCCGGGCCGCTTCTTCTGGATTGATGACGCCTTCGGCTCGAATGTGCTACGCGACGACTATGTGCAGGACTGGGCGTCGGCTTTCTCGAAGCTGCGGGCCGCGATCAAGCACGGCAACCGATTCCTCCTCACCTCCCGCAAGCATATCTATGAAGCGGCGCGGCGTCGGCTCGGACAACGCAACCTTGCCCAATTTGTCGATGGCAGCGCCGTCGTCGATGTCGGCGAGCTGACCTTCGAAGAGAAGGCGCAGATCCTCTATAACCATGTGAATTTCGGCGAGCAGAGCCAGAGCTGGCGATCAAGCGTCAAGCCACACCTGGCCGCAGTCGCCGCCGTACACGACTTTCTTCCTGGGATTGCGGAACGTCTTGGCGATCCGAACTTCACCAAGGGGCTCGCGCCTCGCGAAAGCTCCCTCGTTCGCTTCATGGAAGAACCGACAGAGCATTTGATCGATACGGTCAATGCCCTGGATGATCAGCTTCAAGCCGCGCTCATCTTGGTTTACGTCCATCAAGCCGGCTTCGATCCCAGCGACCACGATGTGTTGGCCGCGCAGGCGGTCGCGGAGCTGACGGGGTACAGCCTCGCTAAGGTCCAGGATTGTTTCGCCGAGCTGAAGGGCTCGTTCCTGAAACTTTCCGGATCAAAATGGACCTTCGCCCATCCGACGATATCCGACGCGCTGACGGAGATCCTGCGTCAGAAGCCGCATATGATGGCGGCGCTCATACGGGGCGCGACGATCGACACCATTCTCAACAGTTTCACGTGCGAGGGCTCGCCTCTGATTCGAGACGCACTTGTCATTCCGGCGACGCTCGACGATGCTCTGGTCGGTCGGCTCGGCCACACCCCCGATGAATGGCACCGCAATTGGATGCTGTTCCAGTTTTTGTCTTATCGCGCTAGCGATGAAGTATTAGCGAAGGCAATCGAGCAGTTTTCGGGTCTACTTCAGCGCTCATGCTGGCAAACTGAACTCGCCGGCAGCGATCCCCGATTGGCTACCCACGCCCGCGCCCATCGTATGGGTGTTCTGCCCGATGACCTTCGCATGGAGGCGGCCGATAGTCTCGAGTCCTCTGCGCTTGTGGATCTCGATGCTTCCTTCTTTGAGGAAGAGGAAATGCTCGCTCTCATTCCGCCGCTCCGTCTTGTCGGCTTAGGAATCTCGCTGCGGGCGAAGATTTTACCATCGCTTGAAGAGCGTATCGACGAAATTGCCACGGATGCTGACCTGGACGAAGAACCTGAGAGCCACTTCAAGAAGCTTCTTGGTGTACTTGATTGCCTGGAGGCGATTGGCATCGATGCGGACGCTGCGGCCTTAGTCAACGACGCGCGCAGTCAGGTGAAGCAATCTATCGAAGCTCTTGAAGAGCGCAAGCGTGAGCGGGATGAAGACACCGAAGACGAAACTGATTGGACGCACATCGTGACGCAGAGGAAAGAGGAGATTTTACCCTCTTCTACGGTTATGACGAAGCGTTCGGTGTTCGACGATGTTGACAAATAGCTAAGACTTGCACCGATCAAGAGGCCCGATTGAGGTCTTTTCTGAAAGGACAGGTCCCATAGGAAAGAAACTTGTGCTCGAATTTTGCAAATAAATTATAGAGGTCGTCAATCGAAGTGATGCGTTTATGAGCGACAATGAGATGTTAAAGAGAATTTCAACCTGGACGCCGCTTGTTTCGGGTGTCGCGTTGGCGACGCTTACTGTGTTCAATGTTGGGTACTTCTCAAAGATTGGAATTCATTTTCTCGGAGTCGTCGATTTTAGCAATGTTGTGTATTCGTTCGGTCTTGCTTTTGGTGTAGTGGGGATGCTTTTTCTTTTGATCGGATTCGATACGTTTGACTACGTACGCAAACCAATTGATTTCGAGAAGGCGTTTCCCTTTACGTTGGCGCTTAAAGTAATTGCAGCGATTGTCTTTCTTTCATTCTTGCTCGGGCTGGTCTTCGATTGGCAATATCTGAGAACTGACATTTATGGAGCGATAGCTTCATTCTTCACAGCTTTTTGTATTGGGCTTCATGGGTATGTTCGTTTAAGAGCGTCAGGAAATTTATTGCCAAGCGACTACATCCTGGCTTTTGCTACAGCCCTTATTGCTCTTCTATTTTCTGGTCGTGCTGTCGCTGAAGGCCAAATTGTGTATCGGTTGACGTACAACGTCACGACAACAGACAGGTCTTTAAATGACGTTCGGCTCGTAAGATCTTCTTCAATGGGCTTTATTATTGCTGAAGGAAGAAAAATACTTTTCATTCCAGCGTCACAAGTTAAGCAAATAGAGTCCAGAACGCCGGCCAATTGAAAAAGGGCATTGCGGTAGAGCTTCGGACAGAACGTCGCGATGTCCTTTTGAGAATGGATGAGGGCCGTGCGGATACTCAGGAATCTCAATGTCCAACGTCGGGAGGTCAGTTAACGACGGAGGCGTCATCGATATCGCCTGAGATTATGACTATGTGGGAGATACGATAGACATCAATCAATTTAAAAGTGTCAGGCTGCTGACAAGGAAAGTCGCCAATGGCGTCAGGCCCGGCTAGGGAAATGGAAGGACGCCCAATCCGTCTGGAAGTTCTCAAAGCGAGATAGTTGGCGGTCTATCCAATATATTCCTCTTCTGCGCGTGCGGGCGGCAAAGCCGGTCAGTTACTATGCCAAGGCCGACGTGATGCGAACAATTGGTCGACTGGAGTTGAGAAGGAACCGCCGGGGCGGTTGGCGGGTTGCTGATGCCGGGTCAGGCCAGGTCATCAGCCGTGATATGGAATTTAAGTAGGCGGCGAGCATTGAGAGGGCTTTCTTTGCCGATCAGGATGAGCGCTGCCTTGGCATTGTCGGCAATCGTTCCGTACGCGGGATCTTGCTGTCGAATTCCGTGAAAGCCCAATGCCGCGCCAATGACACGGCGAAGTCGCAACCCTTCTAGATTTTTGAACATGTTGTAATAGTCATCGACCGACAGGGTTGCGAGCAGCTTGGTGTCCGTCTGGCTCCAGCCGTGATTGAAGCCGATGCTGTGGAGGATTTCCTCCGGCGAGCGCTCCTCGCGAAACGTTTTCAGCTTCTCTGCAAACGCATGAAGTACGTCCGGGTCTTGGATGTTCTCGGTAAACGGATGCGACGCGAGGTCGTAAAAGTTATAATCCTCGTCCTGCCTTCGCTTGATAAAATGCGCCAGCACATATTTGGCGGCCCGTTCCCGTCCGAGGGTCTTCAGCAGACTCACGGCGCCGTTCAACTCAGACGGGGTCACGAATTTCGCGTGAAACTGCATCGCGCTGACCAGGGCGCGGACGATATCGCGGGTGTTGTCTTTGAATGACTCGTGGAAAAGCGCCCATGCGTCAGCGAAGGACTTTGTCGAGTCCATCTGCTTCAGTCGCTCATTCATTTCCTCGGCATTGCGCTTGATAAGGTCTTCGTCGAAAAAGCCACATTTGACACCGTCGAACAAAGCCAAATCGAAAGCGTCAGTTGAGGAATAACCGTAGTTATCGAGAAGCGTATCCCACTTGTGCTGTTCCGGCTGCTCGTCTGCATCATCAAACACACCGGCCATTTGGTCATCGCGGCGGGCCAAGATGAAGTCGATGAGGGCGTTGTCATCCGCCGCAGTCCTGGAGAAGTAGGCCCAGCCCAACAGTGTGAGGGTGGAGGCTGCCTGTTCGGCGACCTTTTCGTGATAGCCGTTCAGTACCGGCAGCACATCGGCGAACAATCGCTCAATCTTTTTGATGACGCGGATATTGGACACGCCTAGGGAAATGCACCGTTGAGAGAGCAGATGCGTCGTGGGTGCATCCTTGTCCAGCGCAATTCTGACGCTCTCCTCTTCGGTCGGAGCAAAGAGGAGCGACAGGTCGATGACCTTCTCCTGGTAGCGGGCAAGGTCTTTGGCGTCTGTGTCGGTTAATGCCTCATCGTTGAGGATCATAACGACCTTACATCCGCGGCGTTCGGTCAGGTATGACACAAGGCCAAGGACGTCGATGATCCGCAGATTGCTACCGCGGCGTTCCAGATCATCAATGCACACGATACGGTCGCGCACGGCGAGGAACGAAATCGCCTCCAGCGTGGCGGAAGCTCCTTTAAATCGCGAGATGACCGATATGAGCTGCGTGCCAAACGACTTCACGACGAAATCGGTGTTGGTCTGCAGCGTCTTCAACGAAGGCTCGATGCCAACATCCTTCGTGTCGATAGTGTTCTCGTAGATGGAATATTTTAGCTCGTTGAGATTCTGCAGGCCGAAGAGTGAGACATAGGCATACTTCTTGAGGCCGATGGTGGCCTTCGTCTGTTCAAGAAGCTTGTTCCAAAGATAGGTCTTGCCGACGCCCCATGCGCCCCTAAGAGCGAGCACCTCAGGCTTGGAAGATTCCAGGAAGCGGACAATCTCACGGGTTACCCGGTCGGTCGCCGTGCGTTCGATGTCGGTCAAGATTGGCCCCCGCTAGCCTTAAGCGGGCAAACACTAGCCGAACATGACCAAAACGGTATAGTGGAGCGTCCTGCCCAAGCGAGCACATCGCACAGGAAAGTCCGAAGTCGGAAAACGGTCACGGGGTTATCCGACATAGGCTATCCGGTCGGGGGCAAAACGACCGGGATGGGACGAGGCCACCGGTGTGCAACAACGGAGCCGATGAGGGGGCGCCAGGAGCAGCTTTGACCGTTTGTCCTTGCCGTCGCCCCCAAGTCGCCAAAACAAAAGGCCCCTTATCGGGGCCTTTGGAGTTTCAGCTTAATCGACGTAGCTGACGTGGGACTTGGTCTGCAGGAAGTTGTCCGCATCCGGGTTGGTCTTGGACTGGTGGAAGCCGGTAAACAGGCCCCCGGTGATGCGACTGCAAGGCTGAGTACAAAAGCTATGGTGGTTTCTTCTCGTTGATTTATATCCGCCTTAGGGCGTGATGGAATCATGACCCAAGCTTAGATTGCCGTCACTACGGCTTAAGCCACTGAAAACATGCGGATGACGTCCATGAAGCAGACGGACAGAGAGGGTGTGAACGCCGTTGAGGGCATTGTCCTTCGAGAATTGAAGTGGGTGTTTAGAGAGCAGCCGATTTCGGACTGGGGTATCGATGCCCATGTCGAGGTGACAAACCAGGACGAACCCATCGGCAGGCTGCTCGCCCTGCAGATCAAGAGCGGCAAGTCGTTCTTCCGGAAGCGCGGCAACAATTACGTATTCTACGGGGAGGGCCGCCACCTTCGCTATTGGCGCAACCATTCCCTTCCAGTGACCATAGTGCTGCATGACCCTGATACCGGTCTGACGCTTTGGCAGCGCGTCGAAGAGAGCCTGATCAAGTTTGGCAAAAACGACCGGTGGTCAATCGAGATACCGCCCGACCAAATCCTTAACGCCGACGCGAAAGAGGGCTTGGAGAAAGGCGTCTCGGACATCACCGCGCTTCGCAAGCTGAGGCTAACCTTCGATCTTCCGTTGATGAGGGAGTTCGCTTCGAAAGACGAGGTATATCTCGTTATTGATGAGTGGGTGAACAAGAGCCTCGGCTTTCGCGATGTAAGCGTCTTTTTCGACGCAGATAACATCGACGATGGCGAGCCCGACCATGTAATCGGCATGTGGTACCCGACCCATAGCATCGGCGAGTACATGGCCAACGTCTGGCCGTGGCTGTCATACGAGTACATCGACGAGGTGCCTGAATGCTCCGGGTACGAAGAGGTCGAAGCGCACAAAATCAATGTTGTGCTGAACGACATCGGCAAGGCTTTTCTGACGCTCGAAGATTATTATGCGAACGGTGCGGAGGTGATTGAACCCGAATATCCTGAGTCTGAGCTGGAATATGATGCGGACGCTGAAGAGTATTATGCCTGGATCGAGGAAGAGGAGCGGAAGGAAAAGGCTGGCGAGAAACCCCCGCTCGATCCCAAGGACGCCCCGTTTTGACGTAGTGTGGTGGGAAGCCGCTGATTCGTTAGGGATACCGTGAGCGACGCGTCCGAACAATCGATCGAGGAATTGTTGGCCACGTCAACGGCGCCGGCCATCATCCCATTTGAGCTGAAAGGCTTCGCTGACGAGGAGACAGCGAGAGCATTAGCCAATCGCACGACAACCTTCATCAGATTCATCGGCACCCGGATGAATCTGGAGAATCTGGTCGGCGTTACTGTCGCATATGACTACGCCAAGGCCCTGACTGAGATCGACCGCGGGTATGAAACCCGGCATGTCCTCACGCCTTCAACCGAGATCGCGCATGGGGTCGCGATGGCGCCCGGCGTATTCCGTGATGGCGTGCTCAAGACCTACCTGGCCTTCAACGCGAATGTCCTGATGCATCTGATGGAGGGGGAGGGCGAGAACTTCTCCCAGGTCTATTACCAACTCGCACACGAGTGCGGTCACGTCCACGACCGCACTGCATTCGATGTCGCGATACCGGGCCTTCTCCAGCGCCCTTATGACTTTGGGAATGAATTGGCCCGCATTAAGTTTAGTTTGGGCTGGGGAAGCTGGGGTGAGTACGCAGCGACCAGACTGAGCGCGTCGTTCTATCCTGAGCAGATCGTCCATTTCGAGGAGACATTCTTCGCCGCACTGGAAGGCCTCGATGAGCGCATTGATGCAGCGATGGATGCTTTCTGGTATGATGGCGATGGATGGAAATGCTTCAGGGCGGTCACTGGCGAGTACGACCGGTTTTTCACATTCACCTCTTATCTCATCGGACACATAAGTGGACTAGACGGTGAAGTTGACCGAGCGCCGAAGTTCAAAGAGTTCTTCCAGTCCGGCAACTGGCTCGCGCAATACCTCATTGAGTTGGACAAGGTGCTTGAGAGCATCTGGAGCAATTACGGGGATTGGAAGAGCTTCGAAGAGTTCAACGGGATAGGCGAGCTGATCGTGTTGATTGCAACTACGCACGGCGTTCACCTAACGGAAGATGGACTCGCCATCTACTGACCTGTTGCCAACATCAGCGGTGCTGTGCGCATAATCGGTTGTGCCTGCAAAAGCCGCCCGCAAGCCCGGACGTACGTTCGATTATCTCCCTGCATATTCTGACCAGGCCGCGAAGCTCTGCCGCCTTGGCGCCACGAATGCAGAAATTGGCGACTTCTTCGAGAAGGACGAGCGCACCATCAACAGATGGAAGACAGACCATCCCGAGTGTTGTCAGGCCCTAAAAGCAGGGAAGCGATTATTCTTCCAAAATGAGTGAAGGCCGCTGCACTGCCGCGCGGGTTCGCTTCCGAAATAAGCTCACGAATGAAATTCCATAACATCGGATGTGCGATCATGACCGGCTAATCCGCATTTCATGACATTCGATGGGCGAATCCTAATTCGGTTCAATGCTCTGCATCTTTGCTAAGAGGATGTCATTGTAAGCAGGTCCGTCTTTGCCTGCGTGGACTCTTCGATGGCAATTTGGGCATAGAGAAATAACAAATGCAGGATCGTCGGGCCCGCCGTCACTAACGCGCCGAATATGATGGGGCTCAAGATAGGGGCTACCGTTCTTCCGGATAAATGGCGCTGGAGAGTTGCATCCCTCACAGTTTGCGCCGGCGCGCATAAGCACGTAGTTTCGAACATCTCGGCTTCGTTGGTAAACATTTCGAGTGCCGGCAACTTGAGTTGGCGGAAAGATGCCGGCAGAAGCTTTCGCCAGGGCGCGAAGCTGCTCTAGGTCATTTTTGTCATCCAGAGGTGCATCCTCCGTGGCTTCGAATATCGCACCAAGTGGTCGAAGTTCAAAAACGATTGCATCACGTTCATTGTTCTCGCGATCGGGTGCTCGCTCAATGTGGTGTTTTTCGTAGACCATCTCGCTTACGAATCGGAGGCCTTCAGTGGTTTTGCGAAAAAGCAGCAGACCCTTTCCTTCGGCCGCATGTGTAGCAATCGCTAAATTTCCGCGCTGCAGCGCCATATCGCCGACTTGTCCTTCGCCGAAATACTCAAATGCGCCGTCAGCCCGCATGCGATCGGCATAGCCGTGTTCTAAACCTTCTTCGCCGGTAATGATGAACACGACTGGGTGCTGTGACGGTGTGATGATTCCCCCTTGCTGCTGACCACCAAATTTCGCATGGATATCGGCGCGCCGATTGTACACCTTATCTTCTTCGAAACCCCAGCTCATGAACCCGCCCCCCTACCATTCACCAGTAGAATGTTACTCAAGCAGCAGAGGTGAGCAATGGCCGAGAGGAACATTCCATAGGATCGGATCATATCCGCTTAGAAAATCGCTGTGCGGCGGTGATCCGATTGGAGAACAGATCAATGTTACGCTGGTAGATCTCGTCGCGTAAGAACTTGAGCTCATCAGCTTGGCTTGCTTCCGGAACATCGACATACCAAGCTTTGGGGCGGCCGTTGGACCCATCATTCCAGCGATACTTTCGCTTTTTCAGTATCTCACGGAGATCGAAAGGAGATTGCTCAGCCCATATACGTACCGTAGGCTTGCGAGCGGATTCGAGTAGCAGCGCAAGTGCCGTACTCTCACTCCCATTTGGCTTCATCGACATAATTTCTAGCAGTGCTTTGCAATCGTCGGCTGCTCGATGTGAATGATGAAAGTAACCGCATCCTGCCAAGAGATAGGCTAGCCGGGATCCTTCAAAACCCAGCTTGCGCCATTCGACCTGGGTTGCCGAGCAGGCCCAGTTCTTGTGCTCAAAGGTCGACCAATAGCGTTCGCTAAATTGGCGATCGAAGGCTGCATTGTGAGCGATGATGATCGCTGCGTCTGCGACGAAGCTGTTGACGTCATCGGCTGAAATTCTATGGCCGGCGACGAGTTCGTCAGTAATCCCTGTTAGCTCTACAATTTCGGATGGTATCGGCGTAGACGGCTCATTAAACGCCTCGAAAACATCGGTGATATGGGTGATTTCACCGGAGGGGAGATAGGCGAATTTCACCATCCCCAATTCAATAATCTCGTCCTTACTCGTGTCGAGACCGGTCGTCTCAACGTCGAGCGCCACGCCAACCCTAGTGTTTTCACTTTTATCGGGGACGCTCATCTCGCGTGGTTTTAGCCGGCGAAGGACGCGATAGTCCGGGCAGAGCGAGAGCTTTTCCGCCATGGCGTCGAGTTCGGAGTTTGATACAGTCATGGTTGTAGCGGTCCGGAATAAAGCACGTCGACTATGCGGGATGCCCATCATATTGAACTGGACGACGGATTTTTCCAAGGTTTGCCGGAATATTTTCGGGTAGGTTGGCTGGCAAGCACACTACGGGTCCGTTGATGCTGCCTTCTTCAATAGAGTGGAAGCGAATTCGCACGCAGGTTATTCAGCGGGATAACTTCAAATGCGTGGAGTGCGGGACTGTCGCGAAAAGCGCAGATATCGATGTGCATCATCTGCTGCCGAGGTCCGCAGGTGGTACTGACGATCCATCAAACTTGGTCACCCTCTGCGATGGTTGCCATGCGGCTCATCATCCAAAACTCGCAGGCGGGCTTGCTCGGCGCGCAATCGAGCGCTGGGCTGTTCGGTTGGCGCGTTGGCTGGACCGTGACGGAGAGGTGGTCGCAGAGAGTCAGGCCTTTGGTGCTGGGCTTCGCTTGTTCGGCCTCGATCGGTTCAAAGAAGGCCAGCTACCGATCATCCAGGCGGCTTTAGCCCGACAATCGTTGTTGGTTGTAAGTCCCACGGGCTTCGGCAAGACCTTATGTTTTCAGCTGCCTGCTGTTTTGCGGCAGAGCATTAGTGTTGTCGTCTCGCCGCTAAAGGTCTTGATGGGAGAGCAGGTTTCCTCGCTTCTTCGACGTAAGATTCCGGCAAGCTTCATCAATAGTGATCTCGATTCGGGCGAGAAGCGCCTGCGGTATCAACTTCTCTCACAAGGCAGCTTTAAGCTTCTTTATGCCGCGCCGGAGCGCTTCTTTGTACGAAGTGGAGCCGAGCAACAGGTGCTGCGCGCGATGCGCCCAAGTTTCTTGGTGATTGATGAGGCCCATTGTGTCGATCAATGGGGGCGAGATTTTCGGCCCGAATACGGGCGACTTAAGGAAGTGAGAGAGGCGCTGGGATCTCCTCCGATCCTGGCATTCACCGCAACCGCCGGAACAGAGATGCAGCAGCGCATTCTGCATTCTCTCGGAATTCCTGATGCGCGGGTGTTTGTCCGCGGCGTCGATCGGCCCAATATTGCGCTGCTGCGCTGGCAGGCGCCTGCCAAAGAAAGATCGGCGATCATCGCAGCTCTTTGCCGGCTTGCTCTTCCCGGGAGCGGCAAGTTGATGATTTTCGTGCCAACTCGCAAGATTGGTGAAGCTCTGCAGGCCCATCTCGCTCGTGAAGGGCTTGAGACGCCGTTCTATCATTCGCAGCTCGGTAATAGCTGGGAGCGAGAGCAATTGCTTAAGCGTTTTGTCGGCGACAGCAGACCTGTCGTTGACCGTATTATTTGCACGAGTGCTTTCGGAATGGGTCTCGACGTACCGAATGTGCGTATGGTTGTTCATTGGCAGCACCCCGGTTCGATCGAGGATTATCTCCAGGAGTTTGGCCGTGCTGGTCGCGATGGAGCGCCGTCTGTCGCCGTCCTGCTACAGGGAGGGGAGGTAAAAGAAGATATCGGCCTGTTGCGTTACATGGCCCAACGAGCAATCAACGGATCCAAGTTGAGCGATGAAGCGGCCATCGTGGCACTGCGGCACAAGCATGAGCAGATCGCCGTCATGGCC
Source organism: Afipia massiliensis (assembly GCF_014203115.1). Classification (GTDB taxonomy): domain Bacteria; phylum Pseudomonadota; class Alphaproteobacteria; order Rhizobiales; family Xanthobacteraceae; genus Afipia; species Afipia massiliensis. The sequence goes on along the minus strand of NZ_JACHIJ010000005.1, from coordinate 40,181 downwards.
AGTATGGCGCGTAAGAGTGCCTGCTTCCGCAAAGCGTTGGTTGGCTATTTCGAGGGACCCGAGAAGGTGACGCGAAGGAGCATATCAACGCGCATTATGGAATGGGTCTTTGCCGACGCTAGGCGTAATCAGAGCCGAGTGGCTTGCTGTGATGGCTGCCATCAGGTCGAGATCGTCAAGAAAGGGAGATTGAACTTCATTCGCAAAGTGCTGGCTTCATAGCGGGGATAGAGAACTCGCGGCACCTTCCATTTTCTAGGTCGACGAAGCCCGCGTCCGGCGCGCGGGGGAGTTTTTTGTTCCATAACATCGGATGGGCGGCTCCGATCAAAACCCCAAGGTGCGGCATTGCCCAGACCAGGCCAAAGGCAGTGTCTTTGGAATCCGGGCCAGCGTGATGGTTGGCGGTTGATCACCCGTCAGAATGGCCTCGGTAATGGAAGGCGCCAGAAACGCATAGCGCAGCTCCTGCCGAACGACTTTCGGATGGAGTTTGACCGACGTGGCTATCGCCTCGACGCTGTCGAATTTGCCCAACTTTAGATCCCGCAGCCAGGCATGCGCACGAACAATTGCCTGCAAAAGCTTTGGATCTGGCTGATCGGCATAGTTCGAGGATGGCGCCAGTGCGGGACCGTTCTTCACTGAGGCTTGCCACGGAATCTCGATGGTTTGTGCATTGTCTGATTGCAGGCGGATCATGATCTTCTTGGGATGCACGACGACGTCAGCAACGGAATCCACGACAAGATGTCTGAGCTGATCATCGGGAGTCTGCACGTCCAGTGCGAGGTGCTCCCGGATCGCCGTGATGACCAGGTTCTCGATGGCCTGTGCTGGAATCCGGGCAACGGAGCCGGCTTGAGTTTTTCTGCCGCGCATAAGAGCGCGTGAAATATAGAACCGATAACGAATGCCGTTCTTGACCGTAAAGCTCGGGCTCATTCGGTTGCCACGATCATCGAGAATCTTGCCGGTGAGAAGCGCCCCGCTGGTTGATCGACGGGTTTGTGTGGTGACGCGGTTTTCGGCGAGCAGTGTCTGCACCTGATCGAAGCTCTTTTGATCGAGAATTGACTTGTGCTCAGCCGGATACCATTTGCCATCATGATGGACCTCGCCGAGGTAGACGCGGTTCTTCAGAAGATGGGCGAGGGGACCATAGGTGAAGGGGATGCCGCCACGAAATTTCGGGACCTTGGTGTCGCGCCGTTTGGTGACGATGCCGCGCTGGTCGAGATTCTGGACTAGGCGGCTGAAGGATTTCAGAGCGATATATTGCCTGAAGATGGTGCGGACGGTTTCGGCTTCCTTCAGATTTATAACGAGTTTCTTTTCTTTGGCCTCGTAGCCGAGGGGAACAGTCCCGCCGGTCCATTTGCCTTTGCGGCGGGAAGCGGCGACTTTGTCCCGGACGCGCTCGGACGCCAGTTCTCGCTCGAACTGGGCAAAGGACAGCAGCACATTCAATGTCAGCCGTCCCATAGACGAGGTGGTGTTGAACTGTTGGGTCACAGCGACGAATGAGATTGACTTCCGATCGAAGGTCTCGACCAGCTTGGCGAAGTCAGCGAGAGATCGGGTCAGGCGGTCAATCTTGTAGACGACAATGACGTCGATCAGACCGGCCTCGATGTCTGCCAGAAGCTGCTTCAGGGCAGGGCGATCGAGATTGCCGCCGGAGAACGCCGGATCATCATAAGGCTGAGGTAGAACACGCCATCCCTGTGAGGCCTGACTCTTGATATAGGCCTCACATGCTTCCCGTTGAGCATCGAGCGAATTGAACTCAAGTTCAAGACCGTGCTCAGTGGATTTACGGGTGTAGATGGCGCAGCGAACCGGTTTCATATTACTTGCGGCCACGGCAGGCTCCCTTTCTAACCCTTTTTGCCTGGACCGTCTTGCTTGCTTCTTTGCTTGCCGTCCGCAGCCCAAAGAACTTCGGGCCATTCCACCGCGTGCCGGTGATCCGATTGGCGATCTCCGAGAGGCTGGTGAAGACCTCCCCTTGGTAGGCGAAACCCTTGGCCAACACTGTGACCCTATGCGTTTGTTCGTTCCAAACCCGCACCAGTTCCGAACCGGGTTTAATCCGCTGCGGCATCTCAAGAGGGCCAGTCTTTCCGGAAGCTACCGATCGTACCAGTTGGCCGAGTAGCTTCTTCGCCTCCCCAGAAAAGCCGCCATAGGCTTTGTCCTGTACGCGCTGGGCAATACTCCGCCGCAGCAGGTCTGGCCCAAATGCCCGGGGAGGTTCGGACCGGATTAGCTCCCGATATCTGATCCGCAAGTTGGCAATAGACATGGAGCCGATCTGTTTTAGCTCGGCTTCCACCCTGGGATCGATTGGTCGCCCATTCGATGGGGAACGGGTGTGCATCACCTCGAGCCTGCAGGCTTGCCAATCCGGTAGCGGCGCTCGCCACCAACCTTGTCAGAGATCAGATTGAGCTTCAGTTTCTTGCGGACGACTCCCGCAAAGAATCCTCGCACTGAATGTTGCTGCCACTCGGTGGCTTTCATGATAGTGGCGATGGTGGTGCCGGACGGCGCGCGGAGCATGTCGAGGACCCTGTCCTGTTTGGACACGGCCGCATCTGGCGTCTTCAGAGTTACCGGCTTCTTCGGCGCGACAGGCGGCGGAGCCTTCAAAGCTGGTTTGGTCGATCGCTTTGGTGCCGGTCGGGATTTACGCGCCGTCTTGCGAGGTGGCTTACGATTGCTGGTGGGCATTCTGGTTCTCCTGCATGCATGACAGCATCCTGTGCCGCCACTGCTGCAAGCCCGTCGGTTGCCGACGGGCGGAGAATCCATGGATTCGAAGGGATCGATCTTATTTGAGCGACAACCGGTTGAGCAGTGAAGCCGCATCCTGCAAACGGCCGGTCTCATAGACGATCTGTTCGAGATCCATCGAGACTCTCACGCCTTCACTAATGCTTCCAGCGAGCGCGCAGGCTTCAGCAGCTTTGGCGATCCGAGTGGCCTCGCCGAGGCGAATGCCGATCTCGGTGAGGATCAGTCCAATTGCCTGTTCTGTGATTTTGCGGTCCATCATCTGCCTCCATTTACGGTGACAGTGACGCTCCACGTGTGAGGGAAGTCGAGCGGAAACGCAGCAATCTAGTGGCTCATATCAGCCGATCCGGATCATAAAATGATCAGGAAAACCCCTAAGCTGCGCGGCTTGGGACGCCACGGCCGCCAAAGCAGTGTTTGAGCAACTTCACGGGATCGAGGTCACAGGACCAACGATGCCTTGCAAGAATTGCGACTATCTTGATCAGCATGCGTTGCACGCACCCAACCACCTGAACTTGATGAATTCGCATGAGCCATCTTAGATACGATCTAATTTATTGTATTTGCGACAGAATTGCCGCCACGCTAACTGTTCACCCATTGATTGGAAGCGCGCGATTGCGTCGCTACGGGCTTATCGATGAGTGTGCGTACATTAGACCTTGCCGCTCTATACTCTTCGGAACGTGGACGTCTGCACCGGCTGATTAAGCGCATCGTCGGCAACCGCACCATCGCCGAGGACTTGACGCAGGATACTTATATCAAGCTCCACGCCCACCCTGTTGGCGCAGCCGATCGCGGCCTGCTGTTTCGGACCGCTCAAAACCTAGCACTGGATCATCTTCGCGGGCAGCGCGTGCGAGATGGTTATGCCCGGGCGGCCCAGATCGAACAGGATGCCGTCGATGAACACGCTCCCGAGCATGTTCTTGCGATGCGGGAGGAGTTGGAGGCGCTTCTGGCGGCGCTTGCGACGCTGCCCAAACGCACGCAGCAGATATTCCTGCTGAGCAAACTGGACGGCATGAGCCATCCCCAGATCGCCAAAGCACTCGGCATCTCCGTCAGCACAGTTGAAAAAGATATGGTCCGTGCGATTTCCTTCTGCCGTACTTGGCAGAGAAATCGTGATACGGAATGAGGGATTCCGGCGTTAGAATCGTTCTCTTACTGTCGGGTCTATAACGACGGGACGAGCGCGGTTCTCAGATGAACTCCGATTCAGAGAAGATACCGGATACCGAGAAACGGGAGCGCGAAGCTACCGCATGGTTCGTGCGTCTGAATGAGCCCGATGTCGCTGACCAAGAGCGCCGCGAGTTCCGGCGCTGGCTCGCTGAAGACCCCGCTCACCATCAAGCGTTCAACGACGTCAAGAGCCTTTGGAATAACCTGGATGCGCCCGCGGCAATCCTGGGCGAAGGAGGCTGGCACCGGCAAGGGTTGAAAAAGCCGAGGCCACTGTCTGCCCGGGGCGGGGCTGTCGGATCAGCTTTGGCCGCCTGCCTTCTGGTTGCGATTGGAGGGCTGATCTGGCGCGATCCGGGGTTTTTCGATCGCCTCCGGGCGGATCATGCGACGAGGCCCGGCGAACGGCGCAACGTCAGTTTGGCCGACGGCTCGCAGGTTTATCTCGATGGCGATACAGCCGTTACCGTCAAGTTTACGGCAGACGGAAGGTCAATCGAATTGCTGCGCGGGCGTGCGTGGTTCGATGTCGTCCACAATCCCAAGTCACCCTTCTCCGTGCACTCAGGTGTGGTTGAAACGCGTGTTCTCGGCACCGCTTTCTCCGTCGATCAAGAGCAGGGAGAAGTCGGCGTCACGGTCGAGCGCGGGCTGGTGGCCGTGTCGCGTTCGGGTGCCGACCGCGTTCAGGTTCCTGCCGGTAAGCATCTGTCCGTCGGAGGGGGGCGCATCGGACCGGTGGTTGAAGCCGACCCGGAGACTGCGCTTGCGTGGCGCAGGGGGCTGATCATCCTCGATCAGGCGCCGCTCGGCAGAGTGATCGACGAACTCGCGCGCATGCAGCCCGGCCGCGTGATGATGACTGACAACTCCCTGCGGCAGTTGAAGCTGACTGGCGTTTTCAAGGCGGATGATCCCGACGCTATCGTCGAGGCGTTGCGTTCTGCGCTTGGATTGCGAACCGTCACGGTTCCCGGTCTTGCTACGCTGGTTTTCCGCTGACATGGCCTGAGATTTTTTTTACGGGGTTCGCTCGTCTGAATCGTTGTCTGCATGTGGCCGTTAAGCATTTCGGCCGCTGAGTGGACTGAGGTTCGATGACGACGATCAAAAAGAGAGCGGATATCGCTCGGAGAAGCATCCCGGTTACGGTGCTGTTGATGGCATTCGCAGCAGTGCCGCAAGCGGTTGCGCAAACCGGTACTCAGCTGCGCGGAGCGCAGGCGGATCGCAGCTTCGCCTTCAATATTCCCTCGAAATCTTTGCTTGCTGCGCTTGCCGATTTTACAGCCGCAACGAACATTCAGGTCATCCGGCCCAGTTCTGAGGCTGTCACCGGCAAGTCGTCACCAGTATCCGGCAATCTCAGTGCAAATGCTGCACTTGGCAGGATTCTGGCTGGCACCGGGCTGACCTATCGCTTCACCAACGCCCGGACGGTGACGATTCAGCGATCCCAGGGTGAGACGTCAAATTTTGCGGTGTCCGATGGTTCGGTCGTGCTTGATCCGGTTGACGTATCGAGCGTAGGCGCTACGGCCGCCGATGCGCCGTATCTGACGCCGGGATCGGTGTCGAACATTTCCCGCCAGGAGTTGGATCGCATACCTCCGATATCGACGAGCGATGTTTTCCGCACGACGCCTGGCGTCATTTCGGCGGGAGGCCGCTCGGGCGTGTCCATCAATCCGAACATCCGTGGATTGCAGGGAATGGGGCGCGTCAATACGACCGTGGATGGCGCGAGGCAAACATCGAGCTCATACCGCGGTTACAGCGGCACCCGCGACGAGGTGTTCGTCGACCCGGACATGATCGGCGGCGTTGATATTTCCAAAGGTCCGAGCGACGGCGTAGGCACCGGCACCATCGGCGGTGCAATCAATTTTCGCACGCTTGAGGCCAGGGACATCGTCAAGGAAGGCAACGACTCGGGCATTCGTCTCAAGGCCAGCACAGGTTCGAACACGGTGACGCCCCGCGCTCCGGTTCAGTCGCCTGCGTCGGTCATCAACATGGCCAGCGAGGCACGCCCGGGTTTTCTCAATGGCGATATGTTTTCGGGAAATGTTGCCGTTGCATCTATCAAGGAACACTACGAGTTCGTCGCAGCGTATTCGAAACGCCAGCAAGGCAACTATTTCGTGGGCACGAATGTTCCGCCCGGCATTGTTTTCAGAAGGGGCGACTTCACATGGGACAGCAATAACGCCAATGCCCGCGTCCCGGCCGGGGGCGAAGCATTCAACACCTCGGAAAACGCCGACTCGTTTCTGGCAAAGGGCAAGATCAAATGGGGCGATGGGCAATCGCTCGAACTGAGCTATCTTTATTTCGGATCGATCTACGGAGAAATCAGCGAGTTCAACATCGCGCCATCCGGATTGCTGGATAATTACGGTCAAGTTGCGCTTCTGCGAACCCGTGTCGATACTTACACGGCCAAATACCGGCATAATCCATCTGACAATCCCTACCTCAATTTTCGCGCGAACCTGTGGTTCACCGATCTGAAGACTGATTTCAACACTGCTTTGCGAGGTGTTCGCACCCTTGGCGGCGATATCGGCAATGCATCGACATTCGCCACCCCGCTGGGTGAATTGGTCTGGGACAACGGCACCGAGATCGTCCGTGAAAGTGCGTTCGCCGATCAATATCCCACAACGATCACGGGAGCTGGCGGATGGATGACACTCGGCCCGACAGGCGAGCGGCTGTTGAGCGGCACGTTCAGCAAGGCGGCTCTCAAGCCGGTCGATTGGCTGACTGTGTCGGCGGGGGGCCGCTTCGATTATTACGATTCAGAGGGCGGGGGGTATCTTGCGAAATATCCTGAACGGTCCGGAAGCCGCTTCAGCCCCAATGCGGGCATCGTGCTGAGTCCCCTGGAAGGGCTCCAATTCTATGGACAATACAAGGAGGGCTACCGCCCTCCCAGCTTGCGCGAAAGCCACTGGCACTACGAAGGCCTTTTGGTCAACAATCCCAATCTGCGCCCCGAGATATCCAAGAACAAGGAAGTCGGCGTCAACCTGCTGCGCAAGGACGTATTCACAACCGGCGACAAGCTGCGCGCTAAACTGTCTTTCTTCGATAATCATTATGACGACTACATTTTCCGCGGCCTTCGCTCGTCGAGGGGCGGCCAGAATGTCTATCACTGGATCAACATGGACAGCGCCAACTATCGCGGGTTCGAGGTTTCCGGCGGATACGATGCTGGCGTGGCCTTCGTAGAAGGCGCCTACACGAACTATGATCGTGTCGAATATTGTCCGACTCCGACCACGTGCTCGGGACCGTCTGGTCTTAGAACGAACATCGGAGCCCCCCTCCAGACGCCGCAGCAGGCCGATTACGCCACGAACTATATCCCGCCGACCACATCGGGCAGTGTCACCGCGGGCGTGCGTCTTTTCGATCAGAGCATGACCATCGGCGGCAGGATGCACTTTGCATCGACCCGCTTTGGAAGCGTCTGGAATGGAGGCAGGGGCCAGATCGGCTACACGATGTCGCCTCCCGGCTATACGGTCTACGATGCTTTCGCCAGCTATAAGTTTTCGGACGACAGTGTTTTCAATCTCAGCATCGAGAACATCACAGACGAATACTATTTTGGCGCGATGACCGCGCTAGGGATGCCGTCGCCCGGTCGAACCGCGCGGCTGTCGTATACAACCACGCTGGGCGGCGCGAGACTGGTGTTACCCGATGTGCATTTGGGGAATGCATCGCACGGTGCGCCCGGAAGCGACTGGACGGGTCTTTATGCCGGCGGTTATCTTGGATACGGGCTCGGCCATGTCAGCGGATTCACAACCGCTTTGAACGGTGCTGTCACCCCCGTCGCGGCGTCGGAGTCCGCGGATATCGACCTCAATAACGTCACCAAGGGTCTTCAGGTCGGATTCAACTATCAGTTCGCAAGCGGCCTTGTGATCGGCATGGAGGCCGAACATACCTGGCTGAAACATGGCGAAACGCAGAAATCTCTTGCGATCGAAGGTGGCGCGGCGCTCATGGCTGGCGGATGGATGCAGGCCAGCACGCAATACGGCATGGACTGGATGATGGCATTGCGCGGCCGGGCAGGATTTGCGTTCGACCGGCTACTTGTTTTTGGAACGGGTGGTGTCGCCTGGCTGAAGGAAACCCAGGAGCGAGCGCAGTTTCAATCCAATTTTTCCACTTTGGCCCAGCCCGGCGGAACGAGCACGAGCGGACCAGAATTCAGCGAACGGACTTCTGTCATGCGGCAGGGTTGGACCGCGGGCGGAGGCGTCGAATATGCGCTCCTCAACAACTGGTCGCTAAAGGGCGAGTACTCGTACTCAGATTTCGGCGAGGACAATTTTCTCTTTCCCAGAGCGCGAGCTGGCGTGACGCAGTCTTATCAATATCAGGAGATCGTCGATTACCGACCAAACCCTCGGGGCGGTCCGCCCATACCGGTTTACGGACCAATGATTACAGTTCCCGGGAGTTATAGCACGGTCAATGGCCGCAAGGCCTCCAACCGTCTGGATATGCACGCGTTCAAGATCGGACTGAATTATCGGTTTTGATGCAAATTTTATGAGGGTATCTGCGAGCTTGCACACGCCTAATTTGAATGAGCGATTGATTTGCCGAAAGGTGTTTTAGTTGGAGCGATGGTGACAATCGAGTTCATTGCTATTCTTCATTGCCGTAGAGGCGCGATGGCAGTCGAGCAGAAACGCAGCAATCTAGTGGCTCATATCAGTCGTTCCTGATCATAAAATGATCAGGAAACACACCGAACCTACCCGGTTTACCTGGCCGAACGCTTTGACGCGGCTTTGGGAGAGCCTTTACCGCCGACGTAATCCTTAAACAGCTTCACGGGATCGGCGCCGAGGGCGCGGGCGATGGCCGTGAACTCGATGATGTCAAGGCGGCGCTCGCCGTTCTCATATTTGGCGACAAAGGATTGCGGGCGGCCGAGCTTCTTGGCCAAGGCTAGCTGGCGGATGTCCGCCGCCTTCCGCGCTGCGACAAGCTGGTCGATTAGCCGGGCATATTCCGCAGATTTGAGGGTCTTTTGCATGCGCCGCCAGAGCCGTGAATCGGCGGCGCATAATTTGATCCCAGAAACGGATTATCCCAAAATAGGATTATATTAACGGAGACTCACCATAGTAGCGCCCGACAGTCGGAGGTGCCGTGGACTTCTGCGCGGCGGGAAGCGATGTGCTGAGCCACCCACGCCGAGCCATCCTAAAGCGGCGGAAGGGACGTCGAACGCAAACTTGGAGAAGGTCCCATGAATATCGCAATCAAGGCGGCCTTGGGCTGCGCGCTTGGATTCATTGTCGTCGGAGCTCTGGTTGGCGGTGGTCGAAGCGCGGCCCCGCCCGTGCCGAGCGTACCTCTGCCATCTGACCAGACACGGTTCATAATGGCGATTACCCAGGCGCGATCCAAATTCAACGCGGCTCCCAATGAACTGGCCGCGGGTGGGTTCCGCAATACAAGACAGCAGGCGATCTGCAGCGCATTGAACGGTCAGAGCGCATCAGGTTGGATCGGCAAAGTCGCTCATCTCTCCACCAATGGCGATGGCAAGGGCGTAATCACGCTTGAACTTGCGCCGGGTTTGCAAGTTTCAACATGGAACAACGCTATATCGGACTATTCTGATAAGACCCTGATTGATCCGGATACGCAGTTCTTTAAATCTCTCGCCGCCATGAAACGCGGTGACACGGTGCGGTTTTCAGGAGGGTTCTTTCCCTCGAACGTGGATTGCGTGGGCGAACAGAGCGTAACCTTGGCAGGCTCGATGAAGAGCCCCGTCTTTACGATGCGGTTCTCATCAATCCGGAAGCTTTGATTACGGCAGTGGCGCTATATCTTTGCGCGCGCTGCTAGCTAATAGCTGTTTCCTCGACTCTGGCTTGTTTGAAGCGGTCGCCGAAGATCCGAACGGTCGAAGCTTTGAAATCTGACACGCGGGACACAGAGCTGTTGACCATTTCGGCGCGAGTCACCCTACCCAAGATAAAGTCGTATCATAGCCACCCTTGTATGAGAGTGCTTGGCTGAGGCTATCGACCTGATCATCGTGTTTGCCTTGCGGAAAAGTGAGAAGCTCGGCTTCGAGCTGAGCAAGGAATGGCGCTATCCGGGGAAACAGCACCAGCCCTGCTTCGAACTTGGCTTGATGCACGAACAGACGGCCCTGCTTATCCCGCTCGATGGGTACAGGTCTCACGCTGTAGATATCGCTTTGTTTAAGTTCCTGAGCCAGAGCGATCCCGGTTGATGCATCCTCGACCAGTATTTTGTGCGGATCGTATCGCTGCGCGAGCGCAATCGCCGTGGCGCGCAATTGAGGATACTCGTATCGCCCTCGCGTCACGTCCAGCAGATAAAAGTGCTTATCAACCAAAAGCCACGTGGTGCAGACCGACCAGTCATTCTGGCTGCCGACTTTTGCTGCAGTATCCCAGCTTTGAATGACTTTGGTTCGATATGTGCGCTCCGGCGGTTGATCATAGTATCGGATCCATTCGCGGTGGATCATCGCGCCGCCGTCAGGGACGGGCGACTGCTGATACTGGGCACTAAAAATGGCAGAGCCCATTTCAGTGCGGAGTTTTTCCAGTGTGGCGAGGGTCTCGTAGCGCGGATGGAGCGCTTCGCCGACCCGGCGCTTATGAAACTTGTCATCGCCGATCGGAATCGTCTCATCGGCCTCGGCGATCGCGGGTAAGCTCAGTACGGTCCAGTCCTTGGAATTATCAACGAGGAACCCTGTCAGGTCATGAAGGTGAACTCGTTGCATCACCAGAATAATGATGCCGGTCGCCTTGTTGTCGAGTCGCGACAGCAGAGTGTTTGTGAACCATTGATTGAGGGAATTACGCAGTGTGTCTGATTGCGCGTCGACCGGCTTCTGCGGGTCGTCAAGAATGATCATGTCGCCGCCAAGACCCGTCAGTGTGGCCGAAACGGAAGTCGAGCGACGAAAACCCCGCTTCGTGGTGAAAACGTCAGAATCGGCGATCCGATCGACACGCATGCTCGGAAACGCTTTGCGGTACCAATCAGATTTTACGATTGCCCGAAAATCTGCCGCATGCTTGGCCGAAAGATCGTTGCTGTAGCTAACGCCAAAAATCTTCATCCGTGGATCATGTCCGAGCAGGAAAGCCGGGAGTATTACCGACACCGTGAGCGACTTTAAGTATCGCGGTGGCATGTTGATGATCAGACGATTGACCTTGCCGTCTCGAATAAGCTGGAGCTGGTGAGCAATCGCCTTGATGTGCCAGTTCGGGATGTACTGAGCACCCGGATTGAGCATCAGAAAGCAACGGTGGAGGAAGCTCTCAAAGTCGCTGCGCAGGATAGAACCTAGAAGGTCTTGATCATTCATCGCGCTTTCTCCTTTCCACCTAGCGAGGATTGGAAATTGCGTAGGTAGGCGTCGAGCACTGCCTTGTCGTCGCGACTTATCTCGGACTCGTTACCTCCGTCGGAAGTAATCGCGGCCAACTGATTTAACAGGAAGGTTGCGCTCTTGATATTGCCCTTTAAAGAGTCCTCCACCACCTTATGGAAGATGCCCTCCATGACTGTGATCTTGCGAGCCTTGCCATCCCGTCGCATTGTGATTTTGCTGTTGAGCAATTCGCGCAGGATAGTGTCACGGTTTTTGGCTCCCTTCGGGCGGCCTTTCGGATTGCCGCTTTGACCAGGCTTGAATCGACGGGAGCGAGGCGGTTTTCCGTAGCCGACGTCGTCATCGCTCGACTCCAGCCGCACACGTTTCCGGATGACCCGTTTGACTTTCGGTATCGATGCCATCATCAAATCCTTACGCGCTTGAGAGCAGGGGAGGCGGACCGCTCGGCGGCCACCTCGTCGAAGGTCTGGCCGGTGGCCAGCAGAATCGCGTCACGTTTGGTGAACTCCTGCCAGCGTCGGATGGCCACATCGACGTAGAGCGGGTCGATTTCAATGCCGTAGCCGCGCCGACCGACCTTTTCCGCGGCTAGAATGGTCGTGCCGGATCCCATGAAAGGATCGAGCACGATGTCGCCACGACGCGAACAGTCCCGCATTGCGTCGGCAACCAGGGCGACGGGCTTGACGGTCGGATGTACCGTCAATTCGGCAAGCCTGTCTTTGCGGAACGTATTGACGCCAGCGTACTCCCAGACGTTTGATCGGGAGCGGCCAAATTTGCCGAGTTCGATATTGTTCTGGTGGCGTCCGGTGCCGTTCTTGAATACAAGGATCAGCTCATGCTGGGAGCGGTAGAAACTGCCTTGCCCGGCATTGGTTTTGACCCAAGCGATGATATTCTTGAGCTCAGTGAAGGCATCTTCGCCGGCCGTAAGGCACTCACGAAGGTGCCGCCAATCCATGCAGCAGAAGACGATTGAACCGTCTTCTAAATAGCGAGCCGCTAAGCGCATCCAGCTGACAAGGAATTCCTTGAACTCGGCTCGGGACATCTCACCGGATGCGAAAGAAAACTCACGGTGCTTGATCTTGCCGCGCCCTTGAACCGAGCTAACTCGAACATTGTAAGGCGGATCGGAAAATACCATGAAGGCGCGGGCGGTGCCCATCAGCCTTTTGACATCCCCGGGTTCTCTCGAATCTCCACACAGCAGCCGATGTTTTGACAGCGTCCATAAGTCGCCAATTTGACTGACGGCCTTGGCTTCTACCTCTGGTACGACATCTGCAGGCTCACGTTCCGAATCGAGGTGATCGCTCATCAGGCTGTCGATCTCGGCAGCCTCAAAGCCGGATAGTTCGATATTGAGCTGACATTCGGGAAGCAGCACCGCGAGCTCGCCAAGCTCCGCCGCAAGAATTGGATAATCCCATCCCGCGTTCACCGAAATCTTGTTGTCCGCTATGGAGAGGAGGCGCTTCTTGGTGTCGCTTAGGCCCGACATGATTATTGTCGGTACTTCCTTCAGACCGAGCTCGAGCGCGGCGAGATAGCGGCCATAGCCGCAAATGATAACGCCGTCTTCGTCGATCAGGATCGGGTAGGTCCAACCGTAACAAAGGACTAGGTTTACGATCTGCCGAATTTGCTTCTTGGAGTGCGTTCTTGTCTTGCGTTTGGGCGCTCGCAATGAGCGTACAAGCGTCATGACGATGCGGTCGTGGGTCACAGTGAGCTCCATTCAAAACGAACGAAGCCACCAATATTCACATCATTTGCGCCGCGTCACTAAGCTCATCCAAGTTGAAATGTGGCTGAAAAGCGGTGTGCATTGAAGTCAAGATTTCGGTCTGCGTTTTGGCTTCCAAAATCCCGACAATGCTAGCGTGTCCGAAATCTTCTGTTCAGACGGAGATTTTTCATCCGGAAACAGCATCTCAAATTCTCCTTTGATATTCAGGAGTAAGAGGGGCTGTATCTCAATCTGAGCCAGTTTACCGAAGTCGATGAACTTTAATCCGCTCACGAACTTGCCGAATTCAACAGACTTGCCCCCAACATCAATAATCCGCTTGGCATCCTCCTCAGGCAATCCGTGACGGAAGGATCGATAGACGGCGCCTTCAATCTTGGCCACTGAAATGGCGGCATGGATGACTTTCTCATCTAAGGGGGTGAATTCATATGGAAGTCGAGCGGGTACAATCTCCACCGCGCGTAACGTGGTGCCATCTTGCAGCGTGACAACCGCATCATCTGACACCATACCTCCGTCTAACAAATCAGCAGCATACTCGCGGCGCTGGCCGGTCAAATTCTCAATTGCACGAAACATATTGCCTGATTGCAGGGGAATAAAAGCGCTCTCGTCGTGAAGCGACCTATATTCCAATACAACCAGATGAAAGTGCTTGCCGGTATTCAAATTCATTCGCCGAACATGCACCACGATTTGCGCACGCTCTGAAAGACCGTAGCTTTGCTCGACAATATAGATTGCCTCAGCGAGGGTTGTCGGTTTCCGTATCGGATCGTTTCTGGTCATGGAGGTGCTTCTAGTGAGCAATACAGACCGAAGGACAGGACTTCCTGTACTTTTAGCTGCCTTTTCATTTCTGCGCGAGCGAGATTCGCGGAATGAGCAGTTATGGAATCTTTATTCTTTATAGGCATGCGATGCATTGCAGCTGCCGCAACCGCCGCTCGCCGTCGTGGAAAACTCCTACGCGCTGTAGGTGAGCAGTAGAAGGGCAACGCTAACTTCTGGCCCATTACCGTCACGGATATGCCTACTTCGCTGACGCCTTGCAAGACATTGGAATGAAATCGCACTCTTCGAAGTTCTGCGTGTTGCGGCGCTGACTGATCTCATCATCGGCCGCCATCTATATAGTTGAAGGTCGTTCCGGGGCAGCCGCTGACGTGCAAGTTGTCGAAAGTCCTCAAAGTTCAAGCAATCATCCAAGCACATACATAATAAGTTGAAAAAATATCTGACCACGTTGCTGGGGGAGCAAAAGCTGTAAGAGTTTTGCTTGCGAGGTTATCCATATGGGAACATCTCAGAAAATCAATCAATCAACGCAGAGGATCGGTGCGCATTTACAATGCGCGCCTGCTGATCAGATTTCCTGAACATCAGAATCAGGCGATGTTGGTTTTCTACCATTTCTCTCTCTCATATTATTTGCAGGCAACCCGGAGCGAGTTGCTCCAAGGTTTCTGAGAGGGCGTCATATGCAGGAATTGCTTCTCGCGATGGTGCGGGATGAAACGATTGCTAAATCACCCTTAGAGCAGGCACATCGCATCGATGCGCCCACGTGGTGAGACGGATATAATGCGCGACGTATCGGTGGACATCAAAGGTCCGTCCAATTGTATCGAGGCTGTACCCGAAGAAGCCTGGAGGAATGTGAGCGGCTCACTTGCCGAGTCTTCGAAGAATTTGGCGAGATCCATAAAGGTTTGGAAAGTGCCGCCTCTTGTTTCTTCTGTCGGACCACGGCGTCGTCAGTACTATCGCCGGGATCGCGATCTGCGGTGGACGATTTATCTGCATAAGCGACTGAGGGGCATCGGCGTTCAGCCGAGAGCGCTTCGCTACGCATTTTAATTCGACGGTCCAAAATGGCGTTGATGCCGACCAAAATTACGATGACGCAGGGTAGACAACGAGCATGACAAATTCTGAACCGATTGTTCTTGATGCGCTGGTGCTGGGCGGCGGCTTTGGGGGCATACATATGCTCCATCAACTGCGCGAAATGGGATTGACGGTAGTTGCGCTCGAGGCCGGGACCGGGGTGGGAGGCGCGTGGTACTGGAATCGCTATCCTGGAGCCCGATGCGATATTGAGAGTCTCGTTTATTGTTACTCCTTCTCGCCCATCATCGACGACGAATGGAGCTGGACTGAACGCTATGCGACGCAGCCGGAAATCGTTCGTTACATAAATTTTGTCTGCGATCGGCTCGATCTTCGCAAGGATATTTGCTTCAACTCCCGCCTAGTCAAGGCGACGTTCGACGAAGAGGCCGGGTTCTGGACGTTACATACCGAGAACGGCGATGTCTATCGTGCGCGGCATTTCGTTTCCTCGGCGGGCCCCATCTCGGAGCCTATCTGGCCTGACATTCCTGGTCGCGAGAAGTTCAAGGGAGAAATCTACCATACAGCGAAGTGGCCTCAGCAAGAGCCGGATTTCAGAGGCAAGAGGGTGGGAGTTATCGGCACGGGATCGTCCGGAACCCAACTCATTCCTCTTGTCGCAGAGCAGGCCAAACACCTGACAGTATTCGTCAGAACGCCGAACTTTTATGCCAACGCCAACAATCGGCCGCTGACCGATTCCGATCAGGCATGGTGGATGCAAAACAGGACAAGAATTCGCGAGCGGCTGCGGACGTCGGAAATCGTAGGTTCAGGTGATGTCTTCATGAATGAAGAGATGCTTGCAACGCGACTTCGCAAGGGTGACGAATACAGCGAGAATGAGCGGCGCGAAATTCTTGAGAAGCGATGGCAGTTTGGTGGGGCGACGATGCCTCGCGCGTTCGTCGATATTTTGACCAATCATGAACTGAATGACGAAATTTCCGGTTTTCTGCGCGCAAAGATTGCGCACATTATCAAAGACCCTGCAACGGCCGAGATCATGACGCCGCGCAACATCTATTTTGGAACCAAGCGGATCTGTGTAGGCACAAATTTCTACGAGACATTCAATCGCCCCAACGTCACGGCTGTCGGCGTCAAGAAAACGCCCATCGAACGGTTCTCGGAAAAAGGACTCGTCGTTGATGGCAAGGAACATGAGTTCGATGTCATTATCTGCGCCTCTGGTTTTGATGCGCTAACGGGTGCGTTGACCGTTATCGACATCCATGGCGTCGATGGGAAAACCATCAAGGATGTCTGGTCAAAGGGATCCGACACCTACTTGGGTATCGGCGTTGCGGGGTTTCCAAACCTCCATCTCATCGGCGGACCTGGAAGTCCTTCCGTCCTGGTAAATGTCGTTATGGCGAATGAATATCAGGTCGGATGGATATCGCGGCGCATCAAGTACATGCGGGACCACGGGTTGACTCGTGTTGATGTTGATCCTGACTATCAGGCGAAATGGTCGCAAACCGTGAAGGATGTTATCCAGGGAACGGTGCTTGTCAGCGCCGACAGTTGGTACGTCGGCACGAACGTACCAGGCAAGGCCAAGGGCATCTTGGCCTATGCGGGAGGTATGGTGAACTACAAGCAAGCCTGCGATGCAGCGGCAGAGCGGAAGTACGAGGGATTCGTATTTTCCTGACGGCCTGCATTCGCGACACTAATGAATGCGGTTCACTGGTGGTTACGAATTGGGGCGGTCAGCATGATCGCTGCGTGTGCCAGTTTTCCAATCAACGTATTTGAATAACCGTCGTGCTGATAACGAAATGCGCGATGGCGTCGGGGGATATAAATGGATTTGGGTATCAAGGGACGTGTTGCGCTGATCACAGGTGGCGCAAGGGGATTAGGACTCGCCGAAGCCGAAGCATTAGCTACAGAAGGTGTCTCCATAGCTGTTAACGATGTTGATTGTGACGCAGCTGACCAAGCGGTTTCGCGTTTGAAGGAATTAGGCGTCAATGCGGCTGCGTTTATCGGCGATGCGGCCGATGAGGCTGTGGTCGTCAATTTGACGAAGCAGGTTGTTGGCGAACTCGGGCGTCTCGATATTCTGGTCAACAATGCCGGCATCGGCGCGCGTCCTTCGTATCGCGTCCAAGATATGCCAGCGGACGCCTGGGATCGAATGGTTCATATCCATATGCGAAGCACGTTCTTATGGACGCGCGAGGCGATACCCGCCATGAGGTCGCAGGGATGGGGGCGCATCATCAACACGTCATCGATGAACTATACGGGTGGCGGGCGAGCGGGTGTGTCCCACTATGTAGCCGCCAAGGCTGGTATCGCCGGTTTCACGCGGACGGTGGCCAAGGAGGTTGGCTCCTTTGGGATCACCTCTAACGCCATTGCGCCGGGATACGTGGAAACCGATCTCATTGGCGGCTTCACTTCAGAAATGCTCGCGGTCGTACGGGAGCAAAACCCGCTGCGGAGGCTATGCTCACCGCGTGAGATCGGGAGCGCCGTCGCGTTTCTGGCCTCGAGCAATAGTGGATTCATCAACGGCGAGTTGCTTTGTATCGATGGCGGACGGCGCGAATTTTATTGGGGCTAGCAGCATGCGTGGCGCAGTCTCGGAGAAACCGGGCGAACCCCTCGAAATCCGCGAATTGAGGCTCGCCAATCTCGCCTCAGACGATGTGATCGTACGCATACAAGCGACCAGCCTCTGTCATACAGACCTGGAAGCGGTTGACGGGCACCTCGATACGCCACTGCCATTCGTTCCCGGTCACGAAGCAGCGGGGATAGTGGAATGGACCGGATCATCCGTTTATCGGCTGTCAGTGGGTGATCATGTCGCTCTTTCCTGGAATCCGCATTGCGGGCATTGCTATTTCTGTTCCCATGAGCAGTTCATACTGTGCGAGCAGTATCGAGCGAATGGGGTCCGTTCGATGCACTTTGACGGTAAGGCGCGGATTTTCGACGGCAAACAGCCCGTTCATCAGTTGATGTACGCCGGCACTTTTGCGGAACTGGCAGTTGTCACTGAAGACTGCGCTGTCAGGATCCCGAAGAGCATGCCTTTCCACGTTGCCTGTCTGATCGGTTGTGGAGTAGCGACCGGGATTGGAGCGGTCAGCAATATAGCACGGGTTCAGCCTCGCAGCAGCGTTACCATCATCGGATGCGGTGCGGTCGGACTCTCGGCTATCCAAGGCGCACGTCTTGCCCAGGCGGAGACGATCATCGCGATTGATAGAGATGTGCGGAAGCTTCATATGGCGAAACGCCTTGGAGCCACGCACACTCTCCCTGTAGATGAGAACCTGATCCAGTCCCATGCCGCTCTCACGTGTGGGCGTGGCGCGGACTATGTTTTCGAAGCAGCCGGCAATGAAAGAGGATTCCAGACCAGCTTGGAGATCGTAAGGCCAGGAGGGCAGGTGGTCTGGCTCGGTAAGGTCGCACAGCAGCAGCTGGTAAGTTTTCGTTGGGGGTCGCTGATGGGTGAAAAGAATATCGTACGATCAAGTTATGGTGGAAGCCGGGCGCAGGAGTTCTTCCCTTCGCTTGCAGAAAAATACTTGAGCGGTGACCTTCTGTTGGATGATTACGTGACTAGCCGCATCTCTCTTGGTGAAGTCAACGCCGCTCTCGATCGGTTGCGAAAAGGACTCGATATTCGATCGGTTATCGAATTCTAATGTTTGAGTCCTTCCCGCAGTTTGTGGAGCCGGGATGGGGGCTATTTTCCTTATCCCGGCCACACAGCACGGTCAGAACGTGTTGACCTCACCCGACCCACCGTATGCCGACCATCCGCCGTCTACGAATAGCTCTGCGCCGGTGATGTAGGAGGCCCAGTCGGAAAGCAAAAATGCGGCTGCCTGAGCAATTTCTTCAGGTCGCGCCATGCGTCCCAATGGTGTTCTGTTCACGATGCGCATCACGTCAGTTGCACCGCTATTGATGATACCTTGAGCCATCGGTGTGAGAACATATCCCGGGCCAATCGCATTGACACGAATTCCCGATTTGCCCCACTCCGTTGCGAAAGACCGGGCGAGATGGCCGACGGCGGCCTTGGATGTGCCGTAGGCACTGCGCCGTGGCTGCCCGTTATAGCCTGCGATGGATGTTACAACGACCATAGCGCCCGAACCCTGAACTTCCATGTGCCGTGCGGCGAGGCTGCAGACAAGCTGGGTTCCGCGCACATTCACGTCCATCACACGTTGCCAGATATTAATGTCCTGCTCTGTCGCTTTGCCGATATGATGGATGCCCGCACAGTGGAAAAGCCCATCCAGGCCGCCAAGCTCGGCAACTGTTTCGCTGATTAGCCTTTCCGCCTGATCAGGGACAGAGACGTCAGCGGCGACATGGGCCCGGGCTCCAGTTTCTGCGGCGGCTTCCACTATTGCATCGGCTTTGACGTCCGAAAGACAAACGTTTGCTCCGAGATCGGTAAAGATTTTACAAGCAGCTTTTCCGATGCCGCTTGCGCCGCCGGTAACGAGTATTCGCTTTCCGGACAGTCCGAATGATGGTCCTGATGAAATTCCTTGCATGTCCTTGAATCCCTTTGCAGAACAAGTCCGTCTCTGACGGATTGCCCTGTCCGTTTTCTGGCGTGAACTGATTTGCCACGCCCTCCCAGGCAATCATAAGCCTTGCGATGGCGGTTCGGCCTAATTTCGGTTGATGTTGATCGTCAGCGAAGGTGAATGACTGGGATGACAGACGTGGCGGGGGCGTCTTCTTCCCTTCATCAGTTTTTCTGAAGTCAGGAGTCAGGCGATCTTGCTACCCTTTCATCTTTTGCTTCCCTACCTTGTACCTCAGATCACAAGCGCCGAAGAGACCGCTCTGAACCTGAAGTCAGGCCAGGAGCGGCCGAGAGAGCATCATGGTCCGGGTGGAAATTCCGATCTGGGGAGAGAAATATGCGCGATATTAAATTTTCCGCGAACCGCAGGCGTGCAATTAAGGCCGCTGGCGCGACCGCAGCTTTGGGCGTTTACGGTTTATTGGGTGCGCCGGCGATCGCGCAGACCACTCCGTTGCGAATAGGAATTCTTGCTCCTCGCGGAGGTATGGCTGGAACGGCCGGGGAGGGGGGAATTCGCGCTGTCGAGTGGTCTGTGGAGCAGCTGAATGCGGCCGACGGAATCGGAGGCCGGAAGGTCGAGCTCGTCTTTCAGGAAGAAACGACGCCAAAGGAAACCATCGACCGTTATCGAAAGCTGGTGTTGCAGGACAAGGTCGATGCCGTCCACGGCATAATCTCCTCCGCTGTGAGTCTCGCACTGGCGCCTGCAGCTGAGCAGTCGAAGATGCTGACGATGTTGTGGGATGGCACGACACAGGACGGCGTCAAGGAGATGATGCCCAATCCGCAGTATGTTTTCCGCTCCATCGACAATGAAGTCGATGCCGTAATGGCGTCGCTGCTCGCGATCCGGCATTTCAAAGGCAAATTTGCACGGATCGCTGGTATCAATCCCGACTATACGTACGGCCGTAACACCTGGACAACATTTACCGCGCTTCTCAAGAAGTTCGGTATTGAGCACACCGTTGTTGCCGAGCAATGGATAAAGCCCGGAACGATGGATCTAACATCCAACGTGGCGGCTTTGAAGGCGGCGGCGCCGGATTTGATCTTCACTTCGATGGTATTTGCCGATTTGCCTGTGTTCATGCGTCAGGCCCACAATATGGGACTAACGGATGGCGTAAAGTTTGTCATGCCGGCGGCGGGGTGGCAGCAAACCTCGCTCAAGAAGGAGTTCACGCCTGAGAACATCGTATTCGGTCACAGCACATTGTACTTCGCCAACCCGGCAGCTTCCCCACTGCAAAAAAGCTTTGTGAAGTGGTACTTTGATAAATACACAGACTATCCCCATTGGGAATGTGACCGCGCGTACTACTGCCTTCATCTGTATAAGGCAGCCGTCGAGAAGGCGATGGCGGCGAAGTCCGGATCGTGGCCGACGTCCCTTGAGATCGCGGAGGCCATGCCTGGTCTCACGGTGGAATCACTAGGTGGTCCTGCCTCCATGCGGCGCGATCACATTTCCGATCAGATCATTTTCCAGGGTCTTACGACTCATAAAAATGATTATGATTTCGTCACGCTCGCCACGACCGAGTCGATGTCGACGAAGGAAATTCAGAAGCCGCCCGGCGCGGATTTCTGGGAATGGCTGCAGACAGCTGACCTAAAAATCTAGTCGCGTACAGAGAAGGGGCGCCGACCGCATGTCGTGGCGGCGATATCATCTATGGCTACAGCGGCTAGCATACTAATCGCAGGGCTCTTTCACGGAGCCGCGCTTTTCTTGCTGACATCCGGACTGCAACTCAGTTTCGGTGTTCAAAGAATCGTCAATCTCGCATGCGGCTCGATATATGCCCTAGGTGCGTATCTGGGCGTATCCGTGACCACATGGGCGCTGGCGCAGGGGCTTCCGGTCCCGCTGTTTCCCCTTGTTTTGTTGGCGTCCGGGCTGGTGGCGGGATTGATAGGATTGCCACTGGAGCGTGTTTTGAGCACGATTTATCGTCGTCCTGAGTCATTCCAGTTGCTTTTGACTTTCTCGCTCATCCTGATTTTCCAGGATGTGCTTCGCTTCTTTTGGGGTGCGTATCCTCGCCAACTGCCGAACGTATCGATGGTCTACGGTTCGATCAACGTGGGTGGCGTGCAGATGCCTATGTACAATCTCTTTGTCATTCTTGCCGCCGTCGTTATCGGTGTGGGTCTGACGTGGTTCTTGAGTCATACGACTTCGGGGAAAGTATTGCGTGCTACCGCCGAGAATCGCGAGACGAGCGCCGCAATGGGAGTGAACGTTCGGCTGGTATATTTGCTGGTCTTCACATTAGGGACAACATTAAGCACGGTCGGTGGAGCGCTTGTTGTGCCGACGGCCGCGGCATCGCTACAAATGGGCGTCGAACTGGTCGTCGATGCATTTGCGGTCATAGTCATTGGCGGTCTCGGCAGCATGAAAGGCGCCGCAGTAGGTGCGGTTATCGTTGGTCTGATCCGCGCCGCAGCACTCTTCATCTATCCTGAAGTCGATATCCTGGCGACCTACGCGGTCGTGCTGATCGTTTTGATCTGGTGGCCGACCGGCCTATTTGGAAAGGCGTTGTAATGAAGCAAACCGCATCAGCGCTGGATATGTCGGTGGAATCGGACGGTACCCGCAGTCGATCCGGAATCACCGTGAAGGTGATGTTGTTTGTCGCCGTCGTGGCGCTTGCCGCGGCGCCTCACGTTACGAATATCTATTACGTCAGCCTCGGTATCCCGTTCATGGCATACGCAGTTGCCTTGCTCGGGTTCAACCTGCTGTTTGGATATGGCGGCCAATTGTCTTTCGGTCACGCGCTGTTTCTGGCCATCGGCGCATATTCGTCTGCTTTGGCAGTTCGGCTCACCGGCAACGCGGCATTCGAATTGATGCTGCTGTTCGCCGTGGCGGCTGCGTTAGCGATCTCCATCCCGTTGGCATGGATCGCAAGCCGGTTCTCCGGCATTTTTTTCGGCATGCTGACGCTTTCGTTTGGCATGCTATTCTATTCGTTCCTCAACAAATTTTATGATTTGACGGGCGGGGACAGCGGAATGAATGTTCCGCAGCCATCGCTTCTTGGCATCGACTTCTCGCAAGTTGACAAGATGGGATTTCTGACAGGCCCGTTCTACTATTATTGCCTGGCTTTGCTGATCGTGAGTGCGTGGATTATGTGGCGTATAGTCCGATCGCCTTACGGGCTACATCTTCAGGCCTCACGCGATAATGAAGTGAAAGCAAGTTATCTCGGAGTGAAGGTTCGCCAAGTACGCGCGGTCGCCTTTGTCATCTCCGCGATCTATGGTTCCGTTGGGGGTGCGATGCTTGCGATAAGCACCGGGCTCGCCGATCCCGAACTATCGTACTGGCAGCAATCCGGTCATCTCGTTTTCATGGCGATTCTTGGTGGCTATCAGGAGCTCATAGGACCTATCGCAGGAGCTTTGATATTCATTCTGCTTCAGGACGAGTTACAGGCTGCCACCCAGTATTGGCGATTTTTTCTGGGCGTCGTGCTGGCGCTGCTCGTGATCGGAATGCCGGGAGGTCTTTTGGGTACTGCGAAGCAGATTCTGGCCAGATGGAGGCGTTGATGTCCAGTGACCATCTGCTCGTCGCGCAGAACATCTCCAAATCGTACGGGAGTTTCGTCGCCATGCAGGGCGTCGATCTCAATCTGGCTAACGGCGAGTTTGTGTCCGTGGTCGGACCAAATGGTGCTGGCAAGACGACGCTCGTCAATGTTCTCACTGGATTGCATTCACCCACGGAGGGGAGCGTGCGATTTATGGGGCGCGACATAGCGGGACTTAGTCCCGTAGATCTTTCGACGCGAGGTCTCGCGCGCGCGTTTCAGCTGGTGAGCGTATTTCCCGATCTCACCGTAAGGCAAGCGCTCACCGTCGCATCCTGCTCACGTCTTGGTTTGCGATGGAAAATGTTCGCGGACGCTTCGCGCTATCGTGAAGTGCGAGAAGCCGTCGCGGCGATTGCCGCAGCATTTCGACTGACAGATTCGCTTGAAAGTTCTGCAAATTCGTTGCCGCATGGCAAGCGTAAGTTGCTTGACGTTGCTAGCGCTTTTGCATTGCGTCCGAAAGTAATTCTGCTGGACGAGCCAACGGCTGGCGTTTCAACGGCTGACAAGCATGGTGTGATGGAAACTTTGTTGTCTGCTGCGAGCCAGATGGGAATTGGTGCAATTCTCCTGATTGAGCATGATATGGATCTCGTGCGGCGTTATTCGTCCCGGATCATTGCCATGCAGGGCGGACGAAAGATCGCTGATCTACCTACTGAGAAGTTCTTTGCTGATGAAGCCGTTCTCTCTGTCGTGATCGGCAAGGAGGCACATGCATGACGCTTCAAATCGAGGGGCTGAATGTATCGATCATGAGAAACCGCGTACTGCACGGTGTCTCACTGCGTGTGTCTCCTGGAGAGTTGGTGTGTCTTGTCGGGCGCAATGGCGCGGGGAAGACTACCACGTTCAGGGCGATCATGGGATTCGAAGCGATCGGAGGTGGGCAAATCTTGTGGCGCGGTAAAGATTTGAACAAGCTCGCGACGCACCGCATTGCTGCGGCCGGACTAGGCTACACGCCGGAGGGTAGCGATGTGTTCGGAGATCTGACCGTTGAGGATAATATCGCGTTGCCGACCTGGACACGCAAATCAACCAAATCGGCGGATGAGCGGATCGAAGCGGCCTACGCGATATTTCCGAAGCTGAGATCATATGCGCACCGGGGAGGGCAGCAGCTATCCGGGGGGGAGCGCAAAATGGTTTCAATCGCCCGCGCACTTGCGCTGGATCCCGAGCTTCTTTTACTGGATGAAGCATTTGAAGGTCTTTCGCCCGCGATCTTGCCTACCATCAGCAATGGCCTGCGAAGCATTCTTGACCAGGGTCGCTCCGTATTGCTCGCTGAGTCGAACTTTTACCACCTGCCTCGTTTTGCGGACCGGCTCTACGTGATCGAACGTGGAGCGATTATTTTCGAGGGGACGCGGGAGCAAGTGGAGGCCGATGGGGCAACTATGAAAGTGATAAAGGGAGTTGAGTAGCCGGATGGAACATCCACCGCAGCCCACTCTTGACTCGTTGGCAGAGATCGACCGGTTACTCGCACCAAATGTTGTGCCGGTTATTGAAGCCATCCGTGCCGCGAACCAGTCAACGATGGATCCGGCGACTTTGCCACTCGCCGAGGCTCGTGCCCGGTATGAGGACGTTCAAAGGGGATGGCGGCCGACGCTTCCCTCCGACGTCGCTATCGAACGCTTTTCTATCCCGTGCGCACCGTCGGATCTGTCCGCGGTAAGGATAGTTCCGGCTCAGACCAGAGAGTTGGTGGGCCAAATGCTCTATCTGCACGGCGGCGGATGGGTGTTCGGATCGATAGATACTCATCTTTCTCCCATGGCTCACCTCGCCGCGCGAACCGGATTGGAAGTGATTGGAATCAACTATCGGCTTGCTCCCGAATTTCCGTTTCCGGATGCTTTGAACGATTCCCTGGCGGCATGGCGCTCACTATCTTCGACGTGGCCGGGCGCGCCTTCGCTGCGATTTATCGGGGGCGATTCTGTGGGAGCGAACCTCGCGGTAGGGCTGATGCTCAGCTTGCGAAACGCCGGATCGACGCTGCCGGACGCGGCCCTGCTATTTTACGGTGCCTATGCGGCCGACGAGGAGACGCTGTCTCATCGCACATTCGGCGATGGAAGCTACGGACTCTCCAGCAGCCGCATGGCATGGTTTCGGAAGCTGTATCTCGAGCGTTCGCTCCCGCCAGTTGCGGTCACCGATCCCCTTGTGGCTCCGCTGCACGCGGATCTTCGAGGTTTGCCTCCTCTCTTTGTGTTGTCCGCGCAGTGTGATGTTCTGTGCACCGAAGGCGATCTGTTTGCACAACGAGCGAAAGAAGCTGGTGTCTCGGTCCAGGATTCGATTCAGCCGGGTCTTATCCACGGCTTCCTTCAGATGGTGGGAATCGTACCTGAGGTCATGACTGCTATAGATGAGGCAGCTGCATTTGTGCGTTCGCAGCGGCGAGCGCCTAGTCATTCCGGTTGACGCGCGTGAGCGATCTTGCTGAGGCGTTACTCACGGTCTCTGCTGTTCAACCTTTGCGGCATCCGCCTTTTCAGCTCGGATGGGTCGACGCACCGCATTACTCGGTCAGCCTTGGTGACTTCCCGCTGGATTCCGGCGGTGTTATCGAGGATTTCTCGATATCTTTTGCCGTGCACGGTGATTCGCGCGACGACCGGCTGCCGATCGCACTTGCATTATGTGCGATTGGAAGCACGCACCATAGAATGGATTTTATGATTGGCACCGGGCAGGCACTCGACCCCTCCCGTCTGCGCATACTTGCTATTGACGCAATCGGAAATGGTCTGACGACGTCACCCTCCACATCGCGTAGCCAGCCCGGATATTTGTTCCCGCAATTTACAATTGGCGACATGGTGCGCAGCCAAGCGTCTCTGGTGAAGCGGCTGGGTATTGAAAAACTTGATCTCGTTGCCGGTGCATCGATGGGCGGTATGCAATCGCTCGCTTGGGGTGTCATGTATCCGGAGGCTATGCGTCGGATCGTGGCTCTGACCCCTATGGCGAAAACGACACCCTGGGCCCGCCTCGTAAATCTATTGGCGCGCTCGACATTGGAGCGGGGGATGTGCCACGAATTGGGTGGCGAGCCGGCCACCGATCCCTGGTATGATTGGGTACCTCTCATGCTCGCCCTGTCGATGCGCACTCCGAGTCAATTCGATGCCGAGATTCTGGATTTCTGTCGAAGCCCGGGAAAATCTGATCCCTGCCCATGGCTTGACCTCCGAAGATCTTGGTGGCGATCCCAGGGCTTCGAGTCGATAGACTGGATCTATCAGTCAAGAGCTTACGACCTTCATGATGTGGGGAAACTGGGTTCATTCAACGGAGACACGGTCGCTGCCCTGAACTCAGTGCGTGCCCCGACCTTTATAGCTGCGCCGTCGTTGGATCTTTATAATCCAGCAGATGCAGCGGTTTGGGCGTCGCGCCATATTCCGGAATGCCATTACATGGAGATCAACAGCGTGTATGGCCACATGGCCGCGAGTGGCCTTGATCAAAGCGCATCTCGTGCTTTGAATGATGCTGTCGCCAGATTCATAGCGTAGAATCTCGCGCGATAGAGCGCCCATAGAACGAGGCGTGAAAGTTTCAAGGGTGGAGGATCTGAATGGATATCCGTCTCATACACTATTTTATGAGTGTCTATGAGGAGCGCAGCTTTGTTAAGGCTGCTGAGCGCATGCATGTCGTGCCATCGGCCCTAAGCATGCAGATTCGCAATCTCGAAGAAGAACTGGGCACGTCCGTATTCGACCGGACAAAAAAGGGCGTTGAGGCGACTGTAGCTGGGCGGCGATTCTATGAACTTTGTCAGCCGATAGCTCGTACCCTGGCTTTCGCAAAGCAGGAGATGCGCGACCTGGTTCAGGGCAATAGCGTATCCGGTTCACTTCGCGTGGGGATGCCTTCGGCAACCAGCTTCGGGATCCTTGGCGACTTGCTGCAAGAATTCACAAGTTTGTATCCTAACGTTGATCTGACCGTCGTTGAAGCATTTAGCCGCTATGTCACCGAACAAGTACAATCCGGCTTTCTCGATGTCGCGCTGGGTGCGCTGCCTGTCGATCATAGCGGATTAGCCTGTAGGCCAGCTTATCGAGATCACTTTGTGCTGATCTCGGGACGACCTATCAACGGTCCCCAATTCAGTCCCATTGATCTGTCGGCAATGAAAGAACTCAAACTTGTCGTGCCGTCAGAGCGTCATTTAATGGGCGCAACCCTGCTTGACTACATCACTGGTGGTCAAATCGTTGCAAGCCGCGTCATGAAGGTGGACGGGTTTGTGGGAACTATCGAGAGTATCAGGCGCTCAGATTGGGGCGCAGTATGTCAGGCTATCGGTGTCATGCAGTACCTGGACAGAAAGGATCTATTTATTTATCCGATCTTTAAGCCAGTCATGCATCTTGAGTCGTATTTCTTACATCATCCTAGTCGCCCACTGACGTTAGCGGCGCGCTGCTTTGTCGAAATGCTCGAACGAAGATTGCTCGATGTATGTACCGCATGGGAGAGGATTTATTGTTGGAAATAAAACGGCGCTAAGTCTCGTTTGTTTTCCTTCACAAGCCGTCTTTCACCATAGGCTCTGTACTACGAAGACGAATCTCAGAGGCTGCGCAGAAACTCGTGTCGGCGTAAGCTTGATGCGAAAACAGCAACTCCGGGAACGGCATGCCGAGGCCGTTCACACGTCATTACTTCCATCGCTGCTACCGCCTAGAGTGTTGGAAAGCCGCTGGCTGAGCTTGGAATACAAGTTCAGAATGGGCTAGCTCAGTCGTCAGCAAGTGTTCGCCGTCATCACCCTTGAGACAAAATGAGGCTTCACGAAGAGAGGGTTTCTAATTCATCGTAGCCGCAAGGAGCGAGGAGGAAGCAGAAGTCCTTACTCGGCAAAGCGCCCGCAATGCAGGCACTGACTTTAAACTTCGGACCTGGCGTAAACCTTCCCGCTCCAGCAGAGGTCAAGTTACCAGACAGAAATGGAAAGGAATTTGCGGAAGGCGGTTGCGTGACGTGTCATGGGCTTCACCGTGTCGTTGCTGCGAAGCGATCGCCGCAGGAGTGGAGAAGTGTCGTTCATCGGATGGTTTTTCTGGGTTCCGCACTCCCGGACGATGACGTTGCCGCTGCGATGGATTACTTAAACGTCAATTACGGTTCCCCAGAGGCCACTTCTCTAGGGCAGAGGCCTTAATGACGCGCCGCTAGCGTGAACATGCACGGCCTATATCAGTGATCTAATGTATGTTCGCGAGGGGCTGCATTGAGCGCGGGCTAGATCATAGGCCGCCACCGTCGGGCGTGCCTACTCGGATTTCAGGAATACCGTACGTTCACGCAGAATATCAGCCGCGTTTCGATTTATCAGACGCTTGTCGCGGCAGCTCGGTGCCGTGGAAAATGCGCTATTAGGCTATATAGCATATCCCTGTTAGCGTCCGCACTTTCCCTGATGTCTTGAAGATATTTCCCTGTTAGTTCCGTAAGCGATTGTTCAAGAAGTACCTGCGGCGCAGTCGTTTTACTTGGAATTTTGGCTTGTCAAAATCAGTGATTGCAAATTTTCCTTGTAAAATTCCCTGTTTGCAGGGAATTGACGCAGAGACTGGTGCTATTAGCACTGTATCGCCAGCCAGCCAGTCCGGCAACCAGAGATTTTCTCTGCGAGATCGCAGAAAGACCCGCCAATGGCGGGCTTTTTGTAAGCGACGAGTTTCCACGGTGTCGCACCAATTCTTCCGAAAAATCCCGAAAGTCTCTGACTATCTATTGGGAAATTCCCGTTTTCTGGAGACCCGCCTCAGAGACCGGAGAATAAAACCACTGCGCGGCAGGGCGCGCAGTCGCGGTTACCTTTTACGCGAGGAGGTAATGCTTCGTTGTCCTAGGACCTTTTGGCAAAGCCGGCCTTCATTTCACTGACCGTCTTAACAAGGCCTCTATGATCGGGGAGTGCGCCCGATCCTTGTGATAGGCGATGCTGTATTGTGTTTTGATGGCGCGCCACTAGATTTTCAGTGCGTGCAGGTTCGGGTGCGGAACGAATTCAAAATCGGCGACCACGCTGATGCCGAGGCCCCGCTCGACGGCTTTCCAAACACCGTCACGGCTTTCAATCTCGAAGACCGGGTTGATCTTGAGTTCTTCCTCTTGCATCAGCACCTCGTGCAAGCCGCGGGGGTTGCGCAGATAAAAGCCGCGGGCATTTCACGGAACCTCCCGTGCCGCAGCGACTCGTGTTATCCCGGCTCATGCAGTTTCACCGCTATATGGGTGTCGACGAGTTCGCGCGCGAGCTTGATCGCCTTCACGCTTTCCGTGGCCGGAACGTGGGCACGGGCCTACTCGAATTACTCGAAGGGCAGGGCCTGCTCATTCCGCGGCTCCGCATTCGCTATCCTGACCCGGTGGCGCGTCGATTTTGGCTGATGGCGCACGAGCACTGGGCCCCGCGTGAGCTACGCCATCCAATCGAGCCAGACGGGCCACGCTGGGACTCTGCCATCGAGCTTGATGAGGCACTCTATCGCTGGCGAAATAGCATCGTATATGGTCCGTCGATCAACCCGCTCGACGATCCGGCAGCGCGCTTCTCCGAGTTTATCCAGCACCCATCGGCCGCGACGTTCGAAACGTGGCTGGATATGCGCGTCGATATAAGCAACGACGTGGAGACAACCTTGTTCGACGGGATGAATGTCGAAACCTACTACTCCACTTGGCAAATCTTATTGGCTGCCGAGATGGCGGACGCTGGCGTGCATATCAGAATCAATCTTGGCGACGAAACAATCGGCCGGCGTGCCATTGAGGCGCTGGAAGAAGGCAGGCTCCCGGAAGGTTCTGGCCCCTCTTTCAATTTTACGCCCTTCCATGCGGCGCGCGGATTTGCCAAGCATCAACCAGCCTTGGATGCGGTTGTTTGGTTCGCCGAGGAGCGTTGGCGTGTCCTTTCCGATATCATCAAGGGACAAGGCGGCGGGCGCTTCCGGCTCAGTCCTGCGCAGAGCGCGCAGTACGAACAGGAAACCGTAGCGCTGGCGGCGACAGCCGTTGGACGCTTTAACGTAAGTATTGATCATCTCGTTTCTACAATCCGATTTCTTTCGGAACGTTGGTCCGAGTGGAAGCGCGAAGGTAGGCCATTGATTGTGGATGCCTATCAAGCATTTCTCAGGAAAGCGGTCGTGCTAGCGCGACAGGCCGGCGACATGAAATTCGCCGAGTTGCGCGATCGTGTTGGACGGGTCGGCGGATGGTTTAAGCCCGCATTGGATGTAATCTGGCCGGATTGGTCTGCTCAAGAGAAAGAGCGCGTACACCTGACGCTTAAGGCGTCGCTGACCAAGAAGAGCTCAACCGGCGTTTCCGAAGCTGATATCACGGCGTTTGTCGATTTTCTTGCCAGCCAAGGTCAGGAGGCGTTCTTCTGGCGGTTGAGATCGTTCGAGGAGCACGCGCTGCGCGGCAACGAGTTTGCGATCGAGGGCATGAAAAGCGATGTGCAAGAGCTATCCGTCGTCGTCGAGCACATTGCGGCTGCGCTAGGCGGCACTGGCACTCAGCTTTTTCAGAAATTCAGGCAGCTCTGGCGCGATCCGCAGGTGCTGCATCTGCTCGATCGCAACGATGTTTCGAACCTGCGGAAACAATTCACGCTTCCAGAGAACTGGGCGGCGCAGAAAGCGGCATTCCAGGCCTTGCGGGGAGAACCGGGCGGCGAGGTCGTTGCCGACCTAGTGGCCGCGCACCGAATTCGCGCCTCCGTTCACAATGCGCTCCCCGAAGACGATCACTTCGAACTGGAGTCATTCTTCGTCGGTTTGATGCGCGCTGCTTTGCTTACCTTTTTGGAAGTTCGCCGCACGGACGGGACAATCTCTGTCCCTGCGGCCGATACGCAAGATCCCGCCTATCCGAGTCAGACAGTGGAGGTCCCCTGAAGGGCTTCAATGGGCGTCATGGACCGGAGAGGTGCAGCCATTTCCATAGCGGCGCGAAAGGAATTGCATGGACGAACCCATAAAGAATTTCAATCTTTCGCCCGAACAGCAGAACACGACAGCGCTGATCCAGCGGCTGCTCGGAAAACGCATCGCGGATCGCTACGTTGATTTTTGCCGCCTGGCCGCGGGCGCTTTTCCCTTGCGGGTGTCGAGTCCGGTCGCGGCCCATGCCCTGCGCGAGCTGGAATCGATCCTGCGGCAAACGCTCGAAGTTCCGATGGAAGTGGCGATTACGCCGTCGCCGGAACAGATCAAGCGGATTGAAAAAGCGAAAGAGCAGTTGCAAGCGCTCGGGTTCAATGCCGACGAGATCAAGGGCGTAGCAAAGGAACTGCGGCCGAGGTTGAGCCATAAACAGCAAATACAAGCGATCGTGACCCGCCTGGGCCTTGCACCCGACGGTGACATCGCAAGGGCATGGAATTCGATTTCGGGAATAAATGCCGAGGCGCATGGCGGACGGGCGCTTCATCAATCGTTCGTCGTCGACGATGCGTTCAGGGCCGACTGGCAAGCCCCTTTCGACACCGTCATTCGTGGTCTCATGATTGCCCTTCAGGGAAAATACGCGGCGTTCGTCCAACGGATCGATCAATTGGTGGCGATGAAGGATCGCAGCGCGGCGGTCACAAGCCTCTCCAAAGAAATTCCAGGAGCGCTGCCGTTGCTCTGGCACTTCTTCAACAAGCTCGAGACACCGGACTGGCTCCCGCATTTGGCAAAGCGAAACCTGCTCTCCGCCCCTCTCTCGCAGGCTGAAGAGGCGGGCGTCGACCGCTCGTTTCTCCGCCAGTGGCCGGCGGGCCGTTATCTGCTGCGCATGGCGAAATCGCCCGATGCCAAGGCCCGTGCGCTGATTACCGATACGCTTCGCAGCGTCGCTGTATCCACGCATCCCGATGTGCAGCAGATGGGGATGGAAATTCTGGCGGCACTTCCCGCAAATGAAGCGGCACCGCTCGTCGACCTCGCGGAGGCGTGGTTGACCCCAGACGCCCGGTTTATCGTGGCGCAGGGGCCGCACGACTTGATCAAGCATCTTGCGCAAGACTGCGAGGGTGACGCCGCACTCCGCGCCACGCGCGCGGTGTTCAAGGTGTTCGCCGAAAACGAAAGGCTCGCGACGCTATTCAGCCGGCACATGTACGAGCATCACCTGCCAGACGCAATCAAGGCGATCGCTCCGGTCTGCAAGGCTGAAGCAGTCGCTGTCGTCGCCGATCTACTTGATCAAGCCGTTCGCATCGCCCGTAAGGTGACGGATGATCCGCCCCACGATTACACCTATTATCTGTCCGGCGAGGTTTCCGAGCACGGCACCAAGCATGATGTGATTGATGCGCTCGTCGGCGAAATTGTCAGGGCGTCCAAGCTCGCCATCGAGGCCGATCCCGCCTGCACACGCGATGTCGTCTCGCGCATACAGAGCCGTTCACCGAAAATCTTCACCCGGATTTCCCTTCATGTGCTGTCGATCAATCCGGGCGGCGCTCCTGATCTTGCCCAAGCCTGCCTGGCCGATCCCGACCTCATCGAAGAAACCTGGTGCCGTTTCGAATACGGGGAGCTTGCGCGGGCGTGGTTTCCGTCCTTGGCTGCAAGCAATCAGCAGAGCATCTTGAGCTACGTCGATTCCGTCCCGGACAAATACCGCGACCGCTTCAACGAACGTTTCGAGAAACACGAAAAGAGGCCTCCGACACCGGAAGAACAACGGAGCCGCGATGAGTCCGTTGTGCGCGACCTGCTGTGGCATTGGCGGGACGTTCTGCCGGCCGATCGGCGGGACCGCCTCGAGCAGCTCGGCGATCCCGACGCATGGAGGCAGCGACTCTACGAGCCAGCGAAAAGTCCTGCAACGGCGCCGGATTTCTTGACGACCCCGATAGATGAAATCGTCGCGTACCTTGAAACGTGGCGGCCATCATCCGGCGAGCAGCGCGAGACCGCGACTGCGCTTGCACAGGATCTTCGCACCGCCACCACGAACAACGCGGCCTTATATTCGGCAAACGCGGCGCGCTTCGCGCAGCTTCCCCCCATCTACGTGCGTCGCGTCCTCGAAGGGCTCTCGAACGCCTCCAATAACAAGTATGACCTTGATTGGAACGGTGCGCTTGCACTGATTGAAGCGGTGACGCAGCCTGTGGTCGAACCCGAACCGAGCGGTATCGAGGGAGACGACCCTGACTGGTCATGGACGCGGAAAGCGGCGATCGGATTGCTCGCCTTCGGCCTGCGCCGAGGCGCTGAGGGATTTCCGTTTGGGGCTGCCGGGCTCGTGCACGGGTTGATCCTCGAGCTGTATCGCACCGCCCCGCGCGAACCGGATACGGATAATTTCGAAGAAAGCTACCGCAGCTTTCCGCATTTCGGGGCACAATCGACGTGGCGCGGCGCCGCGGTCGAGCTAGCGATTCTTTTCATTTTCTGGATCAGCAAGGACCAAGACAGCGAGGTCGGCAAGGCTCCCCGCGAAGCATTCAAAAAGCTTCCCGAACTTCGCCAGATATTCGAAGCCGAGTTGACCGATCGATCCCCCTCCGGACGCATCCCGCGTGCGATCATGGGCCGTTATCTCAACTGGTTCGCCTACTTCGCGGAATCATGGCTTCGCGGGCAGATGCCAGCGTTGTTTCCGGACGATGACTTGTCGCTCCGCGATGCCGCGTGGCTTGCCCACCTCAGTGCCGACAGTGGGCCGATCAGCGGGTTCGCAACCGCCATGCGCGATTGCTACGTGACCGAAATAAAAAGGCTCGGAGATGAAAGTTCGGCCAGGGACAAGCAGCATGTGGATGACCGTCTCGCCGAGTACCTGATCATTCTCTACATTGCGGCAGCATTTGCCGATGATGTGTTCGCGCTGTTCTGGGACACCGCGCCCGTGCAGGCACGTCAGCACGCGATGTGGTTTCTTGGCGTGCAACTTGAACTGCGACCCGATCAACTTCCTGACGATCTCCGGGCGCGTGCACTATCTTATTGGGACCGCCGCCTCGCCGCGGCGAAAGCTTCCTCAACCCCGGATCATTTCCGAGAAGAAATAGGCGCAGTCGGGCAGTTCTTCTTTCGTAAGGGAATTCCGGATGAATGGCTTATGGAGCAAGTGCTCTTGATGTCGGAAGGAGGCTTCGCGCCAACCGAGTCATACAGCGTGATGGATCGCTTGGAGAAGATATCACCCAACTTCCCAGATCTGGCCGCCCAAACTCTCGCCGCATTGGTCAAGAACCAGCACTTCGATCGTTGGGTTTACATGACCCAATCCGCTGGGATGCGGACCATATTTGTGAATGGTCTTGCGACCGCCTCGCCAAAAACGGCCGCAGCCGTTTCGGAAGCCATCAATTACCTCGTCGCCATCGGCGACACAGGGTATCTGGACCTTCTGCCAAACCCGCAACTGAAGGAGCGATAACTGTAACGCCGATCAAGGTCGCTGCGATCTCGCTGGCCTTATCGGTCTTATCGCGGCCATCGTGGCCGCAATCTACTGGTGGAAGGCAAGCCGCGTGGACATTCCGCACACGGCAGCAGCGTCGATCTCCGATGTCCCCGAGCTATATATTCTCAACACGCAAGTCGCATTCAATGAATCCTCACGGCTCAACTGCCGCGCCGCAGTATGGACCGGCCTTGCGGCCGTCCTCAGCGCGATCGCATCGGTCCTTGGCGTTCTGCCTTGACCACGCACGTCACGTCCCCGTCGCGCGCATCCCTGTGAAGTAAGTATCCCAGAAGGTTGTGGCGAGACGCTTAAAGCGCTCCTCATGCTCGATGTATTGGGGCCGACCGCGTGTGCAGGCGATATAGAGCAGCACCACTAACCTCTCTGCGGCATCGTGCAGCTTGAAGAAGGTGTCGTATTCCACAGTCGGAGTTGGCTCATCGGGGATTAGGATATGCGCGATGGCGTCGTTACGCAGCGCGCGGCCGTCCTGAAACAGCTTGTCTTGCCGAAGCGCCTCGAATTCCGTGCGCGCCGCTGCCAATGCTTGGGCTGCATCGGCAGCCGCCTTGGCGTTTTCGGGAAATACCGCCGCCAGCGTTGAATCTTGAAGCAGGTCCAGGATTTGTCCAGCGCTGGCGCGATTGCCCCGCCAGTCGCTGGGATCGAGGCATGCCATGATCGCGCCAATTGCCGCACGGAGCGTGCCCGCGCGTACCATACCGATCGCCGAAATGTGCGGCTCTTGAACGACGCTGAGGCCGCGGCGATGCAGGTCTTCCAAGGTCGCGCGGAAAGCCCGCGCATTTGCCACCGCCTCATCGAGTGCGAACAACCGTTCAAGCACGTCGTTCGCCCGGTCACGAAGCTCGTCCGTTATTGGCACGGGTGGTCGTGTGTCGCTCACAGGAACTCCCATTGTCCGTCAATTCTGTGCGGGCAAGGCCCGCATTGCGACAATACATCGATGCAACAAATCTTGCATGGATATGGGCGCCGGGAACGAGATTGTTTTGCGATCCCATGCCGCGTCGATTTTTGTTTGACGCGGGGTGGAGCAGCCCGGTAGCAGGCTCATAACCTGAAGACCACATCATTCAGTCCGCCCATAGGAACATCGGATCTGCGATTTCGGCGTCAAAACCCCAACGCGCGGCGTTGCTCCGACCACGTTAGCGGCAGGGTCTTTGGGATTCGCGCCAAGGATAATGTTGCTGGCTGATTGCCAACGATAATGGCTTCGGTGATGGTCGGCGCCAGAAATGCATAGCGCAGCTCCTGCCGCACCAACTTTGGATGCAGGTTGACGAAGGCTGCCAGCGCCTCGACGGTGGCAAACCGGTTATTCGCTAGATGACGCAGCCAGGCATGGGCGCGAACCGTGGCCTGGACCAGTTTTGCATCAGGTTGGCATCCGCCGTCCGCTTCAACGATCGATGCGGAACCGGGTCGGCGCACCTGCCAAGGGATCGAGATTTGGTTCGATCGAATTTTTGCTGCCGGCGAGGTGGTGATTTGGACGGCGCGGTTGCTCAACTCGGCACGTGCGACATAGTTGCTAATGACATCCGCGTCCAGCACGGCCGTATCGATCTTCAAACGTTCGCGCATGGCGTTGATCACGGCCAACTCGATGTTCGTTGCCGGGACGCGGGCGAATGATCCAGCTTCCAGCTTGCGCCCGCGCAACAAAGCAGAACTGACATAGAATTTGTAACGCACGCCGTTCTTTGACGAAAAGCTCGGGCTCATCGCATTGCCCCGATCGTCGAAAAGTTTTCCCATCAGGAGGGCGCCGCTTTCCGATCGTTTGACCTTCCTTTTGTTGGTGCCGAGCGCCAGCAGTTCCTGAACCTTGTCGAAGGTTTTGCGGTCAATGATTGCCTTATGCTCGCCTGGATACCATTTGCCGCCGTGACCGGTCTCGCCAATGTAGATCCGGTTCTTCAAGAAATGAGCGAGGGGTCCATAGGTGAATGGAATGCCGCCATTGAACTTCTTGACCTTGGTATTCCGCCGCTTGGTCACGATACCGTGCCGGTCGAGGTCGGCTACCAGCCGGCCAAAGGATTGCAGCTGGATATAGCGGCGGAAGATGGTGCGGACGGTGTCGGCTTCAGTAGGGTTGATGACGAGTTTCTTGTCCCGAGCTTCATAGCCGAGCGGCACTGTGCCACCGGTCCACTTTCCCTTGCGACGCGAAGCCGCCACCTTGTCCCGGACGCGCTCGGAGGAGAGCTCGCGCTCGAATTGGGCAAAAGACAGCAGGACGTTGAGAGTCAGCCGGCCCATCGAGGTGGTGGTGTTAAACTGCTGCGTGACCGCGACGAAGGAAATGGATCTGGCATCAAACGCCTCGACCAGTTTGGCGAAATCGGCCAGCGAACGGGTGAGGCGGTCGATCTTGTAGACCACGACGACATCGACCTTGCCGGCCTCGATATCTTTGAGCAGTTGCTTGAGGGCAGGGCGTTCAAGGTTGCCACCGGAGAATGCCGGATCGTCATAGGGCTGCGGCAGAACCTTCCAGCCCAGTGACGCCTGGCTCTTGATGTAAGACTCGCAGGCCTCGCGCTGCGCATCGAGCGAGTTGAATTCCAGCTCAAGGCCGTGCTCAGTCGATTTGCGGGTGTAAATGGCGCAGCGCAGGGTTCTAGGCGCGTTACTTGCCATGGTCTTCAGCCTTTTCGGGCTTCGACCGTAGCCCGAAGAACCGCGGTCCATTCCAGTTGGTACCCGCAATCAGCGACGCAATCTCGGAGAGGCCCGCATAGGTTTTGCCCTCATAGGCAAAGCCGTCCGGACGAACCACGACGCGGTAGGTCTTTCCCTTCCATGTGCGCACCAGCTCCGAGCCGGGCTTAATCCGGCGCGGCAGTTCCAGTCGCCCGTTGGGCTTTGCAGCCATGGCTTTCACAAGCTGGTCCAGCAGGCGCTTGGTCGGACCGGACAATCCGCCATAGGCCTTTTCCTGAATCCGCTGGGCGATGCTGCGACGGAGCAGGTCTGGCCCGAAAGCCTTTGGCGGATCCGTTCGAAGCACCTCCCGGTATCGCTTGCGCAGTTCAACGATAGGAGCTGTCGCCAGCCGATCCAGTTCGGCTTCCACGGCGGGATCGGCTGGCTTCATGGAGGAGGGGGCTTGGATCATTTCGCAGGGGCCGCCTTCGCGACGACGCGGTACACGCGCTGGTCGTCAGTCTTCTCCGACTTCAGATTTAGTTTGAGCTTCTTGCGCACAGTGCCTGCAAAGAAGCCACGCACCGAATGTTGCTGCCAGGCAGTTGCCTTCATGATGGCGGCAATAGTGGTGCCGGACGGAGCGCGCAGCATCTCGAGGACCTTGTCCTGTTTGGATACGGCGACGTTTGGCGTCTTCAGTGGTGCTAATTTCTTCGGTGCGTCGGACGGCAGAACCTTCATAGCGGGTTTTGTCGATCGCTTTGCTGCCGGTGAGGATTTGCGCCCGGTCTTGCGAGGGGGCTTTCGATTGCTGGTGGCCATTTCGGTTCTCCCTGCGTGAATGACAGCATCCTGTGCTGCCACTGCCGCAAGCCCGTCGCTCGCAGACGGGCAGAGAAACCTTTGGGCTGAAGAGATCTAGTCGCTCGACAGCCGGTTGAGCAGCGACGCCGCATCCTGCAAACGGCCGGTCTCATAAAAAATTTGTTCGAGATCCATCGAGACTCTCACGCCTTCGCTGACACTGCCGGCCAGCGCGCAGGCCTCGGCGGCGTTGGCAATCCGTGCCGCCTCGCCAAGGCGCGCACTTATCTCGATGAGGATCAACCCAATTGCCTGTTCCGTGATCTTGCGGTCCATCATTCTGCCTCCGATTTACAGCGACAGTGACGCTCCATGTGCTGACGAAGTCGAGCGGAAACGCAGCAATCTTGTGGCTCTTATCGGCCGGCCACGATCACGAAATGATCCGCCCAAAAAAGGGCTATGGGTCGCGCATCAGCGGCCTATTTGGTCGGACGCTTTGAAGCGGTTTTCGGCGAGCCCTTTGCCGCGACGTAGTCCTTAAACAGCCTCACGGGATCGGCGCCAAGCGTGCGGGCGATGGCCACAAACTCGATAACGTCGAGGCGCCGCTCCCCGTTTTCATACTTGGCGACAAAGGACTGCGGTTTGCCCAGCTTCTTGGCCAGCGCCTGCTGTCGCATATTGGCAGCCTTCCGCACTGCGACAAGCAGGTCGATCAGCCGGGCATAGTCCGCGGATTTGAGGGTCTTCTGCATGCGCCGCCAGAGCCGTGAATCGGCGGCACAGAATTTGATCCCAGAAACGGATTATCCCAAAATAGGATCAAAAATTAACTCTGAATTGCTTCCTTCGCTATCAAATGACCTTTGGACTGGATGTCGATGCGCAACGAAGCCACTAGCGGCTTGGCGCTTCACGCGGTGTGAACGCGGCAATGGAGTAAGGGTATGTCATTGGCAAACGATGCGGCGGCGTCCTCCGGGCGAAAGCAGAGTGAGCAACAGGTCGCTACACAAGTTCAAGAGACCCTCGCTGCCCACCTTCCCGACTATACGGTCGAAACGGGAAAAAGCCTGCTCTACAAGATCGAGGTCGATCCTTCCGGCCAGCTCAGTCATGAGAGCGCTGCGAGTCCGACGCGTGGGCAGAATGCATTTCAGACGGACATCCTGATCACAAAGGATTCGATCCCACTCGTTGTCATTGAGCTAAAATCCGGTTCTTTCACATCTCATGACGTCATTACCTATAGTTTTAAGGCCGCGCGGCATTGTCCGTCGTCAGATAATTTGAGACAGATGGCGGGCTGATTTAGTGGAGGCTCTGGCCCATCTTGTTTGTCATTTTAGGCTGCAGCTTTGCGATGTAGCAAGCGCCGCTGTTCGATGGTCTTTCGCTTGATCCTTTCTCTCTGCAGCAGAATGGTTTGGCCGCGTCCGAGGTAGACGTCGGCGGGGGTGAGATTGTCCAGGCTCTCGTGGTAGCGGCGATGGTTGTAGCGCTCGACGAAGGCCGCGATCTGGGCTTCGAGATCACCCGGCAGGAAGTAGTTCTCCAGCAGGATGCGGTTCTTGAGCGTCTGGTGCCAGCGCTCGATCTTGCCCTGGGTCTGAGGATGGTTCGGTGCACCGCGGGTGTGATCCATGTCGCGCTCCTGAAGCCATTGCGCCAGCTCGCCGGCGACGTAGCACGGCCCGTTATCGGAGAGCAGACGCGGCCGCGGACGTACCGTCGCCCGATCACAGCCCGATGCTGTGAGCGCCAGGTTCAAGGTATCGGTGACATCCTCGGCTTTCATGGTGGTGCACAGCTTCCAGGCGATGATGTAGCGGGAGAAGTCGTCGAGGATGGTGGACAGATAGAACCAGCCCCAGCCGATGACCTTCAAATAGGTGAAGTCGGTTTGCCAGAGCTGGTTGCACGCCGTCGTTTTGTCCCTGA
>NZ_JACHIJ010000004.1 GCF_014203115.1 Afipia massiliensis | reverse complement strand
GCTCACACCAAGCGAGTTTGCCAACCGTTCAAACAGGGACGAAAACCAGAACAGAGTCTACTTATAAACGAGGGCAATCAGGGGTGCAGGTCAGTTGGACCCGCGGTCATGCGCAGGTGCGAGGGGGCTGATGATTCGGTAGTCCGCATTGGATGAACAGCGCAGACAGCGCAGCCATCTCTCGCGATCGTTCAGCCGTTGTCCTTCGTGGAAGCCAATATTCGCTCAAAGTCCTGAAACTGGATGTGAGTGCCACTCCAAAAAATGTAATTGGCGCATAAGATTCGTACCATTCGCGCGGGTACGACATGGAAGCTCTTTATGATCGCGTCGAAGTTATTGATAGCATCCCGTGGTGCCAGATAGGCATTCTCCTCTACAAACTTGT
Source organism: Afipia massiliensis (assembly GCF_014203115.1). Lineage (GTDB taxonomy): Bacteria > Pseudomonadota > Alphaproteobacteria > Rhizobiales > Xanthobacteraceae > Afipia > Afipia massiliensis. Next base: position 657,177 of record NZ_JACHIJ010000004.1, on the reverse strand, counting down.
AGAAGGCTTCCGAAATTCCGAGAGTTCTTCCCAATCTATAAGACAACAGCTCTACGACAAACCACGTTTCCGCAAGAGGACCAAGCTCGTGCTCTACCGCGAGGGCCAGAAGCTTGTCATGCGTTCGCGTTGCCTTCTCAAGCACCCAACGGTCCCGAAGATCTCCCGTTGTCTTATCGGAAAGCAACCCGGCGATTTTTCCCAACAATTCGCCAAGCGTTATCTCTTGCTTCTTGAAGCTTTCCTCAAAATCCTCAATGGCCTGATAGAAGTCCTCTAGCGAATTGCCGACGTGGTCGGTCTTGCTCGTGTAGTGGAACAGACTTGTCATGATCACACTCGCTGTCGCAATCCTGTCGGTGCGTACTTTTTTAATCTTGCCTGCGAGGCTGTTTCGAATCTAGCTCTTCTGGAGCGCACGGCGGCGGCCGGGTATCTCTGGTCAAGCTATCTTGGGTGCAGTGGCCTCTTTGAGCCTGTTGTCATTGTTGAACAGGCTTCCATTAAGTGCTGCCAATTCATCCGCGTGAAGGCAAAGAAGTTTCTTCCTCCCGTCGAGCCATCTCATAGGCTCCCTTTGACAGAAGCGCCGTGTGAAGTTCGCTCAAGGGACCGGCGAGTAATGCGCACCAAATTGACGTGCGAGCCTGATAATCTCGCCTTTTAGGAACTCTATGCCACTCTTCTGGCAACAAGCCTGCATACGCTTCAACAGCTCGTTCGACGCTTGCGGGTCGACAGCGGCTGCGAGATTCCACAAGCGCATTGCTTCGTCGTCAAGCCGTTTGCCTTCGTGCAAAAGCCCAATTGCATCCACGTCTTCGCGGTCAGCATCGGAGCGCATGATTTTCTGACTTCGATCACGCTCGGGATAAGCTGGATACTTATTGGCTGCAATCGAATGCGCGCGTTCCCAGGCCTGATCGAGCTGAGAGGCCGCAGCCCGCAAACCATTTGCTTCTAACTTGAGCCGGGCGCTTTCTGATCGCATCCGCATTGCTTCGCCCTTGATGCGGTCTCCCTCCGCGAGAATTATGCGCGCCTGTCTTTTAAGATACTGGACCGGAGCAGTAGGAGTACGCGCAAATGCATTGTCGCTTAGCGCTGCCGCAAGACAAAAAGCCATCAACAGCGTGCGCGAGTACAACATTGGTCGCCCCTCTAATTATCTTTAATTGCGGGTCGTAGGCCTTCGACGATTCTACGAAGGTGCTGCTCGAAACAAGCTTCGATTCGCCCCACGGAAACAATCAGGACGTGGCCTATTTTGATCCTGTTCAGCCATCCTCCCTTTGCGAGGGCGACGACTGACTTTCGAGTGTTTTCAACGGACATCAGCGAACACAAAAGACGTCCTAGATCGGCCTGGTCTAGGCGAAGTCTTCCGTCTGAAATTTGTTGGACGACCTTCTCGATTTGTGTGTCCGAAAAGATGCCATCTTCCAATCGAGAGACAGATAGCCCCAGCGCGTCACGCTTCTCCTTATTTTTCACGAGCGCTTGCATGTCCGCGTTATGACGAAGAAGGAACGGCCTGATTCTTTCTGGGGCGGCGAGGCGATACTGCTGAAGCAGGTAGTAAAACTCGGCGATCTGAAAGGCTTCATTGCCCCGCAATAAATCTAAATCTTCAGCATCAAGCTCGGGCTTGACCTTGGCTGTGTCGTGCGCCCGCGCGCCAGCAAGGATCTCGTTCTGAAACCATTCCCTAGCATCTCTCAACGCAATGAGGCACAAAAGCTCCGGATTTTCAAAGCCTTGGCTCACCAAGGGCCCCCCATAACCCTAGAAATAGCTACCTCCCAAATTTTGGGGGCCAGCCCAATTATTAAAGCAGTCGCATCGGTAAAGTCTATCCTCCGCAAAACAAAACGCGCGCCAATCCGATTGGCCTAACTCTCCTTTCGGGTTCTGTCACGATCCCCTCGACTTCCACGGCGATCAAGCGCGTGAGAGTCGGAGGACTGACCGATGATTAATACGCGACACTTGCTGGCTGCCGCTGGCGCGGCGGCTCTGGCGGTGGTGGTCACCGTGCCGACAGCGCCTGCGAAGGCGGAGCCGGTCATCGGTGTAGCCGTCACTGCTGCGCTCACCCCCGTGACGTTGGGGGCGGCGGCTGCGGTCGCCCTGGTGGCGAACGAGGCTTTCGCTGAGCGCCCCTTTGGTCCCAACGGGGAGCTCATGAAGATCATCTCCGTACCCGTGAAAATCGTTGACGGCAACGTCAAGGGTTCGATGCGGGAAAGCGGCGAGATCGCGAAAGGGCTTCGTGCCACCCTCGGCATCAGCGTCCGGGACATCGAGAAGTACGGCATCTTCGGTGGCCCGAATTCAGTGATGCGCAAGCCGTTCGGCTGATCGTGTCTGGCGGTCGCGGACTATCCGCGACCGCCACTTCAAACTCTCCGAAAGGATGACTCACATGAATATCCTCTTGAAAACCCTCGCCGTTACGACGGCGCTTGCTGGCGCTCTTCAGTCCCCGGCGTCCGCCACCTCGGGTGCGCTCGATTTCCTCGATCCGTGCATCAAGGCACGTAGCGATTTCGCGGAGCAGCGTCAGACCTACTTTGCGAATGTGAAGCTCGCCGAGAACTCCATCGAGACGATGAAGGCGACGCCTGAATTCAGGACCGCCTGGATGGCGGAGGTACGCAAACAGGCTCGCCCGCTGTTCGATGAGAAGCTAGTTCCCTCGCTTCGCGCGATGGGGGTGGTCGACTTTGAAAAAGCGTTCGAGGTCTGGTTTGAGATGGAGATGCAGGCCGCGAAGCCTGAGGACCTCGAAAGCCGAATCAACGCCGACTTCCGCAGCTTGGCAAAAGGCGAACTGAACAAGCAGCGCACCGAAGCCGATCAGAAGCTGAACGAAGGCAAGGATCAGCTCGATGGTAGCTGCAAGAAGGACGTCGGCAGTCAGACCTTGCGATTGACGCTTGCTCCTATTGGCTGGGTGGTGGGTAATTTCGAAGCGTCGAAAAACGAAAAAAACATCGTCACGCAGGTGTTCCATGCGGTGACCGGCATCGGCGTCCAGGCGATCGCCGAACGTGGCATTTTGGGCGGCGACAAGTCGTTCGTACGTACGGCACTTGAGCCGGTGATCGGTGGCCGGAATGGTGCAATCCAGCGCGGCGTCGGCGACGTTGCTCGCGCCTTCAAGCCGGGAAACTGGCGCTTCTAAGCCATCGACACTGAAGAGCACGGGGGGCACACCAGCCGCTGCCCCGTTTTTTCTAAGATGTCGCCTTTATGTTAGTTGCCGAGTTAGGGTGATTTAAGGGTACCGTTCTACGTCCTAGATTTGAGAAGGAATGAAAGTCGGAGACGCTAAGGGCGAATACCTAGCGAGCAAATTCACCGCTAGACTTATTCGGGACTGTCGAGACACTGGCATCATCTAAGTCGGGCAAGACGATGTCGCCCATTGCCGAGGTGATGCTGGCAATACCATGGGTTTTTGCGGCTGAGGTAGCCGAAAGAGTCCTTCAGCGATCTTGAGACTTAGGCCACTAGGGTGATCTGCACGCGGAGGCAATTTGCATGCGTCGGGCGTTTGTTGGCCTGTTGATAGTGTTGAACCACACCGTCGCGCTCGCACAAGATGCCGCGCCGAAGTCCGTCAAGACGCTCAAGATTCAAAAATCATCACCGGAAACGACTGCCCTCTACGAAATCGACCCAGACGGCTCCGTGAAAATTGATTGGGATGTAGTCGAAACGCTGGCGTCCTCAAAGGCAGACAGAACGATGTCCCCGGTAGCGGAAGTGATGCTGGCGATCCGTGACCGTAAATGGAAACCAATGCGCTGATCTCCCCTTAGCGATCCCAGTTGAACCCGAGCGATACTGTCCCTTTATCCGTGCGACACCTTTGTGCTTAGTTCATGCTCAAGGAATTCATTCGCAATGATCAGCGCGCAACTCTTTCACAAATTTTTCTTATGGCAAAAGTGGCGTTACAAACACATTTTGATTTTCAACTAACGTCTCGCTGCCATACTTGACATATGTTCGATTCGCTTCCCAGTGCACACGATGTTTCCAATTTCGGCTCGGATAAAGCGAAGTTGGTGTGGGCAATCGATTCCAATGGGAAGATGGCTAAAATTTCAACTGTCGCGAACGGGGCCAAGTGTAAATGCAGATGCCCTAACCCGCACTGCAACGAATATTTGATCGCTAAAACCAATCACCAAACGCCACATTACTCTCATTCTTCGAATTCCAAGTGCAATGGTGGGGGGCCTGAGACGGCAATTCACATCCTCGCAAAAGAAGCCATCGAAGAACATAAAAAGCTCTACCTAATCGAACGACGTGCATCATTCGCAGGCCGGGAGGTTATTCTATCGAAGGCTCGCCTCGTTGAGTTTGACATGGTGGTAGCCGAACATCGCGAACTAGAGAGAATCGTACCCGATATCTATGTCGAGAAAGCCGGACGAAATCTTCTCATCGAAATAGCCGTCACGCATCCTTGTGATGAAATGAAGATTGAAAAGATTCGTGCAAGGGGAGTTCCTGCACTTGAAATAGACTTATCCGGGCTTCCAAGGAACGCCGATCGGGATGTCATTACGCAAGCAGTAATTTATGACGCGCCGCGATCTTGGCTCTTTCACGCAGACATTGATTCAGCGCACGCAAAGCTTCGCGCTGCTCACGAGAAGAAAGAAGCCGACGCAACGAAGCAATTCGACGATGCGCTAAATCTGTTGAGTCGCGATTATAGGTTGGGCCTTAGTGATCTCTCGAAACAAGAGAAATTGGAAATTAGCGATGCGGACGAGTTGCGCGCTACGCGACTTGTACAACATATCGGAATCCATATCAGTGGCGCAGGTTGCTTCACTTGGCCACTCGATAGGTGGCAGAATTTCATTATTCGAGAGTTCGTCGTCGGAAGCCAACTAGGACACGATGCGTATCGAGTGAAAACAGTATTCAGCCGACTTAAGGACGCCGGGGCGATCCGGCCGCTATTTAAGTTTGTGAACAAAGAGTTTGAGGCTGCCTTACAAGCAGGTCCGCTCGATTTCTTAACGCCGTATCGCGCAATCGAGATGTATCTGTTCCATCTCGCTCGAGAAGGCTTTGTCTACAAAATTAGCGGCGCATATCAAACCGTCAGCGACATTCGCGTTTCGATCGAAGGCCATCGAGAAAGGCTTGTTCGGATACAGCGGCGGACTGAGGGCGCGCTCGAAACAGCAAGGAAGATTCTTGCGTTTGTTCCTGTGAATGAGCGAGGAAAGGTCACTGCAAAAACTTGGCTTCAACAACATCAATCCCTTTACGGTTCCTCGTTCAAGGCTGCAATCGATGCCGACAGCGGCCCATATGATGAAATGAGCCTGACGTTACGCAACATCGAGCGTATGATATTTGAAAACGGCCCAATCATTGAGTCGACGTTAGAGCTTCCAATCGCTCAAGAACGTGAACGGCAGCGAAACTCACGAAAACAAGTGGCGGATGAACGGGCGGCGCGAAAGGCGGAAGCAGATGAGAAGGCGCACCTTGAAAAGGAAGTCTCCGAAAATGAAGCCCGCGTGTCGCGTATCTCGCGGTTCAAGAGAGAGGTGAACGATAGCTTAGGAAACGATTCAGCGGATTGGCTTAAGTCTCAGTCCGAGCAATCTGAAAGCATCGATCTTCTGAGCCTCGCGGCATCTAGTGAATTGGGATTGGATCGTGCCTTCGCTATGTTGCGGACTACCGTTCATGACCGCAACGAAAAAGCGAAGAAGCAGAAAGTGATTGACAGATTCGTCTGGCAACTGGTGGATGACGCCACCCGATCGCTTGGCCACCAACGGTGCCAGCTTTTTATTCGGTCGGCCTATAAGGAGCTTGGTGGCAAGAAGCCCATCGATTATTGCGTTGACAAAGTGACGCTCGCCGAGTGCCTTGATCTGCTTAAGGTCGTTGCCCGAAAAAAGTGAGGCCGGTGATCGATCTAGCCGGTTACGTTGTAGTGCCTTTCGGGCCTTGGCTAGCGCGAGGTTGGTTTGCTTCCCGTTGGACAGAGGCAATAGTTCGGGCTCAGCTTCCTAAACGTGCCTCGGCCGAAGAGTTTTGAGAAGAATTGCATTTAGGGCGAGCAATCCGTCGCGGATTAATCACCCCTATGTTCCGTATGACTTCAACTGCACCAGCGTCAGTGTTTGCATACCCATTGGGGTGGGTAGGATGATCCGATTCATATCGGAGCGCTCTCTCGTGTCACTCGGCAAGCAAGCGAAGACGCTGTCCCCGCGACAGGTAGACCTACTCCTGCAGTCCGTGAGGGGCCGCCGACATGCCTCTCGAAACGCCGTCATATGCCTGCTCTCCGCCCGAGCCGGCCTTCGGGCGCACGAGATCGCGAACCTGACCTGGAGCATGCTCTCGGACGCGTCCGGAGGCATCGGGACAGACATCCGACTCGAGGACCGCGCAAGCAAGGGGCGCTCGGGTCGGGTCATCCCGATGAACCGGGAGCTCCGAGAAGCGCTATCGGTGTGGCGGGCCGAGCAGAATCTTGTCTCGGAGCACGTCGTCAGCACCGAGCGGTCTTCCCGGACGACGGCCCAGGCCATCGTGAACATGTTCTTCCGGTGGTACTCCGACCTCCGGTTCGTGGGCTGTTCGAGCCACTCCGGACGCCGGACATTCATCACCAACGCGGCCCGGAAGATATCGTCGGTCGGGGGATCGCTCCGGGACGTTCAACTGCTCGCCGGCCACTCCGACCTCCGGATCACGCAGCGGTACATCGACGGAGAGGCTGAGGCCCAGAGGCGGGTCGTGGAGCTCGTCTGACCTAAAACAGAAGCTTTCAAACTGAAGCATCAGGCAGCGGACTTGATAAGTAGGTCCGACATCTCAGTATCGATGCGCAATCAGAAGCATCCCGTACTCTCCTGCAAAACGGGGGACACTGCGGTCAGCAATTCCGGTGGACTGAGACACCGGTCCGGACAAAGTCCGAAACGACTAAAGCAGGCAAGGGTCGCAAAACGAAGCCTGTAAGAGAGACGGAATGATGACCGTCAAGGATGACGCGATCGTTGGATCGGTTTCGTCGCTGTCCTGCGCTGACCGAAAGGGAAGCGGAGAGTAAAGGATCAATTCGCTCAGCCTGATCCTATCCGGTTCGCCGGTTTCTCCGATCCGATGTCGTCCGAACCGCTGTACGCAGGTCGGGGTCACTTCGCCGGAAGGCGAAGTGTATCCTCAACGCTACCGCAGGTATCGAAGACAGGTTGAAGTCAACTCAGAACAAGCAGACGAAGCTTTGATCGCAACCAAAACACAACAACGACCGAACTGAGCAAAGCTGTCCAAGTCATCCAACGCGACAGGAATCGAATTACCCGACGAGTTCACCGAGTTTGATCAACTCGGTCAACTCCCGCCGGAAATGATCCGCATCATGTTGCCGATCATCAACGACGCCTTCGATCGTTCGCAGCATCGGTTCGACGAGCCGATAGAAACGGATCTTCTTCCCCCCGGCGAGTTTCTTCGCGCGTGAGCTTCGGGTCCGCTCGATTCCAAGTCCGATCTTATCGAGGACCTTCCCGAGTTTCCGAACGCCGTCGTTCAGGTTGTCTCCGACCTCGATCTCGAGCACACCCTCGACGTCTCCACGGAGCTCAACACACCGCGTCATGAACGGCATGAGCGAGATCACGCTGAACTCCGCCTCGGTGGCCAACCGGTCGCCCTCGATAACGCCGGCGCAGGTGAGCAGTTCGAGTATCAGGTGCGCCCTGTCCTCGCCGGTCGGGAGAAATCGCTGCTTGAGACCCAGATCGGCCTTAGGGGCTGATGCGCTGGCCGCCTTCAAGACGCCCTCGAATGTGATGACCCTTGTCCTGAAGCGTCCACGGTCGTCGAGGTCGATCAGGGCGTGGTCAAGGCTGCGGCGATAGAACCTTTCGATTCGGTATCGCTCGAGCGCGAGCCTGCCCACGCGATCAACGGGTGTCCGATGATTTTTTGACTTCTCATCCAGCTTGTCGAACTCTTCGCGGGTCAATCTCCGCGCGTTCAGGATCGAGGTCCTGTACTGCTCTTCCTCCAGCGCCGCCGACGCTGCTTCAAACCGCATCCCTTCAGAAGTCGCGGGGGAATTCTTCTCGACATAGGTGATGATGTGACCGTGGGACGTCTTCAGGTCTATTAAGTTCTTCTTGAGATTGTTCTTCGAGGCGACCTGTTGGCTTTGGGCGAGCGCGGCCATGTCAATAAGGGGCAAGTTCGTGTGGTACACGGGCTTTCCCCCTATGTCGAAGTGCGAGAGCGTGTTCATGAACAGGTTGTTCTTCTGAATGTCTCGCTGGATGACGTCCCGTGACGTGTCGAAAAAGTAAGTCGCCGGTGAGACCCATACCTTCACACATCCGGGGTGTCGAACGCGCCAGATCTGCTGGTCGATCTCGAAGTGAGTCGACACGCCGGTCTCGAACAGGCCGAACACGCCGTCGATCAAGCTCTCATTATTCTCAAAAGTGATGTCGATCCCGGTCCCGAGCGTCGGCGACGCGAAGATGACGTCGTACTTCAGCGTCTCGGTCCGAGGGTTCTTAATGAACGCTTTGACCACTTCTTCTCCTGTCGTGTCGGACGTGATCAGGAGTGTCCGGACCTGAGGCATCTTCTTCTTGAAGCCTTCGTTCAGCCTTGTGAGCAAACGCTTCGAGTTCGAGGGCACGAACAGTCGGCGACCGGACTGTGCCCAGGTATTGAGCTCACTGATCAGGTGGCCCTTCGCGCCGTACACTTGCACTTCGGTCGAAACAGACCGCTCGTTCAGGTAAACCGTGCATTTCTTCGGCTCGTACTTGTTCTCCGGATCAGAAACCATCTTCGACAGAGTTTCAAATGTGAGCCAGCCGAGGTCGGCGTCGAGCGCGAAGACACGCTTTGACGAACGGACCAGCAGCCGAAAGATTTGAAAGATCTCGTTTCTGTCGTGGTCCCTGATGGTTCCAGACAGGAAATGCGAAAGGACCTGCTCGGACTCGTCGATAATGAGGTTGTCGATGAACTGCCTCGTGTTGCTGGGGGCTGCCAAGCGCGCCAAGCTGTCAAGGCAGACACCTAGTTGCGACCAATGAATTTCACCGGCTGGTTCGTCGAGATAGCAATCGAGGGCTAGGCGGTCGCAGGTCTGCTCGATGAGCGCGATGCGATGACCAATCAACAGCGTTCGACCGGGTTCTTTCAGCAGGATTCGCGACAACTCTTCCGTCTTTCCGGTTCCTTTTGGGCTCTTGATGAAGATCACGCCTTTAGGGACCGGACGTGGCAGGCTGACGAATCCCCCGGGGAGGCGGTGGATATCGCATTCCTTGAGACCGGGATGGAAGTTGCTCGAGATCGCTTCCTGAAAGGGCCCGTGATCGAGGTTCGCGGCGAAGTAGGCCTCAGCCGCCGCTAGCGCCTTTTCGAAGTCGCGAAAATCCACTTCGTGGATGCCGTTGGGAGGCCAGAAGGATTGACCGCACGTCAGACAGTGAACTCCGGTTGTCTTGCCATTCGCCGAAGTTGTGATGAATGCACTGGCGGACTGGTCATAGTGGAAAGGGCACTTAACGCGGGTGCGGATCGGGAGCGAGCCGAACGAAGCCGAGCTACCGTCATCGAGTGTCAGGATGTGATCCGGGTGTATCGTCTGTCTCGATACCGAGGTCATTGCGGCCCGATCACGGTTGATCCGCTTATCCGCGTCGAGGCCTCGCTTGATCAGTTCTTCGACCATGCTTGCTGAAAGCGCGCGTTGGAAAAGCTCTGGGTCAGATCCCTTCGAACCGAAGAACAAGTGTGCAGCGTCCGCCGATGCGCGGTTACCGGAGACCTTCAGTGACAGGCTTCGGAGCGCCGCGTTCATCTGGTCCGGATCTTCAATCGGCTCCGGAAGAGCGAAGACAAGCCGAAAGCGATGATGGTCCGAGGTATGCCGAATAGTGGTATACAGGAAGGAGAGATGCTCCCGGATGAAGGGGTCAGTTCGAACATCGTCGAGTGACCGCTGGCCGTCGAAGTCGATCACAAGAACGCTAGAACAGAGGAACGATGCCTTCCGCCTTTGTCCGGAGAGCTGACTCGAGAACGCAAGGCCTTGGTTGACGTGATGTGCCAACTCGGTAATCGTGAACTCGACATTCTGGAAGTTGTCGACGAAACTCGTCCGCCCCTCGTTCTTGTTAAGAAGAGTCGTGTTGATGGCGACTTTAATACGCTGGGCCGGATCGAGAGCGGGCATACGAAGGACCTGTCAAAGGAGGTCCTTTCCAATAGCGACACATTTTCCCGGCGTAAGTATTATTTTTAAGCTGGCCGCCCAACGGGGACACAAGCGGGCTTTTAGTGGCTATGAATCATGTGGTGGTCTGTCCCCGGCTATCGCCCGGGGACAGAGGTGTTCATTCCGAACGGTTGCCCAAGCGGCATCCTTCCTTTCGGGTTAATCGTCCACATCATCAGCAGGTGATGCCCGCCGGCTGCGGCAATCTCGAGCGCGCGCTTGGCGCTTTCCTGGCCCTTGATGTCGCGAAGATCGAGCGAAGCAATCTGGCGTTCGGTGATCTTCGGTTCGGGCCGCGACAGGACCTGCGTGCCCTTGAAGTGATTGGCGATCTGAATCAGCGATGCCGCCGCGACGATCTGGATCTCGGGGCTGGCCCATGCCGCCTCCGCGCCGCAGGCCGCGGGACAGATCAGTCCTTCGTCGCGTGCGTTGGCGCCGATGGCTGCGGGAAGCACGCCGGCGACCGGCGCGATCGAGCCATCGAGACCAAGTTCGCCCAGCACCGTAAAGCCGCTCAGTGCATCGGGCGGGATCGCGCCGATGGCGGCCATCAGTCCGAGCGCGATGGGGAGATCATAGTGGCTGCCTTCCTTGGGCAGGTCGGCGGGCGCGAGATTGACGGTGATTCGCCGGGCGGGCAGCGCCAGACCAGAGGCAATCAGGGCGGAGCGAACCCGCTCGCGGGCTTCCGAAACGGCTTTATCGGGCAGGCCGACGATGCTGAAAGCGGGTAGTCCCGGCGCGACCTGAACCTGCACGTCCACCGCGCGGGCTTCGATGCCTTCAAACGCCACCGTGGAAACGCGCTGAACCATGCTCCCTCGCCCCCGCTACAACCCTAGCAGGAACTTTTCGGAGCGCAAGAACATTTGGGGAACATGCGAGGTGGTGCCCGGAAAACCTGACGGCAGCGAACGCGGTGCCCGCTGCCGCCGTTTCGAGGTCGGCCTGATCCAAAACCGGCCCGTGTTTCGTGCCGTGCCCTAGAGATTCATGATCATCGGCTCGGCGATGTAGCGGAAGCCGTCGCCCGCCTTCACCACATGGCCGTAGCCCGGCCACGGGAAATGGTAGGACATCACTGCGGTTTTGTTGGCCGCGATCGTGTCCAGCAATTTGACGCGCGTGGCGGCGGCCATCTTGGGATCGGAATCGTAGGCGAATTCCATCCGCGGCCGCTCCAGCAGCAAGATCTGGTGATGGGTGAGATCGCCGAGGAAGGCGAGCGACTTCCCATCCGACTGGATCATGAAGATGTGGTGGCCGAAGGTGTGGCCCGGTGCGGCGATCGCCGTCACGCCGGGCAGGAATTCCTGTCCGTCCTTGAAGAACACGATCCGGTCGCGCACCGGCATCAGGTTCTTGCGGGCGTGGATGATGAAATCCTTCAGCGGTCCGTCCAGCTTCTTTTCGTCGGTCCAGAATTCCAGATCGGCCTGGCTGATATAGACCTGTGCGTTCGGAAACAGCGGCTTGCCGCCCGCATCGACGATACCGCCGATATGATCGATATGCGCGTGCGAGCAAACGATCGCATCGACGTCTTCCGGCTTGAGGCCGGCTTCGGTGATGCTCTTCTGCAAACGACCGGTGGTCGGTCCGAACAGCTTCGAGGTGCCCATGCCGGTGTCGAACAGAACCACGCGCTCGCCAAAGTTCACGATCGGCGCGTTCTGTTCGAGAACGACGTTGCTGGGGTTCAGAAAATTATCGGTCAGCATCTTCTGCACTTCTTCCTTCGGAACGCCGAGGAACGTGCCTGATGGGTCGCCGAGCGGCAGGGGTCCGTCGGACACCACGGTGACTTCCGCGCTGCCGAGCGTGAAGCGGTGAAAATACGGAGCCTGCGTGCCGAGCTTCGGTGCGCGCGCCAGGGCGCTACCGCTCATCATCGTTGCGCCAAGTCCGGCGCCAAGTCCGACACCGAGTCCGGCGCCAAGAGCAAGGAGAGATCGTCGCGAAACATCTGTCGTCATGCGTTCCTCCGTTGAATTTTGTTGTTGGTCGTTGGTTGTCGCGGCGGCGATTATGCGGTTCGTTTTTGCGCACTGGCAAGCGGGCGCAGACGACACCGCGCCGCAATGCGCCGGGTGCGCTCCACCGTTGCCAGTGATGTGAATAGGGATGTCTTGAAAATCAGGCGGGCTGGTCGGCCTGAGTGCTCATGCCGGGAACGAGGGTTGCGGCATTAGCGTCGAGTCCGGCGAGCTTGGGCGAAATGCGTAGCCCGAACACATGCGGAAAACGCATCATCTCGACATCGAAGTCCGCCACGGTCACGGGCGTCGCCGCAGCGGCGGATTTCGGCGCGTAGAGCCGGCCCCAGATATCGACGCCGGCGAATTGCGGAAGCTGGGTCAGGCGGATGTTGCCGATGTTGCCGTCATAGTTCAGCAGCTGCCGTGCGCGATCGTTCATCATGACGATCCAGCCATCGACCGTATGCCCGGCGTCGTTGGTGATCGGCGATGCGATGACCATGGCGTCCGGCGCGGTGCGAAACAGATGGTCGTAGACCTCGAGCTGATAGCTGATCAGCTCCGAATAGATCACCAGCATGACGATGTTGTCGGTGACCTTGATCGGCAGCACCAGCCGCTGCCAGAGCTGACCGCTTTGCGAGCGGCCGCCGGTGTAGCGGATGAAGGCGGGAGTCATGCGCCTGGCGACTTGCCGGTACACGTCCCTGAATTCATCCCGAAGGGGATTGGTCAACTGGGAGAGCAGGGAGCCTGCAAGTTTCTCGCGGGCCGCAGCCTGGATGGCCTCGCCGACATAGACGTAGGCGAAGTCATCGCCCACGCCGATCATGTGAATGGAATTGGCGCGCAGTTCGTAGCTGCATTCCTCGGTCAGCCGCTGCAGCGTCAAATCATTGGTATCGTTGAGGGTTTTCCATTTGACCCACAGGAATTCCAGCGCGGCAGTGGTCAGTTCGCGCGGGATCGAGGTGCCGTTGAAAACTTCAATTGCCATGAGTCAGCCCGTTCGGTGCACGCATACCGTGTGTCCGGCAGCAGCGCACGCCTCCGGGGGCCAGATTGCCAGAAGGTGGTCAGCAATTGATTAAACTGTAGTCAGGCAGTCAGGCGCGTTTGGCTGAAATCGCGTCCCAGATCATGGCCGCCACGTCGGGGCCGCCGAGCCGGGCGATGGCCCGGATGCCGGTCGGCGAGGTGACGTTGATTTCCGTCAGGTGGCCGTCGATCACGTCGATGCCGACGAACAGCAACCCGCGCTCGCGCAGCGCCGGCCCGAGCCGTGCGCAGATTTCGCGCTCGCGCGGCGACAGGTCGGTGGATTGCGCAGCGCCTCCGCGCACCATGTTGGAGCGCAGATCGTCCGGCGCCGGCACGCGGTTCACGGCGCCGGCAAATTCGCCATCGACAAGGATGATGCGCTTGTCGCCGTGCTTCACCTCAGGAAGGAAGCGCTGGATCACCCACGGTTCGCGGAACGTCACCGAGAACATGTCGTAAAGCGAGCCGAAATTCATGTCGTTCGGCGTGATGCGAAACACCGCAGCGCCGCCATGTCCGTACAGTGGCTTCATCACCACGTCGCCGTGCTCGGCGCGGAAGGCGTTGATCTCGTCCTTGTCGCGCGAGATCAGCGTCGGCGGCATCAGGTCCGCGAACTCCATCACGAAAATCTTTTCCGGCGCATTGCGCACGCTGGCCGGATTGTTGACGACCAGCGTTTTCGGATGAATGCGTTCGAGAAAATGCGTGGTGGTGATGTAGGCGAGATCGAACGGCGGGTCTTGCCGGAGAAGAATCACATCGAAGGATTCGAGATCGACACGGGTGGCGTCGCCCAGCGTGAAATGATCGCCGTCCTCGTCGCGCACTTTCAGCGGCTGCACGGTTGCGATCAGTTGCTCGCCCCGCAGGGAGAGTTTCTCGGGCGTATAATAGGCCAGCGCATGGCCGCGCTTCTGCGCTTCCAGCAGCAGGGCGAACGTCGAGTCGCCGCGAATGTTGATCCGCGCGATAGGGTCCATCTGGACGGCGACTTTCAGCTTCATGCTTTAAACCCGGTTGTTGAACATGCGGCGGCAATCTGTGCGATTTCAGCTTCCGTTGCCAGAGGTTTTGCACGCAACCCTGCCGCTCGCCCTGTTCACTCGCCGGCGTCGAATGCCGCCATCAGGTGGCGTGGCAGGTGCTTCGGCGCGATCAGCACGACATCGAACCGCATCTCGAAAGTCGCATGTTCAGGGCGCGCCATCAGCCAGGCCTGGGCCGCCGCGACGATGCGCTGCTGCTGTTGCGGGGTCACCGAATAGGCTGCGTCGTCCAGCGTTGCGCGCGCCTTGACCTCGACGAAAGCCAGCAGGCCGCGCCTGCGCGCGACAATGTCGATCTCGCCGTAAGGGGTGCGGAAGCGCCGCGCCAGAATGCGATAGCCCTTGGCGATCAGGTAAACGCAGGCACGGCTTTCGGCGGACAGGCCGGTCTGAAACGCGGCGACGCGCGCAGGGGAGGGAATTTTTGCGCGCGCCTTCGATAATTTCGGCGGCGGATCGCTATCCGTCATCGCCGTCCTTCGACAGCTCAAGCGCACGGGCATAGATTTCGCGGCGCGGCCGTCCGGAGACTTCGACGGCGTGGGCGACGGCATCCTTGACGCTGCCGCGTGCCAGCGATGTGCGCAGCAGATCGTCGAGCGCGGCGTCGTTCATCAACCCTGCGTCGGCGGCGGGCGGTCCAATCACCAGCACGAATTCGCCGCGCGTCTCCAGCGCGTCGGAAATCCCCGCGAGTTCTGACACGGTCGCGCGGCGGACCTCCTCATGCAGCTTGGTCATTTCGCGGCAGATCGCGGCGTCGCGCTCGCCCATGACACTTGCGAGATCGTGCAGGCACTCCTGCACCCGGGCGCCGCTTTCGAACATCACCAGCGTGGCGTCGATGCGCGCAAGCTCGGCGATGCGCGTGCGGCGCGCATTTTGTTTCGACGGCAGGAAACCCTCAAAGAAGAATCGGTCGGTCGGCAACGCGGCGACCGAGAGCGCTGCCAGCACGGACGATGGCCCCGGCAATGCGATCACCGGAAAACCTGCCGCGCTGACCTCGCGCACCAGCTTGAAACCGGGATCGGAAATCAGCGGCGTGCCGGCGTCCGACACCAGCGCGATCGACGATCCGCGCGCAAGCGCTTCCAGAATTTTCGGCCGCGCCTGTTCCGCGTTGTGCTCATGATACTGTTTGAGCGTCGCGGTGATGGAGAATCGTTCGATCAGCCGCCGCGTGATTCGGGTGTCCTCGCATGCGACGATATCGACGCCCGCAAGCGTCTCCAGCGCGCGCAGCGTGATGTCGCCGAGATTGCCGATCGGCGTTGCCACCAGATGCAGCCCGGGAGCGGCCTTCGGCGCGCTGACGAGGTGCCCAGCCACCGCAAAGGTGCGGGCGGTGTTGTCGGGATCGGGCGATGAGGCGGGAACATTCTTGGTGCGCATGGTGGGCAATCTAGTGTCCCGAATCCGAAGTTCGCACTAATTTCCAGCACCTTTCGTAGCGAACTTCGGATTCGAAAGGACACTAGAAAGTTATAACTCCAGTGTGGCTTTGGTTCGCAAGTCCGCAGCGGACTTGCTGCCCGGCAAGGCGGACTTGCGAACCGCCACACTAGCGCCGAAGGACCGCTTCGTCTTGTTCGCAGCTGCAAACAGTCCGGCGGTATTCTTGCGCGCCTGAGGGGTGCGGAAAAGCTTTTGTTCTGGTTAACTTATAGCCGACAATATGCCTGAATCCTCTTCCAGATGTGTCCGAGGATCAATGCCCGGAAGAGAAATGATGGTTGCGCCGTTCACTCCTAAGCCTTCACGCAGCGGCGCCACCCGTCGCAGCGCGGTCGGCCTGATTCTGGGTGCGCCGCTCGTGGCCGGGTGCGCCGGCATGCAATCTCCGTTCTCCGGCGGCGAGCAACCTGCCGGTCCGCAACAACAGCCGTCGGCGGTCGGAAGCGGCCAGGTCAAGGTTGGTCTGCTGCTGCCGCTGTCCGCGGCCGGTAACGCCGGTCTGGCCGCGCAGTCGATGCGTAACGCCGCCGAACTGGCGCTCGCGGAATTCCAGAATCCGAATCTCCAGCTTCTGATCAAGGACGACAACGGTACGGCGCAGGGCGCGCAACAGGGTGCGCAGCAGGCGGTCGATGAGGGTGCCGAGATCATTCTCGGGCCGCTGTTCGCGCAATCCGTGCCGGGCGCGGCGCAAATCGCGCGCAACCGCGGCATTCCGCTGATCGCGTTCTCGACCGACTCGAGCGTCGCCGGGCGCGGTGTGTATCTGCTGAGCTTCCTGCCTGAATCCGACGTCAATCGCATCGTCGACTACGCCGCGGGCACCGGAAAGCGGTCCTTCGCGGCGTTCCTGCCCGAGAACGCCTACGGCAATGTGGTCGAGGTTGCGTTCAAGCAGGCGGTTGCGCGCAAGAACGGCCGCATTGTTGCGTTCGAGAAATACGGCGCCGATCGCACGCAGAGCGCGGCGACCATCGTGCAGGCGCTGGCGAGCGCAGATTCGTTGCTGCTGGCTGATGACGGCGACACACTGGTCGGCGTCGCGGACACGCTGGCCTCCAGCGGCGCCGATCTCAAGCGCGTGCAATTGCTCGGCACGGGGCTGTGGGACAATCCGCGCGTGTTCGCCAATACCAATCTGCGCGGCGGGCTCTATGCTGCGCCGGACCCGTCGGGTTTTCGCGGTTTTTCGGCGCGCTACCGGGCCAAATACGGCGGCGATCCGGTCCGCACCGCGACGCTGGCCTATGACGGCGTTGCGCTGGTCGCGGCCCTCGCGCGAACTCAGGGCGGCCAGCGTTTTTCGCCGGACGTTCTCACCAACCAGTCAGGCTTTGCGGGCATCGACGGACTGTTTCGTTTCCGCAGCGACGGCACCAACGAGCGCGGTCTCGCGGTGATGCGCGTCGGTTCGGGCGGCGGTGCGATTGCGGCAGGCTCGCCGAAGAGCTTTGGGGCGTAGGGCTGCTCACCAGACGACAACTCTCAACATCGTCATTGCGAGAAGCGTAGCGACGAAGCAATCCAGTGCTTTTGGTTCAAGAGTGGATTGCTTCGCTTCGCTCGCAATGACGAGTATGGCTATTAAGCCGCCAGATCCGCCACCACGGCATCGAGCACCGGAAAACCCTGCATCGTCACGCGCACGCGGCCATCGGGATCGACGGTGATCGCGCCTTCGTCACGCAGGATCTCGATACGCCTTGGGTCGAGCGAACGTCCCGACAGCGCCCGGTAACGCACCGGATCGATGCCTTCCACCAAGCGCAGTCCCATCAAGAGATATTCGTCGGCGCGCTCTTCGCTGTTGAGTAGCTCGTCGCTGATCACGCCATGGCCCTGCGCCTCGACGCGCATCAGCCAGGTCTCCGGACGCTTCTCGGTGGCGATGGCATGACGGATGCCGTCGATATCGAGGCGGCCATGCGCGCCGGGACCGACGCCGGCGTATTCCTGCCCGCGCCAGTAAACCAGATTGTGCTTGCACTCCGCGCCGGGCCGCGCGTGATTGGAAATCTCGTAGGACGGCAGGCCGAGCTTCGCGCAGACATCCTGCGTCACATCGTAGAGCGCGCGCGCCACGGCCTCGTCGGGAATTTTCAGCTTACCGGCGGCATGCAGCCCGAAGAACGGCGTCTCCGGCTCGATGGTGAGTTGATACAGCGACAGATGTTCGGCGGCTTCCGACACCGCGAGTTTCAGTTCGGCTTCCCACATCTGCGGCGTCTGGTCAGGCCGCGCATAGATCAGGTCGAACGAATAGCGGTCGAACGCCGCGCGCGCGATGGCGACGGCATCAAGAGCCTCACGCGCACTGTGCAAACGTCCGAGTGCCTTCAGCGAGGCATCGTCCAGCGCCTGCACGCCGAGCGACACACGATTGACGCCGGCCGAGCGATAACCCTTGAAGCGTGTGGCCTCGACGCTGGTTGGATTGGCTTCCAGCGTCACCTCGACATCGCTGGCGACGGTCCAGTGCCTGGCGATGGAATTGAGAATCGCGCCGACGGTTTGCGGCTGCATCAGCGACGGTGTGCCGCCGCCGAGGAAGATCGATGTGACTTCACGGCCCGGCGTGCGCGCGGCGGTGGTCTCGATCTCGCGCTCGAAGGCGCGTGCGAAACGAAACTCGTCGATCGGCGCGTGACGCACGTGGCTGTTGAAGTCGCAATACGGGCACTTCGACAGGCAGAATGGCCAATGCACGTAAACGCCGAACGCCTGTTTCGCAGCGGTGCTCATGTGAGGCAGATCTCCGCGAGCTTCACGAAGGCCTTCGCGCGATGCGACAGGCCCATGCCATGCGGCGGCAAACCATGCTTCTCGATGCTGGTCATCTCGCCGAAGGTGCGGCTGTGACCGTTGGGCAGAAACGTCGGATCGTAACCGAAACCCGCAGTTCCGCGCGGCGGCCATACCAGCGTGCCGTCGACGCGCGCTTCGACGTCTTCGAGATGGCCGTCAGGCCATGCGACGCATAAGGCGGAGACGAAATGCGCACTTCGCTGCGCAGGCTCCTTCGCGCCGCGCTCCTGCAGCAGGCGCTCGATCTGCGACATCGCGGCGAGAAAATTCTTGTCCTCGCCGGCCCAGCGCGCCGAATAAATTCCGGGTTGTCCGTCGAGCGCATCGACCGCCAGCCCCGAATCGTCCGCGAACGCCGGAAGCTGCGTCGCGTTCGCCGCCGCCACCGCCTTGATGCGGGCATTGGCCTGAAACGTGGTGCCGGTTTCATCCGGCTCGGCAAGGCCGAGTTCCGCCGCCGACACCGCTTCCACGCCGTACGGCGCAAGCAGTTCGCGCATCTCGGCGAGCTTGCCGGGATTGTGGGTCGCGATCACAAGGCGGCCGGTGATTCGGCGATGATCACTCATGCGCAATGGTTATCCTTGGGCAGCGCGGTTGGAAGCGGGAAAATTACGCCACCGCCATTTTTTGCAGGTCGACCAGCCGGGCGATGCCCTTTTGGGCCAGCGCCATCAGGCTGAGGAATTCCTCCTGCGAGAACGGAGTCTTCTCAGCGGTGCCCTGGACCTCGATGATGCGGCCGTCGCCGGTCATGACGAAGTTCGCGTCGGTCTCGGCGTCGGAGTCTTCAGCGTAGTCGAGATCGAGCACCGGCGTGCCGTTGTAGATTCCGCACGAGATCGCGGCGACGTTGTCGCGCAGCACGTTCTCGTTCTTCAGCATGTTGCGGGCCTTCATCCACTGCAGGCAATCCGCCAGCGCAACCCACGCGCCGGTGATCGCCGCGGTGCGCGTGCCGCCATCGGCCTGGATGACGTCGCAGTCCACCGTGATCTGGCGTTCGCCCAGTGCCACGAGGTCCACGGTGGTGCGCAGCGAGCGGCCGATCAGCCGCTGAATTTCGACGGTGCGGCCGCTTTGTTTTCCGGCGGCGGATTCGCGGCGCATGCGCTCATGGGTGGCGCGCGGCAGCATGCCGTATTCGGCGGTGACCCAGCCGCGGCCCTGACCCTTCAGCCATGGCGGCAGGCGGTCTTCCAGCGTGGCGGTCACCAGCACGTGGGTGTCGCCGAACTTCACCATGCAGGAACCCTCGGCGTATTTGACCACACCCCGTTCCAGCGTGACGGGGCGCAGTTCATCGGGCGCGCGACGGCTTGGCCGCATGGGAAAATCCTCCGAAAACATGGGAAATGTCGATTTGGTGTGGTGGTTCGCAAGCCCGCACCATCTTGGCGGCTAAACCGGGTTGCGGGCTTGCGAACCAAAACCACACCAGAATGATAATTTCTAGTGTCCTCGCGAATCCGAAGTTCGCCACGGAAAGTGCTGCAAAATCAGGCGAACTTCGGATTCGAGGACACTAGCGCGCTTTTAGGGGCTTGGGATCGCAGCGGCAAGGGCCGATAAGGATGTTGCGCGAATGCGGCTTGTCATGACGCCGCGCGATGGACAATTGTAGCTTTATCAACCCGTTTGGAGCCGGATTTGGCCCACCACGAGCCGACAGGTCATCTGATCACGCCGAACGCGGGGCTGGCGCAGCTCAACGAGCGGTCGCGGGATATTTTTCGTCAGATTGTCGAGAATTATCTGGCCACCGGCGAGCCGGTGGGCTCACGCAACATTTCGCGCCTGATCACCATGCCGCTGTCGCCGGCCTCGGTGCGCAACGTGATGTCGGATCTCGAGCAACTCGGGCTGATTTACGCGCCGCATACGTCGGCGGGCCGGTTGCCGACCGAACTGGGGCTGCGGTTTTTCGTCGACGCGCTGATGCAGGTCGGCGATCTGACCGAGCCGGAACGGCAGTCGATCGAAACACAACTCAAATCCGTCGGCGGTGCGTCGTCGGTCGAAGCCGCGCTGAGCGAAGCGCTGACGCGATTGTCGGGTCTGACGCGTGCGGCCGCGGTGGTGCTGACGGCGAAGGCGAACGTGCGTCTGAAGCATATCGAGTTCGTGCGGCTGGAGCCGACACAGGCGCTGGTGGTGCTGGTGGCGGAAGACGGCCAGGTCGAGAATCGCGTGCTGCCGCTGCCGCCGGGCGTGCCATCGTCGGCGCTGACCGAAGCCTCGAATTTTCTCAATGCACGGATTCGCGGACGCACGCTGGCCGAAGCGCGCAGCGAACTCGAAACCGCGCTGACAACGAGCCGCGGCGAACTGGATCAGCTCACGCAGAAAGTCGTTGCGGCAGGCATCGCAAGCTGGTCGGGCGGCGCCAGTGACGAGCGCCAGCTGATCGTTCGCGGTCACGCCAACCTGCTGGAGGATCTTCACGCGATGGAGGATCTCGAGCGGGTGCGGTTGCTGTTCGACGACCTCGAAGCCAAGAAGGGCGTGATCGATCTGCTCGGGCGCGCCGAGCGCGCCGACGGCGTGCGCATTTTCATCGGTTCGGAGAACAAGCTGTTCTCGCTGTCCGGCTCCTCGACCATCATCGCGCCCTATCGCGACGGCGCGGGTCACATCGTCGGCGTGCTCGGCGTGATCGGTCCGACACGGTTGAACTACGCGCGGGTCATTCCGATGGTCGATTATGCCGCCCGGATTGTCAGTCAGCTGATCGGCAAATAAATGAGCTGTCATGGCCGGATTTATTCCGGCCATCTCGATAATTCAGGCACTACGCTCAATTCATCGGGATCACCGGGACAGGCCCGGTGATGACAAAATGGGGCGATGAGCCATATTGGCTTGATTTTAGGCCGCCAAATGACGATATGCGGGCTAACAATCCCACATGATCGAGACGATTTGCTGAAAAGGTGAGTTATGGCCAATACCAATGGGCGCAAGGAACAATCGGAGGCCGCCGCCGCGCAGGACAGCGCGAACGGTTCCGTGACCGACAAGGAGCCTGTGGTCTCAAAGCCTTACGTGATGCCTGACGATCCTGAAGAAGGTTCGGTCGAAGCGCTCACCAAGGAAGTGGCCGAGGCCAAGGATCGTATGCTGCGCACGCTTGCGGAGATGGAAAATCTGCGCAAGCGGACCCAGCGCGAAGTCACCGACGCGCGGACCTACGGCATCACCGCATTCGCGCGTGACGTGCTCGACATCGCCGACAATCTCCAGCGCGCGCTGGATGCCGTGCCGATGGAAGCACGCGAGGCCGCCGATCCCGGCCTCAAGGCGCTGATCGAAGGCGTCGAACTGACCGAGCGTTCGCTGCACAAGACGCTGGAGAAAAACGGCGTGCAGAAACTCGATCCGCTCGGCGAGAAGTTCGATCCGAATTTCCATCAGGCGATGTACGAGGTGCCGGATTCCTCGGTGCCGACAGGCACCGTGGTGCAGGTCGTACAGGGCGGCTACACCATCGGCGAGCGCGTGTTGCGCCCGGCGCTGGTCGCTGTCGCCAAGGGCGGCGCGAAGGCTGCGCCTGCCGCCGCGCAGGAATAGTTTTTAACGCGGATCGATGCCGTCGCGCACCGCGCGAAAGCGCGGAAACGCCTTCGGCCAATCGTCGCGCGTTGCGCTTGCGATGATGCGCAGCGACGTGCCGCCGCCGAATCTCAGCCACTGCACGACGGTGACCGGCGTGTCGTTCTTGCCGGTGACAGCCTCGATTCGCGTCTCGTATCCGGCGGAGCCGTCAATCCGCTGCGGCTCGTTCGAGACGATGCGCGCATTGCGAAGGCCCGGAATGGTGGCGGCGGTCTGCTGTGCAAAGCGTCCGCGATCGTCCGGCGACGCGGGGCCCGCTGCGGTCAGGCCGATCACCATGTAGGGTGCACCGTCGAGCGTGGTGTCTTCGGTGCCGTCGGTCAAAAGGATCGACGAGCGTGGAGCGAGCGTGCGAACCGTCTTGAAATCACCGAGTTCGCCGATCTTGAACGGCATCAGGCTGAGCTGTTCCTCGGTCGGGACGTCATTGCGCAGCTTCGCCGAGGCGAGCATCTTGCGCATGGCCTCGTCGGATAGCGGCTTCTCTGCATCCTCGCGCGCCTGCGCGATGATGTAGCCGGTGAACTTCTCGCCGGAGATGATCACCGAGTACATCTTGATCGTGATCGCGCCGTCCTTGCCGGTATCGGAGGTGATGAACGCCTTGCCTGCCGCGGTCTCAAAGGCCTCCGGCTTGGAGCCTGTGGCGGGCGTCTTGCCCTCCTTCACGGCGGTCTCGACCGTTGCGAAGGCCGCGGGCGGAATCTCGGCGAGCCCGACCTTGATCTTCTGGTCCGCGGATTCGAAGCCCATAAATTCCTTGGCCACGGTGAGCCCTTCGGCGGGCACCAGCCCGACGCGCGCGCCCGAGGGGAATACGGGGTCGGCGGCAAGAGCCGGCGAGGCGGTGACAATGGAGACGACGGCGAGAACGCGGACGATCGTTTTCATGAGACCTGACTGATGTCGTATTGAGGCGGTTCAATGGTCGGACACGGCGCGAGGCGGTCCGGTCTGTTCGGGGCGTAACTGTTTCTGCGCCGGGCCAACAGATCAAGGGCCGAATCGTTGCAAATTGACGCATTCGCCGCCGTTCCCGGAGCCGGGCGGCGGATGCGCAAATTCCATTTTCCCGGCTGTTTACAAGGGCTGGTCCTTGCGGGGGCATGCCCCCCTCCTATATGAGGCGGAGCGTCGCGACGTCGCGAATATTTGATATTGGGGGTTTGGATTGGTGCGCCGTCAGGGCCCAGCCAACCTGCCGCAAAAAGAAGGACTAGAAGACCATGGGAAAGGTCATTGGGATCGATCTCGGCACCACGAATTCGTGCGTCGCCGTGATGGACGGCAAAACACCGAAAGTAATCGAGAACGCCGAGGGCATGCGGACGACCCCGTCCATCGTTGCCCTCACCGACGATGGTGAGCGCCTCGTCGGCCAGCCGGCCAAGCGCCAGGCTGTGACCAATCCGGAAAAGACCATCTTCGCCGTGAAGCGCCTCATCGGCCGCCGTTACGACGATCCGACGGTCGAAAAGGACAAGAAGCTCGTCCCCTATAAAATCGTGAAGGCCGGCAACGGCGACGCATGGGTCGAGGCCGACGGCCAGACCTATTCGCCTTCGCAGGTCTCCGCTTTCATTCTGCAGAAGATGAAAGAGACCGCGGAAGCCCATCTCGGCCAGAAGGTCGATCAGGCGGTCATCACCGTTCCTGCCTATTTCAACGACGCCCAGCGTCAGGCCACCAAGGACGCCGGCAAGATCGCAGGCCTTGAAGTGCTGCGCATCATCAACGAGCCGACCGCGGCTGCGCTCGCCTATGGTCTCGACAAGACCAAGCAGGGCACCATCGCAGTCTACGATCTCGGCGGCGGCACCTTCGACGTGTCGATCCTCGAGATCGGCGACGGCGTGTTCGAAGTGAAGTCCACCAACGGCGACACGTTCCTCGGCGGCGAAGACTTCGACATGCGCCTCGTCAGCTATCTGGCCGACGAATTCCAGAAAGAGCAGGGCATCAACCTGCGCAACGACAAGCTTGCCCTGCAGCGCCTGAAAGAGGCCGCTGAAAAGGCCAAGATCGAATTGTCGTCGACCACGCAGACCGAAATCAATCTGCCGTTCATCACCGCGGATGCGACCGGTCCGAAGCATCTGACCATGAAGCTCACCCGCGCCAAGTTCGAAGCGCTGGTGGACGATCTGATCCAGAAGACGGTCGAGCCTTGCCGCAAGGCCCTGAAGGATGCCGGTCTGTCGGCTGCCGAGATCAACGAGGTTGTTCTCGTCGGCGGCATGTCGCGCATGCCGAAGGTGCAGGAAGTGGTGAAGCAGCTGTTCGGCAAGGAGCCGCACAAGGGTGTCAACCCGGACGAAGTCGTTGCCATCGGCGCCGCGATTCAGGCCGGCGTGCTGCAGGGCGACGTCAAGGACGTGCTGCTGCTCGACGTTACGCCGCTGTCGCTCGGCATCGAAACGCTGGGCGGTGTGTTCACGCGCATCATCGAGCGAAACACCACGATCCCGACCAAGAAGAGCCAGGTGTTCTCGACTGCCGAGGACAATCAGGGCGCGGTGACCATTCGCGTGTTCCAGGGTGAACGCGAGATGGCGGCCGACAACAAGATGCTTGGTCAGTTCGACCTGATGGGAATTCCGCCCGCGCCGCGCGGTATGCCGCAGATCGAGGTCACCTTCGACATCGACGCCAACGGCATCGTCAACGTGTCGGCGAAGGACAAGGCGACCAACAAGGAACAGCAGATTCGCATTCAGGCGTCCGGTGGACTGTCTGACAGCGACATCGAGAAGATGGTCAAGGACGCCGAGGCCAATGCGGCCGAGGACAAGAAGCGCCGCGAGGCGGTCGATGCCAAGAACCATGCCGACGCGCTGGTGCATTCCACCGAGAAGGCACTGGCCGAGCATGGTGCGAAGGTCGGCGAGCCCGAGCGCAAGGCGATCGAGGATGCGCTGGCGGATCTGAAGGAAGCCCTGAAGGGCGAAGATCCGGAAGCCATCAAGACCAAGACCAATACGCTGGCGCAGGCTTCGATGAAGCTCGGCGAGGCGATGTACACGCAGCAGGCCGAGGCGGACGCCGCCAAGGATGCCGCGAAGGACGATGTCGTTGACGCCGAGTTTACCGAAGTCGACGACGATAAGACCAACAAGAAGTCCGCGTAACCAGTCCACGATCAGCCTCCCCTTCAAGGGGAGGCTTTTCGCGGCGAACCGAACCACAGATCCAGACTCGCATGACCCAGATCAGCCATGTCTAAGGCCTGCTATTACGAGACGCTGGAAGTCGAACGTTCTATCGACGAAGCCGGACTGAAGTCGGCCTTCCGCAAGCTCGCCATGAAATGGCACCCGGACAAGAATCCGGGCGATCCGTCCTGCGAGCACAAGTTCAAGGAAATTTCCGAAGCCTACGAAATCCTCAAGGACGGCAACAAGCGTGCCGCCTACGACCGCTATGGCCATGCCGCGTTCGAGCAGGGCAACGGCGGCGGCCACGGGGCCGGGTTCGGCGCGGGCTTTGCGTCCTCGTTCTCCGATATTTTCGAAGACTTGTTCGGCATGGCCGGACAGCGCGGCGGCCGTGGCGGTCGCGAGCGCGGCGCGGACCTGCGCTACAATATGGAAATCACGCTGGAGGAAGCCTTCTCCGGCAAGACCGCGCAGATCAACATTCCGGTCGCTGTGACCTGCGAGACATGCTCCGGCACCGGCGCCAAGGCGGGCACCAAGCCGAAGACCTGCTCGATGTGCGGCGGCGCAGGCCGTGTTCGCCAGGCGCAAGGCTTTTTCACGCTGGAGCGCACCTGCCCCGGCTGTCAGGGCCGTGGCCAGATGATCGAAACGCCGTGCGGCTCCTGCTCGGGGCAAGGCCGCGTGCAGAAGGAACGCACGCTGTCGGTCAATATTCCGCCGGGCGTCGAGGACGGCACCCGTATTCGTCTCTCCGGCGAGGGCGAGGCGGGCGTGCAGGGCGGTCCTGCGGGCGATCTCTACATTTTCCTGTCGCTGGCTTCGCACAAGTTCTTCCAGCGCGACGGTGCGGACCTGCACTGCCGCGTGCCGGTGTCGATGGTGACCGCGGCGATGGGCGGCGAATTCGAAGTGCCGACCATCGACCAGGGCAAGACCAAGGTGAAAGTGCCGTCGGGCACCCAGTCCGGTCGCCGCTTCCGCGTTGCCTCAAAGGGCATGCCGGTGCTGCGTTCCCGGCAGATGGGCGACATGTACGTCCAGGTCGTGGTCGAGACGCCGCAGAACCTCACCAAGAAGCAGAAAGAGCTGCTGGCGGAGTTCGAAAAGCTGTCGTCCGGCGAAACCCAGCCCGAAGCGGCTGGATTCTTCAAAATGGTCAAGGACTTCTTCGGAACCCGCGCCAATACGCCCTAGTGATCCATTCGTATCGGATCGTCCGCAGGCACTTTTACAAATGTCAGACCCAAAGGATCACTAGAATCATAGTTTCCGGTGTCCCTTTGAATCCGAAGTTCGCTACGGAACTCGCTGCGAAACCTAGCGAACTTCGGATTCGGGACACTGGCCAGCGTCCTTGACGCTTTTTGCTTGCGTCTATACCCATTTGTGAAGGAAATTTGACGCCTCGCCCGTCCCCGGGCTCCTTTGGAAGTATCATGGCTCCCCAGTCCACTGTGCGTGCGTTGAAAAAGCCGCTTCGTCTCGACGACGAGGTTCGCTTCCTCCGCTCCTGGATTGAAAAGCCCCTGCACATGGGCGCGGTGATGCCTTCCAGCAAGGCGCTGGCGCGCACGGTCGCGCGTTACGTCGATCCGCATTCCGACGGACCTGTCATCGAACTTGGGCCCGGCACCGGAGCCATCACCGATGCGCTGATCGCGCACGGCGTCGCCGAGAAGCGTCTGGTGCTGGTGGAATTCGATCCGGGCTTCTGCGCGCTGCTGCGTGAGCGCTATCCGCAGGCGACCGTGATTCAGGGCGATGCCTATAGTCTCGACCTGACACTGGCGGAACTGAAAGAGCCCGCCGCCGCGATGGTGTCCGGCCTGCCGCTTGTCACCAAGCCGATGCTGGTTCGCCTGAAGCTGATGCGCGACGCATTCCTGAAAATGGAAGCGGGTGCGCCCTTCATCCAGTTCACCTATTCGGTGGCGCCTCCGATCCCGAAATCCCTGCCGGGAATCCGCACCCAGGCTTCCGAGCGGGTCTGGATGAACCTGCCGCCCGCGCGCGTCTGGGTTTATCGCAAGGGCTGACAAGGCACTTCAGCGCCTTTTGCGTCTCAAATTCCGCCAAGCTATAAACCTGTCGCGCCTTCGCCCTGTCCGAAGGTGACAGGGACATCATGGCCGCACTGAAAATCCTCGTCATTCCCGGTTCGCTGCGCACAGGCTCGTTCAACGCGCGACTGGCCGCCGTGGTGGTCAAGGAACTGGCGCTGCTCGACGTCGATGTCACGCTGATCTCGCTCAACGATTATCCGCTGCCGATCTACGACGGCGACCTTGAAGTGAAATCCGGCGTGCCGGCCAACGCCGTCAATCTCAAGCGCATGATCGGCGCGCATCACGGCGTCTTCATCGTCAGCCCGGAATACAATTCATCGGTGCCGCCGCTGCTCAAGAACGCCATCGACTGGGTGACGCGGGTGCGCGACCGCAACGAGACGTTCGGCCAGGTATTTCGCGAGCGCGCGTTCGCGATCGGCGCGGCGTCCGACGGAAAATTCGGCGGACTGCGCGTGCTGATGGCGCTGCGCCAGATTCTGGCGCTTGGCTGCGGCGCGACGGTGGTGCCGAAACAGATGGCGCTGTCGTTCGCCGGTCATGCGTTCGACGAAATGGATCGCCTGAAAGATCCAGCCGACGCCGAATTGCTGCGCGGGACCTTGCGCCAGTTGATCGACACCTCCCAACAGATGATGTGAGTCGTTATGAAGCCCACCCATGTTGAGTCCCGCGACCGGCTGATCGTCGCGCTCGATCTCTCCAGCGTCGAGGCGGCCGAAGCGCTGATCGCGCGGCTCGGCGACAGCGTGACGTTCTACAAGATCGGCTACCAGCTTGGTTATGCCGGCGGGCTTGCGCTGGTGCCGAAACTGGCGGAGCGCGGCAAGAAGGTTTTCGTCGACCTCAAGCTGCACGACATCGGCAACACGGTTGCGAAAGGTGTCGAGAGCATCGCCAAACTTGGCGCAACCTTCCTGACGGTGCATGCCTATCCGCAGACCATGAAGGCTGCGGCCGAGGCACGCGGCTCGTCCCTGAAAATTCTCGCGGTCACGGTGCTCACCTCCTACGACGACGACGACCTGCACGCGGCAGGGTTTCGCTTCGGCGTCTCCGATCTGGTCGAGGCGCGCGCGCTGCAGGCGCAGGCGCTCGGTATCGATGGGCTGGTGTGTTCCGGCGAAGAGGCGGCCACCGTGCGCGGCATCGTCGGCGCGCAGATGGCGCTGGTGACGCCGGGCATCCGTCCCGCCGGCAGCGCGGTGGGTGACCAGAAGCGCATCATGACGCCGGGCCGCGCCATCGCGGCGGGCGCGGATTATCTCGTGGTCGGCCGGCCGGTGGTGGAAGCCGCCGATCCGAAAGCGGCGGCGGAGGCCATCGTCGCCGAGATTGTTCAGGCCGGCGGCTGATCAGTGGCACTTCAGCCCGACATATTCGGTCGTCATGCCCGGACTTGTTCCGGGCATCCACGTCTTTCTGATGCAGTCCAGACGTGGATGGCCGGGACGACGCCCGGCCATGACAAGAATAGGGATTAAACCAAAAGGAGACGCAGATGCCCAAGGGTTACTGGATCGCACGCATCGATGTTCACGACCTCGAGGCCTATAAAAGGGATTACGTCGCGCACAATGGCGCGGTGTTCAAGAAGTACGGCGCGAAGTTTCTGGTGCGCGGCGGCATCCATGAAGCCCATGAAGGACCGGCGCGCTCGCGCAACGTCGTGATCGAGTTCAAGGACTATGAGACCGCGCTGGCCTGCTACCGCTCGCCGGAATATGCCGATCTGATCGCCAAACGCGCCCCGCATTCCAAGGGCGAGATCGTTATCATCGAAGGCTACGACGGCCCGCAGCCCTGAGCAGGCTGTTTGAATCGAACTGCGTTCTTTTCCGCTCGTCCCCGCGAAAGCGGGGACCCAGAGTCAAAGGACTGGATTCCCGCTTGCGCGGGAATGAGCGGAGAGAAAGGTTATCCAGCCTACTTCCCCATTCCGTTTTCAGGGACGATTAGCGGCACGAATCCGAACACGTGGCTGCTGTCGGGATCGACCAGCACGCGCACGGCGTGGATCAGTTTGTCGCCGTAAACCATCAGCTTGTTGACGCCGGGGATCGGCTTGCCCTTGCTGTTGCGCAGCGGCGCGATCGAAAAATAGTGTTCGTCGCCGTGGATCAGCAGCACGGGTTTGCCGAAGCTCGTCGCCCCCGCCTCGATCGCGTCGAGCATTCTGGTAAAGCCGGACTGACGCGGCATTGCGCCGTTCGGGAATCGCGCCTCGTTGAACTCCGCCTGCATGAACAGCACCACCGCCCTGGCGTTGTCGGCCTTTGCCTTGGCGAAGCTCGCTTCGATCCAGGCGACATTGGCCTTGTCGCGCGCGAAAAACTCCGTCACCGCTTCAGGGTCATGCGCCTCGAAGCCGTTGTTGGAGCCCGGCACATTCGCCGTCAGGAACATCACGCCGTTCTTCGAAAAGCGCGTGTTCTCCACGTAGGTTGAATATTCCGGCATCAGCAACGCCTGGCTCTCCACATCGAGTGGCGTCTTGCCGAGCGATTTCGCCGGGGTCGCGAAAAACATCTCGCGCAGCTTCATGAGCCGCTCGCGCGGATTGAAGCCGCCCGCGGCCTTGCGATGGCAGTCGATCCACTCGTTGTCGCCGATGGTGTAGACCAGCGCGCCTTCGAACGTCTGGATCTGGTCGTAGGATGTCTTGAGAACCTCGTCGCTACACGGCAGCGCGCCGGACTTGATGTCGCCCATGTGCAGGGTGAAGGCCGGCTTCAGCGCGTTGACCGCGGCGATCAGCCGGTCGAACTTCGCGTAGTCGTCCGGCAGATTGTAGGGCATGTCGCCGAGCGCCACGAACGAGAACGCGTTGTCGCCGCCGATCCGCTCCGCCGCCGATGCGGGCAAAAATGAAGTTGCGATCATAAGCATCGCGGCAGAGACGGCAGGGAGCATGCGCATGGGTGGTTTCCTTCGGGGTGTCCCTCAATAGGTCCGTCGCGTGACCCTTGCATGACTCCCGACAGGGCTGTCCAGCCGCGCAAGGCAGGCAGCCGCGCCGGGAGGCTGCGGTTGCCGCCGTGGCCCCGCGCCGCTATACCGCCAAAGCAAGTTCTGAAACGGGTTTTGAGGGCTGGAAATGGCCGATATGCGCCTGATCGTTGCTGGAGCCGGGGGCCGGATGGGCCGGACCCTGATCCGCGCCATTGCCGAGACGGAGGGCGTCACGCTGGCCGGGGCGCTGGAAGCGCCGGGCTCTGACCTCCTGGGCCAGGATGCTGGCGTGCTCGCGGGGCTTCCCGCCAACGGCGTCGAGCTCTCCGGCGACCTCTGGACCCTGTCGAAGAACGCCGACGGCATTCTCGATTTCACCGTTCCCGCCGCGACCATCGCCAATGTCGCCATTGCCGCCCAGCGCGGCATCGTCCACGTCATCGGCACCACCGGCCTGTCGGCGTCGGACAACGCGGTCATCAAGAGCGTGACCTCGCAGGCCATCGTCGTGCAGTCCGGCAACATGAGCCTCGGCGTCAATCTCTTGGCCGCGCTGGTGAAGCAGGTGTCGAAGTCGCTCGATGAGGATTTCGACATCGAGATTCTCGAAATGCATCACCGGCAGAAAATCGATGCGCCGTCGGGCACCGCCTACCTGCTCGGGCAGGCGGCGGCGGACGGCCGCGGCATCGATCTCGCGCAGCGCTCGGTCCGCTCGCGCGATGGATATACCGGCGCGCGCAATCCGGGCGACATCGGATTCGCCACGCTGCGCGGCGGCACCGCCACCGGCGATCATACGGTGATCTTCGCCGGTCCCTATGAACGCATCGAGCTTGCGCACAAGTCGGAGGATCGCATGATCTTTGCGCGCGGCGCGCTGAAGGCGGCGATGTGGGCGCAGGGCAAGAAGCCCGGACATTATTCGATGACCGACGTGCTCGGTCTCAGCAGCAACTGACATCCTGAAAGAGTTGGAACTGAAAGAATGAGCGACCGTCTTCTCGTCCTCGTGCGTCACGGCCAGAGCGAATGGAATCTGAAGAATCTTTTCACCGGCTGGAAGGACCCTGGCCTGACCGAGCTCGGCGTCAAGGAAGCCGTCGCCGCCGGCCGCAAGCTCAAAGAGCAGGGGCTGACGTTCGATGTCGCCTTCACCTCGGTGCTGACACGCGCACAGCACACGCTTGATCTCGCGCTCAAGGAAATGGGCCAGACCGGGATTCCGATCACGCGTCATCTCGCACTGAACGAGCGCGACTACGGCGACCTGTCCGGCCTCAACAAGGATGACGCCCGCGCCAAGTGGGGCGAGGAGCAGGTGCTGATCTGGCGGCGGTCCTACGACGTGCCGCCTCCGGGTGGCGAAAGCCTGAAGGATACGCTGGCGCGCACGCTTCCCTATTATGTGCAGGAGATCCTGCCGTCGGTGCTGCGCGGCCAGCGCACGCTGGTGGCGGCGCACGGCAATTCGCTGCGCGCGCTGATCATGGTGCTGGAAAAGCTGACGCCGGAGCAGATTCTGAAGCGCGAGCTCGGCACCGGCGCGCCGGTGGTCTACCGGCTTAACGCGGATGCCACGGTGGCGTCGGTGGAAGATCTGGCGTGATGGATTAGGCGGTCAGCCCCGCCGCTTGTCCGCTTTCCCAGCCGAGCATCGCGCGCTTGCGCGTGATGCCCCAGTGATAGCCGGTGAGAGCGCCGCTCTTGCCGATCACGCGGTGACACGGCACCACGAACGAGACCGGATTCCGGCCGACCGCTGCGCCAACCGCGCGCGACGCTTTCGGCGAGGAAATCTTGCAGGCGACATCCGAATAGGTGGTGGCGCGGCCCATCGGAATCTTCAGCAGCGTTTCCCAGACCCGGACCTCGAAGTCGGTGCCGATCAGCACCACGCGCAGCGGCTGGTCCGCGCGCCATTGCGAGGAATCGAAAATCCGTTTCGCGAACGGCGCGGTCTCGGCAAACGATTCGATGTAGGTCGCGAGCGGCCAGCGCCGCTGCATGTCGGCCAGCGCCGGCATTTCCTCGCCTTCATCCGCGAATGCCAGACCCGCAAGGCCGCGCTCGCTGGCGATCACGATCGCCATGCCGAACGGCGAGGGATGGAAGCCGTAGCGCAGCGTCATGCCTTCGCCGCCCTTCTTCCATTCGCCCGGCGACATCGCCTCGTGGGTCACGAACAGATCATGCAGCCGTCCCGGACCGGAGAGACCGGAATCATAGGCGGCATCGAGCACGCTGGCGGAATCGCGCAACAGGCGCTTGGCATGGTCGAGCGTTAGCGCCTGCATGAAGTCCTTCGGCGTCAGCCCGGCCCAGCGTCGGAACAGATGATGCAACTCGTCCGGCGTCAGATGCGCGGCGTCGGCCATCGCCTCGATGGTCGGCTGCGTGCGCCACTGCTCGGAAATGAATCCGATGGCGCGGCGCACCGAATCGTAGTCGCGCAAGGCCGCGCCCTGCTTGGACGGTTTTGCGAGCTGCAGATCGGGGAGCATGGATTTCATCGCAGGTATGTTGGCGGTGGTCATCATGGCGGCGTCCGTTATGCGGTGTCCATCATGATCCGGATGTAGGCCGCTGGTGCTGGCGCAACCACCCGTTTCCGGATCAGGTCACCGGATTGTAGGTCGGTCCGCGGTTGGCGGCCTGGAGCGCCTCCCGTAACGCCGTGGAAAAGCTGGCTTTTTCCTCCGGCCCGAGAAAGCTGCCGATGGAGAGACGGCGGCCGCGTGAGACCAGATAGAGCTTCTCGATGCCGAACTCGGCGTGAGCCTTCTGCTCAAGCCGGACCCACAGCGGATTGAGCGTCCATTCGACGACATGACCGCGATGGCTGACGCGGCGGACGCGGATTTCATAAGGCGTGACGAGAATGTCCTCGGTGGCGGCGGCGCGGCGGAAGTTCACCTTGAACGCCCAGTAGATGATCAGGGCGTTGAGCGCGAAAAAAGCGAACACCGGCCACGCGCCCATCATCAGGAACATGACGCCCGCCGCGAAACTGACCACGGTGACGAACGCCATCAGCGCGATAAACCCGCCGCGGCTGAGCGAGCGATGCGGCGTCAGCCGCGCGCAGAACAGCGGCGTGTCCGCGATGGGCTGGGGATCGAAATGGTTGCGCTCATCCATGAGATCACTCTAGCGCATTTCGGGCATGATCGCTTCCGAAAACCGGTTTCCTCGTTTCGGGATCATGCCTATACCGGGATCATGGCGAAAAAGACGATCACGTCCCGTTCAAAATCCCAGCCGAAGGCGCGTGCGGCTGTGCCGGTGAAGCGGATTCCCAAATTAGCGAAGCCCAAACTTTCGAAGCCCAAGCCGATAAAGTTCAAGCCTTGGACCCATGCCGAAGTGGTGGAGGTCTTCAGCCGCTTTCGTGCGGCCAATCCCGAGCCGAAGGGCGAGCTGGAACATCTCAATCCCTACACGCTTCTGGTGGCGGTCGCGCTGTCGGCGCAGGCGACCGACGTCGGCGTCAACAAGGCGACGCGTCATCTGTTTCCGGTCGCCGACACGCCGGAAAAAATGGTGGCGCTCGGCGAGGAGCGGGTGCGCAATTATATCAAGACCATCGGTCTGTATCGCACCAAGGCCAGGAATGTCATCGCGCTGTCGGAGCAGTTGATCGCGCTGCACGGGAGCAAAGTGCCGCACGATCGCGAGGCGCTGGAGGCGCTCCCCGGCGTCGGCCGCAAGACCGCCAATGTCGTGCTCAACATCGCGTTCGGCGAGTCAACCATTGCGGTGGACACCCATCTGTTTCGCGTCGGCAATCGCACGGGTCTGGCGCCCGGCAAGACGCCGCTCGTCGTCGAACTGGGACTGCTGAAGATCGTGCCGCCGGAATTCGCGCGTCACGCGCATCACTGGCTGATCCTGCACGGGCGCTATACGTGCGTCGCGCGCAAGCCGCGCTGCGAGGTGTGTTTGATCAACGATCTGTGCCGGTGGCCGGAGAAGACGGTGTGAACTCAATTCTATAGTTCGTCATGCCCGGGACAAGCCCGGGCATGACGAGGCAAGTGGTCAAACCGCCGTCACACCGGTTTTACGCGCCGGCTCGATCAGTTCGGGCCGCGGCCCCGACAGCCGCTTGTGCATGTGGACCATGAAGGCCATGCCGAACAGTGGCGTCGCCAGATTCACAATCGGGATCGACACGAACGCCGCGATGAACAGTCCCGCCGCGAACACGGTGGCGCTGTTTTGTTTACGCATGATCTTGGCTTCTTCCGGCGTGCGGAAGCGCATCGCGGCGAGTTCGAAATACTCGCGGCCAAGCAACCATGCCGTGGCGATGAAGAACACGATGAAGCCCGCGCCGGCAATCAAGACGAACGGCAGCGCGATCAGATACACCAGAATGGTCAGCAGCGCCGTCTTTGAGCCTTCGGTGATGGCGCGGCCGACCGGCAGCGCGACGCCCGGCTTTTCCGCAGGATAGTGCTCGCGCTCGACAATGTCGGCGACGTCATCGACGAACACGCTGGCGACCAGCGAGGTGATCGCGGGCATCAGGAACACCGCGCCGACCACGATGCCGAGACCGGCCGCGATCGAGACGATCCATGCGAGAATGTTGATCAGCATGTGATAGTCGGAGCCGACCATCGTTTCCGCCCAAACCTCTCCCGACCCGGCGAGCCAGCTCAACAGCCGTTGCAGCGCCACTGCGGCTGCGACGATCAGCACCAACGCCAGGCCGACCGACTTCCACAGGATGGAGCGCATCGGCGGCGACAGGATCTGGGATAACGCCTTGTATGCGGCGTCAAGCATGGGGCAGCCTCCGGAATAACCGCAAGAAAACTTTACGAAAGTTAGATACGCGCGGAGGTCTCGGCAAGTGTCGGGACCGGCGAGGACGCAAGTTAGTGCGTAGCACCTGACGCCTCCCGCTTTGAAACAGCCGTTTGAGATCGCGATTCAGAAATCTTCATTTCGTCATTCGTTGGACCGATCTTTGACGGAATGACCGGTGCAGAATGCCTGCAAGCTTCGCGAATGGAGTGACGTCATGGCAGGTGTCTTCGATATTCAGGGATTTGGATTCAAATCCGACTGGAATGGCGAGTTTCGTACGGGTGCCGCGCAGAGCGCGATGCAGGGTCTGGCGGCGACAAACGCCAACGCGATCTCGATAGCACCCCGGCTTTTTACCGCCAGCATGACCTCGAATGAGGTGATTGCCGATCCCGGCAAGACAGAAAGCGACGCGATTATCGCCGCCACAATCGCCGATGCTCATGCGCTGGGCCTGTCCGTTCTGCTCAAGCCGATGTTGAGCGGCCTCGATGGAACAAGTGCGCACGAACTCAGGCCGAGCGACGTCGGCGCTTTTTTCGCCTCCTACAAGGCGGAAATGCTGGATCTCGCGCGCATCGCCGAGCAATCGGGCGTGGAAATGCTCTCGATCGGCAACGAGTTGAGCAAACTGTCGGGCGAGCAGTATCGCGGCTACTGGGCCGATCTCGTCGATTCCTTGCGGTCCGTCTATCACGGTGAACTGACCTATGGCGCGGCCACCGATGAAGCGATCCATGTCGGTTTTTGGGACCAGGTCGACGTGATCGGAGTCAACGCGTATCCGCCGCTGACCACCAAGACGGACCCGACCGTGGATGAGATGGTTGCGGCATGGAACAACGTGTCGGCCAACGATTACTGGGCCGCCGCGATGGATCACAAGTCGCCGGTGGAATTCATGCACGCGCTCGCTGTGGAACACGGCAAGCCGTTGCTGTTCACCGAAACCGGTTATCGCAGCGTCGATGGCACCAATATCGCGCCTGGAGGGTGGACCGGAAGCAGCACGCAGGATGTGCAGGAACAGCGCGATGCATTCGATGCGTTCTTTCAGGTGTGGGGTGCGCATGGCGGGAGCTGGTTCAAGGGCGCGCACATCTGGGACTGGGACCCGGACAATGCCTACTCGCCCACGGGCTACTCGCCGATGGGCAAGCCTGCCGGGCAGCTCATCACAGACTGGTTCGGCGGACAGCATCAGCCGCCGGGACTGACGATCGCGGGATCGCCGTCGGCCGATCTGATCGACGTCGGCGGCGGGAATGACGTGTTGTCCGGTGGCGTCGGCAATGACGTCATTCGTGGCGGCGGCGGCAACGATACAATCAGCGGCGGACCCGATGTGATTCCACGACTCGAGACCTCCGCCATCACCGTGACCGGCTTTAGCCCGCTGGTCGATGGCGTCGGGGCAAAGATGCAGGTGCTGGTCAACGGCCAGCCGGTTGGCGATACCGTCGAATTCCACGCCGCGGCCAATCCATCCGAGTATCAGACCTACAGCTTCACCTTTCAGAATCCGGCGAGCGTGGTGAGTCTCGATTTCGCATTCGTCAATGACCAGGTGACCAGCGGCGGCGACCGCAATCTTTACATCAAGGATATCGCTGTGAACGGCGAACATCTGACGGCTGCGGACGGCGTCAATCCCAGTTCGCCCGGCACATGGAATCTCTATCAGAACAAGGCGATCCATTACGATACGAGCGGCCGGCAGGACATGTTCTTCGGATCGGTCACCGACGATGACGCGCTTGAAGGCGGCCCGGGGCAGGATGTCATTCATGGTGGCGCGGGTAATGATTCCATCAGCGGAGGATTGGGCGATGACAAGCTCCACGGCGATGATGGCAATGACTCCATCGCCGGAGGCGGCGGCAAGGATGTCATCTATGGCGGCGCTGGTCAGGATACGCTGACGGGAGGACCGGAAACGGTCAAGATGTATGGCGGTGACGGCAACGACCTGCTCCGTGGGGGCACCGGCAATGATTATCTGTTCGGCGAGAACAGCAACGACGTGATGACCGGCGGTGCGGGCAATGACTATCTGCACGGCGGCAACGGCAGCGACACGTTCGTGTTCGCAGCGAACTTCGGCAAAGACATCGTCGGCCAGTTCCACGACGGCTTCGGCACCGAGGACGTCATTCAGTTCGACAAATCGGTATTTGCCGATTTCGCAGCCGTGCAATCACATATGAGTCAGGTTGGCACCAGCGTTGTCATCACGCGCGATGAGCATAGCTCTGTTGAAATCCAGAAGGCGACGCTGACCAACTTTGGTCCGGACGATTTCTGGTTTGTCTAGGAGCGTTCGCCGCGCGCTCCCGCTGGCCGCGCGAGCGGATTCGTTATCCGCTTCGTTCGAGATCGGAGTCTCGATCAGGCCGCGAGGTCACGCGCCTTCCGGCGCCCCTGCGAAGCCTCCTCAAACGGCGCAACAGGCGCGAGCGGCGCTTCCGGCGTTTCGAAGATTCCCTCTGGAAAGGGATCAGCTTCGTCCGTCACCTCCGGGGACGGCTTTGTCGTGTCGGCCCAGTGCAGCGCCGTGTAATCGAAACCGCGGACGATGGTCGGCTTGACGATCTCGAAGTAGGGCGAGATGTCGAAGTCGCGCGGCATGTAGAGCGAAGAATCGCGGATGTGCAGGATTTCGCGGCGCGCCTGGCGGCTCGCGGCCTGCGTGATTTTTGGCAGGATTGGATAGCGCACCGCGCCGAAGGCCTGCGCGATCAGCGCCGAGCAGATGATCTTGGTCGGATCTCCCGACCCCAGCGAGATCATGCGCCGCCGCCAGCGCTGCGGGACCGGCAGCGGAATGAGGTAGCGCATCAGGTCGAGAATATTCTTGGTGTCGTAGCCGAAGCCGATGCGGTTGATCGCATAACGGCACACCGTGGTGCGGTCCTCATAGGACAGTCCGACCGGGCGGCACAAACGGGTGTGATAGGGATAGTATTTCGAGAGCGGCGCGGAGGTGACGCCTTCGCCGATATTGGCTTCGATCAGCACATGCGGTTCGCCGTCGGGCTCGGTCGCGCCGTCGATCGGGCCGACATAAAGCGCGGCATGAGACCACGTCGATTGCGTGAGATACTTGATGATGCCGGAGACGCGGTTGTTGCCTTCGACCAGCAGCACGTCGCCGGGCTCGACCAGTCCGCGCAGCCGCTCCGGATCGCTCGGCGTAAAGGGTTCATAGCCCGGAACCTCCTTCTGAAGGTATCCGGCGATGATCTTGCCGACGGTATCGAGCACGAAGCCCATGGTCCTCTCCCCAGGTCGCGGCACGTTCTGGCCGCTTTTGTCTTCCCTTATTGTTGTCGGAAGCGATTTCAATTTAGTTCATGCACAGAGCGGCGGAATAATCAAACATTCACCATGACCGTTGCCGCAAGGCCTCTGATGCGGCAAGTTCGCGTGAAGTTCCCATTTTTGGTCGAATTTCGGAAACCATGACATGACAATTACCCGGCGCGATGTTCTGGCCGGCTCGGCGGCATTGGCGCTGTTGCCGATCGTGTCGCGCGCATGGGCGGCTCCCGTTCCGCGCGATGCCGAGGTGGTGGTGATCGGCGCAGGCGCGGCCGGTATTGCCGCTGCGCGCCGCATTGCCGCCGCCGGCCGCAAGGTGGTGGTGATCGAGGCGGCTTCCGCGGTTGGCGGGCGCTGCGTGACCGACGCGACCGCGTTCGATGTGCCGTTCGACCGCGGTGCGCGCTGGCTCTACAACACCGAGACCAGTCCGATCGCGAAACTGGCGCGCGGTGTCGGTATGGACCTGCTTCCTGCGCCGCGTGGTCAGCGCATCCGGATCGGCCGCCGCAACGCGCGCGCAGGCGAAGCTGAGGATTTTCTCGCCACGCTGGTGCGCGCCAACCGCGCGATGGGCGATGCCGTGCGCGGCAAGGCCGATATGCCGGCCGCAGCAGGATTGCCGAAGGATCTGGGTGTGTGGGCGGGCACGACGGATTTCCTGCTTGGTGCGATGGCGACGGGAAAAGATCTGAAGGATCTCTCCGCGCTCGATCTCGTGACGATGGCGCAGCGCGACGGGCCGTCGGCCTGCCGTCAAGGTCTGGGCGCGCTGATCGCGAAGTTGGGCGAAGGACTCCCCGTTGTGCTGTCGACGCCGGTGACGCGCATCGTCTGGAGCGGGCGCGACGCGCAGGTCGAAACGACGGGCGGCACCATCACCGCGAAGGCCGTCATCATGACCGCGTCCACCAACGCGCTGCTGTCGGGCAAGATCAAGTTTGCACCGGACCTTCCGAAGCGTCAGCAGGATGCGGCGTCGAAGCTCACGCTCGGCAGCTACGATCACATCGCGCTGGAACTGCCGGGCAATCCGCTTGGTCTGTCGCGCGACGATATCGTGATCGAACAAAGCACCGACCGCAGCACCGGCTTCCTGCTCGCCAATCTCGGCGGCTCGTCGCTGTGCCAGGTCGATGTCGCCGGTTCGTTCGGCGCGGAATTGTCCGCGCGCGGCGAGGCCGCCATGGTGGCGTTCGCCACCGACTGGTTGACCAAACTGTTCGGCGCGGACGTGAGGAACATTGTGAAGCGCACCACTGCGACGCGCTGGAACGATATGCCTTATGTGTTCGGCGCGATGTCGGCGGCGTCGCCCGGTGGCCAACCGGCGCGCAAGGTTCTGATGGAGCCGCTGGGCAGTCTGTTTTTTGCAGGCGACGCCGCGCATGAAACCCAGTGGGGCACTGTCGGCGGTGCATGGGAATCCGGTGAGCGC
The DNA here is from genome assembly GCF_014203115.1 of Afipia massiliensis. Taxonomy (GTDB): domain Bacteria; phylum Pseudomonadota; class Alphaproteobacteria; order Rhizobiales; family Xanthobacteraceae; genus Afipia; species Afipia massiliensis. The sequence goes on along the minus strand of NZ_JACHIJ010000004.1, from coordinate 617,171 downwards.
GCTGCGGAGGCAGCCTTGCGCAAGATCGGCGCGCTGAAGGATGCGCCGGTCGCCGAGAAATCCGGCAAGAAGCCGAAGCGCACGCAGTCGCGCGCTGAACCGGCGTCTCCCGGCGGGCGCGGCCTGAACTGGCCGCGCAACTGAAACTTGCCCGCGCGACAGCGACGATCAGTGTATGACGGGCTGCCGTCTGGAAACGGTTTTGCCGCCGTGCCACATTCACCGCATGAAACGTCTTCGCATCGGCCGCGCTTCGCTCGACATGGTCGGGTCCGGCGACAGTGACAGGTATTTCGACGCGCTCGTCGACGACATCCATGATGATCTTGACCGGGTCTGCGCGGCGCTGCTGACGGATCCGGCGGGCGTTGTGCTTGACGTTGGCGCCAATATCGGCACCACGTCCGCCGTGTTCAGCCAGCATGTGCCGAACGGACAGGTCTATGCGTTTGAGCCCGGGCCGAGCGTGTTCGCGGCGCTCAAGGCCAATGTCGCGCTGAACGGACTTAACAATGTAAGCCCGCTCAATCTCGCGGTCGCGGCGAAGCCGGGCACGGTCAGATTTTTCGAAGACGCCGCCTACGGTCACATCACAACTGATGGCCGTGGTTGCGATGTCCCGGCGGCTTCGATCGATGACTTCGTGGCGTCGAGAGCACTCAAGCGCGTCGATCTCATCAAAATCGATGTCGAAGGGTTCGAGAGCGGTGTTCTGGAGGGAGCGGCTCAGACAATCGAAAGGTTTGCTCCGATCATCCACATGGAGTTCAACCTGTGGTGTCTCGTGGCGTATTCGAGAATCGATCCGATCGAATTCGCCGAGTCACTGGTCCGGAAATTCCGCTTCGTGTTCGCGATTGATCCCTTCTCGCCCGACCGGGCGCGAAGAATTAACGCCGGTCAGGCCGCGCGCTTTGTGCACGACCGCATGGTCGCTCGCGGCTGTATCGATGATCTCGTGATGACAAACAATGAGCGGGTCGCCGAGGTTCTCGAAGGTCTCGTCATTGTTCCGTCGGCGGACGAGATTGTTCCAGCTGAACATCATATCGGCTGGCGGCAGATCGCAACCTATGTCGGCCGGCGTCTCTCGCTTCACGCCCAGACCTTGCTTGGGAGCCGAAACGCGCCCTGATCGTCTGTTTGCGACCGGGTGTTCCGTGCGCAATTCAATCGTCATTGCGAGGAGCGTAAGCGGCGAAGCAATCCAATCTCTGGCTTTCTGGATTGCTTCGCGGTGTCTCATCGGGGCGGCGCTTTGCGCCGACCCGTTGGCTCGCAATGACGAACAGTCGATGCCAGCCTATCCCCGCAGCGCGCCGCCGGTCTTCTTGGTGACGTCCGCGACGATCTTCGAAGCCACCGCGTCGATCTCCTGATCGGTCAGGGTCTTTTCGCGCGGCTGCAGCGTGACTGCGATGGCGATGGACTTCTTGGCCTCGTCGATGCCCTTGCCTTCATAGACGTCGAACACGGTGACATTGGTGATCAGCTTTTTGTCGGCAGCTTGCGCGGTGCGGACGATGTCGCCGGCCTTGACGCTGCGATCGACGATGAAGGCGAAGTCACGCGACACCGGCTGGAACGGCGACAGCTCCAAGAGCGGCTTGGCGCGGGTCGGCTTGGCCTTGGCGTCGGGAATCCGCTCAAGGATGACTTCGAACGCCACCAGCGGGCCGTCGGCCTTCAGAGATTCCAACGCGCGCGGATGCAACTCGCCGAAATAACCCAGCACGTTCTGCGGTCCGATCTGGATCGCGCCGGAGCGGCCGGGATGCAGCCATGCCGGGAAGTTCTTCGATTCGCTGCTGGAGACGACCTGCAGCCCCTGCATCGGTGCGCCGGCTGCGGCCAGCACAGCGAGTGCATCGGCCTTGGCGTCGAGCGTATCGACAGTCGCCGAGCCGGACCAGTAACGGCCGGTGCCCTTTGCGGAGGCCAGCGCGCGGCGCACGCCGCTCGCCGCCATGAACTGGTCTTCGGGGCGGTCGCCCTTGAAGATCTGTCCGACCTCGAACAGCGCCACGTCAGCGAAACCACGATCCGCATTGGCCTGTGCCGCGGCCACGAGTCCCGCGATCAGGGAAGGCCGCATGTCGGAGAGATCCGATGCAATCGGATTGGCCAGCGTCAATTCGGGTTGGCCGCCGCCGAACAGGTCAGCCTGCGTTTTGGAAACGAACGACCATGTCACCGCCTCTAGCATGCCGCGCGCCGCTAGCGCACGCTTGGCGCGGCGGGTGCGCAACTGAAGCTGGGTCAGCACCGGCTTGCGCGGCGCGTCGCCGCGCTCGAACGGCGTCAGCGGCACGCTGTCGACACCGACAATGCGCACGATCTCTTCGACGATGTCGGCCTTGCCGTGCACGTCGCTGCGCCATGACGGCACCGCGACCTTCACGACCGGGCCTGCGCCCGCGACCATGAAGCCGAGATGGGCGAGAATCCGCTTGATCTCAGGCAGCGGCACATCGATGCCGGCCAGCCGCTTCACTTCCGTGATCGGAAACTCGATGATGCGGTCGTCGCCATGCGCCCGGCCGGCAACCACGATCTCCGACGGGGAACCGCCGCAGAGATCCATTACCAGCCTGGTCGCCATCTCAAGGCCCGGCACCATGAAGGCCGGATCGACGCCGCGCTCGAAGCGATAGCGCGCGTCGGAATTGATGCCGAGCTTGCGGCCCGTCTGGGCGATGTTGATCTCGTTCCACAGCGCCGATTCGATCAGCACGTCGGTGGTGTTCTCGTCGCAGCCCGAGGCTTCGCCGCCCATGATGCCCGCGATGGATTCCACGCCGCGCTCATCGGCGATCACGCAAATCGTGTCGTCGAGTGCGTAGGTCTTGCCGTCGAGCGCGACGACGGTCTCGTTGCGGGCGCGGCGCACGGTGAGGTTGCCCGTCACCTTTTTGGCGTCGAACACATGCAGCGGACGCGCGCGGTCGAAGGTCATGAAGTTGGTGATGTCCACCAGCGCATTGATCGGGCGCAGACCGATGGATGTCAGGCGCTGCTGCAGCCATTCCGGCGAGGGGCCGTTCTTGACGCCGCGCACAAGGCGCAGCGCGAAGCCTGGACAGAGCTTCTCGTCTTCGATGGTCACCTGTACAGGACAAGGGAATTCGCCCTTGATCTGCTTCGGCGCAGGGTCCTTGAACTTGCCCATGTCGGCGGCGGCGAGATCGCGCGCGATGCCATGCACGCCGGTGCAGTCCTGACGGTTCGGCGTCAGATTGATTTCGATCACCGCGTCGCCGAGGTTCGCCCACTGCGCATAAGGCGCACCGAGCGGCGCATCCGCCGGCAACTCCATGATGCCGTCGTGGTCCTCGGAGAGTTGCAACTCGGCCGCCGAGCACAGCATGCCGCGGCTTTCGACGCCGCGAATGGTGCCGATGCCGAGCGTGATGTCCTTGCCCGGAATGTAGGTGCCGGGCGGCGAGAATACGCTGACAAGACCAGCACGCGCATTCGGCGCGCCGCAGACCACCTGCACCGGCGCGCCGCCGTCGCCGGTATCTACCATGCACACCCGCAGACGATCCGCGTTGGGATGCTGCTCGGCGGAAATGACGCGCGCAATCGTGAAGGGCGCCAGCGCCTTCGCCTTGTCGTCGAGGTGTTCGACCTCGAGCCCGATCATGGTGAGCTTGTCGGCGATCTTCTCGAGCGGCTCGTCGGTGTCGAGATGCTCTTTCAGCCAGGAGAAAGTGAATTTCATGATGCGTCTCCGCCCTCAATTTCTTCTCCTCCCCCGCTTGCGGGGGAGGGTAGGGAGGGGGCTTTTGCCTGTAATGCGGAAATAATGGTTTCGAGCACGCCCGCTTTGTTGGTCAGGACATCATGATTGCTGAAGCGCAAAACGTCGTATCCTTCGGCCACCAAATAACGATCTCGCCGTGCGTCGCTCTCGACGCCTTCCGGCTCATAGTGCTGCCCGCCGTCGATCTCAATAATGAGCTTTGCAGCGTCACAGACAAAGTCGACGATGAAGGGCCCGATAGGCTTTTGCCGTCGAAAGCTTGCACCATTCAGCCGATGAGCGCGTAACTCATTCCACATCACACGCTCAGCGTCGGTCAGCGTACGACGCAGACGGCGAGCACTCTCACGCGCTGCGCTCGTTGTTTTCCAGACAGGCCGCTTCGGTTCATCAACCATTGCCCCCTCCCCAGCCCTCCCCCGCAAGCGGGAGAGGGGGTTGTCCGTGATCATTGCCAGCATCACGTGCTCAACCCTCCCGCCAGCGTCGGGACATCGAGCGGCTTGAAGCCGTAGTGATTGATCCAGCGTGTATCGCTCTCGAACATCTGGCGCAGATCGTTGATGCCGTACTTCAACATCGCGATGCGATCGATGCCCATGCCCCAGGCGAAGCCCTGATAGACGTCTGGATCAATGCCGCAGGCACGCAGCACGTTCGGATGCACCATGCCGCAGCCGAGAATCTCCAGCCAATCCTCGCCTTCGCCGAACCGGATCTCGCCCTTGTCGCGGCGGCACTGGATATCGACCTCCAGCGACGGCTCGGTGAACGGGAAGAACGACGGACGGAATTTCATGTTGACGTTATCGACCTCGAAGAACGCCTTGCAGAATTCCGCGAGAATCCATTTCAGGTGGCCGAGATGCGAACCCTTGTCGATCACGAGGCCTTCGACCTGATGGAATTGCGGCGTGTGGGTCGCGTCACTGTCGATGCGATAGGTGCGGCCCGGGCAGATCACGCGGATCGGCGGCTTCTGCGACAACATGGTGCGGACCTGCACCGGCGAGGTATGGGTGCGCAGCAGCGGGCGCGATCCGTCTTCCTTGGCGTTGAAGAAGAACGTGTCGTGCATTTCCCGCGCCGGATGGCCTTCGGGGAAGTTCAGCTTGGTGAAATTGTAGTCGTCAGTCTCGATGTCCGGACCTTCGGCGATGGAGAAGCCCATGTCGGCGAAGATCGCGGTGAGTTCGTCCATCACCTGGGTGAGCGGATGAATGCGGCCCTGCTCGGACGGCGTCTCGCGCGTCGGCAGCGTGACGTCGATGGTCTCGGAGGCGAGCCGCGCATCGAGCGCAGCGTTCTTGAGGATGTCACGGCGCGCGGTCAGCGCTTCGGTGACCGTGTCCTTGGCGAGATTGATCTTCGCGCCTTCGGTCTTGCGCTCGTCCGGGGACATCTTGCCGAGCGTTGCGAGCAGCGCGGAAATCGAGCCTTTCTTGCCGAGCGCGCCAACGCGCACGGTTTCCAGCGCAGCTTCATCGGAAGCCGCTTCTATCGCGCCCAGAATTTCGGTTTCGAGTTTGGCGAGGTCGGACATTGGAAAAAGCCCCATCGGAACGGTTTCATCAAAACCGTCCGGCGGGGATCAATCAGCCCAGCCGAACGGAGCGGGGCGCTTACGCCCCGGTCGCATCGGCCTCGTCCAAGAAGGGCAAGCTTAGGCCGCGAGCGCGGCTTTGGCCTTTTCAGCAATCGCCTGGAACGCCGCCGGTTCGTGGATCGCGAGATCCGACAGCACCTTGCGGTCCACAACGACGCCCGACTTGGCGAGGCCGTTGATAAACACGCTGTAAGTCATGCCGAACGGACGCACAGCGGCGTTGAGGCGCTGGATCCAGAGCGCGCGGAAGGTGCGCTTCTTCAGCTTGCGGGCGCGGAAGGCGTACTGGCCTGCCTTGTCCACGGCTGCCTTGGCGGCGCGGATGGTGTTCTTGCGGCGGCCGGAAAAACCCTTGGCGGCCTTGTAGACTTTCTTGTGCTTGGCGTGAGAGGTCACACCGCGTTTAACGCGAGACATGACGGAACTCCTTCAACTGAAAAAGTGAGAGACAGACGGCCGCGCGAACGCAGCCAGATGTGAGCTGGGCCGCGCGAACGCGGCCTGAGGATCAGGCGTTGGGCAGGAAGTACTGCTTGATGTTGTCGCCGTCCGTCTTGAACAGCACTCGCGTGCCGCGCAGCTGACGAATCTGCTTCTTTGTCCGCTTGATCATGCCGTGGCGTTTGCCTGCATGGGCGGACATCACCTTTCCGGTGCCGGTCACTTTGAAGCGCTTTTTAGCGCCCGACTTGGTCTTCAGCTTGGGCATTTGGCTCTCCTGTTGCCGCAAAACAAACGCGCCCCGAGAGGCGCTGTTGCGGCTGAAATGCTCGTTAGAGCGTTGATAATGCTCGATTTAATCCCGTATGGAGAAAATCAGCACTGGCGTCGCCACGGCAGCCCTTGATCAGCCGGGCGACGAAGGTTGCGCTTATGGCAGACGATCCACAGATTGGCAACGATTAACAGCGTTTTATGTGGTGTCGGCACCTGCCCGGAGGCCGGCATTTCCGCCCGTCCGGGCCCTAGATCCTTGGAGGCACTCCGCCATGAAGGCCAGAGGGTTTGCCGTCCTTGCCCTGATGTCGCTGCTTCCCGGATTTGCAGCGGTTGAGCCCGTCCGCGCCGCCTCCTTCGACGGCCCCTGGACGGTGGTGATCGTCACCCAGTCCGGCAATTGTGACGCCGCCTACAGCTTTCCGCTGCGGGTCAGCGGCGGGCGGGTCGTATCGACCGGCGGAGCCACCTTTAACGGGCGGATCAGCGGCGGAGGCGGCGTCAGTGTGGCGATTTCCAGCGGGGGTTCGTCCGGCCGGGCCAGCGGACGGCTGTCAGGGACGTCCGGCTCCGGGCGCTGGAGCGGCACCCTGAACGGCGCCCGGTGTAGCGGGCGCTGGGAAGCGCACCGGTAATATATTATTGGAATAACTAAAGATTTTCGAAAGATGCGGCTGTAATTGCTGCGTTGCGCTGGAACTCCGGCCACAATCTGACTATATCCCTCTCAGCCTCCACACCCAACGCGAGGGATACAGATGGCCGTGCGCGCCAAGACGATCGCTTTGTCCGTGAATCCAGCCGCCCGGCTGTTTGCCCTGGCTGCATTCGCCGCAGCCGCCCTGACGGCGGCTATCGTGCTGGCCGGTTCGGCCAAAGCCGGTTCCTCGTTCGATGGTGCCTGGAAGGTCACCATCATCACCCAGTCCGGCAATTGCGATCCGGCCTACAGCTATCCCGTGAAGGTCGTCGGCGGCCGCGTCAGCTATTCGGGTGACGGCAGCTTCGATATTTCCGGTCACGTCGGCGATGCCGGCGCGGTCAGCGTCGCCATTGCGCGCGGCGATCAGAAGGCCAGCGCCAGCGGCAAGCTCTCGGCCAATTCCGGCTCCGGCCAGTGGAGCGGCAAGTCGTCGAGCATGTCTTGCTCCGGGCGCTGGGAAGCGACGCGCGCGTAACTCTTCAGCGAAGTTCACCGCATGAAAAAGCGCCGCAGATCGCGGCGCTTTTTTTATTTGGGCTACTCAACTCGCAAGCGCTCCCCGCAATGACGATCCAGTTCTGATCACGCGCCTTTGTGCTTCGATTGCCGCGACAGGATCGCGGCCAGCATCAATCCGCCGATCACGCTGATATGCTCGACCACGAAAAAGAACTCGAGTTGCGCGATGTGGCCCTTCTGATTCCAGAAGTCGTGGGCGATCGGAATCGTCAGCAGCGTAAATACAGCGAGCGCGCCCGTGGCCACCCAGACGTGACGGTTGGCGATGATCAGCAGCGCGCCAGTGAGTTGGGTGACGAGCACCAGTGCATTGACGAACGCCGGCGGGCTAAGGCCGAAATGCGCCATCTCGGCAGCGCCGCCCGAAAAATCGATCAGCTTGGACAGGCCGCTGGCCCAGAACGGAAATGTCAGAACGATACGCGCGAACAGCGCGAAATAAGACCAGTCGAGAATGCGGGCGATCCATGAGGGCATCGAATTTTCCTGAAACCGGATGAAGACAAGCCGAGAAACAAGCCAATGAAAAACGGCCCGTCAGTTATCCTGACGGGCCGTCTGTTTCAATGAGATCACGATCAATCTGCAACAGTCTTCCTGACCGCGCAGCTCCCGTGTCGCGTCTTAACGCGGCGCCAGCACCATGACGACCTGACGGCCCTCAAAACGCGCGTCCTGTTCGACCTTCGCGACATCGGCGACCGCGGCCTTCACCTTGTCGAGCAGCTTGGTGCCGATTTCCTGATGCGCCATTTCACGGCCGCGATAGCGCAGCGTGATCTTGACCTTGTCGCCTTCCTCGAAGAACCGCAGCATCGCGCGCATCTTCACGTCGTAGTCATGATCGTCGATCATCGGGCGGAGCTTGATCTCCTTGATCTCGACGACCTTTTGCTTCTTGCGGGCTTCGGCGGCTTTCTTCTGCGCCGAATACTTGAACTTCCCGTAGTCCATGATCTTGCAGACGGGAGGATTGGTGTTCGGCGAAATCTCGACCAGATCCATGCCGGCCTCCATCGCCATCTTGACCGCGATCGCCGTCTCGACGGTGCCGTGGTTGAGGCCGGTTTGGTCGATCAACTGAATGGTGAGATTGCGGATTTCATCGTTGGTGCGCGGCCCATCTTTCGATGCAGTGGGCGGGGCTCTGTTGGGACGGCGAATGGGTAAATCTCCGGTGTTGTGAACGAAGCAATCATTTTGAAGGATTAAGAGCCGCCGGGCAAGCGCGAGCAGGCTTTCGCATGCATTTTCCGGCGCCGCCGCAGGACATCGGGATCGGCCATAAAACCGTAAAATGCCTGACAAGTGGCCCGGCCCCGGCGCGTTCCGCAGCCCGCTCCACATAGAGGTCCGGCGTCCGGTTCGCAAGCGTTACGAGCCACTTGAAGCGGCTGCGTTGACGGACGGCGCCATCGGCCGTCATAAACAGCAGGAACGGGGCAATTCTTCATGACGAATATATCGGACAGTTCCGCGGCGCTCAGCTTTATCGAGGTCGGCGATAACGGGGCCAAACGGCGCATTGCCGTGCGCAAACGCGGCGGTGACGCGCCCGGCGTGTTCTGGCTCGGCGGGTTCAATTCCGACATGAAGGGAACCAAGGCGCAGGCGCTCGATGAGTGGGCGGCCGCACAGCGCCGCGCCTGCGTGCGGTTCGACTATTCCGGGCACGGCGAATCCTCGGGCAGCTTCGCCGACGGAACCATCGGGCAGTGGCACGAAGAAAGCCTCAAGGTGTTCGATACGTTCTGCGAAGGGCCGCAGATCGTCGTCGGCTCGTCGATGGGCGGCTGGATGGCCCTGTTGCTGGCGCGCGCGCTGGCCAAGCGCCCGGCGTCACGCGCGACGCTCAAAGGCCTGGTGCTGATCGCGCCCGCGCCGGATTTTACCGAAGACCTGATGTGGAAAGGTTTTTCGCAGGAGATCCGCGACGAGATCATGACCAAGGGCGTCTGGCATCGGCCTTCCGACTACGGCGAGGCCTATCCGATCACCCGCAACCTGATCGAAGAGGGCCGCAACCATCTGCTGCTCGGCGGGACCATCGATGTCGGATGCCCGGTTCGTATTCTGCAGGGCGCGCAGGACCCCGACGTGCCGTGGCGTCACGCCTTCGCGCTGACGCACTGTCTGCCGAGCGACGACGTGGTGCTGACGCTGGTGCAGGACGGCGATCATCGTCTGTCGCGGCCGCAGGACATTGCGCGCATGCTGGGCGCGGTGAGCGAACTCGCGGCGGCGTGATCCCGAACCGGCTTTTCTGATCAGGTTACGCCATAAATATCCGGAGGAGGAACCAATGCAGACCGAAAAACTCCTCCATGATTTCTGCCGCGCCGTCGAACAGCGCAACGGCAAGGCCCTCTCGGCCCTGTTCACGGAAGACGGCATTTATCATGACGTGTTCTACGGCGCGTTCGAAGGGCGCGAGAAAATCGCGGAGCTGATCGACGACTGGTTCTATCGCACGGCGACGGATTTTCGCTGGGACATGCACGATCCGGTCAGCGACGGGCAAAAGCTCTATGCGCGCTATACGTTCAGCTATCGCTCGCTATTGCCGGAAGCGAAAGGTGCGCGCGCGATGTTCGAAGGCGTCGCGATCATGAAACTGCAGGACGGACTGATCGCCGAATACGGCGAAGTCGCGAATGTCGCGACCGGGTTTCTCGACATGAATTTCGCGCCGGAGCGCATCGCGAAGATTTTCGCCAGGCAGAATGCAGCGCTCAAGGCGCGGCCGGAGATGGCGCGGCATCTGGCAAACTAGATTGTCATGGCCGGGACAAGCCCGGCCATGACGGAAATGCGGAGAGTGCGGTGGCCCACTCCTCCTTCACGCCTTCGTCGCTGTCGTTCGACACACTTGCGAGTTCGGAAAATTCCGCATGCGGCAGCAGCCGTGACAGTGCCCACACCGCAGCGCCCCGCACCAGCGGATTTGCGTCATCGAGCAGGCGGCGCGCTTCAGGGATCAGTGCCGCATCGTTGCTGTTGCCGATGGCGGTGAGCACATTGCGCATGAAACGATCGCGGCCGATCCGCTTGACCGGCGATTTGGTGAACAGCGCGCGAAACGATGGATCGTCGAGCCGCGCCAACTCGGACAGCGACGGGCCGCGCAGTTCATCGCGTGCCGCGAGCCTCAGTTCGTGGCCCTCCTGCGCGAACTTGTTCCACGGACAAACGCTCAAACAATCGTCGCAGCCATAGATGCGGTTGCCGATGGCTTGGCGATGCTCGCGCGGAATCGCGCCCTTGTGCTCGATGGTCAGATACGAAATGCACTTGCGCGCATCGAGCCTGTAAGGCGCGGGGAAGGCATTGGTCGGGCAGATGTCGAGACAGGCCTGACATGATCCGCAGTGATCCACGTCGGCGTCGTCGCGCGGCAGCTCCAGCGTGGTGAAGATCGCCCCGAGAAACAGCCACGAGCCGTACTCGCGTGACACGAGGTTGGTGTGCTTGCCCTGCCAGCCGAGACCCGCCGCATGGGCCAGCGGTTTCTCCATCACAGCGGCGGTGTCGACAAACACCTTCACGTCGCCGCCAGCGGTGGCCAGCAGCCAGCGCGCCAGTGTCTTGAGGCGCTTCTTGATCAGGTCGTGATAGTCGTCGCCGCGCGCGTAGACCGAAATTGCGCCGCGTGTTTTCTGCTCGAGCAGCGCCAGCGGATTTTCATCCGGGCCGTAGTTCATCCCCAGCATCACGACCGAGCGCACCTCGCTCCACAGCACCTTGGGGCTGGCGCGACGCGCGGGCTCGTTGGCGAGCCATTCCATGTCGCCGTGTGAACCGGCATCGAGAAAATTCTGCAGCCGGTCGCGCGCGCTTTCAATGGCGCCGGGATCGGTGATGCCGATGGTGCCAAAGCCGATGGTGCGGGCCTGTTCGATCAGCGCGGCCTTAACCGCGACAGCGTCGGCAACACTCATGTCTGTTAGAAGTCGAGATCCACGTAGTGCGCCGACGCCGGGACGCCCGCCATCCACTCGCTCAGCAACGGGCGGAACGACGGGCGGGATTTGATCCGCACGTACCACGCCTTGGCTGCGTCGTCCTCGTTCCATGGCACATCGCCCAGATAGTCCAGCGCCGACAGATGGGCTGCGGCGGCCAGATCGGCATAGGTGAGCTGATCGCCGGCGAGAAAATTCCGCGTCCGCGCCAGCCAGCCGATATAGGCCAGATGATAGCGCACATTTGCCTTGGCGGCGCGCAGAACATCGGTCGACGGAGGTCCGCCGCCGTGCTCGGGTTTCATGAACCGCTTGTAGATGCGCTCAGAGACCAGCGGGTTGCTGGCCTCCTCGAAAAACTTGTCGTTGAACCACGACATCAGACGCCGCACCTCGATGCGGTCGTTCATCGCGCGCGGCAGCAACCGATGATCGCCCAATGGCGCGCCGTGAATCTCGTCGAGGAATTCGGCGGCGAGACCGGCGCCGGGCATCGCGGGTGTGCCCTCGGCAATCAGCACCGGCGTATCGCCGGCCGGGTTCAGCGCCAGAAAGGCTTCGCGGCGATCCCAGACCAGTTCTTCCACAAGCCGCGTGTCGAGTCCGTGTTCGCCGAGCGCGAGCCGCACGAAGCGCGACCGCGGGCAAAACGGATGATGAAAAAGTGTGAACATGTGGCCAGTGATAGTCCGGTTAGGTTTAACAAAGGGTCTCGAATGGCGGTTAACGCGCCGGATGGAAAAGCCTGATAAGCAGGCAAACCGCCATTTGCCAATACTCTATTTCACGGATTTGGCGTTGCAGCGACTTTCCGAATGGGCGACAACGACGCCGCTCGCGGGGCCCTCATCCACAGCGGATCGCTTTCATGTCATTCGATCTTTTCAAGGCTTTCATCCTCGGCATCGTCGAGGGTCTGACCGAGTTTCTGCCGGTGTCTTCGACCGGGCATCTCCTTCTGCTGGAGCGGTTTTTCGGTTTCGATGACGATGCGTTCGGCAAGACCTTCGTGGTGTTGATCCAGCTCGGCGCGATTCTCGCCATCCTCTCGGTCTATTTTGCGAAATTGTGGCGAATCGCCCTCGGCATGTTTTCCGATCCGGCGGCACAGCGCTTCGTCATCGGCGTGCTGATCGCGTTTTTGCCGGCGGCCATCATCGGTGCGATTGCGCACTCCTTCATCAAGGAGGTGTTGTTCAATCCGTGGGTGGTCTGTTTCACGCTAATCGCCGGCGGCGCCGTGCTGCTGTGGGTCGATCAGCAGGATTTGCGCCCGCGCTTTCATGACGCGACGTCGTTTCCGTTGCCGATGTATCTCGGCATCGGTCTGGCGCAGTGCCTGGCGATGATTCCCGGCGTCTCGCGCTCGGGCGCGACCATCGTGTCCGCGATGCTGTTCGGTTCGGACAAGCGGGCGGCGGCGGAGTTTTCGTTCTTTCTCGCGATCCCGACCATGACGGGCGCGTTCGCCTACGATCTCTACAAGAATCACGGGCAGATGACCGCGAACAACACGCTGCTGGTCGCGGTGGGATTCGTCACCTCGTTCGTGGCGGCGATCATCGTGGTGAAGACGCTGCTCGATTATGTGTCGCGCAGCGGCTTTGCGCTGTTCGCATGGTGGCGCGTGATCGTCGGCACGCTCGGACTGATCGGTCTGGCGCTGGGGAAGTAATGAGGGCGTGAACCTCTCGCGTCATGGCCGGGCTTGTCCCGGCCATCCACGCCTTAAACCGTCAACAAAAAAGAAAGACGTGGATGCCCGCGACAGGCGCGGGCATGACGAACCGTTGGGTCACGTATCCTTGTGCGCGAACTGTCCGGTCTTGCGGTAGCGCCACAAATAGGACGGCGCGACGGCTGCGAGCGAATCCGGCGTGATCCCCAAACCTTCCAGTGTTAGCCCGGCGGCCTTCGCCGCATCGGACACCACGTTGTCGCTGCGCAGCAGCTCGACCTGATCCGGGGTCAACTTGAGATCGCCCGGTGCGAACTGCAGAAAGTACGACTGGATTTTCGCGAGCGGGAACGGCAGCGACATCAGCATGCTGTTGCGCTGGGTGATCTTCACAATGAGTTCGATGATTTCCCGCATGGTCATGACCTCGGGTCCGCCGAGCTCATAGGTCGCGCCCGGCCGGGTCTTGCCATCGACCGCATCGGCGACGGCGGTGGCGACGTCGTCGACATAGACCGGCTGCATCCTGGTCAGCCCGCCGCCGATCAGCGGCAGCATCGGCGAAATGCGCGCCAGTCCCGCAAAGCGGTTGGTGAACTGATCCTCGGGGCCGAACACCACCGAGGGGCGGAAGATCGTGGCCGATGGCGACGCCGCCAGCACGGCAGCTTCGCCGGCCGCTTTGGCGCGCGCATAGCCAGATGCCGAATCCGCGTCGGCGCCGATCGCCGAGACATGCACCACGCGCGCGCCGATCTCGGCCGCCGCGCGCGCCACAGTCTCCGCGCCCTTGGCCTGAACCGCATCGAAGGTCTGAGCGCCGCTCTCGGCGAGAATCCCCACCAGATTGACGACGACGCTGGCGCCGCGCGCCGCGGCCTGCACCGACGCCGGGTAGCGCAGGTTGGCCTGTACGGCGTGAATCTGGCCGACCCGGCCCAGCGGCTGCAGGTGCCCGGCCAATTCCGGACGGCGAACGCCGACCCTGATGCGATATTCGCGCTTGGCCAGCTCCCGGATCACGTGCCGGCCGAGAAAACCCGATCCTCCGAAGACCGTGACAAGCGTATCGATAGGGGCTGACATGCGTGGTTCCTGCGCAAAATAAACGAAGCGGGAGGGCGGTCCCGCCGATTTCCGCGATACGCCATCATCCGCGCGCTGTACAGGTCATTTCCGGTGACGCACGAGCAATTTGACAAGCGCGCGCCCTGTCCTTAGTAACCGCGTCAATGCCCAGGTGGCGGAATTGGTAGACGCGCTGGCTTCAGGTGCCAGTGGCTTAACGGCCGTGAAGGTTCGAGTCCTTTCCTGGGCACCACAAATTTGGAAGTGGCCTCCTCCCCGGAGGTCAGGTTTTCCGAAACGGTGCACCCCTCATCAACATTCCTAGTGGTGCTTTCGTGAAAAATTCAATCGTTGTTCTGATCGCCATGCTGTTGCCAGCTACGTCCGTGTCGGCCATGGACGCCCGGTTCGCAGCGAGCCTGAAGAAGCTCGACCCGCAAACCCGGCTCGAGCAGGTCTGCGACCTTGAAGCGATGAACCGGATCGGCCGGGACGCCAAGACCTATCGCCCCGACCGCGCCAAGACCGATGTGGTGTCGCATCCGGTCCACACCGGCCATACCGTCACCGGCAAGGGCGGCGCGTTTCGCAGCAAGGGGCGATGGTATTCGTTTTCCTTCACCTGCAAGGGCACGCCCGACCACATGACGGTGCTGTCGTTCAGTTACAAGATCGGCGAGCCGATCCCTGAATCGAAGTGGGCGGCGCTGGGCCTGTGGCGCTGACGGGTCATTCCCCCTCGTCGGCAGGGGATTTGGGCGATAGTTTAAGGCCCATCGATTCGAACAATCTGCGCACCGAGGGTTTTGACAGACCATGACCATCCGCCTGCACCGCGGCGACTTGCCGGATCTTTCGCGCTACACGCAGTCGGTGGCGATCGACACCGAGACGCTGGGCCTCAACCCGCATCGCGACCGGTTGTGCGTGATCCAGTTGTCGAACGGCGACGGCACGGCGGACGTGGTGCAGATTCCGGCCGGTCACTCCGACGCGCCCAATCTGAAAAAGCTGCTCGGCGATCCGAAGATCACCAAGATTTTTCATTTCGCGCGGTTCGATCTCGCCGTGCTGTTTCACGCCTTCGGCGTGATGCCGGAGCCGGTCTACTGCACCAAGATCGTGTCGCGGCTGGTGCGCACCTACACCGATCGCCACGGCCTGAAGGATCTGGTGCGCGAGGTTCTCGGCGTCGATTTGTCGAAGCAGCAGCAATCGAGCGACTGGGGCGCGGCAACCCTGACCGACGCGCAACTGGCCTATGCGGCGTCCGACGTGCTGCATCTTCACGCGCTGCGCGAGAAGCTCGACGCCATGCTGGCGCGCGAGAACCGGGAGGCGCTTGCCGCCGCCTGTTTCCAGTTTTTGCCCACCCGCGCGAAACTCGACCTGCAGGGTTGGGAAAACGACGATATTTTCGCGCATTCATAATTCCGCCATTTGCGGCCCAATCTCGCCTTTTGCAGCGAGGTTCGCCCGGTTTCGGTCACTTTTTTGCTCTTTGCCAAGTGCTTGTTATCAAGTGCTTGGTAAGGCGTGACAAATGCCAGGCTGCAAAAAGCCGTGTCATTGGCGTAGAATGACCGGGCCACCCCGGCGCTTCGGAGCATATTTTGGTCTCGGTTCAGAGCCAGAGCTATCAGGCTGGTGCGGATGCGCGCTACGCGAAAGCGAAGCGTCACAGCCGCCGCGTGCGCCAGATGCGTCTGGCCGTTCCGGTGATGGTGGCCGCCGCGATGCTGACGATCATCGGCATCTCGCTGTTCAATCCGTTCCGGATTCTCTCAAAGCTGCCGATCGACATCGGCAAGCTCGGCGTGTCCGGCACCAAGATCACGATGGACTCGCCGCACCTGGCAGGCTTCACGCCGGATCAGCGGCCCTATGAACTGTGGGCCAAATCGGCGGTGCAGGACGTGACCAATCCGAACAATGTCGAACTGCACGAACTGCGCGCCAAGGTTCAGATGGAAGACAGGACAGGCATCACCATGGACGCGCGCAACGGCCTGTTCAATACCAAGACCCAGTTGCTGGATTTGAAAGACAACATCTTACTGCAATCCACCACGGGCTACGAGGCGCGGCTGACGCAGGCTAACGTCGATCTCGGCGGCGGGACGGTGTCCTCGGATCAGCCTGTGGCGGTGAAACTGCTGAACGGCACGCTGGATGCGAATCGTCTGAGAATCACGGAAAACGGCGCGCTGGTGCGCTTTGAAGGCGGTGTCTCGATGATCCTGATTCCGGACCAGCCAGCCACGGATGCAGCGACAGGTAATCAGGCGCCCGCACGGGACGCCGCGGCGAAATGATTTTTCGGATGATGAAGATTCACAACGGTTTCAACGCCAACACCATCGCGCGTGTCTTGTCCGCGGCGGTGGTCGCCGCTGCTTTGTGTGCGGCGGGCGATGCGCATGCGCAGAGTTCGGCGACGGGCGTGCCCAACGCGATGCAGGGTTTCTCGCAGAACCGCGACAAGCCGATTCAGATCGATGCTGCCTCACTCGAGATGCGCGACAAGGACAAGGCGGCAACGTTCAGCGGCAATGTAAAGGTCGTGCAGGGCGACACCACCATGCTCTGCAAGACGCTTGTGGTGTTCTACGACAACGATCAGTCCAGCAGCCCCAAGAAGACTGCGATGAAAACATCGACGCCCGGACCCGCCGGCAGTTCGTCCATCAAACGGCTTGAGGCGCAAGGCGGCGTCGTCGTCACCCAGAAGGATCAGACCGTGACCGGTGATCGCGGCGTATTCGACATGCGCGCCAACACCGTCACGATGCACGGCAATGTGCTGCTGACCAAGGACAAGAACGTGCTGCGCGGCGACCGCCTCGTTGTCGATCTGACCACGGGCATTTCCCGGGTCGAATCGAACAGTGGACGCGTGCAGGGTGTGTTTCAGGCCGCGCCGAACGGGTCGCAGTCGGGCGGCGCCCCAGCCGGTGCGCAGCCGACGCCTGTGCCTGGCGGGCCCGGAAAACCGCTCAAACTCAATGACTTGTCGCCTCCGCGGAAGCCCAACAGTTGAACCGGATGCTGGGAGCCTGTATCACCCAGCCCCTGAACATTTGGGGATGGGCAACGCGCCTTCGCTCCATCATGCTCAGGCAACACTCCAAGGGCTGATTTGAAGCGGGCATGGTAGATCTCCTGCGCATCTTTCGTCGTCGAGGCCCGGGGCGTGGACGGCAGGGGTTTGCGCGTTCGCGCCAGGATGATCTGCGTCAGGACATTACCGCGCTCGCGGCGCGGATGGGCGACATCTTCAAACCGGCCGCCGGCGAAAAGCCGATAGCTGCGCGTGAGGCGTCGCGCGAGACCGCGCCGCTCAGGCGCGAAGCCGTTGCCGCGGCAACTCCCCGCGAACCGTCGCTCGCGCCGCAGGACTCGTCGGCATTCACGCACGATGCGCCGCCGATTCCGCGCAACCTGGCGCGGGATACTGCAAAGGAAAAGCCGCGCGAGAACCCGCAGCGCAGCCGCGCCGCAGCCAACGGTACAGCGCCACGTGCGCAGCACTCGGGTTATCTCGCCGTTCACGGCGTCGAGAAGAGTTTCGGGACGCGCAAGATCGTGCACGGCGTCAGCATTTATGTCCGGCGCGGCGAGGCTGTCGGTATTCTCGGGCCGAATGGCGCCGGCAAGACCACCTGCTTTTACATGATCACCGGTCTCATCAAGCCGGATCGCGGCCGTGTCGAACTCGACGGCCACGACGTGACGCAGCTGCCGATGTATCAGCGCGCACGGCTCGGGATCGGTTACCTGCCGCAGGAAGCATCGATCTTTCGCGGGCTGTCGGTCGAGGACAACATTCGCGCGGTGCTGGAAGTGGTCGAGCCCGACAAGCGCAAGCGCGAGCGCGAGCTGGATTCGCTGCTCGACGAATTCAACATCACGCGCTTGCGGAAATCGCCGTCGATCGCGCTCTCGGGCGGCGAGCGGCGGCGCGTGGAAATCGCGCGCGCACTGGCGTCGCGTCCCAACTACATGCTGCTCGACGAACCATTCGCCGGCATCGATCCGATTGCGGTCGGCGATATTCAGCAACTGGTGCGCCATCTCACCGCGCGCGGCATCGGCGTTCTGATCACCGACCACAATGTCCGCGAGACGCTTGGCCTGACCGACCGCACCTATATTGTCTACGCGGGGGAGGTACTGACTGAGGGCACCCCTGACGAGATCGTCAACGATCCGGACGTGCGACGGCTCTACTTGGGTGAAGAGTTCCGGCTCTGATTCACCCTGATCTGCGATCGGTGAGCGGGCGGCGCAGTATCCCGATTTTTCGAAACGTCAAGCCGTGTACAAGCTTTCAGTAAAAGTATAAGCAAGAAACGGACCAATTTTTGGACCGGATCTGGTTTTTATGGCGCTGACGCAGAGATTAGAGTTCCGCCAGTCGCAGTCGCTGGTGATGACGCCGCAGCTGATGCAGGCGATCAAGCTGCTGCAGTTGTCGAATCTCGACCTCGTGGCGTTCGTCGAGGATGAGCTTGAGCGCAACCCGTTGCTCGAGCGCGCCAATCAGGACGGCGCTCCCGATCATGGCGAGCCCGCCGCCGCCCATGCGGAAGGCGACGGCGCGGATTTTTCCGACGGTGCGGAATTCTCATCGGGTGCCGACGGCGAACGCTCCGGCGATGGCTTCGAGCCCGGCGCCGAGGAATGGATGGCGCCCGATCTCGGGACCCGCACAGAGATCGAGCAGACCCTCGATACCGGCATGGAGAACGTGTTTCCGGAGGAGCCTGCGGACGCCGCCGCGCGCAACGCGCAGGATGCCGCGCCAACCGCCTATACCGAGTGGGGCGGCGGCGCGTCGAACGACGACGATTACAATCTCGAAGCCTTTGTCGCGGCAGAGACGACGCTCAGCGGGCACCTCGCCGAGCAGTTGGCGGTTGCATTTCCGGATCCGATGCGCCGCATGATCGGACAGTATCTGATCGATCTCGTCGACGACGCCGGCTACGTGCCTGCCGATCTCGGGGACGCGGACGAGAAGCTGGGTACGTCGCGCGAAGAGGTCGAAGCGGTGCTTGCGGTTCTGCAGAAGTTCGATCCGCCCGGTGTCTGTGCGCGCAACCTGAGCGAATGCCTTGCGATCCAGTTGCGCGAGCGCGACCGTTACGATCCCGCGATGCAGGCGCTGATCGAGAATCTCGATCTGCTTGCGAAACGCGACATCGCTTCTTTAAGAAAAATCTGCGGTGTTGATGACGAAGACATCGCCGACATGATCGGTGAAATCCGCCATCTCAATCCGAAGCCCGGCCTGAAATTCGGATCGGCCAAGACCCAGAGCGTTGTGCCAGACGTCTACGTTCGCCCAGGTCCGGACGGCGGCTGGCATGTCGAGCTCAACAGCGACACTTTGCCGAAAGTTTTGGTCAATCAGGTTTACTATTCGCAACTGTCCAAAACCATCCGCAAGGATGGTGACAAATCCTATTTCACCGATTGCCTGCAGAATGCGACGTGGCTGGTGCGCGCGCTCGACCAGCGCGCGCGGACGATCCTGAAGGTCGCGACAGAAATCGTTCGCCAGCAGGACGGATTTTTCACGCAGGGCGTGGCGCACCTGCGTCCGCTCAATCTGAAAGCCGTCGCCGACGCCATCCAGATGCACGAATCGACTGTTTCGCGGGTGACCGCGAACAAATACATGGCGACCAACCGGGGCACGTTCGAACTCAAGTACTTCTTTACCGCGTCGATCGCCTCGGCGGACGGCGGGGATGCGCATTCCGCCGAAGCTGTGCGGCACCGCATCAAACTGCTGATCGATGCGGAAAGCCCTACGGCCATCCTGTCGGACGATACCATCGTGGAACGATTGCATGCCGACGGCATTGATATAGCCCGGCGCACGGTAGCGAAGTATCGTGAAGCCATGCGTATTCCCTCGTCCGTGCAACGCCGCCGCGACAAGCAGAGCATGCTCGGTACAGCATTGACGTCGGCCGCTCCGGCCGTGGACAGGTCCCGCGACACAGCTACCGCTTGACTGCGAGGTCAAGAAGCGGAACGCTCCCTCATCCGAACTGCAAGTCCGAAGAAGCAAGTGAGGAACGTCATGACACTCCGGGTCTCTGGTAAAAGCATCAGCGTCGGTGAAGCCCTTCGTGATCGCGTGAGCGAACGCACGGACGAAGTGCTGCGAAAATATTTCGACGGCAACTACTCGGGCCACATCACGCTCAGCAAGGATGGCTTCGGCTTTCGTACCGATTGCTCGCTTCATCTGGATTCGGGAATCACGCTTGAAGCGGATTCGATAGCCGCCGATGCTTATGTCAGTGCGGACCAGGCGCTGCTGCTGATCGAGAAACGTTTGCGCCGCTACAAGAGCCGTCTGAAGGATCGCTCGGCGCGCAAGTCACATGCGGCATCCGCTGCGTTGTCCGATCTCAACGGTGCGGCGCTGGACGCGCCGAGTTATGTGATCGAAGCCCCGTCGCACGAAGACGAGGATGCCAACGAATTCAATCCCGTCATCATCGCCGAGGCGACGACGTCGCTGAAGCGGTACTCGGTGAGCGAGGCGGTCATGGAACTCGATTTGACCGGTGCGCCGGTCATGGTGTTCCAGCACGGCAGCAGCGGACGGGTGAACATCATCTACCGGCGGCCGGACGGGAACGTCGGTTGGGTCGATCCTCCTATGATCGGCGAGCCGGCTCGCCATTGACGCCCCGAATAAGCCTAACTATGGTCCGCCGCCTTTCAGGGACGCGGGCCATAGTGGGCTCACAGGGCCCTTGACGTCGCCCGGTCAAAGACCGATTTAATAAGTATACCAACGGCTTAACTTATCCTCGGAACGCTCCATGACGATTACCGATCTGGTCGCACCGGAGGCGATTCTTCCTGCTTTGAAAGTCAACAGCAAGAAGCAGGCGCTTCAGGAGCTTGCGGCGCGCGCCGCTGTTCTGACCGGACAAAATGAACGGTCGATTTTCGAGGTGCTTCTCCAGCGCGAAAAACTGGGAACCACCGCCGTCGGCTATGGCGTGGCGATCCCGCACGGCAAGCTGCCGAAACTCGACAAGCTGTCGGGTCTGTTCGCGCGGCTGGATCGTCCGATCGATTTTGAGGCGATGGACGGCCAGCCGGTCGATCTGGTGTTCCTGCTGCTGGCTCCCGAAGGTGCCGGCGCAGATCACCTGAAGGCGCTGGCGCGGATTGCGCGGCTGCTGCGCGATCAGGACATCGCCAAGAAGCTGCGCGCATCGAAGGACGCGCAAGCGCTGTATTCGGTGCTGGCGCTGCCGCCCGCGACGGCGGCTTAAATCCAGCATCGCACGCCATTTCGACGACCGAAGAAATCCTGCAAGCGTAGCCCGGTGCAAAGTGTAATCCGGATGAGCACCGGACGCCGCCCCGGATTCTGCCGCGCTTATCCGGGCTGCGACTTCATCCGCGATATGGCTAAGACGGGATGTCGCGGAGCATTCGATGTCGTCCCGGCGAGAAGCGTGGCTACTTTTCTCGTCATTCCGGGATGCGCCGCTTGGCGCAGGCCCGGAATCCATGCTGCCGGAATCTGATTCGAGCGGCCGTGGATTCGGGTTCGCGCAAACGCGCGCCCGGAATGACGGCGGATAATGGCGAGCGCGCGCAACTCGCATTTCGCTCGCGCCATCCGCGGCACGGCTGTCCGACCTGCAACATTTCGTGATGGGGATAGCAATCCCCGCGCTCTGGACCGCTCATATGTTCGAGACGTCCTGTTCGTGAGGGGCGCTTCTCGAGGGCGCTTTGAAGCGGAGCAGGATGCGGCGCCTGCGCGCGTGGTTCGCAACCACGCGTCCGGGAGGCTGGGGTCACCGTCCGGGCCAACTATGTGGCTCTGCCGTTCGCGGCTGGACGCGGCGGGGATGAAGGCGGCGAAAGCCGGCCGGATCAGGGGCGAGTTTCTCCCCCATCCTCACCCGGAAGTACGGTCCCCTCGCCCAAAATCCCGCAATGGAGCGCCGCAAGGCGATGCGCTTCCGGAAACACATCGCCTCGCAAGCGGTGCCGGAAGCGAAACAAGACAAGGCGCGCCTCGCGGCGCTCCATGCCCCTCGTTTTCAGGGGCAAGACTAAAAGCTCACCTCGCGCAATGCGCGAGAACGTAGACGCGTACGTGAATGATAAGGGCTGTTTGAAAATCGAATCTGGAAATGCCGATGCTGGGATGCCTCAAGCGTCAGCAGCATCGGCGCGAACGCAATCCATCGGCTACGCCAGCGACGCTGGCAACAACGGGAAACACCGAGTGGCAAAGGTGAACCCAAAAATAAAGCGGCAGCGCTCGCCGCGCTGCCGCTTCGTTTAGATCGTCACACGTCACCTGCGCAGCCTGCGCGGGCTCAGTGGACGCTGACGGTCTCTAACTCGTTGCTCCATGCATTCGCGATCGCCGCTTCGCGGCTGTCGGTGAGCATGATCGGCGTGCCGTCGGCAGCATGAAGCGCGAACAGCTTCAGGCCGGGCGCGATCTGCGGCGCCTGCGGGAAAAGTCCCGGCACGTCTTCCGAGCGAATCTGTTTGACGTAGGCGATGTGGCCTTCGCCCAGAGTTGCCAGCGCCTCAAGCGAGACGGCGGGTTCGAAGATGACATTACCAGTCATGGTCTCGACTCCTTACAGTTGTTAAGCGGTCGAGTCCGCTTCCGTTCCATTATTCGTGCTCATTGATGGCTATCGTCTTAACGACCCGTTCAGGCTCGGGACGAGCCAGATCGATCGACAGCAGGCCATTCTTCAGGTCAGCGCCGATGACATACATCCCGTCAGCCAGCACGAATGTGCGCTGGAAATGACGCGCGGCGATGCCGCGGTGGATGTACTGCCGGGTCTTGTCGTCCTGCTGGCGGCCCCGGATCACGAGCTGGTTTTCCTCAGTGGTTACATCGAGTTGGTCGCGGGTAAATCCGGCGACCGCCAGCGTGATCCGCAGGCGTTCGGGCTGGCCTTCGTCACGGCCACACCGCTCGATGTTGTAAGGAGGATAACCGTCTGCACCTTTCACGACGCGATCGAGCGCACGCTCAATCTCGTCGAATCCCAAAAGGAACGGACTCGATAGTGAAGGAACACGAGACATTCACAAAGTCCTCTCGAAGCGACTTTGGGTTGGAGCCCTTGCGGCACTCCTTCCTGGGTTCCCGGCAGCCTTGCGGCCTGCCGGTTGAAACAAATATGGCGATGTCTTTTGCGTTGTTCAAGAACCCCTAACCGCCCGTAAACAGGGGATGAATCCGGCTAGTCGCCGATCCGGCTGCGGCCGTCGGGGCTGAACAGGTGCAGCTTGTCCCGCAGCGCGGAAACCTTGATCCGCTCGCCGATGGCGGGAGCCGCCTCGCCGGGTAGCCGGACGATGATCTCGCCAGGCGGCAATTCGCCGGGCCTGGCGCTGACGGTTGGACCGCCGTTGGCGCGCGGTCTGGTGCCGTAAACGTAGGTCTCAGCGCCGACCCGCTCGATGGCATCGACCATGAGTTCAAGCATGAGGCCCTGGGGTGCCGCTGCGCCGGCCAGTGCGAAGTCCTCCGGCCGGATTCCGAGCGTGGCGTCGCCGGGCGCCTTGATCTGCAACGCATCGAGCGTCCCGCCGAGATCGTTTGCCGCCACTGACAGCAAATTCATCGGCGGCGCGCCGATGAACGAGGCGACGAAGGTGGTGGCCGGCTTTTTGTAGATGTCGAGCGGTTTGCCGATCTGCTCGACCTGCCCGCCGTTCATCACCACCAGAATATCGGCGAGGGTCATCGCCTCCATCTGGTCGTGGGTGACATAGATCGACGTGGTCTTGAGGCGGCGCTGCAGCTTGCGGATTTCGACACGCATGGCGACCCGCAGCTTGGCGTCGAGATTCGACAGCGGCTCGTCGAACAGAAACACTTTCGGTTGGCGCACGATGGCGCGCCCCATGGCGACGCGCTGGCGCTGGCCACCGGAAAGCTGCCGCGGCTTGCGATCCAGCATCGGCGTGATTTCCAGAATCTGCGCGGCTTCCCGCACCCGCACATCGATCTCCGGCTTCGGCATGCCGCGATTGCGCAGGCCATAGGCCATGTTGTTGTAGACGCTCATGTGCGGATAAAGCGCGTAGTTCTGGAACACCATGGCAATGTCGCGATCGGCCGGTTCGATCTGGTTGACGACGCGGCCGCCGATATCGATCTCACCGCTGGTGATGGTCTCGAGACCTGCCACCATCCGCAGCAAGGTGGACTTGCCGCAACCGCTTGGTCCGACCAGCACGCAGAACTGCCCGTCGCCGACCTCGAAGTCGATGCCCTTGATGGCATCGACCCCGCCGGGATAGGTCTTCTTCACATCGCGCAGGACGACATTCGACATGCTCGTTCCCTAAACTTCCAGAATCTACTTTTCAGTTTCGACGAGGCCGCGCACGAACAGGCGCTGCATGAAGACGACGACTGCAACTGGCGGCAGCATCGCAAGAATCGCGGTGGCCATCGCCAACTGCCATTCCGCCAGTTCGTCGGTGGTGGTCAGCATTTTCTTGATGCCGGTCACGATGGTCTGCATCGAGTCCTGCGTGGTGATCAGCAGCGGCCATAGATACTGATTCCAGCCGTAGATGAACTGGATCACGAACAGCGCGGCGATGGTGGTGACGGACAGTGGCAGCAGCGTATCCTTGAAAAATCGGAACGGGCCCGCGCCATCGATCTTCGAAGCTTCCAGCAGCTCTTCGGGGATCGTCATGAAGAACTGCCGGAACAGCAGCGTGCCTGTCGCCGACGCGATCAGAGGCAGGATCAGCCCGGCATAGGTGTCGAGCATGCGCAGGTCGGCGACCACCTTGTAGGTGGGATAGATGCGGACCTCGACCGGCAGCATCAGCGTGATGAAGATGATCCAGAACGCGGTTTTCCGGAACGGAAAACGGAAATACACCACCGCAAACGCCGACAGGATGGAGATGAAGATCTTGCCGACCGCTATGCCGATGGCGGAAACGAACGAATTGATCAGCATGTGCCCGACCGGCTCGCGGCTGGTGCGCGATCCGCCGACGAAGATCGCCCGGTAATAGTTTTCGAGGGTGTGGTTGCCGGGTGAGAGCGGCATGTTGCCGTTGACCACCGTCGCCGCGTCGTGCGTTGAGGCGATCAGCGCGAGATAGACAGGAAACGCGACAATGAAGATGCCGAAGGTGAGAATGGCATAGGCGACGAAATCGCGCAGGGGACGATGCTCGACCATCAGTACTGCACCTTGCGTTCGACGTAGCGGAACTGAACGGCGGTCAGCGCGATGACGATGACCATCAGCACCACGGATTGCGCCGCCGAGCCGCCGAGGTCGCCGCCGAGCCGTCCGTCCGCGTAAACCTTATAGACCATGGTGGTCGTCGCACCCGCCGGGCCGCCGCCGGTGACGGCGTCGATGATGCCGAACGTGTCGAAGAAAACGTAGACCACGTTGACGACCAGCAGGAAGAACGTGGTCGGCGACAGCAACGGAAACACGATGGTCCAGAACCGGCGCAGCGGGCCCGCGCCATCGATCGCGCTGGCCTCAAGCACGCTCCTGGGGATCGACTGCAGACCGGCAAGGAAAAACAGGAAATTGTAGGAGATCTGCTTCCAGACTGCGGCCATTACCACCAGCGTCATGGCATGATTGCCGTTGAGCAGCGGGTTCCAGTCGAAGCCAAGAACGCGCAGCGGCCGCGCCAGCGTGCCGAGCGAGGGATGAAACATGAAAATCCACAGCACGCCGGCGATCGCGGGTGCCACGGCGTAAGGCCAGATCAGGAATGTCTTGAAGGCCGGCGCCGCCTTCAGGTTCTTGTCGGCCTGGGTCGCAAACATCAGCGCGATACTGAGCGACAGCAATGCGACCAGGGTCGAGAACACCACTGTTACCCATATCGCCTTGTAGTATTCAGGCTGCGCGAACAGGGTCTGATAATTCTCCAGGCCGACGAATTCCGATGTGAGGCCGAAGGCGTCTTCGCGCTTAAACGACTGCAAGACCGCCTGACTGGCAGGCCAGTAGAAAAATACGAAAGTGATGACGAGCTGCGGCGCGAGCAGCAGATACGGAAGCAGCCTGTTGTTAAAGGTGGCCGACTTTTCCATTCAGGGCGTCACTCGTGAACTGTCGGCGGCTCGCTGGACTCCTGTCCGAACCAGAGCCAGTAGCCATCGGGATCGCGCAACTCGAATTCCTTCATGCCGTACGCCGTGACGCGCAAATCTGTAACAGCCAGGTCGTCATCTTTCCATGCCGCGTGGAGGGCTGCCACGTCGTCGGGGTAGAAGTAGTAGACCTGAAAGTTCTTGGCATGCAGTGGCAGCGTGTCCATTTCCTCGCGCGGAGGCTCGTTGAGCATGAGCTTGATGTTATCGCGGCCGATCATGCACCATTTCGGCTCGGGTTCACCGAATACGTTGATGACATGAAAACCGAGCCGATCCCGATAGAACGCGATGCTCCGCTTCAGGTCGGATACGCTCAACATCGGAATCAGCGCGGTCAGTTTCATGGCGGCCGCGCTCCGGAAATCTCACTTCGCGGTTTTTTCGAACGTGCGAAGCATAGCGTTGCCGCGGCTCACGGCTGAGTCGAGCGCGTCTTTGGCGGTCTTTTGGCCGGCAAGCGCGGCCTCCATCTCTTCCGCCCAGATGTCGCGCATCTGCACCATGTTGCCGAAGCGCAGGCCGCGTGAGTTTTCTGTCGGCTCCTTGTTGGTGAGCTCCTTCAGCGGGGTCTGCAGCGTCGGGTTCTTGTCGTAGAAGCCGTCAGTTTTGGTCTTTTCATACGCTGCCTTGGTGATCGGCAGATAACCGGACTCCTGATGCAGCTTTGCCTGGCGATTGGTGTCGGACAGGAAGGCAAAGAACTTGGCAACGCCCTTGTATTCTTCGGGTTTCTTGCCGCCCATCACCCACAGCGATGCACCGCCGATGATCGAATTCTGCGGTGCGCCGGCGACGTCCGGATAGTACGGCATCGGCGCGGAGGTGAATTCAAACTTGGCGGTGCCCTTGGCGGTTGCGTAGTAGCCCGACGAGGTCAGGAAAAGCGGGCATTCGCCGGAACTGAAGCGGCTCTCGCTCGCGTTGGCGCGGCCGGAATAATCGTAGGTCTTGTCCTTCTGCAGATCCATCAGGTTCTGCAGATGCTTGATGTGCAGCGGCGAGTTGAATTTCAGCACGGTGTCGAACCCGTCGAGGCCGTTCGCCTTGGTGCCGATCGCAACATTATGCCAGGCGGAGAACTGTTCGATGTGGGCCCATGACGCCCACGCATTGGAAAAACCGCAGGTGGTATACCCAGCCGCCTTCAGTTGCTTCGCGGCATCGAAAACCTGTGGCCATGTTTTCGGGATTTCCGCGATGCTGGCCTTCTTCAGCGCGTCGAGATTGACCCACATCACCATCGATGACGAGTTGAAGGGGAACGACAACATGTCGCCCTTCGCGGTTGAATAGTAACCGGTGATCGCCGGCAGATAGGCCTTCGGATCGAACGGCTCGTTCGCATCCTTCATGAGCTGGTAGACCGGCTTGATCGCGCCGGTGGCACTCATCATCGTCGCCGTGCCAACCTCGAACACCTGGATGATATGCGGCGCGTTGCCCGCACGGAACGCGGCTATGCCTGCGTTCATGGTGTCGGGATAGCTGCCCTTGAAGGAGGGGACGACCTTGTAGTCGCTTTGCGAGGCGTTGAAATCCGCCGCCAGCTTGTTGACGATGTCGTTGTTGCCGCCGGTCATGGCGTGCCACCACTGAATCTCGGTGACGGCCTGCGCGGGCGTTGCAAAAGCAAGAAGAGTCGAAGCAGCCAGGCCCAAGACAGCCTGAAAGCCCATCTGGCGAATTGTCATCGATAGTTTCTCCCTGAAGCCGTCATCATCGTTGCGCGGTAACAGCGCCGGATGACGTGCTGGTGACGCCGGATGGTAAGCGGGGAGGGTCGCCTGTGGGAAGCCTTAAATGGCTTCGACCTTGGGGGCAGAGCGTTGGCCGTTGGTGCCGGAACGATCTCGTGCGCGGTCAGGAGAGGGGCGACGGAGTTGCCGTCGCCCCAAAGCTTGCGTTGCAGCCGAAGGCCGCGGCCTAGCGCTTCCGCTCTGGCCCGGCGACGACGCCCGAGGCGCGCAGATCGGCGATTTCTTTCGCCGAGTAGCCGAACTCCGCCAGCACGGTATCTGTATGTTCGCTGAACTTCGGCGGCACGTGACGCAGGCTGGCCTTGGTGCGATCGAAGCGGATCGGGGAGGCGACGCCCTTGTACCAATCCTTTTCGATGATATCGCCGCGATGCTTGACGTGTTCGCTCGCCAGCGCCTTGTCGATCGACTGGACCGGACCCGCGGGCAGGCCTGCCGCCAGCAGACGCCGGCACAGCGGCTCGCTGTCATGGTCCTTCAGGATATCAACGATCACGGCGCGCAGCTCGTCGCGATGGGCGATACGGTCACGGTTGCGCGCGAAGCGCGGATCGGTGCCGAGTTCCGGCTTGCCGAGCTCCTTCATCAGCTTGCGGAAGGTGCCATCATTGCCGACCCCCATGAAGACGTCGCCGTCGCGTGCCGGAAATACTGCATACGGCACGAGGTTCGGATGCTCGTTGCCTGTCAGCGCCGGCGGCTTGCCGTGGAGGAAATAGTTGGCGGTGTGTGGATGCATGATCGCGAGGCCGGTTTCGTAGAGCGTGGTCTCGAGGAATTGGCCCTTGCCGGACCTTGCGCGTTCGGCCAACGCCATCAGAATGCCGACCGCGGCATAAAGTCCCGTCGTCATGTCGACGAGCGCGACGCCGATTCGGGTCGGGCCGCTCTGCGGCGATCCGGTCGAGGCCATCAGGCCGACCATGGACTGAATGATCGCGTCGTAGCCGGGATGCCCGCCGTGAGGTCCGTCCGCGCCGAATCCGGAAATGCGGCAGTGGATCAACCGGGGGAATTTTTCGCGCAGAAAATCATTGCCGATGCCCCATTTGTCGAGCGTTCCCGGCTTGAAGTTCTCGGTGAGAACGTCGGCGGTCTCAAGCATCTTCATCAGCACCGCGCGTCCGCCTTCCGACGCGAGGTCCAAGGCGATCGCGCGCTTGTTGCGGTTGGTGCCGATGAAATACGCCGCGTCATCGTCGTGGAACGGAGGGCCCCAGTCGCGAGTCTCGTCACCGGCCGGCGGTTCGACCTTCACAACATCCGCGCCGTGATCGGCGAGAATCTGCGTGCAGTAAGGCCCGCCGAGCACGCGCGTCAGATCGACGACGCGCAGTCCGGCCATTGCACCGGTCGCGGTTTGAGATGTCATGGGGTCAACCTTCAACCAGCAAAAAAATTTGAAGACGATACTGCAACATTGCAGCCTGCTGTCACATTGAAAGAATTCGGACAGTGTCGTCAATACGCGCGCCGGTTGGCATCCATGCACGCGCGCATGCTGCGCAGCCGCACGGTTCATTGGGCGAACGCGGTTCGCAGAAAACGCGAATGATTGTTTCGCCGAGAGAAGGTTGGTGGAGCCAGGCGGGATCGAACCGCCGACCTCTTGCATGCCATGCAAGCGCTCTCCCAGCTGAGCTATGGCCCCGAACACCTTGCCGCGCGGTGGGACTGCGCGGGTTATCTGAATCGGCGCGCGTTGCGCGCCGGACCGAAAAATCACACTTGAGGATTTATCTCAAGTCTCTTCATCGCCCGACACATCACCGATGATGTCAGTAACGTCTTCGTCGTCTTCCTCGTCCTCGGCGATGAAGGTCGAATCATCGTCGTCGTCGTCGGTGAGGGTCTCATCGACTTCGATATCGTCCTCGGATTCCGGCAGCACGGCCTTGACCTTGCCGCTGTTCTCCTCGGCATCGGCTTCTTCCAGCGAGACCAATTCTTCCGCCTCGGCGGGCTCCGGCACAATGCTGGCGGCATTGGCGGCGGCAGCGCGTGCGGCAGCGTCGGCGCGCGTGCGTGGCGGCGGAACCGGCGCGATCGGCACGATCTCGCCAGTATACGGCGAAATCACCGGATTCTTATTGAGGTCATAGAACTTTTTGCCCGTGGTCGGGCAAATACGCTTGGTTCCGAGATCGGCTTTGGCCACGGTTTATAGTCCTGAGGATGTCTTGAAAAAGCGGTGCTTCACTTGGCTAGTTGCGCCGCCGCTGTCAATAGCGGTTTGGGGGATAAATGAACGGCCCGTGACGTCCTGCAAGCCCCGTGGTAGGAGCCCGCCTTAAACCAAGGAATGCCAGCTTGACCCACTCCGACCACCCAACCCCGCTGGAATCGCGCGCCGCGGGCGCTCTCAGCGGCCGTGTCCGCGTTCCGGGCGATAAATCCATTTCGCACCGGGCCCTGATTCTGGGCGCGTTGGCTGTGGGTGAAACCCGGATTTCTGGGCTTTTGGAAGGCGAGGACGTTCTCAACACCGCCAAGGCGATGGCCGCGCTCGGGGCGCGGGTCGAACGCACCGGCGAAGGGGCCTGGTTGGTTCGTGGCGTGGGGGTCGGCGGATTCAAGGCGCCGGACGCACCGCTCGATTTCGGCAACAGCGGCACCGGATGCCGGTTGGCCATGGGCGCGGTGGCAGGGTGCCCGATTGCGGCGACGTTCGATGGCGATGCGTCGCTTCGCAGCCGGCCGATGCGCCGGATTCTTGATCCATTGGAATTGATGGGCACGCGCGTGACGTCGAGCGCGGACGGCGGACGGTTGCCGATGACGCTGCAAGGCGCGCGCGATCCACTGCCGGTCATCTATCGCACTCCGGTGGCATCGGCGCAGATCAAGTCGGCGGTGCTGCTGGCGGGGTTGTCCGCGCCGGGCGTCACGACCGTGATCGAACAGGAAGCCAGCCGCGACCATACCGAACTGATGCTGACGCATTTCGGCGCCCACGTGGTGACGACGAAAGAGGGCGCGCATGGCCGCAAGATCGCGCTCACCGGTCAGCCCGAACTGCGCGGCGCCAACGTGGTCGTGCCGGCCGATCCGTCCTCTGCGGCGTTTCCGATTGTCGCCGCGCTGATCGTGCCGGAGTCGGACGTCACGCTGACCGACATCATGACAAACCCCTTGCGGACAGGGCTTTTCACGACACTGCGCGAAATGGGCGCGTCCATCGAGGAGAGCCATCAGCGCAACGATGCCGGCGAGCCGATGGCGCAATTCCGTGTGCGCGCGTCGCAATTGCGCGGCGTGACGGTGCCGCCGGAACGCGCGCCGTCGATGATCGACGAGTATCTCGTGCTTGCGGTTGCCGCCGCCTATGCGGAAGGCGTCACCACCATGCGCGGCCTGCAGGAATTGCGCGTCAAGGAATCCGACCGGCTTGAAGCCACCGCCGACATGCTGCGCGTCAACGGTGTTGAGGTGGAGATTTTCGGTGATGACATGATCGTGGTCGGCAAGGGTCACGTGCCCGGCGGTGGCCTCGTCGCCACCCACATGGATCATCGCATCGCGATGTCGGCGCTGGTGATGGGCACGGCGTCGGATACGCCGGTCAAGATCGACGACACCGGTTTCATCGCCACAAGCTTCCCGGACTTCATTCCGATGATGCGCGGGCTGGGAGCGGATTTCTCATGATCATCGCCATCGACGGACCCGCGGCATCCGGAAAAGGCACGCTCGGCAAGCGCCTGGCCCATCATTACGGGTACCGCCATCTCGATACCGGCGTGATCTACCGTGCGGTCGCCCAGGCGATGCTGGAAGCCGGGGCCGACCTGACCAATGAGTCGCTTGCAGTCGCCATGGCGATGGAACTCGACCCGGAAAAGTTCGGCAATCCGGTCCTGAAAACCCAGAAGGTTGGCGATGCGGCCTCGGTTGTCTCGGCAATTCCCAAGGTCAGGGAAGTACTTATCAATTTTCAGCGGCAGTTTGCTGCGGACCCGCCGGGGGCTGTGCTCGATGGCCGCGACATTGGAACCGTGATCTGCCCGGATGCCGACGTGAAGATCTTCGTTGTGGCGGACCCCCATGTTCGGGCCCGTCGCAGGACCCTGGAGGCCCGTGCCCGGGGCGAGGCCGCGGACGAGGCCGCCGTGCTGGCGGATATCCTCAAGCGCGACGAACGCGACCAGAACAGGGCGGTAGCGCCTTTAAAAGCGGCTCCGGATGCATACTTGCTGGATAACTCTCAGTTGGATATAGAGAGCGGCGTCCGGGCTGCGATCGACATTGTCGAGGCCGTCCGAGCGGGCCGGCCGAGGGCATAGTCCCCGCCGTCATTGGAGGAAAGCCCGCTCCCGGTTTTTGAGGTCGATCTTCGTCTCGGCTCCGGACAGCAGACCACGCGCTTCCCGCGCGGCAATCCAATTTTGCACCGTATCGTTCGTGCAGGCACACGCCGGCCCGCTGTCGCAATTCCTCCTTGCGAAGCGGTCGTCAAAGGTTGCGGACCTTTGGCACTGGATGCGCGATACGCCCTTAACCCTGCTGCCGGCATTCCGCATTTGGAGAACAAATGGCTTCGACTGCTACTTCATATAATCCTTCCCGCGACGATTTCGCGGCGATGCTCGACGAGTCCTTTGCAGGCGGCAACCTGCAGGAAAGCTCCGTCATCAAGGGCACGGTTGTTGCAATTGAGAAGGACATGGCCGTCATCGACGTCGGCCTGAAGACCGAGGGCCGCGTGGCTCTCCGCGAATTCAACGGCCCCGGCCGTGAAAGCGACCTCAAGGTCGGTGACGAAGTCGAGGTGTTCCTCGACCGGATCGAGAACGCACTCGGCGAAGCCGTGCTGTCGCGCGACAAGGCGCGCCGCGAAGAAAGCTGGGGCAAGCTCGAGAAGGCCTTCAACAACAACGAGAAGGTTCACGGCGTTATCTTCAATCAGGTCAAGGGTGGCTTCACCGTCGATCTCGACGGCGCTGTCGCCTTCCTGCCGCGCTCGCAGGTCGACATTCGCCCGATCCGCGACGTCGCGCCGCTGATGAACAACTCGCAGCCGTTCCAGATTCTCAAGATGGATCGCCGCCGCGGCAACATCGTGGTGTCTCGCCGCACGGTTCTCGAAGAGACCCGCGCCGAACAGCGTCAGGAACTGGTCCAGAACCTCGAAGAAGGTCAGGTCATCGACGGCGTCGTCAAGAACATCACCGATTACGGTGCGTTCGTTGACCTCGGCGGCATCGACGGCCTGCTGCACGTCACCGACATCGCGTGGCGCCGCGTCAATCACCCGACCGAAGTGCTGGCGATCGGCCAGACGGTCAAGGTGAAGATCATCAAGATCAACCACGAAACTCACCGCATTTCGCTCGGCATGAAGCAGTTGCTGGACGATCCATGGCAGGGCATCGAGGCGAAGTATCCGCTGAATTCGCGCTTCACCGGACGCGTCACCAACATCACCGACTACGGCGCATTCGTCGAACTGGAGCCGGGCATCGAAGGCCTGATCCACGTCTCGGAAATGTCGTGGACCAAGAAGAACATGCACCCCGGCAAGATCGTTTCGACCTCGCAGGAAGTCGAAGTGCAGGTGCTCGAAGTGGATTCGGCCAAGCGCCGCATCTCGCTCGGTCTCAAGCAGACCATGCGCAATCCGTGGGAAGTCTTCGTCGAGAAGTATCCGGTGGGTGCGGTCGTCGAAGGCGAAGTCAAGAACAAGACCGAATTCGGATTGTTCTTGGGCCTCGACGGCGAAGTGGACGGCATGGTCCATCTGTCCGACCTCGACTGGAAACAGCCGGGCGAGCAGGTCATCGACAACTTCAAGAAGGGCGACATGGTCAAGGCCGTGGTGCTCGACGTGGATGTCGAGAAGGAGCGCATCTCGCTCGGCGTGAAGCAGCTTGAGGGCGATCCGTTCGCAGAACCGGGCGACGTCAAGAAGGGCGCCGTCGTGACCTGCGATATCATCGAGGTGAAGGAAGCCGGCATCGAAGTTCAGATCACCGGCACCGACTTCACCACCTTCATCAAGCGCTCTGAACTCGCCCGCGATCGCGGCGACCAGCGCGCCGAGCGCTTCGCGGTTGGCGAAAAGGTTGATGCCCGTGTCATTCAGTTCGACAAGAAGGCGCGCAAGGTGCAGGTCTCGATCAAGGCGCTTGAAGTCGCTGAAGAGAAGGAAGCCATCGCACAGTACGGCTCGTCCGATTCGGGCGCGACGCTGGGCGACATTCTCGGCAACGCTCTCAAGAAGCGCGACAAGTAAGCGCCTCATCGCTTAAACCAATCAGGGCTCCGGAGTTTTCCGGAGCCCTTTTTCGTTTGCACGTGTGATGTAACAAACAAGACGTCATCACCGGGACGATGCAGGTGATGACGATTGCGGGTACTGAAGCATCGCGGGCAATCTTTCTCCGCGTCATCCTGCATAGTCTCTCACTGGTCGTCCCGGCGAAGGCCGGGACCCATACTCCCTGAGC
This sequence comes from Afipia massiliensis, assembly GCF_014203115.1. Taxonomy (GTDB): domain Bacteria; phylum Pseudomonadota; class Alphaproteobacteria; order Rhizobiales; family Xanthobacteraceae; genus Afipia; species Afipia massiliensis. Next base: position 582,762 of record NZ_JACHIJ010000004.1, on the reverse strand, counting down.
CATCGATTTTTGGTCGATGCGGCTCTGCCCTCCGTCATTACTGCGCCTGGTGTTTATGGGTCCCGGCCTTCGCCGGGACGACGCTGAATGAGCAGCGAGTCCCTTGCGTCATTTCTGATCCATAGATTCAAATAGCCACGCGCATTTGTTCTCGCGCATCGCGCGAGGTGAGCTTTAGTTCTGCCCCAAGAGCGAGGGGCATGGAGCGCCGCGAGGCGCACCTTGTGTTCGTTTCGCTTCCGGCATCGCTTGCGACACGATGAAATCCGGAAGCGCATCGCCTTGCGGCGCTCCATCAACGGCGATTTTGGGCAAGGGGAGCGTTCTTCCGGGACAGGACGGACGCTTTCACGCCCCGATCCGGCGGCTTTCGCCGCTTTCATCCTGTCCGCGTCCAGCCACTCAAGGCAGAGCCACGTAGTTGGCCCGGACGCTGACCCCAGCCTCCCGGACGACGTGTGTGCGAGACACGTGCGCAGGCGCCGCATCCTGCTCCGCTTCAAAGCGCCCTCGAGAAGCGCCCCTCACGAACAGGACGACGGAGAATATATTCCTAGATCGAGAAATGTCAAGGAGAGATCGGAAATCTCAACGCGTCGTCTCGGCGAAGGCCGGGACCCATACTCCCTGAGTTATCGATATGATGGAGATGCCGCAGCGATCGTCTCGCTGTCACCATGACGTTTGGTGGTATGGGTCCCCGCTTTCGCGGGGACGACATCGTGTGTGTTGAAGTACTAGACATTTCCTACCCGTCATTCCGGGCCTGCGCCAAGGGGCGCATCCCGGAATGACGGAGTGAGAGTTCGCTGCACTCCGCGATGACGGAAGTGGATAGGCCAGCTTTTGCCTATTCGTCCGCAGCAACAGGTTCGGCGGCCGTGGCCGCTTCCTCGCCGTTCCATCCGCAGGCCTGGAGCCGTTCGTGCAGATGCGCCGGTGCAGGCGCGACAACGCGCACCGGCGGCTTGTTCTTCGACAGCGGGATGACGATTTCGCGGGCGTGAAGATGCAACGTCGGTTCGCCGAATCGGGGCCCGTTGCCGTAGATGTTGTCGCCGACGATCGGCCAGCCGCTCGCCGCGCAATGCACGCGCAACTGATGGGTGCGGCCGGTGATCGGCTCCATGGCCAGCCAGGTCAGGCCGTCACCGCGTCCCATCACGTTCCATTTTGTCTGCGACGGGAACCCGTTCGGATCCGGCTTCTGCCACCAGCCGCGCTCGGCATCGAGCCGTCCCAGCGGAATATCGATCTCGCCTTCGTTTTCAGTTGGACCACCTTCGACCACGGCCCAGTAGGTCTTGGAAATCTTGCCGTGCTTGAACAGCAGGCCGAGCGAAGCGGTTGCTTTCCGGTGGCGTCCCAGCACGAGACAGCCCGAGGTGTCGCGGTCGAGCCGGTGGGCCAGCACCGGCGGACGCGGCAGGCCGTAGCGCAGCGCGTCGAACGAGGCTTCGAGATTGGGCCCGCCCTTGGGGCCGCGATGCACCGCGATCCCGGCCGGCTTGTCGATCACCAGCATCAGCCCGTCGCGGTGAAGCACGCGGGCCTGAATTTCTTCCGGTGTCGGTTGCGGCGTATCCATGGGCAATGTTGACTTTCGTTTCAGCGGCGAAACCGCTAACACACCCCCCGCATGAACGACAGTCCACAGGATCAACCGAAACAAAGCTGGTGGCGCAGGCTTTCCGCCGGCCTCAAACGCACGTCGAGTTCGCTCGGGACGGCGGTGGCCGATCTCGTCACCAAGCGCAAACTCGACCGCGCCATGCTCGACGATATCGAGGATGTGCTGCTTCGCGCCGATCTCGGAACCGAGGTTGCGGCGCGTATCGCGGAGGCTGTCGGCAAGGGTCGCTACGACAAGTCGGTCTCGGCCGAGGATGTGACAACGATTGTCGCGACCGAAGTCGAGAAGGTGCTGTCGCCGGTCGCGAAGCCGCTGGAAATCGACGCAACGCAAAAGCCGTTCGTCATTCTCGTGGTCGGCGTCAACGGCTCCGGCAAGACCACCACCATCGGCAAGCTCGCCGCGAAACTCTCTGCCGAGGGCCGCAAGGTGATGCTGGCCGCAGGCGACACGTTCCGCGCTGCCGCCATCGAGCAGTTGAAGGTCTGGGGCGAGCGCAACAAGGTGCCGGTGGTGGCCCGCGCGCAGGGCTCGGATTCGGCAAGCCTCGCCTTCGAGGCGGTCGAAGCCGCAAAGGCGCAGGCCATGGACGTGCTGCTGATCGACACGGCCGGGCGTCTGCAGAACAAGACCGAATTGATGGTCGAGCTTGAGAAGGTGCGGCGCGTGATCGGCAAGGTCGATGCGTCCGCGCCGCATGCGGTGCTGCTGGTGCTCGATGCGACGGTCGGCCAGAACGCGTTGTCGCAGGTCGATGCGTTTCACAAGACGGCGGGCGTCACGGGGCTGGTGATGACCAAGCTCGACGGCACGGCGCGCGGCGGCATCCTCGTGGCGTTGTCGGAGAAGTACAAGCTGCCGGTGCATTTCATCGGCGTCGGCGAAGGGATCGACGATCTCGCGCCGTTCACCGCGCGGGATTTTGCCCGCGCGATTGCAGGACAGGACAATTGAGCATGACCGCTTCGGAAAAGCCCGCGCCGCATCCGCTGTTCAAGCTCGCGACCGAACTCGGTCCGCTGGTGATCTTTTTCGGGGCCAACGCGAAGTTCGGGCTGTTCGTCGCCACCGGCGCATTCATGGTGGCGATCGTCGCTGCGATTATTGCGTCCTATGTGGTGTCGCGCCATGTGCCGCTGATGGCCATCGTCACGGCGGTGATCGTGCTGGTGTTCGGCGGGCTGACGCTGTTCTTTCACGACGAGACGTTCATCAAGCTCAAGCCGACCATCATCTACGCGCTGTTTGCAGCCGCGCTCGGCATCGGACTGCTGCTCGGGCGTTCGTTCATCGCCATCATGTTCGACCAGATGTTCAATTTGACCCCGGTGGGCTGGCGGCTGTTGACCATCCGCTGGATGGTCTTCTTCGCAGGCATGGCGGTGCTGAATGAAATCATCTGGCGCACGCAGAGCACCGATTTCTGGGTGTCGTTCAAGGCGTTCGGCGTGATCCCGATCACGGCGGTCTTCGCGATGGCGCAGACCTCGCTGATCAAGCGCTATAGCATCGCGCCAGCGACCGATGAGGCGAGCGACCTCGAGCGCGGCGATATCACGAAGGGATAAAATACTTTCGTCATGCCCGGGCTTGTGCCGGGCATCCACGTCTTGAGGGCGTTGCGACAAGAAAGACGTAGATGGCCGGGACAAGCCCGGCCATGACGCAGTGTTAGGTGTACTTCGCGATCAGAACTTACTTCTGCTTCGCGATGATCTTGTCCTTGATCTCGGCGTAGGTCTTCTCGGGCACGATCTTCTTGTTCACGAGATCGTCCTTGCCCTTGTAGGGGCGGCCCTTGATGATCGCAGCGGAGTACGCGTCGCCGATCCCCTTGAGCGCCTTGAGCTGATCGGCGGTCGCCGAGTTGATGTCGAGCAGTTCGGTCTTGGTGTCGGCCTTGGCCGCGGGCGCCATCTTCGAGTCGGCCTTCGGCGCCGTTGCTGCGGCAGGCGGAGGCGCCATCTTGCCACCGGTTGCCGGCTGGGTCGCCTGAGAGAACGACGGCGACGATGCGAGCAGGCCGAGAGCGAGGGTCGCGGCAGTCAATGAAAGAAGTTTCGAATAACGCATGGGTGTCCCTCCAGGACAGTGATTGCAACACGCATAGCGTATGTTCGAATTCGTGGCCGCGCCATGGCTGCAAAATGAACGGCAGATAAAAGCGCAAAATTATTTTGAGCCGCTTGGTGCAGCGCGGCTGCGCCAAATAGGACGGTTAGTTCTTGGCCGCAGGCAATTTCTCAAACGGATCGAAGGCGACAAACGCCTCGGGCAACTTGATGTCGATGCCGGAGGTTCGGCCCCGGTCGTTGAGGAATTTCATCGACGCGGCAAAGTCATCCAGCAGGTTCGGCAGGGGGACCAGCGGCTGGTCCAGCGGGCGGGTGAAGTCATCCCAGTGAATCGGGATGACGCGCCGCGCGCCCGGCTTGTCCACGACCTCCCGCCAGTAATCTTCCATGTAGCTGGCGGGGCGCTTGCCGAGTTGCCCGGTGCCCAGAAACACAACGTCCGCCTTGCGCCCGTTCATGGCGTCGGGAACGAAGCCGGCGCTGGCGTTGATCAGCATGCGCCGGTCACCGTGCTCGACGAGGACCATGAAACTGCCGCCCTCGAGATAGGCGTTGGCGCGAACCGGCGGCTTCAACGGCTCGGCGATATCGCCTCCGGTGAAGGGCGACGGCACATGGCGGCCGGGAAGCAGCGTGATGCGAAAACGTCCGAAGGTCATCACGTCGCCGGCGCGGCGCACCGCGATCTGGCTGTCCGGCAAGCCCCAGCCACGCCCGACATTCGCGGTCGATTCCGATCCGACGAGAACTGCGCCGGTGCGTGCGGCGACTTCCGGCGAATCCATCACATGGTCGTAATGGGAGTGATTGACGATGACCGCGGCCAGCCGCGTGATACTGGCGCGCCGCAGGGTTGTCTCGATAATGGCTTTGTCGGGCGCGATCTTCTCCAGAAGCAATTGCCGCGAGTTCGGCCGCGTGAAGAAGCCGTCGGTCAGGACCGCGGTCTCGCCATCGTCGAGCAGCAATGTGGAAACGCCAAGGAACGTGACGCGCAGCCCCGGATCGCGATTGGCCTTGGAAAAAGTCTTGAATGCGTTGAAGGCGTCGATATCCGGCCGGTTGCTCAGGCCGTGATAGATGTAGACGGCAGCGGCAACGATCAGCAGCAGCAGGACGGCGGCAATCCGGATCACATACTTCATCGGACCTCCCGCATCATGCCGGGCATCTCAGGGTTTGCCGCGCAGCGCCTTCTCGATCTCGGCCTTCAGAACGACGTCGAAATTCTGAGGCGTGATCGGGCCGATCAGCTTGTAGGCGATCGCCCCGTCGCGGCCGATCACGAATGTTTCCGGCACGCCGTAAACGCCCCATTCGATCGAGGCCCGGCCGTTGGCATCGGCGCCGACTTCGACGAACGGATTGCCGTAACGGCCAAGGAAGCGCCGGGCATTGTCCGGGCTGTCCTTGTAGTTGATGCCGATCATGCGAATCCGCTTGTCCTGCGCGAGTTGCACCAGCAGCGGCGCTTCGTCGTGGCACGGCACGCACCACGACGCCCAGACGTTAACGACGCTGACCTGGCCCTTGAACGCTGCCGGGTCGAGCCCTGGCACCTGCGTGCCGCCGGCGACGAGTCCTTCAAGTGGGGGCAGTTTCGTCTGCGGCGCGGGACGGCCGATCAGTGCCGAGGGGATGCGTGCGGGGTCGCCCGCGCCGAGCCGGAGCCAGAACAACCCGGCGAGCAGGGCGAAGGCGATCAGCGGTAATGCCACCAGCCAAGAGCGGCCTTGTGAGCGGCGCTGCGGACGCGTTGCCCCGTTATCGCTCATGATGTTTTACCGGGAGGTTGTGCCGAGCGCCGGGTCACGCCGCTGGCTTCGAGATCCCGCAAAATCTGCTTCTGGCGGCGAAAGTCGAGCCCGACCCACACGATGAGCGCTGCGACCACGAGGCCTACAAGCAGGTACGACGTGATGATGAAGGATGCGTAGGGACCGAGCGATGTGAGAAACGGCATGGCGATCACGCTGCCTGCCGGCTGGCTTGCATCATCTGCAAGGTGCGCACCCGCCGCCGCAGGACCTCGTTGCGCATCGCTGCGAGATGCAGCGTCAGGAACAGCAACGAGAAAGCCACTGCCATGATGAGCAAGGGAATCAGAAACGCGCGGTCCATGCTCGGGCCGCCGGCGCGAATGACCGACGCGCCCTGATGCAGCGTATTCCACCAGTCGACCGAGAACTTGATGATCGGAATGTTGATCGCGCCGACCAGCGTCAGGATCGCGGCTGCGCGCGCCGCGCGGGATGGATCTTCCACCGCGCGCCACAGCGCCATGATGCCGAGATACATCAGAAACAGGATCAGCACGGACGTCAGCCGTGCATCCCATTCCCAATAGGTGCCCCACATCGGCCGGCCCCACAGCGATCCGGTCACCAGCGCGAGAAACGTAAACGCTGCGCCGAGCGGTGCGGCTGCTTTTGCCGCGACGTCCGCCAGTGGATGCCGCCACACCAGCGTGCCGAGCGCCGCGACGCTCATCACGCCCCAGACGAACATCGACAGCCATGCGTTGGGAACGTGGATGAACATGATCTTCACGGTCGCGCCCTGCTGGTAATCGTCGGGCGCCATCGCCGCCTGATAAAGGCCGATCGCGAGCAGAACCGTTGTGATAGCGGCGAGCCACGGCAGCACGCGCGTGGTCAACGCGAGGAACCGGGTTGGATTGGCGAGGTCGATAAGGCTCATGATGGTCCTGATAATCGCCGCATGCGGTGGAGGCAATGCGCGGGGACTTTACGATGCCGCGTTTTTTGCAAAAGTTGATCGGGCGCAATGTCGCATCAGTCGAGCCCATGCCGCAGACTGGCGGCCGCCGCGAACGGGCCGACCACCAGGCTGACCAGTGACAGCGCGCACAGGATCGAAAACGGCGTGCCGAACGGCATCGTCCCTTCGACGGCGGCGTTCGAGGCGGCGACACCGAAAATCAGCACGGGGATCGACAGCGGCAGCACCACCACCGCGAGCAGCAATCCGCCTCGCCGCAGCGTGACCGCAAGGGCGGCGCCGATCATGCCGGTGAATGTGAGAGCCGGTGTGCCGACCAGCAGCGTCAGCGCAACCGCGAATGTGGCTGTCGCATCGAGGTTGAGCAGGATGCCGATCAGTGGCGTCGCCACGATCAGCGGCACACCCGCCGCCAGCCAATGGGCCAGCGCCTTCGCCGCGCAGCTCAGTTCCAGCGGCGTGCGGCTCATCACGATCAGGTCGAGCGACCCGTCCTCCTGGTCGGCGGTGAACAGACGATCGAGGGTCAGCAGGCTCGCCAGCATGGCGCCCAGCCACAGGATCGCCGGGCCGATCCGTTTCAGCAAAGCGAGATCAGGGCCGATTGCGAACGGCATCACCACCACGACCGAGACGAAAAACAGCACGCCGATCATCGCGCCGCCGCCGGCGCGCAGCGCGACGCCGATGTCGCGGCGGACAAGTGCGGCAAGTGCGGCAAGTGCGGTCACGCATCACCGCCGATCCGCAGTTCCTGCGCCGGAACCCCAAGCGGCCCGTGGGTCGCGGCGAGAATGATTCCGCCGCTGCGCAAGTGCGCGCCCATCAATGCGGCCACCATGGCCTGCCCGGAGGTGTCGAGCGCCGAGGTCGGCTCGTCCAGCAGCCAGACCGGGCGATTGACGGCAATCAGCCGCGCAATCGACAGGCGCCGACGCTGGCCGGCCGAGAGGAACGCGGCAGGCAGGTGAACCGCATGGCCAAGTCCCACGGTCTTCAGGCTCGCAGGTCCATCGATTGCTTCGCCGCCGAGATATTCGCGCCAGAAATCGAGGTTTTCCAGCACGGTCAGGGAAGGTTTTAGCGCGTCGCGGTGGCCGAGGTAGTGCGTTTGCTCGGCAAGTGTGAGTTCGGCTTCGCCGCCCTCAAGGGTGATCGCGCCACCGGCGGCCGGAAGCAGCCCTGCCATCAGCCGGAGCAGCGATGATTTCCCGGCCCCGTTGATGCCGGTCACAGCCAGCGCCTGGCCTGCGGGGACCGCAAAATCGAGACCAGAAAAGATCTCTCGCCCGCCCCTGACGCATTTCAGACCCTGAGCCGTAAGCCTCATGATGGATTGACCGATGGCCTGTGGCGGGGCGCTATAGTTCCAGCCGTGACGTGCATGACAGGGAGACAATCCATAGCGGGTGTGGTGGACAGACTGGAAAGATTCTATAAAACCGGAACTTGGTGCAGCACACAATTAGCCACCGGAAACAGCACGGTTCAGCCCTGATTCCTTCGCTCTTGACGGTGTTCCGATACCTTTTGCCGGGTATCTCCAACTTCTGAACTGGGATCGTTCACATGCCCTCGCTCGACAGCTTTAAATGCCAGAAAACCCTCAAGGTCGGCGCCAAGACTTACGTGTATTACAGCCTGCCTGCCGCTGAAAAGAACGGCCTCAAGGGCATTTCGAAGCTGCCTTACTCGATGAAGGTGCTGCTCGAGAATATGCTGCGCAACGAAGACGATCGCACGGTCAAGAAGGCCGACATCGTTGCATTCGCGCAGTGGGCGAAGAAGAAAACGCTCGAACACGAAATCGCATTCCGCCCCGCGCGCGTGTTGATGCAGGATTTCACCGGCGTACCTGCGGTGGTCGATCTCGCCGCCATGCGCAACGCGATGAAGGCGCTCGGCGGCGACGCCGAAAAGATCAACCCGCTGGTGCCGGTCGATCTGGTCATCGATCACTCGGTGATCGTGAACTTCTTCGGCGACAACAAGGCTTTCGGCAAGAACGTCGCCGAAGAGTACAAGCAGAACCAGGAACGCTACGAATTCCTGAAGTGGGGCCAGAAGGCGTTCACGAATTTCTCGGTGGTGCCGCCCGGCACCGGCATCTGCCATCAGGTCAATCTCGAATACCTCGCACAGACCGTCTGGACCAAGAAAGAGAAGCTCACCGTCGGCAAGAAGAAGGGCACCTTCGAAGTTGCCTATCCGGATTCGCTGGTTGGCACCGACTCGCACACCACCATGGTCAATGGTCTGGCCGTGCTCGGCTGGGGCGTCGGCGGCATCGAGGCTGAAGCCGCGATGCTCGGTCAGCCGCTGTCGATGCTGCTGCCGGACGTGGTCGGCTTCAAGCTCAAGGGCCAGCTCAAGGAAGGCGTCACCGCCACCGATCTCGTGCTGACCGTCACCCAGATGCTGCGCAAGCAGGGCGTGGTCGGCAAGTTCGTCGAATTCTTCGGCGCGGGTCTCGATTCGATGTCGGTCGCCGACAAGGCCACCATTGCCAACATGGCGCCGGAGTATGGCGCGACCTGCGGCTTCTTCCCCGTCGACAAGTCCGCGCTCGACTATCTGAAGACCTCGGGCCGCAAGTCCGCCCGCGTCGCTCTAGTGGAAAAATACGCCAAGGCGCAGGGCCTGTTCCGTACCGCGGCTTCGCCCGATCCGGTGTTCACCGAATTGCTGACCCTCGATCTCGGCGACGTGGTCCCCTCGCTGGCAGGTCCGAAGCGCCCTGAGGGCCGCGTGGCGCTGCCGGCGGTCGCGGACGGTTTCGCTGCCGCGATGGAGTCGGATTACAAGAAGGCACTGGACGGTCACCGCTACACGGTCGAAGGCCGCAATTTCGATCTCGGCCACGGCGACGTGGTGATCGCGGCGATCACATCCTGCACGAACACCTCAAACCCGAACGTGCTGATCGGTGCGGGCCTGCTGGCGCGCAACGCTGCCGCCAAGGGCCTGACTGCGAAGCCGTGGGTGAAGACCTCGCTCGCGCCGGGCAGCCAGGTGGTCGCAGAGTATCTGGCCAATTCCGGATTGCAGAAGGATCTCGACAAGGTCGGCTTCAACCTCGTCGGCTTCGGTTGCACCACCTGCATCGGCAATTCCGGCCCGCTGCCGGAAGAGATTTCGAAGGCGATCAACGACAACGGCATCATCGGCGCGGCGGTGCTGTCGGGCAACCGCAACTTCGAAGGCCGCGTTTCGCCGGACGTGCAGGCGAACTATCTCGCGTCGCCGCCGCTGGTGGTTGCCTATGCGCTGGCTGGCAACGTCAACATCAACCTCGCCACGGAGCCGCTCGGCACCGGACGCGACGGCAAGCCGGTTTATCTCAAGGACATCTGGCCGAGCTCGAAAGAGATCAACGCCACGATCAAGAAGTACGTCACCTCGACAATCTTCAAGAAGAAGTATGCCGACGTGTTCAAGGGCGACACCAACTGGCGCAAGATCAAGACCGTGACCAGCGACACCTATGCCTGGAACATGAGCTCGACCTACGTGCAGAACCCGCCGTATTTCGAAGGCATGAAGATGGAGCCGGAGCCGATCGTCGATGTGCTCGACGCGCGCATTCTTGCGGTGTTCGGTGACAAGATCACCACCGACCATATTTCACCCGCCGGCGCGATCAAGCTGACCTCGCCTGCCGGAAAGTATCTGTCGGAGCATCAGGTGCGGCCCGCCGACTTCAACCAGTACGGCACGCGGCGTGGCAACCACGAAGTCATGATGCGCGGCACCTTCGCCAACATCCGCATCAAGAACCACATGCTGAAGGGCGCCGACGGCAACATTCCGGAAGGCGGCCTGACCAAGCACTGGCCGGACGGCGAGCAGATGTCGATCTACGATGCCGCGATGAAGTATCAGGCGGAACAGGTGCCGCTCGTGGTGTTCGCCGGCGCCGAATACGGCAACGGCTCGTCGCGCGACTGGGCTGCCAAGGGCACGCGCCTGCTTGGCGTGCGCGCGGTAATTACGCAGAGCTTCGAGCGCATCCACCGCTCCAACCTCGTCGGCATGGGCGTGCTGCCGCTGACATTCGAAGACGGCGAGTCCTGGCAGTCGATTGGCCTCAAGGGCGATGAGAAGGTCACGATTCGCGGGCTGCAGGGCGATCTGAAGCCGCGCCAAAAGTTAACGGCGGAGATCGTGTCGTCGGACGGTTCGTTGAAGAGTGTCTCGTTGCTCTGCCGCATCGATACGCTCGATGAGCTCGAATACTACCGAAACGGCGGTATTCTCCACTACGTGCTGCGCAATCTGGCTGCGTAGCTCGGCTGGAAACGTATCCGTGAACGGGCTCACCGCGAAGTGAGTAGCGAAGCACCCGGGGGGCGGCCTATCAAGGGGCCGCCTTCTTGCTGATAGGGACAGACGGATGTCTGATTTGCCAGAATCGAAAACGACAACAACCGGCGCGTTCGCGTCGCGCCTGTCGCGTACGCTCGGCATCTGCGCGATATTCACCGTGATCACGCCGGCATGTGCCGATGATCCGCGCGCGGTGGTCGAGCTGTTCACGTCGCAGGGGTGTTCATCGTGCCCGCCGGCGGACAAGGTTCTCGGCGAACTCGCGCAGGACAAGTCTGTCATCGCACTCAGCCTGCCGATCGATTACTGGGATTATCTCGGCTGGAAGGACACGCTGGCGGATTCGCGGTTCAGCGCGCGACAGAAGGCCTATTCGCATATGCGCGGCAACCGCGGCGTCTACACGCCGCAAGCCGTCGTCAACGGCACGACCGATGTTCTCGGCAGCGACCGCATCGCGATCGAGAACGCTGCGAAGGGCACCCAGAAGAACGACGGTGTGATGTCGGTGCCGATTAAGATGACGACATCAGGCAGCCAGATCAATGTGTCGGTGGCGGAAGCCGGCGGCATGAGCGGTGAGATCTGGATCTGCGCGGTGTCGAAGCAGGTTCCGATCACCATCTCGCGCGGCGAGAATCGCGGGCAGCAGATCACGTATCACAACGTGGTGCGCAACGTGCTGAAGGTCGGCGACTGGAATGGCAGGGCCGGCAGTTGGACCGTGCCGCTTGAAAACATCACGCGCGACGGCGTCGATGCGGCGGCGGTCTTTATTCAGGACGGCAATCGCGACAAGCCCGGTCCGATGCTGGGCGCAGCCTTTACCTCGCTGAACTGAAATCCCGTAATTTTTTGAATCAGATCACGCCGCTGCAAGGTGGCGATACGCGATTGCGCGTCTGGTGCCAGCGCGGGCCTTCGTCATTCGAAGCAACAAATCCAACCCAAACAAAAAAAGACCAGCTCGCGCTGGCCCGAAGGATGGGGATCCTAATTTCTGCGAAGAATTAGACCCGATCCTGACGACCCCGGGGGGCTGGGGGCTGAGGAATCCGGTGCCGAAAGGACCGGGTCAACGCAGTTTCATCTTGATCGCAGTCCAGCACGGCGGTGGATTGACCGAAATCGGGCGGCATTATGATTTTGCCTGACGTCCACGTGATGCTCTGTCTCCTGTGTCCAGGCGGCATAAGCGCTTGAAATCATGCTTGCAGGCGTCGCCGGACGGGGTGATCATGTCGGGTATGTGACAGGAGGCGCCGATGAATTCAGTATCGGGCGATATCGATCCAAGCGAGAGCCGGGGGCTGGAGCGCAGCACGACGCCACTTCCGCCCCAGAGCGTTACGTTCAACCGCATTGAACTCAATCGCATTCTCAATCTGTATGGGCGCATGGTCTCCGACGGCGAGTGGCGCGACTACGCCATCGACTTTCTGAAAGATCGCGCAGTGTTTTCGATCTTCCGCCGCGCCTCGGAAGTCCCGATCTACCGGATCGAGAAAGATCCGCGCCTCACCCGCAAGCAGGGCGCCTACAGCGTGATCGCCGCCAACGGACAGATCCTACGCCGCGGCCACGACCTTGAGCGCGTGTTGCTGGTGATCGACCGCAAGCTGGCGCTGGTCTAGAGCGCGATTCGGGTCGCGCTACACGGCCAGCTCGTTCAGCCTTTGGGAAGCGTCGCGCCGCCCTCGTCGAGGGCGCGCTGCATCAGCACCGTGTCGAGCCAGCGTCCGAATTTGAATCCGACATTTTTTAGCGTGCCGGTCATCTCGAAACCCGCGCGGGCGTGAACGCCCACCGAGGCGGCATTGGCGGAATCGCCGATCACCGCGATCATCTGGCGGTAGCCGCGCGCCTCGCACTGCGCGATCAATTCGGTCAGCAGCGCCAGCCCGATGCCGCGCCGATGGCTGGCCGGAGCGAGGTACACGGAGTTCTCCACGGTGAAGCGATAGGCCGGGCGCGCGCGGTAGAGCCCCGCATAGGCGTAGCCGGCGATGTTGTCGTCGATGGTTGCCACGAGGTAGGGAAAGCCGCCGCGGGCCAGTTCGTCGAACCGTCGTGTCATCTCGGCGACGTCGGGCGGGGTCAGTTCGAAGGTCGCGGTGCCGTGGTTGACGGCCTCGGCGTAGATATCGGTGATGGCGGGAATATCCGCGGGCGTCGCGGAGCGGATCATGAGGTCTGGCATGAGGGCGCAGCTTAATGGGCGGCCCGCAAAACAAAAGCCCCGGCTTTTGGCCGGGGCTTTCGAGAGTTCACCGATCAGCCACGATCAGTTCTAGTCTCTCTGTCCGAGCAGCTGCAGCAGCAGCGTGAACAGGTTGATGAAGTTCAGGTAGAGTGAGAGCGCGCCGGTGATGGCTGCCTTCTCTGCCACGTCTCCACCCTGAGCCGCATAGCCGTAGATGTAATCGTTCTTCAGCCGCTGGGTATCCCAGGCGGTGAGGCCGGCGAACACGAGCACGCCGATCACCGAGACGATGAACTGAAGCATCGAGCTCGCGAGGAACAGGTTCACCACGCTCGCGAGGATGATGCCGAACAGGCCCATCATCAGGAACGATCCCATCCCGGTCAGGTCACGCTTGGTGGTGTAGCCGTAAAGGCTCAGCGCACCGAACGAGGCAGCCGTGATGAAGAACACCCGCACGATCGAGGTGTGCGTGTACACCAGGAAGATCGACGACAGCGAAATGCCCATCAGCGCTGCGAACACCCAGAACAGCAGCTGGGCGGTCGCCGGCTTCAGGCGATTGATGCCGAACGAGATGGCGAACACCATCACCAGCGGCGCGAGGATGAAGACCCACTTCAGCGGGCTCACGAACATCGCGACGCCGAACGACGTCAGGTACTGCTTGCCGATCCGGCCGGCTGCGGCGGAGGCATCAGGCGTTACGGCGCCCATGTACACGCCGAGGGCGGCCAGACCAGTGATGGCCAGGCCGATCGCCATGTAGTTGTAGACCTTGAGCATGTACGAGCGCAGACCGGCATCGACGGTCGCGGCGTCAACGCGCCCGGCGGCCCGGCCGAAAGGTGACGTATAGTTGCGGTCCAAGTCCGACATCGTCGAAACCCCGTGGTTGACTGGCGAAAGCGAAGGGTCTGCGCCGCCAGCTATAAGCTTTTCCCAGACCCGACTGTGGGCCATCCGCTGGATGGCAACAAGCCGGAATCTGAACCCGCTCGGTATGTGGGAAACTAACACACTCGACGCAAGCATGGACGCGCGGCTGTTTGTCGCAAAACCCGCCATCTGCTGCTACAAATTGTCATAAGTTACGGAGCACGGTCGCTGGTTTTTGGTTAAGCGCGAGTAATGTTCCGGCCAGCCCCAATCCGACCGTAACCGCGAGCGCGGCCAGCACCACGAGGGCGGCGCTGCCGGCCTGCCAGACGAAGCCCAGCGTCATCAGCCGGGTCACGATCTGCCAGGCAGCGATCGATCCGGCCGCCACCCCGAACACGGCCGTCGCTAAACCGATCAGCAGATATTCCAGCGCATAGGCGCCGAGCAGCCGCGCCCGGGTCGCGCCGAGGGTTTTGAGAATCACCGCGTCATAGACCCGGTGCCGATGCCCCGCAGCCAGCGCGCCGCCCAGCACCAGGATCGCCGAGATCAGGGTCACCGAACTGGCGCCCCGGATCGCCAGCACGAGGTTGGTCACGACCTTTCCGATCGAATCCAGGGCCTCACGCACCCGCACGCTGGTCACCATCGGGAAGGCGGCGGCGACGTCCTTGATGAGTTTGGCGTCGCTCGCAGCACTCGAAGAGCCGGCTTCGGTGAGTGTCGCAATGTCAGTGTGGGGGGCGCCGGCGAAGGCTTTCGGCGAGTATACCAAAACGAAATTGATGCCGAGGCTCTGCCAGTCCACGGTCCGCAGATTGCCGATCTTCGCGGTGATGTCGCGGCCCAGCACGTTCACCGTAATGTCGTCGCCGACCTTCACGCCGAGACCGTCGGCGATTTTCTTCTCCAGCGACACCAGCGGCGGACCGTTATAATCGGCATCCCACCATCTGCCCTCGACGACCGTTGAGCCGCGCGGGACTTCGCCGGTGTAGGTCAGGCCGCGGTCGCTCTGCAGCACCCAGGCGGAATCCGTCGAAGGCTTGAGGTCTTCGGCCCTGATGCCTTTTGCGGCGACGATGCGCCCGCGCAGCATCGGCACGGTTTCCACGTTTGCTGCCGGAGCGGCCTGTTTCAGGAACTCGCTGAATCGCGGGGCCTCGGCCGCCGGGATATCGATGAAGTAGAACGACGGCGCATGCTCGGGCAGGGCGGCCATGAATTGCCGCCGCAGGTTGCCGTCGATCTGCGTGATGGTCACCAGCACGGCGAGGCCGAGGCCGAGCGACATCACGACCGACGGCGTCAGCGCGCCGGGGCGGTGGATGTTGGCGATAGCCAGCCGCAGCATGGTGAAACGCGCGCGCGGCAAGCTTCTTGCCAGAGCCATCAGCATCGAGGCGACTGCGCGCAGCACGGCGAACACGCCGATCGATGAAGCGACGAACACAGCGGCCACGCGCTTGTCATAGGCGAGCCCGATTGCGACCGCGATCAACAGCGCGATCACCGAGGCCATCAGGACGAGATAACGCCGGCGCGGCCAGTGAAATTCCGGCGTTACGCCTTCACGGAACAGGGCCGCTACCGGCACATCGTGGACGCGGCCAAGCGGCCATAGTCCGAACGCCAGCGCTGTCAGCAGGCCGTAGACGAACGACAGCGCCAGTTCGCCGGCGTGAAATGTCGCTTCCACCGGAAGCGGCAGGATTTTGCCGAACAGGCCAACGATGATGAAGGGTAATGCCGCGCCGATCGCAGCGCCGATCAGCGATCCGAGGGTCGCCAGCACCATCACCTGCGTGAGGTAGATCGTGAACACCTCACGGCCGGTTGCGCCGAGCGCCTTGAAGGTTGCGATCACGTCGCGCCGCTCATCGAGATGGCTCTTGATCGCATTGGCGACACCGACTCCGCCGACCAGCAGAGCCGCAAGTCCGACCAGCGTGAGGAACTGCGTGAAGCGCGTGATGTTGCGCTCGAGTTGCGGCGACGCGTTGCCGCGGGTGCGGACCTCCCATCCTGCTTCCGGGAGCGCCTTTTGCGCGGCATCGACAACGGACTGCGTGGCGCGCTCATCGCCCGAAGCATCCGGCAGCTGCAGGCGATAGATCCAGCGCACCAGCGTGCCCGGCTGCAGCAAGCCAGTCGCGCGCAGCGCATCTTCGCTGATCAGGAATCGCGGTCCGAGACCGACGCCGCCCGCAAGCTTGTCGGGCTCGGCCTGGACGGTGGCGCGAATTTCGAATGTCGCATTGCCGACGGTCACGCGGTCTCCGGCCTTGAGGCCGAGACGAGCCAGCAACACCGCGTCGGCACCTGCGCCGAACGCGCCATCGCGCTGCGCCAGCAAATCCGCAACCGGCATCTTTGGCTCAAGCGACAGGGTGCCGAGCATCGGATAATTGCCATCGACGGCTTTCAGATCGACCAGCGCGAACTCGCCGCTTTGCGAGCGCGCCATGCCGCGCATGATCGCCGTGGCCGAGACCTTGCCGTGAGCATCGAGAAAGCCGCGCTCCTCTTTTGAGGCTTCCCGCTGGATCAGTGCGAAGGATGCATCGCCGCCAAGCAGTGTGCGGCCCTGATGATCAAGTCCTGCGCTGAGACTTCCGGCCACCGAGCCGACGCCCGCGATCGCCATGACGCCGAGCGCGATACAGGCGATGAAGACATAGAAGCCACGCAGACCGCTGCGCAACTCGCGCAAGGCGAAGCGGACTGCCAGCGACAGTGTGCCGCCGCGCGGTGCGGTGTCGGCGATCATGCTCATCGGGATGCCGTCTCAACCCAGTGCCGGTCGGTCGCCGGTCCGTCGATCCGGCCCGAGCGCAACCGCACCACCCGATCGCAGCGCTGTGCGAGTGCAGTGTCGTGTGTCACCAGCACGAGGGTCATGCCGCGCTCGAGGTGCTTGGCGAACAAGAGATCGACAATCTGCTTGCCGGTGGCCTCGTCGAGATTTCCGGTCGGCTCATCGGCCACGAGAATGGCGGGATCGGGCGCCATCGCGCGCGCCAGCGCGACGCGTTGCTGTTCGCCGCCCGAGAGTTGCGAGGGATAGTGATGCAGTCTTTCTCCGAGACCCACGCCGGCAAGCTCTTGCGCGGCGCGCTCATTCGCATCCGCGCGGCCTGCGAGCTCGAGCGGCACCGCGACGTTCTCGAGCGCCGTCATGGTCGGGATCAGATGAAACGACTGGAACACGATACCGACATGGCGGCCACGGAACCGTGCGAGAGCGTCCTCGTCGAGGGCATTGAACGCGGCGCCGTTGACCACCACCTCTCCGCTGTCAGGACGTTCAAGCCCCGCCATCACCATCAACAGCGTGGACTTGCCTGAACCTGAGGGGCCAATCAGGCCGACGGCTTCACTGGGCGCGACGCGCAGGCTGACATCCTTGAGGATGTGAACGCGCGCGGCGCCGCTGCCCAGCGAGAGATTGACGTTTGAAATGGAAATGGTGTCCGGTTCGAGACCGGCGCGCGGCGAGGGTTCAATGAGACTGTCCATGGATCTTTCATATGGGGGTTTCGGCCGCGCGGTCGAGGGGCTGGTGTCCCGAATCCGAAGTTCGCTCCATTTTGCCGCGCCTTCTGTGGCGAACTTCGGATTCGAAAGGACACCAGCAAACTATAATTCTCGTGTGGCTTCGGTTCGCAGGTCCGCAAACGGAGGCTGTCGCAAGGAGAGTGCGGACCTGCGAACCGCCACACTAGTGAGGACGTTCATTGTCGCAGCAGCGGGGGCAATGATGGCGATGTCGGGGCCGGCCTCGGCTCAAACGATACCCGTCAAACAAGATGTCAAAGATGTGAAGCCGATCAAGCTCGCCGTTCTGGGCGATTCCCTGACCGCCGGTTACGGCTTGCCGGCTTCGGCGGCGTTTCCGGTGCGCCTGCAGAAGGCTCTCGCCGACAAGGGTATCGCCACTGATATCCATAACGCGGGCGTGTCCGGCGATACCACGACCGGCGGCCTGGCCCGGCTCGACTGGTCGATCCCGCCCGGCACCGAAGCTGTGATCGTTGAACTTGGCGCCAACGACGCATTGCGCGGCATCGATCCGAAGGTCTCGCGCGGCGCACTCGACGAGATTCTCAACAAGCTGAAAGCGCGCAACATCGCTGTTTTATTGTGCGGGATGTACGCGCCGCCGAACTATGGCGCGGAGTATACGGCGACGTTCAACAGCATTTATCCCGACCTCGCTAAAAGTCACAAAGTGCCGCTTTATCCGTTCTTTCTCGACGGCGTGGCCACCGAGGCGAAGCTGACCCAGCCCGACGGATTGCATCCGACGGCCGCGGGCGTTGACGTCGTGGTCGAGCGGATTCTGCCCACGGTGGAGGCGTTTTTGAAGGATCATGCGTTGCAGCCGGGCAAGCCCTGAGGGGATTTGTTGTTGTTGTTCGCGCGATGGTCGCTTCGCACTGTCATCGTGCTGCGGTAAAAAAGACCTCAGGTGATTCGTGATCCTCTTTTGCATCGAGGAGATTCGTGATGCCGCGCTTGTTCACCGGGCTGGAAATCCCCCCGGACATCGGCCAGACGCTCTCGAACTTACGCGGGGGCCTGCCGGGCGCCCGCTGGGTCGATCCCGAAAATTATCATGTCACATTGCGCTTCATCGGCGACATCGATGGCCCCGCGGCCAACGAGATCGCCGCGACACTGGAGCGGATCAATCGCAAACCGTTCGAGGTTGCCTTGCAGGGCCTGTCCAGCTTTGGCGGCAAGAAACCGCGCGCCGTGGTGGCATCGGTTGTACCAAGCCGTCCGCTGATGGAGTTGCAGGCGGAGCTGGAGCGGCTGATGCAGCGCTTCGGTTTCGATCCGGAGGGGCGCAAATTCATCCCCCACGTGACGCTGGCGCGGCTGCGGGATGCATCCAATCGGGATGTGGCGGACTATCTGTCGGTGCGGGGGTATTTTCCGACCCGCAGCTTCATGGCCTCCCGGTTTGTGCTGTTCTCATCACGCGCGTCGGTGGGTGGCGGACCTTACGTGGTTGAAGACGCCTATGCGCTGAGCGCATAGAGAGTCGGCCGTTACGTTTGTAGTCTTGCATTTTCCGCCTCGTTCTGGCGGGTAGCGGGCCATGAACGCTCTCACCCCCGCCCCGTTCCGTCGGCAGTATCAGGCTCTGGTTGCTGCGGGCACCATCGAGGCTGATCCGGCGCAGGCCCGGGCTGTCGAAGCTTTCTCGGCGCTGGAGGCAAGGCTGGCCGGATACCGTCCCGGCCGCGGCGGACTGCTGCAACGGCTGTTCGCCGACAAGGACGCGGTCCCGCTGCGCGGCCTCTACATCCACGGCGAGGTCGGACGCGGCAAGACCATGCTGATGGATCTGTTCTTCAGCGAGAGCGCCGTCACGCACAAGCGTCGCGCGCACTTTCACGAATTCATGGCCGATGTTCACGAGCGGATTCATGGCTTTCGCCAGAAGATTGCGCGGCAGGAAATCGCAGACACCGATCCGGTGCGGCTCACGGCGGCGTCGATTTTCGAGGAAGCGTGGCTGCTGTGCTTCGACGAGTTTCACGTCACCGACATTGCGGACGCGATGATTCTCGGACGGCTGTTTGGCCGGCTGTTTGAACTGGGAACCGTGGTTGTTGCGACCTCGAATGTCGCTCCCGACGATCTCTACAAG
Organism: Afipia massiliensis; assembly: GCF_014203115.1. Lineage (GTDB taxonomy): Bacteria > Pseudomonadota > Alphaproteobacteria > Rhizobiales > Xanthobacteraceae > Afipia > Afipia massiliensis. The sequence goes on along the minus strand of NZ_JACHIJ010000004.1, from coordinate 563,239 downwards.
GGCGGCCTCAATCGCGCGCTGTTTCTGCCGTTTGTCGGGCAGCTCAAGGAGCGGATGGACGTGCTGCGGCTCGACGCGCGCACCGATTTCCGGATGGAAAAACTCGCAGGCATCAAGATGTGGCTGGTCCCGGCCGATGCGTCGGCCGATGCCGCGCTCGACAAGGCGTGGACCAAGCTCACCGGCGGCGCCGCCGACCGGCCGCGCGACATCACGGTCAAGGGACGCGTGCTGCACGTTCCGCATTCGGCACACGGCGTTGCGCGATTTTCGTTTGCGGACTTGTGCGAGAAGCCGCTCGGCGCATCGGACTATCTGCGGCTCGCGCATGATTATCACACGCTGATCATCGACCGGATTCCGGCGATGAACTACGAGCATCGCAACTACGCGAAGCGCTTCATCACCCTGATCGACACGCTTTACGACAATGCCGTGAAGCTGATGGCGTCGGCGGAGGCCGATCCGCTGTCGCTATACAGCGCGACCGAGGGTGTTGAAGCCAACGAATTCAAGCGGACCTCGTCGCGGCTGATCGAGATGGGCTCGGAATCCTATCTGGCGCTGCCTCACGGCCGCAGCGACTCGTCCGCCAGCGGTTCGACCACCGGTCTGGTCGAGACCTGACGGGTTCGCTTTATGTTTCGGCTCCGGACCCGGCGAAAGCCCGATACGAAACCAGCCGGCACTGCCGCCGCGGTAAGCACTGCCTCTCCATTGGGCGAACAGCGACTTGAACGCTCGCCGCGAAAGGTCTAACCAGCCGTCCAGACTTTTCCCATCCTCTCCCGTCGACATCAAAGGACAGATTTCCCATGGCGCGTGACAAGATTGCTTTGATTGGTTCAGGTCAGATTGGCGGCACGCTGGCGCACCTGGTCGGACTGAAAGAGTTGGGCGACGTGGTGATGTTCGACATCGCCGAAGGCATCCCTCAGGGCAAGTCGCTCGACATCGCGCAGTCTTCGCCGGTTGATGGCTTCGACGCCAAGTTCACCGGCGCCAATTCCTACGAGGCGATCGAGGGCGCGAGCGTGGTGATCGTCACCGCCGGCGTGCCGCGCAAGCCGGGCATGAGCCGCGACGATCTTCTGAGCATCAATCTCAAGGTCATGGAGCAGGTCGGCGCGGGCATCAAGAAGTACGCCCCCGACGCGTTCGTGATCTGCATCACCAATCCGCTCGATGCGATGGTCTGGGCGCTGCAGAAGGCCTGCGGCCTGCCGCAGAAGAAGGTCGTCGGCATGGCCGGCGTGCTGGATTCATCGCGCTTCCGTTATTTCCTCGCCGACGAGTTCAACGTTTCGGTGGAAGATGTCACCGCCTTCGTGCTCGGTGGGCACGGCGACACCATGGTGCCGCTGACCAAGTACTCCACCGTCGCCGGCATTCCGCTGCCTGATCTGGTGAAGATGGGCTGGACCTCACAGGCCCGCATCGACGAGATCGTCGATCGCACCCGCAACGGCGGCGCCGAGATCGTCAACCTGCTCAAGACCGGTTCGGCCTTCTACGCTCCGGCAGCATCGGCCATCGCGATGGCGGAAAGCTACCTGCGCGACAAGAAGCGCGTGCTGCCTTGCGCCGCTTACCTCAACGGCGAATACGGCGTGAAGGACATGTATGTCGGCGTGCCGGTGGTTATCGGATCGAAGGGCGTTGAGCGCATCGTCGAGATCGAACTCGCCGGCAAGGATCGTGAAGGCTTCGACAAGTCGGTCGGCGCAGTGCAAGGCCTGGTCGACGCCTGCAAGAAGATCGCGCCGGATTTGCTCGGTAAGTAAACGCCGCGACACCGTTATCTTCACGTGCGATCCGGGAAGATCCGTTTCCGGCTCGCACGCTGAAATTCCCTTCTTCGTTCTCTTCTTCGATCTCTGGGGCAATCCATGAACATCCACGAATATCAGGCCAAGGCCGTGCTGAAGGAATTCGGCGTGCCAATCTCGCGCGGCGTGCCGATTCTCAAGGCATCCGACGCGGAAGCAGCGGCGAAAGAACTTGGCGGCCCGTTGTGGGTGGTGAAGAGCCAGATTCATGCCGGCGGACGCGGCAAGGGCAAGTTCAAGGAAGCCTCGGCCGGCGACAAGGGCGGCGTGCGTCTTGCCAAGTCGATTGAAGAAACCAAGCAGTTCGTGACCCAGATGCTCGGTGCCACGCTGGTCACCGAACAGACCGGCCCTGCCGGCAAGCAGGTCAACCGCATCTATCTCGAAGACGGCTCCGACATCGAAAAAGAGTTTTATCTGTCGCTGCTGGTCGACCGCGAAACGTCATGGGTGTCCTTCGTGGTTTCCACCGAAGGCGGCATGGACATCGAGAAGGTCGCGCACGATACGCCCGAGAAGATCGTGACGTTTTCCGTGGATCCGGCCACCGGCGTCATGGCCCATCACGGCCGCACGGTTGCGCAGGCGCTCGGCCTGAAGGGCGATCTTGCCAAGCAGGCGGAAAAGCTTGTGGCGCAGCTCTATACGGCGTTCCTCGCCAAGGACATGGAGATGCTGGAGATCAATCCGCTGATCATCTCCAAGCAGGGCGAATTGAAGTGCCTCGACGCCAAGATGTCGTTTGATTCCAATTCGCTCTACCGTCATCCCGAGATCGTCGCGCTGCGCGACACCACGGAAGAAGACGCCAAGGAAATCGAAGCATCGAAGTATGACCTCGCCTATATCGCGCTCGACGGCACCATCGGTTGCATGGTGAACGGCGCAGGTCTGGCGATGGCCACGCTCGACATCATCAAGCTCTACGGTGAATCGCCGGCCAACTTCCTCGACGTCGGCGGTGGCGCATCGGAAGAAAAGGTCACGGCGGCATTCAAGATCATCACCGCCGATCCGAACGTGAAGGGCATTCTCGTCAACATCTTCGGCGGCATCATGAAGTGCGACGTCATCGCACGCGGCGTCATCGCCGCGGTGAAGGCGGTCGGTCTTCAGGTTCCTCTCGTGGTGCGTCTCGAAGGCACCAATGTCGAGGAAGGCAAGAAGATCATCAACGAATCCGGCCTCAACGTCCTGTCGGCGAACGATCTCGACGACGCTGCGCAGAAGATCGTCAACGCCGTGAAGGGAAAGTAAGCCGATGTCCGTCCTGATCGACAAGAACACCAAGGTCATCTGCCAGGGCTTCACCGGCAAGAACGGCACCTTCCATTCGCAAGGCGCGATCGACTACGGCACCAAGATGGTCGGCGGCACCTCGCCGGGCAAAGGCGGCACCACCCATCTCGGCCTGCCGGTATTCGACACGGTGGCTGAAGCCCGCGACAAGACCGGCGCCGATGCGTCGGTGATTTATGTTCCGCCGCCGGGCGCGGCGGACGCGATCTGCGAAGCCATCGATGCGGAAGTGCCCCTGATCATCTGCATCACCGAGGGCATTCCGGTGCTGGACATGGTGCGCGTGAAACGCTCGCTGTCGGGATCCAAGTCGCGCCTGATCGGGCCGAACTGCCCGGGCGTCGTGACCGCAGGCGAATCGAAAATCGGCATCATGCCGGCCAACATTTTCAAACCCGGCAGCGTCGGCATCCTGTCCCGCTCAGGCACGCTGACCTATGAAGCCGTGTTCCAGACCACGCAGGTCGGCCTCGGCCAGACCTCGGCGGTCGGCATCGGCGGCGATCCGGTCAAGGGCACCGAATTTATTGAAGTCCTCGAGCTGTTCCTGGCGGACGAGAAGACCAAGTCGATCATCATGATCGGTGAAATCGGCGGATCGGCCGAAGAGGACGCGGCGCAGTTCCTCAAGGACGAAGCCAAGCGCGGCCGCAAGAAGCCGATGGTTGGATTTATCGCCGGCCGCACCGCACCTCCGGGTCGCCGCATGGGTCATGCCGGCGCGATCGTCTCTGGCGGCAAGGGCGACGCCGAATCGAAGATTGCGGCGATGGAAGCGGCCGGGATTACGGTTTCCCCGTCGCCTGCGCGGCTCGGAACGACGCTTCTCGAAAGGTTGAAAGCGTAGTTCAGTCCTTGGTTCTTTTCAGCGCGAAGTTTTGCCCTAAATAGGGTAAAAGGTGCGGCCCAAACACGATGCCGATACCAAATCGGGCGATTTTCTCCCGATTTTTCCGCGCGATGCAATCAATCAGGACGTAACCATGTCTCGCCAGGACGCGAACGCCAACTTCGCCCTCACTTCCTTCCTCGACGGCGCCAACGCCACCTACATCGACCAACTGTACGCTCGCTACGAGAACGACCCGTCATCGGTCGATCCGGAATGGGTTGATTTCTTCAAGACCCTGAAGGATCAGCCGGCGGACGTCGCGAAGAACGCGCAGGGCCCGTCCTGGGAAAAGGCCAACTGGCCGACCACGCCAAATGACGACCTGACCTCCGCGCTCGACGGCAACTGGGCCCAGGTCGAAAAGGCCGTCGGTGGCAAGATCGCAGCCAAGGCGCAGGCCGCAGGCGGCGGCCTGACATCGGCAGACCTGCAGCAAGCGACCCGCGATTCGGTGCGCGCGCTGATGCTGATACGCGCCTACCGCATGCGCGGTCACTTCCACGCCAATCTCGATCCGCTCGGCATCGAGGGCCAGAAGGATCACGAAGAACTCGATCCACGCTCCTACGGCTTCACCGACGCCGATTTCGACCGCAAGATTTTCCTCGACCATGTGCTGGGTCTTGAGACCGCAACGCTGCGCGAGATCGTGGCGATCTGTCAGCGCACCTACTGCCAGACGCTCGGCGTCGAATTCATGCACATCTCGAATCCGGCGCAGAAGAGCTGGATTCAGGAACGCATCGAAGGTCCGGACAAGGAAATCAGCTTCACCCGCGAAGGCCGTCGCGCCATCCTGATGAAGCTCGTCGAGGCCGAAGGCTTCGAAAAATTCTGCGACATCAAGTTCACCGGCACCAAGCGTTTCGGTCTCGATGGCGCTGAATCGCTGATCCCCGCGCTCGAACAGATCATCAAGCGCGGAGGCAATCTCGGCGTGCAGGACATCGTGCTCGGCATGCCGCACCGCGGACGCCTCAACGTGCTGACCCAGGTGATGGGCAAGCCGCACCGCGCGCTATTCCATGAATTCAAGGGCGGCTCGGCCAATCCCGACGAAGTCGAGGGTTCGGGCGATGTGAAGTACCATCTCGGCGCCTCGTCGGACCGCGAGTTCGACGGCAACAAGATCCATCTGTCGCTGACCGCCAACCCGTCGCATCTGGAAATTGTCGATCCGATCGTGCTCGGCAAGGTGCGTGCGAAGCAGGACCAGAACGGCGATCCGCCGGACCAGCGCATTTCGGTGCTGCCGCTGATGATGCACGGCGACGCCGCGTTCGCCGGACAGGGCGTGGTGGCGGAATGTTTCGCGCTGTCGGACCTGAAGGGCTATCGCACCGGCGGTTCGCTGCACTTCATCGTCAACAACCAGATCGGCTTCACGACCTATCCGCGTTACTCGCGTTCGTCGCCGTATCCGTCGGACGTCGCCAAGATGATCGACGCGCCGATTTTCCACGTCAACGGCGACGATCCGGAAGCGGTGGTGTTCGCGGCGAAGGTGGCGATCGAGTACCGGCAGAAGTTCCACAAGCCGGTCGTCATCGACATGTTCTGCTACCGCCGCCACGGCCACAACGAGGGCGACGAACCGTCATTCACCAACCCGGTGATGTACAAGAAGATCGCGACCCATCCGACCACGCTCGATCTCTACGCCAGGCGGTTGATCGCCGATGGGATCATGACCGAAGGCGAGATCGATAAGGCGAAGGCCGATTGGCGCGCGCGGCTCGATGCCGAGCTTGAGGCTGGTTCGGGCTACAAGCCGAACAAGGCCGACTGGCTCGACGGCAAGTGGGCCGGCTTCAAGTCGGCCGATCTCGGCGAGGATCCGCGCCGCGGCAACACCGGTATCGCCATCGACGAGCTGAAGGATATCGGCCGCAAGATCACCAAGGTGCCGGACGGTTTCCGCGTTCACCGCACCGTGCAGCGTTACCTCGACAGCCGCATGAAGGCGATCGAGAACGGCGAGGGCATCGACTGGGCGACCGGCGAAGCGCTGGCGTTCTGCACGCTGATGAAGGAAGGCCATCACGTTCGCCTGTCCGGACAGGACAGCGAGCGCGGCACCTTCTCGCAGCGGCATTCGGTGCTGTTCGATCAGGAAGATGAAAGCCGCTACACGCCGTTCAACCACATCGGCGACAATCAGGGCCACTACGAAGTCATCAATTCGTTGCTGTCGGAAGAGGCGGTGCTCGGCTTCGAGTACGGCTACTCGCTGGCGGAGCCGAAGGCGCTGACGATCTGGGAAGCGCAGTTCGGCGACTTCGCCAACGGCGCACAGGTTCTGTTCGACCAGTTCATCTCGTCGGGCGAACGCAAGTGGCTGCGCATGTCGGGTCTCGTCTGTCTGCTGCCGCACGGCTATGAAGGGCAGGGGCCGGAGCATTCCTCCGCGCGCCTCGAACGCTTCTTGCAGATGTGCGCTGAAGACAACATGCAGGTCGCTAACCTGACGACGCCCGCGAACTACTTCCACGTGCTGCGCCGTCAGCTGAAACGCGAAATCCGCAAGCCGCTGATCCTGATGACTCCGAAGTCGCTGCTGCGCCACAAGCGCGCAGTGTCGAAGCTCGAGGAGTTCGGTCCCGAGACCTCGTTCCATCGCGTCCTGCTGGACGATGCGGAAACCGGCGGCGAGATCAAGCTCGTCGCGGACGCAAAAATCCGCCGCGTCGTGCTCTGCTCGGGCAAGGTCTATTACGATCTTTACGAGGATCGTGAGAAGCGCGGCGTCGACGATATCTATCTGCTGCGTGTCGAGCAGCTTTATCCGGTGCCGCTCAAGACCCTGGTGCAGGTGCTCGAGCGCTTCAAGAAGGCCGAAGTGGTCTGGTGTCAGGAAGAACCCCGCAACATGGGCGGCTGGCACTTTATCGAGCCCTATCTCGAATGGGTGCTCAACCAGGTCGGCTCGGCGCACAAGCGTCCGCGCTATGCCGGACGCGCTGCTGCCGCCGCAACCGCGACCGGCTTGATGTCGAAGCATCTCCAGCAATTGAAAGCATTGCTCGACGAAGCTCTTGGCTGATCAATGGATGCCCGCAGGTCGCGGGCATTTCCATCACATTCAATTTGATTGAGGCGCTGACGGCAGAATGTGCCGCTCATGACGCAAGGGGAAAAGAAAATGGCTGAAATTCGTGTTCCGACATTGGGCGAGTCCGTCACCGAGGCCACCATCGGCCGCTGGTTCAAGAAGGCCGGCGATGCCGTCGCCGTCGACGAGCCCTTGGTTGAACTCGAAACCGACAAGGTGACCATCGAAGTGCCGGCTCCTTTCGCCGGGACCCTGGGCGAGATCGTCGCCAAGGACGGCGAGACGGTCGCGGTCGGCGCATTGCTCGGTCAGATCACGGAAGGCGCTGGCGGCGCCAAGCCCGCCGCGGCCCCGGCCAAGGCGGCTGAACCTGCTCCGGCCAAGGCCGCGCCTGCTGCCGCAGCACCTGCGCCCGCGCAAAAGTCGCCCCCGGCCGATGCGCCGCAGGCGCCATCGGTGCGCAAGCTTTCTGCTGAGTCGGGCGTGGATGCATCGACCGTCCCGGGCTCCGGCAAGGATGGCCGCGTCACCAAGGGTGATATGCTGGCCGCGATCGAAAAGGCTGCATCGGCGCCCACGCCGGTCAATCAGGCCGCCGTTCAGGCGCGCGCGCCGTCGCCTGCCGACGATGCAGCGCGTGAAGAGCGCGTGAAGATGACGCGGCTGCGCCAGACCATCGCGCGCCGGCTCAAGGACGTGCAGAACACCGCGGCGATGCTGACGACCTTCAACGAGGTCGATATGAGCCACGTGATGGCGCTGCGCGCTCAGTACAAGGATGCGTTCGAGAAGAAGCACGGCGCCAAGCTCGGCTTCATGGGCTTCTTCACCAAGGCCTGCGTGCAGGCGTTGAAGGACATCCCGGCGGTGAATGCCGAGATCGACGGCAGTGACCTGATCTACAAGAATTACTACCACATCGGCGTCGCTGTCGGCACCGACAAGGGTCTCGTCGTCCCGGTGGTGCGCGACTGCGATCAGAAATCGATTGCCGACATCGAAAAGAGCATCGCCGACTACGGCAGGCGGGCCCGCGACGGCCAGCTTAAGATCGACGAGATGCAGGGCGGCACGTTCACCATCACCAATGGCGGCATCTACGGCTCGCTGATGTCGACGCCGATCCTCAACGCGCCGCAGTCCGCGATCCTCGGCATGCACAAGATCCAGGAGCGGCCGGTGGTCGTCGGCGGCAAGGTCGAAGTTCGCCCGATGATGTATCTGGCGGTGTCCTACGATCACCGCGTCATCGACGGCAAGGAAGCGGTGACCTTCCTCGTTCGCATCAAGGAAAGCCTCGAAGATCCGGCGCGGCTGGTTCTCGACCTCTGATTGCGAGGCGGGCATGGACAGCGTCGCCATTGTCACCGGAGGCAGCCGCGGCATCGGCCGGGCTACGGCGCTCGCCGCTGCCTCGCGCGGCTACAAGGTTGTCGTCGGCTACGCCAGCAACAAGGCGGCCGCCGATGAGGTGGTTGCGAAGATCGAAGCCAGCAACGGCAAGGCCATCGCGGTGAAATGCGATGTCGGCCATGAGGCCGACATTCTTGCATTGTTCAAGCAGGCGGATGCTTTCGGGAAACTCGGCGCTCTCGTGAACAATGCCGGCGTGGTAGATGCCACCGCCCGCGTCGATGAAATGTCGGCTGCGCGTCTCGCCCGCATGATGAACGTCAACATCGTCGGCAGCATTCTGTGCGCGCGCGAGGCGGTGAAGCGCATGTCCAGCAAGCACGGCGGCACCGGCGGGGTCATCGTCAATATTTCTTCCGTCGCCGCGACGCTCGGCTCACCCGCGCAGTATGTCGACTACGCCGCCTCGAAGGGCGCGATCGATACATTCACGGTGGGACTTGCGCGCGAGGTCAGCACCGAGGGTATCCGCGTCAACGGCATTCGTCCGGGTCTGATCGACACCGCAATTCACGCCAGCGGTGGGGAGCCGGATCGCGCGCACCGGCTGGCGCATATGGTTCCGATGAAGCGGGTCGGCACCGCGGATGAAATCGCCAACGCCGTCGTCTGGCTGATGTCGGACGAGGCGTCATATGTCACGGGCACGATCGTCGATGTTTCGGGCGGCCGTTAACTTCCATTTCTCTGTGAGTACAGGATAATCCTCATGGCTTCTTACGATCTCATCGTCATCGGCACCGGTCCCGGCGGTTATGTCTGCGCGATCCGCGCGGCGCAGCTCGGCATGAAGGTTGCGGTGGTCGAGAAATGGCCGACCTTCGGCGGCACCTGCCTCAATGTCGGCTGCATTCCGTCCAAGGCATTGCTGCAGGCGTCGGAGCGATACGAGGAAGTCACGCACATGCTGCCCAAGATGGGCATCGGCGTCGGCAAGCCGAAGCTCGATCTGCCGACCATGATGAAGTTCAAGACCGACGGCGTCGATGGCAACGTCAAGGGCGTCGGCTTTCTGTTCAAGAAGAACAAGATCGAGCCCTACGAAGGCACTGGCCGCATCCTGTCTGCCGGCAAGGTCGAGGTGAAGGGCAACGACGGCAAGACGCAGGTTCTCGAAACCAAGAATATCGTGATCGCCACCGGCTCCGACGTGACAAAGCTCAAGGGCGTCGAAATCGACGAGAAGCGCATTGTCTCGTCCACGGGCGCGCTGACGCTCGATAAGGTGCCGGAGAAGATGCTGGTGATCGGCGCCGGCGTGATCGGTCTTGAGCTCGGCTCGGTGTGGCGCCGTCTCGGCGCGCAGGTCATGGTCGTCGAATTCCTCGACCGGATTCTTCCCGGCATGGACGGCGAGGTGGCAAAGTCGTTCCAGCGTATTCAGGAAAAGCAGGGCGTCGAATTCAAGCTCGGCGCCAAGGTCACCGGCGTCGATACCTCCGGCAAGAAGCTGAAGGCCAGCATTGAGCCGGCCGCAGGCGGTACGGCTGAAACCATCGAAGCGGACGTGGTGCTGGTGGCGATCGGACGCGTTCCTTACACCGAAGGGCTCGACCTCAAGGAAGCCGGGGTCGAACTCGATCAGCGCGGCCGCGTGCAGACCGATGGACACTTCCAGACCAACGTGAAGGGCATCTATGCCATCGGCGACGTGATCGCCGGACCGATGCTGGCGCACAAGGCGGAAGACGAGGGCATCGCCATCGCCGAGATCCTCGCGGGCCAGGCTGGTCACACCAACTACGATGTCATCCCCGGCGTGGTCTACACGTTCCCCGAAGTTGCTTCCGTCGGCAAGACCGAGGAAGAGCTGAAGCAGGCGGGCGTGGCTTACACCTCAGGCAAATTTCCGTTCACCGCAAACGCGCGTACCAAGGTCAATCAGACTACCGATGGTTTCGTGAAAATCCTCGCGGATGCGAAAACCGACCGTGTGCTGGGTGTGCACATCATCGGCGCGGAAGCCGGCGAAATGATCCACGAAGCCGCGGTGCTGATGGAGTTCGGCGGCTCTGCGGAAGATCTCGCGCGCACCTGCCACGCCCATCCGACCCGCTCGGAAGCGGTCAAGGAAGCCGCGCTTGCGGTCGGAAAACGCGCCATTCACATGTAACGGCTGAAAAAGGCCGGCATGAGCCGGCCTTTTTCTTTCTACATCAAATGCACGGCGTGCGGGGCGAACAGTCCGATCGCCGTGAACGCGAGCCCGGTCAGGGCTAGCGCGCCAGCCACCCACGCCAGCGCAATCATGCCGGTGATGATGGTCGCTGACGCCAGCACGATGCCGATCTGGAAAGCGGCGGAGGCCACCTCGTAGTGGTGATAGCGCGCCATGGCGAGATCGCGGGCTTCCTCGGCCTTCTTGGCACGTGCCGCCAGTTGCTCGGAGCCTTCGCCGGTTTCCGGTTCGGAGCGATAGCGGGCCGCGGCCTTGTTCCAGTCATCGATCTGTTTTGCCAGCGCCGCCTTCTGCGCATCGTCACCCGACAGGCCAAGGCTGAGCTTCGCATGCTCGGCCACCGCCTGCACCGTCGTGCGGCGGATGCTCTTGGCCTGGAAGAAGGCCCACAGGTTCGAGGCCTCGACGTTCTTGCTGATGGATTCGGTCTGGGCGCCCTTGCCGAGCGTCTCGGAGAAAGCGAGAAACAGCGCGATCACCGCGATCAGCAATGCAATCCTCTTGTTGGAGCCGGATGCATGTTCGGCATGCTCAGCGTGCTCCATGCTCTCATGTGCGCCCATATTCAGTATCCCCCGGTCAAAATCGGATGCCACGATTGACCGAACTGCGGCGCGCGCGCAAGGGTGTCCAAAGGATTTGGCAGGGCAAATTTTGGCACGACAAATTTATGTCAGGCGCGCGGATGGGCCGTCTTGTAGACGTCGAGCAGCCGGTCGGCATCGACGCCGGTGTAGATCTGTGTGGTCGACAGCGAGGAGTGGCCGAGCAATTCCTGGATGGCGCGCAGGTCGCCGCCGCGGGTCAAAAGATGCGTGGCAAAGGAATGACGCAGCGCATGGGGTGTTGCGCTGTCCGGCAAGCCAAGCGCGCCGCGCAGCCGCTCCATCGTCAACTGGATGATGCGCGGTGAGAGCGGGCCACCGCGCGCGCCGACGAAGATCGGGCCGTCCGCCGCGATGGTGTGCGGACACACCGCGACATAGTCCTGGATCAAGGCCAACACGTTCTGCAGCACTGGCACCATGCGGGTCTTGTTGCCCTTGCCGGTCACCACGATCACGTCGCCCTTGCCCGGCAGCGGTACGTCGCGCCGCTTGAGACCGAGCGCTTCGGAAATTCGCAGGCCCGATCCGTAGAGCAGCGCCATCACCGCAGCGTCGCGTGCCCAGATCCACGGATCGCGATTTTCGCCGGCGCGGATGTCCGCATCGGTCATCTGCCGTGCGGACGTCATCTGAATTGGTTTCGGCAGGCTCTTGCCGATCTTCGGGGCGCGGATCGCGGACAGCGCGCCGACCTTGCCCTTGCCCTCGCGTTCCAGAAATCGCCCGAACGAACGCAATCCCGCCAGTGCGCGCATCAGGGAACGCCCGCCCACGTCATCCACACGCCGCGCCGACATAAAGGCGCGCACGTCTGTGGCTTCGATGGCGGCGAATTGTTTCAAGGTGACGAGGCCGCCCCAATGCTCGCTCAGGAACATCAGGCACTGGCGCAGGTCGCGCGCATAGGCTTCCAGCGTCTTGGGTGACAGCCGGCGTTCCGAGCGCAAATGGGACAGCCAGTGCGTGATCTCGGCCAGCAGATCGGGCGCGGCGCAGATGAGTTGCACGCTTTCCGGGGTGGCTTCGGTTGCAGCGGCGGCCTTGACCATCTTATGTCTCGCGATGCGCCTGCGCTTGACAGGAATCGGTTTATCGCACCCTTTTCCTTATTCACCCCTTAATCTGGACCCCTCCTGCCATGGCAAGACGAGTTGTCGACGTCCTTGTCCCGGTGGCCTTGAACCAGACCTATTCCTATCGCGTTCCTGACGGCGTTGAGCTGAATCCGGGGGATGTGGTCAGCGTTCCGCTCGGGCCGCGCGACGTCACCGCCGTGGTCTGGGCCGACAATCCCAACCCCGATCCCCGGCTGCACAACCGCCTGAAAGACACCGGCCACAAGCTCGACGTGCCGCCGCTGAAACCGGAGCTGCGCAGCTTCGTCGACTGGGTCGCCAACTACACGCTGTCGGCGCGCGGCATGGTGCTGCGGATGACGCTGCGCATGGGCGAGCATCTTGGACCCGAGCGTGTGCGCATGGGGGTGCGGCTGGTCGGTACGCCGCCGCAACGCATGACGAGCGCGCGGCGTCGCCTGATCGAGATCCTGTCGGACGGACTGCTGCACGCAAAGTCCGAAGCTGCAAAGGATGCCGGCGTCAGCCCCGGCGTGATCCATGGGCTTGTCGATGAAGGCACGCTCGCTATCGAGCCGTTGCCGCGTGATCTCGCGCCACCGTCGCCCGATCCGTCGTTCTCGGAACCGGATTTTTCGCCCGAGCAGCGCATCGCCGCCGATGCGATGAGAGAGCTCGCCTCGAAGGATGAATTTCAGGTCGCGCTGCTCGATGGCGTCACGGGCTCCGGAAAAACCGAAGTCTATTTCGAGGCAGTGGCGGAGAACATTCGCCGCGGCCGGCAGACCATGATCCTGATGCCGGAGATCGCGCTGACCGGGCAGTTTCTCGACCGCTTTGCCGTGCGGTTCGGCGTGCGGCCGATCGAATGGCATTCGGAGCTGACGCCGCGCACTCGCGCGCGCAACTGGGCCGCGGTCGCGGCGGGCGACGCGCCGGTGGTGGTCGGCGCACGCTCGGCGCTGTTTCTGCCTTACGCAAATCTCGGCCTCATCATCGTCGATGAGGAACACGATCAGGCCTACAAGCAGGATGAGGGCGCGCATTATCATGCGCGCGACATGGCGGTGGTGCGCGGATCAATCGCGAAGATTCCGGTCGTGCTGTGTTCGGCAACCCCCTCGGTCGAGTCCGAAGTCAACGCACGCAAGGGGCGCTATCGCCGCGTCGCTCTGCCATCGCGGTTCGGCGGCCAGCACATGCCGCAGATCGAGGCCATCGATCTCAAGCGCGAAGGCCCGCAGCGCGGCCGGTTCATTTCGCCGCGTCTCGCAGAAGAGATCAAGATTGCAATCGAGCGCAAGGAACAGGCGCTGCTGTTTCTCAATCGTCGCGGCTACGCGCCGCTGACCTTGTGCCGCGCCTGCGGTCATCGGTTCGCCTGCACGATCTGCGATGCATGGCTGGTCGATCATCGCTTTCGCCAGCGGCTTGTTTGCCATCACTGCGGCTTCTCGATGCCGCGGCCGCATCAATGCCCGCATTGCGGGGCGGAGGAATCGCTGGCGGCCATCGGCCCCGGTGTCGAACGCCTGCAGGAAGAAGCCGCAAACCTGTTTCCCGATGCGCGCACCATGGTGCTGTCGAGCGATTTGATCACCGACATCGAGACCATGCGGTCGGAACTGAACGAGATCGCCGAGGGACGCGTCGACATCATCATCGGCACGCAACTGGTGGCGAAGGGACATAACTTTCCGCGCCTCAATCTGGTCGGCGTGATCGATGCGGATTTGGGATTGGGCAACGGCGATCCGCGCGCCGCCGAGCGCACGTTTCAATTGCTCAACCAGGTGATTGGGCGCGCCGGACGCGAGCAGGGACGCGGCGTCGGCTATCTCCAGACACATCAGCCGGAACATCCGGTGATGAAGGCGCTGGTCGCGTCGGATCGCGAAGCGTTTTACGCCAGCGAGATCGAAGCGCGTGAGCGCGCACTGTATCCGCCGTTCGGGCGGCTGGCGTCGCTGATCATTTCAGCGGGCGATCGTCCGACCGCGGAAGGTTTTGCGCGCAAGCTCGCCGCCGCCGCTCCGCTCGACGAACGGGTTCAGGTGCTTGGTCCCGCGGAGGCGCCGCTCGCCGTCATCAAGGGCCGCTACCGGTTTCGTATTCTGGTGAAGTCGGTGCGTGGTATCGACCTGTCGGCCTATATGCGGGATTGGCTCGCGGCCGGTCCGAAGACCAAAGGCAATCTCAAGCTCGAGATCGATATCGATCCGCAGAGTTTTCTGTAGGGCATGATCCCGAGTGGGCTCCGGTTTTCGGACGAGATCATGCCCAACGAAAATCCATGAAAAAGGCCGGTGCAACTGGCACCGGCCTTTTCAACGCAACTTACGCAACTCAACTCATACGCAACTCTTACTGAACTTCTGCAACCACGTGGCCGACGCCGCGGCTGGTGAGTCCGACCGCGCGGGCGGCGCCCTTCGACAGATCGAGCACGCGACCCTTGATGAACGGTCCGCGGTCATTGACGGTGACGACGACGCTGCGGCTGCCGTGGGTGACCTTGAGACGGGTCCCGAACGGCAGGGTCCGGTGTGCGGCGGTCATGGCCTCCTGATTGAAGCGCTGGCCCGAAGCGGTCTTGCTGCCCGACTCGTTGCCGTAGAACGAGGCTTTTCCGGAAAAGCTGCGGCCGGAGCCGACAGAGGCATTGGCATCGCGCCAGGATTTGCGCTGGCCAGCTTCGCTCGCAGTAGCGCCAAGCGCCAAAATTCCGACTGCAACCAACGCGATCGAGGTATTCCGATTCGCAGCGGGTCGCCCCGGCACGCGCTTGATAGCGGCGATCATATAGTTGTCCCTCACAATTGGTATATCCATCCAACGGCTGGCTAAATCGAGCCAGTGTTTACGTAGCCGGACGGTTCATTCAATAATGAGGCATAAGCGCGGCGAGCGATTTTGTTCCAAAACGCTAGAATTTTTTGAGGCCAATACAAATTAGCCTCAGTTTCTTGCTGAATATTTGAAAAATAAAGATTATCAACTATACTATACATGTAGATACTTAATAGTTTTCATAAGTATAGGTTTCGCCTAGTAAAAGCGAAGTCGCCAAATTCGTTAATGAAATGCGATAATTGCAATGCTGCATGCGTAAGGCGGGGAGCTCGTTGCCAGATTTGACGGTTTTCAGTCCAATCTCGGGCCCGAGCGAGCCTGTCGGCCGAATCGGGAGTCGCGCGCTGTGGATTGGGTACCAACCGGTTCCCTATATGGGCCGTAGTCTCTCTCGGTGGCGTAGAAGGCGAGGTTGTTGCGCCGGAGCGGGCACGAGGATTGGCGGCAGAGGTTGCGGCCCTGCTGCCGCTCCCCGCTTGTGAAGTTATTTCCACCAAGCTCCTGCAATGAGCCGCAGCAAAACGCTCAGGGTTTCTGTCCCGGCGTGCTGCTCAAACTACGCGATGCGCGCGTGCGACAAACCGGCGCCGCCAAAAACGCGTTCGCAATCGTCGTCATGTTGCACCTGCGCGCGCCCTATGTTAGCAAAACCGCGATTTTAGGCTGCTGGGCATGTCGCTCCGGCCAGAAATCGAAGTCCCGCTTGAATTCCAAGGACTTGGATCGCTTGGTGTCGCACTGGCACCAGACTGCAGCGATGAAACTTATCCTTGGGCATTCGACAGCTTAGAAGAGATATTTGTGGCAGCTGAAGATCCCTCCGTATCTGGCGTGTCCGGCCGTTATGCGACGGCCCTTTTCGAACTGGCGCGCGACCAGAAATCCGTCGATGCCGTCAAGGCGGACCTCGACAAGTTTACCGCCATGCTGGCCGACAGCCCTGACCTCCTGAGGCTGGTGCGCAGCCCGGTGTTTACCGCCGACGCCCAGGCCAAGGCGCTCAATGCCGTGCTGACCAAGGCCGGCATCAGCGGCATCGCCGCGAATTTCCTCAAGGTCCTGACTGCCAATCGCCGGCTGTTTGCCGTGGCTGATGTCATCAGGGCGTTTCGTGCGCTGGTTGCCAAGTTCAAGGGCGAGGCCACCGCAGAAGTCACCGTCGCCGAACCCCTCAGCGACGCCAATCTCGACGCTCTCAAGGCCGCACTGAAATCAGTGTCGGGCAAGGACGTCGATCTCAACGTGAAGATCGATCCGTCGATCATCGGCGGGCTTGTCGTCAAGCTCGGCAGCCGCATGGTCGACAGCTCGCTTCGCACCAAACTCAATTCGATCAAGCACGCGATGAAAGAGGCAGGCTGATGGACATCCGCGCCGCGGAAATTTCCGCAATCCTCAAGGACCAGATCAAGAATTTCGGCCAGGAAGCCGAAGTCTCTGAAGTCGGTCAGGTTCTCTCGGTCGGCGACGGCATTGCCCGCGTCTATGGTCTGGACAACGTCCAGGCCGGCGAAATGGTCGAGTTCGAGAACGGCACGCGCGGCATGGCGCTTAATCTTGAAAGCGACAACGTCGGTATCGTTATTTTCGGCGCCGACCGCGAGATCAAGGAAGGCCAGACCGTCAAGCGCACCCGCGCCATCGTGGACACGCCGGTCGGCAAGGGACTTCTGGGCCGCGTCGTTGACGCGCTCGGCAATCCGATCGACGGAAAGGGTCCGATCCAGGCGACCGAACGCAAGCGCGTCGACGTCAAGGCGCCCGGCATCATTCCGCGCAAGTCGGTGCATGAGCCGATGGCAACCGGTCTCAAGGCGATCGACGCCCTGATCCCCGTCGGCCGTGGCCAGCGCGAGCTGATCATCGGCGACCGTCAGACCGGCAAGACCGCGATCGCGCTCGACACCATTCTGAACCAGAAGCCGCTCAACGCCGCCGGCGCACCGGAAGGCCAGAAGCTGTATTGCGTCTACGTCGCGATCGGCCAGAAGCGCTCGACCGTCGCGCAGTTCGTGAAGGTTCTCGAAGAGCAGGGCGCGCTGGAATATTCCATCGTCGTCGCCGCAACCGCTTCCGATCCTGCTCCAATGCAGTATCTCGCGCCGTTCACCGGCTGCACCATGGGCGAGTACTTCCGCGACAACGGCATGCACGCCGTCATCATCTATGACGACTTGTCCAAGCAGGCCGTCGCCTATCGCCAGATGTCGCTGCTGCTGCGCCGCCCGCCGGGCCGCGAAGCTTATCCGGGCGACGTGTTCTACCTGCATTCGCGCCTGCTCGAGCGCGCCGCGAAGCTCAACGACGATCAGGGCAACGGTTCGCTGACCGCTCTCCCGGTCATCGAAACCCAGGCCAACGACGTGTCTGCCTACATTCCGACCAACGTGATTTCGATCACCGACGGCCAGATCTTCCTCGAAACCGATCTGTTCTTCCAGGGCATCCGTCCTGCTGTGAACGTCGGTCTGTCCGTGTCGCGCGTCGGATCGTCGGCGCAGACCAAGGCGATGAAGAAGGTCGCCGGCAAGATCAAGGGCGAGCTCGCGCAGTACCGCGAAATGGCTGCGTTCGCGCAGTTCGGCTCCGACCTCGACGCCTCGACCCAACGCCTTCTCGCGCGCGGTTCGCGCCTGACCGAACTCCTGAAGCAGCCGCAGTTCTCGCCGCTGAAGATGGAAGAGCAGGTCGTGGTGATTTACGCCGGCGTCAACGGCTACCTCGACGGCATTCCGGTCAACAAGGTCCGCGCCTTCGAGGACGGCCTGCTGTCGCTGCTGCGAGGCAAGCACGTCGACATCCTCAACGCCATCCGCGACTCGCGTGATCTGTCGGACGACGTTGCCGGCAAGCTCAAGGGCGTGGTCGAAGGCTACACCAAGACGTTCGCTTAAGATCATCGCCGCGCCGATTTGCGCGCGCGGCGAAACTGGGGTTGCGATCCGGCGTGAGGCTGGATCGTCAGGGTGAGATAAAGAATGGCGTCTCTTAAGGACATGCGTGTCCGCATCGCCTCGACCAAGGCGACGCAGAAGATCACCAAGGCCATGCAGATGGTTGCGGCGTCGAAGTTGCGCCGTGCCCAGACCGCGGCCGAAGCGGCGCGTCCCTATGCCGAGCGCATGGACGCGGTGATCAGCAACATCGCGGGTGCTGCGGCCGGATCCGGCAACGCGCCGGCATTGCTTGCCGGCACTGGCAACGACAAGGTTCACCTGCTGCTGGTCTGCACCGGCGAGCGCGGCCTGTCGGGCGCCTTCAACTCCTCCATCGTGCGCCTGGCGCGCGAGCGGGCCCTGTCCCTGATGAGCCAGGGCAAAGAGGTCAAGTTCTTCTGCGTCGGACGCAAGGGTTACGAGCAGCTCCGCCGCCAGTTCGACAAGCAGATCGTCGGCAACGTCGAACTGCGCTCGGTGAAGGTGCTCGGCTTCAGGAATGCCGAAGACGTCGCCAAGCAAGTCGTCGCGATGTTCGAGGCGGGCGACTTCGACGTCTGCACGCTGTTCTATTCGCGCTTCAAGTCGGTGATCGCGCAGATCCCGACCGCCCAGCAGATCATTCCGCTCGTGCTCGAAGAAAAGGAAGCCGCGAACGGCGCGACCGCGGTTTACGATTACGAACCGGCCGAAGACGAGATTCTCTCAAGCCTGCTGCCGCGCAACCTCGCGGTGCAGGTTTTCCGTGCGCTGCTCGAAAACAACGCGTCGTTCTACGGCGCGCAGATGAGCGCCATGGACAACGCGACCCGCAACGCCGGCGACATGATCCGCAAGCAGACGCTGATCTACAACCGCACCCGCCAGGCGATGATTACCAAGGAACTGATCGAAATCATCTCCGGCGCCGAGGCCATCTAGGCCAACCGCCGCATAGACCGAGTTTTAAGGAGACTATCCCATGGCATCACCCGCCAACCAGACCGGACGCATTGCACAGGTTATCGGCGCCGTCGTCGACGTGAAGTTCGACGGCTATCTCCCAGCCATTCTCAACGCGATCGAGACCACCAACCAGGGCAACCGCCTTGTGCTGGAAGTCGCGCAGCATCTCGGTGAATCCACCGTGCGCGCCATCGCGATGGACACCACCGAAGGTCTGGTGCGTGGTCAGGAAGTGAAGGACACCGGCGCGCCGATCACGGTGCCGGTCGGTGCCGGAACGCTCGGCCGCATCATGAACGTCATCGGCGAGCCGGTGGACGAGCAGGGACCGGTGAAAGCCGAAACTACCCGCGCAATCCATCAGGAAGCGCCGCTCTACACCGATCAGTCGACCGAAGCTGAAATTCTCGTCACCGGCATCAAGGTCGTCGATCTGCTCGCGCCTTACGCCAAGGGCGGCAAGATTGGCCTGTTCGGCGGCGCCGGCGTCGGCAAGACCGTGCTGATTCAGGAGCTGATCAACAACGTCGCGAAGGCGCACGGCGGTTACTCGGTGTTCGCAGGCGTCGGCGAGCGAACCCGCGAAGGCAACGACCTCTATCACGAGTTCATCGAATCCGGCGTCAACAAGAAGGGCGGCGGCGAAGGCTCGAAGTGCGCTCTCGTGTACGGCCAGATGAACGAGCCTCCGGGCGCGCGCGCCCGCGTCGGCCTCACCGGCCTGACCGTCGCCGAACATTTCCGCGATCAGGGCCAGGACGTGCTGTTCTTCGTCGACAATATCTTCCGCTTCACCCAGGCAGGTTCGGAAGTGTCCGCTCTGCTCGGCCGTATTCCGAGCGCCGTGGGCTATCAGCCGACGCTCGCCACCGACATGGGCGCACTGCAGGAGCGCATCACCACCACGCACAAGGGTTCGATCACTTCGGTGCAGGCCATTTACGTTCCGGCCGACGACTTGACCGATCCGGCTCCGGCCACCTCGTTCGCCCACTTGGACGCGACGACCGTGTTGAACCGCGCGATTTCCGAAAAGGGCATCTACCCGGCGGTGGACCCGCTGGATTCGACCTCGCGCATGCTTTCGCCGCTGATCGTCGGCGAGGAGCATTACCTCACCGCGCGCATGGTTCAGCAGGTGCTGCAGAAGTACAAGTCGCTGCAGGACATCATCGCCATTCTCGGCATGGACGAACTGTCGGAAGAGGACAAGATCGCCGTGGCACGCGCCCGCAAGATCGAGCGCTTCCTGTCGCAGCCGTTCTTCGTCGCTGAAATCTTCACCGGCTCGCCGGGCAAGTTCGTCGATCTCGCCGACACCATCAAGGGCTTCAAGGGCCTCTGCGAAGGCAAGTACGATCACCTGCCGGAAGCGGCCTTCTACATGGTCGGCACCATCGAAGAAGCCGTCGAGAAGGGCAAGAAGCTCGCAGCAGAAGCGGCGTAATCACGATGGCCACCTTTCACTTCGATCTCGTATCACCTGAAAGAATCGCCTTCTCGGGCGAAGTCGAGCAGGTCGATATTCCCGGCGTCGAGGGCGACCTCGGCGTGATGGCTGGCCATGCGCCGCTGGTGGCGAGCATTCGTCCCGGCATCATGACCGTGACCGTCGGCGGCAAGCACGAGAAGATCATCGTGCTTGGCGGTCTTGCGGAAATCTCCGAGAAGGGCCTCACGGTTCTGGCCGATACCGCAACGTCGGTGGCTGAACTCGACGCGGCTGCCTTCGCCGACAAGATCGCTCAGATGGAAGAGGATCTGAAGGAAAAGGAAGGCTCGGTTCTCGATCAGGCGATCGAGCGGCTCGATCACTTCAAGACCATCCAGCGGCAGATCGTCAATTCAACAGCGATGCATTGACGTTGTTACATCGAAGTCAAAAAGCCCTGCACTGCAGGGCTTTTTTGCATTCTGGACTTATTATTTCCCGGCGAACCTGGTGAATTCCTTGACCACCCGCTCATAGACCGGCCGCTTGAACGGCACGATCAGCTCGGGAAGATTCTTCATCGGCTCCCAGCGCCAGTCGATGAACTCCGGCTTGTGGCCGGCCGGTGAAGCGACGTTGATCTCGCTGTCCTTGCCGGTGAATCGGAGCGCGTACCATTTCTGCTTTTGTCCGCGAAACCGGCCCTTCCAGGCGCGGCCGGCGACGGTGCGCGGAATATCGTAGGTCAGCCATTCCGGCACTTCGCCCAGCTTCTCCACCGAACGGGCGTTGGTCTCTTCATAAAGTTCACGCTTGGCGGCGGCCCATGTGTCTTCGCCGCTATCGACGCCGCCCTGAGGCATCTGCCAGACATGGGTTTGATCGACATGCTCCGGACCGCTGGCGCGGCGGCCGATGAACACGAGTCCGTCCGGATTGATCAGCATGATGCCGACGCAGGTCCGGTAGGGCAGATCGTCGTAACGCGCCATCCTGCTTAAGCCTTTGATCCAGCCGTCCAAGCGCGCCAGCCGCACTCTATTCGTTCGTTCACGCGAGAGCGCCGGAACACCTGGTTCCGGCTTTGCCGATCACGCCTAGCTTGATTTTGGTTTCAGCATCGCCGTTGTCAACGGCACCAGCGCGATGCCGCGGGCCTCGAGTTGCTTCGCCCAGGTTCCGATTCGCTCAATCGAAATCGGCAAAGCGGATGCGATGCCGACGGCAGATCCGCGCTCCTTCGCGAGTGTTTCCAGCCGCGTCAGCGCCCGGTCGATTTCGGCCGGTGTCGGCACGGTGTCGATGCTGACATCGGCTTTCGCGAACGGCATCGCCTGTCCTTCCGCGATCACGCCCGCAACGCTGCGCGGCGCGCTGCCGTCGTCGAGCCATGCGAGTCCGCGCCGGGCCGCTTCCTTGACGAGCGGCTGCATCGCCGCGTCGGTCGCGACGAAGCGCGACCCCATGAAGTTGGCGATGCCGACGTAACCCTGAAACCGGCTCATATGCCAGGCCAAGCGGTCGGCGTTCTGCTCGGCGGACAACGTCGTGAGCAGCGTCTGCGGTCCGGGATCGTTGTCCGGATAGTCGAAAGGCTCCATCGGAACCTGCAGCAGCACTTCGTGCTTCTGCGCGCGGGCGCGCTCGACCAGTTTGCCGGGATCCGAACCGTAAGGCGTGAATGCGAGTGTCACGGCGCCCGGGAGCTTGGTGATGGCGTCGGCGGTTTTCGCGGCGCCAACGCCGAGGCCGGTCACAACGATGGCGATCGTCGGCTTCTTGGCCGCGCTGGCGCGCTCAGTATCGCTGCCGGCGGCATAGACGCGAAAGGATTTCAATCCATCGGCGGTGACGGGGATCATGCCGTAGCGTGACGGCTCGAGCAGCTTCGGATTGACGCCGGCCATCACCGCGCTCTGGGCATCGGTCTTCGCCGCGGCGTCGGGTCCGGCGCCGATCATCACGTCCTGTCGTGCGCCGCTGGAACCGTCGATGATGGTCACTGTCTGACGGCCGCTGACGGGCTCCTTCGCGGCAGCGGTAGCCTCCTTGGGCATTGCAGGCGCAGGGCCGGCAGATTTCGCTGCGCCCTCGCCGGGCAGCGTGGTGGGATCGTAGGACACCCGCGCCAAAGGCTCGCCGCCCATCGGGTTATGGTTGAAAATTGCAAAGCCGAGGAAGGTCGTTAGAAACAGGCCGCACAGCCCCGCGATCGCCTGTGGCGCACTAAACGGAAGCCTGTATTGCCGCTTGCGCGGCCGATCTTGTCCGAGCGGCGCGCTCAGATCGTCGGTTGTCACTGCGCTCAACCCCCGCGAATCAATCCGCGAATCCTACCACGGCCCCGGCAGGGCGGGACGTCAAGGCTTGAGTTCCGAGCGCCCAAGGCACCAAAGCCGCAATGAAAAAGGGCGGCCCGGAAGCCGCCCTTGATCAGATAAAGGAACTTGTCTGCGCTGTTAGTTCGCAGCCTTGTTCGAGGCCTTGTCGGTCGGCGCCGGAGCCGACGTGGTCTGCTTGATGCCATGGAGGAGATCGGCGGCCATCTTGAGCGCCTTGTCGTTCTTGGCATCCGGCGGGACATAGGACTGCGATCCGGTTTCTTCCTGGCCCTCGGCCTTGAGATGACCGCGCAGCGAGGCTTCACCCTTGGTGTCGGTCTTCGACTTGAGATCGTCAGGAACGTCCTGCAGGACCTCGATATCCGGAATGATGCCCTTGGCCTGGATCGATTTGCCCGACGGCGTGAAGTAGCGGGCCGTGGTCAGCCGCAGCGCGCCGTTGCCGGAGCCGAGCGGGATGATGGTCTGCACCGATCCCTTGCCGAACGAGCGGCTGCCGAGCAGCGTCGCGCGCTTGTGATCCTGCAGCGCGCCGGCGACGATTTCCGACGCCGAGGCCGAGCCGCCGTTGATTAGCACGATCACCGGCTTACCCTTGGCGAGGTCGCCGGGCTTGGCGGTGCGGCGCTGGGTTTCCTCGGCGTTGCGGCCACGGGTCGAAACGATCTCGCCGCGATCCAGGAATGCGTCGGAGACCGACACGGCCTCTTCAAGCAAGCCGCCCGGATTGTTGCGCATGTCGAGGATGTAGCCCTTGATCTTGTCCGGACCGATCTGCGTGGTCAGGTTCGCCATCTCGCGCTTCAGGCCTTCGGTAGTCTGCTCGTTGAAGGTGGTGATGCGGATATAGGCGATATCGTCGCTTTCGACGCGGGCGCGCACCGAGCGGACGCGGATGTTGTCGCGCACCAGCGTGACTTCGATCGGCTTGTCCTGGCCCTTGCGAATGATCTTGAGCTTGATCTTGGTATTGACCGGGCCGCGCATTTTCTCGACGGCCTGATTCAGGGTGAGACCCTGCACCGCTTCATCGTCGAGATAGGAAATGATGTCGTTGGCCATGATGCCGGCCTTGGAGGCGGGCGTCTCGTCGATGGGCGACACAACCTTGATGAGGCCGTCTTCCATCGTGACCTCGATGCCGAGGCCGCCGAATTCGCCGCGCGTCTGCACCTGCATGTCGCGGAAGCTCTTCGTATCCATGTAGCTGGAGTGCGGATCGAGACCGGTGAGCATGCCGCTGATCGCGGTCTCGACCAGTTTGCTGTCGTCCGGCTTCTCGACGTAATCGCTGCGAACGCGTTCGAACACATCGCCGAACAGGTTGAGCTGACGGTAGGTGTCAGACGACGCAGCGCGCGCCGTCGATCCGACCAACGCCGAGCGGGGCTGGGTGAGGAAGAGAGTGGCCGCCGCGCCTGCTGCGACGCTGAGGAGAACCAGGGAAGTCTTGCGCATCATCCGCGAACCTTTTGGCCTTCACTTGCGGCCCACCATGGACCAGAATCGATTGGAGTGCCGTCCTTACGGAACTCGATATAGAGCACAGGCTGGCTAGACGTTGCCGCCAGAATTGACGCGACCTGAGACGTGGTCCCCATGGTCGCGACCGGTTCTCCTGTCAGAACAAACTGCCCGATCGTGACCGAAATACGTTCCATCCCGGCGATCAGGACATGATACCCGCCGCCCGCATTGAGGATCAAGAGTTGTCCGTAGCTCCGGAACGGGCCTGAGTAAACAACCCAACCATCACAAGGCGTTGTGACCTGCGCTCCGGGCCGGGTGGCGATGGAAATGCCCTTTTCCTGGCTTCCGGCGCCGTCGGAACCGCCAAAACTGCGGATCCGGGTGCCGTTAACCGGGATTGGCAGAAGCCCCTTGGCGGAACCGAAGGCGATCGCCGGGCTCAATCGGGCCGGGTCCTTCAGGGCGCCCAGATTGGGTTTGCCGTTCAGCGATGCCGGCGTGCCCTTCAGTTCGGCCGCCGCCGCAGCCTTCGCGGCCGCCTTCACGTCCTGCTCCATCTTGGCGATCAGGTCCTGAAGATTCTCGGTCTGCTTCGACAACGCGATGGCGCGCTGCCGCTCCGCTTCCATGTCTTTCTCGGTGTCGGTCTGCTTTTTCTGTCGCTCCTGCACCAGTGCGGCGAGCCGCGTCCGATCGTCATTGAGCTTGTCGCGGTCGACCGCCAGCCGGTCGCGCTCTTCCGCGATGTTTTTGCGCAGGCTCACCAGTTCGCCGAGGTCACTGGCGAGCTTGGCGGCGCGGGTCCGCATCTCCGGAACGACGGCACCGAGCAGCATTGCGGTGCGCAGCGATTGCAACGCATCTTCGGGCCTCACGAACAGCGCAGGCGGCGCGCGGCGTCCTGCGCGCTGCAGGGCCGCCAGCACCTCGGAGATTTCATCCCGGCGCGATTCGAGCGCTGCGCGAATCTGAAGCTCGCGCGCATCGAGCGGGCGCAGCCGGCCTTCGGTGTCGGCCATTTTGCCTTCAACGTCGCGCACCTGCCCGGCGATGCCGATCAGTTGCTGGTTGAGTTTGGTACGGTCCTGGCCGATAGCGGCGAGATCGGCTTTCAGCTTCTGTTCGAGTTCGGCAGCCTTCTTCTGTTGCTCACGGGCAGCGTCGAGTTCCTGCGTGCGCTGCTTGATTGTTTCAGCATCCGGCGCAGCGGCCTGCTTGACGGCGGTTTGTGCGCGGGCCGGCGCAATCCCGCCCGCGACATGAAGCGCTGAGATCACCAGAGACAGCGGCAGCGCTGTGCCGCGCGCCAGTCTGCGTGCTGTCAGCAGAGTTGTGTTGCCTGTCGCGTCGGTCACGGGCAGTTCGATCTTTCAGGATCTTGGAGTGCGCATGATTTCAGGATCATGCCTTACGCGCGATGGTACGGGTGGCCGGATAAGATCGTCGCGGCCCGGTAAATCTGTTCCAGCAGCATGACGCGCACCATCTGATGCGGCCAGGTCGCTTTGCCAAACGCAACGCTGAGTTTGACCTTGCGCCGCAATTCTGGCGAAAGTCCGTCCGCTCCGCCGATTAAAAAAACAGCGGTTGGAACCGATTCGTCGCGCCAGCGGCCAAGATGCCGCGCGAATGCGGCGCTGTCGATGGTTTCGCCGCGCTCGTCGAGCGCAATGATGGACGATTTGTCAGGAATCAGTGCCGAGATCGCGGCGGCTTCGTCAGCCATCCGCGCGGCCACATCGCGCGCGCGGCTTTCGGGAATTTCGTGAATCTCAAGGCCGCGAAAGCCGAGCTTGCGGCCGATGTCGTCGAACCGCTCGCGATAACGGTCTGCAAGCTCCCGTTCCGGGCCTTGCTTCAGGCGGCCAATGGCGATGACAACGATGCGCATGGCGCGCAAACTAACATGCGCGCAAGCACATGAATACGCGCCGGCTCACCGCGTCTTAGCGTGCCTTTGCCGCCGGCTTGTCCGAGGTCCACATCTTTTCGAGATTGTAGAACTCACGGACTTCCGGCCTGAACACATGAACGATCACATCGCCGGAATCGATCAGCACCCAGTCGCAGTTGGGCAATCCCTCGACGTGAGGGGCTGCGATTCCGCTTTCCTTGAGACCCTTCGCGACGTTCTCCGCGATCGCGCCGACGTGGCGGTTGGCCCGCCCCGAGGTGACGATCATGTAGTCGGTGATGGAGGATTTGCCGCGGAGGTCGATGGTGACCGTTTCTTCCGCCTTCATATCGTCAAGGCGGGAGAGGATCAGGTTCAGCGTTTCGTCGGCATCAGGTCGCGCCTTGAGGGCGGGAACGAGGTCGACGGACGCAGGCATCGCTTTGGCACGAGGCTTTGAAGCAGTGGCCTTGGACGAAGCAGCCTTGGACAATACAGATGTGGTCAGGGACCATTCCTTTCACTGTATCGCGAGCGCCGAATCCTAGCGCCCACGTTCATCATACGCATGTGGGGTTAACCGTTTCAATCTTCCAGATGCCGCCGCGATGATTTGGGGCGCGCTGTTGCCGGAAAACGTCATCGTGGATTGGCGTCCTTCCAGCTTCCGTCCGGGTTCCTCAGCCGGGTCGACGACAGACTGGATTTCAGTCCGGTAAGGAACGTCCAGGCCGGTGCACGTCGGCTCGCCAGTGTTCCCGCAGCGCGCTCGTCGATGCGATAGGGCATCAGCGTCTGTGCGGCGGTGGAGGATAAGGCGCGAAAGCTGTCGGGCGGCCGGTCGACCACAGCGATCGGAACCATGCTGGCGATGTGCTGCCAGTTTTCCCAGCGGTTGAACTGCGCGAGATTGTCGGCGCCCATGATCCATACAAAGCGTACGCCGGAGCAGCGGCGCCGCAGATACGAAATCGTATCCGCAGTGTAGCGGGTGCCAATGACGGTTTCGAGACAACTGACCTCGATGCGCGGATGATGCGCGACCTTCTCGGCTGCGATCATGCGTTCGCGCAGAGCGTGCAGCGAACCGTTGTTCTTGAGGGGATTGCCGGGCGACACCAGCCACCAGATGCGGTCGAGCCGTAATCGCTTCAGCGCAAACAGGCTGATGGCGCGGTGGGCTTCGTGCGGCGGGTTGAACGATCCGCCGAGCAAACCGATGCGCATGCCGTCGGCATGGGTCGGGATGGCGCGAGGCAGATGAACGGAGTCGCTCACGGGCGCGCAATTCACGGACGTGTCTGTCCGGTGCCGCGAACGCGATACTTGAAGCTCGTCAACTGCTCGGCGCCGACCGGGCCGCGGGCGTGGAATTTGCCGGTGGCGATTCCGATTTCCGCGCCGAAGCCGAATTCGCCGCCGTCGGCGAACTGCGTCGAGGCGTTGTGCAGCACGATGGCGGAATCCACCTCGTTGAGAAACTTCTCGGCGATCGCTGCGTCCTCGGTGACGATGGCGTCGGTGTGATGCGAACCATAGCGCGCGATATGCGCCAGCGCGTCGTCGACGCCGTTGACCAGCTTGGCGGAGATGATGGCGTCTTCGTACTCTGTGGCCCAGTCCTCGTCGGTGACAGGCTTTACGCGTGCATCGGCGCGCTGAATATCGTCACCGCCGCGCACTTCGCAACCGGCATCGAGCAGCATCGTCACCAGCGGCTTCAGCTGCGTCTCCGCAGCCGCCTTGTCGATCAGCAGCGTTTCGGCCGCGCCGCAGACTCCGGGCCGGCGCATCTTGGCGTTGAGAACAATCGTCTTTGCCATGTCGAGCGAAGCTGCCTTGTCGACATAGACGTGATTGACGCCTTCGAGATGCGCGAACACCGGCACGCGCGCTTCATCCTGTACGCGGGCGACGAGATTCTTGCCGCCGCGCGGCACGATGACATCGATCGCGCCGTTCAGTCCGCCAAGCATCAGGCCGACCGCCGCGCGGTCGCGGGTCGGCACCAGCGCAATCGACTCTTCGGGGAGCCCGGCCTTGCGCAAGCCTTCGACAAGGCATTGATGGATCGCGCGGCACGAGCGGAAACTGTCCGAGCCGCCGCGCAGGATCACGGCGTTGCCGGATTTGAGGCACAGCGCACCGGCGTCGGCCGCAACGTTGGGGCGGCTTTCGAAGATCACACCCACGACGCCGAGCGGCACGCGCACGCGCTCGATGGTCATGCCGTTGGGGCGCATCCAGCTTTCGGTGACGATACCGACGGGATCCTTGATCGCGCGGACCACGTCGATGCCGTCGGCCATCGCATTGATGCGTGCGTCGTTGAGCGCGAGCCGATCCACGAAGGCGCTGCTCATGCCACCGGCTTTTGCCTCGGCAACATCCTCGGCATTGGCGGCCAGAATTTCTTTTGCGCTGGCGCGGATCGAAGCCGCCATGGCGGCCAGCGCCGCATCCTTCTGTTCGCCCGAGGCAAGCGCCAGCACGCGCGCGGCGCGGCGCGCACCCGCGCCGAGATCGGTCATCAGCGCGGTCAGGTCGGGTGTGCCGTCGAGAGCTTTAAGCGGAGCAGACATATCGGTCTATGTGGGGTTGGATACTTGTAAGGCCATGCCCTAGCACAGAAATCCGGCCTCGGCGAGGCGCCGGGAACATGGCTGCCCGGCGGGGTCGGCCAGTGGCCGATAGGATCGGCCGCTAGGCCATTGGCCGCGCTCGGGCTTTGGCCGGACGCCGCTATTTGGCGCTGTCGGTGCCGCGTGGTCCGCCAACCACGAGGTCGTCGCGATGGATCATTTCCGCGCGCCCGGTGATGCCGAGGATTTGCGCCGCATCCGAGGATGAGCGGCCCTTGATCTGCTCGGCGTGATCCGCGTCATAGGCGACAAGGCCGCGGCCGATCTCGTGGGTGTCGGGTCCGCGCACCACCACGGCGTCGCCGCGTGCGAATTGCCCGTCGACCCGGATCACGCCCGCCGGCAGCAGGCTCTTGCCGGCGCGCAGGGCCGCGACCGCCCCCGCGTCGATGGTGAGGGTGCCTTTCGGCTCGAGCGATCCGGCGATCCAGCGCTTGCGCGCGGTGACGGGATTGGCCGGCGTCAGAAACCAGGTGCAGGGTCCGCCGTCGGCGATGGCCTGCAACGGGTGTTCGATCTTTCCGGACGCGATCAGCATGTGCGTGCCGGCGCTGGTTGCGATCTTCGCAGCTTCGATCTTGGTGCGCATGCCGCCGCGTGACAATTCGGACTCGGCGGCACCTGCCATCGCCTCGATGTCCGCGGTGACGGATTCGACGACGGGAATGAGTTTCGCATTTGGATTGGCCGACGGCGGCGCGGTGTAGAGCCCGTCGATGTCCGACAGTAGAATGAGCAGGTCGGCGCTGGTCATGGTGGCGACGCGCGCCGCAAGCCGGTCATTGTCGCCATACCGGATTTCGTTGGTGGCGACAGTGTCGTTCTCGTTGATCACCGGCACCGCGCGCCATTCAAGAAGCTTGGTGATGGTCGAGCGCGCATTGAGATAACGCCGCCGCTCTTCGGTATCCTGCAGCGTGACCAGAATTTGTCCGGCACCGATGCCGTGATGGCCGAGCACACCGGACCAGATGCGCGCCAGTTCGATCTGGCCGACGGCCGCTGCCGCCTGGCTTTCCTCAAGCTTGAGCAGGCCGCTCGGCAGCTTCAGGCGGCTTCGCCCGAGCGCGATCGATCCGGATGAGACGACGAGCACATCCTTGCCGGCCTGATGCAGCTTGGCGATATCGGCGGCGAGCGCGGCGAGCCAGGTCGCGCGGACTTCACCGGCAGCAGCGTCGATCAGCAGCGACGAACCGACCTTGACGACGATGCGGCGGAAATTCTTGAGTTTGGGGTTCGACATCGGAAATCAGTGTGTGGTGGGCTTAAGTTGAAATTGCGAACAGATTATCAGCGGCCGAGCGGGTTCCAGCCCGACGGCTCCGGCTCTGCTTCCGGCGCGATTTCGTTCGCTCGTTTGGCTTTGGTCGACACTGGCGCTTCGCCGATCACGGCCAGCAATGCCCGCAGTGCTTCCGGCACGCCTTCGCGCGACACACCAGAGATCAAGAGCGGAGTCTTTTTCGCCGCGCGTTTCAGCCGCGCCTTCTGGTCCTTGAGATGCTCTGGCGATACGGCGTCGATCTTGTTGAGAGCGACGATCTCGATCTTGTCGGCGAGGTTGCCGTCATAGGCTTCCAGTTCGCCGCGCACGGTCTTGTAAGCCTTGCCGGCATGCTCGCTGGTCGCGTCCACCAGATGCAGCAAGACCCGGCAACGCTCGACGTGTCCGAGAAATCTGTCGCCGAGACCTGCGCCTTCATGCGCGCCCTCGATCAGTCCGGGAATGTCGGCCAGCACGAATTCGCGCCCGTCGATGCCGACGACGCCGAGCTGCGGATGCAGGGTCGTGAAAGGATAATCCGCGATCTTTGGCTTCGCCGCGCTGACCACCGAGAGGAACGTGGACTTGCCGGCGTTCGGCAATCCGACAAGACCTGCGTCGGCGATCAGTTTCAGCCGCAGCCAGATCCAGCGTTCCTCGCCGGGCAATCCGGGGTTGGCATTGCGCGGCGCGCGATTGGTTGAGGTCTTGAAATGGGCGTTGCCGAAGCCGCCATTGCCGCCCTGCGCCAGGACGAACTTCTCGCCGACCTCGGTGAAGTCGTGGATCAGGGTCTCGCGATCCTCGTCGAAAATCTGCGTGCCGAGCGGCACCTTCATCACGATGTGCTTGCCGTTGGCGCCATGGCGATCCGACCCCATGCCGTTCACGCCCTTCGGCGCCTTGAAGTGCTGCTGGTAGCGATAGTCGATCAGGGTGTTGAGGCCGTCTGCGACCTCGACAATGACGTCGCCGCCCCGGCCGCCATTGCCGCCGGAAGGGCCGCCGAACTCGATGAACTTCTCGCGGCGAAATGCCACGCAGCCGTTGCCGCCGTCGCCGGAGCGGATGTAGACCTTGGCTTCGTCGAGAAATTTCATCGGTTTTCCGTTACGCCGCGATCGGCAAAAGCCCGGCTTTTTTGGGTCCGATCGCGCTTGTATGTATGCGCCAATGTATGCGCCATGGGTGCCTGAGCGGCAACCCATTCATGCATGATATGGCTATAAAGGCTGCATTTGTAACGGTTGCCGAACCGCCATCTGCCTTCTAAACGACGTTATCGGTTCGTTTTTTTGACGAATTAACGCTATCCGGCGGCACCCCATGACCATGCTTGCGAAAATCTCCGCCAACGCCGGAAACCGCTCGGCTGGGCTCGCGGGCATCGCGCTGATGCTGCTGGCTGTCTGGCTGTTCTCGTTTGGCGACGCGGTGGGGAAGTACATCGTCGCCACCTATTCCGTGGGGCAATTGCTGCTGCTGCGCGGTCTGGGCTCGATGATCCTGCTGTCGCCGCTGATCTGGCGCAACCGGTCGCAGTTTACGCGGATTCGCAGGCCGGGTTTGCAGCTTCTGCGCGTCGTGCTCTCCACGGCCGAAGTCGCCGCATTCTTCGCGGCATCGATCTATCTGCCGCTCGCCGATATCATCACCTACTATCTGGCGGCGCCGATTTTCGTCACCGCGGGAGCGGCATTCTTCCTTGGCGAGCGGGTTGGCTGGCGAAGATGGGTCGCAATCGGGATCGGATTCAGCGGCGTGCTGATCGCCCTGCAACCCTCGGCTCAGACGGTGAGCTGGCCCGCGATGATCGCGCTCGGCGGCAGCATGTCGTTTGCCGGGCTGATGCTGGTGACGCGGTCGCTGCGGGATGCGCCCGACATCGTGCTGGCGTCGACCCAGTTTGCGGGCACCATCACCTTCGGCGCGATCATGGCGCCGCTGGGCTGGATAACGCCGCCGCTGACGGATCTGGGCCTTTTCCTGCTGGCCGCCTGTA
The DNA here is from genome assembly GCF_014203115.1 of Afipia massiliensis. Classification (GTDB taxonomy): domain Bacteria; phylum Pseudomonadota; class Alphaproteobacteria; order Rhizobiales; family Xanthobacteraceae; genus Afipia; species Afipia massiliensis. The sequence continues at coordinate 531,108 of NZ_JACHIJ010000004.1, read as the reverse complement.
TTTCGGTCGGCGCGCTGCTCAGCCTTAACCGCTCCCTGATGCTGGCGCCGGCCAGCGTCGTGGTGCCGTATCAATATTCGATGATCGTCTGGGCGGTGATCTTTGGATATGTGGCGTTCGGCGACGTGCCCTCCGTTGCCACACTGCTGGGCGCTGCGGTGATTATCGGCGCCGGCTTCTACATCTTCCTGCGCGAGCGCGCTCTTGCGAACGAAGACCCGGTGGTGGTGCCCCCGCCGGGCTGACGCGCATGACGAGTCCATTCAAACCATCGAGCGGTGCAGCGACGCGATCCTCGACGCTGGCGGGCATTCTGTTCATGCTGGCGGCCATCACGATCTTCTCGCTGGTCAATGTCTTCAGCAAGATGATGGTGGCGGCTTATCCGCCGGCGCAGCTTTTCTTCATCCGTGGTTTTGCGGCCATTGCGACGTTGCTGCCGTTTCTCGCGCGAGACAATTTTGCGGCGGTACGCAGCGTGCCGCGGCCCGGATTGCAGGTGCTGCGGATGGCGCTGTCGGTCGCCGACGGCATGCTGTTCTTTACAGCGATCAAGTATATTCCGCTGGCGGATGCGACGACCTGCTATCTCGCAGCACCGATCTTTGTCACGGCCTTCTCGGCGATTTTCCTGCGCGAGCATGTTGGCTGGCGACGCTGGACGGCGGTGGTCGTCGGTTTCATCGGCGTACTGATCGCGCTGCGCCCGACCGGCGCTGCTATTTCCTGGCCGGCAATGATTGCGCTGGCGGGATGCCTGTGCCAGTCGGTCTTCATGATCGTGACGCGTTACGTGCGTGGCACGTCGAACTTTTTTCTGGCCATGACTCAGGTCGTGGGCTCGTTCGTCTTCGGTGGAATCGTGTCCGCCTTCATTTTCCTTCCACCGACATGGCTGATTGTCGGCCTGTTGCTCGTCAGCGGCACAGTCAATGTGGTCGCCGTGCTCTGCCTCAATCGCTCGCTGATTCTGGCGCCCGCCAGCGTCGTGGCGCCGTTTCAGTACACGATGATCGTATGGGCAATCGTGCTCGGATTTCTGGTGTTCGGCGACGTGCCGTCACTGAACACCATGATCGGGGCGACGATCGTGGCCTGCGCGGGAATCTATATTTTCCTGCGTGAACGCGCGGTCATGCATCGCGAGCCGGAGCCCAATCCGCCCACGGTGGTCTAGAGCATGATCCTCACCGGTTTCTCGAAAGGATCATGCTCTGGCAGCTCACCGCCGCGTTGAGCTGCTCCAGCTCTTGAGCGAAGCCCACACGCCGCGCTCCAGCTTGAAGCGATCGACCGGTGTCGATGATCCAAGCGTCAGGAAGCGGTGCAGTTCAACGCCGGTCCACTGGAAGCCGCACTTCTCCAGCACATGGCGCGAGGCCGGATTCAGCACCCGCGCCCCGGACAGCAGTTCGTCGATGGCGAATTCCTCGAAGGCGTAATCGATCACGGCCCGCGCGGATTCCGTCGCGTAGCCCTTGCCCCAGTGATCGACACCGAAGCAGTAACCGAGTTCCGGCGCGTTTTCGTTTTCCCAGCTCACGCCGACAAGCCCGATCGCGGCACGCTCGTGCTCGACCAGAAATACGGTGTCGATGGTGGCGGCGATGGTGGTCACGAAGCTGATCGCATCGTCGGCCGTGTAGGGATGCGGTACGCGGCGTAAATTAACCGACACGCGCTTGTCGCCGACGACACGCGCAATGGCTTTTACGTCCGCGAGCGTCGGCTGACGCAAAACCAGCCGATCGGTCTCGAGGACGACGGCTCTTGATTCCCGCAACGTGGGCGTTGGCTTTTCCAGCAACATGGTCAGGCTCCGTGATGTGCCCGTCCCCAAAACGAGCAAAACAAAAGGGGAGGCCGGTTACCCGTCTCCCCTTCGAGCCTTCCAGTGCTCTGCCGGTTCAACGAGACCCGGCAGACGCGATGTGTCTACCGTTTATTCAGCCGCAACCGCCATCGGAATAACCGAGATGAAGGTGCGGCCGTTGGCTTTGGCGCGGAATTCGACGCGGCCTTCAACCTTGGCGAACAGGGTATGATCCGTGCCCATGCCGACGTTAAGGCCGGGGTGCCAGGTGGTGCCGCGCTGACGTGCAATGATGTTGCCCGGAATCACGTGCTCGCCGCCGAACGCCTTGATGCCAAGGCGCTTGCCTGCCGAGTCGCGTCCGTTGCGCGATGAACCGCCTGCTTTTTTGTGAGCCATGGCTCCGTCTCCAAAATTCGCTTTAAGCTATAGACCGATTCCTTGACGGAATCATTTCACTTTTCGTCGCTCTTTGCCTTCGGCGCGGCTTTCTTGGCCGCGGTCTTTGGCTTGGCGGCGGCTGTTGACGCTGCCTTTTTGGCCGGAGCCTTCTTGGCGACCTTGGCCGGAGCCTCGTCACCGTCCACCGGAGCGGCCTCGATCTTCTTTTCACGCTTCGGACGCGGACCCACGGTCGGGGCCTTGCCGTCGGTGAGAATCTCGGTGACGCGGATCACCGTGATTTCATCGCGATAGCCGCGCTTGCGCTTCGAATTCTTGCGGCGGCGCTTCTTGAAGGAAATCACCTTCGGGCCGCGCTTGTGGTCCAGCACTTCGGCGGCCACGGACGCACCCGAAACGAACGGGAATCCGAGGACCGGCGTGTCGCCACCAACCACCATTACTTCGCCAAGCTGCACGATCGTTCCGACATCGCCGGCGATCTTGCCAATCTCGAGCACATCATCCGGTACGACGCGGAACTGCCGGCCGCCGGTTTTGATGACTGCGAACATCGTTTTCATCCTTCGTGTTCGATTCCGATGCTCGGATAAATCCGGCCCGGCTTCTTGTTCAGTCGTTACATCTTAAGCGCGACCGGACGCAAAACCGGTTTCCACTTTTGCTGGCCGCGCTCGATGGGTTCACCGCGATCATCACTTGATCATCGCGAAATCTCTGCGCTATCGGGGCTGCTCTCGTATCGGAGCCGTCCGGCCGGTCGCACAAAAACAAACGGCGCGAGAAATCCCGCGCCGGGTTGCGGGTGTTATAGCCGCAGAAGACAACGAGTCAAGAAAAAGCGACCCCAAAATGGGCCGTTTATAAGCCATTTGGCTCGATTTCTGGCGTTTAAGGCTGCCGTCCGTGCTGCCGCGCCCGTGCCCCCGAAACCATCCGGTTCCCCGGCCGTTATACCCCGCAACAGGCAAGGGGTCCCCGGATATGGCTGAAGACACGCTGACGACCGCCGGTATCGGCAATCACGGGGCGGCACGCCTGCCGTCCGTGGACATCGACAGCTACAACATCGAACTTAAAGACGAGGATGGTTTTCTGGGCGACCGGGCCAGCAAGGGGGCGTTTCAGGACATCCTCGATAAGTGGCGAAAACCATTGAAGAAAAACGGAGATGATCCGTTCGGCGCCAAGTCGACCGAAGAGATCAGCAAGAAGAAACTGGACGAGATCCTGGTCGGTGATGACGTCGAAGCCGCAGCCTTGATCCACAGTGCCATCGAGGAATTCGCCCAGGAGCTGGCTTACGTCACGGGGCGCTTTCTCAAGACCAAGGCCTGGGACAAGACCGAGGCGATCATCGTCGGCGGCGGCTTTCGGCAAAGCCGGATCGGCGAACTGGCGATTGCCCGGGCGGACATCATTCTCAAGGCGGGCGGCGCAAAAGTCAGCCTGATCCCGATCCGGTTTCACCCGGATGAGGCGGCGCTGATCGGCTGCGCGCATCTGGTGCCGTCGTGGATTTTCGAGGGGCACGACAGCATTATCGCGGTCGATATCGGCGGCACCAACATTCGCTGCGGTGTGGTCGAAACCCGCCAGAAGAAGACCCCCGATCTGTCGAAAGCGTCGGTCTGGAAATCAGAACTATGGCGTCATGTCGATGACGAGCCGACCCGCGAAGGTGCGGTGAAGAAACTCGCGGGGATGCTGAAAGCGTTGTTGAAGGGCGCCGAGGCCGAAGGTTTGAAGCTTGCGCCGTTTATCGGCGTCTCGTGTCCCGGTGCGATTGATGCTGACGGCTCGATCGAGAAAGGCGCGCAGAATCTGCCGGGGAACTGGGAAAGCAGCAAATTCAACCTACCCGCCAGCCTGATCGAACTGATCCCGAGCATCGGCGATCACGACACCGCGGTACTGATGCACAATGACGGCGTGGTGCAGGGCTTAAGCGAGATCCCCTTCATGCAGGACTACAAGCGCTGGGGGATCCTTACCATCGGGACTGGGCTCGGCAACGCGCGCTTCACCATGCGCAATGCGAAAGAGAAGAAAAAGGGGTGAGGCGAGAAATCTGCGGGCGGGTGCGCGCATCGGCTTCGAGGTCAGGTGCAGCGCCCAGAAGGCTTTCGTGGCCGTGGCGTTTCCGGCGAGCCCGATCCATTCTCTCTAAATGGCACGAAAAGGCTGCCGGTGCCTTGTCTGGACCGGCATCCTCGCATAGAACTCGCCCCGCGACCCGGCGGGAAACCGCTGCTTTGGTACCTGGAGAGGTGGCAGAGTGGTCGAATGCACCGCACTCGAAATGCGGCATAGGTGCAAGCCTATCGGGGGTTCGAATCCCTCCCTCTCCGCCATCAAACCTTGGTCAATGCGTATCGCCGGGCGGTCAGCCCAGCCAATCCGCAATTGACAAAATTGCACTCCTTGATTTTACTTCAAGTTATGGGGAAGCGATCTCCCCACAAGGCGACATGCCCAAGAATCGCGTCCGGTTTTCCAACAAGGACGCATCATGTCAGCAATCAACGCAATCTCCCCTGATAAGCTTGCCCGTTTAATCGGTACGCCCGCGTGCCCGGTACTCGTTGATGTCAGGATCGACGAGGATTTCAACGCCGACCCGCGATTGGTTCCCGGCGCTATCCGCCGCAGCCACAGGGAAGTCGCCGAGTGGGCGCCGGGCTTTTCAAAGCGGACCGTCGTCGCGATTTGCCGAAAAGGACACAAACTCAGCGAGGGTGTCGCCGCGTGGCTGCGTCATGCCGGCGCCTCCGCCAACATTCTTGAAGGCGGAATTGAAGCGTGGGCGAAGGAGGGGCGCCCGCTTGTTCCTGTGTCCAAGCTTCCTGCCCGCGATCCACAAGGGCGAACCGTATGGGTTACACGCGCCCGACCGAAGATCGATCGCATCGCCTGCCCGTGGCTGATCCGCCGGTTCGTCGACCCTTCCGCGGTATTTCTTTTCGTAAGCGCCTCCGAGGTCGAAGCTGTTGCGGAGCGTTTTGGTGCCGCTGCCTTCGATATTGAAAACGTCCACTGGAGCCATCGCGGAGAGCTCTGTACGTTCGATGTTATGGTCGAGGAATTCGGGCTGGGACTCGAGCCGCTCAAGCGTCTTGCGACCATCGTGCGGGCGGCGGATACAGCGCGCCTCGATCTTTCGCCGGAGGCACCCGGCCTGCTTGCGGCTTCACTGGGATTGTCGCGAATGTACTCCGACGACCTCGAACAGCTCGAAGCGGGTCTGGGGCTGTACGATGCCTTCTATCGTTGGTGTCGGGATGCCACCGACGAACCCCACAATTGGCCATCGCACAAAGCGAAAGTGAAAGCGAAGGCATGACCGATGTGACCACGCCGCCAGCGGCTCTGCACGAGCGGACTGCTCCGGATTTCCCGAGTCTGGCCGAAGCATTTCGGGTCTGGCTGCGGGTGGCGATGCTCAGTTTTGGCGGCCCCGCCGGGCAGATCGCGGTGATGCACCGGATTCTTGTCGAGGAAAAGCGCTGGGTTTCCGAAAGCCGGTTCTTGCACGCCCTCAATTACTGCATGCTGTTGCCGGGCCCCGAGGCGCAACAGTTGGCCACCTATATCGGCTGGCTGATGCATCGCACCCGCGGCGGCATCATGGCGGGAGGCTTGTTCATTGTCCCCGGTATCGTCGCCATTATGGCGCTGAGTTACGTCTACGCTGCATTCGGCAATGTCGGATTCGTTGCCGCCCTGTTTTTCGGTCTGAAGGCGGCGGTGCTGGCCATCGTGATTCAGGCCGTCGTTCGTGTCGGCAAGCGGGCGCTGAAGAATCAGGTCATGCAGGGACTCGCGGCCGCGGCATTCGTCGCGATCTTCTTTTTTGATATTCCGTTTCCGATCATCATCGTAGTTGCTGGATTGATTGGCTACTTCGGTGGCCGGGCCGAGCTTGCGGTGTTCGCAGTCGGCGGCGGGCATGACAGCAAAAATTCCACGGCTATGGTCGATGCCTTGCTGGGCGACGAAGTGCCCGGCCATGCACGCCCGAACCTCGGGCGCTCCCTGCGGGTGGCCGTCGTTTGGTTGCTGTTGTGGCTGATACCCGTGGCCGCGCTTCTTCTGCTGCTCGGAGAGCACAACGTCTTCACGCAGATTGCGGTGTTCTTCAGCAAGATGGCCATGGTGACGTTCGGCGGCGCCTATGCGGTGCTGGCGTATGTCGCGCAGCAGGCCGTGGAGAATTACCATTGGCTGCGTCCGGGCGAGATGCTCGACGGATTGGGCATGGCCGAGACCACGCCCGGTCCGCTGATCATGGTGTTGCAGTTCGTGGGCTTCATGGCCGCCTTTCGCGATCCCGGCCCGCTGTCGCCCATGATGGCGGGAACGCTGGGCGGGCTGCTGGCGACCTGGGTGACCTTCACGCCTTGCTTCCTCTGGATCTTTCTCGGCGCGCCGTTTATCGAGATGATGCGCGGTAACAAGGCGCTCGCGGGGGCGCTTTCCGCGATCACCGCAGCAGTGGTGGGCGTGATCCTGAACCTTGCGATCTGGTTCGCGATCCACACCGTTTTTCGCGAAACATTTCCGGTGCGCGGTTTCGGGTTCTGGTTCGAGGCTCCTATGCTCAGGAGCGTCGATCCGTGGGCGCTTGCGCTGTCGCTCGCGGCGGCTGCAGCGATATTCCGCTTCAATGCCGGAATGTTGCAGACGCTGGCTGCCTGCGCCTCGGCGGGGGTGTTGCTTTACTTGGCCGGGCTTCTTGGATGAGCCCGATGGACGATGCATTTCGCCTCTCGCCAGCTTGCCTTGCGCGGAAATTTGCCGCCAACTCATGAATGATTTTCTTTGCGGAGAGACATCATGGAGCGGTCGGCCGATATCCCGGGCGGGAAAGATAACGCGGAGGCGGCAACAACCGGCCGTCATCGCGTCGTCGTGGTCGGCGCAGGCTTCGGTGGACTGGAAACGGTACATCGGCTTGCAGGCGCGCCGGTCAGCATTACGCTGATCGATCGGCGCAACCATCATCTGTTTCAGCCTCTGCTCTATCAAGTGGCGACGGCTTCGCTGGCGACTTCGGAGATCGCGTGGCCGATACGGCACCTGCTGAGCGGGCGGCGGGAGGTGATCACGCTGCTCGCGTCGGTTACAGGCGTCGATGTCGCCGCGCAGCGCGTTTTGCTCGATGACGGCGACGCGCTGGAGTACGACACGCTGGTGCTCGCGACCGGTGTGCGGCATGCCTATTTCGGCCACGATGAATGGGAGCCGTTCGCGCCGGGGCTGAAAACGCTCGAAGACGCCACGACGATCCGTCGCCGTCTTCTGCTGGCGTTTGAGCGCGCGGAGCGTGAGAGCGATCCGCAGCGGCGCGCGGCGCTTCTGACATTCGTGATCGTCGGTGGCGGTCCGACCGGCGTTGAACTCGCCGGGACCATCGCGGAGCTGGCGCGCGTGACCCTGCCGCCGGACTTCCGCAACATCGATACGCGAGCCGCGCGCGTGGTTCTGATCGAGGCTGGGCCACGCGTGCTTGCGGGCTTCGCCGAGGATCTGTCCGACTACGCACACCGCTCGCTGGAGCGCATCGGGGTTGAAGTGGTGCTCGGGCGAGCAGTGTCCGAATGCAGCGCCGATGGCGTGATTTACGGCGGCGAGGTTTTGAAATCGAACACCATCCTCTGGGCTGCCGGCGTGCGTGCGTCACCGGCGGCGGAATGGCTCGGCGTGCCGCTTGATCGTGCCGGGAGGGTCATTGTCGAGCCTGACCTTACGGTCCCCGGTCGTCCGGAAGTATTTGCGATCGGCGATACGGTGACGATCGCCGCGCCTGACGGTCAGCCGGTGCCGGGCATCGCGCCCGCGGCGAAACAGCAGGGGCGATACGTGGCGGACGTGATCAAGGCGCGATTGCGCGGCGAGACATCGCCCGCGCCGTTTCACTACAAGCACGCCGGAAGTCTCGCCCAGATCGGCAAGCGGCTGGCGGTGATCGATTTCGGCCGTATCAAGCTGCGCGGCGCACTGGCGTGGTGGATTTGGGGAATCGCGCACATCTATTTTCTGATAGGCGTGCGCAACCGGCTGAGCGTCGCGATCAGCTGGCTCTGGAACTACCTGCGTGATCAGCGCAGCTCACGGCTGATTACTCAGGGACGCAGCGCGCCGGAGTATCCCAAGCAGCCTTAAGGGGAGGGATGCCGAAGGCTGCAAATTGGCCCTCGGCGTTCATGCCCCACTCAAAGAAACTATCCGCCTTTGCGGTGCTTCTTTTTCTTCGGCTTCTTGGCAGGGCCACCCTTGTCGACATCCGGCCAGCTCTGGCGATCCTGGCTCTTGCCGGGCTTCGGACCTTTGCCGCGCGGAGGTGCACCTTCGAAGCGGCGAGTGTCGTCCCGCTGAGGTTTTTCGCTGTGCTTCGGCTTGTCGTAGCGCGGCTTGTCCTCGTGCCGAGGCTTCGAGTCGTAGCGCGGTTTGGCGCTGAAATCCCTTTCCTTGTGCGCGGGCTTCCGCGGGCGCTTGTCGAACGATGGGGTATCGCCCTGCGGTCCGTTCGGCAGCGCCTCGATGCGGATATTGTCTTCCTTGTCGGGACGCTTGATCTTGGCGGTAAATTCGTCGACCGCGTTCGCGGAAATTTCAAACTCGGTGCTGGCGTCGAAAATGCGAATGGCGCCGATATCCTGTTTGCCGATTCCGCCGCGACGGCAGATCATCGGCAGCAGCCAACGTGCCTCGGCATTCTTGTTGCGGCCGATGGCGGCGCGAAACCAGACGCTGCCTTCGGGCATCTCGCCGCGTGATTTCGATTTCGCGCGCGGCGCGCGGTCGTCACCGCGCGGCTCGCGGCTGTCACGTCGCGCACCGCGATCTTCGCGCGATCCTCGGTCGTCGCGCGACCGGCCACCCTGGCCGGGATCGAGAATGTCTTCGGGCGAGGGAAGGCGCGAGCGATAGAGGCGCGCCAGTGCCGCTGCGATGTCCTCCGCAGAGCGTTCGGCGAGCATCGCGCGCGCCAGCACCAGATCGTCTTCCGTGGTTTCTTCACCGAACAGCGCGTCCTGCAACATGCGCTGCTGATCGAGCGTGCGGATCTCCTCGACGGTCGGCGCGGTGCCCCAGACCACATCGATACCTGCCATGTTGAGTAACAGTTCGGCACGGCGCTTGCGCGCTGGGATCACGAGCATCACACTGATGCCCTTCTTTCCCGCCCGGCCGGTGCGGCCCGAACGATGCTGCAAGACTTCGGGATCGTTCGGCAGATCGGCGTGAATCACCAGACCGAGATTCGGCAGGTCGAGACCGCGTGCCGCAACGTCGGTGGCGACGCAGACCCGCGCGCGTCCATCGCGCAGCGACTGTAATGCCTTGGTCCGTTCGTTCTGGGTCAGTTCGCCCGACAGCGCGACCACGGAGAAACCGCGTTCGAGCAAGCCGGCCTGTAAATGGTTTACCGCGTTTCGGGTGTTGCAGAACACGATGGCGCTGGGGGATTCGAAAAACCGCAGCACGTTGACCACGGCATGTTCGACGTCGCCCGGCGCGATACGGATGGCGCGATATTCAATGTCGGCATGGCCGCCGTCGCCGCCAGCCACTTCGATGCGAAAGGGGTTGTTCTGATATTGCTTGGTGATGGAGATAATCGTGCGCGGCAAGGTCGCCGAGAACAGCAGCGTACGGCGCGTGTCCGGCGTGGTCTTGAGGATGAATTCCATATCTTCGCGAAAGCCGAGATCGAGCATCTCGTCGGCCTCGTCGAGCACGACGGCTTTCAGTTCGGAGACGTCGAGCCGCTTGCGGCGGATATGATCGCACAGCCGACCGGGCGTGCCGACCACGATGTGCGCGCCGGCTTCAAGCTCGCGTTTTTCGCGCTGGGGGTCCATGCCACCGACGCAGGAGACGACGCGGGCGCCCGCATAGGCATAAAGCCATTCCAGTTCGCGATGAACCTGCAGGGCCAGTTCACGCGTCGGCGCAACGATCAGCGCGAGCGGGGCGCCTGCGCGTGGCAGGCGCTCGGCGTCGCCGAGCAGATCGCTTGCGAAGGCCAGTCCGTAGGCGACGGTCTTGCCGGAGCCGGTTTGCGCCGACACCAGCAGGTCGCGGCCGATGGCATCGCGGGCAAGCACCGCCGTCTGGACCGGCGTTGCATCGTTGTAGTTGCGCTCGGCCAGGGCGCGGGCGAGCGGGGGACTTGCGGACAGGGATTTCACGTTGAGACCTTGGTTGGCGTTGTCGCCATGAATGAGATTGAAACGGCTCAATGCACGCACGACGCGCGCATCTGGCAGTTTCAAAGAAATCGATGAATTGGGGGTGCTTTAGGCCAGTTTTGGCCAAAGAGCCATCAATAAGTGCTCCTGTTGCCACCAGAATAAGGCCATTCCGCGTTCTCGCCGCCACGGCAGGAACCATTGGGCCGTCAGCCACTTGTGCTTCCCGACAATCTTCAATCGGGAGTTTTGAATATGAAGCGGACTTTGATGGTTTTAGCGATGATTTCGACGAGCGCGCTCATTCCGGCCGTCGCCTCGGCTCAAGGCGTTCCGGGCGGCGTCGAGCGCGGGGCTCGCGAGGGCGAACGCGTAGGCGGGCCGGTCGGTGCGATTGTGGGCGGCACAGTGGGTGGCGTGGTCGGCGGCGTTGCGGGCGTTCTTGGCGTCGACCAGGGTCCGCGCTTCCGCAGCTACGTTGTCGAGCAGCGTCGTCCCTCTTACCGGTATCAGAACGACCTCGCGGTTGGTGTCGTTCTTCCGGAAGAAGGCGTGACCTATTACGACGTTCCGGCAGAGTACGGCGTTCGCGACTATCGCTACACCGTGGTGAACGACCGTACCGTTCTGGTCGATCCGCGGACCCGTCGTGTGGTTCAGATCGTCGAGTAAATCGCTGTCGCTCTCGAATAAAAAGGCCGCCCCCAAGGGCGGCCTTTTTCATTTTTGTGAAAGGAGATTTATCCTGCCGCGGCGACCGCGCGCTGCGCCATCACCTTGACGAGGTTGGCGCGATAGGTCGCCGAGCCATGGATGTCCGCCATCAGCCCGTCGGCTGAAATCGTCACGCTGTCGATGGCGCCGGCAGACCAGTTCGCCTTCAACGCCGCCTCGATGGCGGGTACGCGCATCACGCCGTTCTGTGACGCGCCGGTCGCGGCCACGCGCACATCGCCCGACTTCGTCTTGGCGACGAATACGCCGGTGAGTGCGAAGCGCGATGCCGGGTGGCGCATCTTCGCATAGGCTGCCTTCGCCGGAATCGGGAACGAGATTTCGGTGATGATCTCGCCATCTTCCAGCGCGGTGGTGAACAGGCCCTTGAAGAAATCGTCAGCCTTGATGCTGCGCTTGTTGGTTTTCACCGTGGCGTCGAGGGCGACGACGGCTGCGGGATAATCAGCCGCCGGATCGTTGTTCGCGATCGAACCGCCGATGGTGCCTCTATAACGAACCGCGGGATCGCCGAGCACCGAGGTCAGATGCACGATGGCAGGGATCGCCTTCTTCGCATCCGCGCTGGTGAGGATGTCGTAGTAGGTCGTCGCCGCCTTGATGACCAGCGCATCCGCCGTCGCCGATACCCCGACGAGCGCAGGAATCCGCGCGAGATCGATCACGTCGGACGGCTGTGCGAGGCGTTGCTTCATCACCGGCAGCAGCGTGTGGCCGCCGGCGAGATACTTCGAATCGGAGCCCTTCTTGAAGAGCGCGACGGCGTCATCGATGCTGGACGGGCGGTGATAGGTTGTCTCGTACATGATGCTTCTCCCCTACGGCGTTTTTCTGCGCATGATCTTTTCCGAAAACCGGTATCCACTTTTCGGGATCATGCGCTACTCCGCGGCCTGTTGCTGATGGATGGCGTGCCACACCCGGTCGGGGGATGCCGGCATTTCAAGCTTGTTGTTGCCGATAGCGTCGGTAATCGCGTTGATCACCGCCGGCGTCGAGCCGATGGCGCCGGCTTCGCCGCATCCCTTGATGCCGAGCGGATTGCTCGGGCAAAGCGTCATGGTATGCGACACCTTGAACGACGGCAGATCGTCGGCGCGGGGCATGGCGTAATCCATGAACGACGCCGTCAGGAGCTGGCCGCTCTTGTCGTAGACCGCGCCTTCCAGCATCGCCTGTCCGATGCCCTGTGCAAGACCGCCGTGAACCTGACCCTCGACGATCATCGGGTTGATCAGGCGTCCAAAGTCATCGGCTGCGACGAAGTTGACGATATCGGTCTTGCCGGTGCCGGGATCGACGTCGACCTCGCAGACATAGGCGCCGGCGGGGAAGGTGAAGTTGGTTGGATCGTAGAATGCGGTCTCCTTCAGGCCGGGCTCCATGCCGTCCGGCAGGTTGTGCGCGGTGTAGGCAGCAAGAGCGACCATCGGCAGCGCAATCGCCTTGTCGGTACCGGTGACCTTGAATTCACCGTTCTCGATGACGATGTCGTTTTCTGAGGCCTCAAGTTGATGCGCGACGATCTTTTTCGCCTTGGCTTCGACCTTCTCCATCGCCTTGACGATGGCGGACATGCCGACGGCGCCGGAGCGTGAGCCGTAGGTACCCATGCCGAATTGCACCTTGTCGGTGTCGCCGTGAACGATCGACACCTGACCGATCGGAATGCCGAGACGATCGGCTACCACCTGGGCAAATGTCGTTTCATGGCCCTGACCATGGCTGTGTGAGCCGGTGAGGATTTCAATGGTGCCGACAGGGTTGACCCGCACCTCGCAGGATTCCCACAGACCGACGCCTGCGCCGAGGCTGCCGACGGCTTTCGACGGCGCGATGCCGCAGGCTTCGATGTAGCAGGAGAAGCCGATGCCGCGCAGCTTGCCGTCTTTCTTGGCCTGCTCCTTTCGCGCGGGGAAGCCGGCATAGTCGATGGCTTTCAAGGCCGCGTCGAGTGAGGCGTTAAAGTCGCCGGCGTCATAGGCCATGATCACCGGCGTCTGATGCGGGAAGCTGGTGATGAAGTTCTTGCGGCGCAGCTCGGCCGGATCGACCTTGAGCTGCCGCGCCGCGGTTTCCATCATCCGCTCCATCACGAAAGAGGCTTCCGGACGGCCCGCGCCGCGATAGGCATCGACCGGGGTGGTGTTGGTATAGACGCTGATCACCTCGGCATAGATGTTCGGGATGTTGTACTGGCCCGACAGCAGCGTGGCGTAGAGATAGGTCGGCACCGACGACGAGAACAGCGACATGTAGGCGCCGAGATTGGCATGGGTTTTTACCCTGAGACCAATGATCTTGTTGTCCTTGTCGAACGCCATCTCGGCCTTGGTGAGATGATCGCGGCCGTGGGCGTCGGTCAGGAACGCCTCGGTGCGGTCGGATGTCCATTTTACCGGACGGCCGGTGCGCTTGGAGGCCCACAGCGCCACCATTTCTTCAGGATAGATGAAGATCTTGGAGCCGAAGCCGCCGCCGACGTCCGGCGCAATCACGCGCAGCTTGTTTTCGGCAGCGACGTTGTAGAACGCCGACAGCACGAGGCGCGCGACATGGGGGTTTTGTGACGTAGTGTAAAGAGTGAAGTGCTCTTCGGCGGAATCGTATTCCGCAACCGCCGCGCGCGGCTCCATGGCGTTCGGCACCAGACGGTTGTTGGTGATATCCATCGACACGACATTGGCGGCCTTCTTGAAGGCCTCGCCGGTCGCGGCCTCGTCGCCGATGCTCCAGTCATAGATGACGTTGCCGGGCGCTTCGGGGTGAAGCTGCGGCGCGCCGGATGCGATGGCCGAACGAATGTCCGCGGCCGCCGGCAGTTCTTCGTACGCCACCTCGACGGCTTCCGCCGCGTCGCGCGCCTGATTGCGGGTTTCCGCGATCACGACAGCAACGGCGTTTCCGACAAAGCGCACGGTTTCCGGCGCCATGGCCGGCCACGCGCCCATTTTCATCGGCGAACCGTCCTTGGAGTGGATCATCCAGCCGCAGATCAGGTTGCCGATCTTGTCATCCACGAGTTGCTGGCCTGTCAGCACATCGACCACGCCTGGCATCTTCATGGCGGCGGTGACGTCGATGTTTTTGATTTTTGCGTGGGCGTGCGGGCTGCGGACGAACGACGCATAGGTCATGCCATGGAGGCGGACGTCGTCGGTGTATTTGCCCTTGCCGGTGATGAAACGCTTGTCTTCCTTGCGCACTACCCGTGCGCCGATACCTTCAACACTCATAATCTCGACCTTTCCATAAGGGCTGCCTTGATCGCGCGAGCAGCGCGGGCAGCTGCACATCTGATTATTGAGTCGTCGCGGATCATTCCGCGGCGGCAGAAACCTTCATGCGTCCGGCGGCGTCGAGCACCGATTTGACGATGTTGTGGTATCCCGTGCAGCGGCAGATATTGCCTTCCAGTTCTTGGCGAACGGTTTCTTCGTCGAGGCCGCCGGGATGGCGCTGCACGATGTCGATGGCGCTCATGATCATGCCCGGCGTGCAGTAGCCGCACTGCAGGCCGTGGTTATCGCGGAATGCCGCCTGCATCGGGTGCAGGGTGTCGCCCTTCGAAATACCTTCGATGGTGGTGACGTTGGCGCCGTTGGCCTGGCCGACCATGGTGGTGCAGGATTTCACCGCGCGGCCGTCGATGTGGACGATGCAGGCGCCGCACTGGCTGGTGTCGCATCCGACATGGGTGCCGGTAAGGCCGAGATGATCGCGCAGCAGATGGACCAGAAGGGTCCGATCCTCGACATCGGCAGACACCGCCTTGCCGTTGACCGTCAATTTGATTGTAGACACAAGCACCTCCCCAGTGATTTCCAGAAAACGCTTTTTGTAATTGTTCTAATTAACAACCGGCCTGCAAAACTTTGCAACGTCGATTTTCGTCGCGGATGTCATCGCGCGATCATCTGGACGTGAGGCGCATGCGCGATGCGCTGCGTGATCGCGTAAGGTGCCAGATACAATGTTCATTTCGCAGATGCGAAAGAGGGCTGCTTTCTGCATCCCCTCAATGCCGACGCGAGGTTTGATTGACGCGTCCTTTTTGCCTAGGCTCGATCGATCAAAGGCAAGAAAATAGAACGCTAACAAAGGAGTAAGGTGGTGATCGACAAGCGCGTAGAGTCGCTGGCGGCTGCGGTCGCCGGTGTGCAGGACGGTGCGACCGTGCTGGTGCCTGGTTTTGGTGCGGTCGGTGTCGCCGACAATCTCCTCGAAGCGCTGCACGATCAGGGAGCAAAGGAATTGACGATCGTCGCCAACAATTCAGGCAACGGCGATCATGGTTTGGCGCGCCTCATCAACTCCGGACGTGTGCGCAAGGTCATCTGCTCGTATCCGCGCTCAGGCGACTACAGCGCCTTCCTGAATGCCTACCGCGCCAAGAGCCTTGAACTGGAATTGGTGCCGCAAGGCACCATCAGCGAGCGCATGCGTTGCGCCGCCGCCGGTCTCGGCGGTTTTTTCTCGCCTGTCTCGGCGGGCACGAAGCTCGCGGAAGGCAAGGAGCAGCGGGAAATCGACGGACGGCTTCATGTGTTCGAGAAGCCGCTGAGGGGCGACATCGCGCTGGTGAAAGCGGCGAAGGCCGACCG
The DNA here is from genome assembly GCF_014203115.1 of Afipia massiliensis. Taxonomy (GTDB): domain Bacteria; phylum Pseudomonadota; class Alphaproteobacteria; order Rhizobiales; family Xanthobacteraceae; genus Afipia; species Afipia massiliensis. The sequence goes on along the minus strand of NZ_JACHIJ010000004.1, from coordinate 515,356 downwards.
CTGGGGCAATCTCACCTACCGCAAATCCGCCCGTAACTTTAATCCGGTCTGCGCGATGGCTGCGGAATTGACCGTGGTTGAGGTCGAGACCATGGTCGAGCTCGGCTCGCTCGATCCCGAAGCCGTTGTGACACCCGGAATTTTCGTCGACAGAATCGTCGTTGCCGAACCGCGCAAGATTGGGAGCTGACACGTGACTCTTGATGCAACTGCTCGTTACACCCCTTTGACGCGGCACCAGATGGCATGGCGCGCTGCGCAGGATTTGCCGGAAGGCGCTTACGTCAATCTCGGCATCGGCATTCCGACGCTGACCTCGGGCTTTGTGCCGAAAACTCGCGAGGTGATTTTTCACAGCGAGAACGGCGTGCTCGGGATGGGCGGTCCGCCGAAGCCTGGTGAAGAAGATGAAGAGCTTACCGATGCCGGCAAGAATCTGACGACGCTGGTGACCGGCGGTTGCTACGTCCATCACGCCGATGCGTTTCTGATGATCCGCGGCGGTCATCTCGATGTCAGCCTGCTCGGCGCATTCGAAGTGTCGGAAAAGGGCGACCTCGCCAACTGGACCACGGAAGACACGGAGTTTCCGCCCGGTGTCGGCGGCGCGATGGATCTCGCGGTGGGCGCCAAGGAAATTCGCGTCCTCATGGAGCACACCGACAAGAAGGGGCAGCCGCGCATCAAGTTCCGCTGCAGCTACCCGCTCACGGCGGCAGGCGTGGTGAAGCGCATTTACACCAACTACGCGGTGATCGATGTCACGCCGCAGGGTCTGCTTGTGGCTGAAATGATACCGGGCATGACGCTCGAGAAGCTGCAGACTATGACGGAACCGAGGTTGCAGCTTGCACCCGGCTACAAGGATATGATGCCGCCCGCCCGCGCGGCCTGATCCACTGGCGGAACCCGCGTCGGTCGCGGGTTCCGCATGGAACTACTCTCTCATTTCGGTGTTGGTATTACGGACGGCGGCGGATGTACCCGCCGTCCTGCGAAACAGCATGGAACCACAAGTTCCGGGCCGTTCTGCTGACGTGTTGCGTTCTGGGGAGACCCTGCAGCGCAGAATTCCAACACCTGCCGTGATGCATTGCATCCGGCGGTGCCCGCCATCGTTTCGCCGATCACGGCGTCCATCGAAGGGTCGAGAGTGGAACCGGGAGAAGGGACGGCGGGATGTCAGCTTTGACAAGCATCCAGATGTCCCCCGCACAGACCTCACCGCGACAAAGCGCTTCTTCTGTCGCGCTCGCTCAAGGGACTGTCGAGACAGATATCCCCGCACGTCTGGATTCGCTGCCATGGAGCGGATTTCATACCCGCGTGATCGCGGCGCTTGGCATCACCTGGATTCTCGATGGTCTCGAGGTGACGCTTGCGGGTGCATTGTCGGGTGCTCTGAAAGAGAGTCCGGTTCTCAAGTTCACCAACACCGACATCGGCATCGTCACCAGTGCGTATCTTGCTGGCGCTGTTCTCGGGGCTATCGGCTTCGGCTGGCTGACGGACCGGATCGGACGCAAGAAACTGTTCTTCGTTACACTTGCGGTCTATCTCGCAGCTACAGCAGCAACGGCTTTTTCGTGGAGTCTCGCAAGCTTCGCGTTCTTCCGGTTTCTGACCGGTGCGGGCATCGGCGGTGAGTACACCGCGATCAATTCGACCATCCAGGAGCTTGTGCCTGCGCGTTATCGCGGTCGCACAGATCTGATTGTCAACGGCAGCTTCTGGATCGGTGCCGCGATAGGTGCTGTGAGCGCAATCGTGCTGCTTGATCCGAATGTCATCGATCCTGAGAAGGGCTGGAGGCTGGCGTTTTTGACCGGCGCGGGTCTCGGCCTGATCGTGTTCGTGATGCGGTTCTGGATTCCCGAAAGCCCACGCTGGCTGATAATCCACGGCCAACCGGAGCGAGCCTTGAAGATCGTGAACGATATCGAATCCTCGATGATGCCCGTGGCGCGCGGTAGCGGTTCTCCGTTACCCAAAATGAAACTGAAAATGCGCGCCCATACCCCGTTACGCGAGGTCGCCGTCACCCTGTTCCGGACCTATCGCAGCCGCTCCCTGGTGGGACTGTCGCTGATGGTGGCGCAGGCATTTTTCTATAACGCGATTTTCTTCACCTATGCTTTGGTTTTGACAGATTTCTTCGCTATCCCCGCCGCAAATGTCGGCTGGTACATCCTGCCTTTCGCGGCCGGAAATTTTCTCGGGCCACTGCTGCTCGGCTCGCTGTTCGACACGGTCGGGCGGCGCACCATGATTGCCTTCACCTATAGCGTGTCGGGCATCTTGCTCGCCGTCTCGGGCTATCTGTTCTCGATCGGCGTTCTCAGCGCGCAAACCCAGACGATTGCCTGGATGGTGATCTTCTTCTTTGCGTCGCCGGCGGCCAGTGCTGCGTATCTCACCGTGAGCGAAACCTTTCCGCTCGAGATTCGCGCCCTGGCCATCGCGTTGTTTTATGCGATCGGTACCGGCATCGGTGGCATCGCTGGGCCAATGCTGTTCGGCGTGCTGATCGACACCGGTTCGCGCGACAGCGTGTTTGTCGGTTATCTGCTTGGATCGGCTTTGATGGTCGCAGCGGCGCTGATCGCGTGGCGTTATTGCATCGATGCCGAGTGTAAACCACTTGAGGAGGTTGCGCGGCCGCTGGCGGCGCAAGAATAACGAATGGATCATCGTGTGACTGAGAATTTTTCCGCAAAATCCATGGGGGACATGCTGCCCGCGCCGGCCGGAATCGTGCCGGACCTGGACCAGACCGCGCTGCTGCTCGATATCGACGGCACATTGCTTGAGTTAGCGCCGACGCCTCGCGACGTCGTGGTGCCGCCGAAACTTGGCTTGGTTCTTCAAACACTGCATGACCGGCTGGATGGCGCGCTCGCGCTGGTCAGCGGCCGCTCGCTGACCGACATTGATGTCATCTTTGCGCCGTTACAGTTTCCGGCGGTTGGCGGCCATGGTGCGGAAATGCGACTGTCGGTCGAGAGCGAGGCGGTCGCGTCGTGCGCGCCCCCGATGGATAATGACCTGAAGCGCCGTTTCATCGCGATCTCTCACCTCAGCCCCGGCATTCTGTACGAAGACAAGGGCTACTCTGTCGCGCTGCATTACCGGCTGGCGCCCCAGTTCGAGCGAACGATCTACGAAGCGGTGTCGGCGATCCGCGCCGATCTTCCGCAAGCTCCGATTGAAGTACTCCCGGGAAAATTCGTGTGCGAGATCAAGCCCGCCGGTTTCACCAAGGCGACCGGTGTTCGCGAATTGATGAATCGCGCGCCTTTCTCCGGGCGCAATCCCATATTCATTGGTGATGATGTCACCGACGAATCCGTGTTCGCCATCATGCCGGCGTTTCGCGGTGTGTCATTTTCGGTGGGTCGGCGCGCGCATGGCGTCAACGGGCAGTTCAAGGCCCCGAAGGACGTCCGCGCCTGGCTCACACATTTACTCGATGAAGAAGCGATGGCGGCGCAATGAATATTCCCAAGGCAATCACGGCACCACAGGCTGAAGCAGGCGCGAAGATCGATCACGGCCTTGATCTTGCTGTGATCGGTAACTGCAAGACAGCGGCGCTGGTCGATCCCACGTCGCGGCTGGTGTGGTGGTGTTTCCCACGCTTCGATGCCGATCCGGTCTTCTCCCGATTGCTTGCGGGCGACGAAGAGAAAGGTTTCAGCGACGTCGTGCTCGACGGCATGGTGGACTTCAAATCCGAGTACGTCCGCAATACGGCTTTGGTTGAAACCATTTTGACTGATGCCAAGGGCAATGCCGTTCGCATCACCGATTTTGCACCGCGCTTCCGGCAATATGGTCGTATGTTCCGGCCGCCGCAGCTGTTTCGCATCATCGAGCCGATTGCCGGGTTGCCGCGCATCACGGTTCGTATTCGGCCGACCCATTCCTATGGCAAGCCGCTGAAGCGGAGCTCGCTCGGTAGCAATCACATTCGTTACGTCGAGGAAGAGTCATCGGTTCGTGTCACGACCGACGCGCCGATCGCCATGATCGAACATGAAACGCCGTTCGTTCTGACGCGGCCGGTGCACATGGTGTTTGGTCACGACGAGCCCTATCCCGGCGATCTCGCGGCGACCGCAAAGTCGTTCGCCGAACAGACCAAGGCGTACTGGCTGCATTGGGTGCGGCGTCTTTATATCTCATACGACTATCAGGAAGCGATCATCCGCGCCGCTATCACGCTCAAGCTGTCGAATTTCGAGGAAACCGGCGGCATCATCGCCGCGCACACCACGTCGATACCGGAAGCGCCGGGTTCAGGGCGTACCTGGGATTATCGGTTCTGCTGGCTGCGCGATGCTTACTTCGTGGTGAAAGCGCTGAATCGCGTTGGTGCGACGCAGACGATGGAGGATTTCATCGGTTTCACGCTGTCGCTTGCGGCGAATACCGATGAACCGCTGAAGCCGGTCTACAGCGTGGTACCGAACCTCCCGCTCGACGAATGGATCGCGGCCGATCTCAAGGGTTATCGGGGCGATGGCCCGGTTCGCGTCGGCAACGCCGCCGTCGAGCAGAGCCAGCACGATACCTATGGCAGCGTGATCCTCGCGGCGCTGCCGCTATTCTTCGATCGCCGATTGCCGACGCCGGCTGGTGAAAAGCTGTTTCGCCTGCTGGAGGGCCTTGGAGAGAAAGCAGCCGATGTCGCGCTGAAGCCGGACGCTGGCATCTGGGAATATCGCGGTCGGCAACGGATTCACACCCATTCCGCAGCGATGTGCTGGGCAGGCGTCAACAGGCTCGCATCGATCGCTGCGCGACTCGGCTTGCACGATCGCGCGGCTTACTGGAACTCGGTCGCCGATCCGATTCATAAGGAATTGCTCGAGCGTGCATGGAATCCGAAGCGCGAAGCGTTCACTGCTGCATTCGGATCTGACGATCTCGACGCAAGTGTGCTGCTGCTGCCCGACCTTGGCGTATGTGAGGTCGACGATCCGCGTTTCGTCAAGACGGTGGCGGTGATGGAGAGGGAACTGCTGCGCGAAAAGCACGTGATGCGCTATGCGGCAGAAGACGATTTTGGATTGCCGGTGACTGCGTTCCTGATCTGCCGGTTCTGGTTGATCGATGCCTGGTGGCAGCAGGGACGGCGTGAGGAAGCACGCGAAGCGTTTGCCGATGCACTCGCGCATCGCAATCGCTACGGCCTGTTGTCGGAGGACGTCGATCCGAAGACCGGCGCCTTGTTCGGGAATTTTCCGCAGACCTACTCGATGGCGGGATTGATTCTCACCGGCATGAAGCTGTCGCGGAACTGGGAAGATCGCTACTGGCGCAGTTAGTCTTGCTGTTTCGACAGCTATGCGCGCAGTTAAATCGAATTCTCTTTCGGCTGATCAAACAGAATATCGGTGACGGTATTTTGCATACGTGCGCGTTGCGCGATTCCGTCTGTGTCAAGACTATGCAAATCGTTTTTAATGCTTCACCCTTTTGTTTAATGGAACCCGGTTCCGTTTTGCTTGCCCAAATTTGACATCAATCAGTCTGAAGGGTGGCAGGGAACCATATTGATGAACAGGTGTTGTTTTTGCGGCTGCAAAACTAGGGAGGGCACTCTGTGGATCTCGTCGTCGTTTCCAACCGTGTCGCTCGCGCAAAAGCAAATGAGCCGATGACCGGTGGACTGGCAGCAGCGTTGCTGCCTGTAGTTGAAAAGTCCGGCGCGATCTGGGTCGGCTCATCCGGTCGCGTTCGCGACAACGTCTCGAAGGATTCATTCGCTGAAATCGAGTCGCTTGGCGCAGGCGCTCTCGCGCTGCTTGATCTTCCTGCGGCACATTACGGCGGCTACTACGAAGGCTTCGCCAATTCTGCCCTATGGCCGGCTCTGCATTCGCGCACCGACCTGATCAGCGTGTCGCAGGATAACTATCAGTGCTATCGCGAGGTGAACGCATTCATGGCGCGCGCGCTGATGCGCTTCAACAAGCCGAGCGCCGCATTCTGGATTCAGGATTATCACTTCCTCACGCTGGGCGCCGAGATGCGCGAGCTCGGGGTTCGCAATCCGCTCGGCTTCTTCCTGCATACGCCGTGGCCGGCGCGCCGCGTGATCGCGGGTGTCCCGCATCATCGCGATCTGGTCGAGTCGATGCTCGCCTACGATTTGATTGGCTTTCAGACCGAAGATGATTGCGAGAATTTCGCGACCTATCTGCGCGCTGAGCTTGGTCTTGAAGTCGAGGGCGGCAGTGTTTCCTCTCGTTTCGGCACTTCGCGCATCGCGGTGTTTCCCATCGGCATCGATGTCGATGGTTTCGCGGCACAGGCCCAGCGCGCTGCGTCGCATCCGGACGTGTCGCGGCTGCGCAAGAGCCTGCATGGTGAGCGTCTCGCGATCGGTGTCGATCGGGTTGATTATTCGAAGGGCCTCGTCAATCGCATCAGCGCGTTTGACCGGCTGTTCGAAATTCAGCCGTCCTTGAAGCGCTCTGTTTCATTGTTGCAGATCGCAACTCCGTCTCGCGGCGGGATCGAGGCCTACAGCAACCTGCAGGACGAACTGTCGAGGCAGGTGACCGAGGTCAACGGTCGTCATGGCGAGGTGGACTGGACGCCGATCCGCTACCTCAGCAAGGGATTCAGCCAGACTGTGCTCGCCGGTTTCTATCGGGCCGCGCAGGTTGGCGTGGTGACGCCGCTGCATGACGGTATGAACCTGGTGGCCAAGGAATATGTCGCCGCTCAGAATCCCATCGACCCCGGCGTTCTGGTGCTGTCGAAATTTGCCGGCGCGGCGAACGAACTCGACACCGCGCTCCTGGTTAATCCGCACGATATCGACGGCATGGCGCGCACCATTGCGACCGCGTTGTCGATGCCATCGACCGAGCGCCGGATGCGGTGGGAGGCGATGATGGCCAAACTGCGCGCGGGCACCATCCACAGCTGGTTTGCGGGATTTATCGAGGCGCTGGAGACCGCGCATACGGGCATCGGGCCGAGCCTGTTGCCGTCGGTTGTCCGGCCGCTGCGGGTCGCGGGGGCATCCGCCCTCGGCGATCGCCGGATGCGTGATTCGGCGCACTTTGGACCCCGGCCCATGGCAAATTAGTGCCTCAACTTCAGATATTTACGGAATATTTTGAGCTGACGCCCGCGCTCTCTTGCAAATCGGCGCGCGCCCCTTCATGACAGGCGCGTGGAGAGGTGGCCGAGTGGTTGAAGGCGCACGCCTGGAAAGTGTGTATACGGGAAACCGTATCGCGGGTTCGAATCCCGCTCTCTCCGCCAGAGAGTCTCCATAAGTCATTGTATTAATTGATATATTTATCTTATTGCGTTTGGCAACGTACGTTTTCACGTCAATAAAATCGAGCGTCGCTTTGGCTAGCCGCGCCCGGCCGCTTCCCCGGTCTTAGGCTTCTCTCAGTCTATTTTAGCGTGAGCCGGGCGGCTGAGCTTAGCGGTATTCCAGCTTTCGTCCTCGCTTACCAACATCGACGCATTCTTGACCCATCGCATCGCCGAGTTTGTACGCATGCTGGCGATATAAATCAGCTTGCGCTTTCGGGTCCGATTTCGCTTCGACGGCGGTCTGCATTTCCGACAACACCCTCACAACCGCTGGCGGGTGCCCGTCCGTCTCATAGTGATGGGCGATGCCCATGACGAGACTGTCGGCGGCTTCCTTCATACCAATTAGGCGCGCTGTTTGAGCAGCATTCGCCATCGCCGACCGCAACCACCAAAGGCCTCCGGCACCGACCAATAGAATGAGAATGATAGTTGTACCGCTCATGCTGCTGAACGGGACGAACGCCAGCCGCCCGGAAGAAGGTCACGACTTCCGTAGCCAAGAAAGCCTGCGAGGGAAAAGCCGCGCTTCAGGATTTCCTTGCGGGTGCCTGTACCGACCCATTCGTTCTGGCCGGTGGTGAAGTTGAACGCTTCCGCTTCGTAGTAACCTACCGAGTCTGACATGCTGCAATCCTTCAAATATTAAATGACTAAAGTGGCCTGATTGCACAGATAGTTTGCGGCCGTTCGAGGGCAATCAGCGAAACCAGCTAAGCAGTCGCGATAGGAAGCTGGGATTGTACTTCTCTAGAATGAGACGATTGTATTCGTCCATAACGGCCTTATCGGAAACGTGGCCCATGCGCTCTCGGGCTTTTTGTAGAAGGCCATGGTCGGTCGGCGCTGTGGCCAGAATAGAGCTTTCGCGAAACCTCTTTTGCAAATCTCCGACTGGGTCGCTCATTGTTCATCACTCCCGATGATTAAAAAATACAGCGTACCTAATAGCTGAGATTATAGCATGCCTTCACAGGTGCGTCAGAAATTCGGTAGACTCGCATCATGGCATCGAGGCTCACTTTGCGCATTGAGCCTGTCCCTGAACCGCTTTGGGGGCATAATCTTCGCTCGAACGAGGTCGGTCTCGGTCCTTACCGTTGGCTGAAGCTCAGCCGGGCGGTGCGGGCTGAACTCGGGCGCTGTTCTATTTGCGGAAGCCGCAAGCGGCTGCACGGTCACGAAGTCTGGAAGTTCACTGAAAAAGCCCGCAGCGGCATAGCGACTTTGGTGAAGGTCAATGCCATCTGCACCATCTGCCATTCCATTCAGCATTGGGGTCGAACGCAAATCCTCATAATGCAAGGTCTGATGACTGTTGCAGACGGCCGACGGCTTATTCGACATTTTGCTAAGGTGAACCGCTGCAAAGTTGAGGCTTTTGACGGGCACTCGAAACGAGCGTTCGCGCAGTGGCGCATCAGGAATAAGAAAAAATGGAAGGTTGATTGGGGTATATTCGGATCTGCCGTTGAGGAAGCCGCGATCTCGCGCCAACGTTGGCACCAGTCGAGGGCCACCGCGCTAATTAAAACTTAAACTTGAGGATTACTCGATGCGAACCGCTATTGCGACGTTGTTTACAGTTATTGCGCTTACGACCTCCGGGGTAGCTCTGGAAGTCAATCTTGGCACTGAGGCTGAGGGTACATCCTACGTCATCGACACAACCACCATCGGCGTGCGTTCGTATCGAACTGGCGCTGTTGTCGGAGCGATTGCGCCAAGGGATAAGGACTATCGAGAAGTCTGGGCCACGAGGAAGAACAAAAAAGGTGAAATCGAGTCCCAACTTCTGTGGGTGTTTGATTGCCAAAGCCGTGCGGCTGAACTTGCTGAAGCAAATACTTTGGACTCGTCAAAAAATCGGGATGTGACTGCTCGTGCGCAGGCAGGAGGAATAGAAAGATACATGGTCCGCATTCCCCCCAAATCTTACTTCGACCATGCAGAGAGGGTTGTTTGTAAGAAGCGCTAAATTCTGGTCTCGTCAGAAAACAACTTTGTTTCTCAGACCGTAGATACAGGCGACTCAGGAAACCAGAGCATTTTCACCACTAGACGGCAGAAAATGAGCAATGGGGATGTTCTTGAGAAACGGCCCTGAGCCGTAGTTCTGGATCAGCGCCTGAACGCACAAGCTGCCGGATTTATCGTATGCATACGCGCGCCAGAGAACTTGCCCGGTACGGCGGTCGTCGGGTCCCGGTTCTTGCCGCCGCTTCCCGAAACGCTTGTTCAGGCTATGGCGACCTAGCCGGGCGATATCGACATCGCGTAACACGAGGTGCTTCTGCCAGAAGGCGCGGAAATCGAATGCGAGCAAATCCGCGATGCTGGCAATGCCAACGGCGCGCACGGCGCGGGCCGAGCAAATCCGGTACTCGATATGCAGACAGTCGACCTCGCCGGTGACCGGGCTGGGTTTCGAGATGTATGCGCTGAGATATTTGCCGTTCCAGCGGCGGCCGGTCGACATGCCGCCGTTGTCAAACTCAATGGACTCGTTCTTGCCATTCCAAAGCTGGACGAAGCATCGCTTGAACGCAGCGAACGCCTCGCGCAGGATCTGTTCGTTCGCCAGAATGATGTCGAGCGCGATTTCGAGATAGATGATGAGCGGCGGTTGACGGTCACGCTTCGGCAACGCGCCGTTGCCTCTCGGAATGCGGTCATCACGTGAGGCCAGGTATGCGAGCGCCACGCGGTTTGCGCCGACAAGCTGAACCTGTTCTCGAAAGGGAAAGATGTTCAACTGCCGGAATGCGCCGCTCGCATCTTTTATCCATTGCCCATGCCGATGCACGTCGAGACTCTGACAGTTATCAGCGAGATGTTGGCGCTCTTCGGTTGTCAGCGGCCGCTTGAACAGAATGCGGCCCGAATGCGCGTAGAGGTAAACGTCGAGCGGCGCGAGCGCAGCTAGGAAGGCGGCGGCGTCAGGGCGAGTCGAACGGCGAACCGGACGCGGGAGCCTTGGTGAACTAACTGGGGTGACCGCCGCGCGCATGACTTCGAAGGCCCTTCTGAGGCGGTTGTATTCCGGCCGAAGCCGGGTCGGTGGCGGGTGCCCGGCTTTCGAGGCCGGTCGGGAACCCGGTTTCGTGGCCCACACAGCGCCGACGGTGAGCTTTTCGGGTTCAGGGGCGGTCAGTGCCCGCCCTCTTGCCAGAAAACGGCTGTCGCGGCTGTGTCTCGGAATGCAACCTCCGCCGAAAGCCTCAACTGTTGGGTGCACGCTGGGGGCGGCACCCAACAGCCGCGCCGCCGTGCCGGAGAACAGCACGGCAAAGCCGAGCGCGAGAAAGGAAACCAAACCGCGCTCGCTGCCTGCCGCGCCCCGAAAGGTAGGCCGCAGGCGCAGGGTGTTGTTTCTATGAACGAGGACACCGCCCTGTGGTCCTCGCCAGCGGCAGCGCATCGAACTGCGGCTGGGACTATCCGCCGGGAACAGCGTGACTGAACCCCGGCGAATTTCTTTAGGCCGCCGTCGCCTGCTTCGACCTCAGCGTGCATGACAGAACGGCGAGCGGATTGGCGAAAGGCCGCCGCGTGATCTGAATTTGCTCATAGGCCGCGAATTCGATAGCGGCTTCTTCGAGCACTTCTAGCTTCAGCATCTCGGACCTGATTGCAGCCACGCGCGCTGCCTTGTCCGTAGCCGTGAGGGCCAGTTCAGGTTCAGGCGCGTCATCAATCAGAGCATAGAGTCTCTTGAGAAACTTTTCTGGTTCGAGAAAAGCAAGAGCCGCTGCAACGTTCGCCTTGACGGTGAAGCTTCCTGCGTCGGTGAAGTCGACCGAGAACTTCCCATACTTGCTGGATGCAACCTTCGGCGGTGAACGCAAAACAAGATCATCCACGTATCGCTTTGCGGCCTCGCGGCGGCAGGCGCGGGTCGGGACTGCGCGATTAGCTCGACGCAGTTCGTCATCTAACGAAGCAATTTCATTTCGGAGGCGAAGTATGGCGGCGGCCACCGGTTCGTCTTTGCGCGGAACGAATTCGGCGGGCTGCTCGATGTCAACCAGAACCGAGTCGGGCTTCAAGGTCGGTAACCAGCCAGTGGTGATTTGGGTGAGAAGCTGAACCATAGCGTTATGCTTAGTTTGATGGTCGGCCGCATTGCCCTGCAGCCGTGCAAGCTCATGCTCAAGGTCAGCGAGGTCAGGCGGATTGCTAGATATCGCTCGCTTCACGCTGGAGATGCGCTGCATCGTCGAGTTGACCAAAGCACCGGCATCCTCGGTTTCTATGCGGAGCAACGTCAGCTTCTTGGCTGCTTTCCGTGGAAGAGTGATCATACCGCACCTGCCTTCTGCCACGCATTCTCAAGCGCAACGCTGCGGCGGTCGTATGCATCGGCTGCAGCATCACTTGTGTTGCGCGGTTCGGATACGGCGGGCGCGGTTGGCGGGGTATGCTGCCAAGCTGAACTCAAGCGAGCCTTCTGGTCCATGTACATCTGAGCGCGGCGGTCACGCTCAGCATCGGTGAGGCTCACCGCGCCGGGCCGGTGACCTGCGCTATCGAAGATCGGCATTGCGTCCATGAACTGCATACTGAAGCGGATGCTTTCGCGATCCTTGACGGTATAAGACTCGTCGGCATCGAGATCGCGAACGTACTTACCGTCGCGGAAAAGTTGCTTTGTCATTTTAGGTCCTCGCTGAGCGCCGACCATCGGCGCGGGTTGACTTGATATGGCGCGGAACGCGTGCCGGGCGCGCGCCGTCGGCCGCAGCCTTCGGTCGGCGGCAACCGCGCGGATTTGAAGTTTCAGATTTCTTGCTGGCTTCGATGCGCGGGTGCAGCCATGCTTGCACCTCGGCTTCTACCCAAGCGACGCGGTTCGCGCTCAACGCGACGTTCGAAGGAAAAGCGCCGCGAGCCATCTCAGAATAGATGCTAGCAGGCGGGAGGCCGGTCATCTCAACGACCTGCTTCAGCCGAAGCATCTTATAAATGGGCTTGGGTTCTGAACTCATCTAACTAGCTCCCTTACGTGCTCAGGGAAGCTAGGTAGAACTAAACCGGCAACCTAGAGGGTCTATTTGCTAGGCTTCGCTTTGAGCCTCATCCGCACTTCCGGGCGGACATAAAAGTTGAAACCAAAGCCGGTTAAGCGGTCGATGGACTTAAAGTGCGCTAGCAACTTCGTGTTGCGTAGTTCGACGCGCGCAACATCGTCACCCTTACGTTTCACGCTCTTTCTCGTAGGGGCGTCGATTAACTTCAGTACGTCTTTGGCCTTTAACTTTGAGGACTGAGTAGGATACGCCATCGCAGCGAGCCTGATCGACTCCGTCGCCGCAAGCTCGCGTAGCTCCGGGCCTAAACGTTCCCTGCCATGCGTAGCGGCATATCGCTTCAGTTTCCGCCAATAGAATGCCGCGAAATGAGCGGCTTGGTTTTTGGATATACGGACGCGACGTTCGTTCTCACCGCGCAACATGCGCGCAGCGGCAAGTCTATCTTCGTCCGTGAGGGTCAGCGGTCTTGATAGAGATTCCAATGCATCAATGATGGCCGCGCGGGTGACTTCGTCCAGCCGCTTGATGTCTAGGTCAGCCTTCGCAACGGCTTTCTTGCTTGATTTGGTTGGCATCACGCGCCTCGCTTCGATCCGCAGTAACGATCCCAATGGGCCATCATGTTTCGTCTTCGCTCAAGCAAATCACCGCGCCGATAAGCGGCCTCGGTTTTATCCTTCACCACATGAAAGAGCGCGATCTCGGAAATCGCGTTCTCGTAAACGGGATCGGTAGACTCCGACGCCCAGTCCTTGAACGAGGATCGAAATCCGTGGACGGTGAACCCGGGCTTCATATCTCGGAGAAGCTGCAACATGGCCATGTTGCTCATTGGCATCATCGGAGTCTTGCCAGCGAAAACGAATGACCGGGCGTCGGACTCATTGCGGAACATCTTCAGGATTTCGAGTGCGCGACCGCTGAGCGGAACGACGCGCGGTCTGTTGTCGGAAATCTTCACGCCAGCGCGGTCGGGAGGAATGGTCCAGAGGCGCGCCTTGAAATCCATCTCAGCCCATGTCGCGCCTAGAACAGCGCCGGTTCGCGTAGCCGTGAGGATGGTGAACTCAAGCGCGCGCGCACTCGTGCTGTTCCGTTGGCGAAGCTTACGCATGAAGGCCGGGATTTCCTTAAACGGAATAGCCTTGTGATGCTGGACGGGGGCGACCTTCGACCGTGGGGCCAAGTCGCTGTTCTTGAGGTTGTCCTTCCAGCGCGCCGGATTTGCGCCGTTGAACGCGCCCCGGACTCGCGCGGCCTCTAAAACCCGTTCGATCCGCTGACGGACCCGGTCGGCCGTTTCTGTCTTCGTATTCCAGATCGGCCGCAATATCTTAAGAACAAGGTCGGTATCGATGGTCGAGACCGGCAGGTCACCGATGACCGGATAAGCGTAGGTCTTCAAAGTGCTGGGCCATTGCGCGCTATGCGCGGCATTTTTCCAACCCGCTGATTGTCCCTTTATGTAGTCTTCGGCGACTTCCTTGAATGTGAGGCCCTTGACCCTATCCGCCTTTGTTTGCGCCTTCGGGTCGATGCCGTCGCGTACCAGCTTCCGCTTATCGCCCGCGAGTATGCGCGCTTCAGCAAGCGTCACGTCAGGGAAAGGCCCGAGGCCATGCCAGCGAGAGCGGCCACCGAGCGTGTATTGGAACAGCCAAGAGAACGTCCCTGATTTTGAAATCTGTAACCAGAGTCCGCCGCCGTCCGAATAGCGCCGATGCGGCGTTGGTTTCTTCACCAGCGCGCGAACCCTCGCTGGCGATAATCGGTTCAACTGTCTATGAGCGGTCACTGGAAAAACCCGACGTCAATTTGTACGTTCGTTTCTCCCCGCGAGGGGGCGCGACCCCCTTAGAACCAGCTAGATAAAGAAAGTCAATAAAATCGGGGGTTAAATGAACGCTCAGGCTTCTAGCCCCTTCTAGCCCAATCTAGGCTCAGCGGACGCTCTCTCCGCCAACCATCATTTGCCAACCATTCCGAAGTCGAAATTCTCGCCCTAAAAGCCCAATGTTTGCGGGTTTCGACTCCATCTGCCAGAGCTTCGTAGTCCGGCAATTTATACGGTTATGCAAATGGGTGTGGCTCAGCCTTCTGTTTGGGCATGCAACCGGCAAAAAAGACGGTGGCGACTTGGGGCGGATCAGAAGCTGTTACATATCCAGATGGAACGGATTTGACGTACCTACGAAGCGCTCTCATGCAGCGCGGGATCCAAGTCGCAGTCCCTGACGATTTATACCCGGATGCAAACTGTCCGAATCGATTTCGCGGAAACTCGTCGAGGCTGACCTTGTCATCGGTGTTCTCACGTCGGAGCGCCGGTCCAGCGCTATCGCGATGCCAAGATCGATCACGGTTGCGACGTTGTCCGCCGCGTTGGCGTCGGCGGCAAGTTTTCCGTAGCTATTAGCTAGCTCAATTAACTGCCTTATTCACTGGGTCTGAAGCGTTCTTCAACCTATGTTGTGTTGCTTAAGTTTAAGTGCCGACACGACCAAGTAGGTCTTACGTTGACGCAAGGACAACCATTGCAATGGCGAGCGGTAGCCGCATCCCCACACTTCCGGTGGCGCGGAGATGACTCTTGAAATAAAGTGACGCCGGAAAACGCGAACCGGAAGGTCGATGCCATGGCGACAGCGGCAGATCAGGCCAGCGATAGGTTGTCGTTTGGCCCCTTCAATTTGGTAGCGAGCGAAAGGCTTCTGACCAAAGACGGCGTCCCGATCGGCTTAGGCGCGAGAGCATTCGACATTTTAATCGTGCTGAGCACTTCGCCGAATGAAATCATTAGCAAAAAAGACCTGATATCGCGGGTTTGGCCGGACGTCACCGTGGAGGAGGGCAGTCTGCGCTTTCATATGACGAGCCTCCGCAAGGCGCTCGGCGATGGAAAGGACGGCGCGCGATATATTACGACCCTCGCAGGACGGGGCTATTGCTTCGTCGCGCATGTCTCGCGTGGAAGCAGCGCACCCGAGGCGCCTGCCGCCGTCGCCAATTTTCCGTACGCCAACCTTCCCGGCCGGCTGAGCCGAATCGTCGGCCGAGATGATGATGTCCAGAAGCTGTCAGCTGACCTGACTGCTTCGCGCTTTGTTACCATCGTGGGCGCTGGCGGCGTCGGCAAGACGACTGTCGCGATCGCCGTTGCACATCATCTGATGGAAGCCTTCGCGGGTTCTGTCCTTTTCGTCGATCTCGGGATGCTCATCGATCCGAAGCTCGCATCGACGGCTGTCGCCTCCATGCTGGGGCAGTCGATTCAGTCTGACGATGCAACGCCGGGTCTCATTGCATTTCTGAAGGGCCGACGGATTCTTTTGGTTCTGGACACTTGCGAACATTTGGTGGAGACGGTTGCGCCGCTGGCGGCAGGGATTATCGAGGCTGCGTCGCAAGTACATATCCTCGCCACGAGCCGCGAGGCACTCCGGGTCGAAGGCGAACACGTTTACCGACTGGAGCCTCTTGCGTGTCCTCCGGTTGGCGTGGAACTCACTGCGGCGGCTGTCCAGCAGTTTCCGGCAACCCAGCTTTTCGTAGAGCGCGCGATCGCGAG
Organism: Afipia massiliensis; assembly: GCF_014203115.1. Classification (GTDB taxonomy): domain Bacteria; phylum Pseudomonadota; class Alphaproteobacteria; order Rhizobiales; family Xanthobacteraceae; genus Afipia; species Afipia massiliensis. The sequence goes on along the minus strand of NZ_JACHIJ010000004.1, from coordinate 499,408 downwards.
CGGCGCTCGCCTGGACTTCAGCGATGCGGAAGCTTTTATTATCGCAGACATCTGCCGAAAGCTTGACGGTGTGACGCTTGCGATCGAGCTCGCGGCTAGGCGCATTGAATCCCACGGATTGCAACAGACCGCCTCGCTTCTCGATCAACGGCTGGCGCGGTTGTGGCACGGGTCGCGCACGGCCCCCGCGCGCCAGCAGACATTGCAGGCGACGCTTGACTGGAGCTACGGACTCCTGTCCGAGCAAGAACGGGTGGTGCTTCGCCGGCTCGCCGTTTTCGTTGGGCATTTCACGCTCGATGCGGCGCTGGACGTCGTCACAAGCGCGCCCCTCGATCGATCTATTGTGTTTGGCGCTATTGAAAGTCTCGTTGCCAAGTCGATGGTTGCCACCCGCCCGATCGGGGCGATGATGCGTTACCGGCTGCTTGACACCACGCGCGCATACGCCCTCGACATCAGCTTAGACCCGGCCGACGCCGCCGATCTGGCCATGCGCCACGTGAGTTACTACCGGCGCTGGCTGGAGCAGACCGGAAACGAATGGGAGACACTAACGACCGGCGTGGAACGAGCACCCTTCTTCGCCGGCCTCAACAATGTCCGCGCTGCTTTGGAATGGTGCTTTGGCGAAAACGGCAACGTATCGATCGGTATTGAGCTAACAGCCGCTGCTGCGCCCGTCTTTCTGGCGATGTCGTTGTTGATCGAAAGCCAGCGCTGGTCGGAGCGCGGCCTGCTCGCTCTCGATGATTCACGCCGCGGGGGCCGCGAAGAAATGCAGCTTACGGCCGGTCTTGGAGTTTCGCTGATGTTCACGCGCGGCAACAGCGATCGGGTCCACGCGGCTCTCAGCAGAAGTCTTGAGATTGCCCAAGATTGCAGCGACGCTCTCCATTCGGCGGCAATGCTGGGTATGCTGCAGTTATTCCACCTGCGCGGGGGCGACTATCGCCTCGCCTTGCGATGTGCCGAGCATAGCTCCATGATCGCCAGCAAACTTGACAACATCCGGCTAAAAACAATGGCGCATTCGCTTTTGGGGATCTCGCGCCATCTTGCGGGCGACCTTAATGGCGCGCGGGTGGAACTGGAGGCTGCCCTCGAAAGTGAATCAAGCTCAGCAGCGGGCCGCGTGGCCTATTTTGGATTTGATCATCTCAGTTTGGCCGGAGCGTCACTGGCAACAACCCTTTGGTTGCTGGGTTACTCGGAGCAGGCATCGGCAAGAGCGCTTAAAGCTGTCAATGACGCTGAGCGCATGAGCCATCCGATTTCGCTAGTCATCGCGTTGACCGCGATCACAGTACTGCTCTGGACCGACGAGCTTGACGCTGCCGAGCAGCACTTGGACTCGTTTATTTCCCGCGCGGAAACGCAATACTTCGGGCCCTATGTCGATGTGGGGCGCGGCCTCCAAGCCGAACTGGCTATCCGTCGCGGAGATGTCGCGGCCGGGGTCGAGACGTTGAAGAATTGTTTGGAGAAACTCCACGCGGCGCATTACGAGCGCTTCGCCGCGAGATTCAGCATTATGCTTGCTCGTGGATACGCCGCTACCGGTCGGTTCATGGAAGGCATCAACTTAATCGAGGAAATCATACCATTCGTTGAAGCGAAAGGTGGCATCCCTTACACCCCTGAGCTCTTGCGTCTCAAGGGAAGCATCTTACTGAAGATGCCAAAGCCTCGGATTAAAGAGGCCGAGACGTGTTTCAAGCAATCGCTTGATCTGAGCCGCAAGCACGGTTCTCGCGTCTGGGAGCTGCGAGCCGCCACTGACCTTGCAGCGCTTTGGGCCGACCAGGGGCGTGTCAAGGATGCGCGCGGGCTCCTGCTTCCGGTATTCGAGAAATTCACCGAAGGGGTGAACGCTGACCTTTGTGCCGCCCAGCATCTCTTGACGAGATTAGGCTAGCACGGCCGGCGGGTGCCTATCTCCTGGTTTTCCTGAATGAATCGGCCAGTCGTCGCTTGGCAGTGAATTCAACCTGCGCGCAAGTCGCCCTGCATCCCTGACAGCCGCTAACAACGTCTCACAACCCATAACGGGCGTTTCCTGCGTCGCGGACGTAGTTCTTGGGCAACCGAGAACCACCGTTGAACGGATGGAAAGCCCCGTGAATACCAACAAGACTATCGAAGCAATCGACCACACTCGCCGCAGGCTTTTGGGCATGGCCGCGATGGGCATTACCGTAGCGGGTGCCGCAAGCTTGCTCCCGTCACAACTTGCCGCCGCGCCTGCCGGAAACGTCATTCGCCCCTTCCGCGTCCACGTACCGGAGGAGCAACTTGCCGATCTGCGCCGGCGCATCGCCGGTACGCGCTGGCCGGATCAGGAAACCGTCAATGACGGGTCGCAGGGCCCACAGCTCGCGAAATTCCAGGAGGTGATCCGTTACTGGGGCACGCGCTACGATTGGCGGAAGGTGGAAGCACGGCTGAATGCGCTCCCCATGTTCCTGACCGAAATCGACGGCATCGACATTCATTTTGTTCATGTCCGCTCGAAGCATGAAAATGCATTGCCGTTGATCGTCACCCACGGGTGGCCGGGCTCGATCATCGAGCAGCTCAAAATCATCGATCCTCTGACCGATCCCACGGCGCGCGGCGGGAATGCATCGGACGCGTTCGATCTCGTGATCCCGTCGATGCCCGGCTACGGCTTTTCAGGCAAGCCAACGGACAAGGGCTGGAATCCGGATCGCATCGCGCGTGCTTGGGCTGAGCTGATGAAGCGGCTCGGCTACGCTGCCTACGTCGCCCAGGGTGGCGACTGGGGCTCTCCCGTTTCCAGTGCGATGGCGCGCCAGGCGCCCGTGGGACTGCGCGGCATCCACATCAACCTGCCGGCGACAGTTCCTTCCGAAGTGGCCATGGCCCTCGCTGGCGGCGGACCCGCGCCCGCAGAACTCTCCGTCAAGGAACGTGCGGCGTTCGACTCGCTCGATATGTTTTTCAGGAAGTATCGGGCTTACGGCGCCATCATGGGTACGCGGCCGCAGGCGATCGGCTACGCCTTGGCGGACTCTCCGATCGGGCTTGCGGCCTGGATCTTCGACTACAACAACGGCGAGCCCACGCGCCGACTTCAGCGGGATGACGTGCTCGACAACATTACGCTGTACTGGCTGACCAACACAGCGACATCGGCAGCGCGCATCTACTGGGAGACCGCTGGCCAGAGCGTTGTTCTCGCGACGGCGCAGAAGACCTCCGAGATCTCGCTTCCGGTCGCCATCACTGTCTTCCCGGACGAGGTCTATCGCGCCCCTGAGACATGGTCCCGTCGTGCCTACCGCAATCTCATCTACTTCAACGAGGCCGACAGGGGCGGCCACTTCGCTGCGTGGGAGCAGCCTGAGCTCTTCTCTCAGGAAATCCGCGCGGCGTTCCGGCCACTCCGACAACCGTGATCGAAACCAGCTCTCACACATCGAAAGGAGAATTCTCATGAAGAAGTATCGAATTATCACGGCAGCGGCGGCGCTGCTCGTCGCAACCAGCCTGATCCTGCCCGTGGCGCGCGCCGGCGAAGTGAGTCTGGGCGACATCAAGCGCACCAATCTTATGCGGAACGATCTCAGCGCCCCCGGACGCGAGGTCATCCAAGTGCTCGTCGAATTTGAACTGGGCGTGAAGGCCGTCAGGCATTCGCATCCGGGTGAGGAGCTCGTCTTTGTGACCGAAGGTTTGCTCGAATACCAGCTCGACGGCAGGCCGCCGGTGACGCTCAAGGCCGGGGACGTGCTGTTCATTCCGCACGGCACGCCTCATGCGGTGAAGAACGTCGGCACCGGCAAGGCTGTCGAGCTCGCCACATACATCGTCGAGAAAGGCAAACCGCTTCTCGCGCTTGGCCAGTGAACGCCAGCAACGTGAGCGCCTGTTCGTCACAGTAAAACTCACTCAACTCTAGGAGCTAGAAAATGAACATCCAGGTTCGCAGTAACTCGGCCACCGATCTCCCGCAAACGGGGAGCATCGACATGAAGTTCGAGGTTGCCGCCATTCCCGTTTCTGATGTGGATCGCGCCAAGCAGTTTTACAGCCGTCTGGGCTGAAGACTTGACGCTGACTTCGTCGTTGGTGACAACTTTCGGGGCGTGCAGTTCACGCCTCCAGGATCGCCGGCTTCGATCCACTTCGGCAAGGGCGTGACGTCGGCTACCCCAGGCTCCGCTCAAGGTCTGTTCCTTGTCGTGTCCGACATCGAAGCGGCGCGCGCCGAGCTCATCGGACGTGGTGTTGATGTGAGTGACAGCTTTCATGTCGCCGGTCCAGGACATCCCCCGATCCCAGGTCCGGACCCGGAGCGGCGTAGCTACTTCTCTTACGCAACGTTCAAGGATCCGGACGGCAACACCTGGCTGTTGCAGGAGGTCACCGCGCGGTTTCCCGGACGCGTGGATGCAAACCAAACGACGTTCTCGTCAGTGGCCGACCTGGCAAGCGCGTTCCGCCGCGCAGCAGCGGCACACGGTGAGCACGAGAAGCGGAACGGCGGGCGGCATGATGAGACCTGGCCTGACTGGTACGCCGAGTACCTGGTGGCGGAGCAGGCTGGCAAGGATCTGCCGCAATAGCGGCAGTTCCAGTTTCACCAATGGAGGTTCGCCATGAGCAATCGCATCCTCGTCTTCTACGGCTCCTATCGTTCTGATCGGATGGGTATCCGGCTTGCTCAATTTGTGATCGAGCGGCTGCGAAACCGGGGTGATGACGTCGAGTTGATCGATGCCAAGGCGATCGATCTCCCGATTCTTGACCGGATGTACAAGGAATATCCGAAGGGCCAAGCCCCCGAACGCCTTGAGCAGCTCGCCGGCAAGATCCGCGACGCCGACGGGTTCGTGTTCATCACGGGCGAGTACAATTGGGGCGTCCAGCCCGGACTGAAAAACCTGACGGATCATTTCCTGGAGGAGTGGTTCTGGCGTCCCGCCGCGATCGTCAGCTATTCCGCCGGACGTTTGTCCGGTGCGCGCGCGGCAACCGCCTGGCACGGCACGCTCTCTGAGATGGGGATGGTGGTGATCTCCAGCACGATTGGTGTTGGTCCTATCGGGCAGACCCTGTCGCCTGAAGGCGAGGCCGTTGGCGAGGCCGGCCAGGCGCTCGAGCTGACCTTCCCGCGTTTTGCCGACGATCTCGCGTGGTGGGTGGAAGCGGCCAAAGCGCAGCGACAGCGCAAGGCGCCGCCTTATTGACCGCGAGAGCGAGAGGCAAGCGCAGACATTGCGCCTGCGAATAAAATGTCATTCGCACCAAGGATACTGACCATGAACACGCAACTAAAACGGAAAATCGTCTTCTCACTGTTGATGGGCGTCGTGACGACCGGAATCATCTCCTTCGCCCTTCTCGCCCTCAATCTGGGATTCTCGAACAAATTTGCCCTCGTATGGCTCCGTTCCTGGGCCGTCGGGTACGTGATTGTTGTTCCGGCGATCTTGCTGCTCGGCCCGCGACTGCAAGCGCAAATCGATCATCTGGTTAAGTGAACCGGTCATACAGGGAAGGGAGCCGGCATGCTGAAGCTATCATTCAAGAACTTTTTCGCAGCCGCTGCAGCGCTCGGCGCCTCCGTCGCGCCGGGACACGCCCAAGCGCCCTCTGGGCAAGAACAGAAAGCCGATATCAGTTTCTTGAAAATCGACGAGGACATCACGCTCAGAAGAATGGTGGTGCACAATCCGAGATCGAAAGGGACTGTTCTCCTTCTGCATGGATTTCCGGAGACGCTGTACGCCTGGAAGGACATTTCCCTCGCGCTCGCCGATGACTACGAAGTTCATGCTTTCGACTGGCCGGGCTACGGTCTTTCGTCACGGCCGACGGTCGACAGGTTCTCCTACGCGCCCAAGGACTATGCGCGTGTCCTGAATGAATACATAGGGAAAGCAGGAATCGACACATCGAGGCTCACGATCTACGCAACGGATATCGGAGCCCTGCCAGCGCTTCTTCTGGCTCTGGAAAAACCCGACATCGCGAAGACTCTCATCGTCGGCGACTTCGCCCCGTTCAACCGCCCCCATCTCATGTACGAGAGCCTGCAAAGCCTGAAGGCGGGGCCCTCGATGGAGCAGGCGCGCGCGCAGCTGAACGCGAATCGCGAGGATATCCTCGAAAATGCCTTCAGAAGAGGTTTGCCCAAGGAAGCGCAATTCGAGGTGTCGCGGGGGTTCAAGGAAGACATGTTGCGTGGATGGCAACAGGGCGCGATGACGACGGCAGACGCATTCTCCCACTACTATTCGCACTTCACGCGGGATCAAGATCACTTCGAATCGCAACTGGCCCGGCTCAAAACCTCGGTGAAAGTGATTTGGGGTGAGAAGGATCTCTACATCAAGAAAGAAATGGGAATCGAGTTCGCCGAACGGATCCACGCCAAATTCACGCTTCTTCCCGGGATCGGGCACTACCCTCATCTCCAGAACCCGAAGCAGGCCATCGATGAGGTGCGTGCCTCATTCCGATGAGTGCGCAATGGTCCACGATACCTGGATCAAGTCTGAAACAGCAGTCTCCTATCGCCTGATCGTCCGTCGCGAGGCCACGACAGTCTCTTTCAGAAGCTCGAAGGAGTTTACCAATGAACACGACCAAGCTTCTGGTGGCAGCAATTCTCGCCGCGGCGATCGGGGCACCGATCGCTGGCTTTGTCGGCGAGATGAAAGGGGAGCCGATGTCATCCACCGGAGTGCGCGTTCCGTTCCTTCACGGATTTCCTATTGACCCGTCTGCCGGTCAAAACGCGCTGACATCGCTTGACCGCGCGAACGAATGGCTAAATTCGCCGGCTCTGACCTCCCAATCTCTGCGCGGCAAGGTCATCCTGATCAATTTTTGGACTTACACCTGCATCAACTGGCGTCGTCAGCTTCCGTATGTTCGCGCCTGGCATGAGAAGTATAAGGACCAGGGACTGGTGGTGATTGGCATTCACGCCCCGGAGTTTGACTTCGAAAAGAACACGTCAAACGTTCGCTGGGCCGCGGAAGACATGAAGGTCGACTACCCAATTGCGGTTGACAACAATCATACCATTTGGCGCGCATTCGAGAACCAGGCTTGGCCGGCGCTTTATTTTATCGATGCGCAAGGACGTGTCCGCCATCACTTCTTTGGCGAAGGCGCCTATGAGCAGTCCGAGATGGTGATCCAGGCGCTGCTGCGCGAGGCCGGCGCCACTGACGTCAGTCACGAACCGGTTGCGGTGGATGCCCGCGGTCACGCCGCCGCGCCCGATTGGACCAATCTTAAATCTCCCGAAAATTATCTCGGCTTCGCGCGCACCGAGAATTTTGCTTCGCTAGGCGGCGTATTGCGGGACAAGCCTCGCGTCTATCAGCCGCCTGCGAGACTGAACCCGAATGAGTGGGCGCTGTCAGGCGATTGGACGGTCCGGTCAGATGCCGCTGCCCTCAACAAGTCCGGTGGAAGCATCGCATACCGCTTCCATGCCCGCGATCTTCATCTTGTCATGGGTCCGGCAGAGCGTGGATCGTCCGTAAAATTTCGTGTGCTGATCGACGGACAGCCGCCGGGCTCCGCCCATGGGGTCGACGTCGACGAGCAAGGCTACGGCACGGTGACCGAACAGCGGATGTACACGCTGATCCGGCAATCGGGGCCAATCGCCGATCGCCAATTTGAAATCGAGTTCTACGGGCCCGGCGCGGAGGTCTTTGCCTTCGCGTTCGGCTGATCCGCCGGACGACGGCTAACAGCATCTCACAACGCATAACGGGCGTTTTCTGCTTTCCGGGCGTAGGTGTTGAGCAATGCAAGAGCATCAAAGACCCAGACAGTGTCCACGCGCCAGCGGCGCAACTCAAAAGGATAAAGTGCCATGTCCAACTCCCCCAAAGGCGTTGCGGTCGTAACAGGAGCCTCCGCCGGAATCGGTGCAATCTATGCGGACCGGCTGGCCCGCCGCGGCTACGACCTTATCCTCGTCGCACGCAACCAGGCCCGGCTCGACGACCTGGCGAAGCGCATCGCCGGCGCGACGGGGCGCGTGGTCGAGCCTGTCGTCGCCGATCTCAACAACAGGGCGGATCTGAAGCGGGTCGAGACGATCCTCGCCACCGATCCGCGGATTACGATGCTGGTTAACAATGCGGGTGTCGGTGCGCTCGAACCACTTCTGCAGTCCGGCATCGACGCCATGCAGGCGATGATTGACCTCAATGTCACGGCGCTGACGCGGCTCACCTATGCCGCTGCTCCGGCGCTCGTCGGCCGCGGGGGTGGTGCGATCATCAATATCGGCTCAGTGGTAGCCATCGCGCCGGAAGTCCTGAATGGCGTCTATGGCGGAACGAAAGCTTTCGTGCTCGCCTTGAGCCAGTCGCTTCATAAGGAGTTGGCTGACAAGAACGTGCGCATCCAGGTCGTCTTGCCCGGCGCGACCGCAACCAACTTCTGGAACGCGGCGGGCGGCGCACACGAAAATCTGCCGAGCAATATCGTCATGCAGTCGGACGACCTAGTCGACGCCGCGCTTGCCGGCTTCGATCTGGGCGAACTCGTCACCATCCCGTCGCTTCCGCACGCAGAGGATTGGGCGGCTTACGAAGGGGCGCGCCAAAAGCTCATGCCGAACCTTTCCCTTAATTCCGTGCCGGCGCGATACCGAACCGCCGTCCCGGCGTAGCGAATGTGGTTTCGATCGAACGATATGGATGGACTATGAACGAGACTTCAAAGGTCGTGCATTCGGCCAGAACCCGCACCACAGGCGGCCGCGAGCATGGCGTCTCGCGCAGCTCGGACGGGTACTTGGACATCAGGCTGGCGGCTCCCGACTCTGGCCGCATCGGCACCAACCCGGAGCAGCTGTTCGCAGCTGCCTGGTCGGCCTGCTTTGAGCAGGCGATCAGATTAGTTGCGCAAAGGAGAAAAATTGCTCTGCCGACCGGCATCACGATCGACGCAGAAGTAAATCTGAACCTCGCGGACAGCGGCGAGTTCCTCAGCACTGGCCTCCACGTCAGCATTCCGGGCGTCGAGCGCGACGTTGCCCAAGTTCTGCTCGACGAAGCACATGCGATTTGTCCGTACTCAAAAGCGACAAGGGGCAACATCGACGTAGCGATCAAGCTGGCAGAGCCGGTTTGGCGCTGACTTCGCTGCAAGACTTTGAGAGTTGGAGAAGCGCGATTCCATCATGTCATGCACGGAGTCGCACATGATCGGATGGAAAAACGATCGAGCTTCCCGATGCGATCGGGCAATTTTGCGACTCGTCTCGATTTACCCATGTGAACAAGGAGTGGACCATGAAAACGGAAATGACCATGTCACGTATCACCACCCAGATCCCGACGCCGGTTCTGTCAACTCGCACAACCGATGGATGGCGCCATCAAGCCGAACGCCTGATCGCCTATGCGGAGCCGATCAGCCGAGCCAGCCTCTACGTCTCGCTCGGGATCATTTACGCCTGGTTCGGCGCGATGAAGTTTACGGCCTATGAGGCGGAAGGGCTGGTACCGCTCGTGCAGAACAGCCCGCTCGTGAGCTGGTTCTACGCTCTGCTTTCGGTCCGCGGCTTCTCGAATTTTCTGGGCGTCATCGAGCTCAGTATCGGGCTGCTGATCGTTCTCAGATTGGTGAATCCGATCTTTTCCGCAGCCGGTGGTCTTCTCTCGACCGGACTGTTCGTCACGACTGTCAGCTTCATGATCTCGACGCCGGGTGTCGTGGTCCCGGAGCTCGGACCGCCGGCGATTACGGTCGCGCCCGGTCAGTTCCTTCTTAAGGATGTCGGACTGTTCGCCGCCTCCTTCTGGGTGTTCGTCGACTCCTTTAAAGCCCTTGTTCGCAGGTGAGCCGACCGGTCTTGCTGCCGTTGAGAACAAAAGCGCCCAACGCAGGGCAAAGGAGAACACCATGAAAGTACGATCCGTCTTCGGCGCGGCTTACGCTGCTATTGCCATCGCCACTGCGGTGCCTGCCGCCGCCCATGGCGTTGGAGAAACGGTCACGCCGCACTTTCAGCAGATGATACCCAACATTCCCGGCAAGTCACTGGTCGCTCTGGTTGTCGACTATTCGCCGGGTGGGGCGTCGCCTTCGCACATCCATGCCAAATCGGCTTTCATCTTCGGCTACGTCTTGTCGGGAGAGATCGAATCCCAGGTGAATGACGAACCCAGGCGGGTCTACCGCGCCGGTGAAAGCTTTTATGAGACGCCGGGCTCCCGCCATCTCGTTAGTCGCAATGCGAGCAAGACAAAGTCAGCAAAGCTGCTCGCAGTGTTCGTCGTCGACACCGGCGAAAAGGATCTGACTACGCCCGTTGAGCAAGACTCGTCATCCAGGAGAGAAAAATGAGTAAGCGACTCGACTATAATCAGATTGCTCCGGCAGGCGTGAAGGTGCTGGGCGGCGTCTACAGCTACGTCATGCAGAGCGGCCTTCCCCCTGCGCTGGTCGACCTGGTGTACCTACGAATTTCCCAAATCAATAACTGCGCCTACTGCCTCGATATGCACACGCGCGACCTGCTCAAGAAGGGAGAGAAAATCGAGAAGCTCGCGCTGGTGCGAGCGTGGAGGGAAGCCGGCGATCTCTTCGACGCGCGCGAACGCGCCGCCCTTGCATGGGCCGAAACGGTGACGCGCGTCGCAGATACCGGCGTGCCGGATAAAGAGTATCAGGTCGCCCGCGCCGTCTTCGATGAGCGAGAACTCGTGGATCTCACGATCGCGATTAGCTTGATGAACGCTTACAATCGCATGGCAATTAGTTTTCGGAATACGCCGCAGGCTGCGCTTGGGAAGACTCCGAGCTGAGTACGGCTGAAAAGGTAACGGAGGAGAGGTGTGATGACACAGGTCGAGTGGTTTGACGATCTTCAAGTTGGGATGCGGTTCAAGACCGGCGACTTGCAGATCACCGCGTCAGACATCAAGCGCTTCGCCGCGGAATTTGACCCTCAGCCGATGCATTTAGACGAAGACGCTGCAGCCAAGACGCTATTCAAAGGTCTTGCGGCATCGGGATGGCACACAGCCGCAATCGCAATGAAGCTCGCCGTTCAAAGTCGCCCGTTTGGTCCGCATCCATTGATTGGAATGGGCGTCGATGGGTTACGTTGGACGGCCCCGGTGCGCCCCGGCGATGTTCTGCATCTGGATGGAGAAATCGTGAGTCTCACTCCCTCGAGCACCAAACCGCACGGCAGCGTCGTTGTGAAGTGGACGATGTACAATCAAAATACGGAGCCAGTATATACGTTCACTCCGATTACTATAATTCCGCGGCGTCTACCGAGCTAGTTTCAGGTTCGGAACCGCGTAAACGCTACAGGTAATCGCAAGTGCATGGCGTTGATCTGACGTAATCTAAAGGTCAGTCGTCGAAACCTCCATGCTAACGGAATGATGCTCGATGTCCATGTTCAAGTGCCACAAGTCCATTTCACCCGGATTGTTGCAACGACAGAGAAGTTGCGGCCAAGCCGTCAAATGGCAACGCGCTTATGCCTACACTTGGGCAGCGTAAAGTAAGCCCCTGAATCGGCCGCGCTAGGCGATGACGCTAGGTGTCACGCTGGAGCCGTACACAAATCTCAGGTTTCCGACTTGGCGGTGCTAATGCGCAGTTGGCCGTTCGCGTAAACGGTTTTGCCTGGCGCTTCCCGCACGATTGATCAAGATCAGTCGAAGTCGCTCTTGTCTAGGCTATCGCCTCTTCGTCGCGCAAATGACATGCTGAGGGTTTCCAAAATAAAGCAGTTCTTTCGACCAGTAGGTAAGAACCTCACAATCCTCAAAGCCGACCTTCTGAAGTTCATCAAGAACCCGCCACCCGTAACGCCTGAAACTGAGTGAGCCCTTTTCCATATCCACCGGATTGCCGTGATATTCCGGCTCGCCATGGATAATCAGTTCTCCGGATGAACTCAGCTCTGCTTGTACGTGATGGTCGTTCAAGGCAGCACTGAAAGGAGCCGTAAAAAGCAATCTGCCGCCTGGCTTCAGACATCGGAAGAATTCCTCGAAGGCTTTATTATGATATGGCACGTGCTCCAGCACATCAAAACTGAGGACATGGTCAAACGAATGATCCTTAAAGGACATTGACTGAATATCCTGGTGAAGAACACCGTTTCTGATCTCGCCAGACAGTCGAGCATCCGGGAAGAATTCGCTTCCGGTCGTATTGGCAAATCTCTCCTTCACCCAGCTGTACGTCGACGTGGTTGCTTCGGTAATGTAAATCGAATCGGTTTCAGCCGGAGAAAACTCTTGGCGGAAAATCTGTAACGAGGCTCGGACGCGATTGGCCAGCCCGCACGCAAGACAATTCAAGTGCTCACGCCAATTTGGAACGACGCGTCCATCCGCCAGGGTTCTGGACGAATACATGCTACTGACCTGAAAGCTATGTGTTTTAGCGCAACAGGCGCAGTATCCTGTGAGCCTGAAGGCATCCTCACCAAACGGGATCGCTTCTTGTTCAACCTGTTCGCGGTCACGGATAACATTTTGAAGAAACGAGCGGGCAACATCATACTCTTCGAGAGAGCGTGATCTCAGAAGCGGCAGGTGCGGAATGTCTCCCTTTCGGGATTGCCGTTCTCGAGCAATGCTTTCATCCGTGTGCGCGTTGTGACCAGACGATCCGCTCCAGCTAAATCCGTAAGGAACGGTCGTGTAGTGCGAATGTCCGTTAAAGAACACTTCGTCTCTGTATCGGTCGAGCAGGAGTGACACGTCGCCCGAGTTGCCAATACTAAACTGTGAGCTGTGGCGCGATAAGATTGATGTGTCTTCAATCTTGTTGCCGCTGAAGTGGAAAAAACGAAGTGGCTCTCCGTTTACAGTCCAGACATCTTCTTCCCGGCGAACGCGTCTTTGCGACAAATTCCAGTAAGCGACGTTATAGCCTAGGTGCCGCAGAATCTTTGTATTGCTTATGAAGGCAGGCAACAGATCAGCCCACTTTTGATCGACGAAAAGCCCATTAGGCAGATCAATAACGCAATGAGTTTCTAGTCTTCGCCCCCACCAAGAAGCGACCCTTCGTACTTCATCGGTTCCTCGCAGCATGCAGAAACCAAGATTGTAGATCCCATACTGGAGAAACTTGTCATCGCTCATTTCCGCATATTCGGCGGGTTCAGATATGTGAGGAGTAAGGACGCAATCCGCGCCGGCTTCGATGAGCTGATTCAGCTCGTCCAACGGGGAGACAATGAAAATATCCGGATCCAGGTAAACGACGGGCTGGTTAGGCTGGGAATCGAACAGATACGAAAAAACGAAGGGTTTGATCGCGGTGTTCAGCTCTGTGATGTTGTAGCGACGGCGCATCTCGTCAAAATTGGGAATGCCCAATTGGTCGATGTTTAGAATTTCGAAAGGAAATTGTAGCCGATCAAAATTTGAAAGGTCGTCACAAACCGCGACGTGAAAATGCACAGATGCTTGATGAGCGACGAGTGACCTGTACAGGGCAAGCGCATAGCCCAGGAAGTTTTTCGAACAGATCGTAAAGAATATCAAGTCGCCGCTCCTTTTCGTTATAGGCATCGTAGCAAATCAGTGAATCGGAGCCGGGGCGCCTGCGGATGAAAGTAGTTTCGAGATCCGCTCTCTATTCGCATCGAGAGAAAATTCCTTTTCCATAAGCGCCAGTCCCGCCTCAGACATGGCAGCCCACCTATCTGCCTTCAGGTACATTTCAACGACGTGTGCTGCGAATGATTCGTCAGTCTCTCCGACAGCGACATTCTTTCCATTGGAAAGACCCATCCCCTCCGCAGCAATTGGAGACAGCACACAAGGCACGCCATGCGCTAGCGAGGTGGCAACCTTTCCTTTTGCGCCCGCTCCAGTACGAAGCGGTGCAACCATTACTCGAATCTTGCTCAAGGCGTCTGCCAAATCCGGGACATGTCCGAGGGCGACAAATCCCGGCTCGCGACGATTTATGATATCGGCCGGCATATCCGCGCCCATTGCATAAAATTCGACGTCAGGCAGCTGCTTGCGGACAATCGGCCAAATACTGTCCAGGAAATGGTGTACGGCATCGACATTTGGGGTGTGTGCGTATCCGCCGATAAATCCCACGCCGCGCCGCGCGGAGAACCCTACGTTGCTTCTGACCACCGCGCGTGCCAGCGGCAGGGTGTAAACGGGCGAGCCGGGAACTAGCTTCTTTAAGAGATCGTCCTCGGCCTCAGACACCACGACAGTTGTGTCGGCAAGGCGTATGAGCGCCAACTCACGTTCTTTGGTTCTGAGAGCGAGATTGAGCAATTTTCTGTCGCTCTTGAGATTCGCATCTCTCTGCTCGCGAAGAAAATGCAGATCCACCGTGTTGAAAATTACCTTCGCGTCGATGCAGTGACGCCTGACACTTTCCATGAACGCGCCACCCGCGTGGACCCGAGACAGGATGCAAACGTCGACTGAGCGCCCCAAGGATTTGATGACATCTTCTGGTGAGGCGTAATTCCGGGAGCTTGGACACGAAACGCCAATTGCCTCCAGCGCGCTTTTGTTCGGACTATCTGAGGAAAACTCGGCTGTTGGCAAGAATGAAACATCATAGCCGAGCGCTTTCAGGGACAGGACGAGATTCATCGCATCCACTGATCCTGAATCCTCATTTGGTCGCGGGTAGACGCTATCTATGATCAGGACATGCCTCTTCCCTGCTTTGTCTTTGAGTGTGTGTTCGTGCTTGATAGGAAGGCTCGATGGGGGGCTCTCGATCGCGTTCTCGCGGACAACAGCCGGGTTAGTGAGGAGCTGCTTCAGCCGCATTCTTGCTGGCCTCGTCGAGGTAGCAAGCTTTCGCTTTATTGGATCAAGCTGAAAAGTGACAAGATATTTCGCGAGTTTGAAGTAGCGACCATTGCGAGCTGAATCGGGTATTCGCCGCGCGGCAGCTCGCAGAGGTTTGGTCAGTTTCCAAGAAGTGCTTTCTTCGAAAGTCCGCCTCACGGATGTTAGACGCAGTTCTTCTCTTCGTTCCAGGCTTTTCCCGCGCTCTACCTGAAATGCCAGCTCTCGCTTTAACGCGAAGGTTTCCTCCCCGTTCGCGTGTTCTAGTTCTTTCAATCTAAGTGTTTGCTCGGACAACTCTCTCTGGAGGTCTGCTACAGTCTCTTGCGCAGCGGCAAGGCGACGATGCGTGTCCGCATAGCCAAGCCCGATATCGGTGACAGCATCTTCCTGTAGTTCGCCCTGGTGCTCGAACAGCGAGATGATTGATTCCAGCCTTGATAGTGCCTTCTCTGCTGGTGCATTTGCCAACTCGAATTTTACAACGTTAAGGAGCGCGGCGGGACGGATCGGAAAAGGCGCCTTGCTTAGCGAAGCAATCAGCGAAGGAATTCTCACAGCGGGCCGGATCGACTTCTCATAATTGGCCATGGCCTCCGGCAATGACGCTGAGAAGATAAGCGGGATACTGAGTTGCTCTGCGATCTCTTCCCATTTCAGTAGGACGTCGATTTCCCCGTTGTCCCAGAACCCGAAGGGGCGATTGTATGCAGCTGCCGTAACGGCGCCATGCATCGCTGCCGATAGGACAAACTTCGCCGACCCGACCGCATCGATGAATCGACGCAGCTCACTTGTATGGGATGAAAGATTTGGCCTCAGGACTTCATCGCATCCACTGAGCTTCCTCAGCTCTTCATCGGAACGTTGATCATGAAAGTGCGGGATGCATACAGTCTTGTTGGCAAAGTTATCGGCGGGCCTTGGCGTATACAATGCGGGAAGCAGGAATGCTGGATCGCCGAGGGGTACCGCTGCACCAAGTCGAAGGGCCGAGGCCGTAGCAGTGCCTCGCACGGCAAGGAACTGAGCTCCCTTCCGGCGATGCTCGGACGGTCCTCCCTTGGTCCGCACCCCAGATCCCCAGAAAACAATCTTGGTTTCGCGGTTGTCGTGTTGGGGTTCAGGGACGAATAGATCGTCTATGACGCTTCCCCCGATAAAGACGCAGTTCTTCGCGTTGCCGATCGGGTAAAAGAGCTCCTCCATGAAGAATTCTGCGAGATAGTCTCCGAAGTTCTGAACGCGTTCGCCCTTCTGCCAGTAGTAGATGTAGTCCATCGCTTGTATGCCCCGATCAGCATTGAGCGCGCCGCGAACGCCCTAGTCCCATGGAAGGATCTGAATGTCCTTACCCTTGCACAAATCCGTATTGGCGCAAAGATGCGCTAAACTGTTCGATCTTTCGATTGCTTGGCGGCTTGTGTGAGTGAGAAGAATTATGAATTTGGGACAATCTTGTGCCGTTCGCGCTGATGCCGAACAAGCTGTTCCTGTGTTGTCCACACTATCAGCGCAAACGGCGCCAGCAATTCAAGGCGACGTTTCAACCCGGCCTTCTGAAGGCTGACTCAGAGTTCGGATCCTCTGTCATAGATGTGTATGGGGATTGTTGGACGGCTCTGGGGTTGAGATGAGTGATCTGCTCGGTTCGAAGTTCGTGCGCGACGGCGCATCGCGGCAGGCTTTGCAGCGTCGTCTCACGAGGCGCGCAGGTCGGCGTTGAACCCCGGGATTGATGTCGCTCGTATGCTTCCGCAAGGCTTGCTCGAAGGTCCGCGGCTGCGGAAAATCCTGGCGCTGGCTATCACGGACGCGGTGCGCCCCACGTTATGCTTAACGGTTCCTTTCAGAATCAGCCGCCAGAGTCTCTTTTTTGTCACGCCGGAAGAGAATGCATCGTGTGGGGCCAATAGAAGGAACCCATACGGCCCGTCGTCCATTTCTCGTTAACTGGGGGGCCGATAGGGTCCGCCCAACTCAACATGGGGAGATATAGAGATGGGTTATCGTTCCGCACTGCTGGCTTTCTCGGCCGCCGTTCTGGCTTCCACAGCGTCGGTCGCTGCTGATCTGCCGGCCCGCACCTACACCAAGGCGCCGGTTTACGCTCCAGCGCCGATTTTCAACTGGACCGGCATCTACGTCGGTGCGCACATCGGCGCCGCGTTCGGCGGTGACAACGGGTACGCAACCACGCTCCCCGGTTTGACCGGCAGCAACCGCGAAGCAGCGTTCCTCGGCGGCGGCCAGCTCGGCGCTGATTACCAGTTCGCTCCGAACTGGCTGGTTGGTATCGAAGGCCAGATCTCCGGCCTCTCGGGCAGCGACCGCACCTTCAGCAACGGCATCGATTCGTTCCGTGATCGTTCGGATTGGCTCGCTTCGATCACCGGCCGCCTTGGCTACACCTGGGGTCCGGGCCTGATTTACGCTAAGGGCGGTGTCGCGTTCCGTGACGACAACGGCCTTGCTGCAACCGCTGGCTTCCTGCCGGCCGTCGCCAGCCGCGAATCGACCGGCTACACCGTCGGTGGCGGTCTGGAATACATGTTCGCCCCAGCTTGGTCGGCGAAGGTCGAGTACCAGTACTACAACTTCGACACCACCAACGTTGCCTTCACGACGGCCGGCCCCGTCGCGCAGGCTCTCAGCTACAAGGACGACCTCCACACTGTGAAGGTTGGCGTCAACTATCGCTTCAACTGGGGTGGCCCGGTCGTCGCGAAGTACTAATAAGTTTTCTCCAGACAAACTTAAGGCCCCGGGTTACCCGGGGCCTTTTTTGTTGAGCTGCCAAGATCGAAACGCCCATGAGGTTCGCCTTCGCGGCGTGGGCAATCCCATCAAGCCTTGTTCGGATTGATAAGAAACTTCTCGCCCGTTGCGCGCTTGCCGTAGGCGGCGATGTTCGAGAGCTGCAGCGCTTCCTGCAGCGACACGACTTGCGTGTAATGGCTGGCGAAGGTGGTCTTGAGTTCGGCGGCAACGCGTTCGCGCAACTTCTGCGCCTCCGCGGGGCCTATCTTTTGCAAAAACGGGAACAGCAGCCAGCCGCCGACGCCCCAGGCCATCCCGAAGCTTCGGTTGATTTCTGTCGGACGGGTATCGAGGCCGCCGTAAATGTAGACCTGCTTGTGAACGGTCGAGCCATATCGGCTGTAGGCCTTGGCGGTCTTGTTGGCGGCCGCCTCCATGCAAGCCAGGATCTGGCCTGCCAGCTTGCCGCCGCCGATGGCGTCGAATGCCAGCGTTGCGCCGGTCGCCACCAAAGCCTGCGTCAGGTCGTCCATGAACGTTGCACTGCTGGAGTTGCAGACGTAGGTCGCACCGATCTTGCGGAGAAGCGCTTCCTGCTCGGCATTGCGCACGATGTTGACGAGGCCGATCCCGTCCGTGAGGCAAATCTTGTTGAGCATCTGGCCGAGATTTGACGCTGCGGCAGTATGGACGAGTGCCTTGTGTCCCTCTCGCCGCATGGTCTCGGTCATGCCCAGTGATGTCAGCGGATTGACGAAGCACGAAGCGCCTTCCGCCGCTGTCGTTCCATCGGGAAGGACGAGGCAGTCGGCGGCCTTGATGCAGCGGTACTGCGCATACATGGCGCCGCCGATCATGGCGACCATCTTGCCCATCATGGACTGGGCTCTGCTGGAGCTTCCTGCTGCGACGACAACACCGGCGCCTTCATTTCCGACTGGCATCGATTCATCGAGGCGGCCCGCCATCGCTCGCATCAACGGCTCCGGGACCGCTGCGGTCACAACGATGCTATCGCCGGTGCCGGACGATTTCGCGGTCGTCATGTCGGCCGCACCCAGAAGGAGGCCGAGATCGGAGGGGTTGATCGGAGAGCCCTCGACGCGGACGATGACTTCGTCGGCAGCCGGTTCGGGAATTTTGACCTTGGCCAGCGACAGTTCGAGTTCGCCGCTCTTCTTGATCAAGGAGCGAAGCTGAAGTCCCTCGAAACCCATTGTGATCTCCCGTGACAATTTACATTCTTGCTTGTGAACGCGTGCTGTAGCCGCACGTTGGCGGCAGAGGCACACTTTGCGCTGGATTGAAGCCCGCAGGCAATGCGGCGGCTCAAATATAAGTAATTGACTTGCGGACGTTTCGTCGTCACGCGGGGGCGGCGCGCTTCACGCCTTGGTGGCGCCGCTGAGAATCTCGCGATCGGCGCGGGAGCGTTGCGTGACGAAATTGATCACGGCGCGGACCGGCGGCAGGTCAATCAGGTCTGGATGCGCCAGCAGCCAGATGTCGGAAATGCCGGCCAGCTTTTGCGGCGC
Source organism: Afipia massiliensis (assembly GCF_014203115.1). Classification (GTDB taxonomy): domain Bacteria; phylum Pseudomonadota; class Alphaproteobacteria; order Rhizobiales; family Xanthobacteraceae; genus Afipia; species Afipia massiliensis. The sequence continues at coordinate 480,288 of NZ_JACHIJ010000004.1, read as the reverse complement.
GACGCGGATCAGGTCATCATGCGCATCACCGACGATGCAGGACATGGCGCAAATGCCGATTCCGGCGCGGACGGCAGCCAGCATGTCGGCCTGCGATGAGCAGCGCATCACCACGGAGGCCTGCCGCGCGACATGATCGCTCCAGCGTCCGAGTTCGGCGTTCGAGGCCCGGTCCGCGAAGCCGACGATATTGTGGTGCTTCCAGTCGTCGCGGTGCGCGGGCAGCGGACGGCGAGCGGCATAGTCGCGCGAAGCGTAGAAGCCGACGCCGAGGCGCGCGATCTTGCGGCCAACGAGATTTTCGTCGCCGCTTTGATAGATGCGCAACACGATGTCCGCCTCGCGCTTGCGCACGCTGACCGGAAACGGGTGGGTGACGAACTCGATCTGAACGTCGGGATGGGTCTCGATGAATGACGCCATATGCGGCATCAGCCAATAGGCGGCCAGCGTCGGACCGATCGAGAACTTGACCAGCCCTCGCGCTTTCGTGCCCGTGGCGGACACTGCGGCTTCGGCTCGCAACGCGGCGGCCTCCATCATATCGGCGTGTTCGCGGAAGCGGCGGCCCTGCGCCGTCAGCACCAGTCCGTCATTGGAGCGAACGAACAGTTTGGTCCCGAGTTGGGCTTCCAGCGCGGCGATTTCGCGTCCAACAGTTGGATGGCTCGAGCGTAGCCGTCGCGCGGCGCCGAGATAGCTGCCGGATTCCGCAACGGCAATGAAAGTTCTGCAAAGGTCCCAATCCATTTCTGTTCAATCCTGATACAACAAGTGTTCAATATTGGAGATAGGGGGGGCGGGTCAAGATGTTATCGTCGCTCACATTCAACGCAGGAAAATCTGATGCCGCTTCCAGCTTCTCTCACCGGTACGCTTGAACTGCCCGTTCTCGGGTCGCCGCTCTTTATCGTGTCGGGTCCCGAACTTGTCATCGCGCAATGCAAGGCCGGCATCGTCGGTTCGTTCCCGGCGTTGAACGCGCGGCCGGTCGAGAAGCTCGGTGAATGGTTGACGCAGATCGAGGACGAACTCGGCGAATACCAGGCGCTGAACCCGCACAAGAAGGTCGCGCCCTACGCGGTCAATCAGATCTGCCACGCCTCCAACGATCGCCTGATGAAAGACATGGAAACCTGCGTGAAGCACAAGGTTCCGATCATCATCACTTCGCTGCGTCCGCCGTCCGAGATTGTCGATGCAGCGCATTCCTATGGCGGCGTCGTGTTCCACGACGTGATCAATGTGAAGCATGCCCGCAAGGCGGCCGAGCAGGGTGTTGATGGCCTCATTCTGGTCTGCGCCGGCGCGGGCGGTCATGCCGGAACGCTGTCGCCCTTCGCGCTGGTGCGTGAAGTGAAGCAATGGTTCAAGGGCACCATCCTGCTGTCGGGCGCAATCTCTGACGGCTGGGGCATTGCATCCGCGCTCGCGCTCGGTGCCGACATGGCCTACATGGGCACGCGCTTTATCGCCACTGTCGAGGCCAATGCCGACGAGGCCTACAAGAAGGCGCTGACCGACTACGCGGCCCATGACACGGTCTACACCAACCTGTTCACCGGCGTTCACGGCAACTATCTCGGCCCGTCGATTGCGGCCGCGGGCCTCGATCCCGACAATTTGCCGGTTGCCGACAAGACCAAGATGAACTTCGGCTCGGGCGGCAACATGAAGGTCAAGGCCTGGCGCGACATCTGGGGCTCGGGGCAGGGCATCGGCCAGATCACCGACGTGCCGCCGGTGGCGGAACTGGTCGAGCGCCTGAAGGCGGAATTTGCTGAAGCCAGTGGCGATTTCGCAAGGCGCGCGAGCGCCTGAACGAGTGGCGGGACGCGCATAAGCGCGGTCCGATAATATCAATCAACCCAGGGAGAGAATCATGAGAGCCGGACCATTGCGCGCGATTGCGTTGATGACGCTCACCGCTTGCGGAGTGACGCAAGCGCTGGCGGATGCAAAGGGTGAAATCCGCATCGGACAGACCTTGCCTTACAGCGGGCCGCTGTCGGGCTTCGGCACTATCGGCCGTGTGCAGGAAGCGTATTTCGAGAAGGTCAATGCCGAGGGCGGCATTAACGGGCGCAAGGTGAAGTTCATCAGTATGGATGACGCCTATTCACCCCCGAAGACCGTCGAGCACACGCGCAAACTCGTCGAGCAGGACGAGGTGCAGGTGATGTTCGGCTCGCTCGGCACCGCGACCAATAACGCCGTGCATCGCTATCTCAACGGCAAGAAGATCCCTCAGCTCTTCGTCCTCAGCGGTGCGACCAAGTGGGCCGATCCGAAGGGCTTCCCGTACACGATGCCAGGCATGGCGGCCTACGAGTCCGAGGGCGTCATTTACGCCAAGTACATTCTGCAAACCAAGCCGAATGCGAAGATCGCAATCCTTGCGCAGAACGATGATTTCGGCCGCGACTACGTCAACGGCTTCAAGCGCGCGCTCGGCGCCAAGGCTGCCACGATGATCGTCTCAGAGGTCAGCTATGAAACCAGCGCGCCGACCATCAGCTCGCAGCTCGCGAGCTTGAAGGCTTCCGGGGCTGACGTGCTGTTCGGTGTGGTGCTTGGGAAATTCACGTCGCAGCTGATCAAGGGGATTGCGGAACTGGGCTGGAAGCCCGAACTGACCTTCCTGCCAACCTCGGCGGCGTCGATCTCGTTTCTGGCGCCGGCCGGTCTCGAGAATGCCGTCGGCATGATCTCGTCCAGCAACCAGAAGGACGTCCAGGACGTTCAGTGGGCGAACGATCCGGGCGTGAAGGACTACTTCGCGTTCATGAAGCAGTACATGCCGAATGCAGATCTCAACAATTCCAACTATGCCGCCGGATATAACTACGCCCAGCTGATGGTCGCGGTTCTCAAGGCGTGCAAGGACGATTTCAGTGCCGAGAATATCAAGCGTCAGGCTGCGTCGCTGAAGGACCTTCAGTTGCCGTTGCTGTTGCCTGGCATCACGATCACTACCGGTCCGGACGATTACCTGCCGTTCCAGCAGTTGCTGCTGCGTCGCTTCGACGGCAAGAGCTGGGTCGGGTTCGGCAAGGTTCTCGACGATCAGTAAAGCCATAGCGGGCGCGCCGCGGATGCGGTGCGCCCGTTCTCGTCCTTTTCCAACCGGAACGACACGATGATCATCAGCGGCGATCGCCAGATCAGCACTCCCGAGATTCAAGAGCGCATCGCGCGCGCGGCGAATGGCTTCAGGACGCTCGGCGTTCGCGATGGTGCGCCCGTGGGCTTGATGCTGCGCAACGATTTCGCTTTCTTCGAAGCCTCATCGGCAGCAGCGATGCTCGGCTCGCCAGTGGTGCCGATCAACTGGCACCTTAAGGCCGAAGAGGTTGCCTATATTCTGGCCGACAGCGGCGCCCATGCGCTGGTCTGCCACGCCGACCTGTTGCCCCAGGTCAGGGATGGCTTGCCGAAGCGGTTGCCGCTGCTGGTGGTGGCGACGCCACCGGAAATCGCGGACGTGTTCAGTGTTTCTCCTGAGTTGGCGCGTGTGCCCGATGGCTTTGTGGATTGGGATACGTGGCGCGACAGCCATGCACCATCCAAGGACGCGCCGGGCCGGGCATCGCCGATGTTCTATACCTCCGGTACTACGGGCCGGCCAAAGGGTGTCCGGCGTCTGCCGATGCAACCCGAGCAAATAGCTATCGCCGAACGGGTGAGTGCCATTACCTATGGCGTGAAGCCGAATGAGGATCAGATCATTCTGATGAACGGGCCGATGTATCATTCGGCGCCGAATTCCTATGGCATGCTGGCGTTCCGCCATGACTGCACCATCGTGCTGGAGCCGCGCTTCGATCCCGAGGATCTGTTGCAGATGATCGAGCAGCACAAGGTCACGCACATGCACATGGTGCCGACGATGTTTGTGCGCCTGTTGCGGCTGCCCGACGAGGTGAAGACGCGCTACGACCTGTCGTCGCTGCGCTTCGTGGTGCACGGCGCCGCGCCGTGTCCGGCGCCGGTGAAGCGGGCGATGATCGAATGGTGGGGGCCAGTCGTCCACGAGTATTTCGGCTCGACCGAAACCGGAATTCCAATCTGGCATTCGGCGCAGGAGGCGCTGGCGAAACCCGGCACGGTCGGGCGCGCCATCGAAGGCGGCATCGTCAAGATTTTCGGCCCGAACGGTGAGCCCTGCGGCGTGAACGAGATCGGCGAGATCTTCATGCGGCAAACCGCGATCCCGGATTTTGATTATCACCGCAAAGCGGGTGCGCGTGAAGAAGCCGGCCGGGAAGGCCTGATCAGCGTCGGCGACGTCGGTTACCTCGACGAGGACGGCTATCTGTTCCTGTGTGACCGCAAACGCGACATGGTGATTTCGGGCGGTGTCAACATCTACCCCGCGGAAATCGAAAATACCTTGATCGGCATGGACGGCGTGCGCGACTGCGCGGTGTTCGGCATCCCGGACGAGGAGTTCGGTGAACGGCTGTGCGCCTGTATCGAGCAGGAGATTGGTGTCCGTTTAACCCCGAAGGATGTGCAGGACTATCTGCGCAAGCGGCTGGCGAACTTCAAAGTGCCGAAAGAGATCAACTTCCTCGACGCGCTCCCGCGCGAGGCCAGCGGCAAGATCTTCAAGCGAAAGCTGCGCGATCCGTATTGGGAAAATCGCCCGTCCGCATAACGGGCGGTTGCTCGTCCAAGCGTTAACGCAACCTTGCAGACCTGTTGAAAGCTGCTGAATTCTGCCGTTGCCGGTGTTCCTGCGCTGAAATCGTGTCATGCTGTCCCGACTGAACGGAAACAGCACGGCGGAACGAACCGCTGGCGGGGGCGAGCAGCATGATGTTCTTTCCATGATGTCCTTGGCGCAAGGCTTGCTCGGAGCGGCATCGGGCTCGCTTGTCGGCTTTTCGCTGGGTCTCGTCGGCGGCGGCGGTTCGATTCTCGCAGTCCCCTTGATGGTCTATCTGGTCGGCGTGCCGAACGCGCATGTGGCGATCGGCACAAGCTCGCTGGCCGTTGCGGCGAGCGCAGCGTTCAACCTCATTATCCACGCGCGTTCGGGAATGGTGAAGTGGGACTGCGCGGCGGTGCTCGCGGGTGCCGGGATCATCGGAGCATTTCTGGGCTCTCTGGTCGGCAAGATGGTCGATGGGCAGCGTCTGTTGATGATGTTTGCGATTCTGATGCTGGTGGTCGCCGTCCTGATGCGACGGCGTCGCGATCACAGCGGCAACCAGTTTGTGCGGCTGAGCAAAGCCAATGCGCCGGTGCTCGCCGGTCTCGGGCTTGCGACCGGAATGCTCTCCGGCTTCTTCGGCATCGGCGGCGGCTTCCTGATTGTGCCCGCACTCGTCTTCGCGACCGACATGCCTCTGGTTTATGCGGTGAGTTCCTCACTGGTGGCCGTGCTGGCCTTCGGCCTCACCACGGCGACGAGCTATGCTTTCTCCGGTCTGGTGGATTGGCCGCTGACCGCAGTCTTTATCGCCGGGGGTCTGGTCGGCGGATTCGCGGGCGTGAAGTCCGCGCATTTGCTGGCAGACAAGCGGACGCTCCTCAACGACGCCTTTGTCGGCGTGATTTCCTGTGTCGCGATCTATATGCTGATCCGAAGCTGGATGTAACGACGAGCCGGGTTTATTTAAGCGGCAGGTTTGATCCAGACTCGGTTGTCGTGGAACGCCGCGCCGCCATAGGGCGCGATCGGATCTGCGCCCGTCAGCGTGTTGATACCGCGGCCGTCTTCATACGCGTCATTCGGCCAGATCGACTCCGCGATCAGCACACCACGCCGAACGCCTTCGAAGACCTTGGCATGAATGCGCACTTCGCCGCGCTGATTGCCGAGGACCACCTTGCTGCCGTCTGCAATCGATAGCTCCGCTGCGTCGTCAGGATGGATCATCACCATCGGCCGCTGCTCGCGGCCAAGCGAGGTGGGTGTCTCGTTGAAGGTGGTGTTGAGGAAGTTGCGCGCGGGCGATGTCGCCAGACGGAAATGATGCTGGTCGTCGGCTTCCTCGATCACGGTCCAGTGGTCGGGCAATTCCGGCAGTCCTTCGACTGGTCCGGAATGCCATGGGCAGCGAAACGGCACTGTTAGCCAATCGGGTTTGAAGCGGAATTTGCCATCCGGCCACGCGAAGCCCTTGCTGTAATGCGCGGTGTCGAAATCCGGCTGGCAGTCGATCCAGCGCTCGCGCTCAAGATTTTCCAGCGTGCCCCAGCCGGATTTTTGCAGCGTCCAGTCGATGATCTCGCGCGGCGTCATGTCGAAGCCGCGATGTTCGGCGCCGAGGCGCCTGGCGAGGCCGACAATCACGTCATGGTTGGAACGACATTCGCCCGGCGGCTCGATCAGTTTGGGGCCCGCAATGATGTATTGATGTCCGCCGCCTTGATAAACGTCGTCATGCTCCATGAACATCGTGGCCGGCAGCACGAGATCGGCCGCCTTCGCCGTCTCGGTCATGAACTGCTCATGGATGCACACGAACAGATCCTCGCGCGCGAACCCTTGCTTGACGCGGGTCTGGTCCGGGGCGACCGAAACCGGATTTGTGTTCTGGATCAGCATCGCCGTTACCGGCGGGCCACCCATCAGCGCATCGGCGTCGCCGCACAGGATCGCGCCGATGCGCGATTGATCGAGCGAGCGGACCGACGGGTCCACCGCGTCGAGCCCCTCGATAAGAGTGCGGTCCCAATGATAGATCGCGCCGTTGTTGTGGAACGCGCCGCCGCCTTCATGGCGCCATGCGCCCGTCACCGCCGCGATACAACTCGCCGCATGCATGTTCGCGGCGCCGTTGCGCGACCGCGAGAAGCCATAGCCGAGCCGGAAGTATGTGCGCGGCGTGTTGCCCACCAGGGCAGCGAACTCTTCGATGGTCTCGACCGGACAGCCTGTGATCTTCGAAGCCCATTCCGGATCTCGGCTACGCAGATGCTGCTCCAACTCGTGCGGCGCATCGGTGAACTGCGTCAGGAAATCCCGGTCCGCTTTGCCATCGCGGAACAGGCAGTGCATCACGGCGCAGGCGAGCGCGCCGTCAGTACCCGGCCGCACCAGCACGGCGAGGTCCGCCTGCTCCATGGTGCCGTTCATGTAGACGTCCACCGCGACGATTTTCGCGCCACGTTCCTTCCGCGCGCGCGTTGCGTGGGTCATGACGTTGACCTGGGTGCTGACCGCATTGGTCCCCCAGATCACCACGCAATCGGACTTCGCCATTTCGCGCGGGTCGGGGCCCGCGAGCAGGCCGGTGCCCGCGATGAAGCCGGTCCATGCCGGATTGACGCAGATGGTCGAATGGAATCCGGAATACTTCTTGGCATGGCGCAGGCGATGGATGCCATCGCGCATCACCAGACCCATGGTCCCCGCGTACTGATAGGGCCACACCGCCTCGCTACCATGGCGGGCCTCGGCCTCGCGGAATTTCTCCGCGACCAGATCAAGCGCATTATCCCACGAGATCGGCGCAAAAGTGCCGGAGCCCTTGGGGCCGGTGCGAATCAGCGGCTGGGTCAGGCGGTCGGGGTGATGGATGCGCTCGGCGTAGCGGGCGACCTTGGCGCAGATCACGCCGGCGGTATAGCCGTTGTCCCGAGCGCCGCGCACGCGGCCGATGGTGCGCTCGTCGAGCACATCGACTTCCAGGGCACAGGTCGAGGGGCAATCATGCGGGCACGCTGTTGCTGCGACCCGGAGCGGTACGGACTTGGCGCGGAGCATCTCGTTCATCGCTGCGACCTTAATCGGCGCTGCCGGACATGCAAGGTCGGGACGGGGTCGCGGGGGCTTGGAAGCCCCGATTCCAGCGCATGGCGGCAAACCAATTCGCGGACTCAACTCCGAGCGCATGATTGTGCTATGCGGAACCGGCATTTGGAAGCGATGGGGATTGCCGCCGCTCCGGTGCCAGGTCACCACTTCGAAGGAATCTTCATGAACATTCTGCCCGCCAATCTGCGCTTCGGCGCGGGACAATCCGTCAAGCGTCTTGAGGATCAGCGGCTTCTCACAGGGCAGGGACATTTCATCGACGATAAGCCGCAGGACGGCGCATTGTGGCTTTACGTGCTGCGCTCACCGCACGCCCACGCAAAAATCACGGCGGTCGACACCAGCGCCGCGCTGGCAATGGCGGGAGTCGCAGCCGTCTATACCGGAGCTGATCTGGTTGCGGACGATATCGGCACTATTCCAACCTTGCCGATCTTCAAGCGGCCGGACGGCTCGCCGATGGCCGCGCCGCCGCGCCGGTTGCTGGCGCATGATATTGTCCGCTTCGCCGGCGAGCCGGTCGCCGCCGTGCTCGCCTCTTCGCGGGCCGATGCCCAGACGGCAGCCGAGGCGATCGCTGTCGACTATGAGGTTCTGCCTGCGGCCGTCAGTCCGGCGGAGGCACTGGCGCCCGGCGCGCCGGCCGTCTGGCCCGACGCGCCGGACAATATCGCCGCGGCGATGAACTATGGCGATGCGGCGGCGACGGAGGCTGCCTTCGCCAGGGCAAAGCATGTTGTCTCACTCGATATCACCAGCCAGCGCCTGGTGCCGTCCGCAATGGAGCCGCGCAGCACCCTGGCGGAAGTCGACAGGAAAACCGGCCGCCTTACGCTGCATGTCCAGAGCCAGACCCCGACAGCGACGCGCGACATTCTTGCGGATGTTGTGCTGAAGCGTCCGAAAGACAGCGTTCACGTGCTGGTTGGCGATATCGGCGGCGGCTTCGGTCACAAGGTCAATCTCTATCCCGAAGACGGCATCGTTGCCTACGCAGCCACCAAGCTAAAGCGCGCGGTGCGCTGGCGCGGCGACCGCATCGACGATTTCATTGGCGGATCGCATGGCCGCGATCTCACATCGACCGGCGAATTCGCGCTCGATGAAAAGGGCCGCGTGCTGGCGTTCCGCGTCCGCTCGCTGGGCGGCACCGGCGCGTACCTCACCGGCGCCGGCGTGATCATTCCGCTGGTGCTGGGACCGTTCGTGGCGACCGGCGTTTACGATCTGCCGTTGATTCACTTCGACATCAAGGCGGTGTTGACCAACACCGCACCGACCGGGCCGTATCGCGGTGCCGGGCGGCCGGAAGCCGTCTTTATCGTCGAGCGGCTGATGGATGCCGCTGCACGCCAGATCGGGATGGACCCACGCCAGATTCGCAAGGTCAACTACATCAAGCCCGCGCAGATTCCCTACACCAACGCCGTCGGTCAGGTTTACGATAGCGGCGCTTTCGCACACATGCTTGAACGCGCCTCGAAACTGGCGGACTGGGATGGTTTTGCCGCCCGCAAAAAGGCCGCGAAGAAAAAGGGCCTGCTCTACGGACGCGGCCTCACCAGCTACATCGAATGGACCGGCGGCCGCGTCCATACGGAGAAGGTCACGCTGCATGCCACAGCCGAAGGCCGTGTGGTGCTGCAGTCAGGCACGCAGGCGATGGGGCAAGGACTTCAGACCAGCTACTCGCAGATGGTCGCTGCCGCGCTCGGCATCCCGGTCGACCGTATCGACGTGATTCAAGGCGACACGGATTTGGCGACAGGTGGCGGCAGCGTCGGTTCGCGGTCGCTGTTCGTGGGCGGCACGGCGGCGGTGGTGTCGGCAGGCGATCTGATTCAGAAGGCGCGCGAAAAGGCCTCGCACGCGCTCGAAGCCTCGGTCGGCGACATCGAGTATGGCGATGGCGTCCTGACGGTGGTTGGTACAGATCGGCGCGTCAGCCTGTTCGATCTGGCGAAGGGCGAGAAGGATGCGCGTCTCACCGTCGACAGTCAGGGTGATGTGGACGGCCCAACCTGGCCGAACGGCACGCATATCTGCGAAGTCGAGATCGATCCGGACACCGGCGTGACCCGCGTGGTTCGCTACACCACGGTGGACGATGTTGGTGTTGCCATCAATCCGATGCTCGTGACCGGTCAGGTGCACGGCGGCGTGGCGCAGGGAATCGGGCAGGCGCTTTATGAAGGCGTGGTTTACGATTCCTCTGGGCAGTTGCTCACCGCGAGTTATCAGGACTACTGCATTCCACGCGCCAGCGACATGCCGCATATGGAAGTCACTCTCGACGATTCGGCGCCGTGCGTGACCAATCCGCTGGGTGCAAAGGGTTGCGGCGAATCCGGCGCGATCGGCGGTCCGCCTTGCGTGGTCAACGGCGTGATGGATGCGTTGAGCGAGCTTGGAATCAAGTCCCTGCAGACGCCGCTGACGCCGGTGAAAATCTGGGATGCGATCCGTGCCGCCAAGGTCGATACCGCGGCGTAAGGGCGTTAGCGCGGCCCTTCACCAGCATCGCGCAGGGCCTTGAGGCCCTCGCGGTAGGTGGGATAGGCCAGCATGACGCCAAGTTCGTTGCGCAGCAGGTCATTCCGTACGCGTTTGCTCTCGGCGTAAAACGAACGGCCCATCTCGGTAAGGCCAGCGTCTTCAAGACTGATCTCAGGCGGCGCTGCGACACCGCAGAGCGACGCGGCGAAAGTCACCACGTCCTGCGGCGGTGCGGGCTCGTTGTCGGTGACGTTATAGATCGCGCCTGCGCGCGGCCGTTCGAGCGAAGCGTCCACCACGCGTGCGATGTCCTCGACATGGATGCGGTTGAACACCTGACCCGGCTTGATGATGCGCCGCGCTGTTCCGCGCGCCAGTTGCGCGAGCTGGCTCTGACCCGGACCATAGATTCCGGCGAGCCGGAAAACATGAACGGCAATGTTGTTCGCGGCGCCGAAGGCAAGCCACGCCTGTTCGGCATCGGCGCGTTCGTGTGAGCGAATATTGGTCGGAGTGGCCGAGGTTTGCTCATCGACCCACGCACCTTGATGATCGCCGTAAACACCGATGGTCGAGAGATAGCCGATCCAGCTCAGATTGGGCGCGGCAGCGATCTGCCTGGCGTAAGTAGCAAGCACTGGATCCCCGCCGAGGCCAGGCGGCACCGAGATCAGCAACGCATCGCTGTTCGTGAGGTCGGCGTCGATGGCGCTGTCGCGCCCGTCCGGGCCGAACACGCGTGCTGACAGGCCTGCAGCCGCCAAAGCCTGTGCTTTGTCCCGTGTGCGCACGGTTCCGTTGACGCGGTCGCCACGGGTCGTGCGGCGATCGGCAATGGTTTTGCCGCTAAACCCGAGGCCGAAGATAAACAGATTCACGGAAAACTCTGTTCAAGAGAGACGATGCGACGTACCTATCGGCTCGCACGCAGGTTGACAACACAATGGAGCGCCGGATTGAGCGATTACGATCCGCTTCGTGAGCATCTCTCACATCAGACCAAGGTTGAATTTATCCTGAGCCTTGAGGAGATCGAAGACATTCTTGGCTTTGCGCTGCCGCGTGCGTCACAACGAGCGTCGTGGTGGGAGAAGGAGCGCAACCCCGAGAACGCACGGCCGCAGCGCGACGCCATCCGCGATGGTGGTTACGAGGCCACGCGCCTCGCCGACGGAAAGGGTGTGCGGTTCCGAAGGCTTTCTGCGGGACGATACCGGCCGCGCTAGTATTGTGATTGCTCGGAGACGCCGCGGCAGCGCCGAGGATTCTTGTGCGCCGCAATATTAACTTGCAATAACTGCGCCGCTTCAATGCGAAAGTTCAATGCCCCGCCCAAGCGCGATCCCGCTATAAAGGCGTCTCAAACAAGAATAACTGGGAGCGCAATATGACATCGAAGTTTCTGGCCGCAGCGGTCGCGGCGTTCAGCCTGACGACGGCACTGCCGGTCTCCGCGCAGCAGGGCGTCAAGATTGGCATTCTCAACGATCAGTCAGGCGTCTATGCCGACTACGGCGGCAAGTGGTCCTTTGAAGCAGCCAAGATGGCTGTCGAAGATTTCGGCGGCACCGTTCTCGGTCAGAAGATCGAGGTGATCTCCGCCGATCACCAGAACAAGCCGGACCTCGGCGTCAGCATCGCGCGCCGCTGGTATGAAGTCGAAAACGTCGACATGATCACCGAGCTGACCACGTCGTCGGTCGCGCTCGCGGTCCATGATCTCTCAAAGCAGATGAAGAAGATCGACATTGTGGTCGGCGCTGCGACGTCGCGCCTGAGCGGCGATGCGTGTCAGCCTTATGGTTTCCACTGGGCCTACGACACTCGTGCGCTTGCTTTCGGCACTGGTGGCGCACTGGTGAAAGCCGGCGGCGATTCCTGGTTCTTCATGACGGCAGATTACGCGTTCGGCCATGCGCTCGAAAAGGACACCGGCGATTTCGTCACGCAACAGGGCGGCAAGGTGCTGGGCGCGGTTCGCATTCCGCTGAACACCGCGGACTTCTCCTCGTTCCTGCTGCAGGCGCAAAGCTCGAAAGCGAAGATCATCGGTCTTGCCAACGCCGGGCTCGATACCACGAACTCGATCAAGCAGGCGGCGGAATTCGGCATCGTCAAGGGCGGCCAGAAACTTGCCGGCCTTCTTCTGACGGCGGCTGAGGTTCATGGGCTCGGTCTCGAAGCCGCGCAGGGCCTCGTTCTGACTGAAGGCTATTACTGGGATGTCAATGACCGGTCGCGCAATCTCGGCGAACGCTTCTTCAAGCGCACCGGCCGCATGCCGAACATGATCCAGGCCGGAACGTACTCGGCGACCTTGCAGTACCTGAAGGCCGTCAAGGCCGCAGGGACCAAGGACACCGAGGCGGTGGCCAAGAAGCTGAAGGAACTGCCGGTCGACGACGACTTCGCGCAGGGCGGCAAGGTTCTCGAAAACGGCCGCATGGTTCACGACCTTTATCTGTTCGAGGTCAAGAAGCCGTCCGAGTCGAAGAAGCCATGGGACTATTACAAGCAGCTTGCGGTGGTGCCCGGCGACAAGGCGTTCCCGACCGCCAAGGAAAGCGGCTGCCCGCTGACCAAGTAATACTGAACCTCGGCATTCGGTCCGGCATTTTGCCGGGCCGGATATCGCGGCAACCTCTCAACTGATAGAATTTGAGGCCGGTTTTTCTTAAGCATTTTTGCGCCGCCGCCTTCTTGAAGGTCTCGGCCCGCGCTAAAGATAGACAATGATCCGCATCCTCGCACCATGTCTGCTTCTGCTGCTTGGTCTGCCCGCGGCCGCACAAACTCCGCCGGAGCAGAAGCCTCCGGCTGAGCAAAAAACTCCAGCCGCACAAAACGTCACGGTCGAGTCAAAGCCGGCTCCGGTTCTGTGTGTTTACAACAGCGAGAATTACAGCGAAGGCGCAACCGTCTGCGTGCAGAAGGCCATGATGCAGACCTGCACGCTGGATGGTACCAAAGCCATCTGGGTCGCGGTCACGGACGAAAAACTCAGCAGCCGCTGTACGGCGCCTGCTCCGCGCCTCTCCAAATATCAGCGGGCGGCGATCTGGAATCGGAAGAACATCGCTAAGGAAATCACGCCCGCCACGGACAGCTCGCCATTTTGTTTTTACACCAACGGCAAACGGTTCTGCGAATAGCGCCGTCGGTTGTTCACGGCAGCGGCGACCAGCAAGGGTGTCGGCGTTAGTTCAACCCCTCAGTTGGTTTTGTAAATCGCATTGGCCCAGGTGCCGCCGCATGTCTCGTCGCGGTTGCCGGTGCACTTGGCGTTGCAGTTGTCAGCTGGACCGAACTTGCCGAATTTGTTGCCGCAGAAACAATGCCCGCCATACTGCGTGCCGGCATGACTGAAGCCCTTGTCGCGGCATGTGCTGACACACAGTTGCGTGGTCATTTTTCCGTCGTAGAAGGTGTGGCCGTCGAGGTCGCGCTTGCTCTCGTCCTTGAAGCATCCGAGATAACCGTTCGCTGCCGAGGTCGTCGCGGCGCTGGTCACTGGGGGCGCCGCAGCGGTGGCGGTGGAAGATGCAGGCGCCATCGCTTTCTGTGCGGGATGCAACGAGCGCTCGTCAGGCTTCGCGGCGGCGACTTTCGTGTCCTGCGCTTTCATATCCTGCAGACGTGCGCGGGCGAGATCGCCATAGATGCTGTCGCCGAAGCGGCGCACAAAAGCGTCGAGTACTGTGGGGCTTGTTGTTGTGGAAACCGCGCGCCATGCCTCCGCGATCTCGTTGGATGATGGCGACGGTGCAGGCGAGGCCGCCGGAGCCCGTGCCGCCACGGATGCGCCCAGATCGGTCGATGCGACCTGTGCTGCGGCCGGCTTGGCCTCGGTCTTTGTATCGGCCTTGGCCACTGCCGGCGTATCGACGATTGCAACGGTATTGCCGCCGAGCGAGCCATAGACATAGGGCTCCTGCTTGCGGGCGGTGGTGGACAGCACCGAGTCACGGACGCGCCCGAACGCGATGCGAAGATCGACACCTGGTGTTGCGATGTGCTCAAGCAATGCGGTGGTGAAGGGGCTGTTGCTGGTGTCGCCATCGAGCGCCACAGAGCCGGCCTTCGCGGCGAACGCGATCAGCGTGTCCGATACCATAGGCTCGATCTTGGCAAGGCCGCGTCCGACCGAACGCGAGGCTACCGTGCGCTTCATGGTCTTGGCGAAGGGATTGTCGCGGCAGGCATCCAGCATGATCAGGCGCAAGCGCTTGGCGGGTTCGATCGCCTTCAGCAGCCGGTCGAGTGACAGTGCTTCATCCTCGATATCGAAATCGCGCGCCAGTTTCGCATCCGCCGGCACGAGATAGTTGGTGCCGTCGACCTCGATGCCGTGACCGGCGAAAAACACCACGGCGACATCGGCGTCCTGCGCCTTGTCCGAGAAATCGCCGACCGCGCGGCGCAGATCGGCGATGCCGACGTCGCGCTTGGTTTCAACCACATCGAAGCCGGATTTCCGGAACAGCGCGGCCATTGCGTCCGCGTCGTTCGATGGGTTCGGCAGCTTGGCGACATGTTGATAGGCGGAAATGCCGAGCACCAGAGCGACGCGCTTGTCGGCCTGCGCAGCAGTCACGGCGAATTGCGTTGCGGTCAGCAGCGCAGACAAGATCAGCAGGGAACGCAGCACGGCGCGCAAGGCGGTGTCTCCACGGTCTGGTTTCGGGTGCTCTTTACCATGCGCGATGAGGGGCGGAAAAGCCCGGAAGGTTGCAAAAACAGCCCTGATTTGCTTGAACCTTTTGGCCCCGCACAACACATCGTGCCACAGGTCGCCCCCTAACCACAGCAGCAAGGAGACCGGCGTCATGTCCGTTCGCATCGTCGATGTTCGTGAAATCACCAAGCCGATCTCATCTCCGATCCGCAACGCCTATATCGATTTCACCAAGATGACCACGAGCCTCGTCGCGGTGGTGACCGATGCTGTGCGCGACGGCAAACGCGTGGTCGGCTACGGCTTCAATTCCAACGGCCGTTACGGACAGGGCGGGCTGATCCGCGAGCGCTTTGCGCCGCGGTTGCTGGAAGCCGATCCGAAGACGCTGCTGGATTCATCTGGCACAAACATCGATCCGGACAAGGCGTGGGCGACGCTCATGTCCAATGAAAAGCCCGGCGGCCACGGCGAGCGCTCGGTTGCCGTTGGCACTATCGATATGGCGATCTGGGACGCGGTGGCGAAGATTGCGGGCAAGCCGCTGTTCCGTTTGCTGGCCGAGCGCCACAAGCGCGAAGCCAATCCGCGCGTGTTCGTCTATGCGGCGGGCGGTTACTACTATCCCGGCAAGGATCTATCGGCACTGCGCGGCGAGATGCGTGGCTATCTCGACCGCGGCTACAATGTGGTGAAGATGAAGATCGGTGGCGCGTCGATTGCGGAAGACCAGGAGCGCATCGAGGCGGTGCTGAAGGAGATCGGCAGCCAGGCGCAGCTTGCGGTCGATGCCAACGGACGGTTCGATCTGGAAACCGGAATCGCCTATGCAAAGATGCTGCGCGAGTATCCGTTGTTCTGGTACGAGGAAGTCGGCGACCCGCTCGACTTCCAATTTCAGGCGGCGCTCGCGGAATTCTATCCCGGCCCGATGGCCACTGGCGAAAACCTGTTCAGCCATCAGGATGCGCGCAATCTGATCCGCTACGGAGGCATGAGGCCCGACCGTGACTGGCTGCAGTTCGATTGCGCACTGTCGTACGGGCTTTGCGAATACCTGCGCACCCTCGACGTTTTGAAGACGCACGGCTGGTCGCCGTCACGCTGCATCCCGCACGGCGGGCACCAGATGTCACTGAACATCGCTGCGGGACTCGGTCTTGGCGGCAATGAAAGCTATCCGGATCTGTTCCAGCCCTATGGCGGTTTCCCGGACGGCGTGCGCGTCGAGAACGGTCACATCACCATGCCGGACCTGCCGGGCATCGGCTTCGAGGGCAAATCCGATCTCTACAAGGAGATGAAGGCGCTGGCGGACTGATGCCCAGCGGTCATATCGATAAACTCGATTTCAACATCGAAAACTACTCGTTTGCCAAAGTCCTCGTTCGGCTTAGATTCAGGCTGATCGAAAGTTATTCGATTGTTGCGGAACTGAGTCGTCTGAGAATGGTCCGCCCGCAATTCCGCGGCCGACCATCTTCCTCAAACTGGCCGCCTGCTTGCAGACGGCCTTTTTTCGAGCGTCTGCCCGCGGTGCCGTCATGAATTGACGTGGATGAAATCCCGCAGCAGCGGATAGATTTCGTTGTTCCATTTCCGACCGCTGAAGACTCCATAGTGACCGACGCCTGCTTGCATGTGATGCACCTTGCGGTAGGCGCGCACACCGGTGCAGAGATCCTGCGCCGCCAGCGTCTGCCCGATCGAGCAGATGTCGTCTTTCTCGCCTTCGACCGTCATCAGGCCCATCTTCTTGATGGAGGCCGGGTTCACCGCTCGCCCCTTGTAGGTCAGCTTGCCCTGCGGCAGCAGGTGCTCCTGAAACACGTCGCGAATGGTGTCGATGTAGAAATCCGCCGGCAGATCCATCACCGCGAAATACTCGTCGTAAAAGGTCTTGATGGTGTCGGCCTTCTCCACCTCGCCTTTCGCCAGATGCTCAAGCAGATCCTTGTGCGACTTGACGTGCCGTTCGAGATTCATCGACACGAATGCGGTGACCTGAATGAATCCCGGATAGACTTTGCGGAACGCGCCTTTGCATTGCATCGGCACATAGTTGATCAGATTGTCCTCGAACCACTTCAACGGCTTCGAAGTCGCGAATTCGTTGACTTTGGTCGGCGCAATCCGGGTGTCGATCGGTCCTGCCATCAAGGTGAGGCTCGCCGGACGGGCGCGATGATTGTCTTCCGACATGATGGTGCAAGCTGCCAGCGCCGACACCGATGGCTGGCACACGGCGATCATGTGAGACTTCGGGCCAAGCTGATCCATGAACGTGATCAGGTGCTCGGTATATTCGTCGAGACCGAATTTGCCCTGGCTAAGTGGAATGTCGCGCGGGTTGTGCCAGTCGGTGATGTAGACGTCGTGATCCTGTAACAACGTTTGTACTGTGCCGCGCAACAGCGTCGCGAAATGACCTGACATCGGCGCAACCAGCAGAACCTTCGGCTGCTCCGGCGCGCCGTCCTTCTTGAAATGCAGCAACGAGCCGAACGGCGTCGCGAACGGCACTTCCTCGGTGACCGGCCATTCGCGATTGCCGACGGCGACCGGCTTGATGTCATATTCCGGCCGTTTGTAAGTCAGCGAACTGCGCGACATCAGCTCGAGCGTGGCCGCAACACGGCCGAACACCTTGTCTGAAAAGCCCTCGGGGAGCATTTTTAGATAGGACAGCGCCGTTGAGGCCCCGCTACGCCACGGGGCCGTCATGTCCATGGTGTTTTGATAGGTCTGGTACATCATTGGCGACATCCGGCACATTCCCTTGCTTTGTGCCATGCAAACTTGACGCCAAAGCTGGGTCAATCGGCCATTCGGACTGGCATGTCGTTTGCTGTGTGTAAAAGGAGCAAGCGCTTCAACAGGCAGGCGCGGGCGTGACCGGGCGGGAAAGTCGTTCCGCCTCTTTGATGTGCAGGCGTTTAGGAGAGCGACCATGGCCAAGGCCACTTTGACCATCAGCAGCAAGAACTACTCGTCATGGTCGTTGCGCGGCTGGCTGCTGACTAAGTTTTCAGGGCTCGAATTCGACGAGATTGTCACTGCGGCCGACGACGCCTCGGCGCGGGCGGAGATCCTGCTGTTGTCATCGTCGATCCTGGTGCCGTGCCTGCGCCATGAGGGCGCAGTCGTGTGGGACACGCTGGCGATCGGCGAATATCTCAACGATCTCATACCTGACGCGGGGTTATTGCCGTCCGAGCGCATTCCGCGGGCGCATTGCCGCTCGATCTGCGGCGAGATTCACTCAGGCTTCACGACGCTGCGCTCGTCGCTACCGGTCAATATCAAGGGACACCTTCCCGGCTTTAAGATCTGGTCCCGTGCACAGGCTGATATCGACCGGGTCTGCGCGATCTGGAGCGATTGCTTGGAGAAATCCGGCGGTCCTTTCCTGTTCGGACACCGGTCGATGGCGGACGCGATGTATGCACCGGTGGTGACGCGATTCCTGACCTACGACGTCCAGATCGGCCCAGCGCTCGCAAGCTATGCAAAACGGATGATGAGCCTTCCGGAAATGCAGGAGTGGGTCGAGGCCGCACGGCTCGAGCCGGCGGAAATTGAAGAGCTTGAGGTGGAATATTAGGCAACGTCCGCGCACAACTGCCTGATCGCTGGGCCGGTCGTTGGCGAGCGTGCGTGCCTGAAGCGACGCTGCATCGGGAGTAGCAGATCTCGCGCTCCCTGCACGAGATGCATGGCGAGCCCGCCCATTCCCATCGTTTCGAATCCCCCGCAAAAACAGCCACATCCTTCGCTGCGTAAAACTTCGCCAGCGGCTGTCCGCTTGCGATGCGTTCGCTGGCGCGAAATTCGCATGACCTGCGGCAGATGCAAACGAGCTGACAGCGCGGTCGCTCATCGCGGCCACGCTGAACTCCCGGTTTGCCGAACGGATAGTGTGGAGGCTGCAATGAACAAGCACGACCCGGTGATGAGATTCTCCCATGTGAAGCCTGAAGACACCCAGTTCGTGGGCGGCGGCCTGCGCGACTTTTTTCTCTATCGCGATCTCGGCATTGCGGATGCGACCGGCGGTCAGGTCATCTGCCATCTGGTGAAGGCCAACATGCCGCCGTCGGAAGGCACAGGCTGGCATCGGCACGATTGCGATTTTCAGATCGTCATCATGACCAAGGGCTGGGCGAAATTCATGTACGAAGACAAGCCGACGCTGGTGAAGGCCGGCGATGTGGTGCATCAGCGTCCCGGCATCGTGCACTACCTGTTTGATTACTCGCCGGACATGGAATATCTGGAAATCGTCAGTCCGGCGGATTTCAAGACGGTGGACATGCCTGCGCCGACCGATAGGGTGCCGCCGGTGACGCCCTGGACGTGATGGCTCCAACGAAGCGGCACGCACTGCCGGTAAGGCAGTCATTACGAGGGGTATAGCGACGAAGCAATCCAGTTCGTCGCTCGTTGCTCTGGATTGCTTCGCTTCGCTCGCAGTGACGAGCAGCCGCTTTGCTATGCCACGTTTTTGTGTTTTCCTTCCGGCCAAATCTAAGGGGAAACACAGATGCCGACACGCGCGCGCGTTGACGAGTTCATTGCGGTGGTTGAAAGCGGCGACCACGCCGGCGCCATCGAGCGCTATTACACTGAAGATGCCAGCATGCAGGAGAACACTTCACCCCCGCGAGTTGGCCGCGACGGGCTGGTGGCGTTCGAGCGTGGCATTCTCGCGCAGATGAAAGAGGTTCGCTCCAAGGCGCTGGTCTCGGTGGTGGAGGGCGATCACGTCATGATTCACTGGAACTTCGATCTTGTGGGCCTCGACGGCAAGACCCGCCATGTCGATGAAATCGCCATGCAGGAATGGCGCGGCGACAAGATCTTCCGAGAGCGGTTCTTCTACAACGCGGCGAAAGCGTAAGCGCCCTCTCCTGACATGACTGGTCGTCATGCGGGCGATGACGATGTCTCGCTTGACGCCGCGATCGGCATCCTGACAGATGGCGAAACTGCCGCCGGAATCGGCAGAGAAGAAGAGCACTAAGCTCCCTCAGGGAAACGCCGGAATATGAACGCACCTCACGCGGGCCCGACTGCGGATGAGAAAATCATCGATGAGACATCGATCCGATATGAGGGCTGGCCGATCGTCGGGGTCTGCTTTCTGGTGGCGACGTTCGCCTGGGCAGCCGGCTTCTATGGGCAAGGTGTTTATCTCGCCGAGTTGCAACGAGTTCATGGCTGGCCGGCGTCGCTGATTTCGACGGCGACCACCTGCTACTATCTGTTCAGCGCGGTTCTGGTCGTGTTCGTAAGTGAAGCGATCCGCACGCTGGGGCCGCGTCGTCTTCTGATCATGGGGATCATCGCTATCGCCGCTGGCACCGCGCTGGTCGGGCAGGTGACGTCGCCGTGGCAACTATTCGTCGCCTATGCGCTGATAGCGTTCGGCTGGGCTGGCACCAGCCTCGCCGCGATCAACAACACGCTTGGGCTGTGGTTCGACAAGAAGCGCGGCATGGCCATCAGCCTCGCGCTGAACGGCGCGAGTTGCGGCGGCATACTCGGTGTGCCGCTGCTGGTCGGCGCCATCGGCAAGTTCGGCTTTCCCGCGACCTCGATCGGCGCGGCGCTGGTCATCGTTATCATGGCAATACCGGCCATTTTGATTTGGGTCGGTCGGCCGCCCAAGCGCACATTGCCGCCGGTCGATGCGTTCGCCACGACGCCCGCGCCCGCCGTGCAGTCGATCGCGCAGATGCGTCGCGCGGCGTTCGGCAGTCTCTCGTTCTGGACCATCGCCGTGCCGTTCGCGATGCTTCTGATCGCGCAGGTCGGCTTCATCGTGCACCAGATTTCATTTCTCGATCCGATCATCGGCCGCGAGCGCGCCAGCATTGCGGTGGCGTTGATGACGGCAATGGCGGTCGTCGGGCGTGTGCTGTTCGGCTTCGTTGTCGACCGGATGGATCAGCGCAAGGCGGCGGCGGTGTCGGCGATCAGCCAGGCGCTCGCGCTGATCGTTATGATCAACACCCGGAACGAAGCCGCGCTGTTCGCCGCCAGCGCGGTGTTCGGTTTCTCGGTCGGCAACATGATCACGCTGCCGTCAATGATCGTGCAGCGGGAGTTCAGCGCAGCCGCCTTCGGCGTAGTGGTCAGCCTGGTAACGGCGATCTGCCAGTTCACCTATGCGTTCGGTCCAGGGATCGTGGGGCTGCTGCGCGATGCGTTCGGCAGTTACGCCGTGGCTTTCTATGCCTGCGTGGCGCTCCAGATAATTGCCGCGGTCATCGTGCTGGTGCGGGGAAAAGCACCGCTGGCCGCCTGATCAGGGCTCGCGGTCTCTCAGCAGCGCCTCGACATCGAGCCGACGGTTGAACATTGCCAGTGTTCCATCGGGATCTCGCGGCCACTCGGATTCGGGGCGGTCGCGATAGAGCTCGACGCCGTTTTCGTCGGGATCCCTTAGGTAAAGTGCTTCGCTGACGCCGTGGTCGGCAGCGCCGTCGAGCGCGATGCCGGCGGACAGCACCCGGTGCAGCGCATCTGCGAGCGCCGCACGTGTCGGATACAGGATCGCAGTATGATACAGTCCGGTGGTGCCGTCTGGCGGCGGCTTGCCGCCTTTGCTGTGCCAGGTATTCAGACCAATGTGATGATGATAGCCGCCTGCTGAAATAAAGGCAGCCTGATCGCCATAGCGCTGCATCAATTCGAATCCGAGCACGCCCTGATAAAAGCCAAGCGCGCGGTCGAGATCCGCCACCTTGAGGTGGACGTGACCGATGCGTGTTCCGGCGGTCACGGGCTTGAATGATGCGGTGGCTGCCATGCTGGTTTCTCCGGACATGCGAGGTCTTCGGATGCCGACGATGCATCGCTCTCACGGATGTATGGGTGGGTTCGTCATGGCACAAGGTCGGAGGTTTCGCCCTCCGGCAATTCAACTTCGAAGGTATTGAGTGTCATCGACACCAATGCGTAATAGCCAAGCAGCCCGACCAGTTCGACCACTCCCGTTTCCCCGAGCATCTCAATGGCTTTGTCGTACAGCAGCTTCGGAACTTTGCAGTTTTCGTGCAGCGACTCGCTGAACTCATAAATCAGCTGCGCTTTTGGATCGTCGAAATCCGGAACATGCCGATGGTTGATGGCGTCGATGATTCCAGAATCGAGCCCTGCCGCCAGCGCCAGCTTCTTGTGCGCATACCATTCGAACTGCGCACTCCAGTGCCGTGCGGTCACCAGAATTGCGAGTTCTGACAGAAGCGGCCCGAGGGTGGTGTCGTAACGGAGGAACGCGCCGAGCCGGCCGGCGTGTCGCGCCACCTCCGGCGCATGAATCCAGGCGCGCAGCGGCGGCGTCACCGTGCCGCGCTTGCTGGAAACGGACTCCTCGTAAATGCTCTTCTGATCGGCAGTCATTTCGCTAGGCGAAAGGGTTCTCAGGCGCATGGCGGTTCCTTTGTTTTAAACGCAGTGGCTGCGCCGGGATGCGGCCGGAATGTCTTGCATGGCTACCATATTGCACCCGGCCAGACTTTCGCGTTAGCGAGATATTGAAATCCCCCTAGCGGACAGTACAGTCCGGCCCAGAAAATCAACAATGGCCGCGCCTCTCGTGCCGCGGCTTGTGAGCCGAGGGAATGTCGAATGGCCGATATGGAAAAATTCCGCAGTGAGACGCGCGCCTGGCTGGCGGCCAACTGCCCGCCCGAAATGCGCAAGCCGGTGGCGAATGAGAACGATGTGTTCTGGGGCGGCCGCAACACGACATTCGCGTCCGAACCGCAGCGGCTCTGGTTTGAGCGCATGCGCGACAAGGGCTGGACCGTTCCCGAGTGGCCGAAGGAATACGGCGGCGGCGGCCTCGATGCCGAGGAAACAAAAATCCTGCGTCAGGAGATGGCGGCGATTTCGGCGCGGCTTCCGCTGTCGAGTTTCGGCATCTGGATGTTAGGGCCGGCGCTGCTGAAATATGGCACCGAGGCGCAGAAGCGCGAGCATCTGCCGAAGATCGCTGCCGGATTGATCCGCTGGTGTCAGGGATATTCGGAGCCGAACGCAGGTTCGGATCTGGCTTCGCTGCAAACGCGCGCGGATATCGACGGCGACGACTACATTATCAACGGTCAGAAGATCTGGACATCGATGGCGAATTTCGCCGACTGGATTTTCTGTCTGGTGCGGACCGACTTCAGTGCGAAGAAGCATGATGGCATCAGCTTCATTCTGTTCGACATGGCCTCGAAGGGCGTTTCGACCAAGCCGATCCTGCTGATTTCCGGCAAGTCGCCGTTTTGCGAAACCTTCTTCGACAACGTGCGCGTGCCGCGGTCCCATGTGGTCGGTACCGTCAACCGCGGCTGGGACGTCGCGAAATACTTGCTCCAGCACGAGCGCTCGATGATCAGCGGTCTGGGAGATCGCAGTGGCAGCCGGCCGCTTGGCCAGGTGGCGGCGAACTCCGTCGGCGTCGATGAGCAC
Organism: Afipia massiliensis; assembly: GCF_014203115.1. Taxonomy (GTDB): domain Bacteria; phylum Pseudomonadota; class Alphaproteobacteria; order Rhizobiales; family Xanthobacteraceae; genus Afipia; species Afipia massiliensis. Next base: position 456,877 of record NZ_JACHIJ010000004.1, on the reverse strand, counting down.
GGGCTACTGGACGATCCGATGCTGCGCGGACAGATCGCAGCCTTCGATGTCGATGAGGCTGCGATGGCCTGTGCATCCGAGCGCGCGGTCGATCTTGCGAAAGCAGGGCAGGGCCATCCGGCTTATTCATCGGCGCTGAAATACTACGGCACCGAACTCAACAAGCGCCGGCATGAACTCCTGATGTCGGCCGGCGGCGTCGATGCGCTGGAATGGGAAAGCGAGCGCTCCCGCGAGGGACTGGCGGCGCGGTCGTGGCTGCGCACCAAGGCGAACTCGATCGAAGGCGGCACCAGCGAGGTGATGCTCGGTATCGTTGCCAAGCGCATTCTCGATCTGCCCGGCGCGTAAGCCGTTAAGTCGCGCCGCTTTCCTTAACCGATAACTCGTACCGGATATTCAAATGGCTCTCGTCCTCAACGAAGAACAGTCAATGCTGCGCGACAGCGCGCGCGGTCTCATCAGCGACAAGGCGCCCGTGGCGCATCTGCGCAAGCTGCGCGATGCCAAGGACGACAACGGCTTCTCGCGCGATCTCTGGAAAACCTTCGCGGAGATGGGCTTTGCTGGCTTACTGGTGCCGGAAGACTTCGGCGGCAGCGGGCTCGGCTGCGTCGAGGCTGGCGTGGTGATGGAGGAAATCGGCCGCACGCTGATGCCGTCGCCGTTCCTGTCGACTGGTGTGGTGGCGGCGACCGCGCTGACGCGCGGTGGCAACGCCGCGCAGAAATCGGAATACCTGACCAGGCTTGCCAAGGGCGATCTGATCGCGTCGCTTGCCGTGGACGAGGGTGTCAAGCATCGTCCTCTGAAGACCGCGATGCAGGCCGTGCGCGCCGGCAACGGCTTCAAGCTCAAGGGCGCGAAGGCGTTCGTCGTCGATGGTCACGCAGCTGATTTGCTGATTGTTGCGGCCCGCACCGCAGGCCAGCCGCGTGAGCGCGATGGTTTGACCCTGTTCCTGGTCGATCCCAAGGCCAAGGGCATCGAGATCGAGCGGACTGCGATGGTCGATGCGCATAACGCTGCGCGGATCGTGTTCAACGAGATGGATGTCACGGCGGACAGCGTGCTCGGTGAAGTCGATCAGGGCGCGGTCCTGCTCGAGGGCATTCTCAATGTTGGCCGCGCGGCGGTGGCGTCTGAAATGGTCGGCGTCAGCGAAGAGTCCTTCACGCGCACGGTGACCTATCTGAAAGAGCGCAAGCAGTTCGGCAAGCTGATCGGCGAATTCCAGGCGCTGCAGCATCGCGCCGCGCATCTCTACACCGAAATCGAGATCACCAAGGCCGCTGTGATGAAAGCGCTGCAGACGTTGGACTTGGATTTCGACAAGGCGGGTGCTGCGGTCGCCGTCGCCAAGGCAAAAGCCGGATCGACAGCGACGCTGGCGGTGCAGGAAGCTGTTCAGATGCATGGCGGCGTCGGCATGACCGACGCGTTCGACATCGGCTTCTTCATGAAGCGCGCGCGGGTGTGTCAGGAACTGTTCGGTGATGCCGCGTATCACGCCGAGCAGCTGGCGCGGCTGAAGGGCTACTGAGCGCTCAACGGAAATGGCCGGGACAAAGACCGGCCATCACAAATCCTCATTGGATAGATAACGCGCGTTACCGGATCGGCGGCGCGTACTGGATACCGCCGGCGCTCCAGAGCTGATTGAGGCCGCGTGGAATCGCCAGCTTGGAGCCGGTGCCGACGTTGCGCTCATAGACTTCGCCGTAATTGCCGACATGGCGGATAATGCGCGCGGCCCAGTCTTTGGTCAGATCGATTTCCTCGCCATAGGCGCCCTCGGTGCCGACCAACCGCATGACATCCGGCTTCTTCGATTTCAGCGCCTCGTCGATATTCTTCGAGGTCACGCCGAGTTCTTCCGCGTTGAGCATGGCGTAGATCGTCCATTTTACGATCAGCAGCCACTCGTCGTCGCGCTGCCGCACCACCGGCGCCAGCGGTTCCTTCGAAATCACATCCGGCAGGATGACGTGTTCGCCAGGCTTGGTCAGCCGCAACCGCAGTGCATAGAGCTGCGACACGTCGGTGGTCAGCACATCGCATTGACCTGAATCATAGGCCTTGATGACGTCGTCCAGCTTCGGGAGGTTCAATTCCTGGTACTTGATGTTGTTGGCGCGGAAATAGTCCGCAAGATTCAACTGCGTCGTGGTGCCGGCCTGAACGCAGACCTTGCTGCCGTCGAGTTCGAGGGCGGAATCGATCTTGCGCGACAGGCGCACCATGAAGCCTTCGCCATCGTAATAGGCGACGGCTGCGAAGTTCAAGCCGTACTCAGTCTCGCGCGACATGCTCCAGGTGGAGTTGCGCGACAGGATATCGACCTTGCGGTTGCGCAGTTCCTTGAAGCGCTCGCTGGCATCGAGCGGAATGAATTTTACCTTGTTCGGGTCGTTGAAGATCGCGGCGGCAACGGCGCGGCAGATATCGACGTCGAAACCAGACCAGTTACCCTTGTCGTCAGGAATCGAAAAGCCCGGCAGGCCGGTATTGACGCCGCACAGGACAGCATCGCGTTTCACAGTGCGTTTCAGGGTCCGCGTGTCGTACCGCTCGTAGGTGATTGCCGCTGCCGCAATCGCGACGGCGATAGCCGCGCCGATCAGGAGACCGGTGCCGAAGGTGCGCGAAAAAATGGCCATGAATGAATCTCGCTTCTGAAGTATGCGTGCGGAAAACGAAAGGGCGTTGCCTGGAGAACTAGATTTCGGGCCGCTGGCGGATGATGACCTTGGTGCCGACGGGGATACGATCGTAGAGATCCGTCACGTCGGCGTTGACCAGGCGGAAGCATCCCGAGGAAACGGCGCTGCCGATGGTCTGCGGCTGGTTGGTGCCGTGAATGCGATAGACTGTGGCGCCGAGATACAGCGCCCGCGCACCCATCGGATTGCCGGGGCCGCCCGCCATGAAGCGCGGCAGGTAGGGCTGGCGCGCGATCATTTCCGGCGGAGGTGTCCAGTCCGGCCATTCCTGTTTGCGGGTGATCTTCTGCAACCCCTGCCACTGGAAGCCTTCGCGCCCGACTCCGATGCCGTAGCGGATTGCGCGGCCGTTGCCCTGCACGAGATAGAGAAAACGCTCGGAGGTACTGATAACGATGGTGCCCGGCGGTTCGGAGGTCCGGAAGAAAACCGCGGTGCGCTTGAACTCCGGCGCAATTTCCTCATCCTCCGGAATGTATCCCGGCTGGTCACCGATGTTCATCTCGCGCCCCTGCGCGAACGCATGAGGTGCTGCGAACAACAGGCCGGCCGCGACTGCCGCCAAAGCGAGAGAACGGATGATATTCATGTCGAGAATCCCGCGTTTCGTCGTGCCCCGCGCGCATCAAACCTTAGCCATGCTCTGCTGGCAAGTGACACGCGCCCCAAGGCGGGTCACCATGCGTCGTAAATCCTTAAAATATATCTGAAATCGGCGATCTTTGGAGGTCAGTGCGGAGCGATCCAGAGCCGCAGGATATAGGCGAAAACGGCAACGGTGCCGGTCCCGAGCAGCCACAAAGCGACGAACCACAGCAGCTTGCGCGACAGCGGCCCGGGCTGTTCGGGAGGCGACGTCATGCTCACCCTAATGGTAGCCGCTTGAGGGATCGACCTTGCCGCGGAATACCCAATAGGCCCATGCGGTGTAGGCCAGAATGATCGGCACGAGAATCGCGACTCCGACGAGCATGAAGCTCAGGCTGTTGGCAGGGGCCGCCGCCTGCCAGATGGTGATGCTCTGCGGCACGATATAGGGAAACATGCTGACGCCGAGGCCGGCATATGTGATCGCGAACAACACCAGCGAGAGAACAAAAGGACGGTAATCCTGCTTGTTGGCGAGACTCTTCAGCAGCAGCAGCGTGATCGCAGCCACGGCAATCGGAATCGGCGCGGTGAAAAGAATGTTCGGCCACTCGAACCAGCGCCGCCAGTAATCCGCCTGAAGGAATGGGGTTGCGAGGCTGACGGTGACGATGGCGATCAGCGTGGCGACCAAGAGCCACCAGCTCAGCCGATAGGCATGCTCACGCAGTTCGCCCGTGGTCTTCATAACCAGCCAGGTCGCACCGAGCAGGCCGTATCCGGCGACGACGGCACAGCCCGTTAGAATGCTGAATGGCGTCAGCCAGTCCCACCAGCCGCCGGCATAGTGCCGCCCCTCGACATGAATGCCCTGCAAGATCGCACCGAGCGCGACGCCTTGCGCCAGCGCCGCGAGCAGTGAACCGCCGGCAAACGCGACGTCCCAGCGGTTGCGCTCGCTTTGGGTGCGCCAGCGGAATTCAAAGGCGACGCCGCGAAAGATCAGTCCGATCAGCATGGCGATGATCGGCGTGTAGATCGCCGGCATCACGACAGCAAATGCCAACGGGAAAGCGGCCATCAACCCGCCGCCGCCGAGCACCAGCCAGGTTTCGTTGCCGTCCCAGACCGGCGCGACGGAATTCATCATCACGTCGCGGTCTTCCTTTTTCGGAAACATCGGAAACAACATTCCGAGCCCGAGGTCGAAGCCGTCCATCACGATGTACATGAACACCGCAAAGGCAATGATGAAAGCCCAGAGCACCGGGAGGTCGATAGGGAGTCCGGCCATGGCGTTCACCCTTGTCCGCTGACGGGAATGGCTTGTGCAGGCGTGATGCCGGCGGCACGGTGCGGGACATCCTCGCGCGGGCCTTGTTCGCCGTGATGTGGCGGTTCGTGCATTAATCGCAGGATGTAGATCACGCCCATGCCGAACACGATGAAATAGACGATGATGAACGCGATCAGCGACGAAGCCACTGCCGGCGCCGCGAGCGGGGACACGGAGTCCGCCGTGCGCAACAATCCGTAAACTGTGAACGGCTGCCGTCCGACCTCGGTCGTGACCCACCCCGCGAGCACGGCGACGAAACCAGCAGGCCCCATGACCAGCGCATAGCGATGCAGGAATTTCCAGTCGTGAAGTTTGCCGCGCCAGCGAGCCCACAGGCTCAATAGGCCGATGCCGAGCATCAGGAATCCGATGCCAACCATAATCCGGAATGACCAGAACACGATCGGAACATTGGGCCAGTTCTCACGCGGCACGGTATCGAGGCCCTTCAGCGGTGCATCGAGTGAATGCTTCAGGATCAGCGACGACGCCTTTGGAATTTCGATCGAATATTTCACCTCGCCGGCGGCTTGATCGGGAAGGCCGAACAGAATCAGTGGCGCGCCATTTGGATGGCTTTTGTAATGGCCTTCCATCGCCATCACCTTTGCGGGCTGATGCTCCAGCGTATTGAGACCGTGCAGGTCGCCGGCGAAAATCTGGATTGGGGCAACGATGGCCGCCATCCACATCGCCATCGAGAACATCACCCGCGCGCCTTCCAGTCTGGAATCCTTGAGGAGGTGATAGGCGCCGACCGCGCCGACCACGAAGGCGGTGGTGAGATAGGCCGCCAGCACCATATGCACGAGGCGGAAGGGAAAGGATGGATTGAAGATCACTTTCCACCAATCGGCGGCGACGAACTGCCCCTGAGAGTTCATCGCGAAGCCCGCAGGCGTCTGCATCCACGAATTCGCCGAAAGAATCCAGAACGCGGATGCCAGTGTGCCGACAGCGACCATCAGCGTCGCGAAGAAATGCAGTTTGTGGCCGACACGCTTCAGCCCAAACAGCATCACGCCAAGGAATCCCGCCTCGAGGAAGAAGGCGGTCAACACTTCATAGGCCATCAGCGGACCAATAATAGGTCCGGTCTTGTCCGAGAACACCGACCAGTTGGTGCCGAACTGGTAGGACATCACGATGCCGGACACGACACCCATGCCGAAGGCAACCGCGAAAATTTTCAGCCAATAATTGAAAAGATTGATGAAGACTTCGCGGCCGGTCCATAGCCACAGTGCTTCAAGAACAGCCAGGTAGCTGGCGAGACCGATGGAGAAGGCCGGGAACACGATGTGGAAGGACACCGTGAATGCGAATTGCATGCGCGCCAGGGTGATGGCGTCAAAACCCTCGAACATCGCGGACCTCCAGTATGTCCAATCCGGCGACGTTATAGCATGCAAACCGCGACGATGATAATCGCTGCGGGGCACAATGCTGCATGGCTCGCGCGCAATCGCGCCTGCGGCAAATGGCCGTGATCCAAAGTGCAGCCGGTCTTCAGAGAGCAGAAAGATAAATCAGGCCGCAGCGTCGCCGTTGGCGAGCAGGTGGATCAGGGCCCGCTTGATGGCGGCTTGTCGGGTCGGTGCCGTGATCTGTGCGCCGAGCAGGTCGGTCACATAAAATACGTCGCGGGCGCGTTCGCCGAAGGTTGCGACATGCGCAGAAGCGATATTGAGATTGAGCTTCGAGATCGCGGTGGTGAGCTGAAACAGCAGGCCCGGACGGTCGAGGCCCGAGACCTCGATCACGGTGTAACGATCCGACCACTGGTTGTTGATGCTGACTTCCGGCTCGACGACAAACGGCTTCAGTCGCGCTTTTGAGGCGGTGCGCCGCGCCATCACATCCGGCAACCGCAGCTTGCCTTCCAGCACCTGTTCGATGGTGTCGCCGATGCGGGTGGCGCGGCGGCCTTCATCATCGTCACGGTCGTATTCGCGGGTAATCGCGATGGTGTCGAGTGCGATGCCGTCGGTGGTGGTGTAGATCTGCGCGTCGACGATATTGGCTCCGGCGGAGGCGCAGGCGCCGGCGATGATCGACAGCAGCCAGGGATGATCAGGCGCCATGATCGTCAGTTCGGTGACGCCGCGCCCTTCATCGAAGCCGACATTGACCGCGAGCTTGTGACCGCCGGCTTCACTGGCCTTGACGAAGCGCGCATGACGGATTTTGCGCGGCAGTTCGACCTTCAGCCAGTAAGCGGGATAGTGCCGCGCGATGTAGGCTTCGAGTTCGCTCGAAGGCCACTCGGTAAAGGCTGCCCGGAACTCGGCTTGCGCAACCTGAATACGCTGGGCGCGATTGACCTCGGAGAAGCCGCCGGTCAGCACAGGTTCGGTTTCGTAATAAAGCGTGCGGATCAGCTGGGCTTTCCAACCATTCCAGACACCCGGGCCGACGCCGCGAATGTCGGCCGTGGTCAGAATGGTGAGCAGCTTCATCTGCTCGACCGACTGCACGACTGCGGCGAAATTCTCGATGGTCTTGCGGTCCGACAGGTCGCGGGACTGCGCGACCGTGGACATGGTGAGGTGTTCCTCGATCAGCCATGCGATCAGTTCGGTGTCGGCGGCATTGAAGCCGAAGCGCGGACAGAGCCGCCGCGCGACCTTGGCCCCCGCGATGGAATGATCCTCGGGGCGGCCCTTTGCGATGTCGTGCAGCAGCACCGTCATGTAGATGACGGCGCGGTGCTCGGGATGAATTTTCCGCATCAGGTCGCTGGCGACCACGAACTCGTCGTTCCCGCCGCGCTCGATATCCTGCAGGATGCCGATGCATCGCAGCAGATGCTCGTCGACCGTGTAGTGATGATACATGTTGAACTGCATCATCGACACGATCCGTCCGAACGCGCGGATGAAGCGACCGAGCACACCGGCCTCGTTCATCCGCCGCAGCACGATTTCCGCGTCGTTCGAGGTCAGAATTTCCATGAACAGCTTGTTGGCTTCGGGGTTTTCACGAAGCTTCGGCGTGATCAAGCCGAGCGAGCGCGTCGCCGCGCGCATGGCGTCGGGATGGAACGCCAGATTGTTTTTCTGCGCGAGGCGGAAGATGCGGATCAGGTTGACCGGATCGGTCTTGAACACGTCGGGCGCGGCAAGGTTGATACGGTTGTTGTCGATGATGAAATCTTCGCCGCCGGGAACGCGCCCGCGTTTGCGGCCCGGGCGAAGCTTCGCCATCATCCGGCTCAGCACCGGCGCGGGCTTGGCTTCCTGATCTTCCAGCTTGGCGCACAGGATTGCTGTGAGGTCGCCGACTTCCTTTGCGATCAGGAAATAGTGCTTCATGAAGCGTTCGACATCCTGCATGCCGGGATGCGAGGTGTAGCCAAGCCGCTGCGCAATCTCGCGCTGCATTTCGAATGACAGCCGTTCTTCCGGACGGCCGGTGTAGAAGTGCATGTTGCAGCGAACGGACCACAGGAAATCTTCGCAGCGGCGGAACGTGCGATACTCCTGCGCGTCGAACACGCCGCGCTGCACGAGATCTTCGCTGTTGCTGACGCGGTAAACGTATTTGGCGATCCAGAACAGCGTATGCAGGTCGCGCAGGCCGCCCTTGCCGTCCTTTACATTGGGTTCGACCAGATAGCGGGACTGGCCTGCGCGGCGGTGCCGCTCTTCGCGCTCGGCGAGCTTCGCGGTCACGAATTCGGCGGCGGTGCCCTGCACGACCTCCTTATCGAAGCGCATGACGAGTTCATCGTAGAGCGCCTGGTCGCCGGTCAGAAATCTGGTTTCCAGCACCGATGTGCGGATGGTCATGTCGCCCCGCGCCTGGCGGATCGATTCATCGATCGAGCGCGTGGCGTGCCCGACCTTCAGTCCCATGTCCCACAGGCAATAGAGGATTGCTTCGGCGACCTGCTCGCCCCATGCGGTTTGCTTGTAGGGCAGGATGAACAGCAGATCGATGTCGGACTCTGGCGCCATCAGGCCGCGGCCGTAACCGCCGGTGGCGATGACGGCCATGCGCTCGGAGTCCGACGGTGTCGGCGAGTGATAGAGATGCTTGGTCGCGGCGTTGAACAGGATGCGGATGATCTCGTCCTGAACCAGGCAAAGCCGCTCGGCGCATCGCCGCCCGTGACGATCCTTCAGCAATTGCGCCTGCGCGGCCTCGCGCGCCAGCGCCAGTTCGCCCTTCAGCAATTGGGTGATTGCGGCCCGGAGCAGATCGTCCTTGCCGCCATGCCTTTGCGCAAGCGCGTCGATCTCGCCTGCGATACGGACGGTATCGAATTGCACTTCGGGATCGGGGAGGATCTTGGCCGTCACGCTGTCCATTTCATTCGGATAACGGACGGCAGCAGCGGTGTCATCAGCGGATTGCGGCGGAAAGAGCCGTCCTTTCTGTTTTTAGCACAAGTTTTGAAAGCCGGTTCTCTCATGGGCTGCATTCGGGTGGTTTTTTTCTCGTTGACGATACCAAATAAGTAATTGAAAAACATAGTGATTTTTAGTCATGGGGATAACGACGATCGCCGGCCTGCTCCCTCGAAATGCACCCGTCCTGACCGCGGTTCATCCCGGTCATCCAAATGGAGACGACGATGTTCAGACCATCACGACGTGCCTTGGCTGCCCTTGTCCTGGGCACGGTGTTTGCCCCCGACGCGGCGTTTGCCGCCGACGCGCCGAAGCAGATCGCCATCGACTGGGCGACCTACAATCCAGTCTCCATCATTCTGAAAGAGAAGGGCCTGCTCGAAAAGGAATTCGAGAAGGACGGAATCAAGATTGTCTGGGTGCAGTCGGCAGGTTCCAATAAGGCGCTTGAGTTTCTCAACGCCGGCTCGATCGACTTCGGGTCGACGGCAGGTTCGGCTGCCCTGGTCGCGAAGATCAACGGCAACCCGATCAAGTCGGTCTATGTCTACTCGCGTCCTGAGTGGACCGCACTGGTAACAGGCAAGGACTCCAAGATCGCGAAGGTCGGCGACCTGAAAGGCAAACGCGTTGCCGTGACACGTGGCACCGACCCGCACATCTTCCTCGTTCGTGCATTGCTTGAAGCCGGCCTGACCGACAAGGACATCACCCCGGTTCTGCTGCAGCATGCCGACGGCAAGGCCGCCCTGATCCGCGGCGACGTCGATGCCTGGGCCGGGCTCGATCCGATGATGGCGCAAGCCGAGATCGAAGACGGTGCGAAGCTGTTTTTCCGCAAACCCGAAGCCAACACCTGGGGCATTCTCAACGTGCGTGAACAGTTTTTGAAGGACAATCCGAAGATCGTTCAGCGCGTGCTCGCGGTTTACGAGGAAGCCCGCAAATATTCGCTGGCCAATTACGACGAACTCAAGCGCGGGTTCATCGCCGTGACCAAGTTGCCGGAGACCGTGGTCGACAAGCAGCTCAAGGAGCGCACCGAGCTCACGCACAACCGCATCGGCGCGCCGCAGCGCGAGTCGATTCTGGCCGCGGGTCTTGCGCTTCAGCAAGCCGGCGTGATCCAGCCCGGCGTCGACGTGAAGGCGACGGTGGATGCGCTGATCGACGATCAGGTGCCGCTGCCGACGAACTGAGATTGGGTCGAATGCTAATCTATTCGCGTCATGCCCGGCCTTGTGCCGGGCATCCACGTCTTCCTTGTCGCAACCATATTCAAGACGTGGATGGCCGGGTCAAGCCCGGCCATGACGACGGAAAACGCGACCTGATAAGCCAGCTTGCAATACGGACGAATAAGCGGTTTTTGCTATGGCCATGACACTCGACACGCCAGCACCGGCCGGGATCGCGGAGACGGCGGGGCCGCCTCCCGCTCGTCTGCGACGGTTTGTGCGTCCAGCAATCGGCCTGTTATTGCCGCTTGGGGTCGCGCTGGCGTGGGAACTCGCCGTGCGTTTCGGTTACTCCAACGGGCGGCTGGTACCTCCGCCGAGCCGCATCTGGCAGACTCTGGTCGAACTGTCCGCGAGCGGTGAATTGAGCCGGCACATCATCGCGACGCTGAGTCGCGTCGGCGCGGGCTTCGGCCTTGGGGTTCTGGCAGGAACGATCTTCGGCGCGATCTGCGGATACTGGACGCTGGCGCGGCTGCTGCTCGACCCGACCTTGCAGGCGCTGCGTGCCATCCCCTCGATTGCCTGGGTGCCGTTATTCATTCTGTGGCTGGGAATTTTCGAGACATCGAAAGTGGCGTTGATAGCGGTCGGCGTATTCTTTCCGATCTATCTCGGCGTCGCCGGTGCGATCATGAGCGTGGACCGCAAGATCGTTGAAGTCGGTCGGATCTTCCGCCTTAGCGGATTTGCGATGATCCGGCGGATTCTTCTTCCGGCGGTGCTGCCGGCCTACGTGATTTCGCTGCGCTCCGGTCTAGGTCTGGGCTGGATGTTCGTCGTCGCCGCTGAATTCATGGGCGCATCCGAAGGGCTCGGTTATCTACTGACCGACGGCCAGCAACTCGGCAAGCCCGCGCAGATCGTCGCCGCCATTATTGTGTTCGCGATTCTCGGCAAGGTCACCGACTGGCTGATCCAGTTGATCGCAGCGCCATTCCTGCGCTGGCAGGATTCCTTCAGCACGCATGCGGGGGGCGCCTGATGCTCGCCCTCGATCATGTCGGCAAGGTCTATCCGAACGGCGTCCATGCGCTGGAGAATTTCTCCGCGCGCATTCAGCCGGGTGAGATCGTCGCCATCATCGGTGGCTCGGGCTGCGGAAAATCCACGCTGCTGCGCGCGATCTCCGGGCTTGATCGCGCGACGACCGGCTCCGTCACGCTCGACACTGTCTCGATTACTGCGCCGAACGAAAAGGTCGGCATCATCTTTCAGGAACCCCGGCTGCTCCCGTGGCTCAGCGTCGCCGACAATATCGGCTTTGGTCTCGGTCATCTGCCGTCCGCGGAGCGGCAACGCCGAGTTGCGCGCGCTCTCGCGCGGGTCGGCCTTGCCGATAAGGCCGGCGCATGGCCACGCGAGTTGTCCGGCGGGCAGGCGCAACGGGTCGCGATTGCGCGCGCACTGGTACCGTCTCCGGAAGTATTGCTGCTCGATGAGCCGTTCTCCGCGCTCGATGCCTTCACGCGCGCCGATCTGCAGGATCATCTGCTTGATCTGTGGGCCGATACCAAGCCGACGCTTGTTCTCGTCACCCACGACGTCGACGAAGCGGTGGTGCTGGCGGATCGCGTTGTCGTGATGCGTCCGCGACCGGGTCGGCTGTTCGAGGAAATCAGGGTGGATCTGACGCGGCCGCGCGACAGGGCTTCGCCTGCCTTCGAGGCGGTGAAGCATCAGGTGCTGGCATCGCTGGATCGTTCGCTCAATCGTGTCATGCGCCCGGCGGATGATTTGCTGACGGTCGGCGAGGGAATATAAGACGGAATAAGCCGCACGCGGCGTTGTTGATGCCGATGGAAACGGAGAACGAGAAAATGGATTCAACCGCACTCCGCGCCATGCAGGCGCCGATCAAGGATCGCTACAAATCCGATCCCAGGGCCGCGTTCATCACTTTGAAGGCCAAGGGCTCGCTCGACAGCGAAGGCTTGTCCTGCAAGGTCGAAACCGGCAAGGCGGCTGCGGCCATTGCCGGACTTCATCCAGCGACCGGCGGTTCCGGGCTTGAACTGTGCTCGGGCGACATGCTGCTCGAAGCGCTGGTGGCCTGCGCCGGTGTCACGCTGAAATCGGTTGCGACCGCCATCGACGCGCCGCTGAAATCCGGCAACGTCACCGCCGAAGGCGATCTCGACTTTCGCGGCACGCTCGGCGTCGACAAGGAAGCGCCGGTTGGCTTTGCGGAAATCCGTCTTCGATTTGACGTCGATACCGATGCTCCACAGGAGAAGCTCGATCAACTCCTGAAACTGACAGAGCGTTATTGCGTGGTCTATCAGACCATCAAGAACGGCCCGAAGACGACGGTTTCGATCAATCGGATCTGACGTCGCTATTTCGGCAGCTTTGCTTTCAACGCATAGAGTGCTTCCAATGCTTCGCGCGGCGACATCTCGTCGGGATGCAGCGCGCTGAGCGCTTCGGCAAGCTGGTCCGCGGCGCTTGGTGGCTGCGGTTCGGCTGCCGCGCGGGACGGCACCGCGAACAGCGGCAGGTCATCCGCAAGTGCACGCGCTGTGGTGCCGCGATCCTGCGCCTCAAGCTTCGCCAGTACCGATTTTGCGCGTGCGACCACTGCTGCCGGAAGGCCCGCGAGCTTCGCCACCTGAATGCCGTAGGAGCGGTCTGCTGAACCCGGCAGCACTTCGTGGAGGAACACCACGTCGCCCTGCCATTCCTTGACGCGAACGGTGGCGTTGAACAGCCGCGGCAGATTTGCCGACAGCGCGGTCAATTCGTGATAATGCGTCGCGAACAACGCGCGGCATCGGTTGCTCTCATGCAGGTGCTCGATCGAGGCCCATGCAATCGACAATCCGTCGAACGTCGATGTGCCACGACCGATCTCGTCCAGGATCACAAGCGCCCGCTCGCCGGCCTGATTGAGGATGGCTGCGGTTTCCACCATCTCGACCATGAAGGTCGAACGCCCGCGCGCCAGATCATCCGCCGCACCGACGCGGGAGAACAGCCGGTCGACGATGCCGATATGCGCGAGCTTCGCCGGCACAAAGCTGCCGATCTGCGCCATCAGGGCGATCAGCGCGTTCTGCCGCAGGAACGTCGATTTGCCGGCCATGTTCGGGCCGGTCAGCAGCCAGATTTGCCCGGACGACTGCGTCGGTCCCGGCGACAGGTCGCAGGCATTGGCGATGAAGGGCTGGCCGTCGCGCTTCAGCGATTGCTCGACCACCGGATGGCGTCCTCCTTCGATGGAGAACTTCAGCGAGTTGTCGACCACGGGCCGTGTGTAATTCTCGTCGATCGCGAGCTTTGCCAGCGCGGCGGTCACATCAAGTAGCGCGAAGGCGTGTGCCGCGGCGCGCAGGTCGTCACCTGCCGCTACGGCCTGCGCACATAGCTTATCGAAAATTTCGAGTTCGAGGCCGAGCGCGCGGTCGCCGGCATTGGCGATCTTCGCCTCGATCTCCCCGAGTTCGGTTGTGGTGAAACGCACCTGTCCGGCGAGTGTCTGGCGATGGATAAAGGTCGCATTTAAAGGCGCAGCCATCAGCTTGTCGCCGTGTTGCGCTGTGACCTCGACAAAATAACCCAGCACGTTGTTATGGCGGATCTTGAGACCTTTGATACCGGTATCGTCGGCATAGCGCGCCTGCATCGCGGCGACCACCAGCCGCGAGGCATCGCGCAGGTTACGCGTCTCGTCCAGCGCGGCTTCATAGCTAGCGCGCACGAAACCGCCGTCGCGTTTGAACAGCGGTAATTCATCCGCGAGGCCGCGTGAAAATTCCTGCGCAAGATCGCGGGACGGGCGGCGCAACGCTTCAACCGCGAGAGCGATGTCGCGCGGAAGCTTCTCGATCTGCGACAGCCGGTCCAGGATCTTGTCGGCGGCGAGAACCCCGTCACGCAGGGCTGCGAGATCGCGCGGACCGCCACGTCCGACCGACAGTCGCGCCAGTGCGCGTGAAATATCTGGTGCCGCACGCAGGATGCCGCGCAGATCGTCCCGCGATGCGCTGTCGTTAGTGAACATCGCTGTGGCATCGAGCCGATGGGAAATGGTCGTGCTGTCGGTCAGCGGTGCGGAAAGACGTTGCGCAAGCAGCCGCGATCCGGCTGCGGTCACCGTGCAGTCGATGGCGTCGAGCAGCGATCCGCGCCGCTCGCCCGCCAGCGTGCGGGTCAGTTCGAGATTGGCGCGGGTGGCGGGATCAATCGCCATGGTGGTGCCGGCGGCCTCGCGGGCTGGCGGCGACAGCGGCAGATGTTTTCCGACCTGCGTGCGGTCCACATAAGTCACGGCGGCGGCGGCGGCGGTAGCTTCCAGCCGCGACATCGCGCCGAACCCATCCATGGTTGCTACGGCGAAATAGTCGCACAGCCGCCGCTCTGCGGTGGCGGCGTCGAAGATGTCGCGCGTCACCGGTGTCACGGCTGCGAGCGTGCGAAACAGCGACGACAGTTCCGGATCGGAATACAGCGCGTCGGTGACGATCACCTCATTCGGATTGATGCGCGCCAGCGTCGCGCCGAGTTCAGCAGCACCGCACTCGGTGACGCTGAACTCTGCTGTTGAGATATCGATCCAGGCCAGACCGATCCGGTCGCCGGCGGATGACGAGGCGCGGGCGCGTGCAATGGCGAGCAGGTAGTTGTTGGCCTTGGCGTCGAGCAGGTTGTCTTCGGTCAACGTACCGGGCGTCACCAGCCGCACCACGTCGCGCCGCACCACGCTCTTGTTGCCACGCTTGCGCGCCTCGGCGGGATTCTCGATCTGCTCGCAGACCGCGACGCGATGGCCCAGCGCGATCAACCTGTGCAGGTAGTCGTCGGAGCGTTCCACAGGCACACCGCACATCGGGATGTCTTCCCCCGCGTGCTTGCCGCGTTTGGTGAGCGTGATGCCGAGCGCGCGCGAGGCGATTTCCGCATCCTCGAAAAACAGCTCGTAGAAATCGCCCATCCGGTAGAACAGCAGCAGGCCCGGATTGGCTGCCTTGATCTCCAGGTATTGTTCCATCATTGGCGTGACGCGCCCAACGGCCTCCGGTGAGGCGGTTTCGGGATTTGGCGATGCGGGAGGCGTGGAATGGATGGTCATGGAGCGAACATTAGCAAAGTTCTTTCGCATGGTGGAATTGCGCGGTGCGTTTTCCACGCTTTGAGACGGCTGGTGCATGGCCGCTCTGCCCGCTGGCGAACCCGTTCCGGCCATCCATCATTTGACGTTCGGCACCGTGCTTCCTAAAACTCGCGGCAGCCGAGGCGGACGCCATCAAGTCCGAGCGTACTTCAGGGAGAACGACCATGCGTGATGTTTTCATTTGTGATGCGGTGCGGACGCCAATCGGCCGTTTCGGTGGATCGCTGGCCAAGGTGCGCGCGGACGATCTGGCCGCGGTGCCGATCAAGGCGTTGATGGCGCGTAACACGAAAGTCGACTGGTCTGCGCTCGAAGAAGTGTCTTACGGGTGCGCCAATCAGGCCGGGGAAGACAACCGCAACGTGGCGCGCATGGCGCTGTTGCTGGCCGGGCTGCCGGAAACAGTGCCCGGCATGACAGTCAATCGGCTCTGTGCGTCGGGGCTGGATGCGGTGGGCGGTGTCGCGCGCGCGATCCGCGCCGGCGAGATGGATTTCGCACTGGCAGGCGGCGTCGAATCCATGACGCGTGCGCCGTTCGTCACCGGCAAGGCCACGGAAGCTTATCAGCGCACGGTGGAGACTTACGACACGACGATCGGCTGGCGCTTCGTCAATCCGCTCATGAAGCAGCAATACGGCGTCGATGCGATGCCGGAGACCGGCGAGAATGTCGCCGAGGATTACCAGATCTCGCGTGCGGATCAGGACGCCTTCGCGATCCGCTCGCAGCAGCGCGCAGGCAAGGCCATCGAGGCCGGTTACTTCGCCGAGGAGATCACGCCGGTCACAGTGCCCGGCGGCAGGGCAGGTCCGACCATCGTGGACAAGGACGAGCATCCGCGCCCGGAGACCACGCTTGAAGGATTGGCTAAGCTCAAGCCTATCGTGCGCAATCCCGGCACAGTGACGGCTGGCAACGCATCCGGCGTCAACGATGGCGCTGCGGCGATGATCCTCGCATCGGAAGAGGCCGTGAAGAAGCACGGACTGACGCCGCGCGCAAAGATCCTCGGATTTGCATCCGCGGGCGTCGCGCCGCGCGTCATGGGCATCGGGCCGGTGCCGGCAGTGCGCAAGCTGCTGGAGCGTCTCGGCCTCAAGATCACCGACATCGATCTGATCGAGCTCAATGAGGCGTTCGCTTCGCAGGGTATCGCGGTGTTGCGTCAGCTCGGCGTCAAGGAGGATGCCGATTTCGTCAATCCGCACGGCGGCGCCATCGCGCTCGGTCATCCGCTCGGCATGAGCGGTGCGCGTCTTGCACTGACCGCGGTTCACGGCATGGAAAAGCGCGGCGGCAAGCTCGCCATCGCGACCATGTGTGTAGGTGTCGGGCAGGGCGCCGCGATGGTGATTGAGAAGCTGAACTGAGTTCTCGCAGTTTTGCGGTGGAGAATGGGAGGCTTCGGCCTCCCATTTTTGCGCGTCAATCCATCACCGTGGCATGATCGACGCTCCGCGACTGTTACCGCAGCGCCGCCTTGGTGGATCCGATCATCATCGGCAGCGGGATCGCGCACAGCGTCACGACCATCGGGACGTTAGATGATCACGCCCACTCGACGCCGGATTCCGCGGCGAGGTCAATCGTGCTCCGGCGGCCGATGTCATCGAAATGAGTGTCGAGGAATTTCTTGCCCGCACGCTTGCCGGCCCGGTGCAGCACTTCGAAAAACTCGTAGTCCGTCTTCATCTTGCTGGAGGCAGCGAGGCGGGTGCCAAGACCTCCGAGATCGATGCGGTGGATGTTGAGCCTGCGGTACTGATCCTTGCCGGTGCCGCGCGGCAATCGGCCATCATCGATCAGTTGATTGACGAAATCCATCGTGCGCAATTCGGAAATCAGTGCCGAGTTGAAGGTGATTTCGTTCAGCCGGTTGATGATCTCGCCGGAGGTTTTCGGCGTGGTGGTGCGCGATACAGGATTGATCTGGACAACCACGACGTCCTCCGCTTCCGTCGCCTGCAGGAACGGGAAGATTGCGGGGTTGCCCATGTAGCCGCCGTCCCAGTAGGGCACGCCATCGATTTCGACCGCGCGAAACATGAACGGCAGCGCGGCCGAGGCCATCACCGCGTCGGCGGTGATCTTTTCATTCGCGAAAATGCGCAGCCGGCCGGTGTGGACGTTGGTAGCCGAGATATAGAGCGCGAGGTCAGTGTTGGCGCGCAGCGCATCGAAATCGACGAAGCGCTCGATGAGCTGGCTCAGCGGATTGATGTTGAGAGGATTGAGTTCGTAGGGCGAAAAATAATGCGCCATCGCCTCGAACCAGTTCTGTATCGGCGTGGCTGCAAACGGCATCATCGAAAACATCCGGTCGGTCATGGCGCGCTGGACCGGCGGCAGGTCTCCGCCGGTGCTTGTCGCACGCCAGAATGCCGCCAGCCGTTTGCGCGCTTCCTCGGGTCCGCCGCGGGTCAGCCCGTCGGCGAGCATCACGGCGTTCATGGCGCCGGCGGACGCGCCGGAAATCCCGGTGATCTCCAGCCGTCCATCGGTCAGGAAATGATCAAGGACGCCCCAGGTGAATGCTCCGTGCGATCCCCCACCCTGAAGCGCCAGATTGATTTTCTTGGCCGCGCTTGGCTTGCGCGTGCCGGAGAAGTTCCATGGTGTCAGGTTGTCGAGATAGGTTTTGAGAGTGGTCGCCATGAGCTTCTTTCTCTCTGAACTGATGCGATTGTTCCGTCGCCTGGATATCGCTCAGTCCGTTGTAGACAGGTGATTTGGGGTTTTTATGATGCAATGCAATAGAAAATGGTGCGCTGCGCAATATTCTGGCAGTTTATGCCGCTGAAATTATGAGCGGAATCATGGTAACCGCACTACATATTGACCGAATGAAACAAGCGAAGCCGATTTTCCCTGCCCCAGATCATGACCACGGCCGCTGCGCCGAGGACGCTTTTTCGCATGCCGAGAAGGTCTGCAAGGGCCGGGGTCAAAAGTTCACGCCGATCCGGCGGCAGGTTTTGGGCGCGTTGCTTTCGAGCCATCGGCCGCTCGGTGCTTACGAAGTGATCGATGAACTGGCCAAGACCATGCCGCGTCCGGCGCCGATCACGGTTTATCGCGCGCTGGATTTCCTGATGGACAACGGTCTGGTCCATCGCATCGAAAGCCGCAACGCGTTTCTGGCCTGCGCGCACAATCACGACGAGACAGCTGTGGTGGCGTTTCTGATTTGCGAGACGTGTGGATCGGTGGGCGAAATTCCGGCCGCGCCGCTGGCGCAAAGTTTCAATGAAGCCGCGCGCGGAACCGGGTTCGCGCCGAAATTGTCGGTGGTGGAAATCACCGGCACCTGCGCACACTGTCAGCGAGCCGCATAGGCCAAACAACAACACGGCGGAAAGCCGGACCCGGGGAGCCATGTCGCCAAACAACTTGAAGATAGCGCCAGCGGGGCGTCCGTTAAGCGCGACGGCCATTATCCTGATGGTGATGCTGTGCCTGAGCTGGGGCTTCAATCAAATCACAGTCAAACTGGCGCTTCCCGAGATTCCGCCGCTGCTGCAGGCGACGATCCGCTCGACTGGCGGATTGCTCATCATCCTGACGGTGGCGTGGCTACGCGGCGTGCCGTTATTTCGGCGCGACGGTACGCTCGGCGCGGGCCTGCTCGCCGGATTGTTTTTCGGCGTCGAGTTTATTCTGATATATCGCGGGCTGGTCTACACCACAGCGTCGCGGGCGGTGGTGTTTCTCTACATTGCGCCGTTCGTCGTGGCGCTCGGCTCGAAGCGGTTTCTCGGCGAACAGTTGAGCCCATTGCAATGGAGCGGTCTGGCGCTGTCGTTCGCAGGCGTGGCGTTGGCCATCGGCGTGCCGCAGCCCTCCGTGGACGCCAAGGTGATCCTGGGAGACATACTGGTGATGGGGGGTGGCATTCTGTGGGCTGTCACCACGCTGGTAGTGAAGGCGACACCGCTGTTGCACGCGCCTGCCGAAAAGACGCTAGCCTATCAGGTGGCCGTCTCGATCCCGATTCTGGCGCTTGGGGCGGCGGTCTCCGGCGAGAGCATCACCCAAATGCCGGGACCGCTGGCCTGGGCGTTGATGACCTACCAGACAGTCTGGATTGTTGGGACGACATTCCTGATCTGGGTCTTTCTCATAAAGAACTATTCTGCCAGCAAACTGTCGTCATTTACCTTTATGACGCCCCTGTTTGGGGTCATTGGCGGCTATTTCGTGATGCATGACACCCTGACATTGGCCTTTGCGGGGGCTGCCCTTCTGGTCATGGCGGGCCTATATCTGGTAAACCGCCCCGGCGAGGCGGCTGGGGATCCCCTGCTTCCCGTCACCAAAACCGACACCTGAGCGCAAAAGAGATTCTGACGTGAGCGATCTGAAAGAGCGGACCAAGGAAATCCAGGCCGGCCCCAAGGGGCGCCACCGGACGGTTCAGGTAACGGTCGGCAACGTCAAGGTCGGAGGCGGCGCACCGATTGTGGTGCAGTCGATGACCAACACCGATACCGCCGACATCGAGGGCACCGTCACGCAGGTTGCAGCGCTTGCGCGCGCCGGCTCCGAAATGGTTCGCATCACGGTGGACCGCGACGAAGCGGCTGCCGCCGTTCCCCATATCCGCGAGAAGCTCGACAAGCTTGGCATCGATGTGCCGCTGATCGGCGACTTCCACTACATCGGCCACAAGCTGCTCGCCGATCATCCGGCTTGCGCTGCGGCGCTGTCGAAGTACCGCATCAACCCGGGCAATGTCGGTTTCAAGAACAAGCGCGATACGCAGTTCACCGACATCGTCGAAATGGCGCTCAAGCACGGCAAGACCATCCGCATCGGCGCCAACTGGGGTTCGCTCGATCAGGAATTGCTGACCAAGCTGATGGAAGAAAACGCAAAGTCGCCGAATCCGATCGACGCCCGCGCCGTGACGCGCGAAGCGATGGTCCAGTCGGCGTTGTTGTCGGCGGCGCGCGCCGAGGAAATCGGCCTGCCAAAGGACCGCATGATTCTGTCGGCGAAGGTGTCGAACGTGCAGGATCTGATCGCGGTCTATCGCGAACTCGCTGCCCGTTCGGATTACGCCATCCACCTTGGCCTCACTGAGGCCGGCATGGGATCCAAGGGCATCGTCGCCTCGTCGGCTGCGCTCGGCATTCTTCTACAGGACGGCATCGGCGACACCATCCGTGTCTCGCTGACGCCGGAGCCCGGCGGTGACCGCACCGTCGAGGTGAAGGTCGGTCAGGAAATTCTCCAGACCATGGGCTTCCGCACCTTCGTGCCGCTGGTGGCGGCATGCCCCGGCTGCGGCCGCACCACCTCGACCGTGTTCCAGGAACTGGCGCGCGACATCCAGAGCTTCATCCGCGATGAAATGCCGAGCTGGAAGACACGCTATCCGGGCGTCGAGCAGCTCAACGTCGCGGTGATGGGCTGTATCGTCAACGGGCCTGGCGAGTCCAAGCATGCCGACATCGGCATTTCGCTGCCGGGAACCGGTGAAACGCCTGCCGCGCCCGTATTCGTCGACGGTCAGAAGTTCCGCACGTTGCGCGGTCCGTCCATCGCGACCGACTTCAAGGCGCTGGTGATCGATTACATCGAGCAGCGTTATGGCGGTGCCGGCGCCAAAGCTCCGGCTGTGACGGCAGCGGAATAGCCTTTAGCGACCGCCATACGGAGCAAGGCAGCCCGCAATCACAGCGGGCCGTTCTTCTCCCGGTTATCGACCACAGCTTCTTCAAGATCGAAATCGCGCTCGATGCGCCGGCGTGTTTCGTCGGTGATCTTCCCGTCGCGCAACAGCTTGTGTAGACACGTCCGCTCGATCGTTATGATTTCGCGTACCAGCGAGGCGCCCTGTGTTGCGGGCGTGAACTGGCCTTCTTCCCTCGGAGGTTCGGGCAGCGCGCGCATGCGCGTTTCGTGACGCGCCTCGAGGAATCGGGCGAGCCCTTCGGGCAGGTTGCGCTCCTTGATGATCCGGTCGAGCGAACCGCGTGCCGCCTCGAGGATTTCCCGCCGCGCTGAAATCTCGGCTTCCCGTTCGCGGATCGCCTCAAGACGCCCGTGATCGGACAGGCCGAGCAGCTTGACCAGCATCGGAAGCGTCAATCCGATGCCGACCAGCGTGACGATGATCACACCGAAGGTCACCAGCAGGATGAGGTCGCGGTGAGGGAAATCCTGCCCGTTCGGCAATGTCAGCGGCAGCGCCAGCGCGACGGCGAGCGACACCACACCGCGAATTCCGGTGAAGCCGATAACGACGATGTGCCGCCATGGCGGCTTTGCGTCGCGCGCTGCGATTCTTTTGCTGATGAGGCGCGGCAGGTAAGTGCCGGGAAAAACCCACAGGAAACGCGCCACGATGACAATTGCGGAGACGATTGCGATGGCCGCGAGAATTTCAGCAACCGGAAGCGCCTTCGACTTTTCCATCAGGAGCCGCAGCTGAAATCCGATCATCAGGAACAACACGCCTTCGATGAGCCAGATCACGAAGTCCCAGAAGAAGATGCCCTGCAGCCGGGTTTTCGATGAAATCAGCAGCGGGCCGTTCCAACTCACATAGAGGCCGGTCACGACGGTGGCGATCACGCCTGATCCGTGAAAATGCTCCGGAACCCAGAACGCGAGGTAGGGCGTCAGCAGCGACAACGAAATCTCGACGCGCGGATCGTGTGCCCATTGCCGCAATCGCAGGCTGAGCCAGCCCACGACGATGCCGAAAGCAATCTCGCACACGATAATGGTGATGAAGGTTCCGGTTGCGGGAGCCAGCGAGAATGTCCCGGTCGAAACGGCAAGCACCGCAAAACGATACAGGATCAGCGCTGTCGCGTCGTTCGCCAGTCCTTCGCCTTCAAGAATAACGAGAATGCGGTGGGGCAGCTTCAATCGCTTGGCGATGGCGAGGGGGGCTACGACATCCGGCGGCGATACGATCGCGCCGAGCACGAACCCGACGCTCCAGGGTAACCCGAGTGCATAGTGCGCCGTCGCCGCGACCATGACGGTCGTGAAAATCACGCAGCCGATCGCCAGCAGACTGATAGGACGAAGATTGGCTTTGAATTCGCGCCAGCTCATCGAGACGCCGGCAGAATAGATCAGCGGCGGCAGCACCAATAGCAGAATGCCTTCCGGTTTCATCTCGATGCGCGGAAACCCCGGCAGAAACGCCAGAATGATTCCGACGATCAGGAACACGATGGCCGGTGCGACTGCGAGCCGTTTCGCGACTGTCGCGGAAGCTCCGAGTGCTGTGAGGACAAGAAGAAAGGTCAGGAACGTCGCTACCATCGTGGGATTATATCGCGCTGGCCGCGATATTGACCATCAGGGCCACCAGCGCGGTATTGAAGATGAAAGAGATCACGCCGTGAGCGGTGGCGGTCCGGCGAATGATCTTGTCGGTGATGCCTACGTCCGACACCTGCGCGGTCATACCGATCACGAACGAGAAGTAGACGAAGTCCCAATAATCCGGATCACCGGCCTCGCTTGCGCCAGGAAAGGCGAGACCGCCTGCCTTGGTGCCGCGATAGTAGTCGTGTGCGTAGTGCAGCGCGAATGTCGTATGAATTGCCGCCCATGACAGCACGATGGTCACGACAGCAAGCGCAAGCTGCGGCGCTTGCTGCGGTTTGATGCCGAGTTCCACGACAATGGCCGCGATGCTCGCAAACGCGCCGAGGCCGGTCATGACAAGAATGAAGAAGCGCCCGTCGTCCTGCCGCGCCGCCTGACGGCGAATGTCCGCTGTCCCGTATGAGAACACGGTGACGTATGCGAGCACCATGTAGAGCGCGACGAAAATATCCCACGCCACCAGAAGGCGGGTCGCGAGACGCCATGTAGGCGGCAGAAACAGCAGCGAGGCCAGCCCGATCGCGAATGCAATAAAGGTCCGCGGTCGGGCAAGCACAATGCGAAGAGGCCTCGGCATGCCTTTGAGGCGAAGAAGATACGGATCTCCGTTCTTCTTGCCCGGCATGATGACCTCTAGTTTTGCCGCTCGGCGACGAAACGCGAGGTCGCGCGCAGAACATCGCCCTTCGCACCGAATGGCGCGAGCGCGGCATCGGCCTGCTTCAGAAGATCGCGCACGCGCGCCTTGGCGCCGTCAATTCCCAGGAGCGTGACGAACGTGGTTTTGCCCGCAGCCGCATCCTGCCCGGCAGGCTTGCCGAGAGCAGCCGCATCGCCTTCGACGTCCAATAGATCGTCGGCGATCTGGAACGCTTCGCCGAGCGCGTGACCGTAGGTGTCGAGCGCGTCGTACTGATCCTTCGGCGCCTGGCCGAGCAGCGCGCCGGCGATGCAGCCGTACTTGAGCAGTGCGCCGGTTTTCATCTGCTGCAGCTTGGCGACATCCGGCGGCTCGGGATCGCCGAAACGGCCTTCGCCGGCGAGATCCATGATCTGTCCGCCCACCATGCCGCCGACGCCGGAAGCGCGGGCCAGCGCGCGGGTCAGCAGCAGGCGCACCGTCGGGTCCTTGTGAACCTCGTCGCGGGTGATGATGTCGAAGGCGATGGTGAGAAGCCCGTCGCCCGCGAGGATCGCGGTGGCGTCATCGAACTTCTTGTGGGAGGTCGGTCGTCCGCGCCGCAGGTCGCTGTTGTCCATCGACGGCAGGTCGTCGTGGATCAGCGAGTAGCAGTGAATGCATTCGAGCGCAGCGCCGGCCATCAGCGCCGCGTCGCGCGATACGCCGAACACGGCAGCGCTTTCCACCACCAGAAAAGGGCGCAGCCGCTTGCCGCCGTTGAGGCTTGAATAGCGCATCGCCTCCATCAGCCGGTGCGGGCGCTCGATCTCGCCGGCCTGCGGCTCGTCAGACAAAAGGCGCGTCAGCAGCGCCTCGGTGTCTGCCGCCGTGGCGTCGAGCCGCTTCATGAAATCCTGTGGTGAAGTGCCGGTGGTCATCAAAAACTCCAAAGGAACGCAAATTTCGGCGGACAATCGGTCATGGCATCGCCCGCGTCAATTCCGCAAAGCCTAATCCCTGCCGGGATTTGGCTAGAGCAAGGCAGCCCGGTTTCTGGTAGCTAGGCGGGTCTGAATTCCCGCTGACCTTCCGACAGGAGTGTTCATGCCAGCCTACGTCATTTTCGACGTCGAGATTCGAGACGGCGAGCGGTACCAGAGTTTCATGAGCCGGGTGAAACCGGCACTCGAGGCGGCGGGAGGGCGGTATCTGGCCCGCGGTGGGGCGCACAAGGTTCACGAAGGGGACTGGAATCCGCGCCGTATCGTTATTCTCGAATTTCCGTCCGTGGCAGCGTTCGAGAGCTTCTATGACGGTCCGGTCTATCAGGGCCTCAAGCATATTCGGGACGAATGCAGTTCAGCGCGGCTCGTCAGCGTCGAAGGGCTGTAGCCTGAATGCGGCGGTTGATCCGCATCGTTGTGCTGGTCGTGCTGGGGCTGGTGCTGCTGCCCTATGCGCTGACGCCGCTTTACAGCACCGGACACCCCATCTCGACTTTGATGATAGGGCGATATCTCACGGGCGAAACCGTCACCCGCAAATGGGTCGATCTTGACCAGATGTCCGAGGCCCTGCCGCGTTCCGTGGTTGCTGCCGAGGACGCCAGATTCTGTTTCCATCACGGCATCGACTGGAATTCGGTCCGGAACATCATTGAGGACGCGCAGGACGGTGAGGTTGCACGAGGCGGATCGACGATTACGCAGCAGGTGGCCAAGAACCTTTTCCTCTGGCCGGGCCGGAGCGTGATCCGCAAAGGGCTTGAGTTCCCGCTGGCGATGTGGATCGACCTTGTGCTGTCGAAAAAGCGCATTCTGGAGCTTTATCTGAACGTGGCGGAACTCGGCCCCAACGGTCAATTCGGCGCGGAGGCCGGTGCGAATTATGCCTTCGGCCGCCCAGCATCGGCGCTTTCGGCTCGTGAGGCGGCTCTTTTGACCTCGATTCTGCCCAACCCGGTGACCAGAAGCGCCCGGAATCCGGGGCCGGGCGTGCGCCGAATGGCGGGGACTTACGTGGTCCGGGCCCAGTCGGCGGAAATCTCCGATTGCTGGGAGCGAAATCGCTGATTTTGGGCCTTTTTGACCCATTTTCTCGGCCGCTGTGGTCTAGCTTTCGCGGCAACCTTCATCTATAAGCGCGGCCTCAATCCGAATTCTGGAGAGCCCCCGCCCGGCGGGTGAGCCTTGATTTAGAGGACGACGATCCCATGGCCGTTCCACGCAGGAAAACCTCGCCGTCACGTCGCGGCATGCGCCGCTCGGCGGACGCACTCAAGAAGCCGACTTATGTCGAGGACAAGGACTCGGGCGAACTGCGCCGTCCGCATCACCTCGACCTCAAGACCGGCATGTACAAGGGCCGTCAGGTCCTGAAGGTCAAGAAGGACTAAGGTCCGGATCGCGTCGCGCTGCTGAGCAGCGCGACCGCCGCGATGTTGGCGGAAGCGCGCGAACGCGCCTTCACAAGAACGCCACAGACGCATGTGATGACGAGCGCATCACACGATACATTTTCAGAGAGAGCCCGCCGACGATGATCGGTTTTCCGCTGCTTCTGATTCCGTTCGCGATCTACAACATCTTCGTGTTCCTGATGCCGGGCGTGGTGTTCACCGCGCCGATCGCGAGCGTGACTCTGATGTCGGGCGTGCAGTGGGCGCCGACCTTCGGCGATGCGCTGCTGGCGCTTGGCATTGTTCTGCTGCTGTTCGAGGTCGTGAAAGCCGCGCGCCCCGGTGCGCGCTACCTGACCGACCATTTGCTGTCGCTGGTTGTATCGGGCGCTGCGGTTGCGGAATTTCTGCTGCTCGTGCCGTTCGGCACCTCGACATTTTTCCTGCTGACAGTGCTGATGATCGTGGAGTTTCTTGCGGGCGTCTCCATCGGCTTCCGCAACCGGCATCGCCATGTGCCGGCGGCTGTGCCTGCCAGCGTTCCGCGCGAACCTGCGCCGGCACCAGTGCCCGTTCCAGCCAATCCCGCGCCGGCCGAGCCGTCATTCGACCGGCCGCATCAGGATGTGAAGCCGGTTGAGCCGGTGCCTCCGCAGCCTGAGTCTGAAACTGCGGCTAAGCCTGAGCCTGAAACCGCACCGAAGCCGGTGCCGACGCTTGCCGTGATCCGCAATGCCGAAGGCACGGTTGCCGCGGAGCGGAAGATCTCCGACTGGAGTGTCAGCGATCTGGTGTCGGATCATGCGCCGGAGAGTCCGGCCAAAACGCCACCGAAGCCCTGAACCCTCACGCTGTCCGCGACAACACCTTGCCGAAGCCATTCGCGCCACGCACCGTCGCGCGACCGTAAGCCCCGTGCGCAACGGCAGGCGCCTCACGGCGCAAGGTGCGCGTCTGAGGAGCCTGCTCAGCCATCGCGATCAGGTGCGCCACAAACGATGCATCCGGGCGAGCCATCCGTATCGCTGAAGCCCGGAGAGGGCGTTCGACGGGCACCAGGGCGCGGCTCGCGACCGGCTCTGTCTGCGAGCCAGTGCGCGCTGCGGATGGCCCCGTAAGCAGTCGAGGTCCGGTCTTCGATGTGATGCCTGAAATGATCATCGCGGGCAGCCTGTCTCATTTTGGGACGCAATGCGCCTTCTCCATGTGACATCGCAAGGGTCGTGCCGGATCTCGTCGGCAACCGGTTACCGGCTTCCGGACATTGATAACAAAGCGGTTTGTCGGATTGTTCAGGAAGTTGGCCTAGGCTGACGGGCGTTCGACGATTTACTCTTGGGTATCGAATCACTCAAGCTGTCCCGGAACGAGGCATCTTTGACAATCAAACCGGTTCAAGCCTCGCTTACTTCCGGGTCTGCCACTGCGCCCGGAGGCG
Source organism: Afipia massiliensis (assembly GCF_014203115.1). Lineage (GTDB taxonomy): Bacteria > Pseudomonadota > Alphaproteobacteria > Rhizobiales > Xanthobacteraceae > Afipia > Afipia massiliensis. The sequence continues at coordinate 429,707 of NZ_JACHIJ010000004.1, read as the reverse complement.
CTTCGCTCATGCGCCGCGCCGGATCGGCCGCTGGAATTGATCTTCTCGCAGCCCTCGGACAGGCGAGTTTTTCGTGGGACATCGCCAGCGATACCCTGCACTGGAGCGACAATGCCGCAGCCGTGCTTCGCGACATTCCGCAACCGGCCTTGTCGAAGGCGGGCGAATTCTCGAAGCTGATCGAACCGGCGCGCAACATCCGCACGGACGCGGTGCTGAATTCGACGGCGAGCGACAATGGCGAGGGCGTGCCTTACCAGATCGAATACGGGCTGCGTGCCGGCACGTCGTCGCCGATGCTCTGGATCGATGAGTACGGCAGATGGTTCGCCGGTGCGGACGGTAAGCCGTCGCGCGCGCATGGCATCGTTCGTGTCAACAACGAACGCCACGCCCGCGACGAGCAACTGCTGAAGCTGTCGCAGGACGATCCACTCACCGGCGAGTTCAACCGCACGCGTCTGACGGCCGCGCTGGCCGAGGCGATCGAGGAGGCAGGCCGCTTTCGGTCGTCCTTTGCCTTCATGCTGGTCGGCATCGATCATCTTGCACAGATCAACGACGCTTTCGGCTACGAGATCGCCGATCAGGTCATTCTCGAAGTTGCCAAGCGCATTCGTGCGCGGCTGCGCGGCGGCGACGTGCTCGGGCGGTTTTCGGGCAATAAATTCGGACTGATCCTGAAGAACTGTTCGGTCGACGATATGCACGTTGCCGCCGAGCGCTTTCTTGCGGGCATCCGCGATGACATCGTGCCGACGCAATCCGGCCCGGTGGCGGTGACTGCCTCGATCGGTGCGATTAATGCGCTGCGCCACGCCAGCACGGTCGAGGAGGCGATGAGCCGGACCCAGGAAGCGCTGGATCTTGCCAAGGTACGGCGTCGCGGCTCGCTGATGGTCTGGCGTCCGAATGTCGAGCGCGAGGCGCAACGCCGGGTCAACATCCGCGTCACCGACGAAATCGTCACGGCATTGAATGAGCGCCGCATCGTGATGGCCTACGAGCCGGTTGTGGCGACCATCTCGCGGCAGCCCGCGTTCCACGAATGTCTGGTGCGGATGCGTCAGGAGGACGGTGCGTATTCGCTGTCGCCGGACATCGTTCCGGTCGCCGAGAAACTCGGTCTGATCCGGCTTGTCGATCACCGGGTGCTCGAACTCGTTGTCGCCGAACTGGCGGACGCGCCGCATGCGCAACTCAGCCTGAATATCTCACCCGATACGACGATGGATCCCGACTGGTGGGCCAGTATTGAATCGCTGATGCGGGCCTATCCCGGCGTCGCTGAGCGGTTGATCGTTGAGATCACCGAGACCGTCGCCATTCAGGACCTGGATGACGTTCGCGGGTTTGTCACGCGGCTGAAGAATTTCGGCAGCCGCATCGCCATCGACGATTTCGGCGCCGGCTATACCTCATTCCGCAATCTGCGGAAGCTCGGCGTGGATATCGTGAAGATCGACGGCGCGTTCGTGCAGAATATCGCGCGCTCGTCGGACGATCGGGCGTTCGTGCAGACGCTGATCGATCTTGCGCACCGGCTCGGGATCAAGACGGTTGCCGAGTGGGTGCAGGACGAGGAATCGGCGGTGCTGCTGCAGGGCTGGGGCTGCGATTACATTCAGGGACGGCTGACCGGGCTGGCTTCTCTGACCAAGCCGTGGGCGGCTGCTGCAAAAACGCCGCTGCAAGGCACGAAGCCCGCGGCGGCGATAGCGGCAAACTGACGTCGCAAATCAAAGTCAGCTGCGGCGGCAGACCTGCCGCCACAACACGCGGACAGGTCAGGGTTCGCTCAGCTCTTGCTTTCCGTTTCCCTGGACATCCGCTCAAGACGATCCTGCATCTCTTTCATCTGACGCTTGAGATCGTCGATGTCCGCCTCGGCCGGCTCGTTCGCGGTCGGCGGTGATTCGGCGGACGGAGTTTCCTTCCGCAGCGGTGCGCCGAACGGCTTGAACATCGCGAACGTGCGCTCGAACATTTCCATGTTGCGGCGAACATGTTCTTCCAGCGGCGCGAACGGCGTCATGCTGAAGGTGTTGGTCATCTGCTTGCGGAACTTTTCCTGTTCGCGCGTCAGCGTGTCGATGGATTGTTCGAGATACTTCGGAACAATCATCTGCATGCTGTCGCCGTAGAAGCGGATCAGCTGGCGCAGGAAGGTCGTCGGCAGCAGGTTCTGGCCGGCCTTGTTCTCCTGCTCGAAGATGATCTGGGCCAGGACCGAGCGCGTAATGTCGTCACCGGTCTTCGCGTCATAAACGAGGAAGTCTTCGCCTTCCTTCACCATGGCGGCGAGATCCTCGAGCGTCACATACGTGCTGGTGCCGGTGTTGTAGAGGCGCCGATTGGCGTACTTCTTGATCGTAATGGGCTGGTCGGATTTTGCCATGGACTACACTTACCTAGCGAAAAGAGGAACCGGAGGACGTTGTCGAGGGCAGTGCAAACAATGCATCGCAATAAACTAAGCACTTTCAGAAAGGTACGGCTACCGTTTTGTGCAGGACGGTTAATGTCCGGGCAGGCCGGATCGGGGGAACCGCCTCGAAAACCGCCAGAATGCCTTTGGCCGATTGACACCAGAAGGCTAGGTTAAGAGGATAGTACGAGAGCCCAGCCCGCCAGTCCGGCGGCTTCCCCTCGCGACCTCAAGCCCAGGAGATACCCATGACCGACGATGTCGTCATCGTCAGCGCCGCCCGCACTGCCGTCGGCAGTTTCAATGGTGCGTTCGCTAACACCCCCGCTCACGATCTCGGCGCCGTTGCCATCAAGGCCGCCCTGCAACGTGCGGGCATCGAGCCGGGCCGTGTGTCCGAAACCATCATGGGGCAGATTTTGACCGCTGCGCAGGGCCAGAATCCCGCGCGGCAGGCATCGATCGGAGCAGGCATCCCGGCGGCGAGCCCGGCCTGGGGCGTCAACATGCTGTGCGGATCGGGCCTGCGTTCGGTAGCGCTGGGCTATCAGGCCATCACCAACGGCGATTCCGAGATCGTTGTCGCCGGCGGTCAGGAATCCATGAGCATGGCTCCCCACGCGCAGTACCTGCGGGGCGGCGTGAAAATGGGGTCGCTCGAATTCGTCGACACTATGATCAAGGATGGTCTGTGGGATGCTTTCAATGGCTACCACATGGGCAACACTGCGGAGAACGTGGCGAAGCAGTACCAGATCACCCGCCAGCAGCAGGACGAGTTCGCCGTCGCGTCGCAGAACAAGGCCGAGGCCGCGCAGAAGGCGGGCAAGTTCAAGGATGAAATCGTTCCCTTCACGATCAAGACCCGCAAGGGCGACGTTGTTGTCGAGGCCGATGAATATCCGCGCCACGGCGCGTCGATGGATGCGATGGGCAAATTGAAGCCGGCCTTCGAGAAGGACGGCTCGGTCACCGCGGGCAACGCATCCGGCATCAACGACGGCGCTGCCGCTCTCGTGCTGATGAGCGCCAAGCAGGCCGCCAAGGAAGGCCGAACGCCGATCGCCCGCATCGTGTCGTGGGGGCAGGCAGGCGTCGATCCCGCGATCATGGGAACGGGCCCCATCCCGGCGTCGCGTGCGGCGCTGAGGAAGGCCGGCTGGAAGGCTGACGATCTGGATCTGATCGAGGCGAACGAGGCGTTTGCTGCACAGGCCTGCGCGGTCAACAAGGACCTCGGCTGGGATCCCGCGAAGGTCAACGTCAACGGCGGCGCGATCGCTATCGGTCATCCGATCGGTGCGTCGGGTGCGCGCGTGCTGGTCACGCTGCTGCATGAAATGCAGAAGCGCGATGCCAAGAAAGGCCTCGCCACGCTCTGCATCGGCGGTGGAATGGGAATCGCGTTGTGCGTTGAACGATAAAATTCTCCGAACGCACTGCACAATACAAAATCAAAATGCCCGGCGGTTTGCCGGGCATTTTTTCTTGCTGTTATCGCAATTGACCTGAATACTTGTTTTCCAAAAACGCTTCAGTGAACTGCGGAGGGGACACCTGATATGGCACGCGTGGCATTGGTAACTGGCGGAACGCGCGGCATCGGAGCTGCGATCAGCAAGGCTTTGAAGGCTGCGGGCTACAAGGTTGCGGCAAGTTATGCCGGCAACGATGAGGCCGCGGCGAAATTCAAGGCCGAGACGGGAATCCCCGTTTACAAGTGGGATGTCGGTGCGTTCGATGCGTGCGAAGACGGTGTGAAGAAAGTCGAGGCCGATATCGGGCCAATCGACGTACTGGTCAACAATGCCGGCATCACCCGCGATGTGCCGTTTCACAAGATGTCGCTCGACCAGTGGAACGCGGTTATGAACACCAATCTCGGTTCGCTGTTCAACATGACGCGGCAGGTGATCGAAGGTATGCGCGGCCGCAAGTTCGGGCGCATCATCAACATTTCATCGATCAACGGGCAGAAGGGCCAGTTCGGGCAGGTCAATTATTCGGCGGCGAAGGCCGGGGACATCGGATTTACCAAGGCGCTGGCGCTTGAGAATGCGCGCGGCGGCATCACGGTGAACGCGATCTGTCCCGGCTATATCAACACCGAGATGGTGCAGGCGGTGCCGAAGGACGTCCTCGAGAAGAACGTGATCCCGCAGATTCCGGTCAACCGCCTCGGCGAGCCGGAAGAAATCGCGCGCGCAGTAGTGTTTCTCGCCGCCGACGAGTCCGGATTTGTCACCGGCTCGACGATGACCATCAATGGTGGACAATACCTGCAGTAATTTCGAATACCGGGTTTGGGGTAAAGGATATGGCGTTGTCGCGGATTGAATGTCATTGATCCGCGATGACGTCTTCGACCGCCACACTTGTCGGCCTCACCGCCATCATCATGTGGTCGCTGCTCGCCGCGCTCACCGTCGCGACGGGCCGCGTACCGCCGTTTCAACTGCTGGCGATGACGTTCGCCATAGGCGCCTGCGTCGGTCCCCTGACCTGGCTGTGGCGGCCGTCGGCGATTCGCGCCTTGCGGCAACCGCTCGCAGTCTGGCTGATCGGGATCGGCGGACTGTTTGGCTATCACGCGCTGTATTTTCTGGCCCTGCGTCTCGCGCCGCCGGCCGAAGCCGGGCTGCTGAACTATCTCTGGCCGCTGCTGATCGTGCTGCTCTCGTCGCTGCTGCCGGGCGAGCGGCTGGCGCCGCATCATATTGTCGGCGCGGTTTTGGGCTTTTCCGGGACGATCCTGCTGTTCGCCGGCAATAGTGGATCGTCACCAGATCCAGCGCATATTCCCGGCTTCGTCGCTGCTTTTGTCGCGGCGTTCGTCTGGGCGGGCTATTCCGTGATGTCGCGCAAACTCGCGGCGGTGCCGACCGACGCGGTTGCCGGATTCTGTCTTGCGACCGCACTGCTGGCTGCAATCTGCCATCTTTTTCTTGAGGTGACCGTTTGGCCGGAGACGCCGGTGCAATGGCTTGCCATCGTGGCGCTCGGAATCGGACCGGTGGGAATCGCATTTTTTGTGTGGGATATCGGCATGAAGCGCGGCGACATCCGCGTGCTGGGCGCTGCGTCCTATGCCACGCCGCTGCTGTCGACCGCGTTTCTGATTATTGCTGGTTTTGCGAAGCCCACCGCGACGCTGGCCATTGCGGCTGCGTTGATCGCGGGTGGCGGGCTGATCGCGGCCAAGGACATGGTGCTCGGCAAGTTCAAATAGTTAAACTGAAGCAGGCGACCAGCCCGGCGGCGCAAGCTCGAATTTTGCAAAGTCGAATCCCGGCGCGACCGTGCAGCCGACCAAAGTCCAGTCGCCGGTGCATTCCGCGGCCTGCCAGGCATGGGCCGGGACGACGGCCTGCGGCTGTTCTCCCGCCGTGAAATCGGGACCGAGTTGGATCGCCCGCTCGCCGTTGCTATCTGCGATCCGCAGCGTCAATGCACTGCCCGCGTAGTAATGCCAGATCTCCGCCGCATCGACGCGATGCCAGTGCGATCGCTCGCCGCGCGCGAGCAGGAAGTAGATCGCGGTGGATGCCGCGCGGCTGCCATCGACAGTCTGGGGATCGCGAAAGGTTTCGCGATAGTGCCCGCCTTCGGGATGCGGCTTCAGGCCGAGTCGCGCGATGACGTCGCGCGCGCTCAACCCGGCTTTGATATCCGTCATGCCTTGTTCTTGCGCTCGCGCAGTTCGCCGAACACCTCCGCCGGGCTTTTCCCCGCGAGGCCGATGGCCGACGCGACGGCTGGAACATCCGCGCGCAGAAACGTATTGGCTTCCTTCTCGTCACGGATCAGCGTCGGAATCGTCGGCTGATTCGCTGCGCGCAGTTTTGTCACTTCCTCGGCGCGGGCCTTCAGCGCCGGATTGTTCGGCTCGATGCCGAGCGCGAACTTGACGTTGGACGCCGTGTACTCGTGGCCGCAATAAACCCGCATGTCGTTCGGCAGCGCGCGCAGCTTCAGCAGTGAGTCCCACATCATCGGATAGGTGCCCTCGAACACGCGGCCGCAGCCGATCGAGAACAGCGTATCGGCGCAGAACAGCGCGCGGTCCTCGTCGAACACGTAACTGATGTGATCCAAAGTGTGGCCTGGGGTTTCCAGCACGCGTGCGCTCAGGTTGCCGACCTTTACCGTGGCACCTTCCTTGACGCGCTCATCGACAAGCGGAATCGCAGCGGCCTTGTCGTGCGGCGCGACCACCCGGCAATCGTACTTTGTCTTGAGTTCGGCGATCCCCCCGACATGATCCATGTGGTGGTGGGTGACGAGAATGTCGGTCAGCGTCCAGCCTTCGCGCTGCAGCGCCTTGATGATGGGGCCTGCCTCCGGCGCATCAATCGAGGCGGTGGCCTTGGTGACCGGATCGTGAATGAGATAGCCGAAATTGTCGGACAGGCAGGGGAACAGGCGAATCTCGGCAGCCATAACGTCTCCATTCATCGAGGATGCTGCAGGTTAACACGCCCTCGTTCACGAGTGAATGCGTTAACGCCATTCCGGGATCGCTCCGCGGCCGCTGCGCGACGCTGTTCCTCGTGATAGGCTGGCGCCATGACCATCGACGTGATCGATCTTCGCAATTTCTATTCGCAGCGCCTCGGTGCCGTGGCGCGGCGGCTGATCAGTCGCGGCATTCAGCGGCACTGGCCGGATGCGGATGGCTTGCGCGTCGCAGGACTCGGTTATCCGACGCCTTATCTCGGCCTGTTTCGCGAGGATGCCGAACGCTGCATCGCGCTAATGCCGGCAGCCCAAGGCGTTTTGAAATGGCCGACGGCGCGTCCGACCCTGTCGACGCTGGTCGATGAATTTTCATTGCCGTTGGCGGATGCTGCGGTCGATCGCATCCTGCTGGTTCACGCGCTGGAAATATCGGACGATCCGGAAGGGCTTCTGCGTGAGGTGTGGCGTGTCCTCGCGCCGTCCGGGCGAATGATGGCGATCATTCCCAATCGGCGCGGCGTATGGACTCGGACCGACAATACGCCGTTCGGGCACGGCCGGCCTTACTCCAGGTCGCAGATTACCCAATTGTTGCGGCAGACATGGTTCACGCCGACGGCATGGGGTGAGGCGTTGTTCGTGCCGCCATTCCAGAGTGTATGGGTGCTGCGTTCAGCAGTGGCCTGGGAACGGATGAGCGCTGCGGTATCGTCACCGTTCGCCGGCGTTCATATCGTGGAGGCGTCGAAGCAGGTCTATCGCGCGATCCCGGCGCATCGCGAGCGCACACGCCTCATTCCGTCGATGCCGCCTGTTCTCCTGCCAACGCCGACGCGGCGCGACGATCGGCCCGCAACCCACTAAATCACCGGTTGAATCAAAATGGCCCGCCTGAGGTTCACTCAGGCGGGCCATCGTGTTGTTTGTCACGGACATGCCATCATGGGCATGACATCAGGTTGCGTGGCTTACTCGCTGGCCGATTCCACCGGAGGCTGAGCGGCCCCTTCAGGACGCGGGCCGGGCGGACGACGCCGGCGGCGATGACCGAAGCGTTCGCCGTTGCCCGGATTGACGTTGCCCTCAGTGCTGGGTCCGTTTGGCTGCGGCTGTGCGCCACCGGTAATGAAGGACGGAAGGCGGTCAACCTGATCGCCTTCGGCCGGCTGTACCGACGGCTGCGGCTGCGAACGATTGTCGCGATCGCGGAAATTCTGCTCACGCGGCTGATGCTGTTCACGCGGAAAGGGCTGCTGTTCGCGGGGTTGAAACTGCGGCTGCGGTTGTGGCTGATGCCCTGGCGCAAAGCCGGGTTCAGCGCCGAAGTTAGAATAGCTGTCGCTGTCGTCGCCACCGTCGTCGTGTGCATCGCCATCGGCGCGCGGCATCGGCGGCTGCTGTTGCGGCTGGTTCTGGCGGAACTGCTCCTGCGCCGCGGCGATCAGCCGGAAATAGTGTTCGGCGTGCTGGTAGTAATTCTCGGCGGCAACCGGATCGCCCGACGAGCGTGCATCGCGCGCGAGCTGGACATATTTCTCTGCAACATGAGAAGCGGTGCCGCGAATCTTGATGTCCGGTCCGTTGGACTCGAACACCCGGGTCATCGGGTTCTGACCGCGCCGGTTGTTGTTATTGTTATTATTGTTGTTGTTATTATTCCGGCTGCGCATGCGCTTGTTGTTATTCGGGCCGTTTCTCATGTGGTGCCTTTTACCGATTCTGGATCGTGGTGATTGATGTGCGGACACGGCGCAGTGCATTCGCGCAGGCGGCGATACCGTAAATATTCAGACCGTGGTTGTCGTACTTCGCGTTCAACAAGGACGCGTTCTCCAAATGCCCGAAGGCAATGAGCCATCTGGGCCGGATCAGCCTGAGCCAACAGGCGCGATGTTTTGCAGTTGAGTGTACAAGCGCAATATCAGGCTTTCGTTCGCTTCGCGGTCTCAAGCAGCGCAGCTCTTTCAGCCTTCGCGCTCGTCATGACCTGCCTTTTTGGAACCTTTCACTCGGCGGGCATCTCTTGCGAGACTTCTGGCTCGACCCGTCATTTCTGAGCGGGGGCCGCGACCCTGAACCGATGTTGTGGCCGGAACGTAGTCGCTCCGGGGCAATATTCCAAGAGGTTTTTTCTGGTCCGAACCCCCTTTAAATCGCCGTTTTTCGCCCCATGACAGCACGAAAAGTACCGCCCAGATCGGCTCTGGGCGAGGACCACAGGGTTAATCCTGCCGCGCGCATCAACGCGCCCACCTGCGTGCTTTGGTCGTATCCGACCTCGAAGATCAGAACCCCGCCGGGAGCGAGCAGAGCCGCTGCCTGAGGCGTAATTACGCGATAGGCATCGAGGCCGTCTGCGCCGCCGTCGAGCGCCAGATGCGGGTCGTGATCGCGGACATCGCTGTCGAGGGAGGCAATCTCCGCGGAGCGGATGTAGGGCGGATTCGACACGATCAGATCGAATGGGCCGGACAGCGCCGTTGCGTAGTCGCATTGCACGAACGACGACCGGCCGGCGAGGCCGAGCCGGAGCGCATTCAATTCGGCGGTCGTCAGCGCGGCCATGCTGATGTCGGTACCAATGCCCGTGGCGTTTGGAAGCTCCGACAGCAGCGCCAGCAGGATTGCACCGGAGCCGGTACCGATATCGACGATACGCAGTGCCCTGGTCGCGCGAGACTCATCCTGGAGAATTTCAAGCGCTGCGGCGACGACGGTTTCGGTGTCGGGACGCGGGACCAGTGTGGCGTCCGACAGGCGAAGATCGAGTCCCCAGAACTCCTTGTGGCCGAGAATGCGTGCAACCGGTTCGTGCGTCATCCGGCGCTGCGAGAAAGAGATGATAGTTGTTTCCTCAACGCCGGTGATCAGGCGCGAAGCCTGCGTCGCGAGGCCGGTGTGATCGAGACCCAGCGCCGCGCCGATCAGCAGCCGCGCGTCGAGGTCTGGCGATTCTATGCCGTTTGCTCTGAGCTGTGATGCCAATGCGCGCCGCGCCGCCTCGATGGTCAATCCGGCGAACGGGCCGCCGGCGCTCACGACACGTTGCCTTGTTCCGCCATTTGCGCCGCCTGATGCTCGGTCGTCAGAGCGTCGACCAGTTCGCCCAAGGCGTCGCCTGCGATGACCTGCGGCAATTTGTAAAGCGTGAGATTGATACGGTGGTCGGTGACGCGGCCCTGCGGGAAATTGTAGGTCCGGATGCGTTCAGAGCGGTCGCCGGAGCCGACCTGGCCCTTGCGCTCTGCGGAGCGCTCGGAATCGAGGCGCTGTCTTTCGGCATCATAAATACGCGAGCGCAGGATGTTCATCGCGCTGGCGCGGTTCTTATGCTGCGAGCGGCTGTCCTGCATCATGACGACGATGCCGGTGGGGATGTGCGTAATGCGGATCGCGGACTCGGTCTTGTTGACGTGCTGGCCGCCGGCACCCTGCGCGCGCATGGTCTCGATCCGCAGGTCGTCGTTCTTGATGGCGACATCGACATCTTCGGCCTCGGGAAGCACTGCCACCGTCGCCGCCGAGGTGTGGATGCGGCCCTGCGTCTCGGTGTCGGGCACGCGCTGCACGCGATGCACGCCGGACTCAAACTTCAGCTTGGCGTATGCGCCGCGGCCCTGCACCTCGGCGACAATTTCCTTGTAGCCGCCCATGGTGCCCTCGGAGGCGGAAATCAGGTCGACCTTCCAGCCCTGCAACGACGCGAAGCGCTCGTACATCCGGAACAGGTCGCCGGCGAACAGCGAGGCCTCGTCGCCGCCGGTACCGGCGCGGATTTCGAGCACCACGTTGCGCTCGTCCATCGCATCCTTGGGCAACAGGGCGATACGAATATCCTGCGCGAGTTCGTCGCGTCGCTCCTCAAGTTGCGGCCGTTCGCTCTCCGCCATCGCCCGCATGTCGGGTTCGATGGCCGGGTCGGCGATCAGCGCATCGATGCCGGCGATTTCATCGGCGGCCGCGCGGTACGCCTTCACGGCGTCGACCACTGGCGTCAGTTCGCTCAACTCGCGGGTGATGCGGACATAGGTCTCCGAATTCACCTGGCCGAGCAATTCGGCCTCGAGCGAAGCGTGACGCGCCAGCAATGTATCGAGTTTGGCTTCGGGCAGCGTGGTCATGGGTCTCGATCAATCAAGGGTGAATTCAGCGGCGGCTTCGGAAAGGTCCGGAAAGCGTCGCTACAACGAAAGCCCTTCGGCTTCGGCGAATTCCATCAGCTTGCTGCGGATCGAGACGCTTCCGGCCGGCGCATCCAGCAGCGGAGTGATCATCGCTTCGGCCTTCTTGGCATCGAGATCGAGAATCAGCGCCTTCACCGGACCGTGCGCGGTCGCCGACAGCGACAGCGAGCGATAGCCGAGCGCGATCAGCGCCAGTGCGCCGAGTGGCTGCGATGCCATTTCACCGCAGAGCGAGACGGATTTGCCGGCGGCATTCGCTTTCCTTGCGATGTCGCGAAGGGCGCGCAGGATCGGAGCCGACAGCGTATCGAAGCGATCGGTGACTCGCGAGTTGCCGCGATCGACCGCGAACAGAAACTGGAACAGGTCGTTCGAGCCGACGGAGACGAAGTCGACCCGCTTGAGCAACTCATCCATCTGATAGAGCAGCGCCGGAACTTCGACCATGGTGCCGACATCGACGCGCTCGGGCAGCGTATGTCCGTGCTGGCGCAGATAGGTCAGTTCGCGCTCAATCACGAGCTTGGCCTGATCGAATTCATCGACCTGCGAGATCATCGGAAACATCACGCGCAGATATCGCCCGGAAGCGGCGCGCAGCAGTGCGCGGATTTGTCCGCGCAACAGGCCCGGCCGGTCCAGCCCCAGGCGGATCGCGCGCCAGCCCAGCGCCGGATTTTCCTCGACGATCGTGTCCATATACGGCAGCGCCTTGTCGCCGCCGATGTCCAGCGTGCGGAAGGTGACCGGCTTGTCGCCGGCCGCGTCGAGTACTGTGCGATAGAGCGAGAGCTGTTCGCTGGTGCGCGGCAGGCTTTGCCCGACCATGAACTGCAATTCGGTCCGGAACAGTCCGATACCGGACGAGCCCGTGTCATCGATGTGGGGCAGATCGATCACGAGACCGGCGTTGATCATCAGGTCGATAGGCTGGCCGTCCCTGGTGACGCAGGGCTTGTCCCGCAGTTCGCGATACTGCTCCTGGCGTCGCGCGCGGAAGCGGACGCGTTCGGCATAGGCCGACTGGATTTCGTTCGACGGGCGGATGTAGATCGAGCCCGAGGTGCCATCGACGATGATCGCGTCGCCGGGATCGGCGATACCTGCGGCGTTCGGTACTTCGCCGACCGCCGGAATGCCGAGCGCCCGCGCCACGATCGACACGTGTGAGTTCGCTGTGCCTTCTTCCAGCACCAGTCCGCGCAGCCGCTTGCGGTCATAGTCGAGCAGTGCCGCCGGACCCATCGAGCGCGCGATCAGGATGGCGTTGTCGGGCAACTGCTCGCGCGACGGCGCGTGATCCTGTCCGACGAGCTGGCGCATCAGGCGGTGGCCGAGATCTTCCAGATCGTGCAGGCGGTCGCGCAGATAGGGATCGGTCGAGCGCAGCATGCGGGCGCGGGTGTCTGACTGCACGCGCTCAACGGCGGCTTCGGCGGTGAGGCCTGTCGCGACCGCTTCGTGCAGTTTGTGCTGCCAGCCCTGGTCGTTGGCGAACATGCGATAGGCCTCGAGCACGTCGCGGTGTTCGCCGCCCTCGGCGACATCGCCGCGCTCCAGCATCCGGTCGAGATCGGCGCGCAGCTTCAGGATCGCGGTATCGAGCCGCTTGAGTTCTTTCGGCAGATCTTCGGCAATGTAGTTGGTGATCACGACGCGCGGCTCGTGCAGCACCACATGACCGAGCGCGATGCCGTCCGACAGGATCGCGCCGGTCTTGTGCAGCGAATGGCGTGCGGCGGGCTCGGCGCCGGGCTTGGCGATGGCCGACAGTTCGCCCGAGGCGATCATTTCCGCGACCACCATGGCGGTGGTCTGCAGAGCCTCGACTTCCTCTTCGACGTAAGTGCGGTGAGCGCGGTTCTGCACCACCAGCACGCCAAGCGTATTGCCGGATCGCAGGATCGGCACGCCGAGGAACGAATGGTAGATTTCTTCGCCGGTTTCCGGGCGATACGAGAACGCCGGATGCGACTGCGCGTTCGACAGGTTGAGCGGCGTCGCCTCGGAGGCAACGAGGCCGACAAGGCCCTCATGGGCGTTCAGTACGGTCTGGTGGACCGCGTCCCGGTTCAAACCTTCGGTGGCATAAAGCTCAAGGGTGTTGTCGACGCGCAGCACGTAGGTCGAACAGACCTCCGCCACCATATTGGCGGCGATCAGCACCACGATCTTGTCGAGCCGCTCCTGAGCGCTGACCTGTTCGGCCATCACTTCGCGGAGCCGTCTCAACAAGACGCGGGGGCCTCCCAGCGCGCTCCGCATCCGTTGACATCCTTACCCGCAATTCCAGCGCGGCCCGCGACCGGCTGCGATAGCGTTAACTAGCAGTAAAATAACGACTTTTCAGGTCTCGCGTAGACCGCTTGGCCGGCTTCCGGACGTGTCTGACGGTCCAGAACCAGAGGCGCGGGCGCGGGTGCCTTGTCCTGAGGCTATATCGAATTGAGGCGCGTTTTGCCAAGCAAAACACCTGCCAAAGATGAGAGGCAGTCCAGCAAAATGGCCTCGGCATAAAGCCACGGCGACGGACCGCGTAGAAAGAATTTAGGCCTGATCCAGCCCGTAAAGCGTATGCAGCGTTCTGACAGCCAGTTCGGTATAGGCCGCATCAATCAGCAGCGAGAACTTGATCTCGGATGTGGTGATGGCGCGGATATTGATGTTGCGCTCGGACAGCGCCTTGAAGGCCTGCGCGGCGACGCCGGCATGGCTTCGCATGCCGATGCCGATCACCGAGACCTTGGCGACGTCTGTGGCGGAATCCATCGCCTTGTAGCCGATCTTGTCCTTGGCCTTGGCGATGGTGTCCTTGGCGCGGGTGTATTCAGAGGCTGGAACGGTGAAGGTGAGGTCGGTGGTCTTGCCGTCCTCCGACACGTTCTGCACGATCATGTCGACATTGATGCTCGCGTCGGCCAGCGGGCCGAAGATGGCCGCAGCCACGCCGGGCTTGTCGTCGATCTGGCGCACGGAGATCTGGGCTTCGTCCTTCGAAAAGGCGATACCGGTGACGACTTGGCTCTCCATGATTTCCTCCTCGCTGCAAATCAGCGTTCCCGGCGGCGTGCCGTGGGGGTCGATGTCTTCCGGCTTGTCGAAGCTTGAGCGCACGAACACCGGCACGTTGTGAACCATGCCCAGTTCCACAGAGCGGACCTGAAGCACCTTGGCGCCTTGCGACGCCATTTCCAGCATTTCCTCGAACGCGACCTTCTCGAGTCGCCGCGCTTTCGGCACCACGCGCGGGTCGGTCGTATAGACGCCATCGACGTCGGTGTAGATGTCGCAGCGGTCAGCCCGGATCGCGGCCGCGATCGCAACGGCTGACGTGTCGGAGCCGCCGCGCCCGAGCGTGGTCACGCGACCCGTCGGCTCGTGGATGCCCTGGAAGCCGGCGACGACGGCAACTTCCTTGCGTTCCTTGAATCGCTTGATCAGTTCGCTGCCGTCGATCCCGGTGATGCGCGCGGACGCATGCGCGTCGCTGGTCAGGATCGGAATCTGCCAGCCCTGCCAGGAGCGGGCCTGGATGCCGAGCGACTGCAGCACGATGGCGAGCAGTCCCGCAGTGATCAACTCACCCGAGGCGACGATGGCATCATATTCGCGCGCATCGTGCAGTGGCGAGGCTTCGCTCGCCCAGGCCACCAGTTCATTGGTTTTGCCGGACATGGCCGACACCACCACGGCGACGTCATGACCGGCATCGACCTCGCGCTTCACATGCTGCGCGACGTTGCGAATGCGGTCGATATTGGCGACGGACGTGCCGCCGAATTTCATTACAAGGCGACCCATGGCTAATGGCGCGGTCCCGATTACGCTGGTTGTCAGTAAGGAGCCAGTTCCGTGCAAAACGGCAGCACGGCCCCGAAAAGGCGGCTATACATACCCATCGGGTCGCGAGCAAGCAACACAGGACGAGAATGGGCCGCTATGTCGACGATATCCTGCAGCCGGGCGAGAAGGTCCTGTATTCCACCACGATACACGGGATCATCTATGTCTCGGGTCTGGTTTGCCTGGCGGTCGCCGGGGCCTGTCTGGTCGGCTCGGGCGGCGGGGTGATCTTGCCGCTGCTGGCGGTGAGCGCTCTTCTAGCGCTTCTGGGCGGCGCTCTGCTGCTCCGGGCCTGGTTCCAGCGCTGGACGACGGAAACGGACGTGACCTCGCTGCGGCTGGTTCACAAGGAAGGCTTTATCAAGCGCCAGACCTTTGAGATGAGTTTGGATAAAGTCGAAAGTGTCGATGTTAACCAGAGTATTGCGGGCCGGCTTTTTGGGTGGGGAGATGTCACCGTTAATGGTGTCGGGGAGGGCACCAAGACGATAAAGATGATCGGCGCGCCGGTCGAATTCCGCAACCACATCACGGCTCGCTAGCGCGCAAATTCTTTCGGCCCGACAGGCGCCAACCGGACAAGACCATCGGTATGACTACAAATTCTCCATCTGCGTCCACGGTCGATCCCGGCGAAGTCGCGCGGTTCTCGCAACTGTCCGAACAGTGGTGGGACCCGAAGGGCAAGATGGCGCCGCTGCACAAGATCAACCCGCTGCGGCTGGCCTATATCCGCGACGCGGCGTGCCGCAAGTTCGACCGCAACCCGAAGAGCCTGAACTGCCTGTCGGGATTGCGCATCCTCGATATCGGCTGCGGCGCAGGACTGCTGTGCGAGCCGCTGACGCGTCTCGGCGCGCAGGTGATCGGCGTCGATCCGTCGGACACCAACATCGCGGTCGCCAAACTTCATGCGGAGCGGGGTCACCTCAGCATCGACTATCGCTGCACCACCATCGAGGAGATGGACCCGCGCGAGCGCTTCGACATCGTGCTGGCGATGGAAGTGGTCGAACACGTCGCCAACGTCGGGATGTTCCTCGACCGCTGCGCCGCGCTGCTCAAGCCGACCAGCATGATGGTCGCATCGACCATCAACAGGACATGGAAGAGCTTCGCGCTGGCGATCGTGGGAGCCGAGTACGTGTTGCGCTGGCTGCCGCGCGGCACCCATCAGTGGGACAAGTTCGTCACGCCGGTGGAACTGACGCATCATCTGGAGCGCAACAAGCTTGCCATCAGCGATCAGGCAGGCGTGGTCTACAATCCGCTCGCGGACCGCTGGAGCCTCTCCTCCGATATGGATGTGAACTACATGCTGGTCGCCGAAGCGGCGAGCTA
Organism: Afipia massiliensis; assembly: GCF_014203115.1. GTDB lineage: Bacteria > Pseudomonadota > Alphaproteobacteria > Rhizobiales > Xanthobacteraceae > Afipia > Afipia massiliensis. The sequence continues at coordinate 413,453 of NZ_JACHIJ010000004.1, read as the reverse complement.
GGACACACGCAACGCCGGCATGATATCATGCCGGTTGACCGCAGGCTGGTGACAGGGCCTGTGGAATAGCGGCGCTCCCGCTGCTCTGGTCCCGTCTTTCATCATGTCCCAGCTGATTTGGCTCTGGATTCCCTTCACGCTGCTGGCGGCGGCAGGCCAGGTCGTGCGCAACGCCATGCAGCGCGGGTTGACGGCCCAACTCGGCACGCTTGGGGCGACCCATATCCGCTTTCTGTTCGGGTTTCCGTTTTCACTGGTTTTTCTCGGACTGATTCTTGCCGCCACCGGCGATCGGCTGCTGTGGCCCGAGACCGGGTTCTGGGCTTGGCTGGTTGTCGGCGGCATGGCGCAGATTCTCGCCACCGCCCTGATGCTGATGGCCATGAACGAGCGGTCGTTCGTGGTGACGACGGCTTACCTCAAGACCGAGGCGATCCAGGCGGCGATCTTTGGCTTTGTATTTCTCGCGGACCATCTCACGACGCTGAAGGTCGCAGCCATTCTGATTGCCACCGTCGGCGTGGTGATCACGGCATTGCGGCCCGGCGGCATGAAGGGGTTCGGCAATCTGAAGCCCACGGTGCTCGGACTTGTGGCGGCCTCGTTCTTTGCATTGTCGGCGGTCGGCTATCGCGGCGCCATCCTCAATGTCACCGGGGTGAGTTTCGTCACCGCGGCGAGCCTGACACTGGTGGCGACGCTGCTGATGCAGACCGTCGTGCTGTCGGGCTGGCTGATCGTGCGTGCGCCCGGAACGATGACCGCGATCTTCCGCGTGTGGAAGCCGTCGATGTTCGCGGGCTTCACCGGATCGTTCGCGTCATTGTTCTGGTTTCTCGCTTTCGCGCTGACCGCCGCGGCGAATGTGCGGACGCTGGCGCTGATCGAGGTGCTGTTCGCGCAGGGCGTAGCTTATTATTCGATGAAGCAGGCAATATCGCTGCGGGAAATCTCCGGCATCGTGCTGATTCTGATCGGCGTTGCGATGCTGGTGGCGGGCTAGTTCCTGTCGCCCGGCAGAATCGGCAGCGGGGCCACCTCAACGCCTTCGTCGATCAACGCGCGGGCCTCTTCGGTGGTTGCCTCGCCGTAGATTGCGCGGTGCTCGATGTCGCCGTAGTGCATCTTGCGGGCTTCATCCGGAAATTTGTTGCCGACATTGTCCGCGTTCTTGAGCACGTGGTCGCGCAGTTCCTTCAGCTTTGAAAGGAGCTCGCGCTCCTGCGGCGCCATCACCAGCGATGTCGATGCCGTGTCCTCGGCGGGGGCCGCCACGGGCTCCGGTGCCGATTTGGATTTGCCCTTGCGCGCGATGCGCGGCGCCATGATCGCTTTTTCGACCTTGGTGGAGTCGCAGGCCGGACAGGCAACGAGCCCGCGCTTGTGCTGGCTGTCGTAAGCCGCAGAACTCTGGAACCAGCTCTCGAACGCGTGGCCGTGGTCGCAACGCAGCGCATAGCGGATCATACCGATCCCCGCACGAGATGCAGATGCTCCGGTCCGGCCTTCGGGTCGGAGAGGCCGAAGCGGCGGCCATGCTGCAGGGAGGGAATACTTTTGCGGACCGCCAGGGCTTTCGCCGGATCAATCTTCGCCAGCACCACGCCGGGCTCGACGCCGCCTTCGGCGAGGATTTCGCCCCATGGATCGACGATCAGCGAATGACCGTAGGTCTCGCGGCCGCTTTCGTGCTTGCCGGCCTGCGCCGCCGCAAAGATGAAGCAGCCGTTCTCGATGGCGCGGGCCCGCAGCAGGGTGCTCCAGTGGGCCTCGCCGGTCCTGACCGTGAAGGCGGACGGCACCGTGATGAAGGAGGCGCCGGCTTCGGCGAGCGCACGGTAAAGCGCGGGAAAGCGCACGTCGTAGCAGATCGTCAGGCCGATACGGCCCCACGGCAGGTCGGAGATGACCGCGGTTTCGCCCGGCTGATAGTTGGCGGACTCGCGGTAGCTTTCGCCGCCGTCGAGTTCGATATCGAACATGTGGATCTTGTCGTAGCTGGCAAGGATGTTGCCATCAGGCGCGATCAGGAACGAACGATTGGCCGCGCGCTCGGGATTGGCGCGCACCGCGAGCGAACCGATGTGCAGGTAGATTTTCAGTTCGCGCGCCAGTTCGCGATAGGCCTTGAGCGATCGATCGTCTTCCTCGCTGGCGAGCAACTCAAACAGCGCCTTGCGGTTTTGCTGAATGATGTTGGAGACCTCGGGCGTCTGGACGTAGTCCGCGCCCTTGTCCTTGGCTTCGCGGATCAGAGCGATGCCCTGGGCGAGGCTCGTCTCCGGCAGCATGGCGGTGCGCATTTGCACCATCGCTGCGGTGAAGGGAGCGCCGGTTTCAATGCTGGCTGTCATGACGAGACCTTCTAACTGGTGAGCAGGCCATCGAGCCTGCCTTCGCGGTCGAGCGCGTAGAGATCGTCGCAGCCACCGACATGCACCTTGTCGATGAAGATTTGCGGAAATGTCGCGCCGCCCTTCGCGCGCTGGACCATCTCCGCGCGCCAGTTCGGATCGACCGCGACATCGAATTCGGTAAAGGCGGCGCTCTTGCGCGTCAGCAGCGATTTGGCAGCGCTGCAGTAGCCGCATCCGGGGCGCGTGTAGATCTCGATCAGTGCAGCCATGACTTGCCTTTACGAATGGGAAGAACCCAAAACGAACGGGGAAGAACCTAAATTATATGGGGGCCTGAAGTGTGTCCACAACCCGCGAGAACACCAGCACATCCACCGATGCAGCCCTAGCCCGCAACAATGCGCGTGCGCAGGCGTCAACTGTCGCGCCGGAGGTCAAAACGTCGTCAATCAGCACGATCCGGCGGCCTTGCACGGTGGATTTGTTCTCCGGCGGGACCTTGAACGCGCCCTGCACATTGAGCGCCCGATCCGATCGCGACAAGCCGACCTGCTGCAGCGTCGGCCGCACGCGATGAAGGGCGTTGCCGATCACCGGCAGATTCGCGGATTTGCCGATCACTCCCGCCAGCGCGCCGGACTGGTTGTAGCGGCGGCTCCAGCCGCGCCGCCAGTGCAGCGGTACCGGTATCAGCGCATCGGCATCGCCGAGAAGTTCCTGACCGGCGCGCGCCATCCAGCGGCCCATGGTCGGCGCTAAATCAGTACGGTCCTGATACTTCAGCGCATGGACCATGGTTCGCGCCACCTCGTCGTAACGAACCGCGGCGCGGGCGCGCTGATAGGCCGGCGGATCGGCGATGGCCTGCATCGACAGGAGACCCGGTCCCGGATCGTAGACGAACGGAATGCCGAGCCGCGCGCAGAACGGCGGCGCGATGAACGACAGTTTCGCCCAGCATGTCGCACAGACGCCTTCGCCTGAGACCGGCTCGCGGCAGGATACGCAGAGCGTCGGCAGGGCGATGTCGAGGGCAAGGCGCGGCAGCGAGGCGAGGGCAGAGCCGCAGGCCCGGAGCGCGCCAAAAAACGGTTTACGCAACCGGCCTGAAGGATGTGACGATGCCTGATCGAGCCCCGACATATTTTTCCTTGTCCCGGAAGACTAGAGTCAAATTCACGAATATTGAAGCGGGGAGCGGTGAGTTTTTGTTGACCTCTCCCGTGGGGAGAGGTCGGATCGCTCTTGCGATCCGGGTGAGGGGGTACGCTCTCACGATAGATTCTACGCCCTCACCTCAGCCCTCTCCCCACGGGAGAGGGAGTTCAATCGGACGTGCGGCGAAGCAAGCGGTTCAATTGAAGGGGATCACTCTCTAGGCATCCGCCGGACTCAAGCGGGTGTGCTTAAGGAATTGCCAGAATAGTCTTTGAGGGCGTACCTACGGCCATGACCTCGTCTCCGACCGATACGCCGCCCCGCCTGTTCGATCGCGCAATATTGCGCGGCCGGCAGAGCCGCGCGTTGCGGCAGGGGGCAGCGTCCTTTCTGCTCGATCGCGTGGCCGAGGACATGGCCGAGCGCCAGCAGGCGGTGCTTCGCGAATTTTCCGCAGGCATCGATCTCGGCACGCCCGGGGATCAGGTGCGCGCAGCGCTCGCCGGAAGCGTCAGGCAGTTGCGTGAAGTGGTGCTGCCGCCTTCCGATACCGAACCGCTTGCGCTTGCGCCTGCGTCCGTCGATCTTGCGGTCTCCGCGCTGGCGCTGCAATTCGTCAATGATCTGCCGGGCGTGCTGGCGCAAATCCGCCGCGCGTTGAAGCCGGACGGGTTGTTTCTCGCGGCGATGATCGGCGGTGAAACGTTGACCGAGTTGCGGCAGTCGTTCGCTGCGGCGGAGTCTGAGGTGGAAGGCGGTGTGTCGCCGCGCGTGGCGCCGTTCGCTGATTTGCGTGACCTCGGCGCGCTGTTGCAGCGCGCTGGCTTCGCATTGCCGGTGACCGATGTGGATCGCATCGTCGTGCGTTACGACAACGCGTTCGCGCTGATGCAGGATTTGCGGCGCATGGGTGCGACCAACATCCTCAACGAACGCCGCCGCACGCCGTCGCGCCGCGCCACGTTTCTCAAGATGGCGCAGATCTATGCCGAACGCTTTTCCGATCCGGACGGGCGCATCCGTGCCACGTTCGACATTGTGTGGCTGTCAGGATGGGCGCCGCACGAAAGCCAGCAGAAGCCGCTGAAGCCCGGTTCGGCGAAAATGTTGCTGGCGGACGCGGTGAACAAGGCGCGGGAGCCGAAAACCTAGCGCGTACCTATCGGGTCGTCCTCGCGAAAGCGGGGACCCATACTCCCTGAGTCATCGATTGAGAGAGATACCGGAGCAATCTTCTGACGGTCATCACCACGTTCAGTGGTTATGGCTCCCCGCTTTCGCGGGGACGACATTGAGTGTGTGTCGAGCGCCTCGCTTCATCTCGTCATGGCCGGGCTTGACCCGGCCATCCACGACTCGCTTTGAGATCAATGAAATGAAGACGTGGATCACCGGGTCAAGCCCGGTGATGACGACTGTGGGTGCTGAGACGTTGCAAAGCGATCTCACCACTTCGCCGGGACGACGACTGAATACGCGGCGACAATCGCGTCTCGCAAGCAGCTTCGTGACTTACAGCAGCAAATCCGTCAGATGCGCGATCAGCGGAATGTCCGCGGGCGGCATCGGATAGTCGCGCAATTTATTCGCGCGCACCCATGCGAGTTGCTGGCCCTCACGCGGCGTGACGGTTCCCTGCCACTTCCTGCAAATGTAGAGCGGCATCAGCAGATGAAAGCTGTCATAGCCGTGGCTCGCGAAGGTCAGCGGCGCCAAACATGGCTCCTCCACCGTGATGCCAAGCTCTTCATGCAGTTCACGGATCAGCGCCGGTTCGGGCCGCTCGCCGGGCTCCAGCTTGCCGCCGGGAAATTCCCACAGCCCCGCGAGCGTCTTGCCTTCGGGTCGCTGCGCGATCAGGACGCGGTTGTCCGCATCGATCAGCGCGCAGGCGACGACGAGGGTGAGCTTCACTTTACCCTCCCCTTGAGGGGGAGGGTCGACCGCGTAGCGGGCGGGGTGGGGTGAGTATCAATCGTCATAGGGTGAGATGCGATCATCAGACTTGATGCATCCATATGGCATGGAGCGAAGCTTCGAACAAATGGCCACCCCACCCCGGACGGCTTTGCCGTCCGACCCTCCCCCTCAAGGGGAGGGTGATTTCGTTTACGAGCGATAGTCGCCGTTGATCGCGACATATTCCTTGGTGAGGTCGCAGGTCAGCACGCGGTCGCGGCCTTTGCCGAGACCAAGCCCGACCTTGATCTGGATTTTGGGCTGCTTCATCAGCGCGGAGACTTCCTTCTCGTCATAGGACGGATCGCGCGCGCCCTTGCTGGCGACGCGGATGCCGTTGAACGAGATCGAGAGCTTGTCGCGGTTGGCGGGCTCGCCCGCCTTGCCGACGGCCATGACGACGCGGCCCCAGTTGGCGTCCTCGCCTGCGATTGCGGTTTTCACCAGCGGCGAGTTGGCAATCGACATCGCGATTTTCCGCGCGGATGTCTTCGAGGTCGCGCCTTCGACCACGACTTCGACCAGCTTGCGTGCGCCTTCGCCGTCGCGGGCGACCTGTTCGGCGAGATCGGCCAGCACGGCGTGAAACGCCTTGGTGAAGGCTTTCAACTGCGGGTCGCTGGCGCGTTTGATCGTCGGTGCGCCGCGTGCGGCGGCAGCGCCGGTCGCGAAAGCCAGCAGCGTGTCCGAGGTCGAGGTGTCGCCGTCGATGGTGACCGCGTTGAACGTGTCCTCGACGCCGGTCTTGAGCAGCGATTGCAATACGGTTGCCGACAGCGGCGCGTCGGTGAACACGAACGCCAGCATCGTCGCCATGTCCGGCGCGATCATGCCCGCGCCCTTGGCCATGCCGTTGATGGTGACCTTGGCCTTGCCGAGCTTGACGGTCGCGGTCGCGACCTTCGGAAACGTGTCGGTGGTCATGATCGCGCGCGCGGCGTTGTCCCATCCCTCGGGCACCGCAACTTTTGCGAGATCGTCGAGCACGCCGTTGAACTTGGTCGCGTCGAGCGGCTCGCCGATCACGCCGGTGGAAGCCAGAAAGATTTTGGCTGCGGTGGTGTCGGCGGCCTTGGCGGCGATCGAGGCGGTCAGTGTGGTTGACTGCTTGCCGGTCTTGCCGGTGAAGGCGTTGGCGTTGCCGGAATTGACCACGAGGGCGCGCGCCTCGCCGCCCTTCAGTTTGGCGCGGCACCAGTCCACCGCGGCACTCGGGCATTTCGATTTGGTGAAGACGCCGGCCACGGTGGTGCCCTTGTCGAACAGCGCCAGCAGCACATCGGTGCGGTTCTTGTAGCGGATGCCGGCTGCCGCCGTCGCAAGGCGCACGCCGTCGATGTTCGGCATGTCGGGGACGTTGGTGGGGGCGAGCGGTGAGACAGCGGTGGACATTGATTTTCAATCCGGTGTTTGAGCAGCGGCGCATCAAACGCAACGCGCCGGTGAATCGCAAGGAGAAATCAAAAGGCGGAAATGAAAATGCCCGGCGCGAGGCCGGGCATTCCATGTCGCGTCAGATGACGAAACCGTGACGCTTACTTCTTCGCAGGTGGCGTCTTGGCTGCCGGGGCGGCCTTTGCGTCCGGCGTTGCTGCCGGAGCAGCCGGGTCTGCCGGCTTGTCGAGGCGCTCGACCTTGGCTTCGGTCCGCAGCTTGGTGACGTAATCGGCCTGCGCCTTGCGCACCACGAAGGTCGAGATCTGGCCCTTCACCTGCTCGAAATCCGGCGGCTTGCGGTCGCGCTTTTCCTCGACCTTGATGACGTGCCAGCCGAACTGCGACTTCACAGGGTCCGAGAGTTTTCCGGGTTCGAGCGCGAAGGCTACGGCGGAGAATTCCGGCACCATCTGCTCCTTGGTGAAGAAGCCGAGATCGCCGCCATCGGCCGCGCCGGGATCCTTCGATTTTTCCTTTGCGACCTTGGCGAAGTCCGCGCCCTTTTCGAGCTCGGCCTTGATCGCCTTTGCCTCTTCCTCGGTGGGAACGAGGATGTGCCGGGCGCGAACTTCCTTTTCGCCCGAAACCTGCTTGGTCGCGTCCTCATAGACCTTCTTCATGGCGTCGTCGGTGATCGCGGCCTTGCCCTCGGTGGCGAGCAGGCTGTCCATCAGGAGGCGGTCGCGGGCGAAGCTCATCTTCTGCTTGAAGTCCGGCGTGTCGCCGACCTTCTTGGCTTCGGCGGCCTTGGCGACGATCTTCATATCGATCAGGAACGCGATCAGATTCTCGCGGCGGGTCGATGGATCCATCTGCTGGAGGCTGGGTCCCAGCTCTTCTTCGGCCACGGTCAGGTCACTCTGGCGGATTTCGGCGCCGTTAACCTTTGCGATCACCGGATTCGCATCCTGCGCGTGCAGCGGCTGGCCGATCGCCATCACGACCGTGAGACAAGCTGCCGCGGCGGTCGTCATAAGTCCAAATCTCAGTCCGAGTCCCAGTCCAGGTCGCACGCCCAGTCCGCTGAGAGGGGCCGTGCGGTTTGGAGAAACGGTCATGGAAAATCCTTTTAAGGTCAAAGTCTGGTGTCCCGTATCCGGCGGATATCGGATCACTGAGCGGTTCGGGAGGCGGGACACTCGCCCAACCTCCGCCCGGAAGCAACGCGAAAAAGCCGTCAAAATCATGAAATCCTTGAGAGGTTCGCGCGTTGACAAGGCTTTGGACGGCCCATATCTCTGCCCGCAGGCGCGCCTGGCTGCCGCGGGGCTTTGCCGCGGCCCAGCGGGTGAACCTCGGAATTCGCTTCCCGCACTCACTCCCAAGGACTGGCGCAAGGGTTTGTCCCCGCACGCAATTCCGGAGATACGCCTGATACGGGTCTCATAAGGTTCTTGGGCTGCGGTGATCGCGGCCGCAATGCCAAACTGCAAGACAGGAATTTTTCATGCTCGGCGCGCTCGCCCGCAAGTTTTTCGGCTCCGCAAACGACCGGCGGATCAAGGGATACCAAGCCCGCGTCGACGCGATTAACGCGCTGGAACCCGAGATCGCCGCCCTGTCCGACGAGGCGCTGAAGGCGCGCACCGCCGAGTTCCGCAAGCAGCTCTCCGAAGGCAAGACCCTCGACGACATTCTGGTGCCCGCCTTCGCGACGGTTCGCGAGGCTGCCAAGCGCACCCTCGGCCAGCGCCATTTCGATGTGCAGCTGGTCGGCGGCATGGTGCTGCACGAAGGCGACATCGCCGAAATGAAAACCGGCGAAGGCAAGACGCTGGTTGCCACCCTTCCGGTCTATCTCAACGCGCTGGCCGGCAACGGCGTCCACGTCGTGACCGTCAACGACTACCTCGCCAAGCGCGACTCCAGCTGGATGGGACAGATCTATTCGTTCCTCGGCATGACCACGGGCGTGATCGTTCACGGCCTGGATGATGTCGAGCGTCAGGCGGCCTATGCCTGCGACATCACCTACGGCACCAACAACGAATACGGCTTCGACTATCTGCGCGACAACATGAAATACCGGCTCGAGGACATGGTCCAGCGCGGGCACTTCTTCGCCATCGTCGACGAAGTCGATTCGATTTTGATCGACGAAGCGCGCACGCCGCTGATCATTTCCGGCCCGCTCGACGACCGCTCGGAATTCTACAACACCATCGACACCTATATTCCGAAACTCGAGAAGACGACCGACTTCGAGATCGACGAGAAGCAGCGCACGGTGACGCTGACCGAAGCCGGCATGGAGAAGATCGAAAACCTGCTGCAGGAAGCCGGTCAGCTCAAGGGCGACTCGCTCTACGACGTCGAGAACGTTTCCGTCGTCCATCACATCAATCAGGCGCTGCGCGCCCATTCGCTGTTCCAGCGCGACAAGGACTACATCGTCCGCGACGGCGAGGTGATCATCATCGACGAATTCACCGGCCGCATGATGCCGGGCCGCCGCTATTCGGAAGGCCTGCATCAGGCGCTGGAAGCCAAGGAGCATCAGCCGGTTCAGCCGGAAAACCAGACGCTGGCTTCGATCACGTTCCAGAATTATTTCCGCATGTACGACAAGCTCGCCGGCATGACCGGTACGGCGGCGACCGAAGCGGACGAACTGTTCGACATCTACAAGCTCGAGGTCATCGAAGTTCCGACCAACGTGCCGATCGCGCGTCTCGACGAGGACGACGAGGTCTATCGCACGGCCGAGGAAAAGCATCGCGCCATTCTGGCCGAGATCGAACTGGCCAATAAGCGCATGCAGCCGGTGCTGGTCGGCACCGCCTCGATCGAGAAATCGGAAGTGCTGGGCGAGTATCTCGCCAAGAACGGCTACAAGCAGATCGACTTCGGCAATCCGAAGGCGCTGGAGAAGCTCTACGCGGCCGCGCGCGCGGGCAAGCCCGCCAAGCTGTTCGCGGTGCTGAACGCGCGTTTCCACGAACAGGAAGCCTACATCGTCGCTGAAGCCGGCGTGCCGGGCGCGATCACCATCGCCACCAACATGGCCGGCCGCGGCACCGACATCAAACTCGGCGGCTCGCTGGAAATGCGCAGCCAGATTGAGACCGCCGACATCACCGATGAAGCCGAGAAGAAGGCGAAGATCGAGCAGATCAAGGCCGACATCGAGCGCTTCCGCGAGATGGTGCTGAAGTCCGAAGAAGTGATCGAGATCGAACCCGCCAAGGGCTCAAAGCCGGCCAAGACCATCACCAAGCCCGGCGGTCTCTACATCATCGGCTCAGAACGCCACGAATCCCGGCGCATCGACAACCAGCTCCGCGGCCGCGCCGGCCGTCAGGGCGATCCCGGACGCACCAAGTTCTATCTATCGCTCGAAGACGATCTGATGCGCATCTTCGGATCGGATCGGCTCGACACCATGCTGACCCGTCTCGGCCTCAAGGAAGGCGAGGCGATCATCCATCCGTGGATCAACAAGGCGCTCGAGAAGGCGCAGCAGAAGGTCGAGGCGCGCAACTTCGATATCCGCAAGAACCTGCTCAAGTTCGATGACGTGCAGAACGATCAGCGCAAGGCGATCTTCGACCAGCGCATCGACCTGATGCGCGACCAGAACGTCGCCGAGACCGTCTCCGACATGCGCCACGCGCTGGTCGATGATCTCGTCGCCAAGCATGTGCCCGAGCACGCCTATGCCGAGCAGTGGGATGTTGCCGGTCTCAAGGACGAGCTGAAGCGCGTGCTCGATCTCGATCTTCCGGTCGATGAATGGGCCAAGGAAGAAGGCATCGCCGACGAGGAGATGCTGGCGCGCATCGAGAAGCGCGTCGATGAGCTGATGGCGGCGAAGACAGCCCAGTTCGGGCCGGACGTGATGCGCTATGTCGAAAAGTCGGTGCTGCTGCAGACGCTGGACCATCTGTGGCGCGAACATCTGGTGATGCTGGATCACCTGCGTCAGGTGATCGGCCTGCGCGGCTACGGCCAGCGCGATCCGCTGCAGGAGTACAAGTCCGAGGCGTTCAATCTGTTCGAGAGCCTGATCGCGCACCTGCGCGAGGCGGTGACGGCTCAACTGGTGCGCGTTGAAATCGTGCCGCCGGACGAGCAGCCCGAATTGCCGCAGATGGAAGTGCACAAGCTCAATCCGAACACCGGCGAGGACGATATGGCGTTCGCGCAGGCCGCGCTTGCGCCGATCCCCGCTGCCCAGCGCGATCCGCAAAATCCCGCGACCTGGGGCAAGATCGGCCGCAACGAGGATTGCCCGTGCGGTTCCGGCAAGAAGTTCAAGCACTGCCACGGCAAGTACGCCTGACGGGTGCGCCTGAACGGACGCTGCTCACTCAAACAAAAACGCCGGTCGAAAGACCGGCGTTTTTTTTATGCCGGGCCCGACGCAAGCTCCCCTTTACCTCTCCCGTGGGGAGAGGTCGCGAGCGAAGCAAGCGGGTGAGGGCGTACGCGCTCACGATGGATTCTACGCCCTCACCCCAACCCTCTCCCCACGGGAGAGCGGGCGCATCAGCCTCGGCGCAGCGTCAGCGCAAATATGTCAATGCAGATGAGTCGGGTCGAGCGCGGTCGATGCGGATCTTAGCGAACCGTCGACCAGCGACTGTCGAAGGAGTTGGCCTGCACCGCCGGCTGGGCGCCTGCAAGCGACGATTGCGCTGCCGGAGCGGCTGCCGCGGTCGTGGCTGCGGGGGCCGGAGCGGCAGGCTTGGCTTGCGGCTGGGTCTGCGCCTGCTGCGAACGCTCAAGCGGGATGACGCGCGGTGGCGCGCTTTTGGCTGTCTTCGTCGGCTCGGGTGATTTCGCCTTTGACTTGGCAGGGGCGGCAGCGGGCTTTGCCGCGGCGGGCTCGGGGTCCGATCCGCGCAAGCCGACGCTGCGCGACAGCTTGCTGAAGAAGCCTTCGGACGAACCTGCGCTGGCATTGGTGGAGGCAGTGCTCGGCGTCGTGCTGGTCACGGCCACCATCGGCTCGCTGTTGGACGAGGTGAAGCTGAACGACGGCGCGGTTTCCGGCGCCTTTGGAATGGTCGCATGCGAGGGCACGGTGCCAGGTGCGGGCTGATTGGACGCAACGGCGTAGTCGGTCACGTCCTTGTCGATCGCGGATTCGCCTTCCGGCAGCTTGGATGCGAACACCGGATGCATGCCGCCGTCGATGCCGGCGCGCGAACGCGCGGTCGGCGTGCCGCGCGAGACCAGCTGCGCGGTCTTCAGTTCGTCCTGACGCTGCTTGTCCTGAACGGCATCGGCGATCTCGGGGGCGACCTGATAGGCCGGGCACTGCGCGGAGGCGTTGAACGCCAGCGGACGGGTCGCACCGGCCGGCTTTTCCGCGTCGAAGACATACTTCTTCTCGCAGAAATCGACCTTCGGCTCCTGCTTGGTGACCTCGAAGTGATCGTTGCCTTCCTTGATCATCTTCCAGAACGCCATGTGCGGACTGTTGCGATGACGCGCCATGTTCTGCGCCGTCATGCGGAACGGATAGGCCTGGACCTGAAATGCGTTCTGGCCGCCGAAGAAGGATTCGCGGCCGAGCGCGTAAATCTCGGTGATCTGCTCGTCGGTCATCGCGTAACAGCCGCGCGACGAGCAATCGCCGTGCACCATCAGCTGCGAGCCGGTGCGGCCCCATGCCTTGTCGTATGCGTTCGGGTAGCCCATGTTGAACGACAGGAAATAGGACGATGTCGGATTCATCTGTGCCGGCGTGATCGAGTAGAAGCCTTCGGGGGCCTGCCGGTCGCCTTCCTTGATCTTCGGTCCGAGGTCTCCCGACCAGCGGCAGATCGGATAGGTCTTGAGCAACGCGAACTTGCCGTCGCGATTCTGCTTCCAGACCTCAAGTTCGGCTTCCTGCTTGAACAGACGGACCAGCAGCGGCGACGCCTTGTCCATGTTCTTGGATTCGATGTCCGCGAGCAACTTGTCGGGGATCGGACGATTGGCTTTTGAGCTTGGCGAGAGCTGCTCGCCATTGCACCCCGACAGCAACACGCCAGCCGCGAGCGCAGCCGCAGTGACAAGCGCGCGTACATGCGTACGGTCGATCAATGCAAGGCTCCCAATGCCAAGGCTCCGCGGCAGATCGGCAATCCCCATACTCCGGCTAGACCCAAGACTAGATCCTAAGAAGACTAGACCCCAAGACCGGTGGCAGATCGTCTCCCGACAAAGTGGCGCGCAATAGGCGGCCGGAAAACGCTGCCAGTCTAAACAGGCCGCACGTGTTTTCGTCGTAAAAGCGGCGTTCGCTTTTTGGCTAAAAACGTGCGTGAGCAATTGATCGATTATTATCCTTAAGGCCCCCCGGTCGCAAGCCGAAGCGACCGCAACCGGACGGCATTGACCGCTTTATGGTCAACGCTAAGTAAATCAAAACACTGGTGAAAAACGGCCGTGGCCGAAAGGGCGCTGTCCCAAAAAAGCCACGATGTGGCGGCGCGGCGCGTTGCGCGCCGATATGGCCACGAAATTCGCTACCCGAGCTTGCGGCCGATATCGAGGAACTTCTGCCGGCGCTGGTTGCGCACCGCCTTGGAATCGAGGCTGCGCATGTCGTTGAAAGCCTGTGCGACGGCATCGCCGGTCCGGGCAATCATCGCCGCTGGATCGCGGTGCGCGCCACCCGGCGGCTCCTTCAAAATGGTGTCGATCACGCCGAAGCGGGCGAGATCCTGAGCTGTGATCTTGAGATTGGTCGCGGCTTCCTGCGCCTTTGCTGAATCGCGCCACAGGATCGACGCCGCACCTTCCGGAGAGATCACGCTGTACACGGCGTGTTCGAGCATCAGCACGCGGTTGGCGGTGGCGATGGCGATGGCGCCGCCCGAGCCGCCTTCACCGATGATGACCGCGACATTGGGCACACCGAGGTTGAGGCAGGCGTCGGTGGAGCGCGCGATCGCTTCCGCCTGTCCACGCTCCTCGGCGCCGATGCCGGGATAGGCGCCCGCCGTGTCCACCAGCGAGAGAACGGGGATGCCGAAGCGATCCGCCATTTCCATCAGCCGCACGGCCTTGCGATAGCCTTCGGGCTTGGCCATGCCGAAATTGTGCTTGAGCCGGGTTTCCGTGGTTGAGCCCTTCTCCTGGCCGATCACGCAGATGCTCTCGCCTCTGAAACGGCCGAAGCCGCCGATCAGCGCTTCGTCGTCGCCGAACTTGCGGTCGCCTGCAAGCGGCGTGAACTCGGTGATGAGTTCCTTGACGTAGTCCACGCAATGGGGCCGCAGCGGATGGCGCGCGACCTGGGTTTTCTGCCAGGGCGTCAGCTCGGCATAAAGATCGGTGAGCGCCTGTGCCGCCTTCTCTTCGATGCGCGACACTTCTTCGCTGATGTCGCTGCCGCTGGCGGCAAGCGCGCGCAACTCGTCCACCTTGGAATCGAGTTCGGCGACAGGCTTTTCAAAATCCAGATAACTGCGCATCGGGTCCGGCATGTGACAAATATGGGGCGGGTGTACTTGGGCGAAGGGCGCACGAATTGATCGTTCGGTCGGTCTCGATCGCGTATTGAAGTCTTCCGTGGGGCCTTTCAAGTCAAGAAGCGGTCCCAAGTCAAGCGTTGCGATGGAAAGTGCCGTTATTGCTGGACTTTTAACGGGTCATTTGTCGGCCAGCGGATGCAGATCGCGCACCAGGCTCTTCAATCGCTCCTCGACAATATGGGTGTAGATCTGTGTCGTGGAGATGTCGGTGTGGCCGAGCAGCGTCTGGACGATTCGCAGATCCGCCCCGTTATGCAGCAGATGACTCGCAAAGGCGTGGCGCAGCACATGCGGACTGACGAGGCGCGGCGCGATGCCGGCGGCCGCCGCAAGCTCCTTGAGGTCGCGCGCGAAATGCTGCCGCGTCAGATGGCCGCTCTCGCCCGATGACGGAAACAGCCACTTCGAGGCCGCGGACGATTTCTTTGGTTCGCGGTGCGTCGCTTCCAGCGCGGCGAGATAGTCCGCCATCGCCTGCTTCGATGTTTCGTTGAGCGGGACGAGGCGTTCCTTGTTGCCCTTGCCGCGCACCACGATCATGCGGGCGTCGCGCCGTGCGGCGGACAGCGGCAGCGCAACCAGTTCCGAAACGCGCAGTCCCGTCGCGTAGAGAATTTCAAGCAGACACGAGAGCCGGATCGCGCGCAGCTTTTGCAGCGGCGACTGCTCGGCGATCTCCGCCGATGTCTTCGCCTGCGTTAACAGGCGGTCGACGTCGGCGATGGACAGGACTTTCGGCAGCGCGCGTCCGCGTTTCGGGCCGGAGAGGATCGCGGCCGGATCGTCCGCGCGCACGCGTTCGCTCAGCAGGAAACGAAACAGATGGCGCGTCGATGACAGTTTGCGCGCAACGCTCGACGACTTGAAGCCGCGGTCGTCGAGATCGCCGAGGTAATCGCGCAGCATCTGGGTGTCGGCGGTCTGGAAGGTCGATTTGTGCCGGGCGAGGAAGCCGGACAGGTCCTCAAGATCGCCGCGATAGGCATCGAGCGTGTTGACGCCTGCGCCCTGTTCGGCCGCGAGCATGTCGAGGAACAGGGCGGTCAGCCGGATGTCGGAGGATTTGTCGGACGCCATGATCCGCAAGCCGCCTATCGCTTGAGGAATTTGTCGGGCGGAACGCTGATCGTCATTTCGCGCGGCTTCGGATTGACGAAATTGGCGAGTGCGAAGATGCCGCCATAGATCAATCCGCCGATCACGGCGACGACCGTCAGGAAGCGAAACAGGCTGGGCATCGAATTGGCCTCGGAATTACCTTCGGATTGCCGGCCCGGGCGGCACGTTAACCGGCGGAACGCGGCAGTTCAGCCGCTCCAAAGTACCAACATGTTCGCGCTGTTTCGGCAAGAGTCTCTGGCAACAGGATCGGCAGGAGTAGTATAGGTGGCTTCTCCGCCGCATTCGCGGCCTACCGAGCCAGAGATGACCGAGACTGCGGCCAGACAACAGGACGGCACGACCCACGAGGGCGACATTGTCGCGGCCCTCAAAGGCCGTCCGATCGTGCTCGTCGGCATGATGGGATCGGGCAAATCGACCATCGGGCGTCGTCTTGGCGTGCGGCTTCACATGCCGTTTCTCGATGCCGATCATGAAATCGAGATCGCGCATGCGGGCATGACCGTCAGCGAAATCTTTGCGCAGCACGGCGAACCGTACTTTCGCGACGGCGAGGCGCGGGTGATCGCCCGCCTGCTGGAGAGCGGTCCTTGTGTGGTCGCGACCGGCGGCGGCGCGTTCATGCGCGAGGAAACGCGCAACCGGATTCGCGACAAGGCGGTCTCGCTCTGGCTTCAGGCGGACGGCGACGTGATCCTGAAGCGGGTCAAGCGCCGCGCCGACCGGCCTTTGCTGCAAACCGCCGATCCGGCCGCGACCATCGAGCGCCTGATCGGCGAACGCAGCCCGTTCTATCAACTCGCCGATCTGGCGATTGCGTCACGCGACGTGCCGCACGAGAAGATCGTCGATGAATGTATCGACGCGCTTTACGCACACCTGGTGTCCGGCAGCGCAACGTCCTCTTCCTCAAGCGAAACACAATGACCGCCCCCATCAAGACCACAAATCCGGTGACCGTCGGCGTTGCCCTCGGCGATCGCGCCTATGACATCATCATCGGCCGCGACGTGTTGCCGTCGCTCGGCCACCGCATCGCCAGGCTGCGGCCCGGCGCGCGCGTGGCCATCGTCACCGACCACACCGTTGCGAAAAACTGGCTGGCCAAAACCGAAGCCGCGCTGGCGGATGCCGGTATTGCGTCCTCGCGCATCGTGGTCGGCGAGGGCGAGGCGTCCAAGAGCTACGCCGTGTTGCAGGATGTGTCCGAGGCGCTGATCGCTGCGAAGATCGAGCGCAACGATCTGGTGGTTGCACTCGGCGGCGGCGTGATCGGCGATCTTGCAGGGTTCGCGGCGTCGATTGTCCGGCGCGGCGTCGACTTTGTGCAGGTGCCAACCTCGTTGCTCGCGCAGGTCGACTCGTCGGTGGGCGGCAAGACCGGAATCAACTCACCGCACGGCAAGAATCTGGTCGGCGCGTTTCACCAGCCGGTGCTGGTGGTCGCGGATACGGCAGTGCTCGATACGCTGTCGCCGCGCCAGTTCCGCGCCGGCTATGCGGAAGTCGCCAAATACGGTGTGCTGGGCGATCTGGAATTCTTCGACTGGCTCGATGCCAATCATGCGGAGATTTTCGCAGGCGGCGCTGCACGCGAGCGAGCCATAGCGGCCAGTTGCCGCGCCAAGGCGGCGATCGTGGCGCGCGACGAACGCGAAACCGGCGACCGCGCGTTGCTCAATCTCGGGCATACCTTCGGCCATGCGCTTGAGGCTGTGACCGGTTTTTCCGACCGGCTGTTCCACGGCGAAGGCGTCGCAGTCGGCATGGTGCTGGCCGCGGAGTTCTCGGCGCATCTCAACATGATCCCGGCGGCGGACGCGGCGCGCGTGCAGCGTCACCTTGCATCGGTCGGCCTGCCGACACGGTTGCAGGACATCGCGGGCTTTCAGCAGGAGGGTCTTGCGGATGCCGACACGCTGCTGACGCTGATGGGACAAGACAAGAAGGTGAAGCGCGGGCGGCTGACCTTCATTCTGCTGGAGCAGATCGGCAAGGCCGTGATCGTCAACGATGTCGACCCGTCCACGGTCCGCGATTTCCTTCAGGAAAAATTATCAGGGTGAGGGCGATGCTGGCGTCGCGTAAAGACGAGACCGTCGCGGGACAAGCATGACTTCAGCCGCTGTCAATCTGCTCATCGCCTTCCTGCTGCTCGCGGCCAACGCATTCTACGTGGCGGCTGAATTCGCGCTGGTGAAAAGCCGCGGGTTTCGCGTCAAGGTCATGGCCGAGCAGAACCGCTTCGGCGCGCGCCTGCTGATGAAGATGATGGGCAATATCGAAGCCTATCTCGCGTGCTGCCAGCTCGGCATTACCATGGCCTCACTCGGTCTCGGCTGGGTTGGCGAGCCGACTGTTGCGGCATTGCTCAAGCCTGTTCTTGAGCCGCTCGGATTGCCGGAATCCGCGCTGCATTTTACGTCATTTCTGACCGGCTTTCTGGTGTTCTCCTCGCTGCATATCGTGATCGGTGAGCAGGTGCCGAAAACGCTTGCGATCCGGGAGCCCGTGCCGGTCTCGCAATGGATCGCATATCCGCTCTATATATCCTATCTCGTGTTCTATCCGCTGAACTGGCTGCTCAATACCGCATCGCGTGCGATCTTGCGGATGCTCGGAGTGAAGGAATCCTCGCAGCACGAAATTCTCACCGATTCCGAAATCGAAGGTCTGGTGGGCGAATCGGCCGAGCATGGCAAAATGGAAAGCGGCGAGGCCGAATACATCCAGAATGTGTTCCGGTTTGGCGATCTCGCAGTGTCCGACGTCATGGTCCATCGCACCAAAATGGTCAGCGTCAACGCCGACGGGCCGCCCGACGCGGTCATCCGTGGAATTCTCGAATCGGAATACACCCGCATTCCGCTGTGGCGCGAGAAGCCCGAGAACATCATCGGTGTTCTGCATGCAAAGGATTTGCTGCGCGCCATCCGCGCGACAGACGGCGACCTCTCCAAGGTTGATGTCGGCGCGATCGCCCTGCCGCCGTGGTTTGTGCCCGAGATGCGGCCTTTGTCAGAACAGCTCAAGGCGTTCCGCCGCCGCAAGACCCATTTCGCGTTGGTGGTCGACGAGTATGGCGAAGTCGAAGGCCTCGTGACGCTGGAAGATATTCTGGAAGAAATCGTCGGCGATATTTCGGATGAGCATGACGTGGCTGTTGCGGGTGTCCGCGCGCAGCCGGACGGCTCGGTTGTGGTCGATGGCTCGGTGCCGATCCGCGATCTCAATCGCGCGATGGACTGGCATCTGCCGGATGAGGAAGCCACCACCATCGCCGGCCTCGTCATCCATGAGGCGCGCTCGATTCCCGACCGCGGCCAAAGCTTCACGTTTCACGGATTCCGCTTCAGGGTGCTCCGGCGGGAGCGCAACCGCATCACAGCGCTGCGGATCGTGCCGCTGCCGCGCGACAGCGAGATGCCCGAGAAGAAGCCGCGGGCCGGAACGTCGTTTTAGATCGCTTACGATTCGTTGGAATTAAATCGCACGATTCGTTTGAATTTGCAGGCGCACCGGTGTGACCCGATCGGAAGCCGGTTCCTGCTTGTCCGCGGAGTGCGTCGCTACGCCTTGTTTTCGCCAGGCGCATAGGCCTTGATCGCCAGTGCATGGACCGGGCCGGACAGTTCCGGCGCCAGCAGCGAATTTATCATGCGGTGGCGGTCGATCCGGCTCTTCCCTTCGAACGCTTTCGACACGATATAGAGCCTGAAATGCGTTGCGCCGCCCGGCCTGTGGCCTGCGTGGCCTTCATGCAAGTGGGATTCGTCCACGACGTCGAGACTTTCAGGGATGAAAGCTTCGCTCAACTTTTTTGTGATCTGATCTTTTACGGTCATGATCTGCGCAATATCGCGCGTTATTCGCCAAGGTCAATCACCGTTTCAATTGCGGTTCACCGGCGCGGCGATGTATACTCCGCGCTCGCGAAAATTCGCGTGAAGACTTGCAGCTTCTCACAAGGCGTTATCAGACAGCCATGGCCATCGACTCATCCAAATTCTTCGACAGCATCCGCATCAAGCCCAACAAGCTGAGCGCGAAGCAGCAGGCTGCTGCACGCGAAGAAGCCGTGATGTGCGAGGCGCCCGGCTGCAAGAACAAGGGCGGACATCGTGCGCCCAAGGGCCGCGGTCATGAGAAGGAATACTGGCATTTTTGTCTCAACCACGTTCGCGAATACAATCAGGGCTACAATTTTTTCCAGGGCATGGCGCCGGATGCGGTCGCCAGCTACCAGAAGGATGCGCTGACCGGCCATCGTCCGACCTGGAAGATGGGTGCGAACAGCGGTAAAAAATCAAAGTCCGATCTCGACATGGACGCGGCTTTGGATCCGCTCAAGATGTTCGACGAGATGAACGGGCGCGGCAAGTGGCGTCCCGGTCCGGGCAGTGCCAGGGCGGAGCCGAAGGCGGAAACGCGAAAGATCTTCAACGCCGAGAAGAAGGCGCTGCTGGTCATGGGCCTCGGTCCCGACGCCACGCTGGAAACGGTGAAGGCCAAATACAAGCTGCTGGTGAAGCAGCATCACCCCGACGCCAACGGCGGTGATCGCTCGACCGAAGATCGCCTGATCGAGATCATCAAGGCCTACAACTATCTCAAGACAGTCGTGCGCGGCGCGTCCTGAGCGCCGGCCTTTTCGGCGTGGCGGGTTCACGCTTGTGCTTTGAAACCGTCTTCTTCACCGAAACCGTCTTCTTCGCCGAAACTGATTTGTTTTTTGTGACGCCCTTGCGCGCGTGATAGGTCAGCGCCAGCCCGATGCAGTGGCGCAGCGCCTTTTCAGGAATTTTCGCGGTCGTCTCGAACAGGATGCTGCGGTTGCCGCCGTACTCCATCTGCGCTGGATACAGTTCGCGGAATGTTGCGACCAGATCGGTCTGGCAGTGGAAATACATCGCGACGCGGTCATCGGCTGGTTTCACGCGGTCGATCCGGATCGTGCTGCCGGTGCCGGACTGCGCGGTGAGATAGCTCGGCTGGCCCCATTTCAGCGTTTCCTCGAGCGGGCCGACGCCGTCGAGTTTGGTCGCGGTCTCCAGGATCATCGCGCGCAGTGTCAGCAGCTTTGCGCGAACGGCATCCGGATAGGCGTCAAACACCTTTGCGACATTGCGGTCGGTGAACGCTCTGTGTTCGCTGGCTCGCTTCACCCGACCCTCCCGTTCGCCTCGCGCCGACTGCGCCAGTGATACACGCCCACAGCGATTATCCCGATGGCGATGATGCCGCCCACCAGCGGCAATCCGTAGTGTTCGATTTTCATGCCCCATCGCTCCGCAGCGGAGCCGGCGAGCGCGCCCGACAGCACGTGTGCTGACGCCCACACCAGCACGGCGGCGGCGTTGACCGGATAGAATCGCTGCGGCGGCATGCCGAGCGCGCCGGCGGTGATCGGCACGACGGCGCGGATCGGCGGCACGAAACGCGCAAGAAACACCGCAAGCGTCCCATAGCGATGGAAGAAGGCCTCGCTCTTCGCGACGAGCGCCGGGTAATTCGACAGCGGCCAGGAGGTCAGCACCTTGCGCTGGCTGGCGCGGCCGATCCAGTAGGCTAGCCCGTCACCGAGCAGCGCCCCGGCGATTGCCGCCATCAGCACCGGCGTCAGGTGAAGGCTGCCGGCGGGCACCAGCGCGCTGAGCGCCAGAATCACGGTCGAGCCCGGGATCAGCGAGCCCAGAATGGGGACGGCCTCAAGAAAAGCGGCAAGGAAAATCGCTGCATAGGCCAGCAAGGCATGAAGCGAGACAAACCCGATCAATTGATGGAGATGCGAATTCACCTGAGGCCCACTGCTGGCGCGATTCCGGGAACGCCACCATACACCGGGAAATCCGGGGCCAACCGCCGATTGGGCCCTCCGAATCGGCGTGGTCCCCGGCAATCGCAGGGCAGACCTACCAAAGCTGCGAAAATGGCTTATCTCAATGAAAATACGATGGAACTTTCATTGCGCAGTGGGCTTCTGCCATTGGCATCTGTCTGCTACGTTGCAGCACGCACCCCACCCGCAGCAAGCACGTCTGGTTTCGGGAGCATCCGGGACCACGGAGGATTGATGACCGCCGCCATGACCAAGTCGCAGGAACCCGCAGGCCTCCCAGACATGAAAGTGTCGGTTCGTCAGGTCTTCGGGATCGACAGCGACCTCGAAGTCCCCGCCTATTCCAACGGCGATCCGCATGTGCCCGATGTCGATTCGGATTATCGTTTCGACCGTGCCACCACGCTCGCTATCCTCGCCGGTTTCGCGAAGAACCGCCGCGTCATGGTCACCGGCTTTCATGGCACCGGCAAGTCGACCCATATCGAGCAGGTCGCAGCACGGCTGAACTGGCCCTGCGTGCGCGTCAACCTCGATAGCCACATCAGCCGTATCGATCTCGTCGGCAAGGACTCCATCGTCGTTCGCGACGGCAAGCAGGTCACCGAATTCCGCGACGGCATCTTGCCGTGGGCGCTTCAGCACAACATCGCGCTGGTGTTCGACGAATACGACGCCGGCCGCCCGGACGTGATGTTCGTGATCCAGCGCGTGCTCGAAGTCTCGGGCCGCCTGACGCTGCTCGACCAGAACAAGGTCATCAAGCCGCATCCGGCGTTCCGCCTGTTCTCGACCGCCAATACGATCGGTCTCGGCGACACTTCGGGCCTCTATCACGGCACCCAGCAGATCAACCAGGGCCAGATGGACCGCTGGTCGATCGTGACCACGCTGAATTATCTGCCGCACGACGAGGAAGTGGAGATCGTGCTCGCCAAGGCGAAGCACTATCGCACCGATGCCGGCCGAGACACCGTCAACAAGATGGTCCGCCTCGCGGATCTGACGCGCAACGCGTTCGCCAACGGCGATCTGTCGACGGTGATGTCACCGCGCACCGTCATCACCTGGGCGGAAAACGCCGAAATCTTCGGCGACATCGGTTTTGCCTTCCGCGTCACCTTCCTGAACAAGTGCGACGAGCTTGAGCGTCCGCTGGTGGCGGAGTTCTATCAGCGCTGCTTCAATGCGGAGCTGCCGGAATCCGCGGTCAATGTCGCGTTGAGCTAGGATTTGCCTCTCCCCGTCGCGCGGGGAGGAAAGGTTGCATGAGCACGTCGAATATCAAGTTCAGGACCGGGTCGAAGGAATCGCCGACGGAGCCGTTCAAGCGCGCGGTGACGTCAGCACTGCGCGCCATCGCCAAGCAGCCTGAACTTGAGGTGACATTTGCCGCCGAGCGCCCGGGCCTGTCGCCCGGCAAGGCGCGGCTGCCGGAGCCGGCGCGAAAATTGACCCGCAAGGATGCGGCCATCGTGCGTGGCCATGCCGACTCCATTGCGTTGCGTGTGGCTTGTCACGATCCGAAGGTTCACCGCAAGCTGGCGCCGGGCAATCCGCAGGCTCGCGGTGTGTTCGACGCCGTCGAGCAGGCTCGCGTGGAAGCCATCGGCGCCAAGCGCATGAGCGGCGTCGCCAAAAACCTCACCGCGATGCTCGACGATCATTTCCATCGCGGCAAATTCGACGAGATCACCGACCGCGCCGACGCGCCGCTGGCCGATGCGCTGGCGATGATGGTGCGCGAACGGCTCACCGGCCTCGCGCCGCCGGCCGCGGCGCGCAAGATGGTGGACCTCTGGCGGCCTGTCCTTGAAGACAAGATCGGCACGCGTCTCGATGTGCTGAAGAACTTCACCGAGGATCAGGCCCGCTTCGGCGACGCGCTTCACGACGTGCTGCAGGCGCTCGAACTTGGCGACGACCGCAATGCGGATCAGGACGAGGACGACAATCAGGACGAGAACCGCGACGGCGAAAAAGACCAGTCCGGAGCGGATGGTTCGCCGGAGGGCGAATCCGCCGAGGAGATGAGCGCCGAACAGTCGCAATCCTCCACCGAGGAGATGTCGGAAAACGCCATGGAAAGCGCGCAGGCATCCGCCAGCGACGCCTTCGACGACAGCGAGATGGGCGAGGACGAAACGCCTGGCGAAGCGCATCGGCCGCCCGGCCGCGGCGGCAACGAGCCGCGCGGGCCGGAGTATCACGCCTTCGCGCCGAAGTTCGATGAGGTCGTCTCGGCGGAAGATCTGTGTGAGCACGACGAACTGGAGCGGCTGCGCAGCTATCTCGACAAGCAGCTCGCGCATTTGCAGCACATCGTCGCGCGGCTGGCCAACCGGCTTCAGCGAAAGCTGATGGCGCAGCAGAACCGCGCCTGGGAATTCGATCTCGAGGAAGGCATCCTCGACCCCGCGCGGCTGTCGCGCGTCGTGACCGACCCGTATCATCCGCTCTCGTTCATGCACGAGAAGGAAGCCACCTTCCGCGACACGGTGGTGACGCTGCTGCTCGACAATTCCGGTTCGATGCGCGGGCGGCCGATCACGGTGGCTGCGACCTGCGCGGATATTCTGGCGCGGACGCTGGAGCGCTGCGGCGTCAAGGTCGAGATTCTCGGCTTCACCACGCGGGCGTGGAAGGGCGGTCAGTCGCGCGAGGCGTGGCTGGCGGCGGGCAAGCCCGCCAATCCGGGCCGCCTCAACGATCTGCGCCACATCATCTACAAGTCGGCGGACGCGCCATGGCGGCGCGCGCGCAAGAACCTCGGCCTGATGATGCGCGAGGGCCTGCTCAAGGAAAACATCGATGGCGAGGCGCTCGACTGGGCGCACAAGCGCCTGCTCGGACGCTCCGAGCAGCGCAAGATCCTGATGATGATTTCGGACGGCGCGCCGGTGGACGACTCGACGCTGTCGGTCAATGCGGGCAACTATCTCGAGCGGCACCTGCGCCACATCATCGAGGAAATCGAGACCCGCTCGCCGGTCGAACTGATCGCCATCGGTATCGGCCATGACGTGACGCGCTACTATCGCCGCGCCGTGACCATCGTGGATGCGGAAGAACTCGGCGGCGCCATCACGGAAAAGCTGGCCGAGTTGTTCAGCGAAACCCATGTCGAGACCTCGTCGCCGTCGCGCCGCCGCAGATTGCACTCCTAGTGTCCCGTATCCGACGTTCGCTTTACTCTGTAGCGGCTCCCGAGCGAACGTCGGATACGAAAGGACACTAGCAGACTATAATTCGAGTGATCCTTTGGTTCTGACATTCGTAAAAGGTGCCGGCCGAGAAGTGATACGAATGTCAGAACCGGATCACTCGACATGACCACCGACATCAGCCGCCGGCGGTTTCTGGGGAGCGCCGCGGTTGTGCTGCCCGCGTGCATGGCCGGTCTGGGTGCAACCCCCGCTGCGGCGCAGACCGCCGCCGTCGAGGTCAAGGCGCGCCCGATCGAATCCTTCGATCCGCGCGATCCGACCCACATTCGTTATGGCGCGCTGGAGTTTCGCAGCGGGCTCATCCTCACTTCGTCGTTTCGCGGTTTCGGCGGCCTGTCGGGACTGCGGCTCGACAAGAAGGGCGAGCAGTTCATCGCCATCAGCGACAAGGGCAGCTGGTTTACCGGACGCATCGCCTATCGGGGCAAGCGCATGGCGGGACTGGCCGATGTGAAATCCGCGCCGATGCTGGACAGCGATGGCAAGAAAGTCACTGCGCGTAGCTGGTTCGACAGCGAGTCGCTCGCGCTCGACGGGTCCACGGCTTATGTGGGCTTTGAGCGTGTCAATCAGATCGTGCGGTTCGATTTCAGCAAAGGCGGCATCCGCTCGAGAGGCGAGGTGGTGCCGCTGCCGCCCGGGATGAGCGAGCTGCCCTTTAACAAGGGACTCGAAGCCCTCGTGTTCGTCCCGAAGGGGCAGCCGCTTGCAGGAAGCCTGATTGCGATTTCGGAGCGCGGGCTCGATCCGTCGGGAAATATCCTGAGCTTCCTGATCGGTGGACCGTCGCCCGGTCCGTTCACGGTCAGGCGCACGGACAATTTCGACATCAGCGATGCGGTTCTGTTGCCGTCCGGCGATCTGCTGCTGCTGGAACGAAAGTTTTCACTGCTCGAAGGCGTCGGCATTCGCATCCGCCGCATCCCGGTCAAATCCGTTGTTCCGGATGCGGTGATCGACGGGCCGACGATCTTCGAGGTCGATCTCGGGTACGAGGTCGACAACATGGAGGGCATCGACGCGCACGTCACCGACAAGGGCGAGACCGTACTGACCATGGTGTCGGACGACAATTTCTCGATGATCCAGCGCACCCTGCTGCTGCAATTCACGCTGGTCGGGGAGTGAGTGCCGTCATCCTGAGGTGCGAGTTCGCCCCGTAATGACGGCAGAAGATCTTCAAAACAAAAAAAGGCCGGACAAAAGCCCGGCCTTTTGAAATCCTGTTGCGGATCGAACGATCAGCTCGCGACGGCGAGCTTCTTCTTTTCGATCTGGCGCTTCAGTTCGACCGCCTTCGGCGACAGGTCGTCGGCGCTGGCCTTGATCAGGAATGCGTCGAGGCCACCGCGGTGATCGACCGACTTCAGCGCATTGGTCGAAATACGCAGGCGCACCGAGCGGCCGAGCGTGTCCGAGATCAGGGTGACGTTGCACAGGTTCGGCAGGAACCGGCGCTTGGTCTTGTGGTTCGAGTGGCTGACCTTGTGGCCAACCTGAGGGCCCTTGGCCGTCAATTCGCAGCGCCGAGACATAGCGTAATCCTTTGGCGAAATCTTGTGTCGCCCCGGACCACCGGAACGGGGTCGCGTGGGGGTTTGAAACCGTCCATTTCAGGAACGGCGGAGCTATAAGGGGCTAGCCGCCTAGCGTCAAGGTTGGGAGGCGATTTCAGCAACTTATCTGCGGGTCAGGGCGAGAGGCCGCCGTCGGCAAAAATGACAATTTTCCCCGTTAAACCAGTGATTTCCTAACATATAATCGACGTAATCCCTGACCAGACAAGTTACCACAGGCTTTCGATAGCGACTTTCGCGGCCTACGCGGGATAGCCGTCCCGCCGACGCCGTGCTCCGGGGGCGCCGGTCAATCGCCGGTCATCGTGTGCAAGGATTTTCGTCGGTGGACATGCCCCGGTTCCCAGAATTCGCCCGGAAACGCTTCCGGATCGTCAGGCTAGGGCTTTGCCTGTCGGGGGCGCTGGCTCTCTGCGCGTCGCTGGCCGTGCCTGCGACGGCCCAGGGACGTTTGGACGCCAAGTATGAAGCTTCGCTCGCCGGCCTCCCCATCGGCAAAGGCGCTTGGATCGTCGATGTTTCCGAAGACCAGTATTCGGCCGCCGTCAGCGGCGCCACCACCGGGCTGATGAAATCCATCGGCGGCGGCAATGGCACCGGCACCACACAGGGCCGTATCACGGCGGGTCAATTCGCTCCGCTCAGCTACGTTTCGACCGTCAATTACGGAAAGAAAGCTGAAGTCATCCGCATCGCGCTGGGCGGCGGCAACGTCAAGGACTCCACGATCGAGCCGCAGCCGCCGGAAAGCCCGGATCGTATTCCGGTGACCGACGCGCATCGCCGCAACGTGCTCGATCCGATGACGGGCTCGCTGCTGAAAGTCGCGGGCACCGGCGATCCGGTTGGTCCCGAAGCGTGCCGCAGGACGCTGTCGGTGTTCGACGGCCGGATGCGTTACGATCTGCGGCTTGAGTACAAGCGCATGGAAACGGTCAAGGCCGAAAAGGGCTATCATGGGCCGGTCGTGGTCTGTGCGGTCTATTTTACGCCGATCGCGGGCTACGTTCCGGATCGCGTTTCGATCAAGTACGTCGCGGCCCAGCGCAACATGGAAATCTGGTTCGCGCCGATCGCCGGGACGCGTGTGCTGGCGCCTTTCAGGATCACCATTCCAACGCCGCTCGGCACCGGCATGATCGAAGCGACGGAATTTGTTTCGGCGCAGAAGACCGCCAAGACGAACTCGACGAACTGACCCGGTCGGTCCGGGTCCTGCGGCCGCCGCCGCGCTGATTCAGCCGCGAATCTCACCATGAATCGTGTTGACTCTTCGGCCAATCCGATTCGACTCCGGACTTAACGATTTCATCCCGATCGCGACATGCGCGGAGCATCTTCAAACCCCATATAGTATCGTTGACCGACGAATTGTGCGACATGTTGAGGCCTTCGAGGCAATCACACCGCGAGTCAGCGATTCGGGCTTCTTTCGTTCCTTAACCGTTCCAAATCTTAAGTTGCGGCGTGAATAGCGTCGCATTGTGAGACACTTCCAGTCACTGCCTGCGGCGTCCGCGTCGTGTGCGTTATGCGGACCTTGTGATTATGCCCTTGTCGTCTTCCGCCCCGCTGTTTTCGAATGAGCGTGCTCCTGGCGCCGGTGTCACTGCGGTGCTCGGCCCCACCAACACCGGCAAGACCCATCTGGCGATTGAGCGGATGCTGGCTCATTCGTCGGGAATCATCGGTCTGCCGCTGCGGCTGCTGGCGCGTGAGGTCTACAACAAGATCGCTGCGCGGGCCGGTGCCGATGCCGTGGCGCTGATCACTGGCGAGGAGAAGATCAAGCCGCCCAGGGCGCGGTACTGGGTCTCCACGGTGGAGGCGATGCCGCGCGATCTCGATGTGTCGTTTCTCGCGGTAGATGAAATCCAGATCGCTTCCGATCTGGAGCGCGGTCACGTTTTCACCGACAAGATACTGAACCGGCGCGGGCGCGATGAAACCCTGCTGCTGGGTGCGGCCACCATGCGGCCGATCATCGAGCGGCTATTGCCCGGCGCCAACATCGTCACGCGGCCGCGGCTGTCGCAGCTCGAATTCGCCGGCGACCGCAAGATCACGCGGCAGCCTAGACGTACTGCGATTGTCGCGTTCTCCGCCGACGAAGTTTACGCCATTGCCGAACTGATCCGACGTCAGCATGGCGGCGCCGCCGTGGTGCTGGGCTCGCTGTCGCCGCGCACCCGCAATGCGCAGGTGGAGATGTTCCAGTCCGGCGACGTCGATTATCTCGTTGCCACCGATGCGGTGGGGATGGGTCTCAACCTCGACGTCGATCATGTGGCGTTCGCATCCGACCGCAAATACGACGGCTATCAGTTCCGCCGGCTGACGCCTTCGGAGTTTGCGCAGATCGCGGGCCGCGCCGGCCGCGCCACGCGCGATGGAACATTCGGGACCACGGGGCGCTGCGCGCCGTTCGAGCCCGAACTGGTCAATGCGCTGCAGAATCACACCTTCGACAGCGTCAAGATGCTGCAATGGCGGAACACGCGGCTGGATTTCTCATCGCTGGGCGCGCTTCAGGTGTCGCTCGCGCTGGTGCCGAACCATGAGGTACTGACGCGCGCGCCGATTGCCGAGGATATCCGCGTGCTCGAGCACGCGGCGCGCGACGAGGACGTCCGCGACATGGCCAAGGGCGCCGCCGCCGTCGAGCGGCTGTGGGAGGCCTGCCAGATTCCGGATTACCGCAAGCTCTCGCCAGCTGCGCACGCCGAGCTTGTCACCACGCTGTATGGGTTTTTGATGCGAAAGGGCCGGATTCCGGACAACTGGTTCGAAGCCCAGATCGCGCAAACCGACCGCACCGACGGCGATATCGACACATTATCGGCCAGGATTGCCCAGATCCGGACCTGGACATTCGCGGCAAATCGTCCCGATTGGCTGGTGGACCCCGAACGCTGGCAGGGAATTGCCCGTGGGGTCGAGGATAAATTGTCAGATGCCCTGCATGAACGGCTAACTGAGCGTTTCGTTGATCGCCGGACCAGTGTATTGATGCGGCGCTTACGGGAAAACACGATGCTGAATACTGAGATTGGGAAGACGGGCGAAGTGATCGTAGAGGGCCATATGATTGGCCGTCTCGATGGATTCATGTTCGCGCCGGAGTCGGCGGAAGCGGGCTCCGATGCCAAGGCCTTGCAGGCTGCTGCACTGAAGGCGCTGGCTGGCGAGATCGATGCGCGCGCCGAAAAGCTGTCGAAGGCGCCGGACGATCAGTTCGTGCTGACCTCCGACGGTACGTTGCGCTGGACCGGCGATGCCGTCGCCAAGCTGGTCGCTGCCGACGACGTGCTGCATCCCCGCATCCGGATCATTGCCGATGAGCGCCTGACCGGCCCGTCGCGCGAGGCTGTGCAGACGCGGCTGGATCTATGGCTCAAAACGCATATCGAAAAAATTCTCGGCCCGATGTTCGAACTGTCGAAGGCCGAAGACATCACCGGCATCGCGCGCGGCATCGCCTTCCAGTTGATCGAAGCGCTCGGTGTGCTGGAACGGCCGAAGATCGCCGCGGAGATGAAGGATCTCGACCAGCCGTCGCGCGCATCCTTGCGCAAGTACGGCGTGCGGTTCGGCGCGTATCATATTTTCTTCCCCGCGCTGCTCAAGCCGGCGGCGCGCGGACTGGCGTCGCTGCTCTGGGCGCTGAAGCGCGATGACGTGGACTGGTCGGCGCTGACCGGCGGGCAGCATCTGGCCGCCAGCGGGCGCACGTCCTTCCCTGCAGACAAGGCGCTGGATCAGGAAGCTTACCGCACGCTTGGCTATAAGCTGTGCGGCGACCGTGCGGTGCGCGTCGACATTCTGGAACGCCTCGCCGATCTTATTCGTCCTGCGCTGTCGTGGCGTCCGGGCTCATCGGGTGAGAAGCCTGCGGGCGCATTCGATGGCCGCTCGTTTATCGCCACGCAGGCGATGACATCGCTGACCGGTTCTGCCGGTGATGATTTCGCCTCGATCCTGAAGGCACTCGGCTACCGCATGGAAAAGCGGCCGCCGCTGCCGGTTGAGGTCGCGCCGCCTGTGGCGCCCGCAGAGACGCCCACAGAAGCTGTTGCAGGCTCTGAAGCCGTTCCGACCGTCGCTGTTGCGACGGAAGCGGAAGCGGTTGCTGTTGAGCCGGAGGCGGCTGCGGCAACGGAGTCGGTCGCCGACATCACCAATGACGTTGAAGCTGCTGCCGAGACAGTGGCTGCGGATGCCACAGCAACGCGGTTGCCGGAGGTTGAGTTCGCCCCGGTAACGGAAGCTGCGGAGCTCGCAGTTGAAGCCGCAGCGAGTGACTCTGCCGCAGAACCAGTTGCTGCAACCGAAACTGCGCCCGACGTTGCTGCGGCCGAAGCGACTGAAGCCGTCCCCGCAGAACCGGTGCTGGTTGAAGTCTGGCGGCCGGGCGGGCGTTCCGAGGAACGCCGGCCGCGTCATGATCGCAGCCGCTACAAGGGACCGGACAAATCCGCTGCACCGGCAGCCGAAGGTGAAGCCGCTGCCGAAGGCGACAAGCGCGAACGCCATGGCCGTCATCGCCGCGATCGCAGTAACGAGCATCGCCGTCCGCGCGGTGACGCACCGGTGGTTGCCGCAGAAGGCGCTGATGCCGCACAGGCGCGTCCGCCGCGCGACGACAAGGGCGGCCGGCCGCCGCGTGACCATTTCAAGGGCAAGGACCGCAATCAGGATCGCGGCCAGGACCGCAGCAAAGGCAAGTTCGACAAGCGCCGCGACAACCGCAAGGACGATCGTGATCGCAGCGGCGGTGCGCTTCGGACCTACGCGACCAGCGCCGCTCCGCGCGAACGCGATCGCCCCGCGGATCCGAACTCGCCTTTCGCAAAACTGGCGGCGCTCAAGGAGCAGCTCGCGGGTAACCGCAAGGACTGATTTGGATCGGCAGCGTCTCGACAAGTGGCTGTGGCATGCGCGGGTCGTGAAAACCCGAACCGATGCTGCGGCTCTGGTCGCCAGGGGCCGCGTCCGAATTAATGGAGCGCGTCAGACTTCGCCGGGGCATGCGGTGAAGGCAGGCGAGGTTCTCACCATCGCGCTCGACAGCCGGGTGCGGATTCTGAAGATCACCGGATTTATGGATCGGCGCGGAGATGCCACCGCCGCGCGAACCATTTACCTCGATTTGCAATCGCCTCCGGAATGACTAATTGCCAATGGTGGCCATGACGGCGTCCCTTGCAGCGCCGCACATCCTGCGCTACGCCAAACCAGAAAATGAGACTGTCCGGAGCCTTGGATGACGTACGTCGTCACTGAAAACTGCATCAAGTGCAAGTACATGGACTGCGTGGAAGTTTGCCCCGTGGATTGCTTCTACGAGGGTGAGAACATGCTGGTGATCCATCCGGACGAGTGTATCGACTGCGGCGTGTGCGAGCCGGAATGCCCTGCGGACGCGATCAAGCCCGATACCGAGCCGAGCCTCGAAAAATGGCTCGAGGTGAATGCGGACTACGCCAAGTCCTGGCCCAACATCACCCAGAAAAAGGACGCGCCGGACGACGCCAAGGAATTTGACGGCGTCGAAGGCAAGTTCGACAAATATTTTTCTGCCAATCCGGGTTCCGGCGACTGATTTGACCTGCTGAGGTGTCCGATGTGCGGGTGTCGGCAGTTCCGCAGCGCGGATAACTTTTAACCCTACCGGCGATGAATACCGGCGCCGAGGCCGTCCAAGGCGCGCCGCGGGCCATAAATCATTGATTTTTGCGGGAAATGTGCTATTTTGGGCACATTCTAACGCCGAACCCCTTTTGCCCCGCGTTTAGGGCCCCGATGGGTTCCCGAGAAACCATTAAACAGGGGCGTGGCGGTTTCCACGCATGGGCGCTGTGTCAGACAAATCGCGTCATAAAAAGAACTCCAAAACAAACGACAAGGGTTCCAAGGATAAGGGCACCAAGAAGACGCTCGCGGCGAGCCGCAGCGCGTCCAAGAAGGATGCTCGCGCGTCCGCCACACCCTCAAAAAACAAAAGAAGCACAATGCCGAACAAAAAACCTGCCAAGACGTCCGCGAAGGCCCCCGCAAAGCCCGTTGCGAAGCCTTCGAAGACGGTGACGAAGCCTGTTGCCAAGACCGCTGCACCCAAGGCCCCCGTGAAGACCGTTGCCGGCAAGCCTGCCGCGAAGCCGGTTGCTGCTGCACCGCGCGTGGAGGAGCCGAAGAAGCCGTTGACCCAGCGTCAGGGCTTCAAGACCAATGAATTCGTGGTGTATCCGGCGCATGGCGTCGGCCAGATTCTCGCGATCGAAGAGCAGGAAATCGCAGGCGCACGGCTTGAGCTTTTTGTGATCAACTTCATCAAGGACAAGATGACGTTGCGGGTGCCGACGGCGAAGGTCGCCAATGTCGGCATGCGCAAGCTGTCGGACCCCTCGCTCGTCAAGCGCGCGCTGGAAACCCTCAAGGGCCGCGCGCGCATCAAGCGCACCATGTGGTCGCGCCGCGCGCAGGAATACGAAGCGAAGATCAATTCGGGCGACATCGTCGCGATTGCCGAAGTGGTGCGTGACCTGTTCCGCTCCGAGTCGCAGCCCGAGCAGTCCTACAGCGAACGGCAGCTTTACGAAGCCGCACTCGATCGCCTGTCGCGCGAAATCGCCGTGGTTCAGCACGTCACCGAGACCGAAGCGGTCAAGGAGATCGAAGCCAACCTTGCCAAGAGCCCGCGTCGCGGCGCCAAGGCGGATGCTGACGCAGGTGCGGATGCAGCGGCTGATGAATCGGACGATGGCGACGGCGACGACTCGGTGTCTGCCGACGAAGCCGCCTGATCGGCCTCTAGCAATAATTTGGAATAAGAAAAGCCCGGCCTTTGCGCCGGGCTTTTTGCTGAATGATGCTTGTCCGAAGATTCAGTCGACCACGATCTTCACGCGGTCGCGCGGCTTCAGTGTCGAGCGGGAATCAAGACCGTTCAGGACGCGGAATCGGTCGACCGGGCGATCGACGCCCTGCATCCGGTGGGCCACCGATTCCACGGTATCGCCAGGCTGCACAGTGACGACCTTGATCCGCAGCGGCCGGGCCGCCTGGATCTCGGCCAGCGTCAGTCGCCGGAACGAATTCACCGTGTCGCGGAAGCTGCGATCGCCTTCCGGCGTTTTCTTCTTGGCCGCGAAAATGAAGCGATAGACGTCGCTGCCGAAACGCAGGGCGTAGATTCTGAACTGCCACTGATCGCCGCTGGCCGTCGCAGTCGCGGACGGGAAGCCGTTGATGCTGGTGTCCTCGGTCGACGACTTGTCGACATTCTCCATCCAGCCGGAATTGAGGTAGTCGCCGAGCGTCTGTTCCGCGGGGACCCGCACCACGTCGAAGCGCATCGCCTGTGCGCCGCCTTCGCGCACGCCGACAACGGCCTGCGCCGTGTTCTCAAGCACGAATCCGTCCGGAACCTGGAACGTGAAGCCCAGCTTCGGATGCAGGAAGCGCCGCCCGCGCACAAAGCCTTCGCTCGGGTCTTCGCCGTAAACAAGATTGTCGATTGCGGAGAGATAGGCATCGCGATCACGTTCGCCGCCTTCCGGCGACGAGTACTGACGCGCGCTGGACTGTGCGTTCTGCACACGCTCCGGTGTCGCCGGGTGTGACGACAGGAAGTCCAGCGAACGCGGGTCGGCGGGCGCGCGGCCGGCCTTCAGCGCGGCGTTGCGCTCCATCGCGGTGAGAAAACGGGACGCGCCGAACGGATCGAACTTGGCGCGCGCGGCGATGCCGACGCCAATGCCGTCGGCTTCGAATTCCTGCGAGCGTGAAAAGCTCGCCATGGTCAGTTTGGTCTTCGCCAGCGCTAGCGCATTCATATCGGAATCGCTGCCCATGTCGGCGACCACGCGGGTGACGACGGCGGCCTGCTTGGCCTGATCCTCGCGGATCGCCGCATGCTTGGCCAAGACATGCGCCATCTCATGCGCGAGCACCGACGACAGTTCGGATGTGTCGCTGGCGAGCGCGATCAACCCGCGCGTGACGTAAAGCTGCCCGGTCGGCAGCGCGAAGGCGTTGACCGCGCCGGAATTCAGGATCGTCACCTTGTAGGCGAGATCGGGCCGCTCGGACGCCGCGACGAGGCGATCGACGGTTTTGGTGATCAGGGCTTCCAGCCGCGGATCGTCATAGGATCCGCCATAGGACGCGAGTATGCGGCTATGCTCGCGTTCGGTCGCCGGAGTCTGGGCTGCGGGCTTGTTCGGCTTGATCGGTGCGAAGCTTGCGTTCGATGCGGTCTGGAATCGGCCGAGGTCGCCGCAGGCGCTCAAACCCAACGACGCGCACAGGGCTGCCGCCGCGAAAACGCGGGGGGAGTTCCGTGGGTCTCGTTGGCTTGCAGATACCGCCACGTCTCTATTTACCCTCATCCTCAGGCACAAATTTCTTTACGGCCAGATCACCCGAGATCGTCCTGGCTGCGCCGATCAACTCGAGTTGCCCCGGGTGGGTTATCTCGATCCGCGGCCCGCCGCGCTTCTCGATCCAGCCCCGAACCCGAACTCTCTTGTCCTTCAGGGACTTAAGGTCAATTCCAGCCGCCTCGACAGACGGCATCATGCGCCTTGAAATAGTCACGGCAAAGTCCCGTGTCCATCGGCGTCCGAAATTGACATAAAATGTCGCGCCGGCCAGTCGGGCCGACGAAACCGTCCCCTCCACTATAGTAAAGCGTCCCAATCGAGCCAAAATATCGTCGGTGCTTTCCGCGTTTTTTAAGGCAGCGGAACCGGTCCAGATGCCGCGTCTTGCCGCACGCGCGGCAGCCTCGGCGGCCAGCAGCGCGCGGGAACATGCCGGGTCGCTGACGGTGGGTGACGCCAGGGCTTCGCCACGCGAGAGCATCTCGAACTGGACCTGTGTCCCCGATCCCTTCAGGGCGACAAAAGCCGGTTGGCGCCCGTAGCGATCCGGTGTGTCGTCAGAACCGTGCAGCGAGACGTCGCGGCTTTCGATCAGCGCGGCCAGCATGGCCTTGCCGCGATCCGCGCTGTCTGCAGCAAGCTCGATCCCGGCGAGACGCACCTCGCGTCCGTCCTCAAGCCGAAAGGTCTTCGCGTCAAGCACGCGGCTTACGCGGCCATCGCCCTGCAGCGCGAACGCGCATGCGGCAAGCGCCGGTTGAACGCAAGTACAGATGATCAATGCGACGCTCATCGCAAGTCCTGCGACACGCTCCCCGCGCTTGCTCATCGGCATCTCGCCATCAGAGGCCTGCCTGATTGCGCTCCATGTCCTTGCGAAGCGCGCCAACGTAGCTCTTGAAATCCACTTCCAGAGTGTATCGCGCCGAGTTCAGCCACGTCCGCTGCTTCTGCTCGTGGTGCGATCTGACTTCGCGCGCCATGTCGGCGGCGGAGGGCAGCGCCATTCTATCCGCAAGCGCCGCCGCGATCCATCGCGCCTGCACCTCGACCAGCGGAATTGTTGCACCGATCGGCTGCACCAGGCCGGCGAAATAGAGCCCAGGCAGGCCGGGCGGCGTCATACGGCGATAGAGGTCGACCATTTCGCCGTCGGTCACCGAGAACAGTGACGGCGTCAGAAACGGGAATGTCGTCTTGTATCCCGTCGCATAAATGATGGCGTCGAATGGATTGCGCGACCCGTCCGCGAATTCGACCGCGGCGCCGGCAAGCTTCACGACATTCGGTTTGATGCCGATCCAGCCGTGCCCGAGATAGGGCAGCAGTTCCTGACTGATGGTCGCATGCTCGCGCCACATCGGATGTTTCGGCTTCGGAATTCCGAACCGGCACTGATCGCCCACGGCGAAGAAAGCTAGCCGCGCCATGATCATGCGCGTCAGCAGCGTCGGGAATTTCAGCTTGCGGGAAAAGAACGCCGACCAGCGGTCGGTCGGGATTCCCATCATGTATTTCGGCATCACGTGAGCGCCGGTTCGCGTCGACAGCGTGACGCTCTTTGCGCGCTTGCAAAGGTCGACCGCAATATCGACGGCGGAGTTGCCGATGCCGACCACCAGAACGTTCTTGTCGTCGAACGGCGCGGCGGTGCGGTATTCGCTGGAATGGATGGCGACGCCGTCGAATGTGCCGGGAAATGATGGCCAGCGCGGATTCCACAAATGCCCGTTGGCGACCACGACAGCGCGGTAGTTTCGCGGACGGCCGTCGGCGGTCACAACCCGCCAGCGGCCGTCATCGATTCTCTCAACGGAGGTCACTTCGGTGTTGAATGCGATCGCTGAGCGGACCTTGAAGTGATCGGCATAGGATTCGAGATAGGTCAGCAGCTGCCGATGCGAGAGAAAGTCCGGCTGATCGGCGGGGATGGAAAAATCCGGATAGCCGAGATTGTTACGGCTGGTGTCGATGTGAAGGCTGCGATAGGCGCAGGACACGCCATTGTCGTTCTCGTAGCGCCACATGCCGCCGAGATTCGATCCCTTTTCGAAGCAGTCGAATGACAGTCCCTGGTCGCGCAAGGCCTTGGCGACCGCGACGCCTGACGAGCCGGCGCCGATGATGCAGATGTCCGGTGAAGCCGCCGCCGTCGTGTCATGCATTGCCGAGACTCGCGATGTAATGCCGGGCGATGCTTTCGAAGCTGGCATCGCTTGATATGCCGACGGCGGATGCTGTGCGCGAAACAAAGCCCTTGGGCCAGCTATCGACAATGGCTTCCAGCGTCGCGTCGGGCGCGAAGGTGATTTTCCCCAGGCGAGATGGGTCCACGGTTCTCCTCAGTGCGGCAACGATGTCCGCCATGCTCACCGTCAGCGCCGGAAGGTTGATCGCGGTGATGCCGTTGAGTTTTGCGGATGTGACGTCATGCATAGCCATTAACCCTGCCACGACGGCGGCAACCGACACGACCGGGATGTGTGTCTCGCTTTTCAGCGGCACGGTGACATCGCGTCCGGCGACGGCATCGCGGACGATGGCAGCGACGCGATCCGAGACGGACGATGTCGGCGGGCCTGGATGAACCAGCACGATCGGCAGCCGCAGCGATCTGCCTTCGATCTCGCCGCGCCGGGTGGCATCCGCGAGCATCAGTTCCGCGATCGACTTGTGCGTGCCGTATGACGTTTGCGGATGCTGAACCAGATCGTCGTCCACGACATCAGGCAGAGCGCCGCCAAACACGGCGATCGAACTCGGGAAAATGAACTTCGGCGGCGCCGTCTGCGATCCGACCAGGGCGATGAGTTGCGCCAGCGCCGAGACATTCACATGCAGCGCGCGGTCAGGCTCATTGGCGGCCGCGCTGGTAAGCATGGCGGCGAGGTGGAACACACTGTCCGGCTGCCAATCCGCGATGCGCCGCAGGACGGCGTCATCAGATATGTCGCCCTGGATACGTTCAACCCAGCTCTCGCCTGAGCCGATGGGCAGATATGAATCGACCAGCAACACGCGATCGATCGCGCGCGGGACTCCGTGTCTGTCGATGAGTTGCCCTGTGCTCAGCAGTGCGCGCACAAGTTCGGATCCGATAAATCCACCCGCTCCGGTAATCAAAACCCGCATGTCATTCCGTCTGGCGAAACGCGCGCCCGCGAAACGGGGCTGTCGGTTCGCAAACTTGTAATTTCACCGGCGTGAGTCAAGGGCGAAGGCCGCATGGCCTTGTCGCTGGCGCATCGTTGCGCCATGATGAAATCCAAGGAAGATGCCGCCGGCGAAGGCGCGCATAACGGGAGACTGCATTGAAGAAAATTATCGCAACTCTTATTTCATCCGCTGTCGTGCTCGGCTCAGGCGCGGCCATGGCGCAGGGCAAGCCGCCTCTGAAGCTCGGCGCGATCCTCGACATGTCGGGTTTGTACGCCGACATCACCGGCGTCGGCAGCGAGACTGCAGCGAAGATGGCGGCGGAGGATTTCGGCGGCGAAGTGCTCGGCCGCAAGATCGAGATCATCGCGGCGGATCACCTGAACAAGGCGGACCTGTCGTCGAGCATCGCCCGCGACATGTTCGACAATCAGGGCGTCGAAGCGATTATCGACGTCGCGGCATCGGCGACGGCGCTCGCCGCCAACGAGATCGCCAAGGCGCGTAACAAGATCATCATGTTCAACGGTCCGGGCTCGGTTCGCTTGACGAACGAAGCCTGCGGTCCTTACACAGTGCATTATGTGTTCGATACCTTCGGGCAGGCCAACTCGACCGGCCTTGCTGCCGTGAAGGCGGGTCTCGACACCTGGTACTTCCTTCAGGCCGATTACGCGTTCGGACAGGATCTTGAAAAGGATACGTCCGCTGTTGTGACCAAGATGGGCGGCAAGGTGCTCGGCACCGTCAAGCATCCGCTCAACACCTCGGACTTCTCCTCGTTCCTGCTGCAGGCGCAGGGATCGAAGGCGAAAGTCGTCGGTCTTGCCAACGCCGGCGGCGACACCATCAACGCGATCAAGCAGGGTGCGGAGTTCGGCCTGATGAAGGGCGGACAGAAGATGTCGCCGCTGCTCGCCTTCGTCACCGATATCGACAGCATCGGGCTTGAGACCGCGCAGGGTCTCGTGCTGGCCGAAGCCTGGTACTGGGATTTGAATGACGAGACGCGCGCATTTTCGAAGCGCTTCATGGACAAGATCAAGCGCGTGCCGACCTCCGCGCAGGCAGGCGTGTACTCCTCGGTCACTCACTATCTCAAGGCGGTGAAGGAAGCGGGCACCACCGACCCCGCCGCTGTGATGAAGATCATGAAGTCGACGCCGATCAACGACATGTTCGCCAAGGGCGGCAAGATCCGTGAAGACGGCCGCATGACCCACGACATGTATCTGTTCGAGGTGAAGAAGCCGTCGGAATCGAAGGGGCGTTGGGACAACTACAAGCTGCTCGCGACGATCCCGGGCGACCAGGCCTTCCAGTCGCTGGACGCGTCGCGCTGCCCGCTGATCAAGAAGTAGCTCTATCCTAGTTGCATAAAGCGCCGGCTTCGGCCGGCGCGTTATGCTGTCCAACACAGGAGGTCTCCATGAGCGGCACGGTTCTGCAGAGTCTCGATCGCGGTCTGTTGACGATCACCATGAACCGGCCGGAGCGGCGCAACGCGATCAACGCGGAAATGTCGGCGGATCTCATCGAGGCGGCGCGGCGGGCGGCGGACGACACCGAGGTTCGCGCCGTACTCCTGCGTGGCGCCAACGGTACGTTTTGTGTCGGCGGCGACGTCAAGTCGATGGCCGAGAACAAGTCGGAACTTACATATGAGACGAAGCGCGCCAATCTGCGGCGCGGTATGGAAGTTTCGCGACTGCTGCATGAACTGCCGAAGCCGGTCGTGGCGCAGATCGACGGCGCGGCGGCGGGCGCGGGTCTGTCGATCGCGCTGTCCTGCGATCTGCGCGTCGCCGGCGTATCGGCCAAGATCACGACGGCGTTTGCCAAGGTCGGCTTCTCGGGCGATTACGGCGGCACATATTTCCTGACGCAAATGCTCGGCAGCGCCAAGGCGCGCGAGCTTTATCTGATGTCGCCCGTCCTCACGGCGCAGGAAGCCCTTGCGCTCGGGATGGTCACCAAGGTTGTCCCGGATGCCGATGTGGCCGACGCGGCGACTGAACTTGCCATGTCGCTGGCGCAGGGACCGACTGTGACGCTGGGCTACATCAAGCGCAACATCAACAATGCTGAAACCCTGTCGCTCGAAGCCTGCTTCGACGCCGAGTCCGCGCATCACACCCGCTGCTCGGAAACCGCTGATCATCGCGAAGCCGCGAAGGCCTTCATGGAAAAGCGCAAGGCGGTGTTCAAGGGACATTAAGGCGTGATCGCGAGAGCTCTGGCTTTCGAGGATCGTGCTCGCCGAAAATCTCGCCTATCAATGAATAAGAGCGACATTGGAGCGCCTGCATGACTGACGCGACACGAATGCGGCAAATCTGTCTGGTCGCGCCGCACCTTGAGCCGGTGGTTGGCGACATCGCGGCGATCATGGGGCTGACGGTCCGCTACCGCGATCCCAATGTGGCGCGCTACGGCCTGGAGAATGCGCTGCTCCCGGTCGACACAATCCTGCTTGAGGTCGTCGCCCCGTTTCGTGAGGGCACCGCCGCCGGGCGGTTCATCGACAAGACCGGCGGCCGTGGCGGCTACATGGCGATCCTGTCCTGTCCCGATCCGCGCGAACGGCAGAAGAATGCTGAAGCCATCGGCGTGCGGATTTCTCACGTCATCGATCGTCCACCCTATCTCGGCGTCCAGCTTCATCCGCGCGATTGCCGCGCCGCTTTCATCGAGTTCAATCACACCGCCGACAGCGACAACATTCGCGGCGCCTATCCGCCGGCCGGCCCTGACTGGGACAAGTCGATCCGCGACGATGTGACGACGGCGCTGACGGAGGTCATCCTGACAAGCCCTGATCCGCGCGGACTCGCGGACCACTGGAGCCGCATCATCGGTGCTCCCGCAACCGGCACCGAGATTGTTCTGGTCAATTGCCGGATCCGGTGTGTCG
This sequence comes from Afipia massiliensis, assembly GCF_014203115.1. Taxonomy (GTDB): domain Bacteria; phylum Pseudomonadota; class Alphaproteobacteria; order Rhizobiales; family Xanthobacteraceae; genus Afipia; species Afipia massiliensis. Next base: position 372,851 of record NZ_JACHIJ010000004.1, on the reverse strand, counting down.
AAGGCGACAGCGAGATCATGAGCGGACTCACTTTTCGTGTTCGCGACCCGGCCGCCGTGTTGCGCGCCGCGCAGGAAAGAGGCCATGCGGTGACCGGAAGTTCGTTCGGCCTCGGCGGCGTCGATTTTCGTATCACCGCGTGAGCCAAGACGTGCCCCAACACCCGCTGGACACATTCTTTTCACCGAAAAGCATCGCCATCATCGGCGCGTCGCGGGACGACAAGAAAATCCCCGGCATGTTGCTGACGTTTCTGCGCAGGAATGGATTTGCCGGAGAGATCTATCCCGTCAACCCCTCCTATGACAGCGTCGGCGATCTTCGGTGTTATCCGTCGATCACGGCGATTGGAGCGCCGGTCGATCTCGCCATCGTGATCATTCCGGCGCGTGCGGTTCTCGGTGCCCTGCAGGAATGCGCGGCAGCGGGGGCGAAGAACGCGATTGTGATTTCCTCAGGCTTCGCGGAGGAGGGCGGTGAGAGCGCCGGCATGCAGGCCGAGATCGCGCTGCTTGCGAAGCGCACCGGCATGCGCATCTCGGGGCCGAACGCCGAAGGCTTCTACAACGAGCCGCAGCGCATCGCCGCCACTTTCAGCCCGACGGTCGATGTCAATCCGGATGCGCCGCGGCTGCTGGCGACACCGCGCCGCGTCGGTATCATCGCCCAAAGCGGTGGCATCGGCTTTGCGATCTACAACCGCGCCAAGGCGATGGGCGTTGCCGTCAGCAATGTCATCAGCACCGGGAACGAGTCCGATCTCGCCGCCGGTGAATTTCTCGACTACATGGCGCAGGACGCGAACACCGACGTGATCCTGATGTTCATCGAGGGCATCCGCGATCCCGGGATGTTTGTCTCGGCCGCACGCCGCGCTGCCGAGGCCGGCAAGCCGGTGATCGTTACCAAGGTCGGGCGCTCGGGCGCAGGCGAGCGCGCCGCCGCGTCCCACACCGCCAGCATGGCAGGCTGGACGGCGGCATACGATGCCGTGTTCGCCAAATACGGTTTCATCGTTTCCAACGATCTCGATGAGGCGGTTGCGATCGCCGCCGCATTCGCCACAGCGCCGCTGCCACGCGGCGACCGTGTTGCCATCGTCACCGTATCGGGCGGCGCGGGCGCGTGGGTGGCGGACACGCTTGCGGCGGAAGGCCTGCAGATTCCGGAGCTTTCGCAAACGCTGCAGACGCAGGTGCGCGCGCTGATCCCGTCCTATGGATCGCCGCGCAATCCCGTCGACATCACGGCGCAGGCGGTTCACAGCGGCGGCCTGCAGAAGGTTGTCGAACTGCTTGAGCAATCCGATGACGTCGACGCGATTGTCGTCGTGGTGTCGCTGGCGAGCGAAACGCGCATCCCGGTCAAGCGCGACGAGATCAAGCCGCTGATTGACGCCCAGCGAAAGCCGATCCTGTTTTTCACCTACACCTTGCCGTCGCAGTTCGCGCGCACGGAACTGGCTGCCTCCGGTATCGTGGCGTTTTCCGGCATCGCCGCGCTCGGCCGGGCGGTCAGCCGCCTTGTGAGCCGGAGCAGGTTTACACTCTCGCCCTGCGCGGAGGCTGCTTCACCGCGTCTGGCGATTCCCGGAGGCACCGTACCGGAGCGCCTCTCGGAGCATGAGAGCAAGGCGCTGCTGCGCGAGGCTGGAATTGCCGTGCCGCAGGAAAGTCTGGTGCGGGATCAGGCCGAACTGGCGGCAGCACTTTCCGGCATGGATTTCCCGGTGGTGATGAAAATCCAGTCGCGTGATATCCCGCACAAGAGCGAAGCCGGCGGCGTGCGGGTCAACGTCCGCGATGCCGATGACGCGGCTGCGACCTTCAGCGATTTGATTGCGAACGCATCGCGGTTCAAGCCGGAGGCCAGTATTCAGGGCGTGCTGGTGGGGCCGATGGCGCGGCAGGGCGTCGAAATGATCGTCGGCACGGTCAATGACGCGACGTTCGGCCCCATCGTGATGGCCGGGCTTGGAGGTATCGCGACCGAGCTATTCAGGGACGTGGTCTATCGGCCGGCGCCGGTCGATCAGTCGGAAGCCGCCGCGATGATCGGTGAGCTCAGATCAGTGGCGCTGCTCCACGGATTCCGCGGGGCCGCGAAAGCCGACACGGTCGCGCTCGCAAGGCTGATCGCGCAGATGTCCGAATTGGCCGTTGCGTTGAAGGATCGTGTGTCGGAGATCGAGATCAATCCGGTCCGCGTGCACGAGGAAGGTGCCGGCATCACTATCGTCGATGCGTTGATTGCCGGAAAGGCCGCAACTCCAGGCTGATTTCGGCGGACGAACATTGGCGCGGCCGTTGCGCATCTGCCATTCGCATGCCGAAGCGGCCGGAAAATCGCTGTCACGGCCGGAATTTGGCCGCTAGATTGCGCGCGCAACGACAGCCTCGCAAGAAGGACATGAGATGGCCAAGGATGGATTGACGGTAATTGTAACAGGCTCCGCATCGGGTCTCGGTGCGGCCTCCGCCGCATTGCTGGCGAAACAGGGCGCACGCGTCGTCATCAACTATTCGTCGAGCCAGAAGGAAGCCGAACAGACCGCGGACGAATGCCGAAGCGCGGGCGCAGAGGTTGTAGTGGTGCAAGGCGACGTGTCGCGCGATGAGGATTGCAGGAAGATCGTGGCCGCGGCGGCCCCATGGGGGCGGCTTGACGGCCTGATCAACAATGCCGGCACGACAAAGCATGTGGATCATGGCGATCTCGAAGGCCTGTCGGCGGAAGACTTCCAGCGCATCTATGGTGTCAACACCATCGGGCCATTTCAGATGGTTCGCGCGGCGCGCGCGCTGCTGGAGGCCGGTGCGAAGCATTCCGGCCGCAGTTCGTCGGTCGTCAACGTCTCGTCGATTGCCGGGATCGCCGGCATCGGATCATCCGTTGCCTATGTCGCAAGCAAGGGCGCGCTGAACAGCATCACCCTTTCATTGTCGCGCGCGCTCGCGCCGCTGATCCGCGTCAATGCAGTTTGTCCCGGTTATATCGATACGCCGTGGTTCACCAAGGGCCGCGGCCCCGAACTCGCCGGGAAGATTCGCCAGATGGTGACGGATCAGTCACCGCTCCAGATGGCGACAACGGCACACGATGTCGCCGAACTCGTTTGTTTTCTTGCGAGCCCCGCGTCGCGCAGCATCACCGGAGAAATCATGCGGATCGATGCGGGCGCGCACCTCGGACCAGCCGTTCTTCCAAGGCGGACCTGATCCGGCGTCATGAGTGCAGGACGAATAATCCTGCTGCTCAGACCTTGTTGCCGGGGTCGGACACGACCCCGCGTGCAACCAGTCTGTTCCAGATAAACAGCACGATCAGCGCGCCGATGGTGGCGGTGATGAAACCCGCGCCCTGGCTGGGGCTGTAGAAGCCGATAGCCTGACCGATGAAGGTTGCCAGGAACGCGCCGGCGATGCCGAGCACCATCGTCAGGATGAAGCCTGTCGGATTGTTCGGACCGGGCGATAAAAGCCGTGCAATGAAACCTGCGACCAATCCGACAAAGAGAACGTAGAGCATTGCTGGTATCCTTCGTGCTTGAATTCAAAGAGACGCTTGCCGGTCAGCGTGGAGCGAAACATTCACTCCACGCTGTCGTGACGCCAATCAAATCCAGCGCGAAGCTTCGCGCTCGGTCGGCAGCCGGCCATCGGGCGTCAGCTGATTGATGACGTCGGGCAGCTGTCTCGCGAGACCCGCAAGCAGTTCGTCGCGCGATAGCCCGGTTTGCGATGTCAGCGTGCTGATCTGGTCCGCACCAAGCGCGGAGGCGAGGTCGTTGGGCGAGATCTGCTTGTTGGGACCGGGGCTGACCCACGAATTCGCGGTCTCGGTCTGGCCCTTTTCCTGAAACTGTTTCAGCAGATCGTTCAGCCCGCCGCTCAGAACGCTGCCCGCTGCGCCGCCTGCCAGCAATCCGCCGAGAGCGCCGCCGAGCGGACCCTTCATCAGGTCGCCGAGCCCGCCGCCAAGTCCGCCGGTGCTGGCCGTTGTCGTTCCGGGTAGCGGCGTCGGTGTGGATGGCGCCGGCACGTTGCCCGCCGGGTTCGCCCCGGACTGGCTCCCGCCAATGTGTTTGACTGCCTTGTAGGCAAGAAGAGCAAGAATCGCCATGGTCATTGGCGACATCCCGCCGCTGCTTTCGCCCGGTGCGCTTGGTCCGCGAGGTCCGTTCTGCATGCCGTTGAGAATATCGAGCAAACCCATCGTTATCTCCTGTCGAACGCCCACCCTGCGGGAAGACTAGTGTTTCGACATGACGGTTACAAGGCAGGGTGGTGGTGGGGCGCGGGCTCTGGTATGGAATCGCGAAAGTTTTAGATGCTCTTGCGGCTATCTCCGCGAGGGATGCGACCGATCCCGTACCTCAGCCGGATAGAGCGGCGGTTTCCTAAGAAAATTTCCCTATGCAGGTTGTTGCTTCGATTCGGCAACGACGAATCCAGAATCCCAGTAAGCTCTTTTATGTGGTGGTGCGACGTGGTCTATAAATAGGAGAACGCTCGAACATTTATGGTTTAAAAATCAATGTCAAATGAGTTTAAGACGAACAGCTTCCGGCTGGAAGATTTTGTAGCAATTGCTCTCGGTATCATTGCAGGGTGGGCGATCGTCCAAAGTCAATATTTTTCCATCAATTCCATATTTTCCCCTTGGCATCACGACGATTTTTCCGGGTTGGCTGAATCATCGACGTATACATTTCGTGCAGTGCGCCTCTTCTCATCAAATTCAATAATATTTTTGGCGCCACTTGGCTCAATAACTTACTATCTCTCGTTTTTTGCAATTTGCCTATCGTATCTGACACTCGTTGCTCTGCTCGTCCAGATTAGTTTCGACATAAAGCTCAGCGGTCGTTTCAATTTTGCTTTCGGTTTTGCTGGTTCAGCAATTTGGTTCGCACAGTCCAGTGCAGCCCAAATGATTCAGTATTTGGGATTGATAACGAATGGGTTATCCGCGTTGCTCGGCTTCGCCGCGATGCTCACGCTTCACGTTTACCTGCGCTCCCGTCATCGCCCGCTGCTCTTAGTACTATTCGTTTTTCTCTGCGCCGGTTCCGCGTTTTCAAAGGAGGACATGAGTCTTTTTCTTTTGTGGGGCATTCTGTTAAATGGCGTCGTTATTTCATTTGAGAGAAATACATCGGCTGCTGTCGCTAAATGTATCATTCCGCTTCTGGTGGTACTGATAGCATACGGGGCAAGCCTTTCTCACGATGTGGTCTATGGCTCTGCATTTCTGACCGGAAAGAGCCAAGCATACGATTTGTCTCATCCGGTCAGAAACATTATCGCCAATTTAGGGTTTTACTTTGCGTGTTCGCGCTCGACTCTTATCCTTTCTTTGTTTTGGACCGCTGCTGGCATTATTGCATTGGTTCAGTTCATCCGAATCCGCGTCTTCACGCCACTCCTTTATGGGACGCTGTTCGTTAGCGGAGCCTATTTTGCTCTGCTCGCGCCATATCTAATTTTGCCAAGGCGCTTTGATTTTTACGCAATGAATTTTCTTCCGTTGCTCTCGTTTGGAATTATACCCTTCGCCTATTTGATTTTGAAAAAGGTGACCGTCAGGGTCGCGCTCCCTTCGGCACTAATGATAGCCCTGATTGTTGGCTATGTTTTTTACAAGACTGACCGCGTAGATCGCGAAGCGGGGCTAGCTTGGCTGAAGATGTTGCGCGAGCGATCGCTAAAGGAGATTCAAGAGACCCAACGTGCAGCAGATCTTGGTCTTGCAACGTGCGACAGTGTTTTGGTTTCGGGCGTATCTGACGAGATAGGCCCGTTTCACGCGGTGTCGACGTCTTACTTTAGAAACAAGCTTGGGCTTTCGACAAACTGGGTGATGAGGGTCGAGCCAGACACTCGGCTTGATACCTGGAGAATGGCAAGACCGTATTTGGCCTCCGATTGGCAATATTTAAAGCCTGATCAGATAGACGAACGCTCATTTACGTGTGGCTTGAAGTTCGATCCGATCACATCGCGAGCTGAGATAACCGCGCCCTTGGAACTATCCTCTGAAGACTGGATATCGTTAGGTCGGACTCATCATCATCTTTCAGTCGTTCCGTCGTTTTCGTGCGATCGCCGCGAAAGTCCCGAGGCTCACGGCATGCAGTTAGTGCTTGCTAAACTAGCTTCTTCACAGGGTATGAGCTTGCAGAATGGCAGAAGAGGCGAAGCATGCTCAGTTCAACGATCTCAAATAGCAGCGGGTCAACTGGAGGTTGGCACGGCATACGTAATAGGAAACAACCTCATTGCCTCATTGCTCCATCATAATCGGGAAATGAAACACTATTGCAGACCGATCGATGGATTCTATCTTTGCAGTGTGGTGGCTGGGAAGCATGGCTTGGACGCATCTGCGGCCAAGAGCTTGGTGCCGACTTATCGTGTTGGATCGAACGTCGATTTCTCACAGCTCTCAAATGACGACGGCATTTTTGGTGAAGGCTGGAGTGGCAACAATGAGCATGGCGGCCGATGGAGCACTGCGAACGAAGCCACATTGATTTTTCACCCAAGCGAACTGCCTTCAAGTGGATTTACGCTCCATATATCGGCAAAGGGACTTGTCGGCGATGGATTGCCAGCGCAGACGGTTGAAGTAACGGATAGGCTTGGGCGAGTTGATGAGTGGAGTTTTGCTGCGGGAGAAACGCGCGAGTTGTCTATCGCCGGGGACGCTGTTGATCAAAACGGGTTTCTAACCCTTAAGCTGAAAATTCCGAATGCAACAAACCCTTCTCAGTTCGGCATTAATGACGATCAAAGAAAGCTAGGGCTGTTTGTGTATAAACTTCGTCTGTCGAGGAAGACCGATTGAGGAGGTTTCTGTTGCACGAATTTCAGCGTTGCACCAACATCTTGAATTCAGAGTAATCTCGTATGTAGTCGTTTGCATCATATGGCAACGACGCGAAAACCAAGAGAACCGCGTCCGAGGAATAGTTGTACTGTGTACCCCAGATCATGGGTGGAACGTGCATGCCCACGACGGGACTATCAAAGATAAATTCGCGCCGGGAAATGCCGTCGTCCACCAATATAGTACACGACCCTGCAATGCAGATCATAAATTGATGGTTTGCGCGATGAGCGTGTTCGCCGCGAGTTTCCCGCGACGGAACGTTATAAACAACGAAATATCGTGCGGGCTGAAACGGAAGATCTTTCGCAAACTCACCAACGGATAGTTCGCCGCGAATATCGGTGAACCGCGGCATGCGGAAAATGCGAACCCCCTTCACTCCCGTGTCGTTCTCCTTCGGCGCGTTAGGCTCGACTTCCCGCGTCGTCACATGCGAGTGCCCCGACTTATCTGCGTCGACATACCCAACAATTCGTGCGGGATTGCCGACAACAGTAGCATTGGGTGGTACTGAGCGTGTTACGACAGCGCCAGCTCCTACCATCGCGCCCGCGCCAATCTCGATGCCAGGCAATATCGTCGCATTCGCTCCGATAGACGCGCCCTTTTTTACAATCGTGCGTAGAAACTTTTCTGGATAGACTTTGCTTCGGGGATAAAGATCGTTTGTAAAAGTCGCATTTGGACCAATAAAGACATCATCCTCAACCGTGGTGCCATCCCACAGTTGAACGCCTGCCTTGATCGTTACTCGATTCCCGATTTGAACGTCATTCTCAATGAAAACACACTCGCAGACATTGCAATCGGAACCTAGGCGAGCGCCAGGAAGGACGTGAGCGAAGGGCCATATCCGAGTGCCCCTTCCAACGTTCTTGCTTTCGCAGATTGCTTTCTCGTGGACGAAAACCTCGCTCATTGATTTAGTCTTCCAACGGTAAGGATGTGTCTGCTCGAGAGTGTGCGCTGAACGAAAATACCTGCGAAACAATGCCTAAAGGCCTGTGTTTCGTGTTCTCATATGTGCGCCATGCGTAATGTCCGACGAGCCCGATACCCAGCGTGTTCAATGCTCCGAAAAAAACTATCACTAACAGTGTGGTAGCATAACCCGTGACCGTTATGTCCCCGAACACCCGAGCGATAAAGACTATCACCCCCATCAACAACGCAAAGGTGATGCCCAGAAGGCCAGCGGCGGTCAAAATCCGGATTGGAAGGTCGGTGAATGAAAACACGCTATCCATCATGTATGCGAGTTTTCTTCGAAACGTCCATGCACTGCGGCCGTACTTTCTAGCAGAGCGGCTGTAGGTAATTTCGCAACGCCGAAATCCGACCCAATACACTAAGCCAACCAAGGAACTATGGGCCTCGCCTAATTTGGAGAGTTCGCGGCGAACTTGATCAGTACAGGCAAAGAGATCGACGCCCCCTTCCGGGATATCTCTAATAATCAAGAGGCGGTAGAGCCACCAAAAAAGACTTGCGAAAAGGCGCGTGGCGGGCGGATCGTCCCGGTTTCGTCGCGTGCCGACGACAATATCTGCAGTGTTGGAGACAAGCTTTTCCAGGAAATCAACAAGCAGAGAAGGGGGCTCTTGAAGATCCGCGGCTATCATACCGAAATAAGGTCCCTGTCCGGCGTTCAAGCCGCTTCGAATAGCAGCGAACGATCCAAAGTTTCGCGTGTGAAGCAACAGTTTTGAGGCGAAAGGCGCCTCTGGAAGTTTTTGCGAAAGCACAGCCGCGCTTTGATCCGGACTCCCGTCCACCACGAAGATGGCTTCGAGTTGAATGTTAAAGCGGGAAGCGATTTCATTTTGAACTAATGACAGAGACTCGATCAGTTCCGGAATTGAGTGCTCATTCTTGTATACGGGAACGATAACCGAATAATTCATGTCAATGCTCGTTCACAGCTCGTATGACAAAGGCAATCTCATCGTCTTCGAGTTCCGGATAGCAGGGCAATGACAGAACCTGTGACGCGAGACTCTCGGTAACTGGAAGATTGACATTGGACGAAGTATCCATCCACGCTTCCTGTAGATGGTCCGGCACGGGATAATGGATCTGACATCCAATATTGCGGGCTATTAAATGATTGCGCAGTCTTTCGCGATCGACGCATCGAACGACAAAAAGATGAGCCACACATGCGTCCCCATATGAATCAATCGGCGGGCAAGTCACTTGTTCGCTCGTGATCAACTCACAGTAACGAGCGGCTATCTTTCTTCGTCTGAGATTCCAAGACTTCAACAACGGCAACTTCACTCGAAGGAACGATGCCTGAATGTCGTCTAATCGACTATTTCGACCGTTTAGCACGGCGGTGTGATATTTTTCCTTCCATCCATACTGCCGAAGCGAGCGCAAGCGATCAGCAAGAGCAACGCTGCTTGTGATCACTGCTCCACCGTCTCCCAGGGCGCCCAAATTCTTTGTTGGATAGAAGCTGAAGCAGCCGGCGGCTCCAAAACTGCCTGCCATTTTACCTTCAATGCTGGCGCCATGCGCTTGCGCGCAATCTTCAATAACTTTGATTTCATTTTCCGCACAAATCTCAAGTACGCGCTTCATGTCCACCATGCAGCCGAAGAGATGTGTTACAATCACCGCCTTCAATCGTTTGGATTGCACTGTCTTTCGTCTGTTCTTCTCTGACGCGAGCCACGCCGCCGCCATAACGCGAGCACCAAAGGCAGGTGCTCGCTAGTATTGATGCGAGTTCATCGAGATTGATTAGTTGCGTGTCAGGTTCAACATCGACAAATAGCGGAAGAGCCCCAATTGCGCGTATCGCGTGAGTGGAATAACCGCCGGCATTGGCGACAGTAGCGACGCTCTCTCCGGCGCGGACTCCTACCGCTCTTAGAGCTAGTTCGAGTGCATCAGATCCATTCGCGACACCGATCGCGAAACTTGAGCCACAAAATGCTGCAAACTCGTCTTCAAACTGTTTGCTTTCAGGGCCCAACACGTACCATCCGCCGGAAATCACCCTTTCTCCGACTGCACTAAGTGCTCCAACAATCGCGGGACTGTTTCTGGAAAGATCGTTAAATGGGATGGGTTTCATAGCAATTCGATTAATCCGTCTAAAACGGCAGAAAGCGGGGGTAAGTACTATCGCTTAGAATTGAGACCGGCCTCAACGAGGCGCCGGATCGCTTCAGGGCGCCCCGGAAGGTCCGTTTGCTTCCTACGCCAATCATCGAGTGCCTTCGCCATATTTGGCTGTATTCTCACCATAACTGGCTCGCCAGTTACAGGAGCACGAGACCTAGGTGATTTCGTGATATCACGAATAGACTTTGCCATGAGCCCATGATATCATGAAATCAAGCTGGGACAAGGTTGCAGCCTTGCGCAGTTTGCGAGTACCTGAGCAGGCCAATAGGCGTGAAGTACGCGCCCAATGCCTTTATCCTGCGCGTTGTGCCAGTTCAAAACTCCCCAACGAACAGGGCTGACAAGGCAGGGTGGCGGTGGGGCGCGGGCTCTGGTATGGAATCGCGAAAGTTTTAGATGCTCTTGCGGCTATCTCCGCGAGGGATGCGACCGGTCCCGTAGCTCAGCCGGATAGAGCGGCGGTTTCCTAAACCGCAGGTCGGAAGTTCGAGTCTTCCCGGGATCGCCAACGCTTTTGATGCGCTTAAGGCAATAAAGGCAGCCACTCAATGGCGTCCGGTATTGGCGCGAAGCGGTCACTCGCGAGCATCCGCTTCTGACCCTAACGGTCATCCGAGCGCCGATCGGCAGGCTGTTGTCACATATGTCTCGAGCGCGATGGGAGTAAACGCCGTACTTGTTGAATTTATCGCAGGGGCGAGTTCGGCCTGCGCGTATGCAAATTCGCGCAAGATAGTGGTGGATCAATAGCTCCGGAATGGGTAGACGGGCGCTCTTTCTGGGAGCAACGATGTCAGCCTGCGGCCTCGATTTCGGCACGTCGAATACGACGCTTGGTACTCTTGTCGGCCGCGCGCCGATGTTAGCAGAGCTGGAGGCTGGTCATGCCACCATCCCGAGCGCGATCTTTTATGAGCGGGATGGCGCCGTCCTGATCGGCCGTAAGGCCATTGAGACATATGTCGACGGCGCGCCCGGCCGCCTGATGCGAAGTCTGAAATCAGTGCTCGGCACGGCGCTGATCGACGAAACCACGAAAGTGGGGCGCGAGCGCGCAAGTTTCCGTGACGTGATCGCTTATTATCTCCGCGTCGTAAAGCGTCGCGCCGAACAGGCCGTTGGTCATGAATTGAGATATGTCGTCCATGGCCGGCCCGTACATTTCATCGATAACGCGTCGGAAGCCGATCGCAGGGCAGAGCAAACATTGCGCGACATCGCGCGAGAGATTGGTTTCGAAGAAGTCACCTTTCAGTTCGAGCCAATTGCCGCTGCACTCGATTACGAGCGCGGAATCTCTCAAGAGCAAATAGCGCTGATCGCGGACATCGGCGGCGGTACGTCCGATTTCTCGATTGTGCGTCTCAGCCCGGAGCGTCACCGAAAGACTGATCGGAAGCCCGATATTCTGGCCAATGATGGCGTGAGGATCGGAGGCACCGATTTCGACCGTCAGCTTAGCCTCGGTGTGATCATGCCGCTGCTGGGCTATGGCAGTGAGATGAAGCGTGCAGGACTAGATGCTCCGTCGAGCTACTTCCACGATCTTGCAACCTGGTCGAGTATCAACAGCGTGTACGATCAGAAGGTCATGACTCAGGTCCGCCAGGTTCGCTACGAGGCCGCGCAGCCTGAATTGTTCGACCGCCTCGTTCGCGTGATCGAGGAACAACGGGGTCATACCCTGGCAATGGAAGTTGAAGATGCGAAGATTTCATTGTCCGATAATCGGCAAACGGAGGTTTCACTTGACTGGGTTGAGCCAAGTCTGGGCGCCGCCATAAAGCGCTCAGATCTCGTCAATCATACCGGGCAACTGGCTATGCGCATCGCTGCGCGGATAAAAACGTGCCTCGAACAGGCGCGGCTTACTTCCAAAAATATTGACGTGATATTCTTGACCGGTGGTTCAGTGCAACTCACTCATGTGCGAAGTGCCATTGTCAAAATGGTCCCGGCCGCCCGGGTGATTGAAGGTGATACTTTCGGGGCTGTGGGCAAGGGACTCACGATCGAAGCTGCACAGCGCTATGGCGTTACTTGTTGAGCTGGTTACGATGCCGGCGTGGTGATCGTTTCGCCGGGGTACGCGGAAGCACGTCGATCGGCGCTGCTAACCGGGATATCGCGGCATCCGTTGGCTGTGCGTGATGCGTTTTCTCGGACACTCAGTGTCTGACTGACAAGGAAATAACCAGAACGCTAAGCGGCTATAGGATCGTTGATGCCGCCCAGATTTCGAGGTTGCTGGGCGGTCATAGGCTTGCGCACAAGCCGAGAAGCCGCGAATATCCAGGCCAGTTCAGGAATCATACTGGGGAATTCCATACAAATGCGATTTGATGATGTTATCCTCGGCCGACGGAGCATCCGCGGTTACAAACCCGATCCAGTCCCAAAGGCACTGATTGAGGAAATCATCGGTTTGGCGATGCGCGCTCCGTCGTCGATGAACACCCAGCCCTGGAATTTCTACATTGTCACGGGCGAACCGCTGGATCGGATCCGCGCCGGCAACACCGAGCGGATGGTGGCTGGCGTACCGCAGTCGCGTGAGTTCCGTACGGGGCAGGCCTTTGTAGGTCCGCACCGCGACAGGCAGGTTGGTGTTGCCAAGCAACTATTCTCCGCAATGGGGATCGAGCGCGATGACAAGGATAAGCGGCAGGACTGGGTCCTGCGCGGCTTCCGTCAATTCGACGCGCCTGTATGCGTGATTGTGACCTATGACCGCGTGCTGGACGGCAGCGACGATACGCCGTTCGATTGCGGCGCTGTGGCGACCGCTCTGGTCAATGCCGCCTGGTCTCGCGGACTGGGCGCAGTGATTAACAGCCAGGGCATCATGCAATCACCGGTGGTGCGTGAGCATGCCGGAATAGCCGACGATCAGGTCATCATGAAAAGTATCGCGTTGGGCTGGCCGGATGAAAGCTTCCCGGCAAATGCGGTCGTGTCCGAACGAAAGTCTGTCGATGAAGCTACGGTGTTCGTCGGTTTCGACAATTAGGCGCGCGCGAAGGCGCTCAGCGTTATCATTCCACTGAAGCTATCGCCCACGACGACGAGGTGATTGAATAGGGCAAAGTCACCTTTCGTGTTGCCTCGTTCATTCCGTCAGAAATTCCGATGACTGGCATTGGTGGCAACGGCTGCCGCGGCGGTGCGGTTTTCGACGCCGAGCTTTGCGTAAATCTGCTCAAGATGCTTGTCGACGGTGCGCGGGCTGAGGCCCAGGATCTGCGCGATGTCGCGGTTGGTCTTGCCCTTGCTCAGCCAGGACAGTACTTCGCCCTCGCGACTGGTCAGTCCGAGCTCTTTGCTGAACTCCGCCGGAGAGTCTGAACTGGTATCCCGTGCCAGCCGGAGCAGGAATTCGTTCGCGCCGAGCCGGCCCATGTATTGCAGGCGAAGCTTCTCGTCACGGAACGAAATCGCTGGCGGCGATTTCGATTCGGCCATTCCACGGTGCATCTGATCGAGCCAGTCGAGCCATGGCTCGGGCAATTCGAACTTCTCGTCGGTGCCTCTCGCGCGCGCCAGTTTCTCCGCCTGCGGGGTCGCCCAGATGATGCGCCCGCGGTGATCGACTGCAAACAGGTAACGCCCTGACACGTCCAGTGCGGCGCGCGCACTTTGAGTCAGCCTTGCATTTGCGAGGTGAACCTTGATCCGCGCCAGCATTTCAACAATGACAATCGGCTTGGTCACGTAGTCGACGCCGCCGGCCTCCAGCCCCCGCACAATGTGTTCGCTCTCGGCCAGACCCGTCATGAAGATGACCGGCACACCGGCAAGCTTGGCCTCGCGCTTGAGACGGCGGCAGGCCTCGAACCCATCCATGCCCGGCATTACTGCATCAAGGAGGATGATATCCGGCACGATCTGTTCGCCGATGCGCAGGGCCGACGCGCCGTCGAGCGCGACCATCACGGTCATGCCGGCGCCATCGAGCGCGTCAGTCAGCATCCGCAGGGTTTCCGGCGAGTCATCGACGATGAGCACGGTGTCGCGTGATTTCGCTTCAATGATCATGGCGCTGCACATTCTGAAGGGTTGCCATGTATTGCCCGAGATCGAACCGTTCGATCAGCGAGCGCATCTGCGACACGAAGGCCGCGTGCTCCGGATGATCCTTGTCGATTTGGTCAAGCTTGAGATGAATGGCCGTGACGTAGCCGATTTGTCCGAGATCAATCAACTCATCCACATACTGCACCGGTGGACTCGGATCCTTGTCCGCGTTCCATGCGGCGGCCGACGCTTCGGTGGTTTGAATTGGTCCCGGCTCGTATGACCATTCGATCTTGAGTAACTGGCCGATCAGTTCAAGCAGGCGCGGAACGTCGATCGGCTTCATCAGGTAGCCGTCGTGGAACGGTTGCGCCAGCGGGGCGCCGTGAGCTTCGAGCGCGCTCGCCGAAATCATCAGGATGCGGGCATTATGATGCCCGGCGGTGCGGAGGCTTTCGGCAACCGACCAACCGTCGATCTCACCCATGGAGATGTCGAGCAGGAACATGTCCGGCTGACAGTGTTGCGCGAGATTGAGACATGTCGCGCCGTCCGGGGCGCTCAGGATGATGAAGCCCAGCGGGGCGAGAACTTCGCGCAGCAAATCGCGGTGAGTTGGATCATCGTCGGTGATGAGGATGGTTTTGCGCGGACCGTGATAGCCGTAGATCGGGGCGTTGATCGTCTTGATGCGGGTCGGGTTGGTGACCTCGGACAACAACATTTTCACCTGGAACGTGCTGCCTTTGCCGACGGTGCTGGTGACACGAATGTCGCCGCCCATGACGCCGGCGAGCAGCTTGCTGATGGTGAGGCCCAATCCGGTACCGGTTTGCGGCTGCGAAATGCCGAGCGCGCCGCGTTCGAACGGCGCGAAAATTCGCTCCAGATCGTCGGAGTGAATGCCGGGGCCGGTGTCGCGCACTTCGAATTCCGCCACGGGGCTGCGGTAATGCACGATGAAATGAACGCTGCCGCTCTGGGTGAACTTGATGGCGTTCGACAGCAGATTGATCAGAATCTGCCGCAGCCGCTTCTCGTCGGCATAGACGACCGGCGGCAGGGTCTCCGGCCGCTGGAATACGAATTCCACGTTCTTCGCCGCGGCCTGCAAGCGGAACATCCCGACAAGCTGATCGAGAAACGCGTGGAGGCGAACTTCGTCGCGCGACAGATGAAGCCGTCCGGCCTCGATCTTGGAAATATCCAGCAGGCCGTCGATCAGTCCCGAGAGATGATCGGCGCTGCGGCGAACCACGCGGATCTGGTCGCGCGGCTTCGGCTGGATGGTCGCGTCCTGTTCGAGCAGCTGCGCATAACCGCTGATGGCGTTGAGCGGCGAGCGCAATTCGTGGCTTAAGCCGACCACGTAGCGGCTCTTGGCGAGGTTGGCGGATTCGGCGACCTCCTTGGCGCGCTGAAGTTCGATGTCGGTCTGCCGGTGGGCGTCGATTTCCTGCATCAGCAGCGTGGTTTGCCGCTTGGTTTCGGCTTCCGCAGCCTGACGGCTTTGCTTGGCGAGAACGAACAGCCACGCCACGACACCGATGATAATCGTCAAGGCGAAGAAGACTTTCCAGAGCACGTCCGAAAGCTGGATATGATCAACCGCAATCACTGTCGAGGACTGCAGGTAGATCAGTCCGAGCGTCAAGCCGACAAGTCCGGCGGACGCGGCAAAGACCCCGAGATAATGTCCCAACTGCGAGTTGATGCGCGCATAAATCGCTTGGGGGAGAAGCTTGCCGAGAGTTTCGGACAGCTGAGACTGAATACGTGCATGGGGTTTGCACAGATCGTGGCAGCGCGCATCGAGTGAACAGCACAGCGAGCAGATCGGACCGGCATAAGCTGGGCAGGAGGCCATGTCTTCGGGCTCGAAGGCGTGTTCGCAGATACAGCACTTGATGGTTTCGAGATTCTGCCAGCTCCGCTTCGGCTTGCGCGCGATGTAGTACCGGCCGCCGGTCGCCCATGCGATCACCGGCGCGGTCAGAAAGGCCACGGTCAGCGCCACGAACGGCGCAAGCGCCTTCGCCGTGGTTCCGAAGAAGCCATAAAACGCGCTGATCGAGACGATGGTGGCGATGGTCATGGCGCCGACGCCGACGGGATTGATGTCGTAGAGATGCGCGCGCTTGAACTCCATGTGCTGCGGGCGCAGGCCGAGCGGCTTGTTGACGATGAGATCGGCGACCAGCGCCCCGACCCAGGCGATGGCGACGTTCGAATAAAGCGCCAGTGTTTGTTCCAGCGCCTTGTAAACGCCGATTTCCATCAGCAGCAGCGCGACCAGCACATTGAACACCAGCCATACCACGCGGCCGGGATGGCTGTGCGTCAGGCGCGAGAAGAAATTCGACCACGCAATTGAACCCGCATAGGCATTGGTGACATTGATCTTGAGCTGCGACAGGATGACGAACGTGCCGGTCAGCGCCAGCGCGAGATCAGGCTGTGCAAGCACATAACGAAACGCCTCGAGATACATATGCGCGGGTTCTGCGGCATACTCCGCCGTCACGCCATGCTTGATGGCGAAGAAGGCAAGGAACGATCCGGCCAGCATCTTGATCGCACCAGGCACGATCCAGCCGGGGCCGGCGCTGATCATGGCGATCCACCATGCGCGCTTCGAGGTTCGCCGATCGCGCGGCAGAAATCGCAGGAAGTCGACCTGCTCGCCGATCTGCGCCACCAGCGCGAACACGACAGAGGCCGCGGTTCCAAACAGCAACAGGTCGAGGTGTCCTGATGGATTGCCATGCTCGCCCGGGAACGCGGTCCACTCCGCAAACGAGCCGGGGCTTTTGATGGCGATGGCCACGAACGGCAGAATGTGGAGCAGGATCCAGAATGGCTGCGTCCATAGCTGGAAGCGGCTGATCAGTGTGATGCCGTGGGTGACCAGCGGGATGATGACGACCGCGCTGATGAGATAGCCGATCGGGCGGGGGATACCGAAACAGAGTTCGAGCGCCATCGCGAGAATGACGGCCTCGATGGCGAAAAAGATGAAGGTGAAGGATGCGTAGATCAGCGACGTGATCGTGGAACCGATGTAGCCGAAGCCGGCCCCGCGCGTGAGCAGGTCGATATCGACGCCATATCTGGCTGCATAATAGGCAATCGGCAGTCCGCAGCAGAAAATGATGACGCTGACCACGAGAATGGCAGCGGTGGCGTTGGTCACGCCGTAGTTCAGGGTGATGGTGCCGCCGATAGCCTCCAGCGCGAGAAATGAGATCGCGCCCAGGGCTGTGTTCGCCACCCGTGCCGCCGACCAGCGCCGCGCGCTCTTGGCCGTGAAGCGAAGCGCGTAGTCCTCAAGGGTCTGGTTGGCAACCCATTGATTATACTGGCGCCTGACGCGGTCTATCCGCTGTCGCCCGGCCACTTTGATCTCCTTCGTCACGCGTCGCGCGTCCCAATCCGGTCCCAAAAAATCTACGTCGCGCTTTTGCGGTGCTGTATGCGCGATTTCGCGTATCCGTGCGCTGCACAATTCGGGCCATCTTTTCCCCATCAAGGCGCGTTGTTCAGCAAAAAGGGGTGGCCATGTCAGACGAAAAACATCAGGGCTTACAGTCCGCGTTCCGGCGAAAATTGCTTATGGGGATGGCGGCGCTGCCCGCCATGTCGCTTGTTTCCCGCCCATCCTTTGGTGCGGGCCCGGCGACATCCGTCGTTAACACCACGGGCCTGGCGGTGACCGACACCGAGGTCACAGTCGGAATCCTGCACTCCGTCACCGGCACCATGGCGATATCCGAGACCGGATCGGTGCAGGCCGAAAAGCTGGCGATCGAGCAGATCAACGCCACGGGCGGCGTGCTTGGGCGCAAGATCAAGTTCATTCAGGAGGACGGTGCATCCGACTGGCCCACCTTCGCCGAGAAGGCGAAAAAGCTGCTCGTCAACGACAAGTGCGCGTCTGTCATGGGCTGCTGGACCTCGGCATCGCGCAAGGCTGTGTTGCCGGTGTTCGAGCAGTACAACGGCATGCTCTACTATCCGACCTTCTATGAAGGCCTCGAGCAGTCGAAGAACGTCATCTACACCGGGCAGGAAGCGACCCAGCAGATCATCGCGGGCCTCGACTGGGTGAACAAGACCAAGGGCGCAAAGAGCTTCTATCTGCTGGGTTCGGACTACATCTGGCCGCGCACGTCGAACAAGATCGCGCGCAAGCACATCGAAGGTCATCTCTCAGGCGCGAAGGTCGTTGGCGAAGAATACTTCCCACTTGGTCACACCCAGTTCAACTCGGTCATCAACAAGATCAAGCTGACCAAGCCGGACGTCATCTACGCGATCATCGTCGGCGGCTCGAACGTCGCGTTCTACAAGCAGCTCAAGGCGGCCGGCATCGACCTGTCGAAGCAGACGTTGCTGACCATCTCCGTCACCGAGGACGAAATCGACGGCATCGGCGGCGAAAACATCGCAGGCGCTTTCGCCTGCATGAAATACTTCCAGTCGCTCGATAACCCGAACAACAAGGAATTCGTCGCCGCCTTCAAGAAGATGTGGGGCGAGAAGACCGTGATCGGAGACGTCACACAGGCTGCCTATCTCGGCCCGTGGCTCTGGAAAATGACGGTCGAGAAAGCGGGCAGTTTCGACGTCGACAAGATCGCCGAAGCTTCTACCGGCATCGAGTTCACCAAGGCGCCGGAGGGTTACGTCAAGATCCACAAGAACCATCATCTGTGGTCGAAGACGCGCGTTGGTCTCGCCGGCCTCGATGGCCAGTTCAAGGTGGTTTACGAGACGCCTGATCTGATCGAACCCGATCCGTTCCCGAAGGGCTACCAGTAAATCTCACTTCGATAGCTGAGCTCCCTGGCGTGGATCGTCAGTCCACGCCCGCAGCCCTCGCGCCGCGGATTCGTTCGCGGCGCGAGACTTCCCCGGCGGAGATCTGAAATGTTCGGCGACTATTCGATTGGCGATCTCGGTGCGATCTTTGCGATGCAAGGCTTCGCTGGCCTCATTCTCTTCTCCGTTTATGTTCTGATGGCGCTTGGGCTTGCGATCATCTTCGGCCAGATGGGCGTCATCAACATGGCGCACGGCGAATTCATGATCCTCGGCGCCTACGTCACCTGGATGACGTCGAATTTCTTTCAGGCCTATCTGCCGTCGCTGTTCAGCGGCTACTTCTTCATTGCGATGGCGCTCGCCTTCCTGGCATCCGGCGCGCTCGGGATGCTGGTGGAATGGGCGCTGATACGGCATCTCTACAAGCGTCCGCTCGATACGCTGCTCGCGACCTGGGGCCTGAGCCTGATCCTGCAGCAGGCCTATCGCTCAATCTTCGGCGCACGTGAAGTCGGCGTCGAGCTGCCGCAGTGGATGCTGGGCTCCAAGCAGATCACCGACACCATCGAAGTTCCGATCAACGGCATCTTCGTGATGTGCCTGACTCTGCTGATCACGATCTCGGTCGCCTACATCATGTACAAGTCCCGTTGGGGCCGTCAGGTCCGCGCCGTGGTGCAGAACCGCGTGATGGCCGGCGCTGTCGGCATCAACACCGAGAAGGTCGACCGTTACACCTTCGGCCTCGGCTGCGGCATCGCGGGCATCGCGGGATCAGCCTTCACCATGATCGGCTCGACGGGCCCGACCTCAGGCCAGCTCTACATCGTCGATACGTTCCTTGTGGTCGTGTTTGGCGGCGCAGCCAGCCTGCTCGGCACCATCGCTTCGGCTTTCACCATCTCCCAGGCGCAGTCCACCATGGAGTTTTTCATGTCGGGCTCGATGGCCAAGGTTCTCACGCTGCTCGCGATTGTCGGAATCCTCATGCTGCGGCCGCAGGGGCTGTTCGCCCTCAAGGTCCGGAAGTGAAAAGGCCAGGAAATGTCCAAGAAAGTCTCTGAGCAAACTGTTGCCGCCAAGGCCGTCAACGACGATCCGGGTTTCGCGAACCGCTCCGAGCTTCTCGGCATCCTGGTGCTGGCGGTGCTGCTGGTCGTCATCCTGCCGCTGACCCTCGACAACTTCCGGCTCAACCTGGTCGCGAAGTATCTGACCTATGCCTTCGTGGCGATCGGCCTGGTGATTTGCTGGGGCTACGGCGGAATTCTCAGCCTCGGGCAGGGTGTGTTCTTCGGCCTCGGCGGCTACTGCATGGCGATGTTTCTCAAGCTGGAAGCATCCAGCGTTGCAAACACCAAGATCCAGTCGACGCCCGGCATCCCGGACTTCATGGACTGGAATCAGATCACGCAGTTGCCGCTGTTCTGGAAGCCGTTCCACAGCCTGACTTTGACGATCATCGCAATCATTGTCGTGCCGGCGATCTTCGCCTTCATCATCGGCGCTGCGATGTTCAAGCGCCGCGTCGGCGGCACCTACTTCGCCATCATCACCCAGGCGATCGCCGCGATCCTGACCATTCTGATCATCGGCCAGCAGGGCTACACCGGCGGCGTCAACGGCATCACCGACCTGCGTACGCTGAAGGGGTGGGATATCCGCACCGACAACGCCAAGTTCATTCTCTACTTCGTGGAAGTGGCGTGCCTGTTCGGCTGCATCGGGATCGCGCAGTTCATCCGTCATTCGAAGCTGGGCCGTATTCTGGTCGCGATGCGCGAGAAGGAGGACCGAGTCCGGTTCTCGGGCTACAGCGTCGCCAACTTCAAGATCTTTGCCTTCTGCGCGGCAGCGGTGTTCGCAGCCATCGGCGGCGCAATGTTCGCCCTTCAGGTCGGTTTCATGTCGCCGTCCTTCGTCGGCATCGTGCCGTCCATCGAGATGGTGATCTATGCCGCGGTCGGCGGGCGTCTCTCCATCCTCGGCGCGGTCTACGGCACGCTGCTGGTCAATTTCGCCAAGACGAGTCTTTCGGAATCGTTTCCCGAGCTTTGGCTCTTCGGCCTCGGCGCGCTGTTCATCGCGGTGGTGCTGGCTTTCCCGAACGGCCTTGCCGGAATTTGGCGCGATCACGTCCAGAGCCGCATCGATCGTCTGATCGCATTTCGCAAGGCAAAGACGGGCGGCAAGAGCGGCTGGACCGGCGGCTCGGTCGCCGACGGCGCCCCGGCGGAATAGGAGAAAGCCATGCTTGTCGGTCATCAACCCAAGGAATTCCTGCTCGCGGTCGAGGCGCTCACGGTCTCGTTCGACGGCTTCAAGGCGGTCAATGATCTGTCGTTCTACGTCGATGAAAACGAAATCCGCGTCATCATCGGCCCTAACGGGGCAGGGAAGACCACCGTACTTGATCTGATTTGCGGAAAGACCAAGGCGACATCGGGTTCGATTCAGTTCCGCAATCAGGAACTAACCAGGATGAAGGAGAACCAGATCGTCCAGGCCGGCGTCGGCCGCAAATTCCAGACGCCGTCGATCTACGACGATCTGACCGTTTTCGAGAATCTCGAAATCTCCTATCCGCGCGGCCGCACGGTGTTCGGCGCGCTAACGTTCCAGCGCGATGCGACGGTGCGCGACCGGGTGGAAGAGGTCGCGGAGATGATCTTCCTGAAAGATCGCCTCGGCATGAGTGCTGAATTGCTCAGCCACGGCCAGAAGCAATGGCTCGAGATCGGAATGCTGCTGATTCAGGATCCCGACCTATTGATGCTCGATGAGCCGGTTGCCGGCATGAGCGTCAGTGAGCGCATCAAGACCGCCGAGCTGCTCAACCGCATCATCAAGGATCGCTCGGTGCTGGTGATCGAGCATGACATGAAATTCGTCGAGGACATCGCGCACAAGGTGACCGTCCTGCATCAGGGGAAAATCCTGTCGGAAGGTTCGATGGAGACGGTCAAGAACGATCCGAAAGTTATCGAAGTTTATCTGGGACACTGACATTACGATTTGAGGAATACGCAATGCTCGCGATCTCGGACCTTCACGTCGCATACGGACAGAGCGAAGTCCTGCACGGTCTCAATGTCTCGGTTGCGCCCAGCGAGATCGTTGCGATCATGGGTCGCAACGGCATGGGCAAGACCACGCTGATGAAGTCGCTGATGGGGATCGTTCCGACCAAGAGCGGTTCGGTCACCATGGAAGGCAGTGAGCTCAGCACGCTCAAGAGCTACGAGCGGGTCGCCAAAGGCCTCGCCTATGTCCCGCAGGGCCGCATGATCTTCTCGACCATGACGGTGAAGGAGAACATCGAAACCGGGCTGGTCACGTCGGGCGAGAAGGAAGTGCCCGGCGATATCTATGAGCTGTTTCCGGTGCTGCTGGAGATGAAGGGCCGGCGCGGCGGAAATCTCTCGGGTGGTCAGCAGCAGCAACTCGCGATTGCGCGAGCGCTCGCCACCAAGCCGAAAGTTCTTCTGCTGGACGAGCCCACTGAGGGCATCCAGCCATCGATTATCCGTGAGATGGCGCGCACGCTGAAGCGCATCCGCGACGAGCGCGGACTGTCGATCATCGTGTCAGAGCAGGTTCTCAGTTTCGCGCTGGATGTGGCCGACCGCGTTCTCGTGATCGAGAACGGCGAGATCGTCCGCGACGAGAAGCGTGACGGCATCGATGCTGCGCAGGTCGCGAAATATCTTTCAGTTTAACGACGACGTTTGTAACCAGGGGAGCATCCTAAATGCCAGATACACTGATCAAGGTCGATCTCAACCAGTCGGCCTACGACAACGACAAGATCCACAATCGCTGGCATCCGGAGATCCCGATGGTGGAATGGGTCAGTCCGGGCGATGATTTCATCATCGAGACCTACGACTGGACCGGCGGCTTCATCAAGAACAACGACTCGGCAGATGACGTTCGCGACATCGACCTGTCGATCGTGCATTTCCTGTCGGGCCCGATCGGCGTCAAGGGCGCGGAGCCCGGCGACCTTCTGGTGGTCGATCTGCTCGATGTCGGACCGATGAAGGAGAGCCTGTGGGGCTTCAACGGCTTCTTCTCCAAACAGAATGGCGGCGGCTTTCTCACCGATCATTTCCCGCTGGCGCAGAAGTCGATCTGGGACTTCAAGGGCATGTACACATCGTCGCGGCACATCCCCGGCGTCAACTTTGCAGGTCTGATTCATCCCGGCCTGATCGGCTGTCTACCCGATCCGAAGATGCTGTCGATGTGGAACGAGCGCGAGACGGCGCTGATCGCGACCAACCCGACCCGGGTGCCGGGTCTTGCCAATCCGCCGTTCGGGCCGACGGCGCATATGGGCCGCATGAAGGGCGACGCTAAGGCGAAGGCTGCGGCTGAAGGTGCGCGCACCGTTCCGCCGCGCGAGCACGGTGGCAACTGCGATATCAAGGATCTGTCGCGCGGTTCGAAGATCTATTTCCCGGTCTACGTCTCAGGTGCGGGTCTCTCGATGGGCGATCTGCATTTCAGCCAGGGCGACGGCGAAATCACCTTCTGCGGCGCCATCGAGATGGCTGGCTGGCTGCACATCAAGGTCGATGTCATCAAGGACGGCATGGCGAAGTACGGCATCAAGAACCCTGTGTTCAAGCCGTCGCCGATGACGCCGAACTACAAGGACTTCCTGATCTTCGAAGGTATCTCGGTCGACGAGGCCGGCAAGCAGCATTATCTCGATGTGACGGTTGCCTATCGTCAGGCCTGTCTCAACGCCATCGAGTATCTCAAGAAGTTCGGGTACTCCGGCGCTCAGGCCTACTCGATCCTCGGAACGGCACCGGTGCAGGGACACATATCGGGTGTCGTGGACGTGCCGAACGCCTGCGCCACGTTGTGGCTGCCGACGGAAATCTTCGACTTCGACATCATGCCGTCGTCGGCGGGTCCGATCAAACACATCAAGGGCGGCATCGACATGCCGCTGTCACAAGACAAGTAGCTCCCGCGCGACGTGGAGGCGGTGCGTAGCTTGCCGCCTCCATCTGTGCGGGTATCGAAACAACAGTACAAACCGAGGGAGACGGGCTGTGCCGGTTTACGAGTATCTTTGCAACGACTGTGGACCATTCACCGATATGCGGCCGATGGCGGAGTTCGAAGAGCCGCAGGACTGCCCGCATTGCGCTGTCCAGGCGCCGCGCGTCATTCTCACCGCGCCGCGCTTCTCGTGCATGCCTGCGGACAAGCGCAAGTCGCATGCGATCAATGAGCGCAGCGCCAACGCGCCGAAAACGCTTGGCGAATACAAAGCCTCGCATCGGCCGGGCTGCGGCTGCTGTTCGACCAAGCCGTCGCGGCTGGTGACGAAGACCCGCAGCGGAGCCAAAAGTTTTCCGACCGCGCGGCCGTGGATGATCAGCCATTAGCATGACCGCGCATATTTCTTCAAGCGATCGCCGTGAGCGCAACGGACTTGCTGACTTCTCAGCTAGAATCCCTTGAAGGTTGCGGGCCGCTTCTCAAGGAATGCCGTTACGCCCTCCACAAAATCGTGGGTAGTCACGCCCGCCAGAAACATGTCGTGTTCGGCAACGAGCTGATCTGCCAACTCCGCAGTCTGTGAACGATGAAGCAGCGCTTTGGCGCGGGCATGAGCTGCGGTTGGCCCCGAGGCAAGTCTTTCGGCCAAAGCCGTGACCTCGGCTGTCAGTGCGTCGCGCGGCACCACGCGATTCACGATGCCTATTGATAGCGCGTAGCTGACGTCGAAACGATCGCCGAGCAGGACAAGTTCGGTCGCCTTCTTCAAGCCGACCGCGCGAGGCAGGAAGTACGTCATGCCGGAATCCGGGCTAATGCCGATGCGGCAAAAGGCCAGCGAGAAGGAAGCATCGTCCGCGGCGATCGCCATGTCGCACGCCGTGACCAGACCGAGCCCGATACCGGCCGCCGCACCGTTTACCGCGGCTATGACAGGTTTGGGCATCCGGCGGATACACAGCATGAGGGCGTGGGTGTGCACCAGGATCTCGGCATAGACACTTCGGCGATCCTCGTCGTTCATCGCCATTGTGGTGCCGAACACCTTCACATCTCCGCCCCCTGAGAAGTTTCGGCCCGCGCCTTCGAGCACGACGCATCGCACCGCGGAATCCAGCTCGGCTTTTCTCGCGTACTGGGCGAGTTGCTTCGCGGTTTCGGCATCGACAGCATTCATGGCATCCGGCCGATTGAGGCGAATAGTCGCTACTCCCCCGGCGACTGAGTATTCTACATTTTCCGCCATGGCTTGTGCCTTTCCCGCCTCGTACGAACGAATTTCGTTCAAATACTACTCTTGAGTTGAGATCATACTTGTGAGTAGGATAGATTGTCCAGAGCAGGCAGCACGACGCTTGCTGTGGCGAAAACGGCAAAAATGCCGTCGCAAAAAGAAACTGGAAGGAAGTCTGATGGGTAAGGAATCCCCCGACGGCGCGATTGCACGCGAGCGCCGAGGCGATATCTTTCTGATCGGGATCAATCGCCCTGCCAAGCGCAATGGCCTGAGCGAGAAGATGATCATCGAGCTCGGTCAGGCATTCGATGAGTTCGAGGGGGATTCGGCGGCGCGTGTGGCGGTATTGCACGCATTCGGAGACCATTTCACCGCGGGTCTTCAGCTCGATCAGCTGGCGGCATGGGTCGAGGCCGGACGTCATCTCGCGCCGGAAGGCTCTGTCGACCCATTCGATCTGCGCGCTCCGCTTCGCACCAAGCCCGTCGTTGCTGCCGTTCAGGGCATTTGTTTCACTGCGGGTATAGAACTGATGCTGGCGGCAGATATTGTTGTATCTGCTGATAATGCCCGGTTTTCGCAGCTTGAGGTCAAGCGTGGAATTATGGCCAATCACGGCGCCACGATCCGGATCGTGGAGCGTGCTGGCTGGGGCAACGCCATGCTGTATCTCCTGACTGGTGATGAGTTTGATGCACAGACAGCGCTGCGTTTCGGTCTCGTGCAGGAGGTCGTGCCTGCGGGCCAGCAGCTCGCGCGCGCCATCGAAATCGCCGAGCGCATTGCGGCGCAGGCGCCGCTGGCAGTGCGTGCGACGATCACGAGCGCGCGTCGCGCTGTTCGTGACGGCGTGGACGCCGCAGCAGCGGAATTTGGTCCGGTTAACCAGCGACTATTGAAGACCGCAGATGCCCAAGAGGGGGTCTTAAGCTTCGTCGAGCGGCGCGTTGCGCAGTTCAAAGGAAGATAGGCGGTTGCTGAATACGTTTGGCGTAAATCTTGTACGTGTCACCTAATAATCGAAATGTTACTGCACGGTAAGCCAGAGAGGCTTTTGACGATGTCCATCCCCGTCTCATCACCCTGGCGGCCCCGCCGCAATCGCGATGCCGAGCGCGAACTGAAGCGTGAGGCTGTGCTGCGTGCAGCCTCGCAGATTTTCAATGAAAAAGGGTTTCAGGCCACAACACTCGATGAGATTGCTGCAAGTCTTCAGGTCAGCAAGCCGACGCTCTACTATTACGTGGAGAGCAAAGACGAGATTTTGTTCGAATGCGTGCGCACCGGTCTGACGATGCTGCAGCAGGCAATTGCGGAGGTCGACGCCAAGGGCGGTCGGGCCATCGACAAGCTGATGGCGGCGATGCGCAAGTATGGCGAGATCGTCACGATGGATTTTGGCATGTGCCTCATCCGCGTCGGCGAAGACCCGTTGCCGAAAGAGAAGCGTGTTCAACTGCGCCGTATGAAGGCGGGGATTGATCATGAATTCCGGCAGTTGATCACAGAGGCGATTGAGGAAGGGTCCATCGCGCCGTGCGATCCGCGGCTTGCGGCTTTCACAGTAGCCGGCGCGTTGAGCTGGATCGGTCGCTGGTACAAGCCCGGCGGTGATCTGCGTCCCGAAGACATCATGACCAGCATGATTCAGCTGCTCACGCAGGGGCTTTTCGTCCGTGAGGCTGCCGCCAGCCCAAAGCCCAAGCGAAGCGGCGGCGTAGCGCGAGAATCGCGGGCGGGAAAAGCTCGCTCGGTCTCCAGGCGCAGCGGATCGAAGTAGGTCGGCGAACAAATCCTCCTCTCGCGACAGTGCGAAAGGGTGTGCAGGACTTTTCCTGAATAAGACCAAAAAGGGTGTGGAGAAAACGATGAGACTTAAGCAAGTAAACGCGGTTCTGATCTCGGCATGGCTGGCACTCGGGCTGGGCTCAGCGCAGGCCAGCGATGTGGTGCGGATCGGCGTACTCACCGATATGGCAGGCCCGCTCTCGGATGCCCAAGGGATGGGATCGGTAGAGGCAGCCAAGATCGCGGTCGAAGAGTTCGGCGGAAAGGTGCTTGGCAAGAAGATCGAAGTGCTGCACGCAGACCATCAGAACAAGGCCGACATCGGCGTGACGACGGCGAAGCGCTGGATCGATACCGCTGATGTCGGGATGATCCTTGATCTTGGCAATTCCGCAGTGGCCATCGGCGTCCAGTCTCTGGTTGAGAAGAACAAGGCGATTTCGATCGCAACGGGCGCCGCGAGCGGCGAATTGACCAACAAGTACTGCAATCCGCACGCGTTTCAGTGGGGCTATGACACCTACCAGTTCGCGAAGGGCTCGACCGGTGCGATGGTGAAGGCTGGTGGCGATAGCTGGTTCTTCATCACGGCTGACTATGCGTTCGGTCACGCCCTGGAGGCGGATTCGAAGAAGACCGTGGAGGCGCTCGGGGGCAAGGTGCTCGGAGCGGTGCGCCACCCGATCAACACGATGGATTTCTCGTCTTATCTGCTTCAGGCAAAGGCTTCCGGAGCCAAGGTGATCGCGGTTGCCAGCGCCGTCGGCGATCTCCAGAACGTCCTGAAGCAAGGAAGCGAATTTCAGATCTTCACGGACAAGCAGAAGGCCAGCGCGATGGCCATGCTGCTGGTGGACGTGCACAGCGTCGGTCTGAAGGCTGCGCAGGGCACGACGCTCAGCTCGATCTACTACTGGGATGCGAACGACGGCTCGCGCGAATTTGCCAAGAAGTTTTCCGCACGTATGGGCCGC
Organism: Afipia massiliensis; assembly: GCF_014203115.1. Taxonomy (GTDB): domain Bacteria; phylum Pseudomonadota; class Alphaproteobacteria; order Rhizobiales; family Xanthobacteraceae; genus Afipia; species Afipia massiliensis. The sequence goes on along the minus strand of NZ_JACHIJ010000004.1, from coordinate 344,960 downwards.
CCGCCGAGCGAGACGCATGCGATGAACTACAGCGCGACGCTGCACTATCTCAAGTCAATGGCCGCGGCGAATACGCTGGAAACGGAAGCGGTGATTGCCAAGATGCGCGCAACCCCGGTCAACGACCTGTTCACGAGCAATGCGACCGTTCGTGCTGACGGACGTTTGATGCGGGACATATTTCTCGTGCGCGTGAAGTCGCCTGAGGAATCGTCAAAGCCATGGGACTATTTCAAGGTGCTCGGCGACATCAAGGCCACCGACGCGTTCCGGCCGGTTTCCGAGTCGGTCTGCCCGCTGTTGAAGCCGTAGCAACCTGAGATCGGATGACGGCCATGGCAACCAGCTATTCGCTTGCCGACATCGTTCAACGCAATGCGCTCTCCTCCACAGGAGGAGAGCGTGTCGCGCTGACGAATGAAGGTGCGTCCTTCACCTATCGACAGCTAAATGATCGCTCGCTCAGATTGGCGAATGCGCTTCTGGGACTGGGCGTGCGGAAGGGCGACAGCGTGGCTGTGCTCATGGGAAACAGTCACGAATGGCCGGAAGCGCTGTTCGCGATCTCCTCGATCGGCGCAGTCTGCGTGCCGGTAAATGTCCTGCTTAATGACCGCGAGGTTGAGCATGTCGTGCGTGACAGCGGGGCTATTGCTGTTATTGCCGACAAGGTAGCTGAACGGGCACTGGGGGGCTTGTCGGCGCTTCCCGAACGGCTGATCCGTGTCGGCGATTTCGAAACGCCCGCCGGCGGGACGTGGCACGGATACGAAGATCTTCTGACCCGCGCGGCGGCGAGCGTTCCGGATTATCGGCCTGATCCGTCGGACAAGGTGATGATGTACTATACCTCCGGCACCACAGGTTTGCCGAAGGGGGCCGTGCATTCGCAGGCAGGCGTCTTGTGGAATGCCTATCATCAGATCGGCGATGTCGGACTTTCGCGCGACAATGTTTATCTTCTGATTCCTTCACTGTCCTGGGCTGCGGGATTCCATGACATCATGCTTGCGCTGATGTGGCTTGGCGGCCGCATCGCAATGGTGCCGACGGGAGGGTTGACGATCGACCGTGTGGTGAGCGCGATCGAAAAAGAAGGTGTGACCCATGTCCTCCTTGTGCCGACACTGCTGAAAATGCTTGCGGCGACTCCGGGCGCTTTTGAGCGGCTGCGGCGAACGCGGCTGAAGCGCATTTTCACCGGCGGTGAATTTGTGCCCTCGAGCGTGATCGAGACGGTCAATTCCGAATTGCCGGAATGCCGGGTCATTCCGATCTACGGGATGTCAGAGTTTCCGTTGATGATGACGATCCTGGATGCGGACGACAGCCTTCGTTATCCCGAACGGACAGGCAAGGCGTCGTCGATTGTTACTCTCGCTGTCTGCCGGGCCGATGGAGTCATCGCTGACAGAGGCGAGGGCGAGGTCGTCATCCGATCGCCTGCCAATATGCTCGGCTATCACAATCGTCCCGATGCCACCGCCGAAGCGCAAGCCGACGGCTGGTTCCGGACCGGCGATACTGGCGTTCTCGACGATCAGGGTTTTCTGACGCTGACCGGCCGGGCCAAGGACATGATTATCAGCGGCGGAATGAACATTTACGCGCGCGAGATCGAGGATGTTGTGCATCGGGTCGCGGGCGTTCGGGACGTCGCTGTGGTCGGCGTTCCCGATCCGAAATGGGGTGAGATCCCCGTTGCCATTGTTGTCACCGAAGACGGCGTGCATCCGGAGGCGACGATTCAATCGGCCTGCGAGCAGCAACTCTCGTCCTACAAGCGCCCAAGGATCACGCTGCTGCGCGAGGAACCGCTCCCTCGTACGCCAACCGGGAAAGTGCTTAAGCGACTTCTGCGACCGTGGGCTGAAGAGCAGATGAAGGCGCGACAGGACTCGGTAAAATCCTGAGTCAGATCTCACCAAATGATGAAACGCAGCATTAGAGAAATACCATGAGCAATCTGTTCCCTGCAAAATCCTGGGAAACCGAAGAAATCGCGATGTTTCGCGAGTCGGTCCGTCGGTTCATGAACGATGAGGTGGTTCCGAATGACGAGCGCTGGCGGGCCCAGCGCTTCGTTGATCGCTCGTTCTGGGAGAAAGCCGGTGCTCTCGGTGCGTTGTGCCCGAGCATCTCGGAAGAGTATGGCGGCGGTGGCGGATCATTCGCGCTGGATGCCGTTGTTGCAGAAGAACTGTCATATGCCAACTGCACCAGCGTTGGCCATGCGGTGCACGGAGTTATCTCCGCACACTACATTCAGGCCTACGGCACTGAAGAGCAGAAGCAGCGCTGGTTACCGAAGCTGTGCACCGGTGAATGGATTGCGGCCATCGGCATGACCGAACCGGGAGGCGGATCTGATCTTCAGGCGATCCGCACGACCGCTCGGCGCGAGGGCGAGTATTACATCGTCAACGGCTCAAAGATCTTCATCACAAATGGGTTCATGTGCGATTTGCTCGTGCTTGCCGTCAAAACGGATCCGGGGGCCCGCGCGAAAGGTACAAGCCTGATCGTGGTGGAGACGGCGGATCTTCCGGGCTTCAACCGCGGCCGTAATCTCAAGAAGATCGGTATGCACGGATCGGATACCGCCGAACTCTTCTTCGAGGACATGAAGGTTCCGGTAGTAAACTGTTTGGGCGAGGAAGGCGTTGGTTTCGTCCAGATGATGAAGCAGCTTCCGCAGGAGCGGCTCGCCGTGGCGCTCGCCGCGCAGGCCATGATGGAGAAAGCCATCGAGGTAACGGTCGACTACGTCAAGCAGCGGACAGCCTTCGGGAAACCCCTGCTTGAGTTTCAGAATACACGCTTCAAACTCGCCGAGTGCCTCACGCTGGCCCGCACATCGCGCAGTTTCGTGGACGAGTGTGTCGTGCGCCATCTGAAAGGAGAGCTTTCTGCTTCGGACGCATCGATGGCGAAGTATTGCGCCACGGACAATCAGTGTCGGGTGGTTGACGAATGCCTCCAGCTTCACGGCGGATACGGATTCATGGACGAATTTCCCATCGGACGCATGTATGCGGACGTTCGCATTCAACGCATCTACGGGGGAACCAACGAGATCATGAAAGAGCTTATCGCTCGCACCCTGTAAGAGCGGCTGGATGAACCATGCATCAGGCTGCTGATGTCTTGCCAAAGCTACAGATCTGGCGATTCGCATGGAAGGCCATGCGTCGGTGCCCACTGCCGATTGGCATTTCTTGCTGCAATGGCGTCCGGTATTGACGCAGAGCTAACGTTTCGACGAGGTCAGCTCATGACCCCAAGCGGGCATCACATCTCAATGTCTTGAACGTGCGGCCTCAGCACTGATGCATTGCGCAACATTTCGCGCATGACGCGCCAAATCCGGCGCTCCCACCAACTCGCCGAAGGTGCCGCGCGCCGGCGGCCCGACCACGAACAAGGTCCCGGCGACATGTCCGTCGCGCCTGATGGCGCGGGCCTGCAGATCGACATCGATGCCGAGATTCAGGGGATCGCTGCGGGCGAGACCTGCGTCATTGATTTGCCTGAGAAGAGGATTTGTCCGAAAGCTGTTTCTGGTAGCGCTCGGCGTGTTCTTCCCGATCTATCTGAACACGCTGCACGGCATCAAAACCGTGGATCCGCAATTGATCGAAATGGGCCGCATATAACGGCGAGTTGTTCCGCCGCGTGATCTTTCCCGGCGCGCTGCCGTCGATCTTCGTGGGGCTTCGCTTCGCGCTTGGCATCATGTGGCTGACGCTGATCGTGGCGGAGACCATCGCGGCGTCGTCAGGCCTCGGCTAAATGGCGATGCAGGCGCGCAAATTCATGCTGATCGATGTCGTGGTGCTCAGCATCCTGATTTGCGCGCTGCTCGGAAAGCTCGCCGACTCGCGTGTCCTGGAGCGGTTCACGCTGTCCTGGCACCCCGCATTCCAGAAACATTGAGAGTGAACATGACGCAGGCATTTCGATTCGCCTCGGCCGATACAAAAGCGGTGAACGCCGCCGTCGATCTGATCCGGGAAGCTAAAGTAGCGCGCGATGGAACGCGCGATCCCTCGGCGTCGTGCGTCCGGTCAGAGTTATCATCAGCAGACATATGTGACCCACCCCTGGGTTCTCACTGACGCAAAGGGGACTTGCGTTGCTGTCTTTATGCCGGCGCGCGAACCCCGGCGGGTCGTTGTCACCGCAGAGCAGGCGGCTGCGGTGCAGATCGACGCGAAGCAGACGCTCGATGCGCAACTGATCGGAGGCTGGCTCGCGCTTCAGGGTGGAGTCCGGTTTCCGCTGGGCTGCGACAGCGGCGCGCCGGTTCGTTATTTTGCCGACGGGACCTATGCGGGACCGGGCGCGCGCGGGACGTGGCGATTGCAGGACGGCGAACTGACAGAAGTCGTCACGGAAGTCGATGCGGAAGCAGGCGACGCCTCAGTCAAGATCGGAAAACCTTACAAAGGCAGGATCGTCTGGCAGGGACCGGACACGTTCGTCAGGACATTCGCAGACGGGGCCGACTTGACGTTCTGCCGATGCCCGTCCGCCGAGGCTGCTGCCGTGACCGCCGGGAGGACAAGGAAGTCCAGCGGTGTCTCCGGCGATGCCTCACCGCCGGGAAGGGTAATAGCGATCCCCGCTATCGTTCATGCGTTGAAAACACCTGCACCAAGAAGGAGGCCACGCGTTCCAAGGCTGCCGAACACCTTGTACGCGAACAGATAGCCAGCGCCTGCGAGAAGCAGGAAGGCACTATCGATCCCGCGTCGGTCATCGAGCGCGATCTCAATGGTGACGGCAAGGCGATCTCATTATCCATCACCACGGGATCAAGTGCCCGGCGGCGGGCGCAGCACCTTCTGCGGCATCCAGGCGTGCTCGTTCCAAATCTATGCCCGTCGCGGCGAACTGCTCACGCCGGCCGGCGAGTTTCTCGGCGTCGAAAGTATCACGGTCGACGGCGAGCAGATTCCGACGATCCGCACGGGGGCAAGCCGACGGCGTTGCGGTGAAACGGGCGCGAGTTTCGCTGGCTGCCGCGCGAGCGTCGCTGACGACGTCAGTTTCGACATGCGAAATCGACAGGCTGTCGGATAACGGATTTCGCTGAAGACTTCGTGTTCCATCTGCGTTACCAGAACCAGCCAATGCACGAAGATGCGTTGGTTAGAAAAAATGTGGGAGATGAAATGTTGCGCTTTTGTTTGCGAGTTGTGCCGTTTGCGATAATGGCGACCACGGCAGCGTGGGCCGAAACACCGGTGAAGGTCGGTGTGCTTGCCGATATGTCGGGGCTCTATTCCGATATCGGCGGCCAGGGAGCTGTCGATGCCGTTCGCATGGCAATCGAAGACTTCAAGCCGGCGGCCAATGGATTGAAAGTCGACATCATATCGGCGGATACCCAGAACAAGCCGGATATTGCGACCGGACTGGCACGCAAGTGGTTTGATACTGAAGGTGTCGATGTTCTTGTCGATCTGCCGACAAGTGCGATTTCGCTCGCAGTCGGTTCTCTGGTCAAGGAGAAGAACAAGGTGGCGCTGTTTACTGCGTCGGCCAGTTCTGATCTGTCGGGCAAGGCGTGCACACCCAACACGGTGCATTGGACGTACGACACCTGGGCTCTTTCGCACGGGACCGGCGCTGCGATCACCAAGAACGGCGGCAAGAGCTGGTTTTTCATGGTCGCCGACTATGCCTTCGGACAGGCGCTTGAGCGCGATGCGTCGAGCGTGGTGAAGGCGAATGGCGGCACGGTGCTTGGGTCGGTTCGTCACCCGCTCGACACCAAGGATTTCTCGTCCTTCATCCTGCAGGCCCAGGCGTCGAAAGCCCAGATTATCGGTCTTGCCAACGGCGGCGGCGACACCGTCAACTCGATCAAGACGGCGGCCGAGTTCGGTTTGTTGCAGGGCGGGCAGAAGCTTGCGGGCATGCTGCTCTTCATTTCCGACATTCACACCCTTGGCTTGAAGTCGGCGCAGGGGCTTCTTCTGACCACGGCGTTCTATTGGGACCTCGACGAGAAGACGCGTGCCTTCGGTGAGCGGTTTGCCACACGCAACGGCGGCAAGTATCCGTCGATGACCCAGGCCGGAGCCTATTCGGCGACGCTTGCCTATCTCGCCGCCGTCAAGGCAACCGGCAGCGCAAAGGATGGGGCCGCCGTCGTCAAGGCGATGCGCGACGCCGGGCCGATCAATGATCCGCTGTTTGGCGAAACCACCATCCGGGTAGACGGCCGTGCGGTCCACCGCATGCTGTTGGTCGAAGTCAAAAAGCCGGAAGAGTCCAAGAAGCCGTTTGACTATTACAAGGTGGTCGCCACCATCCCGCCAGCGGAGGCTTTCCGCCCCCTCAACGAAGGTGGCTGCCCGCTCGTCAAGTAGCCGGAAATCGCGGGTCGTTTATCCGCAATTGCCTCATCTCATTGTAGCGGCCGGCAGTCCAGCATCACGCTGGACTGCCGGCCGCTTACGTTTCGTGTGGACTCGTCTCGCTCAGGTCAGTCCAGCTTCACGCCAGCCTCGGTGACGACCTTCTGCCAACGCACGGTTTCTGCAGACACCATCGTGCCGAACGCCGCGCCGGTGACATCCGGAACGTCGGTGCCGTTGCGCTCCCATGCATCCTTGATTGTCGCCGTCTGCATGGCCTTCTGAAGTTCCTTGATCATGCGTTCGACGATCGCCGGCGGCGTTTTCTTCGGTGCGAAGACGCCATACCAGGTGGAGACTTCATATCCCGGCACACCGGCTTCCGCAGCCGTGGGCACATCGGGGAACGCCGGGACCCGTTTTGGCGCCGCGACCGCAAGCGCGCGCAACTGTCCGCCCCTGATTTGCGGTGCGGATGAGCCGAGCCCGTCAAACACGAGCGGTACGTGTCCGGCGACAAGATCAGCCATCGCAGGCCCCGCCCCGCGATAGGGCACGTGAATAATGCGCGTTTTGGTCAGGATCTTGAACAGCTCGCCAGCGAGATGGTGTGTGGTCCCGGCGCCGGCCGAGCCATAGTTCAGTTTGTCGGGATTGGCGCGGAGATAAGTGATGAATTCGGCGAGCGTCTTGGCGGCAACCTTGTCAGGATTGACCACGATGACCTGCGGAGGCCGCGCGATCAGCGCCACCGGCACAAAATCCCGTTCGAGATTGTAGTCGAGATTGGGATAGATCGCCGGAGCGATGGCGTGATGGGCGGCGCCGACGAAGAAGGTATAGCCGTCAGGCGCGGCCTTGGAGGCTTGCGATGCGCCCACGGTGCCGCCCGCACCCGCGCGGTTCTCGATCAGCACGCGCGTTCCGAGCTGCGTGTCGAGCTGGGCGGCAAGCGGTCGCGCGAACGCGTCGGTGCCGCCGCCGGCAGCGAACGGGACGACAAAGGTGATCGGTTTTTCCGGCCATGTTTGAGCCTGGGCCTTGCCGGCCACGGTCAACGAACCGGCCAAAAGAGCGAGTAAAGCGTACCGACTGAATTTCAGAGTCACGTCATGTCCTCCCGGGATATTTGTTTGCGTCACCTTGTGGCGGCGCTTTTCTTTGCCGGATGTTTCCGGATCGCTGATTGAGCGGATGCATCATCATGTAAGGCGCTGTTTCCGGCAACCGGGTATTTAGTCGTTCCCGTCTCCCCCAAGCCGTCGGATGGACGTCGTTTTAATGCGGGTGCCGCCGTCGGATACTCGCTTGTATGATGAATCATTGACATCATCATACTGTGCGTGCCAGCGTGCCCTGCCGGTTCAGATCGACGTGCGGGGGCATTTCAATTCAACGGTTTGGTTCAAGGGGTCGCAAGGTGGCAGAAAATTGCCGTCGCTTGCGATCGCCCGCGCATAGCTTTCGCCGAACATCGGTCGCGATCGGGATCGCGGTTGCAGGATTGATCGTCGCGCCGCAGGACGCGGTTGCGCAAAGCACCGATACGCCAGCCGCAGCATCACTGCCTGCTGTCGACGTGGTGACGCCCCGCGTTCAACACGCGCGTCGAACGGCATCGCATCCAGTAACCGCACCCACGAGCACTGACGCAAGTCAGGATGCCGGGCAGGCGCCGGTCGCGTCCGCCAGCGAGCAGAATTTTACCGGTGAAGAGGTCAACGCGCGGCCGTTTTCGCGGCCCGCCGAGGCACTCGAAGTCGTGCCCGGTCTCATGGTTACGCAGCACAGCGGCGAGGGCAAAGCCAACCAGTACTTTCTGCGCGGCTTCAATCTGGATCACGGAACGGATCTGGCGATCTCGGTCGACGGCATGCCGGTCAACATGCGCACCCACGGCCACGGACAGGGCTATGCCGATCTGAACTTCCTGATCCCGGAACTGATCGGGTCGGTCAATGTGCGCAAGGGACCGTATTTCGCCGATGAGGGCGACTTTTCGTCGGTCGGTTCGGTGCATGTCGGACTGATCGATACCGTTCAAAAATCGATGGCGCTGGCGACCGTCGGCAGCTTCGGCTATCGCCGCGCGCTCGGGATCACCTCGACCAAGGCGGGCGAAGGCAACCTGCTGATCGCCGGAGAGGCCAATACCTACAACGGGCCGTGGGATAATCCCGACAAGCTGCGCAAGCTGAATGCGGTGGTTCGTTATACGGAAGGAACGCTGGCTAACGGATTTTCGCTGACCGGGATGGCTTATTCCAATCGCTGGAATTCGACCGACCAGATACCGCTCCGCGCCATCACATCGGGGCTTGTCGGCCGTTACGGGGCGCTCGATCCGACCGACGGCGGCAACTCCGATCGCTTCTCGCTGTCCGGACGATGGGCGCAGACCGACAGGGACGGGTCGTCGAAGATCAATTTCTATGCGATCAAAAGCTCGCTCGATCTCTATAACAACTTCACTTTCTTTCTGGACAATCCAACTCTCGGCGATCAGTTTCATCAGCGCGACGATCGCGTTCTGGCCGGCGTGAATGCCTCGCACACCTTCAATCACGCGGTCGCCGGTCTGCCGATGCAGACCGAAGTCGGCATCCAGAGCCGCTATGACGACATCAAGGTCGGACTGTCGAAAGCCTATCGGCGGCAATTTCTGGGAGGTACCAGAAGCGACAAGGTGAAGGAGGGCAGCGTCGGGCTCTTCATTCAGAATACCGTTTACTGGACCGACTGGATGCGCACCACGCTCGGCTATCGAGGCGACTTCTACACCACGAATGTCAATTCGCTGCTGAGACCGGTAAATTCCGGCAACGCCAACGCGTCGATCGGCAGTCCCAAACTGAGCGTTGTGTTCGGGCCGTTCGCGAAAACCGAACTGTTCCTTAACGCGGGTGAAGGCTTTCACAGCAACGATGCGCGCGGCGTCACGATCAAGGAGTCGCCGTCCGACGGCTTGCCTGTTGATTCGTCGCCGTTTCTGGTGAAGACGCGCGGCGCCGAAGTCGGCGTCCGGACCCGGTTCATTCCGGGCCTCGATAGTTCGCTCAGCCTGTTCATGTTCGATTCCGCGTCGGAGATTCTGTTCGTCGGCGATGCGGGCGACACCGAAGCGAGCCGCCCGAGCCGCCGCTACGGCGTCGAATGGACCAATCACTACAGGCCGGTGTCATGGTTGCAGATCGACGGCGATCTTGCCGTCACCCATGCGCGGTTCCGCGGCGGCAACTCGGCGCAGGCAGCGGCGTATGCCGAACTGGCGGGTTATCCGGAGGCCCAGATCGGCAACGCGCCGGGCAATTATATTCCCGGTGCGCCGAACATGATTGCCTCTGCGGGGATCAGGCTTGGCGAAAAGACCGGCTGGTTCGGCGCGCTGCGCTATCGCTATTTCGGGCTGCGCCCGCTGACTGAAGACGGTGCCTTCGTGTCGCCGGCGACGGGTCTTCTCAACGGACAGGTCGGTTACCGGTTCGACAACGGCTGGCGCATCCAGCTCGATGCCTACAATCTGACCGACAGCAAGTCCGACCAGATCACCTATGCCTACGGATCGCTGCTGAAGACTGATCCCTTGTACGCGCAATGCAGGTTCGGTGCGCCACCGCCGCCAGCGGCGGTCTGCCAGACCGGCGTGATGGATCGCGTCCTTCATCCCGTCGAGCCGTTCGCTGTTCGGCTCACGGTGGCGGGTCAATTCTGACAAAGTGCTTTGCAGCGGGCCGGTATCGGCTATGGTCGCCCGTCACATGAGATCGTCACACGAATGTTCGGAATTCTAGGCCTCGGCTTTCTTATCGGAATGCAACACGCCCTCGAGGCCGACCACGTCGCAGCAGTGTCCAGCATCGCGGCCCGGCGATCGAGCGTCCGAGACATCGTCAAGCACGGGCTGACCTGGGGACTGGGTCACACCATCACATTGTTCATTTTTGCCGGCGCTGCGATCCTTCTTGGTCATACGATCCCAGAACATCTGGCGGGTCCGCTGGAAACGGCCGTCGGCATCATGCTGGTCGGGCTCGGCGCGCACGTGCTGTGGCGGCTATGGCGCGACCGCGCGCATTTTCATCAGCACCGCCACGCCGATGGCACCGCGCATCTTCATCTTCACAGTCATGGTGCGGACGCTGTTCCGCACCAGCGCAGCGGTCATGACCATCAGCACGGTTTCCGCTGGCGGTCCTTACTGGTCGGGTTGATGCACGGCATGGCGGGCTCGGCCGCGCTGCTGGTGCTGGTTGTTTCGCAGTTCGAAAATCCGCTGCATGGTTTGTTTTACATTCTGCTGTTCGGAATAGGCTCGATGCTCGGGATGGGCGCGCTGTCGACCGTGATCGCGGTGCCGCTGGCTGTTTCCGCAAGGTCGCTGACATGGGCCAATCGCGGGCTTCAGGCGGTGGTCGGCGTTGTCACCATCGGGATCGGTGCGATGACGCTCTATTCCACGGCGCTGGCGTAAGGCAGACCATTCCCTCGCGCGGCTTGTCGTGATGGCGGGCGATGTGCAGAGTGTCGGCAAAACGACAGCCGACGAGGAACGCCTTGGCCCATCACAGCGAGATCTACGCCATCCGTTACGCCACGATGACGGGACGTCAGCCGCATCAGAACTATCTCACTCCGGATGTTCACAACGAAGGCAGCGATCTCGATTATTTCGTCTGGCTGATCCGCGGCAGGGACGGCGACATTCTTGTCGATACCGGCTTCAACGAAGTCGCGGCGCGTGAGCGGTCACGGAGCCTGACCATCAATCCCGCCGAAGCGCTGGAGCAGTTCGGTGTCCGGCCCGACAGCATTCGCGACGTCGTCATCACGCATCTGCACTACGACCATGCGGGCAATCTCGATCGTTTTCCCAATGCGCGGTTTCATTTGCAGGATCGCGAGATGAGTTTCGCGACCGGCCGCTGCATGTGCCACGGGCTGTTGCGCCATCCGTTCTCGGCGGAGGATGTCACGCTGATGGTGCGCCATGTGTTCAGCGACCGCGTCGTGTTTCACGACGGTGACAACGAGATCGCGCCGGGTGTGACGCTGCATCATGTCGGCGGACATTCGGACGGCTTGCAGGTGGTGCGCGTCGAGACCGAACGCGGGCCTGTGGTGCTGGCCTCCGACGCCGCGCACTATTATGGCAACATGCATCGCAGCAATCCGTTTCCGATCGTCTACAACCTCGGCGACATGCTGGAGGGCTGGAAGATCGTCGAGCGTCTTGCCGGTCATCCCGATCGCGTGATCCCTGGTCACGATCCGATGGTGCGTGAGCTTTATCCGCAGGTGAGCGGGAAAGCTGACGCCGTCGCGCTGCACAAAAATCCGAAACGGTCATTCGCGAAATAAGCTTCGGCATGCGGAGTGCTTGAACTCATCCGCGAAAGCGGTGTAAGGAATTTTCGCGTACGCAAATAATAGAATGATGTTCTGTCTAATAGAACATCACGAAGCGATCAGCGAAAGCTGCATTTCAACTTATTCCGGACGGCAATTGCCGCATCCAGCGTGCGGTGACGAGGATGACCATGAGCGAATACGACGTTGTTGTTGTGGGGGCGGGAAACGCCGCGATGTGCGCGGCGCTCGCCGCGCGTGAGCATGGCGTCAGCGTCGCGGTGCTTGAATGCGCGCCGGAAGGCGAGCATGGCGGCAATTCGAGCTTCACGGCCGGGGCGATGCGCGTCGCCTACAACACCGTCGAAGACCTCTATGCGCTGATGCCGGATCTGTCCGACAGCGAAAAGGAAAGCACCGACTTCGGCACCTACAGCGAAGACCAGTTCTTCGACGACATGGCGCGGGTGACGCAGAACCGGACCCATCCCGACATGGTCGAACTGCTGGTGCGCCGCAGCCATGCCACCATGAACTGGATGCGCACCAAGGGCGTGCGCTTCGTCCCGATCTATGGGCGTCAGGCGTTCAAGGTCGATGGCAAGTTCAAGTTCTGGGGCGGCTTGACCGTCGAGGCCTGGGGCGGCGGCCCGGGGTTGGTCGAGGCCTTGCACAAGTCGGCGGCGCGCGAAGGCATCGACGTGATGTTCGAGACGCGCGCGCTGTCGCTGATCGCCGACGATGACGGCGTGCAAGGCGTTCGCGTGAAGCAGAACGGCAAGACCCGCGACATCCGCGCCAAGACGGTGATCCTCGCCAGCGGCGGCTTTCAGGCCAATGCCGAATGGCGCACACGCTATCTCGGCCCGTCATGGGATCTCGCCAAGGTGCGCGGCTCGCGGTTCAACACCGGCAGCGGCATTCAAATGGCGCTCGACATCGGTGCACGGCCGACGGGCAACTGGTCGGGCTGTCACGCCGTCGGCTGGGACCGCAATGCGCCGGAACACGGCGACCTCGCGGTCGGCGACGGGTTCCAGAAGCACTCCTATCCGTTCGGCATCATGGTCAATGCGACGGGCGAACGCTTCGTCGACGAGGGTGCGGATTTCCGCAATTACACCTACGCCAAATACGGCCGTGTGATCCTGAACCAGCCCGGACAGTTTGCCTGGCAGATCTTCGATCAGAAGGTCGCGCATCTGTTGCGCGACGAGTACCGCATCCGGCAGGTCACGAAAGTTCAGGCCGATACGCTGGAAGAGTTGTCGAAGAAGCTCGACGACGTCGATCCGGCAGGCTTCATGCGCACCGTGACCGACTGGAACAACGCCGTGAAGACGGATGTGCCGTTCAATCCGAACGTCAAGGATGGTCGCGGCACCAACGGACTTGCTGTGCCGAAAAGCAACTGGGCCAACACGCTCGACAAGCCGCCCTATCTCGCTTTCGCGGTCACCTGCGGCATCACCTTCACCTTCGGCGGATTGAAGATCACGCAGGCTGGTGAAGTCGTCAGCCTCGATGAGGCGCCGATTTCGAATCTTTACGCCGCCGGCGAACTGGTCGGCGGGCTGTTCTATTTCAACTATCCCGGCGGCACCGGACTGATGGCGGGTGCGGTGTTCGGGCGCATCGCGGGGGATTCCGCCGGCGCACAGGTCAAGGCTGCAAGAAAATAGAAAATTCATTCTGCATAGGGGGAAACAAATAATCATGAAAACATCGATTGTTATGACACTTCTGCTCACCGTCTCATTGCTGACGTCGACCGCCGCCCGTGCCGCGGACGACACGATCAAGATCGGCATTCTCAACGATCAGGCCGGTCCCTTCGCCAGACAATGGCGGGCGCGGGTCGGTTGCGGCAGCGCGGCTGGCCGCGGAGGATTTCGGCAACCAGATCATCGGCAAGAAAATCGAAATCATCAGCGCCGACCATCAGAACAAGCCGGACATCGCGTCCGCCACCGCCCGCAAATGGTTCGACAGTGAAGGCGTCGATGTGATTGCCGATGGCGCGGCCTCATCCGCCGGCTTTGCGATCCTCGAGATCGCCCGTCAGAAAAACAAGATCTTCCTTATCAGCGGGCCGGGATCGTCCGATTTCACCGGCAAGGCCTGCTCGCCGGTCAGCTTTCATTTCAATTACGATACCTACGCGCTGTCGCGGATGACCAGTGAGGCCGTCACCAAGGCCGGCGGCACAAGCTGGTTCTTTATCTCGGCGGACTACGCATTCGGTCATGCGCTTCAGCGCGACGCGACCAAGTTCATCGAAGCCGCCGGCGGCAAGGTCATCGGCTCCGCCGCGCATCCGCTCGGAACAGCGGATTTTGCCTCGTTCCTGCTGCAGGCGCAGGCGTCCAAGGCCAAGGTGGTCGGACTGGCGACGTCCGGCGCGGATGTTCAGACCGCCATCAAGCAGGCAGGCGAGTTCGGCACTGTCGAGCGCGGTCAAAGTCTCGCCGGTCTCCTTGTGTTCATCACCGACGTCAACGCGCTGGGGCTCAAGGTGACTCAGGGTCTGCAGGTCACGACGTCGTTCTACTGGGACATGAATGACAGCACGCGTGCCTGGTCGAAGCGCTATTTCGCGGCGATGGAAGGCCGCGTGCCGAGCATGGTTCAGGCCGGTGTCTACAGCGGCGTTCATCACTACCTTGCGGCGGTCAAGGCAGCGGGGACGAAAGATCCAACCGTCGTCGCGGCCAAGATGCGCGAGATGAAGGTCAACGACATGTACAACAAGGATGTGGCGATCAGGCCGGACGGACGCGTGCTGCACACGATGCACCTTGTGCAGGTCAAGAAGCCTGAGGAGTCGAAGTACAAGTACGACTACTACAAGATCCTGACCTCGCAGCCCGGTGACCGCGTGTTTCGTCCGCTCAGCGAAGGCAACTGTCCGCTGGTGAAATCCTAAGACTGAAAATCAATCCGGGGCACGACGCTGTCGTGCCCCGGGTGTTGAAGCAGGAGTTACGTATGTCGGGTGCTATCGGCTTTGTCGGCCTCGGAGTGATGGGAGAGCCGATCTGCCGCAATCTTCTTCGCAAGAGCGGGAAGCCGCTTGTCGTCTATGATCTCGCGCCGGAGCCGCTCGCGAGGCTCGGTGAGGAGGGGGCTGCGATTGCGGCTTCGGTCGCCGACGTCGTGTCGCGGTGCGACGTCCTGTTTCTGTGCCTGCCCAGCGCCAAACACGTGCGCGCGGCCTTTGAGGGCGACGCAGGAATTCTGCAAACCATCAAGCCGAGCCAGATCGTGGTCGATCTCGGCACATCGTCGGTCGAACTCACGCGCGATTTCGCGCGCCAGCTCGAAGGCAAGGGCGCAGCGTGGATCGATGCGCCGATCGCGCGAACACGTCAGGCGGCGCAGGATGGCACCCTGAGCGTCATGGTCGGCGCGTCGCCGCAACTGTTCGAAACGGTTGTGCCGCTGATCCGGTGTTTCGCCACCGAGGTGACGCTGTGCGGCGGCACCGGCGCTGGACAGGTAACAAAAATTCTCAACAACATGGTGCTGTTCCAGACGGTCAATGCGCTCGCCGAAGCCGTTGCGATCGCCTGGCACAGCGGCGTTGAGCCGAAATTGCTGCTGGAAACCTTGTCGAAGGGATCGGCGGACAGCTTCGCGCTCCGCAATCACGGCCTGAAAGCCATCGTGCCGGACGACTTTCCGCTGCGCGCGTTCTCGACCGAATACGCGCTGAAGGACATGTCCTATGCGCTCGAGCTTGCGTCGCAGGGCGGCCTTCGGCCGCGCGGCGCGGCTCTGGTTGGTGAGATTCTTCAGGAAGCCATCGAATGTGGATTGGGGGATGCATATTTCCCCGTGATCGCCAGAATTGCCGACCGGTCCGGATCGTCCAACAAGGATTAAGCGAATGTCGTCTCCTGGCGTTGCTGCCGTGAATCGTGCGTTGACCATTCTTTCCGCGTTCGAGGGCGAGACCGAGGCGATGACCCTTGCCGCGCTCGCCCGCCGCACCGGATTGTACAAAAGCACGCTGTTGAGATTGATGACCTCGCTTCAGGAATTCGGTTATCTCGGCCAGCTTCCCGACGGGCGTTATCATCTCGGGCCGACACCGTTTCGTCTGGGAGCTGTCTATCAGCGCACGAACCGGCTGCATGATCATGTCATGCCGGTGCTGCGCAATCTCGTTGTTGCAGGAACCGAGAGCCCGTCATTTCACGTCCGGCACGATGCCAAATCGCGGCTGTGTGTGTTTCGGGTCGATTCGCAGCATTCGACGCTGGATCGTGTCGAGGCCGGCGCGCTGCTGCCGCTGGATCGCGGCGCCGCGGGCAAGGTGATTTTGGCCTTTGGCGGCGAAAGCGGCGAGGCGTTCGATCGGATTCGCGCGGAGTTCATCGCGGCCTCTTTCGGAGAGCGCGATCCCGATTGCGCCGGCATCGCCTGTCCGGTGTTCGGGCCGGACGGCGCACTGGCCGGGGCGCTGTCGGTCTCGGGGCCTAAGCCGCGATTCACCCGGGATAGCTCCCGGCGCATGTCCGATCTTCTGCTGGAGAGTGCGCTGCACCTGACCCGTGTGCTGGGAGGCCGCAACGACGCGATGACCAGGGTTGTTGAGGTGCGAAAAAAGAAGGTGCTGCGAACGGCCTGAGCCGACGCCTGGACGCCAGACATCTTTGTCCGTCAACGAGGACAAGCAATCTTGATTGCCTGTCTCGTCGGCGCGTTGGTATAAGTCCAGCGCACCCGCACGGATGTCGCCCGCGGATTGCGACGTGAAGTGAATCGAAAGCTTTGTAGGCTCGATGCACGGTAAAGACGGTCATACCGGAACAAAGACAGCGTTCGTTTTCGCAGGCGGCGGAAGTTTTGGTGCGATTCAAGTCGGAATGATGCAGGCTCTTGCGGCCCATGGCGTCACGGCCGACCTTGTGGTCGGATCGAGCGTAGGGGCGATGAACGGCGCCTACTATGCCGGCTCACCGACGCTGGACGGCGTCAAGAAACTGGCGGACATCTGGCGCGAGCTGACACGGCACGATGTGTTTCCGGTGTCGCTGTATTCGTTTGCCTCGTTCTTGTGGCGGCGGGATTTTCTGATCTCGCACGACGGCGTTCGCAGGTTGATCGAGGATCATCTTCCGTACAAGAAACTGGAAGAAGCTGTTGTTCCGGTTCATATCGTGACAACCGATATCGTATCCGGCGAAACCGTGGTGCTTTCCGAAGGATCCGCAGCCGAAGCCATCGTGGCCAGCACGGCGATTCCGGGAGCTTTCGCGCCGGTCAAATACAAGGATCGATTTCTGGCCGACGGGGCGATTTCCAGCAACACACCGATCCGCGTCGCGATCCAGAAGGGCGCGCAGCGGCTCATCATCATGCCGACCGGGTTCGCCTGCGCGGGGCAGGACCCGCCGGTGGGGGCTGTCGCAACGGCACTTCATGCCCTGACGCTGTTGATTTCGCGGCAGATGACCACCGAACTGGAATATCTAGAGTCCAGCATTGAATACTGCGTGGTGCCGCCGCTGTGTCCGCTGGTCGGCTCGCCCTATGACTTTACCCGCACGGACGACCACATCGCGCGGGCCATCAAGAACACCGAGACATGGATCGCCGACGGCGGCCTTGAGAAGAGCGGCGTCCCCGGCGAGATGCGTCCCCATCAGCACTGACCGCGCATGGTGCCATCGGCGGGGCTGAAATATTGCTCTGCAGCAAGCAGTGGGCGTCAGTTCTATGCGCGTGATATGACGGGATCACGTCAGTCCCTCCGCGCATCCACGCCACGTTGATGTCGATGGCCCGTGGATTGGTGTATAGTCACATCTATCGTAGATGATGGTGCTATCGACCCGGGCCGGGAAACGCGCCAACATGCGGCGGGTGTCGGAGCACTTTGCCAGTCTCGTCAGCGAGGTTTTTATGCAAAATTTGACGCTGCTGTTATCGCCTCGTTTCATCATCCTGACGCTTTGCATTTGTATCACCGCGCTTCTGGTCTGCGCCGCGGTCTACTACGATTTCAAACACATCTTTCTGTTTGCAATTCCGATCACGATTTTCGGCTCGCTGTCGGTGCTTGGCATTCACGACATGCTCCAGAAGAGCCACGCCGTTCTGCGCAACTATCCGATCTCCGCGCATATCCGCTTTCTGCTGGAGGAAATCCGGCCCGAGATGCGGCAATACTTCTTCGAGAGCGAGAAGGACGGCAAGCCGTTCAGCCGCGATACGCGCGCAGTGGTCTACCAGCGTGCGAAGATGGTGCTCGACAAGCGCCCGTTCGGCACCCAGGAAGATGTCTATGCGCAAGGCTACGAATGGATGAACCATTCGGTCTCGCCGAAGCCGCTGGCCGACGCACCTTTTCGCGTCATGATCGGCGGGCCGGATTGCACCAAGCCGTACTCGGCCTCGGTGTTCAACATTTCCGCCATGAGCTTCGGCGCGCTCAGCCCCAACGCCGTGCGTGCGCTCAATGCCGGTGCAAAAAAAGGAAACTTCGCCCATGACACCGGTGAAGGCGGTGTCAGTCCCTATCATCGCGAAAACGGCGGCGACCTGATCTGGGAAATCGGATCGGGATATTTTGGCTGCCGCAATCCCGACGGAACCTTTAATCCTGAACTTTTCGCGAAGGTTGCGAGCGACGATCAGATCAAGATGATTGAACTGAAAGTCAGCCAGGGCGCGAAGCCGGGCCACGGTGGCGTGCTGCCGGCCGCGAAGGTGTCCGAGGAGATTTCACGCATTCGCGGCGTCGCGGTGGGCGAGGATTGCATTTCGCCGGCCTATCACCGCGCGTTTTCGACGCCGATCGAGATGATGCAGTTCATCGCCGAGATGCGCCGGCTCTCGGGCGGCAAGCCGGTGGGCTTCAAGCTCTGTATCGGCCATCGCTGGGAGTTCCTTGCGATCTGCAAGGCGATGGTCAAGACCGGAATCTATCCTGACTTCATCGTGGTCGACGGCAATGAAGGCGGCACCGGCGCAGCCCCGGCAGAGTTCATGGACCACCTTGGAATGCCGATGCGCGAGGGCGTTAGCTTCGTGCACAATGCCTTGATCGGGATTAACGCGCGAGATCGCATCCGAATCGGCGCAGCCGGCAAGATCGCGACGGGTTTCGACGTGGCGCGCGCCATGGCGCTCGGCGCGGACTGGTGCAATTCGGCGCGGGGCTTCATGTTCGCTTTGGGTTGCATTCAATCGCTGAGTTGTCACACAGATCGCTGCCCGACCGGCGTAACGACGCAGGATCCGTCACGTAACCGTGCATTGGTGGTGCCGGACAAGACCATGCGCGTTTACAATTATCATCGCGCGACCCTGCATGCTCTGGCGGAATTGATCGCGGCATCCGGCCTCAGCCATCCGCAGGAAATCCGGCCGATCCACTTCTCACATCGCCTCTCGGGAACGGAGGTGTTGTCGTTCGCGCGGCTTTATCCGCAGATTCGTCCCGGCGAACTGCTGGAAGGCCACGTCGAGAACCCGCGTTTCCATGCCTGGGCATTCGCGCAGGCAGAGTCCTTTGCGCCGGTTGCCGCTGCGGCGCCTCCCGCGGCAGTTGTCACGCCGGTCGCGGCGCGCGGATGATCTCAGAACTCGCCGTGCAGCCTGCCTGAGAAGATCGAGACCGGTCCCCGGTCGGCGTTGTAGGCCGGGTTGGTGATCAGCTGGTAGTCGGCGGTGAAGGTGAAGGCCTTGCTGAGCGCGAGTGCGTAGTAGGTCTCCAGAATCCGTTCTGTGCCGTAGTTCAGCCGGCCGTCGCCGATCAGGAGGCCCTTGCCGCCGGCCGCGAGGAAATCGCGATGCGCGCCGGACAGGCCGTTGATGGCTCCGCCCAGTGCAAATGTATCGGCGGGCCGACCCCAATAGCTGCCCTTGATCGAGAGGCCGCTGGACACGCTGCGGTCGATGTCGGTGAACGACAGAATCTCGTTCTGGCCGTCGTTCCAGCTCGCTCGCGCAAAGATGCCGACGTCGGTGGCGATCTGCTGTTCGGCGTTGACGTAGAAGCCGTATTTCGACCGCTCGCGACGCGTTCCCGGCGCGATGTCATTGATATCGATCCCGGGATTTGCGGCGCTGATGCCGAGCGCGTTGCGATAATTGGCGGTGTTGCCGCGGTTGGCGAACACGCCCACGCGCAGTTTGCCGGGCTGGTTCAGGATCGTGTGGCGTTCCTCGAATTCGACCACCGCGCCGCCGGTCTTGAAGGTGAGCACATCGCTGTTGGGCTGCGACGGCACCTGAAAAAATCCGGCCCGGATCGCCCAGTCCTTGCGGTTGAGCTCGACGACTGCGCCGCGGGTGAAGCCCGGCAGGTCGGCCGGGAAATCATAGGCCGCGGACGACCACATCGCCCAGTTCATGAAATCGGCGCGCGGATCTTTCGCATAGGAGTTGCCGTCGAAATAATCGCCCACGGCGAAACGCCCGACGGTGACGGTGACGCGGTTGATGTCGCGCTTGCCCGGCAACTGATTGGCAGCATCGGCGACGTCTTCCTGCTCGCCGCCGAGGCCGAAGGTCTGGCGGAAGAAATAGCGCTGGGCGCGAAACTCGGGATACTCCGCGCCGCCCTTTTGCGCTTCGCCGTTGGAAAATCCCGCGAGCCCCAATGTGCCGCCAATACCGAATCCCTGGGCGAGTTCGGGATTGAAATACAGTTCGCCGCCGTCCCACAGCCGCCATCCCAGGAATGCGCCGACGGTCCACGTCTGCCGCGTGCGACCAATGCCGGGGAGGCTGTTCGGGCCCTGATACGGTGCGCGGAAGGAAGGATAGCCTTGCGTGATCAGTGTGGTCTGGCCGTGGACGTTCCAGTTGGTCGATTCCGGAAGGGCCAGCGGCTTGATCGCGGTGTTGCCAATCCAGGGCGGCGTGTCCCATAGCCGATAGTTAAGACCGACCTTGACTGTGTGAATCGTGGGGTCAACGGCGACATCGGGCAGCGGCGCGTCGCCCAGCCCATACGTCCGCGCGCCGAGATCGATGTAATTGTATTCGACCTTGCCGGTCCAGTTGCCGCCCACGGCGACTTCGACGCCCGCACCCGCGACCCAGCCGAGATGCATGCGCGACTTGTTGCCGACGATGTCGCCGGTCGCGTCGTTCAGATCGACACGGGTCCGCCCCCAGGCTGCGCCGCCGGTCACGTAAGGCAGCACTGTTCCGAATGCGTAGCCGATGCGGCCCCGCGCCGTGCCGAAGTGGTCGAACGTCGTGTTGAACGGTGCAGGTACGAGCTTCGGCCGATCGAGCGTGCTCGTGAACGAAATATCGGCCTCCACCCCAAGCACCCACTTGCTTGGAAGCTGAAGATTGTAGCCCGCCTGATAGCCGCCGATCAGGCCGGTGATGGTGGACGGGAAAAAGATGCCCTGCTGCGGCAGCGGGTTGGTGCCGGGACCAAAGCTGCCGCCGCCGTAGCCGACGTGCCCGCCGATGTAGAGACCGCTCCAGTCGAAAACCGGCGCAACGCGTGGTGCCTTGACGGGGACGACGGCGTCAGCAGCCCGCGCGAGATCAAGCGGCGGCGCTCCCAGCGCAAGTCCGGCAACTGCGACTTTCACAATGGTTATGCGGCGTATGGTCTGTGTCATGAAACGGCCAGCGCGCGGGATCGCATCTTCGGGTACCAGAAAGAACCAGGCTTCCTGGCATTTGGCTGTATTTGCGAATGGCCCTCAAGCGCTTGTTTTGCTTATGAGCAGCCGATTAGAGCGGCTGAAATCCGCCTGCGCGAGCCATGACATTGCCGCGTGACAAGCAGACGACACAGCGCCCGTGGCTTAGTTGCGCCTGTCGGATCGTGCAAGAAAAAACAAATGACCCGCCCGGGGGGACAACCGGGCGGGTCTTTGGGTCGGCGCGGCGTGGATGAGGCGTCGCGCCGAACTCAACTCGGATTTTTCGATCAGTAGCAGCTGCGAACGCGGCCGATGTAGTTGCCGTAGGCGTCGAACTGGCGGACCCAGCCGCAGCGGCGATAGCCGTAATAGTCGTTGGCGTAAGTGTTGCTGGCAGCGGCGGCGAATAGTGCGCCTGCGGCGAGGCCAACACCGATGCCGACGCCATGGTGATGATGATGAAATTTGCCGGCGTGAGCTTCCTGGGTGGTGGCGGCGATGCCACCGGTCAGGGTCAGAGCAGCAACAGCGAGGGCGGCAATCTTGGTCTTGATCGACATGATACTCTCCATCCTTGTTTGGGGCGGGCCGTGTGGACCGCATGCCAATTGGTGGTGAGCTGTCTGGATTCGGTTCGAAGATTCTTTTCGAAATATCGAAATCAATAAAAATATAGTAATTTCAGTGGTTTAATTGGCTATTTCGGAATCTGCGGTCGGTTCGACAATCTCGCCAGATCGAATTTGTCGACATCCTGCAGCAACTCGACGAAAGCCCGCGCGCCGTAATCCAGCAGCGCATTGCCTTTCTCCGCAGTCGCCATCGTCGCATCGCCGACCGCGCCCTGCGGATTGAGATCCTGCATCGCCCACGCGAACGGCGCAGGACGGCCCGCCGAAAGCCAGCGGAATTCCTTGACCATCTGCTTTTCCGCAGACTCGAAATTCGCAATCCGGTTCTCTCTCACCTGATCGGGAAACGCCGCAAGCATGATCGAGGTCTCGACGGCGCCGCCGTGAATTCCGAAGCGAAGCTCATCTGCGGAAAACAAGCCATCCGGCGCACCGAACCGGCTCCAACTCGTGGTGACCGCCAGCATCTCGTGTTTCGCGCGCAGATCCTGCGCGATCAGCGCCATTGCCGCGCTGTTGCCGCCGTGGCTGGTGACGATGACGAGCTTGCGGATACCTGCCTGCGCCACGGCATCGCAGAGCGTCATCCACTTGTTCAGCGCGACGTCGGTCGGCAGCGTCTGTGTACCCGGGTAGGCCGTATGCTCGGTCGAAATTCCGACCGGCTCGACGGGCAGAAACGTCACTGGCAGATCGCCCGGCAGCGCGGCGCGGACGCGCGCCAGATAGGCCTGCGCGATCAGCGTGTCGGTCTCGAACGGCAAATGCGGCCCGTGCTGCTCGGTCGCCGCCAGCGGCAGCACGGCGATCCAGCGGGAGGCCTCGACCTTATCGATGGCGGACAGGCTCAACGCAGTCCAGTCGTGCGGCGGTTTCGGGGTCATCGTGCGCGGGTTTCTTCGAACAGGCGTTTCTTTGAATCAATTAGCAGAGTAGCTTTGCGATGCCCATCATGGGCAAAACGCCCAACGGAGTCCAATCATGCCACCCAGCCGCTTGCTGCGCGCGTTCGTTGTCGGGATCGCTCTGTGGTCGGTGACCGGAGTACCGGCGCATGCGCAGACCCCCGGCGAACTGGACAAGGTTTCGTTCGGTACCAACTGGGTCGCGCAAGCCGAACATGGCGGATTTTATCAGGCCGTGGCGGACGGCACCTACGCGCGTTACGGCCTCGACGTCAGGATCGTTCCCGGTGGCCCCAACGTCAACAACCGCATCCAGCTCATCGCGGGCAAGCTCGATTTCTTCATGAGCGCGAACACGCTGCAATCGTTCGACGCGGTGGCGAACAACGTGCCCGTCGTCGCCGTCGCGGCGATCTTCCAGAAGGATCCGCAGGTGTTCCTCGCGCATCCAGAGTCCAAGGTCACCAAGCTCGAAGACCTCAAGCCGCTGACGCTGTTCGTGTCCAAGGAAGGCATGCCGACCTATTTCCAGTGGCTGAAATCCGAATACGGGTTCAGCGACGAAAACGTAAAGCCTTATACGTTCAACGCGCAGCCGTTCCTCGCCGACAAGAAAAGCGCGATGCAGGGCTATGTCACGTCCGAACCGTTCGCGGTGGAGAAGCAGGCGAAGTTCAAGCCGACTGTCATTCTGCTGGCGGACTATGGCTTCAACGCCTATTCGACGTTGATCGAAACACGCACCGCCTATGCTGAAAAGAAAGCCGATCTGGTGCAGCGCTTCGTCGATGCCTCGGTGACCGGCTGGTACACGTATCTCTATGGCGATAACCGATCTGGCAACGCGCTCATCAAGAAGGCCAATCCGGAGATGACCGACGATCTGCTCGCCTATTCCGTCGATAAGATGAAGCAGTATGGCATCGTCGATTCCGGCGATACACTGAACGATGGCATCGGCGCGATGAGCGACGAGCGTATGGTGGCGTTCTTCGGCAAGATGGTTCGCGCCGGAGTGACTCGGCGCGACATCGACTATCGCAAGGCTTACACCCTGCGGTTCGTCAACAAGGCCGTGGGTGTCAACCTGCGGCCGAAAAACTGACGATGGCGGATTCTCCGGCATGACTGTTCTTGAAGCCGATGATGCGCGAGACGGATTGCCGGGCGGTGCGGCGGTGTCGCTACGTGATGTCACCAAGGTTTACGATAACGGCGTTGCCGCGCTCGGCCCGCTGGATCTGACCGTGCGTACCGGAGAGTTTGTCTCATTGCTCGGGCCGTCCGGCTGCGGCAAGTCGACCGCTTTGCGCATCATTGCGGGACTCAATGAGGCGACCGCCGGCCGCGTACGTGTTGCGGGACGCGATCCGCAGGATCGTTCGCGCCACAACATCGGGTTTGTGTTTCAGGAGCCGACCCTGATGCCGTGGGCGACGGTGCGCGATAACGTCCAGCTTCCCCTCGATCTCACACATATGCCCCACAGCGAATCCAGCGCGCGCGTCAATCAGGCGCTTGCGCAGGTCGGGCTCCTGGAGTTTGCGGATGTCTATCCGCGCGAACTGTCTGGCGGCATGAAGATGCGGGTCTCGCTGGCGCGGGCGCTGGTGACCGATCCGGACATTCTGTTGCTGGACGAGCCGTTTGCCGCGCTCGATGAAATCACACGTTTCAAGCTGAACAACGATCTGCTGACGCTGTGGCGCAAGCTGCGCAAGACCGTTGTGTTCGTCACGCACTCGGTGTTCGAGTCGGTGTATCTGTCGCAGCGCGTGCTGATCATGACACCGCGACCGGGGCGCATCGCGCGTGACGTTCGCATCGATGCGTCCGAGCCGCGGGCTGAGGATTTTCGCACGTCGCCGGAATATGCAGCGCATTGTCGTGATGTCTCCGCAGCACTTGCGAAGGCCAGCGCGGCCGGGGCCGCCGCATGACCGCACGCGACACATCGCCGGTCCGGTTTCTGAAGTTCGTCCTGCCGCTGGTGGCGCTCGCCGCCGGCGCCGCCGTCTGGGAGATTGTGGTTCGCGTCAACAATCTTCCGGCTTATGTGCTGCCTGCGCCGAGTGTGGTGTTCTCGACCCTCGTTCAGGACTGGCCGATCCTGTTTGGATCGTTGCTGACGACGCTTTCGACCACGGTTCAGGGTTTCATCGCGGCAGCCGTCGGCGGCATCGCGCTTGCGGTGTTGTTCAGCCGCTCGAAATGGCTGGAATATGCCCTGTTGCCTTATGCGGTGATCCTTCAGGTAACGCCGGTGATCGCGATCGCACCGCTGCTGCTGATCTATCTGCCGCAGCATGCGGCGGTCGTGGCCTGCGCCTGGATCGTCGCGTTTTTTCCGGTGCTGTCCAACACCACGCTGGGGCTGAATTCAGTCGATCGCAACCTGCTTGGCCTGTTCGAATTGTATGGCGCTTCGCGGACGCAAACCCTGCGCCGCCTGAAACTGCCTTCGGCGCTGCCGCATATTCTCGGCGGTCTGCGGATTGCCGGAGGATTGTCGCTGATCGGCGCGGTGGTCGCCGAAATCGCGGCGGGCTCGGCCGGGGCCGGTTCCGGACTGGCTTACCGGATTGCGGAGGCCGGTTACCGGCTCAACATTCCCCGGATGTTCGCGGCGCTGTTGTTGCTCTCGATTGCCGGAATTGTCATCTATTTGGGCCTCTCGCTGGCCTCGTATCTTGTGCTACGACGCTGGCACGAAAGTGCGCTTGGAAAGGAAAGCTAAATGGCTGCGAACGGTTCTCAGGAAAAGGTCGATGTGCTGGTTTATGGACCGTCGAAGCCAGTGATCGATGGCGGTTTTCCCGCGAACTTCGTGCTTCACAAATTTGAGAACCAGCACGATCTGAGCCGCATGACCCCGGACATTGCCGCGCGCATTCGCGGCGTTGCGGTCACCGGCCTGGTGCAGGCCGATGCAGTCATGCTGGCGCGACTTCCGAAGACCGAAATCGTATCGAGCTTCGGCGTCGGATACGACCATATCGATTTCAAGTATGCCGCCGGGCACAACATCATTGTCACCAACACGCCGGACGTGCTGACCGAAGAAGTCGCGGACACCGCGCTCGGACTTCTGATCGCAACGGTGCGCGAATTCATCAAGGCGGACCGCTATCTGCGCGCGGGACACTGGACCACGCAGAGCTTCCCGCTAAGCCCCGGATCTCTGCGTGACCGCAAGGTCGGCATGGTCGGCATGGGCCGCATCGGCCAGGCTATCGCGCGGCGTCTCGATGCGTCGCTGGTGCCGGTGGTGTATCATTCGCGCAATCCGGCCAAGGGCGTCACCTACAAACACTATCCAAATCTGATCGAGATGGCGAAGGACGTCGATACGCTGATCGCCATCACGCCCGGCGGTGCGTCCACCGCGAAAATGATCAACGCCGAGGTGCTCAAGGCGCTCGGCCCGCGCGGTGTTCTGATCAATGTCGCCCGCGGATCGGTGGTGGACGAGGAGGCGCTGATCGCCGCGCTCAAGGACGGCACCATCATGGCCGCGGGCCTCGACGTGTTCGCGGCTGAGCCGCAGGTGCCGGATGTATTGAAGACGATGCAGAACGTGGTGCTGCTGCCGCACATCGCCTCCGCATCCGTGACCACGCGCAATGCGATGGATCAACTCGTGGTGGATAATCTCAAACTGTGGTTCGCGGGCAAGCCGCCGTTGACGCCGATCGCCGAGACACCGGTGAAGGGCCGCTGACCGTGACCCGCGCCGCGATGTTCGCGCTCACGAGATCGTGGCTGAGCAGGCAGGCTTGCCTGCTTGCTCTGGCGACGGTCACCCTCGGCGCGCCATACGCTGTGGCGCAGGACGCCCGATCGCTCGCCAAGGAGATGATCGGAGAATGGGAGCTGTCGACTGCGGGCCGCGACAAGACCTGCGTGATCACGCTCAAGGGCGATGCCGGTCCGCAGGGCTCAAAGCTCGAACTCGACAAGGGGTGCAGCGCCACGTTGCCGTTCACCAAGAGCATTGTGGCGTGGAGCGTGAAGGGTCTTGATATCGTGCGGCTGCAGGATGCGGCGGGACAATCGGTCATCGATGTGACCGAGGTCGAGAGCGGCATTTTCGAAGGTCTGCGCCAGGGAGAGGGCGTCTATCTGCTGCAAAATCTCGCGGCCGCCCGCGCTCTGTCGAAATCGGCGGATCAGTTGATCGGCGACTGGGCGATGGTGCGCGGAAGCGGGAAGTCGATCTGCGGATTAACGCTGACCAATACCGAAACCTCGCCGGAAAATTTCGCGGTGTTTCTGAAGCCGCGGTGCGACCCGATGGTGACTGCTTTCGCACCCACGATGTGGCGCATCGAGCGCGGCGAATTGCTGCTGCGGTCGGCGAAGGGCGAGATCTGGCGTTTTGAGGCCGACGACAATGCCCAGTGGCGGCGGGTCCCCGACAGTGCCGATCCGCTGATCCTGATGCGGCAGTAAAAACCTCTTTCTCCAACCTCAGTCGTCATCCCGGCCAAGCGCAGCGCGGTGTCGCTCTTTTTGAGGATGCAAGGGTGATGCAAGGGTGATGCAAGGGTGATGCAAGGGTGATGCAAGGGTGATGGGTCCCAGCGTTCGCCGGGACGACGATGAAGCGTCCGGAACGACACCCTCACTTTACGCTCACATCAGCCGCAGCCCTTTCAGGCTGGCGTGGCCGTTCTTGCCGACAATGATATGATCGTGCACCGAAATCCCGAGTGGGCTTGCGATCGACATGATCGATTTCGTCATCTGGACGTCGGCGGTCGACGGCGTCGGATCGCCGGACGGATGATTGTGCACGAGGATGATCGCGGTGGCTGATAGTTCAAGGGCACGCTTGACCACCTCGCGCGGATAGACCGGCGTATGGTCGATAGTGCCGACCTGCTGCAATTCGTCCGCGATCAACTGGTTGCGCTTGTCGAGAAACAGGATCCGGAATTGCTCCTTGTCGGCGAAGGCCATGGCCGCGCGGCAATACTCGATCACCGACGACCATGACGACAGCACGGTCTTCTGCTTGTTGATCTGTCCTCTGGCGACCCGGCTTGCGGTCGCCGCGATCAGCTTGATCTCGGTGATTGCCGAATCGCCAAGCCCGCTGACTTCCTTCAGGCGCAATTCCGGCGCGTGAACCACCTCGGCGAACGATCCGAACTTTGCGATCAGCGCCTTGGCCAGCGGTTTGACGTCGCGCCGCGGCAGGGCGCGAAACAACACCATTTCGAGCAATTCGTAGTCGCTCAGCGCATCAGGGCCAGCATCGCGAAAACGGTCGCGCAGCCGCTCGCGATGGCCATGATAGTGCGGCGCTTCGGAGAAGCCGGATGGATCGGGCTCTTTGGACCTGGTTGGCATGGCGCAATGCGTGCTCAAGTATGCTGCGAGCATCGCTGCGCCCGGCTGCATTTGCAACCGGCTTTATGCTGGTATCAAAAGACAATGGCCTTCGCCGAAGGTACAGATATGTACATTCGGTCAGCAAGCCAAGGCATCATACCTTGTAAGGCGGCTTGTCCAGTTTGCCGGGCGAGAGCGTGAAGATTTCCACGCCGTCCTGGGTCACGCCGACCGAGTGCTCGAACTGCGCCGACAGCGAACGGTCGCGCGTCACAGCGGTCCAGCCGTCGGACAGGACCTTCACATGCGGCTTGCCGAGATTGATCATCGGCTCGATGGTGAAGAACATGCCTGGCCGCAGGACGACGCCTTCGCCGGGGCGGCCGACATGGATGATGTTCGGCTCGTCGTGAAACATCCGTCCGAGGCCGTGGCCGCAGAAATCGCGCACCACGCTCATCTGCTGCGGCTCGACGAAGCTCTGGATCGCGTGACCGATATCGCCGGTGGTGGCGCCGGGCTTCACGGCAGCAATGCCGCGCATCATTGCTTCATAGGTGACGTCGATCAGCCGCTCCGCGCGGCGCGAAATCTCGCCGACGGCGTACATCCGGCTGGAATCGCCATACCATCCGTCGACGATCATCGTCACGTCCACGTTGACGATGTCGCCTTCTTTCAGCGGACGGTCGCCGGGCATGCCGTGGCAGACCACATGGTTGATCGAGGTGCAGGTCGAATAGCGGTAGCCGCGATACATCAGCGTCGCGGGGTAGGACTTGTTGTCGAAGGCGAACTTCCGGACGAAGTCGTCAATCTGCGACGTGAAGATGCCTGGCCTGACGATCGCTGCAAGCTCGTCGAGGCATTGCGCCACCAGCGCGCCCGCCTTGCGCATCCCGGCGAATGCAGCCGGACCGTGCAGCTTGATCTGTCCGGTCTTTCGCAGCGAGGTTTCGGTGGCTTCGACGTAATTCATGGGGAATCTGGCTTCAAATTGAGGAACTTGCTGATTTCCCCTCCAATTTAATGGATGCAGCCCCCAGCGCAAGCGATGGTTCGGCCGGGCTGCCAATCCTTATTCGGGGCTTGTTTTCAGGGCTTATTTCCAGCTTCAGGCTCGATCGGAACTGGACGTCCGAGGCTGATGTCGTCGCGGGTGAGGTTGCAGGTCCAGGCCAGGGCCTCGACGCCGGACAGGCGCGCCTTGTCGAAGGCGCGGGCATAGGCCGGATCGATGTCGCGGGCCAAGGCAAACGAGCGCGCCGAGCCGATCTGAATCACGAACAGCATCACCGCACGGGCCCCCGTAGCGACCATTTCGGACAGCTCATCGAGATGCTTCGCGCCAC
The DNA here is from genome assembly GCF_014203115.1 of Afipia massiliensis. Lineage (GTDB taxonomy): Bacteria > Pseudomonadota > Alphaproteobacteria > Rhizobiales > Xanthobacteraceae > Afipia > Afipia massiliensis. The sequence continues at coordinate 315,394 of NZ_JACHIJ010000004.1, read as the reverse complement.
GCGCCGTCACCGAATCCGGAAATTCGGCGACGCCTGCGCGGCGCATCAGGTGCACGTTCTTGACTTCGACATAGCAGGGCGGACGCGAGGGATCTTCCAGCAGGAAATCGACCCGTGAGCCTTTGCCGTTGATGGTGCGGCCGTACTTCACTTCGCGGCGAATGGTGGCGTAGCCGGTTAGTTCAGGGATCGCGCCAGCCGCGAGCGCCTCTGCCACGATGGGATTCGGATGCATGGTGTTGACGCCGGTCAATTCACCGCCGCCGCCGAAATCCACCTCGATCAGTTCCCACGAGTAGGGCAGCTTGCGCGTCGCGCTCGGAGACTTCGACAGCCAGACCCGCGCGCCTTCGGCCTGAAGGCCGGTCATGGCGCCGGGATTGGCGACGTGCGCGGTGATCACCGTGCCATCGCCGAGTTCGACATCGGCCAGAAACCGCTTGTAGCGGCGGATCAGGATCGCCGGGACCAGTTCGCTGGCAAAGCGCATGTCAGTTTTGCACGTCGAGGACGGTTCCCGCCGGCAGCGCGTTGCCACGCACGCGGATTTCGCGGACCGGATACGGCACGCGGATGTTCTCGCGCTTGAAGGCATCCCACAGCTTCAGCATCACTTCGCTGCGGACGTTGTCCGCGCCAACGTCGAGATCTGCGACCCAGAATGTCAGCGTGAATTTCATGCAGGTTTCCGCGAACTCCACCAGCAGGCAGTTCGGCGGTTTAAAACTGGCGACGCTGGCCGTCTTGCTTGCGATGTCGATGGCCAGCTTGCAGACGACGTTCGGATCGGCGTCGTAATTGGTCGCGAAGTTGACCTTCACCAGCATGTTTTTGTTGGTGTAGGTCCAGTTGACCACGCGCTGGGTCACCAGATCCTCGTTCGGGATCAGGATTTCGCGGCCGTCACCCGCTGCGACGGAAATATAGCGCGTGTTCATCGCGCTGATTTTCCCCGAACTGTCGCCGATGGTGATGAGATCGCCGGGCTTCACCGACTTGTCCGCCAGCAGGATCACGCCGCTGATGAAATTGGCGACGATCTTCTGCAAGCCGAAGCCGAGGCCGACGCCGATGGCGCCGGAAAACAACGCAAAGGCGGATAGATCGATGCCCGCAGCGCTCATCACGACCGCAAAGGCGCCCACCATCAGCAGGAGGCGGACCATCTTGACCAGGAGAACCTGAACCGACGGCGTGAGGTCGCGCGAGCGGGTGATCCGCGATTCAAGGAAATTGCCGAGAATGCCGACCAGCCACAGCGCGATGCCCAGCGACACCGCAACCTTCAGGACCAGCAGGGGCGTCACCCGCAACGCACCGAGCGGGACTGCGACGGAGTCCAGCGCCGCCGCCACATCGTCCAGCTTGCCGACAATGCTCAGCGCCGCCACGATCCAGGCTGTCACCGAGACCGCGCGGACCACGAATTCATTGCGGATCAATCCCGTCGCCAGCCGGATGATGACCCAGGCTGTCGCGAGGCTCGCTGCGGTCGAAAGCAGGTAGCCGTGCCGCATGACTTCGGCCTGCACGATGACGGCGCGGGTGATGCTGATCAGCAGCGCGAAGATGATCGTTCCCGCACGATTCATCAAAACCCGGATCAGCACACGCAGCGGCGCCGGAAGTCCCATCGCCAGCGACGCTGGGTCGACCCGCGCCCGGAGGAAACTCGCGGCGGCAAGCGAGAGGCCGGCGGCGACAAGGATGATGCCGGCCTGCATGTAGAACCAGGGCGATACGAGATAGGCCTCCGCGGACTTGATGCTGGCCTGCAACGCCCGTTGGATATCATCCCAGTCCATGGGCAACTCACCTTGCAAAGAGGCAGGCCGGTCCGGCCGCCTTGGTCTGATCTTGGGTTCGACCTTGGATTCGATTCGGTCGTTCGCCAGATTTCCACATTCTGCGGCTGAAGGTGCGTGAGAATCCCGCGTGCGAGCGACTTAACACCAGCAAATCCTGCACAATGGTGATCAACTGACAAATGAGTTGGCGTCGGGCGGCTGCGACGATATTCATGCAAATGCAGGCATTTTGGACCGGAGACCACACAGCTAATGGCATCCCTCGACTCGGTCAGCATTGCCATTCTGCTCGGCTCGGTTCTCGTGATGGCGGGCATTCTCTCCAGCCTGCTCGCGCTGCGGTTCGGCGCCCCGCTGCTGCTGGTCTTCCTTTTTGTCGGTATCCTCGCGGGCGACAGCGGACCCGGCGGCCTTCGCTTCGACGACGTGCAGACGACCTATCTGGTCGGCTCGGTGGCGCTGGCGCTGATCCTGTTTGACGGCGGGCTGAAGACCCGGTTCCAGAGCATCCGGGCGGTGCTGGCGCCGTCGGCGGCTTTGGCGACCGTCGGTGTGCTGCTGACGGCGCTGATCACGGCGCCGGTCGCCAAGTATGCGCTCGGGATCGGCTGGACCGAGGCGCTGCTGGTCGGCGCGGTGGTGGGCTCCACCGATGCCGCCGCGGTGTTCCTTCTGGTCCATAGCCAGGGTCTTCGCCTGCGCCCGCGCGTCGGCGCGACCCTCGAGGTGGAATCCGGCACCAACGATCCGTTCGCGATCTTTCTGACGCTGATGCTGGTGGAATTCCTGTCGATCGGGCAGAGCTCGTGGGCGCATGTCGCGCTTCAGTTCGCGCGCGAGAGCGTGCTGGGCGTGGTGTTCGGAGCTGCCGGCGGCTGGCTTGTCGTGTTCGCGCTGAACCGCGTCGCCCTGCCACAGGGTCTGCACGCGCCCTTCGTGGCGACGGCGGCGCTGGTGATTTTCGGGTTGGCCCAGATCTCGCACGCGTCGGGATTCCTCGCGGTCTATCTCGCCGGCATGATCATCGGCAATCGTCCGACCCGCGCGCACAATTCCGTCGTCGCTTTTCTCGACGCGGCGACATGGCTGGCGCAGATCGTGATGTTCGTTTTGCTTGGCCTGCTGGTCTCGCCCGAGCGGACATTGACGACCGTGTTGCCGGCCGTCGCGGTGGCGCTGGTGCTGATGCTGGTGGCGCGGCCCATCGCGGTGTTTCTTTGCCTGGCTCCATTCCGATTCAACTGGCGGGAGCGGACCTTCATCGCCTGGGTCGGGCTGCGGGGCGCGGTCGCGATCTTTCTGGCCTCTATTCCATTGCTGGTCGGGCTGCCCAACGCGCAGGTCTATTTCGACGTCGCCTTCGTTGTCGTCATCATCTCGCTGCTGCTGCAGGGCTGGACACTCGGCGCCGCCGCGCGGCGTCTGCACGTGGCGCTGCCGCGGGCGGATCGCGGGCCCCGCCGCGTCGAACTCGATCTGCCGGGACAGCTCGAGCAGCAACTCGTCGGCTATCCGGTTCGCGCCAACAGCCTGTTCCTGAAACGTGGGCTGATCCCGTCATGGTCGAAGCCCACGCTGGTGATCCGCGACGAGCGGATTCTCTCGCCTGTCGAAGCCGAGCCGGTGGTCAAGGGCGACTATCTCTATTTGCTGGCGCCGCCGGAAAAAGCCGAGGCGCTGGATCGCTTCTTCGTCGATATGCCCGTGGTGCCCGCGCCGGACCCGCATCTGCTCGGCGACTTCATGATGCCGGGCGACGTGACCTTGAAGGACGTGGCCGACATCTACGGCGTCACCATTGCCCCCGGCGATGCGCACCTGACGCTGGCGGACTACTTCGATATCCATCTCGATCATGCGCCGCGTGTCGGTGCGACCTTGCCGCTCGATTCCATTGTGCTGGTGGCGCGAAGCATCGGCGGCGCGCGCGTCAACATCGTTGGTTTGCGGTTGCCGGAGGACGAGGAATCGCCGGCACCCCCGCTGACTCGCACCGCTGCCGCGAGGCGCAAGCTATCGCGGATCGGGACCCGGCTGCTCGGGAGCTGAGCCGGTTAAAGCGCGCGGGACGGCAGCAGCAGCGGTCCGTCCGGCGTCTCGACGCGGTTCACCGAAATGCCGAAGATCTCCGCGATACGATCGGGCGTCAGCGCCAGCGGCGGCGTGTCGTTGGCGACGATGCGGCCCTCGTTCATGACGACGACGCGGTCCGCGAACCGCATTGCCAGCGCGAGATCGTGGATGATGGCAAGCACCGCCGTTCCCTGATGCGCAATGCGCTGAAGCAGATCCATGACGATGAGCTGATGCCGCTCGTCGAGCGACGCAGTCGGTTCGTCCGCGATCAGAACCGAGGCTTCGGTCGCCAGCGCCCTCGCGATGGCGACACGGGCGCGTTCGCCGCCCGACAGCGTCGTGATCAGCCGCGAGGAGAATTCGCCGACCGCTGTCGCCTCGATGGCGCGCTCGATGGCGATCCGGTCCTTGACGGAGGTCTGCGAGAATGGATCGGCATGCGGCTCGCGTCCGAGCGCCACGATGCTGTCGACCCGCATCGGCCAGTGAAATTCGTGCCCCTGTGGCAGATAGGAGATGGCGCGGGCGCGGACACGCGGCGCGAGATCGCGCAGGTTGGCGCCGTCGAACGTGACGGAGCCCTCGGCCCTCATCACGCCGGCCATGGCGCGGGCCAGCGTGGTCTTGCCGGCGCCGTTGGGTCCAGCGAGAATCGTGAATTCGCCGGCGTTCAGGGTCAGGCTGGTGGTGTCGACAATCCGGCGCGTGCCACGGGTGACCGTGACATCCGTGGCGACAAGGCGCGGGTTCTCGTTGGGTTTCATTGCTTGCTGTCCTCCAGCGCGCGGCGCTCGTGGAAGATCATCGCCAGGAAGAACGGCACGCCGATCAGCGCCGTCACCACGCCGATCTTGATTTCGATGACGGCGGGGATCAGGCGCACGGCGATATCAGCGGCCATCAGCAGCGCCGCGCCCGCAAGTGACGCGGGCAACAACACGCGCGCCGGATCGGAGCCATAAAACCGCCGCACCAGATGCGGCGCGACCAGTCCGACGAATGAAATCGCGCCAGCAACCGAGACGGCGGCACCGACGCCGAGCGCGACGCCGATCACCACCAGCACACGGGTGCGCTCGACATTGACGCCGAGCGACGCAGCTGCGTCTTCACCGAGCGTCAGCGCGCGGAACGCGCCGGCGTTGATCGCCAGCACGAACCAGCTCACGATCATGAAAGGCGCTGCGAGCCACACATGCTCCATGCTACGGTCGCGCAGCGAGCCGAGTAGCCAGAATGCGATCTCCAGCGCGATGTAGGGATTGGGCGCGAGATTGAGGATGAGCGCGATGGCCGCGCCTGCGAGACTTGCAAGTGCGAGGCCCGCCAGCAGCGTCACCGTCAGCGAGGCGCGGCGTCCGGCGATCGCGACCAGCGCGCCGACCGATAGCAGCGCACCGGCGATGCCGCCGAGCGGGACCGCCAGCGACAGCGCGCCGGCGAATCCGAAGGCCATGATCGCCGCCGCTGCTGCGGCGGCCGCTTGCGGCGCACCGAACAGCGACGGTTCGGCGAGCGGATTGCGCAACAGGCCCTGCAACGCGGCACCGGCCAGTCCGAACGTCGCGCCGATCAGCAACGCCAACAGCGTTCGCGGCAGCCGAATGTCGCGCACGATGATCGAGGCCACACCCTGATCGGAAAACAGCGTCGCGATGACTGTACGCGGCGAAAATTGCGCAGGCCCGGTCATCAGCGATAGCACGAACAGCACGGCCACCAGCACGACGAGCATCGCGGTCAGCAAGGTGCCCTGACTATGTCCCTGAGGGTCGCTGGTCATTCCGTTCCGATTGTTTCGGCGTGTCCTCGCAGCAGAACAGCCGCTGACGCAACACAATGGACGTGGCATAACAGGCTGTCATGATCAAGAAAACCATATTCGCGGCCATGCTTGTTTCGGCCACGTTCTCGGCGTTGTGCGGGACTGCGCCTGTCGCGCGCGCGGACGGCCCGCCAAAGCGTATTGTATCGTTCAATCTTTGTGCCGATCAGTTGCTGCTTGCGCTGGCCGACCCGGCCCAGATCGCGGGGCTGTCGCCCTATGCGGTCGATCCGCTTCTGTCTGTCATGACCGACAAGGCTGCCTCGTTTCCCCGTCTGGACTGGGACGCTGAATCTGTCGTGAATCTCGCGCCCGATCTGGTGCTGGGCGGTCCGAGCCATCGCCCGATTCATGCCATGCTGAGTGCGATGGGCATCCGCGTTGTGGACGTCGAACTCATTCGCAATCTCGCCGATGCGCGCCGCCAGGCCGTCGAGGTGGGAAAGCTTGTCGGTCATCCCGAGCGCGGCGAAGTATTGGCGCGCCAACTCGAACAGGCCGAAGCGAGATTGTCAGCCGTCGCTTTGAAGCCTTCGTTGACGGCGCTGGTCATTCAGCGCGAAGGCTATCGGGAAGGCCCGGCCAGTCTGGCGTCGGGCATGCTGTCGATTGCCGGATTGCGGCCGCCGGGGCCAGCGCCGGCAGGCGCCGGTGGTTTCAAGTCGGCGGAGCAAGGCGGGTTCGTGTCGCTCGAACACTTGCTGACCAATGGGCCGGACGTGCTGGTGTTGCAGGACCCGCCGCGCGAAGCGCGCGATCAGGGTGCGCTGTTCATTACGCATCCGGCACTGCTGTCGCGCTATGGCGCGAACCGGCGGATCGACCTGCCCGAACGCTATACGGTTTGCGGCGGCCCGCCGCTGGTGCAGGGACTGGATTATCTCGCGAAGGCGATCACTGCGCTGAAGTAGAGATCATGCTCACCTAAATGACATGCGGCAAAACTTCGACGCCGCCGCTGGCGACAACCTTGCCGCGCTTGAGTATCACCACATTCGTCGCCAGCCGCCGCATTTCGCCGGCATCGTGGCTGACAAAGACCATCGGCACGCTGGCGTCGTCGCGCAGCCGGATGAAGTAGGGAAGGATTTCCGCCTTCCGCTCCTCGTCCAGCGATCCCAGCGGCTCATCCAGCAACAGCAGGCGCGGCTTCGCGAGCAAAGCGCGGCCGAGCGCCACACGCTGACGCTCGCCACCTGACAATTGCGCTGGACGGCGATCGAGCAGGTGTCCGATGTCGAGCAGATCGATCGTGTGTTTCTCCGCCGCGGCGTCGTGACCCAATCTGTTCATGCGCCTGCCGTAATCGAGATTCTGTTGGACGCTGAGGTGCGGAAACAGCCGGGCGTCCTGAAACACGTAGCCGATCCGCCGCCGATGCGGCGGAACATGCAGGCCTGATGCGCTGTCGTCGAGGACATCGCCGCCAAGCGAAATCCGCCCGCGGTCTGGTTTGGTCAGCCCGGCGATCATGTTGACGATCGAGGTCTTGCCGGCGCCGGAATTGCCGAACAGGCCGGTGACGAGACCATCGCTGGTGAAGGATATGGCGAGTTCGAAATCGCCGAGTTTTTTTTCAACGTCCACCGACAGCATCTTAATAGCCATGCAAACGCCGCGTGGCACGCCGTGCCAGAATCTCCGACGCGATCAGTGCGGCCATGGCGATGGCAATCGATACGATCACCAGCCGCAGCGCGGCGGTGTCGCCGTCCGGCGTCTGGGTCAGTGAATAGATCGCAGCCGAAATGGTCTGGGTTTCGCCCGGGATGTTGGACACGAAGGTAATGGTCGCACCGAATTCGCCGATAGCCTTGGCGAAGCCAAGCACCATCCCGGCGACGATGCCGGGCAGCGCGAGCGGCAGCGTCACGGTGAGAAACACGCGCCAGGGTGCCGCGCCGAGCGTGCTGGCGGCCTGCTCGAGTTTGCGGTCCACCGCTTCGATGGACAGCCGGATCGGGCGCACCAGCAGCGGAAAGGACATCACCCCGCACGCCAGCGCGGCGCCGGTCCAGCGGAACGCGAACACGATGCCAAGCGTATCGGCGAGCCACGCGCCGACCAGACCTTTGCGCCCGAATGTCAGCAGCAGCAGATAGCCGGTGACAACCGGCGGCAGCACCAGCGGCAGATAGACCAGTGCATCGAGCGCGGCCTTGCCCCAGAACTCGCGCCGCGCCAGCAGCCACGCCACGGCGATGCCGAGCGGCGTGGCAACCAATGTGGCAACGGCGGCGACCCGCAATGAAAGCAGGATCGCCGTCCAGTCCTCGGGAGAGAGATCGAACATGCGGCCTTAGGAGATAGGCTTGATCAGGAATGTGAAGCCGTACTTCTCGAAGATTGCTTTGGCGGCCGCCGAACGTAGAAATGCGAGATAGCCGTTAGCGTCGGCTTTCGCGTTCGTTGTCGCTGCGACCGGATAGATGATCGCAGGATGCGAATCCGCAGGGAAGGCGCCGACGATCTTCACGCCGGAATCGACCTTGGCGTCGGTCTCATAGACGATGCCAAGCGCGGCCTCGCCGCGCGACACCAGTGCAAGCGCAGCGCGCACGCTCTCGGCCATGGCGAATTTCGGCTCCGCCGTCTGCCACGCACCGAGCTTTTCCAGCGCCGCCTTGGCGTATTTGCCGACCGGCACGGCCTTGACGTCCCCGGTTGCAATCCTGCCGTCGCCCGCGAGCTTGGCGAGATCGAAGCCCGGTCCGATCAGGACGTTCGCGATCTTGGAATCTTTCGGCGCGATCAGCACGATCGTGTTGCCGAGCAGATTGACCCGCGACGGATCGCTGATGGTCTTCTTTCCGGCGGAATAGTCCATCCAGTCGGTGTCGGCGGAGATGAAGATGTCAGCGGGCGCGCCCTGTTCGAGCTGCTTGGCGAGCGCCGAACTGGCGGCGTAACTTGAGACCGCTTTGATGCCAGTCTTGGCGGTGTAGGCAGCATTGGCTTCGTCGAGCGCGTTCTTCATGGAAGCTGCTGCAAAGACCGTGAGGGCCTTGTTCTGCACGGCCACAGGCGGCGCGCCTGCAGGTTTTGCGTCCTGCGCGTGCGCAAACAGCGGCGCGCACACAAGCGCGGTCAGCACGAAAAAACGGGGCATAAAAGTCATGGGGCGCTCCATACCGCGCGCGAGGTGCACGTGTTCGTCAACCTGGATTGTTCATGACGACAAGCGGAAGCGCCGTTCCGGCAACCCCGACAGCGCGCAGCATGACGGAGCATCGTTGGCCGCGACCATATCAGGCGTGGCTTTGGCGTAAAGTCCTGGAATCGGCTTTCTGAGACGCTAAGGCGCCAGCAGAACCTGCCGGCATTCGGCGGGCAGATTTGCAAGCGTCATCGGAGGCTTCGGCTTGGGCGGCTTCACCGGCGGCTTGGGATGCAGCACCGCGTCGCTGAACCAGTAGGCGAGGTCACCCGTGCTGCAGCCTTCGCCGTCGTTCGGCGGCGTCTGCGCCTCGCAGTTGCTGCTGCCCGGCGGACATTTCATGCGAATGTGGAAATGGTAATCGTGTCCGTACATCGGTCGCACTTTCGACAGCCAGCTCCGGTTGCCGTTCGCTTCCCGGCACAATGCCTTCTTGATCGCGGCGTTGACGAAGATGCGCTCCACCTGCGGCTCCTGCGCGGCGGCGCGGATCACCGGAAGATGCGTCGGCGTCCACGTGGCTGGATCGATATCGAGACGATCCTTACGCACCATCATCACCGCGGAAGTTTCCTCGCGTTCCTCGCGCGAAAGCTGCCGGTTAGGCATCGGCGTCAGCCAGATGTCGGCGTCGAGGCCAATCTGATGACTGGCATGGCCGGTCAGCATCGGCCCGCCGCGCGGTTGCGACATGTCGCCGACGAGAAGTCCCGGCCAGCCTGCCGTCTTCTGAGCCTTGGTGGCGACTCGTTCCAGCAAAGCAATCAGATCCGGATGTCCCCAGTTGCGATTGCGCGACAGCCGCATCACCTGCCACGCTGGTCCGTTGATCGGCAATGCGACAGCGCCCGCAATGCACCCTTTGGCGTAAAAGCCGATCGGCTGCGGCGCGAGTTTTGCGGGCAGCGGCTTGCGGCCGAACAACTCCTTGGCGGCGACATTGGGATCGTTGGGATTGGCGAGCGGCGGAAGCGGCTTGGGACTGACGCTTCCCTTGTCCTGCGCTGATGCCGGACTTGCCATCGACACGACGGCTGACATCAGGGCGAGCGCGAGAATCAGACGGTGTCGCTTCATGGCGCCTCTTATAGCGGAAGGCCGCACCGGCGACGAGACGGCGCGATCCTTAACACGATGTTAGCCATGCCGGAGAGTGACGCAAATTGGTGCGGAACGCCGTTTCCGGACGCATTGTTGAGCGTTCAGCGTGCGATGGCCGCGGTAACCCGGTAGCAAATGGCGGCATCTGGTGCTGCAAGCCGATAATCCGATCCCGGCAAAGCCTTGCAATTGAGCATTTTTGTTTCCCCGGTATGCATCAATTCCGGCCGAAGGCTGAGGCCGGCGCCGAGAGATACCATTTTTTCAGACACTTATAGCAAGACTGCTGCCCGCAGAATGCGAGGGTGCGAGGAAATGCCGATCAATCGGCCAAAATCAAAAACCAGGACCGGAAAGTCAGCACATACTCGGGGTAGGTTGTCGGTTCGCCGGCCAAAAGCCGTGCCGAAGCTGTTGAGCAAGGGCCGCAAGATTTCCGAAATCGGCGAGATCGTGCGCACGCGCGCGGAAGCCGAAGCGGCGATCGCGGATGCTGCGCGATCCAATGAGCGCCTGCGCGAAGCGATCGATATCCTGCCGCAGGGCATCGTGTTTCTCGACGCCGATGGCCGCTACATTCTCTGGAACAAGAAATACGCCGAGATCTACAGCAAGAGCGCCGACCTTTTCGAGGAAGGCGCGATGCTGCGCGATACGCTGAAGGTCGGCGTTGCGCGAGGCGATTATCCCGAAGCCGTCGGCCGCGAAGACGAGTGGATCACCGAGCGGCTCGAAAAGCTCTATCATCCCGGTCACCGCCACGAGCAGACGCTGTCCGACGGCCGCTGCATCCTGATCGAGGAACGTCTCACCGGCGACGGCGGTGTGATCGGACTGCGCGTCGACATTACCGAGCTGAAACAGCGCGAAGCCTCGTTCCGTTTGCTGTTCGACGGCAATCCGGTGCCGATGATCGTCTGCTCCCAGGACACCGAGCGCATCATCAGCGTCAACGACGCGGCGATCGCGCATTACGGCTACTCGCGGGAAGACTTCGAGAAGCTGAGAATCTCGGACGTGCAGGCCTTCGATCAGGCCGCGCCATGGACCGGCGACCAGACCACCGAGGAGCGCGCGGCGCGAACCTGGAAGCACGTCAAGGCCGACGGCTCGCTGATCGACGTCGCGATCTACTCGCGCCTTCTGGTCTTCGATGGCCAGCCGGCGATGCTGCTGGCGCTGATGGACATCACCGAGCGCAAGCGCGCCGAGGCGCGGCTCGCCTTCATGGCGCAGCACGACGGCCTGACCGGACTGCCGAACCGCATCCTGTTGCGCCAGCGGCTGGACGAATTGCTGGCACACACGCGCCGCAGCGGTGACAAGGTCGCGGTGCTGTTTCTCGATCTCGACAACTTCAAGGGCATCAACGATACGCTGGGCCATGCCATCGGCGACAAGCTGCTGAAGGGTGTGACCAAACGCCTGCGCTCGTCACTGCGCGAGGAGGACGCCATCGCGCGCCTCGGCTCCGACGAATTCGCCATCGTTCAGGCCGGTGTGAGCCGCCCTGAGGAAGTGGCGTTCCTCGCGCGGCGCCTGATCGACGCCATCAGCGAACCCTATCTGCTCGACGGCCACACCATCATCAGCGGCGCCTGCATCGGCATTGCAATCGCGCCCGGCGACGGCGACGACGCCGAGAAGCTGCTCAAGAACGCCGACATGGCGCTGTCGCGCGCCAAAAGCGAGGGCCACGGCACGTTCGGCTTCTTCGAGTCGGAAATGGACGCCCGCGCGCAGGCGCGCCGCCGCATCGAGATCGATCTGCGCGCCGCCATCGAGAACAACGTGCTTCAGCCGCATTATCAGCCGCTGGTCGACCTCAAGAGCGGATCGATCACCGGATTCGAGGCGCTGGTGCGCTGGCCGGACAACGAACGCGGCATGATTCCGCCATCGGAATTCATCCCGGTCGCGGAAGAAACCGGCCTGATCAACGCGGTCGGCGGATTGATGCTGCGGCGTGCCTGTATGGACGCCGCGCAATGGCCTGACGACGTGCGTGTTGCGGTCAACCTGTCGCCGCTGCAATTCCGCGTCGGCAATCTGTTGTCGGTGGTGATGGACGCGCTGAAGACATCCGGCCTGTCGCCGAAACGGCTCGAACTGGAAATCACCGAAACCGTGCTGCTGGACAAGAGCGATCAGGTGCTGGCGACGCTGCATGCGCTGCGCGCGCTTGGCGTGCGGATTTCGATGGACGATTTCGGTACTGGATACTCGTCGCTGAGCTATCTGCGCAGCTTTCCATTCGACAAGATCAAGATCGACCGCTCGTTTGTGCAGGATCTCGATTCCAATCAAGACGGGCAGGCGATCATGCGCTCGATCATCTCGCTCGGCATCGGTCTCGGCGTCACCATCACGGCGGAAGGCGTCGAAACCGAAGCCGAACTGAGCTGCCTGCGCGCCGAAGGCTGCCATGAAGGACAAGGTTTCCTGTTCAGCCGCGCGCGGCCGAATGCCGAGATCACCGCGCTGCTGCAGGCGCAGCGCAACGCGAGCGAAGCTCGCGTGGCGTAACGCCGCCGACCCGATGTCCGCCACAAAACAAAAACCCCGGCTTTGAACCGGGGTTTTGCTTTTGCGGCCGGGCCGCAGACATCACTTCTTCTTTTTGGACTTCGCCTTTTTCGCCTTTTTGGCTTTTGGTGCGGCCTTCACGGCCTTGGAGACGTCATCGATCTCGGCCTTGCCGACATTCTTGATGACCGACTTGATGGTGCTCTTGGCGGACGCCTTGCTGGAATAGCCTTCCGAGGCGAACATCTTCTCGCCGTTCGGCGCGCGGAAGCGGAAACGGAATTCGCCGGACTTGTCTTTGTAGATTTCAAATTTGTAGGACGTTGCCATCATTGTCTCCGATGATTGAATAGGACAAACGCACGTTATGCGTGCGGCGCACCGGAGACAAGTGCAGGTTGTGCGTTACCCTCAATGTGTTCGTTTCGGTTCGAATCATTCAATGACGATTTCGCCCGTCATGCCGTGATCGGCATGGCTTCTGCCGTCGCTCGCAGTGATGCCGCAACGCAGATCGTTGACGCGGCCAGCCGCGACCGGCACGAACCACCATTCGGCGGATTGTCCCGGATAAACTTCGACCTCGCGAATTGCGCCCTTGAACTCCGCAAGCGTGATCGTCTTGCCGTCGCGGCTCTGCGTCACCTGTACCTTGCGCGTCCAGATCATTTGCGAGAAGCCATGCGAGGTGAAGTAGTGCGGATCGTTGCTCGCATTGCGCAGCACCAGCTTGTAAAGTTTTCCGGTCTCGAAGCGCAGCTTGTTCGGCGTGAATTCGTGCTTGCCGGGTGAGCCGAGATCGATCGTCACTTCAACCGGCGTCTGCTTCGACATGTCGCCCGCGGCGAGCGCTGCGCCTGAGATGAGCCCAAGCGCCACGGCCGCACTGAGCGCGAAGCGATACGATGCCAGCATGATGTGTCTCTCCTGTTGTGATGCGTCCGCGCGGCTTGGCCGCAAACAATCTGTCCGAATTTATGCAAATGCGAATGAATTGCAAGAACGAAGCTGAAAGCTGCGGTGAAACGGCGCGGAAGGTCAGTGATTGCTGGCAGTGTTGAGATGAGGCGAGCAGACGCGTCAGGATTTTCGAAGGTGGGCCTATTTCGGCGCGGGTCTGCATCCGCTTCACCGAGGGCGCGGACGGCCCGGTCCCGTTTTCATTTCCCCTTCAAGAAGAAATGGAGCGCCGGGAGGCGCCAGGAGTCTGCAAAACGAGTTTGCGAGACCCCTCATGACGAACCTTGGCGAGAGGTTCGTCCGCGTGCCGCAACGAGAACGGGTTGCGAGTCCGTCTCGCGAGGCGCGCGCGCCACGACATCGATGGGGTTGCGAAGCCCACCGCGCGGACGCTGCGCCTCCCGGCGCTCCACCAGCCGCGCCCTGAAGTATGGGGTAGCGGCTGCGGCGTTCATCCCTCCGCGTCATGAGCGCGGGAGGGAATAGGAATATAATCAATAAGCGGGCCAGTCAAGATATTATTTTTTATCACGCGCTGAGAGCTGACGGAACGTTGAACCGAACAGGTCTTCGTTATCCTGCAAGTCCTCGTAACGCTCTCTCTTGAGATTTGGAAATTGCGCAAGGACAATCGTTTCATTCCAAATATCAAGATTAAACAAATCCTGAAATTTCATATCCGCGAGTTTGGGAAAGGCAGCATCAAATACCGGGCGATCGGTTTTCATTACGAAACTATTTGGCGCGACAATTTTTGCAAAATTAAAAAGAAGTCTCATGTGGTCAGTCCACCCGTCAAACAATGAGTGGTAGTTGGCACAAGCGACTCCGAGTTGGAGAATATTGCTCTCGGCGATAGCTCCAACGTGTAACGTTTCAGTATGATCGGTGTCTGCATGTTTCAGAAAGTTATAAGTTTCCCTAAACACAGTCATAAGCGGCCGACGATATTCCTCCTTGATGCTTTCGGACCATTCGAGCGTAAGGGGTTTGCGAAGTTTCTTAGACAAATCGATTAATAGCTTGTCAGCCGATTGCACGACTAAATGAATTGCAAAGGGATCTTCGCGGGCGGCTGTCATTCGAACTGCCGAATGGATGAGATGTCGAAGTGCTTGTTGCTTGGTCATGCGGCGACGTGGTTGCGCACGCTTTATTCCACCGATTTCCGTGGGAATCTTTGACAACTAGCCAAGCTCCGCATTTTTTCATGAAAATCGCATTCATCATGTTTGAACGCGAGTTTGTAGCCCTCAGCTATCCACCTTCAGCGCGGCAATGAAAGCTTCCTGCGGGATGTCGACCTTGCCGAACTGCCGCATCTTCTTCTTGCCTTCCTTCTGCTTCTCCAGAAGTTTGCGCTTGCGGCTGATGTCGCCGCCGTAGCACTTCGCGGTGACGTCCTTGCGCAGCGCGCGGACGGTTTCGCGCGCGATCACCTTGCCGCCGATCGCCGCCTGGATCGGAATCACGAACATGTGCGGCGGGATCAATTCCTTCATCTTCTCGACCATGGCGCGGCCGCGGCCTTCGGCGCGGGTGCGATGCACCAGCATCGACAATGCGTCCACCGGCTCGCTGTTGACGAGAATCTGCATCTTGACCAGATCCGCCGGCTTGTAGTCGGTCAGGTGGTAATCGAACGAGGCGTAGCCCTTCGAGACCGACTTGAGGCGGTCGTAGAAATCGAACACCACCTCGTTAAGCGGCAGTTCGTATTTCACCATGGCGCGGGCGCCGACGTAGGTCAGCTCCTTCTGGTTGCCGCGCCGCTCCTGACACAGCTTCAGCACGCTGCCGAGATACTCGTCCGGGGTCAGGATCGTGGCTTCGATCCACGGCTCGTGAATCTCGGCGATCTTCACCACGTCCGGCATGTCGATCGGATTGTGAATCTCGATCTCCTGTCCGTCGTTGAGGTGCATCTTGTAGATCACCGACGGGGCGGTCGCGATCAGGTTGAGATTGAACTCGCGCGACAGGCGCTCCTGAATGATTTCCAGATGCAGCAGGCCGAGGAAGCCGCAGCGGAAGCCGAAGCCCAGCGCGGCGGAGGTTTCCATTTCGAACGAGAAGCTTGCGTCGTTCAGCCGCAGCTTGCCCATGGCGGCGCGCAGCGTCTCGAAGTCGTCGGCATCGACCGGGAACAGGCCGCAGAAGACGACAGGGACGGCCGGCTTGAAGCCCGGCAGCATTTCGGTGACCGGCTTGCGGTCGTCGGTGATGGTATCGCCGACGCGCGTATCAGCGACTTCCTTGATCGCGGCGGTGATGAAGCCGATTTCGCCGGGGCCGAGTTCGTCCACCTGCGTCATCTTGGGAGTAAAAAATCCGACGCGTTCGACGTCGTAAGCAGCGCCCGTGCCCATCATGCGGATGCGCTGGCCCTTCTTCATTACGCCGTCGACGACGCGGATCAGAACAACGACGCCGAGATAGACGTCGTACCAGCTATCGACCAGCAGCGCCTTCAGTGTCGCGTCGCGGTCGCCCTTCGGCGGCGGCAGGCGGGTGACGATGGCTTCCAGCACGTCGGGAATGCCGAGTCCGGTTTTGGCCGAGATCATCACTGCTTCGGAGGCGTCGATGCCGATCACGTCCTCGATCTGCTGGCGCACCTGTTCGGGCTCGGCGGCCGGAAGATCAACCTTGTTGAGCACCGGCACGATTTCGAGGCCTGCGTCGAGCGCGTGATAGACGTTGGCGAGCGTCTGCGCTTCCACGCCCTGTGACGCATCCACCACCAGCAGCGCGCCTTCGCACGCGGCCAGCGAGCGCGAGACCTCGTAGGCGAAATCGACGTGGCCGGGCGTGTCCATCAGGTTGAAGATGTAGGTCTTGCCGTCCTTCGCCTTGTAATTGAGGCGGACGGTCTGCGCCTTGATGGTGATGCCGCGCTCGCGCTCGATGTCCATCGAATCGAGCACCTGCTCCTTCATCTCGCGCGCCTCCAGTCCGCCGGTGGTCTGGATCAGCCGGTCGGCGAGGGTGGACTTGCCATGGTCGATATGGGCGACGATGGAGAAGTTGCGGACGTTGGAAATAGGGGTGGTTGTCATGGGCGCGGGATAGCACCCGCGCTGCAAAGCGGCAACAAAATTGGGCGTGCAGGCGTGGACTTAGCGCCGTTTGGCGCGGATTTCCTGTTG
This sequence comes from Afipia massiliensis, assembly GCF_014203115.1. GTDB lineage: Bacteria > Pseudomonadota > Alphaproteobacteria > Rhizobiales > Xanthobacteraceae > Afipia > Afipia massiliensis. Next base: position 298,792 of record NZ_JACHIJ010000004.1, on the reverse strand, counting down.
CCCGCGATCGTTTGGCGCTGTTAGAGCATGAGGCCATTGGCTTGAAGAGACGGGCAGGTTCGGAACCGTCATCCTGAGGTGCGAGTTCTTGCGAGCCTCGAAGGATGGCGGGCGTGATGCGCCGTCGCCCTTCGAGGCCTCCGCTTCGCTTCGGCACCTCAGGGTGACGGCGTACACCGAGTTTCCGACACAGGTTGACCGCAATGTCCGACGCTTCATCGACCGAGACAGGACGCAGAACCGGAAAAAATCCCGGCCCGCGCACCGGATTGCGGTCCCGGCAAAAGGCGCGCCTGCGCCATGTGCCCGTCACCCGCCGCGTGGCGGCGTGGGTCGCCGCAGTCGCGCACGATCCCGGCACCAGCCTCAGATTCGTGATCGGCTTCGCGGTGGCGCATGCGCTGCTGTGGACCATCATCCTCACCGCGCTGAAGAGCGCGCAGGACGTCCATATGGATGTCGCCGAGGCTTATGCGTGGGGTCAGAAATTTCTTCTTGGCTACGGCAAGCATCCGCCGCTCGCGGGCTGGATCGCGGGCGTCTGGTTCCGGATCTTTCCGGTTACCGACTGGGCGACCTATGCGCTGGCGATGACGGTCACAGGTTTTGGCCTGGTGATCTGCTGGCTGATCGCGGTGCGCGTGGTCGATCACCGCCGCGCGATGTTTTCGGTGGCGATGCTGGCGCTCTATCCGATCTTCACCTTCAAGGGCTTCAAGTACAATCCCGATCTCCTGCAGCTCGTGACGCTGCCGCTGTTCGTGCTGGCCTATCTCAACGCTTTCGAGAAACGTAGCGTGCGCTCGGGCATCTGGCTTGGCCTTGCCGCGGCGCTGGCGCTGATGACGAAATACTGGGTGCTGACCATGATCGGCGCTGCGGGCCTTGCAGCGCTGATTCATCCGGACCGGATGCGCTTTCTGCGCTCGCCCGCGCCGTGGGTGGCTTTCGCCGCATGCTTTGCCGGCATGCTGCCGCATCTGTGGTGGCTGAAGCAGGCGGATTTTCTGCCGCTGATCTATGCCGACGATGTCTATGGCGGGCGGACGCTCGGCGCCACGCTTAGGCTGGCGTGGATTTATCTCGCGCACAATATTGGACTGCTGCTGATTCCCGTGGCCTTCGCCTGCATCGCGCTGGCGTGGAAGCTGCAGTGGTGGAAGTCGTTGCGGAGGAGGGGGCTGGTCCGCGAGTTCATCGCGTCGGCGAAGCGCCCGTGGGTGCGCGGTCCCAATCCCGGCGTGTACCTCACCCAGGCGCGCAACATCTGGGTCATCCAGATCATCGTCGGCCTGGTGCCGCCGCTCGCCGCTGTGGTGTTCGGCATCTACATGAAAACCGACTGGGGCATCTCGCTGTTCTTCCTGGTGCCACTGGCGCTGGTCGCGTTGCCCACGCTGCGCGTGACGCAGATGGCGCTGATTCGTCTGCTGCTCATGTGGCTCGCGTTCACGCTGGTCATGCTGCTGATCTCGCCGATCATCGCGGCACAGACCGTGCGGCGTGACGGTGAGGCCGGCGTGCCGTTCGCACCGAAGTCCGAGTTCGCGCTGCAACTGACGGAAGCGTGGCGCGCGCGCTTCAACACGCGCTGGGCCGTGGTCGCGGGCACCACCGAGGTCGGCGAGCCGCTGACGTTCTACAGTCCCGATCATCCGGCGCCGCTCACACCGCGCGAAGTCTGGGCCTCGGGCCTGACCAGTCTCGATGCGGCGAAGCAGTCCGGGTTCATCGGCATCTGCGACACCAAGGATCTCGAACTGCACAAGTGCGAGGCGTGGATGGCCGAGAACGCGCCGAACGCGGAGCGCGTCGATCTCACCTCACGGCGCTACTTCCACGGCAAAGCGGGACCTGCGGTGAAGTGGAAAATCTGGATCGTGGGACCGGCGCGGCCGGACGACGAGAAGTAAACTACGTCATCCTGAGGTGCGAGCGCGGTAGCGCGAGCCTCGAAGGATGGCGTGCAAGAAATCGAAAGCTGTCATGCGCCGTCGTCCTTCGAGGCTCGCAAGGGCTCGCGCCTCAGGATGACGGCGGCGGCATCTTCGGTTGAGAGAGATCAGCCCGCTTCTTCTTCGCCGAACTTGTTGGCGAGCAGTTCGGTGATGGCGTCCATCGCGGCCTGCGCTTCACGGCCGCTGGCGGCCACGCTGATCGTGGTGCCGATCCCGGCGGAGAGCATCATCAATCCCATGATTGAGGTGCCGCCGACGCTCTCGCCGTTGCGCGTGACGGTAAGTTCGGCGTCGAACTTCTCTGCCGTCTGCACGAATTTCGCGGAGGCGCGTGCGTGAAGGCCGCGCTTGTTGATGATGGGAAGTTCTCGGACGATAACGCCGGCGGACGAAGACTGCTGCTCCGGCGCGGTGCTCATTTGCCGGCGAGGACCCGACTGGCGATCGTCACATACTTGCGGCCGGCTTCCTGAGCGGCGGCGATCGCGTCGGGCAACGGTTTGTCGTCGCGGACCTTGGCGAGCTTGACCAGCATCGGCAGGTTGATGCCGGCCAGCACTTCGACCTTCGGGCGGCTCATACAGGAGATCGCAAGGTTCGACGGCGTCCCGCCGAACATGTCGGTGAGAATCGCTACGCCGTCACCGCTGTCCACGCGCTTGACGGCTTCAATGATATCGCTGCGACACAGATCGGCATCGTCTTCGGCGCCAATCGTGATCGACTCGATTTGTTTTTGTGGACCCATCACGTGCTCAAGCGCAGCCTTGAACTCGTCGGCAAGACGCCCGTGGGTCACCAGTACTAGACCAATCATCCAAAACTCCTCGCGGGCGCTTTTGATGCACCGCACGAAAGGGCCACATGTTGACCATCCAGAGCCCCGGCGCAAGGGGGGATCTTGCCGCGTACCCTCTTAAAAAAGGTGTCCGCGCTGGCCGTCATCAGTGACGAAGGTACGGCTTATATGGCGAGCAGGTGCCGTCCAGCAATCAGCAGAAGGTCGCGGGTTCGCTTTTGAAACCTTAAACTGTCGTAAGGAAGGCCAAAACCAGGGGCAGGGCGGCATACCCCCGGCCGACCGGGATTCGCGGGATTTCCAGCCCCGAAACCTGTGTTTTCAGGGTTTGCGGCGGCGGAAGGCGCTCCGCGTCGGCGGCATCGAGGTCGATCACCACCGCCACGGAGGCTTCGGCGGCGTGGCTGATGGTCCTGATCCCGAGCCCGCGGATTTCGATCATTCCGGCCAGTTCAGGCACGCCCTGCACGACGAGCCTGCCATTGGCGACCGTCAGGCGAACGCGGTCATCGCCGATCAGGGTTACAGCCGGGATCTGTCCTGCACCCCCCGCGAGGATCAGATCGAACGCCAGCCGGGATTTTCCGGACCCCGAGGGGCCGCGAATCAGGATGCCCCGATCGCCGACCAGCACCGCCGAGGCATGGATGCTTGCGTCACCGCCTGTGCTCATATGGCGGGCAGCCGGACCGTGAAGCGCGCGCCGGCGATGCGCGCGTCGCCTTCGGCGTCGATCGGACCGGGACGATTTTCCGCCCAGATGCGTCCGCCATGGGCCTCGACAATCTGCTTGGAGATCGACAGTCCGAGGCCGGAGTTCTGTCCGAAGCCCTGCGCCGGACGATCGGTGTAAAAGCGCTCGAAAATTTTCTCGAGCGCGCCGGGCCGGATGCCGGCGCCGTCATCGTCGATCACGATTTCGATCTCGGATTTCAGGCGGCGGCAGACGATGCGCACCTTGCTGCCCGGATGTGAGAACGACTGCGCGTTGCTCAGGAGATTCGCAATCACCTGACCGAGCCGCGAGTCATGTCCGGGCACCGAGAACGTATCGTTCGGGCGGCCCTCGAACCGGACCTCCACCGTAACGTCGGTGCCGTGCTGGGTTTCGTTGGCGACCGAGACCAGCGTGTTGAGCAGGCGGCGCACGTCCACCGGCTCCATGTCCTGCCGCTGCAACTCGGCGTCGAGGCGGCTGGCATCGGAAATATCGGAGATCAGCCGATCGAGCCTGCGCACGTCGTGTTCGATGACGGCCAGTAGCCGCGAACGGCTGTCGTCGGATCGCGCCAGCGGCAGCGTCTCGACGGCGGAGCGCATCGACGTCAGCGGGTTCTTCAGTTCATGCGCGACGTCGGCGGCGAAGCGCTCGATGCCTTCGATGCGGTTGTAGAGCGCGCCGGTCATGTCACGCAGCGCGCGCGACAGATGGCCGATCTCGTCGCCGCGCGACGAGAAGTCCGGAATTTCCACGCGGGTCTTGGTGCGGCGGCGGACCCGCTCGGCGCTGTCGGCGAGGCGGCGCATCGGGCCGGCGATGGTGCTTGCGAGCAGCAGCGACAGCAGGATCATCACGCCCGACGCGATGCCGAACACCTTGAGGATCGCGAGCCGCTCGGCGGTCACCATCTGGTCGATGTCGTCGCCCTGGGTCGACAGCATCAGCGCGCCGTGGACCGCGCGGAAACGCTGCACCGGCACCGACACCGACACGATGACTTCGCCGCGGTCGTTGATCCGCACCATGCTGGCCTTGCGGCCGTCCAGCGCCTGCTGGACTTCCTGATAGCCGTTGCCGTTCTCCGGTCCCAGTTCGCGATACGGTGGCAGGTCGCCGCGATTGAGCCAGGTGCGGATCGCGATCATGGTTCTTTCGGCGAAGCCCGGCTTTTCGGCGTTGGGCGGCGCCAGTTCGAAGCGCATCACATCGCCGCGGCCGTAAAGATTACGGCTGTCGAGGGTGAGCACGCCGTCGCGATCGTAAATCCGCGCGCGGGTCTTGGTCGGCGAGATCAGCCGCCGCAGCACCGGCGCGACGCGCTCGGGATTGATCGGGAAGTCGATGTTGCTGAGGATTTCATCGCTTGGGCCGTAGGTCTCGCCGGGCTTCAGATCGAGCAGCCGTTCTGGATCGACGGTGATGGCGTTGGTCTCGACGGTGGCCGAGGCCGCGATTGCACCCGCAATGATTTCGGCCTGCACCAGCAAGCTCTGCGCGCGCGCGTCGATCAGTCCGGCGCGGAACTGCGACAGATACAGGATGCCCGCCAGCATCGCGAACAGGCCGATCAGGTTGAGGACGACGATGCGGCGCGTGAGGCTCGAAAACGTCAGTGCGGCGAGATAGCGCCCGGCGCGCCTGACCAGTTCGACAGGGCTGCTCCAGCCCCGCCTCGCGGTTCCGGCGTCCGATGCGGACGGCGCATCGGTGACCGGAGCGAGCGGCGGTGCGCCAACGTCGGCATCGTCGTCGTGATCGTGTTGCGTTCGATCAAGCAATGGCTAAACGCCCGATTGTTGGTTCGCGGTCGGCTTCTTATAGCACCAACCGGCATGCGGGTGACCCGTCGGGCCCTAGACCGTGGCGCATGCCGAACGGTCAGGTTTCCTTGAACCGGTAACCGACGCCGTACAAGGTTTCGATCATCTCGAAATCGTCGTCGGCCGCCTTGAACTTCTTGCGCAGGCGCTTGATGTGGCTGTCGATGGTCCGGTCATCGACATAGACCTGATCGTCATAGGCCGCGTCCATCAGCGCATTGCGGCTTTTCACCACGCCGGGGCGGGTGGCCAGCGCCTGCAGGATCAGGAACTCGGTGACCGTCAGCGTCACCGGCTCGTTCTTCCAGGTGCAGGTGTGACGTTCCGGGTCCATGCGCAGCAGGCCGCGCTCCAGCGCCTTGGCGTCCAGTTCCTTCGGCGCGGCGGCCGGATCTTTCGGCACTGCGCGCCGCAGCACGGCCTTGACGCGCTCGACTAGCAGGCGCTGCGAGAACGGTTTGCGGATGAAATCGTCCGCACCCATTTTCAGGCCGAACAGTTCGTCGATTTCCTCATCCTTCGAGGTGAGAAAGATCACCGGCAGATCGGACTTCTGGCGCAGGCGGCGCAGCGTTTCCATGCCGTCCATGCGCGGCATCTTGATGTCGAGGATCGCGAGATCCGGCGGGCTCGTCTTGAACCCGTCGAGAGCCGACGCGCCATCCGTATAGGTCATGATCCGGTAGCCTTCGGCTTCCAGCGCGATCGAGACCGACGTGAGAATGTTGCGGTCGTCATCGACCAGGGCGATTGTGGGCATGAGCCTGCTTTCCAAATCGAGTGTTGTGGGCGTACTGACCGGCAAATCGGATGCCGTGAAATAAGGCGGTGGTCCGCATGCCAACGAGCAATGCAAGCTGGGCTGAAATGTGACCGAGTTCCTGATCCGGATACCGACTGGAACTTGACGGTTATATAAGGCGATTGTTCCGGGTTATAACCCTTTTTGGCGTAAAAAAGCCCGTTAACCAATGAAATCAGGAAGATAAATGGACCCCTCCGCTACCGTCAAACCGGCTGACCTGACCCGCTCGCTGCTCGCGCGCTCCCGTCAGGGGGCGCTGGCGACGCTTATGCCGCAGAGTGGAGATCCCTATTGCTCGCTGGTCGCCATCGCCTCGCTGCCGGATGGAATGCCGATCCTGCTGATCTCGCGGCTGGCGGTTCACACCAAAAATATCCTGAACGATCCGCGCGTCTCGCTGATGCTGGACGAACGCGCGCCGGGCGATCCGCTGGAGGGTGCGCGCATCATGCTCGCGGGGACCGCCGAAGAAGCAAAGGACGATGCTGAACTCCTGAAGCGGCGCTATCTCGCGGCGCATCCGTCAGCCGAGGACTTCGCGGGCTTTCGCGATTTTTCGTTTTTCCGGATCAGGCCATGCGGCGTGCATCTGGTGGCGGGGTTCGGCCGCATCGTCGATCTCGCGCCGCGCGATTTCCTCACCGATCTGGCCGGCGCGGAGGCGCTCCTTGAAGCCGAGCCGGATATCGTCGCGCACATGAATGCGGATCACACGGACACGATGAATCTTTACGCGAAATTGCTTGGCGCCACGGAAGGCACTCGAGAAAGTTCTTGGCGCTGCACCGGCTGTGATCCGCAGGGCCTCGACCTGCAGGACGACCGGCGCACGCTTCGGCTCGATTTTCCCGAGCGGATCGTCACGCCGGGCGCATTGCGGCAAGCCCTGAAGACCCTGGCCGACCGGGCGCGGGCAGGCGTGTAACAAGAAGCCTGCCCGAGCGGTGCAGCAGTCGGCTACGGATGCACGGCGATGGCGGAAATTTCGACACGCGCATCCAGCGGCAGCCGCGCGACCTCGACTGTGGCGCGGGCTGGCGGCGCATTCTTGAAATACGTGCCATAGACCCCGTTCATCTTTCCGAACTCGTTCAGGTCTTTCAGAAACACGCCGGTCGAGACGACGTGATCCATCGTCAGGCCGTCGGCCGCGAGCACGGCTTTCAGATTGTCGAGCGCCATTTTGGTCTGTTCTTCGATGGTGCCGTTGACGAACTGCTTGGTCTTCGGATCGATCGAAACCTGTCCGGCCAGATACACGGTCTTGCCGGCGCGAATGGCCTGCGAATACGGCCCGATCGCTGGCGGCGCATCCGGCGTTGCAATCACTTTCTTCTCTTGGGCGTGGGCCATCCCTGCCATCGCCAACATCATAACGCTCGACACAATGCTCAAACACTTGCGCATCAGACGCTCCCCGTGCTGCCGTTCCCGCGCGCGAACACGCGCAGTTATGGCCTGATTACATCGACGCGCGGCGACGGGAACAAGGTCGCCCTCCAGCGGCATCGCGCCGCGCCGTCCGCCAGTGCTGCGCTGCGGCAAGCCTAGGGGTGATGGCCGGGCCACGCAAAGGGGGCAGCCAAGCCAGTGAAATCCAACCTGTTTTCGCCGGTCCCGGCGATCTTTACCGCTTTATGACGGATCGACTTGGCAAGCCGGGCGTTGCCCACTAATAAGTCGCCGGATTGAGGCCCGGGAGCTATGATCCCCGGCATCCGCGACAGGGGCGTTTGGCGATAAGCCGCGCGAAACGATACGCGGTCTTTGTGGGAGATTCTGAAAGTGCAAGAGACGGGTGTGCGCAACGGTGCTTTCGGCACCGATAAATTCGGTTTTAAAAATCTCAAACAGGTGAACTGGAATCTCGGCACCGCGCCGCTTTATGAGCATTCGCTGCGCAACAATGAAGCCGAACTATCAGCCGGCGGTGCGCTTGTCGCAGAGACCGGCGTGTTCACCGGCCGCTCCCCGAAAGACAAGTTCACGGTGCGCGACGCGCTGACCGACAAGACCATGTGGTGGGGCGGCAACCAGTCGATCACCTCCGAACAGTTCGAAGCGCTGTATCAGGATTTCCTCAAGCATTGCGAAGGCAAGAGCCTGTTCGCGCAGGATCTCTACGGCGGCGCCGATCCGAAATTCCAGATCAAGACGCGCGTGTTCACCGAAATGGCGTGGCACTCGCTGTTCATCCGCACGCTGCTGCGCCGTCCCGAGATGGCCGAGCTTGCGAGCTTTGCGCCTGAACTGACCATCGTCGATCTGCCGAGCTTCCGCGCCGATCCGAAGCGTCATGGCTGCAAGTCCGAGAACGTCGTCGCGATCGATTTTACCCGCAAGATCGTGCTGATCGCGGGCAGCCAGTACGCCGGTGAAATGAAGAAGTCGGTGTTCACGACGCTGAACTACTTCCTGCCCGCGCAGGGCGTGATGCCGATGCACTGCTCGGCCAATGTCGGCCCGAACGGTGACAGCGCGATTTTCTTCGGCCTCTCCGGCACCGGAAAGACCACGCTCTCGGCCGATCCCAACCGCACGCTGATCGGCGACGATGAGACGGGCTGGGGTCCCGATGGCATCTTCAATTTCGAAGGCGGCTGCTACGCCAAGACCATCAAGCTGTCGCGCGAAGCAGAACCGGCGATCTATGACGCCAGCATCTGTTTCGGTGCCGTGCTCGAGAACGTCGTGCTCGATCCGGTCACGCGCGAGCCTGATTTCGACGACGGCTCCAAGACCGAGAACACCCGTTCGGCGTATCCGCTGGAGGCGATCCCGAACGCGTCGCTGACCGGCCGCGCCGGTCATCCGAAGAATCTGGTGATGCTCGCCGCCGACGCGTTCGGCGTGATGCCGCCGATCGCCAAGCTGACGCCGGCGCAGGCGATGTATCACTTCCTGTCGGGCTATACCGCGAAGGTCGCGGGCACCGAGCGCGGTCTCGGCAACGAGCCGGTGCCGGAATTCTCGGCCTGCTTCGGCTCGCCGTTCCTGCCGCGCGATCCGGCCGAATACGGCAAGCTGCTGAAAGAGCTGATCGCCAAGCACAACGTCGATTGCTGGGTGGTCAACACCGGCTGGACCGGCGGCAAGTACGGCACCGGCAGCCGCATGCCGATCAAGGTGACCCGCGCGCTGCTGACCGCGGCGCTGAACGGTTCGCTGCGCAACGCCCAGTTCCGCACCGACAAGTATTTCGGCTTCGCGGTGCCGACGGCGCTGGACGGCGTGCCGAGCGACATTCTCGACCCGGTCAACACCTGGAAGGACAAGGCCGAGTTCGACAAGACCGCACGTGCGCTGGTCGGCATGTTCCAGAAGAATTTCGAACAGTTCGAAAAGCAGGTCGACGCGGAAGTCCGCGCCGCCGCCCCCGAGGTCAAGCTCGCGGCGGAGTGATCGCTTCGACTAGCATATGTGAATCAGAAAGGGCGGCTCATCGGGCCGCCCTTTTTGTTGGATCGCGCGTTGCCTTTCAGGCGGAGAAAAGCCTCACCGGCTGCTGGAAGCCTTTCAGCGCATAATTATTTCCGTCGCCGGACACCATGTCGCCGACGCGGTCGCGCACCGCGCCGGTCACAAGAATCTCGCCGGCTTTCGCGGCGGCCTGCGCCCGGGCCGCGCGGTTCACCACGGTGCCGATCGCCGTCAGATCGCGGTGGGCGTGGCCGAATTCGCCGAAGTTGGTCTGGCCGCAATCGATGCCGATGCCAATGCCGATATCAGCATTCTTCACCCCGATGTGATGCGCCTCACAGCCCACGATCTCGCATTCGGGTATCCCGAGCGGCCGGTGGGGACTGGTCTGAATCTGAGCATTGAGGTCGGCGAAGTGCTGTGTCTGCTGGGGCCGAACGGGTGCGGCAAGACCACGCTGTTCAAGACGCTGCTTGGCCTGCTGCGGCCGCAGGGCGGCGGCGTTACGCTCGGCGGCGATGCGCTGGCCGGTTTGCCGCGCGCGGAAATCGCGCGCCGCATCGCCTATGTGCCGCAGGCGCAGGACACGGCGTTTCCCTACACAGTGTCCGATCTGGTTCTGATGGGCCGCGTTGCGCATCGCGGCGTGTTCGCTGCGCCGACAGTTGAAGACAGGACCATCGCGCAGGAGTCACTTGCCGAACTTGGCATTGCCGAGCTGGCGGCGCGCGAGGTGACGACGCTGTCGGGCGGGCAGCGCCAGCTGGTGATCGTGGCGCGGGCGATGGCGCAGGCCGCCCGCCTGATTGTGATGGATGAACCGACAGCGAGCCTCGACTTCGGCAATCAGGTCGCGGTGCTGGCGGAAATCCGCAAGCTTGCGGCGCGCGGCACCGGCGTCATTCTCTCGACCCACGATCCCGATCAGGCCTTTGCCGTGGCGAGCCAGGTCGCGCTGATGCAGGACGGGGTGATCGTCGCGCAGGGAACACCGTCCGAGGTGCTCACCGCCGCGCGGCTCAAGGCGGTTTTACGTTACCGTCGAGCGCCTTGCCGGTGGACAGACGGTTTGCGCGCCGGTCTATCCGCGCTGACCGGACGTTGCTTGAATTGGAAAGGGCGGCTCATCGAGCCGCCCTTACTATTTGCGAGACGTGTCGAGACGCCTGAAACTCAGCGCGCGGTCGCGGTGGTGGTGCCCGTGGTTTTGCCGCTGGCGACGTTCAGGATCGCACCGTTCTGAAGGTCGATGCGGTAGACTTCGCGCAGCACGTTTCCGGCAAAGCCCAGCTCGACAATGGAGATGGTCTTGAACGAGACCGGGATGCCGTCGGGCAGGATCTGGTTGAACTCGGTTGCGGTTTGATCCATGTCCTTCTGCAGGTCCGGCGAGAATTTCACGTTGCTGTAGACCATCGTGTTGTGCGGATTGTGCGAGCGCAGCTCCTTGCCGTCCTTCACCACGTTGACGCCGCTGACGCCGACCGTCTTCACAAGGTCCTTGGCGGCGTCGCTCATGGCGGCGTAAACCGGTCCCGTGCAGCGCGGCAGCGGGCCGTCGCGCAGCGGCGCGAGCGCGGCGGTGGCGGTGGTGTTGAACGCCATCATGGCTTCAAAGTCCGCACCTTCCTTGACGATGCCGAGATCGAGCCACCACGGCTGACCAGCGCCCTTGGCGGCTTCGGTGGTGTAGAACTTCTTCAGGGTGACGTTGAGAACGCCCGGCAGCTTGGGCAGCGCCTTCAGCATTTTGTCAGGCGTGGTGGCGTCGGCGTTGTGGATATGCACCACCGTCACGTGCGGAATGTTGTGCCGTGCGGCCTCGTCTTCGAGCTTTGCGTTGAGCAGCTTTTCGCGCAGCATGCCCTTGGTGGTCAGGTCGAGGGTGTCGTTCACGTCTTTGGGCAGCGTGTAGACCAGACCGAAGGTGCGCACATGCGGACGGAAGCCCGGCGCGGACAGCGAGCTGTTGTCGATTTCGGCGTGCGCGGTGAAGGCAACCATGGATGCTGCGACGGCGACGGCAACCGTCGCGAGACGATGGGACAATTTCTGGATCATGGAAAATCTCCGGTTGGGCTGGTGAGCGTGCCCGTCAGAACCGGAAATCGCGGTGGGACCGCAGTCACAAATGCCGGATCGCGAGCAGGTGGCCGGACCATGCACGCGTAATGTGACAGTCAGATTGTCGCCGCGGCACGCTGCGGCAATTCGTCCCTCATCGGCAGACGGGACGGACTTCTAAGCCTTGAAATACACGGCCTGCGAGGTGGTCGCGAGCAGGCGTCCGCTCGGGCTCCACAACTGGCCGATCTGGTCGGCGAAGCTCTTGTGAAAGACATTTGCGTCGGCGGCGCCGAGCACCATCGTGATGTCCTCGGCGGCCAGATCGGCGGCGTCGGCATGAAATGCTGTCGTCATCGACACAGTGCCGATCGGCACGATCGTGCCGCGAACATGGAAAATGCGCGCGAAGAAGGTGTCGGACATCGACAGCAGCGACAGGAAATCGATCTGCCGGGGCGTGGTGTCGCTGAGCCACATCCTGGAATAGGCGCTCGCCGGCACATCGTGCGGTGTCTTGTTGTAACTTGGCATCCCCTCCACGAAGCGAAACTGATACTGCCGCACCCAATTTGCGATGCCGCTGTCCGGTAACGGTTTGATAGTGTCGAACGCAGGGGCCTCCGGCATCGTCGCTGACTGATGTGACCATGAGGGGCGGCGAACCGCGAACACAGCAGTTATGAAGGCCGCGACCTCACCGTCTTGCAACAGTTCGACCATCCAGTGCTGCGTCGAGCGGGTCGCCTTCATCAGCCGGACGCTGAGATCGAAGCCGCCAGCGGCCACCGGCGCGCACAGATTCACGGTGACCGACAGCGGATCGCCGATCCGTTCCGGCTGCACCATGATCGCGCGCAGCATGGTCGCGGCGGTGGCGCCGCCGAACAGACCGACAAACGCGAAATAGTCTTCACTGGCAGTGCCGCGCCAGCGGCCGTCCACGGCGGTGACCTGCGTGGCGCGGTCGAACGGATGGGCGGTATCGTTCACGTGTGTCTCAGGCGTCTTCTCAAGCATCGATGGCTCCCACATGCGGGTCGAACTGTGCGCAGGACCGGCGCTGAATTCAATGACGTGCGAGGTAATGGCGGTTATGCGCGTGGATGCCGCCCGTCACCGCCTGTGCTAGATTGACGCGGTATGTCGAACAGGGAGGTCAGGATGATGGCTTTCGCGCGCGTACTCTTCGCAATACTGGTGATCATGGCTCCGGGCTTGGTCATTGCCGGCCCGGCTGAGGAGGCGAATGCGGTGATCGACCGCTGGTCGGCAACCTACAGTGCCAACGACCGCGATGCGCTGGTGAAGCTTTACACGCCGGATGCCATTTTGCTCGGCACCACCAGCCCGATCGTTTCGAAAGGAACCGAAGGGCTTCAGAAATACTTCGAGGCGCTGCCGGGCAGCGGACGAAAGAACGTCATCACCGAGCGCTATACGATTGTGCTCAACGACGACGCTGTGGTCGGCACCGGCCTCTATACGTTTAGCCGGGCGGCGGAGAACGATACGCCGCGGCCGTCGCGCTTCACCATGCTGGTGGTCAGACGCGAGGGCAAATGGATGATCGCGCATCACCATTCCTCGCCGCGCGCGGAGACGCGGCAGTAGCAGTTTGGGCCCGGCTGCTTCGTCTTGCATTCAGAACAAATTAAGAACACTTTAGCAAGTCATTGATATATCATTGTGATTCGGCGCGTTGCGCCACCACATCTAGGGTCTGTCATTGGTCTTGAGGACTACATGTCCAATATCGCTTTCGACAACACGGCGCTGACGCGCATCGCGGACTTCGCCCGGACGCTCTCCCGTCTCCATACCGCCGCCCGGACGCGGCTGGTGGACGACGATCATATCGACCGCGAGTTCAATGCGGTCTGCATGTCGGTATGGGGCTACACCACCGACGATTTCAGCGACGACCTGTTCTCGCTGAAGGATCATGAATTCCTCGATTCACTGGACGAGGCGCGCGCGCGGATCTTCGCCGCGGAGCACGGCTACGATCTGATCGACGACACCGGCATCCTGACCGACTGGTGGGGCTATTGCTGGATGATCCTGGCCGAACATCGCGGCCTGCTGACGCCGGAGATCAAGGCGCGGGCGCGCATGGAGATGGAAGAAAAATATCTCGCCGCACCGAACGTGATCGGCGTCATCGTCGGGCGGTGAAGAGTCTCATCGACTTACAGTCTCAGCGATTGCGTTTATCTGCTGTGTCGCCCCCGCGAAAGCGGGGATCCATACTCGCTGAATTCTCAAATCTTAAGGGATGTTTGCCTCGACATCGTCCCCACAACACGAGGCCGGTGGTTATGGGTCCCCGCTTACGCGGGGACGACAGCTGAGGCGTTCGCGATTCGTTTCTCGTATTACATCCGCGCGCGGGGTTTCGGCGCGGCGATCTTCGGCGACGGCACAACGGCGGCCTGCGGCGCTTCGGGCTGCGCGAGCGATCCGGTGATGTCCTGCGACGAATAGGTATCCTCAGGAAGTTCGGCGGCCACCGGCGCGACCTTCATCTCGCCAAGCCGCGCGCGCAGCGCCGGCGTCAGGCCCGGATAGTTGTTGACCGGCGTGAACTGGGCGGTCTGGCCGTTGGCGGAAGTCGTGCCGGAATAAGCGACAAGCCCGTCCGAAGTTGCAACGATGTCGCCGGGGCGCAGCGTGGTGTCGAGCGACAGGTCGACCGGCGCGAGGCCCGCCGGGTCGCGGCCGTTGCAGGTGCAGTCCGCCTTCAGCGCCTTGCGGTAGGCAAAGGCATTCGGCGTATCGACATAGCGCTCGCCCATGTTGCCGACTGCATAATCGATGCTGTTGCCGGAGAACACCTTGGTCTGGCTGGCTGGGCAGAACGACTGGCACATCTGCGCGGGCGTGCCGCCGCCGCGCGAGGTCAGCGGAAAATACCGGCCGTCGCAGCTCCGCACGCAATAGGTGGTGAAGCGTCCGCCGGATGAAGCCGACGGCGCGGGTGCTGGATCGGAATTGAACAGGCCGAACGGATCGGCGAAGGCATTGCTTGGCGCCTGCTTCGGCGCTTGCCGCTCCGGCTTGTCGCCGCCGAACAGGAAATCGAAAATGCCTGCGGACGCCGCGCGTGGCGCAAGCGCCACGGGCATCGCCAGCATGAGGGTGAGAACAAGCGTCATGCGGCGCCGCACGCGCGAAGTACGCAACTGTTTACGCAACACCGACGGCCCCACTCACGCAACGCTGACACCCGCGGCAGGCTTATGCCGCAGCGTCAATGACCTTAAGACGCGATGGTAAACGCGAGGTTAGGAATGCGAATGTTGCAGGTGCGCTTCGCGCAACTTGACCATGACGTGCAACGTGAGATTGGTAGGCGTCGCGATGCCGAGCTCTTTTCCCTTTTTCACCACGTACCCGTTCAGATAGTCGATCTCGGTGAGTTTGCCGCGCGCCAGATCCTGGGCGGTGGAGGAATGCTGCGCCGGCATCGCGGCAGCGAGCGCCAGCGTCGCATCGCGCAGAGTTTCGGGAAGCGGGATATTGAGCGCCCGTGCGACGGCGGTGCATTCGTCGATGACATTGTGCATCACGCCGGTGACACCCTCGACCTTGAGCAACGGCCCGTAAGGCAGATCCGCAACCGCCGACAGGGCATTGTAGGCGCAGTTCGTGATCAGCTTGACCCACAGCTCGCTGATCACGTTGTCCGAGACCGTTGTCGGTATCGCAGCGTCGCTGAACTGCCGCGCGATGTCCGCGCTAGCCGGTGAGGCGCCGACAATCAGCTCGCCGCGCCCGTGGTGTTTGACATGGCCCGGGCCCGCCATCTCGGTGGCGACGTAAACAACGGCGGGAACCGCGATTTGCCGGATTGTTGCCTGCAGCCGCTCGGCATTGTCCACGCCGTTCTGAAGACAGAGGACCGTCGCGTTCGGCTTCAGGAAGGGAGCGATCGACTGTCCAGCGGATTCGGTGTCTGCCGACTTCACGCAGAACAGCACGATGTCTGCGTCGTCGACGCCGGAAGCCTCGGTTGTGGCCTGCACCGGAATTGCGCCGTTGAAGCTGCGGCTCTCGAACATCAGGCCATGCTGCCTGATGGCTTCGACATGTTGCGGCCGCGCGATCAGGGTTACGTCGTGCCCGGCCCGCGCCAGCATCGCGCCGAAGTAGCAGCCGACCGCTCCGGCTCCCATTACCGCAACTTTCATCAGGACTTCTCCGCCAGCGGATTTCTTCGTCATGTCCGAAGCCGAGGCGCGCCTACGGCTTGAAGAACAGGAACGTCGTCAGTACGAAGGTCGGAACCAGCACCAGCATCGACCAGACCATGTAGCCGAAGAAGCTCGGCATCTTCACCCCGGCCTGCCGCGCGATGGCGTAGACCATGAAGTTCGGTGCGTTGCCGATATAGGTGTTGGCGCCCATGTAGACCGCGCCGGACGAGATCGCGGCCAGCGTCGCGGCCTTCGCTCCCATCAGCACCTGCGGATCGCCGCCCGCGAGCTGGAAGAACACGAGGTAAGTCGGCGCGTTGTCGAGGAACGACGACAGGATGCCGGTCAGCCAGAAATAGGCGGCGGCGTTGTTGCTGCCGTCGGCATTGGTGACGAGACCGAGCAGGGCGGCGAACGGCCCCTGCGCGCCCGCCTGCAACATCGCCATCACCGGCACGATGCAGATGAAGATGCCGGCGAACAGGATCGCCACTTCCTGGATCGGTCCCCACGAAAACCCGTTGGCCTCGCGATCCGATTTCCTGGTCCACGCAAGCGATGCGAACACCACCACAACGAAGATAGCATCGCGCAGCAGGTCCTGAATTCGCAGTTCGACGCCCGCGACGTTGAAGGCAATGCCGGGCTTCCACTGCGCGCTCATCAGGATGGCGGCGATGACGACCGCAATCAGCGCGAGGTTGATTTTGCCGTGCAGCTTGAGCGGTGAGTCGGGTGTCGGATCTTTCTTCTTCGAGAAACGGCCCTCGCGGTGGTGCATGTAAAGATCGATCACCATGAAGACCGTCAGCACAACGCCGCCCACGAACAGCGTTTCCTGCCAGAGGTACTTCGTGGTCCAGAAGAAATCGACGCCCTTGAGGAAGCCGATGAACAGTGGCGGATCGCCAAGCGGGGACAACGCGCCGCCGATATTGGCGACGAGGAAGATGAAGAACACCACGACGTGCGCGTTATATCTGCGGCTGTCGTTGCAGCGGATCAGCGGGCGGATCAGGATCATCGCAGCACCCGTGGTGCCGACGATGCTGGCCATCACCGAACCGACCGCGAGCAGCACGGTGTTGGTGAAGACGCTGTCGCGCAGGTTGCCTTCGAGATAGATGCCGCCGGCCACCACAAACAGCGCCAGCAGCAGCAGGATGAACGGCATGTATTCCAGCAGCGCGGTGTGCGCGAGCGTGGTCGTCACAGTGGACACGTCGACGGTCGCGAACAGCGGGATGACGATCAGCGCCGCCCAGAACGCGGTAAACTTGCCATAGTGATGCTCCCAGACGTGAGGATAGAACACCGGACCTGTGGCGATACACAAAAGGATGCCGACGAACGGCAGCGCCCACAGGATCGACAGCTTCGCGCCGTCCAGTCCTTCGGCGGCAAACGCGGGTGCGGGGAGAAGCAAAAGCAGGACGCAGGCGAGGATGCTTTTCACGGTCGTCCCGGCGAAAGCCGGGACCAATAACCCCCGAAGTCGGTGGGGACGGGGAGATATCTGCATTCTCTATTCCGTGGTTATGGATTCCGGCTCGCGCTCGCTTTGCTCGCTTGGCCGGAACGACCGAGAATTTTCAGTGGTGAGGAGGAGCGGCATCAGCCTTTCAGAAATTCGCCCGCCTTGTAGAGCGCGCGGAACGGAATGCCGGCTTCGGTGAACGCTTCGGTGGCACCTTCGTCCCGGTCGACCATGGTGAACACCATCACGACCTCGCCGCCGGCGTCCTTCACCGCGTCCACCGCCTTGATCGCGGATCCGCCGGTGGTGGTGACGTCCTCGACGATAACGATGCGTTTGCCGCTCAGGCTTTCGCCCTTGGCGAGGCCTTCGACCGCGAGCCGCGCGCCGTGTTCCTTCGGCTTCTTGCGCACGAAGAAGGCTGCAATGGGATGCCCCTTGAGCCACGACAGTTGCGCGATGGCGCCGGCAATCGGCACCGCGCCCATCTCCAGTCCACCGATGTAATCGACCTGATCGTCCTTCAGCGCGTCGAGCGACAGTTCCGCAAGAAGAGCGGCGCCTTCCGGATCGAGCATGGTGGGCTTCAGGTTGAAGTAGAAATCGCTCTTGCGGCCGGACGCCAGCGTGATTTCGCCGCGCCCGAACGAGCGTTTGCGGATGATGTCGGCAAGGCGGGCGCGGGACGCTGATTTGGACAAGGCGATCTCTTCAAGCTACGGGGAATTGCGGGAATTTATCCTCTGCGGCGTGGACATTCCACAGCGGATCGCCCACCGTCAACAGCGCAAGATCAATAAAGGCAGCAAATGACCATCGACCTTTACACCTGGAATACGCCGAACGGCCGCAAGATCAGCATCGCGCTGGAGGAAATGGGCCTGCCCTACAAGGTGCATCCCATCAACATATCGAAGGACGAGCAGTTCGCGCCGGACTTCCTCAAGATCAGCCCGAACAACAAGATTCCCGCCATCGTCGATCCGGACGGTCCGCACGGCAAGCCGGTCAGCATCTTCGAATCTGGCGCGATCCTCCTGTACCTCGGCGAGAAGACCGGAAAATTCCTGCCCAGGGATCTGGGCGAACGCATTCCGGTGCTGGAATGGCTGATGTGGCAGATGGGCGGCTTCGGGCCGATGCCCGGCCAGGTGCATCATTTCATCGCACTCGAGAACGAGCAGGACCGCCGCTACGGCCTCGAGCGCTTCATGAAGGAAACGCGAAGGCTCTATGCCGTGCTGGACCGGCGTCTTGAGGGGCGCGAATTTGTCGCGGACAAAACCTCGGTGGCCGACTTCGCCATTCTCGGCTGGGCGTGGCGGCACGAGCGTCACAAGGTCGCGCTCGCCGATTTCCCCAACGTGAAGCGCTGGTACGCAACGATGATGGCACGGCCGGGCGTGACGAAGGGGTTTGAGGTGAAACTGGGTTGAGCTTTTCTCTCTCCCCTTGTGGGAGAGGGAAGAAAGAAGATCACGTCGTCCCCGCGAAAGCGGGGACCCATACTCTCTAAGCCAACGGCTCTTTCGACGATCCTCACCACCTTCGGTGGTTATGGGTTCCCGCCCTTCGTGGGGACGACATTTGCAAATAATACGGTGACAGAGGCTCTAATGCGCCTCGTCCCAGTTGTTCGCCGCCCGCGCATCGACCTGCAACGGCACCGACAGCGACACCGCCGGAAACGGCGCGTCCTGCATCACATGCTGGACCACCGGCAAGGTCTTGGCGACTTCATCGTCCGGCACTTCGAAAATCAGTTCGTCGTGCACCTGCAGCAGCATCTGTGCTGACAGTTTCTTCTCGGCGAGCGCGTCTTCCATCCGGATCATGGCGCGGCGGATGATATCGGCGGCGGAGCCTTGCAGGCGCGCGTTGATCGCGGCGCGCTCGTTGAACGAGCGGATCGACGGATTGCTCGCCTTGATGTCCGGGTAGTGGCATTTGCGGCCGAAGATGGTTTCGACATAGCCATGCTCGCGGCAGAAATCGCGCGTCGCATCCATGTAGGCGCGGATACCGGGGAAGCGCTCGAAGTATTTCTTGATATACGCGCCGGCTTCCTCGCGCGGAATGCCGAGCTGGTTGGCGAGGCCGAATGCCGAGATGCCGTAGATGATGCCGAAGTTGATCGCCTTGGCGCGGCGGCGCACCTCACTCGGCATGTCCTTGATCGGCACGCCGAACATTTCCGACGCGGTCATGGCGTGAATGTCCAGCTTGTCCCGGAACGCCTGCTTCAGCGACGGAATGTCCGCGATCTCGGCCAGCAGCCGCAGTTCAATTTGAGAATAGTCCGCCGAGACCAGCTTGTAGCCTTTGGCGGCGATGAAGGCCTTGCGGATCTTGCGGCCGTCCTCTGTGCGCACCGGAATATTCTGAAGGTTCGGCTCGTTGGACGACAGCCGGCCCGTGGTAGTCGCGGCCAGTGCGTAGGTCGTGTGCACGCGATGGGTCTGCGGATTGACGTATTCCGGCAGTGAATCCGTGTAGGTCGATTTCAGCTTGGTGACCTGCCGCCATTCCAGAACATGTTTCGGAAATTCATGTCCGGCCTCCGCCAGTTCGTCGAGGATCTGCGCGGAGGTGGACCATGCGCCGGTTTTGGTTTTCGCGCCGCCCGGAAGACCCATCTTGCCGAACATGATGTCGCCGAGTTGCTTCGGGCTACCCGGATTGATCGGCTCGCCCGCCATTTTCTGAATATCTGCTTCGACGCGCGCGGCGGTCTGCGCGAACTCGCCGGACAGACGCGACAATACTTGTCTGTCGATGGAAATGCCGCGCCGCTCCATGCGCGCGAGCACGGACACCAGCGGGCGCTCCAGCGTCTCGTAGACGGTGTTGACGCGATACGCCATCAGGCGCGGCTTCAGCACGCGCCAGAGCCGCAGTACGATGTCGGCGCGCTCGGCGGCGTATTCGGTGGCCTTGTCGACCTGCACCTGATCGAAAACGATGCGGTTCTTGCCAGTGCCGGTCAGCTCTGTGAAGCCGATGGCCTTGTGGCCGAACCAGCTCTCGGCCAGCGACTCCTGATCGTGCTTGGCGCGGCCCGCATCGAGCACGTAGGAAATCAGGATGGTGTCGTCGATGGGAGCCATCTCGATGCCGTGCTGTGCCAGCACCACGGTATCGAACTTCAGATCGTGGCCGATTTTGAGAACACCGACATCCGTCAGCAGCGGCTTGAGCGCGGCGAGCGCGTCAGCAGCCTTAATCTGATCCGATGCCAGTCCGCCGGCGAACAGTCCCGAGCCGTCGCCGGGCTTGGTGTGCGCCAGCGGTACATAGCAGGCCTCACCGACGCCGGTGGCCAGCGAGATGCCGCAGATCTCCGCCTGCATCGGGTCGGCGCTGGAGGTCTCCACCGTCACGGCAACCTGGCCGATGTCGAAGGCGCGCGCGATCCGCCGCTGCAATTCGTCGAGGGTTTTGATCGTCGCGTAGGCGGCGCGATTGAATTTGGCGCTGCGCGCTTCCGCGGCGCGGGCATCGGCCAGCGCCTTTGGCGTCTGAGGTCCCGCGCCATTGGTTGCGGATTGCTTCGGCTGCGGCGTCGATCCCGCCCACTGGCCGGCGTTGGACGTTCCGCCCGATGTCCCTTTGGCAAACAGGTCAGGCTCGCCGCCCAGCGGCAGTGTGGCCGGTGATGAAGCCGCGACATCGGCGGGTGCGAACGCGCTCTTCATGCCGGCATCGGCTTCGACATCCGACGGATCGATCTGCGCATACTCGGCGACGCGACGCGTCAGCGTCGAGAATTCCATCGCCTTGAGAAATGAGATCAGCTTGCGTGAATCCGGTTCGTGCACGGCGAGATCATCCAGCGGCACATCGAGCGGCACACGGTCGTCGAGTTGAACGAGTTTCTTCGAGATGCGCGCCTTCTCGGCGTGCTCGATCAGCGCCTCGCGCCGTTTCGGCTGCTTGATCTCTGGGGCGCGCTTGAGCAGCGTTTCGAGGTCGCCGTATTCGGTGATGAGCTGCGCCGCGGTCTTGATGCCGATCCCCGGCACGCCTGGCACGTTGTCAACCGAGTCACCCGCCAGCGCCTGCACCTCGACCACTTTTTCGGGTGGTACGCCGAATTTCTCGATCACTTCGGGAATGCCGATGCGGCGATCCTTCATGGTGTCGTACATCGACACGCAATCGGTCACGAGCTGCATCAGATCCTTGTCGCTGGAGACGATGGTTGCGGTCGCGCCGCGTTCGCAGGCTTCGCGCACATAAGTGGCGATCAGGTCGTCGGCCTCGAAGCCGGACTGTTCGAGGCACGGCAGATCGAACGCGCGCACTGCCTCGCGGATCAGCGCGAACTGCGGAATGAGGTCATCGGGCGCGGGCGGCCGCTGCGCCTTGTACTCGGGATAGAGTTCGTTGCGGAACGTGACCTCGGACTTGTCGAAGATGATGGCGAGGTGGGTTGGCCGGTTGTCCGGCGGCATGTCGCGCATCAGCTTCCACAGCATGTTGCAGAAGCCGAGCACGGCGTTGACCTGCAGGCCGTCGGACTTGCGGTTCAGCGGCGGCAGCGCGTGGTAGGCGCGGAAGATGTAGCCCGAGCCGTCCACCAGAAAGACGTGGTCGCCCTTGGCGGGGGCGTTGGCCGCAGGAGCCGTCGTCGCCGCAGTTTTGGCGGCGGGCTCTTTGACAGCGGCGGGTTTCGCGGCGGGTGATTTCGCGGGGGATGCGGGCTTTTTCGGCATGGCCGCAACTTAAGGATTTTGGCTGCGAATAACACCCCTTTGGAAGGTAGATGCACACTGGATTCTTGGCGAGGGCAGTCCAAAACCTGCGTCGTCCCCGCGAAAGCGGGGACCCATAGCCACAGAACACTATGAGAATCGCTTCAGGAACCGCTCGCTCAGGGAGTATGGGTCCCCGCCTTCGCGGGGACGACATCGTGGATTTATTCCGCCGCCTGCAGGGCCGGGCGCTTTTGCTTCGGCGCGATCCAGAACATGGCGGGCCGTTCGAACAGGAAGTTGAGCCCAGCGCGTTTCGCGCCCCACCACATCAAAAGCGCGCCGAGCACGCCCGCGATGGTGTCGATCAGCGAGATCATGCCGATGTCCGCAATGATGCCCGTCTTCAGCAACACAACGCGCGTGATTGCCATCGGCAGGAAGAACGCCAGATAGATCACGATGGAGTGTTCGCCGAAGTAACGCAGGAAGCCGAGCCAGTTGGCGCGGGCGAGCAATGTGCCGGTGACGATGACGGCGCAGGCGCCGGCAAATCCGAGCGCCAGCGAAATCACCGGGCGGTCGCCGAAGCCTGCGAACACCAGAACGCCATTGATCAGCGCCCATGCCGCAAGGCCGGCCAGTGCGAGGCTTGGCTTGTCGCGTGCACGATCGGCCAGCGCGAATACATAGTTCGCGAACAGGTAGCCGGAATAGAAATAGACGAAGCGCGCGGCGAATTCGTCGATCACGGTCCAGCCGGTGGCGATATGCGCGGCCTCAAGCAATGCGGCGATCAGCCAGATCAGCGCTGCGGGGATGCGCAGCGTGGCTTTGGTCACCACGAAGAACACCGGTAGCAGGTAGATGAACCACAGCGTGCCGAACGGCTCGATGAAAGATTGCAGATACATGACACCGACATGGCTCCAGCCCTGCTCGGCGGCGAAGCCGGGGGCCTTGAAGCCGAACTGGATGGTGACCCACAGCACGTAGAAGTAGGCGAAATGGACCACCTTGCGGTCCAGATAGGTGCGCCAGTCGCGGTCGATCACCCGTGCCAGGAACAGCCCTGAAATCAGGAAGAAATCCGGCATCCGGAACGGCTTTGCGAACTCGACGAACAGGTGCATGAAACCCTGCTTGCCTGCGGCCGCCTCGACGCCCAGCGTCGAATGCATCATCACCACCATGATGATGCAGATGCCCTTGGCATAGTCGACCCAGTCGATCCGCTCGGAGGCGGGGGACAGGAGCGCGCCGGATGTGCCGTTGTTGCTCATCGTGTCTCGTTTCGGTCCAACTGCGCGCCATCATGGGGCGCATGGGTTTCTTTCTCCTTTATTCATACAAATGTTGTGCCCACTTCACGCGGAATTGCGCTAAAAGCCCCCGCGACAACAACATCGTTAATTTGCGTCCTGGGTGGGTAAATACATGCGGATTGCCATGATCGGCACAGGCTATGTGGGGCTGGTGTCCGGGGCCTGTTTCGCGGATTTCGGCCATCGCGTGACCTGCGTCGATACCGATGCCGGCAAGATCGCCGCCCTTAACCGCGGCGAAATTCCGATTTTCGAGCCCGATCTGGACCGGCTGGTGGCCGCCTCCGTGAGCGCCGGGCGGCTCGATTTCACCACCGATCTGGCCGGCCCGGTCGGTGAGGCGGACGCCGTGTTCATCGCGGTCGGCACGCCGTCGCGGCGCGGCGACGGCCACGCCGACCTGACCTATGTGCATGCTGCGGCCCGCGAGATCGCCAAGGCTCTGCAGGGCTTCACGGTGGTCGTGACCAAATCTACGGTGCCGGTCGGCACCGGCGACGAGGTCGAGCGCATCATCCGCGAAACCAATCCACAGGCCGACGTCGCCGTCGCGTCCAATCCTGAATTCCTGCGCGAGGGTGCGGCGATCCGCGACTTCAAGCATCCGGACCGCATCGTGGTCGGAACGTCGGACGAGCGTGCGCGCAAGGTTCTCGGCGAGGTCTATCGCCCGCTGTATCTCAATCAGGCGCCGATCATGTACACCGAGCGGCGGACGGCGGAGCTGATCAAGTACGCCGCCAACGCATTTCTCGCGACCAAGATCACCTTCATCAACGAAATGGCGGATCTGTCGGAGAAGGTCGGCGCCGATGTGCAGGAGGTTGCGCGCGGCATCGGGCTCGACAATCGCATCGGTCCGAAGTTTCTCAACGCTGGTCCCGGTTTCGGCGGCTCGTGCTTTCCGAAGGACACCCGCGCGCTGGTGAAGACCGCGCTGGATCACGATGTGCCGCTGCGCATCGTCGAAGCCGTGCTCGCGGTCAACGACAATCGCAAGCGTGCAATGGCGCGCAAGGTTTCCAACGCGCTCGGCGGTAATCTGCGCGGCAAGACCATCGGTTTGCTGGGTCTCACCTTCAAGCCGGACACCGACGACATGCGCGAGGCTCCGTCGATCCCGCTGGTCACCGGACTGCTCGACCTTGGCGCGAAGGTGCGCGCCTACGATCCGGCGGGCATGGAACAGGCCAAGACCGAACTGCCGGATATCACGTACTGCGAAGATCCTTATGCGGTCGCCAAGGATGCCGATGCGCTGGTGATCGTCACCGAGTGGCGGCAGTTTCGCGCCCTCGATCTGAAGCGGCTGAAGCGTGAGATGGCGACGCCCGTGATGATCGACCTGCGCAATATCTATCGCCGCGACGAGATGGAAGAATTGGGCTTCACCTATGAGAGCGTCGGGCGCGGGGCGGTTTGAACGCTGCTCTCTTAAAAGATCCTTGCGTTTCATTTTCGATGTCGTCCCCGCGAAGGCGGGGACCCATAACCCCTGAATTCACAGTGTTATCGTTGCGTGCTTCGAACGCATCGGCCATCAACGCTGAACGATCACGTTGGGAGCATGGGCCCCGCCTTCGCGGGGACGACGCAGAAATTTTTGCAAATGCCGACGGACTAAATGCGCAGCAAGACGTGGATGGCCGGGACAAGCCCGGCCATGACGCATTATAGAAACAGCATGAACTTCTCCACACCTCTTCCCATCGATGCGGTTCTCGATCAACTGACATCGACGCTCGCACGCAGCAGCACCGCCGTGCTGGTCGCGCCGCCCGGTGCGGGCAAGACCACGCGCGTGCCGCTGGCGCTGCTGGACGCGGATTGGGTTGGAACGAAAAAGATCATCGTGCTGGAGCCGCGCCGGATAGCGGCGCGCGCCGCCGCCGAGCGCATGGCGCACACATTGGGCGAACGCGTCGGTGAGACCGTCGGCTATCGTGTGCGTTTCGGTTCGAAAGTCTCGCGCGCGACGCGGATCGAAGTGGTCACCGAGGGCATCTTCACCCGGCAGATTCTCGACGATCCGGAATTATCCGGCGTCGCCGCGGTGCTGTTCGACGAATTCCACGAACGCTCGCTTGATGCGGATCTGGGCCTTGCGTTGGCGCGCGATGCGCAAATCGGACTGCGCGAGGATCTGCGCATCCTGGTGATGTCGGCGACACTCGATGGCGCGCGGGTGGCGAAGCTGCTCGGCGATGCGCCGGTGATCGCCAGCGAAGGCCGCGCGTTTCCGGTCGACACGCGCTACCTCGGCCGCAAGCCGGATGTTCAGATCGAACGGCAGATGGCGGATGCCATCGGCATGGCGCTGCATGCCAACAACGGATCGGTGCTGGCGTTTCTGCCGGGTGCCGCCGAAATTCGCCGTACCCAGACATTTCTTAGCGAGCGCGTCAGCGATCCCAACACCGAGATCGTGCCGCTGTTCGGCGCGCTCGATGCGACCGTGCAGGATCGCGCGATTTCGCCGCCGCCTAGGGGACAGCGCAAGGTGGTGCTGGCGACGTCGATTGCGGAGACGTCGCTGACGATTGAGGGCGTGCGGATCGTGGTCGATTCCGGCATGGCGCGGGTGCCGCGCTATGAGCCGGATATCGGTCTCACGCGGCTGGAAACCGTCCGCGCCTCGCGCGCCGCCGTTGATCAGCGCCGAGGACGTGCAGGCCGCACCGAGCCCGGCATCTGTTACCGGCTGTGGGACGAGCCGCAGACTGCGTCGTTGGAGGCCTATACGCGGCCGGAGATTCTCTCGGCTGATTTGTCGTCGCTGGTGCTGGACCTCGCCCATTGGGGCGCGAGCGATCCATCGGCGCTGGCATTTCTCGATTCCCCACCGCTCCCGGCGCTGACCGAGGCGCGTGCGCTGCTGCGCGAACTGAACGCGCTTGATGAGACCGGCCGGATCACGCCTGAAGGCAACAGCCTGCGCGCGTTGGCGCTGCCGCCGCGCCTTGCACGCATGATCGTGGATTCGCATCGGCTGGGTTCTGGTGAGGAGGCCGCGTTGATCGCCGCGATTCTCACTGAACGCGGGCTTGGCGGCGACAGCGCCGATCTTGATGCACGACTGGATCAATTCCGCCGCGACCGTTCGCAGCGCGCGCAAGCCGCGCGGCAGCTCGTAGAGCGCTGGGCCAGGCAGGTGGCGGCGAATGAGCCGTTCGATGTGACGGATCGCTCGCTCTCCACGGGGCTCATGCTCGCGCTGGCCTTTCCTGATCGCGTCGCGCGCAATCGCGGCAACGGCTCCTTCGTGCTGGCCAACGGACGCGGCGCGAGCGTTGAACAAACATCGGCGCTGGCGAAATCGCCTTACATCGCCGTCGCAGAACTGACCGGCACGGCGGCGAACGGACGTATCCTGCTGGCGGCGCCGATCACGCAGGGCGAGATCGAGGCGCAGTTCGCCGATCACATCCAGACCGACGACGAGATCACGTTCGACAGGTCCGCGATGGCGCTGCGGGCGCGGCGCAGGAAGAAGCTCCACGCGATCACGCTCTCGGAGCAAACCCTACAGGTCTCGCCCTCGGCGGACACCGCGCGCGTGTTGGCCGACGGTCTTGTCGCTTTGGGGCTGGATCGGTTGCCATGGTCGAAGCCGCTCAAGCAATGGCGCGACCGCGTGATGTTTCTGCGTGCGGCGTCGCCTGAAGACTGGCCTGATCTCTCCAACAACGCGCTGGCAGATACACGCAGCGAATGGCTCGTGCCTGTTCTGTTCGACAAGACCTCGTTGGCGAATTTTTCCGCCGGCGACCTGTCCGATGCGCTGATGAATCTGCTGCCATGGGAATTGCGCGCGCGGCTCGACCGCGAAGCGCCGACGCACTTTGAGGCGCCGACGGGAACGTTGCTGCCGATCGACTATGAAGCCGAGCAGGGGCCGACCATTGCGGTTCGGTTGCAGGAACTGTTCGGGCTCAACGTGCACCCGTCGATCGCGAAGGGGAAGATTCCGCTGGTGCTCGAACTGCTGTCTCCCGCGCATCGCCCGGTGCAAGTGACGCGCGATCTGCCGGGCTTCTGGCGCGGGTCCTATGCAGCCGTTCGCTCCGATTTGCGCGGACGCTACCCGCGTCATCCCTGGCCGGAAGATCCGGCGTCCGCGCTACCCACCCGCCGGGTCAAGCCGCGCGGGACGTAAAGCCGCCCTTCGGGGCGGTTCCTGAGGCGCGCTTAATACTTCCCTCACCCTTATCTCGGAAAAAGCCCTCTTTGCCGGGACCGGACGGTCAGCTTTCGGCCCATTGTGATGTGGTTCCCATAAGCTTTGGCGCGGGACCGGTGAGTACAGGCGTATGCGTTATGCGTAGCATCATGATTCTGGCGGCCATTCTGATCGTGTTCGGCACGTCCATGGCGAAAGTCGCGGACACCATCACCACCGAGAAGGCGCAGGCCAAGGCGGTCGACAAGGCCAAGGCCATGAACGCTTTCGCGTCGGTGCAGCCGATAACCACCGGCAATGCCGGCCTCCGCAGTTTCACCATTCCGCGCGACAGCCGCGGCCATTTCCAGACCGAAGGCCGTGTCGATGGCCGCCGGCTGGGCTTCATGGTCGATACTGGCGCGTCGGTGATCGCGCTGAACGAATCGTCGGCGGCGGAAATCGGTGTCCGGCCGCGGCCCAGCGACTACACCGCGAATGTTTCCACCGCCAACGGATCGATCAAGGCCGCTCGCACGCGACTTGCGATGGTCGACATCGGCGGGCTTGTCGTGCGCGATGTCGATGCGCTGGTGCTGCCCGACGAGGCGCTCTCGGAAAACCTGCTCGGCCTGTCGTTCCTGTCGAAGCTCAGGCGCTATGAATTCGCCGGCAGCAAGCTGGTGATGGAGCAGTAAGCTTCGCTTTCGGATCACACCCGCCGGAACACCACACTCAGGTTGTTCGCCGGCATTTCGGTGACCACCGGCCCTGAGAATCCCACCGACCGCGCCAGATCAGCGACTATTTCCAGATCGCGCAAACCCCATTCTTCGTTCCGTGCCTTGAGACTTGCATCGAACGCCTCGTTGCTCGGTGCGGTGACGACACCAGCGCGCCGGTAAGGCCCGTACAGATACAGCGGCGCGCCGCCGGGCAGCAATTTCGCTGCGCCATGAAACAGGCCCTCCGTCGCCCGCCACGGCGCGATGTGAATCATGTTGATGCAGAGAACAGCATTCGCCGCGGTCACCGGCCAGCGCTCTGACAATGCATCCAGCATCACCGGCGGCCGCACGTTGGCGAGGCCGCTGTCCAGCGTCCACGCCTGTATGCTTTGCAGGGCGGCTTCCTCGGGATCGGAGGGCTGAAATGTCAGGCCGGGAAACGCCCGTGCGAAATGCACGATATGCTCGCCCGATCCGCTGGCAATCTCGAGCACTAGTCCGGACGCCGGCAGCACGCCGCGCAGCACATCAAGAATGGCGTCGCGGTTGCGCAAGGTGGCGGGATACTCAAGGCGGCGGTCGGTCATGCGTATCCGATCTGAATGAAAGCTGCACGGGTTAGCTGCCAATATGCCGCAATTCGTTCGTAAATGCTTGGCTCCCGCCTTTCCACGGTTCCAAGCATTCGCTAAAGCTGCTGGATATCGCCCGCCCGCATTGTCACGAGGCCATCTGAATGTTTCCGAAGCCGAAGCCCGAACTCGTTCCCAATACCTATGCCTACGAATCAGAGCCGATGGTGAAGGCGACCGGCTTCCGCGAATACGATGCGCGCTGGCTGTTCGGGAAAGAAATCAACCTGATGGGCATTCAGGCGCTGGGCATGGGCCTCGGCACCCTGATCGGCGAGATGGGACAAAAGCAGGAGATCGTCACCGCGCACGACTTCCGCAGCTACTCGGCCTCGATCAAGTATGCGCTGATCTCGGGCCTGCTGGCGTCCGGCTGCAAGGTGCATGACATCGGCCTCGCAGTGACGCCGATGGCGTATTTTGCGCAGTTCGAACTCGACGTGCCTTGCGTCGCCATGGTTACCGCCTCGCACAACGACAACGGCTGGACCGGCGTGAAAATGGGTGCGAACCGCCCGCTGACCTTCGGGCCGGATGAAATGAATCGCCTCAAGGAAATCGTGCTCAACGCCGATTTCAAGCTCAAGCCCGCGGGCTCGTATCACTTCGTCGAGAATTTTCCGGCGCGCTATATCGCCGATCTGACCAAGCGCCCCAAACTCAAGCGCAAGCTGAAGGTTGTGGTCGCCTGCGGCAACGGCACCGCGGGCGCGTTCTCGCCGCAGGTGATGGAAGCGATCGGCTGCGAGGTCATTCGCCTCGATACGGAACTGGATCACACCTTCCCGAAATACAATCCGAATCCCGAAGATATGGAAATGCTGCACGCGATCCGCGATGCGGTGCTTGAGCACAAGGCCGATGTCGGTCTCGGATTTGACGGTGACGGTGACCGCTGCGGCGTGGTCGACAACACCGGCGAGGAAATCTTCGCCGACAAGGTCGGCGTGATGCTGGCGCGCGACATGTCCGCGATCCACAAGAACGCGCAGTTCGTGGTCGACGTGAAGTCCACCGGCCTGTTCGTGACCGATCCAGTTTTGCAGAAGCAGGGCGCACACACGACCTACTGGAAGACCGGCCATTCCTACATGAAGCGCCGCACCCACGAGCTGAAGGCGCTGGCGGGGTTCGAGAAGTCGGGCCACTTTTTCTTCAATGCGCCGATCGGACGCGGCTATGACGATGGCCTCGTTTCCGCGATCGCGATCTGCGACATGCTGGACCACGCCGCCGGCAAGACCATGGCGGATCTGAAGGACGCGTTGCCGAAAACCTGGTCGTCGCCGACCATGTCGCCGCACTGCTCGGACGAGACCAAGTACGGCATCGTCACGCAGGTCGTGAAGCATTTCGAGGATTTGAAGGCGAAGGGTGCCAAGGTCGCCGGTCAGCCGATCCGCGATCTGGTCACGGTCAACGGCGTGCGCGTCACCTGCGAGGACGGCAGCTGGGGGCTGGTGCGCGCCTCGAGCAACAAGCCCGAGCTTGTGGTCGTGGTCGAGAGCCCGGTCTCCGAACAGCGCATGCGCGACATGTTCGAGGCGATGGATTCGGTGCTGCGCGCCCATCCGGAAGTCGGCGAGTACAATCAGAAGATCTGAGACCGATAAAATGCTCAGGCCGTCTCCGCCTTCGCGGAGACGGCCTGATTTCATTTAGCAGATGACTACGCCGCGCTGATTGCAGGCACCGGCAGCGCCGTGACCGACTTGATCTTCTCCATCGCGAAGCGCGAGGTGACGTTCTTCAATGCCACTGCGCTGATAAGCTTCTTGTAGAAAATGTCGTAGCTCTGCATGTCGGCGACGACCACGCGCAGCATATAGTCGACGTCGCCCGCCATGCGATAGAACTCCATCACTTCAGGCATGGCGCTGACGGCGTCAGCGAATTTCTTCAGCCAGGCGTCGGAATGATCGCCGCTTTCCACCGACACGAACACCGAAATTCCGAGGCCGATTTTGTTCTGATCGACCAGTGCCACGCGGCGCAGGATGATGCCCTCGGCTTCCATGCGCTGGATGCGCTTCCAGCACGGCGTCGAGGACAGCCCGACCCGGTCGCCGATTTCGGCCACCGACAGCGAGGCGTCGTCCTGGAGCACGGTCAGAATTTTGCGGTCGATGGCGTCAAGGCGGCGCGGGGCGTCAGCGATGACAACGGCGGCGTCGGACATGAAAAGAACTTTCTTCCATAATTGAGGATTGAAACCCTCATATATAGAAAATTCTTCTCAGACAAGCCCAAATCCGGGCCTTTAGAGAGCCTCTATACCATCGCCTCGACCGGGTTAGATGATAAAAACTCTTCAACTTCAATGCGTTGCGGGGAGCCAAAGGCCCCGCCGAAGCGCGTGCATTTGAGTGCAGCCGTGGCCGAGGCGAAACGCATGGCCGCTTCCAGCGCAAGGCCTTCGGCGATCGCCAGGGTGAACGCGCCATGGAAGGCGTCGCCCGCGCCCAGCGTATCCACGGTATGGACCGGGAAAGCCGGCATCTGCTTTGGCTCACCCTGCTGGTCGAGCCAGATTACCCCCTTGGAGCCTGAGGTGACGCCGAGCAATGCCGGCGTCACCTTTGCGATCTTGCGCAGCGCTGTCACGTCGTCGCTTTCGCCGGCGGTGGCGTGCAGCGCTTCCGCGGAAAAGATGATGTGCGACGACACCTGCAACAGGCCTTCGCGCATCGACATCATGCGGTCGCCGTCGACGACAACGGGGATGCCGCGGCGATGCGCTTCGGCGCACACATCGGTCCCGAATTCCGCACACCGGCTCTCGATCAGAATGGCGTCGCAGTCCGCGAGCAGTGTGTCCGATGGCGGCAGCGCCACGGTCCACAGTTTCGGATCGCGGAAAGTGGCGATGGTGCGTTCTCCGCTCGGATCGATCAGGACGCTGGAGATCGGCGTGACCACATCATTGACGACCACGAGGCCGCTGGTGTCGATGCCCTCACTCCTGAATTGATCCTCGATGGTGGCATTGCTCGCAGCAAGCGCACCGCCGATCGGCCCTGAGAGCAGAACGCGCCCACCGAGTCGCGAAATCGAAATCGCGGCGTTGGGCGAATTGCCGCCGGCGACCTCAACGAACTCGCTGGCATACTCCTTCTGTCCGCGCGCCGGAACTTCCGGTACGCGGAAAATCAGATCGCGCACCGGCATGCCGATGCAGACAATCCGTGGTGATTTTTTGCGTGCTTGATTGTGGATATTCACTGACACTGCGCCTCGCCCGAAATGGCCGTGACCAAGACAATCGATGACACGCGATGCGGTTCCCGTTCAAGGGAACCGTCAGGAATTTCAAGCTGTTTCCGCGAGCCAGTTCGCCAGAAGGTGGTGCGCGATTGCGACCGGATGAGGGCCTGTCATGCCCTCGGGATGGGTCTTGGCGAGCATCTTCACGGCCTCGTCCCGGCTAAACCAGCGTGCATCTTCAAGCTCGGTTTTGTCGACGACGATGTCCGTGGTGGTGGCGCGCGCGGTGCAGCCGATCATCAGCGATGACGGATAAGGCCACGGCTGCGTCATGTAGTAGCGCACGTCGGTGCAGTGGATGCCGGCCTCTTCCAGAATCTCGCGCTGTACCGCGTTCTCGATGGTTTCCGCCGCTTCGACGAAACCCGCAAGGCACGACCACATGGTCGGTGGAAACTGTGACTGTCGCCCCATCAGGCACTTGTCACCCGCTGTGACCAGCATGATCACGACCGGATCGGTGCGCGGAAAATGCTCGGTCTTGCAGGTGGGACATACGCGCTTCCAGCCGCCGTCCGCCATGGCCGAGCGCGCACCGCAATTGGCGCAGAAGCCGTGGCGCTGATGCCAACTCACCAGCGACTTTGCCATCGCAATCGTGGAGAGCTCGCGCGCCGGTATAGCTCCGCTTGCGGCGACGGCGCGCAGGTTTTCCACGCCGACATCCTGACGGCCCATCAGGTCCTCGGCGGCTGTGGCGCTGATGCCCATGCCGAAAATCGCCGCACCCTCGTGCAGGCCGAGAAAGATGGTGCCGGGATTGGCGCCGAACTTCTGCGCTTCTTCCAGCGTCAGCAATGCGCGGGGACCATCGGCGCCAAGGGTGACCACGAGCGAATCGCGATGCACCACATAGGCTCGCGCGTTGCGATGGGTTTCCAGTGCGAACAGTTTTTCGGCGTCGGTGCGGACATGCGCCGCACGGTCGATCGGGTGCGACACGAAGCCCGGTTGTCCGAGCGGAAAGGGATCATTTTTTGTTGTCATTGATTGTCAGCTCTATGAAAAATTAGCTTAGCCAGATCTTGCGGCGAAGCGCGGCGATGAGTGCTTCAATTTCCTGCGGATCGTGGGCCAATGGCGGCACCACGCCCCAGACCGGCCGCGGCCACGCCGCGTCCGAGGTCCGGCGTGCAATGATATGAACATGCAACTGCGGAACGACATTGCCCAGCGCCGCGATGTTCATCTTGTCGGGCTTGGTGACCTCCTTCAGCACGCGTGCGACGCGGTTGATCTCGGTCATCAGCTGCGCCTGTTCGACCTCATTCAAATCGATGATCTCGATGATGTCCGCGCGGCGCGGCACCAGCAGCAGCCACGGATAGTTCGCATCCTTGATGACGAGCACACGCGACAGCGGCAGATCGCCGATGTTGATGGTGTCTTTTTCGAGGGTGGAATGGAGCGACCAGGCGGAAGAGGACATTTGGATTCTCTGGTGATCCGGTTCTGACATTCGTATCAAATCCTTCGCGGGCACCTTTACGAATGTCAGAACCAAAGGATCACCAGCAATTATAATTTGCCAGTGTCCTTCGTATCCGACGTTCGCTCGAGATGTCCCGGATAATAAAGCGAACGTCGGATACGGGACACTGGCGGGTTCCCGTAATTTTGCAGAGTGCGGGGTTGCAAACAACACCTGTCATGCCCGGCTTTGCGCGGGGCATCCATGTCTTTGTTCCACCGGGGTGGGATCTGCGGCCGCCGGGCCCGGAAGCCGCCGATTTCATCAGCCGTAACAACATGGTGCGAAGGTCCGCCACGCGCTTGCTTTCCTGCGGTTTTGGCCCCAAATAGGGACCGGGAGATTGGCGGTGGACGAGCCACTCGCCAACCGGGTCAGGTCCGGAAGGAAGCAGCCCTAACGAGGTCCGGATCGGGTCGCTCGTCAGTCTCCTACCTCTCTTTTTCGTGCGTCCGCAGCGGCGCAACGCGCGCCTAATGCTAGCGTGCTCAATCGCGGATCGATTGATGACCGATGCTGACATTGCCGGCGCGACTGCGGACGATCAGCCGGGTTTTGCACTCGGCGGAGCGCCAGCCCCATCGACAGGTTCGGGGTCTGGCTATCGCGTGCTCGCGCGCAAATATCGTCCCGGCACATTCGAGGATCTGATCGGCCAGGAAGCGATGGTTCGCACCATCTCGAATTCGTTCGAGGCGGGGCGCGTTCCGCAGGCCTGGATTCTCACCGGCGTTCGCGGCGTCGGCAAGACCACGACCGCGCGCATTCTCGCCCGCGCGCTGAATTACGAATTGCCCGACGGGTCGGTCAAAGGGCCGACCATCCACATGCCGAAGATGGGCGTGCATTGCCAGGCGATCATGGAAAGCCGGCATATCGACATCCTCGAGATGGACGCTGCCTCACATACCGGTATCGACGACGTGCGTCAGATCACCGACGGCGTGCGCTATGCGCCTTCGAGTGCGCGCTACAAGGTCTACATCATCGACGAAGTCCACATGCTCTCGGAGAAGGCGTTCAACGCCTTCCTGAAGACTCTGGAAGAGCCGCCCGAGCACGCCAAGTTCGTGTTCGCCACCACCGAAATCCGTAAAGTTCCGGTGACGGTGCTGTCGCGCTGCCAGCGTTTCGATCTCAGGCGCGTCGAATCCGATGTGCTGATGGCGCATCTGGCGAGCATTGCGGATAAGGAAGGCGTCAAGACCGAACCCGAGGCGCTGGGTCTGATCGCGCGCGCCGCCGAGGGCTCGGTGCGCGATTCGCTGTCGCTGTTCGATCAGGCGATCGCACATGCCGCGGGCATGGTGCGCGCCGAGGACGTCCGGCAGATGCTGGGCCTCGCCGATCGCACCCGCGTGATCGATCTGTTCCAGTCGCTGGCGAGCGGCGATATCGCCGCAGCCTTCAAGGAATTCCGCGATCAGTATGACACCGGCGCCGATCCGGTGGTGGTGCTCAGCGATCTCGCCGAGTTCGTCAACTTCGTCACCCGCGTGAAGGTCGTGCCGGCGACGGCGGACAATCTGGCGCTAGGCGAAACCGAACGCACGCGCGGACGCGATTTCGCGGCCAAGCTCTCGATGCGGGTGCTGTCGCGGATGTGGCAGATGCTGCTCAAGGGTATTGCCGAAGTGCAGGCGGCGACACGGCCGCAGGCTGCGGCCGAAATGGTGCTGGTGCGCATTGCCTACGTGTCCGATCTGCCAACGCCGGATGAGGCGATCAAGATGATCGATGCCAATGGCGGCGGGTCGCCCACGTTTGGCGGTAATGTTGTCGGCAACAGCGCCCCGCGGGGGCCATCAGCGACGCTGCCGTCAGGTGGCGATGACGGTTCGCAATTGCGCGCGGTGGCATCCAGCACGCGCCCCGCGCTCGATACCTCGCCGCGTCCACAGATGAGCGCTCCTGCGCCCGCACCTGTTGCGGTGGAGGCTGCGCCGGTGCTGCGGCTGAACACGTTCGCTGAACTCGTCGCTCTGACCGGCGAAAAACGCGATTTGCAGATCAAGTCCGCGCTGGAAGCCGACATGCGGCTGGTGCGCATGGAAGACGGCAGGCTCGAAGTCTCTTTGGAACGCAGCGCCGCGCGCTCCGTTGTCAATGAGTTGTCGCGCAAGCTCGAGCAGTGGACCGGGCGGCGCTGGACCGTGATCGTGTCTAACGAGGCCGGTCAGCCGACGCTGCGCGCGCAGGCGCAGGCGGCGAAGGAAAAACTCACCGATGGCGTTCATGCCGACCCGCGCGTGCAGGCGGTGATGGCGAAATTCCCGGGCACGCAGGTGATCGATGTGCGGCGCATCGCGCCGGATACCGGCTCGGGCGCGGATGACTCCGGACCCGTCGCCGCGGCCGAAGAAGACGACGATCTCTAACTCAATTCGATAAAGGACCGTTCATGGCTGATTTTCTCGGCATGATGAAACAGGCGGCGCAACTTCAGTCCAAGATGAAAGCGCTGCAGGACGAACTCGAAACCATCGAGGTCGAAGGCACCTCCGGCGGTGGGTTGATCAGCGTTCGCATGACCGCCAAAGGCGAAGTGAAGGCCGTGAAAATCGATCCGTCGCTGGTGAAAGCGGACGAGCGCGAGATTCTCGAAGACCTGCTGGTGACGGCGCATAACGATGCGCGGCGCAAGGCCGAAGCTGCCATGCAGGAAAAGATGCAGACACTGACCGGCGGCCTCGGCCTGCCGCCGGGATTGGGTCTCGGCTGATAAAATCGAGGACGACCGGGACGCAGGCGCGGGTTACGAAGGAGCTGCGCTGCTTGGTTTGGCCGTCCGATAAATGCCAACGAAAAGCAGAACCGTAAAACCCGCGAGTAAGGACACAAACCGGACCCAGTCATCGAGAAACGACCAGTAGCTCCAGTATCCCCATGCCACCGTGAAGATGCCACCGAAGATCAATCCTGTACCGATCACGTTGAGGGTGAGATAAGCGCCAATGAGGATAGCGCCCACACCTAACGGCGTTGCTGCGATAGCCAGCACGCGGGCGAATTCCCTAGCTGCGGCATTGTATTTTTCTTGCTGCTGTCGCTGCTGGTCGAAGTGTTCTTTTCGCTCGTCTGGTGTGGCGGTAGGAGCCAACGGCGGCCTCGTTGTCACGAAGTTCTGTAGCTTGGGGATGGGATGAAATGTAGCCACGCCATAATAGACAAGTAACGGTAAAATAACTGCGATGCCGAAGCCGATCGCGATCTGGCGCGCTAACATCTAACCCTCCACCCCACTGGCCGGTACAGCTATACTGCGGTCGCCGGTCTTTATCCATAACTTGCTGCGAGCCGTAAGTACCCATGCCCACTGCCGTCGCCGGCCCCGAAATCGAACGTCTCATCCAGCTGCTGGCGCGGCTGCCGGGGCTTGGCCCGCGCTCGGCGCGGCGCGCGGCGCTGCATCTGATCAAGAAGCGCGAAGCCCTGATGACGCCGCTGTCGTCGGCTCTGCAAGTGGCGATTGAGAAGATTCAGGTCTGCAACACCTGCGGCAATATCGATACGCAGAATCCCTGCACGGTCTGCACCGATACACGGCGCGATCCCTCGATCATCGTCGTGGTGGCGGATGTCGCTGATCTTTGGGCGCTCGAACGCGCTCATGCCACAAATGGTTTTTATCACGTGCTCGGCGCGACGCTGTCGCCGCTCGATGGCGTCGGTCCGCAGGACCTGACCATCGACGCGCTGGTCCAGCGCGCGCTCGACCCGCGGGTCACCGAAATCATTCTCGCACTCAATGCAACAGTCGATGGCCAGACCACCGCGCACTACATCACCGACCTGTTGCAGGATGCCAACGTCAAGGTCACACGGCTGGCGCATGGCGTGCCGGTCGGCGGCGAGCTTGATTATCTCGATGAAGGAACCTTGTCGGCTGCCATGCGGCAGCGGACGCTGTTCTGATCTACCTTGAAACTGATTTCACAAAATGGAAGCCGCATGATTCTCCGCCTGTTCGCGAATGTGCCCGCAATGCTTGCCGCGGGCTGCCTTGCTGTTCTGATGTCCTCCAGTGCGTTTGCGCAGCAGAAGGCCAAGCCGATCAACACCGGCGAGGTGTTGTCGGGCCAACTGACCGCGATGCGCTCCGGTCCGAAGAAAAAGCGCGTCATTACGTATCAATTGACCAGCGAACCGCGGCGGCTGCCGGGGCCAACCGGCCTGTGCAATCTGGAAACCGGTCCTGAAACGTTTCAGATCGTGACCAGCAGCGACGCCGAGGCAGCGGCTTT
Organism: Afipia massiliensis; assembly: GCF_014203115.1. Taxonomy (GTDB): domain Bacteria; phylum Pseudomonadota; class Alphaproteobacteria; order Rhizobiales; family Xanthobacteraceae; genus Afipia; species Afipia massiliensis. The sequence goes on along the minus strand of NZ_JACHIJ010000004.1, from coordinate 261,012 downwards.
AAAGCCCTTTATCGGCAAGAGCATTGCACTGAAGGCCAATGAGATGGCCTGTGCGCAGGCCGCCGGGCAGCTGAGCGACGCCATCGTCTCCAAGTGGAGCGTCGTGACCAAGCACTAAGCGTCGGCTGGAACGGCGTCGCGCCGTCTCAATGTGTCGAAATGCCCGCGTCGCTGCAGCCACGCCAGCAGGATCAGGCTCGGCACCGCGACCAGTACGCTGAGCACGAAGAACGCCGGCCAGCCGGTCGCCTGCGCGACATAGCCAGCGCCGGCTGAGAGATATGTCCGGCCGATCGCCGCGAACGCGGTCAGCAGCGCATACTGGGTCGCGGTATGCAGCGGGCTCTGGCACAGCGATGACAGATAAGCGACGAAAATCACCGTGCCGATCGCGCCGGTGAAATTCTCCACCGTGATCGCAAGCGCCAGCGCCCATTGGTTCAACCCGACATAAGCCAGCCACGCGAAGGCGAGATTCGAGATCGCCTGAAGCACGCCGCCGGTCCACAGGCACGCCTCGAGCGACCATGCGCGCGCCAGGAATCCGCCGGCAAACCCGCCGACCAGTGTTGCGGCCAGCCCGACGCCCTTGACGATGGCGGCGTAGTCATTGCGGGTGAAACCGAGATCGATCACGAACGGCGCGGTCATGGTGCCGGAAAACGAGTCGGTGAACTTGTAGAGAATGACAAATGCAAGAACCGCCCAGACGTCCTTGCGGGTCAGAAATTCGGTGAACGCTCCGACAGCAGCGCCAATGACGCGAGTGAGGGCGCTCTCGCCGCTGGTGGCTTCCGCGGCGCGGCGCGATTGCTCCGGCTCGGTGGCGACCAGTGCGGCGATCATGCCGATCAGCACCATCGCCGCCATCGCGATATAGCCCCACATCCAGGCGATCGATTTGGTCAGGCCGGTGGCTTCAAATCCGCTGACCAGAAACAGCGCGCCCGCCGTCGAGATCAGCATGCCGACACGATAGGCCGCGACATAGGCCGCCATGCCGGCGGCCTGCTCGCTCTCCGGCAGGCTCTCGACGCGGAAGGCATCGACCACGATGTCCTGCGTGGCGGACGCCGCAGCCACCAGCAACGCGCCGAGCGCGACATAGAACGGCGATTTCGCCGGATCGGTCACGGCGAGCAACATGATCGCTGCGATCAGCAGCAACTGTGCGAACACCAGCCAGCCGCGCCTGCGTCCCAGCCACTTCGTCAGCAGCGGCACATGCAGCGCATCCACCAGCGGCGCCCAGAGGAATTTCAGCGTGTAGGGCGTGCCGACCAGGGCGAACAGGCCGATGGTGCCGAGATCGACGCCGGATTCCCGCATCCACACCAGCAGCGTCGAGCCGGACAGCGCGAGCGGCAGGCCTGACGAGAAGCCGAGCACCAGCACGATCAGCACGCGTGGCTGCAGATACACCGCCCACGCCTCGCGCCACGAGGCGCGGGGGCTGGCTGCGGATTGTTTGACGGTCTCAGGCGCTGTCATGGGGGAGGTGTTAGCAGATTCGGGCCGCTTCTCCCTCTCCCCGTTCTTACGGGGAGAGGGTTGGGGTGAGGGGCGAAGTCACGAAGAAGCCCCTCACCCGACGCCTTCGCTGCGCTCAGACGTCGACCTCTCCGAGAGGTGAAGAAAGCGCGTGATCTTTCCCCGCCTGCGCGGGGGACGACATCGTATATGTCGCGAGTCCAGCAGCAGGATGGCGGAAGGGACTACTCCCCCGCCTGCAATTTGCGGAGCGGATGAGTGGGAAACAGATCGGAACCGCTGGACGCAACGACGCGCGGCGTCTCAGCGGGCTCGCTGGCTTTGCTGAAATCCAGTTCCTCGATACGGCCGGCGCGCTTTTCGATCTTGTCGGCGGAAATCAGGATCTGCCGCACGTCCTCGTTCACATTGCCGAAATCTTTCTGCAGCTTGACGACGCGCTCGCGCAGCCGGGCGAGATCGTCCGACATATGCATGACTTCGGTGCGGATCTGGTCGGCGGCGTCGCGCATCCGCGCGTCCTTCAGGATCTGCTGCATCACCTGGATCGCCAGCATCAGCAGCGACGGCGACACCAGCACGATGCGTGCGCGGTAGGCTTTCTGGATCACGTCATCGAAACCGTCGTGAATCTCGGCGTAGACTGACTCCGACGGCACAAACATCAGCGCCGTGTCCTGCGTCTCGCCGGGGATCAGGTATTTGTCGGCAATATCCGTGACGTGTTTCATCACGTCCTGCCGCAGCCGCTGGGTGGCGTATTTCTTCTCTTCGTCGCTGCGCGCATCGCGCAGCGATGTGACAGCCTCCAGCGGGAATTTCGCATCGACACACAGCGGCCGCTGGTCGGGCAGGAATATCACGCAGTCCGGGCGCTTGTTGTTGGACAGCGTGTGCTGGAACGCGAAAGAGCCCTTCGGCATGCCGTCCTGTACGATGGCTTCCATCCGCGCCTGACCGAACGCGCCGCGCGATTGTTTGTTGGCGAGCACGTCGCGCAGCGTCGTCACCTGCGAGGTGAGGTCGGTGAGATTCTTGTGCGCGTTGTCAATAATGCCGAGGCGTTCGTGCAGCACGCGCAGGCTGTCCATGGTGTTGCGCGTGGTCTGTTCCATCGACTGGCCGACGCGGTGGGTCACCGAATCCAGCCGCTCGTTGACGGCGCGAGCCATCTCGGCCTGGCGCCCGACCAGCGCCTGTCCCATCTCCTGAACGCGGCCGGTGGATTCACTCTGCAGGCGCAGCACCTCGGCCAACCGCTCCTCAAGCTCGTCGGCGCGCACGGCCTGCGCCATGGCGGCCTCAGCGCCTTTGCGGCCGGAGCGGGCGATGATAATGGCGATGGTCAGCAGCAGAAGCAGAGCCAGCGCCCCGAATGCGATGAGGGCGGCGCTCATGCGGACCGGCACATCGCCAGCAATGAAAAGGATATCGTTCATGCCGCCTTTGTAACCCGATTCGGCATCAGGCGCGAACGAATAGGGAACATAAATGGTTAACAACTCCCTGATTTTTATGGTTAATCGCTGGTTAACAGCTTGCCGGCCCGGTCAACCGCCTGACGCCACAACGGGTTTGACCGCGGCGGGCGCTCCCATTACATCGCGCCCATGGCCAATCGTGACATCATCATTCTCCCCGACAAGCAGCTGCGGCTGATCTCCAAGCCGGTCGAAAAGATCACGCCGGAGATCCGGGCGCTCGCCGACGACATGTTCGAAACCATGTACGAGGCGCCGGGCATCGGTCTCGCCGCGATCCAGATCGCGGTGCCGTTGCGGCTGATCACCATGGACCTCTCCAAAAAGGAGGGGGAGAAGGAGCCGCGCGTCTTCATCAATCCGGAAATCCTGTCGTCGTCCGAGGAACTCTCGGTCTACGAAGAGGGTTGCCTGTCGATCCCGGAATACTATGAAGAGGTCGAGCGACCGGCGCGGGTGCGCGTGCGCTTCATGGATATCGACGGCAAGATCCACGAGGAGGATGCCGACGGGCTTTATGCCACCTGCATCCAGCACGAGATCGATCACCTCAACGGCGTGCTGTTTGTGGACTATCTCTCCAAGCTCAAGCGCGACCGCGTGATGAAGAAGTTCACCAAGGCCGCCAAGCTCGCGGCGAAATAAATCCAGTCGCCGAAAGCGATTTTTGCATGCCGCTTCGTCTGATCTTCATGGGCACGCCGGACTTCGCGGTGCCGACGCTGCTGATGCTCGCGGACCATGGTCACGAGATCGCGGCGGTGTATACGCGCGCGCCGAAGCCGGCCGGCCGCGGCATGAAACTGCAGGCGACGCCGGTGGAGCAGGCCGCGCGCCAGCTCGGCATCCCTGTTTTAACGCCAAAGACCTTGAGGACTCCGGAAGCCGAAGCGGAGTTTCGCGCGTACAACGCCGACGCGGCAGTGGTGGTCGCTTACGGCATGATCCTGCCGCAGAACATTCTGGAAGCCGTGCCGCTTGGCTGTTTCAACTTGCATGGGTCCTTGCTGCCGCGCTGGCGCGGTGCCGCGCCGATCCAGCGCGCGATCATGTCCGGCGATGCCGAGAGCGGCGTCATGATCATGAAGATGGATGCCGGGCTGGACACCGGCGACGTCGCGATGGCCGAACGCCTGCTGATTGCCGACACCATGACCGCGCAGGATCTGCACGATGCGCTTGCGCCGCTCGGCGCGGACCTGATGGTGCGCGCGATGGGCGGGCTGTCACGCGGCGGCCTGCAACTGACGAAGCAGAGCGAGCAGGGCGTCACTTACGCCGCGAAAATCGACAAGGCCGAGGCGCGGATCGACTGGACCAAGTCCGCGCGCGAGGTGCTGCGCCACTGTCATGGCCTGTCGCCGTTTCCCGGCGCATGGTTCGAGGTTGCTATCGACGGCGAGCCGGTGCGCATCAAGGTGTTGCGCTGTGAACTGGCGAAGGGCTCGGGTGCGCCGGGCGATCTGCTGGACGACAAGCTCACAGTCGCCTGCGGCGACGGTGCGATCCGGATTCTGGAATTGCAGCGCGCCGGGAAACCACCGATGAAAGCCGATGCCTTTCTGAACGGCACGCCGCTCAAGCCGCCGGCACGGGCGCAATGATTGTTCGCCCGGAAACAGCCGGCGATATTGTGGCGATCGGCAACGTCATTCGCCGCGCGTTCGGGAGCCGCAACGAAGCCTGTGAGGAAGCTAATCTGGTGGAGCACCTGCGCCGCGACAACGATCTGGTGCTGTCGCTGGTGGCGGAGCAGGACGGACAGCTTGTCGGTCATGTCGGATTTTCGCGGTTGTGGATCATTCAAGGCGCGCGCCGCATTTCCGGCATCAGCCTCGCGCCGCTGGCGGTGATGCCGGATCATCAGCGCAACGGAGTAGGCCGCATGCTGGTCGAGGCGGGACATACGCACCTTCGCGAGGCCGGCGAGACCATCGTCTTCGTGCTGGGTGATCCGGATTACTATGGCCGTTTTGGCTTTTCGCTGTCGGCAGCGGCGACGTTCGATTGCCAATATGCAGGGCCGCATTTTCAGGCGCTGCGGCTTGCATCGTCTGCGCCCGACGCGGGATCCGTCGAGTATGCTCCCGCCTTCAACGATCTGGGCTGACCGACATGCCGCGCTACAAGCTCATTATCGAGTATGACGGCACGCCCTACTGCGGCTGGCAGTATCAGGACAACGGTCCCACGGTGCAGGGCGCACTGGAGGTCGCCGTAAAGGCCATGACCGGTGGCGATGTCCGCGTCAACGGTGCGGGCCGCACCGACGCGGGTGTGCATGCGCTCGGACAGGTCGCGCATATCGATCTCGTGAAGGACTATAAAGCGGACCGTGTGCGTGATGCGCTCAATGCGCATCTGCGGCCGAACCCCATCGGCGTGCTGTCGGCGGAGATCGTGCCGGAGACGTTTGATGCGCGGTTCTCGGCGACCAAGCGCCATTACATTTACCGGATCGTCAATCACCGGGCCAATCTCGCGCTCAAGGTCGGGCATGCGTGGCGCGTGGCGCGGCCGCTGAATGTCGAAGCCATGCAGGAAGCCGCACAGGCGCTGGTCGGCAAGCACGACTTCACGACCTTCCGAGATACCGAATGTCAGGCGAAATCGCCGGAGAAGACGCTCGATGCGCTCGACGTGATGCGCGACGGCGACGACGTCAACATCGTCACCTCGGCGCGATCGTTCCTGCACAGCCAGGTGCGCTCGATGGTCGGCTCATTGGTGTGGGTCGGTCACGGGCGCTGGAACGCTGACGACATGCGGCGCGCGCTCGATGCGCGTGATCGGGCCGCGTGCGGCCCCGTCGCGCCGCCGGACGGGCTTTATCTGGTGCGGGTCGAGTATTAGCGCTTAAGCCGCAGCGGTCGCTTCGATTTCCAGCAGCCACTTGCTGTCGAAAATGCCGGCGATGATCACCGTCATGGCCGGGGCAAGGGTGCCGAGGACGCTTTGGCGAACGGTACGGTTCTCCAGCGCATATTTCCGGTCCGACAGAAACACCGTGACCTTGACGACATCGGCGAGGGTCATGTCGACAGCCTTGAGCTGGCTTTCGATATTGGCCCAGATCAGCCGGCACTGCGCCTCGAACGTCTCCGGAACGGTGCCGTCCACGGTTTGCGGGATCTGTCCGCTGACGAAGGCGAGGCGCTGCGCGCCGCTGATCTCGCAGACCTGTGCGTAGCCGAAGGGTTGCGGGGCGTCGGCGGCGTTGATGTTGCGGCGTTGCATGGGCATCCCCCGTTACGATAGCGTCTTCATCACATCCCAGAACAAATCCTCGCCATTGGCAACGTTTTCGTTCCAGTGGTCGGCGGCGTTTTCATCGGCGGCGTCGGTGATGAACTTGAACGCCCGCCACGGCACGCCATGGCGCTGGCAGACATGAGCGATCGCGAACAGCTCCATGTCGACGATGTCGATGTTGTTCTCGACCAGCCACGGATCGACCGACGTGACGAAACTGTCGCCGGTGCCGCAGACAACACTGCCGTGCCCGGACGACAGCCGGTCCATTTCCGGCGAGAACGGCGTGCGCCCACGCGGCGCCAGCGGCATCGCCGCCATGTCGCGCTGAACAGTGTGCGCGACCTCCACAAGGCCGTTGTGGATGTGCGCGATCTTGCCGGCGGTGCCGTAGTTGACGATGAGCTTCGGCTGCAGCGCCATCACTGCCAGCGTCGCGATGCTTGCGGCATTCACCTTGCCGACGCCGGTATAGATCACTTCGACGCCTTCCGGCGCGCGCGCCTTGTTCAATTCGGTATCGATAGCGGTGAGGATGATAACGTGACCGCTCATGTTTTCAGCGTTCATGCGAAGTAGCGATCCAGCACACCGCGATAGATTTTCGTGAGCTTGTCGAGATCGGACACCGGCGTGCGCTCGTCGATCTGGTGCATGGTCTGGCCGACAAGGCCGAATTCCAGCACCGGGCAATAGTGCGTGATGAATCGCGCGTCGGAGGTGCCGCCGCCGGTGTTCAGCTCGGGCTTGCGCCCGGTCACGTCTTCGATGGCCGCGATCACGAGATCGGTAAACGGTCCCGGCTTGGTCCGGAACACGTCAGCATTCGACGGCTCCCAGGCGATCTGCGCCTTGATGCGATTTCCGCTTGCCTTGACGACGCGCTCCTCGATCAGCGCGCGCAGCGACTCGCGGGTGTGGCAATCGTTGTAGCGAATGTTGAAACGCGCCCGCGCCTGCGCGGGGATGACGTTCCAGGCCGGATTGCCGACATCGACCGATGTGAATTCGAGGTTCGACGGCTGGAAGTGATCGGTGCCCTTGTCGAGAGGATCGCCGCTCAATGCGGCGATCAATGCTGCGATGTCGGGAACGGGATTCGACGCACGATGCGGATAGGCGACATGGCCCTGCGCGCCATCGACGATCAGCGTACCGGATTGCGAGCCGCGCCGCCCGGTCTTGATGGTGTCGCCCATCTCGTTGACATTACTGGGCTCGCCGAGCACGCAATGGTCGAACTTTTCGCCGCGCTCCGCCGCCCATTTCAGCAGCTTGACGGTGCCGTTGACGGCGACGTCTTCCTCGTCGCCGGTGATCAGAAACGAGATCGAGCCCTTTGGCTGACCACCGTTCGCGGCGAGGTAGTCAAGCGTGGCGGCGACGGAGCAGGCGATGCCGCCTTTCATGTCCACCGCGCCGCGCCCGTACAGTATGCCGTCCTTGACGTCACCTGCGAACGCATCGTGCGTCCATGCGGTCGCGTCGCCCGGCGGCACCACGTCGGTGTGACCGGCGAAGGTGATATGCGGACCTGCCGTGCCGATGCGGGCATAGAGATTATCGATGTCGGCCGCGCCGGGCTCGGAGAAGGTGACGCGATGTACCTCGAAACCGGCATCGCCCAGCAATTTTTCCAGCACACCGAGCGCGCCGGCATCCGCCGGTGTGACGGACGGACAGCGCAAAAGATCGCGGGCGATGGAGAGGGCGTCGGTCGACATCAGGTTTCCGGATGTGTCATCACCGGGCTCGTCCCGGTGATCTCGATTACGTTAGCACCGTACTTCATTTGTCGGGATTGCCGGGTAAAGCCCGGCAATGACATCGAAGATGTGACGGTGCTCCTCGTCACATCTCAGTCTCGCAGCAATTCGTTGATGCTGGTCTTGGAGCGGGTCCGCTCGTCGACGCGCTTGACGATCACGGCGCAGGCCGTGTTCGGGCCGGGCTGACCATTCTTCAGCGGCTTGCCCGGCAATGAGCCCGGCACCAGCACCGAATATTCCGGCACTTCGCCGATGAACGTTTCGCCGGTTTCGCGGTCGACGATCTTGGTCGATGCGCCTAGGAACACGCCCATCGCCAGCACCGCGCCCTTGCGCACGATGACGCCTTCGGCGACTTCCGAGCGCGCGCCGATGAAGCAGTCGTCCTCGATGATGACGGGGCCTGCCTGCAGCGGCTCAAGCACGCCGCCGATGCCGACGCCGCCCGAGATGTGGACGCGCTTGCCGATCTGGGCGCATGAGCCGACGGTGGACCAGGTATCGATCATGGTCGCTTCATCGACGTAGGCGCCGAGATTGACGAACGACGGCATCAGCACGACGTTCTTCGCAATATGAGCAGAGCGGCGCACGATGGCGCCCGGCACGGCGCGGAAGCCGGCTTCGCGGAAACGGTTCTCGCCCCAGTCGGCGAACTTCGATGGCACCTTGTCCCACCACTGCGCGCCGCCGGGGCCGCCGGTGATCGGCGACATGTCGTTGAGGCGGAACGACAGCAGCACCGCCTTCTTCAGCCACTGATTGACTTTCCACTGTCCGTCCGCCTGCCGCTCGGCGACGCGGGCCTCGCCCTTGTCGAGCAGGTCGAGCGCCAGCTCCACGGCGTCGCGCACCTCGCCCTTGGTATTGGCGTTGACGGTATCGCGGGCCTCAAAAGCGGCATTCAGCGTGGTTTCAAGCGCGGAGAGAGACATTGAGAATCCTTGGGGAGTGCGGTGATACAACTATAAAGGGGGCCGCATTTGTTGACATTCTGCATACCTTTTGTCGGGTTTGGAGACCCTTAGTCAAGCTGCGGCAGCAGGCTTTTGGCGCGCAATCGCAGTTGGGATTGCACCCCCACCCCCGCGCTTTGCGCCGACCCTCCCCACAAGGGGGAGGGACAAGAAAGAAACTGCTGTCGCCGCATTCTTATCCCTCCCCTCGATGGGGAGGGTGGCTGGCCGAAGGCCAGTCGGGTGGGGTGTTTTTATCGAGCCCTTATCGCCGCCAAAAATCCCGTCAGATCGTCGGTGATGTGATCGACATAGGCGGCGTCGCGGCCTTCCAGCTCCCAGTCCTCGCGGACCACGCTTTTGGTGCCGTCGGGCACCACCAGAACGGTGGTCATGCCGAGATCGTGCGGCGTCACCAGGTTGCGCGCGAGATCCTCGAACATCGCAGCCTTCGCAGGATCGACGCCGTGCAGCTTGAGGAACTTCATATAGGTTTGCCGCGCGGGCTTCGGCTCGAGTTCGGCGGCGACGATGTCGAACACGTCCTCGAAATTCTTCGCGATGCCGAGGCGTTCCAGCACCTTGCCGGCGTGGGCGCGCGAGCCGTTGGTGAGGATCAGCTTGCGGCCGGGAAGTTTTTCGATCGCCGCGCCCATGGCGGGATTGGGTTCGAGCGGCGAGTGGTCGATTTCATGGACATAGGCGAGGAAGTCGTCGGCGCGCAGGCCGTGCTCGGTCATCATGCCGCGCATGGTGGTGCCGTAGCGGCGATAATAGTCTTTCTGAATCTTGAAGGCTTCGTCCTTCGGGACATTGAGATACTGCGCGACGAAATCGCGGATGCGCACGTCGACCTGCTGCCACAGATTGACGTGATGCGGGTAGAGCGTGTTGTCGAGATCGAACACCCACGTCTCGACATGGGAGAAGCTGCGTTTGTCTTTGTCTGTCATGGCATTCCGAACCGGATTGTTTTGCCGGCGCCTGCGGTCATATCGACGCGCTCGTAGCCGCTCGCATTCAGTCCGCGCGGGCCGCAATCGCCCTGTTCGGTGAATTCGAACTGCGCTTCACGGGTGCAGAGCATGTTAGAACCGCCCCAGTTCAGCGGCCGGCTGTTGATCTTGATGGTGCGGCCGTTGCTGTCGACCGCCTCCGCGAAACTGAAAATCCGACGCGGCTGTCCCGTCACATCGGGATGTAAGCACTTGCCGGGCTCGATGCGATACCAGCCGCGGCTGGTGACGGCCTTGCCGTCGTCGGTGGCGATGGAGGCCATCACGCGGTACTGTGTATCGTTGCACCAGGTCAGGCCGGTCGCGGACGGCGTTTCCACCGCGGCGATCATGGTCTCGAAGAAATTCGGAGCCTGCACCGCGTCCGCGCCGAGGCCGCGCGCCTTCAGGAACGCGGTCAGCGCGTTTTGCGTCTTCCGGCCGTCGACGCCGTCGATGGGGGCTGCGTCATAGCCTGCGATCACCAGCAGTCGCTGGATCGCGGCCAGCCGCGCCTGCTCGTCGTCATACTCCGCGCCTTCGGCGAGATACGCGACCTGATGGCCGTCCTCGCCAATGCTCGGCTTGATCTCGGTGAAAGGCACGGCGGTCTGGCTGCCGCGGCACTGTCGTCCGGCAATCACGAAGTCCTTCGGCGCGATGCAGAGATTGTCGGTGCCGTTCTGCGGCGCGGGCGATGCGCCGTAGACTGGCAAGGATCGCGCATGGAGGAGAATGCGCTCCGCCGTGATGTTGCCCTGCGCCACAACGCGGCAGGCGGCCGGATCAATCCGGAACCAGCCGCGCGTCGCGGTAGCGGATTTGTCGTCGATGCCGATGGCGGCTTCGACCACGTAGCTCATGCGATTGCAGAGCTTCAGGTCGGCGTGGGCGGGGGTGCCGGAAAGCAGCGTCGGTATCGCGGAGAGGAAAAGCGCGGCGGCGGCCACAGTGGTTTTGCTGTCGTCCCCACGAAAGCGGGGACCCACGGTGCGCCATAGACTTCGCATCATGCTCATCGATGCTTTTGTTTCCCGGACCGTTCGCTGGAAGAAAGGTGGGTCCCCGCTTTCGCGGGGACGACATCGCGAGGGAATTGTTTTGGCCGTATCACTTGTGGATCAGCGTTCCCGTGCCCTGATTGGTGAACAGTTCGAGCAGCACCGCGTGCGGCGTCTTGCCGTCGATGATCACCACGCCCTCGACACCGGCTTCCAGCGAATAGATGCAGGTCTCGACCTTCGGGATCATGCCGCCCGAGATCGTGCCGTCGGCGATCAGCTTGCGTGCGTCCTTGATCGACAGTTCGGGAATGAGCTTCTTCGACTTGTCGAGTACGCCTGGCACGTCGGTCAGCAGCAGCAGGCGCTTGGCCTTCAGCGCGCCGGCGACGGCACCTGCGAACGTGTCGGCGTTGACGTTGAAGGTCTGGCCGTTGGCGGACGACGCCAGCGGCGCCAGCACCGGGATCAGCTCATAGCCGATGAGCTGGTTGAGCAGCGTGAGATCCACCTTGTCGGGTTCGCCGACGAAGCCGAGGTCCACCACCTTTTCGATGTTGGAGCCGGGATCGACCATGGTGCGGGTCGCCTTGGTGGCGGTCACCATGTTGCCGTCCTTGCCGCACAGGCCCACGGCCTTTCCGCCGGCTTCGTTGATGTGGCTGACGATCTGCTTGTTGATCGATCCCGCCAGCACCATCTCGACGATCTCGATGGTCGCCGCATCGGTGATGCGCAGGCCGGATGCGAATTCCGACTTGATGCCGAGCCGGGTCAGCATCGCCGCGATCTGCGGTCCGCCGCCGTGCACCACCACGGGATTGATCGCAGTCTGCTCCAGCAAAACGATATCGCGGGCGAACTGCCGGGCGAGGTTTTCCTCGCCCATGGCGTGGCCGCCGTATTTGATGACAATGGTTTCTTCGTCGTACTGCTGCATGTGCGGCAGAGCTTCCGACAGGATGCGGGCCTGATCCTGCGGGCTGATATTTGGCGGCAGATCCATCATGGAGAATTCTCGTTCACGCGGCGGGCTGGCGAAGATTTGGCCGAGGGTTTAGCCGATTGGCGCGAGGCGTGCAAAGCGCCGCGGGCGCAAGTCAGCCCGCGCGGCGCGGCCAGGCGGCGGCGATTGCCAGCACCAGCCAGCTCAGGATCAGCAGCGTGCCGCCGGTTGGTGCTGCCATTGTGAACAATCCGTGACCAGCATACTGGCGCATCGCCAGATCGCCCGCGAACAGCGCCGCGCCCACGATGAAGCCACAGGTCGCGGTCAGGCCGAGGTGCCGCTGGGCGATGCCGTGCCCGGTCAGCAGCGCCGCGCCGATCACGGCGCTAGCGTGGAACAGCAGCATCGACGAGGCGGAGGCCAGTCGCGACGCATCGGGCTGGTGGGCGGACGCCGCCGCCAGCACCACACCGGCCGCGCCCATCAGCCCGGCAAGAACAACGGCAAGCCGCAATACGCCATTCTGGGTCATTATTTTTCCTTCCGGTCGGGCATGTTCTTATCCGAAAACCGGTGCCCACCCACGGGTCAAGCCCGAGGGCATGCTTTTCGGGATCATGCCCTAAACTCGCTCCCTGAGCAGGCGGATCATGGCGGCGCGTAACTCGGGCATGCCGTTGCCGGTGCGCGACGATGTCACCAGCACCTCCGGAAACGCCGCCGGATGCTTGGAGAGCGCGGCGATGGTCGCTGTGAGTGTTTCTTCAAGTTCGGCTTTCTTGACCTGATCGGATTTGGTCAGCACCACCTGATAGCTCACTGCAGATTTGTCGAGCGTCTTCAGCACGTCGTGGTCGACGTCCTTGAAGCCGTGGCGCGAGTCGATCAGCACGTAAACACGGGCGAGATTGGCGCGGCCCTGCAGGAATTTGTGAATCAGCATGGTCCACGAGGCGACCTTGGTTTTCGGGGCGGAGGCGTAGCCGTAGCCCGGCATGTCCACCAGCCGAAGCCCCGCGTCCTTGCCGTCCGCAGGCGTCGGGCCTTCGAAGAAGATCAGCTCTTGCGTGCGCCCCGGCGTATGCGAGGTGCGCGCCAGCCCGTTGCGGCCCGTCAGCGCATTGATGAGGCTGGACTTGCCGACGTTGGAGCGGCCGGCGAAAGCGACTTCGACGCCCTTCATCGGCGGCAGTGCTTCGATCGATGGCGAGGCCCAGAAAAATTGCCAGTCGCCGGCGAAGATCTTTCGCCCGGCTTCGATCAGCTCCGCATCGGTTTTATCGGTCATGCGAAGGCACTCGGATATGAGACGCCCGGCGGTTCGCCGGGCGCTGGAATTGCAAAGACGTCAGGTGGTTTTCTTCGAACCGGCGAAGGTCGTCTTGATGTTGTCGAACAGTTCGATTTTCGCGCCGTTCTTGTTCATGATGTAGCCCTGCTGTAGCACCGAGAGCAGGTTGTTCCAGGCCCAGTAGATCACGAGACCGGCGGGGAAGCCCGCAAGCATGAAGGTGAAGATCAGCGGCATCCAGTCGAAGATCATCTTCTGCGTCGGATCCGGCGGCGTCGGGTTCAGCTTCATCTGGACCCACATCGTGATGCCCATGATGATCGGCCAGATGCCGAGATGCAGGTAGTAGCCGAGAACCGGAAGCTGCGTCGGATCGAACGCCAGCAGGCCGAACAGGTTGAACAGGTTGGTCGGGTCCGGCGCCGACAGATCCCTGATCCAGCCGAAGAACGGCGCATGCCGCATTTCGATGGTGACGAACAGAACCTTGTAGAGCGAGAAGAACACCGGGATCTGGATCAGAATCGGAAGACAGCCCGCGATCGGGTTGATCTTCTCCTTCTTGTAGATCTCCATCATTTCCTGTTGCTGCTTCACCTTGTCGTCGGGATACTTGTCCTTCAACGCGGCGAGCTGCGGCTGCACGGCCTTCATCTTCGCCATCGACGCATAGGACTTGCTGGCGAGCGGGAAGAACACAAGCTTGACCAGCACCGTTACTGCGAGGATCGCGACGCCGAAGTTGCCGACGATGTGGAAGAACCAGTCGATCAGGAAGAACATCGGCTTGGTGATGAAGTAGAACCAGCCCCAGTCGATCAGGCGGTCGAACTTGTTGAGGCTGAGCTGCCTGTCGTAGGTGTCGACCACGGCGTTTTCCTTGGCGCCGGCGAACAGATTGGTCGTGGTCGTGGCCGTGCCGCCGATCGCAACCGTCAATGGGTCGAGCAGGTAATCGGTCTGATAGGTGCGCAGCGTACCGACGAGGTTCGACGAGAAGCGCGCCTGAACGTTGGCCTTCGGGCTCGGCAGCAGCGTGCCGGCCCAATACTTGTCGGTGATGCCGAGCCACGCATTGGTGACCTTGAACTCGACCGCCTTCGCCTCGTCGATGGCCTTGTAACCGTATTCCTGCAGGCCCTTCTCGCCGAGAACGCCGATCAGGCCTTCATGCAGGATGTAGTAGCCCGACACCGGCGGTACGCCGTGACGCGAAATCAGGCCGAACGGATACAGCGTAACCGGAGCGTCGCCGACGTTGGACACGTCGTCCTTGATCGTGAACAGGTACTTGTCGTCGATCGAAATGGTGCGCTTGAAGGTGAGGCCCTGGCCGTTGTTCCAGCTCAGTGTGACCGGCTTCGCCGGCGTCAGCGCGCCCGTGCCTTCCTGCGTCCAGACGGTGTCCTTGGTCGGCATTTTGACCGTGGAGCCTGCCGAAGGCACGAACCCGAACTCGGCGTAGAACGGCTCCTTGGTGCCCGACGGCGAGAACAGCTCGATGGCCGGCGACTTCGGATCGACGGTCTCGCGGAATTTCACCAGCGCGACGTCGTCGATGCGCGCGCCGGTCAGCGCGATGCTGCCGCTGATGCTGGGCGTTTCGATCTTCACGCGCGGCGAGGCCGCGATCACGGTGGGCCGGGGCTGCACAGGCGCGGCCGCTGCCGCAGGTGTCGTCGGTGCGCCGGCCTGCTGCGCGGGAGCCGTGGGCGTGGTTCCGGGAGTTGGGGTCGCGCCCGGCGCAGTCGTCGCGGGATTGGCGGCCTGCTTTTGCGCCAGTTCGGCCTGCTGCGCGGCGCGCTGCTTTTCCATCTGCGGGATATTGTAGATGTACTGCCACGCGATCAGCACAAGGCCCGACAGGATGACGGCGAGGATGGTGTTGCGATTTTCGATCATCGTTCAGGTCTCGTCATTCGCTCGAGCGGGTTCGGGAATTGGCGTGTGGCTTTGGGTCGCTGGGCTGTCTTGGCGGCTGTCGCTCGAGGCGGCTGAGCGCCGAGCGCAGATCGTTGAACATGGTTTCAAAGCCGCGGTCCAGCGCGGCTCGACGGCCCACTATCACATAATCATGGTGCGGTCGCATGGATATGACGTCCAGCCGCTTCACCAATTCGCGAAGCCTGCGGCGGACGCGGTTGCGCTCCGTCGCGGTGCCGACTTTTTTGGTAACGGTAAAACCGACGCGGACCGGGCCGGCGTCGTCGCGCGGGCGGCTTTGCACCACAAAGGCAGGGCTGGCCATGCGCGGTCCACTGGCCGCGGCGACGAAATCCGCGCGCTGCCTTAACCGGTCCATGATCTCAACCGGCGCATGGGAAAGGGTCTCGGGTGAGGTCCGCTCAGGCGCTCAGACGCTTGCGGCCACGCGCGCGGCGGGCGGCGAGAACCTTGCGGCCGCCGGCGGTCGCGAGACGGGCACGGAAGCCGTGACGGCGCTTGCGCACCAGTTTGCTGGGTTGATAGGTCCGCTTCACGGTCGTTCTCCGCTGCCGAATGGCTCGTTCGACGGTGTCGTCGAAGGCAATTCGCCGATAAATGAGATGAAATCCTGCGATGTCGGCCCTGAAGTGGACCAATTTCGGTCCAAAATGAACCGGCCCGGTCAAGCCGGGCCATCGAGGACAGTTGGCGCGGCTTATACGGGAGCGGTCTGTTTTCGTCAATCTTGGGGTTTGGTCTGGCGCATAAGTCGCATGGCGCCGCCGCGTGCTTAAATCATAACAGTTCCGGGGGTTTGACCCCGGTCGCCAGCGGGCGCATCCTGCGGCGGCAAATCTATATAGAGGGTGGGCGATCGATCAATGGCGGTATCCGGCCAGGAACCTGATCGGACAATGGCAAAGCCCCCGCCGGGGCTGCGTTTCGGGCTGTCCGGAAAGCTGCTGTTGCTGACGATTCCGTTGATCCTGATCGTCGAAATCCTGATCTACGTTCCCTCCATCGCCAACTTCCGGGTGAACCGGCTCAACGACCGGCTGGCGGCCGCGAATACCGCCGCGCTGGTGCTGGACGCCGCGCCGAGCGGCATGGTTCCGGATGCGCTGGCGCGGCAGATTCTCGCCAGCATCGGGGCGCGGGCCGTGGCCATCAAGAGCGGCCAGCAGCGCCGACTGCTGGCGGCGGCGGACATGCCGAAAAAAATCGACCACGACGTCGACATGCGCGAGATCGGTGTCGGATCGGCCATCTTCGATGCGTTCCGGGTCATGCTTGACAGCGGCGACGAGGTCATGCGCATTCTGGGTCCGGCACCCGGTAGCGGACAGTTCATCGAAGTGGTGGTCGATGAGAAGCCGCTGCGCGATGCGATGTTCCGCTTCTCGCGCAACGTGTTGTTGTTGTCGCTGGTCATGACCAGCATTACCGCGGGCCTGATCTATTACGCCCTGCATCACCTGTTCGTGCGGCCGATGCGGCGGGTCACCGCCAATCTCGTCGCCTTCCACGAGAATCCGGAAAGCACCGCGCGGATCATCGAGCCGTCGAAACGCACCGACGAAATCGGCGTCGCGGAGCGCGAACTCTCCGACATGCAGCGCGATCTGGTGTCGATGCTGCATCAGAAGAGCCATCTCGCCGCGCTCGGCCTCGCGGTCTCAAAGATCAACCACGATCTGCGCAACCTGCTGGCGTCGTCGCAACTTTTGTCCGACCAGCTCGCCAGTGTGCCCGATCCACGCGTGCAGCGGTTCGCGCCGAAGCTGATGCGCTCGCTGGAGCGCGCCATCGCGTTCTGCCAGTCGACTCTTTCCTATGGCAAGGCGCAGGAAGCCGCGCCCGACCGGCGCATGGTCCCGATCGAGCCGGTTATCAACGAGGTGCGCGAATCGGCCGGGCTTGCATCCGATACCTCGATCGAATGGATCAACGCCATTGAGCGCGGGCTCACCGTGGATGCCGACCCGGATCAGTTGTTCCGCGTGCTGCTCAATCTGGTCCGCAACGCCGCGCAGGCGCTCGAGAGCGAAAAATCCGGCGCCGGGGTTGCGCGGCAGATTCGTGTCACCGGCCGGCGCGAGGGTGCGGTGACCATCCTCGAAATCTCGGATACGGGTCCGGGTATCCCGGAAAAGGCAAAGGCGCACCTATTTGAAGCGTTTCAGGGCTCGTCGCGGGACGGTGGTACCGGGCTCGGGCTTGCGATTGCGGCGGAACTGGTGCGTGCTCACGGCGGCGAGCTGAGCTTGGTGGACGGCACCCTCGGGGCAACCTTCCGAATCATGATTCCGGATCGCGCCGTGGAGCTTCACCGGCTGCGGGATGCGCGGGCCCGGGGCTGAAAAACTGCCATTTTGGCCAGAAATCGATGCCGTATCGATCTTGCAAAGCGATCCCGGAGCCGGTAGCTATGGCGCTCTTTCGCGGCGGGCCCTCGGGGCTCCTTAACCCGCGAAATGCGCGCCCGTAGCTCAGCTGGATAGAGCACCAGACTACGAATCTGGGGGTCAGGAGTTCGAATCTCTTCGGGCGCGCCATTACTTAGCAGTGATTTGCTAGGTCTGTTTTGCAGGCCGTTTTGCAAAATCTGTTTCCAAAACGTTCTCAAACTTGGCGACCGCGCTGGCGGCGAGTTTGCTTGTTCGCTTTAAATACTTTTCGATGATGACCTGAGCCGTACGAAGCGAATGGCCGGTGATCGATACGATTTCTGGAAGAGTGCAGCCGGACTCGGCTAGCAACGTTACCGTGGTTCCCCTGATATCGTGAAAATGTAACTCTGATATCCCTGCGGCCTTGCAGGTCTCTTCCCACTGCGCGGCAAAGTATCGCTTCTTGAATGCGAGACCGGTTTTCGTCGTGAGGATAACCGCTGCGCGCCGTGGTGCGTTATCCAAGGTGACTTTGAGGGCTCTGGTGCAAGGCACGAGTATCGGCGGAGGAATTTTGCCGAGTCGTTTCGCTTTCCCCTGACGAATTGAAATTGCAGACCCATTGTATGCTGACCAAGCGAAGCGCAGGATATCGCCTTGACGCTGGCCTGTGTGTAGGGCGAGTGCCATCGCAAGTTGCATCTCGGGCGAAGCAACGGCCAGAAATGCTTCGACATGTTCTGGCAACCAAATGATTTCGGAACGGTCGCTGGAGTAAGCCCGTTCAAATCCATCAAGGATGTTGACCTTTAGCGGACCATCCTTTGCGGCCCATGACAGAACTCTTGCGAGCACACTGACTCTATTGTCGGCTTCACGCGGCTTGGTTTCAGAAAATCGGTCGTGCCATTTTATAACGTCCGCCCGAAATGCTTTATCCTCCAACGCACGGTAGGGGCAGGTGCCGTATTCGGCGTCCCAGAATTTAAATACCCTTTTGTATTCCGATTTCGTGCTCTCTGCGAGTCGGCGCCATTGCTTGGTGTTTTCGAAATCGCGAAACAGGCTGGATAGATTTCCGGTATTCCGATTGCGAGTTTTTTCTTCGGCTGATGCAAAAGTTAAAATAAACTCCGGGGAACCGGGCTTGCCATCCAAGCGAACGCCTGTGGCGCGGTGATAGTAATAGATTGCGCGCTGACCAGAAGCGAGGGTTGCCCGCACCGTGTTTACGCCTCGCATTCTAACGCGCATTTGACTGTTTCCATTCCGTAAAGGGAGACTGTTCAGAGTAAGGTTGCTCTTTGCCGTTAACTGCTGCTCGCTCGATAGCGAGCCGACTCCATCTTCGCGTGCCTGCCATCGATTTTGGCAAAATTCCTTTCCGCACCCAGGAATCGAATGTTTGTTTGCTCAGCCCGCAGAAATCTGCCGCTTGTGTTCGTTCAAGAAAAAGAGGCCAGTTATCGTTGGCAGCTAGAGCCAGTGTCATTTTCGTTCCCCAAAAAGAAGAAGCCTCCCGAAGGAGGCTTGGTTATCAGCAGAGGCTCAGAGCCAGTTTTTGTATGAAGCGGTCCGCAAAATCCGGTTCGCCATTTTCGTAGAAAATGTCGCGTTTAATCTGTCTGTCGGCGTCTGTGGCGTGTGGCGCTGTGATAATTGCGGCCTCCACAGCTAGCAATCGATCAAGCTGGCTTTCGTCGTAGCTGCTCAAAATCTGCCGACGCGTTGTTGCTAGCTCTTCAATACCCGGTGCGTTGTTGTGCATGTGATTGACTCACTGGTTCGGCTTCTTAGGGCCACGCTGCGAGACGGACGCAGCAGCCGGGGGCTAAGAACTTGCCAGCGAGCAAGCCGGACGCTTTTAACCTAGCGGTCTGGACAGCACGTCCGCCCCCGGCCAACACTGGCCGCATACACAATACAAAAGAGCGCTACTTCGATTTAGCTGTTTGGGTTCTTGGCCCGACGATACGATGCCATCGACAGACACGTTCGCAAGTCATTTCTGCAACCGATTTTGGGTTGAAGCATGAACGTCTGCACCGAATATCGGTGAAGAATTATTGTTGGCATGTTCGGTTGTGTGTGTTCACTAACGTGCGTCTCACAACAAAGGACGCGCCGATGACCGACGAAATGAATGCCGAAGAACCAACTAAGACACCAATATTTCGCAGTCTCCATGAAGCGGCCGAATACATAAAGGTGAAGCCGCGTACGCTTGCAAAAGCAGCTCGAAAGATTGGAGCGTGTTCGGTATTTGGGCGCGACTTGGTATTCAGTGAAGATGATATCAAAGCGATATTGGAAGCGAACCGAGCAGGGCGGAAAGTCTCATACACTATGAAGGCACCGCCATCTCAGTATCAGGCGATGAAGCGTTTGGAGAAGTTGTTGGCAAAGAAACCACGCAAGCGCAATCTGAAGCCGCGCCAGCAATGACCGATGAGACGCCGCCGCGACTTCTAACGCAAAAGGCTGCCGCAGCTTATCTCGGCGTTTCAACTCCTACCTTCGTGAAGTGGGTCATGGCCGGGATTATTCCGAACTCCGTCGGAAGCACGCGTAAATGGGACAAAAAGGCTATTGATCTCGCACTCGATAAAATCAGCGGTCTGGATGAACCCAAGGAAAAACAAGACAGTTATCGCGAATGGAAACTCAGGCAGGACGCGAGAAGAGCCCGCCACTCCAAGTCAGATTGACTCCCGTCAACGAAATAATTTCTATACCTATCCCAGCCGCCAGAATCGCTGCGGTGCGATGGCCGTGGGTGATAATGGTCGCAGTAGCGATTTACCAATGCTGTGTAGATCAGTGTTGCATAACTTCGCCCGCAATGAGAGCTACTTTAGCTTTTTTGACAGCAAGCTAATTTTCGGACACTTTTGTCGTTTTCTACTTAGATTCGAGTTTTGATATGGCCGATTCTTTCGAAAATCGATTGAAGTTAACAGCCGATCGGCTGCGGTCTGAGCGTCACAGAGTGGAGACAGAAAAGGCTGAGGCTCTCGCTCGTGCCAAAGCACATTTGGAGTTGTTAGTCCGCCATACGCGAGCATGGGCGCAAAACATTGTGCCGCGGGTAGGCGCTGCGGTTCAAACGGCAAACGCAATTGTGCAAGAGGTTCAGATTGCTGCCTCAGCTACGCAATCTCCTCCTCCGCGTGCCGTTCAAGGCGGCCCGCCGCTGGCTCACCTTCCTGGAATCCAAATCGCTCAGGCCCCGCCCCCGGCTGCTGCAGCGCGAGCGGCAGTAAGGTCGTCCCCGACTACAGCTCCCAAACCGCCGCTTTTGCTGCTCAGCCTTGATAAGGAGGGCAATATTGTTGTTCAAAAGAACAATTACAAATTTCGTGCCACAGCCCCGTTAAATCCTGTGGCCTTCGAGCAGTTCAAAGAGGAAGTCATAGAAGAACTGATCGCCGAATACGTAAATTCGGGTCTGCTTGGGTATGATCCCGATGAACCTATTCCGCAGGATGAGCAGCAGACGGGAGGCGTTTCTGAAAGTAGCGGGTCATCCGCAGAACAACAAAATGTAGAACAGGAGAGTGGCCACGATCCGAGGCCGACGACTCCTGTTGCACGTCAGATTGTCGCCGCCATCCGGTCCAACAGCGTAACGATAAAGGTCACTTCCGGATCATTTATCGCTATGCTGGATGAAAAAATAAGCATTCTTTCTCGTCAAATTCCCAACTCCGAACCGGCAAAAGAAAACTGGGATCGGGAGGTCCAAAGCTATCGGGACATGAAGGATGCGACGCAATCCCTTGTCACGGCGATAGATCTTTTATTGATGGATGCGGCAAAGGAATCCCCCGCAGTAAACGCCGCGTTGTCGGTTGCAGGTGGCCTGCGAAGTTGGTGGACCAAATCACATTCTGAGATTTGCGAGCGAGGCTTCGACTCCGGCTTGTTCGCGCTCGGTGTAATGCTTTGTCATTTTGCAGGGGCGGGCGGGGAAGTCGCGGCGGTTATTTCAGCCACTGTCGTTAAAGGCGCACCTGTCGTTGACGCGCTCAAAGCATGGGCCTCGCAAAAGGAAAAGGATGCGAAAAAGGATAAATAAGTCATCCCCGATACGCTGGCAAGTTTTTCATTGAGGAATTTATAGTGCCCAAAAAGCGCATAGCCATTTTTATCGATGGCACTTGGAATAAGCTTACTGACAACACAAACGTTTGGCGTCTGAAATCCTTATGCGCGCCGGTTGCGTCAGATGGCACTCAGCAACTTATTTATTACAACACGGGCTTGGGTACAAAAAAGGGCGAAAGTGTTCGCGGAGGGATAGTTGGCTACGGCATGGATGACGCAATTATCGATGCATATGGTTGGCTAGCCGAACACTACGAGGATGGAGACGACGTCTTCATTTTCGGTTTTAGTCGTGGCGCCTACACAGCGCGGGGTTTAGCAGGACTAGTTGCAAAATTTGGATTGCTGACACCTGGCGCTCCGCTTTCGCTGAGGCAATTGTACGATAGGTATAAGGTGGGTGGAGAACGCACGATTAGAGACATGGCCGGATACACGGGTTCGGCCAAAGATAAACTAACCAGAGAAGACAATTGGCTGCTTAAATATTCTCGGCCTATAAATATCGAATTTATCGGCGTTTGGGACACCGTTGGCGCGATAAGCAAATCGAAGGCTTTGTTTATTCATACGGGTCTGCGGAAACCATACAAAAATGCTTATCATGCCATAGCAATCGACGAGAACCGTCGAAACTTTGCGCCTACGTTGTGGACTTACGACCGTCCATCGGAAGAAAAAAATCCAGTCAGTCCCCGTCCGTTCGACCAATGCGAACAACGATGGTTTGTTGGAGCGCATGGAAATGTGGGCGGTGGTTACGCGAACGATCTCTTAGCGCAATTGCCCTTAAACTGGCTCATGGAAAAAGCGGCCAAGAGCGGTTTGGTTTTCCGAAATCAGGTCGATGTGGGAGATGAGGACTGCGCATGTCCAATCACGGATTCTTACGCAGAGTTCGGGAAGGGATTTTACAAGTATATCTCGCGACGGTTCTGGCGCGAGATCAGCCAAATTCCTCAAGATGATGGAAAAACCACTCGCCGCAGTATCAACGAATCCATAGATGGATCTGTGTTTGAGCGATGGAGGCGTGATAAAAATTATCGACCGAAGAATCTCGTCGCGTGGGGTGCACGTTACAAAGTTGACCCCTCAACGATTAAAACGTCGGTGATGGCGGATAGCCTTGGCGCGATCAAATAGGACGATCACGCCGCCCGCAACGTATCTTTAGGCAGCCTTATTGGTCATTGTTCTCGTTGGATCTGGGAAAGCCTCCGGAGGCGGCTCGCTCGATTCGGGACGACTGCGACAGCGCGGGAGTATGCCCCCGTCTCCAGTACCACTCGATCATTTCATAGGCCTCACAGATAGAGCCCGTAGGGGCTGGTTCCTGAATTGGTGCCACTGCCCGCGGAATTTCCGGGAAAATAGCTCGCGCCACCGCCGAAGGTGTTGACCAGCGCGTTGCTCTCTACCGAGTAGCGGGAGCCAGTCGCGGTCCCGGTGAACGTCCAGCTAAACCAATTCTGAACCGATGCGCTGAAACCCCATGTGAACGAGTGCGCGAAATTTGGAGTGCCCGTTAGCGTGACGGCGATTGTGGATCCATTGAATTGGGACCCAGCTCCATCGACTCGCACATGATTCACCGAACCGCCTGAGATGCTGTAGTTGCCTATAGCTGAAACGGTTCCACCGCTTGCAACCTGAATATGTTGGGTCGCGCACGCTCCAAAATTAATATTGGAGAATGAGACTGTCACGCCCTTATCGGATGCGCGTATTCCGACGCCCGACGTCGTGGTCTGAACCTTGAGGTCCTTGATAGTAACGTTCTTGGGCAGGCCGGTAAAGTTGAAGGCATTGGCGCTTGTTGCGCTGATCAGCACGTTCGCTGGCGTTCCGGAATTGCCCTGAATGACAACGATGCCACCGACGGGAGCGAACGCCGAGGATACCCCAGAAGTGTACGTGCCATCGGCAATCTGGATGGTTGCGACAAACCCATACAAATCCAGGATGAGAATTGTATTCCACGCCTTCTGAAGCGTCAGAAATGGGGTAAGGGCCGTCAGTCCATCGTTACCATCCGACCCTCCCGACCCAGAAGGCGCGACATAATACGTTCGATTGCCTGGCAGCACTTCACGCTGCCCGGTCTTGAGCGCGTTAAGCGCGTCCGTCACCGTGGCACCGGCCACGTCGCTTTCATTGGACACGTCGTCGGACGTGACGTTGCCGGAGCCCGCTACAATCTTAAAGCGGTTGCCTTCCGAGTCGATGATACACGTTGCGCCGTTATCGGCGGTCGTCGTGTCGCCCGTATCAAGATCAAAATTTGCTTGCAGCGACCGGATGTAGATTCCGGCGAATTGGCCAGATAGATCTGTGTTGCGTGCTACGCTAACGCTAGAAATATTTCGACGATGTGCAGTCTTATCGTCAGAACGGACATGTGATTTAACAACGTTAGAGCCGTCTACGTAAATGCTATCAATTGGATGGTTCAATTATCTTCTTTCAATTCCGTCATCGATTCGAGCCTGGCGTGTTGGATCGATACTTGGCCATCACGCCAGTCACGTTCCTTTCAAAATCGCGCTTATCTTTCGCAACAACACTCGCCAACTGAGCAATCGCTTTTGGATCGCTATTCGGCGCATGGATCGTTGGCGCGTACACAATTGAGATCGGAGCGTTATCATTTGCCCCAAGCAGTTTGCTGAGTTGGTTGTTCGGCGTGACCGACGAACCACGTGGCAGGTTGACGATCTCGATACCTTTTTCGCCCACGATGGCAGGACCACCCGGTGCAAAGTTGGTGCCTTCCGCAAACATCGGAAACGACAGACCGCCTGTTCCAGCGCCTAAACCCGAGGACATGGCAAACCCGCTGGACGCGCCAGAACCGCCCCCAAGCCCAAGCAACCCAAGGATACCGCCACTCCCGGAGCCGCCGAAGGCGCTACCCCACAAGTTGTCGATAGCCATACTGGTAAGCTTGTCAGCGATCTTGTTCAGTGCATTAAGACCGGCGCTCTGGAAGGCATCCCACGCGCTTGCACCATTTCGGATCGAATTGGAGAAGTCGCTAACGAAACCCTTTACGGTATCCCTGCCAACGTCATTGAGTTGCCTAAGCACCTCATTTGCACGTAGGGCCGCTGCCTCTGTACTGGCCAGTGCAGTAGGAATGTCGTTGCCGTAAATTCCCTTCAATTGCTGCGCAATGCGCAGATCGGTCGGGGATAAAAACGCTGTACCGCGATCAAATTCGATCTGCGAGGCGAACTTTGCTTTCTCGAGTGCGGTAGCAGCCTCGCCAGCAGTCTTTGCAAGACCGGAGATCTTATCTCGGAGTTCTTCCGTATCTTTGGCACCAGAAGCCAGTGCAGCAGCCGTCAACTGTGCTTGCGCACGAAACTCGGCCTGCGTGCCAACACCAAGCCCCACGGCGGCTGTATCCGCCTGCATGCGTGCGGTATGCTTCGTAACCTGCTCAATGGAGCGATCAAAAGCATTCGATTTTGTATCATCAACTGGAAGTTTTGTCTGCCTATCCCCAAACGCCGCTGGATTGATTCCATCGACACTTGGCAGGTCCACCAACTGCTTCTTCCAGAAAACGAGCAGCTTGAGCTTCTCAAGCATGTCATCAGCAGCCTGCATGTCTGCCTGGTCATCACCAAGTAACATCGACTTCTGATTACGAAGCTGGATCTCGTTCTTTAAATTCTGATTAGCAAGTCTAGCTCGTTCCAGTAATGAAAATTCATTAACAGCCTGGGTCGTTGCCCAAGTGAGCGCATCCTGTGCCTCTTTAAGGTCGGTCATCTTCCCACGAAGGGCTTCAACCGCCTTGATCTGCTTCTCAATATTCTCGACCGACTGATCTTCAATCGGAACTACCGAGGACTGCACAAACGATGCTGCCTTGCCAGCAGCGTCCAGAATTGTTTTCGCGTAGCCAGCCGCCTGAATCAGAAGCGGCAAAACCTCTGCGAGCGATGCTTTAAACTGTAGATCCCACGCGGCAACAGCAGCTTTCCACTGTCTATCGAAGTCAGTAGCCTTTGCGATCACATCGTTATCTACAATGATCCCCAGATTGGCTGCTGCTGCTTTCGTCCGTTCGATTTCATCCGTGCCGTCGCGTAAGAACGGAATCCAATCTTTGGAGAGGCCAACGATCTTCGCAATTGCCTGCTCAACCTGCGGGTTACCCGCGTTCTTCATCAGGTTGGCAATATCGCCAAGTGCTTCCTTGGTGGTTTTCAGTTCTCCATTGGCATTTCGGATCGAAACACCGTTTGCCTCAAACAGCTTTCCGAAATCAGTAATCCCACGGCTGGCGGCAATAATGTCCGCTCCGATCTTATCCAGACCAGATACAAAATCCTTATCGGACAGACCGCGCGTCTTGGCGGCATAAAGCGTCTCTTGAAACTCGCGAATGCTCATTGACGCATTGCGAGCGCCTTCACCAACTTCCAGAAACTGCTTGTTGATGCCACCGATCTGATCAATGAAAACGCGGAGGCTACCTAGTGCCGCGCCGATGCCCAGACCGGCAGTCGCGATAGATTTCAGAACATTGGTGGAAGCCTGAGCGGCACCATCCATGGCCTGCGAATATCGATCTGCACCACTAGTATCGGCATCGATAACTAGGCTGGTAACTACCTCTTCGGACATTAGGCCGAAGCTTTCTCGACCTTAATGTCGATGCGCGCTTTCGGATGCAGGAGTTGTGAAGTGAGCCCTCGAGAGAAGCCGAGCCGATAGCCTCTTTCGCCGGTAGCGGTCAGGCCGTTCGAACCCTTCTGAACCGCTAAGTAACTCTCAATAGCGTTATGGAATTTGGCTATGATGACCTCGCGCGTTAGCGAGTCGTTGCAATCGCTTTCCAGAATGCTCTGAGCGCATTGGACACCGAGGTGTAGCCCGAAGACCTTTAGGTCCGAAGTGGTGGCGGGCCGTTCGATGGTATTGCTGTCTTGGGTAAACATGTGTTCCTAAAATGTAAAAGCCGCCCCGATGGGGCGGCGGTGTGCTGTGCAGTCTGATGCAGTAATAAGGACTAGAAGAAAGCGGATAGCGAAAACCTCACGCCTTTCACTTCGATGTCTGTTAGCGT
Source organism: Afipia massiliensis (assembly GCF_014203115.1). Classification (GTDB taxonomy): domain Bacteria; phylum Pseudomonadota; class Alphaproteobacteria; order Rhizobiales; family Xanthobacteraceae; genus Afipia; species Afipia massiliensis. Next base: position 234,321 of record NZ_JACHIJ010000004.1, on the reverse strand, counting down.
TAGGCCATTTCAAAGTTTGGCGTTTAACTTGCTGACGATACCTGGAGAAAATTATGCAGTTCAGAAGCTTCAGTAGTGCTCTTTCGTCATTTTTGGATCGTGTGATTGGAAAAAAGCAAGTATCGCTCACTTCGATCAAGCGCTTGTCGAGTAGAAAAATTCGTCAAGACTATTTTGCAGACCAAATGAAGAAGGACCCGTCGCTTTCGTCGGATGATGCGATTGAGACGTTTGATAAGAAGCGCTCCGAGGCCGAAGGCGCTTTTCTAAAATTGATGATAGTGCAACTAACCGTAACGGGCTTTCTAGGTCTTGCGCTTCTTAAGACAGACGCAAGCTTCAGCATCTTTGGAGTATCGTCAACTGACGCATACAAGCTGAGGGATTTTCTCTTATTCTGCCATGCAATCATAGTAACGATGTCGGTTGTGCTCCAACAGCACCACCATAAGCTCGAAGACTATTTAGTTGCCGGGATCGTAAGTGCTGGAAAGCCGACCGAGGTGTATCCAATGTTAATGTTGAAATACTTTGGACCATTGGAAACGTTCAACATCAACGTGCTGCCGTACCAAAGACACCAATTTCATAATTTGGCGACTAAGTATTTCTTCACAACCTACAAGATATTTCGCTTTGTCGCCGCGCTTGGGTTCATGTCATTCACTCTGCTTATCCCGCTTGTCACGGCGATCAGCGTATTCAAGGATCCTTCGCACGGTTGGGTCAGCTATTGTGCTGCAGGCTACTGGGTTGCTGTAATGACATTCAGCACAATCTCAATGATCATTCATGTAGTCGGGATACCTTACACCGATTACAGTTATACGATGAAGTTGCATGACTTACAGAATACAGATCCCTCACGCCATAAGAAAGTAATGGAAGAGATTGTGAGAACTAACAGACTCATTGAATTCTAGCGGGCCTTGGATTCGTATTTTTGATTTTATCCCAAGCTGCAGTTCGCGGGTCGCCGTATGCATCCCAAAAGTCCACAAGCTGTTCATGGGGCAAGAACTGAAAAAAGCGCGCGCCATCCATATCACCCTGTAGCCATGCAACAGCATCGTCGTCTAATGCCTCGCGGCGTTTATCGCTTCGTCGCCTTACTGGCATTGCTAGTTCCTGTTCGCCCTAAGTGGTTGTGGTTTGCTCTCGCTAGGTGGCGACACGTCCAGGCCGATCTCGCGAACAAGCCGGGCAAATGCTAGTCGAGAATCTCTTTCGATGGCGCACTCCGGGCGTGCACGAGGCGCAAGGAAGCGGTCGGTATAGGTAAGTCCGTGTTTTGCGATTGCCTCACGAGCGGCTTCGCTGCGATCCCACGCCTCACATGCCTTTGTTAAGAGCCGGACGTGATGGCTATCTAGTGCGAACTCCATTAGGACTTCGGACCACCATCGCGCTGTTTCGGGACGCAGGTGCTTTGGCGGCTTCTCAACCACCGTTTTTGATTTGATCATGTTTCCTGAGAATCTGTTTTCAATCGGGGAGGGTGTCGGGAATCATTGTGTACCCGCCGGTTCCTTCCCTTAGAAGCTGTAGAGATTGTGATGCCGCCCTGGGGCAGCTTATCACTACCGAATTGTCCGCCCTGTCTACGCCCGCCATCGGCGCGTTCTTTAATCTGGTTGTCATGCAACCGGCAGAGGGAACGCGTATTGGCAAGGCTGTCTGGGCCGCCTAGTGCCCTTGATTTTATGTGGTCTACAACCACGGCGGCTAGTTTACAGCCGGGGGCAGTGCAACGGTGGCCATCCGTGGCCAGCCTTTGGGCGCGCAGGGCACGCCATTCCTTTGAAGAATAGTAAGGATCAGCAATCTTGCGGGCAGGCGGTCGCCAGTTGGCCGGGCGATGTTGGGGAGCGCGTCGGGGCATTACTGGGCGGGTGCAAGTGTAACGTCGACATTGTAGTAATCGCCTACGCGATACATGTCGTCTGAACCGGCCTCCTTGTGAAAGCTAAACTCGAAGCGGCTCCAATGCTGTGATGGCGAGAGGGGCATAAGGACCACGTGGCATGCATCAAGCCCCTTCCATGGGCCTTGCCCTTGGCTAAGGTTCTTTTGATCAACGACGTAACTGGCAGGAGGCACTCTAAAATTCCTTTTCAATATGAGGTGAAGCCACCTCAAGCCAGCCCGGTCTGTGTAATGACCGGGCCAGCGAGGTGCACAACCGCGCACGCGGGACGAGATGCGCGATGTGTGGGTATTACCAGCGACTGCGAGCCATTGACTGGAGCCGCTCGGTCTCTTCGGTTTGCCAGTAGTTCATCATGTCGACAGTGATCGAGCGCGTAACCGATGCTGGTACGGTCCCGCGCATAGCAGCCTTCAATTCACGCAGTCCACGCGCCACTTTATGCAGGGCATATGTCGCCTTGAACGTTGCGGATCGCTTACCTGCCACTGGCTCTGGCGTGATTGATGCGTCAACGACAGCGGCAAAGCCTTCGTCGCCAGCCGCGCCGCTCTTGACCATTGATAGCTCTCTAAGTCGGGCCTTATGGACGATGCGGACATCTTGTCCTTCCATCACTCGATCCTCGAAATCGATCAAGTCAAGGCCAACTGAAATATCCTCGCGATTTCCTGATCGGCAGAGATGAGCGAGAAGCTTGCCGTTCTTTGCCTTCTGCAGATCTAGCCTGAATTGAACACACTTATCGTCAATGACAATATGCAAAGCGTCGTCAGTCGTTCCAACTTCGTTGGCTTTGTTGTGATCAATCCAAAAGCCAACAGGCGGCCCATCTAGATCGAAGGTGGCACCAAGCGCGCCCGTCTTTATGTAGTGAAGTACGCCGTTGACCAGTATCGGTTCTTCGAACGCGAGTGCTTGGCCTTCGATGACATGGTCCTTTGTCGTTTCGGCATACATGGCGGCTTTCATGCCGCCGTTACCGCGCATACGGTGAGCTCGTTCTTCACTAAGTCCAAGGATGCCAGGGTCTACATCAATACGATCCATTACTGAAACGCCTTCGGTAATTCACGCTTTGTGATGTGCCCATTATCCAAGAACTCCCGCATCGACCAATAGTAAGTTCCGTTAACGCTGGCCGGATGCCCCAGTGTGTAAGGGCTAACCGGCTGCAACGGGGATAGCGAAGCCCCGGTGCTTTCTACTGCATCGAGAAATTTCACATACCGCTCGTGAGCGGCGTGAAGCGCAACAATCTTCGCGGCAAAGTCTTTGACGTGTACCGTATGCTCGCCTGAGACATCCTCGCAGATTAGGCGCGAGGCAACGCGTCTTTCCTGTTGAATGGCATCGTCGATGACCGCTGAAGCAAGTTTCAATGATTCTATATCACTGACGAGTTCAGGTAGCCGCTCTCGATCAGGTTTTACATCAGGATCGGTCGGTTGGTTCAAAAGTCGTTTTAGACGATTAATCTCCCCATTACCCGGGCTGGGATTGTCTCGAATACGTTCAGAGATCTCAATTTTCTCAGCAGTCTTTTCCTTGATGCGGGTAAAGATGCCATTTTGATCTTCAAGAAGCGTTCGAAGTCTCGGATGCCGCTCCTCTAGTGTTGGAATAGCTTTCATAATGTCCTTGGTTTTGGCAATAAAAAAGCCGCTCTGCTGTCGGGCAGAACGGCAAAATGCTTCTAGGCGGATTGCTTGATCTTACTTTAGTTATACCGTCAAAAGGTAGTTTTTGGAAGGCTATAGGGCATGTTGTGTGCACGGAGTCGCAAATAGTTTTACAAAGGCCGCGCAACGTAAATAGCGTTGCCTAGTCAATGAAAAGTGACTTCGATACTTCTATGGCCCATACCTAATATGTACCGTCAAAAGTTACTTTTTGCGAGCTTTTGAGGGGTGTTGCGTGCACGCAATCGAAATAAACTGTGCATCGGTAGTTCAGGCCCACTTTTTGTGTAGTGATCGCGCAAGAGCAGCAACGATGAGGTCAGTACGGTGATTGCTGCAGCAACGGCCTGTGCCCTTTGATTGCGGCCCGTGTGCTTTCGACTAGTTTCGAAAACTGGCATTCCGTGCACAACGATATCTTCAAAGAGACCTCGCGACTCGATCACATCTAGTGACGCTGCGGCCGCGGAGTATAGCTTTGATTTGTTGAGATGGTCGGGAATAGGGCGGTCCCGAAAGGAATCGTAGCCATCGCATTCGATCTCTGGCTTTGACAGATAGTTTTTCCGGTAGCGTTCTCCTACGTAGTACAGATCGCGGTTGGTCTGTTCGTTTTGGTGCAGTAAGCCCTCCTTATACAGGCGATGAAATGGATCGCTGATGTGGCGCTTGGGCTTATTGTCGTTTGCTGCTTTGATCATTGTTGTTCCTAATCGTGTCTTAAAATCAATTTGAATATGTAAGTCGATAACACCGATAACAGTGGTTACACCTCAGAGGGTGTTATCGGTGTAACCGGTGTTATCGGGGTACAATAAAGTGATAGCGATGGTTCCGGTTTTGTGATCTCTCCAGCCTTCATCATTTTTCCAAGTAAGGTTCTGACGTTTCCTGGCTTTAGGCCGCTTTGCTCCGCAATATCTTTTGGAGCCAGAGGGGATATGGATTCCCGCAAGATCCTTAATATCTTGCGGCGCTCGTACGATTGCTTTACCTCAGCGGCGTCGCCAATGATCATCCAACGGCCCGCGTCGAACTTCATTGCCGTTTCGATTTCTTCAATGTCGCGGCCCCTACCATAAAGAACCGTCGCCGTGGAGTTTCGACTAAGCACCAGTACTGCGTCAGCAGCGCCCGTAACGCCATTGGTGCCACTGATCGATTCAAGTGGATCTTCCGCCTCCATTTTTCTGGTGTGGGTTACCAACACTATCGCGATGTGGTTCTTAGCCGCGTACTGTTGGAGCGGTACAACCGCCGCGTAATCCGCCGCGTAGACGTCTTCTCCGCGTTTTCGTGGTGCTCGGACCTTCATGTAGACATCGATGATGACCAAGCGTGGATTGACACAACTCTCTCGCCATTTGTCCAATTCGGTGAGTAGGCCGTTGTCAATCCGAGGCGCATCAACCCGGATCTTGAGTCGCTTTAGGTCCAATCCGAGTTTTTTTCGCAGTGGCGTCAGTGTTCGGATGCGGTCCGCTACTCGGCGAAGGTTGTCCTCCAATGCTAGATAGATAACGTCGCCTTGCTGGCACGGGATTGTTCCCATCGCTTTGCCACCTGTGGCTACTGCTATGGCTGCATCGTACGCCCACCAAGACTTGCCCATTTTCGGCTTGCCACCGAGTACGGTAAGTCCCTCGACCACATAATTGGGGATTATGTATTCGAGGGGTTCGAAATGCATCCCGAGCAAGGTTTCGGCATCAACGGTTGCTTGTTGGGGATTGTTATCGTTGGCGTGAGTATCCAGTGTTGGCATCCGCTTCGTGCCCACACTCATGCCGCCACCGCCAGTGAGATACGCGATATTGCTTCCTGCTCTGCTGCCTGATCATCTGCCCCTACGCTGATCGCTGGCTTGATGAAGATCCGCTCGGCGAGATGCCAGGCATGATCGTCGTTATCCGCCACAATCTGGGGAGTAGCCTGCAGGAGGGGAAAGAAGTTGTTGGCCAGTGGAAGTACTCCTTTGCACTTGCCACGCAGCCAGGAAAGCGGCGTTTGATACACCCGTAGTGGCGAACGCGTTAATGTCCCTGCTGAGAGTGCGGTACCCATAACGCAGCCCCAAATAGCGGGCGACGAACGAGATATGGCAAGAATATCCACCAGACGATGCTCTCGGCGAACAGGGAGAACTACCGCACGTCTTCCAACGCCGGGCGTAAAGGTCCAAGTGAATGAGTGATCGGGCAAATATCCTAGCGTGAACATTCCCCGCATGGTTACGGCTTGGCCGAGCGCGGGGCAATTGAACGGGATTTTGTAGTGTCTGAACCAAGCGCGAGCGAGCTTTGGTGAGTAAGCGTGCTTTTCGAAAAGAGTTTCGACGTCCACGTTGGAACGCCAATACGGCATGGATGGATCTCTGGAATACATACTCTAATTGCTTTCATTATTACTGCTCTCCTCAAGCAAATAACTGCGAGGTTAATGACGCGTGGGCCGTGAGAGATTGGAAATCAGATTGTCCAGATATCCGTCGAAATCGGCGGGCGTCTTGCGGAAGCCAACATCTCCGCTAGTGTTGGACACGGCATCGAGCCAACGATTATTGGTGGGATCAAAGTAGGGCGCGAGCTTAAGCCATTTCGAATCCGGAATTATGCGGCAGTTAGCGGCCAGATCCTTCAGCCTCGCTGCGGCTCGTTTATTGCGAGGATCGTCGGAAAATCTTTCCGATTGTTTTGTGCGCCATTCAGAAGATCGGCTTAAGCGATAGGCGAGATGGTCTAGGCAATCCTGTTTGTTATCAATCATGATGATTATTCTTTCTAATGAAAAGAGTGCGGGCTGCTTCGGCGGCCCGCTTGCAATGCATTGTTAGATTAAACTGAAACCGGTTCGCTGATCCTCTCGACCAGCAATGCGATGTAAGCGTCGAAGTCGGGTGCACTAGCCGCGCCGCTGACCAGATCTTCGTTCAAATGCTTGACGGAAAGCTGCAGTTTCGGAGCAAGCGGCTCGTACAGTGGGGCAATCTTTGCCCAGTAACCCGAAGAGATGAACGCTGCCGTCGCAACAATGCGGTCCAATTGGCCTGCTACATAAATGTCAGGTGGGTTTTTGTTCTTTAATTTAGAAGATGCTTTGACGAGTTGCGACTTCAGATACGTTTCAAAATCAATTCGATGAGACAATACAGTTTCCTTTTGGATGTTGGTTTCGCCAACGGGAGGCACGCGAATCCGCACGTGCGCGGTGGTTGGCACTACAGTAGTGCCGAGTGCGCTGCCGCTGTTCGCTGGGCAAGGTTTGGCAAGCATTCTTGCGCAATGGGGGTTAGCCCACGAGGCGGGATAATTTCCAGAGCCTCAAACAGTAGTTCTTGCTCGCCGTAGTCCAATTCGCTGACCGTTGCCATTGCAGCGTCGAGTCGAACGTTGGAAAGCCATTGAGGAGGGCGGCAGTCCTTATTGCTGATGGTTCGTTTGCTAAGCTCGCGCGATTTTCTCACGCTCTCAGCTTTACTGGCCCGAAGCTGGATTAGCGTGGTGCGCCCTTCCGCAACCATAATCAATTCGTCGGCTCGACGGCGGCCGATTTTGCTGCAGCAGCTTTCCAGATATTGGGGCCAGGTAAGGCCGCTCGTTTCCCGGACCAATGCTTTGGCTGCGGCGAGATATTTGCCTGCCTCCGTTACATGATCATCCGAGTCTCGCTGCGCGGCTATAGCTAATTCGTTGCGCTGCGACGCAAGCCTGCCGAGTTCAACAAGCTTGGGATTCATTGTGGTGGGATTGGTAACGGCCACAAGCTGGGTGCTTGTCATTTCAATTTCCTTATTGTTGCTACAACTGCCGGGCACACCGGCTCGTACTTCAACGCGAATTGCCACCGCTGTTAGGCGGCGGGTAGCTAGTTGGCTTGGTGGTTTGCGCGCTTAAGGGCCGTGGCACGCCTTAAGGGCGACTTTCGTAATTTGACTACGTGTACCTTATACCGAAAAACGCAGAATCGCAACCGAAAAGAGGTTGGAAGGCCTTATTTTAAGGGTACTTCTTGATCACTCCACACTGATGGAGTGCTCTAGCTTTCAATATCCCTCAACCTGAACAGCTTTTGCTTGAGCGCCAACACCACTGCGTGAGTTGCGTTCGTGGCCCCGAGCTTCAGCCTTGCGGTGCGGATGTGAACTTCGACAGTGCGCTTCGAAAGCCTAAGTTTCTTGGCGGCTTGCTCAGCACTGTGGCCCGTCGCCACCAGTTTCAGGACCTCGATCTCGCGGGCGGTTAGATTCATCAGTGTTCAGCGTTTAGCTGCTGCCGTTTGCGCGGGTTTCTGAAAAGCGAAGCTCATCTTGATGACTTCACCGGCGCGCTCTATTTCAACCGGCACAGTGGCACCAGGTTTTGTTTGTGAGACCACCTGTAAAATATCCTCTTGGGTGTTCATCGATCGTCCGGCAAAACTCAAGAACATGTCGCCTTTCTTGACGCCTGCCCTTTCAGCAACCGATCCGGGATCAACAATAAAGACATATCTCCCGTTTTCCGATGACGGATTCAAATTGGCCTTTTTGGCTTCTTCGGGCGTCAGCGTTTTGAGCCCCATAACTATTCCGTTCTTGCGTGCAATTGCGCCTGGTGAGTTCGGGTCAACGAAGAGTTTCAGGTTGTCCAACATCGCTTGAATCTGAGCACTGTCTTGGCTGTTGTTGAATTCTGTTCTCCGCTCAAACGATGATCCAGGGTTTGTGATCACGGCAAGGTCTGCGACCACTCGAATGTTCGGACCCATCGATGCAATGGTATATGTTACGCGGGCATTTGGCTGCGCGTCGTACCTACTGCCGAGCAAGGCTGCTGCGGCGATATTTTGGACGGGCTTGTCGAAGGATAGTTCGTAAGAAGTGTCCTTCGTAACGCGGTATCCGCCGTTGATCATATTATTGATAAGCTCAGACTTCACCGCGTCTACGCTGGCGTTTTGAAGGACAACTTCCGGTTTACCGGAGGCTGTCTGATGGTTCACTGGCGTGCCACACGACGCCAATAGGCATGCAAAGATGCCCGCAACCCAAATTCGCATTTTCTGATCTCCCCAGACCCGGCCTAATGGAAGCGCAACCTAAGCGGGAGAGCAAGGGGATTTGCGATGAAAAGGAGAACGCTAAAAGGAGGAGGCCGCCAACTGAGGCGGCTTTACCCTATGAACGCAGCGGCTGCTGCCAGCGCGACGGGAGTCAAGCCAACCACGATGACAGTGATGCGATACGCTAGGTCGTCTGCCATGGCACGTACCCCTCGCTTTATGTGTATCGGGTAATCTTACACCCGAGGGCAGTCCAAGAGGTGTGCAGTTTGTGCCAACTGGCGGCCTTACTTCTTTTCGTGTTCGAGTCGAATGACCATCCGGCCAAGTTGCCAAAGCTCGATATCAGCGCCGTCCAGGAGCTTCTTGGCCTCGGCAATAGCGGCGGCGTCGTCGGGGTAATCAAGGACCCGGACGTTTTCGAAATGATCATCATTGCCGACCAAATACGCTCGATACTCAGCCATGCGGGCCATGCGCTCTTACTTCTTTTCGTCGTGCAGAAGGCCTTTCAGAAGCCCCTTCACCTGAAGAGACTTCATCGGGTCTGGACGGTCGCAGTCGATGCATTGATAGGTGCGTCGGCCCTGGCCACCGGGCGGCAGCATTAACTTCACGGGCCGCCCGCACTTCGGGCAAACGCGCTGATTGATGGGCATAGCGGCAATCACACCAAGGAGACGCGAAATTCTATTGCGGGCACTGGATGAAAATCGAGTCCGATTTTTGGATTAGAGCTGCGACCAAAAAGAACCCGCGCCGGGAAAGCGGGGGCAAACCCAACGCGGGGAAGATGGGGGATGCTTCGTCCTACTGAACGATTCAAAAACCTGTAATCGGCGATTCCGTTCCCGGGCATGGGAAATTTCACCCGGTTTTGCAAACCCTCAGCTAACCCCTTGATAATGAAACGCATTCGAACATAGCCCTTTTGCAGAATTCGTAAGCAATTTCAAGCAGCCGCCGCAATCTACGAATCTGGGGGTCAGGAGTTCGAATCTCTTCGGGCGCGCCATTTATCAATGATTTCAGGCATTGTAGCTGCTCGCTGTTACCGAGTGTTCCCACAAGGCTCGACGCCCATGAGGGCCGCAGCCAATTCGATCAAACGCTTCGCAAATTTGGTCGCCTCTGACGACTGGGTTCGTGTCGCGCTATGGGTTGCCGCTCGTCGTTTGCTTTTGCGATGGCCACACCGCTTGGAACATGGCGAACAGGAATGCCGTGGTCAGACCGAACAGAAGTAGTCCGGCAAGTGATTGAAGGACACCCATCATCTGCCAGTTGGGCGGCAAGGAAACGTTCCCGGCCTCGAAACCGGTCATCGCGCCAAGCGAGTAGAGCATCGCCGACTTGCTGTCCGGGAGTGCGCCCAGAGAAAGATAGGCGAGGGCCCAGGTGACGGCCTCCAGTCCATGCAGAACAACGATCAGCAATATGGAAACGCTCATGACTTTGGCGAACTGGATCACAAACCGATGACGTATTTTTTCTCTCCGCACGAGCAGGGTGAATGCGTCAAAGATCAATGCAAGACCGAAGACGTGAATAATAACATTGAACAGGATCAGCGGCAGGCTCCAGGCCCAGTCCGTGCCCCACGGGGTCGCATTCAGAACATCCATATGGCGCCATCAAGCCGTCGGTTCGCAAATGTCAGATCTTAAATTTGCATGCGACGCCAGGGCGAGACCTGACGCTCGGACTCCTATAGCGGACAGACGGTGCCGAAAATTGCCATTATGCGCCAATCGAACGCGGACGTTCATATCACTGGGACGGCACCAATTTGTGATTTCGATTTGCCGCGAAACTCTCTCGGCGTCACCCCGGTAAATCGTCGGAAAGCACGCGTGAAATGGGCAGGGTCGGTGTAGCCTGAGGAAAAGGCGACATCGATGATCTTGGCATCAGTGCCGCGCAGAAGCTTAGAGGCATTTTCAAACCGGACTCTGTCAAGCAGGTCGGAATAGGAAACGCCTGCGTTTGAAAGTTTTCGTTGAAAGCTTCTGATGCTGACGCCGGCCATTTCTGCGACTTCCGCGACGGTTGGAATTTTATCGTCCATGTAGGAGGGCAACATCAATCTGATTGCTGAGACGATTTCGTGGCCGTCTGGCGCAACCTCGTCGCCATATGAGGTTGCCGGCGTCTCGCTTGCGAGGTGGGGGAGATCCAGCATTGATATGGGAACATCGATCCATGACGCGCTTTGATTTGATATAAAGCGAGTATTCTTCCAGACCGAGCGAGTTTCAGGGCTCGGTTCATAGCGGGCCCCGAAGGCCATTGTCGCCGGGACCCAGTCGGGGCCGGCAAATTGCCTTACAATATGCATCGACATAATATTTTGAAGCCACTGCGAATTCTCAAGATGCGGCACGAAGGACGTCCCCGCGGACTTGCAAATTCTCACATGATCGGCGTCACGCTCCAGCCACGCACTCGCATTCGTGTCTTCAAGAGGCAGCCACTTGCACAATTGCTGCAAGGCAATGAACAGCGTCGGCGAAAAGCGGATGACGGTACGCAGTCTTTCGCTCAGGTGACAGAACTGCAGCCGCCGAGCAGCCTGGAATCCAATATCCGTGATGCCCTGCGATCGCTGTGCGATCTCGGCGAAACGGATAGCCAGCTGGATTGGGACATAGTGATCAGCTTTCTCCTCCAAAGAAACTGGGAGGCGGAGCTTGGTCAGCAGCGCCTCCGTTGGAGCGCCGATCTCGTCACAAATATCAGCGAAAGGAATGAGGAACTGGCAACGAGTCAAAGGAAATGCGGTCATTTTCTAGCTCTTGTGCAGAGTTTGCGTTTGGCGGTTTTCCCCGTTTCGAAGCGTGGCTTGGCTGAACTGCCGAAAGCTTATCAGTTCCCGGTTGGCGCGTATTGCAAATGTTGCCCGATGCATTTGGGGACGGAAGGGGCTGAATTGGCCTGGGAGTCGGCGCGCCCTTACGCGGACGTTTACATCAGTGGGACGGCACCGATTGCGACTTCCATTTGCCGCGAAACTCTCTCGGCGTTACCCCGGTAAATCGTCGAAAGGCACGCGTGAAATGGGCAGGGTCGGTGTAGCCCGAGGAAAAAGCGACATCGATGATCTTGTCATCCGTGCCGCGCAGAAGTTTGGAGGCGTTTTCAAATCGGACTCTGTCAAGAAGGTCGGAATAAGAAACGCCCGCGTTTGAAAGCTTTCGTTGAAAGCTTCTGATGCTGATGCCTGCCATTTCTGCGACTTCCGCGACGGTTGGAATTTTATCGTCAAGGTAGGAAGGCAACATCAATTTGACTGCTGAGACGATTTCGCGACCGTCTGGCCCAGCCTCATCGTCATGTGAGGTTGCCGACGTCTCGCTTGCGAGGTTGGGAAGGTCCAGCATTGAGATGGGAATATCGATCCACGACGCGCCTTGATTTGATATGAAGCGGGTGTTTTGCCAGAACGACCGAGTCTCAAGGCTCGGTTCATAGCGGGCTTCGAAGGCCATCGTCGCCGGAACCCAGTGGGGGCCGGAAAATTGCCTTACGATATTCATCGTGTAAACATTCTGAAGCCACTGCGAATGCTCAAGATGCGGCACCTTGGCCGTGTCCGCGAGCTTGCTGCAAATTCTCACGTGATTGTCGTGGCGCTCCAGCCACACACTCACGGTCGTGTCTTCAAGCGACGCCCATTTGCACAATTGCTGCAAGGCAGTGAACAGCGTCGGCGAGAAGCGGATGACGGCGCGCATCTTCTCGCTCAGGTGGCAGAATTGCAGCCGCCGAGCAGCCTGGAATCCAATATCCGTGATGCCCTGCGATCGCTGTGCGGCTTCCGCGAAACGTATAGCCAGCAGGATTGGGATATAGTGCTCAGGCTTTTCCTCTAGAGAAGCTGGAAGGCGAAACTTGGTCAGCAACGCCTCCGTTGGAGCTCCGATCTCATCACAAATGGCAGCGAAAGGAATGATGAATTGGCAACGGGTCAAAGGAATGGTCATTTTCTGGCTCTTGTGCAGAGTTTGCGTTTGGCGGTTTTCCCCGTTTCGAAGTGTGGCTTGGCTGAACTGCCGAAAGCTTATCAGTTCCCGGTTGGCGCGTATTGTAAATGTTGCCACCTCTGGCTCGGCCTGGGAGCCGGCGCGCCCTTCGGCCTCAGCTTGGCGGCTTAAGGCAAGACCACCCACGATTTTCCACCCATGCTCCAGCAAAAGCGGAGGCTAGACGAGGCGCTACGGCGTTGGTCTTGATCACATATCTTCGGTCCCATGAAGCCTGTTCATGCACCTTCCCTGTACTCAGTGCGTGCGGCGATTGCCGCCTCGCTACACTATGGTGACACAGCACTTCAACGTACTGCGTTCCAACTGGGGATAAGCTCGCGCTCGTTGCAGCGTCATCTCGCTGAATTGGGCACCAGCTACAGTGACTTGGTTACGGAAGTGCGCCTCGACACGGCTTGCCACCTGCTGCTTGAATCCAACGAGCGCATATCGGTGATCGCCTTGCGTCTCGGCTATGCCGGAACGAGCAGCTTCAGCCGTGCTTTCACGCATTTGACAAAAATGCCGCCCGTGATTTATCGGCGGCAGCGAGCTGTTCAAGGAAATGACAGGTCCAGGCTCAGGAAAGAGCCGGATGCAGGAAATCAGCACAAGCCGTCACGATTGGCGCGAAATGGCAAGACGTCTTCCTTGCCAAGCGGGAATACCGTTGCAATCCCCCGGCAAGGGAAAAAGTAACGCTATAACGGCACTGGCGGAAGAATCTTAGCGTCAGCCTGCCACGGCTGCGACAGGACAAACGATGTTCGTCATTCTCGTCAGCTACCTTCTCCTTGTTTGGCTGGCATTTTCAAAGTTCAAGCTGATACGCCTGACCTGGCCGTCCGGGATCGTTGCGGGCCTCGCAGGTGTTCTCATTCTCGCAGCCTTCATGGCGATGCTGAATTATCTCACCCCCACCGGGCGCGTTGTCATCGTATCGCGGGTGGTGGAAGTGACGCCGAATGTCAGCGGCGAGGTGATCGCGATTCCCGTTAAACCCAACGTGCCAGTCAAGGCGGGCGCAGTTCTGTTCGAAATTGATCCGACGCCGTTTCGATACAAGGTTCGTCAACTTGAAGCCGCATTGGTGGCTGCGCAGCATCAGGCTGAAGTGCTGAAAGCGAATTACGATCAGGCCAGCGCGAATGTAGCGGGTCTCGAAAAGCAGGCTGCGTTTCATCAAAAGAGGTTGGATGATATCGCCACTTTGGCGAATAGCGGAGCTATCACATCTTTTCGCGAACAAGATACGCGCGATCAGCTTGATGCTGCGACTGCGCAATTGCAGTCCGCAAAGGCGCAACAGCAGAGTGCGAAAGTCTCGTTCGACTCTTCCATCGGCGGTGTCAACACGACCGTGCTGCAGACTCGTGCGCAACTCGATGATGCGAAATGGGAGCTTGAGCAGACGACTGTCAGGGCGCCGTCGGACGGCTACGCAAGTGTTGTGGCGCTCGCGGTCGGCGCCCGCGCGCTGCAGGCGCGTGCGGCGATGTCTTTTATCGTCGAGTCTGACACTTCCGTTATCGGTGTGTTTGCGCAAAATGGCTTTCGCACGATCAAGCCCGGCGCGCGGGTGGAGCTTGTTTTAGACAGCGACCCGGGACGCATCTATGAGGCCAGGATCACGGAGATTCCGGAGGGCGTAGGGCAGGGTCAGATCGCGGTATCAGGCACGCTTGCTCGTGTCGGATCAATCGGCGGTACGAGTGCGTATCCCGCGGTGATTTCGATTCCAGCGAATGCTGACCGCTCAACTTTGCGCCTTGGTACATCGGGCACGGCGACGGTGTTCGCCGAGAACGCGGGACCCATCGGACTGATTGCCCGCATCGTGCTCTGGATCCACTCCTACACGGCCTACCTGTAAGCTTTGGCAGTGGCGCGTCGCCGCCAATCGGCGTGGTCTTATCGCCCCTTTTGTAACGGCGGCGATTTCGAAGTTCGCGATCCGGCAGCAAATTTTTACCGTTGTCGTGGCCATTGGCGCGAAATGGCAAGACCGCCGGCCTGATCGCCGCGAAAGAGTGGGATGAGAAGCATTCTCGGTGCTCGCGGAAAGGTAAACCAATGACGATACTACGTGCTGCCGTTTTCTCCGTTGCAGTTGCTGGTATGGCGTGTGTGCCGACAGTCCTTTCCGCTCAATCGGCGGCCGAGCCGAAGCCGCACGTGCCATTGGAGAAATCCATCGGAAAGGCGAAGCCCGAGGTCGTTCCGTCGTTGTTTGTTCTGAACTCCAAGGGGGTCAGTCTGAAGGACGGAAAGCTTGTTCTGGCCGGAATTTCTCCGAATGCGATTGTGTTTGCGGATCGGCCGGTGCGGTCTGCTGGGCATGATCTGACGGCGCGGATCGTTGAGGACTGGGGCAGCGGAAGCGACAATTTCGCAAAGGATCCGCCGAACGCAACGGTTTCCGGATTCAAGAAGGACGGATCGGCTGTTGTCGATGCCGTGGTTGTTCTGAAATCACCGAAGCTCGAAGGCGACAAGCTGACTTTCGATGTTGACGTGCTCGAAGGCGACCTGACGGGGTCCGACGGACCGGCTGCGGTCTTTATCGATATCATTGGCCGGCCATTTACGCCGATGTCGTTTGCCGGTGTCGCCCGCAGAACGGCATGGCGCGGCGCTTACTATCGCGGCGCCGCCGTTGCCGGGGCAGCGGCTGTTGGAGCGGCCGCAGTCGCCTATCCTTATTACGCGCCGCGCTGCGGCTATTACCCCTATCCACCTTGCTACTAAGGAGTACGGCAAATGTTGACGAAGAGAGACTTACTTCGCTCCACCGCGGCGATCGCCGCGCTCGCCGCCACGACGGCGAAGTACACCACCCCGGCAATTGCGCAGAACAAAGCCGATTGGCCCAGGCTATTAGAGGCCAAGGACATCGCCGAGGAAGGCTTCATCTACGGCCTACCGCTCGTGATGAATTATGCGGTCATGCAAGAGTATGCCGTGGACAGGAATTCGGGGCAGTTCAAGGCGCCGTTCAACGAAATCTACAACATGCGCCACGTCGCCACCCCGGCGGATACGGCAATCATCACGCCGAACAGCGACACCCCTTACTCGATCCTCTGGCTGGATTTGCGCGCTGAACCGATGGTGATCTCGGTGCCGGCGATCGAAAAGGACCGCTACTACTCGGTCCAGTTGATCGACGGCAACACCTACAATTTCGGTTATATCGGCACGCGCGCCACGGGGACCGAGCCGGGCGACTATCTGGTGGTCGGCCCTGACTGGAAAGGTGGAACGCCCGCCGGGATCAAGAAGGTCTTCTCATCGACGACGCCGTTCACGTTCGCGGCTTTCCGCACCCAGCTCTTCAATCCCGGCGATATGCCGAACGTCGAGAAAGTTCAGGCCGGCTACAAGGCGCAGCCGCTTTCCGCTTTCCTTAAACAACCCGCACCGCCCGCCGCGCCGAAGATCAATTTCCTTCCCGCGACCACTGCCGGGATCAAGGATAATTTCTTCCAATATCTCGACGCGGCCCTGCAATTCGTCCCCGAGACGCCAAGGGACAAGGCGATCCGTGCGAAACTTGCGAAGATTGGCGTCGGTCCCGGCAAGACCTTCGCGTTCAAGGATCTATCGCTCGAACATAAAGCCGAAATCCTGGTGGGCATGAAGCAGGGTGACGCCAAGGTCGACAAATGGCTGGCCGGCGGAAACAAGAATATCAACGGCTGGAACGTCGGCTCGTTCTTTGGCGACGAGGCCTTCTACAACGGCGATTGGGCGATGCGGGCGGGCTCCGCCAAGGGCGGTCTCTATGGCAACGATGCCGTAGAAGCCATGTACCCTTATACCCGAACGGACGCGGCCGGTGAGACGCTCGACGGCAGCAAGCACAAGTACACCATCACCTTCGCAGCCGGCCAGTTGCCGCCAGTGAATGCGTTTTGGTCCGTTACGATGTACGACGGCAAGAGCCAGCTCTTGGTCAAGAACCCGATCAATCGCTACCTCATCAACTCTCCGATGTTGTCGGCGATGAAGAAGGACGCAGACGGCTCGCTGACGCTGTACATCCAAAAAGACAGCCCCGGTGCGGACAAGGAAGCAAATTGGCTTCCGGCGCCGGATGACAAAATCTATCTCGTGATGCGGCTGTACTGGCCGAAACCTACGCCACCTTCGATCCTGCCGGCGGGCCAAGGGACATGGCAGCCGCCCGGCATCAAGCGGGTTTGACGGCACTTGAGCAATTCCGCTGGTGCATTTTGAGATTGTAAGGTCGGAGAATCTAACATGAAGAAACTTATCATTGGGGCGGCATTTGCTGCCGTCAGTTCTGTCTGCGCCTTTGCCGCAGACCTTCCCACGCAGGCCTATAAGGGGGCACCCGCGGTGGCCCAAGTCTATAATTGGACCGGCCTTTATGTCGGTGTAAACGGCGGTTACGGCTGGGGTACGCAAGATCCGCTGACGCTCTTCTCTAACAGGTTCGACCGTAGCAGCTTCGATGTCAGTGGCGGGATGTTCGGCGGCACCGTGGGTGCCCAAATCCAGCAGGGATATGTGGTGCTCGGCCTTGAGGGCGACCTTGATTGGGCGAACATCAAGGGCAACGGCATCTCAAATCCGGCTATTGCTGGCATCGGGCAGGGTATTACGCTCAATATCGCGTCCAACATCAGCGCCGTTGGAACGGCAAGAGCACGCGTCGGCGTCGCTATGAATAACACGCTGTTCTATGTGACCGGCGGCGCGGCATTTGTGAAATCGAGCGTCAATGGCACCTCAATTGCTGGCGTGCCGTGCGGTACACTCGGTGTGTTCCCGAATTGCGCGGCCTCCGCCTGGCACCCTGGAATCGCTGCGGGCGTGGGCATGGAATATGGCTTCACACCTAACTGGTCCGTGAAGGGTGAATATCTTTACACCCAGGTGATCGGCACAGGAGCAAGCACTGACAAGCTCAACACCTTCCGTGGCGGCATCAATTATCGATTTTGAAATAGAAGATGAGCGTGGGGCGTTATTATGAATCCTAAGGCGTTGGCTCTTTGTGCAGCGTTGGCTGCACTTGCCGGTCCTGCTTCGCCCCGTGCAACACCGGCAGCCTAGCATGAGGTTTTGCAGCGGACAGTCCGGCCGGGGTTTTGCAGAATCTGGATAGTCCTTTTTCCTGTCATCGTGAGATGTCGTGCGAACTGCAGGTGACCCGCTCCGCTACGGAGAAAGAAGGTCACCACTAATGACCCATTGCTCCGGAGGATGGTGCGCCGTGACAGCGACACCTGTTCGACATCGAAATCACGTAGCAAAGCCGCACAGACTCGGCTGCGGTTGCGATGTTAGGCTGCGCCCGTCGGCGTAAGCGCTTTAACACGCTCCCTGCCTCAACGTTAGGTGAGGTCTCAATGCGCCGGCTTTGTGGGTTTAAACTGTTTGTTTTCAATAACCGAAGGAGAGAGCGATGAAGCGAATGAAAGAGGTCGCGAGGAGAGCGGCGAGTTATGCGCTGCGGCGGCCGGGGATTGTAGCAGGCGCGCTAATGGTCATGAGTCTGTCTTCGATATCTTCCGCCAGTGCCCAGGGCAACGACGCCGACAAGCTGCTCAAGGCAATGTCCGACTACGTGGCCAGTCAAAAGGCGATTTCGGTTACATTCGATTCCGATGTCGAGGTGATCACGTCCAACCTGCAGAAAATCCAGTTCACCAGCTCGGGCCAGGTCCAACTGAGCCGGCCGGATAAGCTGCGCGCCACGCGCACGGGCGGATATCGGGACATCGAGATCGTGTTCGATGGCAAGACGTTCAGCATCAACAACAAGGACAACAAGGAATACACGCAGGTCGACGCGCCGGGTACGGCCGATCAACTGATCGATGTGCTGCGTGAAAGGCATGGAGTAACGGCGCCGGGCGCCGATCTTCTGCTGTCAAATGTCTTCGACGTCATGATGGCGGATGTGATCGACGGCGCGGTGATCGGCAAGGGCGTCATCGACGGCGTCGAGTGCGATCATCTGGCGTTCCGCAATGTCGATACCGACTGGCAGATCTGGATCGAGTCGGGAGCCCGGCCGATCCCGCGCAAGTATGTGATCACCAGCAAGGCGGTCGCCGAAGCGCCGCAATACACCCTGCGCATCAAGGACTGGAAGAACGATGTGCCGGCCGACGCATTCGTGTTCAAGCCCGATCAGTCAGCCAAGAAGATCGCAATCAACGAACTTTCGGACATCGACGAAGTGCCGCAGGGCATCACGCAGGCAGGAGCAAGGAAATGACGCGCGCATCAACAACTCTCATTCGTCTCTCCGTTGCGACTATTCTCGGCGGTGCCGCCATGCTCTGGAGCGGACATTCGCCGCTGAATACGCAGGCGTCGCTCGTATCATCTGCCGATGCGAGGATCGGCCGCCCGCTGACGCCGATGAGTTACGCCGGGGTCGCGCGCCGCACGACACGCCGCGCTGTGGTGGGTGGTGCAGTGGCGGCGGGAGCCGTCGCGGCAGGAACTTATTATGCGGCGCCGGTCGTCGTCGCGCCCGCTGTCGTACCCAGATGCGCTCAGGTCGTGGATGCCTATGGACGGATCGCCACCGTTTGCCGGTGAGTCCGTCAGAAAATCAAACAGGACACAACTGGAGGAGGCAAAGATGAAGCTATCGATTGCGCTGTCGGCATTGCTGACAGCCGGTTTCGTGATGGCCAGCAGTGAGCAGGCCAGCGCCGTGGTCTACTGCCAATACGTTGCGTATCCGGTTGGGTGCGTCGTAAGGCCCGGCGTCGTGCTGCGGCCGCGGCCGGTCGCGCGAGCGGTCGTGACCCCCGGGGTCGGTGCCCCGGGAGTGGGCGTACGGCCAGGAACGCCGATGAATCGTGGCGGCCCTGTCAACCGCGTCGGCAGACGCTGAACGCTGCTTCGGAGTGCGGCGGCGCCGCACTCCGTCATGTCATCAGTCATTTTTCGAAGCGTTGGAGATATTCATGTCCCAGAGAACGCGCCTAGCCGCTTGCCTTCTGTTTGCTTCGACCGTTGTGGCCTTGAGCGCAATACCGGCCTCGGCGCAAAGCCATTCGATCCGTCAGGGCGTGCTGACCTGCCGGACATCCGCGAGCGTCGGACTGGTGGTCGGCTCGCGTCAGCGACTCCGTTGCCAGTTTAGATCGGCAAGCGGACGAATCCAGAATTACACCGGCACGATTGGCCGCCTCGGTCTGGATCTCGGCATCACGGCAGGTGGCGTGATGACCTGGGCCGTTTTGGCGTCCACGGCCAACATTCCCACGGGCGCGCTTGCAGGCGAATTTGTCGGCGCAAGCGGCGACATCTCTGTTGGTTTGGGCGTCGGGGCGAATGTGCTTGTCGGCGGCACACGCAAATCCGTTTCGCTGCAACCGCT
Organism: Afipia massiliensis; assembly: GCF_014203115.1. Lineage (GTDB taxonomy): Bacteria > Pseudomonadota > Alphaproteobacteria > Rhizobiales > Xanthobacteraceae > Afipia > Afipia massiliensis. The sequence continues at coordinate 214,275 of NZ_JACHIJ010000004.1, read as the reverse complement.
GTCCGTGGAAGGGCAGGTCGGCGCCAACCTCGCACTCGGCGTTGCACGAATGAGACTCATGCCAGTCACCTGAGCATTCAGGGACCACTCGCGTTCAATTGGGGGACATATTTTATGATCAAGAAAGCACTCGTTCTATCCGCGGCAATCATCGCGCTGGCAACGCCTGTTTACGCGCAGGTCGAACTGAAAACCTATGCTGACAGCAACGGCTTCATCGACGTCCAGAAGCTGACCTGCGCCCAGCTGGCAAACACGTTTCAGGAAGACGCCGATCACCTGACCACCTGGTACAGCGGCTGGTACAACGGCCTCGCCAAGAAGCACATGATGAATGTCGGCCGGGCGAAGGCGCTCGAGCATGAGCTCATCGTTCATTGCAAGGCAAATCCGGGCAAGAAAATCATCGAGGCGATCGACGTGGTTTTCAAGGCGTACAGAACCGAGAACAACATCAAGCTGAAGCAGTAACTTTGCTCAGCAGGTCGGCGCGTCCGGACGCGCCGAAACCGGTGAAGGTCTAAGCGGTACAACTTCGTGGGCCGCCTATCATCCGCATATCGAGGTTGTCGGCACCATCATTCCGATGGGTTGGGTGCGCGTTGAGCGGAATGATCGGGACATGGTAGGCTCCTTGCCATGTGATCCGATCTGCAGCAGTTCCCATCTCCTTCCCCGAACGGTGTTTGATGACAACGAGATTTCTATTCGACGGACCCGAAGACGCCGGGACGACGATTCTTCTGGCGCATGGTGCTGGCGGGGCGATGGATTCCGTGTCGATGACAGCAAGTGCGAAAGCCCTCGCGGAAGTCGGCTTGCGCGTTGCCCGCTTCGAGTTTGACTACATGGCCGCGCGCCGGACATCGGCCTCGCGAAAGCCGCCGCCGCGTGCGGACAGGCTGAACCCGGAATACATCGCTGCGATTGATGCGCTGAACCTGAAAGGGCCGCTTATTATCGGCGGAAAATCGATGGGCGGGCGCGTCGCGAGCATGGTCGCCGACGAGTTGTATGCATCCCGGCGAATCGCGGGGCTTCTCTGTCTTGGCTATCCCTTCCATCCGCCGGAGAAGCCCAAGCAGTTGCGCACCGAGCATCTTGCAGAACTCGAAACACCAACGCTCATCGTGCAAGGGACACGAGATGTGTTTGGCTCGAGGGAAGAGGTTTCAGCGTACGTGCTGTCGAAGACGATCGAAATTCTCTGGCTGGAAGACGGCGATCACGATCTCAAGCCGCGGAAAAGCATATCCGGGTTCTCGGCGGCTGATCATTTGAAGACAGTTGGAGAGGCCGTCTCATCCTGGGCCGACAGGATCGTTCGCTAGGCGCGATCTGCGGAGATTTCGGCGCATGCTTCAACGGTGTCGACATGACACCGTTGACCGATCAGGGACGTATTACCCGCGATTATCGCAGCGGCATCGGCGGCCGTGGAACGCTCGTGTCGCCGGGCGGGGGCGGAAGCTGCGAGGGCGCAGATTGTTGTGGTGGTGCCGGCGGGATGTAGGCTTCGCGCTGAGGATAGCTTTGCGGGTAGGTCTGCCCTTGCGGATAGGCTTGGGTTGAAGCGGGCTGGACACTCCGGATAGCGGGAGCCGGCGCAGGTGTCGACGCCCGCTGTGGTCGCGGTGCTGCGGCTGGCTTCGCGGCTTGCGCGGCGGGCTTGCGGCGCGTTTCATGCTCTGCGGCTTTCGCGACATCGCGGCTCAGTTGCTGCTGGCCGGCCTGCAGTTGCTCGACCGTTTGCTTCAACGACGCGATTTCGCGCGCCATGGTTTCAATCGACTGCGCAAGCTCGGGCGTCGGCGCCGCCGGGGTTGGAGGAGTCTCCGCCGCCGGGGTTGAAGCGGCCGTTGCAGGCTCTGCGAGTGTCGGTGCCGCGGCGTCTTGCGCGGGTGGTGGTTCGGCAGCCGGCTCAGATGTCGCGATCTGAGGGGTTGTGTTTTGAGACTCGGCGGCGTCTGCGCTTTGCGTTGAAGCGGTCGTGCCTGCGAGAAGCTGCGGCACGAGGTGAGAAAGCCGCTGCTTTGCTTCGTCACCGTAGGAATGCCAGGCCGCAGCCGTGGCAATACCTGCGCAGACGATCAGTCCCACGACGCCGCGAGCAAGCTTCCCGCGTGGCGCCGGATTGAGGATGTCGCCGACGTTATCGTTCAACGGCGCGGCGCTGGGCAGTGGCTCGCTGGCAGGTTCCGGCGCCGCTGCAGGCGTGACGTTGACCTCAGACGGGGCATGGTCCTTGGACGGATCATGCACGATGCGCGGCGCCAACTCGCGGAGCTGTGCCACAATGGCGTCGTGCGGATCGGCGTGCGGGTCTGCGTGTTGCAATTCGAGTTGCATTGATGCTCCGTGATTGTGCGAGATGGGCCTAGCGGCGGGCATCCGGCCATCTGCCAGCAACAGGAGGCATCGCGCTTTGACCATAGCAAGGCGGTACGATGAAAAGTCTGAGGCAGGGGAACCCGAGGTGGGAGATCGTGCGGTGATGCTCACCGCACGATCTCCTTGAGGGCCTTATCGCTCTCGTCAATCAAACGGGATGCTGGCTCGCTTCAGCGCCGCGTGCAGACGATCTCAAGGTACTCGCTGGGAATAATGACGGCGTCGTCACCCGAGCGGTTGAAATGACTGAGCAGCGCCCTGATGTCGCTTTCGAGCGCCGATTGAGCGGCAGGTTCGAGCGCGGCGAACGCCTTGAGCACCGGTCCGTAATAACCTTTGAAGATCTCCAGCCAATGGTCCGGCGATCGGTAGCGAAACACGAAATGACGTTGTGCCACCTTGATGGATGAGGCGTTAGCCGAAAACATCTCGTCAATGCGTGCGCGTGTGCCCCAGAGCGCCGGTGACTTCACGCCCGCGGGCGGCGGCAGGTGTTTGCCGATGGTCTTGAAAAGCTGGCCGATGAAGCCCTCCGGTGTCCAGTTGGCAAGACCGATCTTGCCGCCGGATTTGCAGACGCGGATGAGCTCGCCCGCGGCGCGGTCGTGATCCGGCGTGAACATCACGCCAAAGGTCGAGACGACCGCGTCGAAACTCTTGTCCTGAAACGGCAACGCCTCGGCATCGGCCTCACGAAAGGTGATGTTAAGCCGTTCGGCGCGAGCGCGTTCCTGGCCGCGTTCGAGCAGGGCCGGCACATAATCGGTGGAGGTGACGTCACACCAGCGGCGCGCGGCCGCGAGCGTGATGTTGCCGTTTCCGGCGGCGACGTCGAGTACGCGCTGGCCAGCGCGCAGGTCGAGGGCCTCGCACAGTTCTTCGCCGACGATCTGAAGGGTTGTGCCGACGACGGCGTAGTCGCCGGACGACCAGGCGCCTTGCTGGCGGGCCTTGACCGCCGTAAAGTCAACGGGAACTTTGCTGATGGTATTGGTGGTATCGAGCATGGTTCTTCTCCGTTCGGATGTGTTGTCTCGCCTGCGCGAGTAGGGCTGGATCGGGCGCCATAAGCGCCATTGCCATCGATCCCAGCCGTAACGGTCACACATGGAGACGAGCGTGGTACGCGGCGTGGAAATGCCCGTGGAATCGGATCGGTCCGGTGGCCCGGCCTTGCATGTGCAATTGCTCGGACCGCTGGCGATTGAGCGGGGCGGCGCCCCGGTGGCGCTGCCGACCTCGCGCAAGGTGCGGGCGCTGTTGGCTTATCTCGCGCTCGCGCCACGAGCCGTGCCGCGCAGCCAGCTTTGCGAACTTCTCTGGGATGTTCCGAACGATCCGCGTGGAGAGCTGCGTTGGTGCCTCAGCAAGCTGAGGTCTGTGGTCGACACGCCTGACCGGCAACGGGTTGAAACCCAGGAAGACACCGTCGCGCTCGATCTGGCCGATTGCTTTGTCGATGCCATCGAGGTCGCGCGCGCAACCCAGCAGGGCATCCAGCAACTGTCACCCGAACGGCTGCGAGTGCTGGCTTCGCTGTACGTCGGGGAATTTCTCGAAGGCTTCGAGATCGATCGCAATCCGGATTTCAACGCCTGGCTCACCGCACAGCGCCGCCAGTTTCGCGGCCGCCACGCAGCCCTGCTGGAGCGCCTTGCCGGAGCAGAGACCGGCGACGACATCTTCGGCTATCTGGAAAAGTGGCTGGCGCTTGCGCCATTCGATCTGCGCGTCCACGAAATGCTGCTGGATGCATTCGCGCGTCGCGGCAGGCTGCGCGAGGGCGACGAGCACTTGCTGTCAACCGCACGGATGTTCGAGGCTGAAGGACTCGATCACGGGCCAGTGCGGGAGATGTGGCGGGCAGCGAAAGCGCGGGGCGACGGCCCAAAGGTTCGCGTGACCGATCTATCTCCGGTGCTCGCGTTGGCACCGGCCGATGACGGCGTGATCGCGTCACCTCGCCGTGCCTCCATCGCGGTCATGCCGTTTGTCGAGCGCAACGCCGCGTTGCCCGCGCAAGGTGGCGCGGCCGGGGGTCTCGCGCATGATCTGATCACGAGGCTCGCGAAACTGCGCAGTCTCTTCATCATCGCGCAGTGCACTGTGTTCGCGCTCAGCGAGCGGCACGTCGGCCCGGAAGAAGCGGGGCGGATGCTGAACGTGGACTATGTCGTCAGCGGCTCGCTGCAGCGCCAGGGCGCGCGAATGACTGTCGCGGTCGAACTCGCCGAGACGCGCTCCGCACGCGTGGTCTGGACCGAGGTTTTCGACCAGAGGACAAGTGATTCATTTCTCGTCCTCGATGAGATCGGCAACAGGATCGTTGCATCCATTGCCCACGAGATCGAAACGATCGAACGCAACCGCGCGATGTTGAAGCCGCCGAACTCGCTGGATGCGTGGGAAGCTTATCATCGCGGCCTGTGGCATGTTTACCGGTTCAACAAGGCCGACAACGAACGCGCCCGGGAATTCTTCGAGATGGCCGTGCAGCGCGATCCCACCTTCGCGCGGGCCTATGGCGGGCTGTCCTTCGCGCATTTCCAGAGCGCATTTCAGGGCTGGGCACCGCGCGAGCCGGAAGTTGACCGGGCGTTCGACACCGCCGGACAGAGCCTGATGGCCGACGATCGCGACCCCGGTGCGCATTGGGCCATGGGCCGCGCGCTCTGGCTGCGCGGACAGCAGGACCAGTCCCTGATCGAACTGGAGCAGGCGATCGATCTCAGTCCCAATTTCGCACTTGGCCACTACACGCTGGCTTTCGTCCACTCGCAGGGTGGCGATCCGCAGGCGGCCGTCAAATTTTCCGATCACTCGCGTCACCTCAGTCCGTTCGATCCCCTGCTGTTCGGCATGCTCGGCGCGCGTGCGATGGCGCTGGTGCGGCTCAAGCAGTTCGATGAAGCGGCCGACTGGGGCCTGAAGGCGGCCGCGCGGCCGAACGCGCATGCGCACATCCTTGCGATTGCCGCCTATTGCCTGGCGCTGGCGGGCCGGCTTGAGGAGGGGCGTGCGCAGATGGTCGCGATCCGCAAGCGGCTTCCGAGCTATTGCGTCGACGACTTTCTCACCGCGATGCAGTTCGCACCGGAAGGCGCCGCGCTGTTCCGCGAAGGCGCAAGACGCATCGGGTGAGGTGTCGGAAAGGACCACGCGGCAGCTGTTTCGCGAACAGCGCGCAGGCGCTTTATGGCCGCATCGCTGTGAGCAACCAATCCCGGAACGCGGTGACCTTCGGCAAAGTGGCCTTTTCGTGCGGCGTGACGAAATAGTATCCGGCATCCTCCGGCAATGTCACATCGAAGGGCGCGACCAGACGTCCTTTCGCGATATCGTCCTGAACGAAGGCGGTGTGGCCGATCGCAACGCCGATGCCGTCGACGGCGGCCTGAATCGTCATGAATGACAGATCGAATGTCAGTCCTGGATTCTTCGCAATGTGGGTGGGAAGTCCGGCGGCCGTCAGCCAGAACCGCCAGTCGTCATTGTAGCCGGTTGTGTGCAGCAGCGTGAAACGGGCAAGGTCTTCCGGCTTTTTCAGGGCATTGTTGCCCTCAAGCAGCGCGGGGCTGCACACCGGAAACATCTGGTCCGTCATCAGCCATTCCGCGCGCAGGCCCGGCCATTGGCCGCGTCCGTACCGGATTGCTGCGTCCACCGTGCCGCGGCGGAAGTCGACCAGCTCGGTCGAGGTGGTGATACGGACGTCGATGTCGGGATGTTTTTCCTGAAACGGCGCGAGCCGGGGCAGCAGCCATTTCACCGCGAACGATGTCAGCGTGCTGACTGTCAGCATCCGGTCATTGCCGTTGCGCAGCAGGCGGTCGGTGGCGGTGCGCAGATCCTGAAACGCGGCGCGAATGCCCGGCAAATAGTCGGTGGCCTCGGGCGTCAAAGCCAGCGAGCGGCTTTGCCGGATGAACAGCTTGATGCCGAGTTCTTCCTCCAGCCGCCGGATCTGGTGGCTGATGGCGGTCTGGGTGACGTTCAGCTCCTGCGCGGCAAGGGTGAAGCTGAGGTGCCGTGCAGCGGCCTCGAAAGCGCGCAAACCGTTCAGGGAGGGCAATCTGGCGGTCATGAGCTTCCCTAATATATGAGATTATCTCATATTACGAGGGACAACGTGTCGTTTGTCAATGGGGGTTCGCGGGCAGATATTCCCATCATCAAGTTTGTTTTAGGAGGCTACCATGTCTGCTTGCACAACCGACCTGATGACAAATCATCATCATGACTTCATCCATCACCCGATCACGTCGATCTCCGACGTGCTGCACACCTGGCAGCAGCGCTCAAAGCGGCGGGCTGAGCTGGCCCATCTCAGCGACCGCGACTTCCACGATGTCGGCGCGAGCTGGAGCGACTTCGCCTACGAGGCCAGCAAGCCGTTCTGGCGTGCGTAAGCCGCCTTCGCGAGTCTGATCCGTCCCCGTCGTCCTCCCCGGATCAGGCTCGCTTTTTCCTCTCGCACAACAGTCGATGGAGTGCGCCATGCTGGCCGAATCCGATCACCGCTTTGTTCTCAGCAATCTCGGCCGCTACACCGATGTGGTGCGGCTGAAGGGCGGCAGGTCGTTGACGGTCCGTTTCCTTGAGCCAAATGACGCCGACGCGCTGCTGTCCTACTTCCGGTCGTTGTCGCGGCAGTCGCGCTACAATCGCCTGATGGGGGCCGCCAGTGAGTTGCCGCCGTCGGAGCTCGACAAGGCGCTTCATATCGGCGAGGGCAGCCGTTTCGCGGTGATCGCCGAAATGAAAATCGACGGCGTCGACACGATCGTCGGCGAGTCCCGCTACAGCTATGACGCGCAAACGCAGAACACCGAATTCGGACTGTCCATCGGCGACGCATGGCAGGGTCAGGGTATCGGCACGGCCATGCTGTCCAATCTCGAATGCCGCTCGGCGGCGCTGGGCGCGCTGCGGCTGTTCGGCGAGACCTTCCGCAACAACGAACAGATGATCGCTCTCGCCCGCAAGGCCGGCTATACCTTCGCGGTGGCGCCGAGCGATTGGCGGCTGACACGTTTCGAGAAGCCGCTGTATCGCGCCGCGGAAATTCCCTGCGAAAGCTGGAAGCAGGCCGCAATGGCGGGCTGGATGCCGAACGAAGCGCTGCTGGCTGCAAGCTGACAGCTTCATGACAGCCCGGCGCGCCGTCGGCTTGTATGCTCTCTGCCTGATCGCATAGTGTCCCGGAAGCGCCAACCAAGGCGTACGATCCGGGAGCATTCGATGGCGCAATCTGCAAAAACCGATGCAAGAAACGATATCTGGCTCGCGGCGGGTGTTCGCACGCCGTTTGCGAAAGTCGACGGCCCGCTGTCGGGTGTCGATGCCATCGCGCTGTCGGTTCCGGTGGTCAAGCACATGATCGAGCGTCTGGACGGGGGCAAGCCGGACTTCTCGGTCTGGGGCAACGTTGTGCCCAACCTGACCTGGAGCAACATTGCGCGCGAAATCCTGATGGATGCCGGCGTTGATGCGACGGTGCCGGCTTATTCCACCGTCATGGCGTGTTCGACCAGCATGATGGGCGTATTCGAAGCCGCCGGCATGATCGACGGCGAGGTGCGAAACCTTGCGTTGGTCGGCGGCGTCGACAGCCTCAGCCAGGTTCAGCTTGGGCTCGGCATGTCGCTGTCGAACTGGGTGCGCCAGTTCCAGACCGCGCGATCGCTGGGACAGAAGCTCACCCACGCCATCGATCTGAAGCTCAGCGATGTACGTCTCTATATCCCGGCGGTCAGCAACCGCACCACCGGCATGAGCATGGGCGAGCATACCGAGATCACCGCCAAGGTCTGGAATATCTCGCGCGAGGCGCAGGACCAGATCGCGCTGGAAAGCCATCAGCGCGCGGTGGCCGCGTGGAATCGCGGATTTTTTGACGACCTCGTGATTCCGTTCGACGGTGTGAAGCGCGACACCATTCCCCGCAAGGATACCTCGCTGGAGAAGCTGGCGCGGCTGTCGCCGTCATTCGATCGCACCAGCGGCAAGGGCACGCTGACGGCGGGTAATTCATCGCCGCTCACCGACGGCGCATCGAGCATCTGGGTGGCCTCAAAAAAGGGACTGGAGAAGCTTCCCGCCAATACGCCGCGGGTAAAGCTGATCGGCTGGGAAATCGCGTCGGTGGATTTTCGCACCGAAGGCCTGCTGATGGCGCCGCCTTATGCGATCCCGCGTCTGCTCGCGCGCCATTCGCTGACCTATGCGGACATTCACCTTTGGGAAATTCACGAAGCCTTCGCGGCGCAGGTGCTTGCGCATATCAAGGCGCTGGAGAGTCCGGAGTTCATCCGCGACAAGGCCGGCGTCAATGCCGAGTTCGGAAAGTTTCCGCGCGAGCGCATGAATCCGAACGGCGGCTCGACCGCGCTCGGTCATCCGTTCGGCGCCACCGGCGCGCGTATCCTCAGTCAGGCCGTGAAGGCGCTGGCGGCAATGCCGAAAGGCCAGCGCGCCATCGTCAGTATCTGCGCCGACGGCGGGCAGGGCACTGTGGCGCTGCTGGAAGCGGCTTGACGCTTACGGCTTCCACGCCATGCCGTAGACCTTTCGTCCGGACACCGGATTGACGTCGTCGTGGGTGTGGACGAAGCCGTTGCGCTCATAAAAGCGGATCGCGCGGGCGTTATCGGTGTTGACCAGCAGTGTGATGCCGCCCGGCGACATCGCCTTGGCCTTGGCGATCAGCACGTTGCCGAGATCCGATCCCCATGCCTCCGGCGCGATCACAAGCTGGTCGAGATAGCCCGATCCATCGATGGTGACGAAACCGGTGATCTTGCCGTTCTGTTCGGCAACGACGATTTGCGCTACCGGCACCAGTTCATCCCGCCAGCGCGCGCGCCAACCTTCCAGCCGCTGCGCGAAGTCGATCGACGGATAGGCCTGCTGCCAGGTGCGAAACCACAGGTCGATGGCTGCGTTCTCGTCGTCGGCAGTGTAGGGCCGGAGCGTGAAGGGGACGCTCATGATCGCATGCAGGTCTGCGACGTGCGGATCATCGTTCGGTGAGCTTCAATTCGATGCGGCGGTTGCGCTTGTAAGCCTCTTCGGTCTTCTCGGGATCGAGCGGCTGGAATTCCGCAAACCCTGCTGCAACGAGCCGCTGCGCCGGTACGCCGAGCGAGACGAGATACTGCACCACGGAGATCGCGCGGGCCGATGACAACTCCCAGTTCGATTTGAACTGCGGGCTGTTGATCGGCCTCACGTCGGTGTGGCCGTCGACGCGCAGCACCCAGGCGATCTCTTTCGGAATCTGGTTGTCGAGATCGATCAGCGCGGTTGCGAGCTTGTCGAGTTCGGCGCGGCCTTCCGGCAGCAACAGCGCCTGTCCGGTGTCGAAGAACACTTCGGACTGGAACACAAAACGGTCGCCGACAATGCGGACATCCGGCCGGTTGCCGAGAATGGCGCGCAGCCGTCCGAAGAATTCGGAACGATAGCGCGACAATTCCTGAACCCGCTGCGCCAGCGCCACGTTCAGCCGCTGGCCGAGATCGGCGATCCGGGTCTGGGATTCCTTGTCGCGCTTCTCCGAAGCGTCGAGTGCTTCCTCGAGGGCCGCCAGTTGCCGGCGCAGCGCGCTGATCTGCTGGTTCAGCACTTCGATCTGCGCCAGCGCGCGCGCGGACACCTGTTTTTCCGAATCCAGCGCCTTGCCGAGTTCGGTGGCACGGCCCGCAGCACTGGCACCGGCGCCCGCGAGGCCGTCATACAGGCCTTTGACGCGATCGCGTTCGGCCTCGGCGGAGGCAAGTCCGGCGCGCATCTGCGAGAGTTGCTCGTCGAGGTTCAGCTTGCCGAGCTTTTCGAGCGACAGCAGATCGTTGAGCTGCGCGATCTGCGCATTCAGCCGCTCGAGCGCCTTGTCCTTGCCGGTGACTTCCTGCGACAGGAAGAACTGCACCACAAGAAACACCGACAGCAGGAATACGATGGCGAGAACCAGCGTCGACAGCGCATCGACGAAGCCCGGCCAGTAGTTGAAGCCGCTGTCGTTGCGGCGTGAACGCGAGAGCGCCATATCCAATATCTCCGGTCAGTTGGTCTCGGGCTGACGCGCGAGGCGCTCCAGAAGCTGCTTGATCTCTTTGTTCTGCTCGCCCTGGCCGTCGGCCCATTCGCGGATCAATTGCTGTTCGGTGCGCATGTGATGCACCAGACCCTGGATCGCTTCGGCGAGATTGGCCATCGCGGTGGTCGCGGTTCGGTTCGATCCCATTTCCTCGACGGCCAGCCGTAGCCGGTCGAGCGCGGGATTTAGGTCGCCGGTGCTGCTGCTGCCGTCGCCGGCATATTCCCGCACGGTTTCCGCCAGCCAGTCTTCGAGGTCGGTGTAAAAACGGTTTTGCGCCTGGCTCGATTGCAGATCGAGAAAGCCGAGCACCAGCGAACCAGCGAGGCCGAACAGCGAGGACGAGAACGAAATGCCCATGCCGCCGAGCGGCGCGGCGAGACCTTCCTTCAGCGTGTCGAACACCGAGCCGGCATCGCCGCCGACTTTCAGGCCTTCGATCACCTTGCCGACCGAGCCGACGGTTTCAATGAGGCCCCAGAATGTGCCGAGCAGGCCGAGAAACACCAGCAGTCCCGTCATGTAGCGCGACAGGTCGCGCGCTTCGTCGAGCCGGGTAGCTATCGAATCCAGCAGATGCCGCATGGTCTGTTGCGAAATGCTCATGCGGCCCGAGCGATGGCTCAGCATCGCGGCCATCGGCGCCAGCAGTGTCGGCCGCCGGTCCACCGCAAGACCGGGATCGGAGATGCGGAAGCTGTTGACCCACGAAATTTCAGGATAGAGCCGGATCACCTGCCGGAAGGCGAGGATGATGCCGATGGCCAGAACGCCGACAATCAATGCGTTGAGTCCGGGATTGGCGAGGAACGCCACCCAGATCTGCTTGTAGAGGACCACAAGCAGCAGGCTGCACAGAATGAGGAACACCATCATCCTGACCAGGAAGATGCGCGGTGTTGACAGTTTCGTGACGCTGATGTCGGCCGCAGTTTGGGATGGGGAAGTCTTTGCCATGGCGGATATTCAATCCTTGTCCGTGGAACGTGTCGGGCATCAATATGGCACAGCGGGGGCGGGAAAAAAGACTCCATCGCCGATTTGACCCCAGCTACGGAACCTCGCCTGAAACCCTGGCTTCTTTGAAGCGTATTTCTTCCACGAAGTTGAGGCGAGGATTGTCATGGTCTGGTTCTTCCTGAGCGCGTTGGCGGCCATGGCGGTCGCGCTCGCTATCCTGATGACGGGCGCATGGCTGGTGCAGCAGCGCACCGGTAATTCGGGGTGGGTCGATACCGTCTGGACGTTTTCGCTTGGCCTCGTCGGAGCCGTCGGCGCGCTCTGGCCGATGGCCGGCGAGCCCATCGCGCCGCGTCAATGGCTGATCGCGGCCCTCGTTGTCATCTGGTCGCTGCGGCTCGGCACGCATATCGCCGTTCGCACGGCGGGCATCACAGACGATCCGCGTTACGCGGCTTTTGCGAAGGAGTGGGGTGCCGATTCGCCGCGCCGGATGTTTGTGTTTCTGCAGAACCAGGCTTTCGGCTCGATCCCGCTGGTGTTCTCGATCTTCGTCGCCGCGCATGTTCCGGTCGCAGGACTGCGCGCGCAGGACTATCTCGGCGCGCTGATTCTGTTGACGGGCATCGCGGGCGAGGCGCTGGCCGATGCGCAACTCAAGGCGTTCCGAACAGATCCGGCGAACAAGGGCAAGGTCTGTGATGTTGGATTGTGGGCGTGGTCGCGGCACCCGAACTACTTTTTCGAGTGGTTCGGCTGGCTGGCCTATCCGGTGATCGCGATCTCGGCGGGCTATGGCTATGGCTGGGGCTGGTTCGCGCTGCTCGGTCCCGTCTTCATGTACTGGATTCTGGTGCATGTGACCGGCATTCCGCCGCTGGAAGAGCAGATGCTGCGTTCGCGCGGCGACGCTTACCGGGCGTATCAGTCGCGCACCAGAAAGTTCTTTCCGCTGCCGCAGTAGTTTAATTCGAAGATTGAGCCGATCCATGAGTCTGATCTCACGCATCATCGGTACCGCCGAACGCACGCCGCTTCCCGATGTCATGATCCGCGCCGGCATCAATGCGCTGTGCTCGCGCACGGCGGCCAAGCTCGCGATGGGCAATGCGGAGACCGACGCTGCCTTCGCGCGCGACATGGCCGCGCGCGACATGGCCGCACGCGCCATTGCCGAACACACCGCCGATGCCAATGCGCAGCACTATGAGGTGCCTGCGGCGTTTTTTGCGAAGGTGCTCGGGCCGAACCGGAAATATTCGTCGTGCTTCTACAGCGATGCGGGATCGACGCTTCAGGAAGCCGAGGAGGAGGCGCTGCGGCAGACCGTTGTGCATGCCGATCTCGCCGACGAGCAATCCATTCTTGAGCTGGGGTGCGGCTGGGGCTCGCTGTCGCTGTGGATGGCGCGGCAGTTTCCCGGCGCGAGCATCGTTGCAGTGTCGAACTCCAACTCCCAGCGCGAATACATCGAGAGCGAAGCGGCAATGCGCGGCCTGACCAATCTCAAGGTCGTCACCTGCGACATGAACGAGTTCGACCCGGAGCAGGCGTTCGACCGCGTCGTGTCGGTCGAGATGTTCGAGCACATGATGAACTGGCGCGAACTGATGACGCGGGTGCGGTCATGGCTGAAGCCGGACGGGCAGTTCTTCATGCATATCTTCACGCACCGATCCGGCGCTTACCTGTTCGACCGCGCCGACAGGGAAGACTGGATCGCGCAACACTTCTTCACCGGCGGGGTGATGCCGAGCCATCATCTGATCCGGCAATACTCTGATCTGTTCGTGGTGGAGAAGGAATGGCAGTGGAGCGGCGTGCATTATCAGCGCACCGCGCTCGACTGGCTTGAGAATTTCGATCGCAACCGCGACGCCATCGAAGCGGTGTTTCGCGAGGTTTACGGCCGGGACACCAGGCTATGGATGAGGCGCTGGCGCTGGTTCTTTCTCGCCACCGCAGGGCTGTTCGGCTACGCCGACGGCACCGAGTGGGGCGTCAGTCACTACCGGATGAAGCGCGCCTAGCGCAGCATCAAAGTGGCTTTAGAATCTTCACCAGTTCGCGCTGGATCGTCTCGTTGCCGCAAACGACATGGCCGGTGGCCATCGCCGTGTCGCCGCCCTCGATGCCGCTGATGACACCGCCGGCCTCGCGCACCATGATCAGCCCGGCTGCGATGTCCCACGGCTGGAGATTGCGTTCCCAGTAACCGTCGAGGCGGCCGGCCGCGACATACGCGAGATCGAGCGAGGCCGCACCGAAGCGGCGCAGGCCCGCGACGCGCTGCTGCATCTCCGCCATTTCGCGGCGGGACAGTTCATGGTCGCCGCGCCCGATATGCGGCAGGCCGCACGCGATCACGCATTCGTTGAGCTGCTGGCGCGCGGCGACGCGCAGGCGCTGATCGTTGAGGAACGCGCCCTTGCCGCGCTCGGTCATGTAGAGTTCATCGGTGGCGGGATTGTAGATCACGCCGGCGATGATCGTGCCTTCGCGCTGCAGAGCGATCGAAATCGCGAATTGCGGAATGCCGTGCAGGAAGTTCGTTGTGCCGTCGAGCGGATCGACAATCCATGTGTTGGATTTGTCGGTGCCTTCGCGCGTGCCGCCTTCCTCGCCGAGAAATCCGTAACCCGGCCGCGCTTTGGTCAGATCGTCATAGAGCATCTGCTCTGCGCGCTTGTCGGCGAGCGAGACGAAATTCGCCGGCCCCTTCATTGAAACCTGAAGGTTCTCGATCTCGCCAAGATCGCGACTGAGGCTGCGGCCCGCGCGACGCGCGGCCTTGACCATGACGTTGATGAGAGCTGAATGGATCATGCGTCCGGCTTGATAAGGATCCGAATGAGGCCGGATCGGGATGAAGGATTGGGGCTTTGATGCCGGATGCTTGGCGTCAAAGCGCAGGCGCGTCAAGGGCGTTCAGGGCATTTTGGAGAGAAGCGGACGGCGGTTTGCGTGAAGAAAAAGCGTCAAATGTGAGCTTCGGTTCGAATTAAGCCGGACTGAGGAAAATCCCGGCTCATTTCGTGCCAAACCACTTTTTGGCGAGGTCTTCAGCCTTGGCTTTCTCTAGCGCAGAGAGCTGGGCGAACTGCGCATCGAGGTCGGGATCGCCGTTGCCGGCGGTTTTCGCGATCAGATGCCATTTGAAGCCCTGAACCTTGTCCATCGGAACGCCGAGGCCGTCGACGAGAATACGCGCCAGGCGGTTTTGCGCGATCGGGCTGTTCTGGCGGGCCGCCCTGTTCAACAGCGCAATCGCGGTGGGCACATCCTTGGGCGTGCCGGTGCCGTTATAAAGCGCGATGGCGTATTCCACTTCGGCGTCGAGATTGTCGACCATCGCGGCGGCGCGCATCAGCTTCGCGGCCTCGACAAGATTCTTCTCCACACCGCGGCCCTCTTTGTAGAGCGTCGCGAGCGCATATTGTGCTTCGGGGTTGCCGGCATTAGCGGCCTGACGGAACAGTTCGGCGGCGCGCTTGACGTCCTGCGGGAAGGTCTGGCCTTCCAGATAAAGCAGGCCGAGATTGTAGGCGGCGGCGGCTTTCCCAAGTTTGGCGGACGAGGCCAGCAGCCGGGCGCCCTCTTCGCGATTGGTTGGACCGCCGCGTCCGGCGATCCGCATCATGCCGAGCGCGAACATCGCTTCGCGGTCGCCGCGGTCGGCAGCCTGCTTGTACCACTCTGCGGCCTTGGCATCGTCGCGCTTGATGCCGAGCGCGTTGGAATGGAGTTCGCCCAGCAGCGTCATCGATTTAGGATCGCCCATCTCCTGCGCACGCTTCAGCGCGATGTTGAAGGCGGTGCGGTACAGTCCTTGCTGATAGGCGCCGTAGGCGAGATCGGCATTCGGATTGTCGGGAACGGCGGGCGCAGGCGGGGTCGCCGCCTTCGCGGGCTCGCTCTTCTTTGGCTGTTTCGGCGTACTCGCTTTCGGTGCGGCGGCTTTTGGCGGAGCGGATTTGGCGGCCGGAGGTTTTTCGGCGGGCTTGATCGGTTCCGGAAAAGGATTCGGCGTGCCCTGCGCGACAGCGCTTGCCGAAAACGCGACAACACCGGCAACGACCGATGCAAGAAATCTTGCATGAGCGGCTGCGAACGGCGTGGCCCGGCGAAGCGCGGTCATCGTGGTCTTATCCTCCCGTCAGCGTGGCTTGCGCGAGAGACGTCAAAAAGCCGCGCGCGATGGCCTGGCTGGCTTCGATCAGGGCGGCGTGAGCGCCGCGCGAATCCTGCCAGATGGAATCACCGACCAGAACGAAGTCTGCGCCGGCTGCCGCGAACATCTGCGCCTCGTCCAGTGTCGTAGCGTAGCCCACGCAAGGCGGTTCGAACAGTTCGGCCCACCAATCCAGCCGTTCGCAGATTGCGTCTGCCGAAGGCCGTTCGCCATTCGCATCCGGCTCGCCGAACAGCACATAATCAGCACCGGCCTCACCAGCCACCATCGCATCGTGCCGCGTGATCAAGCCGCCGACGCCGAGAATGCGATCGGGCTTCAGCGTCGGCATTGCTTCCTGCATGGCCTCGATACCGGTGAGGTTGGCGCCGTCCGCGCCGCCGCGTGCGACCAGTTCGAAATGTCCGTCGAGCAGCACGGCAGCGCCGGCCTTCTGGATCACAGGTGCCAGCGCCTTGACGCGCTGGATCATGCCGCGCTCATCGGCTGGCGTGAGTCGTAGCAAGACCGCGGCGACGTCAGCGGCAGCCAGCAGCGCGGGCAGATCGGACGCAAGATGCGCGGGATCGGTCACCGGCGGTGTCGCCAGATAGAGCCGTGGCGCGGGGCGCGGCGGGGGAGGTTTTGTGGCCATGATGGCGTATCTGCCCGTTGACTGCGGCCAAAAAAGGGGCGGGACTGTGTCCCGCCGATTTGAAATGACGTCAGTGGCGTCACCCTTCGAGGCCTTCGCTTTGCTACGGCGCCTCAGGGTGACGAATTCGAGTTCATCGTCATCCTGAGGTGCGAGCCGCTCTTGAGCGGCGAGCCTCGAAGGATGGCTTATTTACGCGATCTTCGCCTGAAGCTCGCCCTTGGCGTAGCGCTGCGCCATCTGGGCGGTGGTCAGCACCTTCTTGATCTTGCTGGCCTGGCCCGCGGTGTTGAACTCCTGCAAGCGCTGCTTGCAGAGCTTGGTCATCGCTTCCATCGCGGGCTTAAGATACTTGCGCGGATCGAATTCGCTCGGATGTTCGGTCAGGATCTTGCGGATCTGGCCGGTCATCGCCATCCGATTGTCGGTGTCGATGTTGATCTTGCGCACGCCGTGCTTGATGCCGCGCTGGATCTCGGAGACGGGCACGCCCCAGGTCGGCTTCATCTGGCCGCCGAACTTGTTGATGATCTCCTGCAGATCCTGCGGCACCGACGACGAGCCGTGCATCACAAGGTGCGTGTTCGGCAGCTTGCGGTGAATTTCCTCGATCACGTTCATGGCGAGGATGTCGCCGTCCGGCTTGCGGGTGAACTTGTAGGCGCCGTGCGAGGTGCCCATCGCAATCGCCAGCGCGTCGACCTGGGTTTCCTTGACGAACTTCACGGCCTCGTCGGGATTGGTCAGCAACTGATCGTGCGACAGCTTGCCCTCAAAACCGTGACCATCTTCCTTCTCGCCTTCGCCGCTTTCCAGCGAGCCGAGCACGCCGAGTTCGCCTTCCACCGAGATGCCGCCGAGATGCGCCATGTCGGTGACGGTCTTGGTGACGCCGACATTGTAATCCCAGTCGCCCGGGGTCTTGCCGTCCGCCTTCAGCGAGCCGTCCATCATCACCGAGGTGAAGCCGGCCTGGATCGCGGTCATGCAAGTGGCGGGTTCGTTGCCGTGATCGAGATGCACACAGACGGGAATGTGCGGATAGATTTCCGTCACCGCGTCCATCATGTGCTTGAGCATCACGTCGTTGGCGTAGGAGCGCGCGCCGCGCGATGCCTGAATGATAACCGGCGCATCGACGGAACTGGCGGCTTCCATGATGGCCAGCGCCTGTTCCATGTTGTTGATGTTGAATGCCGGCACGCCGTAGTCGTTCTCAGCAGCATGATCCAGCAATTGACGCAACGTGATGCGAGCCATGGGTGCTTGTTCTCCGTGGTCTTGAAGGCAGCGCCAAGGGCGCCAGATCCGTTGAAATTAGCGTACTCTAAGAACCTCGACGCCGGGCAAAGGTTTCCCTTCCATCCACTCAAGAAAGGCGCCGCCGGCGGTCGAAACGTAGGTGAAATCCTTGCCCACGCCAGCGTGGTTCAACGCCGCAACGGTGTCTCCGCCGCCTGCGACGGACACCAGTTTGCCGGCCTTGGTGCGTGCTGCCGCATATTTGGCCGCCTGAACCGTGCCGCGGTCGAACGGCGACATTTCGAACGCGCCGAGCGGGCCGTTCCATACCAGCGTCGCGGCGTCGTCGATGGCCGCATCGATCCGCTTGATGGACTGCGGGCCGACGTCGAGGATCATGCCGTCGGCGGGAATGGCGTCGAGGCCACAGGCCTGCGACGGCGCGTTGGCTTCGAATTTCTCGGCGACCACCGCATCGACCGGCAGGATAATCGCGCAGTTGGTGGAGTTGGCCTTGACGAGAATGCGCAGCGCGGTGGCGGCGAGGTCTTTTTCACAAAGCGACTTTCCGACATCGACGCCCTGCGCGTGCAGGAAGGTGTTGGCCATGCCGCCGCCGATCACCAGCGCATCGACCTTGCTGACGAGATTCTCCAGCAAATCGATCTTGCTCGAGACCTTCGAGCCGCCGACAATGGCGATCACCGGATGGACCGGCTGTTCCAGCGCTTTGCCCAGCGCGTCGAGTTCGGCTTCCATGGTGCGGCCGGCATAGCCGGGCAGCACGCGGCCGAGGCCTTCCGTCGAGGCGTGGGCGCGGTGCGCGCAGGAGAAGGCGTCGTTGACCCAAATGTCGCCGAGCTTCGCGAGTTGCGCGACGAAGGCGGGATCGTTCTTCTCCTCGCCGGGATGAAAGCGGGTATTCTCCAGACAAAGAATCTCGCCGTTCTTCAGCCCCGCGACGGCTCTCTCGGCGATCTCGCCGACGCAGTCGGGGGCGAACTCGACGTGACGCAGCAGCACGTAGCCGAGCGCGGTGGCCACGGGCTTCAGCGAGTCCTTCGGGTCCGGCCCTTTTGGCCGTCCGAAATGGGCGAGGATCACGACTTTGCCGCCGGCTTGCGACAGCTCGATGATGGTCTTGGCGATGCGCTGCAGACGCGTGGTGTCGGACACGCGTCCGTTGTCCATCGGCACGTTGAGGTCGACGCGCAGCAGCACGCGCTTTCCCTTCACGTCGACATCATCGAGGGTGCGAAATCCGGACATTGCGATCTTGCGTTCTTCCCATCGTCACCCTGAGGTGCGAGCGTCGTAGATGCGAGCCTCGAAGGGTGGAAGTTTGTTCGATGTCATCCTTCGAGGTGCGCCAGTGCGCACCTCAAGATGACGTTTTTCAGATCAGCTTGCTCATCGCAGCAGCCGTGTCGGCCATGCGGTTCGAGAAGCCCCACTCGTTGTCGTACCACGACAGCACGCGCACCAGCGTTCCGTTCTGCACCTTGGTCTGGTCGAAGGCGAAGGTGGACGAGTGGGCGTCGTGGTTGAAGTCGATCGAGACGTTCTGATCGCTGGTCGTGCCGAGGATGCCCTTCAGTTCCTGTTGAGCCGCGCGCTTGATCGCGTCGTTGATCTCTTCCTTGGACGTCGCGCGCTTGGCGACGATCTTGAGATCAATCACCGACACGTTCGGAGTAGGCACGCGGATCGCGACGCCGTCGAGCTTGCCCTGCAGTTCCGGCAGCACGAGGCCGATGGCCTTCGCCGCACCCGTGGAGGTCGGGATCATCGACAGCGCAGCCGCACGGCCGCGATAGAGATCGCTGTGCATGGTGTCGAGCGTCGGCTGGTCGCCGGTATAGGCATGGATCGTGGTCATGAAGCCGGTTTCGATGCCGACGGTGTCGTTCAGCACCTTGGCGACCGGCGCGAGGCAGTTCGTGGTGCAGGAACCGTTCGAAACGACCAAGTGATCCTTGGTGAGCTTGTCGTGGTTGACGCCGTAGACGATGGTCGCGTCCGCGCCGTCCGACGGGGCGGACACCAGCACGCGCTTGGCGCCTGCGGTCAGATGCGCCGATGCCTTGGCCTTGGCGCTGAAAATGCCGGTGCATTCCATCGCGATGTCGATGCCGAGGTCCTTCCACGGCAGGGTCGCCGGATCACGCACTGCGGTGACCTTGATCTTGCCGTTGCCGAGATTGATGGAATCGCCGTCGACCGTCACGGTGCCCGGGAACCGGCCATGCACGGAATCATAGCGCAGCAGATGGGCGTTGGTTTCGACCGGGCCGAGGTCGTTGATGGCGACGACCTCGATGTCCGTGCGCTTGGATTCATAAATGGCCCGCAGGATGTTGCGGCCGATACGGCCAAATCCATTGATTGCGACACGAACTGCCATTCAACTTCTCCTCGATAGGTCGGAAATGACGATTTTCGAGGCGGTTTTTGCCCCGAATGACGCCACGATGCAATCACCTGAATCCTGAATGTTTATCAGGCCTTCAGAGCAGCCTGCGCGGCCTCCGCCACGGCTTCCGCGGTGATCCCGAAATGCCGGTACAGATCCTTGTAGGGGGCGCTGGCGCCGAACCCGTCCATGCCCACGAAAATACCGTCGGAGCCGATGACTGCGTCCCAGCCCTGACGAATCGCGGCTTCAACGGCGATTTTCACCGGCGCCTTGCCGATGATGGCGGCTTTTTGGGCCTTCGGCAGTTCCAGCAGCAGATCCATGCAGGGCACGGAGACCACCCGCGTCGGAATGCCGCGCGCGGCGAGCAGTTTCTGCGCCTCGACCGCAAGCGAGACCTCTGAGCCGGACGCGAAGATCGAGACTTTCGCCTCGCCGTCGGCCTTGGAGATCTCATAGGCGCCGGCGGCGCACTTGTTGTCGGCGTCGTTCGCAAGGCGCAGCTGCGGCAGGTTCTGGCGGGTCAGTGCCAGCACGCTGGGCCGATCCTTGGCTTCGAGCGCGAGCTGCCAGCATTCCAGCGTCTCGACCGTGTCGCAGGGCCGGAACACGTTGCAGTTCGGGATCGCGCGCAGCGCCGCCAGATGCTCGACCGGCTGATGGGTCGGGCCGTCCTCGCCGAGGCCGATCGAATCGTGGGTGAGAACGTGGATCGCGCGCTCGCCCATCAAGGCCGCAAGCCGCAGCGCCGGGCGCAGATAGTCGGAGAACACGAGGAACGTGCCCGAATACGGAATCAGGCCGCCGTGCAGGGTCATGCCGTTCATCGCGGCCGCCATGCCGTGCTCACGGATGCCGTAGTTGACGTAACGGCCGCCGTAATTGTTGGCGGAGATGGCGACCATGCCCTTGACGCGGGTGTTGTTGGAGCCGGTGAGATCGGCCGAACCGCCGATCATCTCGGGCACCGCCGCGCAGAGCACTTCGAGCGCTTGCTCGGACGCGGTGCGGGTGGCGATGTCCTTCGGACTCGCAGCAAGCGAGGCCTTCATCGCAGCGACTGCATCCGCGAGCGCCTTGGCGGGAAGCTCGCCCTTCATGCGGCGCTCGAATTCGGCGCGTGCGCCTGCGTCCTTGGTGCCGATGGTCTTGGTCCAGGCTTCATGTGCAGCTTTGCCACGAGATCCTGCTGCGCGCCAGGCGTCGAGAATGTCCTGCGGAACCTCGAACGGTGCTGAATCCCACTTCAGGTTCTTGCGGGCGCCGGCGATTTCGTCCGCGCCGAGCGGCGAGCCGTGGGACTTTTCCGAACCCGCCTTGTTCGGCGCGCCGAAGCCGATCGTGGTCTTGCACGCGATCAGGGTCGGGCGGTCGGATTTTTGCGCGCGCGTCAGCGCGGCCGCGATGGCTTTTTGATCGTGGCCGTCGATACGCTCGGCAGCCCAGCCAGCAGACTCGAAGCGCTTCACCTGATCGACCGAATCCGACAGCGAGATCGCGCCGTCGATGGAAATGCCGTTGTCGTCGAACAGTACGATCAGCTTGTTGAGCTTGAGGTGTCCGGCGAACGCGATGGCTTCCTGGCTGATGCCTTCCATCAGGTCGCCGTCGGAGGCGAGCACATAGGTGTGATGATCGACGATGTCGCCGCCGAACTCGGCGGCCATGCGGCGCTCGGCCAGCGCCATGCCGACGGCGGTGGCGATGCCCTGGCCGAGCGGACCGGTGGTGGTCTCGATGCCCGGCGTGATGAAGTTTTCCGGATGGCCCGGCGTCAGCGAGCCGAGCTGACGGAAATTCTTGATCTGCTCGATGGTCATCGACGAATTGCCGGTCAGATACAGCAGCGCATAGAGCAGCATCGAACCGTGGCCGGCGGACAGCACGAAACGGTCGCGGTCCGGCCAGGCCGGGTCGCTGGCATCGAATTTAAGGAACTGGGTGAACAGCACGGTGGCTACGTCGGCCGCGCCCATGGGCAGGCCGGGATGGCCCGATTTCGCCTTTTCCACGGCGTCCATGGCCAGTGCGCGAATCGCATTGGCCATACGGGAGGGGTCGACACGCACAGTCATGGGATGTCCGCCTGACATTCGATGTGGGAAGTGGCCGTATGTCTCAAAAATGCCACGGCCGGGGAAGCTTTCGCAGGGTGGATAGCATCGTGAAACCCTTGAGTCCAAGGGCATTACGGCCTTTTCGCCGTGAGTTTTCGCTTTGTGTGCATAGCTTGCGGCCAGCGTTGCGCGCGGCTCGTCCGGGTCGTAAATTTACCCGCCTAAATGCTTGCCGGTTCGCTGCTTTTCAAGCCGGGCCAGAGTCGAAAAAGGCCGCCGTTCCGTGATGACCGACCGCAGTGCCAACGGTTTCGCCAATCCAGAGCCCGCACCTGCCGGTGCGAGCGACATCGAACTCGCCACGCGGCGGCTGGCGGCGGCGCTCGATGCGCTTGAAAGTGCCGTGGAGCGGCGCCGGGAATCCGATCGCATCGACGATGATCTGGGCGCGCGGATCCAGTCGCTCGGCGCCGATCGTTCGCGTCTCGCCAATGAACTCGACGGAACGCTGGTGCGCTCGCGGGCGCTGGAGCGGACCAATCGCGAGATCGCGGAACGCCTCGATGTCGCCATCGACACCATCCGCTCGGTGATCGATTCCGGAGAATCTCCATGAGCCACATCAACGTCACCATCAACGGTCGACAGTATCGCATGGCCTGCGAGGCCGGGCAGGAAAGCCGGCTGCTGCGGCTGGCGGAAAGCCTGGAGGCCCGCATCGCCAGCCTGCGCGGCAAGTTCGGCGAGATCGGCGATGGACGCCTGACCGTGATGGCTGCGTTGACAGTTGCCGACGAACTCGTCGATGCCGGGCAGCGTATCCGCGCTCTCGAGGAAGAACTGAACGCCCTGCGCGACGTTCGTGTCGTCGCAGCGGACCGGGCCCGGGCAACACAATCTGCCGTCGCCAACGCGCTGAATTCAGCGTCCGACCGGATCGAGAAAATGACCCAGGCGCTGAATCGCCCGGCCCGCAACGGCATCGCGATCGGCTGACGATTGACGGCGGCCCCGCTGGCGCTCCGGCGTGATCGTGACTACATTGGTCAGGCGAGGCTGCGTCGCGCGTCAGAAGCCATAATATCCCCGGGGCCTTATCGATCCTTCAGGGAACTGTCCCTGGCCGGATCCGTGGATCCGGTCACATGGTGCCCACCTACTTTCGTAGGTGCTCCGGGATCGAGTGCTTCAACGGCCATCGTGGCTTCGCACTTTCTTTTCGCCTCCGCCCCTTTCGCGCAGGAGAGGTGACAAGGACTCTCCGCGGTGGATGGAAATAAATTTCTCGACAATCTGAAAGACGATTTCCGGCGCGGCGCGCTGGCGCAGCGTGACGCGTTGAGCGTCGAAGCGCGCGCCGATGCTGCCAGGGTCATCGCGGCGGCATCCCTGCCGGTTGAACTGCCGCCCGGTGTCATCGTCGCGGGCTACTCGCCAATCAACAGCGAACTCGATCCGTATCCGTTGATGCGAGCGCTTGCGCACAGAGGCGCTACGCTGGCGCTGCCGGTTATCATCGCGCGAAATGAGGCTCTGATCTTTCGTGCATGGCAGCCTGACGAGGGGCTCGTGCGCGGGCCTTTCGGGATTTTCCAGCCGTCGTCTGACGCGGATGAGGTCGATCCGGATATTGTGCTGGTGCCGCTGGCGGCCTTCGACCGCGCCGGTCACCGCATCGGCTATGGCCGCGGCTATTACGACCGTACCCTTCAGGACCTGCGTACCATCAAGAAAATAACCGTCATCGGCGTCGCGTTTGCAGTGCAGGAAATCGAAACCGTGCCGCGACTTCCACACGACGAACAGCTCGATTGTGTGCTAACGGAACGCGAACTGATTGATCTGCGGGGGTTGTAAGTGCGCATTCTGTTTGTTGGCGACGTGGTGGGACGCAGTGGCCGCGTGGCCGTGAACGAAATGCTTCCGGGCCTGATCCGCGACTGGAAACTCGATCTGGTTATCGTGAACGGCGAGAATGCCGCCGGCGGTTTCGGCATCACCGAAGCAATTTATCATGAATTGCTGGAAGCCGGCGCGGATGCGATCACGCTCGGCAATCATTCGTGGGATCAGCGCGAGGCGCTGGTGTTCATCGAGCGCGCGCCGCGGCTGATCCGTCCGGCGAATTTTCCGCCGGGCACGCCGGGCCGCGGCGCTGCGCTGATCGATACCCGGAACGGCAAGCGCGCATTGGTCATCAACGGCATCGGGCGCGTCTTCATGCAGCCGTTCGATGATCCTTTCGCCATCATCGACCGCGAACTGAATGCGTGTCCGCTGCGCGAGGTTGCCGATGCGGTCGTTGTTGATTTTCACGGCGAGGCATCGAGCGAAAAACAGGCGATAGGCTATTTCTGCGACGGCCGCGCCAGTCTCGTGGTCGGCACGCACACCCATGTGCCGACCTCGGATCATCGTATTCTTCCCTCCGGCACGGCCTACATGACCGACGCGGGCATGACGGGAGATTATGAATCCATCATCGGGATGCAGCGCGAGGAGCCGCTTGGACGCTTTCAGCGCGGTTATCCGGCGGGACGTTTCGAGCCTGCGGAAGGTGTCGCGACATTGAGCGGCATCGCGGTCGAGACCGATGATACGACCGGCCTTGCAACGCGTGTGGCGGCTGTGCGGATCGGTCCGTTGCTGGAACGGGCCGTGCCGGATTTCTGGTAGCGTTCGTAAGAGGTATCAGCCTTGCGAACCGATATTGTCGTCATTGCCGGGCTTGACCCGGCAATCCGTCTTTTCAAAGGATTTCTTTTTAGATGGATGGCCGGGTCAAGCCCGGCCATGACAACGATGTGTCGGTGCGAGCATCGCTCCGATACGAGAACCTAAACCTTATACGCCGTTCTGAACCCACCCCAATGACGGCCCCTGACGCGGATCGGCACGTCGATCTCGCGCATCATGATCGTTTTGCCGTTGCCCATGTCGCGGGCATAGCTCTGGATCAGATAGGATCGGATGTTGCGGCCGGCGGCGAGCCCGGCGGCGTCGTTGAATATCCGGCGGTTACGACAGTTCGCGGTGTTCCAGGCGGCATCGCCCGCGCGTTGCGGATGCGAATATACCTTGTTGTGGACCGGCAGATAGCCGTTGCGGTCGATCGTGGCGCAGAAAGCCGCGCGAGCGTCGCGAGCTAGCATGGCTTCCTGGATCTCGGGCAGCGCCCGGTCGGCCCAGTTGAGAAACCGCGTGCGATACTGCACCGGGTCGGTGCCTTCGATCTTCACGTAATCTTCGTCGAACAGATCATCGAGGGTGATGTCACCCTTGGCGACAGCGTTCTCGAAAATCTTGGTGATCGCATCGCCGGCTTCCATGGCCCGCGTCACGAACTCGGTGTTCTCGTCGTGAATGCTCCAGACCTTGTCTTCGATCCTGTCCTTGAGCGCGGCGTCGGGTGATACGAATTCGGCCAGCGCGCCACCGGCGGTTTGTCCGGTCACGCGGATGCTGCACACACCGATATCTTCCAGTGTCGCCTTCAGCACCTGATGAGATGGAATGGAGCCGGCGCCCGCGCCGCCGATCAGGAGGCCGTCGATGGAAATCTCGAATACCTCGGCCTTGATCGGGGAGGGGTGGGTGCCGATCTCGATCTGAAGGCGGCACGGCATGCGCTCGGCCTTGCGTTCCTCGTTTTCGTTCTGGCGCAGCAGAACCGCGCAGCGCGTTTTCAGCTTCTCGGCAAACATCGTCACGGCTTTGCCGGCCTGCGCGACGCTCTCGCCGTGGGCTTCGGCTTCCTTGGCGGCGTTGTCGATCTCGGCGCTGCTGGTGCCGACCGAGGCGATGAACTGCGAAGCAGAGGCTGCGTTCTGCGTGATCTCGCCGGTGGTTTCGTTCTGCTCGGCCACCGCGCCGTTGACGTGCGCGAACACCGGCTTGATGGCGTCGATGGCGGCGGAGATCCGATGCACCGCGTCGAACGACGTTGCGGCGTCCTGCTGCAGGGCGTCGATCTTGGCCTTGATTTCCTCGGTCGCGTTCTGGGTCTGGACCGCGAGCGCCTTGACCTCGGACGCGACGACCGCGAACCCGCGGCCCGCAGAACCGGCGCGCGCCGCTTCGATGGTGGAATTCAGCGCCAGCAGCGTGGTCTGCTTGGCGATGGTCGCGATCAGGTTGACGACGTTGCCGATCGCCGCGGAGGACTCGCGCAACCGATCGACATTGAGGCTGGCTTCGCGCGCCGCGGCGCTGGCCTCATCCGCGAGCTTGCTGGCGCTGCGCACCTGAGCGCCGATGCCGTGGGCCGACTGGGTGAACTTTTCCGCCGCCTGCGAAAACGTCTCTGCCGTGGCCTGCGCGTCGCTGGTGCGGTCGGTCAGGGCGTCGGCGCGATGACGGATGGCGTACAGGGTGGTCGCGGTGGATTGCGCCCCGCTGGCGACTGAATTCGCCGCACGCTCGAGCTGGCGGATCATCGCCACCAGCTCAAGTTCCAGCAGTTCGAGAATCTCGCGGGCCGAGTCGTGATCGGCGGCCGCAACCGGCTCAGGCGCCGTCACCGGCGCGTCGAGGGAAATATTCGGCTTGACCTGTTCTGGCAGCCGCTTCCGAAAAAGACCGAACGCCATAAGGGGGCTCTAAAATATGTGCAATAGGTAGGCATTATCGCACCCCGGCATGAAGTCATGGTTAACTTTTGCCGCTGTCGTGGCCGATCAAGCGTATCGCCATACCGAAAATCGGGCGTTCTGCCTTTAAATTTGACCGTTCCCGGAATATAACGCCGCCCCGCCGGGCCGTTGCGTTAACAATGCCCGGGAATCATGCAACGCATCGCTGAACACCCGAGAGATTTCCGATGGCCGGTCATTCCCAATTCAAGAACATCATGCACCGCAAGGGCAAGCAGGACGCCATGCGGTCCAAGATGTTCGGCAAGCTCGCGCGTGAAATCACGGTGGCGGCGAAACTGGGAACCCCGGACCCGGCGATGAACCCGCGCCTGCGGCTGGCGATCACGGCGGCGCGTGCGGAAAATGTGCCCAAGGACAACATCGAGCGCGCCATCAAGAAGGCGCTCGGCAACGAGGGCGAAAACTACGATGAGATCCGCTACGAGGGCTACGGTCCCGGCGGCGTCGCGGTGATCGTCGAGGCGCTGACCGACAACCGCAATCGCGCTGCGTCGGACATCCGTTCCTACTTCACCAAGTCTGGCGGCAATCTCGGCGAAACCGGCTCGGTGTCCTTCATGTTCGACCGCGTCGGCGTGATCGAATACGACGCCAAGGTCGCCTCCGATGACGCCATGCTGGAAGCCGCGATCGAGGCCGGTGCCGAGGATGTGGCGTCGAGCGAAGACGGCCACGAAGTCTTCGCATCGCCGGAGACGTTTCGCGAAGTGGCCAAGGCGCTGGAGGCGAAGTTCGGCGAAGCGCGCAAGGCCGCGCTGGTGTGGAAGCCGCAGAACACCATTACGGTCGACGACGAGACCGGCGAGAAGCTGTTCAAGCTGCTCGATCTCCTGAACGAGCATGATGACGTCCAGAACGTCTATGCGAATTTCGAGGTGTCGGACGCCCTCGCGGCCAAGATGAGCGCGTAAGGCCGAACAGACCCCATCCCTGAAGATTTTTTCTTGACGTCGCCCTGCTGAAGGATCATGTCAGCCGCAGGGGCGCGTCCGCTCGCGTTCGATGCCCATCACTGGAAACCAATCAACTATGCCAAGCGACAGTCCACGTATTTCGCCGACAACGGTCCCAGTGGTCTAGAGCACCTGCCAGCTCACCGACCCTGCCGTTGCCGGCAGAACCTGAAGGTGAGCTATGACTGATACCCATGCAGCGCATGAAGGCGCTTTCAATGCGGCTGTTCTGGCCGCGAGCCTGATCGGCGAGCACGCCGCCGACACCGTCGAAATTCTCAACACACTCCCGCCGTCGGACGCCGCGGACGTTATGCGGCTGCTGCCGCGTGAGTTCGCGATCGAGATTCTCGACAAGCCGGAACTGGATTTCGGCGCCGAGATCATCGAGGCGCTGCCTCGTCATGTCGCGGCACCTTTGCTCGCAGGGATGTCCGCCGACATGGCGGCGGACATCGTGCAGCAGCTCGACGAGCCCGCGAAGACGGAGCTTCTGGCCGGGCTCGATGCCGTATCCCGCGGAGCGATTGTCGGCCTGCTGGCCTATCCGGAGAACACCGCCGGCGCGATGATGACGACCGAGTTCGTCAGCGTGCCCAGCAACTGGACCGTCGAGCAGACGCTTCAGCATATTCGCAAGGTCGAGCGGACCCGCGAGACCGTCTATGCGATCTATCTGCTCGATCCCTTCACCCGCCGTCTCGTCGGCGCAGTCACCCTGCGCAGGCTGATCTCGGGTGAACCGTCGGCGAACATCCTGACCCTTGCTCCGACCCGCGAGCCCATCACCACATTCCCCCTGATCGATCGCGAAGACGTTGCCCGCCTGATCACGCGGCACGATCTGCTGGCGGTCCCGGTGATCGACAAGGCCGGGCATCTGCTCGGCATCGTCACGGTGGACGACATCATCGACGCCATCATCGAGGAGAATACCGAAGACGTGCAGAAGTTCGGCGGCATGTCCGCGACCGAAGAGCCCTACATGCAGATCGGGTTGCTCGGCATGCTCCGCAAACGCGGCGGCTGGCTGTCCATTCTTTTTGTCAGCGAGATGCTGACGGCGAGCGTTATGCAGCATTTCGAAGGTGAGCTGGAAAAGGCTCTGGTGCTGACCCTCTTCATTCCGCTGATCATGAGTTCTGGCGGCAATTCGGGCTCGCAGGCGACCTCGCTGCTGATCCGGTCCCTCGCGCTGCGCGATGTGAAGCTGGGGGACTGGTGGCGGGTGATGCTGCGCGAACTGCCGACCGGCCTGATCCTCGGCGGAATGCTCGGCGTCATCGGCATGGCGCGGGTCGTGATGTGGCAGAAGCTCGGCATCTATGACTACGGCGAGCACTGGATGCTGGTGGGGCTGACTGTTGCCGTAGCACTTGTCGGCGTCGTCACATTCGGTTCCGTGGCGGGATCGATGCTTCCGTTTGCCCTGCAAAGGGTCGGATTCGACCCGGCCAGCGCGTCCGCGCCCTTTGTCGCGACCCTCGTCGACGTCACCGGACTGATGATTTATTTCAGCGCGGCACTGCTGATCCTGCGCGGGACGTTGCTGTAGGTCGCAAAGGTATTTTCCATCGTCATGGCCGGGTTTATCCCGGCCATCCACGTCTTTACCGCTTGCTTCAAGAAAGACGTGGAGGCCCGGCACAAGGCCGGGCATGACGATGAGGTGGGTTTCGGTGTCCCGCGCACGCTCCTCTGCGGACGTGAGGAAGCCGTTGCGCTAACATAAGCCATGACTTCTCACGCGATTCGCATTCTTGGGATCGATCCCGGTCTCCGCCGGACCGGCTGGGGCGTGATCGACATTGACGGCAACCGGCTGATCTATGTCGGTTGCGGCTCGGTGGAATCCCGCGAGACGTCGCCGCTGGCGGAGCGTCTCTTGGCGATTCACGAAGGCCTTGCCCGGGTGCTCGGCGACTTCAAGCCGCTGGAAGCCGCTGTCGAGCAGACGTTCGTCAACAGGGACGGGGCGTCGACCCTCAAGCTCGGTCAGGCGCGGGGCGTCGCCATGCTGGCGCCTGCGATGTTCGGCATTTCGGTTGCGGAATACGCACCCAACCAGGTGAAGAAAACCGTGGTCGGGGCTGGGCATGCCGACAAGAACCAGATCCGCGTCATGCTCGGCGTCTTGCTGCCGAAGGCCGATCCGAAAACACCGGACGCCGCCGACGCGCTCGCCATCGCCATCACCCATGCCCATCACCGCCAGAGCGCGATGCTGAAATTGAAGGTGGCAGCGGCGCGTTGAGACGTCGTCGCATGGGTGGCGGTGCGGCCGGTTCGATGCGATGATAGCGTGCACAGGGATTTGATGATGACGATAACCGCGTTGACGATTTTTGCCTTCGCCATTCTGGTGGCGGCGGCCTCGCCGGGACCGGCAATTGCTGCGCTATTGGCGCGCGTGATCGGACGCGGCACCGCGGGTGTGCCGGCCTTCATCGGCGGCATCGTACTGGGCGACATCATCTGGCTTGCGATCGCAGTGCTGGGCCTGTCGTTCGTGGCGAACAGTTTCGAGATGATCTTCGCCGTTATCAAATATGCCGGTGCGGCGTATCTGCTTTTCATCGCGTATCGGCTCTGGACGGCTCCGGCCAAACCGGTTGACGTCGATGCGGCCGGTAACGTCGATGGCAAGCCGCGGCGTTCGTTTTTCGGCGAGCTGTTGCTGACGCTGGGCAATCCCAAGACCATCGCATTTTATCTCGCGCTGACGCCGACGCTGATCGATGTCTCCCGGATCGATCTTGTCAGCTACGCGGAGCTTGCCGGTATCATCGCGGTGGTGCTGGTATTCGTACTCGGCGGCTATGCGCTGGCGGCAGCGCGGGCGCGCAAGCTGTTTCGCAGTCCGCGCGCGATGAAATTGCTTAATCGGATCGGCGGCGGTGTGATGGCAGGCGCTGCGGCGGCCATTGCGACACGGCAGGCATAACCGGTGATCGGAAAACTCAAAGGGCTGATCGATTCCTACGGCGAGGATTACGTGATCCTCGATGTGCAGGGCGTCGGCTATCAGGTGCACTGCTCGGCGCGCACCTTGCAGGCGCTGCCGCAGCCCGGCGAAGCCGCGGTGCTTTCCATCGAAACCTATGTCCGCGAAGACCAGATCAAGCTGTTCGGCTTTCGCAGCGACATGGAGCGTGAATGGTTCCGCCTGCTGCAAACCGTTCAGGGCGTCGGCGCGAAGGTGGCGCTCGCGGTGCTCTCGACCTTGCCGCCGTCCGACCTCGCCAATGCGATTGCGCTGCGCGACAAGGCCGCGGTGGCGCGCACGCCCGGCGTCGGCCCGAAAGTTGCGGAACGCATCGTCACTGAATTGAAAGACAAGACACCGGCCTTTGCCACTGTCGATCCCGCCGTGGTGCATCTGTCCGGCGCGCTCGACGACAACCGTGCACCGCGTCCCGTCACCGACGCGATCTCCGCGCTGGTCAATCTCGGCTACGGCCAACCGCAGGCTGCTGCCGCCATTGCAGCGGCATCGCGCAGCGCAGGCGAGAAGGCCGAGACCGCGCAGCTCATCCGGCTCGGGCTCAAGGAATTGTCGAAGTGACCGGCGCCCAGGATGCAATCGCCGGGCGCGAAGGTCTCAAGCGGGCCTTACGGTTTCTCGGCATCGTTGCGATCTTCACGATAGCTGGACCGCTGACGGTCGCCGCGATTGTCTCGCTGCTGGTGATCGCGCTGGGCGCGCCGCTGCTGCAACTGCTGCTCGCCATCGCCGATCTCGACGCATTGCGCACGGTTGCCTCGTTCGCGGCATGGCTGCTGGCGGCGGTCGCGATTCTCGCATCGTTTTTGCCATCGGTGGCGGCCGGAACCATCTTCGCGTGGACCGCGGTCTATGCGGACATCAATGCGATCTGGATGGCATGGCTCGCAGCAGGCATCGCCGCAGCGGGCTTCATCGTGTTCGGCATGTTCATCCACCCGAGCGAATCTTCCGCGCTGATCCTGCCGAGCGTGCAGTCGCCGGCGCAGGCGCTTTCGCTGTTCTCACTATTGGGCGTGCTGGCATTTCTTGCGGCCAGCTTCTGCTGGTGGCTTGCCCGTCCGCTGCATCGGGTTAAACATACGCCATGACTTCGCCCCGCATCGTTACCCCCGAACGCCGCGCCGACGACATCGGCGACACCTCGCTGCGTCCGCAGAACCTGTCCGAGTTTGTCGGCCAGCAGCAGGCGCGCGCCAATCTGCAGGTGTTCATCGATGCAGCACGGAAGCGCAGCGAAGCGCTCGATCACGTGCTGTTCGTTGGCCCGCCGGGCCTCGGCAAGACCACGCTGGCGCAGATCGTGGCGCGCGAACTTGGCGTCGGATTTCGCGCCACTTCTGGTCCTGTGATCGCCAAGGCCGGCGATCTCGCCGCGCTGCTGACCAACCTTGAAGAGCGCGACGTCCTGTTCATCGACGAAATCCACCGGCTCAGTCCCGCCGTGGAGGAAGTGCTCTATCCGGCGATGGAGGATTTTCAGCTTGACCTCATCATCGGTGAGGGGCCGGCGGCGCGGTCGGTGAAAATCGATCTGGCGAAGTTCACGCTGGTCGGCGCAACCACGCGGGCAGGGCTTCTGACCAATCCGCTGCGCGATCGCTTCGGCATTCCGATCCGGCTGAATTTCTACACCGAGGAAGAACTGGAAAAGATCGTCACTCGTGGTGCCCGGGTGCTCAACATCGGCATGACGCCGGACGGCGCCAACGAAATTGCCCGACGCGCGCGCGGCACGCCGCGCATCGCGGGGCGCTTGCTGCGGCGGGTGCGCGATTTCGCGTCGGCTGCGGATGCGAGCGCCATCGACCGCAAGATCGCGGACAATGCGCTCGGCGCGCTGGAAGTGGACAAGGCGGGCCTTGATGCGATGGACCGCCGTTACCTGACAACCATCGCCATGAACTACGGCGGCGGACCGGTTGGCGTCGAGACCATGGCGGCGGCGCTGTCCGAGCCGCGCGACGCCATCGAGGACATTATCGAGCCGTTCCTGATTCAATGCGGCTATCTGCAGCGCACGCCGCGCGGGCGGCTTCTGACCTCGCATGCCTTCCGGCACCTCGGCCTGACCGAGCCGTCGCGCGATCCGTCGCAATTCGGACTGTTCGGGGGAGGCGAGAGCGACGGGGAACCGTAATTCCGCTTCAATTCATGGGCATGGATGGGGCGCATCACGATTAACCATTCATGATTTCTCGCCGACATTTTCTCCGTTTGATGGCTGGGCTTGGCGCTTTTGGCGCTTCGACCACGGCCTATGGATTCGGTGTCGAGCCGGCCCGGCTGCGGGTCACGCGCTATGACATCGCGCCGCCGCAGTGGCCGGCAGACTTCAATCTCAAGATCGCAGTCATCACAGACCTTCATGCCTGCGATCCGTGGATGTCGCTCGATCGCATCCAGGGCATCGTCGATCGCACCAATCGTCTCAAAGCGGATGTCGTCGTGCTGCTGGGCGACTACGTCGCCGGGCATCGTCAGGTGACGCGTTACATTCCTGCGGATGAATGGGCGCCTGTGTTGGGCGGTCTAAAGGCGCCGCTCGGCGTACATGCGATCCTCGGCAATCATGACTGGTGGGACGATAAGACGATCCAGCGCGCGGGCGAGGGCCACACGGTTGCGCGGCGTGCACTCGAGGCTGCCGGTATTCCGGTTTACGAGAATGATGCGCAGCGCCTGACCAAGGACGGTCGCCCGTTCTGGCTGGCGGGTCTCGGGGATCAATTGGCGTATCTGCCTGCGCGGCGCTTCCGGCCGGTCAGCCGCATCGGCGTTGATGATCTCTCGGCGACGTTGGCAAAAGTGAAAGACGACGCGCCGGTGATCCTTCTGGCTCACGAGCCGGACGTTGCGGTGCGGGTGCCCGCCCGCGTGGCTTTGCAATTGAGCGGTCATACCCATGGTGGTCAGGTCAGGCTGTTCGGCTGGTCGCCGGTGGTGCCGACTCGCTACGGCGGCAAGTTCGCGTATGGCCACAGCCGCGAGAAATGCGACGTGATCGTTTCCGGTGGCCTCGGCTGCAGCATCCTGCCGTTCCGTCTGGGCGTTCCACCGGAAATCGTGCTGGTCACGCTGGGTGCGCCTGCGTCCGGCGTGGTGTAGCGGCTTGCAGCGGCGGACATTTTGCGCAAAACGGTGGGTATGACAATTCATCTCGACGGATCGATCCGCGACGGCAAGCATGTGATGCAGGTGCGTGTCTATTACGAAGACACCGATTTCACCGGCATCGTCTATCACGCCAATTATCTGCGTTTCATGGAGCGCGGCCGCACCAATTATCTGCGGCTGCTCGGCGCCGACCAGCATGCGCTGTTCGCGGAAGCACAGAACGAGGCGCCCGGTTTCGCCTTCGTGGTCCGCTCGATGCAGATCGAGTATCTCAAGCCCGCGCGGATGGACGATGTGCTCGATGTCGTGACGGTGCCCGCCGACATTCGGGGCGCATCGATCACGCTGGCGCAGGAAGTCCGGCGCGGCGACGAGGTGCTGGTGGAGGCGCGGGTCAAGGTCGCGTTCGTCTCCGGCGGCCGCGCGCGGCCGATTCCGAAAGCGCTGCGCATCGCCATGAAGGCCGATCAGGACGCGGCCTGAAAACGCTTTGAATCTTCGAACTTGACGTGTTGTACCGATTGGTAAAAGTTTGTACTCATCGGTACAAACTGGAGCTCGTCATGTCCCGTCCGCCGCTGCCGCCATTTACCCGGGAGACCGCCGCGCAAAAGGCGCGCATGGCGGAAGACGCCTGGAATTCGCGCGACCCTGTGAAGGTCTCGCTGGCCTACACCGAGGACAGCATCTGGCGTAACCGCTCGGAGTTCTTTCAGGGCCGCGCCGCGATTGTCGAATTCCTCACCCGCAAATGGGCCAAGGAACACGAGTACCGCCTGATCAAGGATCTGTGGGCGTTCGACCGGAATTTCATCTCGGTGCGTTTCCAGTACGAGTGGCATGATCACGCCGGGCAGTGGTTCCGATCCTATGGCAACGAAAACTGGGAATTCGACGAACACGGCTTGATGAAGCGCCGCGAAGCCAGCATCAACGATGTCGCGATCAAGGACAGCGAGCGCCGGTTTCATTGGACCGCACCGGGGCCGCGCCCCGCGGACACGCCGGGGCTGGCTCCGGTTCCGAACTAGGCGGGTCTTGAAGGATTGAAATGGTGAAGACGGTCACCGAGCGCGCGGATGTCCTGTTGTTACTGGCGGAAGTGTTCCGCGCGCACGGCTATGAGGGGGCAACGCTCACGCTGATTTCCGAAGCCACCGGTCTCGGCAAGGGCAGCCTCTACAACTTTTTTCCCGGCGGCAAAGAGCAGATGGCGACGGAGGTGCTGGCCGCCATCGATCGCTGGTTCGTCGACAGGATCTACACGCCGCTGCGCACGGCGTCCGATCCTGTGAAGGGCGTTGCGGACATGTACGCCGCGACGGATGACTATTTCCGTTCGGGTCAACGGGTCTGTCTTGTCGGCGTCGTCGCGCTTGGCGCGTCGCGCGATCTGTTCGGCGAGAAGGTGAAGGACTATTTCGCCGGCTGGGTCGATGCGCTGGCTGCCGCACTGCGGCGTCTCGGCGACGAGAAGAACGTCGCCCGCCGCAAGTCGGAGCATGCGGTGCTGGAGATTCAGGGAGCGCTGGTGCTGGCGCGGGCCTTCAACGACGCCAAGGTGTTTTCGCGGGCGCTGAAAGAGTCCGAGGCGCGACTCAAGGCGTGATCCAGGAACAGTTTGTAAAAAGGAGCGGCGTGCGCGAGGGGGTGCGCAACGCCGCCTGAGTTGCCGTCAGAGAGTTACGCTGCCGCCTTGTGGCGCGCGATCTCGGCCTTGTAGAGTTCGAACTCCTCGGCAAGAGCTTTCATCACGCTTGGTCGCGTCTTGAACCGAGCCAGGTAATCGTTGATCGCAGGCCACTTCTTGAGGTCAATCGGCGGCGTCGCCATGGTCCAGTTCAGCACTGTGCCGAGATAGGCGTCGGCCACGCTGAAATGATCGAGCAGGAATTCGCGTCCATCGAGATAGCTGTTGAGATAGTCGAGCCGTGAAATCCCCTTGGCCAACGTATATGCGTGGACATCAGCCGGCGCCTTCCGGTCGAGCAGGGTGACGAACAATCCCTTGTGCAATTCGGTGCCGACAAAACACAGCCACTGCTGCAACCGGCTGCGCTCGATCCCCGCATCAGTGCCGATGCCGGCATTCGGGAAACGGTCGGCGACATACTGAAGGATAGCGGCGTTCTCGGTGAGGACGAGACCGTCATCGGTGCTGATGGTCGGGACAAGGCCGAGCGGATTCACGCTGCGGAAATCCGAATTGTCCTGCAGCACTTTCTTGGATTTCGGATCGACCTCGAGGTAGCGGGCGTCGGCGCCGGCTTCATAAAGCGCGATGCGGGTTGCCATCGAGCAGGCGAGGGGAGAGAAATAGAGGTCCATGGTGCATCTCCTTGGTTGAAACCGGTGCGTCCTTGATTTTTATACCGTTCCGCATAAATTAAATGCGGTCAAGAGAATTATTTGCGATATGGTACAAAAAAAGCAGAATCCACCGAAGCCAGCAGTTGATCCGCCGAAAAAGCGCGGGCGTCCGCGCGCCTTCGAGCCGGACGTGGCGCTGGGCAAGGCGATGGACACGTTCAGGGACGGCGGTTTCGCGGCGACCTCGCTCGACGACCTGAGTGAAGCGATGGGGATCAACCGGCCGAGTCTCTACGGGACGTTCGGCGACAAGCGTGAGCTGTTTCTGAAGGCCTATGAGCGTTACCGCGCCGAAATGGCGGCGACCTTTGCGCCTGCTTTCGCGCCTGGGCTGACGCTGCGGCAGATGCTGGAAAAGATCTATGCGATCGCGCTCGACGTCTATCTCGCCGGCGAAAATGGCCCGCGCGGCTGCTTTACCGTGATGACGGCGACATCTGAAGCGATGGCCGATCCGGAGATCCGTCCTCTGGTGCAGAGGGCGCTGGGTTCGACACAGCGCACGCTGGCCAAGCGTTTCCAGATTGCGGTGGAGACTGGCGAACTGCCGCCCACGGCGAATGTGCAGGTCCTGTCGCAGATCGCGGCATCGACCGTCGAGGCGCTGGCGATCCGCTCACGAGCCCGCCTGCCGCGCGCCGAGCTGGAAGCCATTGCAAAAGGAACGGTGGATTTGATCTGCGGGCCTTCGCCAGCGGGGACAAAGGCTTGGTGACGGCTGGGCGCAACTCATGTAAAAGAGGTTTACATGAGTAGATACGCAAAATGAGCTGGAACAAGGGTCGCGGCCGTCGTGACGGCGGGTACCATCACGGCAATCTGAAAGAAGCGCTGGTGCAGGCCGCGCTCGATCTGATTGCGAACAAGGGTCCGGCAGGTTTCACCTTCGCCGAAGCCGCGCGGTCGGCCGGTGTCAGTCCGGCAGCGCCGTATCGACATTTCCGCGACCGCGACGAGTTGCTCGCCAGTGTTGCGCAGCAGGGCTTCGAGCAATTCGAAGCGCAGCTCACCGCCGCGTGGGACGATGGCCAGCCCGATACGCCGACGGCATTCCAGCGCATCGGCAAAGCCTATCTCGCCTTCGCGCGCGAAAACCCCGCCTATTACTCGGCAATGTTTGAATCGGGCGTTCCGCTCGAGAGCAATCCGGCTTTGCTGCTCGCCGGCGAACGCGCCTTTGCGGTCATTCGCGCAGCATCGGAACGGCTGGTCGCGATGGCGCCTCCGGGCGTGCCGCGTCCGCCCGCGATGATGATGGCGCTTCACATCTGGTCGATGTCCCACGGCATCGCGTCGCTGTTCGGACGCGGCGATGCCGCGCGCCGCAAGCTGCCGATGTCGCCGGAAGATCTGCTGGAGGCGGGCGTGCTGATTTATCTCAAGGGGCTCGGGTTCCCGACCGATCAGCACCGGCACGCCGCGTCCTCCAAATAATTTTTCGGACCCGAGTGAGGCTCCGCTTGACAAAATCCCCGGATGTTTTATCTATGTAAATGTTATTTACATTCACGGAAGCGTGAAACTCAGGGAGGACGTTTATGGCGAACCCCGCAAACGCCAACACCGCACACCTCGACAGATGGGGCCGCCCTGCCTGGGCCGGACCGCGTCACGACAACTACGAATCTCGCCCCGATTGGCGTCCGGGTTTTCATCCCGGCCGGATCATCCTGATCGTGGCTGGTTTCATCATCTGGTGGCCGCTCGGGTTGGCCGCTCTCGCTTACTCACTCTGGAGTAGAAACATGGGTTGCTGGTCTCATGATCGTCACGGCCGCTGGGCCGACAAGATGGAGCGCATGCAGGACAAGATGGAGCGGATGCGCAGCCGTATGGAAGGCCGCGGATACTATGCGCCGTCGAGCGGCAACCGCGCCTTCGATGACTACCGCATGGAGACGCTGCGCCGTCTTGAGGAAGAGCAGACCGAGTTCAAGGACTTCCTCGACCGCCTGCGTCACGCCAAGGACAAGGAAGAGTTCGACGCCTTCATGGCGCAGCACAAGCAGCGCCCGACGCCGCCGAACGATCAGCCGCAGGGATAAACCCCGTCTCCTGACTGGCTAACGAAACCGCCCATCTCGCTTAGAGGTGGGCGGTTTTATTTTACGGATCGCTACGTCAGCGCTAACCGGATCGCTTGTTCTACCGGCGAATAGTCATCGTGATGTCTATCGAGCGATAACGGCACAGCCGGCAAAAGCGGTGGCTGAGCCATAAACCGCGGCCGGGTGCCGCGATGCGGCTGAGCCGCATGCACAAGAAACGGGTGGCAGAGATAGACTGTTCCCGCGTCGCCCGTCGCCAGCACCTCCGGCAACTCCGCTGTCTCCGCGAAGCCGTTAGCGGCAAGCTCCCTGAGCGTCAAACCGTTCTCGCCCGCTGGGGCGAGTATCCTCGCGATATCGAGATGCGATCCTGCGCGAATACGAGTCGGTGCATCCTCTTGGCCGACATCGGAGAACAGGAACAACATCAGCAGCGCCCGGTCCTTCGAGGTGACGTTCGCCCGCCACTCCATGAAATCGGGATGCTCTGTCCCGAAACTGACGTCGATATGCCACCCTGCGTCGCCCGGATCCTCGGGCGAGGGAAACCGCACAGGGAAAGTGCCGAGACTCATGCGAGGCTGCCAGCGATCCTTGCCGGCAAGCTGGTCGAACGCATGATGAAGGATCGGGGTATTTGCAGCCATCGCGAATGGCTGTTGTCCATATTGGCCCAGTCGAATGACAGGCCTTGTCCATGTCTTCGGATTATCCGGATCGCAACCGGTGTCGCGCCAAAGAATGTCTCGGCCTTGATCAGTAAGTTCGCGGGGAAAGGCCCGTTCAATCTTCACGTATCCATCGCGGATGAACTGTTCGATTTGCGCATCGGTCAGCGCACGTGCAGGTTCTGCAGTGTGGGGCATAGGAAACTCTCATGACATCGGCCAGCCGCAGACGTTCGCTGTTGGAAGCGAGGCCGGCTATTGGATTGGGCTTTTTCAAACCCGGCTTTTGCCTGCAAGCAGGCGGGGCCGATCAGGTTTGAAAGAAGGCCGAGCGGATGCTGAGTGTCATGAATTTCATAGCGGACGAATTCTAACCGGCGACGCGGTTTCGTTCAACGGGTGGATATGCATCACGTGCGCGCGTGTCAGCCACCTGCAGGCGAGGAAACCGGCATTCCGGCATTTTTGCTCCGCATCGTGAACCGGATCTCAATCGCGACCTTGAGCAGCACCAGCACAATCAGCGGCGCGGCGGTTCCGATCGCCTGCGCGATGAACGCGCCGCCCATGATCGCCACATGCATGATCACGATGCGTTTGTAGAAATCGCCCATGATCGCGCCGGTGTCGGCGCCGGTCAGCGGCGGCTTCGCGAACACGAAACGGTTCACCGCGTCGTTGATGAAGATCGCGCCCTGGCCCACGAACAGCGCCAGCAGCGGAATCCACAAATCCTTGCCGATCACGATCAGGCTGATGAAATCCCGTGCATCGTGAATGCGCCCGGCCCACAGGCCCGCGAACAGCGTGTAGATGAACAGCATGTGTACGGTCATGAACAGCCCGGCATGCAACGTAAAGAATCCCGCGAGAGCGAGAGTGCCGGCAATGCTGCGTCCCGCAACAGAGCCCGGATCGCGGGACATCGTCGCGACCCGCGCAATGGTCCAGAACCCGATCACCGCGGTCTCCAGGCAATAGAGACACAGCAGCACGAACGTGTCCCAGCCCCAGAACAGGATTCCCAGGAGCGGCACCAGGTTCGACAGGATCAGGATCGACGACGTGAACGCGCCGCGCCGCGATGCGCCTGAATTGGTCGTGGTCGGGACGGTGGATGTCATCCGTCG
This sequence comes from Afipia massiliensis, assembly GCF_014203115.1. Lineage (GTDB taxonomy): Bacteria > Pseudomonadota > Alphaproteobacteria > Rhizobiales > Xanthobacteraceae > Afipia > Afipia massiliensis. The sequence goes on along the minus strand of NZ_JACHIJ010000004.1, from coordinate 174,340 downwards.
ATTAAATCCGATCCTGCGTCACAAACAAAGCACTTGAGTTTGGCTGAAGGTCATTCCAATTGCCATCGCATCCCGGATGGGTTTGAATACAGCATGATCAGGAACGTCATCTCATTGCGCCGCCGCTGGTGGCGAGCCGTCTCATGCAGCGGCATCTGGTAGGCTGATCCCCGCGATCGCATGCGAGCGCCGGTTTGCGCTCACGGCATGCATCAACCGCTTCCTTTTGTCATCCAATCCATCGGATCAGGGCCTCTCTTATTGGGCCTGCGGGAGTCACTATGCCTGCGATCATGCAGCATTCACTTGCCTTGCCTGTGGCGGCGCTCGCCTGGCTTGGCCGTCAGGGCGCGCGTGCAATCGCGGCGCTGGTTTTCATCGGCATCGCCGTTCCACCGCTCGGCGTATTTTTGAAGCCTTATGTCACCGAGGCGATCTTCCTGCTGCTCTGTATTTCGTTCATGCGGGTCGATGTCGCCGCGATGCGCGGCCATCTCGCGCGGTCGGCGCTGGTGATCGGCGCGACGCTCTGGAGCAGTTTCGCGGTGCCGCTGCTGTTCGGCCTCGGCGGCATTGTCACCGGCATCGACCGATCCGCGCCGGATCTGTTTCTCGGCCTGATGCTTCAGGCTGTGGCGTCGCCGATGATGGCGTCGCCCGCGCTGGTTGCGCTGATGGGGCTGGATTCGACGCTGGTCCTGATCACGCTTGTCACCGGGACCGCGCTGGTGCCGCTGAGTGCGCCGCTGTTCGCCTGGCTGTTTTTCGGAAGCGCGCTGACGCTGTCGCCGCTCGCATTGGGATTGAAGCTGTTCGCGATGCTCGCCGGTGCGATTTTCGTCGCTGCTTTGATCCGCCGTCTGGTCGGCGCGGAAGCCATCGTCCGTTACAGGCAGTCCATCGACGGCTTCAACATTCTGGTGCTGCTGGTGTTCGTCAGCGCCGTGATGGGCACGGTGGCGGCGAGTTTCTGGGCTCAACCCATCCGCGTGCTGCTGCTCACCGTGTTTGCCTTCGCGGTCTTCGCCGTGCTGCTCGGCGCCACCGCGCTGGTGTTCCGCAAGGCCGGTGCTGAACGCGCGCTGGCGCTGGGGCTGATGGCGTCTCAGCGCAACATGGGCCTGATGCTGGCGGGGACCGACGGGGCGTTGCCGGGTCTGACCTGGCTGTATTTCGCGCTGGCCCAGTTCCCGATTTACGTCTCGCCGCAACTGCTCAAACCCCTGGTCCGGAGCCTGCGGCGCACATCCACACCGGCGCCTTAATTCGCCCCGGAACCCGCTTCCGGCAGCAGCAGGATGCTGGCGCGATGGCCATTTTCGGGCTCAGAACCGCCTGCGGTAACTCCGCCTTAACCCTGATTAGCGTTTTGTTAGTTGGGCTAAAGCGATGCCGGCAGCCCTCGTTTTGACACGTTAGCAGGGGATTCAGGACCCGGCCTTGGGACAGGCCATCCCACGCGACACGAGACCGGAACGGGGCGATCGGCAGCGTTAGCGTTTTCGCTGCGACGGTCGTCGCTTGGCGGCGGCCATGACCAGCCGCCATTCGCGCGTGAAACAGGACAATCGCTTTGAGAGGATACCGATCATGAATCCAGCAGACGTAGCGCAGTCGGCCTTGCCGTTGGCATCCGCTGACGTGTCGCTGATCTCGCTGTTCTGGCATGCGCACTTCGTCGTCAAAACGATCATGCTCGGTCTGCTGGCCTGTTCGGTGTGGGTGTGGGCCATCGCGATCGACAAAATGCTGCTTTACGCGCGCACCAAGAAGGCCATGGACCGCTTCGAACAGGCGTTCTGGTCGGGGCAGTCCATTGACGAACTGTACCGCGCGCTGGCTGCCAAGCCGACGCAATCGATGGCCGCCTTGTTCGTGGCCGCGATGCGCGAGTGGAAGCGCTCGTTCGAGAGCCAGTCGCGCTCCTTTGCAGGTTTGCAGATGCGGATCGACAAGGTGATGAGCGTGTCGATCGCCCGCGAGGTCGAGCGGCTGGACCGGCGGTTGCTGGTGCTGGCGACGGTCGGCTCAGCGAGCCCGTTCGTCGGCCTGTTCGGCACCGTCTGGGGCATCATGTCGAGCTTCCAATCCATTGCCGCCTCGAAAAACACCTCGCTTGCGGTGGTCGCTCCCGGCATCGCCGAGGCGCTATTTGCCACCGCCATCGGCCTGATCGCCGCAATTCCGGCGACAATTTTCTACAATAAGTTCACCTCGGAGGTGAACCGGCAGGCCCAGCGGCTTGAAGGGTTCGCCGACGAGTTTTCGGCGATCCTGTCGCGCCAGATCGACGAGCGCGCGTGAAGGTGAACGGCTTGAACTACGGCTTGGGATATTCGACATGGGCATGAGCATCGGGGGCGGTTCGAGCGGCGGTGGACGCCGTCACTACCGCCGCGCCAACGTCATGGCCGAGATCAACGTCACGCCGATGGTGGACGTGATGCTGGTGCTGCTCATCATCTTCATGGTGTCGGCGCCGCTGCTGACGGTCGGCGTGCCGCTCGATCTGCCGCAGACGGCGGCCAAGAGCCTCGATCAGGACAAGGAGCCGCTGACGCTCTCGGTGCAGCTCACCGGCAAGGTGTTTCTCAACAACACCGAGATCCCGATGAACGAACTGGTGCCGAAATTGACGGCTGTTACCCAGGCGCGTGGCGGCCTGGATGAGCGTATCTTTGTTCGCGGCGACACAAAGGTGGATTACGGTACGGTGATGCGCGTGATGGGACGCCTGTCCGCCGCAGGGTTCAAGCGCGTAGCTCTGGTGACCGAGGTCGAGCAGGGAAACTGACGTGAAGATCGACAAGACCGTAGCAGCGTCTGTCGCTTTGCATGCCCTGGTGATCGGCTGGGGCATGGTCTCGTTCTCGACCAGGGCCTACGAGTCGATGCCGGAGGATTCCGTTCCGGTCGACATCATTTCCGCCGACCAGTTCGCCAAGGCGATGGCGGGCATGAAGACCGGCAAAAAGGAAAATCCGAAGCCGATGGTGGAGAAGGTCGCCGAGCCCAAACCGCCGGTGGATGACGCTGTGGGCAAGATCGACGACAAGAAGCCGCCGGTGGTCACCGAGGCGGCGCCGCCACCCACACCCAAGCCCGAGGAAAAGCCGGTCGAGAAAAAGCCCGATCCGCCGAAGCCCGTGGCCGAGAACAAGCCGAAGGAAGAGCAGAAGCCTGCGGAGAAGAAGCCGGATCAGGCGAAAGTCGATCCAATCGCGGAAGCATTGAAGAAGGAAGAGGCCAAGAAGCCGCCGAAGCCGCAGGCGAAAGCCACGCCGCCGGAGCCGCAGAAGCAGAAGGCCGAGCGTACCTTCGATCAGTCGAAGATCGCAGCCCTGCTCGACAAGCGCGATCCGTCGCGCGAATCCATCACCGGCGCAGCGCTGAATTCGCAGGCCGCACTCGGCACGGCCAGAGGCAAGGCCGCCGACAACTCCGCGACCTGGGGCGCCCTGTTCCGCCAGCAGGTGGAGCGGTGCTGGAAGAAGCCTTATGGCGGCGTCGAAGCGCAGAAGGTCGAGGCCGTCTTCACCATCAAGTTGAAGCGTGACGGCACGCTGGAAACCATGCCGGTGCCGCTGCCGGGCGGATCGAGCCCGTATTTCCGCGTCTATCAGGATAGTGCGATGCGCGCGATCATCGAGTGCCAGCCGTATAAATTGCCTGAGCCCTTCTTCGACGAATGGAAATTTTTCGAACCCGCATTCACTGAAAAATTTTCGTAACGAAAATCAAAGCGGCGACATCGCCAGAATGAAGTTTGGATAGCATGCGAGACCATGACGAGTTGCAGGCCAAGTTGAAGCAGATGATCGCGGCCGCCAATCTGAAATTGACCCGCCGCCAGATGATGTCGGGTGCAGCTTCCGCCGGCCTGCTGATGGCGATGCCAGTCAGCAAGGCGCTGGCGCAGGCGCGCGTCACGGTCACTGAAGGCAATTTTCAACCGATCCCGATTGCGATTCCGAACTTCGTTCCCGGTTCGCAGGGCGACGGCGAAGTCGCGTCCGGCATCGCGCAGGTGATCACCAACAACCTGAAGCGCAGTGGACTGTTCGCGCCGATCGATCAGGCCGCGTTCATCGAACGCATTTCCAATATCGACGTGCCGCCGCAGTTTGCGAGCTGGCGGCAGATCAATGCGCAGGCGTTGGTCACCGGCCGCGCCACGCGGCAGGGCGACGGCCGCCTCAAGGCTGAATTCCGGCTGTGGGACGTTCCACAGGCGCAGCAGCTCACCGGCCAGCAGTATTTCACGTCGCCGGAATCCTGGCGCCGTATCGCGCACATCATCTCGGACCAGATTTACGAACGTCTCACCGGCGAGAAGGGTTACTTCGACAGCCGTGTCGTGTTCGTCGACGAGACCGGTCCTAAGGATCGCCGGGTCAAGCGGCTTGCGATGATGGATCAGGACGGCGCCAACGTGCGCTATCTCACCCGCGGTGCGGACCTCGTGCTGACGCCGCGGTTCTCGCCGTCCACGCAGGAAATCACCTACATGGAATTCGGCAAGGGTGATCCGCGCGTCTATCTGTTCAACGTCGAAACCGGCCAGCGCGAGATCGTCGGCAACTTCCCCGGCATGTCGTTCTCGCCGCGGTTCTCGCCGGACGGCCAGCGCATCATCATGAGCCTGCAGCAGGGCGGCAACTCGAACCTGTTCGTGATGGATCTGCGGTCAAAGTCGACCACGCGGCTCACCGACACGCCGGCCATCGATACGTCGCCCTCCTATGCGCCTGATGGCGGGCGGATCTGCTTCGAGTCCGATCGCGGCGGCAAGCCTCAGATCTATGTGATGGGCGCGGGCGGAGGCGCGGCGCAGCGCATTTCCTTCGGCGAGGGCAGTTACTCGACGCCGGTATGGTCGCCGCGCGGCGACTACATCGCCTTCACCAAGCAGGGCGGTGGCCAGTTCTCCATCGGCATCATGAAGCCGGACGGTTCAGGCGAACGCATCCTCACCTCGGGTTACCACAATGAAGGGCCGACGTTCGCCCCGAATGGCCGCGTGGTGATGTTCTTCCGCGAAGCGGGCGGCGGGCCGTCGCTCTACACCGTGGATATTTCTGGCCGCAACGAGCAGAAGGTGCCGACGCCCGGCTTCGCATCCGATCCCGCCTGGTCGCCGCTGCTATCGTAAATGAAGCGTTAACGGACGTCGGGTTCGCCGCTTCGGTCGGCAACCCTTGCCTACTTTGATGAATTTGCAGGCAGATTTCGTTTCTTCACTGAGCGCGGCAACGTATCGGTAACGATGTTCGCTCAGAAAGACTTCATCTGCGGCGGGTAAAGCTGTGCGTTCAAAAGGACGTGCGCGCGCCCCTATGCAACTGATCAAACCACGACCGATCGATCGGGAAGAACTTCCACCGCGAATCTACGCGGCGCTGGTCGATTCGATGTGCCAGAATTCTTGGCCGATGCTGTTCGGGGCCATCTGTGCCGCCGCCGCGGCTTTGATGACGGCGCTCAAGACCGGCTACGCTCCGATCTGGCCGTGCGCACTGCTGATCATGACCATCGGTATCGCGCGCGCGATCCAGATGCGCAAATACGAGAAGCGCACCACGGTTCTTACCCCCGAACAGGCCGCCGATTTTGAACCGCGTTACATGGTCGGCGCGATGCTCTACGCCGGGGTGCTCGGACTTTGGTGCGCGGTGGTGCTGCTCGGCACTGACGATCCGATCGCCCACATGCTCTGTACGACGGTGACCATCGCCTATACCGGCGGCGGCGCTGCGCGCAATTACGGCCGCCCGCGTATCGTCCAGCTCCATATCCTGCTGTCCTGCGGGCCGATGTCCCTCGCGCTCGCCGTCCATGGCGATCTTTACCATATCGGGCTGGCGGGACTGCTGGTGCTGTTTTTCCTCGGGTTGAAGGACATCAACCTGAGCCTGCACTCGATTTTCGTGAAGGCGCTGGAGGCCAGCGAGCGCGAAGCGGCGATCGCCGCGCAGTTCGATACGGCGTTGAACAACATGCCGCACGGTCTTTGCATGTTCGATGCGAATGGCCGGCTTGCCGTCATGAACTATCGCTTCAACGACATGATGGGTTTGAAAGTCGATCTCATCAGGTCCGGGGCGTCCGCTGCCGATGTCGTCGCGGCCTGTCTCAAGGCCGGCACCGTCACCGCGGCCAGCGCCGACGCGATCATTTCCCAAACTGGAAAGAGCCAAAAGGCCGAGGTCGTCACGCTGTACTCCACGGGCTCCGAGGAGCATGCGCTGGCGTGGACCTTCCAGCCGATGGTGGACGGCGGCACCGTTGTCCTGGTCGAGGACATTACCGCGCGCCGGAATGCCGAGGCCAGGATCGGTCACATGGCGCGTTTCGACGAATTGACGGGACTGCCCAACCGCGTGCATTTCCGCGACGAAATCGGGCAGATGCTGGCGTCCGGCAATGGGCTGTCCGCGCTGCTGTTCATCGATCTCGATCAGTTCAAGCAGGTCAACGATACGCTCGGCCATCCGAGCGGCGACAAGCTGCTGTGCGCGGTCACGGCGCGGCTTCGGCGGCTGCTGCGGCCTGAGGATTTCGTGGCGCGGTTCGGCGGCGATGAATTCGTTGTGTTCCAGCGCGGGCTTCAGTCCACGGAGGATGCCGCATCGCTGGCGCGCAGGATCGTCGAGCGTCTCAGCGAGCGCTACGAGATCGATCATCATCTGGTCGAGATCGGCGCCAGCATCGGCATCGCGATGACGTCGCCCGATGCCAGCGTCGACGTTCTGTTGAAGAACGCCGATATGGCGCTGTATCGCGCCAAGGCCGATGGCCGCGGCACCTACTGCTTCTTCCGCGATGAGATGGCGCACACCGTCGAAACGCGGCGCGTGCTTGAACTGGATCTGCGTCATGCGCTCGCGCATGAGGAGTTCGAGCTGTACTACCAGCCGCTGGTCAATCTCAAATCGGGCCGCATTTCGACCTGCGAAGCGTTGCTGCGCTGGAATCATCCGACGCGCGGCGCGGTTTCCCCGGCCGACATCATTCCGGTTGTCGAGGACATGGGCCTTGTCGTGGACCTCGGCCGATGGATTCTGCGCAAGGCCTGCATGGAATGCATGAAGTGGCCGGATCCGGTCAGCGTCGCGGTCAATTTCTCGCCGCAGCAATTCCATCAACGCGACGTCATGACCGAGGTGCGCTATGCGCTCGAGGTGTCCGGCCTGCCGGCGCATCGGCTGGAAATTGAAATCACCGAGTCATCGTTGTTGCGAAACACGCAATGGACCCTCGACGTGCTGTCGCAACTGCGCGAGGCGGGAGTTCGCATTTCGCTCGACGATTTCGGCACCGGATATTCGAGCCTGAGCTATCTGCATAACTTCCCGCTTCAGAAGGTGAAGATCGACCGCTCGTTCCTCGAGGATATCGGCAGTAGTCATCGGCCGCTGACGCTGCTGCGCGGCGTCGCGCGCCTCAGCGCAGATCTCGGCATGTCGGTCGTCGTCGAGGGCATCGAAACCAACGAGCAGCTCGAACTCATCAGCGCCGAAGGAACGGTCACCGAAGCGCAGGGCTTCCTGTTCAGCCGTCCGGTTCCTGCGCCCCGCGTGCGCGAGCTGTTGAAGGCATCGCACGGTGCCTCGACCAAGGGTGTCATTCCGCTGCGGCAGACATTGCGCTGATATTCGCCCCGCGATCCACACGCCTTCTTCATCCGACATGGCCGCAATGCAGGTAACAGCTTTTATCGTTGACAGGGGTTAAGGTTAACTCCTGCAACACTTTGCGATTTTGTTAAGAAGGTATTAACCTCTGTTCATGTGGCGCGGTACTGTCGTATCGCTCGTCGGAGCATCGAAAATGGTCTCTGCTGTCCGAACGACCGGCCGTTCGTCGGAACGGTTAAGCTATCCGCTCGAAGCCGTTGATTATAAACTCGCCGAAACCCAAGCCGACAAAGAACAGGTCTATCGTTTGCGGTATCGCGCCTACCTGCGCGAAGGGACGATCGAGCCCAACGCAGCGCAGATGGTTCAGGATCAGTACGACGAGCTTCCGAATTCCTGGAACTTCGGGGTGTACCGCGATGGCGTGCTGATGAGCTCGCTGAGGATCACCGTGTCCTCGCCGGAAATGCCGACCTGTCCGTCGCTCGGGGTGTTTCCCGATTTGCTCGAGCCTGAAATCGACAAGGGGCGTGTGCTGGTCGATCCGACGCGGTTCGTTGCGGACCCCGATCGTGAAGCTCGCTGCCCCGAGTTGCCCTACATCACGCTGCGCCTTGCCTATATGGCCTGCGAGTATTTTGCGGCGGACATCGGACTGGCGAGCGTTCGCGCCGAGCATCAGGCATTCTACCGCCGCGTGTTCCTGCACAAGTCGATCAGCGAGCCGCGGGACTATCCCAGTCTCACCAAGCCAATCTGTCTGATGGCGGTCGATTATCCGGCGATGCGCGAACGGGTTTACGAGCGCTATCCCTACTTCCGCTCAAGCTTCTTCGAGCGCCGCAAGCTGTTCGAGCGCAGCCAGTCCCCGATGGAAGCCGCACCGGTTCTCACTCTGCCGCAGTTTCCGTTCGCGCAGGCGACTATCGCCCCGCGGTCCTGAGGCGTCTCCGGCCCGAACAGCCGGAATTTCCTATCAAATAAAGGGCTCCAGCCAGTGGCTGGGGCCCTTTTTACCTGGCGCATTCACCATCGCGCCATATTCATCCCGCATTAACCATCGGCATCGGTTTTGCCGGATGTGTGGCATTTGAGCGTGTCCGGCAACGCCTCATCAAGGTTGACGGAACGTTCGCTTAACCAAGCCGCTGTAGACCGGACCAGTCCTTTAGTAACCAGAGCGTGGAGGCTCCGGAATGAAACATCAGATGCGTATCCTCCAGGGATTGAAGCTGGCTGCGGTCTTGGCTGTGGCGCTTTCGATGGGCGCTTGCGCCAACAAAACCGGAGTCGGCGGCGATGCCATGGCGAGCGCGGCGGTGCCGGGCAGCCAGCAAGATTTCGTGGTCAATGTCGGCGACCGCGTGTTCTTCGAGAGCGATCAGACCGAACTGTCGCCGCAGGCCATCGCGACCCTCGACAAGCAGGCGCAGTGGCTGCAGCAGTACAATCGCTACGCCTTCACGATCGAAGGTCACGCCGACGAGCGCGGCACCCGCGAGTACAATATCGCGCTCGGCGCAAAGCGCGCGCAGTCGGTTCGCAGCTTCCTCGCGTCGCGTGGCATCGATCCGAGCCGCATGCGGACGATCTCCTACGGCAAGGAACGTCCGGTCGCGGTCTGTAATGACATCTCGTGCTGGTCGCAGAACCGCCGCGCCGTGACCGTGCTGAACGCCAGTTCGTAAGAACGTCGCCGAGAGCCTTTTGAAAACGGCGCCTGCGGGCGCCGTTTTTGTTTTGTCGGCCCTGTCGTCAGCCACATTTTTGGCGTACTGAAACCGACATTGTTGTTCGCGAAACTGCTTTATTCGCCGGGTCAAAATGTCATCCAGATTTCAAATTCTCGTCTATGCGGTGCTCGCGTCCGCTCCCGTGTGGCTGTCTGCCGGGGCGTCCGCCCAGCAGGACATTGATCCTGAACTCCGCATCGAGCGGCTGGAAAACCAGCTGCGCACGCTGACCGGACAGAACGAGGAATTGCAATACCGCAACCGCCAGCTCGAGGAGCAGTTACGGGCGCTCCAGGGCGGACAACCGGCGCAGCCTGGTCAGGCCGCTGCGCCGCGACCCGTAGCGCCTAACGTCGCTGTCGTGCCGCAGCCTCAGCCCAATGCAGGATATCAGCCAAATCCCGGTTACCAGCCGCCGCCTGCGAGCGGTCCGGCACCTGCCGTGATTGCAGCCCCCGTCGCCAGCAGCGGCCGTCGCGGCGATGCTTTCGATCCGAGCAAGAACCCCAGTGCGCCGGGTGTGCCGCGCGCGCTCGGCGGAGGTCAGGCGCCGCTGGCCGAAGGTCCGATCGGTGCGCCGGGTGGCCGTGATGCAGGCGAACCGCTCGATCTGTCGAATGTCGGCAATTCGCGCGATCCTAACCATGCGCCGGTGCAGCGCCCGTTATCGCCGGCCCCGAATACGACGGCATCGCTGACGACGTTACCACCGTCGGCAACGCCGCGCGACGAGTTCGATCTCGGTATCGGCTACATCCAGCGCAAGGACTACGCGCTCGCCGAAGAGACGCTGCGGAATTTCGCGCAGAAATATCCGACCGATGCGCTGCTGCCGGATTCGCAATACTGGCTCGGCGAGAGCCTCTATCAGCGGCAGAAGTATCGCGACGCGGCCGAAGTGTTTCTTGGCGTGACCACGAAGTACGACACCTCGGCGAAAGCGCCGGACTCGCTGTTGCGTCTTGGCCAGTCGCTCGCGGCACTCAAGGAAAAGGAAGCCGCCTGCGCCGCGTTCGGTGAAATCACCCGCAAATATCCCCGTGCCTCGAACGGGGTGAAGCAGGGCGTCGGCCGCGAACAAAAGCGCGTCGGTTGCTGAGGATAATCCGCCTCGGCCACATCGACCGGGCGGCGTCCCGGCCACCCGTACCATGCCAGCAAGTAAGACGTGGATGCCCGCGACAAGCGCGGGCATGACGAGTTTATGAGTTTCGAAAGGGTCCGAGCGACTTCGCACCGTTTTTGGGGCATGATCCCACGAAACAAATCCGGACGTCCGGACGACATCATGCCCAGGCCAGAAGAATCTCCCATCGTCAGCGCCGCCGAAGCGCGGAACCTGTTCTCCGAATGGAAGAGCGCGCCGGCGCTTGTGCTGGCAGTCTCCGGCGGTCCGGATTCGCTGGCCTTGATGTGGCTCGCCGCGCGCTGGCGGCGCGCGCTGAAAAAAGGTCCGCGTCTCGTTGCGGTCACGGTCGATCACGGCCTGCGCAAGGAGGCTGCGCGCGAGGCGCGCGACGTCAGGCAACTTGCTAAGGCGCTGGATGTCGAACACCGCACGCTGCGGTGGCAAGGCGAAAAGCCGAAAACCGGATTGCCGTCGGCGGCGCGAGAGGCGCGCTATCGATTGCTGGCGCGTGCCGCGCGGAGTTGCGGAGCGTCGCATATCTTCACTGCTCATACCCGGGACGATCAGGCCGAGACCGTCATCATGCGGCTGTCGCGCGGCAGCGGTATCGCCGGACTGGCAGCGATGGCGCGGCAATCGGACCGCGATGGCGTGGTTCTGGCGCGGCCGTTTCTGGATGTGCCGAAGTCGCGGCTCGTCGCTACGCTCGAGAAGGCCGGCGTCGCGTTCGCCGACGATCCGACCAATCACGATCCGCTCTTCACCCGGCCGCGATTGCGCGCGCTGATGCCGGCGCTCGCGGCGGAAGGCGCCGATGCGCGCAGTCTGGTGCGGCTGGCGGCACGTCTCGCCCGCGCCAATGCCGCGCTCGATGTCATGACCGACGGCGCGGAGCGTTATCTGGCAAGCATCGATGGAGTGAGTTCCACGGCAGGGTTCGACCTCGCGGCGTTCTCGGCATTGACCGACGAAATCCGGGTGCGGCTCCTGATGCGCACGATCAACCGCGTCGGTCACGAAGGACCGGCCGAACTCGGCAAGGTCGAGGCGCTGCTGCAGGCGATGGATCAGGCTGTAACAGCGGGAAAGTCCGTCGCCGGGCGCATCCGGCTGAAGCAGACGCTGGCTGGGGCCGTCATCAGCATCCAGAGTAACCGTATCCAGATCGCGCCAGCGCCGCCGCGGGGCCGGCGCAAGGCTGGATTGCTTTAATAAGGCTTGGTTTGCCTTAACCACTGTTGAAACAGCCGCGCCAAACCGCCCTTATTTCACCCGGAATGGCATTAAGATGCGTTAAATAGTCCCGAGAGGTTCCCTTGGCATCGGGGGGGCCCGCACCTAGATTGTAATGCAACCGACACCGAAAACGTGTTGCAGACCCAAGGACATCAGGCCGCGATCCATGCGGCCACGAAGGAAGCCCAATGAACGCCAATCTGCGCAATTTCGCCCTCTGGGTCATTATCGTCTTGCTGCTGTTGGCATTATTCACGCTTTTCCAGAATCCGGGACAGCGGGCTGCCTCTCAGGACATTTCATTCTCCCAACTGCTGACCGAGGTCGATCAGAACCGCGTCCGTGACGTGGTCATCCAGGGACCGGACGTCAACGGCACCTTCACCAACGGCTCGACCTTCCACACCTACGCGCCGAGCGACCCGACGCTGATCAAGCGTCTGTACGACGGCAAGGTGTCGATCACTGCCAAGCCGCCGGGTGACAACGTGCCGTGGTTCGTGTCGCTACTGGTGTCGTGGCTTCCGTTCATCGCGCTGATCGGCGTGTGGGTCTTCCTGTCGCGCCAGATGCAGGGCGGCGCCGGCAAAGCCATGGGTTTTGGCAAGTCACGGGCAAAGATGCTCACTGAAGCGCATGGTCGCGTGACGTTCGAGGACGTCGCGGGTGTCGATGAAGCCAAGCAGGATCTGCAGGAAATCGTCGAGTTCCTCCGCGATCCCGGAAAATATCAGCGCCTCGGCGGACGGATTCCGCGCGGTGTGCTGCTGGTCGGACCTCCGGGCACCGGCAAAACCTTGATCGCGCGTGCGGTGGCTGGCGAAGCCAACGTCCCGTTCTTCACCATCTCGGGTTCGGACTTCGTCGAAATGTTCGTCGGCGTCGGTGCGTCGCGCGTGCGCGACATGTTCGAGCAGGCCAAGAAGAATGCACCGTGCATCATCTTCATCGACGAAATCGACGCAGTCGGTCGTCATCGTGGCGCAGGCCTCGGCGGCGGCAACGACGAGCGCGAACAGACGCTGAACCAGTTGCTGGTCGAGATGGACGGCTTCGAAGCCAATGAGGGCGTGATCCTCATTGCCGCGACCAACCGTCCCGACGTGCTCGATCCTGCGCTGCTGCGTCCCGGCCGCTTCGACCGTCAGGTCGTGGTGCCGAATCCGGATGTCGTCGGCCGCGAGCAGATCCTCAAGGTTCACGTCCGCAAGGTGCCGTTGGCGCCGGACATCAACCTCAAGACCATCGCACGCGGCACGCCCGGTTTCTCCGGCGCCGACCTGATGAACCTCGTCAACGAAGCCGCATTGACCGCCGCGCGCCGCAACAAGCGCATGGTCACGCAATCCGAGTTCGAAGAGGCCAAGGACAAGGTGATGATGGGCGCGGAGCGCAAGTCGCTCGTCATGACCGAGGAAGAGAAGATGCTGACGGCCTATCACGAAGGCGGCCACGCCATCGTCGGCCTCAACGTCATCGCGACCGATCCGATTCACAAGGCGACCATCATTCCGCGCGGCCGTGCGCTCGGCATGGTGATGCAGTTGCCGGAGCGCGACAAGCTGTCGATGTCGCTCGAACAGATGACCTCGCGTCTCGCCATCATGATGGGTGGCCGCGTCGCGGAAGAACTGATCTTCGGCAAGGAGAAGGTGACGTCGGGTGCGTCGTCCGACATCGAGCAGGCCACACGGCTTGCCCGCATGATGGTGACGCGCTGGGGTCTGTCGGAAGAACTCGGAACCGTGTCCTATGGTGAAAACCAGGATGAGGTGTTCCTCGGCATGTCGGTGTCACGCACCCAGAATGCCTCCGAGGCGACCGTTCAGAAGATCGATAAGGAAATCCGCCGCTTCGTCGAAGAGGGCTACAAGGAAGCGACGCGCATTCTCACCGAGAAGCGCGCCGATCTCGAAACCCTCGCCAAGGGTCTGCTCGAGTTCGAGACGCTCTCCGGCGACGAGATCACCGATCTCCTGAACGGCAAGAAGCCGAACCGCGAATCGGTTCTGGAGCCGACCGGTCCGCGCACCTCGGCGGTGCCGCCTGCCGGCAAGCCGCGTCCGCGTCCGGATGCCGGCCTTGAGCCGCAGCCGCAGGCATAAAGAACGAGACGATACGTTTGAGAAAGGCCGGTTCGTGAACCGGCCTTTTTCTTTTCACTTATGTCCGCGCTCCGCGCGGTCTGCATGGGCTTTTGCAGTTGCCCCCTTATCCAACATAGGTGGCAGCCAGATTGCTTGACCCTTCGCCGCAATCGACGCACGCAGAGAAATCTTCTTGCGGATGAACCGATGACCACCCCGACGGCCCCAGACCACTTTCATGCGCCGGCTTACTGGTCGCGCAACGCTATCATGCCGGGCATCGTCGCCATCGCGCCGATGCTGCCGGGCACGCTCGCCTTCGGCATGGCGTTCGGCGCACTTTGCGCGCAGAAGAATTTCACCCTCACCGAAGTGCAGGTGATGATGGCCTTCGTCTATGGCGGGCTGTCGCAGTTCGTCGCAGTCTCATCCTGACCGGATACGCTGACAGCCTCGTCGATCGCAACGCTGGCGCTGCTGACCCTGACCGTCAACATCCGCTTCGCTCTGATGAGCGCCAGTCTCCGCCCATGGTTCGGCACGCTGCCGGCGTGGCAGTCCTATCCGTCGATGCTGTTGGTCACTGACGGCGGCTGGCTCGCCGCCACGCGCTATCGCAATCACGGCGGGGCGGATGCGTCGTTCTTCGTGAGCGGCGGCGTCGTGCTTTACGTTCTCTGGTTTGTGTCGTCGCTGCCGGGATATCTGCTTGCCGGACAATTGAGCGACCCGAAGAAATACGGCGTCGATCTCGTGGTGCCGGCGTTTTATGCGGCGATGCTGGTGCCGGCCTGGAAAGGTCCGCGGCGGGCGATCCCGTGGGCCGTGTCGGGTGTGGTGGCGCTCGCGGTGCACTGGCTGGTGCCGGGCTGGTGGTTCATCATCGCAGGCGCTGTGTCGGGCGCGATCAGTGCCGGATTGATGGATGACGATCCACCGGCCGAAGACGCGCGCGCCAAACACGGAGATCCCGCATGAGCGAGTTCATGCGTTCCGATGTGATGATCGCGTTCGCCGTGATGACGGCCGTGACCGTCGCTTCGCGCCTCGGCGGCTACTGGCTGATGGGTTACGTCAACGTCACCCCGCGCGTGCGGCGGATGCTGGATGCGCTGCCGGGCTCGATCATTGTCGCAGCGTCGCTGCCGGTCGCGGTCAATGGCGGGGCCGTCGTCCTGTTTGCCATCGGCGCAGCAGTGGCGATCACCATCATCCGGCGCAATGAGTTCGTCGCGGTGATCACCGGCATGGCTGTGGCTGCACTGGCACGGGCGCTCGGATTCAGCGGCTGAAATTTCCCAATTTTTGCTGCACTGCGAATTTGAATCCGGCTGCACCGAATCGCTTGTCTCCGCTTTTGAACTGGTGTTCACTTCTTTTTGGGAGACGAACGCCATCAATGGTTTACAGGCGAACTCATCAGGTCGTGAAGCGCCTTGCGGCACGCCGCAATGCAATCCTTGCGGCAGCGCGCGACGCCGCTGCTGAAGGCGGAATGGCCGCGGTTCAGATCGCGCCGGTCGCCACCCGCGCCAATGTCGCGGCGGGTACGGTCTACCGCTATTTTCCGTCAAAAGCGGACCTGATTTCCGAACTGATTGCCGACGTATCGCGCGCGGAATTGACGGCGATCCGCCGTGCGGCCGACGCGGCACCTGGGCCGTCATCCGCTCTGGCTGCCGCCGTGACCACCATCGCGGTGCATGTGGTGTCGAACCGCAAGCTGGCCTGGGGCATCCTCGCCGAGCCGGTCGATGTCGATGTTACCGAAACCCGGGTCGCCAGCCGCCGCGAGATTTCAGCCGAGGTCGAAGCGCGGATCGAAGCCGCGGTGCGGGCAGGGCACCTGCCGGCGCAGGATATCGCGTTGGCGGCCACCGCCCTGATCGGCGCTCTGCACGAATCGCTGGTCGGGCCACTGGCGTCCGCCGAGATCGACGATCCGGTGAAGCTGCGCGATTCGGTGCAGGCGATCACGCTGTTCGCCCTGCGTGCCGTCGGCGTCCTTGATGCCCGCGCCCGCGGTCTGGTGGTGCAGGCGGTGATGCCGGTGATGCCGATGCGCCGGGAACTGGGAGCGCTGGTCGGATAGCGCGGCCGGATCGGCACCGATCTCCGGTGTCTCTTCGAATCCGAACTTCAAGCACTGTGAAATGCGGCGAACTCGGATTCGTCATGCCAGTTTGGAACTGTTCAAATAGCGCAAGACGTGCTGATATATCAGAGCAACAAGGCGTGACACCACGCGCCGTTTTTGGAGTGCGCGTATGTCCATCATGATGCCTGAAGCGGATCAGGCGGTGCTTGGCCGCCGCGACGAGATCGTCGCCGCTTTGCGCAAAATCGTTCCTGGCGAGGGCGTCATCGCCACGACGCGGGAAATGCAGCCCTATGAGTCCGATGCGCTGACCGCCTACCGTCAGCCGCCGATGGTCGTGGTGCTGCCGGACACCACCGAGCAGGTCTCGCAGGTCCTGAAATACTGTCACGACAACGGCATCAAGGTCGTGCCGCGCGGGTCTGGCACATCGCTGTCGGGAGGTTCGCTGCCGCTTGCGGACGGCGTGCTGCTGGGGCTCGGCAAGTTCAAGCGCGTCCGCGAGATCGATTTCGACAACCGGGTGGCCGTGGTCGAACCGGGTGTCACCAACCTCGCTATCAGCCAGGCCGTGGCGCACGAGGGCTTCTACTACGCGCCCGATCCATCGTCGCAGATCGCCTGCTCGATCGGCGGCAATGTCGCGGAGAATTCCGGCGGCGTTCACAGCCTGAAATACGGCATGACCACCAACAACGTGCTCGGCTGCGAATTCGTGCTGATCACCGGCGAGATCCTGCGCATCGGCGGCAAGGCGCCCGAGAACGACGGCTACGACCTGATGGGCATCATCAACGGCTCGGAAGGCCTGCTCGGCGTGGTCACCGAAGTGACGGTGCGTATCCTGCAGAAGCCGGAAACCGCACGCGCGCTGATGGTGGGCTTCGCGGAAATCGAGGCGGCCGGTCAATGCGTCGCCAACATCATCGGCGCCGGGATCATTCCGGGCGGCATGGAGATGATGGACAAGAACGCCATCGTCGCCGCGGAGGCATTCGTGCATGCGGGTTACCCGCTCGATGTCGAAGCCCTGCTGATTATCGAACTCGACGGCCCGAAAGTTGAGGTCGATGAACTGATCGAGCGCGTGGAGAAGATCGCGCGTGCCTGTGGTTCGACCACGCTGCAGATCTCGAACTCCGAACAGGAGCGTCTGCTGTTCTGGTCCGGCCGCAAGGCTGCGTTCCCGGCGGTCGGACGGCTCTCGCCGGATTATCTCTGCATGGACGGCACCATTCCACGCGGCAAGCTGCCCGAAGCGCTGGCCGGCATTCGCGACCTCTCCGAGAAATACGGCCTGCGCGTCGCCAACGTCTTCCACGCTGGCGACGGCAACCTTCATCCGCTCATTTTGTACGATGCCAATATCGCCGAAGAGATGGACAAGGCCGAGGCCTTCGGCGCGGACATCCTGCGCCTGTGCGTGAAGCTCGGCGGCGTGCTGACCGGCGAACATGGCGTCGGCGTCGAGAAGCGCGACCTGATGCCGGAAATGTTCAGCGATATCGATCTTGCGCAGCAACAGCGGCTGAAATGCGCGTTCGATACGCAAGGGCTACTCAATCCCGGCAAGGTCTTTCCGACGCTGCATCGCTGCGCCGAACTCGGACGGGTTCATGTCCACGGCGGCAAGCTGGCTTTCCCTGATATTCCGCGATTTTGAGGCAATGATCCGGGATCGCGAGAACCGCTTGCCGGGCCAAGTCTGCATGCAAACAAGACAGGATGTGGCGTGGATACGTTGAAAGTACGTGATGCGAAAGATGTAGAGCAGGCGGTGCGCGATGCGCTCGCTGCCGAGCAGCCGCTGGAGATTGTCGGGCACGGCAGCAAGCGCGCGATCGGCCTGCCGATGGCGACCAATGCGGTGCTCGATCTGTCCGCACTCAACGCCGTCACGTCCTATGAGCCCAATGAGTTGATCGTCACGGTTCAGGCCGGTGCGCCGATGGCCGATCTGCTCTCGCTGATCGATTCCAAGAACCAGCAGTTCGCGTTCGACCCGATGGACACCTCGGTGCTTCTGGGAACGCCGCGCGACGCGGGGACGGTCGGCGGCATGATCGCCGCGGGTCTGGCCGGTCCGCGCCGGATCAAGGCCGGCGGCGCGCGCGATCATCTGCTCGGCGCCAATGCCGTGTCGGGATTCGGGGACTCGTTCAAGACCGGCGGCAAGGTGGTGAAGAACGTCACGGGTTACGACCTCTGCAAGCTGCTGGCGGGATCGTGGGGCACGTTGTCGGTGATGACCGAGGTGACGCTGAAGGTGATGCCCAAGGCGGAAACCGAGCGGACGCTGGTGCTGCGCGGCCTCGATGACGTCGCGGCGAACCGGGCAATGACCATGGCGCTTGGATCTCCCTATGACGTATCGGGTGTGGCGCACCTTCCGGCATCGATCTTCCGGGCTGCAGGCGGGGCGCTGTCCGGTCTCGGCGAATCCCGCCAATCGGTGACGCTGATCCGGCTCGAAGGCATCGGCGCCTCGGTTCCTCATCGTGCGGGGTCGGTGAGCCAGGCGCTCGCCGCGTTCGGAGCAGCGGAGATGATCGAGGACGATGTCTCCGCATCGGTCTGGGCTTCGATCCGCGACGTGACGCCGTTCGCGGCGTCCGGGCCGCTGGGCGCGTGGCCGGTCTGGCGGATCGTCTGCCCACCGGCCTCAGGCGGTGCGTTCGGTCAGGCGCTGGCGCGCGAGACCGGCGGCGACGTGATCTACGACTGGGGCGGCGGGCTGATCTGGGCGGCGCTGCCTCCGGCGATGGACGCCCATGCTGCCTTGCTGCGGCAGCGTCTGAAATCCGTCGGCGGCCACGCAACGCTGCTTCGCGCCACCGATCAGGTGCGCAATACCGTCGACGTTTTCCACACGCAGGAGGCGGGCGTCGCGGCGCTGGGACTGCGCGTCAAGGCGAGCTTCGACCCCCGCAATATTCTGAACCGCGGCCGGATGGTGCGCGCATGATCCGGAACCGGTGACGTCATGAAGACCGAATTTTCCCTCGCCCAGCTTGCCGATCCCGACATTCGCGAAGCCGACAAGATCCTGCGGGCCTGCGTGCATTGCGGATTCTGCACCGCGACCTGCCCGACCTACGTCCTGCTTGGCGACGAACTCGATAGCCCGCGCGGGCGGATCTACCTGATCAAGGACATGCTCGAGAACGACCGCAAGCCGACGCAGGAGGTGGTCAAGCATATCGACCGCTGCCTGTCGTGCCTGGCCTGCATGACCACCTGCCCGTCGGGGGTGAACTACATGCACCTGGTCGATCAGGCGCGGGTGAAGGTCGAGGACGAGTATTCAAGGCCGCTGTCCGAGCGATTTCTGCGCGGGGTCCTTGCGCATGTCCTGCCGCGTCCCGGCCTGTTTCGCGCCAGCATGATCGCGGCCCGCCTGGCCCGGCCGTTCGCGGCGTTGCTGCCGGCTCCCCCCAAAGGCCAGACCACGCCGACATTCTTCGACCGGCTGCGTGCGATGCTTGCGCTCGCGCCAGGACGATTGCCGCCGCCGGGGCCGTCCGGTGGCACGGTCTTCCCCGCCGAGGGGCAGAAGCGCGGCCGTGTTGCGCTGTTGCAGGGCTGCGCCCAGCAGGTTCTTTCTCCCGGGATCAATCAGGCGGCGATCCGGATACTGACCCGCAACGGCATCGAGGTCGTGCTGGTGGCGGACGAGCAGTGCTGCGGCTCGCTGACCCATCACATGGGCCGCGACGGCGATGCGCTGGCGCGTGCGCGGGCGAACATTGAGGTGTGGACAAACGAGATCGACCGGAACGGTCTCGACGCCATCCTCGTGACCACGTCGGGATGCGGGACGACCATCAAGGACTACGGCTACATGCTGCGCGAAGACACTGCCTTTGCAGCAAAAGCCGCACGTATTTCGGCTCTTGCGAAGGATGTGACCGAGTACGTCGCGGGCATCGAGATCGCGTGGCCGCAAAGCAAAAACGATCTCGTCGTCGCGTATCACTCCGCATGTTCGTTGCAGCACGGACAGAAAATCACGCAGCTTCCGAAAGAATTGCTTTCCAAGAGCGGATTCGTGGTGAAAGATGTGCCTGAGAGTCATCTGTGTTGCGGTTCGGCGGGAACGTACAACATCCTCCAGCCCGACATTGCGAGGCGACTGCGCGAACGGAAGATCGCCAACATCGCATCGACGGAGCCGGACGTTATCTCTGCCGGTAACATCGGTTGCATGGTGCAGATAGGCTCGGTGGAAAGTGCCGACGGAACGTCAGTCCCTGTGGTGCATACGATTGAATTGCTCGATTGGGCGACGGGCGGACCTCGGCCGGATTTGTTGATGAGATCAATGAAGGGCCCCCACGTTGGGAGTGCTTGAGCGCCGGTGCAACGTGTGGCTGGCGGTAACAGGAGGACCACAATGGCTAAGGCAAAGAAAAAGAAATCGAAGGCTAAAAAAGCTAAAAAGCTGATGGCGAAGAAGAGCGCCAAGAAAGTTTCCAAGAAGGCTGCGAAGAAGAAGTCAGCGAAAAAATCCGCCAAGAAGTCGGCGAAGAAGGCCGTGAAAAAGTCCGCCAAGAAGGCTTCCAAGAAAGCCGCGAAGAAGTCGGCAAAGAAATCGGCGAAGAAATCATCCGCAAAAAAGGCCGCTCCGAAGAAGGCCGCTCCCAAAAAGGCTGCCAAGAAGCGCGCTCCGAAGCCTGCTCCCGCTCCGGCAACCGAGCCGGCTCCGGCCGAATCGAGCTGGTCCAGCCCGGCTCCGGCATCGACTCCCAGCTGGTCTTCGGGCTTCGGCTCCGGCAGCGACGACAACAACAACTGAGGTCGGCACCTGCTTCGGCAGGCGTGCTGCATTCCTCCCGCAGAGCCGCAGCGCATCGCTGCGGCTCTTGTCGTTTTGGGGCCGGAAAGCCGAATCACACCGGCACCGGGAGCGATTCCTGCTGGTATCGATGGCCTGACGGGACCGCCATTGGAGATCGAACCCGCCGCGCGTTCAATTGGGGCCGAAATTTGTTGTTGGAATGCAACACTGCGACAGAACCGCATTCACAGGGCTTGAAACGCCTAAAAAGGCGGCAATTGCTTGGGTTTTTTGCTTCACGCAGAAGACATTGGCCATCACATTGACGCCACGAAACGAATTCGCCCAGTCGATTAACGCTTGTCACTCGGACCTTCGGCAATCGGACTGGATTTTAAACGATGATGGGGATCGTCATGAAGAAAGTAAGTTTGTCGATCGCAGCAGTTTCCGTTGCGATGGGTCTGGGATCGGCTTCCGCCGCCGATTTGGGCAAGGTCTATACCAAGGCTCCGGCACCGATTGTCGTGTCGCCTTGGGATGTCGCCTTCGGCGCGTCGATCGCGAGCAACTATGTGTTCCGCGGTATCACGCAGTCCAACAAGAATGCTTCGGTCGCCGCTTACTTCGAGCCGCGCTACAACATCAACCCGAACCTGCAGCTCTACGCCGGTGTCGGCGGTGCGAGCATCTCTTTCACCAACCGCGCGGCTGCTGAAATCGATGTGTACGCCGGTATCCGTCCGACCTTCGGCGCCCTCGCATTCGACTTCGGTGTGTTCGGCTATCTGTATCCAGGCGGGCAGTGCATCGATAGCTTCGGTGGTCCAGCTGGCGCAGCCGTTTGCCCCCCCGGTTCCAACGTCGTTCTGCCGAGCTTCAACGGCATGAAGAAGGACGTCAGCTTCTACGAAGTCTACGGCAAGGTGAACTACACCTTTAACGACTACTTCGCGATGGGCGGCAACGTGTTCTACTCGCCGAACTTCCTGAACTCCGGCGCTGACGGCACCTACGCCTCGATCACCGCCAAGGCCACCGCACCGGGCACCCTGTTCGGCACCAGCGGCATCGGCGCCTACGTGTCGGGTGAATTCGGCCGCCAGTGGCTCGGCACTTCGGACTCGTTCTACGGCACCAACGTGGTTGCTGCAGGTTTTGCCGGTCCGTTCCCGAACGGCATCAAGTATGATGATTACAACACCTGGAACGTCGGCGTGGGCTTCACCTACAAGGTCTTCACTCTCGACCTGCGCTACTCCGGAACCGACCTTTCAAAGGGTGCATGTAACGCCTTCACCAGCGACTTCACCGCTCAGCAGACCGGTTCGTTCAGTGCGATCAACCCGGGTGGTTTCGGCTCCAAGTGGTGCGGCGATCAGTTCATCGCCAAGCTCTCGGCCGACGTGACCCTCGGCGCTCTGAAGTAATTTTTCTCATCTGAAGGTCTAAGGGCGGCAGAAAAATCTGCCGCCCTTTTTCTTTGATCTCTGCTGGCAGCGCTCGCCTTTGTCTGGCATCGCTGGGTGCGGCGCGAGTCATGGCCGCAGCAAGGATTGATCACGTCACTGTCGCGGGCCGCTCGCTATCACCAAGCGTGAACTGCTCGCCGGAGCGCACCAGCGCAACCTCACGCTGATGGAACGCCTCGAGCGTGCTGCGGTGGCCGATCGAGACGATGGTCGTGTCGGGCAGCTTCTCCGCAATCAGGCGATAGAGCAGGGCCTCGGACGGCTCATCCAGCGACGCGGTGGCTTCATCGAGGAACAGGTACTGCGGCGTATGCAGCAGCGCGCGCGCGATGCCAAGCCGTTGCTGTTCGCCGAGCGACAGCGTCCTGTTCCAGTGCCCTTCCTCGTCAAGCCGCGCCGCCAGCGCGGGCAGGCCGACGAGCTTCAGGACATCGGCCAGCTGGGCTGCGTTGTAGGTGGCTTCCTTCGAGGGATAGGTGATCGCGGACGCCAATGAGCCGACCGGAAAATAAGGTCGTTGCGGCAGCATCATCAGTGACGCGCCCTTCGGAATCGAAATCGCACCTTTGCCGAACGGCCAGATTCCCGCGATGGCGCGGAACAGGGTGGACTTGCCCGATCCGGACGGCCCGGTGACCAGCGTGCGTTCACCGCTCCGCAGCTTGAAGCTGGAGGTCTGCACCAGCGGTTTCCCGTTCGGCAAGCTGAGCAGCAGGTTGTCGAGACCGATGACGCCTGAGTCCGGGGTGGCGACAGGCTGGATCGAGTTGGGGCTCACCGCGAGCGCCTTCGCCGCATCGATTCCGGCCTCGAAGCCGTTGAGGCGGGCAACCACGGCCTGCCATTCCGCCAGTGTGCGATAGGTCGAGATGAAGAACGACAACGCACCCTGCACGCTGCCGAAGGCGGACGCGGTCTGCATCATGCCGCCGAGCTGCATCTTGTTGGCGAAATACGCAGGCGCGACGAGGATGTAGGGAAAGATCACCGAGGCCTGCGAGTAGCTCGCGGTGAATGCCGTGATTTTCTTGGTGCGGCTCATGATGCCGAGCCAGTTCTCGACCACGAATCCGAACCGCGTCAGCAGGCGCTGGCGCTCGGCGGTGTCGCCGTCCAGCAGCGCGATCTGCTCGGAATTTTCGCGGACGCGCACCAGGTTGAAGCGGAAATCCGCCTCGTATTTCTGTTGCCTGAAATCCAGTCCGACCAGCGGGTGCCCGATCAGATGCGTCAGCCATGTGCCGAGCGCCGCATAGATCAGCGCGCCCCAGACCATGTAGCCCGGAATATTGATGTCCTGGCCGAACAGATGCAGCGGGGCAGCGCTCGACAGCGTCCACAGGATTACGACGAACGAGACCAGCGTAACGATGGCGTTCAACAGGCCGACGCCGATGTTCAGCGTGCGGTCGACGAACAGCTTGACGTCGTCGGTGATGCGCTGGTCGGGGTTGTCCGCGGCGTCGCCCTGAAGCTGCATCCGGTAATGGTTGGCGTGGCTGAGCCATTCGCCGAGGTAGCGTTCGGTCATCCATTTGCGCCAGCGGATCTGCAGCCATTGATTCAGGTAGAGCTGATAGACCGCGATGACGATGAAGATCGTGACGATGATCGTGAAGTAGATGATCTCGGAGACGAAGCTCTCCCAGTTGCGCTCCTGAAGCGCGTTGTAGAAGCGGTTGTTCCACGAATTCAGCAGCACATTGATGCCGACGGTGGCGAGTTCGATCACGATCACCGCGGTCAGCAAGGCAAGGCCGGCCCATTTGTCGTCGGAGCGGAAATAGGGTGCAGCAATCCGCCACACCGTTTTGAGCGTCGAGCCAATACCATTCACAGAAAAATTCTCCTTGAAAGAGCCGTAAGGTTCTGAGATTTCGCGAGAAATGTCTCTCTAGCTGAAAGTGGAAAAACGTCGGATCTGCGGCATGCCGTCTACCATGCGGTGCTCATTCCTAGCATGTTGCCGACAGCGCGGGAGGCTGGGGAGGCCGTTCATTGAGCGGCATTGTGAGCATATTGGGGCCTGGGTCCGCGCTCACTGTTCTCATCACACGCTTGTGCTCTCCAGCTTGCAGATAGGCCGACCCGGCGGCGCGAGATCAGTTTAGGCCGTGCGCGCACTGGAAAATCGAAGCTCAAACGTCTAGAACCGCGCGCGGTTGAAATCTGTTGAGGTCACCATGACGGTTCTGCGACGCGCCATCGCCGGTCTTGCTTTCGCGGCCAGCATCATCGGATTTGTGCCAGCCCATGCCGCCAGTGAATTCCCGTTCGGACTGGAAATGACTCTTGAGGCTCGCCCGCAGCCGGGGTTGAAGAAAATTCCGACGCTTGAGATCGGTGACAATGGAGAAGCCACGCTGGATCTGTGGTGCAAGACCGGCAAGGGGCAGTTCTCGGTGGCCAATGACACCGTCATTTTCGTTCCGGGTGCGATGGAAGATCGCGGCTGTACGCCCGAGCGTGCACAGGCTGACGACGCGCTGCTGAATGCGCTCGGCGCGGCGGCGACCTGGAAACGGCAGGGCGATTTCATTTCGTTCATCGGTGCGACGACATTGCGGTTCCGGCTGAGTACGAACTAAGCAGTCAGCGCTCGCGCAGGATCATGTCGGCGCAGGCGCCGCCCGACTGGATCACGCCAGTATAGCCGCCAAATCCCGTATAGGCCGACGCAAGGTAAAGTCCCTGGATCGGCGTCGCCGGTGATCGCTTTGGTGTGCTGAACAGCGAGCGTGGCGGCGTCGGTGCGAAACCGTAGACAGCGCCCTGCGGCGCGCCGAGATATTGCTGCACCGACAGTGCGGTGTTGAAGGTCGATGCCGTGATGGAGTGCGCCAGACCGGGATAGTGCCCGTCGAGATACGTCACGATGGCGTCCTGCCAGCGGGCGCGCTTGGCGCGGTAACTGTCCAGATCGCCGCCGGTCCAGTTCGACAGCAGATCGGGCCCGACGATGGACAGCACGTAAGGCGGTGCAGGGACGCCCGACTCGATCGCGGCATAATCGACGATCGCCAGCGGTGGCATTCGCTCGCCCGGTTCACCCGCCATCAGCGCCGTTGCCTGCGCATAGTCGTTGAGCTTCGTCATCCAGTCCGGCAGCAGCTGTGTCGAATAACTGCTGACGCCAAGTTCGCGCGGCGGCCTCATAAGGCCGAGCGTGAGCGCGAACAGCGAGATCGAGCGCTGGCGATGGCCGTATGTTGAAAGGAGTTTCGCTCCGCTGGATTCGGGCAGCAGCGCGGCCAGTACCTCCGGCGCGGCGTTGCCGATCACGCGCGTGGTCTCCACGGTTTGCGGATCGCTGCCGTCCTTTGCCTTGTGCGTGATGCGCGCGATGCGGCCATGTGAGTCGGTGCCGATGGCGCTGGCGCTGCGCCGCAGGATGACATCGCTGCCCGCGGTCTTGATGGCCCGCGCCAGCGCGCTCGAGAGGCGTTGCGATCCGCCCTGCACGAAACGTCCGCCGCTCAGCAGATAACTGCCTTGGGCTGCCGCGAAGAACACCCACCAGGTCGTAGCGGGGTCGTCATGGTAGTAGGACAGGTTCGCGGCCAGCGCCGCCTTGACCGCCTCATTGCCCCCGAACACCCGGTCGAGCTTTTGCGACAGCGACAGATTCCAGTCGCGGATCGCTGGCAATATGCTCCGCAATGCGCCAAAAGTTTGCCGTGGGGATTTGAATAGGGTGGCTCGTGAAAGCACGCCCGCTGCAGACGCAATCTGTTCCATTTCGTCGAGCAGGCGCACGATGCCCTCACGCGCATCCGGAAAACGCTGAATCAATGCGCGCCGGGCTGCATCGAAATTGTCGGGCAGGGTGAGCGGCGCGCCAACCGGCCCGCCGCGCACATCATAGAACGTACCGGACGGAATCCACGTCACGGCATCGAGCACGCCGGCGCGCATGAGCGGGCCGTGCTTGGGATCGCGCGGATCGTTCGGGTCGCTGGTTTCATGCAGCGAGCCTTCGACGAACAGGTCGCCGACCTTGTAGCTTGAGGCCGCGCCGCCGACCGAATTGCTGCGCTCGATGACGAGCACCTTGCGGCCCGCACGCGCCAGGATCGCGCCGGTGGTGAGACCGCCGAGGCCCGCGCCAATGATGACGGCGTCGTAGCGCGCCATGCGCTAGTGTCCTGAATCCGAAGTTCGCTTCATTTTGCAACGCCTTCCATAGCGAACTTCGGATTCAAAAGGACACTAGCAATCATAAATTCTCGTGCGGCTTTGGTTCGCAAGTCCGCAAAAGAGCGCGCTGTAGGACAGATGCGGACTTGCGAACCGCCGCACGAGCCGATCCCGCGACGGGTGGGCATGGAGCGGTGGGTTATTTCCATGTTGCCTTGTCGGTGTCCCAGCGCTGACCTTTCAGCTCGGTTGCGACCGCCTTGATCATTCCGTCGTCGTCGTTGAACGTGCTCTCTTCCTCGCCGCCGGAACTCTCCGAGAATTGCAACTGAGGATTGGCGGTCTCGTCCGTGGTTTTGCTCGAAGGTACACCAAGCCAGACGATCAGGCGGTCCGATCCGCCGGGTTTGTCAGGACTGACGAGCGCGGTGATTTCCAGCGTTTCGGTCAGGTCCAGCGCCGGCGCCAACTGGCTCGGGCGCTTGAGGGTGAAGGTGAGTTCGCCAGTGGCGTCGTTCCATACCGATGTTGCCGGCTTCGCGCCCATGACCTTCGCCGCGATGGTGGTCAACGCCGAGGTGAACTTGTCCCGGTTCAGTTTTCCAGCCTGGCTCCAGTCGCCGGCGGCAAAGCGGATCGCCCGCTCCATGTCGTAGGTGCCGGAGGTCCAGCCCGCCGCGACCACGCCCGACGCTGTCTTCAGGCTCGCGATCAGGCCGGGCGCGCGGGCCGGATCGACGAAGAAACGCAGCACTTGCTCGCCCGAGCGCAGCGCATTGCAATCGGTCGCGATGCTGTCGAGGGCGATCTGCACGTTCTGGCCTTTCAGGCTCTTGACGAGCTCGGCGAAGTTCTCGCGCTTGACCCGCACCGCCACCGATTGCGGAGACACCTGGGTGAAATCCTTCGGCGCTTCGCTGAGATCGTCATCGACCACCTGCGATTGCTGGAATTCCTTTTCGTCCACATCGGAGTTATCCGGCGACGACACCGAAGTGAGATGGCCGCCCAGCATAATCTTGCCATCGAAGGAGACCGATTTGCCGCCCTTGCGGATCAGGCTGACCGTCACGGGAGTTTTGTTCTCCATGCTCTGTCCGCTGCCGGAGAGCTTCTCGCCGTCTATTTTCAGGTCGATGGTGAAACGATCCTTGCGATCCGAACTGGTCGACACCGAGTAGCAGACGTCGAGCAGCGCCGAGACCACCTTGCCGCCCTGACGGGTTTCCTTGATGAAGGTATCGACCGGAAGTTCGCCGAGCAGATCGCCCAGCGTGTTGAAGTAACGCACTTCGCTCGCGGGAGGTCCGGCCTTTGCGTCCTTGGCGGTCTGGGCCTGAACCGCTGACCATGATCCTGCTCCCACCATTGCGAGGGTGCAGCCAATCATCAATGCGCGCATGAGTTAGATCCTGAATCGGGGGCGGTTCGCTGGTGGAGCGCCGGACAATCTCAAAAGCGGACCGGATTGTCGCGGTGATTCTTGGATATGAGACAATAAAAAAGGCCGCCCGCAGGCGGCCTTTGATGATGTCGTTGAGGCGAGGGTCGCGGGCTCAGAAGCCCATGCCACCCATACCGCCCATGCCACCCATTCCGCCGCCGCCCGGCATTGCCGGCGCTGCTTCCCTCGGCAGTTCGGCGACCATGGCTTCGGTGGTGACGAGCAGACCGGCGACAGAGGCTGCGTCCTGCAGGGCGGTGCGAACCACCTTGGCAGGATCGATGATGCCCTTGGCGACCATGTCGACATACTCTTCGTTCTGCGCGTCGAAGCCGAAGGTCTCGGTCTTGTTGTCGAGGATCTTGCCGACAACGATGGAACCTTCAACGCCGGCGTTCTCGGCGATCTGGCGGATCGGAGCTTCCAGCGCCTTCAGCACGATGTTGATGCCGGCCTGAACGTCGGAGTTGTCGTTCTGGATGCGGCCAACGGCCTTCTTGGCGCGCAGCAGCGCGGTGCCGCCGCCCGGCACGATGCCTTCCTGAACGGCCGCGCGGGTCGCGTTGAGTGCGTCTTCGACGCGGTCCTTCTTTTCCTTCACCTCGATCTCGGTCGCGCCGCCGACGCGAATGATCGCGACGCCGCCAGCGAGCTTGGCCAGACGCTCCTGAAGCTTCTCACGGTCGTAGTCCGAGGTGGTTTCCTCGACCTGCGCCTTGATCTGGTTCACGCGCGCCTCGATGTCGGCCTTCTTGCCGGCGCCGTTGACGATGGTGGTGTTTTCCTTGTCGATCACGACCTTCTTGGCGCGGCCGAGCATCTTCAGGGTGACGCTTTCGAGCTTCATGCCGAGATCGTCGGAGATCAGCTGACCGCCGGTCAGGATCGCGATGTCTTCAAGCATGGCCTTACGGCGATCGCCGAAGCCCGGCGCCTTCACAGCGGCAACCTTCAGGCCGCCGCGCAGACGGTTGACGACCAGCGTTGCGAGAGCTTCGCCTTCGATGTCTTCGGCGACGATCAGCAGCGGCTTGCCGGTCTGAACGACAGCTTCCAGCACAGGCAGCATCGCCTGCAGGCCGGACAGCTTCTTCTCGTGCAGCAGCACATAGGCGTCTTCCAGCTCAGCCGTCATCTTCTCGGGGTTGGTCACGAAGTACGGCGAGAGATAGCCGCGGTCGAACTGCATGCCCTCAACGATGTCGACTTCGGTGTCGAGCGACTTGGCTTCTTCAACCGTGATGACGCCCTCGTTGCCGACCTTCTGCATCGCCTTGGCGATCATCGAGCCGATGGCGGAGTCGCCGTTGGCGGAGATGGTGCCGACCTGCGCGATTTCAGCGGAGGAGGCGACCGGCTTGGCGCGCTTCTCGATGTCCTTGACGACAGCGGCGACAGCGATGTCGATGCCGCGCTTCAGATCCATCGGGTTCATGCCGGCGGCAACCGACTTGGCGCCTTCACGGACGATGGCCTGAGCCAGAACCGTTGCGGTGGTGGTGCCGTCGCCCGCGGTGTCGTTGGTCTTGGAGGCGACTTCGCGCAGCATCTGCGCGCCCATGTTCTCGAACTTGTCCTCGAGTTCAATTTCCTTGGCGACGGTGACGCCGTCCTTGGTGATGCGTGGCGCGCCGAAGCTCTTGTCGATGACGACGTTGCGGCCCTTCGGACCGAGCGTCACCTTGACGGCGTTGGCGAGGGTATCGACGCCGCGCAGCATGCGGTCACGTGCGTCTCCGGAAAATTTAACGTCCTTGGCAGCCATGGGGTTTACTCCTGATGATGTGTGTTCCCGCCATCCTGAGGCGCGAGCCTCGAAGGATGACGGCAGATGGAGAATGGGTGGGCTTAGTTCAGCACGCCCATGATGTCGGACTCTTTCATGATGAGGAGTTCCTCACCGTCGAGCTTCACTTCGGTGCCGGACCACTTGCCGAACAGCACCGTGTCGCCGGCCTTCAGATCGATCGGGATCAGCTTGCCGGCTTCGTCGCGGCCACCGGGGCCGACGGCAACAACCCGACCCTGCGAGGGCTTCTCTTTGGCACTGTCGGGAATGATGATGCCGCCTTTGGTCTTCTCTTCAGCGTCGATGCGCTTGACGACGACACGATCATGCAGCGGGCGAAAAGTTGTCTTGGCCATCGGATGTCCTTCGGGCGTTGGTTAGGTAAGATTTGACGTGCGGCGGGGCGCGAGGCGTGGATAATGGGCTCAGCTAACCCCTTGGGGATGAAGCCTTGCCCTTAGCAATCGCGCTCCAAGAGTGCTAATGACGGGGCCGGAATATGGGTTGCCGCCGATCCTGTCAAGCAAGGCTCTTAAGGCCTTGGTGAGGCCAATATAGGATGATCTGGAAACCATAAAGGGGAACGCTGCGTATTGACGGGGGTCAGCTCACGCAGTGTGACGGCGGGTCTGTCGGTCTGGCAGGCAGCCACGTGTTCTTGCCGGGAGACACCATGACAATAGTGAGCGAACGAACCAACGCCTCCAAGATCGTCACGCTAGCGGGCGTCTCGCTGCTGGCGGGTTTTCTCGGCGCCTGCGGTGGCGGCGGTTTTGGCGGCTTCGGCGGCGGCCAGGCCACGGTGCAGGAACCGGCCATGGCGCCCGAAGTCCCCGCAACCATCAGGGCCGATGAAATCGTCGGACGGTGGGGTCTCGCCTCCTATCACAAGCCCGACGACAAGACCCGCACGGAAACCGCCGCGCGAGGGCAGTGCAAGAATCCCTACGTGATCGGGCAGGGCGCCAGCGGCGGTGTCATCATGCATCTGCCGGACGAAGCCACGCCACAGGAATTGCGCCTGAAGGGCAGCCAGAGCGGCAAGAATTACATCGGTCCGGCTGGCCCCGCCGGCGGCGATAAAGATCGCGAGATCGTCTCGTTCGACGGACGGGTGTTGATGACTCGGTTCATCGACAAGGATGCCTCCAGCCGCTATGGAACCATGGTGTACGTCCGCTGCGCACCGCGCGCCTGAGGCGCGGGGTTATAATCCCGCCGGACGGATAACTTTCGACGTCGGGGAAGCACGAGCGCAATGGCCGGGCCGCAGGTACTAAGCTCCGGGCCTAGCCGCGCGGTCGTTGTTCTTTCCATCACACAGGTGTTGGGCTGGGGCGTTCTGTTCTATCCGCCCGCGCTCACCATGACGCACATCGCCACCGCCCACGGCTGGTCGCTGGCGCAGGCGCTGGCGGGGTTCTCCATCGCGCTTGGCGTCTCGGGTCTGTTCGCACCGCTGGCTTGCGGATTGATCGACCGGCACGGCGGGAATCTGGTGATGGCCTTCGGCGCGCTGATCGGTGCGCTCGGCCTGCTGATCCTGCCGCTCGCGGATCAATACTGGCTCTATGTTCTGGGCTGGATGCTGCTCGGCGTCGCGATGGCGTCGATCCTCTATGATCCGGCATTCACCACCCTGACCCGCACCTTCGGGGCAGCGTCACGGCGGCCGATCACGCTGGTGACGTTTGCCGGCGGCCTCGCCTCCACCGTGGCATGGCCCGTGACCCACTTATTGATCGAACACGGCGGATGGCGCAGCGCCTATTTCGTTTTCGCCGGCGTACTTGTTTTCATTGTCGCGCCTCTGCACGCATTTGCGCTGCCGCGCCACGCGGTGCATGTGCCGCCTCCGCCGGTTGCGGGCGCTCCGATAGCCGCCCCGGCCAAGATCATTCCGCCGAGCGGCCTTCCGTTCATTTTGATGGCCACGGGATTTGCCGCCCACGCCTTCGTGCTGTCCGGGACGTCCACGCACCTGCTTGCAATCCTGCAACGCGGCGGTCTCGATGCCGGGACGGCTGTGTTTATCGGGGCACTGTTCGGGCCTGCTCAGGTCCTGACGCGGTTTGCCGATTTCATGACCGGCGGGCGATTGCATCCGCTCTGGGTGGCGCGCGTCTCGATGGCGCTGATGGCCTGCGCCTTCATCCTGCTGGCAACGGCAGGGTTCTCCACCGGGATCGCGGCCCTGTTCGCCCTGATGTATGGCGCGGCCAATGGCGTGGTGACGATTGCGCGCGGTGCTTTGCCGTTGGCGATGTTCGGGGCTGTTGGATATGGGCGCGTGGTGGGTCGAATCTCCCGGCCGGCGCAAATCCTCCAGGCGCTGGCGCCTTTCGCGCTGGCATACGTAATCGAACGCTGGTCTGATCAGGGGGCTCTTGAGGTCTCGATTGCAGGCATTCTGCTGGCGCTGGCGTGTTTCGCGGCGCTGCGGCGGTCGACATAAGAAAAGAGCCCCGGAAGCGAGGCCTCCGGGCTCTTTGAACCTGTTCCGAAATGTCGCGGCGCTTAGCCGAACATCGCGTCGATATCGTCCTGCGATGCGTGACCTTCGTCGTCCATGCCCTTGGGGCCGTTCAACAGCTTGGCATCGCCGACGCGGGTGTCGATGATGGCCGGCGCGTGCTGCTTGATCGCATCGACGCCGCCCCAGATTTCCATCATGACGTTGATGTGATGCTCGATGAACTTCATCGTCGTCATCACCTTGTTGATGCGCTGGCCGGTGAGGTCCTGGAAATTGCAGGCCTCGAAGATGCTGACGACGCGCTCCTGGATGTCTTCACTGAGCTGAGCCTGCTGATCGGGCGGCATCACTTTGCCAAGTGCGCTTGCGGCCTGATCGATCGCCTCTGCGGCTTCGAGGATCTGCTGGGTGGCTTCCTCGGTCCCGCCGACAACTGCACCCAGTTCGCCGGTGACTTTCGACATCTCGTCGCCGCTGAAGCTCTTGCCGTGCAGCACCGCGATTTCCTGCTTGGTGCGATTGATGGCGTCGTGGATCAGATCGAGTTCGACCTTCAGCTTTTCGCACTGCTCGATTTGGGCGCGATAGCTTCCAAGGAGTTGTTGGGCTTCCGTCAGTTCCTGCGGCGAAGGATTTGCGTCCTGCTCGGCAACCGGTCCGTTGTGGTGAGACGCCATCTGCGCGCGAATGGCGCGCAGTTCGCTCATGATCTGATTGTGATGCGGCGCGGCATCGCCCTCGATGAGGTCGAGCACCGGCATATCGCCAGACTGAATTCTTTCAATACGAAATCGCTTACGCTGTACGGCCATGGTTTTCCCCACTCCCTGATGAAGTGTTTGTACCCGCTGACTTTTAACGCGAGGTTTCAAACGGAATTGCGGGTGCCATTATGCAGAAAGCGCTGCATACCAACGATTAACCATGCGGTTCGCGCCTTCATCGAAAATAAACGCTACCGCGAGGAACACGCCGCACTTGTTGACGTGGTGAATCCCAAACCCCGTCCCGTTTACCAAACCGACGCGATTTTAAATCTAAATTGAGCGTGTTCAGGCGCGCTGTCCGCGCGTCAACGACGAAACAGTGCAGAGTACGTCGATGACCAGAAAAATGTCCCTCGCGCTCATGGCGGGCGCAGTGTGTTTTGGCGCCAGTTCCATACAGGCCTTCGCATTTGACGAGCCCCGCGTGATCTACGCGCAACCTCCGTCAACACCGCCGATGCCGATCCGCGTTGCCTATCAAGAGCGATCCAATATGGGTGGCGGCTTGATCGAATTCCTTTTCAGCGGCGGTCAGTCCGGCGACCCGAATTATCAGGCGCCGCGCTACGAGCAACGCTATGAGCAGATGCCGTCGCGCGGGGGATTGCCGCCGATGGATCCGCAATACCGTCAGGACATGCGTCAGGGCGATATGGGGATCGAACCTGTCCGTCCGGGGATGGACCCGAAATTCGAGAAGCAGGTGGTCGAATATAGTGGCCGGCATGCACCGGGCACGCTGGTGATCGATACGCCGAACCGGTTTCTTTATCTGGTGCAGGGCGGCGGCAAGGCGCTGCGCTACGGCATCGGTGTCGGCAAGCCGGGCTTCGAATGGTCCGGCGTGAAGACGATCTCCGCCAAGAAGGAATGGCCGGCCTGGACGCCGCCGCCGGAAATGCTCAAGCGCCGTCCCGATCTACCGCGCCACATGGAAGGTGGTCCGGAAAATCCGCTCGGTGCGCGCGCGATGTATCTCGGCTCGTCGCTGTATCGCATTCACGGCTCCAACGAACCGTGGACCATCGGCATGGCGGTCTCTTCGGGCTGCATCCGGATGCGCAACGAAGACGTGATCGATCTCTATGGCCGGGTGAACGTCGGCACGCGTGTTATCGTCATCTGAGCGATTCCAAGTTCAAATAAAAACGGCCGCTGAATCCAGCGGCCGTTTTCTTTTGTCCGGTGCGACACCAATCAGGCGAAATCGCTGTCGCCATCATCGAAGTCGTCGTCACCGTAATCATCATCGTCATCGTCATCGTGGCCCTGATCGGTGTCGGCCTGCGCCTGATCGTAAGAACTCTGACGCTGGCTGTCGCCGCTGCCGCTCTTGCCGACGTCGTTGACGCCCGCATCGCGCGCGAGATTGCCCGAGGACTGGCTGTTGTTGTCCCACGGCATCTTGCTGCCACCGGACTCTGCGGTGTTGCCGAGGCTTTGCTGCTGGCCGCTGCCGCCCCCCATCATGCCGCGAATGCTGTTCATCAGCATCGATCCGCCGATGACACCGGCCGCGGTTGCCGCCGCCGTTCCGAGGAACGAGCCGCCGCCGCCACCGGCATTGCCGCTGCCGAACAATCCGCCGCCCGGATTTCCAGACCTTGGATCATTGAGCCTTGAATCATTAAGCCTTGGATCATTCATTCGGGGATCAGCGTTCATGCGCGGATCGCCGCCCATGCGTGCATCGGCTTGCCCCAGTGCCTGACCGCTGTTCCACGTCGGACCGCGCTGCGCACTATCGCCAGGACGAACGTTCGGCACCGAGCCGCGACCCTGACCGGGGCCGAGAATCGCGTCGCGCATCGAATCGAGAAAACCGCCGGAGGGTTGCTGTTGCTCGGCGCCGCCTTCAAGTTCCTGAATGCGGGCGTCGGCACGCCTCAGCGCTTCGTCCTGCACCAGCACCGTCTGCACGAGCGCGTAGACCGCGTTGGGCGCGCGGCGCAAACCCTGCGCGATCGCGGCATCCGCATCCGGCTCGCGTGGCGACGTCTCCAGCCTCGCAAGGCGGTCGAACAGATCGTCGACGAGTTGGCGTTCCTGTGGCGTCATAACATCCTCCTGAAGCATCCGGCATGCGAATGCGCGTCATGATGTAGGGCCGCATTGTGTCGGGTTAAGTCCCGGCGCGAATTAAATTTAGGAAAGTTCGCTGCCGCGGTGCGACAAAAAGACTTAACCCACGCATTGAACCATCAGGCCCGGTCGAGCGTGATGTTGTTCGTGGCCAGCAGGCGCGGGAAGTCGTCGCTGCTGAGAAACGCAAACTCCCGTTCGCGCTGATGGGTCACGTTGTCGAGGCTGACAAGCGTTTCGTCGACGAATCCGGGATGGCACATCACAAGCCCGCCGTCCGGCAGACCGTCGAGAAAGCCCTGCATCGCATCGGAAAATTCGCGTCCGCGCACCATGTCATAGGCGCCCGCGAAACCTGGATTGAATGCGATGCCGAGGCGCGCGCTCTTTCTGCGGAACGTCTCGCTTAGCGCATCGAGCAGCAACGCCTTCGGGCTGTCGAGCCTCTGCGCCAGCGGCAGGCTGCGGCCGCATTGGCGCACCCACGCGCCGGGGGCGGCGTCATTCACCGCGGCGAGAAACGCGTCGCGAATCTGCGGAAACAACTGCACATGCTGATGGCCGTCAATGTAGTCCGGTACGCGCCCGAACATCTGCCTGAAGGCTGACATCTGAGCCAGCAACTCGGCTTGCGTGATTTCCGGATCGAGCCGGCGCAGCAGGCTTGCCCGCAACAGCCTGCCGAGCGGCAGAAACTGTCCGCCGTCGAGCGGCTTGAAATGCATGGTTAGCGGGTGAAACGGGGCGGTGAGCGTCGCGTGCAGGCCGATGGTGCAGTTCGGATTGGCAGCGACGGCCTGCATCAATCCATCGATCTCAGCGCGATCGACAGCGGCACCGACCACCATTACCGACGTCGCGTTGATCCGCTTCATGCTGATCAACTCGCGGATCGCGCGATTGACGCCCGGGCTCATGCCGTAATCGTCGGCGCACAACCAGATGCGGCGCGGCGGCAAATCCACGCTCATTCAGCCGCGGTCTGCGGTGTCTTGTCGGCGGCCGCCCCGGCGTCGGCGTTCTTCACGCTGTGCTCCGCGACGAAGTAGATCGGGCGCGCCTTGATCTCGGACAGGATCTTGCCGATGTATTCGCCGACCACGCCGATCATGATGAGTTGCACGCCGCCGATGGTCATCAGGCCGACCACCAGCGAGGGATAGCCGGGGACCGACTTGCCGTCGATGAAGGTCTCCCACAGAATCGACAGGCCGAACAGAAACGCGACGAAAGCGAGCAGCAACCCGAGCAGGCTCGCCGCACGCAGCGGCGCCACCGAGAACGAGGTCAGTCCTTCGATCGACAGGCCGAGCAAGCGTCCCGGGCTGAACGTGGTGACGCCATGGGCGCGGGCTTCCGGCTCGTAATCGACGCGGATCTGCTTGAAGCCGATCCAGGTCGCGAGCCCCTTGAAGAAGCGGTTGCGCTCCGGCAGTTGCCGCAAGGCCGCGGCCGCGCGGGGCGACAGCAGGCGGAAATCGCCGGCATCTTCCGGAATTTTCTGACGCGCGCCCCAGTTGATCAGTGTGTAAAAGGTGCGCACGCTCAGCCGCCGCAGCGCCGATTCGTTGTCGCGGTGCGCCTTCGCGGTATAGACGACATCGTAGCCGTCCACGATCCAGTGCTTGACCAGTTGCTCCACCAGTTCGGGGGCATGCTGGCCATCGCCGTCCATGAACAGCACCGCGCCGCGGCGGGCATGATCGAGCCCGGCCATCAACGCGGCTTCTTTGCCGAAATTGCGCGACAGCGAGACCACCTGCACGTCGAGCGCCGCCGGCGGCAGACCGCGTGCGATGCTCAGCGTTGTGTCGCTCGATCCGTCATCGACATAAACCACTTCGCAGGCGAGGCCGTACGTCTGCTTGAGCGTGCCGGCAAGCGCGCAGAGACGTTCGTGCAGCAGCGCGAGGCCCGCCGCTTCGTTGTAAACGGGCACGACGATCGACAGGCCCTGAGTCGATGAGTCTTGCGCAGCCGGAGCGCGGCTGCTGCCTGACAGGTTCGAAATATCGGCACTCGGCGTCATCGGTCGGTTTCCAGCACGTTACGTCCGGGCATGATGCGATCCGAAAACCGCTTCACACTGTTCGGCGTCATGTTCCTGATCATCATATGGTCATCGCCGCGCTGTCGCCAAGGTAGCGGAGTGTCTGATGGTCGGTTGCACCGCCGCAAGCCTTGAATCTATTGCCCCAGGAATGTCTGGAGTTTGGCGAAAAGCGGATTGTCGCGGTCGAACACATAGTCCAGCGACGCGACCGATACCGTCTCCGCGCCGCGATCGCGCAGGAAACTCCCAAGCGCATAGAGCTGCGCCGGCGGACAGTGCAGCGTCACCATGCCCGACGAGGTCGGTCCGCCGAACGGCGACACCACGCCGAACCGGTTGTGGGCTTCGGCCAGCAGCGCGGCATCGCAGGCCGCGAACCGGGTGCGGACTTCCTTGTATTTGCGGGCGCGGGCGCTGGCGGCGATGTGATCGAGGATGATCCGCGCTGTCTCCCGTGCACTGTCCGACCAGTCGGCCTCACGCGAGGCCACGAGATTGGCGTGGCTGCGCAGCATCACGCCGTCGTCGAGCACCTTCAGGCCGTTGGCCGCGAGCGTCGCGCCGGTGGTGGTGATATCGACGATCAGTTCGGCCGTTCCCGCGGCGGGGGCGCCCTCGGTCGCTCCGGCGCTTTCCACGATGCGGTAATCGACGACGCCCTGCGCGGCGAAGAAACTGCGCGTCAGGTTGATGTACTTGGTCGCCACCCGCATGCGGTGATTGTGCCGGGCGCGGAACGAGGTCGCAACATCGTCGAGGTCCGCCATGGTGCGCACATCGATCCACGCCTGCGGCACGGCCACAACGACGTTGGCGCTGCCAAAGCCGAGGCTTTCGATCAGCATCACGCGCTTGTCGGCGTCGTGAATGTTCTCGCGGATCAGATCCTCGCCGGTGATGCCGAGATGCACCGCACCGCGCGCAAGCTGGGCAGCGATTTCGCTGGCTGAGAGATAGGCGATCTCGACATTGTCGAGGCAGGGCATGGTGCCGCGATACTCGCGCGCGCCGCGCGGTTTTGCGAGCGTCAGGTTGGCCTGCGCGAAGAAGGCCTCGGCGTTTTCCTGCAGCCGTCCCTTGGACGGAACGGCGACGACGAACGGCGTGCTCATGCGGCGCTCCCTTGCGAAAGCGCTTCGATCCAGATCGAGAAACCGACCGCCGGAATGGGCGCGCGTGCGCCGAGCCGCGTCAGCAGCCCGTCATAGCGCCCGCCGCCGACCAGCGGCTCCGTGCTGTTGCCCTTGGCGTGCAGTTCGAATTCGAAGCCGGTGTAGTAATCGAGACCGCGTCCGAACGCGGTGGAAAAGCGGATCGTCCTGGTGTCGATGCCGCGTGCGGCCATGAATCCGGTGCGGCTTTCGAACTGGTCGATGGCGGCGTTCAGATCCAGTTTCGCGTCTGCTGCCAGCGTACGCAACTGGCTTGCCGCATCGTCCGGTTCGCCGGCAATGCCGAGGAAGCGTTCGATCAACTGCAGCGCGTCGCGCGGCAATGCGCCGCCCTTGAGGGTCGATTGCTCGAGAAAGCGGTCGGCGATTTCCGACACGGTGCGGCCGCCGACATTGCTGGTGCCGGCGATCGACATCAGGTCGGTGACCAGCGCCAGCGCAGCCTTGCGATCCGAGCCTGCGAGCGCGGCCAGCACGCCTTCATATTCATTGCGGGTCTTGCCGGTCTCCAGCGTCAGGCGCTGCAGATCCTGCGCGAGCGAGATCTTGCGGTTGAAATCCTTGATCAGCCGGCGCTTCCAGACCGGGTACAGATCGAGCGCGTCGATCAGCGCTGCGAACAGTGCGACGTCGCCGGTGCGAATATCGAG
The DNA here is from genome assembly GCF_014203115.1 of Afipia massiliensis. Taxonomy (GTDB): domain Bacteria; phylum Pseudomonadota; class Alphaproteobacteria; order Rhizobiales; family Xanthobacteraceae; genus Afipia; species Afipia massiliensis. The sequence goes on along the minus strand of NZ_JACHIJ010000004.1, from coordinate 135,601 downwards.
GCTCGCGACGCCGAAGGCGGCCGTGGCCTCAACGCCGAGCGCCAGCATCTCCGCGTCGGCCGCCGCGCGATCCTGCCGGCCGAAGGACTCCACGCCGGCCTGGTTGAACTCGCTGGCGGTGCCGCCGCGAAAACGAAACACCGGCCCGAGATAACAGAACCCCGCGGGCGCGCCTGCGCGCTTTGACGTGAGATACTCGCGCGCCACCGGGATGGTGAGATCAGGCCGCAGGCACAGTTCCTCGCCGGTGGCATCGGTGGTCAGATAGAGGCTCTTGCGAATGTCTTCGCCGGACAGATCGAGAAATGGTTCCGCCGGCTGCAGGATTGGAGGCCGGGCATGGGTGTAGCCAGCCCGCGCAAATGTCTGCAGCAAGGCCTCCGCCTGTGCGGCGGACCCGGTCGCGGTTGCGGCACTGGTCTGGCTCATTCTTCGGTGTCCAATTGGCATAAAGGCTTGAATCGGCAGTCCCTTAACACGGGATTGCCCGGGTTTCGACGACGATCCGGAAAAGGGCTTAATAAGACGCTTTCCGGAATGCAACCTCAGCGTGCATCGGGTTTGCCCCAATCGCCAAGGGCCGTCTGTACCACGGCCAGCGCCGCGACCGCAGCCGTGTCGGCGCGCAGGATTCGCGGTCCGAGCGCCAGCCGCGCGACGTGTGGTTGCTTTAGCAGCAATGCGCGTTCCTCCTCGGCAAATCCGCCCTCGGGACCGATCAGCACGTCGGCGCCCTTTGTCCGGTCCGCGCCGGCAAAGGCAGCCATCGGATCGGCGATCGGGGCGTCCTCGTCGCAGAACACCAGCAGGCGCTCGCCATCGCGCTGGTTCAGATAACGCTCCAGCGGTTCGGGATCGTGGACGTCGGCGAGGCTGAGGATGCCGCATTGCTCGGCGGCCTCGATAACGTTGGCGCGCATGCGTTCGACATTGACGCGGCTCGCCTGCGTAAATCGCGTCGTGACAGGCCGCAGCGCTGCAACCCCCATTTCAACGGCTTTTTGCACCATGTAGTCGAGCCGCGCATGTTTCAGCGGGGCGAACACGTAATGCAGATCGGGCAGGCGATCCTGGGGGCGGGTCTGGCTGACGATTTCCGCACGGTCTGGCCGTTTGCGGCCAGCGAGATTGGCCCGCCATTCACCGTCGCGGCCGTTGAACACCAGCACGGTGTCGCCGGCGGCAAGCCGCAGCACGTTGCCGAGGTAATTGGACTGGTCGCGATCGAGTGCGATGCCTGTCCCGGCGGCAAGTGGCGCATCGACGAAAAGCCGGGGACTGCGAAAATCGAGTTTGGGCATCGGCACCAATCCGTTCATTTTCCGACTTCTAGCCCAAATAATTACGGATTCGCAGCTAATTGGGTGGCGAACTGCCGCGCTGCTGCCGGATTCATCGGGTTGTTAAGCGGCAGCGAGAATCGTAAAAGTCCCCTGTGTGGTGGGTCGCCGCGTGGACACTCGGGACACAGGAACCCGCCGGAGGAGAATCCGTGACCGCCTATCGTCTTATCGCATCGCTGGCTGCCGCCACGTTCGTCATGCATGCTGCGGATGTCCGCGCGCAGGGCGCGTTTCCGGCGCCGCTGCCGGGACAGGCAGCGCCGCCACCGGCCAGCAATGCGTCGCCGTTCCCGCCGGTGAACAACGCGGCGTCGCCGTTTCCGCCCGTCAATGGTGCGGCCAGTGCGCCGGTCAGGCAGCAGCCGTCATCCAATGCCTTCTCGACCGGCGCTCCGCCGGTTGGCGGCGGTGGCTTCGGCGCGCCACAGCAGCAGGCTGGCCCGCCTCCCGGCGCCGAGGAGTGCCAAAAGGGTTTTCTGCCGCTGCGTGCGGATGCCGAAGCCAAGGCCAAGCTGATTCAGGCGGCCGGCAAGCGCAAGGCGCCGCCGCAGGAGGCCTGCAAGCTGATCGGCAATTTCGCGCAGGCCGAAGTGAAGATGATCAAGTTCGTCGAAGCCAACGCGCAAAAATGCGGCATCCCTGCTCAGGTCGGCGACCAGATGAAGAAGGGCCACGCCAACACCTCCCAATTGCAGCAGCGGGTGTGCGCGGCCGCGTCGCAGGCTCAGGCCGCGCCGGCGGGCCCCAGCCTGAGCGAAGCGCTCGGGTCCGCATCGCTGCCCGAAGCCAAGCCGTTGAAGCGGGGCGGCAGCACCTTCGACACGCTGAACGGCAACGTCCTGACCCGCTGATTGGCTCCGAATGAAAAGGTTGCGATGAGCAACGCCGCAGCCCCCGTCGCCGACTCAACCGCCAACTGGGTCGATACCCACGCGCCGATCTGGATGCGGCCCTATCTGCGGCTGTCGCGGTTCGACCGCCCGATCGGATGGTGGCTGCTGCTGCTGCCGTGCTGGTGGTCGGCTGCGCTGGCGGCGGGCATTGCTCATGATGTTCGCGGTCTGCCGCTGGTCATCGTGTTGTTCTTTATCGGCGCGGTGGTGATGCGCGGTGCGGGATGCACCTGGAACGACATCACCGATCGCAATCTCGATACGCAGGTCGAGCGCACACGGTCGCGGCCGATTCCGGCGGGGCAGGTGACGGTCACGCAGGCGGCGATATTTCTCGTGCTGCAGGCGCTGATCGGGCTTGCGGTGCTGCTGCAGTTCAACCGCTTTGCAATTCTCACCGGCATCTGCTCGCTGGTGGTGGTTGCGGTCTATCCCTTCATGAAGCGCATCACCTACTGGCCGCAGGTGACTCTCGGTCTTGCGTTCTCGTGGGGCGCACTGATGGGATTTGCGGTGATCCTCGGCCGGATCGATGCCACCGCGCTGGCGCTGTATGCCGGATCAATTTCGTGGGTGATCGCCTATGACACTATCTACGCCCATCAGGACACCGAGGACGACATCCTGGTCGGCATCAAATCGACGGCGTTGCTGTTCGGCGAACGGACGCAGATGGCGCTGACGATCTTCTACAGTCTGGCCGTGGTGCTGATCGGTGTCGCGTTATGGCGCGGCGGATCGCAATGGTCCGCATGGATCGGGCTCGCGGCGTTCGCGACGCATTTGGTCTGGCAGGTGCGGACGATCCGGATCGACAATCCCGCGCTATGTCTGCGGCTGTTCAAGTCGAACCGCGATGCGGGATTGATGCTGTTCGCCGGCCTGCTCGCCGACGCTGTGCTGCGTAGCTATTAGCAATTAGTTGCGCGCGATGATCTCTCGTTCGCCGCGATGAATGGATATCTCCATCGCAGCGCGTCCGACCTTGCGACGCACCAGAAATTTCGGACGACGATCCTTGATGATGTTGCGGCGGCGCCGGCGCGGAGCCGGTTCGCGTGCTGCTTCATTTTCATCCTCGATCTGCGGCAGAGCGAACAGGTCGCCCCACATCTGCCAGGCCAGATCGAGTTGCAGTTCATCGGCGGTGACCAGCAGCGGCACCGACAGCGACGGATCGCTGTGAACCAGCACCAGCGCGCGCCCATCGTTCGTTTCGCGGCAGGCAATGCCGAGAAAATCACGCACGCGAACGTTGATCGCCATGCGAATGCCGCCGACAGCACGGCGCACGGTGACGCGCTCGCGATTGATTTCGATGTGCCTGACGCCGCCATCGGCGCGGCCATCGCGCGCTTCAAAGCTGACGGGCAAAGAATGGGGGTCGAGCTGCAACATGCAGCTCGACCCGACGGGTTGCATCCCGCCGACTCCGAATTGACGCCTCACGACTTTATCTCCCTCGCCGGAATTATGTTCCCGGTCGATGGGATGAGCATGCCAGAGCCGTGTCCGAATCCGCTTAAGAAGGCTGGTTAATCGTCTCTCACTGCTATTGCTTCAGTTCTCATGATTGACGAGAGGTTGGCGCGGATGATTGACGAGACCTTGCCACTGTCCCGAATCCGACGTTCGCCTCCCTTTGTGGGACACGCCATAGGCTGCGGAAATATCTTCCGCAACGGCCTCGAAAACGCTTGAAGTCCGCGTAAAACAGGCACATCTCATGATAGGTTGCATTCGTCTCCAAGTTTCTTGAATCCAAGCCTCGGGAATTTGTTTGTGAACTCTTCACCAAACGCGTCGTTGTCGCAGTCGCCGAAATCAACAACATCCGGACTTCTTGATCAGAGCGCGTTGAGCGATCTGGCGCAGCGGCTCGTGGAAGCCGCAAAGCGCGCGGGTGCCGATGCCGCTGATGCCATCGCGGTGCGCGGCGTATCCCAAGGTGTCGAGATCCGCGAAGGCAAGGTTGAAGAATCCGAGCGCTCCGAAGGCGACGATGTCGGCTTGCGCGTGTTCGTCGGAAAGCGGCAGGCCGTGGTTTCGACCAGCGACATCGGTGGCGATGTTGCAAAGCTCGCCGAGCGCGCGGTGGCGATGGCGAAGGTTGCGCCCGACGATGCGTATGTCGGTCTCGCCGATCCATCGCTGCTGGCGAAGCAGTTTCCCAATCTCGACCTGCTCGACCCGCAGGTGCCATCCGTCGATGAACTGGAGCGGCGCGCGCAGGAAGCAGAAGCCGCAGGTCTGGCGGTCAAGGGCGTGTCGAAGTCCGGCGGTGCATCGGCATCGGCAGGCATCGGCGGTATGGTGCTCGTGACGTCGACCGGCTTTCACGGCTCGTATCTGAGGTCGAGTCACGGCATCTCGATGACGGCGATTGCGGGTGAAGGCACCGGCATGGAGCGTGACTACGATTTCACGTCGGCAATACACGGCTCCGATCTCGAATCTCCTTTGAGCGTTGGACAAAGTGCTGGTGAGCGCACCGTGGCGCGGCTCAATCCGCGCAAGGTCGCGACCTGCAAGGCGCCGGTGGTGTTCGATCCGCGTGTGTCGAATTCGCTGGTCGGCCATCTGATCGGTGCGGTCAACGGCGCGTCGATTGCGCGCAAGACCAGCTTCCTGAAGGATCGCCTCGGCCAGCAACTGTTCGACAAGAACATTCGTATTATCGACGATCCGCTGCGCGTGCGGGGAATGCGGTCACAGGCGTTCGATTCAGAGGGTGTCGCGACCAAGAAGCTCGCCATTATCGACGACGGCGTGCTGACCACATGGCTCCTCGATTCCGCCACCGCCCGCGAGCTTGGCATGGCCACCACCGGTCACGCCCATCGCGGCGTGTCGTCGTCGCCCTCGCCCGGGCCGTACAATCTTCATCTCGAAGCTGGCCAGGTTTCGCCGGCTGATCTGATCTCGGACATCAAGGAAGGCTTCTACGTCACCGACCTGATCGGGTCCGGCGTTAACGGCGTGACCGGCGATTACAGCCGCGGTGCCGCGGGCTTCTGGATCGAAAACGGGAAACTGTCGTATGCGGTCAGCGAAGTGACCATCGCGGGCCATCTGCTCGAGATTTTCAAGTCGATGGTTCCGGCCAACGATCTGACGTTCAAGTACGGCGTCAACGCGCCGACCGTGCGCATCGGGGAATTGACGATTGCCGGTCGCTGATTCTGACATCGCCGGTGCGAACCTCACGCGCGACGCCGCGCTGCTGGCCGACGTGGTGCGCGAAGCCGGCGCGCTGGCGCTCAGTCTGTTTCGCACCGAGCTGAAAACCTGGATCAAGGGCAAGACGTCTCCGGTGTCGGAAGCCGACATCGCCGTCAACGACCTGATCGAGGCGCGGCTGCGCGCGGCAACGCCGGGTTACGGATGGCTGTCGGAAGAAAGCGCTGACGATTCCGCGCGGCTCGGCAAATCGATGACATGGATTGTCGATCCGATCGACGGCACCCGCGCCTATCTGGCGCGGCAGGACGACTGGTCGGTCTCGATCGCGCTGGTCGCGGACGGGCTGCCGGTATTGGGTGCGGTGTTCGCGCCGGCCAGCGACGAGTTCTTTTTCGCAACGCGCGGGCAGGGCACCGTGCTGAACGGTGCGCCGATCGCCGCTGCGCCGGGTGCAGAAATTCACTTCCCGAAAATCGCCGGACCGAAACCGCTGGTTGAGCGTCTCGGCGGCATGCGTGACGATGAGAGCCTCTACCCACGGATCGGCTCGCTGGCGCTCCGGCTGGTACGGGTGGCCGAAGGGCGGCTGGATGCCGCATTCGCAGGCGGGAACAGCCGCGATTGGGACCTTGCCGCCGCCGATTTAATCGTGCACGAAGCGGGCGGGGAAATGACCTCACTGGCTGGCGAGCGTCTGGTTTACAATCAAGCCGACGTGCGTCACGGATTGCTGGTGGCGGCGGGGCGTGCGCGCCATGCGCATATCGTCAAGCACTTTCGGGAAAACCCGATTTTGTAATGCTTGCGTCCGGGTTTGGTGCTTCAATTCAAGTGCCGGTCATCGCTTTGGGAAAACGATTCATGTCCGAAACTGTGCAACCGCAGTTGCTTCATCTTGTCATCGGCGGCGAACTTCTCGACCTCGATCATGTGACCTTCAAGGATCTCGACAAGGTCGAGGTCGTCGGCCTGTTCCCGAACTACGCCACGGCCTATGTGGCGTGGAAGGGCAAGGCCCAGCAGACCGTCGATAACGCGCACATGCGTTATTTCATCGTCCATCTTCACCGGCTGCTCGATCCAGGCCAAGATGCGAAGCCGTCCCATTGAAAGCCACGCTTCGAAAACTCGGCCGCGCCAGCTGGGTGCAGCATGCTGCGGGTTTCACCGCGGCTGAATTCCTGCGGCTGGTCTGGTGGACGAACCGCTTCACGCTCGATCCGCCGGACGTTTATAAACGCGTCGAGCCGGATATGCCCGTCATCATCGCGTTCTGGCATGGCCAGCACTTCATGATGCCGTTCCTGAAGCGCAAGGAATATCAGGCCAAGGTTCTGATCTCGCGCCATCGCGACGGCGAGATCAACGCCATCGCGGCGGAGCGTCTCGATGTCGGAACCGTGCGCGGGTCCGGCGATCATGGATCGGAATTTCACCGCAAGGGCGGCGTGAGCGCGTTCAAGGCGATGCTGCGGACGCTGGATGAAAAGATCAACATGGCGCTGACCGCCGATGTGCCGAAGGTTTCACGCAAGGCCGGACTCGGCATCATCATGCTCGCGCGCGAATCCGGACGGCCGATCCTGCCAGTGGCGATCGCCACCAGTCGCTTCAAGCGCCTCAACAACTGGGACCGTTCGGTGATCCATTTGCCATTCGGACGCGGCGTCATCGCAGGCGGCGAATTGATCAGGGTACCGCCCGACGCGGACAATGAAACCATGCAGATGATCCGCTTACAGCTTGAAGAGCGGCTGAACGAAGTAACGCGCCGCGCTTACGAATGCGTGGGCCGTCCGGACGAGGGCATCCATGCCTAGCGCTCTGCCAGCGACGCTAGCGGCGTATCGGCGGCTGTCGGCCCTTGCCGCGCCGCTCGCGAGCCCGCTGATTGCGCGGCGGCTGAAGCAGGGCAAGGAAGATCCCGAGCGTCTCGGCGAGCGCCGTGGCGTTGCGAGCATGCCGCGCCCGCCGGGGCCGCTGATCTGGATTCACGGCGCAAGCGTCGGCGAGGTTCTGGCGGCCGCAGGACTGATCGAACGGCTGCGCGCGCTGAACGTCCGAATTCTGCTGACGTCGGGAACAGTCACGTCGGCTGCGATCGTCGCCCGCCGGTTTCCGCCTGACGTGATTCATCAATATGTGCCGTTCGACTCGCCGCGCTTCGTCTCGGCGTTTCTCGATCACTGGAAGCCAGGTCTGGCACTGTTCATCGAGTCCGATATCTGGCCCAATCTGATCCTGTCGAGTGCCGAGCGGCGCATTCCGATGGTCATCATCAATGGTCGGATGTCGCCGCGTTCGTTTCCGCGCTGGCAGAAGCTGCGCGGCACCATCTCGGCGCTGCTGGAATGCTTCGACCTTTGTCTCGCGCAATCCGAACGCGACGGCGAGCGCTTCGCGGCGCTCGGCTGCCCCAATGTCGTCACGTCCGGCAATCTGAAGCTCGACGTCGAAGGGCCGCCTGCGGATGTGCGGAAGCTTGAGCGTCTCAAGGAGGCGATGCAGCGCAGGCTGGTGTTCGTCGCGGCGTCCACGCATCCCGGTGAAGACGAAATCATGCTCGACGCGCACCGGCGTTTGGCCTCGCGCATGCCGCAGTTGCTGAGCGTGATCGTGCCGCGTCATCCCAACCGGGGCGGCGCCATCGCACAGATGCTGACAGCCGCCGGCATGCAGGTGGCGTTACGCTCGCAGGATGAAATGCCCGGTCCCGACACGGATATGTATGTCGCCGACACCATGGGCGAACTTGGATTGTTCTACCGGCTGGCGCCGGTGGTGTTCATGGGCGGATCGCTGGTGCCGCACGGCGGGCAAAATCCGATCGAGGGCATCAAGCTTGGCGCTGCGATCCTGCACGGGCCGCATGTGTTCAATTTCAGCGACATCTACGAGTCGCTCGATCAGGCAGGCGGCGCCATTTGCGCCGAGACCGGCGAGGACTTCGTCAAACTGCTCGGGCACCTGCTGGTCAATCCGATTGCGCGGCAGCGGTCGGTCGGAGCCGCGGAAGGCGTCGTGAACAGGCTCGGCGGCGCGCTGGACAAGACACTCGCCGCGCTGGAGCCTTATCTTTTGCAGCTACGGCTGGAGGGGGGCTCCGATGCGTGAGCCGGCCTTCTGGTATCGGCCGCCATCGTTGTTATCGCGACTGCTTGCGCCGCTTGGTGCGATTTACGGCGCGGTTACCACACGGCGCATGGCGCGCGATGGCGCGTTCGCCGGACTTCCGGTTCTCTGCGTCGGAAACTATCACGTCGGCGGCGCGGGCAAGACCCCGGCGACGATCGCGCTGGTGAAACTGCTGCGCGAGATGGGCGAAAAGCCATTCGTCGTCAGCCGGGGTTACGGCGGTTCGCAACAAGGTCCCGTTCGTGTCGATCAGGCTGAGCACACGGCTGCGGACGTGGGCGATGAGCCGCTGATGATGGCTTCAAGCGTATCCGTCATCGTATCGCGCGACCGTGTGGCCGGAGCGGCGCTGGCGCGCGCGCAGGGCGCAAGTGTCGTCCTGCTCGATGATGGCTTCCAGAATCCGGCGCTGGTGAAAGATGTCTCGCTGATCGTGATTGATGCGTCGCGCGGGGTCGGCAACGGCGGTATGTTTCCGGCCGGTCCGCTGCGTGCGCCTCTTGAACCGCAGATCGCGCGTACCGATGCGCTGATCGTGATCGGTGCGGGCAACGCGGCCAGTGAAATTGAGGCGGCGGTGGCCAAACGTGCCGCGCCGGTGTTACGCGCGCGCCTTGTTCCAGATCAAGCCTCGGTCGATAGACTGCGCGACCAACGCTTGCTCGCCTTTGCAGGAATCGGCGATCCGCCCCGGTTCTTTGCGACGTTACGCGCCTGCGGTGTGGATGTGGCCGAGGAAAGAACCTTCGCCGACCATCATCCGTTCACGCCGGAGGAAATCGAACGGCTGGTGTCAGATGCGGCAGCAAAGTCATTGACGCTGGTGACCACTGAAAAGGACATGGCGCGCATCCGCAGCGATGCCCGCCTCAAAGGTCATGCAGACAGGTTCGCTACCTTCGCGGTCACGCTGGATTTCGACGATGCGGCGATGTTGCGGAATTTTGTGGCCGAACGGCTGGCGAAAGCCCGCGCGCGATAGATATCAGACCTTTTTCAGTTGCGCCGGATAGTGCCGCTGCAGCACCGCTTCCGGTGTTGCATAGGCTTCCTGCCGGTCGACGCTCCAGTATTTCAGTTCATCCAGCGGAATGTGTTCACCGGTGATGGCGCAACGGACGTAGGAACCGGGAGAGGTCACACGAAAATCGCCGTCGAGATATTCGACCTGCGCTTCGCCCTGGCCGGAAGGCCCGAATTTATTGAGCACGATAATTGTCCTTGTGGGATCCGGCAGATGTCGTCCGGAGAGGCTGCTCAAATATAGGCATGATCCCGAAAGGTGGAAACCGATTTTCGGGAAGGATCATACGGAAATCAAAAACGAAATCTCTCCGAACGTCTTAAAAAAGGTCGCCTTGCACCTTTTTGACGCCGAAATCGGTGGTGCGCTTCGACGCGGGCTTTGCCGGCGCCCCCTTTGGCTTCGCTTCAGTGGTTTCGTAGCCATCCGCCATCGCGCCAATGCGTCCGTCGGCGAATTCGATGGTGAGGCGCTGGCCGGAGCCCACATTGGTTGCGGCGTGCAACGGCTGGTCATGCTCGTCGCGCACCAATGCGAAACCGCGATCCAGCACGCCCTTGTAGGAGAGCGCTTTGAGAAGCTGCGCGACATATTTCAGGCGCGTCTCGCGCTGCTGGATCTGCAAATCCGCGCCGCGCCGCGCGCTTGTCGCCAGCCGCGTCACCTTCTCCTTGCCGCGATCAATTTGCGCGCGCAACGCCGTCACCGTCAGACGCCCGCCGATGGCCGACAGCCGCCGCTCGTAGACATGCGCGTTGGCACGCAGTGCGCGTGGCAGTTGTGCGCTGGCGCGATCGAGGCGCTGGCGCGGAATGTTCAGCAACTCCGTCGCCTTCGGCAGTGCGCGGGCGGCCGCGCGCAGTTCGCTGCGCCGATGCTCCTGGCCGCGCTGCCAGCACAGCATCGCGCGTCGCTCCAGCGAGGTGACTTCGACGAACAGTTCGGCGCGCACCGGCACCGCCATCTCGGCGGCCGCGGTCGGTGTCGGCGCGCGCTTGTCGGCAGCGAAATCGATTAGCGTCACGTCGGTCTCGTGGCCTACCGCGGAGATCAGCGGGATCATGCTCTCCGCCGCCGCGCGCACCACGATCTCTTCGTTGAACGACCACAGGTCTTCCAGCGAGCCGCCGCCGCGCGCGACGATCAGCAGATCCGGTCGCGGAATTCTGCCGCCTTCTTCCAGCGCGTTGAAGCCGTGGATGGCGGCGGCGATCTGCTCGGCGGAGCCTTCGCCCTGCACCCGCACCGGCCACACCAGCACGCGGCGCGGGAATCTGTCTTCAAGCCGATGCAGGATGTCGCGGATCACCGCGCCCGTCGGCGACGTCACCACGCCGATCACTTCGGGCAGCCAAGGCAGAAGCTGCTTGCGGGCCTCGTCGAACAGGCCTTCGGCGGCGAGTTTCTTCTTGCGCTCTTCCATCAGAGCCATCAGCGCGCCGACACCGGCGGGCTCGATGGCTTCAATGACGATCTGGTACTTCGACGAGCCGGGATAGGTGGTGAGCTTGCCGGTGGCGATGATCTCGAGGCCTTCCTGCGGCTTGAACCGCATCCGGCCATGGACGCCCTTCCAGATCACTGCCTCGATCTTGGCGCTCTCGTCCTTCAGCGCGAAATAGCAGTGGCCGGAGGAATGCGGCCCGCGAAAGCCGGAAATTTCGCCGCGTACCCGCACATGGCCATAGGCGTCCTCCACCGTCCGTTTGAGCGCCGAGGACAGCTCGGAAACGGTAAATTCCGGCGAATTAATAAGGGCTTCGGCTGCTGGCATCTCGGCTATCGAATCGGGTTGTTGAGGCTCGGGTGCAAGGTAGGGAATTCAGCCGCCATCGCCAAACGGTCCTTGCTCAATCCAGTACTCTGTAATACAGAGTTCTCTATAGATTTATCTTTTGGAGCGTACACGATGCTCATCGTTCGTATCTTGCGATGGCCGCTTGCAGCGGCGGGATTGGTGGCCCTGATCCTTGCCGGAATGATCGCGGTGCCGGTCGTGCGCCCATCCGAACTGGCTGCGGTATCGGATGGCGTAAAGGTCGCAGATCGCAGCAACATTCCGCCCTTGCGCTTCACTCAGGCGCGGGACGGCACGCATCTGGCCTACCGTCATTATCCAGCCCAGGGACCATCACGCGGCGCGGCGATCCTCATTCATGGCTCATCCGGTTCGAGCGTCGCAGTTCACCCGCTGGCGCGGGTGCTCGCTGATCGCGGCATCGAGAGTTTCGCGCCGGACATGCGCGGTCACGGTGCGTCGGGCACGCGAGGGGACATCAGCTACCTCGGGCAGCTTGACGACGATCTGGCGGATCTCGTCGGACGTATCCGGCAGGACGGCGTCTCAGCACCGCTGATGCTGGTGGGACATTCCTCCGGCGGCGGCTTTGCGCTGCGCATCTCCGGATCGCCGCTGCAGAACCTGTTTACGCATTCCGTGCTGCTGGCGCCGTGGCTGGGGACCAATTCGCCGTCGAGCCGGAGCAATGCCGGTGGATGGGCGAGCCCGAATCTGCCGCGCATCGTCGCGCTCAGCATCCTGCGCGGAGCGGGAATCGTCTGCTGCGACCAGTTGCCGGTGATCGCCTTTGCGGTTCCACCTCATTCGTCGCGAATTCTGACCTCTGAATATTCGATGCGGCTGCTCACGAATTTCGGCGCCAACCGCAATTACCGCGGCGATCTCGTCACCGCCAAGCTGCCGATCACGCTGATCGGCGCAGCTGACGACGAACTGATGCATGCCGGGAAATATGAAGAGGCCGTGCGCGGGACATCGGCTACAGTCGATGTCCGCATTCTCGACAACGCGCGCCACATGGATGTTGTCACGAGCCCGCCGACATTGACGCGGGTCGCCGATCTCATCGCAAACCTGCGGGGACCATAATAATGATCGAAGCCCGCGAGGCCGGTGCCCTGCTGTCCGACATCGACAGAATTGGGCGCGATGTGCGCAGGTCGTTGTTCTACCGCCGCGCGAGCTCAATGCTTTTGCTGTGGGGTGCCCTGACGTTCATCGGGTACGTTCTCACATTCAGTCTTCAGGGCGCCGCAGGAATCATCTGGTCTATCGTGATCGCAGCGGGAATGGCGGCTCGGTGATCATTGGCGCCGTCAGCGCCCGGCGCGAGGGTGTCCGGACGTTCGACGCGCGGATGTTCACCGCCTTTGCAGTGTTCATTGCGTTCGGCTGTGTCTGGAGCATTGCGCTTGGCGGATTTTCGCCGCGCCAGCTTGCAGCATTCTGGCCCTCCTATTTCATGTTGCCTTACATCATGGTTGGCGTCTGGCTCGGGCGCGCCTTCGTCGCGATTGGCGTGAGCGTCATCGCACTTACCGTAATCGGCTATTACGTCGCGGGATCCTGGTTCACGCTGTGGATGGCCGCGGTCAACGGCGGCGGCCTGATGCTCGGCGGTCTCTGGATGCGGCGGAACTAGGCGATGGTAGAGCTGGATGAAATCATTCATCAGCCGCTTCGCCTGAGGATCATGGCTGCGCTGAATGCGTTGCCGGCTGGCGCGGGGTTGGATTTTCCCCGGCTGAAAAAACTGACCGGAGCCACCGACGGCAATCTCGGCGCCCATATCGAGACACTGGCGAAGGCGGGTTATGTGGCGGTCGCCAAGGCCTTTGTCGGCAAGAAGCCGCAAACCACGGTGACCGCCACCCCCGCAGGGCGGGGGGCCTTCACCCGCCATGTGGCCTCGCTGCGGCAGATCATCGAGGCCGGCGGATAGCGTTTCGGACCTCTTGTGCGGGCTGCGCCGACCCGGTAACCGAACGGGTTAGGAGACATCATGAACATCCTCTTGATCGGTTCCGGCGGGCGCGAGCACGCGCTGGCGTGGAAAATGGCGGCTTCGCCGCTGCTGACGAAGCTGTGGTGCGCGCCGGGCAATGCCGGCATCGCGCAGGACGCGGAATGCGTCGCGCTGGATGTGGCGAACCACGCCGCGGTGATCGACTTCTGCCAGGTGAACAAGATCGACCTGGTTGTGGTCGGCCCTGAGGCGCCGCTGGCGGCCGGTATTGTCGACGATCTTGCAGCTGCGGGCATCAAGGCATTCGGGCCCAGCAAGGCAGCGTCGCAGCTCGAAAGCTCCAAGGGCTTCACCAAGGACATCTGCAAGGCGAACAACATCCCGACCGCGGCCTATGAGCGGTTTCGCGATGCGGCTGCGGCGAAGGCCTACATCCGCAAGCAAGGCGCGCCCATTGTCGTGAAGGCCGATGGCCTTGCGGCCGGCAAGGGTGTCGTGGTGGCGATGACGCTGGCAGAGGCGGAAGCCGCCATCGATGCGCTGTTCACTGCAACTGGCGCGGAAGCCGTGGTCGAGGAATTCATGGAAGGCGAGGAGGCCTCGTTCTTCGTGCTGTGCGACGGCGACAATGCGCTGCCGCTGGTCGCGGCGCAGGACCACAAGCGCGCTTTCGACGGCGACAAGGGACCGAATACCGGCGGCATGGGCGCCTATTCACCGGCGCCGGTGTTCACCGACGCGGTGCGCGAGCGCACGATGACCGAGATTATCCTGCCGACGCTGCGCGCGATGAAGGCGATGGGCATGCCCTACAAGGGCGTGCTGTTCGCTGGACTTATGATTACGAAGGATGGTCCCAAGCTGATCGAATACAATGCGCGCTTCGGCGACCCCGAGACGCAGGTGCTGATGATCCGTTTAATATCGGATCTGGTGCCGGCGCTGCTGGCGTCGGTCGATGGCGAGTTGAAGCATTTCGACCTGCGCTGGTATCCGGAGCCTGCACTCACCGTGGTGATGGCGGCGAAAGGATATCCGGGCGACTACGCCAAGGGCACAACCATCGAGGGGCTCGATGATGCCGCAAAGGTGGAGGGGGTCGAGATTTTCCACGCCGGCACCAAGGCCGACGGGGACAAGATTCTCGCCAATGGCGGACGGGTTCTGAACATCACCGCGACAGCCAAGACCGTCAGCGAGGCGCAGCGCCGTGCCTATGAGGCGATCGATCGCATCCAGTGGCCGGAGGGTTTCTGCCGCCGCGACATCGGCTGGCAGGCGGTGGCGCGGGAGAACCAGCCTTAAACGACGCATCGTCCTGCGAGGGCGGGGACCCAAACCCCGCCAAATCGTTATATCTGCCGAAATATTCCTTGTGGTGTCGCGTTAGTGCAAGATTGAACTTCGATAATTGAATTCAGTGAGGGCTTGTCCCGTGTTCGCGGGGCGCCGCCAGGGTCTAGGATTGTCCATGCCTGATCTCGCCGATCTCTATCCCGGTTTTACGTCTGAATGGGTCAGCACATCGCGCGGCCGTATTTTCGCCCGCGTCGGCGGCAAAGGCCCGCCATTGTTGCTGCTGCACGGCTATCCGCAGACCCACGTGATGTGGCATCGCGTTGCGCCGATGCTCGCGGAGAAATTCACCCTCGTGATACCGGACCTGCCCGGCTACGGCTGGTCGGACGTGCCGAAGACCGACGAAAACCATACGCCGTTCACCAAGCGGACGATGGCGCAGGTGATGATCGAGGTGATGGAAAAGCTCGGTCATGTGCATTTCGGCCTCGCAGGTCATGATCGTGGCGGCCGCGTCGCCTATCGGCTCGCGCTCGATCACCCCGGGCGGCTGTCGCGTCTCGCGACGCTGGATATTCTGCCGACGTATGACTACTGGGCGAAAATGGATCGCGGCTTCGCGCTCCGGATTTATCACTGGGCATTTCTGGCGCAGCCGCACCCGCTGCCCGAAAATCTGATCGCGTCCAATCCTGACGATTATTTCGGGCGAACCTTCAAGAGCTGGGCGAAGAAGGATGCGCTCAATCCGTTCGATCCGCGCGCGGTCGAACATTATCTGACGGCGTTCCGCGATCCGCTGCGCATTCATGCGGCGTGCGAGGATTATCGCGCCGGGGCCTATGCCGATTTCGAGCAGGATAAGGGCGACGTTGAAGCCGGCAACAAGATCACGGTGCCGCTGCTGGCACTGTGGGGCGGCGCAGGCATCGCGTCCTCGACCTCAAGCCCGCTCGACACCTGGCGCAGGTGGGCGACGAACGTCAGCGGGTACGCCATCGATTCCGGACATTTCCTTGCCGAGGAAAACCCTCAGGCAACGGCTGACGCATTACTTGAATTCTTTTTGGAGCAAGATTGATGGCATTACGTGAGGCGCGGCGAGAAGACATCCGACGCATCGTCGAGATGCTGGCGGACGATGAGGTGGCGCGCGGCCGGGAGGATTTCTCCGGCGATATGGCGGCGTATTATGCCGCCTTCGACGCCATCGCGGCGGACCCCAACAACACCCTTTACGTGTGGGATCACGAGGGAACGGCGATGGGTTGCCTGCAACTGACGTTCATTCCCGGCATATCCTATCACGGCGCCTGGATCGCGAAGGTCGAAGGCGTGCGGGTCGATCGTTCGCTGCGCGGCCTCGGCATCGGCGAACAGATGATGGATGCGATGATCGCCAGGTCGCGGGCGCGCGGCTGCAAGCAGCTGCAGCTCACGACTGACAAGCGGCGTGCCGACGCGCAGCGCTTCTATGCGCGGCTCGGCCTGGACGCCTCGCATGAGGGCATGAAGATCAACCTGTTTTAACGTCGCGCCTTGAAGAAGCTTGTTAGAAGCGCGGCCGCTTCGCTTTCGCCGACCGACGGATAAATCTCCGGCGCATGATGACATGTCGGCGAGGCGAAAAACCGCACGCCGCTGTCCACCGCGCCGCCCTTCGGATCGCTTGCGCCGTAGTAAAGCCGCCGGATTCGCGCGAAGGATATCGCGCCGACGCACATGGTGCAGGGTTCCAGCGTGACATAGAGGTCGCAATCGGTCAGCCGTTCGCTGCCGGTGACGCGGGCGGCCTCGCGGATCGCCAGGATTTCGGCATGCGCGGTCGGATCGCGGTCGGCGAGGGTGCGGTTGCCGGCCTGCGCGATCACCGTGCCGCCCCGCACGATGACGCAGCCGATCGGCACTTCCCCGGTCGTTTCGGCGATTTCGGCCTGTTTGAGCGCCAAATCCATGAAAGATCGTGCCGTCATGCCTCGTTTCCGGCAATAAACTCTGTTAGTAAGACGTCTTCAGCAAACGCGAGAACCGGTTTTGCGCGAAAATGCGCCCTGATTTAAAAGGGCGCGTGCCGCCAGCCAATTTCACGTTGTGCGACAGTCCCATATTCCGCCCAACGTCCTGAGAGATCATTCATGCCCCGCGACAACGATAAAAACAACGGCCGTCCGCCGCGCCGTGAAGGCGGAGCCGGTGGAGGCTTCAAGGCCGGTGGCAGAGGCCGTCCGGGCGGAGGCTCGCGCAGCGGAGGAAGCTCGCGCGACGAGCGCCCCGCTCGATCGGCCGGCCCGCGCGGTGGTGACAAGAAGTTTGGTGACCGCAAATTTGGTGACAAGCGGCCGTCCGGCGACAAGCGCCCTTATGCGTCGAAGCCGTACGCCGGCAAGCGCGACGATTTCCGGAAGGACGGACCGGATCGTGGCCCGCGCAAGGAATTCGGTTCGCGGGATCGCGGCGACGCACGTTCATTCAAGCCACGCGAGGATCGTGGCGAAGGTCGTCCGTTCAAGCCACGTGGAGATCGTCCCGAAGGACGCTCGTTCAAACCGCGCGAGGATCGTGGCGAGGGACGTTCATTCAAGCCGCGTGGAGATCGTCCTGAAGGACGTTCGTTCAAACCGCGCGAGGATCGCGGTGAGGGACGTTCGTTCAAGCCACATGGAGACCGTCCCGAAGGGCGTTCGTTCAAGCCCCGTGAGGATCGTGGTGAAGGCCGTTCCTTCAAGCCGCGTGAGCGCGACGACCGCGCGCCCCGCAGCGCGGGCGCCGGGCGTTTCCAGGACAAGAAGTTCGGCGAGAAGCGGGCTTATACGCCGCGTGGCGAGGGGAGCGATGCACGTCCGGCCCGCTTCAATCGGGACGACCGCCTGCAGCGCGATGAGCGCCCGCGGTTCAACCGCGATGACCGGCCCGGGCGTGGTGCGCCGGACCGCGGACCGCGCAAGGATTTCAGCCGCGGTGAAGACCGCGGTGGCGACAAGCCCTGGCAGAAGCGCGGACTGTCACGCGACGCTGAGAGCCGTCCGCCACGCCGCGAAGGCGGCGGTTTCGATAAGCCCCGGTTCGACCGTGGCGACCGTGATCGCGATTCCAGCGAGCGTCCGCGTTTTTCGCGTCCCCGCTTCGACAAGCCACGTGATGATCGCGCGCCGCGTGGCCGCAGTGACTGGCAGGAACATCCGCGCAGTGAAACCGGTGATCGCCCTCGCCGCGACAACGAGGACGACAGCAAGGTCTTTGCCAAGCGGCCAGCATTTGGCGGGCGCGGCGAATATCGCGAACGCAAGCCCGATTTCGACAAGCGTGCGCCGCGTGCCGCGCCGGAGAAGAAGAAATCCGGCGAACGCATCGCCAAGATCGTCGCGCGTGCGGGTCTGTGCTCGCGCCGCGATGCCGAGGAATGGATCGTGCAGGGCCGCGTTGCGGTGAATGGCCGCGTCATCAACTCGCCGGCACTCGATGTCACCGCCAATGATGTGGTCACCATCGACGGCAAGCCGTTGCCGGAGCGTGAGCGCACGCGGCTGTTTCTGTATCACAAGCCGCGCGGCCTGATGACGACCCATGACGATCCCGAGGGCCGTCCCACGGTGTTCGACAACCTGCCGGAAGGTCTGCCGCGCCTTATCAGCATCGGCCGGCTCGATTTCAACACCGAAGGCCTGCTGCTGCTCACCAATGACGGCGGGCTGGCCCGTGCACTGGAATTGCCGGACACCGGCTGGCTGCGGCGTTATCGCGTCCGCGCCCACGGCGAAGTCACCCAGGGCCAGCTCGATCAGCTCAAGAACGGTGTTGAGGTTGATGGCGTCAAATACGGATCGATCGACGCCACGCTGGAACGCGACAAGGCGGCCAACGTCTGGATCGTGTTTGCGATCCGCGAAGGCAAGAACCGCGAAGTCCGCAACGTCATGGCGCATCTCGGCCTCGAGGTGAATCGGCTGATCCGCATTTCCTACGGCCCGTTCCAACTCGGCGAGATCGAGGAAGGCCAGGTCGAGGAGATCAAGTCGCGGGTGCTGCGCGAGCAGCTCGGCGACAAGATTGTCACGATGTCCGGCGCGCAGTTCGACAAGCCGGTAAACGACGCGTCCCGCGGCGAACAGCCGAGTGGCGGTCCGAAGCCCAAGCCAAAGCGCAGCGTGACTGAGGATCGGAAGGGCCGTCGCGTGCTTGTGATGCGTACAGGCAGCGAGAATACGCGTGCGCGCAACGAGGAAGAAGCCAACGGCTACGGCTCGCCGCGCCGCCCGACGCGCGGCTACAAAGGCAAGCGCGATCTGAAGCCCAAAGACGACACCACGGAAGACTGAGCACATCCATGCGCGTCGTCGGTGGTCGTCTGAGAGGCCGCAACATCGCCTCGCCCGCGTCGAATGACATTCGTCCGACGCAGGACCGCCTGCGCGAGTCGCTGTTCAATATCCTGATGCATGCCTACGACAACCCGATCGACGGCGCGCGGGTGCTCGACCTGTTCGCGGGCACTGGTGCGCTGGGCATCGAAGCCGTGTCGCGCGGCGCAGCGTTCACATTGTTCGTGGATAACGGCGCGGAGGCGCGGGCGCTGTTGCGCAACAATGTAGAGGCGCTGGGGCTCGGCGGCGTCACCAAGGTCTATCGCCGCGACGCTACCAATCTTGGCCCGGCCTATCCGGTCGAGCCGTTCTCGCTGGTCTTTCTAGATCCGCCCTATAAGCGCGGACTTGCCGACAAGGCGCTCGCGTCGTTGCGCGACGGCAAATGGCTGACGCCGGAAGCGCTGGTGGTTGTCGAGGAATCGAAGGAGGCGGGGTTTGTGACGCCCGAAGGCTTCGAGGAACTTGAGCGACGCGCCTATGACGACACGGAGTTCGTTTTTTTGCGGGGCGCTGCTAGTTGATATGCGGAGAAATAGTCAAGAAAGCGCCGCCTCACTCCGCTCTCTCACCAAGTGAGTCAGTCAATTTTGTCGTCGGAAGGCGCAAATGTATCGAATAAGTCCGGTGTTTCGTTATCTCGTCTTCGACTGAGCTTTTCACCTCGATCAAAGCAAGGATGTTTGACCCGCCCCAGACCGTTCGCTCCTTCGAAATGTGCCCAGCCACCGCGTTTCATCTGAACGCTCACAACTAGTGCTCCGCAATCTGGGCAACGATGACGATAAGCGGGCGCCCTTTGCTTACTTTCTTCCGATCTCAGTTCCCAAGTAGCAGGAATGATAGCGGTGCGTCCCGACCTTAAACGTCGCGGGTGAGAGCGGCGTCGTCTCCAATGACTTCCCATTTTATCGCCTCAAGCGACTATAATGCTCCAGCGAAGATTTATCTTCGCCCGAACAGCTTCTCGATGTCCGCGAGCTTCAGTTCGACATAAGTTGGGCGGCCGTGGTTGCACTGGCCGGAATTCGGGGTCACTTCCATCTCGCGCAGCAGCGCGTTCATCTCCTCGGGCTTGAGGATGCGGCCGGCACGCACCGAGCCGTGACAGGCCATGGTGGCTGCAACGTGCATCAGCCGTCGTTCAAGCGGCAACGCCTCGTCCCATTCGGCCATGTGCTCGGCGAGATCGCGCAACAATGACGCCGCATCGGCCTTGCCGAGTAGCGACGGCGTCTCGCGTACTGCAACGGCACCGGGTCCGAAGGACTCGATGCTGAGCCCAAATTTCTCCAGTTCATCCGCGCGCGCGACCAGCCTCTCGACGGTGGCCTCGTCCATCTCGACGATCTCGGGGATCAGCAGGATCTGCCGCTGCACGCCGTTTCGTTCGAGAGACGCCTTGAGCCGCTCATAGACGATGCGCTCATGGGCGGCGTGTTGATCGACCACCACGAGGCCATCGCGGGTCTGCGACACGATATAGGTTTCGTGAATCTGCGTGCGTGCCGCGCCGAGCGGGCGGTCAATCAGATCGCTCAAAGGTGCCTGTTCGTAGCGCACGTCGGCGGTGGGCGTGCCGGTGTCGAACGCGGCCTGTGCGGCTTCGGCAAACGTACTGGACGAAAACGCATTCGCATACGCTGGCGCGGCGGGGGCCGCGGGAAAATTCGGCGAGCGCCGCCAGTCCCATCCGCCGCGCGGAATGCTGCTGCCGGGGCGGAACGCCATGATCGCGGTGCCGTCGGAATTCGCCGCCGTGCGTTTGCCCTCGCGGGCGAGACCGTCCTTCAGCGCGTGCACGATCAGCGCCCGCACCAGACCGGCATTGCGGAAGCGCACCTCGGTCTTCGCCGGATGCACGTTGGCGTCGACCTCCTGGGTGTCGAGAGTCACGAACAGCGCCACAACCGGATGCCGGTCGCGCGGCAGATAGTCCGCATAAGCCGCACGCACCGCGCCGAGAATGAGCTTGTCGCGTACCGGACGGCCATTGACGAACAGGTATTGTCCCAGCGCATTGGCGCGGGTCAGCGACGGGGCGGCCGCAAAGCCTTCGACACTCACGCCGTCGCGTTCGGCGCGCACCTCGATGGCGCTGGCGCGAAAGTCCGCGCCCAGAATGTCGCCGAGCCGCGTCAGTCGCCCCGGAGCACCGGGCAGCGCCGCCGCCCATGTCACAGGCGCGCGTTCTTCGCCCGACAGCGAGAACGCAATGTCAGGCCGGGCCATCGCGAGACGGCGCACCACTTCGCGCACCGCTTCGGCCTCGGTGCGGTCGGTCTTGAGAAACTTCAATCGCGCCGGTGTGGCATAGAATAGATCGCTGACCTCGACGCGCGTTCCGGCGGTCAATGCCGCCGGCACAATGTCGGACTTCGCTCCGGCATCGACACTCAACGTCCATGCATGAGGTTCGCTGGCGTGCCGCGTGGCAATGGTGAGTTTTGACACCGCGCCGATCGACGGCAGCGCTTCACCGCGAAAGCCCAGCGTGCGGATGCGCAGCAGGTCTTCATCGTCGAGTTTCGATGTGGCGTGACGATCGACCGACAGCGCGAGATCGTCGTGGGTCATGCCCGCGCCATCGTCGGTGATGGCGATGCGCCGGCGTCCGCCACCTTCGGTGAAAACATCGACACGTGACGCGCCCGCGTCGATGGCGTTTTCCACCAGTTCCTTCACCGCGCTTGCAGGCCGCTCCACCACTTCGCCGGCGGCGATGCGGTTGACGATCTGAATGGGAAGCTGGCGGACGGGCATAAATGTTCCTGGCGCGACTCGATACGGCGTGGACGCATTTTACCGGGTCGGATGCATCAAAGGGAACCTCAACCGCGTTGATTTGTCCGGCTTTCACCGCTGCGCACAGGGCCAATCAACCGCCGAATATGCGGTCGTGATGTGGCGGAATATCCCCGAAATGACCTCGAAATCTCTGAACAATGGTCACACGACGCAGTTTGCATGCACTCGCGCCGTTCGTGAGAGATATCTCGGCGAACTGATCCGGCAGATGCGGGCGGCGCACGAATCGAAACCGGACTGAACGCCGCCATTGAAGGAGAAGTGGATGAAGGTCGTAAAAACTGCAGCGCTCGTACTCGCAACCTCGGCAATGCTGACCGGTGCCGTGCTGGCGCAAGGCGCCTCGTCTGACACGCGGGTTCGCGGCGGTGCGCAGGGCGGTGTTACCGGCCCTGCCGGTGTGACCGGCGGGGCCAATACCGGAGCCGGCGTTGATTCACATGTCGGAGGTTCGGGTGCGCATGTCGGAGCCGGCGCGCAGACTGGCGCGAAGGGAACTGTCGGATCGGGCGCCGGTGGAGCCGTCAACGGGGCGACCGGCGCGGCCGGCGGTGCTGCGGGCGGCCTCAAACGCTAAAGAACTCGAAAGCTTTAATCTTCGCAAAACAAGAACTCCGGTCGCGTCCGCGGCCGGAGTTTTCAATGGATGCGACGGCAATCAATCGTCGAAGCTGCGCGTATTGCGCTTTGCCTTGACGTCGCTGCGGCGTTTCTTGCCGTCGAGACGGCGTATCTTGGAGCCCAGCGTAGGCTTGGTGGCGCGGCGCGGCTTCGGGCGCACCGAGGCCTCGCGCAGAAGGTCCAGCAGCCGGTCGATGGCGTCGGCCCGGTTGCGCTCCTGGGTGCGAAAGCGCTGGGCGTGAATGACGATCACGCCGTCCTTGGTCATGCGCTGGCCCGCGAGTGTTGTCAGCCGCATCATGGTATCGGGTGCAAGCGCCACGCGGCTGACGTCGAAGCGCAGCTGTGCCGCGGTCGAGAGCTTGTTGACGTTCTGCCCGCCCGGCCCGGAGGCGCGGACGAAGGCGATGTCGAGGTCTTTCTCGTCGATCGTGATGTCGCGGGTGACTCGGATCATACAGAACGCCTAGCACGATCCGGATACGTCGGCACCGGTTTTCCGGAACGAGAGGAAAAGCCTAGGCGTAAATCTTCGCCAGCATGTCACCCGCGAGATAGATGCCGAGCAGCAGCATGGCGATCAGAAACCAGCGGCGGAACGTGTCCGCATCCATCCGCGAGCGCAGAAGCTGACCGAGATACATGCCTGAAAAGGCCGCGACCATCGCGACAAGACCGGGAACGGCGACCGTTGCATTCAGCAATCCCGCGCTGGTGAGGTTGAATGCCAGTGCCACAGTCGCCGTGGTGAAGAACACACCGAGCGCCTGGACCAGCTCGTCCTTTTCCATCCCGATGGCCTGCATGAAGGGCATCGATGGAATCACCTGCACGCCGGTCGCGGCCGAGATGACACCCGTGACCAGTCCGACGATGCCGCCGACCCATTTCTCGTTCCGGCGGGCGACGCTGAAGCGGACTTTGGACAGGCCGATGATCGCGTAAATCACCAGCAGCACACCGAGAATGATGGTGCCATAACGCGCATAGGGGCCGGTCATCAGTCCCGCGCCGAGCCAGATGCCGATCATCGTCGCGATCATCAGCGGCCACAGCCTGCGCACGATGTCGCGCAGATAGGGGCCGACGAAGGTTTGCCAGATGTTGGTGACGATAGCGGGCACGATCACAATGGCGAGGGCGTGTGCCGGCGGCATCCGCGTCGCAAGAAGGCCCATGGCCACAGTCGGCAGGCCGAGACCGATGGTGCCCTTGACGAAGCCCGCAAGGAGAAACACGGCGGCAATGGTGACGATGAGAATCGGATCTGACATTGAGCTGGGCATGGCACGCACATTGACCGGCAGCGGCATACTGCACAATCTGGAGAATACGGAGTTAGCCTTCGGGTTTGGCGAAGGCCGTGTAAAGGGCCCTGGCCATGCATTTTGATCTGGTGGATATGCGGCTGTTCGTGGCGGTCGCCGAAGCGCGCAGCATCACCCACGGCGCGGAACGATCGGCGCTGGCGCTGGCGTCGGCCAGCGCGCGCATCAAGAGCATGGAAGCGGCGCTGGGCGTGCCGCTGCTCGAGCGGCAACGGCGCGGCGTCCGGCTCACGGCGGCGGGTGAAAGCCTGCTCGATCATGCCCGCGTCGTGCTGCATCAGGTGGCGGCGATGCAGGGCGAACTCACTGCCTACGCGCGAGGCCTGAAGGCGCGCATTCACATGCTCGCCAACACGTCCGGCGCGAGCGAACACCTGCCGAAGGCGCTGGCGTCGTTTCTCGCGAAATATCCCGCGATCAGCGTCGACGTCGAGGAACGCGAGAGCGCGGAGATCGCCACGGCGGTGGCGTCCGGCGCGGCCGATATCGGTCTCGCTGTCGAGGCCATGCTGCCCGAGAGGCTCCACCGCTTTCCGTTCTGCGACGATCGGCTGGTGCTAGTCGCGCCGCCGGGTGACGAGATCACGCAGCGGCGGCAGACGAATTTCCGCGATGTCGCGGCGCGCGATTTCATCGGTCTCACCGAAGCCAGCGCGCTGCAAAATCATATCGCGATGCAGGCCGCTAAACTGGGAGTTCGCCTGCGGATACGGGCGCGGCTCAGAGGCTTCGATGCGACCTGCCAGATGGTGGAGGCGGGCGTCGGTCTTGCGATCATTCCGGATGCGGCCGCGCGGCGCTACAGCCGGCCATGCGGATCAGGATGGTCCGCATGGCCGATCCATGGACCAGCCGCAGGCTGGCGATCTGCATGCGCAGCCGACAGTCATTGCCCCGGCCGGTGCAGCAGCTGGCGGATCATCTGAAGGCGTTTGCGAAGGTGTAGTGCCGAGGGCTGAACGCCTTATGTATTCAGCAGCTTCAATGCCTCGTCGTGTAGCCGCTTGTCGCCGGCTGCGACGATACGGCCGCCGGACTGCGCGGGCTTGCCGTCCCAGGTGGTGATGATGCCGCCGGCGCCGGTGACGATCGGGATCAAGGCGGCAACGTCATACGATTTCAGCTCGGTTTCGATGATGAGATCGAGATGACCTGCGGCGAGCATGCAGTAAGCGTAGCAATCGCCGCCGTAGCGCGACAGCCGCACGCCGGCTTCGACGCGCTCGAACCGGGCGCGGTCCGGCGCATTCATCAAACGGGGGCTTGTGGTGAACAGCGTGGCCTCCGCAAGCGTCGCGCAGCGCCGCACCGACAGTTTGCGCTTGCCGGACGGCCCTTCATAGCGCGCGGAGCCGCCGTCGCCGCTGAAGCGCTCGCCGATGTAAGGCTGATGCATCATGCCGAACACCGGCGCGCCGTTGTGCATCAGCGCGATCAGCGTCCCCCAGATCGGCAGGCCGGCGATGAAGGACTTGGTGCCATCGATCGGATCGAGCACCCAGACATACTCCGCATCGGCCCGCTCCGATCCGAACTCCTCGCCGACGATACCGTGCAAGGGAAAGCTGTCCTTGATCATCCGGCGCATCACGGCCTCGGCGGCGCGGTCGGCTTCGGTAACCGGATCGAGGTCGCGACCCACGTTCTTGTTCTCGACGCTCAGCGAGGTGCGAAAGAAGGGAAGGATGGTGTCGCCTGAGGCGGTCGCCAGTCGTCCGATAAAAGCGGTGAAGTCGATAACCGTCACGGGGATTCCTTTGAAGCGACTGCGAGTGGGGTGGACTGTAAATGCGAACTGGTGACGGCCCTAATAAGAGTCCGGGCGACGGCGGCAAGCATCGAAAATTTGACCCACGTACCACTAATCCAAATGTTCATTCCTTACTTCCTGATTCCAAAGCGAAGGTCGAAATGAAAGGCTCTCGAGCCAAATATGGTAATATAGATTCATTTTATGGGCGCGATTCCAAGCTTTTTTGGCGGTTTGGAGAGGGCTATATTTCGATTAAGCATTTGTATTTAAAAGGGTATTTCCTCAGAAATCCCGATTTCGGTCGCAAGCCTGTTATGCGTTCAGAGCATGACAAAATCTTTAAAAATACTTGCCCTGAGTGCGCTGCGATTGCATATTGTTGCGGTGCGATAACGCCTCGCGTTATTGCTGCCCTCCTTGGGCGTTTCCTCCCTAGACTTGGGCCACTTGCTTTCGCGAGTGGCCCTTTTTTCTGTCCGGCGATGGGGAAGCAAACGCCGGCATTGATTCATCATGCACAGGAGAAATTTCGCGCGCTGAAAGAGGCGCGGGAAGATGCCTATTCAGCCGCGGCCTGGAATGGCCCGAGACTGTCGAGCGGGATCGCGGCCAGTGCCTCGGCGAGCACGATGAAATCATCAGCCACCTTGCGGAATTGCGGGCCACGCTCGCGCCGCCGCTCGTCCATGTAAATCGCGCGGTTGAGTTCGAGCTGAATCGTATGCAGTCCGCTGGCCGGGTTGCCGTAGTGTTCGGTGATAAAGCCGCCTGCGTAAGGCTTGTTGCGGCCGACCGAATAACCCTGTGCCGTCAGCGTTTCCTCGACGACATCGGGCAACAGGCTTGCGCAGCTCGTGCCGTAACGGTCGCCGATCACCACGTCGGGACGCTTCGGCTCGTCACGCGACACGCCGACCGACGGCATCGAGTGGCAATCGACCAGGACGACCGTGCCGAAAGCCTGATGCGCCTTGTTGATGAGGCGGCGCAGCGCACGGTGATAAGGCTTGTAGAGCGCCTCGATCCGGTTCAGCGCGTCCTCGACATCGAGTCGCTCGAAATAGATCTCCTGGCCGTCGCCGACCACGCGCGGGATCGTCCCGAGGCCGCCCGCGACCCGCATCGAGCGGGTATTCGCGAAACTCGGGAGCCGGCCCGCGAACATGCGCGGATCGAGCTCATAAGGCTCGCGATTGACGTCCACATAAGAGCGCGGAAAATTCACCCGGACCATGGGAAATCCGCGGCCGGTGAGGTCCGCGATGATTTCGTCCATGAACGAATCTTCCGAACGGCGCAGCGCAGCCTCATCGATGCGGGACGCGGCCAGAAACTCGCGCGGATAGACCGATCCTGAATGCGGGGAATTGAAAATGATCGGCGCGCGCCAGACCGGCGGCTCGATAATTTCGAATGGAGGCGACAACTCGTCCTCGAACTGGGTCATTGCCACCTCTCTTCGCCATTCGCACCCGCGGCGTTATTTGCGCCGCTGCTGAAATGCCTGACCGGACAACACATTTTCGCCGGAAAAGCGGGTGTTTTGTGCAACATCATTGTCCGCAAACCTGACCGATCTGCCAATAGGAACTTGGCCTTCACCCGAAATTTACTACCGTGCGGGCAAATAGAGGGCAGGGGACTTTCTCCATTCACGGGACTACACCAAGACCATGCAGCACAAAATTCTCCTTGCCGAAGACGACAACGACATGCGCCGCTTTCTGGTCAAGGCGCTGGAGAATGCCGGCTTTCAGGTGTCGTCCTACGACAACGGCTTGTCAGCCTATCAGAGGCTGCGCGAAGAGCCTTTTGAAATGCTTCTAACCGACATCGTGATGCCCGAGATGGACGGCATCGAGCTGGCGCGCCGCGCGTCGGAGCTGGATCCCGATATCAAGATCATGTTCATCACCGGCTTTGCCGCCGTGGCGCTGAATTCCGACTCCGAGGCGCCGAAAAACGCCAAGGTGCTCTCCAAGCCCGTGCATCTGCGCGAATTGGTCAGCGAAGTGAACAAGATGCTGGCGGCCTGAGGCGGCGGTCGATTGGGGGCAATTTGCCCCGAAAACACGGTTTCCCGTCCTTGCCTGCGGCGATCCAAGCCGATATAGGGACGCATCCCGGCACAAGTGGTCTTAAGGGCGCGTAGCTCAGCGGGAGAGCACCTCGTTGACATCGAGGGGGTCACAGGTTCGATCCCTGTCGCGCCCACCACCCAGTTTCCCCCGAACCGCACTCTTTCGGTTCGACTGCAAAGAGGCTGTTTTAGCGGGGATTTCCGCTGTTCTCATCTCGCATTTTCGGTCTCTGCGGGTGATTGCGGTCTCTGGGGGCGATTTTGGGCGTCCGGTCTCTGCATCCGAAAATTCCGTTCCTGGTGGCTCGAGATGGAGCGGGCAGAACGGCCGATTTCAGCACAGGAGTGACCGTGTGCATTCCAATCTGGAGACAGTTTATGGGGAGTGCCGGGAGTTATCGCGGGTTGAGTCCAAGGGCCTCGAACTGTCGGGTCCACTCGGCGGGAGCATCGCGGAGCCGCTCGACACCAATGCCACGTGGCAGCCGGCCTTCGACTGCGGCTTTAACGAGAGCGGGCGCAAGGAAGGCCAGCGAGATCGTCATATTAACCTGACGAACGCTGCACTTTTCGCGGGCGGCAATTTCTTCGACCGCCTTGATCTCACCTGACACAACCTCGTTTAGCCAGCGCCGGCCGCGAGCGATGGCAGCCACAAGGCGCGTGCGCCGTTCGGTGCGGATCGGCCGGACGTCAGCTCTCGATTTATTGTGCGGTAGCAGGATCTCTTTGAATTTTCGAGATGGCGGCTTCTCCCAAGCGATGGTTAGGCTCTCGTCGTCGCCATCTGGATGCTGCGATTTCAGGGTGAGGATCAGCCGATCAGTGTGCACATCGATGCGCGCAACATGCTCCAAGATGGAGTTACGGTCGGCCCTTTGTGCCGGGTCGGAACGAGGCTTCTCGTTTTGCGCAATGAGATGTTCATTCAGTGCGTTGGTGACGGCGTCCTCGACCTGAGTTGCAGCAATACGAGAGACCGATCCAACTAACGCAATTTTTGACTGCCCATACAAATGAGGCGACGAGACGTAGTAGCGATACCGAATGCCGGCTTTGGTCGCGTGGGTAGGGATCATGCGGTGGCCGGAACCATCGTATAGCAATCCCGTTAGCAAATAGTCCGACTTGTTGCGCTGGATGGTGCGATGAGATCGTTGGCTCGTCAGTTTCTGCTGAACCGCTTCAAACAACTCTCGTTCCACAATTGCGGGCTGCTCGCCCGATAGAATCTCATTCTTGTATGTGACCTCACCGATATAAAATCTGTTGCGCAAAAGATAACAGAGTGAGCCCCGGCCGAAGGGAATTCCCCCACGCGTTTGGCCTGTTGCAAGCAGCTTCGACTTTGTGAAGATCTTTTGATCACTGAGGTTCCGCATCAGCGCGTGCACGCCGCCGAGTTCAAGGTATCGTTGGAAGATCGTCCTGACCCGGTCGGCCTCCTCCTCGACGACCGCGATCTTGCCGTCGTTCATCGCATATCCCAAGGGGAGGGGGCCGCCGACCCATATGCCTTTACGTTTTGAGGCTGCGATTTTGTCGCGAATTCGCTCAGATGTGACTTCTCGTTCGAACTGGGCAAACGACAACAGCACGTTCAACGTCAGCCGACCCATGGAGGTCGTCGTATTGAACTGCTGGGTGACCGAGACGAACGATACGCCGTGTGCATCAAACAGTTCCACGAGCTTGGCGAAGTCGGCCAGCGATCGTGTCAACCGATCGACCTTATAGACAACGATGACGTCAATCTTCCGATCACGGATGTCGTCCAGCAGCCGTTGCAGGTCAGGACGGTCGGTTGACCCACCGGAGTACCCGCCATCGTCATACCGCGACCGGATCAGCGTCCAGCCGGCATGAGCCTGACTCTGTATATATGACGACGCTGCATCGTATTGGGCATCCAGCGAGTTGAACTCCTGATCGAGTCCATTGTCGGTCGAGACTCGCGTATAGATGGCGCAACGTACAGCCTTGATTGAGGTCGTCTTCACGATCGTGCCTCAGTCACCGATTCTTCCTTGTCTCTGAGGCCGAAGAAGCGAGGACCGTTCCATCTGGTGCCGGTAATTGCGAAGGCAATCTTGGTGAGACTGTCATAAGTTTTGCCATTCCACGCGAACCCATCCGCCGTCACCATCACTCGTTGCGACTTCCGATCCCATTCCCGCACCAATACTGTTCCGGGCGTAAGTTCAGTCCGTTTCTGATCGGAGCTTGCCAAACGCGCGGATAGCTCAATCCGTGATTCCTTGACTGTGGTCCGGTCCAGAATTTTTCTCGTCTCGTGATCAAGATCGCTGAGGCGGTCGGCCTGGATCTGATAGGCGAGAATCCTAAACAACAGATGTCGCGGCAAATGATCAGGGGCGGGTCTTTGAAACACGCTTTGCCATCGCATGCGGAGGCCCTTGAAGCCGAGACCGCGCAGATGCGCGGTCTCGTCCTCAATGGAAACTTTGACTGTGTTACGACCGTTTCCGTTTTTCCTATCGCCCATCGCATCAGGCCGCCTGTTTCGGCCTGTCGACCGCAACAGGAGAGGCCTTGCGATCCCTGATGCGATAAACCCGTCCCTTATCGCTTTCTTCGGAAACAAGATTGAGACCGAGCTTCTTCTTGACGACGCCTGCGAAGAAGCCGCGTACCGAGTGTTGCTGCCAGCTGGTCGCCTTCATGATGGCGGTAATGGTCGTGCCTTTTGGCTGGCACAGCATCGTGAGCACGGTAGCTTGCTTTGAAGACTCACGTGCGGGCTTTGCCACTGGAGCTTGGGCGGGAGGCACTTTGGATGGCTTCGAATGTGGAACAGTTTCGAAGGAACGTGCGGAGGACTGTTCAGTGACGCCTTGAACGCGTGAGCGTGCTGCCTTGGCTAAACGAGTCGTGTTCACTTTCGATGGTTGTCGTGCCTTGGCGGCGGGTTTACGCGCTACACCTCCTTTGCGGGCGGGATCTTTGGCTTTTTGGATGTTCATGGGATCTCCTGTGGGTCAACGGCAACATCGGGTGCTGCCACTGACCCGGCCCGCCGATCTCAATGCGAGGGCGGGGGAGGTCCCAGTTAGGGAAAGATAGTGATTATGTGGTTTCAGCAAACAGGTTGCGTTTGATCGTCAGCGCTGCCTTGAACAGGTCCCGTGCCTCATGCACCAGACCTTCAAAGTCCATCAGGATCTGCACGGCACGATCCACGCTGCCATCGCGCGCGCAGCTCTCGGCAGCTTTCGCGATACTTAGAGTTTCTTCCAGCTTGCCGCGGATTTCCGTTACGAGTGCGGCGACCACGTTATTTGCGGCGACATCGGTCATCAGGGTGCTCCTTTTTTGCGTACCACCACACACGCTCCGTTCGCCGCTGAAGTCGAGCGGATTGTGAGTAATCTTGTGGCTTTGTTGGCCGGTAACGGAGCATCCTGTGATCCTGGTTTTCAAGGAATTTCGCCGAGCTGCGCACGCGGAAATCACAGTGCAATTCGGGGGCGACATGGGTGCTTTTAACCGCTTGGTCGGCGTGGCCAGATACTAGGTGAATAACGCATTGCAACGGGGCTGGCTTATTGAGGTACCATCGGCGCGTGTTTCTAATAGGAACTATTTTCTCGGATTTGGCTTAGGTTAGGGCCGTGGATACGTCCGGGGCTTTCGTCCCGCGAGGTTGATGTGCGCTTTTTGCGTCATAGTGGCATTAACAAGGGGCTCACCCGTCTCCTGATGCCAATTTTATAAGTAGAGTCAGCTATATAGCGATCTACAAAGTCTCTTTTTGGCTGCCGCATAGCCCAATCCTGACAATTCGCGATTTTTGGCAAACGCTCGGGACCATGGCCGTATCTGTTACGGACGTTATGGAGACGCATTAGCGCAGCTCACCATCTCGGGCAGCGCAGGCAGATATCTCTCAAGGCGTGCAATTCGAGCTGTATGCACGTCGTCCGCCGGTGCTCCAAGGTCTAAGGAGCCCCAAAATGGTTCAAAAATTGAATACGAAGGTCATCCCTTTTTCCCGCATCCAAGTGTCCCCTTCGCGTTTGCGTCGCAAGAATGTCGCGGCGCTGCGTGAGGCGATGCAAGTGATCCGCAAATATGGTCAGCCGCGCCCGCTGATCGTCGGTCCGGACTATCAGCTTCTTTCCGACACGACTTCTTATCTGGCACTCAAAGCGTCGAACTATGAGTTTGTGAAGACGCTTAAGCTGACGACGCCTTCGCCGGCGGCCGTTCGTGCTGTCGGCCGCCTGCTGGTTTGCTTTGAGGTCATCAATCGCCAAGCGGAAGTCTTCAATGAGGCGCTGGCATCTCTCGACCGCATCGCGGAGCTTGATGTCCAATATCTTGTGCTCGAACTGCTGCCGGTCATGATTACCGGTACTGGTGAGCTGTCGCATTGCGTTTCGCCGGCCTTGGTTTCGGACGCGGGCGACCGCACCCCGCTCGAAATCTAATGGGTGCGACATGACCCATAAAAACTCTCTCGAGATTGTCTATCTCAAGGCGACGGCTATCAAGCCGTCGCCCCATGCTGCGCGCCAGCACAGCAGCGCGCAGCGTCGCAAGCTGAAGGCCATTCTGCGGCAGTTTGGTCAAGTTGTGCCGCTTCCGTTGGACGCGGCGACCGGCACGCTGATTGATGGCCATGCCGTGTTCGATGCTCTGGTCGAACTCGGTCACGACGAGATCGCCGTGGTGCAGTTGGAAAACCGCTCTGAGCCGGAGGTTCGTGCCCTCCGGCTTGCCCTGAATCGCGTCGCCCAGGACGCTGTCTGGGATAACGCCAAGCTGCGCGGCGAGTTCGAATACCTGATCAGCGTTGGTTTCGACCTTGATCTCGGCGGCTTTGAAGCGGTGGAGATCGATATGGCCTTGTCGATCGATAC
This sequence comes from Afipia massiliensis, assembly GCF_014203115.1. Classification (GTDB taxonomy): domain Bacteria; phylum Pseudomonadota; class Alphaproteobacteria; order Rhizobiales; family Xanthobacteraceae; genus Afipia; species Afipia massiliensis. Next base: position 103,123 of record NZ_JACHIJ010000004.1, on the reverse strand, counting down.
GCCGGCCGCCAACACCGTTGAGGAAGAAGCGCTCGATGACCTTGCGCCGATGGCTGGTCCGTCGGCCGCAAAGCCTGGCGATGTTTTCCGCCTCGGTGATCACCTGATCGGTTGTGGCGATGCCCGCGATACGGCTTTCATCCGTGACCTTGTAGGCACCAATACAGTCGCCTGCGTGTTCAGCGATCCGCCTTACAACGTGCCGATCGATGGCTTCGTGTCTGGTCTCGGCAAGACGCGTCATCGTGAGTTCGCTATGGGTACCGGCGAGATGTCGCGCGACCAGTTCGTGGCGTTCCTGAGCACGACGGTGGCCGCAATTAAGCCCGTTCTTGCCGACGGCGCGATTCTTTTTCTCTGCATGGATTGGAGGCATGGCAGTGAATTGTGCGAGGCTGCGGCGCAAAACCATCTCGAACAAAAGAATCTTTGTGTCTGGACGAAGAGCAATGCGGGCATGGGAAGTTTTTATCGCAGCCAGCACGAGCTGATTTACGTGTTCAAGCATGGCGAGGGACCGCATCAGAACAATTTCGGTCTTGGCGCCAGTGGCCGCTCCCGCTCGAACGTCTGGCAGTATCGCGGCGTCAATGCCTTCGGCAAGGACCGCATGGACCTCCTTGGTATTCATCCGACCGTGAAGCCGGTCGCGATGATCGCCGACGCATTGCGTGACGTCACCCGTCGCGGTGATCTCGTGCTCGACGTCTTCCTGGGCTCGGGGTCGACGTTGATTGCGGCCGAAGAAACCGGCCGCGTCTGCATCGGCGTCGAGCTTGATCCGGTCTATGTCGATGCCGCCATCCGGCGCTGGCAAAAGCGAACCGGCAAGAATGCGGTTCATGCCGCCACCGGCGAGACCTTTGACGCGATCGCGGAACGCGTCGTGTCGCCGGTGACAACGATGGACGTGGCTGTCGCCGAGCTGCCTGCTGGCGCGGCCGCCACCGGCGCCTTGGTCGCCGCAGACCTGCCCATCGCTTCCACCAACGTGACAGAGGCTAGCGTGACGGAGGCCGGCGATGTCTGAGCAGGAGGATGATAAGGTCGGCTACCGCAAGCCGCCCGCCGGAACCCGTTTCAAGCCCGGACAGTCCGGCAACCCGAACGGCCGCCCCAAGGGCAGCGTCAATCTGAAGACGGATCTGCGCAGTGAGCTTTCGGAAAAGATCCGGATTCGGGAGGGCGAGCGCAGCCTCAAGGTCTCCAAGCAGCGCGCCATGCTGAAGGCGCTTGTCGCCAAAGCACTGAAGGGCGACGCTCGCGCGGCCAACGTTGTCTTGACGCTGGTCGGTCGGTTGTTCGAGGCTGAAGCTGTGGCAGAGCAGGTGCCGGCGCTGACATCCGACGACCAAGCGATCCTCGAGCGCTTTCTCGCGCGGCGTCTGGCCGAATAGGAAATGCGGATCATTTCGGCCGGCGCCGATCGGCGCCGGCCGCTCGTTTCTGAAAGTAGGACCTATGCGTTCTGATCTTCAAATCTTTCGTGCGGTCATGAAGAACGACCTTCAGGCGTTTCTGGAGGGCGCCTTTCCGGTCGTTGATAACCGCTGGGCGCTCGAGGTCGCGCCCTATCTGGAATATTTGGTCAACGAACTGACGGGGGTTGCTGAAGGCCGTGACACCCGGCTCATTATCAATCTGCCGCCACGTCACCTGAAGTCCGTGTTGACGTCCATCGTGTTCGTTGCTTGGCTTCTCGGTCGCAATCCGAAGCTGCGCATTGCGGTGATTTCTCATAGCCAGGCCTTGGCCTCAGATCTGGCATCCAAAACGCTGCAGCTGATCAACTCGGATTTCTACCAGCGGGTTTTTCCGAGCTTTCAACTCCGTGACAACGGCCGCAAGGCCATGGACTTTGTCACCGTCGAGGGCGGTGGCCGCTATGCGGCCTCGTTCGAGACCGGCATCACGGGCCGTGGTTTCGACATCATCATTATCGATGACCCGATCTCGGCCCATCACGTCAAGTCGGAAAAGGAACGCCAGAACGTCAACGAAAACTTTGACGCGATGATCGCGTCGCGCCTCGACGACCAAATCAGAGGCGCCATGATCGTGGTCGGCCAGCGTATGCATGAGGATGATCTGTCCGGCAGTCTGCTTCAGAAGGGCGGCTGGAAGCACGTCTGCCTGGCTCTGGTGGCCGAGGAAGACGCGGTTTATTCCTTCGGCAACTCGACCTGGGATCGAAAGACCGGCGAGCCGCTGCTGACAAATCAGTGGCCTGCCGAGGTCATCAAGCGGAAGCGGGAAGAGGTTGGCGAGTCGATCTTTGCTGCCCAGTATCAGCAGAACCCGTCAGCGGCACTAGGTGAGCTGATCCGGCCGGGCCAGATCAAGCATTTTGATGACCTGCCGCCGGACGCGCGGCGGATTACGCTGAGCTGGGACACGGCCGTCAAAACCGGATCGGACAATAGCTACACGGTGTGTCTCGTGATCGCCCGCGATATCCGGCGTCACTATGTCATCGACGTGCTGCGCTCACGTCTCGACCCCGTTCAGATGCGCGATGCCGCTCTCGAACTGATTACGGCCTACAAGCCGGCAAAAATCCTGATTGAGGATGCCAGCTCAGGAAGCGGCCTTTACAGCATGCTGTTCGAGCGTGGTCATCATGCCGAACTTCGCCCGACCGGTGGACGCGGCAAGGAAGAGCGGCTTGAGAGCCAACTCCACGTTTTCGCGCAACACCGGGTTCTGATCAAAAAGAATCAACCCTGGACGGTTGAACTCGAAAGTGAGCTGATGCGTTTCCCATTCGGAAAGCACAACGATCAGGTGGACGCGCTGACGCAGTATCTCGCCTGGGTCGCTGAAAGTCCCATGGCCAACCCTGTGGTGATGGGCACCGGCGGGATGGATGCGCGTATCGAGCGCGCGCTTTCTCGGCGACTTTGGCCCCTCGCAAAGGGCGACAATCCACTCCGTCCACGCGGCAAACCCCTTCGCCGGCGGTAGTGACGATCGGAGGATGCGACCGGAAGGTCTCCATACGGACGTCGAAGGCCTCCTGATTGCCGTCAGAACGGCAGCATGGGTGCCTCGAGGTAGACTTGCCTTTTTTCGACGTCGGCCCAGGACATGTTGAAGTACACCGGCTTCCGCCCAAGGTTCGTAAAGACGTCGGCGACGCAAACGCGGTGACGGACTTCGTTGTTATCGTCGAGCAGGTCCTTCCCAACGACTCCTATTTCGCCGATCTTGAGCAACTTCAGGCCGAGCGCAGCTTGAGGCGCATTCTTGAAGGCATCCTGCAGCATGTCGCGGGTGGTGTTGCTGTTGCATTCGGGAATGCTGGCTGGGCCACCATAGCCGCCTGTTGCAAGGCGTAGCGTGGCGATGACACCTCCGAACAGAGTTGCGAACGCAATACTGGTCATAAGGTTCGATTTTGAAAACGACATTGTCATGGGTGGCTCTTTCTCTGTGGGAGTTTCGAAACGATCAGGTGATGGGCATGAGGCATCGTTCGCCGCCGCCGTTGAAAGGCGTGCGTCGAGGCGTCGAAGAGTGAGTATTATTTTTTCAGGTTGAGGTAGGCCGATGACAAGGGCGCAGCGCCGAGGAGTGCCGTCAGTCGCTGCGCCTGTTCGTACTGATCAATCAACGTGATCTCGAAGGCGGTGACAAAATCGCTGTCGAACATCGGATTGTAGCGATCAATCACAGCGGCGCAGCGCGCATCCAGCCGGTCGAGCGAAAATGCGGTCGGTGTCGTCGATAAGGGCTGTTCGGAGGCAGAGCCAGTCTCGTCAGCGATGGTCGGATTTGGTGTTATGAATTTCGAAGTCAGGCCGATCGTCCTGACCGTGATGGTACGAATGGCCGCATCTGTGCCATTGCACAGATAGACCGGCATGGTCTTCGGGCTGCGGAAGTCCGGAAAATACAGAGTGAGGCTGGCCGGCGCTTTCTCAGGTGCCGGGGTGACATAGCCGCGCTCCCGCGATGGCTCCGGCGCGAACGCTACCGGAATGCTTGAAATCCGCGGCGAAAACTCCGACCCGCTGCCGATGGCCTCGGTACGCGCGATCAGCAGGGTGGCGCCGGACTGTTTGCTGTCCTCCATGGCTTGCCGCAATTGCGGGCGCGCGAAGCCGTCAGTCTCGGGCTCAATGTATTCAGCCTGGACAGCTGCCTGATGGGCTTCGATCCAGGTTTTGACGGCCTCACGTTGTTCTTGCAGTGCAATATCAGAGTATGCGGGTTCACTCGATCGGATGCGGTAATAGGCAATAACCTTCATGTAGAATCCCAGATTAAAGGCACGGACAGCCCGTGCCCCTTAGATTCAAATGAGGCCCCGAGGAATTGCGGGGTTTTGCAAAGAAAGACCGAGTGTCTCCCGAAAGCCGCATTTCAGGGCGCGGGCACTGCGACATCAGAAGAATTCACCCGCCGACCGGGTGCTTCCGATCGCTTTGATTTTAAGAGCTGGCTGGTGCTCCCGCAGGCGCTTGGCGTCTCGTTCCCAGCGCCCATCGCGCTGATCGCCATCGAAACCGAACACAATCAGCCGGGGATCAGGATCAATCTCGGCCTTGACTTGGCCTGAGGCGATGGCGGCGATCAGGGGATCAGGTTCGAGTGGCAATCTGCTTGAGGGAAGGGCAGTGCGGGCCGCAGTTTGCATGGTGTGGAGACGGACCAGCGCCTGACAGACAGCGACGTAGCGCTGTCGCAGTGTTGCATCATGCTGTCTGAGCGTTGCCTGGTAACGCACGATCTGAGCCAAAACGGCAGGCTCACCTTTGGCCCTCAAGGCCGGATTGCTGAAATGCTTGGCCTCATGGAAAACGATGAACGGCTTGCCGCCGCGGTTCTCTACGGTGACGACATCCAGCCGGTCCTGAGACCGATCAATCGGCGGGGCGTCCGCTGAATGGGCATCAGTGTCTGCCAGACTTTCGTCTATGGAAGAGTTTGCCCGCAGCAGCGACAGTTCGACGTCGATCACTTTTGAACTGCCGACGATCAGCGGATGCAATCCGCTCTTTTCAGCTCCAGCAAGATCGGTGGCCGAGCGGATCATGTCGGAGAGTGTCGATGGGCCAGCGTATTGCGACCAACCGATATCGGATGGTTGAAAGTGTCCATCGTGATGAAGCTGAGCCAGCACCTGCTGCTGACGGATCAGGTATTTAGTATGGGTCCAGGGAATAAGTCGGCCGTTTCCGCCATCGTCGATCCGGAAGATCGAGGCACCCCGGTGGTAGACATTGAGTGAGTTTGCTCGCACCGCAATGAACACGTCGTCCCGTAGCAAAACGTCGCGCCACCACGATGGCTTCTGAGCGAGATTGTCGAGCGCATCGAGGAACGCCTTACTCACACCGTAGCTTGAGGACGTCTGCTGAATGGTCATGTTGCAACGTCCCACCATTCGCCATCATTCTTGAGACTGACAGCCTGGAAATGCGCTGGAAACTGCTCCGGCTCATAGGTATGGATCGGCACCAGCATCTTCGGCTGGATCGCCTCCGCCAATCGCTTCAGATCGGGGATGCTGGCGTGGCCGGAGGTATGGGCGTGATCGAGCGGGATGCCTCGTGCTTCGAGCTCGGCGAGGAGGGCGAGGCCGCGCTCCTGTTTGAGATAGCCGTCCCATTGCGACCAGATGGCGCGTGCGCCGGACAGGCAGCCGGCATGATCGAGATCGCGCAGCATAGCCGGTCGAAAGAGCATCGCCGCCCGAGGAGCCAGGTCCTCAAGTCGCTCCACGAAAACGCGGTTGGTCTTGTGAGGATCGAGCAGGTCAAAGCGGCCGCCGCGCTTGATCTGGATGCGCTGATACTGCGGGACGTACACCGCAATATGTGGCCAGTCCGATTGAGGGATACTGGCGTTCTCCGTCGCGCGAAGAATCTCGGCGGCATAGAGATCGATGATCAGCGTTCTGCCGGTGCGCTTGCAGGCCCGATACAGGCTGACCATGCGATCGATGTTTTGCGCCGAGGCTGCGACCAGCGCTAGGCCGTCCGTTGCCTCAAACAGGTCAACGAAGCGCTGTTCAACTTCGGCCTCGGCCGGAAAGACGTGATCAGAGCTGAGGCGGCCAAAACTCGATCCTTCCATCAGCATCACGTCGATGGATCGTGGAGGATGGGTCACAAGGCGCTCGAACAGTGCAGCTTTGCGGCCGTGCGCCCGGATATCGCCAGAATAGAACAGGCGCTTGCCGTCAGCTTCCACCTCAAGGGCGTAAGCATCATAGGCGGAATGATCGACCAGATGTGGCGTTACCCGGAACGGGCCGAACTGCAGCGCCGTGCCACTTGAGAACTCGATTGGTCTTACCGGCACGTATGGCTTGGGCACGAACGGGGCTGCGGCCTTCAGAATGCGGTGGGTTGCAGCGCCCAGCGCAACCGGCAGATCAGCGCCCGCGAGGTGGGCCAGCCCCCAATGATCGACATGACCATGGGACAGAACCAGAGCCAGCAAATCCCCGCCGCCTGCAAGTCCGTCTACTGACGGATGGACGCTGACCTCGTCCGCATCGCCGTTCAGAGGCAGTCCTAAATCCAGCAGAATTCGGCCACCCTCGGCGGCCAGTTCGATGCAGGTCCCGCCAATTTCCTTAGTCCCGCGATGAATGCGAATGCGCACAACTGCCCCAAATCAGTAATAGGGACATTATAGTGCGTGTTTTAATGGGCCGCCAAGTCGTTTGTTTCGCTTATGAAAGCGACAGCGCTCGTGGCCTGGAATGTCCGAAAACTGCGGGTTAAGCGCGGCCTGTCGCAGGAAGCGCTGGCGGTCGATGCCGGTGTGGACAGGTCGTACGTCGGGCGAATTGAGCGTGGGGTCGAGAATCCTACCGCCGAGACATTAGAGAGATTGGCCGCGGCCTTGGACGTCCCTGTCGCTGACCTTCTGATTGTCCCAAAAGCAAACGAAAAGCCGCCGGCTACGCTTCGGAAGGGGCGGAAGAAGCGATAGGTCGGCTTTGTTCTACGATAATAAAGTTCTGCTTGAACCCACCGCCGCATCTTCGGAATTGCTGATGCATTCACAGCAGCTCTGTCGAGTTGCCGCGTCCTACCGACGAGGCTTAGGTAATAGTGGGAATGCAGATAAGGGTTGCGTAAAAGAAGAAATCGACTCGCGGACCGCGCACTAGGCGCTTGCCTTGCCCGAGACGAGTACCTCGTGAATGAGGGGCTCCTAGCGCAAAGGCGATCTGCTGATCACTGAACTTCGACTTCTTCATCGGCCAGGCTCCCTTCGATATTAGACTAACCGGAAAACTCTCATTCAGATCGGTCCAAACTTCTCAATGCAGACCACTTCGATCAATGGGCATTCGTGATCGACCGACGTCGCGGCGTTCACCTGGCAAAACGCATTTGCTGAACGACTGATCGGTTCCATCCGACGGGAGTGTCTTGACCATGTGGGTGTGTTCGGCGAGCGCATCTCCGTCATGTGCTGCTGTCGTATATGAATTACTATAATGAAACGCGCACGCACCTTTCCTTAGATAAGGATACGCCGGTATCGCGCGCCGTCAATCGCGCCGGGCGCATTCTTTGTCGCTCAATCCTCGGCGGACTGCATCACCAATATGTTCGGAGTTGATTTACGACAGGCACAGGAAGGAGCCGTGGAAAGTATTGGCGCGCGATGTGTCGAGCGCTCGTCACCCCTGCCGTCAACGAAGATTCTCGCAGGGCATAACCGTGCCGCTGTAGGTAAGGGACGCTCAAGTTGATCCAGATTTGTTTATTATTGACATACTTATAATTTTTTACTAATATACATTATTAGGCAAGGCAGCAAGCGAAGGGAATCTCATGTCGAAATTGGTCTTCATATTGCCTGACGGTACAACGCAGACGGTAGCCGCCGTCCCTGACGCAAGTGCAATGAGGCATGCTGTCGATAACGGGGTTCCTCTCGATGCGGATTGCGGCGGCGAATGCATGTGCGCCACCTGTCATGTCCACGTTGATCCGAGATGGTTCAGCAAGCTTGAGCCAGCCGAAGAACAGGAAATCGATATGTTGGGTATCGTAGATGACCCGAGCCCAACTTCACGCCTGTCGTGCCGAATCCGAATGACCGAAAGGCTTGACGGTCTTGTACTGCATCTGCCTCCGACGCACCGCTGACCGCGCCGTCCGACGTCAACTGACGGGGAGATCTTTTATGAGTGTTGTGACCACCGAAGTCGTTCGTAACTTAGTCGCTGAGCACGAGCGTTTGGCCTATGCAATGCCTATCGAGGACATTGTCGTGGCAGACTCCGCGCTGTTTCAGCAGGGGGTATGGATGCCGTATTTTCAACGTCTGCGGCACGAGGATCCCGTTCACTTTACGCCCAAGAGCCGCTTTGGCGCGCATTGGTCAATCACGAAATTCAAGGACATCCAAACCGTTGACTCAAACTGGCGCGTGTTCTCATCCGATACTGACCGCGGTGGAGTGCATATAGGCGACAAGCCGCCGGAGAAACGCATACGTAGCTTCATCGCGTCGGATCCGCCGAGGCAAGCAGAGCAGCGGAAAGCCATCCAGCCAATTGTATCCGCCGGTAGCCTTGCAGAGATTGAGACACTCATACGGCAACGAACTGGAGCTCTTCTTGATCGATTGCCGCGTAATGAGACGTTCGATTGGGTAGCTCGCGCTTCCATCGAGCTAACGTCGATGACTCTCGCAACTATCTTTGATTTTCCGATCGAGGATCGGCGCCTACTTGCCCATTGGTCGGATGCCTCAATTGTCGATCTGTTGGCTGGTGGCCCTATAGATAGCGAGGAGAAACGAGGTGTAGAACTCGCAAAATGTTTGGATGCGTTCAAACTGCTTCGGGAGGAAAAACTTAAGCGTCAACCGGAGAACAATCTCATCTCCATGATCGCTCACAGCCCGGCTTATCAGGGCATTTCTGAGAGGGAATTTCTCGGCAATCTACTGCTGCTCATAATCGGTGGTAATGAGACAACGCGAAACTCTATGAGTGCAAGCGTTTTGCTCCTTAATGAAAATCCCAACGAGCAATGCAAACTACGTGAAAATCCTGAATTAATTGAGAGCATGGTAAGTGAGGTTATTCGCTTCCAATCACCAATTCTCGCGTTCCGGCGAACCGCGACTCAGGATACGCAGTTGGCTAATAAAATCATTCGCGAAGGCGAGAGAGTGGTAATGTGGTATATTTCGGGAAATCGGGACGAAGACGAGTTCGAAGAGCCTCACCGTTTTCTGTTGGGTCGCGACAACTATCGCAAGCACATCGCATATGGTTTCGGAGTGCACCGTTGCGTTGGGAATCGGCTAGCAGAGATGCAGTTGCGCGTACTTTGGGAAGAGATCCTCGCTCGCGACCTCAAGATTGAGGTAGTGGGTCCGCCTAAGCGGCAGTATTCGACCTTCGTGCATGGCATCATGGAATTGCCAGTGATCATCCGGCCGTAAGCAGAAAAAATTGCAGCGTTTGCGGACGATCTGTCACGCTGCATCTTGCAGGATACCCGCGAGCGCACGCAGTCTTTCGGAAACGTGCAATTCAAGCGGTCGTCACTCAGGCTGCGCAGTTTGCCCTATTAGCTGCATTATCTTTGGGAGCGCGATGACTTGGCACTCGATCCTATCGTTATCATCGGCGCCTCTCATGCGGGAGTACAGATGGCAGCTTCGGCTCGTGACGCGGGTTGGGAGAATGAAATCGTTCTCTTAGCGGAAGATGCGCTCCTACCTTATCATCGCCCACCTCTATCCAAAGGTCTCCTTACGGGAAAAATCTCCGTTGCGGAAATCCCTCTGCGTGGAGAGTCTTGGTACGAAAAGAACAATATAGTTCGCCTGACCGGACGCCGAGTCACTGCGGTCGATAGACAGCGCCATCGAGTAATTCTTCAAGGTGGCGAGCAAATTCCATACTCTCGTCTCGGACTTGCAACAGGCGCCCGTGTGCGACGTCTTTCCTTACCGGGAGGTAAACTAGACGGCGTATTGTATCTAAGAGATTTCGCAGACGTCGAGAAATTGAAGTCGCAGCTTAGACATACACACTCGGTTGTTGTTATCGGAGGTGGTTTCATAGGATTAGAGGTGGCATCTAGCCTCTGCAAAATGGGCAAGAAAGTGACCGTGCTTGAAACGTTTCAGCGCCTTATGCCCCGCGCGGTAAGCTCGGTGATTTCCGGCTGGTTTGGCCGTCGCCATACAGAACGAGGCGTCAATCTAATTTTCAATGCACGAGTTGAAATGATTTTGAATGACGGCCGCGGACGCGCGGCGGGAGTGCTCCTCAGTAACGGGCAAAAAATAGCCGCCGATTTGATCGTCGCGGGGATAGGGGTTACGCCCGCTGTTGAACTTGCCAAGGCGGCGGACCTTACCTGTAGCGATGGGATCGTTGTTGATTCATTAACTCGTACAAGTGATCCCTTTATTTTCGCCGCTGGGGATGTAACCAATCATCCGTCTGTATTTTCCGGTGGGCAACTGAGACTCGAGTCGGTCCAGAACGCAACCGATCAGGCCAAAGTAGCGGGACAGATGTTGGCCGGAATAGCCTCTATCCCTTATGACGGTGTGCCTTGGTTTTGGTCCGATCAGCACGACGTGCCATTGCAGATAGTCGGCCTAGCAAGCAGCGCGGACAACTGCGTGGTACGCGGTGATTATGCTGGTGGCAAATTCTCGGTTTTCTCTTTCTCCGGGAGGAAGTTGGTGTGTATAGAAAGCGTCGATAGCTCCCGCGATCACGTCGCGGGACGCAAGCTTTTGGCTCTAACGAACGCACGATTGACCCCCGAGGAGGCCGCAGATCCCCAGTTTGATTTACTCGCAGCCGCCCGTGAAAGAAGCTGAATCTCGGCAGAAGAGGAACATAATCCAGGCGACGATGGCCCAGATTGTCGATACCCGCTAGGCAACGGCGGTACTTGAATGCGATCTGCATTGAATGCTAAAATTGCGTCTGGAACTCGTCGATATGATAGATGACGCGCAAATACCCCGTAAAGGACCTCAACGCTCTGGATCGGCGCGGAGTGTCGATAGCGCTTCGCGCGTTGTCGCTTCAAAAGTGAAATTTACGGGCTTGGGTGCTGATCTGATCAACCACGAAGTAGATTATGGACCGGAGCCGGAGCTCAATCTAGCCGATAGCGCCTACCGCGCGATCGAGGAGATGATTTGCACCCTAGAACTGCAGCCAGGAGCTCGAGTTTCGGAAAGTTCTCTCGCAAAGCGTTTAGGAATCGGGCGCACGCCGGTGCGAGAGGCCTTGCAGCTGCTGTCACGCGATGGCCTTGTTGTTGTCTTGCGAAGACATGGGGTCCTCGTTAGCGAGATTGATGTCCGCACTCAGCTGCGAATTATCGAGGTTCGGCGGGCTTTAGAATCGCTCATGGTGCGCTTGGCTGCAGAACGAGCCACTGAGGAAGAAATTGCGCAATTCGCCAAAATCGCTGCCGCTATTTATGCCGCCGTTGATGCTAACGACGATCTTGCCTTCGTTCGGCTTGATTCGCAGCTAAATGAGCTACTCGCCCGCGCCTGCGGGAACCGTTTTGCTAGTGGCTCAATGAGTTTGATGACCCCGCTTTCGCGGCGTTTCTGGTATCGGAATTACAAATCTGCCGGTGACATGATGCTGGGTGCTCGTCTCCACGCTGAGATCGCTGACGCGATCGCCCGCAGGAAACCCGATGAAGCGGAGCAGGCAGTGAAGCGCTTGCTCGATTATATCGAAGATTTCTCTCGCAAAACACTGGATCGCTAGGGTTCGGACCCAAAACCGGGTAGCGCGACCGGGATTCCAAAAGGCTGGCGAGTCGGATTCCGTTCTCCCAAGGAGGACGGCGATGGGAGATTACGTCTGGTTTCCGGATGCGTAGTGGGCTCGGATTGAGCCGCTTTTGCCGAAGGATGTGCGCGGTAAAATGCGTAAGGATGAACGGCGGATTCCGAGCGGGATTGTCCACGCGCTCAAATGCGGTGGACGGCTGGGCCGACTGCACCGATGTCTACGGACCGAGAAGACGCACTACAATCGCTAATTGCTTTGTGCGCTGGTTTGAGCGCGGTATCTGGGGAGACATTTGCAGTACGCTGGCAGAGGTCGAGGGTGTGCTGGACCGGATATCTATCGACAGTTCCTGCATCAAGGTCCATCGTTGTGCGGGCAGCGGAAAGAGGGCCTTGGCTCATGATATCGGCCGCACGAAAGGCGGACGCAACACCAAGCTCCAGGCTATCTGCTACGAGAAAAGCCGCCCTTGGGTCCTGCTCCTGACGCTCCGAAACGTTAATGATTGCAAGGTTGCGCAGCTTTGCATCGCGGCCGCGCCGCCATCTGCCGAACTCGTCGCCAACAAGGGCTATGACAGCCAGGCGTTGTGCGAACGGCTTGAGGCGCGCCTGCGGCCGACATTGTCGCTCTCGCCGATATAGGCGATACAGAAATCAGACATCGCCGACTCGATCGCGTTCGCGGTACACCTCATAAGTATGTCAGCACCGGGAGCATGCCTCATACAGCTTGAGGTCGAGGCTGGTAGATCGCAATATGCTGGCAATGGGCGACAGGAGTCCGGCCGTTAGCAACGATGAGGGCGTCCAATTCCACAAACAAATGGCCCTTCTTTTCGTAGTTGCCCGTGATCCGTGCACGTGCGGTCAGTTGGTCGCTGTCGATAGCGGCTGATATCAGTTGCATGCGGCTGCCGATATGAATCCATGGCCCGAGAAGGGCATTTTCCATGAGCACCCTATTCATGATCTGTTGCAATACGCCAGGATGGACGAGGCCTTCGCGCGCATAGATTGGGTCGGTCTCGCGCACTCCGGCGCGGTATTCTGCACCAGCCTTACCCTGCCAGGAGCGCGGAGCAGTGCCGAGCCATTTGCCGATTCGATAAGTGTCAGCGTCGATGGGCTTCCGCGTCGCAACCGGTTCGGTCTCCGGAAAATCGGCGAGCGAGAATACCGGCGCTGTTACCGCCAACGAGGCATGTCCTGTGGCTTTGGCCTCGCCGTGTTCGACGGTTAGCGAGAGTCCTTCGCTGGACTCCTCCGCTTGAACCAGTAGGGCTTCACCATCATAGATCGGCTTAATGAACCGCGCCTCGATCAATCCTCGTTCGAGGAATGCTCGACTCCAGTTCGCAACTGGAACGTGGATCATGTAGGCGAGAATATCGATCCCCGGCACCAGACCACCTCTGAAACCGTACTTCAGGGCCACGGAATCATCGTGCATCTTATTTTCGGATAGTTTGGCGGTGTTGTAAGCCTCTACACGATACGGTTCGAGCCGCTCAGTCATGATCCATCCTTATGATTGCGGGAGACGACGGTGTTGCTTCGCGAATTACCGCAGCCTAAAGTCACGGTCTGGCATTTACCCCACGCAGTGGTCCATCAACGAAATGGGTTACTCAGTGGTTCCGAAATATTCGGACCCGATGAGTGACATGTACTCCCGCATCAAGCTGGCTGGCTTCTAGGGGCACCCGGCGCCCGGCAAGAACTGCCTTGTCTCATTACCCTCCGTAATCAACTCGGCAGCTTTTTCCGCCATAGCCATGATCGGCAGATTGGTATTTCCACTGATCACTGTCGGCATGATCGAACCATCGATGACTCTGAGATTGTCGATTCCTCGGACCCGCAACTGACCGTCGACAACAGCGTTGCTGTCTTCGCCCATGCGACAGGTGCCAACAGGATGGTAGATCGTTTCGGCGCGCTCCCGTATCCATTTTTTGCGGGAGTCCACACTGGTAAACGCATCGATGTCGATCCTTCGTTTCACGAATTTACTCAGACCCGGTTGATCGATAATCTCAGACAGTTGTCTGACACCTTCTTGCATGCTGACGAAATCCGAATCATCAGAGAGAAAACGAGGATCGATAGCGGGAGTGTCAGATGGGTCCGCCGATCGCAATCGCAGTGTTCCACGGCTCTTGGGCCGAAGTTGGCAAACGCGAATCGCGAAACCGTGAGCGATGCGTTCGTTGGGTGGCGGGTTTCGGAGCGCGACGATGAGATGAGCTTGCCACTCCGGCAGTGACGAATTTTTGTCAGGCCCCCAGAAGGCGCCAGCTTCGACGCCTTGAGACGTTGCGGGACCCGTGCCTCGGAGAATGTATTGTGCGCCCGCGAGGCCGCCCTTGATCAAGCCGAGATACGGCGTCAGCGTAACTGGCTGAGATGCCTCTAGGCGAATAGCGCAGTCCAGATGGTCGTGCAGGTTGTCTCCGACGCCAGCGGAATCGAGAACGGGCTTGATGCCAAGCGATTGCAGGTGATCCGCCGGCCCGATCCCCGACAGCATCAGCAGTTGCGGTGAGCCGATGGCTCCAGATGTCAGCAACACCTCGCGCTCTGCCGAGATGGTTACCTCGCGTCCTCCCTTCTCTATTACTACGCCGCGCGCGCACGTCCCTTCCATGGCGATCCGGCGAACTCTGCAGTTGGCCATAACGGTGAGATTGCTTCGTCCCTTCGCTCGATCAAGATATTTGAAGGCTCCGGATCGCTTCCCTTCCGCGATGGTGAGTTCGTAGAATCCGGCACCAACCTGGGACGGGCCGTTGAAGCCATTGTTCTCCGGCAAACCTGCTGACACCGCGCTTTCAATGAACGCCTTTGAAATGGGATGCTGCAGGGTGCCATAGGACAGACGAATAGGGCCGGAGTATCCCCTGTCCTGATCGCGCTTCCTTGTGACCAGGGTGGCGTCCTCGATTTTTCTGAGGTAAGGGCGCAGGTTTTCATAGCTCCATGACGGGAGGCCCTGGGCGGCCCACGAGTCGTAGTCCCAAGCGTTGCCTCGAATCGCAATCATTGAGTTAATGGAGGACGATCCACCCACAACCCGGCCACGCGGGATGTAAATCTTTCGATTATTGAGTTGAGCTTGGGGCTCGGTCCAGAACTGCCAGTTATACTTAGGACTTGTGTAGAGCACGCGAATGCCGGCCGGCATGTGGACGAAGACAGACGCGGAGGGGGCTCCGGCCTCAAGCAGCAGGACGTTAACATTTGGATCTTCGCTCAGTCGCGAAGCCAGCACGCATCCCGCCGATCCCGCGCCGACGATGATGTAGTCATATCCGGATAGTTTCATTTTCGAATCCCTCTTGGGAATGCCGGCGGCTAGTTAGCGTGTCTGGTGTAGCATGAAGCGAGTAGCCGCCGGACAAGATCCATTCCGATACGGGTGTCGTACATCGCCGTTGTATTTGAGCCGCTTTGGAATATCATTTTGGTATGTCCAAATGTATTGGCTGCGGTTCTGGCGTCAACAGAGAGATGTTTCGATGATCAGTCGCGTGTTGACTGCGGCGCTTGTGGTGTTGGCCTTCGTTGTTCTTCTTTGGGGACCGAAAGGCCCACAGCATTGGGATGCGAATATGTCCCCCCAGGAGAGGGCGGTATTTGAAAAGACAGTCTGGGCCCTCGGCCATTAGTTGAGACGGTATTCGTCAGAGCCCCGCCCGCTACGCATCAGCAACTCCGTCGTCAGATCTACGGGCAAACGGGAATATCGTCACGGGTGCTGCCACTGTGATTATCTCGGCCGTTCTCACTTCGTGGGTGCGAGTAGTGCACCTTGAACTTATTCGAGCCGGCTTGGTGAAGCCCGCCGCGGATGCGTGCCGGTATCGACGACCCGGCTGGCGTTCAGGCGCTGAATCTGCGCCTCGTCAAATTTGAGAACAGTCTTGAGGACATATTCGGTGTCCTCGCCCCGTAGCGGCGGGCTCTTCGAGTATTCGATCTTCGTTCGCGAAAACTTGATAGGGTTGCCGACGAGAGGTGAAATGGCACCGGAGGAATGAGGCAGATTGATCTGCAGCTCTCTATGGATCACCTGCGGATGGGCAAATACTTGGTCCAGCCGGTTGATCGGCGCGCAAGGAACTCCGACTGGCTCAAGCACTGATATCCACTGGTGCGTCGTTTGCGTTGCTAAATGCACATCCAGAAGTGGAATGAGCAGGTCGCGATTGTGAAGCCGATCGGTGTTCGTGAGAAAGCGGATGTCGGCTGCCAATTCCGTCAATCCCGCCGCTGCACAGAATTTCCTGAATTGTTGGTCGTTTCCGACAGCCAGCACAAACGAGCCGTCCATTGTCTTGAACACCTGATACGGGACGATATTCGGATGCGCATTACCGGACCGTTTGGGTGGAGTTCCCGTCGTGAGATAGTTCATGTTCTGGTTGGCAAGTACCGAAACTTGGACATCGAGCAGTGCCATGTCGATGTGTTGGCCCTCGCCGGTACGCTCGCGATGCAGCAACGCCGAAATAACGCCCGTCGCGCTGTACATACCGGTGAGAATATCGACGATCGGAACGCCAACTTTCTGCGGGCCGCCACCCGGCATATCGTCGCTTTCGCCCGTGATGCTCATCAGGCCGCCGATGGCCTGAATAGCCATGTCGTATCCTGCAGCATCCTTCATTGGGCCGGTTTGACCGTAACCCGTGATGGAGCAGTAAATGGTATCCGGCTTCAGTCTTCGCAGTGACTCGTAGTCCAGCCCGTATCGGGCCATGTCGCCGACTTTGTAATTTTCGATCACGATGTCAGCTTGTTGCGCTAGTGCGCGCACGATCGCGCTGCCTTCGTCAGTTGCTATGTCGATGCAGATTGAATGTTTGCCGCGGTTAGCGCTGAGAAAATACGCGCTCTCGGTTGTGTCATTCGATTCGCCATCTTTCAGGAATGGGGGACCCCATTGTCGTGTGTCGTCGCCGGTGCCGGGGCGTTCGATTTTCCAGACCTCGGCTCCGAGATCGGAAAGAAGTTGGCCCAACCACGGTCCTGCGAGAATTCTTGAAAGATCGAGTACTCGGTAGCCCACCAGAGGTCCAGCCATGACATTTCCTTGCTATTGGCGCGATCCGTTCCTGGTAAATCGTACGCCTGTTATAAGCGCACTATAATAGGATAAACCAAATTGGACAAACCAATAATAGCTTTTGGTTGATCGTCGAGTTGGTTTTGAGGCGAGATTCTGGAACGGAGGGTCTTCTCGAAAGTGCTTGTCGGGTTTTGATTCGCGAGCATCGCACTGCGCGAGTTGCTTGACAGCAAGTATATGGAGACATACGGTCAGCCAAAATGGTCTATCCAAAACGGATGGCGACTGTGCGGCTTTAAGCTTGATGCATGGTGACAATAGCTAGAGGCAACGCGAAGCGAGGTTTTGCTGTATGGCGCGAGTAACTCTCCAGAATGTATCGAAATCCTTTGGCGGAGATCGTGGGCCATGGGCAGTGCAGGATTTCTCATTGGATATTACCGACGGAGAACTGGTCGTTTTTGTCGGGCCGTCCGGCTGCGGGAAGTCGACCACGTTGCGCATGCTTGCCGGCCTCGATGATGTGACATCGGGCAAGATCATGATCGGCGGGCGGGATGTGACCGCACTCCCGCCGAAAGATCGCAATATTGCGATGGTGTTCCAGAACTACGCGCTCTATCCGCAGAAGACCGTATACGACAATATGGCATTTGGTCTTCGCGTGCGCGGAGAACCGAAAGACGAGATTGATCGTCGCGTGCGCAGCGCGGCGTCGAGCCTCGGCCTTGATCCTTTGCTCGAGCGGAAGCCGCGGCAGCTGTCGGGAGGTCAGATGCAGCGGGTTGCGCTTGGTCGTGCGCTCGTCCGAGACCCCGATGTCTTTCTGCTCGATGAGCCTCTTTCCAACCTCGACGCCAAGCTGCGCGTGAAGACTCGCGAAGAAATCGCGACGCTGCATGCCCGGCTCGGAGCCACGATGATCTTCGTGACTCACGACCAGGTCGAAGCCATGACGCTCGGTGACCGGATTGTCATCATGCGCGATGGCTGGATCCAGCAGGCCGGACGGCCGCTGGATCTTTACGACCGGCCGATGAATGTCTTTGTGGCCGCCTTCATCGGTTCGCCCGAGATGAACCTGGTTGAGGGCGATCTGCTCCGTGACGGTGATGGTCTGAAGGTTCGTTCTGGCGAACTGCAGCTCGGATTGCCGGACGGCGAGTTTGTCGAGACCGAGAAGAGCGTCACTATCGGCATCAGACCAGAGCATATCATTCGTGCTGAAGCAGCATCCGACATCGAGATGATCGTTAGCCTGGTCGAGCAAATCGGCGCCCAGACCTATGTGCTGGGGACGATATTCGGCCATAAATTTCGCGCGGTGTTTGCGCGCGACGATGTGCTCGTGGCCGGGGATAAAATCCCCGTCGTTCTGCCCGCGCAGCGGCTGCATCTATTTTCACGTGAGAGTGGAAAGGCGTTGAGGCAATCAAAATCAGTAAGTGAAATTAATATAGGGAGGGAAAATCATGACCGTGCGCAAGTCGAACCAATGGAATTCCAAGGGTAAATCATTCGGCTTTAGCCGACGGGGCTTCCTCAAAACGTCCGCGGGAGCAGTGGTTGGAGCGACAAGCTCCCTGGCGGCTCCGTACGTGAATGCTCAAGCCGGAGTGACGCTCCGATTTCTGAACAATGAAACTGCGGCCGACAGCCAGGCCGTGCTGCGACGCGCATGCGGCGCGTACGAGAGCAAGTTCGGTGTTAAGATCATCGTCGATTCGACGCCGATCAGCGGCGCATATGCGAAGACGATGGCGGCGATCAATGCCGGCACGCCGTATGACATCTCCACTCAAGGCTATATCGCCCATATTCTGCAGTACGCCCGCGGCGGTCATCTTCTTCCGATGACCGATCTTGTGAAGCAGCATTCCTGGGGGCAGATGGGCGCCTGGAAGTATCAGGGAGAGAACTGGTTCTATCCTTACGACTACAATCTGGTGACCTGTTACTATCGGAAGGATCTGTATGCCGAGAAGGGCCTTAAGATTCCTAATACATGGTCGGAATATCTCGACAACTGCCGGGCGCTGACTGTCTCAAAGGACGGCAATATCGAACGTGGCGGCTGCGTAATGCCGCTGGCGAGCGACAGTGCGACCAACTGGGCGAGCTTCGGAAACCTGTTTGCGGAAGCTCCGCAATTCTATGACGACAAATGGAATGTCGTTCTGGATGCACCTGAGAATGCGGATCGGACAGCGCGTTTCCTCGATCTTTACGGCGAACTCTACAAGACTATGCCCCCCGGATTGAACACGGTGGGTTATGCCGAGCTCATGAGTCTGTTTGTCACTGGAAAGGTCGCGCATACCCTGTATTCCGGGCGTGTGGTCGAGGCGCTCGAGGCGCGAAATCCGGATCTCGCGAGCAAGTATGGCATCTTTGCCGCACCAGACAGTGCGGGCAAGCAGAAAGCGCTGCCGTTCTCCTTCGACGGATTTGTTGCATTCAAGACCAAGCAAAGCGAGGAGACGCTCAAGTTCCTCAAATGGTTTATCGATGAGCACTACGTCGACTGGCTGCATTCGGCTTGGATGAACTTCCAGCCGGTGCGATTAGACATTTACGAGGATCCGCGCTGGAAGAAGCACCCGATGATTCAGAAGCATTGGGCAACAATGATGCAGATGAAGTCGTTCATCGATCCGGACAGCAAGGTGAGGCTCTCGTCGGTCGACTTGATCGGCCCATCGATTGATCTGCTGCCGAGCAAGGTCTTCGATGCGAACGTCATGCCTGAGATGTTGCAAAATAAGGTGCTTAAGAACATGTCATCGGCCGATTGCGTGAAAACAGCGGCCAATCGCATCCGGAAGCTTGGTTGAATTATTCGGACAAGAAGGTAGGTACCTTATGAGGCAGGATTGGCGGATCATCAGCTTGTTCGTTGGCGGCGTTTTGATACTCGGCGCCATCGTTGGCGGGCCACTCCTGTACTCTATCAAGCTCTCGTTCTACGCGGCGGAGTCCTTTATCGCTCCGCCGCGATGGGTGGGACTTGGGAATTATCTGGCCGTCCTGGAGGACAGGAATTTTTGGGACGCGTTGCTAAACGGGATAGTAATTTCTATTTCCGCGATCGTGTTGCAGGTCATGCTCGGCGTGACCATTGCGCTCGTTCTGAATCGTCAGTTCGTGGGACAAACGGTCGTTCGCGCGCTGTCGATCGTTCCTTATTTTCTTCCGACGGTAGTTGCGTGCCTTATTGCGCAATGGATGCTCGATCCGAATTACGGATTGATTAAAAGTATCTTGGCGTCGTTTGGATCCAGCATGTTTGATTGGGGCGCCAACTCGGCAACCGCAAAAGGAACGATTGTTCTCGTTAGTGTGTGGATATGGACACCATTTGTGGTGACGTGCGTGCTGGCCGGCCTGCAAACAATTCCGGCCCAGCTTTACGAAGCAGCTAGGGTCGACGGCGCCGGTGCCTGGAAGCAGTTCTGGCACATCACTCTGCCGGGCCTCAGACCTGTACTGATCGTGGTCATTCTGCTGAGAGGCATCTGGATGTTCAACAAGTTTGACGTGATCTGGTTGTTGACCAAGGGGGGGCCGCTGAATCAGACGGAGACGCTCCCGACGCTTGCTTATCGAAGAGCTTTTCTGGAGTTCGATCTCGGAGGGGGGGCGGCGGTAGCGACAATCTCGTTTGCGATTCTGGCAACCATTATGCTGATTTATCTGCGGTTTTTCCCGATCGATGAAGCAAAGCAAGGCCGATGACAGTGACACAACAGAACTCGCACTTTTCCATCGTTGCTGCTGTTGCTGACCCGCGGCAGGAGCGACTCCTTCGCAGCACGTCCCAGTTCGATCGTTTGCCGCAGGAAGCTTCAACACCTGCATCAGAACAGAAGTTGTTCGGCATTGTGGGCAAGCCAATCAAGCAGATTGCCGGGCGTATCGGTCTCTACGCGGCTGTTCTCGTGATCTGCATCTACTCGTTCTTTCCAATTTACTGGATGATTGTATCTAGTCTTCGGCCCGCGCAGCGGTTGTTTCTGGACACGTCGTTGGTGTTCTGGCCGCCAGATCTCGCTTCCTACAGATCCCTACTGGAGCTTACGAATTACACGACCAATTTTTTCAACAGCGCCCTGATGGCGATGGCAACGATCATCGTTGCTACAACGCTTTCGGCGTTCATTGCCTACGGCGCGACGCGGCTGCGGTTCCGCGGCAAGACAACATTAGTCGCGTCCATGTTGTTTGCCTATATGTTCCCGCCGTTGATGCTGGTCATTCCAATGTCAGCTTTGTTCCGCATGGTCGGGCTTTCCGACAGCCTGTGGGGTCTGCTGATTGCTCATCTCGCAATATCACTCCCGTTGGGCGTCTGGCTTCTGTGGGGCTTTTTCAAGTCGGTGCCATTTGACCTGGAAGAAGCAGCAATGGTCGATGGGTGCTCGCAGTTCAGTGCGTTCCTCAAGGTTGTCTTGCCGCTTTCCGCACCGGGTCTGATTACGGTCGGTATCTTCTCGTTCCTGCTTTCCTGGGCCGACTACGTGTTCGCTCTCATCCTGATCATGAGCGATCAGAACAAGACGCTTCCTGTCGCCTTGGCGTCGATGTTGGGGGCACAGGATCTGCGTTGGGGCGAGATCCTTGCCGGCGCATCGCTCATAGCGCTGCCGCTGTTTGTCATCTTTACGTTCTGCTACCGCTACTTCGTCGCAGGACTTACGGCAGGCGCCCTTAAAGGGTAGGTGGTATTCTAGGCCCAGGACACATATATTTTCTCGCGGATTGAAAGGATAACTGGTTCATTAGCGGCGCGCGGAGGCGTTGCAATGACTGTTTTTTGTTGTCGAAGGCGCAGATGCGCAGGATCCGCAGAAGACGATCTACAACAAGGCGCGAATGCTGGTTATCACTGCGCTAGCAAACAAATAGGCGCGCACGGTGTGAGCATTGTTCGCGCTTAACGAAGTTTACCGAGCTCCCGCCGAGGCCGCCGCATAAGCAGCGTCGCAACGCGAGGTTGTCGATGGAGTAAAGGGCGAAGGCAGGTACGGCGCAACAGTCGATGAGACGGGATCGGCATAACCCGATAGACTCACCCGGCTTCCAAGCACGCAGCTCTGATATGGAGTCGGTCCGCGAGCTCTCATACGGGCTTGCGGCATCTTATGGTCGCATCATGAGGTAGGATAGATGACAGCGCCCGACTAAAGCGCGAATGTCAAAATCCCTATTGTTTCTCCGGGGAGTCCGCAGATGAGCCTAGATGCCGCCCTGGCAAGGGATCAGTTCTGTATCCGGCCGCGCCACGAAGGATTCGAGCGGTTCGCTCGGATGGGATCTTTTGACGAGAGCCTATCGTCTTGCGAGTATTTTTGGCTCTCCCAACAGCGTCTCCCAAGTTTCTATGGTCTGGGACAGGTGCTCATTCATTTTCTGTTCTGCCTGACCGACGCGACGCCCCTCAATGGCATCAAGAATCTTGCAGTGATCTTCATAGGAGCTGCGACCGCGGTTGCGATCGGAAAAATAGATGCGGCGGCGTTGTCTGGATAGTTCATAGAATGATTTTACGACGCGGAGCAGGATATCATTTTTGGTGGCGGCAAAGATGGCCAGGTGAAATGCTTCATCTTCAAGCTCGATCGTCTGCTTTCTGGAGAGGCGCTTCTCGGTGTCGTTCAGAATGGTGCGAAGATCGCAGATGTTGGCAGATGTCCTACGAGTGCAGGCCAATCTGGCGGCCTGCACTTCGAGCATGCGTCGCACCTCGAAGACATCGGCGATTTCGTTTGACTGGAAAAGAAGGCCTGACTCGGCATAAAGGACGAGAGCCTCGATGCTGCTTTCGTTTGAATTTCGCAGGTATATGCCAGAGTTTGGCCGTCTCTCGATGACACGCATGGCTTCGAGAGCAGCCAGCGCCTCACGGACAGCGCCGCGACTTGTGTCGAACTTCTCTGCGAAGTCTCGTTCGGACGGTAGACGTTCAGCGGGCTGATAGTGGCGCTCGCGGATGAACGAGAGGATTTTTCCGATGGTGTTCGAGGGAGGCTCAGGATTGTTGGTTCGATTTCGTTCTGTCATTGCGTTTACTCTTTCTAGCCTGCGTCCAGGGAAGCCCGTCTGCTAAGCCGCCGCGCACCCGGGTGCCTGCAGATAGCCACCAATCTGAGTGATGTTCACTCTAGTCGATAGTTGATGATGTTGCAGTTACTTTGCGCGAATCCCGATCCGCAGGATAATAACGCTCTGCTAATTACGTCTTCGCACGGTCGATCGCTTGATTCCGGCGTACTGGTTATATAAGATTGGTATACCAAATAGGTACGACCGAAAAGAGCGCGCACTGGTATGTCTGATTTTGATGTCGATCTGTTTGTGATCGGCGGCGGTTCGGGTGGCGTTCGCGCCGCGCGGATCGCGGCCAGTTACGGTGCCAAGGTTATGCTTGCCGAAGAGTATCGCATGGGCGGCACCTGCGTGATCCGCGGTTGCGTGCCGAAGAAGCTGTTCGTCTACGCCTCGCACGTCCGTGAGGAAATCAGCGACGCTGCGGGTTTCGGATGGAGCATCCCCTCCGCGACGTTCGACTGGCCGGTGCTGGTCGCCAACAAGGATAAGGAAATCGCACGATTGGAGGCCGCCTATACGGCCAATGCCGAGAAGGCCGGGGCGCGGGTCGTCAAGGCTCGTGCGGTGTTCGAGGATGCGTATACGCTGCGCCTTTCGACCGGCGAAACGGTGCGGGCGAGATACATCCTGGTCGCCACCGGAAGCGCGCCGAGCCACGGCGCGGCCATTCCGGGCATCGAGCACGTCATCTCGTCGAACGAGGTCTTCCACCTGCCGACATTCCCGAAACGCATCGTGATCCAGGGTGGCGGCTACATCGCGCTGGAGTGTGCCTGCATCTTCGCCGGCCTCGGCTCCGACGTGACGCTGGTCTATCGCGGCGACAACATTCTGCGGGGGTTCGACGAGGACGTCCGCGCGCATGTGCGCGGAGAGGTCGAGAAGGCGGGTATCACCATTCTCACCGGCTGCACGGTGAGCAAGATCGAGAAGCACGGCGAGGTCTTCACCGCGTATCTGTCGGAAGGATCGCGCATCGCGGCCGATCAGGTGCTGTTCGCCATCGGCCGTCATCCGAACGTCAAGGGTCTCGGGCTCGAGAAGGCCGGCGTGGCGCTCGGTCCGACCAATGGCGGCATCGCCGTCGACAGCTTCTCACAAAGCAATGTGTCGCACATCTATGCGGTGGGCGACGTCACCAACCGGATCAATCTCACGCCGGTTGCGATCCGCGAAGGACATGCCTTCGCCGATACGGTGTTTGGCAAGCGTCCAGTACGCGTCGATCATCTCGATATTTCGACTGCGGTGTTCTCACAGCCGCAGGTAGGAACGGTCGGGCTGACCGAAGCCGAGGCGAGGGCGCGGTTCACTCACGTGGACATCTACAAGACCGATTTCAGGCCGATCAAGGCAACACTGTCGGGTAGCGGAGCTCGCGTCCTGATGAAGCTGATCGTGGATGGAACATCCGATCGCGTTATCGGGTGTCACATTGTCGGGCCGGAAGCCGCCGAGATCGTTCAGGCTGTTGCCATCGCTGTTAAGATGAAGGCGACCAAGGCTGATTTCGACGCCACCATGGCGCTGCACCCCACCTCTGCGGAGGAACTCGTGACCATGCGCACGCCGACGCAGCGTCACGTTCGCCAAGCGGCGGAATAGGCAGCTCAGAACTGTCTTTCCGCCCTGACATACCGGACGTCAGAAATCTGCGGATCGGCGCGGACTTGTCAAATACGGGTTGACAGGACTTAGTTAAATATACCAAATTGGTATTACCAATACGGCGAATAATTTCAATGATGGCGAACGCGCATCCCGCTATGACGAATTTTCATCGCGACGCGGATGCCGGTTGTTGAGTTTCAGCCCTGACCGGGAAGATGGATCGGCGAAAATGGATTTGATATCAAACCTGCCGCCCCGCATTCACGAGATACTTGATGAGGGTGCAAGGGGGGACGTTTCTCGCGTTGCGTTTACCGACGAACATGGTGTCGTATGGTCTTATCGCCGTCTGATCGACACGGTCGAGCTTGTTGCCATTGAAATGAGCCGGCTCGGTATTCGTCCGGGCGATCGAGTCATGATCGTGTGTGAAAATTCAATCGCGGCAATCGTATTGCTGTATGCGTTGAGTCGAATCGACGCATGGGCGGTCGTCACAAACGCGCGGCTCAGTCAGCATGAGTTGGACTTGATCGAGAACGACTGCCAACCGCGGCGTGTGTTCTATACTCATGCTATTTCACCTGAGGCAGATGCTCATGCATGTCGCCGGCGTGCCGATATCGAGTCGTTCATCGGGATAGGTGAGATGAAAATCGGAAGGCTTGATGCAGATTCTGTCGCGGAAAGGGTTCATCGGGATTCCTCACGGCAGGTTGCCGTTGTTATCTATAAGACGGGCACCACCGGGCGCCCAAAAGGAGTGATGCTTAGTCATCGCAGCCTTGCGTTTGTCGCGTGCCGCGGCAAAAGAACCGATACAATTCGTTCGGACGACGTCTCGCTGTGCGTGATGCCGATTTCCCATTCGTATGGGCTTACGCTCTTGCAGGGCATGCTTTTTGCGGGTGCGCATCTGAGAATCATGCCAAGATTCGCACTTGCGCAGGCGATCGATGCCATCGCCGACGGGGCGCTTACGATTTTTGCCACCGTACCAGCGTTGCTGTCGCGTATCGTCGCTCACGTCGATCAAGCTGGCCTTCAGCTCACACCGAACAGGCTCCGATATGTTTATAGTGGTACCGCTCCGCTGGACCTTTCATTGCGCCAGAACGTCGAACGTGTGTTCGGGGTGGTTCTCCACAATGGTTATGGTCTCACCGAAACGTCGCCCACGATCAGCCGGACGCAGTACGCAATGGGCAGAGACGAAGTCAACATTGGTCCCCCCATCCCAGGAGTCGAGATCAAGATTGTCGGAGCGGACGGTCATGAGGTTGAAGAGGGTTTGCCGGGAGAACTTCTCGTGCGAGGACCAAATGTCATGCTTGGCTATTATGGCCAGCCGGAGCTTACCGCAGAGGTTATCGATGAGCAGGGCTATTTGAAGACCGGCGATATTGTCAGCCGCAATACGAGCGGCGAATTGATCGTCCAAGGCCGATCAAAGGAATTGATCATTCGCTCGGGGTTCAATGTGTACCCGCCTGAGATCGAAGCGGTTCTCAACACGCATCCGACGGTTCTCAACTCTGCCGTCGTTGGACGATCGGTTGAGGGCAATGAGGAGATCATAGCCTTTGTGCAGCCGGTTCCTGGAGGTTCCGTCGAGACCAACGACCTGTTCACGTTCATCGAGGGACAGTTGGCCAGATACAAGAAGCCTCAGCAGATCATCGTGATGCAGCAGCTGCCGGTCGCGCCAAACGGCAAGATCAGAAAGCATGATTTGAAGAAGTACGCTGAAGCGTCGGCGCTTTCGGTCTAGTCATTCCAAATCGTTTAATCCCCATCGAAGGCCAATGGACATCGCCATGAAGCAGGAACGGACCTATCCGGACGTCAAAATGTTCATCGACGGGGCCTGGTGCGACGGGTCGCAAGGCAAAACTGGGGCCGTGCTGAATCCAGCGACCGGGCTTGCGATTGGGTGTGTTCCGCACGCTTCTATTGACGACCTTGATCGCGCGTTGGATGCCGCATCACGCGGCTTCAGTATATGGCGCAAGACGTCGGCGTTCGACCGCTACAAGCTCATGCGGTCGGCTGCCGAAAAGCTGCGCGAGCGGTCCGGTGAAATCGCTCGCATTCTTACGCTCGAGCAGGGAAAGCCCCTGGCGGAAGCGAAGCTGGAGGTGCTGCTCGGCGCGGACATCATCGACTGGTTTGCCGAGGAAGCTCGTCGATCCTACGGCCGCGCTATTCCTTCGCGTTCTGAGGGGGTGCAGCAATTCGTGATCAAGGAGCCGGTCGGGCCGGTGGCGGCGTTCACGCCGTGGAATTTTCCGATCAATCAGGCCGTCCGCAAGATCTCTGCTGCAATCGCGGCTGGTTGCTCCGTGATTCTCAAGGGGCCAGAGGAGACACCGGCCAGTTGCGCTGCTCTGGTGCAGGCCTACGCCGATGCCGGTCTGCCACCCGGCGTGCTCAATCTGGTTTTCGGCGTGCCCGCTGAGGTATCTTCCTATCTGATCGCTCACCCGCTCATTCGCAAGATTTCCTTCACCGGCTCGACCCAGGTCGGCAAGCAGCTTGCCGCTCTGGCGGGAAGCCATATGAAGCGTGTGACGATGGAATTGGGAGGCCATGCGCCGGCGCTCGTGTTCGGCGATGCGGACGTGAAGGAGTCAGCCAGACTGCTGTCTGCAGCGAAGTTCAGGAACGCCGGCCAAGTTTGCGTCTCGCCCACGCGTTTCATCGTGCACAAAAGCGTCTACGAGGAGTTCGTCGATCACTTCACGTCGGCTGCGAAGAATCTGGTCGTTGGCGACGGTCTTGATGCAGCGAGCCAGATGGGTCCGCTGGCCAATCATCGCCGCATAGAGGCGATGGAGGCCTTTATCGCCGACGCTATCTCGCGCGGCGGACGCGTCAGAGCGGGCGGAAAGAGAATCAGAAACGAGGGATTCTTCTTCGAGCCGACAGTTCTTACGGATGTCTCGCTGAACGCGCGCATCATGAACGAAGAGCCCTTCGGCCCCGTCGCCCCGATCAGCGCCTTCTCTGATCTGGATGAGGCCATAGCGGAGGCAAATCGTCTTCCATTTGGCCTCGCTGCCTATGCCTACACCAAATCGGCTTCCGTCATTGCTGCCATCAGCACGGGAGTCGAAAGCGGAATGATGTCGGTGAACCATCATGGCCTTGCGCTACCTGAAACGCCGTTTGGGGGCATCAAGGACTCCGGTTATGGCTCGGAGGGAGGGATCGAAGCCATGGAGGCCTACTTGAACACCAAGTTCATAACTCAAATGAACGGTTAGCCTCACGCCGGCAATCGCTTGGCCTCGAAAGAGGCGCGAGATTCCCTCGCGAAATCAAACTCTGAAGATGTTCAGAAGCCTGAATCTGCGGGCTCGCTTGGCTGTGTCCGCATCAACGAAACGCGGGCCCAGCCACTGCAATGGTGGTCTACGGCGATGATGAAATCGAGCAGCCATTGAGTATGCGCTTGACAAAAAGCATCGTTTGGGTCTTTTTGGTAAGACCAATTTGGAAGGATCGGTAGGCTACCGTAGGTTTCTTTCCCGAGTGTCGGGAAGATGAATCAGTTCGGGTGGCTTTCTAGTTTAACACGAGCGAGAAGCAAGGAGCGAAGCAATGAATGCACCGATAAGCGCGCCAAAGGGGCGCAGGAAGTTCTGGAGCTGGGGCTACGAAGGCCAGGATATCCCGCAGTCTGAAGTCGATTCGATGCACGAGCG
Organism: Afipia massiliensis; assembly: GCF_014203115.1. Taxonomy (GTDB): domain Bacteria; phylum Pseudomonadota; class Alphaproteobacteria; order Rhizobiales; family Xanthobacteraceae; genus Afipia; species Afipia massiliensis. Next base: position 74,851 of record NZ_JACHIJ010000004.1, on the reverse strand, counting down.
GGTTGCGAAGCGCCTCGGGATGACCGACTTCACGATTCTCACAGATCCGACTCTTGACGAAATTGAGCTTCGTGCTCCGCGGATTCAGCCACCCGCCTCTTTGGCGAGTTTTTGCACAACCGAAAAATGGGATCGCGTTGCTCACACGTACGGCAAGAGCTTCCGCGACCTGGCAATGATCTACAAGCGCAAGTATCCGAATCCGCCGGACATCGTGGCGTATCCTCGCGACGAAAAGGATATTGCGGCCGTTCTCGACTGGTGCGGCGAAAATGGGTACGCGGCCGTGCCTTTCGGTGGCGGATCGAGTGTCACAGGCGGTATCAATCCGCCGGATGACGGTCGCTACAAAGGAATCGTGACGATTGACCTTGAGAATTTTAACCAGGTGCTTGAGGTGGATCCGATTTCACGCGCCGCTCGCATTCAAGGCGGCACGTTCGGTCCGTCGCTTGAGGCGCAGTTGAAGCCGCACGGGTTCACGTTACGCCATATTCCCCAATCTTGGGAGTTTTCGACCCTCGGCGGTTGGATCGCCACGCGCTCCTCCGGGCATTATGCGACCCACCTGACGCACATCGACGATATGGTGGAAAGTCTGCGCGTTGTGACGCCGACCGGCACCATTGAGAACCGCCGTTTGCCGGGATCCGGCGCCGGCCCGAATCCTGACCGCGCCTTTATTGGTTCGGAAGGAACCCTCGGTATCATCACAGAGGCGTGGATGCGTCTGCAGGGTCGGGTGGTCTTTCGTGCCAATGCTTCTGTCTCCTTCAAGACCTTTTACGAGGGGGCAAAGGCCGTTCGCCAGATCACCCAGGCAGGTCTCTATCCTGCAAACTGCAGGTACCTGGATGAGAAGGATGCTTTCTTCTATGGAGCTGGCGATGGCACCGAGTCTATGCTCTTGATCGGTTATGAGTCGGCGGATCATCCGGTCGATGCGTGGTTGGAACGGTCTCTAGAGATTTGCCGAGACTTTGGTGGCACGGTGAAGCAAAAGGCCGGATCCGGTGGCGAGGCCCTCGAAACCAGTCGCTCGGGTGCGCAGGGGAGTTGGCGCAATCAGTTCCGATATCTTCCGTATCTCATGCATGTGCGTGCGGCGATGGGTATCGTCAGCTTCACCTTCGAGACGGCCTATACTTGGGACAAGTTCGAATCGCTCGATACCGAGATTATGCGTCGAGTGGCTGAAGCTCAGAAAAGAATCTGTGGCGGGGGCATTGTTTGCCGGCGCTTCTCGTTCCTTTATCCAGATGGACCCGCGCCGTATTACTCAATTATGGCTCCGTCTTCCCATGAGAAGAACCTCGAACATTATGCGGCGCTGAACAAGGTCGCTTCGGACGCCCTGCTGGAGCTTGGTGCCACCATCACGCACCATCATGCCGTCGGACGCAGCTTCCGGCCTTGGTACGACAAGGAAATCGATCCGGGCTTCATCCGCATGATGAAGGCGAGCAAGCGGGAGGTCGATCCGAACTGGGTGCTCAACCCTGGCATTCTTTTCGACAGACCGGCGTCGTAATCTACCTGTCATGTCATTCGGATCAATCAAATGAAGTTGCCGCTATAATCGATCTTTGACTTCTGGACCACGCCGAATGGATACAAGGTCACGATAATGCTGGCCGAACTCGGCCTGCATTATTGTGTTCTGCTGATTGACATCACTAAGGACGATCAATTTCGTCCGGAATTTCCGAAAATCAGCCCGAACAATAGGATACCAGCCATCATCGATCATGATGGACCTGTAAGACGAGGGTTTCCGATTTTTGAAACGGGGGCGATCCTTCACTACCTTGCGGAAAAGACCGGCAAGCTGCTTCCTGGAGGCAGGACGATGACGATTGAGGTCGGAACAGATCGATCATAACGATACTGAAGAAAGAGGAGCATTCGCTTGATTTACGAGATGCGCGTCTATCGCTGTGTACCAGGGCGTTTGCCTGAGTTGCTCAAGCGTTTCGAGACCACTACGCTTAAGCTGTGGGAGAAGCATGGCATCAGGCCGGCGGGGTTTTTTACCACGCTAGTCGGAACATCGAATCAAGAACTGACCTATTTCCTGGCATGGGGTTCGATGGCTGAACGTGAGAAGAAGTGGACGGCTTTCGCCACCGATCCCGTATGGGCCTCAGCTCGAGCCGAGAGTGAGAAGGACGGTCAGATCGTCGACAACATCGTCAATCAGTTCCTGCAGCCCACGGCGTTCTCTTCTGTGAAATAGTCGCCCGTTGCACCCTTGCGCTCGCTCGCAATGGCTTGGTCGTTGGTCGCCAAGGCAGCGTGCGGATTGGATTTCATCATCCTCGGCGAATTCGGCTACCTCGATGTGCCAAAACCTAAGTTTCAAGAGAGGCTTGCTGTCATTGCTGTGGATGGCACCTGCCTAACGAACGCGGCGGACCGCTAAGATCATGAACGTTACCTTAGGCGAGGCCAACGTTTCCCACGCTGAAGATTGAAGCCTCATCGGAAATGTCGCGATGTAAGAGGTGTTTATGAGTGCTATCGCATTTTCTGAACCAGACAAAACAGTTCTCAAACGTCGCGATGAAATCGTCGAGCGTTTGGCAAGTTTGGTTTCGTCCGATGGCCTTATCACGGATAGAGATGAATGTAGGGCGTATGAGACCGACGCGCTCGCGGCCTATCGTAAGATGCCACTAGCCGTTGTATTGCCGATCTCGACGGATGAAGTACGCTCCGTTCTCAAGTTTTGCCACGACAATGACGTGAAGGTCGTGCCACGCGGTGCAGGCACCTCCCTTGCGGGAGGGGCTATTCCGACGGAGGACGCGATCGTGCTTGGGCTCTCAAGAATGAGCCGCGTGCTCGAGATCAACTACGATGATCGCTTTATTCGGGTCGAAGCGGGCGTTACCAACCTAAGCATAACGTCCGCAGTGGCGGACAGAGGCTTTTTCTACGCGCCAGACCCGTCATCCCAGCTTGCTTGTACCATTGGCGGCAATATCGCCAATAACTCGGGCGGTGCGCATTGCCTGAAATACGGCGTTACGACAAACAATCTTCTCAGCGTCAGAATGGTTCTGATCGATGGAACGATCATCGATCTAGGTGGAAATGGTCTCGATAGCGGTGGCCTGGATCTACTGGGTGTTGTGGTGGGGTCTGAAGGTCAACTCGGGATCGTGACCGAGGCTACCGTCCGGATACTGAGATCGGCCGAAGCCGCACGTCCCGTTCTGTTTGGATTCCCCTCATGCGAGGGAGCCGCCAACACAGTTGCAGAAATTATCGCCGCCGGAATCATTCCGGTTGCAATCGAATACATGGACAGAGCTGCGATCGAGATATGCGAGGCTTTTTCCAAGACCGGGTATCCTCTCGACGCGGAAGCTCTTCTGATCATCGAAGTGGAGGGCTCGAAAGCAGAAATGGACGCGACGCTTGACCGTATTATTTCCATTGCGCGAGCCAATGGCGTGCAGACGATACGGGAGAGCAAATCCGCGATTGAAACCGCGGCGATCTGGAAGGGGCGGAAGTCAGCGTTTGGTGCGACTGGGCGCGTTGCGGACTACTTGTGCATGGACGGAACCGTGCCGACGGGCAAGTTATCCTACGTGCTCGCACAGATCACCGAGATCGTGAAGCGCTATGGATTGCGTGTAGCCAATGTCTTCCATGCCGGCGATGGAAACATGCATCCTCTCATTCTCTATAACGCGAACGATCCGGCGGAGCAGTCGAAAGCAGAGGCCGCGGGCAACGATATCCTCAAGCTTTGCGTTGAAGTCGGTGGTTGTCTCACCGGCGAACACGGCGTCGGTCTTGAGAAGCGCGATTTAATGCGTCACCAATTCAGTGAGATCGATCTTACCCAACAAATACGCGTGCGTGCAGCGTTCGATTCAAAATGGCTGCTCAACACGGAAAAGGTGTTTCCCATTGACTGCCGAAACAAAAATCAAATGTAACGCTGGACGAGATGGGCAATGTCAGGAGATCTGAAGCCGCGCGACGAAAAGAACCTGTCTCAATCGATCAGGATGGCAGCGACGGAAAAAATGCCGTTGATTGTCAGCGGTGCGGGTAGCAAGTCGGGTATCGGCCGGCCGAATGGGTATGCAATGTCTGTTACAACGCAGCGCATGCAGGGAGTATCGATGTATGAGCCGACGGAGTTGGTGATCGGAGCTCTTCCTGGAACACGGTTGTCCGAGATCAACGAGGCACTTGCAACGCAGAATCAAATGCTGCCGTTCGAGCCGATGGACTATCGGCTGCTTCTCGGTGGGAGCAATGAGCCGACGATCGGCGGAATTGCAGCGGGAAACGTTTCTGGCCCGCGACGTATCATGGCAGGAGCCTGCCGTGACAGTTTGATTGGTATCCGGCTGGTAAATGGCCGCGGCGATATCGTGAAATCGGGTGGACGGGTCATGAAGAACGTCACCGGTCTCGATCTTGTAAAGCTCAGTTGTGGGGCGTGGGGTACGCTCGGTGTGTTCAGCGAGGTTACTTTCAAGGTTTTGCCAAAACCGGAAATCGCGTCCTCGCTGGTGCTGTGCGGGTTGAGTGATGCGACGGCAATCGCCGCATTGACGACGGCTCTGGGATCTCCATTTTCCGTTTCCGCTGCAGCGCATCTGCCGAAGGGCGTGGTGTTGGACCCCATGACCATTGTCCGCATCGAGGGGTTCGCGCCTTCCGTGGCGTATCGTTGCGGCGAGATCGCCAAGCTTTGGCGGCCATATGGAAAGGTAGATGTGCTGGAAGGGGAGGTGGGCACAGATATTTGGTCTGATGTGCGGGATGCGCGATGGCTGGCGGATCCTGAAGACAGTGCCATATGGCGGCTCTCGCTGGCCCCGTCGAAAGCAGCCGGTATTGTTGCCTGTATCAAGCGGATACTCGATGTGCGTCATTTCTATGACTGGGGCGGCGGCTTAGTTTGGCTCGCTGTTAACGCGTCAGAGGATGCGGGCTCCAAGGTGATCCGGGATGCAATGCGAGGCCTCGGCGGCCACGCGACGCTTTTGCGCGCAACGCCGGAGATTCGAAATAAGGTGGATATATTTGAGCCGCTTCCACCTTCGCTCGCAGAACTGACTCGAAGGATCAAGTTTGCGTTTGATCCTGACCGTATCCTTAATTTCGGAAGAATGTACTCGGGCATTTGAAGCGAAGATCGGAATCCCATGCAAACGAACTTCTCGCTGACGGCGCTCGCCGAGCCGCACATGAACGAGTCGGAGAAGATTCTTCGCGCCTGCGTCCATTGCGGTTTTTGTATTGCCACATGCCCGACCTACCTGCTGCTGGGAGACGAACTCGACAGTCCGCGCGGGCGAATCTACCTCATCAAGAATATGTTCGAGAATGAGAAGCCGGCGAGCGAGAAGGTCGTCAAACATGTGGATCGCTGCCTGTCCTGTCTCTCCTGCATGACCACATGTCCGTCCGGGGTGCACTATATGCATCTGGTGGATCATGCGCGGGCCCACATTGCGAAGACCTACAAGCGCCCTTTGGTCGATCGTGTTCTGCGGGGCATGCTGGCGGCGGTGCTGCCGAATCCGAAACGACTGAGATTGGCGCTATTGTCGGCGGCCGCGGTCAGGCCGATGAGGAAATGGCTCGCTGGGCTTCCGGGCGGCGCGCAGTTCTCCGCCATGCTCGATCTTGCTCCGGCTCTAAAACCACGGAGGTCCGCTCCCCAGGAATTGGTCGCGCAAGATAGGCGCGGCAGGGTCGCAATATTGACGGGCTGCGCCCAGCAGGTCATCGACCCGAACATCAACGACGCTGCGATCCGGCTGCTGAATCGTCATGGCATCGAGGTGACAAGCCCGCGCGATGAGGGATGTTGTGGGGCTCTCGTACATCATATGGGTTACGAGGAATCGGCGCTGGAGGCAGCCCGGCGCAACGTCGATGCCTGGACACGGGAGCTTGACGAGAGCGGGCTCGATGCCATCATTATCACAGCGTCAGGCTGCGGAACGACCATCAAAGATTATGGATACATGCTTCGCGAGGACAAGGCATACGCCCGTAAGGCTGCGCGCATTTCCGCACTCGCGCAGGATATCTCGGAGTATCTCCATAAACTTCAGCTCCAGGAGCCCGTTAGGACTACGGGGCAGATCGTCGCGTATCATTCGGCGTGCTCGATGCAGCACGGTCAGCGCATCGCGGATCAGCCGAAGTCCCTTCTGACGCAGATGGGATTTGTCGTGAAGGACGTTTCTGAAAGCCATATCTGTTGCGGTTCGGCGGGGACCTACAATATTCTGCAGCCCGAGATTGCAAACCGACTCCGGTCACGCAAGGTAGCGAACATCGAAAAGATAAGGCCGCAGATCATCGCGAGCGGGAATCTTGGGTGCATGACACAGATCGGTGCCGGGACGGCTATTCCGATAGTTCACACCGTGGAGTTGCTTGATTGGGCTACTGGCGGTCCCTTGCCCGGTGCCATGAAGGACCGCTTCAGCTAAGGGGCGTGATCTGCGTTGATAAGTTTAGACCAAGCTGAATAAATTTTCCGGTTAGGCTGATACTGAAGGGAGTCCGACTGATGAAGAACTCTAAGTTTAGTGATCAGCAGGTCGCCTTTACGTTGCAAGCCTTTTTGCGCGGATGAAGGTTCTTCCAATGATAGCCACATCAAGGTCGGAAATTGTCGATTAATACCGAAAGTGCTCTTGACAGTCAGCCTCGCTACTTTATGGTGGTAGTACCAATTTGGAAGGCGAGCGCAGAGAACAGTCAAGCCTTTCGCGAGCCCTGCTCGTAAGTAAACGCAAAAAGTTGCTGCCAGCAGCTTATGAATTGAGGAGAAGCGAACGTGAACGTACCCATAAGTGCACCCAAGGGACAACGCAGGAAATTCTGGGGGTGGGGTTACGAAGGCCAGGATATCCCGCAGTCTGAAGTTCTTGCCATGCAGCAGCGAGTTGCAAAACGGTTAGGAATGACCGATTTCACGATTCTCACCGATCCGACTCTTGACGAAATTGAGCTTCGTGCTCCGCGGATTCAGCCACCCGCCTCTTTGGCGAGTTTTTGCACAACCGAAAAATGGGAGCGCGTTGCTCACACGTACGGCAAGAGCTTTCACGATCTGGCGATGGTCTACAAGCGGCGATTTCCGAACCCGCCGGACATCGTTGCGTATCCTCGCGACGAAAAGGATATTGCGGCCGTTCTCGACTGGTGCGGCGAAAATGGGTACGCGGCCGTGCCTTTCGGTGGCGGATCAAGCGTCACGGGCGGTATCACTCCCCCAGATGACAGTCGTTACAAGGGTGTAGTCACTATCGATCTTGAGAATCTAAACCAGGTGCTTGAGGTGGATCCGATTTCACGGGCCGCTCGCATTCAAGGCGGCACGTTCGGTCCGTCGCTTGAAGCGCAGTTGAAGCCACACGGGCTCACGTTGCGCCATGTTCCGCAATCCTGGGAGTTCTCGACCCTCGGCGGTTGGATCGCCACGCGCTCCTCGGGGCATTATGCGACCCACTTGACCCACATCGACGATATGGTGGAAAGTCTGCGCGTTGTAACGCCGACCGGCACCATTGAGAACCGCCGTTTGCCGGGATCCGGCGCCGGCCCGAATCCTGACCGCGCCTTTATTGGTTCGGAAGGAACCCTCGGTATCATCACAGAGGCGTGGATGCGTCTGCAGGGTCGGGTGGTCTTTCGTGCCAATGCTTCTGTCTCCTTCAAGACCTTTTATGAGGGGGCAAAGGCCGTTCGCCAGATCACCCAGGCGGGGCTGTATCCTGCAAACTGCCGTTATCTCGATGAGCAGGATTCTCTCTTCTACGGAGCTGGCGATGGCACCGAGTCAATGCTCTTGATCGGTTATGAGTCGGCGGATCATCCGGTCGATGCGTGGCTGGAACGGTCTCTAGAAATTTGCCGAGACTTTGGCGGCACGGTGAAGCAAAAGGCCGGATCCGGTGGCGAGGCACTCGAAACCAGTCGTTCGGGTGCACAGGGGAGTTGGCGCAATCAGTTCCGATACCTTCCGTATTTGATGCACACCCGCATGGCGATGGGGATTGTCGGTTTCACCTTCGAGACGGCCTATACTTGGGACAAGTTCGAAGCGCTCGATACCGAAATATTGCGTCGAGTGGCTGAAGCTCAGAAAAGAATCTGTGGCGGGGGCATTGTTTGCCGGCGCTTCTCGTTTCTCTATCCAGATGGACCTGCGCCGTATTACTCGGTCATGGCTCCGTCTAGCCATGAAAAGAACATTGATCATTATCAAGCCCTGTCCAAGGTTGCTTCAGATACTCTGATTGAGTTTGGCGCGACGATTACTCACCACCATTCCGTGGGCCGTAGTTTCCGTCCTTGGTACGACAAGGAGATCGATCCGGGCTTCATTCGCATGATGAAGGCGAGCAAGCGGGAGGTCGATCCGAACTGGGTGCTCAACCCCGGCATTCTCTTCGACAGGCCTAATGCCTAATCCGCACAACGCTATCCATTCGATTGTTTCACAGGAAGTTCGTATGATTGATCTCTATTTCTGGACGACGCCGAATGGATACAAGGTCACGATAATGCTGGCCGAACTTGGCCTGCATTATCGTGTTCTGCCGATCGACATCACTAAGGGCGATCAGTTCGGCGCGGAGTTCCTCAAGATCAGCCCGAACAACAAGATTCCAGCCATCATCGATCATGATGGACCTGGAGGACAAGCGCTTCCGATTTTCGAAACGGGGGCGATCCTTCTCTATCTTGCCGAAAAGACCGGCAAGCTGCTTCCTGCAGAGCCGCGAGCACGAATGGAAGTGGTTCAATGGTTGATGTTTCAGATGGGTGGTGTCGGGCCGATGCTCGGTCAAGCACATCATTTTCGGCGCTATGCGCCGGAGCAAATACCGTATGCGGTCGAGCGTTACACGAAAGAGGCCGCCAGACTGTACGGCGTGATTGATCGTCGCTTGGCCGATCGTGAATATCTCGCCGGCGACTACTCGATCGCGGATATTGCGACTTTTCCTTGGATTCGTCCCTACCGGTGGCAGGGGCAGGAGCTGGACTCCTATCCTAATCTCAAGCGGTGGTTCGATGCCATAAAGGTGCGTCCTGCGGTGCAGGAGGGGCTCGCTGTTATGTCCGACACGAAGAAGTGGGATGCAAAACCGGGCACGGAATCTTGGAAAAACATGTTCGGTCAAAAAGTCTGACAACCTGCTGTCGCACAGGTGAGCAGCGGATAGGGTGTCCTCGTCGCTTTTAGGCTTGGGTTACGAATGCGATGTAGGGGCCCCAAGTTGAGTCCCTAGACGACTAAACCAGCAACGCTACGATGGTTTATGTGAACCTTCCAAACTGAGCTTGCCGAAAATAACGGCTGGCTCATTTTTTTGGTTAAACGTCGGTCATGAATGGCGATGCTCAGCTTGCATCGGAAGGATTGGTTCAAATAAGGCTAATGTTCCCAACGCTCGGTGTCGCCATCAGTGACGATTTACCGCCGTGATGTTTCAGGTCGATCGCGCGCTCCCGCATGTGTATGAGCTGTTTCCGGCTATCTGAACAGAAGCTCCGCATCGACAAGTGGAGTCTCTGCCGACGTTAGGCTGCCGTGCGGAGCAGCGGCGGAATGAAGTCGGCTTAATCCGGCGTACTACCGCGGCTGTTAGTCGAGATAGTGGCCGATCGAGTTAAGCGTCTCGCTGACGCTGCGTAGGCTCACAATATGCCCCTCGTACTCGAGGCCGCACCACAGCCGTTCGACAAACACATTATCCGGCTAAGCCCTCTTACCGTCCATGCTGGTGCCAACGCCGTTGCTGGCCAGCACACCGGTGAAGGTCGCACCTGCGAACCCTGGTCGATGTTTGAATATTTCCGGCCTGCCATGACGCTCCAAAGCATTCTCTAGAATCTCGACGTAGAATGCCGATTCCATCGTGATCGATAGCCGCCGCGCAAGAACCCGACGGGTTGCCCAGTCAAGCAACGACAGCGAGATACATGAAGCCACGCGCCATCGGATATAGGTGACGTCCATCGCCCAAACTTGGTTTGGACGCGTGATCACCATGCTGCGTAGCAAATATGGATAGATCTTGTGGCGGGGCTCAGGCTTCGTGGGGGACGGACGGTGGTAGAGCGCTTCTGTCCCCATTGTCTAAATCAGCATTTTGACGTGCCGGCGGGCGATCTTGCCCCCCGCCCTTGGCGACTGGCAGGCCTTGAAACATCCGCGAGCCCGCGGTTGGAAATTTCTAATGCAATTGGGCAAGGCGCCGCATGGTCGCGAAGTTGGTCCAAGACGCGGGGCTGGCAGATAATAAACGTTACTACGGCTCATCTTTAAAACTTCCGCCTGCCGGGTTAGCTGCAAGCAACGCAGTTGACATAGCAATCAATCGTGCACATTATTGGTCGTTCCAAAGTGGAGATACCAATCGGAGTGAGCCAAATTTGCATGGCGCATGCTATTCATGACTGGCTATCGAGTGCCCACCAACAGGTGTGATGGTTTTGGATGCGCATGCACCAGCATGCGCATAAGAGGGTGGAGTTTAGATGCGACAGCTGCCCGTTGGCTATGGGAGATACGACATGCGGGCCCGAAAAACTGTTTCAGGCTATCGAAGCGTTCCATTGGTTGCTGATTTTGCAGTCTGGAGGCTTACTGGAGCGTGCGCGGCCATTTGTCACTCAAGTTTCTTGCTTTCCAAACTTGCAGAGGTGCAGTTGTGATAGGGGGATATGTCGCGCGTCGCATTCTCGCTCTTATTCCCACGCTCTTCTTTGCCAGCCTGATTGTCTTCTTCACTATTAGGCTCATACCTGGAAGCGTCATTGATCTGATGTTGTCGCAAAATGACGGGAGTGCGTCCGGATTACCACGCGCTCAATTGGAAGCGGCGCTTGGTCTCGATCAGCCAATATACATTCAATACTTTCGCTGGCTCGGCTCGCTTCTGTTGCACGGGAACTTGGGAAACTCGCTCTGGACCGGTGCGCCCGTTATGGACGAAGTCGTCCATCGCCTTCCGGTTACGTTTGAATTAGGCGCCATGGCGCTCATCATTTCGTTGTCAATTGGCGTCCCGATTGGGGTTTACGCGGCGTTGCGTCAGAACACGATCGGCGATTACATTTTCCGTAGCGTTTCAATCTTGGCACTCGCTATTCCGGGCTTTTGGATTGGTACGCTGGTGGCGGTACTCCCTGCTTTGTGGTGGGGTTGGTCGCCAGCAATCAGCTATGTCTCACTATTACAAGATCCCGTTGCACACTTGGTGCAGTTGTTGGTCCCGGCTCTGATTCTAGCAATGGCGTCATCCGCGCTCATCATGCGGCTGACCCGAACAATGATGCTGGAGGTATTGCGGCAGGACTATATCCGTACTGCTTACGCCAAAGGTTTGCCGGTTAGGACGATCATGGTGCGCCATGCACTGCGCAATGCATTGATTCCGGTCATAACTCTCATCGGTCTTTTGGCTCCCTTACTGTTTGGTGGCACAATCATTATGGAGCAGATTTTCGCAATTCCCGGCATGGGACTCCTTTTGCTGGAGGCTGTTGGCAACAGGGATTATCCAATGATTACCGGTGTTTTTCTGATAACCGGCGTTGCTGTCATAATCATCAATTTGTTGGTCGATTTGAGCTACGGATGGTTTGATCCGAAGGTGCGGACACGCTGATGACCGAAATCACTTATCGTTCGAACTCCTCCGGTACACAGTTTATGCGCAAGCTCAGCACGTTTCGATCTTTTGTGGTTCGCTTATTCCGTGAAAACCCGTTGGGTGCGATCGGCGCCGTTGTCTGCCTAATTTTCCTGTTCGCTGCTATCTTCGCTGACCTGTTAGCGCCATATGGCTTCAACCAGATTATGCCGAGCAATCGGATGAAGCCGCCCAGCTGGCAGTTCTGGTTCGGTACCGACCATCTCGGCCGCGACGTATTTTCTCGCGTTCTTTATGGCGCGAGGCTGTCGATCATTGTTGGGCTATCCGCATCAATGCTTGCGACCATCATCTCTGTCGTCATTGGCATCATAACCGGCTACCTTGGTGGCAAGATCGATATGATTGCTCAGCGCTTCGTCGATGCATGGATGAGCTTTCCCGACATCGTCATTCTGATCGTCGTAGTGGCGGTCGTCGGCCCCGGCATGCTCCAAATCATCCTTGTACTTGGTTGTCTGTATGGGGTGGCAGGCTCACGCATCATTCGCAGCGCGGTTTTATCAGTCCGCGAGCAGAGCTTTATTCATGCCGCTCAGTCAATCGGTGGATCGAATACACGTGTGATTTGGCGTCATATTCTGCCGAACGTCATGCCTCCGATTATTGTGTTGTTCACGATGCGTGTTGGCGCGGTGATACTCGTAGAGTCCGCATTGTCTTTTTTAGGGCTGGGCGTTCCGCCTCCTACGCCGACGTGGGGCGGTATGCTCACGGGAAGTGCTCGCAACTACATGCATCTTGCGCCATGGATGGCGATAGCGCCGGGCATATGCCTGACGATTGTGGTCTTTAGCGTCAATATGTTTGGTGACGCACTACGCGATCTGCTGGACCCGCGGATGAGTGGAACTCGTTAACGATATTAGAAACTTAAGGAGGAAAAAATGCGAAACCAAGTGTGGCGTAAGCAGGTTGGCGCAGGGCTAACTGGCTTACTTCTCTTTGCAAACACAGCTATCGCTCAAACGATGGAAACTCCGAAATACGGCGGTACCCTGGAAGTCGCAAGCGTCTGGACTGCGCTTCCGGCTCTTTCCTGGGACAATTACGACTGGCAATGGAAACATAATCACGACACCGGCCAGATCTACGAGCAGCTCTTTGCGGCTGATATATCTCAGGCGAGGAGTCGCGGTGGAAAGGACTCATTGGTCCTTGATGCCTTCATTTCAAATAAAAGCATGCGTGGAGAGCTTGCGGAGAAATGGGAGTGGGAGAATCCTCTTACGCTCAAAATCACCTTGCGTAAGGGAGTGATGTTCCCGGATAAGCCTGGTGTTATGGCCTCGCGCGAACTCACCGCTGATGACATCCAATACACCTTCAATCGGCAAAATTCGAGTCCGAAGAAGATGGACGGAATTTATGACTATGTGACGAGCGTGAAAGCGACGGACAAGTACACTGTCATTTTCAATTTGAAAGAATACAACGCTGAGTGGGCTTACCGGTTCGGGTACGGATACTATTCAGCTATCATCCCTAAGGAGGTGGTTGATGCAGGTGCCGCTAACTGGAAAAACGTTAATGGTAGTGGCCCATTTACGCTGACAGATTATCTGTCCGGAAGCTCCACTACTTACGCGAAGAACCCGATCTATTGGGATGCCGAGACGATAAACGGAAAGCAGTTCAAACTCCCTTACGTTGACAAACTCGTATTGCGATCCATCAAGGATACGGTGACTCAAACAACAGCACTGCGGACCGGTAAACTCGACATACTTGAGGCTATTGGTTGGGAGGACGCCGAAAGTTTGAAGAAGAGCACCCCGAGTCTCAAATGGAATCGATGGCTAGCTACCAGCGGAACATTCTTGGCAATGCGTGTTGATACCAAGCCGTTCGACGATGTCCGTGTTCGCCGAGCGATGAACATGGCGATCAACAAGGAAGAGATTATCAAGGCTTACTACCAAGGCAATGCCGAGATGCTGGGTTTCCCGCAATATAAGGAGTTTGGTGAATACTACGAAGGTCTCGATAAGCAGCCGGTGAGTGTGCAGGAGCTATTCAAGTTTAATCCCGCGAAGGCCAAAAAGCTGTTGGCTGAAGCGGGGTATCCGAATGGCTTCACGTTCAAAACGCAGGTGTGCTCCTGCACTTCCAGTCACATGGAGCTGTTGCCGCTGATCGCGGGCTATCTGGAACAGATCGGTGTGAAGATGGAAATCCAACCGATGGAATACGCGGCGTTCCTATCGGCAATGACGTCGCGGACTAATGCAGCCGGGTACTTTATGAGCAACGGTCGGTCCAATCCTACGCGAACGTTGCACAGGAGCTTCGTCGCCGGTCAGGTCTGGAACCCCTCACAATGGAACGATCCCGCCTTCAACGTTAAGATGGATGAGGTTTACCGTGAGAGGGACGAGAGTAAGCGCATCGTGATGGTCCGCGAAATGACGACGGATATTCTCGACAAGGCACCATACATCTGGCTGCCAACGCCTTACGTGTTCACAGCCTGGTGGCCGTGGGTAAAGGGCTATGAGGGCGAGCTACGTGCGGGCGCCGAGCGTCCAGGTCCAATCTATGCGCGCATCTGGCTTGACCAGGATTTGAAGAAGAAGATGGGCCACTAAATGCAGTTCGTGTTGAAGGTGGGCAGAGGCTAATATTGACAGCAGTGCTTGAGGCACTGCTGTCGTATCTAGGAGTAAAGATTTGGCGAGTACACCTCTTCTTCAGGTTCGCAACCTCACAACTCAATTTGGAAGTGGTGCAGGGGCGTTCACCGCTGTCAACGATATCACATTTGATGTCAGCGCCGGCGAAACGGTCGCAATCGTGGGTGAGAGCGGATCTGGCAAAAGCATCACTGCGCTGTCAATTCTTCGCCTCGTGCCTAACCCCCCGGGTCATATCGTCGCTGGAGAGGTTGTGTTTGAAGGCATTGACCTTCTAAAGCTCAGCGACGCGGAGATGCGAGCGGTGCGCGGCAATCGTATAGCCATGATTTTTCAGGAACCCATGACGTCGTTGAATCCATCTCTAACCATTGGCCTGCAGATAGCGGAGCCCGTCAATTTACACAAAAGAATGCCGTGGAATATGGCCTACAAGAAAGCAAAGGAGTTGCTAGAACGAGTACGAATGCCTGATGCGCAAGGCCGACTTAACACCAATCCGCATCAGTTTAGCGGCGGCATGCGCCAGCGGATCATGATTGCGATGGCGTTGGCATGCCAGCCGAAGTTGATCATCGCTGACGAGCCGACTACTGCGCTGGACGTTACGGTGCAAGCACAGATTCTTGGACTTCTGAAGGAACTCGTACACGAAACCGGGGCGGCATTAATCCTGATCACGCACGATCTCGGCGTAGTCGCGAGGTATGCAGACCGTGTCTGTGTAATGTACGGCGGCAAGATCGTCGAAACCGCCAATGCAGGCGATCTCTATGAACAGCCGATGCATCCCTATACACGTGGCCTAATGGCCTCGATCCCGCGGCTTGATCAGCCTGCCGGCATGCGGCTTGTGCCGATAATCGGACAGCCACCCAATCTAGCACAATTACCGTCGGGGTGCGCATTCAATCCGCGTTGCAGCGAGGCGGCTGAGCGTTGCCGGCGCGACATCCCAAATCTTATGAAGGTCGGCGATGATCATTCACACGCGTGCTGGATGGTGCCCCATGGTTGACAACATTCTTGAAGTCGAGGCGTTAAAGGTCCACTTCCCTGCCCGTGGCGGATTTCTACAGCGTGAAGCCGACCCGGTGAGGGCAGTAGATGGCGTTTCGTTTTTCGTGCGAGAAGGCGAAACGCTTGGGCTCGTTGGGGAGAGCGGCTGCGGAAAATCCACGACGGGTTTAGCGGTACTGCGGATGTTGCCAGTCATGAGCGGCAAGATCACCTTCGAGGGTATCGATATAACGAACTTCGACCAGCATGAGATGCGGCCGATTCGGCGCCGTATGCAGATGGTTTATCAAGACCCCTTCGGATCGCTTGATCCACGAATGTCGATCGGCGATATCGTTAGTGAGCCGCTTGAGATCCATCGTCTGCATAACAACAAAGCCGATCGACGCGACCGCGTCCTTGAGCTGTTGCTGATGGTTGGGATTCGGCTTGACATGATCGAACGCTACCCACATCAACTTTCCGGCGGTCAGCGCCAGCGTGTAAGCATTGCGCGCGCGCTGGCGGTTGAACCACGACTCTTGATCTGCGATGAGCCAGTTTCCGCTTTAGATGTGTCGATCCAAGCGCAGGTCGTCAATCTGTTCCAGGAGTTGCAAGAAAAGCTAGGTCTTTCTACCATTTTTGTAGCACATGATCTCGCGGTGGTCCGCCATGTTAGTCAGAGGGTCGCAGTGATGTATCTCGGTATGATTGTGGAGATCGCATCTAGGGATGAGCTGTATGCAAGCCCGAAGCATCCTTATACCAAGGCATTAATGGCGGCAATTCCAGTGCCGAATCCTGTTCTTGAAGCGAGCCGAGTACACCAGACGATCGACGGCGAAATACCTAGTGCGCAGAGGCCACCAACCGGTTGTCGTTTCCACACCCGATGCATCCACGTGATGCCGATCTGCAGCGAGATAGCGCCGGAGCTACGCAGCGAAGGAAACAGCAGCGTTGCTTGTCACCTCTACTCCTGAGCAATGCAGCACTTGTTCCTACGCATAAATTTGCTCGTGCCAAAATGAGTTTCATGCGATGAAGAGTCGCTCTGAGCTGCTGCCGGTTTGATGGACATCAGGTTTTGGTGTTTCATGAAGCTGAAAACGGGTCATGCGGAGACGAAGATTCCGCCGAGGGTTCAAGCTTGAGCCGATCAGGCTAGTCAGGGAGCGCGAGGTATCGGTAGCACAAGCTGCCCGCGACCTGGACGTTCATGAGAATGTCCCGCGCAAATGGGTAGGGAAGTTCGACTCCGATCCGGTTCAGGCGTTTCCGGGCCATGGACAGATGAATCCGGAGCAGCAGGGGATTGAGCGACTGCGGCTCGAAGTTAACAAGCTAAAGGCTGAGCGGGATATCCTAAAAAATCCTTGGTGGATTCAACCGGTGAACGCAACACCTTGCGCGAGCTTAGCGCCGGGCGTGATGACGCCATGTGGTTTCATCTCCGAGGGCACGAGCCCGGCGTACTTCTTGCGCCAGTTGTAGAAGGTTGCTTCGCTGATCCCCGCCTTGCGACAGACCTCGGCAACGGCTGCGCCATCTTCTGTCTGCTTCAAAACAAATGCGATCTGCGCTTCTGAAAACTTCGATGCCTTCATGGAACTCTCCTTGTCCCCGTCCGGGGATCATAAGTGGAAAATTCCAGTTCAAACTGGCCTAATTTGGCGGGGGCACGTCAGCCTGGCGGCCAGTCGGGTGCGCCACGGCTATCGGCGTCTCCACATCCTTCTGCTGCGGGAAGGCTATCGTTTGAACCACAAGCGAACCTACCGGCTGTATCGCGAAGAAGGGCTCTCCATCAGGTCGAAAATACCGAAGCGGAAGCGAGCCTGGCGCTATCGCTCGGGTCGGCCAGAGATCGCCAGCGTGAACCAATGCTGGGCGATGGACTTCATGTCGGATGCGCTGTTCGACGGCCGCCCGTTCCGGCTTTTGACCATTGTCGATTGCCACACGCGAGAATCACTTGCGATCGTTCCGAGAACGAATTTTAGAGCCCCCCAGGTCGTCGATGTTCTCGACCAACTGGAGAAGGAGCGCGGCAAACCCCAGACTGTCCGCTGCGACAATGGCCCGGAGTTTGCCGGCAGAATGCTGGATCAATGGGCACATCTTAGCGGCGTGGAGATCGACTTCTCCAGACCTGGAAAGCCAACGGATAACGCATTTTGCGAGGCCTTCAATGGGCGGCTACGCGCAGAATGTCTCAACGCATCATGGTTCCTGTCGATGGCTGATGCCATCGATCGACTCGACGAATGGAGGCGCCACTATAACAACGACAGACCACATACCTCGCTCGGCAACTTGACGCCGAACGAGTTCGCGCGACAAACTCAAACAGCCCGAGAAATTGCCTAGAACCTGGACCACAAAACGGGGCAGCTCTAATAAGTGGAAAATTCCAGTTCAAACTGGACTAATTTGGCGGGGGCACGTCACGCGGAGTCGCCGTTGAGAATGATATCTGCAGCCTTTTCCGCTATAGCCATAATTGGCAAGTTTGTGTTCCCGCTGATCACAGTTGGCAGTATGGAGGCGTCGATAACCCTAAGGTTATCGATGCCTCGGACTCTCAACTGGGGATCAACAACAGCTTCATTGTCTTTACCCATGCGGCAAGTACCGACTGGGTGATAAATCGTTTCTGCGCGCTCACGTATCCATTTCTTAAGGGATGCCTGACCAGAAAACGCGTCGCAGTCCAGCTTGCGTTTGATATGTTGCTTCAGCGCCGATTGCTCAGCGATTTCGCACATACTCTCGATCCCGCTCTGCATGCTAACAAGGTCTGATTCCTCAGAAAGGAATCGCGGATCAATTGCAGGAGCGTCTGACGGATCCGCTGTTCGAAGTTTGAGCGTTCCTCGGCTCTTGGGACGAAGCTGGCAGACGCGGACAGCGAAACCATGAGCAATTTGCTCGCCGGACGGGGGGCTTCGCAACGCTAGGATAAGGTGGGCCTGCCATTCGGGCAGGGAAGAACTACTGTCAGGGCCCCAGAATGCGCCGGCCTCGACCCCCTGAGATGCGGCGGGACCGTTTCCGCGAAGCATGTATTGTGCACCCGCCAGACCTCCTTTTAACAGCCCAAGATAAGGAGTAAGTGTAATTGGTTGGGACGCTTCGAAACGAAGCGGGCAGTCGAGATGATCTTGCAAATTTTCTCCCACGCCGACAGAATCTAGAGTGGGTTTTATGCCGACTGATTTAAGATGATCAGCTGGACCTATCCCCGACAACATGAGGAGTTGTGGCGACCCGAGCGCTCCGGCGGCTAGTAGCACTTCGCGCTCTGCCGTGATTGTCATTTCCCGACCGCCCCTTTCGATCACCACGCCTCGCGCGCGCGACCCTTCGATCGCTAGTTGCCGGACCGCGCAATCGGTCATGATCGTGAGGTTTCTTCGATCTTTCCCCAGGTCAAGATATTTGTAAGCCCCAGATCGCTTGCCATTCGCGATGGTGAGTTCATAGAAGCCTGCACCAATCTGGGAGGTGCCGTTAAAGCCATCGTTCCTTGGCAAGCCAGCGGATACGGCGCTTTCAATGAATGCTTTAGAGATTGCATGCTGTAGCGTGCCATATGAGAGCTGAATAGGTCCTGAGTACCCTCGGTCAGGATCACAATCGTCTGCGACCGACCTAGCATCTTCAATTTTTCGAAAATATGGTCGCATAGACTCGTGACTCCAGGACGGCAGTCCTTGGGCGGCCCACGAGTCGTAGTCCCACGGATTGCCACGGATCGCGATCATGGAATTGATCGAGGACGATCCTCCGACGACCCGACCGCGAGGTATGTATATATTCCGATTGTTCAGATGGGTTTGAGGCTCAGTCCAAAAGCGCCAGTTGTACTTTTTGCTCGTGTAGAGAACACGAATGCCCGCCGGCATATGAACGAATACGGAGGATGCGGGCGATCCTGCTTCGATGAGCAAAACTTTGATCTTAGGATCCTCGCTTAACCGCGAAGCCAATACGCATCCAGCCGAACCTGCGCCAACAACGACGTAATCATATGCAAGGGATTTCATTTCCAGGTCCTCTTGAGCAAAAAGTGAGCACTCGCGGGAGAGTGTCAGCCAAACGTCACGGTAACTATTTCAATCCCGCTCGGCGTCCAAAACTTAGTCGCTCGACTTCAATTGTTGGATGGGTCTACCATATTGGTAGACCAAAATAGCTCGCCGTGGGCTCGACGTCAACCGATAGGGGGATTGTTTGGTCGCCGAGCATTGATGATCATGCTTGTTACCGCGTCCTTTCTGATCATACTGATGAAGAAAGCCGGTGACGCGCCACTGGGTCGCTTATCCAAAAAAAGAGCGAGAAGATCGTAAAATCTCTAGACCGTTAGCACTCAAATTCTGCTACGAGTAGTGATCGTACATAAAATGCGTCTGCATTCGGGGACCGCGCGTAAGCGCCCAATTCTGCGCCGATGACAAAGATCGAGCCATGTCGGTCCGAGCTGCGATATGCCCTCAAGAGGGTCGGCAACGGACTTTGTACGCCACGCCGAAGGCCGCGTTACTTGAATATCGTTCAGGGCCAGATCGGGCCTACCAATTTAGTGCACCGCAACTATATCCGTGAAGTGGGCAAAATCGAGCAGAACTGCGTCAGATTCGAATAATTTCACTTTCCATTCAATGGCCACGCTGCTGTCGATAATGCCTCGCACCCGTCTGTAGACGCTGGCTTATTCAGTGTGATCCTCCTCTAACCGAGAACACAACCTTTCAAATACACCTACTTATCGATTAAAGTGACGCATTGCAGATTTGGGCATTCTCGCGGTTGCTTGGAACGCGATCCCTATAATCGCAACCACGTGTCTTGCAGGACCAAACAACAAAGAGTGCAAAACAATGACCGAGCGCGATCGAGCTGATCAATTTATGGTACCTTCAAATGCCGTGGGAAAAATTCTCTCATTCATCCGCGAACGTCGCTACCAACCTTCGGAGCGCCTTCCGTCTGAACGCGATTTCGCTGAGAAATTTGACACCAGCCGTGGTGCTGTTCGTGAGGCATTGGCAACTTTGGAAGCGATGCGCGTTGTTGAAAGGCGCCCCAACTCCGGCATATATCTTCGAAATTCCGACGACAGTAGTATCGAAGCGCTCGTCCTTCACGCCGAATCCGGACTTCCATTCCAAGCCGATGAGATCGCCGATGTATTCGAGGTGCGGCGTATGCTTGAAGTGCAAGCTGTCAGGCTGGCTTGCAGCCGCAGAACAGCTGATAACATTCGTGATCTGCATACGATTCTAACAAACACTGCGAAGCGCATCGCAAAAAAGCAGACGATTGAGTTCGAAGATGAGGCTTTTCACCTTGGGATTTTTATTGCGACCAAAAACGACATTCTGCTTCGTGTTGTAAAATCCTTTTATGAAAGGTCCCGACAGCGGCGGCGCGTCTACTTTACGGATCAAGGGCGAGGACGTCGCTCGTATGAAGATCATTGCAAGATTCTTGAAGCGATCGAAAATCGTCGCGTCGGTCAAGCCGAACAAGTGATGAGCGACCATCTATCCCAAACGATAGAGAATTGGCAGCGCTTGCTTGGCGAGCCAAATTTGCCCAAGAAACGGTAGGCGCTCCTGAAACTTCCGAGGCTCGGCCACCGATGCGGAGATTCTGTTCAGACTGACCTGCCACTGTCGATTTCCTCCACGGAGAGTTAGAGTCCGGCCTTGTGAAGGGTGGACAAAAGCGAGCCAAGTTTACGGAAGAGCAGATTATCGAGGTTTTGCGAGAACACGAGGCGCGCGCGAAGACAGCGGATCTCGCCGCGCAAGCACGGCGTCTCGGAGGCGACGCTATTATTGGAAGCCAAATATGGTGGCATGGATGTTACCGAGGCCAAGCGACTGAAGCGGCACGAGGACAAGAATGCCAAGCTGAAGAAAATTTTGGCGGAGCAGATGCTGGATGCAGCCGCACTCCGCGAGCTTCTGGTAAAAAATGGTAGGGCCCTCGCCGCCAAGCGCGAAGGTGTCGCGCATCTGCAGGCCGCATTGGGCCTCTCAGAACGTCGGGCCTGCAACGTCGTCGATGCCGATCGCAAGATGATCCGCCACCACCCGCTTCAGCTTCGCGTTCTCGTCTTCAAGCTGTTTCAGCCGACGGATCTCGGCGACGCCCATGCCGGCGTAAACTTTCTTCCACCGGTAGAACGTCGGCTCTGAGACCCCCATCTTGCGGCAGATCTCCTCGATCGTCGTGCCGCTGTCAGCCTGCCTCAGCGCAAAGGCAATCTGCTCCTCCGAAAACCGCTTCCGCTTCATGGCATCCTCCCTCCGTGGGGTTCAGAATGCCGATCCCGAAGAGAAGCGCGGCTCCTGCGAGTTACATTTTACGTCGGATTGGTGGGAAAGGCTTGAAAGTGTTTGACCTCGATTGGCCAATTAGAGAAGTCTCTATCCCGCTGGTCCAAAATATCCGTCAGGTCATGGCGTCGCGCTCATTCCCTCAATGGTGAGATATCAGTCAGGAATTAGTTCTAGATATACTTGTCACATATCAATGTCGTGCTGACGTAACCCATCGCATCAATCTTACGCTCGTTGCGATCCGTGAGAGCCAAGCGCGTATTCGGCTATCACTCACGACGGATCGACCACAACGATATGTTGACTGTGGCATTTCCCAGCTTTAGGTCTGCACGGTAGGGCTGACCGAAGCGGAAGCCGGCGCGCAGTTCATTCGCGCCGGTATCTACAAAACCAATTTCAAGCCGATCATGGCGACGATGTAGGCAACACAAGTCGCATTTTCATGAAGCTCATTGTCGATGTTTCGACCAGTCACGTGCTTATCGGTCACACCACATCACCTGACGCCGCCGAGACTATCCAGATTGTCGGTGATGTAATCAGGATGCAAACGACTAAGGCAGATTTCGACGTCACCATCGCGGTGAATCAATCCTCGGCGAAAGAGCTTATGACCATGCGCGTGCCCACGCAGCATTACGTCGCGCGAGTGCCGGAATGGGCGGATCAGAAATATTCTCCGAACACGATGTTCCGTGCGGCCTTCCATCTCTTACGCTGATTCAGCCCGCTGAACGACGCACGGCAACTGAGGATACCTGTCAAATCTCCATTCTTGACATGGCAAAAAAATGGAATTACCAGATTGGTAGTATCAGTAGTCCAGCATCTTCTTGGGTGTGATCAACCAGTGTCGCAAGATAACATTTGGCTCCGTGTACTGAGCGGTTGTTGTGTTCTTGAGAATGTTCCCAAAGATATACATTGTGGAGAAAGATGATCGATGATTCCGGATCTATTGTCGAATTTGCCACCTAGAATCCACATGATATTGGAGGAGGGTGCAAAGGAGGGGGCGTCCCGAATTGCATTCACTGATGAAAATGGTGCGGAGTGGAGCTATCGGCGTCTGATCGACACTGTTGCCGATGTTGCTGGGAAAATGGCAGAATTGGGTGTTCGTCCTGGCGACCGTGTTATGGTGGTTTGTGAGAATTCGATCGCCGCAATTGTCCTGATGTACGCTGCAAGTCGATTGGACGCGTGGAGCGTGATGACTAGCGCTCGTCTCAGCTCACGCGAGATTGATTTAATCAAGGAAGACAGCAGTCCCCGCCGTGTATTCTACACCCACATCATTTCTTCGGAAGCGGACGCTCACGCACGGCGCCATGGCGCAACTCTGGAGCTATTTGACGAGATCGGTAGGGTGAAAGTTGGAAGCCTCGATGCGGGAACCATGGCCGAAAAGGTTGAAGGTGATCCCGCAAAGCAGGTTGCTACGCTGATCTACACAACGGGAACGACAGGCCGCCCCAAGGGGGTGATGCTGAGCCATCGTAATCTTGCATTTGTTGCCTGCCGTGGAAAAGTAACGAAGACCATTTTCGCGGATGATGTTTCGTTATGCCTCATGCCCATCTCGCATTCGTACGGGCTTGCTCTGATGCAAGGACTGCTCTTTGCGGGAGGCCATTCGCGAATTATGTCGCGCTTTTCTCTCGCGCAGACAATCGAAGTCATTCAAAATGGTACGCTGACATTTTTCGCAGCCGTGCCAGCTTTATTTGCCCGCCTCGTTGCTCATGCTGACCAAACTGATCTTCAACTCATGCCAAATCGGTTGCGGTACGCCTACACTGGGACGGCGCCGCTCGATCTATCGCTTCGCCAAAATGTCGAGCGGGTGCTCGGCGTGGTACTTCACAACGGTTATGGCCTAACTGAGACGTCGCCTACTATTAGCCGCACTCTGTATGAGATGGGAAGCAATGAGGTCAACATAGGTACTCCAATTCCTGGAGTTGAGATCAAGGTTGTTGGGTCCGATGGCTGCGAGATTATGGATGGCTCTCCGGGTGAGCTGCATGTGCGTGGACCTAACGTGATGCTTGGCTATTTCCGTCAGCCAGAGCTTACGGAGGCGGTAATTGATAAGGATGGATACTTGAATACTGGCGATGTTGTGAGCGTTAATTCAAAGCAAGAGCTGGTAGTGCAGGGGCGCACTAAAGAATTGATCATTCGTTCAGGCTTCAACGTTTATCCTCCGGAGATTGAGGCGGCGCTCAATACGCATCCAGCAGTTTTGAATTCTGCCGTCGTTGGGCGGTCAATCGAAGGTAATGAGGAAATTATCGCCTTTGTTGAGCCGGTTCCCGGCTGCCATATAGAGATAGACGCACTGTTTGCGTTGCTGGATGAGCACCTCGCTCGGTACAAAAAACCTCAGAAGATAATCGTGATGCCACAGCTTCCAATTGCTCCGAACGGCAAGATCAGAAAGAATGACTTGAAGAAGTACGCTGAAACGCTGCCTTCTTTCGCCTAGTAGGTATCTTCAAAGCTTGTAGGAATGTACGGACTTGCGAGACATCCTTTAACCTAAGCCTCAACGGCAGGAAGGATGATCAGGATGTACAAATTCAGGCGCGATGTGGACCACAAGCTGCGGGTGCTCCAACACGCTGACAAGATTGGTGATGTCGGCAAGGCGTGTCGGTATTTTGGCGTCGGCAGAGCCAGCTTCTATCGCTGGCGGACGGCTTTTCGGCAGCACGGCCTGGCAGGCCTCGAGAACTGCAAAACAGCGCCGAAGAATCCCGCCAATGGCACGTCTCCGGAGATCGTCGAGAAGGTCCTGCACCTTCGTAAGACCTATCGTCTCGGGCCCATACGGATCGTCTGGTTGACCTGACGGATATTTTGGAGCAGCGGGATAGAGATTACTGCATTGCTGCGCTCCGATCCAGATGCGTCGGTGGGGCTGATGTTTGGGGCGCCGGTGGTCGATAATTCAGGGAAGAGTGCGGTCTGATCGCGTTGTAGTGCTTGCGCCATTGCTCGAGGACGACGGTAGCCTCCTTCAGACTGAAGAATATTTCGCCGTTCAGGCATTCATCGCGCAGTTTCCCGTTGAAGGACTCGCAGTAGCCATTCTCCCATGGGCTGCCGGGCGCTATGTAGAGCGTCTTCGATCCCAGCTTTGCAAACCAGCTGCGCACAATCTTTGCCGTCATCTCCGCGCCGTTGTCAGAACGCACGTGTTCCGGCACACCGCGCTCGATCATCACGTCGGCCATGGTCTCGATAACGCCAAAGCCAAAGCTGTTGATGCGACGGGCCACCCTGATCGCCAGGCATTCCCGCGTGAACTCGTCGATCAAAGTCATCAACCGGAGTTTGCGCCCATCGTGGGTTTGCGCTTCCACAAAATCGTAGCTCCAAACATGATTGCGATGCTGCGGTCGCAACCGGATGCAGGATCCGTCGTTGAGCCACAGCCGGCCGCGCGGTCGCTGCTTCCTGGGTACCTTCAGCCCCTCACGGCGCCAGATTCGCTGAACTCGATCACAACCCACTTGCCAGCCTGCGTCGACCAGCAGAGATGTGATCCGGCGATAGCCATATCGTCCGTATTGCGATGCTAGAGAGACAATCGCTCTCGTCAGCGCATCTTCATCGGCCCGAACGATGCTGGTGTATCGCTGTGTCCCGCGAGGCTGGCTGACGATCCGGCAGGCATGGCGTTCGGAGATACCATACTTCCCTCGAATGCCCTCTACCGCCTGCCGGCGCCGCTCAGGGCTTATAAGTTTCCCGAGGCAACGTCCTTGAGCACCTGCTTCTCAAGCGACAGATCGGCGACGAGACGCTTGAGGCGGACATTCTCCCGCTCCAGGTCCTTCATCCGCTTCGCCTGATCGAGCTCAAGGCCACCGTATTCCTTTCGCCAGCGATAATAACTCTGTTGCGAAATCCCGGCTTCCCGGTACGTCACTGGCGCACCCTTACCCTGCGACATCAACACTTCGATCTGACGGAGCAACACCACGATCTGCTCCGCGCTGAACCTCTTCTTCGGCATACCAAAGCTCCTTTCCAAGCTGACTTTCTCACAAAGCTTGGTCCAAGAAACCCAGGTCAGGTCACTGCAGAATCTTGGTGTGACCCATCTCATTCTTCGCGGTATCACGACCGATGTCTGCGTGCACACGATCATGCGGCAGGCTAACGATCTCGGATATTGGTGCCTGTTGCTCAAGGACAGCGTCGGCGCGACCGATGTGGGCAACCACGATGCGGCAATCAAAATGGTAAAGATGCAGGGTGGCGTTTTCGGCTGGGTCTCGGATACCTTTCGTTTGCGTGAGGGGTTGAAAAGGGGCGAATCTGATTACGCAGTAGAGGCGCTTCAGCATTAAAGCACTTGCGATCGGCTCGAGGCAGCTCGGTCTGGAAACCTCAGGCAGGTTCAGAATGCTCGAAAAAATTGCGCTCAACATGGAACAGTTGGTGGTCAGGATCATAGCAGTATCGGCATGCCAGGCGCTGGCATGCATATTTGAGAATGTGCATGATCATAAGAATGCTCGACATTGACCGTCTTCGATAGAGTTGAATCTGCAGTGCGCCGCGTCGGCTATCGGCGCTACGGCTCCCGTCTGCTGGTTTTCGTCGCGCTGCTTGGCCTGGCGGTGGGCGGCTGGTTCTGGTGGCATGGCGATGCTGATCGGTCCCATCTCACTTGGGCGCTTGGGACGATTCCCGTTCTGCTCGCATTGTTCGTGCAGATTATCGGATCGCTGCGCCGGGGCGATATTGGGCTCGACGTCGTTGCGGCGCTTTCCATGTCGGCGGCGCTTGTTTTCGGGGAAACTCTTGCCGGCAATGTCGTAGCGTTGATGTATGCTGGCGGCCAATTGCTGGAGAGTTTTGCCGAAGGACAGGCACGGCGCGAAATGACAGCGCTTCTCGGTCGCGTCGCGTTCACTGCGATGCGCTATCGCGATCATGCCCTTGAAGAAGTTCCGATCGTGACGATCCGGCAAGGAGACCGCCTGCTCATTCGGCAGGGCGAGGTTCTACCGGTGGATGGTCACATCGTCGACGGCGTAGCTGTGCTTGACCTCTCGGCCTTAACCGGAGAATCAATACCCAAAAGTCTCACGCGCGGTGGCGAGGTGCTGAGCGGGTCCACCCTTGTCGGCGCGCCCTTCGATCTAATCGCGAGCAGGCCAGCCTCCGAAAGCACCTATGCGCGAATTGTCCGCCTCGTCGAGGCGGCTCAGGCGAGCAAATCGCCGATGGCGCGCTTGGCCGACCGCTATGCCATTGGCTTTCTGGTGCTGACCGTATCCATCGCCGCCATCGCCTGGGCCGTTAGCAACGATCCGATCCGCGCTTTGGCCGTGCTGGTGGTGGCGACGCCTTGCCCTTTGATCCTCGCCGTTCCCGTGGCGATTATCTCCGGCATGTCGCGAGCCGCGAAATCCGGGGCGTTGGTCAAAGACGGCGCAGCGCTGGAAGCGCTGGCCCGCGTGCAGACGGCTATTCTTGATAAAACCGGGACGCTCACTGAGGGACGCCCCGCGATCACGGAAATCAGGACGCGCTATGGCTTTTCCGATAACGACGTGCTCGGGCTGGCCGCAAGTTTAGATCAGGCATCGGCGCACGTCGTGGCGACGACGCTCATCCAGGCGGCCACTGAGGCGGGGCTGACGCTCTTGCCGCCCTCCGATATCACGGAAGTTCCCGGCAAGGGGATCGAGGGTACGGTCGGCGGTCGACGTGTTGCGATCGGCGGCGATACCTATGTGCGCAACCGCAGCAGTGGCGACGGCCAAATGGTTGGCGGACTCGACCCGCCCCCTGGCGTGATGTCGGTTGCGGTTGCGGTGGATGGCGTGGTCGCGGGCGTCATCCTGCTTCAGGACCAATTGCGGGAGGATGCGCGCTCCACGCTCGATGCGCTGAGGGCGGCCGGAATCGAACGGATCGTGCTGGCTTCCGGCGATATGGATCACATTGCGCAGGCGGTGGGCCAATCCCTCGGCGTCGACGAAATCCAGGGAGATTTGACGCCCGAAGGTAAAGTCGCTGCCGTTCGACGTGAAGCAGCAACGCGCCAAGTGATGATGGTGGGTGACGGCGTCAACGATGCGCCGGCTCTGGCCGCAGCCGATGTCGGGGTGGCGATGGGCGCGCGAGGCGCGGCTGCTTCTTCGGAGGCCGCGGGCGTGGTTCTGCTTGTCGATCAGCTGCTGCCGCTCGCCAGAGCGCTCGATATTGCGCGGCGGACTCGTGGCATTGCGCTGCAAAGCGTATTCGTCGGGCTGGGCCTATCCGTCTCCGGCATGGTGGTCGCGGCATTCGGCTATCTACCGCCCGTGCAGGGTGCGCTTATGCAGGAAGCGATCGACGTTGTTGTCATCCTCAATGCGCTGCGGGCGCTGCGATAGCACGGCCGTTCAGTGAATCGGCCGAGCCTTCGCGCATGCTTTTCGATCGAGGTCGAGGATCACGTGACGCCGGACGCGGCCAGCCAGCCGCTGCACGCCGTGACCGATTGGGGCCGCTATACGGAAGCTCTTTCCTACGATGATCAAACGTAAAATGTTGAGCCTGGATAACGTCTGACTTATTTCGTCTGCTAGCTTATCATTGCTTCAATTATCGTTCGGGCAGTCAACAGCATTTTCGTCGGTGCATCGGCAGTTCCGAGAACGGTCCCGATGACCACATAAAGCTGTGATGGAGGAGTATGATGATTATGATTTCGGGAGTGCCTCAAAGATGAAGATGATTCTGGCCGCTCTCGATCTGGAGATTCGAAGCGATGCGGTGCTGGCCCGAGCGGTCCAGTTGGCTGTGACACATGCTGCCCAGCTCGTGCTGCTCCATGTCATCGAAAGGGAGACGTTGTCCTATGTTGCCGGCGTATCGGGTCGCAGCGAAACCGATCTGCAGGATGAACTTAAACAGCAAATGCTCACGAGGCTTGAGGCTTTATTGAGCGAAACCGGGCGCACTCGGCGTAGCGTCTGCCGCGTTGAATTTGGATCGCCACACGAAGTCATTACTCGAGTGGCGCGTGAGATTTCCGCAGGTCTGATCGTAATCGGGCCGGGCAAAACACAATCGTTGAAGGAGAAGATTCTAGGCTCGACAGCTGACCGGGTGATCAGGACGGCGCCCACGCCGGTTCTTGTGGTCAGGCGCCAGCCAGTAAAGCCTTATATACAAGTAGCTGTCGCGGTTGATTTCTCGCCTCAATCGGCAGCTGCCGCTAGGGAAGCGCATAAACTGGCTCCGGATGGTAAAATCACGCTGATTCATGTTGACGATATTCCGCTAACCGTCGAGCAGGTCATGTTACGCGCTGGGACATCACAGGCGGCGATGGAAGAATACCGCTCGGCCAGAATCACCAAGGCTAGTCACGATCTTGCCGGATTCGCGCTTGAAGTGGCGGGCCCTAGCAAAACACAGAAGCGCAATCTGCAAGGCGTTCCTGGCGTCGTCCTCGGCCGTCTCTCACGCAGCAGCCGCGTCGATCTGCTGGCCCTCGGACCGCATGGCCGCAACGTGATTCTCCCGACCCTTCTTGGCAGCGTCACGCAACGGGTACTCAAGGAAGCAGCCTGCGACGTTCTGGTCGCCGGCCCCCGCTAACGCCCCTTGTACGCAAAGATAAAATATAACCTGATGTGGTCGTCATCGGCGGCGCGGGCATGGCCTCCTGCCGTAGTCCCTGCTCTGTAGCGTCGCGCAGGAATTTCGTCGGAAGCCAGCCGGTGATGTTCTGATTGTGGTTGATTCTCCGGACACAGCCAGGCGTTGCCAAAAAGGAGAGAGCTTCAAGATGTCGTTTAAGAAGATTCTTGTTCCGTTAGCCGATGTTGATAGTGACGCAGAAGCAATTGATGCTGCGCTCCACCTCGGTCGCGAGTTCGGAGCTCAGATCGTGGCGCTTTACGCCAAGATGGCAAACGGCAATCCATCGACCAATCGGACCAAACTTGCGGGCTCTGTCGAACGCGAGAATGGGTTCACAGATGAAACGGAGGTGGAGCGCGCCCGCACGCTGTTTCGGAATTGCTGCGCATCCCATCGCATCAACTGGCCCGGTGACATAGCGACTGAGGGGCTGTCGGCAAAGTTTCTAGAATTGCAAGGGATCGAAGCCGACTTAATTGCTCAGCATGGTCGCGTCTCCGATCTAACCGTATTCACGCATCCAAATTCACACGAATTCGACTGGCCAAACATTTCTATCCAGACCGCGCTGCGGGAGACATCTCGGCCTGTTCTGCTCGTACCAAGAACGATTACGCGAGTTGGCCAACGAAGTATAATTGCCTGGAATGGGTCATTAGAGAGTGCCCGCGCCATCGCATTTGCGATCCCTATTCTTCTGCGAAGCGCAGACACTCTCGTAGTCACAGTCGGCAACTACGACGTCCAACCCTCTGGAGAAGATGTCGTTGACTATTTAAAATGTCACGGAATCTTCGCGAAGAGCATGGTTGTTCCCATTGAACAAGAATCGGAGAGCTTAACGTTGCTTGCCGCCGCTTCGAATTTCGATGCGGATCTGACCATTCTCGGCGCATATACCCGCCATCGTAGCGGGCATCCTGTATTTGGCTCCATGACGATCGAAATGATCGAACAAAAGCAGATCGCAGTATTTATGTCTCACTAGAAATCGCTGCACTTGCCGTGGGCCTTCACCGTCAGGCTTGAATGCGTCATTGGAACGCTCTGACGGTCGTCGCTCGCGTCTAATGCGACAAGAACACTGGAATTTTGAGATTCGCACCGAAGATATCTATCGTCGCGCTACCGAACATGAGCGTTCGTTCAAATCCGTGAGCGTGTCCTCCCATTACAAGTAAATTCGCGTCTGCGCGTCTCGCATGTGTTAGGAGACTCATGCCGACGGTGAGATTCTCCCGATTGATAGTCTTGAATTTGGCATCAATGTTTCAGCGTGAGAGATAATGGCGGAGCCCGCTTTCCGAATCGGCTACCGAAAAGGTCTTGTCATCGATCACAGACACGATGTCTTCGGGAAAGTCGACTGGCGGATTGATGATGGGGGCTCGCGACCAACGGCACCATGTTTCTTCCGACGGTACGTCGGTCAACCATGGGCCTCCAGATACTGAAATCAGGGACCGGGCGTGCCGGGCCGGTCGTCTTTGTTACCTTCGGCAAGGCTGTGGAGCCGCTGCGAGTCGCGCAGGACGATTCGCTGCCGCCCGCCTTCGACCAGCCCCTGGCCTTCCCAAGCGCTGAGGATCCGGCTGACCGTGTGCAGCGTGGTGCCGGTCATCTCGGCGACGTCCTGACGGCTGATCGGGAAATCGATCTCGACCCCGGCCTCAACCTTGCGGCCGGCTTGTTTCGCAAGACGGAGGAGCGTGTGCGCGATCCGCTGTTCGACCTGTTCGTTCGAGATTTCGATCACGCGGGTCTGGGTATCCTGTAGGCGGCTACCGACGGTTTGCAGCGCGCTGCTGGAAAGGCTCGGGAATTTGGCGATCAGGCGCTGCCAAGACGATGATGGCCAAGCGAGGGCGATGCTATCGACCGCGGCCACTGCCGTCGCAGGGTAGTGTGACAGGTTCATGGCCTGTGCGACGCCGAACAGTTCGCCTGCGGACACGTAGCGAACAACGGTCTGCTGGCCTTGCGGCGTCGTCTTCTCGACGCGGAGATGGCCGTGGAGCAGCACGAAGAAGCGGTCGGCTTCCGCGCCCTGCTCGAACACGGCGGTACCCCTCGGGTAGCGGACCGAGCGAGCCTCGCGCAGCAACTCCTCCTGTTCGCCGGGATTCAGGCCGGAGAACATTGAGAGACTGGCGACCAAAGAACGGTCGACTGAGGCCATGGCACCTTTCCTTGCAATGCGCCGGACACTAACCGCCACCGCTGCAGGCCACAACACCGGGCCGAGCCTTGGGCACGGGAACCCGCCGGCTGGTTGCGCTGGCGCAAAGTCCGGGATCGACGGGTTGGATATCGAAGAAGGCGGAGCCCGGCAGTCGCCGGTCCGCAAAGGCGAGGACGAAATGACAGTAAGGTTGAAAGGCGGCACTGGTCGCTGCGATCGTGGTGCTGGCGGGAGCCGCGCATGCTGCGGAAATCGAAGTGAAGATGCTCAACAAGGGATCTGACGGGGTGGCGATGGTATTCGAGCCGTCCTTCGTGAAGATTGTGCCGGGCGATACCGTGAAGTTCGTGTCCACTCACGAGGACAACGCATGAGCGGACCGGAAAGCCGCGAAGCGCAGTTTGGGGATGCTCCCCGAAGCGGCGGCGCTGCTTGCCACACTATGGGATGGGGATAGTTGCCATGGGTTTCGAGCTTGTCGAAAAGCGTGGCGAATACCTGCTTGGCCTTGCCCGTTTGAGGCACGGCCTTCGCCTGATCGACGTTGGTCGGCGAACCGACCACGATCACGCTTCTGGTTTGCGTCGGGACAAAGAAACCGGATCGCTCCTGACTATTTTGAGGGAGACAATTGGAGGTCTCGTAATGGCGACTATGGCTCCATCATGATCGGCGGCAACCTTTCAAAATGGGCGATGAGCTACTTTGCGGCTGCGATCGTATGGTTGTTGGCAGCCGAGATCCTCATGGTCGCTGGCTTTGGCTATCCTGCTGTCGACGTCGCATCGCCCGATACGCTGGTGATAGTCCACATGATCTGCGTCGGCTGGCTCAGCATGGCGATGTGTGGGGCGTTATTCCAGTTCGTGCCCGTGCTGGTCGCGAAGCCCTTGTTTTCCGAGTGCTGGGAGCTGCCCGCTTTTGGTTTGCTCACGGCGGGTTTGATTGCACTATTGGCGGGTTTTCTGGCGCTGGGTGGGCGCCTGCCGGCCTGGCTCTGGCTGCTTCCGCTCGGTGCGACTTTGCTGATCGCCGGATTCGGTCTCATGACGATCGACCTTGTGTTGACGGTGTGGCGAGCCCGTCCCACCATGGGTCCGGCACATTTCGTGCTCGTCGGACTCGCTTCGCTGTGTGCGACAGCGTTGCTCGGCAGTGTGTTTGCGTGGTCGCTAGCCGGGCATGGTGGCGCCGCGTTCGGGGCGATTCTGGAATCGGGCGTTCCGCTTCACGCGATCGCTGGTTTGGGCGGCTGGCTGACGCTCACTGCAATGGGCGTCAGCTATCGCCTATTGTCGATGTTCATGTTGTCGCCGGACGTCGAAGGACGTCAGACTCGAGTTACGCTCCTCGCCGGTGCGGTGACGATCAGCATTGTCGTGACCGGCGGACTTCTCGCCATCGCGATGGAAACCGGACTTGACGTCGTGCTTCTGGCGACCGCTGTTCTGAGCCTCGCAACACTCTCTCTCTACGGCCGCGACATCGCGGGGCTCTACCGCAACCGCAAACGACGACAACTCGAGCTGAATACTCGCATGGCGGCCTACGGTTTCGTTAGTCTGGCCGCAGCGGCATTGCTCGGGATCGAACTGGTAGCCACCGGCTCGTTCTCGGCGCATGTCGGAGCCTTCACGTTCCTAATCGCCTTCGGTTGGCTTTCGGGGCTCGTCCTCGCCAAGCTCTACAAGATCGTCGCTTTTCTCACCTGGCTCGAAACCTATGGCCCTGCGATGGGGCGCGTGCCGACGCCCCGCGTGCAGGATCTTGTTGCCGAGCGGCGCGCTGCCAAGTGGTTCGCGGGCTATTTCATATCCGTCTGGATAGCGACCGGCGGTTTGCTGGCCGGCCAGCCGTCTGCTTTCCGTCTCGCTGTCCTCGCGATGACGGTGGCGACTGCCGGCATTGTGCGGCAACTCGTCCGGACGCGTCGCCTAAGGGATGTAGTCGAGCCGCTCCGTCTGCCGAGCGGAACGAGCTTTCCGCGACTTTTGTATTCTCGACCTGAACCATGCCGAAAGAAACAGTCATGACCCATTACATCGACGTTGACGTCCGTCCCATCCTGCGCGCGGGCGGTGAGCCGTTTTCGGCGATTATGGCTGCCCTGGATAATCTTCAACCCGACAATGGATTGCGCCTCTACGCGACCTTCAAGCCCATCCCGCTGTTCAGCGTCATGGCCGACAGGGGCTTCGTCCACTCGGAGAGAGAACTCGACGGTGGCGAGTGGGAGGTCCTGTTCACGCCAGCGGGGATAGCGCTCGCCGAATCTCCGCCGCCATCGCAAGTTTCGGATACTTGGCCGGAACCGGTCGTGCGGCTCGACAACCGGAACCTCGATCCTCCTGAACCGATGGTGCGGATCCTCAGCGCCGCCGAACAGCTCCTTCCCGGGGAGACGCTCGCTGCGCTGCTTCGCCGCGAGCCGGTCTTCCTGTTTCCGCATCTGGAAAAGCGGGGCTTCCAATGGCTCGGCGGTTTCACGTCGGACGGATCGGCCTACGAACTCACTGTCCGGGCGCCGGCATGAATGACGATGACCTCGTTGAACTGATCGGGGAAGCGCTCCGGACTGTCATCGACCCCGAACTCGGGCACAATATCGTCGACCTCGGACTTGTCTACACAATCATGGTCACCGACGGCCTCGCGCATATCGTGATGACGGCCACCACGCCGGGATGCCCGGCCGTCAGCTTTCTCAAGGATGGCGTCGCCAACTGCGCATCGCGCGTGCCTGGGGTCCGGTCGGTCGATGTCGTCATAACGTTCGACCCGCCGTGGACGCCGTTGATGATAGCAGCCGACGTCAAAGCCTTGCTCGGGTTTGCTAGCTTGCATTAAAGCTACGGCAAGTTGCGATGGCGCAAAGACGATACTCTCGCACCAGCTATCGTGATCGCGTTCAAACAGACGGAGCGCACCATGGTATCCCGTTCAAGCCCGATCCTCGGCCGCGTGATCGATAGTCTCACCGCATGGCTCGCACATCGCCGCGACATCGGAGAGCTTTCTCACCTGCCGCCGGGAGAGTTTTCCTCGATCGCAAGTGATCTTCGCCTCTCCCCGACCGATTTTGCGAGGCTGGCCGGCAAACGGCGCGGCAAGGCCGACAATCTTTGCAGACTGCTCAGCGCTCTTGGAATCGATAATTCGGCAATCGCCCGCACCGAACCGGCCGTCATGCGCGACATGGAACGCGTATGTGCTGCGTGTCTGAACACCGCGATATGTCAGGACGAACTTCGTGCCGGAACGGCGGCTCGGACCTATCAGGAATTCTGTGCAAACAGCGGCACGCTCGATGTGCTCGATCGAGAGGAGAGGCTGCCGCCGGCCCCGGCGAGAGCCTCATGAAACTCGGTTACTGAGAAAAGCCATTAGAAATGCAACAATGGCGTTGCCGGTGCTGATAACGCACCGCGCCCCTACCGTCGTTGAATTAAGTGTAAGCGTCCATTTCTTACACAAGGCCTAGGCTTTGCCTTTGATAGGTTGCCAATTCCATGGCAGCGTCTCGTCGAGACGGCTGGCGGGATGGCCGTCGATCATGCGTTGCAGGATGTCCTTTAGATAGCCAAACGGCTCGACGTTGTTGAGCTTTGCAGTGGTGATGAGTGAACAGACGGTTGCCCATCGCGCACCGCCGCCGTCCGAGCCCGCGAACAGATGGTTCTTGCGTCCCAGCGCAACGGGACGGATGGCGCGCTCGACGGTGTTGGTGTCGAGTTCGATACGCCCGTCATCGATGAACCGGCCAAGATCGCTCCAACGGGTCAACGCATAACGGATCGCATCGGCGAGGCCGCTGCGCGGCGGGATGTGTAGCAGCTTCGTCTCGAACCATAGCTTCATCGCCTCGACCAGTGGCAGTGACCGGGCTCGTCGCACGCCCTTGCGTGTACCGGCGCTCTCGCCACGGATGGTTGTCTTGATCGCATAGAGTTCGGCGATGCTCCTTAGCGCTTCAGCCGCAATGGGAGAGCCGGTCGCCTGATGGACCTCATAGAACTTGCGCCGCGTATGGACCCAACACGCGGCGAGCTGTATATTGCCGCCGACGCGGAGCCGGTCGAAGCCGGGATAACCGTCGACCTGAACAACCCCTCTGAATTGTGCCAGATGAGAAGCTGGACGTTTGGCCTTGCGATCGGGACTGTAGAAGTAGATCGCCGCCGGTGGATCAACTCCGCTCCAGGGACGGTCATCGCGGGCGTAAACCCAGAGCCTGCCGGTCTTGGTGCGACCGCCGCCGGGATCGAGCACCGGGATTGGCGTATCGTCGGCGAACAGTTTTTGCGAGGCGAAGGCGTGCTCGGCAAGCTTTGCCTGCAGCGGCTCCAGCCACCAGCAGGCGCCGCCCACCCAGTTCGCCAGGGTCGAGCGGTCGATCTCGACGCCGTGCCGGGCGAAGATTTGGCTCTGCCTGTAAAGCGGAAGGTGATCGCAGTACTTGGCGACCAGGACATGAGCGAGAAGACCGGGACTGGCGAGGCCCTTGCGCATATCGATGAAGCCGAAGGCCAGATGCACCTTTACGCCCGGAGGAAGCAGCGTCATGACACATGCTCCTTGTCGCTCAGCACCGCGTCAGTGATCTGCACGGCCACGAACATTGGCTCACCACCAACTGTCATCTCCTGCTTCCATCGAAACAGCACGCGCTCCGCGATCCCATAGTGCCGGGCAACGTCGGAGAAGCGCGCGTCTGGTCGTATCGCCTCCGCGAGGATTTGCCGTTTGTCGGCCTCGCTGAACTTCCGACGACGACCTTCACGTGCGGGTGGAATGACGGGGACCGACACTGGTAAGTCATGACTAAGACCATGACTAAGGGTATGACTTAGTCCATGACTTAAGTGGCGCCGCCGGTAGAGCAGCTTCGGTTCGGGCAGCCGGGGCTCGGCCTTGAACTTCGCCCGCCAGTTGCCGAACGTCTTGAGCGGAATGCCTTGAGCCGCGCAATACTCACGTTGATTCAACTCACTACGACACCACGCCTCATGATGCGCCCGCCAGAATGCTTCGCCATAGCGCTCACGCGGATGAAAACCCTTCGACATCTTGTCCTCCTCACCTGCAAATTGCTGGTGAGAACAGATCGCTTCCGCGATGCTAGGAACAAGTGTGCGAGAAATGGACGCTTACTTATTTGCAGGTAAAATTCCCTGTTTCGGCTTGAAAATTCCCTATTCTCCGAAAATCTTGCCTGATAAGTTGCGTAGGGAATTGCGGGAGAAGTCGCTGCAGCGCAGAGGGTTCTCGCTATGGAACTGGCTATTGGTGCCCTGGAATTGCAGAATTCCCTGTATTTTTCCCTGTTCGCAGGGAACTGCGTTGGAGACCGGTTCGCGGGTGACTGCTTCCACCACCATCCTTCCTTCTCAATGCGCGCAGCTGCGTGACTTGGCAGAGACACTCCTGGTTTGAATCTCGGCCCGCGGACGTGCGCCGATTGTAACCCACAGACTCCCCCTCTACGACTTCTTCGGGGACTGGGGGATTTCATGACCAAAACAGCCGTTTTTTCGGTGATCGCGGTGCTTGCCTTTTCGGCGCTGCCCGCATCTGCTCAAACTGCCCGCGACACTGCACTTCGGGCTTCGCCACCGGCCCCGGTGGCCAATCCCCTTTCGTGGGGCGGCCTTTACATCGGCGCGGGTTTTGGCCGCGAAAAGAAATCGCTCGATCAGGGAACGGCCTACCAGACGGTCACGCCAAGTGGGCCTGGCTTCGCGACGAACGAGCCGATCCCGTTGCAGACCACGAATTATCTCAATCGCGGTCACGTTCTTGGGGGATACCTCTGGCAGTACGAACGGCTTTTGCTCGGAGCCGAGGGAGACTATTCGTTCGGCGACCGTGTCCCGACTTCGATTCCGTTCGGGCCTGAGCCCGGCGCATGCGGCGTGGGAACGACCGGCAACTTTATCTGCGGCAGCCCGACATCCTTTGGCTCGGTCGAAACGATGGGACATTTGCGCGCGATCGCGGGCGTTGCCATCAGCCCGAACCTGATGGCTTTTGTCAGCGGCGGTGCCGCCTTCGGCAAGAGCGATACCGTCGGCTCCCATGTCGGGTTCTTTATGGCGAGCAGCCCGAGTCTACCTGTTCTTGTCACCGGAAACTCTTTAGCTCCGAACAAGAATCTGGTCGGCACATCCATCGGCGGCGGCATCCAGGTGAAAGCCAGCCAGAATCTCGTCGCCCGGCTCGAATACCTGAAGGATACCTACGATGGCGTGGTGACGAGCGGCGCTGCCGTTCAGGCCAACCTCGGCGGCACACTCGTAACGATGACGTCGCCGAGTGAAAAAGTGAAAATGACCAACGAAACCATTCGTGCGTCGCTGATCTATCGCTTCGATCCTGACATGTCGCCATCTTCGGCCGCCGCCCTCGGTTGGCAATCGTTCACGACCGATCCCGCGCTTTATGCCAACACATGGGCCGGCTTCTATGTCGGCGGCGGCATCACCCAGAACAATTACAGGATCAGCCAGGACAGCGGCATGACGCTGACCATCGATGACAGCAATACACCCGGCCTGGACGTGTCCAAACAAGGAGGTTTTGCCAGAACGATGGATCGCACCGGCGATCACCTTCTTCTCGGCTATCGCGCGCAGTTGCACAGGTTCTGGCTCGGAATCGAAGGAGATTTCGAGTTCAATTCGCTCTCAAGTCTCGCGAGCCGCAAGAGCCCCGGACAGTTCGGAGGCCCGGCGGGAGGTAACATGACCTGTTATCTCCAGTTCACGAACGCCACTCATTGCCTCGGATTGTCGATGGAGGGAAATCTTTCCGTCGAAACCAAAAATCATCTTCGCTTGATGGCCGGCTTCGTCATCACGCCTCAACTGACTGGATTTTTCTCCATCGGAAAGGCCTACGGCGTGGTCGCGGGCAGCCTCGGAACGAGCTCCGGCGGCATTGTTTCGGTCCCGCCGAGTGCGCCGCTTGTCGGCGGGGCAACGGTCACCCGGACATTCGCTCCTGAGAACCTGATCGGCAACACGATCGGCGGCGGGTTCGAATTCAAGGCGACGGAAGACCTTTCCATCCGGGGCGAATATCTGCGCGACACGTATGCGTGGAAGCATCGCCCGATCGGCGGTGCGGGCTTTGGAGGGACGATTGGTACCGTTACGACCAACAGCTTTGCTGCCGCAGCCAGCGAACATCAGATTGTGAACGAGGCGTATCGGGTCTCGCTGGTCTATCGTTTCCTGAATCCGCAGAGCGATCGGTTCTGTTCGTTCTGCTGGTGATCTTCGCTACAGGCAATCGCGCCCGCCGGTCCCGAGATCGGCGGGCGTTTTCGTGTGCGGAACTCTAAAGGCGCTGCCGCGTTGCATGTGTCGGAGGACGATCACATGCGAACTTTTCCGGGAATGGTACTGGGCTGCCTGCTGACCATCGGCGTGGTTTACGTTCATGATTCGATGGCAACATCGACGGTCGCCAGCGGCGCATCGGCGGGCACGTCACGCCAGATCGTGAACTGGGATGTCGCCGCCAGTGAGTGGGGACAGGTCAAGGAGAATGTCCGCACCACATGGCTGAAACTGAAGGCCAACAACGGCTGATAGGTTTTTGACTAGTATGTTTGAGATTGAACGAGGCTCGGCAGCAATGCCGGGCTTTTGTTCGGATGGATCAGACGTCCGTTGTCTTCTTTTCCAGCATGCGCGTAGCGCGGGATCGAATCGTCGCCTGAACGCCGTGCGCCAGGCCTGCGAGCAGCCAGGGCAGCATCACCTCGACCTTGACGTGATCCTCCGCGACATCGACCGTTCCGCTGACCTGCTGTTTCAGTGCCGTCAACTGAAACGCAAGACGGTCTCCGCTCCAGATCTCCTCGTTGATCTGGAGAATCCTTGCGTATTCCGAACGGACGCTGCCTAGCCCGGCTTTCAGGCGGCGGGCCGCTTCCTCTTTGCCGAGCTTGTGGGGAATGGAGACGATGAACGGTTGAGCCAATGTCGTGCCTCGGAACAATGCGATCCGCGTTTTGGGGCCGACTATAGCAATTCGGGCTCCGCGACGGCGGAAAATTACCCGGCCCGCGGTCCCGGCGACGGCGTTTCATCTTCATTAACGCTGAGGCGTGCGGCTGCGTGCGGCGCGGGCCTTCTCGTGCTATTTTGAAGCATGCTCCGCCTTGTGACAGTCGCGTCCGTGCTGTCGTCGAATACCGGTGCGCGTCCCGCACCTGTGATCGACATGACGGATGATGCCGCCACCGGTTATTGGGCATATCGCCTCAGCGTCTCGCCGCAGGATCTCATCGCCGCGATCGAGGAGGTCGGACCCGCTGTTGCCGCCGTACGCCGACATCTCGGCAGATAAACATCCTCCGAGCAAACAAAGCTGTCCGGTCGTTGCGCATGGGCGCACGCAAAAGCCCGGCGCGGGGCCGGGCTTGAATTCGCAACATCAGATGATCGGCTAAGCTCGCCGTTCCATCAATCGCATTGCTGATAGCCGGACGATGCGCACTTCTTCGCCTTCGCACGTGCTTCGGCGACCTGCTGTGAGCTGAGCTGGCTGGACACGGCCGCGAGTTCTTTCCTGGCCTCGTCATTCCCCTGCGTCGCGGCGATGTCGTACCACATGTACGCTTTTTCGATGTCGTCGGATTCTTTGCCTTCGCCTTTGTAGTACAGGCTTCCCAGCAGGACCTGCGCGTCCGCGTTGCCCTGCTTTGCGGCGAGCCGGCTCCACTTCTGGGCCTGTTTGCGATCCTTGGAGACGCCCAGCCCCATCTTGTGCATCAACGCAATTCGATACTGCGCGACGGCGCTTCCTTTTTCCGCAAGCGGACGAAACAGTTTCGCCGCGGCCGCATATTCCTTGCGCGCAAAAGCCTTCACGCCGTCTTCCCACGTGCCTGCCTGCGCGACAGGAGCACTGACAATCAATCCGAACGCAACGACCGCCGCAGTCAATCCAGTCAGCCTGAACATTTGCAAGACCCCGTTCCCCGATGAAATTCAGCAAGTATGGAGTTCCATATATCCTGAACGTCACATCGGCACAACGCGGACACGTTTAGCAAACTCGGCGGAGCGGGCAGCCATAGTGCAATGCACATTCTCAATCCGCGCACGCGCCTATCGCGCGCGCCAAGGCGCGCGTTGATACGCGCGCCTTTTTTGCATCTCTTGTTCGAGATTAGTAGTAGTCGCGCAACGATCTGCGGCGGCGCGGCTGCCGGTTCAGCATCAAGGCCAGCGCGAAGCCGACCGCGCCCGCGACAAGCAGCGCGCCGAGCGGCTGTTCGCGAACGGTGGATGCCATTGCCTTGCTGCCATCGCGATAAATGTCGCTGCCGGCATCGAGCGCATCCTTGGCGTAATCGCTCGCCGCATCGCCGATGTCGCGCGCGGCATCCTTCGCCTGACCGTACAGATTCTGCACAGTTCCTGCGGCTTCGCGCGCCCGCCCCGAGGCTTCGGTTGATGCATCGCCGGTTGCGCGGCCGAACGCACCTTCCACCTTGCCTGCGGCGTCCTTCGCGGCGCCTGTGATCCGATCCTTGTCCATCGTGTTGTTCTCCGGGGTGATGGACCGACAACGGTCTGACCCGCCATGGGTTCCGTCCGAAGGCGCCGCAATCTCTGAACAAATAAAAGGCCCGCTCAATGAGCGGGCCTTTCGCAGCATTCACTGCCTGTCAGCTTTTGATGAATGCCAGCAGATCGGCGTTGATCGTCTCAGCTTCGGTGGTGGGCATGCCGTGCGGAAAACCCTTGTAGGTTTTCAGGGTGCCGTTCTTCAGCAGCTTGGCGGACAGCGGCGCTGAATCGGCATACGGCACGATCTGATCGTCGTCGCCGTGCATCACCAGCACCGGCACCGTGATCTTCTTCAGGTCTTCGGTGAAATCCGTCTGCGAGAAGGCGACGATGCCGTCATAGTGTGCCTTGGCGCCGCCCATCATGCCCTGCCGCCACCAGTTCTGAATGATGCCTTCCGATGGCGTCGCGCCGGGACGGTTATAACCGTAGAACGGCCCCGCCGGCAGATCGCGATAGAATTGCGCGCGGTTGGCTGCAAGCTGCGCCTGCAGTCCGTCGAACACTTCCTTGGGCAGCCCGCCGGGATTGCTGGCAGTTTTCACCATGATCGGCGGCACTGCGCTGATCAGGACGCCCTTGGCGACGCGGCTCTCGCCATGACGCGCGATATAATGCGCAACTTCGCCGCCGCCGGTCGAGTGACCGACATGCACTGCGTTTTTCAGATCGAGATGCGCCGTCAGCGCAGCCAGATCGTCGGCGTAGTGATCCATGTCGTGGCCGCCGCCGGTCTGGGTCGAGCGGCCGTGACCGCGCCGGTCATGGGCGATGACGCGAAAGCCTTTGCTCAGAAAGAAGAGCATCTGCGTATCCCAGTCGTCCGCCGAGAGAGGCCAGCCATGGCTGAAAACGATGGGCTGTCCCGTACCCCAGTCCTTGTAAAAGATTTCAGTGCCGTCCTTGACCTTGATCGTCGGCATAATGCCTGCTCCCTCTTGCCTTGAAAGACAGAATAAACCCGGCGGAGCGGAGCCTAGCGTTTTCCGATGGCAATTGCGCGACCGTCATTGGTCGTAGCCGCGTCGCATCTGCCGCAGTGCCGATCCAACCCTGTCGTGCCGCGCAGGGCCGTGCGGCGAAGACCTCGGCACATCCAGTTTCGCGCCAGCGCGCGCAGCGGTCCGCGCGCAAGATTGAACAGATGTATTGCGTCGTTCATGGCAGTCTCTTCATCTCGGGGAGTCATGGAAACGGCGGCGCTGTTGCCAGCGCCGCCGTTTGTCGATTAGCCGTGGAGCTTCTTCGCGGTTTCCGCGATGGTGCGGCCCTGATAGCGCGCGCCGTCGAGTTCGTTCTGGCTCGGCTGGCGGCTACCGTCGCCGTCGGTGATGGTGGTCGCGCCGTAAGGCGAGCCGCCGGTGACTTCCTTGACGCCCATCTGGCCGGCGAAGCCGTAGTTCAGGCCAACCACGACCATGCCGAAGTGCAGCAGGTTGGTGATGATCGAGAACAGTGTCGTTTCCTGGCCGCCGTGTTGTGTGGCGCTTGATGAGAACGCACCGCCGACCTTGCCGTGCAGCGCGCCCTTCGCCCACAGGCCGCCGGCCTGATCGAGGAAGTTCGCCATCTGCGACGACATGCGGCCAAAGCGCGTGCCGGTGCCGACGATGATCGCGTCGTAGTTCACGAGATCGTCGATCTTGGCGACAGGGGCCGCCTGATCGACCTTGTAGTACGACGCCTTGGCGACGTCAGGCGGAACCAGTTCGGGCACGCGCTTGATGTCGACCGTCGCGCCGGCTTCGCGGGCGCCCTCGGCGACAGCATTCGCCATCGCTTCGATGTGTCCGTAGGCGGAATAGTAAAGTACGAGAACCTTGGCCATGGTGGCTTCCTTCAGTTTTTCAGAGGTGGTGGAATTGGGTGATGGAGGGATGCGGCTTACGCCGCATCCACCAGCACGAGTTCGGTGTCTTCGAGCGCGGTGATCTTCACCGACGCTTCTTTCTGGACGGCGATGCCGTCGCGGGTGTTGGCGCGCACGCCATTCACCTCGACGCTGCCGCTGGCCGGCACGAGATAGCCGTAGCGCTTCTCGCCGAGAGCATATTCGGCGGTCTCGCCGGCCTTCAGCGTGGTGGCGAGCACGCGCGCATCGGCACGGATCGGCAGCGCATCGTTGTCGGCCTTGAAGCCGCTGGCGATGGTGACGAACTTGCCGGAGCGATCGGCCTTCGGAAACGGCTTCGCACCCCAGGTTGGCTGTCCGCCGTCCTGCGTCGGCACGATCCAGATCTGGAAGATCTTGGTCGTCACCGGCTCAAGGTTGTATTCGGAGTGGCGGATGCCCGAGCCTGCACTCATCACCTGCACATCGCCGGCTTCAGTGCGTCCCTCGTTGCCGAGCGAGTCCTGATGGGTAATCGCGCCTTCGCGGACGAAGGTGATGATTTCCATGTTGGCATGAGGATGCGCAGGGAAACCGGTGTTCGGAGCGATCTCGTCGTCGTTCCAGACGCGCAGGCTGCCATGGCTGATGTTGGCAGGGTTATGATAGCTGCCGAACGAGAAGTGATGCCTGGCCTTGAGCCAGCCGTGGTCCGCGCTGCCGAGTTTATTGAATGGTCGAAGTTCGATCATGGGATATTCCTTCATTGAATATGCTTGAGGGATTGCCGGGCGCGTGATGCACCTGGCGTTGTCAATCTGGATCAGGCGCCGAAGCCGCCATCGACGTTGAGCACTGTGCCGGTCACGAACGACGCACCGGGGCTGGCGAGAAACAC
This sequence comes from Afipia massiliensis, assembly GCF_014203115.1. GTDB lineage: Bacteria > Pseudomonadota > Alphaproteobacteria > Rhizobiales > Xanthobacteraceae > Afipia > Afipia massiliensis. The sequence continues at coordinate 30,977 of NZ_JACHIJ010000004.1, read as the reverse complement.
GACACCGGCCGCGATCTCTTCCGGTTTGCCGTAGCGCTGAAGCGCATGCAGCGTGCGCTGCGCTTCCGAGCTTGGTCCGTCAGCCGGATTCATGTCGGTGTCGATCGAGCCGGGCTGAAGCACGTTGACGGTGATGCCGCGCGGGCCGAGGTCGCGTGCCGCGCCCTTGGTGTAACCGACGATCGCAGCCTTGGTGGCGGCGTAGTCGGCCATGCCGGGGAACGATGCGCGGGTGGCGATGTCAGAGCCGATGGTGACGATGCGGCCGCCGTCGCCCATCAGTTTCGATGCGGAGCGGATGGCCGTCACGACTCCATCGATATTGATCGCGTACTGGCGGTCGAACGCGGCGGTGTCGCTGTTCGGATCGTCGACTGCGCCGGTCACCGCGACGCCCGCGTTGTTCACGAGGATGTCGAGACGGCCGAAATGCCTGGCGACGTCCTTCACCAACTGATCGACTTCGCCGCTGTTGGCCTGGTCGGCCTTGAAGGCTTTCGCCTCGACGCCCTTGGCCTTCAGGTCGCGGACGACGGCCTCGGCCTTGTCGGCGGACGCTGAGTAGCTGATGGCGACGTTCGCACCTTCATCGGCCAGCGCCTTCGCGCTGGCTGCACCGATGCCGCGCGATCCGCCGGTAACCAGAGCGACTTTGCCTTTGAGTGACTTGGACATTGGGGTCTCCTTGAGTGGGAGTTCGCTTGTTGAATTGTTCGATGGGCAATGGATAAGCGCTCGCGGATGGTGCATAAATAGAAACTATTGAAACTCATTGTTTCCATATCTGCCCCTTGAAAGGTTCCGATATGTCCAGGCTCCCGGACTTTGAGGCCCTCGCGATCTTCGCCAAAGTCGTGGAAATGCGGTCGTTTGCTGGGGCCGCGGCAGAATTGGCGCTGTCGAAAGCGACCGTTTCCAAGGCGGTCAGCCGGCTTGAAGAACGGCTCGGGGCGCGGCTGTTCAATCGCACCTCGCGGCAACTGGCGCTGACCGATGCCGGCCAGAAATTGTCCGAGCGTGCGGCGAGGCTCCTGATGGATGGCGAAGCCTTGGAAAGCGACGCGCTGGCCCAATCGTCCGTGCCGCGCGGGCTGGTGCGGTTCGCGGTGCCGATGACGTTTGGCGTCAGGGTCATCGCGCCGCTGCTGCCGGAGTTTCTCGCCGCTTATCCCGAGGTGTCCATCGACCTGCATCTGAGTGATGCCATGGTCGATCTGATCGGCGACGGCTTTGATGCCGGCATTCGTATCGCGCGCCTGCCGGATTCGTCGCTGGTGGCGCGCCGGCTGTGCGGCATGCGGCGGTACACGGTGGCGGCGCCTTCTTACCTCAAGAAGCATGGTCGTCCGACGCATCCGATGCATCTCGCCGACCACAAATGCTTCGGCTACGCGTATCTCTCGACGCCAGGGGTCTGGCACTACGTCAACTCTGCGGGCGAGCAGGCGACGGTGCGGCCTTCCGGACAGTTACGTGTGAACAACGGCGAGGCGCCAATGCCGGCGCTGCTGGCCGGGCTCGGCATTGCCGATCTGCCGGATTTCATTGTCGGCGAGGCCATCGCCGACGGGCGGCTTGAAGTGATCCTCAAGGACTGGAAGCAGCCCGAGGGTGCGGTGCATCTGGTGATGCCGCCGGGTGGCCCGCGCCCGGCGCGTGTCGAAGTGCTCGCGGATTTTCTCGCCGACAAGCTCGGCCGCACCAAACGCGCGGCGAGATAGGCATGCATCACATTCCCGGCGAGGGGTGGATCGAAGGTTCAACTCGGCTTAAAAGGGGTTTCCATCCTCGAAGGTTTCCCTGAATGCGCAATTTCATCTCGCCGTCCCGCTCCATCGCAGTGGGGGAACGCGGCATGGCCGCGACCTCGCATCCGCAGGCAACACTCGCCGCGCTCGACATTCTGAAAGCCGGCGGCAACGCCATGGACGCCGCCATTGCGGCGGTTGCGCTGCAGGGCGTGGTCGAGCCGCAGATGACCGGCGTCGGCGGCGACTGTTTCGTGCTGTATTCGCCGAAGGCCGGTAAGCCGGTGGCGCTGAACGGATCGGGCCGCACGCCGGCGAAGACCGATCTAGCGGCCGTGGCCAAGGACGCGAAGGCTCTCACGCCGACCTCGATCGAGGGCGTCACCGTTCCAGGCGCGATCGATGCATGGTGCACGCTCGCTGCGAAGTACGGCAGCAAATCGCTGGAAGAAATCTTGAAGCCCGCGATCGACTCCGCGGAGAACGGCTTCCGCATCACGCCGCGCGTCGCGTTGGACTGGTCGCGCAATCGCGCGCGGCTGGAAAGCAATCCGGCGGCGAAGGAGCAATATCTTCCCGGCGGCGTTGCGCCCGACATCGGCGACCGGCGCAGTCAGCCCACGCTCGGCAAGACACTGCGGCGCATCGCGCGCGAAGGCCGCGCGGCTTTCTATGAAGGTGAGGTAGCAGAAGAACTCGCCACCGTGCTGCAAGGCCTTGGCGGTACGCACACCGTCGCAGATTTTGCTGCGAACACGCCGGAAGACGTGACGCCGATTTCCACAAGCTACGGCGGCCATGACATTCTCGAATGTCCACCGAACGGGCAGGGCCTCGCGGCGCTGATGATCCTGCGCACGCTGGCCGGTTACGACATCAAGGCGCTTTCAGAGGTTGACCGCGTGCATCTGCTGGCGGAAGCGAGCAAGGCGGCCTACCGCGCGCGCGATGCATTTTTCTGCGATCCGGCGCACGGCAAGGTCGATGCGGCGCATTTTCTCTCGGACAGCTATATCGGTGCGATCCGTAGCAAGATCGACATGAAACGCGCGAGCGCGGCCGTCGACTGGGACGACATCGAGCACAAGGATACGGTGTACGTCACGGTGGTGGACCGCGACCTCAACGCCGTGTCGTTCATCAATTCGCTGTTTCAGCCGTTCGGCAGCGGCATCTACGCACCGAAGTCCGGCGTGCTGCTGCACAACCGCGGCTGGGGTTTCCGGCTACAGCCGGGTCATCCCAACGCGCTCGGGCCGAACAAGCGGCCGATGCACACCATCATTCCCGGCATGGTCATGAAGAACGGGCGCTGCATGATGCCGTTCGGCGTCATGGGCGGCCACTATCAGGCGACCGGCCACGGCAATTTCCTGTCCAACGTGTTCGACCTCGGCATGGACATTCAGGCCGCGTCGGAAGCGCCGCGCTCGTTCGCATTCGAAGGCGTGCTGTCGCTGGAGCCGACATTTGGCAAAGAGATCGGCACTGAACTGGCCGCGCGCGGGCATGATGTGAAATGGGCCGACGCCGCAATCGGCGGCTGTCAGGCGATCTGGATCGATCACGAACGCGGCGCCCTGCTCGGCGCCACCGACCATCGCAAGGATGGTGTCGCGCTCGGCATCTAAGCCGCGCGCCTCATCTTTGCAGCATCAGCGCGTTAGCCGGAAGCCACAAGGCTGGGCAAATCCGCCAGCGCGGAAATGCGATAGTCCGGTTCCAGGCCGTACTCGTCCATCTGCATGCGGATCGCCTTGAACATCGATAGGGGCCGCACAAGGTCGGCCTTCACGAACTCGGCCGCCATTGCCTGCGGCGTCACACGCTCGATCCATGCCACGTTCAGGCCGAAGGCCTTGGCGCCGCAGGCGTCGAACGGATTGGATGAGACGAACAGCACCTCGTGCGGCTTCACGCCGAGATTCGATTCAATCAGCTCATAAGTGCGCGGCGACGGCTTGAAGATCTTCGTCGTATCGATGCTGATAGTGGCGTCGAGAATTGTGTCGAAGCCGGTGTTGCGCACCAGCGCGTTGAGCATGTCGGTGCTGCCGTTCGACAGAATTGCAAGCTTCTGGTCTTTCAATCCTGCCAGCGCCTGTTTCGCATCCGGATAGAGATCGAGGTGGACATACTTGTCCATGATGCGCTCGAACATCGCGGCATCGAATGTCAGGCCGAGCGCCTTAAGGGTGAACGTCAGTGAGTCCCGGGTGATGACCGAGAAATCCTCGTAGCGGTCCATCAGCGAGCGCAGCCAGGTGTATTCGAGCTGCTTCAGCCGCCAGATCTGGCTGATCAGTTCGCCGTAGCCGGGAAAGGCCTCGTCGGTAACGGCGGCGACCGACTGCACGTCATAGAGCGTGCCGTAAGCATCGAACACAACGGCCTTGATCGTCATCTGCGCTTCCTTCAGGGTGTAGCGATAAAGAATAAAAACAAATTCTCAGGGAGGCATCATGAATCGGCGCGAGGTTTTGAAGGCGGCCGCTGTTCTGCCGCTGTCTCAGGTTGCATTGCACACGATCTCCGGCACTTCTCATGCGCAGGCGGCATGGCCGTCGCGCAACGTCACCATGATCGTGCCGTTTCCCGCCGGAGGACAGGCGGATCTCGCGGCGCGTCCGGTGGCGCTGGCGCTGGAGCGCATTCTCGGCAAGTCCGTGATCGTGGACAACCGCGCCGGGGGCGGCGGAGGTTCCGTCGGCAATGCGGCGGCAGCGCGCGCCGAACCTGACGGCTATACGCTATTGATGACGCTGTCGTCGCTGGCGGTCTTGCCGGAAGCGGACCGGCTGTTCGACCGCCCCGTGGCCTATGAAATGTCGCAGTTCGCGCCGGTGGCGCGGGTGCTGGCCGATCCGACCATGCTCGCGGTGCCTGCGTCCGCGCCATGGAAAACGGTGAAGGATTTCGTGGACGATGCGAAGGCGCGGCCGGGCCAGATTCCCTACGGCTCATCCGGTCCCTACGGCACGCTGCACATTGCGATGGAAATGTTCGCGGCCAGCGCCGGGATCAAGCTGCTTCATGTGCCGTTTCGCGGCGCAGCGCCGGCGCTCAACGCGCTGCTGACGGGCACCGTGCAGGCGGTGGCCTCCGCGCCGGGTACACTGCGCGCGCAGGTGGATGCCGGCAAGATGCGCGTGCTGGCCGGGTGGGGCGCAAAGCGCGTCGCAAGCTTTCCGGACGTGCCGACGTTTCAGGAACTCGGCTACAAGGATGTCGAGTTCTACATCTGGGCGGGATTGTTCGCGCAGGCGGCACTGCCTGCGCCGATCATGACAAAGTTGCGCGAAGCGATGGGCGAGGCGGTGCGCGCGCCGGAAGTGGTGAAGACGTTCGAGACCGCAGGCAGTCCCGTCGCCTACATGGATGCGCCGGAGTTTGCGAAATTCGTGGAAGCGGATAGCGCGCGGCTGATCGCGGCGGTGAAGAAGATCGGCAAGGTGGAATAGGAGGCGCTCACACCACCTCGGTCTGCTCCCGGACCTCGCTGACGTCGACCCATTCGGCGCCAGTCAGTTCGGCCATCCGCGCTGGCGAAATGCGCACGGCGCTGTTGATCGAGCCCGCAGCGGGCACGACCTCGTTGAAAGCCTGCAGCGAGACGTCGCAATAAACCGGCAGCGGCGTCTTCAGTCCGAACGGACAAATCCCGCCGACCGGATGGCCGGTGGCGTCGAGCGCTTCCTCGGCATTGAGCATGCGCGGCTTGCCGCCGAACACGGCGCGCGCCTTCTTGTTGTCGAGCCGGGCCGTGCCGCAGGTGACTACCAGCAGCACGCGGTCACCAACGCGCAGGGACAATGTCTTGGCGATTTCCGCCGGCGAGACGCCAAAGGCTTCGGCGGCGAGCGTGACGGTCGCGGAGCTTTTTTCGGATTCAATCACCGCAATGTCGGGGGCTTTGTCAGCGAAGAATGCGCGGACGGATTCGACGGTCATGCTTTTGTATGTCCAGAACGGCTGTTGGATGCAGCCTTATGCACGGTCTGGCTTCAGATGCCCAGTAGCTTGCGCGCATTGGCCTTCAGCACCTTGGGCCGCACCTCGTCGCGGATGTCGAGCTTCTCGAAATCCGCCATCCAGCGGTCGGGCGTGATCACCGGCCAGTCCGATCCGAACAGCATCTTGTCCTGCAGGATGGTGTTGACGTAGCGCACCAGGATCGGCGGGAAGTATTTCGGCGACCACCCGGAGAGGTCGATGTAGACGTTCGGCTTGTGGGTCGCGACCGACAGCGCTTCCTCCTGCCAAGGGAACGACGGATGCGCGAGAATGATTTTCATGTCGGGAAAATCCACCGCGACGTCGTCGATATACATCGGGTTGGAATATTTCAGGCGCATGCCGTTGCCACCGCGCATGCCGGAGCCGACGCCGGTCTGTCCGGTATGAAACAGCGCGATCGAGCCGGATTCGGCGATCGCCTCGTAGAGCGGATAGGCCATCCGGTCGTTCGGATAAAAGCCCTGCATGGTGGGATGAAACTTGAATCCCTTGATGCCGTAGTCGGCGACGAGTTTTCGCGCCTCGCGCGCGCCGAGCTTGCCCTTGGCGGGATCGATGCTGGCAAACGGAATCAGCACGTCGGAGTTCTGCGCCGCCAGTTCCGCCATCTCGTAGTTGTTGTAGCGGCGGAAGCCGGTCTCGCGCTCGGCATCGACGGGGAAAATCACTGCGCCGATCTTCTTGGCGCGGTAATAGGCCGCAGTCTCGGGCACGGTGGGAGGATGCTTGTGCGGCGACTTGAAGTATTCCGACATCGCGGCCTGGAAATCGTCGTAGCCGTCGTCGCCGTGGGTGCCGCAAGGCTCCTCGGCATGGGTGTGGATGTCGATGGCGATCAGGTCGTCCGGATTAAGCATGCGCATGTCCCGGCTGAGGCGTTCCCGCGTGGACGCGGGTCGCCGTGAATTGATTATAGTCTATAATCAAATCGCGCCGGGACGCAACGCGCGGCTTTAGTTGTTGGCGGTGGTCTGGGTCCGGATGTCCTGTGCGGTGCGCTTCAGCGCCACCAGGAACTTCTTCTTTGCCTCGGCCTCGGTCACCGTGCCAGAGATGGTGTTAATGCTGACGGCGGCCACGACGTGGCCGGCCTGATCGCGCACCGGCACCGCGATGCCGCAGATCGCGGGATCAAGTTCGCCGTCGATCCAGGCGTAGCCCTGCTGCTCCACGCGCGCGAGTTCCTCGGCGAGTTGGGTCGGGGAGGTCACGGTGCGAGGCGTCACCTGCTTGAATTCGATGCTGGAGATATATTGCGCGCGTTGCTCCGGCGGCAGTGCCGCGAGCAGCACGCGGCCGAGCGAGATCAGATGCGCGGGTAGGCGGCTGCCGATGCCGAGATTGGCGGTGAGAATGCGCCGCGCCGGCAGACGCAGCGCATAGACGATTTCGGTTTCGTCGAGCACCGCCAGCGCGCAGGATTCACCGATGTCGTTGCGCAGATCTTCCAGCGCGCGCTGCGCGTAGCCCCAGTAAGGCAGCGCGTTGAGATAGGACAATCCAAGGCCGAGTGCGCGCGGGCGCAGGCTGAAGTAGCGGCCGTCGGCCTCGCAATACTTCAGCGCCACCAATGTCGCCAGCATGCGCCGCGCGGTTGCGCGCGTCAGCCCGGCCGCAACTGCAGCCTCCGACAGCGTGTGCCGTCCGGGTGGACGCCCCAGCGCCTCGACCACGGAAAATCCTCTGGCAATGGCACGGACGAAGCCGTCGCTTTCCTTGGACATTCAAGTTCCCTCATCTTCCGGCTTGTCAGGTGCTGAAAGCCAGACCATAATGTTCGTGTGGTGAGTATAAAGTTCGCCTGATGAACATAGATGAGAGATTGCCATGGCGCAAGCACAAGCTTTCGAAACGGACTTCTGGAAGGACGAAAATCTGCGAAAGGTCTGGGACGAGATCGTTCCGGGTGAACCGCGCAAGACGATCCCCTACCTGCTGACGAAGGAAGCCATCGCGCTTCTTTGCAAGGCGGTCGGTGAAACCAACCCCCTTTACCTCGATGAAGCCTATGCGAAGACCACGCCTTGGGGCGGGATCATCGCGCCGCCGTCGATCCACATCCTGCTGATGTTCTCCTGCACGGAAGCGGACGACTGGATGCGCTCACCGGGCACCGTGAACGCCGGACAATCCTGGAGCTACAACAAGCCCGCGCGGCCCGGCGACACCATCACGCTGCAGGCCCGCGCGCTCGACAAGTTCATCAAGCGCGAGCGGCTGTTCGTGGTCCACGACAACGTCTTCTTCAATCAGCACGGCGACGTGATCTGTTCCGGCCGCGGCCAGACCATCCGGCCGATGTAACGCGAGGAGTTGAAAACATGACGACGACATTCGAAACCCTCACGGTAGGCGACAGCATCGACGGTCCGAAGTTCTCGGTCTCGCGCGAATCCATTCGCCTCTTCTGCGATGCATCGCTCGATTACAATCCGCTGCATCTCGACGACAACTACATGAAGGGCGATTTCGGCAAGACCAATTTCGGCGGCATCATCATGCACGGCATGAACAACTTCGGGCTGATCACCCGGATGCTGACCGACTGGGCTTATCCGGCGGGTGCCATTCATCGCCGCCTCGAAACGCGCTGGGTCAAGCCGGTGAAGCCGGGCGACACCATTCAGCCGGTGGGAATCATCAAGGCCAAGCAGACCACCAAGAATTCTCGCTTCGTGCTGATCGACGTGCTGGTGAAGAACCAGAACGACGAGAAGGTGGCTGTCGGCGAAGCCATGGTGGAATTCCCCGTCGCAGCTGCTGCTGCAGCCTGACCGGAGTTGAAGCGCGATGTCGATCGCGATCATAGGAGCGGGGGTTGGCGGACTGACGGCGGCGTTGTCTTTGCACGCCGCCGGCCGCGACGACATCCTCCTGTTCGAAGCGGCACGGGAAATTCGCGACGTCGGCGTCGGCATCAATCTGCCGCCGCATGCCGTTCGCGAATTGAGCGAGCTCGGTCTCGGCGATGTGCTTGAGAAAGCCGGTGTGCCGACCAAGGAACTGGCCTATTACGATACCACGGGCCGCCTGATCTGGGCCGAGCCGCGCGGACTCGATGCCGGTTACAAATGGCCGCAATACTCTATCCATCGCGGCACGCTGCAACGGCTTCTCGTCGAGGCGGTGCGCGAACGTCTGGGTCCGTCGTCGATCCGGATCGCGCAGCGCGTAACGGGTGTAAGCACAGCGGATGACAACAAGGTCGTGATCGAGGCGATCGATCAGACCGGCGCGGATCGTCCGGTATCTTATACTGCGGATGTTGCGATTTGCGCTGACGGTATCCGCTCGCCGGCACGCGAGAGCCTGTATGGCTCGGTCACGCCGCTCGCATCGAACGGCTGGGTCATGTATCGCGGCGTCACGAAAACCGCGCCGTTTCTCAGCGGCCGCTCGATGGTGATCATCGGGGATGAGGCCCAGCGCATCGTGGTCTATCCGATCGCGGACGGCGTGCTCAACTGGCTGCTGGTCCGTCCGAAAGACACAACGCGCGCGGAGACCGAGCTTGGAAACTGGAATGTTCCGGTTTCGACCAGTGCTATTGCAGAATTCGTCAAGGACTACCGTTTCGACTGGCTGGATGTGCATCATCTCGTGGCGTCGTCATCGGAAGCCTACGAGTATCCGATGACTGACATCGATCCGTTGCCGCGCTGGGTGTTCGGGCGTTGCGCGCTGCTTGGTGATGCCGCGCATGCGATGTATCCCTTCGGCTCCAATGGCGCCTCGCAGGCGATTCTGGATGCACGCGTGCTAGCGTATGAACTCGCCACTGCTGCGACCATCGACGATGCGCTGCGCGGCTATGAGACGCAACGCCGTCCGGTCGCCAGCGAAGTACAACTCGCGAACCGGCGGCAGGCCGGTGACGTGATGGCGCGGGTGAGCGCGCTGGCGCGCAGCGGCGCTCACGGCGATGCTGCGACCGAACTGCAGGACGTCGAGCGCCGCTACAAGCAGCTTGCGGGCTTCGACGTCGATGCCCTGAACACCCGGAAATCGTGGAGCGTTTTAACAGCTTCGCGATAACCGACCGATAAAGAGCCGGGAGCAAACCGGAACAGAGGAGACAAGAATGCGCTGGTATTTGGATGCGATGCGGTCTGGATTGCTCGCGATCGGATTGATCGCGATGCCTCAGTTGGCCGCCGCCCAGGATCCGTACCCGACCCGGCCGATCAAGCTGCTGGTCGGCTTCGCGGCGGGTGGTGCGACCGATACGACATTCCGCAAGCTCGGTGAACTCGCTGCCAAGGATCTCGGCCAGCCAATCATCATCGAAAACAGGCCGGGCGCAGGTGCGACGCTGGCGCCGTCGACGATGGCGAAAACGGAAGCGCCCGACGGATACACCATCGCGGCCGCCACAGCCGGATTGCTGCGCTATCCCTACATGCAGAAGGTGGACTGGGATCCGATCAAGGATTTCACGTGGATCACGGGTCTCGGCGGCTACACCTTCGTGCTCGCGGTCAATGCCGACTCGCCGATCAAGACCACCGCCGATTGGGTGGCCTACGCCAAGAAAAATCCCGAGAGCCTGACCGTCGCTACCGCGGGCGCTGGCACCACCATGCATCTGCTGGCGGAAGCTCTTGCCGGCATGGCCGACGTGAAGATCACCCATGTCGGCTACAAGGGCAGCAGCGAAGCTGTCACCGCGATCCTCGGCGGTCACACCATGGCGACGGTCGATGCCATCGGCACCATTCTGCCCTATGTCGAGTCGGGCAAGATGCGCGTGCTGCTGTCGTTCGATCCGCAGCCGGTCGCGTCGCTGCCCGGCGTGCCGACGGCCAAGAGTCTCGGCTACGATCTCGTCTATCCCGCGCCTTACGGATTGGTGGGACCGAAGGGTATGCCGCCGGCCGTGGTCGACAGGCTCTACAAGGCATTCAAGACCGCTGCTGACAGCGATGAATACAAGAAGCTGCTGGTGACCCTGGGTCAGACCCAGTGGCAGAAGGCCCCGGCCGACTATCAGAAGTGGGCCGGCGAATTCTATGTGTCCGAGCGCTCGCTGGTCGAACGCGCCAAGCTGTTGCGTCAGCCGTGACAACGGCTGCCGTTCGCCAACGAGATCACGTCATACAAACTTGGGTCAGGTTGAAATCATGAAGTCAGTTCTTGCAGCAGTCCTGTGCGTGTTCATGCTCGGCGCCGCCTCCGGCGATGCCAAAGCCAGCGAACAGTTTCCGCCCAACAGCATCAAGATCATCGTACCATTCCCGGCCGGCGGCACCACCGACATCCTGGCGCGTTTCGTCGCGCAGTATCTCGGCGAGAAGCTCGGTGTCACCACCATTGTCGAGAACCGTGCCGGCGCTTCGGGGACCATCGGTTCCGAAACGGTGGCGAAGTCGCCCAATGACGGCAGCGTGCTGCTGTTGACCGCGACCCATCACGTCATCAATCCGAGCCTCTACGTAAAGCTCCCTTACGACACGCAGAAGGATTTCTCGCCGATCGCCGTGGTGGCGAGCGCGCCGAACGCGCTGGTGGTCAACAAGGACTTCCCGGCGAAGAGCGTTGCCGACCTGATCGCAATGGCAAAGAAGGAGCCGGGCAAGCTGTCGTTCGGTTCAGCCGGCATCGGCGGCGCCAATCATCTGTCCGGCGAACTGTTCAAGCAGATGGCGGGCGTCGACATCGTGCACGTTCCCTACAAGGGCGCTGCGCCTGCGATGAACGACCTGATCGGCGGACACATTCCGATCATGTTCGACACGCTGCCGACGGTGTTGCCGGCTGCTGCGGCGGGCACCATCCGCGTACTGGCCGTCACCAGCAAGGAGCGTGCGGCGTCGCTGCCCAACGCGCCGACGCTCGATGAGTCCGGCGTGAAGGGGTTCGAGGCGACCGCATGGTTCGGCCTCTATATGCCGGCCGCCAATGGTAACGCGGCTCACACCAAGCTGGTTGCGGCAATGAAGGAGATCCTCGCAGCGGCGCAGACGCGCGAGAAGTTCGCGACGCAGGGCGTCGAACCCGGCAAGCTCACCGGCGCGGATTTCACCAAGTTCGTCGATGCGGAAATCAGCAAGTGGTCGGGCGTGGTGAAGACCGCGAAGGTCCCGCAGCAATAACAACCAGCCTCAAGATCGCTGAAAGCCCGCTCCGAATTGTCCGGGGCGGGCTTTTCTGCATCGAGATATGGTTGGAGAAAGAAGCGGAGTTCGCTGCGATCACTCGTCCGGCGTGTTGCTGCCGCCGCGTGTAACCATGTTCACGCCGGCCTTGGCCATCACATGGGGACTTGGCCCAACGACGTCGGTTGCGAGTCCGAGCTTTTCGAACAGGCGGATGGTCAGCCAGGTGGTGTCGAACTCCCACCACTTGTGACCGTGCCGCGCCGAGCGCGGATCGGCGTGGTGATTGTTATGCCAGCCTTCGCCGTGGGCGAGCAGGCCGATGAAAACATTGTTCCGGCTGTCCTCGTCGGTCTGGTAATTCCGGTAACCCCAGAGGTGGGTCACGGAATTCACCGCCCAGGTCTGGTGCCAGACGAACACGGTGCGCACGAACACGCCCCAGAGCAGGATGCTCAGTCCGAATTGCAGGGCCTGCATCGCCGTGCCGCCCATCGCCAGTTCGGCGAGGAAGCCGAGGCCGAAAAATACGATCCATTGCGCGAGAATGATTTTGACCTGAAGCCAGTTGCGCTCGATCGCGACATAGAACGGATCGCGCAGGATGTCCTTGGCGTAGCGGTCGTAGATTCCGAGGCGGTTCAGCTCCGGATTCTTGATGATCAGCCAGCCGATGTGGCCCCAAAGGAAATTCACCAGCGGGCTGTGCGGATCGGGCTGTTCGTCGGCATGCTGATGATGCCGGCGATGCACCGCGACCCAGCGGGCCGGTGTGTCCTGCACGCAGCAGATCGCGATGACCGCCAGCGTATGCTCGAACCACTTCGGGCACTTGAAGCCGCGATGGGTGAGCAGGCGGTGATAGCAGATGTTGATGCCGAGCAGCCCGGACAACCGTGCGGCGATGATCGCGACGATCACGCCGGTCCAGCTGAAGGTCCAGGGGATAAAGGCGAGCAGGGCGACCAGATGGTAGGCGAGGATCACGGAGGCTGTCGGCCACTCGATCCGGCGGAGGAGCACCCCGTTTGGCAGCGGCAGGCGGCCTGACTGTTCAGGCGCGGCAAGGTCGGTCCCTGTGAGTGGCACGGCCTTCGCGGCTGCCGGACGATGTGTGGTTATTTCGGCGGTCAACGGTCCAGATCTGCCTTCCGGGGGGCCAAAGCCATGTTTACCGCACGCGCCCGGGAAGATGAAGGATCGTGGGCGCGACCGGGTCCAGTCGTTTGCTTAGTAGCTGATTTGGGCCGCGGAAAGTCCGAAAATGGGTTCCAGTCGGGTCATTTTGCCCCGGTTTGAGCTGTTGAATTGGCCTGATCGGATTGACATTTGTCCCCCCGATGGCATAGAAACCGCCTGTCTCGCGCGGCCCTTGGCCTGCGGGATATGCCCATCAACCAACGGTTCATACTCGGCCCTGCAACGCGGCCTTCCAGAGAGCATTGTCCCATGAAGGTCCGTAATTCGCTGAAGTCCCTGCGCGGCCGTCACCGCAACAACCGTCTGGTCCGCCGCAAGGGCCGGGTTTACGTCATCAACAAGGTTCAGCGCCGCTTCAAGGCGCGCCAGGGTTGATCCAAACGGGCTGATTTTTCGCCTGTTTGTTCCATGACGTGTGCCGCCACCGAGGCGGCAGGTTCCTCCCCACATCACAGCCGTTTGACGCCGCTTGTACTTTGCACGCGGCGCTTTCCGCGTTTAGACTTTCCGTCATGGCATTGCGGTCCACAACCACGGCGAACTGGACGCGGGTTTTAAGGCTCGCGATCGGCATTGTTGTGCTGGCAGCAATCGCCGCGACGCCCGCCGCTGCGCAGGCTCCGCAACCGACGCCGCCGGGCGCGCAGAAGAAACTGCCGCAGGCCCCTGCCAAGCTCCCGCGCGTCATCGGTGACAAGGCCAAGAATCTCGATTTTCTGTTCGGCGCGCTGAAGGCCGCCCCGGATCAGGAAAGCGCCAAGGCTGTCGAGGCCCGGATCTGGGCGGTATGGACCGCAACGCCGAGCGATACCGCCGCGCTGCTGATGGCGCGGGCGAAACTCGCGATGGATAGCAAGGACACCGCTGTCGCCTTGAAACTGCTCGACGCCGTCATCAAGCTGCGTCCTGACTATATTGAGGCCTGGAATCGGCGCGCGACAATCCACTACCTGAAGAACGATTACAGGCGCTCGATGGAAGACATCCGGCAGGTCCTGATTCGCGAACCGCGCCACTTCGGCGCATTGGCGGGCCTCGGGATGATCATGCAGGAAACCGGCGACGAAAAGCATGCGCTCGATGCATTCCGCAAAGCGCTGGCCATCAATCCCCATCTCGAACGGGTCCCGGATCTTGTGAAGTCGTTGACCGAGAAGGTCGAGGGCCGCGATATTTAACCAGGCATTTCTGAACCCGGCCGGTTTGCGGGCGGGCGCGATTTCGACGCGAAACCTATTCAACAGCCGTTCGTATTTTCCGCCGTGCAGAAAGTTTTCCGGATTTCTTTCATGATTGTTTTGGCTGTCGCGGTCACGCTGGCGGTGCTGGCGCTGGTCACGCAGGCGGGCGTCTCCGTGCTGGAGCGCAACCATCCGCCGGAGGGCAGGTTCGTCGACGTGAAGGGCGCGCGGCTTCACGTCGTGGAGCTTGGGCCGACCTACGCGCCCGGTCTGCCGATCGTCCTTGTTCACGGCGCAAGCTCAAGCCTGCAGACGATGCGCAAGCCGCTCGGCGACAGGCTGGCGAAGGACCGCCGTGTCATCCTGATCGACCGGCCGGGCCATGGCTGGAGCACGCGCGAACGCTGTGAGGATTCCACGCCTGCGATTCAGGCCCGCATGATCGACGAGGCGCTCGGCAAACTCGGCGTCGATCGGGCGATCGTCGTCGGCCACTCATGGGCCGGCGCGCTGATGCCGGCGCTGGCGCTGGCCTATCCCAAACGTGTCGCCGCCATCATGATGCTGTCGCCGGTGGCCTATCCGTGGCCGGGCGGCGTCGGCAATTTCAACAAGATCGCGACTATTCCGGTGATCGGTCCGCTGCTCGCCTATACGATCACACTGCCGCTCGGCATATTTCTGGTTGATGGCGGAACTCGTTACGTCTTCGCGCCGCAGACGATGCCGGACGGCTATATCGCGGCGACGGCGGTGCGCATGGTGTTGCGGCCGCAGGTGTTTCTCAGCAATGCCTGGGATCTCACGACGTTGAAGGCGGAGACGGTCAAGCAGTCACCGAGCTATCCATCGATCAAGGTTCCGGTCACGATCATCGCCGGTGATGCCGACAAGACGGTTTCGACTGAAATTCACTCGCGGCCTTTCGCCGCTGCAGTGCCCCAGACCAAGCTTGTGGTGTTGCCGAACGGCGGCCACATGCCACAGGTCTATGCGGCCGACGTAATCGTATCGGAGGTCGAGGCGATCGCAGCGAAGGCGCAGGCCGGATCATCGGCATCGGCCGTTCCTTATTGATTGCACATTGCAATCTGTCGTTCGGTCATGAACGGTGACCTTTGACTATTTCAAGAAATCTGAATCTTGAGTGCGCGCATGCAACATGCACCTGCATCGGAGAGAAATTTTTCTTTTCGGTCATGATGCAATGAGCATCATACTGCTGCCATCGATCAGTGATGGAGTGTCGGCGTTAGACGTGTCCTTTTCTTGCTCCAGCAGAATGAAGGTCCGACAATGGCACCCACATCCACCAGCGACAACGTATTCAACAAGGCGGCGGAAACGATTCCGTTTCCCGATCTTGCGCGCGTGAGCGAGATCAATGGAACCATGCTGAACGAAACTGCGAAGTTCAACGCGCAGGTCGGCACGGCCATGCAGAACATCGGCAAGGAATGGTCGGAGTTCGTCGGCATGAGGCTGCGCGAGGACGTCCAGTTGTTCCGGACGATCCAGGACTGCCGCTCGCTGCAGGATTTGCAGCAGGCCTATGCCCAGTTCTGGCAGACCGCGTTCGCGCAGTATGGCGAGGAAGCGCAGCGCATGCTGCGGCTCACTCAGGGAACGGTCGAAGATGTCACCCGCGCTGCGAAGGAAGCGCGCGAAACGACAGTCCACGCCGCCGACAAGGCGGCCTGAGAGCGGCTTGCGCCGGACATTATAACTATAACTGTCGTGCCTGACGATGTGGGGCACGACAGCCACCACGTGCCGGAGTTTCGCCTCGCGAAACGCGGTGCGGCTGTTCGCCATTGCGGGCGCGCAGTGAAGCACGCTCCCCGATCGATAAAGTTCAATTCAAGCATGATACTTACCCCGATGGTTAGCTAGGCTGACCTATCGGAACTGGATTCTGTTGCCTGACGAAGGACCGGAGAGCTATTCTTGCTGGGACAGCGTTGACGGGGTTTTCCCAATTTCAGTCACGTTGTCCATTTCGATGCGATTGATCGGCTGATTTCCAACAGACAAGGCCGCCTTACTCTCAAGGCGAGCAAGCTTTGGAGGAACCAAACAATCGGGGCGTGGCGCGCGAACCTGCGTGCCCTTTTTAAAAGCCATCAGGAAAATTGAAACCGAACAGCGGAGGACGTGTGATGCTTACTCCCGTTAAGAGAATTCGTTTTGGATTGATCCTGTTAACTGCTTTGGCTGCGACAGGGACATTACAGATCCCATCTGCGGCAACGGCGCAAACCGCTCAGCTCTCCGAGCAGGAAGCCCTTGCCATCGCCACCGACGCTTACGTTTACTTCTATCCTTTGGTGACGATGGATGTGACGCGCAAGCAACTGACAAACATGGAGCCGGGCAAAGGAATTGGCGGTCCGGCGAATACGTTCGCGAACATCCCTGAATTTCCGGCTGCCGACATGAAGGCCGTGGTTCGTCCGAATTTCGATACGCTGTATTCGAGCGGCTATCTGGACATGACGAAAGAGCCCGTTGTCGTCTCCGTGCCGGATACAGGGGGACGCTTCTATCTCATTCCCATGCTCGACATGTGGTCGGACGTTTTCGCGTCGCCGGGATCACGCACCACGGGAACGCAGGCCGGAAATTTCCTGATCGTTCCGCCGAACTGGCGGCCTGACCTGCGAGAGCGGCTTGTTGAGGAGTTCAAGCTTCCGCAGGACACGCAGGTAATTCACGCGCCGACGCCGCATGTCTGGGTCATCGGGCGCACCAAGACCGATGGTCCGCCGGACTATGCCGCGGTCCACAAGATTCAGGCCGGCTACAAGATCACGCCGCTGTCGGAATGGGGAAAGCCGGCAAAGCCGGTCGAGGCGAAGATCGACCCATCGATCGACATGAAGACGCCGCCGAAGGTCCAGGTCGATACCATGGTGGGCGGCAAATATTTTACCTACGCGTCTGAAATTCTGAAGGTCAATCCGCCTCACGTCACCGATCAGCCGATCATCGCACAGATGAAGCGCATCGGCATCGAACCGGGCAAGAGCTTCGACATTGCGAAGGTCGATCCCGCGGTGAAGAAGGCCATCGAGGCCGCGCCGGAGGCTGCGCAAAAGCTGATGGAATGGAAGGTGGCGACTCTCGCCCGTGTCGCGAACGGCTGGTCAATGAACACCGACACCATGGGCGTGTACGGAAATTATTATCTCAAGCGCGCCGTCGTTGCGCAGGTTGGTCTCGGCGCAAACCTGCCTGAAGACGCGATCTATCCGCTCAACCTTGCGGATGATACGGGAAAACCACTCGACGGCGCGAACAAGTACACGATCAGTTTCGAGAAGGGGAGCGCGCCGCCGGTGAACGCGTTCTGGTCGGTCACGCTTTACGACCCCGAAGGCTTCCAGGTCGCCAACAGCCTCAATCGTTTTGCTGTCAGCAGCTGGATGCCCTTCAAGACCAATCCCGATGGTTCGTTGACGCTCTACTTCCAGAACGAAAGTCCGGGCAAGGACAAGGAGGCGAACTGGCTCCCTGCGCCGAAGGGGGCGTTCAACCTCACGATGCGTCTGTATGGTCCTCAGTCCGACGCGTTGACCGGGAAGTGGAATCCACCACCCGTGACGCGAGTCCAGGAAACGGTGGGTCAGTCAGCGAAGTAGGACGGAGCTTTCGCCTTCAGATGTCGGCGTCGCGCTCGGGGCCGACATAGGCGATGCGGACCATGTTGGTCGTGCCCGGCGTGCCGAGCGGTACGCCGGCGACGATAATGACGCGCTGGCCAGCCTTCGCAAAACCGTCGCGGAATGAAATGCGTGCCGCGCGGTCGATCATGTCGTCCTGATCGTGGGCGTCTTCCGCGATCACGCAATGCACGCCCCACACCAGCGACAGTCTGCGGCCGGTATTCACGTTCGGCGTGATGGCGACAACCGGCGGCTTCGGCCGTTCGCGCGCGACCCGCAGCGCGGTCGAACCGGAACTGGTCCAGCAGATAATGGCGGAAAGATCGAGCGTTTCGGCGATCTGCCGCGCCGCGTCGGCAATGGCGTCGCCTGCGGTGGCTTCGGGATCGGGCCGTTGCGCGGCGATGACGCCGCGATAGGTCGGATCGCGCTCGCACTCCTCGCCGATGCGGTTCATGGTCAGCACCGCTTCGACCGGGAATTTGCCGGCGGCGGATTCCGCCGACAGCATGATGGCGTCGGCGCCCTCAAACACGGCATTGGCGACGTCAGAGACTTCGGCGCGGGTCGGCACCGGCGATGTGATCATCGATTCCAGCATCTGGGTCGCGACCACCACCGGCTTGCCGGCGCGGCGCGCCATGCGCGTCATCTGCTTCTGAAGTCCGGGCACGCGTTCGGCGGGCAGTTCGACGCCGAGATCGCCGCGCGCGACCATCAATGCGTCTGACGCCTCCATGATTTCGGCGAGGCGCTCGATGGCCTGCGGCTTCTCGATCTTCGACATCACGGCGGCGCGGCCGCGCACCAGCTTCTTCGCCTCGATCACGTCGTCGGCGCGCTGCACGAACGACAGCGCGACCCAGTCGACGCCGGTTTCAAGCGCGGCTTCGAGATCGGCGCGGTCTTTCGGCGTCATCGCCGACACCGGCAGGTCCGTGTCGGGCAGGCTGACGCCCTTGCGGTCGGACATTTTTCCGCCGGTGACGACGCGCACCAGCGCGTGGTCGGGCGAGGTCTCCTCGGCGATCAGGCGCAGCTTGCCGTCGTCGATCAGCAGCGCATGGCCGGGGCGCAAGGCTTTGAGAATTTCAGGGTGGGGCAGGTGGACGCGGGTCTTGTCGCCCGGCGTCGGATCGGCGTCGAGCGTGAACATCGCGCCGTTGTTGAGTTCGACAAAGCCGTTCTCGAAATTTCCCAGCCGCAGCTTCGGTCCCTGAAGATCGATCAGAATTCCGATCGGCCGCCCGTAGCTGCTCTCCACGTTGCGGATCGTCGCCACCATCTCGCGCATCTTGTCATGCGGGGTATGGCTCATGTTGATGCGGAACACGTCGGCGCCGGCCTCGAACAGCTTGCGGATCGATGCGCTGTCTGAAGAGGCGGGCCCGAGGGTGGCGAGGATCTTGATGCGTCGCAGACGTCTCATTTAGGATTTCCAGGAGCTGCACCGGGAAGTGCGCCGGGTTGTGCAGCCCCCGGCGCATTCGGCATGCCGGGCAGGCCGGGCGAGCGCGGGTTCTGTTCGGTGGATTCGGTCAGTTGGACGGTCCAGGCGCGTTGTTCGCCGGTATCGACCTCGAAATATCCGGTGCGGTCGAAGCCGCGCGCCAGACAGTCTTCAGTGCCTTTGATGGTGAATTCCTTGTCGCGTGAGCACATGAAGGCTTGCCCCGACCACTCTCCGCCGCGGTCATAGTCGATGGCGTAGATATAATAGTATCGTGCGACAAGCGTTCCACGCAGCAGGGTTTCGCAGGCGCGGGACGACACGTTCCACCAGCCTTCGGTGACCCAGCCTTCATTGTCCTTGTAGCCGAGCGCGATGCCGACCCGGCTCGAGGTGTTGTTGCAAAGCCGGAAATCAGCGGCTGCCGGATCGTTCCACGCGCACAGTGCGAGCAGCGCGACAAGCCCGGTGAGGGCAGCGGTGATCGTACGATGGAACGTCATGCGGCGGGAAATGGTGGCTGTCATCTAATCAGGTACTATCAACCATTCGTTGATTTCGCGTAACACATTGAGCATGATCGGCAAAAGCGGAGATCCGATGTCCGGTCAGTGCCGGTCAGTATAGGGCGGGTTGGCGGTTTCGCCAAACCGCACACAAGCGTTATTAGGCCCGTTGCCGAGCGGTGGCGCGGGTATGGCTGGCTTTTCTCGCCATATGGAAAAATCATTAGACCTGTCACGCGGGGCTTAAAATCACGAGGCCCGGCCCCATGTTAGGAGGCCGGTGGCGGGACAGCCAGCCGGCCTCAAATTGCGGATAAATGACCATGGCGATCGATGAGAAGACCCGGACGGAATTGGAAGCGGCGGTTTTTCGCCGCCTAGTCGAGCATCTGCGCGAGCGAACCGACGTGCAGAATATCGACCTGATGAACCTCGCGGGCTTCTGCCGCAATTGTCTCTCCAACTGGCTGAAGGATGCCGCCGACGACAAGGGCGTGGCCCTCAGCAAGGACGAGAGCCGCGAGGCGGTGTACGGCATGCCGTATGAAACCTGGAAGGCGAAGCATCAGACCGAGGCGACGCCCGATCAGGTCGCCGCGATGAAAAAAAACCACACCGGCCACTGAAACACGCAAGTGAAATCGGCCCGATTGGCGCCGGCTTTTCTTTCGCCTGTGGGTCACTGTGGATGACCGTGACTCCGTCTTGACGCGGCAGGCCTCTCTCTTGAGTGTGATACTTGAATGACGTGCCGCGCACGCCAGCGATCAACCCCATTGATCAAGCCCCATTAAAGTTCAGGAGTACCTCCGATGGCCACCACCTCGGCTGCCGTGAAAGACGACGACACCGCGCACAGCTTCGCGAAGGGTCAGCTCAAGGCCATCATCGAGCGCATCGAGCGGCTCGAGGAAGAAAAGAAAACCATCAGCGACGACATCAAGGATGTCTATGGCGAAGCCAAGGGCAACGGCTTCGATGTGAAGGCGCTGCGCACCATCATCCGTATGCGCAAGCAGGACGCTGACGAGCGCCAGGAGCAGGAAACCATCCTGGAAACCTACATGCAGGCGCTCGGAATGCTGTGAGCGTTCGCGTCCGGCAACGGACGCTGACATCCTGACGGGATTCCCCGGTCTGATCCGGGGAATCGCACCCTCTACAAGACGACAGGCGTTCTATCGTCCCGTGAAAGCGGGCGCTCGCTTCTCAATGAAGTGTTTCACGCCTTCCTTGAAGTCCTCGCTCTTGAGACTGAGCGCCATTTCGTGGTCGGCGACGTCCATCGCCTCGTCGAGCGTCTGCATCGGCGTTTCCCACAGCTGCTTCTTGATCACGCGCAGTGACCGCGGCGACGACAGCTCGGCGAGGTCCTTGGCGTAGGCCATGACCGACGGCATCAGGTCGGCCGCCGGATAGACGCGGTCGACCAGTCCCAGCCGCAGCGCTTCATCGGCGTTCACCTTCCGGCCCGACATCAGCAGGTCGGTGGCGGCCGACAGGCCGATCAGCCGTGGCAACGTCCAGCTCATGCCGTGCTCGGCGATCAGGCCGCGCCGCGCGAACGCTGTGGTGAACACGGCCTCCTGCGCGGCGAAGCGCATGTCGCAGAACAGCGCGAAACACATGCCGAGGCCGGCGCAGGGGCCGTTGACCGCCGCGATGATCGGTTTCGGAATAGCCGGGAAATAGGTGTTCTTGCGCTGGAAGTCGGGGCGTGAATTCGCGTCGATGGGGACATCGGCGACTTCGGTCAAACCGCCGGCCGCGCTGATGCTGGATAGCCGCTTCATGTCGGCGCCGGCGCAGAAGCCACGGCCCGCACCGGTCAGCACGATGACGCGGACATTGTCGTCGGCCTTGGCTTGCTCCATGGCCTTGCGGACTTCCTGACCCATCACGGAAGTCTAGGCATTGAGCTGCTCGGGACGGCTGAGGGTGACGATGGCGACGCGGTCGGTGACCCTGTAGTCGATCTCGGCAAAGGACACGGTATTTCTCCCGGTACTTGTTGTTGGTTGATGGAGCACAGAATGCGCGGTCCCGATGACGGGCGCAATCGTGCGACAGATTTAAGAGGAAAGCGTTGAAGCGCCGCGCCGTATTACCGCAGCGCTGCGGTGCGCATGGCGAACGAGGTCGTCGATAGCGTCGCGGTCGCCGAGCCGGTGAACTTCTCGCAGACGATGCCCATTTGCGGATCGTTCGAGAACGTCATCGCCACCGCTGCGTTCGGCTTGACGAAGTGCGTGCGCATCACCGTCATGTCCTGATCGCCCAGAACGGAAGCGACCATCGAGGTGCTGGCGCTTGGCGCAAGGATCATCGCACGCAGCCAGATGTCGTTCGTCTGGGAGGCCTGCTTGATCCGGGTCGCAGTCGCGATCTTGCCCTGCGGTGCCTTGGCGATCGTCGCAGCGGAAGCGTTGATATCCGCGCCGGACATGGGGTTCGGAGCGAGCGGTGCAACGCGCGGGCTGCGCGGCAGCGGCGCGCTGGCCGCGACGACCTTGGCGCGATCCAGCGGAGCTTCCGCCGGCGCGTAGGCGAGCGCCTGCGAGACGTTCTGCGGCAGGCTTGCGGTGAATTGCGGATCGGCGGCGACGACGGCGCCGCGGGCCTTGAGGGCGGCGATCTGGGCCTCTGCCGCGGGCTTCGGCGCCGGTTCGTTATCCCAGAAGCCGCGGGCGTTGATGACGTCGATGGGCGATTGCGGGGCGTATTCGTCGGCGGGAATCGGCTTGAGTGCGGCTTGCGGCTTGGGCAGCGGAACGGTCTTGGTATCAGCCGAAGCGACCTGATAGGACGCCGCGCCTGCGGGCTTCGCGCGCGGCAGCGGCACGCGATCGAGAAGTTTCTCGGCGGCGGCCGTGACGGTGGCCTTGGCGTTGTCGGCGGCAGCCAGCGCGACAGGAACAACCTTGCGGCGTGCCGCGTCATTGCCGGCTTCTTCCTCGTCATCCGCCTGCTTGCGGCCGAACAGTGAGGCGAGGAAGGTGCGCGACTTCGATGGCGCTGCGACGTCCTCGCCATTGCCGCGGCGTTCGATGTCGGCGAGCGCCAGCTCGTAACCCTTCAGCGGCTGGCCGTTGGACGGCACATGCACCGTGCGGCCGTCCGGGAAGACGCGCGCGAGCTGATCGTGGGTCATGCGCGGCCAGTGACGGATGCTGCCGACGTCGAGATGGACGAAAGGCGATCCGGAGGTGGGGTAGAAACCGACGCCGCCGCGCTGCAGGCGAAGTCCGGCGAAACGAATCTGCTCGAGCGGCACGCTGGGGATGAAGAAGTCCAGCGCCTGGCCCTGCATATGCTGGCTGTGGCGCGCCACTCCGGACGAGCGGCGGCGGAGCATGGAATTGGTGGCTGGCGAGCGATAGGCGGAGATGATCTGGATCGGCTGTTTGCCGTCAACGTCGCGATAGACCTCCCAGACGATGTCGAACAGCCGGCGATCCATGGTGGTGGAATCCTGGCTGCGCCAGTCGCGCAGGAAGTGATTGAGCTTCTTCAGCGCGGCCTCGTCGTAACGGCCCTGGCGCTTGAAGGTGACGGTGAGGTCTTCGCCGGAATGGGTGTGGTGGAAGGAGAGGGTGCGGGTGTCGCCGTCGGCGGTGGCGTTATGGACGGAGCGGGCGTTGGTCGCGATCAGCAGCAGCGAGGCGAGGCCGACACGCACCGAGGTGCGCGAAAGCCATTCAAAGCCAATGCTGCGTGGAAAACCGCCCGCCACTCAGAATCCCGTCAGCCGTCAGTTTGTTTAGGTGATCCCCCGCTACCCCACGCAACGGGAGAGGATGAACATGGTCTTAAGGCAGGGGGGTTAAGCGTTATTTACCAATCCCCGCGCCGCGTTGGTTAGCTTCCCAAGTCTTGTTCTTCCCAAGTCTTAGCTTGCCCAAGTCTTTAGCGATCCCAAGTCTTTACGAACCCAAGTCCCCGAGCCTGACCCAAGTCTGTCACAGGCCCGTGAAGACCGGAGTATGCCCCCCGGAGTATGGCAAAAAAGGGCCGTCGGGCCGATCCGGCCCGGAATGCTTTGTCGGCAATGGTTAATGAAAAAGGGCCCCGCCGACGGCGGAGCCCTTGAGACTGTGGAAATCGGGGAAAATCGGCGCTTTTGGGCCGGTTCCCGCGAAGTTCCCTAGCGAACCACCCGGCGCTGGCGCACCGGAGCCGGCGGCGGGGTCGGAGGTCCGAACAGGCGCTCGAAGAAGCCCATGCCGCTGTTGCTGGCGAAGCTGTCGCCGGGAACGCGCACGTTGGTCGGGCGGACGTAGTTCGGCTGGGCGTGAGACACCGCAGTTTCCATGTCGCGGCCTTCGCTGCCCTTGAGCAGTGCAAGCACCCTGGAATCGCGGCTGTAGATATCCTTGCGGAATTCGAGCTTGCCGGCGCTGTCCACGAACGCGGTCTGATAGGCGATGTT
The DNA here is from genome assembly GCF_014203115.1 of Afipia massiliensis. Classification (GTDB taxonomy): domain Bacteria; phylum Pseudomonadota; class Alphaproteobacteria; order Rhizobiales; family Xanthobacteraceae; genus Afipia; species Afipia massiliensis. The sequence goes on along the minus strand of NZ_JACHIJ010000004.1, from coordinate 6,686 downwards.
GACCGGGATCGGCGTCGGGAAGTTGATGTTGACCTCGCTGCGGCCGTACATGCCCTTGATCTTCTCGGGCGTGTAGTTGTCCTTCGGCAGCACGATGCTGAGCAGGTTCGCCGCGTACTGGTCGGGGTTCTGCACGCGCATGCAGCCGTGGCTGAAGGCGCGCTCTTCCTTGGCGAACAGGTGCTTGTCCGGCGTGTCGTGCTGATAGACCAGGAACTTGTTCGGGAAGTTGAAGCGGATGCGGCCGAGCGCATTGGCTTCGCCCGGCGGCTGCGAGATGCGGATGCTGCCGTCAGCGGCGCGCGCGAGTTTCAGGCCCATGCGGTCGAGCACGGTCGGGTCCTGCGCCAGTGCGGGCAGATACTCGTTGTAGATGATCGACGGCGGCACGTTCCAGGTCGGATTGACGGTGATGAACTTCATCGTCTCGGTCAGTTCCGGGGTCGCATGCTTGCCCGGCTTGCCGACGACGACGCGCGTGGTCCAGACCTGCTTGTCGCCTTGCATCAGCTTGAGCGAATAGTCGGGAATGTTGAGGATCACATAGGCGTCGCCCAGCGCCTTCGCGCCGAGTTCGCGCGGCAGCCAGCGCCAGCGCTCCATGTTGACGCGCACGATGTCGATCTTGCGGTCGTTCCTGGGGCCGTTGAGCGCGCGCACCGTGGCGTTGTCGAGCACGCCGGTCGCCTTCAGGTCGTTGCTCGACTGGAATTTGCGGACAGCATCGGCGACCGCCGCATCGTAGCGCTTGTCGGCAGCGTTCTCGGCGACGTGAAGCTTGGCGCGCAAGGCCGGCACGCGTTCGTCTTCCATAACGACCGGATTGGCATTCTTCTTGGTCGGCTTGACGAACTTAAGCACGTCGCCTTCGGCGATGTGCTTCGAGGTGTCCTCGGTCACGCCGCGCAGTTCGGCGAGCTTCGCCTTCAGCGCCTGATAGCCCTTGTGCGGCGGGTTGTAGCCCGCCAGAGCCGCCGACGCGTCGCGCGCCGTCGATACATTGATGAGGACCTCGACCGGATCGACCGGATGCTCGGGGTACGAGATGTCCGCGCTCACGCGCGAGTAGTGCATGCGGCCGCTTTGCGCGTGGCGCGCATAGTCGAGCATGCTTTCGGTCAGGCGCAGTTCGGCCTCAGCCTGTGCGTCAGGGGTGGTCGCAGCGGCGAAATCCGGCGTGGGGTAATCGGCTGCGTTCAGGCCGTCACTGTTCGCGTCCTTGAGGCGCGCGATCACGCTCTTGGCGCGGGCGGTCGCAGCACCGGCTTCGCTCCAGAGCGGAGCGTAGTTGCGGTCCTTGTAGAAGTTCTCGACAGCGGTGCGTTCGTTCTTGCGGTCGAAGTAGCGCGCGCCCTTGGCTGCGATCAGGTCGCGCAGCTTGTCGGCAACCGGCTGATCGGCTGCGGCGACGGCCGGAGCGGCCTTCGCGGGTTCAGTCTTGGCAGGTTCGGTCTTCGGAGACTCGACGGCAGGCGCTGCGGCTGTTGCGGCGGGCGGAGTCGCGGTTGGTGCCGTTGCGGTCGGCGCCGTTGCAGCCGGAGGAACAGTTGCCGTGGTGGCCGGTGCAGCGGCTGGCGCTGCAGCCTCTTCCTTCTTCGGTGGCGTGGCGGCGGCCGGAGCGGCGGCTGCGGTGTCGGGCTTGAAGTCGTTCACCGTCGGCGGCGGCACGTTGGCGGGCTCGGGAAGCGGGACCGCCGCGTCGATGGCGAGATCTGCGGGGCTCTTGGCGGGACCAGACTGCGCATTGGCGGTGGTCGCGGCGACAGAGAGGAATGTAGCGGCCACGGCCATCAAAATCCGGTCGAAGCCCTGAGGGCTCTTGCGGTGGCCGGTCGAAAAGTCACGCATTCTCGCACCCCAATTCTCGCACCCTGTCGGGTGAAACTGCCCCGGCATGGAACAGCTCATGATGGTTTCCGTCACTGCCTGATGCAAAAGCGCCGGCCAGATCGGAGGTTGCTACGCAGTTTCGCATTGAAAACACTGCGAAACATACACGCACGAAACGCTACACGCGCCAGCTTGAAGCGGCCAGCCGCCGCCAGATCAACTCGAAGTCATCTCACAGGAAGTGACTTCAATTCGGCATGTCTTGCAACGGCTTGCGCGCATTGCCGCGCGCTTTTCCTGTGTCTGTCACCGCGCCGCAACGGTTCGAATATGAGTAACGAAAAAGCCGTGCCTGCGTTCCATGTCGCAGTGATTCGCGTTTCAGCGCGAAGGGTCGGATTCCGTGCCGGAGGCCGCGGCCTCGTCCAGTTTCCGGTACAGCGTTGAGCGGCCGATCTTCAATCGCCGCGCGACCTCGGACATCTGGCCGCGATAGTGGGCGATGGCGAAACGGATGGTTTCCGCCTCCATGTCATCGAGAGCGCGCATTTCGCCGTTCTCGCCGAGCATGGACAGGGTACCGTAAGCGGACGTGAATCCGGCTGGCGCGGGGGATGGAGCGATCGGTATTTCGGCACCTGCGATAGTGTCGGCTGGAGAGGACGGCGGGCTGTCCATGATCACCGGCTCCGCCTCGTAAACCGGGGCCAGGAACATTCCACCGGTCTGCGGAAAATCATCCGGTCCGAGCTGGCCGCCGTCGCTCATCACCACGGCGCGGTACACCGCGTTTTCAAGCTGGCGGACGTTGCCGGGCCAGGCCAGTTGTCCCAGCATCGCCATGGCTTCGCCGCTGACGCTGGTCACCGGCCGGTTTTCCTCGGCCGCGATGCGCGTCATGAAGTGACGCACCAGATGCGGGATGTCCTCGCGGCGCGTACGCAGCGGCGGAATCGTCAGCGGCAAAACGTGCAGCCGGTAAAACAGATCCTCGCGGAATGCGCCGGCCTTCACCTGATTGAGCAGGTTGCGGTTGGTCGCCGATACGATCCGTACATCGACCTTGACGGGTTTGCGTCCGCCGACCGCTTCGACCTCGCCTTGCTGCAGGGCGCGCAGCAGTTTCACCTGCGCCGCCAGCGGCAGTTCGCTGATCTCGTCGAGGAACAGCGTGCCGCCATTGGCCTCGACGAATTTGCCTGCGTGCCGCTCGGTGGCGCCGGTGAACGCGCCCTTCTCGTGACCGAACAGCAACGACTCCACCAGATTGTCCGGGATCGCGCCGCAGTTCACGGTGATGAACGGCTTGGCGCTGCGCTCGGAGGAGCCGTGGATGGCGCGGGCGATCAGTTCCTTGCCGACGCCGGATTCGCCTTCGATCAGCACCGGTATCGTGGAGGCTGCGGCCTTCTTGCCCATCGAAATGACGTGGTTCATCGTCTCGGAGCGGGTGACGATGTCGGCGAAGGTGAGTTTGCCCTCGCGGCGATGGCGGATGCGCTGCAATTCGCCTTTCAGCGCGCTGGCATTGAGGGCGTTGCGCAAAGACACCTGCAGGCGCTCGATGCCGACCGGCTTCACCACGAAATCGTGCGCCCCGGCCCGCATCGCGGACACCACGTTGTCGATGCCGCCATGGGCGGTCTGCACGATCACCGGCAGATCGAGGCCGATATCGCGAATCTTCGCCAATACGCCCATGCCGTCGAGGCCGGGCATCACGAGATCGAGCACCATGGCATCGACGGGTTTCGTATCGGGATCGATCAGATGGGCGAGGGCGGCATCGCCGCTATCGACTGTCACGGCGTCGTAACCGCAGCGTTGCACCATATTCTCGACGAGGCGCCGCTGTACGGCATCGTCGTCGGCAATCAGGATGGTGGCAGCCATGGCATTCCCCGCAACTCTGGACTATCTCAACAACATGTCTCGAATCGGGGCACTCTCGCCGATGCCGATTAACGACCTCTTAAGAGTTGGCATCTCCGGCAAGTGCTGCAATCGTCACGCGTCCTGAACGATCTTGAACATCACGGATTGAAATATGGCTTCGCGCACATCGGCTCTCCGCAAATCTCCGGCAAAACCCAAATCCGCGCCCAAGGCGAAAGCCTCCGCCAAAAAGCCGTCTCCTAAAAAGGCATCCGGCGCGGCAGGCAAGGCGGGAAAGCTGCCCGAGTGGAATTTGACCGACCTTTATCCGGCCATCGATGCGCCGGAGGTGGCGCGCGATCTCGACAAGCTCGATGCCGACTGCGTGGCGTTCGAGGCTGCCTACAGGGGCAAGATTGCCGAGCAGGTTGCAAAGCCCGAAGGCGGCGAATGGCTGGCCGAGGCGATCAGGAGCTACGAGGCGATCGATGATCTGGCCGGGCGGCTGGCGTCATACGCAGGGCTCGCGCATGCGGGCGACACCGTCGATGCCGCGATCTCGAAGTTCTACGGCGACGTGTCCGAGCGCATCACTGCAGCCTCGACGCATCTTCTGTTCTTCGCGCTCGAACTCAACCGCGTCGATGACGAGGTGATCGAACGCGCGATGGCGGTGCCCTCGCTTAATCACTACCGGCCATGGATCGAGGATCTGCGCAAGGACAAGCCGTACCAGCTCGAGGATCGCGTCGAGCAACTGTTCCACGAGAAATCCGTCAGCGGCTATGCAGCCTGGAACAGGCAGTTCGACCAGACCATCTCGGCGCTGCGCTTCAAGGTCGGTGGCAGGGAACTGGCGATCGAGCCGACGCTGACGCTGTTGCAGGATCGTGCGCCCGCCAAGCGTAAGGCGGCGGCGCAGGCGCTGGCGAAAACCTTCAAGGCCAACGAGCGCACCTTCGCGCTGATCACCAACACGCTCGCCAAGGACAAGGAAATCTCCGACCGCTGGCGCGGCTTTCAGGACATCGCCGACGCGCGCCATCTTGCCAACCGCGTTGAGCGCGAAGTGGTCGATGCGCTCGTGGCATCGGTACGCGCCGCCTATCCGCGGCTCTCCCACCGTTACTACAAGATGAAGGCGCGCTGGTTCAAAAAGAAGTCGCTGCCGTTCTGGGACCGCAACGCGCCGCTGCCGTTCGCGGCGAAGAGCCAGATCGGCTGGAGCGACGCGAAGAGCACAATCCTGAAAGCCTATGGCGACTTCTCGCCGCAGATGGCGAACATCGCGGAGCGCTTTTTCACCGACCGCTGGATCGATGCGCCGGTGCGACCTGGCAAGGCGCCGGGCGCTTTCTCGCATCCGACCACGCCGTCGGCGCATCCCTACGTGCTGATGAACTATCAGGGCAAGCCGCGCGACGTGATGACGCTCGCGCACGAGCTTGGTCATGGCGTGCATCAGGTGCTCGCCGCGAAAAATGGAGCGCTGATGGCGCCGACGCCCCTGACGCTGGCGGAGACCGCCAGCGTGTTCGGCGAGATGCTGACCTTCAAGCGGCTGCTGGCCCAGACCAAAAATGCCAAGGAGCGCCAGGCGCTGCTCGCCGGCAAGGTCGAGGACATGATCAACACGGTGGTGCGCCAGATCGCGTTCTACTCGTTCGAGCGCGCGATCCATACCGAGCGCCGCAACGGCGAATTGACCGCGCAGCGGATCGGCGAGATCTGGCTGAGCGTGCAGGGCGAAAGCCTTGGTCCGGCGATCGAGATCAAGCCCGGCTACGAGACGTACTGGATGTACATCCCGCACTTCATCCATTCGCCGTTTTATGTCTACGCCTATGCGTTCGGTGACTGCCTCGTGAACTCGCTCTACGCGGTCTACGAGAACGCCTCGGAGGGTTTCGCCGACCGTTATCTCGCGATGCTCTCAGCCGGCGGCACCAAGCATTATTCCGAGTTGCTGCAACCGTTTGGGCTGGACGCCAAGGACCCGAAATTCTGGGATGGCGGATTGTCGGTGATTGAAAACCTGATCGCCGAACTGGAGGCGATGGGATAGGCAGGACGCCCTTTTTTGCGGCAATTGCCGGAGAGATTGGGGTCCCCTGTTCCGCATCGCGGAAATTTCCGCGAGAGCCATTGCATGGCATGCATGCGGGTGGTTCTAATCGGCTGTCCAAAGCGGAGGCAGCCGTTGCCCTTGCCCCGCAATTGGGCTAATTCGCGTCAACATTTAGAGTGGCGCTGGAGGGGATCGATGGCTGACCATAACGAAGTTGCTTACACCACGGCGGATGGCATGGACTATCCGGCGCACGAGCAAACCTACGAAGGGTTTCTCGTGATGACGAAGTACGGGACGATTTCCGTCATCGTCATCCTCGCCCTGATGGCGATCTTTCTCACCTGATCGAATTCGGTTGTCCCGGCGGTGTGGCCGGTGATTAAGTCATGCGCGGCCGAACGGCTGCGGGAGGCGTCATGAAAATTGCGATAGCCAAGGAAGTGGATGCAGCCGAGCCGCGCGTTGCGGCGACGCCGGACACCGTGAAGAAGTTCAAGGCGCTGGGCATCGATGTCGCGATCGAGCCGGGTGCGGGCATCAAGTCCGGTCTTTTGGACGCGGACTATGAAGCCGCCGGTGCTGCCGTCAGCGCCGATGCGGTGAAGGATGCCGACATCGTCATCAAGGTGAAGCGTCCGGAAGTTTCCGAAGTTACCAAATACAAGAAGGGCGCACTGGTCATCGCGATCATGGACCCCTACGGCAATGAGCCCGCGCTGAAGGCGCTGGCCGATGCCGGCGTCTCGGCGTTCGCGATGGAGCTGATGCCGCGCATTACCCGCGCGCAGGTGATGGACGTGCTGTCGTCGCAGGCGAATCTTGCGGGTTACCGCGCGGTGATCGAATCCGCCGAAGCCTTCGGCCGTGCGTTTCCGATGATGATGACCGCGGCCGGCACCGTGCCCGCCGC
>NZ_JACHIJ010000003.1:717500-849513 GCF_014203115.1 Afipia massiliensis | reverse complement strand
GGGCTCACACCAAGCGAGTTTGCCAACCGTTCAAACAGGGACGAAAACCAGAACAGAGTCTACTTATAAACGAGGGCAATCAGGGGTGCAGGTCAGTCCCGCAACCATGTTCGACGTGATCCGATTATTGAAACCGACAAACAGGTCGATGTTAGCGCCGTACCCGTCAGTACCGCGCCCTTCGGACGATACGTTGTAACCAGTCAAGTCGTTTGGTGGTGGACTTAATGAGGCGATTGCAATTCTCTCCTTCGAACTTACCCGCGATTGGGTCACTCCTGCTCCGAAGGAAGAACCAACGTAGACGTTCGACCATCGGTTATCGAGAACGAGCGGCGCTTGCACACTCGCGTAGCTGGCCAATGGTGAGTTTGAGGTCAAAGCGTGTCCTACCGAATTAGGTTGATTGGTAGGCGCTCGCGCGGATTGTGCCTCCTGCCTATACTTTCTGTTCTCCGCTTCAAGTGCGTTTACGCGGGCTTCAAGAGATTTCACAATTCTAAGAAATTCGGCATCGGTAGAAGCCGCCCGTGAAGTGGATGGCAAACAGGCAGCAATCGCCGCAACTACTGCGAGACGGCTGACCAGCCGACCGATACCCACCAAATTGCGTGAAGAATTTGACGCGAAAGCGCGCACCGCAACGCACGGCGCTGAAACGCATATCCCAACCATTTGTGCATACTCCCCAAACCCGCAGGGAGTGTTTCGCAGCTAGAAATGCGAATCAAGGACTACTTTGCGTGCGGGCAAGTTACCTCTTGAGAATGGGCCTATCTGACTTCATTCGGCGGCTGACCAAATGATTGATGGCGGTCCTTCCGTCCTTTACGAGGCGATCACCCTTCTCCCTCTGCATCTGCAATAGACGAACTTGTGGTGGAATCCACAGCACGTGACTTCGTCTCTGATGCGTTCGCACATTGCGTCTTCCTCGGTATTCTCGCAGCGGAGACATCGAACCTGCGTTCCATGACGCCCCGACTAGAGGGACTGTTGGGTCTGTTAGTAGTCGGCACTCGGCTCCGGGTGCCACCATCGCGCTGGTTACGACCTGCCTGCGCATCGCAATGGCGAATGCCGGCGGGCTTTAGAACTTGTGAGTTCCTCGCACGGCAGCTGCTTGTCGGCTTTCTTGTCTCTTCGTGCTAAAGCGGGATCGATCAGACTTAGTTGGCCGTCGTGTCTCAGCTCCAATCTCTTGGCTAGTTTCCCGCTTCATTGGAAGGCGAAACGCCATACTTAAAAATTATAGAGGCGGAGACTTGGCCCGCAGAGGGCGTGCCAGGTAACTCGGAAATCGGTCCCTACGGCCTGCCGACCGCAACCAGGAAGGGCCTAGGCTACCCGGTACGAAGCGGGACGCTGGATTAGTCAAAATCGCTGTCCCTTATTTTCGTTGTGGCCGAGTTAATTCAATGGTTGGATTTCCTCTCTGCGAGGGAAAGCGCCATGTCTAAAATTGTAGAGCTTCGACCCGATCAGGTCCGCACCTATGCTGATGGACTCGAGGATAATGCTTATAGGTTGCCGCCGGGAAGGAGCAGACAGCAACTTCTGGCTGTCGCATTTACCCTTAGGAAGCAAGCGAACCTCGCCGAATGGCTGGGAGCAAGTTTCGTTAGAGCCGAAGTCGCCGAGAAGTCGCCCACCGCAAATGCTTGGTGAAAGCTCTCGCGCGAAACAATCTATTTGATAGCAGGACTGCAGAACCATCCTGCATGATGCCCGTAATGAGACACTGGCTTGGATTGCCTGGGAGCGAGTGCAGAAGAGCCATCGCAGACATCGTCGATTCCTGCACCAATAGCTCCTCCCCTGGCACTCTATCGCGAATAATCTTACTTTTCTGGAGTGTTGAATGAATAGAGCCACCACATTTGCTTGCGTCCTTGGTTCATTGTTGTGGTCAAATTCCGCATTCGCTCAGGGAAAGTCCGTTATCCTGATGCCGGGCGCAGGTGGAGCGGCGCCGATCGATTTTTTAGTTCGAAACCAAAGTCGCATTGGCGGCGCAGGCGCCTCAGTCATCGTCACCACCTCTTCGGGGGAAGCCGCATCACTTTCGCAGGCGGAAGCCGCAAAAGGCCGGAAAGTGATCCTCATTGGTATGAGTCGTGGGACTATTGATGTGGCGAACGCTATATCATTGGGCGCGAAAGCAGACGGTGTTGTGCTCGTGGCAGGAGCATATGACAACGTGCGATCCGCGCTTGGTTCTCCCGCTCGACTTCCACGCACGTTGCTTGTCCATCATCGAGGCGACGAGTGCTCCTCGACACCACCGTCTGCAGCCACATCATTTGTTTCTTGGTCAGGCGGCAAGGCTACTGTTCGATGGATTAGCAATCAAGGTGCGCCCGTACCTAATCCGTGTGGGCCTCGCGGTGCCCACGGATTCTATATGCAAGATGGGTCTGCAATCTCGGCTATCAACGGATTTATAGGCTCACGCTGATAGGGATGGCGCTTGCCACCATTTCCCACCGCGAACGCCACCGCACCGTCGACCAGGCGCGGCCAGATGTGGTCGCGAAACAAGTCAACCTGGGCGTCATGCTCCTCGGTCTTCAGCTTCCGTTTCGCCTTCACCGGCGGCCCGAGCACGCGCGGTGGCCGCCGACGCTTTCCAGCGGGCAGCAGTGCGGCGAGGACGGGCGCGGGTAAAAGTAAGATGGCATCAGGCGCCAAGCTCCTTGAGGGCCGCGAGAGCAGCGGGATATGTGGCCGGGATCAAGGTGACGCCGCGCTTGAGGAGTTCTTGTTTGACGACGTGCATGCGGCCTAGCTCCGTGATGACGAAGCCGCGCTGTCGTACTTGGCCCGCGCGACGTCGCTAATCTTTTCCGAAAGCTCTTCGTAGAGCCTGGCACCGACACAGGTCCGCTACTTCCATGCTTTGCATGGCGATGGAGAAGTTGAATGGTCAGCAACCCTAGCCACAAATTTTAGCCGGCAGCGGCGCTGACCTGAGGCTGTTGTGCCAGGTTGGTCGAACGCAAACCGCGCTCGCGAGAGTAGTCGCTACTCGGGGGCCTAGAGTAGGCCGCGCAGGACTCTGGATTCGGAAGCGTCTTCAATAAGCAAGCTGCTTTGAAGATTCAGACTCCTCTTGAGCCTCACTGGCCACTTCAGGCGATCGTGCGATAACCCGAAGATAAGCTTGAACGGCACTATCGGGCTTACGCCGCTTTCGCTCCCAATTCTGCAACGTGTCCAGGTCAATCGCGAACCGGAGCGCGAATTGCTCCTGAGTCAACTTAAGCCTGTCGCGAAGAGCACGTATATCGACTTCATAGCTCGCAACAGTTCTCGCTTCGATGCCGAACTCGGCAAGTTCGGCCAATAACTGCTTACGACTCTCCACCTTCGGAAGTTCAAGGACGGTGCGGCCGGTAGCAATCATTTCTTCAACCGCCCTCTTGGCGCGGAGCATCGGTACACCCCGGCGAGCCAGAGATACCGTTGCCGATACCGCATTAATCCTACGGCTGGAGGTCGGACGCAGGGATATGACAGCGGGAGAACCTGAGCTTACCGGGGACACGACCCGGACTGGCCCCAGACGTTCGAGACGTTCCTTGAACGACGAGTTCATCGTAATCCATCCTTTCCATCACGAGCTGGGCCAATATCTTAAGATTGGCACGACCGATTGCTCCCGCACCGGCATCAGAATGAATGTTGAAGCCGTCGAGAATTAGCGTTCGTCTTTCCTCTCTGGGCTCGGCCATAACGAAAATTCGACCCTGCGGAGTTCCGATGACGACCGTGATGACCTGTTCGAAGGTGGCGTCGGCGTCGATTTCAAACGTAACGTCGGCAACATTCCAAGTCATTTATATACGCCATTGACCTGGTGATTTCAATAATCGTACCGGCAAATTCTGCAAGTTCGAAGCTCTGGTCTCCGGGACCAACGGATCTTCGCTGGAAACCGACAGAAGTGGTCGAAAGTAATTTTTGTATAATAAAAACAATGCATTAGATGGATCTGTGACTCACGATCGAGGTGGGCTTGTTTCTTCACTTCGGAACTAACCTCAAAATCTGTCCGCCGATTGACTGCTCCCCCTTCCTGACTAGCCCTACTCTTGCGACTCCGACCGCACCCACCTTGACCAACGCCGTTGGCAGCCCGAAGGGTCTGGCGCGGGATTCTCCGCTACCGCGACTGTTTAGTGTTCGCATGCGAACGTTCCCCATCCAACCTATCGAGATCTGCGTTCGCCGGGAAGTCTGAACGAATCGCTTGCAAAAGCCGGAGCTGATCTCCCCCTCCGCCCAGCCGCATTTGCCGCAAAGCAGAGTGCCATGCGCCTTTCCCATTCAGACCGGGTCGCAGGATTGAGACGTCAGCGCCCGCTCGACTCCACACATCCTGCTCTTCAGGGCCTCGCGGATACAGCTTGACAGCCACCTGTTCAAATTCACTCCACCATTCTTCGGAAGCGACGGACGTTATCCGAACACCGATCTCGGCAGGTTGAGACGAAAGCGCGATCGGGAAGTTATCCTCCACGTTCTGCGCCTTGAACACCGGGTGCTGGTCTTCCTCGCGAATATTGCCGCTGATGTAATCGAAGAGATCGAAAATGCGGACAGTACCATCACCACGGTGAGCACCACCGCGTAAACCGCTCAACACATGATGCATGAAGAGACTGTTCCTCATCCCTCCCTTTATCAATGAATACTCGTCCTCGCGTGAGGAGGCGAGAAGCACGCGACCAGCGCCGACGCCAAGCTTCTCAAAGTCCGCTTGCGAAAATCCGGACTTGAGCTTCACAACGTCCTTTGCCGATTTCACTTCCATAGTTCCAGCAGCGTGACAGGCATCCAGAATGACCACCAAACGTCTTGCAGCAACCTGCGCAAGAAGCCTACTGAGCTCTTCGCACGGGATACCTGTTGCCAAAGCGTCGTCGGGATCGAAATCAGCAGGGCAAAGATAGGACCCCTCAAATGGTCCACCCACTATTCGCTCACCGTGCCCCGAAAATACGAATAGCACCGTGTCCGCTTCCGATGCTTGGGCCAACTCTGAAAGAGCACTTCTGATCGTGGAAGCAATCCCGGTACTGTCCCGAAGCACGCGAACCTTCGACTGGGAATAACCACAGAAGTCGGGAGAGCAAAGAAGGTCCGCCATGTCGTCGACATCGTTGAGAACGGCGTCGGGAAGATTTGGCAGGTTGATGTAACCAGATATTCCGACGACAAGCGCGCGCCCGTTTTCGAAGTTTGCCGTCATTCCGATCCGACCTCCCGAAAAATGCTGCAAGCTGCGATGCTTTCGAGCTCCTTGTTCAGTGGGAATTCGTCGCGCATTTCCGCGACCAAGCGTGCGGGCGTGATCCCACCACCACCAGAACGCAATCGTCTCAAAGCCGAATGCCAACGCGCGCGTGAGTTCCCGCTATGTGAGAGCACGTCGGGCGAACCTGATGCTCGACTCCAAATCTCGTTTTCGTCTGGGCCGCGCGGATAGAGGCCCACGACAATGTCCTCAAGGATCCTCCACAATTCGTCTTCCCCCGGCTCGGGAACGTCCTCAATGCCAAACACAGACAAGTTCAAAATGTCGAGGGGATACAAACGATAGCGGCAAGCGAGCAGTGCTGGCTTCATATCGCGACGCCGCCTTGTCAATTCGCGTATCCGGTAGGCCGCGCGTGTCCAAAAACGAGAATCAACAAGCAGGCCAAGCGCACGCGCGGCATCCTCCTCTAAGCCGCCGTACTTCATTCGAGCATCAATCTCGGCAAGCCACTCTATGAATCGGTTTTCATCCAGCCTGGGGAATTGCCGGAACAATTGTACGCCTTCCGCGATTCGCGCGGGAATTGCTCTCACAAGGAATGCGGATATTCGAACCGGTTCGATGATTCTCTCTTCGAGAGCAGGCTCCACGGATGTTTCCGTCTGGTGTCCACTCTCCTGCGCTGCAAGCCAAGTCTCGGCCGTGGAAGCAAGAAACTCAGCCCGGACGAAAGCCGGAATCTGATGCCAGATTTCGCGCCTTTGAGGAACGTCATAGAGGTTTGAAAACGGTGACTTGGCAAGGACATTCCACAAAGACGCGTATTCGTCCGCTTGTCCTGAAAATTGGAGTAATGCTTCAACCACACCACGCCCGCTCGGTACGTGCTGCAGCGCGTCTGGCGACCGCTCAACTGCGACCTGTAATATTGCCAGCCATCTTGGGTTTGCCGCATCGAAATTTCCCAGCAGTTCCGGCGCAAGTGCACATTCCGCGCCAGCCACCGAAATTAGCCGGCGGTCTTCGTGCGAGAGCGCAAGGCGGAGTCGCTCAACAGGCGCAGCCTGCGATAACGCTGCGGCGATTCCGTCGATGGAATCGGTCGCACCATCCACCTCTAACTGCGCTTCGAGGGCTGTCTGCGGATCGGTCGAGACGGCCAAACACCTGCCGTGAAGGATCCACCAGGCTCGTTCCTTGGCAAAAGCGATGACAGACGCCGCAAGATCCGGGTCGACGGCCCCAGGCATTGCCTCTCGGAGCCGCCGCTCAACGGAAGCCACGGACGGGAGCAGAGCCAACGCAGCCGATGCGGCTTCTGGATTATTCCCGAATACCCGCCAGAGCGCCGTCGCCATACTTGCGCTCAGATTCGAGGACGCATCGCGGAAGCCTTTTAAGACCGCCTGCTTCCACTCCGACACCGCGGCCAACGTAAAAGCGTCAAGCAGGACTCGCGGGACATCATCATTGTCGCCTATTTTGGCGGCGTGACTAGAAGTCCATTCCGATATGGCGCTCCAGCATCGCTGCCGGTCAGCATAGGGCGACAAATCGAGATTACGCAAACTACGAAGCTGATCGGCAGTCATTATGGCTACAGACTCGGCTAATCGTGCGACGAGCCTCACCTTGAAATCCACACCGTCCTGGTCCCGCGGCGCGAGCAACGGCAGGAGCCTTACGAGGGCAACAAGCTCCTCTATAGACGGTGAAGGCTTTTCGGATAGTGCAAATGCATTGGAAAGAAGAGCTACAGATTTGAAGTCGCTTACTTCCGCCCCGATGCTATCGACGAACGTCCTCAGCGCGCGCCCACAGTCTAGTCCCAACAGAAAGCCCGCCACAGACCCCGGCTTTGCAACCAATTCGCCCCGCACAATCGGATGGCCGTGCCATCGCGTTTCCAGGAGATTCGGCGTAGCTACTACGTGCTGTGGATCGTGCTCTACATCCTGTGGTCCGAAACTGAGCCGGAACGCGAAATTCTTCTTAATCTTTGCGGGCAGCCTCTGAAGTATCTGCACTACAGACTCGTCAAAGTCTTCTTGCCCGACGTGCACGACGGGCTGCTTCGGCGAACTCGCAAGCATCTCAACGATTGACAACGCAGCACCAGACACCTGCCCATCATCAAGACGCTCGGATACTTCGATCGGATCCAGCTCCCGATTTCTGTCTGGCGTAACGCTGAGTTGTGAAAACAGCTTCTTGAAATCGAGAGGGTCCGAGAGGCGCTCCAAAGGGATGAAGACCGCATGGGAAAACACCATGCCGGCTCGCGGCGCAGAGGGATCAGGCGCAATCCGCACGAGTACATAATTTCCTGAATCCGCAAAGCCACGCAAATAGGCTGTCCAGGAGACACCATAGGGCGCCGTTGCGGGAAGGTCCGTACGCCAGGTTATGGCGGAGAACGTCGTTTTGAGCTCGGGACTACTGCCCCGGAGAAATGCGTGGCCACCACGATCATGCCCATAAATGGCGCGCTGAAGGATCATCGTTTCGCGAGGGTAGCGGCAAGCCGCGCAATCGGAAGGGACAGATCTGCGTCGCGACGGCCGTCGGAGAGAACGACGTAGCCGAAGTTTTCGGGTCCCTTATCAATATAGTCCGCATCCGCTTGATCGGGTTGAAGAGATTTTTCCAGCGCAGAAAGGCCTAGAACTTCGACACGGTCATCGACCCAGTTGGTCTTCACGAAACTCGACAGCAGAGGCAGCCTGCTGTGCAGCACCTGTGCCGGTGTTCGCTCTTCTCCTTCGCTTCCGAGCTCATCCCAACATGACAGGAGAATTGTCAACGCTGGACTGTTAAGGGGTTTCGATGTCCCCTCGCCCCGGACATAGATCAGCATTTGAAGAAGCTCTACGAGACGAGCCTGGATCGACGACCTGATCTCCTTGACGCCCTCAGCCGCCCGTCGCGAAAGAATGTCGGCGAGCGGCCTACTAAAAATGTCGTCCTCGACACCGGAACGCTGAATGCGCACCATGAGCAGCCATCCGTCGCACGAAAGCAATCGATCCCTCCACACAAGCGGGACCTTCCTGTCATCGATTAATCTACGAACCTGTTCCCCACCGTAGTCGGGCCATTCGAGATCGATCTCGTTCCCGTTTTCATCGACCACGGGCCAAAGACTTTCCAGATAGGTAGTCCAAGACGTGTGCCCAGCAGATTTCCCCTCTGCCAGAGCCCGCGTGACCTCGTCGAAAGCATCAAGATTCGTCGCGGCTCCCCGCATCCGCAAGGCGTAGTTTTTCTGGTTAAGACGGAGCAACAGCTGAGCTCCGTAGTGGGACTTTCCAACGTCGGATTCCCCAAGGAGCATGATTCGCAGAGCCGAGCCGGGGCTACTGTCCATGACCAAACACCAGAAAATTGTCGTTCGTGTCGGGACGGGAAGGAGTGGCGGAATATGATTCACCCCGCACCTCTGTCACCCAATGCAGCAGATCCATGAATGGTCGCTCACCGCCGGGATCGCTCTCAATCCTAACCGTAAGTGAAAATGTCGTATGATTTCCCAGATGCTGTTTTGCAGAGGTCTCGATCGCAGACTTCAATAGAGGCGGGACCTCGACATCCGATTTGGTCCAGACCACTGCGACGCTACGTCCACGCCGTTCGTGGCCTACGCGTTGGAAAATCTGCGCCAACACACTCCGTGCGATGCCTCTTTCGGCTCCAGACAGCGCTTCAGAATCGGCGATGATCACAATCACATCTGCATGTTCGGATATCCAACGCGCACCTGAAGCTTCGGCGCCATCCCGGTTTACCGCCCATAATCTAAACCATTCACCTGGCGCATCCGCGAAGAACATATCTGTCACAGCCCCTGTCACGCTCTTGCGCAGAGCCATGTGAAGCAAACCCGGATGGCGTCCGGATCCGCTCGACGTGTGCGGAGGGAAGCCTGGTCCGCCACTAGACGTCCATCTAAGTGCGTGGGCAATATTCTCCCAGCCGGTGAGCGTGTACGAACCCGCGAACGTATGTTCGCGCAACTCCGTTCCGCGCCCGATGAGCAGGTACCACGCAGCCAGCAGCGTCGTTTTTCCAGCCCCGGCCGGCCCCACCACCGCCACGACCTTCGCACTTGAGCGGCCCGTAGCGAACGAACGGTCGGCACCACCCAGCGAATTGCCGCTCCAAGGCAGCGCTAATCCATCGGTTGGCGGCGCGCTATCAGTCCCTTCCGCGGCTGCCGTCGATTTCTGCCACGTTGGACAATCTTCATGGCGAAGTTCCCCGAGTGAGCAAGTTGCTTCGGGTGCGTAGCAGAAAGGCGACTCGCATTTCTTACTCACGGCGCAGCCTTCTCCGTGGCTTTGTAAGCCTGGAGCTCGCGAAGGATCCATACGGAAAGCTCCGGAAGACTGATCTTGACGCCAGCGTCGATCCCCAGAACGCTGTTCACGGTCGCCGCTTCGGCCTTATCGTCCAGAGAAAAGAAACGAGGGGCCGGCGCCCCGGCCCGACGTCAGGGACTTCAGCTGGCCACCACATCGCGACTTCTGAGCGGATCGACGAGGCTTCATTTGCAATCTGTTTGAAAGTGAAGCCAGCACTTTTACCCCTGGTATCTCCAACGACCTCGGCAACAGCTTCCCTCAAAAAATACTCTACACTTGGGGGACAAAGAACTGAGACCGAGGCGAATACATCCGCGGCCATCTGCATCGCAGCGGCTGCAGGTCTCATAGAACGGTAGCTGCGCTTCGCGGGGTTCGAATAGAGCGACTGGCGCCACCAAAGAAGATCAAGTCGCCTTTCGAGCGCTGTGGAGGCGCGTATTAGGGTCGGGAGATTCGCACCGACAAAGTCCTTCATTGCGTTAATCAGAGCCTCGTCGACCTTGGCGCGAGAATTCATGACGGCATCCGACATCGCGTCCACCGACTCTGCGATTGCGGCTGTTATCTTGGGAGCGAACATGAATGACCATGGCTGCCCTTGATTTGGCCAATGACTGTTCGGTGCAGATCCCGCCTCGCCCTTCTCGTTAGTAGGACCGACCGCCGCCTCAATCTTCGCGAGTAGAACCTTGCGATCCAGCCTGTTCGGTTTTGCCGCTGCGGGGATGGCATGTTTCGGTCCGGTATCGCCAACCTCCGTTGACCAATCATCCAGAACGTTCTCGCTCAAGAGCTCTTCCGATCTTGCCGCAAAGCCAGACAAGATCTCCTTTTCGCGACCGAGATCGAAATGGGGCAACATGTTTCGGGTGGTCAGCGCAACAGCGGCGGCGACGCCACTATCCTCCTCTTGCGCTTGCCGTAATCCGTCGAGCAACACCGCGCGGAAGACAGTGATCGGCCGGTCCGCGAATGCACTTCTGTATGTCGCCCAATGCGCAGCTACCGCCTCAGCGACCTCATCCAAGACAGGATCATCGCCTGACACTTTCGGATCGAATGCCACCATCGCAAAACGCGGTGTCCCATGGCGCTCGGCGGTGATCGAGGACGCCATCTGCGCCGCCGCCGCCCTCAATCGAGTCAAGCGCTCGTCTTCGGGGCCGATTTCAATCAAACCGTTCTGAAGAAACCTATGAAGAATATCGGTCTGCAATTGTCACCCCATCCATTCCCAAAATACCTGCCGCCGATCCTTGAAAAAGACGTTCGCCGAAGACCGCGAATATATGCCTTGATCATCCGATTCGTCTCAATCGAGCATTGCACAATACCTGACTGTTACACGCACCTCGGGGCCTCCCTAGGTACCTTCGGGCGCATTCATGTCGCGGCACCCCGATTTCGAAGAAGCTCACAGCTCAACCAAAGTGAGCCATCCTTCTGCAACAAAATCAATTATTGGAGGACCGCGAAGTACTGGGTGGTTCGGATGGCCTCGGCGTCATCGTCCAAACCTCAGATCGGCAGGATCAAGGGCAGTCGGCAACCACACATCCCGAAGCTGCTGTCGGATGAGGACCTATCGATGTTGGACGAATAACCTGGCATGCGCTTGACCAAGGGGGCTCACGGTGTAGGATCGAGACAATCACAGGTTGTGAGTTATTGGAGTTCAGTTTAATTTTCCTCGTTCGTTGCCGGTACGAACGGGCCAAAATCTTGAGTCCCCGCAGGGGGCGGACGCCGTATGATGTTGCGTACTCGCGTGGTCAGTGGTCTCAAGCTGAGCTTGCTACATAGAAGGGCCGGCCGCACCGGTATTCTTCTGATTCACGGAAATTCATCTTGCAAGGAAGTGTTCTCTAAGCAATTTCCTGACTTAGCGAGAACCGGCCTGGGCATAGTCGTGCCGGATTTGCCTGGGCACGGCGCCTCCGCTGATTCACCACGCCCATCTTCTACCTACAGCTTTCCGGGCTACGCCCGCATCATGGGGCAACTCATGAGAGAACTCGGTTATCGTTCGTTCCACGTGGTGGGCTGGTCGCTAGGGGGCCATATCGGCCTCGAAATGTGGGCGCGCGATCCCGATGTAAAATCCCTACTTATTTCGGGAACACCTCCGATTCATTTGAGCTCCGCCGGTGTCGAGGAAGGATTCCAATGGACGAGCGCAACAGCTCTCGCGGGGCGCAAGCGTTTTGGAGCTGATGACACACGACGCTATGTCCGCGCAATGATGGGGAGGAGCCTCCCCGCCGACCACCATTTGACGAAAATGGTTCAGCGGACCGACGGCAACGCGCGCATGTGGATGGTGACAAACGGACTGGCTGGAGTGGGCGTGGATGAGCGGGATGCGGTCGCAACGCTTGACCGACCTCTAGCCATCGTCCAGGGCAATCGGGATCCCTTCCTGCGCGCTGAGTACCTGCAGCGCATTCATTTTAAGAGACTCTGGAAACAGGGGCCGGTTCTGATCGATGCGGGACATGCGGCCCATTGGGAAGCGCCGCGCGCATTCAACACCGCAATGGCAGATTTTTTGACGCAGACAAATTGAACGCAATCCGGTCGCTGGGGGGCACCATGGTCGCGCATATCGAGGAATTCATCGAAAGCACGCAGAATATTGGCTCCGCGCCAGCTTTGAAGAAGTTGTTTCTGTCCGCTGTAGCGGAAGAAGGCTACGAGAATGCGGTGTTCGCGAGAGCAAACAACCGACGCTTGGTCTCCATCCCTTGGAGCGAATTCCCAGCCGGATATCTGGACAACTACAAAGCGGAGGAGTGGGATCGGATCGACCCGGTGGTGCAACGCGTGCACTCTGCGCGGGGACCGTTCCGATGGTCAGACACCTATTCTCGTGGCGGCTTCTCGCGAGAGCAAAAGTCCTTCTTTGAGAAATGTCGCGAGTTGGGCGTGCACTCCGGAATCACGATCCCTATTCGTGGGACCGGCCACGAAGTTGACCTCATTAGCCTCAGCCTGCGCGACAACGATCATGTGCCTTCGCAAAGGATGACCCACATCTATATGCTCAGCGTCCAATACTGGCTGAAGTATTGTGAATTGGCAGACCGGCGCGAATACGAGACGATAGCGCTTACCGCGCAAGAGTTGGAATGCCTGCGATGGTGCAAGGAAGGGAAAACGAACTGGGAGATTGGAGAGATCCTGAAGATTTCGGAGAAGACGGTCGAATTTCACCTAAGCAACGCGATGCGCAAGCTCGGCGCGAGTAACCGCATCACTGCCGTGATCATAGGGATCAAGGGGGGCTTGATTCCCCTGTGAAGCGATCAAGCGGATTTCCGCCATAACGACCGCCTCACGCACAGCCGCCGAAAGTCGGGCGAGACCTTCCTCAAACAACGAACGTTCTATGTTCAAAGGTGCCATTACCTTGAGGACTTCGTCCCGCGGCCCGCAGCATTCGATCATAACCCGATGCCGCAAGGAGTATTCGGCAGCGAGCGCGGCCGTTCGGGGATCAAAAAATTCCAGACCCTGCATCATCCCGAGCCCTTTGGATTTGATTGCCTTGGGAAATTCGCCTGCCATTCTTGCACACCAGTCAGAAAGTATTTTTCCTATTCCCGAGACATCCGTCATCAGGCCTTCTTTCCAGAACTGCAACGCCGCTGCAGCGGTGATGAAAGCGAGCGCATTCCCTCGGAAGGTTCCGTTGTGCTCGCCCGGATCCCAAACATCATGCTCGGGCTTCATCAACAGAAGCGACATAGGAAGACCAGAACCACTGATGGATTTCGCCATGCATACTATGTCCGGCTCGATGCCCGCTCGTTCGAAGCTAAAGAAAGAACCAGTGCGTCCGCATCCCGCCTGGATGTCATCAACGATAAGCAGGGCGCCGAGCCGCCGAGCCATCTTGGAAAGCGCGCGCAGCCATTCAACGGAAGCAACGTTCAACCCTCCTTCGCCTTGGACGGTTTCCACGAGGAAGGCGGCGATTGGCACTATTCCTCCGGAGGGATCTGTCGCCATTACTTCGAAACGATTTAGATCGTCGATGCCGGCGTCGCAATAACCTTCAAAAGGAAGCCTTACGACGTCGTTTAGAAGTGGCTCCATCGCGCGACGGGCGAACGAAGAGGCAGTGGCCGCGAGGGCCCCCGCCGAGACACCGTGGAACGCGTTGGTAAATGCAGCTATTGAAAACCTGCCCGTCGCTTTGCGCGCAAGCTTTATGGCTGCCTCCACGCAGTTCGCACCGGTTGGCCCGGGAAACTGCATTTTGTAGTTCAGACCACGAGGCTCTAGTATGATTTCGCGTAACTCGGTGACAAACCCCAGCTTCGCCTCTGTGTGGAAGTCGAGCCCCGCTAAGATGCCATCTCCAGCAAGATACTCTATCGCCGCCGCCTTGAGCCGAGGATGATTATGGCCGTAGTTGAGCGATCCACAAGCCGACAAGAAGTCGATAAACTCAAGCCCGTCGGAGTCGCGTACGATGGCGCCGTTTGCCGATCGAAGCAGGCCGGGAAGCTTTCGACAGTAATATCGAACTTCCGATTCATTCCGGGCGAAGACATCGAGATGCATAATTCCTCCGCCGTGCCTATGCTGATTTCTTCGGCTCGTCTGCCTCCGCAGCGATGATTTCAAGCTTCTCGCGAATTTCCAGTAGGTCTAGAATGATGCATTCAAACCCCTCCTCGGCGGCCACGCGACAAAGGTAAGACACCGCATCGGCCATTTTGCCCGCTGTGTCCTTGTAACTGGACGTTTCCCTCGGCGTACTCATGCCGCCCTAGTCGCATCGGCGACCTCTCCAACGTCGGCGAGAACCACAGGTCCGATTCCATACTTCCTACAATGGAACTTTGGCCGGATCGACGCTGTTGGCACGAAGAAGGCCCGTTCAAGCTCGCCTTCGACCTCCGCCGCCGGGCCTAGCCAGCGAATTCCCTCGCGCACGAAATGCGAGAGAAGATGCTCCTTTGTCACCCCGACCATCCCGCTTCCACCCGTGGCCATGAGTATCTCCTGTATGGCGCATAGAAGTTCGGGAAAGACGAGTTTTCGTTGAGCAGGCTCAAGCGATTTGTCGACGCAAACACGCGTAACCTCAAGGATTGCAGGAGATGCCGGCAGTTCGCCGTCAACAACGAGGTGCGGCCAGTAGGAGCGCAGCATGTAAGGGCGTGTGGTCGGCAACAGTCTGGCCAGTCCACGTACAACCCGGTCCTCGTCTCGCCAAACTAGATACGTAGCTGCTGGTGTATCGAACTCGTCGAATTCTAGTCCGCCAAACGTAGAGTGTTGTAGGCCCCTCCGCCGTACGAAGACTTCGTTTCGCAGGCGCGCTTGGGAGGCCAACGCGTCCTGAAAGCGGTGGGCGGTAGCAATCGAAAAGGCTTCGATCATCCATCGGCTCCATTCTCTGAGGCCGGGGATAAAATCATCTCGTGCTGTGGTGGTGTACTCGGGGAAACCCCGGCTTTGCCGCGACTTTGTCCGCGAATACACATGGCAGGCCAGCGGATCACGCAGTCAGCACGACCAGGATCGCTGAGAGACTGAATCAACGATGGATGTCGTCGCGCCGGTTGCGTCCGTTCGCCCAGCGACATGTTAGATCTAGCTTCTATTTGCGCGACGTAAGTTACTGGCGCGGCGTTGCTTGTTGGCAGCGTCCATCACTCAGTTGATCTCCGCGCTACGAGATCGCAGCTCAATAGATCGGCTGCTTCGCTCGCTTCAGTATGACGTTTTATTGGCGTTACGCGGTGGAAGTCGGGCAATCTTGCTGGTCAAGATCGAGAGCGATCAATCGGCTCGCGATGGGGATCTCTGCGACGACGCCGGGCTTGGTCGGGACGTCACGCTTCACGTCCTCAAGCACACCGCCGTCACTTGCGCGCATCAACCGGGATACTCGGGTATGGCCGCTGAGGAGATGCTCGGCACAACACGCGAAACATTGCATCGCAATTACGAGCATTGGGGCGAGGGGAACCGTCATCGCTTCGCGAAGTTGCGGCTCAAGAAGGGTAGCAGGTCCTAAGTCCTAGGCAACGGAATGGTGGTGATCATCGTCATGATAGGAAATGAGCGGAGCATCGATCGGCTTTAAATTCTTGAAGTTGCGCTGGACTTTAGCAAGGAAGTCACTCCAGCCGTTGGATGTCGCACGCAGCACGCGCGGGCAATTCTTCTTCGACCAATCGTGATGTTGAAAGATCGCACTCGGGACGTGGATTCCCAGCCGATAAGCAAGCCACGCGGTCAGGAGTGCGGCCCGATCGTAGCACGCGACGACATTTAGATCGGAGTTCATGCAGATTTCGATGCCAACGCTCGATGCATTCCCTTGCAACGTCGCAGTGTGCCAAGCCACCTCATTCGTGGGCAGGCTCTGATAAACGAACTTATCGTCCACCGTGAAGTGCCAAGACACCTGCCGTTTCTGCGCGTCCGGCCCCTTCATATATCGGGCGTGCGCGGCGGCATTGGCGCCCGCACTTCCATTGTCCGTATTGTGGATGGTGATTGATGAAGCCGTGAGCTTGTCTCCGGGACGATTGCTGTTTCCGACGGGAACGTAATCCTGAACAAGGTGCAATTTGAGCTGCGCGGTGTCGAGATTCATACTCTCTCCGTGTCGGTTGGGCGAAATGTGCGCGATGGGGTGTCGGAAAATATCCGCCAGATCTCATTCGGAGCCGTGTCCCAGCACCAGAAACTGCGCGAAGAAAAACCGGCGGTATTGACGAGTTCAAAGAAACGCGAGGTCGCCGCCAGGCATGTGCCGATGTCCGGGAAGCGCACGTCATCAGTCATGGTGATGTTCCCGGTAGGCTTGTAGCGGGAGGTAAAGTCCCCGGCCGGCATAAGGGCTTTGTAGTCGCGCATCGATTTTCCGAGCCGCGTCTCCGGCTTTGCGGAAGTATAATAGACTTGCGAACATACATCCTCGATGAAGTCCAAAAACGGTGCGAAAGGCATATCCTCATGCAACGACGGCTGGTCGTGGCTCGAGAAGGCTACGCCGCGGTCCGTATCAGCAAGTCCCTTGGTGAGAGGCTTTAGATAGGCAACGGCGTCCTGCTCCGTCCCCCGGAATCTTGGATTCTCCGGTGTGCGTTCCGCATCGACGACGACACCGTCAAGCTTTGCATCGTCGCACCATGTAAGAACCTTTGCAGCCTCATCGGCCGCCGCAATCTTGTCGGCACAGAAGGGGACGTGCCATCCCCAAAGATCCACACCCACAACCGCAAGCTCCGTCCTGATAGCAGGAAGCTTCGCCAAGCTTAGATTTGCATCGCGCTTTCCCCCTCGCCCGACACGTATCCAAATTGCCTTGAGGCGCGCATCACGACACCTGCCGGCGAGGACGGCGGGATCCGAGCGGCCAAGCACTTTGCCGAGATCTGTGATGAATGCATTTCTTCCATCGGTCCGCTTCATGGGCTTTCGCACCTCATCAAGAGACCCGCGAACTCTACTGTTCACCGGTCGATCCGCAGGCCTCTTAGTTCCGGCCTGATCGCGTTGGTGCCAGAACCGCCAGTACCTGTCCCCGAACCAATGCCGCCGGTACCCGTCCCCGAACCACTGCCTGAACCGGGGCCTCCCTTGACAGGTGCCGGTTTAGTCAGCATCCGGCAGACGTCATCGTCCTTCGAGCAGTTTGATTCCGCCGGAACGGTCGTCGGGGCGTTTTGAGCGACGGCAGCTTGAACGAACAAAGTCAGCAGCAACAGCGACGTCATCCTGGTCATTGCGCGCCTCCGGGCTGCCATCGGACAGAGCGATAGCCGAAAGCCACCGGTCTCTGTAGAGTTTCAACGGTCGAGATGATCGAGGAATTGCCGAACTGCAGCGAAGTCACGACACCTGGCGAACCGGGTACGATCGCCGCCGGCTGCTTCGCAAGAAGGTCTGGCGGTGCATCCCCCGGCTTGGCGTTTTCGGCCTTAGGACTATTTGCGGGAATAATCGCATCGCCCTCGGTAGCTGAACCAGTCGCATTCGCGCTTCCCGCACGCCGTATCGTCGTGCGGATCGATCGCGCGAGAAAGACTCGCGTCACGAGCGCTATCTCCACTGAGAATCGCGGCTTGGATCTTCCAGAAGCCGGGTCTTTCACTTCATCGTAGATCTTGTTGCCCACGATGATGGACATCTGACGTCGGGCGCCCGCATCCGTGCACACCACGCCGTACACTGCATCCGTACAGAATTTTTCCAAGGCAGCTTCTGAAACGAGCGTCGACAAACCATAGGTTTCAGCCGCCGCGATCTTGACCTCCGTGGACAATGCCGATGCGGCAGAACCGCCCAGCGCGGTTTTGAATCCCTGGGCCCAGGAGCCGCTCAAATCCGCAGAGCGCGTGCTGGCGATGGTGAATCCCGGAAACAGGACCAGCGGCAAATCCGTGCGAGGCGATTTCGATTTGAACACCGATCCTTCAGCCGCGGCGAACTTCCATGGCTTGCCTTCACTCGGTGGATCGGCTGTTTCCGGAAACCGGTAAATCTCGGAATAAGCTCGCTCGAGCTTCTCCGTCATGTCGATGTGCCATAGCTTCATTGCCCTTCCGGCAAGCGGTTCCTTCTCAACATTGCCCAACGCGTCTTCGGTCAGAATGACGAACACATCGCCCACCGAGATGTCTTCCTGAGGAGGATAGACCGGCTCGATGCCGAGACGACTAATAGCCTCATTCCATTGTTGGGCGACGGACTTTTCCTCCGGCGCGGGACTGACCCAACGAAATGCAAAGTATCCAATGATCAAGACGAGAGCCGCGGCACCGACAACTGCGGCGCCTCGCGAAATGCGACCTGACTTTCCCGTCTCGTGTCCAACGCCGCTCATCTGCCCCCCGATAGAGCGCAACCCTTCTCCTATAAAGTGCCGCCTATCGGACGACTTTGGACACTCGGGGGTCCACTAGGTTTGGCGCTTGGCTGCGGTGCAGTGACCGGGATCCACTTTAAAGTTGTCGGGAAAGGTTTTGGACGCCTACCCGAAGTGGCATTTAGATACCTCTTTTGCCGAGCTTTTGGTCGGAGGTTGGTATCGAGATCAGACGCGATCGGACGAAATCGGGCCAGTTCAAGACGCATCAAACAACACGAAAAGCCAGGGTCTGTCGGGCCAATGAGTGTTTGACAGACCTCCGTTCAACGGGTCCGGCGGAAATGAGCTAACTGGCTTCTTCCTATGACCAAGCGCTCCGAGCCACCAGTTTTATCCTTCATTGAACCCATGCATCCTCGTGAAGCCCCTAGGATACTTACCGTCCCGACCCTCCTACGAAAATGATCAATCATCGAACCTGGCAGCTTTCTGCATTGGAGACGAATGTGGCTAACAAAAAAGTGGTGTTCATCGCTTTTGCAATTGAGGACGAGAAACAGCGCGACCTTTTAAAGGGTCAATCCTTGCACCCCCGCGCTCCATACGAATTCATCGACATGTCGGTAAAGCATCCGTACGACAGCGACTGGAAGGATCGGGTCCGAACTCGAATCAAACGCTCTGATGGTGTCATCGTTCTCGTCAGTAACGATTCGCTCAAATCGAGCGGTCAAAAATGGGAGATCACCTGCGCAAAGGAAGAAAAAAAGAAGATTCGAGGCATTTGGGCATACTCGACCGATCGAACCAAGCTTGAAGAAGTTTCGACATTCGTTTGGAGCGACGACAACATCAATGACTTCATAGATTCGCTTTAGGCGCAGGAGATATTGCGGGTCCGCGCCGGCGCACGTCGTTCGTGCCCACCCCAGCCACCACTCTGATGATATGGACAAACTCTTCAAGGACAGCGCTCGGGGCGGCGGGTTCAGATCATCGACTGACCGTCCGATGCAAGAAGCCCGGGCTTTCCCTAGTTAACATTCAGCTCCGTTGACTCTTTGCTGAGGGCGAAGCCGCGCCAAGCGGATCAGGGGGCGTCCATGAAGAAGCCGAAGAAGAAGACCGTGAAGGTCGGTGCAATGGCGGCCGACGTTGACTTTCAAGCCACCGCCGCCGGGTCCATCACCGAAGATGAAATCTATCACCGTCTGGAATGGTTTTTCGATCCAAGACACGACCCCGCGAAAGGTCATTCGATCGACCCCAACACTCCAATCGAGAAGTTCTTCCAGAACATGGACCCCAGCACCGGTCGAACTGTTCTTTGGGTCAACATCAACAAAGCAAGCCCGACGTATTTTCCCGCATGGAGAAGTGCGCTTTTCCATGGAGTGCAGTTTCCCTGGACTTCCCAGAAGCCCATCGCGATCGGAATCCGTGACATTCAGAATTTCGGCAAGCTGATCGATTCCGCAGTGCTGAGCTATCAGCACGTGGGCTGGCAAGTCAGTTAGAAAGCACAGATATGTCTCAACTGTCCGGAACAGCGGCTCTCATGTTTGCCTTCTCGTTTGCGACCGCGGCTCATGCCGCCGAGACGCTTTCTGCGAAAGCCTACGATCGCGACGGCGACGGCGTCTTGAACGCGGCGGAAACGCTCATCTGGCGACTTCACGCGCAGGATGCGGTTCTTGCAAGGTATGATACGAACTTCAACGGCAAGATAGACGCAGCTGAAGCTGAGGCAATGCGTACTGAGAGCACCGCTTCCTTCGGTGACCGGTCCAGATCGGTAAAGACAGACGTACTGTTCTTCAGCAATCGCAAAGTCGCCGAAATCGACAAGGTTGCCGCAACACGCCCACCTCCTCCTCCACCAGAAATCGAATCGAAACCCTCTCCGAAAGATTGCGACCTGCAGCAACGTCTCTTTATCCGCAGGGATCGACTCGACACATACCAGTTCCGCGACGGGTCTTTCATGACTGGCACGGTGCCGCGCGACAAGGCGAAGGGTGCCTCCGTCAGTTTTACCCATGACGACATCGCACGTAGCGACTCGGCCACCATCAATGGGCGCGTGTCTTACGTTCTCGTCCAGAACGATCCGATGAATCCATGTTTCGCCGGGCTCCCGAAGGATCCCTACGCCGTCCCGGATTTCAGGACACCTTCGCTATTCGGTTCGACCGTAGCAGTCTGGGTGGACGGGCAAGGCACCATCAGCTCTCCACAAGCCAAATCCGAGCGAAGCGCCCTTAAGAGCGGATTGGATGCACAGGTCGGCGTGATCGGAGGTCCCCTCTTCGACTATCAATTCCTTATTGCCAGCCCCTACGCGCAAACCGATTTCCGCGGCGAAGCCAGGGCATACGGCTTCACCGCGGCCTGGGAGCCCATAGCCTCCGACGCCCGATTGGGCGGCTCTTTGAAAGCACCACCTTCACCATATCTAAATTGGTTCTGGCAGGTACGTGCGGAAGTCGACCTGAAACACGTTGATCAAGTTGGATCCACAGCGCTATCCCGTGGAGACTACATATGGGGAGGCGGGACAGCGCGCCTTCATCTGATCCCATTCCCAGACCTGAGCGTCTACGACGCATTCGGCGTTGCACCGTTTCCAAGTCTCGTGAACCGATTTTATGCTGATCTAACCTTGCAGTACCATCGCGAATTCGATCGGGGGATTGATGCCCTTCAGTGGGCGGCGGAAGTCGGTTTCAACATCACCGCGGACGGTGGATCGTCCATCTCGGTCCGCTACACCGATGGAACGGATAAGGACACTCTCGTGAAGGCGAGGCAATACCTCATCGCGCTGAACTACAAACTCTGAACGAAAAGCGGGTCGTGCGCAGGGAACGGCTAGGCAAATCAGAATATCCGGTTCATTAGGGCAAGCTTTCGATAATGAGCGCCGAGCGCCGTGAGCTTGCATGCCTTAGATTCGATGGCTGCGTGATACATGTGCACTGTGCCAATCGGCACCACTAATCCGTGCCTGTTGCACTGCTGCAGTTCCGCTAGAACCTGCTGGTTCGCCTCATTTGCTGGGAAATTCGATTTCATCTCTTCGGTGAAGTTAGCTCGATCCGGCTCGTAGGAGGGATCCAGCGGAAAAGTATATGCAGCGTCCGGGAAATACAGCGGAAGTCGCCTCAACACATCTTTCGGGACTTTCGGAGCCACCTCACGCAGGGTCACGAATGTCTGTACGTTCGCCTTGTAGATCGGGCGCTGTTCCCACGGTCCGAGTGTCTGATCGACGTGAGAATACACCGACGCAGGAGTAATCCTTCCGCAGATGTCGGCCGAGCTACCGCTTAACCCGTCAAGCAGCATCTCCGTGAAGAGACCGTGCCCCTTTGACTCTCCTGCTGTTTGCTCGCGGTGACAGGCGGTGAGTATCGTTACCCCCTCGCCGATTGCCGCGTCATTACCGAGGCCCGGCTGCTCGCCCGCGTATCCCGAGTGGCAACTATCCAAAATAATGACACTGGACTTGATGCGCGGCGCAGCTTTGTTTGCGATATTCATTATCTCGGCGAGCGATGAGCCCCAAGCTCCCTTCGCTCCGTCCTGACTCACGAGATAGCCCGCATTGGTCGCGGGATTTATGATTCCGTGCCCTGCAAAAAATAGAAGTGCAACGTCCGCATCACCCTTGAAAAGTTCTACGATCTTTTCTTCGAGGAAAGCTGACGTAATTCTTTCCTTCTCGCTTGTGTGCAGACGTACGGAGAAATTCGGTGAGCCGTCGCCGTTTTTCTCAAGAATGCTCGCGATCGCCTCTGCGTCATTGACGCATCCTTGCAGCGGCTTCACCGGATAGTGGTCGATTCCAATCACAAGAGCCTTTTTCATTTAGCGACCGCCTCCGATCAGAACCTTGAGGTTGTCCCAAGTCCAATTGTAAAGTTTGTCGGTCGACTTCGCCGCTTTCGGCTTCTTGTTGGTCTTGTTTGCATACCCAGCAAGCAGGAAATAGCTGACTTTTTCCTCCTGGGCGATCTCGATCTCCGCACTCACCCCTGTCGCCTTGTCGGTATGCTCGCCGCAGACCACTGCAACGACATCGACCGCCTTGATGCGTTTGCGCGCCTTTTCCTTCCAGTTGCCGGTCAGCGCTTCCTTAATGGACCAATCTGCCAAATCGAATGGGCTGTCTTTATGCTTCGATTGTCCGATCAGAAAATCCTTCAAGGTCTCGTCGTTGTCGTAGTCGAAACTTACAAAAACCTTCGTTTTAGCCATGACCATCTTCCGTCATAATGACTACGCGCTTTGTAATCGGGTTGAAATGAACGACTTGCCTCGATGCGCGAACGGCAAACGTGACGACATTCGCTGTTCCGCCCAGGCCTTTTGACTCTTCCCCGTCCCAGACGGCGAATAGTAGATCACTGTTGTCCACGATGAATTTTCCTGCCGCGAAGAAACCAGCCCTTTCGTCCCCGACCCAATTGAGTACTTTGACCTCACACTGACTCACGAGGTCTTCATACTCTTTGCGGGCTTCAGGCGCGAAGAACCTCTCGTACCCGTCCATCGGAATAACCGCCATCACCGGAATCCCGATCGATAGAGCTGCGCGGGCAAAAACCTGATCGCTTCCTGCCGCAAGCGATGACAGAGCCTTGGTGACGCCTCGGCGGCTACGCAGCTCGGCGCGCAGCGCATTCCCGACCCAATCCCAATCGATCCCCCGCCGATCCTGATGACCCGTGATTCCTACTTGCATGCATTCGAACCTATCGCATCCGGCAACAAGACGCGAAACGACCTTTGCCGGCCCCCATCACTCCGGCGCTCCGCGCCAAGCCGTCCAAGGGCTCGTGTAGTCGAGGCTGCCGGCTGGCAACGGCAGCTTGTCCTCGACGCCTTCGATTGCCTGAAGACCGTCCAAAAACAGCGGGACGGCCCGATAAGGCACCCGACGCATATGGGCAAGCCTCGTCAGCGCAGCAATGTCGGGAAGATCCGGAAAATAGGTCGACAGGTTGCCTACGACCTCCGGCAGCATTTCGGTTCTGCCGCGGCGAATAAGCTCGTAAGCAACAAGAGCGGAGGCTATCGGATCAATCCACTTAGTATAGAGGATGTCGTCAAGGACGCGATCTGGAACGCTCTTCCAAACGTCGCGGCGTTTGCGGAAAGCGCGCATCGATTCCGCCAGCAACTTCACGTCAGCCAGTTGATTGCGCCCCGCGATCCGTTGGGCAACAAAAGGATGCAGATGGCCCAAGAGATGGCCCAATGGAAGCAGGTACTGCGACACTTGCATGGCGCCGTCCTCATCCAACGTGAGAGTGACTAACGTGGCCCGGTTTGGCGAACTCAGAGACGCAATCGTATAGGGACGCGATTGCCCAATACGGAAGGAAATCAACTGGGGTCCAGCTCCCAGCGGGAGGCACAACTGGCGAACGCCCGTGAGATCTCCAGGTTGTGTAGCTGCATGCCAGCGTGGCGGTCCATTCACCTGACACGTGCCGATATCAAGGCTTGTCCTTGGGTCGTCGAATCCGGCCAACACATACAAAAGCGATGAGCCGGCCGCCGCCGTTGAAAAGTCATGAAGCGGAAAGGTTGCAATCTTAGCGAAATCGGCTCGAGGACTTCCCGCAAGGATCCTCCCGCCTCCTAGCAACGCGAGCCAGATGCCGAGATCAGGATCCGAAACCGGACCGCCAAGAGATTCAGAGAAATCTACCATCCCCTTGGAAGTGGGAAGTCGGGCCGCTATCGCGACATGAGGCGCACTATTCGACCAGTCCGTCACATCGACGACTTGTCCAGCCTTCACCTCGACCAGGTCCGTCTTGACGACGCGATCATCCTTGTCGCGGACGGTGGCCGCGTACCGACCCTTAGGTATCGCCCCCTTCGAGTCCTCTCGGAACAGCTTTCGCTTTCCTGTCGCGAATTCCTGAAGCTCAATCGATATGTCGCCAGGAACAACAATGTCGGACAGTGTTCGTGAAGCGGGGGGAAAGACGGGCGACGGCGAAGCAGTTTCGATCTCAAAAGTCAGCACCTCGTCGTCGAACAGCGTCACGTCGCGAGTATTATCGCGCAGGCGTCCTCCAGCGACGTCGACGGTCACGCTGTACTGATCTGGCTTCATGCGAAGCTGGGTTATCTGGCCGGAAAGCGCGGTGCGCCGCCGACCGGTTCGACGGCCAGAGGTTTCCACAAAACCAGACACCGGCCCGGTAAAACCGTTGATATGCACCTCGCACGTCGACGAAGGTGCCGGCTTCAAACGCGCGATAATGCCGTCGGCCTCTCCGTGTTCACCTTCAACTTTGTTGTAGATGCGCTGGTTCTTCATTCGCTCTCTGACATACATCCGCAGAGTATCGTAACGCACCAGCATTGCGTCCGGATCGGTCTCGTCCCATGTCTTGGCCGTGCTGTGACCCTTCAGCCCGGCCAGCAATTCATCCGAAAACTTACCGTCCGCCGCTGCAGTTGCTGCCGGCGCTGTAGACTGCATCAGAAAGGTCGTTGCCTCCCCGGTCGTTTGCGGATTGTTCGGCAAACCGAGCGCTGCCGCCGCGATGTCCTTTCCGGCGAGTTCATTTCTACAGGCGTCCACGAAATAATACTGCAAACCTGGCCCAAGCGACTGCCTGAGCCAGTACACTGCCTTATCCAAATTCAGGCAGGCACTGACACCGGATAATTCCATCGACTTATAATTCGACGCGATGAGCATGTCCGCACGGGCTGTCGCGGTCACGTATGAGAAACCGTGCCCGCTGAAGAAAAAGAAGAATTCTTCGGTTGCATCCTGTCCGGCCGCTTTCAGATCTAGAAGCGCCTGATTGATGTCATCTAGGCTTGCCGGCCTACCGCCAGGCACGGAGGGTTCAGAGCAGAATATGATCTGCCTGTCTGCTTCAACAATATTCTCCGAGTCCCACTTCAACGTAAGCCAGTCGCGGAAGGCTTTGGCTGCATCCAGCGTGCCGGGCAGGCTCTTATCAATGCTGTTATCATTGACGGATGGATAACTCTCAATGCCGATGATGAGAGCGCGACGTCCCACGGTCATTTCCCTTCAAAGCAACTTGCGGATTTCAGCCGACCCAACGGCTTCATTGCGGTACATGAAATATCCAGATCTGTGTATCCCCGACACCTTGCCACTGGTGACGGCGAATACCGGCGAGCCTGAATTGCCTTGAGTCGTTGAGCAGTCATGGAAAATATCAGGATCATCCGTGCCGTCGAGAACCTCACCCAGGGCGGCACTCTTCACGCCAAACTTGCCGTCGAAAACCGACGACAGGAATAGCGGGTTATTGTTCTCATCTTTGCCTGGGAAGCCTACAGTCACCACGGTCTCCCCGATCGCTGGAATCGAGTCCGCAAATTCCAGCGGCCGACGCTGTGCCGTCACGGCCCGCAGAATCGCGATATCCTTCTTCGGATGAACGCTCACGACTTCGACGATACCGGCGATATCTGCACTCGAATTCCCACCGCCCTCCTCCTGCTTGAAAACGATCCGCGCAGCACCTGCCGTTATCGCTTCAGCACCATTGCTCAGCACCCCAAGAACGTGACGGTTGGTTGCAATCAGCCCGTCGCCCACGACGAAGCCCGTGCCGACGGGTCGGTTCTGATTCCCCTCTATCCGGCCGATAGAACCGATGTATGGGTGAACCTTTCCTCGGAACGCACTCCAGGCATCCTTCAGCGCGGCTGGCTGAAGATCCTTGTTCGAAGTCTCCGGCAAATCATCAAGCACGCCGGCGCGTGACCGCATCACAGGCCGCATCATCCGGATCACTACCTCCAGCGCTGCGAGTTGGGAGGGCGAAGGAATTCTTCCGTCCTGCAGGGATTCAAGGGCCTTCTGTGCCTCGTCTTCGCTGTTCGGTACTCGCCTCGAGCCCACAATCGCGCGCACTTTCCGTACGGCCTCCGCGGCCGTGTTCGTTCCAAGCGCCCGCCGCGCGCGGCCGAGAAGGGCATCAACCTTGTCGTCCGACATGATCACCTCCTACGCCAGACGCTTCGAATAGATCACCTTGCCGGTTGCACTGCGGATTTCTTCCTCCAGATGCACCCCGTCGAAATTCAGCACACCGTATCCATGAGGGAGAAACTTTTCCTCCTCACCCACGATGAATTCGTTGGGTCCCTCAAGCACAACGGCACGCGCAAGTTTATTGCCTTCCACAGTCGTCGCTGGACAGACGCGCCAATCCGCGCGCTCGTACACGCTGCCCGCAGCACGCTTCAACCCAATCGTGGGAGTCCGACTCTGCGGCATGCCGCTATGTCCGATGCAGCGTCCCAAGATCCCGAAATTGGCGTCCGGGGACTCAAACACCGTGCATCGGTGTTCATGACCCCAATACCAAGCGAATATGCGCTTGCTTCTCAATAGGGCGCCAAACCCCGGATGTGACCACAGCTTAGTGCCCTGTTCGGATTCAATGCTGGAATAGAGCTGGTGGTGAGAGAAAAGAACGATCCTGCGGTCGCCTGCATTTCGCACCACGTCGAGCAACCATTGCACCTGTTCGTCATCGATTGCATGATCGATGTAGGCAACATCGAGGCCTACCAAGGTCCAATGGGCATTCTGATAGGCAAAGTAGCTGCCGTCCTGACCGAACGCTGGCAATGTCCGATCAAAATACGCGTCGCCGCCGGAATACATCTCGTGATTTGAGTTGAGAGCGCGGTTCGTTGACCCGGATCTATGCGGCCAGACCTCGAGAAACCGCCGCGCTATCTCCTTTTCAGTGCCGGAGTAATAGACATCGCCGAGATGCAATATGATCTCAAACGGATCTGGGTCTGACTTCACCGCAGCCGCGATCTTCGGCGCTCCGTAAAGGCCGGTGCCCCAGTCCCCCAACACCGCAATGCGGGCGCGATCAGGGAAAGCTGAGGCCTTTGCATTCCTCGGTCGGACCATCGCATGAGGCGTGAGGTGTTTCAGCTTTTCCCATGCAACAGACGCCCATCCAAACCAGTCGTTGGTATCAAACAGCGCCTCTAAACCGCCAGTCGGGAGCGCGGCATAGGTGAGCTTAGCGGCTTCTCCGGATGCAATAAGACTCTGCAGGCGTGCCGCCCTCGCATCATGAGGCGTGGTCAGCACCTTCGCCCCAGCCGATTTCTCCGCCAGACGTATCTGCTCCAGCACGTTGCCGACACCCGCCATGATCGCAGCCCGTTGCACCGGTGCGATGGTATTGTCCCTTTTCGAAGCCTCGTCCAAGCTCCCAATGGCTTCTTCTGTGCCCAATGCCTTGGCGACCTGATCAAAGGTGACCACTACGGGATCTGAAGGATGCACTTCCTCTGACATCGACACCTCGGTTCGATTGCACCCTAGGGTGCATGGACACTGCGCGGGGACCCAAGTAACGCAATACCCTAGTCCACCGGGCGACCACAGTCCTGATGACCCGGGGATTCCCCCAGCTTGTTTCGTCGCGCCGACGTCTTCTCATGATGAGATGCTGTCTGCTCTAGACGGATGGGAAAACGATGAACGCAGACAAGTCCAGGTTCGAGGCAACGGTGGCGGCAAGCCGCGCCGACCGTGCAAGGGTTCGAAAACTGGTGGACGACAAACGGTGGCGGGAGGCAGAGCCAGACCGTGCCCGTATGGCGCTGTATACCGCAAAGAGACAAAGGCGGACGCTTCCGTCGGGCGGGGCTGAGGCGATCGTCGGCACCGACGATTTACAGGCATCGTGGTTTTTGCCGGCCGGATCGGCCGTGCGGCGCGCTGTCGGGTATGTAGAATCCAACAACGCTGGAATTTGGTCGGTGGGAAGCGGATTTCTGATCAGTCCCGACCTCTTCCTGACGAACCAGCACGTCATCGCCGACGCCTTGGCAGCGGCTGCCACGCAGGTGACGTTCGACCGCGAGGCCGGAGAAGACGGCACTATGCGGCCCACGACCACCTTCAAACTCGACCCCGCGAAGTTCGCGATTTTTTCGCGACAAGAGGAGTTCGATTTCGCGCTGATCGCACTCGGCAGTAAAACGAGTGGCCCGGCCGACGTGGCTGATCTCGGGTACTGCGCACTGTCCGATTCCGATGACAAGCATGTGCTGGGCATGAACGTAAACATCATCCAGCATCCGAATGGCCTTCCGAAGATGATCGCAGTCCGAAACAACGTGCTGCAACACCGCACGCATCGGACGCTACTGTACGAGACAGACACCGAGCACGGATCGTCGGGATCGCCGGTCTTCAACGACGCATGGGAACTGATAGCGCTTCACCATTTCGGCGAACCGTTCCTCGAGCGGACCGACGAGCAAGGCCGCCCAATCCCGATCAACGTCAACGAAGGCGTTCGTATCAGTGCCGTTTTTAGAGACCTGAGTAATCGACTGCAATTACTGCCGGACGAGCAACGTGCGCTGCTGAACGCGGCCTTGAAGCTCGCCAACAAGAACAATTCGCATTCGGGCGGAAAACGGCTTTCGCCGCCCCGGCCATCCACCGATAGCCAGGAAAGCCTCGTGCTCCGCCAGGATGCAGCGCCCATGACCGACAAATTGCCGACCAACGAAATGAAAATCGCGATTCCGATTGAAGTGACGATAAGAGTGCCGGGTGCGTCCACCGCGCACATCGGGGCACCATCCCCAAGTCTACCGAAAGAACTAACGCGCGGCGCGGAAAAGATCGCGATTGATCGCGACTATTCGAATCGTGATGGATACAATCCGAACTTCGTGAAAGGGGTGGTCTTTCCGTTGCCGGAACCCACCGGAAAGCTCGCAAAACAGGTGGCTCCGCTGCGGGCTGACGAAGAAGACGCCGCCAAGGGCGAGCTGAGATATCAGCACTTCAGCGTTAAACTCAACAAGTCGAAGAAAATGGCCTTGTTCACTGCCACTAATATTGACGGCAAAAGATATCTGGATATCGACAGGACCACAGGTCTCGTCAAGGACGGTGCAGAAGGCGAGACGTGGTACAGCGACCCCCGCGTCAGCGATGCGTTCTATCTTGGCCAACCTTTTTACACAGCTTGGTCGAACCTTTTCGACCGCGGTCACCTCACCCGCCGCATGGATCCGAACTGGGGCACCGCCGAGCAGGCGCAGCGCGCGAACGCTGACACCTATCACCTGACAAATTGCTCGCCGCAGCACTTCCGCTTCAACCAAGGCACCAAGTTTTGGCAGGGTGCCGAAAAGTACGTCCTCGAAAACGGGGCGATCGCAGAGGACACCGAGAACAAGATCAGCGTATTTCAAGGTCCGATCTTCGACGACAAGATCGACCTGTGGTCCGACGACGTGCAGATCCCATCGTCATTCTTCAAAGTGATCGCATGGAAAGGCAAATCGGGCATTAAATCCGTTGGTCTCGTCGTAGATCAACTCGCAATGCTTTCTGAGCAGCGCGGCAGCGGAATTAAGCCTGGTCCAGCGGCTTCCGTGAACGTATCGCAATGGCGAGTCGCGATCACCGACATCGAGAGTCGTACAGGCTTGGATTTCGGAAGTGATATTCGCGATGCCGATACCATTGAAAACAAAGACCAACCCGTCGTCGGCGAAGCAAGGAAGGCGGTCCCGGTAATGTCGTCGTCCGATCTCCTTCCCCGATTACCATGACCTAACTGCGGAATTTCCTATGTACGGAATCAAAGTATTTCTCTCGCATAAGAACGAGGACTCGGAGGTCGCAGGCGCCATCGCGTACAGGCTAAAGACGATCCATCAGATCGATGTTTACCTCGACGTAATCGATCGCAATCTGGAGCGTAGCGGTCCGGACCTCGCAGAGTACATCCGCGCCGAGATGGAGAAGTGCACACAATTGTTGGCGGTCATCTCGACAAAGACACGGGAGTCCCAGTGGGTTCCTTGGGAAATTGGCGTCGCTACGGAGAAGGAACGGCCCTTGGCATCGTTCGTCAACCCACCTGCGTCGGTACCGGAATTCTTACAGAAGTGGCCCTACCTGCAGTCGCTTTCCGACGTCGACAAGTATGCCGCCGTCTCGAAAACCACGCGTGTGTTCCTGCAAGATTCGCTGCGTAAGTCGACGGCGCCAATAGCTACCAGATCGGCCTTCCGCGATTTTCATCGATCACTCAAAAGCCAGCTAAGCCAGCGATAACGAAGCCGCGCTAGGCCCAAGATCTCCGCTATTGGCTTGGCTCTCTCGCAGCCGGTAAGCTGGGCGTTCGGCGACAGGCATGTCTATGCGTCCCGCACACGATGCATTCCCGAGCGCATGCTTGGCTCTTCGAGCGCACAAGCTGGATCCTCGCTGCGACAGCAGCCGCACTTGCCCAAAGCCAAGTCCCGCGATCGATATTGGGGCGCGTATGCGTGGATGTGGCGCTGAACGAATCCTTGGGCGGTGGCTGCATTGGTTTCTCGATCGGCCGCAGTGAGTTTTCAGCTGACGTGCGGCCCCCTCGTAACCCATTGAAATATCGAACGTTGGGCAGACTGCACCAAGGAAAGCCGTGGTACGTAGCGTGGTACGAAAATGATGCTGGGGAGCAAAGGCTAGAGAAAGGCCTGTTTTTATTGGTAGCGAGAGAGGGACTCGAACCCCCGACCCCAGGATTATGATTCCCGTGCTCTAACCAGCTGAGCTACCTCGCCACAGTCCGAACCGCCTTCGCGGTCGCGAACGGCGGCATATAAGAAGTCACCCAAATGCCTGTCAAGCAATGACCGCGCCCTGTCCCATCTGATTGGTTTTTCACGCGCAATCAGCCGTAAAGAGCGCTTCGCGAGGCCTAAAAACCTCACTTTGGCCGCACCGAGGGATCGCCGCCGGGGCTGCCGGGCGGCGGAATCACCTTCATCGCTCCACCCTGCGGGGTCGGGGCATGCATCTCGGGATCGACGCCGGGCGGCGGACACAGCACGCCGTCCGATTTTGCCAGCCGGTCGCCTAGCGATTCCGGTGCGCGGCCGGTCGTGGTGCCGCGCGGGGCGATGGTGCCTTCCTGTGGAACCGCCTCGGTCGGCACACAATTCGACGGCGTGCGCGCGGGATTTGGCGGCGCGGTTTGCGCCTGCGGCGTCGATGGCGCAGGCGGTGCCTGCGCAAAACTCACAGCAGGCAGCAACGCCAATGCAGCGCTCATCACTATCGGGAGTTTACTTGTCATGAGAGGAAAACGGCCCGCCGGCGCGGATGTTCCCTGCAACATCATCCCAAAAGGCGGGAACCGTTTGTCGGATCAGATCATGCCGAACCAGCAAGGCAACACGCGTGGTGCGCGCTGTCAGCCTTTGCGATAACGGATCAGCGAAAAGTGTCCCATCGGCGGCATCGGGCGGCGCTCGACCAGCGTGACGCCGCCATGTTTCGCGGCCCAGTTCACCAGCCGCTCCCACGGGAATTCCGGCCGCCAGCCGAGCCTGCGCGCCAGCGGCGCGAAGCACATCTCGAAGACTTTGCGCGGACCGCTTTCCGCGCCGATATGGTTGACCAGAATGAGTTCGCCGCCCGGCTTCAGCACGCGCATGAAATCATCGAGCGTCGCTTCCGGATCAGGCACCGCGGTAATCACATATTGCGCCACCACCGCATCGAACGCCTCGTCCGGAAACGCGAGATTCTTCGCGTCCATCACCGACAGGGTTTCGACATTGGTGAGGTTCTGCGCGCGCACGCGCTCCTGCGCCTTGCGCAACATCGGTTCGGAAATATCGACGCCGTGCAGCCTGGTGCTGCGCGAATAATCCGACAGCGACAGCCCGGTGCCGACGCCGACGTCGAGCACACATCCACCGATCGCATCTGCCAGAGCGATGGTCGACTTGCGGCCTTCGTCAAAAACCTTGCCGAACACCATGTCGTAAACCGGTGCCCACGCGGCATAGGCTTTCGCTACTCCGGCCCGGTCGATATCGTTGGTCATGTCCCCGCCCTGTTACGCAATACTTGTTATTGTTCCGGCACGATCCGCACCGAAAATCTCACCATTCTTGGAGGATCAGAAGCATTTTGGCCAGCATGATCTAATCCGAAAACCGGTGTCCACTTTTCGGGATCATGCTATCCGGCAAGGGCTTCGCACAAACCAGTGTCCCGTATCCGACGTTCGTTTCGCCGTGCAACACCATTCGTACGAACGTCGGATACGAAAGGACACTGGCAAATAATGATTCTAGTGATCCTTTGGTTCTGACATTCGCAAACAATGCTTGCTGAGATTATGGCGCGAATGTCAGAACCGGATCACTAGCCGCTGTCCGGACCATGCGCGGCGCAGCGCTGATGAAGCCGCCGCCCAGAACGCGGGCCTGTCCGGCAGGCGCATCGTAGAACACGCAGGCCTGTCCCGGCGAAACGCCTTCCTCGCCATCGACCAGTTCGACCTCGTAAGTCCCGCCGACGCGGCGCAGCCAGGCCGGCTGCGGCGGACGGGTGGAGCGCACCTTGACGAACAGTTCGAGGCCGTCGCCGATGGCGTGGTCGAGTTCACCGTCGCCGATCCAGTTGACGTCGCGCAGCATGATCTTGCGCACGTTCAACGCCTCGCGCGGTCCGACCACGACGCGGCGCGTCTCCGCGTCGAGATGCACAACATAAAGCGGCGCGCTTGCCGCGATGCCGAGGCCACGGCGCTGGCCGACGGTGAAACCGACGATGCCCTGATGGCGGCCGAGCACACGGCCGTTGAGATCGACAATGTCGCCGGGCTCCATCGCCTTCGGCTTCAGCCGCTCGATCACGTCGGTATAGCGGCCGGTCGGCACGAAGCAGATGTCCTGGCTGTCGTGCTTGTCCGCGACCGACAGTCCGAAGCGGCGCGCCAGTTCGCGGGTCTGCGCCTTGGTCATATCGCCGAGCGGGAAACGCACGTCGGCGAGTTGATCCTGCGTCGTCGCGAACAGGAAGTAGCTCTGGTCGCGGTCGGTATCCGCGGCGCACACCAGCGCGCGCGATCCATCCGGCTGACGCCGCGACGCGACATAATGTCCGGTGGCGAGCGCCTTGGCGCCGAGTTCGCGCGCGGTGCTCAGCAGATCACGAAACTTGATCGAGCGGTTGCACTCGATGCACGGCACGGGAGTCTCGCCGTGCACGTAGCTCTCGGCGAAGCTCTCGATCACCGACTCGCGGAAACGGCTTTCGTAGTCGAGCACGTAATGCGGAATGCCGAGCCGCGCCGCGACATCGCGCGCGTCGTGAATATCCTGACCGGCGCAGCACGCGCCCTTGCGGTGGGTCGCGGCGCCATGGTCGTAAAGCTGCAGCGTGATGCCGACCACGTCATAGCCTTCGGCCTTCAGCAGCGCAGCCGTCGCCGAGGAATCGACGCCGCCGGACATGGCGACGACGACCCGGGTGTCTTCCGGGCGACCTTCGAGGTCGAGGCTGTTGAGCATGAGTGAGGCCGATCTTGCTGTTGCCGGGACGGCTAGTGTCCCGTATCCGACGTTCGCTTCACTCTGCAGCGCCCCCGAGCGAACGTCGGATACGAAGGGACACTAGCAAACTATAATTCGAGTGATCCTTTGGTTCTGACATTCGCAAAAGTGCCTGCGAAGAAATCATACGAATGTCAGAACCGGATCACTCGCCCGCCCGCAACCGGTCATTTCAGGTGCTCTTTATCTATAGTCCGACCGTAGCTGAGGCAATCGCGGCGGCCTTGATCTATTCCAATGAAACCCGCCCCGTTTTGAGGGGGAAATTCTTGCCGCTGGGCAGAAAGCCCCCGGCCCCGCGCCCCATGTCGGTGGCCATCGATTGATGTAAGATATTGAAATTAAACATGTTTTAAGTTCGTTCCCGGTGGCCCGGTCCTTGCTGAACAGAAGAAGCAATCAATCTGAAAGGCCGCCCGTGTTCAGCGTTACCCCGGAACCAGCCGTATCCAAGCCCGCCTATGATCCGCAGGCCAGACAGGCGCGCGCCGATCAGCCGCCGTCCGACGACTTTGCCGCACTGGTGGACAGCAATGCAGCGGCGGCCTCGGAGACAGACCGTCCGGCTCGCCCGGCACCGGATGCGCCCCGCCGCGATGCGCGCGGAACCAACGCACCCGCGCAGAACAACGACCGGCCGCAGGCCGATGCTTCCACCGCATCCTCTAGTAAGGAGTCCGGCACGGCAAAACAGGACGGCCAGTCATCCGCACCAGCCGATGCAACCGGCAACACATCCACGGACAAGACCAAAGCCGCGTCTGGCGACACCAAAACCGAAGACAAGCCGCAGGATAGCAGCGCTGAGAGCGACGCAGCCGTGGCCGCTGTGACGCCGGTGATTCCCGCCATCGTGATCGATCCCGTCGCGGTCGTGATCGCCGCGGCAGCAGCGCCGACTGCAACGGGCGACGAGGCGGCAGCGGCAACAACCGTTGCGGCAACAGCCGCTATCGCAAGTGCCTCCGCCATCACCACGCCTGTCGACGCATCGGCGGTGCAAACGCCCGGCGTTGCAGAAACCAACACCACCGGCGCGACCGTCACAACCGGCGTGACAACTCCGGCGGCTGAAACCACAGCGCCGGAAACCACCGCCGCGACGATCTCCGCTGCTGCGACCGTCATCAAGTCCGACAGCGGCAAGACCGAAATCCTCGCAAAGGATGGCGAGGCCGCGCCCGCCAAGGACGGCAAGGACAGCAAGCTGGCCGCCGATCCGTCGGCCAAGCCGGTATCGGATCAGGCCATCAAGCCGGAAACCGGCGCGGCGAACACCGACGACAAGACGGCGCAGCACCAGCAGGCGACTGCGGAATCCGGCAAGGCCGACACCGAGAAGCATGCCGGCAAGGCTGGGCCGCAGGCCGAACACAACGCCGCGGCTCCCACGCCGCAACAGACGCTGCTGACCGATCCGGGCTTGCTGCCTCCCACCGGCATTCAGCCGCAACCGATCCAGACCCATGCCACCAATCTGACCGCGATCGCGGTGCCGACGGCGAATACTGCGCTCGCAGACAGCGCGCCGGTGCCGCTGAACGGTCTCGCGGCGGACATCGCGCTGCGCGCGGCCGGCGGCAACAGCCGTTTCGACATCCGTCTCGATCCTGCCGAGCTGGGCCGCATCGATGTGCGCCTCGACGTCGACAAGCACGGCAACGTCACCTCGCATCTGACGGTGGAGCGCCCGGCGACGCTGGACATGCTGCGTAACGATGCGCCGAGGCTTCAGCAGGCGCTGGAAGATGCCGGCCTGAAGACCGGCGACTCGGGATTGCAGTTCAGCCTGCGCGACCAGTCATCGTCCGGCCGCGATAGCGACAACGGCTCTGGCCGCAATTCCCAGCGCGTCGTCATCACCGAAGAAGACACCGTGCCCGCACAGGTCGCTGGGCGAACCTACGGCCGCATGCTCGGAGCGAGCAGCGGCGTCGATATCAGGATCTGAGGAGAAATCATCATGGCGGTTGATGCAACCACAGCGCCGATACCGACATCGGGCATCACGACAAACAACTCTTCCGGCTCGAGTTCGACAAGCGGCAGCAGCACCGGCATCGCGGATAATTTTCAATCCTTCCTGATGCTGCTGACCACCCAGCTGCAGAACCAGAATCCGATGGACCCGCTGGATACCAACCAGTTCACCCAGCAGCTTGTGCAGTTCGCCCAGGTCGAACAGCAACTGAAGTCGAACAGCCAGCTCGAAGCGCTGGTCAAGATCGAGAAAACCGCGCAATCGACCCAAGCGCTGGTGTTCGTCGGCCAGACCGTGGCGGTTGACGGCAGCACCGCGCATTTCGACGGCAACGCCACCTGGAATTTCAGCGCGCCGTCGAACTCGAGCGCGACCATTACCATCACCAATTCAGCGGGCCAGACCGCTTACACCGGCAGCTTCGCCATCGGCTCCGGAAATTCCAGCTTCGTCTGGGACGGCAAGGGCGCCGATGGCACCAAGTGGCCGGCCGGCGACTACAAGATGACGGTCACGGCGAAAGACAGCAATGGCAAGGACGTCGCGATCTCCACCGAGGTTCAGGGCACGGTTGATTCTGTCGATCTCACCGCGAGCCCGGCGCTGCTGTCGATCGGCGGCAAGAACTACACGCTCGAACAGATCAAGCGCGTCGTGCGGCCTCCCGCATCGAGCTGACGATGTGACGATCCGCTGACACAGCGCGATCCGGACTCAGACATTTCACATCCCGCAGGCCGGTCCCTCACGGAACCGGCCTGTCCCGTTTTGGGCAGATCGAAGGAGAATCGTATTGGAGGCTTGGGTTTAGGTAAATTTTAAGCCGCCGGGGGTAGGTTGTTCCCACGAGTTCA
Organism: Afipia massiliensis; assembly: GCF_014203115.1. Taxonomy (GTDB): domain Bacteria; phylum Pseudomonadota; class Alphaproteobacteria; order Rhizobiales; family Xanthobacteraceae; genus Afipia; species Afipia massiliensis. The sequence goes on along the minus strand of NZ_JACHIJ010000003.1, from coordinate 812,792 downwards.
GTTGTTTCGAGTTTGTGAGTACACCATGACAGAACCCCACCGCCCGAGGGTGAAGTACGTCATCGGGCCAGATGGCAGTCCGCTGACGATCGCGGATCTACCTGCGCCCGGTACCAAACGGTGGGTCATCCGCCGTAAGGCCGAGGTTGTGGCCGCAGTCCGCGGTGGTCTCCTCTCTCTTGAGGAAGCCTGCAGCCGTTACACCCTGACGGTTGACGAATTCCTGTCCTGGCAGTTCTCCATCGACCAGCACGGTCTGGCCGGATTGCGCACCACCCGCATCCAGCAGTACCGCCAGTAAGTTTCCGGCGCTCGCGCCACCCATATCAAGAAATTTCCGGCAATTTTCTGAAAACCGGCCTCTTTTCGAGAGGCCGGTCTTTGGCATTTCAAGATTTCTCCTCAGCCGTTAACCGGCGTTAACCATATTGAAACCATAGATAGGCAAATTCTGCCCAGTCGGTGCGTGACGCCGAATCTGTGGGGCTGGTTCGTTGCAGGGTCTGTTTTCCTTCCTGAAAGGTCTGGGCGCGGCGCGGATGGCGGCTATGGCCGCCGTAACGCTGGCGCTCGTCGGTTTCTTCGGTTTCGTCATCATGCGGGTGACCACGCCGCCGATGGCCACCCTGTTCACCGACCTCAGCTATGAAGACTCCTCGGCGATCATCAAGGATCTGGAACGCCAGGGCATTCCCTACGAGATGAAGAACGAAGGCGCCGTGATCCAGGTGCCGAAGGACAAGATCACCCGGCTGCGCATGAAGCTCGCCGAAGGCGGCCTGCCCAAGGGCGGCGGCATCGGTTACGAAATCTTCGACAAATCCGACGCGCTCGGCTCCACCAGCTTCGTCCAGAACATCAATCACCTGCGCGCTCTCGAAGGCGAACTGGCCCGCACCATCAAGGCCATCGACCGCATCCAGGCGGCGCGGGTGCATCTGGTTCTGCCGGAACGGCCGCTGTTTTCCCGCGAAACCCCGGAACCTTCGGCCTCCATCGTGCTGCGAGTCCGCGGTGCGCTCGAGCCGCAACAGGTCCGCGCTATCCGTCATATCGTCGCCTCCGCCGTCAACGGCATGAAGGCGCAGCGCGTCTCCATCGTCGACGAAAGCGGCCAGTTGCTGGCCAACGGCGCGGCCGGCGACGGCGCGGCCGACGGCGGCAGCGGCGACGAGCGGCGCGCCTCGTTCGAAAAGCGCATGCGCGACCAGGTCGAGACCATCGTGTCCTCGGTGGTCGGCTCCGGCCGGGCCCGCGTCCAGCTCACCGCCGACTTCGACTACAACAAGGTAACCCAGACCTCGGACAAGTTCGATCCGGAAGGCCGCGTGCTGCGCTCCAGCCAGTCGCGCGAAGAATCCGCCGCGACCGCCAATGCCAATGACGGTCAGGTCACCGTCAACAACGAGCTGCCCGGCGCCCAGGGCCAGGGCGGCGGCGCCACCGCGAAAGACCAGAGCAAGAAGAGCGAGGAAATCAACAATTACGAGATTTCCCGCGTCACCAAGACCGAAGTGACCGAGGCCGGCCGCGTCAACCGCATCTCGGTCGCCGTGCTGGTCGACGGCAGCTACACCAAGAACGACAAGGGCGAGGTCGTCTACGCCGCCCGCGCGAAGGAAGACCTCGACCGCATTGCCACGCTGGTCCGCTCCGCCATCGGCTTCGACCAGAAGCGCGGCGATCAGGTCGAGATCGTGAACCTGCGGTTCGCCGACGTGCCGTCGGTGATCCCGACCGACGCGCCGAAGGGCTTCCTCGGCATGTTCCAGTTCACCAAGGACGACATCATGTATTTCGTCGAGCTCGGCGTGATGCTGATCCTCGGCATTATCGTCGTGTTCATGGTGGTCCGCCCGCTGCTCAAGCGCGTGCTGGCAGCCGATCCGGCCGCCGCGATCGCCGCGCCGCTCCCGGCATTGCCCGAGGTTGCGCCGCAGCCGGCCCAGCCGCAGATCGCCGCGACCTCGATGATCGACGTCGCCCAGGTGCAGGGCCAGGTCCACGCCCAGTCCGTGCACCGCGTCGGCGAGCTTGCCGACCGCAACCCCAATGAGACCGCCACCATCATCCGTCAGTGGCTTTCAGAACCGGCTTGATCCGACATGGCAAACACACCCGCGCTCACCAATAACAACAACCAGAACACCAACGACATCGCGGGTGTCGTCGCCACGCTGGCCAGCCGCCAGAGCGGCCGCACCAAGACCAAGCCGATGTCGGGTCCGAAGCGCGCCGCCATCATGATGCTGGCGCTGGGCGAACAGTATGGCGGCAAGGTCTGGTCCATGCTGGACGATGACGAGGTGCGCGAACTGTCGCTGGTGATGTCCTCGCTCGGCACCGTCGAGGCCGACGTGGTCGAAGACCTGATGCTCGAATTCGTGTCGCGGATGTCGGCGTCCGGCGCGCTGATGGGCACGTTCGACGCCACCGAGCGGCTGCTGCAACAGTACCTGCCTTCCGATCGCGTCCACGGCATCATGGACGAAATCCGCGGCCCGGCCGGCCGCAACATGTGGGAGAAGCTCTCCAACGTGCAGGAAGAGGTGCTCGCCAACTATCTCAAGAACGAATATCCGCAAACCATCGCGGTGGTGCTGTCGAAGCTGAAGTCCGAGCATGCCGCGCGCGTGCTGGCGATCCTGCCCGAGGACATGGCGCTCGACGTCGTCAACCGCATGCTGAAGATGGAAGCGGTGCAGAAGGAAGTCATCGAGCGCGTCGAGCAGACCCTGCGCGTCGAATTCATGTCGAACCTGTCACAGACCCGCCGCCGCGACGCCCACGAGGTGATGGCGGAAATCTTCAACAACTTCGACCGCCAGACCGAAACCCGTTTCATCACCTCGCTGGAAGAAGACAACCGCGAGGCCGCCGAACGCATCAAGGCGCTGATGTTCACCTTCGACGATCTCGTCAAGCTCGATGCCGGTTCGGCCCAGACGCTGATGCGTCACGTCGACAAGGACAAGCTGGGCATCGCGCTGAAGGGCGCCAACGAGACCGTGCGTGACTTCTTCATGGGCAACATGTCGAGCCGCGCCGCCAAGATGCTGCTGGACGATATGGCGGCCGCTGGTCCGGTGCGGCTGCGCGACGTCGATGAGGCACAGGCTTTGCTGGTCAATCTCGCCAAGGATCTCGCGGCCAAGGGCGAAATCATGCTGCAGAAAAACCGCGCTGACGACGAACTGGTGTACTGATGGGCGCACCCGCAAAATTTCTGTTCGATCACGACTTCGCCGCGCCGGACGTCGCCAAGGAGCGCGCCGCGAGCGCCATCGAGATCGCGCAGCAGATCGCGGATGCGGAAGCACGTGCCTATCGCGCCGGTTTCGATGCCGCGCGGAACGAAGCCAAGGCCGAGAGCGACCGGCGCGCCGCGCTGGCGCTGGAGGAAATCGGAATTTCGATCAGGGCCATCGCCAGCCGCTTCTCGACCATCGAGGACCGGATGGAAACCGAGGCGGTGGACGTCGCGCTCGCGGTCGCCCGCAAGATCTGCACCGAGCTGGTCGCGGCCGAGCCGCTCACCGAGATGATGGCGCTGGTCAGCGATTGCTTCCGGCACCTGACCTCGACCCCGCACATCGTGGTGCGCATCAACGACGCCCTCTACGACGCCGCACGCGCGCAGATCGAGCAGCTCGCCAAGCGCAGCGGCTTCGAGGGCAAGCTGGTGATCCTGGCCGAGCCGGACATCGCCACCGGCGACTGCAAGATCGAATGGGCCGACGGCGGCGTCACGCTCGACCGCTCCACCATCGAAGCGAAGATCAACGAACTCGTCGGGCGCTATCTGGCGTCCCGCAATCAGGCCGGGATTCCCGGCCATGAGGACCGACCATGAGCGACACAGACACCAACGTCCCGCTTCCCGATCTCAACGCCGCCGACGCGTCGATGCAGGACGATCAGTCCCTGTTCGACGATAACGATTATGTCGGACGTATCGCATCCGATCTCGAAGCCGTCTTCGACGTTCCGGTTCAGGTCTCGGCCGTGCTCGGCCGCTCCAAGATGGATGTCTCCGAACTGCTGAAGCTCGGACCCGGCACTGTGCTCGAACTGGACCGCCGCGTCGGCGAGGCGATCGACATCTATGTCAACAACCGGCTGGTGGCGCGCGGCGAAGTCGTCCTCGTCGAGGACAAGCTCGGCGTCACCATGACGGAAATCATCAAGGCGGAACGCTCTTAAACCCAATGCGACAACCCGGCGCCGCAAATGGTCCGGGCATCTAACAAGACAGAATAACAGGAGACCACCATGCGGCTTCTCATCGTTGGCACCCTCAAGGGCCAGCTCACCACCGCCACCAAGATCGCCATGGACAATGGCGCGACGGTGACCCACGCCGAGGACAGCGACCAGGCGATGCGCGTGGTGCGCGGCGGCAAGGGCGCCGACCTGATGCTGGTCGATGTCGCCCTCGACATCCGCGATCTGGTGATGCGGCTGGAAGCCGAACACATCCACGTTCCCATCGTCGCCTGCGGCATCACCACCGATGCGCGGGCCGCGGTCGCCGCCATTCACGCCGGCGCGAAAGAATACATCCCGCTGCCGCCCGATCCGGAACTGATCGCAGCAGTGCTGGCCGCCGTCGCCAACGACTCGCGCGACCTGATCTATCGCGACGACGCCATGGCCAAGGTTGTGAAGCTGGCGCAGCAGATCGCGGGCTCCGACGCCTCGGTGATGATCACCGGCGAATCCGGCACCGGCAAGGAAGTGCTGGCACGCTATGTCCACACTCGCTCAAACCGGGCGAGGAAGCCGTTCATCTCGATCAACTGCGCCGCGATCCCGGAGCATCTTCTGGAGTCCGAACTGTTCGGTCACGAGAAGGGCTCGTTCACCGGCGCGATCGCGCGGCGCATCGGCAAGTTCGAGGAAGCCACCGGCGGCACGCTGCTGCTGGACGAAGTCTCGGAAATGGATGTCAGACTTCAATCCAAGCTGCTGCGCGCGATTCAGGAGCGCGTCATCGACCGCGTCGGCGGCACCCGCCCGGTGCCGGTGGACATCCGCATCATCGCGACCTCGAACCGCAACCTTGCCGACGCCGTCAAGGAAGGCAAATTCCGCGAAGATCTGCTGTTTCGTTTGAACGTCGTGAACCTGAAGATTCCGGCGCTGCGCGACCGCCCCGCCGACATTCTCGAACTGGCGCAGCATTTCGCCAAGAAATATGCCGACGCCAACGGTGTTCCGTTGCGGCCGATTTCGCCGGACGCGCGCCGCGTGCTCACCACCAACCGCTGGCAGGGCAACGTCCGCGAGCTTGAAAACACCATGCACCGCGCGGTGCTGATGGCGAGCGGCGACGAAATCGGCGCTGATGCCATTCTGTCACCGGACGGCGACCGGCTCGATCTGACCAGGACGCCGCCCGCGGTGGCGCACGCGACCTTCGCCGCCGAGCAGGTGACACGCGCGCTGGTCGGCCGCACCGTGGCCGATGTCGAGCGCGATCTCATCCTCGAGACGCTGAAGCATTGCCTCGGCAACCGCACCCACGCCGCGAACATTCTCGGCATCTCGATCCGCACACTGCGCAACAAGCTCAACGAGTATGCCGACGACGGCCAGCCGATCCCGCCGCCGGGTTCGGGTGAAGTGCGGAGTGCCGCGGCGGCGTAATTCTACCAACGATCAGCACCATAACAATAGTCGTCCCGGCGCAGGCCGGGACCCATACTCCCTGAGTTCTCAGCAGGGGCGCTGAGAGATCACGTCATATAACTGGTCTCGGTGGTTACCCGGCCTGCGCCGGGACGACGTAGAGAGAAGGGCCGTCATCCTGAGGTGCAAGCACTTGCGAGCCTCGAAGGACGACGGCTTTTGAACGCCCATCCTTCGAGGCTCACCGCAAGAGCGGTTCGCACCTCAGGATGACGCCATCTCTAACATTCACCGGCGTAAACCTAGTTTTGCGTCGGCTTTTTTGTGCCCGCTTCCACCAGCTGCTTCATGCTCGCGAGCCCCTTTTCCATCTCGCCACCCAGAACCTTGTCCATGCTGACGAACAGGCAGATCGCCTTGGCGATGAAATCGTTCTGGCCGGAAATCGTCCAGGATACGGCCGTGCCGCCGCCTTCGGGCTTCAACAAAAAATCCGAATAGCTGGTGCCAACAAACGGTTTCACGAAATCGGTCTTGACCTTCACGGCCTCAGCGGGACGGCTTTCGGTCAGCGTCATGCGCCCCTCGCCCACCTCGTTGTTGCCCGACCATGCGAACAGCGCGCCCTTGCCGCTTGCGGGTCCGGCGAACGATGCCTTCGCCGCCGGATCGCGCTTCGCCCACGGCGACCATGCCTGCCAGCGATGGAAATCATCGATCTGCGCGAAAACATCCGGCGCGGGCGCGGACATCACCATGCTTCGCGAGACACGATAGTCAGACGGTTGCAGCAGGATCAATGCGAGGAACGAGCCGATGGTAGCAATCAGGCCGATGAAAATCTTCTGCATCATGGCAACTAGCCCTTAGCCCGCTCGACATTCGCGCTGCGGCTGGGCACGCCGAATTCCTTGCGGCAGACCTCGGCCAGCGCGGCGACGCCGTCGCGGATTTCCTGCACTGACGGGCTGGCGAAACACAGCCGCAACCGGCTCTTGCTGTACGCCGCGTTGACGGACCATTCCGTGCCCGGATTGATCGCGATGCCCGACGCCAGCGCCGCCTGATATAGCTTCAGCGTATCGACATTGTCTGGCAGCTTGACCCAGAGAAAGATTCCGCCCGGCGGATCGTCGAATTCCGCCGCCGTGCCGAACTGCTCGGCCAGCGCCTCCATCATCGTCTCAAGTTTCAGCCGGAGTCCGCGCGCCAGTTTCGGCACGTGCTCGTTGAAATGCGCGGTGCAGAATTCGGCCAGCACCATCTGCTCCAGCGCGCCGGAGCCGGCATCGGTCTTGATTGGCAGGATGCGCGACAGCACATCCCACGGCGCGACGATGTAGCCGACACGCAAGGCCGGTGCGACGGACTTGGAGAACGAGCCGATGTGGATGACGCCGCCCGCCTTGCTCATCGCATAGAGCGCGGGCGGACGCTGGCCGCTCCAGATCAGATCCGCGTAGCAATCGTCCTCGAAAATCGGCACGCCGTACTCTTCCGACAGCTTCAGCAATTCGGCGCGGCGCTGCTCGCTCATGATGGTGCCGGTGGGATTCTGCACCGTCGGGATGGTGTAGATATATTTCGGCCGGATGCCCTTCGCCTTCAAATCCGCAAGCGCGGACGCAACCGCGTCGATCCGCATCCCATCGCCGTCGAGCGGGATGCCGACGATATTGACCCCGCGCCGCACCAGCCGCGTGATCGATCCCTGATAGCATTCCTGCTCGATCAGCACTGTGTCGCCCGGCGACGTAAGGAGACTGTTGACCAGATCGAGCCCTTGCAGCGAGCCCGACGTGATCAGGATTTCATCGGCGGTGCAGGTGATACCGGCATCGTGCTTCAGCTTGCCGACGAGAAATTCACGCAGCGGACGATAGCCGAGCGGCCCGCTGTTGAGGCCGTAGGTGGCGAGCGTCGCGCCTTCCCGCGTCAGCACCGCAGTCGATGCCGCCAGCAACCGGTCCACCGGAACCTGATCGGCGTCGTTGTTGCCACCGACGAAATTGTACTTCGGAAAGCCGTTCCATTTCGCGGCCGCAGGCGGCAGTCCCTTGGCAAGCAGCGGCGTGAAGTCGAACGAGCCCGAAGCAGCAGTCATCGCGGTGTCTCCCCGTTTATTGTTGTTTGCATGAGGACACCCTCATCGGCGACGTTGCGCTGGCCAACTTATAGAAACGGGCTGCCGTGACGCAACCGGCATCGCGCCGCACGGTCAGGCGCGGGATGGCCGGTCGGAGCGCTCGTAGATGATCGGCGGCGGACCGTCACCCGCCGTGAGACGCAGATAGACGTTATATGCGGACAGGCCGACCGCCACGACGATGAACACGACCACGGCGACGACGGCAATGCGCTTGAGGACGATCATCGCGGGGGTTATCTCGTTCACACCGGAGCGCGCATCAATACGGAACAAGCCGCTCCGTGCGCACCGGTTCTTTGCACCTTGCAGGCGCAACATATATGAGAAGCGCCGGCGGTTGCGACCGATGTTTCGCCACGGCCCGCCGCATTATTGTCCTCACGAGGGCTGCGAGTCAGGTATGCAGATGGACCCCGCTTGTGGCCCATCTTATCCGCTTGCGTCGCGCCACATATAAAGTATCCAGCACCACGATGACCACCTTCACGCCGCATCAGGATCAGGCGCTCCGCGCTGTCGCCGACTGGCTCAAGGCCAGGCCGGGCAAGAACGGCACGCCGCCGGTGTTCCGGCTGTTCGGCTATGCCGGAACCGGCAAGACCACGCTGGCGCGGCATATCGCCGACGGCGTCAACGGCAACGTGAAGTTCGCGGCATTCACCGGCAAGGCTGCGCTGGTGATGCGCAACAAGGGCTGCGACAACGCCTCGACGATTCATTCACTGATCTACCGCACCCGCGAATCCGGCGAGGAGCAGCCGAGTTTCGAGCTGTGGGACGACGCGCCCGCCTCCAAGGCGAAGCTGATCGTGATCGACGAATGCTCGATGGTGGACGCGGAGCTGGGCCGCGACCTGATGTCGTTCGATTGCCCGCTGCTGGTGCTGGGCGATCCGGCGCAGCTGCCGCCGATCCAGGGCGGCGGCTTTTTCACCGATGCCGAACCGGACGCGATGCTGACCGAGGTGCACCGTCAGGCGCAGGACGATCCGATCGTGCGGATGTCGATGGCGGTGCGCGAAGGACGTTCGCTCGACCTCGGCACCTTCGGCGAGTCTGAGGTGGTGCGGCGTGATGCGCTCGATCCGGATCGCGTCATGGCGGCGGATCAGGTGCTGGTCGGCCGCAACAACACCCGTCGCGCCTACAACATGCGGGTGCGGCAGAAGCAGAACATCGAGGATCCGTTGCCGGTGGCCGGCGACAAGCTGGTCTGCCTGCGCAACAACCGCAAGAAGGCGCTGTTCAACGGCGGGCTATGGCGGGTGAAATCCCGCGCAGCCTCGAAGTCCAAGATCATCACCATGCGGCTGTCGCCGGACGAAGAAGTCAGCAGCGCCAAGGTGACAAAGGTGTCGGTACGCGCCGACTGCTTCGGCGGCGGGATCGAGGATATTCCGTGGGAGCAGCGCCGCCCGTATGACGAATTCGACTACGGCTACGTGCTGACCGTGCACAAGTCGCAGGGCTCGCAGTGGAACGACGTCGTGCTGTTCGACGAGAGCTTCGCCTTCCAGGACAGCCGCGCCCGCTGGCTCTACACCGGCATCACCCGCGCGGCGAAACGGTTAACCGTGGTGGTCTGATACTTTTTGCGGATGCTAGTGGAGTGGATTTGACATTCGCGACCTCATGAGCCGCGAGTCCGCGAGGCGAATGTCAAATCCAAAAACTCCACTAGAAACTTATATTTACTAGTGGTCCGATTCTGACATCCGCAAGAATGCCTGCTGAGATGGATGCGAATGTCAGAATCGGACCACTAGCTTTTTTCGCAACGCAAAATGCATTTTTCTTGAGCAAGTGCCTTTTTCACACCTATGGTCGTTCCCGAGCCGGCCGGAAGGGCCGGCTTCGCCGTGGGGGCATGGCGAGCGTGCAGCCGTAACAGCGGACACGCGCCAAGTGTGTGGGCTGGGGAACGCCGGGGGATGACAGATTTCATAGGTGGCGGGCTGGATGTTTCCGGCCGCGATCTCGCTGGCGCCGGGCTCGGCGAGCGGCTGAAGCGCTATGCGCAGTGGCTCAGCCAGCGCAGCGCGTTCGATCTCGCCTCCTGCGCCGCGCTGGCCGCATTGGTCGTCGTCGCGCTGTGGACCTTCCAGAACTACGCGATTTCCAACGACGAGGGCGTGCAGCATCGCTACGGCGAACTGATCATCGCCTACTACAAGAGCGGCTTCACCGACCAGTCGCTATTCAAGCTCGACAATCTCTATCTCTACGGCGGACTGTTCGACATCGCCGCGCTGGGCCTGGCGCAGATCCTGCCCGTCGATCAGTACGAACTGCGCCATCTGCTGTGCGCGCTGATCGGCATCGGCGGCATCGGTGCAGCAGCGGCGACGGCACGCCTGATCGCCGGGCCGCGCGCCGCCTTCTTCACCATCGTGGCGCTGGTGCTGTGCGGCTCGTGGTACGGCGGCATGTTCAACCACACCAAGGGTATTCCGCTGGCTGCCTTCATGGCCGGCGCGGTGTATTTCCTGATCCGCGCCACGCGCGATCTGCCGGTACCGCGGATGCGCGACGTGATCGGGTTCGGCATCATGACCGGCGCCGCGCTGGGCATCCGATCGCTCAGCCTGCTGCTGATCGGATATGCCGGCCTTGCCATCCTGCTGAGCATGCCGCGCCCGGTGGCCGGCCACTGGCAGGAGCGCGCGCGGTTCGTGATGCGATCGGCCCTGTGGTTCATGCCCGCCTTCGTGATCGCGTACGTCATCATGATCGCGGCGTGGCCATGGGCGGCGCTGTCGCCGCTCAATCCGATCCGCGGGCTGCTGTCATTCAACGACTTCCACTATCAGATCCGCACGGTCCTGTTCGGCCAGGTCTACGAGATGGCCAACGTGCCGCGCTACTACGTGCCGACCTACATCGCGATCCGGCTGCCGCTGCTGACACTCGGCGGAACATTGCTCGGGCTGGCGCTGATCCTGCTGCCGCAACGCGTTGGCGGCATCGGCGGCGCGCGCCGCCGCGAACTCGGGCTGATTGCGTTCGCCGCGATTTTCCCGGTGGTGTGTCAGGTCATCACGGAAGGACCGGCATTCGACGGCTGCCGTCATTTCCTGTTCGTGTTTCCGCCGATCGCAATTCTCGCCGGCGTCGGCCTCAGCGCCTCGATCGGCGCGCTGGCGCGGCTGCATCGCGGCACCATGATCGTCTGGCTCGCGATCATCACCACAGGATACACCTGGACGGCGGGCAAGCTGTATCACCTGCATCCCTATGAGTATCTCTATTACAATCAACTCGTCGGCGGGCTGGAAGGCGCATCGCGGCGCTTCGTGACCGATTACTGGGTCAACATCATGCCCGAGGCGCTTGAAGAGCTGCACGACTTCCTCGACCGCACCGAGCCCGCCACCGCGAAGACTACCGTCTATCGTGTCGCCGTTTGCGGCGAGCGCGTCTCCTATGAAGAGTATGCGCGGCCGAACCTGCAATGGATCAGGATGCATGACTGGCGCTTCGCCGATTTCTACATCGCGCCGACCCACATGAACTGCGACCGCATCCTCGCCGGAAAAGTCATCGGCAGAATCGAGCGCCTGGGCGTAACCATCGGCACCATCAAGGATCGCCGCGCCGTGCGAGAGCGCGAAGAATGACTCGGAGCGCGCCTTGCAGCGCGGCTGCAAGGCGTTCCCTCACCAAGATACCGGCATTAATGCTTTCGAAAGTGTAAGCGATCGTCGGGAACTTTTCGCATTGCGATGGGTTATAATCACTCCGCCCAAATGTTCGATCCCACCTAAAGGAATAGATATGCGAACTGGAAAACTTCTCGCGGCCGTTCTGCTTGCCGGCGCGACAGCCCTCGCCGTCTCGCAGCCCGCAACCGCGGCGCCGCTGATGAACGATGCAGCGCTGAGCAAGGCAGCACCGGCCGGCGATGTCACCAACGTGCAGTACTATCGTCGCGGATACGGCCATCGCCACCACTATCATGGCGGCTATCATCGGCGCGGCTATGGTTACGGCGGCACTGCTGCCGGCGTCGGCATCGGTCTTGCCGCAGGCGCGGTGATCGGCGGCGCTATTGCCGCCTCGCAGGCGCAGGCTCAGCAGAACCACGCTTACTGCTCGCAGCGTTATCGCTCTTACGATCCCGCATCGGGCACCTACCTGAACAACAACGGCAACCGCTATCCCTGCCCGTAAGTTTTCGCCGCAATCCTGAACGACCACGACAACCGCGAGACGAATGTCTCGCGGTTTTTTTGTTGCCGCCGCTGCAATAGCAGTGGTTTGCCATGAGGCGCTCGGCTAGGCTTCGCGCATCGCGCCATCGCCGCAAGGCGAAATAAAAAACGACCACCGGGGAAATGCCATGATCATCCGCACGCACGCCGCACGATATGCTGCCGTCCTGCTCACACTCACGGGAGTGAACATGATTCCTTCCACCGGAGTAGATGCACAAGGCGCCCAGCCGCTTCCGACAGCGGCGCAGACCGATCCGAAGACGCTCGGCCTGATGCAGGGCTTTCCGCCGCCGCCGGACAAGACCATCCGCTTCATCGACGGCTCGTCGTCGCGCTTTCCGAACACGCGCTGGGCGTTCAGCCACTACCGCGAACTGGTGCCAACCGCGACAGTGTCGCGCGGCGAAGGGCCGGTGGTGCCGCTGCCGCGCGCCGAACGCGATCTCGGCGGCGTCGCCATCACCACGATGGACGGCAAGGCGATCACCTTCAATGACGCGATGCAGCTGACCTATACCGACGGCATCGTTGTGATGCACAAGGGCAAGATCGTCTTTGAAAAGTATTTCGGCGAAGGCAGCCCGCAACTGCCCCACATCGCCTTCTCGGTGACGAAGTCCTTCGTCGGCACGCTGGCGGCGGTGCTCGCAGCCAACGGCAAGCTTGATCCCGCGGCTCCCGTCACCAAGTACGTGCCCGAACTGAAAGACACCGCCTATGGCGACGCCACCGTGCGCCAGGTGATGGACATGACCATCGGCGTGAAGTTTTCGGAAAACTATTCCGATCCCAATGCCGAAGTGTTCGATTACGCCCGCGCCGGCGGCATGATGCCCATCGCCCCCGGCTATCAGGGGCCGCGCAGCTTCTACGACTTCCTTGTCAAGTTGAACAAGGAAGGCGAGCACGGTCAGGCCTTCGCCTACAAGACGGCAAACGCCGAAGTGCTGGCATGGATCGTCAAGCGTGCCTCAAACCAGTCGCTGGCCGCGCTGCTGTCATCGGAAATCTGGTCGAAGCTCGGCGCCGAGCATGACGGCTACTTCATGGTCGACAGCGTCGGCACGGAATCCGGTGGCGGCGGCTACAACACCGCGCTGCGCGATCTCGCGCGCTTCGGCGAGATGATGCGCAACAAGGGCAAGTTCAACGGCCAGCAGATTATTCCTGAAGCCGCCGTCGCCGACGTGACGCAGGGCGGCAAGAAGGACGACTTCGCCAAGGCCGGTTACGGACTGCTGAAGGGCTGGTCCTATCGCGACATGTGGTGGATCACCCACAACGAACACAACGCCTACGTGGCGCGCGGCATCTACGGCCAGAGCGTTTATGTCGATCCGACCGCCGAGATGGTGATCGCCCGCTACGCTTCGCATCCGATGGCGGCCAACGCCGCCAACGATCCGGTCTCGCTGCCGATGTATATGGCGCTGGCGAAGGAGTTGATGAAGTAGGCGCGCAGTTCTGAAGATGCCAATCGCGCAATTCTGCACGAGCCTTGATGCAACAACAGTGTCGTCCCCGCGAAAGCGGGGACCCATAACCAGACCATGGGCTGCATCGCCGTCATCCTGAGGTGCGAGCACTTGCGAGCCTCGAAGGACGACGGCGATGTGCGGCTGCGCATCCTTCGAGGCTCGCCGCAAGCGCGGCTCGCACCTCAGGATGACGCGGCATCGTTACGTTTCGCAAACGTCAACGGATCCCCGCTATCGCGGGGACGACGTGGAGAAATCACGCACAAACAAATACCGTCTGAAATTACCTAAGCCACATCCCGGCGCGGCGGCATCATCACGGCGTGCGCGGACACCTCGTCCAGCACCTGCCGCAACTCCTCCTCCAGATATTCGTTGGCGATGATCAGCGCCTTGAGCGCGCCGCGAAGATCGCCGCCACAGGTCGCAATCGCGCTGTCGACGGCGCGGTCGTAACGGTCGATGTCTTTCTGCGTGGCCGGTGTAAACATGAGGGCTCCCCGATGCTGGCAGAGATTCCGGCAAGCCGGACGTGTCTCCGGCGAGTCGCGGCGTGAATTCATGTTCCCTATTTGTTCTTTGCGAGTGCGCGCTGTCAAGAGCCTGTCCGGCTTACCCACCGCTGGACGCGATGGTCGCCGCGCATGCGATTTCAGTTGCTGCTCGTCATTCCGGGATGCGCCTCTTGGCGCAGGCCCGGAATCCATGACTGTAGAATCTCATTGGAGGTGGATTCCGGGCTCGCGCGAAGACGCGCGCCCCGGAATGACGGTGGATAAGTCGTGCGGGCGCAGTACGGATCGTGTGTCCCAGGCCTCCCGAAACATTTCGTGATGGGGATACGAATCCCCGCGCTCTGAACCGCTCTTATGTTCGGCGCGTCCTGTTCGTGAGGGGCGCTTCTCGAGGGCGCTTTGAAGCGGAACAGGATGCGGCGCCTGCACGCGTGTCTCGCACACACGTCGTCCGGGAGGCTGGGGTCACCGTCCGGGCCAACTATGTGGCTCTGCCGTTCGCGGCTGGACGCGGCGAGGATGAAGGCGGCGAAAGCCGGCCGGATCGGGACGTGAGAGCGTCCGTCCTCACCCGGAAGTACGGTCCCCTCGCCCAAAATCCCGCAATGGAGCGCCGCAAGGCGATGCGCTTCCGGAAGTTCATCGCCTCGCAAGCGATGCCGGAGGCGAAACGATACCAAGGTGCGCCTCGCGGCGCTCCATGCCCCTCATCGTTTGAAGGGGCAGACCTAAAAGCTCACCTCGCGCGATGCGCGAGGGCGATCATGCGTGGCTGAACGGAAGTGGCTGTTTGAAAATCGAATCTGGAATGATGAGGTGATGCACACCAGCGCAACACCCACGATCGTCATCACCGGGCTTGTCCCGGCCATCCACGACTTCTCTTCCTTGAAGTAAAAGTAAGTCGTGGATGGCCGGGTCAAGCCCGGCCATGACGAACTGTAAGGTGTAGTGCTTGGCCTCACCGCTGCACGCGGATGCCGAGCATCACCACCGTGGAAGCAGAGTTCGCGCCGGTGATCGAACTGTCCAGCCAGTCGTGGCGCACCTGCGCCTTGAGCTGGAACGTGCGCGACAGCTTGTAGACCAGACCGCCTTCCACGAAGTAACGCTTGTCGAAGCGCGTGCCGTCGTAGTCTGACGTGCCGGTGCCGACCTTCGCGGTGCCGATCAGCCAGCGACGAAACGCATGATCCACCTGCAACGAGTAATCGCGGGAGATCACACCGGAAACGCCGGCCAGCGTGGTCTCACCGATGGATGAGGTCGCGTCGAACCGCACCGTGGTCAGCCCGGTTGCGGTCCAGATCAGCGACGCGCTGGTCAAGAGGCCCTTCATGTCGGAGAGACGCGGGTCCCGATAGGTGCGCAGCGAATAGCCGACCGCGGCTTCGCCGGTCAGCAGCCGCGAGAATTCGAACGTGGAGCCGGCCTTCACATAGCCGCCGTTGGAATCGCGCTGATAGGTGGATCGGTCGAACTTCACGTCGTGCAGCCGGGTGTCGGCGGCGAATTCGCCGAACGGCTTGAGGCCGGGCATCAGGTCGTAGCTGACGCGCGCGAGCCCACCGAACTGGTTGTAGTTGCGGTCGTCGTTGGTCGTGCTCGTACCGTCGGTGAGCATCGACTGCTGATACGTCGTGCGGTCGGCGAGACCCGCGACCGAAACCTGAAGGCGATTGAAATCGTGCTCGATGCCCGCAGTGCCGCCGATCGCTGTCGCCAGCGGATATTTGGTAAGGCCCGCCTGGATGTTGGGCGAACCGGGATTGTCGGTGAAAACCCGCATCCGCAGTTCGGTGTTGATGCGGGTGTCGCGCGTGGCATCGATACGGCCGTTGATCCTGCCGTTGAAATTCGGCGCATTGATGCTGGTCGGCACCGGCGAGGGTCCGTCGATGCCCGGTGGAAATGTGGTGCCGTAGCCGGTGAAGGAGCCGCGCAGATCGGCAATCAGCGAATGGCGCTTCCAGTCGGACGCGATCAGCAACTCCGGCGCCACCCTGTAGAATGCCGATCCCTTCGGCTGGTTCATACGGCCGGGATTGGTGTCGTATCCGCCCCAGAGCTCGACCGCTGCCTTGGTCAGAAACGCGCCGCTGTGAAAGCCGACATTGGCGAACGGGTCGTCGTCGAGTTTCAGGCGGCGGCGCGGCGGCTGGCCGGGAAGCGTGCCGGCGACCGACGGTGACACCGGGGCTGCGACGCGTGCGCGTGGTGTGGACGGCGACGGGTTACCTGGACCGACGAACTTCGGCTTCGGCGCGCCGGGATAAAGCTTCGGCTTTTTTCGCACGCGATTAAGCGAATCGAAGCCGCTCTCCGATGCGCCGGACGCTGGCGGAATGCCATAGGTCGGAATCGTGCCGATCCGCGACGGCGCAGGCGTACCGCGCGAATTATCGTCAGCCTGCGCAGTCCGGCGCAGCAGCGACTGGTCGCGCGGAGCGAACCCGCCCTGCGTGGGGCTCAGCATGTCGGGAGTGAGCGACTGCGCGAATGCGATTGAGGGGTGGCACAGCGCCAGCAGAGCGCACACCGGCAGCGCACGCCATTCGGGCGCACGCCAGCGATGGTCCCACAACCGGACAGGTTGCTGCGAGCCTTGCACTTTCACTCATCTCCCGGCCCCCGAAAGCCACTTGGGGCCGCGCCGGAAAACCAAACAACTTCAGACAATTGCGGACGGAACGCCGCCGCCCGGCGCTGGAACAACGCCGTTAACAGAGTTAAAACAATTATGGTTAACGCCCCGTTGCGAGGGCCGGAGCGCGTCGCGTCACCCGCTTCGATGTGCTAGGTAAATTGCCCGGATCGACGCGCGCACGGCGCTCTCTCCCCCGCTCAATTGGAACCTGTTATGGCCAGCTCAACATCGCGGACAGCGACCCCTTCCGCGACCCGCCCCGCGTCGGCGGCGATCGAATCCGCGCTGCGCACGCTCGATGCCGAAGCGAGCGGTGTCACCGCGCTGGCAAATGCCCTCCAGTCAGACCTCGGACCTGCGTTCGACGCCGCCGTCGCGCGCGTTCGCGAGGCCAAGGGCCGCCTGATCGTGACGGGCCTCGGCAAGTCCGGCCACATCGGCAAGAAAATGGCGGCGACCTTCGCCTCCACCGGCACCCCCGCCTTCTTCGTTCACGCGGCGGAAGCGAGCCACGGCGACCTCGGCATGATCACCGCCGACGATGTCATCATGGCGCTGTCGTGGTCCGGCGAGACCGCCGAACTGAAGAACCTGATCAATTACTCGCGCCGCTTCCGCATCGGACTGATCGCGGTGACTTCGGAGGCTGACTCCACGCTGGGCGCCGCTGCCGACATCGTGCTGACGCTGCCGAAGGTGCGCGAGGCCTGCCCGCATAATCTCGCGCCGACAACGTCGTCGCTGATGCAGCTCGCGCTCGGTGACGCGCTCGCCGTCGCGCTGCTCGAAAGCCGCGGCTTCACCGCGCTCGATTTCAGCGCGCTGCATCCCTCCGGCAAACTCGGCGCGATGCTGAAATTCGTGCGCGACCTGATGCACAAGGACGCTGCCGTACCGGTCAAACCGATCGGCACCAAGATGTCCGACGCGCTGGTGGAGATGACGTCGAAAGGTTTCGGCTGCGTGGGTATCGTCGATGCCCGCGGCGAAATCATCGGCATCGTCACCGACGGCGATTTGCGCCGTCACATGCGGCCAGACCTGATGACCGCTACGGTCGATGATGTCATGACGAAAAATCCGAAGACCATCAGCCCCGATCTGCTCGCCAGTGAGGCGCTGGAGATCCTCAATACGTCGAAGATCACCGCGCTGATCGTCACCGACGGAAAGAAACCGGTCGGCATCGTGCATCTGCACGATATCCTGCGCGCAGGCGTGGCGTAGGCGAAAAGCCTAAGCCGGCTCCACGCGCAGGCTCGCGCCGTCGGCATGGATGATCTTGACACGACTGCCGGACGGCGCATCCGGTCCGGAGACGCGCCAGATCGTGTCGTCGATCCTCACCGTGCCGATGCCATCGACAATCGGCTTCTCAAGCATGAAGACCCGTCCGATCAGGCCCTCCGCGCGTTTGTTGAGAAACGGCTTGTCGGTCGGACTTGCATTTCGCCCGGAGTAATATCGCCACAACGGCACCATCGCGACCGACAGCGCCGCGAAAATGATGATCTGCGCCTGCCACGACCACGCGACACCGAACGACAGCAGCCCGACGATCAGCGCTGCGAGCCCCAGCCACAGCATGAACACGCCGGGCGCGAACGTCTCGATCGCCATCAGCACGACACTGAGGATCAGCCAGTTCCAAGCTCCGAGTTTCGCGAAAAGATCTGCCATCGAGATGACCTTCAGACGGTGGGCTTGGTGTTCGGCACATTCGGCGGACGGCGCGGCGCGGACGCCGATCCGCCCTCGCCGAACGTCGCCTTCGCAATCTCGGCGATACCACCGAGCGACGCAAGCATCCCGGTTGCTTCCATCGGCAGCATGATGATTTTCTGGTTCGGCGATTCGGCGAGTTGCCCAAATGCCTTGATGTACTTGTCGGCGATGAAGTAGTTCAGCGCGGCCACGTCGCCGCTGGCGATAGAGTTGCTGACCATTTCGGTGGCCTTGGCTTCCGCCTCGGCCGCACGCTCGCGCGCCTCGGCGTCGCGGAACGCAGCTTCCCTGCGGCCTTCAGCTTGCAGGATCTGCGCCTGCTTGGCGCCCTCCGCGCGCAGGATTTCCGATTGGCGCTGGCCTTCAGCCTGAAGGATTTCTGCGCGCTTGACGCGTTCGGCTTTCATCTGACGGCCCATCGCCTCGACCAGATCGGCGGGCGGCACGATGTCCTTGATCTCGATGCGGTTGACCTTGAGACCCCACGGCGAAACTGCAGCATCGACCACGCGCAGCAGCCGCTCGTTGATCTCGTCGCGATGCGACAGCACCTGATCGAGATCCATCGACCCCATCACCGACCGGATGTTGGTCATGGTCAACGTCACGATCGCCTGATTGAGATTGGATACCTCGTAGCTCGCCTTGGCGGCATCAAACACCTGATAGAATGCGACACCGTCCACCGACACGGTGGCGTTGTCCCGGGTGATGACTTCCTGCTCAGGAATGTCGATCACCTGCTCCATCATATTCACCTTGCGGCCGACGCGATCGAAGTACGGAATAATGATATTGAGGCCCGGACCCAGCGTACGGGTGTACTTGCCGAACCGTTCGATGGTCCAGTCATAGCCCTGCGATACTGTTTTCACGCCGGCAAACAATGTGAAAATGACAAGCAGTACGAATGCAATCGCGAAAATATCGAAACCGGACATTGAAAACTCCCTGCGGACGAATCTGAGACGCGAGGCTCGGCACCAGTCTAGCACGGGTGCACGACAGCCGCTCTGCTCCTGGTCGATTCTTGGTCGATCAAACGGGAAATACGGTTCGAACGGGGCGGCTGGCCCGCCTGTCAGATCCAGCCTTGAAGCTCGCGCAGCACAAGCTGGCGGATCACATCCATGCCCTCGTCGCTGTCGTTCAGGCACGGAATGGCCGAGAAATCCTGACCTCCGGCATGGCGGAAGATTTCGGCATTCTCCAGCGCAATCTCTTCAAGCGTTTCAATGCAGTCGGCCGAGAAGCCCGGCGTCACAACGGCAATTCGCCGCACACCGTCCTTCGCAAGCTGCTCAACGGTTTGGGCGGTATAGGGCTGAAGCCACTCCTGATATCCGAAACGCGACTGGAATGTCAGCATCAGACCCTTGTCATCCAGCCCCATGCGTGCGCGCAGCGCCTCGATCGTTGCCACACACTGCGCCTGATAGGGATCGCCCTTATCGATGTAGGACTGCGGCATGCCATGGAACGACGCGATGATCCGCTCGGGCTTGAACGGCAGTGTGGCGAGATGCCGCTCGATCGACACGGCGAGCGCGTCGATATAGTCCGGCTCGTCATAATAGGGCGGCGTGAAACGCACGGTCGGCTGCGCGCGCATGTCTTTCAAGGCGGCGGCGACCTTGTCGACCACCGTGGCAGAGGTCGAGGCCGAATACTGCGGATACAGCGGCATCACCAGAATACGGTCGCAACCTTGAGCCATCAGCGCGTCGATACGCGACTTCAGCGACGGATTGCCGTAGCGCATGCCCCAATCGACGATCACGTGTTTCTGGTCGGCAATCGACGCCGCCAGCTTCTCAGCCTGCGCGCGCGTGATCGTCTTCAGCGGCGACTCGTTTCGCTCGGTGTTCCAGATCTTGAGATAGTCCTTCGCCTTGCGGCTTGGGCGGATCACAAGAACGATCCCGTTGAGGATCAGCTGCCAGATCAGCCCCTGGTTTTCGATCACGCGGGGATCGGACAGGAACTCCCGAAGATAAACCCGCACGCCACGGGCGTCGGCGGTATCGGGCGTGCCGAGATTGACCAGCAACACGCCGACGCGTGAAGGCGCCGCCTGCGCGGCCGGCCGATGTGCATCGAGAGGAATAACCGTTGTCATGACGGGTCTGGCATCGCGCGTTGCCAAAATGTTGTCAAGGCGACGGCGATCAGAAGCAGGTGACACGCTCCGCGGCAATGTATCCCAGCAGCAGGCCGACGCCGAACAGCAGCACCAGAGCGGCCGCGCCGAACTCGATCCCGCGCAGCAAGACGGCGCCGCCGCCGTCACGGCCAGCGGCCATGCGGGCAGCAAGCCCCTTTGCCGATACTGCAATGACCGCAATGGCGGAAACCGTGATCGCGGTGCCGAGCCCCATCAACAGCGTCGCCGCAACGCCGGCCCAGAACAGGCCCTGCGCCAGCGCGAACACCAGCACCAGAATGGCGCCGGAACACGGCCGGATTCCCACCGTCAGGATGGCGCTCAGTCCGCGCGACCAGCCGCCGGGACCGGCAAGCGCGCTCGGTTCCGGCCCGTGCGAATGTCCGCAATGTTCGTCGTGAACGTGGCCTGCGTGATCGTGGGCATGGTGATCATGGTCGTGATGGGCATGATCATGATGGCTATTGCGCGCGTGAGCGGCGTGCGAATGATCGTGCGCGTGACCATGATGATCATGCGCATGCGCCATGGCCGGAACCAGCTGCTGGGTCGGCGCACCGCGCAGCGATCGCAAGGCGCGGAAGAACCCACCGCCCTTAGCGTAGACCAGCCGCGCACCCAACGCCGCAATCAGGCTGTAGCTGGCGATCTCGATGACGCGCTCAGCGCTGCACATGGTCTTCGCAGTGGCGTTCAACAGCCATGCTCCGATGCCGACGACCGCAATCGCCACCAGCGCCTGCATCAGGGCGGATGCGAACGACAGCACGATGCCGCGCTTGGCCGTTTCCTCGTTGGCGACGAGATAGGACGAGATCACCGCCTTGCCGTGACCGGGACCCGCTGCGTGAAATACGCCGTAGGCGAAGGAAATGCCGAGCAGCGCCCACACGGCGCTGCCATCGGTCTTGGCCGCACGAATGGTCGCCGACATCTGGCGATAGAATTCGGATTGTTTGGCAAGCAGCCATCCGATGATGCCGCCAGCCTGCGAGTCTGGAACAGCACCCTTGGGCGCACCGAATGGATTCTGAGCCCAAGCGGTATGAAGCAGGCTATCGGCGAGGCCGGCAGCAACGAGCGCGATGAAACCGATCATCGCAATCCGCGTAAGCGACGGACGGAGCAGCATCAGGGGCAGTCCACTGTGATCTTGTTGGCGAACATTGCGCCATAGTTCGAATTGTCGCCGTTCAGAAAGGTCTGCTCGTTCATGGTCTGGGCTTGCGTACTGCCGTCGCTCGGACGCTGGAACGTCAGCTTGCAGTTCGCCGGCGCACCGACCAGCACAACTGGATCTTTCTCATCCAGCTTGAAATCAATGAAGTAGGACGGATCGAACACCTCAAGCGCCAGCGCCGGTGTCTTGACCGGCGTCTTGAACGGCAGCGTGAAATGCAGCGTCAGTGCCGCATCCTTGTATTCAAGATAGTAATCGACCGGATCGTTGAACTTTTCTTTCTTCTGGCCTCCCGCAGCGCCGGTCTTGGCGAAGGTGAAGAAGGCGTAGTCCTTCAGCGACTCGACATTGGTCTGCGCCAGCGGCTTCAGTTCATCGCGGGTGTAGACACCCTTGGTCTTGGTCTCGATGCCTTGCAGGGCATAGGTCGAGAACATGTCGTCGAAGGTCCAGGCGTGACGCACCCCGGTGATGGTGCCGTCAGGCGCGTAGACAAGCTGGCTCTTGGCAACGATCCACACATGCGGATGCGCCTGCGCCACACTCGCGGTGACTGCGAACAGAGCCACCGCGCATAGATATCGAACCAATCGACGCATCGTCATGGGACAAACTCGCTTGGGTCAGGCCGCTTCGGGTTCATTGAGCAGACCGCGACGGCGCAACAGCGCGTCAGGCTCAGGCTTGCGGCCCCGGAACGCAATGTAGGCGTCTTCAGGATCGCGTGATCCGCCAGATGAATAGATGTCGTCGTGCAGCCGCTTCGCCACCGCCGGATCGAAGATATCATGCGCCTCCTCGAACGCGCCAAACGCGTCCGCATCCATCACTTCCGACCACATGTAGCTGTAGTAGCCCGACGCATAGTGATCGCCGGAGAAGATGTGACCGAACTGCTGGGGACGATGGCGCAACGCGATCTCAGCGGGCATGCCGATCTTGTCGAGTTCCTGCTTCTCGAACGCGCGCACGTCAGTGATCGAGGCGGCCGGCTGGGTATGGAATTCGAGGTCCATCAGCGCGGAGGAGACGAACTCCACCGTGGCGAAGCCTTGGTTGAACTTGCGCGCGGCGATGAAGCGTTTGAGCAGATCCGCCGGCAGCGGCTCGCCGGTCTGGTAGTGCCGCGCGAATTTCTGCAGCACCTCCGGCCGCTCCTGCCAGTGCTCGTAAAGCTGCGACGGCAGTTCGACGAAATCCGTGAACACGCTGGTGCCGGACAGCGACGGATACATCACGTTCGAAAGCATGCCATGCAGCCCGTGGCCGAATTCGTGAAACAGCGTGCGGGCATCGTCAGGCGACAGCAGCGATGGCTGGCCGTCTGTTCCTTTGGAGAAATTGCAGACATTGATAACCAGCGGCGCGACGTCGCCGTCGAGCTTCTGCTGGTCGCGCAATGATGTCATCCACGCGCCCGAGCGCTTCGACGGACGCGCGAAGTAATCGCCGTAGAACAGCGCCTTGTGGTTGCCCTTGGCGTCCTTGACCTCCCAGACCCTCACGTCCGGGTGCCAGACCGGGATGTCCTTGCGCTCGCTGAAGGTGACGCCGAACAGGCGGGTCGCGACGTCGAAGGCGGCGTCGATCATATTGTCGAGCGCGAGATAAGGCTTGATCGCGGCGTCATCGCAATTGGCGCGGCGCTGGCGCAGCTTCTCGGCGTAATGGCGCCAGTCCCAGGCGGCGAGCTTGAAGTTGCCGCCCTCCTCCGTGATGAGACCCTGCAAGGCGTCACGATCGGCGATGGCGCGGGCGCGAGCCGGTTTCCAGACCCGCTCCAGCAGACCGCGCACGGCTTCCGGCGTCTTGGCCATGGAATCTTCCAGACGGTAGGCGGCAAAGCTTGGATAGCCCAGCAGCTTGGCGCGCTCCTCGCGTAGCCTCAAAACTTCAAGAATGATCGCGCTGTTGTCGTTGTCGTTCCGGTTGTCGCCGCGGGCGGTGAAAGCCTTGAACACCTTCTCGCGCAAGTCACGGCGGCTGGAGTCCTTCAGGAAGGGCTCCACGAACGACCGCGACAGCGTCACCACCATCATGCCCGGCATACCGCGTTCGGCTGCGGCCGCTTTGGCGGAAGCGACGAAGCTGTCAGGCAGCCCCGCAAGGTCGTCCTCGCCAAGCTCCATGGTCCAGTCCTGCTCATCACCCAGCAGGTGGTGACTGAACGAGGTGGCGAGATGGGCCAGCCGCTCGTTGATCTCGGCGGTGCGCGCCTTGGCGGCCTCGCTGAGGCCGGCACCTGACCGGTGGAAGCTGGTCCATGTCCGCTCCAGCAGCCGCGCCTGCTCCGGCGTCAGCTTGAGCGAGGCAGCCTTGTCGCGCAGCCTGGCGATCCGGGCAAACAGCGCGGCGTCCATCGAGATCGGATTCCAGTGCCGGGCCTGCTTCAGCGCCACTTCGGATTCGATCTTAAGAAGCTCGGGGTTCGAATGCGCGCCGACGAGGTCATAGAACACTGCCGACACCCTGGAGAGCAGCTTGCCGGCCCGCTCCAGCACGGTGATAGTATTCTCGAACGTCGGCTCGGCCGGATTCGCCTTGATTGCCTCGATCTCCGCTGTGTGGTCCGCAAAGGCCTTGTCGAAGGCAGGCAGGAAGTGCTCCGGAAGGATCTGGGCGAAAGGCGGCGTCTCGAACGGCGTCTGCCAGGCCTGCAGGAGCGGATTGGCCCCCGGCGCTTGTAAAGAGGAGGCGGCGGCAGCCGTTGAGGGCACTTCTGACATGGTGAGGCCTTATTTCCAGCGATTTTCCCCTAGTGTGGTGGTTCGCAAGTCCGCATTGTTTCTACAGCGCGTCCTTTTGCGGACTTGCGAACCAAAACCACACTAGAATTATAGGTTTCTAGTGTCCTTTTGAATCCGAAGTTCGCTAGGAATGCGCCGAAAAAACAGGCGAACTTCGGATTCAGGACACTAGCCTCTCTATACCATCCGGTGGGGCTTTTTTGCGCCCTTAGCGCTTGATCGGAGCCGCGATTTCGCAGAGATTGCGGCCCGAAACAGGATCAGAAGTCATGAACGCCAAGAAGCTTGAAGCCAACGCCCGCGAAATCGCGTGGCCCAGCGTCATCACCGTCGTCAGCGCCGCCATTCTGATCGGCGCCGAGGTGTTCGGCGCGGCCTTCGCCGGCGGCTGGGCGCTGGCGATTCTGTTCGGGCTCAGCGACACCTCCGCTCACATCGTCCAGATCGTGCTCTTCCTGATCGGCGTCGCCATCATGATCGCCTTCCTGCGCGGCGCGCAGCGCGTGGAGCCGTTCACGCGCAAGGTTTGAGGCTTCGCCTCGGCGCTTCGCGCGCTCAAAGCTTAACGCGCGTTCATCTTTCTCAACGTCTGTTCACAGCAAGCGCGACATTTCGATCACGCCATGGGGAAACTTGCCCCGTGGCGCAAAAAATACTTGCGAAGCAGACTCAAAACTCATATTTCACCCTTGCCCAATTTCGCACGTGCCTGTGGTCGTGTGTCAGTCGGTAGGTATCCGGACAAGAGGCCGGACAGCCGCCAAGGGACGAAGAAGCCGAGGGTCACTTAGGTCAGTCTAGACTTAAGAGGCCAGCATCTCTCTCCAGGGATGCCGTTGAAGGTGACTTTGCTCCTTGCAACCGTGACTGGCAGCCGGAGGCGAACCGGCGCACCCCGCTCTCAACGGGGGACGCGACTTAAAGCAACGACGGATCGGGCTTTTTTGGTCTCTGTTGGCTTTCCATCAGCCAGCGCGAATACCGAAGAGGCTTGTCCTTCATTGCCAGGTGTGCGGGCGGGAGCTTTCCCAACCAATCCACGGCAGCACAGTTTGGTCTGAGTGTTATGGCTCGGTCGCGCCTCCATCGCGTGACAGCCAAAGCGCTCATACCCGACATCATTTTTTTGGACGGTCCGTCGCAGGGCCGTTTGGGGAGAGTGCTATGACCGACCGTATCCAGGAATTCCTGCGCAACCGCCGCAGCGAGGGCCTCGACACCGAGCCATGTCTCGTCGTCGACCTCGAAGTCGTGCGCGACAACTACCAGACCTTCGCGCAGGCGTTGCCGGATAGCCGTGTGTTCTATGCGGTCAAGGCAAACCCGTCGCCTGAAGTGCTGTCGCTGCTGGCCTCGATGGGCTCGTGCTTCGACACCGCGACCGTCGCCGAAATCGAAATGGCGCTGGCTGCCGGTGCGACGCCGGACCGCGTCTCCTATGGCAACACGATCAAGAAGGAGCGTGACATCGCGCGCGCCTTCGCGCTCGGCATCCGCATGTTCGCAGTGGACTGCTCGGCAGAAGTCGAGAAGGTCGCCCGCGCCGCCCCCGGCGCGAAGGTGTTCTGCCGCATTCTTTACGATTGCGCAGGCGCCGAATGGCCGCTGTCGCGCAAGTTCGGTTGCGATCCGGAGATGGCTGTCGACGTGCTCGACCTCGCCAAGCGTCTGGGCCTGGAGCCTTATGGAATCTCGTTCCATGTCGGCTCGCAGCAGCGCAAGGTGAAGGCGTGGGACCGTGCGCTGGCGATGGCCTCGACGGTGTTCCGTGACTGTGCCGAGCGTGGAATCAACCTGTCCATGGTCAACATGGGCGGCGGATTCCCGACGAAGTACCTCAAGGACGTTCCTCCGGTCGTGCAGTACGGCCGGTCGATCTTCCGTGCGCTTCGCAAGCACTTCGGCAACCAGATCCCGGAGACCATCATCGAGCCGGGCCGCGGCATGGTCGGCAACGCGGGCATCATCGAGACGGAAGTCGTTCTGATCTCGAAGAAGAGCGACGACGACGAGAACCGCTGGGTCTATCTCGACATCGGCAAGTTCGGCGGTCTCGCCGAGACGATGGACGAGTCGATCCGTTACGCGATCCGCACGCCGCATGACGGCGCGGATATGGCTCCGTGCATTCTCGCCGGCCCGACCTGCGA
The DNA here is from genome assembly GCF_014203115.1 of Afipia massiliensis. GTDB lineage: Bacteria > Pseudomonadota > Alphaproteobacteria > Rhizobiales > Xanthobacteraceae > Afipia > Afipia massiliensis. The sequence goes on along the minus strand of NZ_JACHIJ010000003.1, from coordinate 786,192 downwards.
CTCCGCAGACGTGCTGTACGAGAAGGTGCCGTACCCGCTGCCCGTCACGCTCGAGATCGGCGACAAGCTGCTGATCGAAGGCACGGGTGCGTATACGTCGACGTACTCGTCGGTGGCTTTCAACGGCATCCCGCCGCTGAAGACCTACCACATCTGATCGCTCGCGCCGGATGCGCTAGCAAAAGTGGGAACCGGTTTTGCGCCCGAGTGCATCCGGTTCTTTCAAGAAAACGGGAGCCGGTCCGCCGGCTCCCATCCCGTCACATCGCGATTTTGCTGACAACACTCCGCGGCAGCCTGCCGTTTGGAGTGGGGACTGACGTGCCATGACTGCTCTTAAAGCGACTGCTGTTTGGAAGACGACTGCTGCCCTCACCACCGATACCGCTCCGTTCGCGATCCGTGCGGAGCGTGCTTCGGACGTCGTTGCGCGTGAAGCGCTGCTGGATGCGAGCTTCGGCGAAGGCCGTCATGCGCGCACCTGCCAGCGCCTGCGCGATGGACGTGCGCCCGCCGAAGGCCTCGCCTTCTCCGCGGTGCATGAGGGGCGCGTGGTCGGCACCGTGCGGTTGTGGCACGTCAGCGCCGGCGGCATTCCGGCGCTGGTGCTCGGCCCGCTCGCGGTCGACGCCTCCTGCCGCAAGCTCGGCGTCGGCGCGGCGTTGATGACTCACGCGCTGGCGGCGGCGAAAGCCCGCGGCCATGGCGCGGTCATCCTGCGCGGCGACGCGGCCTACTACGCCCGCTTCGGCTTCTCAGCCGAGAAGACCGGCGAACTGGCGTTGCCCGGCCCGTTCGAGCGCGACCGGCTGCTGGCGGTGGAACTGCGGGACGGCGCGCTGGATGAGGCCTGGGGTATGATCGCGGCGACCGGCACGAAAGCCCGGCGGCCGCGCATCCGCACGGGTGACAAAGCTCGAAAGCTTCTCATTCAGGCCGCTTGATTTGAGCGCAAAGACCCGGCATTGCGGGGCCTGAAATGAGCCCCGCAATTCTGCTGTCACAAGGAAAAACCGATGTCCCGCCGCCTGATTTCATCCGGATCGCCCTTCGAAAAGATAGCGGGCTACAGCCGCGCCGTCGTCGACGGCGATCTCTGTTTCGTCGCCGGAACCACGGGCTATGATCCCGTCACGAAAGTCCTGCCCGAAGACGTGGCCGAGCAGACCCGCAACTGCTTCAAGACCATCGCCATCGCGTTGAAGGAAGGCGGCTTCGAGATGGCCGACCTCGTGCGCGCGACCTACTACGTCACCGACGCCAAGGACTTCGACGCGGTGTTCGCTGTGTGCGGTGAAACGCTCGGCGACATCCGGCCGGCGGCAACGATCGTTGCGGTCTCCGCCCTCTATAAGCCCGAGATGAAGGTCGAAATCGAAGTCACGGCCAAGCGCCGCAGCGCCTGATTTTTCTCCTAAGCATCTCTACAAGATGGCCCGACTTTTCCGGGCCATCTTGTCGCAGCCTATCCGTTGACTTTCCGGCCATCGCCCCTACCTTAAGCTGATCATGTCGAACGTCTGCACCAACCACTCGCTGTTTCGCGCAGGTCGCCTCCAAACTGGACGGTGACCCGGGCGGACGCGCGTTTGCGCCGTTCCGGGTAGTTTGCAGTTCGTTTCATCCCCGCAAAAATTGAATCACGAAAGTCGCGCGGCACTGTTTGTGCCGATGCGTTCCGTTGTGAGGCACGTCATGATGTCAGAGCCTATTCCACCGGTCAGCATCGCGTCCGGCGATTTCAGCCGCCTGAAAAGGGTGGCGGTAGAAGCCGTCAGCAAGCGCCATCCGATCGGCCGCTTCCTGCTCACCGAAATCGAGCGAGCGACAGTGTATGAGCCAGCCTTCGTGCCGGACCGCTGCGTCCGGCTCGATGACTGGGTGACATTTCGCGCGGACGAAAACGAACCGCTGGAAAGCCGCGTCCTGGTTCTTCCGGAAGGCTTCCGTAACAGCGCGCTTCATCTGTCCGTGCTCTCACCGTTAGGGGCAGCACTGATCGGCCTGCATGCCGGTTCGCGCATCCGTTACGTCGGCTTTGATGGCGTTCCGCATATCGCCGCGGTGGAGAATCTCGATCCGCCCGCCGGCGTGATTTCTCTTTTGCAGCGGCGGTCCATGAGGTCCGCGCACCGAACCGACAACAACAACCCCGACCGTCCAGGTCCCACAGCCGCTTGATGGTGATGAACATGATCAACTACCTGCACCCGGAACTGCCTCCGATCTCCCTGCGCATGTGCGACGTCGATCGGCTGCGCAACATCGCTGAAGCCGCATCGGAAAAATATCCGCAGACCTGCGATTTCCTCGCGCGCGAAATCGAGCGCGCGGAGATTTTGCCGGATGCACGATTGCTGCCGGGCCTCGTCGCGATGGAATCCGACGTCACCTTCCGCGACGACATCAGCGGCCAGGAACGGTCGGTGACGCTGGTTTATCCAGAGGCCGCGAATGTCGACGCCGGAAAGATCTCCATTCTGACGCCGATCGGTGCGGCGCTGATCGGCCTGTCGGTCGGGCAGACCATCGAGTTCCAGACCCCGGCAGGAGGCTGGCGATCCCTGACCGTGCTCAAGGTCAAATAGCCACGATACTGATGGGCGATCCGATCCCGGATCGCCCACACGACGATTTTATGAAAACCCCTGACGGCACGGCCCCGTTGCCGTCATCCCCAAGTTGCCGTAAGTCCTTCGCGGCTGCCTTCCCCTGCGATCTTCGGAGTTTCAGTGATGACATCCCCCATTCACGCGCGCATCAGCGGCCCCATCGTCATGATCGGCTTCGGCTCAATCGGCAAAGGCACTCTGCCGATGATCGAGCGGCATCTCGATTACGACAAGTCGCGCATCACGGTGATCGATCCCAAGGACGAAGGCCGCAAGGCACATTGCGAGAAGCACAATGTGCGCTTCATCCAGCAGGGCGTGACCAAGGACAATTACCGCGAACTGCTGACTCCGCTGCTCGCCGAAGGCAGTGGCCAGGGTTTCTGCGTCAATCTTTCGGTCGATACCGGCTCCACCGACATCATGGAGCTCTGCAACGAACTCGGCGCGCTCTATATCGACACGGTCAATGAGCCCTGGCTCGGCTTCTATTTCGATGCGTCGAAGGGCCCGGAAGCGCGCTCCAACTACGCCCTGCGCGAGAACACGCTGGCCGCAAAGAGGGCCCGTCCCGCAGGCTCGACGACGGCCGTCTCCTGCTGTGGCGCCAACCCCGGCATGGTCTCGTTCTTCGTCAAGCAGGCCTTGCTGAATGTGGCCAATGACCTCAAGCTCAATGCCCCGAAGCCAAAGACCAAGGCCGAATGGGCGGACCTGATGCGCCAGGCCGGCATCAAAGGTATCCACATCGCCGAACGCGACACCCAGCGCTCGAAGAAGCCGAAAGAGCCGGACGTATTCGTCAACACGTGGTCGGTGGAAGGCTTCCTGTCGGAAGGCGTGCAGCCGTCCGAACTCGGCTGGGGCACCCATGAAAAGTGGATGCCCGAGAATGCACACACCCACGAAGCCGGTTGCGGCGCGGCGATCTATCTGATGCAGCCCGGCGCCGACACGCGCGTGCGCTCCTGGTGTCCGACCCGCGGGGCGCAATACGGGTTCCTTGTCACCCACAACGAGTCAATCTCGATCTCCGACTATTTCACGGTGCGCGATGCATCCGGCGCGGTCGTCTACCGGCCGACTTGTCACTATGCCTATCACCCTGCGGATGATGCAGTGCTCTCGCTGCACGAAATGTTCGGCCGCGCAGCCAAGGCGCAGGAGAAGCATCACATTCTCGACGAGACCGAGATTGTCGATGGCATCGACGAGCTCGGCGTGCTGCTGTTCGGGCACGACAACAATGCCTACTGGTACGGCTCGCAGCTCTCCATCGAGGAAACGCGGAAACTCGCGCCCTATCAGAACGCCACTGGCCTGCAGGTGACCTCCGCCGTACTCGGCGGCATGGTGTGGGCACTGGAAAACCCGAACGCCGGCATTGTCGAAGCCGACGAGATGGATTTCGATCGCCTGCTGGAAATCCAGAAGCCATATCTCGGGCCGGTGAAGGGCTATTACACCGACTGGACGCCGCTGACGGATCGTCCGGGTCTGTTCCCGGAAGACATCGACACCAGCGATCCGTGGCAGTTCCGGAATGTTCTGGTGCGCTGACTGGATCAGCCGTCATGAAATGCAGAAAGGCCAGACATGCGTCTGGCCTTTCTTGTTTGTGCGGTTTGGCTCTGGCTTTTTGGTCGCTAGTTCTTGATCGGCTCGCCCATTTTCTCTGCAGGCGCAGGCGGAAGCGCCGGCTTCGCGCCGCTCTTCTGAGCATCGGCATCGGGCCGCGCTGGCTCAGGCGCGGGAGTTGTGGGCCTTGTGCCGCCCGGCATCGGCTCTGCAGGACCATCACTCTTACCAGCCGGAACGGACGGAGAAGGCTCAGACGGCTGCGTTGTCTGCGCGAACTGGATTTGACCATGCGACGCCAGTTGCATCAGCGAAATACCTGACAACGTCAGTCCGCCCGCGATCAAAATCGCGGACAGGATGAAATCGATTCGATTGGTTCGTCGCTTTTCATCTGGAGTCATCTCGGCACCCGTTCATCGCCCATGAACAGAGCCAACGGATGGTCACAACGATGGTTCCGGCATTTGCCGGTGCCCGCGGTGTCGCACTCAATGAATTGTGAATGAAAACGCGGAACCATCTTGGCGACTGGCGATGCCATGTCGCGAATTCAGTCCTTGGTGCTGACATCCCATGTCGCGTGCCGAACGCCGGGCCGCCGCGCCAGATCGGCTGTGACGGCATCGAGTTCTTTGGCTTCGACCGCCGTGCTCACGAGCGTGGCGGCGATTTCAACGACGCCCTCGGCACGATCAATGACATTGACATCGCTCACCGGGTAGTGTGCCGCTTCCAACTTCTCAACCAGAAGCTCGCGCACTGCATCCATCGATGCGGTATCCACGGTAAGCCTGAATTCGTAGGTCGCTTCCGACGCGCGCGCGTCCAGCGGACTGCGGTTGATCGCATTGACCAGCGGCCGCAGCAGCGTATTGCCCGCAAGCACGAACACCGTCAGCGCGACAGCCTGCGCCAGCATATCCGCTCCGGCGCAGCAACCGACCGCCGCTGAACTCCATAATGTCGCGGCGGTGTTCAGGCCACGGACATTCATGCCTTCCTTCATGATCACGCCGGCGCCAAGGAAGCCAATCCCGGACACCACATAGGCAATCACGCGCACCGCCCCATCGGCGCCGGCAAGCTGCATGGCCAGATCGACGAAGGCGGCGGCTCCCACCGCAACCAGCACGTTGGTTCTCAATCCTGCTGTTCGCAGACGATACTGGCGCTCGGCTCCGATCAGGGTGCCGAGAACAAACGCCGCCGTCAGGCTGACGAGGGTGTCGAGGAAATCATAGGTCTGGAAAGTCGTCAGGAAGCGCATGGCGCCTGATTACTCACTACAGAGCAAGCAGTCCAGCATCGCCGTCTTCGGCTGCAAAAGCGAGCAGCGATCCCTTTGCATTCCATGACAGCGCCGCAACCGGCTCGCCCGCATTCCTGCGCACAAGGATTTCCGCGCCGTCCTCGATGCGCACCATCAGAACGGTGCCGTCGCTGTAGCCCACCGCGAAGACCTCTTCCTTCGGGTTGCACGCCACCACCGTCGCCTTGGCCTGCAGCGGCGCCAGCATCAACGGCTCCTTGCCCATCGGGCCGTCCTTGCTCGCGAACGGCCACAGGATGACGCTGTCCGACCCGGAGGTGGCGAGGAATTTCCCGCCCGCGCTCCACGACATCGAGCGTACCCGTGCGGGATAGCCAGTCATTCGCATGTGCCGCGAGTCGGCCAGCCGCCAGCCGTGCAGCGACGATTCATGCATCGTTGTGACAAGGAAGCGATTGTCGGCGCTGAAGGTGACGCCGAGATGCGATCCCTTCCATTCGAGAAATTCGGGTTTCGCACCCATATTGGGAAACCACAGTGTCACGCCGTTGTAATGCGCAACCGCGAGCCGCACGCCCTTTGGCGCGAAGGCCAAACCGCCCACTGTCGATGGGACGTCGACCGATTTCTCTTCGCCCTTCGGCGCCCGGACAAAGGCCGTCTTTCCGGCGGACCACGCTACCGCACCATCCGCATGCAAGGCGACGTTATCGATCCAGCGGCGCTTGGCGTCGGTCGCGAGCGTTTCGATGTTCGACTTGGCATCGATCGATGTCAGCTTGCCGTCGTCGCCGCCCATCACGACGCGTTTGCCATCGGACGCCGAGCACAGGATGCCGCCGCCATGCACGGCGACGACATTCGTTTCGCCTTCGCCGGTCGCAAACGTCACGTTTTCTTCCGCACCGACGAACGCCGCAACGTCGCCGAGGAAATGTACGGCGGTCGCAGGCGCATCGAGCTTTACGTTCGTGACGCGATCAGTGACGGAGACGATGGAGGCCGTCTCCGGGGCCGGATTGAAGTCTGTCATCACGCAATGGTTTTCGCGAAGCCGTCACGGATTGCCTGTTCCGGCAATTCACGACCGATGAACACGAGGCGGCTCTCGCGTACCTCGTCCTGTTTCCATTTCCGCTGGTGGTCGCCTTCCAGCATCATGTGGACGCCCTGAAATACATAGCGGTCGTCGTCGCCCTTGAACGAGAGAATGCCCTTGGAGCGCAGGATTTTTTCGCCGTCCTTGGCGACCAGTTCCTGCAACCACGGCATGAACTTGGTCGGATCGACCGGCTTGTCGGTACGCAGCGACAGCGACTGCATGTCCTCATCGTGATAGTGCTTCATGCCGCCGTGGGAATGACCGTGGTCGTGATGATGATCGTGGCCGTGATGGCCATGGTGATGATGATCGTGGTCATGGTCATGACCGCCATCGTCGAGAAACTCCGGCTCAAGCTCCAGAATACGATCAAGATCGAACGCGCCGCGCTCCAGCACGTCCGACAGCTTGACCTGTGCGCGCTCGGTCCGGTGGAGCGTCGCATAGGGATTGATCGCACGGATGCGGGCCTCGACCTCGGCCAGTTCGGGCTTCGTGACCAGATCGGTCTTGTTCAGCACGATAACGTCGGCGAAGGCGATCTGGTTCTTGGCTTCGGGCGCATCCTTGAGGCGATCGCTCAACCACTTGGCGTCGGCCACCGTCACTACCGCATCGAGCATGGTCTTCTCGCGCACGTCCTCGTCGACGAAGAACGTCTGCGCCACCGGCGCGGGATCGGCGAGACCGGTGGTTTCCAGAATGATGGCGTCGAACTTGCCCTTGCGCTTCATCAGACCGTCGATGATGCGAACAAGGTCGCCGCGCACGGTGCAGCAGACGCAGCCGTTGTTCATTTCGAACACTTCTTCGTCCGCGCCGACAATCAGATCGTTATCGATTCCGATCTCGCCAAATTCGTTGACGATCACCGCGTATTTCTTGCCGTGGTTCTCGGACAGGATGCGGTTCAGCAGCGTGGTTTTTCCGGCACCGAGGTAGCCGGTCAGAACGGTCACGGGGATCTTGTTGGCAGCGGCTTCAGACATGGAATCTCCAGGCAATCATACACGCGCCCGGCGGCGGGGTGGCCCCTGCCCTAGCTCGAAAGCGCGCTCGTCAGGGCCTTTATATTGTGCCGGACCATATCAATGTAAGTGGGTGCTGGCCCCTTTTCGTCGGTCAAACTGTCCGAATACAGCGTTCCGCCGATATTCGCCCCGGTCTCGGCGGCGATCCGCCGCATCAGCCGCGGATCGCTGACATTTTCCAGAAAAACAGCAGGAATTTTCTGCTTTTTGATCTGGGTGATAATAGCAGCAACGTCCCGGGCGCTGGGCTCCGATTCGGTCGAGACGCCTTGCGGCGCGATGAACTTGATCCCATAGGCGGCGGCGAAATAGCCGAAGGCATCGTGGGTCGAGATCACGCTGCGGCGACCGGGCGGAATTTTCGCCACGGCCTCGCGAATCTCGCGGTCCAGCACATCGAGCTTTGCAAGGTACGCGGCGGCGTTGGCTCTGTAAGCATCCGCACCTGCTGGGTCGGCCGCCATCAGCGCGTCGCGGACGTTGGTGACGTAGGTCTTCGCGTTGACCACCGACTGCCAGGCATGCGGGTCGGCATTACCCGGGCCATGATCGTGGCCGTGGCCATCCTCGATCTTGCGCGTGGCAATGCCCTTGGTGGCGACAATCGTGACCGCCCGGCTTCCGGATGATTTAACCAGACGCGGCAGCCAGCCCTCAAGGCCGAGGCCGTTGACGATCACCAGCTTCGCATCGGTGATCCTCTTCGCGTCGGACGGCGTCGGCGTATAGACATGGGTATCGCTGTTGGGACCGACCAGCATCGTGACACTGACCCGCTCGCCACCGATGTTCTTCGCAAAGTCACCGAGGATCGAGAACGTCGCGACCACGTTGAGAGGCCCGTCGGTCGCCTGTTGTGCGGCGACGGGAGCGACGGCCAGAGCCAGTACAGCAACGATGACGCTTATAAATCGAAGCACAGCTTCTCCTCACGCTTCGAGATGACGGCCCGGAAAGAGCTGACGCACCAGACCGCTGACGCTGCCGAACAAGACCGACACCACATACAGTCCCGCACATACGAGGATGATCGCCGGTCCCGACGGCACCTTGGTGTGGAACGACAGCAGCAAGCCTGCAAACCCCGACAGCGCGGCACTTGCGACCGCGACCCCGATCATGCCGGTAATGTCGCGCGACCAGAACCGCGCTATGCCTGCGGGCAGGATCATCAGCCCCACCGCAAGCAGCGTGCCGAGGGCGTGAAAGCCGTTGACCAGATTGATGACGACCAGCGCGAGGAACGCCAGATGCGCGGGCGCACCGGCCCGGCTCACTGTGCGCAGGAACACCGGATCGACGCACTCAATCACCAGCGGCCGATAGATCACCGCCAGCACCAGCAGCGTGACGGTGGCATTGAACGCGATCACCAGCAGCGTCTGGTCGTCCATCGCCAGGATGTTGCCGAACAGCACATGCAGCAGGTCGATGTTGGTGCCCTTGATCGACACGATGGCGACGCCGAGCGCAAGCGACACCAGATAGAATGCGGCCAAGGAAGCGTCTTCCTTCAGTTCGGTGGTGCGCGCGACCAGACCCGACAGAATCGCGACCGTGAAACCCGCAACCAGCCCACCGAAGGTCATCGCGAACAGGTTAAGGCCGGACAGCAGGAATCCGATGGCCGCGCCCGGCAGGATCGCGTGCGCCATGGCGTCGCCGACAAGGCTCATTCGCCGCAGCATCAGGAACACGCCGATGGGTGCACCGCCCAGTGCCAGCGCAATCACACCGGCCAGCGCGCGGCGCATAAATTCGAATTCCGTGAAAGGCGCGATCAGCGCGTCATAGATCATGAGATCACGCTGCCTGCGATGGCGTGTCGACGCACGGCGCAGCACCATCGTCGAAGGCTTCGCACATGTGCCGCGCGGCCAGCAGGTTTTCCTGCGTCAGAACCTCGGGCGTCTTGCCCCACGCCACTTTTGAGCGCGCCAGCAATAGGGTCTCGGGGAAATTCGCGCGGACCAATTCCATGTCGTGCAGTGCCGCCAGCACCGTGCGCTTTTCGGCGTGCCAGCGCCGCACCAGTGCGACGAGATCGGCGGACGTCTTGGCGTCGATGGCGTTGAAAGGCTCATCCAGCACGATGACGCGCGCATCCTGCAACAATACCCGCGCAAACAGCATGCGCTGCATCTGGCCGCCGGACAGCGTGCCGATCGGGCGATTTTCGAATCCGCTCAAGCCCACCGCGGCGAGCGCCTCCGTAATCCGCGCATGCTCGTTCTTGCCGAGTCCGCCGAAGATGCCCCTGCGGCGCCACAGGCCGGTGCCGACGAAATCGTAGACCGAGATCGGAAAGCTGCGGTCGATATCGGCGGTCTGCGGCAGATAGGCGATGTCGCGCGGATTGAGATCGCCGAGTCCGATGACACCGGCGAGCGGCTTGAGGATGCCGACGATACCGCGAAACAGCGTCGACTTGCCGGCACCGTTGGGGCCAACCACCGCCACCAGAGCGCCGGCGACGACCTCGCCGCTCAGGTGATGCACGGCGGGATGGCGGTCGTAGCCGAGCGTCACATCGCGGAATGTCAGTTGCGCGGACATGCTCACCTCATCGCCGTCAGCACGACGGCCCACAGAACCGCGCTGATCGCCGCAGCGGCTGCCAGACGCGCTGCCAGCGTCATCCGCAGGATCGACCAATGGACCGGCTGCGCCGGATGCGGCGATGCTGGGCCATGGCTGTGCGAATGAGGACCGTGTGAATGGTCGTGAGCGTGGGAATGCCCGTGCGAATGGGCCATGAGGTCCGCTTTCCAGGTCTAGTGAGGCTGAGAGGCGCTGGGACCCCTCACAATGCTCAAGAATGTTATATTATAACATAACCCGCGTCCATGGTTCCGCAATGCGGTCTGGAGCCTATGGTTTCCCGATCACCATCACGATGGCGGCAGCCAGGAACGGGAACGGGAGCGAGACCAGTGCCCGGAACCAGACGAACCGGGCCGGCATGAAGGGGATTTCCCACAGGATCAGCCGCTGGAACGCGAACAGGGCCCAGGCAACGATATAGGCGACCACCTGAGGCATTCCGCCGCCACTTTTGAGCGCGACCGCCCCGATGGAAAAGCCGATCACCGGTCCACCCGGCGTCGCCGCACCGGCAACCACAGCCGTCGCAATCCCGAGCCATCCGGTATCCGGCCCCAACCCACCGACGATCACCTCCGAGGGAATGATGGCGGCGATGAAGCCCGACCCGATCACACCGAGCGCGATCCGCGGCACGATGTTGATGAAGTCCATCCCGCCCTTGCGCAGTGCGACGGTCAACACGGCCTTGTCCTGCCGCCACGCGATGATGCTCACGCCGATCAGCGAGCCCCACAACAGGATGTCGATGATGAGCGCGGTCACAGCTTGAACCTGTGACGAACGCGGACATAGACAAAGCGCCCCAACGCACCAGCGAGAATCGGCATCGGCAGCGAAATCACGATGCGCCAGAGCGTGAAATCCGCGCCCATGATCGGCATCTCCCACGCCACCGCACGGCCGTAGCCGATCAGTGTCCAGCTCACCACCATGGCGATGGTGGCGCCAAAGTCCGCACCGACCGCCAGAAGCGCACTAGCCACCGGATAGGCGGTAAACGGGCCGCCCGGCAGGATCGCTCCGAACGCCGTGCCGATCAGCAGACCCTTCAGCCCGGATTCAGGCCCGAGTGACTTTGAGACCTTGTCGTGCGGCAGAACCGACGCGATCAATCCGCCGAGCAGGCAGCCCGCCAGCACGCGCGGCATGATTTCGCCGAACAGGGAAACGTCGTGGACGAGAATGGCCCAGACACCATCGAAACCATCACGCCGCCAGACCAGCACGGCGCTGATCGCAACAAGTACTGCGATGATGAACGTCGACCAGCCGAACGGCTTGCCCTTGCGGCGCGGGCTCGCGCCCTCGCCGTTCTCAGCAGGTTCGGTTTTTAGCGGGGGGTCGGACAAAAACGGTCTCTTGCTCTCACGCGAAATGCCGCACCAGCGCGAGGCCTGCCACCAGCCCCGCGATCGACAGCACCACCGATCCCACAACGTAGAACAGCGCCATTCCCATCTCGCCGCGCTCATAGAGCGTGACCGCATCCAGCGAGAACGCCGAAAACGTGGTGTAGCCGCCGAGGATACCGGTCATGATGAACAGCCGCCACGGCTGCGACGCATCGCCCTTGAAAGCGAGATAGCCGGCGATGAGACCCATCACCAGCGAGCCCGTGATGTTGATCAGGAAAGTCCCGTAGGGAAAGTTGAGACCCCACGCGCGAGCGCAGCCGACATTGACCGCATGCCGAAGCGACGCGCCCAGCCCACCACCGACAAAGACAAGAAGATAGTTCACCAACATTCAGGCCGATTGGGACATCGTCTCAAAAAAGGGGCCGCGAAATGCGACCCCTCGGTTGATTGCAGTGGTTACGCCGCTTTCGCGTACAGCGACTCGACGTATTCCCAGTTCACGAGGTGATCGACGAACGCCTTCAGATAATCAGGGCGGCGATTGCGGTAGTCGATGTAGTAGGAGTGCTCCCACACGTCGACGCCGAGGATCGGCGTTGCGCCGTGAACCAGCGGGCTTTCGCCGTTCGGGGTCTTGGAGATTTCGAGCTTGCCGTTCTTGACCGAGAGCCAGGCCCAGCCGGAGCCGAACTGGCCGACGCCTGCCGCGGCGAAATCGGTCTTGAACTTTTCGAGACCGCCGAGATCCTGATCGATCTGCTTGGCGAGCTTGCCGGGGAGCTTGTCGCCGCCACCGTTAGGCTTCATCCAGTTCCAGAAATGCAGATGGTTGTAGTGCTGACCGGCATTGTTGAAGAGCGGCGCGTTCTTGCCGAACGAACCCTTCACGATGTCTTCAAGGGACTTGCCCTCGAACTCAGTGCCTTTCAGCAGATTGTTGCCGTTGGTCACGTAAGCCTGGTGATGCTTGTCGTGATGATACTCGAGCGTCTCCTTCGACATGTAGGGCTGGAGCGCATCGTGGGCATAAGGCAGATTCGGGAGCGTGAAGGTCATGGGTCTACTTCCGGAAATTGTGGGTGACGAGGTGTCAACGCGGCGCACTATAGAAGGTTTCCCGGGGAGGGAAACAGATATGCCGCGCTGAATATATAGCCCAACGCCGCCCCTCGCGGAGGCAGCATTCTTGCTGGCGGACTTTTATGCCGCTTTCGGGAGCGCGCCGGCCAGGTCGTCCTTGGCTTTCGGCGGCCGCACATTCATCAACATCTGGAATGATCCTGCGATCAATCCGATGATGACCGCGCCCTTCCAGGCCATGTCATAGCTGCCGAGGTGATCGAAAATCAGCCCACTGCCCCATGCGCCAATGAAAGATCCAACCTGATGGCTGAAGAAGGCGATGCCGGTCAGGGTCGCCATGTAGCGGAGCCCGAACAACTGCGCGACGAGCCCGTTCACCAGCGGAATCACTCCGAGCCAGAGCGAACCCATCACCGCTGCGAAGATCAGCGTCGAAGCAGGCGTGGCGGGCAGGATGAAATACACCGCGATCGCCAGCGACCGCACGATGTAAATGCCGCCCAGCAACAGCTGCTTGGGATAACGTCCGCCGAGCCAGCCGAAAAGATACGACCCGAACACGTTGAAAAGCCCGATCAGCGCCAGCGCCGATGCGCCAAGCGAGGGATCGAGACCGCAGATCGCAAGATAGTTCGGCAGATGTGTCGTGATGAAGACAAGCTGGAGCCCGCACACAAAGAACGCCACGGCCATAATCACGTAGCCGGAATGTCCGAGCGCCGACTGAACCACCGCGCCAAGCGACTGATTGAGTTGGTCTGCCTTATCCAGCTCGATCTTGTCGGCACCGCCAGCGCTGAATGCCGACGGCAGCATCACGCAAGCGAGGGCGACGAAGCCGACCAGCGCAATCTGCCAACCCGCGGTCGAGATCAGGGTTTGCGCCAGCGGCGATGCGATGACGAGGCCGATCGAGCCAGCGGCGGAGATCGCGCCCATGGTGACGCTGCGCTTGGCTGCGGAGACCGCCCGCGCTGCGACCGTCATGCTCATGCTCGCGGCGGTACAGGACAGCGCGATGCCCACACATATGCCGCAACCGAAGGTAAACATCAGCGCCGTGGTCGAGAAAATCATGGTGACCAAGCCGAGTATGTACACCAGCACACCTGCGAGCATCACGTAACGCGACCCGTACCTGTCGGCGAGGATGCCGACGAAAGGCTGCGTGACGCCCCAGACGATATTCTGGATCGCGGTGGCCAGGGAGAAGTCGGCACTGGTGATCTGGGTATCATGCAGGATCGAGGGCTGGAAAAGCCCGAAGCTCTGCCGCATACCCATCGACAGGCTCAACATGACGGACGCGCCGATCAAAATCGACCACTTCTGATAAGAACTGAGCTGAGCGGCCTGCATTGTAGAAAATTCTCCCGATATGACGCTTATCATTGCATCGGAATCGGCGTTTTACCATCTGCACGGAGAACAATGCTGATGTGCGCCGCGCAAACAGAGGCGATCGAATGAGCAGCATCGAGATCGATATCGCGACCGGTGACACAGCATGGCCCGCCGTAAAACCGCTGTTGTCGGCCGTTTGGCCGCCTGAGATCGTGAAAGCATCGCCGTGGGGCCACACCGTGTTCGCCCATGCCGACCTCCGGGTCATGATCGAGCTGGACGGCGATGTCGTCTGCCATGTCGGGATTTACAGCCGCGCCGGCACCTGGAATGGCCGCAAGGTGGCGATCGGCGGGATCGGCGGCGTCGCGACACGTGAGGACTGCCGCGGCCGAGGCTATGCGACACTTGCCATCAACGCGGCGATCCACACCCTGACCGAGGAGCGCGCCACCGATTTCGGCATGCTGTTCTGTGAGCCGCATAACAATGCATTCTATGAAAAACTCGGCTGGCAGACATTCAACGGCGTTGTTTATGCCGAGCAACCCAGCGGCCGCGCGCCGTTCACTGCGATGGCCCCCTACATTTTCAGGATCAAGCGCCTGCTGCGCGAAGGCACCATCGATCTCTGCGGCCTGCCGTGGTGACGGCAAGACCTAGCTCACGCGACCTCCAGCTTATTGCTCGCCGCCGCCCGAACAGGCTAGCCTCCCGCGATAACAAGAAAAGCAAGGGAGAGAACCACTGTGAAGAAAATCAAAACTGCGCTGACGATCGCTGGGTGCGCCGCCGCTGCGATGATGTTGCAGCATCCGGCAGCGAAGGCCGAGACGGATAGCGATGGCTTCCTTCGAATCAAGCAGGGCGAAGAGCAATACAAGAATCCGTTCGGCGTCGGCGTTGAAGTGGCGACGCTGTTCGGCGACCCGTCGAAGCCCGGAATCTACGTGCTGCGCATCAAGTGGCCACCGGGCATCATGAGCAAGCCGCACAAGCATCCGGAGGATCGCCATGTCGTGGTGCTGTCGGGCACCTGGTACACCGGCACGGGCGAAGCCTTCGAACCAGCCAAGGCTGTTCCGCTCAAGACCGGCGGCTACATGATGCACCCGAACGGCAAGGTCCATTGGGACGGCACGCGCGAGGAAGGTGCAGTTATCCAGATCACCGGATACGGCCCCAGCGGAAATACGTTCAGCAAGCCGGGTGAGCCGCAATTCGGCAAGACCAACTGACACCCGGCGCAGGCCAAACAAAAAGCCGCCCCGAGGGGCGGCTTTAAATTATGCTGATATTTCAGCATCTTATTTGGTTGCGGGGATAGGATTTGAACCTATGACCTTCAGGTTATGAGACAGATTGCCAACGGCACAACTTATTGATTTATTTATAACAAATTCAAGTAAAAATATTTATGTGCTAAAATCTGTGCTAATAAAAAAAGGCCCAAATGACGAATCATTGGGCCGCTTCATAAGCATATTATTGATGCTGCTCTTAGCAAAGGGTTACTTTAAACATCCCTTCTTCGTACATCCGTTTCAGGCGACATGCGCGAACTCTCCATAGTTGGCGCGGTGTCATCGTCAGACCGCACATCAGCATGTCACTTGCAGATACACGCGCGGTACCTGCGCCGTCGGAATATTGCGGATAATTGATTTGAATCCCTTACGGATGTTCTTGACTTGTTCTATCATGTTAGAATGTCCAAAATTATCACGAACAGCCAACTTTTAGGGGAGATAGGCGAGACGGCGGTACGTCTTCGCTTCCTCACCATGGGATTCCAGTTCGACGGCCGTTCCAGGCTAGAGGCTGGAGTCGACGGCATCGCGGAAGTTATGGACAAAGGAAAGCCTCTCGCGCGGATGATCGCCGTGCAGGTGAAGGCCACCGAGTCATCCAGATATGCGTCAGAAGATGACAGAGGCTTCAGTTATCTCTTGCGTGCGGACGATCTGGCCTACTGGCGCGGATCAAACCTTCCGATCATCATCGTTTTGTACCGCAGGTCGGACGAGACGTATTTCTGGAAAGCGGTCGGTCTCGACATAGACGGCGACGGTCGTAAATTGCAGTTCGACAAGACTCGCGACTTACTTGATCAGAATGCCATTGACCGTCTCGCTGACCTCACGGTGCCCAAGGCGGGATTTGGATATTACGTTCCGCCGTTGGGCGGCGGTGAAGAAGCGCTCGTAAACATACTCCCTGTGACATTGCCGCAGGAGGTTTTCGTCGCATCGACTTCGCTTGACGCGAGGAAGGCGGTTTCCGTGCTGCTGGATGCGGATGAACCTGCGCGCTTTGATTGGACGATCAAAGGCGGCACATTCTGGTCGTTCGCCGATCCCCGCGAGTCAAGCTGCAGACACATTGTTGACATCGATCAGGTCGAAGCAATCGATACCGCAGAGATAGCTTTCCACGAGGATCAGGAAGAGCTTCATAACTTTGCATACCTACTCCGAAAAGCACTCGATCATCAGGTGCGCGCGGATCTGGCGTGGAACAAGGATCGCAAGCTGTATTATTTCCGAGCGCTGGCCGAGAACATATCGCGCGCATTCTCTTATGAGGCATCGAAAAAGAAGGCTTCAACGGAGGTCGTTAACGTCGCCTTGAACAAGACCGACAAAACCCGCGTCGACTTCGTCCGTCACCACGCCTTCATACCCCGGTTCGAGCGACTTTTCGATCAGTGGTACCTCGTTATCAATCCCACATACTTCTTCACGACAAACGGTTTCCTCCCTCACTCGTACCCGGCAGCGTTGCTCGCCGGAAAAAAACGCCTCGACAACAGCGCTTCCATCCGGGGGCAAGTTGTGATGTGGCATCGTTTTCTCAGCCGGCTCGATCGCGAAAAGGGAGGGCTGTTCGACGGTGGCTCGTCCGAGGTGCACCTTCGCTTCGGCGAGCCGCCGATCGTTGCGCTCTCGACACGTGTTCCCGAAGACGTTTGGGGTTCTCAAAAGCCCTCGGCAGAACTTGACGATGGGCAGGAGCGCCTATTCGGATGAAGTTCGAAACCAAGATATTCGACGAACCGCATCTGGAGTTTGGTAACAATCACCACCATCCTGATCCGCGACTTGGCCTCTTCGAGGCCGGTCCGCTCCAGATCCCATTGGGTGATGTCGTTCACATTGCCATTGTCGGAGACTCGAAGACCGTCGAGGATACGAAAGCCTTCTTCGTCAACGCTGCTACGGGCTTTAAGGGAAAGGGCGAGAAGCATCCTAATCTGCATCCGGACTTTCCTGGCCTTGGCAACCAGAATCCCTTTCGGTGCAAGTTCGAAATTGCGGAAGGCGCAACAGCGGCGATCTCTCAGTCCAAGATCGACAAGATCCGGAAGGAGCCAAACCACGGCAAGGCCGTTGAGATGGCGGTCGACGAAATCGTACAGCAGCTTCAAACGCTAGATGATGGCAGTCATCGTCCGCATGTTGCAATTGTCGCCCTCCCGGTCAGCCTTATTGAAAGGGTCTGGAACGCGAAGGTGGATTCGAAGGCGACCGTTGAAAAAGACGACAGCGGCGGCTCCGACGCGCCGGATTTCCGAGGGATGCTTAAGGCTAAAGCCATGGGCCTTAGCTTCCCCATTCAAATCGTTTGGGAAGATGTGTTCGACGAAGCCGCAAAGATCCCACGCAAAATAAAGGAAAATCGTGCGCGCAAAATTCAGGACCAGGCGGGCCGGACCTGGAATCTGCTGACGACCCTATACTACAAGGGAACCGGACGTATTCCCTGGCGGAAGATGCCCCACGACGGCGAATTCACTGCCTGTTATATCGGCGTAAGCTTCTACCGCGAAGTCGGAGGCCAGCAGCTCTTTACGAGCGCAGCACAGATGTTCGACGAGAGAGGGCGCGGCTTCATTCTCAAAGGCAGGCGCGCCTTCACAGAGAGCCGCGGAAGACATCCCTACATGACAAAGGCCGATGCGTGCCAGCTGATCAGGAACGCGCTCGCTGCTTACAAAAACCATCACAAGAATTACCCGGCGCGCGTGATCGTTCTCAAGACATCGCAGTTCCGTGAAGAAGAGGCAGATGGCATTCTGGAAGCACTAGACGAGGCCGGCGCCGAGCTTCGCGACCTTGTGTGGGTTCAGGAATCGTATTCAGTGAAAATTCTTCGGGACGGCAACTATCCTGTCATGCGGGGTACGTTCGTTGACCTCGGCGGGAAGGGGCTGCTTTATACAAATGGCAGCATTCCCTACTACGGAACGTATCCGGGCATGTATGATCCGCGACCGCTACTCCTCTGCCCATATAAAGGTAGTGACAGCACTATCGCCCAGATTGCGAGCGAGGTCTTGGCGCTAACAAAGATAAACTGGAACTCGACCCAGATTAATCAGAAGCTGCCTATCCCAATCCGAGCCGCTCGTGCGGTGGGCGAGGTTCTGAAATATGTGACCGACGAGAAAATCAGCTCCGATTATGCTCGTTACATCTAGCGTTGTGCGGACATCGGGGAGGCACTGTTCATCCGAAAGCGATCTTCGCCTCTCATCAAATCGCGGCTTTCACAGACGCTCTATGTGCTTCGGCGACTGACCCAACTCCCATCGCCGGACCGTAAACCGCGCTCATGCGATCCATGATGTCGAGCACTGTTTCGCCGAGAAGTTCGGCCTCGGACGGCAGCGTCAACTGATACAGCGCGACTATGTATGGCCGGAGGTATTTCTCCATATGCTGACGCTGTGCAGCCGACACCGGTGCGGCAAAGCAGGCCTGTGCACACCAATAACACGTTGCCCAGCACTCCAGCAGATCGACCGGCACCTGGCCATTGATATTCTGAAAGTAGAGTTGCCGGAGCGGCGAGTTCGCTCCGTGGATCAGCGCGAAGATAAGACGCCCGACGATATCAGTCCAACCGTTGCGACTATCCTCAGCCGCCAGAACCTTGTCCGGCGGGAGCCGCTTCACCGCTTTGCCGTCCGCCGAATAGGCGGCCTGGCAGATGATCATTAGCATCAGGCGGACACGCAGCATTTCGATCGTATCAATGCTTCCAGTCTCCTGCTTCTCCTTGAGACGCATCTGGAATTGGGAAACCGCCTTAAGCAGCCGATCGCGCTCCGCTCGGCGGCTGCGGCGTCGCGCTAGCTCGATTTCGTCCAGGGATGGCGTTGGCTCTGCCGTCGCGCCGCCCGCGTGTGATGTGCTGCCGGAATCGGGAACGACCTCGTCAGGCGCTTCATCATTTTGAGTGAGATCGTGAACGCCGGCGTCTTCATCTTCTACCTCCAGAACCGCCTCTCCTGCGCCGCCCAGCAGCCGGTTCAAAACGCTTCGAACGCTGAAATGCGAGCTGCCAGCCAGTGTGGTGTGGTGGCTCTTCCCCGAC
Source organism: Afipia massiliensis (assembly GCF_014203115.1). Classification (GTDB taxonomy): domain Bacteria; phylum Pseudomonadota; class Alphaproteobacteria; order Rhizobiales; family Xanthobacteraceae; genus Afipia; species Afipia massiliensis. Next base: position 766,825 of record NZ_JACHIJ010000003.1, on the reverse strand, counting down.
TGTGCGCCGGCGTCCTGCCGGGAGTTCAAGAACTCTTCATAGGTCAAGACGTTGTATGTTCCGCCCGCATCCTTAGCCTCGCGGTGTGCGCGCGGTACAAATGCGGCGCTCTCCCCGCCCTGGTCGGCCTGATCCAGCCGCCGTAGCAGGTCAAAGATTTCCAGCGTCTGCAATGAAGCGACGGAGGTGTCCTCCAAGCCGGTCAGCGCCTGCTCCAATTGGCGAAGTCCTCGCTCACGCGAAGCGATTTGGATGTCCTGCGGATAGGTAATGATAGCGGGCGAAGACCATTGCTCATCCGGTCGCTTCGCTCTTGCGAAGACCGGCGCAGCATCCGGCGGCAGTGCGCTCACGCGATATCTCCGCACAGGGCCATCACTCTGGAGCAGTACAAGGTCGACAATAATCTCTTCGCCCCTCTGATCTTGCAGGGTCAGATCGCACGCGACCTTCGCGTAGTTGAGCGATGGACGCCAGCTGAGTTGATCGCCAAGAATTTGAAACGCGCCGGGATGGGCTGAGGCAAGCCGCTCAAGTTCGAGCTCGTCTTCGGGAAGCTCACGTTTGGGAATATCTGCAACCGAAAGCGGCTCGCTTGAAAACACTTCCGTCAGATCAAGCTCGGTCAGCGCCGAACCGGGCGGAAGCCGGCGATAAAGAGACGCCTCCGCATTGATACCGGGTATGCCGCCCGCCCCGAGCGCCGCCAGCGTGCAATTTGCGCTGCCAAACAGGACGTGATCCGCGCTTGCGCCCTGGGCGATAATCACCTTGGCGTGGATGAACCGCGATTTGAATGCCTTGCCGCGATCAAAGAGGCGTAACATCGGCGAAAGCGTAGGCGGCAGCGGCGGGAACGCGGTCACTTCCTTGTCGACCAACACGGAAACCTCAGCCGGCTTCCACGCTGACGTTAGATGCTGAAGCGCGGCGAGTTGCTCATCCCAATATGGACTGATGATAATCAGGCGATGGATGGGTTCATGGACAAGACCGACAAGGCGATCGGCCAACGTCTCGTCCGCGCCGCTCGCGAGGAAAGCCGCCAGCGTTTTGTCGGCCAGCGAGACGGCTCCCAGGGCGGGCTCCGTCTCGGAGAGCCAAGGGGTACGCCGCCGCATAAATTCCAGCTGCGCCTCCACCGTTGGGTCGCCATGGTCAAGATGACGAAGCAGATAATCAAACGCCTGGCGCAGAATCTCTCGCTCACCGCTCGGCTCGGCCGTTGCTCGCAATTCGCTGACAATTTCGAGATTGCCTGCGATCCCGCTGGCCGTGAGATTGGCCGACCCGATGAGCAGTCGCCCTTTTTGACGCCCAAGTTGAATAAGCAGTTTTGGATGGAAGACGCCGCCTGCGCGTTCGCCCTGCGCGCCTGAGACCGAATAGAGACGCCCGGCGTAACGTGGTAGCCGGAAGGCCCCGTCAAGGGAGGCCGTCACCATCCGGCTGTCGCAGAGCAGCATATTGTTGCGGCACCCCGTGCCGCGAAGCCTGGAGAGGACAATCGTTTCGTAGGCATCGAAATCGACGTTGAAGGTCGAAGCGATGCTGGAGTGATAACCTCCTTCAGAATATTTCTCGTAGAGCTTCATGCGGCGGCTAAGGCCTCAACGCCGTGAGATGTAAGACCTTGTCCTCCAAGGATATGGATGTCCTTCAGGAATGTGATCGCCGGCTGAAGCCGAGGATTGGTATAGACAGGCCCATCCTGCTTGCGCCTTCGCAACCGGCCATTCTGCGATTCGATGAGGAAAGTGTAGTCCTTCTGCTGGCGCAGCTTGCGCATCGCCACGGCAAGATGGCGGCGGATCACACGCTCCTCGACCAGCCGGGCGATTAGCTCCCAAAAATCGTGGCTCTCATATCGCCGCAGGAATGCACGCTCGCTCAGCAAGGAGTGGAATGCGTCATTGGTAAACGGCCCCAGCTCCGCTTCAAGCGGCCAGGACTCCTTAAGGCTGCGCTTGTGCAAGGCCGCCAAGAGCCGAACGGCCTTAAACGCCGTTTCACCGTCTACAAAGCCGTTAGCGCGACGCGCCGTTCGCATAATATCGTCCGCCAGCGACCACTCGCTGTCCGGCTGTGCTCGGTCGCCTGCGTTGTCTGCGAGCTCAATTCCGTCAAGCAACAATCGCCAGTTCTGCGGAGCCGCGCCGGAAGCCTCCCGCATATCAGCAACAAGTCGTTCCAGCAGCTGCCGCGGAGGAATTCCCGCCGGTTCCGCGCCCAGAGCATCAAGGACAAATCGCAAAAGCGCTTCGAGGGCGACATGGCAAAGATCGTTGGCCTGATAGATGCGCCACCGTTCGCAGTGCGCGATCAAAGCCGCATCGCCAAGTTCGAGCGGATATCCGTCCTGGGTTTGTCCTGCATAAAGCGCCCAACGGAGTTCCTCCGCATCTGGAGGGCTGCCCAGTATTTCCGCGACCTTGAGCACAAGGAGCAGCGTCTGCGTCCTAAATGAATCTGGCGCATCCCCATCGGCAGATTTTCTAAACAGCACGCGCTGATAGACATTCCGCTCCGCGCTGCCAAAGGCGATTTGCGACGGTGCAAACGGACTCAATGCGTCCAGTTCGGTAAGCGTCACAAGCCCGCGTGCATGCACGTCTTTGAAAATTTGAGCCGCTTCGCCCATGGCAAATTCGAAGCCATCGGCGAGCGCCATACCCGACTCCTTGCTGGGAAGCGGGATCCCGTGGCCGTCGCCACGCGAAAGAATACCGATCTCATACAACTGGCTTTGATAGGCCAGCCCAAAGACGCCCCAGCTCTGGGCAAAATAATGATCATCCGATCCCGGCGCAGCGGCTGCGCCGAAGTCGATCGGAATCGACCCGCCGCCCGTCTTCGCCGCCGTCACTGCGCGTATGGCCCACACCGTTCCCGCGACACCGAGCTCGCCGCCGGCCTGATTCGCGATCAGGGCGTAGAGGGCTTCCGCGCGGCGGAGGAACACGCGCCAGACCTCCGGATCCGTGCTGCCATTCGTTTGCAGATAGTGGCGCACGAGCCATGGATAGAGACCGTAATAGCGCATGCGCAGAGTGACGTTGCCAATGCCGGGGATGAGGCGCTGATAGAGGGCCACGCTGCTGTTCTGCATGCCGAGCGGGTCGAGCCCCCCTTTATCGGCGTAGTATGTCCATTCGGGTATGTTTAGAGTATCGCCCACCGTCTCCCCATTTTATTCTTTGGTCATCCGCTACCCAAACGAAGATCGATACAGCTCTTCTATCTGCGCGATCTCGTCCGCAGTCAGCTCTGCGAACTCATTCTCCTGCGCGCGCTTTGACAGCTTTCCATCGTTCTGCCGAAGGAAGCCGAAGAGATTATTGAGTGTGCGCTCGGGCATGTCGATCATGTTCTCGATGCCCGCGCGGAAAGCGTCGAAGCTTCGGAGGAAGTTGGTTTCGTTGGGAAGATCCTGCTCGATGGTCTGACGGACGCATTCATACATGAACTCGGCATGTAGCGTCGCGTCGAAGAACCGATAGAAATCGCCCGTATCATTCAAGACCTTCACATTGCCCTTCTGCGTGGCCTCCCATTGAACGCACGGAAGCAGCCTGCTGGAATAGCTCTCCAGCACGCCCTTATATTCGGTGATCCTGTCGAGGATGGCCGATGACACAGGGAAATGCAGCCCCGGCGGATTGAAGCCGCGGCGGGCGAGGACGTGATGCATCAAATAACGATGAATGCGCCCGTTGCCGTCTTCGAACGGATGGATATAGACAAAGCCGAACGCCAGTACCGCCGCAGCAACAACGGGATCGAGATCGTTCTCCGCGCCATGGTCGAACGCGATGAGGCCCTTCATAAGCGAGGGAATGTCTTCGTGCCGCGCGCTGATATGATCGGGTATTGGCCGCTGTGTATCGCGGTCATGCTCGCCGACAAAGCCGCCCTCCTTCCGGAATCCCATCTTCACGAAACGCTCGTCGCCAATAACGATGCCCTGCAAGCGCAGGAATTCCTGTTCGTCGAGCGGCGCCCGGCCCGCTTCGCCGATCGCGCGGCCCCATCGCTGAATGCGGTCCTGGGGCGGCCGCTCTCCCTCGATCACGTAACTCGACTTTGAATCCTTCAGCAGAAGGAACGCGGCCGTTCGCGCGAGTAAATCCTTCGGGACTTCGCTAACGACGGCGCGCGCGCGCTCCTTCCAGTCCTGCGCAATGAACTCATTTAGCGCGGGCGTCTTGAACACCAGTGGGCAGAATTCCGGCGTGCCGGGAAGGTTGTTGCGGACACGGTGCCGGGCCGAGTTCTGGCCCGCCCCGCCGAACTGAAGATCAGTATCGACAGCATCCACATACGAGACCTTATCCGCAGATGGCAGCTGCAACTCGCGGCCAAGCAGCCATTCGTATAAAAACCAGATGCGGCGCGTGTAGAGGCCGGTCGGCTTCTGGCGAACGAGTTCGGCGATCTCGCTTTCCTTCACGGCAAGGAATAGCCGCTTCAGAACGGCAAGATCCAGCCCCTCGTACTTGAGGGCGAATGTCAGGTGTCCTTCAAGAGAAGCATCGGGCGCATGACGCGGCGTGTAGATGCGCCAGCCATCCCGCTCGATAATGCGGTGCTTGGAGCCAATCGCGCACAGAATCCGGGGAACCGGAACGGGCAGCTTGTAAGCGCCAATAAGCGCGGCATAGCCAGCCGGAGCGGCTGTTTCCGACAGCCGCCGGTCATGAAAAACGCTCACCGGACCTGAAAATTGCACGCTCAACTAAAATTTCCCGAAAAACACTCTCCAGCTTCTGAATTTCCTTCACCTAGGGCTGGAACGCCGAAATTCAATTGTACCTCGTGAAAAATAATCTCTCAATCTAAATTTCATGAAAATTATTCACCAACGTAAGGCTTTGGCATTGTTACTATTTTACCGCCGTTCCTCGGAGCGTTTCGTCACGCGAGGGTCGTCGACATGCCCCAGCTACGTATCGGCCACGAGCCGTCGCGCGCTTCCTCGATAGTGAAGTGAAAATCTTTCAATCGCTTTGCTTCCAACATTCTCAACATGTCCGAAAATTGGCTGCGTGTAACTTCGAGCGACAGGCTGAGGGATGGTGAGTGATCAACACTGAACAGAGAACCTGCGTCGGGAAACTCTGTCTTCATCGGCGTTGGCGTCATGATCATGATGAGGCCCGGCCAAGTGAAGCGCGGCTCCGGCATCGTGAGAAGGGCTGGCATGATCATATAGGTAAACTCGACCGACTGACGCGGCGGCCCGGGTTGAACCTCCTGTCCGAAGTTTACAGTGCAGCTGCCGAGTATTTCGCCCTGCCAATGACCGGGCTTAATTTCGGGAAAAACCAGCTTCTCTTTTTTCGTTCGAGAGGACAGCATCGAGACTTTTCACGGTGCAGCTAGGCCAGCCAGATAAGTTTGGCGTTTGTTCAATTTGAGGGCAATTAGGAAACGACGACGGAAGATGGAGTCACCCTTCCCGACGATTTCTATCGCAACCTTTGACATATTGCGACGCGCTGCAAGCGTTCGACTAAATATCATGGGTACAACAAAGTCTCCGCTCTTCATGAAGTCATGATTTTATGATATTTGGTTAGGTAGCATCGAACAGAGTGTTGTGAATTCAATCATGGCGACGGCGAAACGATCAATAGGGAATGGACGAAAGCTGCGGACCACTGCCGTTGGACCTTCTGCGAAAGAAGTCCCGTTACAAGTTATGGTCCCAGAGTCTGTACGTCGGCAGGTAGCGTTAATGTGCGCTGACCGAGGCGAGAACATTCGGACGATGGTGCTTCGCGGGCTCCGATCTGTCGGAATTCAGGTTTCTGAATCCGAATTGACCGACCGCCGTGGCCGTCGCCGGAAGGACTAACGATGGCTCGAAGTGACTTGCTCATAAATCTAGTTAAGGCTGGCGTAAACGGCGACACGGGTACATTCCGTCGCACCGTAGATGCCATTGTTGCCGAAGAGCGCGGCAAGCAGCACAACGTCTTAGCCGACCAGATCGAACGCGTTGTTAAGACGACAAACGGCAATGCACTGATAACCGCTCCTCGTCCGGCGTCCGAAGGAAGTCAGCGAGCGAAGGATTTCATTTCTGAGATTATGCCACGGCGAAAGCTGATTGATCTCACTTTGCCGGAAACAACACAACTTGCAACCCGGCAACTGATTGAAGAACAGCAACGCGCAAGCCTGCTCCGGTCGCACTCACTCGAACCCAGGCACCGCGTTCTGCTTGTTGGTCCACCGGGCAACGGAAAAACAACATTGGCCGAAGCCATCGCGGAAAGCCTGGCAGTTCCGTTATGGGTGGTTCGATATGAGGGAATGATTGGGAGCTTCCTTGGCGAAACTGCTTCGCGCCTCAAGCGAGTCTTTGAGTACGCGCGCACAACGCCATGCGTATTGTTCTTTGATGAATTTGACGCCGTCGGCAAAGAGCGCGGTGATAAACACGAGACCGGCGAAATCAAACGCGTTGTAACCTCGCTTTTGATGCAAATAGATGAGCTGCCTAGCTATGTTGTCGTGATCGCCGCGACCAACCATTCAGAATTGCTCGACCGGGCAGTCTGGCGGCGCTTCCAGCTCCGGTTGCCGTTACCGGCGCCGACGCAAAAGCAACTGACCCAGTTTGTGCAATCGCTTGCCGAAAAGGCCGAGTTGAATCTTGGCGTGTCTGCTGCACAAATAACAAAGAGCCTTGGTCGTGTAAGCTATGCCGAGGCCGAAGAATTCCTGCTCAACATTATGCGGCGGGTAATTCTTACTCAGGGGGAACGACCTTCCGGCGAAATCGTACGAGAGCAGTTGAAGTTGTGGACCGCTCGCGCACGTAGCGCAAAGGAAGGCACGGGGGAAGAAAAGAGTGCCGGAACGTCCACTTCTTAATTTACCAGCCCCAACTGCAATTGCCGCTCCGCCAAAACACGGCGGAGGCGCAGCTATATCCCGGCCCTCCCGAGACCGGCAACGCGAGCGCATTGACCCCCGATTTGAGCGCCTCTCAGCTGTAGCTGAGACACCAGCGCAACTGATGGCTCTGCGTGACGACCCCGCGTCAATCGCGCCGGAGCGCGCGATTGTATTTGAGGTTGAAGGTTCGCTTAAGGATTTCTACGACCAAGCGCGTAGCATAGGTCTCGAATATCTCGGCGACTTCGAAGAGGAATTCGACCCGAGCGATGATTTCTTTATCGAAGAAAAACCCGACCAAAAGCTTGCCGGACGCATCTATTTGGCGATGCCCGATGTACAGGCCCTGCGTGAACTTCTCAGTCTTTGGGAGCGCTACAAGCAGAATCAGCGAATGCCAAAAGGCCGTTCGGAATGGCGGGTGCTGTTTTCGCAGCTCATTGACGTAAGGCCGTGGGGGCCACAAGATAGAATCACGTCGGACGCTATCGCGGCGTGGGAAACCGATCTTGCTCGCGATCCGGATGCGCTTGTCAGACTGGAGGCCGAACTCTGGTATCATGAGAACGCGGAAAAGCGGGCGCAAGCTTTTCAGGCGCTCGAACGCGACATTGTCGGGGCCGGTGGCCAAGTCGTGCATCATGCCGTTATTCCCGAAATCCACTATGACGCCGTCTTGATCGATCTGCCCGGCGCTTCTGTTCGCACACTGATTGATAATCCTGCGGTCAGTCTCGCCCGCGCTGATGAAGTTATGTTCCTGCGCCCTCAATCAGTCGCGCGATACCCGAGCGCGACCGAGTTTACCGGCGGAGACAGCGCCGCAGTCGCCGCCGACGCGAACCGAGCCGACCCCATCGCGGCGCTGCTGGATGGCTTGCCAATTCAAAATCACGTCCGGCTTGCGGGCAGACTCGACGTTGACGATCCTGAAGGGCTTGATGCCATTTATCCCGTCGCGCGCCGCGAGCACGGGACAGAGATGGCTTCACTCATCATTCATGGTGACTTGAACGCGGGCGAGCCGCCTCTTTCGCGGCGGCTGTATGTACGGCCTGTCATGAGGCCGAATGCAAACGGTGATGAAAGAACACCGCCTGACAGGCTGCTTGTCGACGTAATTCACCAGGCCGTTAGAAGGATTAAGGAAGGTGATGGTGCGCAGCCAGCCGTTGCGCCAGGCGTCGTGGTCATAAACCTTTCCCTCGGGGATGAAACGCGACCCTACGCCCGAACAATGAGTCCGCTAGGAAGGCTCCTTGACTATCTCTCAAACCGTTACCGAGTTCTGTTTTTAGTCAGCGCGGGAAACATTCTCGACCGTCTGCCTGTCGCCGCCTTCGATACGTCCATCGCATTTGAAGCGGCGACTCCTGCCGAGCGCGAGCGGGCAATTCTTGACGCGCTTAATAGCAACAAGAGTCAGCGTACATTGCTGTCCCCAGCGGAGTCATTAAATGCACTCACTATTGGTGCCGCGCATTCCGGTTCGGCCTTCAACGGCAATCTCCCCAACGGACGTACCGACCCTTTCACGGATGAAGAGCTGCCAAACATCGTCTCTGCGATGGGGCTGGGCTTTAAAAAGATAGTGAAGCCGGAGCTTCTGTTCTCAGGAGGAAGAGCGCCCGTCAGGGTAGTCGCCTCTGGCGGAGGCATTGTTATTGCGCCGGTAACTGCCGGTGTTCATATGTTCGGGCTGAAAGCAGCTCGCCCTTCACCGCAGCTTGACGGCACTCGGTACGAGGACTTCACTTTTGGAACAAGCGTTGCTACTGCGCTTGCCACACGTGGCGCACATAGAATTCACGATGTTCTGACGGATGGTGACGGCGGGTCAAACCACACCGATATCGATGCTGCCGATATGCCTCTTGTCCTCAAAGCGCTTCTTGTTCACGGCGCACAATGGGGGGTGAAAGGTGAAATGCTCGATGGCACCTTCCAGCCGCAGGGAAATGGCTCTCATTTTAGCCGACGCGACGATATTGCACGGCTTCTCGGCTATGGCGTTCCGAACATAGACCGTGTCCTAGATTGCACTGAGAATCGCGCGACGCTCCTTGGTGTTGGTTCGATCGCACCCGAAAGCAGTCTCCTCTATCGCGTCCCGCTGCCCGACGGGCTTGATGGCGTGCGCGCACTGCGCGCCATAACTATTACGCTTGCGTGGTTCTCGCCGGTTAATCCTCGCCATCAGGGATACAGGATGGCGGCACTCGACATAGCCTCCGGCAGCGATCAGAAATTTTGGATCGCGCCTCAGCGCGCCCTTCAACCCACAGACAAAGCGACAGCTCGGGGAACGGTGTTTCACGAGCGGCGAACCGGTGAATCAGCTTCGGTATTTGTTGATGACGGCCACCTGTTGCTTCGCCTGACCTGCCGTGCTCCCTCCGGGACCCTTGCGGATAACGTCCCTTATGCGCTTGCGATTAGCATGGAAGTCGGGGTCGAGGCAGGTATTCCCGTTTACAACCAGGTTCGCGCGAAAATCGCACAGCCTGTACCCGCTGCAGTTAGAACGTAATGAATAATGAAAGCAACTAACCAATGAAGGACGCTCAAAAGCGATATTGCATCACTCTATACACCCTCATTGGCAGGCTGAGAGAAATTCGTGACGCGCGTGAGCTGGTCCTTTCCGCTGGGGTGAAAGGTCGCGCATGAACATTGCCGAAATAGAAATTCAGCTGAGTGATCTGGTCGAACAGCCGTTTAATGCGGACGAATTCGTATATCGATTGCTAGAAATCTATAACGCCCCAAAGGCCACGCTGACAAAGCTGCGGAAGGGTACGCAGAATAAAGGCGAGCGGCCAGGCGATCTCCTCTGGGCGCGCAAAATTTACTTCCGGCCCACTGCGAAGGGCCAGGTCGCGCAGACGCTCGATGGCTTGAAAGATCTGAAGGCAACAAAATCACAGAAGCCTCGCTTCTTGTTTGCAACTGATGGACAGGAAGTTTCAACGCTCGATCTCAAGACCGACGAAACGCTGCATTTCGATTTCGCAGAGCTCAACGACCACTTTGATTTTTTTCTCCCTCTTGCTGGCATCGATAAATACGAGGCCGTTAAGGAAAACCCCGCCGATATTAAGGCGACGGGCCGTCTTGCGAAGTTTCACGACGAGATCGTGCGCTACAATCCGGACTGGACCACGGATGAGAAGCGGCACGCGTTAAACCAATTCATGACCCGCATCCTCTTCTGCATGTTCGCAGAAGATACGGGCAGCTTTGCCAGAGACCTATTCGTCAAGACGATTACAGAATTTGGCGGCGACGACGGCGAACATCTGCAATCCTTGCTCAGGCAGATATTCGATGTGATGAATGTCGCAGATAGCCAGCGCGGCAGTGTCCCCGCTCATGTTAAAGCATTTCCCTACGTCAATGGCGGCCTCTTCGCCGAGTCATCAGATATTCCGGCGTTCAACAGACGCGCCAGACGCATTCTGATTGAGGCAGCGCAACTCGACTGGCGCGAGATCAACCCCGATATCTTTGGTTCCATGATTCAAGCCATTGTGCATCCCGATATGCGCGGCGACCTTGGCATGCATTACACATCCGTGCCTAACATCATGAAGGTGTTGCAACCGTTATTCCTGACGTCGCTTGAGGAAGAATTCGCAGAGGCTCACCGTCACCGCGAAGAGCGTTCACGGCTAACCAAGCTACTCGCGCGAATTTCAAAGATACGCGTGTTCGATCCGGCGTGCGGCTCAGGAAACTTTCTCATTATTGCCTATCGCGAGCTTCGCACACTTGAAATGCGGGTATTCAAGCGGCTCGAAGAGCTTGACGAAGGCCAGCGGTCTCATCGCTGGACTAGCGTGAAGCTCTCCAATTTCTACGGTATAGAACTTGCCGACTTCGCCGCCGAGACGGCAAAGCTCTCGCTTTGGATTTCCGAATATCAGATGAACCAGCGGTTCAAAGATATGTTCGGCGAAGCTCCGCCGAATTTTCCTCTCCATGAGGGTGGTAGCATCGTCTGCGGCAACGCGCTATCCCTCAACTGGACGGACGCGTGTCCACCTACGGTGAACACGCCAAAAAGCACTGCAGCCATACCTGCGCATATTGCATTGGCAACTGATGTACACACTGAAACCTACATCGTGGGTAATCCGCCATATCAAGGTGCTCGCAAACAAACTCCATCTCAAAAACTGGACCTGGAGACTCTGTTTTCTGGGCACGCAGACTTTAAGGATGCTGACTACGTTATAGGCTGGTTCATCAAAGCAGGTGAATATCTGAGCTCCGTGAACGCGCAATTCGCCTTTGTTACAACGAACTCTGTGTCACAAGGAGAGCAAGTTGGTTACATTTGGCGTCGTCTCTTTGAACGAAACCTTGAAATCGCGTTCGCCCACACGTCCTTCAATTGGTCCAATAGCGCCCGAGAAAATGCAGGAGTTCATTGCGTTATCATCGGCGTTAGGCATCGAGGCGGCAAGGTCGTCAAACGGATCAACGACGGGTTCACTCAACGAGTTGTCAAAAATATTTCCCCTTACTTGATCGAAGGGGACGACATCTTCGCTAGCCCAATGAAAGTCCCCATCTCACCCCAGCTACCAAAAATGGTCTCAGGAAACATGCCACGAGATGGAGGCCACCTTTTATTGAGTTCTGAAGAAGCGACCCAGCTGATTCGACAATTTGAAGACTCTAAGCCACTGATCCGAAAGTTGATGGGGACGCAAGAATTCACGCTCGGCGAAGAGCGGTGGTGTCTTTGGATTGAGGACAAGGATTTCGCCTTAGCCTGCTCGATTCCACCGATAAAGGAGCGAATTGAAAAGGTCCGACAGTTTCGATCTGCATCATCGGCCAAGACAACGCAAGCTTACGCTTCGATTCCCTACAAATTTGCACAGCGTTGCCACAAGGATATTGATGCGATCATTGTTCCAAAATTGACAACCGACGCCAGAGGTTTTGTTACGCCAGGTTTTCTCGATGGAAGCGTGATCGTAACCGATCTTGCCTTTGCTATATTTGATGCTCAACCGTTCGTGTTCAGCATCTTATGCTCATCTTTACATGCGGCATGGGCAAGAACCGTCTCTGGACGGTTTCGTGTCGGCATCCGCTATTCTTCAAATATTTCATACAACACATTCCCGGCCCCTGAGCTTACAGGAACGCAGATTTCGGCGCTGGACGAGCTTGCTTGGGCAATCATTAGCGCCAGAGATCAGTACCCCGGCAAGACAATCGCTTGGCTCTACGATCCGGATACCATGCCCAAGCGTCTGCTGGATGCGCATCGCTCACTCGATGAAACGCTTGAAAAGATTTATATTGGGCGGCCGTTTAAGAGTGATACGGAGCGCCTAGAACATCTGTTCAAACTGTATGCGGAGATGACCGCTGACAAAGTGAAAGAGGCCGCCAATGCCTGATTTTGTTCACGTAACCTATGGGCAAACCGGCGAGAGCCAGAAGCAAAACGAAATGGGCATGCGCGCGATGCAAGCGCGGGCATATTCCGAACGCGGTTCTCAGTATCTTCTCGTGAAAGCCCCTCCCGCTTCCGGTAAATCGCGGGCGCTGATGTTCATCGGCCTCGATAAGCTTCAGAATCAGGGGGTCCGTAAGGTAATCGTCGCGGTTCCTGAACGCTCGATCGGGGCGTCATTCAGGCCGATGAAACTGAAGGATCACGGGTTCTTTCGAGATTGGGAAATCGACGATCAATGGAATCTATGTACTCCCGGAGATGAGGGCAAAGTCGCTAAATTTCAAGCCTTCATGGATAGCGAAGCCGAAGTAATGGTCTGTACTCACGCTACGTTGCGATTTGCTTACGACAAAATCGGAGCGGAGCCGTTCGCCAATTGCCTTCTCGCTGTTGACGAATTTCATCACGCTTCGGCCGATGCGGATAGCCGTCTCGGCGAGGTTGTGCGCGGGTTGATGGCCGATGGCCGCGCCCATATTGTTGCAATGACCGGAAGCTACTTCCGTGGCGACAGCATTCCTGTGCTGCGACCTGAAGACGAAGAAAAATTCACGCGTATCAGCTACACATACTATGAGCAGCTCAACGGCTACACATATCTCAAGAGCCTCGGTATCGGCTACCATTTTTATCGCGGGCGCTATCTCGATGCGATCACGGAAGTGCTCGATCCCGGCAAAAAGACAATCATCCATATTCCGAGTGTAAACGCTGCCGAGAGCACCAAAGAAAAATACGTGGAAGTTGACCGCATTCTCGACCACCTCGGTGAAGTGATCGACACTGACAAGGATACTGGTCTCCATTTCGTTCGGCACAAGAGCGGGAAAGTTCTCAAGGTCGCCGACCTCGTTGAAGATGATGCCAAGACGCGCGACCGCGTGATGGAAACGCTGCGAAACATTTCAAGCCCCGATGATGTCGATATTATCATCGCGCTTGGGATGGCCAAGGAAGGGTTTGACTGGACGTATTGCGAGCATGCGTTGACTGTCGGCTATCGCGGCTCGCTTACGGAGATCATCCAGATTATCGGAAGAGCGACACGAGACAGTCCAGGCAAGCCTCACGCACAGTTTACGAATCTCATCGCTGAACCCGATGCCAGCGCTGACAATGTTGCCGACGCTGTAAATAACATGCTGAAGGCGATAGCCGCTTCGCTGCTGATGGAGCAGGTGCTTGCGCCCAATTTTAAATTTAAGACCAGGGCATCCGATGATGATATAGACGGCGCATCCAAGATCGTCGATATCGACTACACGCAGAGTGAAACAACGATTGCTATAAAGGGATTCGCGGAACCGAGCACAGCGCGCGTCCGTCAAATTCTTGAAAGTGATCTCGTCGACCTCACGGCCTCGGTGATGCAGGACGACCGTGTACTTCGTGCCGCCATGAATCCGGAAGAGATTCCGCCGGAGGTCGTCACTCAGGTCTACGTTCCAAAAGTGATCGAAACCAAGTATCCCGACCTGTCGCCGCAGGAAGTCGAGGAGGTGCGTCAGCACGTGGTCGCCAATGCCGCCTTTAAGGCAACCAGCAATGGCGGTCTGCCGGAACTGAACAACAACCTCATCAAAATGGCTGGCAAGTTCATCAATGTGAAAGACCTCGATATTGATCTCATTGACAGCATCAACCCCTTCCAGCTGGCCTACGAGATAATGTCCAAGTCCGTGGATGCCGAGGTTCTCAAGCGCATCCACGGCGCTATCATCTCCAAACGCATTCAGATGTCGGAAGAGGAAGCGACGGTGCTTTACCCTCGCATCAAGGAATTCAAGCAGACCCATGGGCGCGAGCCTAGCCTCGTTGCGCAAAATCCAATGGAACGGCGTCTTGCGGAAGCGCTCGAATGGCTACGCAATAAGAAACGCGAGCGCATGCGCGCCGAGCAATCAGCCTGAGGCTGCAATGACACGCCAGACACTTGACGAAATTCTTTCAGACGATAGTGACCTTCTTGATGTCAAGGCAACGAACCATGCCGCATCCACAGAACATCAGCGTGTGATCGACAGTTTGGAGGAGATCAACCGATTCATCGACCGATTTAATAGAAAGCCTGGCGAAACCGACAGGCCATCCGTCTCCGAGCGTGGACTTCAGATAAAACTCAACGGCCTCCGGAACGATCTATCTTTGCGCGACATACTGGTGCCACATGACCGGCACGGGCTTCTGCCTGCTGACGCGCCCATTATTCCCCAAACGCTGAACGAGATTCTTGATGATGACGACCTCCTTTCTACACCGCAGGACGTTATCTTCGATCTAGTTCACGTTCGTCCACCTACGGCGCGGCCAGATGAGGTTGCCGAACGGCAAGTCTGCAAGGATTTTGAGATATTCAAGCCTCTCTTCGAACAATGCGTCCGCGAGCTGAGTGAAGGCAAGCGGAAGGCTATAACATTCGCCAACGAGCAAGAAATTGAAGCTGGAGAGTTCTTCATCCTCAACGGCGTCATGGTCTACGTCGCCGACGTAGGTGAGACGCATATTCGCAATGGCAAGAAGAACGCGCGCCTTCGCCTGATCTTCGACAATGGGACGGAAGGCAACAATCTGCTCCGGTCGCTCGCGACAGAACTTTACAAAGATCCCAACGGGCGACGCGTAACTTCGACGAGCATGGGGCCGCTATTTGAGGACCGGCCCCAGGAGGGCGATACTCAGACCGGCATGATCTATGTGGTAAAGAGCCTTTCGACTGATCCTGAAATCCGCAAGCTCGATGGTCTGCTTCACAAGATCGGCTTCACCTCGGGCAAGATGGAAATCCGCATCCAGAACGCGAAAGATGACCCGACATTCTTGATGGCTGGCGTCCATCCGGTTGCAACCTACACGCTGTACAACATCGACCGGGTAAAGCTTGAAAACCTCCTCCATACATTCTTTGCAGAGGTGCGGCTGAACCTTGAAATCACAGACCGCCTTGGCAAGAAGATTAAGCCACGCGAATGGTTCTTGGTACCCCCGGCAGCTATTTCAGAAGCTGTAACACGTTTAAAGGACGGCTCTATCGTCGGATACCGGTATGATGCCGCCAGCGCGACACTCGTGCTTCTCTGAAGATTTTCAAAGTGACTGACTGGACTCTGGGAGCATGACGCTCTTACATTCCCGGTTATGCCGGATTTCTTGCTCGATCATCTACTGCTGACAAGAGCCTACCGGTTCTGCCGGTCGCTGCTCGTTGCGCTTGCCGCACTCTATGTCGCGATGGTCACCGTGAACGGGATGCAGTACAGGAGCATAAGTCCCGGCCTCATCGGCTTCACCCTGCGATCACTGAAGGCCGACGTGATCGACGCCCTCTCCGTTCAATCCTACAAGCTGCTCGGTTTTGGTATCGGCAACGGCGCGCGCCCGACGCGGTACGCGCTGATCTGCGAAGAGAAGGGCTATGCGAGTGAGACTGAGCTTGCGAAAGCAGAACGGCTCGTGCGGCAGCAACTCGATTTCAAGGGCGGCATCACATATAACAGCATGATGGCTGCGATTGCGAACGGCAAAGAGCAACCGGTCATCATCCTTCCAAGATATGGGGGAATAGGCGTGGCGCGTTCCTGCCCCGTCAGCCTCTACCAGAAACAAGAATGCACCTGCGAGGGAAGGTACAACGCAACGGAACGCGCGCGGATACCGGCGAGCGCGTTGTTCGGTCCGCCAAAGCCTGTCGAGTAAACCGACTATTTCGGCGGCTTCTTATTGCGTTCACGCCCTGCGTCCTTGCCGATGTCATTGGCGTTATCCCGAAACTGATCTTTGCTCTTGTCTCCCACTCCTTTCTCCTGCGCCTTTCGGAATCTGTCGGCGAGCGAGGGCGAAGCCTTTTCCTTCGGCGTGATAGGTGTGGTCACATCGCGCTTCGTTTCGGTGAGCTCGTGCCGCAGTTTGCCACGCTGCTCCTTGCGGAAAATCTCCTTGTCACGGCCTTCCTTTAACTCCCGGGCCTCCGCTTGGCTCTCCTTGGATTGCTTCATCTGCAATTCATGCCGCTCGCGCTCCTGCTTCTTATGCAGCTCTGTAAGATCGCGCTCATGCTTGCGCCTTATCGGGATGATAAGCTTGTCGGCGCGTTCTTTGAGCTTGCGGGCGAAGAACAGGCGCTCCTTCTTTTGCTTCAGCTCCAGCTTTTCCTTTTGTGCTTTTGACCCTACGAGCGCTGACGCGGCTCCCTTCAGCATGTCCTTGCGCCCGCCTCTGCCCGCCTTGCGATAATTCTCTCCATAGGTGCGGATATCGAACCGCACCCGGCTCCAGGCATTGCGCTGCGCATCCGTAAATCTGCGGCGTTCCTGACGCTGAATCGCATAAAGATCGCGCCAGTCGGCCCGCGTCGCGTCTAGGAAGCGCTTGCGCTGTTCTGTCACGAGCCGGTCGCGATCGATGCGGAGCCGGTCGCGATCGCCCTGGTGCTTTGCGCCGAGCCGCTCGCCTTCGCGAACACGTCTGTCACTGCGCCGGTGCGCGCGCTCCATCCGCCAGCGCTGAAATTCAGCGGCCTTCTGGCTGCTCCAGTCCTTCACGAACTCGCCGTTGCGGCGGCGCTCGTTGTTCAGGGCGCGTTGCTCGCACCTGATCTGCCCCTGCTTACGCTCGAACGCTTCCGCCCAGGTGGAGAGCTTCAGATGATCCATCTTGAGCTTTGCTGCAATGCCGGTCTCGGGATTGACCCGGTTGACGATGACATGGATGTGGGGATGCGGCTCGTCGTTATGGCCGACGAGCAGCGCTTCATGGCCCTCAAGCCCGAGCGCTTTCAGCGTCTCCTGCGCCGCATCGATCATTTCTTCTTGTGACGGCTCTTCGCCCGGAGCCCATGACAGGCTGTAGCAGTATACGGGGTCCGCGAGCTTGCGGCCCCTTGTGCTGCCGCCAGCCCGCGCCTTGATCTCGGACTGATGCATGGCGGTATACGCCATGAGCCTGATCGCTTTGTCCGCGTCCCGGGTCGGCAGGTTGACGGTATGGGTGAAGGCGACGCGTTCGCTGGTTTCCGCCTTCTTGTCGTGAAGGTAATAAAGGCCCGCGCCGACGAAGCTTCGGCCTTTCCCGGCGACCTTAGGAACCATCGGCAATCCCCAGCACGATGGCTTCGACGACGGCTGCCGCCCTTGCGAGCTCCGGGGGAATCAGACCTGTTGCATGAAGCTTATGGACGGCCTGGTTGAGATTGATGCCGATCCGGCGCAACTGGTCATAGACTTCGGGGTCGAGGCTTCGCGTCTTCTTTACGACCACTGCCCCGGACAGCAGCATGCGTCGGGTATAGTCCGAAACGGACATATTCGCCTGCTGCGCCGCCTTACGAATGCGAAGGTATTCGGCGGCGCGAAGGCGGCAGCGCAGCATCTCACTGAGCTGGTCATCGCGGCCTTTGCGGGGCCGGGCCATGGTTCGCTCCCTTGCGCGTGCGCCCGCGTAAGTAAGGGCGCTTCGAAGCAATGAACTACGCTGTCACCGGGCCGCGCCGGACTTTTCCGTGGTTCAGCGGCGGAACGCTGACAAGATCAAATCGTTTTTTGGCAGGAAGACCTCCGCGCCAGCGGAAAGGTTTTTGTGCCACAAAAACATATCTTGCTACTCTGCGACTTCTTCCTCTTTCCCGCAATACCACCTTCTGTGCTGCTGCTTTTGCTAATGGCTGAACCCTCCAGCGCTCTTCGATTGTCTCTTACCGGGTCCGCCTTTCCTGACTAGGATTTGGTATTTCCGCCCGGGGCTCATTTCATGCGCTGGACTGTGGGGCTGCCGATAAACCTTGCCGGGGTCTTGTTTGTTCATGCCGTCCTGACCTTTGCGCTCGGTTTTTGCTATGAGACCTATCTCCTCCTGACGGACGGTCCCGCCGCCATGTTCCCGGGGCCTCCCTCGGACGTGTTCTGGCTGCTACCGGCCTGGCTCTCCTATCCCCTCATGATCGCCATGTTGCTCGTGGCGGCGATCGTCGGCTGGCCGCTCGGCAATGACTTCAAGGTGTGGCTATCGCGGGGAACGCGGCGCATCAGAAGAAGGATGGAAGCCGAAGGCTTCGGCAAGGGCGGCTCGTCGGCCTTCGCGACCATCGTCGAGGAATGGGGTTATCGATATAAGCACGGCGACCTCCTGCTTGGCCGCTCCTTGCAGGAACTCTGGTGGCGCGTCGGCCTCCGCGACGACAGGGGCATGCTCACCATCGCCGGAAGCCGCACGGGCAAGGGCCGCTGCGCGATCATCCCGAATCTTCTGACCTGGCCCGGTTCCGCTCTTGTCATCGACCCGAAAGGAACGAATGCCGCCGTCACTGCGGCGCGGCGCGGCAAGGGCGGCGGGCGCGTTACCGAATTCCTCGGGCAGGAGGTGCATGTCGTCGACCCGTTCGGCATCGTGAAGGGGACGCAAACCTCGCGCTTCAATCCCTTCTCGGGCCTCGATCCGTACTCCCCCGAATTCGCGGAAGAAGTCGGGCTTCTCGCGGACGCGCTCGTGGTGCAGGAGCGCGACGGCGAGGCGTCGCACTGGGACGAAGGCGTCAAGCTTTTGCTCGCCGGCCTGATCGCCTTTCTCGTCATTGGCGGTCGCGCCAATCCTACGCTCTATGACATCCGTCAGTCGCTCACGCTGCCGGAAGACAAATTCGAGAAGCTGCTCGCCGTCATGCTGAAGATCGGCGGCATCCCGGCAGCGGCGGCGGGGCTTCTTATCAACGCCGGCCGCAACGAACGCGGCAGCTTTCTGACGACGGCGCTGCGCAACACGCAGTGGCTGGAGAGCGCGGTCATGGGTAACGTCCTGTCCGCGTCGGATTTCGACGTGCGCGATCTCAAGCGCAAGAACATGACCGTCTATATCGTTTTGCCGCCGAGCTATCTTGAAGAACACAAGCGCTTCATGCGCATGTTCGTCAATCTCGCGATTCGCGGCATGTCGGCCGGGGAAAAGCCGAAACATCCCGTGCTGTTCCTTCTCGATGAGTTCTACAGTCTCGGGCGACTGAGCCTGATGGAGAAAGCCGCAGGCCTTATGTCGGGTTACGGCATGAAGCTCTGGCCGATCGTGCAAAATCTCGGCCAGCTCCAGCATCTTTACCCTTATAACTGGGAGACGTTCTTCGCGAATTCCGGCGCGGTGCAGGTGTTCGGCATGAACGACAGAACGACCGGCGAATATCTGGTGTCCCGGCTCGGCAGCGCCGTGCGCACGGAGCAGGTGGGGAATACGCTGCAGCGTGTCGTCAGCCAGCTCCGCGAAGTGAATGAGGCCGAGCGCGAGGTGTCGCGCGAATCCGGAAGGCAGATCGTCTTTCGCAGCGGCGCGTTGCCGATGCTGCTCTCCCGCATCAGTTATGACCTCACTTTCCCGGAAACCTGGTTCAATCCCGACCCTGACTTTCCGGTGCCGCAGCGCCGCCGTCTCAGCCTGCCAAAACTTCCCCGGCTGAATTGGCCGCAGCTGCAGCGCGCTCCCAGGCAAATCGCCAATATCGATCCGCGCTTTCTTCCGCCTTCGCCGTTCCGGTATGTCGGTCCATCCGGCGAGCAGCTGAAACCAGCGGAGATTGCCATCGAACGGGAGAAAGCGCCGGAGGCTTCCCAGCCAGAAACCGCTCAGGCAGCCCTGCCGCAAGTGCAGCAGGCTTTTACGCCGCCTGCGGGCATCTTTGATGAACTCAAAGATCCCAATCCGTTCGAGCAGCTCGATGCGCTGGTCGGCCTGACGAAGGTCAAGGCCCGCGTCGCTCAACTGATCGATCACGCAGAGTACAATACGGCGCGCGTGCGCGAAGGGCTGAAACCGATCGAGACATCGCATCATCTCGTCTTCGCGGGCAATCCCGGCACCGGCAAGACAACGGTCGCGCGCATCGTCGCCGCGATCTACCGCGAACTCGGCATCCTCAAAAAAGGCCACCTTGTCGAGGCCGATCGCTCGGCCCTTGTCGGCAAATATATCGGCCACACCGGCCCTCTGGTGGAGGCGAAAGTGAACGAGGCGCTTGATGGCGTTCTCTTTATCGACGAGGCTTACACGCTCGCGCCCGAGGATTCCGGCAGTGACTACGGTCCGGAAGCCATCGCCACGCTCTTAAAGCTCATGGAAGACAACCGCCACCGCCTCGTGGTCATCGCCGCCGGGTATACGAAAGAGATGGATCGTTTTCTTGACTCGAACCCGGGCCTGCGCTCGCGCTTTGCGAACACGATCGTGTTCGACGACCATGGCCCGGAGGAGCTGACACAGATTGTCATGGACCTTTTTGCAAGCCATGAGTTTACGGCTTCGGAAGAAACGCGCGACAAAGTTTTTCTTTTGATGATGCGGCTGTGGGCGGGCAAGGGACCGCATTTCGGCAATGCGCGAACAAGCCGAAATATTTATGAAGAATGCGTGCGCAACCTGATGTCACGGACAAGTACACACGACAGGCCCACGCGCGAGCAGCTGACGGAAGTCCTCCCGGAGGACGTGCCGGATGTTCAGCCAAAGGACGGCGACGATAGCGGCGGCGGCCTCGACCAGGAGCGCGGCGCACCGCGCTCCCATGCATCGAAGAGCGAAGGAAAAGCCAAGGGTAGCTCCCGTGGCAAGGGCGGCGGGGCTGCGCGGCAGTAATGGAAACTCGCGCTGATAGGGGCCAATCTGCTATAATGCAGTATGGGGCTCCGCAAGGGCAAAGGCCGGAAAGCCGCGCCGCCGAAGAACGAACTTCCCGCGCTCAAGGTCAGGCTGCGCGGCAAGGATAACAGCGCGCTTTCGATTCAGCAGCTCGGCGAAGGCCTGCTCGAAGCCGCGCAGGTTCTCAAGCAGTATGAGGACGGCTACCGGATAAAGTCCGCGACCATCTATCTCACCATGATCGACGAGCACGGTACGCCCGTATGCATCAACAAGACGAACGAGCTCACCATCTACCCCTATCAATCGGCCGCCGACGAGCACGGCGTCTGAAGGCTGGTCCTTCACCAGCAGAGCGTTCTGCGAAAGGACGTTTCGTAGTGACGCCGGTCGAGCTCGATGCCGACATACTGCCTGCCGGTCTTGCGCGCGGCGACAAGCGTCGAGCCGGAGCCGCAGAACGGGTCGAGGACAACGCCGTCCGGCCTGCAGAACGATTCGATCAGAGGCGTCAGCGCCGAAACCGGCTTCTGCGTCGGATGAAGGCGGTTGCCGGTATATTGCCAATCAATAACATCCGGAATCGGACTGGACGGAAGCTCCGGGCGGCCCCTGGCGAGCACATACGCCTGTTCGTGCTGATACCGCACGTATCCTGCGGAGGAAGAATATCGTTTGCGAAACACGATATGGCCGATTGGCCGGAAACCGGCCTCGCGCCAGGCTGAGAGGAAAAGCTCGGCTTTTGGCCAGCCGTAGAAGCTGACGCAAACGCTGTCCGGCTTCAAAACCCGGTAGATTTGACTGAACGCGGGCTGCAGCCACTCGGCGCGATCGTCGTTCCGGACGGAACGCCCGTCGCGGGAGCGGTACTGCACAAGATATGGCGGGTCGGTAAGCGCCATGTCGATACTCGATGCGGCCATCCCGCCCATGACGTTGATGCAATCTCCGTGAATGACACGGTTTGCTTTTCCAGGCTGTGTTTCCATTTTCATTTCCATCGGAAGAAAGAAAGGCGCTTACGCGCCTTTCTCCTCGTCTTCGGATGGGGTGCGGAGAACGACGCGGCCGCCCGCCACCGGAAGGAGATCGAGCTGAAGGGTGAGCCCTTTGCCGTCTTCGTGATCCCAGGCTGCGCCGATGCGGGTCCAGAAGGATTTTTCTTCCGACACCTGTTCGACGTGGTAGGCGATCAATGAAGGCGCCTTCGTTTCGCGGGATTTGTTGCCGTTCTTTTTGAAGTTACGTGCCATGATTTGCTCCTTTGCTGAATGTTCGACACGCCAAACCTCGGACGGGGCGGCAAAGCGCCCGGATCACTGCTTTTGAAAGGGAGGGGCATCGCCCGGCTGCACAAGCGGCACGCGCGGAAGCCGGGGACACCGTTGAAAAACCCGGAGGGCCTGGCATTGAACCGGAAGCGCGCCCTGTCAGGTCATGGCGTATAGAGTCGAAGCATTCTGCAATTTAAGGAGCAATTCATGACAGCACGCGGGTTCAATGGATGAGAACGGCAACCCGCGAAGCGACGCGCCTTCTTATGGAGTGATTGCCTGCCCCGTCGCGGAAGAAAGAGCGTTCGCCCGGACCCGCTGATTGACCGGCCCAGCCTCACGAAGGCGGCAAACGCGAACCCTGAAGCCCGCATGGACTTTACGGACCATCGCGGGCGCACGCGACGTTCTTTGCGCGCCGAGGAAGCCGCGAGGCATCATAAAGGCCGCAAGCGCCCGATGATCTTCTCCGCCTCAGCCGGTCTGATACTAACGCCTTTGCGCGGCGCGCAGGTACAGGACAGCTTCCTCGGCCAAGCCGGCAGCGTCCATGAGGCCCGGGACCGGCGTGCCTTTCGCGTGCAAAGCCTGGGAGAAGCTTTCAATATAAGAGGCCGCATACGGGAGTATGCCGGGCGTAACGCCGAACTCCGCGCACAGAAACGCCGCGCCGAACTCAGCGACCAGTTCTTCCATCGCATATTCCTGCGTGCCGCTCAGTTCTTCCCATGCGCGATCAAGGCGGCCTTTCGCGCCGCTCCAGTGGATGAGTTCGTGAAACGAGGTCTTGAGCGCGAGGGCTTCATCCTTCTGCCGCTCTATCCGTGGCAGCGTAACGGTATCGCTGCGGATGCAGTAATGCGGCGCGCCGCGATAGCGGAGCCTTGCTCCGGTCCCCTCGATCAGGGCTGCCGCCTCGTCCAGCACTGCCGGATGCACAAGCCTGCGGCATGGCGCATAACGATAAAGCCTGACGCCCTTCTCGATGTGGCAGGTAATCTGCCTGAATACCAACTGATATAACGTGCTTTCCAATTACGACCTTCCTTTCAAAAATAACTTTTACGGTTGCGCATTGCAACCGGACTAGGCCAGCGCCGATGAGCGGGGGTCGAGCTGTCAAGGGCCGCCGCGGGCGGCTTGCGTCAGCCCTTGACAGCTCAGGGGATGCAATCCCCGCTTTCTTCTTTCCTGCGCGAGGGATCGTCACCGGACGGCCGAAACCCGCCGGTTGCGGGGTTCGGGGCCGCGAGGCCTAGAGCCCGGCCCCGCCTCGCGGGGACGCGCCCGTTCCTCTTCACCAGTGCCGCAAATGAAGCTGCTCTTTGTGATCGGCCTGCCTGTCGAGCCAGTCCTCCACAAGCGAGAGCGGGCCGCCGAGCCTCTCGACCGTGGCCGCCTGCGTGTAAACCGAGCGGTAGCCGGTATCCGTCACCGGCAGCGGCGAGCGGCACATGGATTCGATTTCAAGATGCGCGAAGCACGCGCTCCAGTGCGGGCAGTAACGCACCTCGATTTCAAGGCCGCGCCATTCAAGGCGATAGTGCTGATAGCGTTTCTCCATGATCAATCCTCCTTCAAGAGAAGAAAGGCGCTTACGCGCCTTTCTCCTCGCTGGTTTCGGAAGGAGTGCGAAGAACGATGCGTCCGCCGTTCACGGGAACCAGATCGAGCTGCAAGGTAAGACCCTTGCCGTCTTCGTGATCCCAGGCTGCGCCGATGCGGGTCCAGAAGGACTTGTCTTCTCCCTTATCGGCGACGTGATAGGCGATATATGCAGGTGCTGTAGCGATGCGGGCTTGATTACCGTTCTTTTTGAAGTTGCGTGCCATGTTTTGCTCCTTTTGCTGAATGTTCGACACGCCAAACCTCAGACGGGGCGGCAGAGCGCCCGTATCACTGCTTTTGAAAGGGAGGGGCATCGCCCGGCTGCACAAGCGCAGCGCGGAAGCTGGGGACACCTTTGAAAAACCCGAAGGGCCTGGCATTGAAACGGAAGCGCGCCCTGTCAGGTCATGGCGTCTAGAGTCGAAGCACTCAGCTTCTCAAAGGAGAAAACAGGCTTGGAGCAATTCAGAAAAGATCGAACGCTCACGCGATGAACGTAAATGCTCTGTTCCCGGCTTTCTCAATCACAGCCGCACCGGACAAGTCTTCGGACCTACCCCGCTGCCAGATCATGATGACGACAAGTTTCCCGCTTCAAAGCGCGAATAAGGGTTCTGCATCCGAGCGCCCCCGTCCTCCGCATCCGCCGAAGCCGCGAGGCGCTGCGCGACAAGCGTCATTCGCTCCGCGAACATTTTATGCTGACCGTCGGATATGACAGGCTCTACCCGCGCATTTCTGCAAAGCGGACTATTTTAAATCGACGGTGCTCACATGGGGCCGAGGCACACTATCGAACGCAGCGCGGCTCCGATCAAATTCCCTGTAGGCGGCGAATACAACAATGATGGCAATCGCAACCCAGAACAGCCTTCCAAGCGATTTCATGATGTCCGCTCCCGGCCAGGATGGCCGGAGTTTGCGCGCTGAACTTGCTGAGTTCAACGACAATTTAAGGGTACCCGGCGGACTTCAACCCTGCTTGGATGTGCACGCTGCTCGCCCAGTCCGGGCAATAGCGGATTTCGATTTCAAGGCCGCGCCAGTCGAGGCGGTACGATTGATAATGATAGATGCTTCCTCCTGAAAAAAGAAAGGCGCTTACGCGCCTTTCTCCCCGGTTTCGGATGGAGTGCGGAGGACGATGCGTCCGCCGTTCACGGGAACCAGGTCGAGCTGCAAGGTGAGACCCTTGCCGTCCTCGTGATCCCAGGCTGCGCCGATGCGGGTCCAGAAGGATTTATCCTCGCCCTTTTCGGTCACCGCGTAGGCGATGAAGCTGGGTGCTTTCGCTTCGCGCTTGGTTTCCTTGCGGCTGTAGTTTGCGTTGCGTGCCATTGTCTGTCTCCTTTGTTTGGGTTGGCTCGAACGCCCACAAGGAGACCGGGTGAGAAAAGCCGTCATGCACCCGCAGGAGAAACCGAAGGGGAAACGGGCAACACGGGAGCGTCCCGCGAATGGATCGGGCGGCCCGTTGCGTGAAGGCTGCGCCCGGTCATAGTGGCGTTCAAGATGAGCTAATCCCGGACACGAAGGAGACAGCGGCACGCGGCATCGGTAAACCGCTGCAAGGAAGCTGCGAACGAAACCCCGCGCGGATTGAATACGCTCTGATCGGCTCAGGCGACGAAGTTCAATTTCGCTGACTCGCAGGCGCGCCGGTTCGCGGTTACGGCAAGGGGAAGCGCAGTTCCCCGGGTGGCTCCGCGCAACCTACCGCATGTCGCAAAACTGAAGAACGCGGCAATCAAACAAGTATTGAAAATACGAAAAATACTGCAATTACATGTATATACGGATTATTATTGACAGATAATCTTTTATTATGAGTATTTAAATCTATGTAAATAGTATTTACATTTTGATTACGTTTTTATACAGGAAATTCCTCAAATGAGCCGCCCTGGAACATCAAAAAAACCTTCGCAAAACAAGCCGGGCTTTCTGAAACGAGCCTTTGCCAATCACGCAGTAGCCGCCGCAATGCTGCTATCGGTTGCCGGGCTCGGATATACGATAGAGACCCTGCCGAACCGGGAAGCCGGTAATGCGGTGCTGCTATGGGCCGCCGCGCACGGGCAAACGCAACTGGTCAAGCTGCTGCTGAATCGGGGAGCGGACATTCATGCCATGGACGATAAAGCGCTGCGGTTGGCCGCCCTGAAAGGGCATACGGACACCGTCAGGCTTTTGCTGGATCGGGGTGCTGAAATTCACGCCGTGGACGATGGGGCGCTGCGGTGGGCAGCCGGAGGGAACAGATACACGGAAACCGTCAGGCTGCTGCTCGACCAGGGAGCGGATGTGCATGCCCAAAATGAAGCGGCGCTGCAGTGGGCCGCTTCGAATGGACATGCCGAAACGGTCAGGCTGCTACAGGATCGGGGCGGCGACGTTCATAAAGCGCTGCGGTCGGCCATGGCGAGCGCGAACCAGCCGACTGCAACGGCACTGCGCGAAGCCATACAGAATCAAAGCGAAGCCACGCAGAATCAAAGTCCGCCTTCATCTCCGAAGCTGCCCGCGCCTCTGAAGTTGTAGTTTATGCGGCCTCAGGCGCAGAGGAATTCATACAGCACGTACCGCCGACACCAGCCGCGAGGATGCGCCGCATCAAATCTCTAATCGAAAGGCACGTTAAGCCGGGCGCACTGCCAGAGTTTCATTGGCAGAGGATCGTAGAGGTCATCACGCGGTGCGTGCCATCGCTCGCCACCGCGACGAACTGGCCGTTGCCGTAGGCGACTGAATACCAGTTGTTCGCTTCCGCCGCCGTTCGCGCGGTCCAGGTGACGCCGTCGGGCGAGGTCATCACCTGGTGCGTGCTGCCGCCACCCACCGCGACAAACAGGCCGTTGCCGTAGGTAACCGATAGCCAGATGCCCGCCTCCGCCGCCGTCTGCGCCGTCCAGGTTGCGCCGTCGGGCGAGGTCATCACCTGGTGCGCGCCGCCGCTGTACACCACCGCGACGAACAGCCCATTGCCGTAGGTGACTGACTGCCAGGCGTTCGCCTCGGCCGCTGTCTGCGCTGTCCAGGTGACGCCGTCGGGCGAGGTCATCACGCGGTGCGTGCCGGTGAACGCTACCGCGACGAACAGACCGTTGCCGTAAGTGACTGAATACCAGAGGTTCGCCTCCGCCGCCGTCTGCGCCGTCCAGGTGACGCCGTCGGGTGAAGTCATCACGCGGTGCGTGCCGCTCCTCGCCACCGCGACGAACTGGCCGTTGCCGTACGTGACTGAATACCAGAAGTTCGCCTCCGCCGCCGTTTGCGCTGTCCAGGTGACGCCGTCGGGCGAGGTCATCACACGGTGCGTACCGTTGTTAGCCACCGCGACGAACTGGCCGCCGCCGTACGTGACTGACTGCCAGGCCTTCGCCTCCGCCACCGTTTGCGCTGTCCAGGTGACGCCATCTGGCGATGTCATCACACGGTTCGTACCGTTGCCCGCCACCGCCACGAACAGGCCATTGCCGTAGGTGACAGAAGCCCAGCCGTTCGCTTCCGCCGCCGTCTGCGCCGTCCAACTGATACCCGCCGGCGTTGGTGTAGGTGGGTTGACACCCACCCATTGCGCCCCGTCGCAATATTGCAGGGCGTGGCAGTCGTAGTTGTATCTGACGTTGCCCTCAGGCGCGGACGGATTTGCGCAGCCTGCTCCGCCCGTTCCGGCAGCGCCGCTCATGCCGATCCACTTATCGCTGTTGCAGTATTGCAGGACATGATGGTCGATGTTGTAGATAACCTTGCCTTCAGGGGCGGCGGGATTTATGCAGCCGGGGCCTGACGCGCCAGTATGCGGCGGGCCGAGCGCCGCCCACTGAGTGCCGGTGCAAACTTGAAGAACGTGGTAATCGGTATTGTATCTGACGTTGTTCTCGGGCGCGGCTGGCGAAGTGCAATCGGCAAATGCCACGCAACTCCACAAGCAAATAACAAGTACAATGAACAGCTGACGCATCAAGCAACCCCGGGGCGGAAACTTATCGTAGCGCGGGCCTGCATCGCAGAGAATGTCAGAAAAATCGCAAGAACTAATGTTGCAAGACTACAGTATGTCATACTTCTCCTATGCAAAGTTGAAGCTGTTTTCCCGAAAGCGCAGGGTGCCGTCTGTCGTGCATGACACGTCGCTGCCGAGCACAATCCCGTTCTCGAAAAGTGTTGAGCCCAAGGACATGGGGACCGGCTGTGGAATCCCTGCGCTCCTGTCAGGACGGGCGATGGGCGTTACGTGGCGGGAAGGCGATACGGATTGCGCAGTTGTCTGCGCGACCGCTGATGATCCGTGACCTTCTGCGAATCCCGCCTCAAACGCACTTTCCTTTGCTGACCTCACATATTCCTCCACGTGCCTGTCTGTTTAGAGATTTACTGCTCGAAGCATGTACTGCGCCACGGCTTACGGATTCACAAAGCAGACAAGCCTGTTTGCATTGTTGCAAGTGGGGCTCCCGTTAGACCATCTCTTCGTTTCATAATTGTTTGTGTTCCCCGTACGACCGTTGAGTCCCGCCGACGAACTTGTCCAGTTGGCGCAAGTGGCATTTGGAGTATCTGGCCACGCCAACATGGTTCCGCCATTTCGGCCTGACCAAAGATTTCTCGTGTCATTCATGTTGTAATTATTATCCCAATAACTGGCCTCCTGCGGCCCTCTGCCGGATGCGTCAGTTTTGAACCTATTGCCTCCGCTGTTTGGATCGTTTGAGCGCGCATAATAATAAACCGTGCTTGCGGTCGCATCATTGCACCCGGCGCTGTCGCACAGGAAAGCCTTTACATGAGTGGAATTCAGCAAGCCCCGGTTCTGTGCGACGGATTTGCATTGCCAGTCATAAGTGGTGAGATCGCCGAGACAAAGCGCATTGCCCGCATCAAGCCCTGACATGCCGCCGCCTGCCGCCGTAACAAGATCGCCGTTCCAGGAATCTTGCGTCAGAACAAAGAACCCGCTTGTGCTGTCGCCGCAGGTTCCCGTATCAAAAGGGAGACCCGCAGCCCTCCATCGCTGCGATGTGGCATCGTAGATGACTGCGGCAGTCTGATCTGCGGCGAGGGTTACATTTATTCCGAAGGCGAAGCGATTGGCGGTCGTGGAAGACGCGTCCTGGTTGGACAAAACAATCGGGTTAGTTCCGACATTGAGGATGGTCAGCACCCGCCCATCCACACCGCCCGCAAGCCCGGTGATCGTGCGCGAAGCGTCGCTGCTCATCCGAAGCACCGAAGCGGTCGACAGGCCCGGCGGGTTGTAATCATTCTGGTTCGCGGTGATCTGCGCAGGGCTGATGTCGCCGGAGAACGCGACGCTGGTACCAACATCGAGCCCTGCTCCCGGATTCTTGCCGATGCCGATGTTGCCGTTGAACCGGTTGGATTGCGTGCCGTCTTGGTATATGCCCCAGTCGTTGGTGGCCGAACCTGTGGGCGGGTTCATGTAGATGCCGTAGCGGTTTGTGACCGCACCGCCGGTTATTTGATTGTTCACCAGCAGGCCATAAACATTGCTGACCGTGCCGCCGCTGACCAGAGTGTCAATGTCCGTGCCGAGCATACTGGTGACAGTTCCGGTAGTGGATTCCACACCCGTATAGCTGCCGAACATATTCGTAATCGCGGCGTTGCCGTTGTTATACGTATAACCCTGCACACCCATTATGCTTTCAATTGCGCCGGTGCCGAGGTTTTGCGCGAATCCATCGCTGCCGATAACTTTTCGCACCTGATTGGTATTGCCCGCGGAAACCCAGATCGCGCCCTGCAATCCTCTGGTCGTGCGGCCTGAAGTCTGCGCCGCCGTGGGCGCGACATCGGCATGGAAC
Organism: Afipia massiliensis; assembly: GCF_014203115.1. Classification (GTDB taxonomy): domain Bacteria; phylum Pseudomonadota; class Alphaproteobacteria; order Rhizobiales; family Xanthobacteraceae; genus Afipia; species Afipia massiliensis. The sequence continues at coordinate 737,120 of NZ_JACHIJ010000003.1, read as the reverse complement.
CTCGCATGAGCGTAGGAACCGCCCGCCGTCGTCGTCAGGTTCTCCCAGTAATCCAGGTGGCCATCGGTATTGAATTCAAAATTCGGCACGCCGCCGAGCACACCCGCATTGTTGAATTGAATCTGGCGGTCCGATCCTGCCGCTGCCGTAGTTCCCCCGCTCGCCGTGCCGTTGGCGATCTGCCGCCAACGTGACGCGGTTGAATCATACATCAGCATCGCCGATTGCTTCGCCGCGAGCGTAAGATCGCCGGTGAGAGCGAAGCGGTTCGCCGCCGTTCCGGTCGCGCCGTCGTCGTTCTTGAGCACGATGGGGAAGCTGCCGACATTCATAATGGTGACTATGCGCCCGTCCGCCCCGCCCGCAAGGCTGGTGACGTTGCGCGAAGCGTCGCTGTTCACCCGAAGCACCGAAGCTGTAGACAGTCCCGCCGGGCTGTAATCGTTCTGGTTCGTGGTGATCTGCGAAGGTGAAATATCGCCCGTGAGAGAGACGGCGTGTGCCAGCGCCGCATTGCCTGCCGCGTCATTGTCGAGGATGCTGCTCCAGATGTTACTGGCATTACAAACCATCTGATGTGTGACCCCGGAGAGCTCCGGGCCACCGGAAAAGGTGTATCTGCCCACAACAGGGCAAGCGTCGCCGGGCTGGGCTTCCAGCGCTGACGCTGGCGAAGCAAATGCAAACTGAAACGCCACAAACGCAACGGCATTCAGCAGTTTCATCCTACTTTGCATCGCCGCCCTCAGTGCTCACGCGGAGCGGCAACCCGTCGGCGATAGTGCCGGTGTATGCGACGTCGCCATGGACATAGAGGCCGGTCGCATCGATGCGCGCGATCTCCCTGCCGTCGATGACGATGCGGACAACGCCCGCCTTTTGATCTGTCTCGAACTGAACGCGGTCTGCCGCTTTTTTATCTGCAGCAGGCGCGATGTCAGTGACTGCGAAAGCAGGAGAAGCCAATTGGAAAAAAACAAATGTCGCGAATAAACATAATATCGACCGCACAAAAACCTTCCTTTTCGTTCAGTCTATAGTAATCTTATTTTATATTCAGTTAAAGCGTGAATATCCCTTTGTATTTACTTGTTTATACTATGAAAATTACTTGACCAAAGCTTGTGCCGACCTTCCGCTCGATCCTCTCCGAAAAGGAACCATAACGCGCAGCGCCAGAAGCTGCGGAACGTCCGTATTTCTGCGTAAGGATGAGTAGCCGCCATGACAGCAAACATCGGCTACGCGCGCGTTTCCACCGAAGAACAAAACCTCGATCTGCAACTGACCGCCCTGCGCGAAGCGGGCTGCGGAAAGATATTCCGGGACAAAGCGTCCGGCGCTACCGCCCGCCGCAAGGGTCTTACCGAGGCAATCGCATCATGCGGCGCGGGCGACGTGCTGGTCGTGTGGAAACTCGACCGCCTCGGGCGCAGCCTCCTCGATCTCATCGGACTCATCGAAGGTTTGAACGGTCGCGGCGTCGGCCTCAAAGTTCTTGCCGGTCACGGCGCGATGATCGACACGACCCGCCCTGAGGGCCGCATGATCTTCAACATCCTCGCCGCGCTCGCGGAGTTCGAGCGCGAGCTGATCCGCGAGCGCACGATTGCGGGAATGCGCGCGGCCAGAGCCCGCGGCGCGGCCATCGGCAGACCGCGCAAGCTTTCAGCAACCCAGATTCGCCGCGCGAAAACCCTGATCGATTCAGGCAGGCAGACGCGCGAGCGCGTCGCCGCGCGGCTCGGCGTTCATGTCGGAACGCTGCGCCGGGCGATTGCTGGGGCGGGATAGAATCCAGCGGCGCTCGGCGCAATTCGAGCGTTGGGTTATTTGCGCGGCGTAAAGCATTATACCGTGGGAGCTGTGGGCCGCACGCCTTGCGGTCCCTGACGGGAAGGATGACCGAAGGGCCGCGTGATCTCGCCGCTGTTCGTCTTGAACAACTCCGCAAGCGGCGTGACTGTCTGAACCCGCTCGCGTTGCAGCGGCAGCCATTTCGAGGCAGGATCGTCGGTGATCTCGATGCCGTTCTCACGCATGTAAGCCAGCGTTTTCTGATATCTGGCGATATTCTCAGGCGATTTCCGGCGCGCCTTTATGCGCACGATTTCCGCGTACTGATCGAAGCCGCTACCCGATTGCCGCCGGGCGCGGCCCACTGTTACGGCGCGCGCCAGCTCGCCATCATGGTCGCCGCCATCGTGGCCAAGCCAGCTGCTCCGGATGATCGGATTGAGATGCCCTTGCCGCAAGGATTTGTGTTCAAGCCGGTCCAGGCGGCGCAGCGCCTCATAGCGTCGCTGGAATTCCGCAGTTTCGTTGCCGTGCCGCCTGCGCACGGAAGTCTCAAGCTGCTGATGATATTCTTCGATGGTGCGTCTGTGCTTCCTCTGGCGAATTTCCTGGTAACGCAGGAGCCCGCGAAGAAACGCGATCTTCTTGAGATAGATCGCAAGCCCCACGGCCTGCCACTTGCGCCGCGCAAGAAGACGTTGGCGCTCCGCCATAAAATGGGCGAGGAGCACCTTGCGCTCGTGCATGTGGCGGATTTTCATCGCCTGCCAGTGGAGGTCGAGTTGCAACTTCCTTGTACGCTGCGCGGCGAGAAGCTTCTTGCGCGCCGCCTCGGCTGCCAAATCCTTGCTCAATCTTTCGCAGGCGGCATCCTGCACGGCGGCTGCGCGTTGCAGCATCAGTATTTTGGCTTTCTCAGCGCTGGGTAGCAGCGAGAGGCTGATCCCTTCCAGCTTCTTCACAACGTCTTTGGTTTTCACGCCGTCGATCTGACGGGCGAGACTGTAAACGTCGCCTGCGAGGTCGACCACGACAAAGGCGCGGCTATCGCCTTTTGCGAGCAGATAGCCCAATTCTTCAAGGCTATTCCGGAAGCTCTCCGCGCTATCGGAGCTGCGCCAGGCTTCGGTGATCGCCGCCCTGCGCTCCTCTGGGCTGATGCCCGAATGTTTCGCCTGGGCCTTCTCGGCGCGGGTTGGACGCTTCGCCCGCTCGGGGTCCGTGAACCGCTCCGCGCCGCGATCATTCTTGAGGCCGTCGGGTAGCGTGAGGCCAAACTCCGCTGCCAGCAGCTGCGCGCATTTGCGCAGCTTCTGCCGGTCGTGGGAGAGATGAATGGCTTTCATGCGCAGGGTGTCGATGCGCGACCACACGACATGGCAGTGATGACGGCCTTTCTTGACGTGAAACAGCACGACGCGCGGCTGCCCCGCGAGGCCAAGGCGCTCTTCGATCACCGCAATCGCCCGCATGAACTGCTCCCGGGTGAGGGGCTGTGGCGGGTTGATGAAGGCGGCATACACGCCTTCCTTGGCACACGTTCCGGCGCAGAGCGCGTCCATTTCGGCGAGAGCGCCGTCAATATCGGTCGCGACCGTGCCGCTCACTTCGGCCAGTTCGATCTGCTCATTATCGACGGTGTTTTGCAGATGGCGCGCGAGCCACCTCGTGTTGCCGGTCTGGATACCGGAGATAATCATGGCCGCCGCCCGCGCATATTAGCGTTCCGCAATATGCTCACGGTTTCCGTCCCAGGGCGGTGAAGCACAGGAGCCGCAGTTCGGACAGATCCCGCAAGGCTGTCTCGAACGCTTGCGCGTCCGCAAGCGCCGCTGCGCTCCTGAATGCCATGGCGAGCTGGCCGATGCGGCCCAGCAGCAGCGCGACATCCTCGTGACTGGAGGTCGGGCGGCGGACGGCGCGCGGAAGCGGAAAGCTCAAGGCGGTGCAGCGCAGGAAGGTGGCGATCGGAACGCCTGCTGCATGAGCCTTCGCGCATACCAGCGCGTGCTCAAGCGGCGTGAAGCGGACGGTGTACCGCTCGGAGCGTTGCCTTGTTTCACTGCCGCTTTCCGCCACCGCCCCTCCCGTGGTTTGGCGTCTTCCAGGCCCATTGCCTGGCCGTGGTCGCGAGGGGCGCGAAAGCCCTTCGCCCGCAGGCATGCATAACAGCACCGCATGCCGCGAGGCGGGTCCAGGGTGGCCGTGAGCCCTGGTCGTGGTTGCAAGGGGCGCGATCGCCCTTTGCCGGTTGGCGGGAAGATGGACACGGCTTCCGCCAGCCGAGAGGCGTATCCAAGGCCGCCTCAGCCTTGGTCGCAGGGTGCGGGATAGAATAGTCCCGCGTCGATCATTCGCCGTCAGTTCAAAGCTGACGAAACAGCGAACGGTCGACTTGAGCCAGGGGTGCAACGGGGGGCGGCATCTGAGCCCCCCTCAAGGTGAGCGCGGCGGTCCGCGCACACCTTGTATCCTCCGCTAATCCCTATCTTCAGTTTGCCATAACACTTCCGGGGGTTGCAAAGAACGCGATGATCCTCCGCAAAAGTTACATACGAGGGTGTGAATATGCTTTCCGGATAAGCCTGCTATCGACGATGCTAATTTAGCTTGTCAGATGAGATCCCGAGGCGTGCCGCGCGCAACGATCGATCAACGCTTGCTAGGGATGAAGCAGCTCACCAATTTCTCGTCCAGCTTCGCCCTTGAGAAATGCGTCTACGCATTCATAGTGCCAGTTCGTCCGGGTGGTCGTCGGAAACCTGACAACCGAACAGCCGGGGGCTTGCGGCGGCTGCGACGAATTGTAAAAGACGAGTCTTTTCAGGCCGACGGATCGCGTCAGTTCACAAAACAGCGGCAAATAATCTTTGCCTCCGAAGAATACGACCGGGCCGCCGCTATCGTCCGGCAACATGCAGAAATCTCGATATGGTTCTGTCTTCCTCCTGCGCTTGAAGGAGTCCGCCGCAGCGCTGAAGGTGATGTCGTAATAAGGGGTAAGGAACGCGGCATTGATAAGCCCCCATCCGGCAGAAAGAATGAAGGTATTCTCAAGGCCGAAGCGCTCGGCAAGGCGGCGGTAGCTGTCGTTCATGTAAAGCTCGAAAGCAGGCCGCAGCTTTAAGGGATTGCCGCCCCTGCGATTATATTCAAGCAACACATCCCGCCATGATGAAACGCTGTCTACGAGGTCATCAGGCCGCGCGTAGATGAAATCGCCGTCCGGGGGCGCTTCGCCAGGCTGCGCGACGAACAAAACCGGCCTGCCGTCGCCTGTTCTCAAAAATCCTGCATCATCGTGTTTCCTGGCCGCGCATTGAATGACCACGATCATGCGGTTCGCTCCGCAGCTTCAACCCGCTCTTCAAGACGGTTCAGGAAATCCGCGTTGTAAAGCTCGTCGACGTGATTTGAATTCCACAGACCGGATTTCCGCACCCGCTCCCGGTTGCAGCGATGGCCGAGCCAATCCTTCGATGGCGGGTCGAGAGACCGCTTGTTGAAATCACTAAGCAACGCAATCGAATTCCGCTCGATATAGCCGCGCAGGCTGTCAGCTCCGGGCTCATCGTCAATCGCAAGCCACACAAACGGCATGGCTCCAATCACTCGGCTCACCTCGCGCTCAAGTTCTGTCTCGCCGAGGCGGATATCGGAGTTCGCCGTGTTTCCATTGCCCCAGGTGGGGTACTCGTACCCGTGCCGGGCGATGAGCGCCGTTCCTACAATCAGCCGAAAAATCGAGCCCCTGTGATTCCCGCCGCCGCTTCGCAGCTGCCCCCGGTGCTGCGATAAGCGCGACCAAAGCCTCGTGCCAGACTCGGCTTTCAGGGCGTGCGTTCCGACCCTGACGATGCGCTGCCCCGTGCCTGACTCGGAGCGGGATTCTCCGTCTTCCATGAAAAAATATACGCCGCGCTGCGGCCAGCGCTGTCTCCCGGAACAGTTCGCCAGAGTGCGAGCGCCTCCCAGACGCTCTTCCAGACGGCCAATAGCTGAATAAAATCGTTGCAGATCATCAATGCGTTGCGAAGCCATGAGCAACTATATCCTGACATCGGCGCTGCAATCCATGTTCATTCCGCTGACTGCGGCATTTTCAAAACCGGCTGCGCGCAAACTACACATGAACGTCTGGATGACTAGGATGTCCGAATACAAGACGTGCTGGTGAAGTTAAAAAAAGCCGGGCAACACCTTTCCGCGCTGCCCGGCGTATCCGTTAGTGCTTCGGTTCAAAGTGCTTCCTGACCGCGTTCCAGCGGGTTACGTGAGGCAGCCCTTTGCGCTTGGCGTAACATTGCAGCGGGAAGCGGAAGTAACGGGGCTTCCACCCCTCCACCTTGCTGCGGCCCCCGGTGCCGGCAAGGCTGTGCCTGATCGCGTCCTTCTGCACCTTCGCCGTTTCCCTCAGGTGGATGCTGGCGGTCTGCTTGCCCGCCACTTCCGCGAGCATGGCATTGATCGCCTCTTTATCGCGCAGCAGCGCGAAGAAGGTTTCATCCGGTGACCACCACTGGTCCATGTCGACGGCGAGAAGGTGACCAAGAACCTCGACGATCGCGCTCCCCGCAGGCAGGGCTTCTGCCATAAGGAACGTCAGGACGCGCAGCGCTTCCCCGTCAGTCATCGCGAGAAGGCGGGCGAGGAGTACGGGGGCGCTCACCGTGCCGCGCTCCTGCGCCACGAGATAACCCTCCGCCGATAGGCCCAGCAATGCCCGTAAGGCATCGCGTTCGGCGTCAAACGCCGCCGTTGCCGGGCTGCCAGCCACGGAGGCCGCGATTGCCTCGTGCCGGTGGGCATTCTGGTTCTCCGGTTGCGCCTCCCAGAGGCCGTCCCTGCTGATGACGCTCGCCACAAGCAGCCGAAGGGCTATCTGCGGTGATTTCGGGAGCTCGACCCGGACGGCGTTCTGGCGGTGAAGATCGACATAGCGCATGGCGGCGCTGGTCAATTCAGGCTTTGCGGCAGGCTTGTCTTCCGTTCCGCCGCTTTCCGCGCTCGTGGCGGCCCTGGCCTTTTCCTTCTCGCGCCGGGCGGCTTCCTTCGCATCGATCCACCCTTCGTGGAAGCCGATTTCGCCGTTGGCGGCGCAGGAGATGTAGACGACGCCCCCCTTGGCCTTGCCGCACTTCACCTTGTCGTACTGGTAGAAATGCGCGCCGACTTCCAGGATGACGACATTGCGCCATCCTTCCTCCAGAAACGCGGCCTGCCGGTGGATGATCGCCTCCATCTGCAGCTTCCAGAATTTCTCCGCGTCGTCGAAATACCGTTCGTCACCGAATAGGTCTGAAACGATGTTTCCGGTGTACCGCTCGGGCGGGAATATCGCCGACGACACCGGTATCTCCGCGCCGAAGAGCCATGCCTTGAGGCGGCGTCCGGTCGGAGCGTGCTCCTCCGGGTCACGGAACAGCTTGAACCACGCCTTCTGCTGCCTGGGGGTCGCCATCGTAAGCTGCTGAATCGTTTCCGGCTGTATCGACCCGTCCCGGTAGGCCTTGAGGACCGGCGGTATCAGCGCCGCGATCGCAAGGCGGCGTTTGACAAGAAGCTCCGTCACGCCGAACTGGCCCGCGATGTCCGAGATGCTGCGGCCTTGCTCAGTGAGCGCTGAGAATGCCTCATATTGGTCGATTTCATCCATCGGAAGGCGCGCGACGTTCTCGGCAAGCGATGCCTCAATCGCAACCGCATCGTCGCCATTCTCCATCAAGGCGCACGGCACCTGAATGGCTTCATGATTTTCCGCCTGCAGCGCCTGGCAGGCGAGAAAACGGCGTTGTCCTGCGATGACTTCATAGCCATCGCTATCGGGACGTATGAGAAGCGGCTGGATGACGCCAAGGCTGCGGATGCTGGCGATCAGCTCGCCCAGATCATTCTCCGCGCCGCGCTTTCGCACGTTGAGCGGCGAGATTTTAAGCTGCGAGAGTTCGATGTACTGAAGTTTCATGGTTGTTTTTCTCCATGTTATTGGGTGCGTAATTGCACCGGATAAATTTGGATCAGCCGGACCAAGCCGAGTCCCAAGCTCCTCTTCGTTTCGGGAGGGTCCGCGCGAGCGCGGAAACCGGAAACGAAAGGAGCTCTGAGCAACGGACGCGGCGCAGTGGACGGCTGGTAAAATTCAGAATTCGCAAGAAGCAAATTTCAGAGCGATCTGAGCGCTTCGCGTAAACGGCACGCGCGAGGGACAGTCACCTTGGGCCGGAACCTGCAAGGGTTCGGGGAGCGCCGTGGGCGCGAGTATGGCCCGGCCCGGCGAAGCCGGACGCGCAAATTGAAACGAGCAATCCCCAGTAGAAAATTTTGATTGCCGTTATGACGGCAGCTACCTGCAGCAAGTGGCGCTGCTTTAGGCAATTCGCCGTGAAAGCACCTCCCACGCTTTCCTCCACCGGCCGACAGAAAAATCACGTCCTTTGATCTTGCCGACTTAAGCACCTCGGCGGCTCTACGGCCGCAAGCGCGTAACCGCGCTCCTCCTCTTCGTTGCGGTCGCAAGGCGATGCGGCCAGCCGCCTGCGGCGCTCCTCCCGTCGCAAGAAGGCCGCGATGTCCGTGGCCGGAAACAAAGGAGGAAATCATGAGAGTTATTTCACAAAGCGAATTGCTGCGCGCCACGAAAGTCGAGCTGCAGATCCTGCTGCGCGAGATCGCGGCGAGCCTTCCGGCACTAAGGGAAGGCTCGCACGAACTGCGGATTGCCCATTACAATCTGCACAACATCCGGATCGCCCTCGCGCGGCCGGACTTCCGGCCGCGCTGACGGCGTCACGCGGCGGCCCTCGCTTCGGCTCCGAGCCGCTTCAGGTAGGAAGCGGCCTCGGACGCCTTAGCGGCGGCGGTGAAGACCGCACGGGCATCGCCCTTCATCAATTTCAGCCACTGCGCGAGATACTGAGCGTGATCGGGGCGCACGTCCTGCGTGATCTGAAGCTCCGCGCACAGGAACGCCGCGCCGATTTCAGCGACCAGCTCCTCGGCGGCGTAGGCCTGATCGCCGAAGCGTTTACCGAATGCACGATCGAGCCTGTGTTTCGCGCCGGTCCAGTGCGTCAGCTCGTGGACGAGCGTGGCATAGTAGCCTTCGCTGCGGGAAAGCGACTCGGTGCCGCAGAACGTATCCTCCGAAGGCATCTGGATATGATCGGCCTGAGGCCGATAGAAGGCCCGGTCGCCGCCGTGCTCAATGCGTGCGCCCGTTGCGCTCACGAAGGCGTCGGCGCCTGCGATGCGCGCGATGGGGCCAAGAGGCTCGGGTGCGGGATCGTCGGCGTAACCATCGACCTGCGCGGCATTGAACAGCCGCGACGCGCGTGCGACCCGGCGCTTTCCATCGTCCTCCGCGTCGTCAGGATTGGGCTCGGCGTCGAATTCCTTGTAGAAGATGACAGGGCTGGATTTCTCGCCGGCCCGGACCTGGGCGCCAAGCTCCGACCATTGTTTGTAAGTGGCCCAGACGGGCGAGCTGAAGCCCTTCAATTCGGCGGCGCCCCACAGACTCACGATGTTGATGCCGTTATAGGTGTTCTTCGTCAGCGCGTTGACTGGCATGAAGAGAGCGCCGGATGATTTGCGCCAGGGCAGTTGAGGTGCGCCGGGATTCGCTTCGATCGCAGCGACAAGCTGTGACGTGATCTCGGAATAGACATCCTTCCGGCTGGGTACGGTTGATTGGGTGGACATTGCATCGCCTTTCGCTCATGCGATCCGCCGTGATTGGCGGTCTCGATGCCGAGTGAAGGCGGCGGTGAACGAGCGGATGCGGAACTTCGCTTGCAAAGCGAAGCGGCCCGGCTAGCCGGAAAGCCGAGGGTTTACCCTTGAAGCGTGCGCGCACCGGCGCACAGCAGAGGCAAAATGAGAGACCGCTTTTTATGGCGGGAGGCGCGAAGATGATGATGCAAAATGACCAACAGGCGGACACCGGCGGGATGTCCTGACCTCAAGAGATCGCGTTCGCGATTGCCGCTATGGGCGCAAGGCCCGCGGGCGCACCGGCAGGCGGCGCGCTTGACGAGACGGCAGGCGTCTTCGTTGTCGGTCAGGACGGTTTCGTTGTCCGCCGGCTCAATGCGGGCGTTTTTCTGAGGGCTGGGCGGAAGGCTTCTTGGTCCGTTTGGGGCGCGTCACATTGAGGTCGGATGTATCCAGCAGATCCTTGATATGCGCCGCGTAGAATTTCTGGATCATCTCGACGCTGGTGCGGCAATTCTTCGCCACCGCATAAATGTCTGCGCCTTCCATGAGCCTCATGCAGATGTAGGTGTGACGTAAGCTGTAAGCGGTGCGCTTGTTGCCTTCACGGTCAAGCTTCAGCTTCGTCCGGCGTAGCACGCCGTTGAACATTTTGATGTGATTGCTCGGAAAGAGCGGATCGGTCGGCCCGGGATAGCTTGGTTCCGTCACCGGACGATCGTTCGGAGCGTCTTTGAGCCAGATGTCCGAATCGGCCTTTGCGCGCTTGAGAAGGCGCTGATAGGGCTGCACCGCTCCGGGCATGCTTTTGCAAAAGCCGACGCCCCGCTTGCCGCGCACGTCTATATTGAGAATGCGTTGGTTGGTGTCTCTATCGATGACGATAGTCACGTCGCGATGCTGCAAGTTCCTGGCCTCATCGGGGCGAAGGCCGGTATTTGCCATGAACAGCACGAAATCGTGGACCTGTTCGGCCCTCCATTTGTCTTGATGCCGCGCCGTCTTCGCGTATTCGCGCGTAGCCGTATAGAGCTGCTTGTATTCGTCGGGGCTGAACCAGGGACGGTGAACGATCTTTCCCTGTGTCTTATAGGGCGGAGAAAGGTCGGGCAGAAATGCCATCCAGTTGTGCCGAACCGCCGTCTTGAGAACGAGGCGCAGCGTCACGATCTCGTCGTGGAGTGTGCTGCGGCTCGGAGGCTTGCCGTGCCTTGTCAGTTGCGAGGCGCGGTGAACGCGATACTCCTGAACCTTGCCGGGAGTAATTTCGGAGATGCCAAGCTTTCCGAAGAACGGACGTAGGTGCAGGCGCAGGCGATCTTTGTGACCTTGCGTCCAACGCGCGCTGCGCTGTCCTTCGGTGATGATCTCGTATTCTTTTTCGAATTGGTCGGCGACCTGGTCGAACGTCTTTTCTGTTTTCAGGAGTCCGGCGCGGGCCTTGCCGCGCAATCCCAGATACCAGTCCTCGGCGAATTGCTTGGCGGGCTCCAGATCCTGCTCGCCTGTCGTGCTGCGAAATTGCTTGCCGTCGATTGAGGCCGAGCACTGCCAGTACCGGCCCGTTCCGCGCCGATAAACCTGGATCAGACCTCCTAAAAGCTCGTGGCTCGCCACTTTTCGCCTCCTGAAACCCATTATAGCAGGGCGGAGGGAACCGGTCGAATTGTGTGCTAGCGATGTGTTAGCGGTTTTTGGAGTGTTTGGGGCAAAGAAGAAGGGGTTAGCTTTTCAGCTAACCCCTTGTCTTAGTTGTCTTTTGAAAGACCGATCTTGGTTGCGGGGACAGGATTTGAACCTGTGACCTTCAGGTTATGAGCCTGACGAGCTACCGGGCTGCTCCACCCCGCGATAAACCGGTGCACACCTTCAAAGGCAGACAGACGACAGTTCAACGCCAAAGGCGTCGTCCTAACCCGTCCGGAGGCGAGAGAAGGCTACCAGGGCAATCGCCCGTGGCGCACCGGGTATGTACCAACGCCATCCCGCTTTGGAAAGGCCTGCGGGCGATCTTTTTCACGATTTTATGACGGCAATTCCCGCCCCAATTCCGGAGAGTTTGGCCTCCGGGCGCATGCAAGCAGGCTTGCCAACAGAACCGCGAAAGACCAGCCTCGGAACAGAGCAAAACAAGGTCCGGCGCGCAAAAATGCCGGCCGCGAGGAAACCCGAGAAAACCGATGAACCAGGCGTTACGAAATCCCGCCGCAGGCGGCATCGAGGACGTTTTCCGCCGCGCTGTAGCACTGTCGCGCGCCGCTTCCCCTACCCTTGTGGAATGCCGCGACCGGCTCGCCCGGCTGCGCGCGCTCGTGGTGGAGAATGAAACCCGGTTCGCCGAAGTGATCTCCGCCGATTTCGGCAATCGCTCCTCGACCGAGACCCTGATCGCAGAGACGTTGTTCCTGCTCGCCGAGATCAAGCACGCGACCAAAAATCTCAGCCGCTGGATGGCGCCGAAACACGTCGCGACCGAACTGCAGTACTTCCCGGCGAAGAACAAACTGCTGCCGCAGCCGCTCGGCGTGGTCGGCATCATCGCGCCGTGGAATTATCCGCTGCAGCTCACGCTTGCGCCCGCCATCGCCGCAATCGCCGCCGGCAACCGCGTCATGATCAAGCCGAGCGAACTGGTGCCGCATTTTTCCGCGCTGTTGCAAAAACTGATCGCGGACAAATTTGACGACATCGAGCTGATGGTGACCGGCATCGACGGCGATATTTCCGAACGGTTCGCGGCGCTGCCGTTCGATCACCTGATCTTCACCGGCTCGACCCGCGTCGGGCGGCTGGTGGCGGAAGCCGCGGGCCGCAACCTGACGCCGGTGACGCTTGAACTCGGCGGCAAGTCGCCGGCGATCATCGACCGCTCCGCCGACATTGCCGAGGCCGCCGAGCGCATCGTCTACGGCAAGCTGATGAATGCGGGCCAGACCTGCATCGCGCCGGATTATGTCCTGATCGCGCGCAACAACATGGACGAGTTTGTTGGCAAGGCGAACAGCGCGGTCGCGCGCATGTTCGGCCCCAGTCCCGACAACAAGGATTACACCTCGATCGTCTCGGACAAGCACTACGCCCGGCTGGAAAGCCTGGTGCAGGATGCCGCCGCGCGCGGCGCGAAGATCGTACAGGCGGCGAAGCCGGACGATCCGGCATGGAAAGCGAAACGCAAGTTTCCGCCAACCTTCGTCAATGGCGCAACCACCGACATGAAAGTGATGCAGGAGGAAATCTTCGGGCCGATCCTGCCGGTGTTCGCCTGCGACACCACCGACGCGGCGATTGACCATATCAACGCCCACGATCGTCCGCTGGCGCTGTACTGGTTCGGCAAGGACGATGCCGCGCGCGATCAGGTTCTGGCGCGCACGGTCTCCGGCGGCGTCACCGTGAACGATTGCCTGTTTCACTTCGTGCAGGCCAACCAGCCGATGGGTGGCGTCGGCGCATCCGGCATCGGCGCCTATCACGGCGAATGGGGCTTCCGCGGCCTGAGCAAGATGAAGCCCGTGTTCTATCGCTCGCCGTTCAACCGGCTGGCCGATCTTTACCCGCCCTATGGCGGCAAGATCGCGCGCCTGATCAAGTTGCTGCGTTTCATGTCGTAGATCTTTTCGGGATCAATACGACCGGCATCAATGCCGGCGTAATAATGCTGTCTGGGGGGACAATAATGGCGGACACGTTCGATTACGTGGTTGTAGGCGCGGGTTCCGGCGGCTGCGCCGTCGCAAGCCGCCTATCGGAAGATCCCAACGTTTCGGTCGCGCTGCTGGAAGCCGGCGGCAAGGATGACAACTGGGTCGTCACTACGCCCGGCGCGCTGATCCTGATGGTGTCGGGTCCGGTCAACAACTGGTCGTTCGAGACAGTGCCGCAGCCCGGCCTCAACGGCCGCATCGGCTATCAGCCGCGTGGCAAGGGCCTTGGCGGATCGTCGTCCATCAACGCGATGTGCTACATCCGTGGCCACAAGGCGGATTACGATCGCTGGGCCTCATTAGGCAACACCGGCTGGTCCTATGCGGACGTGTTGCCCTACTTCAAGCGGTCCGAAGACAACAGCGAACTCGACGGCTTCTATCACGGCAAGGGCGGTCCGCTCAGCGTCACCAAACTACAAACCGATAACCCGGTTCAGGAGATTTATCTCCAAGCCGCGCGCGAGGCGCAGTTCCGGATCAACGAGGACTTCAACGGCGAGGAGCAGGAAGGCCTCGGCGTCTATCAGGTCACGCAGAAAAACGGCGAACGCTGGAGCGCCGCGCGCGGCTACATCCATCCTTTCATGGAAACGCGCAAGAACCTGCATGTGATCACCGGTGCCCATGCCACGCGCATCCTGTTCGAAGGCAAGCGCGCGGTCGGCGTCGAGTACCGGCAGGGCAAGGACACAAAGCAAGTCCGCGCTCGCCGCGAAACCATCCTTGGTCTCGGAGCGTTTCAGACACCGCAGTTGCTGATGCTGTCCGGCATCGGCGATCAATCCGAGCTCGCCAAACACGGCATCGCCTCGGTCCATCACCTGCCCGGCGTCGGCAAGAACCTGCACGACCATCCGGATTTCGTGTTCGGATTCCGCTCCGACAATCCGAACTTCACCGGACTGACGTTTCAAGGCATCAAGCGGATCATCAAATCGATCTTCCGTTATCGAAAAGAACGTCGAGGTCCGATGACATCGAACATCGCCGAGTGCGGCGGGTTTCTCAAAACCCGGCCCGATCTCGCACTTCCGGACATCCAGTTGCACTTCTGCATGGCGGTGGTGAACAACCACGGCCGCACACCGTTTTTCGGCAGCGGCTTCTCGTGTCACGTCTGCCTGCTGCGGCCGAAAAGCCGCGGCAGTGTGTGGCTGCACAGCGCCGATCCGATGCAGCCGCCTGCCATCGATCCGAATTTCTTCGGCGATCCGGACGACCTCGAAGCGATGGTCGCCGGTTTCAGGACGACGAAGCGCCTGCTCGATGCGCCCGCGCTGAAGGCGATCCAGACCTCGGACCCGTTTACCGCCGATGTGCACTCTGATGACGACATCCGCGCGGCTCTACGCGCGCGGACCGACACGGTCTATCACCCGGTCGGCACCTGCAAGATGGGCGTCAACGACCCGATGGCCGTCGTCGACCCGACGCTCAAGGTGTACGGCATCGAGGGCCTGCGCATCGCGGACGCGTCGATCATGCCTGAGGTGATCGGCGGCAATACCAACGCACCGACCATTATGATCGGCGAGAAGGCCGCCGACATGATCAAGGCAGAGATGCGCGTTCACTGATTGCGCACCGTGCCCGGATAAGGCAAGACGCTATCCTGCACTTTAAAGGTCCGATGATTGGGCTTGAACGGACAATAAACGCAACAAAAGGGAGTGGACCAGTGGATCTCGGAATTTCAGGACGGCGCGCGATTGTTTGCGCAGCGAGCAAGGGTTTGGGCCGCGCCTGCGCCATCGCGCTGGCCAATGAAGGCGTCCATGTCACGATCACGGCGCGCGGCGCGGAAGCGCTCGCCAAAACCGCCGCGGACATCCGCAAGGCCAGCCCCAAGGTGACGGTGACGGAAGTCGTCGGCGACATCACCACGCCGGAGGGACGCGAAGCCGCGCTGAAGGCCTGCCCCGATCCGGATATTCTGATCAACAACGCCGGCGGTCCGCCGCCCGGCGATTTCCGCAACTGGACGCGTGACGACTGGATCAAGGCCATCGACGCCAACATGCTGACGCCGATCGAACTGATCAAGGCGACGGTCGACGGGATGATGGCGCGCAAGTTCGGCCGCATCGTCAACATCACGTCCGCCGCGGTGAAGGCGCCGATCGATATTCTGGGATTGTCGAACGGCGCACGCAGCGGCCTGACCGGCTTCGTCGCCGGCCTGTCGCGCAAGACCGTGATCGCCAACGTCACCATCAACGGCCTGCTGCCGGGTCCTTTCGATACCGACCGCGTTCGCGGACCGATGCTTGAAGCGGCCGCGAAGGCGCAGGGCATCTCGCCGGACGAAGTGCTCAAGCAGCGCATGAAGGCGAACCCGGCAGGACGCTTCGGCGATCCGGAAGAATTCGGCCTCGCCTGCGCGTTCCTGTGCGGCGCCAAGTCTGGCTTCATCACCGGACAGAACCTGCTGATGGACGGCGGCGCTTTTCCCGGCACGATGTAAGCGCACAGAGCGATCCCGCAAAATGGACCCTCGGGCTCAGCCCGAGGGTGAGCTAAGAACAATCGGGAGCTGGCTTGATGCAATGGACTATGGGCCGCGTCAAAATCACCAACATCGTGGAAATCGGAGCCACAGGCGGCACGCGATTCATTCTCCCGCAGGCGACACCGGAGGAAGCTCAGAAGCTGCCATGGCTGGTGCCGAATTACGCCAACGCCGAAGGCCGCCTCAAGCTCAACGTCCAGTCGTGGATCGTGGAAACGCCGAGCCACAAAATCATTGTCGATACCTGCATCGGCAACGGCAAGGCCAACCGGTCCGTGCCGGCGTGGAATGGACTGGACAAGCCGTTTCTCGATGACCTCGCCGCAGCAGGTTATCCCGCCGACACCATCGATACCGTTTTCTGCACCCATCTTCACGTCGATCACGTCGGCTGGAATACGAAGCTCAAAGACGGCAAATGGGTGCCGACTTTTGCCAATGCCCGCTATCTGTTCGGCAAGACCGAATATGACCATTGGGCTGCGCACAGTCCTGCTGGCGAACACAAGGCGGTATTCGAAGATTCGGTTCAGCCGATCGTCGATGCCGGGCGAGCCGATCTCATCGGCAGCGATCATCGCATCGGCGACGAGGTGTCCCTGATTGCAACGCCCGGACACAGCCCGGGCCATATGAGCGTTCTCATCAAGTCCGACGGCCAGCAGGCGCTGCTGACCGGCGACGTGGCGCATCATCCCTGCCAGATGGCTCACCTCGACTGGTCATCGACGGCAGATTCCGATCCCGTCCAGTCCATCGAGGCGCGCAAAATGCTGTTTTCGCGCTTCGCGGACACGCCGACGCTGGTATTCGGCGGTCATTACGATCCCGGCCATCTGGTGCGCGACGGGGATGCCTTTAAACTGATCGCGGACCGCAACCACGCCTGAAATGAGCGCGCTGCAATATGAAGCAAACTTCGGATTCAGGACACTGAAGGTTGAATTTCGCCGCGCCCTGTCGCAAGAAACATCCGACGAATGAAACATCGGACAAGAACGAAAAGGAACTGACTATGAAACTGGTTCGTTATGGCGCCATGGGTCAGGAGAAGCCCGGATTACTCGACCGCTCGGGCCGCATTCGCGATCTGTCGGCCCTGGTCAAGGACATCAACGGCGAGGCGCTATCGCCTGCAGGTCTGGCCAAGATTGCCGCCGTCGATCCGGCCTCCCTGCCGCTGGTCGACGGCAATCCCCGCCTCGGCGCGCCGGTCGGCAGCATCACCAAGTTCGTCGCCATCGGGCTGAACTATGCCGATCACGCTGCCGAAGCCGGCATGGCGATCCCGTCGGAGCCGATCGTTTTCCTGAAAGCCAACACCAGCCTGTGCGGGCCGAACGACGCCGTCGAGAAGCCGCGTGACTCGACCAAGCTGGACTGGGAAGTCGAACTTGCCATCATCATCGGCACCAAGGCCAAGTACGTCTCTGAGGCCGACGCGCTGAAGCACGTCGCGGGCTATGCAGTCTGCAACGACGTCTCGGAGCGCAACTTCCAGATCGAGCGCGGCGGACAGTGGACCAAGGGCAAGTCGCACGACACCTTCGGACCGGTCGGCCCATGGCTCGTCACCGCCGATGAAATTCCGGACGTGCATAAGCTCGGCATGTGGCTCGACGTCAACGGCACGCGCTGCCAGACCGGCTCGACCGCGACCATGATCTTCAACGTCCCGAAGATCATCTCCTATGTCTCCGGATTGATGACGCTGCATCCCGGCGACATCATCACCACCGGCACGCCACCCGGCGTCGGCATGGGCATGAAGCCGCAGAAATTCCTCAACGCCGGCGACGTCGTCACCCTCGGCATCGATGGTCTCGGCGCGCAGCGTCAGGAAATCGTCGCGGCGTAAGGTCATTGCATTGAAGGCTCCGGCCATCGCGCCGGAGCCTGCCATTCATGCCGTCCATTCAGGAACACCCCATGAAGCTTGCCTACTCACCGGCGTCGCCGTTCGCACGCAAGGTCCGCATCGCGGCGATCGAGCTTGGCCTGATCGACAAGATCGAGTTCGTTCCCACCAAGGCGACCCCGATCACCGAGAACGAGGACTATGCGCGCAAGGTCAGCCCGCTGCGGAAAATCCCGGCGCTGATCCTGGGCGACGGCAATGTGATCGTGGATTCCTATGTGATCGCCGAGTATCTCGACGAACTCGCCGGCGGCAAGCTGATCCCCGCTTCGGGAATCAAGAAGTGGCAGGTCAAGACCGACCATTCCATCATTCAGGGCATGCTGGATGCGCTGCTGCTGTGCCGCTACGAGAAAATGCTGCGGCCAGAACAATTCCGCTGGGCCGAATGGACCGACGACCAGTTCAAGCGCGCATGGGACGGTCTTGCGCGTTTCGAGACACATCCTGACGTTCTGACGCGCCCGCTGGACATCGTGCAGATCGGCATCGTCTGCGTGCTCGGCTATCTCGACTTCCGGTTTCCCGATTGCGGCTGGCGCAAGACGTTTCCAAAGCTCGATGCTTTTCATGAAAAGATGATGCAGCTGGAATCGGTGCGGATTTCCGTTCCGCCACCGGCCTGACCGAGGAATGACGATGAGCGATCGCGCAGACGACACCGATTTCAAAGCCTGGCACGCGGTCGCCGATCTCTACCACGCCTATTTCACCGGCCTGATCATGTCGCTGGTGACACGGCGCAGCGGCGCGGACGCCGCGGAATTCGTGTTCCGCGTGTTCCGCCGTCAGCACCACGAGCGCTTTCTCGCCGGCATCGAAAAGTTCGGCCTGAGCAAAGCGCCGCACGCGGTCGCGGCCGCGCAGTATCACTATCTCAGCAACCAGATCGGCGGCGTCAACGTCGAGTACATGCGCGAGTCCGACCGCAAGGCGTGGATCCGTTATCCGCCGCCGCGCTGGGCATGGCGCGGCACCGCGATCTGCGCGATCCCCGGCGAAGTCTCGGCGGCGATGCTGCGCGGCTGGCACGCCCACAACGGTGTCTCGTTCAAGAATCCGCGGATGGGTTTCGTCTGTACCAAGCAGACCGTCGATGGCCAGAACGGCCTCGAGGGTTTCTACTACGAATACGATCGCGATCTTGCGCCCGACGAGCGGCTGGTGTTCGCGCGGCATCTCGAAGCGCCGTTGTTCGATCCGGCGGCTGCGCCGAAACTTGCGAGCGACACCTGGCCACGTGCAAGGCTTGAAAAGGCTTATCGCAACTACGCGATGGAGTATGTGCGCACGGCGCTGCCGGTGATCGTCAATCTGTTCGGCCCGTACGATGCAGGGCATCTGCTGCATCTGACCGGACGCCTGATCGGCATGCAGTTCTATCCCGACATCGCCGCGAGCTTTCCGGCAACTCACGACAGCGGCCCGACAGGTTTTGGCGCGTTTCTGCTCACGCTGCTGCAGTCGCAGGGTGACGAGGCCGATGTGAGCCACGCCAACGGCAAGGTCACGGTGTCGCAGAAACAATGGGGATTGATCGCAGGCGTTCCGGACTATCACCCGATGTGCACGCGGGCGCTGACCGGATTAGCCGAGGGCCTGATGACCGCGCACGACCGGCGCCTGTCGCTTGAGATGACGTCACAGTCGGACAGTCATCCCGGGCCGCTGTCCTGGACCATCACGCAAAAACCGCTCGCATCGACCGACGACGGACGGTTTCCGACATAGCAATTCATCTGAATTGAATCGTTTCTTCCGCTCATTCCCGCGAACGCGGGAATCCAGCACTTCAACATTCTGGATCCCCGCTTACGCGGGGATGACCGGAGTAAATTTTTCTGCCCGCGCTCAGGCGAAAACGCTCTCGCGGCGCAAATCAATGCGTCCGAGCTTTGCAAAAAACTCCACTCCCCGCGTGAGCGGGACGATGGAGCGCCGGGAGGCGCCAAGGTGCTTGCGAGGCACCTTTGGCG
>NZ_JACHIJ010000003.1:0-712500 GCF_014203115.1 Afipia massiliensis | reverse complement strand
AATCCAAACCCACGGTGACTTGCGTCATCGTGCGCTTAGAGTTTCGGCTATCGAAGGTGGGTTTCCCCATTCGGAAATCTGTGGATCAAAGCTCCTTCGCAGCTCCCCACAGCTTATCGCAGCGTAGCACGTCCTTCATCGCCTCTCATCGCCAAGGCATCCACCGAACACCCTTAAGGCACTTGATTGCTCTCATTATCAATATCCACACACTCGGCAGAATGTTGAACTGCACACTTGCTGAAGACCCGAAAGTCATCAGCGCGCCCCCTCGATAGAGGCTGCATGCAGCTGGATATGATTAGAAAGACCAGCTTGCTTCGTAAGATCGAACCGATAGTGAGGCGGTCAAGCTTCACTAATAAAGACGCTGTCACACAAGGTAACAACACCGGCCGTCTTGCGACGGCCAATGCCACCCGAACCATCTTGCGATGCTTCAGAATGAGCGGCCAGGAGATAATGCAAGAATCCGCAACGCATATCTTGCGATATGCCTCGCGATCCAAGCTCGGATCGATCTCCTCTTTACGATGTCAGAAATCCCGCAAGCAGCGTTCTGGTGAGAACATCTGCATGCGAATTGATATATCGCGGACAATAAAACAGGCGCCACCCGTATGGGGCACACTGTGAACACGCTGCACTGAGCAGTCGTCATGAACCCGTCGCTCCATCCAGACTTCTGGTGGAGGCAGACGGGATCGAACCGACGACCTCATGCTTGCAAAGCACGCGCTCTCCCAGCTGAGCTATGCCCCCGTTCCAGAAGACGAATGCTCAACGCAAAAGACAGCGTCAATACAAGATGCGATGTCGTGACGTGAGCGCAGCAACCGCAATGGATAGTCGCGCATATATGGTGGGCCTGGGAAGACTTGAACTTCCGACCTCACGCTTATCAAGCGCGCGCTCTAACCAACTGAGCTACAAGCCCTAACGACGAGGAGCTCGGTCGGCGCGACGTCGCATATGCAACGTGCATCGCTCAACGCCGCCCCTGGCGCGTGTTCGTCCGCGAAGAAAGAGAAACGAAGACGGCGGTGTCCCGCCAATGCAGCTCAGCGATTGATCCAATCACTGGCCACTGATGTTTCTAAAACGATCCGATAGTTGCCGAAATCTTGGAAGACTTTGGCAAGCTGAAGGACCATCCTTAGAAAGGAGGTGATCCAGCCGCAGGTTCCCCTACGGCTACCTTGTTACGACTTCACCCCAGTCGCTGACCCTACCGTGGTCAGCTGCCTCCCTTGCGGGTTAGCGCACTGCCTTCAGGTAGAACCAACTCCCATGGTGTGACGGGCGGTGTGTACAAGGCCCGGGAACGTATTCACCGTGGCATGCTGATCCACGATTACTAGCGATTCCAACTTCATGGGCTCGAGTTGCAGAGCCCAATCCGAACTGAGACGGCTTTTTGAGATTTGCGAAGGGTTGCCCCTTAGCGTCCCATTGTCACCGCCATTGTAGCACGTGTGTAGCCCAGCCCGTAAGGGCCATGAGGACTTGACGTCATCCCCACCTTCCTCGCGGCTTATCACCGGCAGTCTCCTTAGAGTGCTCAACTAAATGGTAGCAACTAAGGACGGGGGTTGCGCTCGTTGCGGGACTTAACCCAACATCTCACGACACGAGCTGACGACAGCCATGCAGCACCTGTGCTCTATGCCCCGAAGGGAAGGTTCCATCTCTGGTACCGGTCATAGACATGTCAAGGGCTGGTAAGGTTCTGCGCGTTGCGTCGAATTAAACCACATGCTCCACCGCTTGTGCGGGCCCCCGTCAATTCCTTTGAGTTTTAATCTTGCGACCGTACTCCCCAGGCGGAATGCTTAAAGCGTTAGCTGCGCCACTGAAGAGTAAACTCCCCAACGGCTGGCATTCATCGTTTACGGCGTGGACTACCAGGGTATCTAATCCTGTTTGCTCCCCACGCTTTCGTGCCTCAGCGTCAGTATCGGGCCAGTGAGCCGCCTTCGCCACTGGTGTTCTTGCGAATATCTACGAATTTCACCTCTACACTCGCAGTTCCACTCACCTCTCCCGAACTCAAGATCCTCAGTATCAAAGGCAGTTCTGGAGTTGAGCTCCAGGATTTCACCTCTGACTTAAAGACCCGCCTACGCACCCTTTACGCCCAGTGATTCCGAGCAACGCTAGCCCCCTTCGTATTACCGCGGCTGCTGGCACGAAGTTAGCCGGGGCTTATTCTTGCGGTACCGTCATTATCTTCCCGCACAAAAGAGCTTTACAACCCTAGGGCCTTCATCACTCACGCGGCATGGCTGGATCAGGCTTTCGCCCATTGTCCAATATTCCCCACTGCTGCCTCCCGTAGGAGTTTGGGCCGTGTCTCAGTCCCAATGTGGCTGATCATCCTCTCAGACCAGCTACTGATCGTCGCCTTGGTGAGCCATTACCTCACCAACTAGCTAATCAGACGCGGGCCGATCTTTCGGCGATAAATCTTTCCCCGTAAGGGCTTATCCGGTATTAGCTGAAGTTTCCCTCAGTTGTTCCGAACCAAAAGGTACGTTCCCACGCGTTACTCACCCGTCTGCCGCTGACGTATTGCTACGCCCGCTCGACTTGCATGTGTTAAGCCTGCCGCCAGCGTTCGCTCTGAGCCAGGATCAAACTCTCAAGTTGGACTTGAACTTTGAACCGGCTGATCACATCGTTTTGACGAGGTCCCACCATTTTTGGTCAACCGAAGCTGACCGCCGTCCGTGATTCACATCACTGACAGCGATGGTGTAACCTTATAAAACGTGTACCGCCGAAGTCTTTCGTCCGGCCCCAACCCTTTGAAAGCCGAAGCTTTCTCGTGATCGAGACCCGCAAGGACTCCGCCGTCCACGTTTCTCTTTCTTCATCTTTACTTGTCAAACAACCCGACGCAGAAGCGTCGCCCTCCCCGTAAGGGAGAAAATCTCGTTCTGATCTTCCAAAGTGAAGGTCATCAGGCGGCACCCCGTAGGATGCCAGCGCCCCGAAGGGAGCGAACCAGTAGACCCTCCCGAAGAAGGAAGCAATCTCTTTTTTCAGATTATCCGGCGATTTTTTCTTTCGAAGAAATCAGCGAACCTTCCTGAAGAAGAAGATTTGCCAAGCATCTATTCCTAGACCACCCGGCAACCTTACCTCGAAAGCAAATTCTCAACCGACATATATCGGTTGATGTTTCACTCTTCAAGGTGAGGAGCTTGTGAGACACAGACAATCGCCCGGGCCGTTGGGCCCCGGCGCCGCCGCGCTCAGTGGCCGTCTTATAGGGCAGGCTTTCGAAGGTTGTCAACGCCCTTGTCAAAAATCCGTCGCACTGCACCGAAGAAATTTTGCAACGCGAAGAAGTCCCCATTTTATCGGGCCTTCACGCCGTACTAGAGCCACATTCCTGCGACGTTCTGCACAGGAAACATGCCCTGGCCGGGCGAATAGAAGTATAGTTTCGGCCGGCCGGTTCGAAGATTCGGAGATGATGTAGGATTGTCGCCGAACTTTGGATCAAGCTTGGGATCGAATAATCATCCTGGGGATCGAAAACATCGAAGAGTTGCACGGCATCGACGTTCGGCAGGTCTCGCCAGTACTTTGGCGTACGGCGAATATCGGTGACGGAAAGACAACCAGGCGCTTGTGGCTCGATCGGCAACCCACCCGGGGCGCCATGAGCTGGACGAAGGCACACTGGCAGTTCGTTGAGTGGCGTTTCGTTTGAGTGCTGAGATCTGAGAGACTAAGACAAGACTTGGGGGACGGCAGTTTTGAACCACGGGACGTCACGCGGGGGACACTATGGGCGTGCCGGGATCATTGATCTCGGTCATGAGCCCCCGCTATCCGTCGACGGGTCGGAAGCCGCGGTCATCGACCGCCGCCGTGTCTCCGTGCAGTGGTTCAGCGGAACGATTCTCACTGGTCTGTGCGGCGCGGCTCTGATCGGCGGCGCCGTTTTTGCGTCGCTCGATGGCGAAATGACATTTGCCAAGGTCCCCGAGCGGGTCGAAGGCGCGCTGCGCGGCGCGTTTGGCGCCAATGACAAGGGGGCCGTCGCCCGCAAGAGCGATCGCCTTCCGCCGCCGAGCGAATCGGCAGCCGCCCGCCAGGTCATTCGCGTTTCCACCGTTGCCCGCGCCGGCAACCGCGACGTCATGAAGGTGCGCCCGTTCGTCCGTATCGCGGGCAACCTGTCGCTGACGACCAGCGACCTCTCCTCCAAGATTCCCGCCTTTAACGCCCAGCGCATGCTGACCGATGTCGGCACAGCGGCGCCCGCGGAAGGCGACGATTCGCAGAATCCCAATGCCGCCGAGCCGGATGCCGAAGTCTCGTTTGTGACGCGCGACCTCGCCTCGGTGCTGCCTCGCGCCAAGATTGCAGCCAACGTCGCAATCGACGAGGTGCTGCTGCGGGTGCGCGATGCATCGAACTGGCGCGGCAACAGCGCCGTCAAATATGCATCGAGCAACCCGGCCGATCTCAAGATGGCCTACGCCGCGGAAGGCACGCCCGATCCGTATGCCGGCTTCGAGGCCCGCGTGGTGCCGGAAAACGTCACCCTGCTGCCGAAGACCAAGGAACAGATCACCGGCGGCAACCCTTCAAGCGAACGCATTCACATCGTCAAGAAGGGCGAAACCGTCCAGACCATCCTGCGTGAAATGGGAGCCAGCCCCGGCGAAGCGCTGGCGATCGCCAACAATCTCGGCGCGCGCGGCCGCGACGGCGGCCTGAAGGAAGGCCAGAAGCTGCGCATCATGATGGCCGGCACCGGTCCGGGACTTCAGCGCCAGCAGCCGGTCCGCGTCATCGTCGCCAACGAAACCACCATCGAAGCGGTCGCCGCCCTGTCGGATCTCGGCAAATATGTCGCCGTCGACGTCCAGAGTTTCAACAGCGTGACGGAAACCGCCAATGCCAGCGACGACGATGACGAGGATGACGGCACCGGCGTGCGGCTCTATCAGAGCATCTACGAGACCGCGATGCGCAACAAGGTCCCGGCCACCGTCATCGAGGACATGATCCGCATCTACTCCTACGACGTCGACTTCCAGCGCAAGGTGCAGGCCGGCGACTCGTTCGAAGTGTTCTTCGCCGGCGAAGACGAAGCTCCGGTCAACACCGAAAAAACCGAAGTGCTGTACGCCGCCCTCACCGTCGGCGGCGAAACCAAGAAATACTACCGCTTCCAGGCGCCCGACGATTCCATCGTCGATTACTATGACGAGACCGGTAAGAGCGCGAAGAAGTTCCTGGTCCGCAAACCCGTCAACAACGCGATCATGCGCTCCGGCTTCGGCGGCCGCCGTCACCCCATCCTCGGCTATACCAAGATGCACACCGGCGTGGACTGGGCCGCGCCCTACGGCACACCGATCTTCGCATCCGGCAACGGCACCGTCGAGAAAGCCGGCTGGGAAGGCGGCTACGGCAAATATATCCGCGTCAAGCATCCCAACGGATATGAAACCGCCTATGGCCACATGACCGCTTTCGCCAAGGGCATGGAGCCCGGCAAGCGCGTGCGGCAGGGCCAGGTGATCGGCTTCGTCGGATCGACCGGCCTCTCCACCGGCGCGCATGTGCACTACGAAATTCTGGTCAACGGCCGCTTCGTCGATCCGATGCGCATCAAGCTGCCGCGCGGACGTTCGCTCGATGGTCCGATGCTGGCGAGCTTTGAGACCGAACGCGACCGGCTCGACGGCATGATCAACAGCCGCCCGGGCGGCACACGTCCGCAGCCGCAGGCCGCCAAGGGCCAGAAGACGGCGCAGGCAAACGACCGCTGATTTCACGACGGTTAAGTTTCACGACAAAATTTCTCGATGTTTAAAACAGCGCCGCGCTGCGCGGTTGATGTCGCGTGCGTTGCAATGTCGGTTTCCGTTGCCAAGCAAGGCGCACCGACAAATACTCCCCGCATAAAAATCATACGTAAACGCCGGGAGGTTCGGTCATGAGACATCGGTTCGTCGTGTGCACGACAATTGCCGCGCTCGCGGTCGGCGCCGCCACCGCAGCCTTCGCGCAAGCCTACGAGGTGACGAAGCTGGTGCCGGGTTCGGCATTCCACGGCGTGCATGGGCTCGGCATCGACAAGAGCGGGCGGCTGTTCGCGGGCAGCGTCGCCGGTGCCGCGCTTTACGAAGTCGACCGCAACGCCGGCACGGCGAAAATTTCGATCTCCACCGCAGACGGCGGCATGGCGGACGACATCGCCCTTGCGCCCGACGGCACCATGGCGTGGACCGGATTCCTCACCGGCGATCTCTACGCGCGCAAGGGCGACGGCCCGATCAGGAAACTCGCGTCCGGCCTGCCCGGAATCAATTCGCTGGCGTTCCGCAAGGATGGCCGGCTGTACGCCACGCAGGTGTTCCTTGGCGACGCGCTTTACGAAATCGACATTGAGGGCGCGAAACCTCCGCGCAAGATCATGGAGAAGATGGGCGGTCTGAACGGATTCGAATTCGGTCCCGACGACAGGCTGTACGGGCCGCTCTGGTTCAAAGGCCAGGTCGTGAAGGTCGATGTCGACAAGGGCGAGTTCGCCGTCGTCGCCGAAGGCTTCAAGGTTCCGGCCGCGGTGAACTTCGATTCGAAGGGCAATCTCTGGGTGGTGGACACCGCACTCGGCCAGCTCGTGAAGGTCGATCCGAAGACCGGCACGAAGAAGGTCACGGCCCAGCTCAAGCCTGCGCTCGACAATCTCGCCATCGACGGAAACGACCGCATCTTCGTGTCCAACATGGCCGATAACGGCATTCAGGAGATCGATCCCGAAACCGGCGCCGCCAAGCAGGTCATCATCGGGCAACTCTCGCTGCCCGGCGGCATCGGCGTCGTGAGCGACAACGGCACGGACACGGTCTACGTCGCCGACGTTTTTGCCTATCGCACCGTTGACGGCTCTACCGGCAAGGTCAGCGAACCGGCGCGCATGCACGCCGAGGGCGTCACGCTGGAATATCCGATGAGCGCGACGGCGAAAGGCGATTTCGTTCTGCTGTCGAGCTGGTTCACCGGCACGGTGCAACTGATCGACCGTAAGACCGGCAAGACCGTGGAAATGCTGCACGGCTTCACGGCTCCGCACGACGCAGTCCGCCTCGGCGACGGCAGTATCCTGGTCAATGAACTCGGCACGAAATCGCTGGTGCGCGCCAGCAGCGAGCACGGCAAGGACCGCAAAACGATCGCCAGCGATCTGGCCGGTCCGGTTGGCCTTGTCGCTGCGAACGACAACACCGCCTATGTGACGGAAGCGTTTGCGGGGCTGGTGTCGAAGGTCGATGTCGCGAGCGGCGCCAAGAGCGTCGTCGCCAAGGATCTGAAAGGTCCGGAAGGCATCGCGCTGGCGCCGGACGGCAAGCTGATCGTCGCGGAGGTCGGTGCCAAGCGCGTGATCTCGATCGATCCGCAGACCGGCACCGTCACCGAACTCGCCGGCAACCTGCCGATCGGGCTTGCGGGTGCTGCGGGAACCTTGCCGACGAACATTCCGACCGGCGTCGGCGTCGGCGCATCGGGAACGATCTATGTGTCATCCGACATCGAAAACGCGATCTACACGCTGAAGAAAAAATAATCGGCGCAGATGCTGATAAAAAAAGCCGGGCATGTTGCCCGGCTTTTTGTTTCTTAGTTCAGCTTGCTCTTCGGCACCGGCGGCGCCTCGGCATCGATCTTGGCGAGCTGACCGTTGAAGGTCAGGCCGCCATCGCCGGCCGAAACCGCAACGGTTTCGCCGTCATGGACACGGCCAGCCAGAATCATCTCCGCCAGCGGGTCCTGCACGGCGCGCTGGATCGCACGCTTCAGGGGCCGTGCGCCGTAAGCCGGATCCCATCCCTTCGCAGCCAGCCAGTCGCGCGCCTTGTCATCCAGCGTCAGCGTGATCTTGCGATCCGCCAAGAGCTTCGACAGCCGTTGCATCTGGATGTCGACGATGCGGCCCATCTCAGTTCGCTGCAATCGGTGGAACAAGATGATCTCGTCGACGCGGTTGAGGAATTCCGGACGGAAGCTCGAGCGCACGATGGCCATGACCTGATCGCGCACCGCGGCCGTATCCTCGCCCTCGGCCTGACTCACCAGATACTCCGAACCAAGATTCGAGGTCATGATGATCAGCGTGTTGCGGAAATCGACGGTGCGGCCCTGACCGTCGGTCAGGCGGCCGTCGTCGAGCACCTGCAGCAACACGTTGAACACATCGGGATGCGCCTTCTCGATCTCGTCGAACAGCACAACCTGATACGGACGACGACGCACCGCTTCGGTGAGCGCGCCGCCCTCGTCATAGCCGACATAGCCCGGAGGCGCGCCGATCAGCCGCGCGACCGAATGCTTCTCCATATATTCGGACATGTCCATGCGCACCAAAGCGGTCTCGTCGTCGAACAGATATTCGGCGAGCGCCTTGGTCAGCTCGGTCTTGCCGACGCCGGTGGGGCCAAGGAACATGAACGAGCCGATCGGACGGTTGGGATCCTGCAATCCGGCGCGCGAACGCCGCACCGCGGTGGACACCGCCGTCACCGCTTCGGCCTGGCCGATCACGCGCTGCGCAAGCTGCAGCTCCATCTTGAGCAGCTTCTCGCGTTCGCCCTCGAGCATCTTGTCGACCGGAATGCCGGTCCAGCGCGACACCACCTGCGCGACGTGGCTGGCCGTCACCGCTTCCTCGAGCACGATATTGCCGGCCTTCTCGCTCTCCTCGAGCGCCTTCAGCCGCTTTTCGAGATCGGGAATGCGGCCATAGGCCAGCTCGCCCGCCTTCTGGAATTCGCCGCGCCGCTGCGCGTCGGCGAGTTCCTGACGCGCCTGCTCCAGTTCGCTTTTGACCTTCTGGGCATCGGACAGCTTGTCGCGCTCCGACTGCCACTTCGCAGTCAGCGCGTTGCCCTTCTCTTCGAGCTCGACAAGTTCCTTCTCCAGTCGCTGCAGGCGATCTTTTGAGGCCGAGTCTGTTTCCTTCTTCAGCGCCTCCTGCTCGATCTTCAACCGCACGATCTCGCGGTCGATATTGTCGAGCTCTTCCGGCTTGGAATCGATCTGCATCTTCAGCCGCGCCGCGGCCTCGTCGATCAGGTCGATGGCCTTGTCGGGCAGAAAGCGGTCGGTGATGTAGCGGTTCGACAGCGTCGCGGCAGCCACGATCGCGGAGTCCGTGATGCGGACACCGTGATGCAGCTCGTACTTCTCTTTCAGACCACGCAGGATCGACACCGCATCCTCGACGCTCGGTTCGCTGACGAACACCGGCTGAAAACGGCGGGCGAGCGCCGCGTCCTTTTCCACATGCTTGCGGTATTCATCGAGCGTGGTCGCGCCGATGCAATGCAGTTCGCCGCGCGCCAGAGCGGGCTTGAGCAGGTTCGACGCATCCATCGCGCCGTCGGCCTTGCCCGCGCCGACCAGCGTGTGCATCTCGTCGATGAACAGGATGATCTGACCATCGGAACCGGTGACCTCGGAGAGCACGGCCTTCAGCCGCTCCTCGAACTCGCCGCGATACTTCGCACCGGCGATCAGCGCGCCGAGATCGAGCGACAGGACCATCTTGTCCTTGAGGCTCTCGGGCACATCGCCGTTGATGATGCGCAGCGCAAGACCTTCGACGATGGCGGTCTTGCCGACGCCGGGCTCGCCGATCAGCACCGGGTTGTTCTTGGTGCGGCGTGACAGAACCTGAATCGTGCGGCGGATTTCCTCGTCGCGGCCGATCACCGGATCGAGCTTGCCGTCGCGCGCGGCCTGAGTGAGGTCGCGGGCATATTTCTTCAGCGCATCGTAGGCGTTTTCCGCCGACGCGCTATCGGCGGTGCGGCCCTTGCGCAGTGCATTGATGGCGGCGTTGAGATTTTGCGGCGTGACGCCGCCTTTCGCGAGCAGGGTGCCCGCCTCGCTGTCCTTGTCGAGCGCGAGCGCCAGCAACAGCCGCTCCACGGTGACGAAACTGTCGCCGGCCTTGTCGGCGGCCTGCTCGGCGGCGTCGAAGGCGCGCGCGGTCGCCGGGGCCAGATACACCTGCCCTGCGCCTCCACCAGACACTTTTGGCATCTTGCCCAACGCATCCTCGGTGGCTTTCAGGATCGCGCGCGAATTCCCGCCCGAGCGATCGATCAGGCCGCCGGCCAGACCTTCGCTGTCGTCGAGCAACACTTTCAGGATGTGCAGGGGCGTGAATTGCTGATGGCCCTCACGCACGGCCAATGTCTGCGCCGACTGGATGAATCCCTTCACGCGGTCGGTGTATTTCTCAATGTTCATTCGGTTTCCCTCAGCCTGCCATATCCGCCCCGAAGGCACGGATTTTAGCATCTTCAATGGGTTTCCGCCCTCCCGGCACCGATGGCTCGGCCGGGGCGGAGATGTCGCCGGCGCCACGGCCGGCTTGGTCCTCATGTGGGAACTTGGTCCGGATTCGGAAAGAGGCCTGCCCCTCGAAATCGCCGGGTAGCGCGGGACAAAATCATGCCCTAGAAAACCACATGCACGGAACCCCCGCAGTCACCGTTAACGGTATCTATCGCTATCCCGTCAAAGGCCTGTCACCGGAAGCGCTCCCCAGCGTCACCCTGCGTGAAGGCCAGACGCTGCCAGCCGACCGGCGCTACGCCATCGAGAACGGCCCGAGCGGTTTCGCCCCGGCCGATCCGAAGTACTTTCCGAAAAGCCGTTTCCTGATGCTGATGCGCAATGAAAGTCTCGCGGGACTTCAGACCCGGTATGACGACGCCAGCAACATCCTGACCATCCACGCCAACGGCGCGGAGGCCGTGCGCGGCGATCTCGAAACGCAGGAGGGCCGCGCCGCCATCGAGACCTTTTTCAAGGAGAATTTTGCGCCCGAGTTGAAGGGACCGCCGAAGATCCTCGCGGCTCCCGGCCACAGCTTCTCCGATGTAGCCGCTAAGGTCGTGTCGATCATCAATCTGGCCAGCGTGGCGGCGATCGAAACCGTCGTCGGGCAGCCGGTTCACCCGCTGCGCTTTCGCGGCAATCTCTATGTCAACGGCTGGCCCGCGTGGCATGAATTCGATCTGCTCGGGAAAGAACTGACCATCGGCAGCGTACAGCTGAAGGTGATCAAGCGGATCGTGCGCTGCGCCGCCGTCAATGTCGATCCGGTCACCGCCGAACGCGATATGAATATCCCGCACGCATTGATGCAGACGTTCGATCACGCCGATTGCGGCGTCTATGCCGAGGTGATCGCCGGAGGCAGCATTGCCACCGGCGATACGGTAACTGAGCTTATCAGCTCGACGGCATGACGTAGGCGTAGATGCGCCCGCGCGAATAGCTTGCCTCGGCAACACGGCGGCCGTGGTTGCCGGAGATCACGATCGGATTGCCCTTGGCATCGATGCCGCTAACGACCCCGACATGGCCGCCGCGGCGGCCACGTGACATGACCGCAATGGCGCCGACCTGCGGGCCGGAGATGCGCTGGCCGTAGCTCGCGAACGAACGCGCCATGTCCGAACCGGTGCCTTTGTGCCCGGACTTCTCGAGAACCATGTTCATGAAGCGCGCGCACCACAGACTGGCCCGGCTCGTGGGATTCCCGCTGCCGATGTACCGCCGCGCTTCGGCAACAAGGTTCGATCCGCCGAAGCCACCGAAACCCTGCGAGGTCGAATTTTCGACCGGCGCCGCTTTGACGGAACGGCCGCGCCGCGCGTGATGGCGAGTGCGGTGGCTATAGTGCTTTTTGGCGTGATGCTTGGAATGGTGGGCGTGATAGTGCCGGCTTGCGCCGTGATGTGGCCTCGCCGAAGCCGGTGTCGCCATTGCGACGATTGCCACCGAACATAGCGCCAGCGCGGCGCCTCGAAGTGGCAGGCGAAATTTACGCAATACAGTCATCCAATAGTCCCCGTGACACCCCTGTGCCCCATCGTTCGCACGCGAACGACATACTGCAGCGCACAAAACGGGTCGGTGTGACGGGAGCAAGACGCGATAAGGCGCCCCGCGGAGTCATTTCGCGGCGATAGCGGGAAGATTTCGTGGCGAGAATGCGAACATACACGGCCACATTGGAGCCGTGAATATTAATCGCGGCGCGTGAGTAGGAAGACACCCTGCTCGCCGAACATGTTCCAGAACCACCATGGCGCGTTGAGCCGCAGCGGCCGGCCATAAAGATCGAGCGCGACGGCACGCTCCATCTTGACGTTGATCTCGTCGCAGAGCTGGACGAAATCCTTGATGGTGCAGAAATGGATGTTCGGCGTGTCGTACCACGTCGCTGGCAGGTTGTCGGTGCGCGGCATCTGGCCTTTCACAAGCAACTGGAGCCGCATTTTCCAGTGCCCGAAATTCGGAAACGACACGATGGCGCGGTGGCCGATGCGCAGCAGGTTTTCCAGCACCACGCGCGGCTGGCGGGTCGCCTGCAAGGTCTGCGACAGGATCACGTAGTCGAACGCATCGTCGGGATAGTTGATCAGATCGGTGTCGGCGTCGCCCTGCACCACCGCGAGTCCCTTGGCGACGCAGCGATTCACCCCCTCGCGCGACAGTTCGATGCCACGCCCGTCGACGCCGCGCGTCTCCAGCAGCCGCAGCAGATCGCCCTCGCCGCAGCCGACGTCGAGCACCCTTGAGCCGGGCTCGACCATCTGTGCGACCAGCAGATGGTCCGCGCGATAGCCGTTCTCGGTGACGGGAAGAACCGCGGTCTGGCGAAACGCTTGATCCTGGATCGTCATGATCGCGCTCCTACCGGCTCGCCGAGGTCAGGCCGTGCGCCGACGCGGCCGATTCCAGAAATGCGCGCGAGATTTCAATGAACTCAGGCACATCGAGCAGGAACGCATCGTGTCCCCGGTCGGTCTCGATTTCCGCGAACGACACTCGCGCGCTGCCGGCATTGAGCGCATGCACGACCGCGCGCGATTCCGACGTCGGAAACAGCCAGTCGCTGGTGAACGACACCACGCAAAAGCGCGTGCGCGTACCGCGCCAGGCTTCCGCCAGCACGCCGTCATGGTCGGCAGCGATGTCGAAATAATCCATCGCGCGTGTCAGGTAGAGATAGCTGTTGGCGTCGAACCGCTCGACGAACGACGAGCCCTGATGGCGCAGATAGCTTTCCACTTCGAAGTCGGCGTCAAATGAGAAGGTCGGAACCTCACGATCCTGCAAACGCCGGCCGAACTTGCGATGCAAGGCGGCGTCGGACAGATACGTGATATGCGCGGCCATGCGGGCGACACCGAGCCCGCGGCGCGGATGGGCGTCGTCCTCGAAATAGCGCCCGCCGCGCCAATCCGGATCGGCCATCACCGCCTGACGGCCAAGCTCATGGAACGCGATGTTCTGCGCGGAATGCCGCGTGCTGCACGCCACCGCCAGCGCGGAAAACACGCGCTCCGGATAGGCCGCGGTCCATTGCAGCGCCTGCATGCCGCCCATCGATCCACCGACGACAGCGAACAGTTTCTCGATGCCGAGATGATCGAGCAGCATCGCCTGCGCCCGCACCATGTCGGGAATGGTGATGACAGGGAAATCGAGGCCCCACAGTTTACCGGTCGCAGGATTTGTCGATGACGGACCGGTCGAACCCATGCAGCCGCCAACCACGTTGGCGCACACGACGTAGTAGCGATCCGTGTCGATCGGCTTGCCGGGGCCAACCAGCGTTTCCCACCAACCGGGCTTGCCGGTGACCGGATGCACATTCGCGACATGCTGATCCCCGGTCAGCGCATGGCAGATCAGAATGGCGTTGGAGCGATCCGCATTGAGCTGGCCGTAGGCCTGATAGGCAATCTGGAACGGCGCGAGATCGATGCCGCAGTCCAGCCGCAGCGGCTTGTCCGCACCGAATTGCGCGACCAGCGACGACGGATGATCCGCCTCGTGCGCGCGCTCGGTAGACGCCGTATCACCACTCTTCAACGGTTTGACATTAACCATCTTGCTACTGGCCTCCTCAGAAGGTCGCGAGACCAACATCGGAAATCAGGCCACAAAAAACCCGGCCTGAAACGAGGTTCGGCCGGGATCACTTATGTCCCCGGCCTGTTTAGCGAGTTGTTTAACGTGGCTGCAAGCCGGCCGGCTCAAATGACCACGGAATAGCTAAGTTACTAATCACGAACGGCCTTTTCGTCAAGCTGCACCGCGAAAGCGCGGACTGTCCCTGCCACGGTTTGAGGCTGGAATTGCCAATGTTTTCTTTGCTTTCAGGCGCTCTCCTGCCTATCAATGCGCCCGTCACCTATCCCGTTTTCGATCAATTCCAGGCGGCCTTTGCGCCGCCAGCAGCGTTCGGACCCAAGTTGAACCGATGACCAAGCAACCGCCGTCACTGCAGGACCTGCGCCGCGAAATCGATTCCATCGATGAGCAGGTGCATGGTCTGCTGATGCAGCGCGGTGACATCATCGACCGCCTCATCTCGGTGAAGAAGACGCAGGAAGTCGGTTCGGCTTTCCGGCCCGCGCGCGAGGCCGACATGATGCGCCGCCTGGCGCAGCGCCATCGCGGCATCCTGCCGCTCGACACCGTCGAGAGCATCTGGCGCGTCATCATCTCGACGTTCACTTATGTGCAGTCGCCGTTCTCGGTGCACGCCGATCTGTCCGTCGGCGAATCCGCGATGCGGGATTCGGCGCGATTTCATTTCGGGTTCACCGTTCCGTTTCTCGCGCACTTCAATGCCGAGGCCGCGGTCGAAGCCGTGGCGAAATCCAAGGGCGATCTGGCGCTGATCTCGGCGATCAGCAGCCGCTCGCCGTGGTGGATCGCGCTGGAGCCTGCAGCCGCCCCGAAGATCATCGCGCGATTGCCATTCGTCGAGCGCGCCGATCATCCCGCCGCGTTGCCGGTGTTCGTGGTCTCGCGCGTCGCCGCCGATGCCATGGTCACCGAAGTCGAGATGTGGAGCGTTCGCGTCTCCGGCTGGAGCGCGGATGTGGCGCGCGCGCTGTCGCCGTTCTCCGAAATTATCGCCGTTCCCGACACCGCCTCCGACGGTGCAGCCCTGCTGATCTCGGTTCCGGGCCCGGGCGGCCTCGACAAGATCACCGCTGCGCTGGTCGCCGCAGGGGCTTCCGTGCGTTCATCGGCCCTCGTCGGAAGCCATGCAACGCGCTATACGGTGCCGCCGACCACTGCGTCCAAATAGTCTTTTCTTTCGGAGTTGAGTTGATGTCACGTCCAGTGCCGAAGCCGGGCATTCTCGATATTGCACCCTACACGCCGGGCAAAAGCGGCGCCGGGCTGAGCGGCCGCGTGTTCAAGCTGTCCGCGAACGAGACCCCGCTCGGGCCGTCGCCGAAGGCCATCGCGGCCTACAAGGCTGCAGCCGATCATCTGGAAGACTATCCGGAGGGCACCTCGCGCGCGCTGCGTGAAACCATCGGACGCACCTTCGGCCTCGATCCTGACCGCATCATCTGCGGCGCGGGCTCGGACGAACTTCTCAATTATCTTGCCAACACCTATCTCGGCCCCGGCGACGAGGCTATCCACACCACCCACGGCTTTCTCGTCTATCCGATCGCCACCATGGCGAACGGCGCCATCAATGTGATCGCGCCGGAGAAGAACTTCACCGCCGACGTCGATGCGATCCTGAATCTCGTGACGCCGCGCACCAAGATGGTCTGGCTCGCCAATCCGAACAACCCGACCGGCACCTATGTGCCGTTCGACGAGGTCAAGCGGCTGCGCGCCGGATTGCCATCGCATGTACTGCTGGTGATCGACGCTGCGTATTCCGAGTATGTCTCGCGCAACGACTATGAAGCCGGCATCGAAATGGTCGCCACCCACGACAACACGGTGATGACGCGCACCTTCTCGAAGATTCACGGGCTCGCGTCACTGCGCGTCGGCTGGATGTACGGGCCGGCCAACATCATCGATGCCGTCAATCGCATTCGTGGCCCGTTCAACGTCTCGACGGCAGCGTCGGAAGCAGCGATCGCATCGCTGGAAGACGCCGAACACCAGAACCGATCCCGCGTGCACAACGACACGTGGCGCACATGGCTCACCGAAGAGGTCGGCAAGCTCGGACTTGAGGTGACGCCGAGCGTTGCGAACTTCATTCTGATCCACTTCCCGCAGGAAAAGGGCAAGACCGCAGAGGACGCCGATGCATTCCTGACCAAGCGCGGCCTGATCCTGCGCGCGCTGAAAAACTACAAGCTGCCGCATGCGCTGCGCATGACCGTGGGCACCGAGGAAGCCAACCGGCTTGTGGTCGTCGCACTCGCCGAATTCATGGGGCAGAAGTGAACGCGCAACCACTATTCGGGCGAATCGCGCTGATCGGCTTCGGCCTGATCGGCGGCTCGATTGCGCGTGCGGCACGCGCCCAGGGGCTTGCAGGCGAGATCGTGGCCACCGCGCGCTCGCCGGCGACCCGCGCGCGCGTGCAGGAACTCGGTATCGTCGATCGCGTGGTGGACACAAACGCGGAGGCAGTGAAGGACGCTGACCTCGTCATACTGTCCATCCCGGTCGGCGCCTGCGGGCCGGTCGCGGAGGAAATTGCGCCGCATCTCAAACCAGGCGCAATCGTCTCCGATGTCGGCTCCGTCAAAGGCATGGTGCTGCGGGACATGGCCGCTCATCTGCCGAAGACCGTCCATTTCATTCCGGCGCATCCTGTAGCGGGCACCGAACATTCCGGCCCCGATTCAGGCTTCGCCGAACTGTTCATCAACCGCTGGTGCATCCTGACGCCGCCGCCGAAGGCCGATCCGGCTGCCGTCGAGAAGCTCGCGGAATTCTGGCGCGCGCTTGGCGCCAATGTCGAAACCATGGGGGCCGACCATCATGACCTCGTGCTCGCCGTCACCAGCCATCTGCCGCATCTGATCGCCTACACCATCGTCGGCACCGCCGATGAACTGGAAGACGTGACACAGGCAGAGGTGCTGAAGTTTTCGGCGGGCGGTTTCCGCGATTTCACCCGCATCGCAGCGTCGGACCCGACCATGTGGCGCGACGTGTTTCTCGCCAACAAGGATGCCGTGCTGGAGATGCTCGGCGCGTTTCAGGAAGACCTCTCGAAGCTCACCCGCGCGATCCGCCGCGGCGACGGCGAAGCGCTGTTCGATCACTTCACCCGCACCCGCGCGATCCGCCGCGGCATCGTCAGCCTCGGTCAGGAAACCGCCGATCCCGACTTCGGCCGCAAGCACGCGAATTTGCCGAAACCCGACGGGAAGTAGCCGTCAAAACAGCGGTGCGGTCTGTGCGATCCGCAAGGGACCGATAGAAATCACGCCTTCAGTGAATTTCAGCGGAAACGCCCGCGCCGGCTTGCCTTCCAGCGTCGAGGCCTGACCAAGCAGGTTGATGCCTGTAACCACACCGGCATTGGCATTCTTGCGTGCGACATTGCCTAATCCCGGAATCATCCGGTCGAGCGCGCCGATCACCTTGTTGACGTCCTGCGCGCTGACGCCGGGCGCGATGCGATCGACGGTCGATTGCGGCACGCCGTCCATCAACAGCTTGTCGATGCCGAGTTGCGACACCACCCGCTCGATCCCCGCAACCGTCATCGTCAGCTCGCCGTCGAGATAGCCCGTCGGCGTCAGGGCGAGCGAACCCGCGGCAACCGCGATGGTCTCGCCCTGCTGCACGCGCGACTGGGTGAAATCGAGGCGGCCACCGGCGGCCTGAATTTCGCGGAAGCGCTCCGGCCAGGGTTTCGGTGCGAAGTCCTTCAGGCCGCGCAACATCGCGCGGATGTCCGCGTCGAACGGCTCAACGAGAATCGGATGCAACCCCTGCAGGCTTCCCGCCGTCACCAGAAACGCCGTTTCCACCACCGGATTGTTCGACAGCGAGCCTTCCAGCAGACGCGTATGCAGTTCGAGATGTTTTGCACGCAACAAAGGTGTCTGCGCAGAACCGTTCATGCGATCGAGCGCCGGATCGTCGAACACCAGCGAGACGCGTTGCGGCGTGGGCAGACCGGAAGCGCTGGCGCGGCCCGTGGTCCAGCCCGCAACGAAGGACGGAGCCTCTCCTCTGCCCGCGACGGTCGCCGGTCCGGTGAATTCAGCAATGATCTTGGTCGGATCGTAAACCTGCGCGACGACCAGAATGTCCTTCAACCGCGCAGTGAGCTGCGTTTGATCGGCGGTCTGCGATGTCAGCGTTACCACCGGACTTTCGCAACGTACCTCCATGCGGAACGGAAAGCCCGTAACCGAGCGGCTGGCGCACTCATAGGCGCGGCCGGATTTCGCTTCGCGCGTGCGCCATTCCTCGAATTTCTCGTCGACATGGGAGGCGGCATAGAACCAGAACCCGCTCCATGCCGCGGCTGCGGCGAGGACCAGAACCGGCATTACGAAAACGGGCCAGAGGCGGCGCCGGGGAATGATGGGGGATGTCTGCATAACGCGAGCTAAATCAGAGGAATCGGGCAATTGAAAGATGCACTTTCGCGCAAATCCCTTTGGAGTCCAGATGGTTGGACGTCCTTCGGTTGCACCTACGGAAGCAGACTGATAGGCGTCATCTATCAGGTAACGTAATCATGGCCGCAAAAACCCTTTCAGAATCGGAATTTCCCGAGGGCGACCTGTGGGTGTTCGGCTACGGATCGCTGATCTGGAAGCCGGGCTTCGCGTTTCTCGAACAGAAGCCAGCGCGGCTGATCGGCGAACATCGCTCGCTCTGCATCTATTCGATGGTTCATCGCGGCACGCCGGAAAAACCCGGACTGGTCCTGGGGCTCGATCGCGGCGGCGCCTGTCAGGGCGTCGCGTTCCGGGTGGCAGCAACTGAAAGAAAAGCAACCGTCGCCTATCTGCGCGAGCGCGAGCAGGTGACGGGGGTCTACCGCGAAGTGATGCGTTCGGTCTGGCTTCAGGGCGACGCCCGCCAGCGCGTCAGCGCGCTTGCCTATGTCGCCGACCGCAGCCACGATCAATACGCAGGCCGGCTGACGATGGACGAACAGTTGCGGCTCGTGCGCCAGGGGCACGGCGCGTACGGACCGAATGACGAATACGTCATCGCCACGGTGACCGCACTGGAGGCGCAGGGTGTTCGCGACGCGCCGCTGCATCGTCTCGCAGCGCTGCTGCATGGCGAAGGCGCCCTGCATCGTCACATCTGATCGGTTGCCACTCAGGACCGGACGGACGCGGCCACCGGCGCGGAAAAGCCGATCAATCGCACCTGCTCCTCGCGTCCCGCCTTTACCAGCCGGTCGGTCGCTTCCTCGATGGCGGCCTGCATGCGCGCGGTGAAATCCTGACGTTTGAGGCCAGGCGGGATCGGATCCAGAAATTCGATGACGAGGGTTCCGGGGTAACGCATGAAGGTCCGGCGCGGCCAGAACAATCCTGAATTCAGCGCCACCGGAATGCACGGCACACCGGCCTCCCCATAGATCAGGCTGACGCCGCTCTTGTAGTCGGGTGGCGCACCGACAGCACGCCGCGTCCCCTCGGGAAAAATCAGCAGCTGACGGCCGCGCTGGATTTCACGGGCCGCGCGCTTGGTGATGTCGATCAATGTGCGTCCGCCGGCTTTGCGATTGACGCCGATCATGCCGGCCTTGCTGAGATACCAGCCGAACAACGGCAGCCAAAGCAACTCGCGCTTCAGGATGTAAAGCGGCTCATCGAAAAATTGCAGCAGGGCGAAGGTTTCCCAGGTCGACTGATGCTTCGATGCGGCGATCAGCGGGCCTTTCGGGATTTTGTCGAGGCCGCGGTATTCAACCTTGGTATTGCAGATGATCCGCATCCACCAGATGCTCGTCTTCCCCCAGTTCGTTGCAATCCAGACGATGCCCCAGCGCGGCATCGCGTAGGTCGGAAGTCCGAGCAGCACCCAGAACGCCAGATTCAGATAGAAGACGATATTGTAGAGCAGCGACCGCAGAAATACCGAAACCATCATAAACTCGCCTAGTGTCCCGAATCCGACGTTCGCCTCATGTTGCAGCCCCTCCAAGCGAACGTCGGATTCGAAAGGACACTAGAAAATAATAATTGCTAGTGGTCCTTTGGTTCTGACATTCGCAAGAGTGCCGCTGAGGTGGGATGCGAATGTCAAAACCGGACCACTAGTTACTAGTTGGCGGACGCGGTGGCTGGTTTTAAGGGCGATGGAGGCGTGCCGATTTCCGGCATGCCGCCCTGCCCTACGCCGCCGAAAGCAACCCGCGTCTGCGCAAAAAGATACTTGGCGTATTCCGATAGCAGGAGCCGCAACGCCGCGCCACTCGTCCACCACGGCTCCTCGCGCCACTTTTCGCCGACCACGGCAAACGGAACAAGTTCGATATCGGGCATCGAGTGGGACAGTTCAACGATCGCACGCGGCATGTGATAGTTCGACGTCACCACGATCAGCGAGTGAAAGCCGCGCTCCGTCGCCCAGCGCCGCGTCTCGGTCGCATTGCTCCGGGTATTGACCGCGGAACGATCCAGATCCACGCAGCAGGCCAAGAGGCGCTGGCTGTCGGGCAGCGTGCGCTGAATGTCGCTGTAGCCGTTGGTCGGATGCACGCCGGAAATCAGCAGCCGGCGGCCATAGCCGGCCGACAGCAATTCCAGCGCATCGGAGACGCGCGACGATCCGCCGGTGAGAACCACGATGCCGTCGGCATTGCGCGACGGCTTTTCCTCGGCCGGCGGCACCCGCGACAGGAAATCGACGAAGCCCAGCCCGATAAACAGAAGGATGCCGGCAGCCGCAAGCATCACCACACGGTGGCGCAAGCGCCCGCGCGTCGGCGTGACATCGTGGCTGTGTGAGGTCTCGGACAATCTCAACTCGCTCAGGCGCATCAATGGAGTGCCACCCGTTCCTGCATCAGTCTATCGCAAAATCCGGCGCGGCTGTGGCCTCAAACGTCACCAACACCATGTTTTGACGCGTCGATTTCATTCTAGCCGATGCCTGCCCGCTCGAAAATGCGCTCAATCGATTTCCTCAAGGGTTGCAAAAAGTGTCCGCCGCGACGCCCATGCGGTCACAGCAGCAATCAGGAGGGTCTGGGCGGCAAGCACCAGATAGCCCGAAGCGGGCAACGCGAATGTCCCGAGTAGCGCTGCGAACTGATCGCCGACCGGCGTGCCGGAAAACCAACTCGCGATCGATTCCGAAAAGCCGAAGGTCAGCATCGCGGCCAGCCCGCCGATCAGGCCGCCCTCCAGGCCCAGCCGCAGAAAATGGCGGAGGAAGCGGTTGGCGATATAGCGATCCTGCGCACCGACGAAATGCAGCACCTCGACGATTGGCCGGTTGGCGGCCATCGCACCTCTGGTGGCAAACGACACCGAAATCACCGTCGCCACGATCACCAAAATAAGGATGCCGGTGCCCGCCAGCACGATGGCCCCGGTCATCGAGCGCATCCGCTCGATCCAGGCGCGATGATCGTCGATGGTTGCGGATGGAGCCGCCTGCGCGACGCTGCGGCGCATGGCCGCGAGATCCGGCGTCGCCCCCGGCGCGATGCGCACGACAATGACGCGTGGAACGGGCAGGTCGTTGAGCGACAATCCGGTGCCCAACCACGGCTCAAGAAGTTTGGCCGACTCGTCCTTGCTGAAGGGGCGCACTTCCAAAATGCCGGGCAGCGTCCGCGTCGCCTCGGTGACACTGCGAATGTCACGCTCGATGTCGCGCCCCGGCGAAGGCCGCAGTTGGATCGTCAATTCGCTGGACACGTCGGATTGCCATTGGGCCGCCGACGACCGCACCAGCAACACCGCACCGGTCGTCATCGAGGCGAGATACGTCATGATGGCCACGACCGCGATCAGCGCGCGCCCGGCGATCGAGCCGCGCGGAACGATTGGCGACAGATTTCGCGCACTCGCCGCGACTTCCGACTTGCTGTCGCCCAGATCCATCATGATCTTGCGGTCATCAATCATAGATGTGCAGCCGCGATTCATGGAGCACCATGCGCCGCGCCTCGTATTGATCCATCAACGCGATGTCGTGGGTCGCGATGATGACGGCGGTGCCGGATTTGTTCAATTGAATGAAAAGGCTGAGCAGCCGCCGCGCCAGTGACGGATCGACGTTGCCGGTCGGCTCGTCCGCCAGCAGCAACTGCGGACGGGCGATCACCGCGCGCGCGATCGCGGCGCGCTGCTTCTCACCGCCCGACAGGATCGGCGGCAGCGCATCCATCCGCTTGCCGAGCCCGACCCAATTGAGAAGGTCGATGACCTCCCTGCGGTAGCTGGATTCGCTGCGTCCCATCACGCGGAACGGCAGCGCGACGTTTTCATAGGTTGTCATGTGATCGAGCAGCCGGAAGTCCTGCAGCACGATCCCGATCCGCGAACGCAA
This sequence comes from Afipia massiliensis, assembly GCF_014203115.1. Taxonomy (GTDB): domain Bacteria; phylum Pseudomonadota; class Alphaproteobacteria; order Rhizobiales; family Xanthobacteraceae; genus Afipia; species Afipia massiliensis. The sequence goes on along the minus strand of NZ_JACHIJ010000003.1, from coordinate 690,171 downwards.
TTCGGCGCGCGCATCCTTGTCGAGCAGCGACACGTCCTTGCCGAACAGATTGACCAGACCACGCGTCGGCCGCAGCGACAGGAACAGCATGCGCAGCAGCGACGTCTTGCCGGCACCCGACGGTCCGGTGAGAAACTGGAACGAGCGCGCAGGAATCTGGAAGGTCAGGTCGCGCAGAACCTCCGGGCCGAGCCCGTAACGCAAACCGACATTTTCGAACCGGACCAATCTCAGCTCCGTTCGACATGACCGATGGAGACGCGCTGCGCGGGATGTCTCCGGACATCCCCATCAGCCGGCAACCGCCGGGGCGGACGCCATAAACGCTTTTGAGGCCGTTATGGTTTCCGATTCGTTAACGGACGCCGGATAGCATCTAGTGGTCCGATTCCGGCATTCGCATTCCCTCGCTGCGGGCACCTTTGCGAATGCCGGAATCGACGGACCACTAGCAAGCATAAGCTTCTGGTGGAGCTTTGGATTTGACATTCGCGATGCGGATTCGCGGTCACTGGATCGCGAATGTCAAATCCACTCCACCAGACGCGTTCACTCCGGCGATTCGTCCATGCATATCGTTTGTCCCAATTGTACGACATCCTACGCGATCGATCCGGCCAATTTCAGCGAGGCCGGACGCCGAGTCCGGTGCGCCCGGTGTCAGGAAGTCTGGCTCGCGGTGCCGCAGGAACTCGCGTCCACCGCTGCCATGTCCCGGAACGACATGGACGATACCCGTCCGCAGGATGGTTTTGGACCGCAAAACGATGCGGCAGACGACTGGCGCGAGGACAATGCGCCGCATGTCGAAAGCCCGTCGATTTCCGCCGGATGGCCCGAACCCGAGGCCACGCAACCAGCCACCGAAGCAGACGGGAACTGGACCGCACTGGCCCGGCAGGAGGCGATGACCGAGGCCGCTCCGGCCAAATCGTCCCGGTTCAAAAAACTTGGCGCCTCCGTCGCGCCCTTCCTGAAATCGGCGAACTGGGCCAAGGCCCTGCCCGGCGTTCTGACACTGCCGACCGTCTGCGTGGCGCTCGGCGCGATGGTGTTCGGCCTGACCGCCTGGCGCACCGACGTGGTGCGGGTACTGCCGCAGACTGCGGCGTTCTTCAAGATGATCGGCATGGGCGTGAACCTGCGCGGCCTCGCCTTTGAGGATCTCAGGATCAGCACCGAGACGGTGAACAACAAGCCGGTCCTGCTGATCGAAGGCGCGATCGTCGATGTCACGCGCAAGTCCGTCGAGATTCCCCGGCTGCGATTCATCGTGCGCGACGCCAAGGGTGCGGACATCTACGCCTGGAATGCCGTGCTGGAGCAGCCAACGCTCAACCCCGGCGAGAAGGCCTGGTTCAAGACGCGGCTGGCCTCCCCGCCGGCGGAAGGCCGCGAAATTGCCGTGAGGTTCTTCCACAAGCTGGACATTGCGTCCGGAGGAACCTGAATGTCGCGCGTCCTGATCGCAGACGACGAAGAGTCGATGCGCCTGCTTGTGGCGCGGGCGATCGCCATGGATGGCCATGAGATCGTCACCGCGGAAGACGGCGCCGAGGCGCTGGAAATCCTCACGCGCGAAGAAGGCGCGTTCGATCTTCTGCTCACCGACATCAAGATGCCTGTGATGGACGGCATCGCGCTGGCGCTGGCCGTCGCACGCGACTTCCCGCGACTAACGGTCCTCATGATGACGGGCTTTGCCGATCAGCGCGAACGCGCGTCCGGACTGGAAGCTATCGTCCACGACGTCATCACTAAGCCGTTCGCCGTGGCGGACATCCGCACCGCGGTCGCGGATGCACTGGCATCGCGCGACCCCGACTAAGCTATTCCGCCAACTGCGGCGCGGCCTTGCCGGAGCGCAACGTCATGCGCGTCAGGATGAAGGCCGCAACCGCGCACACCGCGATGGTCGCCACCATCGGCATCGCCGTGCCGTCGAAGAAAGCGCTGGCGACGACGATCATCACGGCCCCCGTGATCATCTGCAACGTACCGCCCAGCGCCGACGCCATGCCGGCGATCGGGCCATGATCTTCCAGCGACAGCACCATGGTTGAGGGAATCACGAGCCCCAGCCAGGCGTTGGCGATGAACAGCATCACAACGAGCACAATGAGGCTGTCGACACCGGCAGCCGTCACCGCGAACAGGGCAAGCGTCGCCACTGTGAAGCAAGTTACCGCCACCGAGACCACGCGCGTGATGCCGAAGCGCGACGCCAGATAAGCACTGAACTGGGAGGCGCCGATGAAGCCGATGGCGTTCACCGAGAACGTCAGGCCGTACTGCGTCGGCGTCAGGCCGAAGTGGCCCATATAGATGAAGGACGAGCTGGCAAGGAACGCGAAGAAGCTCGCCATGCCGAAGCCGCCGATGAAGGTCAGCCCAAGGAAACGCCAGTCGCGGAACAGTTCGCCGAAGCCGTCAAGCACGCTGCGGACGCTGACCTCGACCCGCTCTTCGGGCGGCCGCGTTTCGGGCAGCACGAACGCGACGAGCAGGAATGAGAGGATAGAGGCGGCGGTGACAGCAGCAAACACCGAGCGCCAGCCGAACGGAACGATCAGGCCGCTGCCGACCAGCGGCGCCAGAATCGGCGAGACGCTGAACACCAGCATCACCAGCGACATCAGGCGCGTCGCATCGACGCCGGTATGCAGATCGCGGATCACCGCGCGCGGGATCACCATCACCGCCGCCGCGCCGAGGCCCTGCACGAAGCGGAAGAAGATCAGCCATGCGATGCTCGGCGCAAGACCGCAGCCGATGCTGCCGAGCGCAAAGACCACGATTCCGAAATAAAGCGGCGGCTTGCGGCCCACCATGTCCGAGACCGGCCCGTAGACGATCTGGCACACCCCGAACGCCACGAAAAACGCCATCAGCGTCATCTGCGTGGCCGCGGTGGATGCCTGCAAGTCCGACGCGATGGCCGGCAGCGCAGGGAGATACATATCGATGGCGAAAGGGCCGATCGCGGACAACAGACCGAGCACGATCGCGTTTTTTGCAAAGCTTGAAGACATGGCGTGACGTATCCTGAACATTCTTGTCGATTGTGTGAGGGGTTAGACAGTCAATTCGCGCGACAGGCGCGGGCGGCTGTTGTGATGAGCCGTGAAAAATGGTCAATGCCATGGGAAGTTCTGACGGCATCAATCAAGAAACGGAACGGGACATGACCAAGGGACACAAGAAGGTCGCGCTGGTGACCGGCGCCGCGCGGGGCATTGGACTGGCCGCAGCGAAGCGATTTCTGGCCGACGGCTGGCATGTCGCGCTGCTCGACATCGAAAAGGACCTGCTCGCGCAGACCTTCAAGACGCTCGCGGCACCCGACACGACGCTGGCGATCCATTGCGACGTCTCTGACGCCGACGCCGTTGCCGCCGCTTTCAAGCAGGCGGTCCAGCATTTCGGGCGGCTCGACGCACTGGTCAACAATGCCGGTATCGCGATCTTCAAACCGCTGCTCGAAACCACGCAAGCCGACTGGGACCGCGTGCTGGCGGTGAACCTGACCGGACCGTTCCTTTGCACCCAGGCGGCCGCGCCGCTGATGCGCGAGAACGGCGGCGGCGCAATCGTGAACATCACCTCGATTTCGGCGCTTCGCGCCTCGACGCTGCGCACCGCATACGGGACCAGCAAGGCTGGCCTCGCCCATCTCACCAAGCAGTTCGCCGTCGAACTCGCGACACTCGGCATTCGCGTCAACGCGGTCGCGCCCGGCCCGGTCGATACTGCAATGGCGAAAGCGGTTCATACACCCGCGATCCGCGCTGACTATCACGATACCATCCCGCTCAATCGCTATGGACTCGAGGAAGAACTCGCCGAGGCGATCTTCTTCCTGTGCAGCGACCGCGCCAGCTACATCACCGGACAGATGCTGTCGGTGGACGGCGGCTTCGAGGCTACCGGGATCGGCCTGCCGACGCTGCGCGGCGAAGGCCGCAACAGCTGACGGCGAGACGGCACCGGTTCGCGTTTCGGCCTTAAGACGCACAGGCATCCATATCGTCCCGCGTGCGTTCTGGCGTCCTGCGGTGTGCGGTCTTGCGTGCATTGCGTGCCTCTATACGTGACTGCCCCATGCTTTCGATCAGCGGCAGTATTTGCGCCCGGTAACTGGCGAACAGATCGGTCGTGGTCCAGCTTTCGTAGTGATCTTCGGTCTCGAACACGCCGATCAGCAGGGCTGAGCTTCCATCGACGTCACGATAGATCCGGCCACCGTGAAACCCCGAGATCTTTTCCGAGAACGAATCCCGGGCGGCCTCAAGCAGAGCAGCGAGTTCGTCGAGCTTGCCCGGCTTGGGCGTGAAGCTGTTGATCAGGACAAACGGCTGCGGCTCGTTGCCCGGCGACTGTGTCCGATCGTGATGAATGGTTCCGCTCATCGATTTCATTCCTGATTGCCATGGGAGGTTAGCTCCGCCATCGCGACGTCTTGCGATGACGGACAAGGCAGCCTACAACCTCAACTTAAGTTGAGGTCAAGCGATGACGAACAAGGACCACCACGGCAAACCATCCGCCGGGATTGCCCGCGAACTGACTGTCGGCGAGGTCGCCCAACGTTCCGGCGTCGCCGTTTCCACTCTCCATTTCTATGAGTCCAAGGGACTCATCGCGAGCCGCCGCAACCAAGGCAACCAGCGCCGCTATCCGCGAGCCGTGTTGCGCCAGGTCGCCATCATCAAGGTGGCGCAAAGCACCGGCGTGCCGCTTGCCGCGATCCACGACGCCTTAACGTCGTTACCCAAGGGACGCCCGCCGACGGCAAGGGACTGGGCGAGACTTTCCGCCAGCTGGCGCGCCGATCTGGATAAACGCATCGCCAAGCTGACCCGTCTTCGTGATCAACTCGGCGGCTGCATCGGATGCGGATGCCTCTCACTCAAAACCTGCCCGCTGCGCAATCCTTCAGATCAGCTTTCAAAGCAGGGTTCCGGAGCAAGACTGCTCGATCCGTCCTAGTAACCGACGACCATCACCACCTGTTACTTCCGCTTCTTTGGTTGCGCATGTTGCCATGCCATTTCCAGTGCGTTCCTGAGTTCAGCGACGCCCAGCGCCGCAAGACTTAGTGTCGTCCATCCCTGCTTGCCCCAGGCATTCGGCACCGGTGTGAATGCTCCGGGCGCAAGCATGCATTTGAACTCCTGCTCTTCCGCCGTGAACTTGATATTGGCGGTGCGGCCATCGGCGGCGAGCGTCACAAAGATCCGGGCTACCTTGAACGCCGTCCGATCGAAATGCGGCGCCTCGGTGGTACCGTCCAGAGACAGCGCGATGCGCCGCAGATCGTTGCCCGTTGCCATGGCAGACCACCATCAAAGCTACTTTTCGGCGACGGCCTTCATGCTGCTCAATCCCTGCTGAAACTGGTCGCCGCACATGCGATCCATGTTCATGAACATGTGCATGATCTTCATCATGTAAGGCACAGGACCCTGCATCGCCCAGGTCACGTTGGTCGCGTTGCCCTTGGGCTGCATGGTGAACTCAGCCGTATTGTGCGCTTCGAACGGGCTGAAGAAATCCAGCTTGATGACGATTTTGGACGAAGGCGTCGCGTCCAGGATCTCCATGCGACCGCGGCCGACATTCTTGTTGCCGTTCCACTCATACACCGAACCCTTGCCGTTCGGCGCGCCACTGAACGTCCGCTGCATGGCCGGATCGAGCTTCTCGTAAGGCGACCACGAGCCCCAGTGCCTGTAGTCGTTAATCAGCGGGAAAATCTTCTCCGCGGGCGCGTTGATGTCGATGGACCGCTGCACGCGGAAAATATCCGGTCGCATCGCCGCGACGATGAGAACGATTGCGATCAGAACGGCGAGAGCTATAGCGATGTACATCAGGGTAGTCATGTTTTTACTCCGTCTTACGTGAAAGCGTGAAATCAGACGTCAGCGACGCCAGGGAAAGATCAGACGCAGCCGCTCGTCGCGCAGATACAGCCCGGCCCAGAGCAGGATGCCGAGGTAGACGCCGAACAGCGTGTGGCTGAACAGCGGGCTTCCGGCGCGGACATGCACATAGATCGCGCCGCCGAGGTAGCCGGTCAGCAGGATGGCGCCGAGCACCGAGGTCTTGGGATAGGCATAGAGCAGCGTGCCGGCCAGCGTCAGCACGCCGAGGGTAACCGCGAGATCGGTCGGGATGCCGAGCTGACGCGACGTCTCGATCACTATATCGAGCGGGATCAGCTTGATGGCACCGTCGAACAGCAGGAACAGGACGACCAGACCGCTGAGGATGCGGCCGGTCCATAGCGCGGTCGGCGAAATCGGAACGAGTTCGTTCATAGTGACAATCCTTTCGGCATCGAGCCGGAACCTTGGCCGGGCCATGGCAGGCCCAGCGATTGCAGTGAATCTGGAGATCAGGTCTTCGCCAGATGTTCGTCGAGCTGGTCGAAGGTGCCGCCGTAACCCTGCTGCATGCAATCGAACAGACCCTCGAAGCTCACACGCTCCTCCGCGGACGGATTTACGGGAGCGCCGTGTAACTCCAGCATGGTTTTCCCGTCATGCTCGGAGAGCGTGAGAATGTTGTGAACTTCCAGCGGCCACGTCGGGTCGAACGGCGCGCGCGCAATTCCGCCCTTTGCGTCCGAGAACGAACTGACGAACACGATGCGCTCGGGCTTGACGATCTCGCGATAGACGAAACGGCCCCACCATGTGGTCGCGCCGTCCGGCATCAGCATGCTGTAGTGAAACACCCCGCCCGGCCGAAACTCGAGTTTCGCAACATCGAGTTTGCAGCCTTTCGGCCCCCACCATTGCGCAAGGCGATCTGCCTCCGACCATGCCTTCCACACAAGATCGCGCGGCGCGTTGAACGTGCGCGTGACAGCGAGTGCGTGCGCCGCGATGGCGATGGGCTTTGCTTGAGTCAGCATGGTTTTCTCCTGAATGGCTCAGGCCGTGCAGCCGGTGGCCAGCGGATGACCGAAACTCCAGCCGTGACCGAACGGATCGCGCACTTCGGCGTAACGCGCGCCCCAGAACGCATCCCATGGCTGCACAATGACTTTCGCGCCTGCATCCACCGCGCGCTTCACGGCCTCGTCGCAGTTCGGCACTTCGAGATGCAGCAGGAAGCTGGAGCCGCCGAGTTCGTCGGGCGGAATGGTCTTGCCGTCGCCGTGATCGGTCGTGCCGCGGTACTCGGGAAAGTCGTCCATCAGGAATACAACCGCGCCGTTGATGATGAGGTGCGCATGCATCAGGCGCTTGCCGTCCTCGGCGGGCATCCGCATCAATTCGGTGGCGCCGAGCCCCTTCTTGTAAAATTCAATGGCCTCACTTGCGCCCCTGACCACGAGATGCGGAACGAGCGGTGGTAGCGGCGGCATTTGATCGGTCATGGTGTGCTCCTCGGCTTTGGATGTACTTGTGACGTCTTCGGGTGGTTCGCGGCGCAGCCGCGAAGGGAATTCTATTTTCGGGGCGATGCGCGCTTTGTCGTCTTCCGGTGCTTGGGCTTTCCGGGCTTGCTAGCGGCGCTTGTTTCCTTCGCCTGCAATCCGCCGAGATATTCCTCAAGACGGTCCAGCCCCGCCTCCCAGAACCGGCGATAGCTCTCGAGCCAGTCGTCAACTTCCCGGAGCGCCGCCGGTTCGATCTTGCACGGACGCCACTGCGCCGCGCGACCGCGCGTCACCAGACCGGCATGTTCCAGCACCTTTAGGTGCTTCGACACCGCCGGCATGCTCATGGCGAACGGCTCGGCGAGTTCCGTCACCGATGTTTCGCCCAGCACCAGCCGCGCGAGGATGGCGCGGCGGGTAGGGTCGGCAAGGGCAGCGAACTTGGTGCTGAGCGGGTCCATCGGCGCCTTCATATAACCATTCGGTTAAATAACCTGATGGTTAAGTACAAGCGCTGGCCGAAACTGTCAAGCGCTCCTGATCGAAAAAACGGATGGGGACTGTGCTGCGCCCGGCATGAAGGCCGAAGCGCGCCTAAGGCTCAATAATCCTTGAGCAAACGCTCGATGTAATCGAGTTCAATCTGCGGCCGCTGCGGGTCCGCGAGACGGCGGCGCAGTTCTTCCAGAATCCGCCGCACGCGCTGCACGTCGATCTCACCGGGAATCTTCACGGAAAGATCGTCGCTCCACTCGCGGCCGCTCAGCGGCCGTCCCAGCGGATCGGTGGTGTTGCCGCTGTTCTGCTGACGGCCCATGCGTTCGCCCGGCCCGGTGTCCTGTCCCTCGCCCTGCTGCATCGACTGCGCGAGATTCTGCGCGCCCTTGCGCAGGGCCTCAAGCGCACGGCCTTGTGAATCGACGGCGCTGTCGGCATTGCCCTGTCCAAGCTGACTGCCGGCATCGCCCATCGCGGAGTCGGCGTCGCCAAGCGCATCGCCGCCGTCCTGACCGTCCTGGCCCTGACCCTGCTGGCCCTGCTGACCTTGACCCGGCTGGCCCTTCTCGCCGCGTTGGCCCGGCATCATGCCGTTCTTCTTCATGTCCTCGAGCAGCTTGCTCAGCCGGTCGCGCAGCGCCTGCTGGTCCTGGCGCAGCCCGTCCATCTGGCCCTGATTACCCTGCTCGCCGCGGCCGCGTTCGCGGCGGGATTCCTGTCCCTGCTTGAACGTCTTGTCGCGCAACTGCTGCTGCTTGCGGATCATGTCGCCGAGTTCGTTCAGCGCCTGCTCCATCTCGCCGTCGCCCTGCCCGGGCTGCGCCATCTGCAGGTTTTCCAGCATCTGCTGCATCTGATCGAGCAGCGCGCGCGCGGCATCCTTGTCGCCGGAGCGCGACAGCCGCTCCATGCGATCAATCATGTTCTTGAGATCCTGCTGGCGCATCACCTTGGTATTGGGATCGAGCGGCCGCGCCAGCTGCTGCGGATTGTTGCGCAGTTGCTCGGCCAGCTGGCGCATGAAATTGTCCAGCGCCGCTCGCAGGTTGTCGGTCAGCTTCTTGATCTCTTCGTCGCTCGCGCCGCGCTCCAGCGCCTCCTTGAGCGCGTCCTGCGCGGCGCGCAGCGCCTTCTCGACATCGGTGATGTTGCCGTCCTCGATCGCGATCGCGAGCGCCCACAAGCTATCGACGGTCTCGCGCATGGCGTCGCGCGTCTTTGCGCGGTTCAGCCGGTTCGAAACGCTACGCAGGCCGAGATAATGCCCTAGCTCGGGCGTGAACGCCTCGGGCGCAATCATCAGAGCTTCGAGCGCGATCAGCACCAGTGGCTTCTGGTTGGCGTCGAGCGCGAGGTTACGGCGCTGCTCGATCAGTGCCCGCGCCAGCGGCTTCACGAACAGCCGCTCCGGCAGCCGCATGTCGAACGGCTCGCTGCGCCCTTCGTTGCCGGCTTCGTCTTTCGCGGTGAGCGTTAGCGTGACATCCGCACCGGCGTAAGGATTTTCGCTCAGGTCCTTCACCGTCTGGCCGACGCCGTTGCGCGTGCGCACGTTCGGCAATCCGAGCGTAATCGACGGCGGATCGAACAGCGGCTGCGCCTTGGCGCTGTCCTCCCTGGTACCATCCTCTTTCGCCGCACGGGGCGCGAACTGCGCATGGGCTTCGGTGACGCCGTAATCGTCTTCGAGCTTGTAGGATAGCAGCAGCGCACCCTTGGCCTGCCGTTCGGGGTCCTTGGCCAGCGAAATGCTGGGCGCGCGATCGGGCATCGCCTTGAATGTCCATTGCGGCTGCCCCGAAGGCGAACGGACATGCGCGGTGCCGTCGCCCGTAATCGTAAAGTTCCGCTCGTTGGTGCCCTGCGGCGCATTCCCTGCGACAGGCGTTTCCGTCACGCCGCCGCTCGCGGCGACATCGAGCCTGCCACCGCTGGACCGGACGATCAGCGTGCTTCCCGCCGGCACCGAAACAGGCCCGGCATCAGACGGCGGCGCGTCCTTATTGGTGGAGGCCGAGAGAATGATCGGCGGGCGGCTGGTGTAAGGCGGCGGCGTCACCCAGGCATCGACGCGAACGTTCGCGGCCGAGAAGGCACCATTCCAGTCGAACGCCGCGACGACGCGCGCGAAGCGATCGCTGCCGGCGGCGACATAGGTCGCAACCAGCAACACAACCACCAGCGCGCGCAACGCCCACGGATCGTGCAGCGCGAGGCGCGGTGACGGCAGTCCGGCGCGGATACGCTTGATCGACGCCAACGTACGCGCGTGCTGCTCCTGCCAGAGCGCCTGCGTAATCGGATCCTGCGATTTGAGCGTATCGGTCAGCGCTGTGGCGGGGCGATGGCGAATCCCGGTGCCGCGATCGAGCCGGCGCAGCGCATCCTCGCGCGTCGGCCAGCGAAACCGGATCGCCGGCACCAGCGCCGCGAATCCAAGCAGCACGAAGGCGGCAAAGGCGACGATGCGAATAACGAAAGGAAGAGCAACCCAAAGACCGGCCCAGGACGCAGCCAGAAAAAGCCCGGCGACGGTCAACAGCCGCGCGAGATGCGGCCAGCCGCGTTCCCATGCGACCGCGAGCCGCGCACGCTGCAAAGCTTGCGCGAGCTGAAGTTTCCGGGCCTCCTCGGCAATGCGCGGACGCTCCGATGGCTCTGGGGTCGGTCCGTTCAACTGGCTCTCCAGATTCAAGCCATTGCAGCCTAGCACAGCGGCTGCAATGAGGCATGGTCTCAACGCGCTACCCACATGCAAAGCGGCTGCCAAAAGGCACGATCATCCGCGACATGGCGACTTTGCTTCTCACAAAAGCGTGACGGCGACGCGCCGGTTCCCGGGCTTGGCCGTGTCTCTGGTTGAGCTACTTCACGTGCTGGAGAACGGCTGGAGCGATTCGATGAGCCTCAACGTCAGACTGGCACTCGCGGGATTGCTACGATCGCTGGTCGTCATCGCGGCCCTGCTTTTTATCCCGGCCTGGTCACTGACGTACTGGCAGGGGTGGATCTATGTCGCGATCATGGGAGCGGCCTCTGCCGCCATCATCCTGTATCTCGCCAAGCATGACGACGCGCTGATCGGGCGGCGGCTCAAGGCCGGCCCAATTGCCGAAAAGGAAAAGAGCCAGAAGATCATTCTAGCTTTCACGTCCGTGGCCGGCATTATCCTGATTCTGGTGCCAGGATTCGACTATCGCTGGCAGTGGTCGCACGTTCCGGTCGCGCTGGTCTCGACAGGTTTTGCCGGCGTGGCGCTTGGGTTCGTCATCATGTTTCTGGTGTTTCGCGAAAACAGCTTCTCATCAGCCATCGTGGAAGTCGCCAAGGATCAGACAGTCGTCTCGACCGGACCTTATGCCCTTGTCCGGCATCCGATGTATGTCGGCGTAATTTTGCTGTTTCTCGCAACGCCGCTGGCGCTCGGGTCGTGGTGGGCGTTCCTTCCCGCGATCATCCTGAGCGCGATGATCGCCGTGCGCCTGATCGACGAAGAGAGGTTTCTCGGCCGCAATCTGCCGGGCTACGACGCTTACCGAGCGGACGTGCGCTACCGGCTGGTTCCGGGATTGTGGTAGCCGCGACGGCCCACCGTCAGAGCCACGGCGCTGTGCGATCCATCGCGATCAGCGCCTCGGCGTCGATCCGTGGCCGCACCACCGCATACTGGCCGTCCTTCACCAGCACCTCAGGCACCAGCGCGCGGGTGTTGTAGCTGCCGGATTGCACCGCGCCGTAAGCGCCCGCCGTCATGATCGCCACGAGGTCGCCGGGCTTCGGTTCCGGCATCCGGCGGTCGAGGGCCAGATAGTCGCCGGTCTCGCAGACCGGGCCGACCACGTCGGCGGTGAAGTTGCGCGCGGCGTCCTCGCGAACCGGCAGAACGTCGTGATGCGCCTCATACAGCGTCGGACGAATGAGATCGTTCATAGCGGCATCGATGATGACGAAGTTCTTCGCATCGCCATGCTTCACGTAGATCACGCGGGCGACAAGAATCCCGGCATTGCCCACGATCATGCGTCCCGGCTCGAACATCAGCGTGGCGTCGAGGCCCTTCGTCACCCGCTTGACCATCGCCGCATACGCGGCAGGTTCCGGCGGATTGGGCAGATCGTGCTTGTACGGGATGCCGAGGCCGCCGCCGAAATCCACGTGCGAAATGGGGTGGCCGTCGGCGCGCAGCGTGCCGACGAATTCAACCATCAGCTTGAAGGCATCTTCCAGAGGGCCAAGATCGGTGATCTGGCTGCCGATATGCATATCGACGCCGGTGACCTTGATGCCGGGAAGCTTCGCGGCGCGCGCATAAACCTCGCGCGCACGGCTCAGCGGAATCCCGAACTTGTTCTCGGACTTGCCGGTGGAAATCTTGGCATGCGTCTTCGCATCGACGTCCGGATTGATCCGCACGGAAATACGCGCCGTCCGGCCCATCTCGCTCGCGAGTTTCGACAGCAGTTCGAGTTCGGGCTCGGACTCGACATTGATGCAGAGAATGTCTTCGGCAAGCGCCTGTCGCAGCTCGGCTTCGGTCTTGCCGATCCCGGAGAACAGGATCTTCTGCGGCGAAATGCCCGCGGCGCGCGCGCGCTTGAGTTCGCCGCCGGACACCACATCGGCGCCCGCGCCGAGTTTCGCAAGCGTGCGCAGCACGGACTGATTGGAGTTCGCCTTCATCGCGTAGCACACCAGCGTGGGCACGCCGGCAAATGCCTCGGCGAAAACGCGGTAGTGACGCTCGAGCGTGGCGGTCGAGTAGCAATAGAACGGCGTCCCGACCTCGTCGGCGAGGCGGGTCAAGCTCACGTCTTCAGCGTGCAAGACGCCGTTGCGATACTGAAAGTGATTCATGACCTGATCAGTCCAGGATCGCGTCGAGCGGAATGCGCTTTTTTTCGCCGCGCGGCGCGGTCGGCACATTGGCACTGCCCGGCGGACGGTAGACTTCGGTCTGAACGTCCGCGGCGGAATTCGGATTCGCGGTGGCGTAATCCGATGTTGGCGTCCCGTTCTGGTCTGCCGATGCCCCCGGCGGAGCGTCGAGGTAGGCCTTCCGGCCACATCCTGCAAGCGCGCACGACGCGACGATCAGGCCCACGGCCGTCAGTTTCGAGAAGGAGCGATTCGAACGAGAGGTCACGCGCTAGTGTATCCAACGTTTGCGTCAATGTCAGAACCGGACCACCCGTCCCTGAAATTCCGCGCCACCATACAAAGAAGGTACCGCTCTGGCGAGGCCCGGATTAAACGAAAATATCCGGGATCAGCCCGAATTTTGCTCTTTTTCCAGCCGCTTGAGCCACTCCTTGGCCTGCGCGCGGACGTTCGCCGGCGCGGTACCGCCATAACTGGTGCGGCTTTCCACCGAGGCCTGGACAGACAGCACGTCGAGCACCGACGCTGTGATTTTCGGCTCGACCGCCTGCATCTCGCTCAGCGGCACCTTGTGCAGGGCGAGACCCTGTTCCGCGGCTTTCGCGACGATTCGCCCGGTGACGTGGTGCGCGTCGCGGAACGGCATTTTCAGCGTCCGCACCAGCCAGTCGGCAAGATCGGTCGCGGTGGCATAACCCTCGCCAGCCGCTACCTTCATGCGCGCTTCCTCCGGCATGATGTCGAGCGTCATGCCGGTCATGGCGCGGATCGCGAGCGAAAGAGCTTTGAAGGCTTCCATCGCGCCTTCCTTGTCTTCCTGCATGTCCTTTTGATAGGCGAGCGGAAGCCCCTTCATCACGATCAGCAATGCCGTCAATGAGCCGATGACGCGGCCGGTCTTGGCGCGCACCAGTTCGGCTGCATCCGGATTTCTCTTCTGCGGCATGATCGACGAGCCGGTCGTGAACTTGTCCGACAACGAAACCAATCCCACCAGCGGCGAGGTCCAGATCACGATCTCCTCGGCGAAGCGCGACAGATGCACCGCCGCAATCGCCGACGCCGACAGCGTCTCGATCACGAAGTCACGATCCGACACCGCGTCGAGCGAATTCGCCATCGGCCGGTCAAAGCCGAGCGCGCTCGCAGTGGCGTGACGATCGATCGGGAACGATGTTCCGGCCAGCGCCGCGGCGCCTAGCGGACTCTCGTTCAACCGCTTGCGGGCATCCGCGAACCGGCCACGGTCACGCGCGGCCATTTCCGTGTAGGCCAGCAGATGGTGACCGAATGTCACAGGCTGCGCAGTCTGCAAATGCGTGAAGCCCGGCATCACCGTGTCGGCGTGCTCGATGGCGCGATCCACCAGCGCGCGCTGGAACGCGGCCAGCGCCCGATCGATGTCGTCGATGACGTCACGCACATACAACCGGAAGTCGGTCGCGACCTGATCGTTACGCGAACGCGCGGTATGAAGACGGCCCGCTGCTGGGCCAATCAATTCACCGAGGCGACTCTCCACATTCATGTGAATGTCTTCGAGCGCACGCTTGAACGAGAACGAACCCTTGGAGATTTCTGACAAAATCGTGTCTAGACCGCCCGTGATGTTTTTTGCATCGTTCGCCGTGATAATGCCCTGAGCCGCGAGCATCGCGGCGTGAGCCTTGGACGCAGCGATATCCTGGGCGTAAAGGTGCTGATCGACGTCGATCGAGACGTTGATCTCCTCCATGATCGCGTCGGGACTTTCACCGAAGCGGCCGCCCCACATCTTGTTGCTCATATCCTGGTACTCACGCGTTCCTGCTCAGATCCAACCGCCAACCGACACTTTTCCGTCAAACCGTCAGTTTCTGTATCGACGGCAGCATGACGGTTTCAACCGAGACGAGACCTATGCCCAACATCGATCCATCAACGCCCGGTTTCCCCTGCAAGAAGGCTTCTCGCATTCGAGTAACCATCGTTTCCGCCATTATAGCGGCCGCGGCGGGGCTGGGTGGGATATACGGGATCGGCGGGTTCATGCGCAATGCGCACGCGCAGGCCCAATGTGCGCCGGCGGTCGATCTGGCCAAGAAAATAGCCCCTTTGGCCAAAGGCGAGGTCGCCGCATTAACCATGGCCACCGCTCCGCTTCAACTGCCCGATCTCGCGTTCGAGGATTCCGAGGGCAAGACCAGAAAGCTGTCGGAATGGAAGGGCCGTACTGTCCTCGTCAATCTGTGGGCGACATGGTGCGTGCCCTGCCGCAAGGAGATGCCTGCGCTCGACAAGCTGCAGGAAACCCTTGGCGGCGCGGACTTTGAGGTGGTCGCAATCAATATCGACACCCGCGATCCCGAAAAGCCGAAGAATTTTCTCAAAGAGGCCGCGCTGACCAAGCTCGCCTATTTCCATGACCGGAAGGCGAAGGTGTTTCAGGATCTGAAAAGCGCCGGGCGCGCGCTGGGCATGCCGACCTCCGTGCTGGTCGATGGCGCGGGATGCGAGATCGCGACCATTGCAGGTCCCGCTGAATGGGCCAGCGACGACGCGATAAAGCTCATCAAGGCCGCCACCGCGAAATAAAGCCGCAGTTCCCATCTGACGTCGCCCTTGACGTCACCACGCATGCCCTTATACTTAACCACATGGTTTACTATTCTACCGACCGCCTGAACCGCGTGTTTGCCGCCGTCGCCGATCCGACGCGGCGCGCGTTGCTGGCCGAACTTGAAGGGCGCGACAGCGTCACCATCAGCGAATTGGCGAAACCGTTCGCGATGTCCCTGCCCGCCGTCATGAAGCACCTCGATGTGCTGTCAGACGCGGGACTGATCACCAGGAGTAAGACAGGCCGCACAGTCACGTGCCGCCTGACAGCGGCCCCGATGGAGCAGGCAATGGAATGGCTCAGCCGCTACCAGCGGTTCTGGACCGCACAACTCGATCGTCTCGCCGCTTTTGTGGAGAAGGATTTATGCTCACCCAGCCAAGCCTCACCCTCGCCCGACGACTCAAAGCCCCAGCCTCCAAAGTCTTCGAAGCGTGGACGGACCCCGCCAAAATCGTCCAGTGGTTCGGACCCGGACACACCATAGGCGACAGCGTAAAGGCCGACATGGATGTGCGCGTCGGCGGGCACTTCCGCATCAACTTCAGCACCGACGACGGCGAAGCGCATCAGGTCGGCGGCAAGTATCTCGAAGTGACGCCCTATCAACGGCTGGTGTTCAGTTGGGCATGGCATTCCACACCGGACCGTGTCTCGCAGGTGACTGTCGTGCTGCGTGAGGAGGGCGACGTGACGCTGCTCACGCTGACCCACGACAAGTTCTTCGATGAAGCGGCTCGCGACGGCCACAAGCGCGGCTGGACCGGAACGCTCGACAAGCTCGAACAGTTCTTCGCCTGAATGCGCAAAGAACTTGAGCGAAAGGAGTGCGACATGAAGCTTTTCTATTCCGAGACGCTGAATCCGCGGAAAGCGTGTGCAGTCGCCAAGCATCTCAACTCGCCGGTGGAGTTCGTGCATGTCGATCTGGCGAAACTGGAAAACCGGACGCCGCAGTTTCTCGGCATCAATCCCAACGGCAAGGTTCCCGTCTTGCAGGACGGCGAGACGACGCTGTGGGAAGCCAACGCGATCATGTGCCATCTCGCGCGGGCCGCGGGATCGGACCTGTGGCCCAAAGATCAACGCCAGATTGAGGTGATGCGCTGGCTAAGCTGGGACGCCAACCATTTCACGCGCTTTGCCGGCAGTCTCTATTTCCAGAATCTCGTCAAACCGCAGCTCGGGTTCGGCGAACCTGACGCGGCAATCGTGCAGGAAGCCGAGAAATGGGTGCGCCAGCACGGCTCGGTGCTCAACAACCACCTGCGCGGCCGTGATTATCTGGTCGGCGACACACTTACTGTCGCGGACTTCGCCGTCGCCGTGACCCTGCCCTATGCGGACAGGGCGCACATTCCGGTCGGCGACTTCCCGGAGATCCTGCGGTGGCATGCCCGCCTCAACGAACTTCCCGCCTGGCGCGATCCGTTTCCACACAACCGGGCCAAGGCGGCTTGAATCAAAGCTGTGTGACTTTTCTCCAGACAGAGGAGCTTCCGATGCAACCGCACAAGATCGCCTCAAAAGACGAATGGCTGTCGGCGCGCAAGGCCCTGCTCGCCAGAGAGAAGGAACTGACCCGGCTGCGCGACAAAATCAGCGAAGAGCGCCGCGCACTGCCCTGGGTGAAGGTCGAGAAGACTTACGTTTTCGACACGCCGCAGGGAAAGAAGACACTGGCCGACCTGTTCGAGGACCGCAGCCAGTTGATCGTGAAACACTTCATGCTGGCGCCGGGCCAGCTTGAAGGCTGCGTCGGCTGCTCATTCGAGGCCGATCACGTCGAGGGCGCGCTGGTGCACCTCGAGCATCATGACGTCACCTATGTTGTTGTGGCGCGCGCGCCGCTTTCAGAGATTGAGGCGTACAAGAAGCGCATGGGCTGGCACTTCACATGGGTGTCGTCCGGCAACAGCGACTTCAACTATGATTTCAACGTCTCGTTCACGCCGGACCAGGTTGCGAACGGCAAGGTCTATTACAACTATGAGGCGACCGAAGTTCCAATCGAGGATCTCTCCGGCAATAGCGTTTTCATCAAGAGCGAGAACGGCGACATCTTCCATACCTATTCGACCTATGGCCGCGGGCTGGAAGAAATCCTCGGCACCTACATGTATCTCGACATCACGCCGAAAGGCCGCAACGAGAACGGCCCGAACCACGACCTGACCGACTGGGTCCGGCTCCACGACCGCTACGACAGCGGCGGATATGTCGACGCCACCGGCCGCTACCGCGCGCCCGACAGCGAACACGCCTGCTGCGCGTCCGCCAAGCAGGACTCGTAACACTTCACCGCCGGATACCCGGCATAAACCTGGAAACCACCAAAGGAGCTAGAAATGCAGTATGTCGATGGATTTGTTCTGCCGGTCCCGAAGAAGAACATGAAAGCCTACACGGCCATGGCCAAGCTGGCCTGCAAGGTCTGGCTCGATCACGGCGCTCTCGATTATCGCGAATGCGTTGCCGAAGACGTCAAGCCCGGCAAGGTCACTTCGTTTCCGCAGAGCGTGAAGCTGAAGGCCGGTGAGACCGTCGTCTTCTCCTGGATCACCTACAAATCGCGCAAGCATCGCGACAGCGTGATGAAAAAAGTGATGGCGGATCCGCGTCTCGCAAAAATGATGAATGATCCGAAAAATATGCCCTTCGATGGCAAGCGCATGTTCTGGGGCGGCTTCGATACCTTCGTTACGGCGTAAACAATCCGGCAGGGAGTAAGAGAATGCAGCCATTCACCACATGCCTCTGGTTCGACAACCAAGCCGAAGAAGCTGTGAAATTCTACACGACCATCTTCAAGAATTCGAAGATGGGAACCATTGCCCGCTACGGAAAGAACATGCCGGGGGCAGAGGGATCGATCATGACCGCTGAATTTGAACTCAACGGGCAAAAATTCATCGCCCTCAACGGCGGCCCACATTTCAAGTTCACGCCGGCAATCTCGCTTATGGTCTACTGCGCGACCCAGGATGAAATCGATGACTACTGGAACAAGCTCGCCGAAGACGGCAATATCCAGCAATGCGGCTGGCTGACGGACAAGTTCGGCTTGTCCTGGCAGATCGTGCCCACCGCCCTTGGCGAGATGATGAAGAACGGCACGCCGGTTCAATCACAGAAGGTGATGGAAACTGTGATGAAGATGGTCAAACTTGAGATCAAGACCCTGAAGCAGGCCTATGAACAGGATGCCTAGCGCGATCCAGCGCTGCGGGCTCCCGGGCCGGAATGACTTCAGCATCATTCCGGCGCCGGGCGGCGCAACCAATCTCTACACCCGCGCGTTTCTTGCCGCGTGGGCGCAAGCCGAAACCATCGTGATGCAAAGGAGTGCAGCCATGTTGAAAGCAAGTCATGCATTCAGCGGCTTCTCGACCAACGACATCGGCAAGGCCAAAGAATTCTACGGCCGCACGCTGGGACTCGAGGTGTCCGAAGAGCACGGACTTCTGAACCTGCATCTGGGCGGCGGCGCCGATGTGCTGATCTATCCGAAAGACAACCACGCCCCGGCGACTTTCACCGTGCTCAATTTCCCGGTCGACGACGTCGACAAGACGGTCGATGAGCTGACGAAACGCGGCGTCCGGTTCGAAATTTACACTGAGCCCAGCATCAAGACCGACGCGAAAGGCATCTCGCGTGACAACGGCGGACCCACGATCGCCTGGTTCAAGGACCCCGCAGGCAATATCCTGTCGGTGCTCGACGTCAACGGTGCGATGTAGCGCGACCATTGGTCTGCGCTTTCATCGCGCGATGGCGCGTCAGGACTTCAACGAAGGAGACGGCCATGACGTCGCACGGACACTTTCACTGGAATGAACTGGTGACGCCAGATGCGGAGCGCGCCATGCAGTTCTACAAGACGACCATCGGCTGGACGTTCGAACCGATGCCGATGGAAGACGGCGCAACCTACTGGGTCGCCTATGCGAACGGCGAAATGGCCGCCGGAATCTTTCCGACCAACCGCCCGGCCTTCGAGGGTGTCCCCGAAGGCTGGATGCCGTATCTGGCGGTGGATGATGTCGATGCGCGGGTGAAGACGGCCATTGCATCCGGCGCGCAACTGATGCGGCCGATTTTCGATGTGCCGCATGTCGGCCGCATCGCGATCCTGACCGAGCCCGGCGGCGCCGGTATCGGGTGGATCACCCCGGCCTCCTGACCGCGTTCAGGCCGAAATATCGAGATTGCCACCGACGCCCGGCGGATTGTTCGCCGCAGGCTGGAGCAGTTGCAGCACCGATTTTTCCGAATCGATGTTCTGCTTCATGATGCTGGTTGCGATCTGCTGCTGGGTATTGGCAGCCTGCATGGCCATCATGCTGCTAACGATGCTCATTACGTCCATGGAAACGCACTCTCTCCGCGACTCAAGTGGAGTGAACCTAGCGGGAGGCGGTTAACAAACTTTAGCTGAAGGATTCAGCCGCGCGCGGGAGAATTACCGCGTCGGAACCGGCTTGTCGCCACGGTAATCGTAGAAGCCGCGCTGCGACTTGCGGCCAAGCCAGCCGGCTTCGACATACTTCACCAGCAGCGGGCACGGACGATACTTCGAATCGGCTAGCCCCTCGTGCAGCACCTGCATGATCGACAGACAGGTATCGAGGCCGATGAAATCGGCCAGTTCGAGCGGCCCCATCGGATGGTGCGCACCAAGCTTCATTGCCGCGTCGATGGCTTCGACGTTCCCGACGCCCTCATAGAGCGTGTAGATCGCCTCGTTGATCATCGGCAGCAGGATGCGGTTGACGATGAAGGCGGGAAAATCTTCGGAGACGGCAATCTGCTTGCCCATCGCGGTGACAAAGGCGCGCGCGGCATCGAACGTCGCGTCGTCGGTGGCGATGCCGCGGATCAGTTCGGCCAGTTCCATGACCGGGACCGGATTCATGAAATGAATGCCGATGAATTTCTCAGGCCGGTCCGTCGAGGCCGCCAGCCGGGTGATCGAGATTGACGACGTGTTCGACGCGATAATCGCCTCGGGCTTCAGCACCGCGCAGAGATCGTGGAAAATCTTGCGCTTGACCTCTTCCTTTTCAACCGCCGTTTCGATTACGAGATCGCAGGCGGCCAGACCGTCGAGGCTGTCGGATGACGTGATCCTGGCGAGCGCATGCTTGTGCGCGTCTTCGGTGATGGTCTTCTTTGTGACCTGACGCGTCAGGTTGCCGTTGATGGTGGCCATCGCGGATTTCAGGCGATCGGCGGACACATCGTAAAGTACGACATTGAACCCGGCGAGCGCGGCAACGTGCGCAATGCCGTTGCCCATCTGCCCCGACCCAATCACACCAACGGTCTTGATCGCTGCCATTCGCTTCCGGTCTCTGTGGCTCTCGGCCTTAAGATACGGCAATCACCTTGCCGCACCCTCTTTAACATTACGTCAAAACACCGGCCCCGGGTTCAGAATTCCCGCCGGGCCGGTGCAACATAACATGGTCCGGGCGCATCGCGCGCCCGGATATCGAACTTAAAGCGCCGCCGTCAGTTCGGGGACCACCTGGTAGAGGTCGGCGACGAGGCCGTAGTCCGCCACCTGGAAGATCGGCGCGTCCTCGTCCTTGTTGATCGCGACGATCACCTTGGAGTCCTTCATGCCGGCCAGATGCTGGATCGCGCCGGAGATGCCGATGGCGATGTACAGTTCAGGCGCGACCACCTTGCCGGTCTGGCCGACCTGCCAGTCGTTCGGCGCATAGCCCGCGTCCACCGCGGCGCGCGAAGCGCCGACGCCGGCGCCAAGCTTGTCCGCCAGCGGCTCGATGTACTTGGTGAAGTTCTCGCGGCTCTGCATGGCGCGGCCACCAGAGACGATGATCTTCGCCGAGGTCAGTTCCGGACGATCGCTCTTGGCGACTTCCTCGCCAACGAAGCTCGACAGCGCCGGATCGGCCGCAGCCGCCGTGTTTTCAACCGACGCGCTGCCGCCATCGCCGGCCGCGGCGAATGTCGAGGTCCGCACGGTGATGACCTTCTTGGCGTCCTTGGACTTCACGGTCTGGATCGCGTTGCCGGCATAGATCGGCCGCTCGAACGTGTCAGGCGAAACCACCTTGATGATTTCGGAGATCTGCATCACGTCGAGCAGTGCTGCGACCCGCGGCATCACGTTCTTGAAACGCGAGGTCGCAGGCGCAACGAACGCGTCATACGATCCAGCCAGCGAGACGATCAGCGCAGCCAGCGGCTCGGCCAGATCGTGTTCCAGGCTGGCGTTTTCCGCGAGCAGAACCTTGGTGACACCCTTCAGCTTCGCCGCAGCTTCAGCGGCGGCCTTGGTGCCCTCACCGCCACCGGCGACAAGAACGTGGACCTCGGCGCCGAGCGCGACAGCCGCGGTCAACGCCTTGTTGGTGGAATCCTTCAGGGTGGCGTGGTCGTGTTCAGCAATCAGCAGCGTGGCCATCAGAGCGCCCCTACTTCCTTAAGTTTCGACACCAGTTCGGCGACGTCCTTGACCTTGACGCCCGCCTTGCGGCCGGGAGGTTCGGTGGTCTTGAGAACTTCGAGACGCGGCGAAAGATCGACGCCGAAGCTGTCGGCGGTCTTTTCGTCGATCGGCTTCTTCTTCGCCTTCATGATGTTGGGAAGGCTTGCATAGCGCGGCTCGTTGAGACGCAGGTCGGTGGTGACGATCGCCGGCCCCTTGACCTTCACCGTCTGCAAACCACCGTCGACTTCGCGCGTGACCTTGAAGTCCGATCCGTCGACTTCGAGCTTGGAGGCGAACGTCGCCTGCGCCCAGCCGAGCAGCGCGGCCAGCATCTGGCCGGTCTGGTTGCTGTCGTCATCGATCGCCTGCTTGCCGAGGATCACGAGACCCGGCTTTTCCTCGTCCACAATGGCCTTGAGAATCTTCGCGACGCCAAGCGGCTCGACAGTGCCTTCAGCCTTTACGAGGATGCCGCGATCGGCGCCCATGGCGAGGCCGGTGCGGATGGTCTCCGACGCCTGCGCGGGTCCGATCGACACCACCACAACCTCGGTCGCCTTGCCGGCCTCTTTCAGGCGCAGGGCTTCCTCGACAGCGATTTCGTCGAACGGGTTCATCGACATCTTGACGTTGGCGAGCTCGACGCCCGTCCCGTCGCTCTTGACGCGAACCTTGACGTTGAAGTCAACGACGCGCTTAACCGGCACCAGAACCTTCATCGGTTCCCTTTCGTCCTGAAATGGGTTGATCACATCCACTCTAAAGCGGTTGGGCGCGGAACCTAATGGTCCCGCCAATCCGGGTCAACGCGCGAAAACTAGAAATACAGGAAGGTATACCTAATACGCGCGATCACCGGTTTTGACCCGGCACCCAAAGCACGTCGCGGGCACCATTGTCATTGACCGACCGGCCGGCCACGAAAAGAAAATCCGACAGCCGGTTCAGATACTGCACGGCTGCATCGCTCACCGGCTCGTCCGGCTGGGATGCCAGTTCCACCACCATCCGTTCCGCTCGGCGACAGACCGTTCTTGCCAAGTGCAGATAGGCCGCGGCTGGTGTTCCGCCAGGCAAAATAAACGAGTTCAGCGGCGCCAGATCGGCATTGAGCACGTCGATATCCTGCTCAAGGCGTTCGACCTGCGTGGTCAACACGCGCAGCCGTTCGGCCTTGCCCTCCCGCTGCGGCACGGCCAGATCGGCGCCGAGATCGAACAGATCGTTCTGCACCCGGCCGAGCATCGCATCGATGGCCGGGGCCTGCGCCAGATGAAGGCGGGCCACGCCGATCACGGCGTTAGTTTCATCGACGGTTCCATAGGCGCTGACGCGAAGATCGTATTTCGGACGGCGTTCGCCGCTGCCGAGCGCCGTGGTGCCGTCGTCGCCGGTGCGGGTGTAAATCCGGTTGAGAATGACCATCGCGTCGATCCATTTTGCCCGTCGGAGTGGCGGTGAAATCCAGTCTGCCTCGTCAATCAGCTCTTACCAAGCGCCCAGACGGCAAGCATAGCAATCACGATGGCGATGAACTGAAGCAGTACGCGCAGCCGCATCAATCGCTGCGAGGTGTTGGGCGAGCCGCCGCGCATCATGTTGAACAGGCCGAGCATCAGCACGATGGTGACCGCGGCCAATGCGATGGGAAGGGCAATGCTTGAGAGGAACGATGTCATGGGGGGTAGATAACACCGCCGACGGCATCGCGCCATCGCCTGTCTAAAAATGCGGGAGAGAACCTTTTGGCTTCTCAACCGTACATGACTTTAGGTGCCCGGCGCGGTACATCTTGAAGGCGATAAATCAGGGTGAAACGTGAGGCTGATCCGAGACGCTTTCAATATCGCACTCGATGCGTTCTACACATTCCTGGCCGATGACGGCTGGGCGATCGCCAGTCACATTGCCTTGTCGGCGCTGATGGCACTGTTTCCCTTCCTGATCGTGATTACCGCTCTTGCCGGCGTCTTCGGCTCCAAGGACCTTGCCGACCGGGCCGCCGAGATGATGTTGGACACTTGGCCATCGCAGGTCGCCGACGCGCTGTCCGGCGAAATCCACAATGTACTGACCCAGTCGCATGGGGGGACGCTGACCATCGGCCTCGTGCTCGCGATCTACTTCGCATCGAATGGCGTCGAGAGCCTGCGCGTCGGCCTCAACCGCTCCTATAGCGTGGTCGAACAGCGCAGCTGGTACTGGCTTCGCCTCGAATCGATCGGCTACACCATGGTTGCCGCCGTGATGTCGCTGGCCATGGCCTTCCTGATCGTGCTCGGCCCGCTCATTCTGGCGACAGCCCGGCGTTACGTCCCGCTACGTGTCGAACCCAATGAAAACCTTCTCAATATCGTGCGCTATGGCCTCACGATCTTCGCCCTCGTTGCAGCGCTGATCATTCTGCACAAATGGCTGCCCGCGGGCACACGCAAACTGCGCGAGATCATGCCGGGTATCGTGGTCACGATGCTCGCGTCGCTCGTGTCCGGCGTGATGTTCGGCAAGTATCTTGAACGCTTCGCCAGCAATTACGTCACGACCTATGCCGGGCTTGCGTCGGTGATGATCGCGCTGGTGTTTCTGTATTTCATCGCGGCGATTTTCATCTACGGCGGCGAACTCAACGCGTCGATCGTCAAGTGGCAGAAATCTAAGGCCGCTTCGCGTGAAGAAGAGCGGTCGCCAGCGCGCGCGGGCTGACCGGCTTGGTCAGGAACGCATCTGCGCCTGCGGCGCGCGAGGCGTCTTCATCTTCAGCGCGGCCCGACACTCCGATGATGGCGATGCGCCCGTGCGGCCCCTCGAGCGCGCGGACGCGGCGGATCGCCTCAACGCCGTCGATGCCCGGAAGCACCATGTCCATCAGCACTGCATCGAAGTCGCCTTGCGCGATCCGCTCCGGCGCCGCCTCGCCGCGCCCGATGAATTCGGCCTGATGGCCGAGTTCGGTTAGAATGGCGTTGAGCACAACGCGGCCGAACGGATTGTCCTCGATGCTCAGAATGCGGAGACCCTGCGACGGACGCGGCGGCATGTCCGATCCCGGCCCAGATTGCAGCCCCCTGGCCCGCTTCACCGCAACGGTCAGCACGAACGTCATCCCGCCGCCGCTGCGCTGGGTCGCGGTGATGTCGCCTCCCATCGCGCGGGCCAATTGCTTGACCGACGACAACCCGAGGCCCGCGCCGCCGAAGCGGGAGGCGATGCTGACATTGGCTTGCGAGAACGGCTTGAACAGCCGCCTGATCTCCGCAATCGAAAGACCGATGCCGCTGTCGGACACCGCAAAGGCGATGCTCAGCCTGTCGCCCGAACCGGCATTGACCGAAACGTGGAGGGCCACCGTGCCCTGCTGAGTGAACTTGACCGCGTTATCGATCAGGTTCTCGAGCGCCGCACGCAGGCGCACCGGGTCGCCGATCACGAAAACCGGCAGTTTCGCGGCGATCTCAACCTGCGATCGCAGGCCCTTCGCGGCGGCCCGGCCGGCCAGCGAATCCCCGATCGCCCGTGACAGCGCCTGAAGATCGAAAAAATCCTGACGCACCGCGAGCCCGGCGGTGTCATGGCGCGCGGCATCGACAAACAGCGTGGCCAGCGCAGCCAGATGTTCCGCGCCGACCTTGATCGTATCCACCCAGCGCCGCTCCCGCTCGTCGAGTTCGGACGTCGCCAGCAGCGAACTGATCGCCAGAATACCGGTCAGCGGCGTGCGGACTTCGTGGGCGAACGCGGCCAGGGCGGCCTCGACGATGCGTGATTCCGAATCCGGCCGCTTGCCCCGCCGCTTTACGGGAGACTTCGCGACAGCCTTTTTCAAGCTGATCTTTTTTGAGGCGGCCTTTTTCGCACGCGCCTTTTTCGCCACGCGCGGCTTTCGCGCTGGCGTTTCTGCACCGTCTTTGCCGCGCGTCTTCAGGCTGCGCTTGACGCGCGATTTCGCCGCCATGATTCCCCACCCATCCGGCGCCTAACATGCCATGCCGAAGGCGCGGGAGTCACGCCACGGCAGGTTTAAGACGGGTTAATACCAACAAGACGCCGTATCTCAGCCGGAGTCGCCCTACCGGCCCGCAAGTCCCGCAGCGCCGTGGACCGCGTCGATTTCGACAGCTTCTGCCCGGCGTCGTCCAGCACGAGGGCATGATGGTGGTAAACCGGCTGCGGCAATCCGAGCAATTCCTGCAGCAGGCAGTGCACGCCGGTCGCCCAAAACAGGTCCTCGCCCCGTACGACGTGGGTCACGCCCTGCAGGGCGTCGTCGATGACCACCGCCAGATGATAGCTCGTCGGCGTGTCCTTCCGGGCCAGGATGACGTCGCCCCACTGTTCGGGCCGCGCCGGAACGTCGCCGGTTTCACCATCCGGACCCGCCCCCTGCTCCCTCCACGACAGGACGCCGGTGGTGCGTGCGACCGCCGCTGTCATATCGAGCCGCAGGGCATAGGGCGCTTCCGCGCGAATTCTCTGCGCGCGTTCCACTTCCGTGAGTTGCCTGCCGATGCCGGGATAGACCGGAGCGCCATCGGGATCGCGCGGCCACGCACCCGTCCGCTCCTTCTCGCCGACCATCCGGGCGATCTCCGCTCGGCTCTCGAACGCGGGATAAATCAGACCGTCACGTGCGAGCCGGTCAACCGCCGCCTGGTAAAGTGCAAGATGTTCCGACTGCCGCCGCACCAGTTCTTCCCACGAGATCCCAAGCCACGCGAGATCCTCGTAAATCGCCTGCTCGTATTCAGGCCGGCAGCGTGTGGCGTCGATGTCCTCGATGCGCAGCAACAACCGTCCGCCGCTCTGCCGGGCGAGATCGAAATTCAGCAGCGCCGAGCGCGCGTGTCCGAGATGGAGAAATCCATTCGGGCTTGGCGCGAAACGGAAAACGGGTGGCGGCATGGTTCGATCCTGTTCGACGCATGCTGCTAGTACAACAATTGCACTCGCGTCCGATTCCCTTCATGCTCACAAATTCAATGACAGTCCATCTCAACACGCAAGCGGACCTCGAGGACGCTGTCCACGCTCTGGTCCGTCTCGATCCCCGGCTAGGCCCCGTCGCTGACGTCGCCGGGATGCCGTCCCTGCGGCGGCGCGAACCCGGCTTCGCGGGTCTCGCGGCCATCGTCTGCGGTCAGCAGTTGTCGACCAAGGCCGCTGCGGCGATCTGGGGGCGCGTCAGCACCACGTTCGATCCGTTTCATCACGACGCGCTGAAAAGCGCGCGTGCGGACCGACTCGGACGCCTGGGTCTCTCAGCGGCGAAGATCAAGTCGCTCAAGTTCATCGCACGCGAACTGAGTGCAGAGCGGCTTAATCTTGAAGTGCTCGCCGAAGAAGACGCCGATGCGGCGCATGCGACGCTGACCAAGCTGCACGGCATCGGCCCCTGGACCGCCGACATCTACCTGCTGTTTTGCCTCGGTCACGGCGATGCGTGGCCCGCCGGCGATCTCGCTATCCAGGAAGCGATGCGGATCGGGCTTGGATTGAAAGCTCGCCCCACGGTGAGAGAGATGCAGCCGCTGGCGGAGCCATGGCGGCCGCTGCGCGGCGCGGCGGCGCATCTGTGGTGGTCGTATTATCACGCGATTAAAAAACGCGAAGGCGTGATCGCAGGAACAGCGAAGACTCCTGCAACTGCCCCTGTGAAGAAAAAAACTGCGCCAAAAGCAAAGTCCGTTTCAAACACCAAACCAGTTTTAAACAAATCCCGCGTCGCAAAAACGTCAGCGAAGCCGGCGAAGAATGCGCTACGTAAGAAAGCAGCGAAGACAACGGGAGCGCGGAGATGACGTCGGCCACTCAGTTCATTGTAGGACGTAACGATCTGACGAAGTGCAGACTGGTTGAGGTGCCGCTGCCGAGCGTGACGCAACTGCCCGAGAACGGACTGCTGGTGAAGGTCGATCGTTTCGCGTTCACCGCGAACAACATCACCTATGCGATGCTGGGCGACCAGTTGAAGTACTGGCATCTGTTTCCCGCGCCGGAAGGGTTCGGCAACATTCCGGTATGGGGTTTCGGGCGTGTCATCGAATCGCGCCATCCCGATATCGCCGTCGGCGAAGTGCTGTTCGGCTATCTGCCGATGGCCACGCATCTGGTGATCGAACCGGCCGACGTTAAGAAGACCGGCTTCCGCGACGCCGCCGCGCACCGGCAAAGCGTTTCGCCGGTCTACAATGCGTATTCCCGCGTCACCGGCAACCCGGCATTCGAAGGCCGCAATGGCGACTATCAGGCGCTGCTGCGCCCGCTGTTCATGCTGTCGTTTCTGGTGGACGACTTCCTCGCCGACAAGGATTTCTTCGGCGCGGCGAGCGTCATCCTCTCCAGCGCATCGAGCAAGACGGCGTTCGGGCTGGCGTGGCTGCTGCATACTCACCGCAAGCCCGTGCGCGTGATCGGCCTCACCGCAGCAGGCAACGTGGATTTCGTCACATCGCTTGGCTGCTACGACGAGGTCGTGACCTACGACAAAATCGAATCGATGCCGAACCAGCCCGTCGCCTTCGTCGACATGGCCGGCAATCCGGAATTGCGCACCCGGCTGCACAGGCACTTCGGCGACCGGATGGTCTACAGCGGGCGCGTCGGCCTCACCCACCAGGACGCGGCACCGGACGACGATTCGCTGCCCGGCGCCAAGCCGACATGGTTCTTCGCGCCGGACCAGATCCGCAAACGCGCCAAGGAATGGGGCCCGGGCGGAATCGACCAGCGATTCGGCGCGGTCTGGTCGGGTTTCACCACGGCGATGGGACCGAAGCTCGATGTCGTCGAAAGCCGGGGTTCCGATGCGGTCCAGCGGATCTATCTCGACACACTGAAAGGCCGCGTAAAACCGGCACAAGCGCACATGCTGTCGATGGCCGATTGAGGCGAAGCGCTCACCGGCAGGTGAGCGGAAACGCTCTTCACAATCCCGTCACGCTGCCTGTAGTATGTCATCCCAAGCTGCTTCGCAGCCAATTGGGGTTGGGGCCAGGAGCGTTACTTGAACGCACATGTGTCACAAGGCGGTTGGCCGGTACTCGTGCTGAATGCGGACTTCCGGCCGCTGAGCTATTATCCGCTGTCGCTCTGGTCCTGGCAGGATGCTGTCAAGGCCGTGTTCCTTGACCGCGTCAATATCGTTGCGAACTACGACCACGCGGTTCACAGCCCATCCTTCGAAATGCAGCTGCCGAGCGTGGTCTCGCTCAAGTCGTTTGTGAAGCCGACCACGCATCCCGCCTTCACCCGGTTCAACGTCTTCCTGCGCGACCGCTTCTCCTGCCAGTACTGCACCTCGCAGGACGATCTGACCTTCGATCACATCATCCCGCGCTCGCGCGGCGGCCAGACCACGTGGGAGAACGTCGTCGCCGCATGTTCGCCGTGCAACCTGCGCAAAGGCAACATGACGATGGCGCAGGCGAAAATGCATCCGCGCCAGATGCCGTTTGCGCCGACGGTCCACCAGCTCCACCGCAACGGCCGGCTGTTCCCGCCGAACTACCTGCACCAGAGCTGGCTCGACTATCTCTACTGGGACACGGAACTCGATCCGTAAACGCTTCGCCGTCAGGCGCTCTGCTCGAACGGATAGTCGGTGTATCCCACCTCCGCCCCGCCATAGAACGTGGCCCGATTGTAGGGCGTGAGCGGCGACTTCCGCTGAAGACGAAGCGGCAGATCCGGATTCGAAATAAAGTGGCGCCCGAACGCAATCGCATCCGCCTTGCCTGACGCGACCGCATCTTCTGCGGCCTCTCCCGTAAAGCCGCCCGCCGTGATCAACACGCCGGGCCAGAGCGGCCTGAACAACTCCATCGCCGACGGCACGTTCTGATGATTGACGTCGGCGCGGCCCGCGCCGCTGCTGCGCGGTTCGATGAAATGCAGATAGGCCAGACCGCGCTGGCTCAGCATCCGCACCACATGGCTGTAGAGCGGCATCGGATCGGCCTCGCCGGTGTCGTTGGCGACGCCGTAGGGCGAGAGGCGCACGGCAACCCGGTCAGCGCCCCAAACGCCTACGACCGCGTCGGTTACCTCCAGGAGCAGGCGCGCGCGATTCTCGATGGAACCACCATACGCATCCGTTCGCTGGTTGATCCGCGACTGCAGAAACTGCTCGAGCAGGTAGCCGTTCGCGCCATGAATCTCGACGCCGTCGAATCCGGCTTCCCGCGCGTTGCGGGCGCCATCCCGGAAGGCGTCAACGATTCCCGCGATCTCGCTGGTTTCGAGCGCCCGTGGCGTCTCATAAGGCACCTGCTTTCCATCGGCCGTCATGGCGCTGAAATTGCCGGAGATCGGAACGGCGGACGGCGCGACCGGCAAGGCCCCGCCGGGCTGGAACGACGAGTGCGAGACGCGCCCGACGTGCCAGAGCTGCAGGAAGATGATGCCGCCCTTGGCATGAACCGCATGGGTGATCTCGCGCCATCCCGCGATCTGCTCGCGCGAATAGATGCCGGGGGTTCTCGGATTGCCTCGTCCTGTCTGGGTGACCGGCGACGCTTCGGCGATGATCAATCCGCCCTTGGTGGCGCGCTGCGCATAGTACTCGAGATTCAACGAATGCGGCGCGTTGTCCTCATGCGCGGCACGCATTCGCGTCAACGGCGCCATGACGACGCGGTGGCTGAGCTGATACGGCCCGACTTTCAGCGGAGAGAAGAGCGAGGGAGAAGTCACGTAAGGCCTCCGGATTCGGCATCAAGGGTCACGCTGCCTACCACAGCTCATCTGTTTTCTTCCGCATTTGCGAGCCAATCGCGCGCATGGCAGGTCCACGCTCCGCCTACGCAGCAGCCGCTGTGCGTGCGGCCCGCTTGATCGCCTGAGGTGGTTGTCCGAACGCCCGCAGAAACGCACGCCGCATCCGTTCAGGATCGGAGAACCCAGTTTCGCGCGCGATCACGTCGACAGGATGCTGGGCTTCTTCCATCAGAAGTCTCGCCGCTTCGACGCGCAGGTTCTCGACGGCCTTCGCCGGCGACTGCCCAGTTTCGGAGCGGAACGCGCGGCTGAACTGCCGGGGACTGAGCCGCGCCGCCTCCGCCAGAATCTCCACCGACAAATCGCTTTTCAGATTCTTCTTTGCGAAAGCAAGGGCATCCTGAATGCGGTCGGACTTCGGCTGAAGTTCGAGTAGCACCGAGAACTGCGACTGCCCTCCGGTCCGCCGGTGATAGACCACCATCTTGCGGGCCACGCCGCGCGCAACCTCAACGCCGAGATCACTCTCGACCATCGCAAGACAGAGATCGATACACGATGTCATGCCCGCGGAGGTCCAGACTGATCCATCGACAATGTAGATCTTGTCTTCCTGAACTTTGACCTTTGGAAACCGGGCCTGCATTGATCGCGCGAATGCCCAATGCGTGGTCGCACGACGGCCATCGAGGATACCGGCTTCGGCAAGTACGCAAGCGCCGGTGCAAATGCTGGCGATCCGCCGCGATGCCTTGCTCGCCGAATTCATGAAAGCAAGAAGACCCGGCGACGATGGAACTGGAGTCAGCCAGCCGGTGACCATCACGGTATCGAACTTCGCCTTGCTGAAAGGCCTGGTTTCGACCGGAACGCCGGACGAACTCACCACCGGACCGCCGTGCTCGGACAAAAGTTGAACTTCGTAGGCGGGCGCAGCTGCGGCCATGTTCGCGACCTCGAACACAGAAACTGCAACCAAATCAAGGATTTGAAAGCCCGGATAAACGACAAGACCGATGCGCTTCATGACGTTGTCCTCAGTTTTGATCGTCCTTGCGAATGTCCTTAAACGAGGTATATGTGACATTTGAGACATAGAGGTAGCGCCCTAGATTGATCCCGTCAACACCGGCCATCGCCGGTCGCAACGGATCAACACAGGAGGAACGCAATGTCTCAGCAACAGACCAAAGGTACGGCCCTGGTGACCGGCTCGTCCTCAGGAATCGGAGCCCTTTACGCGGACCGGCTGGCCCGCCGCGGTTACGACCTCATTCTGGTCGCCCGCGATAAGGCAAAGCTCGACACGCTCGCAGCCAAACTCACCAGGGACACCGGCCGCAAGGTCGAGGCGCTGGCCGCCGACCTGAATGCGAAGGCAGATTTGCGCCGCGTCGAGGACCGGCTGAAGTCGGACGCAAACATCACCGTTCTCGTCAACAATGCCGGCGTTGGCGCAGCCGGACCGTTGCTCACGTCGGATGTCGAGCAGATGGACGCGATGATCCAGCTCAACGTCGTGGCACTGACCCGGCTGGCGCTCGCCGCCGCTCCCGCGTTCGTCGCGCGCAAGAACGGCACCATCGTCAATATCGCTTCGATTGTCGCTCTCGATCCCGACGTACTGAACGGCACTTACAGCGGCACCAAGGCCTATGTCGTCAATTTCACCCAGGCGCTGCACAAGGAATTCAAAGGCAGCGGCGTGCGGGTGCAAGCTGTGCTGCCGGGCGCGATCGCGACCAATTTCTGGGATGTCGCGGGTGTGCCTGTCGCGCATCTTCCTGAAGCCATCGTGATGCAGGCGGATGAACTGGTCGACGCCGCGTTCGCGGGTCTCGATCTCGGCGAACTTATCACTATCCCGTCACTGCCCGACGTGCAGGAATGGGAGAACTACGACGCGGCGAGGAAAGCGCTTGGTCCGAAGCTGTCGCGGACCCATGCCGCAAGCCGCTACAAGAGCAAGACTGCAGCCTAGCTCCCGGCCAGAGCGCGCGAGATCGATCGCACCATAAAACGTGCCCTCGGATTTTTCCCGAGGGCACAACTCAACGCAAGGACCGTTACCTGATCGCCACCGGATTGATCATGCTTTGCACGGCGCCCTTGAAACGCGGCTGTCCGAGCACGAACATGAACTCATAAGCCTTGTCCTTGGCCAGTTCCGCCGTGTTCATGTTTTCCAGAATGTATGTGCCGTTCATCGGCAGCAGAATCTGGTGCACCTCGAAGATATTCTTCGATTCGAACGGGATCACCTCAAGCCCCCAGGTGTCCGCGCCGATGGCGACGACGCCTTTGCCCGTCAGATATTTTGCGCCCTCTACGCCTAGGCCCGGCTCGGCGGAATTGTAGCGTTTGTCATCATTGCCGATCAGACTGATCCAACCGGTATGGAACAGCACGACATCGCCCTGCCTGATTTCCACGCCCTGTTTCTTGGCAACCTCCTCGATCTCCTTGACGTTGAATGCCGTGCCCTCCTTCACAACATCGACGCCATAGTGCGCGGCCATATCAAGCAGTACGCCGCGCGCCACGATCGGCGGAACCTTCTCGATTCCGAGTTTCTTCAGCCCTGTGGGGTCGGCAAAATCGGCAAGCTTGTTACCGTTATAGTAGACGTGCTCGACGCCGATGTGTCCCAGTCCATCAATCTGACTTCCGACGCCGACCCAGCCTTCGAGAATGTCGTCGTTATACGTCGTCTTGCTTGGTCCGAGACCCGGAATGCCAGCCTGCCCGGGCTGAACAATGGTCACCTTGAAGCCACGCGGCGGATAGGCCGGCGTTTTGGAATCCACCGGAATGCCGAGCGCATAAGTCTTGCCGGTCTTCACCAGTTGCGCCGCCTTTAGCGTCAACTCCGGCGTCAAGTAATTGGCGGCGCCGATCTCATCTGCAGGACCCCATTTGGATTTCGTCCAGTCTTGCGCTTGCGCAGTTGTTGCCGCCGCCAACAGCGCGATTGATATACCCAGCGTCAGATGTCTCACCATTGTTGCACTCCCATGTGACCGGCTGATTGAACCGCCGGATTGTTGTCACCTCGGGATGCTACATTGCGAATATCTCGAAATCATCACGCCGATGAGTTGCGCTGCGCAACAAAGCGGCTGTTTAAAACGGTGATCGCTCACCGCAGCAACAGCGTCGCCGCGAGCGGCACCAACAGCGACGTCACCAGCGCATTCAATCCCATCGCGATGCCTGCGAACACGCCGGCCACTTCATCGACCTGAAACGCCCGCGCGGTGCCGATGCCGTGCGACGCTAGGCCGGCTGCAAAACCGCGCGCCCGGAAATCGGTGATACCCAGCCGGTTCATTGTCGGAGTGACCACGATGGCGCCCATCACGCCGGTGAGGACCGTCGCAATAACGGTGATGGCCGGGTTGGCGCCCAGCATTTCGCTGATGCCCATGGCGACACCGGCCGTGACGGACTTCGGCGCCAATGCCAGCACGATGTCCCGCGGCAGCCCGGCGGCTTCGGCGAACACCATGACCGATACAATTGCGGTCGCCGAACCAACCAGCAGCGCCGCCAGCATCGGCAGGATCGCCGCCGCGACGAGTTTGCGATTCTCGTAGAGCGGGACCGCCAATGCGACCGTCGCGGGGCCAAGCAGAAAATGGACGAACTGCGCGCCGCCAAAATAGGTCGTGTAACTGGTGCCGGTGAGATACAGGAAAACACCGATGACCCAGATCGAATGCAGCACCGGATTCATCAGGGGATTGCGATGCGTCGCAAGGGATACAGCGTCGGCCAACGCATAGACGGCAAGCGTGACCGTCAGCCAGAGCAGCGGCGTCTGTGACAGATAGACCCACAGCGAGAATGGATTGTCCGTCATGGCGACTGACGCCTCCGCACCATGAGGCGGCTGATGATCAGGAACGTCCCGGCGGTGACGAGCAGCGTCACCACCACCGACGCCGCAAGGACAAGGGCGATGGCGACGCCGCGTTGCGCAAGCAGATCAAGATTCTGGACCACGCCGACACCCGCCGGCACAAACAGCAGCGACAGATGCGCCAGCATGCCCTTTGCCGTTCCTTCCACGGCATTTTCGCGCAGCGGTCCACGCGCCAATGCGGTGAAACGATCGCGCAGGATCATGAGTGCGAACAGCAGCGCAAGGCCGATCACCGGCCCCGGCAGCGGCAGACGCAAACCCCGGACGATCACCTCGCCGATCAATTGACAGATCAGGATAACACTCAGACTGGCGATCATGACGGCTCCGAAGCGGGTTCACGCCGCATATCACGCAAGTCAGCGCGACGCTGTCAATCGCGGTACAGGCGCAGCATCATTGCTGGGAGCGCCGATAAAGCTCGGCGATATTCCTCCAGATTGTATCCTTGAGCTGGTTCGCGGCCGGCCCCTCGAGGATAACTGGCGGCTTGGTGCGCTTGATGCAGCCTTCGACGAGCCGCATCATCCAGACTTCGCCATCGGTGTAGTAGAGATCGCCCTCGCCATTACGTCCGCGCAGCGTCGGGCCGACCCCGGCCACGGTGTAGCGTGCCTCAATCATCCCGGCGGCCTGCAGATCGGTTTCGACCAACTGCCGCTCGGCATCGACATCCGGTGCGATGTGATGCGTGACCGCGCCGGTATAGCGGCTGAATCCCACGCTGTGGTCGAACGTCACCGCGCCGAGCCAGACCGGGCGCTTTTCTTCGCCATCCTTCAGCACCATCCACAACCGGATGTGATGCCGCTGGTCGGCGCTCTTGCCGACCGGCTTCTCGAAGGCAAGATCTTCGCGGCGGCCATCGTAGAACAGCGGACTGACCGGCGCGTTGGGATAGGGCCGGTCGAGCAGCACGCTGCCCGATATTTCCAGAGAGGAACGCCATGTGATCGGATCGGCGGGAACCCATCCCGCCTCGCGCATAGCGCAAAGAACGTCGTTCGACGATCCGACCAACCCGACATTGATCGGATCGGCAGGAATCCCCTGCGCAGTGGCCGTCACCATCGGCAGGCCATCGAGTCTTTTCTGGTGCTCATAATGCCGCCAGAATGACGGCAGCAGCAGATAGGCGATCGCGCCGTAGACGGCGAGAATGACGGCAAGCGCGACGAGCACCCGCTTCATGGCGCACACAGACTGCCGTCGCGCTGAATCAGCCGGGGCGCCCGGCTGATCCGCTGATGGCCTGCCAATGTCAGCCTTTCAGCCGCTTGTTGCATTCGCTGTAGTAGCCGCCGCCCTTCTGGATCCATTTCAGACCACCATTGGCATTGGCAGCCTTGTTGGCGTTGTACTGATCGACGCAGGTGTGCATGCGTGCCTTGCTCGCCTTCTCGCTGGAGTATTTCGGTGCAACCGCGCTCGGGAACACCGCAGCGCCCGCGGCTGCCGGGGCAGCGGCCGGCTTCGGCGCTTCAGCAGCCTTTGGCGTTTCCTTCGGAGCGGCGGCTGCCTTTGGCGCTGCCTTGGGAGCTTCCTTCTGAGCTTCCTTTTGAGATTCCTTGGGAGCAGCCGTTGTCGCGGCTGCCGGCTTCGCATCGGCGCCGCACTGCGCCTTGCGGAAATCATTCCACTTCTGATCGCCCAGCGTGCCCGCGGTCTTCGCGGCCTGATACTTGGCGCTGCATTCCTGGGCAGTCAGGGCCTGCGCCGGCGTTGCGGCGAAACCTGCCGCTCCGGTCAGCAGTGCCACGCAAAATAGATTGGCTCGGATTGTCATCGAACTCTCCTGAAAAGGGATATCGAAAGCAGCACATCCTAGCCGACGCCGATCTGCATTCAATCGCGCCGCCACCGATGGCACGCAAAAATAATGAAGGACCGGGTCCTTTCGCGCTGCGGCGCGTTCACCGAACGAAAGCCCGCAAGGCGCGCTGGATCGCCAACTGGAGACCCGTCGCCGGCGGTTGCTTCCAATGTTTATCCCGCCACGCATGGACAGTGCGTAAGCCATGCCGCTGCTTCATTTGCGGCGCGCCACGGGATTTGTGATAACGACCGTCTCGTTCATCACATTTCGCCCTCATGAAGCCTGCCGTTCAGACGCTGCTGCGAGCCTTTCGCCACGTCACCTCACGCGACATCCAGCACACGTTTGAAACGCTCCTGATCGGCCTGGCCGGGGGCACGTTCTTTCAATGGCTGGAGCTGCCCGGCGGATTGATCTCGGGAGCGATGATCGCCGTCGGCGCGGCGGCGATTGCGGGGCGGCCGATGGACCTGCCGCCGCTCATGGCTCACGTCATCCTGATGACCCTCGGTCTGTCGCTCGGCTCGATGGTCTCGCCGCAGATGCTGACCAACATGGCGGCCTATCCGGTCAGCATCGCGATCCTCGCGGCGTCCACCTTCTGCGCGACATTCGGCAGCAGCTACTATCTCCAGCATTTTCACAAATGGGACCGGACATCCGCCCTGCTCGCCGGCAGTCCCGGCGCGCTGTCGCAAATCATCATGCTCGCCAACGAGCGGCGCGCCGACGTCGCCGGCATCGCAGTGGTGCAGACCATGCGCGTGATTGTTCTGACTGCGGCGCTGCCGCTGGTCCTCGCCGCGTCCGGACTGGCGCAGCACGGCGGTCAAGCGGTGCATGCGGCACCCGCGACGCCGCTTGCGCTCGCCGTGCTTGCGGCGGTGTGCGTGGCGACGTCGCTGCTGCTGCGTCTGCTGAAGTTTCCGGCGAGCTGGATGTTCGGCGCGATGCTCGGCTCCAGCGTGCTACACGGCACCGGTTCGATCGAGGGCGGCTTGCCTGGCTGGGCCTACGCCGCAGCACTGATCGGCATCGGTGCGCTGATCGGCACGCGGTTCGCACGAATCTCGGCGCGCACGCTGCTCAGCTACATGGCCGCGGCGATTGGATCGTTCACCGTGGCCATTGTCATTTCGGCAATCTTCGTCGCGATTGTCACCCTGACGACCAACGCCCGTTTCGGCGACATTGTGGTCGCCTTCGCGCCGGGCGCCATGGACGCCATGCTGGCGCTGGCATTGACGCTGCACATCGATCCGATTTTCGTCGGTGCACATCATCTGTCGCGGTTTGTTTTCGTCTCGGTCGCGACGCCGGGCATCGTCCATCTGTTCGGACGCCCACAGGTCGATGCCGACGACTAGCGATCAGGCTGACTTCATCGATTTGCCGATGCCCCGCAAGGCAAGCGCGGCCAGAGCGAGGGAGATCAGCGCGTTGTAGCCCGCCAGCGACAGTCCGAGAAAGCGCCACTGCACTTCGTCGCAGCGGATCACTTTCACCTTGTTGAGACCGTCCAGCAGACTGCCGCCACCGCCGAGATCAGTAATCGGCCCGCTGCAATCGGTCGGGCCTTGCCAAAAGCCCCACTCGACGCCGGCGTGATAGGCGCCGAGGCCGGCATTGGCGAGCCATATGACGGCCAGGGCTCCGAGGCCCGCAATCAGAAGCGGGCGCGAGACATTACGGGCGGCTCCAAATGCGATCAGCACGGCCAGCGGGATAGCCAAATAATAGGCATAACGCTGCTCAAGGCACAGCGGACAAGGCCGGATATCGAGCACCAATTGAAAGAACCATGCGCCCGCAAGGACGTCGGCCGCTATGAAGGCGATGGCCGCTCCAGCAACAAAAACCGGATCCCTCACACGCCCCGTGTATCCCGGCTTGAAGATCGCGTCGCTCGCCACGTGGAATCTCCTGTTCGGAGCGTCCTAACTCGCCCACCGGCCGCTGTCGACGCTCATTCCCATCACAGGCGGTTGACCGCGACCGCGCGCAAGCTATATTCCGCCCGCTTCACGACCCCTGCCCTCGGGCACCGGTCCTGTTGGCCCCTGTGGCGGAATTGGTAGACGCGCTCGACTCAAAATCGAGTTCCGCAAGGAGTGCTGGTTCGATTCCGGCCAGGGGCACCAAGACTTTATCTAAAGTCCGACCCATCGGCGAGTATCTCCGGTGATATTATGCTTCTACTGACTGCGCGAACACGAATAACCGTCGACGTCAAAAGACGTCACGCTTGAAGGCCAACTTCAGCGGCAATATTGGAATGACAGCGCATGGGACACCAAGCTAACTCTCCTCTCGCCCCCGAAGCCCCGTTACTCCAAGGTTTGTACAAGGTCGAATTTGAGACCCCGCGGGGCAAAGCCTTAGGGGTGATCAACGCTGAAAACGGAAAGCTCCGGGGCGGTAGTTCTGCATTCGCATATATCGGAACCTACACTCAGAACGGCCAATCGTTTGCCGGAAGCGTTTCCAGCGTTCGGCATACGCCTGATTCCAGTCATCCGTCGGTGTTCGGATTCGACGAGGTCATGATCAATTTCAACGGAACCGTCAAAGGCGGTTTTGCGATCTGCGAAGGCACCGCGACGGAATTTCCAAGCCTCGCATTCAAGGCCGTGCTGACGCGGGTCGCCGACTGACGGCGCGTCAGGCTCGGAGGAAGCGGCCATTCAGCCGCATTTCATCCTGCCCTTGAACTGTTTCTCGCCGCCTGACTGATAGACCGACAGAACATATCGCCCGGCATAGGTGTCGTCGTCGGCTCTGTATGTCCCGATCAGAATGAGACTGGCGAGATTTTCGCCCTTGTCGTCCGAAATTCCCAGCCGGACCCGCAGTTCATTGCCGTAGATCCATTGCTGTTCGATATTCTTGAGTTCGATCGCGCGCTTCGACCGCAGCGCCTTGTCATCGCCGACCTTGATTTCGACCGAGGCCTGATTGATCTGGACGATGCCGCCCGCCCCGCCCGTCAGCGCGGAGAATTCGAAATTCAACTGCTTGTCATCGATCGAGCAGTCGAGATTGCCGGTCGCGGACGCGCTTTGCGCCGCAAGCGGCAGGCACACCAGAGCGATCTTCAAACCTGAAACGATGCGCGATCCCATCCGTTGACCCTCCGATCGCGTTCGGCTCAACGGGGCTCGACCACGAGACACTGAATGGCCCCGCCGAAATATCCCTGAACATCGCCGAGACGCGAGACGGCAATGCCTGCGCCATCGATACCCAGGGTCATTTCGGAATTCAGCAAGATCCAGTCGCCCAACGGCGGCCGTGCAAACGTCACCGTGAGGTCGGCGTTGATGAAGCTCCAACGATTGAAATCCAGCACCGCCGCGACGCCGTTGGAGCAATCCGCCGCAAGCGCGGCCTTCATCGTTTGCGAGGTCGCTGCTCCCTCGACGATCGGACGCTCGGGCCGGAACCAGATGGCGCCCGACCCCAGTTTCAGAAACCCGCCTTTAACCGCGCGCAGCGTTACCCCACCAAGGAAGTTGCTGGACGTTTGCGGTTCTTCGCGGCCGGCCTCGGGGCCCGGAACGTCAATCGGCATCTCCGGCACAACATCGCCGGGCAGCGCCACCGCCTGCGTCCTGACCTTGAGCACGGTGGCGCGGACCACCTCAACGCCGTTCGCCAGAAGACGCACCGCGCAGAGCTGGATCTTGCGGCCCTCACGCACCACCTCGGTCTCGATCGTGAGCGGAGCAACCGGCACCGGGCGCATCAGATCGACCGTCAGCCGCGCGATATGCATCGGCTGAGGCGATGGAATACGCTCGGCCGCCCAAACGATCAGGGACGACGGCGCGCCGCCATGCTGCATGCTGGGGTCCCATGGACCCGCAGCATGTTCACTCGTGAACACACGATTGCCTTCGACGCGAAAGACGGCTTCCATGATGTGCTTCGTCTGGCTCTAGAGCGGCGCGTCGGCTGCAGCCTCGTATTCTTTCTTGAAGCGCGCCACCAGTTCTGCGACCGGCAGCACCTTGTCGACGCTTCCGATGCCCTGTCCGCTGCCCCAGATTTCCTTCCAGGCCTTCGGCTTGTTGCGCTCGCCGCTGGCATCGGTACCGAAATTCATCTTCGAAGGATCGGACACCGGCAGATTGTCCGGATCCATCCCGGCAGCCACGATCGACGGCTTGAGATAGTTGCCGTGCACCCCGGTGAACAGGTTCGAATAGACAATGTCGTCGGCCGAGGATGCAGCGATCATGCCCTTGTAGTTTTCAGGCGCGTTGGCTTCCTGGGTGGCGATGAACGCCGAACCGATATAGGCGAAGTCGGCGCCCAGCACGCGCGCCGCGCGGATGGCGCGGCCATGTCCGATTGCGCCGGACAATGCGATGGGGCCATCGAACCATTGGCGGGTCTCCGCCACGAATGCGAACGGCGAGATCGCGCCGGCATGGCCGCCCGCGCCGGCGGCCACCAGCACGAGACCATCCGCGCCCTTCTCGACAGCCTTGTGCGCGAACTTCTGGTTGATGACGTCATGAAACGTGATGCCGCCCCAGGCATGCACCGCCTGGTTCAATTCCTCACGCGCGCCGAGCGAGGTGATCACCATCGGCACCTTGTGCTTCTCGCAGACGGCGAGATCCTGATCGAGGCGGTTGTTGGATTTGTGCACGATCTGGTTGACCGCGAACGGCGCCGAGAGGCGATCGGGATGCGCCTTGTCGTGCGCCGCGAGTTCTTCCTTGATCCGGTGCAGCCATTCATCCAGCAACGCAGCAGGGCGCGCATTCAATGCCGGAAACGAACCGACGATTCCGGCCTTGCATTGGGCGATCACAAGATCCGGGCCCGACACGATGAACAACGGTGAACCGATCGCCGGAATCGAAAGGCGACCTTTGAACAAGGCAGGCATCGACATCAGAAAATCCTCTTCAAGACTGAACCATCAACTGAATCGTCAGGCGCGCGTCCGCGCTGCGGCAAATGTGCCACGGTCTTAGGGGCTACAGCGATTTCTTGAAAGGGGCTTGCGTTTACTGGCAGACCGCCTTGGTGACGAAATTTTCTGTCCGGCACGCGCCCTGGCCCGAAAAATACGCTTTTGCCGAGCATTTCTGGGTGGATTCGATGTCTACGCTTTTGCCCTCGGCGTAACCTTTTTCCTTGCAGAGCTGGTCTGCTGCGCGTTTGCAGTCGGGGGCGCCGTTGGCAGCCGCGGGACAAAGCGTGCGCCCGCTGGCCATCGACTGGCCCGACAGGGGCGCGATCCGCTTCAGGCTGTCCGTTGCATCCTTGGCGCTGGAGTTCAGCCCGTCGAACGCCTTTCCCGGACTGGGCAACGCCGAACTCAAACCCGATGCGGAGTCCTTCAGCAGCTTGCCGATTTCCTCGACCAGTCCCGGATTACTGGCCGGAGGTACGGGCTCAGGCGCCGGCGGAGCAGCTTGCTGCGATGGTGCGGCCTGAAGCGGTGGCTTGGCCTGCTGCGGCCAAGCCGCCGTCGTTCCCCACAGGGTCGTGAGGACGGCAACCATCAGGATCATGCGTCCTCGCACGTCCACGAACAGATCGCTGGTGTGATTGGACATGCCCGAGAGTATCCCGCCGCCTCCGCCGGAGAAAGGTCTATGTCCGGCGCGGTTTCGCCACGCGAACGGCCGCGTCGATCAGAACAGTCGAAATGCGATGATGAAACCGAGCACCAGCGTGGCGGTGGCAATGATCACCCAGAGGCCGAGACGTTTCTCGATGGCTTCACGAATCCACGTGCCGTAGCGGTTGAGCAGGATCGCGACGATAAAAAACCGTCCACCACGCGCGATGATCGAGAAGACCACAAACAGCAGCAGATTGTAGTCGGCAAAACCGGACGTGATCGTCACAAGCTTGTACGGGATCGGCGTGAGGCCCTTCAGCAGGATGATCCATGCGCCGTACTCCGCGTAGGACGCACGGAACGCCTCCACCTTGTCGCCGTAGCCATAGAGATTGATCAGCCACTGCCCGACGCTGTCATAAAGCAGCGCGCCGATGGCGTAACCCACAACACCGCCGGCAACCGACGTCACGGTGCAGACCAGCGCGTACAGCCACGCCTTCTGCGGCCGCGCCAGCGACATCGGGATCAGCATGACGTCGGGCGGAATCGGAAAGAACGAGCTTTCGGCGAACGACACGGCTCCCATCAGCCAGAGGGCATAGGGCTTGTCGGCGGCGGCGATGCACCAGTCATACATTCGTCTCAGCATGGCGCGATGAACCACCGTCCGGGTAATTTGTCCATGTGTGGGAACGTGTAATTTAGCCGCTGATTAGCGGCGTTTTTTCAGCCGGCTGCTCTGGAGCGCGACAATTGGTCGCCGCGCAACACTTTCGGAGGCCGATGGTGGCGCAATTTTGGCAGCCGCCTTTGAGGTGGCTCCGGATTTATCAGAAACCGGCTTGGCTGCATGCGGCTTGTCAGCGGACGCTTTCGGCAGTTTTTCGGCGATGCCCTGGACCCGTTCGCGGCGATCCATTTCGGCCCATACGTCTTCCGGACGAACACCTGCCGCCACCCAGAGAACCGACAGATTGTAGAGCAGATCCGCGCTTTCCCGGATTACCGCATCCGAGTTGCCGTTGACCGCATCGATCACGACTTCGATGGCTTCTTCGGCGAGCTTCTTGGCCATTTTCGCGGGGCCGCGCTGAAACAGCCGTGCCGTCCGCGACGTCGCCGGATCGAGATCCTTGGCCGCAATAACCGCGTGATAAAGCCGTTCTAGCGAATCACTCATGCGTCGAACCTAGATCAAATCCCTCGCCAGCGTGTTAACGGCCGCTCCAACCGGCTGAAAATACTCCCAAAAAAGCAAATCGCCGGGATTTCCCCGGCGATCATCCAACGCGATTGGCGCGCCGATCAGTAGTAGCCGCCGCCATAGCCCCCGTAATAGGC
Organism: Afipia massiliensis; assembly: GCF_014203115.1. GTDB lineage: Bacteria > Pseudomonadota > Alphaproteobacteria > Rhizobiales > Xanthobacteraceae > Afipia > Afipia massiliensis. The sequence goes on along the minus strand of NZ_JACHIJ010000003.1, from coordinate 646,956 downwards.
CGGACCACCGTAGTAATGCCGTCCGTAATAGGGACCGCCGCCGTAATAGTAGTTATCGCGGTAGTAGTCGCGGCGGCGCTGCTCGGCGACGATGGCGCCCATGGTGCCGAGCGCCATGCCCATGAAAGCGAGGCCAGCGGCGTTGTTATTATAGCCGCGGCGCACGGCACGGCGGCGCGCGCGGGAGCTGAAATCAGTGGCTTCGCTGGCGTTCGCGGGCTCGGCAGATGTGGTTTTGGCCGCCGGTGCAGCGGCCAGCGGTTCTGCCTGCGCGGACAGCGGCGGTACAGCCACGGTCAAGACCAGCGCAGCAGCCGTCGCCAGAACAACAGCTCGGGTGAAAGGCGAAGGCGAAGTCTTACGAATAAGCATTTCAACGTCCTCATGGGTCATCCCTGGTCTGAACAGGCCAGTCGGAGGATAACCTTAATCATTACATTAGGTTCCTGAATCCGAATGCAAGCTGAACGACAAAAGGCGAAATTGCGGCAAACTCCGCCCCAAAGGGCCAAAAGGTGACGGACAGGCGCTTGTGTGCCTGTCATCATACCAACACAGCGGATGCTCAAAAACCGCGTCAACAAGACCAAGTGCCGCGCATGCCAAACACCCCGTATCGCCTCCTCCGCAAAACGCTGCTGTCGCTGGCGCTGCTGACGTCCGTCTGCGTCGGCGCCACCCCCGGGTCAGCCGCATCGGCGCTGCACTTCTCGTTTGACCGCGCAATCGACGGTGCGGCGGCGCCGTTCGTGCTGGCGTCCGTCCGAGGTTTGTTTCGCACCGAAGGTCTCACCGTCACCACCGGCCAGGCGACCAGTTCGGTCGACGCCATCGGGCGCGTCGCATCAGGCAGCAGCGACATGGCGCTGGCCGACATCAACGCGCTCGTTCGCTATCGCGACAAGGACAACGGCGCGGCGGTCAAGGCGGTGTTCGTGCTCTACAACAAGGCGCCCTATGCGATCATCGCACGCAAGAGCCGCGGCATCGCGACCATGTCGGATCTCGAAGGCAAGACCATCGGCATCGTCGATGGCGACCTCGCAGCGCGGCTATGGCCGGCGATGGCGCGCCTGAACAACATCAAGCGCGACAAGATCAGGACCGAGAAAATCAGCGCAGCGGTGCGCGAGCCGATGCTCTCGGCCGGTCAGCTCGATGCGGTGACCGGATTCTCATTTCTGTCCGCGATCAACCTGCGCGACCGCGGCGTCCCGGCAAACGACCTGGCGGTGCTCCGCTTCTCCGATTTCGGCAGCGAGGTCTACGGGCATGCGCTGATCGTCAATCCGAAATTCGCGGACGCCAATCCGGACGCCGTGAAAGGTTTCGTGCGCGCGACGATCGCGGGCATCCGCCTGAGCCTCAAGGATCCGGCCCGCGCGATTGACGACGTGCTCCTGCAGATGAGCGGCGGTTCGCGTGACGTCGAACTCGAGCGGCTGCGCGCCGTACTCAACGACAACATCGTCACCGACGAGGTCAAGCGGAACGGCCTCGGCGGGATAGAACCCGGCCGTTTCGACGCCGGCATCAGCCAGATCGCGGACGATTACGAATTCCGCAAACGGCCCTCCGCGGGCGACATTTTCGACGACAGCTTTTTGCCGCCGCTGAACGCGCGCAAGATCAACTAAGCCGCGCAACTTCAGAATGTTCGCCTCGATTGGATCGCGGCCTCAACGTCAGAAATCGCACCAAATCCCGAGAAATGCCCAACAGCCGACATGACGAGCATTCCACAAGCAATCCGCGAAGCGGGACTAAGTCCCAACGGCTGTTTGTATCCGCCGGAGGGAGATTCATCGCGGAGCGAAGCAGGTAAGGCTCCCTTACCTTGGGCGGATAGCCGTGGCACTTCATCAACTGCGATCGATTGCCGACAAGAGACTATGACATGAGGACATGTCGCTCATAATTGCTCGCGCAGGCGCTTCGCCGGGTCAGAGCGGGAGGCCTGCCGAGAGGAGGCCGGCCTCGTGGCGCTGGCGGTCGACTTCGCGCTTGTAGTGCTGGGTGGCGAGGTAGGCGGCCACCGAAAACTTCGGCTCGCGCTTCAAGACTTCTGCCGCGTGCGCGGCAGCCGCGACCGCGTTCCCCATCTGCGCAAACGTAGCGGCGAGGAATGCATGATGTGTGTGGTCAGGCTGTGTGATTCGGGAAAAAGCCTCGGCGGCTTCAGCGTATTTCTCGGCGCAATAGTAAGCGCGCCCAAGGTGGTTCCAGAAGCGCTCCGGGTGGTACGGGTTGAGACGCATCGCCTTCTTGATCCAGTCGATGCCCTCCTCCGGCCGCCCAAGCCAAGTTAGAAGCTCGCCCTGCTGCACTACAACCAGGTCGTAGTTAGGATTGAGCGCGAGCGCCCGCTCCTGATGGTACGCGGCCTTGCTATGATCGTCGCGCGTCAGATTCAGAGCGGCGAGAATCCGGTGCACATCACTGTCATTGTCATCGAGCGCCAGCGCGGTCTCCAGCTCCACACCCACTTGCTGGAGGGTAGCGTCACGATCAGCGCACCAATCATAAACCCACGTCTGGCCCAGTACGCATGCCTTCCAGGCGTGAGCGTGAGCATAGTTCGGGTCGAGTGCGAGGGCGCGGTCGAGCAGGTGCTGAGCTTCGGCGTTGTCCTCCCGGATCGAGCGGTGGTGCAGTACCCTGGCGGCCAGCACGCACTCATAAGCCGCCATGTTTTCAGTCGTCTTGCGCTTTGCACGGTCGTGTGTGGCGGCCTCGACGCGGCCGGGAAGCGTCGCGACGATCGCGCGAGTCATCTCGTCTTGGATGGCGAAGATATCCTCAAGCTTGCGGTCGTAGCGTTCGGCCCAAATGTGCCGGTCGGTTTCTGCGTCGATCAGCTGCACAGTGACGCGGATGCGATCGCCCCCCTTCCGCGCACTCCCCTCGAGGACGTAATCGACGCCGAATTCGCGCGCAATCTCCTGCACCTTCACTGCCTTGCCCTTGTATACGAAGGTCGAGTTGCGCGAGATGACGAGCAGATCGTGGAAGCGTGACAGCTCCGTGATGATGTCCTCGGTGAGGCCGTCCGCGAAGAACTCCTGCTCCGGATCGCCGCTCATGTTGACGAGCGGCAATACAGCGATGGACGGCTTCTTGGCGGTCATTGTTGCCGCCGCAGCGTCCTTCGCGCCCTCTGGCGCGGTTTTCAGGTCTGGCTCAAGCCGGACTCGAAAGACGCGGATCGGACGGGAGATGTTCTTGACGCTCTGGTCGCCGATATCCTCGAATGCGACGTCGTCCAGTCGGTTGCCGACCTGATCGCGCACCGCGCCCGAAACGCAGATACCGCCGGGCTCGGCCAGCATTTCGAGGCGCGCCGCGACGTTGACACCGTCGCCAAAGATGTCGTTTTCCTCAACGATCACGTCGCCCAGATTGATGCCGATCCGAAACTGTATCCACCGCGCCGGCGAGACGTCCGTGTTGCGTCTAGCCATCCGTCGCTGGACCTCTGCAGCGCACAGCACTGCGTCGGCGACACTGTGAAACTCGACCAGCATGCCGTCGCCGGTAGTCTTGATGATGCGGCCGCGGTTCTTTGCGATGGCCGGATCGATGAGCTCGATCCGATGGGTCTTGAGACGCGCAAGTGTTCCCGTCTCATCGACCTCCATCAGCCGACTGTAGCCGACCATGTCGGCGGCGAGGACCGCTGCGAGCCTGCGCTCTGTTCCAGGCACGTCCATCCCTCGGGTTGCCTCGCAGAGCAGTCTAGCAGATCAGAGGCTTTCGCCCAAGCTTTCGCGCCTCAAGCAGGCCACACCACCGCCGCTGCACGGGCGAAGCCACCGTGAACATCGCGTTGGTCGGGCAGAACTTCATCGCCGCAATGCCGGACAAGCAGAACGTGTTCGGCCTGCATGGCAGAGCGGGTTTCGACTGGCGGCCCGGGCGCATGGCGCTGTTCGCCGCTCGCGAAGTCACCCGCATGAACGACAACGTTACCACCTTCACCGGCAAGGGCGGCGTGGTAGGTGCGACGCTTCATGCCCGGGCGTAGCCTGAGCTGGGACAGCGATACCTGCGTCACGATCTCCGTTGCTCCCTGCTCCCGGCGTGAGGCGCGCAAGTCCGCTTGGGGCATTGGTGAACCTGCGCTCGCGGGCGTTTTCGACGACAGCTTTTTGCCGCCCGTGAGTGCACGCAAGGTCAACTAAATCTCGGACACCGCATTGTCCGTATCTCGGATTTACTGTTTCTGGAGTTTCGTGATTGTCTTCATTCCACCCGTTTCCGCGGTGGAATAGGTGACCTTATCGCCAACATGCACGGTGTTTAACGACGAACGGTCCTGTGCCTTGAACTCTTCCGTAGCGCCGCCGGTATTCGCTCCGACGGTGCCACTTTGCTCCTGTTGAATCGCGATCGTGCCGTTGATCCGGTCAATTTTCGTAATCATTCCTGTCAGGGCTTGTTGGGCCAAAGCCGCCGAACTGATGATCGTGAGCACCGTAACCAAAACGATGTTTGCGGTTTTCATGGCAGTCTCCGGTTTTGGGGTATGCCCAACAAACCGCAGTGGTCCGGATTGGTTCCTCCTGAGGACGGCGACGCAAATAGTCTGCTGTGGGTCACTGGCGGATTTGCGCTCACTTTTCCACGACGCGTTCCCGCCGCCATGAGCGCCCGCAGCGCCAATTAAGCCTCAAAGTGACAGCGCCCGCGCGGACGCGGACGCCCGATTTCACGATCCGGCGTTCGGGAAGCGGTAATCCTTGAACCGGTCGCGCAGCGTCATCTTGTGGATCTTGCCGGTTGCCGTATGCGGAATATCGTCAACAAAGGCCACGTCGTCCGGCATCCACCATTTGGCAATCCTGCCGTTCATGAAACTCAGGATATCTTCGCCGGTGGCACCGTTCTCCTGCTTGAGCCGCACAATCAGCAGCGGACGCTCGTTCCATTTCGGATGATGAACGCCGATGACCGCGGCTTCCGCCACGGCAGGATGTCCAGCCGCGAGATTCTCCAGATCGATCGATGAAATCCATTCGCCACCCGACTTGATCACATCCTTGGAACGGTCGGTGATCCGCATGTAACCGTGCCGGTCGATGGTCGCGACGTCGCCGGTGTCGAAGTATCCTTCATCGTCGAGGATATCGGTATCAACCCGGTAATAGGCCTTCGACACCGCAGGGCCGCTCACCTTGAGCCGCCCGAATGTCTTGCCGTCCCAAGGCAACTTCTTTCCAGTGTCGTCGGTGATCTTCATCTGGACGCCGAACGGCGGAAAGCCCTGAGTCTGCAGGATATCGAGCCGCTCTTCACCCGTGAGTTCTGTGAACGGCGGTTTCAGCGCGGCGACCGTGCCGAGCGGGCTCATTTCCGTCATGCCCCAGCCGTGGCGCACCCGGATGCCCATATCGACGAACGCCTTGATCATGGAGCGCGGCATCGCCGAGCCGCCGCAGGCGACCGTTTTCAAATCAGGCAGCTTCAGTCCTTCGGCGGCCATGTAGTTGAGAAGCATCTGCCACACCGTCGGCACGCCGACTGTGAATGTGACCTTCTCGGCGGTGAGCAATTCGTAGACCGAAGCGCCATCGAGCTTTGCGCCAGGCATCACCAGCTTTGCGCCCATCGATGGTGCGGAAAAGGCGGCGCCCCAGCTGTTGGCGTGGAACATCGGCACCACCGGCATCACGGTATCGGCGGCGCCGGTGCCGAGCGAGTCGCCGGCATTGGCGATCAGTGCATGCAGCACGTTGGAGCGATGCGAATAGAGCACGCCCTTCGGGTCGCCTGTGGTGCCGGAGGTGTAGCACATCGCCGCTGCGGTGTTCTCGTCGAACGTCTTCCAGGCGAAATCGCCGTCGACCGTGCCGATCCATTCTTCGTAGGAGACCGCGTTCTTCAGCTTGGTCTCCGGCATGTGCGCCCGGTCGGTGTAGATAATGTAGCGCTCAATGCCCGGAAGCATCGGAGCGATGGCTTCGAGCAGCGGCACGAAGGTGAGATCAATCATCACCATCCGGTCTCCGGCGTGATTGATGATCCATGCGATCTGTTCCGGAAACAGACGCGGATTCACCGTGTGGCAGACGGCGCCGATGCCCATGATGCCGTACCAGGATTCCAGATGCCGCCAGGTATTCCAGCCCAGCGTCGCAACGCGGTCGCCGATCTTGACGCCGTCTTTGTCCAGCCGCTGTGCGACCTTCAGCGCGCGGGCGCGTATCTCGCGGTAGTTGGTCCGGTGAATCGGCCCTTCCACCGAACGCGTGACGACCTCACTGTCGCCATGGATAGCGGCGGCGTGATCGATGATCCGATTGCACAGCAGCGGCCAGTCCTGCATCAAACCAAGCATGCGAAACTCCTCTGATTTTTCTGTCTCAGGGACGAACGCGGACCCTGCGCCTCAGAGAGCCAGCCGTCTTTGAGGCGCATCCGTTCGTCCGCGCCCGAACGGGCGCGTGGCGGGATCAAATTGATTTTTGGGAGCCAACGGATCACCGTTGGCAAAGCTCATGAGAGCCGGTTCAGCAGTCAGTTCTGACTTCTGCTGGCATTCAGGCCGGCGCGGGTGAAGGCATCGACCCTTTGAGCGCCGTTTACATAGACGTTCTTGCTGGTCACTTCGCCAGCATGGTTCACAGTGAACACATCAAGCATCTCGATTCTGGCCGTGAACGGCTTACCGGCTGTATCGACGAGGTCGATGATCATCAGCCATTCGAAAACCCAGAAATCGGCGCCGAAAAGCATACGCCCTTCTTCAAACCTGAATTCAACCGTGGCGAACAAATTAGCACAGTACTGCCGGAGAGCTTCGCGTCCCTTGATCGGCTCTGCTCCGTCATGCACCCAGAAAATCGTATCCTCGGAATGAAGCGACGCGATCAGATCCGGATTCCGCGTCTTCCAGCCGACATGGTAACGGGCAAACAACGCCTGCGTATCAAGGCTCTTTTCCGCCAGTTGCGCTCTCGACATTTCATCCTCCCATTGTGCTTTGTTATGGAGGATCGTTTACCGACTGCAAGTCGGTAAGTCAAGAGATTTGAAAACTGCGTGTTCGCGGCGGCGCGGAGATTCCTCACGAGTCCTTTTGAAGGCCGTACAGCATGCTTCGCAAGGTCGCGCAGTAAACGCGCGCAACCGCGACCGGATTTTCGGAAGCACCGGTTGCCAGCGCGGCCTCCATGATGGCGCCTGTGACAAGCCGCGCGGCAGAATCGATCTGCTTGCGGGATGCTTTCGGCCCCATGATCGCCACGAGACCGCTGTGGATCGCCTCAAAGAAGTGACGATCGTCCATTTCGCGCCACCGCTGCAGGCCCATGACAACAGGCCCATCGATCAGAATCAACCGGCGCAGTCCGGGCTCGCTCGCAGCCTTCAGGTAAGCGTAGGTGTTCATCGCGATGGTTTCGGGCGTGCGCGGACCCTTGTTGGCTGCAAGGCGCGAATTGAGCTGGCTCGCCAGCTCCGCCTGTACGCGATCGAGCACCACCTCGAAAATGGACTGCTTGGACGAGAAGTGGTGATAAACGCCGCCCTTCGCGATCCCCGCGGCGATGGCGATATCATCGATGCTCACGGCGTCGAAGCCGCGGCTCATGAAAAGCTTTCGAGCCGCGCTCACAATTCCATCGATTGTCGCTGCCGATCGTTCTGATTGCCGAGCCATCGCTTCACATATCCAGGACTATTCTGCCGATACGCGTCTTCGGCATCACAACGTCTTACTTTGTTCAGTTCAAAAACTCACTATCCGCGTTGCAAACGCCGTTGCATGCCTGCAGCTCTCATGTAGGTCACATTTCGCGCGGCCGCAGACCAGCGATCCGTTCCCCGCCGCCGCTAAATGCCCGCAAAATCAATTGAGTGCATAACGACGCCGCTCGCTCCCCTCCCGCTCTGTATTCGCCGGCGATCCCCGGCTAAGATGGATGCTCTTTTGTTGAAATCAGACTTGTAGGCTGTCCCTTTGATCCGTCTTTATGTTCGTGTTCTTGAACTGCTCGGCAAGGAAGCCCGGCTCGGCTGGTTCCTCGCTGCTGCCAACCTGATGCTTGCGGTGGCGCAGTTTGCCGAACCGGTCCTGTTCGGCCGCATCATCGACGTGCTGTCGGGAAAGCCGAGCACTGACACGATTTTCGGCACTATCACGTCGCCGTGGGTTCTGCTCGGCGCATGGGTGGCGTTCGGACTGTTCACGATCGTCTGCGGCGCCTTCGTCGCCCTGCATGCGGACCGTCTCGCGCATCGCCAGCGTCAGGCCGTGCTCACCGACTACTTCGAGCACATCATGCAATTGCCGCTCACCTTCCACACCGGCACGCATTCCGGGCGCCTGATGAAGGTGATGCTGCAAGGCACGGATGCGCTGTGGCGGGTCTGGCTGAGTTTCTTCCGCGAGCATTTCGCGTCGATCGTCTCCCTCGTGGTGCTGCTGCCGCTGTCGCTGTACATCAACTGGCGGCTCGCGGGCCTGCTTTTCATCCTGTGTATCGTTTTCACGATTCTGACCACGCTGGTGGTGCGCAAGACCTACGGCCTGCAGATGGAGGTCGAGGAGCACTACGGCGACCTCGCGGCCCGCGCATCGGACGCGCTCGGCAACGTCGCGCTGGTGCAGAGCTTCGTCCGCGTCGATGCCGAGGTGCAGGGGCTGCGCGGCGTTGCCGACAAGTTGCTGTCGGCGCAACTGCCGGTGCTGTCGTGGTGGGCGCTCGTGGCCGTCATGACCCGCGCCTCCACCACCATCACGATTCTGGCGATCTTCGTGGTCGGCATCATCCTCAACAGCCAGGGACAGGCGAGCGTCGGCGAGATCGTGATGTTCGTCTCCTTCGCCACCATGCTGATCCAGAAGCTCGAGCAGGTCGTGAGCTTCATCAACAGCGTCTTCATGGAAGCGCCGCGGCTGCGGGAGTTCTTCGACGTGCTCGATGCGGTGCCTGCGGTGCGCGATCGGCCCGATGCCATCGATCCCGGCCGTCTCACCGGCCTTGTGGAATTCAATGATGTCTCGTTCTCCTATGACGGTAAGCGGCCCGCCGTCGAGGATGTCTCCTTCACGGCATTGCCGGGGCAGACCTTTGCGCTGGTCGGCGAGACAGGCGCGGGCAAGTCCACGGCCATCGCGCTGCTGCATCGCGCGTTCGATCCGCAATCCGGCTTCATCAAAATCGACGGCATGGATGTGCGCGGCATGACTCTGACGGCGCTGCGCCGGAATATCGGCGTGGTGTTTCAGGAAGCCCTGCTGTTCAACCGCTCGATCGCCGACAACCTGCGGGTCGGCAAGCCCGACGCCACCGACGAGGAACTGCGCGCCGCGGCCGAGGGCGCGCAGGCGATCGACTTCATTGAGCGCAGCGATCTGAAATTCGACACCAATGCCGGCGAGCGCGGACGCATGCTGTCCGGCGGCGAACGCCAGCGCCTGTCGATCGCACGCGCGCTGCTGAAGAATCCGCCAATCCTGATCCTCGATGAAGCGACCAGCGCGCTCGACGCGGTCACCGAAGCGAAGGTCAACGCCGCGCTCGACACCGTGATGCAGGGCCGCACCACCTTCGTGATCGCCCACCGGCTGTCGACGATCCGAAATGCGACACGCATCCTGGTGTTCGCCAACGGCAAGGTGATCGAAAGCGGAACGTTCGATGAACTCGTCGCGAGCGGCGGCTATTTCGCCAAGCTCGCGAAGGCGCAGTTCATGGTTCAGGACGAGACCCGCGCCCATTCGCCCGCGCTGACGGCGGCCACGGCCTCAAAGGCGTAACTGATAAGGAACCGGACTCTCCAAGAAGTGTGGGCATCGTCGAATTTTGGCCCATTTCATGCTTGATTGAGCCTCAAAGCCCCTGTTCGGAACCGCTCGCTCCGGTATAAGTATTGAGCCTGGTGACGCATCTGATTTGACCATCCGGATTGCCTTTCGAACCCGCATGCAACACGCCGAGGAGACTATGGTTTCATTCGCCGCAGGCGTGCTCTCAACAATCATCGGAATCCGGTAGTGGTGCTCGTCCCTGCCCCGTTCCGGCTTGCGGCGCTGCGTCCGTTTGCGCTTGTGGCGGCGATGCTCATTGCAGCGATCGTGGCAACAATCGCGCCGCGCATGGCGCAGGCCGAGGCGCTGCTGGTGATCGAAGCCGACACCGGCAAGGTGCTTCAGGCTGAAAACGCGACCTATCCCTGGTATCCCGCGTCCGTCACCAAGATCATGACGGCCTACGTCACGCTGAAGGCCGTGAAGGAAGGCCGCATCACGCTCGACACGCTGTTCACGGTATCGCCGACGGCGGCCGCGCAGCAGCCCTCGAAGATGGGCTTCCGGCCGGGCACTCAGGTCACCGTCGACAACGCGCTCAAGATGATGATGGTGAAGTCGGCCAACGACATCGCCGTCGTGCTGGCCGAAGGCGTCTCGGGCTCCGTCGATAATTTCTCCGCGGAAATGAACAAGACCGCGCAGCGGCTCGGCATGACGCAGACGAGCTACGTCAATCCGAACGGCCTGCCCGCGGACGGACAGGTCACGTCCGCGCGCGATCTCGGCATCCTTGCGCGCGCGATCATCCGCGATCTGCCCGAGTACGAATATTACATGCACATTCAGGCCATCAAGTTCGGCCGGCGCGTCACCGCGAACTTCAACAAGCTGATCGGCCGCTATCCCGGCGCGGACGGCATGAAGACCGGGTTCATCTGCGCATCGGGTTTCAATCTTGTCGCCACCGCGACACGCAACAACAAGCGGTTGATCGCCGTCGTGCTCGGCGCGCAGTCGTCGTCGCAGCGCACGCTCAAGGCAGCGCAGTTGCTTGAACGCGGCTTCGGCAGCAACAAGCTCACCTGGCTCAAGCCGTCGCTTGGCAGCGTCGATGCGCTGGCGCCGATCGACGCCTCGCCGCCGAACATGCGCGACGAGATCTGCGGACCGAAGCGCAAGCGGCCCGCCGCCGAGAACGAGGAAGACGATCCCGACATCCAGGCGGATAACAACAACGACTCCGGCGTTTCGATGTTCACGGCCGGCCTTCAGGGCCCGACCATGAAGGTCTCCGACCTGCTCGCGATGCCGGCCGCCGCCACCACGCCGGTGATCGTCTATACCGGCCCGGCCCGCACCGGCGCGGCCATTCTCGAGGCCGACGCCGCCGAAGCCGCCAACCAGGCAGCCTCGGTCGCCAAGCGGAAAAAGGGCGCGAAACCGAAAGTCGCTGCCAAGCCGGATGCCGGTACGGCCGCGAAGCCCGAGAAGAAAGACGAAAAGACCGCGGCGAAGCCCGAGGCCAAGCCTGCGGTATCGCCTCCGAAGCCGAAGACCGCCGCAATTACCCCGGCGGCCAAGCCCGCCGGCGCGCCGAAAACCGACAAAAAGCCGGATGCCGCCGCCAAGCCCGCGGCGGCGAAACCAGCGGCCGCCAAGCCTGCTGGCGACAAGCCTCCCGCTGCCAAGCCTGCTGCCGCCGCAAAGCCTCCGGCCGCGGCCAGCTCCGCAGTCAAACCCGCTGCCGCTCCAGCCGCCAAACCAGCGGCCAAGCCCGCCGCCCAGCAGAAGCCTGACGCCGCCCCCCGCGGCTAATTCACCGGGCTGTGATTGTGCCTTGCGAAATCCGCATGCGTGAGCGGCCGCAGGCCTGCGTACAACGCCTCTAAAGTGCGTCGTTACCACGCACAGGCTTGCTATGGCCTCCCGCTTTGCTCAATACTTACTTCAATACTTGAGAACATAGCCCGTGCACCCCGCCACAAGACGGGGGCCGTCAGGAAACCAGCGAGGGGAATAACCATGGAACGTATCTGGCTCAAGCAATATCCGGCCGGCGTGCCTGCCGACATCGACGTCAATCAATACCCGTCGCTGGTGGAACTGCTCGAAGAGAGCTTCAAGAAATTCGCCGACCGCAAGTCCTTCATCTGCATGGACAAGTCGATCACCTATCGTGAGCTCGACGAAATGTCGGCGGCGGTGGGCGCCTACCTGCAAAGCAAGGGTCTGCAGAAGGGAGCGCGCGTCGCCATCATGATGCCGAACGTGCTGCAGAACCCGGTCGCCTCAAGCGCGATCCTGCGCGCCGGCTACACGGTGGTGAACGTTAATCCGCTCTACACCCCGCGCGAGCTTGAGCATCAGCTCAAGGATTCCGGCGCAGAGGCCATCATCATTCTGGAGAACTTCGCCAGCACGCTGGAGAAGGTCATCGCCAAGACCAACGTCAAGCACGTCATCATGGGCACGATGGGCGATCTGCTCGGCTTCAAGGGCGTGATCGTCAATTTCGTCGTGCGTAAGGTCAAGAAGATGGTGCCGGCGTATTCGATCCCGAACGCCGTGCCGTTCAACGATGCGCTGGCGGCCGGACGCAAGCTGAAGCTGAACAAGCCGAAGCTGACCGGAGACGATGTCGCGTTCCTGCAGTACACCGGCGGCACCACCGGCGTGTCGAAGGGTGCAACGCTGCTCCATCGCAACATTCTCGCCAACGTGCTGCAGAACGATGCGTGGCTGCAGCCCGCATTGAAGAAGCCGCCGCATGTCGACCAGATCTTTATCGTCTGCGCGCTGCCGCTCTATCATATCTTCGCGCTGACAGCGTGCTTCCTGCTCGCGGTGCGCGCCGGCGGCGTCAACCTCCTGATCCCGAACCCGCGCGACATGGCGGGCTTCGTCAAGGAGCTGGCGAAGTATCAGGTCAACAGCTTCCCGGCGGTGAACACGCTTTACAACGGCCTGCTCAACACGCCGGGCTTCGACAAGCTCGACTTCTCCAAGCTCAAGAGCTGCTTCGGCGGCGGCATGGCCGTGCAGAAGCCGGTGGCCGACAAGTGGACGCAGGTGACGGGCGTGGCGCTGTCGGAAGGCTACGGGCTCTCGGAAACCTCGCCGACGCTCACGTGTAATCCCGCGGACACCGACAAGTTCTCCGGCTCGATCGGCATTCCGGTGCCGTCGACCTATATCTCGATCCGCGACGACGACGGCAACGAAGTGCCACTCGGCGAGCCCGGCGAAATCTGCGCCAAGGGTCCGCAGGTGATGGCGGGCTACTGGAACCGTCCGGAAGAAACCGCGAAGGTGATGACCGCCGACGGCTTCTTCCGCACCGGCGACATCGGCATCATGTCGCCCGACGGCTACACCAAGATCGTGGACCGCAAGAAGGACATGATCCTGGTTTCCGGCTTCAACGTCTATCCGAACGAAGTCGAGGAAGTGATTGCAAGCCATCCGGGCGTGCTCGAATGTGCGGTGATCGGCGTTCCCGATGCGAAATCGACCGAAGCCGTGAAGGCCTTCGTGGTGAAGAAGGATCCGAACCTCACCGCGCAGGACGTGATCAAGTTCGCAGCCACCGAACTCACCGGCTACAAGGTGCCGAAGCACGTCGAGTTCCGGACCGAATTGCCGAAGACCAACGTCGGCAAGATCCTGCGCCGCGAACTGCGCGACGAGAAGCCGAAAGCCGCTGCTGCGGCGAGCTGAGCTGACTGGTTATACGCTATACGCCGCTTCCCGGCCTCTCCCCGCATTTGCGGGAGAGGCCGCATCATAAATCGATCCGGTGAAAGTGCCTCCCGAGGTCAACTTGCAAAGACCGGACCTTTTCGAACTGCCAAGAATACTGACAATCAGCATCATCGCAACGCTGATCGCGGCCTTCATTGGTACGGCCATTGTATTGATTGCTACTGCGCCATTCTCGTTACTAGCGATAATCGTTTTCCCGATCTATTTAGCATCGCTAGTCGCAGCCGCGGTGCTAGCTGCGCCCTTGACGTTTGTGGTCCTGCCTCTGACTTATCTTTTGTTAAAGGGTCGCCCCATACTAACACTGCTGGTCATGCCGATAGTCGGATTGATCGGAGGTGGATTTGTCATGTATGCATGGGTTGAGCTGGGACTTTTGCCCCGTCAATATGACCAGATCACACAGCAACTTTTTTCCATCGCAGGAATGTTGTCTGGATTTTCTGCGGGAGCGTTCTACGGGAGAAGCGTCTACGCATGACGATTCAATGGCTGCCCTCTCCCGGCGACATTCTCTCCTTCTGGCGCGACGCCGGATACGAGCGCTGGTACACCAAGGACGACGCGTTCGATCAGGAACTGCGCGACCGTTTCATGGCGGTGTGGGAAGCCGCACGCGACGGCAAGCTGAGCGCGTGGCAGGACACCGACGACGGCGCGCTGGCGCTGCTGATCGTGCTCGACCAGTTTCCTCGCAACATGTTCCGCAACGATGCGCGCGCCTTCTCGACCGACGCACTCGCCCGTGCGGTGGCTACGCGGGCCATCGCGGAAGGTCGCGACCTGCGAACCGAGCAAGTGTTGCGTGCCTTCATGTATCTGCCGTTTGAGCATTCCGAGGACATGGCGGATCAGGAGCGGAGCATCGCGCTGTTCACGCCGCTCGGCGCGGACAGCCTGAAGTGGGCGGTGCTGCACACCGATATCATCCGCAAGTTCGGCCGCTTTCCTCATCGCAATGCCGTGCTCGGCCGCGCGACGACGCCGGAAGAAGCTGCGTTTCTCGAGGAGGGCGGATTTGCGGGGTAGCCGTCGCGTCACCCTCTGACGTCGTCCCGGCGAAGGCCGGGACCCATACTCCCTGAACGGCAAATTGTTGATGATCGCTGCCGCACCCTTATTCGCCTCAATTTCTAACGTCGATGGTTATGGGTCCCGGCCTGCGCCGGGACGACTCCTAGATAAATTGCACATTCGAAATGCTACTGCGTGATCCGACCTCTTCCCGCAGGGGGGGCGAGGTCACACCCAACCAAATCTTAACGAATCCTTGCTAAGGCGCATCCTGCCGCCACATGGCGGAAAGGAATCGAGTGCCGTGGCGGTGGTGGAAGCTGAGAGCGCATCTGGAGCGAAGCCCGCGGGTCTGGTCGCGCGGCTGCGCGGCGTGCTCACCGGCACCAGTGAAGCCTCGCTGACCAAGCGGCTCGCCGGCACCGTCTTCCTCATTCGCGTGCTGAGCGCAGGCCTCGCCTATTTCTCGCAGGTGCTGCTGGCGCGATGGATGGGCGGCTCGGACTACGGCGTCTACGTCTATGTCTGGACCTGGGTGCTGTTGCTCGGCAGCGTGCTCGACTTCGGCATCGCCGTGTCCGCGCAGAAGATCATTCCCGAATACCGCGCCAGCGGAGAGCTCTCATTGCTGCGCGGCTTTCTCTCAGGCAGCCGCTGGATCACGCTGGCGGCGTCGACCACGATCGCACTGCTGCTCGCGGGACTGGTGAAAATCCTGTCGCCGTGGATCGACGCGAACACGGTGATCCCGCTTTATATCGGCTGCCTCACCCTGCCCGCCTTCGTGGTCGCGAACACACAGGACGGCCTCGCGCGCTCCCATGACTGGATGCGCCTCGGCCTGATGCCGCAATTCATCGTGCGGCAGTCACTGATCATCGGATTCACCGCTGGCGCCGTCGTGCTCGGCATGAACCTCGGCGCAACCGCTGCGATGATCGCCAGCGCCGCCGCGGTCTGGATCGCGATGCTCGGCCAGTTGATCGTTCTCAACCGCCGCCTCAACGCGAGCGTCGATCCGGGTCCAAAGACCTACGATTTCCGGAACTGGTTGAAGGTGTCGCTGCCGATCATGATGGTCGAAGGCTTCTACCTGCTGCTGTCCTACACCGACGTGCTGGTGCTGCAGCAGTTCCGTTCTTCCGAAGAGGTCGGCGTCTACTTCGCCGTGGTCAAGACACTGGCGCTGGTGTCTTTCATTCACTACGCGATGTCGGCGACCACCGCGCATCGTTTCAGCGAGTATCACGCCTCCGGCGACAAGGAACGCCTCTCGGCCTACATCGCCCACGCAATCAAGTGGACGTTCTGGCCGTCGGTCGCGGCGACCGCGGTGCTGCTGGCGCTGGGCAAGCCGCTGCTGTGGCTGTTCGGCCCGCAGTTCACCGCAGGCTACGGCATCATGTTCGTCGCGGCAATCGGCCTGATCGTGCGCTCCGCCATCGGCCCGGTGGAACGGCTGCTCAACATGCTGGGTCACCAGAACATGTGCGCGCTGGCTTATGCGCTGGCGTTCCTGGTCAATCTCGTGCTGTGCGTGCTGCTGGTGCCGAAGTTCGGCGGCTACGGCGCCGCCGCCGCAACCTCAATCGCGCTGGTGTTCGAAACGATCCTGCTGTTCTGGATCACCCGAAAGCGTCTCGGCTTTCACGTGCTGGCGTTCGGGAAGCGCAAAGCTTAACCCCCCATCTCGTCATTGCGAGGAGCGTAGCGACGAAGCAATCCAGCTTGTTGCTTCTGGATTGCTTCGCTTCGCTCGCAATGACGAAAATTCTACGCCGCGGTCCAGCCGCCATCGATCGACAGGTTCGCGCCGGTGATCTGCGCCGCATCGTCGCCGCACAGAAACAGCGCGAAGGCCGCGACCTGTTCGGACGTGACGAACTCCTTGGTCGGCTGCGCCTGCAGTAGGACATCGTTGATGACCTGCTCCTTGGTCAATCCACGCGCTTTCATGGTGTCGGGAATCTGCTTTTCCACCAGCGGCGTCCAGACATAACCCGGCGAGATACAGTTCACCGTGATCTTGTGGGTTGCCAGTTCAAGTGCCACCGTCTTGGTCAGGCCCGCGATGCCGTGCTTGGCGGACACGTAAGCCGACTTGAAAGGCGACGCGACCAGTGAATGCGCCGACGCCGTGTTGATGATGCGGCCCCAGCCGCGCTTTTTCATGCCGGGCACCGCGGCGCGAATGGCGTGGAATGCCGAGGACAGATTGATCGCGATGATCATGTCCCACTTCTCAATGGGAAAGTCCTCGATCGGCGAAACGAACTGCACGCCTGCGTTGTTCACAAGAACGTCCACCGAACCGAAAGTCTTCTCGCCGAGCGCGATCATTTCTGCGATTTCAGCGGGCTTGGTCATATCGGCGGGCGAATGCACCGCCTTGACGCCAAAATCCTTCTCGATGGCCGCGCGCTCCTTCTCAATGTCGGCCGGCGTGCCGAAGCCGTTGAGCACGACATCGGCGCCTGCGCCTGCGAAGGCTCGCGCATAGGCGAGACCAATGCCGCTCGTCGAGCCCGTGACCACCGCCGTCTTGCCGGAAAGAGTACCCATATTTATTCGCTCCTGTTTACCGCTTGATAGTCAGCAACTCATTGTCGCAAAGATCGTAGGTCGCCATGGACTCGCCGGATTGCGGCCGGTTCAGCCATTCCCGATGAGTCATCGAGGTGTACACATCGCGCTCGCCCGCAGCCCAGTGCTCGACCATTCCGAGCCGGGAGAAATCGTAATCCTTCGACGAGGCTTCGTGGGTCTTGCTGCGGTAGATCAGATGAACCACCGTGACGGTGTTTTCCTTCGCGGCTTCGTTGAGCGTGGCGACCAGCGGATCGTCCTTGAAACTCTCCGGCAGCTTGGCGATCAGTTCGCGCACCGCCTTCTTGGCGTCGTGAACCTTCTTCGCCTTGTCGGTGTTCATGCGGGTGCGGCTGGAGTAGCGGATGTCTTTCTCGCGCTCGGCCGCCTCGGCCAAAGTCTGCGGCAGCGGGCCGCGCGCGCTGAACAGATCAACCTGAAAGATCAGCAGATCGCGGGCCGTCTCGGCATCCAGCACATAGTCCAGCGGCGTGTTGGACGCGACGCCGCCGTCCCAATAATGCTCGCCCTCGATCTCGATGGACGGAAAGCCAGGCGGCAATGCACCGGAGGCCATGATGTGCTCCGGCCCAATCTTCTTGCCCATCTTCCTGAACGCGACATTGTCGAAATATCTGAAATTGCCGCTGGTGACGCTGACGGCACCGACGCTCAGGCGGATCTTTGCCTCGTTGATAAGATCGAAGTCGACCAACCGCTCCAGCGTCGCGCGCAGCGGCGTGGTATCGTAGTAGCTCTGCGATTGCGGACTGCCCGGAGGCCACAGCAGCGCGGGCGGAACGCGGGGTGTGAAGAAACCGGGAACGCCGAAGGTCGCGATCAGCGCAGCGCTGGTCTCGTTGAAAACCGAGCGTGCATGATCGCCTTGCACGAACGGGCTCCATGGCCGCGGCGAGGCCGACGACACCATTTCCCAGAATTCCTTGAGCTTGCCGACGCGCTTCTCCCGAGGATTACCGGCGATGATCGCGGCGTTGATCGCGCCGATTGAAATGCCAGCGATCCATTCAGGTTCGAAATCGTGATGGCAAAGCGCCTGATAGGCCCCGGCCTGATAGGAGCCGAGCGCGCCGCCGCCTTGCAGCACCAGCACACGCTGGGCCTGCGCGGGGATCGTGGCAGCGGGTTTATCGGGGGAACGTTGATCCATGAGCCATCACTGAACAGCATTGGGGAACCAATGCTGCAGTACGGTGGCCTCTGTTCGCAGCCGCGTCAATTGGCCAAAATCATCTAGTGGAGTGGATTTGACATTCGCACGTCACCAGCCGCGAGTTCGCAACGCGAATGTCAAATCCAAAACTCCACTAGAAACTTGTATTTGCTAGTGGTCCTTTGATTCCAACATTCGCAGAAACGCCTGCTGAAACGGGATGCGAATGTTGGAATCGGACCACTAGGGGAACGTCACAGAAGATTTATCTGGAATCCGGCGCCGCAAGGATCAGCGTCCAGAACACCTTGTATTTGGTGTTCGGAACATAGGTCGCCGCGATGCCCATTTTTGTGACACCGCTGGTCAGCATATTGGCCTTATGGGGCGGCGAATCCCGCCAGCCGGAGAAGGCTTCGGCCAGGGTGTGATAGCCCGCCGACACGTTTTCGACCGCCTTGGTGGCGTCGAAACCCGAGGCCTTGATGCGCTTGTCGAGGGTCCCGGCGACATTGTGGTCGAGCTTGTTGCGGGCGCCCATCGCCTGCGACTGGGTCTCGGCCGCCTTCATCAGCAGCGGATCGACCTGAACCGCGCCAAGGCCGTTGTTCTGCCGGTAGCCGGAGATCATCGAGGCCGCGACGTTGGGATCGAGCTTCGCACCGGCACTGGCCATGCTGAGATAGAATGCCGGCTGCTCGGTGGACGTGTCGCCGCCCGTCCCACAGCCGCTCAAAATCGCCAGCGCCAGAATGGCCCCCGCCGCACGTATCATGTGATTCCCCAACCGTCGGTCGGCGTTTGTTGCACACCAACAGTGGCTGAAAGGTGAACGCGCGGCTAATTGGGAGGGGAACCACATGCCTCGCTGATCGAGATCACCGGGACAAGCCCGGTGATGACAATCAAGTAGAGGTCGTCGCGTCAGGAAGCCGCCGGAAACAGCCGGTAGCGCCGGGGCTGCAGGCTGACCACGTCGCCGGGCTTGAGATCGCGGTCGCGCGGTGCATCGATCTCGATCAGGGTTTCGTTGGCGCCGTTGTGCAGCACCACATCGGCGCGCTGGGTCGGCCCGAACGCACGCACATGCTTGACGTCACCCTCGAAGATGCCGCTGCCGTTCGGCACGATCGAAACGTCATGACGGCGAATAAACAGGTTCGATGGGCCGGACGCCGCATCGCGCGGCTCAAGGTTCAGCACCTTGTCGCCAAGCCGGACCTTGCCGTCCGACACCTGCACCGGCAGCACGATGGATTCGCCGATAAAGCCGTGAACGAACGCCGTCGCCGGATTGTCGTACACATCACCCGGCGTACCGATCTGCTCGATCCTGCCCTTGTCCATCACCACCACGCGGTTGGCGACTTCCAGCGCTTCTTCCTGATCGTGGGTCACGAAAATCGAGGTGACATGAATCTCGTCGTGAAGCTGGCGCAGCCAGCGGCGCAATTCCTTGCGCACCTTGGCGTCGAGCGCGCCGAACGGCTCGTCGAGCAGCAGGATGCGCGGTTCGATGGCGAGCGCACGGGCGAGTGCGATGCGCTGGCGCTGGCCGCCGGACAACTGGCTCGGATAGCGATCCGCCAGCCAGTCGAGTTGCACCAGATCGAGCAGTTCCTTCACCCGCTTCCGGATATGCACCTCGTCCTTGCGGACGGCGCGCGGCTGTACCCGCAGCCCGAAGGCGACGTTCTCGAACACACTCATGTGGCGGAACAGCGCGTAGTGCTGGAACACGAAGCCGACGTGACGCTCGCCCGCGCCGCGCGACAGCGCATCCTCGCCGTCGAAAATCACCGAGCCTTCATCGGGCCAGTCGAGGCCGGCGATGATGCGCAGCAGCGAGGTCTTGCCCGATCCTGACGGCCCGAGCAGCGCCACCAGCTCGCCGGTGGCGACCTTGAGATCGACATTGTCGAGCGCGGCAAAGGTGCCGAACTTTTTCACGATATTGCGGACTTCAATCGTCACTTGCGGTCTGTCCTTCTTCGAGATGGCTTTCGAGGACCGTTTTCACGATCAGCGTGACGAGCGCCAGGAATGCGAGCAACGACGCGATCGCGAACGAAGCCACAAACTGGTACTCATTGTACAGGATTTCGACGAGCAGCGGCATGGTGTTGGTTTCGCCGCGGATATGGCCGGAGACCACGGAAACCGCGCCGAATTCGCCCATGGCGCGGGCGTTGCACAGCAGCACGCCGTACAGGATGCCCCATTTGATATTGGGGATGGTCACGCGCAGGAAGGTGCGCAGCCCGGACGCGCCGAGCGAGATCGCCGCCTCTTCTTCCTGGGTGCCCTGCTCCTGCATCAGCGGGATCAGCTCGCGCGCCACGAACGGGAACGTCACGAAGGTGGTCGCCAGCGCGATGCCAGGCACCGCGAACAGGATCTGCACGTTGTGCTCCATCAGCCAGGCACCGAAATAGCCCTGGGCGCCGAACAGCAGCACGAACACCAGACCGGAGATCACCGGACTGACCGAGAACGGCAAATCGATCAGCGTGATCAGGAACACCTTGCCGCGAAATTCGAACTTCGCGATGGCCCACGCGGCGATCACCCCGAAGACCAGATTGAGTCCCACCGATATCGCGGCGACGGTCAGCGTCAGCCGGATCGCGGAGAGCGCTTCCGGATCCGACAGTGCGGCAAGGTAGGCGCCGATGCCCTTCGAGAACGCCTCGGTGAACACCACGACCAGCGGCAGCACCACAAAGATGGTCAGGAACGTGATTGCGATAGTGATCAGGGTCCATCGCACCAGAAATGGTTCGGTGCGAATCTCGTGCGCCGACGGCGTTGCGGGTCTGTTGATCACCATGATCGTTGCCGCCTAGACCGCAACCGAAACGCCGCGCGTCTGCGCCCAGCGTTGAATGCGATTGATGGTGAAAATGATGAGGAACGAGACGATCAGCATGATCACGGCAATCGCCGTCGCATCCGCATAACGGAATTCCGACAGCCGGATCACGATCAAAAGCGGCGCGATTTCCGACACGTTCGGCAGATTGCCGGCGATGAAGATCACCGAACCGTATTCACCGACAGCACGGGCGAACGCCAGCGCAAAGCCGGTCAGGATCGCGGGCGTCAGGCTCGGCAGGATCACGCGCCGGATGATGTCCCAGCGCGACGCGCCGAGGCTTGCCGCCGCCTCCTCGACCTCGATTTCCAGATCGATCAGCACCGGCTGCACCGTGCGCACCACGAACGGAAACCCGATGAAGATCATCGCCACGAAAATGCCGATCGGCGTGAAAGCAACTTTAATGCCCATCTCAGCCAGCGGCGCGCCGAGCCAGCCCTTTTGCGCGAACAGCGCAGTCAGCGCGACACCGGCCACGGCAGTCGGCAGCGCGAAGGGAATATCGACGATGGCGTCGAAGATGCGTCGGCCGGGAAACCGGTAGCGCACCAGCACCCAGACGATGATCATGCCCATCACGAGATTGACGAGCGCGGCCAGGAACGCGAGGCCAAACGAAATCCTCAGCGCGTTAAGCGTGCGGCGCGCGGTGAGGATGTCCCAGAACTGGACGAGGCTGAGTTCAGAGGTTTTGAGGAAAAGGCCCGCGAGCGGAATGAGAACGATAATCGACAGCCATGTCAGCGTCAGCCCCATGGTGAGGCCAAAGCCCGGCAATGCCCGTCGTCGTCCCGTTCCTCCGCTCACGATGCCCCCCAACTCCAAAACCTGTACCCTCGTTCGTCATGGCCGGATTTATTCCGGCCATCCACGTCTTCCTCTTCGTCCAAGACGTGGATGCCCGGGACAAGCCCGGGCATGACGGCAGAGAGCGCCCTAACCTACAACTTCGATCCTCAGTTCTTGTAGATCTGATCGAAAACGCCGCCTTCACCGAAGTGTTCCTTTTGCGCCTTGGTCCAGCCGCCGAACACGTCGTCGATGGTGAAAAGGTTAACCTTTGCAAAGGAGTCTGCATACTTCTCGCCGACCGCGGCATCGCGGGGGCGGTAGAAATTCCGCGCCGCGATTTCCTGGCCTTCCTTGGTGTACCAGTATTTCAGGTAAGCTTCAGCCGCGGCACGGGTGCCTTTCCTGTCGGCCACCGTATCCACCAGCGCAATCGGCGGCTCGGCCAGGATCGACAGCGGTGGCGCCACGATCTCGAACTTGTCCTTGCCGAATTCCTTCACTGCAAGGAAGGCTTCGTTCTCCCACGCCAGCAGCACGTCACCGACACCGCGCTCGACGAATGTCACGGTCGAGCCGCGCGCGCCCGTGTCCAGCACCGGCACGTTCTTGAAAATGTCGCCGACGAATGCCTTGGCCTTGTCCTGCGAGCCGAACTTCTTGAGGCCGTAGCCCCACGCCGCGAGATAATTCCAGCGCGCGCCGCCCGACGTCTTGGGGTTTGGCGTGATAACCTGCACACCGCTCTTCACCAGATCGTCCCAGTCCTTGATGCCCTTGGGGTTGCCCTTGCGCACGAGGAACACGATGGTCGAGGTATAGGGCGACGAATTCTGCGGCAGCTTTGTCTGCCAGTCTTTCGCGATCAGGTTCTTGCCCGCGATGGCGTCGATGTCATAGGCGAGCGCCAGCGTCACCACGTCGGCCTTCAAACCATCGATCACCGAGCGCGCCTGCGAACCCGATCCGCCATGCGACTGCTTGATCTCGATGCTCTTGCCGGTGTCCTTCTGGTACGCGGCGGAGAACGCCTTGTTGAAATCGGAGTACAGCTCGCGCGTCGGATCGTACGACACGTTCAGCAGCGATACATCCGCGGCAAGCGCAGAACCAGCCCAGATCAAACTTCCAGCCACCAGGAGACGGGCGATAACAGGATTGGGGCGAACCATTTCAAGCTCCATTCGAACTGACGGCATCATCGCCATCAGGGAAGGCGTGAAACTCTGGAAATCGCGTGGTTATGTCAACGAAACCGGATTTCATTCTTAGCAAGCTTGCTGGACAAACGTTCCAAGAAATCGCGATTTTCAAGAAGGCAAAATTTTAAGAGGTTTTGGTGACGTGAATACCGCACTCCGTCTTGCCTCTGTCGCGCCAACGGCCCGCGCGCGGATCCTCGCCGGGGAGCGTGCGGCTGGTGCAAGGCATACACCCGATCGAGCTGAACCCGGATGCGACCAATGGATGCGGCGGAAGATCCATCGCCGCATACAGCGCTTTCAATTCGTCCTGCAACACATTGGCGAGCGGATTGAATTTCAGCCGCGCACCGTCAGCTTCGACGACGGGAATTGCGGCGCGGTCGCCGCCCTGAAACCGCTTGCGGCCGTTGATCCAGCCGTCGAACGATGACAGCGCGCGCGCCAGCGGTTCCACCTTGCGGATGAAGCAGCACTGATCCGGATTCGAAAACCACAGATCTCGATCCTTGTCCTCGCGCGCCAGCGTATCGCTCAGCGGATGAATCGTGCGCACATCGGTCAATCCGAGAAGCTTGGTCAGCGTATCGCGATAGGCCAGCGTTTCCTCGAACAGCCAGCCGGTATCGAGAAACACCACCGGAATCGCCGGATCGACATCGGCTGCAATCTTCAGGAGCGCCGCGGATTCCGTGCCGAACGATGACACGACAGCCAACCTGTCACGACCGACTTGCCGCACGGCAGCCGCGATGATTTCCCCCGGCGATGCCTTGGCAAGCGCGCGGTCAAGCTCGGCAGCTTCCGCAACGATCAGCGATGATGATGGACTCGCGGGAGTCTGCGACAGGAATGAGGGTGCAGCGGTGGTCATGAACGCACTCCTTCCGGCAGATGCATCAGCCGGCGGTGAAACGCGGTGATGCGGCCGTCGCCGGTCGGCTGATAAAAAACCGAATAACGCTTCGCGACGCTGACGAAGGCCTCGGCGTCGCTCTGCTTCTTCACTTCGAAAGCATCGAACCCGGCGCGCAACATGAACACGAACTGGTCGCGCAGCACCTGACCGGTGGCGCGCAATTCGCCGCGAAACTTGAAGCGCTCGCGCAGCAGGCGCGCTTGGGTGTAGGCACGACCATCCCGGAACACCGGAAACACCAGCGCCACCGCCGCCAG
Organism: Afipia massiliensis; assembly: GCF_014203115.1. Taxonomy (GTDB): domain Bacteria; phylum Pseudomonadota; class Alphaproteobacteria; order Rhizobiales; family Xanthobacteraceae; genus Afipia; species Afipia massiliensis. The sequence continues at coordinate 622,618 of NZ_JACHIJ010000003.1, read as the reverse complement.
TCGGTCGAGATGCGGCAGCAGATCGTCGACATCGCGATTGTTCGGCCAGATCACGCCGGTTTTGTCCTTGCGCGACAGCGCAGCCTCGGGATCGGCGAGAAACCGCACGGCCGAAACCAGCACTGCGCCGTCAGCGGGAAGCTCCGCATCGTCGGCCAGATGCACGTAGTCGTCGGCGACGACGGTGTTGCCCTTAACGAGTGGCATAGACCCGCTCCTTGAAAGGCTCGACGCCGAGACGCTTCACCGCATCGACGAACAGTTCATCGGGGCGCTGGCGCAGCGCCAGATAGGCCTCGACGATATCCTCGATCACATCGGCCACCTGATCGAACGGCACCGCAGGCCCGACGAGATGACCGAGAACGGCGTTCTCGTCGGCGCGGCCGCCGATGGTGATCTGGTAAAATTCCTCGCCGTTCTTCTCGACGCCGAGAATGCCGACGTGGCCGACGTGGTGATGGCCGCAGGCATTGATGCAGCCGGAGATATTGATGTGCAGCCGACCGATCAGGTTCGCGGTGTCCGGATTGGCGAACCGGCGGGTGATTTCCTGCGCGATCGGGATCGAACGGGCATTGGCCAGCGAGCAATAATCGAGGCCGGGGCAGGCAATAATGTCGGTGACGAGATTCACGTTCGGGGTCGCGACGCCGATTTTGTCGAGCGCGCGCCACAGCGCAGGCAGATCGCGCCTGGCGACATGCGGCAGCGCCAGATTCTGTTCGTGGCCGACGCGGATTTCGCCGAACGAATATTTCTCGGCCAGATCGGCAATCTCGTCCATCTGCTCGGCGGTGGCGTCACCTGGAGGCCCGCCGACCGGCTTGAGCGACAGCGTCACGATGCCGTAGCCCGGCGCTTTATGCGCGGCGACGGAGTTCTTGTACCAGGCCTCGAAATTCGGATTCTGCAGCGCCTTCTTCAGCTCATCCGGCGTGTCAGCAAGCTTTTCGTACTTCGGATAGAAGAAGCGCGAGCGGATGTCTTCAACCTCGGCGGCGTCGAGCGCCAGCGCGCCGTCGCGCATCTGCACCCACTCCTCCTCGACCTCCTGCTTGAATTTCTCGATGCCAAGCTCGTGCACCAGGATCTTGATGCGCGCCTTGTAGATATTGTCGCGGCGGCCGTACTGGTTGTAGACGCGCAGAATTGCTTCGACATAGCTCAGGATGTCGCGGTGACTGACGAATTCGTTGATGGTCTTGGCGATGAACGGGGTGCGGCCAAGACCGCCGCCGACCAGAACCTCGAAGCCGCTCTCGCCCGCCGCGTTCCGGTGAATGCGCAGGCCGATGTCATGAACCTTGATGGCCGCGCGGTCGTGATCGGACGCGGTGATCGCGAACTTGAACTTGCGCGGCAGGAACGAGAATTCCGGATGCAGCGTCGAATACTGGCGCAGAATTTCCGCCCAGATGCGCGGGTCCTCGACTTCACCCGGCGCGACACCGGCCCACTGATCGGAAGTGACGTTGCGGATGCAATTGCCTGAGGTCTGCATGCCGTGAATGCCGACCTTGGCGAGATCAGCCAGCGCATCGGGCAATTCGGCCAGCTTGATCCAGTTGTACTGGATGTTCTGCCGGGTGGTGAAATGGCCGTAACCGCGGTCATACTTGCGCGCGACATGCGCCAGCGCCCGCAGCTGCTTCGACGACAGCGTGCCGTAGGGGATCGCGATCCGCAGCATGTAGGCATGCAGTTGCAGATAGACGCCGTTCATCAGCCGCAGTGACTTGAATTCGTCCTCGGTCAGTTCGCCGGACAACCGGCGCGCGACCTGATCGCGAAACTCCGAAACACGTTCGTTGACGATGGTCCGGTCGAGTTCGTCGTAAGCGTACATAACAATTGCCTTAAGGTGTCGCGGCTCAGGCCGAGACGAGAAGATCGATGGTGACGCCCTGCTGGCGGATTTTCTCGCGCAGGTTACCGGGCCGGATGCCATCCTCACCGATCTCCACCGGCGCGATGTAGGCGCCTACCGCGCCGATATCATCAGCGACCGACTCCGCGAGCAGCGCGCGCGCATCGTCTGCGGTCCGCACGATGGCGGCGTCGGACAATCTGTCCGACCATCGGTGCGCGGGCGTCCGGTAAATCACCGCGCCGTCGCCGGTGCGGTTGGCCGTGACAATGGAGGGACCGGTGATCTTGATTTTCTGTTGCAGGGGTGAGGTCATTCGGCAGCCATCAATAGGTCAGAGATGAGGTCATCGGGGGTTGCTTGGAGATTTCCATTCCGCCATGGGGCGGAACGGGAAACGACGTCGCCAATGATCAGGATCGCGGGACCGGTCTTCACCTGATCGGCGAGTAATGGCAGGTCGCGGAGTTGGCCAACCACGGCCTTGGAATCCGGCCGCGTCGCCCGCGCGAACACGCCGACCGGCGTGTCGGGCGATCGTCCCGCTTTGAGGAGGCCTTCACGAATGGTCGGCGCCGCCGTCATGCCCATGTAGACCACGACGGTCATTTTCGTATCGGTCAGCGCGGACCAGTCGACATTGCCGGCATCTTCCGCCTTGTGCGCGGTGAGGAATGTGATGCGCAGCGCCTCCTGCCGATAGGTCAGCGGCACTTCGGATTCTGCGGCAGCGCCAAGGCCAGCGGTGATGCCGGGGATCACTGCATAGGCGACACCCGCCGCGCGAAGTGCGGCGATTTCCTCGCCGCCGCGCCCGAAGATGAAGGGATCGCCGCCCTTGAGCCGCACCGCGCGCTTGCCGGACTGCGCGGCCTCGATCAGAAGGCGATGAATCTTGTCCTGGCCGATACCGGGCTTGCCGACACGGCGGCCGACCGGCACCCGCGCTGCGTCCCGGCGCGCACGGTCGAGAATTTCAGGCGATACCAGATCGTCGTAGAAAACCACGTCAGCGTCCTGCAGCGCGCGAAGCGCCTTCACGGTGAGCAGATCCGGATCGCCCGGCCCTGCGCCGACCAGTGTAACGATGCCGTCCCCACCGCTCGCCGCGAAAGCCACCGGGTCGTGAATCGATTTCAGCTTGCGCTCGGCGTCGTCAACGCGCCCGGCGAGGACGTCCGCGCCGATCGGGCCGTCGATGACGCGCTCCCAGAACAGCCGGCGCATCGCCACTTCGGGAAGCTTCGCCTTGATGGCGTCGCGCCAGCGCCCGGCGAACGATGCGAGATCGCCGATGCGCGCCGGCAGCAGCGTTTCGATCCGTTCGCGCACACGGCGCGCAACCACAGGTGAAGCACCGCCGGTGCCGACCGCCACGACCACATCGCCGCGATCGACGATGGCCGGGAAGATGAAAGTCGAATGCGCGACCTCGTCCATCACATTGACGGGAATGCCGAGCGAACGCGCACGCGCCGCCACTGCGTGGCCGGTCTCACCGGCGCCCGCGCAAAGAATGGCAATAACGTTGGAAAGATCGGCGGTGAGCGGATCGCCATCAGCGCGTTCGACGCGCGCGGCCAGTGCCGCATCGATCCGCGAAAGATCATGATGTCCGTCGGTTGAGAACCATCGCACGCGCGCATCCGCCGCCAGCAGCAGGCGCAGTTTGGCCTGCGCAAGCTCGCCCTCGCCGACCAGAACGACTGGTCCAGCTTGCAGATCAAGGAATACCGGCAGGAACCGCATGCGAAACTCCGCTTCCCCATTTACAGGGTTGACTGAAATTATTTTCTATTTATGTATCTTGCAAGCGGCATAAAGAGAAAATTATTTCTTCTACGCTGCGATGCAAAATTGGAATTTGGTACCACAAACGCAGCGCAAAAGAGATGCTTCTTCTCGTGACCCATCCGGATGGCCGAAAGCCCCGTCTGAGTGCCGCTGCATCTGTCGCAAGCAAAAGCCTGCGGGCGCAGCCCGGGACGGAGTAATTCCCATGGCAAATTCTCTGGCAAATCCTTTGGCGAGTTCATTGGTGAATTCTCAGGCATCCCAGCCTGCCGCACCGTTGATATCGTCCGTGCCCTCGATGGATCATCTCGACGAGCTCGAAGCGCAGAGCATCTATATTTTCCGCGAGGCCTTCGCCCGGCTGAAAAAGCTCGCGCTGCTCTGGTCACTCGGCAAAGATTCCAACGTGATGATCTGGCTGGCGCGCAAGGCTTTCTTCGGCAAGGTGCCGTTCCCCGCGCTGCACGTCGACACACAAAAGAAATTCCCCGAGATGTACGCCTTCCGCGATCAGTACGCGAAGGAGTGGGGTCTCGATCTGAAAGTCGATTTCTGCCCGCCGATCGAGGAAATCGATCCGACGCTGCCGCCCGCCGCACGCTCGGCCGCGCGCAAGACGGAAGGCCTGAAGCTCGCACTCGCCAAGTACGGCTTCGACGGATTGATCGCCGGCATCCGCCGCGACGAGGAGGCCACCCGCGCGAAAGAGCGCGTGTTCTCGCCGCGCGGGCTTGAAGGCGGCTGGGATGTCCGCGATCAGCCGCCGGAATTCTGGGATCACTTCAATGCGTCGCCGCCGCAGGGCGCGCATCTGCGCATCCATCCGATCCTGCATTGGACCGAAGAAGACATCTGGGCCTACACCCAGCGCGAGAATATTCCGATCATCCCGCTCTACCTGTCGAACAACGGAAAGCGCTACCGCTCGCTGGGCGATCAGGACATTACCAATCCTGTCGTATCGAACGCCTCGAATATCGATGAAATCCTGACCGAGTTGAAGGGCACGAAAGTGCCGGAGCGCGCCGGTCGCGCACTCGACCACGAAACCGAAGATGCCTTCGAGCGGCTTCGTGTCGCCGGTTACCTCTGACGTTGGATGAGCGCCCCGATGAACATCGCAGTCTCCAAAATCGTGCCAACGGCTTCCCTCGCCACGATACCCAACGGCGTAACCGCGCGCCCGCAGGTCCGTATCGTCATCGTCGGCCATGTCGATCACGGCAAATCCACGCTGGTCGGCCGCCTGCTGCATGAAACCGGCAGTCTCCCGGACGGCAAGCTGGAGATGCTGCAGGCCGTCAGCGCGCGGCGCGGCATGCCGTTCGAATGGTCGTTTCTTTTGGACGCACTGCAGACCGAACGCGACCAGGGCATCACCATCGACACCACGCAGATCCGCTTCCGCACGCCCTCGCGCGACGTCGTTCTGATCGACGCGCCCGGCCATGCGGAATTCCTGCGCAACATGATCACCGGCGCATCGCAGGCTGACGGCGCAATCCTCATCATCGATGCGCTGGAAGGCGTGCGCGACCAGACCCGCCGCCACGGCTATCTGCTACATCTGCTGGGCGTCAAACAGGTCGCCGTTGTGGTCAACAAGATGGACCGCGTCGATTACAGCGCCGCGCGTTTCAAGGAGATCAGCGACGAGATTTCGGCGCATCTGATCGGCCTCGGCGTTACGCCCACCGCCATCGTGCCGATTTCCGCACGCGACGGCGACGGTGTCACGGAGCGCACCGCCAACATCAACTGGTATAGCGGCCCGACCGTGGTCGAGGCCATCGACGGACTGACCCCGGCGCGCGCGCTGGATGAGCTGGCATTACGACTGCCGGTGCAGGCAATCTACAAGTTCGACGACCGCCGCATCGTCGCAGGCCGCGTCGAATCCGGTCACATCGGCACCGGCGACGAAATCGTCATCATGCCCACCGGCAAGGTCGCCAAGGTCAAGTCCGTTGAAAGCTGGCCGCAGACACCGGCGACCACGCGGCAAGGTGCCGGCCGTTCGGTCGGCATCACGCTCGATCGTGAACTGTTTCTGGAACGCGGCGACGTGATCGCCCACGTCAAGGCTGCGCCGCGCGACACCCGCCGCCTGCGCGCCCGCATCTTCTGGCTGCACGACGCCCCCTTAAAGCCCGGCGCATCGGTTCTGGTGCGGCTCGGCACCATGGAAACCCGCGCCACGATCGTCGCCATCGACAAGGCGGTCGATCCCGGCGAACTCGCGAGCGTCGAAACGTCCTCCATCGGGCGCAACCATGTCGGCGAGATCGATATTTCGCTGGCAAAGCCGGTTGCTGTCGATCCGTACACGGACAATCCGCGCACCGGACGTCTCGTGATCGAGATCAACGGCCGCATCGCCGGCGGCGGTCTCGTGCTGAGCGTCGATTCCGGACAGCGCGCCATTCCCATCGACATCGTGCCGGTCGAATCCGCGCTGCGCCCGGAAGAGCGCTCGGCGCGTTACGGCCACGGCGGCGCGGTGGTCTGGCTGACCGGCTTGCCCGGCTCGGGCAAGTCAACGCTGGCGCGCGCACTCGAACGCAAGCTGTTCAGCCACGGCGGCTCTCCGCTGCTGCTTGACGGCGACACCTTGCGCGCAGGACTCAACGGCGATCTCGGATTCTCGCCGAAGGATCGCGCCGAGAACATCCGCCGCCTCGCCGAGATGGCAACGCATCTCGCGCGCAACGGCCATATCGCCATCGTCGCAGCGGTCTCGCCCTCCAGCGACGACCGCGCACAGGCACGGCGCATCGCCGACGATCTGTTCCGCGAAGTCTATGTGGCAACCCCGGCCGAGATTTGCGAAAGCCGCGATCCTAAAGGCCACTACGCCAAGGCGCGCGCGGGAAATCTGCCGAGCTTCACCGGCATCGCCAACGACTATCAGCCGCCGGCCAACGCCGAACTGACCATCGACACCTCGACACGTTCAGTCACTGAGGGCGCCGACGAGATCGAGCGATTGCTGGCGAATACGGGCGTGCTTTTCGGCGATCTCGACGATCTCGCCGCCAATATCTGAGCAGGGTCCCGGCGGTCCCCACCGGCCGCTTTTGCTCTGCGAAACTTGTGCCCCGCCCGATACCGGCGGGGGTCGTGGCATACGCCTTTCGGACCGGGAAGGGTCTTCTCTTTTGCCCGTTTTTGGCGTTAAAACCTCCCCGCCACGCCGCTTTCCAGCGGCAATCACCATTCATCCTGAAGCCCTGAGACGGCGTCGTTTTTCGCCGTTTTCCGTGAGATTTATCATGAAACGCATCGACGCCAGCGGTTTGAAGATCGCTCCTGTTCTGTTCGACTTTATTGCCAAGGAAGCGACCGCCGGCACCGGCATTGCGCCCGACGCCTTTTGGGCGGGCCTCGCGGGAATCGTCAAGGATCTCGCCCCGCGGACGCGCGACCTGCTCAAAACCCGCGACGCGCTGCAGGCCAAGATCGACGACTGGCACAAGGCCAACAAGGGCAAGGCGTTCAACATGGACGCCTACACCGCCTTCCTGAAAGAGATCGGCTACCTCCTGCCGGAGCCGGCGGCGAAGGACGTTCAGACCGCGAATGTCGATGAAGAACTCGCCAGCATGTTCGGACCGCAGCTCGTCGTGCCGCTGACCAATGCCCGTTATTCCCTGAACGCTGCGAACGCGCGCTGGGGCAGCCTGTATGACGCGCTCTACGGCACCGACGCCATCCCGCACGACCCGTCAGAGGGCGGCAAGGGTTACAACAAGGCGCGCGGCGACAAGGTCATCGCCAAGGCCAAGGCGTTTCTGGATCAGGCCGTGCCGCTCGCAACCGGCAACCACAGCGACGTCACCGCCTATCACATCGAACACGGCCAGCTTGCCGCCAAGCTCAAGAGCGGCAATGCCACCGCGCTCAAGAACAAGGCCCAGCTCGTGGGCTATCAGGGCGATGCCGCCTCTCCGACGTCGATCCTGCTGATCAACAACGGCATGCACATCGACGTGCAGATCAACCGCAACAACACCATCGGCAAGGACGATCCGGCCGGCGTCGCCGACATGATCCTGGAATCCGCGGTCTCGACCATTCTCGATATGGAAGACTCGGTCGCCGCCGTCGATGCCGACGACAAGGTTCTGGTCTATCGCAACGTGCTCGGCCTGATGAACGGCACGCTGTCGGCGGACTTCGAGAAGGGCGGCAAGACGCTGACCCGCGCGCTCAATGCCGACCGCACCTACACCGCAGCCGACGAGAAGGGCAAGGTGACCCTGCACGGCCGCAGCATGATGCTGATCCGCAACGTCGGCCACCACATGTACACCGACGCGGTGCTCGACAGCTCGGGTGAGGAAATTCCGGAAGGCATCCTCGATGCCGCCGTGACCGGTCTGCTTGCGCTTCACGACCTGAAGGGCAAGACCAAGGTCAAGAACAGCCGCGCCGGCTCGGTCTACATCGTCAAGCCGAAGATGCATGGCCCGGATGAGGTCGCGCTCACGGTCGACCTGTTCGGCCGCGTCGAGAAGATGCTGTCGATGGCAGCCAACACCATGAAGGTCGGCATCATGGATGAGGAACGCCGCACCACGGTGAACCTCCAGGCCTGCATCCAGAATGCCGCGCAGCGGATCTGCTTTATCAACACGGGATTCCTGGATCGCACCGGCGACGAAATCCATACGTCGATGGAAGCGGGTCCGATGATCCGCAAGAACGACATGAAGGCGCAGCCCTGGATCAAGGCCTACGAGGACTGGAACGTGGACATCGGTCTGGCCAACGGCCTGCCGGGTCACGCCCAGGTCGGCAAGGGCATGTGGGCAGCCCCCGACAAAATGGCCGACATGCTGACGCAGAAGATCGCGCACCCGCAGGCCGGCGCATCCACCGCCTGGGTGCCCTCGCCCACGGCCGCGACGCTGCACGCGCTGCACTATCATCAGGTCGATGTCGGCGCACGGCAGAAGGAACTGAAGAGCCGGGCGAAGGCGAAGCTGTCGGACGTCCTGACGATTCCGGTGTCGCAGTCGAACTGGGCGCCGGACGACGTCAAGCAGGAGATCGACAACAACTGCCAGGGCATTCTCGGCTATGTCGTGCGCTGGATCGATCAGGGCGTCGGCTGCTCCAAGGTGCCGGACATTCACGATGTCGGCCTGATGGAAGACCGCGCCACGCTGCGCATCTCGGCGCAGCACCTCGCCAACTGGTTGCATCAGGGCGTCGTCACCCGGGATCAGGTGATGGAATCCCTGAAGCGCATGGCCGCAATCGTGGACAAGCAGAACGCCGGCGATGCGCTTTACAAGCCGATGGCGCCGAAATTCGACGGCGTCGCCTTCCAGGCCGCCAGCGATCTGATCTTCAAGGGCCGCGAGCAGCCGAACGGCTACACCGAGTTCATCCTGCACGCACGACGCAAGGAAGCGAAGCTCGCGGGCTGACACCACGACACTTTCATGACGAAAACCCCGGCCTTGCGCCGGGGTTTTTGTTTGAGCGGACCTTATCACCAATGCGTTTTACGGTTTACGCCATCTTAACAGCGCGTCGTGAATGATCGATTCGGTGGCAGGCGGCGCGTCTGCCACTCTGAGATGATCCCGCCCTTCCCTGCGCGAATGCAGGCTTTCAAACAAGGAAGAAGAAATCGATGCGTGCATCGCTTGCCACGAAGCTGTCTTCTATGGTCGCCGTCGGACTGGCCGCAATCACCGGCGCCAGTCTCTGGCTTGCGGACGCCAGCATCGAATCCGAACGACAGGCAGTCTCCCGGCAGGCCGAGTTCAAGCAGCTGGGCGACGATCTCGCAGCCGGCTCGGACCTCCTGACCAACGAAGCGCGCCGCTACACCATCTTCGGAGAGAAGAAGCACCACGACGCCTACTGGCGCGAGGTGAACCAAACCAAGACACGTGATCGCGTCGTTCAGCGCCTGACCCAGCTCGGCGCGCCAAAGGCAGAACTGGACCTGATCGAAAAAGCGAAGGCCAACTCGGATGCCCTCATCAAGATCGAGGAAGCCGCCATGGCAGCGGTGCAGAAGGGCGACCTCGAGCAGGCCCGCAAGCTGATGTTCGACGCGAACTACGATCGCAACAAGGCTGTGATCGTGCAGCCGCTCGACGAATTCCAGACCAAGATGAACACCCGCGCCAGACTGGAGACGGAAAGCGCACAGTCCCGCGCGCGCTGGATGGGCTTCATCGCCCAGGTCATGACCATCCTGTCGGCCGTCACCTTCATCGCGATCCTCTATTTCGTGTTCAGCCGCCGCGTGGTCGCCCCGCTGACGCAGCTTGGCGCCGTCGTGACGCGCCTTGCCGAGCAGGATTACAAGGCTGAGGTGCCGAACATCGACCGGCAGGACGAAATCGGCGACATGGCCCGCGCGGTGCAGATCTTCAAGCAGAACGGCATCGAGCGCGAGAGACTGGAAGCCGAACAGCGCAACGAACGTTCCGCCAAGGAACGTCGCGCCGCGCAGATGGAGCGGCTGACCCTGGAGTTCGAGACGAAAGTCGGCAATCTCGTTCAGCTTCTGTCGACGGCGTCGAGCGACATGCAGATGACCGCCCAATCGATGTCGGCGACCGCCGAGGAGACCAACCAGCAGTCGACCGCCGTTGCCTCCGCTGCGGAAACCGCATCGCTGAACGTCGAATCGGTCGCCGCAGCAGCGGAAGAACTCTCGTCGTCGATCGGTGAAATCAGCCGTCAGGTCACCCAATCGGCAACCATCGCAAGCACCGCGGTGGCTGACGCCAAGCGCACCGACCAGACCGTTCAGACGCTGGCCGAAGGCGCCCAGAAGATCGGCGAAGTGGTCACGCTGATCCAGACCATTGCATCGCAGACCAACCTGCTCGCCCTCAACGCCACGATCGAAGCCGCACGGGCGGGTGACGCGGGGCGCGGGTTTGCCGTGGTTGCAACCGAAGTGAAGAGCCTCGCCACCCAGACCGCTCAGGCGACCGAGGAGATTTCATCGCTGGTGAACCAGATCCAGATCGCCACGCGCGACGCGGTCGCTGCGGTCCAGGGCATCGGAACGACGATCGACGACATCAGCAAGATCTCCGCCGCCATCGCTGCCGCGGTGGAGGAACAATCTGTCGCAACCAAGGAAATCGCGCAGAACGTGCAACGCGCATCTGCCGGCACCGCCGAAGTGACCGCCAACATCGGGGGCGTGCGACAGGCTGCGACCGATACCGGCTCTGCGGCAGAGAAAGTGCTCGGCGCAGCCGGGCGACTGTCGCAACAGTCCAACGAGTTGCAGAGCGAGGTTCGCGTGTTCCTCGGCAGCGTGAAGGCCGCTTAACAAAGGCGTCATTGGCGGAACAGTTGCCGGTGCATGACGTTATCGATCACATTCACAGAGGAGATGATCGATGGATTGGAACCGCGTTGAAGGTAACTGGAAGCAGTTCAAGGGTGCTGCGAAGGAAAAATGGGGCAAGCTGACCGATGACGATCTCGATGTCATCGAAGGCCGCCGCGAGCAGCTCGAAGGCAAGCTCCAGCAGCGCTACGGCTTCGCCAAGGATCAGATCCACAAGGACGTGGACGACTGGTTCAAGACGCTGAAGTAGCCGCAACAAACAAGCAGCAAAAAGCCCCGGCAATGCCGGGGCTTTTTGTTTGAGGTGCGAACTTCGTCGCAGCCTGCGCCGCCGGCGCTAGAACACCGCGAGATATTTCAGAATCGAGATGATGCCGATGATGATGACGATGGCGCGGACGATCTGCTTTGCGCGGCCGTCGATCGGCAGCAGATTGACAAGGTAAAGAACCAGAATAACGACGAGGAACGTGATCAGGACGCTGATAAGCAAAGACATGGTAACCCCTCATGCAATCGAAAAGCAGGGAGCGAGAAACTCGTCCCGTGTCCCTGCAAATCCAACGATCACATTGAGATTTGGTTCCCGTCCGGGAACAGAGAACACATCCCGCGAACTACTGCGCCGCGACGACCGGCAGACGTTCGAATTTCGCACGAACGGATTTCGGCGCCGGCGTGAAATTGAGCGCAGCGCTGCGGCGGCTGCTGCCTGCGATCATCAAGCCATCGGCGCCGGCAACGATATCGCCCTTGCGCAGGGTCGGATCGTCTTCGATCTTGACCGAGGCCAGTCCCGCCGGGTCCTTGCCGTTGCAGGTGCAGCCCGCGATCAATTCCTTACGATAGCGAAATGCGTTCGGAAGATCCGAATAGGACTTTCCGGTTTCGCTCGACGCGTGATCGATCGATCCGCCGTAGAAAATTTTCGTCTCGGAGGCCGGACAGAAACTCTTGCAGGCTTCGGCCTTGGTCTGTCCTTCAGATGCGGCGACCGGGAAGTATCGGCCATCGCAGGTCCGCACGCAGTAGGACGTCGATCCATAGCTTCCGCCATAGATATTGACCCGTCTGCCCGGCGACGGCTGCGCGTCACCGAACGGGGAAACGAACGGCATCGATGGCGGCGGGCTTGGATGCGCGTTGTCGTTCATGATGCCGCCGAAGAACGAGGAAAAAAAGTCGCGGGCATGCGCAGCCGATGCACCCGCCACAACCGTGACAAGCGCAATCGCGACGGCGGACGCCATCGATCGGCGACTCAACTTGAACTGACGCATGATGCCCTCTTCAGCCTGGTTCATCCGGTACATGGCCTGCTCAAACTTTCACTCAATATAATCCGGTCAATTTGACGTTTTGTGACGTGCGCGGAGCAGCCGAGTCGCTCACGCGCAGCGGCTTGAGCGCGTTGGCTCTCGGGGCCGCTCTCTCTTTTGTAGCATCGGCTTCGATCCGGCGGCTCTTCGGCAGCACGACAACCTTGGTGCCGATGGAAACGCGGCTGGCCAGATCCTGCACATCGTCATTCGTCAGACGGATACAGCCGCTGGAGACGAACTTGCCGATCGTGGACGGATCGTTGGTGCCGTGAATGCGGTAAGCGCTGGAGCCGAGATACATCGCCGCTGCGCCCAGCGGATTTCCCGGACCGCCCGCGACGAAGCGCGGCAGGTAGGGCTGGCGCGCGATCATCTCCGCCGGCGGGTGCCAGTCAGGCCAGGCCGCCTTGCGCGACACGGTCTGCACACCCGACCAGGTGAAGCCCTCGCGGCCGACGCCGACGCCGTAGCGGATCGCCCGGCCCTGACCGAGCACGTAATAGAGCGTGGTGTTGCCGGTATCGATCACGATGGTGCCGGGCGCTTCGTGCGTCCCGTAGGAGACGACCTTGCGTTGCAGCCGCTCGGGAACGACAGCAGAACTGTCGCTGTCATCCTCGGTCACGTTTGGCGAAGGCAGCGCTTGCCGATCCGACCAGAACGAGCCCTGCGAATATCCATTTGAATATCCAGCGTATCCAAGCGTTTGCGACATCGCGGGGGTGGCCAGGACGAGCGGGAATGCCATCGCCGCCACAGTGAAGCCGCGAGTTGATCGAAGGGACGTGGTGAAAATCCGGGAGATGGAATTTGGAGACACTGAATTCGCCTGCACCGAATGTGTCATGACCTGCCTCGGGGTTCTGCGATGGCATCGTGTGATGCGGATACAGAGCGAACGCGGGGTCATGGCTTTTGGTTCCGACGCTCTCCTCGCAGCGATTGTTTGTGCATGCCGGCACGGTGCCGGTTCACGCCAAGACAGTGGAACCTTGGGACCGGCTGACGGTTAGCGGTCCCGGAGGCCGGCTGGGGCCGGTGTAAAATCGAGGACTTTCATCATGTCTCTTGGCACCATTCTCATCATTATTTTGATCCTTATCCTGCTCGGCGTCATTCCAAGCTGGGGCCACAGCGCAAACTGGGGTTACGGCCCGTCGGGGATCGTCGGCACCATCCTGGTGATCGTGGTGATCCTGCTGTTGCTCGGCAGAATCTGACGTGCCCGACGTACGCCGGGAGGTGCGCGACAGGATTCGTCCGGCGAAGTCTTCGCCGGACGAGCAGGACGAGCAGCAGCCTCCGGCTATTGGACAAGCGGAGATCGTTTCTTTTTCGCTGGTCGCGCTGCTCATCATCAGCGTGGTCGCGGTGCTGTACGTCGCGCGGGCCTTCTTCCTTCCGACGGTGACAGCGCTTGTGATCGGCACCATGCTGTCTCCGGCGGCGAAATTCTTCGAGCGTTATGGAATTCCACGCTCGGTCTCGGCGGTCCTGATCGTCTCGGCAACCTGCGCCGCATTGGCCTTCATGGTGGCGCTGATTTCCGCGCCGGTGATGGAGTGGACCACCCGGCTGCCGGAGCTTCAGTCGTCGCTCAAGGAGAAATTCCATATCTTCGACCGGCCGATCGCGCTCTGGCATCAGGTGCAGGGCCTGTTCGGCGGCACGCCGACAACTGGCGAAACCGGCTTTCCGGTACCGAAGATCGAATGGGTACAGCCGACGCTCGAATTTCTGTCCCCGACGTTCACCGAGATCCTCCTGTTCTTCGCGGTCCTCGTTCTTTTCATCGCAAGCTGGCCGGACCTGCGCCGCGCGCTCGTTCTGAACTTCAACGGACACGACTCGCGGCTGCGCACCCTGCGCATCCTGAACGCGATCGAGAGCAATCTCGGCGGCTATCTCCTGACGGTGACCCTGATCAACATGGGGCTTGGCATCGCCACCGGATTGATCTGCGCCGCCGCCGGAATGCCGAATCCCGCCGGTCTCGGCGCGCTTGCCGCGACGCTCAACTACATTCCGATCATCGGACCCATTGTCATGTTCGTGGTGCTTGCGGCGGTTGGCATTGTTACGGCGTCAACGCTCAGCGGCGGACTGGTCGCGGCGACCTGCTTTGCCATCGTGGCCTTTATCGAAGGGCATTTCATCACGCCTATGATCATCGGGCGGCGGCTAGCGCTGAATGCGCTGGCGGTGTTCATCACGCTGGCTTTCTGGACATGGCTGTGGGGACCGATGGGTGCGTTTCTGGCATCGCCGATCCTGATCGTGGGCCTGGTCCTCAAGGAGCACTTGATGCCGGTCAAGGACACCCAGCTGCCCGGCGACTAATCAGCAATGGAACCTTCACCAGAACCGCGCGTTTTTGCACGGAGCCATGCGGCACAGGAGTTTTAGATGTCCAGCACCGACGGCGAAGACGCCATGAAATCCATGACGGACAAAGCCACACATGAACGCCTTCAGAAGGATGTAGAAGCCGTGAAAAACGATATCTCAGCACTCGCAGACCAGATTTCGGATGTGATCGAGGCTTTCAAGGGCGATGCCCGCAAGCAGGCCAAGCGGACGTACAAGCAGGCCCGCTCCAATGTGGATTCGATGATGTCCGACGCCAGCAAGCGCGGTGGCGAGGCGCTGGACGCCGCGCAGGATTATGCCAGCACGCTGGAGGAATCGCTCGAAGACGCCATCACGCAGCGCCCGCTGGCCGCGGTCGGCCTCGCCGTCGGGCTCGGCTTTCTGATCGGCGTGACCTGGCGCCGGTAACGCGGATTTTTCAGGCCACCGGCACCCCGCCGGTGGCGCTCGGGGCGGATTTTTCGTTGACGGATACTGATCGGATTTTCGATGTTTCAGAAATTCATGGATGACTTTCGCGAAAGCACCGGGAGTGCGCTGCGGCTGACATCTCTGGCAATCGCCGTCGCGGTGTTGCTGTTCATCACAACCTCGTTCCTGTGCGCTGCGGCCTTCGTTTTTGTGCTGCAGAAATACGGATTGCTGCAGGCCTGCCTCGCGGGCGCCGGCGTGTTCTTCGTGGCGACGATGCTGGCGGCCGTCTCCTACATCGTTCGCAAGCGGCAGATCCGGAAGAGGCCGGTCGAGGCTACCAAATCCACCATGCAGGCCGCGCTGAGCGACCCGATGGTGCTGGCGGCGGGCCTGCAGATCGTTCGAACGATCGGGCTGAAGCGTATCATTCCCATCGTCGCTATTGGCGGCGTGGCCCTTGGCCTGATGGCGAGCCGCCGCCAAACGGCCGACGACGAACCCGAGGAAGAATGAACAAATTCAAAGCAATTCAAAAACAAAGAGCGCCGGTTGGCGCTCTTTTCGTTGGATCATGGCGAACGATCAGGTCACGCAGCGGCCCGGTGCGAGTTGCCTTGCGCCGGGTGCCAGAACGCTGACCACGGGCTCGCAGGCCACCGGCCGCGATCCTGCGGACGATCCCTTGCCCGTGCTCGTGGTCGACGCCGGAGCCTTGCGCAGGGCATCCGCCGCATCGCCTGACGGCATACGAACCATGACCGAGGAGTCGGAAGACCCGGGCACCTTGAATGAAATTGTGACGCCGCCGCCAGCGGGCGATACCGCCGGGTCGCGATCGCCCTTCGCCGACCGATCGACATTGACCGTGATTGTTTCAGCGCGCGCGATTGCTTCAGTGCGCACCGGATTCATCATCTCCGCGTCGCCGCGCTGAGCCGGACCAAGCAGGCCGTTTCCCGCCGACACTTCCAGATGCACGGCACCCAGTGCCAGCATCCCTGCCACCACTCCGAGAGTTCCAGAAGCGAGGTTAGACATCTTGCCGCCTCTACACGTTGCCATGCCGCACGACTGCGCGGCTCCGCGGTAACAACGTGCCTCGCGCAGCTTTCGTTCCGGCGGCACCATGGCGACGGCGCAAGAAAAATCTGATGCGGGCAGGAACATTGTCGTGAGGTGCGCGTCGTATCCACAGCCGGTCAAATCCCCCTGCCCCTAATCGACCGGCTTTACGGGGGTGTAGCCGTGGTGATGCCGGCTGCACCCCTTTTTCTTTGTCTTTCTGCAACGCACGAAAAAGCCGGAACGCGATCATCGCGCTCCGGCTTTCTTGTCACGGATGTGTGTTCAGGACGCCGTCGCCCTTCAGGACGCCGCGGCCCTGGGCCGGCTTTTGGAGTTGCGCTGGAAGAACAGCGCCTGGCTTGCGACCGCCGACACCATGGCCGGCTGGAAGGGCTTCGAAATCAGAAACGCCGGTTCAGGCCGCTCGCCCGTCAGGAAGCGCTCCGGGTAGGCGGTGATGAACACCACCGGTACCTCGAACGTCTTGAGCAGTTCGTTGACGGCATCAAGGCCCGAACTGCCATCCGCAAGCTGGATGTCCGCCAGGATAAGACCGGGCTTCTTGGACTTCGCCAGCGCGATGGCATCCGTGTGGGTCCGCGCCACGCCGATCACGTTGTGACCGAGATTCTTGACCAGGCTTTCGAGATCCATCGCGATGAAGGTCTCGTCCTCGATGATCAGGACATCGGTCGCAATCTCGGCAGCCAGTTCGCGGCCGGCGGTGTCCGCCAGTTCACGAACATGTGTCACGTCAGTATTCAGGATGTGGCCGACCTCTTCTTCCGCAAAGCCTTCGAGCGACAGCAGCAGAAACGCCTGACGCGCGAGCGCCGTCAGGCTCGACAGCCGCTGCTCGGACGCCACTGGCGCGGCACCCTTGTCGGTCGTCTCATTCAGGGAGACAGAATTCCAGATCTGCGTGAAAAGCCGGAACAGACCAACGCGCGGCCCGTGCTTTTCCTCCAGCAAGGCGGGGTCCTGGAGCAAGGCCTCAAGCATGGCTGCCACATAGGCATCTCCCGATGCCTGGCTTCCAGTCAGCGCGCGGGCATAGCGCCGCAACAGTGGCAGATGTTCAGCGACGAGCTGAGAACGAGACATACCCCCTCCAATCAATCTTCATTTTCCAATTTGGACCGTAACGCGGTCGGACGACCGCCGGTTCCCCGCTTCCGGCTGTTTACGTTTTAATCGGAGAAAAGTTCCGGTCGGTCTGGAACTTTCTGGTGAACCCCCCGTTGACGAGTACATGATCATGGGGCTGAAAGGCTTCGAAAGGAACAGAAAACTCTCGTGTTTCTAGTTAGTTAGCTACTGGCTGGCACACGGGACGACAACGGATCTGGCCAATGAAAGATTTGAAGCCTCCACAAAATAGGACATCCACCGGCGCCGGCAAGCAAGGTGGGCTCAATGCCGAAATCCAATCCCGTATCGGGCACCAGTTGCGCGCGATGTACGACGATGTCGTGCGTCAGGGCGTGCCGGACCGTTTTGCCGATCTGATCCGCCAGCTTGATTCTCAAGAAGCGGCATCACAGATCGCTGGAGACCCGACAAAAGACGGGAGGGAATAATGCCTCTCACGGATTCACTTCGCGACGACATTCTTGCGACCGTACCAAGCCTGCGCGCGTTCGCTATTTCTCTCAGCGGCAATGCCGACCGGGCGGACGATCTCGTCCAGGAAACGCTGTTGCGCGCCCTTGCGCATATCGATTCCTTCCAGCCGGGATCCAACCTGCCGGCGTGGCTGTTCACGATTCTGCGCAATCTCTTCCGCTCGGACTATCGCAAGCGGCGGCGGGAGGTTGAAGACGCCGATGGCAGCTATGCCAAGACGCTCAAGTCGCAGCCTGCCCAAAGCGCGCATCTCGAGTTCGAGGAGTTTCGAACCGCGCTCGACAAGCTGCCGCAGGATCAGCGCGAAGCGCTCATCCTGGTGGGCGCCTCCGGCTTCTCCTATGAAGATGCCGCGGCCATCTGCGGATGCGCGGTCGGCACCATCAAGAGCCGCGTGAACCGCGCACGTTCGAAGCTGAGCGCCCTGCTCTATGTCGATGGCGCCGAGGACTTCGGACCGGATGACACGATCCGCGCCGTGATCGGCGGGGGTGGCGGCTAGACCGCCATCTCGGCCTCACAGCCAGCAACTGAAAAACGCGGCCACCGGCAAGTGGCCGCGTTTTTTGCTGGATCAGTTCAGGCCGCCAAAGGCCCAGATTAAAATCAGCACGGGAATGGGAATCCCGAGCAGCCACAACAGCAGATAGCGTCCCATGTAACTTTCCTTTGCGTGACACAGCGTCTGCTGCTCAATCCATCGCCGGAAAGTTTGTTCCTCGATCCGCCCGGATCAGCGCTTTCTGACCGGCGCACCGATGCGCTCGGTGCGATCCATCTCGGTCTCGTCCACCACGGTCGCCATCGGAGCCGTCAGTTCGTAGACATAGCTGACGTCGGTGAAGTATCGCTTCGATGTGCCGCCCAGTGCTTCGGGAGCAACGCGATCCAGCAGCACAATTCCGAATTCGCTGTCGGCGCGGCGGGTCGCCGCACTGGTGTTGAATTCTTCCCAGCGGAAATGGAAAACCGCATCCGGCTCTTCGCTCACGCTCCAATCCGCGACGATATGCGGATGCTTGCCGACCAGCGATAGTCCTTCATCGGCATGGGACGCCAGTTCGAAAAACAGTAGCGACAGGCTCTGCGCCGCGCGCGCGCTCACGGTGACGTCAGGCCCGCTCAGCGCAATCCGGTCGGCATGGGGAATTGCGCGGGGCTCGAACAGGCCCTTGAGCTTGACGCCTTGCCACTGACTCTCGCTGAGAAGCGACACGACATGCGACATGGCATGAATTCGCCCGATCAGCAGGTCGCGGGCGACGTCGATGTCCGCGCCGTGACGCATGGTCCGCGTCACGATCGACTGGATGACCGCCAGAATGTTCTTCACGCGATGATTGAGCTCATCGATCACCGCGGTCAGCCGGCGTTCGAAGTCGATACGGGTCTGGATTTCCCGGCTGAGGCGCACGTTGTTATAGGACACATATCCGAACAGGCCGCAGAGAATGAGGGTCAGCGCCACGCCGATCAGCGTGACGATGCCCGCGAGCTCCTGGGCGCGCGTCGCGACATTCGTCTTGGCGTAATAGATCAGCGTCCAGTCCCGCGCGCCGAATGAAACGACGCGCAGCAGCGGCGGGTTCTCGGCGTCAAGCTGCAGCGGAACCGACGTGACATTGCCTTCGGAATCCGAGGTCAGGTTGTCCGAGGCATTTCTCGGATCGCGCAGCGCCACTGAGAACAGGGACAGATCGTCACTGGCGAGCATCAAGGGCGCCAACCGGTAAGAAATCGTCAAAAAGCCTGCAGTGCTGGTCCCGGTGTCCGTCCGCACCGGCGACGCCAGCACAATGCCCATCGGGCCGCCGATACGCAGCAGCACGAAAGGATCGGACGACACCGGCCGGCCCTCCTCCACCGCGCGGTTGAGCATGGGCATGATCACCGGATGGCTGTTCAGTATCCGGCCGACGAACGCCTTGGTCTCGTCGTTCTGCGGTTCGACATCCATCACGACGGTCGCCGGATCGGGCACCGCCGCCGGATTCAGCGGCGTATCGTCGACATTCCGGATTGTCGGATTGGGGAAAGCGGCAAGTTTCAGTTCGTTCTGCGCCCGGCCGAAATCGGCGCGCGGAACGCGAGCCACCCAGCTTGCGACAAGGAAATCGGTCTTGAAGGCGTAGATCGATGACCGCAACGGCTGCAACGCATTGGCCATGTTGATCGATGGCGACCGAAACAGCCCGACCGCGACCCGGGCCAGCAACTCACGTTCGCTGAGGCGCTCCTGGACCAGGCTGGCATGGGTATCGACCGATCGGGCCAGATCAATCCGGCCGATCGAGAGTTCCTGATCGTAGACCTTCATGGCCACGAGACCGGAGATAACCACTCCGATGATCGCCATCAGTCCGATGATGAGGCCGAGACGGAGCACGCAGTTACTCGAAAGCAATAAGGGATGAAAATGAGCCCAGGCCAGTGAGGCTGGCCCGGCGGAAGCGGCGGTCGTACGCAGATCCCGAACTACTCGTCATGAATACTCTGTTCCGGCCGTATCCTGGGTCGATGGCCGGCACGGCCTGAATGTCTCGCGAATGGAATAATGTAGGCGCTGCCAGATGGTTCCAGCGACGGGAAAATATACCTGTCGGAATTCATGGTAAACCCGCAGAACGCAGCCGTCAGGCCACGACCAAGGCCAGCCCCAGCACCACCGTGACGATTCCAAGCAGAATCGCGCCAAGAAAGACGCCGCTATAGTCCCTGCCATGTGCTGCCAAGAGTGACTGTTTCATGCAGGGCTAACACGCCCGCCACGCGAGCGTTCCTGACAATATCAATGCAGCATGGCGTAGCGGCTGTGCAGAAACGCAGTCAGTTCGCCGCTTCAGGAACCGCGGCCCGAAGGCCGCCCTTCACCTCGATGAAGCGGATGATGCGATCGAGGCCTTCGCTCTTTTTCAGGTTGGTCATGACAAACGGCCGTTCCCCCCGCATGCGCTTCGCATCGGTGTCCATTTTCTCGAGCGATGCGCCGACATGCGGCGCCAGATCGATCTTGTTGATCACAAGCAGATCAGATCGCGTGATCCCCGGACCGCCCTTGGAGGGAATCTTGTCGCCGGCCGCGACGTCGATCACATAGATGGTCAGATCCGCCAGTTCCGGCGAGAAGGTTGCCGCAAGGTTGTCGCCGCCGGATTCGATCAGCACCAGATCGAGATCGGGAAACTTCACCCGCATGTCGGCCACCGCCGCGAGATTCATCGAGGCGTCCTCGCGGATCGCCGTATGCGGGCAGCCCCCCGTCTCCACACCGGCGATGCGATCCGGCGTCAGCGAGCCGGATCGGACCAGAAACTCCGCATCCCACTTGGTGTAGATGTCGTTGGTGATCGCCGCGATCTCGTAACGCTCGCGCATCGACTTGCAGAGCAGATCCATCAGGGCGGTCTTGCCGGACCCGACCGGGCCGCCGATGCCGACGCGAAGCGGGCCGTTCATGCTGGTGCTCATGGCAAAACCTCTCTCAAGATCGAAACAGCCTGGTGTATTGCGCTTCATGATGCATGCTGGCGAGATCGGCCCGGAACGTCGCGCTCGCGAGATCATCGAGCGACGCATCGAGCGATTTCTCTGCGGTCGCTGCGATTACAGGCTCAAGCGCTGCCAGCGCGCGCTGGCTGTCGGTCTGGCCCAGCGGGATGAGACGGACACCGGCTGAAATCCAGTTAGATGTCGTCGCGTGCAGAAAGGCGTGCAGCGTCAGAGGCAGTGGAATGCGATGTCCCGCCGCGAGCACGCCGACAGCGACCGGATAAGCGACCGGACCAGTCACATGCGATGCCAGGAGATCGAGCGTCTCGCAATTCCAGGCTGCGCGGGCGATTTCGACAAAGGCGCGGCCCTGCGCTGTCGTTTCGAGATGCCGCTCGCGCGACGGCACGAACGCCGCGGCGAGTTCGGCGACATCATTCAACATCCGCCCGTCTGTCGCGGTCGCAGCCCGGTAGGCATGGCAGAGGAATGTGCCATCACAGAAACCCGCGCCCTCCAGCAGCATGGTCGCGAGCCACTGCTGCAACGTTGTCATGCTGGTGATGTCACCCGCCTCAACCGCCCACTCGATGCCGCTGGAATAGGAGAACGAGCCGACCGGAAACGACGGCGACAACCACGTCATCAGCCGAAACAGCGCAGCCGATTCCTCTACCTCGAACGCGAGGTCGCCCTGACCGCGCTCATTTGTGGTCATGAGCATGGGCGTGACCGTGGTGATCGTGATCACACTTGCCGTCACCATGATCGTGATGCGCGTGATCGTGGCTACCGTGTTTGTGATCACCATGATCGTGGTGACCATGATCGTGGCGGTCGTGATCATGATGATCATGACCATGCGCGGCATGGCCGCCGCCGGCATAGGCGCCGCCTTCCGGATCGAACGGCGCTTCGATGACGATGACGCGCGCGCCAAGGCCGCGTACCATGTCCTCGATCACATGATCGCGGCGGATGCGAAGGCCCTTGCCGACGATCTGCGTCGGCAGGTGCCGGTTGCCGAGATGCCAGGCGACCCGCACGAGATGATGCGGATCTTTGCCGCGAATTTCCACCAGCGGCTCCGGCGCCGCCACCACCTCGATCAGCCGCCCGTCGTCCAGCACCAGCGCATCGCCGCCGCGCAGCGCGACGGCTTCCTTCAGGTCCAGCAGGAACTCCAGCCCGCGCGTACCGGTCATCACCATCCGCCGCCGGTGCCGGTCGTCGAAACCGAGAACCACCGTGTCAGCGGCGGCCTCGGTCCAGCGAATCTGCGGGCGAACCTGCGTTGCGCGGATCATGGTGATGACCTCATAGCTTCTGTACTTTGCCGCCGCTGATGATCTCGATCGCGGTCGGCGATGCTTTCATCGGCGCGGACAATTCGCGCCATGCCTTCAGATGCGGCGCACGGCTGTGTGCCGTCAGGTCGTCCCGCGTTTCCCAGCGCTCGACGAAAACAAAGACGTCGGGATCGTTCACGCTGGCATGAAGCTCGTAGGAGATGCAGCCCTTCTCCTTGTGCGTCTCGGCGATGCAGGTTTTCGCGCCGGCGATGAAGGCCTCGCGGCCTTCCGGCTTCACCTTGGTGGTGGCGACGACGTAGATCATCGGACCTCCACATTCGCCGGCGTGATGACCTCGATCTTCGGCGGCGCGGCGAGGCAGTTCACAACGACCCGTCCGAACGTTTTCATGTGTTCGGCCTTACGATGCGGCACCAGCGCCTCGGCGCTTTCCCACTGCTCGACGAACACCAGCTTGGTGGGATCGGTCACGCTCTCGTGCAGATCGTAAGCGATGTTGCCGGCTTCCTTGCGGGTCTCGGCGATGCAGGCTTTTGCCGCGGCAATCATGTCCGCACGCGTCTCAGGCTTGATGGTCAAAGTCGCAACAACGTAGATCAAGGTATCCTCCCGGCTTTTGTTGTCTCGTCAGGGCCGGAACCCTAGTACATGAAATAGCGCTGCGCCATGGGCAGCACCTCTGCGGGCGCGCAGGTCAGCAATTCGCCGTCGGCGCGCACCTCATAGGTCTCGGGATCGACCTCGATGTTCGGCGTCGCGCCATTGTGAATCATGCTCTTCTTGGAGATGCGGTCGCGGGTGTTTGAAACAGCATACAGCTTCTTGTCGATGCCGAGCTTCCTGGCGAGCCCGCCGGTAATCGCCGCTTTCGACGTGAAAACCACCGACGATGCGGTCAGCGACTTGCCGTAGGCCGCGAACATCGGCTGGTAGTGTACCGGTTGCGGCGTCGGGATCGACGCGTTCGGATCGCCCATCGGAGCTGCCACGATGGAGCCGCCCTTGACGATGAGATCCGGCTTCACGCCGAAGAACGCCGGCGACCACAGCACGAGGTCGGCCATCTTGCCCTTCTCGACCGAGCCGATCAGCTTGGAGACGCCGTGCGCGATCGCCGGATTGATGGTGTACTTCGCGATGTAACGCTTCACGCGGAAGTTGTCGTTGTCCTTGCCCTTGTCTTCCGGCAGCGAACCGCGCTGCTTCTTCATCTTGTCAGCGGTCTGCCAGGTGCGGATGATAACCTCGCCGAGACGACCCATCGCCTGACTGTCCGACGACAGCATCGACAGCGCGCCGAGATCGTGAAGAATGTCTTCCGCCGCGATGGTCTCCTTGCGGATGCGGCTCTCCGCAAACGCCAGATCTTCCGCGATTGACGGATCGAGATGATGACAAACCATCAGCATGTCGAGATGCTCGTCGATGGTGTTGCGCGTGAATGGCCGAGTCGGATTGGTCGATGACGGCAGCACGTTCTTGAGGCCCGCAACCTTGATGATGTCTGGCGCATGTCCGCCGCCCGCGCCCTCGGTGTGGAAAGCGTGAATGGTGCGGCCCTTGAAGGCCTTGATGGTGTCCTCGACAAAGCCCGACTCGTTCAGCGTGTCTGAATGCAGCATCACCTGAACATCAAAATCGTCGGCGACCGACAGACAGTTGTCGATGGCGGCGGGCGTGGTGCCCCAGTCTTCATGGAGCTTCAACGCGCAGGCGCCGGCCTTGATCATTTCCACCAACGCGGCAGGCCGCGAGGCGTTGCCTTTGCCCGAGATGCCGAGATTGACCGGGAACGCGTCGAACGACTGGATCATCCGCCCCATGTGCCACGGTCCTGGCGTGCAGGTCGTCGCGAACGTGCCGTGCGACGGACCGGTGCCACCGCCGAGCATCGAGGTGACGCCGGACATCAGCGCGTGCTCGATCTGCTGCGGGCAAATGAAATGGATGTGCGAGTCGAACCCCCCGGCGGTGAGGATCTTGCCCTCGCCTGCGATGATGTCGGTGCCGGGACCGATCACGATGGTGACGCCGGGCTGGATGTCCGGATTACCGGCCTTGCCGATGGCGGAGATCATACCCTCCTTGATCGCGACGTCGGCCTTGACGATGCCCCAATGGTCCACGATCAGCGCGTTGGTGATGACGGTGTCAGCCGCGCCCTGCCTGTTGGTCACCTGCGACTGGCCCATGCCGTCGCGGATCACCTTGCCGCCGCCGAACTTCACCTCCTCGCCGTAGACGGTGAAATCCTTCTCGACCTCGATGATCAAATCCGTGTCGGCAAGCCGCACGCGGTCGCCGGTGGTCGGACCGAACATGTCCGCATAGACGGAGCGGGAGATTCTGGTGGCCATTGCTGATCTTTCAGTATTTCTTGTTCAGTATTTCTTGCCGTCGAATTTCTTCACATTCAGGGAATCGAGATCGATATCGTCGAGGCAACGCACGTTGACCGCGACCATCTCGGCCCCATTCGGCGCCTTGCCGTTCGCGAACGACTCAACCCCGCACGTCGTGCAGAAGCGATGCTGAATGATGCCCTTGTTGAATTTGTACAGGGTCGTCGCATCTTCGCCCGACAGCAGCTTGAAGTTCTCCGCCGGAACGAATGTCAGCAGCGTGCCGAGCTTGCCGCAGCGCGAGCAGTTGCACGCGATGACCTCGCCGATCTCGCCGGACATCTCATAGCGAACCTTGCCGCACTGGCAGCCGCCAACATATGTGTGCATCACAGTTTTCCCATCACATCGCCACGGAACCCGTAGATCGTGCGCTTGCCTGCCACCGCAACGAGAGTGACCTCGCGCGTCTGTCCCGGCTCGAATCGCACTGCTGTGCCGGCCGCAATGTCGAGCCGCATGCCGCGTGCCTTCTTGCGGTCGAACTTCAGCGCCGGATTGGTCTCGAAGAAATGATAATGCGAGCCGACCTGGATCGGCCGGTCGCCGGTGTTCGCCACCGTCAGGGTTACCGTCTTGCGCCCCTTGTTGAGCTCGATCTCGCCGTCCTTGATGAAGAGTTCACCGGGGATCATCTGAATTCCTTACCGAATGGGTTCGTGGACGGTGACGAGCTTCGTCCCATCCGGAAACGTCGCCTCCACCTGAATGTCGTGGATCATCTCGGCGATCCCATCCATGCACTGCTCGCGGGTGATGACTTCGGCTCCAGCCTTCATCAGGTCGGCCACCGTGCGGCCATCGCGCGCGCCTTCAACGATGAAATCCGAGATGATCGCGATGGCTTCCGGATGATTGAGCTTGACGCCGCGCTCGAGACGCCGCCGCGCGACGATGGCGGCCATGGAGACCAGGAGCTTGTCCTTTTCACGGGGAGACAAATTCATGCGTGCGGTACCCGGTTTTTCCTGAAGCGAATTGAGTGAGGTTCGTTAGTTGAGCCAGAGTCTCGGCAAGCCCGAGGGGCTCACACATCCCAGCACTTTCATCATATCGGCGCGAAGCCGCGCCGCATCTTGTGCGCAGAAGCGCGCCATTGCAAATCCGTTCCATGCCGAGACGCCAACTTCCGCACCGAACGCGCCGGACATTTCGCGGATGCGCTCGACCATCGCCTCGTCGCCCGGCACGATCAGCGCCGTGCCGATGGCGACGCCGCCATTCGCAACCGCGCGAGCGGCAAGTTTGCCGGCAATGTCGCCGTCGAGCCGGATGGTTTCGGCAAAGGCTAGCTTGCCGCCGATCCGCAGACGCCAGCGATCAACAAAGCTTCCGCGTGTCATCACTTCGCCCATGGCCGCGCGGCCGAACACAACGATTTCGCAAAGCAGAAGCGACGCATCCTGCGCCAGATCAATATCGATCCGCCGCGACACGCGCGCTTGATCGAACAGAATGGTTTCCTGCGGCAACCAGGCGAGCCGCGCGTCGGCACCGGCGCGCAACGCGATGTTGACCTGGGCATCCGGACCGTGGGAGCGATAGACCTTCTCGGCGGCGGCTGTGGTCACGGTCAGATGCGCGCCCGCCTCCGCCGCGATGTCGATGTCGAAGCGGTCGCCGCCTGCGATGCCGCCGGCCGTATTGACGAACACGGCGGAAAGTCCCTGCTGCTCCGGCGAGGGAAACCGCACGCGCAGGGAGCCGGCTTCATGCAGCTCGCGCCGCCGCGTCGCGCCGTCCTTCACATGCACATCGAACTTGACCGCGCCAACCGCCCGGTTGGCCGCGAAGGTCTCCGCCGACGACGATATGATTCCGCTCTGCATCTGGTCCGTCATCCTGAGGTGCGAGCTTTTGCGAGCCTCGAAGGATGGCGGGTCAAGAAGCGCCTTCGCCCTTCGAGGCCTCCGCTACGCTCCGGCACCTCAGGGTGACGGCACGAAGCGCATCTACTTAACGTCATCATACTCACAGCGCCATCTGACGGCTGATCTCGGCGGGATCGAGATTGCTGCGATCGCAGGTGAACTTGACCGCTCCCCGATCCATGACGGCAAAATTGTCGCCGAGCTCGCAGGCAAAGTCGAGGTATTGTTCGACCAGAACGATGGCCATGGTGCCGAGGCTGCGCAGATAGGAAATGGCGCGGCCGATGTCCTTGATGATGGACGGCTGAATGCCTTCGGTCGGCTCATCCAGCAGCAGCAGCTTTGGCCGCATCACCAGCGCACGGCCGATGGCGAGCTGCTGTTGCTGCCCGCCGGACAGGTCGCCACCGCGCCGGCCCAGCATGGTCTGCAGGACGGGAAACAGCGAAAAGACATCGTCGGGAATGGTGCGGTCGTCGCGCTTGAGCGGTGCAAATCCGGTCTTGAGGTTTTCCTCGACGGTCAGCAACGGGAAGATCTCGCGCCCCTGAGGGACGAAGGAAATGCCTTTGCGCGCACGCTCATAAGGCTTCAGGCCTCCGATGTTGGCCCCGTCGAACGTGATCGACCCGTCCTTGATCGGATATTGCCCGACCATCGCGCGCAAAAGGCTGGTCTTGCCGACGCCGTTACGCCCCAGCACGCAGGTCACCTTGCCGGGCTCGGCCGCCAGCGAGACACCGCGCAGCGCCTGCGCCGCGCCGTAGTAGAGAGTGATGTTGTTGACGTTCAGCACTGAACTACCTCGCGCATCCTGCTCTCTCGTTCGTCATGGCCGGGCTCGTCCCGGCCATCCACGCCTTGATTACAAGGAAGAAAGACGTGGATGCCCGGCACAAGGCCGGGCATGACGGCGTGTGTTGCGCAAATCATCACCATCATCTTCCCAGATACACTTCGATGACGCGCTCATTGGACGACACCTGATCGAGCGTGCCTTCCGCGAGAACCGAGCCTTCGTGCAAACAGGTGACGCGCACGCCGAGTTCGCGCACGAACGTCATGTCATGCTCGACGACGACCACCGTCTTGTCCTTGTTGATCTCTTTGAGCAGTTCGGCGGTCTGATGCGTCTCCACATCGGTCATGCCCGCCACCGGCTCGTCCACCAGAAGAAGCTTCGGATCCTGCGCCAGCAGCATCCCGATTTCGAGCCATTGCTTTTGCCCATGCGACAACGCACCGGCAAGGCGGTCGCGTGAATCCTTCAGACGAATGGTCTCCAGCACCCGGTCGATGCGTTCGCTTTCACTCGGAGTCTCGCGCCAGAACAATGTCCCGCGCACACGATGATCGACATTCAGCGCCAGCAGCAGATTGTCCTCGATGGTCTGGCTTTCGAACACGGTCGGCTTCTGGAATTTCCGGCCGATGCCAAGTTCGGCGATCTGCGTTTCATCGAGGCGCGTCAGATCGATCTTGCCGTCGAACAGCACATCGCCCTCATCCGGCTTGGTCTTGCCGGTGATGATGTCCATCATCGTGGTCTTGCCGGCCCCGTTGGGACCGATGATGGCGCGCATCTCGCCCGGCTCTATGGTCAGCGACAGGTTGTTGATGGCGTGGAAGCCGTCAAACGACACATGCACGCCGTCGAGGTAGAGCATGGCCGATGTGGCGCGGGTGTCCATAACGTTCATGTGCCTACTCCGCGAGACCTGGTTTGGCGAGCCCAGGTTGGATAACTCCGTCTTCGGCCGCGGCGCTCGCCGCGTTGGCGTCAAGCTGGTCCTGCCGCTTGCCCCACCAGTCCTTGATGGTGCCGACGATGCCCTTGGGCAGCAGCAGGGTCACCAGAATGAACAGCGCGCCCAGCATGAACAGCCAGTACGGCGCGAGGACACCGGAGGTGAATACGGTCTTCGCGTAATTGACGACAATCGCACCCAGCGCCGCGCCGGTCAGCGTGCCGCGGCCGCCGACCGCGACCCAGATCACCGCCTCGATGGAATTGCCCGGCGCGAACTCGCCGGGATTGATAATGCCGACCTGCGGCACATACAGCGCACCGGCCACACCCGCCATGCAGGCCGACAGCGTGAACACGAACAGCTTGTAGTTCTCGACGCGGTAGCCGAGGAACCGGGTGCGAGACTCCGCATCACGGATGGCGACCAGCACCTTGCCGAGCTTCGAGGTCACGATCATGCGGCAGATCAGGAACGCCACCGCCAGTGCGAGACATGACAGCACAAACAGCGCCGCGCGTGTCCCCTGCGCCTGCACGTTAAAGCCGAGAATGTCCTTGAAGTCGGTCAGGCCGTTGTTGCCGCCGAAGCCGAAATCGTTGCGGAAGAATGCCAGCAGCAATGCATAGGTCATCGCCTGGGTGATGATCGACAGATACACGCCGGTGACGCGCGAGCGGAACGCCAGCCAGCCGAAGCAGAAGGCGAGCAGTCCCGGCACCAGCAGCACCATCAGCGCCGCGAACCAGAACATGTCGAAGCCGTACCAGTACCACGGCAACGCCTTGTAATTCAGGAACACCATGAAATCCGGCAGCACCTGATTGCCGTAGACGCCGCGCGACCCGATCTGCCGCATCAGGTACATGCCCATCGCGTAGCCGCCGAGCGCGAAGAACGCGCCGTGGCCGAGCGAGAGGATGCCGCAATAGCCCCAGATCAGATCGATCGAAAGCGCGAGGATGGCGTAGCAGAGATACTTGCCGAACAGCGCCATCAGATAGGTCGGCACCTGCAACGGCGACGATGCCGGCAGCATCAGGTTGGACAGCGGCACGAGAATGCCGACCGCCGCGACGATCAGCAGAAAGATTGTCGCGCTCTTGTTGAGCGAGCGGGTGAGAAAATACGGCGTCATGCTTCCACCGACCGGCCCTTGAGCGCGAACAGGCCGCGCGGCCGCTTCTGGATGAAGAGAATGATCAGCACCAGAATGGCGATCTTGCCGAGCACCGCGCCCGCGACAGGTTCGAGGAACTTGTTCGCCATGCCGAGCGTCAGTGCGCCGACCAGCGTGCCCCAGAGATTTCCGACGCCGCCGAACACCACGACCATGAAGGAGTCGATGATGTAGCTCTGTCCGAGATTGGGGCTGACGTTGTCGATCTGCGACAGCGCCACGCCGGCGATACCGGCGATGCCGGAGCCGAGGCCGAAAGTCAGCGCATCGACGCGCGAGGTCGCAATCCCCATCGACGCCGCCATGCGGCGGTTCTGGGTGACGGCGCGCATTTCAAGCCCGAGACTGGTGAAGCGCAGCATGGCAAGCAGGATGAAAAACACCGCGATGGTGAAGACCACGATCCAGAGCCGGTTGTAGGTAATCGTCATCTGGCCGATCTCGAACGCACCACTCATCCAGGACGGATTGCCAACCTCGCGATTGGTCGGGCCGAACATGGTCCGCACCGCCTGCTGCAGCACCAGCGACAGTCCCCATGTCGCGAGCAGCGTCTCCAGCGGGCGGCCGTAGAGGAATCGGATGATGCTGCGTTCGATTGCGACGCCGATCAGACCCGCCACTAGGAAGGCGAGCGGCACTGCAATCAGCAGCGAGTAGTCGAACAGAGCGGGATTGGTGGTGCGGATCAGTTCCTGAACCACAAAGGTCACGTAAGCGCCGATCATCACCATCTCGCCGTGCGCCATGTTGATGACGCCCATCACGCCGAACGTAATCGCAAGGCCGATGGCAGCCAGCAGCAAAACCGAACCAAGCGACAGCCCGTACCACGCGTTCTGCGCGGTGGCCCAGATCGCAAGCTTACTCTGAATCGAGCTGATCGCGGCAGCCGACGTTCGTGCCAACGCAGACGACTGGTCGGCAGGAAGCCCGGTGAGAATGGCCAACGCGTCCTGATCGCCGCGCTCGCGGATCACTGAAATCGCGTCGAGCTTGTCGGCCTCGGAGGCATCCGGCTTGAACAGGATAATGGCGGCTTTCGCTTCGGCAAACGCCCGCTTCGCGCCGCTGTTGGTTTCCTTCTGCAAGGCACCCTCGATCACCGGCAGGAACGCTGCGTCATGGGTCTTGAAAACGGACTGTGCCGCCTGAATCCGCTTGGCGGGATCAGGCGACAGCAGCGTCAGTCCACCGAGTGCCGCTTCGACGGTGCGGCGCAAGCGGTTGTTGAGACGCACGGAGGCTGCGCCCGATGGCGCCGTCGCGGCCTCGCCGGTCGCGGCATCGGTGATCTTGCCGGCCTTGTCCTTGACGAAGACTTTCTTGCTCTGCGGATCGGCCAGCAGACGGCCGTCCTGAAGCGCATCGATGATCGGGAACGCGAGCGGGTTGCCGCTGGTCGCAAGCGACCCGACGGCGGCCTCGGTATCGGAAAATGAATCATTGGCGAACTGGGCAACGGCGTCTTCAAACGGACCGGCCAGAACCGGTGCGCCCGAGACGAGAATGAGCACCAGCGCGATCACCGTCGCACGAAAGCGATTGAGAGAAATGGAAAGCACGTGACAACCCCGGCAGAGGTGAGAGGAAGGCGGCGACTGCCGCCGCCTTCCTAGTCGTTCAGGTCAGAGCGCGATGCGTCTTGGATGCATCACGCCACGTGACGTTGCTCAGGAGCCCTGACCACCGCACTTGTTGGTCTTGGTGTTGAAGTTGCCGCACTTCTTGCCGACCCAGTCGCCGATCAGGTCCTTGGAGCCGTCAAGCTCCTTCGACCACGCATCGCCGGCGACGAGGCCAGGCGTCTTCCACACCACGTCGAACTGGCCATCGCCTTTGATTTCGCCGATGAACACAGGCTTGGTGATGTGATGGTTCGGAAGCATTTCCGAAACGCCGCCGGTGAGGTTCTTCGCCTTGATGCCCGGCAGAGCGTCGATCACCTTGTCGGCGTCAACCGCGCCCGCCTTCTCGACAGCCTTCACCCACATGTCGAAGCCGATCACGTGCGCTTCCATCGGATCGTTGGTCACGCGCTTCGGATTCTTGGTGTAGGCCTGCCACGACTTGATGAAAGCGTCGTTCTCGGGCGTCTTGATCGACTGGAAGTAATTCCAGGCGGCGAGATGGCCGAGCAGCGGCTTGGTGTCGATCCCGGCGAGTTCTTCTTCACCGACCGAGAACGCAACGACCGGAATGTCGGTCGCCTTGATGCCCTGGTTGCCGAGCTCCTTGTAGAACGGAACGTTGGCGTCGCCGTTGATGGTCGAGACCACCGCCGTCTTCTTGCCAGCCGAACCGAACTTCTTGATGTCGGCCACGATCGTCTGCCAGTCACTATGACCAAACGGCGTGTAGTTGATCATGATGTCTTCGGCCTTGACGCCCTTCGACTTCAGATAGGCTTCAAGAATCTTGTTGGTGGTGCGCGGATAGACGTAGTCGGTGCCGGCCAGAACCCAGCGCTGCACCTTTTCTTCCTTGGCGAGATAGTCGACCGCAGGGATTGCCTGCTGGTTTGGCGCCGCACCCGTGTAGAACACGTTGCGCTCGCTCTCCTCGCCTTCATACTGAACCGGATAGAACAGGATCGAGTTCAATTCCTTGAACACCGGCAGCACGGACTTGCGCGACACCGAGGTCCAGCAGCCGAACACCACAGACACCTTGTCCTTGGTGATCAGTTCGCGGGCCTTTTCCGCGAACAGCGGCCAGTTGGACGCCGGATCGACCACGACGGCCTCGAGCTTCTTGCCGAGAACGCCGCCTTTCTTGTTCTGTTCATCGATAAGGAACAGCACCGTATCCTTCAGCGTGGTTTCACTGATGGCCATGGTTCCGGAAAGCGAATGAAGGACGCCGACCTTGATGGTCTCCTGCGCCTTTGCTCCGCCAACCGTGACGAGACCCAAAAAAAGACCCGCAGTTGCGGCCAACCATTTACGGCGGCTGAACGGTGCAACTGCAGCGCTGTTGAAATGCGTAAACATGCGATGTCATCTCCCTGACGCAGACGTGAAACGCTCTGCGACGGCTCACCGGCCGCCGGCGTTAAGGGAATCGCAAGAACTATGCCATGGCGTAGATTTGACTAAACATCTGATTTTAAAGAATAAAATTCATCGAACGGGAAAAACGCATCTTTGCTGCCTCGATTCTAAGCAGCCAAGCTGACGTCCCCTTCGGCACTTGCATAATAAACGATCAGAAAATTCGCCATGTCTAAAATTAAAGCAGGTTTTTGAGGGCAGAAAGGTCAGTCTAATGGCGGGTCTCGTCGCCTGCCCGAGGCCGACCTTAGCGATTTTACCTTGAAAGCGCCGTGTTCCTGTTCCATATGGAGCGCACGACCTTGAGAATCATCGGGTCTTTGCGAGCCGCGTGTACTGATCCCGTCAAACGGTTTCTGGCTTGCCCCTTCAGCTAACCAAAACCGACGCCCCAGACACGCGGGTGTCTCCGACACCCGCCCGCACCTGGCATTCCGCCGGGCGCGCGTTGCGACTCATAGAAAGATACCCTTTTGACCTCCTTCCAGGATTTCGGCCTCGCCGATCCAATCTCGCGTGCCCTTAAAGAAGAAAATTACGTCACGCCCACCCCCATCCAGGCTCAAACCATTCCCATCGCGATCACCGGCCGCGACGTGATCGGCATTGCGCAAACCGGCACCGGCAAGACCGCGTCGTTCGCGCTTCCGATCCTGCATCGCCTGCTGGAAAACCGTATCAAGCCGCAGCCGAAAACCTGCCGCGTGCTGGTGCTGAGCCCGACCCGCGAACTGTCGGGCCAGATCCTCGAGAGCTTCAACGCTTACGGCCGGCACATAAAGCTAACCTCGGCGCTGACGATCGGCGGCGTCCCGATGGGTCGCCAGGTCCGTTCGCTCATGCAGGGCGTCGATGTGCTGGTGGCAACACCGGGCCGTCTGCTCGACATGGTCCAGGGCAACGCCCTGAAACTCGGACAGGTCGAGTTTCTTGTGCTCGACGAAGCCGACCGCATGCTCGACATGGGCTTCATCAACGACATCCGTAAAATCGTCGCCAAGCTGCCGGCCAAGCGTCAGACCTTGTTCTTCTCGGCCACCATGCCGAAGGACATCGCCGACCTCGCCGAGCAGATGCTGCAGAATCCGGCGCGCGTCGCCGTGACGCCAGTAGCGTCCACAGTGGAGCGCATCACGCAAAAGGTCCTGCAGGTCGATCACTCTGCAAAGCCCGCCATTCTGGCGCAGATTCTCAAGACCGAGCAGGTCAACCGCGCGCTGGTGTTCACCCGCACCAAGCACGGCGCCGATAAGGTCGTGAAGGGCCTGGTCAAGGCAGGCATTCCCGCCGAAGCCATTCACGGCAACAAGTCCCAGAACCACCGTGAGCGCGTGCTGGCGGCGTTCCGCACCGGCGACATCCGCACGCTGGTCGCCACCGACATCGCCGCCCGCGGCATCGACGTCGATGGCATCAGCCACGTCATCAACTTCGACCTGACCAACGTGCCGGAAACTTACGTCCACCGCATCGGCCGCACCGCGCGTGCCGGCGCGGACGGCACCGCGATTTCGCTGGTCGCCGGCGGCGAGGAGCTTGGCTACCTGCGCGACATCGAAAAACTGATCCGCGTCACCCTGCCGAAGGAAGATCGCCGCACGCCGGGACATCAGCAGCGCTCTGCCGCAGCCGCTCCTGCCCAGCATCGTCCGGGTCGTCCCGGGGCGAATGGGCACAACCCGCGTTCCAACGATGCCGCTCCCGGATCGAAGGGTCCGCGCCGCCGCCGCCGTCCCGGCGGAGGTATGCCGCAGTCCGACCGGCACGAAGCTGGCCGTCATGAACAATCTCGGCCATCGCAAAATGCCAAGGGTGAGGGTATTCAGGGGGTAGCTTTCCTGCACCGTGAAAGCCGCCCAGCGCAGAACCAACCGAGGCGCGACCAGCGCCCGCAGCGCTCGTAACCGGATATTCGACACCTAATTAGAGGACTTGGAGACCCCTATGGCCAAAGAAGAGCTGATCCAGTTCGAAGGACTGGTGACCGAAATTCTTCCCGATGCGCGGTATCGCGTCCAGCTCGATGCCGGACACGAGATCGTCGCCTACACCGCCGGGAAGATGAAGAAGAACCGCATCAAGACACTGGCGGGCGACCGGGTGACCATCGAAATGTCGCCTTACGATCTCGAAAAGGGCCGCCTGATTTTCCGGCACAAGGACGAGCGCGCCGGCAGCGGCCCTCCCCGCGGCACCCCGCCGCGCGGACAGTTTCGCCGCAGGTAAACGGGGCTCTTCCCCGCATCTCTACGGATCGCGCACGGCACGCGTCATGCGCGATCCAAAGCTCCCGGGGCACGCTGGGCGGGCATCAAAAATCCGCACCCGTCAGGATTGTTTTGGGGCCCATTTTCACGTAATATTGAGAGATCGATCTTCGGCCGGACGACATAGCTATCCACCGGTACAGCCGGTTTAGACGCTGACGACCTCATCCAAATTTCGATCTCACCAGCCCATTTAGCCGTGGGCTTTGACTATATCTATCTTGAGAAGGACTACCTGCGTGAGCATGGGAACAGTGAAGTGGTTCAACGCGACTAAGGGTTACGGTTTCATTCAGCCTGACGATGGCGGCAACGACGTATTCGTTCACATCAGCGCCGTCGAGCGCGCTGGTCTCGGAACGCTGCGCGAAGGCCAGAAGATCAGCTACGAAATCGTCGCCGATCGCCGTTCGGGCAAGTCGTCGGCCGACAATCTTCGCGCTGCCGGCTAACTGAAATTTTCGCAGCTCACGCTGCAAAGAATTTCAAACACCGAGAACAAAACATCGAAAGGCCGTGCGGATCGCACGGCCTTTTTTTGTGGGCGCAGTTTGCAAGGCTTGCATCGCGCGTCTTGTGTTGCGCGGCGTTGCGGAGGAATCCCGCAATCAACTGGTGTAGTCGACCGTGTTGGACTGGCGGGGCCGCGTGAAAAACTCCTCGGTCAGAGGAACGGTGGTCTTGATCACGTAGCCGGTGATCGGCGTGAAGGTATACTTCACCTCACTCCAGATCAGGTGCGTGTTTGGGACAAGGAGTTTCTCCGGGATCGTCGTGATGACCGTATCCTTGGCATGTCCCGTCGTGAGCGTGACCGAGCCGCCGGTGACAGTGCCGTTGTAGCTCCAGACAACCTTCACCTTCTTCGTTGCGTCGATCGTGACTTGGGTAATCCTCTGCTCCATGTTCGCCGGTGTCACGGCGTAAGGCGTCATGATGGCACCGCCCATCTTGAAAAAATTCGAGATGTCCGTGGATGACACTTGCGCGCCTTGCGAGACAAGGTCGGACAGCGTCCGCGCAGTCAGCGTCACCTTACGGTCGATGGAGACACCGCTCGCCGTGTCGATCATTCCGAACAGAAGCAGCAGCATCAGCGGCGCGATGAACGCGAATTCAACCGCGGCGACGCCCCGCTTGTCCCTGCCGAACCGAGCGAGCAGCCGGCGGCTCCGGCGCGCATTTCCGAACTGTGGAATCATCCTCATGATCTTACATCCATCAAGGTTCGACGCGGAACGCCGCGGTTGCCGCCACCAGCCGCATTTTGGTCGAACCGCTGACGAGATTCGCGATGTCGTAACCCAGTCCTGTCACGAACAGCGGCCACTTATAGAACGCGCGCACAAGCACGGTGTCGCCGGGTTTCGAAAGCTGGTACGCCGGTGTCGCCGTCAGAGAGCCCGCCACGATCGGGGAGGCCAGGTCCGCCGCAGGAATCGAAACACCAGGCGCATAGGCTTTCACACTGATAATGAGCGGACTTGCGAGGCTATCGTCGCATGTGAACAGAAACTTGACGCGATTGCAGAGATCCGCACTGAACTGCGCCTGCGTCATCTTTGCGTCCTGCGCCTGATGCGTCAGCAATAATCGCGCAGAATCGTGCGTGCCCGTCTCCAGGATCTGGGACGCGAAAAACATCAGTGCCGTTTCCATGATTGCAAACAGCAGGGCGAAGAAAAGCGGAGCGATGAACGCGAACTCGACGGCCGCGGACCCTCGCCGGTTACGGCGGAAGCGGCGCAAGGCTTTGTTGAGCGCGTTCATGGACGTCGCGGGGGGACGCATCGAGCTATCCTCGGAAGGCAGCGGAAGTAACTACCGCCCAGAATAGACGACAGAGATTGTTGAATGCTTGCGCCGGATAGGAACAACCCGCAGCGCGGGATTAACCGGTTGTTAACCGAATCGAGCTGGGGAGACGGCCTCAGATCGCATCCGCGCCGTCGCTATCATTCACAGTTCGGCGAGCAGGCGACTGTATCGCGGTTGGTTCCACGATAGATGGTCACGACGTTGTCGGCCTCGTCATCCTTGGCCGACTTCGCACCGGGGCGAGCGTCTACAAGGCTGCGGAGGGCAAGCGACAACGTCCCGCTCTGGCGAGCCTGCGCCAACGCTTCCGTCTGCCGGGGTTTCAACTCGAGCGTTGCCGTCTTGCCCACGACAACTTTCTGGCCGCCCTTTTCCTCGACGGTTTGATCAATCGCCAGAACGCGCACGTCGCTCAGGATGGCCGTCGAATTGACAATGTCCGCTCCTGCGCCATCGGGGTTTTTCCGGCGGCGCGAAAGAATGACATCGACCCTGTCATTGGGCAGGATAAAGCCGCCCGCACCGGTTTCCGGTGAGATTTCAGTCGAAACCGCGCGCATTCCGCGCGGCAGGATCGCGGCCATAAAGCCGGACCCGTTGCTCTTGACCAGCTTTGTGTCGCGGATCGGTTCTCCGGTCAGCATCGGCGAACGCGCGATCGAGCCTACAAGCTGGGTCGTCGCATCGGCGCGATCGCTGCGGCGGATGAAACTGGAACTCGCCGTGCTCGCAGGCCAGGATTGCCACTGCAAGTCATCCGCCGTGATTTGCTGACCGAGGCCGATATCGCTCCGGGCAACCAGAACGTCTGTGGTCTCCATCTGGACAACCGGCGCAGTTGGCGGCGCCAAATCCGAACCACTGGCCAGGTAGGCGGCAACGCCGCCCGCTGCGACAGCGATCGCCAATACGACAATTCGCGCCCTGTTCATAAATTTACTCTCATACGCAACACAAACTCGGCGCCGCATACACCGGCCCGACATGGCAAATCTGACGTTAATTGATGAATGAACTGCAAACAGGCCGCCCGTAGCCCGGTCAGGCAGAGCAACAGCCCAGCGTGATGGCCGGAGCTCCACACAATTTGCGGTATCTCGTTAGGCGGGAACTTACCGCCCGGCCAGAACCGGGAAAATACCCCCGGTTTTCGTCGGTCAAATTAACGACCTGCAATTGCATACGCGTTTAGGTTCCAGTTCGGGAACGGCGGTTCCGCCCCGCGAAAGACCCAGAGTTCCACAGCCACGTGTGCAAACGGAGACAACAATGATCACCCTCGTTACCCGCTTCCTGAAGAATGAGTCCGGCGCGACTGCAATCGAGTACGGCCTGATTGCTGCCGGCATTTCGCTGGCGATTATTGCCGCCGTGAACGGCCTCGGCACCACCCTCAATACTAAGTTCGGCAACATCAACACATCAATCAACTAAGCAAACGCGCTTGGTCTGAGAACCAGAGGCTTCGGGAAACCGGAGCCTCATCTGCGCGACCGCCCCATTCACGCGGGGCCGTTAAAGCAGCATTTACCGTCAGCAAGAAGAGGCTGATACCCCGGTATTTCAGCAATCGAATTAACTGCGCTGCAATTCCTCCCACGTAGGTTCACCCCATGGTCACGGTGGTTTCCGCCCCCGCAACGGCCAGAGTTCTACAGCCACGTGTACAAATGGAGTTACAGATGACCAAGCTCGTTGCTCGCTTCGTCAAGGACGAATCCGGCGCCACCGCGATCGAGTACGGCCTGATCGCCGCCGGCATTTCGCTGGCGATCATTGCTGCCGTGAACGGTCTCGGCACGACCTTGAACACCAAATTCGGCAACATCAACACGTCGATCAAGTAAGCGATCGCTGTTTCGCCGAGAAACAAAGGCTTCGGGAAACCGGAGCCTTTTTTGCGTCCTGACCAATCGCCAACCCGCAAAGCGTCCATGAAACCGTCTCCAACCGAGAAACGCTCCATGCACATCTTCGTCCCGCTGTCCGGCGATGAACCTGCCCGGCTCGTCTGCGCGGCGCTCGTCCTGGCCTTGCTCGCAGCGCTGTTCCGGATCGCCAGCATCTGGTAGCGCCCGTTCTAAGATTGTTCATTTCTGCCGGTTAGCCTGCCGCGTCGCTCATTCGGACCGAGTTCCCGCGGCTCATTTTCGACAGACCCCGGCAAACCCATGATCCTCGACCTCGCGCGCGTTTTCCTGTTTCCCGCATTGATGGCCTTCGCCGCGGCAAGCGATCTCTTCACGATGACGATCCCCAACCGCGTCTCGCTGCTCATGGTGGCGGGTTTCTTCCTCCTTGCAGGCTTCAGCGGCATGCCGCTGTCCGAGATTACCATGCATGTCGGGGCCGGCCTGACGGTGCTGGTGATCGCCTTTGCCTGCTTCGCCTTTGGATGGATGGGCGGCGGCGACGCCAAAATCGCGGCGGCTGCCGGTCTCTGGTTCGGCTTTCCGCCGCTTGCCGACTATCTGATCTATGCATCGCTGTTCGGCGGCGCGTTGACGCTTCTGGTGCTCCAGTTCCGGCAGTGGCCGTTGCCTTATTCGCTGGTGTCGCAGGAATGGCTGCAGCGGCTCCACCGCAAGGACAGCGGCATTCCCTACGGCATCGCGCTCGCTCTCGGTGCGCTGATGATCTATCCGGAAACCGAATGGATGAAGGCGGTGGATCTCACCCGCTTCGTCGGCCACTGACCAAACGCGCGCGACAACGATCGCAACTTCTCATTAACGCGATTTAGATACGCCTCATTAACCATGCTTTGACGTTTAGCTGGTCAAATCCCACCACGGCGACGGGTCCGTCGC
Organism: Afipia massiliensis; assembly: GCF_014203115.1. GTDB lineage: Bacteria > Pseudomonadota > Alphaproteobacteria > Rhizobiales > Xanthobacteraceae > Afipia > Afipia massiliensis. The sequence continues at coordinate 582,870 of NZ_JACHIJ010000003.1, read as the reverse complement.
GGCGTGATGTGGAAAGTGAAGGCGTATGAATACCGCGCGGATCGACCTGGCTATTGCTGTCTGCGCCGGCGGCACTGCTGCACCGGTGGCAGTCCTGGCCCTCGTCCACAGCCAGTTCGAGTTTCATCCACAAGAACGACCGCGCCGCGGGTGGCTTCATCCAGCCACCGTCGCCGAAGCCGGCAAGCGCACCAGCGTCAACGTGGCTCGCTACGGCATCTCAACAACTATGACGACACAGAAGTGGTCGAGGGGACTGGGAAGATGAGGCGAGAGGGACATCAGGCACCTGTGCGAACCTTCTTGGTGCGTGCCCTGTCGTTTGCCGCGGTCTCCGCGCTGACGCTGAACCCGGTTCTGTCGCCCGCGATCGCGAGCGACTACCGCGTGTCAGCGGCCGCGGCTTCAGCAGGCGGCCAGTTGAACGCCCGCTTCCTGCCGCTTGGCATCGGAAAATCCGTCGTGATTGACCTGCCGCGTGACGTCAAGGACGTCCTCGTCGCGGACCCGAAGATTGCCAACGCCGTCGTGCGTTCGGCCCAGCGCGCCTACATCATCGGCGCCGCAGTCGGCCAGACCAACATCATCTTCTTCGACACGGCGGGCCAGCAGATCGCCGCTTACGATATTGCGGTTACGCGCGACCTCAACGGTGTCCGCGCCGCGCTGAAACAATCGTTCCCGCGGTCCGACATCCGGATCGAAGGCGTCGGCGACGGCGTCGTGCTGTCGGGTTCGGCTGCCAATCCCCTCGAGGCACAACAGGCCGCCGATCTTGCCGCTCGCCTCGCCGGCAGCGCGGACAAGGTCGTCAACAGCATCACGGTGCGCGACCGCGATCAGGTCATGCTCAAGGTCACCGTCGCCGAAGTGCAGCGAAACATCGTCAAACAGCTCGGGGTCGATCTTTCTGCATCGATGAATTACGGCACGGCGGTCGTGAACTTCAACAATGCAAACCCGTTCACGGCATTCGGCCGTCCTCTTGTGGATGGCAACACCGCGGTCGGCGGCTTTGGCAAGACCATAACCTCTACGGGCAGTGTCGTTCCGTCGGTGCAGGCGACCTTGCGCGCGATGGAAAACGCCGGTGTCATCCGGACTCTTGCCGAGCCTAGCCTGACCGCGATCTCGGGCGAATCCGCCAACTTCCTCGCCGGCGGCGAATTCCCCGTGCCAGGCGGCAATTCGTGCGATCCCGTTACGCGCATTTGTTCGACGCAGATTGTCTTCAAGAAATTCGGTATCTCGCTCGGCTTCATTCCGGTCGTTATGAGCGAAGGCCGTATCAGCCTGCGCGTAAGCACCGAAGTATCCGAACTGTCGCAGGAAAATTCGGTGTCCATCAGCGGCACAACGATCCCGGCGATCAAGGTCAACCGCGCCGACACGACACTCGAAATTCCGTCAGGCGGCTCGATGGTGATGGCCGGTCTTATCAAGGAACAGACCAAGCAGGCGATCAACGGTCTGCCCGGAATGTCACAACTGCCCGTGCTGGGAACGCTGTTTCGCAGCCGCGATTTCGTCAACAACAATACCGAGCTGATGGTGCTGGTGACCCCCTACGTGGTTCGTGCCGTCGCGCAGAAGGATCTTTCGCGGCCGGACGACGGATTTGCCGACTCGTCTGATCCGCAGGCTGATCTGCTGGGCACCATCAACCGCATCTACGGCGTTCCCGGCCGCGTTGAACCGGCCCGCAAATACCGCGGCTCTTACGGCTTCATCACCGACTGAGATCGGACAAGGACAGTATCGATGACAAAGCGAGTACCCGATCTCAAATACAGCCTGCGGATCGCAGCCGCCCTTCTCGGGGCGTCCGCTGCTTTGGGAGCCTGCACGCATACGAGCCAGGACACTGTGACGGCCAGCGTTCCGAACGACTATCGCCAACGCCATCCAATCGTGATTCAGGAAGCCAATCGCGCGACGGAGGTCTTCATCGGTCACGGTCGTGGCGGACTTACTTCGATACAGCGCTCGGACATCGCGGGCCTTGCGGAAACCTGGCTGCGCGAAGGCACCGGCGGGATCATCATCGACATGCCGGTGAACACGCCGAATGCCCGTGTTGCCGCCGATTCATTGCGCGAGATTAAGGCCATCCTGGCTGCGACCGGCGTGCCGCCGCGCGGCATCACCGTCAGGAACTATCGCCCGACCGATCCCCGGCTGTTTGCGACCATCCGCGTCAACTATCCGCGGATCACGGCGGATGCCGGTCCGTGCGGCACGTGGCCGGAAGACCTCGGCCCGTCCATCAAGAACAAGGGCTATCTCGACAATCGCCCGTACCACAATCTCGGCTGCGCCTCGCAGCGCAATCTCGCAGCCATGGTCGCCAATCCATCGGATCTGGTTCAGCCGCGCTCAGAGACCGCTGCCTACACCGGCCGACGGACAGTCGTGCTGGACAAGTATCGCAAGGGCGAAAGCACTGCCACGAACTATCCTGATCCAGAGAAAAACCAAATCAGCAATGTGGGCAAATGATTAGTTACGCGCGCCAAGACCAGGAAGACGGGACCGGCTCTTCCGCCGCCGAGCAACACATCGCGCCGGCGCCGCGCGTGTCCGTCCAGGCATTTTGCGAAACGGTTGAAACCGCCGCGGCTGTGCAGTCCGCCGGCGAAGACCGGCGGCTGGACAAGGCGCATCTGAAGATTCAGATGGGCGGCATGGCCGCAGCCATCGAGGCTTACCGGACTGCGCCGACCCCGAACGTGATCCTGCTGGAAACCGAGGGCCGCAACGACATCCTTTCGGGGCTCGACCAGCTTGCCACGGTTTGCGACGCCGGCACGCGCGTGATCGTCATCGGCCGCGTCAACGATGTCGTGCTGTACCGTGAACTCGTGCGGCGCGGCATCAGCGACTACGTCATCGCGCCAGTCGCGCCGCTCGACGTCGTTCGTTCGATCTGCGGCCTGTTTTCGGTTCCCGAAGCCAAGGCCGTGGGACGGATCATTGCCGTCGTCGGCGCCAAGGGCGGCGTCGGCGCGTCCACGGTGGCGCACAATGTCGCCTGGGCGATCGCGCGCGATCTCGCGCTGGATTCGGTCGTCGCCGATCTTGATCTTGCCTTCGGAACCGCCGGCCTCGACTACAACCAGGATCCTCCGCAGGGCATCGCCGATGCAGTCTTCTCTCCGGACCGCATCGACACCGCCTTCGTCGATCGCCTGCTGTCCAAGTGCACCGACCATCTAAGCCTGCTCGCCGCGCCGGCGTCGCTCGACCGCGTGTACGATTTCGGTGCTGAGGCGTTCGATTCGATTTTCGATACGCTGCGCACGACGATGCCCTGCATCGTACTCGACGTTCCGCACCAGTGGTCCGGATGGACCAAGCGCGCCTTGGTCGGCGCCGACGATATCCTGATCGTCGCAACTCCCGATCTCGCCAATCTGCGCAACACCAAGAACATGTTCGACGCGCTGAAAGCCGCGCGGCCCAACGACAGACCGCCGCTGTACTGCATCAATCAGGCAGGTGTTCCGAAGCGGCCAGAAATCAACACCAGCGAGTTCGCAAAGGCCATCGAGAGCCAGCCGATCGTGACCATTCCATTCGAGCCGCAGATTTTCGGCGCGGCAGCGAACAACGGTCAGATGATCGCGGAAATCGCGGCCAACCACCGGACTTCCGAAATGTTCCTGCAGATTGCGCAGCGCCTGACCGGCCGCGGCGAAGCCAAGAAGCCGCGCAATTCGTTCCTGGGGCCTTTGCTCGGAAAACTCCGGGCCAAATAGACTATCGCGTGGAGTTATCGCCGTGTTTGGTAAGCGTAGCGGATCAGAAGCCGACGTCCGGGCGGTTCAGCCCCCGGACCGTGGGCATGAGGCAGCGCCCGCCGCCGCAAGGCCGGCCGTGGCGAGCGTTGCATCGCCTCCGCTTGCGCCTGCGCGGGCGCCCACGCCTGCCCCCGTTATCGAAGCACGGCGCTCGGATAGCTATTATCAGGTCAAGGCGACGATCTTTGGGGCGCTGATAGAGGCCATCGATCTTGCCCAACTCGCGAAGCTCGATGTCGAGTCCGCGCGCGAGGAAATCCGCGACATCGTCAACGAGATCATCGCGATAAAAAATATCGTGATGTCGATCGCCGAGCAGGAAGAGCTGCTGGACGATATCTGTAACGACGTTCTCGGCTACGGGCCGCTCGAACCGCTGCTTGCGCGCGACGACATCGCCGACATCATGGTCAATGGCGCCGGCACAGTCTTTATCGAAGTCGGCGGCAAGATCCAGAAGACCGGCATCCGCTTCCGCGACAACCAGCAGCTTCTGAACATCTGCCAGCGCATCGTCAGCCAGGTTGGCCGCCGCGTCGACGAATCCTCGCCGATATGCGACGCACGCCTCGCCGACGGCTCGCGCGTCAACGCGATCGTGCCGCCGCTGGCGATCGACGGTCCCGCCCTCACCATTCGTAAGTTCAAGAAGGACAAGCTGACACTCGATCAGCTGGTCAAGTTCGGAGCGATCTCGCCCGAGGGAGCGCAGATCCTGCAGATCATCGGGCGTTGCCGCGCCAACGTGCTGATTTCCGGTGGAACCGGCTCCGGCAAGACCACGCTGCTCAACTGCATGACCAACTACATCGACGAAGACGAGCGCGTTATCACTTGCGAGGACGCCGCGGAGCTTCAACTGCAGCAGCCGCACGTCGTGCGCCTTGAAACGCGCCCGCCCAATATCGAGGGCGAAGGCCAGATCACCATGCGCGATCTCGTCAAGAACTGCCTGCGTATGCGGCCGGAACGCATCATCGTCGGCGAAGTCCGCGGACCCGAAGCATTCGACCTGTTGCAGGCGATGAACACCGGCCACGACGGCTCGATGGGAACGCTGCACGCCAATAATCCGCGCGAAGCGCTGTCCCGTTGCGAATCCATGATCACCATGGGCGGTTACTCGCTGCCGTCGCGCACCATTCGCGAGATGATCTGCGCCTCGATCGATGTCATCGTACAGGCAGCCCGACTGCGCGACGGCTCGCGGCGCATCACCCACATCACCGAGGTGATGGGGATGGAAGGCGACACCATCATCACCCAGGATATCTTCGTCTACGACCTGATGGGCGAAGACCTGAACGGAAATATCGTCGGCCGGCACCGCTCGACCGGCATCGGCCGTCCGCGGTTCTGGGAGCGCGCCCGCTACTACGGCGAAGAAAAGCGGCTCGCCGCGGCGCTCGATGCGGCCGAAGTCGCCGAAATATAGGAACGCGCCATGAACATGCAGGCGCTGGCACTGACCTTCCTCTCCGCCGTCACGGTGGGCGGTCTCGCCTGGGTTTTCATCTATCCGCTGCTGTCCGGCGAGAAACAGGCGGAGAAGCGCCGCGCGTCCTTTGCACGTGCGGAACCTTCATTGCGAATCGACGACCGGTCGCGCACACGCCGCGTGCAGGTCGAAGACTCGATCAAGGAGCTTGAACAGCGGCTCGCCGCATCCAAGAAAGTTTCGATCGAAACCCGCATCGCCCAGGCGGGCATGGACTGGACCAAGCAGCAGTTCATGATCGGCTCTGCCGGTCTCGGCATGATCGCTCTGATCGCCACTTATATCGCCGGCGCCGGCCTGCCGTCGGCGCTCGGCTTCGCCCTTGCCGCCGGTTTCGGATTGCCGCGCTGGGTGCTTGGATTCCTCAAAAAGCGCCGCGAAGCGAAATTTCTCGATGCTTTGCCGGACGCCGTCGACGTGATCGTTCGTGGCATCAAGGCCGGCCTGCCGCTGTTCGATTCGATCAAGGTTGTCGCAGCGGATGCGCCCGAGCCGCTGCGCAGCGAATTCAACGCGATCATCGAAACCCAGACCATCGGCATGCCACTCGGCGAGGCGTGCCAACGTCTTTACGACAGGATGCCGCTGCCGGAAGCCAACTTCTTCGGCATCGTGATCGCGATTCAGACCAAGTCCGGCGGCAACCTGTCGGAAGCTCTCGGCAACCTATCCAAGGTGCTTCGCGACCGCAGGAAGATGGCAGCGAAGATTCAGGCGATGTCCATGGAGGCCAAGGCCTCGGCCGGCATCATCGGGGCGCTTCCTCCGATCGTGATGATCATGGTCTACATCATGACACCCGACTACATCTCGCTGCTGTGGACCCATCCGACCGGACGGCTAATGCTGGCCGGCTGCGTGCTGTGGATGGGGACAGGCATCCTCGTCATGAAAAAAATGATCAACTTCGACTTCTGACGAGGAACCATGGTCGATCTTCTCATCGAAAAGTTCCACGACATCCGGTTCATGACGATGCTGATGTCGGCCATCGCCGCAGCGGCGGCCGCCTACGCGGTGGTGTCGCCGATGTTTGCGGGCGAAGGGCTGGCCAAGCGCATGAAGGCGGTCGCCAGCGAGCGTGAACGTCTGCGCCAGCGCGAACGCGAACGGCTGAATCGCAACGAAAAAGTCTCGCTGCGCCAGACACCGAAGCAGCTTGTGCAGCGGGTCGTCGAGGATTTCAATCTCGGCAAGTGGGTGGCCCAGGAAGAAGCGCGAGACAAGCTTGTGATGGCTGGCTATCGCGGCCAGGCGCCCTATGTCACGTTCCTGTTCTTTCGTCTCGTCATGCCGATCCTGTTCCTGATCGGCGCGATCCTTTATGTGTTCGTCATCTCGAACATGCAGCAGCCGACCCCGATAAAGATCGGCATGTGCATCGGCGCGACCTGGTTTGGCATGCAGGCGCCGATGTTGTTCCTGAAGAACGCAATCACCAAGCGCCAGCTGTCGATCCGGCGCGCGTTTCCGGACGCGCTCGACCTTCTGCTGATCTGCATCGAGTCCGGCATGTCGATCGAAGCGGCATTCCGCCGGGTCAGCACGGAGATCGGCACCCAGTCGATTGCTCTCGCCGAGGAATTCTCGCTGACGACCGCGGAGCTGTCGTACCTGCAGGACCGCAAGATGGCTTACGAGAACCTCGCCAAGCGAACCGGCACCGAAGGCGTGAAATCGGTCTGTCTGGCGCTGCAACAGTCGGAGCGCTACGGCACGCCGCTCGGACAGACGCTGCGCGTGATGGCTCAGGAAAACCGGGACATGCGCATGAACGAGGCCGAGAAGAAGGCCGCCGCGCTGCCGCCGAAACTGACCGTGCCGATGATCGTGTTCTTCCTGCCGGTGCTGTTCGTGGTCATTCTCGGCCCCACCGGCATCAAGGTCTCGGAATACATGAAGTGATGCGACGCGGCGGCTGGAGGCTCTCCAGCCCTCGCCGGATGAAACCGGCGCATCGATCTCGTTTTCTCGTCAGGAGAATTGAACCGGTACGGTCAGGCTTATGACCTGCCGGACTCCATCGCAGCCGTCTTTTGCGAGCGGCCGTCGCGGCTGAGCATCTGCCGCAGATAAGCGACGTTCGCTTCCGCTTCGTCGGCTGGCAGATCGGCCTTCACGATGGTCTCGGCTTCCGCGAAACGTCCCTGCAGGCCGACGACCAGACCAAGGTTCTGACGAACGCGGCTATCGGCTGACCCGCGATTGTAGGCTCTGCGCAGCACCAACTCGGCCTTCGGCAGATCCTTGGACAAAACATAGGACATGCCGAGGTTCGACAGAACCGATGGCTCTTCCGGGGCAATCTTCAGCGCGCTCGCATAGTAACGGCGGGCCTCGTCATGCTTGCCCATCTGATCGAGCGTGGTGCCCTGCACCGACAGGATGCGCCAGTCGGGATTGGCCGGCGTATGGGCGCGCGTCAGGGTGTCGAACGCCAGTTGAAAGCTTCCGTTGTCTGCCAGCGCGCGGCCATAGGCGGCCAGCAGCACCTTGTTGCCGGGATTGGCGATGGTCGCCTGTTCCAGCACCGCAGCGGCCTGCTGGCGCTGGCCGTTCTGGCGCAGTGACTGACCATACTGAAGCGCGGCTGCCGCATCGCGCGGATTGGCGCGGTAACGTTCGCCTAAGGCCTCGATCTCATTGCGTGACACGCCGCCGGGCGCGGCTTCCGCACGCGCATTCAGCGATCCGGTGACATCGGGTGAACGCGCGGTCTGGCACCCGGCAAGACCCACGGCGAGAATGGCTGCGGCTGCGGCAGAGCCAAGATATCGGGCGAAATGAGATGGATGACGCATGACGCATGGACTCGCGGTCGAGGGTGGCGAAGCCGGATGCTGCAGCAATAGACTGTTAACCCTAATGTCCGGTTAACCCACGGGCCTGCCCCCGATCAGGACGATCGCCGCCTCTCGCCAAAAGAGCATGCAAAACACTGTCTTGAGCCTGCCGCGCGGGTGCGCCGCGCTGCTATAGTAACGTCTATCGCCTCGCCCCGCCGCCATCTGGGAAGCCCATGCACCCTGCTTTCAAAAGTTCCACCGACGCCCGTCCCGTTCCGATTACCTTCGCCTCGAAATCGACCTGGGACGCTGTCAGCGCCACGCTTCCCGCGACCGCCCGGCGGTTCGCCGCAGCCAACACTTTCACGGCAAAGCCCGGCCAGTATCTCGCATTGCCGGCGGACGACGGATCGCTCGCTCACGTTCTGTTCGGCATCGAAGATTCGTCCAGCGAATGGCGCGATCCGTTCCGGCCGGGGCAATTGCCCGGCCTGCTGCCGGCGGGCACCTACAGCTTCGCCAACGCACCGCATGACACACGGCTCGCGGCGCTGGCCTTCGCACTCGGGAGCTACCGGTTCAATCGATACCGCAAGAACGACGCGCCCGGCGCGCGGCTCGTCCCGCCTGGCGATGTCGACATGACCGAGATCACGCGGATGGCGGAAGCAGCAGCTCTGGCGCGCGATCTGATCAACACGCCCGCCAACGACATGGGCCCGGATGAACTCGCACAAGCCGCACAGGCGATCGCCGAGAAATTCGGCGCGACCTACACGTGCATTGTCGGCGACGACCTGCTGAAGCAGAACTTTCCGCTCATCCATGCCGTCGGCATGGCCTCGACCCGCGCGCCGCGCCTGATCGACATCACGTGGGGCGACGCATCGCATCCGAAAGTGACGCTCGTGGGCAAGGGCGTCTGCTTCGACACCGGCGGCCTCGACCTGAAGCCTTCCAGCGGCATGCTGATCATGAAGAAAGACATGGGCGGCGCAGCCAATGTCCTCGCGCTCGCGCAGATGATCATGGATGCGAAGCTCAAAATTCGCCTGCGCGTCCTGATACCCGCTGTCGAAAATTCAGTCGCAGGGAATGCGTTTCGCCCGCTCGATATCTTTCCGTCGCGCAAGGGCGTGAATGTCGAGATCGGCAACACCGACGCGGAAGGACGCCTCGTGCTGGCCGATGCGCTGGCATGGGCCGACGAGGAGAAGCCAGATCTTCTGATCGATCTCGGCACCCTGACCGGCGCCGCACGCGTCGCGCTGGGACCGGACCTGCCGCCGTTCTACACCAACGATGAGACTCTTGCGGCCGACGTCGCACGCCACGCCCGCATCGAGAACGATCCGATGTGGCGCATGCCGCTGTGGATGCCCTACGATTCCTGGCTGGATTCCAAGACCGCCAATCTCAACAATGCACCCGGCGGGGCGTTCGCCGGATCGATCACCTGCGCGCTGTTCCTGAAGCGCTTCGTCGAGAGCGCCAAAAGCTGGCTGCACGTCGATATCTACGGCTGGACTCCGTCGGCCAAGCCCGCGCGTCCCGAGGGCGGCGAATGCCAGGCTGCGCGCGCGATCTACAAGCTTCTGAGCGAGCGCTATGGGTGAATCAAAACTTGATCCTAGGCTCACGCCCGCGCGGCAGGATCTCGCCGCAAAACATCTCGAAGGCAAGGTCACGGCCGCGCGGTTTGTCGAAGGGACCGAGTTCGAGGTGTTCGACCCCGTCGTGCCGGTCCGGCGCGAACCGTCGCACGATGCGGCGCTCGACACCGAGGCGCTGAAGGGCGAGCGCGTCATGGTCTATGATCGCGATGCGGAGGGATGGGCCTGGGGTCAGCTCAAGGCCGACGGCTATGTCGGGTGGATTCCCGATATCGCGCTGGTGCAGCCGCGTACGACGCCAACGCATAAAGTCACGGCGCTGCGCACGTTCGCCTTTCCAGGCCCGTCGATCAAACTCCCGCCGGTCGAGAGCCTGCCGCTCGGCGCGCGCATCGAAGTCGTCAAGATCGATGGCACCTTCGCCATCACCAGCCAGCGGCACTATCTGCCGGTCCACCACGTCGCTCCACTCGACAGCGCCGAGACAGACTTTGTCGCTGTCGCCGAACGCTTTGCCGGAACGCCGTACCTGTGGGGCGGCCGAACAAGTCTCGGCATCGATTGTTCAGGCCTCGTGCAGACGTCGCTTGCCGCAGCCGGTATCGCCGCGCCGCGCGACAGCGACATGCAGGAAGCGACGTTGGGAGCGGCACTGCCGCCATCGCAGTGGCATGATCTGAAACGCGGCGACCTGATTTTCTGGAAGGGGCACGTCGCCATCGTGCGCGACAGCACGACCATGGTCCATGCCAACGCGCACCACATGGCGACAGCCATCGAGCCGACGCAGACTGCTATCGCGCGCATCAAGGCCACCGGCAGCGAGGTGACCAGTGTAAAAAGACTCGACCTCTAGTCATGCCCGGGCTCGTCCCGCGCATCCACGTCTTGATGGTAAATGGGAAAAGACGTGGATGGCCGGAACAAGTCCGGCCATGACCGACGATAATTCGCAACTTATCATTATGAGGCTGATCGAGCCTTACAAATCCGGCACGATGTTCGGCGCGGCTTCGATGTTGAACGCCGCCGCGAACAGCGCACGCGTGTAATCGGTCTGCGGATTCTTGAACAGGTCCGCCGCAGCGCCTTGCTCCACCACCTTGCCGTGGCGCATCACGATCAGGTTGCTCGCAAGCGACGCCACCACCCGCAGGTCATGCGAAATGAACATGTAGGTCAGGTCGCGCTTGCGCTGCAGGTCGCGCAACAGATCGACCATCTGAGCCTGGAACAGCATGTCGAGGGCGCTGGTCGGCTCGTCCAGCACCACGAAGTTCGGCTCCAGCACCACCGCCCGCGCAATGCTGATGCGCTGGCGCTGGCCGCCGGAGAATTCGTGCGGATAGCGGAAGCGTGTCGCCGGATCGAGCCCGACTTCCTTCAGCGCCTTGATGACGCGCGCCTCGCGTTCGTCTTCCTTCAGCGAAGGCTGATGCACGCCAAGTCCCTCGGCAATGATATCGCCGACCGACATACGCGGACTGAGCGCGCCGAACGGATCCTGAAACACGATCTGCATGTCGCGACGGACCGGGCGCATCTCCTTGAATTTCAGGCCCTGAATGTCTTTGCCGAGAAACACGATCGGCCCCTTCGAGGAGATCAGACGCAGCAGAGCGAGCCCGAGCGTGGTCTTGCCCGAGCCGGATTCCCCGACCACGCCGAGCGTTTCGCCCTGACGCACCGATACGCTGACGCCATCGACCGCCTTGATGTGCCCGACCGTCTTGCGCAGCAATCCGCGCTTGATCGGAAACCAGACTTTCAGATCGTCGGACGACATCACGACCGGGGACTCTGGCCGTGGCGGCGCAGGATCAGGCTTCGGTTCCGCTGCCAGCAGCGCCTTGGTGTAAGGATGCTGAGCCGCGGTGAAGACCTGCTCCACCGGCCCTTGCTCGACGATCTTGCCGTTGTTCATGACACAGACGACATCGGCGATGCGCCGCACGATGCCGAGATCATGGGTAATGAACAACATGCTCATGCCGAGCCGCGCGCGAATGTCCGCGAGCAGTTTCAGGATTTGCGCCTGCACGGTAACATCGAGCGCCGTGGTCGGCTCGTCGGCGATCAGCAGATCCGGCTCATTCGCCAGCGCCATGGCGATCATCACGCGCTGCCGCTGGCCACCGGAGAGCTGGTGCGGATAGCTGGCGAGACGCGTTTCGGGCTCGGGAATACCGACCTGCGTCAGCAGTTCCAGCGTCCGTGCCCGCGCCATCGCGCCGCGCACGCCGCTGTGCAGATAGATCACCTCGCCGATCTGCGCCTCGATGGTGTGCAGCGGATTGAGCGACGTCATCGGCTCCTGAAAGATGATCGAGATGTCGTTACCGCGAATGCCGCGAATCTCGTTCTCGCCGAGGCCGAGCAGTTCCTGTCCCTTGAAGCGAATGCTGCCGGTCGGATGGTGCGCCGTCGGATACGGCAATAGCTTCAGCACCGACAGCGCGCTGACGGATTTTCCCGAACCGGATTCGCCGACCAGCGCGACGCATTGTCCGCGATCGATCGAGAACGAGATTTTGTCGACCGCAATGCTCTCGGTCCCGCTCTGGCGGAAGGCCACCGACAGATCGCGGACATCGAGCAGAGGCTGGTTGATTGTGTCCAACATAATAGCCCTCACCTGAACGTCTTGCGCGGATCGAAGGCGTCGCGCACGCCTTCGCCGATGAAGATCAGGAGCGACAGCATGATCGCCACCGAAAAGAACCCGGTGAATCCGAGCCATGGCGCCTGCACGTTCGACTTGCCCTGCGACAAGAGTTCACCGAGCGACGGCGAACCGGGCGGCAGACCGAAGCCGAGGAAATCCAGCGCCGTCAGCGTCATCACCGACGACGACACGATGAACGGCAGGAAGGTCATGGTCGCGACCATGGCGTTCGGCAGCAGGTGCCGGAACATGATAGTGCGATTCGACACGCCGAGCGCGCGCGCCGCCTGGATGTACTCGAAGTTGCGTCCGCGCAAAAACTCAGCGCGTACGAGGCCGACCAGCGACACCCATGAGAACAGCAGCAGGATGCCGAGCAATACGAAGAACCCGGGCACCAGCACCGACGACAGGATCAGCAACAAATATAGCGACGGGATCGCAGTCCACACCTCGATGAAACGCTGAAACAGCAGATCGACCCAGCCGCCGAAATAGCCCTGGATGCCTCCGGCTGCGATACCGATCACCGATGAGATGATCGTCAGCGCCAGACCGAACAGGACCGAAATGCGGAAGCCGTAAATCAGGCGCGCGACCACGTCACGGCCCTGATCGTCGGTGCCGAGCCAGTTGTATTCGAGATCGCGGCAGCCTCGCACGCCCTTCTTCTCCACCACGGCCTTGCATTGCTCTTCAGTCAGCATCCAGGTCGGTTTCGACGGCGCGGGAGTCGGCAGATCGAGATTGTGCGTGCCGTAGGAGTAACGGATCAGCGGCCAGAGAATCGTGCCGTTCTTTTCCTTGATCAGCTTCTGCAGATAGGGATCGCGGTAATCCGCGGCGGTCTCGAAGTCGCCGCCGAAGGCGGTTTCTGGATAGGAGACGAAAGCCGGAAAAAACAGCTTGCCGTCGAACTTGACCAGGAACGGGCGATCGTTGGCGATCAGCTCCGCGAACAGCGAAATCAGAAACAGCAGGGAGAAAATCCAGAACGACCAGTAGCCGCGTCGGTTGGATTTGAAATTGCGCCAGCGCCGCTGGTTGAGCGGTGATATGCCGAGCGGATGCCGCGAGGGCGGCACCGCTTCGCCCATCGGCGACAATGCCGTGGTCTCGACCGGCGGGGCTGGAGCGATTGTCATACCTCACGCGCCTCGAAGTCGATCCGCGGATCGATCCACATATAGGCGAGATCCGAGATCAGATTGACCACCAGACCGACCAGCGAAAAGATGAACAGCGTGCCGAACACCACCGGATAATCGCGATTGAGCACACTCTCGAAACCGAGCAGGCCGAGGCCATCAAGTGAAAAGATAGTCTCGATCAGAAGCGATCCCGAGAAGAACGCATGGATGAAGGCGCTCGGGAAGCCCGCGATCACGATCAGCATGGCGTTGCGGAAAATGTGCCCGTACAGCACCTGGCGCTCGCTGCAGCCTTTGGCGCGCGCGGTCATGACGTACTGCTTGCGGATTTCGTCGAGGAACGAGTTCTTGGTCAACAGCGTCATCGTGGCAAACGCGCCGAGCGCCATCGAGATCAGCGGCAACGTGAGGTGCCAGAAGTAATCGGTGATCTTCTGGTACCATGGCATTTGCGCCCAGCCGTCCGAGGTCAGCCCGCGCAAGGGGAAGATGTCGAAGAACGAGCCTCCCGCGAACAGGATGATCAGCAAGATCGCGAACAGGAAGCCCGGAATCGCGAAGCCGATGATGATGATGCCCGATGTCCAGGTATCGAATTTCGAGCCGTCCTGGATCGCCTTGCGAATGCCGAGCGGGATCGAGATCAGATAGGTCAGCAGCGTCATCCAGATGCCGAGCGACATCGAGACCGGCAGCTTCTCCTTGATCAACTGGATCACGCTGACGTCGCGGAAATAGCTCTTGCCGAAATCGAACCGGGCGAAATTCCACAGCATCAACGCGAAACGTTCAGGCGCGGGCTTGTCGAAACCGAACTGTTTTTCGAGGCTCTTGACGAACTCCGGATCGAGCCCCTGCGCGCCCCGGTATTTCGAACTGACGGCGTCGGACCCCGCGCCAGCCTGCGGACGCGACGCGAAGTCACCGCTGGACGATCCTGAAATACGCGAGCTTGCGCCGGTATCGGAGCCTGACAGTTGCGCGATCACCCGCTCCACGGGACCTCCGGGCGCGAACTGCACCACGACGAACGACACGAACAGGATGCCCAGCAATGTGGGGATCATCAGCAGGATGCGGCGGGCGATATACGCGCTCATGGATTATTTCGCCTGCTCGGGCTTGGTCTGTTGGGGCTTGGCTTGTTCAGGCTTAGCCTGTTCAGGTTTTTTGGCTTTCGCCTCATCGAACCACCACAGGTCCGGTGCGCCGGCGCTGTTGGCGTAACGCGGAATGTTCGGAGGATGGGCGAAGACGTCCCAATAGGCAATGCGATGGCTGGCAGAATACCATTGCGGCACCCAGTAGCGCCCCGCGCGGAACACGCGGTCGAATGCCCGGCAGGCGATGCGCAGTTCGTCGCGGTTGTCGGCGGCGATGATGCGCTCGATCAGCGCATCAATGGCGGGATTCTTGATGCCCGACAGATTCTGCGATCCTTTGATGTCCGCGACCTGCGACGAGAAGAACGTCCGCATCGCGTCGCCCGGCGTGGATGACATGCTGAAGCGCTGGATCGCGACGTCGAAATCGAAATCGTCCACGCGCGAACGGAACTGCACTGGATCGACCAGCCGCACGCTGGCGTCGATGCCGAGCACGCCCAGATTTTTGATGTAAGGCGCGTGATGAGCCTGAAATGCCGGCTCCTCAAGCAGAAATTCGACCCGGAACGCATCGCCGTTCGGCAACCGTCGCTTGCCGTCCTTGATAGGATATCCCGCATCCTGCAACAGTTGCGACGCCTTGCGCAGCAGCGAACGATCCTGCCCCGATCCGTCGGACACCGGCGGCACGAACGGCGCGCCGAACACTTCGTCAGGCACCTGCCCGCGAAACGGCTCCAACAACTTCAGCTCTTCCGGCGAGGGCGGCCCTTCCGCCATCAGGTCGGAGTTCTGGAACGGCGATTGGGTGCGCGCATAGGCGCTGTACATGATGGTCTTGTTGGTCCACTCGAAATCGAAGGCCTGGATCATGGCCTCGCGCACGCGCGGGTCCTTGAACTGCGCGCGCCGCGTATTCAGGAACCAGCCCTGTGCTCCCGACGGCGTGTCGTCGGGCAGCTTCTCCTGCTTGACGCGGCCGTCCTTGATGGCGGGGAAATCGTAGCGCGTGCTCCAGATCCGCGCGGTGAATTCCTCGCGGTAGAGATAATTCCGGCCGGTGAAACCTTCGAACGCGACGTCGCGGTCGCGATAGAACTCGTAACGCACGGCGTCGAAATTGAACGCGCCGCGCGACACCGGCAGATCCTTCGCCCACCAGTCCTTGACGCGGTCATATTCGATGTAACGGCCAACCTCGAAACGGCCGACCTTGTAAGGTCCTGAGCCGAGCGGAATATCGAGGGTGGATTCCTCGAACGGCTTCTTGTCGTAATAGGCCTTCGAGAAGATCGGCAGTCCGGCGGTATACAACGGCACGTCACGGCCGCGCTGCGCCGCGAAGGTCACCGTCAGCGTGGCGTCGTCGTTGGCCTCCACCTTCGTCATGTCGCGCAGCTGCTGCTGGATGATGGGATGCCCCTTCTCCTTGAGGATCGTCAGGGAGAACGCAACATCCTTCGCCGTGATTTTCGTGCCGTCATGGAAGCGTGCTTCCGGCCGCAGCGTAAACCGGTAGGTGAGCTTGTCCGGTGAAATCCGCACCGAACGGGCGACGAGACCGTACATCGCATCGGGCTCATCGCCTGAGCGCACCATCAGCGATGCGAACGTCTGCCCCATGCCGACCGCGCCGTCGCCCCTGAGGATGAAGCTGTTCAGCGAATTGAACGTGTGGAACGACTGGTTATAGGCGCGCGATGACGGAACGGTCGAGAACACGCCGCCCTTCGGCGCACCGACATTAACGTAGTCGAAGTTCTTAAAATCCGCTGGGTACTTCAGGTCGCCGAACGCCGACATGCCGTGGGTTTCAGGAGCGACCTCGACGGCGGATTGAGCCGCTGCTGCGAGCGGTGTCCAAGCCGCGGCCACAGCACTGCCGCCGAGAACAAGAACCCGCCGCCGCGAAAGGCCGGTCAAGAACGCCTGCCGATCTTGTCGGCCTTGGCCTTGTCGTACCACCACAGCGTCGGCAGACCGGACCGGCCGTATTTCGGCAACGGCGCGTGGCTGAAGCGATCCCAGCGCGCGTATCGCGAGAATCCGTAGGTAAACTGCGGCACCACGTAGTAGTGCCAGAGCAGCACGCGATCGAGCGCCTTGGTCGCCGCCACCAGCGTCTCGCGATCCTTCGCGAAAATGATCTTGTCGATCAGCTTGTCGATCACCGGATTCTTGATCCCGACGGTGTTGCGCGACCCGGGCACATCAGCAGATTCGGTTCCCCAGAAATCGCGCTGCTCGTTGCCCGGTGACAGCGACTGTCCCCAGACTTCCGTGACAATGTCGTAGTCAAAGCTGCGCAGCCGATTTTGGTATTGCGCGGTATCAACGGTTCGAACCGTGACCTCAATACCGAGCCGTTCCAGCGACGGCTTGTAGAACAGAACGATGCGTTCCGACGGCGGGCTATCGATGAGAAATTCAACCGAAACCTGCTTGCCGTTCTTGTCCAGGAGCTTCTGATCGCGAACCTCATAGCCTGCCTCCTTCAGCAGGCGAGTCGACTGGCGCCGGTTTTCACGAACCCTCTCAGGATCTCCGCCGACCGGATTTTCGTACGGCTTTGCGATCACCTCCGGTGGAATCTCGCCGTAGACCTCCTTGAGGATTTCGAACTCCCTCTGAACCGGAACACCTGAACTGGCGAGCTCGGTGCCTTCGAAGTAGCTGTTGATGCGCTTGTACTGACCGTAGAACAGCTGCTTGTTCATTTCCTCGAAGTCGAACGCATAGTTGAAGGCGCGACGAACGCGCTTGTCGGCAAACAATTCACGGCGGATGTTGAAGGCGAAGCCCTGCATCCGGCCGGAATCGTTGATCGGGAATTCCTCAAGTACGACGCGCTTCTCCGTCACGGCCGGAAAATCATAAGCCGTCGCCCAGCTCTTGGCAGAGGACTCGATGATCCAGTCCGCCTGGTCTGCCTTGAACGCCTCAAGCGAGACTGTGGTGTCGCGGAAAAACTCAAACCGCATCTCGTCGAAATTGTTCTGGCCGATCCGCGTCGGAGCCTTCTGGCCCCAGTAATTCTTGACCCGCTCCAGAGTTACGGAGCGGCCAGCGACAAAATCCTTGATGGCATATGGACCTGAGCCAAGCGGCTTCTCCAACGTTGTCGCGCCGATGTCGCGCTTGCGGCCTTCGCTGTCCTTGCCTTCCCACCAGTGCTTCGGAAGCACCGTCAATTCACCGACAATGGTCGGAAGCTCGCGATTGCCGGGCGCATCGAACGTGAACTTGATGTCGTGCGAGCCGACCTTCTCCGCCTTCACCACGTGCTTGTAGTAGGACGAATACATCGGGCTGTATTTCTTCAGCGACTCCATCGAGAACAGCACGTCTTCCGGGGTGACAGGCTGGCCGTCGTTCCACTTCGCATCCTTGCGAAGGCGATAGATCACCCACGAATGATCGTCGGGATGCGATACCGACTCAGCCAGCAGACCATATTGGGTGGTCGCTTCGTCCTGAGACCGCGCCATCAAGGTTTCGTAGATCAGCCCGACCGCAGGCGCGATCGTTCCCTTGACGCCGGCAACAGCGAGATTGAAATTGTCGAAGGTGCCGATTGAAATCTGCCGCGCGATGCCGCCCTTCGGCGCATCCGGATTGACGTAGTCGAAACGCTTGAAGTCGGCGGGGTACTTGATGTCGCCGAACAGCGACAGGGCATGTTTCCATTCAGGCGCGGCCTGCGTTTGGGCCTGAGCGGGAGCGACTGCATCCAGCCCCGCCGCCTTCAGCATCGGGACCGCTGCAACAAGAGCACTGCTCTGGAGGAGGCCGCGTCGGGAAATGCTCAAATTGAATGTTCCTGTTGCTGGTCGAAAAGGGCTGCCCTGGCAACGTCTTGGCCGATTATGTCGGTTTTTGGATGTGATGCCAGCCCGTTGCGGCGCGTTCTTTGCGGCGAAATGTCCGGCTCGAAAACAGCAGCAATTGCAACGCAAAACGGCCAGGCGAACCTGGCCGTTTTCGAATTAAATTTCGGTCACGCGCCGAAAGCTCACTTGCTCGCGGTCGGCAGCGGCACCGGAGTGTCGGCCAGCGTGCGCAGGTAGGCGATCAGGTCCGCCCGCTCGCTGTCCTTGCTGATGCCGGCGAAGCCCATCGCGGTGCCGGGGACGTAGCCCTTCGGGCTGGCGATGAACTTGTTGAGGGCGTCGTAGGTCCACTTGCCGCCCTTGCTCTTCATGGCGGCGGAGAAGTTGAACCCGCCACGGCCGTGGCCGATCTCGTCGTCAATGAGGCCATAGAGATTCGGGCCGACCTTGTTTGCGCCGTTCTTTTCAAAGGTGTGGCAGGCCGCGCACTTCTTTGCAGCCGCTGTGCCCTTCTCGACCGAGGCGGTCTGAAGCAGCTTTTCGATCGGCTCGCTCGGCGCTGCCGCGGCAGCCGCACCGGCGCCTTCAGCCTCCTTCACCGCGATTTCAAAACCGGGCTTTTCCGGCTTCTTCGGCGAGAAAATCGCATTGGCAGCCATGTTGGTCGCCAGCAGAACGAGGCAGGTGCCAAGCACTGCGCCCATGATCTTGTTGAGTTCGAAGGAGTCCATTTGCGATCAGGCCCTAGCCGGAAAGTCGATACGTTTGGCCGCATGAAACGGCCATGAATTGCTACCGGGAACAGGCGTGCAGCGCAATACAGGTAGCGGGATCGAGATAACGGTTTGCCTGCCTTCTGGCAACCCGTATAAACGCGCGACCCCTTGAAAACGCCCGTCATTTCCTCACCAATTCGGCCGTCCGAGCCCCTCGCCCCAATGACAGAAACCCGCGCCCTGGTGCTGATTCCCGCCCGCATGGCCGCAACCCGGCTGCCGGGAAAGCCGCTGCTCGACATCGGCGGCCTGCCGATGATCGTCCACGTGCTGCGCCGGGCGGAAGCTGCGCGAATCGGACGGGTGATCGTCGCAACCGACGCGCCGGAAATCGCGCAAGCGGTGAAAAAATCTGGCGGCGAAGCCGTCATGACCCGCGCGGATCATCCCTCGGGGTCAGACCGGATCTTCGAAGCGCTCCAGACCATCGATGGCGCAGGACAGATCAACACCATCATCAATGTCCAAGGCGACCTGCCGACCATCGCGCCCGACGATATCCGCGCTGTGCTGGCGCCGCTCGACGATCCCAGCGTCGATATCGCCACGCTGGCCGCCGTGATCCGAAAGGACGAGGAACACACCAATCCGAACGTGGTGAAAGTCGTCGGATCGCCGGTCAATGCAACGCGGCTGCGGGCGCTGTATTTCACGCGGGCGACCGCGCCTCATGGCGAGGGTCCGCGCTATCACCACATCGGCCTTTATGCCTATCGCAGGAGCGCGCTGGCGCGGTTTGTCGCCCTGCCACCCTCGCCGCTCGAGACCCGCGAAAAGCTCGAACAGCTGCGGGCGCTCGAGGCCGGCATGCGGATCGACGTCACGGTGGTTGACACCGTGCCGCTGGGCGTCGATACGCCTCACGATCTTGAGACTGCGCGCCAGATGCTGGCGGGAAGACCATCATGACCAAATCGATGAAAATCGCTTTTCAGGGCGAACCCGGTGCCAATTCGCACATCGCGATTCAGGAAGCCTTCCCAGACGCGACGCCTTTGCCCTGCGCGACCTTCGAGGACGCACTGGCGGCGATCTCGTCAGGCGAAGCCAGTCTTGGCATGATCCCGATCGAGAACTCGTTGGCCGGACGCGTCGCCGACATTCACCACCTGCTGCCGCAGTCGGGACTTTTCATCGTCGGCGAATGGTTTTTGCCGATCCGGCATCAGCTCATGGGGCCGCGCGGCGCGAAGCTCGGAGACATCAAGACCGTCGAAAGCCATGTCCACGCCATCGGGCAGTGTCGCAACATCATCCGCAAGCTCGGCATCAAGGCGATCGTCGCAGGCGACACGGCAGGCGCGGCGCGCATCGTCGCCGAACACGGCGACAAGAGCCGCGCTGCGATTGCCTCGCGCCTCGCCGCCGATATTTACGGTCTCGACATTCTTGCTGAAGACATCGAGGACGAAGCCCACAATACCACGCGCTTCGTCATCCTGGCGCGCGAGCAGCTCTGGGCCGCGCAAGGCTCCGGTCCGCTGGTGACCACTTTTGTTTTCCGGGTGCGCAATCTTCCTGCCGCGCTGTACAAGGCAATGGGCGGCTTCGCCACCAACGGCGTCAACATGACCAAGCTGGAAAGCTACATGGTGGAAGGCAATTTCTTCGCCACGCAGTTCTATGCCGATGTCGACGGCCATCCCGACGACAAGAACCTCGCCTATGCGCTGGAAGAACTGAAATTCTTCTCCAAGGAATTGCGGATCGTCGGCGTTTATCCGGCCCATCCGTTCCGCGTTGCGTTCACGGAAAAGGGCGCGGAATAAGGCTAATTAGGCCGCCGCCTGCCTGCCGAGTCCGAACGCATCCGCCAGCAGGCTGTACGAGCGCTTGCGCGCGTCGTGATCGTAGGTCGCCGTGATCACCATCACCTCGTCCGGCTTGCTGGCCTCGATCAGCGGCGAGATGTTCTGCATTACCGTTTGCTTTGAGCCGACGAACAGCCGCGAGCGGTTGCGCGCAATGCTGGCGCGTTCGGCGTCGGAATACGGATAGGCCTGCGCCTCCTCGATGCTCGGCAACGGACGATATTGCCCGCGGTCGCGCAGCAGGCGATTGAGATCGGCCGAGGACGCCAACAGGTCCGCTTCTTCATCCGTCTCGGCCATGATCACGGCAATCGCCAGAATAGCATGCGGGACAGTGCGCCAATGCGACGGTTTGAAATGCGCGCGATAGTGAATCATCGCGTCGGCTGCGTCGTGCGAGGCGAAATGATGCGCGAACGCGAAGCCCATGCCGACCTGCGCTGAGAGTTGCGCGCTGTAGTCGCTCGACCCGAGCAGCCAGATCGGCGGCAGCGGTGCATCGTCCGGCATGGCGATCACGTTGTGATATGGATGCCCCTCAGGGAAGTTGCGCGTTTCCCATAACGTCAACTCGATCAGGCGTTCGATGAAGTCATCGCCGCCGCGCGGATCGAACCGCTGGCGCAGCGCATGCATCGTGGTTTGATCCGTGCCGGGCGCGCGACCGAGTCCGAGATCGATGCGGCCGGGAAACAGCGCTTCCAGCATCTTGAATCGTTCGGCGACCATCAGCGGCGCATGGTTCGGCAGCATCACGCCGCCGGAGCCGACGCGAATACGCTGCGTCGCCGCTGCGATCTGTCCGATCATGATCTCGGGCGCGGGAGACGCCACCGAGGCGAGGCTGTGATGCTCCGCCAGCCAGTAGCGCGTGTAGCCGAGACGGTCGGCATGCTGCGCCAGATCGATGCTGTTGCGCAGCGACTGGGAAGGTCTGGTGCCGGTGGTGACGACCGAAAGGTCGAGGATGGAAAGCGGGGTCATGCGGCCCAAGCTAGTGGCTCGCGGGCAGCGGTCAAACCGCTGGCGCGCATGTCACCCAGCCGGCTTGCCGCAGATGTGTGGGCAACTATATGACAGATTAATCAAATCTACAGATATCTGCCCACGCCCGCTCGTTCGATTTGGCTTGAAAATCGGCGAATAAGCTGGAAATACGGCGTAAACGGCCAAATTCTTTGCCATTAGCGCTCCGCTGGACGGTAAATTCCTTCTGGTAAAATAGCTATAGTGGGCAATTTCCCATACGAAATCTCCGGTGGATGGGCTGTTGGAAATGGCTGGTTTCGCTTACTTTGGCCCGTAAAGGCGAAACGGTGATGAGGTCCGGCCCAAAGGGCGAAACGGAGGCACACCGCGCCGCGGAGGCCGCAGCCCAATCCGGCCCGCGCACCGCCTTACGACATGTGGAGTTGAGAAGCGTGACGAGCGAAACATCCGCCCCGACCGGATCGCAGGGGCAAAAACGTCCGGCGATTTCCTTCGAGTTCTTTCCGCCGAAGACCGAAGAGATGGAGCACAACCTCTGGGAGGTCATCAACCGGCTTGCGCCGCTGACGCCGAACTTCGTTTCGGTGACATACGGCGCGGGCGGCTCGACCCGTGAGCGCACCCATTCGACCATTGCGCGCATCCTCTCTGAGACCAAACTCACGCCCGCTGCCCATCTCACTTGTGTCGCGGCGACCAAGGCGGACATTGACGATGTCGTCGCGCGCTATCATGAGGTCGGCGTCCGTCACATCGTGGCATTGCGCGGCGATCCCACCACCGGTATCGGCACGGCTTACGCTGCTCACCCCGACGGCTACCAGACGTCGGCCGATCTCGTCGCCAGCATCAAGAAGCGTTATCCCGATATCGACGTCACGGTGTCGGCCTATCCGGAAAAGCATCCCGAGAGCGCTGACTTCGATGCCGATATCGACGCGCTGAAAGCCAAGGTGGACGCGGGCGCCAGCCGCGCCATCACCCAGGTTTTCTTCGATAACGATCTCTATTTTCGCTACCTCGACCGCGTTCGCGCGCGTGGCATCGATATTCCGGTCGTGCCGGGCATCATGCCGATGCACAACTTCAAGCAGGCGCGCAATTTCGTCACCCGTGCGGGCACGACCGTGCCGTCCTGGCTGGCCGACAAGTTCGAAGGCCTCGATGACGATGCCGAAACGCGCAAGCTGGTGGCGGCGACCGTCGCCGCCGGCCAGGTGCAGAAGCTCGCCAAGCATGGCGTCGAGAATTTTCATTTTTATACGATGAACCGTGCGGATCTTGTGTTCGCCATCAGCCACCTTCTGGGAATTCGTCCCAACGGTGCGCAGAAAGCTGCGTGATCCCATGACCGTGAAAACATCTCCGACCGCCGACCAATTCCGCGCGCTTGCCCGCGAACGCATCCTCGTGCTCGACGGCGCGATGGGCACCATGATCCAGGGCCTGCAATTTGACGAAGCTGCGTTCCGCGGTGAGCGCTTCAAGGATTTCCACCGCGACGTCAAAGGCAACAACGATCTGCTGATCCTCACCCAGCCACAAGCGATCGAGGACATCCATTTCGCCTATCTCGACGCCGGCGCGGACATCGTCGCGACCAACACCTTCTCGTCGACCTCCATCGCGCAGGCCGACTACGATATGGTCGATCTCGCCTATGAGCTGAATCGCGACGGCGCCAAACTGGCGCGCAACGCCGCCAACCGCGCCACCGCAAAGGACGGCAAACCGCGTTTCGTCGCCGGCGCGCTCGGCCCGACCAACCGCACCGCCTCGATCTCGCCGGACGTCGGCAATCCCGGATTCCGCGCGGTGACGTTCGACGACCTGCGCGTTTCATACAGCGAACAGATCAACGGATTGCTCGACGGCGGCGCTGATCTGCTGCTGGTCGAAACCATCTTTGACACCCTGAACGCGAAGGCCGCGCTTTACGCTATCGCTGAAATCTCCGAGGCACGCGGCATCCATGTGCCGGTGATGATCTCCGGCACCATCACCGACAAATCGGGACGGCTGCTCTCCGGCCAGTTGCCGGAAGCCTTCTGGTATTCGGTGCAACACGCCAACCCGATCACCATCGGCTTCAACTGCGCGCTCGGCGCGGAAGACCTGCGCGCGCACATCGCCGATATCGGCCGCGTCGCCGATGCGCTGGTCTGCGCCTATCCGAACGCGGGCTTGCCGAACGAGTTCGGCCAGTATGACGAGTCACCCGAATACATGGCGCGCCTCGTCGGTGAATTCGCGCAGGCTGGTCTGGTCAACGTGGTCGGCGGCTGCTGCGGCACCACGCCGGATCACATCAGGGCCATCGCAAACGCCTGCGCGCCGCACAAGCCTCGCGTCGTGCCGGAAATTCCGCCGCTGCTGCGGCTGTCAGGCCTTGAGCCGTTCAACCTCACCTCCGACATCCCGTTCGTCAACGTCGGCGAGCGCACCAACGTCACCGGCTCGGCCCGCTTCCGCAAGCTGATCAAGGAAGGCGATTACACTGCAGCACTTCAGGTGGCGCGCGATCAGGTCGAGAACGGCGCGCAGGTCATCGACATCAACATGGACGAAGGCCTGCTCGACTCCAAGCAGGCGATGATCGACTTTCTTAATCTGGTTGCCTCCGAGCCGGACATCGCCCGCGTGCCGGTGATGGTCGACTCCTCAAAATTCGACGTAATCGAGGCTGGCCTGAAATGCGTTCAGGGCAAGCCCATCGTCAACTCGATTTCCATGAAGGAAGGCGAGGATAAATTCCTGCACGAAGCCACCATCGCGCGCCGTCACGGCGCGGCTGTGGTGGTGATGGCGTTCGACGAGGTCGGACAGGCCGACACGTTCGAGCGCAAGATCGAGATCTGCAAGCGCGCCTACGGCCTGCTGGTGGAGAAGCTCGATTTCCCGCCGCAGGACATCATCTTCGATCCGAATATCTTCGCCATCGCCACGGGACTGGAAGAGCACAACAATTACGGCGTCGATTTCATCGAGGCCACGCGCTGGATCCGGCAGAATCTACCGCATGCGCATATTTCCGGCGGCGTCTCGAACCTGTCGTTCTCGTTCCGCGGCAACGAGCCGGTGCGCGAGGCGATGCATTCGGTGTTCCTGTATCACGCCATCAAGGCCGGCATGGACATGGGCATCGTCAATGCCGGGCAGATGGTGATCTATGACGACATCGATCCCGAACTGCGTCAGGTCTGCGAAGACGTCATCCTCAATCGCGATCCCGGCGCGCCGGAACGGCTGCTGGAACTGGCGGAAAAATTCCGCGGCAAGGGCAAGCAGGTCAAGGAACAGGATCTCGCCTGGCGCGAGTGGCCAGTGGCGAAGCGCCTCAGCCACGCGCTGGTCAACGGCATCACCGAATATATCGATGCCGACACCGAGGCTGCGCGCCTCACGGTCGAGCGGCCGCTGCACGTGATCGAAGGCCCGCTGATGGACGGCATGAACGTCGTCGGCGATCTGTTCGGCGCGGGCAAGATGTTCCTGCCGCAGGTGGTGAAGTCCGCGCGCGTCATGAAGCAGGCGGTCGCCTACCTGATGCCGTTCATGGAAGAAGAGAAAGCACGCAACAAGGCCAACGGCGTGGTCGGCGACGGGCGCAGCTCCGCCGGCAAGATTCTGCTCGCCACCGTGAAAGGCGACGTTCACGACATCGGAAAGAACATTGTGGGCATCGTGCTCCAGTGCAACAACTTCGAGGTGATCGATCTCGGCGTCATGGTGCCGGCCACCAAGATCATCGAAACCGCGAAGGCCGAAGGGGTCGACATCATCGGCCTGTCCGGACTGATCACGCCCTCGCTCGATGAAATGGCGTTCATGGCCGCCGAGCTTGAGCGCCTCGGCCTCGATCTTCCGCTGATGATCGGCGGCGCGACCACCAGCCGCGTCCATACCGCGGTGAAGATCGATCCGGCCTACAAGCGCGGCCCGGTGATCCACGTCAACGACGCCAGCCGCGCGGTCGGCGTCGCCTCGTCGCTGATGTCACCCGAGAAGCGCGAGGAATACACCCGCGAGGTCCGCGCCGACTACGCCAAGATTTCAGCTGCACACTTCAAGGCGCAGCAGGACAAGAAGCGGCTCAAGCTCGCCGCCGCGCGCGCCAACGCACACAGCATCGACTGGTCCAAGACCCAGCCGAAGAAGCCGGCGTTCATCGGCATCAAGAGCTTCAGCGACTATTCGCTGGCGGAGCTGGCCGAATACATCGACTGGACGCCGTTCTTCCAGACCTGGGAACTGAGCGGGCGATACCCTGCGATTCTCGACGATCCGAAGGTCGGCGAGGCCGCGCGCTCGCTGTACAACGACGCGCGCAAGATGCTCGATCTGATCGTTAAGGAAAACTGGTTCAAGGCCCGCGCCACCATCGGCTTCTGGCCGGCGAACGCCGAGGGCGACGACATCGTTCTCTACAGCGACGACGCCCGCACCAAGCCGCTGACCACGCTGCACACGCTGCGCCAGCAGCTTGAGAAGCGCGAGGGCCGCAAGAATGTCGCGCTGTCGGATTTCATCGCACCGATATCGAGCGGCGTGCCGGATTACATCGGCATGTTCGTGGTCACGGCAGGCATCGGCGAGGATGTCGTCGCGGATCGCTTCAAGAACGCCAATGACGACTACTCGTCTATTCTGGTGAAGGCGCTGGCGGATCGTCTGGCGGAAGCCTTTGCCGAGCGGATGCATCAGCGCGTGCGCAAGGAGTTCTGGGGCTATGCGCCGGACGAGGCACTGAAGACCGACGAACTGATTCTCGAACAGTATGCCGGCATCCGCCCAGCGCCGGGTTATCCCGCGCAGCCGGACCACACCGAGAAGGCGACGCTGTTCAAGCTGCTCGATGCGGAACGCACCGCGGGCGTGACGCTGACCGAGAGCTTTGCGATGTGGCCGGGCTCGTCCGTGTCCGGGCTCTATTTCAGCCATCCGGAGAGTTATTACTTCGGCGTCGGCAAGATCGAACAGGATCAGGTCGAGGAATATGCCGAACGCAAAGGCATGTCGGTCGGGGAGATGGAGCGCTGGCTGGCGCCGATCCTCAACTACATTCCGTCGCGCGAGATGCCGGCCGAGACCGAAGACGATGTCGCAACGCTGCCGCTCGCAAAGCATCCGCCGGGCTGCGGCTGCGCGATGCATCTGCGGATGAACGGCAAGCCGGTCGCGCAGGCGATCGCGAACTAAAGCCGCGACATTCGTACAAATCACACGACAATCTCAAATTGTCAGGAGTCGTCCCCGCGAAAGCGGGGACCCATACGTCGGGTCGCCCAGACGCGTCCAATTTTATCAAAACTGAATATGGTGATGGGTCCCCGCTTTCGCGGGGACGACGCTGTGGGTATGGCACGATTGACTCACACATCACAACATGGCGCGATGGAACTTTCCTCACGCGCGTGTGACATCAATCACGATGGAACCCGGAACACCCTTCTGCATGGGGCGTTGGTGCGCCGCCAACATCAACCTCATAAAAAGGAGAGATCATGAAAAAGGTGAGCTTTTTCGCCGCTGCTGCGGCTGTAACCGCTCTGGTCGCCACACCGGCGCTCGCGCAGGACACGGCAAAGCCGCGCTCCGCGATGCAAGGCAAGACCGACAAATCCAAACAGATCAAGCCTGTGAAGCACAGTTCCAAGCCGATGAAGCAGAGTGCCCGTATGCCGGGCCGCGATGGGGCCTATATGCGAGCGGCCGGACCGGATCGCATGGAAGTTCGCAGAGACGCCCGCAACGACCGCGGCTGGGACAACCGCAGCACCGGCTTCTGGCCGGCTGACGTCGTCGGCGGCGCGATCGGTACCGCGGGCGCGGTCGCCACGACGGCGGTCGGCACCGCTGGCGCCATCGCAACCGCCCCGTTCGGCGGGCCTTACCGTGACAGCTATGCCTACGGCCCGGGCTATGTGGACACCTACAGCTACAACGGTGTCGCGATGCCGTATTCGTCAAACTATGCAGCGCGCAACGGCTTCATGTGTGAGCCGGGCACGTTCATCAAAGGCACGCGGAACATTTGCCAGTAACGACTGATCGACATACAGGGTGGCCGGATCTTTCCGGCCACCCTTCATTATGTCAGTTCGGCTTATGTCAGTTCGGCGGAGCGAGCGGCTGCACGATATCTTGAAACGGTTGTAACGCCTCGCAGGTCTCGGCGTGACGAGCGAGTGCGGGATAACGCTTCTCCTCGAACAAGCTAGGATCGATCTCGTGCGCGATACGAATGACGCAGGCCACCGCAATGTCGGCGTGGGTGATC
The DNA here is from genome assembly GCF_014203115.1 of Afipia massiliensis. Taxonomy (GTDB): domain Bacteria; phylum Pseudomonadota; class Alphaproteobacteria; order Rhizobiales; family Xanthobacteraceae; genus Afipia; species Afipia massiliensis. Next base: position 554,564 of record NZ_JACHIJ010000003.1, on the reverse strand, counting down.
TGGTCACCGAACCAGAACCGCGTCTTGTGCCGCGTGCGATCTTCTTCAAGGCCAGCAAACACGCCAGCGATCTGCGACCGGCAACGCTCGACCCAGCGTTGCGACTGCTCCGTTCGTAGCACCCGTTCATAGAGCAGGCTCACCGCCTTGTCGCCGAGGCCGGTGGCGAGCGCGCAGATGTGCAACACCTCACGCCGGATGTGGCCGCAATCGGGGATCAGCGCCCGCGACGGCCCGGCCAGTTCGTCGAGATAATCCAGAATGGCTGTGCTCTCGATCAGCACTTCGCCATCATCGAGCACCAGCGTCGGCACGCGTATTAGCGGATTGTAGAGCGCGATCTTTTCCGCGTCGCCGAAGGTCGACCACGGCGTATGTTCGAAGGGAATGCCGTAGAACCGCAGCGCAAGCGCGACACGCCGCACGAAGGGAGAATCATACTGGCCGATCAGGTTCATCAGGTGGTCTCCGATAGGCGACGATTACACCCGGCAAGGCACCCGATTGGCAAGGGCTTCGGCGCGATGTTTCAGTCTCCGTCAGGATCGGAGGCGAGCACGCCCTTCACCGCCTGCGACCAGCCCTTGAGTTTGCGCACGCGCGTCGCCTCGCTCATGTTCGGTCTGAAGCGCCGCTCCAGCCGCCACGAATCCGCGAACCGCGCGGGCTCCGGATAGACGCCCGCGCCGAGCCCTGCGAGATAGGCGGCGCCCACTGCGGTGGTTTCCTGAATCATCGGGCGATCGACCGGCGCGTCGAGCAGATCCGACAGCCGCTGCATGGTCCAGTCCGACGCGGTCATGCCGCCGTCGACGCGCAGCACGGTGTTGGTTTCCTTCGCCTCGGGCCAGTCGGCCCGCATCGCCGCCCACAGATCGAAAGTTTGATAACACACGCTCTCCAGCACGGCATGCGCCAGCTCGGCGGGGCCGGTGTTGCGCGTCAGCCCGAACAACGCGCCACGCACGCGCGGATTCCAGTATGGCGCGCCGAGGCCGACGAAGGCCGGCACCAGATAGACCGACTGCATGGTGTCGTTGGCGTCCGCGAGCGATCCCGTCTCGCTGGCGTGTTTGATCAGGCCCAATCCGTCGCGCAGCCACTGCACCGCAGATCCCGCGACGAAGATCGAACCTTCGAGCGCGTAGGTGCGCTGGCCGTTCAACTGATAGGCGATGGTGGTGAGCAGCTTGTTCTTCGAGGCCACCGCCGTGGTGCCGGTGTTGAGCAGCGCAAAACAACCGGTGCCGTAGGTGGACTTCATCATGCCCGGCGAGAAGCAGGCCTGGCCGATGGTGGCGGCCTGCTGGTCGCCGGCGATGCCGCGCACCGCAATCGCGCCGCCGAGCAGATGCGGCTCGGTCTCGCCGAAATCCGCCGATGAATCGCGCACATCCGGCAGCATCGAGCGCGGCACCCGCAGCAGCTTCAACAGATCGTCGTCCCACGCACCCGTGTGGATGTTGAACAGCAGCGTGCGCGAGGCATTGGTGGCGTCGGTGGCGTGCACCTTGCCGCCGGTCAGCCGCCACAACAGATACGAGTCGACGGTGCCGAACATCAGTTCGCCGCGCTCGGCCCGTTCGCGCGCGCCTGGCACGTGATCGAGAATCCATGCCACCTTGGTGCCAGAGAAATACGGATCGATGATCAGGCCGGTGCGCGCGCTGATCAGCGGCTCGTGGCCCTCGGCTTTCAGTCTGGCGCAGATCTCCGCGGTGCGCCGGTCCTGCCAGACGATGGCGCGATGCACCGCGCTGCCGGTGGCGCGGTCCCAGACCACGGTGGTTTCGCGCTGGTTGGTGATGCCGATGGCGGCGATGTCAGAGGCCGCGACATTGGCCTTGCTCATGGCCTCCCGGCAGGTCGCCAGGGTCGAGGTCCAGATGTCCTCCGGCTCGTGCTCAACCCAGCCGGACGCCGGGAAATGCTGCTGGAATTCCTGCTGGGCCTGGGCTGCGATGGAAATGTCGGAGCGGAAGACGATGGCGCGCGACGATGTCGTGCCTTGATCGATGGCAAGAATGTGGGACGCCATGCGGTTTCCTCGAATGCTTTTCATTTCGGTTTCGAAACGCAACAAAGCGATTGTCGATGCGCGCGTCAAGGCGCAGCGGCGCATTGCATCGTCATGGCCGGGCTTGTCCCGGCCATCTACGTCTTATTGTTGTGAGCGCATAAAAGACGTGGATGCCCGGCACAAGGCCGGGCATGACGAACTCAAAAACTGATGTCGGATCTACACCGCCGCCGTGGTGACGCCGCCATCGATCACGATGGTCTGGCCGGTCATGAAGGTCGAGGCGTCGGAGGCAAGATAGACCACCGCGCCCGCGATCTCGTGCGGCTCGCCGATCCGCCGCAGCGGCGTGGTCGTGGTGCGGCGCTTGAGATTGTCCTGATCCTCCCACAGCGCGCGGGCGAAATCGGTTTTGACCAGACCCGGCGCGATGCAGTTGACCCGCACGTTCTTCGGGCCCCACTCGCCGGCCAGGCTGCGCGCCAGCGAGAAATCCGCCGCCTTCGAGATGCCGTAGGCGCCGATCACGGTCGATCCGCGCAAGCCGCCGATGCTGGAGATAATGACCACCGAGCCGCCGCCGCGCTCGGCCATTTTCGGCATCGCCAGCTTGCAGAGCCAAATGTTGCTCTTGATGTTGGCGCCCATGATCTTGTCGAAGGCTTCGTCAGTGATGTCGAGCAGCGGCCCGTAGTACGGATTCACGGCCGCGTTGCAGACGAGGATGTCGATCTGGCCGTAGTGCTTCACGGTGCCGTTGATCAGCGCGTCGACTTCCTCGTGGCGGCTGATGTTGCAGGCGATGACGTGGGCATCGCCGCCCTCCTTGCGGATGCCGTCGGCAACCGCCTCGCAGGCATCGGCCTTGCGGCTGGAGACGATGACCTTCGCCCCCATTCGCGCCAGCAGTTCCGCCGAGGCGCGGCCGATGCCGCGGCTCGAACCGGTGACGACGGCCACTTTCCCCGCCAGATCGAATGGCGATTTGGTCATGGCCGCGTCTCCCCTTTATTGTTCTTTGTTTTGTTCGTCATTGCGAGCGAAGCGAAGCAATCCAGAGTGACAAGGCTGGATTGCTTCGTCGCTATGCTCCTCGCAATGACGGAAAGCGGCCTCAGACCAGATTGCCCGCTTCGCTGACGCGGCGCAGGTGATAGTCGGTGTCGCCGAAGGTGCTCTCGATCATGGTCAGCCGCTTGAAGTAGTGACCGATCTTGAGCTCCATGGTCATGCCGACGCCGCCGTGAAGCTGGATCGCCTGCTGGCCGACGAACTTCAGCGACTTGCCGATCTGCACCTTCGCTGCCGCAACCGCCTTGGAACGCTCCTTGGCGTCCTCGAAATCGGAGGCCATGGTGGCGAAGATCGACATGCTGCGCGCCTGCTCCAGCGCGACGAACATGTCCGCCGCGCGATGCTGCAGGGTCTGGAACTGGCCGATCGCGACGCCGAACTGCTTGCGGGTCTTGAGATACTCCACCGTCGACTTGAGCGACTCGTCCATCGCGCCGACAGCTTCGGCGCACATTGCGATGCGCGCTTCATCGACCACGCGCTCGATCAGCGGCAGGCCGTTCTCGGGATCACCGATTGCAGCGTCCGCGCCGACCTCGACACCCTCAAAACGGATATCCGCCGCGCGCATGCCGTCCTGGGTCGGATAACCCTTGACGGTGACGCCCTTGGCTTTCGCCGGCACCAGGAACGCGCCGATGCCGCTGCGATCACGCTGGCTGCCCTTGGTGCGCGCGCTGACGATCAGCGTGTCCGCCGTCTCGCCGTGCAGCACGACGAACTTCTCGCCGTCGATCACCCAGCCCGCGCCCTTTTTCTTGGCGGTGGTGGTGACGTCCGCGAGATCGTAACGCGAGTTCTTCTCAAGCTGGGCGAACGCCAGCGTCTTGCTGCCGTCGATGATCGAGGGAATATGCGCGGCCTTCTGTTCGGCCGAGCCGCCGTGACGAAGGAAGCCGCCGCCGAGAACGACAGTCGCCAGATAAGGCTCGAGCACCAGCGCCTTGCCGAGCGATTCCATGACGAGGGCGGTTTCCACCGCGCCCGCGCCGAAGCCGCCGTCTGCTTCGGAGAACGGCAGACCCAGCAGGCCCTGCTCGGCCAGCTTGTTCCAAACCGTCTTGCTCCAGCCGCCATTTTCCTTGGCGTACTTCTTGCGCTGATCGAAATCGTAGGAACCAGCCAGCAGGCCGTCGACGCTATCTTTCAGGAGCCGCTGCTCCTCGGACAAATCAAAATCCATTACCTGCCTCCAATTGCATCCGGCCTTGTGCCGATGCATCAACGAAACAAATCGTCATGCCCGCGCTTGTCGCGGGCATCCACGTCTTCGTTTCCCGAAGCAAGACGTGGATGGCCGGGTCAAGCCCGGCCATGACGGCGTATGAAATTTTACAGACCCAGCACGGCCTTGGTGATGATGTTGCGCTGGATCTCGTTCGAGCCTCCGTAGATGGAGACCTTGCGATAATTGAAGTAGCCCGGCGCAACTGTCGTCGCCCAGCTTGCTTCCTCGTTGCTCTTGTCGTGTTCGTCCGCATAAGGCAGCGCGAACGGTCCGGTGATCTCCAGCAGAAGCTCGGTGATGGTCTGCTGAATTTCGGAGCCCTTGATCTTGAGAATCGAGGATGCCGGATCGGGCTTGCCCTTGCCGTTCTTGCGCTCGTTGGCGACGACGCGCATCTGCGTCAGTTCGAGCGCTTTCAGCTCGATCTCGGTCGCAGCGAGCTTGTCGCGGAAGCGGGAATCCTGAATCAGCGGCTTGCCTTCCGACTCGACCTTGGAGGCGAGATCGCGGATGCGGCGCAGACGCTCCTTCGACATACCGACGCGCGCGATATTGGTGCGCTCGTTGCCGAGCAGGAACTTGGCGTAATCCCAGCCCTTGTTCTCCTCGCCGACGAGATTCTCCACCGGCACCTCGACGTCATCGAAGAACACTTCGTTGACCTCAACGCCGCCGTCGATGGTCTGGATCGGCCGCACGGTGACGCCGCGCGACTTCATGTCGAACAGGATGAACGAGATGCCCGACTGCTTCTTCGCATCGGGGTCGGTGCGGCAAAGACAGAAAATCCAGTCGGCGTGCTGCGCCAGCGTGGTCCAGGTCTTCTGGCCGTTGATGACGTAGACGTCGCCCTTGCGCTTGGCGGTCGTCTTCAGCGAGGCGAGATCGGAGCCAGCGCCCGGCTCGGAGAAGCCCTGGCACCACCAGTCGTCGAGATTGGCGATGCGCGGCAGGTAATGCTTCTTCTGCTCTTCGTTGCCGAAGGTGTAGATCACCGGCCCGACCATGTTGACGCCGAACGGCAGCGGCGATGGCGCGGGCGTGGCCTGCAGCTCTTCGAGGAAGATGTACTGCTGCACCGACGACCAGCCGGTGCCGCCGTATTCCACCGGCCAATGCGGCACCGCCCATCCCTTCTTGTTCAGGATGCGCTGCCAGTTGACCATGTCTTCCTTGCTCGTGTGGCGGCCTTCCACCAGCTTCTGGCGGATGTCGGCGGGAAGATTTTCCTTGAAGAAGGTCCGCACCTCGTCGCGAAACGCGAGTTCTTCCTTGCTGAAACTGAGATCCATTGGACCCTCCTTGGGCGATCAAACTCGTAATTATTGGCACCATCTTTCAGCGCGTCGTCCCGGCGAAAGCCGGGATCCATAACCCCTGGCAAGAGTGGACGAAAGAGATGTCCACCACCATGCCAAACAGTCAGTCCGCGCCGTATGGGTCCCGGCCTTCGCCGGGACGACGATCGTTTTTACTGCAAAATTTCAAACAGGCCGGCAGCACCCATGCCGCCGCCGACGCACATCGTCACCACGCCGTACTTCGCCTTGCGGCGACGGCCTTCGACCAGCACGTGGCCCGCGAGGCGCGAACCGGTCATGCCGTACGGATGGCCGACCGCGACCGAACCGCCGTTGACGTTGAGCTTCTCCGGATCGATGCCGAGCTTGTCGCGGCAATAGATCACCTGCACCGCGAAGGCTTCGTTCAGTTCCCACATGTCGATGTCCTCGACCTTGAGACCGTGACGCTTGAGCAGGCGCGGAATCGCAAACACCGGACCGATGCCCATTTCGTCCGGCTCGCAGCCGGCGGAAACGAAGCCGCGGAAAATGCCGAGCGGCTTGAGGCCCTTCTTGGCAGCCATGGTATCGCTCATGATCACCGCGGCGCTGGCGCCGTCGGAGAGCTGGCTGGCGTTGCCGGCGGTGATGGTGCCGCCTTCACGCACCGGCTTCAGGCTTGCGAGACCTTCAGCAGTGGTTTCCGGACGCGGACCTTCGTCCTGTGACAGGGTGATGTCCTTGAACGAAATTTCCTTGGTGACCTTGTCGGCGACCGCCATCTTGGTGGTCATCGGCGCGATTTCGTCCTTGAAGCGGCCACCCTGCTGCGCAGCTGCGGTGCGGCGCTGGCTCTCCAGCGAGTACTCGTCCTGGCGCTCACGCGAAATGCCGTAGCGCTTCGACACCACTTCGGCGGTGTCGAGCATCGCCATGTAGACGTCGCCCTTGATCTTCATCAGTTCAGGATCGACGGCGTGAAACTTGTTGGCGTGTTCATTCTGCACGAGGCTGATCGATTCACCGCCGCCGGCAACGGCTATCTCGACGCCGTCGTAGATCACCGAACGCGCGGCAAGCGCGATGGCCTGAAGGCCCGATGCGCACTGGCGGTCGATGGTGGTGCCGGCGACCGACACCGGAAGACCGGCGCGAAGTGCTGCCTTGCGGGCGATGTTGCCGCCGGTCGCACCCTGCTGCATGGCGGCGCCCATCACCACGTCCTCGATTTCCGCGCCATCGACGCCGGCACGCTTGACGGCGTGCTCAATGGCATGACCGAGCAGCGTCGCGCCTTCGGTGTTGTTGAAAGCGCCGCGATAGGCCTTGCCGATCGGGGTGCGGGCGGTGGAAACGATAACGGCCTGGGTCATGAACGACCTCCTGTTGCAAGTTTGGGTTGTTGCGGTTGATGGCGTTGCTGGTTGCGTAATTCGTGGCGAGAGAGTTTTCCGACGCTGGTGCGCGGCAACTCCTTAAGGAATTCGACCGCCACCGGCAATTCGTGCTTGCCGAGTTTTCCGGTGAGGAATGCGCGCAGGTCCTCGATGGTGAACGGCTCCGCGCCCGCGCGCAGCGTCACGAACGCCTTGGACGCTTCGCCGCGATAGTCGTCGGGAATGCCGATCACGATGACTTCCTGAACCGACGGGTGGGTGTAGATCGCCTGCTCGATCATCTGCGGATAGACGTTGAAGCCGCCGGAGATGATCATGTCCTTCTTGCGGTCGACCAGATAGAAATAGCCGTCGCTATCCATATAACCAATGTCGCCGGTCAGGAAGCGGTCGCCGACGAAGGCTTCGGCGGTTTCCGCCTCGCGATTCCAGTAACCTTTGGTGACATTCGGGCCGCGGATGCGAATTTCGCCGGTTTCGCCGACAGGCATCACCTTTTTCGGATCGTCCAGCGACACCACATCCATCTCGATGCCGGGCAGCATCAGGCCGATCGAGCCCGGCTTCTCCGGGCCTTCCGGCGGATGGCCGGTGCCGGGCGAGCAGGTCTCGGTCATGCCCCACCCGCTTTTCAATGCGAGCTTGGTCTTGCGTTCGAACACCTTGGCGACTTCCACCGGCAGCGGCGCACCGCCCGAGCCTGCATAGACCAGCGACGACAGATCGCGCTTGTCCAAATCAGGCAGGCTGGCGATGGCGATCCACATGGTCGGCACGCCAGGGAACGCGGTGGCGCGCTTCACTTCAATATCGCGCATCACGGCTTCAAGATCGAAACGCTGATGCAGCGAGATGGTGTCGCCGTTCTTCAGCGTGCGCAGCAGGACGACGGTGAGCGCATAGATATGAAACAGCGGCAGGACGAGAATGACGCGCTCGATGGCGTTGCGCTCCGCCTTCTGCTTCGCGCCCCAGACGTCATAAATCGAGACGGCCGATGTCAGATTGCTGTGGGTGAGCATCGCCCCCTTGGGCAATCCGGTGGTGCCGCCGGTATATTGCAGCAGCGCAATGTCGTCGGCATCGATCTGCGGCCATGTCGCAGGCGGCTGCGCGTCCTTGACGAAGTCCCTGAAGGTGACGATGGCGGAGTTCGCCGGGATTGCAGCCTGCGGATTGCCGACATCGCCCCAGGTCTCGTCCTCGCAGACGATCAGTTTGTCCAGCAGGCCCTTCTCGAAGAACTTCAGCGCGGTCGGCAGCAGCGTCGCCAGATTGCTGGTGACGAGAATGCGCGCGCCGGAGTCTTTGAGTTTATGGGTGAGCGCGATCTCGCCGTCGAGCGGGCTGAGATGCACGACGCGCGCGCCGGCTTTCAGCGCGCCGAAGAAATTCACCGGATGATCCGGTGAATTGCCGAGGAACAATGCGATCGACGCTCCCTTGCCGTAACCGGCGCGGAGAAACGCCGACGCAGCGACATCGACCATATCCTGCAGCCCATCAAAGGAGATGGGCCGGTCGCGGAATTCGATCGCAACGCGCGAGCCGAAATCCGCAGCCGCCTTCGCCAGCAAATCCGGCAAGGTGCCGCGCGGGATTGGGGAATCCCAGCGCACACCCTCCGGATAATACTGTTCGCCCGGCCGCGTCATGGGATTACCCCTTGGCGAGGGACGCGAATGTCTTGCCTTCGTCGGCCAGACGCTTGAGCAGCGGCGTCGGCTCGAGCGACGGATCGTTGGTCTGCTTGGCGTAGAACGACAGCCGGTCCGCGATGTGCTTGAGGCCGACGCTGTCGGCGTAGAACATCGGACCGCCGCGGTAGATCGGCCAGCCGTAGCCGTACAGCCAGACCACATCGATGTCGCTCGGGCGGGCCGCGATCTTTTCTTCGAGAATGCGCGCACCCTCGTTGATCATCGGATACATCATGCGCTCGAGGATTTCATCGTCGCTGATCTGACGGCGCTTGAGGCCGAGCTTGGCGGTGGTTTCCTCGATCAGCTTATCGATTTCCGGATCCGGCAACGGCGAGCGCGAACCGCCCTCGTACTTGTAATAGCCCTTGCCGGTCTTCTGGCCGAAGCGTCCGGCCTCGCAGATCGCGTCGGCGATTTCCGACTTGATGCCGCGGTCCTGACGCGAGCGCCAGCCGATGTCGAGACCGGCGAGATCGCCCATCGCGAACGGGCCCATCGGGATGCCGAACTTGGTGACCACCGCGTCGACCTGCTGCGGCAGCGCGCCTTCGAACAGGAACTTCTCGGCCTGCTTGCCGCGGGCGGCGAGCATGCGGTTGCCGACGAAGCCGTCGCAAACGCCGACCACCACCGGAACCTTGGCGATGCGCTTGGCAATCGCCACCGCGGTCATCAGCGCGTCCGGCGCAGTCTTTTCGCCGCGGACGATTTCGCACAGCTTCATCACGTTCGCCGGGGAGAAGAAGTGCATGCCCAGCACGTCCTGCGGACGCTTGGTCATGGCGGCGATTTCATTGATGTTCAGGTACGAGGTGTTGGTGGCAAGAACAGCGCCGGGCTTGGCGAACTGATCGAGCTTGCCGAACACTTCCTTCTTGATCGCCATGGTTTCGAACACGGCCTCGATAATGAGGTCAGCATCCTTGACGTTTTCGAGGCCGACCACGCCCTTGATCAGACCCATGCGCTTGGCGGGCGCGTCCGCCGGAATGCCGCCGCGCGCCGCGGTGGCTTCGTAATTCTTCTGCATGATGCCGAGGCCGCGCTTGAGCTGCTCGTCGCCGGTCTCGATCAGGGTGACCGGAATGCCGGCATTGGCGAATGACATCGCGATGCCGCCGCCCATGGTGCCGGCGCCGATGATGGCGACCTGCTTCACGTCGCGCGGCTTGGTGCCATCTGGCACACCAGATACCTTGGCGGCTTCACGCTCCGAGAAGAACGCATAGCGCTGCGCCTTCGACTGATCGCCGTTCATGAGCTTCAGGAACAGTTCGCGCTCGGACTTGAGCGCCTGATCGAACGACTGGTCGAGCGAGTGGCTCACGGCCTCTGCGGCGGCGAGCGGCGCTTCCAGACCCCTGTTGCGCTTATTTGCCGCAGCGGCTGCGTTGGTGAAGATCGACTTGTCGGCCTTGGCCGCGGCGAGCTTGGAATCGTCGTCACGCAGCTTGCGCAGCGGACGCTTCTCGGCCAGCGCCTTGCGCGCGAAGGCCTCGCCGCCGACGGCGGGTTCGCCGTCGATGATTTCTTCGATCAATCCGTTCTTGAGCGCTTCAGCGGCGCTGATCGGATTGCCGCCGACGATCATCGCCACGGCCATTTCAGGACCGACCGCGCGTGGCAAGCGCTGCGTGCCGCCTGCGCCCGGCAGCAGGCCGAGCTTCACTTCGGGAAGGCCGAGCTTGGCGTCCTTGGTGGCAACGCGGAAGTGGCAGCCCAGCGCGAGTTCAAGACCACCGCCGAGCGCGGTGCCGTGAATGGCGGCGACCACCGGCTTGGAGGAATTCTCGATAACCTCGATCACTTCATGAAGGCTGGGCGACTGTGGCGGCTTGCCGAATTCGGTGATGTCCGCGCCCGCGATGAATGTACGTCCGGCGCACGCAATGACGATGGCTTTCACCGAGTCATCTGCCTGAGCACTCTTCACACCGTCCGCAATACCCTTGCGCACCGCAGCGCTGAGCGCATTCACCGGAGGGCTGTTGACAATGACGATTGCAACCGCGTCGCGACGTTCCACCTTGACCACTTCGCTCACACAACTCTCCTTGGTAGCGCTTGTTTTTCAAGCATTTCGCACTGCGGAATTAAATTCCACATCTTGACACGGAGGGATATTTTGAAGCACGTCCTTTGTCAACGAAGACCACATATGCGGTTTTTTACGAATGAAGCGGCCTCCGAAGAAACCTGCGACTGATCGCAGCTTTGTTATCGCGCTTTCGCGAGGGCTTGATGTATTGCGCGCGTTTCGTCCCAGCGATGGACTGCTGGGAAACCAGGAAATCGCAGCGCGCACGAATTTACCGAAGCCGACGATCTCGCGGCTGACATACACACTGACAAAGCTCGGTTATCTGACCCCGGTTCCGCGATTTGAGAAATATCAACTCGCGCCTGCCGCGATGGCGCTCGGCTACTCGGCGCTCGCGAACATGGGCGTGCGCCACCTGTCGGACCCCTACCGCGATCAACTGATGCGCGAAACCGGCGGCGCGGTCGCCATCGGCGCGCGCGACCGGCTGAGCATGATCTATTTCGGACAGAGCCGCAGCGAACTAACCGTCGGCGTGCTGCTCGACGTCGGATCGCGGGTGCCGATCGCGACATCGGCCATGGGCCGCGCCTATCTGTGGGCATTGCCGGACGAAGAGCGCGCAACATTGATGCGCGAGATCAAGGAACACACCGGCCCCAACTGGCCGAAGATCCGCGACGGCATCGAACGCGCCGGCGAATGCGTTGCGAAGCACGGCTTCGCAATGTCCGCGGGCGAATGGCACAGCGACATTCACGCCGTCGGCGTTGCGCTGAAACTGAATGATGGAACCGGGCCGTATGCCTTCAACTGCGGCGCGCCGGCCTTCAAATTCAGCGAAGTTCTTTTAAAGAACGATATCGGGCCTCGCCTGGTGGCGATGGTGAGAAATATCGAAATCGCGATGACCGGATCGATCGGGCGCGGCACGCTAGGCAAAGAACCAGTCGTCAAAAAAGTCAAAACAACCGGGGGAAAAGTCACACGTATCGCCGAGGGGATCAGGTAGTCCTGCGGATTTTGCATACGGAGGCACGCTCTGCATGCAAGCCGCGGATGTACCTGCACAAAATCCACTTAAGGTTCTATAAAAGAACTATGTTGGACCTCGTCGCGTTACGATGGTAAGGAGCATTGAGACCGCAGCCGATCACGTCGCGCGCGGATCACAAAAACAAGAAACTGATTGCATCAAAAATGAAACCACCAGGAGGAAGAGTTGCACGTATCGCCGAGGGGAACAAATAACCGCCGTCGTTGCGGTTTCACGCAGGGTTCGGGCGCGTCCCGGTCTTGCCGGGACATCAACGTATGATGCAGGCACAAGCGCAGGGGCATGCCCCCTTGCTCACCGTTCGCGACGTCAGCGTCGTATTCGGTGGCATCATCGCGTTGAACGGCGTCTCGTTCGATATGAAGAAGGGCCAGATTCTCGGCCTGATCGGACCGAACGGCGCCGGCAAGACGACGCTCTTCAATTGTCTCAGCCGGCTGTATCAGCCGAGCCAGGGCGAGATTCTGCTGGAGGGTGAAAGCATCCTTCATCATCAGCCGCAGAAGATTGCCTCCGCCGGCATCGGGCGCACGTTCCAGAACGTGGCGCTGTTTCCGCGGCTGACGGTGCGCGACAACATCCGCATCGGCGGTCATTGCCGCACCAAGAGCGATTTCGTCAGCGACGCGCTGAAACTGCCATGGGTTCGCGAGGAAGAGCGCAAGCTCAACGCGAAGGTTCATGAAATCCTCGACTATCTCGAGTTGCACGATGTCGCCGACCGCGAAGTCGCGGGCCTTCCCTTCGGCACGCAGAAGCGCGTCGAGCTTGGCCGCGCACTCGCCGCCGAGCCGAAGATCCTGCTGCTGGACGAGCCCGCGGGCGGCCTCAACCACGAGGAAGTCTATGTCCTCGGCGACCTGATCTGTCGCATCCGCGATCAACGCCACATCACGGTCCTTCTGGTCGAACACCACATGGGCCTCGTGATGAAGATCGCCGACCACGTCGTCGCGCTGAATTTCGGCAAGAAGCTCGCTGAAGGCACGCCAGCCCAGGTGCAGTCCGACCCCGACGTCATCAAGGCCTATCTGGGGAGCAAGGACCAATGAGCATGCTGGCAATCAAGGATCTGCGCGCCTATTACGGCCAGATCCAGGCCCTTCACGGCCTTGAGTTCTCGCTCAACGAAGGCAGCGTGACCACGCTGCTCGGCGCCAACGGCGCTGGCAAGACCACGACGTTGCGCGCGATCTGCAACATGATCCGCTCGACGGGCAATATCGAGTTCGAAGGCAAGCCGCTGACCGGTTTGTCCACCGAACACGTCGTCCGTCTCGGCATTGCGCATGTTCCGCAGGGCCGCGGCACCTTCACCAACATGACGGTGGAGGAAAACCTGCAGCTCGGCGCGATCTCGCGCAGCGACACCAAGAACATTCCGGACGACATCGAGCGCATGTATGCGCACTTCCCGGTGCTCAAGCAGCGCCACACCCAGCAGGCCGGCACATTGTCGGGCGGTGAACAGCAGATGCTCGCGGTCGCCCGTGCGCTGATGCTGCGTCCCCGGCTGATGCTGCTCGACGAGCCGTCGTTCGGCCTCGCTCCGCTGGTGGTGCGCGACCTGTTCGGCATTCTCAGCAAGATCAACCGCGAGGACAAGGTGACGATCCTGGTGGTCGAACAGAACGCCCAGCTCGCGCTTGAACTCGCGGAAAAGGCCTATGTGATCGAAACCGGACGCATCGTGATGTCGGGAAGCGCGAAGGAAATCGCGAACAACGAAGACATCCGCAAATCGTATCTCGGATACTGAGGACACAGCCATGGAACTGTTTACCAACCAAGTCCTGGCTGGCATTGCCACAGGCGCGATCTACGCCTGTATGGCGCTGGCCATCGTCATGATCTATCAGGCGATCGACCACCTCAACTTCGCCCAGGGCGAAATGGCGATGTTCTCGACCTTCATCGCCTGGCAGCTGATGCAGTGGGGACTGGGCTTCTGGCCAGCCTTCGTGCTGACGCTCGCCATCTCGTTCGCCGGCGGCATCATCATCGAACGCGCGCTGTTCAAGCCGCTCACCAACGCACCTATCCTGGCGCAGGTGGCGGGCTTCATCGCGCTGTTCGCCATCCTCAACAGCGTCGCGGGCCTGACCTGGGACTTCACGATCAAGCAGTTCCCCTCGCCGTTCGGTTCATCCGGCTTCCTGGGCAGCCAGCTGATCTCGACCCATCAGGCCGGCATGATCGGCGTCACGCTGGTGCTGCTGATCCTGCTGTTCGTGTTCTTCCGCTACACGCGCATCGGTCTTGCGATGCGGGCGGCGGCCTCGCTGCCGGAATCCGCGCGCCTCGTCGGCATCAACACCAGCTGGATGATCGCGCTCGGCTGGGGCATGGCGAGCGCCATCGGCGCCATCGCCGGTATGCTGATTGCTCCGGTGGTGTTCCTCGAGCCCAACATGATGGGCGGCATCCTGCTCTACGGCTTCGCGGCCGCGGTGCTCGGCGGCCTCTCCAGCCCGCTCGGCGCGGTGATCGGCGGCTTCCTGGTCGGAGTCTTCGAGAACCTCGTCGGCACCTACATTCCGGGTGTCGGCAATGAACTGAAATTGCCGATCGCGTTGGCACTGATCATCATCGTGCTTGTCATCAAACCGTCCGGCTTGCTTGGCCGCGCCATCGTACAGCGAGTTTAATCATGAGCACAGTTCAGGACTCAGTCTCCCAGCCCGCAGCGGTCGCCGCGCCGTCGAAGAAGTCGATGACGGTCGGCACCACCGCAACACTGGTGTTATTGGCACTGCTGGTTCTCACGCCGCTGTTCGTGAAGAACTTCATCATCTTCCAGATGACGATGGTGCTGATCTACGCCATCGCCATCCTGGCCCTCAACATTCTGACCGGCGGCAGCGGGCAGTTCTCGCTGGGCCAAAGCGCCTTCTACGCGGTCGGCGCCTATACCGCCGGCATCATGATGGAGCATATGGGCGTCAACTACGCGCTGACGCTGCCGGCCGCCGGCATCATCTGCTTCATCTTCGGCTTCCTGTTCGGCTTCCCGGCGCTGCGGCTCTCGGGTGTCTACCTCGCGCTCGCGACCTTCGCGCTCGCGGTGGCGATGCCCCAGTTGCTCAAGCTCGGTGCGTTCGAACACTGGACCGGCGGCGTGCAGGGCCTCGTCATCACCAAGCCGGACGCTCCGTTCGGCCTGAAGATGTCGCAGGATATGTGGCTGTATTACTTCACGCTGTTCGTCTCGGCGGTGATCTACATCCTGGCCGTCAACCTGCTGCGAAGCCGGTCCGGCCGCGCCCTGATGGCGATCCGCGACAACCCGATTGCCGCCTCGGCGATGGGTGTCGATCTGCCGATGTACAAGACGCTGGCGTTCGGCATCTCGGCGGCGTTCACCGGCATCGCCGGTGCGCTCGGCGCCATCGTCGTGCAGTTCGTGGCCCCCGACAGCTTCACCATTCAGCTGGCGATCGCGATCTTCCTCGGCATGGTGGTCGGCGGCGTCGGCTGGCTGCCGGGCTCGCTGGTCGGCTCGGCCTTCATCGTGTTCGTGCCGAACGTGGCGGAACACATCTCGAAGGGCCTGTCGGGCGCGGTGTTCGGCGTGCTGCTGTTCGTCGTCATCTTCCTCGTGCCGCACGGCGCAAGGCAGGTGGCTTACATGATCGAGGCTTTGTTCCGCAGAAAGAGTAAGTCCTAAAGTCTGATTAGCCGACGTTAAATCAGGCTTGTCTCAATCTGCGTTGTTTGAGAAGGGTGTCTCCGGAAAATCGGTTTCCGGATCGGGTGACAGGGCCTGATTCAGCTTTGCTGGATCAGGCCCCTCATTTTTCGCCTGTTGTTGCTCTTGGGCATGATCTCTCTTCCGGGACCGGTTTCCGCCAAGCGGAATGCCCGCATCTTAGGGAGAGACCAGAATGTTATCCAAGCTCAAGCTCAACGTAGCAGCAGTGTCGGCAATCGCCGCGCTCGCGATGACGAGCGGCCACGCGCTCGCGCAAAAAAAATACGACACCGGCGCAACCGATACCGAAATCAAGATCGGCAATATCATGCCCTACAGCGGTCCTGCATCCGCGTACGGCGTCATCGGGAAGATGGAAGAAGCCTACTTCAAGATGATCAACGAGCAGGGCGGCATCAACGGCCGCAAGATCACCTTCATCACCTATGACGACGGCTACAGCCCTCCGAAGGCGGTGGAGCAAGCCCGCAAGCTGGTCGAGAGCGACGAAGTCCTGCTGGTGTTCGGACCGCTCGGCACCCCGTCGAATTCCGCGATCCAGAAGTATCTGAACGCCAAGAAGGTGCCGCAACTGTTTGTGGCCACCGGCGCCACCAAGTTCGGTGAGCCGAAGGAATTCCCCTGGACCATGGGCTGGCAGCCGGCCTACCAGAGCGAAAGCCGCGTCTATGCCAAGCACCTGCTGGCAACCAAGCCCGACGCCAAGATCGCGGTGATGTATCAGAACGACGACTTCGGCAAGGACATGCTGAAGGGCCTCAAGGACGGTCTCGGCGCCAAAGCGTCGCAGATCATTGCCGAGGACAGCTATGAAGTGTCCGAGCCGACCATCGACTCGCACATCATTAAACTGAAGGCCACCGGCGCGGATGTGTTCGTGAGCTTCACCACACCGAAGTTCGCCGCGCAGGCGATCAAGAAGGTCGCTGAACTCGGCTGGAAGCCGATGTACATCCAGAGCAACGTCGGCGCATCGGTCGGCAGCGTGCTCAAGCCGGCCGGCTTCGAGAACGCGCAAGGTATCCTGACGGCGCTCTACGCCAAGGACGGTGCGGATTCCCAGTGGGACAACGACGAGGGCATGAAGAAATTCTACGCCTTCCTCGCCAAGTATGCTCCTGACGCAAACAAGACCGATGGTTCGGTCGTCTATGGCTACGGTCAGGCGCAGACCCTGGTTCAGGTTCTGAAGCAGGCAGGCGACAACCTGACCCGCGAGAACATCATGAAACAGGCCGCGAGCCTGAAGGACTTCACCCCCGACACCCTGCTGCCGGGCGTGAAGATCAACACCAGCGCGACCGACTTCTATCCGATCGATCAACTGCAGATCGCCCGTTTCAAGGGCGAGAAGTATGAGCAGATCGGCCCGGTCATCACCGGCGGAATGGGCGGCAGCTAAACCTCCCGCGCTGCTGAAGATTACAAATCGGCAACAAGCCCCCTCCGCGACGCCCGTCGCGGAGGGTTTTTCGTTGAGCGCGTCTGTGAAGCTGCTCCAGGGTTGCTGATATTTTCGGCACGACGCCGAAGTTCCTGCTCGACGAGTCGGCGCTGGATGACGCCGCGCGTATCATGACCTTCGCGCGGCCTCTCTTCGCACTGCGAAAGCAGGCCTTATTGGTTAATCACCCGGCCCTGTATTTCGCCTAATGAAACATGAAGACCTTTAAAGCCTGCGGCAGAGGGCTTTTCATTGAATGAGCCCCGCAAAGGGTATTGAATATCGTCGAGCCGCAAAGAGCTTCAAATCAAAAAAATCGAACGAGGACACAAACACGATCCAAGGAGGAACGTATGGTTATTTCTACATCTCGACTTGCGACTTTTTCGGCCGCGATCGCGATCGTCGCTGCGACAAGCAGCAACGCACTGGCCCAGAAAAAGTACGACACCGGCGCATCCGATACCGAGATCAAGATCGGCAACATCATGCCCTACAGCGGACCGGCCTCCGCATACGGCGTCATCGGAAAATCCGAACAGGCCTACTTCAACAAGATCAATGCCGAAGGCGGCATCAACGGCCGCAAGATCACCTTCATCTCGTATGACGACGGCTACTCGCCGCCGAAAGCTGTCGAACAGGCCCGCAAGCTGGTCGAAAGCGATGAGGTCTTGATCGTCTACGGCCCGCTCGGCACACCATCGAACTCGGCGATCCAGAAATACCTGAACGCCAAGAAAGTCCCGCAACTGTTTGTCGCCACTGGCGCAACCAAGTGGAACGACCCGAAGGATTTCCCCTGGACCATGGGCTGGCAGCCCAACTACCAGAGCGAGGGCCGGATCTACGCGACCTATCTCATGAAGGAGAAGCCGAAGGGCAAGATCGGCATCCTTTATCAGAACGACGACTACGGCAAAGACTATCTCAAGGGCATCAAGGACGGCCTCGG
The DNA here is from genome assembly GCF_014203115.1 of Afipia massiliensis. Lineage (GTDB taxonomy): Bacteria > Pseudomonadota > Alphaproteobacteria > Rhizobiales > Xanthobacteraceae > Afipia > Afipia massiliensis. Next base: position 536,650 of record NZ_JACHIJ010000003.1, on the reverse strand, counting down.
CACCAAGGGTGCTTCCATGATCGTCGCGGAAGAACCCTATGAAACCAGCGTGCCCACGATCGACTCGCAGGTCGTCGCGCTGAAGTCGAAGGGTGTCGATGTGTTCATCAGCATCACGACACCGAAGTTCGCGGCCCAGTCGATCAAGAAGGTCGCGGAACTTCAGTGGAAACCGCTGTTCATCCTCAACAACGTCTCGGCGTCGGTCGGCTCGGTCATCAAGCCCGCCGGTTTCGAGAATTCGCAGGACATCATCTCGGCGGCCTACGCCAAGGACCCGACCGATCCGCAGTGGAAGGACGACAAGGGAATGAAGGATTTCGACGCCTTCCTCCTGAAGTACTTCCCCGAAGCGAACCGGACCGATGGCTCGGTGATCTACGGCTACAACTCGGCCCAGACCCTTGTTCATGTCCTCAAGGCCTGCGGTGACAATCTCACCCGCGAGAATGTCATGAAGCAGGCGGCCAGCATCAAGAACCTGGAACTCGGCGGCTTGCTGCCGGGCGTCAAGATCAACACCAGCGCAACCGATTTCGCCCCGATCAGCCAGATGCAGATGATGAAGTTCAAGGGCGAAACCTGGGAGCGGTTCGGCGAGATCCTGAGCGGCGACGTCGGCGGCTAGTTCGCCCCCGGACAACAATTACCCCCTGCGAGACATTCGCAGGGGGTTGATCAATTCAATGCCATTTTGTTTGAACCACTCCGGCAAACGGTATTGAATACCTGCGAGGCTAAAAGGCCTCCGGGGACTACCCTCAAGCATCAAAAAAACTAGGTCAGGAAACATAAAAAATGTCCGTCAAAAAATTTAACCCCATGCTCCTGCTCGCCACCGTCGCGGCCTTCGCGGCGACGAGCGGCAGCGCGCTGGCGCAGAAGAAATACGACACCGGCGCGAACGACACCGAGATCAAGATCGGCAGCATTATGCCCTACAGCGGACCCGCTTCCGCTTACGGCATCATCGGCAAGACGCAGGCTGCCTATTTCAACAAGATCAACGCCGAAGGCGGCATCAACGGCCGCAAGATCAATTTCATTTCCTATGACGACGGCTATTCACCGCCCAAGGCCGTGGAGCAGGCGCGCAAGCTGGTCGAGAGCGATGAAGTTTTGCTGATCTTCAACTCGCTCGGCACGCCGTCCAACACGGCGATCCAGAAATACATGAACGCCAAGAAGGTGCCGCAGCTGTTCGTCGCCACCGGCGCAACCAAATGGAACGACCCGAAGAACTTTCCCTGGACCATGGGCTGGCAGCCCAACTACCAGAGCGAAGGCGTCATCTACGCGAAGTACCTGATGAAGGAAAAGCCGAACGGCAAGATCGGCATTCTTTATCAGAACGACGACTTCGGTAAGGACGTGCTCAAGGGTCTGAAGGACGGTCTCGGAGCCAAGGGCGCTTCGATGATCATCGCTGAAGAACCTTACGAGACGTCGGTCCCGACGATCGACTCGCAGGTCGTGGCGCTGAAATCGAAGGGCGCTGATGTCTTCGTCAGCATCACCACGCCGAAGTTCGGCGCGCAGTCGATCAAGAAAGTCGCCGAGCTCGGATGGAAGCCGCTGTTCATCCTGAACAACGTCGCCTCGTCCACTGGATCGGTCATCAAGCCGGCCGGTTTCGACAATGCGCAGGGCGTGATTTCCGCGACCTACGGCAAGGACCCGACCGATCCGCAGTGGAAGGACGATCCGGGCGTGAAGAACTTCGATGCGTTCCTCGCGAAGTACTTCCCGGAAGCCAACCGTGCCGACAGTTCAGTTGCGTACGGTTACAGCTCCGCGCAGACGATGGTGCACGTGCTGAAGGCATGCGGTGACAATCTCACCCGCGAGAACGTCATGAAGCAGGCCGCCAGCATCAAGGGCGTTCAGCAGGAGATGGGCTTGCCCGGCATCACGCTGAACACCAGCGCGACCGACTTCGCTCCGATCGAGCAGTTGCAGATGATGAAGTTCACGGGCGAGCGCTGGCAGCTGTTCGGCCCGATCATCAGCGGCGAAATCGGCGGCTGACGACCTGTTCGCAGACGGGAGCCGGATTTCCAGATCTGAAATCCGGTTTCCCCGCTCTGCACGGGCAGATCTGAAAATATTTCCGCCCTCCGCAATAACCTGCGGAGGGCCTTTTATTGAACGGCCGATCATGTCATGTCTGGAGCCCGTCCAGAGCCACCCGATGACATGATGACCGACAGACGCCCTCTGCTGCGCGCGATCTTCGACGCCGCCGTCGCCGCGGCCCATCCGGATCGCATTCTTGCCGACCATCTGCCCCCTCCGCCGGGCGGTCGCATCATCTGTCTCGCCGCGGGCAAGGCCGCGGGCGCGCTGGCCCATGCAGCGGAGCGCTATTACCTCGACGAAGGCCGCATCGATCCGGAGCGGTTGTCGGGACTCGCCACCACGCGTCATGGCTACGGCATGCCGACCCGGCGCATCGAAATCATCGAGGCGGGTCATCCGGTGCCCGATGAAGCCGGCCTGAAGGCTGCGAGCCGGACGCTTGAAGTGGCGCAGAGCGCGAATGCCGACGATCTCGTTCTGGTGCTGTTGTCCGGCGGCGGTTCGGCAAATTGGGTCGCGCCGGCGGACGGCATTTCGTTCGCGCAAAAGCAGGCGATGAACAAGAGCCTGTTGCGATCCGGCGCGCCGATCGGCGAGATGAACACCGTGCGCAAGCATCTGTCCCGCATCAAGGGCGGCAGACTGGCTCGCGCGGCCGCCCCCGCGCAGATTCTGACACTGGCGATTTCGGATGTGCCATTCGACGATCCGGCGACCATCGCGTCCGGGCCGACCGTGCCGGACACCACGACGCTGGCGGACGCCCGCGAGATCGTCGCCCGTTATGGAATCAAGGCGGACGATGCCGTGATCGAAGCATTGAGCGATCCGCGCAACGAGAGTTGCAAGCCCGGCGACGCAGCCTTCGGGCGTTCGGACTTTCGGATCATCGCGCGGCCGCAGGAATCCCTCGATGCTGCGGTGGCCGTTGCGCGCAACGCCGGTTACGAGATCGTCGCACTCGGTGCCGACCTCGAGGGCGAAGCGCGCGACGTCGCCGCCGCCCATGCGCAGATCGCACTGAAGGCGCATGCCGAGGGAAAAAGACTGGCGATTCTCTCCGGCGGTGAACTCACCGTCACTGTGCGCGGCAACGGACGCGGCGGCCCCAATCAGGAATACGTGCTCGCGCTCGCGAGCCTGTTTGCGGATACATCAGGCATTTCCGTGCTCGCGGGCGACACCGACGGTGCTGACGGCGGTGCAGGTCATCCGACCGACCCGGCCGGCGCGATCCTCGATCAGCGCACCTTCGCAAAGATCAGCGAGTTCAAGCTCGACCCGAAGGCTTATCTCGACAACAACGACGCCACGGCGTTCTTCATAGCGACGGGCGATCTGCTCAACACCGGCCCGACGCTGACCAACGTCAACGACATCCGTATCATTCTGGTGGACCCGTAATTCTGCATTTGAGTCCGCGATATCGCTTCAATTACGATGTCGTCCCCGCGAAAGCGGGGACCCATGACCACCGCATCCTCGACCGAAAGCGGACGTTGAAGATGGTGCATAAATTTACGACAGGGAGTAAGGGTCCCCGCTTTCGCGGGGACGACGAAAAGAAAATCACGTGGGACACAAGGAGCCCCTAAAACTCCCGCGCGATCTTGCCCAGCATGGTCAGCAGCAGGTCGCGGTTGTGATCGCCGAGCAATTCCCTGAGCCGGGCTTCGTGCCGTGCCTCGATCAGCTTTCGCGCCCGCGACAGAACCGCGCGGCCCTTGTCGGTCAAGCGCAGGATATGCGAGCGGCGGTCGTTGCTGGACCGGCTCCGCGCGCACAGATCGCGGCTCTCCAGTTCATCCAGCAAAGCCACGAAATTCGGCCGCAGGATACCGAGCGTCGAGGCAATCTCGGTCTGGTTGCGCCCCGGATTGGTCTCCACCAGCATCAGGACGGAAAACTGCGCCGGGGTCAGTTGCAGCGGCGCGACGCAGCGGATGAAATCCTCGAAAATCCGCAGTTGCGCGCGCTTGAGCGAATAGCCCAGGAACTCGGACAGGTCGCCGACCTGGACCGCGTCCGCGGGCGGCGCGGGACGTGATGCCGGACGCGCCGGCCGCTTCCTGGCCTTCGCCGCGCCGGCGCTCGCGGTCCTGGAAACAGCCATCGTGCGCTTCCCGTCGTCGGTTGTTATAAGGGCGCCTCGAACGGCTTGGGGCCGATCGGGCTTGTGATTATACTCGATAATTGTTATGAAACATACCAAATAGCGATGGCGGAATTCAACCGCCGCTTTTGGTGCCGGCGGACCTTTCCATCCGCTTGTGCGCGTTGCGTGAGGGGACGCCTTGGATAGCACGATCCTTCTGTTCCTGCTGCAGGACGGAATAACCAGCGGCGCGATCTACGCGCTGCTCGGGCTTGCGCTCGTGCTGGTGTTCGCGGTGACCCGCGTCATTCTGATCCCGCAGGGCGAATTCATCACCTTCGGCGCGCTGACCTACGCCACGCTGGCCACCGGCAAGGTGCCGGGCACAGCACTGCTGGCGCTCGGCATGGGCGTCGTCGCCTTCTGCTTCGATATGGTGTCCGGCCGCAACGTCATGAGCGCACAGCGATTGCTGCGGTCGCTGGCGCTGAACATCCTGCTGCCGCTGGCGATCTGGGGCATCGCCATGGCGATGGCGGGGCGACAGAACAGCGTGGCCGTCAATTTTCTGCTGTCGATCGTGATCGTCGCGCCGATCGGCCTTTATCTCTATCGCATCGCCTATCAGCCGATCGCGCATGCCTCGGTGCTGGTGCTGCTGATCGCGTCGGTCGGCATGCATCTCGCCCTGCAGGGGCTGGGGCTGGTGTTTTTCGGCCCGGAAGGATTACGCGCGCCGGCGATTTCGGCGGCGGCTTTCACGATCGGCCCGCTGCGGTTCACCGGCCAGAGCATCGGCATTTACGCCATTACCATCCTGCTGATCGTCGGGCTGTGGCTGCTGTTCGGCTATACGCTGTACGGCAAGGCGTTGCGCGCCACCGCGGTCAACCGCCTCGGCGCGCGCATCGTCGGCATTCGCACCACGCTGTCCGGACAGGTCGCGTTCCTGCTCGCCGCCGTGATCGGCACGATTTCCGGAATCCTGATCGTCCCGATCACCACGATCTACTACGACACCGGGTTCCTGATCGGCCTGAAAGGCTTCGTCGCCGCCATCATCGGCGGCCTCGTGAGCTATCCCCTCACTGCCGCCGCCGCTCTGGTGGTCGGCATCGTCGAGGCGTTCTCATCGTTCTATGCCAGCAATTTCAAGGAGGTCATCGTCTTCACGCTGCTGCTGCCGGTCCTGATCCTGCGCTCGCTGGCGTCGCCAGAGGTCGAAGAGGAAGAGGACTAAGTGATGGCACAGCGATGGGGCATGATCGTATTTGCGCTGGTGATGGCGGGTCTTCCGTTCATTCCCGGCATGCCGCCGTTCTGGATCGTGCTGCTCGACAATATCGGGCTGGCCGCTCTGGTGGCGATGGGCCTCGTGCTGCTGACCGGCGTCGGCGGCCTCACCTCGTTCGGCCAGGCCGCGTTCTGCGGCTTCGGCGCCTACACCACCGCGATCCTCACCACCTCCTACGGCGTGTCGCCGTGGCTGACATTGCCGCTGTCGCTGATCGTCAGCGGCGCCGCGGCCGTCATCCTCGGCCTGATCACGGTGCGTCTGTCCGGCCACTACTTGCCGCTCGGCACCATCGCCTGGGGCATCAGCCTGTTCTACCTGTTCAGCAAGCTTGAACTGGTCGGACGCAACGACGGTATTTCGGGCATTCCGCCGCTGTCGATCGGCGCGCTGCAGTTCACCGATCCCGGCAAGATCTATTTCGCGATCTGGTTCGCAGTCATTCTCTGCGCCCTGCTGACGATGAACCTGCTTGATTCCCGCACCGGGCGCGCGATCCGCGCGCTGCGCCGTGGTCATATCGCAGCAGAAGCGTTCGGGGTGCAGACCGCGCGCGCCAAGCTGCTGGTCTTCATCTATGCCGCCGTGCTCGCCGGCCTGTCCGGCTGGCTCTACGCGCATTTCCAGCGCGCGGTGAACCCGACACCGTTCGGTCTGAACGCCGGCATCGAATATCTGTTCATCGCCGTGGTCGGCGGCGCGGGTTACGTCTGGGGTGCGGTGCTCGGCGCCGGCGTGGTCGTCGTGCTCAAGGAATTCCTGCAGAGCTTCCTGCCGGTGGTGTTTCACGGATCGGCGCAACTCGAGACCGTGATTTTCGGCATCCTGCTGGTGGTGCTGCTTCAAGTCGCGCCCGGCGGCATGTGGCCGCGCCTCGCCGCCCTGCTGAAGTTCAATTCCGGAAAGCTGCCCCGTCCGCAGACGGCGGAGCCCCTGCCGCCGCGCAGCAAGGCCATCGCCACATCGGAAACACTGCTCGACGTTCAGGCCGCGCGCAAACAGTTCGGCGGTGTCATCGCCGTCAACGATGTCTCCTTCAATGTCAACGCGGGCGAGATCGTCGCCCTGATCGGGCCGAACGGCGCGGGCAAGAGCACCACGTTCAATCTGATCACCGGCGTGCTGCGCTCATCCGGCGGAACGATTTCCATCCTCGGCCACAACGTCGACAATGCTCCACCGCAGGACATCGCCAAACTCGGCGTCGCCCGCACCTTCCAGCACGTCAAGCTCGTGCCCGACATGAGTGTGCTGGAGAATGTCGCCATCGGCACGCATCTGCGCGGCCACGCCGGCGCGATAGCCAGCATGCTGCGGCTGGACCGGAAGGACGAAGCCGCCCTGCTCGCTGAGGCCGCAAAGCAGATCGAGCGCGTCGGTCTCGGCGACCAGATGCATCAACTCGCCGGAAGCTTGTCGCTCGGTCAGCAGCGCATCGTGGAAATCGCCCGCGCGCTCTGCGTCGATCCGATCCTGCTGCTGCTCGATGAGCCGGCAGCCGGACTGCGCCACTTGGAAAAGCAGAAATTGGCGTCATTGCTGCGCCAGTTGCGCGCTGAGGGCATGTCGGTCCTGCTGGTCGAACACGACATGGGCTTCGTGATGGACATCGCAGACCGCATCGTCGTGCTGGAATTCGGCACCAAGATCGCCGAAGGCAAGCCCGCAGCTATCCGCGCCAACCCCGACGTGATCAAGGCCTATCTGGGGACCGCGTCATGACGAAACTGCTGGCGATCGAAAACGCGCACATCGCCTACGGCAAGGTCGAAGCTGTGCGCGGCGCCACCCTCGACGTCAACGCCAACGAGATCGTCACCATTGTCGGCGCCAACGGCGCGGGGAAGACCACCCTGCTCAACGCCATCATGGGCATCCTGCCGCTCAGGGGCAGCGTCGTTTTCTCGGGCCAGCAGATTTCCCGTTTCGAGATCGAGGACCGCGTCGCGGCCGGACTCTGCATCGTGCCCGAACATCGCGAACTGTTCGGGACCATGACGGTGGAGGAAAACCTGCAGCTCGGCGGTTTTCGCGTGCCCCGCGCCACTGCCGCCCGTGAGCAGGAGCGCGTCTACACGCTGTTCCCTCGGCTGAAAGAGCGTCGTACCCAGCTTGCCGGCACGCTCTCCGGCGGCGAACAGCAGATGCTGGCGATGGGCCGCGCCCTGATGAGCCAGCCGCGGCTGTTGATGCTGGACGAGCCGTCGCTCGGCCTCGCGCCGCTGATCGTGGCGGATATTTTCCGCACCATCGGCGAGTTGCGTCAGGCCGGTGTCTCGGTGCTGCTGGTGGAGCAGAACGCCCGCGCTGCGCTTGAAATCGCCGACCGCGCCTATGTCATGGAGCTTGGCGAGTTCATCATGAGCGGCTCGGCGAAGGAGATCAGCGGCGACCAGCGCGTGGTTGCAAGCTATCTCGGATTCCAGCACGACGAACAGAGCAGGCACTGAGTAGTAGCGCCAAGTTTGCTCTTATCAACGTGCGTCGTCCCCGCGAAAGCGGGGACCCAGACCTACCGCGCTGTCTGAAAGCAGATGTCAGACGTTACGCATGAAATTTGACGATAGGGAGTATGGGTCCCCGCTTTCGCGGGGACGACATCGTATGTGTTACAGACTGATGCACACACGAAAATGCCCGGCACGAGGCCGGGCATTCGTCAGAACGAACGTTCGTCCCGTTACTTCACGACTTCATACTTGCCGTTCTTCACGGTCAGGATAATGCGCGAGCGATCATCGGTGCCGAAACGGTTCTTGTCGGTGAAGTTATAGACGCCCTGGCTGGCCGCGATTTCCTTCTCGGACAGCAAGGCCTCACGGAGCGCCTCGCGGAATTCCGGCGTGCCGGGTTTCGCTTTCTTGAGGGCGACCGGCACGACGCGCTTCATGACTTCGAAGGCATCGAACATGTGGCCCGCAAACTGGCTGCGGGTGTTGGCGCCGTACTTCTTCTCATAGGCGGTGTTCAGCGCCATGCCCGGCTTCTTGGTCAGCGCGCTGTCGTCCTGGCCTTCTGGAGCCATCACCGGACCAGCGGCCATGATGACGCCTTCCGCCGACGGACCGGCGATGCGGATGAAGTCCATCGCCGCCGCACCGTGGGTCTGGTAGATCAGGCCCTTGTAGCCGCGCTCGCGCAGCGCCGACTGCGGCAGCGCCGCGCCGGTGCCCGATGCGCCGATCAGGATGGCGTCGGGATTGGCCGCGACCAGCTTCAGCACCTGACCCGCCACCGAGGTGTCGGGTCGCGCGTAACGTTCTTCGGCCACGACCGTGATGCCGCCCATGGCGCCGGTCTGCGTCTTCAGATCGTTCAGCCACAGATCGCCGTAGGAATCTGAGAAGCCGATATAGCCGACGGTCTTGATGTTGTTCTTCTTCATGTGCTCGTAGAGCACCTTGCCCATGATCGGAACCGGCTGCGGCAACACCGCGGTCCACTTCTCGCGGGCCGGGGTGATCGGAATCGGCGCGAGGCTGAACTGCACCACGCCGACTTCGTTGGCGACGGTCGAGATCGCAATCGATGGCGGTGTGGTCGACGAGCCGATGATGATGTCGGCGTTGGATTCGGTCACGAACCGGCGCGCATTGGTGGTGGCGGCGGTCGGATCGCCGGCGTCATCCAGAACAATGGTCTTGATCTTGGCGCCGCCGATCTCAGTCGGCACGAACTCGAGCGCATTCTTCTCAGGAATGCCGAGCGCAGCCGCGGGGCCGGTGGTGCTGATGCTGACGCCGATGGTGATGTCCTGCGCAGCGGCAAAGGTCACGGCACCCGGCAGCGACACGGAAGCCGCCAATACCACGGCGGTCCAGGTTAGCTTTGTCATCAAGTCCTCCCTCAAATACTCTTTTCAAGTTTCATTCAGTGACCGGCAAACGCGGCACAGCATTCTTTGCGGTGCAACATCGCGGCCGGAATTGCCGTCATTCAGATAGAAGTTGCCGGCCATTTGCAATGCCTGCCGCCCCTGCCATTGGTATGACAGTTAAGACACGCAGGCATTGAACCGGACCATCAGCGAACCGCGGTTGCGGGCAGCTTTCGGCCCATGATCGACAGCCTTTTCGTATATTGTTATCTGGTATAATCAATTTTCAGCGACGGGCAAAACCCTATTCGCAAGGCCGGGAGTGACACAGGTTGCGGACACAGGTTGCCATCATCGGCGGAGGCCCGGCGGGATTGCTGCTCGGACAATTGCTGCACCGCTACGGCATCGACAATGTCATTTTCGAGCGCAAGGACCGCGACTACATCCTGGCGCGGATCCGGGCGGGCGTGCTCGAACAGGGCACCGTCGGTCTGCTGGACGAGGTCGGCGTCTCGGCGCGGCTGCACCAGGACGGCCTGATCCATCACGGCATCGAACTGGCGTTCGGCGGGGCGCGTCACCGGATCGACATGACGCAGGCAACCGGCAAAACGGTAACTGTCTACGGGCAGACCGAAGTGACCCGCGACCTGATGGACGCGCGGCTCGCGGCAGGGCTCAGCACCGTCTACGACGCCGACAATGTCAGCCTGCATGACTTTGACGGCGACCAGCCGCGCGTGCGTTACGTCAAGGACGGCGTCAGCCACGACGTCACCTGCGATTTCATCGCCGGCTGCGACGGCTTCCACGGCGTCAGCCGGCAGAGCGTCAGCCAGAACGCACTCAAGACATTCGAGCGGGTCTATCCGTTCGGCTGGCTCGGCCTGCTGTCAGAGACGCCACCGGTGTCGCCGGAACTGATCTACAACAATCACGAGCGCGGCTTCGCGCTCTGCTCGATGCGCTCGTCTCACCGTAGCCGCTACTACCTGCAATGCGCGCTCGACGATCACATCGACAACTGGCCCGACGACAAGTTCTGGGACGAGTTGAAGCGGCGGCTGGACCCGGAAGCCGTCGATCAACTCGTCACCGGACCGTCGATCGAAAAGAGCATCGCGCCGTTGCGAAGCTTCGTCGCCGAACCGATGCGGTTTGGCCGGCTGTTTCTGGCCGGCGACGCCGCGCATATCGTCCCGCCGACTGGCGCCAAGGGTCTCAACCTCGCCGCCAGCGATGTGCATTATCTCTCCACGGCATTGCGCGAATTCTACGCGGACAAATCCGCCGCCGGCATCGATGACTATTCGCGCCGCGCACTCAGCCGGGTCTGGAAGGCCGAACGCTTCTCGTGGTGGATGACTTCGATGCTGCATCGTTTTCCCGGCACCGACGAATTCAGCGCGCGCATCCAGCGCGCGGAGCTGAACTATCTGGTCGAGTCCGACGCCGCGAAAACCTCGCTGTCGGAAAATTACGTCGGTTTGCCGTACTGAACCACGCACGGCCGTTGTTTCAAACGTCCGTCGACATCACGTTTCAAACTTGATTTCGAATGATCGCTGTTACTGCGTGCTCTATTATGAGCACACAACACGCGACGTATCATTTGAAAGACAACAATGACGATGACCGATTCTTTCGCCGACGTCCCCGAAGGCTTCGCGCGCCACCCGCGGCGCAGCCCGCTCACCGAGCCCTGGGAGCCGATCTATTTCAAAGCGACGCCGGATGCCTACATTCTCGGACTGCGGCTCGCCGAGGCACACACCAATTCGCGCGGGTTGATTCATGGCGGGCTGATCGCTGCGCTGGCCGACAACGCCATGGGATTGAGTTGCGGCGTCAAGGGCGGCCTCTCGGGCATTGTCACCATCAATCTTTCAGTCGATTATCTCGGCTCCGCGAATATCGGCCAGTGGCTCGCGTTCGAAACCGACTTCGTGAAAATCGGCGGCTCGATCTGCTTCGCGCAGTGCTTCGTCACGGCCGATGGGGAACCCTGCGCGCGGGCCAATGCGACGTTCAAGATCCCAAGCCGGAAATCCTGATGCCGGTCGCGGCTACGCCGTCCCGAACCGCCAGTTCGCCTGCGCAATCACGAGATCGGCGAAGGCCCTGACCTTCGCCGATAACAAGCGCGAGGTCGGATACACCAGATGGATCGGCATCGGCGGCAGTTCATACTTCGCCAGCACGATCTTCAGCCGTCCGGCCTTGAGCGACTCCGCCACCTGATAGGCAAGCACGCTGATCAACCCACCGCCCTGCTCGGCGTGAAGCACCGCCGCATCGGTGCTGTTGGTGGCGAAGCGCGACGTGTTCGGCACGCGAAACTCGCGGCCATTCTCGGTGAAGCGCCACTCGGACAGGGACGTCGCGCCGGAGAATTGAATGACCTCGTGTTGGGCCAGTTCGGACGGCTTTGACGGCACACCGTGAACTTTAAGATAACGCGGCGAAGCTACCACGATCCGCCGCATATCGCCCACGGCGCGCGCGACCACGCTGGAATCCGCCAGATGCCCGATGCGCACCGCAAGATCGACGCCTTCGTCCACCAGATTGACCATCCGGTCCGACAGGCGGAGTTCGGCGCTGACGTCCGGATATTTCTTCAGATAGGCCGACATGATCGGGCCGACATGCAGCCGCCCGAACATCAGCGGTGCGGAGACTATGAGCCTGCCCGATGGCTGGGTGCGTTCGGCCTGTGCCGATGCTTCGGCTTCCTCGACGTCGCCGAGAATCCGCCGCGCCCGTTCGAGATAGCGCGCACCGACATCGGTCAGTGTCACCGATCGCGTGGTGCGCTGAAGCAGCCGCGCGCCGAGATGATTTTCAAGACTGGCGATCAGCCGCGTGACGGCCGAGGCCGACAGGCCGAGTTTGCGGGCGGCTGGCGCGAATCCCTCGAGATCAGCCACGGAAACAAAGGCGCGCATGGCGTCGATACGGTCCATAGCATTATTTCATATCCTGCAATGATCAACTGTCAACGCCGGTGATTATACAAGCACCGCTACTGACTAGATTTGGACTATCCTGCCGACCCGGAGGTCCGCCATGACAAACGCCGCCACTTTTTCCAGCGACGTCGCTTTTACACCGGCCGTGAAGGCCATTCAGGCCCGCAAGGGCTCGCGCGGTGGCTACGCGCATATGGAAGACGGCGGCGGTTTTCGCACCGAGATCGACCCGTCCCTCGCCGCCTTTATCGGCGAGCAGACCAGCTTCTTCCTGGCGACGGCGAACGCCGACGGTCAGCCCTACATCCAGCATCGCGGCGGCCCGCCGGGCTTCATCAAAATTCTCGACAAGACCACGCTGGCCTTCGCGGATTATCGCGGCAACCGGCAATATATCACGCAGGGCAATCTCAGCGAGAACCCGAAGGCGTATATTTTCCTGATCGACTATGTCAATCGCCGCCGGATCAAGATCTGGGGCGAGGCGCGCGTGGTCGAGGACGATGCGGCGTTGACGACCTCGCTGATGCCGAAGGATTACAAGGCCAAGCCTGAACAGGCGATCCTGTTCAAGATCACAGCATGGGACAGCAACTGCCCGCAGCACATTCCTATGAAGTTCGATGCCGCCGATGTCGCGACGGCCATCGCTGCCCGGGATGAGCGCATCGCCGAGCTTGAGGCGGAGGTGGCGCTGTTGAAATTGCGGACGACGACCTGAAACTCGTCATTGCGAGCGAAGCGACGCAATCCAGACCTTTAAGCGGCGATGTCAAAGAGAACTGGATTACTTCGTCGCTCCGCTCCTCGCACTGACGGCGAGTGCTCCGTCAGGCCGCCACTGCTTCCACGCGCTGCCACGCATGCTCCGGATAGTACCGCGCCATCATGCGATCGACGTAAGCGACGAGATTGGAGAACTCCAGCGCGTGCTGACGCAGCGGGGAATCGAAGAACGGTGTCAGCAGGCCGGCCAGCGCGGCGAAAGCGGTCGCGTCCACGCCGCTGGGACGTTCGCCCATCAGGTAAGGCTTCCAGCCGAGCAGCATCGACAACGCGGACAGCGAGCGCACGCCAAGCTCGGTGATTTCCTCCGGCGTATGGCGAGCCAGCCCCGCGATCCGCATGGTGTCCGCGACCCGGCCGCGCACATCTTCGCGCAGTGCATCGCGAATGTTCTCGGGCGCTCCGTCGAAGAAATGCGCCGGTCCCTTCGCGAAATTCTCAGGGATCAACCAGCGCGCATAACCTGACGCCCAGTTGAAATGATTTTCGATCATCCGCTCGATCGCCCAGGCTTCCGCCCGCTGGCGCTCGTCGAGCACCGCGTCGAAATCGAAGCCATAAGTCTTTTCGAGATGCAGGCGGATGAAGGTGGAATCGGCCACCTGCGCGTCGCCGTCGTCGATATAAGGCAACTGCCCCTTCGGCGAATGGTCCGGCATCGCCTGCTGCTTGACATAAGCGAGGCCCGCCATCTTGAGCTGGACCTCGGTCTTGGTGACGTAGGCGCTGATTTCAGGGAGGCCGAAGCCGGGGCCAAAGCCGTACAGGGTGATCATGGGGGCATCCTTTGCGCGTTGAAAAGATGCGTGTTTGTAGATACCCCCTGCTGCCACCATACTGTCAGCAAACCGGCCCCTGGCCAAGGCTAAGAGACCGCGAATGAGGCGCGCCGACCGGCTGTTCCAGATCATCCAGGTGCTCCGGCGCACCCGCAAGCCGCTGACCGCCGAGGCCATCGCCAGGGAACTGGAAACCTCCAAGCGCACGATTTACCGCGACATCGCTACCCTGATCGGCCAGCGCGTCCCGATCCGGGGCGAGGCCGGCACCGGCTATGTGCTGGAAAAAGGCTTCGACATGCCGCCGCTGATGCTGACGCCGGACGAGATCGAGGCGGCGGTTCTGGGCGCGCAGTGGGTCGCAGGCCGGGCCGATCCGGTGCTGGCGAAGGCGGCGCAGGACCTGATCGCCAAGATCGTCGACACCGTCCCGGAACGGTTGCAGCCGCTGGCGCTCGAACCCGCCAGTGGGACGCCGCCGAAATGGGACCTGCCGCCGGAGAGCATCGATATGACGCAATTGCGCGCGCATATCTATGCCAGCAAGAAAATCCTGCTGCACTACCGCGACGAGCAGGGCCGCGACAGCAAGCGCACGGTCTGGCCGATCGCGGTCGGCTATCTCGAAACCGTCCGGTTGCTGGCGGCCTGGTGCGAGCTGCGACAGGATTTTCGCAGCTTCCGGATCGATCGCATGACCGACGCCGAGTTTCTCGACGAAAAATATCCCGAGCGGCGGGCCGCGTTACGGGCGAAGTGGATGCAGAGCTTTTCGCTCAACAACGTGCGCGAGCGCTGATGTCATGACCGCAACCGACAATCCCTGCCAAAGCTGCGGCGCTTGCTGCTCTTATTCGAGCAACTGGCCGCGCTTCACGGTGGAAGACGACGACGCGCTCGATCTCATTCCCGAAAAATTTGTCAACGACCGGCTGTCCGGCATGCGCTGCGACGGCGACCGCTGTACCGCGCTCACCGGCAAGGTCGGCGTCGCGACCGCATGTGGAATTTATGACGTGCGGCCCGAGGTCTGCCGCACCTGCATGCCGGGCGATCCGGAATGCGGGATGGCGCGGCGGCGGTTCGGACTTCCTGAACTTGTTGGGGAACTTCCGCCCGGTTCCATCGTCAGCGACCAATAATCTGGAACCAACCAGCCGCGTCAGGCGTCAATGCTTCAACAGCCTTGAGCGAGGGAGCACCACGCCATGCGGGAAATGGAAATTCATGACTATGCGCGGCAACTGATGGAGGCGCATGGTCCTCGGGCGATTGCGGAGGCCGCGCAGAGGGCAACCGAGTGCGAGGCGGAAGGCAAGCTTGAGCTGGCCAAGGACTGGCGACATGTCGAGGACGCGCTGAAAATGATGCGCGGGCCGCGTCAGGGCTAACGCGAAATTCCATCTGGCCGGACGACAAGTTCCGCCGCGTGAGGAAGCGGCGGCAAGGGATGGCTTATGCCGGCATCGCCGCGAGTTCGCTGTCGTCGTCGAGGTCATCGGCGATCGGGGCGAACGTGCTGAGCGGCTTGGTCGACAGCGTGATGTTGCGGCGGCTGCCATAAGAGGATGCAGATGGTGTCGCCGAGGGCGCTTCCCGCGACATCGCGAACAGCGTCGACCCGACGATGCCGCCCTGCTCCACCAGATCACGCTCCGTGCAGGTCGCGGCGATCGCAAGGCTCATGCCATGCAGATGCGCGCGCTTGTAGCAGAACAGCGCCAGCATGGCCCTGACGTCCGACGATACCGATTCCACAAGCTGAGGAAGGCCATGTTCGCTCGCTCGGTACAGGCTTCCGAGCATTTCGTCGCCCACCGGGCAGACATCGTTCTCAAAGGCTTCGCGGCTGGATAACATTGGAAATCTCCCCAGCACATGATCCGCCGGTATGGGCGGCTTGGCGGAAAAATCATGCGCCACTACGTTTTGGAAGATGCAATGCAAATTCCTAACGCAGGGTTAACCACGCGCCCCGGTTCGTCCGCGCGTTCATTGAATGTTAGAGAGATGGAACCGGGCAGACGACGCGCGAATCAACCGATGATTCGGCAAAGGCAGACAGGGAGGCAGCGTTCGAAGCCTAAACCCGCTTGTCCTCGATCCAGCCCGCGATGGCGCGGCCGATGGCCGGCCCGGAATCTTCCTGGATGAAATGGCTACCGGGAACGGTCACTTCGGTCTGGTTTTTCCAGCCGCGGCAGAACTCACGCACCTTGCCGATCAGGATCGCGCCGGGCTCGGCATTGACGAATAACTTCGGGACATCGTTCTCCGCCATCCACTTGGCGTAGGCGTCGACGATCGCAACCACGTTGGCGGGTTCACCGCCAATGGGAATCTGGCGCGGCCATGTCAGCGTCGGCCAGCGATCTTCGCGGTTGAGAAACGGCTTGCGGTATTCCGTCATCTCGGCGTCCGACAGCTTGCGCAGCACCGACCCCGGCAGCACCCGCTCGATGAACAGGTTGCGGTCGAGGATCATCTGCTCGCCCTTGTCGGAGCGGAAGCCCTGGAACACCGGCGTCGCAGCCTCGCTCCACTCGTCCCACCCAGCGACCGGCCGTACGATGCCTTCCATGTAGACGATGCCGCGCACGCGGTCGCGGTGCTGGTTGGCCCAGTCGAAACCGAGCGCCGAGCCCCAGTCGTGAATCACCAGCAGGACTTTCTCACTCGGGCCGATCACGGCATCAATGAAAGCCCACAGATGATCGCGGTGAGTGATGAAGCGATAGGTGTCAGGCTTCACATCCGGCAGCTTGCCGGAATCGCCCATGCCGATCAGGTCAGGCGCGATCAGGCGGCCCTGACCTTCAAGTTCGGGAATGACATCGCGCCAGAGATAGGACGAGGTCGGATTGCCGTGCAGGAACAGGATCGGCGCGCCCTCGCCGCGCTCGTGATAGGCCATGCGGTGGCCGAGCACATCGACGAACTTCTTTGCGAGCGGCTGTTCGGTCATGGCGCTCCTTGCGACAGCAATTGATCGATCAGGGCCTGATCCTGATCGTAGACCCAGCACTCATGGAGCCGGTTCTCGCGGATCGTATACACAAGCAGCCGCTGCACGTCCGTGGTCTTGCCGTCATGGCTGAATTGCTCGCTAGCCAAAACCGCGCCGCGCTCCGGACCGGCCATAATGTGATCGACACTGAGCAGCTTGCGGCGCGTGCGCTTGCGGAATTCTTCCAGCACCGTCAGGGCCGCGGCTTTGCCCTTGTGCACGCCGGACAGCGGATTGTTGCCGACATAGTAGAGCGTGAACTGCTCGTGATAGCAGTCGCGGATCGTCGGAAAGTCGCCGGCGGCCCAGGCCGTGGCGTAACGCGTGATGACGCGGCGAATCTGCTCGGTCGCCGCCGCGTCATCGGTCGCCTTCATGTCGGCCATCGCAACTTCCTTCTAGCGAACTTATTCGCCGATAAAGGTCACCGCCTCCGGAATGCTCGCGCGGTTGGTGCGATAGCTGTTGGCGAGATGTGCTGCATCGGCATAGCCGAACGAAATGCCACAAACCACGCGGCGGTCCTCGCCGACGCCGAGATGCTTGCGCACCACGTCGGCGTGTCCGGCCAGCGCCGCCTGCGGAATGGTCGCAAGACCCGCAGCCTGCGCCGCGAGCATGAAGTTGCCGACATAGCCGCCGCAATCGATCGCGCCGTAGATGCCAAGCGCCTCATCACTGGTGATGATCGCCACATGCGGCGCGCCGAAGAAGCGGAAGTTCTCCAGCATCTGCTTGTTGTACGCCGCCTTGTCGCCGCGCTGGATGCCGAGCGCATTGTAGAGCTGGAAGCCGCTTTCGCGGCGGCGATCGAGATAGACGCCTTTGTACTCGCGCGGGAACTCGAAATCGGTGACAGGCGGCGCGCGTTCGCTCGCCGCCCTGTACATCGCCTCGCCGAATGTCTTCACCGCATCGCCGGAGAAGATCGTAACTTGCCACGGCTGGCTGTTGCACCACGACGCGGTTTTCTGCGCAGCGCTCAGCACGCGTTCGATGGTCGCGCGCGGCACAGCCTCCGGTTTGAACGCGCGGCAGGAATACCGCGCGGCCAGGAGCTTCTCCACGACGTCGATGTCGCGGCTGTCGGGTTGGGCAAGCATGGCTCTCAGCGCCCTTTGGTCGGAATCGCGTTGAAGGGGACATCCTTGTCGACGCGGATGTCACCCGGCAAGCCTAGCACGCGCTCCGCGATGATGTTGCGGAGGATTTCGTCGGTACCACCTGCTATGCGATCCGACGGCGAGCGCAGCAGGATCGACTGGAACTGGCCGGCGACGGACGGACTGTCCGCATCGGTCAGCGCGCCGGACGCGCCCTGAAGATCCATCGCGAACATCGCGATGTCCTGCAGCATCGTGCCGGCCACGAGCTTGCCGATGGAATTTTCCGGACCCGGCCGCTCGCCGCGCGACAGCGCCGAGATCGAACGATAGCTGGTGTACTTGAGACCGCTGGCCTTAACCGCCCAGCCTGCGAGCTTCGAGCGCACGTTCTTGTCGTCGATGGCGGGACCATCTTCCAGCATCAGGTCGTTGCAGAAGGCGAACAACTCCGGGAAGCCGGTCGACTGCCGCGCGCCGATCGACATGCGCTCGTTCATCAGCGTAGTCAGCGACACGTTCCAGCCGTCGCCGACCTTGCCGAGGCGCTGCGAGTCCGGAATCTTCACATCGGTGAAATAGACCTCGTTGAACTCCGACTGGCCGTTGGCCTGCTTGATCGGCTTGACCACGACGCCCGGCGATTTCATGTCGAGCCAGAACATCGTCAGGCCCTTGTGCTTGGGCTGGGTCGGATCGGTACGCGTGATGACGATGCCGTAATCGGAGAAATGCGCGCCGGTGGTCCAGACCTTCTGGCCGTTGATGATCCAGTCGTCGCCCTTCTTTTCCGCGCGGGTGCGCAGGCCGGCGACGTCGGAGCCCGCGGACGGCTCGGAGAACAGCTGGCACCAGACGTGTTCGCCGGAAGCGAGCGGCGGCAGATACTTCTTTTTGTCGGCATCGCTGCCGAACGCCATCATGGTCGGCCCGCACATGCCCTGCCCAATCAGGAACACGCCCTCCAGCTTGCCGTAGAAACCTTCTTCCTGTTGCCAGATCACGCGTTCGATCGGCGTCGCGCCACGGCCGCCGAATTCCTTCGGCCAGTGCAGGCAGGCCCAGCCGGCGGCGGCCTTCTTCTTCTGCCACTTCTTGGATTCCTCCAGGATGTCGCGGTTTTTCAGCTTGATGCGGCCGACGGTCGGCTGCGACAGTTCGGCTTCGAATTCTTTCGGCGCGTTGGCCTGAATCCAGGCACGGGCTTCAGCGCGGAACGCGGCTTCCTGCGGGGTGTCATCGAAATTCATGTGAATGATCCTTCTTAAGAAGCGTTGCGGAAGCGCATGCGGTCGATCAACTGGTTTTCCCAGTAGGTCAGGCTTCCGAGCGTCAGCGCGAGCACATTGGCGCGCCGGTAATACAGATGGCAGTCGAACTCCCAGGTGAAGCCCATGCCGCCATGCACCTGGATGTTGTTCTTGGAGCAGTGCTGGAACGCCTGCGTCGCGCTGATGCGGGCGGTCGCCGCCGCTTCCGGCAGTTCACCGGCGTCGGTCGAAAGCGCCCACGCGCCGTAGTAGCAATTGGAACGCGCCAGCGTCGCCGAGACATACATGTCGGCGAGAATATGCTTCACCGCCTGGAACGATCCGATCGGGCGGCCGAACGCGACGCGGTCGAGCGCGTAGTCCCGGCCCATCTCCAGCGCGCGGTCTGCGCCGCCGACCTGCTCGAACGCCATCAGCACCGCCGCGCGGTCGAGCACACGCGTCAGGATGCTCCAGCCTTCGCTGGCGGCGCCAAGCGGCTCCGCCTTGGCGCGATCGAACGTGATCTCGGCCTGGCCGTGCGCCTGATCGAGATTGGCGAGAGGCTTGCGTGTCACGCCGTCGCCATTGAGTTCGACGATGAACAACCCGATGTCGGCTTCGCGTCCGGTCGAGCCGGTGCGCGCTGCGACGATGGCGAAATCCGCAATCGCGCCGTCCGCCACCGGCGTCTTGGTGCCGGACACCGCGCCCTGCGACGCGCTGACCTTGATTGCCTTGTGCGACGGATTGCCGACGCCCTCGAACAGCGCCAGCGTACCGATGGCTTCGCCCGACGCGATCTTCGGCAGCCACTTCGCTTTCTGCGCATCGCTGCCGGCGAGCATGATCGCTTCCGCGGCGAGATAGATCGTCGACGAGAACGGCACCGGAGCCAGCGCGCGGCCGATTTCCTCGGCGATCACGCAAAGCTCAAGATACCCCGCGCCCGCGCCGCCGAATTCCTCCGGGATCGCGACGCCGAGGAAACCCATCTCGGCGAGGCCCTTCCACAGCGCCTTGTCGTAGAGCGCGTTGCCTTCCAGCACGGCGCGCACCGCTTTCGGCGGCGATTGCTCAGTGAGGTAGCGCCGCGCCTGATCGCGCAATTGCTTCTGGTCTTCCGAGAATTCAAAGTTCATCTGGTTTTGACTCGTGTTGTGAACGTGAAAGTTATCCGAGAACGATGACGTCCGGTCCCGGCTGGTCTGCATAAAGCTGTTCGACAAGCGCGGCGCGGCGCTCAAGCCCCGCCCGCTGGTTGATGTAGCCCTTGTCGGTGAGTTCATTACCGTCGATGGAGGGCGGCTCGGCCATCAGCATCGCGCGCGCGATTCTCATGCTGCTCGATCCGCCGCTGGCCTTGTTGTGCGCCAGCAGGCCGTCGCGCAGATGCGCACGCACCTTGGGATGATTCACCACCGTGTCCATCGAGGCGTCCATATCGCCGATCAAGCGGCGGCAGGCGTCGAGATTGGGCCACACCAAGAGACCGATAAACGGACGGTCTTGTCCTGCGACCAGTGCATCCTGCACCACCGGCGACGCCGCAGCGATCGCATCGGTGCGTAGCGAGCCGACCTGTACAAAGGTGCCGGTCGTCAGCTTGAAGTCTTCGACCACACGGCCGGAGAAAATCAGGCCCTGCGTCGGATCTTCCGGATCGACGAATACACCGGCATCGCCGATGCAATAGAAACCTTCGTCATCGAATGCGGCTTCGGTGAGATCGGGGCGCCCATAGTAGCCGGGCGTGACATTGACGCCGCGCAGGCGCAGTTCGTATTTCGGCCCTGTCGGAACCAGCTTCAGCTCGACGCCGGGAAATGGCAGGCCGATCAGGCCGACGCGCTCGGTGTCCCAATAAGTGCCGGTGGAGGTCGGCGCGGTCTCGGTCGAACCCCAGCCCGTATAGAACACAAAGCGCTCGCCGGTGGTGCGGATCGCCAGCGCCTGAATCCGGTCATAGAGATCGTCCGGCAGACGCGCGCCGCCGTAAGCAACCAGCCCGAGATTCTTGAAGAACGAGCGGCACAGCGCGTCGTCCTTTTCCATCACCGCCGCCAGCGCCGCGTAGCCCGCCGGAACGTTGGCGTAATAGGTCGGCGAAATCTCGCGCAGGTTGCGCAGTGTTTCCTCGAACTGACCCGGCACCGGACGGCCGTCGTCGATATAAAGCGTACCGCCCTCGGTCAGCGCCACATTGAACAGCGCATTGCCGCCCATGGTGTGATTCCACGGCATCCAGTCGAGATAGATTCCGTCCGGCGCGTCATCAGGGCGCGGCCGCACCTGCATCATCATGCGGGCGTTGGCGCACATCATCTTCTGGGTGTTGATAACGGCCTTTGGCATTCCCGTGGAGCCCGACGTGAACAGCAGCTTGCCGACACTGTCCGGCGTGATCTGCGCAATCGATGCCGCGACCGCTGGCGTCACCGGCGTCGCCGCGAGATCGGCATAGGCCGCGCTCTTGATGCTGGCGGCCGCGCGATCGACGTGGATCACCGTGATGCCGGTAAGATCGAGTGCGGCGAGCGCCTTTTCGAAGACCGCGCCATCCTGCACCATCACCACGGCGGGCTTCACGAGGCCGAACAGGAATTTCAGCTTGGCGTGATCCTGGCTCATCAGCGAATACGCAGGCGACACCGGCGCTACCGGAACCCGCGCCTGCATCGCCGCCTGCGTCATCAGCGCGTGCTCGATGGAATTGCCGCTCAGGATCGCCACCGGACGCCCATCCGGAATTTTCATATCGAGCAGCGCCTGCGTCAGCGCATCGACGGTGCGCTTCGCCGCGCCGTAAGACACCTTGTGCCATTGCCGCTCGGGACCACGGCGCTGCGCCAGCCAGATATGATCGGGGCGCTCGGCCGCCCATTTCGCCAGCGAGGCCGGAATGTGAAGCTCATACGGATCGAGCGGAATACGGGACTTCAGAACGATCACGCCATCGGACCGACGGTCCACCGCGATGTCACGCGGCAACCAGTTGATCTTCCGGAATGCGGGCTTCGTTAGCACTGCTGCCGTCTCCGCGTTCACTTCGCTTCTCCCTTGAACGTGGCCTCTTGTGAGGCCTTCTGTTTGTTCGTTCGCAATTACATATTGCGGTAGATCGGCTTCCTGTTCTCCAGAAAGGCGCGCACGCCTTCCTTAAAATCCTCGGATCGGGACGTCAGCACCTGATTGCGGTCTTCCATCGCGATCACGGCCTCGATGGACGACGCATCCACGCTCATGTTGAGGCACTCCTTGGAGAGCCGCAGGCCGAGCGGGGATGCCGCCAGCATGGATTCGATATACGGCGCAGCCGCAGCATCAAGCTCGCTGTCGTCGACGACTTCGGACACAAGGCCAACGGCATGCGCACGATCCGCATGGATGAAGCGTCCGGTCAAAATCAATTCCGACGCCACCGACACGCCAACGAGGCGCGGCAGGAAATAGCTGGTGCCGATGTCGCAGCCGCCGAGACCCAGACGAATGAAGGCGCAGTTCATCCGCGCCGACTTTGCGGCGATGCGGATGTCGGCCGCGAGCGCCAGCGCGAAACCGCCGCCGGAGGCCGCACCCTGCACCAGCGCGATGATCGGCTGCGGACAGCGCCGCATCAGCATCACGATGTCCGCGATCGAGCGCTGGTGATCGAGCGCATCGGCGACGCTGGCCGGCGGCGCACCAGGCGGACGCCGGCTCATCGCCTCCTTGAGATCGAGGCCGGCGCAAAACGCCCGGCCCGCGCCTTTCAGCACGACGATCCGGGTACGCTTGTTGCGCGCCAGATCGCCGAAGTACTGACTCAATGCATCAACCAACTGATCGTCGAGCGCGTTCAGGCTGTCCGGGCGATTGAGGGTCACCCAGTCCACACCGTCGGCATGCTCGACAAGCAGAGGCGCTGCAGTCATGGCGCTACCGGGGCGCCATGCGGATTGCGCCGTCGAGGCGGATCGTTTCGCCGTTGAGCATCGGGTTCTCGACAATCGCGACCGCGAGTTGGGCGTATTCGCTCGGATCGCCGAGACGCGCCGGATGCGGCACCTGCGCGCCGAGGCTCTTCTGCGCTTCTTCCGACAGGCCCATCAGCAACGGAGTCAGGAACAGGCCCGGCGCGATGGTCATGACACGGATGTTGAGCGAGGCGAGATCGCGCGCCACCGGCAGCGTCAGGCCGACGATGCCGCCCTTCGACGCCGAATAGGCCGCCTGGCCGATCTGGCCGTCAAAAGCGGCAACGCTGGCGGTGTTGATGCACACGCCGCGCTCTTCACCGATAGGCGGTGCGGTCTGCATGCGCTCGGCGACGAGCCGGATGCAATTGAACGAACCGATCAGGTTGACCTTGATGATGCGCGAGAAATGATCGAGCGGATAGGCGCCGTTCTTGCCGACGGTCTTCACCGCGCCGCCGATGCCGGCGCAGTTCACCAGCACGCGGATGGTGCCGTGCGCGGCTTCTGCCTTCGCGATGGCTTCCTTGACCGGCGCTTCTTCCGACACGTCGCCGACCAGCGCGAGCCCCTTGATCTCGGCGGCGACCTTCTCGGCGCCTTCCTTGTTCATGTCGATGACGGCAACCTTCGCGCCCTTTGCGGCCATCGCGCGTGCGGTTGCCGCGCCCAAGCCTGAGCCGCCGCCGGTGATGAGTACTGAAACATCCTTGAGCTGCATAAGTCGTTTTCCTTAGATGACGGATTGTTAAGTCGTAAAGACTTCAGGACGCTTTCGCGGTGGCCGCCTGCGACCACTGCGAAAGGATTTCGGCGGCATCGACCGGCGGCACGGCCGGCGATCCCTGAATGTTTGATGGCGTGCGCGAGAAGCGCGGCGCGGGCGCCGGCTGCACATGACCATCGACATTGAGGAAGGTCTGGCGCGCGGCGAGATGCGGATGTGACGGCGCATCGAACAGGCCGCGCACGGCGGCGGCGCAGGCATCCGATCCTTCCAGAATCGCCGCCCATTCATCGCGCGTCTTGCTCTTGAACAGCGCAGTCATTTTCTCATGCAGATTTGGCCAGCCCTTGCGGTCCATCTGCGCGTCGTAACATTCCTCGTCGAGCCCCGCGAGCTTGCGCAACTCCGCATAGAACTGCGGCTCCAACGCGCCGATGGCCATGAAGCCGCCGTCCTTGCACTCGTAGGTGCGATAGAACGGCGCGCCGCCGTCGAGCAGATTGGTGCGCGGCTCATCGGTCCAGCGCCCGGTCGCCTTCATGCTGTGGAACATGGTCAGCATGCTCGAGACGCCGTCGCACATCGCGGCATCCACAACCTGGCCCTTGCCGGAGGCGCGCGCCTCGATGACGCCCGCGAGGACGCCAACGACGAGATACAGCGCGCCGCCGCCGTAATCGCCGACAAGATTGAGCGGGGAGACGGTTTCACCGTTGGCGGCGCGGAATGAATCGAGCGCGCCGGTGATGGCGATGTAATTGATGTCGTGACCCGCCGCCTGCGCCAGCGGACCTTCCTGGCCCCAGCCGGTCATGCGGCCATAGACCAGCTTTGGATTGCGCTTGAGTACAACGTCCGGCCCGAGGCCGAGCCGCTCCATCACCTGCGGCCGGAAGCCTTCGATCAGCACATCCGCTGCTGCAATCAGATCGAGCGCTTGAGCAATGTGAGCCGGATTCTTCAGATCGAGCTCGATGACGCGGCGGCCGCGATTGACGAAATCCCGCACATCGCGTTTGCCTTGTCCGGGTCGCGCGATCGACACCACGTCCGCACCCATGTCGGATAGCAGCATCGAGGCGAACGGCCCCGGTCCGATGCCGGCGAATTCAACCACGCGCACGCCACGCAGCGGACCTGTTGCCGCCGAACGATCCTTCATTGTGTTTCTCTCCCGAACTCAAGTCTTCTTGTTGCGCGCCGGATCCGGCTTGGCAGAAATTCAGGCGCGCTGCTTATTTGATGTGGCCTTGTCTTATCATGTCTTGGCGGTGGACGGTCTCTCCATGTCCGACGGCATGCCAGCCTTGTCGGTCAGCAATCCGCCGAGAAACAGCGTCGTCATGTGGCCGATATACTGACGCCGCACCTCGTCGGTAATGCCTTTCGATCCGAGGAACCGCGCATTCATCTGGCGGCCGTAGAACAGGTTGTCGCACGCGCCGTTGAGGCTGATGTAGAACAGCGCCGGATCGACCTTGCGGAATTCACCCGCCTCAACGCCCTGTTCGAGCAGCCCGCGCACGAAATCGAACAGCGGGTTGATGAAAAAGCGATGGACTTCCTTCGACGTCTCCTCGCTGCCCTGATGCAACAGCAGATGAATCAGCCGGCTCAGATACGGCACGCGGTAATAGGCATTAATAATGCCGGCGATATGCCGCCGCATCTTTTCCGTCGGCGAAATAGGCTGATCGAGCACGAAGGCCAGATTGGCCATTTCCGAAGCGGCATCGCGCGCCAGCAACGCCAGCAACAGACCATCCTTGTTGCCAAAGTGATACTTCACCAGCGCGGCGTTCACGCCTGACTTCTGCGCGATTTCGCTCAGCGACACCTCGGTCGAGTTCCGCTCGATCATGAGATCGCCCGCGGCCACCAGCAATTTCGCCGCGGTCGCATTCATCGGCGCGGTGTCCTTGTCAGGAACCTGCTTCGATGGCGGCCGGCGCGGCGCTTTGGCGGTCAAGGTCGGTGACATGCGCGGTCTCGAGGACATTGTGAGCCGCCAGCTAACCTGATGATCGGGTCGCGCTCAAGAGTTAATTGACCGATTGACTAAATCTCGCGCCGTGCTTTTATCGCGCCCAACCGAAAACAAGCCAACAGGGAGCACCGCCATGGCTGAAGCCTATATCGTCGCCGCCGCCCGGACCGCAGGGGGACGCAAGGGAGGCCGCCTCGCCGGCTGGCATCCGGTCGATCTCGCTGCCTCGGTGCTGGATTCGCTGGTCGATCGCACCGGCGTCGATCCCGCCCAGGTCGAAGACGTTATTATGGGTTGCGTCATGCAGGCCGGTGAACAGTCGAACAACGTCGCCCGCAATGCCGTGATGGCCTCGAAGCTTCCGGAAAGCGTGCCCGGCACCTCGGTCGATCGCCAGTGCGGCTCGTCGCAGCAGGCGCTGCACTTCGCGGCGCAGGCTGTGATGGCCGGTTCGATGCACATCGTGATCGCCGCCGGCGTCGAAGGCATGACCCGCGTGCCGATGGGACTTCCAGCCACGCTGGCTGCGAAGAACGGCTTCGGCAACTACTACAGCCCAAACATCCAGGCGAAATATCCGAACATCCAGTTCAGCCAGTTCACCGGCGCTGAAATGATGGCGGAGAAGTACGGCCTCGCGAAGGAAGACCTCGATCAGTATTCCTACCAGAGCCATCAGAAGGCCATTGCCGCAACGCAGGCCGGCGCGTTCAAGGACGAGATCGTTCCGCTCGAGATCACCCGCGCTGATGGCTCGACCGACACCCACAACATCGACGAAGGCATTCGCTTCGATGCGACCATCGACGGTATCCGCGGCGTCAAGACGATTGCCGAGAACGGCAAGCTCACCGCCGCCAGCGCCAGCCAGATCTGCGACGGCGCGTCCGGCGTCATGATCGTCAACGAGAAGGGCCTGAAGGCGCTCGGCATCGCGCCGCTGGCGCGCATTCATCACATGACCATGATCGGCGGCGATCCGATCATCATGCTGGAAGCGCCACTGCCCGCGACCCACCGCGCGCTGAAGAAGGCCGGAATGAAGATCGACGACATCGATCTGTTCGAGGTCAACGAAGCCTTCGCCTCGGTCCCGACCGCATGGCTCAAGGACACCGGCGCCGACCCGTCGCGGCTCAACGTCAATGGCGGCGCCATCGCGCTCGGCCATCCGCTCGGCGGCTCCGGCACCAAGCTGATGACGACGCTGGTCAACGCACTGAGGCAGCGCAACAAGCGCTACGGTCTCCAGACCATGTGCGAAGGCGGCGGCATGGCCAACGTCACCATCATCGAAAGGCTGTAACAACGGCTTTTGAAAGGGCGGGTTCATCACCCGCCTTTTTTTGTGCCGGCGACTCATCAACCGCCGCGCCGGACTTTTCAAAGCTCAGCCAACGAGCGGCACAAGCCGCCGGAGCATCGTAACACCGAGGAAACGCCCAGGGAGCTCTATGTCTCATCCATCGATTCACGCCCAGTCGACACCCGACAAGATCGCCTATCAGATGGCCGGCAGCGGCGACGCCATCACCTACCGCGATCTCGACCGCCGCTCCAATCAGGGCGCGCATCTGTTTCGTTCGCTCGGCCTGAAGCAGGGCGATCACATCGCGCTGCTGATGGAGAACACCATCGCCTTTATGGAGATCTGCTGGGCGGCGCAGCGCAGCGGACTCTATTACACGGCCATCAGCCGCTATCTCACCGCCGACGAGATCGCCTACATCGTCAAGGATTGCGGCGCCAAGGTCGTCATCACCTCGCCGAAATGCATTGGCTCGATCGCGCCGCTGCTCAGCAACGCGCCGGGCACGCCGCATTTCTTCATCACCGGCGCGGCGCAGGGCGGGTTCAAGTCATGGGATGATGCGCTTGCGGCCCAGCCCGCGACGCCGATCGCCGACGAATCCGCCGGCTACGACATGCTGTATTCATCCGGCACCACCGGGCGACCCAAGGGCATCAAGCGCCCGCTCACCGAGCCGTCCATCCTGGTGCCCAATCCGCTGCTCAAGCTGCTCTGCTCGACCATGTGCGGCATGAACGAGACCAGCGTGTATCTGTCGCCCGCGCCCCTCTATCACGCGGCTCCGCTGCGCTTCAACATGATGTGCGGCGCGCTCGGCGGCACCTCGATCGTCATGGAATCGTTCGACGCCGAGGAATTCTTAGCGCTGGTTGAAAAACACCAGGCAACGCAGTCGCAACTCGTGCCGACGATGTTCGTGCGCATGCTCAAGCTGCCGGACGACGTACGCGCGAAATACGACGTCTCATCGCTCAAGGGCGCCGTTCACGCCGCCGCGCCCTGCCCCGCCGACGTCAAGGCGAAGATGATCGACTGGTGGGGGCCAGTGCTGATCGAGTATTACGCAGGTTCTGAGGGCAACGGCGTCACCGTCTCCACCTCGAAAGACTGGCTGGCACATCGCGGCACCGTCGGCCGCGCCGTCGTCGGCGAACTCAAGATTCTCGACGACGATGGACACGAACTGCCAGTCGGCGAAACCGGCACGGTGTATTTCGCCGGGGGCCCTCAATTCGCCTATCACAACGACGCCAGCAAGACGCGGAGCGCCTACAACGACCGCGGCTGGTCGACGCTCGGCGATGTCGGGTACCTGGACAACGACGGTTTCCTCTATCTCACCGACCGCAAGGCCTACATGATCATTTCCGGCGGGGTAAATATCTACCCGCAGGAAACAGAGGACGTGCTGATCTCGCACCCGGCAGTGGCGGATGTCGCGGTGTTCGGCGTTCCGAACGAGGAAATGGGCGAAGAGGTCAAGGCTGTGGTCCAGCCACACGACATGTCACGCGCCGGCAAGGAACTCGAGGCCGAACTGATTTTGTTCTGCCGCAAGCACCTGTCGCCGATCAAATGCCCGAAGAGCGTGGATTTCGAAGCCGAACTGCCGCGCACGCCCACCGGCAAGCTGGTGAAGCGTCATCTGCGTGACAGGTACTGGGCAAAGGTGAAGAAGACGCCCGCGCAGGCGTGAGTGGCAACCATTTGCACGTGTCTCCACCATCATGCCCCGGCCTTGTGCCGGGCATCCACGTCTTACTTCTTCATCACAGAAGACGTGGATGGCCGGGACGAGCCCGGCCATGACGGGAAACATCGCTTTGAAAGGCGGTTGCGGTTGGCTCACTCCTCCCTCAGCCACTGCTCCACGAGCATGACGTCGGGGGGCTGGAGGTAGCGCGTCGTCCACATATCGACGGCCCATTCCATCCGGCTTTGCTTTTCAACAATCACCGCGGTGTTGTGCGGCAACTGCATCGCGAGGATGTTGCCGCGATAGCGCGGATTGCCGACGGTGTGGTGCTTCAGCAGGCCCCACTCCTGCAGCACCAGCAGCAGGCTCGACACATTGCGGGTCGAATCCCAGCAATCGAAATTCTTCGCATCCGCCCCGCTGCGGATATCGGCGCGGGCGATGCGCGTGGTGGTGCCCAGCGTCGGGCCTACCTTGCGGTCGAACCACATCACCGCCTTCTGGATCGCGGCGCGCTCGGCGATCGCGGAGGCCTTGCCCGCCGCAATGATCTGGGCGAGCGCCTTGCGGTCCGCAGCGGTGAAATCAAGCTCGATGCGGCGGCGGCACACGAATCCGTAGCAGACTGTCATGGTCTCCGCCGTCGGCGGACTGGTCGATACCGATGTGTAGAGTTCGCTTTGCTGCGGCGTGAGTTGCATGGCGGACACGGGCTGCGCCGCAAGCGCAACTCCGAACGCAACCGCCGCTGTTGCAACGCTGCGGAACCTGAAAGGGAGATGGAACAACGCGCGATCCTGAAAAGCCAGCTTCGCAGAACTATGGCGGATTTCGCGCACGATCAACAGCCCGCTAAGCTGGCCGTTCAACATTCATGTGAACAGCCGATCACACCGGCAGCGGCGCGTCGCGTTTCACTTCCTCCATGACGGCATAGGTCCGGGTTTCGCGCACACCGGGCAGCGCCAGCAACGTCTCGCCGAGGAACCGGCGATACGCCGTCATGTCCGCGACGCGCGCCTTGACGAGATAGTCGAAACCGCCGGCCACCATGTGACACTCCAGCACTTCCGGCGCGAGCCTCACCGCTTCGGCGAAACGCTCGAAGACATCCGCCGTGGTCTTGTCGAGCAGCACCTCCACGAACACTAGCAGGCCCAGTCCCAGCCGGTGCGGATTGAGCCGCGCGCCGTACCCCTCGATGAACCCGTCACGCTGCAGCCGTTTCAGGCGCTCGCCGATGGATGTCGGCGACAGCCCGATGCGCTCCGCCAGTTCGACATTGGCGATCCGCCCGTCGGCCTGCAGGATATCGAGGATTTTCCGGTCTATTTTGTCAATCTCGCTCATTTTTCCATTAATCATCGCTTTAGACCGAATTATGTAAGGCAAAATGGCGAATTTGTCTATCGATCCACGGCAGGCATCGGATGTAGAATTTGGAAACCCCAAGAGGACGCCATGCTCGACCGCTCCGCCCCCGGCCAACCCTTCTCAGCGCCCTTTGCAGCCGACGACAGCGAGATCGCCGCGCGCCTGCTGGCAATGCCTTTGCTGTCCGCCGAACAGAATGCCCGCATCGACACGACGGCGACGCGGCTGATCGGGGCGGTGCGCGGACATGACGGCGGCTTCGGCGGTGTCGAGGACATGCTGCGGGAGTTCGCGCTTTCGACCAAGGAAGGCCTCGCCCTGATGGTGATGGCCGAAGCGCTGCTCCGCGTGCCGGACTCAGCCACCGCCGACCGCTTCATCGAAGACAAACTCGGCCAGGGCGATTTCGCGCATCACAAGACGCGATCCCATGCGCTGCTGGTCAATGCATCGGCGTGGGCGCTCGGTCTTTCCGCGCGCGTGATCCAGCCGGGTGAAACGCCGCAGGGCACCATCGGCCTGATCGCCAAGCGGATCGGACTTCCTGCCGTGCGCGCCGCGACCCGGCAGGCGATGCGCCTGATGGGCAATCATTTCGTGCTCGGCGAAACCATCGCAGCCGCACTCGCGCGCGCGGCAAATGACGACAGCCCGCATCATCACCATCGCTATTCGTTCGACATGCTCGGCGAAGGCGCACGCACCGCCGCCGATGCCGCGCGCTACTTCGAGTCCTATGCCTCCGCGATCGAGGCCATTGGTGCTGCGGCGGGCGACAAGGCGCTGCCGGACCGCCCGGGAATTTCCGTCAAACTCTCCGCGCTGCATCCGCGCTATGAGGCACTGAGCCGCTCGCGGGTGATGACTGAGCTGGTGCCGCTGACGCTCGATCTGGCCCGTCGCGCCAAAGCACATGACATGAACTTCACCATCGACGCCGAGGAAGCGGATCGTCTCGAACTGTCGCTCGATGTCATCGATGCGGTGTTTGCCGACCCATCGCTCGACGGCTGGGACGGATTCGGTCTCGCCGTGCAGGCCTATCAGAAGCGAGCCGAAGCCATGATCGATCACGTTCATGCTCTCGCAGAGCACACCAACCGCCGCATCACCGTGCGCCTTGTGAAGGGCGCGTATTGGGACACCGAGATCAAGCGCGCGCAGGAGCGCGGCCTCGACGGCTATCCGGTCTTCACCCGCAAGGCGATGACCGACTTGAACTACATCGCCTGCGCGCGAAAGCTGCTCACATTGCGCCCGCGCATTTTCCCGCAATTCGCCACCCACAATGCGCTGTCGGTGGCGACGATTGCCGAACTGGCAGGCGGCGATGACGGCTTCGAATTTCAGCGCCTGCACGGCATGGGCGACGCGCTTTACGCGCAGCTTCATACGGACAGACCGGGACTCGCCTGCCGCACCTACGCACCGGTCGGCAGCCACCGCGATCTGCTGGCCTATCTGGTCCGGCGGCTTCTGGAGAACGGTGCCAACTCGTCCTTTGTTGCTTTGGCCGCGGACGACAGCATTCCAGTCGCCGCGTTGCTGGAACGACCGGAGCAAATGATCCGGGCACCGGATCAGGCCCGCAATTCCCGCCTGCCGCTGCCCCGCGAGCTGTACCTGCCCCGCATCAATTCACGCGGCATCGAATTCGGAGATCGCATGGCGCTGGACAGTCTGCTCCAAGCCGTTGACAGCGAAGTCTTGCCAGCTGCCGCAGTGACCAACGCGACCGAAAACGACGCTGCGATTGCCGTCGCCTTGGTCCGCGCCGGTTTTACGTTCTGGAGCCGAACATCCGCAGAGACTCGCGCCACGGCGCTGGAACGCGCAGCGGAACTGCTGGAGCACCGGATGCCGCGCTTCATCGCGTTGCTACAAACCGAAGGCGGCAAGACCATCGACGATGCTGTGTCGGAAGTCCGCGAGGCGGTGGATTTCTGCCGCTACTACGCCATGGAAGGCCGCAAACAGTTCGGCGATGGCCTCTCTCTCCCCGGCCCGACTGGCGAGAGCAACACGCTGCGATTACGCGGGCGCGGCGTCATGGTGGCGATCTCGCCGTGGAACTTTCCGCTGGCGATTTTCATAGGGCAAGTGGCGGCCTGCTTGATGGCGGGCAACGCTGTTGTGGCCAAGCCGGCCGAACAGACCCCGCGCATCGCAGCAGAGGCCGTGGCGCTGTTGCACGAAGCAGGCATTCCGGACTCGGTGCTCCATCTCGTACAGGGCGACGGCAAGATCGGCGCAGCTTTGGTCGCAGACGCACATATCGCCGGGGTGGTGTTTACCGGCTCCACCGACGTCGCACGATCTATCAACCGTACCCTCGCCGCGAAAGACGGCCTAATCGTGCCGCTGATCGCCGAGACCGGCGGCATCAATGCCATGATTGTCGATGCGACAGCGCTGCCCGAGCAGGTCGCCGACGATGTGGTGATGTCGGCCTTTCGGTCGGCCGGTCAACGCTGTTCGGCGCTGCGGCTGCTGTTCGTGCAGGACGATGTCGCGGATCGCATGATCGAAATGATCGCAGGCGCGGCGCGTGAACTGACCGTCGGCGATCCGCGCGATCCGGCCACGCAGGTCGGCCCCGTGATCGACGCCGAGGCCAAGGAACGCCTCGACGCGCATATCGCCCGCATGAAGAAGACCGCCCGCATTCACTTTGCAGGAGAAGCACCCGCATCCGGCCATTTCGTCGCGCCGCATATCTTCGAACTAAAGAGCGCAGACCAACTGGCCGAGGAAGTGTTCGGCCCGATCCTGCATGTGGTGCGCTACAAGGCTGCGGATTTCGAGCGCGTGCTGCAAGCCATCGCGTCCAGCGGCTACGGTCTGACGCTCGGCGTTCATTCACGCATTGACGACACCGTGGAGACCGTGGTGGAGCGACTGGCGGTGGGCAACATCTACGTCAACCGCAACATGATCGGCGCGGTGGTTGGCGTGCAGCCGTTCGGCGGGCACGGACTGTCAGGAACGGGACCGAAGGCTGGTGGCCCGCATTATCTGCCGCGCCTCGCCACCGAACAGACGGTGACCATCAACACCGCCGCCGCAGGCGGCAATGTCGGGCTGATGACGGAAGAATAACGGCGCGGACTACATCACCACCGGCTTGTCCGGCAGTTCGTTGCGCGGCGCGCCGCTGGCCGGAAAATGTTTCGCGAGCAGTTTGGTGACGGCAGCAACACCCGTCAGCACTCCGCCCTCAAAATTTCCGGCACGGAATTCCGTTTCCATCAGGCGGCAGATCGCCTCCCACTCCGCCTGCTGAACTTTCTCGTTGATGCCACGGTCGGCGACGATTTCAACATCGCGGTCGGCGAGCAGCAGATAGATCAGAACGCCGTTGCTGTTCTCGGTGTCCCACACCCGCAGATTCGCGAACACATCGATGGAGCGCGCACGCGCCGACTGGTCCTTGAACAGCGGAACGCCATCAAGCGCGCCTTCCACTGCGAAGCGGATCTGGCCGGTATGAAGCGCCTCGCTGGTCTTGATGGCCTTCTCGATGTTGGTGAGCGCCTGGCGCGGAAATGCGCGCCGGACCCGCCAGCGGTTAAGAAGAAGATGTCTGCCGATGCGCTTGATACCCATTGCTGTGCTCTCGGCTACCAACTGCCCGATGCGCCGCCGCCGCCGAAGCTGCCGCCGCCTCCGCTGAACCCGCCGCCCGAACTGCTCGACCCGCCGGAACTGAATCCGCCGCCATAACCGCCGCGGCCACCGCCGCCGGATGATACGATACTGTCACCAATCATCGTAACGACGAAGGCGATCAATCCGCCGATAGCGGCGATCGACAAAGCACCCAGGAAGAACCAGATAAAGAACGCGACCCCGCCGCCGGCGACAAGCGAACCGAGCAACCGCCCAAAGATCGCCCTGAAAATGCCGCCGCCGACCAGCACGACGATCAGGAGAAATGGAAAGTACTCGCCGATGAAGCCGAGATCGGGCAGCTCGCCCTCGGGCTTTGGCGCGGGCAACGGCTCGCCGTCGATCACCTTCAGGATGCGATCTGCGCCGTCGGAAATGCCGCCAGCGAAATCGCCGCTCCTGAATTTCGGCGTGATGATCTCGTCAATGATCCGCTTCGAGGTGGCGTCGTTCAGTGCGCCCTCGAGGCCGTAGCCGACCTCGATCCGCAGCTTGCGGTCGTTCTTGGCGATCAGCAGCAACGCGCCGTCGTCCACCTTCCTGCGTCCGAGCTTCCATTGCTCGACCACGCGCAGCGCGTACTGCTCGATGGTTTCAGGCTGCGTGGTCGGCACGATCAGCACCGCAAGCTGGCTGCCCTTGCGATCCTCAAACGCCTTCAACTTCTGCTCGAGTGCAGCTACCTGATCCGCCGACAGCGTCGCTGTCAGATCGACGACGCGTCCAGTCAGGGGCGGCACCGCGACATCGGCCAGGGCGATCATCGTCGTGCCGGCAAATGTCCAGCACAGCATGAACGCGAGAATGACCGCCTTTGCCGATTTCATCGCGCGCGCCCGTTGCGCGCCTCTACTTCGCAGGCGCAGGCGTTGTTGGCGCTGGCGCGGCCGGCGGCGGCGCGTTGAAATCGACCTTTGGCGCCGTGGAAATCGACTTTTCATTTTCCACGGTGAAGTTGGCCTTTTCCTTGTAGCCGAACACCATCGCGGTCAGATTGTTCGGGAACGTCCGGATGCCGACGTTATAGTCCTGCACCGCCTTGATGTAGCGGTTGCGCGCCACCGCGATGCGGTTTTCGGTGCCCTCAAGCTGCGCCACCAGATCACGGAACAGCTGATCGGATTTCAGCGTCGGATAATTTTCCGTCACCACCAGCAAGCGCGACAGCGCGCTGGTCAGTTCGCTTTGCGCCGCCTGGAATTTCTGCAGCGCCGCCGGATCGTTCAGCACTTCGGGCGTCACCTGCACGCTGCCGACCTTGGCGCGTGCATTGGTCACGCCGAGCAGCACGTCCTTTTCCTGCTGCGCGAAGCCCTTGACGGAGTTGACGAGGTTCGGCACCAGATCGGCACGGCGCTGATACTGGTTGACGACTTCGGACCAGCCCGACTTCACCGATTCATCGTTCTGCTGGATCGCATTGTATCCGCAATTGGTGAGGCTCAGCGACGCAAGCGCTGCGAGGACCGTCAATATCTTGCGCATGAATGATCTCCATTAAAACGCCGGGCGCCGGCAAATGAACGAACAGGCGGGTGACCTTACGATGGCCCTGTGACGACGAGCATACACACTCGCGCAGGTGGCGTGAACCTTGCGAAACATGACAGGGTTGCGCAAGGTTTCGCTGGCAACGGCTTCTACATGCGTTCAAAGTTCCGTTTCGAAACCAACGATCGGAACAGCGACCATGACCGCCACCGCGATTGTCCCATCCGAAACCGTGATCGACACCGGCACGGAGGAACTGCTTTGCGTGGTGCGCGAGCGCGTCGCGATCATCACGCTTAACCGGCCGCACGCGCGCAACTCACTTTCGGACAATCTGACCCCGGCGCTGCGCCGCATGATCAAGCTTTGCGGCGAAGATCCGAACGTCGGCGCCATTCTCATTACCGGCGCGGGCGACGCCTTCTGCGCCGGCGGCGACGTTAAGGGCATGGGCGGCAAGAGCGGCAGCAGCAACGCGCCCGAACTGACATTCGACGAGAAGGTCGCGCGCCTACAGGAACGTCAGCGCACACTGACCGGCGCGCTGGTCAACGTCCGCAAGCCCACCATCGCGGCGCTGCCCGGCCCGGCCGCCGGTGCCGGACTTTCGCTGGCGCTCGCATGCGACCTGCGCATCGCGGCGGAATCGGCGTTCGTCACCACGGCTTATGTCAAAATCGGGCTCAGCGGCGACTACGGCATGTCATGGCTGCTGACGCGTCTTGTCGGTACATCGCGCGCGCGAGAGCTGATGTTCTTCGGTGAAAAGATCGACGCCAAGCGTTGCGAGGCGCTCGGCATCGTCAATCGCGTGGTGCCGGACGACAAACTGCGCGAGGAAGCCTTCGCGATGGCGAGGAAACTCGCCGAAGGCCCGTCGACGGCGTTGCGTTTTCTCAAGGACAATCTCGACGAAGCGCTGATGAACGATTTTCTCACCTCGCTCGATCACGAAGCCGAGCGCATGGTGCGATCCGCGGGCACCGCGGATCACAAGGAGGCTGTGAAAGCCTTCGTCGAAAAGCGCAAGCCGGTGTTCAAACGCAGCTAACAAGCGGCGGGCGAATCAAACGCCTTCGAATTGCAAGCGTGCGAGACGTGCGTAGAGGCCGTTCTCCGCCACCAGCGATGCGTGGGTGCCGTGCTCGACAATACGCCCGTTCTCCATCACCAGGATGCGGTCACAGGACAGCACGGTGGCGAGACGATGCGCGATCACCAGCGTGGTGCGGTGGCTCATCAGTTCTTCCAGCGCGGTTTGCACCAGCGTCTCGCTTTCGGCGTCGAGCGATGACGTCGCCTCGTCCAGCAGCAGCAGCGGCGCATCGCGCAGGATCGCGCGCGCAATCGCAATGCGCTGACGCTGACCGCCGGACAGCGTGACGCCACGCTCGCCGAGCTGCGTATCGAAGCCGAGCGGCAAGCGCGTAATGAACTCGGTGGCGTGGGCGAGATCGGCGGCACGCGCGACCTCGGCATCGGTGGCGTCGGGGCGTCCGAAACGGATGTTCTCGCGGGCGCTGGTGGCGAACACCGCCGAATCCTGCGGCACCAGCGCGATGCGTGACCGCACCGCGGACGGATCAGCCTCGCGGACCGGAACGCCATCGACCGAGATCACCCCGGAGGCAGGATCATAGAACCGCAGCAACAGATGGAACAGCGTGCTCTTGCCCGCCCCCGACGGTCCGACCACCGCAACCTTCTCGCCGGCTTTCACCGCGAACGACACGCCATCGACAGCAAGATGATCGAGCCGCGTCGGATAGGAGAACCGCACATTGTCGAACACAACGTCGCCGCGCGGCGGCACCGGCAGCGCGCGCGGGTTCGCAGGCGCGGCGATGTCCGGCTTGATACGCAGGATCTCGAACAACCGCTCCGACGCGCCGGAAGCCTGAGAAATCTCGCCCCATACCTGACTGAGTTCGCCGAGTGCGCCCGCCGCGAACGCAGCATAGAGGATGAACTGGCCCAGCGTTCCGGCGGTGATCTGACGGGTCAGCACATCGTGCGAGCCGATCCAGAGAATCGCCACCACGCTGGTGAAAATCAGGAAGATCACGGTCGCGGTGAGGAACGCGCGGGCGCGGGTCGAACTGCGCGCCGCGACATAGGCGCGATCGACTTCCTTGCCGAACCGCGCCTCAGCCAGCCGCTCGTTGGTGAAGGCCTGCAGCGTGCGGATCGCGCCGATCAGTTCGGAGGCATAGGATGACGCATCGGCCAGCGTGTCCTGCGCGCCGCGCGACAGTTTCTGCACGCGGCGACCGAATGCGACCAGCGGCAGCACGATCAGCGGAATCACCGCCAGCACGAAGCCCGACAGTTTGGGACTGGTGATAACCATCATGGCGGACGCGCCGACGAACAGCACAAGGTTGCGCAGCGCGATCGAAACCGACGCGCCGACCGCCGACTTGATCTGCGTGGTGTCGGCCGTCAGGCGCGAGACCAGTTCGCCGCTGTGCGCGGTGTCGAAGAAGGACGGCGACAGCGATGTCAGATGTTTGAATACGTCGCGGCGCAGATCGGCGACGATCCGCTCGCCCAAGGTAATGACGAGGTAGTAACGCGCGGCACTGGCGCAGGCGAGCACGGCCACGACCGCGATCATCACCGCGAAGTAACTGTTGATCAGCGCGATGCCTTCGGGGCTGAAACCGAAATCAATCATGCGGCGCACCGCAAGCGGCACCGCAAGCGTCGCCGCCGAGGCGACGATCAGCGCCACCAGCGCGCCGAGTGCCTGTCCGCGATAGCGCGCCACGTAGGGCGCCAGCGCCATCAGGGGCCGCAGTTTCACGCCGCGGGATTTCTTCCGTGATGTCTCCGGCGCGTCAAGCGACGGCCCCGCAGCAGGCGTGGAGAGCCCTTTAACGGCCCCTGCCTCCCGCGCCAGCGCGGATGGCAGACCCGGGTCTTCAACGCGTTCCACTGCACTCATTTTGTATTGGCCGCCGTGTTGCTTTCTGGCCCTCAAATAGGCCCCATAGCAGGCGCTGGCAAATGACGTTCTCAGCTTGTTTCACGGCCTGTCCTGCGATATAGAGCGGCCAAATTCGTCCCGAACATCCCCGATCTGTGGGCGCACGGCGCCAGAGGATTTGCCATGAAAGCCGAAATTCACCCGGATTATCATACAATTAAGGTCGTTATGACTGACGGGACCGAGTACCTGACCCGCTCGACCTATGGCAAGGAAGGCGACACCCTGAACCTGGATATCGACTCCAAGTCGCATCCGGCCTGGACCGGCGGTACCCAGCAGCTGCTCGACCGCGGCGGCCGCGTTTCGCGCTTCCAGAAGAAGTTTTCGGGCTTCCTCAAGAAGGACTGATCCTTCTCAGGGTTCGGATTGCGCACAAATACAAACGCCCCGGCATCTGCTGGGGCGTTTTTCGTTTTGGGAAGCGATGTGAGCGGCGTCTCAGGGTCGTCCCGGCCAACGGGTCCGGCTTCGCCGGTCCGATGACAGGCTCCGGCCGGGACCCATAGCCACCGAAGGCTCTGGTGATTGCAGGAAGAGCTGCATCGCCATCGCCACAAGATCGATGGCTTGGGGAGTATGGGTCCCCGCATTCGCAGGGACGACGCATTGCGTCTGCCTACCGCTCGAACGCAGCCTTCAGCATGTTCATCTGCGGCACCAGCGGATTGCCGATCGAAAGATGCTCGGAGGCCGACGTGTGGATCGTCATATCGAGCCGGCGCACCTTGGATTGCAGCGCCATCGAGCGCGACACGAGTTCCTGCAATCGCTCCGGCAACTTTGCGAGCATGTCATCCGGGCAGGGATCGGCCGCCGTCAGCTTGACCTTGGTCTTTTCGCGATTGGCCTGGTGCAGCGTCATCTCGCCTTCCTTGACCGCGCGATGCAGCAGCAGCCACGACGCCAGTTGCATCAGCCGCGTCGTCAACCGCATGCTTTCGGTCGCATAGCTCAGGCTGACAGAGCGCTCGAGCGCCTTGGCCTCGGTACGGCCCGGCCCGTCGAGATAGGCCGCGGTCTCCTCCACGAGATCCATGCCTTCCCGGAACAAGGTCCCGAAGGCGGGTGAATTGGTGATCCGTTCACTGAGAAGAACGAGATCGGCTGCGCCCTGGTCGGACATGGTTAACGCCTCACGCGGTTACGCTGATTTTTTTATGATGAACAAATGATTGCGCGCCCGCAGCCGGGAGTCCAGCCACTTGCGATAACAATGAGGAGATATGGTTTCCAACGGGATGCCGCACGCGGCAAAACGGGCCCGCAAAGATTAACGCAGCGGACAAAAAAGAGCCGCCGTTTCCGGCGGCTTTTGAAAGTTGATAACAGGGAGGCGTCAAACAGAGTGGACAGGAGCCACTCGGTGTCCAAACAAGGACAATCAAAGTCATAAACCCGAAAGCTTAATACGCCGTAAATGAACGATTCCCTTTACGGTTCCTTTGCAATTGCTCGGAACCTGCGTTTCCCGGTTTCCTGCGTTCACGATTTGAAGAACGCGTTCGCAGCATCGCGGCTGGCGCGCTTCTTTGCGGCGTCGGCTTTCAGCCGTTCGATCTCAGCCGCCAGTGCTGCAATGCGGTCTTCGATATCCTCGAACGACAGCAACGACAGGTCCTGCCCCAGTTCGTGAGTGATTTTCTTCCTCGGCTTGTCGTCGTCATCGCCGGCCATGCTTCCCTCCCGTCGCTCGCCCGATTATAGCTGCTGGCCCTGATGATATTTCATTTCCCGCCCCACCGCCGCAAGGACACCTCATGGACAAGCTGCCCGCACAAATGACCGCGATCGCGATTTCGAAGCCCGGCGGCCCTGAGGTGCTGGTGCCCGAACAGCGTCCGGTGCCCAAGCCCGGACCGAATGAAATCCTCATCAAGGTTGCCGCCGCCGGCGTGAACCGTCCCGACGTGTTGCAGCGCTTGGGACTCTATCCGGTGCCTCCCGGCGCGAGCGATCTTCCCGGTCTCGAAATCTCGGGCGAAGTGGTCGCGCTCGGCGACGGCGTCACCAAGCGCAAGATCGGCGACAAGGTGATGTCGCTGGTCGCAGGCGGTGGCTACGCCGAATACTGCATCACCCACGAAACTCACGCGATGTCGGTGCCGAAAGGGCTTTCGATGACGGAAGCCGGCGCGATCGCCGAAACGCTGATGACCGTCTGGCACAACGTGTTCGAGCGCGGCGGATTGAAACCGAATGAGACGCTGCTGATTCACGGCGGCTCGTCCGGCATCGGCACCATGGCCATTCAGATGGCGAAGGCACATGGCGCCAAGGTGTTCGTTACTGTCGGCGGGCAGGACAAGGTCGATGCGTGTCTCAAGCTCGGCGCGGATGCGGCGATCAACTACAAGACCGAGGACTTCGTCGAAAGGATCAAGGCCCTCACCGATGGCGCAGGCGTCAACGTCATCCTCGACATGGTCGGCGGCGATTACATCGATCGCAACTACGAGGCCGCCGCGGTCGAGGGCCGCATTGTACAGATCGCGTTCCTCGGCGGCTCGAAGGCGACGCCGAATTTCGCCAAGCTGATGATGAAGCGGCTACACCATACCGGCTCAACGCTGCGCCCGCGCTCGGTCGCCGACAAGGCGGCCATGGTCAGCGCAATTGAGGCCAAGGCCATGCCCTGGTTTGCCGATGGCCGCGTCAAACCCCTGATGGACAGCTCGTTCCCGCTGAAAGATGCCTCAAAAGCCCATGCGCGGATGGAAACCAGCCAACATATTGGCAAAATTGTGCTGACGCTTTAGAGCCGGGGAACCCATCGAAACCCTTTGATTTGCTTCATATTCGTGGCATTTATCGCGTTTCCACCAGTTGGCCGTTCGCGGCCAGCTGTGTCTAACGCGGAGAGCTGACTTTGCGCTCGATCAGAGGCTTCGCGCTGCAAGTGTTCCACATCCGAAGTTCGCTTCGTGTCGCAGCGCTTTCTTTTCTGCTGAGCTTGACGCTCTTCGCCGCCGCGCAGCCGGCGCATGCGCTCGACGCGATCAGCGTCCGCAGCGACGCGCCCGCGATCGATCTCACCGGCGTGCTCGAGTTCCAGCGCAGCGACACTGACCGTATCCAGGTTTCCACAGCGCCCGGCACCGACGGCATCGTCCGCCGCATCGAAGTGCGTGCGCGTGAAGGCGGCCAGAACTGGATCGTGTTCGCGCTGACCAACAACACCGACGACCAGCTCGACCGCCTGATCGTCGTACCGCATTACCGCATCGTGTCATCAGGATTGCTGTGGCCCGATCTCGGCCTGTCGCGCATCGCCTCGATCACGCCCTCGACCGGCGACCGCCCCGAGCGGCAGGACAACGCCACCGCCGACGTGTTCCGCATCACGCTCGACCCCGGCGCCGTGATCACCTTCGTCGCCGAGTTGCGCACCGACAAGATTCCGCAGCTCTATCTGTGGGAGCCGGAAGCCTACAAGGACAAGGTCAACTCGTTCACGCTCTACCAGGGCATTGTCATCGGCATCTCCGGATTGCTCGCGCTGGTGCTGACCATCCTGTTCGTGGTCAAGGGCAGCATCATGTTCCCGGCCGCGGCTGCGCTGGCATGGGCGGTTCTGGTCTACATCGGCGTCGACTTCGGATTCTGGGGCAAGGTGTTCGACATGTCGGCCGGCGCGGAGCGCGTGTGGCGCGCATCCGGCGAGGCCATGCTGGCGGCGACGCTGCTGGTGTTTCTGTTCGCCTATCTCAACCTGTCGCGATGGCATGTGCGTTACTCGCACATCACCATGGGCTGGCTGCTGTTCCTCGGCGCGCTGGTCGCGCTCGCTTTGTTCGATCCCGCCGTCGCATCCGGCATCGCGCGCATCTCGCTGGCGCTGATCGCGGTGTTTGGCTTCGCGCTGATCGTTTACCTGTCGACCCACGGATTCGATCGCGCCGTGCTGC
This sequence comes from Afipia massiliensis, assembly GCF_014203115.1. Lineage (GTDB taxonomy): Bacteria > Pseudomonadota > Alphaproteobacteria > Rhizobiales > Xanthobacteraceae > Afipia > Afipia massiliensis. Next base: position 494,356 of record NZ_JACHIJ010000003.1, on the reverse strand, counting down.
TGATCCCGACATGGTTCCTGCTGGTCGTGTGGGTCATCGCAGCCGGCATGACCATCGCAGGCGGCGTCACCAACGACATCGTCGGACCGGCGCTGCTCGGCGGTCTTGTGCTGATCGTGATGCTGATCGGGTTCACGGTGATGCAGCACGCCTTCGCAGGCGGCGGCGCCACCAACGGCGTCGTCTCCGACGTCGAGCGCCGCGCTCTGGCGCTGACCGGCTCGGGCGATCTGATCTGGGACTGGGACGTCTCGGCGGACAAGGTGTTCACCAGTCCCGAAACCGAAGTTCTGCTCGGGCTGAAGCGCGGCACGCTCGAAGGGCCTGCCGCGAAATGGCTCGAGGTGTTGCACCCGCTCGATCAGGATCGCTTCCGTGCGGCGCTGGACAGCGTGCTCGATCAGCGCCGCGGACGTCTGGTTCAGGACTTCCGGCTACGGACGCCCGACGGTCATTTCATGTGGTTCGCGCTCAAGGCGCGCCCGGTGGTCGGCTCCGATGGCGAAGTGTCTCGCGTGGTCGGCACGCTGACCGACGTCACCGAAGCCAAGAATTCCGAAGAACGTCTGCTGCATGATTCGGTGCACGACAATCTCACCGGCCTGCCGAACCGTCAGTTGTTCATCGATCGCCTCGGCTCGGTCGCGATGTTCGCCAAGACCACGCCGAACCTGCGCCCCACCGTGATGGTGATCGATCTCGACCGCTTCAAGCAGGTCAACGATTCCGTCGGCATCGCGGTCGGCGACTCGATCCTGCTGACGCTGGCGCGCCGCCTCGCGCGTATCCTTAAGCCGCAGGATACGCTGGCGCGTCTGGCCGGCGACCAGTTCGGCCTGATCCTGACTTCGGAACACGAGCCCGCGCGGATCACAGCCTTCGCCGAAACCATCCGCAAGACCATCCGCGCGCCGATCGCCTTCGACGGGCGCGAGATTTTCCTGACCGCATCGATCGGCCTTGCCCTGAGCGATCCGCAGATCCCGCTGACCGAGGAGATCATCAAGGACGCCGAATTGGCGATGTATCACTCCAAGCGCATCGGCGGCGACCGCATCGACGTCTACAAGCCCGCGATGCGCGCGCGCAAGACCGACCGCCTCGCGCTGGAAGCCGAACTGCGCCGCGCCATCGAGCGCGAAGAAATCACGATTCTCTACCAGCCCATCGTGCGGCTGGAAGATCGCACCATCGCGGGCTTCGAGGCACTGGCGCGCTGGGATCACCCCAAGCTCGGCCGCATGTCGCCGTCGGAATTCATTTCGATCGCGGAAGAAATCGGCCTGATCGTCGAACTCGGCCTGTTCGTGATGGACACCACCGCCAAGCAGCTTGCGATCTGGCAACGCACCGTGCGGTCGCGCGAGCCGATTTTCGCCAGCGTCAATGTCTCTTCGCGGCAATTGCTGCGCCACGATCTCATCCACGATGTGCGCGGCGTGCTGTCGCGTTCCGCCGTGGCGCGCGGATCGCTTAAGCTCGAGTTGACCGAGTCGCTGGTGATGGAAAACCCCGAACACGCCTCCCAGATGCTGCACCGGATCAAGGAGCTTGGTGTCGGTCTTTCGCTGGACGACTTCGGCACCGGTCACTCGTCGCTTGCATACCTGCAGCGCTTCCCGTTCGATACCATCAAGATCGACCAGTCGTTCGTGCGCACCTCCAGCCGCGGCGCGCGGCCCGTGCTGCTGAAATCGATTGTCGCGCTAGCGCACGACCTCAACATGGAAGTGGTCGCCGAGGGCGCGGAGACGGACTCCGATGCGGTCGAGCTGTTCCAGCTCGGTTGCGAATATGCGCAGGGCTTCGCCTTCGGCGAGCCGATCGACGCCGACGCCACGGTCCGGCTGCTCACGGGCGAGAAGGTTCCGCAGCCGCGCAACCGCCGTCAAAGCATCCGCAATATCACGACGCCTGCGGCAACGGCGCCGACAGCTCCCGCTGCCATGCCCGGGCCTGGAACGGCTTAGGCTTCAGCAAACTTAGACCTTCTCCGCTCATTCCCGCGAACGCGGGAATCCAGCACTTCGAAAGCCTGGGTCCCCGCTTTCGCGGGGACGAGCGGAAATGAAGTCTGCGTCGATGCGTGCGGTTCGATTCTACGCGTGGCCGGCTTCGTTCGACAGCATCGCCAGATCGATGCCGATCTTCTCCAGCGCGCGCTGATACTTGTCCTCGGCATCCAATCCGAAAATCAGATCCGCATCGGCGGGGCAATGCAGCCAGCCATTGTGCTGGATCTCGTTCTCAAGCTGGCCCGGCGCCCAGCCGGCGTATCCCAGCGCCAGGATGGCGTGCTTGGGGCCTGATCCCGCGGCGATGGCCTTGAGAATGTCGAGCGTCGCGGTCAGGCAGATGCCGTCATCGATCGGCAGCGTCGCGTCCTTGATGAAGAAATCGCTCGAATGAAGCACGAAGCCGCGGCTGGTATCGACCGGTCCGCCTTTCAGGACTTTCATGTCCTCGGCGCTGCCGCGCAGCTTGATCTGATCGGCCTTGTTGATGATGTCGAGTTGCACCAGCAGTTGCGGGAAGTCGATGCTGCCGGCAGGACGGTTGACGATGATGCCCATCGCGCCTTCGGACGAATGGGCACACAGATAGATCACCGAGCGAGCGAAGCGCTCATCGTCCATCACGGGCATGGCAATCAGCAACTGACCGTCGAGATAACCAACGCCGGATGTCTCGCCTTCAGCCACGATCTGACCACCAGCAGGCTTTTCGGTCTTCTTGCGCATGGCCTTCATTCGCAAACGACTCTCACGCTGTTCTACCATCCTGATATCGGGTGTTTGTTCTGTCAATCAAGCGCCGGCGCGGCGCGGTGAGCGACGTTTGGTCGCGAAAAAGACCGGATCACAGGCAATTCAATGGTTCACGGGGATACCACCCTGTAAGGAAGTGTGATGACGCTTACGGTTCCCTTTCGCGCAGCTTCCAGCATCGCTCTGGCCGCACTCGCTTGCCTCGCTCCCCTGTGCGCGAGCGCGCAGGACGTCTCGCCGTGGATCAAGGACACGCACTCCTCGGTGCGGCTGATCGCCGGTTCGCGCAGCGGCGGCGTGCTGCTCGGCGGCATCGGTTTCCAGTTGCAGCCGGGCTGGAAAACCTACTGGCGCACGCCGGGAGATTCCGGCGTGCCGCCGCGGATCGATTTCTCGAAATCCGACAATGTCGAATCCGTCAAAATCCTCTGGCCGGTGCCGATGCAGTTCCCCGATGGCGCAGGCGGCATCTCGTTCGGCTACCAGAACCAGGTGCTGCTGCCGTTACGGATCATTGCAAAGAGTCCTGACAAGCCGGTGACGCTGCGCGCCGAGATCAACTACGCAGTGTGCGAAAAGCTCTGCATTCCGGTCGAAGCGCAGGCGGAGCTTGCCTTTGTCAGCGTCGCCAGCACCGAGGACAGCGCCATCGCCGCGGCTCTCGAAACCGTGCCGAAGCCGGCCAAGGTCGGCGACACAGGCCCGCTCGCCATTCGCGATGTCCGGCGCGAGGGCAAGCTGGTGCTGGTCGATGTCGCCGTGCAGGACGACAAGACCGCGAACGGCAAGGGCAAGGACGTCCGGCTCTTTGCCGAAGGCCCGACACCGGATTGGGCGCTGCCCGTCCCCAAGCTTGTCAAGCGTGAGGCCGCCGGCGTTCAGCGCTTCGAATTCGAACTCGACGGACTTCCCTCGGGCGCAAGCGCCGAGCGCGCCACGCTGAAACTGACGCTCGCCGGACCGGGCGGTGCCTACGAGGTCAACGCCACCCTGCCATAGCAAACGGCCTGAGATCGCACCGCAGCATGCGGCTGACGGCCGGCGAATTACGCATCTTCCATTCGCAGAACGTGTTCCCACCCTTGTGGAAACCGCGCTATGACACTGCATCGATCCCACGGAGAATACCGATGACCATCAAAGTTGGCGACAAGCTGCCCGAGTCCAAGTTTCGCGTCATGACCGCGGAAGGCCCGCAGGTCAAAACCACCGATGATATTTTCAAGGGCAAGAAGGTCGCGCTGTTCGCCGTGCCCGGCGCCTACACCGGCACCTGCCACAAGATGCACATGCCGAGCATTTTCCTGAACGCCTATGCCCTCAAGGGCAAGGGCGTCGACAGCATCGCCGTCGTGTCGGTCAACGATGCGTTCGTCATGAATGCCTGGAAGCGCGACACCGACCAGCGCGACGAAGCGGTCTTCCTCGCCGATGGCAATGCCGACTTCGCCAAGGCGATCGGCATGGAACTCGACGCGTCCGGCAACGGCCTCGGTATCCGCTCCAAGCGTTATTCGATGCTGGTGGAAGACGGCGTGGTGAAGATCTTCAACCTCGAGCCGAATCCCGGCAAGGTCGAAGTTTCGGGCGGCGACACGCTGCTGTCGCAGCTTTAAGAGCTGAACCACACGAGATGTCGTCCCCGCGAAAGCGGGGACCCGTACTTCCCTGAGCAAGCTGTTAGCGTCCTGGCTTCAATAACCTTCGGTGGTTATGGATCCCCGCTTTCGCGGGGACGACGCAGAGAAAGCAACGGCGTCGCCTGAGCAGGAGGCCTTATCGATTCTCCGCCAGCCCGTCGCGCGCCAACTGATCGGCTCGCTCGTTCTCCACATGCCCGGCGTGACCCTTGATCCAGTGCCAGCGCACAGCGTGCGGCTTCAGCGCTGCATCGAGCCGCTGCCACAAGTCAGCGTTCTTCACCGGCTTCTTGTCGGCGGTGCGCCAGCCGTTGCGCTTCCAGTTGTGTATCCAGCTTGTGATACCCTGACGGACGTACTGGCTGTCGGTGGTCAGATCGACCGACGCCGGCTTCTTCAAAGCTTCCAGCGCCGAAATCGCCGCCATCAACTCCATGCGGTTGTTGGTCGACGGATTTTCACCGCCCTTCAGTTCCTTCTCGACATCGCCGAAACGAAGGATCGCGCCCCACCCGCCCGGCCCCGGATTTCCGGAGCACGCGCCGTCGGTGAAGATCGTCACATGCGGCAGGTCTTTATGCGAAGGCTTTGCGTCGCTCACGCCACGAACCCGGATTGTTCGACGCCGTAGTCGCTCATACTCTTCACGCCCTGATGGAAGCGCAGCTTGCGGACATATTCGAGCGGGTCCTTCGGCTTGACCATCGCGCCGGGCGGCACGTTGAGCCAGTCCACCAGCCGCGTCAGCAGGAAGCGCATCGAGGCCCCGCGCGCCAGCAGCGGCAGCGCGTCCTGCTCGGCCGCGGACAGCCTGCGCTCGCGCGTATAGGCATTGAGGAAAGCGCGCGCCTTGGTGACATTGAAGGAATGATCGATCTCGAAACACCAGGCGTTGAGACAGATCGCGACGTCGTAGGCGAGCATGTCGTTGCAGGCGAAATAGAAGTCGATCAGCCCCGACAGCTTGTCGCCCAGAAACAACACATTGTCCGGAAACAGATCGGCATGGATCACGCCTTTCGGCAGATCGCCTGGCCAATGCTGTTCGAGATGATCGAGTTCGGCATCGAGTAGCGCGCGCAACCCATGCTGCACATCGTTCGCACGGGACGAAGCCTGATCGAACAACGGGCGCCAGCCTTTCACCGACAGCGCGTTGGCGCGCGACATTTTAAAATCCGCGCCGGCCAGATGCATCTTTGCGAGCGCCTGACCGACAGCGGCACAGTGAGTCACGTTCGGCCTGCGCGGCCACACACCTTCGAGAAAATCGATGATCGCTGCGGGCCGCCCCGCGAGCGTGCCCAGCGCTTCGCCGCTCCTTGTAACGACCGGCTGCGGACACGTGATCCCGTGCGTCGCCAGATGCGCCATCAATCCAAGAAAGAACGGTAGATCGTTTACCGCGACGCGCTTCTCGTACAGCGTCAGGAAGAAATAACCCTTGGTCGTATGCAGAAGATAGTTGGAATTCTCCACGCCTTCGGCGATGCCCTTGTAGGACAACAGATCGCCGATCCCGTAAGGGGCGAGAAATTCAGTCAGTTCTTCGGCGGTGACGTCGGTGTAAACCGCCATCTGGCGTCTCGATTCCGCTAGTGGTCCGATTCTAACATTCGCATCCTACCTCAGCAGGCATCCTTGCGAATGTTAGAATCAAAGGACCACTAGCAATTGTTAAGTTTTGAGTGGAGTTTGGATTTGACATTCGCTTCGCGCATTCGCAGCGAACTGGATAGCGAATGTCAAATCCACTCCACTCGGGTCAGGATTTGGAATTACTAGACGAATTCGCGACGAAGCGACAGGGCTTCAGGTCCGACGCGGCTTACTCCGCTGCGTCGTGCCGCAGCGGGCGCGGCAGCGGGAAGAATTCGTTTTCCTGCGCGGCGGATACGGTTTCGACGCTCAGCTTGTAGTGAGCAGCGAACGCATCCATGATTTCCTCGACGATGACTTCCGGCGCGGAAGCCCCCGCCGTGATGCCGAGTGTCTTGATGCCTTCGAATTTCGACCAGTCGAGTTCGGACGCACGCTGCACCAGCACGGAGACCTTGCAGCCCTCACGCTCGGCGACCTCGCGCAGGCGCTGCGAATTCGACGAGTTCGGCGAACCAACGACGATCATGGCTTCGACCTGCGGCGCAACCTTCTTCACCGCAAGCTGGCGATTGGTGGTGGCGTAGCAGATGTCTTCCTTGTGCGGTCCGTCGATGTCCGGGAAACGCTCCTTCAGCACCGCGACGATTTCCGCGGTGTCGTCGATCGACAGGGTGGTCTGCGTCACGAACGCCAGCTTCGACGCATCCTTCGGCTCGAAGGTCCGCGCCGCGTCCATGGTCTCGATCAGGACGACTGCGCCCTTCGGCAACTGGCCCAGGGTGCCGACCACTTCCGGATGACCGGCGTGGCCGATCAGGATGATTTCGCGCCCGCGCTTGAAATGGATCGCCGCTTCGCGGTGGACCTTGGTGACCAGCGGGCAGGTCGCGTCCAGCGTGAAGAAATTGCGCTTGACGGCCTCGTTGGGGATCGCCTTCGGCACGCCATGGGCGGAAAACACCACCGGAGCGTCGGTCTCGGGAATTTCGTTCAGTTCCGCGACGAAAATGGCCCCTTTTTCGCGCAGGCTCTCCACCACATAGCGGTTATGCACGATTTCGTGACGGACATAGACCGGCGCGCCGTAGAGCTTCAGGGCGCGTTCCACGGTGTCGATGGCCCTCACGACGCCGGCACAGAACCCCCGGGGGGAACAAAGCACGACTGAAAGCAGGGGTTTTTGAGCGTCAGGGGTCATTTTTGAGCCGGAATCAAGCATTTTGGGAGCTATGGATGGGACTTGGGGCCGCGGTCCCCGTTCTGTCAAGGGCGATCAAAACCATTGAACGGTCTGCCCTCCGCAGACTATATAGGGACGAATTCCCGTCATCACCGATGACCAGACGGCTTTACCCCCCAAAAAATCTGGCGGGCGAAGCGTAAAGGAGATTTGCCATGAGCAACGCACCGCTGATGCCGAAGGCGACTGCCGTATGGCTGGTTGATAACACCGCGCTGACCTTCGACCAGGTCGCCGAGTTCACCAAGATGCACCCGCTGGAAATCCGCGCCATTGCCGACGGCGACGCGGCGCAGGGCATCAAGGGCATGGACCCGATCTCGACCGGCCAGCTCTCCCGCGAAGAAATCGAAAAGGGCGAAGCCGATCCGGACTATCGCCTGAAACTCGGCGAATCCAAGGTGATCCTGCCGCCCGCAGCAAAGAAGAAGGGCCCGCGCTATACCCCGGTGTCGCGCCGCCACGAGCGGCCGAGCGCGATCCTCTGGCTGGTGCGCAGCCATCCCGAACTAAAAGACAGCCAGATCATGCGCCTCGTCGGCACCACCAAGACGACGATCGCAAGCGTGCGCGACCGCACCCACTGGAACGCCTCGACCCTGACGCCGATGGACCCGGTGACGCTCGGCCTGTGCTCGCAGATCGAACTCGATTTCGAAGTGCAGCGCGCGGCCAAGGAAAAGCCTGCAGCCACCCAATACGGCGGCGCGACCCTGCTGCCGGCCTCGGAAACCACCCGCAAGGAAGCCGAGCACGAAATCGCCACGACCACCGAGAAGCAGCGCGACGACATGAATGTCGATGCCGTGTTCGCCAAGCTGAAGACCATCGGCGGCAAGAAGGCCGAAGACGAATAAGCTTTCGCCCCAAACGGGGTATGACGTAACCGCCCAACGAGTGGTACAGGAGTGTGATGCGCTACCGCGTCACGCTCCTTTTTGTTGCGGCGACCCTGACCGGCCTTGCGGCTGCGACTGTCCCGGCGCGCACGCAAAAAATCGTGGACCCCAAGACGGTCGCGCCCGAATTTCGCGAGGCCGCCGAGAAGCGCCAGGCCGAACAGATCAAGCTCAACGAATGCAACAACGCCGCGAAGGTTGCAAAGATTCAGAAGCGCGACATGGCGCAGTATGTGGCGGCGTGTTTCGACAAGCCGTAGCCGGCTCTTTCAAATTCCCCGCGAATAACTTCGTCGTCCCCGCGAAAGCGGGGACCCATAACTTCTCGTGGAGCATAGATCGCCGTCGTCCTGACGTGCGAGCACTTGCGAGCCTCGAAGGATGGCTGCGATGACATGGAGCCGCACACCCTTCGAAGCTCGCCGCAAGCGCGGCTCGCACTTCAGGATGACGCGACATCGTTACATTTCGCAAAGATCAATGGGTCCCCGCTTTCGCGGGGACGACACTGAATTTGCATCAGGCAGTATTCCCAACATGCCAACACGCTCTCGCGGCGCGAACGAACGCGTCCGAGGTGTGATGATCTCCGCGCCGATGCGCGAAGGCGATGGAGCCTCGGGAGGCGCCGGGGTGTTGGCGAGACACCCGTAAGGCGAACCTTGCGATCGGTCCGCCTGCGCAGCCCGCAGACAAGTTTACGCAGTCTGCGCAAACAAGCAGCGAGGGCCGCGCGCGCCAAATGACTTTGGCGCTGCGCCTCCCGGCGCTCCACCGTCGTCACTTCGCTTTCCCGTTCGGGTGCTGATCAATCACCCCAACAAGATCATATGATTATATTCCTAGACCCATCTTCATGTCAACCGCATCTGGCCCTGATGCTCTGACGCCGCATTTCGTGCGGCTGAGCAATATTGGACAGCGGCATGAAGCCAAAGGCGGCAAGATGGTTCATCACCGCACGTTCCTGGCGTTTAGCGGTGACCGAGAGTGTTGCGCTCCCGCCTCCACCGAAGGAGAATCGGTCATGCACCGGCGGGTACCCTTGCCGAATTCGACCGACGACTACTGCATTGCGTCTCTTTTTCTGTGCCCCAACTGCGAAAAGCCAACGGCGATGAGCATCAAATCCATTCGCCCCGCGGTGTTCCGGGGGCATGACGTGATCGTCTACAAGTGCAGCAGTTGCGGTACCGAAAAGGCTGAACTTTTGAAGTAGCGGATCAAAGAACTCGCGCGACACCGCTGCAACAAAGATTACGTGGTGTGGTCAAAACAGCACAGCGCGCGCCGCCGGGAGCGGCATAATGGCTCATCACCGCACGGTTTTTTGGCTATCATCGGTGACTGAGAGTGTTGTGCTCCCGCCTAATGTGTACTGGGAGCGTGAGTTATGTCCCTCTCTAACCAGGACCCCATCAACCGAGACCGCACCAACCGAGACCCTATCGCCAAAAAGTGGAAGGCCATTGCGGACATCGCAAGAGACGAGGCGGGAAAACTTCCCCCCGGGAAAGACCGGGATGCGTTGCTCAAGAAGGCCCGTCAACTGGACACCGCTTCACATATCAACGAATGGCTTTCATCGCCGGGACTCAGGGCGCCGACGGGAAAATAGCAAGCAACAGACCATTTGCTGCACCGCATGATACCCGAGATTTTCTTGCGGGTGCATCTCGTGTTGCCCGCTTGCCCCGCAACGGAAAGATCAACAGATTGCCGGGCAACGGCAAGCCATTCACCGCCGTTGATTCCGTTTTGGCGGATGCTAAAATCCTGCGCACAGGCTGCGCTGCTCCGATGAACCATTCTGCTCGCCTCGCATCACGGCAGAACCGGAGCGAAATCGGGACGGCTTATGGTGCATTTTTGACATAGCCATCCTCACGGCGCGATGTGTTTGAGGACGACACGTGAGCAAACCTGCCAAGAAATCCTTCAAAGCATTCGACCCCACGAGTTTCCTCGCCAATCTGGGGCCCGGTAAAACCAGTCTCAATTTCCGCACCGGCCAGACTGTCTACGCCCAGGGCGACCTGGCGGAGTCGGTCTTTTATATCCAGGAAGGCAAGGTCAAGCTGATCGTCGTTTCCAAGGAAGGCAAGGAAGCCGTCGTTGCCATTCTGGAAGCGGGACAATTTTTCGGCGAGGGGTGCCTCAACGGACAGAGGCTACGCATTGCGACCACCAAGACAATGGAGGATTCCCACATCGTCGCCATCACAAAGACGGCGATGATCGCGGCTATCGCGAGCGAGCCAAAGTTTTCAGAGTTGTTCATGGGCTACCTGCTGACCCGCAACAACCGGATCGAGGAAGACCTGATCGATCAGCTTTTCAACTCGAGCGAACGGCGGCTCGCGCGCCTGCTGTTGCTGCTGGCAAATTTCGGCAACGAAGGCCGCCCGCAGCCTATCGACACCAACATCAGCCAGGAAATCCTGGCCGACATGATCGGCACGACGCGCTCACGCGTGAGTTTCTTCATGAACAAATTCCGCAAGCTCGGCTTCATCAGCTACAACGGGAAGATTGAAGTCCACCATTCGCTGCTGCATGCGGTGCTGCATGAAAAGCCGCACTTGAAAGCCGAAGAGTGAACTCCACGCCGTTGACGCTACACCGCCAGCCTACTTCCCCTTCGCCCCGTTCTTCGCCGCCTTGCGCGCGTCCGCAATCGCCAGCTTGAACTGCTCCGCGGTCAGGCCGCCGGGGACACGGAAGGTGCCGACCACGAACGCGGGCGTGCCGCGAAAGCCGAACTCTTCCGCCTGCGCGTTGTTGCGCTTAAGCAGACCGTCGATCGCGGGCTTGTTGGCCGCAAGATCGGCCTTGGCCTTGGCAAGGTCGACACCGGCCTTGGTCAAAGCTTCATCGATGACACCTTCGGTCAGGCGGCCGACCTTGGCCATCAGCGCACGGTGGGCGGCCTCATATTTGTTTTGATATTTCGCGGCCAGCACCAGCCGCGCAGCATATCCCGACGGTTCGCCGAGGATCGGCCAGTCCTTGAATATCAGCCTGATCTTCTTGTCCTCGTTCACCACCTGATCGAGCACCGGCGAGATCTTCTTGCAGTACGGACACTGGTAATCGAAATACTCGATAATGGTGATGTCGCCCTGCGGATTGCCCAGCACCGGATTCTCCGGGTCGCGCAGCACCGCGTCCTTGCTCAGCACATCGGAGGCAGCGCCCTGCTCCTGCGCCGGCGCGGTTTGCGCGGACTCGAAAGCCAGCAGCATCACCGCAAGCGCCATGACAGCGAGACTAAGAGCATATCGTGCGACAAGTTTCATCAGGATCAGCTTTCAAAGTTCAAAGCGCGGGACGTTACGCCTTCTTGAGAAATTCCGTGCGCAACACGAGGCCCTTGATCTTGTCGGTACGGCCCTCGATCTCGTCTTCATTGTCGGTGAGGTGAATGTTCTTCACCACCGTGCCGCGCTTGAGACCGCTGGATGAGCCCTTCACCTTCAGATCCTTGATGACCGTGACCGTGTCACCCTCTTTCAGTTCGGTGCCGTTGCTGTCCCTGACCGCCATGATGTGTCCCTTGATAGGCGCGGCATCAGTGCGGCGCTAGTGTCCGGTATCCGACGTTCGCTTGCCTCCGCAGCGCCTTCCGAGCGAACGTCGGATACGAAAGGACACTAGCAAACCATAACTCTAGTGATCCTTTGGTTCTGACATTCGTAAAAGTGCCTGCGAAAAATACAATACGAATGTCAGAACCGGATCACTAGTCAGCCTTATCGCGGATTGTTGAGCATGTCTTCCGCGAGATTGCGGTGAGCGCGCTCGATCCGCGAACCGCCTCCGGACGCCCGGCTGCTCTGGACATCGCGGTCTTTCCGGCAAGCCGCATAGGCCGACGATCCCGGCTCGCCGCTGTTGGCGCGGCAATACGCATCGTCATCCACGGTTGCCTGTGGCGACGTGTTTCGTTCAAATTGTGCGCAGGCCGAGAGCAGCAGGGCCACGGTGGCGAAAGCCATCATCATACGGAATTTTGTCTGCATCAGGCGACCACGAACAGGTTTTCAGGTTTCGTCATGGCCGGGCATAGTCGTTCGAAGAACGGCGTCGCTTCCGCTCGCCTATGTCCCGGCCATCCACGTCTTTGACCGCCACAACCGGCAAAAGCAAGGCGTGGATCACCGGGTCAAGCCCGGTGATGACGATTGTGATTGCCTCACGCTCTGAGGTCCACCTCACAACAATCGTCCAAAATTCCGAAGAAATTGCGTCCTGAGCCTATCCAAGCTCGAGGTCACCGTCGACAGTGAACGTGAGATCGACGCCGCCGACCGTGAGCACCATCCTCGCAGGCAGCTTTTCGCTTCCTTTCAGACGGCCGGAAGCGACCGCATCGCGGACCGCCTTTTCGATCTCGCGCTGCGAGGTGACGCCGACCTGCTTGAGAAACTTGCGCACGCTGGTGTTGAAGACATCCTCGTTCATGGTGACCTCCTCCTGGTGTGGTTCATCTCGCGAAAGCGGGGACCCAAGCTAGATTCCCGCTTTCGCGGGAATGAGCGGAGAGAGCAAGTGAACCTGATTGCTAGGTCCGGCCACTGAGCGCCGTCCTGATTTCGTCCAGCACGGCTGGGTCTTCGATGGTCGCAGGCATGGTCCAGGCGTCACCGTCGACGATCTTCTTGATCGTCCCGCGCAGGATCTTGCCCGACCGCGTCTTCGGCAGCCGCGCCACGGTGATCGCAAGCTTGAACGCCGCCACCGGGCCGATCTTCTCGCGCACCAGTGCGACGATCTCCTTCTCGATCTCCGCCACCGGGCGCGTCACGCCGGCCTTCAGCACGAGCAGGCCGCACGGCACTTCGCCCTTCACGGCGTCTTTGATTCCGAGCACGGCGCATTCGGCGACATCCGGATGCGACGCCAGCACCTCCTCCATCCCGCCGGTGGAAAGCCGATGCCCCGCGACATTGATGATGTCGTCGGTGCGGCCCATCACGAAGATGTAGCCGTCCTCGTCCTTGTATCCGGCATCGGAGGTTTTGTAGTAGCCGGGGAATTCGTTGAAATAGGCTTCCTTGCAGCGCTCGTCCTGCTGCCACAGCGTCGGCAGGTTGCCGGGCGGCAGCGGCAGCTTGATGACGATCGAGCCCATGGTGTTCGGTGGCAGCGGCTTCGCCGCTTCATCGACAACATCGACCTGATAGCCCGGCATCGGCACCGTCGGCGAGCCGTGTTTCACCGGCAACGCGCCGAGGCCGACAGGATTGCCGGCGATGCACCAGCCGGTTTCCGTCTGCCACCAGTGATCGATCACCGGCACCTTCAACTGCTGCTCGGCCCAGTCCACCGTCGGCGGATCGGCACGCTCGCCGGCGAGAAACAGCGTGCGGAATTTCGACAGATCGTATTTGCGGATGAACTCGCCGTTCGGATCTTCCTTCTTGATAGCGCGGAACGCGGTCGGCGCCGTGAAGAACGCGACGGCGTTGTGCTGCGAGATCACCCGCCAGAACGCGCCGGCGTCCGGCGTGCCGATCGGCTTGCCCTCGTACATGATCGAGGTCGCGCCATGAAACAGCGGGCCGTAGATGATGTAGCTGTGGCCGACCACCCAGCCGATGTCGGAGCCGCACCACCACACCTCGCCGGGCTTGACGCCGTAGAGATTGAACATCGACCATTTCAGCGCGACCAGATGTCCGCCGTTGTCGCGCACCACGCCCTTCGGCTTTCCGGTCGTGCCGGACGTATAGAGAATGTAGAGCGGATCGGTCGCCAGCACCGGCACGCAAGGAGCGGTTTTCTTCGCCTTGACGGCGGCATCGCGCAGCTCGTTCCAGTCGTGATCGCGGCCCTTGACCAGATCGCAGGTCTCTTGGGGACGTTGCAGGATGATGCAGGCCTGCGGCTTCACGCTGGACAGATTGATCGCCTCATCAAGCAGCGGCTTGTACTTGACGATGCGGCCGGGCTCCAGGCCGCAGCTTGCGGACATAATGAGTTTAGGTTCGGCGTCCTCGATGCGCGTTGCTAGTTCTTTCGCCGCGAACCCACCAAACACCACGGAGTGAATCGCGCCGATCCGCGCGCAGGCCAGCATTGCCACCATCGCCTGCGGCACCATCGGCATATAGAGGATGACGCGATCGCCCTTCACCACGCCGAAATCCTGCATCACGGCGGCGAGCGTCTGCACCTCATGCAACAGTTCAGCGTAGGTGAACTTGGTAACGGTATTTGCAAGCGGAGAATCATGAATCAGCGCGGTCTGGTTGGCCCGCCCGCCCGCGACGTGACGGTCCAGCGCATTGTAGCAAGTGTTCACCACCGCGCCCGCAAACCAGCGGCCATAGAGGCCTTGCGATGGATCAAAAACCTTCTTCGCCGGCTCGATCCAGTCGATCTCGCGCGCCGCTTCAGCCCAAAATCCTTCCGGATCGCGCAGCGAACGCGCATGGGCTTCGGCGTAACGGCTATTGGAAATGGTGGTCATGGCATTGTCCCAGCGAATCTTCAGTTGTTTGTCATGGCGGACCATAGCAGTCGCAGACTGCGTAAACTCGTCTGCTGTCCCGGCCATCGTCGTCTTCCGTCAACGGTAGAAGACGTGGATGCCCGGAACAAGTCCGGGCATGACGAACTTTGATCGTTCGTTCGCCGCACCTATTTGGCGGCGTCTTTTCCCTTCAGCGGCATCTGTGCACCGGCGCGTTCGATCTCGCTGAAAAGGCTCTTGCGATTGGCGCGCGCGACCTCATAGTCCGGCTTCAGCTTGAGCGCGGCGTCGAAATCCGCCAGCGCCCGGCGGCGATCGCCCTTGGCGCGCCAGGCCATGCCGCGGCCGTTCAGCGCCTCCACCAATGCCGGCTCGACCTTCAACGCCGCATCGTAATCGGCGATGGCGCGGTCGAATTCGCCCTTGACGTTGAAATCGTCGCCGCGCGCCAGCAGCGTTTTCGCGTCCACCGCCTTCGCGGTCTGGTCCGGCTTGCACACGCTCATCATCGCGACGCTCACGCCGACAGGCCGTCCGAGAATCGCAGACAGTTCCTGGCACGTGCCATCGATACAAAGCCGCCGCTCGCCTGCGAGCCCGGATTTTCCCAGCGCGACCTCCGGCGACATCGGCAATTGCGGCTTCCAGCGAAACCAGCCGTCAACCAGCCGCGCGTCGGGCGGCGGCTCCATGCCCGCGCCTGCCCCGTTGACGCGCACCTCGACGATTTCGAGCCCCTGCGGCGTGACGCGCCAGTCCTCCTGCCATTCGATCTTCTCGACCGAATGGGTCCATGTCAGCATGAACGACGCCATCGCCAGCGATTTGACGACGCCCGCGGTGGCGAGACACAGGCTCACATCATCACCTCAGAAGTCCTTCAAGCAGCCACCGAAAGGGGCCGGTTCTTGCGCCATCGCCAGATCGAGACGTCATGGAAGCCGCGTTTGGCCGCATCAGGTCGATGTTCTGCAACATCAGCGTGCATTCGCGTTTCTTTCTAGAATTCTGCGGGAAATTGGACGGACGAGGCAGTGCGGTCAACCAGCGACACGCGAAAGAACGAGCGATGAAACCGTTCGGTGGATGCTCTGCTGCGCTGCAATATGGAACTGCAAGACCAGCATTCAGAGGCCCAGTTGCCATCAGGGTTGCAGCCCATTTGTCATGATCGCTCACATGGTCAAGGTCACCGGCTTGCTCTAGAACGCTGATAGCGTCGACACATACGGCGCAACGAACAAGGCCCGCACAGGCGGGCGGGATGGAGACTTTGAAGATATGATCAAGCGACCGACTTCCGTACAATCTCATTCAGCATCGCGTATCACCCGCCGCTCCGTTCTCGCAGGCGGTGCCGCAGCACTCGCCGCGACGCCCTTTCTGAGCAGCACGTCAAAGGCTGCCGCGTGGCCGGAACGCCCGGTGAAATTCGTCGTGCCTTTCGCCGCCGGCGGCACCACCGATATTCTCGGACGGCTTGTGGCGCAGAAGCTGTCGGAGGAGTACGGCCAGCAGTTCATCATCGAGAACAAGACCGGCGCGGGCGGCAACATCGCCGCCGACTTCGTCGCAAAGTCCGAACCCGACGGATACACCTTCATCGTGGGCACGCCCGGCACTCATTCGATCAACAAGTTTGTTCAGAAGAACATGCCTTACGATCAGCTCAAGGACATTCAGCCGGTCACCATCATCGCGCGTGTCCCGAACCTGATGTCGGTCAATCCCGAAGTCCCGGCGAAATCGGTCGCCGAATTCATCGCGCTGGCGAAATCGAAACCCGGCCAGCTGTTCTACGGCACGCCGGGGCTCGGCAGCACCGCGCATCTGTCGACCGAGCTGTTCAAGTCGATGACCGGCATCGACATCGTGCACGTTCCCTACAAGGGCAGTGCGCCGGCGCTCACCGATCTCGTGGCAGGCCGCGTGCATGTCATGATCGACAACCTGCCGGCGGTGCTTCCGTTCGCCGAGGCCAACAACGTGCGCCCGCTGGCGATCAGCACCGCCGAGCGCTGGCCGTTGCTGCCGAACATTCCCGCCATCGGCGAAACCGTGAAGGGCTATGACGCCTCCTCATGGTTCACCGTCGCGGCGCCGGCCAAGGTGTCGAAGGACATCGTGATGAAGCTCAACGCGAGCATCATCAAGTACATCAAGTCGCCCGAGGGGATCGAACGCATCCGCAAGCTCGGCGGCGAGCCGATCGGCAACACGCCCGAGGAAATGCAGGCATTTGTCATCTCTGAAATGGAAAAGTGGGGCAAGGTCGCGCAGTTCGCGAAGATCGAACCTCAGTAACACCCGGTTCCGGGCGCCGCGGCGGGCATTGTCCGCTGCGGCATCCGGAACATTCTTGCCGGCCATGCTATTGTCGGGGTGATGGCTCCACCGATTCCAGCGGACGATGTCAGGCGATCCCGGCTCATCTGGCCGGTTCTGAGCAGCGTTGTTCTTGTCGCGCTGATCGCGGCGGCGGCGATCCTGATGTCCTATAAAATCGAATCGCCGCCCGACCATGCGCGCGTCATCGCCGACGAGCAGCGGCTGACCTATGCAAGCACACCGTGCGTGCTGTTCAACAAGCTGGACCGCGAAGTGATCGCCAACCGCACCGAGATCAGCGATCCGTCGAAACCGCTTCAGCTCTTTTCCTACGCCAGCGAGAAAACCATCGCCGACGTCAAGGCCGACAAGAAATGGTCGCGCGACACGGCGTGCGACTACGTTACCGGCTTCGACCAGATCGTCACGGTGTGGATGCGCCTGATCGGTTACCGCTCCCGCTGGGCCGACGACGGACAATGGCGCTGGTAGCAAATCTCTTTCCAACACGCTCCGATTGGAACACATTCGTGTTTCATATCGCGATTCAGCCAGCCCGTTTTCAGATGATGCCAATCAAAGGACCCCTGTGAGCACGACGACCGACAAACCCGCCAAGCGATCGCTGCTGTCGGCCGACGGGATCACCGCGCCGCTGCGGCATGCGGTGTTCCGGCGAATCTGGCTGGCAAGTCTGCTCACCAATCTCGGCCTGATGATCAATGGTGTGGGTGCGGCTTGGGCGATGACCCAGATGACGTCGTCGGCCAGCATGGTGGCGCTGGTCCAGACCGCCCTGATGCTGCCGATCATGCTGTTGTCGCTGGCCGCGGGCGCCATCGCGGATATGTACGACCGGCGCGTCGTCGGCCTGATCGCGCTGTTGCTCGGGCTCGTCGGCGGCGTGACGCTGGCCGTCCTCGCCTATTTCAACGCCATCACGCCCAACAGCCTGCTGCTGTTCTGTTTCATGATCGGCAGCGGCATGGCGCTGTTCGGCCCGGCATGGCAGGCCTCGGTCAGCGAGCAGGTGCCCGCCGAGACGCTGCCCTCGGCGGTCGCGCTCAACGGCATCAGCTACAACATCGCGCGCAGCTTCGGCCCGGCGCTGGGCGGCATCATCGTGGCGGCGGCGGGCGCGGTGGCCGCGTTCGTCTGCAACGTGCTGCTGTATATTCCGCTGATCGTCGTGCTTTATCTTTGGCAGCGGACGCTGGAGCCCTCGCGGCTGCCGCCGGAGCGATTGCGCCGCGCTGTCGTGTCCGGCGTGCGCTACATCGTCCACTCCCCGCCGATCCGCATCGTGTTGTACCGAACATTGGTGACCGGCATCGCCGGCGGCTCTGTGCTGGCGTTGTTGCCGCTGGTGGCGCGCGACATCCTGCACGGCGGCGCCCAGACCTACGGCATCATGCTCGGCTGCTTCGGCATGGGCGGCGTGCTCGGCGCACTTAATATCTCCAGCATTCGCGCTCACCTGAGCGGCGAATATGCCGTCCGGCTGTGCGCGCTGACCATGGGTCTGGCGATTGCCGTGCTTGCGCTCAGCCGCTGGCCGGCGCTGACCGGCGCGGCGCTGGTCGTGGCCGGCGCGTCGTGGATGATCGCGGTGACGCTGTTCAACATCGGCGTGCAGCTCTCGACGCCACGCTGGGTCGCGGGACGCGCGCTGGCGGCGTATCAGGCCGCGATTGCCGGCGGCGTCGCGATCGGAAGCTGGCTGTGGGGATATGTCGCCAACGGCGTCGGCATCGGCAACGCGCTGCTGATCGCCGGCGCGGTCATGTTCGTTTCGCCGGTGCTGGCGATCTGGCTGCGTATGCCGTCAACCGAAGGCGCCAACAACGACGCGGTCGATGCGCTTGAAGAGCCCGAGGTGAACCTTTCCATCTCGCAGCGAAGCGGGCCGATCGTTGTCGAAATCGAATACCGTGTGAGCCAGCAGAAAGCCCGCGCGTTCTACACGACGATGCTGCAGCTCCAGGCCATCCGTCAGCGCAATGGCGCCTATGACTGGTCGATCGCACGCGACATCGCCGACCCCGAACTGTGGATCGAGCGCTATCACTGCCCGACCTGGCTGGACTATCTGCGCCAGCGCAACCGCTCGACCCAGTCCGAGCGCGAGGTGCAGCTCAAGGCCAT
This sequence comes from Afipia massiliensis, assembly GCF_014203115.1. Classification (GTDB taxonomy): domain Bacteria; phylum Pseudomonadota; class Alphaproteobacteria; order Rhizobiales; family Xanthobacteraceae; genus Afipia; species Afipia massiliensis. The sequence continues at coordinate 475,256 of NZ_JACHIJ010000003.1, read as the reverse complement.
CGGGTTTCATCTGGGGCCGGAACCGATCAAGGTTCACCGCATGCTGGAGCGGCCGCTGGGATCGGTGCGCTGGAAGGACGAGACGCCGGACCGCACCAAGACGAGCGACGTGCCCATCGAGACGCCGGCCAGCAGCGGCGTGTGAGGGCGCGAGAAGCGGCTCAGCCGTTGCAACCCGGTTGTTCGGAAAACGTCAGTCGTTCGAGAGCGTCAGTCGTTCGAGAGCGTCAGTCGTTCGACGAAGACGACTGGCTTTCGTGCCAGCGGTTCGCGCGCTCGAACATGCGCCAGTGGATCGCCTCGGTTTCCGCGAACTTCTCCGGGCTCAACCACGGCTTCAGCGCCTTGAGTGTCTTTTCCCATTCGGCGCGGTCCGGCTTCGGAACATCGCCGAACAACTTCGACAACTCACTCGAAACGATACCTTTCGGCGAAACAATTTTGTTCATGATCGTCGCCCCGCACGCGAACGCCACAGTCACGCAAGCTTCACATTTGAAACGATCTCGTAGCGTGAAGCGAGAATGATTCGAAAGTGCCGATCAAACGCCTGTTGATAACTCGATTCGGTCAGCTTTACTGACGGATTGAGTCCGCGGTGAGTCAAAGCAAAGTTTGCGCACGGTCCGCAGTGTGATGCGCCCGCGAGTCTGGCATCATGGGAGCCATGACTAGGACGCCAGTGACTTGCGCGGGTATACCTCGTCAGCAAATTTCGGGAACGGGTCCAATACGATGATCGATTTCACTGCACTGATGGCAAGCATGAGCGCCGACGGCGAGACCAGCTCCGTCACGGCGACGGAAGATTGGCTTCAGGGCCGCACCATCTACGGTGGTCTCTCGGCCGCCTTCTGCCTCGAAAGCGTGGCGCAGCACTACGGCGACCTTCCACCATTGCGCTCTGCACAATTCAGCTTCGTCGGACCGGCCGCCGGCACGGTCATGATCCGCCCGACCGTGCTGCGCAGAGGCAAATCCACGGTGTTCGTCGGCGTCGACCTGTTTGGCGAAGCCGGTCTGGCGACACGGGCCACGCTTTGCTACGGCACCGCCCGCGCCTCCGCTGTCGGATACGGCAGTCTGTCCGCGCCGGCGGTGCCGGAACCCGAGACCTGTCCGCCGTTCTTCCGCAAAATTCCCGGACTGAACTTCATCCAGCATTTCGAAGGCCGATTCGCCGGCGGCAATCCGCCTTTCAGCCAGGGTCAGCATCCGAATTTTTCGATCTGGCTGCGCCATCAGGATCCCGCCAAACCGGCATCGACCGCCGCACTGGTGGCGCTCACCGATGCGCCGCCACCCGCGGCGCTGGTGCTGTTCGAGCGGCCGGGGCCGATCAGCACCATGACCTGGGCGGTCGACCTCCTGACCGACCGGCTGGAAACCAACGAGGGCTGGTGGCTCCTGCAGACCAAGGCCGAGAACGTCGTGGGCGGCTATTCCAGTCAGGCGACGACCCTGTGGAATGCCGATAGACAGCCGGTGCTGGTCAGCCGGCAAAACGTGGCGGTGTTCATGTGAGATGTCTGCGCTGGACGATGTCGTGCATGGCGGCCGCTGCAATCGCGGCAACGCTGTCGTCCGCTGTCCTCGCCCAGACGCCGCAGCAGATCGCGGACTATCGCCGCAAACTTGCCGAATACACCGCCGTCCGCCAGCCGTTCGATGAGGCCGCCTCAAGCTACTGGACCGCGATCGGCGACAAGCGGCGCGCGCGCAACGCCAAGCGCCGCAACGGCGAGACTATCGTCGCCGAGGACTATGTCCTGACCCAGCCGCCGGTCTATACCGGCCCGCCGAAGCCGGTCGATCCTTCGCCGCCGGAGAAGCCGACAAAGCCCCGCGCGCCGTTGCCGGTGGTGGCGGATTTCCTCAGCCAGGCGCAGGAGCATTTTCACTTCACGCCGCGCAAGCCCGCGACCGAGATCGACTACAAGCGCGCCTATGCGCGCGTTGCATCGAGCTACGGGCTGACCAGGGATCAGGCGGTGCGGATCTACAGCTTCGAATCCGGCGGCAACGGCAAGTACGACGTGCAGGCCGGGCTGGAAGGCAACCGGCCCGGCGCTCGCGCGATCTCCACCGCGCTCGGCTACAACCAGCTCCTGACCACCAACACCATCGGTCTTCTCACCGAACATGGCGGCCTCATCCTCAAGGCGCTGCACGAGAAGGCCCATCAGGCCAGCGGCGCGCAGAAGGCCGAGCTGCAACGCAAGGCCGCCGTCGTCCAGCAGATGGTTACGTTCTGCAAGACCGTGCCCAATCAATGGAGCGCGCATGAAAAGCTCGGCGTCACGCCGCGCGGCATCGCGGTTCACGCGCTGAATCTCGATATCGATGTCGGGCCGCTGCTGCAGACGCTGAAGCTGACGGACTCGGTGAACTTCGCCAAACGCAAGGGCTACAATGCACTGCTCACCGCCGCCGAGCTTGAGATGATGAACCTGACCGGCGACGGCAACGGGTTCGACATGGTGTCGATGCCGCAGGCGATGCGCGCCATAGTCCCGACATCGAACTTCTTCCAGCGCAACGGCTATGAGCGCAATCCGGTGGCGATCCGCAACAACACCGTCGCGAAGCTGCTGGCGGCGACAGATGCCCGGATGGACAACCAGATCAATCTTCAGGGCGCGAAGGAGCTGGCTGCGGCGTTCTGAATATCGCGTCTAAACCCCATCCAAAACAATGACAGTCGGCTTCTTCGGCAGCGTGTCGCGGGAGACCGTGAAAGATCGTTCGGGACGAATGTCCATCTCGAACTGTCCGTTCATGCGCGCGAGAAAGTCGCTCAGCGGCGTTGCAAACCGGTGCATCGGCAGTACAATGGAGGAGCGCAGCCGCCGCGTGATCTCCGACATGCCGTCGAGCGACAGCGTGAACGTGCCGTCGATCGGCACCATGACGATATCGAGGCGGCCGATCGCGGCGTAATGCGTCTCATCCAGCGGATGATGCAGGTGGCCAAGATGGCCGATGCAAAGACCCGCGACTTCAAAAATGAAGATCGAATTGCCGTCCTTCTGCAGAGCTTCGGAGTCGAAACGGTATGCGCGGATGTCGGTGGTGACGTTGCGGATCAGCACATCGCCGATCATCCTTGCGTGCCGTGCCGGCTGACCGCCCTCGCCCCAGCCGTGCAACACGTGGGCGATGCGCGGATCGGGATTGAGCGTGTAGTGCGTGGAATGAGCCCGGTTCATGGTTACGACGCTGGGCGACTTGCCGGCGGTGTAGGCGCCGCTGAAGTCGGTGGCGATGGTGACGTTGCGGGGCGTCTCGAGAATGTAGGTCGAGTGGCCGGCATAGGTGATCGTCACCTCGCTCTTTTCCGCCGCCGCCCTTGAAAAGCTGGCGAACATGACGCGCGGGATCGATTGCGCGATCGCGAGACACTCGCTCGGCGGCGGCTTGTCCTGCGCCGCGCCGAAACCGGCCGACAGCATGACGCCGGCAAGCGCCGTACCCAGCTGGATGACAAGGCGCAATCGATGCATCGAAAGCTCCCGCAAAATGACACGGCGGCGTATCCGCTGACCGCCGGCTCCGCACCGATTGTCTCAGGGCATGGCCGTGGCGGCAATGACCAACGCGCCGGCGCCTGAGGCGGGGGCGCGTCATTCCGGACAAGGTCAGAAAACGCGTATATTATTGAAATTTCAGGAAAATTCTTGAGTACGAGAATCGCCGCTCCACAATGTTGAGGAACACCTTGGCGCAGATGCATTCGAGGACGGCTCGCACGCGAGCGTTCTCCTGCGACACAGCGACACGGACTGCGACATAGATGCCTGAGGGCCGGCGCTAGGGGCGCCGGAAGTGATGACTATCTTTGAATGATGGAAAGGAGTTTGCGCAGCGAGAGGAGGTGAGCATCATGCGTATTCGTCATTGGCAAGATATCGCGAGCCTGTTGCTGGGCGTGTGGTTGGTTGTGTCGCCGTTCGTCCTGGGCTTCTCCGGGGCGGCGACATGGATAACCATCGTGCTTGGGTTCTTCGTCATTCTGTTTGCTGTCGAAGGGCTCGTCATTCCGTCCTATCTGGAGGAATGGGGAGAGATTCTCCTCGGTCTGGCGCTGCTGGCTGCCCCTTGGACAGTCGGTTATGAGTCAGCGCCGGCCACGGTCAGCAGCATCGCGTCGGGTCTGTTGGTGATCCTGTTTGCGATCTGGGAACTGATGACCGATCGCGATTTCACCACCTGGTGGCACGATCGATGGCATCATCCGGTCACCTGACCTGGTGGCGAGGGTCGTAAACCGGCCTTGTCAGCGCCGTTGACGGCGAGGGATACCGTGTGCCTCGACAGTATGCGGTGTCTCTCCAGGCCCATCATGTTTGGAGCGCGAGCAGGGTTGTGGCTATCACGCGATTAAATCGGCTGTGCACGAATTGCAGCGCGCGAACTGAAGACCTATGTCGGCGTTGTAACCACGCGGCCGCCCATCGTGCGGCAAGGCTTACAGGAAGCCCTAAACGGTGGATGGTTGCATATCGGGAGGTCCCGTCATGTCCATTGCTCCCACACTCCGGCAATATCTGATTGCTGAAAACATCCAATACGACGAGATTCCGCACGAACTCACCATGTCGTCCACGCGCACGGCCGAGGCATGCCACGTCTCGGGTGATCGCCTCGCCAAGGGCATCGTGTTGCGGCGCGACGGCGGCTATATGCTGGCTGTCATGCCCGCATCGCATCATCTCCACCTCCTGGAACTGAGAAAAAAACTCGGTGAAGATGTCGCCATGGCCGATGAAACCGAGATCGGTCAGTTGTTCCGCGACTGCGCGCACGGTGCAGTTCCGGCCGTCGGCAAATGCTACGGACTGGATCTGATCGTCGACGACAGCATCGAGGCGCAGCCGGAGATCTATATGAAAGCCGGCGATCACGAGACGCTGCTTCATCTCAGTGGTGCACAGTTTGCGCGCCTGACGGCCAACGCACTTCATGGGCGTTTCAGTTCGCATGATGCATGACTGAGAATTTATCGTTCTCTCCTGCGGGGCAACCCGCCCGCATCCGGAACCGCTCATGGCGTGCCCGGCGCGGGAGGCGCCTGCGCGATCGCACGGCTTGAAAATCCCATCATAGACGTTTAAGTACAAACCTGCGTACGGGACGACTCGTACTGCTTCAGCTTTCGTCGGGGACGGCCCCACATCTCTTGGAGAGATGTCGGGACGGCCGCTCCGGGTAGGAAGCCTTCCCCTCATCATGCTCCGTTCAGGATCGCTCCGTGCCATCGGATGCGATTGCTTTTGCATGCGACAGGGGCATCATGGCCGGGCCGATTGAACAGTTCGAAATCAAGCCGATCCTGCAACTCGGCGAGATCGCCGGACAGCAGATCAGCATCACCAACTCGACCGTTTATATGTTCGTGACGGTCGGCATCATCGGCCTCTTCATGCTGCTTTCGACGCGGCGAAGCGCGCTCGTGCCGGGACGATGGCAGTCGGCTTCGGAGCTGCTGTTCGAGTTCGTCGCAAAAACAGTGCGCGAAAACGCCGGCGACGAGGGAATGCGGTTTTTCCCGCTGGTCTTTTCACTGTTCACCTTCATTCTGGTGGCGAACCTGCTCGGCATGCTGCCCTACGCATTCACCGTCACCAGCCACCTCAGTGTGACCTTTGCGTTGGCGATGATGGTGTTTCTAACGGTCACCATCTACGGCGTGATGCGCAACGGTTTCGGCTTCCTGCGGCTGTTCCTGCCGTCGGGCGTTCCGCCGTACATCGCGGTGTTCATCGTCCCGATTGAAGTGATTTCCTATCTGTCGCGGCCGGTGTCGCACTCCGTGCGCCTGTTCGCGGTGATGCTCGCGGGGCATATCACGCTGAAGGTGTTCGCGAGTTTCGTCGTCGGTCTCGGCGGTCTCGGGACACTGGGTATACTCGGAGCGGCGATGCCGTTTCTGATGGTCCTGGCCCTGACCGCGCTGGAACTCCTGATGTCCGTCATTCAGGCCTACGTGTTCACCATGCTGACCTGCATGTACCTCAACGACGCGCTCCATCCGGGACACTAGGCGGACTGCAAGCGCGCACCGTAAAATCCAGAGGAACGACCTCCCCATTTTGGGCGCAATGACCGGGACGGCCCGGCCCAATGGAGAGTTGAAAATGGCATGGATCTATCTCGCGGCGGCCGGCATTCTTGAAATCGTCTGGGCCTATTCGATGAAGCAGTCGGAAGGCTTCACAAAGCTCGTTCCGAGCACCATCACCATCGTCATGATGATTGGCAGCTTCGCGCTGCTGTCCGTCGCCATGAGGACGCTTCCCCTCGGGACCGCCTATACCATCTGGACAGGGATCGGGGCCGTCGGCGCATTCCTTGTCGGGATCATCGTCCTAGGCGAAGCGGTGACGGTCATGCGCCTCGCGGCTGCGGCCCTGATTGTTTCCGGTCTCGTCATGATGAAGCTCTCGACATCGGCGTGAGTCGGGAGCGCACGCAATGGGCAGTTCAGCAGGCTAAGGACAGTGAGCAAATGCCGGACGCGGTTTGATGCCCCTTCGATCGCGCAACTCTGCTCATCCCTATCAAGGGGCGCATTCGTGCTTTAAGAGTTTCATCGAGGAAACACCCATCGGAGAAACTTTGTATGAAACAAGCTTACGTACCGCGAACGACCAGTTACGGACTCAATCCGGGCGATGAACTGAACGATCTGCGCATGTCGGATCAGGTCCGGCCGCTTTTTGAGCACGTCAAAAAATTCATCCGGGAAACCGTCGATCCCATGCAGCTCGAATACGTTCGGCATGGTGAGGGCAAAAAGGATCGCTGGAGCTTCACGCAGGGCCAGCTCGATGTCCTGGGGAAAGCCAAGGCAAAGGCCAAGGAAGAAGGCCTGTGGAACTTCTTCCTGCCCGACAGCGAAACCGGCGAAGGCCTCAAGAACCTCGACTACGCCTACATCGCGGTGGAGCTGGCGAAAAATCCGCTGGCATCTGAAACCATGAACTGCTCTGCGCCGGACACCGGCAACATGGAAGTGCTGGAGCGCGTCGGCACGAAAGAGCAAAAGGAAAAATGGCTGAAGCCGCTGCTGAACGGTGAAATCCGCTCGGCCTACGCCATGACCGAACCGAATGTTGCGTCCTCGGATGCCAAGAACATTTCGACCACCGCGAAACTCGTCGGCGACGAATGGGTAATCAACGGCGAGAAGTACTACATCTCCGGTCTTGGCGATCCCCGCTGCAAGATCATGATCGTCATGGTGCAGACCAATCCCGACGCGCCGCGCGGCAAGCAGCAGTCTCAGATTCTCGTGCCGGTTGACACGCCCGGCGTTGAAATCATCGGCCCGATGCATGTGTTCGGGGCGGATCACGCGCCTCGTGGGCACATGCATATGCGCTTCAACAATGTCCGTGTGCCGAAGGAAAATATCCTGCTCGGTGAAGGCCGCGGCTTCGAAATCTCGCAAGTCCGCCTTGGACCGGGCCGCATCCATCACTGCATGCGCACGATCGGAAAAGCGGAAAAGGCGCTCGACCTGATGGTGTCACGCGGCCTGACGCGGGAAGCCTTTGGCAAGCAGATCGCGCATCTCGGCGGCAACCTCCAGATCATCGCGCAGGCACGCTGTGAGATCGAGGCGATGCGACTGATGGTGCTGAAGGCTGCCAAAGCCATGGATGTGCTGGGCAACAAGGAAGCTCGCGTCTGGGTCAGCATGGTCAAGGCCATGGTGCCCGAGCGGACCTGCAAGATCATCGACCAGGCGATTCAAATGCACGGCGCGACCGGCATTTCCGAATGGACGCCGCTCGCCGACATGTACGCTGACGTCCGGCATCTGCGCTTCGCCGACGGCCCCGATGAAGTGCACTGGATGGTCGTTGGCCGCCACGAACTGAGCATGGCGTAAGTCTGCATTGGAGCGCGATGATGTCTTCGTCGTCGCGCTCCGATGTCGCTTTGAGGAAACAAAGCGGGTCTTTGGGCCGGACGGCATGGTCCCTACGGTCTCACGCAACTCTCTGGACAACAGTGCGCCTGCCGGGCTCTCGAAGAGCTCGCTGCATGTCTCTTTCTGATTTTGCATTAGTTCTGTGGAAACAATCGCTTGGAAAAGCGATGGTGCCCAGGGGCGGGATCGAACCACCGACACTGCGATTTTCAGTCGCATGCTCTACCAACTGAGCTACCTGGGCGTCGCCCCGAACGCTGCCCGGGGAGAGCGCCGGTTTATAGTGAGACAGGGCCGCGCTGTCCAGCCATTGGCAGAATTTCCCGGTGGGCTGTGAACGGCGGCAACGCCTCGTAAAATTCCATCGGATTCTGGGCTTCCGGAGCGGCCAGAAAGCGCCGGACAGCCTATTTCGGCTCGTCCGGCTCGTCCTCGTTGTCGCTCTCCCGCGCCGGAATGGCGTAGGAGCCCGACAGCCAGCGATTCAGGTCGACATCGCGGCAGCGCTCCGAGCAGAACGGTTTGGAGGCCTCGACCGGCGGCTTGCCGCAGATCGGGCAGGGCCTCGCGGCACGCGCGGATTTCGTGCCGTCAGCTGGCATTCAACCAGCCAAACCGGATCGGGAAACCCTCGCCGCCAAGCAGCGCCGTGGTTTCATACAGGGGCAATCCAACGACGTTGGAGTAGGAGCCGACCAGCTTGACCACGAACGAGCCGGCGATGCCTTGCACGGCATAGCCGCCTGCCTTGCTGCGCCATTCGCCGGAGCCGATATAGGCTTGAATGTCGTCCTCGCTCAGCCGCTTGAAGCGCACCCGGGTTTCGACCAGCCGCTGGCGGAAGCTCTCCTTTGGGGTCACCAGGCAGATCGCGGTGTAGACGCGATGGTTGCGGCCCGACAACAGCCGCAGGCACTGCGACGCCTCGTCCACCAGTTCCGCCTTCGGCAGAATCCGGCGGCCGACCGCGACCACAGTATCGGCGGCAAGAATGTAGGATCCGCGCAGTTCGTCATCGAGCTGCACCGACTTGAGCGCAGCGTCGGCCTTGGCGCGCGCGAGGCGATTGGCGCAGGCGCGGGGCAGCTCACCGCGTTTCGGGGTCTCGTCGACATCGGCCGGGCGCAGCGCGTCGGGCTCGATACCGGCCTGATTCAGCAGGCTGAGACGCCGCGGCGAGCCGGAGGCGAGAACGAATTTGGGACTGCCTAGCATGCGGGATTTATCGATTTCGCTCGGGGTCAATGGGCGCGGAAACTATCCGAAGGGCGCGGCGGCGACAACAGCATGGCGGCGCGCCAAAGGTCGATTCTGGAGGATTTGCCTACTCGTTCTTGATGGCGGCCGGCGCAAAACGCTCACGGATCCGCTGGCGCAAACTGTCCCGGACGTGCCGGTAGGCATCGAGCTGCAGCTCGCGGCGGCCCTCGACGCCGACAGGGTCGGGCGTCGGCCAGTATTCGACCTCTGTCGCCGAGGTCGTGGTCAACTGCAGCGCCTTGTGATGCGCCTCCGGCGACAGCGTTACGATCAGATCGAAGTTCAGACCTTCCCAGTCTTCCAGATCGGCCACCGTCCACGGTTTGTGATTTGAAATATCGAGGCCGATTTCTTTCATCACGGCGACGGCAAAGGGATCGAGATCGGCCTTGCTGACACCGGCCGACTGCACATAGAGCCCGCGCGGAACCAGATGGCGCAACAGGCACGCCGCCGTCGGCGAGCGGACGCTGTTCTGTCCGCACATGAACAGGACAGCTTGCGGAGAACGCGCCATGCGTCAGGCTCGCCCGTCAGTGATAGGCATGAGATTTTTTGCGATCATGCATTGCTGCTTGCGCATGATCCGATCCGAAAATCGGTTTCCGCTTTTCGGGATCATGCGCTGCCACCGTCACCCTTCCAGTGCAGCACCGAGATCAGGGTGAACAGCCGGCGCGAGGTCTCGAAGTCGATCCGCACCTTGCCCTCGAGGCGCTCCATCAGCGTGCGCGAGCCTTCGTCATGCACGCCACGGCGGCCCATATCGATGGCTTCGATCTTGTCCGGGGTCGCGGTGCGGATCGCCTGATAGTAGCTGTCGCAGATCATGAAGTAGTCCTTCACGATTCTGCGGAACGGCGTCAGCGACAGCAGATGCACCACGCAGGGCGTGCCGTCCTCGCGCTTGATGTCGAACATCAGGCGGTTGCCGGTGATGCCGATATGCAAGGTGAACGGCCCGCCATGGCCCCCCTCCGGCACGAACAGGTTCTTCTCGACGAGGTCATAGATCGCGATCGCGCGTTCGTGCTCGATGTCCGGCCCCGATCGCCCGATCGATTCCTCATCGAGCGTCACCGCGACGACGCGGTTGTTGGCATTCTCATCTGGCGGGGGCGTGCTCATGACAGATTGAGCCGCAACCCGACCGAGCGCGCGTGAGCGTCGAGCCCTTCGGCCTTGCCGAGCGTCATCGCCGCCGGTCCCAAAGCGCGGAGCTGCTCAGGTCCGCATTTCAGGATCGAGGTCCGCTTCATGAAATCGAGCACGCCGAGGCCCGACGAAAACCGCGCCGAGCGCGCCGTCGGCAGCACGTGGTTCGAACCGCCGACATAGTCGCCGATCGCTTCCGGCGTATGCGCGCCGAGGAAGATCGCGCCGGCATTGCGGATACGCGCGCTCAGGCCTTCGGGATCGGCGGTGATGATTTCCAGATGTTCGGCGGCGATGGCGTCGGCCAGTGCGACCGATTCATCGAGCGACTTGACCAGAATGACCGCACCGAACTCGTTCCACGAGGCGCGCGCGATCGCCGCGCGCGGCAGCGTCGTCAGCTGCGCTTCGACCGCACGTTCGACGTCGTTCGCGAGAGTTTCGTCATCGGTGATTAGGATCGACTGCGCATTGGCGTCGTGCTCGGCCTGCGCCAGCAGATCGGCTGCGATCCAGTCCGGATTCGCGGTGCGATCCGCGATCACCAGCACCTCGGACGGCCCGGCGATCATGTCGATACCGACCTTGCCGAACACCAGCCGCTTGGCTGCCGCGACATAGGCGTTGCCCGGGCCGACGATTTTCGCCACCGGCTTGATGGTGGCGGTGCCATAGGCCAGCGCCGCAACCGCCTGCGCGCCGCCGACGCGGTAGATTTCCGATACGCCGCCGAGTTGCGCCGCCGCCAGCACCAGCGGATTGAGCTTGCCGTCGGGCGACGGCACCACCATCACCACGCGCCCGACGCCCGCGACCTTCGCAGGCACCGCGTTCATCAGAACTGACGAGGGATAGGCTGCGGTGCCGCCCGGCACATAAAGCCCGACCGCCTCGATGGCGCTCCAGCGCCAGCCGAGTTCAACGCCGGCAGCGTCGGTGAAGCGTTCATCCTTCGGCATCTGCCGCTGGTGAAACACCTCGATGCGGTCGCGCGCGAACTTCAGGGCGTCGAGCGTCGCGGCATCGCAAGCTTTCACCGCCGCTTCGGTTTCCGCCGCCGTAATCCGCAATCCGCTCGCGGCCACATCCAGCCGGTCGAACTTCTTCGTCGCCGCGATCAGCGCCGCGTCGCCATGCTTCGCCACATCGTCAACGATGGCGCGGGCCGCCGCGTCGATATCGGCGGAGACCTCCCGCTTCATATCGAGAAAGGCGTTGAAGCGCTCGCTGAAGTCGGCGCTGTGGCTGTTGAGGCGGATCGGCATTCCAGGGTCCGGCAGGCTCGCGCATGACTGTGAAATCATGCGCTCATTCAATCATTTAACGATGTGACCCTGGGCGGTGACGCCAGATCACCGCCAACCCATAACATTCCCGGAATGAAACCGCGAGCGGGACCGCCCGGATTGGTTGCTAAATGTCTGTGACCGCAGGCAGATTAGGTGGCAGCAGCGCCGTCCACCAGATCAGCGTCCAGACTGTCCGGGCCGAGATCGGCCAGCTCGCATTCGAGACATTCGACCTCGAGCCGCAACACCCCGCCGCTGGCGAACAGCAGCATCACCTGACCGCCCGGTTTCTTGCCCGGATGGAATTCCAGCCCGAGCAGGGTCAACGGAAGTCCCGGGGCATCCATGTCGATCTCGCGCGACTGGCACGACAGCACGCGGTCGAACCGCAGCGCCGAGATCAGCCGCCGCGGGACGCAATCGCCTGCAATGATATCCTCGCAGTCGAGCCGCCGCATCGCGACCACGAGACGCTTCTCGGCTTGCCGCCACAGGATGTCGCCCGCGACCACCGCCGCGTCCTGAATATGCGCGGAGATCACCGCCAGATCGTCGCCATCCAGCGCGGCGAGCTTGCGTTGAGAAAACTTCTGCTGAGCCGTTGTGTTCTGAGACGCTTTGTTCTGAGACATGGCCCCCGCCCAAAAGCTACCCGCTGATACGCTCGATGGTCGCGCCGCAGGCCGACAGCTTTTCCTCAAGCCGTTCGAAGCCGCGGTCGAGATGATACACACGATTGACGGTGGTCTCGCCTTCGGCCGCCAACGCGGCGATCACCAGCGATACGGACGCACGCAGATCGGTCGCCATCACCGGCGCGCCGCGCAGCTTGGCGATGCCCTCGATGATCGCGGTTTCGCCGTCGAGGGAGATTCTGGCGCCAAAACGCGCCAGCTCCTGCACATGCATAAAGCGGTTCTCGAAGATCGTTTCAGTGATATGCGACGAGCCCTTCGCGCAGGCCATCAGCGCCATGAGCTGCGCCTGCAGGTCGGTCGGGAAGCCGGGGAACGGCGCGGTCGTGACCTTGACCGGACTGATGCCCGCACCGTTGCGCGTGACGCGGATGCCTTCGTTGTTCGGCGTGATGGTGGCGCCGGCTTCCGTCAGCACGTCGAGTGCCGACTGCAACAGTTCGGGACGCGCGCCGGCAAGCTGAACGTCGCCGCCGGTCATCGCCACCGCCATGGCATAGGTGCCGGCCTCGATCCGGTCCGGCAACACCGTGTGCCGCGCGCCATGCAGCTTCTTAACGCCCTCGATCTCGATGCGGGGCGTCCCCGCGCCGGAAATCTTCGCACCCATCTTGTTAAGGCAGTCGGCGACATCGACAATCTCGGGCTCGCACGCCGCGTTGGTGATGACGGTCGTGCCCTTGGCCAGCGTCGCGGCCATCAGCGCCACATGGGTGCCGCTGACCGTAACCTTGGGGAAATCGATCTCAGCCCCGGTCAGGCCGCCGGGCGCTTTCGCGATCACGTAGCCGCCGTCGATCTGCAATTCCGCGCCGAGTTTCTCCAGCGCCATGATCAGCAGGTCCACGGGACGGGTGCCGATGGCACAGCCGCCGGGCAGCGAGACCTTGGCCACATGCATCCGCGCCAGCAGCGGCGCGATCACCCAGAAGCTGGCGCGCATCTTCGAGACCAACTCATAGGGCGCCGTGGTGTCGATGATGTTCGCCGCGGAGATGTGCAGCGTCTGGCCCTGATACTCATGATCGCCGGGGCGCTTGCCCTTCGACATGATGTCGAGCCCATGATTGCCGAGAATCCGCTGCAACTGCGCGACGTCGGCCAGACGCGGCACGTTGTCGAGAATCAGGGTCTCATCGGTCAGCAAGCTGGCGATCATCAGCGGCAAAGCCGCGTTCTTCGCGCCGGAAATCGGGATAGTGCCATTGAGCTTGTTGCCGCCGACAATGCGAATGCGATCCATGCCAAACCTGCCCTGTTGCGGATAACCGGCTTTTAGCGTGTTTCATCGGAGGTGGAAACTGCGCGCCGGGACGCCCAAAACCCGGCATGTCAGGTTAATACCTGAAAAATCGCTCGAATTGTGTCGGCCGGACGAGGGATGGCGCTGACGGCCTCCGGGCCTGATGCGATCAGACCCCGGCCTTGTTGATATCGTCCATCTCCAGGATCGGCTTCGGATAGCCGCGCTTGGCCACCGCGAGCATGGCGCGGCCGACCTTTTCACTGGTGGTGACATATTTCGGCGCGACCCGATGCAGGAGTGTCAGCAGCGGCGCGGTCGCGACATAGATCGCCTGAACCCACGCCGTTTTCGACCGCACGCCGTGCAGCGGCTGGATCGCACCGGGGCGGAACATGTAGGCGGCCTTGAACGGCAGCTTGAGCAGATCGTTCTCGGTCTTGCCCTTGACCCGCGCCCACATCACACGGCCCTGCTCGGTGCTGTCGGTGCTCGCGCCCGTGACATAGACAAAGGTCATGCCGGGATTGAGCCGCGCCAGCGGACGCGCCGCCGCCAGCGTGATGTCGTAGGTCAGATGGCGGTAGCGCTCTTCATCCAACCCCAATGATGTCACGCCGAGACAGAAGAAGCAGGCGTCATAACCCGTGATGTCGTTTTCGATGGCCGAGAAATCGAGAAAGTCCTTGTGCACGAGTTCGCGCAGCTTCGGATGCGGTTGACCGGTGGCCGCGCGGCCAACCGTCAGCACCTGCGTCACATCGCCATCGCGCAAACATTCGCGCAGGACGCCCTGTCCGACCATGCCGGTCGCGCCGAAGACAATGACTTTCATCGACGCTCCCGTTGCTCTAGTGGAGTGGATTTGACATTCGCGACCCAATCGGCTGCGAGCCCGCAAAGCGAATGTCAAATCCAAACTCCACTAGAAACCTATATTTGCTAGTGGTCCTTTGATTCTAACATTCGCAAGAATACCTGCTGAAACGGGATGCGAATGTTAGAATCGGACCACTAGCGCGCATCACGCCGTCTTGAATCGCCTGATACCAACGACGATCAAGCCGATGAAAAAGACCAGCACGATCCCCTGGCTGATCGCAAACGGCGGCTCGGCACCGGTCGGCGCATAGACGTTCAGCAGCGCCACCTTCTGGAACGACTGCGCGATCAGGACAAAAACGTTGAACCAGAGCGCGAGCATCGCGGTGACGACATAGACCGCGCGCCAGACGCCGGAGAGGCCCTTGCCGTACAGCGCGTAAACCGCGACCGCCAGCAACACCAGCGAGATGATGGCGACGACATGCGAAGGAAGGATCTTGGTGAAGGGAAACAGAAAGCCTGTCGCGCTGGTGAGGATCGTCAGAACGAGAAACCAGAGCGTCCAGCCGGGCATCCTGTTCGATGCGAGCAGTCCGCCCGCGACGATGAAGCCCAAACCGATCGCGATCATGCTGATGATGAGATGAAGAACGGTAAACGCCGCCAACGACATGCCTAGAATCATGATGCTCGCCCCACTTTAGAATTGATCCAAGGCTACATCATACGCATGGCTATGCAACAGAAGTTCCGTTTCCGCACGCTGCACGCCTGCAAAATTTTCGGGCAATACGTCCGCGCGATCAGCGATTGAGAAAATCCACCAGCTTCGGAATCACCTGACCGGGCGCTTCCTCGATCAGCCAGTGTCCCGAGCCCTTGATGATGACACCTTCGACGTTGGTGGCGACCAGCTTGCCCTGTTCGATCAGAAAATTGCCGCCCGCCTTTTCGCCGGAGAGAATGAGCATCGGTATCGGCAGCTTGGTTTTTGCGAAGCCTGCGAAATCATCGGCGTCCTTTTCAAAGGCGCGAAACACCTCGAACCCTGCCTTCATGCGACCCGGCTGCGCATAAGCCTTGGCGTAGAACTTCCGATCCTTCTGAGAGATGGACTTTGCCGGGTTGGCGGCGAAATCATTCCAGAAGTGTTCGAGATAAATCCGCTCGCGGCCAGTGACCAAAGCCAGCGGCGTCTTGCCGTAGAAATGGAAGTGCCACAGGTCGCGCAGCAGCCAGACGTTCTTCCAGTCTCCGACGCCGGGCAGAAAGGCATCCATCAGCACGATGCGGTCGACCTCGGCCGGATACTGCGCCGCGTAGGCATAGGCGACCATCAGACCGATGTCGTGACCGACAATCTTGACCTTCGTGTATCCGAGACTTTTCACCAGCGCGTGGATGTCCTGCGCCATTTCCTTCTTGGTGTAGCCGCCCTCGGGCGCATCGGACTTGCCGAAGCCGCGCAGGTCCGGCGCGATCACGGTGTGGTTGTTCGCAAGTCCGGGAAACAGCGGCCGCCACATGTGGCTGGTCTCCGCATAACCGTGCAGCAGCACGACGGGATCGCCTTCGCCGGCGATCAGATAATTCAGCTTCACGCCGTTGACGACGGCGGACCGGCTTTGCGGCATCGATTGCGCCACCGCAACGCCGGATGACACGATCAGGACGGACGTCACCATCATACCGGCACAGATCGCACCGCGAATGACCTGTCGAAAATACCGCATGCTGAAATTCCTTTTGAGATCGGTACGATCCCGAAAATGAAAGGGGCTTGGCAAGCTCAGACAATCGGCAGGCGCAGTTCAATAATAACGCGGGATCGGACCGTTATGCGGGGTCTTGCGTTTGGACAGGTCGAACATGACCTGGTCGATGAAACACCAGCCCCACCCTTCCGGCGGATCATATCCCTCGATAACGGGATGCTGCGTAGCGTGGAAATGTTTGGTGGCGTGTTTGTTGGGCGAATCGTCGCAGCAGCCGACATGACCGCAGGTCCGGCAGATCCGCAGATGCAGCCAGACGCTGCCGGTCTTCAGGCATTCTTCGCAGCCGAGCGCGCTCGGGGTGACGTCCTTGATTTCCGCGATGTGCTTGCAAGGCATTGGTCAGGGTCTCTCGATGAGAGCGTCGTCCGGCACTTCGCAAGCTAGAGAGGCTATGCCGGTTTGTCGCCAAGAAAACCGTGCAGCGCAGCCACGACCTGCGCTCCTTCGCCGATTGCGCCGCCGACGCGCTTGACCGAACCGGCGCGCACGTCGCCGACGGCGAACACGCCCGGCACCGAGGTCTCCAGCGCCGACACCGGCCGCCCGCATTGCGCCCCGGTCAGGACAAAGCCGGTGCGATCGAGGGTCACGCCGCAATCCGCGAGCCATGCGGTGGCGGGATCGGCCCCGACGAACAGAAACACGTTGCGGATATCGCCGGCAGCTTCGAGCCCTGACTTCCGGTTGCGCCAGCGCACCCGCTCGAGCCCGCCATCGTCAGGGCCTTCCAGGCCGACGATCTCGGTGTGGATCATCAATTCGATGTTCGGCGTCGCCATGATCCGATCGATCAAATAGCGCGACATGCTGTCGGCGAGACCACCGCTGCGGATCATCATCCGCACCTTGCTGGCGTGGCCCGACAGAAACACCGCGGCCTGACCGGCGGAATTGCCGCCACCAACCAGAATGACTTCCTGCTGGGCACAGAGCCGCCCCTCGATCGGCGACGCCCAGTACCAGATGCCGCGCCCCTCGAACCTGTCGAGGTTCTCGATCGTTGGACGCCGGTAGCGTGCACCGCTGGCAACGACGATGGATTTCGCTTTCAGGAAATGACCGCATTCGGTGGTAAGCCCGAAGGCACCATCGCTTTTCGAACAGTCGAGCGATCTGGCTTCGACCGGAATCATCAGATCCGCACCGAACTTCTGCGCCTGATTGTAGGCGCGCCCGGCCAGCGCCTGTCCCGAGATGCCGGTCGGAAATCCGAGATAGTTCTCGATCCGCGCACTGGCGCCGGCTTGGCCACCGAAATGCCGTGCATCGAGCACCGCCACCGACAATCCTTCCGATGCGGCATACACCGCGGTCGCGAGACCGGCGGGACCACCGCCGACAACAGCGACGTCGTAGAGCTTGTCCCGTATCGGGCCGCCGATCATTCCCATCGCATAGGCAAGATCGACTTCGCTGGGATTGCGCAGCACCGTGCCATCCGGAGCCACCACAAGAGGAAGATCGGAAGGCGACGGCGAATAGCGCGCCACCAGATCCGTTGCGTCCGTGTCGCTGGCAGGATCGAGCACATGGTGTGGAACGCCGTTGCGCGCCAGAAAGCCTTGCAGCCGCACCACGCCGCCCAGCGTCGGCGAACCAATCAGCACCGGACCGCCGACACCGGCCTGGATCAGCGCAACACGCCGCAAAATCAGCGCGCGCATGATCCGCTCGCCGAGATCGGCTTCCGCGACGAGCAGCGCACGCAAACTGGCTGGCGGGATCAGGAGCGTCTCGCCGTCGCCCTCGGCTGTGCCATCGACCAGTGCGTTGCGGCCCGACAGTTGCCCGATCTCAGCAAGAAACTGTCCCGGCCCCTGCTCGATCACCGGCGTGACGTGGCCCATGCCGTCGCGCTGGGTGATGGCGACGTGCCCGGAGAGAATGACGAACATGCCGGGGCCGACCTTGCCACTCTCGAACAGCAACTCGCGGTCTTTATGATGATGCACATCGCCGAACCGGCGCATGCGGTCGATCTCCGCATCCGTCAACGTCGGGAATGTCTGCTCGAACCGGGGAAATGCCGCTCGTGAAGCGTCCGATTGCGGGGCGCCCGCCCCAATCGCTGCGGCCTGGTCCGTCGCCATCAGATACTTTCCTTACATTCGCACAGAAGATTCGCGAACTCCCTCGTTGGAGATCGCATTCGTAAAGCTAGATCGTGTCTGCACGCCAAACAATCAAGCGATGGACCAAGGCTGCAAGGTCAACGGTCGTCGTCACGCCGATGCGCGTCCATGCCTGATGCCTCGTCCCGCGCCCGCGCATCGTCATCCGGCGTGACAATCGCCATTCCTGCGCGGCCGCGTGCCTGCGACTTGCGCCGTTTCAGATTGTCGCGCAACGCCGATTTCAGCCGCGCCTCGCGCGCGGATTTGGCATCGTTCCGGTCGGGGTCGTTCACCATTCAACTCTGCTCGCATCTTGCCTTGACCACCATCGCCGATGACGGTCAGTTGCAATAATATCGGATACGCCGCGCCGTATGACAGAGGAAATGCCATGACAGAGCACACAGAAGCGCTCGCACCGGCGGTGCAGAATACGCTCCGTGACTGGCACCGCTTCGTCGAAACCAAGAGCGAAGACGTGCTGCGGCCATTGTTCGCGGAAACCACCTTGTTCCGCTCGCCGTTTGTCCACCTGCCAATCCCCGGCCGTCCCGCCAGCGTGCTGATCCTCGGCGCGGTCGTGCAGATTTTCGAGAATTTCCGCTACCACCGGACATTCGTCTCCGGAACCCACGATGTGGCGCTGGAATTCAGCGCCAATATCGGTGAGCTGAAACTGAAGGGGATCGATCTGGTGAAGTTCGATTCCGCGGGCAAGATCATCGAATTCGAGGTGATGATCCGGCCTTTCAAGGCCCTTGAGGCCCTGAGCACCCGAATGAACGCCCGGATCGGTCCCCAGCTTGCGAAATACAAAACGGCCGCGCCGGCCTGAGTTCCGGTCCAGGAGTCGAAGAATGAGCCGTTCGGCGCTTGCACCATCGGTGGCCTTATGGCAAAGGAACGCGCGCCTTTAGAGGCTTTTCAGCTGATTCACGTACACGGTACGGTTCTGGCTTTTTCTCGTCTGGCGTTCGCTGCCGTAGCTCAGTGGTAGAGCACTCCATTGGTAATGGAGAGGTCGACAGTTCAATCCTGTCTGGCAGCACCAGCCTACCTTCCTTCAAGATTCCGGACAGGCTGCGACGTCCTTGCTGTTTCGCAAGACGCGAAAATCTCTTTGATTTCAATGACAAGAGCCCATGCCAGAATTTCGCCAAAATCGCTGATTTTTCGCGAAAATTTTAACCAGCCATCCGGATACTGCGCCCGCACGTAAAATTACGGAATCCGGGGGGATTTGGAATTATGGCTTTGCGGTTCAAGGTCGGAAAAAATCTGTTTCGCTTCAAATTGCCGAGCCTGAAGCTCGGCGTTCGGGGAAGTCTCTTCCTGGCATTTGCAGTCATCGCCGGCATGGCGATCGCGATCAGCGCAGGTGCAAGCCTGCTGCTTGGCCAGCTCGGCGGCATGATGACCGAACTCAGCAACCGCGACATTCCCCGCCTGACGGCGAGCTTGCAGCTATCCGCTCTGAGCCAGAGCCTCGCCTCGCGCGGACCAGCCGTGCTCGCATCGGACGATGAAAGCGTCCTTCAAACGCGCGTCAAGGACCTGAAGGACGCTCAGACCGCCGCCATCGACAAGCTGAAAGAGATCAAGAATCTCAACGCCGACCCGTCCGTCGTGACGGCGCTGGAAGAAAACGTCAGAATGATCGACGACACCATCACCAGCCTGCAGTCGGCGGCAAAGGAACGGCTCGATCTCGCCGGACAGCATACCAAGCAATTCGAGGCCGCCCGCAAGGCCCACGCCGCCGTCGTCAATATGATCAATTCCAGCACCGATCAGGCGAAAATCGTGGTCAACACCGCGCTGACAGGCCTGAGCGGCGATGGCCGCGACGCCCTGAAAGCCATGCAGGGCGTCGATATGCTGGCCAGCCTGCTGGCAGACGTCAACTTTGCCGCAAGCAACATCAGCGCCGCTGCCAGCGCCAGCAACGCCGAGACGCTCAGCGATCAGGAATATGCGTTCTCGGTGACGTCCGACAGCATCGACACTTCTCTTGCTTCGCTTGGCCGCCGCGGCGATGGCGACAAGATGAAGGAAGCCGTCGCGCAGTTGATGGCGTTCGGCAACAAGAAGACCGGCGTCTTCAAGCTCCGCCAAAAGGAACTGGATTCCGCCGATTACGGCCGGCTTATTCTGGAAGAGACCGGCAAGCTCAACCGCGGTCTCGAGATGAGCATCAAGCGGCTGGTCGATGACGTGCAGACGGCGACGGACACTGCAGCGACCAAGGCGCGCAGCACGATTACGCTGGGAACGACAACCATGCTCGCACTCGGCGCGCTCACACTGATCGGATCCGCGCTGTTCGTCTGGCTCTATGTCGGCCGCAACATCCTGGGCCGCATCAGCAACCTGCAGAACGTGATGCGGCGGCTGTCCGAGGGCGACCTCGACGCCGAGGTGAAACGCAGCCGCCAGCAGGACGAAATCGCCGTCATGGCCGGCTCGCTTGAGGTGTTCCGCGAGAGCATGATCCGCTCGCGTGCGCTGAGCAGCGAACAGGACCAGGACCGCGTCGCCAAGGCCGAGCGCGCGTCGCGCATCGAAACCCAGATCGTACATTTCGAGGACAAGGTGCGGGCCGCGCTTGATGGCCTGATGACCTCGGCCAATGTCATGCAATCGACGGCGGAGAGCATGTCGACATCCGCAGAGCATTCGAGCGCTCTGGTGAGCACTGTCGCGTCCGCCGCCGAGGAAACCTCGGTCAACGTACAGACGGTTTCGGCCGGCACCGAGGAACTGACCTCGTCGATTCAGGAAATCAGCCGCCAGGTCACGAACTCGACGCAGATCGCCGCCAACGCGGTCAGCGAAGCCGGCAAGACCGACGCCACCATGCAGGGCCTCGCCGACAACGCCAACCGCATCAGCAGCGTGGTCGATCTGATTCAGGAAATCGCATCGCAGACCAACCTGCTGGCGCTCAACGCCACTATCGAAGCCGCGCGTGCTGGCGAAGCCGGCCGTGGCTTCGCCGTCGTCGCATCGGAAGTCAAAAGCCTCGCCGAGCAGACGGCAAAGGCGACCGATGAAATCCGCTCGCAGATTGCCAGTATGCAGACCGTCACCACGTCGGCGGTCGGCGCAATCCGCAACATCGGCGCTACCATCGGCGAGATCAGTGAAGTGACCACCGCCATCGCCGCCGCGGTCGAAGAGCAAGGCGCTGCGACACGCGAGATTGCCCGCAACATCCAGCACGCCGCCAGCGGCACCTCGGAAGTCTCGAGCAACATCGTCGGCGTGAGCCGCGCCTCGAGCGAGGCCGGAGTTGCAGCGGGCGATGTGCTGAACGCATCGAACGAACTTCGCCGCGAGGCCGACACGCTTCGCGCAGAGGTCGATGCCTTCCTGCTGAACATCCGCGCGGCATAATTGCGTCTACACGCTATGCCATCGGGCATGGCAGCGTTCTATTACGGGTTCGGGACTTCATGTCCCGAACCCGTAATGCCTTTGTTGTGGCGCTTTCCTGAATGAAATCGAGATCCAACGCACACTGGAACATTATGATTCCAATGCGCTTTCAGCAGTCACGTCCGCGGGCCGAACCACACATCAGATTGACTCTTCTGGGTCCCCATGATCCTTGCTAGTTTCGATGCGGGGAAATCGCGCGTGCCGTCAAGACATCGCCTTCTGCCCGATCAATTGAGATAGCGGCGTCTTCAGGCGACGTCATCAATAAGCAAAGGACAGCGCATGAGCATAGTGCCGGGTTCGGATGTGAATGGCGGAGTGTCGGTCGGCCGGGATGTGCTGATCGAACCGCGCAACGACTGGACCCGTGCGGAGGCGCAGGCGCTTTACGATCTTCCGTTCGCGGATCTGATCTTTCAGGCGCAAAGCATTCATCGCCGCAACTTCGATCCCAACCACGTCGAGACCGCGAGCCTGCTCAGCATCAAGACCGGCGGCTGCCCCGAGGATTGCGGCTACTGCTCGCAGAGCGCCAAGTACGACACCGGCCTCAAGGCCTCCAAGCTGATGGATCACGACGACGTCGTCGCCACCGCAAAACGCGCCAAGGAAGCCGGCGCGGAACGTTTCTGCATGGCCGCCGCCTGGCGCAATCCGAAGGACAAGGATCTCGACAAGGTTTGCGAGATGGTCAGCGCGGTGAAAGGTCTCGGCATGGAGACCTGCGTCACGCTCGGCATGCTGACCGACAAGCAGGCGCAGCGGCTGCACGATGCCGGCCTCGACTTCTACAATCATAACGTCGACACCTCGCCGGAATTCTACGACAAGATCATCACCACGCGCACCATGCAGGATCGCATCGACACGCTGGCGCATGCGCGCGAAGCCGGATTGAAGGTCTGCTGCGGCGGCATCATCGGCATGGGCGAGCAGGTCGATGACCGTCTCGGCATGCTGGCGCTGCTGGCGAACCTGCCCGAACATCCCGAGAGCGTTCCGATCAACATGTGGAACGAGGTCAAGGGCGTGCCGGTCAACGACACCGCCGAGCGGCCCGACCCGATCGCGCTGGTGCGGATGATCGCTGTCGCGCGCATCATGATGCCGCGAAGCGTGGTTCGCCTTTCCGCCGGCCGCCAGTACATGACCGATGAGTTGCAGGCGCTGTGCTTTGTCGCTGGCGCGAATTCGATCTTCATCGGCGACGTGCTGCTGACCACCAAAAATCCGCAGACCGAACGCGACGCCAACCTGCTGGACCGCCTCGGCATCAAGTCGAAGCTCGACGACGGCAAGCACGCTTGCCATACGCATGGTAATGCGCAGCCGGCAGCCGCCACAGTGCCGATCAGCGGCGCAGCGGCGTCCTGAGGCTGTTTCAAACGGCCGATCAGCATGGCTGCCGCATGGCAACCATGCTGACGCAGCCCGTAAAACGCGGCTTTTCGGCCGACCGGACACTAGCGCCGCGAGGTTTGCCGCGTTAAGCCGGGCCTGAAAACTGCGATTGCGAGACGATGCACACCAAGACCGCCCCATTGCCCGCAGCCTCTGATGGCCTGCGCTATCCAATCGAGACGCCGCCCAAGCCGGACGAAGCGATCGAGGTCGCGCCCGGTCTGATATGGGTGCGCATGACTCTGCCGTTCCGTCTCAACCATGTGAACATCTACCTGATCGCTGACGGCGACGGCTGGGCCATGGTCGATACCGGCATCGGCAACGACGCCACCATTGCGGCTTGGACGACATTGTTCGAAGGCCCGCTCAAGGGCTTTCACATCACCCGGCTGATCGTGACGCACTCGCACCCGGACCACGTCGGGCTTGCGGGCTGGATCGTCGAACGCTTCGGTTGCCCGCTTCTGATGTCTCAGGTCGAATATCTGCAGGCCGCGTATCACCAGCATCGCGGCTCGCCGGAACGCAAACTGGCGCAGCGGCTGTTCTTCCGCCGTCACGGCATGGACGAAGAGATCACCGAAGCCCTGCTCGGCAAGGGCCAGGACTATCTCACGCGCGTTTCGATTCTGCCCGCCTCCTATTATCGCCTGTCCAAGGGCGACGAGATCACGATCGGCACGCGGACGTTCAAGGTCCTCACCGGCGGCGGTCACGCACTCGATCAGGTCATGCTCTATTGCGAGGCCGACAACATCTTCCTGTCGGCGGATCAGGTGCTGAGCAAGATTTCGCCGAATGTCAGCGTGTGGGCGGTGGAACCCGATGCCAATTCGCTGGGCGAATACCTGACCTCGCTCAAGGAGCTTGCAGGCCTGCTGCCGGACGACGTTCTGGTGCTGCCCGGTCACGGCGTGCCGTTCTACGGCGTGAAGACGCGCATCACGCAACTCGCGGATCATCACGAAGAACGGTGCCAGCTGATCGCAGCTGCGTGCCGCACATCGCCGAAGACCTCCGCGGAGCTGGTGCCGGTGGTGTTCCACAAGCACGTCCTCGACGCCCATCAGACCGGCTTCGCCGCCGGAGAGCTGATCGCGCACGTCAATCACATGCTGGCCGGAGGCCGGCTGACGTCCGGTCTTGGCGCCGATGGCGTGCTGCGCTTCACCGCCTGACTGAACCCGAATACGCTGATTGAGCGGAATTGATCCCGAGATGATCTGGATCAAGTTTTTGCCGCATATGAGCCCGGCGAAAACGGCCTCGACATCAAAGCTGGAAAAGCTCTAAAAAGACCTCGTGCACGGCAGAAGGCCCTTGGCCCGGCTGCCGTAATTCGGGTCCCCATCCAGGGTTTTTGTGATGGATTACAACAAGTTCTTCGGCGATGCCCTCGGGCGGCTTCATGACGAGCGGCGCTACCGCGTTTTCGCGGATCTGGAGCGGATCGCCGGGCGGTTTCCGCACGCGATCTGGCACTCCCCGAAGGGCCAGCGCAACATCGTGATGTGGTGCTCCAATGACTATCTCGGCATGGGGCAGCATCCAAAAGTCGTGGGCGCAATGGTCGAAACCGCGACCCGCACCGGCACTGGCGCCGGCGGCACCCGCAACATCGCCGGAAACAACCATTCCCTGATCCAGCTTGAGCGCGAACTCGCCGATCTGCACGGCAAGGAAGCGGCGCTGGTTTTCACGTCGGGCTATGTGTCCAACCAGACCGGCATCGCGACGCTGGCGAAGCTGATTCCGAACTGCCTGATCCTGTCGGACGCGCTGAACCACAACTCGATGATCGAGGGCATCCGTCAGTCCGGCACTCAGTACCTCGTGTTCCGCCACAACGACGTCGCGCATCTTGAAGAATTGCTGCGCGCCAATCCGGGCCGTCCGACGATGATCGTCTGCGAAAGCCTGTACTCGATGGATGGCGATGTCGCGCCGCTGGCGAAGATCTGCGATCTCGCCGAGCGTTACGGTGCGATGACCTATGTCGACGAAGTTCATGCGGTCGGCATGTACGGCCCGCGCGGCGGCGGCATTGCCGAGCGCGACGGCGTGATGCACCGGATCGACATTCTCGAAGGCACGCTGGCCAAGGCGTTCGGCTGCCTCGGCGGCTACATCGCCGGCAGCACCAAGATGGTTGACGCGGTGCGCTCCTACGCGCCGGGCTTCATCTTCACCACGGCCCTTCCGCCCGCGATCTGCTCGGCCGCGACCGCCGCGATCAAGCATCTGAAATCATCGTCATGGGAGCGCGAGCGTCATCAAGACCGCGCCGCGCGGCTCAAGGCCATTCTCATCGCTGCCGGCCTGCCGGTGATGTCGAGCGATACGCACATCGTCCCGCTGTTCGTAGGCGACCCGGAGCGCTGCAAGAAGGCATGCGACCTGCTGCTCGAACAGCACGGCATCTACATCCAGCCGATCAATTATCCGACGGTGCCCAAGGGTACGGAGCGCCTGCGCATTACCCCGTCGCCGTATCACGAGGACGCACTGATCGACGGCCTCGCCGAGGCGCTGGTCCAGGTCTGGGAACAGCTCGGCCTGCCGCTGCACGCCAAATCCATGGCGGCTGAATAAATGGCAGCTGAATAAAACTATGGCCTTCCGACACTAACGGCTTTGGCGTGCCGTGCCGGCGTGTGCGACAACACGATCCGCATCAGGTCGGCAGCATTGCGCGCACCCAGCTTGTCCATGATGCGCGCACGATGAACCTCGATGGTGCGGGGGCTGATGCCGAGCCGCCGTCCCGCTTCCTTGTTCGACGCACCGTGCGTGATCTGCGCCAGCACATCCCGTTCGCGCCGTGTCAAAAGCGCAAAGCCCGGGAAGTCGGCGAGACCGTCGATCCTCCCGACCATCGATCCGCGATAGATCAGGACAGCCTCCCGCACCCGATCGATCATGGCTCCCGCCGAAAACGGCTTCTCAAGAAAATCCACAGCGCCGAGCTTCATGGCTGCGACGGCCATCGCGATATCGGACTGACCGGAGATGACGAACACCGGCGGTGCAAACCGCGTATCGGCGAGTTGCTTCAGCACCGCCAGCCCGGAACGGCCCGGGAGCTGCAGATCGAGGATCACGCAAGAGGGCGTGGAGGATTGCAGCGATTCAAAGAACGACTCGCCATCTGCAAACGCCCGCGCCTCAAACCCGTCGATTCTCAGCAGCAGCAGCAGGGCATCACGAACGGAAGGGTCGTCATCCACAACGACGACCGGGGCATCCTGCATAACGAAGGGCAGCATCTGACCCATCGGCCGGCTCCTTGTTGCGTTACGTGCGTATTGCAACTTTTACGTGTATATGCTGATTCGGGCTGACTCGCCAACATTTTTGTTCGCCAGGCAAACGCGATCGATGTCCGGATGCGTCTGACGGCGGACCGGGCTAAGGTCGCAGCCGGGCGTTGACCGAAGGCATGATCCCGAAAGGTGGAAACCGGTTTTCGGGAGGATCATGCCCAAACGACATAGGCGACGGGGACCCTATCGATGCTGCATGACTGGGGCGTGATCGCAGCCGCGTTCGGCTACATCGGCCTTCTGTTCGTCGTCGCGAGCTACGGCGAGCGGCTGACGCAGGCTCAGCGCGGCCGCCTCGGCACTATCATCTATCCGCTGTCGCTCGCGATCTACTGCACGTCCTGGACGTTCTTCGGCTCGGTCGGGCTTGCGACGCGGACCAGCGTCGAGTTTCTCGCGATCTATGTCGGCCCGATCCTGATGATCGCATTCTGCACGCCGCTGTTGATGCGCGTCATTCAACTGGCGAAATCACAGAACATCACCTCGATCGCCGACTTCATCGCCGCGCGTTACGGCAAGAGCCAGGCCGTCGCCGCCACCGCTGCCGCCATCGCCATCATCGGCTCGGTGCCCTACATCGCGCTTCAATTGAAGGCCGTCGCATCATCGCTGGAAACCATCCTCAATCAGGATCAGGACGTCTCCAGCATTCCCTACATCGGCGACATCGCCTTCATCGTCACCATCACCCTCGCCGCCTTCGCGGTGCTGTTCGGCACGCGTCAGACCGACGCCACCGAACACCAGCACGGCCTGATGCTGGCGGTCGCGACGGAATCGCTGGTCAAGCTAGTAGCGTTCATCGCCGCCGGCGTGTTCGTCACGTTTTTCATGTTCGGGCCGACCGAACTGATCGAACGCGCCATGAAGACGCCGGAGGCGGTGCGCGCCATCGAGGCCACGCCGTCGATCGGCAATTTCCTCGCCATGACGCTGCTGTCGTTTCTGGCGATCATGTTGCTGCCGCGACAGTTCCACGTCAGCGTCGTCGAGAATTCGACCGAAGCCGAGGTGCGCCGCGCGCGCTGGCTGTTCCCGCTCTATCTGATTGCGATCAACCTGTTCGTGATCCCGATCGCCATCGCCGGCCTTGTCACCTTCCCGTTCGGCGCATCGGACAGCGACATGTACGTGCTGGCGTTGCCGATCCAGGCCAAGGCAACGTCGCTCAGCGTGATCGTGTTTATCGGCGGCCTGTCCGCCGCCACCGCCATGGTGATCGTGGAATGCGTGGCGCTCGCCATCATGGTGTCGAACGACATCATTATGCCGCTGGCGCTGAAACGGAAGCGGTCGTCGCAGGACGGCAAGGCGAACTTCGGCGGCTTTCTGCTCAAGGTCCGGCGCGTTGCGATCTTCGTCATCATGGCGATGGCCTATTTGTATTATCACGCGCTGGGGAATGCGCAGCTCGCCGCCATCGGCCTGCTGTCATTCGCCGCCGTCGCGCAGCTCGCGCCGGCATTTTTCGGCGGACTGTTCTGGCGGCGCGCGACCGCGCGCGGCGCGATGGGCGGCATGCTGATCGGCTTCGCGGTGTGGGCCTACACGCTGTTTCTGCCAAGCTTCGCCGAGGTCGATCCGCGCGGCGCGGTCTGGCTGAAAGAAGGACTGTTCGGCATCGCCGCACTGCGGCCCCGCGCGCTGCTCGGCACCGAAATGGCGCCGCTGATTCACGGCGTATTCTGGAGCCTTTCACTCAACCTCTTGACCTACATCGTGCTGTCGCTGCTGCGCCAGCCGACATCGATCGAACGGGTTCAAGCCGACCTGTTCGTGCCGAGCGAACTGGCGCCGATCGCGCCGAATTTCAGGCGCTGGCGCACGACAGTGACGGTGCAGGATCTGCTCAGCACCGTCGCACAATATCTCGGCCCCGAGCGCGCGCAGGTGTCGTTCGAAACCTTCGCCGCGACCCATCACATCAATATCGATCGCGCGGCTCCCGCCGATTTCCGCCTGCTGCGCCACGCCGAACACCTGATCGCCTCATCGATCGGCGCGGCCTCCTCCCGCCTCGTGCTGTCGCTGTTGCTGCGCAAGCGCGCGGTGTCCGCCAAGGCGGCGCTGAAACTACTCGACGATGCGCACACCGCGCTGCATTTCAACCGCGAGATGCTGCAGACCGCGCTCAATCACGTTCGCCAGGGCATCGCGGTGTTCAATCCGGAGCTTCAGCTCATTACCTCGAACCAGCAGTTCGGCGAGATTCTCGACCTGCCGGCGCAATACTCACAGATCGGCATTCCGCTGGTCGAGATTCTCGAATTCATCGGCAGCAACGGACAGTCAGATCCGGACACCGATCCGGCCGCCCTGCAGCGACGGCTTGCCGCCTACACCACCGAGGGCGAGCCCTATCTGGAGCGGCTGGCCGATCGCAATATGGTTGTCGAGGTTCGCGCCAACCGCATGCCGGGCGGCGCGCTGGTCATCACGTTTTCCGACATTACACCGAGCTTCGAGGCGGCGGAAGCACTGGAGCGCGCCAACGCCACGCTCGAGAAGCGCGTCCGTGAGCGCACCGAACAGCTCACCCGGCTCAACAGCGAGCTTGCGCTGGCCAAGAGCACCGCCGAAGAAGCCAACATTTCCAAGACCCGCTTCCTCGCGGCGGCGAGCCACGACATCCTGCAGCCGCTCAACGCGGCACGTCTCTATGTTACCAGCCTGGTGGAACGGCAGGACGGCGGCGAAGATGCCCGCCTGGTCGGCAACATCGACGACTCGCTGG
Source organism: Afipia massiliensis (assembly GCF_014203115.1). Classification (GTDB taxonomy): domain Bacteria; phylum Pseudomonadota; class Alphaproteobacteria; order Rhizobiales; family Xanthobacteraceae; genus Afipia; species Afipia massiliensis. The sequence continues at coordinate 446,053 of NZ_JACHIJ010000003.1, read as the reverse complement.
AAGCCATCGAGGAAATTCTCGGCGCGCTGCTCGATATCTCGCGGCTGGATTCCGGCGCGATGACGCCATCGATCTCCAGCTTCCGCATGAGCGACCTGATGCGCTCGCTGGAAGTGGAGTTCGCGCCGATCGCAAAGGCGCGGAAGCTCCAGCTGACGTTCGTGCCGTGCTCGCTGCCGGTGTCCTCGGATCGCGTGCTGTTGCGGCGTCTGCTGCAAAACCTGATTTCGAACGCCATCAAGTACACGCCGAAGGGCCGCGTCCTGGTCGGCTGCCGCCGCAAGGGAAAATCCCTCGAGATCGGAATCTACGATACCGGGGTCGGAATCCCGGTCCCGAAGCGCACGGAAATTTTCAAGGAATTCCACCGGCTCGATCAGGGCGCGCGGATCGCACGCGGACTGGGGCTCGGACTGTCGATCGTGGAACGGCTCGCGCGCGTGCTGAACCACGGCATCGTGGTTGGGTCGAACCTTAGTGGCGGTTCACATTTCACTGTGACGATGCCGATCGCCAAGACCGTGACGCATACGGGGGCGCTGACCGGCGCGAACATCTCTTCGAAGGCGCCCATGAGCGGCACCCTCATCGTCTGCATCGAGAACGACCGCGCCATTCTCGACGGCATGAAGACGTTGCTGACCGGCTGGGATGCCAAGGTCATCGCCGCCGTCGATCCGGTGGCGGCCGCGGAAGCAATCGCGGCAACCGACGAGCGCGTGACCGGCCTCCTGGTCGACTATCACCTCGATCGCGGCAACGGCATCGCGGCGATCCGTGACATCCGGCAGCGATTTGGCGAGGGAATTCCCGCGATCCTGATCACCGCCGACCGCAGCCCGCACGTCCGCGACGCCGCGCGTGAGGATGGAATCGTGGTGCTCAACAAGCCGCTCAAGCCGGCGGCGCTGCGCGCACTGCTCGGGCAGTGGCGGGCGCAGCAGATAGTGGCGGCGGCGGAGTAGTTTCCGTTGGGAGCGCGCTCCGGCGGTGCTCAGGCGTGCGCGTGGCCGCTCAGCGTCAGGCCGGTGGCGGCTTCGAGTTCTGCGATGGCCTGAGGTCCGTCGATCACCTTGATGGTGGTCATGCCCATCTCGCGCGCGGGCTTCAGGTTGACGCCGAGATCGTCAAGATAGACGCAGTTCTTCGGATCGACGCCGAGCGCATCAGCCATCATCCGATAGATCCGCGGATCGGGCTTGCGCAGACCGATTTTTGCCGACTCGATGACATGATCGAACAGCGCCATCGTTTCCGCGACGTAAAGCGCACGGCCACCGGAACTACCGATGGCGTTGGCGGGAAGATTGTTGGTGATGCAGCCGGTCTTGAAGTGCTGCTTCACACGCCGGAGCGCCTCGACCATCTCCGGACGCGGATCGCCCGACAGCAGCGGGACGACATCGCGTCCCCGCACCTCGGCGCCGAGCGCCAGCGATTCGGCGGCGAACAGCACGTCGAAGGTTTCGAGATCCACTTCGGCGCGTTCGAACTTCGCCCATGCATTCTCGAAGTGGTTCGCGGCGTTGGTGCGCCGGATGATATCGGCGGGAAGGCCGCGCTCCTTCTCAAACCGCGCGAAGGCCTCGAACGGCGAGGTCGTGAGCACCCCGCCAAAATCCCAAATCACTGCCTCAACCATGATCGATTGCCTTCAATTGAATTGCTTTGCGCGTCGCTGACACAGAGCGGCTAGCCACGCCGCTACTTCGCCGTGTCGGACTGTTTCCATTCTCCGCCTGCGATCTTGGCGGCGGCGATGACTGCCTGCGTCCGGCTTTCGACGCCGAGCTTCTGCAGGATGGCGGAAACATGCGCCTTGATGGTGGCTTCGGAGACCCCGAGTTCGTAGGCGATCTGTTTGTTGAGCAGACCTTCGGACAGCATCATCAGCACCCGGACCTGCTGCGGTGTCAGGGTCACCAGTCGATCGCGCAGTCTGGTCATGTCGGGATCGCCCGCCACGGAGAGATCGACGTCGGCCGGCACCCAGACATCGCCGTTCATGACCTTGCCGATGGCCTCGCGCAGGGTCTCGACGCCGAACCGTTTCGGGATGAAACCCGATGCTCCGAAATCCATCGAGCGGCGGATGGTCCCGGCGTCGTCGCTGGCGGACACGATCACCACCGGAATCGCCGGAAACTGCGCGCGCAGGTAGATCAGCCCGGAAAAGCCGCTGATCCCCGGCATCGACAGGTCGAGCAGGATCAGGTCCACGTCGGGTTCGCGATCGAGCAGCGCCGTCAGTTCCTCGAACGATCCGGCCTCATCGATCCGGGCGGTCGCGACGACGGTCGCGATGGCCTGTCGCAAGGCGTCGCGAAAAAGCGGGTGATCGTCGGCAACGACGAGACGTGTGCTGGAGACTGAGGTCATTTATCCGATACGAACGTCGCTGATGGGTCTGAGTGAACTGACGGCTGAGGCAGATCAAGTGTTCACTGGCCCGGAGAGTCTTGCAAGGCAGCTTATTGGCATGTCTCGAATGGTACGTCACCGGGATCGTGCATTGCAATATCCAGATTCACGGCCTTTTATCCCTTTGTCCAGAAAGAGAAACCGCGTCCTTCTCAACTGAATCGCAATACGCGGATCGGTCTCCGGATGGAACGCCCACGTCACATCAGTCATTGAACAGCAGATCCCGGGTCAGGACATCTATAGCTGTGACTGCTTCGAGCCCCGCGCGCAGCCGGTGATATTCGCGGGCCGTCAGTTGCTTGATCGCGACGGCGTTGGAGGGGGGCATTCCGTGGTGCACATCATCGATCTGCTGAGCAAGGATCAAGTCGAGAAAGACGCCATGAGCTTCTTCAAGTGCATCGATGTCGGATTCGCTGGCGTTGGTGCACGCCTTGATGCCCGCCAGCCGCGCTGGCGTTGATCGAGCCTCGATACCGTATCGGATGGCCAAGGCGCGCGCAGCGGCCACAAGACCAAACAGCCCGGCCCTCTTGAGGTCGATACGGCCAGCCTCGGTGCGGATTCCGCCCAGGAATTTCAGACTCGCGGGAGTGTCAATGCCTTCGACCAGAAGCTTGGCGAAAGCGACCTGCCCCACGGCGGCATCGAATGCCGCCCGCCGCACGGCAAGAGCAAGACCTCCATCGCCGTGTACCGCGCGCAAATCGAAAAAAATATCGACGGACAACAGATCGCTGGGATTTGAACGACTGATCCAGTGATCGATGCGATTCCGCCATGTCGCAATTGAGCCGCGCCAGGCTTCATTTCTTGCCATCACGCCACCCTTGCAATAGGGCACGCCGGCCTCATGCAGGAGATCCGCGACATGCGCCCCGAACGCTGCGAACCAGCGATCTTCGGTGCCCCCCGGCTCGCCTCGCTCGAAAATCACGGCATTGTCCTGGTCCATCGCCAGCAGGCTTTCGCCTCGCCCGGCCGACCCAAGCACGACCAGAGCGTAGGGCGATGGCGGGCCACCCTGGCCACCTTCCCGCATAAGACCCTCGGCGATCACCGCGGCCTGACGGGACAGCGCACAGAGTTCGCTGGAGATCACCTTGGCAACGTCGCGGCCGGACAGCCCCTCCCCCAACAGCGATTCCGCCAAGGGCGGGAGCTTTCCCCATGCGGCAGACAGGGCGCGCGCGTCCGGCGCGGCATCGATCTCATCGCCGAGCAAGATCCCCTCCGCGGCCTGCGGGCGCAGCAGATCCCGCGCAGACAAGGCTCCGACTACGCGGCCTGTTTCATCGACAACACCAAGATGGCGGGTATTGAGGCGACTCATTCGCCCGATGGCGCGGTAGACGAATGCGTCGGCCGCGACTGACACGAGCGGCCAGCTCATGATGCGGCTTACCGGCAATTCGAGTGCGCCCGCTCCAAGACCGTCAATCGCGCGCAACACATCGCGTTCGGTGATGACTCCGGCCTCGGCCGCCTTGACGCCGTCCATGCCTGTTTCCGGATCGCTGACATAGAGAGACGATACGTTTTCCCGCATCATCCGGGCCAGGGCGTCGCTGACCGTTGCATTTGTCGCGACGAACAGCGGCGGCGTTCGCATGATGTCGCGGTTGCGGTGCCGGTAAGGATAGCTATCGACACGCTTCACCTGCTCCGCGTCGATGCGGGCCGGAGCTTCGACGGCCTCGATCCAGCCAATCCGCGCCTCATGATCGAGTTGCCGGGAGAGCGCGCCGCAGGCCCGCTCGGCTTCAGCGACCGTGCGGATGCCGCACTCACGCAGCTTTGGGACCAGCGCCAGGAATATGCGCGCCGTGGCGACGGCGTCGCCCAATGCGGAATGCCGGTCCACCGCATCGATATCGAGCCACGCCGCGAGTTTCTCCAGCGAGTATCCGGCCAGTTCGGGAGCAACAATCTCCGCCAGCAACCTGGTGTCGAGCGTTCGTGGACGGGACCATTGCAATCCCGCCAGATCGCATTCACGCTTCAGGACCGCGAGATCAAAGCCGATCGTGTGCCCAATGACCACTTTCTGATCGAGCAATGCTTTGAACCGTGACCAAACATCCACGAACGGAGGCGATTCAGCGACCGCGGCATCGTCGATACCGTGAATTCGCGTCGCCGTTACGGGAATTGACTCACTGCCTGGCCGCAACAGTTGCCGGAATGAGTGGTCGATCAGCAGCTTGCCGCCGGAAAGGCGCGCCGCAGCAAGGTCGACCACCCGCGCCTTGCGGGGATCCAGCCCGGTGGTTTCGGTGTCGATGACAACAGCATCGAGCGACAACAGCGGAACGCCACCCTTCGTTCTGTCCATCGCTCGCCCCATTTCTTACGCCGGACGCGCACAACCTGTCGGATGTTACTCTGCGGCCCTTGCGACAAATGCCCGTTCCAGGGCCGGCCGGTCGATGCGCGAAATCAATTCATCGTGGATGTTGCACAGACTGACCCGCAGATAATTGCGCGTTGTCGCGAAGTCACGGCCACGCAGCTTCTCGTGGATCGGCATCAACGCGAAATAGGTTTCCGCCAAAGGCTCGGGAATATCCATCACGCGCTTGGGCGCATGGCCAGCAGTGAGCTCGATCCGTCTTGCCAGTTCGTCTCGCGCAACAAGCCACGCGTCTTCTCCGATCGAGGGAGGGACCGGATAACGATCAAGCACCGAGAGCACCATCGCGGTCAGTTCATCAAGCATGGCGCGTCGGCGATCACCGGCATGCGGCCGCAGCACGCCCTCAACCATTTCGCCGACCATCGCGAGACCGAGCGGGTACGCTTGCCATCGGGAATGTTCGACGGATTTTGCGAAACCTTCTTCGGCGAAAAGCACTTTCGCGTAGTGGCCCGCGCGTGCGCGCGAATACTCGTAGATGCCTTTTTGCACAAGAAAGGCCGATTGCGCGTCGATAAAATCTGCAAGCGCCGCTCTGTCGCTGATCGGCGGCTGGCGTCGGAAAAACCGGTCGAGCAGCTTCATAGGTGTGAATCCTGACGGCGAGATCCTGCCTTACCACGGCGTTGCGCGGGTTCGATCGCTCAATTCTTTTCGCACCTGCGAACCAAGCCCGCGTCAAAGAACCGCAGGTAAATAGGAGGCAAAACAGGGCTCTAAGACGAAAGTCTATAAGGCCTCTTCCTGTCCCGTTGTTAGTTTTTTACCGGCTTCCAGACCGGCATCAAGATCGGTTGGGCCGCGGCAGCGGGGGGCGCCGCTTTTGATGGGATTGCATTCCCCTCGACAAAACCCGGCGCTCGCAGAGCCCGGTTTGGGGAGGATTGCAGCCCATGCCTCACTCCGCAGATCTCAAGGAAAGAGAAGTCGCCCACTGGAGAAAAACCTCCCGCCTGATGTTCACGCATCTCGCGGTCTGGTTCTTCTTTGGATTCATCATCCACATGTTCGTGATCCCGCTTAACAAGATCACGGTCCCAATCCTCAACTTCCCGCTCGGCTTCTACATGGCCGCGCAGGGCTCGCTGATCGTGTTCGTGGTCATGCTTTTCCTGTTCGCAAAGCAGCAGGACAAGATCGATCGCGAATTCGGCTTTGCCGAAGACGATTGAGGGGAAACGAACATGTCCACGCAAACCACTTCCAGCAGTAGCTCGGACTTCATCAAGAATCTGGGAAAGATGTATGGCACCTACACCGGTGGCTTCATCGCATTCATTATCCTCCTCGCAATTCTCGAGCAGGCCGGCGTTCCGAACAAAATACTTGGCTACCTGTTCGTGTTCTTCACGCTCGCAGTTTACGCCATCATCGGCGTAATGACGCGAACGGCGGAAGTCTCCGAATACTACGTTGCAGGGCGGCGTGTGCCCGCCTTCTACAACGGCATGGCAACCGGCGCCGACTGGATGTCGGCGGCGTCCTTCGTCGGCATGGCCGGCACTCTCTTCCTGCTCGGCTATGACGGCCTTGCCTGGGTGCTCGGCTGGACCGGCGGCTTCGTGCTGGTGTCGATCCTGATCGGACCGTACCTGCGCAAGTTCGGCGCCTATACCGTGCCTGACTTCCTCTCGTTCCGGTTCGGCGGCCATGTGGCGCGTACGCTCGGCGTCATCGTGCTCGTCTGCTGCTCCTTCACTTATGTGACGGCGCAGATCTACGGCACCGGACTGATCGCATCGCGATTCCTCGGCATGCAGTTCGAAGTTGCGGTGTTCGCCGGACTGGTCGGCATCCTGCTTTGCGCGATGCTCGGCGGAATGCGCGCGGTCACCTGGACGCAGATCGCGCAATACGTTGTGTTGATCATCGCGTATCTGACGCCGATCGTAATCCTGTCCACCCAGAAGTACGGGATTCCGATTCCTGAACTCACCTACGGTCGGGCAATCGCGGAAATCACGGCGCGTGAAAACCAGATGCTGCAAACGGGCCTTGCAACGGCCGCGAGTCTCAAGCCGCACATTCAACCGTTCATCAACTACAGTCCGCTGAATTTCTTCGCGATCATCTTCTGCATGATGGTCGGCACGGCTTCACTTCCGCACATCCTGATGCGCTATTTCACCACCCCGTCGGTGCGTGAGGCGCGTCAGTCGGTCGCTTGGTCGCTGCTCTTCATCTTCCTGCTCTACTTCTCGGCGCCGGCTTATGCGGCGTTCTCGAAGCTGGAAGTTTATACCAACATCATCGGGCGGGATCTGACCGCGATCCGGCCTTGGCTCTTCCAGTGGGGAGAACTCGGGCTGATCCAGATCTGCGGCAAGAACGCCGCCAACATCGATGCCATCGTGGCCGCGTGCAAGGCCATTGCCGGTCATCCCGGCGTGGTCAGGTTGCAGGACTTCGTGATCAATACGGACGTGATCGTGCTCTCCACACCGGAGATCGCGGGACTTCCCTATGTGATCTCGGGCCTTGTGGCCGCCGGTGGCCTCGCCGCAGCGCTCTCCACCGCTGACGGGCTTCTGCTCGCCATCGCCAACGCACTCAGCCACGACGTCTACTACAAGATGCTCGACCCCAACGCGCCCACAATGCGCCGACTTACGGTGGCACGCGTGCTTCTCGTCATGGTCGCGGTTGTTTCCGCCGCCCTGGCGGCGACCAAACCGGGAGACATCCTGGCGATGGTGGGGTGGGCATTCTCGCTCGCGATGGCCGGTAACTTCCCGGCGCTCGTGATGGGAGTGTGGTGGAAACGCGCGACATCGACAGGCGCAGTCTGCGGCATTATCGCCGGCTTCGGTCTCTGCCTGTTCTATCTTGTGACCACAAGGTACTTCCCCGGTGCCGGCGTGGCGTACTTCGGTATGACCTCGCTGCTAAACCCGGTAACCGGGGCACCGGTGGTCGATCTCGCCAAGGCCATGGCCCTGCCGAATGCCATGGACAGCTGGGTCACCCTGGCTCATCCCATGGCCAACAAGGTGGGCTGGTTCAACCTCAACAACATCGCCTGCGGGTTGCTGGGAATGCCGCTTGGCTTCCTGGTCATCTACGTCGTCAGCCTGATGGGCAAGGAACCGTCGAAGGAGATGCAGGCCTTCGTCGATGAAATCCGCAGACCACGCGGTGAGACGGTGCTCAAGGAAAAAACCACCTGACGCACCACTCCTGATCTCTGGAAACGGGGCCCTTTCGGGCCCCGTTTTGTCGAGACGACAGCCTTCGGACTTGCCGCCAATCCTGGCGCTTGTCATCCTGTGACAATGTCGCTCCCGAAACCGAAACGACGCAGGCAAAAGTTTCTCTTGTCGACGATTGAGTGCGCAATCTCCGCACGTTGAGAGATACATTTCGGGGACACATATCCGTGGACATAGCGACATCCTTTGCCAGCTACTGGTACTTTCACATCCCGAATTTCATTCTGGCGGCATTGATGTACACGATGCTCGGCCGGGTTTTGCTCAGCCTGATGGTTGATCCCGACTCGCCGAATTATATCTGGCGGTTTTTCTGCAGAATCACCGATCCGGTGATTGCGGCGGTTGCGATCGTGACGCCTAAGGTCACGGCCCCGGTGGTCCGCTGGCTGTTCGGATTCGTCTGGCTGTTCTGGATTCGCGTCGGCTTCCACTACACATTGCTGGTGCTCAATCTCGCCCCCCGAGCCGCGGGAGCAGCGTCATGAGCCGCAACTTCTATTTTATAGGCATCGCCTTTTTCGGCATGATCAACGGCATCTTCAACCAGCTCTGGCTGATCTTCGCGCTGCTTTACGTGCAGCCCTTCGTGGGACCGCTATTGTTCGGAAGCCTGCCGCTGACGCTGATGTTCGCATCCCTGATGGTCTCGACCGCCACCGTCATTCTTGGCGGCATTCCGGCGGCGGTTTACGAACGCGTCACCCGCGCCTCGGAGTCGAACGATGCGTCGCTCTGGATATGGCTCGCCGGAACCGCGCTGCTGACGCTGCCGGCCGTCGGCAACTTCGTCAAGATCGGCTTGTAGACAGCAACGCGCAGAGTAAGGTGGGCGTGATCTGACTTGACGATACGCTTGAACGCGCGATGCAGGTGCCCAGTTGACTGACGTTGCCGGTCGTTCATGGAGTAACGACAATGGAGGAAATGCGCCGCATCGCCTTTGAGACGGTGCTGCGCGCCTGCGGTTTCGCATCCCTCGCCATTTTCTGCGTCATGATCGGCCTGTCTTTCCTGCCGCGATCCGCATTTCAGGCTGGTGGATTTCTCAGCATGGTGATGACCCTCGTCCTTGTCCTGAAGGCGTACGAAGCCCAGACCAAGGACCATCGCCGGACCGAGATGTGGCTCTATTTATCTGAGGAAAACCGTCCGCCAGCTACCCACGCGCAGCGGACGATCGCAGCCTTGATGCGCGAGACCTACTTGCTGTTTGCGCGCTGGACTGCACTCGTCACCATTGCGATGTGGACGATCGCACTGCTCTTTTCGGTCTTCGGCCTCTAGCTCCGAGCCCACCCGCCTCGCAGGAATGACATTTGTGCGACGCGAAAAGCCCTTCACCCGCCTTTGGTCGTGAGCCGAAAGTCCAATAGGGCTAGGTTTCACGCCGATGTTACCTTGCTGCGAACTTCTCGCGCTTATGAGCCGGCCAAAGAACGGCGCGCAGAGGCGATTTTATCAGCAACGTTTTTGGGGAGCATCGAAATGGCCACCATCACTACAACCTCGCCGCGGACGGGCGGCATGACGAAGGACGAACGTTTCGTCATCTTCGCGTCATCGCTCGGCACCGTCTTTGAATGGTACGACTTCTACCTTTACGGCTCGCTGGCCGCGATCATCGGCGCGCAGTTCTTCAGCGCCTATCCACCAGCCACCCGCGACATCTTCGCGCTGCTCGCATTCGCCGCCGGCTTCCTGGTTCGCCCGTTCGGCGCCATCGTGTTCGGGCGCATCGGCGACATCGTCGGCCGCAAGTACACCTTCCTCGTCACCATCCTCATCATGGGCCTGTCGACCTTTATCGTCGGCCTGCTCCCGAACGCAGCCACCATCGGCATCGCAGCTCCGATCATCCTGATCATCCTGCGCCTGCTGCAGGGCCTCGCGCTCGGCGGTGAGTACGGCGGCGCGGCCACCTACGTCGCGGAGCACTCGCCTCCCGGCAAGCGCGGCTACTACACGTCATTCATTCAGACCACCGCCACACTCGGCCTGTTCCTGTCGCTGCTGGTCATCCTCTTCACTCGCACGATTTTGGGCGAAGCCGCGTTCGCGGATTGGGGCTGGCGCATTCCGTTCCTGCTCTCCGTCGCGCTGCTCGGCGTCTCGGTCGTGATCCGGCTGAAGCTGAACGAATCGCCCGTGTTCCAGAAGATGAAGGACGAGGGCAAGGGCTCGAAGGCCCCGCTGACCGAATCCTTCGCGCGCTGGAGCAACGCCAAGATCGTGCTGATCGCATTGTTCGGCGGTGTGATGGGCCAGGGCGTGGTCTGGTACACCGGCCAGTTCTACGCGCTGTTCTTCCTGCAATCGATTCTGCAGGTCGACGGTTATACGGCGAACCTGCTGATCGCGTGGTCGCTGCTGCTGGGCACCGGCTTCTTCATCGTGTTCGGCGCGCTGTCGGACAAGATCGGCCGCAAGCCTATCATCCTCGCGGGCTGCCTGATCGCGGCTCTCACCTTCTTCCCGATTTTCCGCATGATCTCGACCAACGCCAACCCGCAGTTGGAAAAGGCCATCGAGACCGTGAAGGTGTCGGTTGTTGCCGATCCGAAGGGCTGCGGTGACTTGTTCAATCCGGTCGGCACCCGCGTGTTCTCCGCGCCTTGCGACCTTGCCCGCGACTTCCTCGCGAAGTCCTCGGTCAAGTATGACACCGTCGCTGGTCCCGCCGGTTCGCCGGTGAAGATCTCGATCAACGGCACTGAGGTGCCTTACACCAAGCCGGCGGACTCGAATGCCGGCGCGACCGCTGCCCTCCAGGCGGCCGGTTATCCAAAGCGCGGCGCCAACCCGACGCTTGTGAAGATGTCGCATCCATTCGATATCTTCCGGCCGCAGGTTGCCGCCATCATCGGTCTGCTGTTCGTGCTGGTGCTGTTCGTCACCATGGTATACGGGCCGATCGCCGCGATGCTGGTCGAATTGTTCCCGACCAAGATCCGGTACACGTCGATGTCGCTGCCCTATCATATCGGCAACGGCTGGTTCGGCGGTCTGTTGCCCGCGACATCATTCGCGATCGTGGCATCGACCGGCGATATTTACTCAGGCCTCTGGTATCCGGTGATCTTCGCATTGATCACCGTGGTGGTCGGCTTCTTCTTCCTGCCGGAAACCAAGGACGTCGATATCACCAAGTAACGATCGAAGATCAGGCGGCCCACGCCGCCTGATCTTCCAAACACATCGGCCGCGGATCGCTCCGCGGCCGTTTTTTTGTTTTGAGTTGCAGTTCGCTCAGATTTCAGACAACCGCTTCTGCAGACGGACCGCCATCTCGATCAGGCGATCCCAGACGCGGTCGATTAGCGCCAGCAGCTTTTCGTGCTCGGGCGGTAGTTGCAGTTCGACCTTCCTGTCGGGCGACGCCTTGCTGTCTGGCGACGCCTGCGCGCTCTTTTTTGAATCTTCCTTGGCAAGCGGCGTATCGGTCTTGCCGGTCACGGTGTCGCGCTGGGCCAGTTGGTCACGCAGGTTCTTGTTGTCGGCCTGAAGCCGGCCGATCTCGGTGTCGAGCGCGGCCCGCTCATCCGGCACCAGCCGGCAGATCCAGCCGTTCTTGTTGGTGCAGATCGACACCACGCCGTTGCGGGTATCGAGCCGCAAAAAACCATCGGTGACCGGCGAGAGCGCATATCGGCCATTCTCAGTGTCGGGGGCAGTCTGGGCGTGTGCGCCGTGCCCCAGCATCAGCGACGCCGCCAACGCCATCGCGGCAAAACCGGTTCGGCGGATCGCCGCCGTTACGAAAGCCTCACCGGCCATCTTATCTGAACGCATGGGCTCGGCCCTCCCGCGCAATCGCCCCTGTCTTCGTCTCAGACGTTAGAGGTGTAGGCCTTGCGACCGGATTTCAACGCATCCGCAAGCAATTCGATCCGGTCCTGCCCCCAGAAAACCTCGCCATCGAGAACCCAGGCCGGCGAGCCGAACACACCGGCCTCAATCGCATCCTGACGGTTCTGGTCGTAAACCGCGCCGACTTCGTTCGACGCCGCGTGCGCCACGATGCTGGCGCCCGGCAGTCCCGCCTCGTCGGCCAGCCGCGCGACAGTGGCCGCATCGGCAAGATCGAGCTGCTGCTCCCAGACGCCGATGAAGGCGCGGCGCAGAAACGGTTCGGGGTTCAATCCCGCCGCCATCGCAGCGATCACGGCGCCATCCGCAAGCCGCACATTGAACGGCCAGTGCTTCGGCTGGATGTGGAAATTCAGCCCACGCTTCTCGCGCCAGCGCTGCATCTCCATGAAGCGGTAGCGCTGCCGCGCCGGATGCCGCTTCGCCAGCGGCAACCCGCCGGTCTCGGAGAACAGATCGACGAGGACGACCGGCTTGTAGTTGACCTTCAACTGATGCGCGGCCGCGAGGTCCTGAAACAAGGCATGGCCGATGTAAGCCCATGGCGACTGGATGGAAAAATAGTAGTCAATCTGGCGCGCCATCGGTCCTCCGGCTGCACGATTTCAGGATGTTCCGGTGATATCACAACCATGCCAAACCGCAGCAGGAGGCGCGACATTGTGTGTCACGATTATCGCAGTGCGGCGAGTGCGCGCAGCGGTTGGATTTTTTCTTCGATTTCATAAATTATTTCAATGTGATACCTGTCAATCAGGCAATCTTGACTTGCCCGTATGCCGTCAGTATGGTCCGCGCGGTTTCCGTGGGTGGCGGGGCGTTTTTCTCTGAAATCGCGCGACGGGGGTGGGTGTCGACAGCAATGGCGAACGGCACGCACAACAACGGTCGCGGCGAGGGGGAACGAGACAAACCGCCTGCCGACGAAGCTGCGCTCTCCGCAAGGCTCGACCGTCTGAATCATCGGCTTTCCAAAGTCCGGAAAGACCGCACGAACCAGACAGATCAGTCAGGAAGCGGGGCTGCCTCCGCCAACGCATCTGCGATGGCCCGGGGGTTTCGCCTCTCCTCCGAATTGATTGCAGGTGTCATTGTCGGAGCGGTCATTGGCTGGGGCATCGACCGTCTGTTGTCGACTTCCCCCTGGGGTCTGATCGTGTTTTTTCTGCTTGGCTTCACCGCCGGCGTGATCAACGTGATGCGGGCAGCCGGCGTCGCAAACCGCGACGCGTCCGATCGCTCCTGACAAGGTCCCGCGACCGGTCCTGGGAATCGCATTGAATTTCAAGCCAGTTCGCTGGCGGGTGTTACTGTCCGGCGCGCCGGCAAAGATGAAAGACGAACGTGGATGGCCGATCCGATCCATCAATTTGAGATCCACAAGATCTTCTCGCTGGGCCACATCGGCGGACAGGAGATCGCGTTCACCAACTCATCGGCCTACATGTTCGGCGCGGTTGCAGTCGTCTCATTGCTGATGATCGGCGGCAGCGCCGGACGCCACCTGGTCCCCACCCGTTTCCAGTCGGTCGCGGAACTGTCTTATGAATTCGTCGGAAACACGCTGAGAGAAAGCGTCGGCGACGAAGGCATGAAGTTCTTCCCCTTCGTGTTCTCGCTGTTCATGTTCATCCTGACCGCGAACATGATCGGCATCATTCCCTACACCTTCACCGTGACCAGCCACCTCATCGTCACGCTGGCGCTGGCGCTGATGGTGTTCCTGACCGTGCTGCTCTACGGCCTCTACAAGAACGGCTTCAAATTCTTCAAGCTGTTCGTGCCCAGTGGCATTCCGCTTTATATCCTGCCGCTCATCATGGTGATCGAGGTGATCTCGTTCCTGTCGCGGCCGGTGTCCCACTCCGTGCGTCTGTTCGCGAACATGCTGGCAGGTCACATCACCCTCAAGGTGTTTGCGGGATTCGTAACGTCGCTGAGCGCGCTCGGCGCTGTGGGCATCTTCGGTTCGATATTGCCGCTGGCGATGACGACCGCGCTCACCGGCCTCGAAATTCTCGTGGCTTTCCTGCAGGCCTACGTTTTCACCATCCTGACCTGCATCTACCTCAACGACGCACTTCATCCCGGACACTGACTTCAGACACTGACCGGATTTCACTCATCCACTAATACCAACATCCCAAGAAGGAGTTTCACCATGGATCCAGTTGCAGCAAAGTACATCGGCGCCGGCATCGCTTGTCTCGGCATGGGCGGCGCAGGTATCGGCGTCGGCATGATCTTCAGCCAGTTCCTCAACGGCGCGCTTCGCAACCCGTCGGCCTCGCAGGGCCAGTTCGCTAACCTGATTTTCGGCTTCGCCGTGACGGAAGCGCTCGGCATCTTCTCGCTGCTCGTCGCGCTGCTGCTGCTGTTCGCCGTCTGATTTCAGATGATGCGTACGCCGCGGGGCCGTTAACGCACCGCGGCTGACGCCAACAGGAGACGCTCATGGCGACGGGTCAGGGCACTGCAAAGGGCACGACCGCCCACACCGCGGCAGACGGACATGGCAAGGCGGGTTTCCCGCCTTTCCAGAAGGAGACGTTTGCCTCGCAGCTGGTGTCGTTCGCGATCGCCTTTGCGTTGCTTTACTTCATTGTGTCGAAGTTCGCGCTTCCGCGCGTCGGCGGCATTATCTCGAACCGCGAAGGCGTGATCGAAAACGATCTCGCCGAGGCGCAGAAGCTGAAAGACGAGTCCGATCAGGCTCTGAAGGCTTATGAAACCGAGCTTGCCGATGCGCGGGCGCGGGCTCAGGCCATCGGATCCGAGACACGCGACAAGCTGAACGCGCAGGCCGAAAGCGACCGCAAGGCGCTGGAGACCAGCCTCGCAGCCAAACTGGCCGATGCCGAAAAGACCATTGCCTCAACGCGCGCAACCGCGATGGGCAATGTCCGCTCGATCGCATCGGACGCGGCAACGGCTATCGTCCAGCGTCTCACCGGCGTTGCGCCCGACAGCAAAACAGTCGATAGCGCCGTCGATGCGTCCTTGAAGGGATAACGACGATGTTCCAAGCAGAATTCTGGGTCGCCGTCGCTTTCGTCCTCCTGATGGGTGTGTTCGGCTATTTTGGCGTTCACCGCACCATCCTGCAGGCGCTCGATACTCGCCGCGATCGCATCAAGAAAGAACTCGACGACGCCCGTCGCCTCAAGGAAGAGGCTGTGAAACTGGTCGCCGAGTATCGTGCCCGTCGCGCCAGCGCCGAGCGTGAAGCGCAGGAGATCATCACCAGCGCCAAGGCCGAGGCCGAGCGCATCGCGGCCGAAGCCAAGACGAAGATGGAAGAGTTCGTCGCCCGCCGCACCAAGACCGCGGAAAGCAAGATCGCCCAGGCCGAAAGCCAGGCGATTGCCGACGTCCGCGCGGCCGCTGCGGAAGCTGCCGTGACCGCCGCGTCCTCGATCATGACGCAGTCGGTCAAGGGCTCGGTCGCCGACGGCCTGATCGCCAAGGGCATCCAGGACGTTCGCAGCAAGCTGAACTGATATCTCACACACGATCAAAAAGCCGGCCCCGTTGATTCGAGGCCGGCTTTTTGCTGTCAGATCATGTGGCTCGTTATTTCTTCCGCTTGCGCGCAGGCTCCGGCTTTAGTGCAGCTGGATCGAACCCGACATAGAAGATGTACTTGTCGTTGGCGGCTTCGGTCGGCGCCGGATAGACGATATCCTCGGCCACGATGCTGAACTCGGTGTTTTCGCCTTCCATCGCCACCGTCGTCCGGAACGCCTTGGTGACGATGACCTTCTCCGGTGCACCTTCCTGTACGACGGCGACGCGCATCGGCACATCGACCGTCGGCGGCGCGCCCGCCGGCCCGGTGATGATCCGGCCCAGAATGCCGATTCGCACCGTCACCTGACCGTTCTGCAAATTGCAGTCGCGCGCGGTGCGGGTGATCGATCCCTGATAGCGCAGATCGTTACCGGAAGCAGGCTTGCCGGGCACACCGACCGCGAGCGTGGACGCCCCGAAGCGGATCGCGACGCTGGGGCACGTGAGATCGCTGTTCTGCGTCGCCTGCGTTGACGGACTGGAGGATGTGCTGGCTTCCTGCGAATTCGAACCGAACAGCTGGCTGAACTTGCTGCCGATCGACGAACTGGTCGATGGACTGCCGGACGATCCGCCGGACATGCTGCCGCAGCCCGACAGGGCCGTATTCGCTGCCACGGCCAGCGCAGCCATCGCTGCGCGCTTCAAACGCCTGCCATCCGCCATCATTGCTTCCAGTTGGCCAAAAGATCGGAAAGGAACCTAGTGTCCTGAATCCGAAGTTCGCTTCATTTTTCAGCACTTTCGTAGCGAACTTCGGATTCAAAAGGACACTAGAAATTATAATTGTCGTGTGGTTTTGGTTCGCAAGTCCGCAACCGAGCGCGCTGTAGAAATGATGCGGACTTGAGAACCACCACACGAGACGGCCTTATAGCAGGGCAATGACGGCGAACCAAAGGCGCAAGGCCGGGCTCAGGTGCGCTGGTTAACCGCGGAAATCCTCATCCAGCAGGCCATACAGACAGTGGTCCTGCCAGACCCCGTTGATGCAGAGGTAACGCCGCGCCAGCCCTTCGCGGGCAAAGCCGCATTTCTCGAGAACCCGGATCGAGGATTGATTGGTCGGGATGCAGGCGGCCTCGACACGGTGCAGGTTGAGCTCGCCGAACAGCGTCGGCAGCAGCACCCGGAGCGCCGCGGTCATATAGCCTTTGCCCGCATGCGGTTGGCCGATCCAGTATCCAAGGGTCCCCGCCTGCACGATCCCGCGCCGCACATTGGCAAGCGTGACCCCGCCCACCAGCGCTCCGTCGTCCTCGCGAATCACCAGGAAGGGATAGGCCCGGTCCTCGGCGATATCCTCGGCGTAGCGCCGCAGCCGGCGGCGGAATCCCGAGCGGGTCAGGTCATCGGATGGCCAGATCGGCTCCCATGGCGTGAGAAACGTCCGGCTGATCTCGCGCAGCTCGCTCCACTGCGGATAGTCGGGCATTTGCGGTGCGCGCAACAGAAGTCCGTGTCCGCGCGGGGCGAGCGCCGGAGCCGTCGTCGTGGGCAAGCGAAACAGGGCCATGCCGAAACCCTTCTTCCCTATCCGGATGCAGGCGATGCACCCACATACCTATTCTACCATAATCTGCCGGTCATTCCGATCCGGCAAGCGATCCGATCGAGCGCTACGACGGTCTTGAAAATACATAAGCAAGGCCCGTCAGCATCAGCGCGGCGACGGCAAGCGTGAGCGGCAGGCCGGGATCGCTGGCAAGCTGGAACAGGGTGAAGCCGATGATCATGCCGCCGAGCGCGGCCAGCTTCGCATTGCGCGGAATAGCGCCGCGCGAACGCCACGCGCGCAAGGTCGGTCCGAAACGCTCATGCTCCAAAAGCCAGGCCTCGAACCGCGGAGAAGACCGCGCGAAGCACGCCGCCGCCAGGATCAGGAAAGGCGTTGTCGGCAGCACCGGAAGGAACGCACCGACAAAGCCGAGCGCAACGAAGACAAATCCCAGGGCGAGGAAGAGGATGCGCAGAAAACGCAAGGAGCGAGAATCGTTGTCGGCGGGATCGCTGCTCACGTTGTCACATGCGGCGTTCTGCGTCAGTGCAGCAGCGCCCTGGCCTTCGGGCGCGCCAGACCTTCCGCCAGGCTTACGGCGGGATCGAGCCCACGCCCCTCGCCCAGCGCCACCACCGCCGGACGGCTGCGGCTCAGCAAGGCGCGCGCGGCATTGCGGGTCGATTCCACGCTGACCGCATCGATCCGCGCCACCAGCTCGTCCACCGTCAGCGGACGTCCGTAGGCCAGGATATGCCGCGCCATCTGCTCGGCGCGAGCGCTGCAGCTTTCCATTCCCATCAGGAGGCCAGCCTTCATCTGCGCCTTGGAGCGGGCGATCTCCTTTTCGGTCAGCGTCTCGACGGCATTGTTCATTTCGTCGACGATGACTTCCACCATCTCCGGCGCATCGGCCGGATCCGTCCCGGTGTAAAGTCCGAAAAATCCGGTGTCGGAATAGGCGGCGTGGAATGTGTAGATCGAATAGCAAAGCCCGCGCTTCTCGCGGACTTCCTGGAACAGCCGCGATGACATGCCGCCGCCCAGAATGTTGGAGAAGACCTGTACGCTGAACAGCGACAGATCCGATTGCGGCACACCTTCGAGCGCCAGCGTCAGATGCGCCTGTTCGAGATCGCGGCGAATGACGCGCGAGCCGCCCTTGCCGAACATCGCGGGCACCGGCTTCGGCCCCGGCGTGCCGGCGAAGCTAGCAAAGCGCTGCTCCACCTCGGCGACAACGTGCTTGTGATCGACTGCGCCAGCGGCGGCGACGACCATTTCGGGGCCGCGATAATGCGTGGTCAGGTAGTTGTGCAGATTGTCGCGGTTGAAACTGGCAAGCGTCTGCGGCGTTCCGAGCAGCGAACGGCCCAGCGGCTGATCCGGATAACACAACTCGCTGAGATGCTCGAAGATCACGTCGTCCGGCGTATCCTGCGCCGCGCCGATTTCCTGCTCGATCACGCCTTTCTCGCGCTCCAGCTCCTCGGCATCGAACGAGGGATTGGCGAGAATGTCCGACAGCACGTCGAGCGCCAGCGGCACATCGGCCTTCAGCACGCGCGCATAATAAGCGGTGGATTCGTTGCTGGTCGCGGCATTGAGATCGCCGCCGACCGCCTCGATTTCCTCGGCGATCTGCCGCGAGGTCCGCTTCGTGGTGCCCTTGAAGGCCATATGTTCCAGAAGATGAGACATGCCGTGCTCGTCCGCCTTCTCGTCGCGGCCGCCGACGCCGGTCCATACGCCGAGCGCCGCAGTTTCCAGATGCGCCATCGTATCGGTGACCACCGTCAGTCCGGAAGCCAGCTTGGTGATTTCAACGCTCATCCGGCGACTCCCTGCTTCGCGGCCCTGCTCACCGAGAGAATGAACCGCTCGACCTCGGTCTGATCGTTCTTCATGACCTTGACGTGTTCGGACTTTGTCATCAGGCCGTCGAGCCACGCCGGCAGCGGCGGACGAACCCCGCACGCCGCCTCGACGGCATCGGGGAACTTCGCGGCATGAGCTGTCGAGAGCACGATGTTAGGAACGGTCGAGACCGGCTTGTCCTGATCGGCGACAGCGAGCGCCACCGCGGTGTGCGGATCGACCAGTTCGCCCGCCTCGCGCCATGCGGCGCGGATCGCAGCGCTGGTTTCGGTTTCGTCGGCGCGGCCCGCGTCGAAATCTTCGCGGACCTGTTTAAGCACCGCATCGCTCAGCACGAAACGACCCGACTGCGCCAATGACGCCATCAGCGCGCGGATCACGGCGCTGTCGCGGCCAGTGGCCTCGAACAGCAGCCGCTCGAAGTTCGACGAGATCTGGATGTCCATCGATGGCGATGTCGTGGCGTGGACCTGCTTTACCTCGTAGATGCCGGTCTTGAGCGTGCGCGCCAGAATGTCATTGACGTTGGCGGCGATGCGCAACCGCCGGACCGGAAGGCCCATGCGCTTGGCGACATAGCCTGCGAAGATATCTCCGAAGTTTCCGGTCGGCACGGTGAAGTCGACTTCGCGTGCGGGCGCGCCCAAGGCAACGGCAGAGGTGAAGTAATAGACCACCTGCGCAACGATACGTGCCCAGTTGATCGAGTTCACCCCGGACAGCGATACGGAATCGCGGAACTTGTGGTGATTGAACAGGCCTTTCACGATTCCCTGGCAGTCGTCGAAGTTGCCTTCGATCGCCAGCGCGTGGACATTGGCGGCGCCGCTGGTGGTCATCATCCGCCGCTGCACATCGGAAATGCGCCCGTTGGGAAACAGCACAATGAGGTCGGCATAGTCGCGGCCGGCAAACGCATCGACCGCGGCGCCGCCGGTGTCGCCCGAGGTCGCAACCACGATGGTGGTGCGCTGGCCGCGCTTTGCCAGCACATGATCCATCAGCCGCGACAGCAGCTGCATTGCGACGTCCTTGAACGCGAGCGTCGGGCCGTGAAACAGTTCGAGCACGAACTGGTGCGGGCCTATCTGGCTGAGCGGCACCACCGCCGGATGACGGAACGTGGCGTAGGCTTCTACCGCCATGCGGCCAAGATCGGCCTCCGAAATCTCGTCCGCGACGAAGGGGCGGATCACTTCAACCGCGACCTCCCAATAAGGCCGGCCGAAAAACCCGGCAATGGTCTCAGCGCTGAGCTGCGGCCAGACCTCGGGCACATACAGGCCCCCGTCGCGGGCCAGCCCGGTCAGCATCACGTCACAGAACCCAAGCCGGGGCGCTTCGCCCCGTGTCGAAATATAGCTCGTCAAGCGATCCTCCAAAGGCTCAAGCCCGACGCAAGCCTTTGATAATGTTTGATTATAAACTTCACCCACGGTGAAATCGAAACGCACCATATCGGCTGCGAACCGGCTTCACAAGAATCCAAACCGGGCTGGATCAAGCCCGGCGCTGGCCTGCGACCCAGAAACCGAAGGCCGCCGCCACCACGAGCGCCAGACCGAACCAGGTGATGGCGTATTGCAAGTGGTTGTCCTTGAGCTGCACATGCAGCGGGCCCGGCTTCGGGGTCCCCGAGGCGGGCTGCGGCGATTCGAGATCGACATAGAACGGCGCGACCTCTCCCCACCCGAGCACCTGCGCCATCGATTGATGATCGCGCACGAACCACAGCCGCTTGCCGCTATCTTCCTTCGGCGTGAATGTGCCGGGCTCCTCCGGAAAACGCAGATAGCCGGTCAGTTCAACCGGCGCGCCGGTGACGAGCCGCGTCACCGCGCGGTCTTGCTGCGCACGATCCTGCATCGTGTTCTGCACGAAGCCTGCATTGATAACGACGCTGCGTCCATCCGCCAGTCGAGCCGGCATGAACGCCCATGTCCCCGGCCCGGTAATATCGTCGCGCACCGCAGAGCCGGAGCTATAGACCATGGCATCGGGCTTCGCCTCGAATGTCGCACTGAACCTGACGCGCGAAAATTCGTCATGGGCGGGCAACAGTGTCGGCCAGGAGGCTGCCGGCGGCAACGCAACAGGCGCCTTGGCAAGCCGCTCGGTCAGAGCTGCGATAAGCGCATGTTTCTCGTCCTTGCGGCGAAGCTGCCAGACGCCGAGACTGGCGAGCACCGACACCATGATCAGTGCGATCACGGCAAGACCGAAAACGCCGCGCTGACGCGTGGATGGAATTGTATTGAGCTGGTTCATTTCGGTTTACGTTCGATCAACTGACCTTCAGCGGCCTTGTGGTGATACTGCAAGGCGATCAGCAGCGCCTTCATCGACCGCAGCGGCAGCAAGGTGGTCGCCAGAATCAACGGTCCCCACAGCGCCGCATGCACCCAGAACGGCGGCTGATACTTGATTTCAACAATGAGCGCCGAGCCAACCACGATAAATCCCGCGATCATGATGATGAACACGGCCGGCCCATCGCCTGCATCGATGAAGGCATAGTCGAGGCCGCAGACATCGCAACGCGGGCGCAGCGTGAGGAATCCCGCATAGAGCTTGCCCTCGCCGCAGCGCGGGCACCTGCAGCCGAGACCGCGCAGCGCCGCCTGTGACACGCTCGTGGACACGGGAGTATCGGTCATGGCGTTGTTCTCATCGGCCTTCGCTACGCCCGCTGCCCCGCCCCCGCAAGAGCAAAGCACTTCACGAAAAAGGGCGGCCCGAAGGCCGCCCTGATCGATGAAACCGGCGCGAGATCAGTGCGCGCCCGCCATGGTCGATGCACCATGTCCCCAGACATAGATGGCAATGAACAGGAACAGCCACACCACGTCGACGAAGTGCCAGTACCAGGCGGCGAACTCGAAGCCGAGGTGCTGTTGCGGCGTGAAGTGCCCTGCATAGGCGCGCAGCAGGCACACCAGCAGGAAGATGGTGCCGACCAGCACGTGGAAGCCATGGAAGCCCGTGGCCATGAAGAAGGTCGCGCCGTAGACGTTGCCCGCGAAGCTGAATGCCGCATGGCCATACTCATAGGCCTGCACGCAGGTGAACAGCGCGCCGAGAACGACGGTGAGGATCAGTCCCCACTTCAGGCCCTTGCGGTCGCCCTCGAGCAGCGCGTGATGCGCCCAGGTCACCGTGGTGCCGGAGGTGAGCAGGATCAGCGTGTTGAGCAGCGGCAGATGCCAGGGATCGAAGGTTTCGATGCCCTTCGGCGGCCACACGCCGCCGAACAGTGCCTCACGGGTGACGTGAACCGGATCGGCCGGGAACAGCGCGGCGTTGAAATAGGCCCAGAACCACGCCACGAAGAACATCACTTCGGAGGCGATGAACAGGATCATGCCGTAGCGGTGATGCAGCTGCACGACGCGGGTGTGATCGCCCTTGTACTGTGCCTCGCGGATCACGTCGGCCCACCAGCTTGCCATGGTGTAGAGCACGCCGATGGTGCCAACGCCGAACACGATTGGCGCGCCGGCGAACATCTTGTGCATCCATGCGACAGCACCCACGGCCATGATGAAGGCCGAGATGGAGCCGACGACCGGCCACGGGCTCGGATCGACGAGATGATAATCGTGGTGTTTGGCTTGGCCCGTTGCCATGTGGTCTCTCCGTGATGCCGGTGCGATCCGGCGCGTGTCGTCGTTATAGTCGAAAGATCAAAGATTGCCCTTGCGCTTGTCCGGCGCCGTCGCCGCAAGCGGCTTCGGTGCGGGATCTTTCACAGGGTAGAAGGTGTAAGACAGGGTGATGGTGTTGAGGTCGTCGTATTCGCGATCGGCGGCGAGCGCCGGATCGACATAGAACACCACCGCCATCTCACGCTTCTCGCCGGGACCGAACGACTGCTCGGTGAAGCAGAAGCAATTGATCTTCTGGAAGAACGCGCCGACCGTCAGGGGCGCGACATTGTAGGCAGCGACGCCCGTGGTCGTACGCGCGGCCTGGTTGGTGACGGTGTAATAGACGGTCACGACCTCACCGATCTTGACGTTGATCTCGGTCTGCTCGGCCTCGAATTTCCAGGGCAAGCCGCCGCTGACGTTGGAATCGAAGCGCACGGCGATGCGGCGTTCCAGTGACTTTTCGGGCACGGAAGTCGCGACCTGCGTGGTGCCGTTGAATCCGGTCATGCGGCAGAACCAGTCATAGAACGGCACCGCGGCGTAGGATGCGCCGACCATGAATGCGACGACGAACCCGCAGATCGACGCGACCATAATATCGCGGTTGCTACGCGGCTTTGCCTTGCTGGTGGACTGTTGCGTCATGTCGTGCGCATCGCCTCCGTTCACAGCGGCCGATGAAGGACGATGGGGCCCTTCACCATGGTCACCGCAAAAAACAGCAGCACGAGCACACCCAGCGCCAGCGCTATGGCGATGGACCGCTCGCGCTGGCGCTTTTTCTGCTCCGGCGTGAGAACGATGCCCTGCGGTGGTTTCTTGCTGTCCATGACGATGCCCGCAATCATGACCACATCCGCACGACTGCGGACACCACGACTTCGGCCAGCAACACTAAGAACAATGCAAACAGATACAGGATCGAGAATTTGAACAGACCGCGCGTGGCGCGCAGCGCAGCGCTGCCGGTGCGATAGCGGTAGACGCGAACGGCATACCAGAGCATGCCCGCGCCGAGTGCCAGCGACGTCACGCCGTAGATCGCGGAGAAGTACCCCAGCGGCCAGGGCGACGCCGCGACCGCCACCAGCAGGATCGTATAGAGCAGGATCTGCAGCCGCGTCGCATCGGGACCGGCGACGTTCGGCAGCATCGGCACGTTGGCGCGCTGGTAATCGTCGGTGCGGAACAGCGCCAGCGCCCAGAAGTGCGGCGGCGTCCACAGGAAGATGATCAGGAACAGCAGGAGCGGCTCAGGCGACAGCGAGCCGGTGGCTGCGGCCCAGGCCACAACAGGCGGCAGAGCGCCCGCAGCGCCGCCAATCACGATGTTCTGCGCGGTCCAGCGCTTCAGCCACATCGTGTAGATGATCACGTAGAAGAAGATGGTGAAAGCGAGCAGCCCACCGGCGAGCCAGTTCACCAGAATGCCGAGCGTCATCACGGAGAAGAACGACAGCGTCAGACCGAAGGCCAGCGCCTCACCGGGCAGGATGCGCCCGCGAGGAACCGGACGGTTCGCGGTGCGCGACATCAACGCATCGATGTCAGCATCGTACCACATGTTCAGAGCACCGGACGCGCCCGCACCGACTGCGATGCACAGGATCGACGTGACGGCCAGCACCGGATGAAAATGGCCCGGCGCGATCACGAGTCCGACCAGCGCGGTGAACACCACCAGCGACATCACGCGCGGCTTCAGCAGCGCGATATAGTCGGCGACGCTCGCCTCGGAGATACGAGGCGACAGATCGATCGCGTGATGGTCGACAATCGACAAGATCTGAACTCACTTCCTGAACGTTTCATCCGCCGTGGCCGCTGAGCCGCGGCGGATGCATTGTCTTAGCCGCGGGATTACTGAACGCGCGGCAGAACTTCGAACTGATGGAACGGCGGCGGCGACGACAGCGTCCATTCCAGCGTGGTTGCACCGGCGCCCCACGGATTGTCCGCAGCCTGTTCCTTGCGGACGAAAGCCTGGATCACGCCGTAGATGAAGATCAGCACACCGAACGCGGAGATGTAGGAGCCGATCGACGACACCAGATTCCATCCGGCGAAGGCATCCGGATAATCGATGTAGCGGCGCGGCATGCCCGACAGGCCGAGGAAATGCTGCGGGAAGAAGATCAGGTTCACGCCGATGAAGGTGACCCAGAAGTGCAGCTTGGCGATGCCTTCGCTGTACATGTAGCCGAACATCTTCGGGAACCAGTAGTACCAGCCCGCGAAGATCGCGAACACGGCGCCGAGCGACAGCACGTAGTGGAAGTGCGCGACGACGTAGTACGTATCCTGGAGAACGCGGTCGACGCCGGCATTTGCGAGCACCACGCCGGTCACGCCGCCCAGCGTGAACAGGAAGATGAAGCCCATCGCCCATACCATCGGCGCCTTGAACTCGATCGAACCGCCCCACATGGTGGCGATCCACGAGAAGATCTTCACGCCGGTCGGCACCGCGATGACCATGGTCGCCGCGACGAAATAGGCCTGCGTCGCCGACGACATGCCCACCGTGTACATGTGGTGCGCCCAGACCACGAAGCCGATGCCGCCGATGGCGACCATCGCGTAGGCCATGCCGAGATAGCCGAACACCGGCTTGCGCGAGAAGGTCGAGACGATCTGCGAAATCATGCCGAAGCCCGGCAGGATCAGGATGTACACTTCGGGGTGGCCGAAGAACCAGAACAGATGCTGGAACAGCACCGGATCGCCGCCGCCTTCCGCCGAGAAGAACGTGGTGCCGAAGTTGCGATCGGTCAGCAGCATAGTGATCGCGCCGGCCAGAACCGGCAGCGACAGCAGCAGCAGGAACACGGTGACGAGGATCGACCACACGAACAGCGGCATCTTGTGCAGGGTCATGCCCGGCGCGCGCATGTTGAAGATCGTGGTGATGAAGTTGATGGCGCCGAGAATCGACGATGCGCCCGCGATGTGCAGCGACAGGATCGCGAAATCGACCGCCGGACCCGGGTGACCCGAGGTCGAGAGCGGCGCGTACATGGTCCAGCCAGCGCCGACGCCGTTGCCGCCCGGCTCACCCTCGACGAAGGTCGAGATCAGGAGCAGCGCAAACGAAGCAGGCAGCAGCCAGAAGGAAACGTTGTTCATCCGCGGGAACGCCATGTCCGGCGCGCCGATCATCAAAGGCACGAACCAGTTGCCGAAGCCGCCTATCATCGCAGGCATCACCATGAAGAAGATCATGATCAGGCCGTGAGAGGTCACGAACACGTTGTAGGTGTGCGCGTGGGTGAACAGCTGGACACCCGGATACATCAACTCGATGCGGATCGCGATCGACATCGCGCCGCCGATGACGCCCGCAACGATCGCGAAGATAAGGTACATCGTGCCGATGTCCTTATGGTTCGTCGAATAGACGTAACGCCGCCACCCGGTCGGGTGATCGTGCGCATGGTCGTCATGAGCGTGATCATGTGTTGCAGCGGAGGTGGCCATTTTCAAATCCTTTAAGCCTCATAGTGCCGTCAGCTAGTCCCGTCAGCCTTGCGGTGCGGGCGCCGCGCGCCCTTCTCCGCCCTTAGTCCGTCGATGCGCTTACTGCGCAACAGCCCCGATCGACGCGTACGAATTCGCGGGGTTGCTCGCAAACTTCTTCTTCGCCGTCTCGACCCAGGCCGTGAATTCCTGATCGTTCACAACGCGAATCGCGATCGGCATGTAGGCATGGTCCTTGCCGCAAAGCTCGGAGCACTGACCGTAGAACATTCCTTCCTTGGTCGCCTTGAACCAGGTCTCGTTGAGACGGCCCGGAACCGCGTCGATCTTCACGCCAAACGCAGGCATGGCAAAGGAGTGAATGACGTCGGCGCCCGTAACCTGCACCCGGATCACCTTGTTCACCGGCACGACCACCTCGTTATCGACCGCCAGCAGCCGCGGCGCCTTGTCGGCGACCATCAGCGAATCGAACTCGAACTTGCCGTTATCGGGATAGGCGTAGGTCCAGTACCACTGCTTGCCGGTGGCCTTGATCGTGAGGTCGGCCTTCGGAATGTCGAGCTGCTGGAACAGCAGGCGGAACGACGGCACGGCGATACCGACCAGGATCAGCACCGGCACGATGGTCCAGACCACTTCGATCAGCGTGTTGTGGGTGGTCTTGGAGGGGACCGGGTTCTTCTTGGCGTTGAACTTGACCGCCACGATGCCGAGCAAAATCGCGACGAAGACCGTGATCGCGGTGATGATCCAGAGCAGGAAATTGTGGAACCAGATGATGTTATCCATCACCGGCGATGCGGACGGCTGGAGCGCGATTTCCCAAGGCGACGGCTGACCCAAGGTCCCGCCCGCCGCGAACGCTGCCCCTGCCGCGGCAAGCACGGTGGCAGCCACCGCAAAGCCCAGTACTCGCCGGCCATTTTGGCCCTTCGACATCTTCATGCCGCACTCGCTCCTGCTCTTGTCACCCCAGCGATCCTGCCGGGCGGCAAGATGCGTGAAAGCCTGCTTTTTCGGTCGCGGTCGCGATTTCGGCCGTCGGCCAAAGGTTAGAACGCGTCGAATTTCCAGCCTCTCAAACCATAATTCCATGCCTACCGCAATGCACGTAATAAGGCGGGCACACAGGCGGAATCCCCTTGGCAAATGGGCCAAAATCCGAGGCCGGCAGGGGGAGATGCTTGACACTTGGTTTGTCCGTTGTACCCACGGGCGAGATATGCGGCGAAAACCCGATTCGCGGCTGTGCGGTGGTGCATTCCGGCGGTAGGCTTTGCCCAAACAAGGCTTGCCCTCAAGACGCCGTCATTGCCCTGTCAATCCAGCGATCAGGCAGACGACGCTGCGGGAAACCTCCGGGAATCGTCGTATTGCCGGAATCTATGCCGAGGAATTGAGCCTGATGGGCGTGCGAAACCAACCTTTCTCGATCCGCAGCCTCGCGACGGCACCGGTCTGGCTCGCGATTGTCGCGACGGCGGCGCTTTTCGCAGCGTCCGCTCCGGCACGGGCGCAGGGCGCGGTTAAATCGGTCCACGGCGACTGGCAGATCCGCTGCGATACCCCGGCCGGTGCGCAGGCCGAACAATGCGCCCTGATCCAGAGTGTGGTGGCCGAAGACCGCTCCAACGCAGGCCTGACCGTCATTATCCTCAAGACCGCTGACCAGAAGAGCAAACTGATGCGGGTAGTCGCGCCGCTGGGCGTGCTGCTGCCGTCCGGCCTCGGGCTCAAGCTCGACGACAAGGACGTGGGCCGGGCCGGTTTCGTGCGCTGCCTGCCCAATGGCTGCGTTGCCGAAGTCGTGATGGAAGACGCGCTGCTCAACCAGCTCAAGACCGCCAAGACCGCGACCTTCATCATTTTCGAGACGCCCGAAGAAGGCATCGGCTTCCCGCTCAGCCTGAAGGGAATCGGCGAGGGCTACGACAAGCTGCCATAGTCGCAGTCCGGCACGGCATACATCAGCCAGCCATGGCACTCGCATAATAGCTGAGAAGATTTCTGGCATCGTCCGACAGCCAGTCGGCTTCTCCGGTCAGATATCCTTCGATCCGCCCTGAGGGACCAACGACATATGAAATCGGCATTCCGTAAATCGGGAATGGGGCCGCAGCATTGTCATTGCCAACGCTCCCGACGCGCCCCTCCGGATCGAGATAAACTTCGAGATGCCGGAGCTTGAGCTTCTGCATGAACGGCATGACGGCCGGGCGGCCGTTGCGATCGAGGGATATTGCGACGACCTTCAAATTCTTCTGGCCCATGGTTTCCTGTAACCGATCGAGAATCGGCAACTCGACCCGGCACGCCGCGCACCATGTCGCCCAGAAGTTCACAAGAACGGTCTTGCCCCGAAACGCCGCAAAATTATCGGTCGCGCCGTTCAGCCGGGTCAGCGGAAGGGACGGCACTATTTTCGCAGGGGCCAGAAGCGTGAACTGGCTGCGGGCCGTTCCGAATGACGGCGGCCCGCTTGTTCGCGCCTGCGCATGTCCGGACGGCATCATGACCGATGAGACGGTACCGAGCATGCCGCCAAGTACGGCGCGCCGCGCAATTGCATGGCGCGCCCGATCGGCGGCTTCATCACTCGCGGTCATATTACTATCTCGATCCATACGGGCTTATGAGCGGATATAGGACCATCCGGCTTCCTGCAGCCCGATCATATAGGCAGGCCCATTTGGCGCAGATGTGGTGCCTTCAACGAAAGACAGCGGACGGCCTTCGTTACGCTCCATGCCCATCTTTGTCGCTTCACAAATGACGAAGCGAATATCCGGATTGGTGGTTCGCAGAACTTTCAGCAGGTCCTGCACCGGCGAGGTATCGGCGCGAAACATATGGAGCCCGGCGTTATAGCCGACGATCTCGACCGTGAATCCTTCGTTGATCGCCTTGTAGTACTTCGTCAGGTGAACTGAGGTCGAAATCACCGCTCGCATCGTCGTCGGATCGTCCGAGTTGATTTGCAGAACGAGGCGATGCGAGCGTGGCGGAGCCTTCTGCTCTTTCGGCGCGGCGGTGACCGCCAATGTCGCGGCGAGCGGCATCGCGAATGCAAGGCCGTATCCGGCAAAGGCAAACCATCGTCGGCGATTGATCCGCATCGTTTTCATCCTTGCAGCGGTTATGTGTCGTATCGATCGAAAAGGCTGTCGATCTGATCGCGATGCGCGAAGACGACGATGGCGCTCAGGACCAGAAGAACGATCGCTGGGACCGCCGAGCCGCCCATCAGAAGCAGATGCGTTGCGATGGCCCCCACCATGATGCAGCTCAGGAGCAGGCCTCCAATTGCGGCAACACGGGGCATCAGGACCATGATCGCGCCGACAATTTCCAGAACCCCGGTGAGATAGCGGAACCATTGTCCCAGCCCTATCTGCTGGAAGTTCTCGACCATCATCGGCACGCCAAGGATTTTCGCCCCGCCCGCCGACAGGAACGCTGCCGCGAGCAGGCCCTTGAGGGTCCATAAAGCGGCTGGTTTCCAGCGTGGCGGCCTTTGAACATCCGTCGTCGACATCATCAATTTCCCTGGATTGAGCACTGATCGCTTTCGCCAGGCAAAATTCAGAACTAAGATGAAAATGACAAGTAGGATGCTTTTTCTGGTGTAGTATGAAATTTGAGACTAATGCAGAAAATCCTGATGAAATTTGCAGCGGTGAAGAGGCCGTGAGCCAATTCCACCGCGCCTTGGGAATGCTGACAGGCAAGTGGAAGGGCGAGATTCTCTGGCTGCTTGGTCAGGGCAAGCACCGCTTCGGCGAGTTGCGCCGCGCAATCCCCGGGGTCACCCAGCACATGCTGACGCTGCAACTGCGCGATCTCGAAGCCGATGGGTTGGTCAAACGCACGGTTTTTCCTGAAATTCCGCCGCGCGTCGAATACGAGATAACGCCCTCTGCCCTGGCGCTGCGCCCCGTGTTCGAAGAGCTGTTCAAATGGTCACAAGAGCATGGCTTTCCGAACGCGCGTCCCGAGATTTCATCAGCGGGCAAACAGAATAAACAACCGAGCCCGCCACGCCGAAGCCCGCTTTGAATTCCAGGTATTGCGACCGGCTGGTTCTGCCGCTTCGTCGTACCTATCTTTGATGAGCCCGCCCAAGCCAGATTCTCGAAAGCCAGATTCCCGGAGTTCCCATGAGCCATCCGTCCGACGCCGTGCCTGTGACCACCTCGCTGCTCGATCGCGCGGGACTCGACCGCGACGCAGTGCGCAAGGAAATCGTGCGCGGGCTGGCCGGCGCCGACGACGGCGAGCTGTTTCTGGAATACCGCCAGT
The DNA here is from genome assembly GCF_014203115.1 of Afipia massiliensis. Lineage (GTDB taxonomy): Bacteria > Pseudomonadota > Alphaproteobacteria > Rhizobiales > Xanthobacteraceae > Afipia > Afipia massiliensis. The sequence continues at coordinate 415,759 of NZ_JACHIJ010000003.1, read as the reverse complement.
CCGAAGGGCTCGGCTTCGACAACGGCCGCCTCAAGCAGGCGACCTACGACACCGCGCAAGGCTTCGGATTGCGGGCGGTCAAGAATGACGCCGTCGGCTATGCCCATTCGTCCGACGTGTCGCTGCCCGCCCTGATCCGCGCCGCGGACGCCGTGCATGCGGTGCGCGGCGGCTATTCCGGGACATTCGCTGCCGCGCCCGGCCATACCAACACACGCCTCTACGGCGATGAAAATCCGCTCGACGGCCAGAGCTTCGAGACCAAGGTGAAGCTGCTTGCCGAAATCGACGCCTACGTCCGCGACAAGGACCCGCGCGTGCGGCAGGTCTCGGTGTCACTCGGCGCGACCTGGCAGGTGGTGGAAATCGTGCGCCCCGACGGCGAGAGCTATCGCGATATCCGCCCGCTGGTGCGCGTGAACATCTCCGTGGTTGCCGGCAACGGCGACCGGCAGGAAAGCGGCAGCGCCGGTTACGGCGGACGCGAAGGTTATGCACGCTTCATCGAAACCAAGGCGTGGCGTTCGGCCGCCGACGGCGCGATCCGTCAGGCGCTGGTCAATCTGGAATCGGTGCCCGCGCCCGCGGGTGAGATGGACGTGGTGCTCGGCCCCGGCTGGCCCGGTGTGATGCTGCATGAAGCCGTCGGTCATGGGCTCGAGGGCGATTTCAACCACAAGCAGACCTCGGCCTTCTCGGGCCTGATGGGCCAGCAGGTCGCGGCCAAGGGCGTCACCGTGGTGGACGACGGCACCATTTCGTCGAAGCGCGGCTCGCTTTCCATCGACGACGAAGGCACGCCGACCAACCGCACCGTGCTGATCGAGGACGGCATCCTCGTCGGCTACATGCAGGACCGGCAGAACGCGCGGCTGATGAACATGAAGCCGACCGGCAACGGACGACGTGAAAGCTATGCACATGTGCCGATGCCGCGCATGACCAACACCTACATGCTGGCCGGCGGCCGCGACCCGGCGGAAATTCTCAGCTCGGTGAAAAACGGAATCTTCGCGGCGAATTTCGGCGGCGGTCAGGTCGACATCGTGTCGGGCAAGTATGTGTTCCAGTGTACCGAAGCCTACAAGATCGAGAACGGCAAGCTCGGTGCACCGCTGAAAGGCGCGATGCTGATCGGCAACGGCCCAACCGACCTGCATCGCATCTCGATGGTGGGCAACGACCTACAGCTCGATGACGGCATCGGCACCTGCGGCAAGCAGGGTCAGGGCGTCCCGGTTGGCGTCGGACAGCCGACGCTGCGCATGGACCGCATCACCGTCGGCGGGACAGGCTAGGCAAAATCACCACGAAGCCGGACCCGCAGCGATGACGTTCGATGATGTCCGGATTGTCGCCTTGAAGTGGCCGGAGGTCACCGACGGGACGTCTTACGGCACACCTGCTCTGAAGGTGCACGGAAAACTTCTGACGCGGCTGAAGGAAGACGGCGAAAGTCTTGTCGTGCTGGGCGTTGACGCTGATGAACGCGCCATGCTGATCGAAACGCAGCCGACAGTTTTCTATTTCACCGATCATTATCGCGACTGGCCGATCGTACTGTTGCGGCTGCCGAAAGCGCGGCGGCAAACGGTCGAGGGATTGCTGCTGCGGCACTGGCGCACGCTGGCCTCGAAGAAGGCCATCAAGGCGCTGGAGACAATGCCCGGTCGCGGGCCTCAAAAATAGGCGATCGAACATCAACAGCGCTGCGCATGCCCCCATCACCGCCGGCGGAACGGGCTATGCGCAGTCTGCCGCGCAGAATCAGAATCGCGTCGTCAAGTCGGTCAGCCAGGCCGGCGAAGCGTTGACGAGAGCGGTCTCGATCCACTTGTCGGCGCCCGTGACGATGCCGATCCCGATCAGGAGCAGCGCCACGCCAAGCAGCGCTTTGCCGAACTGCCCCGCGGACAACATGCGCCAGCGCATCCTCATGAGAGCAGAGCGGGACAGAAGCCCCAGAATGGCGAGCGGCAAGGCAGCTCCGAGACCGAATGCCACCATCGTGACCGCCACCTGAGCAAGATCGCGACCCTGCGACGCAAGCAGCGAGGCCGCGCCCAGCGTCGGGCCAACGCACGGCGACCAGACTGCACCCAGCAACAGTCCCATCGCAAATTGGCCGCTGAGACCTGAGCCGGAGAATCCGCCAAACGTCCGATCGGTCCAGTCGGAAACAGGACCGCCTGCCGTGGCCAGACGGGTCTGCCAGGCAGGCATCAGCAGAACCAGCCCCATCGCAATCATGATGATGGCCGCAACCACGCGAAATACATTGGCGTCCAGTCCGAGGGAGAAACCGGCGACCGCGATCAGCAATCCCAACCCCGTGAATGAGATGGCAAGCCCCGCTGCGAGCGCGAGCGGCCCCCAGCGATGCTGTGTCACCGCCGCGCCCAGCACGATGGGCAGCAGCGGCAACACGCACGGCGACAGGATCGACAGCAGTCCTGCGGCGAACGCCAGTGCGATGATGGTCACGGCAGATCAAAGGCCCTTGTCGAGCAGGGCCGCGATCGAGTCCCGCTTGGTGTCGCCAACCGATCGGCCCACTTCCGAATTGCCCTTGTAGACAATCAGCGTCGATTGCATTTTGGCGCCGAATTTCTGCACGTCGGATTTCTGGCTATCGAAATCGACGCGGAATATCTTGAGGTTCTTGAATTTAGGCTGAACTGCAAGAGCGTCGATGATCGGCGTCTGCGCCTTGCAGGTCGAACACCAGTTGGCGTGGATTTCCACGAGAATGGGCGCGCCCGTGGCTTGGGCGGATTTGAACGCGCTCTCCGAATAGGGTGTGGACGCCATGGCGGCCTGAACCAGACCGAAAACTGCAAAAGCCGCCGCAAACAGGGCGACGCGAAGTCCTCCGGAAACTTGTCGCATGTTGGATCTTCCTCCCGGTTGTGTGAAGAGCGCGAGCACACGGCTCGGCGGCCCTTTGCAAATTACGGGAGCAAACCTGCGGATGTTACGTACCACCGGAAAAAAGCTCAAAAATACGCGATCGAACGCCCACAGATCGCAACCGCGATCCAGATCGAAATCGACGCCACGGCTGTGGCGCGTGCCCCTGACGGCAGCAGCGTTAGCGGCGGCAAATCCTTCACCTTCGGTGCAATCAGGATTTCAAACAACGCGACGTTGAGAAGACCGAGCGCGATCAGCCCGAGCTTGATCTGGAACACGCGATTCACGATGACGTGGCTGGCTTCCGCGGTGAACAGAAACGCTCCGGACAGGACAAGGCCAATGAACCCGGCGATTGCAACACGGCGCGCCGCCTTCAGCACATATCCCGGCGACGTCGCGGACAGCGCGCCGGCCATGCGCAGGTCCATCACAGCGATGGCGCCTGCGAAGACCATCAGCGATACGATGTGACTGACGTTGGCGATCATGTAGAGCCAGCGCGACTGCCGGATCGCCGCGCCGAATCCCGAGGCCTCAAGTGCAACGAAGATCGCAGGCGCCGCGTCCGTCATCAGCGCAGCTCGTAGGTCTTGCCGTCCACCGAAATCCGTTCGGCGCGCATCTCGTTCATCTCCACGGTCGAGGGATAGCCATAAGCGGACACCTTCTTGCCGACGGCGACAACGTCAGCCTGCGCACCACGCGCTATCATGCGCGACGTCGGCGCCAGCGTCACGGTCCAGATCTTGTCAGGCGCCTTCACAGCGATTGTCGCATGCGGATTCTCGAACGTGCTGGTCAGGATTGCTCCTTCGACCGTGATCGGTTTGCCGGCATCGTAACTTCCCCAGCCATGATGCGCGACCGCAGCCACTGTCGTGACCGCGAGAATGGACAATCCGGCGACTGCAACGCGGGTATGCTTCATCGGAACGCTCCTGATCGCTCAACCCAGCTTGAACGATGATCCTAACGCTCAAATGCGGTAATCGTTTGCTTTTTGCGGCAGCGATTACCGCACCACGCCGGATATAAAGCCCGGCTTGCGCCGCGGCGGCTTGATATGATCCTTCAGGAAACAGCGTGCTGATTTTCCGATGTAGCCGGGCCGCGCATAGGTCCACGCCCGGCACTTTTTGTCGTCGTCGCAGACCGCCTTGCAGGTCGCGCCCTTGGGATCGGTCCCCACCTCGACACTGCGGTAGTCGCCGCCGGGCCGATCGGTCTCGGACTCAAGCACGCTGTTGCGCGGTTCGACCACGCCCGCCCCGCGTACTCCGGAAACGCAGCAACTGCTCGGCACCCGCGGCGGCACCGCATTCTTGAGCCAGCAGACCGCGCTGTCATCGCTGACGGCGGGATAGTTGAAACTCCATGCGCGGCAGCGGCGGTCACGCTCGCATTGCAGCGCGCATACGGCGGGATCGCCGGCAGGCAGCAGGATGCGCTGATAATCGTTGCCCGGACGATCGAAGCTGGCCTGCGCGTGAACCGGCTGAACACCGGCAAGGCTCGTCAAGGCGAGCGCGACAGCGAACGCAACGCAGAAGCTGATGCATGATCTGAAACTGCAGACTGGAAGCATGCCATCGCTTTCAGCGGAGGACGGGCGTGATGAGTCGGGCGGATGCCACTATTCAATCGCCGGGCTGATGTATGGCAGATGAACGGCAGATAAACGCGGAACAACATTCTCGTGATGGTGAGAACCCGTTGAATTAATAAGCGTATTCGCTGTACGCGGGATCGACGGATTGTCCCCATGGGCCGTTGAATTTCTCGAGCAGCCGTTCGGCCGGGGTATGTCCCGCATCGATGATCTGATCGAGCGGCTCCAGATACCGCGACTCGTCGCGGCCGAGATGATCAATCCGGCCTCGCCGCGCGAGACCCTTGTGCGCCAGGGCCATGCAGTCCTTGGCGACCTCGAACAGATAGCGGTTACCGATTTTTGCCTTGAATCCCAGTCGCGGCACGTCATCGCGCAGCGCCTGACGCTCATGCGCGGTCCAGCGCTTGGCGATCTCCCACGCGGCATCGAGGCTTTCGTCGTCGTACAGCAAGCCAACCCAGAATGCCGGCAGCGACGGTAACTGCTGCCACGGCACGCCGTCGGAGCCGCGCATTTCGAGATAACGCTTCAGGCGCACTTCGGGGAAAATCGTCGAGAGGTGATTGGCCCAGTCGGACAATGTCGGCTTCTCGCCCGGTATCATCCGGTTCTTGCCATCGAAGAAATCGCGGAACGACGACCCCGAGACGTCGATGTAGTCATCGCCGCGTTTGACGAAATACATCGGCACGTCGAGCGCGTAGTCGACCCAGCGCTCAAAGCCCATGCCGTCCTCGAACGCCCATGGAATCATGCCGGCGCGCGCGTTGTCGGTGTCGCGCCAGATCTCGGAGCGGAACGACAGGAACCCGTTCGGCTTACCTTCGGTGAACGGCGAGTTCGCGAACAGTGCGGTGGCCACCGGCTGCAGCGCCACCGACACGCGCAGCTTCTTGACCATGTCCGCTTCCGAACAGAAGTCGAGATTGGTCTGCACCGTGCAGGTCCGGTACATCATGTCGAGGCCGTACTGGCCGACCTTCGGCATGTAGTTGGTCATGATCCGATAGCGGCCCTTCGGCATCACCGGCATTTCCTTGCGCGACCATGACGGGGTCATGCCGAGACCAAGAAATCCGATTCCGAGCGGTGTCGCGACTTCGCGCACCTGCGCCAGATGCGCCATCAGTTCGGATGAGGTCTGGTGCACCGTTTCGACCGGCGCGCCCGACAATTCGAACTGGCCGCCGGGTTCCAGCGAAATCGCGCCGCCACCGGTGACGTCGTGCAATCCGATGATGTTGCCGTTCTCCATGATCGGATCCCAGCCGAGCAGGAGCTTCATCCCTTCAAGCAAAGCGCCGATGCCGCGCGCGCCCTCATAAGGCACGGGCCTGTGGCCCTCCAGCGTGAACGGTGTTTTTTCGTGCTCGGTGCCGATGCGGAATTCGGATTTCGGCTTTACGCCGGCCTCCAGCCACGCAACCAGTTCGTCCCGCGAATCCAGCGGTGTCATATCGATCTGATCACGCGCCATAGGACATCCAGACAAGAAGTGTTGATTGATGGGTCTGCGCACGATGCAGGCGGGTGCCACGGATGACGGCATCCGTAACCGCGAGAGGTAAAGAAAGAATCATCGGGTCGACGTGATTTCTTTGACGGTTTCTTTGGCGGCTTCTTTCGAGATGGCCACAGCCTGCGGCGCGCCCGCGCAGCAGCCGAGACAATCCAGCAGGCCAGCGAGTCTCACCGCGTCGGCATCCGACAGCTTCGAGCCGATGTGCCGTTCGATCGCCGCGGAATATGAATTCCACATCTTCTTCTGCAGCTCGCGGCCGGCATCGGTGATCTCCACGAACAGGCCGCGCTTGTCCATCTCGCACTCGCGCCGCGCAGCAAGACCTTCCTCGACCAGACGATCGATCAGCCGCGACGTGGAGTACTGCGGCAGCAGCATCTGCTTTTCGAGTTCGACGGGGCGCAGCTCTCCGCTTGGCGCGCGCGACAGCTCAAGCAGCGCATCGTACCAGGCCAGCGGCGGAAACCCGGCCTTCTTGAGATCCTGCTCGACCGCGCCGAGCACCTTGCCCTGAACCCGCATCAGGCGGATCCAGACCTCTGTGGCCTCGGTAGATGGTTTGCGTTTCATGGTCTCGTCCGTGCCTTGGGCTGCCTAAATCTGCTGGCTCGCCCAAGTCTATCCCAATAAATGCAGTTGCATCAATCTTGACATAGCTGCATTTAGGGGGCGGTCATAGCTCTTGCCAATGCCCCAACGCCCAGAATCCTCAAAAGGATACCTCCTATGAAACTGTATTATTCGCCCGGCGCCTGCTCGCTGTCCCCCCATATCGCCCTGAAGGAGGCCGGGCTCCCGTTCGACCTGGTCAGGGTCGACCTGAAGGCGAAGAAACTCGAGGACGGCAGCGACTACACCCAGATCAATCCGAAGGGCCAGGTGCCGGCGCTCGGCCTCGACAGCGGCGATCTGCTGACGGAAGGCGCGGTCATCGTCCAGATGATCGCCGATAGTGCGCCGCAGAAGAACCTCGCGCCCGCCGCCGGCTCCACCGAGCGCTACAAGCTGCAGGAATGGCTGAATTTCGTCGCCAGCGAGTTGCACAAGAACTTCAGCCCGCTGTTCCAGCCCGTCCTGTCGGACGACACCAAGGCGTTCTTCAAGGATCGCCTCATGGGCAAGTTCAAATACGTCGATCAGGCCTTGAAGGGTCGGGATTACGTGATGGGCAACCACTTCACCGTGCCGGACGCCTATCTCTTCACGATGCTCGCCTGGGCCGATCGCGTCGGTCTGGACATTTCCGGCCTTCTGAATCTCGTTGCCTACAAGGCACGTGTTGCCGCGCGGCCGAAGGTGCAGGAAGCGCTCACCGCCGAAGGGCTGCTGAAGGCGTCGTAAGCACGATCACATTCCTGAGAAAGAAAAAGGCGGGATCGATGATCCCGCCTTTTGTTTCAGTGCTTGAAGCGCGTCGTCGTTACGCCGCAGCCTTCTTCGGCGCGAAGCGGCCGTAGAACGTTTCGCCCTTGGCCGCCATCTCGATCAGAAGCTTTGGCGGCGTGAAGCGCGAGCCGTATTTCTTCTCGAGCTTGTGGCACAGTTCGACGAAGTTTTTGGTGCCCATGAAGTCGATGTAGGACAGCGTGCCGCCGGTGAACGGCGCGAAGCCGAACCCGAGGATCGAGCCGACGTCGGCCTCGCGCGGGTCAGTAATGACGTGATCCTCAACCGTGCGCGCGGCTTCCACCGCCTGCACCACCAGGAAACGCTGCTTCAACTCTTCGACGTCCAGCGTATCCGGATCGAGATGCTTGGAATGCAGCGAGCTCAGCTCCGGCCACAGCTTCTTCTGGCCCTTGCCCTTCTCGGGATAGTCGTAGAAGCCCTTGCCGTTCTTGCGGCCAAAGCGCCCGCGCTTTTCCACCATCTCGACCAGAAGCGCCTTCTGCTCCGGATCGACGGCCTGCGGGCCCATGTCGGCCTCGGTTGCCTTGAGAATCTTCAGCGACAGGTCGATGGCGACCTCGTCGTTGAGCGAAAGCGGGCCGACCGGCATGCCGGCCATCTTGCCGACGTTCTCGATCATCGCCGGCGGCACGCCTTCCTTGAACATCTCGTAGCCCTCCGAGATGTAGCGCAGCACGCAACGGTTGGCGAAGAAGCCGCGCGAGTCGTTCACCACGATAGGCGTCTTGTTGATCTGCCGCACGTAATCGAGCGCGGTGGCAAGCGCCACATCGCCGGTGTTCTTGCCGACGATGATCTCCACCAGCATCATCTTCTCGACCGGCGAGAAGAAGTGGATGCCGATGAACTTCGACTGGTCCTTCCATTCTTCGGCCAGCGAATTGATCGGCAGCGTCGAGGTGTTGGAGGCGAAGATCGCGCCGTCGCGCAGCAGCGGCTGCGCCTTGGCGTAGGTCTCGGCCTTGACCTTGCGATCCTCGAACACGGCCTCGATCACGAGATCGCATTCCTTGATCGCATTGTAATCCGGCGTGGCCGTGATGCGGCCGAGGATGGCGTCGGCCTTGTCCTGTGTCATGCGGCCCTTGGCGATCTGGCCGTCGAGCATGGTCTTGGCGTGCCCCTTGCCCTTGTCGGCGCTTTCCTGGTCGCGATCGATCAGCACCACATCGATACCGGCCTGCGCCGACACGAAGCCGACGCTGGCGCCCATGAAGCCGGCGCCGATAACGGCGAGCTTCTTGACCTTGGTGGGCGGCACATTCTGCGGACGGCGTGCGCCCTTGTTGAGTTCCTGCATCGACACGAACAGAGAGCGGATCATCGCCGCCGCTTCCTTCGAACGCAGGATCTTCGAGAAGTAACGCGACTCCACGCGCAGCGCTGCATCCATCGGCAGCTGCAGGCCTTCATAGACGCACTGCATAATCGCGCGCGCGGCCGGGTAGTTGTCGTACGTCTCGCGGCGCAAGATCGCGTTCGCTGGCGGGAAGAACTGCATGCCGGCCTTTGAGTACACCGGGCCGCCGGGCAGCTTGAAGCCCTTTTCATCCCACGGCGCCACGGCCTTGCCGCCTGCCTTGATCCAGTCCTTCGCGGTCTTGATCAGATCGGCCGCGGGAACCACCGCGCCGACGATGCCGGACGCCTTGGCCTTTTTCAGATCGATGGCGTCGCCCTTGAGCAGCATCTGCAAGGCGTCCATCGGCTGGATCATGCGCGGGAGCCGCTGGGTGCCGCCGCCGCCGGGGAACAAGCCGACCTTGATTTCGGGAAGGCCGAGGCGGGTCCTGGGATTGTCCGACGCGACACGGTAGTGACAGGCCAGCGCCAGTTCGAATGCGCCGCCGAAGGCGAGGCCGTTGATCGCGGCGACCCATGGCTTGCCGCTGACTTCGATATTGCGCAGCGCCTGCGACAACTTTCGGACTTCGTCGAAGACGTACTTGTTGGCGACTTCCTCGCCCTTGGCTTTCAGCAATTCGAGATAGGCGCGGTTCATGCCTTCCAGCATGGTCAGATCCGCGCCGCCGGAGAATGCTTCCTTGCCCGAGGTGATGACGACGCCCTTGATCGCTGCGTCCTTGGTGGTCGCATCGACGATGGCGGCGAGTTCAGTGTTGGTGGTTTCGTCCAGCACGTTCATCGACTTGCCGGGAATGTCCCACGTCACCAGCGCAATGCCGTCGGCGTCGGTCTCAACCTTGAAATTCTTGTAAGTCATGTGATTGATCCTCAAACGCGCTCGATGATGGTCGCAGTACCCATGCCGCCGCCGATGCACAGCGTGACGAGGGCGGTGGACTTGTTGGTGCGCTCGAGTTCGTCGAGCACCGTGCCGAGGATCATCGCGCCGGTCGCGCCGAGCGGATGGCCCATCGCAATCGCGCCGCCATTGACGTTGATCTTGTCGTTGTCGATCTCGAAGGCTTGGATGTAACGCAGCACCACCGAAGCAAACGCCTCATTCAACTCGAACAGGTCGATATCCGACAATTTCATCCCGGAACGCTCCAGCACCTTCTTGGTGACGTCGACCGGACCGGTCAGCATCATCGCAGGCTCGGAGCCGATATTCGCGAACGCGCGGATCTTTGCACGCGGCTTCAGGCCGCGCTTCTTGCCGGCTTCTGCGCTGCCAAGCAGCACAGCTGCTGCGCCGTCGACAATGCCCGACGAGTTGCCGGCGTGATGTACGTAGTTCACTGCCTCGATTTCCGGATGCGACTGCACAGCAACCGCATCGAAACCGCCCATCGCGCCCATCGCCGCGAACGACGCCTGCAACTGCCCGAGCGACTGCATCGTCGTCGATGGACGCATATGCTCGTCCTTGTCGAGAATGGTGAGACCGTTGATGTCTTTCACCGGAATCACGGAATTCTTGAAGCGGCCTTCGTCCCACGCCTTGGCGGCGCGCTGCTGGCTCTGCACCGCGTAGGCATCGACGTTGTCGCGGGAGAAGCCGTACTTGGTGGCGATCAGATCCGCCGACACACCCTGCGGCATGAAATAGCTCGGCACCGCCATCGACGGGTCCATCGGCCACGATGCGCCCGAAGAGAGAATACCCACGCGGCTCATGGATTCTGCACCGCCGCCGATGGTCATCTCGTGCTGACCGGACATCACCTGCGCGGCTGCGAAATTCACTGCATCAAGGCCCGACGCACAGAAACGGCTGATCTGGATGCCCGGCACCGATTCACCAAGACCGGCGTTCAGCGCCGCGAAGCGCGCGATATCGCCGCCCGCTTCGCCAACCGGATCAACCACACCGAGGATCACGTCGTCGATGGTGTCGGGCGCGATGTTGTTGCGCTCCTTGAGGGCCTTCAGCGGCGCAGTCGCCAGCGCCAGTGCCGTCACCTCATGCAGCGAACCATCGGACTTGCCCTTGCCGCGCGGCGTGCGCACGTGATCGTAGATAAATGCCTCTGGCATGACGCCCTCCTGGGAATTTTGATTGAAAAAGTGTGATCGGAAGCTCGCGCCGGACACCGGCGCGAGACAAATTCGAACGTCAGAACGTCTCGGCGGGCAGTTCCATCATCGTGGCTGCACCGGACTGAACGCGTGACAGGCGCAGCGCGGTTTCCGGAAGCATCCGCTCCATGAAGAACCTGCCCGTCACCAGCTTGGCCTTCAGGTAAGGCTGCTCGCCGGATTCCGCCAGCTTGTCCTGCGCGACCTTCGCCATGCGCGCCCACATGTAGCCGATCGCAACCAGACCGAAGAGATGCATGTAGTCGGTGGACGCCGCACCTGCGTTGTCCGGCTTGGCCATCGCATTCTGCATCAGCCACATGGTCGCCTGCTGCAGATCCTTCACCGCCGCGCTGAGCGGGCCGATAAAGGGTTTCATCGCCTCATTGGCGGCGTTCTCCTTGGAGAAGGCAGCGACTTCGTTGAAGAACGTGGTGATCGCACGTCCGCCGGCGCGGCCGAGCTTGCGGCCGACCAGATCCAGCGCCTGGATGCCATTGGCGCCTTCGTACAGCATCGTGATGCGCGCATCGCGCACGAACTGTTCCACGCCGGTCTCGACGATGAAGCCGTGACCGCCGAACATCTGCTGGGCAGCGACTGCGTTGGCAAACCCCTGATCGGTCAGCACGCCTTTGATGACCGGCGTCAGAAGGCCCATGTGGTCGTCAGCGGCCTCGCGCTCTTTCGGATCGTCGGAACGATGCGCAACGTCGCTCTTCAGCGATGTCCACACCACAAGAGCGCGCGCGCCCTCGTTGAACGCGCGGATCGACATCAGCGTACGCCGCACGTCGGGGTGAACAATGATCGGATCGGCAGGTTTATCGGGAGCTTTCACGCCGCTGATGGAGCGGCCCTGCAAGCGGTCTTTCGCGTAGGCGGCTGCGTTCTGGTAGGCGACTTCGGATTGCGACAGGCCTTGAACGCCGACGCCGAGGCGCGCCTCGTTCATCATCACGAACATCGCCTCCATACCCTTGTTCTCGGTGCCGACCAGGTTGCCGACCGCGTTGTCGAAGTTCAGCACGCAGGTGGAATTGCCGTGAATGCCCATCTTGTGTTCGATCGAGCCGCACGACACGCCGTTTGGCTCGCCAGTCAGTGAGCCGTCCGCATTGAGCTTGATTTTCGGCACAACGAACAGAGAAACACCCTTGATGCCGGCAGGCGCGCCTTCAATACGTGCGAGGACAAGGTGAACGATGTTTTCGGTGAGATCCTGCTCACCGCCCGAGATAAAAATCTTGGTGCCGGTGATCTTGTAGGTGCCGTCGGCCTGCTTGACCGCCTTGGTGCGCATCAGACCGAGGTCGGTGCCGCACTGCGGTTCGGTGAGATTCATGGTGCCGGTCCACTTGCCGGTGACCATGTTCGGCACGAAGGTCTTCTTCTGCTCCGGCGTGCCATGCACGAGAAGCGCCGCCATCGCGCCCTGGGTGAGGCCGCCATACATGCCAAAGGCCATATTGGCCGACGACATGAATTCGCTGACCGTTTCCGACAGCGACGCCGGCAGCCCTTGCCCGCCGTATTCCTGCGGAGCCGCCAGACCGATCCAGCCGCCATCGGCGAACTGCCTGAATGCTTCCTTGAAACCCTTGGGCGTCGAGACGCTGCCGTCGTCGTGGCGCGTGCAGCCTTCGAGATCGCCGCTATGGTTCAGCGGATGAAGCACCTGCTCAGCGAGCTTGGCGGCCTCGTCGAAAATCGCTGCGCGAACGTCCGCCGTCGCGTCGCTGAAGCCGGGAAGGTTGTTGTAGCGGTCGATTTGAAAGACGTCGTTGAGAAGGAAAGTCACATCTTCGACGGGCGCTTTGTAGATCGTCATGGAATGTCTCTCAGCTCACAATTGAACGTGGATTGCGCGAATTGTTTGGCAATGAGCCGGCTCAGCACATGGACTGCCGTCGATGACCTCACCATGACATGGAAATGCGCGATACGCGCCGTCATCAGCGAGCGTAAAAAATATCGACCATTCATACCGACGCCAGTGCCAGTGCCATATTCTCCGTACACATCTGTACGGAGCCTAGCGCGCGGTGCCATTTTGTGTCAATACACCTGTGCATGGTTGAAGTTGCCGAATCTTCAGTCTCGAAAGACCGCCTCACCCGTGAGCAATGGATTGCCCACGGGCTGCGGACACTTGCCCGGCAAGGCGCCGCCGCGCTGAAAACCGGCACGATGGCCAAAGGCCTGCAGGTCTCAAGAGGCAGTTTCTACTGGCATTTCAATAGCATTGCCGATTTTCGCGCTCAGCTTCTGGCGACTTGGCAGGAGCGCGCGACAGATGGCGTGATCCGCGAGATTGCTTCGTCGATCGTAGGGCCCGCACGGCTGACTTATTTGATGCAGCTGGCCTTTAAGGAAGACAGAAGCCTCGATCGCGCCTTCCGCTCATGGGCCGCTTCAGATTTCGATGCCGCCAAAGTCGTGGCAACCGTCGATGCCAAGCGTGTCGCCTATATCGCCAAACTTCTTCGAGAATCCGGCGTTGACGCTAGGGCGTCGATCCCGCGCGCAGAGTTCATTTACTGGGCTTATATCGGACAGTCGTCCGTCATGAATTCCGCTCACGGAACAATAACGGAAGCGGATCTCGGCGATCTCAGCGGCCTGTTTACCCGGCCATCCTCAAGCTGACGCCTCAGGCCCGAGAAGTAATAAGGCCGAATTAATAATAAGGGCGGCCGGCGTTTCATTAACGCGGTATTTACCGTAACGCGAAAAAGTCGGGGCTGGACACAGACGTCTCGCGTCGAAATTTGATTGTCTCTTCAAGGGGCGCGAGGGGTCTGAAGCGCTCTGGCACCAGCCAGAGCCGACACCGGACCAAGGCATGACAGCGCGCGTATCGTGGAGTGTTGACGGAATCGAGCCATCGGTCCGCGAAAGGGCCGAAGCTTCCGCGCGCCATGCCGGTATGTCCTTGGGAGATTGGCTGAATTCGGCAATCGGCAGCCCCGGCCCAAACTCTCGCGAAGCCCAGGATGTCGCCGAAATCCACAAGCGCCTCGACTCGATCGCCCGGCAGGTCGAACACATGTCGCACGCGCCGGGAGCCCCTAAGGGCGATCCGGCGGTTGCCCGGCAGCTAAACGACGCCATTTCGCGGCTCGACGCCCGGCTGTCGCAGCTTTCAGACGTCCCGCCGCCTCAAGGTGCGCCTTACCGCGCAGCGTCTGCTGCGCGCATGGCTCCCGCGACCTCGCCCGCCATGTCACCCATGGACTTCTCGATCGCGGAAATCGTCGCGCGACAGGGCGAACTCGATGGCGCGCCACGCGCGATCCCGCAGCCGTCCACGCGGATGCCACCGCCGTCGTTCGTGAACCATGCGCCGCCGATCCAGCCGCAGGCCGATTTCTCCGGCCTCGAGCGGCAACTCTCCCAGATCACCAGCCAGATCGAGACGCTGCGTCGTCCAGACGGCATCGACCAGTCGATTGCGGCGTTCCGCGGCGAACTTGCCGAGATCCGCCAGGCCATCACCGAGGCGTTGCCGCGCCGCGCGATCGAATCCCTCGAAGGCGAAATCCGCTCACTCGGGCGGCGGATCGACGAGACTCGTTCAACCGGGATCGACAGCAGTGCACTGTCCGGCATCGAACGGGCATTGTCGGACATCTATAGCGAACTGCGCACACTCAAGCCTGCCGAACAGCTCGCGGGCTTCGACGACGCGATCCGCAATCTCGGCGGAAAGATCGACACGATCGTGCGGTCCAGCACTGATCCTGCGACCGTCCGACAGCTTGAGGACGCCATTGCGGCGCTCAAGGTCATCGTATCGAACGTCGCATCGAACGACGCGCTCAACGAACTTGCCGGGCATGTGCAGACATTGTCGGCGAAGGTCGATCAACTGGCGCGCGCGGGCGGCAGCAGCGACATCCTCTCGGCGCTCGAACAGCGCATCGCGGTGCTGACCACTGCGCTTGAGCAGCGCGACCGTTCGCCGGTGGGCGACACCGTCTATTTCGACAACGCGGTGCGCACGATTTCGGACCGGCTCGATCATCTTCAGGTCGGCAACGACAGCTCCGCGTCCCTGAGCCACGTCGAGCAGCGTGTCCATCATCTGCTCGAGCGGCTGGAGATGTCAGAACCGCGCGGGGGGAATCTCGCGAAGGTCGAGGAAGGCCTCTCCGATATTCTGCGGCACCTCGAAAGCCAGCGCATGACCAGCGCAGGCGCCGATCAGGGATTGCGCGCGGTCGCACCGATGGACGGCGATCTGGTCGATACCATCAAGCGCGAACTCTCCGACATCCGCTTCAGCCAGTCGGAAACCAACCGCCACACGCAGGATTCACTCGAAGCCGTTCACAACACGCTCGGTCATGTGGTCGATCGTCTGGCGCAGATCGAAGGCGACCTGCGCAACGCACGCTCCGCTCCCGCGCCGCGCGAGATGCCGCCCGCGCCTGCGATGGCAGAGCCTCGCGCACGCGAGACCTATGCGCCGGAACCGCCGCGCCCAGCTGCGTCTTTCGCACCAGTGCCCCGCCCTGAAATGCCGAATCCGGCTGCAGCGCAGGCCCCGATTGCACGCCCGCCCGCCGCGCAGACGCAGGTCTCGCCGCCAGCCGTGCGGGCTCCCGCGATTGCACCGTCCTATGACGCAAACGAAGCTGCGCCGCAGGCCGCGTCGGTGCGCCCACCTCCGTCGCCGCGCAGCCCGATCGATCCCAACCTGCCGCCGGATCATCCGCTTGAGCCGGGCACCCGCGTACAATCAGCCCGAAGCGGATCAAGCCCGTCCGAGCGCATCGCCGCGTCGGAAGTGGTGCTGAACGAGATTTCCGCCAGCAAGCAGGAGCCGGTCAGTTCGACCAACTTTATCCAGGCTGCGCGCCGCGCCGCGCAGGCCGCCGCTGCCGCGCCTCCTGCATCGTCCGGCCCGAAGCCGAACCGTGTCACCGCACTCAACGACGCGGCGCGCAACGCAGCCAAGGCTGCGACCGTGGGCGACTCCGGAATTTCATCGAAGATTCGCGCGCTGCTGGTTGGCGCGAGCGTGGTGGTGATCGTGCTCGGCACGGTCAAGATGGGCATGAACCTGCTCAGCGGCCACGACAACGCCAACTCGTCGCTCCCCGCCGAATCCAGCATCACGCCGCCGCCGGCGCCGCCTCCCGCGCCAGAGAACGGACCGCGCTCCGATCTGACGCCTTCGATGCCATCGATGACGTCACCAACACTGCTCACGCGTCAGTCGATGAGCGCGTCGCCGCAGATTATTTCCGTCCCTGCCATGCCCGCGATCCCCGCTGCAGCACCGGCTGAACCTGTCGCTGCGCCTGCCGCCACGCCTGTTGCGCCCGACGTCACCGGCTCGATCGTGACGCCGCAAGAACGGATATCGGTGACGATTCCTCCGGCGGCGAAGGACAAGGCAAAAATCAAGCTGACCCCGGTAGCGGATAAATTCCCCGACACCATCGGCAGCGCAGCGCTTCGGACCGCAGCCAACAAGGGCGATCCCGGCGCGGCTTTTGAGATCGGCGTCCGCTACGCCGAAGGCAAGGGAGTCGCACAGGATTACGTGACAGCGGCGACATGGTATGAGCGCGCCGCGCAGAACGGTATCGTTCCGGCGACGTTCCGGCTCGGAACGCTTTATGAAAAGGGGCTCGGCGTCAAAAAGGATATCGACGCCGCGCGCGGATATTACCTGCAGGCCGCCGAGAGGGGCAGCGCCAAGGCCATGCACAATCTCGCCGTGCTGGATGCCGATGGCGGCGGCGCGGGTCCGAACTACAAGAGCGCGTCGCAATGGTTCCGCAAGGCCGCCGAGCGCGGCGTCGCCGACAGCCAGTTCAATCTCGGGATCCTCTATGCCCGTGGCATCGGCGTGGAACAGAACCTTGCTGAGTCCTTCAAGTGGTTCAGCCTCGCGGCTGCCCAGGGCGACGCGGATTCCGGCCGGAAGCGGGACGATATCGCCAAGCGCCTCGACCCTCAGTCGCTCGCTGCAGCAAAACTCGCGACCCAGACCTTCGTGCCTGAAACCCAGCCCGAAGAGGCCACCGCCAACGGCGCACCGGCCGGCGGATGGGATGTCGCAGCACCGGCGAAGCCGGCAACGAAGCCGGCAGCGAAAACGGCGGCCAAAGTCACTGCCCACTGATGGCCATTTAGCGCTCCTGACCGCTGAATGAGCCGCGCCAGCGAACCCTCACCACAGTGTTAAGATTAACGGGCAACGTGATCTGGAAACCGCGTCGCTTTCGCGTGCGCTCGCCAAATCTTTAACCCCACCGCAGATGATTTCGGGTAAGCAGAGGCGCGGCGCATGACCCGCGTCGCGGCAGATTCATGCTGCGAGGGGCACACAGGGCCTCGCGCCAAAACTCAAGCGAACGCGCGTGCAACTTTTCCTCCCCATCGCCGACATCCCGGTCAATGTGTTTCTCATCCTGGGGATGGGTGCCGCGGTCGGCTTCGTGTCCGGCATGTTCGGGATCGGGGGCGGCTTCCTGATGACGCCGCTGCTGATCTTCATCGGAATTGCACCCGCGGTCGCCGTCGCCTCGGTGACCAGTCACATGGCTGCTTCGTCGTTTTCCGGTGCGTTGTCTTACTGGCGCAAGCGGGCGATCGATCCGGCGCTGTCCCTGGTGCTGTTATGCGGCGGCGTCGCAGGCACCGCCTTGGGCGTGTGGATTTTTACGCTGCTGCGCTCGGTCGGGCAGCTCGATCTCATCATCGCGCTATCCTACGTGGTGCTGCTGACCGCCGTCGGCACGCTGATGTTCCTCGAAGGCGCACGCGCCATCCTGCGCGCACGGCGCGGCAACACCACGATCACCCGGCGGGCGCGGGCACAGGGCTGGATTCTCGGCCTGCCGCTGAAGATGCGCTTCAAGCGCTCGAAGATCTATCTGTCCGTGATCCCGGTGCTCGCGGTCGGACTCTTCGTCGGTTTTCTCGGCGCCATCATGGGCGTCGGCGGCAGCTTCCTGCTGATTCCGATCATGATCTACGTCCTGCGGGTGCCCACCTCCACCGTCATCGGCTCGGCGATGGTGCTGACGCTGGTGACGATGGTGGTCGCAACCGTCCTGCATGCCGTGACCAATCATCTCGTCGATGCGGTTCTGGCGCTGATGCTGATGGTGGGCGGCGTGTTCGGTGCACAATTCGGCGCGCGGGCCGGGCAGCGCATCCGCGGCGACCATCTGCGCCTGCTGCTCGGGCTTCTGATCCTGTCGGTCGGCGTCCGCTTTGCCGTCGAACTGGTGATCCGGCCGGACGAACTCTATTCCATTCGCGATCTGGGGATCGGCGGATGAAGTATCGCGCAACCATCTTCTTCGCCGCTTTGGTGTTCACGCTCGCAGCAGGCGGAAACACGTGGGCGGAAAACCTGATCGTCTCGGTCTCCAATCACCGCGTGACAGTAACGCCGAACTATTCCGGCGAAGAGCTTGTGCTGTTCGGTTCCATCGAGCGCGACGGCCAATCGAAGCCGCCGGGCACGGCCTATGACATCGTGGTCACGGTGACCGGACCGCGCGCCGACATGGTGACCCGGCGCAAGGAGCGCAAGCTCGGTATCTGGGTCAACGTAGATTCGCGCGAGTTCATTCAGGTCCCGTCCTACCTCGGCATCTTCGCCAATCGCCCGATCGACAATATCGCCTCGCCGGACGTCCAGCGGCGGCAGCAAATCGGGCTGACGAATTTCGCGTTGCCGCAACGCATGGGGCCGGACGTCGCCAATACGGTCGCCAGCGATCCGTTCCGCTCGGCATTCGTGCGGCTGCGCACCGAACACGGGCTTTATCTCGAACAGACCAGCGCGCTGACCTTTCTAACGCCGACATTGTTTCGCACCGGCATTCCCCTGCCGGCGGAGGTGCCGACCGGCACCTACACCATCGACATCAAGCTGTTTGCTGGCGGAGCGTTCGTGGCGAAGACCGAGACTGCGTTCGAAATCGTCAAGGTCGGCTTCGAGCAGTTCGTCGCCAACTCCGCGCGCCACCATGGGCTGCTCTACGGCCTCGCCACCGCGATGATGGCGATCATGACCGGGTGGCTTGCGTCTGTAATCTTCCGCAGGGATTAAAGGAAGAAGCCGGTCTCGCCCGCCGCTCGAATCGGAAATTCAATAGCAGCGCGACGCCGCGATAGTGTGGACACGGCGATCGCCGAGCACATGCGCGGTGAAGGCCAGGGTCTGGAAGATCGCGGCAAAGGCCACATCGCGAATGCTCAAGCCGCCCGTGTAAGCACCGAACGCCGGCATCACCGCGCGCATCCCGTCGCTGGCGAAACAGCGCCGTTCCACGGAGCGCCCGCGCGTCGAGACACGCGCCTTGGGATGAAGGTGTCCCGCGATTTCGCCCACAGCGCCGGTCGGCTCATGGCGAAATACAATCGGCCCGATCGCGACTTCGTCTGCGACCACGCCGCCGAGATCGCGCGGCAGTGCCGGATCGTGATTGCCGGAAATCCAGATCCAGTCCCGCCGCGACTGTAACGCCGACAACGTTTCGCGGTCGTCAGGCGACAACCGCTCATGGGCCTTGCGGTCGTGGAAGCTGTCGCCGAGAGCAATCACCGTGCGCGGATCGTGCCGTGCGATCACTGCGCCGAGCCGCGCTAGCGTCGCAGCGGTGTCGAACGGCGGCAACAACACGCCGCGCTGCGCAAAACTGGAACCTTTTTCCAGATGCAGGTCCGAGACGACCAGAAGGCGCTCATCCTCCCAAACTAACGCACCAGCAATATCCGCAGCAAACGTGACGCCTGCGACAGTGACCCCCGGAATTCGCTCTGTCGCCTGCGCGCCTTGCATTTCTCGTCAATCCTGATCGGGCGACATCGCCTCTTTCACGAGTTCCTCGGCGGCTTCCGCCAGCAACTCATCGGACGCTTCGCCATAAACCGCTTCGCGGCCGATTTCCAGCATCACCGGCACTGCGAGCGGCGACACCCGGTCGAGTTCCTTGTGCGTGATTCGGCCTTTGATCCGGATCAGCATATCGCTCAGGCGGCGAATATCCAGCAGTCCCGTGGCGGCATCGGCCCGCGCCGCGCGCAGCAGGACATGATCGGGCTGGTGCTTGCGCAAGACGTCATAGACGAGGTCGGTCGAGAACAGCACCTGCCGCCGCGATTTCTCCTCGCCGGTAAACCGCCGCGCGATCAGGCCCGAGATCACGGCGCAGGTCCGGAACGTGCGCTTCATCAGTGCCGATTCCGCGAGCCACGCCTCCAGATCGTCGCCGAGCATATCCGCATCGAACAGCGCATCGAGATCCAAGCGTCCGTTACGGATCATCGACGACATGTCGCCGAGCGACCAGACGGCCAGCGCGTATTCGTTGGCAACGAAACCGAGCGGTTTTGCCCGTCCCCGCTCCAGCCGCCGCGTCAGCAACATCCCGAGCGTCTGATGCGCCAGACGGCCTTCGAACGGATAGCAGACAAGGTAATGCTTGTCGGCGCGCGGGAATGTTTCAACGACCAGTTCGCGCGGACCCGGCACGCGGGAAAATGCTGCCTGTAATGACAGCCATTCGCGCACCTGATCGGGCAGGCCTTTCCACGCGCGCTGATCGGCGAGCAACAGACGCACACGCTCGGCCAAGTATGTCGAGAGCGGAAACTTCCCGCCCGCGTAGGACGGCACCTTGGCATTGGCGTCGTTGCTGCGCGACACGTAGACCTCGTCTTCCATCAAGGCTTCGTAGCGCACGACTTCGCCGCCGAACACGAAGGTGTCGCCCAGCACCAGTCCTTCGATGAAATATTCCTCGATCTGGCCGAGCATCCGCCCGCCCCGCGCGATCGCGCCGGTCGAACCCGAACCCTTGCTGCGGCCACGCACCAGTTTCACCTTCAGCATCGGCTCTTCGACGATGGTCCCGACGTTGAGGCGGTAGCTCTGGCGCACCTTCGGATTGGTGACGCGCCAGCGTCCGGCCTTGTCCTGCTTGATCCGCGCAAAGCGCTCATAGCTTTTCAGCGCATAACCGCCGGTCGCAACGAAATCCATCACGTCGTCGAAATCTGTGCGCGTCAGATCCATATATGGCGCAGCGCTGCGCACTTCGTCGTAAAGCGCATCGGCCAGAAATGGCTCGCCGCAGGCGCACCCAAGTATGTGCTGCGCCAGCACATCGAGCGAGCCGGTGCGCTGCGGCGGCGTATCCTGCGCATTCTCCGCCACCGCATCGATGGCCGCGCGGCATTCCAGCACTTCAAAGCGATTGGCCGGCACCATCACCGCGCGCGACGGCTCGTCGAGGCGGTGATTGGCGCGCCCGATTCGCTGCATCAGCCGCGATGCGCCTTTCGGCGCGCCAACATTGATGACGAGATCGATGTCGCCCCAGTCAATGCCGAGATCGAGCGACGACGTACAGACAACACCGCGTAATTTCCCCGCCGCCATTGCGTCCTCGACCTTGCGGCGCTGCGCCACATCGAGCGAGCCGTGATGCAGCGCTATCGCGAGGCCGTCGTCGTTGATGCGCCACAAATCCTGAAACAGCATCTCCGCCTGCGCGCGGGTATTGACGAACATCAGTGAGGTCTTGTTGGCCTTGACCAGATCGTAGATCTCGCCGAGCGCGTGCCGCGCCATATGGCCGGCCCACGGCAGCCGCTCCTTGGTGTCAAGCATTTCAACGATCGGCGCGGCGCCGGCATCCGCGATCACAAGGTCGGCCATGTTCTGCGTGCCGCTGGCCTGTGGCATTAGATAGCGCCGTAAATCATCAGGCTCCGCCACGGTCGCCGACAGGCCGACTGTCGTCACCTGCGGCGCGAGCCGCCACAGCCGCGCAAGACCGATTGACAAAAGATCGCCGCGCTTTGAGGTCACCAGCGCATGCAACTCGTCGAGCACGACCCGCTTCAACGAGGAAAACAGAAACGGCGCGTCGTCGGACGACAGCAACAGCGCGAGTTGTTCGGGCGTGGTCAGCAGAATATCCGGCGGGTATTTGCGCTGGCGCTGACGCCGCGACACCGGCGTATCGCCGGTGCGGGTCTCCACCCGGACCGGCAACTTCATGTCAGCAATCGGCCGTTCAAGATTGCGGGCGATGTCCACCGCCAACGCCTTCAGCGGCGATATATAAAGCGTGTGCAAGCCACCACTGCGCGCAACGCTGCGTCCGGTCGACATTGTCTTCGCGGATTTGGGCACGCCCAGTTCCACCAGTGTCGGCAGGAATCCCGCCAGCGTCTTGCCCGCGCCCGTCGGCGCAATCAGTAATGCAGACCGGTTGCTTTGCGCCTTTGCCAGCAGATCGAGCTGATGCGCGCGCGGCGACCAGCCCCGCGCGGCGAACCAGCGCTGGAAGATCTCGGGCAGCAGATTGGAAGACGGGGCTCTGGTATCCACGCCCTAGAGTTAAGGCGTGGCAGGCGTCCGGTCGAGAGCGGAGACGGACGATCCGCCTCCGCCCTCGGGTGTTATTCGGTGACCGGCTTGTCCGAAATATCCCAGTCCTTGCCGTTGAAAATCGCGATGTGGAGCGTCTTCATCGGCGTGTAGTTATCCGGCGTGAAACTGTAGGTGATGCCGTCCAGCATGTAGGGCGAATGGAAGCCCGCCAGCGATTGCGCCTGCTTCAGCACGTTGGCCCGGGTCAGATCGTCACCGCAGCGGCGCAGGATTTCCGCCATGGTCACCGCCTGCCCGTAACCTGCATAGGCGATGGTGTTGTCGGGATCGACATTCGGCAGATACTTCTTGCGCAGTTCCTCGAAGCCCATCACGTCCGGGTCCTTCTCCCAGCGCGGCACGCCGACCTCCTTGGCGTAGCGCATGGCGACAATGCCGGTGGCATTCTCAAGGCCCGCGGCATTGAGGATCGAGCGGCCGGTGGAGCCGGCCGTCAACAGATGCAGCGGCTTCCAGCCGAGTTCGGCCACCTTGCGGACCGACTGCGATGTCGCCTTGCCGGTGGTGATGTTGAAGAAAACATCGGCGCCCAACTTGGACAGGTTGATGATCTGCGAATCGATCGTCGGATCGGTGAGATCGTAGGTGGCCTCCGCGACGACGGTGGCCTTGCCGCCGGCCTGCGCCAGCACTTCCTTGAACGGACCGAGGAAGTCACGTCCGAAATCGTCGTTCTGATAGAGAATCGCGACCTTGGCATTCGGCTTCACGCTCAGGACGTGCTTGGCAAGA
Organism: Afipia massiliensis; assembly: GCF_014203115.1. Taxonomy (GTDB): domain Bacteria; phylum Pseudomonadota; class Alphaproteobacteria; order Rhizobiales; family Xanthobacteraceae; genus Afipia; species Afipia massiliensis. Next base: position 392,644 of record NZ_JACHIJ010000003.1, on the reverse strand, counting down.
ATGCGCGCCTCGGTCGGATAGAGCGGCAAGCCCGCCATGGTCCACTTGTAGTTCTTGGGATCGTTCCACTTGGACGCGCCGGTATTCAGCAGGAGCTGCGGCACACCCTTGGAGTTGAGATACTTGTGCACGGCGGTCTGCGGCGCGGTGCCCAGAGAGCCGAACAGCGCCAGCACCTCTTCCTGTTCCACCAGCCGCCGCGTTGCTTCCACCGTCTTGGGAGCGGAATAGGAGTCGTCCAGCGAGAGCATCTTGACCTTGCGGCCGTTGATGCCGCCCTTTTCGTTGATCATTTCGAAGTAGGCGGTCGCGACGCGGCCCAGCACACCATAGAGCGAACCTGGACCCGAATGCGGCACGGTCTGGCCCAACTTGATTTCAGTGTCGCTCGCGCCCGGGTCGTATTTCTTCTGCGCGTGCGCAGCTGACGCCGCCATCAGAACAGCGGCTGCAAGCGCAGCACCGGCAGTGAACGATTTCATCGTCGTTTTCATCTTGTTGTTGTCTCCCTGAATTGTTTTCGCGGCATTCTGCGATGCCTTTGATTTTCCGGGCCTATTCATTCCGGATCGGACGCAGATCACGGCATCCTGCCGGGCATCACGCCGCTGTCTTGCGTTTTGGCGCTGCGGACCCAATGAGAGACTCGTCTTGAGGCAGGCTCGAAGCCGATTATGCCTTGCTCGCAGTCACCACGAATCCCGGCACGGGCTCGTTCGCCTCGATCCGGGTGGATGCTGGTATGATCGCACATGCCGTCAATCCGGCATCGGCAATCGCATCGCGCAGATAGGCCTCGCCGTGGGCATAGCGCAGCCCGCGCCCGAGAATGACGCCTTCACCCGGGTGGGTCTCCACCGTAAACGCCAGCAACCCCTGCGGCTTCAGCGCGCGCGCAGCCTCGCGGAGCAACGGCTCCAGTTTCTGCACGTAGACAAAAGCGTCAGCCGCGATGACGAGATTCGCGCTGGCCTCGCTCTCCGCGCACAGACCTTGCAACATATCCGTGACGTCGAGCCGTGCATAAAGGCCGGTAGCGCGGGCGCGCTCGATCATGCCGGACGACAGGTCGATCCCGATCAATTCATCGGATAATGAGGCAAACTCGCGCCCGGCCAGCCCCGTACCGCATCCGAGATCGATCGCCCGCTTGAAACGCGCCGGCAGCCTTGCCGCGTGACGAGCCGCCAGCACCGCCTTCAAGAGCACCTGCGGGCCGCAATAGTCCAGATCCTGCACCAGCGTCTTGTCGAACCTCGGCGCGTACTGATCGAACAGCGCGCGCACATAGCCGGGCGGCATGGAGGAGACTTCCTCCGCACCTAGCCGCATTAACCGCAGCTTCGCGCCGTGCCTGTCGTCAGGATCGGACTGGCAGGCATGGGTGTAGGCGACAATGGCCTCGTCCCAGGCGCCGAGTTGTTCGCGCAAATCTCCAAGCATGAACCACGCCGATGCGAAGCCCGGCTCCAGTTCAATCGCTTGCTCCATTAATTCTGCTGCCGCCGCAAGGTCGCCGCGCAGCATCAGATCGCGTCCAAAATCGAAGCGCCGGTCGGCGATAAGATTTCCCGAGGACAGGAACAACGCGGCTGGCATGGACTTGGTCTGAACCTGATTGGCAGAATTAAAGGGCAAAATTGATCCTGGGGGAGTAAGCGGCTGAGCCTGAGCGTTGCAAACCAAGGCTCGAATGAAGGCCCGCACAACCTATATGAAGTCCATGCGTCCGCAAGACATCCTCATGCCCGTCGCCGCTGGCCTGTGCTGCAAGCCCGGCGGCTTTCATATCGATCCGGTGCGGCCGGTCGAGCGGGCGCTGATCACCCATGGCCATTCGGATCACGCCCGCCCCGGCCACGGCGCAGTGCTGGCCACGCAGGAAACCCTCGACATGATGCGGCTGCGCTACGGCGATAACTTCGCTGGAAGCACGCAGGCCATTTCTTACGGCGAAACCATCAAGCTCGGCAGTGTCAGCGCGACTTTCCACCCGGCGGGGCACGTGCTGGGCTCGGCGCAGATCGCCGTGACCCACGGCAAGACCAAAATCGTCGCATCGGGCGACTACAAGGACACCGCGGATCCGACCTGCACGCCGTTCGAGGTGGTGCCATGCGACGTATTCATTACGGAGGCGACATTCGGATTACCGGTATTCCGCCACGGGAACGTCGAAGGCGAGATTGCGAAACTTCTGGCATCGGTGGCGCTGTTTCCCGAACGCGCCCACTTGGTCGGCGCATACTCACTCGGCAAGGCGCAGCGGGTCATCGCCCTCATTCGCGCGGCAGGGTACGCCGCGCCGATCTACCTCCACGGCGCGATGGAGACGATCACACGCTACTACGAGAGCCGTGGTATCGATCTCGGCGATCTGCGGCTGGCGAGGGGTATGAAAAAGGCCGACCTCGCCGGCACCATCACCTTCGCGCCGCCCACCGCGATCACCGACATCTGGACACGGCGATTTCCCGATCCGGTCGCCGCCTTTGCATCGGGCTGGATGCGGGTTCGCGCACGCGCGCGGCAAAGGGGGATCGAACTGCCTCTGGTGATTTCCGATCATGCCGATTGGGATGGATTGTGCACGACGATTGATGCGACCGGTGCCGGCGAAGTCTGGATCACGCATGGAGAGGAAGACGCGCTGGTGCACTGGTGCCAGTCGAAGGGCCTGAAGGCGCGGCCGCTTGCTCTGGTCGGCTATGGTGACGAGGACGAAGACAGCGCGGCCGCGGACGAGGCTGCCGCGCCATGAACCGTTTCGCGCATCTGCTGGACCGCCTTGCCTACGAGCCCGGACGCAACAACAAGCTGCGGCTGATCACGAATTACTTTCGCGAGGTGCCGGACCCGGATCGCGGCTGGGCACTGGCGGCGCTCACCGGTGCGCTGTCGTTTCGGCACGCCAAGGCTGGCCTCATTCGCGATCTGATCGCGGAACGCACCGATCCCACGCTGTTCGCGCTGTCCTATGACTACGTCGGAGACCTGTCGGAGACCGTCGCGCTGATGTGGCCGGCAGACAAGCGGGCCACGAACTCGCCGCCCCCGCCGACATTGACCGAAGTGGTCACCACCTTCAACACGCTGGGCAAGACCGAAATCCCCGCGCAACTGGTGCGCTGGCTCGATGAGCTTGACGAGACCGGCCGATGGGCACTCTTGAAGCTGGTTACAGGCGGCCTGCGCATCGGCGTGTCGGCGCGGCTGGCGAAAACAGCGGCGGCGGCAGTCGGCGATAAGGATGCCCACGATGTCGAATTGATCTGGCCCGGATTAGCACCTCCGTATCTCGATCTGTTCGCATGGCTCGAAGGCTGCGCCGACAAGCCAGTGAACCGCGATCCCGCCCCGTTCCGTCCGGTGATGCTGGCACACGCCATCGAGGACACCGACTTCGCAAATCTCGCGCCGGAAGACTTCACCGCCGAATGGAAATGGGACGGCATCCGCGTGCAGGCGGTCAGCGGACGCGACGAGAAAGACAACACCGTTACACGTCTCTATTCACGCACCGGCGAGGACATCACCAAAAGCTTTCCCGATCTGGTGCCATCCTTGAGGTTGCCCGGCGCGCTCGACGGCGAGCTGCTGGTGCTGCGCGACGGGCGGGTGCAGACGTTCAATGTGTTGCAGCAGCGACTGAACCGGAAATCCGTGACGCCGAAGCTGATGAGGGATTGTCCGATCCATCTGCGCGCCTACGATCTGCTCAGCGACGGTGATAACGATCTGCGCATGCTGACGTTCAGCGAACGACGAACGAAACTGGAAGCCTTTGTCGCGCAGCTTGCCGACCCGCGGATCGATCTGTCGCCGCAGGTGTCCTTCAAGACCTGGGACGATCTTGCCGCCGCGCGCGCCGATCCTGCCAGCGCCGGAGCCGGCGAAGATTCGGACGCTGTCGAGGGCGTCATGCTGAAGCGGCGCGACGCACCCTATCTGCCGGGTCGCCCAAAAGGCCAGTGGTGGAAATGGAAACGCGATCCACACATCATCGACGCCGTGTTGATGTACGCGCAGCGCGGTCACGGCAAACGCTCGTCGTACTATTCGGATTACACCTTTGGCGTCTGGACCAGCATCGATGGCGCCGATCAGCTCGTGCCGGTCGGCAAGGCTTATTTCGGCTTCACCGACGAAGAGTTGATTCAAATCGACCGTTTCGTCCGCCGCCACACCACCGAGAAATTCGGTCCGGTGCGTCACGTGGTGCACGAACCGGATCAGGGATTGGTGCTTGAGGTCGCGTTCGAAGGGCTGGCTCGGTCGGCGCGGCACAAGTCGGGCGTTGCCATGCGCTTTCCCCGCATCAACCGCTTGCGCTGGGATAAACCACCGCGCGATGCAGATCGGCTGGAAACACTTGAACGGATGTTAATCTCCGAGAGCAGGATTTCCTCTCCGGCGACCGCCGACGGCCATTGACGGCGGCGAGACAGTTCCCCATGTGGCGTGCTATTGTGCGCTGACGCACCCATTCAGGAGACGACGATGCCGGACGATGTGAAGGAATTGCCAACCAGGAACGACGACACCCTGTCGCGCTTCCTCGGCGGTTCGCCGCTGGCGGTGCTGCTGAGGCTGGTGCTGCTGTCGCTGCTGGTCGGCGTCGTGCTCGCCGCAATCGGCTTCGATCCGTGGAACATCGTCTACAGCATCCGCCGCCTGATCGACTGGGTCTGGAATCTGGGCTTCGACTTCATCAATGGTGTGTGGCGCTATTTCCTGCTGGGCGCGGTGATCGTGATCCCGATCTGGCTGATCTCGCGGCTGTTCAGCACCCAGCGGCCACGCTGATTGAGAGACACGGCCAAAGTTACAACCGGACAGGTTTTCAGCATCGCCGGTCCGGCGATGCTGGCCAATCTGACGACGCCGCTGCTCGGCGTCGTCGCGACGGCCTGTATCGGCAGGCTGGGTGACCCCGCGCTGCTCGGCGGCGTTGCCATCGCGTCGGTCGTTTTCGATTGCCTGTTCTGGCTGTTCGGCTTCCTGCGCATGGGCACCGTCGCGTTTACCGCGCAGGCCCTGGGCGCGCGGGATCATGCCGAGATCCGCGCAACCCTGTTTCGCGCCATCATCGTCGCGACAGCGATCGGCCTTCTCCTGATCGCAGTGAGCAAGCCTCTCGGCACTGTCGTCCTGTCATTGATGGGAGGCAGCGAGCCGGTGACCGCCGCGGCACGCGAATACTTCGCGATCCGGCTGTGGTCCGCGCCGATGGCGCTGGGCAACTATGCTCTTCTCGGCTGGTTCGTCGGTCAGGCGCGCGCAAAAACCGCGCTTGCTCTTCAAATCCTGATCAATGCGGCCAACATCGCGCTGACGGTGTGGCTGGTCCTTGTGCTCAATAAGGGCGTTGCCGGTGCAGCGATTGCCGCGGTCCTCGCCGAAACAGCCGGATTCATTGTCGGTGCGATACTGGCCTGGCGCCTGCTTGGCCGCGTGTTCGATATCAGCGCCGACCGGCTGTTCGACCGCGAGCGGCTCCTGCATATGTTCTCGGTCAACCGCGATATTCTCATTCGCACCGCCGCACTTATCGCGGCATTTCTCTTCTTTACGTCGCAGGGCGCACGCGCCGGCGACACCGTGCTGGCGGCCAACGCCGTCCTCAACAACTTCCTTCTGATCAGCGCTTTCTTTCTCGATGGCATCGCGAATGCCGCTGAGCAGATTTGCGGGCGGACTTACGGTCAGCGCGACCGCGAGGGTTTCCTGACTGCCACCAAGCTCGTTATGCTGTGGGGATCTGTCTTCGCACTGGCCGTGACCACCGCCTATTTCTTCTTCGGATCGGGCCTGATTGCGTTGATGACGTCAAACCCCGACATTCAGCGCGTGGCAAACGCCTATCTTGTGTTCGTGATCCTCGCGCCGATCGTGGGCTTTTTCGCATTCGCCTATGATGGGATTTTCATCGGCGCGACCTGGGCGCGCGACATGCGCAATCTCATGCTGCTGTCGCTGGTGATCTTCCTCGCCGCGTGGGCTCTTCTGCGACCATTCGGCAATGCTGGTCTCTGGACGGCGCTTCTCGTCCATTACGTTGCGCGCGGCGGCCTGCAGGCGCTGCGTTATCCCGCGCTGTTCAAGGCTTCTTTCGGCGACGGCGCGCTTAATCCGGCCAGGGTTCCGCAGTAATCGTCGCCGCATCCGCGCCGACGATTTCAGAGAGACTCTCGCGGCTGGTCCGCCGCAGCGTCGATACGAGATCCGCTTTGATGTCTTCCACCAGCCCGAGGCCTTTGTAGATCAGCGACGAATACAACTGGATCAGGGTCGCGCCGGCGCGGATCTTCATCAGCGCCGCACCGCCGGAATCGATGCCGCCGACGCCGATCAGCGGAAATGCGCCTTCGGCCCGCACATAGGTTTCCGCCACCATCCGCGTCGACAGCCGCAGCAGCGGCCGCCCCGACAATCCGCCCTGCTCCTTCGCCTTCGCCTGATCACGCAGCGTCTCAGGCCGCGCCAGCGTGGTGTTGGCGACGATCATGCCGTCGACCCGGCGCGAGCGCGCGATGTGAACCACGTCGTCGAGTTCCTGCAGCGTTAGATCGGGCGCGATCTTCAAAAGTAGCGGAGAATCACCCGCATTCTTGCGTACGCGCTCGCGCGCATCGATCACGCGCGCCAGAAGATCGTCCAGCGCCGCTGCCTGTTGCAGGTTTCGCAAGCCCGGCGTATTGGGCGACGATACGTTGACTGTGAAATAACTCGCCACCGGCGCGAACAGTTCGATCAGCCTGACATAGTCCGCCGTGCGATCCACCGAGTCCTTGTTGGCCCCGACATTGACGCCGACGATGCCGCCATGGCGCGCGCGCGTCGCGAGCCGGCGCAACACGGCCTCCGCGCCGTCATTGTTGAAACCCATCCGGTTGATGACGCCGGAATCCTGCTCCAGCCGAAACAACCGCGGGCGCGGATTGCCATCCTGCGGTTTCGGCGTCACCGAACCGATCTCGACAAAGCCAAAGCCCAACCGCAGCAGCGCGTCCGGCGCTTCGGCGTTCTTGTCGAAGCCCGCGGCCATGCCGACGGGATTGGGGAAATTCAGACCGAAGGCCCGCACCGCGAGTTTCGGATCGCTGGCGCGCGGTTTCCCCGGCGGCAACAATCGCAACCCACCGATCGCCAGCCGGTGCGCATCCTCCGGATCGAGCCGGCGCAGCAGCGGCAATGTGAGGGCATCGAAAGCGCGGATCACGAGGTCCACTCCGGAATATCGTGCGAGCCGTCAGCGCGGGCGCGCAGGTTGCGAATCTCGATCACCACACCGGTATCGAGTTCGCCGTAGAGATGCGGAAACAGTTCGCCACCGCGCGAAGGCTCCCATCTCAACGCCTCGCCCAGTGCATCGGTATCGACGGCGATCAGAAACAGTCCTGCCTGCCCGGCGAAATGTTTGGCGACGGTTCCTGCCAACTGGGACGCCGTTGAAAAATGGATGAACCCGTCGCGCCGGTCGTCGGCGCTGCCGCGAAAGGCGCCCTGGCGCTCGGCCTCTCGCCAGGCCGACGCCGAACAAACTTTATAGATGGTGGACACGGTCGCCGGGTTCTCGCTAGTTCTTGAATTCGTTCGGAATTTTTCGGAGCGCGGGCGGAAGCCCCGCAGACCCTATCGGCGCACTCCGGCCACTTCAAGGACAGCGTTCAGGTGATCGCTATGCATTGCAGAACCATCCGATTCGAGGTAATAATTCCTAGTTCTTGATAAAATTCACTGCCCGGTCCGGTCGGCTGGGCCAGACATCCGGCCACCCTCATGTTGACCCACGATCAAATCTGGAATGCGCTCGACCGGCTTGCCGAACGTGCAGGCCTGTCAGCATCCGCGCTGGCCAAACGCTCGGGCCTCGACCCCACCACCTTCAACAAATCGAAACGCATCACGCCGGACGGGCGCGAGCGTTGGCCCTCGACCGAATCGGTGGCGAAGGCATTGGCCGCTACCGGCACCACCGTCGATACCTTTGTGCAGTTCATCGAGGATACTGCGCGCTCGGTGCAGGCGGTGCCGCTTCTCGGGTTCGCCGAAGCCGGTGCTGGCGGCTATTTCGACGACGGCGGTTTTCCCGTCGGCAAGGGCTGGGATGAAGTCGGGCTTCCTTCGGTCAACGACGAACACGCCTACGCGCTGGAAATTTCCGGCGACTCGATGAAGCCGGCCTATCGCGACGGCGACGTCATCATCGTCTCGCCCGGCTCACCGATCCGGCGCGGCGACCGTGTCGTGGTGAAAACCAAGGACGGTGAGGTCACAGTCAAGGAACTGAAACGCCGGACCGCGAAAGTCATCGAGCTGCAATCGCTCAATCCGGCACACAAGGACCGCATCATCGACGCCAAGAACGTCGAGTGGATCGCGCGCATCGTCTGGGCGAGCCAGTAACGCTCCGCGTCAAGCCACCAGCGGCGCAACGATCGCGCTCAACACCCTGGCTGCGTCGCGCGGATCAAGCCGGACCTGCAATCCGCGCTGCCCGCCATTGATGAACACCAGATCATGAGCCATCGCCATCTCCTCGATGGCCGCGCGAGGCGCGCGCATTTGCCCGAACGGACTGATGCCGCCGACCTTGTATCCCGACAGGCGTTCCGCATCGGCCGGCTTCATCATCTGCGCGGATTTTCCGCCGAACGCTGCCGCGAGCTTTTTCATCGACACTTCGCGATCCGAAGGAACGATCACGCAAACCGGCTTGCCATCGACCAGCGACATCAGCGACTTGAGCACGCGTGACGGCTCTTCGCCCAGCGCCTCGGCGGCCTGTAATCCGATGCGGTCAGCGTCGCCGTCATAGTCGTAAGTATGAACGGTGAAGGCGACGCCTGCCTGTTCCAGCATCTTCGTCGCGCGCGTCACCTTGGACATTCGTGTCTCCGAGGTCGCGCGAAGACTATTCCGCCCGCTTCAACGCAGCGTCAATCATCGCGATGGCATTCGCGACGCCATAGACCGCGACGAACGATCCGAAGCGCGGGCCTTTCTCCTGACCGAGCAACACCTGATAGAGCATGTTGAACCAGTCGAGCGAAACGCCCGGACGGCCATCCTTGCCCTTCTTGACCTGATCCAGAAACGGCTCGCGGCGGCCGATTTCATAGACCACGTTCTGGATATCTTCCGCGGACGCTTCCGGCGGCAGTTGCGCCAGTGCGTTGCGCAGATCGGTCAAGGCCGCGCGCTCGCCCTCGGTCGGCTCGCGGAATTTCTTCGTCGGCGCCACGAAGTCCCGATAGTAGTTGATCGCGTAACCGACCATGTCGTCGAGTTTCGGATGGGTCTTCGGCGTCACGCCCGGACGATAGCGCCCGATGAAACCCCACAGCGTTTCGGCATTCTCCGCATTCGACGACGACACCAGTGTCAGCAGCAACTGGAACGTCACCGGCATGTCGGCAAGCGGCGGATTGCCAGCGTGGATATGCCAGACTGGATTGCTCAGGCGCTGCTTGCCATCCTGACGCGGGTAGCCGTCGATGAATTGCTGGTAGTCGTCGACGTTGCGCGGGATGACGTCGAAATACAGCCGCTTCGCCGCCTTCGGCTCACGGTACATGAACAGCGACAGCGATTCCGGCGAGGCGTAACGCAGCCATTCGTCGATGGTGAGGCCGTTGCCCTTCGACTTGGAAATCTTCTGGCCCTTGTCGTCGAGAAACAGCTCGTAGTTGAAGCCTTCCGGAGGCGTGCCGCCAAGCGCCGAACATATCTTTCCCGACAGCTTGACGGAATCGATCAGATCCTTGCCCGCCATTTCATAGTCGACGCCAAGCGCAACCCAGCGCATCGCCCAGTCCGGCTTCCACTGCAGCTTGCAATGCCCGCCGGTAACCGGAACGGTGACACGCTCGTTGGTGTCGGGATCGTCATAGGACACAGTACCGGCCCTGGCGTCATGCGCCACGATCGGCACCTGCAGCACGATGCCGGTGCGCGGGCAGATCGGCAGGAACGGCGAATAGCTTGCGGCACGCTCTTCGCGCAGCGACGGCAGCATGATCGCCATCACCTTGTCGATGTTCTCCAGCATCTTCAGCAGCGTCGCGTCGAAGCGACCCGACTTGTAGTACTGGGTCGAGCTGGCGAACTCGTAATCGAATCCGAAGGTGTCGAGGAACGCGCGCAGCCGTGCATTGTTGTGCTCGCCAAAACTCGGATGGGTGCCGAACGGATCGCGGACCTGCGTCAGCGGCTTGCCAAGGTCCTGCGTCAGCATCTCCTTGTTCGGCACATTGTCCGGCACCTTGCGCAGGCCGTCCATGTCGTCGGAGAACGCTAAAAGCTTGGTCTTGATCTTGTCGTCGGTCAGCACACGAAACGCATGACGCACCATGGTGGTGCGCGCGACCTCGCCGAAGGTGCCGATATGCGGCAGCCCCGACGGACCGTAGCCGGTCTCGAACAGCACCTCGTGCTTCGGCTTTTTCATCAACCGCGCGACAATCTGCTTCGCCTGTTCGAACGGCCAGGCGTTGGATTGTTCGGCAAGCGCCCGAAGGTCACTCGCAGTTGCGGGCATTTCATTCGACATCAAGACTCTCACAAGCTTAGAAGGATTGCCGGTTTAGGCAGGCTGGCGGCGCGCGAGCCACCAGCCGGTCATCACCAGACACATACCGATCGCAGCGCAGACGATCAGCAATCCGGCTGTATTAGCCGCAACGCCTGCATAACCCAAGGTCTTGGCGTCGATAAAGGGATAAGGATAGAAGCCGGACATCTTTCCGCGCACCAGCACGAAGCCGAGATAGAACAGCGGATAGATCAGCCACAGCAGCGGGTCATACCAGCGAAGCCCCGCCTTGCGGACGCAGGTCAGCCAGAACACCAGATAGCCCACCGGCATCACTGTATGCAGCGCCGTGTCCGCGAACCATTGCGCGCCTTTCGGCTCCCAAAGATGGCGCAGCAAGGTGTGATAGGTGATCCCGACCAGAACGATATAGACCGCGACGGCGGAGCGCACGAACGGATGCACCAGCCACTCGTCCATGCCTGCCTTGATCGCAAAGGCCGTCAGCACCAACGCTGCGAGGATATTGGTCTGGATGGTGAAATAGGAGAAGAAACGGATCAGCGCTTCCACAAGCGAAAGGCCGAGCCCGCTCGCGACCTGAATATGCAGCACCAGCTGAAGCACCAGCGAAAACCAGCAGAATGCCGCCAGCAACGCTGCACCCGTGCGCTTGATCCTTGCCGATCCGATTGCCATCGTCACCGTGCCTCGTCGCCAGATCAGAACGGACTGACCGAGAAATAGCGCAGCCAAAGATCAGTGTAGCGGCCTTTCTCCCAGAGCCGGAACATCGCCCAGTTCAGCGCCTGACGCAGCAGATCGTTGCCGCGCTTGACCCCGATGCCGACACCCTCGCCGAAATAGCGGCTCTCGATGAAAGGACCGCCGCTGAACGCGCAGCAGTCGCCGGAATCGGTGCCGTTGATCCAGAACGCCAGCGAAATGGCATCACCAAAAACGAAATCGACTTCACCCCGGCGCAACGCCAAGCGAAGCGCATCGTCATTGGGGAAGCTGACAAGCTGCGCGTCGGTGAACAACGTCTTCAGATAAGCCTCATGCGAGGAGCCCGCGATCGCGCCGACCTTCTTGCCCTCGAGATACTCTGGGCGAACCTCCGCCATCACCGCGTCCCGCCGGGACACGAAGCGCGCCGGCGAGCGGTAGTACGGATCGCTGAAATCGAGCTTGGCGCGAAGCTGCGGCGTCACCGCCAGCGACGCAATGATGGCATCGCCACGGTTGCCGTTGATCGCATCCACCAGCGTCTCGAACCGGCGCATCTGGATCGTGCACGCCACCTTGATCTCGTCGCAGATCATCCGGGCCAGATCGACATTGAAGCCGGCCGGATTGCCGTCGGGGCCAGTGAAGTTGAAGGGCGGGTAATCCGTCTCAGTCAGGAAGCGGATGACCGTCAGGCGCGAAAGGTCCGGCCGGTCGGGCCGTCGCCGTGGATCCCAAAAGCCCGGGACGGCCTGAGGCGCGGCGGGCTGAGGAATAGCGGTTGGCTGCGACGACTGCGGAGCCGCAGATGGCGGCGCGCCCTGAGCGAAAACCGGCTGGACCCCAGCGGCGAAACCTAGTGCAGCCCACCAGACAGCCAACCCGGCAGCTGCACCGGCAATACGGCGCAATCGGACATTGAAGGCAAATACCATCTGTGGTTGCATTGGCTGGGGGTTCCGCGTGCTGGGTCTTATAGACCATCCACGGAACGATTCGAGTGCGTTTGTGGCGTGGGGTAGCGGTCAAATGGCCGTGGCTGGGCGGGCAAGCGAGTTCGGCGAGGAGAGGCCGCAACGTTTTGCGGGCCTGACGGCGTCCGCCCGGAATCTAACGACCTTCCTTGCCGGCTTTCTCGGACGGCCACGGTCACAAAACGACAATCAGCCCGGACATCACGAGCCTGGACCTGCCGTGGAACTTGATTGCCTGCGGCACGTACTTGCCCCTGATCTCCTCGCCGCGGCAGAGCAACGCAGCGAGGATCTCGGCATCGGTGCCGATCGCGTTCTGATCCAGTGGGGCGTCATCAACGAGTGCGTCTACCTCGACCACCTTGCCGTGCATACCGGACTAGACGTCGAAACTCTTGAGAATGTCAGCCGCACCGATTGTGTGCTGCCCGACGGCGGCCTTCATCTTTGCGCCCGGCACGGTCTCTTGCCCATCCGGCAACGCGGAGGACTGGTGTATGTGTCGGCGCCGCACGGATACAGCGCCCGCCGCATCGTCAGGCTGATTGCGCGATACCCGTTGCTTCGTCCGCGCATCCGCCTCACGTCGATCGCGCGTTTCAATTCATTCCTCGAATATCACTCCGGCGATGCGTTGGCCGACACCGCAGCCAAAGGTCTGGCGACACGTTTCCCCGACCTGTCAGCGGCACCGGCGCTGGCTTCGCATGGCCGTCTGTTTCGTTTCTTCCGCTATCTGCTGCGGCTTTCCGCTCCCGTCGTGCTCCTGACGCTGGCGCCCATGCTGTTGCTCGACGCGTTCGGCGTAATCCTCGCGATATGGTTTCTGCTGTTCACGAGCCTGCGGCTTACCGGATGTTTCTCACCGCCAAAACGGCGTCCTCGGCTGCCGCGGCTGCACGACAGTCAGCTTCCCATCTATACGGTGGTCGCAGCGCTCTACCGCGAAGCATCGTCGGTCGCACCGCTGATGCAGCACCTCGATGATCTGGACTATCCCCGCGAAAAACTGGACATCAAGCTCGTCATCGAAACGGACGATCTGCAGACCCGCGCCGCGATAGCAAGACTAGGACCGATGCCGCACGTCCAGGTCATCATCGCACCGGACGTGGGGCCACGGACAAAACCCAAGGCCCTCAACTGCGCGCTCACCTTCGCACGCGGAACCTTCATCACCGTATTCGACGCGGAGGACCGGCCCGAACCCGGCCAGCTTCGCGAAGCGCTCGACGTCTTCCGGACGCATGGATCGGACGTCGCCTGCGCACAGGCAAGCCTCTGTATCGACAACACCGCCGACGGCTGGATACCGCGGATGTTCACTGCCGAGTACGCCGGGCAGTTCGACGTGTTCCTGCAGGGCTTTTCCAATTTCGAGATGCCGCTGCCGCTCGGCGGATCCTCCAATCACTTCCGCACCTGCGTCCTTCGCGAGGTTGGCGGCTGGGATCCTTACAACGTCACCGAGGACGCCGACCTCGGCTTCCGGCTTGCGCGATTCAAGTATCGCAGCGTGATGTTCCCGTCGACAACCTACGAGGAAGCTCCCGCGCGGTTCGGCCCCTGGCTGCGCCAGCGCTCGCGATGGATGAAGGGATGGATGCAAACATGGAGCGTGCATATGCGCTCGCCGCGCCAACTTTGGCGCGACGCCGGGACGAGCGGCTTTTTCACCCTCAACATCATTGTCGGCGGAAATGTCCTGACCGCACTCGCGCATCCGTTCCTGCTTGGCGAACTTCTGGTGCGGGGGGTGATGAGCGCTTTTGACGACAGCGTCGCGCCGTTCTTTGCGAAGCCATTCATCGAGCTCTATCTCGCGACGATCGCGGCGGGCTATCTGACCACCATCGCGATCGGGCTGATCGGATTGGCGAAGCGGAATTTGCTTGGAGAGGCGTGGGTTCTGGTCCTCACGCCCGTGTATTGGGTTTGCCTATCCATCGCGGCGTGGCGCGCGCTCTATCAACTTCTGGCCGAGCCTTACCACTGGGAGAAAACAGAGCATGGCCTCGCGCAGCATTCGCGAATCGCAGCGCAGCGTCGAGCCGAAGCCGGTGAGCGTCGCAGGGCGGCTCAGAGATAACGCTTGAGATCGGTCGCGGCTTCTTCAGGCGTGCGCTTCAGATTGAACGGACGCACGAAGTTTCCCTTACGATCCATCAGATAGATCAGCGCGGTGTGATCCATCGTGTAGTCGCCATCCTTCAGCGGGATCTTCTTGGCATACACCCGATAGGCCGAGATCACCTTGGCGATTTCGTCCGGACTGCCGGTCAATCCCTTCAGATTTGGATCGAAGCTCGAGATGTAATCCTTCATCACGGCAGACGTGTCCCGCTCCGGATCGACCGACACAAAGTACGCGTTCACCTTGGCTGCGTCCGGGCCCATGGCACGCAGGACTTCGGACATTTCGAACAGCGCCGTCGGGCACACATCGGGGCAATGCGTGAAACCGAAGAAGATGATCGTCGGGCGGCCGATGAGGCTCTTTTCAGTTACCGTCTGTCCGGCCTGATCGGTCAGACGAAACGGGCCACCGATCGCCGCCGGCGCGGCGGCGCCGCGCAGGCCGCCCATCAGCCACAGCGTAACCAACAGCCCGATCGCGAGGCTGGCGGCAAACGCGGCGATAATCACGAGCGGCCGGGTCGTCCTGTTCATCGCAAATCCGTTCCTTCCGCCTTCGCGGGCGGCGCATGGCCGAAGGGCCGGCCGCTTGTTCCGAGTTGGGCATGGGATAGAGCGCGCAGCCCGGACGAGCAAGCGCCGCGCCCGCATGTCTGATCACATGACGGGGAGCAAGAGGCTGTTTGATCGCGGTTTTTGGCGTTAGCGGCCGTGCGCCGAAGCCTGTGCGTCCATATAGCACGGACGATACATGCTCGCGAGTTCGCGGCCGCGGAGGAAGATCATGCGCTGTTTCAACCCGCCGCGGCGGGAAATCCAGCTGCGGATGGAGGTCGGGTACATGTCGTACAGCATTCGGGTCGCTTCGCGGTTCGTGACCGGCCGGCCGCTTGCCCCGAAATCCCACGCGGCATGGAATCCGAGACTTGCCCGCGACGTCACGCAGATCTTGTCGTGCGGAACGGCGCCGAGCACGATGGTGCAGGCTGACGCACACAGCCCGTCGATCACCACGGTCTCGCCTGAACCCCTGAGGCTTTGGTATTTATCGACGTAGGTGCCGATCCGGCCGCCGCGATCTTCCGAAATCCGGACCACAGCCTGACTCGCGCCAACTCCGCCCAGGAGAAGGACTGCCGCAAGAAACCCCGTCACAATCTTCATTGCCGGCCCCGTCGCCCCCTGCCTGTATCGATCGGGGCATCGTCAGCGTGTTGCGAGTCCGGATTTTTGTCCAGAACACCTTGCGATGCAAAGACGGATTCTGCCGCAGTGTTGCTAGCTTGCTGCACTTGCACCGGACGATCCCGAATCGGAACATGGCGGCATGGTTCATTGAACGACCGAAGGTCAGTCCTTGACCGAATTTCCGTTGACCGGACTTCACACGCCGCGTTTCTATCCACCAAGGCTGAGGGAACAAAAATGGCGAACGATGCGGACGTGATTGTCGTCGGTGCGGGTCTCGCGGGTCTTGTGGCGGCGACAGAATTGGCCGATGCCGGCAAGCGCGTGATCGTGCTCGATCAGGAAGGCGAACAGAATCTCGGCGGGCAGGCCTTCTGGTCACTCGGCGGACTGTTTCTCGTCGATACCCCCGAACAGCGACGGCTGGGCATCAAGGATTCCCACGACCTGGCGTTGCAGGACTGGATGGGAACAGCAGGTTTCGACCGCGACGAGGATCACTGGCCGAAGAAATGGGCTGAAGCCTATGTCGCCTTCGCTGCCGGTGAGAAACGCGGCTGGCTGCAGGCAATGGGACACCGGATATTTCCCGTCGTCGGCTGGGCCGAACGCGGCGGCTATGACGCCATGGGACACGGTAATTCGGTGCCGCGCTTTCATGTCAGCTGGGGCACCGGCCCCGGTGTTGTGGAACCGTTCGAGCGGCGTGCCCGCGAACATGCCAACACCGGCCGCATCGCCTTCAAGTTCCGTCACCGCGTCGACGCGCTCGATATGGCGGGCGGTGCGGCCACTGGCGTGAGCGGTAAAATCCTGGAGCTGTCGTCCGAACCGCGCGGCGTCAGTTCGTCGCGCACTGAGACAGGCGACTTCATACTGAAAGCACAGGCCGTGATCGTCGCTTCAGGCGGCATCGGCGGCAACCACGATCTCGTGCGCGAGAACTGGCCGAAACGTCTTGGCACCCCGCCCAAGCACATGGTGACCGGTGTTCCGGCTCACGTCGATGGCCGCATGATCGGCATCACCGAGGCCGCCGGCGCGCGCCTGATCAATCGCGACCGCATGTGGCATTACGTCGAAGGGGTCCACAACTGGAACCCGATCTGGCCCGGCCACGGCATCCGCATTCTGCCCGCGCCATCTTCGATGTGGTTCGACGCAATCGGCAAGCGTCTGCCCTCGCCGCTCTATCCCGGGTACGACACGCTCGGTCAGCTCGAATACATCATGAAGACCGGCTACGACTATTCATGGTTCATCCTGACGCAAAGCATCATCAAGAAGGAATTCGCGCTGTCGGGTTCGGAACAGAATCCGGATCTGACCGGCAAGAGCTGGCGCATGACCATCCGCCGCGCTTTCAACAAAGGCGCACCCGATCCCGTCGAAGCCTTCAAGGCAAAAGGCGTCGACTTCATCGTCCGCGACAACCTCGATGATCTTGTCGCCGCCATGAACAAGCTTAGCGGAACAAGCCTGCTCGACACCGCTTCAATCAGACAGCAGATCGAGGCCCGCGACCGCGAAATCGACAATCCTTACGTCAAGGACACCCAGGTCATGGGTATCCACAACGCGCGGCGCTACATCGGTGACAAGCTGATCCGCACCGCCAAGCCGCACAAGATCCTCGATCCCGCACATGGACCGTTGATCGCGGTCAAGCTCAACATCCTGACGCGCAAGACGCTCGGCGGCTTCGAGACCGATCTCGACTCGCGTGTGTTCGGCAATGACGGCAACATCATTCCGGGACTCTATGCGGTCGGTGAAGCCGCCGGATTCGGCGGCGGCGGCGTGCATGGATATCGCTCGCTCGAAGGAACGTTCCTTGGCGGCTGCCTGTTCTCGGGCCGCAATGCAGGGCGCGCTGCGGCGAAGGCCGTGATCTGACGCCCGCGACCGGCGAGCGTCCCTGCGTCAGAAGCCGATCCAGTAGGCGTCGACTTCGCGCACGCGGTTGCCCCAATCGAACTCCTTGTCCGTGCCGAAGGACGGCGCCTTCTTCAGCTCCTCCTCGGACATCAGCGTCAGGAGTTCGTAGGCTTCAATCGCGGGGTTGTACTTCATGCTTGCCCATGGGAGCGGGCGATAGTCTTCGCCGACTCCGAGAAAGCCGCCGAAGCACAGAACGGCGTATGCAACATTGCCGCTGGTCTTGTCGATCATCAGTCGCTTGATGCTTCCGATTTTCCTGCCATCGGCATTAAAAACCCGCGTCCCCTCCACCCTGTCGCTTGCGACAAGACGATGTGGTTTGAGACTCATGGTGTCCACTTGCATGTGACCCTCCAGGCGTTGAGGTCCTCATCCCGCACGTAACCGCGTGCCGGAAACACAGGATTGGTTGGTTCCAATCATGCGGATCGGCTGCCGGGAAAAGGGCCTGTAAGCCGGGCTCGCGGGCAAGACAAAGCGGGCTTTGCCCGGCACTTGCATCAACAGCCATAATCTAATCCTGCGGCTGTTCTCCCGCCAGCCCGTTGCGGGGAAAATTAGCCCGAACGCACAGGCGAACGAACCTGCTCCGGCGTCAGGCCGGGCGATCCCTTGGCCGCCTGCTCGGCCTCACGGATTAGCGCCACGATACGCGCGGACAAAGGCGCTTTCAGCCCATGACGCTGGGCGAGCGCAACGATCAGGCCCTGCAGGTGATCGATCTCGGTGCGGCGACCGCGCTGCAGATCTTCCCACATCGACGAGCGGGCTTTCGGGTCGATCTTCACCATCGACGCGGCGATCTTCGTAAACAGCGCGTCGGGCAGTTTCAGGATGAACGGCGTGAAAGATGCAGGCAGTGGCGTCGTCGATACCGGCGCAATGCCCTCGGCCTTGATCACCGCCAATGCCTCACGCATCTGATCCGCGAACAGCACACGCCAGGATCGCTGTGCAAGCTGATCGCGTAACGGCAACCCGGACAGCGCATTGAGCGCGTTGTTCAGATTGACCAGCAGCTTGCCCCATTGCACGCCTTCGATGTCGTCCACGCCGCGGAAAACAAACTCAGGCGTCGATAGCAGCTTCGCGGTATCGGCATCATCCTTCTCCAGCAAAATGTCGCCGGAGGTGGCGCGGTGAAAATGTCCGTCGTCCATCGACAGCACATTGAACGGCACCATGCCCGCCAGCACATCATGATCCGGCATTGCCTCGCGCAGTACCGAAACGTTGCCGGTGCCGTTCTGGAGACTGACGATCACGGCATCCTTTCTGGCATGTTGCGCGATCAGCTCCGCGATCTCGGCGGTGTCGTCGCTCTTGACTGTAACGAGGATGATGTCGGCATCTGCAAAGATGGCCGGGTCACCGGACAGCTTGATCTCCGCCGATGACAGGCGACGCTCTATGCCCTCAAAGCTGGTGACCTTCAGCCCATTCCGGTTGATCTCGTCGATCACGCGTGGCCGGGCCAGCAACGACACTGCGTGGCCGCCGGAGCGCAGCATACCGCCGACGAAACAGCCGATGCTGCCTGCTCCCGCCACGCAGATGGATTTCGATGACATCATGCCGACCCTCGCCCGATGGATAACGGGCGGAGCGTCGCCTAAACCTTGCGGAATGGCAACGCGGGACCGTCGAGCTTGCGCAGACCCGGCTCGCGACGTTCCAGCCACCAGCCATATTGCTTGGGCCAGGACGCGAAGGTCCCGTCTCCGATTTCGCCCTTTGTTTCGCGCAGGGCCAGTTCGGCGTGCAGTGGCCAGTTCGGGTCGAACAGAGCCTCGCGTCCGATTGCAACGAGATCGGTCCTGTCTTCCGCAACAATGTCCTCGGCCTGCTGCGGATGCAGGATGAGGCCGACGGCCATGGTGGTGACTTTTGTCTCGCGACGGATCTGTTCGGCGAACGGCACCTGAAAGCTGTAACCGCGCGGAATGCGCGCCGCCGTGGCCGAGCCCATCAATCCGCCGGACGAACAGTCGATCACATCCACGCCCCGCGCCTTGGCTTCGTTCACGAAGGCAACCGAGTCGGAGATATCGATGCCACCGTCGATGCCGTCGACGGACGAAATGCGCACGAACAGCGGGCGATCAGCCGGCCAGACCGCGCGCACCGTCTCGATAATCTCGAGCGGATGCTTCATGCGCCCGGCGCGGTCGCCGCCATAGGCGTCGGTGCGATGATTGGACAGCGGCGACAGAAATTCATGCAACAGATAGCCGTGAGCGCAATGAATCTCGAGCACATCGAAATCCGCCTCCACCGCGCGCAGCGCCGCGAGACGCCAGTCCTCACGCAACTTTTCCAGATCTGATTCAGTCAGTTCGTGCGGCATCAGCCAGCCGTCGTCCATCGGAATGGCGCTGGGTGCGACGATGGCCCACGGCTTGTCGCCGCGCGCATGATCTTCGGCGGTCAGCGCCGCGTTGCCGTACCACGGCCGCTGCATGCTGGCCTTGCGCCCGGCATGCGCGAGCTGAATCGCAGGCACTGATCCGTCGGCGCGAAGAAAGGCAGCGATGCGCTTGAGCGGTCCGATTTGTCCGTCGTGCCAGAGACCCAGATCGCCATGGGTGATGCGGCCCTCCGCGGTGACGGCAGCCGCCTCTGTCATCACGATGCCGGCGCCGCCTTGCGCAAACTTGCCGAGATGAATCAGATGCCAGTCGTTGGCGAGGCCATCGTCGGCTGAATACTGACACATCGGCGAAATCACGATTCTGTTTTTCGCAGTGATGCTGCGCAGGAAAATCGGCGTGAACAAGCGGGGCTGTGACATCAGGCCTCTGTTGGCTGGACTGGAATGATCGCCAACTTAACAGCCTGAAGAGGAAAGCCAAGCAAGCAGCCATGCGCCCCATCAGGGCGCGCATGCGCCACGCGTTTTATTCCGCCGCTTGCGGAGGCCACGGCCGATCCGGTCGATAGAACAGCGCGAGCTTCAGACTTTCGGCGATCCGCTCGGCCTTGTCGCGAAACACCGCACTGACTGCTTCGTCAAACATTTCAGTGCATGTCTCGTCGAACAGCTTCAGCCATGTGGCGAACAATTCGGGACACATCCCGGCCACGGCGAAATGCTTCATGACCGGATTGCCCTTGTAGCGTCCGCTGGTCAGCATGACCGACGACCAGAACGCGTACATCTTTTCCAGATGCGGCTGCCAGTCGCCAATGGCCCTTTCGAAAACCGGCCCCAGTTCCGGTTCTTGGCGGACCTTGGCGTAGAATGCATCGACGAGCTGCCGGATCGTTTCTTCCGAAACAGAGCTGTGTTTTTGCGCGGCGAGTGTCATGCGACGATCCACACCACCACGACACCCAGAACCGTCCAGACCAGCGAATTGACCAGCATCCGCACCAGATTTCCGTGCTCGTCCGAGCCCAGCGCATTGCAGGCAACATTGCCCGGCAGCAGAAACGGCCAGGCGATCGCATCGCTTACCGAGGTCGTCTTGCGCATCGGAGCACTCCTTCGTCATTGCACAAGCAATACCGGGACCTTCATATTGCAGGCCTTGTCTTAAAGCAATATTTAAAATATATCTTTAAAAGCACACGCGAGGCCACCATGCGACTAACGACATATTCGGACTATGCCCTGCGGATGCTGATGTATCTCGCGGTGAAAGAGGATCGGCTGGCGACGATCGCCGAGATCGCAGCCAGTTATGACATTTCGTCAAATCATCTGATGAAGGTGGCCCATCAGCTGGGTGTCGCCGGGTATGTCGAAACCGTGCGCGGCCGCGGCGGTGGTTTGCGGCTGGCAAAGCTTCCGGAGACCATCCGGCTCGCCGACGTGGTGCGTTACACCGAACCCGACATGGCCATCGCATCGTGCTTCCAACCGCTCGATGTCCCCTGCGCGATCGGCTCGTGCTGTGTCCTTCGCAGCGCGCTGGCAAAAGCTCGCGACGCGTTCATGAATGTTCTGGAGGGTTACACGCTGGCCGACCTGGTGCGGCCCCGCGCGCGGCTGGCCAATCTTCTTGGCATTGCCGACGCTGCGTGATCGGGTCGACGCATCGCTGACAGTTGGAGCGGGCGAAGGGAATCGAACCCTCGTATGCAGCTTGGGAAGCTGCCGTTCTACCATTGAACTACGCCCGCGCGGTTCCGACCTTAGCCACACCCTGCGCCGCGCCGCAAGATGGCTGTCGTCGCAGGATTCGGGTGGCAAACAAGGCGAAAAAGCGCAAGATTCTCCAAGTCGCGTGAATCGCGGTCATGACAGACTGGAACGCAGTATGACGATGGGTTTTGCATTGTTCGACACGGCGATCGGGCGTTGCGGCGTCGCCTGGGGTGAGCGCGGCCTTTTGGGCGTGCAACTGCCGGAAACCGACGACACCAGAACCCGCTCACACCTCCTTCAGAAAGCTTCCGGAGCCCGCGAGATGACGCCACCGGCGGAGGTGCAAAAGGCCTGTGACGCCATGGCGGAACTGCTGGGCGGCGAAGCACGCGATTTGTCGTTCATCGCGCTCGATACCGAACGGCTGCCCGCCTTCAACCGCAGCGTCTATGACATCGCCCGGACCATCGCGCCCGGCGAAACCCTGACCTATGGCGATATCGCCACCCGCCTCGGCGACAAGCTGCTGTCGCGCGCCGTCGGCAAGGCGCTGGGAGAAAATCCGCTTCCGATCGTGATCCCCTGTCATCGGGTGCTGGCGGCCAATGGCAAGACTGGCGGCTTTTCGGCCAATGGCGGCGTCACCACCAAGTTCCGGATGCTCGCCATCGAGCGCGCCAGGATCGCCGGCGCCGCTTCCGACGATGCGCCAATGCTGTTCGATCCCGGTTTGTCGATTGCCCCGCGACGGCGGCGGGGATAAAATCGATCCATGCACGCCCGACCGCTGTTGCAGAGCCCGACCCTGTCCGTGATCGACTACCGGTGCACCATGGGACCGGGCGATGTGCCGTTCCTCGAACAGCACGCGCGGCACTCGCTCTCCTATGTCCGCAGCGGCAGCTTCAGCTACGACACCCGTGGCCGCAGCCACGAACTGGTCGCCGGATCGGTGATGGTGGGCCATGCCGGCGACGAATACACCTGCTCGCACGACCATCACGCCTGCGGCGATGAGTGCCTTTCGTTTCAACTCTCGCCTTCGCTCGCGGACGACATGGGCCTTCGCAAGGACGCCTTGCGTATCGCCTGCGTGCCGCCGACGCCGGAACTCATGGTCTATGGCGAACTGGCGCAGGCCGCCGGACGTGGTGACAGCGACATCGGGATCGACGAAGCCGCAATGCTGTTTGTGAACCGGTTCATCGAAACGACATCGGGGAAAACACAGAAAGCAACGCCCGCTACGGCGCGCGATCGCCGCCGCGCCGTCGAAAGCGCGCTGTGGATGGACGCTAACGCCGATCAGACTGTCGATCTGGAGACGACCGCAAAAGCAGCCGGCGTCAGCCCATTTCATTTCCTGCGGCTGTTCTCGAATGTGCTCGGGGTGACGCCGCATCAGTATCTGGTCCGCGCGCGGCTGCGTCACGCAGCAAGGCTTCTCGCCGACGACGCGCGGTCGATTACCGCGATCGCGTTCGACGTCGGGTTCGGCGACCTGTCGAACTTCGTGCGAACGTTCCATCGCGCCGCCGGCGTGTCGCCCCGGCGGTTCCGCGATGCTGCGCGCGGCGACCGCAAGATTTTCCAAGATCGGCTCAAGGCCGCCGCCGTAGGGTGATCTCCATCGCAAGGGAGATCACCATGTACGACCATATCGGACTGAAAGTCAGAAACCTCGACGCCAGCATCAAATTCTACACGGCTGCGCTAGCGCCGCTCGGTCATGTCCTCTGCTCGCGCGACGACAGCGGCGCGGGATTCGGGCCGAAGGATGCACCGGCACTTTGGCTGCATCTGTCGAAAGAGCCGGAAGGGCCAGGCGCCCATGTCGCTTTCCGCGCCGCCAACCACGACGCCATCAAGGCCTTCCACACTGCGGGACTGAAAGCCGGCGGCCGCGACAATGGCGGCGCAGGTCCGCGCGCGGATTACAGCCCGACCTATTACGCGGCCTTTCTGATCGACCCTGACGGCAACAACGTCGAAGCCGTGTGCACGTAAGAAACATCCCACAACCAAAGGAAGCTGATCATGGCGTCAATTCATAAAGAAGCTCTGCTCGATGCACCGTCGGATCGCGTCTGGGATGCCGTTCGCGATTTCGGAGCGGTTCATACGCGTCTCGCGCACGGGTTCGTGACCGATTGCACGATGGATGACGACGCGCGGATCGTGACGTTTGCAAACGGCACGACTGCGCGGGAGTTGTTCGTCGATTGCGACGATGCAAGACGCCGCCTCGTCTATGCCATTGTCGGCGAGCGCATCAAGCAGCACAGCGCGTCGTTTCAAATCGTCGATGACGGCGCGGGACGCAGTCGATTCATATGGACCGTCGATGTGCTGCCGAACGAAATCGCACCCTATATCAGCGCGCAGATGGACCTCGGCATGATTGCAATGAAGGCAACTCTCGAGGACTGATCCTTTCGTCACACAAGCGACATTCGAACCCAGCTGCAGACAAAACTTCTGCTAAATGCTGCGCAAATTTGAATCATAATCTCCCCTTTAACCTTACCCAAAACCTCAAGGGGATGATTCAATAATTCCACATTTGTGACCGCTCCGTAACGCTATCACTTCCGCGTCTGGGGACAGCGGAGGTGATTCTTATGAGGGTTTTCAAGCCTGCGGAAATAGAGGCCGTTGCGACGTTCGGGCAACGCAAGATGGCACCGCGCGTGTGCATCATCGACCCAAAGCGGCACATCCGCACATTCCTGGCAGACGCCCTCGACGAACTCGGATTCATCGCCAGTGAATGCACGGCAGCGGCGGAACTCCCGACGTTGCTGGAGCAGCAATTACCCGATCTCGTTGTTCTCGGCATGCCGAACGACGGCGTCGAGGCAGGAAACATCCTGAAAATACTGGTCACAAAAATGTTCGACGGCCAGGTGCTGCTGATCGGCTCGCGAGATTCCATCATCGTGAGCGCACTGCGCCAACTCGGAGAAGAGACGGGAATCGCCATGCTGCCACCGCTCGCCACGCCGTTCAGCGCGGATGGCCTGCGGGCAAGCGTCGCCACGCTGCTTCCGCAGAAAGCGCCTCCAAGCCCACCTGTCGATGTCGCAGAGGCCCTCAAGGCCGGCTGGCTGGAACTATGGTATCAGCAGAAAATCGACGCGCATACGCTTGCGCCGCGCGGCGCCGAGGCGTTGGTCCGGATGCGCCATCCGGCGTGGGGTGTCGTGCCTCCCGCGTCCTTCATTCCCGACTCGAAGGACCCACAGTTCAAGGGACTTTCGGATTTCGTGGTGAGCCGCGCGCTTGAGGACTGGCACTACTTTATCGGCCAGCACGGTCCGGTGGACATTTCCATCAATCTGCCGATCGGCTTTCTCGAAGATCCAGCATCCGTCAGCCGGCTGTGCCGCCAGATTCCCGATCATCCGGCATTCGGCGGATTGATCGTTGAGGTCAAGGCCGCCGAGATCATCCGAAATCTCGATCTGGCGATCGATGCCGCCAAGCGGATGCGGTTCCACAACATCGCCATTTCGATCGATGACCTTGGAGTCGACTGGCCGTCACTCTCGGAGTTGAACAGTTTTCCATTCGTCGAGATCAAGGTCGATCGGGAGTTTGTCACTGGCTGTGCGGACAATCGCCTGAAGCAGACGGTGTGCCGCAGTATCCTTGAGTTGGCGGACCGGGTCGGCGCGCGCACCGTCGCCAAGGGCGTGGAGACCAGGTCGGATCTGGTTGCGACCCATGAGATGGGATTCGACCTGGCGCAGGGCTTTTTGTTCGGAAAGCCCGCCAATGCCAAGAAGTTCGCGCGCTCCGCATTGTCGCGCCCGGTCACCGTACTCGAATGAGGATACTCATTCGGCGGCGGCGGCTCGCGGGCCCCAGCTGGTCAGCCGAACGGCTGCGGCGGCGAGAACACCAAGCAAAATCATGGACACCGCCGCCAGCCAGAAAAACTGCGTACTGGTTGCGCCTTGCGACATCAGCCACCAGCCGCCGGCCATGACGAACGCGAGCCGCGCCGTTTGCGCCAGCACCGGCCCGGCCACGCGCGCCGCACCTTGCGCTGAAAAATAAAGTGCGATCGCCAGGCCACCGAACGAGAGAAACGGCCCAACGATCGAAAGATACTCGCGGCTGGCGGCGCGCACGGCGGCATTGTCCGTGAAGATGTTCACCCATACGTCGGGAAAAATGGCGAAGAAGCCACCGACCAGACCGACAGCCGCGAACGACACACCGCCAGCGGTCCATGCAATTCGCCGCGCCCGCGCGATACGGCCGGCACCGATCGCCATTCCGATCATCGGCACCGATGCGATGCCCACGGCAAACGCCAGCGACGTCAGCATGAACTCCAGACGCGCGCCAATGCCGTAACCCGCCAGCACCTCGGTTCCGAAATTCGCCAGCAGATGCGTAAAGATCGTGACCGTCAGCACGATCTGCAGCGGCGAGAAACAGGCAATCGCTCCCACCTGCAGGATGTCGTAGAACATAGTGCGCTGAAACCGGAAGCCCTTGAAAGACAGTTTCACGCGGCTGCGGCCCGACAACAGATACCACGCCATGATGGCCGCTCCGATCAAGAACGCCACCAGCGTGCCGGCCGCAACACCGCGCATGCCGAATGCCGGCACTGGTCCGAGACCCAGACCCAGTACGCCGCCGAACAGAATCTGAAAGAATGCCGAATTCAGAATGATCGCCGAGGGCAGTTTCATGTTGCCGGTCCCGCGCAGCAACGCCGCCAGCGTGTTCATGATCCATGGCAGAACAGCGCCGCCAAAGAAGATCTGCGAATAGCCGATGGCCTCGCTCAGAACACGGCCGCTGCCGCCGAGCGCGGCAAACAGATACGGCCCGAAAATCAGCATCCCGATCATGAAAGTCAGGCCGAAACAGACGCCGATCATCAGCGCATGCACCGCAAGCGCAGATGCACGCTCGGCATCGTCGGCGCCAAGCGCACGCGCGATCGCGGAGGCGACACCGCCGCCCATCGCGCCGCCGGACATGGTCATCATCAGAATGACGAATGGAAACACCAGCGCCATCGCAGCCAGCGGCTCGACGCCGAGGCGACCGATATACGATGTCTCCGCGATTGCCACGCAAGTGCCTGCGGTCAAAGCGACGACGTTGGGAGCCGCCAGTTTCAGCAGCGTCGGCAGGATCGGACCGTCGAGCAGCGGATTCTTTCGCGGACCTCTGACAGGCGGCAGCGGCGGCTTCGGTTCCGCCTGCACCACAGGAATTTCGGCAGCTCCAAGTTCGGACATGCACTCCCCGGTGCGACGGTCTTATTAAAATCTCAGCAGCCGTCTTTGCCGCTCACAAATATCAAAATTGCACACCACAATAGCGCGGCGCAGCGGACTAAGTCCCCAACAGAGCAGCCGCGTCCGTCATCGCCAGCGGCCTGTCGCCAAGCAGCCGGTCGGCAATCACGCCATCGCCTCCGCCCGGCAGGACAGTGAACGGGTCCTGCGCGGTCAGCCGGTGATCGACGACGAGCTTTGAGAGCAGCAGCCGGCGCGCGTCGCCGCGCATCGCGTGAATCCGGCTGCCTTCCCAGGCGAACGTCACCGCGCTGGCGACGTGATAGAGCGTGCTGGTGGCGCGTCGGGCTTCGGCTTCGTTCTCGGATCGGCCCGCCACATCGCGAGCAAAACCGATGGCCTTGTCTGTCAGGTTGCGGAGACGATTGCGCCAGCCCAGCGGAATGCCTGATGCATCGTCGATCCGCGCATGCAGATCAGCTCCGAGGGCCGCTTCCGCGCCGTGGCGGCCGACGGCACGCTTAAGCGTATCGAGGGCCACGATGTTGCCGGTGCCCTCCCAGATCGAACCGAGATGCGCGTCGCGCAGCAATCGCGGCGTCGCGAATTCTTCGATGTAGCCGATACCCCCGCGCATCTCGAGCGCCTCGCCGCACACCTTGCGGGCATCGCGCGTGGCGCGATACTTCAGCGTCGGCGTCAGCACGCGCAGCAATGCCGCCGCATCCTGGCTACCCGCCTCGGCGCGATCCAGCGCATCGGCTGTGACGAAGCTCATCGACACGGCCTGTTCGGTCGCGAGCATGATTTTCATCAATTGCCTGCGCGCCAGCGGCATATCGACAATGCGGCGGCCGAACACGACGCGGTTGTTCGCCACCGTGTTCGCATCGTGATGGGCGCGGCGCATCAACGCCGCCGACTTCACGCCGTTGGACAGCCGCGACCAGTTGACCATCTCGGCCATCTGCACGAAACCACGATCGAGCCGCCCGACCGCATAGGCGATTGCACCTTCCAACTTGATCTCGCCCGACGCCATCGAGCGGGTGCCGAGTTTATCCTTGAGACGGACGATGCGGTAATGGTTCGGCGATCCGTCATCGAGCCGCCGCGGCATCAGGAAAAGCCCCACGCCCTGCGTACCGCCGACCGCGCCTTCGGGCCGCGCCAGCAGCATCACCACTTCGGCGTCCGCATTCGAGCAGAACCACTTCTCGCCATGCAGCCGCCAGTGATCGCCTTCCTGCACGGCAGTTGTGGTCAGCTTGCCGACGTCGGAGCCGCCTTCCTTTTCCGTCATGAACTGACCGCCCTGGGTCAGCTTCGCCATGTCGGTTTGCGTCAGGCCATCGAGATACTTTGCCTTGAGCGCATCGTCGCCGAACCGCGACAGCAGACGTGCCGCGCCGTCGGTGACGTTGATCGGACATCCAAGTCCGAACTCGGCCTGATTGAACAGGAAGGTGAAGGCATGCTTGGCCACGGCCGGATAGGTGTCGGACCAGCCGAGAATGCCCTTGCGATGCGACATCGCATGGATGCCGAACTCGCCATAGGCCGCGCGTTCAAGTTCGCGATAGGCCGGATGATATTCGATCCATTGCCGGTCGTTGCCGAAGCGATCACGCTGATGCAACACCGGGCCATGCTTGTCGGCGAGACGTGCGCACTCGTCGAGGTGGCCGCCGGCGAGCCCGCCGAGGCGATCGAGATGCGGTTCGATATGCTGAAACAGCGCAGCGGGCAGATGGACACGCAGCAGATCTGCGAGAATCGGATCGGCGCGATAGAAATTCATGCCCGACGTGTCAGGCGCGATCAAACCGACTGCGGATTTTGATCCGGTCGTCGAAACTGGTATCTCGGCGCGTGGCGTTTTTGCGGCTGCAACCATGGCGTTTCATCCCTACCGGGATCTCTCCCGTTGTTTTCAGGAATGATCCGGTATTTGGATGCTAACGGCAAGCAGGCCCGGGAGCCGCTGACGACATGGGAGAAATGTGCGGCGAGAGGACTTAATTCGCAGAGCGGAACTTACGTCCGGAAATGCTTCGACAGCTTGAGGCCCTGCCCCTGATAGTTCGACGCAATGCGCTGACCGTAGAGCGCGTCGGGACGCGACAGCATTTTTTCATAGACCAGCCGCCCGACGATCTGGCCGTGTTCGAGAATGAACGGCACTTCGCGCGATCGCACTTCCAGCACCGCGCGCGAGCCCTGCCCGCCTGCACCCGCATAGCCGAAGCCGGGATCGAAGAAGCCCGCATAGTGCACGCGGAATTCGCCGACCAGCGGATCGAACGGCACCATCTCGGCAGCGAAATCCGGCGGCACCTGCACCGCTTCCTTGGATGCGAGAATGTAGAACTCGCCGGGATCGAGGATCAGGCTGCGATCCGGCCGCGCGCGGATCGGCTCCCAGAACTCGCCCACGGTGTATCCGGCGCGGCGATCGACATCGACCACTCCGGTGTGGCGCTTCGCACGGTATCCAACGAAACCATCGGAACCTTCACCGGACAGGTCGACGCTCAGCGCCACGCCGCCGACGAGATCGGCCTCGTCGCTATCGACCAGCCGCTCGGCTGCGTGCAGCGCGTGCAGTTCATCGGCATCGAGCAACGGATGACCGGTGCGGAAACGGATCTGCGACAGCCGCGATCCCTCGCGCAACAACACCGGGAATGTCTTGGGGCTGATCTCCGCATAGAGCGGGCCGTGATAACCGGCGGCAATCATGTCGAAGCGGCGCGTGCCGTCGGCGATCACGCGGGTGAACACGTCGAGGCGGCCGGTGGAGCTTTTCGGATTTGCCGCGGCCTGAATTGTCGGCGGCAGCGCAAGGCTTTCCAGCAGCGGCACGATATAGACGCAGTTGGTCTCGAGCACCGCGCCATCGGACAGATCGATCTCGTGCAGCTTCAGTTCGTCGATGCGCTGGGCAACCGTCATGTCCGGTCCCGGCAGAAAGCTGGCGCGGACGCGATAGGCAATCGAACCGAGGCGCAGATCGAGACTGGCCGGCTGGATCTGGCTTTCAACGAAGGGATATTCGGGCAGGATCAGCCCGGCATCGGCCATCGCCGCAATCATGCGGTCGGGCAGAATTCCTGTCGCGTCGGGGGCAAGTGTGAAGGCCACGGGCTAGTCCTCGGCTACCAGATGATCCGGCAAAATAAGCATTTTATCGGTTATCCGATGGGGTGCTTGACGGAAAGACCATGCGGGATTAAGCCTAGGACTTATCCCGTGGTCATTTGAGCCGGCCGGCTTGCAGCCACGTTAAATAACTCGCTAAACAGGCCGGGGACAGTGTGATCCCGGCCGGTTGTTTTCCAGAAATGGAAATTTTTTCCAGGCCGGTTTTTTTGTGTCCATCGTGAGGTGGCCACGATGGAGTGCACATGTCCGAGACCAAAACACCTGCGGCCAATCCTTCCGGAAACAAGCCGCCATCCCCGACCCGCAACTATCGTCCTGAAACCCGCCTCGTGCATTCCGGCACGCTGCGCTCGCAATACGGCGAAACCTCCGAGGCGCTGTTCCTGACGCAGGGGTTCATCTACGATACCGCCGAGCAATGCGAAGCGCGGTTCACCGGCGCGGATCCCGGTTTCCTGTATTCGCGGTTCTCGAATCCGACAGTATCGATGTTCGAGCAGCGCATGGTCGAACTTGAGGGCGCCGAGGCCGCGCGCGCCACCGCCACCGGCATGGCCGCGGTCACCACGGCAATTCTCGCTCCGCTGAAATCCGGCGATCACGTTGTCGCAGCGAAGGCGCTGTTCGGCTCCTGCCGTTACGTCGTGGAAGACCTGCTGCCACGTTACGGCATCGAGTCCACCTTGGTGGACGGCCACGATCTCGATCAGTGGCAGAAGGCGATGCGGCCGAATACCAAGTCGTGCTTCCTCGAAAGCCCGACCAACCCGACCCTCGACGTTGTCGACATCGGCGCTGTCGCGGAAATCGCGCATCGCGGCGGTGCGCGACTGATCGTGGACAACGTGTTCGCGACACCGATCTGGCAGAGCCCGCTCGCGCTCGGCGCGGACGTCGTGGTTTATTCAGCGACCAAGCATATCGACGGTCAAGGCCGCTGCCTTGGCGGCGTTATCCTCTCGTCGGAGGCATTCATCCAGGAGCATATCCATACGTTCCTGCGCCAGACCGGTCCGGCGATGTCGCCATTCAACGCCTGGGTGCTGCTGAAGGGCCTTGAGACGCTGAGCATCCGCGTCAAGGCGCAAACCGAGACGGCCGGCGCAATCGCCGACGCGCTGGCAAAGCATCCGAAAATCTCGCGGCTGGTCTATCCGGGCCGCGCCGATCATCCGCAGGCCGCGATCGTGAAGAAGCAGATGCGTGCGGGCTCGACGCTGATCGGCTTCGAGGTCAAGGGCGGCAAGGCGGCAGCGTTCCGCACGCTGAACGCGCTGAAGCTGGCGCGCATTTCCAATAACCTCGGCGATTCGAAAAGCATCGTCACCCATCCGGCGACAACGACCCACCAGCGTCTGACACCGAAAGCGCGCGCCGAACTCGGCATCAGCGAAGGGTTCATCCGCTTCTCCGCAGGGTTGGAGCATCAGGACGATCTGATCGAGGATCTGACCGCCGCGCTGGAGAAGGCGTGACGCACGCTTCATCTCATGCGTGGATAACTCCACGCATGAGAGCCTGTTGGGTACCTACATCGGCCGATATGTCATGACATTGCTCGGAATGTTGACGCCGGCCTTTACCTGCCCGACCGACTTGATGATGGTGTCGCCGAGCAGCTGAGCAAAGCAGGCGTAACCCCAGTCGTTCATGTGCAGGCCGTCACCGATCACGAACTTGTCGAATGGCATTTTCTCGTCCTCGTGCCATTGCCGCATGACTTCGAAACGTGGAAACACCGATACGTTCTTGAGCCTGGCGACTTCGCCGATCAGCTTCACCATCCTCCCGGCGTTCTCGGTTTTTGCAGTCACCGCCGGCACATATTGCGGATCGATCAGCACGACATCGATGCCGCGGGCCTGAAGGCGCGCGATGCCGTCTTCCACCAACGCTGCGGTAGCGGCAATGTCGCTGGCGTTGCCCTTGACGACGGTGTTGGTGCCGAGTTGCCAGATCACGAGATCGGGGTCCGCATCGAGAACGGCGGCATCGAACCGCTTCATCATTTCGGGCGCATCCTGTCCGCCCATGCCGCGATTGATGATCGTGATGTCGGACGTCGGGAATTTCCGGCGCAACTGATCGGCAAGCCGGTTCGGATAGGTATAGGCCGGCGATGACGTGCCGAATCCGACCGTGGTGGAGGAGCCGAACGCGACGATGGTGACCGGTTCATCCGCAGCGATCCGCCGCGCAACCCGAGGCAGCGATCCCGAAATGTCCTTCAATCCCTTGGCAGGCAGGCACGGCACGCGGGTGAAAATATCTCCCGCAGTGCTGGCCGCGCTCTTCGCCGCTTCGACAGCTTTGGTGGCAAGACCCTTTTGACTTTTTTGCGGTGAAGCAGCGTCCGACGGCGTGGCCTGCGCCAAAGCGGAGCGCGCTGCGAGCGAGCCAAACAGCATCGCCGCCACACCCACAGAACGCATACTGAAACGCATCAACGTTGAATCCTGAGCTCCGCCGGGTTGATGCGCGACGCTTCCACGACCATGGCCGCCAACGCACGGCCGATACAATCGTGGACACGTTTCGCCATTCCGTATCCGTGGACCGAACCGAAAAGGTCGAAATCACCGGCATCGTTCCAGTGCCGCATGATCGAAAACCGGTCGAACATCGGCACCTCGTACTGCTGCGCGACGACCCGCATCGTATCGTTATACGGCCCAACCGAGAGCATCGTTTCCATACGTGGATTGTACTGGAGATTGATCAAGAGCACGTCGGAACCAGATTTCTGCAATGCCTCGACCCCGGCGTCGAGTGCCGTTCGAAAGTCGTCGGGATCGACCGAGCGTATCGCATCGACAGTGCCGGTCTGCCAGATCACCAGATCCGGTTTCTGATCCGGCGGCAGCTTGTCCATCATCTGGCCGAAACCCTGCGCGGCCTCCGCAGCGGTTTTCTTCGGCCGCAACTCGGTCCTGACATTGACGGTCACGCCCGCAAGAGCTTCGCGCAGCGCAGCCTCCAGACGAGAGGGATACGACATGCTCGCGCCGTCAGATCCAGGCAATGTCGAGGAGCCGCTGCCGGCGACAAGGATGTCCAGCCGCTTCCGTGTCTTGATCGCATCGGCGACTTTCGGAAGCGCGCTCTCGGTCGCCAGGAGATAGGCCGGCACCGCGCAGCCGGGAGCGTCCTCGGCGCGCGACGGAGCCGTCACCAGGAGAGCCGCAAACAGACCTGCAACCAGTAGTGCTTTCATGACCCGCCTCCGGCAAGGTCGGCGTCGCTTTCCGCGGCTTTCGCACGCTTGTCGCTCTTGCTCGTTTCGCTCTTGTACCACGAAAACAACGACGCCGCGGCAGACATGATGACGACCCCCGCAACGCTGACAAGGAAATGCATCCATGCCCCGCCGGAGACTTCAGCAAGGACGAAATGTCCCGCAAATGCGAGAAAGACCCCGAGACAGAATATCTCCAGCGAATGCTGGCCGCACCGGATCACCGGGCGGAGCCATATCGATTTCAAGCCCGGCCAGTCGGCGGGAATGAACCGCACCGTAATCGCCGCCAATGCCAGAAAATGGGCAAAGCGGAGCACATCGAGGTCGGTCTTGTTGATCGGATACATCCAGCTTTCCAGCCAGCGCGGCATGAAGATATTCAACCGCGGCACATGCCAGGTCAGCGTCACACAGAATGCGAACACGAGATAGGCGATGCAAAGCCAGAGCGTGATGTCGGAGGACAGGATACGGCCCATTCGCTTCGCCCCGCCGAGCGCGCACCACGCGCCGAACACGAACAGCAACTGCCAGGCGAACGGATTGAAGAACCATGTCCCGTTCGGATAGGCCGGAAGCGCAAGATCGAACTCCCATGTGATGGCGTAAAGCAATACCGACAGTGCCAACGCCAGATCCGCCTTTCGCTGCATCAGCCAGATGATCAACGGCAGAAAGATCATCAGCACGATGTAGAGCGGCAGTACGTCCATGTTGACGGGCCGGAATTTCAGCAGCAGCGCCTGGACGATCGTCACGTCGGGCTGCTTGAGAAAATCCAGAATTCCCATTTCTTCCGCATAGAGCGGGTTGTCGAACTTTGTCGCGATATAGGAGATTTCGGCAAGGTAGATCGTGAACAGAAAAACATGCGCGACGTAGATTTGCCATACGCGCTTGAAGATGCGCGCGCTCGCCACCACGAAACCGCGATCGAGCATTGCCCGGCTGTATACGAATGCCGCCGTGTAGCCCGAGATGAAAATGAAGATCTCGGTGGCGTCGCTAAAGCCGTAGTTGCGAATGGTGAACCAGGTCAGGATATTCGGCGGAAGATGATCGATGAAGATCAGCCACAGCGCCATGCCGCGAAACAGATCGAGACGCAATTCGCGTTCGCCGGCCGCAACCGGAAGAACCGTGACCTTTACGGCAGGTGCTTTCACGACAGCCTGATCGGTCGTCACGAACGTCATACGAGTCCAGTCCGTTTCAGTGCAGTTCCGTCGGGAGGCCGGCACACACTCTAATTCTATGGAAGATCGAGGCGGCCCGCAAATTGCAGGGATTCCATTGGACAGGCCGCGTCGAGAATGCTGAATGACAACGATGTTGAAACAATGATCGGCCCCATTTCGTATCCTGTGCAGACCGCCTGCAAAATACGATGTTCAATGCCTACGCAAGGAGCACGGGGTCTGTTATTCTACGCCCCGAATATGGACTGATCCCATGTACCGCGCCGTGACTCGCCAGATTGAAGTCATCGTCGAACCGAACTTCCTTCCCGAGCGCTCGTCCGCAGAGGATAGCCGGTACTTCTGGGCGTACACGATTGCCATCGTCAATTCCGGAACCGAAACCGTCCAGCTCAAGACGCGGCACTGGATCATCACCGACGGCGCAGGCCGCAGCCAGGAGGTTCGCGGCGAAGGCGTGGTGGGGGAGCAGCCCGTGCTCGAACCCGGCGAACGGTTCGAATACACCAGCGGAGTTCCGCTGCAGACGCCGTCCGGATTCATGACCGGCAGCTATCAGATGGTGACAGAAAGCGGCGAGCCGTTCGAGATCGACATCCCCGCGTTCTCACTCGATAGCCCGAACTACAAGCGGACGCTGAATTAACTTTCGGCGGCCTTCTGCTCCGGGACCACGCCCGCCTCGTCCGGCGTGAATTCGTAGACCGAGCTGCAGAACTCACAGGTCACGACCACCTTGCCGTTCTCGACCATGTCGGCGCGGTCCTTCGGCGTGAAGCTGCCCAGCATTCCGGCCACCGCCTCGCGCGAGCATGAGCACTGCGCGCGGATCGCCTGCACCGGAAACACTCGCACGCCGCGCTCGTGAAACAGCCTGAACAACAACCGCTCTCCCGACAGGTCGGGATCGATCAGTTCGACGTCCTCGATGGTGCCGAACAGCGCGCGGCTCTCGGCCCAGGCGTCATCCTCAGGCACGTCGTGAGCGACCGCGCCTTCCGGCGCGTCGCCGGGGTGCAGATCGGCTTGCCGCGCACGCTCGGGCGCCTTCGGCAAGAACTGCATCAGCATGCCGCCGCCGCGCCAGCAATGCTTCGGCCCATCGCCCCCGCGAAACTCCTCACCGACCGCGAGCCGCACCCGCGTTGGAATCTGCTCGGAGCGCAGGAAATACTCATGCGCGGCGTCTTCCAGATTGCCGCCCTCCAGCGCCACGAGCCCCTGATAGCGGCTCATGTCAGCGCCCTGATCGATGGTCATGGCAAGGTGGCCGTGGCCGAGCAGCGCTGCAGAGTCCTGGCCTGCCTTGAGCTTGCTGGCATCGTAACGGGCATAAGCACGCAGGCGATCGGGCGCCTGAAAATCGACAACGATCAGCGACACCGGGCCGTCGGTCTGGGTTTGCAGGATGAAGCGGCCCTCGAACTTGAGTGTCGAACCGAGCAGCGTCGTAAGCACGATGGCTTCGCCGAGCAGCTTGCCGACCGGCGCGGGATAATCGTGCTTGGTGAGAATCTCATCGAGCGCCGGGCCCATCTTCGTCAGCCGGCCGCGCACATCAAGCGCACTTACATCGAAGGGCAGCACGGCATCGTCCACCGGCGTTGCGGAGGGGGCACGAATTTGGCTTTCGAGAGTCATGTCAGGCGCATTCTTGTCAGGAGGAACCGGATTGCCGCAGTGAAAGCTCAAACCATATCGGTCTGACTTTCGGCCCCAGGGCAATGGTGGGTCAAGCAGGGTATCCGCCCCATATAGGGTGCTTCGTTCCGCAAAAAAGGGAGCGGATCGGGAACAGTGACGTCCGGCCCGAAGTGCGCGAAAGGCTGCAAATAAGCACCCGGGATGAGGTCACGGGCACCGAACACACTCAGTCAATCGCGCGCAAGCACCAGGCCAGAATGCCCTTCTGCGCGTGCATGCGATTTTCCGCCTCGTCGAACACCACCGACTGCGGGCCGTCGATCACCTCGTCGGTGACTTCGTCGCCGCGATGCGCCGGCAGGCAGTGCATGAAAATGGCGCCGGGATTGGCCAGCGACATCAGCTTGGCGTTGACCTGATAGGGCTTCAGCAGATTGTGCCGATGTTCGCCATCCTTGTCGCCCATCGACACCCAGGTGTCGGTGACGATGCAATCTGCACCGCGCACCATTTCTTCGGCCTTGGTGCCGAGCACGATCGGCGCACCCGTGGTCTTGATCCAGTCTTTCAGCAGCTTGTTCGGCGCCAGTTCCGGCGGCGTCGCGACACGCAGATTGAAACCGAACCGCTCCGCGGCATGCGCCCACGACGCCAGCACGTTGTTGTCGTCGCCGGTCCACGCCACGGTGCGTCCCTTGATCGGGCCGAGATGTTCTTCGAACGTCATGACGTCAGCCATCACCTGACAGGGATGCGAGCGCCGGGTCAGTCCGTTGATCACAGGCACGGTCGCATGCGCCGCAAGCTCGGTCAGCGCCTCATGGTTGAGAATCCGGATCATGATGGCATCGACGAAACGCGAGAGCACCCGGGCGGTATCGGCGATAGTTTCGCCGCGCCCGAGCTGCATTTCAGCGCCGGTCAGCATGATGGCCTCGCCGCCGAGCTGACGCATGCCGACATCGAACGACACGCGGGTACGTGTTGACGGCTTGTCGAAGATCATGGCCAGCGTCTTGCCCTCAAGCGGCTTGCTCGACATATCGCCGGCCTTGCGCTTGTTCTTCATCGCCACGCTGGCGTCGAGGATCGCACGCAACTCCTTGGTGGGCACGTCAAACAGATCGAGGAAATGTCGGGGAGACGTCGTCATTATACCGCCTCGCGCCGCGCCGACGTCCGCGTGAACTTCGTGCAGACGCGCTCGATGCGCGACACTGCATCATCGATCTCCGCCTCGGAGACAATCAGCGGCGGCAGCAGCCGCACGACGTTTTCACCGGCTCCGACTGTGAGCAGTTTCTCATCGCGCAGCGCGCCGACGAGATCACCCGCCGGAATCACGGCCTTGAGGCCGATCAGCAGGCCTTCGCCACGGACTTCTTCGACCACGTCGGGATAGCGATCGACGATCGATGCGAGCTTCTGTTTCAGCACCAGCGACGAGCGCTGAACGCTCTCAAAGAACTTCGGCGCCAGCATCACATCGAGCACGGCGTTACCTGCCGCCGCAGCGAGCAGATTGCCGCCGAAGGTCGAACCGTGTGTACCCGGCGTCATGCCGGCTGCAGCGTCGACAGTGGCAAGGCACGCGCCCATCGGAAATCCGCCGCCAAGCGCCTTCGCCAGACCCATGATGTCAGGCGTGACGCCGGTCCATTCATGGGCGAACAGTTTGCCGGTGCGGCCCATGCCGGTCTGCACTTCGTCGAACACCAGAACGAGTTTGTTGTCGTCACAGAGCTGCCGCAGCGCGCGGAAGAACGCGGGATCCGCGGCGCGTACGCCACCCTCGCCCTGCCAGGGCTCGATCAGGATGCCTGCGGTATGCGGACCGATTGCCTTCTTGGTCGCTTCGAGATCGCCGAGCGGCACCTGGTCGAAGCCTTCAACACGCGGCCCGAAACCTTCGAGATATTTCTGCTGGCCGCCCGCGGCGAGCGTCGCGAGCGTGCGGCCGTGGAATGCGCCTTCAAACGTAATGAGCCGGTAGCGTTCCGGCCTGCCATTCACCGCCTGAAACTTGCGCGCCATCTTGATGCACGCTTCCATCGCTTCCGCGCCGGAGTTGCAGAAGAACGCCACGTCGGCGAAGCTTGCATCACACAGCCGCGTCGCGAGCCGCTCGCCTTCCGGAATCGTGAAAAGATTCGAGACATGCCACAGCTTCGCGGCCTGCTCCTGC
This sequence comes from Afipia massiliensis, assembly GCF_014203115.1. Lineage (GTDB taxonomy): Bacteria > Pseudomonadota > Alphaproteobacteria > Rhizobiales > Xanthobacteraceae > Afipia > Afipia massiliensis. The sequence continues at coordinate 354,351 of NZ_JACHIJ010000003.1, read as the reverse complement.
ACTGCAGCGACCAGATGCGGATGGGCATGGCCAAGCGCATTCACCGCGACACCGCTGGTGAAATCGAGATAGCGGTCGCCGTTGGTTGCGATCAGCCACGGGCCCTCACCGCGCTCGAAAGCGACGTCGGCGCGGGCAAAAACCGGCAACATGTGAGAGTCGAGATGCGGCTTGGCTGTGTGGCTCATGGCGACCTGATCGAGGGTATGGGCCAACAGCATCGCGATCGCGTCAGCGCTTGTCGCTCAGTTGCCTGCCCCGGAAACGAAACGTGCCGCCCGAAAAGGCGGCACGCGGCGGTTATTCTATTGGTGAGAGGTGTGGTGTCAATCCACGCCCGCTCTTCCGGACCTCAAACGAGCGCCCGTTTGTCGCTGCGATAAGCGAAAAACCAGCATTTTCCGACCTGTTCCAGCGCCTCGGCACCCATCTCAGCCAGGAAAACGTCATTTGCAGGCGACGCACAATGACCGAATTTATTTGCTTTCTAGCCGGAACATGTGGACGCGCAACGGCCGACTCTTGCGCGTGAGTCACGGCATATTGTAGCATTCCTGACGTTGGGTACGACATCTCGTGCGGCAGTTCTGATCCTTGCTTGTCTTCGGTACGGCGTAAACGCCCGGTCGCTTTTCATGCAACCGGCGAGGGCTAAGGGATTCTGCCGACAGGGATTTTGGACGGTTTGCAATCGCGACGCCGCGTCAAAAATGGCCGGCGCGATACCAAAAGGAAGAGTGCGATGACGGTAATGAGCTGGACCGACGATCGCGTTGAGCAGTTGAAGAAGCTTTGGGAAGCCGGACTTTCGGCAAGCCAGATCGCCGCTGAACTCGGAAACATCACCCGCAACGCCGTGATCGGCAAGGTGCACCGACTGGGCTTGTCCGGCCGCGCCAAGAGCCCCTCATCGGCGGCGCCGCGGCAGCGCAAGGCAGCGCGGCCCGCGCAGCACATGATGCGGATCAGCCGCCCGGTGTCGCGCGGCAATACCGCGCTCGCCCACGCGTTTGACGTCGAGGCCGAACCCGATCCGATCGCGTACGACAACGTGGTGCCGATGAGCCAGCGGTTGAGTCTGCTGGAACTGAATGAAAGCACCTGCCATTGGCCGGTCGGCGATCCAGGCAGCGCGGACTTCTTTTTCTGCGGCGGCAAGGCCCTCAACAGTCTGCCTTACTGCGCGCATCACTCGCGCGTCGCCTATCAGCCGGCGAGCGACCGGCGCCGCACCTCGCGGCCGACAAAGTAGGCGAAAGCTCAACGCTTCGAGCAACATACGACGCGAAAAAGCCTCATCGAACCGATGAGGCTTTTTTGTTGCGAAGTGGCGGCGGACTTCGATGCAAATGGCGGCTTTGTGAACGTACGGCGAAACTGCGGCTGCGCCATCGCTCTTCTAGACGGGCATGATCGTGTCCGAAAACCGGTTCCCACTTTTCGGGATCATGCCCCTATTCCTTCGCCGCTGTCATCGCGGACTTGGTCGCCGGGAAGCATGCGGTGAAGGTCGCACCGTGTCCGAACACGCTCTCGATCAGCAGCCGACCGCGATGACGAATGAGGATGTGCCTGACCAGTGACAGACCGAGGCCGGTGCCGCCCTGCGCACGGCTGTCGCCGGCATCGACACGATAGAACCGCTCGGTCAGCCGAGGCAGATGCTCGGGCGGAATGCCGGGACCGAAATCGCGCACCGCGAAACGAACTTCACCGGTCGCATCATCAGGCACAGGCTCGGTCAGCGACACCATCACGCGGCCGCCGGACGCACCGTACTTGAGACCATTTTCGATCAGGTTCTCGAACACCCGCAGCAATTCTTCGGTATCGCCTGCGATCAGCACAGGCGCCGGCGGCAGTTCGATCTCGATGGCGACCTGCCGTTCGCTCGCCAGCGGCTCGAGGCCGTCGATCACCTGATGCACCAGCGGCACGACATCGACCAGCTTCTCGGGACGCACATGCGCACTCAGTTCGACCCGCGACAGCGACAGGAGATCGTCGATCAGCCGCGCCATGCGCGTCGCCTGTGTATGCATGATGCCGAGGAAGCGCTCGCGCGCTTTCGGATCCTCGCGCGCCGGGCCCTGCAGCGTATCGATGAAACCCGACAGCGCCGCCAGCGGCGTGCGCAACTCGTGACTCGCATTGGCGACGAAGTCTGCGCGCATTTCCTCGACCCGGCGCAGCGGGGTCTGGTCGTGGAACGTCATCAGAATGCAATATTCGCTGCCGCCGAACGCGGTCGGCAGCGACAGCGGCGTCACGATCAATTCCATCCAGCGATCGATGGGAACGTGATCGACATAGCTGGCGCGTTGCGGCTGGCGGGTGGCGATGGCCTCGCGAAGTGCGGCGATGATCTCGGGCGAGCGCAGCGCGAATAGCGCCAGTTCGTTCTTGCGCAAGGCCGGCGCCAGCTGTCCCGCAGCAGTATTGAAATGCAGCACGCGTCCGGCGCGATCCAGCAGCACCGCCGCGTCCGGCATTCCGCCGACCAGCGCCTGCACTACCGGCGTTTCAGCGGGCCGCGCGCCGATCATGTCTTCGCTGGTGGGGACAGACTGATGCAGATGCCACGGCACCAACGCCGCGCCAGCAATCACAATGAATATCAATCCGGCCTGCGGCAACGTCAGGCCGCCGAACACCACCGACGCGGCGAGGCCAAGTGCGGTCGCGATCAGGATGATCGCCGACCGCCGCAACCGATCCGGCCACGGCGCGAAACTTGAATTGGGGGATGTCACCGTCATGCGCCATACCTGTTTCGCGAGCGCGTATTACGAGACCGGAGATCCCGATCCACGAGGCGATCCCGGGGTGGGCTTCGCGGCTTCGTCGAGCCTTTGCAGCGCTGCGGTCACCCGCTTCGCCCGAAGACCGACAATAAGCTCCCGAAGCGAGAGCAAGATGACAGAAAGCATGAACGGCACGAGATAGTACAGCACACGGAACAGCAACATGCCGGCCAGCAGTTCTTCCCGGTCGAACTGGAACAGGCCGACCAGCATCGCGGCATCGAACACGCCGAGTCCGCCCGGCGAATGGCTGGCGAAACCGAGCAGCGTCGCCGACACGAAGATCACCGCGACCACGACGAAACCGACATGGGGCTCGTCGGGAACGAGGATGTACATCGCCAGTGCGCAGAAGCCGAGATCGACGATGCCGATCACGATCTGCAGCAACGTCAGCGGACCGCCGGGAAGAGTGACGGTCCAACTGCCGCGGCCGACTTCCCGCGGTTTCATCCAGACCCACGCCACATAGGCCGTCAATCCGATGAGAATGCAGACCGCTGCGGCGCGATTGAGCCAGACCGGCAGCTTGTCGATGGAAGCCGCCGCCTCCGGATGATAGGCGACGCCGAGACCCAGCACCGCGGCGTTGCCGAGCCAGAACGTCAATCCGGCGAGAAAGCAGACCTTGGCGACATCGACCGCCGAAAGGCCCCAGGCGGAGTAGACGCGGTAGCGCACCACGCCGCCGGTGAAGACACTGGCTCCGACATTGTGACCGATGGAATAGCTGGTGAAGCCGGCGAAGGCGGCAACCCGGTACGGAACATCGTTGCGGCCGATCGCGCGCAGCGCAAACAGGTCATAGAACGTCAGCGTGAAATAGCCGGCGGCGACGCAAAGCCCGGCCAGCGCAACGGTGCGGATTTCGGTTTCGCGCAATGCTTCATAGAGGTCATCGACGTCGAGACCCTGAAGCATGTGATAGAGGATGTAGCAGGCGGTCGCGATAATCGCGATGCTGATCGCAACACCAAGCTTGTGCAGGATTTGCTTCTCGCGCATGTACGCGATGGCCCCGCGAAGTGTCTCCAGCATCCAGACCTCAAAATTCGATCAATCGCACCAGAATGATGTCCTAGCAGACCGGCCGTGCAACCGCGAGGCCGGCAACGCGGATTTGAACCCCTTCACGGGTCCGGAATACCATTAACAATACCGTTTCCTTCCGTACCGCAATGCGTCGCGAAGGTGTCAGGCCGATGACGCCGCTTTGGCCTGCTCACGCTGGAAAAACAGCAGGTCCAGTTCAGTGGCCGGCTGCCCGAGCCCTGTCAAAAGCGCATGAGTCTGACCACGGTGGTGGGTCTGGTGATTGAACCAGTGCGCCAGGGCAGGCGCCCGTTGCTGCACGAACTGTTCGGGACCGGAGACGCGGCGGTAGGAAATCGTTCCGGCAATCCGCGCCTCATCGAGACCATCGACATAGGCCACGATCCGGGCGTCCTCCGCGGCACGGGCGGCACGAAGCGCATCGAAGGCCTCGAACAGGATCGCATCGAGCCGGTCCGGGGCATCACCGTCGCCGGTAAACCGCTTCATCCAGATGCGATCGGTAACCAGCAGATGATTCAGGGTGCCATGGACGGACTTGAAGAAGGCACCGCGATCCGCCCTGTACCGCGTTTCATCGAGACGGGACGCAGCATCGTACAGCCGGGCGTTCGCCCACGCATTGTAATGGCCCAGCATCCGGAAATGCGACGCCAGATCGTTCACGCGTCAGCCGCCGGCCGGCGTATGACGCGAGACCACGAGGTGGCGCAACCACGAGCCGACAGCACAGCCGGCGACGTAGGCCGCCAGCATCATGAGACCGAGGTCCAGCCAATAGCCGAAGCGGCCAGGAGCCAGATGAAACACCGAGGCCAGAACCAGTCCCGCGATCAGCACCACGACCTTGCGCAGCGTGACCGTCGTCCAGCCTTGCCCGCGATGCACGACGGCGATCCATCCCATCGCGAGACCGGCCACGCCCGATGCCAGCAACCAGCCCCAGTTGAATGTCGCAAGGTAGATCATGGAGTGTCGTCCTTATGACCTGATGCCGTCACCCTGAGGTGCCGTAGCGTAGCGAAGGCCTCGAAGGGCGACGGCATGACCGAGCGACATCCTTCGAGGCTCGCAAGAGCTCGCACCTCAGGATGACGCTTTTGCCCGCAGCAGATCATGCTCATTTCACCACGAAATCGATGCGCCGGTTCTTGGCCTTGCCTTCGTCGGTATCGTTGGCGGCGACTGGCTGCGAACTGCCGTAGCCCACCGCTTTCAGCCTGTCCGTCGGCAGGCCGGCCTTGATCAGATAGTCCGCCACCGCCTGCGCGCGCTTCTCGGACAGCGCGACGTTGCCGTTGGTGTCGCCGTCGCTGTCGGTATGGCCGGCGACTTCGATAGTCGCGGTTGGACAGCGCAGCGCCGTCTCGATGAGCTTGTCGAGAAGCCCCATGGAATCCTTGTCGATGGTCGCGCGGCCGGAATCGAACCTGATTTTCGCCTTGGCCAGCAGTTCGAAGAACAATTGCTGGCAGACGGTGGGATCGACCGCGCTGGCGACCGGCTTGACGGAAACCTCGGCTTTCGCGGTCCAGCCCTGCGGCAACTCGCCGCCGATGCCGCCGCGGATCTGGTCGGCCGCGACCGCGTAAAGCGCGTCACCCGACAGCTTCACTTCGCGATCCGAGATCACCAGCGACCCGGTCGAGACCCGCGACAGCGCGCCGAGCCCGGCCACCACCGCGTTCTGGAATCCCTGCGGCGCGCCGACGCTGGCCTTGAGATTGTCCACCAGCTTCTCGGAGAAGAACTTGCGGCCGACCGCTGCGACGATGGCTGCGTGCACGGCGTTGTCCGGCACGTAACCCGCGAGCGTGACCGTATTCGCCACCGGGTCCTTGTTCGCCTGGAAGACGTAAGGCGGTGCCTTGATCGCATTCTCCTTCACCGAAAAACCTTCGGGCAGGTTTTTCAGCGCGGCCAGGATCGCTTCGCGGCTGCCGATTTCGCGCGCCATGCCGGTCAGGCTGACACTGGTGTCGCTGAGTGTGATCTTGCCGTCCTTGAGCTTGCCGACCTGATCGATCAGCAGCAGCGCGGCGTTGTCGAACCGCGGCGGCGCGCCGCGCGCCATCGTCATCCTGTCCGAAATCTCGGTGCCCTTGAGCGACGCGCGGGCCGCCTCCATCAGTTTGGCCTTGATCGCCGGTAACGGCGTGTTGCCACTGAGCGTCACGCGCACCACGTCGCGCTCGATCGACCAGGCAAACGGCTTGGCTTCGGGGATCAGGCTGGTGTTGTCGTTGACCAGCCGCACGCCGGTGACGGCCTCGACCTGCGACGCCGCGCTGCGCCGGCCCTCCTCCGAAAACGCATCCGCCGACAGTTTGACGTCACGGCCGGACACCGCGATCCGGGTCTTGTCGAGCACCGTATCCTTCAGAGCGCGGGTCGAGCGCGCGGCAAGGTCCGCCTCGAGAGGCGCGGTACCGGTCCAGATCGCAGCGATCCACAGAAGCACCAGGGGAATCAACCCTGGCCACCATTTACGTGCCCAACTCGCTAAGCGGCTCATCCCGGACCTTTACCTGACAGAATGCAGACAAAACAAACCCTTGCCGAGGTGTCAAACTGGAAATGAACGCGGCTGCGGTGTCCCGGGCGCAGGCCGGTTTCCAGCCAATGACGGCCGTTTCAGCCATCCGGATAACCGTTTGTTCAACCGTTTCTGCCACATCTCGGAGCCGGATCCTTCGGGATCGCCCGGGCCATCGCCATGAAGCAGCTTCGCAATAACGTCATTCGCGCCGGCCTCGACGCGCTGTACTTCACCGGCGCGCACCATGTGCTGCGGCCGATCCTGGCGGGCGTCGGCACCATCTTCATGCTGCATCACGTCCGCCCGGCCCGCGACGATATGTTCCAGCCCAACCGGCATCTCGAAATCACGCCGGACTTTCTGCGCGAAGTGCTGTCGCATGTGCGCGCGCTCGGCGTGGATATCGTTTCCATGGACGAAGCACACCGCCGAATGAGGGAGCGCGACTTCGCCAGCCGCTTCGCCTGCTTTACGTTCGACGACGGCTATCGCGACAACCGCGACCACGCGCTGCCGGTGATGCGCGACCAGAATGCACCGTTCACAGTCTACGTCGCCAGCGATTTCGCCGAAGGCAACGGGCGACTGTGGTGGGTGGCGCTGGAGCGCGTCATCGCCAAGGCCGGCATTGTAGAGATAACGCGAGACGGCGCAGTGCAGCGGCTTGACGCAGGCGACCCCGCCGCCAAGCAGCAGGCGTTCAACCAGATCCACGACTGGCTGCGCATGCTCCCGAACGACAGGGACGTCCAGCACGCCGTCAGCGATCTGTGTGCGCGGCACGGCGTCGACGATACAGCGATCGTGCGCGAGTTGTGCATGTCGTGGGCTGAGCTGCGATCCTTTGCCCCCGACCCGCTGGTCACCATCGGCGCGCATACAATCAGCCACTGCAACCTGGCGCGGGACAGCGAGGCCGATGCCGCGCACGAGATGCGCGTCAGCCGCGAGCGGATCGAAACCGAGTTGCAGAGACCCGCGCTGCATTTCGCATATCCCTACGGCGACAGGACCGCCGCCGCGGCACGCGAATTCGCCATGGCGCGCGAGCTTGGATTCGCAACCGCCGTGACCACGCGTCCCGGCATGGTGTTCGCCGAGAACGCCGAACATCTCACCGCGCTGCCGCGCATTTCGCTGAACGGCAACTACCAGAACACGCGTTTCCTGTCGGTGCTGACGTCGGGCGCCGCCACCGCGATGTGGAACGGTTTCCGCCGGGTGGATGCGGCCTGAAACGCGTTTCAAACAGACCGCGCAATCGGCCATTCCTTGACACCGCTCTTGCTGCTGGCGCTATATCGCCGCCAAAGCAACAGGAGGCACCATGTTCAAGGATCTGTTTTCACTGAAAGGCCGCGTCGCGGTCGTCACCGGCGGTTCGCGCGGCATCGGCAAGATGATTGCCTCGGGCTTTCTCGCGCAGGGCGCGGCGAAGGTTTACATCACCGCGCGCAAGGCCGGTCCCTGCGAGGAAACCGCCAAGGAACTGACCGCCGCCTATGACGGCGAATGCATCGCGCTGCCGATCGACATGTCCACCGTCGCTGGCTGCGAGAAGCTGGCCGCAGAGTTAATCAAGCGCGAGCCGAAGATCGATATTCTCGTCAACAACGCAGGCGCGGCCTGGGGCGCGGCCTTCGACGAATTCCCGGAAGCCGGCTGGGACAAGGTGATGAATCTGAATGTGAAGTCGCTGTTCTTCCTGACCAAGGCGCTGGCCAAGCCGCTGCGCGCCGCCGCCACAAAGGAGAAGCCCGGCAAGGTCATCAATATCGCATCGATCGACGGCCTGTCGGTCAATCCGATGGAAACCTATTCCTATCAGGCGAGCAAGGCGGCGGTGATCCATCTCACGCGCCGCATGGCCGCCAAGCTGATTAAGGACAACATTAATGTCACGGCGATCTGCCCCGGCGCGTTTGAGTCAGACATGAACACGGCGGCACGCGATCACGGCGACACGATCGCGAAGGCGATCCCGTCAAAGCGTATCGGCACGCCGGAGGATATGGCAGGCATCGCAATCTACCTCGCGTCGCGCGCTGGTGACTATGTCGTCGGCAATGCCATCGCGGTCGATGGCGGTATCGTCTACGCGAACCTCAGCCTGCCGGTCTCGGGCGAGTAAGTCGTGGCGACGCGCACTGCGAAATGCGTGTGCGGGCAATTGTCGGTCGCCGTGACAGGCGAGCCGTCGGGTGTCTACGCGTGTAGTTGCAAGTCCTGCCAGCGCGGCAGCGGCAGCGTGTTCAGTTACGCGGCCGTCTATCCGATATCCGCGATGTCGGTTTCGGGTGAGCACAAGGCCTATCGCTATACGTCCGATTCCGGGCGATGGGGCGAGGGACATTTCTGCCCGACCTGCGGCACCAACGTATTCACTCTTCTTGAAATACAGCCGGACGACGTTGCGATCGCCGCCGGTTGTTTTGCCGACGCGTCGTTCGCGCCGCCGTCCCTGCTGTGCTGGGCGTCACGCCGTCACGCCTGGCTCAAAATGCCGGATGTCACCGAGTTGGTCGACACGCAGCCAGATTGATCGCGGTCAGTACGTCTCGACGTGATAGCGGCCGCTCTCGCGCATCTGCGGCTTGAGCGCCGACCAGTCGATCGACGCCGAGCGACAGGCATCGGCAAAGGCTTCATCGACGCCGCTCTCCATACCCTTCAGCCCGCAAATATAAACGTGGGTCTTGTCGTCGCGCAGCAGCGCGGCGATCTGCGCCATCTCAGAGCGGATACGATCCTGCACATAGACGCGCGGCTGGTCCGGCACGCGCGAGTAGCAGAAGTATTTGCCGAGCAGTTTTTCCGGGACCTTTTGCAGCGGCCCGAAATACGGCAGTTCCTCCGGACGCCGCGCGCCAAAGAACAGCAGCAACCGTCCCGGCGCATCGGGCATGGCACGGCGGCGGCGTTCGGTGAAGCCACGGAATGGCGCGGAGCCCGTGCCGGTGCAGATCATGATGATATTTGCAGCGGGATCATCCGGCATCAGGAAGGTCGCGCCGAACGGCCCGGTGATCTCAAGTTTCGCACCGCGCGGCAGATCGCAGAGATAATTCGAGCAAACGCCTTTGTCCTCACGCTTCACGGTGAGCGCGAGATTGTTGGTGTTCGGCTTCTCGCCGCCGCGCGGCGACGCCACCGAATAGAGCCGAGCGACATGCGGTTTGCCGTTCTCATCGGTGCCGGGCGCGACGATGCCGATGCTCTGGCCCTCCAGCACCGGAAATTTCTGGTCGCCCAAATCCAGAATGATATGCCGCACGTCCGAATCCGCAGCCGCATCGGTCAGACGGAAATTTCCAGTGACGGTCGCAGTCGCGGGCTTGGAGCGATTGTAGAGATTGACCGTCGGCTTGCTGGCGGAATGCGGCGCGACCGGCTTGCCGCCGAGACCCTTGCGGGCTTCTTCGAGCAGCCGTGAGACTTCATCCTCCAGTGCCTCGACCGCAGCGCCCTCGCCCGCAGCCGCCGTCGCGACCTCTTCCTGCTTCGGCAGTTCTTCCCACGAATATTGCTCTTCGAGGGAATAAGCCTTCGTCACCACGCGCCAGTTGTCGATCGACCCCGTGGGGCACGGCGAAATGCAGTCCATGCAGTGATTGCAGATGCTCGCGTCGACGACATAGTTGTTGCCGTCATGCGTCACCGCATCGACCGGACATGTCTCTTCGCAGGTGTTGCAGCGAATGCATATTTCCGGGTCGATGAGATGTTGCTTCAGGAGTTCGGTTGTCGTCATGACCGTTCAACATATCCAGTCGTCATCACCGGGCTTGTCCCGGTGATCCACGTCTTACTTTGAAGTCGGAAAGACGTGGATGGCCGGGTCAAGCCCGGCCATGACGAGTTGAGAGTCCTCACGCCGCGATCTTCACGTATTCGAAGTCGCCGGGCTTGTTGTCGATGCCGACTTTCGGCGGCGCGATCCAGTTCGCGAACTTGCCGGGCTCCGAGACCGGTTCCATCAGCGACGAGATGAAATCGCCGTCCGCCGTCGAGGGCAGGTAGTCGTTGCGAATTTTGGCCCATTCCGCGTCGCTGACGATGACGCCTTTCGGCGTGGCATTGACGTCCTTGAACTCGCCGATCTGGCGATGGAACGCGGTGTGCGGCAGTTCGAGCCGGAAGTTGACGCCGGTTTTCTCGATGACCTTGTTCCAGCGCTCGACGCCCTTTTCGCAATCCAGCGTGTAGTCGTCGCGCAGCCGCATATTGAGCGCGGTGAGCGCGGGCTCGTCGACCAGCGTGATCTTGCCGTCGACCAGCTTGAGCACCTTGTAGATGTCGTTGGTCAGGCGATGATCGTCGTCGATCTTGGTTTCCTGGAAGCGGCCCTTAAGGCCCGAATTGTAGAAATTCGCCGCATTGGTGGAAACTTCCGAGCCGAACAGATCCAGCGACAGCGAGTAATGCAGGTTCATCTTCTTCTGCATGGTCGGCAGATCGATCACGCCGAGCGCGCGGACCTTCTCGATCTCGTTCGGATCTTCGATACCGGCAGCCTTCATGGCGTCGCAGGTGCGCTGGAGAACCCGACTCACTCCGGTCTCGCCGACGAACATGTGGTGGGCTTCTTCGGTCAGCATGAAGCGGCAGGTGCGCGACAGCGGATCGAAGCCGGACTGCGCCAGACTCTCAAGCTGCATCTTGCCGTCGCGATCGGTGAAGAACGTGAACATGAAGAACGACAGCCAGTCGGGCGTGGCTTCATTGAAGGCGCCGAGCATGCGCGGCGCGTCCTCGTCGCCCGAGCGCCGACGCAGCAAATCGTCGGCTTCCTCGCGGCCGTCGCGGCCGAAATACTTTTGCAGCAGGTAGACCATCGCCCAGAGATGACGGCCTTCCTCGACGTTGACCTGAAACAGGTTGCGCATGTCGTAGAGCGACGGCGCGGTCTTGCCGAGATGCCGCTGCTGCTCGACGGAGGCCGGTTCGGTGTCGCCCTGAATGACGACGAGACGGCGGAGCATCGCGCGATATTCGCCCGGCACTTCCTGCCACGCCTTCTCGCCCTTGTGCTGGCCGAAGTTCACCTGACGTTGCTCGTCCTGCGGCGCTAGCAATACGCCCCAGCGATATTCCGGCATGCGCACGTAATCGAATTTGGCCCAGCCCTTCGGATCGACGCTGATGGCGGTGCGCAGATAGACCAGCGATTCCTGGAAACCTTCCGGCCCCATGTCGTTCCACCAGTCGAGATAACCCGGATGCCAGCCTTCCAGCGCTTTCAGCACCTGACGGTCTTCGGCGAGATTGACGTTGTTCGGGATCTTGGTGGTGTAATCGACGTTCATGATGTTCATGGCGTGCTCCTTGATGTCGTGCCGCGCATTCTGCCGTTGTCTCTCCCGTCATCCTGAGGTGCGAGCGCATCTTGCGCGCGAGCCTCGAAGGGTGGCGGGTCAATTGTTGTTTCGGCTCTCATCCTTCGAGGCTAGCAAGTGCTCGCACCTCAGGATGACGCCGCCGATTGCTTCAAACCCGTGTCATGTCGAACTGCGCGCGCTCGCCGGTGCCGTAGCGTTGCAGCGCGCCGTTCTCGCCCACCGCATTCGGCCGCTGGAAGATCCAGTTCTGCCAGGCGGTGAGCCGCGAAAAGATTTTCGATTCCATGGTCTCCGGACCGACGAAGCGGAGATTCGCCTCCATACCGGTGAGGCTGTCGGGCGAGAAGCTGGTCCGCTCCTCGAAGAACACCCGCACCTCGTCGTCCCAGTCGATGTCGTCGAGCGCGAACGTCACCAGACCAAGCTCTTCGGCGGTCTCGGCGTCGAGCGCCTCACCAATTCTCGCCTTCGCGGTCTCGATATCGGACGGATCGGCCTGGAAACGCGATTCCAGCCGGGTCAGGCCGTGGCTCATCGGATAGGGGCCGAAGTTCGCCGCACTCAGGATGATTTCGGCGGGCGCGCGGTTGTCACCCTGCTTCTCGCCGATCAGCATGTAGGAACGGTCGGCTGCGAACACGAGCTCAGCCAGCGTGCCGACGAAGCAGGAGCCGGGCTCGACCAATGTGACCAACGTGCGCGAGGTGACGTCGATGCGCTTGAGCACACGCTTCCAGTAATGACGGATTTCGTTGACCAGCCAGTTCGTCTTGTTGGTTTCCAGAAGCGCGTCATAGGCCAGCACCCGCGAACGTTCGCCGTGGGACTTGAACACCAGCATCGCGATTTCAAGCTCGTTGATGCGCAGATGCAGAATGGCGTCGTCCAGTTCGCGCGCCACCTGAAGCGGCCAGAAATCCGCGCCCTGCGCCGTCATGCCCGCGACATCGGCGGGCGGATCGTTCTCCGGCGCCTTGATCGAAATGGTGGCGATGCGCCCGGCGCGATTGAGATCGACGCTGACGAAACCATAACGAATGCCGTCTTCGGTGAAGCTGCGCTTCAGCGGCTTGAGCGTAACGCCCTGCCCCTCGCCCGCGCGCTTCGATTGGCTTACGAATTCCTTGGCGCGATCCGCGACCCTGGCTTCGAGCTTGGAGTTGGACACGATCTCGTCCACCAGCCGCCACTGCACGGCGCGCTTGCCCTTGATGCCTTCCTCGATGGTGCAGAAAAAGTCGGCGTGGTCGCGGCGCACCTTGCGCTTGTCGACAACGCGCGTAAGCCCGCCGGTACCCGGCAGCACCGCGAGCAGCGGCACTTCGGGGAGCGCGACAGCAGCAGCGCCGTCATCCGCCATGATGATGTGATCGGCGGCGAGCGCCAGTTCGTAGCCGCCGCCGGCCGCGGTGCCGTTGACGACGCAGATGAAGCGCTGGCCGGAATTCTCCGACGAGTCCTCGAGACCGTTGCGGGTCTCGTTGGTGAACTTGCAGAAGTTCACTTTATGCGCGTGGGTCGAGCCCGCGAGCATGCGGATGTTGGCGCCGGCGCAGAACACGCGGTTCTTGCCCGAGCGCAGCAGCACGACTTTCACCTGCGGATGCTCGAACCGCAGCCGCTGCACGGCGTCCGCCAGTTCGATATCGACGCCGAGGTCGTAGGAATTCAGCTTGAGCAAATAGCCCTCGAACAGGCCGCCGTTCTCATCGACGTCCATGGTCAGCGTGGCGACATCGCCCGCCACATCGAGCTTCCAGTGCCGGTATCTCAAAGGCTCGGTCTGGAAGTCGATAAAGGTCGCGCTGTTGGCGAGTTTTCTGTCCGTCTGGGCCATTGGCCACCCTCGATCCGGCTGAAATCTGAATTATAATGCACAATAATGCAGCTTTTAGAGCCTGTCCAGCTTCATAATGCAGTCATCCTGCATTTTTATGCATGTCGCCGTTCTCGTCATGGCCGGGCTTGCCCCGGCCATCCACGTCTTTTGGCCGCCAGCGAGACGTGGATGCCCGGCATAAAGCCGGGCATGACGAACGAGAGATCGACTCTAAGCAGCACGCTCCAAGGCACCTTCGCCGTGCAGGGACAACAGACGATTGGCGAAATCCGCCGCCGCCTTCAGCGTCACATCGGGTGCCTCACGGTGCGGGGAATGGCCCGCGCCGGGAATGATCGTCGTGTCCACCGGGCAGTAGCATTCGGCCTGCGCGATCTCGATGTGACGCTGTGTGCCGTACTGGTCGTCCGCGCCCTGAATGATCTCGACCGGCACGCGCACGTACGCGAGCGACTCCGAAATATCCCACTCGCGGAATTTCGGATCGAGCCAGACACCGGCCCAGCCGTTGAACGCGTTGTCGACGTCCTTGTGCCAGCGCGCCAGCTTCGGCTTGAGATCGCCGGTGTCGTAGTTCTGCCGGGTCTTGGCGATGGAGACGAGCCCGAAATCCTCGACCACAAAGTGCGGCGCGATCAGCATGACGCCACGCACGCGATGATCCTGGATGCCGCCGGCATAGATCGTCGCAATCGACGCCCCGTCGGAATGGCCGAGCAGCAGGCCGCGGCGAAAGCCGATGGCGTCGAGCACCTTCGGCAACACCTCGAGCGCCTCGATGTCCATGAAATTCAGCGGCCGCGGCAGTTTGACCGGCGACGAGTTGCCGTAACCCGCGCGCGAATAGACGAACACGCCCGCCCCCGTTGCGGCCTGCAGTTTCTCGGGGAAATCACCCCACAGCCCGACGGAGCCGAGGCCTTCATGCAACATCACGATGGTCGGCGCCTTGTCGGGCGTCGGCCCGATCATGCGGTATTCGAGCTGCGCATCGCCGATTGCGAGTGTGCCGGAGGGTTGCAGGGTCATTGTCGATTCCTCATCATTCTCTTCCGTTCAATTCGTCATTGCGAGGAGCGCTTGCGACGAAGCAATCCAGTCTTGCTTGTTGCTTCTGGATTGCTTCGCTTCGCTCGCAATGACGGCGTTGTTACTTCGCGCTATCACGCAGCTTGAAGCGCTGGATTTTTCCGGTTGCGGTTTTCGGCAAACTCTCCACCACCTCGATCCAGCGCGGATATTTCCAGGGGCCGATCTTCTGCTTGACGTGCTCTTTCAGTGCGCCGTTGAGATCGCTCACCGAGGCGCCCTGCTTCAGTACGACAAATGCTTTCGGTTTCAGCAGGCCTTCGGCATCCTCGGCAGGCACCACGGCAGCTTCCGCCACCGAGGGATGCGTGATCAGCGCGCTTTCCACTTCGAAGGGCGAAACCCAGATGCCGGACACCTTGAACATGTCATCGGAGCGGCCGCAGTAGGTGTAACGGCCCTCCGCGTCGCGGGTGTACTTGTCGCCGGTGCGGGTCCAGCCGCCCTCGAACGTTTGCCGGCTCTTGCTGCGCTGGTTCCAGTAGCCTTCACCGGCCGACGGCGCGTTGACGATCAACTCACCGACCTCGCCGTCCGCAACATCCGCGCCTGCGTCATTCACAAGCCGCACGGCATAACCGGGAACGGGTTTGCCCGAGGTGCCGTACTTGATGTCGCCCGGTGCATTGGAGAGAAAGATGTGCAGCAGTTCGGTCGAACCGACGCCGTCGAGAATGTCGACGCCGAAACGCTGCTGCCAGCTTTGGCCCACAAGTTCCGGCAACGCTTCGCCCGCCGAGGTGCAGACGCGCAAACGCCTGGTGCGCGGCTCGTTCTTGAAGGCCTCGTCATTGAGCATCGCCGCGAACAGCGTCGGCACGCCGAAGAAGATGCTCGGATCGTGCTTGCGGATCAGTTCGAACATCACCTGCGGGGTCGGGCGCTCGGGATTGAGGACCGTCGTCGCGCCCACCGACATCGGGAAGGTCAGCGCGTTGCCGAGACCGTAGGCAAAGAACAGTTTCGCCGCCGAGAGGCCGACATCATCCTCGCGAATGCCGAGCACCTGCTTGGCGTAGGTCTCTGCCGTCGCTTCGAGATTGGAATGCAGGTGACGCACGCCCTTCGGCATGCCGGTCGAGCCGGACGAGTACAGCCAGAACGCAGGCTCATCTGGATGGGTCGCGGCGGTCTCGAACTGATCGCTCTCTTTCGCGAGTTCATCCTTGAACAGCAGATGACCCTGCGCGTTCGCACCCGACACCACCACATGCTGCAAATCCGGCATGCGACCGAGCACATCCTTCACCACCGGCAACAACGCCTCAGAGATGAACAGCACCCGCGCGCGGCAATCCGCCAGCACATAGGCATATTGCTCGGACGTCAGCAGCGTGTTGAGCGGCACCGGCACGATGCCGGCGCGGATACTTCCCAGAAACACGATCGGAAAATCCACCGTGTCGAGCATCATCATCGCGACGCGCTCTTCCCGCCGCACGCCCAGCCGCCGCAGCAGGTTGGCGAGGCGGCGGGTCTGCGCCTGCAACTCGCCATAGGTGATCTCGGAGACCGGATCCTTGAACACGACCTTTTTGCCGCGCCCCGCCGCCACATTGCGGTCGAGCAGATAGGTCACGGCATTGTATCCGCCGGATAAATCGCTCATGACTTCGATTCTGGGCCGGTGCCCAGTCCACCCTCAACCCGCACGAAGCTCTCCCGCTGATCTATTTCTTAGAATTATAATTCATATAAAGTCACCCCCTGAGCTTGCTGTCAACCTTTTCCGGCATTATGTTTCAGGTCCATCACGAGTCGAACGGCATGACCCCGCAGGCAGAACTGGAAACCCATTTCCTTGAGCAGCTTGGGCAGCGCGTCCGCACCATGCGCGCGCTGCGCGGCATGTCGCGGAAAGTGCTGGCGAAGGTTTCGGGAATTTCCGAGCGCTACATCGCGCAGCTCGAAAGCGGCAAGGGCAACGTCTCCATCGTGCTGCTGCGGCGCGTGTCCGCAGCAATGGGCGCCCATGTCGAGGACCTGATCCCGACCACGGACACCTCGCCGGACTGGTTGGTGATCCGCGACCTGATGCGCAACGCGACGCCGCCGCAAATCGCACAGGCCAAGGACATTCTCTCCGGCAATGGCGCTTCGCGCCACGGCAACACCTTTGCGGGTATCGCCTTGATCGGGCTGCGCGGCGCCGGCAAATCGACGCTCGGCAAGATGCTGGCGAAAAAGATCGGCTGGACCTTCGTCGAGCTGAACAAGGAAATCGAACAGCAGAACGGCCTGTCGGTCGCCGAGATCATCGCGCTCTACGGCCAGGAAGGTTTCCGCCGCATGGAGCAGGCGGCGCTGGCGCAATTGCTCGCGCGCAAGGAGCCGATCGTGCTGGCGACCGGCGGCGGCATCGTCTCCGAACCGGTGACGTTCGATCTGGTGCTGTCGTCGTTCTATACGATCTGGCTCAAAGCCACGCCCGAGGAACACATGGGACGCGTGCGCAAGCAGGGCGACCTGCGGCCGATGGCCGACGACCGCTCCGCCATGCAGGAGCTGCGCACCATCCTCGTGAGTCGCGAGCCGCTCTACGCGCGCGCGGCGGCGCAGGTCGACACCGCGGGGCTCGATATCGATGAAGCCGCGCGGCGGCTGGCCGATACCGTCGCGCCGGTGCTGGCGAAGCAGTCGCTGACATTCGCGCCGCGCGCCGTCGCCGCGCAATGAGCGCGGCTCTCGATACCATCGCTGCACCATCGAAAACTGCCGGACGTGCACGCACTCTTGCGGATCTGCTCACCGCGCGCGGGCTTGACGCGGCGAACATCGTCGCGATCCGAAACACCTTGCACGCCGACGATATGTCGCGCGATTTCCGCACCCTCGCCGACGTCGTTGAGGCCAACGCGCTGCCGATGCTTGACCGCATGCAGGACGGACCGCGTATCGCGCACGACGCATTGGTGCTGTCATTCGCCGCGCTTGACGATGGCCGCGCGCGGTTGACGGGTTTTCGCCGCTTCCTGATGCGGCGCGAAGGCATCGTGCCGACGGACATCGTCTATGACTACGACGCCGCGCATCTGTTGCATGCGTTCATCGCCCGCGCCGCAACGCCGGTGTTCTATGATACATTCGATGAAGCGGGGCTCGACGATCTGATCGAGCAGCTTGTGGTGCAATGGCCGCAACCGCTGGAGCGGCATATCGTTGATGCGAATGATCCGAGGTTGATCGTTGCCGCAGGTGAGCCGAAGCTGAATCACGTCACGCGGTAACGCTCCATGACGTCCCTGTCCGGCTCATAGCCCAGCCCCGGCCCGTCAGGCACCGCGATGGTGCCCGCCGCATCGACATCGATACGGCCCCGCCAAAGACATGCGGTGCGGTTCATGTAAAAGACTTCGACGAACGTGCCGTCATCGCGAAGCGACATGAGTTGAAGGGTCGCAAGAAAGCCCGGCCCGAAATAGGGGGAGTGGGGCGCGAGCCTGATGCCCAGCTCATCGGCCAGCGCGACAACCTTCAGATATTCCGTGACGCCGCCGACCTTGATAACCGAGGGCTGCGCAAAGCCGGCCGCGCCCGCCGCCAGCATCTGGCGGAACTGATAAAAGGTGCACGCATTCTCGCCCGCGGCGAGATCGAGCCCACCTTTCTTGCGGACCTCCGCCAAGGTTGTGAAATCCTCCGGCGGCCAAACCGGCTCCTCGAGAAACAAGGGCGCAGCCGCCTGGCATTCATGAGCGAACGCGATCGCAGTCGCTCCATCCATCGGGCAGTTCATGTCGACCATCAGCGGAATGTTCGCGCCGATCGCCTGCCGCGCCGCAAAGACCGGCGGCACCGTGGTCTCATGGAGCTTGATGGCCGGGTAGCCGCGCCGCAGCGCCGCTTCGCACTCTTGTGCAACCAGATCGGGCTTGCCGATCTTGAGCAGGCTTGCGTAGGCGGGAATCCGCGCTCGCTTGCGCGCACCGATCAGGCGATGCAACGGCTCGCCCTGCACCCGCGCGGCAATATCCCACAATGCGATATCGAGGCCGGAGATCGCGAACATCGTGATGCCGTAACGGCCGAACAGATGCAGGTTACGCTGGATGCGCTCCATGAAAGCGGGAATGCCTACCGCATCAGGGACTTCAAGGCCCCTGGCTTGCGGCGCGATCATCTCGTCGATAGCGGTCGCCGTCGAGCGGGGGCAAACGTAACCCCAGGCATCGCCCCAGCCGGTCAGCCCCGCATCGGTTGAGACTTCGACAAGGACGATATCCACCGCAGCAATGGCCGAAGCGCCCTGCTTGAAACTCGCCACGCCAGCGTCATAAGGGATACGGATGTGGTGTGCGCGAACGTCGGCGATCTGCATGTGCGTCAACCCCGCTTGCAGAACGATAGCAGGACACCGCCGACAAGCCAGTCCGATTCTGGCCCGCCGGCCATCTATGGGCCGGACTGGCTAAACCCCCAGATGCTGCTCTAGCAGATCCTGTTTCTCCGCCAACGCAGCCGGCGTACCATCGAACACCACCGTGCCCTTCGACAGCATCACCATGCGGTCGGCGATCCGAGAAAGAGACCTGAAATCCTTATCGACCACGATGGTTGCAACACCTTCGCTGCGAATGATGCCGAGGGTGCGCCAGATGTCCTTTGCAACGAGTGGCGCAAGACCTTCGGTGGCCTCGTCGATCAGGATCAGATCGGGATTGGTCATCAGCGCCCGGCCGATAGTCAACATCTGTTGTTCGCCGCCGGAGAGTTGCTGCCCGCCGTTGGCGCGGCGCGCATGAAGGCGTGGAAACAAGTCGTAGATCTTCTCCAACGTCCACGCGCGGCGTCCGTCGATGCCGGGCCGCGCCGCCATCACGAGATTTTCCACCACCGACAGCGAGCCGAACACACCGCGGCCTTCCGGCACCAGCGCCACGCCCGCGCGCGCAATCGCTTCGGGGGCCGCGCGCATGATGTCGCGGCCGTTGAGATTGATCTGGCCGCGCCGGTCGGCGACAAGCCCCATCAGCGATCGCAACAGCGTGGTCTTGCCCATGCCGTTGCGGCCGAGCAGCGCCACCTGTTCACCGCGCGCAACCGAGAGCGCGATGCCATGCAGTACCTGCCCTGCGCCGTAGAATGCTTCGAGCTTCTGCACTTCAAGGAGCGCGCTCATGCCGCGTCCTCCTCAACGCCGAGATAGGCGAGCCGCACCGCCGGATCGACGCGGACATCCTGCGGCAAACCGCTGGCGATGACATGGCCGTCCGCCATCACCGTGAGACGATCCGCCAGCTCGAACACCGCGTCCATGTCGTGCTCGACCACCAGCACCGCGCGGCCCTTCTTCAGCGATGCAATTAGGTCGACCACCTTGCGTGCCTCGGATTGGCCCATGCCCGCGAGCGGCTCGTCGAGCAGGATAATTCGCGGCTGCGTCGCCAGCACCATGGCGATCTCCAATTGACGCTGCTCGCCGTGGGACAGATGCGTCGCGGTCATCTGCGCGCGCGCCAGAAGTCCCGCCTGCTCCAGCGCCTCGCTTGTGCGCCGATTGACGTCGGCATCGGACGTCACATTGCCGAACATTTTCAGCGGCGACGCGGCATGGGCCTGCGCCGCCAGCCGCACGTTCTCCTGTGCGCTGAACTGCGGGAAGATCGTGGTCTTCTGATACGAACGGCCGAGCCCGGCGCGTGCACGACGATCCGGCGCAAGGCGGGTGATGTCACCAAATCCAGAAGAATTTTGGCCACCGATCATGATTTCTCCCGCACTCGGCGTGAGATCGCCGGATAGCAGGTTGATCAGGGTCGACTTGCCGGCGCCGTTCGGCCCGATCACGGCGTGAATTTCGCCGGTGTGTACGTCGAGCGAGACATCTGAAACGGCGGTGAGGCCGCCGAAATGTTTTCTCAGGCCCTCGGCGCGCAAGGCGACCTGTGCATTGTCAGCCATGATCCGCCTCCGTCATCGGCTTTGCATCCGCGCGCGGCTGCGGGCGATCCTCCGGCGATCTCAGCACCATCTTCAGCAGATCGCGCACGCCATTAGGTAGCATCAGCACGATCAGGATCACGATCAGGCCTTCCGCGAGCTTCCAGTGTTCGGTAGTGGCTTTCAACACTTCCTCCAGCCCGATCAACACCAGCGCGCCGACCAGCGGCCCCGCGACCGAGCGCTGACCGCCGATCAGCACCATGACCAGCACCGTTGCCGACAGATGCCAGCCCAGCATCTGCGGGGCGACAAAGCCGAATTGAGCGGCGGCGAAATATCCGGCGATGCCCGCAATCGCACCCGAGATCACGAACGCGGTCAGCCGCACGCGGAACACCGGAAAGCCGAGCGCGCGGGCCCGGCGTTCATTGTCGCGGGCTGCCGCCAGCGCATGACCGAACGGCGAGCGCACGATCATTGTCAGCAGCGCGATCACCGCCACCAGCACGGCCAGCACCACGAAATAGTAAACCAGCGGCTTTTCGAGATCGAGCAGCGTGATGTTGCCCAGCATCATCGACGGCTTGTTGTAGATGAAGGCGCCGTCCGAGCCGCCGGCGAACTTGCTGTCATGAAAGAAAAAGAACAGCATCTCGCCGAACGCCAGTGTCACCATGATGAAGTAGATGCCGCGGGTGCGCAGCGCCAGCGAGCCGATCACGGCGGCCACCGCCGCCGATGCCGCGACGGCGAGCGGCAGCGTCCACCACAGCGAAGCCGGATCATATTTCGGCGAGGCCAGCGCCAGCGCGTAACCAGCGATGCCGAAGAACGCCGCGTGGCACAGGCTCACCAGCCCGCCATAGCCGACCACGAGATTGAGCGACATCGCCAGGATGCCCATGATCAGCGCCTTGCTGATGAACTGCACGTAGTAAGTCGGCGCGACGAACGGCAGCGCGATTGCCAGCGCTAACAGGACGCCCGGCACCAGCCACGCACGCGGATCGCGTTGCGTGCTCATGTGTTGCTCCGCATGATCTGCTTTCGGGATCATGGTTAGATCTCCCGCCGGCCGAGAATGCCGTTCGGGCGCCACAACAACACAGCCGCCATCAGCACGTAAATCAGAACGCTCGAGACGCTCGGGAAGAACACCTTGCCGAACGTATCGGTGAGACCGATCAGCAGCGCGCCGATCGCCGCGCCGCCGATCGAACCGATGCCGCCGAGCACGACCACGACGAAGGACAGAATGAGCATGCTGTCGCCCATGCCGGGATAGACGGTCGAGATGGGCGCGACGACGATGCCGCCAAGCGCCGCCAGCGCAATGCCGACCGCGAACACGTAACGGTTCACCGTGTCGAAATTGATGCCGAGCGTGCGGGTCATCTCGCGGTTCTCGGCACCGGCGCGCACGATCATGCCGATTTTTGTGCGCGTGATGACGAGGAAGATGATCGCAGCGGCCACGAGACAGAACACGCAGATCGCGAGCCTATAGACCGGATAGGACAGATTGTCGGTGAGCTGGATCGCGCCGCGCAGCCCTTCCGGCGGCAGCACCGAATGCACGTCCTTGCCGAACAGCAGTTGCCGGACTTCATCGATGACAAGGATCAGGCCGAAGGAGAGCAGCACCTGCGCCAGATGATCGCGTCCATAGAGCCTGCGGATGAAAACGTTCTCCAGCAGCAGCCCGACGACGAAGGCGACGGCAACACCTCCGACGACGGCGACCCAGAAGCTGCCGGTATAGGCCGCGATCCAGTAGGCGAGATAAGCGCCCAGCATATAGAACGCGCCGTGCGCGAGATTGATGACACCGAGAATGCCGAACACCAGCGTCAGCCCGCTGGCGACGAGAAACAGGACCGTCCCGTACTGAATGGCATTCAGAAGCTGAACGCCGAGGGTTACGAAATCCATCGCGAAGAATCCTGTCGAGAATCGCAAAAGTGAAGACTAACGTTGCAAGTGAATGCCTCACCGTCATGGCCGGGCTTGTCCCGGCCATCCACGTCTTGGGCACCATCATGGAAGGCGTGGATGCCCGGGACATAGGCGTTCTTTTAGAACGCCGTTCTTCGAACGGCTATGCCCGGGCATGACGAACTCCGACTAATACGCCGGAAGCAACGCCTTACGTCATCTTGCAGCCGCGTGCCGGATCGTTGACGCTGGCCTGCGCGATCGACACCATTTCGTTGCGGCCGTTGCGCACCTCGCGCAGATAGATGTTCTGGATCGGGTTGTGTGCCTTGTTGAAACTCAGCGGCCCGCGCGGGGAGTCGATCTTCGCTGCTCCCATTGCCGCGATCATCTTGTCTTGCGCCTTGGCATCGCCGCCGACCGCCGTAAGACCGATGTCGAACAGCGCCGCTGCGTCATAGCCCTGCACGGCGTAGATGTCGCCGTCGAGGCCGGTCTTGGCCTTGAACGCCTTCAGGAAGGCGACGTTGGCCGGGTGATCGAGATTGTCCGCATAGTGCAGCGTGGTCTTGATGCCGTTGGCCGCCTCGCCCTGCGCCGCAAGGGTGCCGTCGGTAAGGAAACCCGCGCCGTACAGCGGAATGGTCTTGTTGAGGCCCGCCGCCGCGTAATCCTTGACGAACTTCACAGCACCGCCGCCGGCAAAGAACGAGAACACCGCGTCGGGCTTCAATGTGGCGATGCGGGTGATGAGCGCCTGGAATTCCACTTCGGGGAACGGCAGCGTCAGGTCCTCGACGATCTTGCCGCCGGACTTGGTGAAGTTCTCCGAGAACGCGCTGATCATTTCCGCGCCGGCGGTGTAGCGCCAGGTGATGGTGACCACGTTCTTGACGCCGGCATCGACCAGCACCTTGCCGGCGGGATAGGTTGTCTGCCAGTTCGAGAACGAGGTGCGGAACACGTTCGGCGCGCACAGCGCGCCGGTGGCGTCGTTGGCCCCCGCGTTCGGAATAATGAGCATGGTCTTGGTGTCGCGGGCCACCTTGACCATCGCCATGGCGACGCCGGAATGCACCGTGCCGACCACAACGTCGACCTTCTCGCGCCCGACCAGGCGGTTCATGTTGTCGGTCGCTGCTTCCGGCTTGGATTCATCGTCCACCTTGACGAACGTCACCTCGCGACCGCCGAGCTTGAGACCCTTCTGCTGATAGTAAAGCTCGAAGCCGTTATCGATGAACTGGCCGAGCTTCGCGAATGTGCCGGTATACGGCAGCATCAGACCCACCTTCAGCGGCGCATTCTGCGCGATCGCCGGGCTGAACAGGCGCGGCGTCACGGCGAGTGTCGCGGCGCCAGCCGCGCCGGACAGCAGCGTCCGGCGGCTCACCTTCAAAATCTTGGACATAGACGTCTCCCTCTCGTTTTTATGTTTGAATCCGATTGCAGCACGCATAGCCCGCTGTTTTCAAGATGGACCTTGTGCCCATCAGGCCGGGCATCCGATCCAGTCACCGCATCCGTCGTCGTCGAGCCTTGCGAGGTCTGGCGCGCGCCGCGACTGCACCGCGCGCTGGTTGATGTAACCCTTGTCGGTGATCTCGCCGCCGTCGACCGACGGCAGGTCCGCCAGCAGCAAAGCGCGGGTGGCGAAGCTCGACGAGCCGCCGCCCTTGGCCTTCAGCCGCGCGAGCCCCTGCGCCACCGCGTCGCGGATCACCGATGCACGCAGCACCTCGGCAACGTCGGCGTCGGGCAGTTTGGCCAGCGCGCGGCAGGCCGGAATATTCGGAAACACCAGAAAGCGGACGTCGTCCTTGTCATGTCCGGCGACCACGATGTCCTGCGCCAGCGGTGCCAGCGCGGCGATACCGGCGATGCGCAACGTGCCGACGCTGACCCAGGTGCCGGATGTGAGCTTGAAATCCTCGGCAACGCGGCCGTCGAAAAACAGGCCGAGTTCGGGGCGCGCGGCATCGGCGAAGATCATCGCGTCGCCCATCAGATAGAAGCCGTCGGCGTCGAACGCCTTCGCGGTCTGCTCGGGCGCTTTCCAGTATCCCGGCGTCACGTTCGGCCCGCGCACCCGCGCCTCGAGCTTGTCGCCTGTCGGCACCAGTTTGATTTCGGTGCCGGGGATCGGCACGCCGATATTGCCCGAGCGCGGCGCCTGGAAATGGCAGTCCGTCGCCAGCGGCGCGGTTTCGGTCGAGCCCCATGACGACACCATCGGCACGGCATGGCCGACGGTCGCGATCGACAACGCCTCCAGCGCTTCCCAGAGATTCTGCGGCAGCGCGGCGCCCGCATAGAACAGCAACTTCACCTGCGAAAAGAAGCGCCGGCGCAACTCGTCGTCTTCGCGCAATGCTGCGATCAGCATGTCGTAGCCGCGCGGCACGTTGAAATACACCGTCGGGATCACATCGCGCAGGTTGGCGAGCGACAGCGCGAACAGGCCGGGCGCGGGCTTGCCGCTGTCGATGTAAAGCGTGCCGCCGTTGCGCAGCACGCAGTTGAAATTGTGATTGGCGCCGAACGTGTGGCTCCACGGCAGCCAGTCGAGCGTGGTGAGATTGGGCTCGCCGAGAAACGGCCAGGTCTGGATTTTCGCAGCCTGGTTCGAGGTCAGCATGCGCTGGGTGTTGATGACGGCCTTCGGCGTGCCGGTCGAACCCGACGTGAACAAAAACTTCGCGATGGTGTCATGACCGACGCCAGCAAACGCGCGCGTGACATCCGGGGTCTCTGCGGCAGCGGTCAGCGACGAAAAAGCAATCGCATTGTCAAAGCCGTCCGGATCTCCGGCGACAACGATAGCCGTGTGCAGCGGCGCGATAGCACTCAACGCAGGAGCGAACATCCTCGCGCTGGAGACATAGATCGCGCCGGGATCGAGCAGTGCGACCATGCTTTTCAGCTTGTCGAAATCCTTCGAGACCAGCGAATAGGCCGGCGACACCGGCGCCGCCGGCACGCCGACGTGCATCGCCGCCAGCATGAATACGGCGTGGTCGATCGAATTGTCTGAAAGAATCACCAGCGGGCGTTCCGCGCTCATACCCTGCGCCAGAATCCAGGCGCCCGCCGCGCGCACCCGCCGCAACGCTTCGCGATAAGTCAGCTTGGTCCACGGCGCATCAGCGCTGCTGCGCTCTGCGAGGAAAAACGTATCGGGCGTGTCGCGCGCCCATTGCTCGAGCCAGTCGCCGACACAGCGCGCGAACGGCTGCAACGGCGTCGCCGATTTCAGCCAAATGCTTCCGTCAGGTTTGCGTTCGGCGACAATATCCGGCGCGGCGAACAAAGCCTGCGCGCTGGCCTGACGATGAGCGGTGGCCGCCGTCATGGCCGCGCACCGACCAGCATTTCTTCCGCCGCAGGTTCTGCGAACGCAGGCATCGGCTTCCCTCCCCTCGGAGACTGCATGTTTAGAATAATAATGCAGTTATTCCTGCCGCTCTTCGGCGACTAATGCAATATAATGCAGATTGTTTAGAACGTGTCAATTGCCGCGGGACTCTGCGGCTGCGGCAGCATGCCGCCTACTGTTTCATCATCCGGGTCAGCCCGCGCGGCGCTTCCGGAGACGCGGGGAGCTGCCTCAACCCGACTAACGTGCTGTTTTTCATCGAAAATTACACGAACCGAGCGTGGCATCACCTCTTCCATATAATGACGCACCGCTTGCTCCGTGAAGCCAACGAAACGACTGACGCCGATGCCGCCAACCCGAAATTACCTGCTGCAAGCCGGCTGCGCGCGATCACTCATTAGAAAGAAGAATGGCAGAAGCGATTTGTGACCGAGACTGTTGTGGATCGTAGCCCGCATCGCTATGTGCCGTCACCCTGAGGAGCGGCCTCTTGGCCGCGTCTCGAAGGGCAGCGGCATAACCTGCCCTTCATCCTTCGAGGCTCGCAAAAGCTCGCACCTCAGGATAACGGGCACACAACTCATCGCGATTTACGCGACGACCTACAGCTCGGCCCATTGCCGAAGCATGTTGTGATAGAAGCCGGTCAACGTGACCACCGAGGGATGATCGGGCACATCCTGGTTCAGCCGGATGATCGCCATGTCGAGATCGAACAGCATGGCGCGATGGCTGACGTCGCGGATCATGCTCTGGGTCCAGAAAAATGACGCGATGCGCGAGCCGCGCGTAATCGGCGTCACGTGATGAACGCTGGTCGCGGGATAGATGATGGCGTCGCCGGCGGGCAGCTTCACGCTGTGACTGCCATAGGTGTCTTCGACAACCAGTTCGCCGCCGTCGTAATCCTCGGGCGACGAGATGAACAGCGTCGTCGATACGTCGGTGCGAATCCGTACCGGCAGTTGCGAATGGGTGCGAATGGCGTTGTCGATATGCGATCCGAACGTCATGCCGGCGTCGTAGCGGTTGAACAGCGGCGGAAAGATCTGCATCGGCAACACAGCCGACATGAACAGCGGATTGCGCGAGAGCGCCCCGCGCACCATGTCGCCCAACTCGCGCGCCTCGGCGGACTCCTCGGGCAATTGCAGATTGAACTTGACCTTGCCTGACTGATGACCGGCGGTGACGTTGCCATCGACCCAAGCGGCCTTGGTCATGACGTCCTTGCAGCGCGCGACCTGCTCGGGCGTCAGCACATTCGGAATGTGCAGCATCATGGCATCGACTCCTTCATTGACGCGACAGCGTTAGCGCCGGAACGCGTTTCGTCCAAGTCCATTTGCAAGGACCTGCCCTGCAAACAACATGGCCGCCCTGACCGAGCGGCCCGTTGCAGACATAACAGCATCCGCAGTTACTTGACGTACTTCGCCGGCACTACCGCCGGCTCCGGCTCAAACCGGATGCGATAAGTCAGCGACGCATAGCGACCAGACGCAGGCACCGCGTGACCGGCGTAGTACTGGGCATAGTACATCGCATCGCCGATGTTGTAGACGTTCAGCTGCAACGTCGAGTTTCGCGTGACCTTGTAGGCCGCCATCGCGTCGAACTTCCAGAACGACGGAACATAGGTCGTGTTGGTCGTGTTCGCGAAAGCATCGTCCTGATACTGCACGCCGCCGCCGATGGTCAGATCCGGCGTGATGGCATAGGACGTCCACAGATTGAAATTGTTGTGCGGGGTGCCCGGCAGTTCACGGCCAAGCTCCGCGAGATTACGGGTGCTGACAATTTCAGACTGGAGATAGCTATAGCCGGCGAACACCTGCCACTTGTCGGTCAAGGCCCCTGCGATGCCAAGCTCGATGCCGTCAACACGTGCAAGCCCGTCGAGCACCAGCGCTGCGGTCGTATCCGCTGGAGCGGACGAAATCCGCAGATTGGTCTTCTCGATGCGGAAAATTGCGCCGGTGACACTGAGCTTGTTGTTGAGGAAATCCGCCTTGGCTCCGACCTCGATGGTTGTGTTCTTTTCGGGATCAAGCAGCGGGCTCGCTGCATTGTTGACGGCACTCGAAAGGACGCCAAATTCTGCTGATGGATTGAACGACGTTCCGTATGCTGCATAGACGCTGGAGTTTTTGGTCGGATGGAAAACGCCACCGACGCGCCAACTCGTCATATCGTCCGTGCGACCAAGATTACGATTCGCAGCGGTCGCGTTACCGGGATCTCCGAACTCGGCCTTGTAGTAGTCGTGCCGGATCGAACCGAGCACCTCGAAATACTCGTTGATCTTGATCTGATCGAACGCATACGCGGCGACCGTGGTGGTTTCGGTCGAGAGCGACGTGTTCCAGCCGCCGAAAAAGCCGCCAAATGACGTATCGACGGGATAGTAGGCGCTCGTCCGGCAAGCCAATTGAGCGGGATCGCATAGATTCGAAGCGGTTCCGGTTGGACCGACGCCGCGCGCACGCTGCTGGTAGCGTGTTTCGCGCGTCGTCTCCAACCCTGCCGAGAACGTATGCAGCAACGAGCCGGTGTAGAATTTACCCCCGATGTCGGTCTGGTTCGTCAGCAGCGTGTTGTTGGTCTCGATCTGGAAATGCTGCCGTCCGATCGTCATCTGATCGACAGGATAACCCGGCGTTACCGCTGTTGTGTTGTCCGCCTGAAGCAGGCTGCGCGGCGCAGTGTTGATCGCAAAGCGATTGTTGCTCACGTAACGCGTTGCGTTGCTGATCTTGAGATCGGGCGCAAGGTCGCGCTCGACCTTGATCGTGCCGATGTGGGTATCAGTCCGCACGACATCGGCGAGCGGACCGTTCCTGACGCCGTACCAGTTGCTGCGCGGCACCGGGATCGGCGCGGTCGCCTGACCGTTGCCGTAATAGCCCCCGTTTGTCAGTACACCGCTTGAATTTCGCGTCGGCGCCGGAAGATACGGCACGCCGTAGTCGGGAACGCTCTCTTCGCCCTGATAGATGTAGCTGACGATCGCCCGCGTTTCCGGATTCAGATCGATCTTGATCGACGGCGCAACACCCCAGCGCTTGACGCCGACATTGTCGCGGCCCGGGGTCGGCATGTCCTGATACATCGCGGCGATACGTCCGGAGACGTTGTCCTTCTTGCCGCTGGCATCGAGTTCGGTGCGGTAACCGCCCGCGGTGGTGCCGGTGACGAAGCCTTCGATATAGGGAATGCCGGTCGGCAGCTTGGTGACGAGGTTGATCGCGCCGCCGGTCGAACCACGCCCAAACGCGAAGGCCGACGGACCTTTGTAGACCTCAACCCGATCGACGTTGAACAGGTCGCGCGTGTACCAGCCCGGATCGCGGATACCGTCGCGGAAGATATCGCCGCGCGCTGCAAAGCCGCGGATAATCGGCGTGTCGCCCTGGTTGCCGCCCTCGCCCGCGGCGAAGGTGATGCCCGGCACGGTGCGCAGCGCATCTTCCATGCTGGTGAGCCGCTGCTCCTGCAGCACCTGCTGGGTGACGACGTTGACCGTCTGCGGCGTATTGAGCAGCGGCGTCGGAACGCGCGAGACCTGCGGAGCAGTGGCCTGATAGCCGCCAGCGCCACCATTGTTGGTGGTTTCCTGCACGTCGATGGTCGGAAGCGCTTCCTGCGCCATCGCGTTTGTCGCCATCATCACCGACGCGAGGCCGAGCATCGCTGGTCCGGGCTTTCGCACCGAAGCGCGAATAAAGGAAGACGATGAGGTTGCAGTCTGCGGCGCGGCGGCAACGGCGTCGTGCTTCTGGTTCTTCTTCGACTTTATTTCTTTGTTGAATTTGTTCCGACGCATCGCTTGCCCCACCCTTCAAGATGCCGCGCGTTCACCTGAACGGCGATTTCAAGGCAGCCTTTAGGAAAGGACACGGAAGCAGGGCAAGGCTTTGAGATTAGAACTTCTGCAAACTTCAACGGTGCGAAGCTTTGTCAATTGCAGCGATATGCCTGTTGTGAATAGAAGATGTGGATCAGCGCGGCGCGCAAACGCGCTCTTAGAATTTCTCCAGATGGAACTCCTGGAACGAATCCAAATGTCAGCACCACCTTCGACACACCGGCGTGGAGCCCTGAAGCGACTCTGGCGCAACATCCATCTCTGGCTCGGCATCGGCTTGTTCGTTTTGCTTGTGCCTGTTGCGCTGTCCGGCGCGATTCTCGTTTATCATGATGACATCGGCGAATTCATGAGCACGCCGCGCGGCGCGGTTGCGCCGTCGAAACCAACGGACATCGCGCTTGCTGTCGACAATGCGCGCAAGGCCGCCGGCGACGGCTTCGTGCCGCTGTTCATCGGTTTTCCGGAAAACGATCGCGTGCCGCTGACGATTGCGTTGCGCGGACCTGCGGCGAAGGGCGAACGTCCGGTGCGTCTCACTGCGAGCATCGATCGTCACGACGCGCACGTGATCAGCATCGCCAACTTCCGCAACACGTTCTTCGGCTTCATGCACGTGTTCCATGAAAATCTCACCATTCCGAACTACGGACGCAGCATCGTCGGATGGACCGGCGTCGCGATGCTGATTCTGTCGCTCACCGGCCTGTATCTGTGGTGGCCGCGGCACGGCCAATGGTCGCGCGCCTTCGTGTGGCGGCGGAGCCCCGCGACGTCATCGAACCTGCATTACATGACCGGCTTCTGGATCTGCTTTCCGCTGGTGCTGATCTCGCTGACCGGAATTTATCTGGCCTGGCCGCAACAGGGACGCGAACTCCTGTCGTCGGTGGCACCGATGACGGCGCAGCCGCCGCGCGGCGGTGGTCCGGGAGGCCAGGTGATGGCGAACCCGACACGTTCGCCGTCCGAGATTTTCGCAACCGCATCCGCGCGGCCGAACGCGACCGTCGATGCAATCTTCTATCCGAACCAGACCGGCGCCTGGCGCGTCAGGCTTCGTGAAGAGGGCAAGACCGAACCGGTGACGATCATGATCAACGACCGCAGCGGCGACATCAGCGTCGTTCAGCCGCTGTCGGGAGACCGGACCGCGTCATGGATTCGCTGGCTGCATGAAGGCAGTCATTCGGGCGAGATCTGGCGTTTCGTCGTATTCCTGAGCGGCATCATTCCGGCGGTGCTCGGCGTCACCGGCATTCTGATCTGGCTGCGCCAGCGCCGTCAGCGCGCGCTGATAAAGAACAACACGCCGCACACTGCAGCGAACAAACCGTCGCGTCCCGTCGGCGACGCTGCGCCTGCCGAATAACCGCAACCACCTGACGCATATTTTTCTGCCATTCGTCGGGCACGACTTCGCGCGCCTCCGGCGAGATTCGCCGTCACTTGTCCGTTTCTCCCCGCTTCACTTTCCTATTAAGAATCAATCGCAAAAACTTATTGCGAATAATTCGCACTTGCATTATCAACTCTCTGCGAGTTGCGTAGGCGTTGGGGGCGAAATGCGTTTGAAATCATGGGTTTCTGCAGCAGGCATGGCCTGCGTATCGGTGACTGGGGCTGGTGTCGGCCACGGCCAGGCCCAGGAGGTCCTTCCCGAGATCGCGGTGTCTGCGCCCGCCCCGACAGCGAACACGTCCAGCGACGGTCTGCAGCGCGGGCCGGTCAACATCATCGACGACACCTTTCAATCCACCACCGCGATCACCGGCCGCGAGATTCAGCGCAGCAGCGCGGCTTCGCTCGCCGACCTGCTCTCTACATTGCCGGGTGCCTCGTCATCGACCTTCGCGCCGGGCGCGAGCCGCCCCAACATCCGCGGCCTCGACGACTATCGCGTGCGCGTGCAGGAAAATGGCATCGGCAGCCAGGACGCATCCGACTTCAGTCAGGATCACGCGGTGCCGATCGATCCGCTCGCCGCCGACAAGGTCGAGGTGATCCGCGGACCGTCGACGCTGCGTTACGGATCGCAGGCGATCGGCGGCGTGGTGAGCGCTACCAACAACCGTATCCCAGAGAAACTGGTGCAGGACGGTTTCAGCGCGCGGTTCAAGGGCGGCGCTTCATCGGTGGACAACGGTCTTGACGGTGCGGTCAGCCTCGACGCCAGCGGCAACAACGTCGCGATCCATGCCGATGCCTATAGCCGGCGCGCGGGCGACTACCGGATTCCCGGCGGCGTGCAGGCCAACACGCGGCTGCAGAGCGAAGGACAAGCCGTCGGCGGCTCCTACATTTTCGACGGCGGCTACGTCGGTACCGCGATCCAGCACATCACCAGCCTCTATCACATCCCCGGCGTGATCGATGCGCCGCAGAATTTGCGCATCGACATGGAACAGACGAAATGGACCAGCAAGGGCGAGTTGCGCGCGCCAATCGAAGGCATCGATGCGGTGCGTTTCACCTTCGGCGCCAGCAACTACAAGCACGACGAACTCGGCCTCAACGGCAATGGCGTCGATGTGGTGAAGAACATCATCAAAAACCGCGAGGTGGAAGGCCGATTCGAACTGGACCATGCGGCGGTTGCGACGGGCATCGGTGCGCTGACCGGAACATGGGGCGCGCAATTCGGCCAGCGCGACCTTGGTACCGACGGCAGCCTCGGCGGCCTGCTGGCGCCGACCAAAACCAACACCGCCGCGGCCTTTGGCTTCGAGCAGATTCAGTTCACCAACACGCTGCGGATGCAGGCCGCGGCGCGCATCGAGAACCACATCGTCAAGGGGCTGGCGCCGACCTTCCCGGCGAACTTCCTGCCGCCGCCCAACACTTTTTCTGAAGAGCCCGCGCGGCGAACCTTCACACCGAAAAGCGCCAGCCTCGGTGTGTTGAAGGACCTGCCCTGGGACATGGTGGCGACGCTCAACGCGCAGTATGTGCAGCGCGCGCCCGCGGCGCCTGAACTTTTCTCGCGCGGCTCCGACGGCGCGTCAGGAACCTTCGTGATCGGAAATCCGGATCTCAAGATCGAGACCGCGCAGACCGCCGAAATCGGTCTCAAACGCGCCAAGGGACAATTGCGGTTCGAGACCAGTCTTTATTACACGCGCTATCAGGACTTCATCTTCAAGCAGGTCACCGGCAACTTCTGCACCGATACGTTCGCCACCTGCGGCGCCGCCGGTCCGCTGACCCAGGTCGCTTACGGCCAGCGCGATGCGATTTTCCGGGGCGCGGAAGTCGCGGCCCAACTCGACGTCACGCCGCTCGGCGACGGCATGTTTGGCATCGACGGACAGTATGACATTGTGCGTGCAACCTTCACCGATGGAACCAACGTGCCGCGCATCGCGCCGATGCGCGCCGGCGGTGGCCTCTGGTGGCGCAGCGCCGAATGGTACACCCGGGTCGGCCTGCTGCATGCATTTGCGCAGAACGACGTGTCGTTCAACGAGACCCCGACCGACGGATACAATCTGCTCAGGGCAGAGGTGAGCTACACGCATACGTTCAACAGAACCGATAGCGGACCGCGCGACATCACCGTCGGCCTCGCCGGCGACAACCTGCTCAACGAGCGGATTCGCAATCATATTTCCTTCAAGAAAGCCGAAGTTCTTCAGCCCGGGCTCGGCGTGCGGGTGTTCACGAATGTGAGGTTCTGACGGGGCGGAAACTCTGGAATCGTTCCAGTTTTGGCTAAATCTACCCCCCCGGTGGCGACAAGGACACCGCAGTGCATTATTCTGAAAATGAAACTCGCCTCCCGGCAATGGCTATGGCCGCGGTGCCTCGCCGCGGATTTGCCGACGAGAGCTTTGGGCGAAAACTGCAAGACGGCGAAAACTGCGAAACAGCAAGCCATCCGACGTTGACCCGATGTCGGCTGCAAATGCGATTTGAAGAAGCGGAGAGCACATGACCAATACAAAAATGGCTGCGGGATCATTGGTCTTGCTTGCCGCTGCAACGTCTTTGATGGTCGCGCAGGCCTTTGCGCAAACGCCAACACCGGCTGCGCAAGCACCCATCGCTCAAACGCCAGCGCAATCGACGATCGCGCCAACACTTTCTCCGGCTCTCACTGCGCCCGCCACTCCGGCACCGGCCGCGCCGGCACCCGCGATGCAGCAGCCTGCCGCTCAGGCGCAAACCCCGACCCCGCAGGCCACCGCCGCTCAAACACCGGTCATTGGACAGACTGCAAAGAACCCTGCACTGCCACACAACCTGTCGCCGTGGGGCATGTTCATGGGCGCGGACATCGTCGTCAAAATCGTGATGATCGGACTGGCCTTCGCCTCGCTCATCACCTGGACGATCTGCGTCGCGAAGCTGCTTGAACTGCGCCACGAAACCAAGCGCGCGAAAAAGCGCATCAAGGTTCTCGCCAATGACATCTCGCTGATGGAAGCCGAGCGGGACGCCCGCAGCGGCAAGGATGCAGTGTCGCGGCTGGTGCAATCCGCAGCCGCGGAAGCCGCGCTGTCGGACACCGTCAACGATGAAGGCTTCAAGGAGCGCGTCGAACTGCGGCTCAGCCGGGTTGAAGCGGCGATGTCGCGACGAATTTCGCGCGGCACCGGCATGCTTGCCACCATCGGCGCGACCGCACCGTTCGTCGGCCTGTTCGGCACGGTGTGGGGCATCATGAATTCCTTCATCGGCATTTCCGAAGCCCACACCACCAACCTCGCCGTCGTCGCGCCCGGCATCGCCGAAGCGCTGCTCGCGACCGCGATGGGCCTGATCGCGGCCATTCCCGCAGTCGTGATCTACAACCACCTCGTTCGCATGATCACCGCCTACCGTGCATTGCTCGGCGACGCGACGGCGCAGGTGATGCTGCTCATCAGCCGCGACCAGGGCCGCCGTTCACTGCGCCTCGCGCGCGCGGCGGAGTAACGTCATGGGCGCACGTCTGGGTGGAAAAGTCGGCGGTTCGGATGACGATCTGACCGAGACCCACGAAATCAACGTCACGCCGTTCATCGACGTGATGCTGGTGCTTCTCATCATCTTCATGGTCGCCGCGCCGTTGGCGACGGTCGATATCGGCGTCGAGCTTCCAGCCTCCACGGCGACGCCACCGCCACGGCCCGACAAGCCGGTCTTCATCACGGTGAAGCCGGATCTTTCGGTTGCGGTCGGTGAGAACATCGTTCCGCGCACCACGCTGATCGGCGCGCTCGACACCGCCACCAGCGGCAAGAAAGCCGATCCGGTTTTCCTGCGCGCCGACAAGAGCGTCCCCTACGGGAAACTGATGGACGTGATGAACCTGCTGCGCAACGCGGGCTACCTCAAGGTGGCGCTCGTCGGGCTCGACGCACGAAACTGAGCAGAGAGCCTCGCGGTAATGAACACACTCGTCCTGCACGGACCGCCTGACATTTCCGACGTTCGCCGCTGGGGTCTCGCGGCGGCGCTGGTGGTGGCAACGCATGTGGCGCTGGTCGCGGGATTTGTGCTGTACACGCCGTCCATGCCGGACGCGATCGGCACGGCATCCGAGCCGATCATGCTCGATCTGGAATCCGCGCCGCAAACGCCGGAACCGGTACAGCAGGACATCGCGCCCGGGCCGCAGATGCAGGAAGCCGAACCTCCCGCCCCCGAGCCTGAAAAGCAGCCCGACGTTGTCGAGGAACAGATCGCGCCGACCCCGCTGCAGGAAAAGGCGGAGGTAGTAGCGCCTCCGGAGAAGCCGAAGCCAAAACCGGAGCCGGTGAAGCAGAAGCCGAAGCCCGTCGTCGAGAAGCCGAAGAAGCCGACCGAAAATCCCGCGCCGCAGACCACCGCGACGCCGCGCGCCGCGCAGGCCGCGCGCGCGAGCTACAACGGCATGCTCTCGGCGCATCTGCAGCGCTACAAGCAGTACCCGTCGGGAGCGAAAGCCGCCGGCGAACAGGGCGTCGCCATGCTGAGCTTCACCGTCAACCGCAACGGCAGTGTGACGGGTGCGCGGCTGTCCAAATCCTCCGGATCGTCGGCACTGGATGGCGAAACCATGGCGATGATCCACCGCGCCCAACCGCTGCCGTCATTCCCGCCGGAAATGACGCAAAGCTCCGCGAGCTTTACCGTGCCGGTGCGCTTCTTCATCCGCTGACCACATCCGCCGCGTGATCGCGTCTCACGCCCGCGTCACGAACACGTGACGCCATGCGTGGTAACATTCTGGCCGCCTCCCCGAAGATTCCCCCGAACCCATCCTGTGGCCGCGCCGTCATGCGCGCGGTGGCTTAAGAGTTTCGGCGGACCTCAATCGTGTTCAATCTTCTTCTCGCGGCGCTGGCCGGCGTCGTCACCATTGCGGCCCCCTGCACACTCCCGGTGCTGCCGATCCTGCTCGGCGCGTCGATGGGACAGACCAGCCGGCTTCGCCCGGCGTTCATCGCCGCAGGCTTCGTGCTTGCATTCTCGGTTGTCGCGCTGGCGCTCAGCGCACTGACGCGCATTTTTGATTTCGACCCGAACGTACTGCGCGACGGCGCGGCTGTTCTGCTCGCGATCTTCGGCGTGCTGATGATCTGGCCCGCGCCGTTCGAGTGGCTGTCGATCCGGCTCGCCGGTCTGACGCAGCAGGACACCACACCGCGCGACCGTCAGGGCCTGCTCGGCGGATTCATCCTCGGCACCACGCTGGGCCTGGTGTGGACGCCCTGCGCCGGTCCGGTGCTCGGCTCGATCCTGACGGTCATTGCAACATCGAAGGACACCGCATGGGCCTCGCTGCTGCTGGTGACGTATGCCGTCGGCGCGGCAGTCCCGATGCTGCTCATTGCCTATGGCGGACAGGCCGTGACCGCGCGCGTGCGCAGTCTCGCGCGGATCGCGCCGCGGCTGCAGCAGGGTTTCGGCGTGATCGTGATCGCCTTCGCCGCCGCGACCTACTTTCAATACGACACGCTCGCCGTGGCGTGGCTGACCCAGTTTTATCCCAATGGCCAGACCGGCCTGTAACGCCGAAGGAGATTTCCATGCGCCGATCCATCATGAGCATTCCGGTTATCGCACTCGCGCTGATTGCTTCGACCCTGCCCGGCCGCAGCGATGACGCGGGCAGCGCAGCCTCAACGATCCAGATGGTGGAGACGAAAGCCGCCGCGCCTGAATTCAGCGGCCTCACCAACTGGCAGAATTCCGGCCCGCTGACGATCGCAGGCCTGCGCGGTAAGGTCGTGATGGTAAACTTCTGGACCTATGGCTGCGTCAACTGCGTCAACACGCTGCCGCATGTCACGAAGCTCTATGCCAAGTACAAGGACAAGGGCTTCGTCATCGTCGGCGTGCACACACCGGAATTTCCGTTTGAGCGTTCGACGAGCAATGTGCAGGCCGCGCTGAAGCGGCACGGCATTACTTATCCTGTCGCGCAGGACAACAACTCGGCGACATGGAATGCCTACCGCAACCAGTACTGGCCGGCGCAGTACATCGTCGATCAGTCCGGCCGCATCGTCTACAGCCACGCCGGCGAAGGTGCATATGACGAGATCGACCGTACCGTCGGCAAGCTGCTGAACGCTCAAAGCTAGGCGCATCCTGATCGGGCATGATCCTTGAATTTCGAGGATCATGTCCGGATCATTCTTGGGGGCGCTTGAACGCCGCGCCTTCGTGCGCAAGCAGCCATTCTTTCCGCGCAAGACCGCCGCCGTAGCCGGTGAGCGAGCCGTCCGCGCCGATCAGGCGATGACACGGCACCACGACGCTGACCGGATTGGCGCCGTTGGCGAGGCCGACCGCGCGGGCCGCATTCGGCACGTCCAGCCGCGTTGCGAACGCACCGTAACTCGACGTCTTGCCGGCGCGTATCTTGTGCAGCTCACTCCACACCTTGCGCTGGAATGCTGTGCCGTTGGTCCGCCATTTGATCGTCTTCAACTGGCCGAGATCGCCGGCGAAGTAGCCGGTCAGCGCCGCGACGATGTCCTTCGGAGCGGACGCTCCCTCCAGAACATAGTCGCCGTAGTGCCGCCGCAGCAGGCGATGCAGCCGCGCCTCGTAATCGCTCCAGTCGAGCGCGCGCAGAAATCCCTGATCGTCGGTCACGAGCAAGGCGGTTCCGATCGGCGTCTCCAGCCGGTCGAGATGAAATCGCTTTGGTTGCTCTGCAGTCATGTTCGGCTTCCGTAACCGTGAATTTCGACCATCATGGCTGCAGCGATCCGGGAAGTCTTTCCGTTTTCCGACAAGATCGAGGCCTCGGCAATCATCGCGCTTGCTGCTAGGTTTCCCTCTTTCTGGGGGAGATTGCGATGAGCTTGATTGCCAATGGTCTGGTCGCGCTGGTGGCCGCGCTGCACATCTATTTCCTGGTGCTGGAGATGTTTCTCTGGACCAAGCCGAAGGGTCTGGCGACGTTCGGCAACACCATCGAGAAGGCGCAGGCCTCCGCGGTGCTCGCTGCCAATCAGGGGCTTTATAATGGCTTCCTCGCCGCCGGGCTGATCTGGGGCCTGCTCCATCCCAATCCGGCGTTCGGCTTCCAGATCAAGATGTTCTTCCTGCTGTGCGTGATCGTCGCCGGACTGTACGGCGGCTACTCGGTCAGCAAGCGGATCATCATCGTGCAGGCGCTTCCCGCCGCCGTCGCACTGGTCCTGCTCTGGCTCGCCCGCTAATCGGGGATTTCACCGAAGGTCGCACCGACCTGCATCGGCGCGGTGCGGATCAGCCGCGAGTCCTCGACCGCGGCCTGACGATGCTTGACCGCTTCGCGGTAGACCGGATCGCGGATCATCTCCACGAACGCCGCCACACTCGGATATTCGGCGATGAAGCAGTGATCCCATCGCTCCGTTGAAGGGCCGATCAGCATCAGTTCGAACCTGCCCTGCCAGACAATCCGACCGCCGAGCCGGGTAAATACCGGCCCGCTTTCGCGCCCGTAACTGGCATAGGCCTCCGCGCCGGTCGCCGCCCGGCCGTCGGGGTATTTCGCCTGCGCGTGCAGCCGCACCAGGTTCAGCATATGGATCGGACCGGGACGATCGTTGGTGCGGAACGCAGCGAACACTTCCTTGGTGGGATCGACATGGCCGGTCATCATCTTACCTTTGTGCATGAAATTGGCCGACAGACTCTGTCGATCCGCAAAGCCAGGTCAATAGAACTTCGGACCGGCATTTCTGGCATGCCGCGACGGAACATCTAATCCCTCGTTAACCTTTGCGTAACGCGCCTTTAAACCGCCGCCGCTAGCCTGCATGCCTTGCACAATCAGCATTGCCGGCACGGGTTTGGATGGCGTTGGGGCGTAAAAAGAAGAGCGGTCGCAAGGAGCCGAAATTCGACGGCGCCGCATCGCTTGATGGCGTCCGCCTCAATCCGTGGGACCGCGTCGGTGGGCCAGAGGACGACGAAGACGTCAAGCCGAAGCGTCGTGCAGCGAAAAGCCGTCCCGTCGATGACGACGAAGACGATGCCCCGCGCGAAACCCGTCCGCGCAAGACCCGCGCTGCAGCCCGCAAGGAAAGTAAAGCCAAAGCGAAGGGACGCTCGCGGTCCGGCCTCGGCCGTGTCGTGTACTGGGGCGCCGTACTCGGCCTCTGGGCGATCATCGCATCCGCTGGCGTGATTGTCTGGGTCAGCGCGCAACTGCCGCCGATCCAGTCGCTGGAAATTCCCAAGCGCCCGCCCACCATCCAGATCACCGGCATGGACGGCACCGTCATCGCCACACGCGGCGAAATGCCGGGCGCCAACGTCTCGCTGAAAGATCTGCCGCCCCATCTGCCGAAGGCGTTTATTGCCATCGAGGACCGCCGCTTCTATTCGCATTTCGGCCTCGACCCGACCGGCATCGCACGCGCGGCCTTCGCCAATCTCATGCATCGCGGCGTCTCGCAGGGCGGTTCGACCCTGAGCCAGCAGCTCGCCAAGAATCTGTTTCTGACGCAGGAGCGCACGTTCCAGCGCAAGCTGCAGGAAGTCGAACTGGCGCTCTGGCTGGAGCGCAAATACTCCAAGAACGAGATTCTGGAACTGTATCTCAACCGCGTCTATTTCGGTTCCGGCGCTTACGGCGTCGAGGCCGCGGCGCAGAAGTATTTCGGCAAGTCTGCACGCAATGTCTCGCTGTCGGAATCTGCGATGCTGGCCGGCCTCGTCAAATCGCCGTCGCGGCTCGCGCCGAACCGCAACCCGGAAGGTGCGGAGCGGCGCGCGCAGATCGTGCTGAGCGCGATGGCCGACGTGAAGTTCATCACCGACGCGCAGGCCAAGGCCGCGATCGAAAAGCCGTCCTATGCCGTCAGGCCGGTCGGCGCCGGCACCATCAACTATGTCGCCGACTGGATCGGCGAAGTGCTCGACGATCTGGTTGGCCAGATCGACCAGAACATCGTGGTGGAAACTTCGATCGACCCGAAACTCCAGAGCATCGCCGAAGCCGCGATCATCGACGAACTGGCCACCAAGAGCGTGAAGTTCAACGTCACGCAGGGTGCGCTGGTGGCAATGACGCCGGACGGCGCGGTGCGCGCCATGGTGGGCGGGCGCAATTATGCGGAAAGCCAGTTCAACCGCGCGGTGACCGCGAAACGCCAGCCCGGCTCGGCGTTCAAGCCGTTCGTCTATCTCACCGCCGTCGAAGCCGGCATGACGCCTGACACGGTGCGACCCGACGCGCCGCTCGACGTCAAGGGCTGGCGGCCGGAGAATTACAGCCGCGAATATTTCGGACCGGTGACGCTGACGCAGGCGCTGTCGATGTCGCTGAACACCGTGGCCGTGCGTCTCGGCCTTGAAGTCGGCCCCGCCAATGTGGTGCGCACCGCGCATCGGCTCGGGATTGCCTCGAAGCTCGAGCCCAACGCGACGATCTCGCTCGGCACCTCGGAAGTGTCGCTCAACGAATTGGTAGGCGCCTACGCGCCGTTCGCCAATGGCGGCCTCGCCGTCTCGCCGCATGTGGTGAACCGGATCCGCACTCCCGAGGGCAAGGTGCTGTATGCGCGCCGCAACGATCCACCGGCGCGCGTAATCGCCGCGAATGCTGTTGGCATGATGAATGCGATGATGCGCGAGACGCTTGTGACGGGAACAGCAAAGAAGGCGGACATTCCGGGATGGTCGGCCGCCGGCAAGACCGGCACCAGTCAGGATTTCCGCGATGCCTGGTTTATCGGCTACACCGCGAACCTCGTCACCGGCGTGTGGCTCGGCAACGACGATAACTCTCCGACCAGAAAGGCGACCGGCGGCGGATTGCCGGTCGAGGTCTGGACCCGCTTCATGAAAGTCGCGCACCAGAACGTGCCGGCGTCACCGTTGCCGGGCTCGATGCAATCGCCGGGCGGATTCCTGTCCAACCTGTTCCCGGGAACTTCGCGCGCGCCTTCACCGCAACAGCAGCCTTATCCTGCTCCGTCGCAGTCCAACAATCAGGATTTCCCGCCGCCGAATGCGCCCGCGCGCACTTCGCAACAAAGTCAGCCGCCGGTTACGCAAACATCCGGCCGCCCTGAATCGGCAGCTGGTCTCGATGGCTGGCTGATCGATCGGGTTTTCGGCGGACGACGTTGATCGCGCGCATAACTGAAGTCTGATTCAGCTTTACTGAATCAGACTCGCGGCATGCCACTCGGTCAGGTGTTATTCTTCGATGCCGTAACGATGAAGATCGTTGCCGTGGGTGTCGAGCCATCGCTTGGCACGCTCGGTCGCCGGACAAATTTTGGCGACCACTTTCCAGAATCGCGGCGAGTGGTTCATCTCGACCAGATGCGCAACCTCATGTGCCGCAAGGTAATCCAGCACATAAGGCGGCGCGAGAATCAGCCGCCACGAGAACGACAGCGCGCCTGCGGAGGTGCACGATCCCCACCGGCTCGACTGATCGCGAATGGTGATCCGCTTCACCTTGACACCGAGCACGTCAGCATAGCGATGCGAGGCTTCCGTCAATGCGGCGCGCGCTTCGCGCTTGAGAAAGTCATGGACGCGACGATCGATGAACTCAGAATCACCCGCAACACACAGAATCTTGTCGCCGCTGTCGCGTGTCTCCGGCCACACGGTTCCACGTACGCCGGCACGATGAACGATCCGGTGCAAATTTCCGCGCAACGGCACCGATGTACCAGGTGAAAACGGCGCGGCTTTCGGCAAACCACCGAGACGCGCGGCGATCCAGGCGCCGTGACGCTGCGCGAAGTCCTTGGCTTCAATCAGATTTCCGCGCGGAGGCATGGTGAGAATGGCTTCACGCCTGCTCGGATGAATACGCAACGTGTATCGGCGCGCGCGGCGATGTCGCCGCAACTGAATCGCGTAGATTGATGAGCCAATTTTGACCGCGAGCGTGCGCGGTTCGGTCGGGCGGCGATAAAGGAGAGCACGAAAGGCCATGTCAGCGGGTCCAGACAGCAGGAATTCGCCGGGATTCTGCCATATCCGCCGCCAGTGAAATTCATCGGCGCAAAAACAAATCATTTGCCCAATATATCGTAGTTTTAAAGGCTTAGCCTCTACATCCGGGGGGATGGAACATGAAATTTTGATTCATTTCTAACCCGGAACCGGCTTCTGAAAGTGCCGCCGGAATTCACTCCTCCGCCGCAATTGCAGAAGGAAAAATCGATCGTAAATTCAAAGGCTTATACGTTCACAGAAGACTCGGGAGCGAAAAGCCCCAAAATCCCCCTAAAACCGGGCTTTTTCGCCCTAAATGCCCGAAAAAGCCTATTCCGCAGCTGCCAGAGCCCGCTTGGTATGGGCCGACGACTGCATGAAATCGGAGATTCGAGGGACGATTTCCGACCTGAAGCGGGAGCCGTTGAACACGCCGTAATGGCCGACGCCCTTCTGCACATAATGCACTCGCCGCGCATCCGGAATCGAACTGCACAGTCCGTGCGTGGCTTCGGTCTGACCCAAACCCGAAATATCGTCGTTCTCACCTTCGACCGTCATCAGCGCAACGCGCTCGATCTTCGACGGATCGACCAGCTTGCCGCGATGCTTCATCTCGCCCTTCGGCAGAGCGTGTTTCACGAACACCAGATCGACGGTCTGCAGATAGAACTCGGCGGTGAGGTCCATCACCGCCAGGTACTCGTCGTAGAACTCCACATGCTTGTCGACGAGATCGCCGTCACCTTTGACGAGGTTGCTGAACAGGTTCTTGTGCGCATCGACATGGCGGTCGAGGTTCATGCTCATGAAGCCGGTGAGCTGAAGGAAGCCCGGATAGACGTCGCGCATGAATCCCGGATGCGGGAACGGCACCTTGGTGATGACGTTGTTGCGGAACCATTCGATCCCTTTTTGCTCAGCGAGATCGTTCACGCCGGTCGGATTGCGCCGCGTGTCGATCGGGCCGCCCATCAGGGTCATCGAAGTCGGGAAGTAAGGATCCTTGTCGGCTTCCATAATCGACACCGCAGCCAGCACCGGCACGGACGGCTGGCACACAGCCACAACATGCACGTCGCCCTTGAGCGCGTGGATCATCTCGATGACGTAATCGACATAGTCGTCGAGATCGAAACGGCCCTGCGCCACCGGCACCATGCGGGCATCGGCCCAATCGGTGATGTAGACGTCATGCGCCGGCAGGAAAGCTTCGACGGTGCCGCGCAGCAGCGTCGCGTAGTGTCCCGACATCGGCGCGACGATGAGCACGCGCGGATGCGGCGCGCGCAGCGGCTGGGTGAGCTTGCGCTCGAAATGCAGCAAGCGGCAGAACGGCTTTTCCCAGACCGTCTTGATCTCGACGGGAACCCGCATGCCGTTGACTTCGGTGTCATGCAGACCCCATTCCGGCTTGCCGTAGCGGCGCGTGGTGCGCTCGAACAGTTCGCAGCCGGCAGCGATCGATTTTCCAAATTCGGTGCTGGCGAGCGGATTGAACGGGTTCTCGAACCACAGCTTCGTCATGTCCGCCACCGCACGCGCCGGATTGAGCGAGGCCTGGCCCATTTCGTACATCCAGTACATGGGCGTGGTCAGCGCAGGACTGACCTCGGACGGCAGCTCTGGCGGCCTGCCAAATTCGCCTATCGGCATAGTGATTCCTCGATCCCGGTTTCGCAGCGCAGCATACTGCGCTGGACTGCGACAATGCGTCAATCCGACGAATCTACAGGCCAGCCCTTAATTAAGGGGCGGCCCCTGTTTTCCAGCGCTATTCGCCGCTCTGGACCAGGGAACCGTGCTTTCGGGCGCTTTTCAGCAGCAGCAAAAAGGCCACAGTCGATATGGCAAACAGAACCACATTGATCGCCAGTGCCTGGATCATCAGATCGGCGCGGAACACCTGGTCGATCAGCAAGGCCCGCATGCCTTCAAAGACATAAGTCGGCGGCAACATCCACGCCACCACCTGCAGCCACTCTGGCAACACCGAGACCGGGTAATAGACGCAGGTCAGCGGCAGCAGCGCGAACATCAGAGTCC
Source organism: Afipia massiliensis (assembly GCF_014203115.1). Classification (GTDB taxonomy): domain Bacteria; phylum Pseudomonadota; class Alphaproteobacteria; order Rhizobiales; family Xanthobacteraceae; genus Afipia; species Afipia massiliensis. Next base: position 310,201 of record NZ_JACHIJ010000003.1, on the reverse strand, counting down.
ACGCCAATCCCTCGGCGCCCATGCCGTTGCGCAGTACCAGCCCCGACGAGATCAGCCCGAACGACCAACTCGTGAAGATCAGGTTGCAGAAGAATGCCACCAGCGCGAAGCCGAAACCGAACAGGTTGAAACCGAAGAAAGCGATGGCGAGTATCGTCATCGGAATGACGCCGACGGCCAGCCGCACCACGCTCATCACCATCAGCGAGATCAGGTATTCGCTGACCTTGAGCGGGCTCATCAGGAGATTGCCGAGATTCTTCGACCACATTTCCTCAAGAAACGACATCGAGAAGCCGAGCTGACCGCGGAACAGGATGTCCCACAGGATGACCGCGCCGATAAAGGTGCCACCGGCCTTGGCGAAGAAACCCGCGTTCTGGGAGATATAGGCCTGCGAAAAGCCCCATGTGATCAATTGCAACACCGGCCAGTAAATCAGCTCGAGCAGCCGCGGCCACGACGACGTGAGCAGATACCAGTGGCGTAGGATCATCGCGCCGATGCGGTGCAGGGCGAGGGCATTCGGATTGCCGTGGCGAAGCTCGACGCCGCTCATGATGCGGCCTGCTGCACGCGGCCGCGCGCCACATCGAGGAACACTTCTTCCAGCGTGGCGCGGTTGTAGCGCGCGAGAATCGCGGCCGGACTGTCATCGTCCTCGATGCGCCCGCGCTTCATGATGATGACGCGGTCGCACAGCCGTTCGACTTCCAGCATGTTGTGCGAGGCCAGCAGGATCGTGGCCCCACGCTCCTTGCGATAGGTTTCCAGATGACTGCGGATCCAGTCCGCGGTGTCCGGATCAAGCGACGCGGTCGGCTCGTCCAGCAGCAGCAACTCTGGCTCGTTGATCAGGGCCTTTGCCAACGCGACCCGCGTCTTCTGGCCCGCCGACAACTTGCCGCTGGGACGGTCGAGGAATTCGTTCAGATCGAGATCGGCGGCGAGCGAAACGATCCGTTCCTTCAGGTTCGTCACGCCATAGAGCCGGCCGAATACGTTGAGGTTCTGCCGCACGGTGAGCCGGCCCGGCATGTCCACGTAGGGGCTTTCGAAATTCATCCGGCCGAGCACCTCGGCGCCTTGCTCGGGCATCGCGCATCCGAGCACGCTGACATGGCCCGATGTCGGCGACACCAGACCCATGATCATGGAGATGGTCGTGGTCTTGCCGGCGCCATTGCCTCCGAGCAGCCCCGTCACCGAACCGCGCGGAATCGTGAACGAGATATCGTCCACAGCGCGCGTGGTCTTGTAGACCTTCACCAGCTGGTCGAGCCGGATCGCGGCGTCAGACAATGCCGGACCGGACTGCGGCGTGACGTTGGCTTGAAGCGGAGCAGTCATGACAGGCGTTCAATGAGCCAACCGCGCCCTGTCTGCAAGGGCCGGATTTGCAATGGTCCGATGTGGACGCCGTTTGTGATCGGCGTGGCTGGACGCTAAGACTAGCTCATGAGCGATCTCAGGTCCGATTTCCGCCACTCCACCCGTTATGTGCGCCTCGACACCATCCTGAGGCTGCGCTGGCTTGCCGCGCTCGGGCAACTGGCGACGATCTTCATCGTCTCCGAGGGGCTCGATTTCGAAGTCCCGGTGATTCCCTGCGTGGTCATCATCGGGCTGTCGTCGCTCCTCAATCTGGTGCTGCAGGTCCGGTTCAACCCGGTCCACCGCCTGGCGCCGCGCTACGCCGCCGCGCTGCTCACTATCAACATCGCGGAACTCGCCGCCCTGCTGTTCCTGACCGGCGGCCTGCAGAATCCGTTTTCATTTCTTTTCCTTGCGCCGGTGCTGATCTCGGCAACGGCGCTGCCGACCCGGATCACGATCGCACTCGGAATCTTCGCAGCAGCCTGCGCCACGGCACTTGGATTCTTCCACCTGCCGTTGCCGTGGAATGGCGACGAGCCGCTGGTGCTGCCGCCGACCTACATGGTCGCGGTCTGGCTTTCGATCGTGCTGGCGATCGGCGTCACCAGCCTCTACGCGTTTCAGGTCACCGAAGAGGCGCGCAAGCTCTCCGACGCGCTGGCCGCCACCGAGCTTGTGCTGACGCGCGAACAGCATCTGACCCAGATCGACGGTCTCGCCGCCGCCGCCGCGCATGAGCTCGGAACACCACTGTCCACCATCTTTCTGATCTCGCGCGAACTCGAGCAGGCTGTTCAAAAAAGCGGGCTCGACGAACATGCACGCAACGACCTGAAGACGTTGCGCGAGCAGGCACAGCGCTGCCGTGAAATTCTTGCAAAGATCACGCAGCTCTCGTCGCACGGCGCGCCGTTCGACCGGATGCCGCTCTCGACACTGATCGAAGAGACGGTCGCGCCGCATCGCGATTTCGGCATCGCCATCAAGGTGCGTATCGCACTGGCCCAGGATCCCGAGCCGGTCGGCATGCGCAATCCGGCGATCCTCTACGGCGTCGGCAACATTCTGGAGAACGCGGTCGATTTCGCGCGCGAGCGTGTCGAGGTGAATGCGTGGTGGGATGCGAGCACGGTTGAGATCGTCATCTCCGACGACGGACCCGGTATCGCGCCGGACATTCTCAAGCGGATCGGCGAACCCTATCTGACGCGGCGGCGCACCGGCGACGCCCAGGGCGGCGGTCTCGGCCTCGGCGTTTTCATCGCGCGCACCTTGCTGGAGCGAACCGGCGCACGGGTGTCGTTCACCAACCGCACATTCCCCGACCACGGCGCAATTGTAACGATTGTCTGGCCTCGCAGCAGTTTCGAGACCTCGGAAGTTCCGTCACCGGCATTGCTTTGAGGGCCAGTACGGCCGGGTACCTTTTTAGGACAGCAGATTAGGACGGCAGACCTGTTTCTCGGCCTTGGCATCGCCCGATAGAGACGCCATATCTATGAAACCACATCAGGAGGCGCATCACCGTGACCGCAACTGCCGATTTGACCGAGATTGCCGACCGTTCTCTGCTGATTGTTGAGGATGACAAGGCGTTTCTCGAACGGCTGGCGCGCGCCATGGAGACCCGGGGCTTCGCGGTGACCGCCTGCGACAATGTGTCCGACGGACTTCATCACATCGATCAGACTCCTCCAGCCTTCGCGGTGGTCGATCTGCGGCTCGGCGACGGCAACGGCCTCGACGTGGTGTCGGCGCTGAAGCGTCAGCGGCCGGATGCCCGCGCCATTGTGCTGACCGGCTACGGCAACATCGCAACCGCCGTCACCGCGGTGAAGATGGGCGCGGTCGATTATCTCTCGAAGCCCGCTGACGCTGACGACGTTGTCGCGGCGCTGCTCGCAAGCGGCACCGACAAGTCGCAGCTTCCACAGAATCCGATGTCGGCCGACCGGGTCCGCTGGGAACACATTCAGCGCATCTATGAGATGTGCAATCGCAATGTTTCGGAGACCGCGCGCCGCCTGAACATGCATCGCCGGACCTTGCAGCGTATCCTGGCCAAGCGCGCGCCGCGCTGAACAGCGGCTCGCCGGCGGAACTTTTGTGAGCGGCCCTGCGTTATCCACGCAGGACCATTCAGAAAGGGAGCGGCCACGCCGCCGAGAGCAGATGCGAAAAGCGCGACATATCGAAATCTCGTCCCGGCTTGAAGTCACCAAACAGTTCGGTCTGGTCGAGGATTATCGCATCGACTGGCCGCAGGGATCGTCCCTGCGTGCGCCGCGCATCACAGTCCGCAGGCGAGAAGCCTATCCCGTTCAGGTGACCCGGAATTACGTGACAACCCTGCTTGAGCCGTTCGTACCGTCGCGCGAAATCGTGGTAACATGAGTTAGCGCAGCATAAGGCGAAACCGTCATGGGCGCCGCAATCTGGGATACGATCCGCGAAGCGACGAGAATGTCGCACAGCCGCCTCGACGTTGCGCTAGCGAAACTCGATCTCGCCATTCCCCTTTATTATGAGGGCTTCCTGCGAAGTCAGGCCGAAGCGCTGTTCCCGATCGAGGCAGCCCTCGAAGCCAACGGAATCGAAAGTTTGATTCCGGACTGGACGCAGCGCATTCGCACACCCGCGCTTGAACGCGACCTCGCAACCCTGAACATCACCTGCAATCCACTGCCCTTGCCCGCATTCGGATCGGCTGCGGAAATGCTCGGCGCAGTCTATGTGCTTGAAGCCTCACGGATGGGTGCGCGCGTGATGCTGGCGCGTCTTGCGGAGCATCCCGACTCGGACGCGATGAACGCGACCGCCTATCTTCGCCACGGCTTCGGCAAGCGGTTCTGGCCGAGCTTTCTGACGCTGCTGGAAATTCATCCCGCCGCGCAGAGTGATACAGCGGGCGTGGTGCATGGCGCGGAGATCGCGTTCGCGATGTTCGAGAATGCGCTGAAGCCGATGGAAAACGTCGTCGTGGATTTCACGCGCGCCGGCAAAGGCCGCGGTTACGCGCCGACGCCGGGATAATCCTGCGGATCGGCGAGGCGCCCGATCCGCTGCGCCGCCAGCAATCCAAAACTGATCATCATCGATTTGCGTGTCGCGGCCGGCAGCCGATGCTCGGGCGCGTCGCAATGCAGGTGCGCGCCGTAGGCGTCGGCGACGATCAATCCGGTCTCGGGCGGAAACAGATCGCAGGGCAGATCCTGCGTGAAGGCGAAGAACAGCCGGTCGCAATGCATCCGGTAGTCCTGCCATTTTTGATCGGCGCGCAGATCGTCGACCGACGATTTAATCTCGGCGATCCAGATGTCGCCGCGCGCGTTCATCGCCACCAGATCGGCGCGCCGCCCCGACGGCAGGGTCAATTCGCTGACGCAGGAAAAGCCCAGCGATCTCAAAAGCCTGGACGTGCCGCGCGCAATCGCAAGCGCAGTGTCGGACTGGCGGCGATCCGGCGGCAAACCCGGCTCGATATGGCGAAACGGTGAATGCATGATTCCAACGAGGGTAGCAGAAAAGCAAAAACCCCTCAGCCCTAAAAGCGTACGCGGCCCGACACAATTCGGGCTCCGCGCCGTCGCGAAGCATGGGAACCATGGGTTCCGCTGGGAGCGAACCAGTGTGGTGGTTCGCAAGTCCGCATCGTTGCTGCCGCATATCCTTTTGCGGACTTGCGAACCAAAACCACACTGGAATCACAATTAGCCAGTGCCCTTTTGAATCCGAAGTTCGCTACAGAACGCGCTGCAAAACAAAGCGAACTTCGGATTCAGGGCACTGGTTTCATCCCTTGGAGGGGAAATGTACTCGCATCACCGACAGATTCAAATCCGGCGGCCGTGCATTCGCACTTGCCGTCCTCGCGCTGCCGGTCACCGCAACGCTCTCGCAAGCCGTTGCGAAGCCGACCGTCGAAGTCGCATTCGTTCTCGACACCACCGGCTCGATGGGCGGTCTGCTCGAAGGCGCCAAACAAAAGATCTGGTCGATCGCAAACAGTGTCGTCGACACCAATCCTGACGCCGACATCCGCATCGGCCTCGTGGCCTATCGCGATATCGGCGACGAGTATGTGACCAGAACCTTCGATCTCACCACCGACATTCAGGACATCTACGCCAACCTGCTCGAACTGAAAGCGCGCGGCGGCGGCGACTGGCCGGAGAGCGTCAACGAAGCGCTCGATGTCGCGGTCAACAAGCTGCAATGGACCAAGGGCAGCGACGCGCGGCGCATCGTGTTTCTGGTTGGCGACGCGCCGCCGCACATGGACTACGCGCAGGACACGAAATACCCGAAGACGCTCGCCGTGGCGAAGCAGCGCGACATCGTGGTCAACGCGGTGCTGGCCGGCCGCGCCCGCGACACCGAGCGCGTCTGGCAGGACATCGCGCAACTCGGCGACGGCCGCTTCATTCCGATTCCGCAGGACGGCGGCGAGGTCGTGGTGATCGAAACGCCTTACGACGACGACATCATCATCCTGCAAAAGGAAATCAACGGCACCGTGATTCCCTATGGACCAACGAGACTGCAAAAGCGCGTCGAGGAAAAAACCCGGCAGTTGTCGCAGGTTGCGGCGGCGGCGCCCGCGTCGGCCTCCGACATGGCGAGCTATCTCAACAAGCGTTCGAAGGTCTCGTCCGAAGCGGTCACCGGCGACGGCGATCTGGTCAGCGCGGTTGCGTCCGGCCGCGCGACGCTCGGCGACATCAAGGAGGAAGAACTTCCCGACGGCTTGCGCAAACTCTCGCCCGAGCAACGCAAGGCCGAACTCGACAAGCAGACGCAGGCGCGCAAGGCCCTGAATGAAAAGCTCGCAGCTCTCGTGCAGAAGCGCGACGCTTACGTCACCGACAAGAAGCGCAGCGCCTCACCCGCCAAGGCCTCGTCCTTCGACCGCGCGGTGGAGGACACGCTGAAAGCCCAGACCAGGCGGTAACCTCATTTCGCCAACGTCGATGCCGGGAACGCCGCAACGCTGAACGGCTGGCCAGAAAGCCCTCATTTGACTGGGCTGCATGGCCAGCCGCCCCGCCGAGGCCGACGCAGACCGGCGTCATTAAAGAATGCTTCCAGCTGTTTACCCGTGATTCACGCAACTTCCGGGTTCCGCAACCGGAAGGGGCATCATTCGCGCGTTCTTAATCGGTTACCGCCAGTGTTGGAACTCGCGCATGACGGACGGGCCCAAGAGCCGCGCCGCCTGCGCTGGAATGGGAATGGCAGTCAGGGAATTCAAGTCAAACGGCAGGCGGGGGGCGTACGGCGTCCGATGAAGTTCAATTTTGTATCAGCGAAAATGCGTCTGCTGCGGCTGGTCTCGCCCTTCATCGCCATTGTTCTGTTGCAAGCCTTTCTGGCTGGGATGAGCCTGAGCGTCCTGTCATCCGTCCGCGCCTATGTCGGCGGCGAAAGCCTGTGGTCGAAGGGCCAGAAGGACGCCGTCCAACATCTTTATCTCTACGGCGAAACCGGCGACGACCGGCATTTCGAACAATACGAGAAAGCCATCGCCGGACCGCTGGGCGACCGCACCGCGCGTCTCGCGCTTGAACAAAAGCCGCCAGACCTCGCAACCGCCCGCGACGGCTTTCTGCAAGGCGGAATTCATCCCGACGACATCGACGGCGTCATCTGGCTGTACCGCCATTTCCGGGAGTTGCCGCCGTTCAAGAAAGCGATCACGCACTGGATCAACACCGATGCGATACTCGATGAACTCACCAACCTTGCGAAACAGATCCAGACCGAACAGAACGGCACACCGGTTTCGCCCTCACAACTCAACTCGTTGCGCGAGCGGATCGACCAGTTCAACGCCCGCATCGCGCCCGAGGCGACAGGTTACGTCGAAAGCCTCGGCAACGGATCGCGGCAGGTCAAGCTCGTCCTGACCATCGCCAATCTGCTCGTTGCCGCGCTGCTGGTTGGGCTGCTGCTGACGATGGCGCGCTATTTCCTGGCGCAGCGCCGCAGATTCATCCATGCGCTGCGCACAGAGAAGGAGCGCGCGCAGATCACCCTCGCGGCTATCGGCGACGCCGTCATCAGCACCGACGCAAAGGGCAACGTCGAATACATGAACCCGGCCGCCGAGCGACTGGTAGCCTGCCGCGCGCTGGCCGCAAGAGGACTGCCGGTCGCCTCACTGTTTAAAATTCTCGACGAAGAGACCGGACAGCTACGCGAAAGCCAGATCGAACAGATTTTGGAGGGCGGCGACCTCACCCACACCGCGCGTCCGCAATTGCTGCAACGGCCGGATTCCACGTCCGTCGCGATCTCCATGATCGGAACGCCGCTCTACAAGGAAGGCGCCGTCGCGGGCGCGGTGCTGGTGCTGCACGATATGACCAGCGAGAAAAAATATATCGCCCGCCTGTCATGGCAGGCGTCGCACGACAGCCTGACCAAGCTGGCCAACCGCCGCGAGTTCGAACACCGGCTGGAGAAGGCCTTGCAGGAGGACTGCGACCGCCAGGGCCCGCATGCGCTGATGTTCCTCGATCTCGACCAGTTCAAGATCATCAACGACACCTGCGGCCACGCCGCCGGCGACAAGCTTCTGTGCGAGGTCGCCTCGGCGCTGCAGCTGCATTTGCGGGTCGACGATCTGCTGGCGCGGCTCGGCGGCGATGAATTCGCGATCCTGCTGGAGAACGGCGATCTCGATCGGGCCGCAATCGTCGCCGAACGGCTGCGTCAGGCGGTGCAGGATCTCAATTTCGTCTGGAACGGGCGGTCGTTCACGATCACGGCAAGCATCGGCCTCGTGCAGATGCGCGGCCGCGCCACCAAGGATGAAACCCTGCGCACGGCCGACCTCGCCTGCTACCTTGCCAAGGAGAAGGGCCGCAACCGGATCCAGATCCATAATCCGAGCGATACGGAGCTGCTGCATCGCTTCGGTGAAATGGCGTGGGTGCAACGCATTCACGACGCGCTGGATGAAGAGCGCTTCTGTCTCTACGCACAGAATATCGCTGCCTTGCACGACACCGGCCACGCCGGAGCGCATATCGAGCTTCTGCTGCGGCTGCGCGACAAGGACGGCAATCTGATTCCTCCGGGAGATTTCATCCCTGCTGCCGAACGCTACGGCCTGATGCCGTTGATCGACCGCTGGGTCGTGCATCACGCCTTCGAGATCATCTCCACCCGGCTCGCCGCATCCGAAATCATCGCCACCTGCGCGATCAACCTGTCAGGCGCAACCTTCAGCGACGAAGGCTTCGTCGACTACGTTCGCGAACAGCTCGAGCTGTTCAATATTCCGCCGGCGATGATCTGTTTCGAGATCACCGAGACCAGCGCGATCGCCAATCTCGACAATGCCAACCGCTTTATCGGCGTGCTGCAGAAACTGGGATGCCGGTTCTCGCTCGACGATTTCGGCAGCGGCATGTCGTCGTTCGGTTACCTGAAACATCTGCCGGTGAACTACCTCAAGATCGACGGCGGCTTCGTCAAGGACATGCTCGACGATCCGATCGACCGCGCCATGGTTGAAATGATTTGCCGCATCGGCAAGGTGATGGGCAAGCAGACCATCGCCGAATTCGTCGAAAACGACGCCATTCTCCAGGCGTTGCGTGAGATCGGGGTCGATTACGCGCAAGGCTACGGCGTCGGTCGACCGGAACCGTTCGACATGGTGGCGACCGTGAAGCCGAACCTACGCGTCGCCTGACCGCAGAGCGGGTGCACCCGCGACGCGCAACCCTCTCATCAGCAGGATTCGTCGGAATCCACTTGGCGCGGCGCAAAAAATCAGCATTGTGACCGGCATGACAGATGAATCGAAGACTGCCGCCAAAGCCGGCGCCCTGATCGTTCCGGTATCGCCGTTCCAGCAGAACTGCACGCTTTTATGGAACGCAGCGACCATGCACGGGGTCGTGATCGATCCCGGCGGGGATGTTCCTGACATCCTTGCCGCAATCGAGCAGGCCGGCATCACGGTCGACGAGATTTGGATCACGCACGGCCATATCGATCACGTCGGCGGCGCGGCGCAGCTGCGTGACGAACTGAAAGTGCCGATCGTGGGTCCGCACATCGCGGACAAGTATCTGCTCGACAACGTCGTTGCGAGCGGCGCCAATTTCGGCATGACCGGCGTCCGCAACTTCGCGCCGGATCGCTGGCTGAATGAAGGCGATCAGCTCAAGATCGGTGACCTCACGTTCGACGTTTATCACTGCCCCGGGCATTCACCCGGCAGCGTGGCGTTCTTCAACAAGGATATGCGTTTCGCGATCGTCGGCGACGTGCTGTTCAGCGGCTCGGTCGGGCGCACCGACCTGCCCGGCGGCGATCACGCCACGCTGATCAGCTCGATCAAGAACAAGCTGCTGCCGCTCGGCGACGATATCGGATTCATCTGCGGCCATGGTCCCGGCTCGAATTTCGGCCACGAGCGCATGACCAATCCGTTCCTGAACGAAGAGATGGGTTAGCGTCCAACGCATTTCATTCCGGTCGTCCCCGCGAAAGCGGGGACCCAGGCCTTGAAGCGCTGGATTCCCGCTTGCGCGGGAATGAGCGGAGAATGGCTGTCGAATCCGGTGGGAAGGTGGGCCGCGCGTCAGAAATCTTGAGGCGTCAGTTCGATCGGCTGTCCGTGCGGCGTGCGGTCGGCGGCATGATCCCAGGCATCGCGATAACGGTCCAGCTCGCTCGCCGGCGCGATGTTCTTCGCCGCCACCAATTTCTCGAGCGTCGCAAGCCAGTGATTGTAATAGGTTTCGCCGGTGTCGGCGTCGCCTTCGGCCTGCGCGAGCTTGATTTGCTGCGCCAGTGCGTCCGCCCATTCCGTCCATGTGAACAGGCCGCGCGCATGCAACGCCAGCGCCATGGCGAAAGCGCGCGCCTCCCACGGCTCGCGAAACACCGGCCCCTCGTCGTCGCGCGGAATTCCGGGAACGCTCGCCGTGGCCTGCATCGCGGCGCTCTGGTCGATAGTCATTCGGCGCGCTCCAGATAGGATTCCCAGGCATCCACCGAAACCGCCGTGCGCGGATCGGCGCGTTCGCCCCACAGCTCAGGCCCCGTGAAGCGCACGGTGTAAAGCTGCTGCGGATTTTCGCCGGCGCCGCGCGCATTGCTGTCGGCAAAGACATGTGCGCCGTGAAGCAATTCCACCACGCCGACATGGCCGCGGACATAGCGCGGCAGCCGGATGTGACCTGCCGGATGAATGTTCTTCGCGCGCACACGGTCGCCGATGGCGAACAGCGGCGTTGAGGTTGCGGCTCGCTCGGTCGGCGCGCCACGGCGCAACATGGCATCAACATCGTTTGAAGGCAGAACAGCCACACCCGCCTTGGGCGGATGCACCATGCGGCCGGCCTCGATTTCTTCCGGCATTACCAGACCGCGCTCCTGCATCAGCCGCTCCAGACCGACGAGCCAGATCTGGTAATACGTCTTGCTGAGATAATCCGCGGGCGAACGGTCCTCACGAGCGAAGCGCGACATGTCGATGTTCCAGCCGCCAGGCCGCGCCATCGCCAGCGTCATCGCCAGAACCCGCCGCTCCCACTCGCCGTGAAACACCGGCTCGTTCGGCTCCGGAATCACCGGCCCAAAGCCATCGACACCGCCCATGTCATGTGCGCCGTTCATGTTTCGGCCGATGCCGGCGATTTCGCGAAGCCGGTCCCGATCATGCTGTCGCGGGTGACGAGGTCGGCGAGTTGCTCCTCGCTCCAGCCTTCGGTGCCGGCGGGGCGCTGCGGCACCACGAGATAACGAATCTCGGCGGTGGAATCCCAGACGCGGATGTCCGTGTCGGTGGGAAGCTCGAAACCGAAATCGCGCAGCACGCCGCGCGGATCGATCACCGCGCGCGACCGGTACGGCGCGGCCTTGTACCAGACCGGCGGCAGGCCGAGCACCGACCACGGATAACAGGAGCACAATGTGCAGACGACCATGTTGTGCTGATGTGCGGTGTTCTCGACCGCCACGATATGCTCGCCCTGACGACCGGAATAACCGAGTTCGGCAATCGCGGGCGTGGCGTCGGCCAGCAGGCGCGCGCGATAGGCCGGATCGGCCCAGGCTTTGGCGATCACGCGCGCGCCGTTGCGCGGTCCGACCTTGGTTTCATAGGTTTCAATCAGCAGGTCGAGCGCCGCAGGATCGACGTAACCTTTTTCGGTCAGGACGGTTTCCAGCGCGCGCACGCGCAATTCCGTCTCCGACAATTCGGAATGATCATCATCATGATGATGGTGATGGCCGTGGTGATGATGGTCGTGATGATCGTGATCGTGTCCGCTCATGCGGCAAGGATAAGCCCGCCAGACGTGGCCTGTCGAGACCTGCGGCGCAAGGCAGCCATCACCCTTGTTCTTGCTGCGCCGGATGGCATAGTAGCCAGCAGCTATCGCGAGCCGATCGGATCCGGACACCGCAAACATGGCGCAGATGGCCAGCATCGTGGACCTGTTGACGGAGCAGATCTCCAATCCAGACACCCAATGGAGTCTCGGCACCTTCGGCGGGATCGCGGAATTTTCCCGGGGCCGCGACGAACCGGTGACGTTGACGACATCGGATAGCGTTGTGTCGGCTGTGACCGCGCGGGGTGGCATTGCGATCACGGTTCGTGACGATCTTCGCCCATTCGCCTCCGAAAGCGTCACCCGAAAGGACTGGAGCCACCGCGTCGCGCTGTGTCTGCCGCAGGATACCTGCGCCATGAACCGGCGCACGGTGCTCACCGAGTTGAGCCATGACGGAGACGCGCTGCGCGAGGAAGATCGCGACGGCGTGCTGTTCGATCTCGGGCTCGATGCGCTTCAAGCCGATCTTTGCGTCCGGATCAGGAACGCCGATGTGATTGCACGTCTACAGCCCTGTCTGAACCGTCCCGTTTTCGATCCGGACAATCCGGCCATGTCGATCATTCTGGCCGCCAGTCCCCATCGCGTCTTCATCAGCCGCGCCGGTCGCGTCGAGGTTTATCAGCCGATTCCACCGCCCACCGGGAAGAGCCCGGAAGGCCCGCACACCCACGTGCTTCCGAAACTTCTCAGAAGTCGCCGCACCCATCCGGCGACGGAACCGGTCCCGGATGGCTGGATTCCGTGCGCGCATCTCTATCCGGCGCATCCGACGAAAGACACGCGCGGCATGGCGCAAACCTTCGATGGGGCGCGGCACGATGCGTTTCAAGAATTGCTCGACGTACATGGTCACGCCGAAGCCGTCGCGGCCAAGAAGAAAATCTTGGCAGCCATCGCGAATGACGTGTCGCCGGATTCGCAGCCCATCGCACAGGATCGCGTGGCTCGCGCCAATATCCGGATCGCGATCCGGCAACTTATGGCCGCGCAGCATCCGTCACGATCGCTGCCGGCCTGGCGAGCGATGTTCGATCCTATCGAAGCCACCGGTGAGGACGACGACGATACCCTGCAGATTGGCCATTGACGGATCAACGCTCCGCACATGTCTCGGAGCGGCGATCCGGCCGAGGTATCGCTAGTCCTTGAGGATGAACGTCACCTTCAGATTGACGCGGTACTCCGCGATCTTGCCGTTCCTGATGACGCATTTCTGATTGTCGACCCAGATGCCTTCGACGTTCTTCAACGTCTTGACGGCGCGCTTGACGCCGACCTGGACGGCGTCTTCAAAACTTTTTGGGGATGCGGAAATAAGCTCGGTGACGCGTGCAACTGACATGATTTTCTCCTGACATGGATCAAGACGTAAATCTTTGGCACTTGAGCAGCGTCAGCTTATGCGCATCGCCAAGGCCGTCAAGCTGGACAGGCAACGCCTACGAATGCGCAGCATCCATCTGGCGCGGCGGCGCACAATCATCGACGGGACGCAAATCGCGTTGAATCAAATCGCCTTGGATAATGGAGCTTGATTCACCATCGCCGTGGCCACGGCCTGCATCAATTCCTGCTGGCCGAATGGCTTGCTGAGCTTGGGCAGCTCGGCGTCCTCGCCCGCCGGTAGCTCGGCGTAGCCCGTCGCAAGAATGATCGGAAGGCCCGGCCGCTCGACCTTGATCGCAGCGGCGAGTTGAACGCCGGTCATTTTCGGCATCGCGTGATCGGTAATCACGAGATCGACCGCCTGCTCGCGCCGCAGGATATCGAGCGCCTGGCTGCCTGATGTCGCCTCGAGCACCTTATGCCCCATGTCCTGCAGCATCACCGTGGTATTCATCAGCACGAGACCGTCATCATCGACGGCAAGCACCACCAGCGGGCGGGTGTGCGGTGCGCCGTCGCGGATGGAACGCTCTCTCTCAGCGGCTTTGGCCGCTTTGGCGACGGGAAGCCAGATCTCCGCCGTGGTACCTTCGCCTTTTTGGCTTTTCAGAACGAAGCGGCCGCCGGACTGTTCGGTCATGCCGTGAACCATCGACAAGCCCAGTCCGGTGCCGCGGCCGACACCCTTCGTGGTGAAGAACGGCTCCATCGCGCGTCTCAGTGTCACCCGATCCATGCCCTCGCCGGTGTCCTTCACCGAAAGGCAGACATAACGCCCGGCCTTGAGTCTGCCTTGCGAGCGGCCTTTGACGGTTTCCGCGCGCGCCGCGATGACGATGCTGCCGCCACCCGGCATCGCATCGCGCGCATTCACCGCGAGATTCAGCAACGCCATTTCAAGCTGATTGGCGTCGGCGTGAACAAAATTGAGCTTGGGCGGAAAGTGCGTCTCGATCGACACCGACGGGCCGAGAGATCTCTGCAACAGATCGGTCATGCCTCCCACGAGGTCCGGCACATCGACCGGCCTGAGATCGAGATCCTGGCGGCGCGCGAAAGCCAGCATGCGCTGGGTCAGCGCGGCGCCGCGCTGTGCGGCCTGGGTCGCGTTGGAGATCAGCGTTGCGATCCGTTCGTCGTCGGGGAGCCGTCTGCCGACAAGCTCAAGACTTCCGAGAATGACCATCAGCAGATTGTTGAAATCGTGGGCGATGCCGCCGGTCAACTGTCCGATCGCATCCATCTTCTGTGAATGGGCCAGTGCCTCGCGCGCCTGGTCGAGAGCCTTCTGCGTTTCCCTGCGTTCGGTGATGTCGCGGGTGATCTTGGCGAAGCCAATGAGAGCGCCGGTGTCGTCGCGGATCGGGTCGATGATGACGCTGGCCCAGAACTGCGTGCCGTCCTTGCGCACGCGCCAGCCTTCCTTTTCGAAGCGGCCTTCACGGCGCGCAGTGTCCAGCGCGTTCTGCGGTTCACCCTTCTGCCGGTCGCTCTCCGAGTAGAACTTTGAGAAATGCTGACCGATGATCTCATCGGCGCGGTATTGCTTGATCCGTTCTGCGCCGACATTCCAGCTGTTCACGCGCCCCTGCGGGTCGAGCATATAGAGCGCGTAATCGGTCACGCCCTGCACAAGCAACCGAAACTGTTCTTCATTCTGCTTGAGACGCTGTTCCGCCGCCCTGCGCTCGGTCAGGTCGCGCGTGATCTTGGCGAAGCCGACGAGCTGCCCGTCGGGCGAGCGGATCGGGTCGATCACCACATGAGCCCAGAACCGACTGCCGTCCTTGCGGATACGCCAGCCCTCGCTCTCGAACTTGCCTTCGCGCGCCGAGGTCGCGAGCGCGCGCGCGGGAAGCCCGGACTTGCGGTCCTCCTCAACATAGAACTCGGAAAAATGACGGCCTATGATTTCAGAGGCGGTGTAGCCCTTGAAGCGTTGCGCCCCCGGATTCCAGCTCGTCACCCACCCATCAGGATCGAGCATGTAAATGGCGTAATCGGTTACCGCTTCGATCAATAATCGGTAGCGCCCGTCCTGGGTCAGGGACGCATCGAAACGGTTCGCTGTCTTTAAAGCGGTGTCCTCAGCAATCATCGGTATTTCCCATGCCAACCAGCCCAAACGCCGGCGCACCGGGAAAGTTCCACCTGATGGGGTGGCTTTAGCCTAAAGTCGAAGCGGGAGGCGCCAAGGATGGCTATTTCTGCTTCTCATAGGCCGCCAGCATGTCCTCGACCTTGATGCCGTTAATGGTCATGCCTTCGATCCGGCAATCCGTGAGACAGGCCCCGGCCATATTCGCATTGTTGATATGAAGCCCCGCGAGGTTGGCGTAGTCGATCCGCAATCCGCTGAGATTGACGTCGTGCGCGGTACAGCCCGACATGTTGACGTCGTCGAAGGTCGAGCCCGAAATGTCCGATCCCTTCACGTCAAGGCGTTGCCTCTGTCCTCCGTGAATGTCCATGTCCGTTCCTCTCAGTGAACACGTTCTGGTACAGCGCATCTGTTGCCGCTGTTCGCGAAGCTCAATTGCGCACCGCATAGAGCGGCGTCCGCAACGTGAACTGGACAAGCGGCTCCGGCATCCAGGACACCTCGACCGTCGCCCCGAACAGCCGGTTGTCATTGTCGTCCATCCGCTCAAGATCGATCCGCATGGTCGGCTGGGTAAACGCCTTTGCCCTGATCAGACCGCCGAAGATTTGGGCCCCGCCGAAGCTCTGAATGCCGAAGCGACCGGACAGCTTCCAGTTGTTCGGCCACTGATAATAGCCGCCGAGATATCCGACGAACGCCGGCTCGACTTTCGCAAGCGCCGAATCCACCCAGACGGCGGTCACTCGTGTGCCCGCGAGCAAACCCTTCGTTTGATCTTCATTGAGTCCGTAATCGAGTTCGACGACCGTCTGGTTCGATGTCGACCCCAGCCCCGGCGCGCTGTTGATCGACCGCGTCAAAGTCGAAATCACCGTCACCGTCTTACTATCCTGCTGGATGACGTCGGCGTTGAACCCGATATTCAAGCTGTCGACGATCATCGACGACCAGGGCGAGGTATCGGACCGCGACGTGATGGCGCTAATGCCGCCATATAGCGAGAACCGTTCGGTGAGATCTACCGTCAGCGGCGCGTTCAGCATCACGGCCTGCGACCCCACCGGAATCGGCGAAATGAAATTCCTGAAACCGATCGCGAGCGTATTGGGCGGCACGATCGCATAGGCCGTATTGTAATCGAGATAGATGTTCGGCTGCCTCGGGCCTGCGCTGGATGACTCATCATCGTCATCGTCGCTGCCCTGCGCCGGGCCAAGACAACCGAGGACGACAAGCAGGCCGAGCGCGACACCGCAAAGCGATGTCCTGCCACGCCGGCGCTTACCCCTGGAATCGATCCTGCCCATAATCCGCCTGCAGCGCCCGCGAAAGTCGCGCGATGGTGCAGGTTTCCGCCGCCCTTTTCAATGACCGTCGAAAGACGTCCGGCTTGTTAGTTCAGCGTCGCCTTCAACGCGGTGGCGGCGGACGCATAACCGCCGCGTGCGCCATCGACGAAATGAAAGTGATCAGGCCGGGACGCTGCCAGGGTAAAGCACGTCATCATCGCCGCATCTTGCCGATGCAGGCCGTAACGCGCCGTGCCGGCGGCGGCGGCCACCGCAAGACGGTTTTCCAGTGCGTCGGCCAGTTCGGGCTTGCAGTCCAGCACCATGCGCAGGCCGTCGTCATATTTCCGGAAGTCCGAATTCTCCACCACCTGCTGCATATAGATTTGCGGCACGAAACCGCCGACGGGAATCCCGAATCGAAACAGCACATAGGCGAACAACGTCATGGCGTGAACACTGAGGCGGCGGACGAACAGCGGCCCGCCGCGCTGCGCCAGCGCTTCATATTGCGCGCCCGGCACTGGCCAGCGCAGCGGCGGCCCGGCGACAGGCACCGGCCGTCCCGAACCCGGGCTTCGCTCGACCAGCGTCACCACATCCTCGATCAGGCGGCGGAATGCCGCGCTGTCCGTAGATGCAGGCACGATCAGCATCGACAGGATGAGACCGCGCTCCGCCGGCATCTCCGAAAAACGACACGACAATCCGGTGAGATCGGGATGCGCGCCGGACGGCGCCATCGGCACGGTGAACTCGCCGCGTTTCATCGCGGCTTCCGCCCACGCCAGCCCGCCGCCCGAAAACATCGCGTAGGACACATGCGGCGAGGCCGCATAGCGCGCCACCCGCACATCGAGACCCTGCGCGCGGATCGCCTCGATCGGCACCAGCGCCACGCGCAAGGAGAGATCGAGATCCTCCTTGACCCAGGTCGCGGTGGCCGCCAGCGCATCGCGCGCCAGCTCGGCATCCTGCGGCGACACCGCGAAGCCCGCGCCATCGCCTCCAAAGGCAAACGGAAAATCGCGATTGTCCAGCGCATTGGTCACCGACGCGATCACCGATGCGCCCGCCATGTTCACGGCCTTGTAGCGATTGTCCGCAATCGCCTTGGTCGATTGCACGATATCGGCAACGCCGATCAGCCATCCATCGGGCACCGGCTGGTACAGCGACGGGTCCATCAGATTGGCGAAGCCGCGAAACACCGGCATGGCGCTGTAGAACGCGTCCCTGCCGCTGTCGCCGCCTGCACCCTGACTGTCCGACGCGTTCATGACCAATGCCTTGCCGTTCCCTCAGCGCGCTGTGTTGCCCGGCCAGCGTTCCAAAAATACGGCCGCCCGGCAATATGGGTTCAAGGCGCGCCGCAGACAAATATCGGCGCGGAAACCCGCGCCGAAGATATATGCGACGACAAAATCGCGTGAACCGGAAACGGCCTCAGCCGTGATGCCGGTGCCGACGATGCCGCCGCGGGGCGGGCTCATAATATTCACGGGGCTGGTACCACGCATTGGCGCTGCACGAACCGCCGACGCCGCTGGTGGCCACGCGGCACTGCTCATAGGTGTAATAGACACACATACGGCCCATCCCGGTGCGGCTGTAGTTTTCCGAGCAGAATGGCGCATCGGCCCTGGCCGGTGCTGCGGAGCCGAGCGTGACGGCGAGCGCCGCAACGGCAACCGTTGCCAGAGTCGCCGTAGCTGACGCGAAATTGAGTTTCGGCATTGATGTCTCCTTGATGTCCCACTCTATATGGGCGTCGCATCCGGATTGGCTACCGTTAAACGCAGCGCGCGCCGGTTTTCACGACGGCGTTGCGAAATGGTGCTACACTGGATCAAGTGCCCTCCTTCCGATGAGTTCCGATGTCCCCCGTTTCACTTCTGCTCAACATATTGTGGGTCGTGCTCGGCGGCTTCTGGATGGCGCTCGGCTGGGTGGTCGCCGCCGTCATCATGGCCATCACCATCATCGGCGTGCCGTGGGCCAGGGCCGCGTTCAACATCGCGACCTACACGCTGTTTCCGTTCGGTCAGAAAGCCGTGTCGCGCGATGAATATCTCGGCCGCTCCGATGTCGGCACCGGAGTTCTCGGCCTGATCGGCAACATCATCTGGCTGGTGCTGGCGGGCTGGTGGCTGGCGCTCGGCCATGTGGTGACCGCCGTCATTCTCGCGGTGACGATTATCGGCATTCCCTTCGCATGGGCGCATCTCAAGCTCGCCGGTATCGCGCTGTGGCCGATCGGCAAGACCATCGTTCCAGCCTAGTTCGTTTGCCAGAAGGCGGCATCCCACTTCGCGGTACACCTGGATGGAGACTTTCCACCGGCGTTGAGAAGCCATAATCTTGCGCGAATGGCTCTGGACAGACGTCGATGATGGCCGCCCCTCAGGCTCCGCCGGTTGCGCATTCGCTGCGGCAGACCGGGGATAACATTCTGGCCACGGCCCGGGCCGCGCACGAACGACTCCAAGACCCGCTTCATGGCGGCGAACCAAGCACCGCCATTCATGATCTTCGCGTCGCGCTGAAGCGCTGGCAGGCCTTGTTGCGGCTGCTGCAAGGTCCGATCGGCGACGAGGCCATGGTTCTGCGTCACGAAGCTCGCCTCCTCGCCCGCGAGTTCGGCCGCAGCCGTGATGCACAAAGCGTTCTCGATGCGCTGGCCGACATCGCAAAACAGCGGGATGCCGGGACGCCCGCGATGTCGCAACGAACCGAAGCCACCATCACCCGGCGGCTGCAAGAGACGCGAGAGGCTTCCGAGACCGCCCAGCTCAATGCAGAGGTTCATCAACACCTGCGCGACGGCCTTGCGCGGGCGTCGACTTGCCTAGCGAGTTGGCCGCTCGAACGCATCTCCTTTGAAGACAGCGTGACCGCGCTCGCACGATCCTACCGCCGCGCCCGCCGCCGTCTTCCGCGCGAATGGGACGACACGAATCCAGAGGCCATTCACGATTTCCGCAAGGCCATCGTTGCATTTCGCTACCAACTGGACCTCATTGCACCGCTGTGGCCGAAGGTGTGGCGCGCCTTCATCGATGAGGTACAGAAACTGCGCATGCAACTCGGCAAGAGCAACGATCTCGTCGCCCTCAGCCTGTTGACGCAACCGAACCAGCCGCTGGCTCACTGGCGCTCGCGCCTGACACCGCCGATCGAAAGCCGGCGCCGGTTTCACCTCGAACGCGCGCGGCTGTTGTCCGGCCGGGTGTTTGCAGAATCGCCGCGATCATTCCGGAAACGCATCGAGGCGCTGGCGAAAGCGGCAGCGGATTCCGGGTAACCCGGTTCCGTGACACCGCGTCGTGGACGCATCACAAGCGATCAACTGCACCGCACCATCACAACTATCCGAACCAGCCGTGATCGGAGTTGTCGGCCATCGCCAACTCGGCGATAATTCTGATCGGATACCGCCCGCTCACCGATGTCCTCCGACACCTTTTCCGGGGAATAGTAATGTCGACGCAGAGCCTGACATCACCCGTCGCGGTCAAGCCGCCCCTCATGGTGGACCGCGCCAAGCTTGCTCACATTCCCGGCGACGAAGGCTGGCCATTCATTGGGCGAACGCTCAGCGTTCTTGCCGACCCAAGAGGCGAAGTCGATGCGATGGCGCGCAAGTATGGGCTGATCTACCGCTCGCGCGTGCTCGGCGAGACCAGCGTCTCGCTGCTCGGTCCCGAAGCCAACGAATTCATGCTGCTCGACCAGACCAAGCTGTTCTCGTCGACCAACGGATGGGAGACAATTCTTGGGCGACTGTTTCCGCGTGGACTGATGCTGCTGGATTTCGAGGAACATCGCCAGCATCGCCGCGCGATGTCGGTCGCGTTCAAGTCGGGACCGATGAAGAATTATCTCGCGCAGCTCGATACGGGTATCGCGGCGCGCGTGGATCAATGGCGCGAGGCACCCGGCCCGATGCTGTTCTACCCGGCGATGAAACAGCTCACGCTCGATCTCGCCGCGACGTCGTTCCTCGGCACCGAGATCGGTCCTGACGTCGACGAGGTCACACGCGCCTTCGTCGACATGATCGCCGCCTCCGTCGCCGTCATCCGCCAGCCCTGGCCCGGCACCCAGATGGCGCGCGGCGTCAGGGGGCGCCAGCGTATCGTCGCCTATTTCTCGCAACAGATTCCCCTGCGGCGAGAGAACGGCGGTGACGATCTGTTCTCGCAACTGTGCCACGCGACTCATGAAGACGGCGCGCTGCTCACGACGCAGGATATCGTCGACCACATGAGTTTTCTGATCATGGCGGCGCACGACACGCTCACATCATCGCTGACGTCGTTCGTGGCGCTGCTGGCCGCGCATCCGGAGTGGCAGACCAGATTGCGCGACGAAGTCTCGGCGCTCGGGATCGAACCCGGGGCGCCGCTGCCATTCGAGAAGCTCGACGCCATGCCGCTCACCGAAATGGCGTTCAAGGAAGCGATGCGGATGAAACCGCCGGTGCCGTCGATCCCGCGCCGCGCGACGCGTGACTTCAGTTTCAAGGGCTTTGACATTCCAGCCGGCACACTGGTCAGCATGAATCCGCTGTTTACCCACCACATGAGCGAACACTGGCCCGATCCCGAGGCGTTCGATCCGCTGCGCTTTACCGACGAGGCGCAACGCGCGCGACACCGCTTTGCTTTCGTTCCGTTCAGCGGCGGCGCGCATATGTGCATTGGAGTGCACTTCGCCTATATGCAGGCCAAGTGCTTCGCATTTCATTTCCTGCAAAATCTCAACGTCACCATGGCGCCGGGCTATGTCCCCGCATGGCAGATGTGGCCGATCCCCAAACCCAAGGACGGATTGCGCGTGATTTTGACGGCCGCATGAAGCGCCGGCGCCCGTCCAACGTTGACTCCGCGCCTCCCGTCAGACAAGCAATTGGCAATCCGCAACGGACAAGCGGGACGGGAGAAAACATGCCAAAGATCGATCTAGTATCGGGACAATTCTTGCCGGGTCATGTCGGCCCCTTCGCCGGACTGGATGTGCCGTGGCTGCTGCGGCTGCGCGCCGAGACACGGCGGGACCATCCGTTTCTGATCTGGGCGCCGTTCGATGCGCCGTCGCGTCCCTGGACCTATGGCGAATTCCACGACCGTGTCGGTGCGCTGGCCGCGGGCCTCGCAAAACGCGGGATCAAGCCCGGCGATTGCGTGCTGATCCATCTCGACAATTGCATCGAGATGCTGCTGACGTGGTTTGCCTGCGTCGAACTCGGCGCCATTGCAGTGACGACCAACACCCGCTCGGCGCCCGCCGAGATGGAATACTTTGCCGATCACTGCGGCGCGGTCGCCGCGATCACGCAACCGGCCTATGCCGACCTGATTGCAACAAACTGCCGCAACCTGCACTGGCTCGCGGTCATTTCTCACGACGCAGGCGCACCGCCCGCGCAGGGCTACAAGCCGCCGAAGTCTGAATCATTCGAGGCGTTGTTTGCCAACAGCGCCGACCGTCCGCGCCGTCCCGCCGATCCTTACGCGTCATGCAGCGTGCAATATACGTCCGGCACTACGTCGCGGCCGAAGGCGGTGCTATGGACACATGCCAACGCGCTCTGGGGCGCGAAGATCAACGCCGTGCATCAGGATCTCCGGCCCGACGATACTCACCTTATCTACCTGCCGCTGTTCCATACCAACGCGCTGGCCTACTCCATGCTATCGACGCTGTGGGTCGGCGGCACCGCCGTGATCCAGCCGCGCTTCTCGGGCAGCCGTTTCTGGAGCACGGCGCTGGAGCACCGCTGCACCTGGACGTCGCTGGTGCCGTTCTGCGTCAAGGCGCTGATGGAGCGTGAGGTCCCGAAGGCGCATCACTTCCGGCTGTGGGGCAGCGCGATCTGCGAGCCGCCGACCGACGCCATCTTCGGTGTAAAGACCATCGGCTGGTGGGGCATGACGGAAACCATCACCCACGGCATTGTCGGCGAGCCCCATCAGCCCAACATTCCGCTCGCCATCGGCCGCGCCGCGCCGGAATACGAGATCCGCGTGGTCGATGAGAACGGCGCAGCGACGCAGGTTGGCGACACCGGCGATCTTCTGATCCGCGGTATTCCCGGCCTGTCGCTGTTCAAGGAGTATCTGCACAACGAGCAGGCCACCCGCGACAGCTTCGACGAGCATGGCTATTTCATCACCGGCGACCGCGCAAAATTGCTGGAGAACGGCTTCCTGCGGTTCGGCGATCGCGCCAAGGACATGCTGAAGGTCGGCGGCGAGAATGTCGCCGCCTCGGAGATCGAGCAGATCGTCATCACGGTGGCCGGCGTGCGCGAGGCGGCGGTGGTCGCGAAGAAGCATCCGATGCTGGACGAAGTGCCGGTGGTGTTCGTCATTCCAACGAGCGGCCTCCACGGCGCGCCGTCCACGCTCCAGCAAGATATTCTGAGCGCCTGCAAGAACGCGCTGGCCGATTTCAAGGTGCCGCGCGAGGTCCATCTGGTCGAGGAGATGCCGCGTTCGACGCTGGAGAAAGTGGCGAAAGCGGAATTGCGTAAATTGCTGGCATAAGCGGGCCGTGCCCGACGGACGAGAAGAGGATACCGCGATGACCCAACCGAAATTCGATGTCGTTGTTTATGGCGCAAGCGGCTTCACCGGCAGGCTCGTGGCCGAATATCTCGCCGCGCACTATGGCCCCGGCAGCAATCTCAAATGGGCGATGGCCGGCCGCAGCCGCGACAAGCTTGCAGCCGTCCGCGACGAGATCCGTGCACCGAAAGATACACCGCTGATCGAAGCCGATGCCAGCGACCCCGCCTCGCTCAAGGCGCTTGTCGGTCAGACCAAGGCGGTTTTGACCACGGTCGGTCCCTATCAGCTTTACGGGTCTGAACTGGTCGCGGCCTGCGCCGCGTCAGGCACCGACTATCTCGATCTGTGCGGCGAGCCCGCATGGATGCGCCAGATGATCGACGCCCATCATGCCACCGCACAATCCACCGGCGCCCGCATCCTGTTTTCCTGCGGGTTCGATTCGATCCCGTTCGAACTCGGGGTGTTCTTCCTGCAGAATGCCGCGAAGAAGCAATTCGGCGCGACCGTGCACCGCGTGAAGGGCCGCGTGCGCAAGATGAAAGGCACGTTCTCCGGCGGCACCGCCGCGAGCCTGAAAGCGACCTACGCCGCGGCCGCAAAAGATCTCAGCATCGTCCCGCTGCTCAAGAATCCATTCGCGCTGACGCCGGGCTTCGAAGGCCCGAAACAGCCGCCCGGCAACAAGCCGCTCCACGACGACGATCTCGGTATGTGGGTCGCACCGTTCGTGATGGCGACGATCAACACCCGCAACGTGCATCGCTCGAATCTGCTGATGGGATTCCCTTACGGCAGGGAGTTCATCTACGACGAAATGATGCTGGCCGGTCCCGGCGAGAAGGGCGAAGCCACCGCCAAGGCCATCGTCGCTGCCAATGCCGCGATGGGCGGACCCGGCGGACCGAAGCCCGGCGAAGGTCCCTCGAAGGAAGAGCGCGAGACGGGTCTCTACGACATCCTGTTCGTCGGCGTGTCGCTGGACGGCCGGCAGATCCATGCCTCGGTCAAGGGCGATCGCGATCCGGGTTACGGCTCGACATCAAAGATGATTGCGGAGTGCGCTGTCTGCCTCGTGCGCGATGCACCGGACGTTGCCGGCGGCATCTGGACTCCGGGCGCGGCATTGGGCGATCGCCTGATCAAGCGTCTCATCGATCATGCCGGGCTGCAGTTCGCCGTCGAGACCGCCTGACGAACAGAGCGCCTCCGTAAAACTCCTTAGCTGCGCGTGAGTTTTCCAGTCACGCGCAGCCTTTGCTTGCCGCCAGCGGAATGCTGCGCGTCATCCGAACCATCCGAGCGTGTGACTTTTTGTCTTCAGCGCGCTCAACGTATCGGAGCGCAACCAATTCTTAGGTCTTGAATCATAAAAATCGAATCAAGAATGTGGCCAAGACCCTGCAGGCATTTTGCCTTGTCGTCGAAGCAGGGCAGATCGATGAGACGCCGGGAATTGAGTCTTCAGCAACGTATCTTGCGATCCTCGCTGATTCCCACACGGCCTGTGACGGCCGCAAGGACGCATCCAGCCCACCTCGCAGCCATTTTGTTGTGCGCATCGCTTGTCGCGCATGAGCGGCATGCTTTCGTCTCTTACATGATCCGGAGTTTCCCATTGTGAAAATGAATCTGCCCGTCGTTGATGTCGAATATCCGCTTGGCGATGAGACGATGATCGTCTCCAAGACCGACACCAAGGGAAAGCTGACCTACGTCAACGACCAGTTCATTGACGTCAGCGGTTTCAGCGAAGCAGAGCTGCTCAATCAGCCCCACAACATTGTTCGCCACCCGGACATGCCGGTCGAGGCTTTCGGTGATCTGTGGGCGACGCTAAAGAGCGGCAAGCCATGGACCGGCGCGGTGAAGAACCGGCGCAAGAACGGCGAATACTATTGGGTGCTGGCGAGCGCCTCTCCGATCTGGGAGAACGGCGCGGTGACCGGCTACATGTCGGTGCGCACCAGGCTGCAGCCCGACCAGCGGCGCGAAGCCGAAGCCGTCTACGCCCAGTTCCGCGCGAAGAAGGCCGACGACTACCGACTGGACGCCGGCATTCTGCGCAAGCGCTCGCTCGCCGACCATTTCTCATTGTTTACCGGCTCGCTGCGGGCACGGCTGGTCACCCTCGTCGCGACGTTGACGATGTTCATGCTGGCAATCGGCCTCGTTGGCCTCGTCACCGCGCAGCAGGCCAACACCCATCTGAAGCAGGTCTACAACGACCGGACCGTGCCGCTCGCCCATCTATTCGCGATCAACGACCGGATGCAGACCAATATTCTTTCCCTTTACGGCGCGGCCACCAATGGGCTCGCAAAAAAGACGGTCGGAGGAGTGGAGACGACCGTCAGCAACAACATCGCCCAGATCGGCAAGAGCTGGGAGAAGTTCATGGCGAGCTCCCACACCGCCGAAGAGCAGGCCATTGCCAACAGCTACAGCCAGAAGCGGCGAAGCTATGTCGAGGACGGCCTGAAGCCCGGCCTCGCCCTGCTCACGGCCGGCAAGTTCAGCGAACTGTCACAACACCTCACGGAGAAAGTGAACCCGCTGTTTGAGGCGGCCAAGCTGGACGCCGAAAAGCTCGTCGCGCTGCAGATCGATGTCGCAAAGAGCCAGTATGAAGACGCCCAGAGCAGCTTCACGACCTCGATCATGGTCGCATCCGGGGCGTTGATTGCGGCGCTCGTTCTCGGCATCCTGCTCGGCCTGATGACGATCCGCGCGATCGGCCGCCCGACGAGCCGGCTGATCGAGCTGATGACCCGAATCGCCCAAGGGCATTTCAACAACCGGGTCTTCATCGAACGCGACGACGAGATCGGCGTTGCCCTGCGCAACCTTCAGGCGATGCAGGCCAAACTCGGTTTCGACCGGGAGATGCAAAAGCAGGATGAGAAGAACCGCCTGATCCGCACCCACCGGATCGAGGAACTGGTATCGGCATTCGAAACAGACGTCTCCAGCATGCTCGGCTCGGTCTCATCGCAGGCCGCCGAACTGCAGGCGACGGCGGCATCGATGTCGTCCATTTCGGAAGAAACGTCGCAGCAGTCCACCACCGTCGCCGCGGCGTCGGAACAGGCCACGGCGAATGTTCAATCCGTGGCGGCCTCTACCGAGGAAATGGCTGCCTCGGTCAACGACATCGCCCGGCAACTGCACGAGTCCAGCACGGTCGCCGCGGAAGCGGTCCGGCAAGCCGAAGTGACGAACACGAGGATCATGGCACTGTCTCAGGCCGCCGACAGCATCGGCGACGTCGTCCAGCTCATCAACACCATCGCCGGGCAAACCAACCTCCTTGCACTCAACGCCACGATCGAGGCCGCACGCGCCGGTGAATCCGGCAAGGGCTTTGCCGTCGTTGCGCAGGAAGTGAAAATGCTCGCCGCGCAGACTGCGAAAGCGACCGGCGAGATCAGCGGGCAGATCAGCGGCATGCAGACCGCGACGCAGGAGTCGGTCACCGCGGTCAAAGGCATCAGCGAAACCATCGACCGCATCTCGTCGATTGCAGCCGCCATCGCAGCCGCGGTCGAACAGCAGGGCGCCGCGACCAACGAGATCGCCAACAACGTGCAGCAGGCGGCGCGCGGAACGGCGCAAGTCTCCAGCAACATCGCCAGCGTCAGCGCCGCTGCGCAGGAGACCGGCGCGGCCTCGACGCAGATGCTGGCCTCGGCTGACGAACTCAGCCGGCGCGGCGAGGAGTTGAAGAAGCAGGTCGACAACTTCCTCGATCAGGTGCGCGCGGCGTAAGCCGTCGCACGCCGGCCCTCTCCTTTGGAGCCTGTAAAATCCGTGCGGGCCGTTGCCCGCACGGGGCCAATCAAGGAGCCTCCCGGCAACACCGTTTTCCCGCATGCGCTGTTAATCTTTGTCGCCGACCTCAAGGAGTTATCGAGAGCGCCGAGCCGCCGCTGACCGCTTCCGTGTTCTGTGAATTCATGCGCACCACGACGATGGCACCCTTCTTCGTGTCGAGGTGCTTTGTTACCGATGACGCTTGATCGTGGGACCTGTCTACGCGCGACGACATGGGTATTTAATTACCTGCCGCCGCGATGAATGCCGGTCTCGCTGCATTCAATTATTTAAAGCTTTAACCCTAGAAGTATCTCCAGCTTGAACTGCGCGAATTCGCGATCCAGACATCTGCGACGCACGAGCAGATCAGTTTGTTTGACGCTCTGCCAACCCTGAGAACAGAGAGCAGCGCCTATGCGTTTGGATCGCGCGAGCCACACGTCGGGAGTCGCGAAAGCGATCATCGCACTCAAGCTCTGCAGCGTCCTCGCGTTTGTCGCTGTGACCAATCCAAATGCCTTGACGTGGCCCAGCCAGTACATCGAGCAGGGGCGATGGCTCACGCTTGTCGTCTATCTCGGACTCTGGGCCTGCGCCCTCACCGCCATCCTGATTGCTGCTTTCCAGGTTAATCCCTGGGTCAGATCGTTTTGGGCGGCGGTCATCGCTCTTTCGAGCGCCGCAGGTTTTGCCTTCTATCTTGTTTCCGGCGTGGAAATATCGATGTTCGATATCGCATCGCTATGGGCTGCGCGTCATGAAGTCGGCCGTGCCCTCGAGTTCTACGGCTCGGCTATGGCCTGGAGCGCCCTCGTTTTCCTCTTCGGATTTATCGTCATTGCGGCGCCATCGGTTAGTCCCGGCGCTCACCTGCGACGGCTGTGGCGATATCTTGCGTGGGCGCCGGCGTTTCCGATCGTTCTTTTCGCCGCGGTCATTTATGCAAAGGACGGCGGCGGACATTATGGCATGTCGATGCAATTCGCCCCGCTGTCCGTCGCAGCCATATCTGGTGCGAGGCTCGCAACCAAAGCGATGCCTACCCGCGAGCGGGTGACGTGGAGCGCCGACGGCCGAAAAATCCGGCACGTGGTTTTGCTGGTCGATGAAAGCGTTCGCGGCGACTACATCGATTGGCGCCCCGGAAATCCTTACACCCCGGACATCGCCAGCTTGAAAGATCGTATCGTCAATTTTGGACATGCGGTTTCTGGAGGGAATTGCAGCTCCTATTCCAATGCAATGCTGCGGTTTGGAGCGACACGCCGCGACCTTATGAATTCGGTCGCGCGCAACCCGACGATCTGGGACTATGCAAAGACCGCCGGCTTTCGGACCGTCATGATCGATTCTCAGGCGGCCTTCCTGCGAGGACCGGCCAAACTCCAGAACTTCATGACGCCCGAAGAGAAGAGAGAGATCGACTCATTCAACGCCATCGAAGAGACCATAGCGCCGCCCGACCTTGACGACAGGCTTGTCGACATCCTCGCGGAGAAGCTGAAATCCGAACAGCCGACGTTTGTCTATGCCATCAAGAACGGCGCGCATTTCCCCTACGACCGCGGATATCCGTCGACACAACGAATTTTCCAGCCGACGATGAGCGAGAGTGCACGCGACAATGATCCGGCCTTGATCAACTCGTATCGAAACGCCGTGCGATGGTCGGTGGATCGCGTTCTAAAGCGTCTCGCCAACAGCGTCCCGCTTGATAACACACTGATCATCTATACCTCTGACCACGGGCAAAGTCTGTCCAGCACGGCATTGTCGCATTGCTCCGTTAAGAACGCCGACCCGCGCGAAGCTCTGGTCCCTCTTTTTGCAATGACCGACGAGCCTCGGCTGCGCGAAAGGCTTTCGGCCGGCGCCAGGACGAATTGGGGCTATGCCAGTCACTTTTCCATTGCACCGACGCTTCTCGACGTTTTCGGTTTCAAACCACAGGACATCGCATCGAAATACGGACCGTCATTGTTTGAGAAGCCGGATCCAGAGACCGAGTTCACATCGGGCGATATCTTCGGATTGATCTCCGAGACAATTCATTGGAATAAAATCGATCTCTCCAAGAGCTATCTGGAACAGGCCCCCGCAACGACAGTTTCGGATAGTTCTGCATTGCCACAGAACCGGTAACGGCGGCGATCGCAAATAGACCCAGCGGCGCCACAACTCACCACACGAGCCAGCCCCACCCGATTCAAACGTGTGACTACCGCCTGAAACAGGGCAACGCGGGCCCCAAAATCGGGCTTTCAGGCCGTTGCCCGCGCGGGGCCAATCGGCTAAATGGACATCACTGCACCCGTAGCTCAGCTGGATAGAGCGTTGCCCTCCGAAGGCAAAGGTCACACGTTCGAATCGTGTCGGGTGCGCCACTTCAATGACGACCAGCACTCTCTTCGAAGACCGCCTCGGACCCGCTAGCGCGCGGCGGCGGGTTTCCTCGTCGGCGCATCCGCATCACGACCTTTCGGAAGATCGGGCACCAGCGTCGGATGCAGCTGCTGCGAATGACGCACGCAGTTGCGGCCGTCGGATTTGGCGCGGTACAGCGCTGCGTCGGCGGCCTCGACCAGCTGCCGCCAGGCCAGTTGCCCGAGATTGCCCCTGGCAACGCCGAAACTCGCCGTCACAGTCAGTGTCGTGCCATCCGATAGAACGAATTCATGCGCTTCCAGCGCGGCGCGGATTCTCTTCGCCAGTGCATTTGCACCAGCAAGATCGTCACCCGACATCAGGATCACGAACTCCTCCCCGCCGAAGCGGGCAAAGATATCGCCCGGTCTCAGCATCGGACGCACCATACGCACGCATTCTTTCAGAACGTGATCGCCTTCGAGATGCCCGTAGCGGTCGTTGATCGCCTTGAAATGATCGATGTCCATCAGGATGAGACAGGCAGCATCCTCCCCGGCCCGGTTGCCGGCGTGACGCTCACCAATCATATCGAGGGCGCCGCGATTCATCAGCCCGGTGAGCCCGTCGGTCTCCGCCTGCTGCTTCAGCTCCTTCGTCAGCGACGCACGCTCGGCCAGGCTGCGGCGAAGAATGACGATGGCATCGAACAGGCGGCGCATCTCGGTGGCGTGATGCGGCTCGGGATAGGGCACAGTGGGACGATCCTCAGCCAGCACGATCACGGCTTCCCGCGCCCTCATCAACGGTCCGAACACAAACCGCTGGGCCGCGACCAGCAGACCGACCAGAATTCCGAGAATGATCGTGGTAATGGTGACCGTAACCGCAAGGGTCACCAGCGCTCCGTTGCGAAGCACGGTGAAACGCTCGATGGTGATATCGAGAAAATCTCCGCGCAGGCGTTCCAGCGGCTTCAGGGTCTTGACGAAGCGGACGGTGAACTCGTCGGCCGTCATCGAGTAATTGCCCGACTTGCGGCCTTCCGCCACCAGCCCGTCGAGAATGCCGAGGCCTTCGCCAAAGAACATCGTTTCGACATCGTGAAGATCGGCCGACAGCCGCCGATCGTCGTGGCCGACCACCTGCCGGCCTCCGGCCAGGTGCCACAACTGGAGAATGCGGCCACGGGTCCGGTTGCTGTCGACGAGATTTTTCAGTGGCAGCGGCTGACTGACGGCGATCGGCGCCATGATCTGCGACGCGATCCGGCCGCCATACTCGCGCAGTTCTCCGAACATCCGCCCGGTCATCACCGGCGCTGCGAGCTCGGGATTTTGCGTCGTCAACGCACTCGCCTTCCAGGCCACCACGGACTGGAAGATATCGACCACGTCGAACATGCTTTCGATCACAGACTGTACGTCGTCTAAACGCCGCAGATCGCGCGGAATGGCCGCGACCCGGTCCACTTCCTGCCGGCCCTTTTGAAGCTGTGCCCTGGTCGGCGCGAGCAGGTCCCGGGGAACGCCCGCGCTCGCCGATAGCTGATCGAGAATGGCGTCGGATTTCGCGCGGAACGCCGTCAGACGTTCGCGCAGCGCGCCGTGCGTCACGCCGACGTCGCCGAGCACGCTGTTGGACGGCCCACGTTCAGCCGACAGAAGATTGGCGGTCTCGAGGATCAGCCGGTAGCTTTCCAGCCCACTGAGATTCTGGCGCGCGCGGCGGTAATCGTCGAGTGCACTGCCGATCACGCTGGTGGCGAGAATTCCGGTGCAGACGAGTGCGATTCCGGTCCCGATCAACAACTTGCGGCGAAGGCTGTGATCGTCGCCGCACGGCATGTTGCGCAAGAGCCTAAATTTGAGCCGTTGCAGGAATGCCCCGAAATATCCGGCGGACCTTGAGGTCATGATTCTACTGGTCCTTATTGGCGCGTTCTGCGTCCGCGGCCATAGGCA
This sequence comes from Afipia massiliensis, assembly GCF_014203115.1. Lineage (GTDB taxonomy): Bacteria > Pseudomonadota > Alphaproteobacteria > Rhizobiales > Xanthobacteraceae > Afipia > Afipia massiliensis. The sequence continues at coordinate 278,959 of NZ_JACHIJ010000003.1, read as the reverse complement.
CATGCAGGACTTTCATTTGAGTAAAACCACACGGTTAAGATCGTGTCAGAAACCGGTCGCAGTCGCGCAGCGCGCGCAGACACGGCTAAATGCCGGATAACCGGCGCATCTTGATCTCTGCGGCGCGTGTGTTAGCTGAAAATTCAGCTTAACGCGCCGCGTCGTGCATGGCAGGACGGCGGGCTATCATGCAAGCGCGCAGCTCGCGCCGCGAAACGGTACTTCCGCTGCTTCAGTTGCGAGGAGCGCGCCGCGGCGGAATGTCCCGGCTGGACGGTTGAAGCCAGAAATTCTGCTGGCAATAACTTGCGGTGCCGGAGACCGCAGCCAAACACTGCTCGTAAGTATCGTATCGGCAATCGCCCGGACCGGCCTCGCCCTTCCGGCAGAACGGATAGTCGCGCGACAGGGACGGACTGGCACCAAGCGCCGAGAAGACGGCGATTCCGATCGCACCCAGCATGATTTTCTGCTTGTTCATCGCGCGTCATCTCCGGTCAGGCAATACCTGGCCAAGCGTTCCTCCGGCGCATGCGACCCGTCAACCAACGAATCTGTGACCGGAGTTCAGCGGGGTATCAGGCCAGCGCGGCCGTGTCCTCCGGCAGCATCCGCTTGAACAGGGCGATCATGCGCTCTGCTTCTTTCGGCTTAAGCGTAATGGCGTGCCGGACTGCCGCCGCAATCAGCGTCATCGTCAATCGCGCGACCGCCGCCAATGCCGCGGGATCCCGGCGCGGCGCAATGCGCCTGAGCGCATCGAGCAGAAGGCCGGCGAGAAATTCACCGTCGGCCTCATCCAGTTGCTGGAGCGCACGGTCGGCCTGGGTCGCCTGCCAGATGTCGCGCATCACCGGCTCATCCACGAACATCCGATAATATCCGTCGACGATCCGCCACAACGCCGGGCGCAGGTCCGCCCTGTTTTCGACCGCCGCCAGTTCCTGCTGCACGCAGACGCGCCCGACCGCGTTGTAACGTTCCGCCAGCGTGCCGATAATCGCGGTCTTGTCGGGAAAATACTGATAGAGCGAGCCGAACGGAACGCCGCTGCGCTCGACCACGTCGCTCATGCGAAAGGCTTCACTGCCATTCTCGGCGATCATCGCGGCGGCGCATTCCAAAATCTTCTCGTAGCGCTCGCGGCTGCGCTTTTGCGTCGGCACCAGACGCGCCATCCCCGCCGGCTCGGCTTCCATGCTCGCCGGTTTCAGTTTCTTCGTCGCCATCGCATCCACCAAAAATCGCTTGACGATCCTAATACGAGAGTTTATCGCTTTTTGCAAATACGAGATATACTCGTATTTATCGAACGGAGGATGCTCTCATGTCTCAACGCGCCCCCATCCTGATCATCGGCGGCGGCGGCAAGACCGGCGGCCGCGTCAATACCCTCTTGAAAGCGCGAGGTTTTTCGACCCGACCGGTCTCACGCAGCACCACCCCTGCGTTCGACTGGACCCGCCCGGACGGCTGGGCAAGAGCACTCGACGGCGTGTCCGCCGCCTATGTCACCTACCAGCCCGATCTCGCGGTCGAGGGCGCCACCGAGGCCATTGCCGAACTGTGTCGCTTGGCCCGCGCCAAGGGATTGCAGCGGATCGTGCTGCTGTCGGGGCGCGGCGAGCCTGGCGCGCAGCGCGCCGAAGCCGTGCTGCAAGCCTCCGGCGTTGAGTGGACCATCGTGCGCGCAAGCTGGTTCGATCAGAATTTCAGCGAAGGCTATCTCATCGAGGGCGTGCTGGCCGGTGAGGTCGCGCTCCCGGCCGGACCTGTACGCGAGCCGTTCATCGACATCGACGATATCGCGGATGTCGTGACCGTCGCCTTAAGCGAAGACGGCCATGCCAACCGCCTCTACGAGGTGACCGGCCCGCGGCTGCTGACATTCGCCGACGCCGTCGCGGAGATCGCGCAGGTCACCCGCCGTTCGATCCGCTATCGCCAGATCACGCCGGACGAATTCACCGCCGGGATGCGCGGCGCCGCGCCGGATGACGTGATCGATCTGTTGCACGAGCTCTTCAACGTGGTTCTCGACGGCCGCAACTCAAGTGTAACGTATGGCGTCCAGGAAGCACTGGGCCGCCCCGCGCGCGATTTCTCCGACTATGTCCGCAAGACCGCGGCAACCGGCGTATGGAGTGTCTGACATGGCCCAGTTTGTGATCAACGCGCTGCTGTGGTTCTGCGCCATCGGTTGCGGGATGATGGCGGGACTGTACTTCGCGTTCTCGACCTTCATCATGACCGCGCTTGGCCGGATCCCGCAGGCTCACGGCATCTCGGCGATGCAATCGATCAATGTCGTGATCCAGAAATCGCTGTTCATGCCGCTGTTCTTCGGAACGACGCTTGCGGCATTGCTGCTTGCTGGCCTGGCGCTGTTTCGCCTTAACGAAACCGCCGGCATCGCGATGCTGGCCGCAGGCATCCTCTACGTCGTCGGCATGTTCGTCTCGACCATCGTGTTCAATGTGCCGCTCAACAATGCGCTCGACGCCGTCGATCCATCCAGCGCCGATGCCGCCGCGGTATGGACACGCTACCTGAAGGACTGGACCTTCTGGAACCATCTGCGGACGGTTGCCTCTGCTGTCGCCAGCGCATTGTTCGTGGTCGCCATTGTCGCACGATGAAGACGTTGACCGCGACCGGCGGAACCCTTGTATGATGACAGCTTGAATCCTCCGTCATACAAGGGGTTGGCATGCGCAAGGTCATCGAATTCGACGAGGGGACCTATCAGGCCCTGGTGCAACTCGGACGAGACCGGATGGCGACGCTGCAGGAACTCGCCGATGAATCCTTCGCCGACCTCCTGAAAAAGCACGGCGTGCCGAAGGACCTGCGGGAGGCGCTGCGCAGAAGCGCACAGGCTCCTGCTGCTCCTGCGAAGCGCAAAAAGAAAACCATCCGCAAGAAATGACACGCAGTTCGGACAGATCTGCCTTCGCCGGTCCCGTTCTCATTACCGGATGCTCCAGCGGTGTCGGCCGTGCGGCGGCGACAATTTTTCGCGCGTCGGGCTTTGAGACGTTCGCCACTGCGCGCGATCCCTCGACGCTCGACGACCTGCGTGCCCTCGGCTGCCGCACACTGGCACTCGACGTCACCGACGAGAATGCCCGGCGCGCGGCGGTGGACGCCATCGAACGGGAATTTGGCGCGGTCGGAATTCTCGTCAACAATGCCGGCTATGGCCAGTACGGTCCGCTGGAGGAGATTTCGCTCGACGCGCTGCGGCGGCAATTCGAGACCAACGTGTTTGGCGGCTTGCGGCTGTCGCAGCTGGTGCTGCCTGCGATGCGGCGCGCCGGGCGTGGACGGATCGTCAACGTGAGTTCGGTGGCGGGACGTGTCAGTTCGATCGGCGGCGGCGCCTATCACGCCACCAAGTTCGCCATCGAAGCACTGACCGACGCGCTGCGTCCGGAGGTCGAACCGTTCGGCATCGATGTCGCGAATGTCCTGCCCGGACCGATCGCCACCCGGTTCGAGGCGACGCTTCTCAAAAACATTCCCGATACCGGCCCGCAAAGCCCGTACACGTATTTCAAGCAGCGCCTTGCCGAGCGCATGCACAATTTTCTGAACCCGCAGAAATTCGGCGTGATGTCAGCGGAGACCGTCGCGCGCGTTGTGTTCAAGGCCGCGACGGCGAGACGTCCAAGGACCCGCTACAGCGTGGGCTTCATCGCGCATCTCGGCCCGATCGGCCGCGCCCTGACGCCCGACCGCGTGGTGGATGTCATGACGCGGCGGAAGGTGCCGGTCGAAAGGAAATAGGGCCTCGACTTCGTCAACGAAACCGGAGGCATCTCGCGATGCCTCCGGTTATCTTGTCGCATTGCGTCAAGCTGCGATTACGCCTTCTTCATGCCGGCCTTCACCGCATCCGCTGTGATCGGCAGTGATCGCACACGCGCACCGACTGCATTGTAGATGGCGTTGGCGAGCGCTGGCGCCACCACGGTCACCGCGGGTTCGCCGACGCCGGTGGCGGGTTCGCCATTGGCGATGATGGCGAGCGCCACCTCCGGGACCTGACTCATTCGCATCGGCGTGTAGGTGTCGAAGTTGGTCTGCTCGATCGCGCCATCCTTCATGGTGGCCTTCTCGAACAGCGCCAGCGACATGCCCCACAGCGCCGCACCCTCGACCTGGGCGCGGATGCCGTCCGGGTTCACCTGCGTGCCGACATCGGTGGCGACGGTGAGCTTCTTCACCTTGACCTCGCCGCTGTCGTTCACCGCGACATGGGCGACACAGGCCGTCCAGCTCGCGGTGGCCCGTTCCTGCGACGACACGCAGGCGACGCCCATGCCCTCGCCCTTGGGCAGCTTCTTGGTGCCGTAACCGGCAAGGCCCATTGCCGCGAGCAGCGTGTTGCGCAGCCGCTGCGCGCCACCGGCATTAGCGCCGGCGCCGTCGAGCAGGTCGATGCGGAATTGCGCCGGGTCTTTCCCCGAAGCTACCGCCAGTTCATCAAGCATGCTTTCCACCGCCCAGAAGGTCCAGCCGGGCGCGACCGAGCGCAACTGGCCCGACGGCGTGGCCGACTGCGCCATCTCGTTGATGATGGCGCGGACGTTGTGGTTGGGCACGGTGTAGAAGAAGTCCGCACCGTTCACGGTGAAGGCATCGAGCGCGCCCTTCTTCTCGACATCCGGCGAGAGGAACGCCGGAATGCCCCAGCGCTTGGTCGGCCAGGCGCTGACCACGTCATGATTGAACGCCACCAGCTTGCCGCTGTCGTCGAGGCCGGCCTTGATCTTCTGGAAGGTCAAGGGACGCGAGAAGTCCATGATGGTGTCGTCCTCGCGCGAGTAGATCACCTTCACCGGCTTGCCGACGGCTTTTGCCGCAAGCACCGCCGGAATCATCATGTCGCCGTCGAGACGCCGGCCGAAGCCGCCGCCGAGCCAGGCCTGATGCATGACGATGAATTTGGGATCGATGCCCAGCGCCCCGGCCGCGATCGCCCCCGAGCGGGTGGCGAACTGATTGCCGGAATACAGATGCCAGATGTCGCCCTTCTGCTCTGCGGTCGCGTTCATCGGCTCCATCGGCGCATGGATGTTGATGTTGGTGGTGTACTCCGCCTCCATCACCTTCGACGCCTTGCCGAGTGCTTCCGCCGTGTCACCGTTCTTGACGAAGAACAGCCCGGAGGCGTTGTCGGCCTGCAGCCGCTTCGCTTCCGCCAGCAAGGATTCGCTGGACACCTTGGCATTCGGCCCATTGTCATAAGTGACCTTGAGCGCGTCCGCTGCCTTCTTGGCGTTGGCGTAGGTGTTGGCCACGGCCACCACCCAGCCGGTGGTGGTGCCGGTCTTGTCCTCAAGCGTCACGGCCTTGATGAAGCCCGGCACCTTCTTTGCCGCGGAGTCATCGACCGACTTCACCGTTGCGCCGTAGCGCACCGGCGGCATCACGATCTTGCCGTAGACCATGCCGGGCAGGAACGTATCGATACCGTACTTCGCGGTGCCGTTGGTCTTCGACGGAATGTCGAGCTGCGGGATCGACTGCCCGACCAGCGTGTACTGATCCGGCGTCTTGAGCTTGAGCGCCTTGAGCTCGTCCGCCGTGAACGTCTTGGTCGCCTTGCCGCCTTTCACGATTTCCGCGAACGTCAGCGACTTCTTCGACTTCGGATGCGAGATTCGAGAGTCGCGAACCACGAGTTCGCCCGCCGGCACGCCCATCATGGCGGCGGCAGCCTCGGTCAACGCGGTGCGGCCCGCGGCGCCCGCGCGGCTCATGGCGTCGAAGTTCATCATGGTGCTCCAGGAGCCGCCCGTGATCTGCGCGCCGAGAACCGGATCGTTGTACTTCGGATCGTTGGAGGCGAGCTTGACCCGCATGTCCTTCCAGTTCGCGCCGAGTTCTTCGGCCACAAGCTGCGCCATGGTCGAGGCGATGTGCTGCCCCATGTCGGCCTTGCCGCAAGTCACGGTGACGAGTCCGTCCGGCGCGATCGAATACCACACGCTCGGATCGAAGCTTGCGGGCGCGGCCAGCGCGCTGCTTCCGGGCACCGATGCGAAGCCGAGCGCAAGGCCCGCGGCGGACGTGCCGACAATGAACGAGCGGCGGCTGAGATCGGTCGATGAATTGACCTTGAGGTGCTTGTTCATGTTGCTCTCCGATCCGCTGGCGCGTTTGACGCGGTGCGCATGTCGGCGGCGGCCCGCATGATCGCCTTTTGAATCCGCGAATAGGTCATGCAGCGGCACAGGTTGCCGTCCATATGCGCGACCACCTCGTCCCTGGTCGGATTGGTGTTCTTGGCGAGCAGCGACGCCGCCTGCATGATCTGGCCGGACTGGCAGTAACCGCATTGCGGCACCTGCTCGAGAATCCAGGCCTTCTGCAGGGGATGATCGCCCTTGGCGCTCAAGCCTTCGATGGTGGTGATCTTCTTGCCGGCGACCTCGCTGAGCGCGGTCTGGCACGAACGCACCGCTTCACCGTTGACGTGAACCGTGCACGCGCCGCAAAGCCCTGCGCCGCAGCCGAATTTCGTCCCGGTCATCTGGAGTTGTTCGCGGATAACCCATAGCAGCGGCGTATCGCCCGCCGCGTCGACGGACATATTGCGTCCGTTAATGCTGAGAGTGGGCATCGTTTCTTCCCCTGCCGGCGCACGACATCGCTTACGGCGATGACTCACTTCGAGGTCGATGCCCGCCACGCACCGGGTCGATGACGGGCGCCGCGGAGAATGATCGGCTTTTTTGCCGCAGGCAACGCAAATTAGAATCGGTCAAAACAAAATGAATTATCGCGCAGTGCAGCGACGTCCTTGTGCGACGCAGAAACAGGAAACTTAACTACGCGGCGGAGCCTTACGCTGCGGGACTGTCATCGCCGCAATCCCGGCAACGACGCAAACCAGACCGATCCAGACTGTGGGCGACAGCGTTTCGCCCAGAAATACAACGCCGAGGCCGACACCGAGCGGCACGCGCAGGTAAGCCTGCGCGGTCGTGCCGACCGATCCCAATGTCTGGATCAGCCGGAAATAGATCACGAAGGCGAGCGCGGTCGAAAACACCGCGAGCGCGATCAGGGCCGCGACGGACGCCGCCGATGGTGTGAGCGTCCATGGCCGGTCGACGATGAGGCTAAGCGGCGTCAGCATGATCGCGCCGCAGATCATCGACCCCGCCGCCGGCACCATCGAATCGAGCCCGTTGAAGTTGCGTCCGAACAGCGCGGCGGCGCCGAACAGGACCGCGGACAGAACCAGCGCAAGCTGTGCGATGACATCCTGTCCCAATCCGTTCAATGCATCGACGCCTACGACAAGACAGATTCCGGCGAGACCCGCCGCAACGCCAAACGACTGGCGCAGGGTCGGACGCTCATGGCGGACAAACAGCAGCGCCAGCAGAAACGCGAAAATCGGCGCGTTCGAGCCCAGGATGGTGGCAAGACCCGCGCCGACATGCTGTTCCGCGTACGCGATCAGCGTGAAGGGAATCACGCTGTTGAGACAGGCCTGAATCATGAACCGCCGCCACACCGCAGGATCGCGCGGCATGGCGATACCACGCAGCCACATGATCGTCAGCAGGATGGCCCCTGCAATGAACGTACGCGCGGCGATCAGGGTCAGTGGCGGAATGGTCTCTACACCGATCTTGACCAGCGTGTAGGCCGCGCCCCACAGCGTCGCCAGCAGCAACAGCAATGCAAGATTGGTCGCGTTATGCTGCCGGGGGGTCTCGATTGCGATGGTCATGTCGTGCCGCCGGCTTCCTGTTCGCGGCGACGTTGACACGCCGGCGCAGTGCTTTGTTTCGATGCGGGTCGAAGTTTATCCGCCGCGCAGCAGATTGGAGTATTGGTCCGGCACCTCGATCTCGAAACCGAGGATCGCCGCCGACAGCGCCTTGCCATAGTTGTCGAGGCTGAGGCTGCGCGACACCCCGCCGCCGAGTGCTCCCTCCGCCACGAAATTCAGCGCCGCCAGATTATCGGCCTCATACCGCGTGACCTCGCCCTTGATCGCGCCGCGATAGAACGCCTTGAACCGCGCGGCGGTCAGTTGCGCTTTCAGCAAGGGATAGAATTCGTCGCAATAGGCGATCACCGCAATGTTCGAGGTGTTGCCCTTGTCGCCGGACCGGACATGCGCCACGCGTTCCAGTTTGATCCGCATGTGTCAGCTCTCATACCAGGTTATGACGGGGGCGACCTTCTCGCGCGGCACCAATGTCGACCACACGCCAATGATCTCACGGGCGCGGTCCTGATGCGGCACCCGCTTGCCGGTCATCCCGACGCCCGACACCGCCATGCCGTCGATCTCGCGCCCGACTTTCAGGGCTTCCTCGCGGGTTTCGGTCCGCGCCGCGACCCGCACCGCCACTTCATAAGGCTCCGGCGCATCCGGCGGACTGGCTTCGCCGTGGATGGCGTTGAGCCCGAGAAAATCGATACGCAGGTCGTCCGCCTTGAGACCGACGATGCGAAAGCGCTCTTGCAGAATCTGTTTCGCAAGTTGCGCACGGCGCAGCGCGCCCGGGCCGGCGTAGAAGAACATGTCCTCGCCGATGAAGCCTTCCATGCAGCCCATCGAGACTTTCAGCGTGGCCGTGCGCGGCTTGCCGCCAATATTTGTCACGCGCATGCGGTCGGGGGCCACCTGCTCAAGTGCCGCGGTGGTGAAATCGACCACCACGTCCGGCGTGATGTAGTTCGCCGGATCGTGCACCTCGTAGAGCATCTGCTCCTTGACCGTCATGGCGTTGATCGCGCCGCCGGTGCCCGCGACTTTCGCGATCACCGCAGAACCGTCGCTTTCGACCTCGGCAATAGGAAAGGCCAGATCCCACGGCGTCGGCACATCCTTGAAACCCGGATCGGCGAAATAGCCGCCGGTGACCTGCGCGCCGCATTCCAGCAGATGCCCGAGGCCGCTGCCCGCGCCAAGCTTGGCGAAATCATCCGCGCGCCAGCCGAATTCATGCATCATCGGCGCCAGAAACAGCGACGGGTCCGCAACGCGGCCGGTGATGACAATGTCGGCGCCCTGTCGCAGGGCCTCGACGATGGGCTCAGCGCCGAGATACGCCTCTGCCGAAATGATCTCGGATGCAATGGAAGCGACCGGCGCGCCGTTTTCCAGAATGGTGCCACCAAGCGCAGCAATGCGATCGGTGATGAGGCTGCCGGAAACCGCAGCGACCTTCTTTCCCTTTGCGCCATGGTCGCGCAGAAGTTCAACGATGCGTTGGGCCGCGCCGTCCGGATTGATCCAGCCCTGATTGCTGATGATTTTCGTGCCGCGTTTCAGACAACCTGGCAGCACCGCCTTCATGCGGTCGTCGAGATAGGTGTCATATCCGGGGAACGACGGATCGCGCCGCTTCCGCACCTGCGCGGCTGAGACGGTCGCCTCCGCCATGGTCTCGAAACAGAGATAATCGAGGTCGCCTTGCTCGGCGCTGAGTTTCGCCGGCTCAATGCGGTCACCCCACCACGCCGATCCCGCACCTATCCGCAAACTCGACAAAAGTTGATCCTTCCCCGGCGTTTCATTGGTCTTTCGGCTTGCCTTGCTCGGCAAATCGAAGAACACTTTGATCATGAAACTAGTGGTCTTCGCTTCGCTTGTCGCCCTCACTCTGGCGCATACGCCTGTGCGTGCAGGGCAGTTGCCGCCCTCCCCGTTCACCACCACGCTGTCCAATCACACGCCACTGGTGTTCGGCATGAGCGCCGAGGACGCGGCCGACGCGCTCGGGCAGCCGCTGAGCTATGTGAGCGGGCGGCCCGGCAACGAAATCTTTCTGGTGATCCGCAATGTCGGCGGCAGCCGCTGGTCGTTCCGCGACGATCCGCTCTATCTCCAGTTCCGCGGTGGCCGCCTCACCGGCTGGAAAGCCGACTGGAGCCGCAACTGGATGTGGCGATAAGTCTGCATCCTCTTCGCCGTAGCATTCCCGATATCTGATGGAAGGACGTCCGCATGGGACAGACGATCACGTTGACCGCCTCGGATGGATTCAAGCTCGGCGCCTATCGCGCCGACCCAGCCGCTCCGCCCAAAGCCGCGATTGTCGTGATTCAGGAAATCTTCGGGGTCAATTCGCACATCCGCAACATCTGCGACCGGCTGGCGAACAAGGGTTATGTCGCGATCGCACCCGCGATCTTCGATCACATCGAGCCGGATTTTCAGTCGGGCTATTCGCCCGATGAAGTGGCGGTGGCGCGCAAATTCGTCGCCAACCCGGACTGGCCGGCGATGCTGCGCGACACGCAGGCGGCCATCGACACAGTGAAAGATGTGGGGCCGGTCGGCGTCATCGGCTTCTGTCTCGGCGGCAGCATCACCTATGCCGCAGCGACCAAGCTTTCTGGCCTAACCGCCGCGGTCGGCTACTATGGCGGCGCGATCGTGCGGTTCGCCGACGACAAGCCCACCGTACCGACCCAACTTCATTTCGGCGAGAAGGACACCGGCATCCCGCTCGCCGATGTCGAGACGATCAAGGCGAAGCGGCCGGAGGTCGAGGTTTTTATCTATCCCGGCGCGCAGCACGGTTTCGGCTGCGACGAGCGCGCCAGCTACGACAAGGCGAGTTCAGATCTCGCCTGGCAGCGTAGTCTCGCGTTCTTCAGCAAGAAATTGAAATAGAGGCGCCTCAGAACCACCGCTCGCCGACAACGACAGTATCACCGGGCCTGAGGAATGTGCCGGGCGGCACAACCGCCTGCGCGGCCCCGCCTTCGCCGACACGGGTCAGCCGGATGGCATTGCGTTGCGCGCGCGGCGTGAAACCGCCGGCAATGGCCACCGCACTCTCCGCGGTCATGTTCGGCACGTAGGGATATTGTCCGGGAGCGGCGACTTCACCGAGGATGAAGAACGGGCGATAGCTCTCGACCTCCGCGGCCACGAAAGGCTCGCGCAGATAGCCCTTCTTCAGCCGCGCCGTGACCGCCGCTGCGAGTTCAGCCGGCGTCAGACCGCGCGCGGGCACCGACCCGATCAGCGGCATGGTGATCGATCCACTCGCGCCGACAGCATAAGTGTTGGTGAGGCCTTCCTGGCCGTAAACGACAATGCGCAGCCTGTCTCCGGCATCAAGCCGATACGGCTCATCGACGGGTGCATAGCCGGTCGTCACGGACGCAGACGTCTGCATGCAGCCCGACAGCGCGAGCGCAGTGACAACGACAGCGATCAGCGACCATCGCGACGCACGCATAAAACGCTCCGGACCTGTCCTCTGAATGAGAGACAGGCCCGGTTTGCGGCATGTATGGTTAACAAAGGGTAAGCGCGGCTAAATCAGGCGCTGACACCCACTCCAATCGGGCAGGACACGCCGGTTCCACCGAGACCGCAGTAGCCGGCGGGATTCTTCGCCAGATATTGCTGGTGGTAGTCCTCGGCAAAATAGAACTCACCAGCCGGTTTGATCTCGGTGGTGATCGAGCCGTACCGCTTGGCGCTGAGCGCCTTGTTGTAGGCATCCTTCGAGGCCAGCACCGCCTTCATCTGCGCGTCGCTGGTGGTATAGATCGCCGAGCGATACTGCGTGCCGATGTCGTTGCCCTGACGCATGCCCTGGGTCGGGTCGTGGCTCTCCCAGAATGTCTTCAGCAGGGCGTCGTAAGACACCTTCTTTGGATCGAACACCACCAGCACCGCTTCGGTGTGGCCGGTACGGCCCGAACAGGTCTCTTCATAAGTGGGGTTCGGCGTCGAACCGCCGGCATAGCCGACCGCGGTGACGTAAACGCCGTCCTTTTCCCAGAACTTGCGCTCGGCGCCCCAGAAACAGCCAAGGCCAAACACCGCGGTCTCAAGGCCTTCCGGATAGGGGCCTTTCAGCGGATGGCCGTTGACGAAATGCGTTCTGGCGGTCGGCAGCGGGGCCGCACGGCCGGGCAGGGCTTCGGCGGCGCTCGGCAGATCGAGAGGTTTGCGGGAGAAGAACATGGCTTGCTCCTTTAAGGGTTCGCTTCACACTATATAGCTCCCTGTACGCCGCCCGCGTCAGGACGTTACGCACCAATCGCTCATCATATGTCCGGCATCGGCTCTTGAAATTCCGGAGATCGCGTTCGCGAATGTCATTTGCTGGACGAACCTCCGCCGCTCAATTCCGCGAATAGCCGATCAACGGCTTGCTGGGCCGGAACAGCAGCATCAGCAGGATGCCCAGAATGCCCATCACGGCCCAGGCCGGCTGGTTGAGCAGCAGCTTCATCACGCTGTTCCAGAGCAGCGGCGAGACGCCCTCGACCATGGCCTGAAACGACTGCTGGCTGGCCTGATTGATGTCGTTCCACAACTCACCAAGCCGCGTGATCCGCAGCGTCTGGTCGGCAATGGTCCGGGCCCCGTCGTAAACCAGCGACAGGAAGCCGATAACCAACAGAAACAGCCCGATCAGACGAAAAAACCCACGGATCATCGTTCACCCCCTATATTTCAGTCACTTCGCCGAGACCCGGCAGGGACCCCTAAACGGTCCCGATTGGGCCAAAATAGGCCCGGAAATCGTTGACGGTGCAGGCCAGTATCCCTATAAGAGCCCCGACTGGCGGCGGGCGCAATCCTGCCGCCGATGTTCTTTAAGAGCGTGTTGTTTAAGCAAGCTCTTTGGAAAGAACATTTTCAGGAACACCCGATTTTCACCCAGCATCGGCCGAACGGTCGATATCGATCACGCAGCTGGCTCACTATGACAGCCGCAGACTGACCGACCGAGAGAAACCGAGAGACCATGGCCAATACCACCTCTGCCAAAAAAGCGACGCGCAAGATTGCCCGCCGTACCCTCGTCAACAAGTCGCGCCGCACCCAGATGCGCGGTTCGGTTCGCAACGTCGAGGACGCCATCAAGAAGGGCGACCGCGCCGCGGCGCTCGAAGCGATGAAGCAGGCCGAGCCGGATCTTATGCAGGCCGCGCAGCGCAACATCATTCACAAGAACAACGCGAGCCGGAAGGTGTCGCGCCTGACGCATCAGATCGCCAAGCTCGCGAAGTAAGTTCCGCAGCAAGCAATCTGAAAAAGCTGACTGTCAAAAAAGCCCGGTCGACGCCGGGCTTTTTCTTTGCCGTCGCTTCATCGTTCGCCGACACTCTTCTTCGCGATCCGATCGGCGGCACGTAGACACCGCAGCACGTGCACATGCGAACAGCATATGCCGCGCTTTCGGTCTTTTGAAAAAGCAAGTGCGCGAGCGCGCCGACTTCAAAATCCCGACAGGGGTTACCCTGTTCTGCCGATCACAAAAAAACCCATTTGACGAAGACCTTATCGGCATAGCGTGCGGTAGCACTTCGAAAACGCAGGTGCCGCCTGATGAATCTTAAATTATTTATGAACGATGTTTTGGCGATCGGCCGATTTGTGACAGTTGTCCGACTTCTCGAATCTACGCACAGATTCAAAACCTTGCCGTTTCGTCATGAAGACGGCCCCGTTTCGCATCGGCGGCAAGTCGCGCTTTGAGCGCACGATGCGAAATCAATTCCGTTGCGAGCCGCCGCGCCTCGTGTATTTCTTATTACGTCACGTCGTCCACGGCTCTTCTGATCAGCGCGGTTTGAGAACCTTGGACGGGCATGCAAGTCAGGACAGTCTGCAAGCTAGCGACGCTTTCCAAGCGATGGTCGGATCCTAACTCACGTGGTTTGTGAGGCAGGTCCCCTGTGTGAAAATTCTCCACCGCGGCCGGGTCACTCCGGACCCCGGATCAAAAGTGAGAAGCCGCACAGAGGAAAACATCCACCGGCTTCGAAAGACAGGGGACAGGGTTGGACGGGCAAGACGAAGCGGGTTGAAGTCTGATCGATCAGCGGATCGGACGAACAAAAGATTTGAACAGATCAAGGCGACAACAACTTGCCGTGAATTTCTCGCGGCAGGAGGGGGAATTTCTATGTCCAGCAGCCAGAGCCGGCAGAACAACTTTGCAGCATTTATTTCCAGCGATGTTGTTTCAGTGAACGCGCCAGCTGCCCCCTGCGGTCCGCCAGTCCAGCACAGTACGCGCTAACGCCACACGCGCCCTCCCTCCCGACCCAGCGATGCCACGCGGCGATCAGCGCCGAACGGCGGAGCGTCTGAGGACGACGGAAGGAGCGCATGTCGGCGGGCGGCCCACTCATTTCTCGGCGACCAGCGCCGGATCACACATCAACCAGAAGATCAGAACGCAAATGACAATCTCGGCAGAAACAATCTCAACGAACCTCGGACTGGCAGACGTCGAACGCGATCAGTGGGCCCGATTCAAGGGACGGCTCCGGACCAACGTCGGCGAAGATTTCTACACCAGCTGGTTCGCGCGCATGGACCTCGAGCGCATCCATGACGACTGCGTCCACATGACGGTGCCGACCAAGTTCCTCAAGAGCTGGATCCAGGCGCACTATGCCGACCGCGTGCTGAGCTGCTGGCAGTCGGAAGCACCGAGCGTCAAGCGCATCGAGATCACGGTGCGCACCGCCATGCGCTGTGCCGCTCCCGTCAAGGACGCGAAAGCGCCGCAGGACGAACGCCGCGTCGACAGCAACCAGAACCGGCCCGCGCCCGAGTTGCGCAATACCGCCACCGCGCCGGTCTCCGCCAGCCACGAGGCGCTCGGCGGCTCGCCGCTCGATCCGCGTCTGACATTTGCGACCTTCGTCATGGGCCGTTCCAACACGCTGGCGCATGCCGCCGCCCGTCAGGTCGCCGAAGGCCGCCGCGGCGACAGCGTGATGTTCAACCCGCTCTATATTCATGCCGGTGTGGGCCTCGGCAAAACCCATCTGCTGCAGGCGGTGACCTGGGCCGGGAATTCCAATCCCGACCGCAAGGTGCTGTATCTCACCGCCGAGAAATTCATGTACGGCTTCGTCGCCGCTCTGAAATCGCAGACAGCGCTTGCCTTCAAGGAAGCGCTGCGTGGCATCGACGTGCTGGTGATCGACGACCTGCAGTTCCTGCAGGGCAAATCGACCCAGTCGGAATTCTGCCATACGCTGAATGCGCTGATCGACGCCGGCCGTCAGGTCGTGATCGCCGCCGACCGGCCGCCGTCCGATCTCGAAAGCCTCGACGACCGGGTGCGCTCGCGCCTCGCCGGTGGCCTCGTGGTCGAGATGGGATCGCTCGGCGAAGAGCTGCGGCTCGAAATCCTGAAGTCGCGTGTCTCCGCGGCGAAGGCGCATCACGCCACCTTCGACGTGCCGATGCCTGTCTTGGAGTATCTTGCCAAGACCATCACCCATAACGGCCGCGACCTCGAAGGCGCGATCAACCGCCTGCTGGCGCACTCGAAGCTCAACGCCACCGCGGTGACGCTGGAAATGGCCGAGCGCGAAGTGCGCGATCTGGTCCGGCCGATGGAGCCGAAGCGGGTCAAGATCGAGGACATCCAGCGCGTGGTGGCCCGGCAGTACAATGTCAGCCGCTCGGATCTGTTGTCATCGCGCCGGACCGCCAATGTGGTTCGCCCGCGTCAGGTCGCGATGTATCTCGCCAAGACGCTGACGCTGCGCTCGCTGCCCGAAATCGGACGCCGGTTCGGCGGCCGCGACCACACCACGGTTCTGCATGCCGTCCGCAAGATCGAGGCGCTGGTCTCCAAGGATCTCACCCTGTCCGACGAGGTCGAACTGCTGAAGCGCCAGCTGCAGGAGTGATCCAGTCCACAGGGCTTGGAAAAGCTGAGATAACAAAGGGGGAAAGCCGCTTCCAAGCGGCCCCTACCCTTGCGCTTCGCGCCCAACCGCGTCACCTTACGGTCCCCCGAGACCCCGGCGAAACCTCCGTTTCGTCAGGGCCGCGGGTTTCAGTCGCCGGCGCGCGCTCACCAGCCGCCCGGCACCTCCAATAACGATGTGGACTCGTCCGGATCTGCGGACTTGCTCCGGGACTTGAAAGTCCAGACTTGGGATCGGGCGGAATTGTCATGAAGGTTACCGTCGAGCGCGCGCTACTCCTGAAATCACTCAGCCACGTTCATCGCGTGGTCGAACGCCGCAACACCATTCCGATCCTCGGCAACGTGCTGATCCGCGCCGACAAGTCGCGCCTCAGCCTGAAGGCCACCGACCTCGATCTCGAAGTGACCGAAACACTGGCCGCCGAGACCGGCACCGGCGGATCGATCACCGTCCCAGCGCACATGTTCTACGACATCGTCCGCAAGCTGCCCGACGGGTCGCAGATCGTTCTCGAGGGCGATGGCGACAGATCTGTCCTCGCGATCCGCGCCGGACGCTCGCGCTTCACGCTGCAGACGCTGCCGGAAAGCGACTTTCCCGACCTTGCCGCCGGCGACATGACTCACTCATTCACGCTGGCCGCGGCCGACATGAAGCGGCTGATCGATCGCACCCAGTTCGCGATCTCCACCGAAGAGACCCGCTACTATCTCAACGGCATCTATCTGCACGCCGCCGGCAGCGCCAAGGAAGCGACACTGCGCGCAGTGGCGACCGACGGCCACAGGCTGGCGCAGGTCGATCTGCCGCTGCCGAAGAGCGCCGAGGGCATGCCCGGCGTCATCGTGCCGCGCAAGACCGTCGGCGAGGTGCAGCGCCTGATCGAAGACAACGAGGCAGAACTCAAGATCGAGCTGTCGCAGGGCAAGATCCGCTTCACCATCGGCGACGTCGTGCTGACCTCGAAACTGATCGACGGCACCTTCCCGGACTACGGCCGCGTCATTCCGCAGAACAACGACAAGGAACTGATCGTCGACAAAAAGGATTTCGAGGCCGCGGTGGACCGCGTCTCGACGATTTCCAGCGAGCGCGGCCGCGCCGTGAAACTCGCGCTGTCCGCCGGCAAGCTGGTCTTGTCCGTGACCAATCCGGACTCGGGAAGTGCGACGGAAGAACTCGAAGTCGAATATGCATCCGATCCGCTCGATATCGGCTTCAACTCGCGCTACCTGCTCGACATCGCGGCACAGATCGAAGGTGAAGTCGCCGTGCTGCGCCTGGCCGATCCCGGTTCGCCGACGCTGGTGCAGGACAAGGATTCCAAGGGTGCGCTTTACGTCCTGATGCCGATGCGGGTGTAGGATACCGTTTCTACCTTTGGAAACTAAACGTCGTTAACGTCCTAAAAAGATTGAACATCTAAGTTTACACCCGGTTCGGGGCTGACGGCTGATTCGCCTTAGCTGTCCACTTGGGGAAATGTAAACTTGGAGCCGCTTTTTCGGGTCCAAATCCTGGTGATGTCTTCGGGGGAACGCTTCCCCCTGGTTGTTGACCAGGGCGGTCGTCCCTGCTTCGACGTCACCGCCTTTCTCCTCCGGGAACGGCGCCCCCGAGGGGTGGCATTCAACACTCTGAAATCTCACGCCGAGGCCATCCGCTTCCTGCTGACATGGGCCGCCGTGCGGCAGGTTGACGTCGACGAACGGCTGATGGCCGGCGAGCTCCTGAGCCTTGCCGAAGTGGAGGCACTTGCCGGCGCCGCACGCTTGGGATTCGAAGCGCTCGCGACGGAGATTCCGCAGAGACCGAAAGCTAGACGGGCCAAAGCGATTTCGATCGAGCGTCTACGCAAACCCCGGGCCGCCGCTGCCGGGGTCGCCCCGGAGGTCGCCGGCACACGCCTCAGGTACATCGCAGATTATCTCGATTGGATCGTCAAGGAGAGGTGTCGCAAGCCGCGACGAAGCGCCACGGGCATCATGCCCGGCGAAGTCGGACCGCTGCTCAGAGCTCGCGCGCCCAAGCATCACGCACGAAATCCCGATCATGAACGGGAGGGCTTGTCGGAAGAAGCGCAGGCCACTCTCCTGGCGGCGGTCGCGGCCGGTTCGCCGGACAATCCCTTCGACGATCGCGAGTTCGTGCGCGATCGAAATGAGTTGATGGTCCTGCTCTTCTACCACGTCGGCCTCCGCCAAGGTGAGCTCTTGAAGCTGAGGATCACGGGAGACCACTTCAATGCGCAGAAACGGACAATAACCGTCACCCGCAGCCCCGACGACCCGACCGATCCGCGGCGCGATCAACCTCAGGCGAAAACGAACGGCAGGACGCATAAATTGAGCGACGGCCTGACCAAAAGAATCCTCGACCACATCGTCAAGCACAGGCGGCTACGCAAGCACGCGTCGTCGCACAGCTTCCTGTTCGTGTCCCAATCAGGCCGGCCGCTCTCCAAAAGCGCAATCAGCAACCTATTTAAAACCATCAGGACCAACGTCGTCGGGCTGGACGACACCCTGTCGCCGCATCAACTGCGGCACACCTTCAACGAAAATCTCTCCGACATGTTCGACGCAAGCGGGACCAGCGACGAGAACGAGAAGAAGCTCCGGGCCTATCTCAATGGCTGGTCACCGAAGTCGGAGACCGCAGCCACCTACCTGCGGCGTCGCATTCGCGATGAGGCGCAGGAGCTGGGCGTCGAGCTCCAAGAAAAGCTCGGTAAAGGGAGCGCAACTCGTGAATAAGCCCGCACTCGATCTGGCGCCGCTCGGCACCGTCCGAACGCGCGATGGCGCGGTGATGAACGTTGATGGTCCCGTTTGGAATTTTACGGCCAATGGGAAGCGGTTCAATCTCAACTTCCGTGACTTTGAGCGCTGGCTCAGCAGCCCTACTCTGGATGCATTCAAACGCGTCCTGGCCCATGCACTGACGATTCAATCGCCCTACACTGTGATGTCCAGCTTTCGCAATATGGGCTCATTCTGCCGCTACAGCGCGGAGACCGACAATAATGTCATTGATGCGTTCACCCCGGCGGCTGTGCTCAACTACTACGCTGGCCTCGACCAACGTCGGCGTTGGTATATGGGAAGGATTATCGGGCTTCTCCGGCTGTGGCATGAGCTCGGCTACCAAGGTGTCCCGCTCGACACCTACAAGATCCTAGACGAACTGAGCCCAGGCAGAAATCCTCTCGGCGAGGCCGTTCTCACCCACGATCCCCTCAAAGGACCTTTGTCGGACGTCGAGTTGGAAGGCCTCATCGCCGCTCTGCAGCGCTCGTTCGAGCGTCGTGAAACCGACCTTCAGTCGTTCGTGCTCGTTTGGCTCCTCCTGGCGACCGGACGCCGAAACATTCAGCTCGCAGCCTTGAAGCTTCGCGACTTTAGGGTCGATTCCGCGACGGACGGCACGCGCTTCTACTGGCTCGATGTGCCGCGCGCAAAGCAGAAGGGCCTGTCCATCCGCGCGACATCGCGCCCGTTCAAGCTCTCGCCGCAGGTCGGCGAGCTGGTGGAAATCCTGGTTGGCTACAGACGTACGATCGATGCGCGCGGCGACGAAGCGCCGCTGTTCGCCGGACTGGAGGAAGGCGGCGGTCCTGGCCTTGAGGGGCATTTGAAGGCCGACCAGGTGAAGTACCGCCTGCAAAGCATCGTCGATCGCTTAAAGGTCACGTCTCCGCGAACCGGCGAGCCGTTGCACATCACGCCACGTCGCCTACGGTACACGATGGGCACCCGCGCCGCGGCCGAGGGAGGCAACGAGTACAAGATCGCGGAGTTGCTCGATCATTCGACCTCGGAGACCGCGAGAATTTACGTGAAGGCCTCTCCGCAGATGCTGGAGCGCATCGACCGGGCGATCGCCGAAGAACTTGCTCCATTCGCCCAGGCATTCGCTGGGGTCCTCATCGACCACGAGAGCGACGCCCGTCGTGGTCAGGATCCGAACAGCAGGATCATTGATCCCACCATCACGGAAGGCCCGGTCGGAAGCTGCGGTACATTCAGCTTCTGCGCACTCTCGGCGCCCATAGCCTGCTACACCTGCATCAACTTCCAGCCGTGGCTCGATGGCCCCCACGAAGACGTTCTCACCGACCTCCTCGCGAAACGGGAAAGCATGATCGAGCGCAACGGCGACATCCGCATCGCGTCGATCAACGACCGCACGATCCTGGCCGTGACCCGCGTCGTCCAACTGTGCCGCGAAAAGCAAACAACCGCGGCAATCGAAGGTGGCGATGCATGAGCGTTGTCCCGTTCGTTCCGAAAGACGCGCTAGATGCGCGGCGCAACGTCGAAGAGTTCGTCCAGCTCGCCCGAGACGAACTCAAGGTCTTTGGTGCAGACCTCGACTTCGATGCTCCTCAATGGCCCGTCGGCGTCCAGATTTGGGGACCGCGCACCCGTGACCTGTCGCTCTCCTTCAGAAAGTTCGGCGGGATCTCCCGTAAACCAGCGCCTCCTCTCGACGAGCCGTTCGGGTCGTTCATCAAGGCCTACGTCCGGTACTCCTACGGTCTCGGCCCGACTAAGACGGTGGGCGTAAAGATCGCTGCGTTCCGGGCACTGGAAGAAGCTCTGGAGGGGCGGAAGGTCTGGGAAATCGACAGCGGGATTTTGAACGAAGCTGCTCGAGTCATCCGCGAGCGATGGGCCTCGAACCGCGCGGCAAACTGCGGAGGCTACCTCGAAGAGCTGTCGGACTTCCTTGATCGCCACCACATGACGGCGCACAGGCTCGCCTGGCGCAACCCGATCCCGCTCAAGACGGACCATCTGCGGACCGTGTCGTTGGACTCGGCCAAGAAGAGAAGCGAGCAACTGCCATCGCAAGCCGCCCTTGATGCACTGCCATCCATCTTCCGTTCGGCGGAAGGCGTTGCCGACGCGATCTTGACCGGGATCATCGGCCTGCTCGTCGCCGCGCCGGAGCGGATCAGCGAGGTCCTGACGCTGCCGGTCAAGTGCGAGGTCGAGCAGGACGGCCTGTATGGGATCGCCTGGCGCCCGGTGAAGGGCGGCGAAGCAACGGTGAAGTGGATCATACCGTCGATGGTCGAGATAGTCCGCGAGGCCATCAAACGGCTGCGCGAAGCGACCGTACCTGCGCGCATCATCGCGCGCTGGTACGAAGAGAACCCTAACGCTCTCTATCTGCCTCCTGAGTTGGTGCATCTTCGCTCGCAGACCGAGGTCACAACGAGGGACATCGCAGCCATCTGCGGCTCGAACTCGATTACAAGCCCTTTTGCTAAAGTGCTGAAGCTCACGCCGGTCCGTAGAAAGCGCCTGTCAACCGACTCGCACGCTTATCTGTTCCGGGACGTTGAGGCAGCATTGCTCAAGCTGATGCCGCGCGGCTTCCCCATCTTCGACGATCGCACCGGTATGAAGTTCTCGGAAGCCCTTTGCGCGATCCGGATGAACGAACTGATCCCGTCGCGGTCCACTCACCACAGCGTCGTGCAACGGATCAACATCGTGCATGTGAACGCCTTCTTGGGTGCGGGACCGGAAAGCCGCACAAGCAGCCTGTTCGAGCGATACGGCTTCACCGAACCGGACGGATCCCGGATCGTCGTGACGTCGCATGCCTTCCGCCACTGGCTGAACACGATCGCCCAGAGGGGTGGTCTCAGTCAGATCGATATCGCGCGCTGGTCGGGCCGCAAGAGCGTCGCGCAGAACCAAGCCTACAATCACATCACCGCTGACGAGTTCCTCGCGACCGTCGAAGGCATCGCGGCGAACGCCGGCGACGTCAAGGTGTTCGGCCCCATGGGTGAGATCGCTCCGCAGGATCCCGTCGAGCGCGCGGAGTTCATGCGGATGCAGATTCCGGCCGCCCATACGACGGACCTGGGCTTCTGCATCCATGATTTTGCACTCACCCCCTGCCAACTCCACGGCGATTGTGGAAACTGCTCCGAGCACACCTTCATCAAAGGGGATGCTCGGCAGAAGGCCAGCGTTGAAACGCGAATCGAAGAGACCGAATCCGCGCTGAAGCATGCGCGCGCGGCCGAAACAAGCGGAGCAGTCGGTGCGGACCGCTGGACGGTGCACCAGATGAAGACCATCGAGCGGCTCAAGAGAATGAAAGCGATCCACGAGGACGCCTCGATCCCGGACGGCTCCATTGTTCAGCTTCCGACTCCCGAAATGCCTTCCGAGATTCGCATCTCGATCGACAAGCGCGCCGACGAAGACGCCGATCTGAAGGCGTTGCTCGCCAATATCCGATTGGGGTGAACCGTGCCGAAGAAGCTGACAGACACTCAGATCCAGACATTGAAGGAAGCGATCGACGGCTGGAACGCCACCGACGGACCGCTGACCTGGGACGCGCTGCGCGAGTTCATCAAGGCCCGCTTCAAGACGTCATACACGCGTCAGGGGCTCGATAAGATCGAAGGCATCAAGATCGCCTTCACCGTCAGGAAAGCGGCTCTTCGCCGAATGACGGCGGCTGGGGAAACAGCATCGACGGAGCTTGGAAGGGCGCTGGAGCGTATAAATCGGCTGGAAGCGGAAAGAGACCGGCTGTCCGCCGAAAACAGCGCTCTGCTGGAGCAGTTCGTGGTCTGGACCTACAACGCATCCACACGCGGTCTGGATGAGAAGTTCTTGAGCCGGCCACTGCCGCCGATCGACCGAGGTGCAACGCCCGGCGAGCCAAGCGCCTTCAATCGAAAGGCCCGGTCACGCGCGAAGGCAGCATCATGACCACGTCCAAATCAACGCAGGAGATCGCGGCCGAGCACTTCCGGACGCTGAAGCACTATCTGGACACGGTCGAAAGCTTGCCGGCCAGGGGCGGAAAGCTGAACGTCTCTGCCGTGGCTGAAGCCTGCGGCTTCGACCGCGGCGTCCTCTACACCAATCCCGAGTGCAACCGGCTGCTCAAGGCCGTCCTCGAGGAGAAGGGACTTGGCGGATTCGCCGAGCGCGACGACGACCCGGCGGACGAACGACGGCGCATCCTCGAACATCGTGTCAATCAACTGGAGCAGCGAAACGCGGCGTTGATGGCTGAGAACGAGGAGCTTCGCGCCAAGGTGCGCCAGTTCGGGCACATCGAGAATCATGTGATCACCACAGGCCGCCTGCCGCGATGACCCAGACCGTTACGATCGACAACGTTCTGTCGACCTCGTTCCGGGGATACATCTTCAACGCCACCACGGCCGGCGGCAGCCGGTGGCGGCTCGTCGCCGACAAGAACGCGATGCCCCGCACGCCCGTGCCCGGCGAGGTCTGGCTGATCAGAGGAAAGATCCGCAACGACCCCCGCTTCGGGCGGCAGGTCATCGTGGACAGTGCGGAGCTGACTAGGGCGTCGGGACGGTTGATTGTCGGTCTGCTGCAGGGTCCGAACTTCCCCCACGTCGGCGAGAAGACCGCGCAGGCTCTCTGGGAGCGGTTCGGCGAAGAGCTCTACAGCATCCTCGACGTCGGAGAGATCGATCGTCTCTTCGAAGTCCTCGGTCCCGGCCGTCGCGCGGTAGCGCAGGCTTCGACTTTGCTCGACGGTTGGAGGCGCCTGTCGGCGGAAGTCGCAGCCTACCGTTGGCTCGATCGCCACGGCTTCCGGCCGGCGCTTGCCCGCAAGCTGGTCGATTGCTATGGCGCCGATGTGACATCCAAGCTGGAGGCCAATCCCTATCGTCTTATCGCCTTTGAGAACTGGGCCCGCGTCGATGATGCGGCCCGGTCCATCGGTGTTCGTGATGATGATCCGCGACGCCTGGCTGCCGTCGTAGAAAGTGTCCTCTTCGATCGGCTGGACCTGAAGCACACATGGACCTCGAATCAGGAGCTTGTCGATCGCATCAACCGAAAGCTAAGCGCCGACCTCACCGAAAAGGCGGTGACAGCGGCCGCCGAAGCTGGCGGAGCAGTCAAGGCCCACGACGGATGGATGGCGCCTGGCGTCGCCATGATGGAGCGGTTTGTCGCTGAACGCTGCGCAGCGCTTGTGGGCCGCCCGCCCAGCAAGACAGTTACTGAAGACGTTCTCGATCGTCATGAGGCCTCATCCGGCTTGCGTCTCACTGAAACTCAACGCGCAGCGGTCCGCATGGTCTCTGAACAGCGGTTGTCTCTGCTGCTTGGGGGCGCTGGCGTGGGCAAGACCGCAACTCTGTCTGCGATAGTCGCGATGGCCCGCGATTCCGGACGGACCGTCCATCAGATCGCTCTCTCGGGCCGTGCGGCCCTGCGCATGCGCGAGGCGACGAATTACCCCGCCCGGACGATCGCGGGGTGGTTGGGCCGGATTGAGCGTGAGGAAATGAAGCTCGAAGGCCGCAACCTCGTTATCGTCGACGAGGCAAGCATGCTGGATCTCGCGACTCTTTATCGCATCATCCGCGCACTCACCCCATCGTGCCGTCTGTTGCTCGTAGGGGATCCGGCACAGCTTCCTCCGATCGGCTTTGGTCTAACACTGCATGTGCTCGCGACCGATAGCTCAATCCCGAAGATGGAGCTTACCGAGGTGATGCGGCAGGCTAAAGAATCCGGCATTCCCGGTCCTGCTCGCGCCGTGCGGGACGGGCGGCTTCCTTCCTTCGACCACTTCGATGCAAGCCGCAGCACCGGGGTGTCACTCGTGGCGTGCAATCGAACTGAGATCGTCGACAAGGTACACTCTTTATTATCTGCGATGGGTGGACCCAGCCAGGTGCAGGTCATAGGCTCGGTCAAAGGGACGAACGACAGAGCTAGTGGTTCGATCCGCGCGATCAACGCCGCTTGCCATGAAACAGCGATGCGTGACGCACCCGTCCTGTTCGATCGGTTCTGCCCTGGAGAGCCGGTAATCTGGACCGTGAACGACTACGAGCTCGATCTCTACAATGGTAGCATCGGGACCGTCGTGGATCGAGTTCAGACAGATGAAGGGCCAGCTCTCGAGATCGCCTTTGATGGCGAATCCAAACTGCTGCCGGCGTACGCCCTTCCGGACCTCGAACTCGCCTATGCGATCACCTGCCACAAAGCTCAGGGCAGTGCGTTCCCCAAGGTCATCATCCCGGTTGTGGAAAGCCGCATTCTCGATCGGACTCTGATCTACACGGCGCTCACCAGAGCAAAGCGACAGGTCGTGTTCGTGGGAGACCTTCGGGCGCTCTCGCAGGCGATCCAAGCCGACCCTGCTTCATCCCGGCGGGACACCGGCTTGGGGTGCCGACAGAAGCCCCAGCTGGTCTATCCCTGACCTCCATCCTTCTGTTCGACTGGCGGCCATCCTTCCGTCCCGACCTACCCCCTCCAAGGAGCGTCGCGCACAGGCGCTGTCTAGGATGCCGCGGCACGCGGCACCGGCGGAGCCGGCGCGCAGCGTCCTAGACAGTGACGAGCACGGCGCTACGGTTGTTTGGTCGGGTACGCCTCCCCCACGCACGCTCAAAGGTGGGCTTTATTGGATTATCGAGTTGAAATATGATGATCTAAGCTTCGCGCGGCTCCGAATGCCGTGTCGCTCAGATAGCGAAACCGCGGTCAGAGAAACCCAGAGAATGCGCGAGCTCGTTTGCAGCGTTCGATATCGAAATTGAGGTTGGCACATCAGGCAATGCCGAAGCCAGGTAATGACCGGCGGAAGTTCGCGGAGATCTTGGCCGCAGCGACATCCGTCTTCGGGTCCAAGGAGGCAGCAGAGCGATGGTTGGAACAGCCGGCTATCGGCTTGAACCAGCGCAGACCGATCGATCTGTTGGCGACACCTGCTGGCGTTGAACTTGTGGAAGATCTTCTTGTTCGACTCCAGCACGGCGTCCACACGTGACACTCGCCAGTTCGGGAAGATGATCAGCTCGCTCTTTACGAACAACTGGCTTAGGCAGCGTCCCCAAAAAAGGGGATCCGCATAGCAAAAAAGTGTAAACCTGAATCCTTGAAAATGGCCCCTTGTCAGACTCAAAGTTTACAAACTATGGCTCAATCTCAGCTCCGCCCCTTATTTGCAGCGCTCAAACACACAGTTTACATCTGTAAGTGCATAGAACGGGTGTAAGGCTCTTTCTGTTCACTCACATGCTCACTAGATTGCGTCATGGCCGGGCTTGTCCCGGCCATCCACGTCTTTAGGGATCGCTTTGAGCCACTAATGACCGTCTCCCGCATCCTGCGCCTCAGCCTGACGCATTTCCGCAACTACCGCGCGGCGAGCGTGGAGACGCGTGGCGATGTTGTGGTGCTGGTCGGCCCCAACGGCGCCGGGAAAACCAACTGCCTCGAAGCGATCTCGTTTCTGTCGCCGGGACGCGGCTTGCGCCGCGCCACGCTGGACGACGTCGCGGATATTCAAGGCGATGGATCGTGGGCCGTATCCGCGGAAGTCGAAGGCGAACTCGGCCTCGCCACCCTCGGCACCGGCATCGATGCGCCCCGCGCGGACGGCACAACCTCGCCACGCCGTGTGCGCATCGATCGTGAACCGGCCACCTCCGCGACTGCCTTCGGTGATCATTTGCGTATGGTCTGGCTGACGCCGGCGATGGACAGCCTGTTCATGGGCGCGGCCTCAGAGCGCCGACGCTTTTTCGACCGGCTGGTGCTCGCCATCGACAGCGAACATTCGAGCCGTGTCTCGGCGCTGGATCGCTCATTGCGTTCGAGAAACCGCCTGCTGGAAGACCGCAACTTCGACGCTCACTGGTGCGACGCCATTGAGCGCGAAACCGCGGAACTCGCCGTCGCGGTCGCCGCGCAACGCGGCCAGACCCTGCAGCGCCTCGCGGGGATGCTTGCCGCGCGCGGGTCGGCGTCGGCGTTTCCGTCCGCGCTGATTGCGCTCGACGGCTGGATGGAGAATGCCCTGCTCACCGACACGGCCACCGCCGTGGAGGACCGCTATCGCGAGATGCTGCGCGAGAGCCGCGCGAAAGATGCCGCCGCCGGGCGCACGCTGAACGGACCGCACCTGACGGACCTGATGGTGATCTACGCGCCGAAGAACATGCCGGCGCGCGATGCCTCCACCGGCGAGCAAAAGGCGCTGTTGATCGGCCTCGTGCTGGCCCATGCCAATCTGGTGGCCGAGATGACCGGCATCACACCGTTACTATTGCTCGATGAAGTCGTCGCACACCTCGATCCCGGACGCCGCGCTGCGCTGTTCGATGAACTGACAAAGCTCGGCGCGCAGGTCTGGATGACCGGGGCGGACCCTGCGGCCTTCGTCGACGTTGGCGCGGGCTCGGACGTTTTCGATGTCGAGGGCGGCCAGGTTTCGCGCCGCGCGTAAGGCAGAATCGCAAGCCAAAATCGTCGCCAACGGAGCCTGCGCAGACGGTCCGAATCAGGCTTTTCCACAGCCCCGAAAATGCCGTTTCGGAGCCTTGAAAAACAGCCGAATATTCCCATTTATTCAATAGCTTGCAGGGCGCCACTTTGTCCTAGGAGCTTAACTGTTTTCATGGCACAAATTGACAATCGAAGGCGCGTTTTTCGCGACCCGATTCGATCTCTCTGCCGAACCACTTTCGAAGGCAACTCATGACCGAACCAGCCCGGCAAACCAGCGCCGAACCTATGGACAATCCAGGGGCGGAGTACGGCGCTGAATCGATCCGCGTGCTGAAAGGTCTCGACGCCGTTCGCAAGCGTCCGGGCATGTATATCGGCGACACCGATGACGGCTCCGGCCTGCATCACATGGTGTACGAAGTCGTCGACAACGCCATCGACGAAGCGCTCGCTGGACACGCCACCCGCGTCGAGGTCGTGCTCAATCCCGACAACTCGGTGACCGTGCGCGACGACGGCCGCGGCATTCCGACCGACATTCACAAGGGCGAAGGAATTTCGGCGGCTGAAGTCATCATGACCCAGCTCCATGCCGGCGGAAAGTTCGACCAGAACTCTTACAAGGTGTCCGGCGGTCTGCACGGTGTTGGCGTCTCCGTCGTCAACGCGCTGTCGAGCAAGCTGGAACTGCGGGTCTGGCGCAACGGCAAGGAACACTACATCCAGTTCAAGCACGGCGACGCTGTCGCTCCGCTTGAAGTGGTCGGCGACGCAGGCGGCAAGCGCGGCACCGAAGTGACGTTTCTCGCCTCGACCGAGACTTTCACCAACGTCGAATACGATTTCGCCACGCTCGAGCATCGCCTGCGCGAACTCGCGTTCCTGAATTCCGGCGTCAACATCCTGCTGTCCGACATGCGCCATGCAGTCGAGAAGCGCGAAGAGCTGTTCTACGAGGGCGGTGTCGAGGAATTCGTCAAGTATCTCGACCGCAACAAGAAGCCCGTGGTGCCGATTCCCATCGTGATGCGTTCGGAGCAGAACGGCATCAGCGTTGAAGTCGCGATGTGGTGGAACGACAGCTACCATGAGAACGTGCTCTGCTTCACCAACAACATTCCCCAGCGCGACGGCGGCACCCATCTGGCGGGCTTCCGTGGCGCGCTGACGCGCCAGGTGACCGGCTATGCCGACGCCATGGCGAAGAAGGAAAAGATCGCGCTGACCGGCGACGATTGCCGCGAAGGCCTCACCGCTGTGCTTTCGGTGAAGGTACCCGATCCGAAGTTCTCGTCGCAGACCAAGGACAAGCTGGTGTCCTCGGAAGTGCGGCCCGTGGTCGAGAACGTGCTGAACGCCGCACTCTCCGCATGGTTCGAGGAACATCCCGGCGAAGCCAAGACCATCGTCGGCAAGGTGATGGAAGCCGCGGCGGCGCGCGAAGCTGCGCGCAAGGCGCGCGATCTCACCCGCCGCAAGGGCGCGCTCGACATCGCCTCGCTGCCCGGCAAGCTCGCCGACTGCCAGGAGCGCGATCCGGCAAAATCCGAACTGTTCATCGTCGAGGGTGATTCCGCAGGCGGCTCCGCCAAGCAAGGCCGCAACCGCGAATTCCAGGCTGTGTTGCCGCTGCGTGGTAAAATTCTGAACGTCGAGCGCGCGCGCTTCGACAAGATGCTCTCGTCTGAGCAGATCGGCACGCTGATCACCGCGCTCGGCACCGGCATCGGCCGCGACGATTTCGACATCAGCAAGCTGCGCTATCACAAGATCATCGTGATGACCGACGCCGACGTCGACGGCGCGCATATCCGCACACTGCTGCTGACGTTCTTCTTCCGGCAGATGCCGCAGCTGATCGACGGCGGCTACCTCTATATCGCGCAGCCGCCGCTCTTCAAGGTGACCCGCGGCAAGTCCGAGCAATACCTCAAGGACGAGCGCGCGATGGAAGATTACCTGATCGACACCGGCCTCGACGACTGCGTTCTGAAGCTGGCGTCAGGCGAGGACCGCAAGGGCCGCGACCTTCAGGCGCTGCTGGAGGACGCGCGCATCATCCGCGGCATCCTGAACAGCCTGCACAGCCGCTACAACCGCACGGTCGTCGAACAGGCTGCGATCGCGGGCGTGCTGAGCCCGCACGTGGTCGGCAACATCGAGACCGCCAACCAGGCCGCCGACTACATCGCCAAGCGCCTCGACGCGCTGGCCGACGAGGTCGAGCGCGGCTGGACCGGCGCCTTCAGGGAAGGCGAAGGCTATTTCTTCGAGCGCACCGTGCGCGGTGTCAAGGACGTCGCCATGATCGACGATGCACTGCTTGGCTCCGCCGAGGCGCGCAAGCTCGACGAATATGCCGCGGCGCTGCAGGAGGCCTATCCGCGCAGCAGCGTGCTCCGCCGCAAGGACACCGAGACGCCGATCCACGGCCCGGTCAGCCTGTTCGAGGCGGTGACCGATGCAGGCCGCAAGGGCGTCACCTACCAGCGCTACAAAGGTCTCGGCGAGATGAACCCGCAGCAACTGTGGGAGACGACGCTCGACGTCAACGCCCGCTCGCTGCTGCAGGTGAAGGTCAAGGAAGTCGACGCAGCCGACGACATCTTCACCAAGCTGATGGGCGACGTCGTCGAACCACGCCGCGAGTTCATCCAGGATAACTCGCTCGACGCCAACGTGGACGTGTAGGCGGGGCGGCAGCTTCACATTCGACTAGCTGCGATGCATCACCGGCCATGATTTGGCCGACCGCTGTGATATGGCTGTGCCCATGACATCCCTCGACAAAGCCGAGTCCGGCTCCGCGACCGGTGTGGCCAGCTTCGCCAGAAGCGCCACTGCGACCGAATTCATCGAAACGATCAAGCTGGCAATGCCCATTGCTCTGACGCAACTGGGCCAGATCGCCATGATGACCACCGATCTCGCGCTGATCGGACGCCTCGGCGACACTGCGGTCGCCGCCGCGTCGCTGGCGCATACGGTGTTCTTCGTTGCCTTCGTGATCGGCATGGGGCTGGTGTCGGCCGTGGCGCCGCTCGCGGCACAGGCGCTGGGCGCGCGTCAGCCGCGTACAGTCCGCCGTGCGCTCCGCGTCGGCCTGTGGGCCGCGCTGCTGCTGTGTGTACCGATGATGATGCTGCCGCTGTTCGGTGAGCAGATCCTGATCCTGCTCGGTCAGGCGCCGGAGAATGCACGCCTTGCGCAGCGTTATCTGCTGGGGCTCGCGCCCGGCATGGCGCCCGCATTGTGCTTCATGGCGATCCGCAATTTCATGGGCGCGGTCAACCGACCCGAACCTGGTCTGTGGATCACGCTGGCCGCGATTCCGGCCAATGCCGTGCTCGGCTACGCGCTGATCCACGGCCACTGGGGCATGCCAAAGCTGGAACTACTGGGCGCGGGCGTCGCCACCACCAGCGTGAACTTCGGCATGTGCGCAGCAGCGCTGTGGTTCACCTACAGCCAGCGGCCGTTCAAGAAGTTTCACGTGCTCGGCCGCTTCTGGCGGTTCGACTGGCCGCTGATGCGGCAGCTTGTCGTGATCGGCGCGCCGATCGCGCTGTCGTTCCTGCTCGAATACGGATTGTTCTCCGGCGCGGGTCTTCTGATGGGCCTGATCAGCACGAGCGCCCTTGCGGCGCATCAGATCGCGCTGCAGATCGCAGCCATCCTGTTCATGGTGCCGTTCGGCATCGGCATGGCCGCCACCGTGCGCGTCGGACAGGCGTTCGGGCGCGGCGACACGGCTGCGATCCGGCGCGCTGGAGCCGTTGCGACGATTCTCGGTATTGTATTCATGACGACCATGACGCTCGCCGTCATTGTCGTGCGGTTTGATCTCGCGCGGCTTTTCTTCGGCGATACGCAGCAGGGCATGACTGCCGTCGAACTCGCCGCGACGCTGATGCTGGTCGGCGCGACGTTCTTTATCGCCGACGGCATTCAGACCGTAGCCGCCGGCGCGCTTCGCGGCCTCAGCGACACGCGCATTCCGCTGCTGCTCGCCGCCATCAGTTACTGGGCCATCGGCTTCACCGCCGCCTACGGTCTCGCGTTCTGGATCGGTCTCGGCGCAATCGGCGTCTGGACCGGCCTGTCGATCGGCACCGGCATCTATGCCATCCTGCTGGTGCTGCGCTTCCATGCCCTGACGCAGCGGCTGAGGCTTGCAACATGAGCGTTCAGGCGTTTCACGTTCAAGACTTTGAACCAGACACCGGGATGAAAGGACTGCTGCCCGGCGCACAGTTCGGCGATTCGTTTCGTGTCGCGGTGAACGACGACACCCTCGACGCACGGCAGGCGGCGGAACGGATGTTCCTGCGCGGCCCCGGATGGATCAGCGGCCTGATGAAGCTGCGGAATCTTGTCGTGGCACCGCTCGGCCTCAAGACACCGACCCACAGGAAAACCATTGTCGCAGATTCCATCGGACCGTTTCCCGTGATCAGCGACACGCCGCAGCGGCTGGTGGCGGGATTCGACGACAAGCATCTCGACTTCCGTGTGATCGTGGACGTCACCGGCAATGGTCCCAATCGTCAGGTCACCGCCACGACGCTGGTGATGACGCACAACCTGCTCGGCCGGATCTATCTCGCGACCATCACGCCGTTCCACCGGATCATCGTTCCGGCCATGCTGCGGCAGGTCCCAAACTAAGCGGTTGACTCTCTCCGTTTCATGTAACATACAAAGTTACATGAAACGCGATAGCCGGTTGTCCTCGATTCTCCATGTGCTTTTGCACATGGCAGAGAAGAACGAACCTCTCACCTCGGAAACCCTGGCGACCTTTCTCGCCACCAATCCCGTCGTGATCCGCCGCACCATGGCGAGCCTGCGCGAGGCCGGTTTTGTCCGGTCCGAGAAGGGCCATGGCGGCGGCTGGGTGATCGCGTGCGACCTCACCAAGGTCACGATGCGTGACATCCATGAAGCGCTCGGCACGCCCTCCCTCTTCGCTATCGGCAACCGGACCGAAAGTCCGGGTTGCCTTGTCGAGCAGGCGGTCAACGCCGCCATGAGCGAGGGATTCCGCGAGGCCGAAGCATTGCTGATGGAGCGGCTGGGCCGCATCACGCTCGCGGATCTTGCCGCTGATTTTCACCGGCGCTTCGCGGACTACAAAGCCAGGCAAGGACACAGAAATGCAGTATGACGCCATCGTTGTCGGCGGGAGTTTCGCCGGCATTTCCGCCGCCACCTATATCGCCCGCGCCCGGCAGAAGGTTCTGGTGATCGACGCCGGCAAACCCCGCAATCGTTTCGCCGAGGCATCTCACGGCTTCTTCGGTCACGACGGCAATGCGCCCGCCGCGATGATCGCCAATGCGCGCGCTCAATTGCTGTCCTATCCGAACGTCACCTTCGTCGCGGGAGAAGCCTTCAGCGCGGCGCAGGGTCCCAATGGATTCGAGATCACACTGGACACCGGCCAATCGGCACATGCAACGCGGATCGTGCTCGCGACCGGCGTTGTCGATGACCTGCCGGATTTTCCCGGATTGCGCGAGCGCTGGGGCAAGACAGTGATCCATTGCCCTTACTGTCACGGCTTCGAGTTCAATGGCGCGCCGCTGGGCGTGCTCGCGACCTCGCCGATGTCGCTTCATCAGGCTGAGCTGGTTCCCGACTGGGGTCCGGTGACGTTCTTCACCAACAAGACCACCGATCTCGACGACGCTGCCCGCGCGCAACTCGCACGACGTCATGTCGTGATCGAGCCGGGGAAGGTCGCCGGGCTTGAGGGCGCGGCCCCTAATCTCACGGGCGTCCGCCTTGAGAACGGGCGGGTGGTGCCGGTTGCTGCCCTCTTCGTTGGCGCTCCGATCCGGATGGCGAGCCCCCTGGCGCATCAGCTCGGTTGCGCGTTTGACGAGACGCCGATGGGTTCGATCATCCGCACCGGGCCTGACAAGCAGACCAGCGTTCTGGGCGTGTATGCCGCCGGTGACGCCGCGCGCGTGCCCCATAGCGTCGCGTGGGCGGTCGCGGACGGGGTGACCGCTGGCGTTTCACTGCATCGCGCGTCGGTTATGCAGGCCGTCGCGGCTTAAGACTTCATCCAGTCCAGCGCCTGCTGCATCGGCACAGGCGACACCTTGATGAAGCCCGTAAACGGCCGGTCCATATCGAAGATCAGATTGATCGCCACCGACACCGACAGTGCGGCGAGAAAGAATGCGGCGATTACGGTGCCGTGGAACGGAGCGAATATCGCGCGGCACAGGAACAGCACGCTGAGCCAGAAAATGGCGACGATCAGAAACGGACGCGGGGTCGCGTTGATTTGCTGGACGGACAAAAGGCGACTGGTCCGCTTCAACTCCCGGATGATGTCGAGCGCATTCTTTCGACCTTCGATATGAACTTCGTTCTTCGGTGCGAACAGGCGAAGGTTGCTCTCGATCTCATCGAGCAGCTGCACCGATTCAGCGGCGTCCTTCGCTGGCTCGGCGCCGCGATCGGTCCATAACTGCGCGATCTTATGTGCCGTGAATGCACGCAGCATCTCGCGCATCTTTACAGCGTCCTGACCGAAATGCACCAGCTCACGGTCGAGCAGCGTCAGGTTGGCGCTGAACTGCTGGACTTCCTGACTTCGTAGATCGAAACTCGATTTCGTATTGGCAACCAGAAGGCCGAGCACAAGCGCCGCAAGCAGCGCGACGACGCCCATGACGTTGTGCACCGTCTTGCCTGTTTCATCTGTTCGGTGATGCTCAGGCAGAAAGCCGCGAAGCGCGAAGCCCAACAGCCCCGCGCCAAAAATACAGATGAACGCGATCAAACCGACGCCAGTAAACATGGCCGTATCAACTGATGAAATGGAAGCCGACCGCTGCCTCACAGGTCATCCTGCCACCTCCCGGATGTCAAGAAGGCAGGCATGACACGCGGCGGGTTGAACAAGCACCACGGGATGCCTAGTGTGCCGCCCGACGAACAGGGAAGAAAAACAATGGCGAATGAAACCGCAACGCTGGCCGCTTACGTCGCGAATCTCAAGTATGAGGACATTCCCGCGGACGTGCTGGAGCGCGCCAAGGCGCTGACGCTCGATTTTCTGGGCAGCGCTGTGCGTGCGCGCAGCGAAGCTGAATCGACGCCGTCGCTGCTGGCGATGCTGGCCACCCTCGGCCTCGACGGCAAGGGCGAGGCGACCGTCTGCGGCGATGCCAGAACCTACACCCCGGCGATTGCGGCGCTGCTGAACGGCGCGCTCGGCCACTCGCTCGACTTCGACGACACCCATGCGGATTCCTCGCTACATCCCAGCGCTCCCGTCGTGCCTGCCGCCTTCGCGGTCGGTGAGATCGTCAAGGCCAGCGGTCGTGACGTGCTGACCGCCATCGTCGCCGGCTATGAAGTGTGCTGCCGGCTCGGCAACGCGCTCGATCCGACATCACATTACGCCAAGGGCTTTCACCCCACCGCCACCGCCGGCACCTATGGCGCAGCGGCCGCGGCGGCGAAGCTTTACAAACTCAGTGCGGAGCAGATTGTCGCCGCATTCGGCGTGTCGGGCAGCCAGGCCGCGGGCTCGCTGCAGTTTCTTGTCAACGGCGCCTGGAACAAGCGCTATCAGGTCGGTGCCGCTGCGATGAACGGCGTCGTCGCCGCGTCACTGGCGCGCGAGGGATTCATCGGCGCGACGGAATCGGTCGAAGGCAAGCATGGCCTGCTGGTCGGCTACAGCGACGACGCGCATCCCGACAAGGCCATCGCCGGTCTCGGCAGCGTCTACGAGACCATGAAGATCGGCGTGAAGCCGTATCCCAGCTGCCGCTATACCCACGCCGCTATCGATGCGCTGATCGCCATGCGCCGCGAGCACAATCTCACGCCGGAAAACATCAAGAGCGTGGAGATCGGCCTGCACCGCAACGGCATCACCCTGACCGGCGACGCCGCCACCAAGCGCCACGCGCGCAGCGTGGTGGGCGGACAGTTCTCGATGTTCTTCACCGGCGCGCTGGCGCTCGATCAGGGCTCGTTCGGCTGGGACGACTACAAGCGGCTCGGTGATCCGGCCATCGAAGCGCTCGCCGACAGGATCGAGGTCGTGCAGGACGACAGGCTCGAAGGCCGCAGCCATCCATTCGGCGCGCGCGTCAGCATCGAAAGCGGTGAAGGCACGCTGGAGCGCCTGATCCCCGATCCGTCGGGCGAGCCGTCGTCGTTCCCCGACGCGGCGGCGATGCAGCAGAAATTCCTGCAACTTGCCCGGCCCGTGCTCAAGGAGCGCGCCGACCGTTTCGCCGATGCCATTTTGTCGCTCGACAAGTTCGATCGCATCGACCGCGTCACCTCGCTCGCGCGGCTCTAAGCCGCACCGACGCCTGCGGATCAGACATTCCCAAACGAAAGTCGGGGCCGAACCGTCTGGAATCGGTCGCATTCACTGTCTATCATCTGTGAACAACGCCGACTGCGCAGGAGCAAGCTGACGTGATGCCGACACTCGGACTGGACCGCGCCTCCCTGAGTAATCTTCTGACCACGCTGACCGCGCGGGGCCGAAGCCTGCTTGGCCTGTCGAACGGCGCACGCGCGATGTCGCAGGCCGAACTGATCGGGCTCAGCGAAACCCTGCTGTCGCGGCGCGGCGAAGCCACCGGCGTCGCGCTCGCCAACACCTTGCTGGCCGGCTATTCCGCTGCGAGCGAAGCCGACCAGCTTGCGTTCCTCAATGCCCTCGCCGACCTGTTCGGGCCAGACATGGAGGAGTTGAACGGGGCGCTGGCCGCGGTGCGCGACAATGGCACCTCACCTGACGCCGTCAGCAAGCTTTTGAAGGCGGCCGAGCCGCGCAGGCAGGAACTGATCCGGCGGCTCAATCTTGCGCCGGGCGGCACCGCCTCGCTGGTGCGGATGCGCGAGGCCTTGCTGGCACATATCAAGGATCATCCGGCGCTCAAGCATGTCGACAGCGATTTCGTGCATCTGTTCGCGTCGTGGTTCAACAGGGGTTTTCTCGTGCTGCAACGGATCGACTGGACCACGCCCGCGAACATTCTGGAAAAGATCATCCGCTACGAGCAGGTGCATGCCATCTCCAATTGGGACGATCTGCGCAGCCGCCTCGCACCGTCGGATCGCCGGTGCTACGGCTTCTTCCATCCGCAGCTTGTCGATGAGCCGCTGATCTTCGTCGAGGTAGCGCTCACCCGCGAGAGCCCGGCGGCGATCGCGCCGCTGCTTGATCTGACGCGCGCCCCGATTGCGGCGACCGACGCCACAACAGCGGTGTTCTATTCGATTTCGAACACCCAGAAAGGCCTCGGCGGCATTTCCTTCGGCAATTTCCTGATCAAGCAGGTGGTCGAGGACATCAAGCGCGAACTGCCGAACGTTCACACCTTCGTGACGCTTTCGCCGGTTCCGGGATTCGCTGCCTGGCTGAAGCGCGAACGCGCGTCCGAGACCTCGCCGCTGCTCGATGCAGCGTCACGCGCCGCACTTGAAGCGCTGGATACGCCGGGCTGGGCCGACGATCCTGATCTCGCTGAACAGGTCAAGGCCGAGCTGCTGCCGCTGGCATCGTATTACTTCATCGAAGCCAAGGGTTCGCGCGGCCACCCGCTCGATCCGGTCGCGCGTTTTCATCTCGGCAACGGCGCGCAACTGGAACGGCTGAATTTCCTCGGCGACCGTTCCGAAAAGGGCATGCAGCAATCGCACGGGCTGATGGTCAACTATCTCTACGCGCTCGACAAGATCGAGGCGAACCACGAAGCCTATGCCGAAAAGGGTCAGGTTGCATCGTCGTCAGCGATTCGTAAGATACTTCCCGTCCGCGCGCTCACGGAGACATCGGCGAGCGCGTAAACATCCTTCCATCAAGTCGGGAGACGCGCCATGAGCTGGATGCCATCAAACGATCCGATCCTCGGCGACCCGCAGACCTGCGACGCGCTTGAACTCATCATCGTGCCGCGCACCCGCGATCTGGGTGACGGCTTTGCGGTTCGCCGTGCCTTGCCCCACGGCAAGCGGCAGATGGTCGGACCTTTCATCTTCTTCGACCACTTCGGCCCGGTGCAGTTCGTCGCCGGCAAGGGCATGGACGTGCGCCCGCATCCGCATATCGGGCTCGCCACCGTCACGTATCTTTTCGACGGCAGCATCATGCACCGTGACAGCGAAGGCAACATTCAGGAAATTCAGCCCGGTGCCATGAACCTGATGACCGCCGGACGCGGCATCGCCCATTCCGAACGCACACCCGATGTACAGCGCGCCAATGGCCAGCAGATGCTCGGCCTGCAAAGCTGGATCGCGCTGCCGGTCGGCAAGGAGGAGATCGCCCCGTCGTTCCAGCATTTTGCCGCCGCCACGCTGCCGGAAGTCCACGACACCGGCTTCAAGGCGCGCATCATCGCAGGGTCATCGTTCGGCGTGAAATCGCCGGTCGATATGGTGTCGGAATGGTTCTACACAGAAGTGGCGCTGGACGAGGGCATGCGCGTTCCGCTCGATGCCGATCACGAAGAGCGCGCGATCTATGTCGTCGACGGCGAGATTGAAATTGCCGGCGAGAAGTTCGAAGGCCCGCGGCTGCTGATTTTCCGCCCCGGCGACCGCATCACCGTGAAGGCGACGCGGCGCGCTCGAATGATGTTCTTAGGCGGCGCCGCGCTGGAAGGCCCGCGCCACATCTGGTGGAATTTCGTCTCGTCGAGCAAGGAGCGCATCGAGGAGGCCAAGGCCGACTGGAAGGCGGGCCGTTTCGCCCATGTGCCGAACGAGCACGAGTTCATTCCACTGCCGGAGTAAAGTGGATGCGCGGGTCAAGCCCGCGCATTTCCATAGTGTCAGAACGCCGTGTAACCGCCGTCAATCAGAATGGTGTCGGCGGTGTGGTACGACGATGCCTTGCTCATCAGGTAGACGGCGATGCCGCCGAAGTCCGACGGCTCCCCGAAACGGCGCACCGGAATGCGCGGCATCACGTTGGCGACGAACTTGTCGTTGGCCATGATGCCCGACGTCATATCGCTCTTGATCCAGCCCGGCAGGATGGCATTCGCGGTGACGCCGTGGCGCGCAAGTTCGACCGCAAGCGCCCGCACCAGCGCGTTGATGGCCGACTTGGTTGCAGCGTAATGCTCGTTGCGCGCGGTGCCGAACAGCGAAGCGAGGCTTGACGTCGCCACCAGCCGCCCGAATGCATCGCCGCCCGCCGCGCGCTCGGTCATGTGCCGCGCTGCCGCCTGAAACACGTGGAACACGCCGTCGAGATTGGTGGCGAACATCTTGCGCCAGTCTTCTTCGGTGCGATCGATGAAGGCGTGCCGTCCGCCGCCGCCGATCCCGGCATTGGCGAAACAGCCGTCGACGCGGCCGAATGTATCGAGGGTGGCTTTCATCGCAGCCTTCACCGATGCAGCGTCGGTGACATCGCAGACACGGGCCTCGGCCTTGCCGCCCTTGCTGGCGATCGAAGCAACGGCCTGCGCATTCTTGTCGGCATTGCGACCCCAGATCGACACCGTGCCGCCCGCCTCCGCCAATGCCTGTGCGATGCCAAGACCAATGCCGCCATTGCCGCCGGTCACCACCGCCACACGGCCGCTCAGATCGAAAATGCTCATGCCCGTTTCATCTCCTGTTGCGTATTGTTGGCCGCGACATTGGCCAATCGGCCTCGCAAAATCAAACGTTCCGCCGCTGCTCACACAGCTCTTTCGCCATGCGGAATAAATGTTCGCAGCGCATGGCAGCCCCGAAATTGTGACGGCGTTATCGCGCGCCGTTTACAGCCCATTCGGTTTCCGGAATAGTCGCCGTGAAACGCACGCGGCAGAACCTGCCGGACGCGGCGGTCAATCAACCCCATCAAGTGAGGAACGCATGCAGTTCAAACATTGCCGGCTGGAATTCGACGGCCCCGTCGCAACCCTTGTGCTCGACCATCAGGAAGTCATGAACGCGGTGTCGATGGACATGCTCGCGGGCCTCACTGAGGCAATGGATGCAATCGACGAGAAACGCGACGAGGTCCGCTGCCTCGTCATCACCGGTGCGGGCAAGGCATTCTGCACCGGCGCCAATCTGCAGGGCCGCAACGATACCAGCGGCAAGCGACAGAGTGCCGGCACCTCGCTGGAAACCGGATTCCATCCGTTCCTGCGCCGCCTGCGCAATCTGCATTGTCCGATCGTCAGTTCGGTGAACGGCCCCGCGGCCGGTGCGGGCATGAGCTTCGCATTAATGGGCGACCTCATCGTGTGCGCGCGGTCATCGTATTTTCTGCAGGCGTTCCGGCGCATCGGCCTGGTGCCGGACTGCGGATCGACCTGGATCCTGCCGCGCCTGATCGGCAAGGCCCGCTCGGTCGAATTGTCATTGATGGGCGAACGGCTCCCCGCCGAGAAGGCGCTGGAATGGGGATTGGTCAACCGCGTGGTGGACGATGCGGCGCTGGCCGAGGAAACCAAGAAGCTTGCGCATGATCTGGCCAACGGTCCCACAGTGGCGCTGTCGCTGATCCGCCGTCTGTATTGGGAGAGCGAGAACAACTCGTTCGAGGAGCAGCTCGATCTCGAGCAGCAATTCCAGCGCGTCGCCGGCCGCAGCGAAGACTTCAAGGAAGGTGTCGGCGCGTTTCTCGAAAAGCGCCCGGCCAAGTTCAAGGGGCGCTGAGAGCCCTCGCAACTCTGCTGTCTGCAAGATGAAAGCCGCGCCGGAAACGACGCGGCTTCTTCTTTTCAACGATTGACCAGCGAACGACCCTACCAAGCGGCACCGCAATTCTCATTCCGCGCAAACACCCTCCAACTGAGCGACTGTCACAAAAATCTCTTTTACGTCTGCATTGCCGTCGTCTAGGACAATCGGGCCTCCATCGATGGATGTCCCGCGTGGCCTTCCCCTCCGCTAACTCCGTTTCCAGCCCCAACGTGAAGCTACGCCAGTGGCTGAACGATATCTTCGCCAGCGCAGCGCCTGCTGTTCTGACGGTGTCCTTCGGACTGTCCTATTCGGTGCTGATCTTCAGTGGTCCGCTGGTGCCGTACCTGCCCTACGGTATCGCAGCGACATTCACGGCGACTGCGATCATCGCCGTGGTGGTCGCGCTGGGCAGCACGTTTCCCTTCGCCGTCGGCGCCCCTGAAACCTCCACGGCCGCAGTAACAGGCATCCTGGCGGCATCGCTGATCGAACACATCGCGGCGGCCGACCCCTCGGCGCAACTTCTCGGCCCGGTGCTGCTGACGCTGTCCGCCGCCACCATCATCACCGGGCTCGTGCTGTGCAGCATGGGCCTCACCCGGATCGGCCGCGCAATCCGGTACGTGCCTTATCCGGTGATCGGCGGATTTCTCGGCGCGACGGCGCTTCTGATCGCACTCGGGGGCGTCCGGGTCATTGCCAATCGTCCTCTGCGATTCGACACGCTCACCTCGCTCGCAGATCCCATGACGATGTACCAGCTCCTCGCAGGAGCCGCGCTGGCGTTCATGATCTACCTGATGTGGCATCGCTCCCGTAATCCCCTCGCGCTTCCGGCCATCCTGGTCGGCGGCATTGTGGTGGCTCACATCGCCTTCCATGTCGCTGGTATTTCGATGGAGCAGGCTCAGGCACTCGGCTGGACGTTTCAGTCGCCGCCGCGCGCCAGCCTGACCACGCCATGGCATCTGAGCGACATTCAGAATTTCCCCTGGCAGGCGCTGCCAGGGCTGGTCGGCAATCTCATTGCGGTCATTTTCGTCACCGCGATCAGCACCCTGTTCAACACCACGGGCCTTGAGGTTGCGACCGGCCGCGAGGCGAATCTCGAGCGTGAGCTAACCGTGGCGGGAACAGCCAATATCCTGTCCGGACTTTTCGGCGGCT
Organism: Afipia massiliensis; assembly: GCF_014203115.1. Lineage (GTDB taxonomy): Bacteria > Pseudomonadota > Alphaproteobacteria > Rhizobiales > Xanthobacteraceae > Afipia > Afipia massiliensis. The sequence continues at coordinate 238,130 of NZ_JACHIJ010000003.1, read as the reverse complement.
ATGCGGGATGCCTCTCCCTCAGCCGGTCGCTGCTCAATGTCAGCGGCGGCGCGACGGGCCGCATCTCGGGGCTCGCTGTCGCCGCCGTCGCGGTGATCATGCTGGTGGCCGACCCTGCGCTGCTGAGCTACATGCCCAAATTCATCCTCGGCGGCCTGCTGATCTATCTCGGCGTAGATCAGCTCAATCGCTGGATCGTGGAATCGCGCCGCCGGCTTTCCACTCTGGAATACATGTCGCTGCTCGCAATCATTGTCATCATCATGACGTGGGGATTCATCGCCGGCGTTCTGATCGGAATCGTGATCGGCTGCGCGACATTCGCCCTGAGTGCGTCGCGCATCAGCTCCATCAAGTTCGGTTTCAACGGAGCGGAGTATCGCAGCTCGCTCGATCGCTCGCGGCATGATCTCGCGCTGTTGAGCGCTCACGGCAAGGAAATTCACGGACTCAACCTGCAAAGCTATTTGTTCTTCGGTTCGGCCAACCGGCTGTACCAGCACGTCCGGGCGCTGCTGCTGCACCATCCCGAGTGCCGGTATCTGGTGTTCGATTTCAAACTCGTGACCGGCATCGATTCATCCGCTGCCTACAGCTTCGCCCAGATCCGGCGCTCGGCGCTCGAAAGCGGCGTCAAACTGGTTCTCGTCAATCTGCCGCGGACAACCGAGAAAATGCTGCGCTCGGGAGAGTTTCTGTCCGGCGACATCCTGGTGATGCCGGAGCTCGACCATGCGCTGGAGTGGTGTGAGAACGAGATCATCGCCCGGCACAGCGGGCTTGAGCAGGAAGAAGGCGATCTGCAAAGCTGGTTCACAAGGATTCTCGGCAACGAGCATGATGCCGCTGAACTGGCCCGGCGCTGTGAGCGCATCGAGGTCGGCGCGTTTGAGATCATCGCCCGCGCGGGTGAACCGGCCGACTCGATGTTGTTTATTCTGAACGGCCGGATCGGCGTGACGATCGATGCCGGCGACGGCCGCACCACGCGGGTGCGAAGCCTGGGACGGCGAACCACAGTCGGGGAAATGGGGTTGGTTTCACGTCAACCGCGAAGTGCCACGATCCAGGCCGAAATCGACAGCGTTCTTTATGTGCTGCGCGCCGACGCCTTCAATGCATTGACGGCCGGCAACCCGCAACTCGGCCAGAAGCTCTTAACCTACTTCATGTCGGTGATGGCCGAGCGGCTGGCTTTCGCGAGCCGCATGATCGGCGCGCTACGCCGTTAACACCGCAGTTCTTAATCAGGCCACGTGGCTCAAATAGGTTTCCCGTCGGCCAAGCATGCGCTCTGCGGCAACCTTGGCCTCCTCGCGGGTCGACGTTGCGAAGGTGCGGTACTCCAGATCGAGCGACGTCACCGGATCGCGCTTGCCGAACCACGAGGTGAATGATTTGGGTCCCGAGGTAATCGACGACAGCGCGTGAGCGATGTTGTCGGCAGCCTCGAATGCGAACAGCGCACCGGACGATGCGTGCCTGACCTCGAAGATCCCCGGCCCGATCGGCGCTTCCAGCCTCTCGCCCCGCACGGCCTTCGGATAACGTTTCCATTCGCTCCAGGTCGTAATCATGGTGTCCTTCCGCCGCGCCGTGCGCGGTACTCCTGCACATAACTATTCGTTGCCCGCACAGCGCGGAAAATTCCAACGACCGTGGCGGGCAAATGGTTCCAGCCCAAAAGTGTCATCCCCCATATGGATGCGGGGACGGGGGCTTCAAGAACCATCGCGGTTAACGGAAGCTCACCCAATCGTGAACGATTGGCGCATCGATGCGGTCCCGGCCATGGTGATCGGCCGGTCTAGACCGGCAGGCCCGCTGCCTGCGCCAGCGCCTTCAGCGACGCCTGCGGCCGCGCGCCGATATGCTGGATCACCTCAGCGGCGGCGAGCGCCCCGAGCTTTCCGCACTGCTCATGGCTGAGACCGCGCACGATGCCGAACAGAAATCCGGCGGCGAACAGGTCGCCAGCACCAGTGGTGTCCACCACCTGTTTCACGGGGAATGCCGGGACCGGCGTGACCTTGTCTTTCGCAGCAACCACGCAGCCCTTTTCGCTGCGGGTGACGACAGCGAGCTCCGCATCGTTGCGCAATTGCGCCAGCGCCTTGTCGAAATCGTCGGTCTGATAGAGCGAAGTCAATTCAGCCTCGTTGGCGAACACCAGATCGACCGTTTTGGTTCGGATCAGATCTAGGAATTCGTCGCGGTAACGGCCGACGCAAAAGGCGTCCGACAGCGTCAGCGCCACGCTGCGCTTGTTGTCGTGAGCGATTTTCGAGGCCTTGAGAAATGCCTCTTTCGCATTGGCCGGATCCCACAGGTAGCCTTCCAGATAGACAATCGAAGATGCCGCGATCTGCGCCGGATCGATGTCGGCGGGCGACAGGTCCTGCGCCGCGCCGAGATAGGTGTTCATGGTGCGCTCACCGTCCGGCGTCACCAGGATATAAGAGCATCCGGTCGCCGGGCCGTCCGTCGCAGCCGCCGTCGTGAACGCGACGTTCGCCGCGCGGATGTCGTGGCTGTACATGCGGCCGATCTGGTCGTCCTTGACCTTGCCGACATACGCAGCCTTCGCGCCAAAACCGGCCACGCCGAAAATCGTGTTCGCGGCCGAGCCGCCCGACATCTCGATGGCCGGACCCATCGCCGCGTAGATCGCGGCGGCGCGCGCCTCGTCGATCAGCGACATCGAGCCCTTGGCCATGCCGTGCTGGCCGAGAAAGGCATCGTCGGTCTGCACCAGAATATCGAAGATGGCGTTGCCGATCCCGAGAACGTCGTATGTCGCTGCGGTCATTAATGATAATCCTGCTGGGCGGGGGCCGGAACCGGCAAAAGCTGATAATTCATGGGGCCATGAAGGTCCGGCGACCTATCACGACAATGCGCCCGCCAGCAAGCATGTGATCCGCAGAATAGTTCGATGATCCGTCACATCCTCACCGTATCGACCGGAACGCTGGCGTCGCGCACGCTGGGGTTCATCCGCGATGCCCTGATCGCGGCGCTGCTCGGCGCAGGTCCGATCGCGGACGCATTTCTGGTCGCCTTCCAGTTCATCAACGTAACGCGCCGCTCCTTCACCGAGGGCGCGCTGAACGCGGCGCTGGTGCCGCATTATCTGCGCGTGCGGGAATCCGAAGGCGCGGTCGCCGCAGCGGCCTTCGCGGGACGCGTGCTCGGCAGCGTCAGTCTCATTCTGATCGGCATCGCGCTGGTGCTGACCCTGCTGATGCCGCTCGTCATCACGGTGCTTGCGCCGGGATTCGTCGGCCGTGAAACGCTGCAGTTCGCCATCGACGACGCACGGCTGATGATGCCCTATTTCGCGTTTGTCGGTCCCTCCATCGTGATGATCGGTGTCCTGAACGCCGAACACCGTTTCATGCTCACCGCGTTCTCGCCGGTGCTGTTCAACGTCACCATGATCGTCGTACTGGTCGTGCTGCTGGTCTGGCGGCGCGACCCGCTGTTCTCGGCCACCGTGATCGCGGGCGCAGTCGGCGTCGCCGGATGTCTGCAAATGCTGATCCTGATTCAGCGCAGGCCGTGGCGCGACGGCATCGCCACGCCGATACGGATTTCATTTGACCCGCAAATTCGCGGATTTCTGCGCAAGGGTATCCCCGGCATGGTGGCCAATGCCGGACCGCAATTCCTGATCGTCGCCGGCGCCATCATCGCTTCAAGCACGCCCGCTGCGGTGTCGTGGCTCTATTTCGCCAACCGCCTGATCGAATTGCCGCTCGGCATGGTCGGCGTGGCGATGGGCACGGTGCTGGTGCCGGAACTCACCCGCGCTATCCGCAGCGGTGATCGGAAAGCTTTGATGCAGGCCGAATCCCGCGGGGCCGAACTCGCGACCGCGCTGGTCTTGCCGGCGACGCTCGGCCTGATCCTGCTTAGTGAACCGATCATCCGCGTGCTGTTCGAGCGTGGTGCATTCACGCCGGCGGACACCGTTGCCACCGCGCAGGCGCTCTCGATTCTCGCTCTTGGCCTGCCCGCCCACGTTCTGGTCAAGGTGCTGGCACCGGCGTTCTTCGCGCGCGAGGACACCAAGACTCCGCTGGCTGCAACGCTGCTCGGTATCGCAACTGCGGTGGTCTGCGGACTGTTCTTCGGGCACGCCTATGGCGCGAGCGGCGTCGCTGCCAGCATCTCGCTCGGTGCATGGTTCTGCGCCGCCGTGCTGGCCTGGCGCGGTGCGGCGACCTTCGGCTTTTCCATCGATGCCACCGCGCGGCGGCGGCTGCCGCGCATTGCGATGTGTGCCGCGGCGATGGGCGCGATGCTTTTCCTTGCCGAATCCTTCGTGTCGCCGGTGACAGCCACGGCAGGCTTTGCGGCCCAGATCACCATTCTCGGCGGGCTGGTGGCGGCCGGCGTTTCGTTCTACGGCCTGCTGCTGGACCTGTTCGGCGTGGTGAGCTGGGGCGAAGCCATCAGCAATTTGCGCGATGGCGGCTTGCGCGGGTAGCGCTCGCACGGCTCGGCTATTTTGACGCGTTTTCTTTACGCGAACCGGTATCCACTTCGCTCGAAAACGCTATAAAGACGCGCATTCAAAGGACGGCTGCCGGGCGGCGGCACAGGAACGAGTAAAAATGGCTGCAAAAGAACTGGTTTTTTCGGGCGTCCAGCCGACGGGCAATCTGCACCTCGGCAACTATCTCGGCGCTATCGTCAACTTCGTCAAACTCCAGGACACCCATAACTGCATCTATTGCGTGGTGGACCTGCATGCCATTACCGTCTGGCAGGATCCCGCCGAACTGACGCGCACGATTCGCGAGGTCACCGCGGCCTTCATCGCCAGCGGCATCGATCCGAAGAAGCACATCGTGTTCAACCAGAGCCAGGTTTCCGAACACGCTGAACTCGCCTGGGTGTTCAACTGCGTGGCGCGGCTCGGCTGGCTGAACCGCATGACCCAGTTCAAGGAGAAGGCCGGCAAGGACCGCGAGAACGCATCGGTCGGCCTCTACGCCTATCCGAACCTGATGGCTGCGGACATTCTCGTCTATCGCGCGACCCATGTGCCGGTTGGTGAAGACCAGAAGCAGCATCTGGAGCTGGCGCGCGACATCGCGCAAAAATTCAACAACGACTTTTCTGACTCGATCCGCGCGCACAATTTCGGCGAAAAATTCTTCCCGATGCCTGAGCCGCTGATCACCGGCCCCGCCACGCGCGTGATGTCGCTGCGTGACGGCACCAAGAAAATGTCGAAGTCGGATCCCTCCGATTATTCGCGCATCAACCTCACCGACGACGCCGACAGCATTGCGCAAAAAGTCCGCAAGGCAAAAACCGATCCGGAGCCGTTGCCGAGCGAGGAAGAGGGCCTGAAGAACCGTCCCGAAGCCGACAATCTGGTCGGCATCTATGCTGCATTGTCGGGACAGCCCCGACCGGATGTGCTGCGAGAATTCGGCGGCGGACAGTTCTCGGGCTTCAAGTCGACGCTGGTCGATCTTGCGGTTTCCAAGCTCGGGCCGATTGGCGCGGAGATGAAGAAACTGACGCAAGATACCGCCTACGTGGACGCGGTACTGATCGACGGCGCGGATCGCGCCCGCGTCATCGCCTCTGAGACCATGAACGCGGTGAAGGACATCGTCGGCTTGATCCGCAAGAAGTAGTCTCGCTCACCATCGATGTGAAGTCATCGCGGGACGGATGCCGCGAAGGCGCGAATCAAGTTCCGTCAAGTCTCTTCTCGCCTTGTCGGCGCGCCCTCGCGCGTGGCAGCATGACGCCGGTTCATCATCCGGGACATGCATGAGCAGCCAGCGACGAAGCTACGAGCAAGGCCACAAACCGAAATGTCTGGTCGTCGTTGACGACACCGCGGAGGGCGACCGCGCGGTGTATTATGCAAGCCGCTGGGCGGTCCGTGTCGGCGGCGGCGTAGTGATGCTGCGTGTCATCGACACCGGCGACCGTAATCAGCAATGGCTTGGCGTGGCTGACATCATGCGCGCGGAGGCCGAGGAGATTGCCAATGCGGCGCTCGACCGCGCCTCGGGCCGCGCCAACGGCATCGCGGCCATCACACCGGAACGCGTGATCCGCGAAGGCGATCCCGGCGAGCAGATTCTCGACGTCATCGACAAGGACGTCGACATTGCGATGCTCGTTCTGGCGGCGAGCGCAGGCGCGGAGGGGCCGGGCCCGATTATCACCCTGCTGGCAAAATCTGCCGGAACCTTCCCGATCCCGATCACCGTGGTGCCCGGGAATCTCAGCGACATCGACCTCGACGCGCTGTCATAAAGGCCGCGAACACCCGCCACGCACCCTTGATCGGGCTTTTTCAGCCGCTATCTGTGCTATAGGGACCCCCTCACTTAACCCGTTCGCGCCGGCCTTGAACCGGCGATGCGCCGGAGATTTCAATGTTTATCCAGACCGAAGCGACACCCAATCCCGCGACCCTGAAGTTCATTCCCGGCCGTGCCGTGCTCGACACCGGGACCATGGAATTCACCGACCGCGACTCCGCCACCCGCTCGCCGCTGGCCGAACGGCTGTTCGCCGTGCCGGGCGTCACCGGGGTGTTCTACGGCTCCGATTTCGTGACCGTCACCAAGGACGACAGCGACTGGCAGCACCTCAAGCCGGCGATCCTTGGCGTCATCATGGAACACTATATGTCCGGCGCGCCGCTGCTCGCCGACGGCCAGGTCGCAGACGGCGACGCGCCGCATGCCGAGGAATTCTTCAGCGAGGCTGACACCGAGACGGTCGCAGTCATCAAGGACCTGCTCGAGACGCGGATTCGCCCGGCGGTCGCCAGTGACGGCGGCGACATCACCTTCCGCGGCTTCAAGGACGGTATCGTCTATCTCGACATGAAGGGCTCCTGCGCCGGCTGTCCGTCATCGACCGCGACGCTGAAGCACGGCATCCAGAATCTGCTGAAGCACTTCATTCCGGACGTGGTCGAAGTCCGGCCGATGTAATCGGCCGGCTTAATCAGTCGATGTAAAGACGTCATGGCCGGGCTTGTCCCGGCCATCCACGTTTTTGAGTGAGCTCAAAGCAGTTAAGACGTGGATGGCCGGGACAAGCCCGGCCATGACAACGTTTCTTCTGCTGCCATCAGTGTTACAACCACCCCATGATCGTTCTTGCCATAGATACCGCGCTGGACTACTGCGCCGCCGCCGTGCTGGATGCCAGCGCGCGGACCATGATCGCGCACGAAACGCTGGAAATGAAGCGCGGCCACGCCGAGGCGCTGATGCCGCTGATCGCGCGCGTCATGAATGCTTCCGGCCAGCGTTATCTCGACCTCGATCGCGTCGCCGTCACCACCGGGCCCGGCAGCTTTACGGGATTGCGTGTCGGCATCTCGGCGGCGCGCGGCATTGGCCTTGCCGCCGACAAGCCGGTGATCGGTCTCACCACCCTGTCGGCCTATGTCGCGCCGCTGGTCGCCGAACAAGGCGAGCAGCCGATCATCGCCGCGATCGACGCGCGACACGACCATGTTTACTTTCAGGTCGTCGCAGGCAACGGTTCAGCCTTGATGCGGCCGGCCGTCGTGCCGATCGAGGACACCTTCACGGCGTCACGTTTCGGTGCGCTGCGCATGGTCGGCAATGCCGCGCGCATCCTTGCGGATCGCTGGCCGCGCAACGTGCCCGCGCCTTCTCTGGTCGATCCCAAACCTGGCCCGGACATCGCGTGGGTCGCATGGATCGGAGCCGCGACCGAACCGGATGCATCGCCGCCCAAGCCCTTCTATTTGCGCCTACCCGACGCCAAGCCGAAGGCCGGCTTCTCTATGCCGGACGCGCGGTCTTAAGCATGCCGCGCTTTCCTGCATTTCTCACCGGACTTCTGCCACAACTCTTCAAGCGGCCCGATGCCACGGTCGAGCCCGCGAACCTGCGCGATGCGCCGCGGCTGTCGCAACTGCACCGCGCCTCGTTTCATCGCGGCTGGGGTACGGAAGAATTCGAGCAGATTCTGATCGAGCGCAATGCGCTTGCACATCGGCTGCGGCTTGGCGGATCGACCATCGGCTTTATCGTGTCGCGCACTGCGGCAGACGAAGCGGAAATCCTCTCTGTCGCAGTTGCACAAAAGCATCGCGGCCACGGCTTTTCACGTGACCTGCTGCGTACGCATCTTGGACATCTCGCTGGACTCGGCTTGAAAACCGTTTTTCTCGAAGTCGAGGAAAACAACCGCCCTGCCCGCGCGCTTTATGAACGCGCCGGATTCCGCGTCGTTGGCCGCCGCGAACGGTATTACAAGGACGCAAGCGGCGAACAATTGAATGCGGTGGTGATGCAACGAGACTTGTTGTAAGCTCCCTGCGGTGGCAAAACACGGCTCTACCCATCGGAACCTCGCGTTATGACGTCCCTCAAATCCATGCCGACAGGCAAACATACGGATATCGAGAAACGCTGCGCTGCGGCGGGCATGCGCATGACCGAGCAGCGCCGCGTTATCGCGCGCGTGCTGGCGGAAGCCATGGACCATCCCGACGTCGAGGAACTCTATCGGCGCTGCGTCGCGGTCGATGACAAGATCTCGATCTCGACGGTCTACCGCACTGTGAAGCTGTTCGAAGACGCCGGCATTATCGAGCGTCACGATTTCCGCGAGGGCCGCGCCCGCTACGAGCAGGTGCCCGAAAGCCATCACGACCATCTCATCAATCTGCGCGACGGCAAGGTGATCGAGTTCACCTCCGAGGAGATCGAGAAACTTCAGACCGAGATCGCGCGCAAGCTGGGCTACAAGCTGGTCGATCACCGGCTCGAGCTTTACTGCGTGCCATTGGACGAAAAGACTCGGGACGACGACAAGACTTGAGCACTTCCTCTCTCTACGACCTTATCATCTTCGATTGCGACGGCGTGCTCGTCGACAGCGAGGCGCTGGCCTGCGTGGTTCACGCCGACGTGCTGACGCAGCACGGCTACGCAATCTCCGCCGAGCAGGTGCACGATCGTTTCCTCGGGCGTTCAGCGCGTGAGGCAAGACTGGAAGTCGAGACCGAACTCGGCCGCGCCTTTCCCGACGCCTATACAGCGCAATTGAGAGCTACGATTGACCGCGTGTTCGGCGAGCAGCTCCAGCCTGTTCCATACATCGCCGATACGCTCGGCAGATTGTCCCAGCGCATCTGCGTGGCGTCATCCGGCACACCGACTCGAATTCGCAGCAGCCTCGGCACCACCGGACTGCTCGACCGCTTTGCGCCGCATCTGTTCTCCGCGATGCAGGTCGAGCGCGGCAAGCCAGCGCCGGATCTGTTTCTGTTTGCCGCCGCGCAGATGAATACGCCGCCGGCGCGATGCGTCGTGGTCGAGGACAGCGTGCCCGGCGTCACCGCTGCCCGCGCCGCGAAAATGACCGTCATCGGATTTACCGGCGGCGCTCACTGTCGGCCCGGCGACGCAGACCGGTTGCGTGCGGCGGGCGCCAACATCGTCATCGACGACATGCGGGCGTTACCCGCCCTGATTGCACAAAGCCTCAATCGCGATGAAATAGCCGTCGTTTAAGGGCGCGCGCCGCCAACCCGTGAATACACGACTTTCGGAAAAATCACGTCTAAACAACAAGATAGGCGTTTTTTCGAGCGATCCGGGAGTGACCCCATCGCTGGATTTCGTGGTCCTTTATCTATATTTGAAGCGCCAGAGAGCGGCCTGAAGCGCCGCCATTCAGGATTTCGATGACCACGCCGCGCAAGGTGCACATCAAGTCATACGGCTGTCAGATGAATGTCTACGATGCACAACGCATGGTGGATACGCTGGCGCCTGAGGGATTCGTTGAAACGGTCAGCGTCGATGACGCGGACCTCGTGATCCTCAACACCTGTCACATCCGCGAAAAGGCGTCCGAAAAGGTTTACTCGGAACTCGGACGCCTGCGCACCGTCAAGGACGAGGCTGCCCGCAACGGCCGCGAGATGCGGATCGCGGTTGCAGGCTGCGTCGCGCAGGCGGAGGGCAGCGAGATCATTCGACGCGAACGCGCCGTCGACATCGTGGTCGGCCCGCAGAGCTATCATCATCTTCCGCAACTGCTCGCGAAGGCGAAGACCGATGGCCGCGCCATCGAGACCGAATTCCCGGTCGAAGACAAATTCGCATCACTGCCCGATCCGAAACCGGCGGTGATCCGCGCGCGTGGCATCTCCTCTTTCGTCACCGTGCAGGAAGGTTGCGACAAATTCTGCACCTTCTGCGTGGTGCCTTATACGCGCGGGATGGAAATGTCGCGTCCGGTTGCGCGCATCATCGATGACGTGCAGCGCCTCGCCGACAACGGTGTGCGCGAGATCACGCTGATCGGCCAGAACGTCAACGCATTTCACGGCGACGGTGACGACGGCAAGCCATGGTCGCTCGGCCGGCTGCTGTATCGTCTCGCCGACATTCCCGGCATCGTTCGGCTGCGTTACTCGACCAGCCATCCCCGCGACGTCGATGACGCGCTGATCGAGGCCCACCGCGACATTCCCGCCGTGATGCCGTTCGTGCACCTGCCGGTGCAATCCGGCTCCGACCGCATTCTGGAGGCGATGAACCGCAAACATACCGCCGCCGATTATGCCCGCACCGTCGAGCGGTTCCGCAAGGTGCGCGAAGACATTGCATTTTCATCAGATTTTATCGTCGGATTTCCCGGTGAAACCGCGGAAGACTTTTCGGCAACACTCGCGCTGGTCCGCCAAATCAGCTACGCTGGCGCCTATTCGTTCAAGTATTCCCCCCGCCCCGGAACACCGGCCGCGGACATGCAGGAGACGGTCACGACCACGGTGATGGACGAGCGATTGGCGCGGCTTCAGGAGTTGATCGATAGCCAGCAGGCCGCTTTCAATGCGGCGGCGATCGGCAAGACGGTCGATGTGCTGTTCGAGCGCGCCGCGCGCAACCCGGGTCAGATCGTCGGACGTACCGCCTACCTGCAACCTGCCCACGTCATGGCCTCGCCCGACATCATCGGCCAGGTGCTCCCTGTCACCATCGACAGCCTCGAACGCTATAGCTTGATCGGCGCGCTTGCCGATCCCGCGCACGTCGCGTCATTTTCCCAGCCCGCCAATACTTCCCCGCCCGCTATGACCACCGGAGCCTGAACCCTTGCCAAAAAGCGCATCGGATTCGCCGACACTCGCCCCCAGCCGCAAGCACGACGTTCAGACCCCGCACGAAGCCCAGATCGTCGTTGCCTTTGACGATAATGGCGCGGCCTCCGCCCTGGTCGGTCCCTACGGACAAAATCTCGCTTTGATCGAACGCCGGCTCGGCGTGGTCGCCGACTCGCGCGGCAATCACATCACCATCGCCGGATCGCGCGACGGCTGCGACGCTGCACGGCGGGTGCTCGAAATGCTCTACGAGCAGGCGGTGCGCAGCCAGGATATCGCGCAGGGCGATGTCGAAGGCGCAATCCGCGCCGTCATTGCCCAAGGCTCGCTGTTCGAGTTCGATCCGAAGACAGCGAAATCGCAGTTCGAGGAAATCAATCTACGCAAGCGCCCGGTGCGCGCACGAACCGCAGCGCAGGATGCCTACATCCGCGCGCTGAAGCGTCATGAACTGGTGTTCGGCATCGGCCCCGCCGGCACCGGCAAAACATGGCTCGCCGTGGCGCAGGCCTGCCAGTTGTTTGAGCGCAAGGAAGTCGATCGCATCATCCTGTCGCGCCCTGCGGTTGAGGCCGGAGAACGCCTCGGGTTTCTGCCGGGCGACATGCGCGAAAAGGTCGATCCTTATTTGAGGCCGATCTACGATGCGCTGTACGACCTGATGGATTCACGGATCGTCGAGCGCGGCCTGCAAAGCGGTGAGATCGAAATCGCGCCGCTGGCGTTCATGCGTGGCCGCACCCTGACCAACGCGGCGATCATTCTCGACGAGGCGCAGAACACCACGTCGATGCAGATGAAAATGTTCCTGACGCGGCTTGGCGAGAACAGCCGCATGATCATCACCGGCGATCCGAGCCAGGTCGATCTGCCCAACGGCCAGCCATCGGGACTCGCGGAAGCAGCCAAGCTGCTTGACGGGGTCGAAGGCATCACACAGGTGAAATTCACCGCTCAGGACGTGATCCGCCATGAACTCGTGGCGCGGATCGTCGCCGCCTACGAAGGCGCGCCGAAGCAGCCCGGCACTGGCAAGCCCTGATGCATCGATGATGGCCAACCGAGTTGATCGACAGTTGCAACCAAGATTACCGACATGACGTCCGCCGACATTCCCGCGACCGAAGTGCTTGTGACGGCTGACTGCTGGGTCCGTGAGAGCGGCGCGGAAACCATCATCCACCGCGCCATCGAAACGGCGGCTTCCATGGTCGATGCCGACACCGGCGACGCCGAGATCGCGGTCATGCTGACCGACGATGCCGGAATTCGTACCCTCAACAAGAACTGGCGGGGCATCGACAAGCCCACGAACGTCCTGTCGTTTCCGGCGCTGCAGCCGGAGCGCGCGCCCGACGGAGATGCGCCGCGGATGCTCGGTGACATCGCCATTGCCTACGAGACCACGCGCAGCGAGGCCGACACCGAGCACAAGCCGTTCGATCACCACCTCAGCCATCTGGCGGTGCACGGCTTCCTGCATCTGATAGGCTACGATCACGAAAACGACGACGATGCCGAGATCATGGAAGGTCTCGAGCGGGACATTCTTGCGCAGCTCGGGATTCCCGATCCTTACGCGCACGACGACCAGGTGAAATAAGTGCCCGACTCTCTTGCCGAAAAATCCGACGATCGCCCCGATCCGCAACCATCGGGCAATCTGCCGGTCCCTGTGCAACAAGGCGAGGTGCTGCGCCCGTCGTCCGAACTGTGGTTGATGCGCGCGCTACGTACGCTGTTTGGATGGAAGGCAGGCTCCGCGCGCGCCGACCTCCAGGTTGTCCTCGACGCCACCACCCCTGACGAAACCAGCTTCACCACGGTCGAGCGCACCATGCTGCGCAACATCCTGGGGCTGCACGAACGGCGCATCGCCGACGTCATGGTGCCGCGCGGCGACATCGTCGCGGTCAAACGGGATATCTCGCTCGGCGAGTTGATGAGTTTGTTCGAAAGCGCCGCCCATTCGCGACTCGTGGTTTATAATGACACGCTCGACGACCCGGAAGGCTTCGTCCATATCCGCGACCTGCTTGCGTTCATGACGTCGAAGGCGAAGGTCGCGGACGAGGTCAACGCCAAGCGCAAGAAGCCGTTCCCAGCGGGCCTCGATCTGCGCTCGGTCGATCTGCGCATGCCGCTCTCCAGCGCCGACATTATGCGCAAGCTGATCTATGTTCCGCCCTCGATGCCCGCCATCGATCTGCTGGCGCAGATGCAGGCAACCCGCATCCATCTCGCGCTGGTGGTCGATGAGTATGGCGGAACCGACGGCCTGGTCTCGATCGAGGACATTGTCGAACTGGTGGTCGGCGAAATCGATGACGAGCACGACAGCGACGAGCCGGCGTCCGTGGTGCGGCAGTCCGACGGATCGTTTATCGCCGACGCGCGCGCCAGCCTTGAGGATGTGCAATCCGTGGTCGGCGAGGAATTCGACACCGGTGAAGCGGGTGAAGAGGTCGATACGCTCGGCGGCTATCTGGTGACGCAGGTCGGCCGCCTGCCGGTGCGTGGTGAAATCATTTCCGGGCCGGGGGAGTTCGAGATCGAAGTGCTCGACGCCGATCCGCGCCGCGTCAAGCGTGTGCGCATCGGGACGCACAAGGACCGCTCCAACCTGCGCCACCGGGAATTGCGCCGCCGCGAGGCGGCGAACGATGCCGCGCAGGCTCAGTCCGGCGATCCAGCCAATCCGGCGCCATCCAGCGACGGCGCCGGCAGCCGATGACATCCTTCCGCGCTCTTATCGCCGGCATCATCCTGTCGTGGGGATGGAAGCGCGCGATGATCGCGCTGGTCGCGGGCGCGTTGTCGGCGCTGGCGATGGCGCCGTTCAACGCATGGCCGATCCTGTTTCTGACGATCCCGGTGGCGGTCTGGCTGATCGACGGCGCGGGCGCCGGACGGCTCGGCGGCATTCCGGCTGCGGCGCTCAGCGGATGGTGGTTCGGTTTCGGCTACTTCCTCGCGGGACTCTATTGGGTCGGCTACGCATTTCTCGTCGATGCCGAGACGTTTGCGTGGCTGCTTCCGTTCGCGGTGATGGGCCTGCCCGCGGGACTCGCGCTGTTCATGGCCTTCGGCTTTGCGCTGGCGCGCCTGATCTGGACGCCGGACGCATTTCGTATTCTCAGCCTCGCCAGCGCGCTCACGGCCAGCGAGTGGTTGCGCGGACATGTCCTGACCGGCTTCCCCTGGAATGCTTTCGGCTACGCACTGACCGAGCCGCTCGCGCTGGCGCAGAGCGCCTCGCTGGTCGGGCTGTGGGGTTTGACATTCATCGCGGTCGTTGTGTTCGCAAGCCCCGCCGTGCTGGCTGACGACCGTGTCGTCACGCGACGCCCCTGGATTGCGCTCATCGCCTCTCTTCTCCTTCTTTGTGCGATGGGCATCTATGGCGCGCTACGCCTTGCCAGCCACCCGACGCAGTTCGTCGACAAGGTCAAGCTGCGCCTGATGCAGCCGAACCTGCAGCAGGACGTGAAGTTCAATTATTCAGCCCGGCAGATGGTGATGGACAAGTATCTGTCGCTGTCGGACCGCGCGACCGGACCGCAGTCGAGCGGTGTCCGCGACGCCACCATCCTGATCTGGCCCGAGTCCGCGTTTCCGTTTTTCTTGACGCGCGAAGCCGAGGCGATGGCGCAGATCGCCAACCTGTTGCCGCAAGGGACCGTGCTGGTCACCGGCGCGATCCGCCCGCCCGACCAGCCCGCCGGAACGCAGGTCACGCGCGCCTATAATTCGATCTACGTCATTGATCACGACGGAACGATCCTGTCGATGTACGACAAGCTGCATCTCGTGCCGTTCGGTGAGTATCTTCCATTCCAGTCGGCGATGGAAAAACTCGGCTTCGTCCAGATTACCAAGGTGCGCGGCGGCTTCATTCCGGGCGACCGGCGGCGGACCATGACGATACCGAATGCGCCCCGCATGCTGCCGCTGATTTGTTATGAAGCGATCTTTCCGGGCGACCTTGTGTCGGGCGACGACCGCCCCGGCTGGATCGTCAACCTGACCAACGACGGGTGGTTCGGAATCTCGACCGGCCCCTACCAACACCTGCAGCAGGCGCGATTGCGGGCTGTCGAGGAGGGGCTTCCCTTGGTCCGCTCCGCGAACACCGGCATCTCCGCCGTGATCGATCCGCTCGGCCGCATCATTGCGCAGCTGGAACTTGGCGCCGAGGGCGTGCTCGATTCAGCCTTGCCAAAACCCGTACCTGCGCCGCTTTTCTCGCGGGTTCGGGATATTCCCGCAGCACTGGCGGTAGCATTGTCGACCGTTATCGTTATTCGCCGGCGCGTGAAACAAAAGCCCTGAAGCGAACGTACCTTCACCGGGCGACAGCACGTATCTGCATGAAGGAACCGGCGACAGAGCGCCGCCGTAACCTAAATTCTTCAGCAAGTGCATGACTAATGTTTGACGATCCCGCGGTCGGCAGCGTATGCCGGTTAAAACGCCGCATTTCGGTTCGGTTGGTTGTATTCAGTATGCCGGTGGCGTGGAGCTTGAGATGACGACCAAGGCCCCAAATCCCGTTGACAAGTATGTCGGCAGCCGCGTGCGCATGCGCCGCATCATGCTCGGCATGAGCCAGGAAAAACTCGGCGAAGCGCTCGGCCTGACATTCCAGCAGGTTCAGAAATACGAGAAGGGCACCAACCGCATCGGTGCGAGCCGTCTGCAGCAGATTTCCGATATTCTTCAAGTGCCGGTCTCGTTTCTGTTCGAGGGCGGACCGGCCGGCCCGAATGCACTCGCGGGATTGAGCGAGGCACAGTCGCCTGCCTACGTTTCGGATTTTCTCGCCACCTCCGAAGGGCTGGCGCTCACCCGCGCATTCACGCGGATCACTGACGCCAAGCTTCGGCGCAGCATCGTCGAACTCGTCGAACAGATGGCGGCGCGCGAGCAATCCGACCCCAGTTAAGTTCGCAAGCACAGCCGCTCACTGGCAGCGCAGACGTCGCGGTGCGCGGCTTAGATCGATTCCAGATTTCACACAGACACCATCCGACGGATCGTCAGGGCCTGTAGATGACCAAGTCAGCGGACGACATCGCTTCATCAGGTCAGCAAGGTAACGACCACGGCCACGGCTCGTTTTTCGGACGGCGCAAGGGACACAAGCTCCGCCATCATCAGTCCGACCTGATCGAACATCTGCTGCCGCGACTGGCACTGGATCTCGACAGCGCCGACGCATCCGATCCAGGCTCGCTGTTTGACACGCCCGTCAACGAGCTGCGGCTTGAAATCGGATTCGGCGGCGGCGAGCATCTGATAGCGGAAGCGCTCGCGTTTCCGCAGACCGGCTTCATCGGCTGCGAACCTTACGTCAACGGCATGGCCAAAATCCTGTCGCAGATCGAAGCGCACAACATCCCGAACATCCGGCTGTTTGCGGGCGATGCCGCCGAGCTTCTTGCATGGGCGCCAACGTCGAGCTTCAAGCGCATCGACCTCATTCATCCCGATCCGTGGCCGAAGCGGCGACACTGGAAGCGCCGCTTCGTGCAGGATGCGACGATCGGCCAGATGTCGCGCATCATCGATCCCGCCGGCGAGTTTCGCTTTGTCAGCGACATCGACGACTACTGCTCGTGGACATTGATGCATATGCAGCGATCGAAGGACTTCGCATGGATAGCGGAGCGGGCTGACGACTGGCGCATGCCGTGGCCGCATTACACGATGACGCGTTACGGCCGGAAGGCCGACCGCGAGGGGCGCAAGGCCGCCTATCTGATTTTCAAGCGAACGAACTCTTAGCGCGATTCAGCCCGGTTAAATTGCGTGCCGCTCATTCCTGGGCATGATCTTTTCCGAAAACCGGTTCCCACCCTCGGGTCGAGCCCAACGACATGCTTTTCGGGGTCATGTCCTAAGCCGGCTTGCCCTTGTCGCGCAGCCGCCAGAAGGTGAGCACGCGCTGCGCGGTCGCCGGTGACAGCCGATCGTAGTTGATGCGCGCTTCCTCAATGTCGGGACCGGACGGCACACGGCCCGGGCCGAGACGCAACACCACGAGCGCGCGCACCGTGGCCCATTCCAGCCCGATCGATTTTCCGAGCAGGAGGACGGGGTCGTAACGATCGCCCAGCACCAGCTGGTGGACCACCGAGATCCGCATGCCGGTCAGCGCGGCGAGCGCGGCGACCGATTCCTCGTACTTGTGCTGTTTTGCAAACCCGAGCAGTGCGGCTTCATCCAGTTCACCTGCCTGATGCAGCGCCAGGATGGCGCGCTGGGCCGGCTCGAAATCTCGTGTCTGCGGCTGCGACTTCGGCGCACCGGACAGCTCGATCATCGCCTGATTGATCGCCGCCTTCTGTTTCGGCTTCGCCATGTCGAACAGGCGGCGGCGAACGAGATCGACCGACTTCGCCAGCAGTTGCTTGAGCGTCGCAGTCGGAAGATCCTCGCGTTGCCCGACAGTCAGCGCCAGCATTCCGTCGTCGGTCGCGCGCTTGACCAATCCGGAATAGCCAAATTCGGAAAATTGCGCGCCGGCGTTGGCCGCCACGCTGCGCACCACTTCGCGGTCGCCGCGGCGCACGATCACGTCGGTCACGGACGGTGAAAGCGTCGGCCGGCCGGAAATCGCCGCCAGATGTTCCTGGCCCTTTCCGCGCGCGATATCGACCAGGGTGGGATCGTCGAGCAGCGGCGAGCGGCTTAGAATCGGACCGGCGATGCTGATTTCGCTTTCGCGCGCCAGTTGCTTCACCAGCGTCGGCGGCGCGTTGTCCAGTTTGGACAACCGCTCCGCAAGCTCCACGCGCGTCTCGATTTCGGTTGCCGGCACCAGTCCGACCAGAATGTCGTCGAACAGCGCGACATGCTGGGTTTCGAAATGCGCGGCGCCTTGCAGAAACAGGCCTGAAATGCGCTCGATCGCCTCCGCCCGCTTCTCAGCGGTGCCGTTCTTGACGATCTCATCGAGTTCCGGAATTAGCGAAAAGGCAGCGGCCATGCGTATCTCTGTCACCGCTGGCGCGGCGGTTCACCGGCAGGCGGCGCGCTCCGCCCAGGAGCTTCCGGGACAGTAGGTATGACGAGTGAATCAACAGTTAGCCGCGAATGCCTGGCTTGTCCGAGGCAGAGACAAGGTTACGCAGAGGTGTCCGAAATACCGCAATTTGGCTGCAAGATCCTGCGCCCTTTCAACAAATTGGCGCTCTAGCGGCCGCAAAGCCAGTTCCATCCCACTCGCCGATCTGCGGGAAGCCCTTGCCGCACAGGCCGAAAACGTCTATATCCGCCGCAACTGATAAATTCTCATACGCACACGTAGGAGAGTGGGCCCCCCGGGACCCGCTCTTTTTTATTACCTGATGGCCCGCACTGCATGCCGCGGCGGGCGTTAAACGATTAAGAGCACTCTTGATCCTCGACATGACCGACCCAACCGACGTTGCCGTAGACGCCGAACTGCTCGCCGAACCGCGCCTCGTGGTCGAGCCAGGCGTGGCCGCGCGCGTTTCCGCGGTCGCCACTCCGGTGCTGCAGGGCATGGGCTACCGGCTGGTGCGGATCAAGGTGTCGGGCGACGCCGGTTGTACGGTGCAGATCATGGCGGAGCGGCCCGACGGCACCATGCTGATCGAGGATTGCGAAGCGATCTCGAAGGCGCTGTCGCCGGTCATGGACATCGCCGATCCGATCCAGCGCGCCTATCGGCTGGAAATTTCATCGCCCGGCATCGACCGGCCGCTGGTGCGGCGTACCGATTTCGAGCGCTACGCCGGCCATCTGGTGAAGATCGAGATGGCTGTGGCCCACGAAGGCCGCAAGCGGTTTCGCGGCAAACTCAATGGCGTCGAGGGCGACGGCATCAGAATTATTCGCGACGACGTTCGGGCCGATCAGGATCCAGACGTGCTGCTGACGATGGAAGACATCGCCAGTGCAAATCTTGTTCTGACCGACGAGTTGATCGCGGAATCCATGCGCCGGGGGAAATCGGCGGCCCGCGAGATCCGTGAAGACCTCGGCATCGAGCCGCCTCCGCCCGAGCACGCGAAGAAGGCACGCGCCGAACTTCCTATTTCAAAAAGTTTCAAGCCCAAACCAAAGCCGAAAGCCGCGCCTAAGAACACCAAGGAACATCGCCTCGCCGCCGAGAAGAAAAAGCGCGCAGGCATATCCGATCCCCACGAAGGAGACTGAGCCATGGCCGCTGTCAGCGCCAATAAACTCGAACTGCTGCAGATCGCCGACGCCGTCGCGCGAGAAAAGTCGATCGACCGCTCAATCGTGATCGCAGCGATGGAGGACGCCATCGCCAAGGCGGCCCGCGCCCGCTACGGCTCCGAGACCGACGTTCACGCCGAAATCGACGCCAAGAAGGGCGAATTGCGGCTGTCGCGCCACATGCTGGTGGTCGAGCAGGTCGAAAATTCCTCCAATCAGATTTCGCTGAAGGACGCGCAGCGCGCCAACCCCGGCGCGCAGATCGGCGACACCATCGCCGACACGCTGCCGCCGCTGGAATACGGCCGCATCGCCGCACAAAGCGCCAAGCAGGTCATCGTGCAGAAGGTGCGCGAGGCCGAGCGTGACCGGCAGTATCAGGAATTCAAGGACCGCATCGGCGAGATCGTCAACGGCGTGGTCAAGCGCGTCGAATACGGCAGCGTCATTGTCGATCTGGGCCGCGGCGAAGCCATTGTCCGCCGCGACGAAATGCTGCCGCGCGAAGTGTTCCGCAACGGCGACCGCGTGCGCTCCTATATCTTCGATGTCCGCCGCGAAACCCGCGGACCGCAGATTTTCCTGTCCCGCACTCATCCGCAGTTCATGGCGAAGCTGTTCGCGCAGGAAGTTCCTGAAATCTATGACGGCATCGTCGAGATCAAGGCCGTGGCCCGCGATCCGGGTTCGCGCGCGAAAATCGGCGTGATTTCCCGCGATTCCTCGGTCGATCCGGTTGGCGCCTGCGTCGGTATGCGCGGCTCGCGCGTGCAGGCCGTGGTGAACGAACTGCAGGGCGAAAAGATCGACATCATTCCGTGGTCGCCGGACATCGCGACCTTCGTCGTCAACGCGCTGGCGCCCGCAGAAGTCGCGAAAGTCGTCATCGATGAAGACCGCGAACGCATTGAAGTTGTGGTTCCGGATACCCAATTGTCCCTTGCGATCGGACGGCGCGGGCAGAACGTGCGTCTCGCTTCGCAGCTGACCGGCTGGGACATCGACATTCTCACCGAGCAGGAAGAATCGGAGCGTCGTCAGGCCGACTTCGAGAATTCCACCCGCGTCTTCATGGAAGCCCTCAACGTCGACGAAGTTGTCGGCCAGTTGCTGGCCTCCGAAGGCTTCGGTTCGGTCGAAGATCTGGCGCTGGTGGATCCACGGGAACTCACCAGCATTGAAGGTTTCGACGAGGAAACCGCCAACGAGCTGCAAAGCCGTGCCCGCGAATATCTTGAACAGCTCGAGGCAGAACTCGAAGCGAAGCGAAAGGAATTGGGCGTGGAAGACGCTTTGACGACCGTACCGGGTGTGACCGCCAAGATGCTGGTGAAGTTCGGCGAGAACGACATCAAGACCGTTGAGGATCTGGCTGGCTGCGCCACGGACGATCTGGTCGGCTGGGTCGAGCGCAAGGACGGCGAAACCACCAAGCATCCGGGCATCCTCGACCCGAATGAAATTTCGCGCGAAGACGCCGAAGCCCTGATCATGCAGGCGCGCGTCGTCGCCGGCTGGATCAGCGAAGCCGATCTTGCCAAGCCGTCGGAAGAAGCGGCGGCCTCTGAAGAAAACCCGGCTTAAGCAGGCCTAAACCCATGAAGCGACTTTCGGACAACACCATGCTCCGCAAGAGTTGAAGGAAATGACCCGCGCATGCTTGCCATCGCTGATCACGCAGATCTCGACAACGGACCCCGGACAAAATCCGGGACCGAGCGGATGTGCGCCGTCACGCGGCAAGTTGCGCCGATCGACGACCTGATCCGCTTCGTCCTCTCCCCCTCCGGTGAAACCGTCCCCGACCTGAAGCGCAAGCTGCCGGGACGCGGACTGTGGGTTTCGCTGTCTCATGCCACCGTGGCGGAAGCCGCCCGGCGCAACGTGTTCGCGCGCAGTTTCAAGCGCGACGTCCAGGTGTCGAAAACCCTGGCCGACGACGTCGAGCGCATGATGGTCCGGGGGGTGTCCGAAGCCCTCGCCATGATCGCGAAGGCCGGTCAGGTCATTTCGGGATTTTCCAAGGTCGAAGGCGCGATCGAGGGGCGGCAGGCGATCGCCCTGATCCACGCCACAGACGGCGCTCCGGACGGAATCCGCAAGCTGAATGCCAAACTGGCCGCCGTAAGGCGGGAAAACAGCACGGAATCGGGGAATTTCCCCGTTATCAGCGTCCTGACCACCGATGAATTGGATTTGGCACTCGGGCGGGCAAATGTGGTACATGCTGCCCTGCTCGCGGGCCCGGCAAGCAAGACCTTTCTCGCACGTTGCCAAACGCTCACCCGATTTCGGGGGACGGGTGGCGGTCACGATGGCGGGATCGACCAGAACAATTAGGGCATTGCCGTCAGACGCGGCATGCGAGCAACGAACGAGATTGGGACTGTTGAATGGCTGATACGAAAAATCCTGGCGATAAGACGCTGAGCGTCGGTTCGAAAACTCTGTCGCTCAAGCCGCGCACAGAGACCGGCGTCGTGCGCCAGAGTTTCAGTCACGGCCGCACCAAGCAGGTGGTGGTCGAAAAGAAAACCAAGCGCCGTCTGGCCGGCGATCCCGCGCCTGCGCCCGAAGCGGCGCCCGCAGCACCTGCGCCTGTCGCAGCACCTGCGAAGGTTGCGCCGCGCACGCCTGAGCCTGCGCGCCCGCCAGCCCGCAAGTCGGGCGTTGTCCTCCAGACCCTGACCGAAGACGAGCAGAGCGCCCGCGCCAGCGCGCTCGCCGATGCGCGTGTGCGCGAAGAAGAAGAGCGCCGCGCCGCGGAAGCTGAAGCCGCGCGCCGCAACACCAAGGAATTCAAGGAACAGCAGGAGCGTGAAGCCGCCGAAGCCCGCAAGAAGGCCGAGGAAGAACGCCACCGCGCCGAGGAAGAAGCCAAGGCGCGCGCCGAACGTGAAGCCACCAAGCGCAGCACCGAGGCCGCTGCCAAGGCGGCTGCGCCTGCCACCACGGCACGCACGGCTGCAACGACCCCGGCCCGTCCGGCTGCTGTCGCCGCCGATGGATCCGATGACGATGAAGCACCGCGTCTGGTGCGTCGCCCCGGCGGTGGGCCGGCACGCCCGGTCATCGCACCGAAGCCGACCGCAAAGCCCGCGCCCGCGAAACAGCGCGGCCGCCTGACCCTTTCCACCGCGCTCAATGCCGACGACGTACGCGAGCGTTCGATCGCCTCGTTCCGCCGCCGCACCCAGCGCCTCAAGGGCCATGCGTCCAACGAGCCGAAGGAAAAGCTGATCCGCGAAGTGGTCATCCCCGAAGCGATCACGATTCAGGAACTCGCCAACCGTATGGCCGAGCGTGCGGTGGACGTCATCCGTCTGCTGATGAAGCAGGGCCAGATGGTGAAGATCACCGACGTGATCGACGCCGACACCGCGCAACTCATCGCCGAGGAAATGGGCCACACCGTCAAGCGCGTTGCTGCGTCTGACGTGGAAGAAGGCCTGTTCGACGTCGCCGACGATCATGCCTCGGACACCACGCCGCGTCCGCCGGTCGTGACCGTCATGGGCCACGTCGACCACGGCAAGACCTCGCTGCTGGATGCACTGCGCCACGCCAATGTCGTCAGCGGCGAAGCGGGTGGCATCACCCAGCATATCGGCGCCTATCAGGTCACCTCGCCGGAAAGCGGCAAGAAGATCACCTTTATCGACACGCCGGGCCACGCCGCGTTTACCGCGATGCGCGCCCGCGGCGCCAAGGTCACCGACATCGTCATCCTGGTCGTGGCGGCCGACGACGGCGTCATGCCGCAGACCATTGAGGCGATCAATCACGCCAAGGCCGCGAATGTTCCGATGATCGTGGCGATCAACAAAATCGACAAGCCGGACGCCAAGGCCGAGCGCGTGCGCACCGAACTGCTGCAG
Organism: Afipia massiliensis; assembly: GCF_014203115.1. GTDB lineage: Bacteria > Pseudomonadota > Alphaproteobacteria > Rhizobiales > Xanthobacteraceae > Afipia > Afipia massiliensis. The sequence continues at coordinate 214,895 of NZ_JACHIJ010000003.1, read as the reverse complement.
TACGAAGTGCAGGTCGAATCCTTCGGCGGCGACGTCGTCGACGTTGAAGTGTCCGCAAAGAACAAGACCAACCTCGACAAGCTGCTCGAAATGATCGCGCTGCAGGCCGACCTGCTCGACCTGAAAACCAACCCGGATCGTCCGGCCGAAGGTACCGTGATCGAAGCCAAGCTCGATCGCGGCCGCGGTCCCGTGGCCACCGTGCTGGTTCAGCGCGGCACGCTGAAGGTCGGCGACATCATTGTCGCCGGCGCTGAAATGGGCCGTGTCCGCGCGCTGATCAACGATCAGGGCGAGACCGTGCAGGAAGCAGGTCCGTCGGTTCCGGTCGAGGTGCTCGGCTTCAACGGCCCGCCGGAAGCCGGCGACCGCCTCGCCGTGGTCGAGAACGAAGCCCGCGCCCGCGAAGTCACGAGCTATCGCGCCCATCAGAAGCGCGAGAAATCCGCCGCCAGCAATGCCGGCATGCGCGGCTCGCTCGAGCAGATGATGTCGCAGCTCAAGACAACGGGCCGCAAGGACTTCCCGCTGGTCATCAAGGCCGACGTGCAGGGCTCGCTGGAAGCGATTCTCGGCTCGCTCGAAAAGCTCGGCACCGACGAAGTCGCGGCCCGCATTCTTCATGCAGGCGTCGGCGGCATCTCGGAATCCGACGTGACGCTGGCGGAAGGTTTCAACGCCGCGATCATCGGCTTCAGCGTCCGCGCCAACAAGGAAGCGGCGGCGCTGGCCAAGCGCAACGGCATCGAAATCCGCTATTACAACATCATCTACGATCTCGTGGATGACGTGAAAAAGGCAATGTCCGGCCTGCTCGCGCCGACGCTGCGCGAAACCATGCTGGGCAATGCGCAGATCCTCGAAGTGTTCAACATCTCGAAGGTCGGCAAGATCGCGGGTTGCCGCGTGACCGACGGCACCGTGGAACGCGGCGCGAACGTACGCCTGATCCGCGACAACGTCGTCGTGCACGAAGGCAAGCTGTCGACGCTGAAGCGCTTCAAGGATGAAGTGAAGGACGTGCAGTCCGGCCAGGAATGCGGCATGGCATTCGAGAACTATCAGGACATGCGCGTCGGCGACGTTATCGAGTGTTATCGCGTAGAGACCATTCAGCGCTCCTTGTAAGTCCAAGTCTTACAGGCGCACTGGGTTTTTTAAGAAAGCCAAGGCGGCATGGCCGGACTAAAGCGCGAAGCGCGTCTTCGCGAATAGAGTTCCGGCCATCCACGTCTTGCCAGCAACATCAGGAACGACATGCATGCCCGCGATACGCGCGGGCATGACGATTGATTTTCGGCAAGGACCATCATGGCCACACGCAAAAAGGACAGCGACCCTCGCGGCGGCACGACCGGCGCCTCGCAGCGACAGTTGCGCGTCGGCGAAATCATCCGCCACGCGATTGCGGACATTCTCAGCGCTGGCGGCGTGCACGATCCGGCGCTCGAAGGGCACATCATCACTGTGCCCGAAGTGCGGATGTCGCCGGACCTCAAGCTCGCCACCATCTACGTGATGCCACTCGGCGGTCGCGGTCTCGCGGAGGTCGTTGCCGCGCTCGACCGCAACAAGAAGTTTCTGCGCGGCGAGGTTGCGCATCGCGTTAACTTAAAATTTGCGCCTGATCTTCGCTTCCGCGTTGACGAACGATTCGACGAAGCAGAACGGATCGAGAAATTACTGAGAACACCTGCGGTTCAAAAAGACCTCAAGACAGATTCGGACCAAGACTGATGAATGTGACTAGCCCAGACAGCGCGATCGAACCGCAAACAACCGATTCGAACGCGCCTGCTGAAAATAAATCTTCCGATGCTGCGGCGAGCGGCACGCGGCACAACGATCCGCGCCAGCAGCAAGGCGGCAAGCAACAGCGTCAGCAGGGCGGTCAGCAAAAGCGCGATCGCCGCGACGTCCACGGCTGGGTGATTCTTGATAAACCCATCGGCATGACGTCGACGCACGCCGTCGCCGTTCTCAAGCGCCTGTTCAATGCCAAGCGCGCCGGTCATGCCGGCACCCTCGACCCACTGGCCTCCGGCGGATTGCCTATTGCACTGGGCGAAGCCACCAAGACCGTCCCCTTCGTGATGGACGGCCGCAAGCGCTACCGCTTCACGGTTTGCTGGGGCGAGGAACGCGACACCGACGACACCGAGGGCAAGGTCACCCAGACCAGCAATGCCCGGCCGTCGGTGGACGCGATCCGGGCCCTGCTGCCGCAGTTTACCGGAACCATCGAGCAGACCCCGCCGCAGTACTCGGCGATCAAGATCCAGGGCGAGCGGGCCTATGACCTCGCCCGCGACGGCGAAGTCGTGCCGCTGGCCCCCCGGCCGGTGGAGATTCACGAATTAACCCTTGTCGAACAGATAGATACCGACAAATCGGTGTTTGAGGCCGAATGCGGCAAGGGCACCTATGTCCGGGCGCTGGCCCGCGATATGGGCCGGATTCTGGGCTCATACGGCCATATTTGCGCGCTTCGGCGCACGATTTGCGGGCCTTTCACCGAAGCGGACATGATTCCGCTGGCAGATCTGGAGGCTTTGTGCGATAGAGCCGCGTCTGGCGAGGGAAGCCTCGCCGACGCGCTTTTGCCCGTTGAGACCGCGCTGGACGACATCCCGGCACTGGCCGTCACACGGGCGGATGCCGCAAGGCTCCACAGGGGCCAGGCGGTTTTGTTGCGCGGACGGGATGCGCCAATTTCAAACGGCACAGTCTATGCCACCGTCGGAGGAAGGCTTCTGGCCCTCGCCGAGATTGGCAATGGCGAACTCATCCCCAAGCGTGTGTTCAACCTGACCGGACTGACTGCCAGTTCCGGCCGCAAAGAAGGTGTTTGACGATGTCGATTGCCGCAGAACGCAAAGCGGAAGTCATCAAGAAGAATGCAACCAAGACCGGTGACACCGGTTCGCCTGAGGTTCAGGTCGCGATCCTGTCGGAACGCATCGCCAACCTCACCGAGCACTTCAAGACCCACGGCAAGGATAACCATTCCCGCCGCGGCCTGTTGAAGCTGGTGTCCACGCGCCGTTCGCTTCTCGATTATGTGAAGCGGAAGGACGAGGCGCGCTACAAGTCGCTTCTCGAGAAGCACAACATTCGCCGCTAAGAAATCCACGCGCGCAATTCTTGCGCGCGTTTTTGCGTGGCGTGGGTGTTTCCCAAGAAAATACGTCACGCAATTCCAACGCGCGGACCTCTGAAATGTCCGCGCGGCGTGTCCAGCAGCAATCCGGCAGCTGGGCGATAACGGGTAATATGCCCGTACCATCGAAAGGATGGACGCCATTCGAAATTCAAGAACCATGGCAGGATCGCCGGACGCTGACGCCGCATTCGCGCACGCTCAGTGTCCCGCAATCTTGCGCATGGTTTTTGTGTTTCAGGCGTCCGTTCTTTCGTGAACCCATGAAAGACGAAGACAATGTTTAAAGCTCATTCAGTCGAGATCGACTGGGGTGGACGTCCACTCAAACTCGAAACCGGCAAGATCGCGCGCCAGGCCGACGGCGCGGTGGTTGCCACCTACGGCGAGACCATCGTGCTCGCCACCGTCGTCGCTGCGAAGTCTCCGCGCGAAGGCGTCGATTTCCTGCCGCTCACCGTCGACTATCAGGAAAAGACCTACGCAGCCGGCCGCATTCCCGGCGGCTACTTCAAGCGCGAAGGCCGCCCGACCGAAAAGGAAACGCTGGTTTCCCGCCTGATCGATCGCCCGATCCGTCCGCTGTTCGTCGATGGCTGGCGCAACGAAACCCAGGTCATCGTCACGGTGCTGTCGCATGACATGGAGAACGATCCGGACATTCTCGCGCTGGTGGCATCATCCGCCGCGCTGACCATCTCCGGCGCACCGTTCCAGGGTCCGATCGGCGCAGCCCGCGTCGGCTTCATCAACGACGAATACGTTCTCAACCCGACGCTCGACGAGATGGCCGACACCAATCTCGATCTCGTCGTCGCCGGCACCGCCGATGCCGTTCTGATGGTGGAATCGGAAGCCAAGGAACTGAACGAAGACATTATGCTCGGCGCGGTGATGTTCGGTCACCGGCATTTCCAGCCGGTGATCCAGGCGATCATCGAACTGGCCGAGAAGGCCGCGAAGGAGCCGCGCGAGGTTTCTTCCGTGGACAACGGCGCCATCGACACCGAAATGCGCAGCGTCGGCGAAGCCGAATTGCGCACGGCCTATGCCATTCCGATCAAGCAGGATCGCTACGCAGCGGTCGGCGCGGTGAAGAAGAAGGTCATGGACCATTTCTTCCCGGAAGGTCAGGAGCCGAAGTACGACAAGCTGCGCGTTGCGGGCGTGTTCAAGGAGCTTGAGGCGAACGTGGTTCGCAACAACATCCTCGACACCGGCAAGCGCATCGACGGACGTGATGCGAGCACAGTTCGCCCGATCGTCGCCGAAGTCGGCGTGCTGCCCCGCGCCCACGGCTCGGCGCTGTTCACCCGCGGTGAAACCCAGGCGCTGGTGGTCACCACCCTCGGCACCGGCGAAGACGAGCAGTACATCGACTCGCTGTCGGGAACGTACAAGGAGCGCTTCCTGCTCCATTACAACTTCCCTCCCTACTCGGTCGGCGAAACCGGTCGTCTCGGCGGCACCAAGCGTCGTGAAATCGGCCACGGCAAGCTCGCCTGGCGCGCGTTGCATCCGGTTCTCCCGGCGGCGCACGAATTCCCGTACACGCTGCGCGTCGTCTCCGAGATCACCGAATCGAACGGCTCGTCATCGATGGCTTCGGTCTGCGGCGCATCGCTCGCACTGATGGATGCCGGCGTGCCGTTGAAGCGTCCGACGGCAGGTATCGCGATGGGCCTGATCCTCGAAGGCAAGAAGTTCGCGGTTCTCTCTGACATTCTCGGCGACGAGGATCATCTCGGCGACATGGACTTCAAGGTGGCCGGTACCGAAACCGGTATCACGTCGCTGCAGATGGACATCAAGATTGCCGGCATCACCGAAGAGATCATGAAGATCGCGCTCGCCCAGGCGAAGGACGGACGCATTCATATCCTCGGCGAAATGGCGAAGGCATTGACCAATGCCCGCGCCGAGCTCGGCGAACATGCACCACGCATCGAAGTGCTGCAGATTCCGACCGACAAGATCCGTGACGTGATCGGCACCGGCGGCAAGATCATCCGCGAAATCGTCGAAAAGACCGGCGCCAAGATCAACATCGAGGACGACGGCACCGTGAAGGTCGCATCCGCCAACGGCGAATCGATCCGCGCGGCGATCAAATGGATCAAGTCGATCACCTCCGATCCGGAAGTCGGCCAGATCTATGACGGCACCATCGTCAAGGTCATGGAGTTCGGCGCGTTCGTGAACTTCTTCGGACCGAAGGACGGTCTGGTTCACATCAGCCAGCTCGCCGCCAACCGCGTGCAGAAGACCTCCGACGTCGTCAAGGAAGGCGACAAGGTCAAGGTCAAGCTGCTCGGCCTCGACGATCGCGGCAAGGTTCGCCTGTCGATGAAGGTGGTCGATCAGGAAACCGGCGAAGACCTCGAGGCCAAGCAGAAGGCCGAAGGCGTTTCCGCAGCCGAGTAAAACATCGGAAAAATCGCTACAAAGGGCGGCTTCACAGCCGCCCTTTTTTATTTGCGCGAGGATGCTCCGGCCTCGATTTTCCGGCACCAGTTGCAACTAAATCGCAACAACGCCGCGTCAAGTTGCTGCGCTAAAACAATCTCATGAAACAACATGGCTCGGGTGGCGTAGTTTATTGGGGCCGGGTCCGCCAACGGATTCGCCTTCTGCCTGTTGCCGACCAACCGGATTTCTTGAGCACCGCCACATTGAACCGAGGAGAAATCTCATGTCATCGATCTCTCGCCGTCATCTCTTCACCGCAGCCGCGGGTATGGCGGCGGTTGCCGCCGCGCCCCGTGTCCTTTTCGCGCAGGCTGCCCCCGCGCCTGCAGCAGCCCCTGCTGCCGCTCCGGCGGCTGGCCCGTTCGTTCTGCCGCCGCTGACCTATGCAACGAATGCGTTCGAGCCGCATATCGATGCCAAGACCATGGAAATCCACCACGGCAAACATCACGCGGCCTATGTCGCCAACATGAACAACGTCGCCAAGACCAATCCGCAACTCGGCACGACTCCGATCGAAAACATTCTCGGCAACATCAACGCGCTGAACGACGACATCAAGTTCACCGTGCGCAACAATCTCGGCGGCCATGCCAATCACACCATGTTCTGGGAGATCATGGGCGCGAACGGCGGCAAGCCGGAAGGCGAGGTGCTGGCAGCGATCACCAGCGATCTTGGCGGCCTGGAGAAGTTTCAGAACGACTTCAACGCCGCCGGCGGGCGCCAGTTCGGCTCCGGCTGGGTGTTCGTCACCGTGACCAAGGCCGGCAAGCTCGCCATCGAGACCCGCCCCAATCAGGATTCGCCGATCATGGACGGCAAGCGCGTGCTGATGGGCAACGACGTGTGGGAGCACGCCTATTATCTCAACTATCAAAATCGCCGCGCCGACTATCTCAAGGCGTGGTGGAATACGGTGAACTGGGCGAAGATTTCCGAGCGCTATGCAGCCGCGAAGGCCGGCACGCTCACGATCTGAAAATCATACAATCTCGAAAACAAGGGCGGCTTTTCAGCCGCCCTTTATCTGGTCGTTCCACGGGTTGATCCGATTTGGGAATCGACAGATTGATCAGAAAAACTTATTACTTGGCAAAGAAAATCCGACTGGACCTGATGTTGGAATTCTTCCAAAGTTTCGCCGGATCGGCGCGCCAGATTGCGCCGCCTGAGCAAACTGCGGCAGCGATAGCGCGCCCAAATCAACACTGAATCCCAGCGCCAACAATCCAAGAACCACTGAACAATCGGAGAAAAAACATGGACGCGAAAACCGATGACAAGGGCGCAGGCAAATGCCCTGTTGCGCACACAACAGCTCCCAGAGCCAACCGCGACTGGTGGCCGAACCAATTGGACCTTTCGGTTCTCCACCAGCACTCCACCCTTTCCGATCCGCTGGACGGGGCGTTCGACTACGCCAAGGAATTCGAGAAACTCGACTATCAGGCGCTGAAGAATGACCTGCGCAAGCTGATGACCGACTCGCAGGACTGGTGGCCTGCCGACTTCGGCAATTACGGCCCGCAGTTCGTCCGCATGTCCTGGCACGCCGCCGGTACATATCGTCTTGCTGACGGCCGAGGCGGCGCCGGTCGCGGTCAACAGCGTTTCGCTCCGCTCAACTCCTGGCCGGACAACGTCAACATCGACAAGTCGCGTCGCCTGCTGTGGCCGATCAAGCAGAAGTACGGCCAGCAGATTTCCTGGGCCGATCTGCTGATCCTCGCCGGCAACGTCGCGTTGGAGACCATGGGTTTCCGCACCTTCGGCTTCGCGGCCGGCCGTGCGGATGTCTGGGAGCCGGATCAGGACGTGAACTGGGGCTCCGAAACCGAGTGGCTGACCCACCGTCCCCTTGAGAAATTCGACAACCCGCTCGGCGCCACCGAGATGGGCCTGATCTACGTCAATCCCGAAGGTCCGGGCGCCAACGGCGATCCGGTTTCCGCCGCCAGATTCATCCGCGAGACCTTCAAGCGCATGGCGATGAACGACGAGGAAACCGTCGCGTTGATCGGCGGCGGCCACACCTTCGGCAAGACCCACGGCGCCGCGCCTGAGTCTCACAAGGGGCCGGCGCCTGAGGCTGCCGGTTTGGAGGAGCAGGGTCTTGGCTGGACCAGCAACTTCGGCACCGGGTTTGGTGCAGACGCCGTCGGCAGCGGCATTGAAGTCACCTGGACGCAGACGCCTGCGCAGTGGAGCAACCACTTCTTCGAGAACCTGTTCAAGTACGAATGGGTGCAGACCCGCAGCCCCGGCGGCGCCATCCAGTGGGAGGCCAAGGACGCCGAGGACGTCATTCCCGACGCGCACGATCCGTCGAAGAAGCACAAGCCGACCATGCTGACCACCGATCTGTCGCTGCGTTTGGATCCGGTCTACGAGAAAATCTCTCGCCGCTTCCTGGAAAATCCGCAAGCCTTTGCCGAGGCCTTCGCACGCGCCTGGTTCAAGCTGACCCATCGCGACCTGGGGCCGCACTCGCGTTATCTGGGCCCCGAAATACCCAAGGAAGAATTGATCTGGCAGGACCCCATTCCCGAGGTCGATCACAAGCTGATCGATGAGCAGGACATCGCGGCTCTGAAAGCGAAGATTCTTGCTTCCGGCCTGACCGTGTCTGAGGTGGTCAGCACAGCATGGGCTTCGGCCTCCACCTTCCGTGGCGGCGACAAGCGCGGCGGCGCCAACGGCGCGCGCATCCGTCTCTCGCCTCAGAAGGATTGGGAGGTCAACCAGCCGGCTCAGCTTACCAAGGTGCTGCAGACGCTCGAAAAAATCCGGAAGGAGTTCAATGCATCACAGCCGGACGACAAGGAGGTGTCGCTTGCCGACCTGATCGTTCTTGGCGGCGGTGCGGCAATCGAAAAAGCCGCGAAGGATGCCGGCGTCAATGTGAGTGTCCCCTTCTCTCCGGGACGTGCGGACGCATCGCAGAAGCAAACCGACGTGGAGGCCTTTGCCGTGATGGAGCCGGTCGCAGACGGCTTCCGCAACTATCTCAAGGGCAAGTATGCCGTGCCGACCGAGGTGCTTCTGGTGGACCGCGCACAGTTGCTGACGTTGACCGCACCCGAAATGACGGTTCTCGTCGGCGGCCTGCGCGTCCTTGGTGCCAATGCCAGCAATTCCAAGCATGGCGTCTTCACTGAGCAGCCTGAGGTGTTGACCAACGACTTCTTCGTCAACCTGCTCGACATGAGGACAAAGTGGAAGGCAGTCGAGGGCGATGAGGTATACGAAGGACGCGACCGCAAGAGTGGCGATCTGAAGTGGACCGGCACCCGTGCCGACCTGGTTTTCGGTTCACATGCGCAGCTTCGCGCCTATGCCGAAGTGTACGCAACCTCGGACTCGAAGGGGAAGTTCGTCAAGGACTTCGTGAAGGCGTGGACCAAGGTGATGAACGCCGACCGCTTCGATCTCGCAGAGCAGCCAATGCTGCAAGCCGCGGAATGATCCGTTCCGCTTGACGACAGGACGAACAAGCCCCCCGCGATCGCATCGCGGGGGCCTTTTTCATTAAATCGTCAAATCGTTGCCGGAAGACAATCTTGGTCCGAATTGGCTATAACATCGCAAAAAAGGGAGGATCGAATGATGAAGCTCTACTGGTCGCCGCGCTCGCGCTCGTTCTCGGGTCTCTGGCTGATGGAAGAGACCGGACAGCCCTATGAGCGCGTGCTGACGGACATTTCAACCGGCGCGCAGAAGACCCCGGAATTTCTCGCAGTCAATCCCATGGGAAAAGTGCCCGCGCTGAAGGACGGCGATGTGTCCATCGCGGAAGCTTCCGCAATCTGCGCCTATGTTGCGGATCGCTATCCTGAAGCCAAGCTGGCGCCGCCCATCGGCGACCCGCGCCGCGCAAAGTATCTGCAATGGCTGTTTTTCGGACCCAGTTGCATCGAGCCGGCGATCATCCAGATCTTCACCAAGATCGAGGTGCCGACCTCGACCGCAGCCTGGGGCAGCGCCACGCAGGTATTCGACGTGCTCGACGCTGCGCTGGAAAGGGGTCCGTTCCTGCTGGGCGACATGTTCTCCGCCGCCGACATCACTATCGGCTCCGGGCTCAATTTCGCGATCAGACTGTTCAAGATGGTGCCGACCCGGCCATCATTCGACCGCTACCTCGACGCCTGTTCGGCGCGTCCGGCATTTCAGCGAGCGACGGTGATTGCCGCGGGTTAATTGGCTTCCGCCGCTGCGGGCGTCGGCTTCAGCCTTCCGTCTCGCCGGAGGCCTTCAGCGCATCGGGATGCGGCATCGAGATGATGTTGTAACCGGAATCGACGAAGTGGATTTCGCCGGTCACGCCGCCGGACAGGTCCGACAGCAGATAGAGGGCCGTGCCGCCGAGTTCGTCGAGCGTAACGCCCCGCCCCAGCGGCGAATGCTTCTGCTGGAACGCAAACATCGCGCGCGAATCGCCAATGCCCGAGCCGGCGAGCGTGCGCACCGGGCCTGCGGAGATCGCATTGACGCGAATTCCGTTGCGTCCGAAATCCGCCGCGAGATACCGCGTCGATGCCTCCAGCGCCGCCTTGGCGACACCCATTACGTTGTAGTTCGGCATGACGCGGGTCGATCCACCGAAGGTGAGCGTCACGATCGAGCCGCCGTTCGGCATCATTTCCGATGCGCGCTTCGCCACTTCGGTGAACGAGAAACACGAGATCACCATGGTGCGCGAAAAATTCGCGCGGGTGGTGTCGGCGTAGCGGCCCTTGAGTTCATTCTTGTCGGAGAAGCCGATGGCATGAACCAGGAAATCGATCGATCCCCACTTCTCCTTCATCGCGGCGAAGGTCGCATCGACGCTGGCGATGTCCTCGACGTCGCAAGGCAGGATCAGCGGCGCGTTCAGAGATTCCGCCAGCGGCTTGACCCGTTTGCCGAGTGCGTCGCCCTGATAGGTGAAGGCAAGCTCTGCGCCCTGGGCATGAAGCGCTTTCGCGATGCCCCATGCGATCGAGTGATCGTTGGCGACGCCCATGATGAGCCCGCGCTTGCCTTGCATCAGTCCAGACATGTTCGGATTTCCTCTATCGTCATGGCCGGGCTTGTCCCGGCCATCCACGCCTTAAAGAACGATCCTGAAGACGTGGATGCCCGGGACAAGCCCGGGCATGACGGTCATCGGATAAACAAAATATCGACAATCAAACTCACGCGTCGAGCCGCTTGAACACCAGCGTCGCATTGGTGCCGCCGAAGCCGAAGGAGTTCGACAGCACAGCACCGATCTTGGCGCCGTCGATGCGCTTGCGCACGATCGGCATATCGGCGAACACCGGATCGAGCTCCGTGATGTTCGCGCTTTCGCAGATAAAACCGTTGTTCATCATCAGCAGCGAATAGATTGCTTCCTGCACGCCGGTCGCACCCAGCGAGTGTCCGGTCAGCGACTTGGTCGCAGAGATCGGCGGACACTTGTCGCCCGTGCCGAACACATTGCGGATGGCATTGATTTCCGGCGGATCACCTGCCGGCGTCGATGTTGCGTGCGGATTAATGTAGTCGATCTTGGTGTTGACGGTGGAGAGCGCCATTTTCATGCAGCGTTCGGCGCCTTCGCCCGATGGCGCAACCATGTCGTAGCCATCGGAGGTCGCGCCGTAGCCGACGATCTCGCCGTAAATACGCGCGCCGCGCGCCTTGGCATGTTCAAGCTCTTCGAGCACGACGACGCCCGCGCCGCCGGCGATCACGAAACCATCGCGGCTGACGTCATAGGCGCGCGAAGCCGTGGCCGGCGTATCGTTGTACTTCGAGGACATCGCGCCCATCGCGTCGAACAGCACCGAGAGCGACCAGTCGAGCTCCTCGCAGCCGCCGGCGAAGATGACATCCTGTTTGCCGATCTGGATGGTCTCGTAGGCATTGCCGATGCAGTGGTTCGACGTGGCGCAAGCCGACGAGATCGAGTAGTTCACGCCCTTGATCTTGAACCAGGTCGCCAGCGTCGCGGATGCCGTCGACGACATCGCCTTGGGCACCGCGAACGGGCCGACGCGCTTGGGTCCCTTGCTGCGGGTAATATCAGCAGCCTCGACGATAGTGCGGGCTGACGGGCCGCCGGAGCCCATGATGATTCCGGTGCGCTCGTTGGACACGTCGGAAGCCTCAAGGCCCGAATCCTGGATCGCCTGCTCCATCGCAATGTGATTCCAGGCGGCACCTTCGCCCAGAAACCGCATGGCACGGCGGTCGATGACATCGGCAGGATTGAGCGTCGGCGCGCCCTGGACCTGCGACCGGAAGCCGAGCTTCGCGTATTCTTCCGCGCGCGTGATGCCGGACTTCGCCTCGTAGAGACTCGCAAGCACTTCCTGAGTGTTGTTTCCGATGGAAGAGACAATGCCCATCCCCGTGACCACAACTCGCCTCATGATCCCTCGCCTTTAGTTGCTGCGCTTTGATGTCCGCGCCTTCGACTGCCCGCGCCGGTTCTGTATCCGGCAAATGTGAAGCTCTATCCTCGTGAGCCTATCAACCTTGCATCACGTTCCCGGCTGCATTGGGGCGTCCTGCTGGAATAACCCGACCTTCAGATCCTTGGCGCGATAGATGATCTCGCCGTCTGCCGACAGAGTCCCATCCGCGACGCCCAACACCAGCTTCGAACGCATCACGCGCTTGATGTCGATGTTGTACACGACCTTGGTGACATGCGGCAGAACCTGCCCCGAAAACTTCAGTTCGCTCAGGCCAAGCGCCCGGCCACGACCAAGACCACCGGACCAGCCAAGAAAAAAGCCGACCATTTGCCACAGCGCATCAAGCCCGAGGCAGCCCGGCATCACCGGATCGCCTTTAAAATGGCACCCGAAAAACCACAAATCCGGTTTGACCTCGAGTTCGGCACGGATCAGGCCCTTGCCGTACTCGCCGCCGGTGTCGTTGATCTCCGTGATCCGGTCGAACATCAGCATGGGCGGCAGGGGCAATTGGGCATTGCCAGCTCCGAACAGCTCGCCCCGGCCACAGGCCAGGAGCTCTTCGTAGGCATAGCTGTTCCGGCGGTCTTTCATCTGGATCCCTTATTTTGGCATGCCGGTCCTGCGGCTACCTTGCCGGACCTCTAACATAGGCCCATCGAGGGTCAAAGTGGCCGGAACAGCCCGATTCGGGGCCGTTTTTAACCTAGAATGATGCCAGCCAGTTGCGAAAAACTTGCATGTAACTGCATGCTTTCCTATAGTCTTGGCAACAGTCCCTTTTCAGCGGGCGGACCTGTGCCGCCCCTATGCGTATGAGTGACCTGATGGATGACGTTGTAACCACTGAGAGCAAGCGCGACGAACTGCATGCCCACCCCCATGGGCACGCACCGGCGCTTACCGGATGTCCGTGGCATGACGTCAACGAAATGTTGCAGTCAGTCGGTCTGCGTCCGACCCGTCAGCGCATGGCGCTGGGCTGGCTGCTGTTCGGCAAGGGCGGGCGTCATCTGACCGCGGAAATGCTCTACGAAGAGGCGACCCACGCCAAGGTGCCGGTCTCGCTCGCGACCGTCTACAACACACTGAACCAGCTCACCGAAGCCGGCCTGCTGCGTCAGGTCAGTGTCGACGGCACCAAGACCTATTTCGATACCAACACCAGCGCGCATCATCACTTCTACATGGAAGGCAATCACGAGCTGGTCGATATTCCAGATCCAAATCTCGTGCTGCAGAAGATGCCCGACGTGCCGGAAGGTTACGAGATCAGCCGCATCGACATGGTCGTGCGCCTGCGCAAGAAGCGCTGAAGACATCGAGTTTCGTCATTCAAGATAAAAAGGCCGGGCTAGCCCGGCCTTTTTTATTTTCATTTTGCGCGACCTACAGCGTGTCGCTCAGTTCACCTTCTCGTCGGCATAGACGCCCCAGAGCCGCTGCTGCTCGATCCAGCCATCGAAGCCGTTGCCGGTGATGCGGCACCAGCCGTCGTTGCAGCGCCTCACTGTGGCGACGACGCCGGCCTGGAGCTTGGCCGCGACAGCGCTGGTTGCATCGGCGCGGTCGTAGATCGGCGCCAGATCGTCCTTCTTCTTCATGGTAATGACCGCCGTACGTCTGCCCGACAGCAGCGAATGGTAGACCCAGCCTTCTGCCCCTTCCGAATCGCGCACGCGCCGCCAGTTCTCGAACTCGGCGGTGATTTCCACAGGCAGACCGGATCGCGTGTAGATCCAGGTGACGTCCTGATCCTTGGTGGGACCGGCGCGGACATTGACGTGGTCGGACTTCAGGCTGACATACCGCGGCACCGGCAGGCCGCTCGCCGTCGCCACCGCATCCTTGTCCTTGGCGGCAAGACCCGTCGCGCATGACACGACCCAGATCGCCAACCCCACCGCAAGCGACGCGAAAATTCGAACAAATCCCATAACAACGTTCCTTCGTGCGGTCCCCAGTGCCGCTCCCTGCCATCCGTGATGCGCTCTCGCATCCTGACCACCGCTGACCGCGCTTTCAGGAACCTTGGAGGGCCTTGGAAACCCTTGGGTTCTTGTCTTGGCGCGGCCTTCTGCTAGAGAGGGACCACGGGCCAAGCGCCTGAAAAGCTGCGAAAAGCTCACCGGACCGGCAACGAATTCCTACCTTCGAGCAAGTCGGTTAATGTGAATTGAACGGCCGGGCCCTAGCGTCCGGGAACGGCAAACCCCGCTTACGATCGAAGGGCTTCTGGAGAATGGTTTCGGGTAAGAAAAAGCCGCTGGTGGTGGTCACGCGAAAGCTGCCTGACAGCACTGAAACGCGCATGCGCGAGCTTTTCGATACCCGGCTCAACCTCGATGACACTCCCATGACCCCGGCGCAGCTCGCCGAAGCTGTTCGCACCGCAGACATCCTGGTGCCGACCGTCTCCGACGAGATCACCGCCGAGATTCTCGACCAGCCCGATGTCCGCCTCAAGCTGATCGCGAATTTCGGCAACGGCGTCGACAACATCGATGTGGCTGCGGCGCTTGCGCGCGGCATCATGGTCACCAACACGCCAAAGGTTCTGACCGAAGACACCGCCGACATGACCATGGCGCTGCTTCTCGCCGTGCCGCGCCGCCTGATCGAGGGCGCCTCGATCCTGACTGAAGGCAAGGACTGGCCGGGCTGGTCGCCGACCTGGATGCTGGGTCACCGCATCGGCGGCAAACGCCTCGGCATCATCGGCATGGGCCGCATCGGTCAGGCGCTGGCGCGCCGCGCCCACGCCTTCGGGCTGCAGATCCACTATCACAACCGCCGCCCGGTCGCCCCGCAGATCGAGGAAGAGTTGGGCGCAACCTATTGGGACAGCCTCGACCAGATGCTGGCGCGGATGGATTTCATCTCGGTGAACTGCCCGCACACACCCGCAACGTTTCATTTGCTGTCGGCGCGGCGGCTGAAGCTGATCCGCAAGGACGCCTACGTCATCAACACCGCGCGCGGTGAGGTGATCGACGAAGCGACGCTAACCAAGCTGATCGAGGACGGTGAGATCGCGGGCGCCGCGCTCGATGTGTTCGAAAACGAGCCTGCGGTGAATCCGAAACTGGTGCGGCTCGCCAAGGCCGGCAAGGTCGTGCTGCTGCCGCACATGGGCTCGGCGACACTCGAAGGCCGCGTTGAGATGGGCGAGAAGGTGATGATCAACATCCGCACCTTTCTCGATGGCCACAAGCCGCCGGACCGCGTCCTGCCCGGCGTGGCGTAGAGCGCACGATGTTCTGAACGCCGTCATCCTGAGGTGCGCGGCGCTTGCCGCGCCTCGAAGGGCGACGGCGAACACGCATCCTTCGAGGCTCGCCGAAGACGGCTCGCACCTCAGGATGACGTGTGATCGTTACGTTACTTATGCCCGCTCAAATCCGTAATCGTCGGCGTGTCGCCGTTGAGCGGATTTGACGGATCGCGGGCGTAACGCAGCGTCTCGAAGCGCATCGCGCGGGCGTCGATCATCACCAGGCGCCCCACGAGACTTTCACCGAAACCGACGATCTCGCGGATCGCCTCCAACGCCATCATCGAGCCGAGCACGCCGGCCAGCGCGCCGAGCACGCCCGCTTCCTCGCAGGTCGGCGTGGTGCCCGGCGGCGGCGCTTCCGGAAACAGGCAGCGATAGGTCGGATTCATGTTGCCGTTCGCATCCGTCCCGTGCGCGCGGATCGTGGTCAGCGACGCGTCGAACACGCCGAGCGCACCGGCGATCAGCGTTTTCTTCGCCAGATAGCAGGCGTCCGACACCAGATAGCGCGTGGCGAAATTGTCGGAGCCATCGACAACGACATCGTAGTTTCCGATCAGGTCCAGTGCATTCGCCGCATTCAGCCGCACCGCATGGGTGCGTAGCGTGACGTGCGGATTGAGCGCCAGAATCCTGTCGCCCGCGCTATCCACTTTCGGACGGCCGACATCCGGTGTGGCGTGAATGATCTGGCGCTGCAGATTGGACAGCGACACGGCATCGTCATCGACCACCCCAAGGGTTCCGATGCCCGCCGCAGCGAGATACATCAGCGCTGGCGCGCCGAGTCCGCCTGCCCCGATCACCAGCACGCGCGACGCCTTCAGCGCCGCCTGACCGGGGCCGCCGACCTCCCGCAACACGATATGGCGCGCATAGCGTTCCAGCTCTTCAGATGTCAGCATCCCGGTTTCATCACTCTCGCGTCAGCTATTTTTCCGCATCGGTCGAACCACAGCACTGATGTCGTGGACAAACGATCGCTACTCCAGCCTGATGCCCGAAAACCGGTATCCGTTTTTCGGGATCATGCTCTATGCTCGGATGCGCTTATTACCAGCAATGAGACCGTTCATGAAACTGCCGTTCGCCCTCACGCTGATGATGGCTGCCACGCTCGGCACCGCCGTGGCGCAGACGCCGGCCGCCAAGCAGCCGCCGCAGCCCAAGCAGGCGCCGGCGCAGATCAAGCCCAAGCCGGTAACGACAGTGCCGATCCGCCCGGCGGTGCAAACCCCGGTCGATACCGCCAAGGCGATGGAGCAGGCCGAGCGTCTTGCCATCCAGTCGGACCTGGCCTGGGTCAGCCTCTACAACGGCGTCATCAACGGCGAGGCCAGCGACCGGATGGTGTCCGCCATTAAGGCTTTTCAGAAAGACCACGGCGCCAAGGAAACCGGCGTGCTGAACGCGCAGGAGCGCGGTGCGCTCACAGCGGCCGCAAAGAAATTGCAGGACAATGTCGGCTGGAAGATCGTCAGCGACGCCACCAGCGGCGCGCGTATCGGCCTGCCGTCGAAACTGGTGCCGCTGATCGTCAGCGACGTCAACGGCACCAAATGGTCTTCCGCCACCGGCACTATCCAGATCGAATTCCTGCGCCGCAAGGAAGCTGGCGCAACCACCGCAACCGTCGCCGCCAGCGAGAAGAAGCTGAACGCGCGCAAGGCCGACTACAGCGTGGTGAAACCGGATTTCTTCGTACTGTCTGGATCGCAGGGCCTGAAGAAATTCTACATCCGCGGGCAAACGCGCAACGATGAAGTCCGCGTTCTCACCATCCTCTACGATCAGGCCACCGAAGGCACCATGATCCCGGTCACGGTGGCGATGTCGAGTGCATACAATCCGTTCCCCGGCAACGTGGCGCAGGCTGGCCCGCCGCCGCGCAAGAAGGTCGAGTACTCCACCGGCATCGTCGCCAGCACCGACGGCGCGATCGTTGCGGATCGTCAGAGCACCGATGGCTGCATGACCATCGCCGTGCCGGGTTACGGCAACGCCACCCGCGTCGCCGACGACGAGTCGCGCGAACTGGCGCTGCTGCGCATCTACGGCGCGAGCGGATTGAAGCCGCTGGCGATGGCTGGCAACGGCGCGACGAAACCCAATGTCAACGTCACTGGCATTGCCGATCCGCAAAATCAGGGCGGACGCAATGCGGTGACAACCGTCACTGCAACTGCAACGCTCGCGGTTACCGACACAACGCTCTCACCTGAGCCGGCGCTGGGCTTCTCCGGCGCGGCGGCGCTCGATAGTGACGGAAAGTTCGCTGGCATTGCCCGGCTGAAACCCGCGATCGTCGCCGGGCCAGTAGGCACGCCGCTGCCGTCTCAGGCTCTGCTCGTGTCCGCGGAAGCCGTGCGCGACTTCATGAAGGCGAAAGGCGTCACGCCCGCCTCAGGTGCGTCCGATGCCAAGGCATCGGTGCTACGGCTGGTGTGCGTGCGGAAGTAACTCGGCGCTGGCGGCGGAGAACGTGTGATTGCACTGCAATCACCTTGCGCCCAGGCGGGAAAATAGCATGCACCGTTTCGTCACCGTGCCGCCTTATGCGCCGGAGTCTGTCACCATTCTGCCATTTCGTCCGCGCGGCGATTTCCGCCGGCGTGGGGACGACGTGTTGAGACGTTGCGGATGCTAGGCGTTGTTCAGAAGGGTCTGATCTACTTCTGGCAAGTCTGGCACCAGAACGTCGACCGGCCGTTTTGCGTAAATCGCTTCACGGTCCCTCGGCATTTCGGTGTCTTGCAGGATTCGCCTTCGCGGTCATAGACCAGAAACGAATGCTGGAAATATCCAAGCTCGCCATCGGTCTGGCGATGATCGCGCAGCGACGAGCCGCCCGCCTTGATTGCCGCGTTCAGCACGGTGTGGATCGAACCGACCAGGCGTTTGGCATGATCGGTAGCGGCGCCACTGCGCGACGCCAGCGTCGAGGCTTCCCGCTTCGGCGACAGGTGCGAGCGGAACAACGCCTCGCAGACATAGATGTTGCCGAGACCCGCGACCACGCGCTGGTCCAGCAACGCAGCTTTCAACGACGTTTTCTTGCCGGCACAGGACTGGGCCAGCATCGCAGCATCGAATTCGTTGCCGAGAGGTTCGGGCCCGAGGCCACGCAGCAGCGGCTCGGCATCCATCTCCAAACGCGGAACGATCTTCATGTAACCGAAGCGGCGCGGATCGTTGAACGAGATCATGGCGCCGGACGCCATGTGGAACACCACGTGATCGTGGGTCCGGTTTTCGCTGCGCGGATAGTGGAAGTCGCCCGGCGTGCTCTCGCCCTCGGGAAGCGTCACGCGGAACGAGCCGGACATGCCGAGATGCATCAGCAGCACGTCGCCGCTTTCCATGTCGGCCATCAGATATTTCGCACGGCGGCCGAGGCCGCTGACCATCCTGCCTTCGAGACGTGCGACGAAATCCTTCTGGAACGGAAACCGCAGACCGTCGCGGCGTGTCTCGACGCGCGCGATCCGCTGCCCCTCCATCACCGGCTGCAAGCCGCGGCGGACGGTTTCGACCTCGGGTAGTTCAGGCATCGGCAACCCCGGTCATCACGACGGCTTGTTCTCTTCTGAGAAGGTGATGTGATTTGAGAATGGATCGTACACGGTCATCGTCGTCGCGCCCCAAGGCTGCTTCTCGAGGCCCGGACGCATGTAGTTGTAGCCCTTCGCCGCGAGTTCGGCGTGGTAATCGGCAAGTCCGACCGTGTCGATGGTGATATGAACACCGGGCGAACCGTCGCCGTGATGCTCACTGAGGTAAAGCTGGATCCCGCCGCGCGAAATCCCCATGAACAGCGGCAGTGTCGGCTCAAAACGGTGCTCGAAATCGACCTTGAAGCCGAGATAATCGAAATAGAATTCGCGCGCCTTGGCGATATCGAACATCCGCAGGGTGGGAATGACTCGGCTGAACTCGATGGGCATGGGCAACCCCTAGTGTCCTGAATCCGAAGTTCGCTTCATTTTGCAGCACCTGCTGGAGCGAACTTCGGATTCAACAGGACACTAGCAACTATAGATTCTAGTGTGGTTTTGGTTCGCAAGCCCGCAAAAGAACGCGCCGAAGACACGATGCGGACTTGCGAACCACCACACTAGGCAATTTGCGCATTAACCTTGACGCCTCAGGCCTGCGCTTTCCGACAGGGTATGTAGCGCGCTCCGGCGTGACAGGCTATGGTCCCGCCGCAAAAAGCCGCTTGGATAGGCAAAGTATGGAACGGCCTGACGGAACGACGCATTTCGGTTTCCGGGATGTGGAGCTTGGCGAGAAACAGACGCTGGTGAACGAGGTGTTTCACAGCGTGGCAAAGCGCTACGACCTGATGAACGACCTGATGTCGGGCGGCATGCACCGGCTCTGGAAAGAAGCGATGATCACCGCGCTCAACCCGCCGCGGACAGACGCGCCGTTTGCGCTGCTCGATGTGGCCGGCGGCACCGGAGATATTTCTTTCCGCGCGGCCAAGGCCGCAGGCCACGGATTCCAGGCTACCGTCTGCGACATCAACACCGAGATGCTCGCCGTCGGCCGCGAGCGCGCGGTAGCGCAGCATCTCGATCATCAGGTGTCGTTCGTCGAAGGCAACGCGGAAGCGCTCGCCTTCCCGGACAAGAGCTTCGACGCCTACACCATCGCTTTCGGCATTCGCAATGTGCCGCGCATCCCGCTTGCGCTCAGCGAGGCCTATCGTGTGCTGAAGCCCGGCTCGCGGTTTTTGTGTCTGGAGTTCTCATCCGTCGATGTGCCCGGCCTCGACAGAATTTATGACCTGTTTTCGTTCAACGTGATTCCGCAGCTTGGCCGCGCGGTCACCGGCGATGCCGAATCCTATCGCTATCTGGTCGAATCGATCCGGCAATTTCCGAAACCCAACGCCTTCGCCGACATGATGCGTGCCGCCGGTTTTTCGCGCGTCAAATACGACATCATGTCCGGCGGCATTGTCGCGCTCCATTCAGGCTGGCGTTTGTGATTTCTGCTCTCACTCATACCCTGAGACTGGCGCGCGCGGGCTACGTGTTCGCGCGCGAAGGCGTGTTCGGCTTCGCCGATCCCTCCACCATGCCGCCGCAGGCGCAGTTCGCGGTTCGCATGGCGCGGCTGATCGAACGGCGCGGCGCCGCCACCAGCGGGCGGCTATCCCGCGCGCTGACGCGGCTCGGTCCGACGTATGTTAAGCTCGGCCAGTTTCTCGCCACCCGGCCCGACGTGGTCGGCATCACGATGGCGCGCGATCTGGAGAACCTGCAGGACCGCCTGCCGCCGTTTCCGCAGGCGCAGGCGGAGGCCGTGGTTGTCACTGCGTTCGATAAGCCTGTGTCTGAGGTGTTTGCGAGCTTCGGCGAGTCGGTCGCCGCCGCCTCCATCGCGCAGGTGCATCGCGCCGAAGTGGAAAAGGACGGCGTCCGCACGACCGTTGCCGTGAAAGTGCTGCGACCGAATGTCGGCGGCCGGTTTCGCCACGATCTTAGCGACTTCATGTTTGCTGCGCGCAAGATCGAAGCTATCTCCTCTGAAGCGCGGCGGCTGCGCCCGGTCGAGATCGTCGATACGTTGTCGCGGTCGGTTGCGATGGAAATGGACCTGCGGCTGGAAGCCGCCGCGCTGTCCGAGATGGCGGAGAACACCCGCGACGATCATGATTTCCGCGTGCCGTCGGTGGATTGGGACCGCACCAGCCATCACGTGCTGACCATGGAATGGATCGACGGCATCGCGCTGAACGATCGCGCCAAACTTGAAGCCGCGCAGATCGATCTGCCGGATCTCGGCCGCAAGGTGATCCAGAACTTCCTGCGCCATGCGTTGCGCGACGGCTTCTTCCACGCCGACATGCACCCCGGCAATCTGTTCGTCGACGACACCGGGCGGCTGGTCGCGGTCGATTTCGGCATCATGGGACGGCTCGGCCTGAAGGAGCGCCGCTTCCTCGCAGAGATTCTTCTGGGCTTCATCACCCGCGACTATCACCGCGTCGCCGAGGTGCATTTCGAAGCGGGCTATGTGCCCGCACATCATTCGGTGGAGAATTTCGCGCAGGCCATCCGCGCCATCGGCGAGCCGATCCACAACCGCGCCGCCGACGAAATCTCGATGGCGAAATTGCTGTCGCTGCTGCTCGAAGTCACCGGCCTGTTCGACATGCGCACGCGGCCTGAACTGATCATGCTGCAGAAAACCATGGTGGTGGTGGAAGGCGTGGCGCGCGGCTTCGACCCCAAACTCGACATCTGGACTACCGCTGATCCCGTGGTGCGCGAATGGATCGCGCGCAACCTCGGCCCGCTCGGTCAGATCGAAGGTGTCGTGCACGGCGCCGGCGACCTCGGCAAGGTGCTGGCCGGCCTGCCAGCGATTGCCGCGCGATCGGTCGCCGTGCTGAACCAGTTCGACCAGATGACCCGCGACGGGCTGGTGCTGGCGCCTGAAACCGTCGCCGCCATCGGCAAGGCCGAGGCGAAACGCACCCGCTGGCAGACAGCGGCGCTGTGGGTGATCGCGTTGACCTTCCTCGGCATTCTCTGGAGCATCCGATAAATTGATGGCATTGCAGTCATGATTTGATTGCAATGCTATCGTTTGCTATGAATGACGCTCGTTTAGGAGCATGTCATGGCCAGCCTGACCGTCCGCAAACTCGATGAAGCCCTCAAAGCCAGCCTCCGGCTGCGCGCCGCCAAGGCCGGCCGCTCGGTGGAGGATGAGGTCCGGATGATCTTGCGCGAGGCTGCCGAGCCTCAGGCCGTCAAACCTCCATCAGGCCCCGCGCGAAACCAGCCGCACCGGGCCCGCGCCTCGTCCGCGACCGATCTCCCACGGGTCACGCTGATCATCGGCGGCGGCATCGCCGCCTACAAGGCGCTCGATCTGATCCGCCGCCTGAAGGAGCGCGACATCCATGTCCGCTGCGTCATGACCCGCGCCGCCCAGCAATTCGTCACCCCGCTCACCGCCGGGGCGCTGGCCGACGAGCGCTGCTACACGGATCTGTTCGATGCCCAGAGCGAGTTCGACGCCGGACATATCCGCCTCGCCCGCGATACCGACCTGATCATCGTCGCACCCGCCACCGCCGACCTGATGGCCAAGATGGCGCAGGGCCATGCCGATGACCTTGCCACCGCGATCCTGCTCGCGACCAACCGTCCAGTGCTGGTGGCGCCTGCGATGAACCCGCTGATGTGGGCCAACGTCGCGACCAAGCGCAACGTCGCGCAACTCGCGCACGACGGCGTCAGCTTCATTGGTCCGAATTCCGGCGAGATGGCCGAAGCCAACGAGGCCGGCGTCGGCCGCATGTCGGAACCAACCGAAATTGCCGTCGCCGCAGAGGCGATGCTGCGCCCGCCGCAAACGGGGCCGCTTGCAGGCAAGAAGATCCTGATCACGGCTGGCCCGACCCACGAGCCGATCGATCCGGTGCGCTATATCGCCAACCGCTCCTCCGGCAAGCAGGGGTATGCCATCGCTGCCTCCGCCGCCGAGGCCGGTGCGGACGTGACGCTTATTTCTGGTCCGGTCGATCTGGACGATCCCACCGGCGTCCGCGTCATCCGTGTGGAGTCCGCGCGCGACATGCTGGCGCAAGTGGAAGCCGCATTGCCTATAGATATCGCGATCTTCGCCGCTGCCGTGGCCGACTGGCGCATCGCAAATGCCGGCGAGCAGAAAATCAAGAAGACCGCGAGCGGCATGCCGCCGCTGCAATTGGTGGAGAACCCGGACATTCTCGCCACGATCTCAAAACACCAGCAAAACCGGCCACAACTGGTGATCGGCTTCGCCGCCGAAACCCAGAATCTGATTGAGAACGCGACATCGAAGCTGAAGCGCAAGGGCTGCGACTGGATCGTCGCCAACGATGTGTCGCCTGCGTCCGGCGTGATGGGCGGCGACCGCAACACCGTCCACATTCTCACGCGGGATAACGCCGAGGTCGCGGTTGATTCCTGGCCGGTGATGACCAAAGAGGAAGTCGCCGACGCGCTCGTCGCAAAAATCGCCAGCACGATAGGACAACAGAATTCATGACGACTGCCATTGCCGTCGATATCCAGCGCCTGCCGCATGCCGAAGGCCTCGCGCTGCCGGTGTATCAGACCGCGCATGCCGCGGGCCTTGATCTTCTGGCGGCGGTTCCCGAGGACAAGCCGCTGACGATGCAACCGGGGCAGCGCGCGCTGGTGCCGACCGGGCTGATGATCGCGGTGCCGCCCGGCCATGAAGCGCAGGTGCGGCCGCGCTCCGGACTCGCACTCAAGCACGGTGTCACCGTTCTCAATTCGCCGGGCACAGTGGATGCCGATTATCGCGGCGAAGTTTCAGTGCTTTTGATCAATC
Organism: Afipia massiliensis; assembly: GCF_014203115.1. GTDB lineage: Bacteria > Pseudomonadota > Alphaproteobacteria > Rhizobiales > Xanthobacteraceae > Afipia > Afipia massiliensis. The sequence continues at coordinate 191,173 of NZ_JACHIJ010000003.1, read as the reverse complement.
ATGGCGACGAGCCATTCACGATCAGGCGCGGGGAACGCATCGCCCAGCTTGTCATCGCTGCCGTGACGCAGGCAAATCTTGTGACAGTTGCATCGCTGTCGCCCACCGATCGTGGCAGCGGCGGGTTTGGTTCCACCGGGCGGTAGATCGATCCTCGCGGAGGCTCGAATCGCACCGCACAATCGCTCACGCAGCCATTATTTTGCAGCGCGATTCACGTTCACGATCTGGACTCTTACCCGGCGACTCCTGTTGAGGATATTGTCGTTCGATTCGTGTGCGGCAGTTGGGATAGATCATGTCAGGCGTGATCGAGGGGATGCGGCGGACCTTGCTGTCGTGCACTTCGATTGTGCGCGGAGGCGCGGTCGGCCTTGGCGCGGCGGCCCTGTTCGGCATCGCGCCCGCTTTTGCACGCGACGATGTCTTCCAGAACGCGCTGACGCTCCTCGCAGCCATCGACCGGCAGGAAGTTGCCGCACTGAGCGTCGCAGCTGCGGTCCTTGGATTTTCCGTAGTCGCGGCGATCCTGCTGATGCGCACCCGGCTGCGCGCTGCACACATCGAATCGCGTTTGCTGTCGGATAATCAGGCGCTGCAGCTCGAGGCGGATCGCTTTCGCGCGCTGCTGTTCGCCGAGCCGCAGGTGCTGATCTCATGGGCCGCGGGCGAAGACCGTCCCGACATCAGCGGCGATGTGGCCATGCTGATGCCGCAAGGCGCTGACCCGTTCAACCCGCAGCGGCTCCTCGCCTTCGGAAGCTGGCTGCTTCCGGAACAGGCGCTTGCGATGGATCACGCCATCGACAACCTGCGCGAGGCCGGCGAAGGCTTTCAGCTCAATCTGTCGACAGCCGCCGGGCGCACCATCGAGGCGATGGGCCGCGCCATCGGCGGGCAGGCCATCGTCCGGATCCGCGAACTCTCCGGGGTTCGGATGGAACTCGCCGAACTCAGCATCCGGCACAATCATCTGCTGGAAGAAACCGGCGCACTGCGCGCCTTCGCCGAGGCTGTTCCGCTTCCGGTCTGGGCCCGCCGCAGCAACGGCGCGCTCAGCTTCGCCAACGCCGCCTACGCGCAGGCGACCGATGCAGCCTCGGTCTCCGACGCCATCGAACGCAATCTCGAACTGCTCGATCACGACGATCGCGCCAACATGGCGCGGGCGCTCGCGGACAGAACCGCCTTCGAAGCACGCGTTCCGATTGTGACCGGCGGTCAGCGCCGCATCTTCGACATTCATGCACTCAACGTGGCGGGCGGCAGCGCCGGGATCGCCGTCGATGCGACCGAGGCCGCGAGCCTGCGCGCGGCGCTGGAACGCATGGCGGAAGCCCATCGCCGCATGCTCGACCAACTCTCGTCAGGCGTGGCCGTGTTCGACGCATCCCGGCGGCTAACATTCTACAACGATTCCTACCGTCGGCTTTGGGATTTCGACCGCGCGTTCCTCGATGACAATCCTGATGATTCCAGCGTGCTCGACAAGCTCCGTGTCGCCCGCAAGATTCCCGAACAACCGGACTTCCGCGCCTGGAAGAACAAACTGTTCGAGGCCTACCGCGCTATCGAGCCCGCCAAGGACACCTGGTACCTGCCGGACGGCCGCGCGCTCAGCGTCGTCACCGCGCCCAATCCGGAAGGCGGCGTCACCTACCTGTTCGACGACGTTACCGAAAGCCTGAAACTCGCGCGGCAGAACGACGGCCTGATCCGCGTCCAGCGCGAAACGCTGGACAATCTGGCGGAAGCGGTCGCCGTGTTCGGCAGCAACGGTCGCGCACAGCTGTTCAATCCGCCCTTCGCGCGGATGTGGAAACTATCCCCGGAAGCGCTGGCGCAGCAGCCGCATATCGAAGCCATCGAGCAGTGGTGCCGGCCGTTGTTCGACGACGACGCAACCTGGCAGACCCTGCGCGCCGCCATCACCGGCATCGACGACCGGATTTCGGTTCCGCTCAAGCTCGAGCGCAAGGACGGCAGCGTCATCGACTGCACCACCATGCCGCTGCCCGACGGCGCGACCATGCTGACCTTCCAGGACGTCACCGACACCGTGAACGTCGAGCGAGCACTGCGCGAGCGCAACGAAGCGCTCGAAGCCGCCGACCAGATGAAGATCGACTTCGTTCATCACATGTCCTACGAGCTGCGCGCGCCGCTGACGTCGATCATCGGCTTCGCGCATTTCCTCGGCGATCCGTCGACCGGGCCAATGACGCCGAAGCAGAGCGAGTATCTGAGCTACATCACCACCTCGACCGATGCGCTGCTCGCCATCAGCAACAACATTCTCGATCTCGCCACCATCGATGCCGGCGCCATGAAGCTCAATCTCGGGCCGGTGGATCTGCGCAAGACCGTCGATGAGGCGACCGCAGGCATCCAGGATCGTCTCGCCCGCGAGAATATCCGGCTCGATGTCCACATCGATCCCGCCATCGGCGATTTCGTCGCCGACGAACGCCGCATCGTCCAGGTGCTTTACAACCTGCTCGCCAACGCCGTCGGCTTCTCGCCGCCGAACAGCGCGGTGGCTCTGCGCGCGCGGCGCAGCAACGCCAGCGTGGTGTTTTCCGTGTCCGATTCCGGCCCCGGTATTCCGGAAGAGGTCAAGGACAAGGTGTTCGACTGGTTCGAGAGCCATGCCAACGGATCGCGCCATCGCGGCGCAGGCCTTGGCCTGTCGCTGGTGCGATCCTTTGTCGAACTGCACGGCGGCAAGGTTCATGTCGACTCGGTGGTCGGCAAGGGCACAACTGTGACCTGCGAGTTCCCCGTCGACCAGTCCTTTCGCAATGCTGCTGAATGAGCGACCTCTCGACATTCCATGCCGCACTGGCGAATGAGACCGCCACCGGCCAGTTGATGGCCGACCTCGCGCTGCTCCTGAGCGCGGGCGACGTCATCACCCTGTCGGGCGATCTCGGCGCCGGCAAAACCGCTGCCGCACGCGCGCTGATCCGTTATCTCGCGCAAGACGACGATCTGGAAGTGCCGAGTCCGACGTTCACGCTGGCGCAGACTTACGATCTGCCGTCGTTCCCGCTGCTGCATGCCGATCTCTATCGCGTCAACGATCCGGACGAACTGGAAGAAATCGGATTGTCGCCGCTGCCGGACGGCACCGTGGCGCTGATCGAATGGCCGGAACGCGCGCCGCAGATGCTGCCGCCGGACCGGATCGATATCGCGTTCAGCCATCGGCCGTCGCTCGGCACCGGTGCGCGCGCCGCCGAGATCACGGGCTACGGCAAGCTGACCGCGAAAGTCGAACGGCTGGCATCGCTGCGGCGCTTCCTCGAACTTGCAGGCAGCCTGGAGGCCAAACGCCAGCGCATGCCGGGTGATGCTTCGACGCGGTCGTATGCGCGGCTGGTCAAAGGCGATCAAACGACCATCCTGATGAACTCGCCGCGCCGCCCCGACGGGCCGGCGCTGTACGACGGCAAATCCTACAGCGAGGCGGTCCATCTCGCCGAGGATGTCAGGCCGTTCGTCGCCATCGCCAACGGACTGCGCGAGCGCGGCTATTCCGCACCGGCGATCCATCATGCCGATCTGGATGACGGCTTCCTTATCACGGAGGATTTCGGCGGCGATCTTTTCATCGAAGGCGATCCACCGAAGCCTATCGCCGAACGCTATCAGGCCGCGGTGGATATGCTGGCAGCCTTCCATCAGGAACAACTGCCCGACGTGCTGCCGCTCGCGCCGCACCTCGACTACATCGTACCGCCGTTCGACGACGCCGCGATGATGACCGAAGTCGGGCTGATGCCGGAATGGTATCTGCCCGACAAAGGCGTGACGCTGACCAGCAACATGCATGCGGATTTTCTGCTGATCTGGGGCGATCTGTTTGCGAAGCTCGCGGACACGCCGAAGACCTGGATGTTGCGCGACTTCCACTCGCCCAATCTGATCTGGCTCGCGCACCGCAGGGACATCGGGCGCGTCGGCCTGCTTGATTTTCAGGACGCGGTGATGGGTCCCGCCGCTTACGATCTGGTCTCGCTGCTGCAGGATGCACGGATCGACGTGCCCGAAAGCATCGAGATCGCGATGCTGACCCGCTACGCCAAGGAACGGCGAGCCGCCGATTCCGCTTTCGATCCCGCCGCCTTCGTCCAGCAGTATGCGATCATGTCCGCGCAGCGGAATACACGGCTGCTCGGTACCTTTGCCCGCCTCAACCGGCGTGACGGCAAGCCGCAATACTTGCGGCATCAGCCGCGGGTGTGGATATACCTCAATCGTGCGCTCGCCCATCCGTCGCTGGAAATATTCCGCGAGTGGTGTACCGCCCACGTCCCCCCGCCCGCGACCTGACCAAAGCGGCTGTTTTGACGGCGTTGCCTTTACCGGTTGTTAGCCAGCCAGCCGGTAATTTGGGTTCCGACGACTGTGCAGCGCAGCCCCGGCGATGCAACGCGGACGATCGATAAATTGCGAGCGGAGTGACATTTTATGGCAGCTGAACGACGTGTGGGCGACCGCGTGGTTTTCGAGCGCGGTTTTGCAGCTCACCTGATGGGCATTGACGGGACCTGGCGGCGCAATTGTCTGGTTGAGGATATTTCCGAGACCGGCGCGAAGCTGACCGTCGAAGGCTCCGTCGAAGGCCTGAACCTCAAGGAATTTTTCCTGCTGCTATCCTCGACGGGTCTGGCCTACCGCCGCTGCGAACTGGCCTGGGTCAATGGCGAGCAAATCGGCGCAGGATTCCTGAAGCCCGATGCCAAAAAGAAGCCGGCCCGACGCCCTTCAGGCTCACAGGTCGTGGAAATTTAACACTGCGGCCGGCGAAAATCCTCTCCGGCCCCACAGTCGCACCGCTGTCACAAAGTGCCATTACAGCCTGAGCCGCCGGCGCGCGGCGCCGATTCGGATGCTATGCTCGGCATCCGCCAGTTTCGCGAGCGGCCCAAGGATCGTCGCGGGCCAGTTGAGATGCACAGCAATATGCCTACCAAACCCGTTTCAGCCATGGTTCTCGCAGCCGGTCTCGGCACCCGCATGCGGCCGCTAACGGACAAAATGCCGAAACCGCTGGTGCCGGTTGCCGGCAAGCCGCTGCTCGATCATGTGCTCGACCGGCTCGCGGAAGCGGGCGTGACCACCGCGGTGGTCAATGTCCACTACCTCCCCGACCAGATCGTCCAGCATGTCCAAACCCGTCAGTCGCCGCACGTCGTGATCTCCGACGAACGCGATGTGGTCCTCGGCACCGGCGGCGGCGTGGTGAAGGCATTGCCGCTGCTCGGCGATGCGCCGTTCTATCATCTGAACGCGGATACGATGTGGATCGACGGCGTGCATCCCAATCTGCTTCGTCTTGCAGACGCCTTCGATCCGGCGCGGATGGACATCCTGCTGCTGATGGCGCCAACCGCGAACAGCATCGGCTATGCAGGGTCGGGTGACTACGCGATGCTGACCGACGGCGCCCTGCGCAAACGCAAGGAGCATCAGGTGGTGCCGTTCGTCTATGCCGGCGCCGCGATCATGTCGCCCGCGATTTTCGCGAATGCCCCCTCCGGGGAATTTTCCCTGACAAAGATGTTCGACGCTGCCAACGAACAGGAGCGGCTGTTCGGATTGCGGCTCGATGGCCTCTGGATGCATGTCGGCACACCCGACGCCGTCGAGGCCGCGGAAGAAGCCTTGCTCGCCAGCGTGGCTTAAACGCGTCCAAATCGCTCCCGCGCAAGACTCCCCTCGCCCACCCTTCACATGCCATGATGCCGATCCCGAATCGGAATTTTCATGCGCGTTTTCAACGTCCCTCCATCTGCGCCGTTTCTTCACACGGTGATCTCCGCGCTTGTCGATGGCCGGCTCGTCGCGGGATTTGACGCGCGCGCGAATCCCGAACGGCTGGCGGACGCCACGCTCTATCTGCCGACGCGCCGCGCCGGCCGCATGGCGCGCGAAGTGTTTCTCGATGTACTGCAAACCGACGCCGTCGTGCTGCCGCGCATCGTTGCGCTGGGTAGTGTCGACGAGGATGAACTGGAATTCTCCGACGACGGGCAGCTTGGCGGTCCGGAAGCATCCGTTCTGCCGCCGAAGCTGGACGACCTCGAACGCAGGTTGACGCTGGCGCGGCTTGTCGCCGCCTGGGCCAAGCTGCAGCCAGCCTCGCTCGTCGTCGGCAGTCCCGCATCGACCCTCTCGCTGGCCAGCGACCTGGCGCGACTGATGGACGACATGGTCACGCGCGGCGTCGGCTGGGACGCGCTCGACGGCATCGTGCCGGACGAACTCGACATCTATTGGCAGCACACGCTGAAATTCCTGAAGATCGCAAAGGAAACCTGGCCCGCATACCTCGCGCAGATCGAACGTATCGAACCCGCGGCGCGGCGCGACATGCTGATCGCCGCGGAAGCAAAGCGACTCGCGGCCAACCAAAAAGGTCCGGTGATCGCGGCGGGCTCCACAGGTTCAATGCCCGCCACCGCGAAGTTCCTGCAAGCCATCGCGCAGCTGCCGCAAGGCGCCGTGGTGCTACCGGGGCTCGACACCGATCTCGACGACGCGGCATGGGAATCGATCGGCGGCGCCGTGAGCACCGGCGACATCCTTGCGACACCCGCGGCCTGGAGCCATCCACAGTTCGCGTTGCACGGGCTGCTCGCACGGTTCGGCATCAAGCGCCGGGACGTCGAGCCGCTCGCGGCTTCCTCAGCTCACGGCCGCGAGGTGCTGACATCCGAGACGATGCGCCCCGCGACATCGAGTGAAAAGTGGCACACGCAACTCGCCGATAAAGCGATCGCGCAGCGCATCGCGTCCGGCACCGAAGACCTGGCTCTGATCGAAGCCGCCAATCCCGAAATGGAGGCGCTGGCCATCGCGGTGGCGATGCGCGAGGCGCGCGAACACAATCTCACCGCGGCGCTCGTCACACCGGATCGCGCGTTGGCGCGCCGCGTGATGGCGTCGCTCGGCCGCTGGAATCTCGCCTTCGACGATTCCGGCGGCGATTCCCTGATGGATACTTCTGCTGGCATTTTCGCGCGGCTGGCGGCACAAACCGTCGCGGAAGAACTTGCACCTCCATCCTTGCTGGCGCTGCTGAAACATCCGCTGTTCCGGCTCGGGCAGGCGCAAGGCGCTTTCACCAAAGCCATCGGCGATCTCGAACTGGCGCTGCTGCGCGGTACGCGGCCTGCCGCGGGCAGCGAAGGACTGGCGCGGGATTTCGCGCGCTTCCGCACCGAGCTTGGGAAACTGCGGCGCAAGGAACCATCCGCGATCCACCGCTCCGAGCCGCGCGCGCAACTCGATGAGGTGTCGCTCGATGCCGTGCAGGCGCTGATCACCGATCTTGCAGCGGCCTTCAAGCCGCTGGAAGATCTGCGGCCGGGCAAGCCGCATGACCTTATCGACTATGCGACGCGTCACCACGATGTGCTCAAGCGCCTGTCGGGCGATGACAACGGCATCCCTCTCGCTTTTGAGGACTCCGATGGCAGCGCGCTGTCGAAGGCTTTCGACGATCTGTTTCAGGCCTGCGGGATATCCGCCGACGACAAACCCGCGCCAAGCGGCCTGACGCTCGCCCCCCGCGACTACCCGGATGTATTCCAGACTGCGTTCGGCGACCGCATCGTGCGCCGGCCGCAGTCGGTCGCGTCACTTCGCATCTATGGCCCGCTCGAAGCGCGGCTCACCGAATGCGACCGCGTGATTCTCGGCGGTCTCGTCGAAGGCGTGTGGCCACCCGCGCCGCGCGTCGATCCGTGGCTGAGCCGCCCGATGCGGCATCAGCTCGGTCTCGATCTGCCCGAGCGACGCATCGGATTGTCGGCCCATGACTTCGCGCAATTGCTCGGCACCCGCGACGTCATCCTGTCGCGCGCGGCGAAAGTCGGCGGCGCGCCTGCGGTCGCCTCTCGCTTCCTGCACCGGATGGAGGCCGTTGCGGGAAAGGACCGTTGGGCGCGCGTCAAGGACAAGGGCGGCACCTATGTCCGCTATGCTAACGAACTCGATCGGCCGGATAATGTCGTGCCGATGCCGCGTCCGGAGCCGAAGCCGGATGTCGCGCTTCGTCCGCTCAGCATGTCTGTCACCGAAATCGAGGACTGGCTGCGCGATCCTTACACGATCTACGCCAAGCGCATTCTCAGGCTGACCCCGCTCGATCCGGTGGACATGCCGCTGACGGCGGCAGATCGCGGATCGGCCATCCACGAAGCGCTGGGAGAATTCACCGCCCGGTTCGCAACCGGGCTTCCGGACGATGTGGCCGGTGCCTTGCGCGAAATCGGCAGCACGCACTTTGCACCGCTGATGGAGCGACCCGAGGCGCGCGCCCTGTGGTGGCCGCGATTCCTGCGCATCGCCGACTGGTTCGCCGGCTGGGAAGCGCGGCGGCGAACGGAGGTTGTCCGCGTCGATGCCGAAATCCGCGGGGAGATTCCAATCCGTCTGGGCAATAATCGCACGTTCAGGCTCTCCGCACGCGCCGATCGTATCGAACATCGCACCGACAACAGCTACGCGATCCTCGATTACAAGACCGGCCAGCCGCCGAGCGCAAAGCAGGTGCGTCTTGGCCTGTCGCCCCAGCTCACACTGGAAGCGGCAATCCTGCGCCGCGGCGGTTTCGACAATATTCCCGCCAGCGCGTCGGTCAGCGAACTGGTTTACGTCCGGCTCAGCGGCAACAATCCGCCGGGCAAGGCGACCGTGCTGGAATTGAAGCAATCAGCCGATGAAGCAGCCGACGAAGCCCTGCAAAAACTCGAATCCCTGATTCGCGAATTCGAGAATCAGGACACGCCCTATCGCTCCGTCGTCCTGCCGATGTGGGAGAACCGTTACGGCAACTACGACAACCTCGCGCGCATCAAGGAATGGTCCGCCGGCGGCATGGGGGACGACGAGGAATGAGCTCTCCGCGCAAGAGTATCCCGGATGCCGTGCGCGATGCGCAGGCGCGTGCGTCGAACCCGGAGGCATCCGCCTTCGTCGCGGCCAATGCCGGATCGGGCAAGACCCATGTGCTGGTCAATCGCGTCATCCGGTTGCTGCTCACCGGTGTCGCACCGGAGAAAATTCTCTGCATCACCTTCACCAAGGCCGCCGCCGCCAACATGGCGCAGCGCGTGTTCGAGACGCTCGGCCGCTGGGTCACGCTGCCCGACCGCGAGCTTGACGAGGCGATCCGCGCCATCGGCGCGCCTACAGCCACTGCGGAAGCTCGCCTGCGCGCACGCAAACTGTTTGCCGGCGCGCTGGAAACGCCGGGCGGGCTGAAGGTGCAGACCATTCACGCGCTTTGCACCCGGTTGCTCCAGCAGTTTCCGTTTGAAGCCAACGTGCCGGCGCGCTTCGCGGTGCTCGATGACCGCGACCAGACCGAAATGATGGAGCGCGCCAATCTCGCCGTGCTGCTGGAGGCCGCCCGCGCGCCCGAAAGCGCAGCAGGCCGGGCGCTCAACATCGCGATGTCCGCCGCCGCCGACGTGACCTTCAAGGACGTGGTGCGCGAGGCCTGCCTCAGCCGCGATCATTTCATCAAGTGGTCCGACAGCGCAGGCAGCTTTGAGGCTGCGCTGAAGCAAGTCACGCAGGCCCTCGGAGTCGATGCCGATGTGCGCATCGAAGACGTTGAGCGGGAGATCGTCGATGGTCCGAACCTGCCTTGCAGTGAGTGGCAGGCGGTCGCGGCGGCGCTCGATGGCGGCAGCGCGGCCGATGTCACGCAGGCCGAACGTTTCCGGATCGCCGACGGCCTCACCGACCGCACCCAGGTCGAGGCCTATCTCGATATCTTTCTGACGGAAGTGAAAGGCGTCACGGGACCGCGCAAGACCCTGATGACCAAGGCGCTCGCGAAGCTGCAGTCCGCGCTGGCGGCGCGGCTGGATGCGGAGCAGGCGCGCGTCCTTCAACTGGACGAGAAGCGGCGCGCGGTCATGCAGCGCGACCGTGCCCTGGCTCTTTTTGTGATCGCGACCACCGCGGCTCACAACTACCGTCGCGAAAAGCAGGAGCGCGGCCTGCTCGACTACGACGACCTGATCGACAAGACCTACGACATGCTGACCAACGTGTCGTCCGGCTGGGTGCACTTCAAGCTCGACCGCGGCATCGATCACGTCCTGATCGACGAAGCGCAGGACACCAGCCCGCGGCAATGGGACATCATCGATCGGCTCACCTCCGAATTCACCTCGGGTGCCGGTGCGCGCGACGGCGTTAAGCGCACGATTTTCGCGGTCGGCGACGAGAAGCAGTCGATCTTCTCGTTCCAGGGGGCTGCGCCGCGTGAATTCGACCATCGCCGCCGCGAGATGAAAGAACGGTTCGAGGCCGCCGGGCTTCGCTTCGATCCGGTGTCGTTCACCTATTCGTTCCGTTCCGGCGAAGGCGTGCTGCAGGCGGTCGCGAGCACCTTCAAGACATCGGAGATCTACAAGAGCATCACCACCGATCTTGACGGCATGCCGCCGCACATGGCGCTGCAGGACGCCGCCCCCGCGCTGGTCGATCTGTGGGAGATCGAAGTTCCCGATGCGCGTGACGACATTGAGGGCTGGCGCGCGGCGTTCGACGCCATCGCCGAGACCAGCCCCGAGGTGCGGCTGGCGCGGCGGGTTCAGAACGAAATCAAATCGCTGATCGGCGCGCGCACCATGACCGGCCCGCGCGACAAGCGCCGGCCGCTGCGGTACGGCGACATGCTTGTGCTGGTGCGGCGGCGCGGCCGCGCCTTCGACGCGATCATTCAGGCGCTCAAACATGCGGGCATTCCCGTCGCCGGCGCTGACCGGCTGAAACTGACCGAGCACATCGCGGTGATCGACCTGATGAACCTCGCCGATGCGCTGTTGCTGCCGCGCGACGATCTGGCGCTCGCCACGGCGCTGAAAAGCCCGCTGCTCGGCCTCGACGACGACGACCTTCAAATCCTTGCGCCGCATCGCAAGGGTACGCTGCGCGACGCGCTCACTGAACACGCCGCAACCAACAGCAAGATCGCGGCGGCGCTGACCCGGCTGGAAAATTACGAACAGCGGTTTGCGCAGGAGACGCCGTTTTCGTTCTACGCCTGGCTGCTCGGCGGCGATCGCGGCCGCGCGCGCATTCTCAAGCGGCTGGGACCTGAGGCCGACGACGCCATCGATGAATTTCTCGAACTGGCGCTGACCTATGAGCGGAAAGCGCCCGCCTCGTTGCAAGGCTTCATGGCGTGGCTGCGCGCCGCCGACACCGAAGTCAAACGCGACATGGAAATCGCGCGCGACGAGGTCCGCGTCATGACGGTGCACGGCTCGAAAGGTCTTGAAGCGCCCGTGGTGTTCCTTGTCGATACCACCACCTCGCCGGCGGACACCCAGCGGATGAATCTCATCCGCATGCCGCAGGGCAATGCCGCACCGAACGCACCGGCAGTCGTGCTGTGGGCCGGCAAGAAGGCCTACGATCTTCCTGTGGTCGCGGCCGCACGCGACACCATGAAAGCCGACACCGAAGACGAGTACCGGCGGCTGCTGTATGTCGCGATGACCCGCGCGGCGGATCGCCTGATCGTCGGCGGCGTGCTGCCGGGCAACATGCGATCGGTGCGGCAGCTGTCGTGGTACGATCTCATTCAAAAGGGTCTTGCGGACACCGACTCCGGCCTGCAATGCGAGATCATTGAAACCGGATTCGGGCCGGTGAAGCGCTATGCGCGCATCAAAGATGCCCAACCGCCGGCAGAGACCGCTGCACCGGTTCAGGAAATGCTCGCGCTGGAGCAATTCCCAAACTGGCTGAAAGTCGACGCGCCCAGGGAAACGCCCGCCGACATCCTGCTGCGTCCCTCCGATACGTCCGAGGCCGATGCGGAAGGCCGCGCGATCGTCTCCGACGAATCCCGCACCGCGCGCGAACGCGCGTTGAGGCGCGGAACACTGATTCACCGGCTGCTGCAATCGCTGCCCGATGTTGCCATCGAGCGGCGCGAAGGAGCCGCGCGCGATTTCCTTCAGCGCAACGCGCATCAATGGTTCACAGAAGACGAACGCGCCGCGCTCGCGCAGCAAGTGATCGCGCTGATCGAAACGCCCGTCTTCGCGCCCCTGTTTGCGCAAGGCAGCCGCGCCGAAGTCTCGATCGCGGGCCGTGTGGCGCGGCGCGGACGGCCGCCCGCGCTGGTGTCCGGCCAGATCGACAGGCTGGTGGTGACAACGAGCGATGTCCTGATCGTCGACTACAAGACCAATCATGCCCCGCCCCGCTCGGCTGCCGAGGCCCCGCAGGCCTATGTGCGGCAGCTCGCGCTTTATCGTGATGTGCTGCAGCGGCTTTACCCCGGACGGGAGGTGCGCTGTGCACTGCTGTGGACAGAAACCGCCGCCATGATGGAAATTCCGGCCTCCGCGCTGGACGCAGAGCTGCAATCGCTGGTTTCCTAGGCTCTGCCTGCCGTCCCAAGGCCCGAATGGCGGGGCTAACCCCTTGAATCGGGTCCCATTCCCGGCGCAGACCGGGCGGCGGCCGATGGAACACGTCGCGGTGACCAGCCTTGACCCCGCAGGGGCGCATTCATAGGTTGGTCATACGTTTCTTGCGCGCGATTCTTCAAACAGACCCCGCGCCTTTCATCCAATGAGGCAGATCACATGAGTGTGGGTAAGGTTTCCGACAACGATTTTGATGCGGAAGTTCTCAAGGCGGACGGCCCGGTCGTGGTCGACTTCTGGGCGGAATGGTGCGGCCCGTGCCGCATGATCGCACCCGCGCTCGACGAGATCGCCGGCGTCATGGGCGACAAGGTCAAGATCGTGAAGCTGAACGTCGACGAGAGCCCGAAGACCGCGTCGAAGTACGGCGTGATGTCGATCCCCACCCTGATGATCTTCAAGGGCGGCGAGATGGCCTCGCGTCAGGTCGGCGCGGCTCCGAAGGCCAAGCTGCAGCAGTGGATCACCGCTGCGGTCTGATCGCGCGTTCAGATGAATCTGAGAACGGCCGGCGCAAGCTGGCCGTTTTTTGTTTGGGCGTCTTGCTGAGGTCTTGCGCGATTTCTCGGGTGAGGGTTCTGCCTCTATGCGCGATCTCTCTCCACGTCGTCCCCGCGAAAGCGGGGACCCATACTCCCTGAGCCATCAATTTGGGGGAAATGCTGGAGCAATCTTCTTGCTATCATTGCACCGTTTAGTGGTTATGGGTCCCCCCTGCGCGGGGACGACGATTGTGGGTGTTGCGCGCGCGTGCGCCACTTCAACCTCTGATCCAATTTTCAAACAGCCACTTCCATTCACGCACGCAGCATCGCTCCCGCGCATCGCGCGAGGTGAGCTTTGAGGTGTGCCCCCGAAAATGAGGGGCATGGAGCGCCGCGAGGCGCAAATGTGTTGTCTCGCTTCCTTTGCGAAGGAAGCGCATCGCCTCACGGCGCTCCACTGCGGCGATTTTGGGCAAGGGGAGCGTTCTTCCGGGACAGGACGGACGCTTTCACGCCCCGATCCGGCGGCTTTCGCCGCGTTCATCCTGTCCGCGCCCAGCCACTCAAGGCAGAGCCACGTAGTTGGCCCGGTCGCTGACCCCAGCCTCCCGGACGACGTGTGTGCGAGACACGTGCGCAGGCGCCGCATCCTGTTCCGCTTCAAAGCGCCCTCGAGAAGCGCCCCTCACGAACAGGACACGCCGAACATAAGAGAGGTTCAGAGCGCGGGGATTGGTATGCCCATCACGAAATGTTGCGGACCATGCTCGCTCAATATTACCGCCGTCATTCCGGGGCGCGCGTCTTCGCGCGAACCCGGAATCCATACGTGATTGCAAAGCAGTCATGGATTCCGGGCCTGCGCCAAGAGGCGCATCCCGGAATGACAAGTGGAAATTGTTCGTGGGTTATGGGTCCCCGCTTTCGCGGGGACGACATCGAATACTTGGCGATATTGCAGCAGTTTCCAGCTACTGCGGCAGCGTTCCGTTCTCGGTCAGCACATGTCCCGCCAGATACAGCGATCCGGTGATGAGAATGCGCGGCGGCACCTCATAGGCAAGCTTCGCGACCGATCGCAGCGCCGCCTCGACGCTCGAAGCCGTCTCGACCCGCATGCCGAGCTGACGCGCGGCATCGGCCAGCACGTCCGGCGCCATGGCATTGTCCTGATCAGGAATTTTCACCGCGATGATATGCCGTGTCAGTCCGGCGAAATTCGCGAGAAATCCGCCGGCGTCCTTGTTGCCCATCATGCCCACGATCACGACCAGTGGGCGCGACACCCGCTCCTCGAGATCGCCGAGCGCTGCCGCGATCACCCGGCCGCCGTCAGGATTGTGTCCGCCGTCGAGCCAGATTTCGGAATCATGCGGAGCGGCGGCAACCAGCGTCCCCGACGTCAGCCGCTGCATCCGCGCCGGCCATTCGGCGCGCGCGATGCCTTGCTCGAACGCTGACGGCTCGAGCTTCAGGGAATCGATGGCGCGCAACGTTGCGATCGCGAGCCCGGCATTGTGAAACTGATGCCGTCCGAACAGCCGCGGCGCGGACAGATCCAGCAGACCGCGCTCGTCGGAATAGACCAGCCGTCCGTGCTCGACATTGACATGCCAGCCTTCGGTCGCCGCATGCAGCGGCGCGCGGGCGCGCCTCGCGGTCTGCTCAATCACAACAAGCGCCTCCGGCGGCTGCTCGGCAGAGATCACCGGCACGCCCTTCTTGATAATGCCGGCCTTTTCAGTCGCAATCTTTGTCAGTGTATCGCCAAGGAACTCGATGTGATCCATGCCGACGGACGTGATGACGCTGGCCAGCGGCTTGTCGATCACATTGGTGGCATCGAGCCGCCCGCCGAGACCAACCTCCAGCAGGACAACATCCGCCGGATGCTCGGCGAACAGATGAAACGCCGCGGCGGTTTCGATTTCGAAAATCGTGATCGTCTCTCCGCCATTGACGCGCTCGCAATGATCGAGCGCCGCGCGCAACTGGTCATCGGTGACCAGCACACCGCCGCCGACCTGGCCCAGACGAAAGCGTTCGTTGAACCGCACCAGATGCGGCGATGTGTAAACGTGAACCCGCAGGCCCGCCGCTTCGAGAATGGCGCGCAGGAACGCCACCGTCGATCCCTTGCCGTTGGTCCCGGCGACATGAATGACGGGCGGAATGCGCCGCTCGGGATGATCGAGACGGTCGAGAATCCGCCACATACGATCAAGCGTGAGATCGATGCGCTTGGGATGCAGCGATGCGAGGCGCGCAAGAATGTCGTCGTAGGACGGCGACGAGTTCCTGGACGGATCTTTGGCCGCGGGCGAGGTCACGCCGGAGACGCGACCGCGGGCACGTCGGGCGGCAACGGCGCGGCAGCGGCAAAGCCTTCGGTAGCCGGCGCCTTGGTCAGCAGGCGGCAGAGACGCCCCAATGTCGCACGCAGGTCGTGGCGATGGACCACCATGTCCACCATGCCGTGTTCCTTCAGGTACTCCGCGCGCTGGAAGCCTTCAGGAAGTTTTTCGCGGATGGTTTGCTCGATCACGCGCGCACCGGCGAAGCCGATCAGCGCACCCGGCTCGGCGATGTGAACATCGCCCAGCATCGCGTAGGACGCGGTGACGCCGCCGGTGGTCGGATTGGTCAGCACCACGATGTAGGGCTGGCCAATTTCGCGCAGCATCTGGATCGCCACGGTGGTGCGCGGCATCTGCATCAGCGAGAGAATGCCTTCCTGCATCCGCGCGCCGCCCGAGGCCGCGAAAATGATGAAGGGAGATTTCTTCTCGACAGCGAGTTCAAGGCCTTTCACGACGGCCTCGCCGGCCGCCATGCCGAGCGAACCGCCCATGAAATCGAAATCCTGCACGGCGACCACGACGGCGTTGCCTTCCAGCTTGCCGTAGCCGACCTTCACGGCGTCGTTCATGCCGGTCTTGGTGCGCGCATCCTTGATGCGGTCGGCATATTTGCGCTCGTCGCGAAACCTCAGCGGATCCGGGGTCACTTCCGGAAGCGCCACGTCGTACCAGGTCTCGTTATCGAAAATCGATTTCAGCCGCGCCGCCGCGCCCATGCGCATGTGGTAGTTCGAGCCGGGAATGACGAACTGGTTCTGTTCGACATCCTTGTAGAACACGAGCTGCCCCGAATCCGGACACTTGATCCAGAGATTCTCCGGCGTTTCGCGCTTGAGAATGCTGCGAATCTTCGGCCGGACAACATTGGTCAACCAGTTCATGCGTCAAACTCCGTAGTGGCGCCGCGCGATGCGCCTTTCAGCTAACCAATATGGTGCCGCTTTCCGGCGTAACCAAGGTCACCCCACCCGGCTGGTCTGCGACCAGCCACCCTCCCCATTCAGGGGAGGGATAAACGCGCGGCGCGATCGATACTCTTTCTTCTCCCTCCCCCTTGTGGGGAGGGGCGGCGCGAAGCGCCGGGGTGGGGGTTATAGACTATCTGTTCGATTGAAGAAATTATTCCGCCGCCTGTTTTGCGCCGCGCACGCCCTGCGCCAGCGCCGCCGCGAGATCGGCGACCGCAGGCACCGTTTTCGCCGTGGCGTGCCCTTCCGAATCCAGCGTCGCGCGCAGGGCATCGATCAGCGCCGAACCGACCACGGCGCCGTTCGCCGCCTGCGCGATCCCGGCTGCGGCCTCCGGTGTCCGGATGCCGAAGCCGACGCACACCGGCAACTGGGTGTGGCGCTTGATGCGCGCGACCGCTGCCGACACCTGCGCCGTATCGGCGCTGGCGGAGCCGGTGATGCCCGTGATCGAGACGTAATAGACGAAGCCCGAGGTGTTCGCGAGCACGGCGGGCAGCCGCTTGTCGTCGGTCGTCGGCGTCGCAAGGCGAATGAAGTTCAGCCCCGCCTTCATCGCCGGAATGCAAAGCTCGGTGTCTTCCTCGGGCGGAAGATCGACGATGATCAACCCGTCGACGCCAGCGGATTTCGCGTCGGCCAGAAATTTGTCGACGCCGTAAATGTAGATCGGATTGTAGTAACCCATCAGCACGATCGGCGTCGTGGCATCGTCCTTGCGGAAATCGCGCACCACACCGAGCGTCTTTTTCAGCGTCGTGCCGGCCTTCAGGGCACGCAGACCCGCGGCCTGAATCGCGGGGCCGTCGGCCATCGGATCGGTGAACGGCATGCCGATCTCGATGATGTCGGCACCCGCCTTCGGCAGCGCCTTGATGATCTCGAGCGAGGTCGCCAGATCCGGATCGCCGCACATCATGAAGGTGACGAAGGCTGCGCGGCCTTCTTTCTTCAGTTCGGCGAAACGTGTGTCGATGCGCGTGGTCACTTCTTTTTACCTTTGAGAATGTCGCCGACCTGCGGCACGTCCTTGTCGCCACGGCCCGACAGATTGACCACCATCAGATGATCCTTCGGCCGCTTCGGCGCGAGCTCCATCACCTTGGCGATGGCATGGGCAGGCTCCAGCGCGGGAATGATCCCTTCAAGCCGCGACAGCATCTGGAAAGCAGCGAGCGCTTCCTCGTCAGTGGCCGACAGATAGGTGACGCGGCCGGTTTCGTGCAGCCATGAATGCTCGGGGCCGATGCCGGGATAGTCGAGGCCTGCGGAGATCGAGTGACCTTCCTGGATCTGGCCGTCGTCATCCATCAGCAAATACGTGCGGTTGCCGTGCAGCACGCCGGGACGCCCGCCCGCGATCGACGCCGCATGAAGATTGGTGAGGCCATGCCCCGCCGCCTCGACGCCGAAAATCTCAATGCTTGGGTCGTCCAGAAACGGATGAAACAATCCCATCGCATTGGAGCCGCCGCCGATGCAGGCGACCAGCGAATCCGGCAAGCGGCCCTCGGCCTCCTGCATCTGCGTGCGCGTCTCGGTGCCGATGATCGACTGAAAATCGCGCACCATCATCGGATAGGGATGCGGACCGGCCACCGTGCCGATGCAATAAAACGTGTCGGCGACATTGGTCACCCAGTCGCGCATCGCTTCATTCATCGCATCCTTCAGCGTGCGCGCGCCGACCTGCACCGGCACGACCTTCGCGCCCAGCATTTCCATGCGGATCACATTCGGCTGCTGCCGCTCGACATCGACCGCACCCATATACACGATGCATTCAAGTCCGAAGCGCGCGCACAGCGTCGCGGTCGCGACGCCGTGCTGGCCCGCGCCGGTTTCCGCGATAATGCGCTTCTTGCCCATGCGGCGCGCGACCATGATCTGGCCGAGCACGTTGTTGACCTTGTGCGAGCCGGTGTGGTTCAGCTCTTCGCGCTTGAAGTAGATCTTCGCGCCGCCGAGATGTTCCGTGAGGCGTTCTGCGAAATACAGCGGCGACGGCCGGCCGACATAGTCCTTGAGGTAACCGTTCATTTCCTTCTGGAACGACGGATCGGCCTTGGCATCCGCATAGGCTTTTTCCAGATCGAGGATCAGCGGCATCAGCGTTTCGGCGACATAACGTCCGCCGAAAATGCCGAAGTGCCCGCGCTCGTCGGGGCCGGAGCGGAAGGAATTGGGTTTTGCGAGACTCATGATTGTCCTTCGTCATGGCCGGATTTATTCCGGCCATCCACGTCTTGCTGACCATGTTGAAAAACAGACGTGGATGCCCGGGACAAGCCCGGGCATGACGGCTGTTGAAATGTCGCGCTCTCGCTATGCATTGGAAGCGGTTCCGAGAGAAAGAGAAGCCGCCTCGCGCGCGGCGCGAATGAAGGCACGGATCATATCGGGATCTTTCACACCCGGCGCGCTTTCCACGCCCGACGACACATCGACACCGCCGGCACAGGTCACACGGATCGCCTCGGCGACGTTGTTAGCGTTGAGCCCGCCGCCCACCATGAACGGGATCGTCAATTTGATGTCTTCAAGAAGGTGCCAGTCGAACGGCACGCCGAGACCGCCGGGGCGGGTGGCGTCCTTCGGCGCGCGCGCATCGAACAGGATGCGGTCGGCCACCGCCGCATAACCGGGAAGGCCAGCCAGATCGGCGGCTGTCGCGACGGACAGCACCTTCATCACCGGCAGTCCGAATTTCTGCTTGATGTCGCGCACCCGCGCGACGCTTTCCGAGCCGTGAAGCTGCAGCAATCCCGGCTGCACGGCGTCGATGCAGTTCTCAAGCGTGGCGTCGTCGGCATCGACCGTCAACACCACCTTGATGGCGCGGCCCTTCACCAGCCGTCCGAGTTCGCGCGCGGTGCCCAACGTAACGTGGCGGGGCGAGGCCTCGAAAAACACGAAGCCCACCATGTCGGCACCAGCATCCAGCGCGACCTCGAGGGTCTCGCGCGTGGACAGGCCGCAAATTTTTACCGCAAGTGCCATGGTCTCAGGGCTGGTTCCGCCACAGGCCGGAGTTCAAAACGTCAGGCCGCAGGCTTTTGGGTGATCGGCGGGTTCTACAACGCCGCGCCGTGCTTGTCTCGCCCGATGGCCAGATATTGCGGGGCCAGACCGGGGCTCAGCGCCGGAACCTGTCCCTCACGGGCCGCCGCAGCCAGTGCCCGCTCCCGCTGGGCCGCCAGTTCGGCGCGGGCATGACGCGCATCCGCCTCATGCAGCCGGGCGGCGCGGCGCCAGTGGCGCTGGCCGAACCAGGTCGCGACACCTCCGGCGACGACCCCGAACATGGCGACGACGATGATGACAACGAACAGCGGCAGCGAAACGCCGAGCGCAGGGTCGCTGGAGTTGAACGGATCGAACGACAGCGTGACGATGTGGCGGTTCGCAACCGCGAACACGACGAACAGGATCGCGAGCGGCAGGATCACCAGGACGTTGAAAATTTTCCGGAGCATGGCGTCCTCGCGACAGATTCTCACTCAAGGCAGCGCGACGAAATGTGAGCGACCGCTCTTTGGAATCGTTACAGCCCGCCGGATCAGGTCGCCGCGGCTGGGTCCCCCGCCTCGTCGCGGTTGAGCCGCTCGCGCATTTCCTTGCCGGTCTTGAAGAACGGCACGCTCTTCTGCTCGACAGGAACATGCGCGCCAGTGCGCGGATTGCGGCCTGCGCGCGCAGGGCGGTGCTTTACCGAAAAAGCCCCGAAACCACGCAGTTCTACGCGGTCGCCGCGTGCGAGCGCTGCAACGATTTCGTCGAGAATTGCGTTCACGATGTTCTCGACATCCCGCTGATAAAGATGCGGGTTGTGCTCGGCGATGCGCTGAACGAGTTCGGATTTGATCATTGAGTATGGGGCCCGTGACGTGCGGTTAGACATTTCCTTGAAAAAGCGCTGGACTGTCAAGTCGCTAATTCAAAGCAGGACGAGGCTAAATCGCGTGACAAACGCCGGATTTCGTTGTTGGTCCCGTCACCGCAATGCGGTGAAGAACGACTGAAACCGGATTCATCACACTCAGTTTGCAGCTGATGGATGCCACAGCGCGAGCATGCCATCGAGACCGAAGCGGTCGACGGCCTGACTGACGCCGGACAGCTCAAACTGCCGCGAAAGCGCTCCCAGCCCCATCGCATCGAGAGCGACGGATGCGGTCGCCCGCAGGAAAGTCATGTCGCCGAAGCGCGGAGAGAGCTTGAAATCCTTCACCGGGACGCCCGCGCCGACTTTCTTTTGCGCGACCAGCCACGCCACAGCGGTTTTCTCGTCGCCAAGCTGATCGACCAGCTTGAGACCCACTGCCTGACGGCCTGTGAACACGCGGCCATCCGCCACGGTCTGCAACGTTGCGTCATCCATGCCGCGGCGATCCTTCACAAGCCCGCGAAACCAGGCATAGGAATCCTTCACCAGCGAATCGAGCGCGGCGCGCGCTTCGGGACTGGTGGGCTCGTAGCCGTTGGGCGCCGCCTTGAGCGGCGACGACTTCACTTCCTCGACCTTGACGCCGACGGTCTTGAGCAGATCCGTCACATTCGGAATCTGGAACAGCACACCGATCGACCCGACCAGCGAGGTTTGCTGGGCGATGATCTGGTCCGATGCCAGTGCGGCGATATATCCGCCCGACGCGGCGAGACCTTCCACCACCACGACCAGCGGCTTCTTCGCCTTGAGGCGGGTCAATGCGTCAAAGAGCTGTTCCGAACCGGCCGTCGTGCCGCCGGGTGAGTTGATGTGGACGATGACCGCCACCGCGGATGAGTTCTCCAGCCGCTCCAGCGCCTCGACACGAGTCTGATCGCTGCGGATCAAGCCGTCGATCTTCACCCGCGCGATCGCATTCGATCCGGTGACCGCGGTGCGCGCCGAAGGCGACACAAATGCCGCGATGGCAACCACCGCGGCAATGACTCCCAGTGCCGCCACCACGCGCCAGAACGTCAGCTTGCGGCGAATACGGCGGCGATCAACGATCACATCGGAATCGAGCGACATGGAATTTCTCCTCAAGCATCAGATACTTTGCAACGACCATGAAGATCGTTGCTCTGAAAAGTTATCCCGCGCTTTTGCGGGTGCAGCCTTGATGCATGGTAAACTCAATACATCAATTGCAACGCAATTTGAAGATAACAAGGCGGCTGCAACTCGCCTGATTCTTACGCAATCAGGCGCGCGCCATCGTGACCTGTGATTCTGAGCGCATGCACAGCGCCTTGTATGCCACCCGTCACCGCGACGGGAATAAAATGCTCTGTGCGTCCCTGAGTCGCGCTTTCGATCAGGACGTCGCGCGAGGTTCCGACCTCCGACGCAAGCCGCCGTCGCAGCGCGGCTTCGCCGTTTGCGCGCAGCCGCCGCGCGCGATCCTTGATCACGCGGCCATCCATCTGCGGCATCCGCGCCGCCGGCGTACCGGGACGCGGTGAATAAGGAAACACATGGAGGAATGTCAGATCGCATTCGTCCACGAGGTCCTGCGAGCGCGCGAACATCTCTTCGGTCTCAGTGGGGAAGCCCGCGATGATGTCCGCGCCGAACGCGATGTCCGGCCGCAACCGGCGCACCTGCCGGCAGAAATCGATGGCATCGGCGCGCGAGTGCCGCCGCTTCATGCGCTTGAGAATGAGATCGTCGCCGGCCTGCAGCGACAGATGCAGATGCGGCATCAACCGCTCGTCGGTTGCGATGACATCGAGCAGATCGCGGTCGGCTTCGATGGAATCGATCGACGAAATCCGCAGCCGCTTCAGGTCCGGAACGTGCTTGAGGATCTGCTTCGTCAGCGTCCCGAGTTTGGGCGCACCCGGCAAATCCGCGCCATAGCTGGTCAGATCCACGCCGGTCAGCACGATCTCGGCGTGACCCGCTTCGGTCAGCGCCCGCACCTGATCGACCACGGCGCCCATCGCAACGGAGCGCGAATTGCCGCGGCCATAGGGGATAATGCAGAAGGTACAGCGATGGTCGCAGCCGTTCTGCACCTGCACGAACACACGCGGCAGGCCGCGCTGGAATCCGGCGGCCAGATGCGGCGCCATCTCGGTGACCGCCATGATGTCAGAGACGGCGATTTTTTCTCCCGGTACCTCGAATGCGGCGCGGGTGTCGCGCCACGCGGCGCTGCGCATCTTGTCGTCGTTGCCCAGCACGCGATCGACCTCAACCATCTGCGCGAACATCTGGGTCTGGGTCTGCGCTGCACAGCCCGTAACCACAATGCGCGCATCGGGCCGATCGCGCCGGAGTTTTCGGATGGTCTGGCGGGCCTGGGCGACGGCCTCGTTGGTCACCGCGCAGGTGTTGACGACGATGGTGTCCTGAAGGCCCGCGCTTTCCGCCTCGCGCCGGATCACATCCGACTCGAATGCGTTCAGGCGGCAGCCGAAGGTGACGACATCGACGGCCATCTCAGGCGACGCGGGTAGCGAACAGCGCCGGGTCGAAACGCCCTTCGAACTCGAACGCCGCAGGACCGGTCATCAGAACGTGATCGTCCTGCGCGCGCCATTCGATGGTGAGGTCGCCGCCGGGCAGCGTCATGTGAACCGTGCGCTCGGTGCGCTTCAGCCGCGCAGCAGCCACTGCGGTCGCGCAGGCGGCCGAACCGCAGGCCCTGGTCAGACCGGCGCCGCGCTCCCATGTGCGCATGACGATGTGCTCGCGGTCCACGACATGGGCGAGCGTGATGTTGGCGCGATCCGGGAAAATCGGATGATTTTCGAGCAGCGGCCCGAAGCGTTCGAGATCGTAAGCCTGGATATCGTCGACCCAGAAGATCGCATGCGGATTGCCCATGCTGACCACCGACGGCGAATGCAGGATCGGCGCGTCGATCGGCCCAATCTGTAATTCGATGTAGCGCGTGTCGCGGAATTCCTCCGCCAGCGGAATGTCCTGCCAGCCGAACTTCGGCATGCCCATGTCGACCGTATAAAGACCGGGAGACGGTCCCGCCCAGCAGTTCAGAAGACCCGCGCGGGTCTCGAACGTCAGCGCATTCGCGCCGGTTTCCTCGAACACCTGCCGCGCGACGCAGCGCATGCCGTTGCCGCAGGCCGCGGCCTCCGAGCCGTCATTGTTGTAGATGCGGATGAAGGCGCTGGTGCCCCGGACGCGCGGCGGATGCAGCACCATCAACTGGTCATAGGGCACGCCTGCGGGCGACGCGACCGCGCGGGCCTCATCGGGGGTGACAGTCGCGGCAGAATCGCGCAGGTCGACAACAACGATCTCGTTGCCGATGCCGTTCATCTTGGCGAAGCTATGGTTGGCGAGCGTGCTCATGATCCCAGCCTATATGGCGAATGCCGGGCGACTTGGCCAGAGCATCGGTCCTGACGAAAACATGCCTCGCGATTGCCCAGTTTCCAACGCATGCCAGTCCCGAGCGGTTCGTGATAACCTGTTTCCGCTTCGCCGTCGGACAAGTTTATCCCCCCGCTGACGCCTCGGAGACCATCGAATGAGTAATACCCGTGTTGCCATCCTGGTCGCCTTGGCGCTGGTCGTCGCCGCCGCGGTCTGGACCAAAATGCCGATCGGATCGGTGACGGGGCCGGTCCAGTCGCCGCCGGCCAGTCCAACCGCTGCAGCCCCGCCGGCTCCAACGCCAGCGCCTGCCCCTTCCGCCGCGCCGGCGGCAACTGCTGACGCGCCTCCTGCCGCACCGGCGACGCCTGCTCCGTCAGCTTCAACGGCAACCCCGGCAGCGCCCGCAGCCGAAGCTCCGGCAGCCGCGCAAACCCCTGCGACCCCACCGGCCAATCAATCAACTCCTGCGGCCGAGGCCCCATCGCCCGCGCCAGCCGCACCGAATGCCTCCGATCAGTTCGGCGAGCAGCAGACCCTGACCGCGAGAAAAGTCGTGATCCTGAAAGGCAGCGCGACCTGGGACAACGCCTTCGAGACGCTGGTGGGATCGCTGAAAACGCTGTCGGGGTTTCTCGACAAGCAGGGCATCAAGCCTGCGGGCTCATCGCTGATCGTCTACACCTCGACCGACGACGCGGGCTTCACCTACCAGGCCGAAATTCCGGTCGACCAGGATCCGAAGAATCTCGCCAGGGGCATGAGCATCGGCATGTCGCCCGAAGGCCCGACGCTGAAATTCGTCCATCGCGGCTCCTACGACAACATGGACAACACCTATGAAGCGATCACCAACCACCTCGACGAGAAGAAACAGGAAGCGAAGGATACGTTCATCGAGGAATACGTCACCGATCCGCTGACGACGACGGAAGACAAGCTCGTCATCAACGTGTTCGTTCCACTCAAGTAAAACTGCCGCTCAGGTAGAACCGCTGCTCAATCAGAATCTGGAGTTTCAGAATGCGCGCCCGCACCGTCATCGCCGCGATAGCCCTTGCCGCCATGGCCTCGTCTGCGTCTGGACAAACACTGCCGCCAACGGTTTCGGTCACCGGCGAAGCCTCGATCTCCGTGCCGCCGGATCTGGCGCAGATCGACAGCGGCGTCACCACCGAGGCAAAGACCGCGCGCGAGGCCTCCGAGGCCAACAACAAGGCAATGGGCGGCGTCTTACAGGCACTGAAGAACGCCGGCATTGCCGAGAAGGACATTCAGACCTCGCGCCTGTCGCTGTCGCCGCAAAGCGCGCCGAACCGCAACGCCAACGCGCCGTTCCTGATTGTCGGCTACCGCGCGAGCAACCGCGTCACCGTCACCATTCGCGACATCACCAAAGTCGCCGACACCATCGACGTGCTGGTGGGCGCCGGCGCCAACGAGATCAGCGGCATGAGTTTCATGGTGTCGAAGGCCTCAAAGCTGCTGGACGACGCGCGCTCGGAAGCCATCGCAGACGCCAGGCGCAAGGCTGAAATCTACGCCAAGGCTGCGAACATCTCGATCGGCGCGCCGATCAGCATCTCGGAAGAAACCGCGCCGGGCCCGATGCCGTATCGCAAGATGGCGGCGGACATGGCCGCCTCCGCGCCGGTGGCGCAGGGCCAGGAAACGCTGCGCGTCTCGGTCAGCGTGTCCTACGAGATCAAGCCGAAAGCTCAGTAAACCTCGTCATTGCGAGGAGCGCTTTTGCGACGAAGCAATCCACTCAGTTGTCATGCCCGGGCTTGTCCCGGGCATCCACGTCTTTGCCACGGAAAAGTAAGACGTGGTTGGCCGGAATAAATCCGGCCATGACGAGTTAGAAGCCTGAGCTAGATCTCGAACACCTGGCCCGGCTTCAGCGCGACGAACTTGTCGCGCTGAACGCCCGCCGCATCGAGCGCCGTCGCCAGATCGTTGACCGGCGCGTCGATGGCCTCGTCGGTCAGCTGAAACGTGCCGTGATGATGCGCCAGCGCCATCTCGGCCCCGCAGTCGGCCAGCGCCTTCACGGCATCCTCGGGGTTCATGTGCATCTCGCGCATGAACCAGCGCGGCTCATAGGCCCCGATGGGCAGGATCGCCGCGCGCAGCGGACCGTGCGTTTCGCGGACACGCCGGAAATGCGCGCCGGTGCCGTAACCGGAATCGGCGACGAGGTAGAGTTTTCCGGCCGGGGTCTCCAGCACGAAGCTCGCCCACAGCGCCTTGTTGCGATCGAACAACCCGCGCGCGGTCCAGTGGCGCGTCGCCACCAGTGTGACGGCCACGCCATTGCCGATCTCAACGCGCTCGTTCCAGTCAAAGGCTTCGGCGCGGATCGCCGCGTCGTTCGACGCCATCGTCACATCGTTGCCGAGCGGTGTGATCACGCGCGGCGAAAATTTCGCAACGAGCTTTGACAGAGTCCGGACGTCGAGATGGTCGTAGTGCCCATGCGACACCAGCACCACGTCGATCGGCGGCAGCTTGTCGAAGTCGATACCCGGATCGTTGACCCGCTTCGGCCCGGCAAAGCTCACCGGCGATGCGCGCTCCGACCACACAGGATCGACCAGGATGTTGAGGCCCGCGGTCTGGATCAGCCAGCTTGCGTGACCGACATAGGAAAACCGCACCTTCTCTCCGGTGACCTGCGGCGGCGGGGTATCGGCATAGGGCGACGGCGCACGTTCCGGCCATTTTGCGGCCTGTTTGGTGATCTGCCAGCGCAGCACCTCCCAGAGCTTCTTCGGCGGCGATCCATCGGGGTCGAAAAAATATGTTCCGTCGAAATGATCGGACAACGGCCCGGCATAGGTTTTCATGCTGGAAATCCAGACAGATGGCAGGCCCACGGCGACCGCAGCGCCGGCAAGCAGACCAAAAACACGGCGGCGGGTGACGTTCATAGGGTCCAAAAGGCCCGAAACGGCCCATCGTGGCAACAGTTAGGTTCCCGGACGGTACATCGCAACCTGCCCCAGAATCAGCCTTTTTCGGTCCTTTCTTGACTTTTCGGGCTCCGGGGGGTTTAACCCCGGCACTTCTCGGAAAGACGTTCTTTTCGACCCGCCGCCCGGCACTGGATGCCGGAGGCCAACGCCCGACAGCGCTGTGCGCCCTCGGGCGTAAAAGTGTTTGGAATTTCACGTCCCCATTGGGACATGAGCAACGGGATACAGCGCGGCCATGTTCGACAATCTGTCGGAAAAGCTTGGAGGCATTCTCGATCGGCTGACGCGGCGCGGTGCGCTGTCGGAAGCCGATGTCGACGCCGCCATGCGCGAGGTGCGCCGCGCCCTGCTCGAGGCCGACGTCGCGCTCGACGTGGTGCGCTCGTTCATCGACAAGGTCCGCGAGCAGGCGATCGGCGCCACCGTGGTCAAGTCGGTGACCCCCGGCCAGATGGTCGTCAAGATCGTCCACGACGAACTGGTCGCAACGCTGGGCTCCGACGGCCAGCAAATCGATCTCAATGCGCCGGCTCCGGTCGCGATCATGATGGTCGGTCTGCAGGGCTCCGGCAAAACCACCACCACCGCGAAGCTGGCGCGTCGTCTCACCCAGCGCGACAAGAAAAAAGTTCTGATGGCGTCGCTCGACGTCTATCGCCCGGCCGCGCAGGAGCAGCTCGCAGTTCTGGGCCGCGATCTGTCGGTCGAAACGCTGCCCATCGTCGCAGGCCAGAAGCCGGTGCAGATCGCGCAGCGCGCGCTGCAGGCGGGCAAGCTCGGCGGTTACGACATCGTGCTGCTCGACACCGCGGGCCGCACCACCCTCGACGAAGAGATGATGACGGAAGCCGCGGAGGTGAAAACCGCCGCTAACCCTCATGAAGTGCTGCTGGTCGCCGATTCGCTGACCGGTCAGGACGCCGTCAATCTGGCGCGCGCCTTCGATCAGCGCGTCGGCCTCACCGGCATCGTGCTGACGCGCGTGGACGGCGACGGACGCGGCGGCGCTGCGCTGTCGATGCGCGCCGTCACCGGCAAGCCGATCAAACTGATCGGCACCGGCGAAAAGACCGACGCGCTGGAAGATTTTCATCCCTCGCGGATCGCAGGCCGCATCCTCGGCATGGGCGACGTCGTCTCCCTCGTCGAGAAGGCGGCGGCGCATATCGATGCCGAGAAAGCCGCGCGCGTCGCCGAGAAGATGCGCAAGGGCAAGTTCGACCTTGCCGACCTGCGCGATCAGCTTGCGCAGATGCAGACCATGGGCGGCCTCGGCGGGCTGATGGGCATGATGCCCGGCATCGCCAAGATGAAGAACCAGATCGCCGCCGCGAATCTCGACGACAAGGTCGTGAAGCGTCAGATGGCGGTGATCGATTCCATGACGCGCGATGAGCGCAAGAATCCCGACATCCTCAAGGCCAGCCGTAAAAAGCGCATCGCCGCCGGCGCGGGCCTCAAGGTCGAGGAAGTCAACAAGCTGCTCAAGATGCACCGGAACATGGCCGACATGATGAAGGCCATGGGGCAGGGCAAGCGCGGCCCGCTCGCAGGCATGGCGCAGGCGATGGGCTTTGGCGGCGGCGGCATGCCGTCGGCCGACGCGATGAAAGAACTGGCTGCGAAGATGCCCGGCGGAATTCCGCAAGGCGCGCCATCGCTGCCGAAAGATTTCCCAGGCGGACCTTCAGGTCTTGCGGGCCTGGGAAAACCGACTTTGCCAGGCCTCGGCGGATTTCCGGGGATCGGCAAGAAGAAATAGCCGAAACAGTTTTCACGAAATTCAAACACACCAACGGAGAATAGAATGTCAGTCGTTATCCGCCTTGCCCGCGCAGGCACCAAGAAGCGCCCGGTCTATCACGTCGTCGTCGCCGACTCGCGCTTCCCGCGCGATGGCCGCTTCATCGAGCGTCTCGGTTACTTCAACCCGCTGCTGCCGAAGGACAACGAGCTGCGCCTCAAGCTCGATATGGAGAAGGTCAAGGCCTGGCTCGCCAAGGGCGCACAGCCGTCGGACCGCGTGATGCGCTTCCTCGACGCCGCCGGCGTTGCCAAGCGCACCGTGCGCAACAATCCGGAGAAGGCCGTTCCGCGCAAGGAGCGCAAGGCTGCCGCCGAAGCCGCCGCCAAGGCATAACGCCGCTAAATGACAAAAGCGGCGCCGATCTGTGTTGCAAGAATCGGCGCCGCGCACGGTGTGCGCGGCGAGGTCAGGCTGTGGCCGTTCACCGAAGACCCGATGGCGGTGATCGATTACGGCCCGCTCTCGACCAAGGACGGCACGCGCCAGTTCGAAGTGGTGCGCGCCCGTATCGCCAAGGATCATCTGGTCGCCGTGCTCAAGGGCATCGCGACCCGCGAAGACGCCGAACGCATCAACGGCCTTGAGCTTTACATCGATCGCGGCAAACTTCCCGAGACGGACGAAGGCGAATACTACCACACCGACCTGATCGGACTGCGCGCGCTCGATCCGGCGGGCACCGAGATCGGCAAGGTGTTCGCCATCCATAATTTCGGCGCGGGCGACATCATCGAAATCGCGCCGCCGCAAGGCTCGACATTGCTGCTGCCGTTTACCGACGCCGTGGTGCCGACAGTCGATCTCACCGGCGGCCATGTGGTGATCGTGATGCCGCAAGAGATCGAAGGCGATTCTCCGCGCGACGCGGATATCTGAACGGGATACCCGAACCATGTGGCGCGCCACCGTGCTCACGCTGTTTCCGGAGATGTTTCCCGGCCCGCTTGGCATCAGCCTCGCGGGCAAGGCTCTGGCATCGAACCTGTGGGCGCTCGATGCGCGAGACATCCGCGACGCCGCCACCGACAAACACCGCAGCGTGGACGACACCCCGGCCGGCGGCGGACCCGGCATGGTGCTACGCGCCGACGTGCTGGCAGCGGCCATCGACGCCGCCGACATTGCTCCGGACCGCCCGCGCCTCCTGATGAGCCCGCGCGGCGCTCCGTTGACCCAGAAAAAGGTGACGGAACTCGCGGCCGGCCCCGGGCCGCTGATTGTCTGCGGCCGATTCGAGGGGATCGATCAGCGGGTCATCGAAGCCCGTGGGCTCGAGGAAGTGTCCATCGGGGACTATGTTCTCTCGGGGGGCGAAATCGCAGCGCTGGCCCTCCTGGACGCCTGCATCCGCCTTCTGCCGGGCGTTATGGGGAAGCTAAGCTCCGGAACGGACGAGAGTTTCTCGGATGGACTACTGGAATACCCCCAGTATACCCGCCCGCAGGAGTTCGAGGGCCAGACTATCCCCGACGTGCTGGTGTCGGGCGACCATGCCCGAATCGCGGCCTGGCGGCGGGCGGAGGCCGAAGCCCTGACCAAGACCCGGCGGCCGGACCTCTGGACGGCCAGAATCGCCCAGAACGTCGCTCCAAGGTCACGAAAAGACACGACGAAAGGGTGACAACGGGGCGGCTATGGCGTATACGACCGGCCAATCCGTGCACGTGCTGGATACGAATTTCCGCGCAGCCCCTTCCGGGCGCGCCGCCGATGGAGTTTTGTGATGAACATCATTCAAGAAATCGACAAGGAACAGCTGGAAAAGCTTTCCGCCGGAAAGACGATTCCCGATTTCGGTCCGGGCGACACCGTCATCGTCAACGTCAAGGTTGTCGAAGGCGAGCGTTCGCGCGTGCAGGCCTATGAAGGCGTTTGCATCGGCCGCAACGGCGGTGGCATCCACGAGAGCTTCACCGTCCGCAAGATTTCCTACGGCGAAGGCGTGGAGCGCGTGTTCCCGATCTACTCGCCGATGATCGACTCGATCAAGCTCGTGCGCCGCGGCAAGGTGCGTCGCGCCAAGCTGTATTACCTGCGCGGTCTGCGCGGCAAGTCGGCGCGCATCGTCGAAAAGCAGGACAACCGCGAAAAGGAAGCGCTCAAGGTCGCTTCGGGCAAGTAATCGCGCAGCGCTTGATGAACTACGTAAAAAGCGCGGCTCATCGCCGCGCTTTTTTGTTGTCTGAATCGGGTTCGGCAGCGCCTATTTCTGCTTCAGCGGCCCGTTCATGATCCAGCGATGGCCGAACGGGTCGCGCACGATCGCAGTCCGCGTGCCCCAGAACGAGTAGGTCGGCGTGACCTCGCCTTTCGCCCCTAATTTGGTGGCGCGCGTAAACACCTCGTCGACCTGTTCACCCGTTCCGAACTCGAGGCTGATCGACATCGTCACCGGTTCCCCCGGCAGTGGTGTGCGTGCGGTGCCGAATTCAGGAAACGCGTCGGACAGAAACAGCGCGCCGCCGTTGATCTCGAGTTCGCAGTGCAGAATGCGCAACCCGTCCATCGCCGGCATCAGCGCCTTCTGTTTGGCGTCGAAAGCGGCGGTGTAGAAGGCAATCGCGCCGGCGGCTGGCGAAACGGTCAGATACGGTGCAACCGGCGGGCGTGGAGACATTGTGCCATCCTGCGTAAGCTATTATCTGCCTAGTGTGGCGGTTCGCAAGTCCGCATCATTTCCGCAGCTCGGTCATCTGCGGACTTGCGAACCAAAGCCACACTAGAATCTATAATTGCTGGTGTCCTTTTGAATCCGAAGTTCGCTATGGAGCGCCCTGTAAAATGAGGGCGAACTTCGGATTCAGGACACCAGGATACTTTCCCCTTGAAAGTTAAGCGAGTAAAAAGGCCGCCTGTGCTACCGGCGGCCTGAAGGCCCCTAAACACCCATCCGGGCAGTTAAATCGGACGACGAAAATGGCCAAAGCGACGACTCTCTACGACAAGATCTGGAACGACCATCTGGTTGATGAGCAGCCCGACGGCACCTGCCTGCTCTACATCGACCGCCATCTTGTTCACGAGGTTACCTCGCCACAGGCGTTCGAAGGATTGCGCAACACCGGCCGCAAGGTTCGCGCGCCGCAGAAGACGCTCGCCGTGGTGGACCACAACGTCCCGACCACCGATCGCTCCAAGCCCAACCCAGATCCGGAAAGCGCCGAGCAGATCGCTACGCTCGCGGAGAACGCACGCGAGTTCGGCGTCGAATATTTCAACGAGCACGACAAGCGTCAGGGCATCGTGCACGTGATCGGTCCGGAGCAGGGCTTCACGCTGCCCGGCAGCACGATCGTCTGCGGCGACAGCCACACCTCGACGCATGGCGCATTCGGCGCACTGGCGCACGGCATCGGCACGTCGGAGGTCGAGCACGTGCTTGCCACCCAGACGCTGATCCAGAAGAAAGCCAAGAACATGCGCGCCACCGTCGACGGCACGTTGCCCGACGGCGTCACCGCGAAAGACATCATTCTCGCGATCATCGGCGAGATCGGCACCGCAGGCGGCACCGGCTACGTGCTCGAATACGCCGGTGACGCGATCCGCTCGCTGTCAATGGAAGGTCGCATGACGGTCTGCAACATGTCGATCGAAGGCGGCGCGCGCGCCGGCCTCATCGCGCCGGACGAGAAGGCCTACGAATTCCTGAAGGGCCGCCCGATGGCGCCGACAGGTGCCGCATGGGATGCCGCGATGCGTTACTGGCAGACGCTGCGCACCGACGACGGGGCATACTTCGATCACGAGATCCGGCTGGATGCCGCGAAGCTGCCGCCGATCGTGACCTGGGGCACATCGCCCGAGGACGTCGTGTCGATCTCAGGCTTCGTGCCGGACCCCGAGAAGATCGCGGATGAAGCCAAGCGGCTCTCGAAGCAGCGCGCGCTCGACTACATGGGCCTCAAGGCCGGCACGAAGATCACCGACATCAAGCTCGACCGCGTCTTCATCGGCTCCTGCACCAACGGGCGCATCGAGGATCTGCGCGCCGCCGCGAAAGTGGTCGCTGGTCATCACGTCAACGGCAACCTCAATGCGATGATCGTGCCGGGCTCGGGTCTTGTGAAGGAGCAGGCCGAGGCCGAAGGGCTCGACAAGATCTTCATCAAGGCCGGCTTCGAATGGCGCGAGCCGGGCTGCTCGATGTGCCTTGCGATGAATCCCGACAAGCTGTCGCCGGAAGAACGCTGCGCCTCGACCTCGAACCGCAACTTCGAAGGCCGACAGGGCTTCAAGGGCCGCACCCATCTGGTGTCGCCCGCCATGGCGGCAGCCGCGGCCATCGCCGGACACTTCGTTGATATCCGCGAGTGGCACGCGACCTGAACCAGCCGCAGCGATAACGATCGATCAAACAAAAAACAGGCGTCCTTTCGGGCGCCTGTTTCTTTTTGCGTCTTGTCCGGATTACCAGCCGAAGCCGATGCTGAAACGGGGACCGCCGTAGCCATAACCACGACCATAGCCATATCCTCCGTACGGATAGCCGTAGCCATAGGGCCGATAGTAGGCCGGCCGATAATAGGGACGGTAGTACGGACGATAGCCATACCCATAGCCGTAATACGGCCGGTAGTAGGGGCGATAATACGGCCGGTAATAGCGCGGGCCATAATAGTGGCCGTAGCGCCGGTAGTAGCGGCGGCGTGAGCTCACATCCGTCGGCTTGGCTTCATCCGCCAGTCGCGCATCATGGCCAGGCGAGACCGGCGGCGCGGCGCTCGCGGGTACGAGCGTCATCCAGCCGGCCAATGAAAGAGCGGCAGCGACGGCCGCGACTCCCACAAGCTTTCTCATTGCAGTTCTCCTCCGATCGTTGCTCGACACATTGAAGATAACGCGCATTGCCGATTTCCGTTTCATTTCGTCTTAACGGCGCCGGCTGACGCGCGACCCGGACGAAGCCGCCAACGCGGCCTCGCCTGGACCGAGATTGACGTCGGGTTTGCAGCAAGATCATGACATCAATCGTCACCGTGCCTGATCATGCTGCTGCTCCGGCCGAAGCGTCAATCAGGACCAGTGGCGGCGATACCAGTGGCGATGCCCGTGCCCACCATGGTGTCCGTGCCAGCCATGATGCCGCCGGTGCCAGCCGTGGTGTCCGTGCCAACCATGAGGACGATGCCAGCCGTGATGGCGGTGCCCGTGATGATGATGCCGGCGCCAGTGCACATCCGTCGTCATGGTCTCGGAGGCCTGTTTCGCCGCCGAACTGGTGCCCGGGTTAATCAGCGACATCGCCTGAGCGCGATCGCCCGGCACTGCGACCGCCAGCAGGCCGGCGATGGCCGCAAGTCCAAACATGGTTCTGATATTCATCTTCATGAACAGTCTCCTTGATGTGCAGATCTCAAACGAATTCCGGCGCATCGCATTACCTTCACCTGAATACGTTGAGGTCAGGCTAGGAAGAGCGACGTGAATGCGTCCTGAATGTCCGTGCCGCATTGATGAACGCATTGGCAGGCACGCGGCGTGCGCGGGAAAACCAGTCGGCGCGCCGTTTCACAATTTCGTCAGCACAAGGTATCGCCATGGTCGCGCAAGCGACCGCCGTTCGCGGTGCCGCAGCGGCAAAGCTTTCCGATAAATTGCGGTGACAGTCGTCGCCGATGGATGATGCGCTGTGGTTATCGCCGTCAGCACAATCGGCGCGCGTGGAAAACTGAAGCGCGTTAGCCGCTCCAGTAGCAGTTCATGCGCGGCACGATCACCGTTCCGCTCGGGCGGTATTCCTGCTCGTAGTAGGCGTTGCAGACGCGCTTGGAATTCGGGCCGGGATAGGTCGAACCGCGATAAATCCGAACGCGGCGTGGTGTGCGCCGAACGACCTCGCGGCTCTGCGCAGAAAATTCGTCTGCCGTGAGCCCGTGACCACTGGTCTTGACGTGAGTCGCCGTCGATTGCGCCTGCGCGCTCGCTGGAAGAGCCATAACAACCAGCCCTGCGAAAAGGCCCAAGAGACCGGAGAGAATGGCCGAAGTCCCTGCCCGCATCATGAAGCGCCGTCCCGTACTCTTTCCAATCGACGGGCGGCAAAGTCTCCGATCAGGACGCGCGCGTCAACAGGCGTGTCTCCGGCACGGCGGCGTCCCGTCGTTCCTTGATCCCCCGCCCCCTTGGCCCCGGCGGCCAAGCCTTCTAAACAAGACCGATGTGGCCAACCGCGAAATCCCCCAGCCTTGCCGACATGGAAGCCATCGCGCATGACGCGTTCGCGCGGCTGCCGAAACATTTCCGCGCGCTGTGCGAGGGCGTCATCATCCAGATCGATGATTTCCCCTCGGACGAAGTGCTCGAGGAAATGAAGGCCCAGAGCGAATTCGACCTGCTCGGGCTGTTTCAGGGCGTCGGCCTGCCGTTCCGCTCCAGCGGCGACGTGGCCCCGATGCCGAACATGGTCTGGCTCTATCGCCGCCCGATCCTCGATTACTGGGCGGAGCACGACGAGACGCTGGGCAACATCATCACCCATGTTCTGGTGCACGAGATCGGGCACCATTTCGGATTGTCCGACGACGACATGGAAACGATCGAGGCCTCGGTGACTTAAGTGCCTGGTCCCGGCATGCGGAAACCGGCTTTCGACGGGATCATGCCTCTCTCAGGAGGCGTCGCAGGCCGCGGTATCCGCAGGACGGCGTTTCCTGGCCGTTCCTGCCTCGTGCGACGGCTTGCATGGTTTCGCTGCGCTGGCACGGCCCAGCGGCTCGCGCTCGCAAACGCCGCCCATGATGCCTGCGGCTCTGACACAGTCCCGCGCGCTGCTGAACACACAGACCGGATTGTTGCGATCGAAATCCCTTCGGCACCACATCTCGGCCTGGGCGCTGCCGGGCGGCATCAGCATGACGATACCCACCGCCAAAAGAAGTGCTTTCGGCAAGGAACAACCGTGCATGGCGTTCATGATGTGTCCTCCCTCAGTGCATAGCCTTGACGGCAGTCATGGTATATTTAGAACAGCTCGAATTACATCCGGTTCACGGGAACATCATGGACAAGTTTACGACCCTCGAAGGCGTCGCGGCACCGCTGAAGATCATCAATGTCGATACCGACATGATCATCCCGAAGCAGTATCTCAAGACCATCAAGCGCACCGGCCTCGGCAAGGGACTGTTTTCCGAGCAGCGCTACAAGGACGATGGCAGCGAGAACCCGGATTTCGTCCTCAACAAGCCGTCCTATCGCAACGCCAAGATTCTCGTGGCCGGCGACAACTTCGGCTGCGGCTCGAGCCGCGAGCACGCGCCATGGGCGCTGGGAGATTTCGGCATCCGCTGCATCATCTCGACCTCGTTCGGCGACATTTTCTACAACAACTGCTTCAAGAACGGGATCCTGCCGATCCGCGTCTCGCAGGACGAACTCGACAAGCTGTTCGACGATGCGGATCGCGGCGCCAACGCCACGCTGACCATCGATCTTGAAAAGCAGGAAATCCGCGGTCCCGACGGCGGCACGATCAAGTTCGACCTCGATCCGTTCCGCAAGCACTGCATGCTGAACGGTCTCGACGACATTGGCCTGACGATGGAGAAGGGCAAGTCGATCGACGTGTTCGAGGCAAAGGAAAAAACCGAACGTCCGTGGCTGTGATTCAACCGAATTGATAAACTATGTCATGGCCGGGCTTGTCCCGGCCATCTACGTCTTCGGCTTCTAAAACAGATAGACGTGGATGCCCGGGACAAGCCCGGGCATGACGAGCAGCGTTATCTCAACTCACCTTCAAGGCCGCGATCGCATCGGCGATCGCAATGGTCCGCTTGGCCATTTCGACATGCAGCCGCTCGACCATCTGGCCGTCGAGCTGAACCACGCCCTTGTTCGCGTTCTCCGGCAGATCGAACACGCCCATGATCTTGCGCGCGCGGGCGATCTCCTCGGCGGGCGGCGTGTAGGCCGCGTTGGCCGCATCGATCTGTCCCGGGTGAATCAGCGTCTTGCCGTCGAAACCCATGTCGCGGCCCTGCGCGCACTCCTTCGCGAAACCCGCGACGTCGCTGATGTCGTTATAGGGACCGTCGAGAATCTCGATGCCCGCGGCCCGCGCGGCCACGATGCAATGGGTAAACAGCGGCAGCATCGCCGCGCGTCCCGGCAGCATCCGCATCCGTGTTTCGCGCGCGATGTCGTTCGGCCCCATGATGAAGCCAGCCAGCCGCTTGTCGCCTTCGCGCGCCGTAGCCGCGATCTGCTGTGCGGAGAGAACCGCGATCGGGCTCTCGATCATGGCCCAGAGGGAAATTGCCGGAGCGGCCTTGAGCGCGCGCAGCCGCTCCTCCAGCTTTTTCACATCATCGGGGCTCGAGATTTTCGGCACCAGAATTCCGTCCGGCTGCGCGGCGGCGGCCATCGCCAGATCGTCCTGCCACCACGGCGATTCCAGGTTGTTGATGCGGATGATGATCTCCCGCTTGCCGAAGCCCTTCGCGGCGACGGCGTCCGCGATCTGGCCGCGGGCCATCGGCTTGGCGTCGGGCGCGACGGAATCCTCAAGGTCCAGAATAACGCCGTCGGAGGGCAGGTTCCGCGCCTTGTCGAGCGCCCGTGCATTCGAACCCGGCATGAACAAGACACTGCGGCGCGGACGGATCATGGCTGGGTTTCCATTGGGGAAGCAGCCTGAGTAGCACTTCGGCCCTGCCGCCGAAAGACTTGTTCCGGCGGCGCTCCTAGGTTAGCCAACCGGTGTCCTGAATCCGAAGCTCGCTGGTTTTTGCGGCACGTTCCGTCGCGTCCTTCGGATTCAAAGGACACAGGAAAGAATTTGCGAGGCCTCCCATGTCACCCTTTCCCGAACACCTGCTCACCGGCTACCAGACCTTCGTCACCCAGCGCCTGCCCACCGAACAGTCGCGCTACCGCGAACTGTCGCAAATCGGCCAATCCCCCGAAGTCATGGTGATCGGCTGCTGCGATTCCCGTGTGTCGCCGGAAGTGATCTTCGACGCCGGGCCGGGCGAATTGTTCGTCGTGCGCAACGTCGCCAACCTGGTGCCCGTCTTCCAGCCAGACGGGAACGCGCACGGCGTCTCGGCGGCGCTGGAATATGCGATTCAGGTCCTGAAAATAAAACACATCGTCGTGCTCGGGCACGCGCAATGCGGCGGCATTCGCGCCTTCGTCGACGACAGCGCGCCGCTGTCGCCGGGCGACTTCATCGGCAAATGGATGTCGATGTTCGTCAAGCCGGGCGAGAAGGTCGCGCAGCGCGACCACGAAACCATGCAGCAGTTCGTGACGCGGATCGAGAAGGCCGCGATTCTGCGCAGCCTCGAAAACCTGATGACGTTTCCGTTCGTGAAGAATCGCGTCGGAAGCGGCGAACTGCAGTTGCACGGCGCCTATTTCGGCGTCGCCGAAGGCTCACTGTCCATCGTCGATCAGTCGACCAACGAATTCAGCCGCGTCTATCAAAGCGCCCTAGCGTCCCAGACATAAAGCTGGACGCGCATTCGGGCGGCAAGTCCGTTCGGCGGAAGAAGCGCTAGTGGGCCTTGTCCGCAGCGCCGTGACCGCCGAGCTTGTCCGACCACACGATCAGCAGCGTCGAGACGACGAATACAAGATGGATGCCGGCGAGCCAGCCGAGCTTCTGGGCGTCGAACGCCACATCGATGTTCATGAAGGCTTTCAGCACCTGTATTGCTGAAATCGCGACGATCGACGCGAGCAATTTCTGCTTCAGCCCGGCGAAATCAACCTTGGTCATCCATTCCGGCCAGTCGGGATGGCCGCGCGGATCGATCCGCGAAACGAAATTCTCGTACCCCGAGAACACCACGATCAGAATGAGATTGCCGGTGAGCGACACGTCGATCAGCGACAGCACACCGAGAATGATGTCGGATTCCTTCGCCGCCGGCGCGTGCAGTACGAACTCGACCAGCAGCAGGACGAACTTGAACAGCAGCACAACGAGGCTGACGACGAGCCCGAGATAGAACGGCGCCATCAGCCAGCGGCTGTTGAACAGCACGGTCTCAAACGCCTTCTCGCCGCGCTTGAGCGCGGGATTGGGCGCATACTCGGCAGTGGCGGGCCGGTGCTCAGATGGCTCGTTCGTCATCCTGGTCCCGGCCCCCGTGTCCTGAAGTGCTGCTCAGGCTGCTTTCTTTTTCGGCTGCAACAGCTTGCGGTTGACGAGGCATTCCGCGATCTGGATCGCGTTCAGCGCCGCACCCTTGCGCAGATTGTCCGACACGCACCACAGCACGAGACCGTTCTCCACCGTCGCGTCCTCGCGGATACGGCTGATGTAGGTGGCGTCCTCACCCGCGGCTTCGTACGGCGTGACGTAACCGCCGGGCTCGCGCTTGTCGATCACGAGACAACCCGGCGCGGTGCGCAGGATGTCGCGGGCTTCGTCCTCCGAGATCGGATTTTCGAACTCGATGTTGACGGCTTCGGAATGCCCGACGAACACCGGGACGCGCACGCAGGTCGCGGACATTTTGATTTTGGGATCAAGAATCTTCTTGGTCTCCATCATCATCTTCCACTCTTCCTTGGTGTAGCCATCCTCCATGAACACGTCGATCTGCGGGATGACGTTGAAGGCGATACGCTTCGGGAATTTATTATTGATCAGTTCGCTGTTGGTGTAGACGGCCTTGGTCTGCGAGAACAACTCGTCCATCGCATCCTTGCCGGCGCCGGACACCGACTGATAGGTCGAGACCACCACGCGCTTGATCACTGCCTTGTCGTGCAATGGCTTCAGCGCGACGACGAGTTGCGCCGTCGAGCAGTTCGGATTGGCGATGATGCCCTTCTTGGTGAAGCCGGCAACAGCGTCCGCGTTCACTTCAGGCACGATCAGCGGCACGTCGGGGTCCATTCGCCACGTCGACGAATTGTCGATCACCACAGCGCCAGCGGCTGCGATCTTCGGCGACCATTCCTTGGACACAGCTCCGCCGGCCGACATCAGGCAGATATCGACATCGCTGAAATCGTAATGCTCCAGCGCTTTGCATTTCAGGGTGCGGTCGCCATAGGACACTTCGACGCCCATGCTGCGGCGGGAGGCCAATGCGACCACCTCGTCAGCCGGAAAACTGCGTTCGTCCAGAATGTTGAGCATTTCCCGGCCCACGTTGCCGGTCGCTCCAACTAGCGCAACCTTGTAACCCATCGTTGACTCTCCGAAGAAAAATGCTTCGCCACCGCAGCCTGCGGAAGGGAAGAGCGAGCGCTTCTATGCGAAAAACGGCCCAAATACAACGCAGAAGCAACTGCGGGGGCAGGTTGGACGTCAAGTGGCGGCAGGTCTTGCGACCATGGCCACGGCGGAAGCTCGTTCCCGTTTTATGACCGGAACAGAACGTCCGCCACGAGTCATATATGAACCCGATCCTGCTCGATCAGCCCCTCCCGGATGCGTCCGGCATTCATCCGGCGTTGCGCAGCTTCGCCGACGAATGCAGCGCGATCGCCGTCCGTATTCTGGCTTATGTCTGCGGCCTCGCTGTGCTCGCCGTCATCGCGGTGGATCTGGTGTCCGCCGTGCCGGTCGCGGCCAATACCGGACTTCCGGCGCTCCCCTCGGCCCCCGGCTGGACACCGGCCAGCCGCCCGCATCCGGCCTTCGCCATCAGCAAGCTGGATTTATCCGACAGAACAAATGCTTACGATATCCTCCGGCACCCGGAAGGCGGCCGCAAGGATATCTTGCGCTGGGCCGCGACCGCCGGCCAAGCCCCCAACGCGGAAGTCGAGATTTACCGCCCCGGCGGTGAGCTCGATGCTTTCGCCGCCGTTGACGCCGACATCGCCGCCCGGATGGCCGGACAGGCCACCGACGCGACCGAACCGGCCGGTTTCATCGACACCAAATTCGGCCATGTCCCGCTGATCCGTTTCAGCGGGGCTGCCCCGCACGGCAAGCAGGCCTGCCTAGGCTTTGCCAAGACCTTCGCGACCCCGAGCGTCCGGATCAGCGGTTGGGCCTGTCAGGCCGATACGCTGGCCGGTCAGCACGCCTTTGTCGGCTGCACTCTGAACCGGCTGATCCTGCTCTCCGCGGGCAACGATCCGAAAATGGCCGAGCTGTTCGCACGCGCCGAACTCCGGCGTCACAGCTGCAACCCGACGACCATCACAGCAACGAACTGGATTGCATCCAGCGACGCTCCGCAATTGCGCGGCGGACTCACACAGAATTGAGACGATCAACGACAGGAATTTGAAAATGTCCTTCGGTCCGAATGATATGTCGATCAGCACCCACGCCGGCAGGGCGGTACGCTATTCCTTTTATATCGCAGGGACCGTGGCATTCGCCCTCATCGCCGTCGCGGTTGTGCGCGTCTCGAGCTTTTTCAGTCAGCCGTCGATCGCCAGTTCCAAGGCGTCTTTCCAGATCAACGCGCCGGAACTCACGAGGTTGTCATCGACCGCCAACGCGGCCCGATTCAGCGGGGGCTGGCAGAATGTCCTGCAATACGGCCAGGTTTACGATCGCAACACCGACTTCACGCTCGTGATCAACATGCCGTCGAGTCCCGACACGCCGGTGGTCCGCGATTATTCGTCGGAGATGTCCAGTCTGCGGCCGCTGCTGCGCACGGCGTATACCGGCATGGGCCGAGCGACGACCTACTACGATCTCGAAACGCGGTTCGGCCCGGTCCGCGCCGCGAACTTCCAGATCAACTCCGATGGTCAGATCAAACTCTGCGTGTCCTATCTCAGCCGCTTCGACACCACCGCCGTGTATCTCAAGGGCTGGTACTGCGAAGCAAGCGGCGCGCGCCCGAATTTTCACACCCTGGCCTGCATGATCGACCGCATCAGCGTGAAGGGCGTGCTGCCCACCGCCGCCGCGCAGACCTTCTTCGAGGAACGAATGAAGCGGTCGCCGCGTTGCACTGCCGAGCCGGTGTCACAAACCACCGATACCCGGCCGCAGCGCCCGCCCCGCCGGCTCTAAAACGGACGATTAGCGCGTGGCCGGCCCCCTTGGGACAGACCCGCGCAATATGCCGAACAAGTGTGGCCCTTTAGTCCTTGTGGCACCCCGTTCCGAGCGGGTATGGTGCGACGCAATTGGAATTCCCGTGAGGATATAATGGCTTTGAAGTCTTCTGGCGCGAAGGTTCTGGCGCTCCTGCTGGCGAGCGCTGCGGTTGCAGTGGTCGCGCTTGGCGCAACCGCCGCCGATGCCCAGACCCGGAAGCGCACCATCGAGAACGATCCGACCTATGACGGTCCGCCGCGCAAGGCGGTCAACTCGTCCTACCAGCGTGGCCGGACCCGCGTTTACGTAACGCGCCGCTCGTGGCTCGATGCCGGCACCGAAGTTGTTCCCGGCGAGCGCAAGTTCACCGACTACGCCTTCCCGCCCGGCTATTCCTATGGCCAGCAGATCGACCGGCTGTACACCAGCCGCCGTCCGCTCGGCGACCAGTGGGACACCGGCATGCCGTTCCCGTTCCCGCTCTACTGATTTGTCAGCGACCGTTTTTCAATCGGGCATGACCTGATCCGAAAACCGGTTTCCACTTTTCGGGGTCATGCCCCAACGAAAATGCCCGGCGCGAGCCGGGCATTTTTTATGGCGAATTGCATAAGGCGAGACAGCGACGAACTTCGCCCGAAAGGGCGAAATGGTGTCAGCCCGCCAATGAGTCCAGTTCCGCGACAATCGCCTCGCCCATCTGCGACGTCGAGATGATTTTCGCGCCGTCCGACTTGATGTCGGCGGTGCGAAGGCCCTTGGCCAGCGTCGCGGCGATCGCCGCGTCGATCATGTCGGCTTCCTTCTGAAGATCGAACGAGTAGCGCAGCGCCATCACGAACGACGCGATCATCGCGATTGGATTGGCCATGCCCTTGCCGGCGATGTCCGGCGCCGAACCGTGCACCGGCTCATACAGCGCCTTGCGCTTCTTGGTCTTCGGATCGGTCTCGCCCAGTGACGCCGACGGCAGCATGCCGAGCGAACCAGTCAGCATCGCAGCAATATCCGAGAGCATGTCGCCGAACAGGTTATCGGTGACGATGACGTCGAACTGCTTCGGCCAGCGCACCAGCTGCATGCCGCCGGCGTCGGCCAGCTGATGCTCAAGCTCGACGTCCTTGTATTCGCGCGCATGCACCTGCGTGACGACTTCCTTCCAGAGCACGCCGCTCTTCATGACGTTGTGCTTTTCCATCGACGTCATCTTGTTGCGGCGCTTGCGTGCGAGATCGAACGCGACGCGCGAGATGCGCTCGATTTCGTAGGTGTCGTAGACCTGCGTATCGACGGCGCGCTTCTGGCCATTGCCGAGATCGGTGATGGTCTTCGGCTCGCCGAAGTACACGCCGCCGGTCAGCTCGCGCACGATCATGATGTCGAGGCCTTCGACGACCTCTTTCCGGAGGCTGGAGGCTTCCGCCAGCGCCGGATAGCAGATCGCGGGACGCAGGTTGGCGAACAGCGCCATGTCCTTGCGCAGCCGCAACAGGCCCGCTTCGGGGCGCGCTTCGTAAGGAACATCCGCCCACTTCGGACCACCGACCGCGCCGAAGATCACGGCGTCCGCGGCCTGCGCCCGCGCCATGGTGGCGTCGGTGATCGCGACCTTGTCGGCGTCGTAGCTCGATCCGCCGACCAGACCGGTCTCGGTCTCGAATCTGGCAATGCCGCGCTTGCCCAGCCAGTCGATGACGCGCTTCACCTCCGCCATCACTTCGGTGCCGATACCGTCGCCGGGAAGAAGCAGGAGTTTATGCGATGCCATGATCGATATGCCTTGAATTGTTGACTATCTGCGCGTGGTGCGCGGACTTGCTAAAACGCCCTTGCAGAATTGGCAAGACACCATTGCCGCCTCGCGATTGGTCAAATACCGCCGAAACTGCCAAGCTGGCGCCCCTGCCGGAGCCGCCCGTGACATCCCCCGAGTCCGCCACCCCGTTCGCGCATCCGATGCGCATGATCCTGATCATCTCGCTGGCCGCCGCCATCGGGCTCGGCATCGGCCGTTTCGCCTATTCGCTGGTCTTGCCCGACATGCGCGACTCGCTCGGCTGGTCGTATTCGACCGCGGGCTTCATGAACACGGTCAACGCCATCGGCTATCTCGCCGGCGCGCTCGGCGCGGCATCCTTCATCCGCCGCGTCGGCCTGTTCCGCGCGACATGGATCGGCGCGCTGGCCTGCGTCGTTTCGCTCGGGATCTGCGCGCTGTCGGGCAACGTGATTCTTTTCAGTTTCGGCCGCCTGCTCTCGGGCCTTGGGGCTGCGGCGACATTCGTCGGCGGCGGCACGCTGGCCGCGACCATCGCGCAATCGCGACCTGAGAAATCGGCGGTGCTGCTCAGCCTGTTCTACACCGGCCCGGGCACCGGCCTGATCGTGTCGGGACTGGCCGCGCCGTTCCTGCTGCAGTATTTCGGCCCCGGCTCGTGGTGGATCGTGTGGACGGTGCTGACCGTGCTGACGGCCCTGATGATGATTCCGCTGCTGCTGAATCCCGTCGACGTTCCCGCAACCAAAACATCGACCGCAACATCATCGATCGCGCTGCGCCCGATCGCGTTTTATCTCGCCGGCTATTTCCTGTTCGGCGCGGGTTACATCGCCTACATGACCTTCATGATCGCCTATGTGCGCGACGGCGGCGGAGACGCGGCGGCGCAGAGCGGGTTCTGGTGCCTGATCGGACTGATGTCGTTCGTGGGACCATGGCTGTGGCGCGGGCTGATGGCGCGCGGCGAAAGCGGCATGACGACGGCGATCATGATCGGCGTTACGTGCCTGGGCACCTTCATCGCGCTGCTCGGCACATCGCCGATGCTGCTGGCGGCGTCGGCGTTCGTGTTCGGCCTGTCGTTCTTTCCGGTGGTGGCCGCCACCACCGTTTTTGCGCGCCTCAACTATCCGCCGGAGGCGTGGCCGAAAGCGATCGGCATCCTGACCATCACCTTCGGCATCGGCCAAACACTCGGCCCGTTCGTCACCGGCGCCATCACCGACGCGATGGGGAGCCTGTCCTACGCGCTGACGATCTCGACGGCCGCGCTGGCGCTGGGCGCGGTGTTGTGCGCGTTTCAAAGGCCGTTGAAGGGGTAACGCCCGTCATTGCGAGGAGCGTTAGCGACGAAGCAATCCAGGATGCGCTGGATTTAGTTTCCGTTCGTCCTCGCGCAAGCGGGGACCCAGAGCAAAGAACTGGATCCCCGCTTTCGCGGGGATGAGCGGGGGCAGTGCGCTTCCGTAGTGCTTACGA
Organism: Afipia massiliensis; assembly: GCF_014203115.1. Classification (GTDB taxonomy): domain Bacteria; phylum Pseudomonadota; class Alphaproteobacteria; order Rhizobiales; family Xanthobacteraceae; genus Afipia; species Afipia massiliensis. The sequence continues at coordinate 146,531 of NZ_JACHIJ010000003.1, read as the reverse complement.
CGCCGACGACTGAGCCGGGCGCGAGCGGCGGAACATGCCGCGCAGCCGGTCCAGCTTCGATCCCTTCTCAGGCGTGACCTCGCCGTCGCGTTCGTTCTTCGAGAAGAACTTGGTCACCGCGACGAAGAACACCGGCACCATCAACAGCGCCAGCACCACGACCGCGATCATGCCGCCCATCACCGTGGTGCCGAGCGCCTGCTGGCTCCTCGCGCCAGCGCCGGAGGCGATCACCATCGGCAGCACGCCGCAGACGAACGCCAGACCCGTCATCAGGATCGGTCGGAAGCGCAGATGGCAGGCTTCCATCGTCGCCTGCATCAGCGGCGTGCCTTTCGCCCGCAGATCCTTGGCGAACTCGATAATCAGAATCGCGTCCTTTGCCGCGAGGCCGATGATCGTAATCAGCGCCACGGTGAAATAGACGTCGTTCGACAGGCTGCGCGACATCGCCGCCACCATCGCGCCGAGAATACCCAGCGGCACCGTCATCAGCACCGCGAGCGGAATGGTCCAGCTTTCATAGAGCGCGGCGAGACACAGGAACACGATCAGCGCCGAGAGCGCGAGCAGGAACGGCGCCTGCGAGCCCGACAGCTTTTCCTGCAACGATTGTCCGGTCCACTCGAAGCCGAAGCCGCGCGGCAGCTGCGCGGTCAGACGCTCCATTTCCGCAATCGCGTCGCCGGAGGTGAAGCCAGGCTTCGCCTCACCCGAGATACGCACCGACGGATAGTAGTTGAAGCCGACGATCTGGGTCGGACCGACGGTCCACTTGATGGCCGCGAACGACGACAGCGGCACCAGATTTCCGCGGCTGTTCTTGACGTTGTAGGACAGGATGTCCTGCGCGTTCATGCGGCCGATGCTGTCGGCCTGCACGATCACGCGCTGCATGCGGCCCCGGTTCGGGAAGTCGTTGACATAGGCCGAGCCGAGATTGGTCGAGATCGTGCTGTTGATGTCGGCGAAGGTGACGCCCTGCGCGGCCGCCTGTTCGCGGTCGATGATGAGCTGCACCTGCGGCGCTTCGGGCAGGCCTTCCGCATAGACATTCTGCAGCACGCGGCTCTGCTTGGCCTGCGCCAGCAGATCGTCCTTCGCCTTCATCAGCGCGGCGTAACCCTTCTGGCCGCGATCCTGAAGCCGGAAGGAGAAGCCCGACGAGTTGCCGAGGTTGTCGATCGGCGGCGGCTGCAGCGCCGAGACCTTGGCGTCCTTGATCGACTTCAGCGAGTTGTTGATGTCCGCGACGATGGCGGCGGCGGAATCGTTCGGGCCACGCTCGGACCAGTCCTTCAGCGTCACGAAGGCCTGCGCCGTGTTCTGGCCCTGGCCTAAAAAGCTGAAGCCGGTGAGGAACGTCACTTCATCGACGCCCGAGCGGTTCTTCAGGAACTGCTCGACCTTCTCCACTGCGGCCTGCGTACGATTGAACGACGATTCCGGCGGCGTCTGCACGTCCACCGTGATGAAGCCCTGATCGTCCACCGGCAGGAAGCCGCCGGGCAGCCGCGAGAAGCCGAACACGAGGCCACCGAGCAGCACCGCATAAAGGATCAGCAACCGTCCGGTGCGCTGGATCGACCAGCCGACCACGCGGCCATAGCCGCCCTTGGCGCGGTCGAGCCGGTTGTTGAACCAGCCGAACACGCCGGTCTTGGCGTGGGCATGTCCTGCCTTCACCGGCTTGAGCAATGTCGCGCACAAAGCCGGCGTCAGCGTCAGCGCCATCAGCGCCGAGAACGAAATCGCCGCGACGATGGTCACCGAGAACTGGCGGTAGATGATGCCGACGGAACCGGGGAAGAACGCCATCGGCACGAACACCGCGATCAGCACCAGCGTGATGCCGATGATGGCGCTGGTGATCTGCGTCATCGCCTTGCGGGTGGCTTCCTTTGGAGAGAGCCCCTCCTCGGACATGATGCGTTCGACGTTTTCGACTACGACAATGGCGTCGTCGACCAGAATACCGATCGCCAGCACCATGCCGAACATGGTCAGCATGTTGATCGAGTAGCCGAACAGAAAGAGCGTCGCGCAGGTGCCCAGCAGCGCGATCGGCACGACGATGGTCGGAATCAGGGTGTAGCGGATGTTCTGGAGAAACAGGAACATCACGACGAACACGAGCGCGACCGCTTCGAGCAGCGTGTGCACCACCTTGGTGATCGACGCCTCCACCACCGGGGTGATGTTGTAGGGAATGTCGTAGGTGATGTTGGACGGGAAGTACTTCGACAGGTCCTTCATCTTCTCTTCGACCGCGCTTGCGGTCGCCAGCGCGTTGCCGGTCGGCGACAGCAGAACCGACAGGCCGGCGCTCGGCTTGCCGTTCAGGCGCGTGGTGAACTGATAGCCCATGCCGCCGATCTCGATGCGCGCGACGTCACGCAGACGCACGGTCGAGCCGTCCGGATTGGCGCGCAGCACGATGGCGCCGAACTCGTCGGCCGAGCCGAGCTGTCCCTTGACCAGGATCAGCGCCGAGATTGACTGGTCCTTGCGGCTCGGTTCCGAACCGACACTGCCGGACGCGACCTGCGCATTCTGTGCCTGAATAGCCCTGGTAACGTCGTCGGCGGTGAGGCTGTAGCCGACCAGCTTGACCGGATCGATCCAGATGCGCAGCGAGCGCTCGGTCGAATACAGCGTGGCGCGGCCGACGCCGGGAATGCGGCGGACTTCGCCGAGCACGTTGCGGATCATGAAGTCGCCGAGGCCGACTTCATCGAGGCTGCCGTCAGTGGATTGCAGGGTGATGATCTGCAGTACCGCGCTGGAGGCTTCTTCGACCAGAATGCCCTGCTGGATCACGGCGCGCGGCAAACGCGCCTCGACGCGCTTGATGCGGTTCTGCACTTCGACGGAGGCGAGATTGGAATCGGTGCCCGGAACAAAGTTGGCGATGATTTCCACTTGTCCGAGCGAATCGCTGGTGGACTCGAAATTGAGAATGCCGGAAGCGCCGTTCAGCTCTTCCTCGATCAGCCGCGTGGTCGAGTTATACAGCTCTTCCGGTGACGAACCCGGATAGCTGGTCGAGATCGAGATCGAGGGCGGCGCGATGATCGGATACTGCGCAATCCCCAGGTACGGAATCGAGATCAGACCGATCAGACAAATGAAGAGCGCAACCACCCAAGCGAAAATCGGGCGGTCGATAAAAAAGGCGGGCATGGGTGTCCTCTAGAGTCCGAAGCAGTTCAAAAAGGGCGTCACACCCGCCCATCAGTTTTTTCGGCGGGAAATTTCATTTCCGTTCGTCCCCGCGAAGGCGGGGACCCAGGACAAAGAAAGAAACTGGATCCCCGCTTGCGCGGGGATGAGCGGAAGATGCATTCCCACAAGCAGGCCGCGCTGCGACCAAACTGTCATCCAGCAAAGCTGGACCCGCTGCGCTCGCAATGACGTGTGCGAGCCGCAGCTATCTTTTCTCAAATCGCGATCAGCGCACCTGCGACGGAGCAGGAACGCTTGCGGCCGCCGACTTGTCGAGCGGCTGGCCGGTCTGTTCGGACACACGCCAGTTGCTGGCCTTGACGGCATCGCCGACGGCGAACTTCTGGAAGCCTTCGACCACCACGCGCTGGCCGGGCTTCAGTCCTTCGGTGATCAACCACTGCCCGTCGACAAGGCCGCCGGTGCGAACCGGCTGCGCGACGACGCGGTTGTCGTCCTTCACCAGAAAGACTTCGCTGGCGCCGGACGAATTGCGCTGGATCGCCTGCGGCGGCACCACGATGGCGTCAGGGTCGCGGCCCTGTTCGATCATGACGCGGACGAACATGCCGGGCAGAAGTTCGCGGCTTGGATTCTTGAACTCGCCGCGCAGCGTGACCTGGCCTGTGCCGGCATCGACCTTGGTGTCGGAGAACAGCAGCTTGCCCGCCAGCGGAAACGGCGTGTTGTCGTCGAGCACGAGGCGAACCTTGACGGCGTCTTCCGAAACGCGGTCGAGATCGCCGCGCTCGAAATCGCGGCGCAGCCGGTTGAGATCGTTCACCGACTGGGTGAAGTCGGCGTAGACCGAATTGAGCTGCTGGATTGTCGCCAGCGCATTGGCTTCGTTCTGCACGACCAGCACGCCTTCGCTGAGCAACGCCGCGCCGATGATGCCGGAGATCGGCGCGCGGATCGTGGCGTAGCCGAGGTTGAGCCGCGCGCGCGAGACGTCGGCGGTGCGGGCGGCGACTTCCGCCTTGGCCTGCGCCAGCGTCGCGATCGCGACCTCGTTGGAGGCCTGCGAAGCGGTGTGGCTCTTGGTCAGGGTTTCGATGCGGCTGGCATGCTGCGCGGCCTGCTGCATCGCGGCTTCGGCCTTGGCGAGCGCGGCTTCCGCCGCCTGCAATTCAACTTCAAAAGGTTTCGGATCGATCTGGTACAGCGGATCGCCGGCCTTCACTTCACTGCCCTGCTCGAACAGGCGCTCCACGATAATGCCGGACACCCGCGGACGGACGTCAGCAACCCGCAGCGGCGCGATGCGTCCGGGAAGTTCCCGGAAGATGGCCTGCGGCGCGGATTTGACGGTGACGATGCTGACTTCGGGCGGCTCGGGAGGCTGGGAGGACGCGACGCTTTGGTCGTTACAGCCGGAGAGGAGGACTGCAGCCCCAAAAAGCAGGGCGAGTGACGTAATCCCGTTGGGACGCGCTGGCATTTCGTATCCTTCTTATTTTCGCATGGCCGAAACCCGGAGCGGCCGGGAACAACCCCTTAACGCGACCTGATTCACGATCCTTGCTGATAGGTCTCAGCATGAATCGTGCCGGTGTGCATTGCAACAACATCACACGGCGACCCGATGTCGCGGTTCGCTTAACTGATTGTTTTTTAAGGAGTTAACGCGCATTAAGATTGCTCACAATTACGTCAGCAACATGTGAAGGTGCGACTGCTTTTGAGGCAATAGTATGCAGGTACGGCAAATGCCTGTTTTGGCGGCAGCAGCGAATCACGCCCGCGTTTTGCGCATGGGTCGTGAGCGCGGCTGGATAACGACGCTCCCTGAGAGCCGCGTTCCTTGCGCAATGGGAGGAAATCTATCGGTCGTCCCGGCAAGCGCAGCGCAGGCCGGCGAAGCCGGACCCGCCAGGACGACGCAAAACACTGCAACCGGCTCGACGGTTGAGCTTTGCGATGAACCCGCCCAGCAGCCCTAGCTGCCGCTGAACGAGTTGTAGCCCTGGTCTTCCCAGTAGCCGCCCTTGTAGTCGTTGGTGACCTCCAGCGAGACCACGTATTTCGGGTTCTTGAACCCGAGCTTGGTCGGCACCCGGATCTTCATCGGGTAGCCATAGGCGCGCGGCAGGATTTCGTTGTCGAAGCGGAACGTCATCTGGGTCTGCGGATGCAGCGCGCTCGGCATGTCCAGGGGTGAATTGTAGCCGTCCACATCGGCGCAATTGAACCAGACGTACTTTGCCTTCGTGTCTGCGCCGACCAGTTGCAGGAAATGACTGAGCCGCACCCCGGTCCAGCTTCCGATCGCGCTCCAGCCCTCGACGCAGATGTGCCGCGTGATCTGGTTTTCCTGCGGCAGCTTGTAAAGTTCATCGAGCGTCCAGGACTTCTTGTTCTCGACCAGGCCGCGCACCTCGAGCTTCCAGGTGCTGCCGTCGATCTTCGGCGCATCCTCCAGCGCGTAATAGCCGTTGAACGGGAACGGCCGCGTGATCGCGCTTTCCGGGAAGGTCGGCGCCAGCGTGTTCGGATTGAACATCGCGGCCTGCACCGCGTCGTTGAATTTCGAGATTTGCGTCAGCATCGATTCAGCCGAAAAGCTGTCGGTGACATCGCAGCCGGTCAGCAGCGTCAGCGCGCCGAGGCTGGCGCCGCCCGCGATGAAGCGGCGGCGCGATAGCTCGGGCAACAGCTTTGTCGCGTCCCTGACCAGCAACTGCTTGTCGACGCCGGGAATCAGAAGTTTGCGGATGCGGCCCATGATGAGTTCTCCCTCAACGGCCAATAATCATGGCGCGCAGGCTTTTCGGCACCAGCAGCGCCAGCGCGACATGGATCACCAGAAACCCGACGATCGCGGCCATGCAGAAGAAGTGGACGTAACGCGCCGCCTCGTAGCCGCCGAACACCGCGGTCAGCCATTGCAACTGCACCGGCTTCCAGATCGCCAGCCCCGACAGCACGATCAGGATGCCGACCACGATGATGCCGGCGTACAGAAGCTTCTGCACATAGTTGTAGGTGGAGAGATCGGCGTGCGACAGCTTGCCGGTCAGCGCGGCCTTGGTGTCGCCAACGACGCCATCGATCGTGATCGGCAGCAGCTTCCTGCGGAACCGCCCGGTGATCAGGCCCAGCGTCAGATAGACCAGCCCGTTGACCATCAACAGCCACATCGCCGCGAAATGCCATTGCAGCGCGCCGCCGAGCCAGCCGCCCAGCGTGATCGAGCGCGAGAAGGTGAAACTGAACAGCGGCGAGGCGTTGTAGATCTGCCAGCCGGACATGATCATCAGGATCATCGCCACCGCGTTGATCCAGTGCACGATCCGAACCCAGGCAGGCTGGATGATCCTGTTTGTTGCTGCGGCCGGAGCCGTTGCCGACGAATGATCGGCGAAGATGCTGGACATGAGCGTTTCCGGTTTCACGATGTCACAAACACCATACGCGGCATTCTAGTCCCTGTTACGCCCCGCGTCGTCAAATTCGCGGGTCAAGGCAGTGGTGAAACGCCGCGATGGCCGTTCACAAAGCCGCGAGGGGGAGCGTCAGAGGGTACGACGACGCAATCCGAGAAGTGTCGTCCCGGCGAACGCCGGGACCCATCACCCCTGTCAGCGCGGTTGCAAAGGCAATTCAACTATCCTGCGACAAGTCGGTGGTTATGGGTCCCGGCTTGCGCTTCGCTGCCGGGACGACCCCGTTTGCGACCGACTGCTTCCTATTCGATGATGCGGAACCAGGTGGTCAGTTGCGAACTGTCGGACGCAGCCTCGAGCTCAGCAGCCGACAGTTTTTCAATTTGACGATTCACATCGCCGATCAACAACTCCGTTCCGGCGAGCGCCTGACGGGCGCACTCGTCCGAATGAGCATCAATAGGATTCTCAAGCAGCTTCTCGAACTTTTCCCGGTCCCGGATCAATCGCGCGAGGATCTCACCAAGAACCTCAAGCTGTTCGCTCATATACGTCAACGCGATGGCGATGACGCCCGTTCCATAGCTCGAAAGGACTACGGCCCGGATTCAAGGGCCTAATCGTGACAGCTCCCTCTCCCCGCATGGCAGGTCGAAGACGGGCGTGAACGCCCTTTCGCCGGGGAGAGGGAGAAGCGTGTCGTCAGCCTTACGACGCCGGCATCAGCACGGTGTCGACAACATGGATCACACCGTTCGACTGGTTGACGTCGGCGATGGTGACGGCCGATTTGCCGCCCTTGGCATCGATCAGCCAGACCTTCTTGCCGTCGAGCTTCACGGTGAGGGCTTCGCCTTCCACTGTGGTCAGCTTCTTGCCGTCGGTGAGATCGGCGGCGCTCAGCTTGCCGGGCACCACGTGGTAGGTGAGGATCTTGGTCAGCGTCGCCTTGCTCTCAGGCTTCACCAGCGTGTCAACGGTGCCGGCCGGCAGCTTGCCGAATGCGGCGTTGGTCGGCGCGAATACGGTGAACGGGCCCTTGCTCGACAGTGTGTCGACCAGACCCGCAGCCTTCACTGCGGCGACGAGTGTGGTGTGATCCTTGGAGTTCACCGCGTTCTGAACGATGTTCTTCGAGGGGAACATCGCCGCGCCGCCGACCATCACGGTCTTCTCGCCGGACATTTCACTCTTCATCATCTTGTCCTGCGCCTGAACCGGCACGGTGATGGAGGCCGTCAGGGCCAGCGCGCCGATTGCGGCGGCGGACAACAGAGCAACGCGGGTTGAAAGATTCTTGGACATGGTTTCGTCTCCCGATGAAATTGACAAGCCCGGCGGACATCCGCCGGGCGGCAACAGCAGCGGGTGAGATAGAGGATCGACCGCGCCGCTATTGTCCCCAGCTACGCGGGGCATTCGCAGTGCGTTTCAGGAAATAAATTTTCGGGAGTTTGAAACTTTATCGGGTTCCGCACGTGGCGCGGCATGACGGGCGCGTGAAACTGCTCTCGCGTCGTCCCGGCGAAGGCCGGGACCCATCACCCCTGTCAGGAAAATTGATGCGAGATGACAGCAGTCGATGAACTTTATACTTCGCGACGAAGGCTGAACCGTTGCCGACGCGATGCTGCTCAAGTCGATTGAGCATCGAATTGGTAACGCCGACGTATAGCGTCCCATGGCGATCGCTGGCGAGCATGTAAACGTGGTACATGCAGATAGATTAGGCTGGCGACCATTTCGCATTCAATCGTGATGCGGTGGTTATGGGTCCCGGCCTGCGCTTCGCTTGCCGGGACGACCAATCCAATATTCCCGGTCGCCCCGGCGAAGGCCGGGGTCCATCACCCCTGTCGAAGTAGTTGAAGGGAGATGTCCATCATCTGCTCTCAACAGATGGTTTAGTGGTTATGGGTCCCGGCATTCGCCGGGACGACGCTAGAATGGACCCGTCGCCCCGATTTTTTACCGCACCTCTCACAACAGCGTCGGATTCACAAAGCTGCGGTTGTGCGTCGGCGAGATCAAAATCTCGTTGATACAGGCATGCGGCGGCATGCTGGCGACGAATGCGATGGTGCGGCCGAGATCTTCCGGCTGCAGCATCTTCGCCATGTCTTCTTTCGAAGGCGGCACCGGACGCAGCTTCAGGATCGGCGTTGCGACTTCGCCGGGAGAGAGACAGCAGGCGCGCAGGCCGTTCTTGAATTCATCCATGTTGAACGAATGAGTCAGCGCCAGCACCGCGTGCTTGGTCGTGGTGTAGGCAGGCCCGGTCATTTTCGAAACGTGACGTCCCGCCCATGACGCGACGTTGATGATCACGCCGTCCTTCTGCGCGCGCATCGCGGGCAGCACCGCGCGCATGCAGTACATCACGCCGGAGAGATTGATATCGACCAGCTTGTCCCAGCCCTCGGTGGTGATGTCGTCCCAGCTCCGCTTCGGCACGTTGACGCCGGCGCTGTTGACCAGAAGATCGATGCGGCCGTGTTTCGCGACAATCTCCTTGGCTACCTTCTCGGCATCCGCGGCGCTGCTGACGTCGAGCGCCATCGCCTCGACCTTGCCGCCGGATTTGACGATGCTCGCTACAGCCTCGTCGAGCACATCCTTGCGGCGTCCGGAGATCACCACGGTCCATCCCTCCGCGGCCAGCGCCTCCGCACCGGCGAGACCGATGCCGCTGCCCCCGCCCGTGATCCAGGCCACACGTTTCTTGTTATTGCTCATGCCGGTTGTCTCCGTTGCCTTGTGAAGGATGGTTTTGCACGCGCGTATTCCGCAAAAGTGGATACCGGTTTTGCGGTTAGAATACGCGCAAACAATTGTAGCACTTCCAGCCGCTAACCGAATTCCACTCGACCGAAAAATACTCTAAGACGCGCGGGGTATCCCGATCACGTCCCGCACTGGAAATGTTGCATGAACGCCGCCGCGAACGCCAACCTGTTTTCACGCCTGTTCGATGGGCTTGCCGACACCGGCAGGCTCGCCATCGAGACCATGGACGGAACACGCATCAGCTATGCTGATCTGATCGCACAATCGGGACGCGTGGCAAATTTCATCACCTCACGCGGGGTCAAGCCGGGCGACCGTGTTGCAGCGCAAACGGAAAAGTCGGTCGAGGCGCTGGTGCTGTATCTGGCGACGGTGCGTGCGGGCGCGGTGTACCTGCCGCTCAACACCGCCTACACGCTGAACGAGCTTGAATACTTCATCGGCGATGCCGAGCCGTCGCTGATCGTGTGCGATCCGTCGAAGGCGGACGGCATCCGCGCGCTCGCCGCCAAATCCGGAGCGGAGGTCGAGACGCTCGATGCCGACGGCAAGGGATCGCTGAGCGACGGCGCCGCGAAGGCCGCGCCCGATTTCACCACCGTGCCGCGCGCGGGCGATGACCTCGCCGCCATTCTCTACACCTCGGGCACCACCGGCCGCTCCAAGGGCGCGATGCTGACCCACGATAATCTGGCGTCGAACTCACAAAGCCTCGTCGATTACTGGCGCTTTACAAAAGACGACGTGCTGATCCACGCATTGCCGATCTATCACACGCATGGGCTGTTCGTGGCGAGCAACGTCACGCTGTTCGCGCGCGCGTCGATGATCTTCCTGCCGAAGCTCGATCCCGAACTCATCATTAAATTGATGTCTCGCGCCACCGTGCTGATGGGCGTGCCGACGTTCTACACGCGGCTGCTGCAAAGCCCGAACCTCACGAATGCATCCACGTCGCACATGCGGCTGTTCATCTCCGGTTCCGCGCCGCTGCTCGCCGAGACCCACCGCGAATGGTCGGCGCGCACCGGGCATGCGGTGCTTGAGCGCTACGGCATGACCGAAACCAACATGAACACGTCGAACCCCTACGACGGCGACCGCGTGCCGGGTGCTGTGGGCTTCCCGTTGCCGGGCGTGTCGGTGCGCGTGACCGATCCGGAGACCGGAAAAGAACTCGCGCGTGACGAGATCGGCATGATCGAGGTCAAGGGCCCGAACGTGTTCAAGGGCTACTGGCGCATGCCCGACAAGACCGCGGCGGAGTTTCGCAAGGACGGTTTCTTCATCACCGGCGATCTCGGCAAGATCGACGCGCGCGGCTATGTCCACATTCTCGGGCGCGGCAAGGATCTGGTGATCTCCGGCGGCTTCAACGTTTATCCGAAGGAAGTCGAGAGCGAGATCGACGCCATTCCCGGTGTGACCGAGTCGGCGGTGATCGGCGTGCCGCATGCGGACTTTGGCGAAGGCGTCACGGCAGTTGTGGTCGGCGACAAAAAAACGCCGCTCGACGAAGCCGCTGTGCTGCACGCACTCGACGGCCGGCTGGCGAAATTCAAGATGCCGAAACGCGTGATCTTCGTCGACGACCTGCCGCGCAACACCATGGGCAAGGTGCAGAAGAATGTGCTGCGCGACACGTATGCCGGGATTTACAAGAAGTAGCTAAACACCGAACGCCAAACTCACCACGAAGCGCGAGCTGACAACCAGCAAGTAAATCCCGAACGCGATTTCGAGTTTGCGCTTGGTGAGAAAATGCGCGACGCGCACGCCGAGCGGCGCGACCAGCAAGCTCGTCGGCATCACCAGCGCCGCGCCGATCAGCGAGATGTAACCGACCGCGAACGGTAGTTGCAGCGCCGCCACTTCGGGAAAGCGCGACGCGGCGGGCCAGCCTGCATAGATGTAGCCGAGCGCGCCGGGGATCGAGATCAGCACCGCGAGGCCCGCCGACGTGCCAATCGCCTGATGGATCGGACGGCCGTAGAAGGTCATCAGCAGATTCGAGAACAGCCCGCCGCCGATCCCCATCAAGGTAGAGAGCAGGCCGATGAAGAATCCATAGACCTTCATGAAAATGCCTTTCGGCATCTCATCGCCAAGCCGCCAGTTCTCCTTGCCGAGCAGCAGCCGGGCCGCCGCCGACCACGCCACACCGACGAACACGACCTTGAACAGTTTCTCGGGCGCGTAGCGCGCGATCACGCTGCCGAGGATCACGCCGCCGAGCACCGGCAGCGCCCACCTCTTGAGGATGTCCATGTCGACACTGCCGCGCTTGTGGTGGGCCTGCCATGAGCGGATCGAGGTCGGGATGATGATGGCCAGTGACGTGCCGATGCAGAGCGCCATCCGCGCGTCCATCGGGACGCCGGCGATGCGGAAACATTCGTACAGCACCGGCACCAGCACGGCGCCACCGCCGATGCCGAAGATCCCGGCCAGAAACCCTGCCAGCGCGCCGGTCGCCAGCAGCAGCAGAACAAGTTCAAGCAGTTGCGGGGTGGTCAGACCGGCGATCATGCGGCGGCCTTGTCGCCGGGATGCCCAAGCATTTCAATCCATTTCCAGAGCGCGCGGTGAATCCCGCTTCAGGTGTGTTTGCGGGTTCTGTGGTATACGAGAAACATGTATGCCAGAAGGACTAAACTGCGGATAAAGAAGCGGTTTTAGATTCAATCCTTGGTCAATTCTGCGTTGCGCTCGTTCCGCCTTCTCCGTAAATAGAAGCCCTCTAAGAACCCGGTCCCGCATAAAAAGTCGGCAGCTTTGGTCTGCTGCAAACCTTAAAGTCGCGCATGGCACCCAGGATCGACCGTCCGCTTTCACCTTTCATGACCTACCGCTGGACGCTGACGATGGCGATGTCCATCGTCCACCGCATCACCGGTATCGCCCTTTATGTCGGAACGCTGTTGATGGCGTGGTGGCTGATCGCCACCGCCTCCGGTCCCGGCGCCTACGCCAATATCCAGGGCTTCACCTCGAGCTGGATCGGGCGCGTCATCGTGTTCGGTTACACGTGGGCACTGCTGCATCACATGCTGAGCGGCATCCGGCATTTCATCTGGGATCTCGGCTACGGCTTCGGCCCGAGCGAGCGCGAATGGCTCACCCGCGCCGCCCTGATCGGCTCCATCACCCTGACGATCGTGGTGTGGGTCGTCGCTTTCGCAGTGGGAGGCGGACGATGAGCGCCAACAACGCCAAGCCGTCTGCCTCGATCCGCACGCCGCTCGCCCGCGTCCGCGGACTTGGTTCCGCGAAAGCAGGCACCTCGGACTTCTTCCGCCAGCGCGTCACCGCGATCGCGATGGTGCTGCTGTTCGTACCGGTGATCGTGATCATCATGTCGCTGCTCGGCCGCAATCAGGCCGGCGCGGCGCAGATCCTCGGCTCGCCGCTGGTCGCCGTTATCATGATCCTCTTCATCATCGCCAGCGTCTGGCACATGAAGATCGGCATGCAGGTCGTGCTGGAAGATTACGTCACCGACGAGAAAACAAAGCTCGCCGCGATCATCGCTAACAACTTCTTTTCGGCGGCGGTCGGTCTCGCATCGATCTACGCCATTATCAAACTGTCGTCGGGAGTTTAATTGATGGCATCGAATGGCCAGAGCACGCCCGGCACGAACGGCAATGCTAACGGGAAGGCTGCCTACGCAATTGAAGACCACACCTATGACGTGATCGTCGTCGGCGCCGGCGGCGCGGGTCTGCGCGCGGTGGTCGGCTGCTCGGAAGCGGGCCTGCGCACGGCCTGCATCACCAAGGTTTTCCCGACGCGGTCGCACACTGTCGCGGCGCAGGGCGGCATCTCCGCCTCGCTCGGCAACATGCACAAGGACGACTGGCGCTGGCACATGTACGACACCGTCAAGGGGTCGGACTGGCTCGGCGATCAGGACTCCATCGAATACATGGTGCGCCACGCGCCCGAGGCCGTCTACGAACTTGAACACTGGGGCGTGCCGTTCTCGCGCACCGAAGACGGCAAGATCTATCAGCGTCCGTTCGGCGGCATGACGCTGGACTACGGCAAGGGCCAGGCCCAGCGCACCTGCGCCGCCGCCGACCGCACCGGCCACGCCATGCTGCACACCATGTACGGCCAGGCGCTGCGCCATCAGGCTGAGTTCTTCATCGAGTTCTTCGCCATCGACCTGATCATGGACGATCAGGGCGTCTGCCGCGGCGTGATCGCGCTCAAGCTCGACGACGGCACGATCCATCGCTTCCGCGCCCAGACCACGATTCTCGCCACCGGCGGCTACGGCCGCGCCTATGCCTCATGCACCTCGGCGCACACCTGCACCGGCGACGGCGGCGCGATGGCGCTGCGCGCCGGCCTGCCGCTGCAGGACATGGAGTTCGTCCAGTTCCACCCGACCGGTATTTACGGATCGGGCTGCCTTGTCACCGAAGGCGCGCGCGGCGAAGGCGGCTATCTCGTCAACTCGGAAGGCGAGCGCTTCATGGAGCGCTATGCACCGTCGGCGAAGGATCTCGCGTCACGCGACGTGGTCTCGCGCGCGATGACCATCGAAATCCGCGAGGGCCGCGGTGTCGGCAAGAAGAAGGATCACATCTACCTTCATCTCGACCATCTCGATCCGAAGATCCTGCACGAGCGCCTGCCCGGCATCTCGGAGTCGGCGCGCATCTTCGCTGGCGTCGACGTGACCCGCGAACCGATCCCGATGATCCCGACCGTGCACTACAACATGGGCGGTATCCCGACGAACTATCACGGCGAAGTCGTCACCAAGAAGAACGGCGACGACAACGCGGTGGTCCCGGGCCTGATGGCGGTCGGCGAAGCCGCCTGCGTGTCGGTGCACGGCGCCAACCGTCTCGGCTCGAACTCGCTGATCGATCTCGTGGTGTTCGGCCGCGCCGCGGCGCTGCGCTGCGCCGAGAGGCTCACCGCCAATGCCTCGCAGCCGGACCTGCCCGCCAGTTCCTCGGATCTCGCGCTCGGACGCCTCGATCATTTCCGCCATGCCGCGGGCGGCACGCCGACCGCGAAGCTGCGTGAGAACATGCAGCAGGTGATGCAGAACAACTGCGCGGTGTTCCGCACCGGCGACGTTCTGAAGGAAGGCCAGGAGCTGATCCACAAGGTTTACGGCGGCATCGGCGACATCGGCGTGTCCGACCGTTCGCTGGTGTGGAATTCGGATCTCGTCGAGACCCTCGAATACGACAACCTGATTTCTCAGGCCGTGGTGACGATGGACTCAGCCGCCAACCGCACCGAGAGCCGCGGCGCCCATGCCCGCGAGGATTTCGCGGATCGTGACGACAAGAACTGGATGAAGCACACGCTGTCGTGGATCGACGACAAGGGCAACTCGACCATCGATTACCGCCCGGTGCACGACTACACGATGACCAACGACGTTCAGTACATTCCGCCGAAAGCGCGCGTTTACTGATCGCCGGATAGAGTTAAGCGAACAAGCGAAGGTTCGAGACCATGGTTCAATTCACACTGCCGAAGAACTCCACCATCTCTGGCGGCAAGGAATGGCCGAAGCCGGCCGGCGCGACCGAACTGCGCGAGTTCAAGGTCTATCGCTGGAATCCGGACGACGGAAAAAATCCGGGCATCGACACCTATTACGTGAACACCCACGATTGCGGGCCGATGATTCTCGACGCCCTGATCTGGATCAAGAACAACGTCGATCCGACACTGACCTTCCGCCGCTCCTGCCGCGAAGGCGTCTGCGGCTCCTGCGCCATGAACATCGACGGCCAGAACACGCTGGCCTGCACCCGCGCAATGGACGAGGTCGAAGCCGGACCGATCAAGGTCAATCCGCTGCCGCATCAGCCGGTGGTGAAGGATCTCGTGCCGGATCTGACCAACTTCTACGCCCAGTACGCCTCGATCGAGCCGTGGCTGCACACCACCAGCCCCACGCCGCAGAAGGAATGGAAGCAGTCGCCGGAAGACCGCGCCAAGCTCGACGGTCTTTACGAATGTATTCTCTGCGCCTGCTGCTCGACCTCGTGCCCGAGCTACTGGTGGAACTCTGACCGCTTCCTCGGCCCGGCCGCGCTTCTGGCCGCCGACCGCTGGGTGAAAGATTCGCGCGACGAGGCCACCGGCGAACGGCTCGACAATCTGGAAGATCCGTTCCGGCTCTATCGCTGCCACACCATCATGAACTGCGCGAAGGCCTGCCCGAAGGGTCTCAACCCCTCGGAAGCCATCGCCGACCTCAAGCTGAAGATGGTCGAACGGCAGGTGTGATCGCCGAGCCATCGCAGGAAATCAAAATGCCCGCTTCTTGAGAAGCGGGCATTTTTGTTGTTGAACTGATCAATCCGCTTTCGACTGCAACGTCCTTTCAGCGCGCCGCAGGATCAGAGCTTGAAAGCGACGCCGACCCGCACCTCGTCAACGGTCAAATCAACCGTATTCGACACCGAGTGACGATTGGTCGCCTGCCCGTAGGGGATGTAGCGGTATTCGGTCCTCAGAATCAGGTGATCGCTCACCGCATATTCCAGTCCCGCGCCGGCGGTCCAGCTTGTGAAGCGCTCGTCGAAAGCATGCTGCGGCCCGGCGAAATGAATGGTGTGACTGTGATCGGTCCCTGCGACGCCTACCGTGATGTAAGGCAGGAAGTTGCCGAACGCAAAACCAAGCCGCCCGCGAACCGACCATGCATTGTCCAGCTCCGACGTCACCCGGAGTCCGGGATGGACCCTGCCCAGATGATCAATCAAGGCACCCCCGCCAACCATCTTTGAAAGCAGAACATCTCCCTCAATGCCGAGCACGGTTCGGCCGAATTGGAAATTATAGCCAGCATAAATCCAGGGCACTGTCCCCGATGGATTCAATGGAACATAATCTGCCGGGCTGGCGAGACCTACGTAGGTTGACTGGCTCCGGTTAAAGCCGGCCAGCGCACCGGCATAGAGACCGCTCCAGACGACAGGCGGCGCATTCGAAAATGAGAGCGCGCGGTCGATCGACGAAGAAGGAGCGCCGCCAAACTTCAAGGCCACGCCTGCACGGAACTCGTGGTTTGTGACGGACGCATCCGAAAAATGAATTCCCGTGCCGACTCGCTTTACCTCAAATTTCTCGCCGAGGTCGGTGTAGCGGTACTCGCCACGCAAAATCAGATTGCCAAGGACAGCGTATTCGAGCCCGGCGCCTGCGGTCCATCCGACCCGTGTTTGCTGGTTGTCGTGCGTGATGCCCGGGCTGCCGGGCAAAACGTAAGGAAAATTGACGCCTGCGAACGTCACGCCGCCGGCGATGTAGGGCATCACATTGCCGAACGCATAACCCACGCGTCCGCGAACGGAGGCCGTCCAGTCGATTTCAGATTTCACAGTGCTATCATCGAAAGGATTGAGCACCGACTGGCTGCGCAGCCATGTCTTTGCGAAATCGGCTTCGATGCCAGCCATCAATCCGCCGGACTGAAAATTGTATCCCACATACGGCCCGACCACGCCTCCGGTCATGTCCATCGGAACCCCCGGTTGAGGTGACCACGGAGGCGTGGACGCATAGTGGCTGTGGCCCCAGCCATGGCCAACCTGCACGCCGATATATGCGCCGGCCCAGGAGTAGGACGGCACATAGGCAAACGGACGGGCTGAAATTTCCTGGGATTGCCCCGGCGCTGCGATGGCGGCCAAACCAACGGCCGAGATGCCAAGGCGACCAACGATCCCGATCAATCGATCGTATTTTCTTTTTCTTGAACAATGCACGGAAGCGCCCCCGACGAAGCCAGTTAAGCGTTGATCCGCTATCCGCTTGCATCCCAATCGGTGGGCAAATTCATTTGTCCACAAGATATCCGGCGAGCGGATCGACAACCTGGAAGATCCGTTCCGGCTCTATCGCTGCCACACCATCATGAACTGCGCCAAGGCGCGCCCGAAGGGTCTCAACCCCTCGGAAGCCATCGCCGACCTCAAGCTGAAGATGGTCGAACGGCAGGTGTGAGGTTGCTTCCGTTAAGTGCGATTCGATTTACTCTTCGTCATGGCCGGGCTTGTCCCGGCCATCCACGTTTTTAACGGGCTTTCGAAGGCAAGACGTAGACGCCCGGGACAAGCCCGGGCATGACGACTGTGGGTTCGCCGGTCGCTCCAATCAAAATCCGTCGACGTCGATCACGGCCTGCGCAAACGCCTGCGGCACTTCCTGCGGCGGGTTGTGTCCGACGCCGCCCGTGAGCAGCCGGTGCTGATACCTGCCAGTGAACTTCTTCGCATAGGACGCAGGCTCCGGATGCGGCGCACCGTTGGCGTCGCCTTCGATGGTGATGGTCGGCACGGTGATGGTGGGACCTTGCGCGAGCCGCGCTTCGAGATCGTCATACTTCGCTTCGCCTTCGGCAAGGCCCAGTCGCCAGCGATAATTGTGAATCGAGATCGCGACATGATCCGGATTGTCGAGGGACTTGGCGCTGCGCGCGAAGGTCTCGTCGCTGAAATTCCACTTCGGCGACGCGAGCTGCCAGATCAGCTTCGCGAACTCATGGGTGTTCTGCTGATACCCGGCGCGGCCCCGCTCCGTGGTGAAGTAGAATTGATACCACCACAGCAACTCGGCCTTCGGCGGCAGCGGCTTCTTGTTCACCTCGCGGCTGCCGATCAGATAACCGCTGACGGACACCATCGCCTTGACGCGCTCCGGCCACAGCGCCGCGACGATGTTGGCGGTGCGCGCGCCCCAGTCGTAGCCGGCGATGACGGCTTTCTGAATCTTGAGCGCATCCATCAAGTCGATGATGTCGACGGCGAGCACCGCCTGCTGACCGTTGCGCGGCGTGTCACTGGAGAGAAAACGCGTCGTGCCGTAGCCGCGCAGATGCGGGACAATGACGCGATAGCCCTTCGCCGCCAGCAGCGGCGCAACATCGGCAAAGCTGTGAATGTCGTAAGGCCAGCCGTGCAGCAGAATGACAACGGGGCCATTCGCGGGACCGGTTTCATAATAGCCGACATTCAGCGTGCCGGCATTGATCTGTTTGATCGGGCCCATCGGTGCCGAAGAAACGGATGAGGCTGGAGCCGCTGCGGTTTGTGCGTGGGCGGACTGGATCAGTCCGAATCCCGTTGCGGCGAGTGCGGCCGCGCCGGTGCCCGCAGTCTGAAGAAAGTTTCGGCGGTTCGCGTTGATGAAGCCGGACATGGAAGTCTCCTGTTGTCGTTGTACGTTGCGGGAACCGTCACGCAGCCTGCTGCAGGCGAGACTGAAGATAGCTGACCGTCCACGCCGACACAGCGCCGAGCACCCCGGCGGGACCCAACATCGCCAGCAGGGACAGTGACGACATTTGGGCAGACGCGAAAAAACTGATCAGCCCCAGGAAATAGGCAAGCGGGTTGTTGATCGGTGACAGCGAGCGAAGGCTCATCACAACGATCACAACACCGAAGACGGCGAGCGGCGCGGCAGCACTGCCGAGCGCTGGCGTCAGGAATTCGATGACCACACCGGTCCCGAGCCCGAAGGCCAGACCCAGCAGGAACGAAACCAGGTTTGCAGCCCCTTCACGCGTGGTTTGCCCGCTGATGCTGTAGCCAACCCAGCCGAGAAACGCAGCCCAGGTGGGCAGACCCATAACGATCGTGACGAAGGTGGCGACAGCGGCCACCACGGCCGTGATCAGCGTGGTCGAATGAAAGTCGCTCTGAGGCGAGGCGCGGGTAAGTGCGTAAGTCATTTTGATGCTCCGTGAGAGACAAGGCCATGCCCGGCATGGCCGACAGCGAGGGCGAAGGAAGCCTGCCCTGAATCTTGGGGCAGGCTTCGGTTCCGGCTCACACCAGATTCAGTTCGACGTTGATGTTGCCGCGCGTGAGCTTGGAGTACGGACAAATCTGATGGGCACCGTCCACCACGGCGCGGGCGACATCGCGGTCCAGACCCGGCAGGCTGACGTTGAGGCGCGCCTGCAGGAAGTATTCGTCGCCCGCCGTTCCGAGATCCACTTCCGCGTCGACGGCGAGGTCGGCGGGCAGCTTCACCTTGAGGCCACTGGCCGCGCGATTCATCGCGCCGATAAAGCAGGCCGACCAGCCGGCCGCGAACAGTTGCTCGGGATTGGTGCCCTGCCCGGCCGAACCGGGAGGCGACAGCTTGAGGTCGATGCGGCCGTCGGACGAGCGGGATGCGCCATCGCGGCCGCCGGTGGTGTGAGTCTTGCCGGTGTAGAGCACCTTGTCGATCTGGGTGATCATGATGTGGTCCTTGAGGTTGAACGCAGTTAACTCGTATCCGATTTAATCGGATGCGGTGTAAATACGCCGGCCGTCCGAGATGTCAACCCTTCCGATTTAATCGCATCCGATATATATCAGGCCCGAAGGATCACGTTCCCGTGTGCCCGGAGGACCGGCGATGACAACCGCAAAGGCAAGACAGTCCGCAGCGAAAGCAGCGGCGCCGAAAACCGCTCCAAAGACAGACCCGCGGCTCCAGGACTTCCTGTGTTTCGCGATCTATTCGGCCAATCTCGCCTATGGGCGGGCCTACAAGCCGATCCTCGAGGAACTGGGCCTCACCTATACCCAATACATCGCCATCGTGGCGTTGTGGGAGCAGGACAACCAGACCGTCAGCAGTCTCGGCGAGAAGCTGTTCCTCGAATCCAACACGCTAACGCCGATCCTGAAGAACCTCGAGGCGATGGGCTATCTGCGCCGACGCCGCGATCCCAAGGACGAACGCCAGGTCGTGGTCAGCCTGACCGATGCCGGCCGCCGTGTGCGCGAGAAAGCCCTGCCGATGAACCTGGTGAAAGAGTCAGGGCTGACGCCCGACGAGTTCGCGAAAATGCAGAAGGGCATCGTCGCGCTGCGCAACAATCTCATCAAAGGGACAAAGGGCGCGGCAAGGTAGCGGCTTTCGCCGGTCTTTCCGGATATTGCCTTGAAACATCACCAATCCCGCGCGATGAATCCGTATGGATCTATCTTCCCGGCTCGAGATCATGAACTGGCTGGCCGGCGCCGGCCTGTCCGGCGTTGCTGAAACCGACCTTGTGCGCGGGTTCTGCGAGCGCAGCAGGGCGGCCGGGCTGGAGCTGTCGCGCGGCATCGTGTTCATCGACACGCTGCATCCGGTTTTCGAGGGCCGCGGCTTTCGCTGGAGCGACGTCGAGTCCAATGAGAGCGACCTCTTCGAGTATGAGTCGACCAGCGAAGGGGAGGCCGCCGAAAACTGGCGGCGCTCGCCGTTCTACACCATGCTTCAAACCGGCCAGAACGAACTCTGCATCGACAGCGATGACGAGCACTTCAAGATGACGACGAAGCTCGTCGGAGACGGGCACAGGCACTTCGCGACGTTCATTCACCGGTTTGGGGATGCCGGAATCATCGGCGAAATGGACTGCGTCTACTCGCTCTGGTGCATGCGCCACGAGAACGGCTTCAACGAGGACACGCTCGGCGCGATGCGCGACCTCGTGCCCCTGCTCGGGCTGGCGGTGAAATCGGCCGCGCATGCCCGCATCGCCCGCACCATCGGTCACGTCTATCTCGGCCGCGATGCCGCCGAACGGGTTCTCAGCGGGCGCATTTCACGCGGCGTCGCCGATCGCATCAATGCGGTGCTGTGGTTTTCCGACCTGCGCGGCTCGACGGCGATCGGCGAGGCGATGGACCCTGCCGAGATCATTCCCTTCCTCAACGATTATGCCGACGCGGCCATCAGCGCGATTCACGACGAGGGCGGCGACGTCCTCAAGCTGATGGGCGATGGCGTGCTCGCCATCTTCAATGAAGACGACATGGGCGCGGCACGGCGCGCGGCGCTGCGCGCGGAGAACCAGTTCAGAAAGAATATTCAGGTTCTCAACGAACGGCGCGCGTCCGAGAACAGGCCGACCACCTCGGCCTATGTGGGCCTGCATGTCGGCGAGGTGTTCTACGGTAATATCGGCAGCGAGGAGCGGCTCGACTTCACCGTGGTGGGTCCGGCGGTCAACGAGGTCAGCCGCATCGCCTCGATGTGCCGCACCATCGAGCGCGAGCTTCTGGTGTCGTCGGCGTTTCTCGCCGGGATCAATCCACCCGGAAGCGCACATTTCGTCTCGACCGGGCGTTACGCGCTGCGCGGGATCGGGCGGGCGGAGGAACTGTACACGCTCGATCCTGAAATCAGGGCCGATGGGCAGGCCGCCAGCCGGTTCGAGCAGTATCTGCAGGATCGCAACCGCTGAGCCCTTGAAACATCGCGGCTGCTGCGCGATGACTTGCGCCATGAACGACAACCAAAAGCCATTCGGCAGTTATGCTCCCAACGCCCTGCAGCGCGCGGTGATCGCCGCCGCGCACGGCTCCGGCCTCAAGCGCGGCGCGTTCCGGCCATGGCTGTCGCGGCTGGTTCATATGTTTGGCTCCGGCCCCATCGACGCCACCTATCAGGGCGCATCGTTCCGGCTGCATCATCTGGCCAGCGGGACTGAGCGCGGCGCGCTGTTCAATCCCGACTACAATCTGCCCGAGCTGGATTTCCTGCGCGAGCACGCGCCGCGCGGCGGCACCTTCGTCGATGTCGGCGCCAATGTCGGCACCTATGCGGTGGCGCTGGCCAAGCATGTCGGCGAGAACGGCCGCGTCATCGCCATCGAACCACATCCGGTGTCGAGCGCGCGGCTCGCCTTCAACGCCCGCGCCTCGCAGCTGGGAAATCTTTCGCTGGTAGTCGCCGCGGCAGGCGACACCGAAGGCGAACTGATGATCGAGACCGACGGCGGCAATCTGGGCGCCAGCCACATTTCGGAAACCGGCGGCACCAAGGTGGCCGCGCACCGGCTGCTGACGATCCTGCGCGATGCCGGAATAACGCGCGTCGATGCGCTCAAGATCGACGTCGAAGGTTATGAAGACCGCGTGCTGACGCCGTTCTTCCGTGAAGCGCCGGAGTCATTATGGCCGCGCGCCGTCGCCATCGAACATCTGGAACGAAAAGACTGGCTGCACGACTGCATCAAGGACATGGTCGGCCTCGGCTACGGCATCGCGGGAAAGACCCGCAGCAACACGCTGCTGGTGCGAAAATCATAGAGGGAACGAGGCATGATCGATCACATGGGTTTCGCGGTCTCCGATTACGAACGCGCGAAGACTTTTTACGCCAAGGTGCTTGCACCGCTCGGCTACGAGCTGATCATGGAAGTCCCCGCCGCCGTTAATCCCAGCGGCGCACCCGCGGCGGGCTTCGGCGAGAACGGCAAGCCGGATTTCTGGATCGGCGGGGAAGGCAAGATCGCGTATCCGCTGCATGTTGCGGTCGCTGCAAAAACGCGCGCGGCTGTCGATGCGTTCTACAAGGCAGCGCTCGCGGCGGGCGCACGCGACAACGGCGCGCCGGGCCTGCGTCCGCACTATCACGCCAACTATTACGGCGCGTTCGTATTCGATCACGACGGCCACAACATCGAGGCCGTCTGCCACACGCCTGAATGATTAGGCGCGTTTCACGATATCAATTGAACAAGATTTCCATTCCCGTTCATCCCCGCGAAGGCGGGGACCCAGTCTTTTTGAAAACTGGATTCCCGCTTGCGCGGGAATGAGCGGAGAGACGAATCTTGATCCGGATTGACCCGTTCTACTTGAACGCGGGCAGCACGAAGATCGCGACACCGACCGCCATGGCCGCGGCGAACACCAGCGAGCGCGCGGTCGGCTGGTTGAAGATGTACAGCAGCGCGTGGGCAATCCGCAGCAGGATATAGAGCACCGCAAGCAGGTTCACCGTGTAGACCGGTGCGCCCATGGTGAGCGCGATTACCACCGCGACCGCGAAGAACGGAAACGTTTCGAGGGCATTCTGATGCGCGGCATAGGCCCGCCGGTTTTTCGGCGGCAGGTTGTCGTAATCCTCGCGCGGATACCGGTTGTCGCTCTCGACACCAAGCTTGGCGTATTTCCCCAGCACGTAAGGCAACAGCGCGGCGATCAGGACGCACCAGTAGGCGAGCGGCATCGGATATTCCCCTCATGATCTGCTGTTGCTATCTCCGTGGCTTGCCGCCTCGCTGTCAATATCGGGAAATCGGCGATATCCGCGCCGTTCGCAGCGGAACATAGTTTTCCTCCGTTCGTTGCCTCTGCTGGACCGACGACCGATGACCGACCGATTCTTGAGAGGTCAGGATGGCGGGAAACCGAAAGGCCGCGATGTGACAGCGAATCTCGATGTGACGAAGCGCGCGCAAATGCCCGGCGAGCCGCAGGAGATTCCACCGCCGGCGACGCCCGGGAATCCCACCGAGCCGCCGCAGGAAAGTCCGCCGGGCAATCCGCGGCCCGAAGTGCCGCCGCCGATGCACGATCCGGTGGAGCCGGACTCGCCGCGCGAGCTTCCCCCGAACGCGCCCGATGAATTGCCGGGACGCGGCCAGCGCACGCCGCCCGTCGAGACCCCTGATCGAAAATGAGTTCTGGTGCAACGCAACTATGCTTGGCACGATGAGAGTATTGCGACGCTTCTGCGCGTCGTATCTTAACGTACATTCATTCTGGACGCGGCGATTCGCCGTGTTGCGCGAAATAGTTGATCCCGTTTTGGCTTCGCCACATTACTGCCTAATCACTATCCACTGATCGCAGTTCACTTCGTTGCGACGGGCGACAGCTTTCCGGCTGCTTCACTTTCTTCTCACCCCAGAGGCCCCATGAAGAACATTCGACTCCTTCTGTTGACGACGACTGCGATCGCTGCCGTTCAGCTCGCGCAGCTTCCGGCTCACGCCGAGACATCGTCGATCGTCGTCGCACAGGCCGCAGCACCTGCGGACCCGAACGCACCGAAGGCTCCGCCGAAGGCAGCTCCACCGGCGCCTCCGAAGGCCGCACCTGCGCCACCGCCTGCACCGCCGAAGGCTGCTCCTCCTCCACCGCCTCCGCCGCGCGCTGCACCTCCGCCGCCACCGGCACCTCCAAAGGCAGCACCGCCGCCGCCGCCGGCAGCACCGAAGGCCGCGCCACCGCCGCCGCCTGCGCCTCCAAAGGCCGCACCACCTCCGCCACCCGCGCCACCGAAGGCCGCTCCGCCGCCACCGCCAGCGCCTCCGAAGGCTGCGCCTCCACCGCCACCCCCTGCGGCACCTAAGGCTGCCCCTCCACCACCAGCGGCAGCTCCGAAGGCTGCGCCCGCGCCGACGACTGCACCTCCGCCGCCTCCGGCAGCACGCCCCGCAACGCCGCCTCCGCCAGCATCCGGCGCAGCTCCTGGCGCAGCACCATCGGGCGCGACACCGCCCGCCGGTGCGCCATCGACCGCGCCCGCGCAATCGCGTCCGCCGGGTGCGCCTCCGGTCGCGCCCGGCGTGCGTGACGTGACACCGCAACGTCCCGATGGCGCGCGTCCGCCAGCACCTGGCGCTGGGCCGACGCCGGCACCCACGACGCCACCGGCTGCAACAGCTCCGGGGACGCCCTCCCCAACACCGGGAGCAACGCCTTCCGCACCTTCAGGCGCAACGCCTCCGGCGACTCCCGGCGCGACACCTCCCGCAACACCGGGTGCAACGCCGCCAGCAACTCCGGGGGCAACGCCCGGCGCAACTCCGCCTGCAACACCGGGAGCCGCACCGGGCCAGCCGCCTGCTCCGGGACAGCCAGGACCTGATGGACGCCGCGGTCAGCGTCAGGGCCCACCGCCGGGTCTGCCCGCCGGCACACCGGTCTCGCCTGTGACGGCTCCGGTGGCCGCGCCGCTGCCGCCCGCACCTGCTGCGGTTCAGGCAACTCCGGGCGCACTCAAGCCGATCGCACCGACGGCCGCTCCGGGCAGCGGACGGCGGATGGACGATTTCCGCTCGGAGCGCCGCCAGACTCAGGAGGGTGGACGAACGGTCTTCCGTGAACCCGGCCGCGTGATCATTCAGGATCCGAACGGCCAATCGTTCGTCCGTCACAACGAAGTCGATCGCTTCCGTTACGGCGCACGCGACGTGCGCGTGACACGCGACGGCAACGACACCCGAACCGTCGTGGTGCGGCCCGACGGCACGCAGATCATCACGGTCAACGACCGCGACGGCAGATTGCTCAGGCGCATCCGCCGTGACGACCGCGGACGCGAGGTCATCATCATCGACAACAGGCCTCGCGGAGGACCCGGCTTCGGTGCCGGCCTGGCCGCCGGTGTGGTCGCCGGCGCCATCGGCGGCTACTTCGTCGCGCTGCCGCCGCCGGTGCTGCGCATTCCGCAGGATCGTTACATCGTCGAGGCGGAAGATGCGCCGCCTGAACTGCTCTATGAGACCATGATGGCGCCCCCGGTCGAGCGCATTGAGCGGCGTTATTCGCTCGATGAAATCCGCTACAGCCCGTCGGTGCGCCAGCGCATGCCGAGCATCGATCTCGACACCATCAACTTCGAGACCGGGTCGTGGGAAGTCCCACCGGATCAGGCCGCGAAGCTGCAGGCGATCGCCGACGGACTCAATCGGGTGATCACTGCCAACCCGCGCACGGTGTTCCTGATCGAGGGCCACACCGATGCGGTCGGCAACGAGGTCGACAACCTGTCGCTGTCGGATCGCCGCGCTGAATCGGCCGCCACGCTGCTGACCCAGCAGTTCAACGTGCCTGCGGAAAATCTGACGTCGCAGGGCTACGGCGAGCAGTACCTGAAGGTGCCGACAGATGGAGCGGAGCGGCGCAACCGCCGCGTCACCATCCGCAACATCACGCCGCTGCTGAACGGCGGACAGGCTTCGCTGCCGCCACCGCCTCCGGGCACGGCGCCGCCGCGCCGCTGAGGCAGAACGCACAAAAGAAAACGGCCGGGAGATTTTCCCGGCCGTTTTTTTGTTTTGCTCATCCAGGTTCACGCGCTGAGCGCACGCGGCGGCAGGCAGGCTTCGCAGATCGCGGCAACGTGGCGGTGATCGGTGCCGCAGCAGCCGCCGAGAATCCGCATCGCCGGGAACGCGCGCCGCAGCCCTTGGTAACGCTGGCCAAGATCGAACGGATCGCCCGCATCAAGCGTTTCGGATTCGTCGAGCTCGGCATGACTTTTCGCCGAGGCATTGGCACGCACCCCGTGGATGCGCGCCATCCACGGCTCGCCCGCCTGCAGCGCCTGCTCGAAATGCGCCGGATGAGCGCAGTTGATCATGAAGTAAACGGCCGCGTTCTGTGTTTCGCGATCCACGGTTTCGATGGCTTGTCGCAGCGTCTCGCCCTTGATGAGACGGCCATCGGTCTCCACCGTGAACGAGATGGCGCACGGAATCGCATTTGCACGCGCCGCGCGCGCGATCCCGATGGCTTCGTTGATGCCGGTGAGCGTGAAAGCCGTCACCATGTCGGCGCCTGCTTCGGCAAACGCGGCGATCTGTGTACTGTGATAGGCCTCGGCCTCATCGGCGTCCATGTTGCCCGCCTTGTAGCCATCACCGCGCGGCCCGATCGCGCCGCTGATGACGCAGGGCATCTCTGCGCTCTCCCACTTCGCGCGCAGGCCTTTGAGAAACGCGACGGCGCGGGTGTTGATCGATTTCAACGCAACTGCATCATAACCGAGCTTCGCACCCCAGTCCGAATTGGCGCGCCAAGTCGGCGTGTCGAGCACGAAGCCGAGGCCGTTGTCGCGCGCGATCGCAAGATAGCTCTCGTAATATTTCGTCAGCAGCGCCCGGCCCTCCGCCGTGTCAAGCAGGACAAAGGACGCGAAGTAAGGCAGATCCACGCCGTCATTGAAAATGAGCGACGTTTCCATGCCGCCGTCGGTCAGAAAAATGCCGCCACGCTGCTGCGGCAGGTCGTGTCGATACTTGGCCATTGTGTCTACTCCGAAAAATACCATGCGGCTGTCGCGGGCACGACGACTCCGGTTTGGCCGCAGTGATGCCGCAAGATGTCGCGGGATACTAGAATCCTCATGGTACTGCTGAAGCCGCGACCGGGAAGTGCTATAAAATCAACTGTTTGATCGATCCGCCGGACCGCGCGCAGCGGCGCGCGCGCCGAAAACCAGACCGGCGGTGCAGTTTTATTTCTTGCTGCGACCACGTCCGATTGCTGGAGGCGCACATGGGAAAAGGCGAAGTCACGCGAGAGCGGATTCTCGGAATCGCGGAAGCCGCCGTGCTTGCCAAAGGTTTCGGCGCGACATCAATCTACGAGGTCATCGCGGAAGCCGGACTGACCAAGAGCGGTTTTTTCTATCACTTCAAGGACAAGAACGCGCTGGCGCGCGAAATGGTGCGCCGTTACGTCGAGACCAACGACAAACTGTTCGATGACATCTTCACACGCGGCGCGGAGTTGTCCGACGATCCTTTGCAGGCATTTCTGATTTCGCTGAAATTGCTCGCGGAGATCATGGCCGATCTGCCGAACGGCCATCCCGGCTGTCTGATCGCGAGCATCTGTTATCAGGAGCGGCTGTTCGACCGCGAGGTGCGCGATCTCACGGCGCAATCGGTGCGCGGCTGGAACGCGCGCTTCCGCGCTATCTTCGAAGGAATCGCAGCGGTTCATCCGCCGAGGGAGCCGATCGATCTCGACGATCTCGCCGAGATGATGTCGTGCATCGTTGACGGCGGCATCATCATGTCGAAGACGCTGAACGACCCGCGCCGGCTTGAGCGGCAGATTCTCGCCTTCCGCACCTGCGTGAAACTGATCTTTTCACCGGCGCATTCCTGACGCGAGACTTTGAAAGCACAACGCACACCACAGCCGGCAAGCGGATTCAGGTCCGCTTGATGTCCGACGCAGAGATCAAAACCACCTTGCCGGCGACATCGCCTTTCATGCGCAGCCAGAAACCCTTCTGCAGGTAGCTTTCGATCTGGTCTTCCCGGACCGAAAGCTGATTCTTGGCATGATGCTTGACGTCGCCCAGGGCAGGATCCGCCACACGGAAAAGCCCGTTGGGATACCGATGAGGGGAGAAGATCTCCCCATCCGGCGCGATGTACTCCCAACTCATGTGCAATCCCGTTTTCGGTTGGGGCGTTTCAGCTTTTGTCGCTGTCGAGCTTGGGGATGTGAGAGCCCTCGCCGGCCGACAGCAAGCCCATCTTTGTGTAGAGATCCAGTTTGCCGCGCGTATCGGAAATATCGAGGTTGCGCATCGTCAACTGACCGATGCGGTCGCCTGGCGTGAACGGTGCATCCTCGACCTTCTCCATGCTCAGCCGTTCCGGCGCGTAGGTCAGATTGGGGCTCTCGGTGTTCAGGATCGAGTAGTCATTGCCGCGGCGCAGTTCGAGCGTCACCTCCCCAGTGATCGCGCGAGCCACCCAGCGCTGCGCAGTTTCGCGCAGCATCAAGGCCTGGGAATCGAACCACCGTCCCTGATAGAGTAACCGGCCAAGTCGCATGCCGCTGATCCGGTATTGCTCGATGGTGTCTTCGTTGTGGATGCCGGTGACGAGACGTTCATAGGCGATGTGGAGCAGCGCCATGCCGGGCGCCTCGTAGATACCGCGGCTCTTCGCCTCGATGATCCGGTTCTCGATCTGGTCGCTCATGCCAAGACCATGTCGGCCGCCGATGACATTGGCCTCGAGGAACAGCGCGACAGGATCTGCGAAGGTCTGACCGTTCAGCGCGACGGGCTGACCTTCCACAAATCGTACCGCGACCTTTTCGGCCTTGACGACGCAGTCGTCACGCCAAAACGGAACGCCCATGATCGGATTGACAATCTTGATGTCGCTGTCGAGGTGTTCGAGATCCTTCGCCTCATGCGTGGCGCCGAGGATATTGCTGTCGGTCGAATACGCCTTCTCGGCGCTCATCTTGTAGGCGAAACCGTGGGCGGTCATGAACGCCGACATTTCCGCGCGGCCGCCGAGTTCGTCGATGAATTGATCGTCGAGCCACGGCTTGTAGATCCTCAAGTCCGGATTGGTCAGCAGTCCGTAGCGGTAGAACCGCTCGATATCGTTGCCTTTGTAGGTCGAGCCGTCGCCCCAGATGTTGACGCCGTCCTCCTTCATGGCCGAGACCAGCATCGTGCCGGTCACGGCGCGGCCGAGCGGCGTGGTGTTGAAGTATGCGATGCCGCCGGTCGAGACATGGAAGGCGCCCGATTGAATGGCGGCGATGCCTTCGTGAACCAACTGCGTGCGGCAATCCACCAGGCGGGCTTTCTCGGCGCCGAACTCCATGGCCTTGCGCGGAATCTCGTCGTAGTCGGCCTCGTCAGGCTGGCCCAGATTCGCCGTATAGGCAAAGACGCGGGCGCCTTTTTGCTTCATCCAAAGCAGCGCCGCGCTGGTGTCGAGCCCGCCCGAGAAAGCGATGCCGACATTTTCTCCTTTGGGAAGGCTCTTCAGAATCGTACTCATAGAACTTCCATTCGGGCAATTTCGTTTGGCGGTCTGGGTGCGCGACGAACAAACCTCGCGCGGACGGGAACGCGTTTATTGGCGGCTGACGTGCTGGGTCACGCCGGGCAATGGCCCGACCTCCGCGCCGGGATCAGATCGGCTTCTATAGGAAGATTGGCGGACAATGGGAAGCCCGGCGGGTTTCACTCTCGTCGTCCCGGCGAAGGCCGGGACCCATAACCCCCGTAGAATCTGTTCCGCCAAGACCTCACATAAACTCCGCCGACAGGGAGTATGGGTCCCGGCCTTCGCCGGGACGACGCTGAAGCTTCAGGACGAGGGAAGCTGGCTTCCAACTTCTCCGCCCGGCCTGATGCGCGGGGTCTCGCCGACATCTTTGCCCAGCCGTTTCTGCATCCAGCGGTAGCCCGGCCACGCAAAGCGCGTCAGCGCGACGTCGATGCCATAGTCGGTCAGCCGCGTCGACGGCCAGCGGTAGATGAAAGCGTAAGCCAGCCAGATCACGAGGAAGGACGCGATTCCGGAGAACAGCACATCGGTGAAAAAGTGTCCGCCGAACGCCATCCGCAAGCCGCCGGTCACAAGACCGAACGCGGTCGCGGCAACATACGCGACGGGGCGCCACGCCGGCGGCGTCAGCGCCGCGGGCGCATAGGTCCAGAACGCGGTGGCGCCTTCGCCGGAGAAGAACGAGCAGTTCTTCGGACACGCGCCGCGCGGGTCCCACCACGGCATGAAGTCGAGCTTGCCGTTGAATTCCGTCACCACCACGGGACGCGGACGCCCCCAATAGCCCTTGAAGATAACGTTGGAGATGATGATCGCCGACAGCAGCATGGTCACGATCAGAAACACCATCGCGCGACCGGAGATCATCAGCGGCTTCACCGGCCGCACCAGCTTGACGACCAGCGCGGCCAATGCCGGCATGACGAGCGCCCACGCGATCCACATCGCGCCGTCGCGCGCGATCATCGCCCACGTCGCCGTCTTCAGCGGGAAAGTCTTGGCCGTCGCGTCATAGAACAGCGCGGCGATTTTCAGATCGAGTTCGGGATAGAGGCCGAACAGCAATCCGAAAACCACCGAAAGCGCGAGCGCGATGAAAAGTCCGGTCCGGTTCATGGGGGGTGTGTAGCCGAGGCGGCAGGGGAATAAAAGTGGCCCCGAACGGCCCTCCGGCAATCCGCCCGACCTGTGCTAAGGTATTATAAACAAGCTCGGAAACTCCGGGAGCGCCGCACGCCTCATGCCCAAACCCGTTCTGGATTTCTGGTTCGATTTTGCCTCGGTGTATTCGTTTCTGGCTTCCATGCGGATCGCGCCGCTGGCCGACGCCGCCGGTGTCTCGGTGCGGTGGCGGCCGTTTCTGCTCGGGCCGATTTTCGCATCCCAAGGCATGAAGGATTCGCCGTTCAACCTGTTTCCGGTGAAGGGCCAGCACATGATCCGCGACGTGCAACGGACCGCCGACGAGATCGGCGTCGGCTTCCGGTGGCCGGATGCGTTTCCGCAATCGGGCGTGCTGGCAAGCCGCGTCGCGCTGGTCGGATTGAAGGACAGCTGGGGTGAGGATTTCAGCCGCGCCGTGTTCCATGCCGAATATGCCGAGAACCGGGTCATTTCGGAATCCACCGTGATCGCGGACATTCTGACCAAGCTGAAGGTGCCGGTGGACGCGACCTTCGCCAGCGCGCAGGCCGACGACATCAAGACGGGGCTGCGCGACGTGACCGCCGACGCCGCCAAACGCGGCTTCTTCGGCGCGCCGACCTTCACCACCGCGGACGGCGAACTGTTCTGGGGCAACGACCGTCTCGAACAGGCGCTGCGCTGGGCGAAGAAGTAACTTCTTAGCGCGGCATCGGCGGCGGCGCCGACGATGCGTTCGGCGACGGCGAGCGCCACGCGCCGGCATTGCGGCCAGCGATCATCCAGTAGATCACGCCTCCGAGAATCCCCGCGCCGACCATCACTTCGAGATGCCGCCGCACGATGCCGTTGAAGGTCATGTTCACGGTGTCGAACGGGATGAAACCGAGATAGCAGCACAGTCCCGCGAAGCCGCCCGCGACGGCATAGGCGAGGATGTGGCGGATCGAAAATGCCTCGGTGACGAGCGCGATGACCAGCGCCGGCATCAGCGCGAAGCCGCTGACGAGGATGAAGCCGAATCCGAGGATGAGGTTGATCGCGCCCTGATCGACATCGAACGACACGTCATTCATTTCCGGGAAGAAGATCGCGTACAGCACGACCACGCTCGCGACGATACACGCAACGAGAAATCCGAAGAAAATCGCGAACAGACGTCCGATCACAGCCATGGGGGAATATTCCGTTGGTCTGTCATCCTTCGAGGTTCGCCGAAGACGGCTCGCGCCTCAGGATGACGCTTCACTCTCTGTTGCGTCACCCTGAGCTGCCGCCGCAAAGCGGCGGCCTCGAAGGGCGACGGCTGAACACCTCAATCCGTCATTGCCATGGCGCGCAGCGCCTGGCGTTCGCGCGCGGACAGTTTCTCGGTTTCCGACTTTAGCTGTCCGCAGGCGGCAAGAATGTCGCGGCCGCGCGGGGTGCGCACCGGCGACGAATAGCCCGCGTTGAAGACATACTCGGAAAACTTCTCGATCTGGTCCCAGTCCGAGCACTCGTACTTGGTGCCGGGCCATGGATTGAACGGAATGAGATTGATCTTGGCCGGAATGCCCTTGAGCAGCTTCACCAGCAGCTTCGCGTCATCAAGCGAATCGTTGACG
This sequence comes from Afipia massiliensis, assembly GCF_014203115.1. Taxonomy (GTDB): domain Bacteria; phylum Pseudomonadota; class Alphaproteobacteria; order Rhizobiales; family Xanthobacteraceae; genus Afipia; species Afipia massiliensis. The sequence continues at coordinate 114,045 of NZ_JACHIJ010000003.1, read as the reverse complement.
CCCTTCAGCATCACGTATTCGAAGGTGATGCGGCGCGAGTTGGACGAGCCGGGATAGGCGCGGCAGGCGTCGAGCAATTCCTTGATCGGATACTTCTTGTTCAGCGGCACCAGCTCGTTGCGCAGCTCGTCGCGCACCGCATGCAGCGAGATCGCCAGCATGACACCAATCTCGTCGCCGGTACGCGCGATGTTCGGCACCACGCCTGAGGTGGAGAGCGTGATGCGGCGGCGGGAAATGCCGATGCCTTCATTGTCCGACACGATCAGCAGCGCATCGCGTACCGCGTCGAAATTGTACAGCGGCTCGCCCATGCCCATCATCACCACATTGGTGACGAGGCGGTTGCCGTTCGGCGTCTCGCGGTCGATCCAGTCGCCCAGACGATCGCGCGCCACCATCACCTGGCCTGCGATTTCGCCCGCGGTGAGATTGCGCACCAGACGCTGGGTGCCGGTGTGGCAGAACGAACAGTTCAGTGTGCAGCCGACCTGCGATGACACGCACAGCGTGCCGCGATCGGTTTCGGGAATGTAGACGCACTCGACCTCGTGCGCGCGACCGGCGGAATCGCCCGGCAGCCGCAGCAGCCACTTGCGGGTGCCGTCGTTGGAAATCTGCTCGGCGACGACTTCGGGCCGGTCCACGGTGAAATGTTGCTCGAGCTCAGCCCGCATATCCTTTGACACGTTGGTCATGTCGGCGAACGTCTGCGCGCCGCGCACATACATCCAGTGCCAGAGCTGCTGCACGCGCATCTTGCGCTGCCTCTCGGCCACGCCGATCTCGCCGAGGCGCTCGGCGAGTTCCTCGCGCGACAGCCCGACCAGCGACGGCTTGGCCGGCGGCACGTAGGTCTCAATGGCTGTCTTTTCGAGGACGCCGGACGCTTCGGTCATAGTCATATCGGTATGGGTCTCGGGGATTGCGGCGGCACAAGGCCGAGCGTGACGGAACCTTTAGGTCCCGTAACCCGCTATATAGAGCCAATACCGGGCAATTGCGACCGTCTTTCGGCTAACGCCGGCACTCCTGGGCCAGCTTGTCCAGCGCCTGGGCCAGCCCCTTGAGCGGGAAGGTATCGGTGGTTTCGGTGCCCTTGGCGGAAACGCCCTTCACGGTTGCATCCGCGCCCTTGCGCAGCGCGTCCACCAGCCGGTCTTCCTCGGCGGCATTCTTGATCCAGAGCCCGTCGCCCTGCGAGTACATCGCAAAGCGCGTGCCGCCGACTTCGAGCGAGCCTTCGGAGCCCGGCTTCAGCGTGTAGCCGATCATGATCGAGACTTCGTTCGACACCTTCTCGGCGGGCCGCGTCGAAATGAATGCATAGGACGGATCGCGCGGGCGGTTCGGTGGATTGGTTTTCGACGAGGCAGGCTTGGCGAGCGCGAAGCAGACCTTCTTGCCGTTCGGTGTCGCGGTGTAGGCGCCCCAGGTACCGAACTGGCCGACCAGCGATGGCTCGGCATTGCCTGCGGCCGCAGGCGCGGCCGGTTTCGCTGGCGCTGCACCCTTCGCTGCGGGTTTGGCGGGCGCGGCTTTCGGCGCGGGCTTGGCGGCGGGCGTGGTCTGAGAAGACTTGGGTTGCGGTGTTTGGGCGGACGCCGCATTTGCAAAGCCGTAGACCGGCAACGCCGCCACCAGAATTACCATCGCTCGTTGCAAGGACATCACCAAAACTGGTTCCTTCAATATTGTGACTGCAAGATGGCTCGCACTTCCGCGGGGACGTGCAATAGACCCCAAACCGCTTGTTGGAAAGTTAACCCGAAACACCTTCAAGGCCGCTGCGCTTTGCCGCATCCGTCCGGGAGTATCTAAGCCACAGCCGGGACAGCGGCAGACCGCGCAGGTGTCTTTCCGAAAGCGCAGTGTTTCAAACATAGTTACATCCCGCAAGCGTCATCGCGCCAGTCCGTGATTCAGATTGTAGGGCCGCGTCAAATCCGGCAAGAAGTCCGCCTGTGTCCCGCTCCTCATGAACTCTTCAGGTGTCTCGATGAAAGCCATTCTCTGTTCGGAATACTGCGGCCCCGATGATCTCGTGCTGAGCGATATTCCCGATCCCGTTGCAGGACCCGGCGAAGCCGTGATCGCGATCAAGGCCGCCGCACTGAATTTCTTCGACCTGCTGATGATCCAGGGCAAGTACCAGATCAAGCCGCCGTTTCCGTTTTCTCCCGCTGCTGAAATCGCAGGCGTGGTCGAGAGCGTCGGCGAAGGCGTTACCGATCTGAAGCCGGGCGATCGTGTCGCGGCATCGTGCGGTTACAACGGCGCACGGCAGAAGATCGCAATCCCTGCATCGCAGGCCGTGAAGATCCCGGACAATCTTGATTTCGACCGCGCTGCCGGCGTCATCGTGATTTACGGCACGGCGCTGCATGCGCTGGAAGATCGCGCCGATCCGAAGCCCGGCGAAACGCTTGCGGTGTTCGGCGCTGCGGGCGGCGTCGGCCTTGCGGCCTGCGAGCTCGGCAAGGTGCTGGGCCTGAAGGTGATCGCCTGCGCGTCGTCGGACGAGAAGCTTGAATTCGCCAAGAAGCACGGCGCGGATCTGACCATCAACTACGCCAAGGAAGACCTGAAGGAAGCGCTCAAGAAGGCCGGCGGCGAAAAGGGCATCGACATCGTGTTCGATCCGGTCGGCGGCACTTATGCTGAAATCGGCGTGCGCTCGCTCGGATGGAAGGGCCGCTTCCTCGTGATCGGTTTTGCCGCCGGTGACATTCCGAAGATTCCGCTCAATCTCGCACTGCTCAAGGGTTGCGACATTCGCGGCGTGTTCTGGGGCGCGCACATGAAGCGCGAACCGAAGCTCGGCCGCGCCGCGCTCGAAAAGCTGATGAAGTGGGCCGCCGAGGGAAAAATTTCATCCCACGTCGATCGCACCTTCCCGCTGGAGAAGACCGCCGACGCACTCAAGGTGCTCGCCGCGCGTCAGGCCATGGGCAAGGTGATTTTGCATCCGTGATGAGGTGATCTCATCCACTGTCGTCATCCTGAGGTGCGCGCTCTTGCTTGCGCGCCTCGAAGGATGACCTGAGAAAGCCCGCCATCCTTCGAGGTTCGCCGAAGACGGCTCACACCTCAGGATGACGGGCGCTTCACATCTCAACCACTGGTCTCATCCAGCCCGCGCGTCATCGCCGCATGCGCGGCCGCGCGATGCTCCGGCGTGATGTGGCTCGCCACCATCCTGATCGCGGTCGCCAGCACTGCGGCGTCATCGGTGAAGCCGAGCACCGGCAGCATGTCCGGCATGAAGTCGAACGGCAGCACGAAATACGCCAGCGCGCCGAGCAAAGCCGCCTGCACATGGCGCGGCGTCTCGCGGTCGAACGCGCAGTAATACGCGGCGAGCAGTTCCTCGGCAAAGGGCAGACTGATCGCGAGGCGCTTGAACTTCAGCCAGAAATTCCGGCGCACGCGCTCGGGATCCTTCGCGAGCTTTTCCGCCCGCTCGAAGTGCGCCGTGTTGTCGGAGGTCATGTTCAAATTCCCTCGAAGGCTGCCGATTGCAACCCGCTTCCCTCACATAGGGATCGCACACCCCGCCACAAGACGTGAATGCGAGGAGCGCCCGTCGATCATCCCCCCGCGATCTTGTTCATCGCTTCCGCCAGAGCGATGTCGCGCGCGGTCACTCCGTCCGCGTCGTGGGTGGCGAGCACCACCTCCACGGTCTTGTAGACATTGCGCCATTCCGGATGATGATCGCTCTTCTCGGCCACCAGCGCCGCGCGGGTCATGAAGCCGAACGCCTCGTTGAAATCCCGGAAGGTGAAAGTCCGCGTGATGGCATCGCGGCCGGACACCTCCGACCAGCCCTTGAGCTTCACCAGCGCCGTGCGCCGCGCTTCCGCCGATAGCCGTTCCACCATAGCGCTCTCCTCGATCACCCGAACTTTACAGCCCCGCTGCTTGCGTCCCAAACAAATACCCATCGTAATGGGCCGGCCCGGTCACGGAAAAGCCGCTCTCGGGCCGCTAACCATGGCCGAGTTTGGAACCAGCGGGTATGCGAATGATCTGGTATGATATGGGCGAACGCCGGGAGGCGCGGTAACCCATGGGCATTCGCGACATGTTTACCAGATCGATGGCCTCGGAGGCTCCCCGGCCGCCGGGCACGCCGAAGCCGCACCGGATGAAGGCCATGCTGGTCGTGGTCGCCGCCGTGCTGGCGACCGTGGCCGCCGTCGGCGGCGCGACCTACTGGATGAATCGTCCGGTTCATCTGCGGATCGCGGTCGGCCCTCCCTACAGTGACGACGTCAAGGTCATCCAGTCGGTGGCGCAGATCTTCTCACGGGACCGCAGGCATGTGCGGCTGCGCCCCATCGTGACCGACGGCACCGGTTCAAGCGCGGCAAGCCTCAACGCCGGCACCACCGATCTTGCCGTGATCCGCGGTGACGTCGAACTGCCGAAGGATGCGCAGGCGATCGCCAGCATCCGCAAGAATTACGCGGTGCTGTGGGCCACCGGCGGCAAACGCAAGGGCGGCATCACCACCATCGAACAACTCGCCGGCAAGCGCGTCGGCGTCATCGGACGCACCCAGGCCAACGTCAATCTGCTGAAGGTCATCCTGACGCAGGCCGGCGTGAAGCCCGAAAGCGTTCACGTGGTTCAGTTCACCACCACCGGCTTCCCCGAGCAGCTCAAGAAGGAAAAGATCGACGCGATGCTCGCGGTCGGTCCGTTGACCAGCAGGATCACCACCGATGCAATCGCCGCGACCTCGCGCGACGGCAAGCAGCCGGTGTTCCTGTCGCTCGACGGCGCGGACGCCGTGGCGCAGAAATTCCCGGTCTATGAATCCGGGGAAATTCCCGCCGGCTCGTTCGGCGTCGGACGGCCGAGCGAGAAGATCGACACGATCTCGTTCGCGCATCACATCGTGGCGCGCAAATCGCTGTCCGAGATCACGGTCGGCGCGCTGACCCGTCAGCTGTTTGCTATCCGTCAGACCATCCAGAGCGAATTCCCGCTCACGGCCAAACTGGAAACACCGGACACCGACAAGGACGCCGCCATTCCGGCGCATCCCGGCGCCGCCGCCTATGTCGACGGCGAAGAGAAAAGCTTCCTCGACAAGTACAGCGATTACATCTGGGGCAGCCTGATGGCGCTGTCTGCGCTCGGTTCAGCGGGCGCATGGTTCGCAAGCTATTGGCGCAAGGACGAGCGCGTCACCAACTCGGGCCTGCGCGAACGCCTGCTGGAAATGCTGACCGCCTCACGGAAATCCGACTCGATCGACGAACTGGACGCCATGCAGGCGGAAGCCGACGAGATCATGCGCGAGACGCTGCACTGCTTCGAGGATGGGGCGATCGAGGAAGGCTCGCTCACCGCGTTCAGCATCGCGCTCGAGCAGTTCCACAACGCGGTGGCGGATCGCAAGGCCTTCCTGCTCGACATGTCGTCGAACGCGGCGCGGACACCGCGCAGCCACGTGGCCTGAGCGCGCGCTCAGCCCTGATCGCGCCACTTCCGCAAAGTCTCCAACAGTTCGTCGCGCAAATATGGTTTGCGCAGTACCGGATAATGCGCAAACGCAGCGGGAACTCCCACCGATCCGGAATATCCCGTGACGAATACAAACGGAATTTTCTGGCGCTCGAGTTGCTCGGCGACAGCGAAGCTTTTCTCCCTGATCAATCCGACATCCAGCAGCACGAAGTCCGGTGCGCGCTCGGCGATCAGTTGAAGGGCCGTGGCAACATCGCGGGCGGTTCGCACCGACCCCACGCCGAAACTGCCGATTGTTTCGGTGGCATCCATGGCGATCAGCGTATCGTCCTCGACGACGAGGACGTCGCTGGGCAGGTCGGCAGGGTTGTGAGCCGCCGGCCCGTTAGGGTCGATGGGTTGCATGATGACGTTCCAAAACGGTGTCGAGAAAAGCCGCTGAGACCCCGGCGTCGCGCTGAAAGCCGCGATACCGGTTCCCGGATGGAACCGATCATAAAACGGGCCGCCGCGTCTGTGCACTTGTGAACAAAGGAACTCCGGAACCTGCGCTATGTTGACGCTTCGGCAACGGGGAGACCCATGACACGACAACCGGCGACGGTGAGCGACGACCGCCCTTTCAACAATCTGCTCCGCCGGTTGAACGCTGCGGATTTTGCCCTGCTCGAACCATTTCTGGAGGCCGCAGACGCCAAGGCGGACGAGTTGCTCTACAATCCCGGCGACGACGTCCAGATCGTGCATTTTCCGTGCGGGCCGAGCCTCGTGTCGTTTCTGGTGGCGAACGAAGACGGCCGCGATGTCGAAACCATTCTGGTCGGACGCGAGGGTGCGGTGGGCGGCATCGTCAGCCTGGGCTACCTGCCAGCCTACACGCGCATCACGGTCAAGGTCGCCGGCCCCTTTGTGCGGCTGCGCGTCGCAAAGCTCGATGCCGCAAAGGCTCAATCGCCAACGCTGCGTTATCTTTTCGCGCGCTATGCCGATTGCATGCTGGCGCAGGTTTTTCAGTCGACCGCCTGCAATGCGATCCATTCGATCGAGCAACGCACGGCGAAGTGGATTCTGTCGGCGCGGGAGCGGACCGGCGAAGACCTCGTTCCCCTCACCCACGAACAGCTCTCGACCATGCTGGGCGTCGGCCGAAGCTACACCAGCCGCGTCATCCAGACCTTCAAGACGGAGGGCATTCTGGAAACCCGCCGCGGGGCCATCCTGGTCCGCAACCCGGACGCGTTGGCGGCCCGGGCCTGCCTCTGCAACGAGGCCGTCAAAGCCCATTTCGACGAGGTGCTGCGCGGGGTGTACCCAGCGCCGGAAAGTGACGCGAAATCGGCCTCCGGAAGGCCGAAATAGGCCCTTCTGACCCCCCAGAATCGCATTGTTTTTCGCGAAATCCCGACTATATTGCGCCGCAAGAAGTCAAGTGTGCCCGGTTCATTGTGGACCGGGCCGGATTTTTTTTGGGCTGGTCTCTGACAGACCCCCTTTTGCGGACCGCGCTAACAGCGGCCAGAACGAAAACGAACATGAATTTGCGAAACATCGCCATCATCGCTCACGTCGACCATGGCAAGACCACGCTCGTCGACAAGCTGCTCCAGCAATCCGGCACCTACCGCGACAACCAGCGGCAGGTCGAGCGCGCGATGGACTCCAACGATATCGAGCGCGAGCGCGGCATCACCATTCTGGCCAAGTGCACCTCGGTCGAGTGGGACGACACCCGCATCAACATCGTCGACACGCCGGGCCACGCCGATTTCGGCGGTGAGGTCGAGCGCATCCTGTCGATGGTCGATGGCGTGATCGTTCTCGTCGACGCTGCCGAAGGCCCGATGCCGCAGACCAAGTTCGTGGTCGGCAAGGCGCTCAAGCTCGGCCTCAAGCCGATCGTCGCGATCAACAAGGTGGACCGCCCCGACGCGCGCGTCACCGAAGTCGTCAACGAGGTGTTCGACCTGTTCGCGGCACTCGACGCCACCGACGACCAGCTCGATTTCCCGATTCTCTACGGCTCCGGCAAGAACGGCTGGATGGGCACGTCGCCTGAGGACAACGGCAACGGCATGAAGCCGCTGTTCGATCTCGTCATCAAGCATGTCGCGCCGCCGGTGGTGGAAGAAGGTCCGTTCCGCCTGCTCGGCACCATCCTCGAAGCCAACCCCTATCTCGGCCGCATCATCACCGGCCGCATCTCGTCCGGTTCGGTGAAGCCGAACCAGTCGGTGAAGGTGCTGTCGCGCGACGGCAAGACGGTCGAGACCGGCCGCATCACCAAGATTCTCGCGTTCCGCGGCCTCGAGCGCCAGCCGGTCGAACTGGCCGAAGCCGGCGACATCGTCGCCATCGCAGGTCTCACCAAGGGCACTGTCGCCGACACCTTCTGCGATCCCACCGTCGAGACGCCGATCCAGGCGCAGCCGATCGATCCGCCGACCGTGTCGATGTCGTTCATCGTCAACAACTCGCCGCTGGCCGGCACCGAAGGCGACAAGGTCACCAGCCGTCTGATTCGCGACCGCCTGCTGCGCGAAGCCGAAGGCAACGTCGCGCTGCGCGTGATTGAGGCCGCCGACAAGGACGCGATGGAAGTCTCGGGCCGCGGCGAATTGCAGCTCGCGATCCTGATCGAGAACATGCGCCGCGAGGGTTTCGAACTCTCCGTGTCGCGTCCGCGCGTCGTTCTGACCAAGGATGACGACGGCAAGATTCTGGAGCCGGTCGAGGAAGTCGTGATCGACGTCGACGAGGAATTCTCCGGCGTGGTCGTGCAGAAGATGAGCGAGCGCAAGGCCGAGATGATCGAGATGCGCCCATCCGGCGGCAACCGCCTGCGTCTGGTGTTCTACGCGCCGACCCGCGGCCTGATCGGCTATCAGGGTGAACTGATGACCGACACGCGCGGCACGGCGATCATGAACCGCCTGTTCCACGACTACCTGCCGTACAAGGGTGAAATCCAGGGCCGCCGCAATGGCGTGCTGATTTCCAACGAACAGGGCGAAGCGGTTGCCTACGCCATGTTCAAGCTGGAAGACCGCGGCCCGATGATGATCGAGCCGGGCTGGAAGGTCTACAAGGGCATGATCGTCGGCGAGCACACCCGTGAGAACGATCTCGAGATCAACGTGCTCAAGGGCAAGCAGCTCACCAACATCCGCACCACCTCGAAGGACGAAGCGGTGCGCCTGACCCCGCCGATCCGCATGACGCTGGAAAAGGCGCTGGCCTATATCGAGGACGACGAGCTGGTGGAAATCACGCCGAAGTCGATCCGCCTGCGCAAGCGGCATCTCGATGCCAACGAGCGCAAGCGCGCCGAGAAGAGCAAGGTCGCGCTGGTCGGCTGAGCCCTCCGCCGAAAACACACATTTGATTGACATGCCCGGCCTTGTGCCGGGCATTGTCGTCTTATAGTTCGGTTACAAAGCGTGAGTGATACAGGCGACACCAACTCTCCGAACAGCGACGCCATCATGACGTCTCAGAGAATCGACCATCACTCATGACTCTCCCTTCAGAAATCGATGTGGCGATTATCGGCGCCGGCGCGGCCGGCCTCGCCGCGGCGCGGGCGCTTGAAACCACAAAGCTCTCCGTTCTCATCCTCGAGGCGCGCGACCGCATCGGCGGACGCGGTCACACCCTGCTTCTTCCCAACGATGTCGTGTTCGATGTCGGCTGCGAATGGCTGCATTCGGCGGACCGGAATTCGTTCGTGCCGATCGCGCGTGAGCTGGGATTGGAAATCAACGAGACCCGCCCGCGCTGGCGCGAGCAAAGCCTCAACATCGGCTTCCCGCCGGAGCAACGCGACGCGTTTCTGATCGCGATGGATGCGTTCGACACGCGCGTGACGGAAGCCGCCGAACTCGCCGACGACACGCCGGCACGGCAATGGCTCGAGCCCGGCAACCGCTGGAACGCCGCAATCGAGACCATCAGCACCTACATCAACGGCGTCGAACTGGATCGTGTGTCGACCTGGGACATGGACGCCTATGAAGACACCGGCGTGAACTGGCGCGTGCGGCGCGGTTACGGCGCGCTGATCGCCGCCTATGGTGCGCCGTGTCCGGTGGCGCTCAACACCAAGGTCACGCTGATCGATCATTCCGGCGCGCGCATCCGGATCGAAACCTCGCGCGGCACACTCACCGCGCGCCAGGTCATCGTCACCGCGCCGACCAACCTGATCGCCAACCAGTCGATTCGTTTCCATCCGGCACTTCCGGACAAGGTCGCCGCCGCAGCCGGGCTGCCGCTCGGGCTCGCCGACAAGGTGATGCTGGCGCTGGACGAGCCGGCGTCACTGCCGAGCGACGGGCATTTTTACGGCACCACCGATCGCATCGGCACCGGTAGCTATCACCTGCGGCCGATGGGCCAGCCGTGCATTTCGGGATTTTTCGGCGGCGCGTTCGCACGCGAGCTTGAGGATGTGGGCGAAGGCGCGCTGGCGGCGCAGGCCATCGATGAACTGGTGGCGCTGCTCGGCTCGGATTATCGCAGGAAGCTCAAGCCCATCGGCGAATCGCGCTGGGCGCACGATCCGTTCGCGCTGGGATCGTACTCGCACGCGCTGCCCGGCCATGCCGATGATCGCACAATTCTCGCAGCACCCATCGATGACAGGGTGTTCTTTGCCGGTGAAGCGACCTCGCCGAACTTCTTCTCCACCGCCCACGGCGCGCAGGAAACGGGTGTAAGGGCGGCGGGGGAAGTGGTAGGCGGGGTCGGGCCAATCGATATCGCGGGTTCTTAGAAAATGTTGCTTCGCGGAGCCTGTGATCGGGCGGCGCTTGCGCCGGCCTGTTGGCTCGCAATGACGGCAGAAAGCGCCTCGTCATTGCGAGGAGCGTAGCGACGAAGCAATCCAGTCACTTCTTGCCCTTCACCGCAGCGCCCTGCGCCACAGGCACCTGCACCGTCAGTCCCGCCGTGTTCGCGATGATCTGCTCCATCATCGCACCCGCGTCCCCCGCTTCCGCCAGCCAGTGCCCCTCATTGCCGAATGCCGGCAGCACCTTGAAATCGACCTTGTCGTCACCGGCCTCAATGAAGGCGTCGGCCATCCGCTTTGAGAACTCCGGCGGAAAGTACGAATCGTTCTCCGCCACCAGCCACGTCACCGGGACGCGCGCGTCCTCGCCGAATTCGGTCGCAGCTGCGATGAGCTTTTCCGGCGCGCAGATGTTGCTCGCGCGGTCGTCGGCGCGGCCGCCACGTCCCGGCGCGAACACGACAATCGCGGAAATGTCTTTCGGGCTGCGGTCAGTGAGCGCGAGCGCGCCCCAGCCGCCCGCCGAGTGTCCGACGATCACGGACGCATCCTTGCGCACGAAGGACTGCGTGCGCATGAACGTCAGCGCCGTGGTGATCGCCTCTGCTGTGCTTCGCGCCGACATCGCATACTCGGCGTTGTCACAGCCTTCCTGATCCTCAAGGTAAGGTCCGCCGGTTTTGCCGTGGCCGAGCCGCTGCGGCACCAGCACGGCGAACCCGCGCGCCACCAGCACCGAAGCGAGGGCTGCGTATTCCGGCTGCGGCATCTGTGCCCGCGCCAGCCGGTTCTGCGTCGAGGCATGCGCAATCACGGCGAGGCGGAACGGGCCCTTGCCTGGCGGGCGAAACAGCACCGCTCGCGAAGGTGTGATCTGGTCCTGCGTCGGCACCAGCCAGTCCTGCCGCCGATTCGGCGATCCCTCAGGACCCTGCGAGCCGAACCGATTCTCGCCCCACGCGGGTGTCTGCGACGAAAGACCAACCGCAAGCAGCAGGGCGGCCACCTTGAACAATGCGTTTTTTGTCATCTGCGGCGATCATTGCCTGCCGCTCGCGGCCAAGCCAAGCATTATACCGCGCACGCCTGTCCTCTTTCGGTACAGGTCGCCATTCACCTGATGCAAAAAACCCACATATTAACTGATAATTAACGATGGACCTTGAAGGCGGGGCTGCGAGTTGCTTTGATTGCACCATGAGCACGATCCTTATCGAGGTCCGGCCAGCCAAGGCCTCCGATGCGTCAGCAGTCGCTGCGACGCACGACGAAGCGTGGCGCTCCGCCTACCAGGGAATCATCCCGGGCGCTGAACTCGAAAAGCTGATCAACCGCCGCGGCCCGCAGTGGTGGGATAGCGCGATCCGAAAAGGCAGCCGCGTCAGCGTCTTGTGCTTCGGCGACAAGGTCGCCGGCTATGCCAATTACGGCCGCAACCGCGCCCGCAGCCTGCATTTCGAAGGCGAAATCTACGAACTTTACCTGCGTCCGGAGTTTCAGGGCCTCGGCTTCGGCCGCCGCCTGTTCACCGCCGCCAAGCGCGATCTGATCCAGAGCGGGCTGAAGAGCATGGTGATCTGGGCGCTGTCGGACAACGAGCCTGCGGTCGAGTTCTACCGCACCCTCGGCGGCCGTATGGTCGCGCGGTCCTCGGAGCGATTCGGCGGCAAGTCGCTCGACAAGGTCGCCTTCGCCTGGACGGCCTAAGCCTGTTCCTCAGTCTCCTGATACCTTTGGACCGCTTTTTCGGCTTTCGGCACGCGTCCGGATTCGCTAACCAGTCCGCGCATTTGCTCGAACAGACACAGGCCCGTTATGCGTATCGACGCGATTTCCATCGGTAAAAACCCGCCCCATGAAGTGAACGTCATCATCGAAGTGCCGGTCGGCGGCGAGCCGATCAAGTACGAGATGGACAAGGAAGCCGGCACGCTGGTGGTCGACCGCTTCCTCTATACGGCGATGCGTTATCCCGGAAATTACGGCTTCATTCCGCACACCCTCTCCGACGACGGCGATCCGTGCGACGTGCTGGTCGCCAACACCCGCGCCATCGTGCCGGGTGCGGTGATCGCCGTGCGCCCGGTCGGCGTGCTGTTCATGGAAGACGAAGCCGGCGGCGACGAGAAGATCATTGCGGTGCCGACCTCGAAGCTGACGCAGCGCTACGACAAGGTGCACAACTACAGCGATCTGCCCGAGATCACGCTGCAGCAGATCCAGCACTTCTTCGAGCACTACAAGGATCTCGAACCCACCAAGTGGGTGAAGGTGCTGCGCTGGGGCGATGCGGAGGACGCGCGCAAGCTGATCCTCGAAGGCATCGAGCGCGCCAAGAAAAAGTAGGCGCCATTTTGAGGCCGCGGAAGGATTCAAACGATGCGCCGCATAATCAGAATCCTCCGCAACCTCGCCCTGCTCCTGATCGCTGCGGTCGTCGTTCTCGCCGGTGTGCTCGGCGTCAATGCGCTGATGCGCACATCCCGCCAGATCGACGTCGCGGCCGCGCCGCGCGCCGGTGTCGATACCGACGCGGCGTCGAAGCGGCTCGCGGAAGCCATCCGCTTCAGGACCATCTCGAATTTCCTCGATCCCGAACAAAACGCCGATGCCTTCCGCGGCATGCAGGCCTTCATGCAGGCGAGCTATCCGGCTTTCCATGCCGCGACCAAGCTTGAGGTCGTCGGCAACCTCGGCCTGCTCTATGCGTGGGAAGGCTCCGATCCGAAGGCTGCGCCGATCGCACTTCTGGCGCATCAGGACGTGGTGCCCATCGCGCCCGGCACCGAAGGCAACTGGCAGGTGCCGCCGTTCGACGGCGTGGTCCGTGACGGCTTCATCTGGGGCCGCGGCTCGTGGGACGACAAGGGCAACCTGTTCGCGATTCTCGAAGCTGCCGAGCAGCTGATCAAGGAAGGTTTCCGTCCCAAGCGCACGATCTATTTCGCGTTCGGACAGGACGAAGAGGTTTCGGGCCAGCGCGGCGCGAAACAGATCGCGGCGCTGCTTGCGTCGCGCGGCATCAAGCTCGATTTCGTGCTCGACGAAGGACTGCTGATTACCGACGGCATCATGAAGGGCATCGACAAGCCGATCGCGCTGATCGGCGTCGCCGAGAAAGGCTATGTCACGCTGACGCTGAACCTGGCGGCGACGCCCGGCCATTCGTCGATGCCGCCGCGCCAGTCCGCCATCGGCATGATGAGCGCGGCGCTGGCGCGGCTCGAGGACCAGCGGTTTCCGGCGGAGATCCGCGGTACCGTGCGCGAGATGTTCGACACGCTTGCGCCCGAGATACATGCCCAACCGCGTCGTGTTGTCGAACCTGTGGCTGCTCAAGCCGGTGCTGCAACGTGAGCTGGAGAAAGGCGCGACCACCGACGCGATGATCCGCACCACCACGGCGCTGACGATCTTCAATGCCGGCAATCAGGATAACGTGCTGCCGGGCAAGGTCGACGCCACCGTGAACTTCCGGCTGCTGCCCGGCGAGACCGAGACCAGCATCATCGATCACGTCAAGCGCGCAACGGCCAGCGACAGGATCACGATCGCGCCGCGCACGGGCAACACCGAGCCGCCACCCGTCACCTCGACGGCGAGTGCGTCCTATCGCGCGCTGAACCGCACCATCCGCGAGATTTTCCCCGACGTCGTCGTGGCGCCGGGCCTGATGGTCGCAGCCACCGATTCGCGGCACTTCGCCGGCGTCACCGACAACATCTTCCGCTTCTCGCCGGTGCGCGCCAATGCTGAAGATCTCACGCGCTTTCACGGCACCAACGAGCGCCTCGGCGTGGAGAATTATGCCGACATGATCCGGTTCTATCGGCGGCTGGTGCAGAATACGGCGGGCGCACAGTAATCTACTGGTCGTCCGGCGAAGACCGGGACCCATAATCACCGGCATCTCCGCTGAAGCCGAATGCCGGCAACGATTTCTAGAAACAACGACAGGGAGTATGGGTCCCGGCCTTCGCCGGGACGACGTGAAAACTTTTTCTTGGCATAAAGAGATCGTCGTCATCCTGAGGAGCCGCGCACCTGCGCGGCGTCTCGAAGGATGGGCCACAACAATTGTCATCCTTCGAGGCTCGCCGAAGATGGCTCGCACCTCAGGATGACGACGCGCGCTAAACCGCCGGTGCCTTTAGTCCCCTGATCGCGCTCGCCGCGCGTAGCGTGTTCACCAGGAGACACGCCACCGTCATCTGACCGACACCGCCGGGCACCGGCGTGATAGCGCCGGCCACGCCGAGCGCTTCCTGATAGGCGACATCGCCGACCAGCTTGTTTTTGCCGTCCGCGCCCGGACTACGATTGATGCCGACATCGATCACGGTTGCGCCGGGCTTGATCCATGACGCCTTCACCATTTCCGGCTTGCCGACAGCGGCGAGCAGCAGATCGGCATTCTTGCAGATGGCTGCAAGATCGCGCGTGCGCGAATGCGCAATGGTCACCGTGGCGTTTTCGTTGAGCAGCAACTGCACCAGCGGGCGGCCCACCAGATTCGAGCGACCGATGATCACCGCGTTCATGCCTTCCAGCGAGGCGTGAACCGTCTTGGCGAGGATGATGCAGCCGAGCGGCGTGCACGGCGTCAGCGCGGGCAGACCGTTGGCGAGCCGGCCGGCATTGACCGGATGCAAACCATCGACATCCTTCGCCGGATCGATGGCGTTGATGACGGTTTGCGTGTCGAGCCCCTTCGGCAGCGGCAACTGCACAAGAATGCCGTGCACGCTGGCGTCGTCATTCAGCTTCGCAATCAGCGCCAGCAGATCCTTCTGCGGCGTGTCGGCTGGCAGCTTATGCTCGAACGACGCCATGTCGGCGGCTTCGGTCTGCTTCGCTTTGTTGCGGACATAGACCTCGGAGGCGGGATCGTTGCCCACCAGAACCACCGCCAGACCCGGCGTCAGTCCGTGATCGCGCTTCACGCGGGTCACTTCATCCGCGACGCGCGCGCGCAGATCGGCGGCAATGATTTTTCCATCGATGATCTTGGCTGACATCCGGTTTCTTTCGTCAGGAGCCTGTTGTCTTGGTCAGGGCGTGCAAGGCATCGCCCAATGTCTTGGGATCGCCATCCACCGCGACCTGCTTCAGCCGCGAGGTCACACCGGACAGCACCCGCACATGGCTTTTCGGCACATGAAGCGCCTTGGCGAGCAGTTCGGTCACCGCGCGATTGGCTTCGCCGCCCTCGGCGATGGCGCGGACCCGGACTTTCACGACGCTGCGGCCGTTGGCCAGGGTTTCAATGCCGTCGATCGCGTCAAGTCCGCCGCGCGGAGTGACGCGCAATGCGACGCTGATGCCTTGAGTGGAAAAGCGCCAAGGAAGACTCAAGGACAGCTCATGCGAGTCAAGGAACGGGGCGGCCTCGCGGTCAGATCACGTTCGGATAGATGTAGTAGGCAATCACGCGCTGGACGAACATGATGATGAGGATGACGATGATCGGCGAAATATCGAGGCCGCCGAAATTCGGCATGATGTTCCGGATCGGCCGCAGCACGGGCTCGGTGATCTTGTAGAGGAACTCGGCCACCGACGCGACGAACCCGTTGCGGGTGTTCACGACGTTGAAAGCGATCAGCCAGGACAGGATCGCCGAGGCGATCAGCAGCCAGACATACAGATCCAGAACGATGTTGATGATGTCGAGAATGGCGCGCATGGGTGCTGGCTCGCTTCCGTGGACTGCCGCCTCAATACCGGTTCGCGGCGGCGCAAACAAGGGAGGTTCCGGGTCCAAAAGCGCCGAAAACATTGATTTTTGGCGTTCTTGACTTGGCCATGATCGGGATTGTAAATGGCCTCACTTGTCCGCCGTCGCCGTTTGGCCGGCCGATTAAGGGGCCATAGCTCAGCTGGGAGAGCGCGTCGTTCGCAATGACGAGGTCGGCGGTTCGATCCCGCCTGGCTCCACCAACACTCCTCCGTAATGCGACATGCTGTTGGCGCAACGCGCTGCTTTTCGTCATGCCCGGGCTTGCCCCGGGCATCCACGTCTTCACCCGGCTGCGTTAGACAAGACGTGGATGGCCGGGACGACGCCCGGCCATGACGATGCTAAACTTCTGATACGCAGGCGGGAGCCGCGCAACAACCGCGCCGAGGGGGCCGACCATGCCGACCGAAAAATTTCAGTTTCCCGGATCAGACGGACAATTGCTGGCTGCCTCATTGGATCTGCCGGACGGCGCGCCGGTCGCATACGCCCTGTTCGCGCATTGCTTCACCTGCGGCCAGAATGTGCTGGCCGCCAAGCGGATCGCCGAGGGGCTGGCAAAGCATGGCATCGCCACGCTCCGGTTCGATTTCACCGGCATCGGCGCCAGCGAAGGCGAATTCGCCAATACGACGTTTTCATCGAATATCGCCGATCTGGTGCTGGCCGCGGACCATCTGCGAAAAACCCAGCGCGCGCCGTCCATCCTGATCGGTCACAGCCTCGGCGGCGCGGCCATTCTCGCGGCGGCGTCGCTGATCCCGGAAGCGAAATGCGTCGCCACCGTCGCCGCGCCCTCGGACCCGTCCCACGTCACGCATCTGTTCAAGGATTCCATTCCGGCGATCCGCGAACAGGGCGAGGTCGAAGTATCGCTGGCGGGCCGCCCGTTCCGCATCAAGCGCGCGTTTCTCGACGACATCGCCGAGCACAGGCTGACCGACACCGTCGCGAAACTTCACAAGCCGTTGCTGATCTTTCATTCGCCCACCGATGACTATGTCGGCATCGACAACGCGACCCGCCTTTTCGTCGCGGCGAAACATCCCAAGAGTTTCATCTCGCTGACCGGCGCGGACCATCTGCTGACGCAGAAGCGCGATGCGGTCTATGTCGCCGACATGATCGCGGCCTGGGCGATGCGTTTTCTCGATGCTGCGCCTGCAACGGACGTGGTGATACCGAATCCTGCCGCAGGCATCGTCGTGGTCAGCGAAACCGGCGCGAGCAAGCTTCAGAACATGATCGCCGCGGGCAAGCACCGAGTCCTTGCCGACGAACCGCTCGAAGTCGGCGGTCTCGATACCGGACCCGGACCTTACGATTTCCTGCTCGGCGCGCTTGGCGCCTGCACCTCGATGACGATGCGGCTCTATGCCGAGCGCAAATCCATTCCGCTGGTGCGCACCACCGTGTCGCTGCAGCACAGCCGAGTCCACGCCAAGGATTGCGAGGAGTGCGAAACCAAGGAAGGCATGATCAGCCGGATCGAGCGCACCATTGCGATGGAAGGCGATCTCGATGCCGAGCAGCGCGCGAAGCTGATGGAAATCGCCGACAAGTGTCCGGTTCACCGCACGCTGACGTCGGAGATCGCCATTGTGACGAAGGCTGTGCCCTAGCAACTAAGCACGATCTCTCTGCGGGTCGTCCCGGCGAAGGCCGGGACCCATAACCACCGGCACTCAATCAGGCAGGATGGTTGAAGGCTTCTTTGCCATGCAACGTTGACAGGGATGATGGGTCCCGGCCTTCGCCGGGACGACGCCGAGTATGCTTTAAAAAGAGCGCTACTCCGCCGCGAGCGATGCAATCGGCGCAGGCGGCGGGCGATGCAGCCAACCGTCGAGGAACGCTGTCAGCCAAGCGCGTTCCGCCAGATCATGGACCATGCGCCCGGTGAAATGCTCGGCACGGGTGCGTGCGCCCGGCAGCGACATGCGCTCATGCCCGCGCGTGGTCCAGCGGTGCAGCATCGCGTGGGTCACATCGGGATGAAACTGGATGCCGAAGCAGCGCCCGGTGCGGAACGCCTGCACCGGAAAATCGTCACCCTCGGCCAGTTGCTCGGTGCCTGCGGGAAGCTCAAAGCCCTCGCGGTGCCATTGATAGACATGATCGGGCCAGTGCGAGCAGATCTTCCGGCCGGCCTCGGTCGGCCGGATCGGATAGTAACCGACCTCGGCGCGGCCTTCGGGATGGGGCGCGACCTTCGCCCCTAGATGCTTGGCCAGCATTTGCGCCCCGAGGCAGATTCCGAGATAGGGCCGCTGTTCCTTCAGCGGCACAGCGAGCCAGTCGATTTCGCGGCGGATGAAATCCTCATTGTCGTTGGCGCTCATCGGGCCGCCGAAGGTGATCGCCCCGGCATAATGGTCGAGCGTTTCAGGCAGCGGATCGCCGAACACCGGGCGGCGGACGTCGAGGGGATGGCCCATGGCGCGCAGCGCGTTGCCGACCCGGCCGGGCGTGGACATCGGACCATGCAGGATGATCAGCACCGGGAGCGCGGTAAATCGGCCGCATGTCGTCAGGCCAAACGTGGTTGGTCCGAAACCGATTGGTCGATCACCATCAGGCCGCAGCATCGACGCGCCTTCTTCAATCCTCGCGGAGAACAAGCTTCTCCATTGAACGCCCAAATCGAAAATATTGTGTTGCCGGGGCTGCGTCGAGCCGGGATTTTCGCGGACGTGGTCTGCGCGGGAAAATGCAGGCGTTCACTGGACGCCGTCACCCTGAGGTGCCGTAGCGAAGCGGAGGCCTCGAAGGGCGACGGCAATGTTCCGGTCGGTCATCCTTCAAGGCTCGCAAGAGCTCGCATCTCAGGATGACCCTCCTGAAACAGCATACGTCGGGCCCCTGCCGCTAGCGCTTCTGCTGCACCCGCGCGACCGACGCCAGCACGAGGCTGCGCGGGGCAAAGCGCAACATGAACGGGATCATCCGCACGCCCACGCCGGGCAGCACCAGCCGCTTGTTCGACATCAGCCCGCGATAGCCGGCCCGCGCCACGGCCGCAGCCGACAGATTCAGCACCGCGGAATCCAGGCCTGGCTTGAAGCCCGCCACGCCCTGAAACTCGGTCGGGACGGTGCCCGGACACAAGGCCGTGACCCGCACGCCTTTCGGCCCCAGTTCGCCCCGCATCGCTTCGGTGAACGACAGCACGTAGGCCTTGGTGGCGTAGTAGACCGCCATCCGGGGACCGGGCAGGAACGACGCAATCGACGCGACGTTGAGGATGCCGCCGCGATGGCGCACCAGGCTGTCGGCGAAGCGCAGCGTCAGATCGGTCAGCACGCAAACATTCAGATCGACCATCGCCAGCTGCTGCGCGCGGTCGAGTTCGACGGCTTCGCCGAACAGGCCGTAGCCCGCGTTGTTGACGACCGTATCGACCTCGGCGTCCATCACCTTCAGCGACGCTTCGATCTTGTCGCAGGCGCCGGGTGCGCTGAGATCGCAGGCCAGAATCGCCGGACGCGGATGCCCGGCAGCGGCGATCTCGTCGGCAAGCTGTTTAAGGCGATCTTCGCGGCGCGCGACCAGCACCGTGTTGGCGCCGTTCAGCGCGAAAATGCGCGCCAGTTCGGCGCCGATGCCCGATGAGGCGCCCGTGATCAGCGTGACACGTTTGGTCATGGATGCATTCGGTTGTCTTGGGTCTGACGAAAACGAAGCGGCGAAAAATAAGAAGAAAAATGACGTGCTATGACGCGGTGTCCGGGGTCAGCCGGCCATCGGCTACACGGTGCTTGATATTGAGACGATCGCGGGAGGAAATACCGAGCAGGTCCGCGGCGCGCCAGACGACATTGTCCTCGAACTCAGAGACGTGGCCGTCGGCAAACACCAGCTCCCACATCATCTCGATGATGCGAAGCCGGCCTTCCTCGTTGACCGAGCGCATGATCACGCTGGTGAAGCGATAGAGGTCCACCGCCTCGCCCTCGACCAGCGTCGCGTCCGCAATCAGTTTTGCGGCCGTCCCGGTGTCAAGATCGAAACGATATTCGAGCAGCGCGTGCAGTTTGCGCTTTTCGGCCTCGGTCGGCTCGCCGTCGAGTGAAATCACATGGATGAGAAGTGCAGCGGCCGCCAGCCGGTAGTCACCATCGGCGAAGGTGCGCGTTTCTGATCCTGCGGGGGAAACAACGTCAGCGATGAAGTGGCGTAATCTATCGAGCATCAATCTCTGCAATCGAAAACGGGACTCGGTCGGAGGCGTGATTTCCGAGAGGTCGATACGGTTCTCGGTCATGCCCGAATAAAAGTCTAAGGCACAAGATCGTCAGGTTCTATGGCCTGAAAATGAAACTCTGGCAATCTCGCCCCCGGTTCCGGCCCCCTTCAACCCTGCCGTGCGCCCGGAAGCCGTCGCGGGTGCAACGGACTCCGACACAATCTCGTCATGGAATCTCGTAAATCACCACCCGGTCGGAAATTCCGCGCAGTTCGACGCTCTTTTCCGCAGGCTTCAGCCCGGCCTTGTCCAGCAGCTCCATGACCGCGGGCGATTTGACCACCGGCCCGGTGGCATTGATTGCCCGCTCCGTGACCTGCCCCTGCACCCGCGCCGCGATATTCACGGTCTGGCCGAAGTAGTCCTGCCGGTCGTTCAGCATCACCGCGAGACAGGCGCCTTCATGGATTCCGATCTTGACCAGCAGGTCCTTTGTCCCGCGCTGGTCGTTGAGGGCGTCCATCGCCTCACGCATCCGCAGACCCGCAGCGACCGCCTGCTCGGGGCGAACGAATGTCGCCATCACCGCATCGCCGATGGTCTTCACCACCGCACCTGCTTCCGACGCAATGATTTCCAGCAACGCCCGGAAGTGCGCGCGGACCAGATCGAACGCAGCGAGATCGCCGACGCGCTCATAGAGCGCCGTCGAGCCCTTGAGGTCGGTGAACAGAAACGTCAGTGATGTGATCTTGAGGCGCTGATCGAGATTGAGATTGTCCGCCTTGTAAACATCGCGGAAGGTCTGGTTCGCCAGAATCCGCTTCGCGGTGACAATCGGCTTGCGCTTGCCGAGCAAATCGTGAAGTGCATCGCCCGCGATCCACACCGACGGCAGCACACGATTTTTGGACTGGTTCTCCAGCGCCAGCCGCAGCGGCCCGGGACGCATCTCGATCGTATCGGTTGGAGAATGCACACCGTCGAACACCAGCGACGCATTCTGCTTGTCTTTCGTCGGCTCGCCCTTGACGTCGATAAAGAGTGCGGAGTGCGTGACGGGCTCGAACACGATCACAAACTGCGCCGGCAGCTGCAGCGAGACCACGACTTTTTCGCCCGTCGCAAGTTCAACCGCTTCCAGCGTCGCTTCGTTCACCAACCGCGAGAATGAATCCTCGTTGATGTCGATGCCCGAACTCCAGAAGATCTGCCGCCAGTAGTCCCAGCTCGGCAGCGTATGAGGATCGTGCGCCGCGATCCGGCGCACCCGCGGGCTGACGGTGAAGGCAACTTCGACCTGATCGTCGATGGAGGCCTGATAACCGGCTGCACAGAGGCCGCAGTGATAGTCCTCGGGCTGAAGCTGTTTCAGGGTGTCATGCGCGCCGAGGACGCCGCTGCATCCGGGGCACAGCACGTTCCAGGTGAGATCGAAGATGCCGAGCCGCGAGGCGTGAAGAAATCCCGAGATCACCTTCTCTTCGCCAAGCCCTGTTCTGGCGGCGAACTCGATCAGGTTGATCCGGTTGAGTTCATGATCGGCGCCGGTTTCGACCAATGTCTGGATCGCGTCCGCCACCTTGGGATCGGCCGTCTGTTTCAGCACCGAGTACAGGGAATTGAAATCGCTCATGCTGATAGCTTACGGCAGAACCCGCGGGTATCCAAGTAACGCATACGATGGACCGGCCGGCGCAAAGCTCCGGCCGATCACGTTTTCGCGTCAGTTCCCGTACAGATAGTTCGGCAGCCACAACGTCATGCCGGGCCACATGTACATCAGGACCATGCAGACGATCACGATCAGCATGTAGGGCATCATGCCCGCGAAAATCTGATTGAGCGTGACGTGCTTGGGCGCCACGCCCTTCAGGTAATACGCAGACATCGCCACCGGCGGCGACAGGAAGGCGGCCTGAAGGTTCACGAACACCAGCACGCCCCACAGGATCGGATCAATGCCGAAGTGCTTCAGCATCGGCAGGAAGATCGGCACGAAGATCACGATGATCTCGGTCCATTCCAGCGGCCAGCCGAGGATGAAGATGATCACCTGCGACAGGATCATGAACTGAACCGGCGTCAGGTTGAGCGACAGCACCCAGCTTTCCAGCAGCGCCTGTCCGCCGAGGATCGCGAACACCGCCGAAAACAGCGCGGAGCCGACGAACAGCCAGCACACCATCGATGTGGTTTTCGCGGTGAGAAACACCGCTTCCTTGGTGCGCTTCCAGTCGAGCGTCCGCGCCTGGAAGGCGAGCAGGAATGCACCCGCCGCACCGACCGCCGCGGATTCCGTCGCCGTCGTGATGCCGAGCAAAATCACGGCCAGCACCACCACCGTCAGGATGCCGAGCGGCATCACCGACGAAATCAGCAGCCGCAACACCTCGAACTGCTCCGCGCCCATGGTCCAGTAGTAGTAGAACAGGATCAGCCCGAAGATCGCGCAGGTGAATGCGAAGTACGTGTAGAACTGCGGCGGCGGCCCTGCTTCCGCCGGTGCTGCCGTGCCCTGGCCGCGCAACTCGGCGCTGCCCATTTCCTGCAGGGTTTCCGGCTCGCTTTTTTTCTCATCCGACGACGCGCCGCCGAGCTCCTGCAGTTTTTCTTCCGCCGGCTCCGCCGTGGAGGACGCCGACGGCGCGCCAAGCTGCTGACTGATGGCGGCCGAAGGCGCCGGCGCATCGGGCTGCTGGTGAATCACGACGTACCACCAGACGCCCCACAGCGTGGCCAGCGCCAGCGCCGCCGGCACCAGCGCAATACCAAGACTCTTGATCAGCGTACCGTAGCCAACGCGGACGCCGTCGGCCGTGATCGCCAGCGCCCTTGCCGGAGACACGGCGGCGGTCAGCAGCGCCGGCAGCATCTTGTCCGAATAGGATTTCTGCAGCGCGCTGACCCAGGGCCGCACCGGCACGCGCGTCTCGCTTTCCGGCAGCTTCGGCGCGATCTTCGGATTCAGCAGCGCCCAGCCGACGATGTAGATCAGATACAGCAGCGCCAGGAAGAAGCCGGGAAACATCGTCGCGGCGTAGAGCTTCACCACCGACTGTCCGGCGACAGCTGCGTAGACGATGATCATCACCGAGGGCGGGATCAGAATGCCGAGCGTGCCGCCTGCGGTGATGACGCCGGATGCGAGCTTCACGTCATAGCCGGCCTTCAGCATCGGGTTGAAGGCGATGACGCCCATCAGTACAACGACCGCGCCGACCAGACCCGAGGCGATGCCCCAGAACGTGCACACGATCAGCGTCGCCACCGCAAGCGAGGCGGGCACCCGCCGGAACGCGAGCTGGATCGAGTAGAACATCTTGTCCACCAGCGCGCCGCGTTCCATGACGTAACCCATGAGCACGAACAGCGGGATGGAAATCAGGACGTCGTTGGTCATCGCGCCGTAGGTGCGCTGAACCATCAGGTCGAAGATGTGGTTGTCGGCCCACGATTCGCCCGCCCGGTGATAGGCGAACAGACCGAAGAACATGCCAAGGCCCATCAGCGTGAACGCCGTCGGGAAGCCCATGATGATGACGACCACGATCAGGCCGAGCATCAACAGACCGAGTGCGGGATCGCTCATTTCAACACGTCTCCGCCCAGGCCGCGCTGACGCGCGCTTTCCTCAATACTTTGTGCATGCTCGATCGCAAGCTTGCGCGCGTCCTCGTCGACATACTCGCTGTGCGCCAGCTGCTCCTCGACGACGTCGATTTCGGACACGTCCTTCAGGCGCTCCGGCCACGCGCCGGTTTTCAGGCAAATGACACAGCGCGCGATTTCGGCGGCGCCTTGCAACAACAACAGCGCGCCGGCCAGCGGAATCATGAATTTGAACTGCCAGACCGGCGGACCGTCGGCGGTGACGTTGGAATGCTCGTCGATACGCCAGGAAACGACGGCGTAGTCCCAGCCCGCGTAAACCAGCGCGGCAATGCCGGGCAGGAAGAACACGATGTACAGTATGATATCGAGCGAAGCCTGCCGGCGC
Source organism: Afipia massiliensis (assembly GCF_014203115.1). Classification (GTDB taxonomy): domain Bacteria; phylum Pseudomonadota; class Alphaproteobacteria; order Rhizobiales; family Xanthobacteraceae; genus Afipia; species Afipia massiliensis. The sequence continues at coordinate 89,849 of NZ_JACHIJ010000003.1, read as the reverse complement.
GGGGGCATGGAACTGTAGAGGAAGTCACCGCGCACGTGGCCGTTCTGCGCCAGCGTGTAGGCGCCGCCCAACATGAACAGCGTCCCGTACATCATGTTGGATGCATCGAAGATCCAGGCCGTTGGCATGTTCAGGATATAGCGCTTGAAGACCTCGGCGCAGACCAGTGCCATCAGCCCGATGATCAGCCAGGCCGCAGCCTTTCCGAAGAACGTGCTGATGCCATCGATGGCGTAAAGAAAACGCTGAGCGTTCATGAGCGTAAGAGCCAATGATGATTGGGATCGGACCGTCAGACCGACGATCAAACAATACAAGCATCATCCGGGATTGCTATCCCGGATGATGCGCTGTTCGTGCTGAAAATTACGTCAGGTCTTCTTCTTGGCGTTCGGCCCGAAGTAATGGTTGTAAGCCATACGCCGGCTCACCACCGTGTCCTGCTCCCACTGGGTCGCCCGCTTGGCGAAGGCCATCTGGGATGCGACGATTTCCTTGAACAGCGGATTTTCGGCCGACTTCTTCTCGGCGACCTGATCGTAGATCTCGAGCTGCTTCTGCAACACCGAATCCGGGGTCTTGTAGAACTTCACCTTGTCCTTGGACTGCATCTCCTCGTAGTCCTTGGAATAGCGGTCGATCGCCTTCCAGGCCATGTCCTGACCCGCTGCTTCCGCAGCATTGTCGAGGATCGCCCTGATCTTCGCCGGCAGCGCGTTGTACTTGTCCTTGTTGAACATGATCTCGAACTGCTCGGCGTTCTGGTGATAGCTCTGCAGCATGCAGACCTTGGACACGTCGGGGAAGCCGAGCACGCGATCGGACGAAGCGTTGTTGAACTCTGCCGCGTCGAGCAGACCGCGATCCAGCGCCGCAACGATTTCACCGCCGGGCAGTGCGTTGACCGCCGCGCCCATGCCGCTGAACACGTCGATCGAGATGCCGACGGTGCGGAACTTGACGCCCTTGAGGTCGTCGGCCTTGGTCACCGGCTTCTTGAACCAGCCGAGCGGCTGGGTCGGCATCGGACCGTACGGGAACGACACCACGTTGGCGCCGATCGAATTGTAGAGCTTCTCGAGCAGCTGCTTGCCGCCGCCATACTTGTGCCAGGCCAGCAGCATGTTCGCGTCCATCGCATAGCCCGGACCCGAACCCCACAACGCCAGGGCGTTCTGCTTGCCGTAGTGATAGGCGAGCACGCCGTGGCCGCCGTCGAGCGTTCCCTTGGAGACAGCTTCGAGCAACTGGAAGGCGGGGACCACCGCGCCTGCGGGCAGCACTTCGATCTTGAGATCGCCGCCGGTCATGTCGTTGACCTTCTTGGCGTAGTCGAGCGCGTATTCGTGGAAGATGTCCTTCGCCGGCCATGTGCTCTGGAAGCGCATGCTGGTCGGACCCGTTTGGGCGAGAGCCGGCGTCGCGACGGTCGCCGCAGCACCAGCCGCGGCAACTTTCAGGAAGTTGCGGCGGCTGGAGGTCTTCTCGCTGGAAGTCTTGTCTTTGAGTCGTTTCGTCATGGCGTTCTCCCCTGATGAGCCGGGTCCTTGCTGGCCTGGCTTTATTGGTTGGGCGCAAGACAAAGGCCTGCGCAGAGATTTGGCAAGAATGATCCGATCATTGCGACTCTTCGACGCGGCACAAGACGCTTTGGGATAAGACTTTGGAATAAGACAGCGCGCGAGGTGTTCATGTTGCGTCTGTTTCATCGCGCTGCAACACGCGTTCGATAGCGCTGACGATCAGCCGCGCGGCACGATCCGAAACATCGGCGAGCGGTCCGGCTGCGTCGTGACCACGCCGACCGGCGTGACCGGCGCGCGGTCGAGCAATTCGATCCTGAAGGCCGCGACCAACTTTGCCAGCGCCAGCGTGGCCTCGGTCAGCGCGAACTGCGCGCCGATGCAAACCCGTGGCCCGACGCCGAACGGAAGATACGCGAAGCGATCCGGCGGCGGATTGCCGGGCAGGAAGCGGGACGGGCGAAAGGCGTTGGGCTGGTCCCAAAGCTTTTCATGCCGGTGCAGCAGCCACGGCGAAATCAGCACCACGTCCCTGCTGGCGATGTCTGCCCCCGCCACCGTATCCGGACCGGCAGCGGCGCGCACGATCAGGAATGCAGGCGGATAAAGCCGCATGGTCTCGTCGAGCACCGCACGGGTGAAGGTCAGCCGGGTAACATCGAGCGCGCCGCCGGCGACTGCGATCTTCGCCTCCGCAGCCAGTTCGTCCTGCGTCGCGGGATCGAGCGCCAGTAGAAAAAGCGACCAGAACAGCGCGGTCGCCGTGGTCTCGTGGCCTGCGAGGATCATGGTCGACACCTGATCGCCGAGCTGTTCATCGGAGAACGCCTCATTGGTTTCGGGATCGCGCGCCGCCACCATCAGGTCGAACAGGTCGCGCGGCGCACCGCCCGCACCCGTTTCGCCCATCATGGCGCGGCGTTCGGTGATCAGCCCGCGCATGAAGCGCGTCCATCGCCGCCGGAACAACGCGCGCGAAACATCGCTTGGGCTCGGCCAGCCCAGCGGCAGCAACAGATCAAGGAAACGCGGTTGCGCCAGACGCTCGCCGTAGTCGTTGACGAAGCCGCGCAGTGCGGCGCCGTGCTTTTCGAGCTCGAACGAAAACATCGTGCGCCCGGCGATATCAAGCGCGAGCCGCTGCATGGCTTCGCGCAGGTCGACGGGCTTGCCGCATTCATTGCTCAACGCGCCGATCGCATCATCCGTCGCCGCCAGCATGTGCGGAATGAGAAGCGGAATGGCGCGCGGCGCGAAGGCGGGAGCAAGCGTGCGGCGCTGGTTTTTCCATGCCTTGCCTTCCGCCAGCAAAAGCCCTTCGCCGAGGATCGGCCGCAGCACCCGGATCCCGGCCGGGGTGCGGGTGTAGTTCTCGTAGTTGTCAACGAGCACATGCCGGATTGCGTCCGGCGTGTTGAGAATGAAGCTGCTGCGCCCGAAGAAACGCCCCCGAACGATATCGTCCTCATAGGCGCGCTGGCCCCAGCTTGCGATGGCGTTGCGCCGGATCAGGGACAGCCGGCCGAGCGCAGACAGATCGTCCGGCGCAAGCGGCGGCCGCGGCGGAATCAGCGGCGCGCGCGCCATCGGTGCGTCAAGGATCTCGGCAATGCTCATGCGTCACCTAACTGTCGGTAGACCATCATCGGCCCGAACTATGGCACGTTCCGGGCACAATCAATCGTGAGCGTCGTCACTCCCGCTCGTCCCCGCGAATGCGGGGATCCAGGCTCGTGAGGTCTGGATTCCCGCGTTCGCGGAAATGAGCGGAGAGAACGCGTTTCAATTCAGATATGCTCAGTTCGCCGTCGCGCCCGACGCCTTGACCACCTCGGCCCACTTCGCGCGTTCGCCTGCGATAAAGGCCGTGAACTGATCCGGCGTCATCGGTGACGGCACCGCACCGATATCGGTGAGCTTGGTCACAGTTTCCGGCATTTCGAGAATGCGCTTCATCTCCGCCGCCATTTTCTCGACAATCGGACGCGGCGTTCCGGCCGGCGCGAACAGCCCGTGCCACGAGGTTGCGTCAAAGCCCTTCAGCGTGTCGGCGATCGGCGGCACTTCGGGCGCGGTCGGGGAGCGCTGCGGGCTCGTGACCCCGAGCGCACGCACCGTGCCGGCTTTCGCCTGCGGCCACGCCAGCGTGATGTTGTCGAAGGCAAGATCGATGTGACCGCCGGTCAGGTTCTGCATGATCTCGTTGGACGAGCGATAAGGCACATGTGTCATCCGGGTGCCGGTCGCGATCTTGAACAGCTCCGCCGCCAAGTGGATCGAGGTGCCCACGCCGGACGATCCGTAATTCAGCTTGTCGGGATTGGCCTTCACATAGGCGACGAACTCCGCGACATTCTTCACCGGCATCGAATTCTTCACGACCAGCATGTTGGGCAGCCGCGCGATCAGCGAAACCGGCTGGAAATCCTTCACCGCATCGAAGGCCAGGTTCGAATATAGCGTCGGGTTGATCGCATGGGTGCTGACGGTGCCGAGCAGCAGCGTGTAACCATCGTTGGGGGCCTTGGCGACCGCGGCCGCGCCGATGTTGCCGCCCGCGCCGCCGCGATTTTCAACGACGAAGGACTGGCCGAACGTCACCTGCATGTGGCTCGCCAGCAGCCGCGCAAACAGGTCGGCAGTGCCGCCGGCTGTGAACGGCACGATGATCGTGACATTGCGCGACGGCCAGTTGTCCTGGGCATGGCCGGGCGAGGCAGTCTGAAAGACAAGGCAAAGCGCCGCGAGGGCGGCAGCAACGAAACGCATGGTCGTCCTCCCTGAATGCGCGCTCATGACGCCGGATGGTAGCGACTGCCTGACCGCGCTTGTTTTAATGCCGCCATTTCGGCACAAGCCGACCACAAGCGCAATGGCGCTGGCGCCGCATAACGCGGTCCCAGGCCTGCGGCGCACCAAGCCGCTGCTAGCCACGCTCCAAACAGCCGGGCCTGCCTGTTGTCCCGGGCGGGAACGAGCGCCATCTGTATTGCATTGCTGAGGACGACAACGCGATGACCGATACCAGCCGTCACACCCATTGGGAGCAGGTCTACACCACCAAGGGCGAGCGCGAGGTCAGCTGGTTTCAGGAAAGCGCGGAGCCGTCGATGGAGCTGCTTCGCGCGGCGGGCGCGAGCGCCGAGACCCGCATCATCGACATCGGAGGCGGCGCGTCCCGCCTCGTCGATACCCTTGTGCACGACGGTTTTCAGCACGTCACCGTTCTGGACTTGTCGGAGGCGGCCCTGTCGACCGCGCGCGCAAGACTGGGAGCTCATGCCGAGACCGTGCAATGGATCACCGCCGATGTAACGCGATGGGAGCCCGCGCAAACGTTCGACGTCTGGCACGACCGCGCCGCCTTTCATTTTCTGACGGAAGACACCGACCGCGCAGCTTACGTGGACAGGCTACGCCGCGCGGTGAAACCCGGCGGGCATGTCATTCTCGGAACATTCGCGCTTGACGGCCCGGAACGCTGCAGCGGGCTGGCTGTGGTTCGCTACAGCGGAGAAACTCTGGCCGACACGCTCGGCGCAGACTTCCAGCTCCTCGGGACGATCTCTCATCTCCACACAACTCCGTGGGGCAGCCAGCAGAGTTTTCAGTTCAGCACGTTCCGCGCTGTCTAAAGCTGATTCGAAAGCTACGACCTCAAGGTTCCCTGAATTTAAATCAGTCCAGGTGCCATTCCATCATCGAATTTAACCGGCATGCAGGTTCTGCCGTGCTAGGCTAGTTCAACCCACAAACCATAGGCGAACATGAAAAAGCCACTCACACTCCCCGAAGAAGAGCCCCGCAAGATCCAACGCGCCGACGTTCCACCCGCTGAGGGCTTTACGCTTGTGGTCGATGGTCACTTCAAAACGCAATACAATGACGAGGCAGCCGCAAAGGCTGCTGCTGCCGAGTTGCTGACCCGATATAAAATGCTGCAGATCGAAATTTATGATGCAGCGAAGCGAGAGCGAACGAGATTCTCGTAAGCGGCTAGCGCCTTCAGCAGCCCCGGCAGATGTTCTTCAGCCGAAGCGACAGCGCCTCATCGTCCTGCTTCATTCGCTCGATCGGATCTGTCGTCGTTGGCTTCGCGGCAGCTTCTGCTTTCTTTGCCGCGAGCGCCTTGGCCTGACGATCGTAGCAGGCCTCGCGGTTTGGCTTTGAATCAATGAAGCGGCATTGCTCGACCTTCGCAAAAGTCTGCGTTGCTCCGAGCAATGCGACCACCATGACTGAGGCTTGAAGAAATTTCATCAAAGAACCTGCTGGGTGATGTTTCGGAAAAAGCTGCTTTCCGCGATGGGCGGTCAGCCGATGAGCCAAACGCCCTTGTGAATATCGAAGCGCACCAGGCCCTCGTCGCGCATCTTCAGGAGGAGTGACTGGCAGTCCTCCTGGTTTTTTATGTTCACGCGCTTCATCACATCGAAAATTTTCAGGGGCTTTTCGCGAAGGGCGGCCAGAATCTTTTCTCTATCGGTCATTGTTGTTTCCCTTGCGCGTGGTTGTTCGTCACCGGCATGACGCGAGCAACGCCGCTGAAATGCCAACCTGCCCGTCTGCATACTGCTTTGATGACCCAGATCCCGTCATGTCCTGCTCAGGCCGTTCTCGAGATGCTGAGAGGAGTGGTGCCGCCTATAGGATTCGAACCTACGACCCCCTCATTACGAATGAGGTGCTCTACCAGCTGAGCTAAGGCGGCGAAACGCGAGATCGGTATCCGCACCTGATACTGGCCGGAGCCCCGCTTTGCAACATCGGCTGCGTCCGCGAGGCGCTTTTCTGGCCCGTCGATCAGATTCGGCGCCGAGAATGCCAGCCAGTTCCTAATCAACTGACAAGACGGGACAAAAAGCCCTTCCAGCCGCCGGGTTGTGCCGGTTCCGGCCGGACCGGATCGTCGAATTCCTCATGGACCACCTCGTCGGCGACGCCCGGATCATCCGGCGCCCGGACGATGGGAATCACAGCCGGAATTCGCGATCCATCGGCCTTTTCGATGTCGCGCCGTGGGCGAAACACCGGCGGCGGGACGTTGACCGCCACTGACGGAGTAACGGGAGCCGGCGGCACGGCCGACTCAACGACAGGAGGCGGCGCGACGACAGGAGCCGGCGCCGGGTCATTGTCCTGCAATGTCACGGGCGGCGGTGGCAGCGTCGTTACCGGGCTCGCCTCCAGGGGCGGCGGCAAGGCAGGTTCGTCCTCGATTTCGGCGTCAAGCACCGGCGCTTTCTCGGGAGGGAGAGCCGCGACCGGCGTGAGCCACTGAAACGCATCGAGACGTCCGGTCACCGGCGACACCGGCCGCCAGCGCTCCGAGACATAGCCGTCGGCGGTCCATGCTGGATCCAGCGCGGCGCGGACCGCGCGCAACATCCAGCTTCGCGCGTTGCCGCCGTCGCCATGCTCTGCACGTTCAAGTTCTGCCATCAGAATGGCAACCCGCTGCGTCGGCGCGTCGGTGAAAGGCGCCAGCGCCTCGCGGGCGCGGGCAAACTCCCCGGCGTCGATGGCGGCACGCGCCACTGCGAGCGCGCCTTCAATATGTCCCGGCACCTTGGCCGCAAGCTTCTCGACACGTCCCAGCCGGTTCAGCGCGGAATCGCCGAGGCGCACATGCGCGTAGGCATCGGCAAGGTCAGGGTGCGGCTGCGCGGCCCATGCCGCCTCGACAACCTGCATGGCGCGGCGGGTCTGATTGGACTCGCTGAGAAATTTTGCGGCGAGCGTGGCGGCAGGCACCAGCGTCGGCGCGAGCTTCACCGCCTCCGTCACACTGGCGCGCGATTTATCGCGGTCGATGGTTTCGAGATCGAGGGCGCGCGCGGTGAGCAACACGCCGCGCTGGCGCTTGTAGGGCGCGGGATCGATCAATCCCGCCGCCAGGTTGTTTTCAAGAATCGCCAGCGCGCCGTCCCAGTCACCCTTGCTGCACCGGAATCCGAGCACCGCATGCGACGCCCAGGCCGAAGCCGGCGCGGTCTTCAACGCTTCCTCGGCCAGCGCGACTGCTGTGTAAGGGTCGTCGCGGCGCTGCGCCTCGACGAACAATCCGCGCAGACCGAGCAGCCGCGTATCCTTGCGTTCCGCCATGGCATGAAACGCGCGCTGCGCGCCGTCGCGGTCGCCGTCGAGCTGCGCGGACTGCGCATGCAGCAGCATGGCCAGCGGGTCCTGATGCGCCAGACGTTTGGCGACATCGGCGTGGCGGCGCGCGGCGAAATGATCGCCGGTGCCGATTGCAAGCAGGCCTTGGGTGATGGCGTTCCGCCCCTTCGCCTGACGGCGCTCGCGGCGAAGTCTGCGGAGACGCTCAGGAGCGCGCAGGAAACTGCGGATAATGGCCCATACCAACATCGCCGCAACCACGATCAGCGTCAGCGCCAGCACAAGCACCGGCAACGAGGTATCGATGCGCCACACACTCCACGACAGCGTGACGTCGCCGGTCTGATCGGCAATCACGGCAGCGCCGAGCGCGACGACGCCGACCAGAAAAAGAAACAGAACGATCCGGATCATGAAATTTCCTATCGCGCCGATTTGGAAAGCGCGGCCATCGTGTCAGCCGCGAACTGCCGTGACGCCGCCAGCGCAGCCTCACGTGCATCCATCTTCGCGATCCACGCCTGCACCGGTGCGCGATCGGACGCCGGCAACTGCATCAATTCACGCTTCGCCTCGGCGACATCGTCGCGCTGCGCAGCGGACGTGATGCGCGCAAGAATCGCGGCGTTGCCGCTGGCGGCGGCATCGGTGCGCTGAACGCGCACCAGCTTGGCCGCGCTTTGCTGCAGCCGCTCGACGATGCCGGACGGCGCGGGTTGCGCTTCGGGCTTCGGCGTAAGCTTCGGCAGCAGCGTCAGCAGTTCGCGGCTCAGCGCGCCCGCTGTGGGAACGCCGGTCGCAGCAAAGGCGTCGAGTGGCTTCAGCACATCAGTGTCACCACCGGCGGATCGTGCGGCCGTAAGCGTCGCCGCATAAGGCTCACCCTGACGCACGGCGGAATCGAGCGCCGTCGCCGTCGCCATGCGGCGCACATTCGGATCTTCCAACGGAGCCGGCGGTGCTGGTGGAGGTGCGGCAGCCGCAGCGCTCAGCGCCGCAGTCGCGCGTTCGATCTTGCCGAGACGCTCCTCGAGCGCCGATGTATCGCCTGCAGGCGCGGACTGCGAAATCACCGCTTGCGGCGGTGCCGATTTGATCTCGTTGAGCGCGGCCACGACTTTCTCGCCATGTCCGCGCGCGGCGGCGACATCGTTGCGCAGCGAGGTGAGTGATTTCTCAACCGCATCGAGCCGCGTCACGATGGCGGGATCGGCAACCGGACGCGGCGCGGGAACAGGCTTCGCTGCGTCGGTTTCGATTTTCGCGATCCGAGTCCCGAGCGCATCGACATCATTCTTGCTGACGGCATCCGGCGGTTTCTGCACCGGTGCATCGAGCCAACCTGATGACTTCGCCACGCCAAGCACCAGCGCGGCGGCTGCCGCCCCGGTCAGGGCCGAGACAAGTATCGACGAGGTTCGCGATGGCACCTTTGCAGCGGGAGATGGCTCCGCATGATCCGAAGCGGGGGCCTCTGACTGAGGCGCATCGGATGCAGCCGCGTCGGGTGCAGCGGCATCGGACGCGGGCGCGCTGTCGGAAACATTCGAGGCAGTCAGTTCGATGGTCGGCGGTGGCCGCTTGGCGGCATCGCCGCCTGGCGGGATGCCGGCCTTGTCTTGCTTGTCGTCGTCCATCGGGAACTCACTCCTGTCGCACCGGGGCGAACTCTAGCAGATTCTGCGAACGCCGCTCACGCCCTGACGCTCAGATAATGACTCGCGCGTTAACCGGGCGACGCTTTGACCGTCCTGTCCACCACATCGAATATGGCGTTCTCGTCCGGCGTACGCGCCGCCGCCACCTGCATCGCCCCAGCCTCGCGCAGAACGCCCGCCACCGTCTCGGAGATGCAGCATTGCGGCAAAGCCAAGGCAGAAATCTCCACGCCATCCGCCCGCGCCGCATCGAGATAGGCTCGCGCGCTGCGGCGGGAGTAATGCAGCACCGCCTCAATGCTGCCTGCGCGAAACGCATCGCTGACGGCATCTGAAAAGCCCGCTACCGGAATCATCCGGTAGGCCGTGCGCGTCACCACCGTGAAGCCGCGCGCGCCAAGCTCTCCGCCGAGGTCCCGCGCCAGATCGGCGCCCGCGAGATAGCACAGTTTAGCCTTCTTTTTCAGTTTGCCCGCTGTCGCGCTTTCGATCACCCGGTCGCGCAGCGATACCGCGTCGCCGTCCGCGATCGTGATGTTGGTAAAACCTGCGTCACGCGCAACCTGCGCGGTATATCCGCCCACCGCGAACACCGGCAGGAGGATCAACCGCGGGCGAACGGGATGATGTTCGATGGCGCGGACCGCGTTGGCGCTGCTCAGAATCACTGCATCAAACGCGGTCTCGCCATCGTCATCGAATGCGGCCGCCTCGAACCGCAGCATCGGCGAAAGCAGCACGCCGTACCCCCGCGCCCGCAGGGCCGCAGCGGTTTTCTCGTTGTCGGGCGCCGGGCGCGTCACAAGAATGGCCATTTATGAAGCTCCACGCATCTCAAGCAAGGATAGCCCGCCTGACGATTTCACGTTATGAACCCCTTCAATGACGCCCGATGGCGAGTGACGCGCCGGATCAAGGGAAACGCCGGATCGGCGGCGAACGCAAGGACTGAAATTGGCAAGCAAGCTGGTGCTGGGAATCGAGACCACCTGCGACGAAACCGCGGCTGCCGTGGTCGAGCGGCAGCGCGACGGGTCGGGGCGGATTCTGTCCAACATCGTACGCTCGCAGATTGACGAGCATGCGCCGTTCGGCGGCGTGGTGCCTGAGATCGCCGCACGCGCCCATGTCGACATGCTCGACGGGATCGTCCGCGCGGCGATGAAGGACGCCGGGCTCAAGTTCGGCGACCTCAGCGGCGTTGCGGCCGCGGCCGGTCCCGGACTGATCGGCGGCGTCATCGTCGGCCTCACTACGGCGAAGGCCATCGCCATGGTGCACGACACGCCGCTGATCGCGGTCAATCATCTTGAAGCGCACGCGCTGACGCCGCGCCTTACGGTCGCGCTGGCATTTCCCTACTGCCTGTTCCTCGCGTCGGGCGGCCACACCCAGATCGTCGCCGTGCTCGGCGTCGGAAAATATGTCCGGCTCGGCACCACGCTCGACGACGCCATGGGCGAGGCGTTCGACAAGGTCGCGAAGCTGCTGGACCTGCCCTATCCCGGAGGACCGCAGGTCGAACGCGCCGCGGCGCATGGCAATCCCGAGCGTTTCGTGTTTCCGCGTCCGATGATGGGACGGCCCGATGCGAATTTCTCGCTGTCCGGGTTGAAGACGGCGGTGCGCAACGAGGCCACGCGCCTGATGCCGTTCGAGCCGCAGGACGTCGCCGATCTCTGCGCCGGATTCCAGGCCGCGGTGCTGGATCTCACCGCGGACCGGATCAGCGTCGGGCTGCGGCTGTTTCAGGAAAAGTTCGGTCCGCCGCGCGCGCTTGTTGCCGCCGGCGGCGTCGCCTCCAATCTCGCAATACGCAGCGCATTGCATGACATCGCAGGACGCGCGCAGACCATGCTGATCATTCCGCCGCCGGCGCTCTGCACGGACAATGGCGCGATGATTGCGTGGGCCGGTGCGGAACGCCTCGCGCTGAAGATGGTCGACAACATGGAGACCGCGCCGCGCGCGCGTTGGCGGCTCGATGAAACCGCATCGACGCCTGTGAAATTCGCCAACACGCGTGCACGACATTAACATGATCGTACATCAGAGCATTTCCGTTGTCGGCGCAGGCGCATGGGGTACGGCGCTTGCCAACGCCACGGCACGCGCCGGGCGTGATGTCGTTCTTTATGCACGTGACAGAGTAGCTGCGGAGCAGATTGCGCAGACGCGCGCGAATCCGAAGCTGCCCGGCATTCAACTCACGAAGGGGATCGCCGTCACCAGCGATCTCGCTCAGGCCGGCAAGGCCGATGCGGTGCTGCTGGTCACGCCCGCGCAAAGCCTGCGGCAGGCGGCGATCGCACTCGCGCCGCATCTTGCGCCGGACACCCCCGTCATCGTCTGCGCCAAGGGCATCGAACGCGGCACGCATCAGTTCATGACGCAGATCGTCGCGGAGGTTGCGCCGCACGCCGTGCCAGCGATTCTTTCAGGGCCGAGTTTCGATGTCGATGTGGCGCGCGGCCTGCCAACCGCCGTCACGCTCGCGACGGCCGATGAAGCACTCGCAAAGGCGCTGGTGCATGCGCTCGGCTCCGCCACGTTCCGTCCCTATCACTCGACCGACGTGCGCGGCGTCGAGATCGGCGGCGCGGCCAAGAATGTGCTGGCGATCGCGGCAGGCATCGTCGCCGGGCGAAAACTCGGCGCGTCGGCGCTGGCGGCGCTGACCACGCGCGGCTTCGCGGAACTGATGCGGCTCGGCCTCGCCTGCGGCGCGAAATCTGAGACCGTCGCCGGGCTGTCGGGCCTCGGCGATCTGCTGCTGTCTTGTTCGAGTCCGCAGTCGCGCAACTTTTCTCACGGCATTGCACTTGGGAAAGGCGAGACGCCTGCGCAGGGCAAGCTCGTCGAAGGCGAATTCACCGCGCCGGTGCTGATTGAACTCGCTACTGAGAAGAATATTGAAATGCCGGTGGCCAATGCGGTGGCGGCGATTCTCGGCGGCGCACTGACCATCGACGAGGCGATCGAGACGCTGCTGACGCGGCCGTTCCGGGCCGAAGGATGATTCATCAATTGTCATGGCCGGGCTTGTCCCGGCCATCTCGACGGAGCTGGCACTTTGCTCTCCTGATCGGGATCACCGGGACAAACCCGGTGATGACACAGGGAGAGAACAGGGCAAAACGATGAACTACTGGCTTGTAAAATCAGAGCCCTCCACATGGTCGTGGGATCAGCAGGTCGCGAAAGGCGCCAAGGGCGAAGCCTGGACCGGTGTGCGCAACCACACCGCCAAGCTCAACATGATGAAGATGAAAAAGGGCGACCGCGCCTTCTATTATCATTCCAACGAAGGCAAGGAGATCGTCGGCATTGTCGAGATCATCCGCGAGCATTACCCCGATCCGACCGACAAGACCGGCAAGTTCGTCTGCGTCGACATCGCTGCCGACCAGCCATTGAAGAAGCCGGTCACGCTGGAAACCATCAAGGCCGAAGCCAAGCTCGCCGAGATGGATCTGGTGAAATATTCGCGCCTGTCGGTGCAGTCCGTCACACCGGATGCATGGAAGCTCATCTGCAAGATGGGCGGAGTGTGAACGCGCCCGTCATCGCCGACAAGGACGCGTTCATTCGCGCCAACACCCGGCTGCGCGCGGTGCCGCTGACGCCGGAAATTTCGCTGTTCGTGGCCGACGAGGCCGTGCCGTTGTGGCACAAGACCGAGGAGGAAATCGGCGAGGCCGGACTGCCGCCGCCGTTCTGGGCCTTTGCCTGGGCCGGCGGTCAGGCGCTGGCACGTCATATTCTCGACAATGCATGTTTGGTGCGTGACAAGACGGTGCTCGACCTTGCCAGCGGATCGGGCCTTGTCGGCATAGCAGCCATGAAGGCCGGCGCGGCCTCCGTCACCGTCGCTGACATCGATACGTTTGCCTGTGCTGCCGCGGCGCTGAATGCCGTGCAGAACGGCGTCACGCTGACGACATGTGACGACGATCTGCTTGCAGGAGAGCATCCGAACCGCTGGGATGTGATCCTGGCCGGCGATATTTTCTATGAGCGCGACACAGCGCAGCGGGCATTCGGCTTCCTTCACGGGCACGCGGCGCGCGGTGCCACCGTCCTGATCGGCGATCCGGGGCGCAGTTACCTGCCCCGCGACAAACTGCGCCGGCTCGCCGACTACAGCGTGCCGGTCACCCGCGACCTCGAGGATGCCGAAATCAAGCAAACCGCAGTGTGGGGCTTGCTCCAGCCCACGTAAATGCCGCTTCAAGTCCCTTGAAATGCCTCGGAAAGTCCGGGTCCGACAAAAGTCCTAGTTGCCGCGGCTTGTCGCTGCTGTATGCAAAAGCGCATAATATGAAAAACAAGAAAAAACCCGCGCGCATGTTGCGCCGCGGACGATCTGTGTGGAGGGAGAGAGGAAGTCATGTCCGATAAAATTTACGACGTATCCGCGGAATGGGCGAAGCGCGCCTTTATCGACGATGCCAAATACCGCGAGATGTACGCGCGTTCGGTCAAAGACCCCAACGGCTTCTGGGCCGATGAAGCCTCCCGCCGCCTCGGCTGGATCAAGCCCTTCACCAAGGTCGAGAACGTCTCGTTCGCGCCGGGCAATATTTCGATCAAGTGGTTCGAGGACGGCGTGCTGAACGCCGCATGGAATTGCATCGACCGCCATCTCGACACGCGCGGCGACCAGACCGCGATCATCTGGGAAGGCGACGATCCGTCCGAATCGAAAAAGATCACCTATCGCGAGCTGCATGACGAAGTCTGCAGGATGGCGAACATCCTGCGGCTGCGGAACGTCGCCAAGGGCGATCGCGTCACCATCTATCTGCCGATGATTCCGGAAGCGGCCTACGCCATGCTGGCCTGCGCGCGGATCGGCGCCATCCATTCGGTCGTGTTCGGCGGCTTCTCGCCTGATTCACTCGCGCAGCGCATCACCGACTGCAAATCAAAGGTGATCATCACCGCCGACGAGGGCCTGCGCGGCGGCAAGAAGGTGCCGCTGAAAGCCAACGTCGATGCGGCCATCGCCAAGGTCGGCACCGCCAACGTCGATCATGTCATCGTCGTGCGCCGCACCGGTGGCGCGATCGACATGAACCCGGTGCGCGATGTCTGGCACCACGAAGCCGCCGCCATGGTCACGAGCGAATGCCCCGTCGAGCCGATGAACGCGGAAGATCCGCTGTTCATTCTCTACACCTCAGGTTCGACCGGCCAGCCCAAGGGCGTGCTGCACACCACCGGCGGCTATCTCGCCTTCGCGTCGATGACGCATCAATACGTGTTCGACTATCACGACGGCGACATCTACTGGTGCACCGCCGACGTCGGCTGGGTCACCGGCCACAGCTACATTCTCTACGGGCCGCTCGCCAACGGCGCGACCACGCTGATGTTCGAAGGCGTCCCGAATTATCCAGACAACTCGCGGTTCTGGAACGTCGTCGACAAGCACAAGGTCAACATTTTCTACACCGCGCCCACCGCGATCCGCGCGCTGATGCAGTCCGGTGACGATCCGGTCAAGAAGACGTCGCGCGCGTCGCTTCGCCTGCTCGGCTCGGTCGGCGAACCGATCAATCCGGAAGCGTGGGAATGGTACCATCGCGTGGTCGGCGACGGCCGCTGCCCGATCGTCGATACCTGGTGGCAGACCGAGACCGGCGGCATTCTGATCACGCCGCTGCCGGGCGCGATCGCACAGAAGCCTGGATCGGCCACCAAGCCGTTCTTCGGCGTGGTGCCGGAAATCGTCGATGCCGACGGTAAGCCTCTCGACGGCGAGGCGCAGGGCAATCTCTGCATCGCCAAGTCATGGCCCGGCCAGATGCGCACGGTCTACGGCGACCACGCGCGGTTCGAGCAGACCTACTTCTCGACCTACAAGAACAAGTACTTCACCGGCGACGGCTGCCGCCGCGACGCCGACGGCTACTACTGGATCACCGGCCGCGTCGACGACGTCATCAACGTGTCCGGTCACCGGATGGGCACAGCGGAAGTCGAAAGCTCGCTGGTGGCGCATGACGCGGTGTCGGAAGCCGCCGTGGTCGGTTACCCACACGACATCAAGGGTCAGGGCATCTATGCCTATGTGACGCTGATGAAGGGTGTCGAGCCGACCGAGACGCTGCGCAAGGAGCTTGTGGCGTGGGTGCGCAAGGACATCGGCCCGATCGCCTCGCCGGATCTCATTCAGTTCGCGCCCGGCCTGCCGAAAACCCGCTCGGGCAAGATCATGCGCCGCATCCTGCGCAAGATCGCGGAAGACGAATCCGGCTCGCTCGGCGACACTTCGACGCTGGCCGACCCAATGGTCGTTGACGATCTCGTGCACAACCGGCAGAACAAGAAGACCGCCTGAAGTATTCGGACTGCGGGTTTCTGCCTGGGGGTATCCATGCGAGCGCGCTTCAATGGTCTGATTGTTGCGATACTGATCGCCATGCTTGGCGTGGCGATCAGTTTGAATGAATCCGAGGCGGCAAATCTCGGCGAAGCCTGCGGCGGCGCAGCCAACATCACCTGCAATTCGGCCCTTTGGTGCCAGAAGACGACAGGTGGTCAATGCAAGACCGCCGACGCGGCGGGCCAATGCGACAAAGCGCCGGCCTTCTGCATGCAGATCCACCGACCGGTTTGCGGCTGCAACGGCAAAACCTACGCAAATGATTGCGAGCGCCAGAAGGCCAGGGTTCAGCTGGACTACGTCGGCGCGTGCCCGAAAGAGCCGAAGGCAAAAGAGCCTAAAGCGGTGACGCCGAAGTCAAAGACGCCGAAGAGCGAGAAAAAGTAGCAGTTCGCAGGACCGCGGCAGTTGCTCAGGCACGAATGTCGACGCCGGTCACCTGACCTTGATAGCGCTGCATCGCGGCCAGCGCAGCCTGCAACCGCGCCGCACCGTCCTGATCGCCACGCGACAGCGCGCTCGCGATGCCCTGCGTGGCCCGATCGACAAAATTCACCAGCGTCGAATCTGAAGCCATGTCGACCGGCTGACCTGTCGCCGCATCGACCTTGAGAACCATGCCGAGAAACGACGTGCTGTCGTCGAGCGACATCGCGCCGCTGCGAATCTGATTGTTCATCCAGTCGAACAGCTGCTGGCGCGTCATACCGGTGAAATCAGTCTTGATGGTGCCGGATGACAGCGCGTTCGTGGCGGCGGACTCGGCTGGTGTGTCGCCTGGTGCGGAGGCGAGAGAGTTCGACGACGCAGCTGTCGCCGAAACCGTCTGCCCGGCCTGATAAAGATAAGATCCCGCATCGATCCGCATACTCGACACCCCATGCCTTGTTTCACCTGGTGGCCACGCAAACCCCATGCCAGCCGCAATCATTGCGCCAGTCGCTGAGATCAAAGAGCTTTTTCAGCAACCTTCATGGCGTGCGTGACTTGTTACCGGCGCGGACTTGCCGAGTGCGGCAGTTTTTACCCGGCCCTGACGTCACTCCCGCTGCGCACGGGCCGTGATAATCTGGAATCCTCAAAGCCCACGGGAGTACCGGCATGGATCGCAGAACTTTCCTCGCCAGCGCCGCATCGGTCGCGCTTGGTGCAACGGCGGCCCACGCACAGCACGCCCAGCATCAGCATGCGCCACTGCCGCAGGCTCCGCCGTCCGCCGAACCCTTCACCGGCCTTCGCACCAACGCGCCGCATCACATCTCGCCGGATGAGAAAGCGCAGCGTGTTATAGAAAGTCCTGCACCGCAGGGCGCGCCGGGCCGCTGGGTCACCCGCGCGGCATTGCCGTTGCCCCGCAGCGAGATGGCGTGGGCAACCGAATGGACGGGGCGTGCGCATATCGTCGGCGGCTACGGTGAAGGCCGGGTCGATCGCACCTATCATCACATCTACGATCCGGCCAAGGACATCTGGTTCGACGGCGCGCCGTTGCCGCGCGGGGCAAATCACGTCGCCGTCGCCGCGGATGCGGGACGGGTTTATGCGCTCGGCGGCTTCATCGAACAGAACCGCAATCCCGATCACAATGCCTACGCTTATGACGTCGCCGCCAATCGCTGGGACAAGATCGCACCGCTGCCACGTCCGCGGGGCGCGGGCGCGGCCGTTGTGTTGAATGGCAGCGTTCACCTGATCGGCGGCGCCTCAGAGCCGACCATGGAACGCGCCAGCGTCGGCTGGCATGAGGTCTATGACCCGAAAGCCGACAAATGGGCGACGCTGAAGGCACTGCCCGGCGCGCGCGACCATGTCGGCTGCGTCGCGCACAATGGACTCATTCACGTCATCGGCGGGCGCTTCAACACGTTCGAGTACAATACCGAATTGCATCATGTGTATGTGCCCGACCGCGACACCTGGGAGACGCGCGCGCCGCTGCCGACCACGCGCTCCGGACACGGACTTGTGGTGTACCGCGACCGGCTGTTCGCGATGGGCGGCGAGTCCGGCGTGATCCGCAACGGACAGATCACGC
The DNA here is from genome assembly GCF_014203115.1 of Afipia massiliensis. Lineage (GTDB taxonomy): Bacteria > Pseudomonadota > Alphaproteobacteria > Rhizobiales > Xanthobacteraceae > Afipia > Afipia massiliensis. The sequence continues at coordinate 72,122 of NZ_JACHIJ010000003.1, read as the reverse complement.
AAGGCAAGGTGTTCGGCCAGATGGAAAGCTACGATCCCGTATCGGACCGCTGGCAAAGCCACGCGCCGATGCCGACGCCGCGTCACGCCGTGGGAGCGGTAACCATCGGCGACTGGATCTATGTCGCGGGCGGCGGCGCCGTGACCGGCGGCGCGGTACAGTCGGCCGTGCATGAGGCTTTCACGCTCGGCTGATCGCAAGCCGCGCTCACAAAAATGTCACTCGCCCCAGGCCGTTTGAGCCGGGGTGTTGTTTTCCGGGCATTTACTTTGCCGCCGGAATTTTCTTTCTAAGGCGCACGTAATCGGCCTTTTTATCAGGAGATAAGGGGCTGTTGAGGCCTCTGCTGTAAGCTGGCGGATGCGCGGCCTTAAGCCGACAGGTTCCGCGGCCACGTGCCTCGCGATGGAGACTGGAGACAATGATGCTGCGTAAATTGACGATGGCGCTGGCGGCCACAATGGCGATTGGATTTTCCGGTTCGGCAGCACTGGCTGCGCCGTCCGAAGTTGCTTCTCCCAACGGTTATGCGCCGGGCACCATCGTGGTGAAGACCAACGAGCGCAAACTGTATCTCATCCTCGGCGAAGGCCGCGCGTTGCGTTATCCGGTCGGCGTCGGCAAGGCCGGCAAGCAGTGGTCCGGCACGACCCGCGTCGACGGAAAATATCGCCAGCCGGCATGGTCGCCGCCTGCGGACGTGAAGCGCGACAATCCGAACATTCCCGACGTCATTCCCGGCGGCTCGCCGTCCAATCCGATGGGCGTCGCCGCCATGACCCTCGAAGGCGGCGAGTACGCCATTCACGGCACCAACCGCCCCAACTCCGTCGGCGGCTATGTCTCCTATGGCTGCGTGCGGATGTACAACCAGGATATCAGCGACCTGTTCGAACGCGTTGAGGTCGGCACGCCGGTGATCGTCACCTCGCGCTGATTGTCTCGACATCTTCTGACAAGCAAAAGGCCGCGTTATGACGCGGCTTTTTTGATTCCATCTTCATCGCATTGCCGCCGTGCACCAGCCGCTGCGCCTGCCGCCCTGATACGGCCGCACGTGGCCCGAAACGAGTAACGCCGATGCAACGCTCGGCGTTCGCGATGTGGCAGCGTCCGCGACCACGCGGCCGTTATATTTGTCGGGACCGATGTTGAAAATCGCGACATCGCCGCCCGCGAGCAAGGCACGCAGCGCCTCGTGTGATGCTTCCGCCATCCGGGATTCTTCGGCGCACGCGCCCTTCATCTCCGGCGCATCGATGCCACGCAGCCGCACCCGCGTCATCATCTCAAGGCCCGGCCACAGATGAACCCGCGCCTCGAACGTGTCGCCGTCGATGACGCGCACAACATCGACGGAATGGCGCACGCCAGCATGGCCGTCACGGCTCCATGACGCAGGACCGGCAGGCGACGCCGGATTTGTCGCAGGCGGGATCAAGGGCGCGGCGGACGGTCCGCTCCATGGCAAGCGGTCCCGTCCCGGGATCACGGTTCCAGCCGCTATGCCGGCGACGAAAACCAGGCCCAGCATCCAAAGCGGGGAGCCGTGGACCGGAAACCGAGACGCCCGACGAGTGAGAGGCCGATCTAGGAACATATACCTAGATTAGGATCAAAACAACCTCGGCGGCAAGCACGATCAGGGTCATCCGTAGTCGTACGTAAGACTAGAAGTCGGAACACAATCCCTTGTGTTCCCAGTCCCCGTAACGGGTCGGCTCCAGCCCCTTGGGCCCCTGAACCTCTTTCGCGCCCTTGGCATTGTCCTGAGCGGCGTTGCGCCGAGCTTCGGCTTCGGCCAGTGCCCGCTGCGCCTGCGGCGACAGCGGCTTGCGCCCGGCAACGGCATCGACAGGGTTGGAATGAGACGGGTCATGGTTCATGGCTGACACTCCCGGGTGGTCAGAGCCGAAATTCAAATCTAGATAGACCGGGCCCGCGATCAAGGCCCGTCGTTCACGCCGTATCACGCAGCCGGATGGTTGTATGTGAAGCGGCTTACATTTCCCGAGATGTTTTAGACAAGACGATTCACACACGACACAATTCTTACATTTGGCATATTCCCGTGCCACGTAGTCACCTCATTGCGACGTCCGTCGCGTTTGTCCCGCCAGCGAATGTTTTTTGCCGCATGAAGCCTTCGAGATTTGTCCCGCCCACCGAGGTGCCCGGCCTCGCAGCGCGCAGGATCGCGGCCGATATTCTCGATGGCGTGCTGCACAAGCACCGCATGCTGGACGATCAGCTCGATGGCGTTGGCGCGCATCCCGGATTGAAGACGCTTGCCGATCGCGATCGCGCGCTGATGCGCCGGCTGGTCGCGACCATCCTGCGGCGATTGGGCACGCTCGGCCATGTGCTGTCGCGGCTGCTCGACCGCGGAATTCCAAGCGACGCGCCGCGCGCACAAAGCGCGCTGCTGATCGGCGCTGCGCAGATTTTGTGGATGGAGGTTCCCGATCACGCCGCAGTCGATCTGTCGGTGCGGCTTGTGCAGGCGGATCGCCGGGCCGCGAAATACGCCGGCCTCGTCAACGCGGTGCTGCGGCGTTGCGCGCGCGAAGGCCAGCCGTTGATCGACGAGGTCAAGTCGCAGATGCTCGATCTGCCGCCGTGGCTGACGGCGCGCTGGATCGCGGCCTACGGCGAAGACACCGCACGCGCGATGGCCGCCGCCATCAGCGTCGAACCGGCGCTGGACCTGACCGTGAAATCCGATCCGGACGGCTGGGCGACGCGCCTGCATGGCGAAGCCCTTGCGACCGGCACGGTGCGGACGCTGCTGCATGGATCGGTGACCATGCTTCCCGGTTTCAACGAAGGCGAGTGGTGGGTGCAGGATGCAGCCGCCGCGATGCCAGCCCGGCTGTTCGGGGACATCAAGGACAAGACCATCGCCGATCTGTGCGCCGCGCCGGGTGGCAAAACCGCGCAACTCGTCCACGCCGGCGCGCGGGTAACTGCAGTCGACCGCTCGCCGAATCGGATTGCGCGGCTGCGCGAGAATCTGGCGCGGCTGTCGCTCGAGGCCGATACCGCCGTCGCGGACGCCACCGAATGGCAGCCGCCTGGCGAATTGTTCGACGGCGTGCTGATCGATGCGCCCTGCGCCGCGACCGGCACGATCCGTCGGCATCCCGACGTGGCCTGGCTGAAACAGGAATCGGACATCGGCGCGCTCGCCGCCGTGCAAAGGCGCCTGCTGCAGAGGGCCGTCACGCTGCTGAAGCCCGGCGGTACCTTGGTCTACTGCACCTGTTCGCTGGAACCGGAGGAAGGCGAGCAAGCCGTTGCAAGCGTCCTTGCCGCCGAATCAGGCCTGCGCCGCGCGCCCGTCGGCCGGGACGAAGTAGCCGGACTGGACGAAATTCTCACGCCCGACGGCGACGTCCGCACCCTGCCCTCGCACCTCGCCCATGGTGATTCGCGCTTGGGCGGCCTCGACGGCTTTTACGCGGCACGCCTCATCAAATCCTGACCTCAAGTCCTGATCCGGCGCACAAGTGATTCGCGGCGAGCGGTCAACCGCCGCGTCCGTCGTGCGCGCGCCAATGAATGCCCTTTAGGTGTGCCTGATCGATGTCCTTGGGGGTGCCTTGCGGGCATTTTTCGGATTACAACGGTGCGCGGAGATTCCCTCACGGTGCGGCGCGTGAGCGCCCGCGTGGGTTTCGGGGAGGAATGCTCCGGTTTAATGGGGAACGATCACGTCCGGCGGCAGGAAAGTCCGCGTCGGCCAGCGTGATCAGGACAGGGCGCACGTGGCGGTCGCTTACCGACGACGCATCTCGTCTCTTCTGCTTGGCCGCGCCGCGCGGAACGTACTCGCACGCGCCAGCGGGCAGTCGGTTGCGCTGTCGCGCTTCTGGCCGGGCCGCACCGACCGGCTGCTGATCGCGCCGAACGATCTTCGCACCGTTGATGCCACGCGCGCGTCGGAAATCTACGCCGGGCGCTTCGTTTTCGCCGGCAAGATCGTCACCTCTCATGGTCGCTCGATTTTTGAACTCGATCCGCCGTCGGAAGACTGGGAAGCCAACCTGCTCGGCTTCGGCTGGCTGCGCCATCTGCGCGCGGCGGATTCCGCCATCACCCGCGCCAACGCGCGCTCGCTGATCGACGACTGGATTTCGAAACCGATCCGCAAGCGCGGCGCCGGCTGGCGCGCCGATGTGCTGGCGCGGCGCGTGGTCTCGCTGCTGTCGCAGGCACCGCTGGTGCTGAACGACGCCGACGGAAAATTCTACCGGCGTTTTTTGCGCAGCCTGACGCGCGAGATTCGCTATCTGCGCTATACGATGGTCGATATTCCCGACGGCGTGCCGCGCCTGCAGGTGCTGATCGCGCTGTGCTATGCGTCGCTGTGTCTGGCCAATCAGGCCAAGCATATCCGCACGGCGTCGCGAAAGCTTTCCGACGAATTACAACGGCAGCTGCTTCCCGACGGCGGGCACATTTCACGCAATCCCGGCGCGCTGATCGAATTGCTGCCCGATCTCCTGCCACTGCGCCAGACGTTCACGGCCCGCAACATCGCACCGCCGCCCGCGCTATTGAATGCGATCGACCGCATGATGCCGATGCTGCGGTTCTTCCGCCACGGCGACGGCAGTTTCGCGCTGTTCAACGGCATGAGCAGTGCGCCGTCGGGCCTACTCGCCACATTGCTCGCTTACGACGATACCCACGGCATCCCGATGTCGAACATGCCGCATTCGGGTTTCCAGCGCCTCGATGCCGGTTCGACCGCGGTCATCATGGATACCGGCGCGCCGCCGCCGCCGGCAGTGAGCCGCGACGCCCACGCGGGCTGCCTGTCGTTCGAATTGTCGTCCGGCACCAGCCGCATCGTGGTCAATTGCGGAATTCCCTCAACCGGCCGTGACAACTGGCGCGCGTTCGCGCGCTCGACCGCGGCGCATTCGACCCTGATCTGTCACGACACATCATCGTGCCAGTTCATCGAGCTTCCGGCGATGAAGCGAATGCTGCAGGGCGCGCCCATCGTCAGCGGGCCATCCAATGTCGGCGTGTTTCGCGAGGTCGCCAACGACAGCATTCAACTGACGACAACCCACGACGCCTATGCGCGCCAATTCGGTGTCGTGCATCAGCGCAGCCTGACGCTCTCCGCCGACGGCGGCCGGCTCGACGGCGAAGATACGTTGCTGAACGCATCCGGCGCGTCGTCGCGCAGCAAGCCCGACGATTATGTGCTGCGGTTTCATCTGCATCCGTCAGTGAAGGCCAGCCGCCTCACCGACGCGCGCGGCGTGATGCTGGTGCTACCCAACCGCGACGTCTGGACGTTCGAGGCTCTCAACGACAAGGTTGATCTGGAAGACAGCGTGTTTCTGGCAGGCTCCGACGGACCGCGCCGGACCGCCCAGATCGTGATCCGGCAGAACCGGAAGGACTCGCCGAGCGTCCGCTGGAGTTTCACCCGCTCGTCTGCGTCAGCGACCGTGACCAATGCCCGCCGCGATGCCCGCCGCGAGCCGGAATTGCCCTTGTAAATCAGTTTGAGTGGCGGAGATTCCTCGCGCTCGTCGTCCCAGCATAGGCCGGGACGACATCGTATTTGACGGCAATAAGGCGGTGGATTGAGGTTTTGCCAGGCGGAAAACCATGCTACCCGGCGGACAACACCTATCCGAACCAGGACGCACCTTATGGCTGACCACCCGCGCCGCGTTACGCGCGCACTTCTTTCCGTTTCCGACAAATCCGGCCTGATCGAATTCGCTCGCGCGCTTTCAGACAGCGGCGTCGAGCTGGTTTCCACCGGCGGCACCGCCAAGGCCATTGCCGAGGCCGGCCTCAAGGTCCGCGACGTGTCGGACCTGACAGGATTTCCCGAGATGATGGACGGGCGGGTCAAGACGCTGCATCCAAACGTGCACGGCGGACTGCTGGCGATCCGGGACAACGCCGATCACGCCCGCAGCATGAAGGATCACGGCATCGCGCCGATCGATCTTCTGGTGGTCAATCTCTATCCGTTCGAAGCGACCGTGGACAAAGGCGCATCCGAGGACGACTGCATCGAGAACATCGACATCGGCGGTCCGGCGATGATCCGTGCCGCGGCGAAAAACCATCATGACGTCGCCGTCGTGGTCGAGGCATCCGACTATCAGGCGGTGCTGGACGAACTCGCGGCCAACAACGGCGCGACCACGCTGGCGCTGCGCAGGCGTCTTGCGCAAAAAGCCTACGCGCGGACCGCCGCCTATGACGCCGCGATCTCGAACTGGTTTGCCGATCAATTGAAAATCGACGCGCCTGACTTCCGCGCCTTCGGCGGCAAATTGATCCAGGCGCTGCGCTACGGCGAAAATCCCCATCAGGGCGCGTCGTTCTACAAGACCCCCGATCGCCGTCCCGGTGTCGCCACCGCGCGCCAGCTTCAGGGCAAGGAACTGTCCTACAACAACATCAACGACACCGATGCGGCGTATGAATGCATCGCGGAGTTCGATGCGAAACGCACCGCCGCCTGCGTCATCGTCAAGCACGCCAATCCCTGCGGCGTCGCCGAGGGCGTGGATCTCGCCAGCGCCTATCGCAAGGCACTCGCTTGCGATTCAACATCGGCCTACGGCGGGATCATCGCCTTCAACCGCACGCTCGATGCGGAAGCCGCCAACGCGGTCGCCGGAATCTTCACCGAAGTGATCATCGCGCCCGACGCCACCGAAGAGGCCATCGCCATCATCGGCAAGCGCAAGAACCTGCGCCTGCTGCTGGCCGGCGGCCTGCCCGATCCGCGCGCGGCCGGCCTCATGACAAAGACAGTGGCCGGTGGCCTTCTGGTGCAGACGCGCGACAGTGCGGTGGTCGACGACATGACCTTCAAGGCCGTCACCAAACGTGCACCAACCGATGCCGAGCTGAACGATCTGCGATTTGCGTTCCGCGTCGCCAAGCACGTGAAGTCGAACACCATCATCTACGCCAAGGATCTCGCCACCGTCGGCATCGGCGCCGGGCAAATGAGCCGTGTCGATTCGGCGCGCATCGCCGCGCGCAAGGCCGAAGACGCCGCGAAGGAGTTGGGACTAGCTGCGCCGATGACCAAGGGTTCGGTGGTGGCGTCCGACGCGTTCTTCCCGTTCGCGGATGGCCTGTTGGTGGCGATCGAGGCCGGCGCGACGGCCGTGGTTCAGCCGGGCGGCTCGATGCGCGACAACGAGGTGATCGAGGCGGCCGATGCCCATGGCATCGCCATGGTGTTCACCGGTACGCGGCACTTCAAGCACTGACGGGAGAGCGCGTGCGGTTACGCCCGCACGCGCGACAGCAGCAGAAGTCCTGCCGAGAAGAACACCACCAGCACGGCCATACCGGCCTTCTGGCTCATGGTCACGGCGGTCACGATGCTGACCACCAGCGGCGCCATGAATGACGTCACCTTGCCGGACAGCGCGAACAGCCCGAAGAACTGCGTGATGCGGTCCTTCGGTGCGAGGCGAATGAGCAAGGTGCGCGATGCCGCCTGCATCGGTCCCGCGGCCATCCCGATCAAGACACCGAGCGCCAGATAGGCCTGCTCGGCAGGCGATCCGAACAATTTGCCCGGCACTGGCGGCGTCACCTTGAACACGAAGAACAGCGTGTCGCGATCGATCGACAGGATCACCGCGCAGGCGAGCAGCAATATCGACATGCTGCCCGCGATCACGGTCTTCGGACCGAGCCGGTCATCGAGCTTGCCGCCGAGCCACGCCCCGATAGCGCCGGAAAACGCCAGCAGGATTCCGAAGGTGCCGATCTGAAGGGTCTGCCAGCCAAAGGTGCCTGCGGCATAGATGCCGCCGAACGCGAACAGCGCCACCAGCGCATCCATGTAGACCATGTTGGCGATCAGGAATGTCAGCATCACCGGTTTGCCCGGCAGCGTCGACAGCGTTTCGCGCAGTTCGCGCAGGCCTTCACGCACTGCGCCAAGCGCGGGCGTCTTCGCCGCGCGATCGGGCGTGAACAGAAACATCGGCAGCACGAATACGATGAACCAGAGTCCGCTCAGCGGCCCGGTGATGCGGTCGCCCTCGTGCGCTGCCGGGTCGAGGCCGAACAGCGGCGTGAGGCCGAACAGCGTGCGGCCGGTGTCGCCGCTCGCCGCTAGAAAGCCGAGCACAAGAACGAGACTGAGAATGCCGCCGACATATCCGGTGGCCCAACCCGTTCCCGATAACCGTCCAATCCGCTCCGGCGGCACCAGCGTCGGCATCATCGCATTGTTGAACACGGTGGCGAATTCGATGCCGATGGTCGCAAGACCGAATGCGATCAACAGCGGCAGGATGACGGAGGAATCGCCCGGCTTGCCGATCCACATGATCGACGCGCCGATCACGAACAGCGCACCGAACGCGGCGATCCACGGCTTGCGGCGTCCGCCGGCATCGGCGATCGCGCCCAGCACCGGTGACATGATGGCGATCACAAGTCCCGCCGCCGCGGTGGCGAATCCCCACATCGCCTGTCCGCTGGCGGGATTCGCCGCCACATGGGTCGCAAAATAAGGCGCGAACACGAATGTCGTGATCAGACTGAAGTATGGCTGCGCCGCCCAGTCGAACAGAATCCAGCCGAAAACAGCCGAGCGCGGCGGATAGGTCGGCGCCGACACGTTTGCGTGACTGTCATGCGCCGGAACAACTTGAGACATGATCGAATTTCCTGCCGAATCAACGCGGACGTTGTCCCTCGTTGCCGCAAAACCATATAGTGCGGCGGTTCAATTGCTATCGCGTTTTTACCCAGACATGTTTTTACCCAGACATGGGTTGCCGGAGGAAGTCATGGCCCCGATTACCAAGCGCCGCGCGCTCGCTTTCGTTCTCGGCGTCTTCGGCCTGCTGTTCGCTCCGGCCTTCGCGCAGGATTCGCGGCATGGATACTATGCACCGCCTGCGCTCGATGCGGTTCGTCCGGCAGCGGCAAAAAACGGCATGGTCGTCGCGCAGGAGCGGGTCGCTGCGGAGATCGGCCGCGACATTCTGGCGCGCGGCGGCAATGCAATCGATGCAGCGGTCGCCACCGGATTTGCAATGGCCGTGACCTATCCGCGCGCCGGCAATCTCGGCGGCGGCGGATTCATGGTGATCCACCTGGCGGCGAGCAATGAAGCCGTCACCATCGACTATCGTGAAAGCGCACCGGCCGCCGCCACGCGCGACATGTTTCTCGGTGACGACGGCAAGCCCGACACAAAGAAATCCCGCGATCAGGCGCTCGGCATCGGCGTGCCCGGCACAGTCGCGGGACTGGCGCTGGCGCTGGAAAAATACGGTTCAGGGAAATTCAAACTCGCAGACCTGATCACGCCCGCGATTGCGCTCGCACGCGACGGCTTCGCGATCGCCGACGATACAGCGGACACGCTGCCGGACTGGCATCGGCGGCTGGCGAAATGGCCATCGAGCACGAAGATTTTCTCGCGTGCCGATGGCACGTCGCTGCAGCCCGGCGACCGTCTGGTGCAAAGCGATCTTGCCGTGACGCTGGAGGCGATTTCCGCGCACGGCGTGAGCGGTTTCTACGATGGCGCAGTCGCCGAAAAGCTCGCCGCCGGAATTCAAGCTGCGGGCGGGATCATCACACGCGACGATCTCAAGACCTATCAGCCGGTCGTCCGCACGCCGGTGCGCGGCACCTATCGCGGCTTCGAGATCGTATCGATGCCGCTGCCGTCCTCGGGCGGCACCGTGCTGATCGAGACGCTGAACATTCTCGAAGGCTACAAGCTGCGCGAGATGGGCGCGGGCTCGGTGGACACGCTCCATGTGTCGATTGAAGCGATGAAGCGCGCCTATGGCGATCGCGCGCGCTATCTCGGCGATCCGGCTTTCGTCAACGCGCCGATGCAGCAACTCCTCGCGAAGGACTACGCCGCGAAGCAGCGCGCCACCATCGACATGACCAAGGCGACACCGTGGAGCGAGACAACGTTGGCTTCGCCGCGCGAAGGCAGCAACACCACCCATTACTCAGTGGTCGATTCATCCGGAAACGCGGTCAGCAACACCTACACGCTCAACTTCAGCTACGGCCTCGGCCTCGTTGCGGATGGCACCGGCGTGCTGCTCAACAACGAGATGGACGATTTCACCGCGGCCCCCGGCGCATCGAACGCCTATGGCCTTGTCGGCTTCGAGGCCAACCTGCCCGGCCCCGGCAAGCGCCCGCTGTCCTCGATGTCGCCGACCATCGTGCTGAAAGACGGCAAGGCCGTCCTGGTGACGGGCTCGCCCGGCGGCAGCCGCATTATTTCGGCGGTGCTTCAGGTTGTCATCAATGCCATCGACTTCGACATGAATGTTGCGGCGGCGGTGTCGGCGCCGCGGCTGCATCATCAATGGCGGCCCGATGAGGTTCGCGTCGAGCACGGCTTCTCCGAAGCGACACTGACGGCGCTGCGCGAACGCGGCCACCGCATTATCGCGCCGCTGGGGCAGACCTCAGTCAATTCCATCGCGGTCACGCCCGATGGCTTGCTCGGTGCCGCCGATCCCCGCACGCGCGGCGCAGAGGCCGCCGGATACTAGAGGCATTGCAGATACGTCCACATTTGCTTGATGACTGAACCAATGGTTAGCGTAGGGTTTATCTAACCCTTCGGATCGCGCTCGTCTCATCGACATTGTTTGCTCAAGGAGAATTCACATGACGACCCTCAAGGGCAAGACGCTGTTCATTACCGGCGGCAGCCGCGGCATCGGACTCGCGATCGCGCTGCGGGCGGCGCGGGACGGAGCGAACGTCGCCATCGCCGCGAAAACCACAACGCCGCAGCCGAAACTCGAAGGCACGATCTACACGGCGGCGGAAGCGATCAAGGCCGCCGGCGGCAGGGCGCTGCCGCTGATCTGCGATATCCGCGACGAAACACAAGTGCTTTCAGCCGTCGAGATGACCGTCGCGGAATTCGGCGGCATCGACATCTGCGTCAACAACGCCAGCGCCATCAGCCTGACAGACTCCCAGCGGACCGAAATGAAGCGCTTCGATCTGATGATGGGCATCAACACGCGCGGCACTTTCATGGTGTCGAAATACTGCATTCCGCATCTCAAGAAGGCTGCGAATCCGCACATCATGATGCTGTCGCCACCGCTCGACATGAAGGCGAAATGGTTCGAGCACTCGACAGCCTACACGATGGCGAAGTTCGGCATGAGCATGTGTGTGCTGGGCCTCTCGGGAGAACTTCGGCGCGCAGGCGTGGCGGTGAATGCGTTGTGGCCGCGCACGCCGATTGCTACCGCCGCCGTGGGCAACCTGCTGGGTGGCGACGCCATGATGCGCGCCAGCCGCACGCCGGAAATCCTGGCCGACGCCGCGCATGTTATTTTCAACAAACCGGCGCGCGAATTCACCGGACAGTTCTGCATCGACGACAAGGTGCTGTTCGACGCCGGCGTCCGCGATTTTGAACACTATCGCGTCGATCCGTCGGTGCCGTTGCTGTCGGATTTTTTCGTGCCGGACGACGACGTGCCGCCGCCGGGCGTCAAGGTGATGCCGCTGCCGTCTCTCGGGGCCGTCCCGCACTAGCTATCGGAACTCGACCTATCGCCCGACCTGATAAGGCCCGCCCTTTTCCAGCGCACGCCGATACGCCGGGCGCGCGTGGATCCGCTGCAGGAAGGCCCAGGCCTTCGGGTAGCTTTCATCGAGGCCGGCGCGGGCCGACGCGGCTTCCAAAGGAAAGCTCATCTGGATGTCGGCGGCGGTGAGATCGTTCCCCGCGAACCATTCGCTCTTGCCGAGCTCGCCTTCCCAGAACGCGATGTGCTGCTTGAGCTGCGGGTTCACCAGTGTCGTCAGCATCTTGCCGAACACCGGCATGAGCAGCGGCCGCATCAGCGCCGGCGCACGCTTCGGCGCCAGCGTGAACAGCAGCTTCTGCACCAGCAGCGGCATCGCCGAGCCTTCGGCGTAGTGCAGCCAGTAGGTGTAGCGCAGCCGCTCCGGCGTTTTCGGCGGCGGGATCAGGCGGCCATTGCCGTAGGTGTCGATGATGTACTCAACGATGGCGCCGGATTCCGCGATGGTATTGCCGTTGTCGGTGATGACCGGCGACTTGCCCAGCGGATGGATCGCGCGCAACTCCTTCGGCGCCAGCATCGATGGCTGCCGCTGATAGCGCACGATCTCGTAAGGGATGCCGAGCTCTTCCAGCAGCCAGAGCACACGCTGTGAACGGGAATTATTGAGATGATGAACTGTGAGCATGGCGACCGCTCCTGTGCGACGTCGATGGACGTCTCACTGGTGCCAGCCGCGCCGCCAAAAGTCGAGAGCCGGCACGGCCGGAATCGGATCGCGCTATTCCGCCTGCTGAAATCAGTCGAGAGCCTGCTGTTCCAGCGACGGCAGCACGAGCTTTGACCGGTCCGCGCCCGGTCCCGGATGCACGTGGACTTGCTTGGCCGCCAAGGGCTCGTGGCACACCGAACAGGTCATCACCGGATCGAAATGGTGGCCGCAGGTCTTGTGCTGGTGAAGCACAGGCCGGCCGCGCTCATCCGCCATGTGCACGTCCCCCCAGTGGACGATCGACATCATGATCGGATGCAGATCCAGCCCCTTCTGGGTCAGGATGTATTCGTAACGCTTCGGACGTTCCTGATAGGCGACCCGGCGCAGCACGCCCTGACGCACGAGTTTCTTGAGACGCTCGGCCAGCAGATGCCGCGTGATGCCGAGGCGTGACTGAAATTCATCGAACCGCCGGATGCGGCGGAAACAATCGCGCAGGATGAGCAGTGTCCAGCGGTCGCCGATCACCGACACCGTGCGCGCCACCGAACAGGCCTCTTCGTCGAGAGTCTCCCATTTCATATCGCATCTCCGTGCCGTCATCTTCGGGCGATGCGCCCGGGTCAATGACCGTCATCAATTCCGATTTGGTATCCACTATACCTCGGGATCGCCTAAGCGTGAAGCCCGGTGTTGTGCGGCGCGGCAGACGTCGCGTACCTTGATCATCGTTGACAGTTCTATATTAGAACTCTATTGGTCGAAATGAGAACACCGGGCGCCACGCGGGCCGGTGACGCAAAACCAATCAGTAAATGGGAGAGAACGATGCTGAGGAGAACAGCACTCAAGGCCACCGTGGCAGCTTTGTTGCTCGCCGGAGTGTCCGCGCCGGCAGCGGCAGGCGATGCACCAGGCGTGACGGCGACCGAGATCAAGGTCGGAGCGGTGTTTCCCTTTAGCGGCCCGGCTTCTGCGCTGGGCGCTGTCGGCAAATCGCTGATCGCCTACGTCAATCTCATCAACGACAAGGGCGGCGTAAACGGCCGCAAGATCAACCTGATCGCGCTGGACGACTCCTACAGCCCACCGAAAGCGGTCGAACATACCCGCAAGCTGGTCGAATCCGATGAAGTCGCCTTCGTGTTCTCGACGCTCGGCACGCCAAGCAATCTCGCCATATCGAAATATCTCGCCGTAAAGAAGGTTCCGCAGGCCTTCATCGTGACCGGCGCCACACGATTCACGGACTACAACGAGTACCCGATGATCACCACCGGGCTGCCGAGCTACGACACCGAGTCGCGTGCCTATGCGCGTTATCTCGCCAAGGAAATGCCCAACGCCAAGATCGCGATTCTTTATCAGAACGATGACCTGGGTAAGGACTTCATCGCAGGCTTCAAGTCCGAATTGAAGGAAGCCTTCGACAGCAAGGTGGTGACCAGCAGCTATGAAGTCAGCCAGCCCACCATCGATTCGCAGATCGTGTCCCTGAAGAGCACCGGCGCAACCGTGCTGCTGTTCGCCGGCACGCCGAAATTCGCGGCGCAGGCGATCCGCAAAACCCATGAATCCGGCTGGAAGCCGCTGCTCATCACCAACCTCATTGCAAGTTCGATCGCGTCGGTACTGACGCCGGCCGGACTCGATATTTCGACAGGCGTCGTAACCGCGACTTACCGCAAGGACGTGGACGATCCGAAATGGGCGAACGATGCGGGCGTCAAGCAGTACCGGGCCTTCATGGAGAAGTATATGCCGGGTGCGGATCTCGCCGAGAGCAACTATTTCACCGGCATGCATCAGGGCGTCGTACTCGAGGCGATGCTGAAGCAGTGCGGCGACGATCTATCGCGCGAGAACATCCTCAAGCAGACCCGCAACATCAAGGGGCTCGCACTGCCGATGTCGCTGCCCGGTATCGTCGTCAATACCGGTCCTACCAACAACAAGATGTACACCCAGCTTCATCTCCAGCGATGGAATGGCAAGGCCTGGGATCTTTTCGGCCAACTACTTAACGACGACGCGAAGTGATAATCTAACCTTACGCGGCGGACCCAAAAGGTCTGCCGCGCTCCCGGTAACCGCAATCACCTCTGTTGACAGGAGACGGACCTTGGCCAAACGAAATGCGACCGTGGCGGTGATCGGCGCCGGCGACTATATCGGCGGCGAGATCGCAAAAAAATTCGCCTCCGAGGGCTTCACGGTGTTCGCGGGCCGCCGCAACGGCGACAAGCTCGCGCCGCTAGTCAAGGAAATCGAGGCGGCGGGCGGCGAAATCCACGGCCGCTCGCTCGATGCGCGCAAGGAAGACGAGATCGTTTCCTTCCTCGGCGACGCCGACAAGCATGCACCGCTCGAAGTGTGCATTTTCAATATCGGCGCCAACGTCAACTTCCCGATCCTCGACACCACCGGGCGCGTGTTCCGCAAGGTCTGGGAGATGGCCTGCTATTCGGGCTTCCTGGCCGGGCGCGAGGCGGCGCGCCTGATGCTGCCGCGCGGCAAGGGCAACATCTTCTTCACCGGCGCCACTGCCAGCCTGCGCGGCGGGTCCGGTTATGCGGCCTTCGCCAGCGCCAAATTCGGCCTGCGCGCCGTGGCACAGGCGACCGCGCGTGAACTCGGGCCGAAGAACATCCACGTCGCGCATCTGATCATCGATTCCGGTGTCGATACCGAATGGGTGCGGCAGCGGCGTATCGAGGCCAATGGCCCCGATGCGCTCGACAATCCTGATCTCTTGATGCCGCCATCGTCGGTCGCGGAATCCTACTGGCTGCTGTACCAGCAGCCGCGCAGCGCATGGACGTTCGAGCTTGAGATCCGTCCGTTCGGCGAGAAGTGGTAGTCGCGCCGCGCATAACAGCCGGGCGCAGCAACGGTTCAACCTTGCCTTGCGCCCGCATCAGGGTTTGAGCAAGGATCACGCGCCTCACCCCTCGCCCGGGCGCGTCTGATCCGAAAACCGCTTCACGTTTTTCGGGATCGCCCGGAACCCTGAAAGAAGTGGATTTAACGATGCGCATTCTGGTCATCGGCGCTGGCGCGACCGGCGGATATTTCGGCGGCAGATTGCTGCAGGCGGGACGCGACGTCACGTTTCTCGTTCGCGCAAAGCGCGCTGAACTGCTGGCGAAGAACGGCTTGATCATCAAGAGCCCGGTTGGCGACGTCACGCTGACAAATCCACCGACTGTTGTGGCAAACAAGATCACCGCGCCGTTCGACGTCATTATCCTGAGCTGCAAGGCCTACGATCTCGACGACGCGATTGCGTCGTTCGCAGCCGCCGTCGGTCCCGACACCGCGATCATCCCGTTCCTCAACGGCATGAAGCATCTTGAGGTGCTTGATGCGAAGTTCGGCATCGACCGCGTGATGGGCGGACAGTGCCAGGTCGCCTCGATGCTCGACGCCGAAGGCGTCATTCATCATCTCGCGCCGATGCATTCGATGTCGTTCGGCGAACGCGGCACGCCCAAGGGGGATCGCGCCAAGCGGATCGAGGCGGCGCTGCAGGGCGCGATGTTCGACGCCCGGGCCAGCGACGTCATCATGCAGGAGATGTACGAGAAGTGGGTGTTTCTCGCCACGCTGGCGGGAGCGACATCGCTGATGCGTGCGCCAGCCGGTCATATCACCGGCGCACCCGGCGGCGAGCAGTTCATTCGCGCGCTTCGCTCGGAGATCGCCGCGATCGCCGAAGCCGCTGGTCATGCGCCGCGGCCTGAATTCCTCGAGCGCACGGCGGGTCTGCTGTTCACGCCGGGGTCGCAGCTTACCGCATCGATGCTGCGCGATATCCGCAGCAATGCGCGGATCGAGGCGGATCAGATCATCGGCGACCTGATTCGCCGCGCGGAAACCAACGCGAAGGGGGCGCTCAGCGTGCCGCTGCTGCGTATCGTCTACACCCACCTGAAGGCCTACGAATCGCAACTGGCCTGAGCCGGTAGCTGCCTCACGGCGCAAAAACGACAAAGCCGCCTTGCGGCGGCTTGTCATTCGACGAACGATCCGAAGATCGCTGATCGGCCAAGAATTTCTGGAGCGGGCGAAGGGATTCGAACCCTCGACCCCGACCTTGGCAAGGTCGTGCTCTACCCCTGAGCTACACCCGCATCACAGAGAATTGGCGGGGCGCAACGCGCGCCGCCGGGCAAACCTATGCCAAAAGCGGCCATGCAATGCAACAGGGTGAAACCTTTAATCTGCAGGCCCGGTTCCGGCTGTTTCGGGCCAAATCGATGTTTTCATGGGCCTTTGTCGTACATGACGGTCCTTGACCCGATTGAAAATCGCCCAAAAGACCTCCATCTGTGGCTTTGCGCGATTTTCGCCCCGACGGCCACCCGAGGCCGCACGAAAATCGCGCCTTCTTGCATATCGGCCATTTTCTCTGCGGCGGATCGAAGCTGCCGGAAAAGGCCCGAGGCGTGCTAGAAGCGGCTCAACTCCACCAAATAACGCGGCAGGCGAGGATCACGTGACGATAGTCGAGCAAGGCACCGGACCCGCGGCAGCGACGCCGCCGGACCTGATCAAGGACACCACGACCCAGACCTTCGTGAAGGACGTTATCGAGGAATCGAAGCGCCAGCCGGTGTTGATCGACTTCTGGGCGCCGTGGTGCGGCCCCTGCAAGCAGCTCACGCCGGTGATCGAAAAGGCCGTCCGCGCTGCGAAGGGCAAGGTCAAGCTGGTCAAGATGAACATCGACGAGCATCCCGCCATTCCGGGACAGATGGGCATCCAGTCGATCCCGGCCGTGATCGCCTTCGTCAACGGCCAGCCGGCCGACGGCTTCATGGGCGCTGTGCCCGAAAGCCAGGTCACCGCCTTCATCGACAAGTTGACCGCCGGAATGCCCGCGCCGGAAGACGATGTCGCCCTGATTCTGAATGAAGCCGAAGCCGCGATGGCGGCGGGCGATCCGGCAACCGCCGCGTCGATCTATGCCGAGGTGCTCGGGGTCGATGCCACCAATCTCACCGCGCTCGCCGGGCTTGCGCGATGCTATGTCTCCGCCGGCGCGCTCGAGCAGGCCAAGCAGACACTGGCGATGGTGCCGGAGTCCAAGCGCGGCGATGCAGCGATTTCCGCGGTGCAGACAATGCTCGATCTCGCGGAACAGGCGAAGGCCGTCGGCCCGGTGACCGAACTGGAGCAGAAGGTCGCCGCCGACCCGCTCGACCATCAGGCACGCTTCGATCTCGCCGTCGCGCTCAACGCCAGCGGTAAACGCGCCGAGGCCGCCGGTCATCTGCTGGACATCGTCAAGCGCGACCGCAAATGGGACGACGACGGCGCGCGCAAGAAGCTCGTGCAGTTTTTCGAGGCGTGGGGGCCGGACGACGACGCGACCGTGGACGGCCGCAAACGTCTGTCGACGATCCTTTTCTCCTGAAGCTCCTGACCGAGCTTCTTACGCCTGAGTTGAGGAAAGCGGATGCCGATCAACGCTGAATACCGTGGGCCCGCCGATCTGCCGAAAGTCATTCCGGTGTTTCCGTTGCCCGGAGCGTTGCTGCTGCCGCGCGGCCAGATGCCGCTCAATATTTTCGAGCCGCGCTATCTTCAGATGGTGGACGACGCATTTCGCGACGGACACCGCCTGATCGGAATGATCCAGCCCGATGTGACCCATTCCCAAAGCAACGAACGGCCGGCCCTGTTCAAGGTCGGCTGCGTCGGCCGCATCACCCAGCTCGCGGAATCCGGAGACGGCCGCTACATCCTCGAACTGACCGGCGTTGCGCGCTTCAGGATTCTCGATGAGAAGACGGTGCTGACACCGTACCGCCAGTGCCAGGTGGATTTCAGTCCATTCCTCGACGATTTCATTGCGCGCAAGGGCGAGGAAGAAGTCGATCGCAAGGCACTGCTGGAAGCACTGACGCAGTTTCTCAAAGCCAACCAGCTCAAGGTGGACTGGGACGGCATCGAAAGCGCGCCCAATGAGGCGCTGGTCAATGCACTCGCGATGATGTCGCCCTATGGCCCGGCGGAAAAGCAGGCGCTGCTGGAAGCGCCGAACCTCAAGACCCGCGCGGAAATCCTGATCGCCGTGACCGAGATGGATCTCGCCAAGAAGCAGACATCCGGCGATCCACCGCTACAGTAGCGAATGATGTCCGGGTTAGTATCCGGCGATCGCCAGCACGACCACCACACTCAGCAGCATCCATCCGAAATGACGGCCGCGCTTGGCCCAGGCATTGGCCGCGGCTGCGAAGGCAAACACCACGGCCATTATGACAACGATCCAATGGCGCGCCGTGTCCGAGCCCATCAACGGCGCCGTCAGCAACAGAACCCCTCCGCCGATCCACGCCACCGTACCGGTCTGCCAGACTAGGCGCAGCAAGGTCCGCACCTGCGCGGGTTCGATGGTGATCCTGCTATTGCCCTGCGCGAATATTCTTGTTTCTCCCAGCGTGCCGTGAATCAGCGCCACGACAATGGCGAGAGCTCCCGAGACTTGCAGCAACAGATCGCGCATTGGCGCTTCTCCTGGCCATACAGTTGTGTATGGCTTATGCACCCGGCGCTGGCGCCCGTCAATACAGTTGTGTATGGTGTCATTGACGGAGGAGTTCATCGGTGAAGAACAGCGCGAAACCCGACCAGCTATCCGCCGCCGACTGGCTCGATCAGGGTTTGAAAACTCTGACCGAAAGCGGGTTCACGGCGTTGAAGGCCGAGCCGCTTGCCAAGGCCATGGGCGTCTCACGCGGCAGCTTCTATTGGCATTTCGCGGATGTCGGCGCGTTCCATACCGCCCTGCTGAAACGCTGGCGGGAGGTCACGACCGAGCAGATCATCGCCAGTCTCGAACGATCGCCGGAGGGCGAGATTCCGATGAATGTGCTGCTGCGCCGGGCGTTCGGCGGTAGCAGGCTCACACTGGACGTTGCGGTGCGCACCTGGGCCACAGTCGATCCGACCGCCCGCGCTGCAGTGCAGGCCATCGACAAGCGGAGGTTGTCCTACATGGAGAGCCTGTTTGTGGCGCAGGGATATTCCCCCGCCGTGGCGCAGGCGCGCGCCCAGATTCTCTACTGGACTTTTCTCGGCTTCACGCTCTCCGACAAGTCTTTGCCAAAGCCACGGCAAGAGGAGATTCTCGCTGAACTGATCAGGATCGCCAACGCCCCGGCGTAACGGGCTGCGACAACGAAACCGCGCGGTCAGTTGATCCGGACCGCCGCGGGTGTGATACAAAGAGCCAAGCCAAGACTGTGGAGCTGACCTATGACGACCTCGCCGAACGAACGACCCGAAATCGGCGTCGATCCGAAACTGCTGGAAATTCTGGTGTGCCCACAGACCAAGGGGCCGCTGGAGTTCGACAGCGCGCGGCAGGAACTGATTTCGCGGTCGGCCAAGCTTGCCTATCCGATCCGCGACGGCATCCCGATCATGCTGCCGGAAGAAGCGCGGCGTATCGACTAAGACCTGGACTGCGCTCACCCACCGTACAGGCGGCGACGCCTCGACGCCGGACACATCAACATCGGAGACGACCGATGCGACCCTTCGCCCTCGACCGCTGGCATGACTTCCTCAAATCTCATGATGAGAAAGCGCTGTGGGACCTGCTTCACCCTGACGCCGTGTTCGAAAGCCCCGTCGTCCACACGCCGCAGCGCGGACGCGAGATCACATTCAAGTATCTGGCCAGCGCCGGAACGGTGCTCGGCGGCCCGGGCTTCAAGTATCTCGGCGAATGGCGCAACGACAACGGCGCGGTGCTGGAGTTCGAGAACGAGATCGAGGGCGTCAAGATCAACGGCGTCGACATCATCACGTTCAGCGATGACGGACGCCTGATCACTCATTTCAAGGTGATGGTCCGGCCGCTCAAGGCGATCAACCTGCTGCATCGCCTGATGGGCGAACAGCTGGCGAAGCTTTCCGCCTGACCTTACGTCAGGCGGAGTTCGCCGACCAAACAGCGTCTCTAGAGCGCCTCGCCGCGCAGCAGCCGCGGCACTTCGCCGGACAAACCTGCCGCCTGACGAATGAACGCGCTTTTCAGCGGCGGCATGCGATCAACCAGACCCAGACCGATGTCACGCACCGTGCGCAGCAGCGTCGACTTGTTCGAGAACAGCATGTTCAGCGAATTGGTCGCGACGCCCATCGCCACGGTATCGAACCGCCGCCAGCGCTGGTAGCGCTCCAGTACATCGGCCTGCCCGGGATCGATGCCGAGCCGCGCAGCATCGACGATCACTTCCGCCAGCGCCGCCGCATCCTTCAGGCCCATGTTGAGCCCCTGCCCCGCAATGGGATGAATCACATGTGCGGCGTCGCCGACCAGCGCCAGGCGTTCCGCGATGAACGACCGCGCGACGAAATAGCCGAGCGGGAACGCGCGCGGCTTGTCGAGCGCTTTCACCTCGCCGAGGTGAAGCCCGAACCGTGTCTCCAGTTCTTTCTGAAATTCAGTGTCGGGCAGCTCGATGAGCCGCGCGGCTTCGCGGCGGCTCTCGGTCCACACCAGCGAGGACCGGTTGTTCTTCAGCGGCAGGATCGCGAACGGCCCCGCGGGCAGAAAGTGCTCTTCGGCACGGCCCTGATGATCGCGCTCGTGTCCGACCGTGACAACGATGCCGGACTGATCGTAATCCCAGCCGTGGGTCGCAATGCCGGCGCGTTCGCGCAGCTTCGAGCGAGCGCCATCGGCGGCCACCAGCAGACTCGCATCGATCGCGCGGCCGTCGCTCAAGGTGACGCGTGTGCCTTCGGGATTCGATTCATAGGCAGAGACCGCAACCGCGTTGAGCTCGATGCCTTCGGATTCCGCGCGCATCACCAGCGCGTTGATCAGGTGGCGGTTCTCGACCATGTGCGCGAACGGTTCGCCGGGCTCGACCTCGCCGCCGAAGGTCAGAAAGATGGGGCGCGTCACGTCCTCAAGCCGCGAGTCGGTCACCACCATGTCGAGGATCGGCTGGGCGCTGTCGGCCACCTGATCCCAAACACCGACCACCTCGAACAGCCGGCGGCAGGCGGCGACGATTGCCGACGCGCGCGGATCTCGGCTCGGCTTCATCGCGAAAGCCGGATCGGCAACAACGATCGGAATTTCCGGACCGAGACCCTGCCGCAGCGCCAGCGCCAGTCCCAGACCGGCAAATGCGCCCCCTCCGATCACGATGCTTCGCTGTGACGACATGATACCCCGGTAATTCCTGTCTCGACCGCCCTTGCTTCAGGCCCGGCCATGGGGGAAATATGCCCATGAATGGGTCCGGAAAAAGGACCTGCGCTGTTTATCAGGGTTTGCGGGTGACCGGAAACCGCTCCTCGTCCCTGAAATGCCGAAGATCGGAACATCGTGAATGTCGAAAAGCCTGATTGATCTGCTCTCGATCCTCGATATCGAACAGCTCGAAGTGAACATGTTCCGCGGCACCAGCCCCAAGACACGCTGGCAGCGGGTGTTCGGCGGACAGGTGATCGGTCAGGCGATGGTGGCAGCGTGCCGCACCGTCGAGGGCCGCCTGCCGCATTCGCTGCATTGCTATTTCATCCTTCCCGGCGATCCGCAGATTCCGATCATCTACGAGGTCGAGCGGCTGCGCGACGGCAAGAGCTACGCGACGCGGCGCGTCACCGCGATCCAGCATGGCCAAGCGATCTTCTCGATCATGGTGTCGTTCCACGCCGAGGAAGAAGGCTCGTTCAACCATCAGGACAAGATGCCGGACGTTCCGCCGCCGGAGAAGCTGACTGCGGAAGAAGTGTCCAAGCAGCCAATCTTCAAGGAGATGCCGGACTTCATCCGGCGCTACTACGAATCCGACCGGCCGATCGAACTGCGCCCTGTCGAGCTTGGCCGATACTTCGGTCAGAAAATCGACGACGGCCGCATCCATGTCTGGATTCGCACCGTCGCCAAACTGCCGGACGATCCGGCGTTGCACATGTGCGCGCTGGCTTACGCATCGGACTTCTCGCTGCTCGATGCGGTGATGGCGCGTTACGGGCGCACCTTGTTCGATCAGCGCATGATGCCTGCGAGCCTCGATCATGCGATGTGGTTTCACCGCCCGTTCCGCGCCGATGAATGGCTGCTCTACGTGCAGGATTCACCGAGCGCACAGGGCGGCCGCGGTCTGACGCGCGGCATGATTTTCAAGCAGGATGGCACGCTGGTCGCATCCGTTGCACAGGAAGGCTCGGTGCGCGAACGCAAGGAAAAGCCGAAGGCGTAACCGGCGGCTTCAGACGACTGATCGCGCTGACGTCGGTTTACGACAAGCGTTCCGATGCGGAAAACTGCGACACGTACCAGCGGGTGTACCAGCCCATCACCCACGGAATCGGAATAATCAACACCGAACCGATGGAGAAGACCAGCGTTCGCCACAGCGTCTCCAGTCCGGTCGCGTTGAACGAAATGGCGCGCCGGGTACCTGTGATGTTGCTGCACGTCCATCGCATCCAGGCTGTGAGAACCCACGCCCAACCGATGATGGTGATGAACGACAGCGCCAGCAAAAGGTACCAGCCGATATAGATCCATGGGCTGCCGTCGAAGCTGAGCTGAAGCGGCTGACCTTCCGCCGTGATGTTCGCCACAACCCACCGCACTGTGAGCCACGACAAATACGCCTGAAGCGGAAACAGCAGGTAGCTCAGGTAAGGAATGTCGGTGACCCCGCCGGCATATGTCAGCAGCGCCAACCCGATGAAGACGTACCAGATGTCGAGGGGTTTGCCGGTGAAGCCAAGGTAGCCGCGTTGCGGCACATGGATGCGCGAGATGATCCAGCCGTAGAAACTCGCCGCAACCCAGGGCGCCGGAATGATCAGCAGGAATCCGATCAGGAAAACCAGCGCGCGGCCGAGCATCTCCCAGATGCTGATCTCGATCGAAAGCGATCCGCCTGACTGGTCGCCGTTGGCGGACGGTGCGGATGCGCCCGGGCGTGGGATCGAAGGCGGCGCGCGGCCGGGTGACAGCAGGCCCGGGATGTCTCCGGCATATTGCCAATCCTGCATCCCGTCGGCCCACACATAGGTATCGGCCCTGACATTCCCCCGCGTGATCAGGTCGCGAAATTCGTCCTCTGAGTATGGGCCTTCCTGCTTATCCCCGGCGGCAACAAACCAAGATCGGCCCGGCATGATAATTCCTTTTCTTTCGGAAAAATGGAGTGCCGGACCGGCCGCAAGACTGTCTTGCAGCATCAGAGCAAATCGCAATCGGTCTCAGCCCCCGACAGAAGCCGATGCTACAAACTGACCCCGCGCTGCCGCAACGGTTTTCGAGCCAGCCTGCATATTTTTCTGCCCCTTTGCCCAAAAAGGTAGCGGATTTCCGCAGGCGCGCGTAAAGACTCCTGACGCTTCCGCACTGATTTAAGGGATGAAGAGCGACCATGAAGCTTATCACCGCCATCATCAAACCCTTCAAACTAGAAGAGGTTCGTCTGGCCCTGACCGCGATCGGGGTTCACGGCATGACCGTCACCGAGGTGAAGGGTTTTGGCCGCCAGAAGGGCCACACCGAAATTTATCGCGGCGCCGAATACATCGTGAATTTCCTGCCCAAGCTCCGGATCGAAATCGCAGTCGGAAGCGATCTCGCCGACCAGGCCGTACAGGTCATCACCGCCGGTGCACGCACCGGACAGATCGGCGACGGCAAGGTTTTCGTCACGCCCATCGAGAACGCCGTCCGCATCCGGACCGGCGAGACCGACAACGACGCACTTTGATTACGAGCGTGATTCCGAAAGCCGGTTTTCACGTTTCGGAATCCTGCTCAGACAAGAAGTAGGCGAGCGTTCAATTCAGACACACTGAACCAAGCTCTCGCACAGCATCACCAAGCGACTGCAACGGCGCGCGCAAGACGCCGGGAGATTATCGTAGCCGGGGGAAAATCCATGTTGAGATTGCCATGTGCCGCCGCGCGTGTCGCTGCGGCTTTTCTGCTGACCAGCCTTGCATCCGTCACACCCGCCCTTGCTCAGCCCGCAAAAATCGATGCCGCCGACACCGCGTGGATGATCACGGCGACCGCGCTCGTGCTGATGATGACGATCCCGGGTCTCGCGCTGTTCTATGCCGGCATGGTGCGCAAGAAGAACGTGCTGGCGACGATGGCGCAGAGCCTGATGGCAGTGGCGCTGATTTCAATTCTGTGGGTGATCTACGGCTACAGCCTGGTGTTCGTCGGCGACGGCGCCTGGCTCGGCACGCTGGAGCGTTTTCTGCTGTCCGGCATGACGATGGATGGCGTCAACGCCGCCGCCATCAGATGACCTTCGCGGTGATCACCGTTGCGCTGGTGGCCGGAGCGGTCGCGGACCGCATGCGGTTTTCATCCTACGTGCTGTTCTGCATCGGCTGGTTCACGTTCGTGTACATCCCGCTGGCACACTGGGTGTGGGGCGGTGGCTTCCTGGCGCAAGCGGGCGTGCTGGATTTTGCCGGTGGTCTCGTTGTGCATCTCAGCGCCGGCACCGCCGGCCTCGTCGCCGCCGTCGTGATGGGCCGTCGCCGGGGCTACGGCACGGAGAATCTGTCGCCGTACAATCTGTCGCTTGCGGTGATCGGCACCGGCATGCTGTGGGTCGGCTGGTTCGGCTTCAACGGCGGCTCGGCCTTGCAGGCCAACTCACGCGCGGTGATGGCAATCCTCACAACGCATCTGGCCGCCTGCGCCGGTGCGCTGACATGGTGCGCGATCGAATGGATCACGCGGCGCAAGCCATCGGTGCTCGGCATGATCTCGGGAGCCGTGGCTGGTCTCGGCACCATCACGCCCGCCTCCGGCTTCGTGGAGCCATGGCATGGCATCGTGATCGGCTTGATTGCCGGCGCGGTTTGCTTCTGGGCCTGCACCAGCCTCAAGCATCGCTTCAATTACGACGACACCCTCGACGTGTTTGGCATTCACGGCATCGGCGGAGTGCTGGGCACCCTGATGACCGGGATTTTCGCCACTGCCGCCATCGGCGGGACCGCCGGATTGATCGAGGGCAATCCCAAATTGCTGCTGACCCAGGCCTATGGCGTCGCGGTCGTGTTTGCCTGGACCGGCGGGGTGACCTTCATCCTGCTCAAGGTCGTCGACATGCTGGCTGGCTTGCGGGTCTCTCACGAGCATGAGGTCGAGGGGCTGGACATCACCCAGCACGGCGAAGCTCTCCAGTAAGCGCTTAATCGGTCAAGGATCTGCGGCCCCTTCCAGGGCGCAGATCTCTTTTGCCGCTCCGATGGGCACGAATGTGTCGACAGTCTGGCCTGCCTATGTTTTTGGCACTCCTGTCGCACTTTTAGGCGTGGCCAGATCGCCTCTTTCCAGAGCACCCCCCTCGGGGCCGAAAACCCTCGGATTCATAAACCGTTAGCGATTTTGGCGGTGTTGGCACGGCATTTGATTCTATGGGACCCGGCTGTGCCCGTGGAGTGATCTGTCTTCGCGCGGTGACCCTCAGTCGAGATCGCCCGGTCCGTACGACCGGGCCCAAGCGGGGAAGAATCCATGAAAATTGTTATGGCCATCATCAAGCCATTCAAGCTGGAAGAGGTCCGCGATGCCCTGACCGCCATCGGCGTTCACGGTCTCACGGTGACGGAAGTGAAGGGCTACGGCCGCCAGAAGGGCCATACGGAAATCTACCGCGGCGCTGAGTACGCCGTGAGCTTCCTGCCCAAGATCAAGATCGAGGTCGCTGTCGCCTCGTCCCAAGTCGACAAAACCATCGAAGCGATCACCGGTGCTGCAAAGACCGGCCAGATCGGCGACGGCAAAATCTTCGTCATCAATCTCGACCATGCGGTGCGCATCCGTACGGGCGAAGCCGATGACGCGGCGCTTTGATTTCGCGCAAACCTCATCTTATCAGGAGTACAAACAAATGACGTTCAAGCGTCCCACCAGCGCGGGATTGGCAGCTCTCGCAGTCGGCCTCTTCGCCACGACAGCCGCCTACGCAGCGCCGACCATCAACAAGGGCGATAACGCCTGGGTCATGACATCGGCGATTCTCGTGCTGCTGATGACCATTCCGGGCCTCGCGCTGTTCTACGGCGGACTCGTCCGCTCCAAGAACATGCTCTCGGTTCTGGCTCAGGTTTTCTACACCGTCTGCATCGTCACCATTATCTGGGCGGTGTACGGCTACAGCCTCGCCTTCACCGGCGGCTCCGATTACATCGGCGGCTTCTCGAAAGCCTTCATGTCCGGCATCACTCTGGAATCTGCGGCGGCGACCTTTAGCGTCGATGTCAACATTTCCGAACTGGTGTATTTCTGCTTCCAGCTCACCTTCGCTGCGATCACCCCGGCGCTCATCGTCGGCGCTTTTGCGGAACGCACGAAGTTCGCGGCGGTCGCGCTGTTCGTCCCTCTCTGGGTGACGCTCATCTACTTCCCGATGGCGCACATGGTTTGGTACTGGGCCGGTCCGGATGCGATCACCGATGCAGCCAAGGCACTTGCGACAGCGGCTGACGGTGCAGCAAAGACTGCGGCACAGGCGAAACTCGACGAGGTGATGGCTGACGGCGGCTTCATCTTCAAGAAGGGCGCACTCGACTTCGCAGGCGGCACGGTTGTGCATATCAACGCCGGCATCGCGGGTCTGGTCGGTGCTCTGCTGATCGGCAAGCGCACCGGCTACGGCAAGGAGCTGATGGCTCCGCACTCGCTGACCATGACCATGATCGGCGCTGCCCTTCTCTGGGTGGGCTGGTTCGGCTTCAACGCCGGATCGAACCTCGAAGCCTCGGGCGGCGCTGCGCTCGCCATGACCAACACCTTCGTTGCAACCGCAGCGGCGGCTCTGTCGTGGATGTTCGCGGAATGGATGATCAAGGGTCACCCCTCGCTGCTCGGCGCATTGTCCGGCGCAGTCGCGGGTCTCGTTGCGGTCACACCGGCGGCCGGTTTCTCCGGTCCGATGGGCGCGATCGTGCTCGGCCTCATCGTCGGCGTCGTCTGCCTGTTCTTCTGCACCGTGGTGAAGAATGCGCTCGGCTATGACGACTCGCTCGACGTATTTGGCATCCACTGCGTCGGCGGCATCGTCGGCGCTCTGGGCACCGGCATCCTGGTCAACCCCGCCCTCGGTGGCACCGGCGTGATGGACTACGTCGCCGGCAAGGTCGGCGAGTACGACCTCGTGGCGCAGATGACATCCCAGTTCTGGGGCGTCGGCACCACGCTGCTGTTCTCGGGCATCGGTTCGGCGATCCTGTTCAAGGTCGTCGATGTGATCGTGGGTCTGCGTGTTCCGGTCGATGCGGAGCGCGAAGGCCTCGACATCACCGACCACACCGAGCGTGCGTACAACATGTAACGAGCATGATCCGGAAAAGTGGATACCGGTTTTCCGACAAGATCATGCTCAAGCCTGAATAAGGACAACGGGTGGGGCACAAACCCGGCAATGCCCCATCCGTCGGAGGGCCCCAGCGCAAGCTGGGGCCCTTACTTTTTGCACCGTCCAGAGAACAAAAACACCGTCCGCAACCTCAGCAAAACGCATCGAAAATCCGCCCGCGCAGCGATGGTTAATCGCGCCTTAACCTCGCCCCACCTATGGTGATGTGATCCAATGCTGCGCGATCCTTGGGATCAATTCCGAGGGATCGACAGACCCTAAAGTGCTGGCGTTTCTCGAATGGCCATAACCGCTTCTTCCCGCTCGGCGGCTGCTGCCGGCGCCCAAGATGGCGCTCAGGTCAGCGAGCGCTCCCCCTTTGCCCGGCTGACCGATCTGCTGAGTCCCTTCCAGCCTGGTAAGCCATTGATAAACATGTCGATTGGGGAACCGCAGCATCCGGTGCCGGGCTTTGTCGGCCCGGTGCTGGCCAAACACATCAACGAGTTCGGCCGCTACCCCGCCGCAAAGGGCACCGAGCCGTTCCGGCAGGCGGCCGCCGCCTGGGCCACCAGGCGCTTCGATCTTCCGAAGGCGGTCGATCCGGAAACCGAGATTCTGGTGCTCAACGGCAGCCGCGAGGGCTTGTTCTTCGCAGCGATCGCCGCGGCCCGTTACGTCGGCCCGCGCAAGGGCGCGCCCGCGATCCTGGTGCCCAATCCGTTCTATCCGGCCTACGCGGCCGGTGCGC
Source organism: Afipia massiliensis (assembly GCF_014203115.1). Lineage (GTDB taxonomy): Bacteria > Pseudomonadota > Alphaproteobacteria > Rhizobiales > Xanthobacteraceae > Afipia > Afipia massiliensis. Next base: position 43,730 of record NZ_JACHIJ010000003.1, on the reverse strand, counting down.
GCGCCGCCGGATGCGAGGCGGTGTTTCTGCCGACCACCCGCGACAACGGCTTTCTGCCCGATCTGGATTCGCTGAGCGCCGAAACCCTCGACCGCACCGTTGCGTTCTATCTCGCATCCCCGGCCAATCCGCAGGGCGCGGTTGCATCGCGTGCTTACTTCGATCGCGTGAAACAGCTCGCCGATCGTCATGGCTTCATCGTGCTCAGCGACGAGTGCTATTCCGAAGTCTATACAGGCGAAGCGCCGGGCAGCATGCTTGCCTCGGCTGGCTCTGATTTCGCCAACGTGGTCGCGTTCCAGTCGCTATCGAAACGCTCGAACCTGCCGGGCATGCGCGTCGGCTTCGTCGCCGGCGACAGCAAATTTCTCGCGCGCTTTCATGAGCTGCGCAACGTCGCCGCCCCTCAGGTGCCGGTACCGTTGCAGCATGTCGCCGTCGCCGCTTACAGCGATGAAGCCCATGTCGATGAAAATCGCAGGCTCTACCGGATCAAGTTCGATCTTGCAGACCAGATTCTCGGTAACCGGTTCGATTATCGGCGGCCCGCCGGCGGATTCTGCATCTGGCTCGACGTCTCCGCCCATGGCGGCGACGAAGCCGCGACCGTGAAGCTTTTCAGGGAAGGCGGCGTGCGCGTCATTCCGGGAAGTTACCTGGCCCGGCCGCAGGCCGATGGCAGCAACCCCGGCGCCGGGTACATCCGCGTCGCCATGGTGCAGCAGGACAGTGAAACAACGGCTGAGGCGTTGCACCGTATGGTCGACGTCTTGAATGAAGCTCGGGGCTAGAACTATGCCAGCGATCGAACGCGTCATCCCCATCGTCGGCCAGATCTCGGACCCGCTGCGCGAAATGCTGGGGCGCCGCCTGCGCGAACTGACCGGCCTCGGCGTCATTGCCCTGTCGTGCGTTGTTGCCGCCGCCCTGATGACATGGTCGGTGCAGGACCCGAGCCTCAGCCACGCGACATCCGGCACCATCCGCAACCTGATGGGTCGGCCCGGCGCTATCGGCTCCGACCTGCTGATGCAGATCTTCGGCCTCGGCGCGATCATGCTGATCCTGCCGATCGCAGTGTGGGGCTGGCGGCTGATGACCCATCGCCTCTTCGACCGCGAAGCCTTGCGGATCGCCTGCTGGATTCTGTGCGCGGTGATTGCCGCGGGATTTGCCAGCTGCCTGCCGCGCAGCGGCGCATGGCCGCTGCCGACCGGGCTCGGTGGCGTCGTCGGCGATGCGCTGGTGCGCTTTCCGGCAGTCGTGTTCGGCCCGCCGGGCGTGATCTATCGCACCGTGCTGGGTGTCATCCTGTTCGCGGCTATGATCGGAAGCTTCGTCTTCGCCTGCGGCGCAGGCGCGAAGGAAAAGATTGTCGAACGCACCCGGCCGCCGATGATCGACGACGAGGACGAGTTCGAAGAGGACGACCGCCGCTCGATTTCGCTGGGATGGCTGGTCCATGCCGTCATGAGCGCGAAAGCACGCGTTGTCCGCATGGCCTCGGCGCTTTTCGCAATGATGGTCGGACGGACGGACTCCCACCGCACGCGGTCGTCGTTCGAGCGCATGGAGCCGAATCTTGGCGGCGAGCGCCGCGCTCCGTCGCTGGTGCCGCAAGACGAATACGAAGAAGAACAGGAAGAAGAGGACGAGGAGGAGGAGGAAGAAGAGGAAGAGCCCGCCGCCCGTTCGCGCAAGCGCGCCGAGCCAAAGGCGTCAAAACGCAAGGGCACCTTCGTGCTACCGCCGATCTCCGTATTGGCAGCGCCGAAATCAACCGATCGCCAGCCCCTGAGTAAGGACGAACTCGAAGCCAATTCGCGCGCGCTGGAAGGCGTGCTGCAGGATTTCGGCGTCCGCGGCGAAATCACCAATGCGCATCCGGGCCCCGTCGTCACGCTGTACGAACTCGAACCGGCCCCCGGCATCAAGTCCTCGCGCGTGATCGGTCTTGCCGACGACATCGCCCGCTCGATGAGCGCGGTATCGGCCCGCGTCGCCGTCGTGCCCGGCCGCAACGCCATCGGCATCGAACTGCCGAACCAGCATCGCGAGAAGGTTTATCTGCGCGAACTGCTGGTCGCCAAGGAAGGCAACGAGTCGTCGGCCAAGCTGCCGCTGTGCCTCGGCAAGACCATCGGCGGCGTCTCGACCATCGTCGACCTCGCCCGCATGCCTCACTTGCTCATCGCAGGCACCACCGGCTCCGGCAAATCGGTTGCCATCAACACCATGATCCTGTCGCTGGTGTATCGCCTGCGTCCGGATCAGTGCCGCCTGATCATGGTCGATCCGAAGATGCTCGAACTGTCGGTCTATGACGGCATTCCGCATCTGCTGACGCCGGTCGTTACCGATCCGAAGAAGGCCGTCGTCGCGCTGAAGTGGGCCGTGCGCGAGATGGAGCAGCGTTACAAGAACATGTCGAAGCTCGGCGTCCGCAACATCGACGGCTACAATGCCCGCGTGGCCGAAGCCAAGGCCAAGGGCGAAGAACTGACCCGCACCGTTCACACCGGCTTCGACAAGGAAACCGGCAAGGCGATCTACGAGGAAGAGAAGCTCGAGCTCGAGCCGTTGCCCTTCATCGTCATTATCGTGGACGAAATGGCCGACCTGATGATGGTCGCCGGCAAGGACATCGAAGGCGCGGTACAGCGTCTCGCGCAGATGGCGCGTGCCGCTGGCCTGCACGTGATCCTCGCCACGCAGCGTCCGTCGGTCGACGTCATCACCGGCACCATCAAGGCGAACTTCCCGACCCGCATCTCCTTCCAGGTGACATCGAAGATCGACAGCCGCACCATCCTGGGCGAGATGGGCGCCGAGCAGCTGCTCGGCCAGGGCGACATGCTGTACATGGCCGGCGGCGGACGCATCAGCCGCGTCCACGGCCCGTTCGTGTCCGACGAGGAAGTCGAAAAGATCGTCCGCCATCTGAAGTCGCAGGGTCAGCCGGAATACCTCGAAGCCGTCACGGCGGAAGAGGAAACCGACGAAGACGGCAACGCCGTGTTCGACGGCACCAGCATGGGCGCCAATGGCGGCGAAGGCGATCTGTTCTCTCAGGCGGTGGCGATCGTGAAGCGCGACCGCAAGGCTTCCACCAGCTACATCCAGCGCCGGCTCCAGATCGGCTACAACCGCGCCGCTACCTTGATGGAGCGGATGGAACTGGAAGGCATCGTCGGACAGCCCAACCACGCCGGCAAGCGCGAGATTCTGGTGGCCGAGGAAGATGAACGATTTGGCTAAAACCACGCTGTTCGCAGCCGCGAAATCGCCATAGCTTGGGGCTAGGCCCCAGCGGAAAGATCACAAGACATCTGACAGGACGGACCGTTGAGAAAATTCCATCGCAATCAGCCGTTCTGCCGCAACCCGCTCTCCACGCGTGGTTTTCTCGCAATGAAATGGCCCGCCGCCGCAGTGGCGACGGCCTTCGCCGCAGCGCTCATGATGTCGACGGCCTCGGCCCAGGCCGTTCCCGTTCCAAAGCCTGCGCCGAAGCCCCGCGCGGATGTCCCAAAGCAGTCGCTGCCGTCACCGGTGATTCCGGGCCCGTCGGCCGCCGCCCCGCCGACACCGATCATTCCTGATCTGCGCAATCTGTTCGGCGGCAACACGCCGACCTTCGACGCCAATCAGAAGGCGCTCGCCAGCAAGGTCAGCTCCTACATGTCGACGCTTCAAAACGTCTCCGGCAACTTCGTGCAGGTCGGCCCGGACGGCAAACGCTCCACCGGAGATTTCTACATTCAGAAGCCCGGCAAGATCCGTTTCGAGTATGACGATCCGTCGCCGATCGCGCTTGTTGCGGATGGATCGTCCGTGATCGTGCGGGATCGCAGACTCGCGACCCAGGATGTCTATCCATTGTCGCAGACGCCGTTGCGCTATCTCCTGTCCGACCGCATCGACCTGATGCGCGACACCAATGTTGTGGGCGTCGCCTCGGACGACATGTTCATCAGCGTGACCATCGAGGAAAAGCAGCCGCTGGTCGGGACCAGCCGCCTGATGCTGATGATCGGCGCCAAGGACAATCAGCTCAAGCAGTGGACCGTGACCGATCCGCAAGGGTACGACACCACCGTGGCGGTCTATAACCTCGACACCACCAAGAAACTCGATCCCGGTATGTTCAGGATCGACTACACCAACTACCAGTCCAACCAGAACTAGCGCAGCCGGACTGGAGCGAGCGGACAAAACCGGCTAACGGTCTTGCCCGATTGCCCTCACCCGCTGTTGTCATGCGCCTCACCCTCACCACCTGGAATATCAATTCGGTACGCTTGCGCATCGATCTCGTTGCAAAGTTCATCGAGGCCGTGCAGCCGGATGTGCTGTGCCTTCAGGAAACGAAATGCATCGACGATGCGTTTCCGCTGAAGCGCTTCAAGCAACTTGGCTACGAGCATGTCGCGCTCAACGGCCAGAAGGGTTATCACGGCGTCGCCATCGTCTCGAAGCTTCCGTTCGAATCGAGCGACGTGCGCACGTTCTGCGGCAAGATCGATTCGCGGCATATTTCCGTTGCGTTCGGCGCGAGCGCGCAGATCGCCGAGCCGCTCATTCTGCACAATTTCTATGTGCCGGCAGGCGGCGATATTCCCGATCCCGCGCTCAATCCGAAATTCGAGCACAAGCTCTCGTTTCTCGATGAGATGCGCGATTGCGAACCGCTGCATCCGAAAGCGAATGACCGGCACATCCTTGTCGGCGATCTCAACGTCGCGCCGCACGAACACGACGTGTGGTCGCACAAGCAGCTTCTGAAGATTGTGTCGCACACGCCGGTCGAATGCGACAAGCTGCTTGCCGTACAGACTCATGGCGGCTGGATCGACGTCGCACGGCAGCGGATTCCGCTGTCCGAGAAGGTCTACACCTGGTGGAGTTATCGCTCCGCCGACTGGAGCGCCGCCAACAAGGGCCGTCGGCTCGACCACATCTGGGTTTCAAAAGCGCTGGGCGATTGCGTTCAGGACTTCAAGATCACCAAGGACGCCCGCGGCTGGGAGCGCCCGTCGGATCATGTGCCGGTGACGGCGGTTCTCGACATTTGAATTCCGTTGAACGCGGCAGTGGCGCGAACTATCGCAATGTCGCGGACACGCGGCTCATCGCGCCGATGGCGGCAGTGGAACGGGCGGCGAAATCATCGCGCAGCCGCCGCGCCGCTTCCGGATGGCTTTCAAGCACGCGCTGAAACAGGCTGCGTGAAATGCGCAGCACCGATGATTGCTCAAGCGCAATCGCGGTCGCGGGCCGCGCCATCGCGACCACGAGCGCAAGTTCGCCGATCAGAACGTTCTCGCCCGCGACGGCTTCCTGACCATCATCGGACGCGACACGAAATGCGCCGCGCCTGACGATGAACCCGGAATCCGCCGGCTCGCCCTGTACGAACAGTTTTTCGCCAAATCCGTAGTCGCGCTGCTCGGCGCCGATCGCAAGCACCTGCAAAGCCGCAGCGCCCAACAAACTCAATGTCGGGACGCGCGCGAACAGGGCGATGTCATCTTCAATAGCCATAGGATGCCGAGCTAGTGGTCTGGTTCTGACATTCGCATCCCACCTCAGCAGCCGTCCTTGCGAATGTCAGAACCAAAAGACCACTAGAATCCATAATTTTCTAGTGTCCTTCGAATCCGACGTTCGCTTTGGGTGCTGCTGCAAAATGAAGCGAACGTCGGATTCGGGACACTAGATCGGCGGTTGATTCGCCTCATGGCACCAGCTTATAGCCCCCGGACTCAGTCACAAGAATTTCGGGGTTGGCAGCATCCTTCTCCACCTTCTGGCGCAGGCGGTAGATATGCGTTTCCAGCGTGTGGGTGGTGACGCCCGAATTGTAGCCCCAGACCTCCTGGAGCAGGGTTTCGCGCGACACCGGCAATTGCCCGGCGCGATAGAGAAAGCGCAGGATCGCGGTTTCCTTCTCGGTCAGCCGGACTTTCTTGGCGTTCGCGCCGGTCAGCATTTTCGAGCCGGGGCGGAAGCTGTAGGGGCCGACCGAAAACACCGCGTCTTCGCTGGCTTCGTGCTGGCGCAGCTGCGCACGGATGCGGGCCAGCAGCACGGCAAAGCGGAAAGGCTTTGCCACATAGTCGTTCGCGCCCGATTCGAGGCCGAGGATGGTGTCCGAATCGGTGTCGTGTCCGGTCAGCATGATGATCGGCGACTTGAAGCCGCCCTTGCGCAGGCTGCGCACCACTTCGCGGCCATCGGTATCGGGCAGGCCGACATCCATCAGCACGAGATCGGGTGAATTGCTTTTGGCCGCCAGTGCACCTTTCGCACCAGTATCGACTGCGGATGCCTCGAATTCCTCGTGAAGCGACAATTGCTCCACCAGGGCTTCGCGCAGATCGGTATCGTCATCCACGATCAGGATCTTGCGGGCGTTGGCCATACCATCCAGTCCTTTAAAATTTTGGCTTGTAAAAGAGGACTTTGAGAGCGATCCCGAAGGGGCATATCTCAAAGAGCCTCGGCGAAATAGAGCATTTGCAGGCGAAAGCGCAAGCTGGGTTTGTGCGCAGTCATCGGAAGCAATTATGGGAAATCTAGGCTTTCCAAGGGCTTATCAAACACCGTTGCGTGATCGGCCGCTGGCGGCCATTGCGATCCATGCCGCCGCAGGCCGCCCGACCCAGGGCTGGCTGGTGGCCGGAGCGCACGTCCTACCGGTCGCGCTTGGACGCGGCGGAATCAAGGCCAACAAGTTCGAAGGCGACGGCGGCACCCCGCGGGGCACCTTCCGGCCGGTCCGGCTGTGGTGGCGGGCCGACCGGCACCCCCGGCCGCGCACACATTTGCCGATCCAGGCCATCCGGCCGACGGACGCTTGGTCGGAGGATCCCGCCGACCGGCATTACAATCAGGCCGTCACGCGCGCGCCGGGCGACAACGGCGACCGGCTGACGCGAGACGATCACCTCTACGATTTCATCGTCGAGATCGACCACAACACCCGGCCCCGCATTTCCGGACGCGGCAGCGCCGTTTTCCTGCATCTCGCCCGCGAGAAGTTTTCGCCGACCGCCGGCTGCGTCGGACTGACCCGAGGCGCGATGTTGCGGCTGCTGGCGCGGATCGGGCCGAAAACGAAGATCGTGATCGGGTAGCGCCGCCAAAAATCAGCGATGACCGAAAATCGCCGAGCCGACGCGCACATGCGTCGCGCCGAGCTGGATCGCGGTCTCGAAATCCGCACTCATGCCCATCGACAGTAACTTGAGTCCGTTGCGCGCAGCGATCTTTGCAGTGAGCGCAAAGTGCGGCGCCGGTGGATCCTCAACCGGCGGAATGCACATCAACCCGGAGATCCGCAAGCCATAGACATCGCGGCAGCTTGCGATGAACGCATCGGCATCGGCCGGCGCGATTCCCGCCTTCTGCGGTTCTTCACCAGTGTTGAGTTGAACGAACAGCTCCGGATGCCGGTCTTGTTTAACGATTTCTTTCGCCAGCGCTTCGCACAGACTGGCGCGGTCCACGGAGTGAATGGCATCGAACAACGCCACGGCCTCCTTGGCCTTGTTCGATTGCAGCGGCCCGATCAGATGAAGCGCGAGGCCTTGATGCTTTGCCATCAGGTCCGGCCACTTGGACTTTGCCTCCTGCACGCGGTTTTCGCCGAACACCCGCTGACCCGCATGAATCACCGGCTCAATAGCGTCGGCATCGAATGTCTTCGACACGGCCACAAGCGTCACCGAGGCGCGCTCACGGCGCGCGTCGCGGCACGCGCGCGAAATTTCCCGCTCCACGGCGGCGAGCCCGCTTGGTGAATCAGACGTTAGCGGCGGCACGTTATCCACAGCCATCGATGCAAACCTGCGTTAAAAATTAGGGATCATTCGATTTTTAGCGAATTCAAGAAAGGGTCTTTGAAGCCTTTTTTGTAGGGTTGGCGTGGGGCAAGGGAATACCGATGTCAATCGCCAGCTTCGGCCGCAACACGTCAAAACTCAAGGCGCTCGTCGGGATTCGCGCGCGCCTCGTGATTCTGGCGTTGATTCTGGTCGTTCCTCTGATGCTGGACCGCGTGCGGGTGCTCGAAGACACCCGCTCCCGGCAGGTGGCACAGGCCGCAAACGAGCTGTCGGAACTGGCGAAACATACCGCCGACGCACAGCGTGAAATCATTTCGACGGTCCAGGCCGTCGTGAAGTCCTCCGCCTATATCTACGCCGCCGCGTCTCAGCATGGGCGCGGCTGCGCGGTGATGCGCGCAAGCCTTCGTGTTGATTTGCCCTGGATCAGAAACATTTCGATCATTGGTCCGGAGGGCAAGATCGATTGTTCGACCAAGGCGGACATCGTCGGATTTGACCTCAGCGATCGCGATTATTTCCTCAAGGCGCGAGAGCTTCATGAATTCGTCCTCAGCGATTACATCCCGAGCCGCATTACCACTCTGCCGACAATGATCGCAGCCTATCCCGTCTCCGCCGTCGATGGCCGGCAGGAGTCGGTGGTGATCGCAGCAATCGATCTGAAATGGATGTCGCAACTTCTGACCAACCGCGGCGGGCGCTCAGGTGTGTCGGTCGTTCTCGTCGACGGAACAGGAACGATTCTGGCATCTCCGCCCGAGAGCGCCAACCTGATCGGACAAAAACTCAAGGACACCTCGCTGTTCGAGGCCGTCACGCTGCGCGAGATCAATCTCGATCGCGAGTATGGATCAATCTCGTTCCAATCCGCCGACGGCGAGCGAAAGGCGGTGTCGTTTGCCCGCGTCACCGGCACACGCGCCCGCATGATCGTCAGTATCAACCAGTCCGTGATGCTGGGCGACATCAATCGCGAAATCAGGACTGCCTACATACAGCTTGGCCTTGTCGGGCTCATTACATTGCTCGGCGCATGGTTCGCCGGCGAGCGTCTCATCATGCGGCCTGTCCGCACGATGACCGACATGGCCAACCGGCTGGGCCGCGGTGAATTGTCGGCGCGGGCATCGAGTGCAACGCTGCCGCCCGAGTTCGTGCCGCTCGCGAAAGCGTTCGATGCGATGGCGTCGCAACTGTCCGAGCGTGAACGCGAGATGGCCGCAGCCAACGACCGGCTGACCGTCATCGCGTCGCACGATCTTGTGTCCGGTCTGGCGAACCGCCGCGGTTTCCAGAGCCGGCTCGAATTCGAATGGATGAAGGCGCTGCAGTCCGACGGCCGGCTTTCGGTGCTGATGATCGACGTCGATCACTTCAAATTGTTCAACGACACCTACGGTCACCCGGAAGGCGATACCTGCCTCAGGCGGATCGGTGAGGTGCTGGCGGCGATCGCCAATTCATGCGGCGGCTTCGCGGCACGCTACGGCGGCGAGGAATTCTGCCTGCTGCTGCCCAACAGCGATCCCGCACATGCTGTGCAGGTGGGCGAACAGGTGCGCGCGACCGTGGAAGGTCTCGGGATTTCGCACCTCACCAGTCCCGGCCAGACCGTCACCGTCAGCGTCGGCGTCGCGACGATCGCCCCGGGCGAATCCCAGCCGCAGGACGACCTGATCGAGGCCGCGGACGCAGCGCTCTATGCGGCCAAACGCCGGGGCAGGAACGCGGTGGTCGAACACGGGCTGATCCGGCCCGCGGATCAGCCCGTTTCGCTGGCCGGCTAGGCCGCGCAGGCCATATTTGCGCCTAAAGCGTTGACCCCTCGCGGTCTTTTGTGGCTAGTCTGCCGCCTTCTTATCCCCCTTTGGCAGACGACCGATCCGATGACGACCGAACGCTATAACGCCCGCGAATCCGAACCGCGGTGGCAGAAGCTCTGGGATGAGCGCGGCATTTTCGCGACGCGCAACGACGACCCCAGGCCGAAATATTACGTGCTCGAGATGTTCCCCTATCCGTCGGGGCGCATCCATATGGGTCACGTCCGCAACTACACCATGGGCGACGTGGTCGCGCGCTACATGCGCGCCAAGGGGTTCAACGTGCTGCATCCGATGGGCTGGGACGCCTTCGGCCTGCCTGCGGAAAACGCCGCGATCGAACGCAAGGTCGCCCCCAAGGCGTGGACCTACGACAACATCGCCGCGATGAAAAAGCAGCTCCAGACCATGGGTCTGTCGCTCGACTGGTCGCGCGAATTCGCGACCTGCGATCCGAGCTACTACAAGCATCAGCAAAAGATGTTTCTCGATTTCATGAAGGCCGGATTGGCCGAGCGTGAAAAGCGCAAGATCAACTGGGATCCGGTCGACATGACCGTGCTCGCCAACGAGCAGGTGATCGACGGGCGCGGCTGGCGCTCCGGTGCTGTGGTCGAACAGCGCGAGATGAACCAGTGGGTCTTCAAGATCACGAAGTACTCGCAGGAACTGCTCGACGCGCTGGATACACTCGACCGCTGGCCCGACAAGGTGCGGCTGATGCAGCGTAACTGGATCGGCCGGTCCGAGGGCCTGCTGATCCGCTTCGCGCTCGATTCCGCGACCGCGCCGAACGGCGAAAATGAACTCAAGGTTTTCACGACGCGGCCCGACACGCTGTTCGGCGCCAAGTTCATGGCGATCGCGGCCGATCATCCGCTGGCGCAGGCGGCGGCCTTGAAAAATCCAAAGCTCGCCGAGTTCATCGCCGAGACGAAGCGCCTGGGCACCGCGCAGGAAATCATCGACACCGCTGAGAAGCAGGGCTTCGACACCGGCATCAAGGCTGTCCATCCATTCGATCCGGACTGGAAACTGCCGGTCTATGTCGCCAACTTCGTTTTGATGGAATATGGCACCGGCGCGATCTTCGGCTGCCCCGCGCACGATCAGCGCGACCTCGACTTCGTCAACAAATACAATCTTGGCAACACGCCCGTCGTGTGTCCCGAAGGCCAGGACCCAAAAACGTTCGTCATCTCCGACACCGCCTATGACGGCGAGGGCCGCATGATCAATTCACGCTTCCTCGATGGCATGACCATCGACGAAGCGAAGGAAGATGTCGCCAAGCGCCTTGAGGGTGCGACCCGCGGCAACTCGCCGGTCGGCGAGCGGCAAGTCAACTTCCGTCTGCGCGACTGGGGCATTTCGCGTCAACGCTACTGGGGTTGCCCGATCCCCGTGATCCATTGCCCGAAGTGCGATGTGGTGGCGGTGCCGGACAAGGACCTGCCGGTGGTGCTGCCGGAGGATGTGACCTTCGACAAGCCGGGCAATGCGCTCGATCACCATCCGACCTGGAAGCACGTCACCTGCCCGCAATGCGGCGGCAAGGCCACGCGCGAAACCGACACGATGGATACGTTCGTCGACTCGTCTTGGTACTTTGCGCGCTTCACCGATCCCTGGAACGAGAACGCGCCCACGACGCCTGCGATCGCCAACCACATGATGCCGGTCGATCAGTATATCGGCGGCGTCGAACACGCGATCCTGCATCTTCTGTATTCGCGCTTCTTCACCCGCGCGATGAAGGCGACGGGACATGTCGGCATGGACGAGCCGTTCGCCGGCATGTTCACGCAGGGCATGGTGGTGCACGAAACCTACAAGAAGCAGGACGGCACTTTTGCTTCACCCGCCGAGATCAATATCGAGACCGTCGGCGACAAGCGCCGCGCGACATTGCTGACGACGAAAGAATCCGTCGAGATCGGCTCGATCGAGAAGATGTCGAAGTCGAAGCGCAACACGGTCGATCCGGACGACATCATCGGCACCTACGGCGCCGACACCGCCCGCTGGTTCATGCTGTCCGACTCGCCGCCCGACCGCGACGTGATCTGGAGCGAGGAAGGCGTGCAGGGCGCGAGCCGCTTCGTGCAGCGGGTCTGGCGGCTGGTGAACACCGCAGCTCCGCACCTGCCGAAGCCCGGCACACCTGCGGGCATCGACGGCGCCGAGGAGGCGCTCGCGCTGCGCCGCATCGCCCACCGCACCCTCGCGGACATCTCGACCTCGATCGAACGGCTGCGCTTCAACACTGCGATTGCAAAGCTCTATGCCTTTGTGGGCGCGTTGGCGGACGTCGTCGACGGGCCGGCGAAATCGCTGGAAACCAACCCGGCGGTCGCAGCTGCCGCCCGGGAGGCGTTCGATATCCTGGCCCGGCTGATCTCGCCCATGATGCCGCATCTGGCCGAGCAGTGCTGGCAGGTGCTGGGTCATTCGGGGCTGGTTTCCGAGGCGGAATGGCCCGAAATCGAGCCTAAACTACTGGTGGATGACACAATTACGCTTCCGGTGCAGGTTAATGGCAAGAAGCGCTCGGATGTCACGGTCGCCCGAAATGCTTCGAACGGGGAAATTGAGGCTGCCGTTTTGGCAATCGATGCAGTAAAATCGGCCTTGGATGGGAAATCTCCCCGAAAAGTCATCATCGTTCCGCAGAGGATCGTGAATGTCGTGGTTTGATACGCGCATCGCAGCCCGGCTTGTGGCCGTGGTCGCCCTTGCGGCCCTGACGGCCGGGTGCTTCCAGCCGATGTATGGCGAGCGCAGCGCAAGCGGCGGATCGGCGCTGCGGGAGAAGCTGCAGGGCGTCGAAGTTCCTCCGCTCAACCTGCCCAACGGTTCGCGCGAGGCGCGGCTTGGCGTCGAGATTCGCAACAATCTCATGTTCAGCATGTACGGCAGCGCCGTCGGCGCGCCACCGACCCACCGCCTCCTGATGCGGCTCAGCACGTCGCGGCTGTCGATCATCGTCGATCCGACCACCGCCCGGCCGGATATCGAGAACTACGGCATCGATGTGGTCTATGAGCTGAAGGACAACGCCACCGACAGGACGGTGCTGACCGGAACGACGTTCTCGCGCGTGTCTTACGACATTCCGGGACAGGCGCAGCGCTTCGCCCGTTCGCGCGGACTGCGTGACGCGGAAGACCGCGCCGCCAAGGTCATCGCCGACAACATCAATCAGCGTCTCGCATCGTTCTTCGTTGCCGGCACCTGATCCACGATCAGCTTCGAGATAATTTGTGGTCGCGCTTCGCGGGAAAGAAATCGACGCGTTTCTGGCCCGGCCCGATCCGTCGCGGCCGATCATCCTGCTCTATGGTCCCGACACTGGCCTGGTGCGTGAGCGCGCCGACGCCCTGATGGCGTCAGCCGTCGACGATCCGAACGATCCATTTTCACTGGTGCGCATGGATGGCGACGAACTCGCCGCCGAGCCGTCGCGCCTTGTCGAAGAAGCCATGACGGTGCCGCTGTTCGGCGGCCGCCGGGCCATCCGGATCAGGGCCGGATCGCGCAGTTTCGCCAGCGGCATCGATACGCTCGCGGAGATGCAGCCGAAAGATTGCCGTATCGTGATCGAGGCCGGCGAGTTGCGCCCGGACGCGCCCTTGCGGAAAGCCTGCGAGAAAGCGAAGAGCGCGGTCGCCATCGCCTGCTATGCCGACACCGAGCGCGATCTCGCCAGGCTGATCGATGATGAACTGCGTGCCTCGAAATTGACGATCGCGCCCGATGCCCGCGCGGCGCTGACGTCGCTGCTCGGCGGGGACCGGCAGGCCTCGCGTAACGAAATTCGGAAAGTTGCGCTCTACGCTCACGGTCAGCGCGAAGTGACGCTGGACGATGTGGTTGCCATCGTCACCGACGCGTCAGGCCTGGCGCTTGATCCTATCGTCGACAACGCCTTTGCGGGACGTGCCGCCGACGTCGAAACCATGTTCACCAAGGCGATGGCGGCCGGGACTTATCCGGGCCTGATTATTATGTCGGCGCAGCGCCACGCCGCACTGCTGCACAAGGCGCGGCTGTCGGTCGAGGAAGGCCGCAGTGAACTCGACGCGCTCGATAGCGGATTTCCGCGGCTGCATTTCTCGCGCAAGGCGCTGGTCGAGACGGCGCTGCGAAACACCAGCGCCGAGCGCATGGCGCGGGTGATGGCGCAACTGGCCGATGCGGCATTCGATATGCGCAAACAGTCATCGCTGGCTGAAGTCATCGCGCAGCGCGCGCTGCTTGCGATCGCGGTCAACGCGCGGCGACGGGGCTGACACCCCGCCGTTGCTTTTACTTGCCCGCTTCGAGCCGGCGCAAAATCTCGTCGAGCTGATCGAGATCGGTGTACTTGATCTGCACCGTACCACCGGGATTGCGGTGATCGACGCTGACCTTCAGGCCGAGCACATCACTGACGCGCTTTTCAAGGGCGATGGTGTCGGGATCCTTCGCGGGTGCTGCGCCGTGCGCCTTCTGCGGCTTGCGCTCCGGCACACCTTCCTCGTGCGCAAGCGCTTCGGTCTGACGCACGTTCAGACCTTCCTCGACGATGCGCTTCGCGGCCGCCGCGGCATCCGGCAGATTGATCAGCGCGCGAGCGTGTCCGGCGGAGAGCTTGCCTTCGGCAATGTAAGCCTGAACCTGATCCGGCAGTTTGGTCAGACGCATCATGTTGGCGACATGGCTGCGGCTCTTGCCGACGATCTTGGCGATATCTTCCTGGCTGCGTTTGAATTCAGCGGCAAGCGCGTGATAGCCCTGCGCTTCTTCCATCGCGTTCAGATCCGAGCGCTGCACGTTCTCGATGATCGCGATCTCGAGCGCGTCGCTGTCGTTCACTTCCACAGTAACGATCGGCACATCATGCAGACCGGCGCGCTGCGACGCGCGCCAGCGGCGCTCGCCGGCGATGATTTCGAAACGATCCGTGGCACCCTTCACCGAACGCACCACGATCGGCTGAATCACGCCGTGCTGCTTGATCGACGCCGACAACTCATCGAGCTCGGTATCGGAAAATGTGCGGCGCGGGTTGCGCGGATTGGCCTTGAGAAATTCAATCGGAACGCGGCGCGGCGTGCGCGACGGACGATCGACGTGAGCGGCCTCACCACCGACATCGCCAATCAGACTTGCAAGACCGCGACCCAATCGCGAACGCTCGTCGGCCATTGCCGTCTCCCTTGCACTCAACCCACGCACTCCCGACATCGCTTCAACCTGATCTCAACTGCTCAGAATAAAATAGTCAGTGCGAACGCAGTTCGCGCTCACGCTGAATCACTTCGGTCGCGAGTTTCAGATACGCATCGCTGCCGACGCATTTGAGATCGTAAACCAGCACCGGCTTGCCGTAAGACGGCGCTTCGGAAATGCGCACGTTGCGCGGGATCATGGTGTTGTAGACTTTGTTGCCCATGAACTGCCGCACATCGGCGACGACCTGGTTCGACAGGTTGTTGCGCGAGTCGAACATCGTTAGCACGATGCCATGAATCGACAGCGTCGGATTCAGCGTCGAGCGCACCTGCTCGACAGTCTGCAGCAACTGCGACAGACCTTCGAGCGCGAAGAACTCACACTGCAGCGGCACGAGAATCGCGTGCGACGCCGCCATGGCGTTGACGGTGATGAGGTTGAGCGACGGCGGACAATCGACCAGCACGTAGGTGTAGTCGGTGTCGGGGGCGACATTGACGTTGAGTTCGGCAATCGCATCGCGCAGACGAAACGCGCGGTCGCGTGTGGTGCCGAGTTCAAGTTCAAGACCCGACAGATCCATGGTCGATGCCGCGATGTGCAGGCGAGGGACCGCGGTCGGGATGATCGCCTCGCGCAGCTTGGCCTCGCCGATCAGCACGTCATAGGTCGAACAGTTGCGATTGCGCCGGTCGATGCCGAGGCCGGTCGATGCGTTGCCCTGCGGATCGAGATCGACGATCAGCACCCGCTCGCCGATGGCGGCGAGCGCGGTTCCGAGATTGATGGCGGTCGTGGTCTTGCCAACGCCGCCCTTCTGATTGGCGAGCGCCAGGATCCGGGGATGACCCCGTTGGGCTGTCGCGCCGGTCTCGTCTTGAAAAATTCCGTCGATGCCAACCATGTGCCTGGCCATGCTTTCTTGTTGCTGGACGGGTTATCGCCGCTCAATCGTATTGAGCTCGACGATCCAGCCGTGTCCGCCGGTACGACTGGGATGAAGAAGAGGCGCTATATTCCAGTATTTAGTAGCTTCCGTCAATTCGGCCTCTACATCTTGTCCCTTCAGGAACAAGGCTTTGGTGCCTTGCTGCACCAGAGGCGCAGCAAAACCCAGCAACATATGTAGTGGAGCAACTGCGCGGGCAGTGATGCAATCGACCGGGGTCCGCAAACTATCCACATAATCCCCGATGTCAGCGAGGACAACTGAACCGGCCGCGCCGGTCACCCGCAGCGCTTCACGAAGAAACGCTGCCTTCTTGGCGTTGCGCTCCACAAGCTGAACGGTTGCGCCGTCATGCTCGGCCATCGCACAGGCCAGCACTACACCGGGAAAGCCGCCGCCGCTGCCGAAGTCGAGCCAGCGCCGGGCGTTCGGGGCCAGATCCAGAAGCTGAAGCGAATCGGAGATGTGCCGGGTCCAGAGTTGCGGAAGCGTGGAGGGCGCAATCAGATTGGTCTTGGCCTGCCATTCGACCAGCAGGCTGACATAGCGGTCGAGCCGCGCCTCTGTTTCACGTGAAACAGGAGTGAGCGCCAAGGCTGCCGCCTTGTCCGAGGCCGGGATGGAAACGAGGGCCGGTTTGGCCATGAGATGCGCCTATGCCGAAGCTACTGAGGATCGGCGCGCCTCGCGGCGCAGATAGGCCGCCAGAATCGCCAGCGCCGCCGGGGTCATGGCCTCGATCCGGCCCGCCTGCCCGATGGTCCGGGGCCGGACCGTCTCAAGCTTCTGACGGGCTTCATTGGAAAGACCTGGAACGGCGCTGTAATCCACATCGGTCAGCACCAGACCCTCGTCGCGACGGAATGCCTGCACGTCGGCGGCCTGGCGGGCGAGATAGACATCGTACTTGGCGTCGATTTCCAGATGGACAGCGATCTTCGGATCGATTGCGTTGAGCTGCGGCCAGATTGCCGTGATGCTGGCCCATTCCACCTCGGGATAGGCCAGCATTTCAAACGCGGTGCGGCGCTGACCGTCGTGATTGAGCATCAGGCCGTGCTTTGCGGCCTCATTGGGCGTCACAGAGAGCGATTTTGTCAATGATTTCGCGGTGTTAAGCGCATCCATCTTCGCGGCATGCCGCCCTGCCCGCTCCGCGCCAACACAGCCGAGCGCGATACCCCGATCGGTCAGGCGCTGATCGGCATTGTCCGCGCGCAGGGTCAAACGATACTCGGCCCGCGAGGTGAACATCCGATAGGGTTCGGTAATGCCGCGCGACGTCAGGTCGTCGATCATCACCCCGAGATAGCCGTCGGCGCGGTCGAACACGGCCGGTTCGCCGCCCCCCGCGAGAATCGCAGCATTCAATCCGGCCACCAGCCCCTGCGCGCCGGCCTCTTCATAACCGGTGGTGCCATTGATCTGCCCGGCCAGGAAAAGGCCCGGCACCCGACGGGTTTGCAGGGTCGGCTCCAGTTCGCGGGGATCAACGTGATCGTATTCGATGGCATAGCCCGGACGGACCATTTTCACGCGTTCGAGGCCCGGAATGCTGGCCAGAATGGCCTGCTGGACCTCTTCCGGCAGCGAAGTGGAGATGCCGTTGGGATAAACCGTGGTGTCGTCGAGTCCTTCGGGCTCCAGAAAGACCTGATGGCCGTCGCGGTCGCCAAACCGGACGATCTTGTCCTCAATCGACGGGCAATAGCGCGGGCCGGAGCTCTTGATCTGGCCGGAGTACATCGGCGAGCGATGGACATTGGCCCGGATGACGTCGTGGGTGGCGTTGGTGGTCCGGGTGATGCCGCATTCGATCTGTGGCGTCGTAATCCGGTCGGTCAGCACCGAAAACGGCTCGATCGGGTCGTCACCGGGCTGCATTTCGACCGCGGACCAGTCGATGGTCGATCCATCGAGCCGTGGCGGGGTCCCGGTCTTGAGACGGCCCAGCGTAAAGCCGGCGCGCTCGAAAGATTTTGAGAGCCCCATCGCCGGAGCCTCTCCGACCCGTCCGGCAGGCCAGTTCCTCTCCCCGAGATGGATCAGCCCGCGCAAAAAGGTCCCGGTGGTCACAACCACCGCGCCAACGGCGAATTCCCGGCCGTCGCCCAGACGAATCCCGCAAATCCGGCCCTCAGAGAGCAAAAGCTCGTCCGCTTCGCCTTCGATCACGATCAGATTGGGAGTGTCCCGGATTTCAGCCTGCATCGCCGCCGCATAGAGCTTGCGGTCGATCTGGGCGCGTGGACCGCGTACGGCTGGCCCCTTGCGCCGGTTCAAAACCCGGAACTGGATTCCCCCGCGATCAGCGATCCGGCCCATGAGGCCGTCCAGAGCATCGATTTCGCGGACCAGATGGCCCTTTCCGAGCCCACCAATAGCTGGATTGCAGGACATCGCGCCGACGGTCGCGAACTGATGGGTGACCAGCGCGGTTTTCGCGCCCATGCGCGCAGACGCCGCTGCGGCTTCGCAGCCAGCGTGGCCTCCCCCAATCACAATGACGTCCAATGTCTGCATCGGCAGACTTCTATCGCTTTGGTGCGAAAGCTGAAAGACGGAAATGAGTTCCGGATGTTTCACGTGAAACAAATCGCCAAGTTGACTTTGTTTCACGTGAAACAGGGTCATTGGCCCACCTGGAACCAGCTGGAGGCCAATGGCCTACTTTGCAACCTACTTGCCGATACAGAACTCTCGGAAGATGACGTCAAGGATGTCTTCGACGTCCACCCGGCCGGTCAGACGCCCTAATGAATGAATCCCGATTCGTAGCTCTTCGGCCAGAAGCTCATCGCCTTTGTCGGCCGAGCGCCCTGCCCGCTCCAGCGCCGAGACAGTCTCCCGCAACAAGGTCCGGTGCCGGGCGCGACTGACCAGCGCCATTTCGCCCGATCCGAAATAATCCCGGGCGTAGGTCACCAGCGCCGCCACCAACTCGGACACACCGTCACCGCGCGACGCGGAAATATCGAACTGCGCCCTCGCCGCGCCGTCACCATTGCCGCCGACCAGATCGACCTTGTTGCGCACGATCCAGACAGGTGCGTGATCGTCGTCATTTTTCGGCGGCAGCGCACTGTTGTCGTTCGCATCGACAAGCCACAGCACCAGGTCGGATGTGCGCGCACGGTCCCGCGCGCGGCGCACACCCTCCTGCTCGACCGGATCGTGGGTGTCGCGCACGCCTGCGGTGTCGATCAGCGTCACCGGATAACCGTCAAGATCGAGATGCACTTCGATGACGTCGCGCGTGGTGCCGGCATGCGGCGACACAATCGCAGCCTCGCGCCGCGCCAGACGATTGAGCAATGTCGACTTGCCTGCATTCGGCGGACCGGCAATCGCAACCGTCAGGCCTTCGCGCAGACGTTCACTTTGTGCCGATGAAATAAGGGCTTCTTCGATTTCTGATTTCAGCGCCGCGATCTTTCGCAACGCCGGCGCAACCAGTTCTGTCGAGACATCGCCCTCGTCCGAAAAATCGATGCCGGCTTCAATCAGCGCCGATGCTTCGATGATCTGCTGCCGCCAGCTCTCGGCCTTTGCGCCGAGCAATCCTTTCAGATGTCGCAGCGCCTGGCGGCGTTGACGATCGGTGTCGGCGTGAATCAGATCATCGAGACCTTCGGCTTCGGTGAGATCGAGTTTGCCGTTCTCGAACGCGCGTCTGGTAAATTCGCCGGGCTCCGCCGGACGCAAACCATCGATCGCCCCGAGCGCATCGAACATCGCGGTGATCACCGCGCGGCCGCCATGAACATGAAATTCGGCAACGTCTTCGCCGGTGGCGCTGTGCGGCGCCGGAAACCACAGCGTCACCGATTCGTCGAGCGCGCTGCCATCAAGATCCCGCAGGGTGACGAACTGGGCGAGACGAGCCGTGGGCAGTTTTCCGCAAAGCCGCTCGACCGCCGCGCGGGTTTGCGGGCCGGACACGCGGATAATGGCAATGGCCGACGGCGCGCGGCCGGACGACAAAGCGAAGATGGTCTGATCAGGGGAATGCATGGCCTATTTGTCGGACACATGCAGGACAGGCAATGAAAATTCCCAGCGATGATGGTGTTGGTTTGTGCTGCACCGCAATATGCTGCGACCTAGTGCGCAATATCCATGATATTGCATCGCACCAATTTCAGGCGCGGAGGATTTGCGGCGCCTTCAAAGAAAATGCCCGGCATCGCTACGAAGACGTGCTTCGCACTAATGGCCGGGCATTGAAACCGAGCTGACGCCTGTTGGCTGACCAGATCAGGTGTTCATCGACTCGAAGAATTCCGCGTTGTTCTTGGTGTTGCGGAGCTTGTCGAGCAGGAAGTCGATGGCGTCCATGGTGCCCATCGGATTGAGGATGCGGCGGAGGACGTACATCTTCTTGAGCAGCTGCGGATCGGTGATGAGTTCTTCCTTGCGCGTGCCGGAGCGCGAAATGTCGATCGCCGGGAAGGTGCGCTTGTCCGAGACCTTGCGGTCCAGAATGAGCTCCGAGTTGCCGGTGCCCTTGAACTCTTCAAAGATCACTTCGTCCATGCGGCTGCCGGTATCGACCAGCGCGGTCGCGATGATCGTGAGCGATCCGCCTTCTTCGATGTTACGCGCGGCGCCGAAGAAACGCTTCGGACGCTGCAATGCATTGGCGTCGACACCGCCGGTCAGCACCTTGCCGGATGACGGCACCACGGTGTTGTAGGCACGGCCGAGGCGCGTGATCGAATCGAGCAGGATGACAACATCGCGGCCGTGTTCGACCAGGCGCTTGGCCTTCTCGATCACCATTTCCGCAACCTGCACGTGACGCACTGCCGGTTCGTCGAACGTCGAGGACACAACCTCGCCCTTCACCGAACGCTGCATGTCGGTGACTTCTTCCGGACGTTCGTCGATCAGAAGAACGATCAGATAGCATTCAGGATGATTGGCTGTGATCGAGTGCGCGATGTTCTGCATCAGCACCGTCTTGCCGGTGCGGGGAGGGGCCACGATAAGTGCGCGTTGGCCTTTGCCGATAGGGGCTACGATATCGATGACGCGCGCGGAGAGATCCTTGCGGGTCGGATCTTCGAGCTCAAGACGGAAACGCTCGTCGGGAAACAGCGGCGTCAGGTTATCGAAATTGACCTTGTGCTTGGACTTTTCCGGATCTTCGAAGTTCAGCGTGTTGACCTTCAGCAGCGCGAAGTAGCGTTCGCCTTCCTTCGGACTGCGAATATGGCCTTCGATGGTGTCGCCGGTACGCAATCCGAAACGCCGGATCTGCGACGGCGAAACATAAATGTCGTCGGGGCCGGGCAGATAATTGGCGTCCCATGAGCGCAAGAATCCGAAGCCGTCGGAAAGAACTTCGACGACGCCTTCACCGATGATGTCGGTTTCCTGGATCGCAAGCTGCTTGAGAATGGCGAACATCAGCTCCTGCTTGCGCATGGTGCTGGCATTTTCGACCCCAAGCTCTTCGGCGAACGAGACAAGCTCCGCCGGTGTTTTGGTTTTGAGGTCTTGTAGTTTGATTTCCCGCATTGGGGTTGTCCTGTGGAGCGTGTGGAGAAAAGAGAGGGGAGGGGAGCGAAAGGTTCAGCTTGCTGACGACATACGGACTACAAACGCGATCAGAAGTCCGCAGGTCTTGAGCGAGGAAGGTGCCGGGAGGCTTCGAACCTGATGTGGCGGCCGGTCCAACAATGAGACCGGGACTCAACCACATCCGCCTGCGTTCGGTGGGATGACAGATATATAGAAAATCGTCCGGCTCCACGCAAGGCGATCATTGCCGCAGAGCCTGAAGCTGGCCGCTCTAGAACGGCTTGACGATCACCAGAATCACGATACCGATCATCAAAACCGTCGGTACCTCATTGATAATACGATAGAATTTCTGATTTCTGGTATTCGCATCGTTGGCGAAATCCCGCACCCGGGCTGCGAAAAATCCATGAACACCCGACAGAATCAGCACCAGTGCGAATTTCGCGTGAAACCAGCCGGAAACATACCAACCGCCCTGCCAAACCAGCCACAAACCAGCCAGCCAGGTCACGATCATCGCCGGATCGATGATCGCCCGGAGCAATCGTCGCTCCATCACCTTGAAAGTTTCGGATTGCTTCGAGCCAACCTCGGCATCGCAGTGGTAAACGAACAATCGCGGCAGATAGAGCATGCCGGCCATCCACGAGATGACCGCGACCACATGCAGCGCCTTGATCCATTCGTACATGGGGATAATCTTCAACTACCAATTTGTTGAACTGCTAAGCCAGTCAGTGTTTCGAGGCTGACGACTGCACGCGAAGACAGAAACCAAACGTTGCTCGGTGTGTTGAGCAACATCGCTAGATGACGCGAGAAGAGGTCTGTCCGCAAGCACGACTTCCTTAAAGAATCCTTTTTAGATTCTTAGTTTGAGTCAGTGTAACCGTGATTAGCGCTCGCGCATCGCTCTCCCGTATTTGTCCAGTGTTCGTCCACATGCCGCCGGTTTATACCCGGTGTTGGATCGGACGAGCACGGCGGAAAATAAGCCGATAGTTTCAAGCGCTTGAGTGTTACGGGCTTGGCATTATCCCAAGACAAATCCACACAACCCCGCTACCATCCCGGCAAAGGTTAGATTTCATCCCGAAATCAGTGCTGTGAATGAAAGAGCGAGTTATCCCGGGCGGTGCGGTCCACCGCCGGATTGAGGCGAATATGCCCACAGGGATTCACAGCTATTCACAGTCGCCGGATTGAGCGGAAACGGATTCGAGACGTCATGGCGACCACCTCCGGCAGTTATTTTCACCTCCACATGATTTCCGATTCGACTGGTGAGACGCTGATCACAGTCGCGCGCGCGGTGGCCGCGCAGTATTCCAACGTGTCGCCGGTGGAGCATGTCTATCCGCTGGTCCGCAGCCAGAAGCAGCTCGACCGCGTGCTCGCGGAAATCGAGGAAGCGCCGGGGATCGTGCTGTTCACGCTACTGGAGAAAGATCTGGTCGAGCGGCTTGAGGCAAAGTGCCAGGAAATCAACATTCCGAGCCTCTCGATCATCGGTCCGGTGATGCAGCTGTTCCAGGCTTATCTCGGCACCGAGACCTCACGCCGCGTCGGCGCGCAGCACACCCTCAACGCGGAGTATTTCAAGCGCATCGACGCGCTGAATTATTCGATGATGCACGACGACGGTCAGCATGTCGAAGGCCTTGAGGAGGCCGACGTGGTTCTTGTCGGTGTTTCGCGAACATCGAAGACACCGACCTCGATCTATCTCGCCAATCGCGGCGTTCGAACTGCGAATGTGCCGCTGGTGCCGGGAATTCCGATTCCGCATCAGCTCGAAACCCTGAAGAAACCGCTGGTGGTCAGCCTTCATGCCACGCCTGAGCGATTGATCCAGGTCAGGCAGAACCGTTTGCTCGGCATCGGCAGAACCGGGGACGATAACTATATCGATCGCCAGTCAGTGACCGAGGAAGTTGCTTTCGCACGCAAGCTGAGTGTGAAGTTCGACTGGGCATTGCTCGACGTTACGCGCCGGTCGATTGAGGAAACCGCGGCGGCGATCATGAAGCTGTACGCCGATCGTCAGCGTCAGAAAGCACCAGAAACGTGACGGTCTGGCGTGAACGGCAATCCTTGATTCTTGCATCGCAAAGCGCTGTGCGTAAAAGCCTGCTTGCAAACGCGGGGATCGCGGTCGAGACGATCCCTGCCGACATCGACGAACGTGCGATCCAGCAGAGCTCGGGATTGAAAGATCCGGGCGAAATCGCAGCCCTTCTCGCTTGCGAAAAAGCGACATTCATTTCTGCGAAATTCCCTGATCGCTACGTCGTCGGCGCCGACCAGACGCTGGCGCTCGGCGATCAGCTTTTCAGCAAGCCCGCGAATCGTGCTGCTGCAGAGGCACAAATCACCACACTGTCCGGCCAGACTCACGCATTGCACAGCGCGGTTAGCGTCGTGAAAGGTAGAGTGACGCTGTTTTCCCACGTCAGTGTTGCGCGCATGACGATGCGCGCTCTCACTGGCAGCGAGATTGCTGCCTATGTCGATGAAGCGGGCGACGCCGTCACGGCAAGCGTCGGCGCCTATCAACTGGAGCGCACCGGGGTGCATCTGTTCGATCGCATCGAGGGCGATCATTTTACAATTCTGGGATTGCCGCTGCTGCCGGTGCTTGCTTTTCTGCGCAGCCGGAATCTGCTGGCTGTATGACGAAAGATTTGCCGATGCTGTTGCTGGGTTTGACGGGTTCGATCGGAATGGGGAAGTCGACCACCGCGAAGTTGTTTCAGGAAGCCGGGGTGCCGGTCTACGATGCCGACGCCACCGTTCATAAGGTCTATGAAGGTGAGGCCGCGCCGGCGGTCGAGGCGGCGTTTCCCGGCAGCACCGTGGACGGCAAGGTGGACCGGCAGAAGCTCTCGGCCATGGTGTTGAACAATGCCGACGCCATGAAACGGCTTGAGACCATCGTGCATCCGATGCTGCGCAGCCATCAGCTCAAGTTTCTCAGCGATGCGGAAACTTCCGGCGCGCCGGTGGCGGTGCTCGATGTGCCTTTGCTGTACGAGACCGGCGGCGAAAACCGGGTCGATGCGGTGGTGGTGGTAACGACAACGCCGGAAATCCAGCGCGAACGTATCCTGACGCGGGACAACATGACACCTGAGAAGCTGGACGCCATTCTGGCGCGCCAGTTGCCCGACGCGGAAAAGCGCAAACGCGCGGATTTTGTGGTGGACACCTCCCACGGTCTGGACCCGGTGCGGCAGCGGATCGGTGAAATCCTCCGCGAAGTCGTTAAAATGCCGAGGCGGCGAAACTGATTCGCTGATATCGCACCCGGCATATCCATCATGCGCGAAATCGTTCTCGATACCGAAACCACAGGCCTTGATCCGCTGCGCGGCGATCGCCTGGTCGAGATCGGCTGCGTCGAGATGGTCAACCGGATGCCGACCGGGCAGACGTTTCACGTCTATCTCAATCCCGAACGCGACATGCCGCAGGAAGCGTTCAATGTGCATGGCCTGTCGAGCGAGTTCCTTGCCGACAAGCCGCTGTTCGCGGCGGTGGCGGAAGATTTTCTGACATTCATCGCGGACGCGCCGCTGGTCATCCACAATGCGTCGTTCGATATCGGCTTCATCAATGCGGAATTGACCAAGGTCTCGCGAGCGGCAATCCCGCGCGACCGTCTGGTCGATACGCTGACGCTGGCCCGACGCAAGCATCCCGGCGTGTCGAACCGGCTCGACGATCTGTGCTCGCGCTACGCCATCGATAATTCCCGCCGCACCAAGCACGGCGCGCTGCTCGACGCGGAACTGCTGGCGGAAGTCTATATCGATCTGATCGGCGCGCGGCAGTCGCAGCTCATTCTGTCCGAAACGCGCCAGTCGTTCGGCGCCGGACAAATCGATGCACCGCGCCGGCAGCGCGAGGTGCCGCTTGCGCCGCGCGTGACCGAGGCGGACACGGCCGCGCATGCCGCATTCGTCGCGACGCTCGGCGGCACGCCGATCTGGAACGAATTCTCAAAAGAAGATTAAAGCGAAGCGATTTTCGCTTCGCGCAGCGATAACCGAGCTCAGCTCGGCTTGCCCTGCTGCTGCTCGGCCTGACGCGCCATATTCTGGCGATAGAGGCCGACGAAATCGACCGGATCGAGCATCAGCGGCGGGAAGCCGCCGGCGCGCACCGACGACGCCACGATCTCGCGGGCGAACGGGAACAATAGCCGCGGGCATTCGATCATGATGAACGGGTGCATGCTGTCCTGCGGCACGTTCTGAATGCGAAACACGCCGGCATAGATCAGTTCGAACGCAAACAGCACGAAGTTGTCGTTCTCGGCCTTGCCCTCGATCGACAGCGCGACCTCGAAGTCATGCTCGGCAACCGGAGTGGCGGTGACGTTGATCTGAATATTGATGGTGGGTTGCTTGTCCTGGTTGGCCAGCGACGCCGGGGAGTTCGGATTCTCGAACGAGAAATCCTTGATGTACTGCGCCAGAACGTTGAACTGGGGCGGAGCCGCGTTCTCGAGAGGTGCACCGTTGCCGTTGGTCATAAATATTCGCTCCGAGAATGTGGAAACGAGATCGCCCAGGAGCGATCCGTCCGGGAACTGCCTCTGAAAAGGCATCCGTTGGCGGCGAAAGTCCGCGTCCGGACAGGACAGGCCCTTGTCGGGGCGAGTGGCTATCATAGCCTTGCCTCATTCGACAAGGACGATGGGTGCATTCTGTTGTGTTTCGGTTGGCCGCAACCGCTGGATCGGGTAGAATTGCGCGAAATCGGCGTTTGAATGCCCCAAACCTTGTCTTTTGGGCACTTCAAGCGCGGCATATAGCGATGTTGGCTGGATCGGATTTCGTGCCTACATGTGACGGAACGAACGCCTCTATAACCCCGTTTCAACCCGGGAAGCCGCGCGAGCGGCGTGCAGCACCGATCAGAAAGTGAATGCGACGTGGATATTTACACCATCATTTTTCTGGCCTTGGCCGTCTTCATCTTCTTGCGGTTGCGCAATGTGTTGGGACAGCGGACCGGCGACGAGCGGCCGCCGTTCGATCGCGCGGGCCGTGATGTTCTGCGCGGGGCGCCGGACAATGTCGTGCCGATGCCGGGCAAGACCATCGATCAGGCGCCGCTGGCGCCGTCCGGAGATCCGGCTGTCGTGCCCGATCGCTGGAAAGGAATTGCCGAATCCGGATCGGCGCTCGCGCGCGGTCTCGATCAGATTGCCGTCTCCGACCCGTCGTTCGACGCGCAGCATTTCCTCAGCGGCGCGAAAAGCGCCTATGAGATGATCGTGCTGGCTTTTGCCAACGGTGACCGCCGCGCGCTGAAGGATTTGTTGTCGTCCGAGGTCTACGAAGGATTCGAGGCCGCGATCAAGGAACGCGAACAGCGCGGCGAGCGAGTCGAGACGCGTTTCGCGTCGATCGACAAGGCCGAGATCGTCAATGCCGAAACGCGCGATCGCGCCGCTCAGATCACCATCCGGTTCGTGTCCCAGATGATCTCGGTGACGCGCGACAAGGCTGGCACCGTCGTCGATGGCAACGCGGAAAAGCTCACCGATGTCACAGATGTCTGGACGTTTGCCCGTGACATCGCTTCGCGCGATCCGAACTGGAAGCTGGTTGGGACGGAAAGCGGACAATAAAGAATTTGCCACGCCCGGCGTGCGAGCCGGGCGCTTTGGCGCGTGGCTGAGCGCCGGAGCCGCTGGGCTTTTCGCAGCCGGTCTTGCAATCACAGACGTTGAGGCCAGATCGGCCGGCCGTAATGTCTCTCACGATCATCATGAAGCTCCGAAGCGCGGACCGGTTGTCTGGCCGCTGGTCGTTCCCGACGGGCAATATGCACCGCTGAAATGGAGCGGGGTCGTGGGTTGGGCCGACGACGATCCGCTTCCGGCCTTCAAGACGTTTCGCACCAGCTGCAAGCCGATCGCTGCGCAGAAAAGTCCGATCGCTGACAGCAAGGCGCTCGGCACCTCGCTGCGCGATCCCTGCATTGCCGCCCGCGCCGAGGATATTTCCGAGAGCGCCAAGGCGCGCGAATTCTTCGAGAAAAATTTCACCCCGTTGCAGATTTCGCGGATCGGCGAGGATGCGGGCTTTGTAACCGGGTACTACGAGCCCATCGTCGACGGCTCGCGGGTGCAGACCGATGTCTACAACGTGCCTGTTTACCGGCGGCCGTCGAACCTGTTCGTGCGCGGATATTCGCAGGCCAATGCCAGCATGCCCAACAAGGGACAGGTGTTCCGCAAGGTCGGGCGGCGCAAGCTGGTGCCTTACTACGACCGCGCCGAGATTGAGGACGGCGCGATTGCGGGGCGCGGTCTCGAGGTGGTTTGGTTGAAGAGCCAGACCGATCTGCTGTTCATCCAGATTCAGGGTTCGGCGCGGATCAAGCTCGAGGACGGATCAATCGTGCGCATCAACTACGATGCGCATAACGGTTATCCCTATACGCCGGTCGGGCGAGTGCTTATTGAGCGCAACATCATTCCCAAAGACCAGATGTCGATGCAGAAGATTCGCGAATACATGGAGACGAGCCCGGATGCGGCGAAGGAATTGCGCCGGTTCAACCGCTCTTATGTGTTCTTCCGCGAGGTGAAGTTGGCGGCGGACGACGAAGCGGTCGGCGCACAGGGCGTGCCGCTGACAGCCGGACGATCGATCGCCGTCGACAAGTCGCTGCATGTCTACGGCACGCCGTTCTTTATCGAAGGCAATCTGCCGATTGAATCCGACACGTCGAACACGCCGTTCCGCAAGCTGATGATTGCGCAGGATACCGGCTCGGCGATTATCGGCCCCGCGCGCGCGGACATCTATTTCGGCGCGGGCGCCGATGCGGGCCGCGTCGCAGGCCGCCTGAAAAATCCGGCGCGATTTGTAATGCTGTTGCCGAACAGCCTCGATCCGGTGGCGCGCGGCAAGACCATGCCGCTGCCGGAAGACCGGCCGTCGGCCACCATCGCGAAACTGTTTCCGCAAACCGAGCCTGCCAAGGAAACTCCGAAGGAGCCGGTCAAGGAAGTTTCCAAGGAAACTTCCAAGGACGCGTCGAAAGAGCAGCCCAAGGATTCTTCGAAGGATTCGGCGAAGAGCGCTCCGTCCAAGGACCAGCCGGCCGCGGCCCAGACGCCAACCGTGGCAACAGCGCCCGCCGTTGCGGCCCCCGCGCCGGTTGCGCAGGCGGTGCCGTTGCCGGAAGCCCGTCCCAAAACCGCGCCGGATGTTGCGTCAGCGGCGACCGTCAAACCTGATACGCCGCGTCGCAAGCGTCATCACCGGCGTTATCGTCATCGCCAATGAAGCGTCCGCGCAATCTCGATCCGCCGCCATCGCCCCGGCGCAAGCGCGCGCTGAGCCGCGAAGAAGCCGAACTATGGGAAAACGTGACGAAGCAGGCCAAGCCGCTGCGCAGGAGATCGCGTCCGGCGAAAGGCTCGCTGGAAATTGTCGAAGAAGCTCCGGCGACGTCGAATTCCGCGCCGTCGCTAAAACTTCCAGCCACGATCAGAAAAATTCCGAGTCCGCCTCCCGCGCCGCCGCCGCTTGCGCCGCTGGGGCGGCGTGAGCGATCAAAGCTCTCGCGCGGCAGGAAAGACATCGACGCGCGGCTCGATCTGCATGGCATGACCCAGACCAGGGCGCATCGCATGCTGCTGAACTTTCTGCAGCACGCGCAGGCCGATGGGATGAGCTTCGTTCTCGTCATCACCGGCAAGGGCCGCACTGTCGGGCCGGAGTCGGAGCGCGGTGTGTTGCGCCGTCAGGTGCCGCATTGGCTCGGCCTGCCGGAATTCCGCAGCCTCATCGTCGGCTTCGAGGAAGCTCACATCGGCCATGGCGGCGAGGGCGCACTGTATGTGCGCGTGCGGCGCGCGCGGTAGCAAGCACAGCCGCTTTCGCGGGGATGACATCAAAAATGTGGCGAGTCTCGCAGGAGAACTCGCGCCGTTGCTACAGAATGAACCGGCTTAGATCCGTGTTCTTCGCCAGATCGCCGATATGCTTCTGCACGTAGGCTGCGTCGATCGTGATGGTCTGACCGCCCATATCGGGCGCATGGAACGACGTCTCGTCCAGCACGCGCTCCATCACCGTCTGCAGGCGGCGCGCACCGATATTCTCGATGGTCGAGTTCACCGCCACGGCGACATCGGCCAGCGCGTCGATGCCGTCGTCGGTGATGTTGAGCGTGACGCCTTCGGTCTGCATCAGCGCGACATATTGCTTAAGCAGTGAGGCCTCCGGCTCGGTGAGGATGCGGCGCATGTCGTCGCGCGTCAGCGCCTGCAGCTCGACGCGGATCGGCAAACGGCCCTGCAATTCGGGCAGCAGGTCGGAGGGCTTGGCGATATGGAACGCGCCCGACGCAATGAAGAGAATGTGGTCGGTCTTCACCGCGCCGTGCTTGGTGGACACCGTGGTGCCTTCGATCAGCGGCAGCAGGTCGCGCTGCACGCCTTCGCGGGACACGTCGCCGGCCCGCGCGCCGTCGCGCACGCAGATCTTGTCGATCTCGTCGAGGAAGACGATGCCGTTGTTCTCCACCGCCTGCACGGCTTCCTGCGTCAGCTGATCGCTATCCAGCAGCTTGTCGCTTTCCTCGTTGACGAGGATTTCGTGGGAGTCGGCCACGCTCAGGCGGCGAGTCTTGGTCCGGCCGCCCATCTTGCCGAAAATATCGCCGATCGAGATCGAGCCGACCTGCGCGCCGGGCATGCCCGGAATCTCGAACATCGGCGTGCCGCCGGACGATTGGGTCTCGATCTCGATTTCCTTGTCGTTCAACTCGCCCGCCCGCAGTTTCTTGCGGAACGAATCGCGTGTCGCCGCGCCGGCGTTGGCGCCGACCAGCGCGTCGAGCACGCGGTCCTCGGCGGCCTGTTGCGCGCGCGCCTGCACATCCTTCCGCTTGCGCTCGCGGGTCTGCAGGATCGCGACCTCGACGAGATCGCGCACGATCTGCTCGACGTCGCGGCCGACATAGCCCACTTCAGTGAACTTGGTGGCCTCGACCTTGATGAACGGCGCACCGGCGAGGCGCGCCAGCCGCCGCGCGATTTCGGTCTTGCCGACGCCGGTCGGCCCGATCATCAGGATGTTCTTCGGCAGCACTTCCTCGCGCAGCGAGCCGGTCAGTTGCTGCCGCCGCCAGCGGTTGCGCAGCGCGATGGAGACGGCGCGCTTGGCGTCGCCCTGTCCGACGATGAAGCGATCGAGTTCGGAAACAATTTCGCGAGGGGAGAAGTCTGTCATGGATTGCGTACCATCAAGAGAGCAGGTCCTTCGAGCGTATCGACCATGCGTTCCTTGCGGAAGCCGGCCTTTTCATAAGCCCTGATCGCGCGTGCATTGTCAGGGTCGGGATCGGTAATGACGCGAGGCGCGCCGTTTGCGAATAACTGATCGGCAAAGACGCGAATGAAAGCCGAGCCGTGGCCATGATTGATCATGTCGGGGTCGCCGATGAACTGGTCAATGGCTCTTGTGCCGTCAGGATGCTCGCGGAACGCGTCGTCCGGCCAGGCCTTGAGGTCGAAGCTCTGGATGTAACCGAACGCTTGTCCGTCCGCTGTTACGATAAACTGTTCCATCGCAGGCTCGCTGAGGTCGCCGCTGACGATGGCAAACTGCTCATCTGGATCGCCCCACCACTCCACGACCTCCGGAGTTGCCAGCCACAGCCGGATCATCGGCAGGTCGCCAGCCGTCATCGGAACGAACTGGTAGCCATCAGCAGGCATCAAGCACTCGTCAGCGCTTCGATGGTAACGTTGCGGTTGGTGTAGACGCAGATGTCGGCGGCGATATCGAGCGAGCGGCGCACGATGGCCTCGGCGTCTTGGTCGGAATCGGCCAGGGCACGCGCGGCGGCCAGCGCGTAGTTGCCGCCGGAGCCAATCGCCATCACGCCGTGTTCCGGCTCCAGCACGTCGCCGGTGCCGGTCAGCACCAGCGAGACGTCCTTGTCGGCCACGATCATCATCGCTTCCAGGCGGCGCAGATAACGGTCGGTGCGCCAGTCCTTGGCCAGTTCGACGGCGGCCCGGGTCAACTGGCCGGGATACTGCTCGAGCTTGGCCTCGAGGCGCTCGAACAGGGTGAAGGCGTCGGCGGTGGCCCCGGCGAATCCGCCGATGACGTCGCCCTTGCCGAGCTTGCGGACCTTTTTGGCGTTGGACTTGATAACGGTCTGGCCGATGGAAACCTGCCCGTCGCCACCGATGACCACTTTGCCGCCCTTGCGGACCGTGAGAATGGTGGTCCCGTGCCAGATCTCAGGCTGTGATGCTTGCATGAATACCTCGTTGAAGGGCCTGATCTAGGCACTGGCGCCGGCGGTTGCAATTGGTCCGCCGGTGCGGCGAATTCCGGTCACCATATCTGAAAACTCAGGCAAAAATCGCGTCATCCCGCAGTAGCGAAGGCGTCATGTGCCTGTTAAAAGGACGCTCTTTCCCAAGAGTTCTGAGGCGTTCGGAGAGCACTTTTCATGCGCACGGCCACCATCAAGCGCAAGACCAAGGAAACCGACATCATGGTGTCGGTCAATCTGGACGGCACCGGCATATCCAATGTCGCGACCGGCATCGGATTCTTCGATCATATGCTGGATCTCCTGGCGCGGCATTCGCGCATCGACATCACCGTACAGGCCGACGGCGATCTCCATATCGATTACCACCACACCACGGAAGATGTCGGCATTGCGCTCGGGCAGGCTGTGAAGCAGGCGCTCGGCGACATGAAGGGCATTACCCGCTACGCCAGCATCCATATGCCGATGGACGAGACGCTGTCGCGCGTCGTTATCGACATTTCCGGGCGGCCGGTGCTGGTGTTCAAGGCCGAATTCC
The DNA here is from genome assembly GCF_014203115.1 of Afipia massiliensis. Classification (GTDB taxonomy): domain Bacteria; phylum Pseudomonadota; class Alphaproteobacteria; order Rhizobiales; family Xanthobacteraceae; genus Afipia; species Afipia massiliensis. The sequence goes on along the minus strand of NZ_JACHIJ010000003.1, from coordinate 11,495 downwards.
CGCGCGACAAGATCGGTGAGTTCGACACCGAGCTGGTGCGCGAGTGGTTCAACGCCTTCGCAATCAATGCCGGCGTGACGCTGCATGTCGAGACGCTGTATGGCGAGAACAACCATCATATCGCCGAGTCCTGCTTCAAGGGCCTGGCGCGCGCGCTCCGTGCCGCGGTTGCGATCGATCCGCGCGCCGCGGGCGAAATTCCCTCGACCAAGGGCACGCTCGGCGGCTGATTTGACCTGAAGCGCATGCCGGGCATGCGCTGGAATTCACTTTTGGACCATCGTGCGGTGCACGATCTTTCGTGGATCGTGCGCAACGGGGTTCCGGAGAACGATCATGGCGGTTTACACGGTTCACGGGCCGGCGAGCTATTACGGCACCGATGTGCGCACGGCGCCGGAGCAGCTCGTGTTCGTGCGGGACGGATTTTATGTCTGGGCCTTCGTCGCCTCCATCCTTTGGTTGCTCTGGCACCGGCTATGGCTGGCGACGTTCGGCTATCTCGTGATCACGATCGCGGCGGAAGTCGCAATGTGGTCGTTCGGCGTGGGGTCGGGCGCGCGCTTTCTGGTGATGGGCGTCATCGCATTGCTGTTCGGTCTTGAGGCCGGCTCGCTGCGGCGCTGGAAGCTGTCGCGCCGCAAATGGCGCCAGCTCGATATCGTGGTGGCGGATTCGGAAGAAGCCGCCGAGCGCCGCTTCTTCGAGCGCTGGAACGCCAAGACGGCGCGCGACGGCAATCGCGGCAACGCGAGTTCACCGCCGCCGTTGCCGCGTGCATCGCTGACGCAGTCGGAGAGCGTGATCGGCTTGTTTCCTGAACCTGGAGCGTCGCGTTGAGCGTTGCCATTATCGATTACGGCTCCGGCAATCTGCACTCGGCGGCGAAGGCTTTCGAGCGCGCCGCGCGCAGCATGGAGCAGCCGCAAAAAATCGTCGTCACGCGCGATCCCGATACCGTGTTCCGCGCCGATCGGATTGTCCTGCCGGGCGTCGGTGCGTTCGCGGATTGCCGCAAGGGTCTCGATGGCCTGAACGGCATGGTGGATGCGATGACGGAAGCGGTGCGCGACAAGGCGCGGCCGTTCTTCGGCATTTGCGTCGGCATGCAGCTGATGGCGACGCAGGGCAAGGAATATGTCACCACGCCGGGCCTCGACTGGATCGCGGGCGATGTCGTGAAGATTTCGCCGAACGAAGAGAATCTGAAAATTCCGCACATGGGCTGGAACACGCTCGATCTGGTGCGCGAGCATCCGGTGCTGGAGCGGCTGCCGCTCGGCGACAAGGGCCGCCACGCCTATTTCGTGCACTCGTATCACCTGAACGCGGCGGATGAAGCCGATGTCGTGGCGCGCGCCGACTACGGCGGGCCGGTGACGGCCATCGTGGCCAAGGACACCGCGATCGGCACGCAGTTTCACCCCGAAAAGAGCCAGCGTTTTGGTCTCGCCCTGATCTCGAATTTTCTGAAGTGGAAGCCGTGATTCTCTTTCCCGCTATCGATCTCAAGAACGGCCAGTGCGTGCGCCTCGAGCAGGGCGACATGGCGCGCGCGACCGTATTCAATCTCGATCCGGCCGCGCAGGCGAAAACCTTCGAGACTCAGGGCTTCGAATATCTTCACGTGGTCGATCTCGACGGCGCGTTCGCCGGCAAGCCCGTGAATGCGCAAGCGGTCGAGAGCATGCTCAAGGTCGTGAAGTTTCCGGTGCAGCTCGGCGGCGGTATCCGCGATCTTGCGACGATTGAGGCCTGGCTGTCCAAGGGCATCCGCCGCGTTATCATCGGCACCGCTGCGGTGCGCGATCCGGCGCTGGTGAAGGAAGCCGCGAAGAAATTTCCGGGTCGGGTTGCGGTGGGTCTCGACGCGCGCGACGGCAAGGTCGCGGTTGAGGGCTGGGCGGAAACCTCGACTGTTACCGCGCTCGACATCGCGCAGCGATTCGAGGATGCCGGCGTCGCCGCGATCATCTTCACCGACATCGCCCGCGACGGGCTGCTGAAAGGCCTCAACCTCGACGCGACCATTGCGCTAGCTGACGCGATCTCGATTCCGGTGATCGCGTCCGGTGGCTTCGCGTCCATTGCGGACGTGAAAGCGATGCTGTCGCCGCGCGCCAAAAAGCTGGAAGGCGCGATTTCCGGCCGCGCGCTGTACGACGGCCGTGTCGATCCGGCGGAGGCACTGACGCTGATCCGCAACGCGCGCGCGGCGGCATAGGGACGGCAACGATGTTCAAGGCCCGTGTCATTCCCTGTCTCGACGTCAAGGACGGCCGTGTCGTCAAGGGCGTCAATTTCGTTGACCTGCGCGACGCCGGCGATCCGGTCGAGGCTGCGATTGCCTATGACGCGGCGGGCGCAGACGAACTCTGCTTTCTAGACATCAATGCTACTCACGAAAATCGCGGCACGATGCTCGATGTGGTGCGGCGGACGGCGGAAGCCTGCTTCATGCCGCTGACCGTCGGCGGCGGCGTGCGCAAGGTCGAGGACATCCGCACGCTTCTGACCTACGGGGCCGACAAGGTGTCGATCAATTCGGCGGCGGTGTCGCGGCGCGAGTTCGTCAAGGAAGCGGCAGAAAAATTCGGCGACCAGTGCATCGTGGTTGCGATCGACGCCAAGCGTGTTCCGCGCGCAGGCAATTCGGATCGTTGGGAAATTTTCACCCATGGCGGGCGCAAGTCCACCGGTATCGACGCCATCGAATACGCGCAGGAAGTGGTCTCGCTGGGCGCGGGAGAAATCCTGCTGACCTCGATGGACCGCGACGGCACCCGGCAGGGCTTCGACATTCCGCTGACCCGCGCCATCGCCGACAGCGTGAACGTCCCGGTGATCGCCTCGGGCGGAGTCGGCAACCTCGACCACCTGGTGGCGGGCATCCGCGAGGGACACGCCACGGCTGTGCTGGCTGCGTCGATCTTCCATTTCGGCGAGTTCACCATCCGTCAGGCCAAGGACCATATGGTCCGCGCCGGGCTGCCGATGCGGCTCGATCCATGAGCGCGGCCGTATGCCAAATACCTGAATCAGATCAACTCTTTGCGCTCCCTACCGGGGTACGGAAGTGATAGAAGGCGCTTTATGAGCCGTTTTACGATCCACGATCTGGCCGCCACCATCGACGCCCGCGCGGCGTCGGGAGGAGAGGCGTCCTATACCCGCAAGCTGCTGGACAAAGGCCCTGATCACTGCGCCAAGAAACTGGGCGAGGAGGCGGTGGAAACCGTCATCGCGGCCATCGAGAACGACCGTGGCCATCTGATCGCCGAAAGCGCCGATCTGATCTTCCATCTTCTGGTGCTGCTGAAATCGCGCGGCATCGGCCTGACGGAAGTCGAGGACGCGCTGGCGCAGCGGACGCAAATGTCCGGGCTTGAAGAGAAAGCCGCGCGCAAGCGCGATTAGTTCATTTCCGGCAGGTGCGGGGACACGCGCCGGCCGGACAGGAGGGAATGGCTCATGGATGTGAGAGCCGAACAGGTTCAGTACAATCCCTATCGTGTTTTCTCGCGCGCGCAGTGGGCCGCGTTGCGCGACGACATGCCGATGACTTTGACCGCCGAAGAAATCGCGCGGATGCATTCGATGCACGACCGCCTCGACATGAAGGAGGTCGAGGAAATCTACCTGCCGCTGTCGCGCCTGCTGTCGTTCTATGTCGCAGCGGCCCAGCGGCTGTTCGTGGCGCAGCGGCACTTCCTCGGCATCGAGGACCGCAAGATGCCCTACATCATCGGCGTCGCCGGTTCGGTGGCGGTTGGAAAATCAACCACGGCGCGCGTGCTGCAGGCGCTGCTGGCGCGCTGGTCGCCGCGCCCCAAGGTCGATCTCGTCACCACCGACGGCTTCCTGTTTCCGAACAAGGTTCTTGAGCGCGAAGGCCTGATGCAGAAGAAGGGCTTTCCCGAAAGCTACGATCTTCCCGCGCTGCTCAGCTTCCTGTCCGACATCAAGGCGGGACGGCGGCCGGTACGCGCGCCGGTCTATTCGCATCTGACCTATGACGTCATTCCGAACGAGGGCGTCGAAATCGACCGCCCCGACATTCTGATCGTCGAAGGCGTCAACGTGCTGCAGACCGGGCGCCTGCCGCGCGACGGCAAGGCTGTTCCTTATGTGTCGGACTTCTTCGACTTCTCGGTTTATATCGACGCGGAAGAACCGATTCTGCGCGAGTGGTATGTCGAGCGCTTTCTCACTCTGCGGGACACGGCGTTCCGCGATCCGCGATCCTATTTCAGCCGCTATGCCAAGCTGTCCGACAATGAAGCGACCGAACAGGCGCTTTCACTCTGGACCGGCATCAACCTCGTCAATCTTGAAGAGAACATCCTGCCGACCAGACCGCGCGCGACGCTGATCCTGAAAAAGGGCGGCGATCACGTCATCGAGACGGTTCAGTTGCGCCGCTTGTAACGGGACGCCTTACGCCGCGTGACGCGTTGCGCCAGCGCCGAAGTGATCGAGGTAGCGACCCGAGATCGCTGACACCGGCATCACGATCAGAACGTCGGTGGTGCCGAACTGGTGATCGACCACCGCGCCGTCGCCGACGAACGCACCGACCCGCAGATAGCCTTTGATCAGCGGCGGCAGCATCCGCAACGCGGCCTTGGTATCGATCTCTTCCTTCGCAATACGATTCATTTCCACCCGGCGCGATGGATGCGCGCTGGCGCGCCAGCCCTCGGGGGCGGCGGCGAAGTGATGCAGGAACGACAGCGGCAAGGCCAGACGATCGGGGTTGGTGCCCTCGAAACTTGCGCAGCCGATCATCACGTCGAGATTATGCCGGCGCACGTAACTCCAGACGCCGTGCCACAAGAGTTCGACGGTGCGCTTGGTGCGGTAGGGCGGCAGCACGCAGGAGCGGCCCAGTTCGAGAAACTTCAAGCCGGACTGGCGTTGCATCAGGCCGGTGATGTCGAATTCGTCGCCGGTATAGAAACCGCCATGCTTTTCGGCGACGTCCTGACGCAACAGGCGATAGGTTCCGACCACGGGCTGCTTGCCGCTCATCGTCGGCTTGGCGGCATGATCGATCACCATCAGGTGGTCGCAGATCTTGTCGAACGAATCCTTGTCGCGCTGCGCGAACATGGTCGCGGCGTCGGCAATGGCTGAACCGTTCTTGTAAAACACCTTGTAGCGCAGCTTCTGCGCGCGCTTCACGTCGCTCTTGGTTTGTGCGAGACGAACTTCCAGCGAACCGATTTTCCCGAGTTGCGCCGAGGCTGGCTGCAACATGTTCGGCACGGCCTCGCCACGCAGGCCGGGCATCAGCCATGTCGCGGCAGCCGTCGCCGCCGACTTCGCATGGGCGGGCCGGAGCATCTGGACCAGCGGATTTTGGCGAAACGCTTCAAGCGGGCTGCGAACGGCCTGCCGTTCAAGCAACCTGGAATTTGCATCCGGCTTCGCAGGCGCCGGTTTGTTGCCGCTCATGGCTTCCTCGCGGCTGCGCGCATTGATTCGCCAAGCGCAGCCCTGAGGCTTCAATAATCATGATCCTGATACGGATTTATGACATCGCGCGCACGCGAAGTCCTGTCTAGGCGATAACCGTTTGCGATGCAGGAAGCGCAGCGAGCGCCTCAGTCAGCTTGTCGCGATCGAGCGGCTTGATCAGAAAGCCGTCCATTCCGGCCTCGAAACAAGCGTAGCGATCGTCCACCAGTGTGTTCGCCGTCAGCGCGAGGATCGTCGTTCGCCGCGGGCTGCGTCCCGCCTCATGGGCGCGGATGCGCCTCGTCGCGGTCATGCCGTCGAGCTTCGGCATCTGGATGTCCATCAGCACAACGTCGTAGGGCGTGCCGGCGCTGTCGGCCGCGAGCCATGATTCAAGGGCCTGCTCGCCGTCGGTGGTGATGACAGGCCGATGACCGAGCCGCGTCAGCAGAGAGCGGATCAGCAGCGCGTTGATCTCGTTGTCTTCCGCCACGAGAATCGAAAGGGCGCGCGACGAAGCATTTTCTGCGGTGGCATCCGGCGTTTCCATCACGACTGCATCGTCGTCGGGCAGGTCCGGCACCAGCGCTGCGCCGGAGGATGTCAGGCGCGCGGCCAGCGAGGCGGCGCGCAACGGCTTCACCAGATAGGCCGTATACAATGCGGTAATCGCAGGCGTCATGTCGCGGCGCTCCGCCGGCGTGAACATCGCGATCCGGTGGGCGGTATGGCGCAGCGCCGCCTCGCCGAGATCGCGCAACTGCGTGTCGCCGCTGCTGCAATCGACCAGCACGGCATACCATGATCGCTCTGGCGGCAGCGCGCGTGCAATCGATGCGTCGGCCACGGTGCAGGTCTGCGCGCCCCAGCGCTCCAGCCGCCGCGCGATCAGCGAGGCTTCGATGCTCTGCGGCGCCACCAGCATGATCGACTTGTCGGTCAGGTCGGGTGCAACGAAGGCGGAAGCCGCGCTGTCGCCGCTGTTCGCGGCAGCAAGCGGTATCGAAAATGCGAACGTTGCGCCTTCGCCTTCGGCGCTCTCCAGGGTGATCCGCCCGCCCATGCGCCGGACGATGCGCTCACTGATGCTGAGCCCGAGACCCGTGCCGCCGTAGTTGCGCGCGGTGCCCTCGGAGGCCTGCTCGAATTCGCGGAAGATTCGCTGCTGTGCTTCCGGGGCAATGCCGATGCCGGTGTCGCGCACAAGGAACGACACTTCACCCGGCCAGATGCCCGGCTCGACAATCAGCGCGACACCCCCGGTCTGCGTGAACTTGATGGCGTTACCGGCGAGATTGAGCAGTACCTGGCGCAGCCGTGCTGCGTCGCCGATCACGTTCTGCGGCAGGCGTTCATCGACATAGGACGCGATCTCGAGTTTGCGCGCCTGCGCGCGGGGCGCGAGCAGTTCGGTGATGTCCTCGACCATGGCGGCGAGCGCAAAGGGGCGCTGTTCGAGGTCGATCTTGCCGGCTTCGATCTTGGAGAAATCGAGCAGTTCGTCGATCAGCGCCATCAGGGCGTCGCCGGACGTTTTCATCGCCTTGGCGTAAGTGGTCTGCTCCGCGGTCAGCGTGGTGTCGAGCAGGAGGTTGCTCATGCCGAGGATACCGTTCAGCGGCGTGCGGATTTCATGCGACGCCATGGCGAGGAATTTCGACTTCGCGCGGTTGGCGGAGTTGGCAAGGTCGCGCGCTTCGGCCAGCGCGCGCTCGGTTTCGGCGCGGTCGGTGACGTCGCGCCCGACGCATTGCAGGTCGGCGGGTTGATGAGCGTCGCTGCGGATCAGGCCCTCGCGCCAGGCGACCCAGCGCGGGCCCAGCGCACTGTCGATCTTCTGGTCGTGGACGCGGGTGCCGTTCGGCTCGATCGCGATCGCGCCCTGTTCCAGTACGGGCAGCGTGAAACGGGTGCCGATCAGGGCCTCGCGCGGCTTGCGGGCGAGCGCGCAGTACGCGTCGTTGACCGAGGTAATGATGCCGTCGCCGTCCCGCAGGACGATCAGGTCGCTTTGGGATTCGAACAGGCTGCGGGCGTGTTCCTCGGCGCTTTTCAGTTCCCAGTTGCGATCGACCAGCGATTCGTTGTGCATCTCGATCTTGCGCATTTTCTTGCGCAGCCAGCGCATCCGCATGCTGAGCGTCGCCAGCGCGACACAGGCCAGTGCGAACAGGAAACTCGCGCCCAGCGCAAAGGCGTGCGGATCGTAAGCTTCAGTCCGGCTTCCCGTAATGAATCCGTAGGCTCCGCCAAAGGTCGCGGAGAAGATCATCGCCGAGCGGATCGTGACGCTGATCCAGGGATGGCGGCGGGCAAAACGGCGGAAGCGCGATCTGATGCGCAAGACTCGCAACATTAAGGGCCGCTCCGCGGTTGGGTGAAGGTCTGCGCGAGAATGTGTTGGGGGACGTTTCGAAGTGTTTGAAGCGCCTGTGGATCGTCGGCGGCGATACAATCGTGGCTAACGAGACGTTAACGCCAATTCTTGTCGCCGAGTCTGGTGCAAGCTCACATCGAGCGCTCGGCCATGCGGACGCGGCGTCCGGCGCCGACCACGAGCGCCGCGGCGTCGCGGGTGCTGAACGTGTGCGACTGCACGAAGATGCGGTAGTCCGCGCCGGGATTTTGCGACAGGTAGATCACCGGCTCCGACGCGGAGGCGTGGGCGGCGATGCTGACGAACGATGCGTCCGCGCGCCGCATCATTCCGCAAGCATGGCCGCGCTGACCGGCGGCGGCATGCGCGCCAAGCCCGGCGAGCGGGCAATGTGGTCGTTGTTGGAATGCAAGGCTCCGGGAAGAGTATGTTGCTCACACTTTTGCGAACGGAAACTCGCTTAAAATACGAGCAAACACAAACAGAGTTTCCCGTACCAAAGGATCGCCGTCGCTTCATATCTTGCGCTGTAAACCTTGCGCACAGCAATTCTACGGATTTCGGATACCGGGACTGGCACGACGACGATCCTATGGAAGTGGAAATGTTGTTCGGCGATTTCGTGAATGCATTGCTCGCCAGCGACCTGCTCCGCTCGATTCAGCTTTACGTCGAGCAAGGCTCTAAGCAACTGCTCGAAGAGGTCGGTGTACTACAGCCGACCAGTCATGCACTTGACGAATTCGCGCAAGTAGTGGCGAACAGGGGTATCTGGAACGGTGGTCTTAGTGGGGCGCGTACATGGAACGAACTCCAACAGCGTCTTCAAGCTCGTGTGAGGGAATACCGGAGTTTTCTTCACCGCAGAACACGGGCAATTCCAACGAATATTCTTGAGACAAAAACCTCTATAGGCGAGCCGGTCGGAGAACTGGCGGATCTTCTGCGTGAGCAGCACGTTTTGGCGCCAGAAACCAATGTATTTGTAGATATCGATCAATATGAGGAGTTAGGCAATATCCGTACCGGTCCCCGTGTAAGCCGACCTGTCGACTATAGGAGTGTTATCAACCGCGCAATTGCTCGCCGTGATCCGCGAGTATCTTACCGCATTGGCTCGCGCCGCCACTCTTGGAGGAGTCACAATCGAATCTTCGGATCGGAAGGCCGACTCGAAGAGGAGCGTGACTATAAGTTTGTAGATCTCGACATACTGCTGAAGCGTGGAGAGAATCGGAAAACATACATTTTTCCGGCATTTGCCGATGACGTATTTCAGAGGCGCATGAAAGTTTCGGGAATTGCGAGCGATGGCGAAACAATTGAAGTCGAAAGGATTTACGGAAAATCCGAGACACCCGACCAAAAGGGAAAGCTTTACAACAAGTCTGTAGAGCGTTCTTACCCGTCCGATTGGCGAGAGAGCACTAAGAAGCGGCTTGCCACTTTGGCGGCCAACCATCCTCTCTCTGCAAGACTGGGCGAAGCATGGATACGGCAAAAGGGTGATCGGGACGATCTCGAAGTTCGAGACAGTAACTTACCTTGGGAGAAACAGTTCTATTGGCGGAAGGAACGTATTGACCTTGCTCTCCTACAGTTGGCTTCTGCGAACCAACAGAGACCTATCTACTCTGGCGCTGAAGAGATCTTCGATTTGTCGAACGGGAATATATTGGTTTTTATAAGCATCAATCAGCATATCTGGGACCAATACCTCAGGTTCGCAGCGAACCGAAGTGATGTTGATCATGGTATTCCAAAGATCGGGCGCGACCTTCAGAGCGTTGGAATTTTTAAGGCCAGCGAACATTGGTACATGAAGATAGCTGAAGAAACAGGAAAAAGCGCCGAGCGCCTGCGCTTCATTTCAGAAGTAGCGAGAGTGCTGCGTGAACGAGTAATGAGCGATCGTAAGATGACTTATCCAGGAGCATCTGGATTCTCACTTAAGGAATCAGAGCTTGACGCGTTTCCAAAAGTGCGAGCCTTTCTCGAGGAACTGTCGGACTACAGCAATCTCATCATGCTTCCTCACACGACGAAGGATAAGGATCGGGCATTTAGATTCAAATGGTATTTCAGCCCTATACTCTGTCCATATCTTCGACTTCCTTACAAGCGCATCAAAGAGCCGTACTATGCAACGATAAAGGAGCTGGCTTTCTGGCTCGAGAGTGCCGGTGTATCCAGCGTCTTTTCGCAGCCAAATAAGCCCACTCAACAGTCTCTTTTGTGATGAAGTTCGTTCCCTGGGGAGAGCTGAGTTGGTTGATGCCCAAACTTCATGGGCGTAGCTGGGCTTTTATTGGGTGCATTTCTCACGAGGAGCGATGCTTCTCGTCTTTTAGCGCTGTTGCTGGCTCCCAGGTCAACCCAACATTCGTACGTATCTTCGACGAAGACCCTATTGATGTTGACGCCGAGCTTGTTAGCTTGGATGCCCAAAAAGAGATTGCAATAGCGAAAAATATTCCATCTACGCGGATCGTAGATGCGGATCTACTCGCTACCGTCGACACAATCGAGAGAATACTTACAGAGGCGATAGGGTCCTCTTCCGCTGTTATTATCGATATAACTTCATTTCCTAAGCGATGGTTTTTTGTGATTGCCCGACTTGCAAAGGCGAACGATACGCTGGCCGATATAATTTATACCTACTCCCTCGGGGATCGTTACGCGCGTAGTCTTTCTTCGAATCCCGAGATCGTTCGCACCATACCGACCTTTACATCTCTTGACCGCCGGTCGGTCTGCGACGTTGCATTGGTTGGAATTGGATACCACAGCCAAAGCGTGCTTAATCTGTTCGACATTGAAAGGCCGAAGTCCGTTACGATGTTGTTTCCGTTTCCGCCGGGCCCCCCTGGAATCTCTCGTAATTGGAAGTCCGTGGAACGACTAGAAATGTCCATACGAACTGACTCTGACGCACTCACTCTGGATAATAGCGGAGTGACCCACCTTCATCTTGGGGCGCTTGACCTTCCTCAAAATTTCGATGCGATTAGACAGGTAACAGATCAGGGACACCGCACCTCGCTCGTGGCTCCCTATGGCCCTAAACCAGTCTCATTAGCGATGTGCCTTTTTGCGCTCGCTGCAGAAACGGCGGGGAGACCGGACGTCCCGGCATATTATTCGCAGCCAACGCGTTACGCCTTGGACTACACCACTGGTATTTCAACCAAAGGTGACGGAGCGCCTTCTGTGTTCGGATACCCTGTTCGGCTCCGATCAAAAGAACTTTACGTTATATAGTTTTAGTTCTTTTCGTTTGTAGTATGCCTGCGCCCCGATTAGTTGGGCTCAACTGATGATACAATGCTCATTCTATCATCAGTGCCGATCCGCCAATGGCGGCCGTCGTGCATGTCAGCCACCATAGGCGGCAACTCGCAGAGCTGTCGCTTCATTGGGCGAGATCAGTGCGTCCAATCTTAGCCCTTTAAAACATAAACCAGCGTTTATGTTTGACGATATCTCCTAGATGACCGATGAGGTCCCATTAAACCATCGCCGCTCTGAAACCGACTAGCAGACCACGCTTGCGGCACAGGTTGTGACCTGCACCCCTGAAACGCCCTCGATTTTGAGTTAGGATTTCTGTTCTCCAGCCAGGAGACAGACGATGCGTAAGAGCAGGTTTACCGAA
>NZ_JACHIJ010000002.1 GCF_014203115.1 Afipia massiliensis | reverse complement strand
GCTCACACCAAGCGAGTTTGCCAACCGTTCAAACAGGGACGAAAACCAGAACAGAGTCTACTTATAAACGAGGGCAATCAGGGGTGCAGGTCAAAAGGTAAAAGTAATTCATACCCGACCGTGCTTTGAATATTGGCTTCTTTCGCATTTTGAGTTCACAAATGCTCCCTTCCAAGGGGTCTCCGGTGGCAAAAGTGCATGTGATCAAGTTGTAGAGAAAATAACTGGTCACTACCCAGATTTTCGCAAGAACAATGTCGCCGCCATTCGGCGGTTCGTGGACGACGAAAATCTTTTGCAACAAGGTCTGATGAACTATGAGAAATGCTCAAGGTGTGCCGGAGATAATCCAAATACAAATGTTGGCGATCTTGTCCGACATCTGCTTGGTATCGCGAAAATCTTTTAAATCAATTCAAGACAAAAACCCCGGCATCGCTGCCGGGGTTTTGCATTTCGTACCTGCCTGAGTGGCTGGACTTAGAAGTCCATGCCGCCCATGCCGCCGCCCGGAGGCATTCCGCCGCCGCCTGCGCCGCCCTTCTTAGGGACTTCGGCGATCATGGCTTCGGTGGTGATCAGGAGAGCCGCAACCGAAGCTGCGTTCTGGATCGCCGCACGAACGACCTTGGTCGGGTCGATGATGCCCTTGGAGACGAGGTTGCCGTATTCACCGGTCTGCGAGTCGAAGCCGTAAGCATACTGCTCCTTCTCGAGCACCTTGCCGACGATGACCGAACCGTCTTCGCCTGCGTTGATGGCGATCTGGCGGGCCGGAGCGGAGAGCGCCTTGCGGACGATCTCGACGCCGGTCTTCTGGTCGTCGTTCTGGGTCTTGATGCGCTTGAGCTGCTCGGAAGCGCGCAGGAGGGCGACGCCGCCGCCCGGCACGATGCCTTCTTCAACAGCCGCACGGGTCGCATGCATCGCGTCATCAACGCGGTCCTTGCGCTCCTTCACTTCAACCTCGGTCGCGCCGCCGACGCGGATCACCGCGACGCCGCCTGCGAGCTTGGCCAGACGCTCCTGCAGCTTCTCGCGGTCGTAGTCCGAAGTGGTTTCTTCGATCTGCGCCTTGATCTGCGACACGCGTGCTTCGATGTCGGCCTTCTTGCCGGCGCCGTTGACGATGGTGGTGTTTTCCTTGTCGATCATCACCTTCTTGGCGCGGCCCAGCATCTGCAGGGTCACGTTCTCGAGCTTGATGCCGAGGTCTTCCGAGATCGCCTGGCCGCCGGTCAGGACAGCGATGTCCTGCAGCATGGCCTTGCGGCGGTCGCCGAAGCCCGGAGCCTTCACGGCGGCAACCTTGAGGCCGCCGCGGAGACGGTTGACGACGAGGGTGGCGAGAGCTTCGCCTTCGACGTCTTCAGCAACGATGACAAGCGGCTTGCCGGTCTGCACGACGGCTTCCAGCAATGGCAGCAGTTCGTTCAGCGAGGAGAGCTTCTTCTCGTTGATCAGGATGTAGGCGTCGTCGAATTCAACGCGCATCTTGTCGGCGTTGGTGACGAAGTAGGGGGAGATGTAGCCGCGGTCGAACTGCATGCCTTCGACGACGTCGAGTTCGGTGTCGAGCGACTTGGCTTCTTCAACCGTGATGACGCCTTCGTTGCCGACCTTGGCCATCGCCTTCGCGAGGAAGTCGCCGATTTCCTTGTCGCCGTTGGCCGAGATGGTGCCGACCTGGGCGATCTCGTCGTTCGACGTGACCTTCTTGGAGTTCTTGACGAGGTCCGCAACGACCGCTTCGACCGCGAGGTCGATGCCGCGCTTCAGATCCATCGGGTTCATGCCGGCCGCAACTGCCTTGGCGCCTTCCTTGACGATGGCCTGGGCCAGAACGGTCGCGGTGGTGGTGCCGTCGCCGGCAGCGTCTGCCGACTTCGAGGCCACTTCACGGACCATCTGCGCGCCCATGTTCTCGAACTTGTCTTCAAGCTCGATGTCCTTGGCGACGGTGACGCCGTCCTTGGTGATGCGCGGAGCGCCGAACGACTTGTCGAGAACGACGTTGCGGCCCTTCGGACCGAGCGTCACCTTGACGGCGTTGGCGAGGATGTCGACGCCGCGCAACATCTTGTCGCGGGCTTCAACGCCGAATTTGACTTCTTTAGCTGCCATGTTGGATTTCCTTGAGTGTCAGGAAGATTCTGGAATTTCGGATGAGAGAGGGCGCTCTTAAGCGGCCTTCTTCTTCGTGGCGGGCAATCCGGTGATGACGCCCATGATGTCGCTTTCCTTCATGATCAGGACTTCCTGGCCATCGATCTTGACCTCGGTGCCGGACCACTTGCCGAACAGGACGATGTCGCCGACCTTCAGGTCGATCGGGATCAGCTTGCCGGCCTCGTCGCGGCCGCCTGGGCCGACCGAGAGGATCTCGCCCTGCGAGGGCTTCTCTTTGGCGCTGTCCGGAATGATGATGCCGCCAGCGGACTTCTCTTCGGCGTCGATACGCTTGACCACGACGCGGTCGTGAAGCGGACGGAATTTCATGCAGTCCTCCTAATAGATTGATATTGCTGTGTTTTTACGAGTTTAGCAGTCATGGCAGGCGAGTGCTACCGCGACTGCATCGGACATAAGCCCATGGCGGGCGCCGGGCAAGGGCTTCTAGCAGAAAAACTGGCAGTCCGATGGTGCGGCTGCCAATTTTTGCGGGATCGTTAATGGGCCGGCGGCTGGGGCGGAGGCGGGGGCTGAGGCTGGGGCTGGGGCTGAGGTGTGGGCGGGGGTGTCGCGGCCTTCTCCTTGCGCACAATGTCCAGCTCCGGCCGGGGCGCGACCTCCACCGGCATCGGCTTGTCGTTTTTCCAGGCCACCGCGCGGGCGGCCTGCAACGACAGGAAGCCGAAGGTGCGCACCGCCGCCCACATGATCCATCGGGTGAGGAAGCCGACGCCGCATACTTCCATCGCCTCGAGAAAGATCGCGTCGGCACGCTGCCGGGTCGGGGCTTCCGGGTGCGGCTGGGTCCCGGGGCGCAATTCGTTATAGAGATAGTCGTGGATCACGGCGGCGCGGCTGTAGCGGCCCCAGGTCGGGAGAAACGCCCAGAAGATGCGGGGGACCGATGCGCCGTCGGTCTTGAACAGCTTGTACACCTCGATGAGGCGGCCCGAGTTTTCGTCGCCGACCTCATAGACCAGCGGCTGTTCGAGCCGCCATGTCCGGTAATCGACATCGAGCTGCGTGATGGTGAGTTCGCCGGTGAAACGGCTCATGGCCCCGCTCCGTATTGACGAGAGCGAGACTCGCACGCGCAGGGCGTGCTGTCAGCAGCAGCTTTGTCAGCAGTCTCGGTGTCATGCTGCTACTGCCTTGAAAGGCAACACTTTATTTAACATTTAAGCTTGTGATGAGGCTTCGTACTGCGTCAGATTCTTAGGTAGCGCGTTTGTTCGCGACGTGGAATCCGGTTCGCGACTTTCGCGCTCAACAGAGAGTGGGTGCGAGCGCGTTCGACAAAACCGGTTGCCACGATATTTGCCGATCGCCTCCGCCAAGGAGGTTCTGATGATCTCGAAAGCGATGGTCCCGCAGGACGCTGCCTGTCATGGCGTTGTCTCGGAGGACTTCAAGCGGCAACTCGCCGGTTACGGACTGACGACGGCCGAAATTCTTTATCGGCGCCCCGATCACCGCTGGCTGCTGCAATCCTACGTCTGGCAGAACTACGACCTGTTCCCGAAATTTCCGGCGCTGCAGGATTTCCTGACCTTCTGGCAGAACAAGCTCGAAGGGCCGCTGGTCTCGGTCACCGTCGCGCACTCGAAGCTGATCAAGCCAGCGGAGTTGAAGGCGGTCGACGGTCTGTTCCGGCTGCACTGACGGCGTGTCGTTGCGGGGTGCATCACCCCGCAAAGCGGTAAGCGCGCAGTCGCGGATCATTTCGCGAACTTCTTCGCACCCGCGACGCAGGCGACCACTGCGACCGTCACGGCGATCATCAGCGGGCTGACCTGCTCGTGCAGCAGCGAGGCGGAGAGCGCGAGACCGAAGAAGGGCTGGAGCAGTTGCAACTGCCCGACGGCGGCGATGCCGCCCTGAGCGAGACCGCGATACCAGAACACGAAGCCGATCAGCATGCTGAACAGCGACACATAGATCAGGCCAATCCACGCGGGTTCACTCACGCCAGCGAAGGACACCGGCCACGTGTAAAGCGCCAGCCCCACGGTGAGCGGCAGAGACAGCGCGAGCGCCCAGGAAATCACCTGCCAGCCGCCAAGCGTGCGCGACAGTTTCGCCCCTTCGGCATATCCCAGACCACAGACGATGATAGCCGCCAGCATCAGGAGGTCGCCGATCGGCGCGGCGGCGATGCCTTGAACCACTGCAAAGCCGACCACCAGCGCGCTGCCGATGCATGAGAACAGCCAGAACGCGGGCCCCGGGCGTTCACCGCCGCGCAATACCGCGAAGATCGCCGTCGACAACGGCAACAGCCCGATGAACACGATGGAATGAGCCGAGGTGATGTACTGCAGCGCCAGCGCGGTGAGCAGTGGAAAGCCGACGACGACACCGAGCGCGACAATGACCAGCGAGACGAGATCGCTTCGCGCCGGACGCTTCTCATGAAACATGAGAAGAAGCGCCAGACCCATGACACCCGCGATGGCGGCGCGCGCGACGGTCAGGAAGACCGGATCGAAATCCATCACGGCCACCCGCGTCGCCGGCAGCGAACCGCTGAAGATCAGTACACCCACGAAGCCGTTGATCCATCCGCGCGTGGTCTCGTCCATCCAAGTCTCCATTCTTTCGACCTGTATCGGACAAAGGACCGTCGTCATTCCAGAGACACTGCAGTACAATTGGGATGAACTGTTATGGAAGATCGGCCAGTACGGATGAAACCAAGGTCGGGCATCGAGGGGCACGGCGACACGCTGATCGTCACCGTCATGGGCGCGATCCGGCAGCAGATCGGCGCGCGCAGCCTGACGCCGGGCGCAAAGCTGCCGTCGATCCGCGCCTTCGCGGTGACAATGCAGGTTTCCAAATCCACCGTCGTCGAAGCCTATGAACGGCTGATGGCGGAAGGCGTCATCCGGTCGCGTTCCGGCTCCGGCTATTACGTGGCCGCGCCGTTGGCGCCGCTGTCGCTCGCGCTGATAGGCCCGAAGCTCGACCGCGAAATCGATCCGCTGTGGATTTCGCGTCAGTCGCTGGAGGCGGACGACACCCTTCTGAAACCCGGTTGCGGCTGGCTTCCCGCGAGTTGGATGCCGCAGGAAGCGATACGCCGGGGACTGCGCACGATCTCGCGCGCGGAAGAAGCCGCGCTGTCCGACTATGGAACGCCGCGCGGTCTGCCGCCGTTGCGGCAACTGCTGGCGCGCAGGATGGGGGAGCACGGCATCAAGGTCTCGCCCGATAATGTGATCCTGACGGAATCCGGCACTCAGGCGCTCGATCTGATTTGCCGCTTCCTCATCGAGCCCGGCGATACGGTGCTGGTCGATGATCCCTGCTACTTCAACTTCCATGCGTTGCTGCGCGTGCACCGGGCGAATGTGATCAGCGTGCCCTACACGCCAGCCGGGCCGGACGCCGATGCGTTCGCGCAAGCGCTCACCGAGCATCGGCCGCGCCTCTACATCACCAACTCCGGTATTCACAATCCGACCGGCGCGACGTTGTCACCTGTCGTCGCCCATCGTGTGCTGAAGCTGGCGGATCAGGCCGATCTCACCATCGTCGAGGACGACATCTTCGCCGATTTCGAGGTGACTCCGGCCCCAAGGCTCGCTGCCTTCGACGGGCTTGATCGCGTCATCCAGATCGGCAGCTTCTCAAAGACGCTGTCCGCCTCCGTGCGGTGTGGTTTCATCGCTGCGCGGCCGGACTGGATCGACGGCCTGATCGATCTCAAGATCGCCACCAGCTTCGGAGGTGCCAGTTTATCGGCTGCGCTGGTGCAGACGCTGCTGATGGACGGCAGTTACCGCAAGCATATCGGGGCTCTACGACAGCGGCTGTCCAGCGGACGGGCCGAGACGGCGGCGCGATTGAAAGCAATCGGCATCGTTCCGTGGATCGAGCCGCAGGCGGGCATGTTCCTGTGGTGCAAACTGCCGGATGGAATCGACGCTGCGGACATCGCGCGCCGCGCGCTGACCGACAACGTCGTGCTCGCTCCCGGCAATGCGTTCAGCCTGTCGAAGACCGCCGGCGGCTTTATGCGGTTCAACGTCGCGCAATCCGTGGACCCGCGAGTTTTCACGACGCTTCGGGCCGCGATGAAAGGCGCCGAGCGGCGGGTATCGTAGGGCATTTCGATCGGCGATCTTTCAGGCCGCCGATCATTGTCTGGGCGGCGGGCAATGGTTAGTCTTTCCGGGCCACGCTGCATCGACGAATGCTGCTGGCCAAAAGGGAGGCACGCATGGTCAAAACAAGATCGGCCACAACAAAATCCACCAAAACAAAATCGGCGAAAGCGAAGTCTGCAAAGGCGAAGTCAGCGGCGCGATCCGTCGCCCTGAAAAAATCCGCGCCGCGCAAGAAGGCCGCCGCATCCACATCCCGCACCAAAGCCAAGTCGGGCAAGCCGCGTGCATCGGCCGGGCGAAGCGCGCCTATGAAACAAGTTCGCCCGAAGCAGCGCTTCGTGGTCAGTCACCATCGCGAGGAGGATTTTCGTGCCGACGGCCTGCGCGCCTATGCGCAGTACCGCGATCTCGGCATCGCGGAGGGCACCCATGGGCTCGCGCGTGCGCATGTCATCCGTCTGATCGGGCCGTGCGATCCGAAGGAAGTCTCGAAGCTGCATTTCCACGGTGTCGAGTTTCAGATGGTCTACGTCCTGAAAGGCTGGGTGAAAACCTATCTCGAAGGCCAGGGCGAGATCATGATGCGCGAAGGCAGCAGCTGGACGCAGCCGCCGCGCATCAAGCATCTGATCCGCGACTACTCGGACGATTGCGAATTGCTTGAAGTGATCCTGCCGGCGGATTTCGCAACGGTGGAACTGTGATCGGAAAATCCAGGGCCTTCGGCGCCGGCCAGATTTCTCCGAGTCATCGGTAGCGATGTCTCGCGACTCGACGACAACAATCCGAATCCGCGAAGTAGCACTGCTGGCGATTATGGGGCTGATCGCCGCCTATTTCATGGTCTGGCCGGTGTGGCGCGCTTGGTTTCCGTTGGACATCGGCCCAACCGATGGATGGAACGCCTATTTCCAGGACCTCGCTTTCGGACCTGGACTTTATCCCGCTGCTGACGCACTGGTGGCGAACAACTATCCACCGCTGTCTTTCTATTTTATCGCGGCGCTCGGCAAGGTGTTCGGCGATCCGCTCTATGTCGGCCGGGCCGTGTCGATCCTGGCGACCCTCGGCATCGGCATCGAGACCGGTGTTGTGGTCAGGCAACTCGGCGGCGGGCGTTTTGCATCGATCTTCGCGGGTCTGTGGGTGGTTGCGATCCTTGCCCGATCGTTCAATTCCTATGTCGGCCGCAACGATCCGCAACTGCTCGCCGAGTTCATCATGATGCTCGGCCTGATCTGTTTCCTGCACAACAGGGGCCGCGGATTTTCATCGACCATGCCCCTGCTGCTGATGGTGTTTGCAGGGTTCTTCAAGCACAATGTGGTCGCTGTGCCGCTCACCGCTCTAATCTGGATGTTGCTGCATGACGGCCGAAAGGCGATCAGACCGCTCGTGATCGTCGCACTGGTCATCTCCGCAGGCCTGCTGTCGTGCCAGCTGGCGTATCCGACGTTTTTCGCCAACATGCTATCGCCACGCGCCTATTCCATTGAGCGCGTGCTGATCGCGCTCGGTCGGCTGCAGTGGGTGGCTCCGGCGCTGGTGATCAGCATCGTCTGGAGCTGGCGGGAGCGGACGAAAACGCCGGCCCGCTTCACGATGCTGTTCGTCGGCATCGGACTTCTGATCTATCTGATCCAGTGGACCGGCGATTCCGTCATGGACAACGCGCAGTTCGATCTTGTGATCGCCACTGCGGTGGGGGTCGGTCTGGCCTACAACCATGCCGCCAGTCTGCCGCTTGCACCGCGCCTCGGCGTCGCCGGCGTTCGTACTGCGATCGTTACGATCCTTGCGGTGCGGTTGCTGGCGACGGGTCGGATCGAACCCGCGCTGATCCTTTTTGATTCGAATTATCGTGCGCAGTTTCCGGAGCACGCGGCCATCGTGCATGCGGAAGCCGCAAAGGTCGCTCGCATCCCCGGGACGGTCTTTTGCGAAAACCACATCGTCTGCAGGCTGGCGGGAAAGCCTTTTGAGGTCGACGATTTCAAGACCGAGCAGTTCGTCAACACGGGCCGACTCACCCAGGCAGAACTGAGCGCGTTGCTTGATCGCAGGGGAGTAACCAATTTCGGGTCCGATCCTGCCACGAGAGCGGAATCACTGAACCGCGATATGTTTGCGACGCGCGATCCGCCGGTCGCTGCGCGCAACTAGAACAGTTCATCCGCGTCCGACGAACGGCATCGCCATGATGTTGAAACAGCGCGTTGGCGTCGAGCGAGCGTGTTGCCGTGAATACGATGGCGTCGGTAACATTCTGCTCCATCCATGTGCGACGCGCCTTCCTTGCCCTGAGCTGCTCCTTATCCGTTAGTCGCGGCCGGGCTCGCACAACCATGATTTAAAATGCAGTAACCATGCCACCATAAGTTGTATTTTGTTAGCAAGGTAGAAAACATCGTCGGGTATTCGTCAGGCGGACAAACTGGGCAGAATGCATGTTCCGTACCCTTACGTGCCTGACCACCGAGCACGACTGGCGGCTTGTCCTGCTCGCCGGGCTTGTGTGCTTCGTCGCAAGCGTCGTCGCTGTCAGCATTTTCCATCGTGCCATCGCGTCGCAAACCAGGGCGCGTCTGATCTGGATTGCAATCGCCGGAGCCGTGTTTGGATACGGGGTCTGGGCGACGCACTTCATCGCAATGCTCGCCTATGAGCCGGGCGTTTCATCCGGTTACGGCATTGCCCTGACGGCACTGTCGCTTGCTGCGGCAATGATATTGACGTCGTGCGGTTTGGCCTTTGCCGCAAACGACCCCAGCCGGTGGCGTGCACCCATTGGTGGCGGGATCATGGGCGCCGGCATCGCCAGTATGCACTATCTCGGCATGTGGGCGCTCGAAGTGCCGGGGCGCGTGGTGTGGTCGCTGGACCTTGTCGCGGCATCCATCGTGCTCGGATTGCTCTTCGGCTATGTCGCGCTTCTGGTCGCGATACGCCGGAGCGACAGGTGGGGAACGCTTTACGCCGCACTCTTTCTGACGCTTGCGATTGTCGCTCATCACTTCACGGCCATGGGCGCGGTCGAGATCATTCCAGATCCCACGCTGACGCCTGGCACGCTATCGCTTTCTCCAGCGGTGCTTGCCCTGGCCATTGCAGGTGTCGCCCTGTCGGTGCTCGGGATGAGTTTTGTCGGTGTGCTGGCAGATCGCCGCCTTGCGCTGCGCACCCGCAGGTTCGAAGAAATCATCGACCAGCTTTCGCTCGCCCGGCAGCAGAATGAAAGCTCACAAAAGGAACTGCAGGATCAGAAATTCAGGCTGGACACCGCCATCAACAACATGGGCGAAGGCCTGTGTATGTTCGATGCGGAAAAGCGGCTGGTCATTTGCAACGATCGTTATGCCGAAATGTATCGGCTGCCGCCGGAGCTGTTGAAGACGGGCACGCCCCACCATGACATCATCAAGCACCGCATCGTCAACGGTATCCTCAAGGGCGAAACCAGCGAGAGCGCTGCGACGCTGGTGATGTCGAGGCTGGGTGCGCTGCCTCGCAATGAAACGTCGAGCCGGATCGAAGAACTCGCGGATGGCCGTTCGATCTGCGTCACGCGGCAGCCGGTGGCGGCTGGGTTGCGACGCACCTCGACGTCACCGAGCAACGGCGGTCTGAAGCCAGGGTCGCCCATATGGCGCAGCATGACGCGCTCACCGATCTGCCGAATCGCGTGCTGCTTCGGGACCGGCTGGAACAGGCTCTTTCCATCACACGCAGGGGAGGGCCGCATCTGGCAGTGCTGATGCTGGATCTCGACCGCTTCAAGGAGATCAACGACACGCTGGGGCATCCAACGGGCGACGCTTTGCTGCAGGCTGTTGCCGCGCGTCTGTGCACGTGTATCAGAGACACGGCATTGATCGCCCGTCTGGGAGGTGACGAATTCGCCGTCATCGAGCACATGTCAAAGCCGGTTGCCGAAGCTGCGGCTCTTGCCGAGAGGATCAAGCGGGCACTCTCCGAGCCGTTCGATCTTGGTGATCATCAGGTGATCACCGGAACAAGCATCGGTATCGCCGTCGCGCCAACTGACGGCATCAATTCCGATCAGATTTTGAAAGCGGCGGACCTCGCCCTCTATCGCGCCAAAAGCAGCGGACGCGGCACGTTCCATTTCTTCGAGCCCGAGCTGGACCAGCGCATGCATGCGAGGCGAAATCTCGAGCGCGACATGCGGCATGCACTCGTCAGCGGTGAGTTCGAACTCCACTATCAGCCATTTGTCGATCTGAAGAGCGGCGACATCAGCGGGTTGGAGGCACTGTTGCGTTGGCATCATCCCCAGCGCGGGTTGGTTTCGCCTGCGGAGTTTATCCCGCTTGCGGAAGAAACCGGCCTCATTGTGCCCATCGGGGAGTGGGTTCTGAGGACGGCGTGCGCCGAAGCTGCGAAATGGCCGGCCGATCTCAAGGTTGCGGTCAACCTGTCGCCCGCTCAATTCAGAAGCAAGGAACTGGTCCCGGTCGTTTTTGGTGCGCTCGCGGCTTCGGGCATTGCGTCACAAAGGCTTGAACTCGAAGTGACGGAGACGGCAATCATGCATGACAGCGAGGCCGTGTTCGCGGCGCTCGGTCAGTTGCACAAGCTCGGCGTGCGAATTGCGCTGGATGATTTCGGAACGGGCTATTCATCCTTGAGCTTTCTGCAGAAATTTCCGTTCGACAAGATCAAGATCGATCGCAGCTTCGTCAACGAGCTCCTGAGTGCGAAGGAAGAGTCGCGTTTGATCGCGCGGGCCGTGGTGAGATTTGCCGTCAGCCTTGGCAAGACGACCACGGCGGAAGGAGTCGAGACGAAGGAACAGCTGGACATCCTTCGCGAAGAAGCCTGCACCGAGATGCAGGGCTATTACTTCAGCCGGCCGAAGTGTTCCGCCGAAATCGCGCAAATGGTAGGGGCGGAGGCAGTATCAGCACCCGTCGCTACCCGCGACTGGCCCGCCGAAGATCGACGCAAGATTCAATCGGCAGCGGGTTGAGACGGGACCCCTCGGGCGTTCGTCAGCCCCGCCCACGGCCGTCACTCGAGCGGCAGTAGCGGCTTGCGGCGAATGAACGGTGAGTAGACCGGAGCGTCAGGCGTGATCCTGCCGTCGCTCCCCCAATGGGCCATCTGGTTGAACGGGATGGCCGGAATTTTCTCCACCTGGGACAGCGTTGTCGCAAAATCGTTGCTGATCGCCTTCAGGCGCGCTTCCACCGCTGCAGGATCGGAATAACGCAAGCCGGCTTCGACGCCGTAGGCAACGAATGGTTCGAGAACGGAAAATCCGCCGTAGGCGAGGGAGAAATTGATCGGCCACAGCAGCAGGTCAATGTCGCCGCTGCGTCCGTTATAGGCGTAGGTGTCCTCGCTCGTGCCCACGGTCACCGAGAGCATCGCCTTCTTGCCGACAAACCGGCCGTTCTCGAAGCGCTTCTTGCTGGTGTAGACGTCGCCGTAAATGAAGACGCGATCAAACCATCCCTTGAGTATCGCGGGCGGCAGATGCCACCACATCGGATACTGCAGGATCAGCAGATCGGCCTGATCGAGCCGCGCGATTTCCGCGGCGACGTCAGGCGGGATGGTTTGCGTCGCGGAGGCGTGGCGTTGTTCGGATTGCACGTCGAAGCGGCTGCGATCCAGCGGCGCCGGATAGTGCTCCGGACGCTCGCAGGGATCGAACCCCATCTGGTAAAGATCGGAAACGGTGACCGACCAGCCTTTCCGTTCAAGCGCTTCGCGGCCGGTCGCGGCCAGATGTGCGTTGTAGGATTTCGGCTCGGGATGAGCGACGACGATGTGAGCGCGCATGTTCTGTGTTTTATCCGCGTCCGACGAACGGCATCTTGGTCGCCATGATGTTGAGGAACAGCGCGTTGGCGTCGAGCGAACGCGTCGCCATGAACACGATGGCGTCGGCGACGTTCTGCACGTCCATGCGCGGCTCAACCATCGTATCGCCGCGCGGCTGAAGCACGCCGCCGGTCATGCGTTCGGTCATCTCGGTTGCGGCGTTGCCGATGTCGATCTGGCCGCAGGCGATGTCGTAGGCGCGGCCGTCGAGGGCGGTGGCGCGGGTGAGGCCGCTGATGGCGTGCTTGGTCGAGGTGTAGGGCGCGGAGAATGGACGCGGGGCATAGGCCGAGATCGAGCCGTTGTTGATGATGCGTCCGCCGCGCGGCGTCTGGTCCTTCATGATGCGGAACGCGTGCTGCGTGCACAGGAACGGCGCGGTGAGGTTGGTCGCCACCGTGGTCTGCCACTGCTGCAGGCTGATGTCCTCCAGCGGCACCGGCGGTGTGCCGACGCCGGCGTTGTTGAACAAGACATCGAGGCGGCCGAATGCGTCCATGGTCTTGGCGAACAGCGCGCCGATCGAGGCCGGATCGGTCATGTCGCTGGGCACGACGAGGCTCTTGCCGAGATCCTTGCCGGCCTTCGCGGTGTCTTCCAGGGCGTCCTTGCGGCGCCCCGCAAGAACCACCGAGAAGCCGGCCTTCATCAACGCCAGCGAGGAGGCGCGTCCAATTCCGGAACCGGCGCCGGTGACGATCGCAACTTTCATCTGTTTCTCCCTTTATTGTTTTTCGTGATTTGGTCTTTCATCCGTCACGGCAGAAAACCCGCTGTGACAAATGTTATTTCGTATTCCCGTAAGGCGGACGCGGGATGTTCTGGTGCGCGGCGCGCAGTGCAGCCGACCAGCGCGAGCGCAGATCGTGGAAATACGGCTCGCCCGCTTCGATGCGATAGTTCAGGTCGGCGTCGAGGGCGTCGGGACGCACCAGAAGAATGTCGATCGGCATGCCGACGCCGAGATTGGAGCGCATCGTCGAATCCATCGACACCAGCCCGACCTTGAGCGCGTCATACAGATCGACGTCATAGGAGATCGCGCGGTCGAGCACGGGCTTGCCGTATTTGTGCTCGCCGATCTGCAGGTAGGGCGTATCGGTGGTGCATTCGATGAAGTTGCCGGCGGTGTAGACCATGAACAGCCGCATCCGTGCGCCCTTGATCTGGCCGCCGAACAGAAACGACACGTCGAAGGAAATATCCTCGGCGCGCAGCGCGCTGCCTTCGAGCGCATGAACGCTCCGGATGGCGCGGCCGATGCGCTGCGCCGCCTGAAACATGGTCGGCGCGTTCATCAGCGTTTCACGTTCGCCGGTCTCGGGGTTTTCAAATCCTTCGTTCAGCGTCGAGATGACGGATTGGGTGAGGGCCAGATTGCCGGCAGTGGCGATCGCCATGATCCGCTCGCCGGGATTGCTGAAGACGTGCAGCTTGCGGAAGGTGGAGATGTTGTCGAGGCCCGCATTGGTGCGGGTGTCGGCCATCATCATCAGCCCGTCACGTACGAGGATTCCGCAGCAATAGGTCATACTAGTGGTCCGGTTCTAACATTCGCATCCCGTTTCAGCAGCGATCTTTTGCGAATGTTAGAATCAAAGGACCACTAGCGAATATAAGTTTCCAGTGGAGTTTTGGATTTGACATTCGCGTTGCGAACCCTCTGCAAATGGGTCGCGAATGTCAAATCCACTCCACTGGTCTCCAGACCGTGCATTTCTACGCGGCTGGAGCGGGTGGGGCAACCGGCCAGCGGCCGGGCATACGCCCGTCAGACGAATGAAACCGTCACGATTGGCTCTGCCGTCCGGCCTGATCGACCCTGACGGCGACTTCCAGCGTCTCCGTGCCGCCGCCGTAACGGGTGCCGCGCGTCGGAGCAGCGCTCAGGTAGTCAAGACCGACTGCGACCCGGACATGGGACTCCGTGGTGCAGATGGCGTTGGTTGCATCGAACCCGACCCAGCCGAGCCGCTCGACGTAAGCTTCCGCCCAAGCGTGCCCCGCATCCTGCGCGACCATGCCGTCGGAGCGGAGCAGATGCCCTGAGACGTAGCGGGCCGGGACGCCAACGCTGCGGGCGCAGGCAATGAAGATGTGCGCGTAATCCTGACAGACGCCGCGCTTGAGCGCGAAAGCTTCTGTGGCGGATGTTCCGGCGTGGGTCGGATCGGTATCGAACGTCATGTGATCGTTGATCTGAAGCATCAGCGCATGAAGGAAACCCAGCGTGTCGCCGGCCGCGTCGCTGAAAAGGTTGCTGGCGAACTTCGCCATCGCTGCGTTGACCTCGGTCAGCGGCGTGGCGCGCAGGAAAAGGCTCGGTGGGAATCGCTCGTCGGTGCCGCGCACCACGCCACCGGTGTCATGGGTCTCGATCAGGCCTTCGACATGGATGGTCAGGTCCGACAGTGCGCCATGAGTCAGCACGTGCGTGACGTTGCCGAAGGCATCCTGATGCACGTCGAGGCGCGTATCGGTGGAGACGTCGATCTGCCAGTCGGCGACATACTGGCCGTCATGGCTGCCCGGCGTCATGCGCAGAATCTGGATCACGCCGGTCGCCGGCGGCTCGTAGCGGTATGTGGTGGTGTGGGCGATTTTCAGGCGCATGGCGTGTCAAACAATTTGAGTTTCATCATGCCCGGCCTTGTGCCGGGCATCCACGTCTTTTTTATTGCGGCTTTCCGAAGCAAGTCGTGGATGGCCGGGACATAGGCGTTCTTTAGAACGCCGTTCTTCGAACGGCTATGCCCGGCCATGATGGCATCAATGGAATCCGGGTCGCATCAGATCAGGTATTGCTTCGAGATGGTATCGCCCAACCGGGCATTGTCCGCAATGAATTCCTGGATGAATTCGTGCAGGCCGCGCTGGAACAGGTCGTCCATGTGCGCATGTTCCAGCCGGTTGCGAACGCCGCGCGCGTGGCGTTGCGCCGCGCCCTGCCGTCCGTAGGCGACGCCGATCTGGTCGAGATTGCGCACGAGATTGCCGTAGCAGCTCGCCAGCGAGCGCGGCAGCGACTCATTGAGAATGAGCAGATCCGCGATCAGCCACGGCTTCAGCGTTTCGCGATAGACCCAGTGGTAGGCGGTGAGCGCCGAGACCGAACGCAGGATCGAGGTCCACTGATAGTAATCGAGCGGGCCGCCGACATGCTCTTCCTCAGGCAGCAGCACGTGATACTTCACGTCGAGAATACGCGCGGTGTTGTCGGCGCGTTCCAGATGCAGGCCGAGCCGCGAAAACCAGTAGGCATCGTTGCGCAGCATCGTCCGGTAGGCGGAGCCGTCGAACCGCAGTGAGGTTTCCTGCACGAAGCGGAGAAATTTCGTCAGGTCCTCGCGCGTCTTCGCGCCTTTGGGCCATTTCGCGTGCAACTCGATCCACGCACCGTTGATGGTATCCCACATCTCAGAGGTCAGCGCGGTGCGCACCGAGCGTGAATTCAGCCGCGCATTCTCGATGCAGTTGCGGATCGAGGAGGGGTTGTCGAGCGAGAACGACAGGAAGTCGACGACGGTGCGCTCGTTGGCCTCTTCGTGAAACTTGTAAAAGATGTCGTCGATGCCCGCGGTGAGCAGCGCGGATTCCCATTCGTTGCTCTTGCCGACATAGGCATCGGGCAGCGCGGTGGCGCGTAGCGTCGCCTCGATGGTGCGCGCGAGATACTCCGCGCGTTCGACGTAGCGGGCCAGCCAGTAGAGACTTTCTGCGGTGCGCGACAGCATGCGTTACTCGAGTATCCACGTATCTTTGGTGCCGCCGCCCTGGCTGGAATTGACCACGAGCGAACCTTCCTTCAGCGCCACACGGGTGAGACCGCCGGGCACCACGGTGACGTGATCCTTGCCGGTCAGCACAAACGGCCGTAGATCGACGTGGCGCGGCGCAAGGCCCGATGCGGTGCAGGTTGGGCAGGTGGACAGCGCCAGCGTCGGCTGTGCGATGAAGCCTTCCGGCTCCTTCAGCAGTTTGGCGCGGAAGGCTTCGATCATCTCGTTGGTGGAAGCGGGGCCGATCAGCATGCCGTAGCCGCCGGAGCCATGCACTTCCTTGACGACGAGGTCTTTGAGGTTGTCGAGCACGTAGGAGAGGTCCTTCGGCTCGCGGCAGCGATAGGTCGGGACGTTCTTCAGGATCGGCTCTTCTCCGAGATAGAACTTCACGATGTCCGGCATGTAGCTGTAGACCGCCTTGTCGTCGGCGATACCGGTGCCGACCGCGTTGGCGAGCGTGACGTTACCGGCGATATAAGCCGACATCAGGCCCGGAACGCCGAGCACAGAGTCGGGGCGGAAGGTGAGGGGGTCGAGGAAGTCGTCATCGACGCGGCGGTAGATCACATCGACGCGTTTCAGTCCCTCGGTCGTGCGCATGAACACTTCGTCGTTCTTGACGATGAGGTCGCGGCCCTCGACCAGTTCGACGCCAAGCTTGTCGGCTAGAAACGAGTGTTCGTAGTACGCCGAGTTGTAGATGCCGGGCGTGAGCAGGGCGACGGTCGGTTCGGCCTTCGAGGTGAGGGGGGCCACCGAGCGCAACGCTGCCAGCAGTTCATCCGGATAGTTCTCCACCGGCGCCACGCGATGCCGCGCGAACAGGTCCGGAAACAGCCGCATCATGATTTCGCGGTTTTCCAGCATGTAGGACACGCCGGACGGCGTGCGGGCGTTGTCTTCCAGCACGTAGAAGTTCTCGGAGTCGACGCGCACGATGTCGATCCCGGCGATGTGGACATAGACGTCGTGCGGGACGTCCTGGCCGTTCATCTCCGGCCTGAACACCGGGTTCTGGAAGATCAGATCGTCGGGAATGATCTTGGCTCGGAGGATGTCGCGGCCGTGATAGATGTCGCTCAGGAACATGTTGAGCGCCTTGACGCGCTGCTTCAGCCCCTTTTCCATCGTCGTCCATTCCTTGCCGGACAGGATCCGGGGGATGACGTCAAATGGGATCAGCCGCTCGGTGGACTCGGCCTCGCCGTAGACCGCGAAGGTGATGCCGATCCGCCGGAACAGCAGCTCGGCCTCCTGACGCCGGTATTCCAGCGCGTCCGGAGGGGTCTCCTTCAGCCAGAGGGAGAGTTCGTGATAGGCGGAGCGAAGAGCGCCGCCCGGTCCATTCATTTCATCGAAGGCAACTGCCATAAACCAGTACGCTTCTTTCAGGTCCTAGTGGTCCGTCCCGCTGCTCAAACTGATGGTAGCAAGGGTTGGGCCAGCGCGATATGCATTGCCTGCGGGCAATTGACGGGACCTTGCGTCGATCTGCCTGAAAAACGAGCGGGCGGCTGCCCAGAGATGCGGCAAAAGCTCGTGACTTCAATGCGTTGTGTGCGCCAAAGTTCCTGGCGTACCTGTGGGCGGCCCCGGACGTCCGCTCCGGGACAGGTAGGAGAGACAAAATGAGTGAGATCGTCACCGCCGGCATTCTCGTGATCGGCGATGAAATCCTGTCCGGGCGCACCAAGGACAAGAACATCGGCTTCATCGCCGAATACCTGACCAATATCGGCATCGACCTGAAGGAAGTGCGGGTCGTGGCCGACGAGGAAGACTCGATCATCGAGGCGCTCGACGCGCTGCGCGAACGCTACACCTACGTCTTCACCACGGGCGGCATCGGGCCGACCCACGACGACATCACCGCAGACAGCGTAGCCAAGGCGTTCGGGGTCAAGATCGATCTCCATCCCGAGGTGGTGGCCCGCTTCGAGGAGCGTTTCGGCGCTGACCTGAACGAGGCACGGTTGCGGATGGCACGTATCCCGGACGGGGCGGAGCTGATCACGAGCGCGACCATCCTCGCTCCCGGCTTCAAGATCGGCAATGTCATCGTGATGGCCGGTGTGCCGTCGATCATGCAGGCGATGATGGACATCATTTCGCCGAAGCTGAAGTCCGGTATACGGATGCTGTCGGATTCGGTGCGCGCCAATGCTCGGGAAGGCGATATCGGCACGCCGCTGCGCGCCATTCAGGAAGCGCATCCCGACACCAGCATCGGCAGCTATCCGTTCCTTGACGAGAACGGCAAGCCTAACACCAACGTCGTGGTGCGCTCGCGCGACGAGGCCAAGCTGCGCGCCGCAATGACGGACGTGGAAGCCATGCTGGCTAACCTCAAGGTCGCAAAGTAGTTGCTGCGGGAAGGTCATGTCATGAGCGAGCGATTTTTCGAGGCGATCGCTGCCGGGAAAGTCCCGACGCCGGAATGCGCCAAGACGCTGGGCCTGGACATCATCGGCTACGATCTCGACGCGCATACGGTCGAGCTCGGGTTCGAGGGCCGCCCGGAGTTCGCCAACCCGATTGGCATCGTGCAGGGCGGCTTTCTGTCCGCGATGCTGGATGACTGCATGGGTCTTGCCTCGGCGACATTGCTGAGCGTGGGAGAGTTCGCGCCGACGCTCGCGATCAACGTCCAGTTTCACCGCCCGGCGAAAATCGGCAAGCTTCGGGGAGCAGGGCGGGTCACCAAGCAAGGCAAGGACATTCTCCATCTGGCTGGGGAGCTGTTTCAGGACGACAAGCTCGTTGCGACTGGCACCGCGACAGCGATGGTCCGGAAAATGTGACATGAGCGGAGATGGCTACGATGAGTGACGAGAGCGCGCGAAAGCCGTTTCCGGTGTCGTGGGACCAGTTTCACCGCGATGCGCGGGCGCTGGCGTGGCGGCTGAGCGGGGCGGGACCGTTCGAAGCCATGATCGCGGTGACGCGCGGGGGGCTCGTGCCTGCGGCGGTCATCGCGCGCGAACTCGGTATTCGTGTCATCGATACGCTGTGCGTGTCGAGCTACGACCATACCTCGCAGGGCGAGCCGACCTTACTGAAGGGAATCTCCGACGCGGTGGCGCGGCTCGGCGGCGGCACTGGCAAGGGGTTGCTGGTGGTCGAAGATCTGGTCGACACCGGCAAGACCGCGCGCATCGTGCGCGATCTGGTGCCACAGGCGCACATCGCGGCGGTCTACGCCAAGCCGATAGGCAAGCCGATGGTCGATACCTTCATCACGGAAGTGTCGCAGGACACCTGGATCTTCTTTCCGTGGGATACCGGGCTGTCGTTCCAGCCGCCGATCCGGGACGGCGCGGCGTAGTGCGGCGCAACAGCCGAACGCGGTAGAATGCGATCAGTCAGCGTCGTATCGTGCGGTCATCGATGATCTGGATGTGAAGGATCGGGACCATGACCGAGACCGGAAACAAGCGTGCGTTCGACTCGTCCGATATCACCGCGCTGTCGCATCTGTATCGCGGCGAACTTTACCGCAGTACGGTCTGGCGCACCCGGCTCGACGCCACGACCAATTGGGCGGTGCTGACCACCGGCATCGCGCTGTCGCTGACGTTCAGCAGCGAGCACGCTTCGCCTCTGCCGCTGGTGCTGGTGGGGCTGCTGGTCGCCACGTTTCTGTTCATCGAAGCGCGGCGTTACCGCTTTTTTGATTTCTGGCGCATGCGGGCGCACGTGCTTGAAGTCCAGTTCTTCGGACCGATTCTGAGGGGCGAGGGCGTTCAGACCGCGAATGGCTGGAACGAGATTCTCTATCAGGACTACAAGGCGCCTAACCTTCACATCAGCTACCTCGAGGCGATCGGCCGGCGGCTTCGCAACAACTATTGCTGGATTTTCGCGATCCAGGTCACGGCCTATCTCGGCAAGCTCCTGATCCATCCGGAGCCTGTCGCCTCGCTGCACGAACTGTTTGCGCGCGCAACGATCGGGCCGATCCCCGGCCAGCTTGTCCTGCTCGCCGGACTTGTTTTCCATGCCACATGGATCACCATCGCGATGGTCACATATCGCAGCCGAAGGGGCGCTGGGCGCTCGCGGCCGCCACGTCCGGCAAGCGACCGGCTGCTGGATCTTGCGCGGGGATAGGGATTAGCCCAGCTTCTCCCGCGCCAGCTTCGCGCCCGCGCCGAGCGCGCGGAGTTTTGCTTCCGCGATGTCGCGGCGCATCGGCGCCATGCCGCAGTTGGTCGTGGCGACGATGTTGTCCTTCGGCACGAACTTCATCACGGCTTCGATGGTTTTCACGACATCTTCGGGCGTCTCGACCGTGTCGCTGGCGACGTCGATCACGCCGGCCTGCACGACCTTGCCCTTGAGCAGGCCGAGAAGCTCCAGCGGCACATGCGAGTTGCGGCATTCGATGGCAACCTGCTGGATCGGACTCTTGTCGATAGCCGGGAAGATCTGCTCGTACTGCCGCCACTCTGCGCCGAGCGATTCCTTCCAGTCGGTGTTGGCCTTGATGCCGTAGCCGTAGCAAATGTGAACGGCGGTCTGGCAGGTGAGGCCCTGCGCGGCGCGCGTCAGCGCCTCGATTCCCCAGTCGTTGACCTCGTCCATGAACACGTTGAAGGCGGGCTCGTCGAACTGGATCATGTCGACGCCGTCGGCCTGCAGCGCCTTCGCTTCGGCGTTCAGCAGATCGGCAAAGGCGAACGCCATCTTCACGCGGTCGCCATAGTAACTGTCGGCGAGGGTGTCGATGATGGTCATCGGGCCGGGCAGGGTGAATTTCAGCTTGCGCGTCGTATGCGCCCGCGCGGCGCGCGCTTCATCGGCGTGGACTCGGCCCTTCAGCTGCAACGGTGCAACGACCTGCGGCACCATCGCCTTGTAGCGATCCTTGCGGATTCCCATTTCGACCTTGTGGGCGAAATCGATCCCTTCGACGCGCTCCAGAAATCCATGCACGAAATGCTGCCGCGCCTGTTCGCCCTCGGTGACGAGATCGATCCCGGCGTCTTCCTGGATTTTCACCGCGAGCAGCGTGGCGTCACGTTTGGCGTTGACCAGTTCCGCGCCCTTGAGTTTCCAGGGCGCCCACAGCGTATTGGGCTCGGCCAGCCATTCGGGCTTCGGCAATGAGCCGGCGATGGTCGTTTGAAACAGCATGGCGCTTCCGTTCTTCTTGGTTGCACGCTTATCTGCCATGTCCTGGCCGTCGCATACAAGCTGTTCGCGCTTGCGGGATGGAATGTGGCTGGAGACGCCGCTAGGATTGCGTGCGGCCGTTCGGCCTCGCTTATCCAGACACGGACCATGGCATGATTGAACTGTATTACGCGCCGACACCCAACGGGTGGAAAATCTCGATCATGCTGGAAGAACTGGGGCTGCCTTACACGGTGTTTCCAGTGAACATCCGGACCGGCGAACAGTTCGAGCCCGAGTTCCTCAAG
This sequence comes from Afipia massiliensis, assembly GCF_014203115.1. Lineage (GTDB taxonomy): Bacteria > Pseudomonadota > Alphaproteobacteria > Rhizobiales > Xanthobacteraceae > Afipia > Afipia massiliensis. The sequence goes on along the minus strand of NZ_JACHIJ010000002.1, from coordinate 923,592 downwards.
ATCAGCCCGAACAACCGCATCCCCGCGATCATCGACCGTGCGCCTGCCGACGGCGGTGAGCCGATCCCGATGTTTGAGACCGGCGCGATCCTGATCTATCTGGCGGAGAAGACTGGACGCTTTCTGCCGAAGGATGTGCGCGGCCGTTTCAAGGTGATCCAGTGGGTGATGTGGCAGATGGGCGGGCTCGGCCCGATGCTCGGTCAGCACGGTCACTTCGCGCTCTATGCGACCGAGCAAATTCCCTACGCGATCCAGCGCTATCGCGACGAGGCCTCGCGGCTTTATGCCGTGCTCGACCGGCAGCTTGGCAAGACCGGCGCCTATGTCGCGGGCGATGAGTATTCCATTGCCGACATCGCGTGCTTCCCCTGGACCATGACCCACAAGGCGCAGGGATTCACGCTCGACGACTTTCCGCACATCAAGCGCTGGTACGCGGACGTCCGTGCGCGGCCGGAGGTGCAGAAGGGTCTTGCCGTCGGAAAATTCGACAAGACGCCGTTCACCGAGGAGCAGCGCAAGAACATGTTCGGCAAGGCCGCGCAGCAGGCACAATAAACGACAACAAAAGACGAAACAGGAAACGCCATCATGATCGAGTTCTTCTTCGACTGCTCCAGCCCGTGGACGTATCTGGCGTTCACCAACATCCAGCCGCTTGCGAAGGAGCTTGGCGCAGAGATCACATGGCGGCCGATTCTGGTCGGTGGCATCTTCAACACCGTCAACAAGACGATGTACGAGACGCGCGCCAATCCGGTGCCGGCGAAGCAGGCCTACACGGCGAAGGACATGGCGGACTGGGCGCGGCTTGCGAACATCAAGATCAAGATGCCGCCGACGGTGTTCCCGGTGAACGCGGTGAAATCGATGCGCGGGTGTATCTGGGCGGACAGCCAGGGCAAGCTGCTGCCGTTCGCCACGGCAGTGTTCGAAGCCTATTGGGGCGACGATCAGGATGTCTCCAAGGACGAGGTGCTGACGAAAATCTGCGAGCGCGTCGGTCTCGATCCGCAAAAATTCTTCGCGGGCATCGCCGAGCAGTCCGTCAAGGATCAGCTCAAGGCCAACACCGATGAGGCGATCGCGCGCGGCGCATTCGGCTCGCCGACGATTTATCTCGACAAGACCGACATGTACTTCGGCAACGACCGCCTGCCGTTGATCCGCGCCGCGCTGATGCGGAAGAAGAAGACGGCGTGACAATGATTGTGGGGCGAACGGTCGTATTGTCTCCGGTCGTCCCCGCGGAAGCGGGGACCCAGAGCAAAGAACTGGATTCCCGCGTGCGCGGGAATGAGCGGAGAAACTAATGCCGCGCGCCGTTGTCTGCCGCGAGCTTGGGCCGCCTGAATCCCTGAAGCTGGAAGATGTCCCGCGCGCCACGCTCGCGCCGGGGCAGATACGTGTCGCGATCCATGCGGCCGGGCTGAATTTCCCCGACATCCTGATGGCGGCGGGTGAATATCAGTTGAAGCCGCCGCTGCCGTTCACGCCGGGCATGGAGGCGGGCGGCGAGGTGATCGAGGCCGCGGGGGGGGATGGCGTTCGCGCGGGCGACAGGGTGATCGTGAAGGCGCGGTTCGGCTGCTACGCCGATGAAATTGTCGTCACGCCCGATCAACTCACGCCGCTGCCGTCAACATTCGATTACGCGCAGGGCGCGACGTTCCTCGCGGCGCACGGCACGGCGTATCACGCGTTGAAGGATCGTGCGCAGATCAAGCCGGGTGAGGTGCTGCTTGTGCACGGCGCTGGCGGCGGCGTCGGGCTCGCAGCCGTTGAACTCGGCAAGGTATTCGGCGCAATCGTTATCGCGTGCGCGTCAAGCGAAGAGAAGCTGGCCGTCGCAGGGCAGCGCGGCGCGGACCATGTCGTGCTTTACGGACGCGAGCCGTTCAAGGACGCGGTGAAGCGCATTACGGAAGGGCGCGGCGTCGATGTCGTGTTCGATCCGGTGGGCGGCGAGATCTTCGAGGACAGCCTGCGCTGCATCGCGTGGGGCGCACGCCTGCTGGTGATCGGCTTCACCGGCGGCGTCGGCGCGGCGAAGACAAATCTGGTGCTGATCAAGGGTGCCAGCGTGCTTGGCGTGCGCGCGGGCGAGGCGGTGCGCAAGGACCCTTCGCTTGGCGTTGTTCGCCTTGCGGACCTGACACGGCTCGCCGAGGAGGGTCGCATCAGTCCAAACATCTCGCATCGCCTGCCGCTGGAAGATTATGCGAAGGCGATGCGGTTGTTGATGGACCGCCGCGCCATCGGGCGCGTGGTCCTCACGATGCGGTAGGCTGTTTACTTGTACTCCCGCTCGGTCCACCACGGGAAATACGACGGCATGTCCTTCGATACGGTTTGCTTGAACTGCGCGGGCCGCTTCTCGAGGAACGACATCACGCCTTCGCGCACGTCGGCGGACTGGCCGCGCGAGTAGATGCCGCGGCTGTCGACCTTGTGGGCCTCCATCGGATCGTCCGCGCCCAGCATGCGCCACATCTGCTGGCGGATCAGCGCGATCGACACCGGGGCGGTATTCTCCACGATCTCGCGCGCGATGGCGCGCGCAGCGGGCATCAGTTCATCGGCAGGCAGCACCTTGCTGACGAGGCGTCCGTCGAGGGCTTCCTGTGCCGGAAACACGCGGCCCGAGTAACACCATTCCAGCGCCTGCGAGATACCGACGAGGCGCGGCAGGAACCAGCTCGATGCCGCTTCCGGCACGATGCCGCGCCGCGCGAACACGAAGCCGAACCGCGCGTCGACTGAGGCGATTCGAATGTCCATGGGAAGCTGCATGGTGACGCCGATGCCGACGGCCGCGCCGTTGATCGCGCCGATGACGGGCTTCAGCGATTTGAAAATGCGCAGCGTCACGCGTCCGCCGCCGTCGCGCACCGCGTCGTCGCTCCACTCGACTTCGCCGTTCGGGCGAAGTGGCGCGCTTTTGCGATCAGGCCGTGCAGCGCGGTCGAAGGTTGCGCCGCCTTCGGAGAGGTCCGCGCCCGCGCAGAACGCGCGCCCCGCGCCTGTCACGATGATGGCGCGCACGTTGTCGTCGGCGTCGGCAGCGTCGAACGCGTCGATCAGCTCGTTCATCATGACATGCGTGAACGCGTTCATCTTGTCGGGACGATTGAGCGTGATGGTCAGGATATTGTCCTGAACTTCGTATTTGATCTGTTGGTAGTTTGCCTGGGCCATCGCCGCGTATCCTCCAGCTTGTTTGTTTTATGTTCGCGCGAGGGCGAACCAGGCGGATACCCTAGCGCGTCTGTCGAAGCGCTGGCAATTTTCGCAAACGGGACACAACTATGCGATGGACGTTCCGGCCTGCCGCGCGTAGCCTTGCTAGATCGACGTGAGGCAGCCATGCGTGCAGTTCTCGAACACTGCAAGGGCCGGGCGGAAACGTATGTTCCCGCGAAAACGTTGCTGATCCGGGAAGGCGAAACCACCGGCGATCTGTTTATCCTGATCGAGGGTGAACTTGAGGTTCTCAAGGGTGACACCATTATCGCGGTCGTCACCGAGCCGGGCGCAATCCTCGGCGAAATGTCGGTGCTGCTCGGCCAGCCGCACACTGGGACAGTCCGGGCCGCGACCGGCTCCACCGTTTACAAAATCGATGATGGCGCCGGGTTCCTGCGCGAGAATTCCGCTGTGACGCTGCTGGTCGCGACGGTGCTTGCCCAGCGCCTGAATGCCGCGACGACATATGTCGCCGACATCAAACGGCAGTATGCCGGACACGGCACGATGGTCGGCGAAGTGCTCGAGAGTCTCGTCAACCAGCCGGAGTCGAAAGCGTCGGATCGCGAGCCTGACCCACGGTTGTAAGCCAGCCGGCCATGCATGACCTCCCCCGAGGCTGGCTAGTCATCTACGGGCTTTTTGCGCAGGACAAGCTGAGGCTTGCCCGCCGGGAAACTGCAGCAACGTTAAGTGTTTAAAGCTCGCTGTGTGCTGTGGCGCGCTCGCCGTCACAATGCTACAACCCGCGCGCGCGGACGTGGCGGAATTGGTAGACGCAAGGGACTTAAAATCCCTCGATGGCAACGTCGTGCGGGTTCGATTCCCGCCGTCCGCACCAAGTTGCCGCGAGTTCTTTCGCCAGGTGTTCTTGAGATGGATGTCTCAGCGAGAGACCGTCGGCAGGTACGCGCGAATACGCGGCGAGAAATCGGGCGCACCATCGGTATGCGCGCTCAATCGGTCCTCACTTGATCCTCACTTGGCCAGTGCGTTCTTGTAGATGACGCCGTCCTTCATGATGACCAGAAAATTCTTGCCGGGCTCTGCGACGAGATTGATATTTTCCAGCGGATTGCCATCGACCAGCAGCAGGTCGGCAAACGCGCCTTGCTCCACCACGCCGAGCTTGCCGGGATAGGGATTGCGCTTGCCCGACAACTGCAAGAGTTCGGCGTTGGTCGAGGTCGCCATGATCAGCGCCTCGGCGGGCGTGTACCAGCGGGTGAGCGAGGCGAGGATAGCACCTTGCTGCTTTGCCAGCGCGGCGGAGAACAGGACGTCGGTGCCCCACGCCGTCTTGATCTTGTACTTCTTTGCGAACTCGTAGGTTCTGGCGATACCGGGCCAGACCTCTTCCGCTTTGTCGCGCTGGACAGAACCCACAGGAAAGCCCAGCTTCAAGGCCTCAGGGAGCGGCTGCGTGCTCAGCCAGATGCCCTTCTCGGCAATCAGTTGGGCGGTTTCTTCGTCCATCAGCGTGCCGTGTTCGAGGCACTTCACGCCCGCCGCGATAGCGCTACGGATCGCAGCCGGCGTGAAGGCGTGCGCGACGACATACGTGCCCCAGTTCTCGGCCGCTTCGACCGCGGCGCGCAACTCGGCTCCGGTGAAGGTGGTCACATCGAGCGGACTGAAGGGCGACGACACGCCGCCGCCCGCCGTCAACTTCACTTGAGACGCGCCCTGCATGAGCTGTTCGCGCACGCGCACGCGCACCTCGTCGGGGCTGTCCGCGACCACGGCGCCGCCGACCAGTTCCATGCGGGTGAGCGCGCCGCTCGCGCGCGGCAAATCCGTGAGCTGGCGGAAATCGCCATGCCCGCTGGTGACCGTGATCATCGCCCCGGACGGATAGATGCGCGGGCCCTTGACGATGCCTTCGTCGATGGCGCGCTTGAGGCCGAACGCCGGCCCGCCGACGTCGCGAACGGTGGTGAAGCCGCGCATGAGGGTGTCTGTCGCCTCCTCGCCGGCCGCGAGATTGTTGTAGCCGACGTCTCCGAACGACTGCGCCACGGTCCCCCGTATCAGCATCGCGTGCCAATGCGCGTCGATCAGGCCGGGCATCAGCGTCTTGCCGCCGCCGTCGACGATGCGGGTGTCGGCTCTGCGATCCACCGGAATGGGCGCGATGGAGATGCGCTCGATCTTGTTGCCCCGGACCAGTACATTCGCCGGATCGGACAACGCAGCATTCTTGCCGTCGAAGATGCGGACGTTCTGAAAAAGTGTGACCCCGTCGCTGGCAGAAGCGGAGGGAGGCGCCGAACTCGGCGCTTGCGCCAGACCCGCCTGGCAAAGTCCGATGAAGATCGCCGCCGACAGCAGCGATGGACCCAGGATGCGTTTCGGATTCCTGGCCATCGCCAGGCCACACAACGTGCTCAACTCTCCTTTTGAGTTCATTGTGCAATCTCCTTTTGCGTTTTGAATTCCAGAATTGAAGCTGATAGCGGAGAACTTTTCGCGGGAGCCAACGTCGACGCATCGGCGTTGGATGTATCTGACGGGACGCTGTGATCGCGGTCACTGAATGCAGCGGCCGGTCGGGCGCAGCTTGAACGGCTTGAACTCTATCATCGCGTGCCGGCTCAAGGCTATCGCGGAAACGGCTGCTGGTGGTGCGCAATGGACATGCCGAGAGGGGGCGAGGGCTTCAGCTTTCGGGAGAACGTCAAGCGGCAAGGACAAGTGCGCCAAAGGAAATCTGATTGAGCTTCCTGTACACTTTGACATCCATGTTGAAATATACAAAAGGACTTAAAGTTTCTCGGTGGTAATGTCGTGCGCTTCGTTGCCGCACGTCGAGCTTTAACGCGTGATCGGACCTGCCGATCGAAGGATTGAAAAATGGACAAGAAAGCCCTGCGCGAAGAAACCGAGCGCCTCGTTCGCGAGGCGATGGAGCGCAAGGCCCTTGTGGTCAAGCAGGGCAATACGCGGATCGAGACAACCTGCGGCAAGTGCGGCAAGGCAAATCGTGTTCTGGCGGAGAAGGGCGCGATCCGCGTCAAGTTCGTCTGCAAGGAATGCGGCCACAAGCAAGAAACGCTTTGATCCGCCACCTCATGCTACTGTCACCACCACAAATTCAACATGAAGACCGGCAACACGACGCGCATGAAACACGGGTTCACAACTGAAGATCTGAATTGCGATCCCGCGCGGCTGCGGGCGGCCGGGCTGCGTCTCGCCGTGCTGGGCGCGCTGGCGATCGGCCTCGGCGCTTGCGCGAGCGGTGGCGAGTCGCCCTTTGGATCGAGCGTGTTTGTCGATCCTTCGAAGTATGATCTCTACAATTGCCAGCAGCTTGCGACGGCGCGCAAAACCACCAACGACCGCGTGGTCGAACTCGAAGGCCTGATGGCCAAGGCGGAAACCGGCGCGGGCGGGGCGCTGGTATCGGGTCTGGCCTATCAGACGGACTACCGCGCGCAGCGTGCGCAGCGCGACGCCATCGACGAAAAGCTCGCCCGCAACAACTGCAGCGCCGAACTCGCGCCGCCTCCGGCCGCCGCCGCGCCGAGCGGCAAGCGCCGCCGCTGATGTTGCTGACGGCGCAGCGCGTCAGGACATTCGCCAGTCGTAGATCCAGTCCTGCTTCGACAGCAGGCGTGATCCGCCCAGCATCCTGATGACCTGATCGCGCGCGAAGCCGACCGGCCCACTGAGGTGATAGGTCTGGCCGTTCTTGCGGGCCGTTCGCTGGACGCGCGTCACGCGCGGCGCGCGCTGGCGGGCGTATTGCGTGAATGCCGCAGTTGGATTTCCTGATGAGGCTTCCAGGCATTTCGCGATCACCGCGGCGTCCTCGATTGCCATGCCCGCACCCTGCGCCGCGAACGGCAGCATCGCGTGCGAGGCGTCGCCCAGGAGCGCAATCGGCCCCTTGTTCCATGTGCCGCCGTCGCGCATGGCGAACAGTGCCCACTTCCGCCAGCTATCGACCGCGCCGATTATCATGCGCGCGGCGATCGGCCAGTGCGGATCTGCGAAATGATTGGCGATTTCCACCACGTCGCCGGGCTCGCTCCAGCCCGGCCTGTTCCATTGGCCCGAGACGATGGCGACCATGTTAATGCGCTTGCCGCCCGACATCGGATAGGCGACGAGATGCGCGTTCGCGCCCATCCAGAGTTGCACGCGCTGCGTCATGAAGCCGCTCGGCAGTTGCGCCGCATCGACGGTGCCGCGCCAGGCGATGCTGCCGGTGAATTGCGGCTTCGCCTCGGGGAAAATTTCGTGGCGGACGCTGGACCAGACACCGTCGGCGCCAATGAGCGCCAGAGCCTGCTCCTGCTGTCGCGTCGTGGCGCGGCGCTGAACCACCGTGACGCCCTTCGGGTAGACGGCGACGTCCTCGAACTGTGCGCCGAGCCGCAGATCGATGTCGGGATGGTTGGTTACGCGCGCCAGCAGCGCGGATTGCAGGTCGGCTCGGCGGACGATCCAGTAGGGCGCGCCGTAACGGAGGGTAGCGGCTTCGCCGAGCGGTATCCGGCCGATTTCCTTAGCCGTGCGGGCCGTCATGATGCTGATCGACTCAGGCGCGATCACATGAGGGGCAAGCAGCGGCTCGAGACCGAGATCAATCAGGATGCGGCTGGCATTGGGTGACAGTTGCAGCCCGGCGCCGGCTTCTTCGAGCTTTTCGGTGCGCTCAAGCACGATGACGCGGAAACCGCGCTGAGCAAGCGTCAGTGCGGCCGTCAGTCCTCCTATACCCGCACCAGCAACGACGATGGTGCGTGAATCGGTCACGGGTTTTTTAGGCGACCTTGTCCTTCAGCACGCACTCAGGAGGGCGTGCTTCGCCGGCCTTCAGATCGGCGGCATAGCGATACAGCGTCGAGCAATAGGGGCAGATGATCTCGTTATCGTCGCCGAGGTCGAGAAATACGTGCGGATGATCGAACGGCGGATTCGCGCCGACGCACATGAACTCCCGAGAGCCAATTTCGATGATGGCCACGCCCGCATCGTTATGAAAGTGAGGGACGACGTGATCCGCCATAGCAATTCTACCCCAATCCTGGTCTTTTGCGTCTTTGCCCATACCCCGGCAAACAGCGACGACGCAGCCGCTGCTGTTCATATTACCGAGCGATACGACTTATTCCTAGTTCCTAGACGGCGGCGCTGGATTCGTCCAATCGCCACAGTGTCAGCATGTGAATTCGACACAATCTTGCCGCCTTGGGAAAGCCCTTCTTTCGTTGGGGAGGTTGTGTCCGAAAAACGGCACACCATGTCATCGGCGAGTCACAGGCTTAGCCGAGTACGGATTTTGAACCCGGGGCCTGCTGAAAGGTTGTCCTTTGCAATGAAACCAGCCCGGCGCATCGGTTTGACACTTGCGGCCGCGGTCGCCTCAGTGGCTGTATTCGCCGTGGTGTGGCCGCATGCGCGCGATGCCGCGGCGCTGTTTCAGGCACAGGACGATCCGCCGCAATTGTCGGACCTGCTGGTCGATTCTGCCCTGCGAAACAACGAAGCCGTTATCGGGGACGGCATTGCGCGGGCGCTCGAAGCCAACGACGCGGATCTCGCAAAAAGCTTCGCAGATCTGGCGCAGGACAAGGGTATCAAGCTGCCGCCCGGCGTGACCGAGCGCGTCGATGCCGCGGTGGCCGATGAAAATTCCGCGGCCAGTACGGCGCGGCGCTTTGCCGCCGGCTTCGTGACAGGCGAGGTCAATGATATGGCCAGTCTCTCCGGCACCGTCGCCGGCGATCTGTTCGTTTACGGCGACATCCGAGACGTGGTGCGCGAGGGCAAGCGGCTCGCGATGGGCGAGGACGCCGACCAGCTGGTGCTCGGGCTGGCAAGCGTCGGCCTTGTGGTCACAGCGGCGACCTATGTGTCGGTCGGCGGCGCGACGCCTGTTCGCGCCGGCCTGTCGATGGTGAAGGACGCCCGCAAGGTCGGCCGCCTCGGCGCAGGCCTCACCGAATGGGCGGGCCGCTCGGCGCGCGGCGTGGTCGATGCGCCGATGCTGCAGCAGGCGGTCGCCACCGCATCGATTACGCGTCCGAGCCAGACCATCAGCGCGATGAAGGCCGCGTTCAAGGCGGAGAAGGCGGGTGCGCTGGTGCGTCTTGCCAAGGATGTCGGCCGTGTTGGCGAGAAGGCCGGCACCAAAGGCGCGCTCGATGTGCTGCGCATCGCCGACGGACCGAAGGATGTCGCGCGCGCGGCGAAGCTCGCGGAATCCAAAGGCAGCCAGACCCGCGCCATCGTGAAAATTCTCGGGCGCGGCGCGCTGCTGCTGACTGCAGGCGCATTCAATCTGGCGTGGTGGGTGTTCGCTGCATTGCTGGCGCTGTTCGGTTTTATCACCTCGATCAAGGCAACGACCGAGCGGCTCACGCTGTCATGGATTCAACGCTCCAAACTCAAACGTGCGCGGCGCGAACTCGCAGCGGCGCAAGCTCAGCACGCGATCTGACGCATCTGGTCAGGCGCGTTGCATCCGGATAAACTGCACCCGCATATCACGACCGTTCCGGTCACATCATCTTTCCCAACACTGGACCATCCGATGCCGAGCTTTCACAACGGCTCCGTTGAAATTGCGTATCTCGATGAGGGCGAGGGCGACCCGATCATCCTCGTGCACGGCTTCGCATCCACCAAGAACGTGAACTGGGTTTATCCGACGTGGGTTTCGACTCTGACGAAAGCGGGGCGGCGCGTCATCGCGCTCGACAATCGCGGTCACGGTGATTCCGCGAAGCTGTACGATTCCGAAGAATATCACATCGGCACCATGGCCGGTGACGTGCGCGCGCTGATGGATCATCTGAACATCGCGCGTGCCGACATGATGGGTTACTCGATGGGCGGACGCATCACCGCGTATCTCGGCCAGCGCAATCCGGAGCGGCTGCGCACGGCGATCCTCGGCGGCATCGGCATGGGTTTGATCGAAGGCGGCGGCCCGGGCGAGAATGTCGCCTCCGCGCTGGAAGCTGCGTCGCTCGATGACGTCACCGATCCGGTCGGCCGGACGTTTCGGGCGTTTGCAGATCAGACCCGCTCGGATCGCAGAGCGCTTGCTGCATGCCTGCGCGGCTCGCGGCGCTTGATGACGCGCGAGGAAGCGGCCGCGATTGCCGTTCCCACGCTGATCGCAGTGGGGACGACCGATGACATCGCGGGGTCCGCACAGCGGCTCGCGGAGGTCATTCCCGGGTCGCAAGTGCTTGATATTCCAAACCGCGATCACATGCGCGCGGTTGGCGACCGCGTTTATAAAGACGGCGTGCTGGAGTTCCTTGCAAAGCACGCCTGAGCGGAAGCGCGTAGATAATTATTCTACGGGGCGGGGAGATTATTATTCCAGCGTCAACCTTGCTGGATGTTGCGGCCTTCCAACAGTCCATTATGTGGTAAGATATCCTCAACGCCCATCAGCCGGACTCCTTACATGGCCAAGCACCATCTCGATACGAAGACGGCCCTCTCGACCGTCGATCCCGTCTGGACCCGTATCCGGGGCGAGGCCGAGGAGATCGTGCAGCGCGAGCCCGAGCTTGCGACCTTCATCTATTCGAGCGTGTTGCATCACGACCGGCTCGAGGATGCGGTGGTGCATCGTATCGCCGAGCGTCTCGATCATTCGGCGCTGTCCGGCGATCTGATCCGTCAGGCCTACAATGACGCGATCGAAGCCGATCCTGATCTGGGCAATGCGTTCCGTGCCGATCTCGTGGCGGTGTACGACCGCGATCCGGCGGTATCGCGTTTCATCGACGCGCTGCTCTACTTCAAGGGCTTCCATGCTCTTCAGGCGCACCGGCTTGCGCACTGGCTGTATCACAACGGCCGCAGGGATTTTGCCTACTACATTCAGAGCCGCTCATCGGCCGAGTTCCAGACCGACATCAATCCTGCCGCAAAAATCGGCCGCGGTATTTTCCTCGACCACGCCACCGGCTTCGTTGTCGGCGAGACCGCGGTAATCGAGGACGATGTATCGATCCTGCACGGCGTGACGCTTGGCGGCACCGGCAAGGAAAACGAGGACCGGCATCCGAAGATTCGTCACGGCGTGATGCTCGGCGCAGGCGCGAAGATTCTCGGCAACATCGAAGTCGGCCACTGCGCGCGCGTGGCGTCAGGCTCGGTGGTGTTGAAAGATGTGCCGAACAACGTCACGGTGGCAGGCGTGCCGGCGAAGATCGTCGGTGAGGCCGGCTGCTCCGAGCCGTCGCGCACCATGAACCAGATGCTCAACGCCAACGGCAATTGATTCAAGCTGCTTGCGATTTATCGCGATCCCACACTAGCGGTCCGCGCCGGATCGCTTTAAAGCTGTCGCCAACATCATTTTTCAGTTGGAGAAACGCCCGTGGACGTTACGGAAGTCAGGAAGCTCGACGCTTATCTCAAGCGGCTGTTCGGTAATCCAAAAATCCGCGTCGTGCCGCGCCCGAAGAAGGACGACTCGGCCGAGGTCTATATCGGCGAGGAATTCATCGGCGTGCTGTTCGTCGATGACGAGGACGATGATCGGTCCTTCCAGTTCCAGATGGCGATCCTCGAAACCGACATCGAGGAAGAGGTTTGATCTAAGCCGCACACGAGAATTTGCTTGAAATAAAGATCGTCATGCCCGGCCTTGTGCCGGGCATCCACGTCTTTGGAACAAGCAAGACGTGGATGGCCGGGACATAGGCGTTCTTTAGAACGCCGTTCTTCGAACGGCTATGCCCGGCCATGACGGTTGTTCGATTTGCCTAACCGTGCGGTCTGCGCATCCGGACGATCAACTGATCCATCGCAGTCGCAACGTCGCGCCATTTCGATAGCCACTCGCGCGGAAATCTGAAAGTCACATCCGTTCCTTCGATCCGGCGCTCGGCAAGACACATGCCGGGCGTTTTCGCGTCGCGCGTGCAACGCGCGATGATCTGCGGCGACGAGGCATAGACGAGATCCTCATTAGCGTAGGGCGTGTTGTCGCGGAACGGGCGGATGCTCAACCCATCCTGCAGGCTGCCTGCATTCTGATCGAGGTAGCGCGGATAAATCGTCCGGGTCCGATCGTCCGGCGACAGCGCATCGTGATGGGCGGCGATGGACAGGAAAATCCGGTCGATCTCCGGGAGATTTTCCTCGACCGTTTCCGCGCTGACCGGACGCCGCGCCTCGGGCGGCTCAAGCGAGGGATAGACGAAGTTGAGATCGACGCGCTCCTGCGGGCCGGTGCGCTTTTGCAGTTTCACCCGGATCGCCTTGGTCGGCACATTGAACAGCGTGTTGCCGATGGTGATCGGCAGCCGGTCCGGATCGCCGGCCTTCTCTAGCCCCCAGGTCGGCCACAGCAGATACGCCACGACGGCGACCGCGCATGCGCCGATCGCGCCCATGGTCAGCAGCGGCACAAGGTGGCTGCGCTGGGCGCGCCGCGTAAGTGCGGGGCGGGACGACGTTGACGAAGACAGGGCCATGATCGGGAAACAGACATTCCGGGGTAATGCCCGTCCTACGCGGGCCGAATCGCGGCGATTATGCCATGTGCGGGCTGATTTCCCCCGGGTTCCGCGTGAGTGGGGCGCCGCCGGAGCCATGCATCCGAGGCCGGGCGGCGGCGCGGTGTTAACCTTTCTTTAAGGATAAAGTGGCGGGCGCGGCAGCATTTTGCGAAGCCTAGGGGCGAGCCAACCGGCGTGCCGGCGGCCCTCAAAGTGTTCTCGTGCGTTGGAAGTTTCAGATGTCGCCCGAAGCGTTGAATTCCTTCTTTGCCATCTTCATCGGATTTGCCACCGCGGGCGCACTGACCAGCGGATTCCAGGCCTTGATGGAAAAGCCTCCCGGTTTCGGATTGCTGATGCAGGAAGCCACGCCGAAGGCGTTCGCCGCCGTGCCGTTTCTGGTCTTCGCCGCGCCCTTCATCATCATGCGCAACACCGTGCGCGGCCGCACGCTCGAAGGACGCCGGGTTCAGTTCGTGGCGATGGCCACCGTCATCGCCGGTTTCTGGAGCATGATGTCCGGAACATTCGTGCTGATGCTGCTCGGCGCGATTGCCTGATCTCCACTGATCGGCTGGCGACAGTCTCGCCAGACCCTGTTCGTTCGTGGCATTGTCGCGCCGGATTTTAGCTGGAGACCGGAATGGCGATCTACGAACTCGACGGGCGCGCGCCCGAACTTCCTGCCGATGGACAATACTTCATCGCCGACACCGCGACGGTGATCGGCAACGTGCGCCTGCAGGCCAACGCCAGCGTCTGGTTCGGCTCGGTCCTGCGCGGCGACAACGAACTGATCGACATCGGCGAGGGCTCCAACGTGCAGGACAACTGCACCTTCCACACCGACCCCGGATTCCCGCTGACCATCGGTAAGAGCTGCACCATCGGCCACAATGTCATTCTGCACGGCTGCACCATTGGAGACGGCGCGCTGATCGGCATGGGCGCGATCATCATGAATGGTGCGCGCATCGGCGCGGGCTGCGTCGTCGGCGCGGGCGCTATCATTACCGAAGGCAAGCAGTTCGAGGACCGCACGCTGGTCATCGGCGCACCCGCGCGCGTCATTCGTACGCTGACGCCAGAACAGGTGACCGCCATGACTTACGGCGCGCCGCATTACGTTCACAACGGCCAGCGGTTCAAGGCGGGTCTGAAGAAGATCGGGTGAGGCGCGCGGACGTCGGCCGAGAAAAAAGTACGGCGTCTCTCGTGCTATCCAGTCACGCGCGCTCTGACAACAGATCGAATGATACAATGTGCAAATGTATCAGTCGAATTCGCGCTTCCATGTCGTCTGAAAATGGTGTTGAAGATCGCCCGCTCAATTCGTTTGAGCCAACACAAAATATATTTCAGGGAGATCGTCATGGTTGGAATTACGCGGCGGCATGTTGTAGCAACTGGCATTGGAGCTTTGGCAGCCATGAATGGCGTGTCGAAGAGCGTTGCGCAAATGGCGGTGCCGAAGACATTCGTCCTAGTTCACGGTGCGTGGCATGGTGGATGGTGCTGGCGTCAGGTTTCCGATGCCCTTGTCAAACAAGGTCATCGGGTGTTTTCGCCGACGCTGACTGGATTGGGCGAACGGTCTCACCTGCTCAACAAGAGCATTAACCTCACGACGCACATCACCGACATTGCCAATGTCATTCAGTACGAGGATCTGTCCAACGTCGTGCTGGTTGGTCATTCCTACGGCGGTATCATCATCAGCGGCGTAGCTGAGCGTCTCGCGGCCCGGATATCGTCGATCGTCTTCCTCGATGCTTTCCTGCCCGAAGACGGCGAAACGCTTTTGCAAAAATCGTCTCCGGCTTTCGTCACTGCCATCAACACGGCGATCGAAAAAGGCGAAAGCGGAATCAAGCCGCCGCCAGCGGCGGCCTTCGGTGTTCCGGAAAAGGATCGTGCGTGGGTCGACAGCAAAACCACGGCCCAGCCGGTCGGGACATATACCGAGGCCGCGGTGTTCAAGGGCGCGCGGGACAGGATCGCGAAGAAGGTCTACGTGCGCGCCAAGGGTTACAAGAGTGTTGCGTTCGATGCGAACCTCGCGAAGGCGAAAGAATCTGGCAAGTGGAAGACGCTTGAGCTGGATATCGGTCACGATCTGATGGTTATCGATCCGGCACAGGTCACGTCGATCATTCTTGAGGCCGCCTAGCGGTTGACGGAACGCTTCCCTAAAAAAAGTTGCGGCCAGCCCTGGGGGAGAGCTGGCCGCGCACGAACCGGTCTGGGACGGGGAGGGGTGGGGATACGACCGGGTCGTGGGTTCCTATGACTTCAAGTATTCATTTTTGAGCATGACGTTTCGATCATGCTCGAATTCTCAGCGTGAACTTGCGGTGGCAACGGCGGGACGCGAGTCTCCAAGCGAAACCCAGGCGTTGGCGTCGGTCTGCGACTGCCGCTTCACGAAGCGGTAGCCAGTGTCGGTCCATGCGACGACTTCCTCGTTCTGGTTGTCGAGGATGAACTCGCCTTTGTCGGACTTCACCGTCAGCACGGCGTGGCCTTCGCCCTTCTTGTCGCGCACCACCGTGATCAGCAGCGCTTCGCGCGGCCAACCGGCCTCGATCAGCATCTTGCGCTTGAGCAGGACATAGTCCTCGCAGTCGCCGTATCCGTCGGTCGGAAGCGACCACTTCTCGATGACGCCCCAATGATCGATGTCGGTCATCGGCTTGATGGTCTCGTTGACCCAGCGATTGACCCGCAGCAGATCTTTCCACGCCGCCTGCGTCATCACGATGTCGCGGGCCTGCGTCGCGCCGCCCCGGCAATCGCGCGGATTGTCGGCGCAGAATTCAACCCAGCCGATCGGCGCACGCGTCGTGTCGCCCAGGCTGGCATATAGCACTCGTTCGCCTGCGGCATGCGCCGCAACCGTCATCCCCAACAGGCTGGCAGCAATCGCCAGACCAACTCCCCGTCCACGAATTGAAAACATTGTGGCCCCCGTTTCTTGTTGGGACCACTTTTCACACAAAGGATTTTCGCCGCGGCTAAGTCGACGAAGTACAATTGAAGCAAAGGCAAGTAAAAACTGGAGATACTTCGATCTATACTTTAGTAAAATGAAATTAAAATTTGAAATAACTGCAATTGATTCAAATTTTATCTATCTTGGTCTAATCCGCTGATAGTGCGGATATTTTCGCGGTGGGGAGGGTCGGGATCGATCGATCAAACCGGCGCGCAAAAAGCTTCAGGGCGACACCCGGATGTGGGTATCGCCCTGATTGGTCTCAAAAATCAGAAACTGGTAACCGCGGCTCTTTACTGCGCGCTTACGTTGTCTTCGACAGTCTCGGGAAGCTGCGCGTGAACGAACTCGATCGCGAAGCCTTCTTCGAGGTGACGGACGACCCGGGCTTGCACGCGGCCGAGGGTGACCGCCTCGCCGACCAGCGGCTTGATTTCTGCGGCAAGGGCCGCACCGGACAGCGACAGGTCCATGATCCGGCAGGCCAGGGCCCGGCCGTCATCGAATTTGAGTACCGACATCGGATTGCGCGGCACGATACGGTCGTGGCGGCGGTCTTCCGGCAAATTGAGGATCTGGCGGTTGGCAAGCCAGGTGAGCTGGGCTGCGAGCTTGTCGCGTTTGCGGGGCGTCGCGCCGACCGTCATGGCAAAGCCATTGTCGAGCAGGCGGGTGATCTTGCCCTCAACGCGGCCGATATGATCGAGATACGCCACCACGCGTTCGCCGACATTGCCGATGCCGGGCGCCAGCATGGCGAGGCCGCCGGGGGACATATTGATGACCTGGCATGGAAACTCGCGCCGGTCCGCCAGCATGTAGCGGCCGAGCAAATGAACCTTCACGCGCTGAAAACGTCGCCGCTCCTGAGCGGACGGACGAATTGATTGTCTTTGCACCAACGCCATCATCAACACCGGTCGACCGGTTTTTCGGTATGATGGACCTTACGGCTGTCTGGGTTAACGATGCGTTAGCCCTAACGAAGTGCGACGCTCGGAAGGCGCTGCGGAATGAAGCGAACGTCGGATACGGGATACTAGCGCAGGCCTTCGTAGACGGTCAGGCCGCGGATCAGCGACCACTTCCGCAGCGCGCGCGGGCGGTTGCGATCCTGTTGCAGATGACGCCAGGACGTCACGCTGAAATCTTTCAGGGTGCCGTAGGTCTGCGTGCCCTCGATGGGACTGAGGGGCGCCAGCGATCCGGTCAGGCTGACCGGGCTGTGGGAGCGGGCGCTGAACGGCAAAAGCAGCAGTTCGAGATGAATTCGGGTTTCGTCCGGAGCCAGCGCGGTCACGCCAACCACGGTGGCCTGGGTTTCCTCCGCCACAATCCCGAGGATGTCCTTGATCTCTTCGCGATCGGCGTCGCGGAACAGGCTGGTGAAACTCTGCCCTTTCAGGTCGCGGCCCAGCAGGGCGCACATCCGGGTTCCGGCCACCCTGAACGGGTACTCGGCAAGGGCATCGTAGGACAGGACGAAGATGTCGCCGAGCAGATGCCGGACCTGATCGGGCGCCAGATCGCTCCGTTCGGGCGCGGCAGCGCCGGCGCGCTTCTCGTCCCAATAGGCGTAAAATTCCCGGCTTGCTGGATGCTTCATCGCTCTATCCCGCGGACGAGGCGGGACAGATTTGTCCCGATTTCAGGCACCGCGAGGCCCCTTTCTGTTGTGCGGGACTTGAAGTGCAGCGTCTATGCCGGAACCGGGATTCGTCGCTCAACCGGGCTGGTTTGCTAAATTAACGTTAAATTAACTACGAGCTTCGTGGATCAACGTATCTCACCTAGTATCTAAGCACTCCAAGTCGCCGGTCTTCTCCAGGGATCGGCGGTGGCGAACTCAAGGTTGAACGACAGGCGGCGGAAAAACGATCTGGTCATTGTACGGGGAGGGGTGGGGATGCCCGGAGCGTGAAGCAGCGCTCTCACTCGAAAGTCCGTACAAGAAGACCGGTACGACCAAGGGAGGGCCTTCAAGCCCTCCCTTTTCTTTTGCGTTGCCTCAATCCTGCCGCTTGCACCGCATGGCCAAAGCCGCCTATCTCAAGAGGTAGTTTCGCTCCGGACATTGTGCGCCCTTGGACTCTCGTGAATCCCCCCGCGAACCGATCCTGACCATTCCGTTCGGCATGACGGCGCTGCTCGTCATCATGGCCGGCATCCACGGCTTGCGCGCCTTGTTGCCGCTCGCCACCGACGCGGAAGTGATCTGGACTTTCGGCTTTGTGCCCGCGCGTTACGACGCGTCCGTGCTGGCGGGACGGTTTCCCGGCGGCGTCGGCGCGGAAATATGGACGTTCCTGACCTATGCCTTCCTGCATGCGGATCTCACCCACATCGCCTTCAATATGCTGTGGATGCTGCCGTTCGGCAGCGCGGTCGCGCGCCGGTTCGGGACCACGCGGTTCTTCGCGTTTTTCGCCGTCACCGCGATTGCGGGTGCGTTCGCCCATCTGGTGACCCACCAGCACGAGGTCGCACCGATGATCGGCGCATCGGCGGCGGTATCGGGCATGATGGCGGCTGCGATCCGCTTCGCCTTCCAGCATGGAAGTTTCCTGTCGTTCCGTCGCGGCGATGCGGAAGCGGCGGCAAGAGTGCCGGCGCTCTCGCTGATGCGGTCTTTGAAGAATCCAAGTGTGCTCGGATTCCTCGCGGTCTGGTTCGGCCTCAACATCATCACCGGTTTAGGCGCGATCGCCATCGGCGCATCCGCGCAGAGCATTGCGTGGCAGGCGCATATCGGCGGTTTTGTCGCAGGCCTGCTGTTGTTTTCATTGTTCGATCCGGTGCCGCGCGCCATCATGCAGGACAATAATGCGCGCGTCTTGCCGCCTGCGGCAGACTGACCGGCGTCCGATCTCCTGCCGCGCGGGCTGCCATGCGGTCCCATGCGCCGCCTTGCGAGCCGGTGGTATTTGCTCCATCATCCGGTCAGGCAATATCGGAGACGCGCGAAACCAATCAGACGATACGTTGTTTGACTCGGCAGCAAAATTAAAGACCTCACTGCGTTCGGCATCAAGAGCAGCGCGATGTGGTCGGATTTTCGGGAGGCTACAATGACGGTTCGAGCAGTTCTGGGTAGCAAGGGCCACCAGGTGATCAGCGTATCGCCCGACACCAAGCTTTCAGCAGCAATCAAGATTCTCACAGAGCGCCGTATCGGCGCTGTGATGGTGATGAGCGGTCAGAAAATCGACGGCATCCTCTCCGAGCGCGACATTGTCCGTGTGCTGGGTGAGCGCGGTGCTGGCGTGCTCGAAGAACCTGTGCGCGGCGTGATGACGTCGAAGGTCATCACCTGTCATGAATCGGACACCGTGTCCGCCATCATGGAAGTCATGACGTCAGGAAAATTCCGGCATCTGCCCGTCGTCGATAACGACAGGATCGTCGGGCTGATTTCAATCGGCGACGTGGTGAAGTGGCGCGTTGCGGAGTTCGAGCGCGAGCAGGAAGCGCTGCAGGACTACATCAAGACGGCCTGACAGCTTCCTTGCGAGACGCAGCCGTTAAGGCTGCGTCGGTTGCGCGGTGCCCGGCGTCTGATTTGATGTCGGGGTCAGCAGGTTGATCGCTTCCTGAATCGATTCGATGTTGCGCTCAGCGGCCCGCGTGCCGTGGTTGATGATTTCCTCGGCGCGATGGAAGTCGAACCATCCGACCTTGCCGACGCGCGGCGAGATCAGAACATCCGGCGGATCGCCCGCGAGGCGCGAGCGCGTGATGCGGTCCTGCATGATGTTGAAGGCCTCGACCATCACCGTGGAAATTCCCGGACGTCCGGCGCTGCCGAAGAATTCCCGCTTCACGGTCTTCTCTGCCGAGAAGAACTTTCCGAAGCCGCGCTTTTCCGGCACTGCGGGTTCAGCCGATGGCGTGGATTCTTCCGCGACCTTGCCGTGCGCGGAGATAAGGGTGCCGTGGCCGAACACGTCGGTCGAGACGTTGCAGGCGATCACGATTTCCGCGCCGAGCGCGCGCGCTGCCGATACCGGCACCGGATTGACCAGCGCGCCGTCCACCAGCCAGCGCTCGCCAATCAGCACCGGCTCGAAGATGCCGGGCAGGGCGTAGGACGCACGCACCGCATCGACCAGCTTTCCGTTAGTGATCCAGATTTCGTGGCCGGTATTGACCTCGGTGGAGACCGCCGCGAACTTCAGCGGAAGTTCATCGATGTAGGTGCCGCCGAATGACGCCTCGAGCTGGGCCGCGAGCTTGCTGCCGCCGATCAGGCCCGAGCCATTGAGGCGGATGTCGAGATAGCTGAAGATATTGCGCGGCAGGAGTCCCTTGGCCCACGCTTCCAGCGTATCGAGATGTCCCGCGGCATAGGAACCGCCGACCACGGCGCCGATGGAGGTACCGACCACGATGTCCGGAACGATGCCGTTGGCGAGCAGCGTGCGCAGGATGCCGATATGCGCGAACCCGCGCGCCGCGCCGCCGCCGAGCGCGAGCCCGATCGTCGGTTTCTTCGTGACTGCCGCCCCCAGCTCCATCTTGTTCCTTGCGCCGTTGTGGCGGAATCCCATCAAACTTTCGAGCAACGTCCGTCTCCTGAGGTCTCATGACGGCGAATCGGTCGCCTTCGACCGGATTTGGTCATGAGAACGCGAAATGGGTGTGATTGTGCCGGGGACACGCGTCTCGCGTACTCAGGAAATGTGACTGTAGCGCGGCTTCTGCCGGGACAGAAGCCGCTATTCCCCGGATAGCGGCTCCTGAAAACCCGTCAAGGCCGTTGTCAGGCTTGAATTTGCCTCGTTTCGGTGAAAAACCTCCGCCATGACAGCCCCCGGACACAGCCGCAGGACAGCCGTCCGCGGTGCGCGGACAGGCTCCATGGATCCTTTGCGTCGTTACGCATTGGCATGGATGCATGCGCTGGCGTGTCTGTTCGCGATTGTGGTTGCGCAGCCTGCGGCCGCGCAGTTCGTCGGCGATGCGCCGCCGCCCATTCCCCCAGCCAATGTGCCCGAGACGCCGACGCCGTCAGGCCCCGCGATCAGTCTCGCGCCGCCGTCCGGTCCCGCCGCAGCACCGGGATTTCCCGCGACGCTGACGCAGCCGCCGGTCACCACCGCATTGCCGCCGCAGCCCGCGCCGACGCCGCAGCAAGGTGTCCTCGCGCTGACCGCGCGATTCGGAAAAGATCTGCCGTCGGTCAGCAACGGCGTGGTGTGGCGTGTCTACTCCGACAAGCCCGACGCGAGCGGCGCGTTTCAGCTGGTGCGCGAAGACCGCACCGCCACCCCGAACATCGTCCTGGCGCCCGGCGGCTATGTCGTTCACGCGTCGCTTGGCCTCGTCAGCGCGGTTCGTCCGGTGACGCTGCGCAACGATACGTTGCGCGAACAGTTCGATCTTCCCGCCGGCGGCCTTCGCATCGAAGGCCGTGTCGGTACCACCAAGATCCCGCAGGGACAGATCACGTTCTCGATTTACAAAGGCAGCCAGTTCGAAGTCGGCGAGCGCGCGCCGCTGGCGCAGAACGTCGCCGCCGGCGATGTGCTGCTGGTGCCCGAAGGGACGTACTACATCATCTCGAACTACGGCGATGCGAACTCGGTGGTGCGTTCGGATATTCGCATCCAGGCCGGCAAGCTGACCGACGTGACCTGCACGCACCGCGCGGCGGTGATCACGCTCAAGCTGGTCAGCGACAAGGGCGGTGAAGCGCTGGCCAATACCGCGTGGTCGGTGATCACGCCTGCGGGCGACGTCATCAAGGAATACAACGGCGCGTTTCCGAAGGTCATCCTTTCGGAAGGCGAGTACCGCGTGATCGCAAAGAACGAAGGCAAGGTGTTCGAGCGCCCGTTCAATGTCAGCAACGGGGTCGACGGCGAAGTCGAAGTCGTCGCGCGATAAGCTGTATTAAATCTGTCATAGTTTCTAAGACGCACTAACCATCAAACGACTTAGAACTTTCACAAACCACACATCGGCGCCGTCGGCGCGCTGCGTTTACGCAGCCTTAAGCGTCGCTGCATTGGATACCGTCCGCTGACACGACAGAAAGCCGTGTCGATGGGATGGGGTGTGCTGTGGTTGCCGTCGCGAAATCGAAGAAGACGTCAGATCCGGAATTATTCAGCGACGTTTCTGTTCTGCGCCGGAAATGGCAGGCAGCGCTCAAGCCCGGAAAAGATCTGCCCTTCTTTGAGGACGTCATGCTGGGCAGTCTTGGCCGCCTGGCCGACCATATCATGCTCATCAAGGACGAGGGCGTTGCGTTCAAGGTCTCGCGCGCCGGCCGTTATGTCGAGCAGTGGCTGGAAACCGAAATCCAGGACACCACGCTCGATGCGTTTCCGCCCGACTGCGCGTTGATCCTGAGCGAAGCAGTTGCGAGCGCGCGACGGAGCGGCAAGCCGTATCTGGCGACGGCCCATTGCGTCCGCGACGGTCTTGTCCAGATTTACGACGTCTTTGCGCTGCCGGTTGCCTCACGGTGGGGCGGCACCATGACCAGCGTCTATGTGAACCGGCGCGGCCTTCAGTACAATTTGCTCGACGCAGTCTTCTCCGCAGCCGGTGACGGTGTCCTGTCGCTGGCGACCATTCGTGACGCGGACGGAAAGCCCGCCGATTTCCAGATCGTCCACCTTAATCAAGGTACCGCGCGCCTTCTTCGGTTGCCTCCGGACGAACTGCGCTGGCGCAGACTGAGTTCCGGAACGCACGCGCTCTGCGCGCCGGAAGTTTTCAGCAGGCTGTGCGCCGTGGTCAGTGACGGGATCGGCGAACAGTTCGAAGTGAGCGATGACACGAGCACGCTGAAGATCAGCGCAGCGCCGGTCGGCGACATGCTTGCGCTGTCGCTGACCGATGTCACGGATATGAAGCGGCGCGAACAATCGTTCCGGTTGTTGTTCGAAAGCAATCCGATGCCGATGTGGGTGTTTGACGTGGAGACGCGGAAGTTTCGCAGCGTGAACGATGCCGCCGTGAGTCACTATGGTTATGACCGCGCGACGTTTCTCTCCATGGAGTTGCAAGATCTCTGGCCGAGAGACGAATGGGAAGAGCATTCCCGCGCGCTGGTCGGGGTTGGCGACGTGTACAATTCCGGCCGCAACTGGCGGCATTTGAAGGCAGACGGCAGCGAGATCGAGGTCCTGACATTCGGTCGTCGTGTGACATTCCAGGACCGCGACAGTTTTCTGGTGTCCGCGGTCGACATTACCGAGCGCCGCAAGGCGGAGGCCCGGATCGCCTACATGGCGCACCACGACGGGCTGACAAATCTGGCAAATCGCGTGATGTTTCAGGAACGATTGCGGCAGGACCTCGAGCGCAGCCGCCTCGTCAACAAGACCATCGCGGTGCTTTGCATCGATCTCGACCTGTTCAAGAACGTCAACGATTCCTTCGGCCATCCGACCGGCGACAGGCTGCTGACGCAGGTGGCGCAGCGGCTTGTGGCCAATGTGCGCGGCGACAATCTGGTGGCGCGGCTCGGCGGCGACGAATTCGCAATCATTCTCGGGACCGGCGCGTCGCCGATCGAGATCAGCGACCAGGCCATCCGCATCATCGAAACCCTCAGCGCGCCTTACCAGATCGACAGCCTCGAAGTGGTCATCGGCGCCAGCATCGGCATCGCTATCTCGCCAGGGGACGGTGACAGCGGGGAAGAACTGCTGCGCAACGCCGACATGGCGCTGTATCGCGCCAAGTCGGAGGGCGGCGGCGTGCACCATTTCTTTGAGAAGGAAATGGACCGCCACGCACAGCGGCGTCGCGACATGGAGATTGATCTGCGCCATGCGCTCGCCAATGGCGAGTTCGAACTGCATTATCAGCCGCTGGTCGATCTGGCGCAGGACCGCATCGTGTCCTTCGAGGCCTTGTTGCGCTGGAAGCATCCCGAGAAGGGCATGATTTCGCCGGCCGATTTCATTCCAGTCGCCGAGGACATCGGCTTGATTGTCCCGCTCGGCGAATGGGTTTTGCGCGAAGCCTGCACGCAGGCGGCGGCGTGGCCTTCGGACATCAAGGTCGCCGTCAATCTGTCGGCGGCGCAGTTCCGAAGCCGCAACCTGACGCAGGCGGTGTTCACGGCGCTCGCGCAGTCCGGTCTGTCGCCGCTGCGGCTCGAGCTCGAAATCACCGAGTCGATTTTCCTGGCGGACAGCGAGGCCAACCTCGCAATCCTGCATCAGTTGCGCGAATTCGGCGTCCGCATTTCGATGGACGATTTTGGCACCGGCTATTCCAGCCTGAGCTATCTGCGCAGTTTTCCGTTCGACAAGATCAAGATCGACCGGTCGTTCGTACGCGACCTTGCCGAGCGGCCCGATTGCGTCGCCATCATCCGGGCGATCTCCGGGCTTGGCCGCAGCCTCAACATTTCAACGACCGCCGAAGGCGTCGAGACCGTGGATCAGCTCGACTGGCTCCGCGCCGAAGGCTGCACCGAGGTACAGGGCTTTCTGTTCAGCGCCGCGCGTCCGGCATCGGAAGTCAGCGCACTGCTCGGAAAGTTCGGTGATCGCGCTTCGCAGGCAGCGTGACCTAGAACCGCGTCACAATATCGCTAAGCGCGGGACGGGGGCGGTCGTCGGTCGGCCGCTCGGCCTTGCCGATATGGATGAAGCCCGCGAGCTTCTCATCCGGCGACAGGCCCAGCGCGGTGAGCACGTCGCGGTCAAACGCCATCCAGCCGGTCAGCCAGTTCGCGACATAGCCCAGCGCATGCGCGGCGTTAACGATGTTCATGGCGCTGGCGCCGGCCGACAATTCCTGCTCCCAGACCGGCACCTTGGGATGCTTCGACGTCCTGCTCACCACGGCGATGACGAGCGGCGCATGCGTAAAGCGCTTCTTCTCGGCCTCGACCTGATCCGGCGTCGCGGTGACGTTCTTGGCGCGGAATACCTTCGCGAAAATCTCGCCGGCGCGGGTTCGTGCATCGCCTTCAAACACGATGAAGCGCCACGGCACGATCTTGCCGTGATCGGGCACGCGCGCGCCGACGGTCAGGATTTTCTCCAACTCCGCGGGCGAGGGGCCGGGGCCGCTCATCTCGATCGGCTTGATGGATCGGCGCGTGGTCAGGAGGTCGATGGCATAAAGCATGTAGGATCCGGGCTGTTGGCGCACCATCGAGGTGCACGACGCTGATATCGGCAATCCAGACCGCGATAACAAGGTTTGTAGTTTATGAGGCCTCTAAAGAAAGAGGCCTCATAAATGTTTTCCGCCGTTCAGGCGTTTGCCCGCTTCAGGTCCGGCGGCAACGCTTCATAGGCGAGCGACTTGAGCGCCTCGTCGAGCGGCAACACGGTCTGGCCTTCGCTGCCGAGACGGCGGATCGAGACCGCGCGGCTTTCGGCTTCCTTCTTGCCGACCACGAGGAGAGCAGGGACCTTCGCCAGCGAATGCTCACGCACCTTGTAGTTGATCTTCTCGTTGCGAAGATCGATCTCGGTGCGCAGTCCCGCCTTGCGGCAGGCAGCAAGCACTTCACGCGCGTAATCGTCGCCATCGGAGGTGATGGTGGTGACCACGGCCTGCACCGGTGCGAGCCAGAGCGGGAAGTGGCCGGCGAAGTGCTCGATCAGGATGCCGGTGAAGCGCTCCAGCGATCCGCAGATGGCGCGATGGACCATCACCGGCGTCACCTTGTTGGAGTGATCGTCGATGTAGAATGCGCCAAACCGGCCCGGCAGATTGAAATCGACCTGCGTGGTGCCGCACTGCCATTCGCGGCCGATAGCGTCGCGCAGCACGTATTCGAACTTCGGCCCGTAGAACGCGCCTTCGCCCGGATTGATGGAGGTCTTGATGCGGTTGTGGCCCTGCGCCGCGATCTGTTCGAGCACCTTCGCCATCACGGTTTCGGCGTGATCCCACGCCTCATCCGAGCCGACGCGCTTTTCCGGACGGGTCGAGAGTTTCACCGTCAGTTCGCCGTCGAAGCCGAAGTCGGCATAGGTCGACAGGATCAGTTCGTTGATCTTGAGGCATTCTTCCGCAAGCTGGTCCTCGGTGCAGAACACATGCGCGTCGTCCTGCGTGAAGCCGCGCACGCGCATCAGCCCATGCATGGCGCCCGATGGCTCGTAACGGTGCACGACGCCGAACTCGGCGATACGGATCGGCAGTTCGCGGTAGCTCTTCAGGCCGTGCTTGAAGATCATTACGTGGCCGGGGCAGTTCATCGGCTTGATCGCGAACCAGCGCTTGTCTTCCGCCTCGTCGCCGGCCGACTGCGCCGCGAACATGTTTTCGCGATACCATTCCCAGTGGCCCGAGGTTTCCCACAGCGACTTGTCGAGCATCTGCGGCGCGTTCACCTCGTCGTAGTCGCCCGCGAGGCGGCGGCGCATGTAAGCGATGATCGCCTGGAACACGGTCCAGCCCTTGGCGTGCCAGAACACGACACCCGGGCCTTCTTCCTGGAAATGGAACAGGTCCATTTCGCGGCCGAGGCGGCGGTGGTCGCGCTTCTCGGCTTCCTCAAGCTGCTTGAGATAAGCGTCGAGTTCTTCCTGCTTGGCGAATGCGGTACCGTAAATGCGGGTCAGCATCGGATTGTTGCTGTCGCCGCGCCAGTACGCGCCGGCCACCTTCATCAGCTTGAAGGCGTTGCCGACCTTGCCGGTCGAGGTCATGTGCGGGCCGCGGCAGAGATCGAACCAGTCGCCCTGATAGTAGATCTTGATCGGCTCGTTGCCGGGAATGGCATCGACCAGTTCGACCTTGAAGGCCTCGCCCTTGTCGCGGAACACCTGCTTGGTCTTCTCGCGGTCCCACACGTCCTTGGTGAACGGCTGATCCTTCGCGATGATCTCGCGCATTTTCTTTTCGATGGCGGCGAAATCTTCCGGCGTGAACGGCTCGTTGCGGAAGAAGTCGTAATAGAAACCGTTGTCGATCACCGGGCCGATGGTGACCTGCGTGCCGGGCCAAAGCGCCTGCACGGCCTCCGCCAGCACGTGCGCGGCGTCGTGCCGGATCAGTTCCAGCGCGCGCGGATCGTCGCGGTTGATAAACTCGATCTTGGCGTCGCGCGTGATCGGATCGGACAGATCGACCACTTCGCCATCCAGCGCCATGGCGACGGTGCGCTTGGCGAGCGAGGGCGAGATGCCCTTGGCGATGTCGAGGCCGGTGGTGTTTTTCGGAAATTCGCGCTGCGCGCCATCAGGAAAGGTGACGGTCACCTTGGTCGATTCGACGGGCTTCAGATTCGCGAGGCTGTACTTCAATGCAGGCGCGGCAGGGTCTTTGTCTGTCATGTCGTTCTCCTGTGGCTCACTCCTGCGAACGGGCGCAGGTAAGCGGTGGACCCGTTGTATAGCAGCGGATTCAGGCGGTGCAATGTTTCAGTTTCCAGTGAAACCGCTGATTTTAGGCCATACCGGCTAGGCCGGTGCTGTGGCCTTCGACATCGCCATCATGATCCCGGCGGCGGCGATGTTCGCCGCGACGCTGGCCAGTATCGGCAGCATGTAGCTGCCGCTGACGTCGAACGCGAAACCGGCGGCGCTGGGGCCGATCAGGGTGCCGAATGCAACGCTCGTATAAAGAATACCGATAATGCCGCTGACATTGCGGCCGCCGAAGTAATCCATCACGACGGCGGGCAGAACCGCGACCCAGCCGCCGTAGAACACGCCGTAGGCGAATGCGAAGACGGCGAGCGACCAGACGCCGGCCGCGACGGCCCAGATCGCCAGCGCCAGCCCCATGCCCACGAACATTACCAGCAGCGATGTCTGGCGGCCTATCCGGTCGGCGAGGCCGCCGAGAAAGAAACGCCCCACGGTGCTGCCGACGCCGATCACGCCCAGCAGCAGCACGGCGGACGCTTTCGTCACGCCATGGTCGATCGCATAGGGAACGAGATGCACGAACGGCACGAACACGCCGAACGAGCAAATCAGACACGCGATGTAAAGACTGATGAATTGTCGTGACCGGACCGCTTCGCCGACCGAGGCGCCCGCCGGTGTCATCGACTGAACGCCCGGCTGCACGGCGTCGCCATCGGGACCGAGGCCGCGGTCGCGCGGATCGTTTTCGATCAGCAGCGCCATGCCGGCGCCGAGGATGGCGGTGAGGCCGCCGAGAACGAGATAGGCGGTGCGCCATCCAAGCGTGTCGATGAAGAAGGCGGCGAGCGGCGGCATGATCAGCGTGCCGATACCGATTCCGCTGACGGCCAATCCCGATGCGAAACCGCGGCGTCTGACGAACCAGCGCTGCACCGCGCCGATGGCCGGCACATAGGACGCGCCGACACCGAGGCCGACGCCAAGCCCGTAAGCGATATAGACTTCGGTGAGATTGCGCGCGAGGCTTGCAGCGGCAAGGCCGAGCCCGATCAGGATCATGCCCGCGATGGCAAGGCGGCGGGACCCCCAGCGGTCGGCGAGGGGGCCGCTGACGATCCCCAATCCGAAATAGAGAAAGCCCGCCAGCGAGAACACCAGCGACACCGAACCGCGCGACGCGCCGAAGTCGCGCTGCAGGGATTCGACGAATGCGCTGAACGTATAGGCGCTGCCGAAACCCAGCATCATTACGGTGAACGCGGCCGCGACCACGAACCAGCCGTAGAACACGCCGGGACTGGAGATCGTTCGATCGTTGGTCATGGTTTCTCCCTGGGGCTGCCAGTGCGCAGCTCTTTTTGTTCAGACCAGTATAAATATCAAGATGGTGTCGGTTGATGTCAACCATTAAAAATGGTTTAGTCGTGTCGAAGGAGTTTCTGTGTTGAAGGCGTCGCGAAAGTTCAAGGTACCGGACGAATTGGCCAATCTCTACGATTTCGCCAACACGCTCGACCTGCGCCGGTTCACGCATCACGGCGTGCAGCATCCACAGAGCGACGAACTCAGCACCGAGGCGGGGCTCGCAGCGTGGCTGGCGGAGCGGAAGCTGGGTTCCGGCGGAAAGATCAGGCCCGCGATGTTCGCTGCCGCGCTTCAGCTTCGCTCCAGCGTGCGCGACTATCTGCAATGCGATCTAGGCGAGCGGTTGAAGAACAAGACCCTGGGTCGGTCACTCAACCGGATGACGCAACATTTTCCGCTCGCCGTCGAGGTGCGTGACGGCGGGATGACATTGCGCCCTGTGCGGGACGATGCGCTGGCCGGCTTATCGGTGGTGATCGCGGAGCTGTACAACGCCGGTGCGAACGGGACGCTGGCGCGCCTGAAGATGTGCGCCTCGGACGAATGCCGCCGGATTTTCTACGATCGATCGAAGCCGGCGACGCGCCGCTGGTGCGTTTCAACCCTGTGCGGCAACCGCATGAAGACGCGGACCTATCGCGAGAGACATCAGGGCGTTGTGTGATCTCCCGCACGCATGGCTTTCATGCAATTGCATTTAACCGTTCGTGTGCTAACACCGCGGCGTGAAACGCTTTGCCCCCACAGCCTTGATGCTCGGCAATTTTATCACCGGCGTGAGTATCCTCGCGCCGGCGGGAATGCTGCCGGAACTGTCGCGCGAATTCGGCGTCTCGATTCATGAAGCAGGACTGCTCATTACATTTGGCGCAATTGTGCTGTGCATCTGCTCGCCGGTGTCGGCGTGGCTGACCAGCCGTTTTGATCGGCGGGTTCTGCTGTCGGTGACTGTGGCGATCATGGCCGCCGCGCAGTTTGCCTCCATGCTTGCGCCCAACTACGCGACACTGATGGCAATCCGGCTGGTGATGCTGGCGGTCGCCGCGCTGTTCACGCCGCAGGCGGCGGGCACGGCGGCGATGATGGTGCCGCCGGAGCGGCGCGGCAGCACGATGTCCTATGTGTTTCTCGGCTGGTCGCTGGCGCTGGCGGTGGGACTGCCGCTGGTAGCCTATGTCGCGAGCCATATCGGATGGCGCGTCGCCTATAGCGGTATCGGCGTTATCGCGCTTTTGAATCTGGCGCTTCTCATCTGGCGGATTCCCGGCGGCCTTGTCGGTACGCCGGTCGATCTCAAGACGTGGGGCGATCTCGCGCGCAATCCACTGATCGTGCTGCTGCTCGTCATCACCGTGCTGCAGACGTCCGGCCAGTTCGTGGTGTTCACGTATCTGGGGCCGTTGTTCGAGAAACTCGGCGGAAGCTCCCAACTGGCGATCATCGCGTTCGGCATTTACGGCGTGATGGGCTTCATCGGAAACGTGATCGCGAGCCGTGTGGTCGATACGTGGGGCGCCTACCGGACGTCACTGACGGCGATTGCGATGCTGCTGGTTGGAATTGCGATGTGGGCGCTGGGCGCGGGCCTGGTTCCGGTGATGCTGGCGTCGATGGTCCCCTGGGGCATGGCGTTCTCATCGGCCAACTCGATGCAACAGGTCCGGCTTGCCGGCGCGGCGCCGTTGTTCGCGAGCGCCACGGTCTCGCTGAACACGTCGGGGCTTTATGTCGGCCAGGCCATCGGGTCGGGTATCGGCGGCTTTCTTTTCTCGCACGAAATGTATTACGCGGTCGGCTATGTCGGCGTCGGTTTCCTCGTGCTGGCGCTGATCACGGTGTTTCTCTCGCGGCGATGACTTGAATCGCGTTCCGGCCTAAGCTGCTCTCGCATTACGGGGGCGGGGAATTTCATGCGTTGTCTGTTCGGACTGCTGGCCGTCATCATGTTGTCCGGCTGTGCATCGCTGCCGCCGGCATGCATGCGGCCCGCGCAGGCGATGGCAACGGCTGAAATGTATTTCGGCCGCAACATCGGCAACCGCGTCGGTGTCAGCGATGCCGCCTTCGCCGACTTCACCGCGCGCGAATCTCGGCGCGATCGCGGAGGCCTACAAGCGGACGTTCCGGCAGGAGTCGGTGCTGACGACGGTTCGCGCGAGTTGCGCGACGTTCTAATTGCCCTCGTTGACGCCGCGCCATCGTGCGTAGCGCCACGGCAGATACCAGCGTGCATCGGCGGAGAGAGCGCTCGGCACGTTGTCGATTCCGGATGTTCCCCAGGGCTGGCAGCGCAACAGCCGCGCCAGCGTCATCCAGCCGCCCGCCCACAGGCCGAACCGTCCGATGGCTTCGTCGCCGTAGACCGAGCAGGTCGGCAGATGGCGGCAGTTGAAGCCGATCAGCGGCGAGAGCGTGTGGCGATAGATCCAGATCATTCCGCGGCCGGCGTTGCGCGGCAGATTCTGAAGTCCGCCGGCGCAATCGGGGCATCGGATGGAATGTTTCATGAGGTTGCCTTGCCGGATTTTCGAGCGCTTGCCGGATTTGCTGGCGTCCGGATGATGAGTTCCCGCGCAGGGAACCGCAACATGTTGTCTTTCGCGCCACACTACACAGATTATCGCACGATTTTGACTGCGCCGCAGCAAAAGTCGAATGGACGCAAATCCCGTCCGCCATTACGCTTTGATTACGCCTGCGTGACAGAATCGTCTTAAAGCGGGCCGGTCTGTTGTGGGCCCGGGGGCGGGGAAGGAACTACGTTGTTCGTCGTGAAGTCGCTTGCATTGAGCGGCTGGGCGCGACTTTGCGCTGCCGCCATTTTTCTTGCGTTGCCTGGCTCCGCCATGCTCGGCAGCAAGGTGCGCGCCGCGACGACTCTCGAAGAACGCAAACTTCCGATGAATTTCAAATGGCACGGGGCGACACCCGCGTGCGATCAGGACTGCTCGGGCTGGATCTCGGCGGTGGGCGTCATCACCTCTGATACATCGTCGCAGTTCGAGGAATTCTCGAAGGGCCGCAATCTCAAGGGCAGCACGGTGGTGCTCGATTCCAGCGGCGGATCGGTGCTGGACGCCATCGCGCTCGGGCGGCGCTGGCGCAAT
This sequence comes from Afipia massiliensis, assembly GCF_014203115.1. Lineage (GTDB taxonomy): Bacteria > Pseudomonadota > Alphaproteobacteria > Rhizobiales > Xanthobacteraceae > Afipia > Afipia massiliensis. The sequence goes on along the minus strand of NZ_JACHIJ010000002.1, from coordinate 892,091 downwards.
CTCGGATTGCGCACCACCGTCGGCATCGTGATCGAACGCGAGAATAAGGGCCTCGTCGGGCGCGACATCATTCCCGAGGCCTACTGTGAATCGATGTGCGTGTTCCTGCTGCTGTCGGGCAATACGCGCTATGTGCCGGATGGCGCGCGCGTGCGCGTGCATCAGATCTGGATGGGCGACCGCGCCGACGATGCGAAGGCCGCGACTTACTCCGCCGACGATTTGATGATCGTCGAGCGCGATATCGGCCGACTTGCGAAATACACCTTCGATATGGGCGGCACCGGCGATCTGTTGTCGCTCGCGCTCAGCGTCCCGCCGTGGGAGCCGTTGCATCAATTATCCGCGGACGAACTGCGCCTGACCAATCTTGTGACTCTGGATACGGTGGCCGATGCCAAGCGGCGGTCTGACGATGTCGTGGGCAGCGTGACGCCGAAGGCGCAGGATCGCGTTGCAAGTACACCCGCTGTTGCCGTCAGCACGCCTGCGATTTCGGTTTCCGCCGCGGCCGAAAAGGGTCCGCGGCTTGCCCCGGGAACGCGAACCGCTGAGGCTCACGCGCCGACCGGCGGCGCGGCACCAGCTACTGCTGAGCGGAAGTAATCGTCAGGCTTGCGCCGGGGCGAGGGTGCCTCCGGCTTTTGCCTCGATCTGGCCGATGGCATCCACCACCGCATCGAATGTCAGCATGGTCGAGGCATGGCGCGCCTTGTACTCGCGTACCGGCTCAAGCACCGCAACGTCCGCCCACTTGCCATCGGGCGGCGCGCCGTTTTCCTTGAGCATCTTGCGGACGGTCTCGCGCAGCTCGCGCAACTCCGTCGCGTTCGCGCCGATCACATGGCGGGCCATGATCGAGGAAGAGGCTTGTCCCAGCGCGCAGGCCTTTACGTCGTGGGCGAAATCGCTGACCACGCCGTCCTGCATTTTGAGGTCGACCTTGACGGTCGAACCGCACAGCTTGGAATGGGCGGTCGCCGAGGCGTCCGGGTCAGCAAGCCGTCCCAGATGTGGGATATTGCCCGCCAATTCGATGATTTTCTTGTTGTAGATGTCGTTCAGCATGGCGGTCGAATTCGCTGTTGCATGAGACCCTTTCCGCTGCCGCCCTTGGCGGCCGCGGCTCTGAGCCTATATAATGACCTGGATGCAGGAATAAACCGCCTGCATTCCAGCGATGCGGGGAAATATAGACGGATTTCCTTGGGATTTGCTGCGAACATGCGGGATAGGCGTCCGGCGGCTCTATTGGCTGCTGCGGCTAACCGGTGACACTCCGGCCCTCCATCGAGGTTGTCATGGACAAGGGCCGGTCGAACGGAGACGAAATGGACGCGATCATCAAGCCGATCCGCAGCGGCAAGCCGGCGGACAAATCCGAAATTCCTGCTTCCGACTACATGGCATCAGCCATCGATCCCGGTCTGGTTCGCCCGTCCCGGAGCGAGGCCGAGGCTGCGGTCAAAACGCTGCTGGCTTATATCGGCGAGAACACCACCCGCGAAGGCCTGCTCGATACGCCGCGTCGCATGGTCGAAGCCTATGACGAACTGTTTCAGGGTTATACCCAGTGCCCCGCCGAAATCCTCGACCGCACCTTCGGTGAGACGGCGGGCTATGACGATTTCGTGCTGATGCGCGACATCAACTTCCATTCGCATTGCGAGCATCACGTGATGCCGTTCTACGGCAAGGCGCACATCGCCTACGCTCCGGTGGATCGCGTGGTTGGCCTGTCGAAGCTGGCGCGTCTGGTCGATGCCTTCGCTCATCGCCTGCAGACCCAGGAGCATCTCACCGCGCAGGTCGCCGGTGCGATCAACGCCATCCTCAAGCCGCGCGGCGTCGCGGTGGTGATGGAAGCCGAGCATACCTGCATGTCGGTACGCGGCATCGCCAAGGAAGGCGCCAAGACCCTGACGACGCGCTTCACCGGCGTGTTTCAGGACAATCCTGACGAGCAGGCCCGTTTCCTCAACATGGTGCGCGGCGTATAAGCCTTTGAACGAAGGCGTCCGCGCCTTCTCAGACAAGGTGACACCGTGACTTCATCGCACACCCACTCGCATGACGTCGAAGAAGGGCTGACGTTTCAGCCCAAATTCGACGCGTCCGGCCTCGTGACGTGTGTTGCCACCGACGCCGCCTCCGGCGACGTGCTGATGGTCGCGCACATGAACGACGAGGCTTTGCGCAAGACCATCGCCAGCGGCGAGGCGTGGTACTATAGCCGCTCGCGCAAGGCGCTGTGGCGCAAGGGCGAAAGCTCCGGCCATGTTCAGCGCGTGATCGAGATGCGGATGGACTGCGATCAGGACGCAGTATGGATTCGCGTCGAGCAGACCGGGGCGGCCTGCCACACCGGGCGTCGCTCATGCTTCTACCGCGCCGTCACCGGTGAAGGTGGCGAGGCGAGGCTGACATTCATCGACGCCGACAAGGTGTTCGATCCCGCCAAGGTCTATCGCTAGAGGGCGGCGGGAGGGACGGCCCTCGTGGGTCAGTCCTTCGGAAGCCGGCGCTTGGCCCGCTGATCCTCGATGCTCCAGAACAGAGCGGTCGATGCGATCAGCAAGCAAGCAATCAGCCCCAGGAAGGCCCATGTCGCGCTGACTGCACTGAGTGCGTTGATCATGCTCACAACCCCTGCAAAGCTTGGACCGTAAAGCTTAGATCGTAAATCATGCCAGGACTGCATGGCTGCTGATGCCAGGCACGAGCCGGCGAGCATCCAGGGCATTAACGCCCTGTTAACCATAAATGCGGCACGCTGCGCAGCATTCCGTGCCTGAACCGCAGAAGTGGACCCTACAACAAGGACAGGCGCGTTCAAGGATTTAAGCGCGTTCAGGGGAGCGGACGCCAAACATGGCGGTCGATTCGACAACCATCGGTGCTGGGCTGGATTCTGCACGCGCGAAAATCGCGGGCACGATCAAGAATGCGGCCAGCGCGACCGGCGCCAGCTTCGAGTATCTGATTTCGGCTGCGAAAATCGAATCCAACCTCAATCCCAAGGCGCAGGCTTCGACATCGTCGGCGCGGGGGCTTTTTCAGTTCATCGAGCAGACCTGGCTCGGGACGGTGAAGGAAGCGGGGAGCGCATTCGGTTTCGGCAAGTATGCCGACGCGATCTCGAAATCCGGGTCGGGCCGTTATTCGGTCAGCGATTCCGCCACGCGCGATGAAATTCTGAAGCTGCGCGACGATCCTGCCGCCAACGCCGCAATGGCGGGCGTGCTGACGCAATCCAACAGCTTCAAGCTGACCGGTATGATCGGCCGCCGCCCGACCGACGGCGAACTTTACATGGCGCATTTCATGGGCGTCAGCGGCGCGTCCAAGCTGATCTCGAAGGCCGAGGACAGCCCGGGTGTGTCTGGCCCCGCGATGTTTCCGAGTGCGGCGGCCGCCAACCGCTCGATCTTCTACAATCGCGACGGCAGTGCGCGCAGCGTCTCGCAGGTCTATTCGGTGCTGACGTCGCGCTATGACGCTGCGGCGAATTCCCAGACGGCGCGCACCGCGATGGCGGCTGCCGGTGTTACGCCCGGTTCGCGCATGGCGGCGGCACCTGCGCCGATCGACAACGCGGCCTATCTCTCGAGCTTCCCGCAGGTTCGCACGCCCGACGCTGCGCCCATGCAGGTCGCGTCACAAACGCCCGCCCAACCAGTTTTCCGTTCGCTGTATCAGACTGGAGATCGCCCCGAGCCGGTATCAAACGCCGTTCGCGAACTGTGGGGCAACAACACCTCGCTGACCAAGCCAATGCCGGCGGGCGGCGCGGCCCGGACGGAGGCCTCGCAGGGCCTCGGACTGTTCAGCGATTCGACCGGCGTGTTCAGTGGGTAACTTTTCGTGCCGCGGGACATCTTTCGCACAAGGGCAGGGGTAAAATCGCGGTAGGCGACTCGCCGCCGGCTGCAATAACGTCAGCGACCTCATCGCGGGTCCATACCCTTGATCTATGCCTTCATCCTCATCGTCGGCTTCGCCGCCGGCATCATCAGCGGCATCGTGGGCACCGGCTCCTCGATCATGCTGCTGCCGGTGCTTGCCTACGCCTTCGGGCCGAAGCAGGCGGTGCCGATCATGGCGATTGCGGCGATCATGGCGAACCTTTCGCGCATCATCGCGTGGTGGCGGGAAGTCGACTGGCGGGCTGTTGCCGCTTACGCAATTCCGGGCGTACCCGCTGCAGCGCTTGGCGCGCGGACGCTGCTCGCGCTGCCGCCGGGCGTGGTGGATGTCACCATCGGTGTGTTCCTGATTGCGATGATCCCGCTGCGGCGCTGGATGGTGGCGCATAACTTCTCGTTGCCGCTGTGGTCGCTCGCGATCATCGGTGCGGTCGCGGGCTATCTCACCGGCATCGTGGCTTCGACCGGACCCATTACGGTGCCGATCTTCATGTCCTACGGCCTCATCAAGGGCGGGCTACTCGGCACCGAAGCCGCCGGATCGCTGGCGATCTACATCAGCAAGGCGATCACGTTCCAGCGCTTCGACGCGCTGCCGCTCGACATCATCCTGAAAGGATTGATCGCCGGCTCGTCGCTGTTCGCCGGCGCCTTCATCGCCAAGCGCTTCGTGGTGAAACTCGATCCCGACGCGTTCCGTCTGCTGATGGACGGGCTGATGCTGGTCGCGGGCCTGTCGATGTTCTGGAGTGCAATTCAAAGCTGAGACTTTGATTCAGCTTTGAATCGCAGCTCGTTGATCCGACTCACGTTGGCAGTGAACCCTCTGCATAAAGTTCCGCGAATTCCTTGCTCGGCGGAATCGGCTTGATCACGTCGATCAGCACGCCGTTGGGGTCCGACGTGATGAAGTGGCGCTGCCCGAAGGCTTCGTCGCGCAGCGGGATCAGGATCGGGAGGCCCGCCGCCTTTGCCTTGGAGTACATCTCATCGGGATCCTCGACTTCGAAGTTCAACAGCAATCCCGACACCCGGCCACGGCCGACCTTCGGGATCGTTTCGTGGCTGCCATTCAGGACGGCGAGATTGACCGAGGCGTCGGCGCTCGACTGGAGATGGATGTACCAGTCCGCTCGGAACTTCTCCTCGAAGCCGAAATGCGCCGTGTAGAAGTCGGCGGTGGCATACACGTCGTGGGTCATGATGACGGGGTAATAGCTGGTGATTTTCATGGTGGTCATCCCTTGCCAGTTAACATACAGTCTGTATGTTTAATCGCAAATAACATACAGGCTGTATGTATGCAAGAGTCCGATTCAAAGAATTTGCCGCGCTCAAACCGCGACCGGACAGAGAAGACCCGGGCAGCCCTCATGCAGGCGGCCCGGTCCCTGTTTGTCGATAAAGGGTACGGAGACACCTCTACGCCGGAAATCGTCGCGACAGCAGGCATTACGCGCGGCGCGCTCTACCATCACTTCGAGGACAAGCGCGCGCTGTTCAGGGCCATCGTCATGGACGAGGCGCTCGCGGTGGCCAGCGCCATCGAGCGGGAAGCGCCGGCTGGTTTGAGTCCCATCGATGCGCTGCTGAGCGGAAGCGCAGCCTATCTCGATGCCATGCGCGCGCCGGGACGAACGCGATTGCTGTTGATCGAAGGACCCTCGGTTCTCGGCCTAGCAGAGATGAAAAAACTCGACGAGGACAATGCAGCACGCACGCTGCGCAGCGGCCTCGAAGCGGCAATTGATACGCGTGGCTTGCCGTTTGCGGCGCTCGGAGATCTGTTGTCAGCGGCCTTCGATCGCGCGGCGCTCGCCATCGATGCCGGCGAAGATGCGCAGGAGTACGCGGCAGCCATCGCGGTGTTGATCCGCCGCGTTGTCGGCGGATAACTCCGGGCGCCGTTGGGTTAACAAAACATCAACGAACACAGCCGTTTATGGTGAACGTTTTCTTAAGTGTCATGGTTTACGGTTCGTAACAGTGGCGTCGCGTCGCGGTGCCTTGGCATGTTGCGTAAGCCGGAACACCCATGATCGTTCGGCAGTTTATTAGTTGGGTTCGCACTGCTCCCGCAGGGGAGCGCGCAGAGGCGACGCGGTGTCTGGCCCGCGCCTGGCTCGTTTCCGATTTATCGGAAGACGATCGCGCCGCCGCCGAAGGCGCGCTGCTGATGCTTCTCGACGATGCGTCGCCGCTGGTTCGGCAGGCGATGGCTGAAATTTTCGCCCATTCGATGGACGCGCCATCTGCCATCGTCGCGGCGCTCGCCGTCGACCAGGCCTCGGTCGCGGTTTCCATTCTCGAACATTCACCGCTGCTGCTCGACTCCGATCTCGTGGACATCGTTGCGACCGGAAATTCCGAGACGCAATGCGCCATCGCGCGCCGCTTCGATCTGCCGCCGTCGGTTTGCGCGGCAATCGCGGAAGTCGGCTGTGCGTCATCGGCACTGGAATTGATTGAAAATCGCGCAGCCCAGTTGGCCCCGTTCTCGTTGGCGCGCATCGCCGATCGTCACGGCCATCTCGCCGCGATCCGCGAGTCACTGCTGACGATGGATGAATTGCCCGCTGCTGTGCGGCTTGGGCTGGCGCAGAAGCTTTCTGACACGCTGATGCAACTGGTGGCCGCGCGCGACTGGCTTCACCCCGATCGCGCCCGGCGCATCGCAGGCGAGGCGATGGAGCGCTCCACGGTCAACATCGCCGCCCAGACGCGCGGCGCGGATATGACCGCGCTGGTCAGTCATCTGCGCTCGATCGGCCAGCTCAATGCCGGGCTGATCCTGCGCGCATTGCTGTCGGGCAATATCGAACTGTTCGAGGAGTCGCTGGTCGAGTTGTCCGGTTTGCCGGCCAGCCGCGTGGCCGCAATCGTCCATGATCGCGGCGGCGGCAGCCTGAACGCGCTGCTCGCGAAAGCCGGCTTGCCGGAATCGACCTATCGCGCTTTCCGCGCCGCGCTCGAAGCGTCCAACGAAATCGGTTTCATCGGTACGGTCGCCGGCGCGACGCGGCTGCGCCGGCGGATGGTCGAGCGTGTGCTGACGCAGTGCGAGACATCGGAAACGGTGTCGGAGCCGCTGTTGATCCTGCTGCGCCGCTTTGCGACAGAGTCGGCGCGCGAGGAAGCGCGTCTGTTCTGCGACGATCTCGCGGCGGAGGATTTTGTCGGCACCCTGAGTGCGCACGCTGCCGCCGAACAGATCCGCGACTATACGTACGAGCCGGACGCGGTGTATCCGGAGCAGCAGGAATACGAGGCCGCTGAAGTTTACGCGGCGGTTGATCACTACGATGAGGTTGAACACTACGCATCGGCTGAGGACTATACCCGGGTCGAGGACTATGACTATGTCCGGGTCAAGGAGTACGCTCCGGTCGAGGAATATGCTCGGGCCGAAGACGACAACGCCGCTGATCGCTACGCAGATGTCGCTGACGACCATAGATATCGCGATTACACGTACGACGACCGGCGCATCGCGGCGTAATCCTTTCTGACGTTATTTCTGTCAATTACTATCGTCGTCCCGGCGCAGGCCAGGACCCATAACCACCGGTTTCTCTGTAATTAAAGAGAGTGGTTTCCGTCGTACGCTGATGATCCAGGGATGATGGGTCCCGGCCTTCGCCGGGACGACGCCGTAAATTATCTCAGCCTTCCGGCACGATGCTCGGCGCAAGCACTGCTTCGAGGTGCTCGGGGCGGTCGCGGTTGACGTGGATGAGATACTCGTCCGCGACGCCGCGCAGCTTCTTGCTCAGTTCATCCGCCATGCCGACGGCGGAGATCCGCGACTGCTCGCGATAGATTGCCTGAATCGCGTTGACATGATGTTTGATCAGTTCGCCCGGCACCTGAGCGAGATCCGGCGCATGTTCGATGATCCGGCACAGGCTTTCCGCCGCCGCAGCAGCGGTGGGAAAGCCGAACGTCGCGGCGCCGCCCTTGATGTCGTGTGCTGCGCGAAAAAGCTCTTCGCGATTCTCGCCGTTCAGTCCGTCGCTCGCGATTGCGGCATAGGCCGCGCTCAGCCGATCACACTCCACCTGCATCCAGTCCTTGAATTCGCCGGACAGGCTAGCGAGTGCCTTTTCGGCGCGCGCGACAGGATCGTCGATGTCCTTCTCTTCGGAATACCGCACCATCTTGCGCAGCGGATTGGGCTGCGAGATGACCTGATGGTCCGCGAAGGTATCGACCTTGATTTCTGTTGGCGGCTTGCGGGCCATGAGTTTTCCTAGTTTCCGGAGCGGGCTTTTTCGAGCAGCGAGGGCTGCTGCATGATTTCGGCGTTGCCGCCACTGCGGCGCTCAAGGCCGATGTAGGCGGCGTTGGTGTTGCGGCGCCGGTCCGGTCCGAAGTAGTTTTTCGTCTTGATGAAGGGCCGGGGATTGGCCACGACATTGAGGATGCGCTGATAAAGCCCCTTGGCGGAGATCGGCTTCGCCAGGAATTCCGTGACCCCGGCATCGCGCGCCACCATGACGCGGCGCTTTTCCGAGTGGCCGGTCAGCATGATGATCGGGGCGTAAGGATTACCCGCGCCGTCCGGCTGGCGGATCATCTGCGCGAGTTCGAGCCCGTCGAAAATCGGCATCGACCAGTCGGTGATGACGATGTCGGGGACGTAGTGGGAATACATTTCGAGCGCGGTCGCGCCGTCTTCCGCCTCATAGACTTCGCGCGCACCAAACGAATGCAGCAGCGTGCGCAGAATGCGCCGCATGTGCGCGTTGTCGTCGCACACGAGAAACCGCAGCTTGTTGAAGTCGATAATGAACATGCGCAGCCCGAGGTGGCGCACCGGGAAAACAGGGTACACCTCGCATTAACTATATGCGGCCGCCGTTAACGAATGGTTATCCACGCCGGGCCGGGAAAGCCGGGCGCAGGGGATTAGAACCCGAACTGCTCGCTGAGAATGCGCTCTTCCAGGCTGTGGCCGGGATCGAACAGCATGCGGATCGAGATGGTCTTGTCCGCGATGATTTCGACTCGCTGCACGTCGCGGGCCTCATCGTGATCGGCGACAGCGGCGACCGGGCGCTTGTCGGATTCGAGAACCTCGAACACGACAAAGGCGGTGTTGGGCAACAGCGCGCCGCGCCAACGGCGAGGGCGGAACGGACTGATCGGCGTCAGCGCGAGCAGCGCGGCGTTGATCGGCAGGATCGGCCCCTGCGCCGAAAGATTATAGGCGGTCGATCCGGCAGGCGTCGCCACCATGATGCCGTCGGAGATCAGTTCGGCCATCCGTTCGTGTTCGTCGACCAGAATCCGCAACCGCGCGGCCTGATGGGTCTGCCGGAACAGCGAGACCTCGTTGATGGCGTGATGGATATGCACCTTGCCGTGGATGTCGGTGGCGCGCATCAAGAGCGGATTGATGACGGTGAGCTTTGCCGCTTCCAGCCGGTCGATCAGCGAGTGCGGGCTGAACTCGTTCATCAGGAAGCCGACGGTGCCCCGATGCATCCCGTAGATCGGGATGCCGGAGCGCATGTGCCGGTGCAGCGTCTGCAGCATCAGGCCGTCGCCGCCGAGCGCCACCACCACGTCGGCCTTGTCGGACGGCTGGTTGCCATAGGTGGCGACGAGCTGGGCGAGGGCCTGTTGGGCCTCCTCGCTCGGTCCTGCCACGAAGGCAATCCGCTCGTATTTCTTCGACGTCGTCATGTCAGCCCCCGAGGCGCGGGCACGAGGTCGTGAACGCGCGGGTTTCGTCTATACGAGGTTTTCAGGGGTTGTCGAGGCGCGATCAGGCCGCGCAAAACAGCCCCGCGCGGCCGATGACCGACCCGCGGGGCTTGATCCACCGGTTAACCAAGGCGGCTAACCGTGTATCCGGTCAATAGGACGTCCGGCCGCCGGTCAGCGCGGAAGCCAGCGATTGATATTCGGCACTATCGCGGCCCGCCAGGGCTTCGATCTTCGCGAGATGATGCTTCGCCTGTTCGCGGTTGCCCTGTTCGACCTGCCACAGGCCGTAATACTGCCAGGTGCGGACGTGGTCCGGATCGGACTTCAGCGCGCGCTCATACCAGACACTGGCCAACTCGTAGTTGCCCAGCTTGCGATACGAATAGCCGATCAGGTTGGCGACATCGGCGCGGTCGTCCTGACCGAGCGCCTTGAGCTGCGGAATGGCGGCTGCGTAGTCGTTCTGCTCGTAGATCGTCGCATAAGCCGTGCGATAGCCCTGGAGGAAAGCGGGATCCTCGATCGACGATTTCTTCTCGCCCTTTTTCTTGGACTCCGCTTTGGAACCCTTCGATTTGCTGCTGTCGGAGGCGGGAGGAGGCGAGGGCGTATCCGAACCGGCGGCTTGCGCCAGATTGATGGTGGGCGCCGCGACGAACGCAGAAAGAATGAACGCCAGAGATATCTGCCTGATGGTCAAGTTGCTCATGCCAAGCCTCCGTTGATCAGCAAAACGATCCTATTCTGTTTGTACGTCTTAAACACCCGCCGGGTTCAAACATTCCTGCGATTTCCCGTCATAATTCCGGCGGTTTTCAACCGGCCGGGGGCGTCGGCGCATAACCAAACTGTCATCCAGATGAACGAAAGCCGCTGGCGCGCTTCAGATTGAGTTCAGCGCGCCGGGCCTAGCGTTACTGGGACGATCGGCACCCGGCCATTCGACCGGCCACCTCTCGATCGCGTGAAACAGGAGATATCCGATGCTCAAGACGATTTCCGCAGCCCTGGTTGCCGCCTCGATGCTCGCCGCGCCTGCCATGGCTGCCACCGTGATGAAGACCGAAACGGCGCCCGTCGCCAAGTCCGAAACCATGAAGCCGTCGGTTGCGAACGCCAATGCGAAAGTGAAGGCGAAGAAGGTCAAGCATCACAAGGCGCACAAGAAGACCAGTGCTGTTGTGAGCAAGAAGCACATCTCGTCCACAGCGCCTGTGAAGCATATCGCCGTGCAGAAGAAGGGCTGATCCCCTCTGACGTTTCGATATTTCCGTGGGTTGCTATTGCATAGCCCCCGCATCGAAGCGGCTCATGGAAAGAAGAACGGCCCGCGATCATTGTGAGATGAGCGCGGGCCGGGCTTCTTAGAGATCAGCAAATCAGGTCAGAACGTCACGCCGGCTTTGAGCATGTAGACACGGCCGGGCAGAGGGTAGGCGCTGTAGTTACCGCTCGTGAACTGGCTGGCGATGGCGTAGTCGTAATAGAGCGTATCGAACACGTTGATGACTGAAGCTGACCAGAAGAACCGGTCGTACTGGCCGCTCACTTTCAGGTCGAGCGTAGCATTGGCGGGAATCAGCGACTGGTTGTTGCGCTGATCGTTGTCCATCCGCCTCGCACCCCAGAACCGCACGTTGGCATCGATTACGGCGTACTTCTGCCAGACATCCCACGTCGCGCCGAGATTGCCGCTGACCTTCGATACGAGCGGAACGTCGTTGCCGGTGAAAGGGCCTTCCTCGAACACGGCCCGCGTATAGGCGATGCCGCCTCTCAAGCGGAAGGTGTCGGTTACGGCCAGCGAGAAGCTGGTCTCGCTGCCATAGCGATGGGTTGGGTCGAGATTAAGATTGTATCCAAGGAAGGGGTTGAAATGGATCTCGTTCTTCAGGTGCATGTCGTAGATGCTGGACTGAAGTTCGAAACGCCCCGCACGGACGCGAATGCCGCCTTCAACGTCGTATGATGTCTGCGTCTTCAGGGCAAAGTTGCTTGGGATCGGGTTGAAGAACGGATCGAGATGCGGTCCTGCACCCACGCGCTCATCCACATTCGGCGTGCGGAAGGCGCGGGCCGCCCGGCCGAACACTGCGAAGCTGTCGGTAAAGCGATGTTCGAGGCCGACATGCAGCGCGTGCTGGGTTTCGCTGGAGTTCAGCGGAGCATCCTGGGCACTGGAATAAAACGGCTGGGTCGGCGCGGTCGGATCGTAGCGATCCTTTGCGCTGACGCTGGTGTTCTGGACGCGTGCGCCATAGGAGAAATCGGTGGTCGGCAGAACGCCGATGGTCTGCTGCCAGTAGCCGGCCACGGTTCGCTGCGAGAGGTCGTAGGCATGGATCGGAGCAAGGCCCTTGGCCTTGCTGCGGTCTGAATCATACGTCGCATCGTAGTAGTCGATACCGGTCAGAATGTTCGAGCGCAGGCCGAAGATGTCATTTTTGATGCTCAGGCGTGGCGTGATCGACCATGTCGTCAACGTGCTGTCGACATAGTTGTCGGCGAACGTTCCGAAAAACGATCCCTGCTGCAACTTGTGGCGCACGCCGCCATCGACGATCAGTTCTGCGCCGTTCCAGAGCGTTTTGGTGAAGCCTGCGGTTGCGTTGGCGCCTTGCTTGTCGCCGAAGTCGAACGGCGTCGCAGCGCCGCGACGATCCGTGAGGAGCAGATTCGTGGTGGCGGTGACGAGCCTTCCGCCGGGAAGGCCAATGTGTTGATCGTCGCCGGACAAATTCAGGAACGCGCTGAAATCCGGAGTTGTATAGCGGACCTCGCCGACGGCGTTGCGCTGATCGGTCTTGTTGTTGACGCGATAGCCGTCGGACTTGAAGACGTTGGCGAACGCTGCCGACGACCACGGGCCGTGATTGGTGGAAAGTGAAACGTTGCCCTGGCTCGAATTGAACGAGCCGACGCCGCCCTCGACGCGCATCTGGATCGGCTTGCCGACGCCAGCGCCTGTTTTGGTGATGACGTTGATGACGCCGCCAACGGCGTTGTCGCCGTACAACACTGCGCCGCTATTGCCCTTGGTGACTTCGATGCGTTCGATCGACTGAAGCGGAATGGTCGACAGATCGACGCCTGCAAGATCGAGATCGTTGATGCGGCGGCCGTTGATAAGAACGAGTGTGTTTGCTGTCGCGAATGCGCCGAAGCCGCGCACGTCGACGGTGGTGCCCACGCCGTTGACTCCGCCGAACAGGCTCTGCAACTGGACGCCCGGAATGGTCGCCAGCACGTCCTGAATGGTCTGCCCTGGCGAGCGTGCGATGTCCTCTGCGGTGATGACCGCGGTCGAAGCGCCGACGATGCCGCCATAAAGACGGCTGGCATCGACGTTGATCGGCGGCAATGCGCCGCCAGCGTTCTGCGCAAGGGCAGGGTTTACGAGCGCCGTGCCTGCGAGGCATGCCGCTGCGAATGACGCTCTGAGCGCCGCTGCCGGAAAGAGAGATCTAGGAAAAAGAATCACGTTTGAGCCCCGCCGATGCATGTGATCGCAGAGGCGCGGTGAAGACTCGCGCAGGCATGACGATGCGCGGCAAGCGAACGCTGCCGGACTTTACGTCGTGACTGAGGAAACAGGCCATCGGCCGAACCTCCGCAACTGTTACGTCACGTCACCGCTGCGGAAATGCCGCCCCTTCGCACGCCCCGTGCGACGGAAGGATGACCGGTACAGGCAGGTCTCCTGGCTCGCGGATCGTCGCCGTTGCCCGCCTTCCCAAGCCCGGCTGTAACGCCTTCGCTCAGTGGCCTATTGGACAACGACTCACCGTTGACAGTTGCGGGGGCAGCTTCGGACTAGCCGTGCAAGCTTCACGTTGAAGAGTCTGCACGGCGGCACCGAATTCCCTATTCGCCAGCTTGCGCTGGCACCTGTGCCGTGGTTGCAATCAATCGGCGGAGGGTTGCCTTGTCAATGACACATTGAGCAAGAAACCCAATGCCATGGCTCAGGTTGCGGACTTCATCGGGATGCGTTGCAAATTGGTGACATATGGGCCGCGCGCGGCGGCGGTGCTGCTGGCGCTCGCTGTGGCCGGCTGTGCCGGGATCGGCGGCGCCGACAGCCTGTCCTACACCGCCGATCGCGGAGTTGAAAACCAGCCGTATCCGGCGAACTACCGTCCCGAACTGCTCGCTCTGCTGCGGACCTATCTGAACGATCCAACCGGCGTGCGCGAGGCCGGGATTTCAGAACCAGCACAAAAGGAGGTTGGGGGCCGGCGCCGCTATGTCGTGTGCGTGCGTTTCAATGCGCGCGGTGCGGGAGGGCGCTATGTCGGCGTGAAGGAACGCGCGGGCATGTACATCGACGGACGGCTCGATCGCATCATCGAGGAGACCGAGGATCTTTGTAAGGGTGTGGCCTTCGCCGCGTTTCCCGAGATGGAAAAGCTGACGCGCTAATCCCGCGCTTCAGCAACTCGTCATTGCGAGGAGCATTTGCGACGAAGCAATCCAGTCTTGCTTGTTGATTCTGGATTGCTTCGCTTCGCTCGCAATGACGGTGCTGATCTATATCTCACGAAAAATGCTGGACGATCGCTTCGAAACCCCGTCGCCAGGCGCGGTAATTCTCGACGTCGAGCGGGACGGGTTCAGCCGCCACGCGAACGATCACCAGTTCGCTGACGGGATCGATATAGATCCACTGGCCATGGATGCCGATGCAGCACAGCGTCCGCCGCTTGCGGTCGATCTGATAAAATTTGCTGCGATAGGCCGCATCGGGAAACATCTCGGCGAATTCGCCGCGCGCCCATGCCTCCGGATCGCCGTTGTCGTTGATGTCGTCGATCCACCAGCCCGGGATCACCTGTTTACCGTTGGCGACGCCGCGTTGCCGGATCATTTCGCCGAAGCGGGCGAGATCGCGCGGCGCGGCACAGATGCCGCCGGCTGCGCGCATCGCGCCTTCCGCATCAAGCGTGATGTAAGCGTCGCTTTCCGCGCCGAGCGGCGTCCAGAGATATTCGCCGAGCAGATCGGAGAGGGCGCGGCCCGCGGCGCGCTCATAGACCCAGCCGAGCATGTCGGTATTGGTCGAGACGTAATGGAACGCGTGGCCGTGGGCCTTGCCGTCGGGCTTCTGGGTGGCGAGATACTCACGCAACTGCATTGTGCTTTGGCCGGGCTTGATGACATCCCATCCCACCGCGCGGCGATAGCGCGCCACATCGCCGTCCGGATCGACATAGTCCTCTGTGAAGGCAATGCCGACCGACATGTCGAGCAGATGCCGCACCGAGCAGCCGCCATATACCGACGACGAGACCTCGGGGACGTAATCGGTGACGGGACGGTTGGGATTCAGAAAGCCCTTGTCCGCGAGAATTCCGCCGAGCGCGCCGGTGATCGACTTGCTCACCGAAAACACGATATGCGGCGTGCGCGCGTCCATGCCGCTCGAATACCATTCGGCAACGATCCGCCCGTGCCGGAGTACGACAAATCCCTTGGTGTTCGTCGTGCGGAGCGCCTCGCGCAGCGTTGTCGGACCCTTGTTGCCCTCGAAGGCGACGTGACCGATTTCAGCCAGCGAACTTTCCAGCGGGGCGGGATGCTTCGACGCGGCGATGTTCGCTGTCGGCAATACGCGCCGGACGTTATGAAAGCTCCACTCGCTGTAGGGCTGGGTGCGCCAGTTCGCCAGTGTCACAAGGTTGTCACGCGCCGGCGGGAATTCGTTCATGAGATTTTTTGCAGGACTCTTCGCGGTCGATCTGGCTGACATTCGTTTCTCCGGAGTCCGATCCAGCGGGACTGAATCGTTTGTTGTTGTTCTTGGGCACAGCCGGGGAGACTGCGCGCCCGCATTGTGCGTGTTAATCGGCGCAAGACAACACTGCGCCGCACAACCGGAGCGGAGATCCGGAAAGAATCGGACTCGGAAAGGGCGATCTGGCAAGAGGGTCGGCGCAAAACAATGCGCGAGACTCTTCGCCGGGGCGGCGTTCATATCTCGGCAAGACGCGGATGATTCTCAGACAGCCTTTTGAGGAGCCCTTAGCCGTGAACACAATATTGGTCTTCACTTTGGCCGTTGCTGCCTCGCTCAATGCCTGGTGCCTCAGCGCCTATCTCTGAGCTGCATAGGCGCACTGATACAAAACGGCCGAATCGGTGAACCGATTCGGCCGTGCTGTTGAGCGAGAGGTTATCCAAGTCGATTACTTGGCGTTCTCCGAATACTTAAATGCAGGCATGGCCTTCAATTGCTCCTTGGTCCCGCTCATGACGGCGTGATCGGGGTACCATTCGTTCTTGGTTGTCGCAGCCATACCGCTGCCCGCAGCGCCTGTCGTTGTCGACGGCCTTGTGGTTGTCGAGGTTCCTGACGAACCCGGCATCTTGTCTGCTGACGCCGAGCGGATCGGCTCATCGACCCATTTCAACTTATCGAAGGTCACTGCGATGTCGTGCTGACCGACGCCAAGGAAACCGCCGACGCCGATGATGACGGCATTGATCTTGCCGCTCTTGTCGAGAATGATTTCACTGATGTCGCCGAGCTTCTCGTTGGCGTCATTGTAAACCGCCAAGCCGACAAGCTTGGATGCCCGCCAGTTACCCTTCAGGTTCATCTGCTCGCTTGATGCCGACGCAGCCGGAGCAGGGGAAGGCGATGCTGGAGTTGTGGTCTGTGCGAACGCTGCTCCACCGGCCAACGCGGTTCCAAGCAAAGCTGCCGCCACATATTTCTTAATCATCAGACTCTCCTTTCAATAATGCTATTGAAACTGGAGAACCCGAACCGCTCGCATATGTTCCGGGGAACTGACGCTGTTCCTCGCGTCAATTTAGCAGGTTGCGCGGCACTTTTTCAGAGCGCAAAGGAACCTCGCCGTTTTCAATCGCGGCATGAAGCGTGTTCAGTTGTGCCTCGAGATATTCGTTCGCGGCCAACAGCGCCATCAAGGCGCCGCGTGTGTCACCGCCGCACTGTGCAATGACATCATCAAGGGCATTTTCATAGCGGTCATCATGCGGCTTCGCTAAACTCATGATCGTCCTCGTTCCGGGTTTTGCCTGACTCGCCAACTACCTGTGTGGTTAACGGTGACCGGATGGTGACCGTTCCAAGGCGAGCCGATTTGTCCACGCAATTCACAGGGGTTTTCGCGCTTTTCAGCGCTTCCGGCGGGAATATTTCGGTAGCGTGCACGCGCTATTTCGCGGCCTGATTGACAGCCCAGATGTCGAAGACCCCAAGGTTGTAGAGGAACGCGAGGACGGCGAGCACGCCGATCGCCGCGATCATGTACTTGTGGTGCGCGCGGAACCCGCCACTGCCGTTCATGCAAATCTCCCGCGCGCGATGCGCCACTTGATGCATTGGTGACGTAAATTGCATAACAGCGCAAATCGGACGCGCGGCCTCGGGCCTGGCCGCAAAAGGTCGGCGCGGTCTTGTCCCGGAGCGGCGGCGCTGATAGCTGTTCCCCCGTTGCCGGTTTAGCTCAGCGGTAGAGCAGCGGTTTTGTAAACCGAAGGTCGGGAGTTCAATCCTCTCAACCGGCACCACAAATCCGCAAAGCGGCAGCCGCTGCCGGGCGTTAACCTTCCACTTTCCAAAACCTTATTGAAATCGTTCGCAATTGAGCGAGCGCGAATGCTTACGCGTTAGGCTTACCTGACGATTGGGCGGGGCCTTTAACTCCTGATACGTCCCGCTGGACTAGGGTGCAGCTTCAACCAAGGCATCATTCCATGCGCGCGATATTGGCTCTGGCGATAGTGATCGGAACGGCGGCCACAGCGGCGGCCGATACCGGTCCGCAGATCGTGATTCCCGGCCGTGCGGGCGTGCCCGTTATCATCAACGGACGCGACGTATCCTATTCGGTCATCGAAGGCGAATGGGGCCTTGCGAAACATTTCAGGAATACGGCCCGGGTCTATGGCGGCTGGGACCGCTACATCGGCCCGGAGGTCGGCCACTATTATCCGAGCGCCGGGCGCACGCCGGGCTATGGCCGTCTCGAGATTCAGCCTTCGGCCAATCGCGCGCTGCCGCAGCCGGCCGAGAGCTATCATCGCTCGTGGTCCGCGCAATCCGCCCCGCCTGCGCCGCAGCAGCATTACGATGTTCCCGAATATCCGACGATCATCGAAGCGCCCCGGGATAGCTATCGGCCGAACGGCTTTCGGCCTGATCATCACAGCTACCGGCCGAACGGTTTCAGGCCCGATCTGAAGAAGTAGACCACAACCAAAACAAAAGTGTTCCAACAGGAGAGTGTTATGCGTCAGATGATTGCAGGATTAATTGCGGGCGTGGCGTTTGCCGCGACGATGGCGACGGCAGCGCCCGCGCAGGCGTGTGCGTTGACCGACCCGTGCGGCAACTACGGCTATGCCTACAACTATGGATGCGGTTACAGCGTGTGCGGCGTTCGCCAGCGTCTGCCGGATCCGGCCGGCCCGCAGTACTACTGGGTCAACCAGGGCCCGACCTATACCGGCCCCGGCAATTACGCTCCGCGGCCGGTCTATCGGGAGCGCACCGTGATCGGTTCGCGCTATTATGGCCGCCCTTATCGCTATGGTTACCGCCATGCATACCATCATCGCGGGCATTACCATGCGCATCGTCACTACGGTCATCGCGTGAAGCCGCTGCGCTACAAGTACTGATTTTCGGACGATCTGAAATCCGGAACGCCCGCTTGCGGCATGCAGGCGGGCGTTTTGATTCAGCCCATCAGGCCGAGGCGGGTCGATCCAATATACAGCGCGAGTGCAGCTGCATTCGACACGTTGAGGCTCTTGATCGCGCCGGGCATGTCCATGCGCGCGACGAGGCTGCAGGTTTCGCGCGTGAGCTGACGCAGGCCTTTGCCTTCCGCGCCCAGCACCAGCGCCAGCGGGGCGTGCAGCGGCACGACGCTGAGGTCACCCTGGCCTTCGCTGTCGAGGCCGACCGTCAGGAAACCTGCCTCGTTCATTTCGCCGAGCGCGCGATGCAGGTTCGGGACTTCGACAATCGGCACAAGCTCGAGTGCACCAGATGCGGATTTCGCCAGCACGCCGGTTGCCTCGGGACTGTGCCGCCCGGTGGTGACGATCGCCTTGACGCCGAATGCCGCTGCGGAGCGCAGGATCGCGCCAACGTTGTGCGGATCGGTGATCTGGTCGAGCACCAGCACGATGCCGTCCTGCGGCAGTTCATCGATGTGCAAACCGGGCAGGGGATCGGCCTCCGCGAGCAGGCCCTGATGCACGGCATCCGGCCCGAGGCGGCGGTCGATGTCGCCGGGATGCACCAGTTCCGGCGGAACGCGGGTGTCGATCTTCTCGTCGGCGAGCCGCCGGGCGACATTTTCGGTGACGAACAGCTTGCGGATGCGCCGCTGGGGATTGGCCAGCGCCATGGTGACCGAGTGCCAGCCATAAAGAATGACGGGACCTTCGCCTTTGGCGTGCCCCTTCGCGCCCTTGGCGTCGCGGTCGCGCCACTGAGGGCGTCCGCCCTGAGGCTTGCCTTGATGCCGTTCCGGGCGCTCCCGATCGCGGTCGCCGCCGCGTCCGCCTGTTTTCGGGCCTTTGAAACGTGATTTCCGGTCTCGATCGCTCATGCGGCCTTGTCCCACGGGGCTGGAATAATGGCAATTTTCGGCTTTGGGCAGGATCGCAACGACCTGTCATATTCGTCCCCGCCTTGGTTGACTTTACCCCGGCGCTTCGCCCATAAACGCGCCGACCGGGCGCCCGTTTACGGGCACGCTTTTTACCGTCATCCATGGCCGTTCAACCACCCCCGTTCGGGTGGGCGAGGGTGTCGGATGACGTCGAGCGGGGGAGTGTCCCGAGTGGCAAAGGGAGCTGACTGTAAATCAGCCGCCGTATGGCTTCGAAGGTTCGAGTCCTTCTTCCCCCACCAATCTAAGATCGCCCGGAAATCGTTTCCGGGCGATTTTTTCTCGGTGGTACCTTGTAACCGCCGAATGTGTTGCGGCTGACATATGGTCCGAACACAATTTGGACATTCTTGATGACTTTTCGCGTCTCATATCGCTGGATGCCGGCCCTGTTGATGCTTGGTTTGTTGGCCAGCGGAGCCGCTGTGAAGGCGGCAGATGTCGGTGCTCCGTCGCCCTCTCTGCCAATCCAATCGCTCTTCCAGCCCGAGCCGCTTGCGAAACGGTCCTATGGTTTCGACGTGCGTCTTGGCGGCTTTGCCCATGCAGTTGGAAGCGCGGAAGCCAATACGTTCGACGCCAGCCTTCAGGTCGTTCTTCCCAAGTTTCTGGCAGATAACTATGGGTGGTGGAATTTCCTGAATCCCCACACCTACGTCGGCGGAATGTTCAATACCGGCGGCCGCACCAGTTCGGTCCGGGCGGGCTTGCTGTGGCAAATTCCGTTCACCGAGCGTTTCTTCGGCGAAATCTTTTTCGGTGGGGCCTATCACGACGGCTCCAAAGCAGGCGACGCGACCCACAATGCGCTTGGCAGCCGCGCCCTTTTCAATGTGGGCGGATCGATCGGTTACCGCTTTACGCCGCAGTGGAGCGTACTGGTGACGTTCGACCATCTGTCGAACGGCAAAGAGGTCTTCGGCACCGGCTTCGACAGGAATGTCGGCATCAACAATTACGGCGCCCAGGTTTCCTACGCCTTCTGAAGCCTCTTACGTCTTCTGAGTTCTCTCAGCAGCGTCACGCTGATGACATAGCGAACTGATGCAATAAAAAGCCGCCCGAGGGCGGCTTTTTCGATGAGCGGCGATTGCAGGCTGCTTAGGCTAATGACTCAATCGTAGTAGCGCCGCTCGCGGTAGACCTTGCGCGGCTTGGGGGCAGGTCGATACTGCTCGGCGAAAGCAAAGACCGGGTTGACCTGGCAGTAAGCCCGGCGTCCCGATGCGCTCGCCATGCACTGCGCATATGTATTGTAATAGCAGGTGCCGGGGCCGGCCTGGAAGCCTTCGACCAGGCAATAGCGATAATCCCGGGCTTCGGCCGAGCCGGCGCCGAACACGGCCACGCCTGCCACGGCCAGAGCGGCGAAAAGTGCATTGCGCATGAGACGTTCTCCCGGTTGGAAAGAGGCTAAAGCGGAAACATTCTTACGGGAATATGGTTCCGTTGGGACCTGACTTCAAATCAAACGTGGTTGAGGCGGCGGAACGGCCATGCTAGTGCTCGCCGCGTCGCGGGTGTAGCTCAATGGTAGAGCAGCAGCCTTCCAAGCTGAATACGAGGGTTCGATTCCCTTCACCCGCTCCAAAATCCCAGCCCCATAAAATTCATAACAACCTGAAAAAACAGCAGATTACTTAAGTCTGCGGTTGTCGCGTGTCTGTCTGTGTGCTATAGTGTGATACAAATTGGGATACACGCTGAGACACCTGACAGACGCGGATATGCTTCACAAGTCCGACCAGGATCGCTTTCTGTTTCCGCGCAATGGCGTGCTGTATTACTGGCGCCGTGTGCCCAAGACGCTCGCGGCAATCGACAGCCGCGCGCCGCTCATTCGGCACTCGCTCAAGACTGATGATCTCGCGAAAGCGCGTGCGCAGCGCGATGTTCTTGAGAAGGCAGACAATCAACTCTGGGCGGCGATGCTGCTGGAGGGGAGGGAGCCCTCCCAGGCCCTCGAGAAGTATCAGGCGGCCAGGCTGCTGTGCGAAGCGATGGGCTTCAACTACTACCCCGTCGATGAACTGGCGCAGCAGCCCATCCCGCAAATCCTGCAACGTATGAACGTGGTCAAGCCGGTGGACACGCCGGCTGCTGTCGCAGCGGCGGTCCTGGGCGCCGAGCCGCTGCCCAAGGTCAAAGTCAGCGGCGCGTTCAAGGTCTATTGTGAGGAAATCGTCGCGGACGAGCTTACCGGCAAAAGTCCGGCACAGCGTGAGCGCTGGAAGAACGTCAAGAAGCGAGCGATCAACTCCTTCATCAACGTCGTCGGTGACAAGCCGATGGTCGACATTACACGCGACGACGGAAGGACTTTCTACAAATTCTGGCTCGCAAAGCTCGTCAACAAGAACGCCAAGGACCGCAGATCCGCGTCCATGTGCAATCGCATGGTCGGCAATCTTCGCGTGCTCTACGATTCTTACTTCAAGCATCTCGGGGAGTTCGATCGTCAGAACCCGTTTGCGAGCTTCTGGTTTGCCGACAAGTTCAAGAAAACGCGCCCGCCATTCTCGGTCGATTGGATCAAGACAAAAGTCCTGAAGCCCGGGGCGTTGGCCCGCATGAATCCGGAGGGCCGGGCCATTGTTCTCACGCTCGTCGAAACCGGAGCCCGCCCGAGCGAAATCTGCAACCTGACCGAACCCTTCATCAAACTGGACGATCCGGTCCCGCACATCCTGATTGAGCCCCGCCTGGATCCGGATGATCCCAGAGAAATCAAGACGGCGACGTCGATCCGGGCCGTCCCGCTTGTCGGTGCAGCCCTTGCCGCGATGAAAAAGTTTCCGAAAGGGTTTGCGCGATACAAGGACAAGGAAAGCAGCATGTCGGCTGCGCTCAACAAGTTCTTTCGCGAGAACGAGCTTTTCCCGACGCCAAAGCACAAGATCTATTCGTTCAGGCATTCCTTCGAGGACCGCCTCAAGAACGCCGGCGTTGATGATGAGTTGAGACGCTTGCTGATGGGACACGCGATCGATCGTCCGAAATACGGAGCCGGTGGATCGCTGGAATGGCGGCAAGCGGAGTTGCTGAAACTCGCATTGCCCTTCGACGAAACGATTATTTGATCCGTTCCTGGACCCGTGCCAGTCGGGCGTCCATCGCTTTGGCCTTTTCGAGTTCGCTCTCCAGTCGCTCGTAGAGCGGCAGATAGACGGCCCCCTTCTTGCCGGCCTGGACGATGATCTGTGCCAGCCGATCGAGATAACCCTCCAGTTCTTCAACCGTAACGGTCGCGGCTGGCGGTCGTCGACGCTCTGCCCAGTGTCCATCGTGCATACTGCCTCGAAACGCAAACGTCTCCAGAGCAGCTAAAGCGTCGGATCATTCGGGAAAAGGGCCGGCGCACCGTGTTCGCTGAAACGGACGCCACAGCGTAGAAATAGCGGTGCGCGCGTCACTCGCCTGGGCAGCGCCTGTAAACCGATAAAGGGGAATCCAGACATCATGGCCGAGTCGCCGGAGCTTGCACAGCGCCGATTGAGCTTGTCACTGCACCGGGACTCGCCGTAACTCGTCTCATCTGTCCTGCTTGCCGGAATGCTTCCCATGCCACTTCGTTCTGCGGTTTCATCCAAGATCGGCTTTGCACTTGAGATCGACGGTCAAATCAAAACTGAATTCAGCACGAAAGAAGGGGCGGAATCCGGAGCCGCAGAATTGAAACGCCGTTTTCCCGCGCTGCGGATTCGTGTTTACGACGCGGAAACCCGTTCGCTGCACGACGTGAGGCCGTGACGGCATGCCCGTCCGCCGTCCGTTGAGCAGAGGCGCATCCGCTCCAGCCTGGATCGGCGTCACTCCGGAAATTGTTGTCGTCTGATGCCGGCCCTTCGACCCGCCATAAGCCGCGACTCCGGACAAGCGAACGAGTCCCCTGACTCATCTGCCGATCCGGGATTGCCCAACATCGTTCGGCTCCAGTTCGCCAAGATTGACGGCGAGTGGCTGGAGCTTGAAGACATGCAGAGTCGAGGCCTTGCTGCCGAACGATCGTGGTCGTCTTTTTGCGCATTCTTCCGCGCACCCGATCCCGAGGCACTCGCCGCCAGCATGCGCAAGCTGGTGTCACCGCCCCACATCGACATCGTTGTTTCACCATCCGCAGGCGGTGTCTGGGTTCTGGGCGCGTATTATCAGCTTGAACCGGCGCTCGCCCGGTTGGCATCGTCTGCTCCCCGGGGCCGCTGAGTGATGTTTCCGCGCTATCGGACGGATGCTCCCGGAAAAGGCCTTACGAGGCCACGTCTTCGTCGTCGAGGCGCGCATCCGCCAGCATGAAGCGGTGGGTCCGTTTACAAAGCGGGCAATCAACCGAAACAAGCTTCAAGCGTTGACGGTTCACTGTTTCGGCATCCATCCAGATCCCGCTTTCGAAAAGCTGGCGCGCCGTCGGACAGAAGAATTTGAGTGCGACCGTCATCGACATACGCTCGGCCGGATCGCAGAACCTGCGAAGAATGAGACAACCAGATGAGACACTGGCCAAGACTGCTGGTGCTGAAACAAGCCATTCCTGCTCACTAGAAAGACACTTGAGAGAAGCCTAACCCGCAACGAATTCGAAAATAAGTTTTCCAAGCCCAGTGAGACGTCGCTCTGTGCTGGCGGCGGTGGCGCGAAAATGACCTCAACATTTAGACATTGCAGAGCCTCCCGTGAGGAGGGCGTGTCCCTGTCGGGACCGGGCTGTCGGCTGACGCTGAAACCCCGGGCGAGCCGGGTTTTCCCCCTTCGGGCTTCCATCCCTCACGCAGTCCTCGCGGCAATACCACCAGAAAGCCGCTTCCGCGGATCGGTGCAGGGAGATCTGAGCGAGAGTGAGAGTGCGGACCGGATTGGCCGTGACGGGTTGGAAGTCGCGGGAAAGTCTCGCGGCGCCCGTCGCGGAGATCCGCGATGTCCAGATATTATTCTCATGCGCGCGCCGACAAGGACCGGGCGAGCCTCTACGACGAAGTCACCGGCAAGATCATCGCCGAGTTGGAGGCGGGGCGGGTGCCCTGGGTCCAGCCGTGGGGCACCGCGGCGGCGAAGGCGGCGCTGGCGGTGCCGAAGAATGCCGCCACCGGCCGGCAATACAGTGGCGTCAATGTCCTGATCCTGTGGGGTGCCGTCATCGAACGCGGCTTTGCGGGACAGAGCTGGCTGACGTTCCGCCAGGCGCTCTCGCTCGGCGGCCATGTCCGTAAGGGCGAGCGCGGCACGACCGTGGTCTATGCCGACCGCTTCATTCCGAATGATGAGAAGAAGCGCGCGGCGGACACCGGCGACGAAGCGCAGGCCATTCCGTTCCTGAAACGCTTCACGGTGTTCAACACCGACCAGTGCGACGATCTGCCGGTGGAGATCGCCATTGCAGCGCCGCTGCCGCCGCCCGGCATGATCGAGCCGGTTGTCGAAGCACTGATCAAGGCGACCGGCGTCGATTTCCGGATCGGCGGCAATCGTGCCTTCTACATGCCGTCCGAAGACTATGTGCAGGTGCCGCCGCCGGCGGCTTATTTCGAGCCGATCAACTGGCACCGCACGGCGCTGCATGAACTCGGCCATGCCAGCGGTCATCCATCGCGTCTCAACCGCGATCTTGGTGGCAGCTACGGCACGAAAAAATATGCGCTCGAGGAACTCGTGGCGGAATTGAATGCGGCTTTCTGTTGCGCCTCGCTCGGGATCGTTCCGACCGTGCGGCACGCCGACTATATCGGCTCGTGGCTCGATGTCCTGCGTGAAGATGACCGGGCGATCGTGCGCGCTGCAAGCCAGGCCAGCAAGGCTGCCGACTACATCCTTGGCTTCCTGCCGACTGGGAACGCTTCAAGGGATGTGCCAGATGAGGAGAGGAAAGTGGCCTGATCACAGGATGCTTCGACAGAACCGGCCGACGGCGGAACGTGGCCGGTTTACTCCCCGGCGGGAAGCGGTTCGATGTAGGTTCGATGGAACGTGACCGGCGTGGTGTGTCCATCGAACAGGATGATGACCTGGTTTCTGGTCCGGGCTTTCCGAAGCACCGTCCCGACCTTTGCCGCCTGTTTGGGATTCCGCGCCTTTCCCAGTTCGCTGAGGCGAAACCGCGTCCCGGCCTCGAAGTTGTCTGTGTGACCCGCCATTTCGCCTGTTATCCGCAACCGCTCCCGGTCCTTTATCGTTGGGGCGAACATAGCCATCGGCGGCCTACTCACGCCCCCCATAAAGACAACTGAGCCGCCCCTAACATGAAATCTTTTCGCGCCCGGTTTGTTCAGCCTCGCTGACATCGCGGCGACGATATCGCCCGATGGCGGCAGCGCGCCCACGGCGGCCGCCAACAATCACTTCCCGCCGGATCGCGGCACGGGAGCGGTTCGCAGCCTCTGGCGTGTGCGTTCACCGGAAGCGCGCGAGAGGGAGAGGAGGGTGGGTTTTCCGTGACGGGTTGGAGGTCGAGAGAGAGGCTTTCGGCCGCCCGTTTCGGAGACACTGACATGGCAAAGGCCGTTCAGAAGATCAAGCTGTCGTCGTCGCGCGACATTCCCTTCAATAAACTGGTTCTGTCGCAGTCCAATGTGCGCAGGATCAAGGCCGGAATCTCGATCGAGGATTTGGCCGAGGACATCGCGCGGCGGACCCTGCTGCAGAGTCTCAATGTCCGGCCGGTGCTCGACGCCGAGGGCCAGGAAACCGGCATGTTCGAGGTGCCGGCGGGCGGTCGCCGCTACCGCGCGCTCGAACTGCTGGTGAAGCAGAAGCGTCTCGTTAGAACCGCGCCGGTTCCTTGCGTCGTGCGGGACGCTGATGCGGACGTCTCTGCCGAGGAAGACTCGCTGGCCGAAAACGTGCAGCGAGCAGCGCTTCATCCTCTCGATCAGTTCCGCGCGTTCCAGACTTTCCGCGAGCAGGGGCAGTCCGACGAGGATATTGCCGCCAGGTTCTTCGTCTCGGTCAATGTCGTGAAGCAGCGGCTGCGGCTCGCGTCCGTGGCGCCGAGCCTGCTTGACGTCTACGCCGAAGACGGCATGACGCTCGAACAGCTCATGGCGTTCACCGTCACCGGCGATCACGCCCGCCAGGAGCAGGTGTGGGAGACTGTCAGCAAATCCGGAAACGACGAGGCTTACCAGATCCGGCGCATGCTGACGGAGAGCACGGTTCGCGCCTCCGACAGGCGGGCACAATTCGTCGGCGTCGAGGCTTATGAAGCCGCCGGCGGCACAGTGCTGCGCGACCTGTTCGAAAGCGATGATGGCGGCTGGCTCCAGGACGTGCCGCTGCTGGAGCGCCTCGTCACCGACAAGCTGAAGACCGAGGCGGAGACGATCGCGGCCGAAGGCTGGAAGTGGATCGATGTCGCCATCTGCTTCCCCTACGGCCACGACCACGGCATGCGCGAACTTGCGGGCGTGCCGGCCGACCTCACCGCCGATGAGCAGTCTACATACGACGCGCTGCGCTCCGAATATGCGACGCTTGAGGCGAAATATCAGGACGCGGACGAACTGCCCGACGAGGTCGATGTCCGCCTCGGCGAAATCGAAGAGGCCATCGCCGCCTTCGAGAACCGTCCCCATGTGTTCGACCCGGCGGAAATCGTTCACGCTGGCGCCTTCGTCAGCATCGACTCCGAAGGAGAACTTCTGGTCGAACGCGGCTATGTGCGCGACGAGGACGAAGCGGCGTATCGCGCCGCTTTAGTGGAGCCCGAATCTGGCGAAGAGGGCGATGATGACGACGGCCGCGTGGAGGGTGGCGAACCGGGGAGCGCACCCCGCGCCGTGATCACGGTCGGCCGCGGTCAACCCGAGGCCGACGATGATGAGGACGACGGCATCAAACCGTTGCCCGATCGCCTCGTCATGGAACTGACGGCCCATCGCACCCTCGCGCTGCGGGACGCACTTGCGAACAACCCGCATGTTGCGATGACCGCGCTTCTGCACAAGCTCTGCACCGATGCCTTCTTTACGGCCTATGTGCCCGGCTGCATCGAGGCAGCGGTCCGGCACGTCCAGTTGCCGGCGCAGGCACCTGGTTTGAAAGACAGCGCTTCGGCGACGTCGATCGACGAGCGTCACAAGGCCTGGTCGGCCGACATGCCGGACGATGAAGCCGCATTATGGGACTGGCTCGCCGCGCTCGACGAGGCCAGCCGCACGACGTTGCTCGCGCATTGCGTCTCCTTCGGCGTGAACGCGCTGTTCGAGAAGGTCGATCGTTACGATGGCAACGGCGTGTCGTCGCACGGTCTGCGCCGCCGCCTCGACCAGGCCGATCGTCTGGTGCGGGCGGTCAATCTTAACATGGTGGAAGCCGGATGGCGGCCGACGGTCGAGAACTATCTCGGGCGCGTCACCAAGAGCCGCATTCTCGAGGCGGTGCGTGAAGCCAAAGGCGAATCCTCCGCCCAGCTCATCGACCATCTCAAGAAGGGCGAAATGGCGAAGGAGGCCGAGCGGCTGCTCGACGACACCGGCTGGCTCCCCGAGCCGCTGCGTCCTGCCGAGACCACGTCGGAATCGAACGACTCTGGAACTGCCGCGGACCCGCTGCCCGAATTCCTCACCGATGACGGTGAGGAGTCTGACGAGACGGCCGAAGACGAGCACGCGCACGCCGTCGCCGCCGAATGACCCGATCCTGCGGGGCGGCTCCGGCCGTCCCGCGTCCTTCCAGCATTTCACCCCTTAAGCCCGGCCGCAGTGCCGGGCTTTTTGCATTTCACAACCTGTTCGAAAGGAGCCCCGTCATGGGTTGGCTCTACATGCAATCGCTCAAGGGCTATTCCGGTCCACGCCAGTATCTCGACGCACAGTTCTCCTTCTCTCGTCCTGATGGGACGTCGAAAGTGCTGCGATCCGCGCTCGTTGGCATGCGGGTCTACTATGCTGCCATTGAGCACATCCGCCCCGAGACGTCCGAACGGATCGTGTTCGCTGCCGTCTGTCTCATTCACTACAATCCTCGCGACCGCGAGGGCTATATCTTCGGCTACAAGGACATGGACGAAACAGTCGGGCCGAACGAAGCGAATTGTCCGGAGGCAATTCTCAATCTGCTGACGCCCACCAAGTATGCCTATGCCCAGGCATGGCGTGCTCGCTGCCGGGAGAATGCGGCCGCGCGGCGCGCGTTGTCGTGCAAGCCAACGCCACGGCCCGGTCAGACCATTGTTTTCGATACGGCGCTCTCGTTCTCCGACGGCCGCAGCCTCGACAGGTTCGAGGTTGTCGCCAATCCCCGCAGTCATCGCACCGTGTTGTTTCGCGCTGTCGATAGCGGCGGGCTCTATCGCATCAGCAACGTCAAACGTCTCACCTACAGTCTGATTGATCCGGGAGGATCGCATCCGTAGTCGGCGGTCTGACCGCGAAGGGGCCGGCGTGATCGCGCCGGCCCTTTCTTTTTGGCGGCTGCTGAAAGGGAGAGGCGGGCCGGGACGGGTTTGAGCCGCCGCGGAGAAAGAGAGCGTCCGGGCGGCCGATCCGTCCCCGCTCTCGGTAAGGCTCCCATCATGTCGCAATTGTCCTCTTCCGCGGCCGTCGCTGCGGCCGCGCCGGTTTGCGCCCCGGCAGATCCCGCCGTTGCCATCGTCGCTGCTGCGCAGCTCCTCGCTCCCCATCTCGAATCCGGCCGCCGCATCGATGCCGCGATCCTGCGCGCCGCGATGCAAACCACC
This sequence comes from Afipia massiliensis, assembly GCF_014203115.1. Taxonomy (GTDB): domain Bacteria; phylum Pseudomonadota; class Alphaproteobacteria; order Rhizobiales; family Xanthobacteraceae; genus Afipia; species Afipia massiliensis. The sequence goes on along the minus strand of NZ_JACHIJ010000002.1, from coordinate 863,130 downwards.
TTCGGCGGCTCCGACAGCGACGGCGCCTGGACCTGGAAGCTGGCCTATGAAGCCTGCGAGGCCGCCATGGTTCTGTTCCTGCGCAAGTTCGGTCCCGCCATGCGGGCGAAGGCGGCTTCTCCTGCTGCAATGCTGCCGATGCTCGCCAAAGTTTCCGTTCTTCTTCCCACCCATACGCGCCGCTCCGAAGAGAGCGAGGCGCTTCAGCAATTCTCGACCCCGGTTGCGCTGGGATACGCTGCAAGCGTCGCGGCTGCGATCACGCCCGCCGATGTTCTGCTCGAACCCTCGGCGGGAACGGGGTTGCTTGGCGTATTCGGTGAACTCGCCGGCGCATCGCTGGTGCTGAATGAGTTCGCCGAGACGCGCGCGGCCATCCTCACGCAGCTCTTTCCCGCCGTGTCCACGACGCAGCACGACGCAGCCCACATCGACGATCATCTCGACAGCGGCCTCGTGCCGAGCGTCATTCTGATGAATCCGCCATTCTCCGCCGCGGTGCATGTTGACCGCCCCGTCGCGGACGCTGCCCTTCGCCATGTCGCGTCGGCGCTCGACCGGCTGGCCGACGGCGGGCGCTTGGTCGCTATCACCGACGCCAATGTCGCGCCCGATCATCCGGCCTGGCACGACGCCTTCGTTCGGCTGCAGGAGCGAGGCCGCATCGTGTTCTCGGCGGCGATCGACGGCGCGGTCTATGCCAAGCACGGCACCACGACGCCGACCCGGCTGACCGTGATCGACAAGATGCCGGCCACTGACCCTGGCGTATGTCCGGCGTCCTGCGGCGTCGCGCGCGATGTTGCGACGTTGCTCGGTTGGATCGGCGAACACGTTCCGCCCCGGCCTCCCGCCACCGGCACCGCGCGTGCGCCAATGGCGCCGTCTGCCGCCGTTCCCCGCACGGTGCGCGGCTATCTGGCGCGGGCCGCGTCGGGGGCGGTGGCGAAAGCATCCGCCGCCGAGCCGGAGGCGATCGAACTCGCCTACGAGACTGTCGATTGGACGCCTCGTGAGGGGGCGCGCCTGACGGACGCGATCTATGAGGAATACGCGCTCCAGTCGATCCGCGTGCCGGGCGCAAAGCCGCACCCGACGAAGCTCGTGCAGTCAGCCGCAATGGCGTCGGTCGCCCCGCCGGTTCCGGCCTATCGCCCGCATCTACCGTCAAGCATCATCACTGGCGGACTGCTCTCGGACGCGCAGCTCGAATCCGTCATCTACGCGGGCGAAGCGCACGCCGACGTTCTCGCCGGCTGCTGGAGCGTCGACGACACCTTCGACCGCGTCACCGCGGCGCGCGACGATGCAGAGAACGCGGTGCGGTTTCGGCGCGGCTTCTTTCTCGGCGACGGCACCGGCGCCGGCAAGGGCCGCCAAGTCGCCGGCATCGTTCTCGACAACTGGCTCAAGGGCCGCCGCCGTGCGGTTTGGATCAGCAAATCCGACAAGCTGATCGAGGATGCGCAGCGGGACTGGCTGGCGCTGGGCCAGGAGCGCCTCCTGATCACGCCGCTGTCGCACTTCCGGCAGGGAACGCCGATCCGGCTCGGTGAAGGCATCCTTTTTACGACCTATGCCACGCTACGCTCCGACGAGCGCGGCGAGAAGCTTTCGCGCGTCCAGCAAATCCTCCAATGGTTGGGATCCGATTTCGACGGCGTCATTGTGTTCGACGAAAGCCACGCGATGCAGAATGCGGCGGGAGGCAAGGGCGAGCGCGGCGACCATGCGGCGTCGCAGCAAGGGCGCGCCGGCCTGCGGCTCCAGCACGCCTTGCCGAATGCGCGCGTGCTTTATGTGTCGGCGACCGGCGCCACCACCGTTCACAACCTGGCCTATGCCCAGCGGCTTGGGCTGTGGGGCGGGGAGGACTTTCCCTTTGCGTCCCGCGCCGAATTCGTCGAGGCGATCGAGAGCGGCGGCGTTGCGGCGATGGAGGTGCTGGCCCGCGACCTCAAGGCGCTCGGCCTCTATACAGCCCGTTCGCTGTCCTATGACGGCGTCGAATACGAACTGGTTGAACACAGGCTGACGAACGAACAGATCCGCATCTACGACGACTATGCCGGTGCGTTTTCGGTCATTCACAACAATCTCGACGCCGCCATGCGGGCGGCCAATGTCACCGGCGAAACCGGTACGCTGAACGCCCAGGCGAAATCCGCGGCGCGCTCGGCTTTCGAGAGCACGAAGCAGCGCTTCTTCAATCATCTCATCACCGCCATGAAAACACCGACGCTGATTGCGTCCGTCGAGCGCGACCTGAAAGCCGGTCATGCTGCCGTGATCCAGATCGTCTCGACCGGCGAAGCGTTGATGGAGCGACGCCTTGCCGAAATTCCGACCGAAGAGTGGGGCGACGTGCAGGTCGACATCACGCCGCGCGAATACGTCCTCGACTATCTCGCGCACAGCTTTCCGACCCAGCTCTACGAGCCGTTCACCGACGGCGAAGGCAACCTGTCGTCGCGTCCGGTCTTCCGCGACGGTCAGCCGGTGCAGAGCCGCGACGCGGTCGCACGCCGGGATCGCATGATCGAGAAGCTCGCCTCGTTGCCGCCTGTGCATGGCGCGCTCGACCAGATCGTGCAGCGTTTCGGCACTGATCAGGTCGCAGAAGTCACCGGGCGGTCGCGCCGCATCGTGCGGAAGACCGGCGCCTCGTCCGACCGCTTGATGGTGGAGAACCGCGCCGGATCGGCCAACCTCGCCGAAACCCAGGTGTTCATGGACGACATCAAGCGCATCCTGGTGTTCAGCGACGCCGGCGGCACAGGACGCAGCTACCACGCCGAACTGTCCGCCCGAAACCGGCGGCTGCGCATACATTATCTATTGGAGGCCGGGTGGAAGGCCGATGCCGCCATTCAGGGGCTGGGCCGCACCAACCGCACCAATCAGGCGCAGCCGCCGCTGTTCCGGCCGATCGCCACGAACGTCAAGGCCGAGAAGCGGTTCCTTTCGACCATCGCGCGCCGTCTCGACACGCTCGGCGCCATCACCAAGGGCCAGCGCCAGACCGGCGGGCAGGGCCTGTTCCGCGCCGAGGATAATCTGGAGAGCCATTACGCGCGCGACGCGCTGCGGCAACTCTATCTCCTGATCGTCGGCGGCAAGGTCGAAGGCTACTCGCTGCAAGTCTTCGAAGGTGCGACCGGGCTGAAGCTTATGGATGCGAACGGCATCAAGGACGAGCTGCCGCCCATCACGACGTTCCTCAACCGTCTTCTGGCTCTGACGATCGACTTGCAGAACATTCTATTCGCGGCGTTCGAGCAACTGCTCGCCGCCCGCATCGAAGGCGCGATTGCGTCCGGCACGTTCGACGTCGGTCTGGAGACCCTGACGGCGGAGAGCTTCGCCGTCACCAGCCGGCAGACAATCTACACCCATCCCGGCACCGCCGCTGAGACGCAGCTTCTCACGATCACGCAGCGCCAGCGCAACAGTCCCGTTACACTCGATGATGCGCTGGAGCGGTTGTCTGATCCGCGGGTGTTGCTGCTGATCAACACCCAGTCGGGCCGCGCCGCTGTGCAGGTGCCGGCGCGCAGCATCATGCTCGACGACGGGGAGGTCGAACGGCGCGTTCGCCTGATCCGTCCGATGGAGCAGCCGGTCATGCCATTGGGGGCGATGCCGCAGACCCATTGGCAGGAAGCCGACCGCGCCGTCTTCGCCCGTGCGTGGTCGGGGGAACTCGCCGCACTTCCGGAGTTCACCGACAGCGAAATCCATATCGTCGCCGGACTGTTGCTTCCGATCTGGAAGCGGCTGCCGCAGGAATCCACCCGCGTCTATCGCCTCCAGACCGACGACGGCGCCCGCATCATCGGCCGCAAGGTGCCGCCAGCCTGGGTCGCGAACATGACGGGGGCCGCTCCGTCATCGCTCGCTCCTGAATCGGTGTTTGCGGCATTGCTCGATGGCCGCACCATCATCGAACTTGCCGAGGGCCTGCAGCTCCGGCGCGTGCGCGTGATGGGAGCCAACCGGATTGAACTCTCCGGCTTCACCGACGCCATGCGCGAGCGGCTCACGGCCTATGGCCTGTTTCACGAGATCATCTCGTGGAAGTTGCGGATGTTCGTTCCCGTCGACCGCAACGGACCGGGCGTGCTCGCCAAGGTGCTCGACCGTTATCCGGTGGCCCGTGTGGCCGAGCGCGAGGCGGCCTGATCATGCGTCAGGATGCCTCCGATCTCGCGCGCCGCCTCACAAGACATGCAGAGGCGGTGTGCCGTATCCATCTGTCGAACGGGCGCCGCGAAGGGCGTTACTGGCTGGTGGGTGACGTCAAGAACACGCCGGGGCGATCGCTGTTCGTGCGCCTGACCGGAGCCGAATCCGGGAAAGGCGCGGCGGGAAAGTGGACCGATGCCGCGACCGGCGAGCACGGCGATCTGCTCGACATCATCCAGATGGCGGGCAGCCTTCCGTTCCGCGACGCCGCCCGCGAAGCGCGCCGCATCCTCAGCCTGCCGCCACCGCTTCCCGAGCCCGATCACGGACTCCGGCGAGCCGCGGCGCCGACCGGATCGCCCGAGGCGGCACAACGCCTGTGGGCAATCTCGCAACCGATCGCCGGCACGCTCGCCGAGATTTATCTGCACCAGCGTGGCCTCACGCGCCTGCATGAGACCGCGAGCCTGCGGTTTCATCCGCGCTGCTACTTTCGCCCCGAGGGGCATGGTCCGACCGAGACCTTGCCGGCCCTGATTGCCGCAGTCACTAACCGCGATCGCTGCATTACCGGCCTGCACCGCACCTGGCTTAATCCGTCAGGATTCGATCCGGTGACGCTCGGCAAGGCCGCGATCGACACGCCACGCCGCGCGATGGGCGATCTGCTCGGACACGCCGTGCGTTTCGGTGCGGTGGATGACGTTGCCGCCGCAGGCGAGGGCATCGAGACCATGCTGTCGCTGCGCATGGTTGTGCCAATGATGCCGATGCTCAGTGCGCTCTCGGCCGCGCATCTCGCTGCCATCCTGTTTCCGGCCCGACTACGCCGTCTCTATGTCGCCCGCGACGATGATCCTGCCGGCAATACGGCGCACGACACGCTGATCGATCGAGCCCGCGAGGCCGGCATCGACGCGATCCCGCTGGCGCCGGCACTCGGCGATTTCAACGACGATTTGCGGCTGCTCGGCGAGGATACGCTGCGGGCCGCAATTCGGCTCCAACTCCTCCCGCAGGACGTCGCCCGCTTCATGCTGACGCCCGATCGGGTCCGCTAAGGGAGGGCGGGGGCGGTGCGGCGGGCTTGCGGGTCGTGCGGCAGCTCCCGGTCTCGGAAAGGGCCGCGCAGCCGGCCTTCTTGAGAGGCGCCGTTTTGCGGCAAACGGTCCGGCCCGGCAATGCCTGCGGCGCGGCTATTTTCCGCCGCGCGCCGCCGAAGGGCACTCACATTTATTCATAGGACGACGGCGCGCTTTGCATCGCGAAGCAAAATAACCGCGCCTCCGGCATCCTCCGCTTTGCTCCGGCCACGGCGCTGCGCGCCGTGGTGCAAGTCTGGCCCGTCCGCCGCCTTTCGTCGCCATGAAGGCCGCGATGGGCGCGGCCGATCCGACAAGGAGCACCGTCATGACGACCGACCACGACCGCACCGAGGCCACGCCATCCGTCACCGAACACGCGCTCGACGAACTTCAGCTTTACGGTTACCGCCCCTTCGAGGACGAGCCGGACACGCGACCACTTCCCGAAGGGCGCATGATCGCAGGCGCCGTCGCCGACATCTTCGACGCTCTCGTCGTGAGCCTGCGCGACACCAGGCTCGAGCCGGACCTCGACGATCTGCTCTGGTCGACCGTCAACATCTTTCACCGTGCCGGCGAGAGGATCGCACACCAGCTCGACGACAACGAACAGGCGCAGCGGCGCTGCCAGACCGAACAGGACGGCAGCGAGATTCGCTCGGTCGAACTCGAACGCCTCATCGCCGAAGGTCTCACCCTTGTCGAGCGCCGCAACAGCATGGAGCTGTTCCGCGATCAGTCCGCCGACCTCTACGCCCGGTACAGCGGGTCGCACTGGCATCCGCGCTCCGGATCGAAGGTCAGCCATCGCACGATGACGGCCGCGATGATCGACAGTCGCGACTTCATCGCGGCAAAACGCCGAGCCGAAACCGAGATCATGCTGCCGCCAGGTCCGAAGGTCGCCTTCAGCGGTGGCGCTGACTGCAACGATCATCACGCCATCTGGGGTCGACTCGATCAGGTCCACACCAGGCATCCCGACATGGTGCTGTTGCATGGCGGATCGCCGAAGGGCGCCGAACGCATTGCCGCCCGCTGGGCCGATCACCGCAAGGTTCCGCAGATCGCATATCGCCCCGATTGGGACAGGCACGCCAAGGCCGCGCCGTTCAAGCGCAACGATGCAATGCTCGCGGCCTTGCCGATCGGCGTTCTGGTCACACCCGGTACGGGAATCCAGGCGAACATCATCGACAAGGCTCGTCGTCTTGGCATCCCGGTGTTCAAGATCGGCAAACCCGCCACCGCGGGCGGCGCGTAAGCGCCGCCTCAGTTTCCGAAAATCACAATGCGCGACTGGCGCGACGGCTCGCCGCGCCATGCGGATCTGCGTCACCACTATGACGACGACAGCAGGAATTCGCTTGGTGGGCACAGTGCCATCCATTACACCTATCAACGTGCCGTGGAGGTGGTGGAAGGCACAAACCCTGTCATTCTGTCACGGGAGCATCCACCCATGCTTACGCTCGCGATTCCACTCAGCATCGTCGGCCTCGGCGTCTTCTGCTGGATTCTTTACAGCCTTGCCGTCTATGCGTTGCCGTTCTTCATCGGTCTGTCCGTCGCTTTCTATGCTCACGTGACCGGAGCCGGAGCGGCCGGTGCGATCATCCTCGGCCTTCTCAGCGCCGGCTTCGTTCTCGCTATCGGACAAACGGCGTTCGCGACTGCGCATTCACCTGTCCTGCGCATTGTTCTGGGATTGACGTTTACCATTCCGGCGTCGCTCGCCGGTTATTATGCGAGCCTCACGCTTGGAGGACTCACGATCCCATCCGAGGGATGGCGCCATGTCTTCGCGCTTGTCGACGCTGTTGCCATCGGCGCGACGGCCTGGCTGCGCCTTGCAGCGATGCCCGCCGGTGTGGAGGCATATCGTCTGCCCGTCCAGTCATAGCGTTGGCGGCTCGGCAACCAGAACGCATGGTATCCCGGCCGTCTTCGGTTCGCCGCTGATCGGCACGATGACGGTGTCGGCAACGACCATCGAGACCGGGCACGTTATCGGATCGCTGCCGGCCGCGCGTCGGCCCGGACGAGAAGCGGGCCAGACGCGCGTGCGTGTCTTTGCTGCTCTCGGGCGGCGAATACGACGCTATCGCCGTGCCAGGTGAGGGATGCGCCGGCGCGCTTTTGACCTTTGCTTCTGGGCGCGTTCGCCGCGTCTCCTTGCCTGATCCTGTTCCGAGAAGCGCGTCCATTCACGTCTACGATGGCCTGACCTTGGCCGGACAACGGCTGCGCCTCGATCGACTGGCCGCAATGCCGTCGTTCAACTTTCTTCCCCTGGCGGCTGCGCCGCCATTCCTCGCGAGACAAGAAAGTTGCCCGCCTGGCATCCTCCGCTGCGCTTCGGTCCTAAAAGCGGATGCGGCGTCGCTCGTCTCCAGCCAGTCGGTCGCCATCGAGACCGCGATGGTCGCGGCTCGGAAACAGAGAGCAAGGAGAACTATCATGGCGAACATCGGCACCTTCACGAAGACCGAAAACGGCTTCACCGGCGAGATCGTCACCCTCAGCCTCAAGGCCAAGAACGTCCGCCTCGTCGGTGAACCGGCGAGCAGCAACGAGAACGCGCCGTCCCACCGCATCTATGTCGGCCGAGTCGAGATCGGCGCCGCTTGGGCCAAGCGCTCCACCGAGGGTCGCCCGTATCACTCGGTCAAGCTCGACGACCCGAGCTTCACCGGCCCAATCTACGCGAACCTGGTCGAAGACGAGGCCGGCGAGACGCAGACGCTGATCTGGTCCCGCCCCCGCAAGGCCAACGCCGACTGACCAGCCGGCTCCCGATGCCCCGCCGCAAGGCGGGGCATCGCTCCTGTCCTGCTTCCAGGTCGCGGCCTCCGCACGGCCGCGCGGCCTTTTTCGCGCTCAGCAGAGAGTCATCGCTTAGCTCTTGCCGCGCGCCGAAGTGCGCCGCAGCAATTCGTCAGGTTCGATGCCGAGGACGTTTGCCAGCTTCTCGACCGTGTCGATGCTGGCGGCATAGGTGCCGCGCTCCAGCGAACTGATATAAGTCCGGTCGACGTCCGCATCATGCGCCAGCGCCTCTTGCGACAGGCTTTTGGCCTGCCGGGCACGGCGCAGATTGCGAGCAAACACGTCCCGTAAACGCATGCGGTGAGTGTTCGGCTTGTAGAGTATTCCACCACGGAGTATTTTCGACAAAATGCTCCAGCCCGCCGTTCCAAACTCCAAGGCTCGCCTCGGGACTGTCGGGTTTGGAAGCGCCAGCGGACAACCAGGTCCTTGATAGTCGCAATTCTGTCATGGCGGCGCGGCATCTCTGTCTTAGGGTCGCCCGCCATCCATGCTCAATCGGAATGGACCACCTATGGCGACAGACGCTTTCGATGATCAACCGCCCGATGTGCCGCATCTGACGCCCTACGATGAGGGGCATGTCGAGATCTACCTTCGCTTGCTCGATGCCGATCACGAAGGGGCCGATTGGCGCGAGGCGGTGCAGATCATCTTCGGGATTGATCCGGACAAAGAGCCCGAACGCGCGCGGCGCGTGCATGACAGCCATCTTGCACGGGCGCGCTGGATGACCACAACCGGCTATCGCGGCTTCCTCAAGCCGCCGCAGTAGACTGAAATATCGAACATTTTTGCCGCCGGCTCCCGCCACCGGGGCGGCGTGACCTGCTGCCCCTGCAAAACGCTTTGCACCCGCGACTCTTCTGGCCTGCACAGGTCCCCGGAATACTCCGCAACGGGACGGCCCATGACTCTCTTCACGCAGATTGCTGGAGGTACGGCATGCCGGATCACGGAGGTTGGCGATCAGCCGACGCAAGCGGCTATCTGAAGCACGCGCAGCGTCTCGGACTGGCGTGGGAATTCCTGCGGCGCAATTCTGACTACCGCCGTGATTTCGAGGCGATGAGCCGCATGTTGGAAACCGGAAATCAGAACGATCTGGAGGCGGTCCTGGCGCTCGTTCGGCGCTGGGGCCTGGGCTTTCCCTTGCGACCCGGCGCTCCGGTGCAACCAGGCCCGGGCCGTCTGGGATGTCGCAGTTCAACCCGCGGCCGTCGTGTTCCACACCAGCCCGGTGGCGAGCAGCAGCAGCCTTCATCCCGACGTCTTTCCAAGCGCGGTTCTGGCAATCGCACATAGGGGCAATCAGCACGCGCTGTGGCCTGACAATGGCGATCTCCAGCAGGTCATGATCAGCGGCACGATCGCCGCTGACGCGCCGGTCGCAGCGTCGGTGACGATGGACGCCATTACCCCGCACCGCCTCATTGCTACCCTTCGGGTGTGGCATCGGCTGCAGGGCAATCCTGCGACAAAGCCTGTCCTGCCACTGACGCAACAGCAGCGTCGTCGCCTCATTCTCATGCTGCGTGCGCTTGATGGCTGGCAGGAACATGCGACTTACCGCGAACTTGCGGAAGTCCTTCTCGATCCCGGCGTGCGGCATCAAAGCCGCCGGGACTGGCTGACATCGTCGACGCGGGCGCAGATCATTCGCATCGTCCGTGACGCCATCGGCCGCATGCAAGGCGGCTATCTCGATCTTCTGCTCGGCTACTAGCGCGCAGCCAGCGGACGCCAGCAGTCGCACAGACACCGTGCCGACGTTCTAAGGGGGGATGGACAAAATCACGAGCGCCATCTTCGTCATCCTCCCAAGGCCCCCGATTACGCCAGACTGCGCGCATTCCACCGAGATACGTCGACGGTGGTGGTTTGTTGCGGATCGCGCACCATGGCCGACAAGGATCAATTCGAACGGTTTCTGCGCACGCCGGAGGCGGCTCGTTTGCTCGGGCTTTCGCCGCGGACGCTGGAAAAGCATCGCACCTACGGCACCGGTCCACGTTACCGCAAACTCGGCGGACGTGTCGTCTATGCGATCGCGGATATTCGCGCCTGGGCCGATATTGGCTTGCGGGAGTCGACCAACGATCCCAACGCGCGCGTCATTCCCGCTGCCAAGCCGCTCGTCCTCAAGCTGACACCACGCACGGGCGGGACGCGATGATCATGCTCGCGAACCGCGCAGCCCACACCGCCGATATGCGCACCGATGTCGATCTCGTCTGGCGCGCCAAAAGAATCGAGCATCGCCTACGCTTCGGCCATCCTGCTGCCATTCAGCATCTTGACCGCGAACGCCGGCGCGCAAGCTTTGCGCCCGGAGCCGTCTTCGCCGTGTTGCGCTGGACCGGAAACACCTACGGCACGACCTCGTCGCGGATCGATATCCTGCGCGCCGTCGGACACGGCGAGGGCTTCACCACGGTGCCGCTTGTCGCGCCGGGCGCCGCCGTCCTGTTGTCGCTGACCGCCTGGCCGAAGATCGAACGCGCGCTTCAGGCCATCGATGCCGTCGAGGCTCTCGGTATCGACCCTGCCGACGTTGCGCCGGATCACTGGCTGCACATTCACAACCGCCTCAGCGTTGGCGAGACGCCGCGACGCTACACGCCGGGCCGCCATCAGGCCTGGCTGAAACGCCGAAAGATCGCGCTATGAATCCCCGCTGGCGCGCCATTCTGATTGCGGCCATCGGCATCGGTGCGATCGGCGCAAGTGCGCCTGACCGCACGCCGCATTACATCTGGAATCTCACACCCAGTATTCCGCGCGGACTCTATCGTCTGGACCCGGACGCAGATGTCACTGTGACGACATTGGTGGCCGTCCGGCTTCCCGAGCCGCTCGCCACCGCGCTCGATCTCAACGGCTACCTGCCGCTTGGCGTCCCGCTTCTCAAACGCGTGGTGGCTTTGCCAGGGCAGGAGGTCTGCCGCGCCAATGTCACCATAACGGTTGATGCGGTCGCGCTGCCTTCGCCATCGCGGCTGCGTGACAGCCGCAATCGTCCGCTTCCGTCATGGCAAGGCTGCCATCGCGTCGGCGACGACGAAATCTTTCTCATGAACTGGGACAGCGACGACAGCCTCGACGGCCGCTACTTCGGCGTCCTGCCGCGCAGCGCGATTATCGCGCGCGCCGTTCCGGTGTGGACCGATGAAGACGGCGACGGCCGCTTCGTCTGGTTCGCGCCAACCGACTGAATTCCGTTCGTATGTAACCAAAGGAGATAACTATGGCGCATATCGGCACGTTCACCCGCACCACTGACGGCTTCACCGGGACCATCAATACGCTGATGCTGAAACGGCATGTGATCGTCATCGTCCCGGCCATCGCCACGGAGTCCGAGAACGCACCAAACTACCGCGCTCTCGCCGAAGATGCTGAAATCGGCGCGGGCTGGAAGCGTCGTAGCGACAAGATAGGCGACTATGTCTCGCTTGTGATCGACGATCCGAGCTTCGTGCAGCCGCTGCGCGCCAATCTGTTTCCCGCGACCAGCGACGGCAAGACCTTCCATCTGATCTGGACCCGTCCCACACGGCGTCAAGCCGCGGCCTGACAGGCGTCAGGGCTGAAGCAGGCGAGGGCGACACAATGCGTAAACCTTCCTCTGTCGTGGTGCGATCACACGTGACCACGGCGCGCCGCAAACAACCTCTTCTGCGCACCGTCATTGTCGCCGCCGTCTGCGTTCTTTCCGTTCCGGCCCATCCCGAACCAGTTCCAGGCGCTGCATCCGATCACCGCTCCCGCTACGAGCCCATCGTGACGGAAGCAGCCGAGCGCTTTGCCATTCCGCCCATCTGGATTCGCGCGGTCATGGACGTCGAAAGCCACGGCGATGCGCACGCGTTGTCATCGAAAGGCGCCATCGGCCTGATGCAGGTCATGCCGAAAACCTACGATGCCCTACGCGTCCGGTATGCGCTTGGAGGCGATCCCTACGATCCCCACGACAACATCATGGCGGGCGCAGCGTACTTGCGCGAAATGTTCGACCGCTTCGGCGCCTCCGGCTTTCTCGCCGCCTACAATGCAGGACCGGAACGCTATCAGGACTATCTGACCACCGCGCGGCCGTTGCCGCTGGAAACGCGCGCCTATGTCGCCCGGCTCGCTGTGCGGTTGGCCGGAACACTGCCAGCCGTCAGCGACACCATCGACCTGGCGCAGGATCAGGAATGGCCCGCGTCTGCGCTCTTCGCCAAACGCGCCGAGCGCAGCCAGAGCGACACCGCCAGCATGCTGGTCAAGACATCGAGATCACCAGCCAAAGACACAGGCGCATCACAAGCGAAACCATTCTCGCCGTCACGCGAAGCACTCTTCATCCCGCTTTCCGGCAAGAAAGAGCGGCCATGATGCGCATGCGAATTCATGGCGGCACAGAACGCCTGTCTGCTCATTGCGAACAGGCCATGTCCGCACAAAACCAACGGCAGATTGATGGCAAGATAAAAGAGATGCCCCCGCGCAGGAGCCAAGCCACTGACGTGGCTGGTCTTCCCGCGGGGGCGTCGGTCGGCGCGCGTGCCGCGCGAAGAGAAAGAGCCAACAAGAACAACGCTGTTTTCGGCACCATTGGCGGATTCCCCGGCTCGATGGCGACAACGATGCGCGTCTCGCGGCGGATGCCATGAACGACCGCGACGACGATTTCCGCGTCCGGCCAGGCCGTATCGGCAATCGCGGATCAGGTCGGCACAAACCGTTCGTTCATCAGGTGCTCAGGGCCGCGAAGAAGGAAGGTGGGGAGGGCGGCGGCGGTGTGGCCGGCCGGCGCCGCGGATCGCGGTTCGGGCGCGGCGGAGCATCCTTCGGCCGCAGCCGGCTGCTCGGCGCGCAGCGGCGCGTGGTGATCAAGGCGAGGATCGTGCGGAATTCATCGCAGCAGGCGCGAACGGCGCCGCTGAGCGCACACGTCGCGTACCTCAAGCGAGACGGCGTCACCCAGGATGGCAGCCACGGCCGCATGTTCGACGCCGCAGGCGACGATACCGACGACAAGGCGTTCATGGCGCGCTGCGGCGGCGACCGGCATCATTTCCGTTTCATCATCTCGCCTGAGGACTCCGGCGAGATGAGCGACCTGCGTGCCTTCACCCGCGATCTCGTCGGGCAGATGGAGCACGATCTCGGGACGAGACTGGATTGGGTTGCTATCGACCATTGGAACACCGACAATTCGCATGTCCACCTCCTGGTCCGCGGCGTCACGCAGGATGGCGGCGATCTTGTGATCGCGCGTGATTACATCAGCCGCGGTTTGCGATCTCGGGCCGAAGATCTGGTCGCGCTCGAACTCGGCCCCAAGCCCGAGCATGCCATTCGCTCCGGGCTGGAACGCGAGGTCGAGGCGGAGCGATGGACGCGGCTCGACACCGAGATCCGGCGCGAAGCAAACGAGGCCGGTCTGATCGATCTTCGGCCGCCCGAAGCCAGTGCGGGCGATGGGCAGATCCGCCGCCTGATGGTCGGGCGTTTGCAGCGTCTCGAGCGCATGGGATTGGCATCTGCGGATGGCCCCGGCCGGTGGACGCTCAGGCCTGACGCCGAGACCGTGCTGCGCGACCTCGCGGTTCGCGGCGACATTATCAAGACCATGCACCGCGCGATGACGGGGCAGGGTCAAGAGAGGGCAATGGGCGACTATGTCATCGAGACTGCGCATGCGCCGTCTCCTGTCATCGGCCGTCTGATCGAGACCGGCCTGCACGATGAATTGAGCGGGCAGGCCTATGCCGTCATCGACGGCGTTGACGGGCGCATCCATCACGTCCGGTTTGCTGCGACTGGCGCTTTGGCGAATGCTTCGCCTCCGGGCGGTTTGGTTGAAGTTCGCCGTTTCGGACGCGCTGATGATCGGTCTCTCACGTTGAGCCTGGTGTCACGTTCCGACGTCGATCTCACGGTTCAGATCACAGCTCGCGGGGCGACCTGGCTCGATCACCGTTTGGTGGCGAAAGATGCGGCGACGTTTGCATTGGGAGGTTTTGGCGCAGAGGCGCGCCAGGCGATGGAGGAGCGCACGGCGCATCTTGTCGGCGAGGGACTGGCCCGCCGCTACGGTGACCGCGTCGTGCTCGCACGGGATCTCTTGGCGACGCTTCGCCGCCAGGAGATCGATGCCGTCGCCGCGGGCCTTGCTGGTGAGACTGGACGGCCCTACCGACCAGCAGAAACCGGCGAGCAGATTTCAGGACAATATATCCGCCGCCTCAGCCTGACCTCCGGCCGCTTTGCCATGATTGACGATGGCTTCGGATTCAGCCTCGTTCCCTGGTCGCCGTCGCTGGAACGGCATGTTGGCCGGCACGTCGCAGGTCTTGCACGCGCCGACGGCGGTGTCGAATGGGGCTTTGGGCGCTCACGAGGACTGGGCCGCTGACCTATTGAAGTGGCCGGGGCGGGTTCGCGGCGCTTCTCGTTCTGGTATAGTGGCCGGACATCCAGGAGGCTCCCATGACCGAGAAGCCGATGGCATCTCGCCAAAGTCTCACCGATTGGAAAGACGAGATGCGCGAGGAACTTGATCGGGCGCTGGCGCGCGAAGAGCGCCTGCGCGCCGCTTGGCGTGAAGAGCGACGTCGCAAGTTAGCGAACCGCAACGAGCAGTCAACGATCGTCGACCCGGCCCGCCGCAAGGGCAACGCCTGAGACGCAGCGTGTGCCGCGCATTCGCGATAGCTTCCACACATCGCGATATCCTCAGACTGTCAGATCAGTATCTGCACGCCATCTCCGCCGTTTCTACGATGGTCGGCCGGTGAGGGTTGTTTTCCGTGAGCGGCGTCGCTTCCTTGGCACGCATCCGCATCCCGGAAGAGCAAGCCCGTGCCAGCAACCAAGGTCCTGTGGGGCCAGATTGTCGTCGTCTTCTCGATCGTACTCATGACAACATGGGGCGCGACACAGTGGACAGCGTGGCGACTTGCCTATCAGTTCGAACTCGGACGGCCGTGGACTGAGATCGGTCACTTTCCTGTCTATCCGCCGCCCGCCTTCTTCTGGTGGTGGTTTTCGTTCGACGCCTATGCGCCGGGTATCTTCGTCGAAGGGGCCTGCATTGCCGCCTCGGGCGGATTCATCGCCGCAGCTATTGCGATCGCAATGTCCGTCTGGCGCGCCCGCGAGGCCCGCGAGTCGCAGACCTATGGATCGGCGCGCTGGGCCAGCGAAGATGAAATCAGGGCCGCCGGTTTGTTTGCGCCCGACGGCGTCATGCTCGGACGGCTTGAGCGTGCCTATGTCCGGCACGACGGCCCCGAGCATGTGCTCTGCTATGCGCCCACCCGCAGCGGTAAAGGCGTTGGCCTTGTCGTACCGACATTGCTGACCTGGCCGGGAAGCTGCATCGTCCACGATATCAAAGGTGAAAACTGGCAGCTCACCGCCGGGTGGCGCGCGCGCTTCGGCCGTGTCCTTTTGTTCGATCCGACCAATCCGGATTCGACACCCTACAACCCACTGTTGGAAGTCCGTCGCGGTGACAGCGAGGTCCGTGACGTTCAGAACATTGCCGACATCCTGGTCGATCCTGAAGGCGCGCTCGAGCGCCGCAACCACTGGGAAAAGACCAGTCATGCGCTGCTGGTCGGCGCTATCCTCCATGTGCTCTACGCCGAGCCCGACAAGACGCTCGCTGGCGTCGCCAATATTCTGTCCGATCCGAAACGTCCCATCGAGACAACGTTGCGCGCCATGATGGCGACGCTGCATCTCGGCGACCGCGTGCATCCGGTCGTGGCGTCGGCGGCGAGGGAACTACTCAACAAGTCCGAGAACGAGCGATCTGGCGTGCTCTCCACCGCCATGTCGTTCCTCGGGCTCTATCGCGATCCGGTTGTTGCCAAGGTGACGGCGTGCGGCGACTGGCGGATCACCGATCTCGTCGAAGGAGAATTGCCGATCACGCTCTATCTCGTGGTGCCGCCGTCCGATATCTCGCGGACAAAGCCGCTCATTCGCTTGATCCTGAACCAGATCGGCCGGCGCTTGACGGAAGACCTTCATGCCAAATCGAAACGCCGCCGTCTGCTGCTAATGCTCGACGAATTCCCGGCGCTCGGCCGCCTCGACTTCTTCGAGTCCGCGCTCGCCTTCATGGCCGGGTACAACATCAAGTCTTTCCTGATCGCGCAATCTCTCAACCAGATCGAGAAAGCCTACGGCCAGAGCAATTCGATCATGGACAATTGTCATGTCCGGGTCGCCTTCGCCAGCAATGATGAACGCACCGCCAAGCGCATATCCGACGCTTTGGGAACCGCGACCGAATTGAGGGCCATGAAAAATTATGCCGGTCATCGGCTGTCGCCGTGGCTTGGCCATCTTATGGTCTCTCGTCAGGAAACAGCACGACCGTTGCTGACCACGGGCGAAGTAATGCAACTGCCGCCGACAGACGAAGTGGTTCTCGTTGCTGGTCTGGCGCCGATCCGCGCCAAGAAAGTACGCTATTTCGAAGATCGCCGTCTGAGCGGCCGGGTGCTGCCGCCACCGAAACCAGGCGCATCCGAGCGGCAAGACGGGGGCCGACAGCAACGCGTCGATGACTGGTCGGCACTGCCGGCGCCGAAGTCATCAGCTTCGCGCGACGTCGAAAGTTACGCCCGCGACGCTTCTGCTGATGGCGGCATCCGGCGCGAGCCCGCCTTGTCCGAGCACGAGGCAATCGCACCTGAAGCACCGCCACCGGCCACGGAATTCGCCATTGTCGACGATGATGCCGAAGAGGACGTGAAGCGGGTGACCACGGTGCGGCGGTACGTTCGCACAGTCGCGCGCCAGGCCGCGATGGATCCTGACGACGGAGTTGCACTTTAAAGGAGCCGGAATGAGAGAGCGGATCAACGTCTATGTCCCGCCCGAACTGTTGCGCCAGCTTATCGATCTGTCGGAACGCAAGCGCGTGTCGCGCAGTGCCATTGTCGAGGCGGCCGTCTCATCCTTCCTTTCGCCGGACGGTTCCGAGCGCATGGAGGCAGCGCTCGCCCGCAGGCTCGATCGCTTGACGCGGCAGGTGCAGCGGCTCGAACGCGATGTGACCATTGGAACTGAGACGCTCGCTCTGTTCATCCGTTTCTGGCTCACCGTAACGCCCGGATTGCCTGCTGACGCCCAGGCCAGCGCGCAGGCGATGGGACGGGAGCGGTTCGAGAACTTCGTCGAGACCCTCGGACGCCGGCTCAGCAGGGGGGCTAGCTTTCTGCAAGAGGCTCCGTTCGAGGGGATACGAAGGTCTGATCCTGCGGCCGGGCAGTCGGATTAACTGACGCCGGCGAATGGTCAGGAAAGCCAGATTGGGGCGGGTAGGCGGAATGACCAGATGCCCCTTTGAATCCCATCCAAGAATCTTTTGCAGGTTAGGTGGCGGTCAGTTGTCTTTTAACTGTGCGTTAGTGATTGCGGCGTGCCGCAGCGCTGACGCTTGGCTTGTTTGGAGTCGTCGGGGTACTCGTGCGAATTCGTCGTATAGAAATCACGTGCAGATGGCGATGGGCGAGGAGGGGATTGCTTTGCTTGGGCGTATCGATGGCCGCACTTGTCGGCGGCGTTGGCATCTCACAGCCTGTCTCGGCGGCAAACGCCAGTAATTCAGTGGTCTCTACCAAGCCGGCGGTGACCGCGACCGGGAAAGTGGAGCGAGGGCAGGCAGAAGAAGGGAAGGAGGGGCAAGGGAGAGTTGCCTCACCTGCCGGCGCGGTGCGACCGTCGGTGTCGCCTCAAAAGTTCGAGATCGATGATTTCGCCATCGAGGGCGGAAATAGCCTGTCTCAGATCGAGATCGAAGAAGCGGTCTATCCGTTCCTGGGACCGAACAAAACGGCCGAGGATGTCGAAAAGGCGCGGGCCGCGCTGGAGAAAGCATATCACGACAAGGGATTTCAGACCGTCAGTGTCTCTATCCCGGAGCAGAACTCCCAGCGCAAAGTCATTACGCTGAAGGTTGTCGAACTCAAGGTCGGGCGTCTACGAGTTAAGAATTCGCGCTATTTCGACCTTGAGAGGATTAAGACCCGTGCCGAATCCCTGAAAGAGGGTGTCGTTCCCAACTTCAATGACGTAACGAAGGACATTGTTGCGCTCAACCAATGGCCGGATCGTCGTGTGACACCGGCGCTTCGCGCGGGGGTAACCCCCGGTACGGTGGATGTCGATCTCAATGTCGAGGACACCGCACCGATCCATGCCAGCGTCGAATACAACAATCGTCAATCGCCGAGTACGACGGCGACGCGGTTTATCGGGACGGTGCGCTACGATAATCTCTGGCAGCTTGGGCATTCGGCAAGTTTCATCTATCAGGTGGCGCCCGAGCGCCCTGATGATGCCAAGGTGTTTTCGGGCTCGTACCTAGCGCGCATTCCAAGTGTGGAATGGCTCAGCTTCCTCACCTATGGCGTGAAATCGAGCAGTAGTGTTGCGACGGTCGGCGGCGCCAATATTGTCGGTCCGGGTGAGATTGTCGGCAGTCGCGCCATCATCACATTGCCGCCGCGGGACAGGTTCTTTCACTCCCTGTCGGTTGGTCTTGACTACAAGCACTTCCAGCAGACCGTGACGCTAGGATCCGGTGGGTTCTCCTCACCCGTGACCTACTACCCCCTCTTGGCAAGCTACGGTTCGACTTTCCAGGGTGAAAAGTTCACGACGCAGTTCAATGCCTCGATCACCTACAACATGCGGCCAATCAGCAGTGACTGGGAGGCCTTCGATGCGAAACGATACTATGCGTCGGCAAGTTTCACCCACTTCAACGCCGATGTGTCCCATACCCAGGAACTGCCGGAGGGCTTCCAATTGTGGGGCAAGGTTCAGGGGCAGATCGCCGATGGGCCGCTCGTCTCGAGCGAGCAGTTTAGCGCCGGCGGCTTTGACACCGTCCGCGGATATCTCGAATCCGAGGTGCTTGGCGACAACGGCGTGGCTGGCAATATCGAGCTGCGCAGCCCCAATATAGGCCAATTGTTGCAAAGCCATGTAAAGGACGAGACCGGGCAGGGGGCGCCGCGCTTCACGACCTTCAACGACTGGCGGTTCTTTGCCTTCGCCGATGGCGCGCGTGCGGAGACGTTGAAACCATTGCCGGACCAGCAGTCGCACTTCAACCTGTGGAGCTACGGCGTCGGCACGCGCTTCAAGTTGTTCAATTACGTCAATGGCGTCGTCGCCTATTCTGTGCCGATGGTCACGCAAGCGTACACGCGCGCCAACGATCCGCGTTTCAATTTCCGCATTTGGGGTGAATTCTGATGACAACGAAGCTGGGTCGGTGCCGGGGTGAGATGCGTCCGCGTAAACCAGGTTTTATTCGGCGGGCGACCGGAAGGGGCATCGCCGCGATGTTGTTCGGGCTTGTTGGCGCGCTGACATTGTCGTCACCGGCGAAAGCGTGGTGGAACGATGAATGGTCGATGCGCAAGAAGATTACCATCGACGCCAGCGCGTCGGGCGCCAACATCACCGATCCGATCGGGACTACACCTGTTTTGATCCGGCTGCATGCGGGTAACTTCCGTTTCGCCTCGGCGAAGGATGACGGCAGTGATCTTCGCTTCGTGGCCGGCGACGACAAGACGCCGCTCAAGCACCACATTGAGAAGTATGATCCGCTGCTGGCCGAGGGCCTGATGTGGGTCTCGGTGCCAAATGTACAGGCGGGTGCCAAGATCGAGATCTGGCTCTACTCTGGTAACAAGAAGGCGGCTTCAACGAGCGACGCCAAAGGTACCTATGATCCAGACACGCTGCTGATCTATCACTTCAACCAGCGCGGCACCCCCTCGCTGGATTCTTCGGTATGGGCCAATAACGCGCAGAGCGTGGGGCAGCCTGCAGACGGGTCGATCATCGGCACGGGTCTTCGTCTGACGGGGGCTGCGCCGCTTGCACTGCCGGCGTCGCCGTCGCTGGTACTGCCTTCGGGCAGTCCCTTCACCTTCTCGGCCTGGATCAAACCGGCTGTGTTGCAGCCGAATACGGCACTTTACAGTCGCCGTGATCCAGGCGCCGGCAATGCGCTCGTGATCGGACTTGATAGCGGCGTGCCGTTCGTCGAGGTAACCAATGCCGGCACCGTTCAGCGTAGCGGCGCGGGCGCGCCGGTTGCGCCGAACAGCTGGCATCATCTCGCGGTCATTGCCAGCAACGGTCAAGTCACGCTGTCCCTTGACGGAGCGCCTTACGCGTCGGTGGCGGCATCGCTACCGGCCCTGAATACGATTTCCCTGATCGGGGGTGACACCGCGACCTCCGGTGCCGCGCCCGTGGCGGTGCCGTCCGCAACCGAGCAGCCCGATACCCCAGCTGCGCAGGGGGCGGACGGCAGCGCGGCGCCTGCGGCAGATGTGCCTGCGACCACTATCGTTCCAGGTATGGCAGGCTTCATCGGCGATCTCGACGAACTGCATATCGACAAGGTGGCGCGGCCGGCAGGCTTTATCAGGTTCGCTGCTATCGGGCAGGGGCCGGAAACGGCCAAGCTGATTGCCTTTAGTGGTGATGAAGAGACCGCAAGCTGGCTCTCCGGCTACTTCGCGGTGATCCTCAAGTCGGTGACCCTCGACGGCTGGATCGTGATTGGCATTCTTGTCATCATGGCGGTGTTGAGTTGGGTCGTGATGTATGACCGCACCACCTATCTCGGCAAGCAGGCTAAAGCCAACGCTGTGTTCATGAAGCACTTCCGTGAAGTTGCAGACGATCTGACGGTGCTTGATCAGGCGGACGACAAGAGTGCGGCGACGCTGGGCGGCCGTCTGAACGCGAACGACGCTGAGACGATGAAGTTGTCTTCACTATATCGCATTTATCACATCGGTGCGCAGGAGCTTCGTCATCGTTTTGCCCGCAGCGGGGTCCGTGCGCGGTTCCTATCGGCTGCCTCGATTGCCGCGATTCGGGCTTCGCTCGACAGCGGCGTGGTCAAGGAGATCCAGCGGCTCAATCGGCAGATGGTGGTGCTGACGATTGCCATTTCCGGCGGTCCGTTCCTTGGCCTGCTTGGCACTGTGGTCGGCGTCATGATCACTTTTGCTGCGATCGCAGAATCTGGTGACGTCAACGTCAATGCGATCGCGCCCGGCATCGCGGCGGCGCTGGTGGCAACGGTCGCGGGTCTCGGCGTCGCGATCCCGGCGCTATTTGGCTACAACTACCTGATTTCCCGCATCAAGGAATTGACCAACGACATCCAGGTGTTCGTCGATGAGTTCGTCACCAGAATGGCGGAAGCCTATGATGCCGAGCGCCCCGATCCGATCGATCACCGCATGGCGGCGGAGTAATCACCATGCAGGTGCAGAGCGACTCCAAGCCGTACGATGACATCAACATCACGCCGATGCTCGATCTCGCCTACGTGCTGCTGGTGATCTTTATTATCATGACCACGGCGACGGTGCAGGGGCAGAAGGTTAATCTGCCGAAGGCTTCCGCTGCGCCGTCGCTGGCGACACAGACCACCAAGGCGATCACGGTGGCGAATGACGGCAAGATCTTCCTCGACACCATTCCGGTGACGCTGCCTGAACTCGAGCAGCGGCTGGTGCAGCAGAAGGCGCTGACACCTGAGTTTCCGGTGGTTCTGCGCGGTGATGCGCAGGCGCAGTACCAGAGCGTGATGGATGTGCTCGATCTGCTTGGCCGGATTGGTCTCAACCAGGTCGGGCTTGCGACGAAGCCATTGGTGAAGTGAGGCGGAGACCGGCGTGCGCACGATAGGCAATCATCCTGAGTCCAGCATCGCAGGGAGAACGCATGACACTGTATCAGCTTTTCATGTGCTGGCTGATCGTCAACGAGCTCGTCGTGGTCGTGGTCATCTTGCGCGCGGCGGATCGGAAAGGTTCGGCGGCACCGGCTACGGAGAGCCGTGCGATGCGACCAGTCCGCTAGTGAAGTGAGGGAGGATCAGATGCAGGCCGCATCCACGCAGAATATTGCCGAACTCGCCGGTCCCGGCGGAGGGCTGCTGCCGCGTCTGCGGGCGTGGTTCGCAAGAGGCACCACGATGTATGCAGCCGTGCTTCGTCACGATGGCGCGGCGGAGGATGCGCGGGTGGTCGATACCAGTGTCCGTAATGGGGGTGTCGATCGGCGTGGCGGCACGATGCAGGCCGGCGTGCCTGCGCCGGAGCAGGGCGCTCAACGGCCGACAGCCGTCCTGTTGCCGTTTCCGATTCACGGCGAGGCGCTGATGGTCAGGCTGGCGGAGCAGTTGCGCGCGCGCATTGCACGCAGTGGCGTCAATCGCGATTCATTCGTGTTGACGATGTGGCGGCGGCGGTATGTGCGCCTCATCATCGATGGCGCGGCTCAACTCGAGTTTTGCCCCGAGACGGACATCTATCGTCTTGTCATCGGCACCGAGCGAGACATACGGATCATCGTCGAGACAACGGATTTCGACTCCGTGGTGAGATTCATCGCGCAGTATGTCACCGACCGCCTTTCCGGTGAGTTGACAGGAGAGGTCGCGTCGTGAGCCTGCTGGCCAAAATCAGGAATCGGCTGAACGTAAAAGCGGACACCTCGGCCAACGAGGATGGCGAGGGCCGCAAGCCGAATCTGCGCTATGGCGGGGCGCTGGCCGCGATCGCGCTGGTGCTGAGCGGGACCATTTATCTGTTCGTCGGCCACGACGACGCTCCGCTGCCGCGCCAGGTGCGCGAACTGGCCGTCACCGTGGTGGTGCCGCCCCCGCCACCTCCACCGCCCCCGCAGAAGTTGCCCGAGCAGAAGATGATCGAGCAGCCCAAGATGGCGGAACCCGAATTCAAGGAAGACAAGCCGGTCGACACGCCAAAGGATGAGCCGGCCAAAGATGCCAAGAACGACGATGCGCCGGGGCCGCTCTCGCTTGACGCGATGGCGACTGGACCGGGTGATCTGTTCAATCTTGGCGGTAAGCCTGGCGGCAGCCCGTATGGTGGAGGGGGCGGCGGCGGTAGTCGCTGGGGGTGGTACGGCTCGATTGTGACCGCGCAGGTGGAGTCCGCGCTGCGTTCCAACCCCAAGACCCGTCTGGTGGTTGCGACTATCCAGATCCGACTGTGGGCCGATGGCTCGGGCCGGATAACCAGGGTTGTTCTGACGCCATCGACTGGTGATGCCGAGGTTGATGCAGCGATTCGAAACGAGGTGCTTGGTGGCCTCGCGCTCCGCGAACCTCCGCCCAAAGACATGCCGATGCCGATCGTTACGCGCTGGATCGCGCGGCGTCCGAGTTGAGCTTCCGAGAAAGAACCATGCGTAGAGTGACTGGGGGACTAATGTCTGTGACTATGTTGAATGTGCACCAGCGACCGATGTCGCTTGCTGTCTCGTTATGCGCGCTGATGTGTGCATCGTCGGCATTCGCTCAAAACGCGATAAGCGAGGACAACACTCGGGCGAGCCGGGAGCCGTCACGGAGACCGACCGTCTCGCAATCAGCGCCGACATCACCGAGCACGACCGTCAACCTGCTCAATCTCATGGTGAAGCGCAAGATTGTTTCCCAGGAGGAGGCCGACGCCCTGATCAAACAGGCTGAAAATGAAGCTTATGTATCACGTCAGGCTGCGAAGGATGCGACGGCCAAGGCTGACGAGGCGGCCAAAGCCGCAACGGTGGCCACAGCGGCCGCCAATCCTCCTGGAACTAGGCATGTTGCCTATGTCCCGGAAATCGTCAAACGACAGTTACGCGAAGACATTAAACGGGAGGTGATGGCAAAGGCTGAAAAAGAAAACTGGGCGTCGCCTGGCCTCTATCCGGAATGGGCGCAACGTATCCACTTCTATGGGGATGCGCGCGCGCGCTATCAGGGCGCTTTCTTTCCGACCGGAAACAATCCGCTCGGCCTTTACAACTTCAATGCCATCAACACTGGCTCGCCCTTCGACAACAGCATAGGCAATCCGTACTACCCACCGACTTATAACACGGCGGAGAACCGCGATCAGTTCCGTTTCCGCGCGCGGCTCGGCATGGATGCGGACCTGTCCCATGGCTTCACCGCCGGTTTGCGGCTTGCCACGGGCGAGAACAGCTCACCGGTTTCGACCAACCAGACATTCGGAGCAAACGGGGGCAATTTTTCGAAGTATGCGCTTTGGCTCGATCGTGCAAACCTCAAATGGAAAAACGAAGACCTTGCGCTATCAATCGGTAGGTTCGACAGCCCGTTCTGGTCGCCGACCGATCTCGTCTGGCACCGCGACCTTGGATTTGACGGGGTCGCTTTTCAGGCCAAGCACGAAGTCATGCAGGGCTTCACGCCTTTCGTGGCTGCGGGTGCGTTCCCGATCTACAACACCGACTTCAATGCCGGCATCAACCTCAGCACTCAGGGTGCCAGCGCCGGTGATCCCAACGCGGGCCTGCCGAGAAAGTTCGCGAGCCAAGACAAGTGGCTGTTTGGCGCTCAGGCCGGGCTGAAGGGCAAGATTGATGAGGTCCATTCGTTCACCATGGGCGCTGCCTATTACGACTTCACCAAGGTCCAGGGTCGCCTCTCTAGGCCATGCACCGTGGCCTCCACTGCAGACGTTTGCGACACCGACATCCTGCGTCCGTCCTTCGCGCAGAAAGGCAACACCTACATGCTGCTGCGCGATATCATCGCGGATCCAATCGGAATCGGGAACGACAATGGCACGAAGAGCCAGTACCAGTATTTTGGGCTCGCAAGCCAGTATCGTCCTCTGGTCGTTAGCGGTCAGTTCGACTTCGGCGAATTCCATCCGACCCACATCGTCGTTGATGGCGAGTACGTGATCAACACTGCCTTTAATCGTGCCCTGTTGAACCAGACCGCGGTGAACAATCGCGGCCCTGATATCGCGAAGGGCGTGCCAGGCCCCTTCCAAGGCGGAAACCAGGGTTGGCTCGCGCGCGTGACCGTAGGCGACAAGCAGATCAAGCGGTTCGGCGATTGGAATGTTCATGCCGGTTACAAGTACCTCGAATCGGATGCGACCATCGACGCGTTCGTGGACTCCGATTTCGGTCTTGGCGGCACCAACCTCAAAGGTTATTTCGTCGGCGCGAACGTCGGTCTCAGCGACAATGTCTGGGCCAGCCTGCGCTGGATGAGCGCAAATAGTATCGCCGGCGCGAGTTATGCCGTCGATGTTCTCCAAGTTGACGTCAGCGCGAAATTCTAATCATGACCAGGCGAATCTTCATTGTCGTGGCGACTGTGATAGCGGCTCTTGGCGCGGTCGCGAGCGCCCCTGCACAGTCGCAGTCGCAGTCGGAGGCCGATCGTCTGCGCGATGCATTGCGTGCTGCGACGGCGCAGGCCCGCCAGCTCGAGGACGAGCGTGCCGCGCTTCAGGGCAAGATCGCTGAGGCCGAACGCGAGAAGGCAGCGGCCAAGGCCCAGATCGATGCCGCGAAAGCCGAGGTGCGGCGAGTCCGGAAGGAGCAGCGTGAGGCGATCGATGAGTTCAACAGACGGCTCGCCGAGCGAGATGAGACGCTCGAGAAATGGAAAGCCGCCTATGAAGAGGCCGCGACTGTTGCCCGCACCAAGGACGCCGAGCGTGCAAGGTTCGAAGGCGAGGCCAAGGCCTACAAGGCAAGCGCAAAAAGCTGTGGCGGCAAGAACAAGGAACTCCTGAAGGCCGGTGGCGAGCTGCTGGAGCGCTACAAGTCAGTGACCGTCGGCGACGCATTCGTAGCGCAGGAGCCGATGTTCGGCCTGGGTCGGGTCGAAGTGCAAAACCAGATTCAGACCACCTGCGACCGGATCCTCGACCAGCGGGTGCAACAGTGATGAACTGTGAAACAAGGAGCAGGGGCGTGACCAACTGCATCGCAATGCTGACGCGGGTCGCCGCGGGAGTGATCATGCTCTGTGGCCTAGCAACGCAAGGCGGTGCGCAGACGCCGCGACCGGCCCAGCCGGCCCAGGCAAGACCCGTTGTGGTGCAAACGGCGCCGGCGACCCAACCTGCGTTCACGGCCGTGACCCAAGGCGCGGTCCCACCACGCACGAGGTCGGCCGACATCGTCGCGCGGGTTGGCAACTCCGAGGTCTCGATCGAGGAGATCATGGCCTATGTCGCAAACCTCAGCGCGCGCGAGCAGGCCGCGGTCAACCAGGATCCGGCATTGTTGAGCCAGGCCGTCCGCGCGCTCCTCGCCAACCGCCTAGTCCTGCAGGAGCTGCTTTCCAAGAAGTGGGATCAGCAGCCGAACGTCGCGGCGCAGCTTGATCGCTTGCGGGAGACCGCGCTGGCCGAACTCTATTTGCAGTCGGTCTCCGTGCCGCCGGCAAATTATCCGAGCGACGACGAACTGCAGAAGGTCTACGACGCCAACCGGGACGCTCTCTTGGTGCCGCGTCAGTTTCAGCTCGCGCAGATCTTCGTAGCTGTACCCAAAGGCAGCGATAGGGCGGCCGAGGACAACGCAAAAAAGGTGGTTGACGATCTTCAGCGGAAGCTGAAAGTCGGGAGCGACTTCGCTGGCCTCGCTAACGAGAACGGTGCAAAGAATGGCGGAGATCTTGGGTGGATCGCCGAGCAGCAAATTCGTCCTGAAATTCGCAATCAAGTCATGGGGCTTGCGAAGAATGCCCTCTCTGAGCCGATCAGACTGGACGACGGTTGGCATATTCTCAAGCTGATCGACACGAAAGCGTCCTATACGCGCACGCTGCCTGAAGTAAAGGAAGCGCTCGTTCAGCAAATGCGCAGCGAACAGGCGTCCGTCCTGCGCCGCGCCTATCTTGCCGATCTCCTCAAGAAGTCGCCGCCCGCCATCAACGAGATCGCCTTGTCCAAGGTCTTGCACGACGCCAGCGGGGCGAAACGGTGAGGGGTGCGATGTCGTCAGTATTGAGAAGGGATATCGAGACGATTCGAAGGGCGCTTGCTGCTCGCGGCTATAGGAGCGAGGTGGCGTCCATATGGCGTAGAGGCGAGCTCCGTCCAGGAAGTGCGCTCGCCATCCAGTTTGGCGAGGCCACCGCGGCTGGATCGAACGGCCATTCGCGGCTGTTCATTGATGGCATCGTCCAAATCAACGCGGACGAGCAGGCCTCTCAAGGTCTGGTCCATCTGGTGATCGAGAAGGCGGACCAGGTGATCACCGACCGTTCACTTGAGCTTAGCTTGAAGATTGATCTGCATTTGGCCATAGACGCAAACTGTCGCTTGCCGAATGAATTGCGACTTGGCGTGTCCGCAATTCAAAGCGGATACGCCTATCGGCATCTTGTGGGGTTGCTCGCGGATGCCAATGAGACCATCAGGTCTCTCCCGCTTGGTCAGCAACGGAGAAGTGGCGGTAGCCCAGCCGCGAGCATCGAAGCACGTATGGTCGGCGATCTCGCTATCGGTCGCACTGGGCTTGCGCAGTCGAGTCTGCAGACCTTCTCGCAAAATTACCGGGACAGTGTGCTTTCCGCCTGTAATTGGCTGCAACAACGCGCTCTGCCGGAGCTTCGACTCGTCATGCGTGACCTGGCGGGAACGCGATACGGATCCAAGCGTCAGCCGGGTCGGTCTCCGATCGCGAACGACCCTGTTGTCCTTCCCGGGTTCCATGAAGCAACCAACTCGGTTCTCGAACCGCAGACGGCCCAATAATTGGGCTGCTTGACATCGATCATCTTTCAGGGAGACCGCACGTGACCGAAACGATCCTCACCGAAATCACTCTTCAGGCGTTGCGCGAGGCGTTCCAGGACGCCGGCTTCCGCGTCGAAGAGCTGAACGATCCGGTAGCCAATCTGCCGTATCTTCGTTCCGCAACCGGTGGCATGCCGTTCGATGTTCGCCCCGGCAACCGCTCGGCGATCGGGACCGACAGATATGTGGATGTCGGCTTGATCACCGTGTTCCAGGTACAGGGCGAACTCCCACTTGAGATCGTCAACCGCTGGAATGCGACGCGCCGTTTCGGTCGCGTTCAAATAAGTCCGCCATTCCTAGCCCTGCATTTAGATATCTCTGTAGCGGGCGGTGTCACGCATCGATTTCTGCGCACCCAGCTTGAGCTCTGGGACCATCTGATCCAGCAGCTCATCAGCTATCTTCGTGACGAGCTGCAGAAGCTTCCGGCAGCAGGATCCGCTGTATCGGCAGATCAAAACGCGACACCGGAAATGATCCGATCCAGCTTCGAGTTGCCCGCTGACGCATAAAGCAGCCCACGATAACCGTAAGATGCGCACAGCCTAACAGGAGACCGCCATGTCCGTCCGCCGCTCCCATCGTCGTCACCGGAAGCACAACCGCAGCAATGAAAGCAGTGGAGTGAGCGCGGTGCGGAGCGGAGGATATTTCAGGCTGTCGCGCAGCGCGCTGCTTGCCAGCGCAAGCATCATGGTTCTGACGCTGGCATCACCGGCGCGCGCGGTGCCGATCGGGCAGGGCTCGGGATCAGCAGCATCGCCACTATCTGCCGCGACCTACGCGGCACAGCAGGCACAGCAGCAAGCACAACGGGCAGCAGAGCAGGCGCAGCGCGCGATGTCGCGGGCACGAAATATTCTGCAGGACATGCAGTCGGCACAGGTAGCAGCGCGTGCGGCTGCACAGCAGGCCGCGTCAGTGGTGCCCAATGGTTTGACTGCGGGAGGTCTCGTGGCCAATCCCGATCTGGCCTTCAAATGGACCGGCGCCAACGGGCCGACACAGACGACATCCGGGGATCGGACCATCGTCACCATCCAGCAGACCGAGCAGAAGGCGATCGCCAACTGGACGAGCTTCAACGTCGGAGCGAAGACGACGGTCAATTTCGATCAGCAGGACGCAAGCTGGAGCATCCTCAATCGCGTGCAGGATCCGAGCCTCGCGCCAAGCAGTATCCTCGGGACCATCAACGCCAAGGGTACTGTCTACGTCATCAACCAAAGCGGCATCATTTTCGGCGGCACAAGCCAGATCAATGTCGGATCCTTGGTGGCCTCATCGCTCTGGCTCAACCAAAGCCTTTATGCGAATGGAATTCTAAACAACTCCACTGGAGAGTTCCAGTTCTCAGCTTTGCCGACCATTAAACCTCCGACCGATCCACTCGACACGGCGCCGTCTGTCGGCGCGGTCGGCGAGGTCGTCGTCGAAAAAGGCGCGTTCCTAAACGCCGCTACCTCGGGCGCGCACCAGGGCGGGCGCATCATGCTACTCGGTCCCAACGTCAGGAACGAAGGCGTGATCTCGACGCCGGACGGCCAGACCATTCTCGCAGCGGGCCTTCAGGTCGCGATCCGTGCGCATGACGCCAGTGATCCTAGCTTGCGCGGTCTCGATGTTTTCGTCGGCAAGGTTAGCGATCCTTCGCTTGGCGTTGTTGATACTGCAGGGAGCAGCCTGGCGGCGCGCGGTGTCATATGGAACGGCGGCTTAATTACCGCCCCGCTTGGCAACATCAGCCTAAACGGCGCGGCCATATATCAGGATGGAGTGACGCTGGCTACCACCTCGGTCGCGCTCAACGGACGGATCGATATCAACGCGGCCTACGACGCCGCCATCTTCTATGGGTTGCCGGGCGGGGCGTCGTTAAAGGACATCTATCCCGAAGGATTATACTTGGCGCCGCGCAAAACAGGCTTGGTTGAATTCGGGTCGCGGAGCCTGACCTCGGTCCTGCCGGAGATCGACAGCACAGAAACTGTACAGCTTTCCTCACTTCAACAGAAATCCCAGATCAATGTGCTGGGAAGCGCAATCCATCTCAAAAACGGGACGGACACCGGCGGAACATTAGTGGGAGCAACGATTCTCGCGCCGTCCGGCAAAGTTAGTATGAGTGCCGGCGAATTCCTCGATCTCGGTGATGCAGATATTGCAGATGAATATCGCACAACCAGGCTGCCCGGGATATCGCAGTTCTTTATGCCCTCCGGCAAGAATGGCGTTCTCCATCAAATCTATCTTGACTCCGGTGCGCTGATCGACGTCTCCGGCCTGGTGAACGTCCCGGAATCGGTCGCCAACACCGTGATCCAGGCGGAGCTGCGCGCGGCTCAACTCGCCGACTCGCCGTTACAGCGCGATGGCGCACTGCGCGGCGCCACCGTCTGGGTGGATCTGCTGCAAAGCGGCGTCTTCAACGGCAAGAGCTACATCGGCACACCGTTTGCCGACATTGCCGGCTTTATCGATCTCGTCCCGCACACAGTGGCGCAGCTCTCAGTCAACGGCGGCTCCGTGAACCTGAACGCGGGCGATGCTGTGGTGGTGCGCGATGGCGCCCGCATCAGTGTGGCGGGCGGGTCGATCGCCTATCAAGGCGGATATGTTCACGAGCAGTCGCAGCTCCTTCTGCAGGACGGCGGCTACGTGGCGCTGTCTCAAGCAACCCCTGATCGTGTCTATACTGGATTGGCTGGCGGATTCACGCGCAGTCACTCGCGCTGGGGGAGGACGGAAACATATTCGAGTTCGCTGCGCCCGACGATGCAATATCGCGACGGCTTCATGAAGGGCGGCGACGGCGGAACGCTTTCGATTATGGCGCCAGCGATGGTACTCGATGGTGCGCTCAATGGCGCCGTCTTGACTGGTCCCTATCAGTTGACGGCGGCTTCGGCTCCGAAGCCTTCGACGCTGAATCTCTTGTTGGGCAGTATCGCCGATTTCGAAGCAGGCAACGCCAAGCCATTTTTCACATCGAGCGCCGCTAACGCTCAGACGTTCAACGGAGTGTCGTTCGGCGTTGGCCCCGACATTATTCTGGGCGCGGCGCGCGCATCCGGCGGACCCGTCCCTACTGAGTTCTCCCAGCCTTTGGCCGCCGCAGACAACGCCACACTCAAGATTGATGCGTCTGTTTTCGGCGTCGACGGTTTCGGAATCGCTAATATCGACAATCAGAGTGGCCGGGTTTTGGTGCCCGCCGGAGTCAACCTCGGTTATGCCATCTCACCCTTGTCGGGACTCAGCATCACGGCGCGCGGTATCGACGTTCAGGGCGACATCACCTACCATGGGGGACAGGTTGTCCTGACGGGATCGTTGCTTCCGCTGGACTATCTGACGACGACACCGCCTTCCGTAACCAATCCTATTCGGTTCGAAGATCTGCCCTCCATCGTGGTATCGGGCCGCATTGATGTGTCGGGTGCCGTCATCGACGCCGCACAGGCTGCAGCATCTCCACGGATCACTGCGGGGGGGGCGATCAGTATCTCTGCAGGAGGAATAGGGATTGGGAGCCTCGGTTCTCACGTGCCACCGACGTCTTTTGCCTACCCAATGGGTATCGGTGGGAGCGTCTTGATTCGGGAAGGCAGCGTTCTCGACGTTTCAGGCGGCGTTCTCGTCAGCAGTTCGAGCAAAATTTCCTACGGTAATGCCGGAGCAATCAGCCTCCTCGGATTGGCTCCCTCTACCTTTAATGCGTTGATTGAAACGGCGCCGTGGATAGCAACCGGGGGCGGAACTGGCTCCTATCGAACAACGTTGCTTACCTCCGGTGAGTTGAGGGGGTTTTCCGGCGCAGCAGGCGGATCGCTCGCGCTCCAGGGCAGGGCCTTCCAGATTGGTGGCGCGGCTGCCGAAGACGTGACTGTGATCTCGCCGGACTTCTTCGATCGAGGGGGCTTCAGCCGCTTCGCACTGACCGGGTACTCTGCGCTCGGCCCCGATGGAGTCACAGTTGTTCCCGGTATACATCTGGTCGCAGGGATAAAGATCGAGCCCAAGGTGCAGAAGGTCGCGGCATCTTTCAGCGGCTCGCATGAAATAGGGCTGTCGCCTTATCTGCCCGTGGATGAGCTCCGCGATCCGGTGTCACTGACGCTGAGGGCAATCAACAACAGTCCCGCGCGTGGCGACATCCTCATAGGGGAAGGCGCTGCAATCTCGCTCAAGCCGGGTCGCACCGCCAATACGATCAAGGGCTCCTCCATCGCCATCAGTGGTTCCACGGTCACCGTGCTTGGAACGCTGACTGCGCCCGGAGGGAAAATCTCGATTGCCGCGGGATCGACGGCAAAGATTAACGAGAGCGGCGAGACTCTTACGCATACGCTGCACCTGGGCGCCAACAGCAGCCTGAATGTGGCTGGCGCCACCGTGCTGATTCCGGATGCGCGCGGATTGCGCACTGGCGCGGTGCTTGCTGGTGGCAGTATCACGCTTCAGGGTGACATTGTTGCCGAGAAGGGCAGCACTCTCGATGTTTCCGGTACCCGTGGTGTTCTCGACCTCCCGTCGAGTGCTGGAAGCGGACTATCTGCTAAATCCGTGGCGACGTGGATAGAGAGCGATGGTGGCTTGTTGTCGATCATAAGCTCGGGATTGCTGGTCGTCGAATCTACGCTCCGCGGTACTGCCGGCGGCGTGAACGCTGTGGGTGGCGTGCTTTCCGTATCATCATCGGTAAATTTTGGAGATAGCCGCATAGGGCCGTCCTCCTTCGTCCCCTCCCTCATCGTCACTCAGGACGATCAGCAACTGCTCAACGGAATCACGTTCGCACCCGGAAATGCGACAGTACGGACCGCGCTGCCGGGCAGCATATGGTGCGCCGTCGGCTGCCCGGACAGTGTCGTGTCCCGCGGGCATTTCTCCATCGACCGGTTCGCCAGCGGTGGCTTCGACACCCTGCGCTTGAACAGCGACGGCGGCGCAGGTGCCGTGCTGTTTCGAGGCGATGTCACGATTGACGCCCGTCGGAGCCTGATGGTGAGCCAGCTGGGCAACGCGATTTATGCTGACGGCGCGGTGACGTTGAGGGCGCCTTACGTCGCGCTCGGCAGCTCTTATCGGCCTTTCGCTCCAAGTGATGCTGCCTTCCTGCTGCCCAACCTCGACGCTGGCATTTTGGGTGCGATTCCGGCACATCAATTCGGCCCCGGCAGCCTGAGCGTCATCGCCCAGAAGCTGATCGACATCGGCAATCTGGCGCTGGAGAATATATCCACAACCTCGTTCGACGTCAGGGACGGAGACCTGCGCGGGTTCGGCGTCCTCGATGCCGCAGGGAGCGTGGTGATCGCGGCGGGGCAAGTCTACGCGCCAACCGACGCGCGGTTGCAGATCATCGTCAATCCTTCGAACGCCGACGAAGGCCGCTTGACGATCAGCGGCGGCGCATCGCGGCCAACGCCGCTGTCCGTCAATGGCGGGATCGAGCTTTACGCCCGTACGATTGACATCTCGGGCACCGTACGCGCGCCGTTCGGCACCATCAATGTCGGTTTCGATCCCGCGGAGCCAGCGCCTAAGGATCCCATCACCGGAGCGGATATTCCGGGTGTAAATACCCTGACGCTGGCGGACGGCAGCCTGCTTTCGGTGTCAGCGGATGGCTTGGTGATGCCTTACGGGGGTCTGGGTAAGGACGGCTCATGGATCCCGCCTTTCGCTCCCATCTCTCCGGTGCCGCCGATCAACACCTCGGGCGCACCGGAAAAGGTCGTCAGCCTTCTCGCCGACAAGATCAACTCGAAGTCCGGTGCCAGGATTGATATCGCCGGCGGTGGGGACCTCTACGCCTATCAATGGACGCAAGGCAATGGCGGCTCGACCGACATCCTAGCCAAATCGGACGCCTACGCGGTGATCCCGGGTTACGGCTTCGACTATGCGCCGCACTATTCCAACTCCGCCTCGGGCTATGTCAATGCGGGACTCGGCGTCGGCAGCCAGATCTATCTGGCTGCCGGCGCAGGCCTTGCTGCGGGCACCTATACGCTGCTGCCGGCGCGCTATGCGCTTCTCCCAGGCGCGTATCTCGTGACGCCAAGCTCCAGTTCGGCGACAGGCACCGTTTCCATAACGCGGCCCGACGGCTCAGCGATGGTCGCGGGCTATTTCAGCAATGCGCTGGACGGCAAGGCGCTGGGCGCGATCATGCCGAAGTACTTCGAGGTGGCGCCGGGCACCGTGGTGCATGCCCGCGCACAATATGATGATTTCCGTGCCAACACCTTCCTGGCCGACGCTGCGGCCAAGGCCGGCATAACTCCGCAGCGCCTGCCGATGGATGGCGGCCGTTTGCTGATCGCGGCGGCCACCGAGCTGCTGCTCCACGGCAGGGTACAGTCGGCAGGTGCGTCGGCTGCCGCACTCGGCGGGTTCGTTGATATCGGAAGTTCCAATCCGAATGGCATCGCCATCCTTGGCGGTACCGCCGAGCGGAGCCTTTATACCGGCTGGGTGACGATCGAAGCCGCCGATCTCGGCGCGTTTGGCGCGAGCAGCCTGCTCGTCGGTGGCCACCGGGACGGCACCGGTAACATCACGGTGACGAGCGCCAATCTCATCCTCGACAATCGGGAAGAAGCCCTCTTCGGGCAAGACGTTGTTCTCGTCTCGCGCGGGGCTCTGACACTGAAGGACGGTGCGCGGATCGAGGCTCGCGGCGCTGCGACGGGCGGGGCCGGCCAGCCCTTGAGCATCGGTCGCGACGCGGTGGCGGGGAGCGGCAATGGCTCAGCCGTTCGCGTCAGCACTTCGGCTGACGCGCGGCTGACGCGATTTGGCTATGATAGCTCCACCACGCCAACGCTGTTGGTTGGCCGCAATGTGCAGCTGATCGGCCGCGACGGACAGGGGCAGCCGAGTGCGGCTGGCTCGGTGATCTTGAATTCCACGGGCAATACGGTGATTGATCCGTCCGTCGTGATCAAGACACGCAGCCTGCAGGAGGCGGGCCAGCAAGTCACGCTAGCGCTCGACGGCAGCTACACGCTTCCCTCCAATCCCGGCATCGTCCTCACCGGGCAGGCGCTCAGCCAGTTGCTGACGGAGGCCGAGCGCGTGATACTGACATCCTACCGGACGCTCGATATCTACGGCCATGGCGAATTCGGCACCGTAGGGCAGGGCAAGCTCGCCTTCGAGGCCGCGCAGATTCGCGGCTTCAACACCGGCGCTGAGGGTGTGACTTTTGCCGCTGACACGGTGAGCCTCGGCAATCGCGAGCGCGGGATTGCTGCGTCAGCTGATCAGGCAGGAGCAAGTGGTGCGTTTCGCCTGAACGCCAACACTATCGAGCTCGGGGCTGGCGCGCTGGCGATCGACCAGTTCACGGGCGTGAAGCTTGATGCGGCGCGTGGAGTCCTGACCTCTGGGGCGGGCGGGCTTTCTCTCGGCAGTGATCTTGTCGTGGATACACCGCTCGTTACCGCAGCCAAGGGTGTGGATTACACGATTTCGGCCAATGGCCGGGCGATCTTCAACAGCACACTAGGGCAGACCGCTACGGTCGAGGGTGGTCTCGCCGCCAAGCTCACAGTGCTCGCGACTACGATAGAAGCCACGGGCGCAACCTTCCGGCTGCCGAGCGGTCGTCTCAGCCTGCACGCGCTCGATGGCGACATCGCTCTCACGGACACCGTTCTCGATGCGTCGGGAACGGAGCAGGTGTTCTTCGATGTGATCCGCTACTCCGGTGGTGGCGGCGTAGCGCTGACCTCGGATGCAGGTTCGGTTCGCCTGACGGGTGGTAAAGTTTCGGTGGCGGCGCCGCAAGTGGGTGGCGATGGCGGGGAGTTCGATGTCGACGTCAGGAACGGCGAGTTCATCGTCAGCGGAACGAGCCTCGAAGGTGGCGGTGGGGCCAAGGGCGTGGGCGGGCGTTTCAAGCTCGACACGAAGCGCCTCGTCGGCACTGCCGCGCTTGATGCCATGTTGGATCGGGGTAGCTTCTCGACCTTGCGCAACGTTCGGGTGCGCAGCGGCGATGTCATGCTCGACGGGCTCGCCACCGCTAAATCCTACTCGCTCTCGGCGGATGCCGGGGCCATCACGGCGACGGCCCACGGACAGATCCGTGCCGGCGGACCAACGGGAGGCACGATCTATCTCGCGGCGTCGGACGATATTACACTACAAAGCGGCTCCTTGCTCGACGTCTCGGCCGATGCGTTCGACAATGCGGGCAAGGGCGGTACAATCTGGCTCGAAACCCGTGGCGAGGGAGCTAACGGGATCGACATCCAGACTGGATCGCGCCTTGATCTTGCCGTCGCGGGCGGCCCGGGCGGCGTCCTCCATCTGCGTGCGCCTCGCACTGACGCGGCAGACGGTGCCGTAACCACCTCTGGCGCCGGCACATCGATAAAGATCCAGCCGGTGAACGGCACGGTGTCGAACGCCTCCTCAATCGTGGCCGAGGGATTCAAGGTCTATGCGCGTGCCAATGGCGCAATTGACGGCGTCGTTCAGGCGTTGGCAGACAACGACGCGAAGGCCTATCTCGGCGCCGCCGGAAGCGACGCCAATACGACAGCGATCAAGACCCGGCTGTTCGGCTCGCAGCCAGCTCTCGCTGCCATCGCCCAGATCACACCCGGCGTAGAGATCCAGAATGGCGACCGCAGCGCCGTCGCCTTCAAATTGAACGGCGCGGGCAGCCTGATTTCCTTCGACGGGGGTACGACCGCGACCGTCGTCGCGGGAACCGGAGCTCTGACTGTCTCAACCGCCGGCTACTGGATCGACGCAGCCACAGGGAAGCGGACGAGCTTTGCCGCCGGAGCTACTCTGACGGGTCTTTCCGCTAACGCCAAGATCATCACCGTGGGGGCAGGAACTCTGACAGCTGGCGGATCGGTGAGCCTTTCGGTTCCCGGCAATATCAATCTGACCGGGCTGAAGAACGCTGATATCACGCCAGTTGCGGGCGGCGTCGTCCTGTCGTTGGCCTCGACTGCAGATGCGACAGCCAACACCATCACCCTGCCGGCGGCCACGCCGTTCACGCTTCCATTTGGAACCTCAGGTGTTCCAATCAAATCATCTGCGGCAGGCTCCTACAAGCTGCCCAGCGGAGTCACCACCAATTTTCTCGCTAACGCGAATCTAAATAGTTTGGTTCCCGGAACCATCGTTACACTCAATGCGCCAGGCACTTTGACACAGCAATTCACAGTCAGCAACGGAGCGACGGCGATCACGCTGCCCGCCGACACGACGGTGAGCAACGTCACGCTCACGCTGAGCCAAACCAGCGGCGCGAATGTCGCGGTGCTTTCGAGCGGCAGCCTGGCGCTGGGCAGCGCCGCGAGCACAACGACATCCGACTGGAATCTCTCGACCTGGCGTTATGGTCCTGACCGCGTGCCGGGCACGCTCACTTTACGCGCTACCGGTAATATCGAATTCTACAATACATTGACCGATGGATTCACCAGCACCGGCGTCACCTATCCGAGTGCTGTATTGCCCGGAGCGTCCGCATCCGCCACAAGTCGTCTACATTGGGGCGCTATGCTGGATCTGCTGATGCCAGCAGGCTCGGCCTCTTGGTCCTATCGTGTTATCGCGGGCGCTGATCTCTCGGCAGCCGACTACCGAGAGCGCCTGCCTCTGGCGGAGCTTGGGACCACAACCGGTTCGATAACGCTCGGCAAGAACGGTGCGGATTACAACGGTTTTGCTTCCTATGCGCCAAAATCGGCAACTGCAAGTGTGTCTAACGACCGGGTGCCGTACTATAGCTCGACAAATTTCTTCCAGGTAATCCGCACTGGGACCGGCGATATCGATCTCCTTGCAGGTCAGGATATCCGGCTCATCAACCCGTTCGCCGCGATCTACACCGCTGGCAGCCGGATCGTTCCCGATCCAGCCATCTTCGATGCACCGACCACAACATATCAGGCCTTCAATACAGCCTCCTACAATCTTGGTTATGCATTCCCCAAGCTCGTAACTTATCCAGCTCAATATAGTGATCATGGCGGCAACGTCACGCTGGTAGCGGGGAATGACATCCGCAGGTTGACCGGCTACGGCGCGGTCGGGAGCCGGACGTTCGTCGACGCGTCCAGCCTGGAATTACCAAACAACTGGCTCTATCGGCGCGGCTATATCGACCCGGCGAACGGCATGTTCGATATGGCGACCCCGTTCACGGATGGCTTGGGTAAGCCGACCGATAAAGCATCGACCACATGGTGGGTCGATTTCAGCAACTTCTTCCAAGGTGTCGGAACACTGGGCGGCGGCAACGTGAGACTCCAGGCCGGCCAAGACATCGTCAACGTTGACGCCGTCGCGCCGACTAATGCTTGGACTCCAAAGAACGTGCTGGCCGCGACGGCGCCGCTCACGGAATATGGTGGCGGCGATGTTTCCGTGATCGCAAGCCGTGATATCAGCGGCGGCGTCTACTACGTCGAAAAGGGCAAAGCGATCCTGGATGCCGGCGGCAGCATCCATTCCAATCCTGCGCGGAACACCGTAGATGCCCTAGCGTGGGAGTCGGGCTTGAAGATTTCGGCGGCGGGCGTCGTTGTCAGCGAGTTCACGAGAAATCTCATTCTCGATCCGGACTCCTGGCTGCCCACGACCCTGTTCCTTGGGAAAGGCGATATCGAGATATCCGCGGCGGGCGACATTCTGGTCGGGCCAATTCTCAACCCGTTTGCTTTGCCGCAAGGGATACTCAATAACTTGGCCCAGAAGACGTATTTCAGCACTTACGCGCCTACAAACAAGGTCATGGCGACCTCCCTCTCAGGGGATATCACCCTGTCGAACAAAAAAGGTCGCGACACGGTCGGCTCGCTTGCTAGTTACTACGAGCAGATGTTCGCTGTGCACAGCCTGTCTCCTTTGGCGTCGAGGCGTGGGTGGCTCCGTCTCGGGGAGGTGACATCTTTCGCGGGCCAGGACGTGTTCAGCCAAGTCTATCTGACCAAGCCGTCGACACTTCAGCTTGCAGCACTGTCGGGTGACGTATCTATTATTGGACCGCTGCTGCTCTCGCCGTCGCCAACCGGCACTCTCGATCTGCTGGCCTCTGGGAATATAAGTGGCTACAATTTAATAACGGACACAACTGGCTCCAGCATTTCCAAGTATGGCGTCGAAGCGCAGGTCACTCTTTCCGACGCAGACTACCTTCGCATTGCAAGCCCGCTGTCACCTCGGGCCACTTCTGGGGCGGGCAGAGTCATCGCAAGCCCGTCTTCATCCGCCGATGGGCTGTCTATCTCGGGTGCCACAAATCAAACCCTTGCCGACAAGCTTGCTGCGCACGGCAAGCTGACACATCGGGATGATTGGGAGCCGGTTCGCCTCTATGCACGCGGTGGTGATATCACCGGTCTGCAAGTGATCTCGCCCAAGCAAACCCGCCTGATCGCCGGACGCGACATTTCGGACATTGCCCTCTATTTGCAGAACCTGCATGAGACGGACATCAGCATCGTGTCTGCTGGTCGCGATATCGTTGGCTATGCGCCGAACTCGCTCGCGCGGCTGGCATCGTTGCCACTCGTTACTGTGATCTCCCCCTGGACAACTGTTGTCCAGATGGATTCGCCGCAGGCTGGTGATATCCAGCTCGGCGGGCCAGGCAGCCTTCACCTGCTGGCGGGACGCAATATCGATCTCGGCGTGGACGCTCGTGCCGGGACCGCGACTGCGCCTCAGAATGGAACCGCAACCGGCATTGTCACGATCGGCAATCAGTCCAACCCGTTCCTGCCGTTATCGGGCGCCTCCATCACCATGGCGGCCGGTCTTGGTACAATGGCGAAAGATATCGGCGGACCTGGCCTCGACTACGGCGCCTTCGAGCGAGATTTCCTCGATCCTGCGACAGCGGGTGACAGGGCGGACCGCCTGCTGTCGAAGCTTGGCAAGGCGCTCAATTTGTCGGACACCTCGCCCGCGACGGTGTACGCAGCGTACAAGGCTGCAGACGAGAACAAGAAGCGTAAATGGGCGCTCGAAGCCTTCTTTATCGCACTCGATCAGTCCGGTCGGGACCATAACGATCCGGACGCGATCCATAGGACTTATGAGGACGGCTTTGCCGCTATTGCCGCGCTGTTCCCGGCCAACGACGAGGCGAGAGGCAGCATCCTGCTCACATCGCGCCAGATCAAGACAGCGCGGGGTGGCGACATCAATATGCTAGTGCCCCACGGTGGAGTCGAGGTTGGCTTTACCTTGGTCGGGTCGCAGCCGCAGGAGCAAGGCATCCTTACCGAAGGTGGCGGCGACATCCGCATCTTCGCCGACGGCAGCATCCTGCTCGGCACCTCTCGCATCTTCACCCTGCGCGGCGGCAATATCCTGATCTGGTCGAGCTTCGGGGACATCGCCGCCGGCGCGGCCTCCAAGACCGTCAAGGCGGCACCTCCGACCCGCGTGCGAATCGATCCCGATACCGGGATTGTCGAGAACGATCTCGCGGGCCTTTCCACCGGTGGCGGCATCGGTACTCTGGCTGTATTCCCCGACGCACCACCAAGCTGGATCAATCTCATCGCACCCAACGGTGCGGTGGATGCGGGCGATGCGGGCATCCGCGCGTTCGACATCAATCTCGCCGCGCGCCTCGTGCTGAACGCCGCCAACATCCAAGTGCAAGGCAACTCGACGGGAATCCCGACGGTGCAAGCGCCGCCTGTGGCCGCGCTCACGTCAGCCTCAAACGTCGGAGCCTCCACGCAGCAGTTAGCGCCGCAGCAGCCGAGCAACAACGGACAAGCCTCGGTCATGATCGTCGAGATTGTCGGCTATGGGGGATCGCAAGGCTCGGATCAGGACAATAACGACGAGCGGAAGCGTAATGCCCCATAAGCAGCCGCTCGCTTTGTGGTGGAAGCGGGGGCTTCACCTCCTCGGGGCACTGACGGGCGTTATCGCAAGTGCGGCGACGCCGTCGCCCGCCGCTGCTCAAGGGACCGCCTATCGCTCCGCCGCGAGCGCGCCGGCGACGTGGCAAAACTTTGCCGGCGAGCTGAAAGGCAGTTTCGAAAACCGGCTCGCTGGTGATGCTGCTGCCGCGCGCCGCCTGCACGAGGCCTTAGCAAAGCATGATAAACATTCGTCCGAAACCCTTGTGGTTCGTAGTTGGGTCACATCCGCCGGCAAAATCGAGCGATTGGAGTTCGACGGGATTGACGACGTAGACATTATCGTCGGTCTGCGCGCACTTCTCGCCAGTGTCGTTGTAAGCCCGCCGCCTGCCGATATGCTTCAGCCGCTGCACCTTCACCTGTCAGTCCGCTCCAGCGATCAATCGCACGAGGAGTAGTGGCATGTGGGTAAAGCGATGTGTGCTCGCCATTCTGATCATGGCTACGTCGACCGACGTTTCCATTCGATTTGCCCGTGCCGAGTCCATCTTGAGCCCGCCGGCCTCGGAAAGCCAAGCGAATCCATCGACTAAAAACGCGGATACGCAGGAGTCGAAAGCTAATGCCTCCACCCCGAGGAGTGTGCATGACGGCGGTGCGCTGCCTCAGGGATACGGTATGCGGGCAGACTATCGCGCTCTGATCGAAACAGAGGCCAGACGCGAGGGCCTCGCGCCGGAAGTCGCGGAAGCCGTGATGGCGGTCGAGAGCGGCTACAACCCGGCGGCGATTGGTGGCGTCGGCGAAATCGGCTTGATGCAGATTTTGCCATCGACTGCACGGATGCTTGGCTTTGCCGGCAGCAATGCCGAGCTTGCCGCGCCCGCCAACAACATCCGTTACGGCGTCAGGTATCTGGCCCAAGCTTGGCGTCTGGCGGGCGGTGACCTATGCACCGCCACGATGAAGTATCGCGCCGGGCATGGCGAGAGTCGATTTTCCTATCGTTCGGTCAACTATTGCCTGGCGGTGCGCAGCAAGCTGGTGGCGCGGGGCTTTCGCGTGACCGGCACCGTTCCGGTGGCGACGTTCGGGCAGCCGGACACCAGCGGGGGTGGGGATTGTAGACGCAAGTGCCTGAGCGGTGGGCGCATCGGCACTGTTAATCTCGCCGCGCTCAACACAAGGCTCAGCGCGCTGGTCGTGCAGGTCCGGACAGGGCGATAGCAATGATGACAACGGCGCCGATCTTCGTACCCCGTTCGGCTCGGCAGTGGGCGCTAGTGAATCTTGTCGCCCTTCATATCAAAGCGAATGCGACCGCGACGCAGGTGAGGGTCATGCGATGAGGGCGCGGAAGATCGATCCGGTTATCGATGCTGGGATTTGGAAACGAGTGGCGATTGTAATCGCAATCGTCATCCTTGTGGCGCTGGTCATGATCGCTGGCGCCAAAGCGCAGACGACCTTGCCCGAGATATTCGTCAGTCCGCCCGATCTTCCGCCGAAAAGTGTCCTGGGCGCCGGTCAAAAGGGCAGTAGAGACGGCGAGGCGGGAAACGACGGCAAGGCGGATGGCAACCAGTCACTCAAAGAGATCAATGAGCAACTCAGGCGCAAGACTGACGAGACCAATCCGGTTCTCAATACCCCACCGCTGGACGCACACTCCCCCGACACCAAAACCGGCATCGTTAATATCCCAGGAGTCCAGCAGCAATACGGGCTGAATTTCGGACATTCAGCCACGCCGTTCAGGCCGCCGCCCTCGACTTTCAACACGCCGCTCGGACGACGATAGAACGGGGTATGCCACGCCAGTTAGTCACTTAGGTCATACAGCACACTTTGGAGAGGTCGATGAAAAGACAGGTCGGAGCTGTTGGAGTTCTGCTTCTGGCGCTATTTGCTGAATGTGCCTTCGCCGAGTCGGCGCCTCCGAGTGAGGCGTCGCGAAGAGCAGAACTGAGCACCGCATTGCAGGCGGCTGGGCAAGCAGGAACCAAAGGGCCTGCCGATGTTTCCCTGATCGACCAGGCCGCGCTCAAGCTTTCGACCGGCGACCTTTTCGTCCCGAAGGAGGAAGGCGCGCGCCTGCTGCGCGCCTTCGGCAATGTCGTTAGCGAAACTAGTTTCGTTGGCCTTGTCGTCGGCCAATATCAGAACGATCTGTCGATTGTGGTGATCCGTCATGTCAGGGATGGTTACATCAAGGACGACGACGCCAAGAGCTGGAACGCTGACGACCTTCTGAAGAACCTAAAAAGC
This sequence comes from Afipia massiliensis, assembly GCF_014203115.1. Taxonomy (GTDB): domain Bacteria; phylum Pseudomonadota; class Alphaproteobacteria; order Rhizobiales; family Xanthobacteraceae; genus Afipia; species Afipia massiliensis. Next base: position 820,245 of record NZ_JACHIJ010000002.1, on the reverse strand, counting down.
AGCACCGAGGAGGCCAACAAGGATCTGGTAGCGCGCGGATTTCCCGAACGGCAGGTGATCGGATGGGTTGAGGCACCGCATTATGATGCCGTCACACATCGCCTGGTTTGGTCGGTACTTGGCGCGGATAAAGGAGCGCCGAGCGACACTCCCAAGAACATCAATTACAACACCTACGCGCTGGGGCGTGATGGCTATTTCAGCCTGAATCTGCTGTCCGATTCGGATCGCATTTCAGGCGAGAAAGCATTCGCCCACCGGTTGCTTGCCGCGCTCGCCTACAATGATGGCAAACGCTACGAGGACTTTAACGCCTCGACCGATAGCATTGCCGAGTATGGGCTTGCGGCGCTGATCGGCGGAATTGCGGCCAAGAAGCTCGGCCTGTTTGCGTTAGCGATCGCCTTTGTGCTCAAATTCGCGAAGGTCATCTTCGCCGGAGCCGCGATGGTCGGCATTGGCGTCATAAAATTCTTCCGCCGTAAGACGAGAGATGACAAGACGGCGGATAGGCCGTTAGACGCGCCAGACGCCGCATGAAGGCGCTGTTTTTCATACTGCTCCCAGGCCTCAAATGAGGCAAGATCGCTACCGCTGGCGGCAGCATCTGTTGTCGCTTGCGGTCTATGCCGCGATATGGGGTAGGCGCTTTGCGGCGCGTTTTAACAGGTTGCTGCTGGCCCACGAGATGGGACACTATGTGGCGGCGCGCTAGCGCGGCCTGAAGGTCGGCGGGCCGGCCTTCATTTCGTTCGTTGGTGCCTGGATCGCATTCAAGGATCAGCCGGTTGATGTTGAAACCGAGGCCTATATCGCGCTTGCCGGCCCGGTTGCTGGAACCATTTCCGTTCTTACGGTGTATTTGTGGGCGCGGTCGGAAACCAGTGGCCTGCTGCTCGCTATTTCCTATTCAGGCCTGTTCCTCAATTTGTTTAATCTGCTTCCGATCTCGTCGCTCGTCGGCGGGACGGTGACGGACATCGTCAGCCCGCGTATCTGGCTTCTCGGCGCGCCGATGCTGTACCGGCCAAGCCCCACGCTGATCATTGTCGCTGTTCTTGCCCCGCCGTAGGTGATGAAGGCTTGGCGATATGCCCCCCAGCGCCGGAGAGCGCCACTTACTATACCATTCTGCCTCGAACCAAGCTCGAATATGGCGCAGTCTATCTTGCGCCCGCGGCGCTGCTGGCAGCTTTGACATGCGAGGTCCATGAACTGATGGGGCCAGTTCACCCGTTCTGTTAAGTGATGAAAGCCCGGTGCGTCGTCCCCGCCATGGCGCGGCACCTTTGTCACGGTAATCGGAGCACGGGGATTTGAATTCTAACGCTGGTTTGGGCTATTGAACCTGGATCATTGGCGGTCCTCATTCGGATCAATAGACTACTGTCATCAAAGGGATATACTGTTATTACTCAGTCGGACCGCAAGCTGGTTAGTCCGCCATGAAGGTCGCGCGGTTCTAAGGCGGCCTTTCCTTTACGGCGGAGATTTGACGAGCGGACTTAAGTGAAGGACACGCCTTTGAACGCGGAAGTAATGGCGGCGAAATCGCCTACTAAGTCGCACCTGACAGCCTTAGTTATGATCACGCTGTTGCTGATTCCGGCGCTCGTTTTTTCTGCGGGTGCCATCGAATTGAATTCTAGGTTGCCGCTGCAGCCTTTGGCGTTCGATATCCCCGCCCAGCCTCTTGCGGCGGCCTTGCACGCCTACAGTCGAAAAGTTGGTGTTCAGGTGCTTTACGACAGTCGCTCGGCTTCGGGCCAACAGTCTGTTGCAATCCAAGGATACTTTGCTCCAGATGAAGCGTTGATACGTCTTCTCGGCAACACTGATCTAGATGTGCGGCGTGCTAGGACGGATGCAATTACGCTGGTCGCGCCGGCAGTCATCGAGCATGGGCTTCCGCCGGTCAATCCGCTGACCGACGCCGATCTTGTACTCGGCGAATTGCGTGTTCGGGCGAATGTTCGGCCAAACGATCTTGAGAAATTTGCCGACTATAGCGAGACTGTCCGCTCCGAAGTCCAGCGAGCTTTGCTTAAGAATCCGCAAAGTGCAACGGGTAATTATCGAGCTGTTCTTGACTTGTGGATCGATCCCACGCGCACTATCCGCAAGGCCGCGCTCCTGCAATCGACCGGAGATGCTGTGCGCGATTCCGCTATCACAGGCACGCTACAAGGTTTGCTGATCCGCCAGCCGACGCCCGCTGATGCTCCCCAACCCATTCGCGCCGTCGTCGCTGTGAGCACGGCGAAATGAGGCCGCTTGCTACCGACGATAGCGCAGACCTAACGCCAGCCTCGACGTTCGCGCGGCTGATATTGTTTCCCGCGTTCGTTGGTATTCTCTTTATTGGCGGCGTCGCCTGGTTGCGGCTCGAACTCGCTGCGGCAGGCGGCACGCCTGAACAGATCCCGCTGGTGCAGGTCCATCTCATGCCGCGCCTGGACTCGCTGTCTATTCCAGTCGATTCAGAACAGCAATCGCTTGCGATTGCGACGCCAAGCCCCGTGCGTGGAATAACCGAAGCACCATCCTCTATATCCGACCGAACGCTGACAAGGTTTCCGGCAGAGGAATCCGCACCGCCCTCCGATCCGCCGATGCCGTCAGCGGGTCTGAAGGATATCCCGGATCCCATACAGGATGATGCGAAGACAACGTTCCGGACAGAACTTGCGCGCCACATTGCGCGGTTCCAGCGGTATCCAAAGGGGGCTGAACGGCAACATCTACAAGGGACGGTCCGGGCCGTGTTCTCAATCAACCGTGCCGGCAAGCTGCTTGGCGTACGGGTCAAAGGTAGCTCCGGTCAGTCTGTGCTGGACCATGCTGCCCTTGAAACCATCCGCCGAGCCCAGCCGCTGCCCCGGATCCCTCCGGCCTTGTCGGATACGTTGAACGTAGAAGTGACGCTCGGATTTGACCCGTCCTGAGTCGTTTCCTGTGCCGAACGTGGCGCGAATATAACGCCTGCCGTCGCATAACGGGCAGTCGTCCGACTGTCATAAATCTGTAATTCGCGACCTTTATCAGCAAGTTACCCTTGGAGTGTTGGGCTCCCGGGGCGCGTAGGGGGGCCGCGAAATTGGCAGAGTCCAATCAGACTAGGCTGAAGCGGCAGCTCGCTGAAAATTACGACACCTTGGTCAAGCACCTCACAGGGCAATTGGGGTCTTCCGAGTTCGCTTATGAGGTGCTGCACGAAACATTCGTGCGCCTTGATCGCGTTCCAGATGCGACACTCGTCGAAAAGCCCGCCGATTACGTCTTTCGCACCGCCATCAACGTTGCCAAGAACCTTCGAAAAGCGCGGACCTATCGTGTCCCTGCCTCCGAGATCGACGCGCTGCTCGAGGTAACCGACAACAGGCCAAGTCCGGCCCAGATCGCCGAGGAGCGGTCCGACTTCGAAGCCTTCGAGCGTGCGCTCCGCGAGCTTCCCGAACGCCCGCACCATGTGCTCCGTATGATGTCGCTCGAAGGCAAGACCGCCGAAGAAACGGCTGAGGCGCTCGGCGTCAGCGTGCGCACCGTTTCCTCAGACTACCAACACGCCTTGCAGCATTGTGCCAAGAGCATCGACCGCCGCATTTCTCCCCGCCTAGGCGGTCCGAGGCGGCGGACCTGAATGCGAGGCGAAAGAGCTCCGAGAGACGCCTATTCCGGACAAGGACGAACAGCGGCGCAGCCGCGCCATGCGGATCCGCCTTTCGGATTCTTTTTCATGATAGACCCTTCCCAGTTGTCTAAGAAAGAAAGGAGATAGTTGTTTGGTTCGGTTGGAGGAAAGCGGCCGTCCCAAAGAGGTTGGGAAGGCAATGGGTTTGCGCGCCAATGGCCCGGGTTGACGAGAATCATATATACCGAGGCGCCTTCGGCCGCGAAGGGATGTGTCGTCGGCTCTTGCGCGAATAGTGAGCGATCGCAGTGACCCTCCCTCCCGAAACACCAGGGCCGGACCCGCTACTTGACGAGGCGATCGTCTGGATCGTGCGGCTCAAGACCGAAGAGATTACACGCGCCGATATCGATGACTTTCAGCGCTGGCGAGCGCGGAGCGCAGCGCACGAAGCCGCCTTCCAGCGAGCAGCCCTTATCAATTGGCGGGCAGGCGTGGTCGCGGGCAAACTCACCGCGCCGTCGGCGCGTGTCGCCGGCATTGCGACAAGCCGCGGCCGCCTCAGCCGGCGCGCCCTAATCGGCGGCGGTCTTGCCGCCGCTGCCGTGGCCGGATACGCTGTCATCAGGCCTCCCTTCAACCTGTGGCCGTCATTGCAGGAATTGTCGGCTGACTACCGCACGGCAAAGGGGGAGCAACGCACGGTCAATGTCACCCCGGAAGTCTCGTTCGACCTCAACACACTGACCAGCATCGCCCTTCGCTCGAAGCAAAATCAGCCGACGATCGAGTTGCTGTCCGGCGAGGTCGTCGTCAGCACCCGCCGTCCGCCGCAAGGCGACTTGATCGTACTCGCTGCCGGTGGGCAAATCATCGCGAGCGAAGCGCGCTTCAGCGCACGCTGCCTTGATGACGTCGTCTCTGTTGTTTGCCTGAATGGTATCGTTAGTGTGCAGCAGGCTGGACAATCCACGCGCATCGTTGAGGGAGAACAGGTTTCCTATACAGGTAGTGGCCTCGGTGCCCGCGTGAGCGTCGATCCCGTGCAAGTGACTTCATGGCAAACCGGCTTGCTGATCTTTCGTGATCGACCGTTAGCCAGCGTGGTCGAGGAGATCAATCGATATCGCCCTGGCAAGATAGTCGTCGTCAGCGCCGCGTTGCGGCAACGTATCGTTAACGGCGACTTCGAGATTGCCAAGCTCGACACGTTCATCACCCAAGTGCAGCAGCTGACGGGGGCCCGCGCCACCGAATTGCCAGGCGGGCTGGTTCTCCTGAGTTGATCTCCTTCCTCCCTGCGGTGGGGCTAATCAACCCGACCGTTCCAGAGATTATTTGCCATGGTGGATTTGATGCGCCGACGGTGCGCATCAGTTCGAGAGCGTCGGCGTGCCGAGGGGGCCCCCCGGCCGCTCCCCTCAAGTGGGACACTTTAGGCTTACTCCGGCCGCGCGATGATCTGATGTTGGGCGTCCAACCCGATGCGGCCGCGCTCCAGTCCGTGTGACTGGCCCCCGCTGTTGTAGATGACGAGGACAGCATTGTCGTGGGTCGGCATGCTTGGCAATGTCACGGTGACGCTGGCGGTGCCGTCGGCCTTCGCGGTGAAACTGTTCGTCTTCCCGGCGCCGTCCATCGGCGTGAAGCTGATCGGATTCGTGTCGAAGTGGTTCTCGAAAAGGCTGTAGCTCGCGTTCGGCTGCAGGTTCTTGAACGTCGCCTCGAGCGTCACCTTGCCGTCCTTCTCCGTGATGGAGACGGTTCCGGTGGCGGCCAACCATGATTGGAGATTGAAGCCTAGCGGCTTGTGCTCGGCGTTGAACAGCTTCGACGTCTTGGGATCCTGGTCGATGAACGGCGGCCGAACGCCGGCGACGTGCTTGATGCCCTGCGGACCGGTGGCTTCTGCAGCGGCGGAATCCTCGACGAAGACCTGCGGATCGAGCACCTTAGGCTGTTTCGTCTCTGCGGAGAAGAAAGCGGCGTGCGTGACGAACTCAAGCTTCAGGGGCGAGGCCGCGAAGACGCCTCCGACGGAAGCGAAAAGCAGCCCGGCCGCGGCGGCCGAGAGGACGAGACGTCGTTCGAGCGTTTTGTGCATTGGAGTACCGTTACCTTTTGAGGTGACCGAACGAGCACATCGAGCCCGCCCGGCGCCATGGAAGGCACCTAGCGGACACGGAGGCCCGACCTTCAGTTCGTTGCGATCCCCTCGAAGTTACGTCGCCCTTGGCGAAAAACTTCGCGAATGGCCGCCCTCTAGCTGCCTGTGGCGACCCCGATCAGTTCCGAAAGACCCGCGAGCGTCCGGATTTCCCGGTCCGGTCGGCCCGGAAGGCGCTCCGGCCGCTGTCCGTACCGGTTGCACCAGACGACCCTCATGCCGAAGGCTGACGCCGCATAGGCGTCCCACGAATTCGACGAGAGAAAGCAAATCTGCTCCGGCGGAATCCCGAGCCGGTCGACCGCATAGCGGTAGACAGCGGAGTCGGGCTTGTACACGCCGACTTCCTCGACCGAGAGCACCGCGTCGAGCAATTCGTGGATGGCTGCGTTCCGGACGGCCCCGTCAAGCATCGCGGGAGATCCGTTCGAAAGGATCGCCGTCCTGAGGCCTGCCGCCTTCAATCGCCGGAGAATGTCAGGCGCCTCCGGAAAAGCCTCGAGTTTCAGATACAGGTCCATGAGGCGGTCGCGAAGGCCTGGCCGATCGATCTTCAATGTCTCAAGGGCATAGTCCAAGGCGTCGCCCGTCACCTGCCAGAAGTCCGCATGTCGTCGCTGTATCGCGCGCAACCAGGTGTATTGAAGTTGCTTGTCGCGTCAGAGGACGGTCAGCTTGTCGAGGTCGGCGCCGAGCATGTCCCGGCAGCCACGTGTTGCGGCGGCGAAGTCGAACAAGGTGCCGTAAGCGTCGAAGACGCAGGCCTTCACGTCGAATTGAAGCGTCGAAGTCATTCGGAACGTTCCTTAAGGGACCTGGTCAGGTGCCTTCCCGCCGTGAAGCAGAGACGCTAGGCTTGCCTGCAACAAGCCTCGGAGTCCTGACGCGGCGGGCACGGCACCGTTCCGTAAGAGCAGAATACGCAGCAGTCGCCGTCCTTGGGCTTCAAGCGGACGCCGCAGTGCCTGCAGTCGTAGAAGAATTGACAGGCGTCCGTCGGCATCCGCTCGGTCGACTCGTTGCCGCAGTTCGGGCACCGAATGGTGGAATCGAGGGTCATGTTTGCTGCTTACTCGATCCGCGTTTCAGGTGCGCGCGCCCTGCAGGGCACTGGTATCTTCCGGCCGCTCGAGCACATAGACGGCGCCGAGAACGAAGCCGAATACGATATGCAACATCAAGGTCATGACCGGTGCCATCATCCCGAGATGGGATCCGAAGAAGCCGGCGCCGGCCATCGGCATTATCGCGACCATCATGATGAGCCAGGCACCGACGGCGAACACGATGCCTCTCAGCCAGTGGCTCTCGCCGGGGAGGCTAGTGTTCAGCCACGCGAACAGCGTGCCCCAAAGCACTGTTCCGATCATGGAGTGCATCGCCCAGCCTACGGCCGGCGATGCACCGAGCATGTCGGCGACCATCTTGATCGGGTTGAGCTCGGGCATCACGCCCATCATCGCCTTTATCGCCATGAGGCCAGAAAGAACGACGGTGGCTACGAAGCCTGCCACCATTCCTTTCATCCAATTTCCTGTCGTCATCGCATCTCCTCCATCTGTCCGTCGGCGACGAACCGTCACCGCACCGTTCGACGGGAGGGGCGAGATGGTTACGCCACACTTCGCGCGCGACGGCAGGTAACCTTTCGCAGGATGCGGCGAACCAATCCGCAGGTATCGTACGGAAAGTCGGAGCATGTTGCGCCACGTCCGGATCACGCATCGAGCGAGCGGCGAGGTCATCGCGGAGGGGCCGATCGGATTCTTCGGAATCACACCTTTCGAGGGCAACTACTACATCGCGCGGAAGTACCTGAAGACTTCGCGGCTAAAGCCGAATTGGATTCCCGGGTTCTGCGTCTACAAGTTCCTGTACGTGTGGCTCGACCTGCGTCTTCCAGACGGGACCCGCGAACCGTCGATTGGATGGTTGTACTGGCTGCCCAATCCGCTGTTCTTTTTAATCGCGTTCCGACCGGCCGTCCCTCAATCGTCGCCGGCGTTATCGGTACAGGAGATCGCTTGAAGCAGGAGGGCACCGGCGCCGGTCCAGGTGCGGCGCGGATGCCGTCGCGTCGCACGCTCCTGCTGCGCGCGTTGGCCAGCATGGCCGCCGGACTCGCGTCGGGCGAGGCCGCCGCGGTCGAAGACGACGTTCCCAATTTCGAATCCGGAAGATACCAGTTCACCATCGTCCGCCCTCGAGAGCAGCTGCCGTCGGTCAGGCTATTCCGTCTCGGTGGTGGCACGACCGACCTATCGTCGCTGCTCGGCAAGCCACTCCTCGTGAACTTCTGGGCATCGTGGTGCGCTGCCTGCCGCATGGAGTTGCCCGCTCTCGACAGGCTGTATCGAAACGCCTGGCGGGGTAGGGTGCATGTCGTCGCGATTTCGGAAGACCGCGGTCCGCGCGAAACGGTCGCGCGCTTCGTGAAGTCGCTCGATCTGAAGGCGCTTCCGATCTTTCTCGATCCCAACGGGTACGTGGCGTACTCGGACCGCGACAACGCCAAGAAGGCGCCGTTCGCGCTCTACGGCATGCCGATCACCTACGCCGTCTCGAGCTCAGGCGCGGTCGTCGGCTACATACCGGGCGATGCGGACTGGTCGTCCGCAGCGGCGGACGACCTCATCGCCTATCTGAGCAGAACGTAAGAGCTGGCGACCCGCTACGCTGTCTTACGGAGGTCCGCCACTTCGCCGCGAGCGGGATAATTGTTCTTCACGACGAAATCGATCGCCGTCAGGATGTCCGAGAAATGCGGCCTCGCGAACGGCATGGTCTGCACGCTGCCAAAGTAAAGGGTGCCGTCCGGCTTCACCAGGTAGATGGCAGGCTCCGAAAACAGCGCGGGCTCATCGACGCCGGCCGAGGTCTTTCCGCGCCCCGACGATACGTAGAGCCCCCAGTGGCGGGCCGCGTCGAGGGAAACTCCGTAGCCGATACGCAGCCGCGACAATCCCCACGTCTGCAGGGTCTGCTCCGCCCGCTCCTTGTCGTCGGTCGATAGCGCCACGACCGAGACGCCGCGCTTCTCGAACTCGTCGAGCTTGGACTCGAGGTCCTTCAACTGCATCTTGCAGATCGGGCAATGAAGGCCGCGATAGAAGACGAGCAGCGTAAAGTTGGCCGGCTTTTCAGATGCGAGATCGAATTGTCCGCCGCCGGCGAGATCGACGCGCAGCGCTGGCACGGCTTGGCGCGGCACGAGGGGAACGAGATCGCTCAATTCGGTGTCCTTTCAGTGATGGCCCCGATGGCGACCATAGTTCGAGACACGCGCACAGGCACGTCCGATATTTTTCCGACTCCCGCGTAACCTTTCTTCGTGGCCGGCGAACCTTGGCGTCGAGACGTCTCAACGCCCAAGGAGAACCCACCTCATGTCCTCGAACGTCCTTTGCAAGGCTATCCTGTTCGCCGCGGTTGTCGCGATGCCCTCGCTCGTGAACGCCGGAGAGCCTTTCGACGCCAAGGCCTTCCAGGCCTCTCAGGCCGCCGGCAAGTCGGTCCTCGTTGACGTCACCGCGCCGTGGTGCCCGACCTGCAAGCAGCAGAAGCCGATTGTGCAGGCGATCGAGAAGGAACGTCCGGATCTCGTCGTGTACGATGTCGATTTCGACACCGCGAAGGACGTGCTGCGGCAGTTTCGCGTTACGCAGCAGAGCACGCTGATCGTGTTTAAGGGGCAGAAGGAGGTCGCTCGATCCACCGGCGAGACCGATCCTGGCTCGCTTCGTTCGCTGGTGGCGAAGGCCTTTTGAGGTGTCCGCAAATCTAGCGTTGGGCTACGCCGCCGGCGCGCTGTCGACGCTCTCGCCTTGCGTGCTTCCGATCCTTCCGATCGTGTTGTTCGGCGCGCTCGAGCGGCATCTGTGGGGTCCAGTCGCGCTTGCCGCGGGGCTGGCGGTTTCGTTCGCCGCAGTGGGGATTGCGCTCGCCTCGGTCGGCTTCAACATCGGTATTGATCCGGAGACGCTACGGCTCGCCGTCGCGGCCCTGATGGGCGCGGCCGGCGTGGTCCTTCTGGTGCCGGCGCTGCAGGGCAAGGTGGCCTCCATCGCGTCTCCGATCGCCGGCAGGGGCCAAGTTCTGCTCGACCGGCTACAGCCGTCCGGCATCTGGGGGCAGTTCGCGCTGGGCGCCGTGCTCGGCGTGATCTGGTCGCCGTGCTCGGGGCCGACGCTCGGCGCCGCGATCGGTCTCGCAACGCAAGGCGACGATCTCGGGAGGGCGGCGTCGACCATGGTGGCCTTCGCGCTCGGTGCGGCGACGCCGATCCTCGCGCTCGCTTACGGTTCGCGCCAGGCGATCATGGTGCGGCGGGACTGGATGGCGCGCGTCTCCCGCATCGGCAAACCGCTCATGGGGGCCGCCTTCTTCGGCATCGGGCTCTTCGTGCTCACGGGTCTCGACAAGGTCGTCGAGACCTCCCTGACGAACGCCATGCCGGAATGGCTGGTGAACGTGACGACGCGTCTGTGACGCCCGTCGATTTTCAACCCGAGGAGAAAACGCATGCCTACGCTGAAGAAGACACTACAGACCCTGGGATCGATCGCTGCCGTCGGCGGCATGATTGCGTCGACACCGGTCCCGGCGGCGGCCCAGGGGGCGAACCCCTGCGCGCCCAAGACGAAGTCGTCCAATCCGTGTGGGCCGAAGGCCAAAAAAGCCGCCAATCCGTGCGCGGCGAAGGGGAATCCGTGCGCGCCGAAGGGGAATCCGTGCGCGCCGAAGGGAAACCCTTGCGCCGCCAGGAAGTAACGAACGCGGGTTCGTTGACGTATCTCGTTCAGCGATGTTGCAGGATCGAATGGAGAAGGCGGCGGGCATCGCGAGATGACGCCGTCTTCGGCCATTCAGGCTTTCAAGGTTCATCATGATCGTTCGACAGGCGAAGGTACCTTTTGCTGACGAGGCGCCGATCCTTTCGCCGGAGATGCTGTCGCGCATGGCGACCGCAGCGGAGACCGTCGTCGATTGCATGCGCGAGCTTCACGAAAGCGGGAGCAACCTGGTCGTGGAGGCCCTGCGCGGTAGCGAGGAGTTCGTTGAGTGGGAACACTATCCACGCGACGACGTGCGCGATCCGGATACTCATTCCCAATTCTTCTTCCACGCGCACGCCCTGGACGACCGGGAGCGACCCGACTATGCCCACTTCCACGCGTTTATGGGCGCGGCGGGAATGCCGCCTGGCGTTGTTCCGGCGAAACTCGATGGCTACAGCTCACGATCCGCAGAAGATGGCACTGCGATGTCCCATCTCGTTGCGATCTCGATGACGCCGACGGGCATGCCGGAGCGACTGTTCACCACGAACCGCTGGGTGACGGCGGAGACGTGGTACTGCGCGGGCGACGTGATCGCGATGCTCGATGGATTTGCCGTCGGCGGGGCGCGCCCCCTCGACCGCTGGATCACTTCGATGCTGGTTCTGTTCAGACCGCAGATCGAGCGGCTTCTCCACAAACGCGACGCCGCGGTCGATCGTTGGCGTGCGGCGCATTCCGACTGCAACGTCTTCGAGGATCGGCGTCTCGAAATCACGTCCTCGATGGATATCTCGCTCGAGGCGCACATCGTGTGGCTCGACGCACGGTTGGAAGGCGGTGGGTGACGCCGCGCGCGTCCGCGGAGGTAACCTTTCGGGCGCTGCCACGAATATCGATACAGACGGGAAGATCACCCCGTCGGACCAGCGACCATGCACTTCGCAAAGTCGCCCGAACCCGGAGGAACTCGAATGTCCAATCGCACGCTCAATGCAATGGTCGCCGGCGCGTTCGCCGTCGCCGTCGGAACGCTCGCCGCCACATCGGCCACCGCGCAAAGCAAGGCCGACATGGAAAAGATGATGAAGGAGAAGCAGGCCCAGACCATGAAGGCGATGGAGGGCGGCAAAATGGAGAAGTGCTTCGGCGTGGCGCTCAAGGGCCAAAACGACTGCTACGCCGGAGCCGGCACGACCTGCGCCGGAACTAGCACAATCGACTATCAGGGCAACGCGTTCAAGCTCGAGCCCAAGGGCACCTGCACGACCATGAACACGCCGAAGGGCGCCGGAAGCCTCACCCCGAAGGCCTGACGAATCCCGGGCGGGCCGCCATGGCCCGCCCTCAATAATCGAGATCGCCATGCGCTTTCACTCGTCGTCACCAGAAGATCGCATACCGGCGCGTGCCGGCGTCGGCCTTAAGGCCGAGCACTACCGCACGATCATCGATACGGCGCCCGACATCGGCTTCTTCGAGGTGCATGCGGAGAATTACATGGGCGCGGGCGGTCCGCCGCACCGCTATCTTTCGGCGATCCGGGAGCGCTACCCCTTGTCCCTTCATGGCGTCGGATTGTCGATCGGAGCGGACCGTCCGCTGGACAAGGATCATATCGCGCGGCTGAGACTGCTCCGGCAGCGTTATAGACCCGGTCTATTTTCCGAACATCTGGCGTGGTCGACGCACGACGCCGGTTTCCTGAACGACCTGCTTCCTGTGCCGTACACGTCCGAGACGCTCCAGCGTGTCGTCGAGCATATCGACCAGGTCCAGACGGCCCTCGGCTGTCAGATGCTTCTGGAGAATCCGTCGACCTACGTCGCGTTCGCCGAGAGCACCTACGCGGAGACCGATTTCATCGCCGAAGTGGCTAAGCGCAGCGGCTGCGGCTTGCTGCTCGACGTTAACAACGTCTTTGTCACATCGACCAATCAGCAATGGGATCCAGTTGCCTACATCGAAGGCTATCCGCTCGCCAGTGTGAAGGAGATCCACCTCGCCGGAAACGACCGACAGGCCGACGAGACCGGCAGGCCGCTTCTCATCGATACTCACGATCGCCCGGTCGAGGATGCCGTCTGGTATCTCTACGAACTCGCGGTGCGGCTCGTTGGTCCGGTGCCCACGCTGATCGAGTGGGATGCACAAGTGCCCGCCTGGTCGACGCTCGCCGCGGAAGCGAAGCGGGCCGAGGCGATCATGTTCGCAAACCGGCCGGAGAGGCCACGCCATGCCGTCGCTTGCTGAACTGCAGCGCGGCTTCGCGGCCGCGTTGATCGATCCCGCGCTTCCGGCGCCGGCAGGCGTGGTCGGGCCGGACGGCAAACCGAGCTCGAGGCGTTTCGCCGTCTACCGCAACAACGTGATAGTCGGCCTGACGCAGACACTGCGGGATGCTTACCCCGCCGTGCATTGCATCGTCGGATCGGAATTCTTCCTCGCCTTGGCCCGCGCCTTCGTCGTCGGCGATTTGCCCCGGTCGCCGATGCTCTTCGACTATGGCGCGGGCCTACCCGATTTCATCGACCAGGTCGAACCCGCCTCCGTGTTGCCTTATCTGGCCGACGTGGCGCGTATCGAGAGGGCCTGGATCGAGGCTTACCATTCGGCCGAGTCCACGCCGGTCGGTCCTTCGGCGTTTGCCGAGATCGATCCGGACCGGCTTCCCGCCATGAGTCTTGTGCTGCATCCGTCCGTCCGGGTCGTCCGCTCGCGCTTTCCGGCACTGACGATCTGGCAGATGAACGTCGAGGGCGGCGTTCCCGGTCCGGTCGATTTGGCGGCCGGCGGCGAAAACGCGCTCGTTGTCCGGCCTGACGCCGACGTGGAGGTCCGATCGATTCCGGACGGTAGTCCGGAGTTCATCCACGCGCTCGCATCCGGAAGGTCGGTGCTGGCCGCGTTCGAACAAGCGCTCGTCGCCGACCCGGGCTTCGACCTGGCGGCGAACTTGACGGATATCATCCAGGTCGGCGCGGTGATCGGCTTCGAGACCGCACGGGAGCCGCTGAAGCCATGAGTTCGCTCGCGACAATCTCTACCGTCGAGGACGTCGTGCGTGGGGCGACGGAACGCCTCGCGCAGGTCGCCCTCGTCGTGGCGCCGCCGTTGCTGCGCGTCGCTTTGGCACTGCCGTTTTTCAAATCCGGATTGACGAAGTGGGACGGCTTCCTGTCCCTGTCGCCGGCGGCGTCGTTCCTTTTCGAAGACGAGTTCAAGCTGCACATCTTCGGACACGCGTACGATTTTCCTTTTCCCGCCGCGTTCGCGTACTTCGACGGCATCGCGGAGATCGTATTGCCGGTCTTGCTGATCCTGGGGGGCGCGACGCGCTTCAGCGCGCTTGCGCTCCTGGTCATGACGGGGGTGATCCAACTCGTCGTGCCGGAGGGTTGGGCGAATTTCCATTTGCCGTGGGCGGCGCTCGCCGTCGCCCTCATGGCGCTCGGTCCCGGCAAGCTTTCGCTCGATCATCTCGCCGCATCGCTTTGGCGGCGCAGGGTCCCTGACGGAGGCCGTCCATGACCGAGCGAAACGGTCGTCCTCCGCGGCTCAGGCTCGTCGGAAGCGAAGGCGACGCTGCGCCGGCCGCCCGCGAGCCCGCCGCCCGCGACTCCGACTGGGCGATCCTGATGGCTCATGCCCAGGACGGCGACAGGTCGGCTTATCAGCGCCTGCTTCGGGAAATCGCTCCGTACCTGCGTTCGCTGGCGGCGCGCCGCCATCGCGACCCGAGCGACGTCGAGGACGCGGTGCAGGACATCCTGCTGACCGTTCACGCGATCCGGCATACGTTCGATCCGACAAGGCCGTTCGGTCCGTGGCTGGTGACGATCGCGAACCGGCGGTTCATCGACCGGCTCCGGCGGCAGGGACGCAAGCGCGATCGGGAAACGCCGCTGATGCCCGAACATGAAACCTTCGCCGAGCCTCAGGCGAACCTTGAAGAGAGATCCGACAGACACGAACTCGAAAAGGCGATCGACGAGCTTCCCCCAATGCAGCGCAAGGCGGTACAGCTACTCAAGCTCAAGGAGATGTCCCTGAAGGAGGCCTCGACGGAGAGCGGCATGTCGATCGCGGCGCTGAAGGTGAACGTGCACCGGGCGGTGAAGAGCCTGCGGAAGATTCTCGGCGATCGGAGCGAGCCATGATTGCGACACCTGATCTCATCGAATCTCTCTCGAAGAACTTGAAGCCGGTACGCCGGCTGCGTTCTCCGGTGATGCGCGCTGCCTGCTGGCTTCTGCTCGCGGCGGTCGTCGTGGGTCTCCTGGCGGTCAGTCAGGGGATCCGTCCGGATCTCGCGACGCGGATTCATGATCCATCGTTCGCCGCCGGCATGACCGGAGCGATCCTGACGGGCATGCTCGCCGCAGTCGCCGCCTTCCTGGTGAGCCTGCCGGACCGGTCGCGCCTGTGGCTCTTTCTGCCAGCGCCGGCAGTCGTCCTTTGGCTGGCGAACATCGGCTACCAGTGCCTCGGCGATTGGGTCTCGTTCGGCCCCGACGGCGTCTCGATCGGAGAGGCGACGCGTTGCCTCGCCACCCTGGTGCTCACCAGCCTGCCGCTGTCGCTCGCGATGCTCGTCATGCTGCGCTACGCGGCACCGCTACGTCCGACCGCGGTGACCTGCATGGGCAGCCTGTCGGTGGCGGCGATCACCGCGACGGCCCTGTCGCTCTTCCATTCGGGAGACGCGACACTCATGATCATCATGTTCAACATCGGGACGGCAGTGATGTTCGTCAGTCTCGGGGGGCTGTTTGGACGCCGCATGATGCAATGGATCGCACCGCGCCTTTCGATCCGCGACTAGCCGGAAAGGATCTCCATGGCTCATCTCCCGTCGTTGCCCGCCAAGGCCACGCTGCTCGACGTCTTCAAGACGTTTCCGGAGACGAACCGTTCGCCGCTCGAATTCACGATGCGCTACTGCACGGGCATCGCCATTCACTGAGGCCGAATGCGAGATGATCGCGGCCTACGTATCGGGTCTGAACAGTTGCCGATACTGCCACGGCGTGCGCACGGCGACAGCCGAACGTCTCGGTGTTCCGCAAGGGGCGGTCGCAGCACTGCTGGCCGACGATGCGCAGACGGACATTCCGGCGAAGATGCGGCTCGTGCTGGCGGTCGCGGTTAAGCTCACCGAGCGGTCTGACAGCGTGACGAAGTCCGACGTTAATGCGGTCTTTGCTGTGGATGGGACGGCCAAGCGTACTACCACCTCGTCGCGACGGTGGCGCTCTTCAACTATATGAACCGGCTCGTCGAAGGCCTCGGCATCGAGCTCGATCAGGCCTACGCGGACGTCGCCGCGTAGCGCCTCGCCGACCGTGGCTATTGCCCGCTGATCCAGATTCCGGGCACAATGAACTGTTCTACAGTCGCCACCGACAATGGATATCTCTGCATGGCACTTAGCGGACGAGGGCGGCGCCCTAAATATCGTTGTGAATGATATTTGCGACCGCGTATCAAGGGATATCATTCCTGACCTCGATGAGCTGAACGACACGGTGCGTCGATCTGATGAAGTCAAACGCAGATAGGAATTTTGGGGCGGGAAATTATGGATCGCCGCGAAGGTTCGAGTTGTTGGCTTTCTTCCACAAGCACCTCGGAAACCGAGGTAAGGCCAAGTTATATCTTGAGGAGGCTAAGAAGCGTCCGAGGAGATGATCAGAAAGAATGCAAAGTATTTAAAAGAGATTCCAAAGAACGCTCCGATATTTTTGCAGATCAGAGTGATTTGCGATGCGCTCAGCGAGATTGGTTATGGTTAGAGTGCCCAAGGTGCGCTGAGGCGCGGACCACACATCATCTCTCCGGGTACAGACGAGATGGCCAATGGACGGAACGCCTTGGCTCAGAGATCGAGCCGACTCGTTATAACATGAAGCGAAGGCCGGTGGCGCGATGGAGCGCCTTCAGGTTCTCCGGCGTCTGGCAAACGATAAGGCAATCTTGGCCAAGGCTTTGCATGGCAAAGCGGAGCGAAGAGCCCGTTGCTTTCAGACGCTCCTGCATCTCTAGGAAGATTTTTGGGTCGGTCCAATCATTGTTGACCGTGAGCTCGATCCGCTCGGTCCTGCCGGCGCTTTTCAGCTCGACCCAGGCGACGCCTTCCTCCACATCGACGTAGTCCTCAATCTCATTGAAGGAGAGACCGCCCCTGGTCATGCGGCAAAGCCTCTTGACGATGGTCTTATAGGCGCCGTGGCCCTCGATGAACTCGACGTCGAAATACCAGACGTCATCGCTGGGCGGATCGAGCGAGACATGGGTTGCCGGATCGTAACCCTCATCGCCCATCGCGATCAGCAGCGATTCAAATCCACCCTTCTCGATGGTAGCAACCGATCGTTCGGGCTCCCATTGAGTCCTCGGTTGATAGAGCGCCTCCGCGGAGACGCCTTCGCGAAGCGAGAGGCCGCAAGCGGCAACTGTATCCAGCATCTGCTGCAGGGATCGTCGTTTCCGAAAACCAAAGAACACGGGTATCTCCCAATCCGATCGATTGCGCAGATGGTCTTTTCCTCAGCCGTTGCGGCGGAAAGCCAAGCGCAGGCTCACAGGCTGAAGCATGACGGTGGGCGGCAGTTGTCTGACCGAGTTGCCAAGAGCGATGATGGTCGAGCGATCAAGCTACTCCCGCACGCCTCTTCTATCTCGGCGAAATGGTGACTTAGTTTTCTAGTTTGCGTTTCGACTGCGCGATTCGGGTCTCCGAATCGACCTGCAAGCCGTGCAGCTTTGACTGGGTTATGGTGATGGCGTCGCGCTCCCCGTAGGCCCGGCGCGGCGCGGCGGGCGACTTCGCTTGGGCTGGGGGAAGTCCCACCTGGGAACCGGGTTCCTTGGCGATCGGCGTGGTCGTGACCTGAGCACCCGGCCGCTTTTTCAGAATATCGGCGATGAAGTTCGCGACATCCGCTGGCGGCACCAGTCGGCCTGGCCGGATCTCGACATCCACGATTCTGCGCGCGACCGGATCGTAGGCACACTCATAGGCGTGGCGGATCCATTGATTTTGCATCGTGAGCACGCGGATGGCGTCGCCGCGATAGCGGACGATGCCGTCGGCACCCGGCTGCTCGGCCTGGGTGAACATTCCTCCGAACGGCCGCGACAGCCAGTCGTAATCAAGCGGCGCCTTAGCCTCGATCAGCGGCACACAAGCCTGCGCTGCAGCATCGGCGCTTCGGTGGACACAGCTGGCATCGCATGCCGCCGCGGAGGGGGCGGCCGGCGGCTCCGCCAGGGTCGGGGGCAGGCTGGGCGAGGATTGTGGAGCCTGAACCGTGCGGACAGGCTTGTCAGCTTGCTGTCCGGTGGCAACAGTAACTCCCATGAGCGAGATCGCCGATCCGAAAAGAGCACTAACGAAAGTTCGGGAGCACCGGCTGCGGCAAGGCACCCAGCGAAATTCGCGATCAGGTTCACTCAGATTGCGCATGTTCATTTTCAACTCGGCAAAACAATATTTCTATCAATTCAATTCTAACATCATTTGCAGCGTAATCAACGCGGGTCGAAATCATACCCTCTGCCGTCACGAAAGCTTAATCGAACTCGCAGTTGTTCATCTTCGTGATCCAGTCGGCGTCCAGGTTCAGGAACGCTTCGGCGACATCGATATGTCTTTTCGCAACGGCTAGCGCCGCCGCTGCGGACAACAGCATGGATTGGTCCCAGGCCGCGTGCCGATGAAGGCTTACATTCTCGACCATTTGCGCAGTTGCGCGGTGGTACTCATCGGCAAGGGCCTCGGGGATATCAGCCCCGCGCCCAGTCCGACGAGCGATTTCAATGGCGGTCGGTAGCTGGAAAAATCCGAAGTCAATCGGGTCTTTCGCATCGTTCGCAATCTGCACGATATAGTGAGCGGCCGCATAGGAAGCCGTATAAACGTCGTCCTGATGACACAGGCTCGACTAGAGACTGAACCATATCTCATTGCGATAGCGGCCCCGGCCTTTGGTCCCGCTGATGAGGCTAGCACCCGCAATAAGTCCGGCACATCGGCGGCACCGCCGTAGGCGTGCTGAACGTCTCCCCAACGCGGATCATCAAGAGACAGCATCAGACTAATTTATCCCCAGCCTGTGCGGCGTTAACCTGTCTCGGACCGGTAGTTCTTTACGGGTGCATAACCTCGCGGAAAGAACGCAGCGTCACTAACGTATGAATAACATACTGCTGGCGCGTCACTTCTCTGGCTGATTTTCAGTTTTGTCAATCCGTTGAGGGCGATGCCGATATCAGAGCAGGCAAGTTCACTATGCCGCATTGCCGCAGGCAAAGATTCGGTGGTGTGGATCGCAGGTGCCTTGGCTGGCCGAGGGGAGCGCTTCAGCCAAGCGCTTCTCAACAATTTTCGATAATTTTTGCAGGTTGGGCCCCGGCCAGTTGTCTTTTAACTGTTCGTTAGTGATTGCGGAGTTCCGCGGCACTGACTCTTGAACTGTTTGAGGGCGAGTGGGGTATTTGTCACAAATCGTTGGGTCGGCATTGCGATGTCACGCGCGAGGGATGGTTCTCGGGTCTGAAGCTGTTTGGACTGACGCGTCTGCTTCCTTTTGCCGGCGCTCGCGTAACGCTTCGGCGTCGAGCACTTCGCGGTGCGAAGAGTCGCCAACCAGAACGGCAGCGCCCCTATCATCAAGCAGCAATGGCGAATTTGGCCGCGGCGCAGCCCCCCGCTCCTCGGAGCGACTAGCCTTGGCGAGGGGCGGCGGAATTCCGCCATCACGATCATCGTTCAATGTCTGAATCATGACTTTTAAGGGAGTTGTCACCGTGAAAAAGCTTCTTCTCACCACCACTGCCATCGTGGCGTTTGCGACATCCGCCTTCGCCGGCGGCTCGTCCACCACGCTCACCCAGATCGGCGCGGGTCACCGCGCTGACATCGACCAATCGGGCGGCACCACAGGCTCCGTGGTTTTCCAGCAGGACAACGGGGGCAGCAGTTCCGGCGCCAACGTTCTCACGATCACTCAGGGAGGCAGCGCCAACAAGGTCTACGGATTGAACATCAACTACGATCCGCGCGGCGGACAGTCCGGTACCGCGAACAGCACCACGGTGAATCAGAGCGGCAACGCCAATCTTGTTGGGGTGCGCCAGGCAGGTGCCAACCAGAGCATTGCTGTGACCCAAAGCGGCAACAACAATGACGCAGCATATCTCTTGCAGACTACCGCCCCGGCAAATCCATCGACGACGCCGAATACACTCTCTCTGTCGCAGTTTGGTAGTTCTTTGGCTAGGTCGTTCCAGACAGGCAGTTCTCTCTCCGCCGCCATCCAGCAGGGGAGCGCAAGCGCCTCGGGCAGTCTGCTGGAGATTTACAATGAGCAACAGGGAAGCAACAACAGCTTTACTGCGATGCAGGCGGGCACAGGTGGATATATCCAGAACCAGCAGGCCGGTACAAACCACACCGTCGCCGTCACGCAGAACAGCTCCGGTTCGGATGTGGTGCGTAACTTCCAGAGTGGCGACAAAAACGATCTGCTTGTGATCAATCAGGGCGGCAACGGGAATACGATCGGCAACGTTCAGCCGGGCACCTTCAATCGTCTTACGGTTGATTTGCAAAACGGCAGCGGCAACACGATCGCGAGCGTCCAGTCTGGCACCTCCAATACCGCACGTGTGGCGATGCAGTCCGGAAGCGGTAACTTCATCTCCAATACTCAGTCCGGCTCCAACGGCAACGCCGAGTATAGCCAGACCGGTTCGGTTAACCGGGCGATTCTGCAAAACCAGGTTGGCGCCT
Organism: Afipia massiliensis; assembly: GCF_014203115.1. Classification (GTDB taxonomy): domain Bacteria; phylum Pseudomonadota; class Alphaproteobacteria; order Rhizobiales; family Xanthobacteraceae; genus Afipia; species Afipia massiliensis. The sequence goes on along the minus strand of NZ_JACHIJ010000002.1, from coordinate 799,873 downwards.
ACGGGCAGTTGACCGTGACCCAGGATGCGACCTCGCTCAACAGCGTCGTCGTCGCCTACCAGAACAGCGCGGCGACTGCTTCTGTTCCGAACAAGATCAAGGTCACGCAGTCGGGCGGCAGCGACAACAATGCCTATGTGCTCCAGGGTGCGGCGTTCGGGTCGACGCTGCCTGTGGCGGGCGACGCGTCGATCGGCCTCACGTCCGGTGTGGCCGGCAGCGGCAACACGATCACTGTCAGCCAAACCGGCGGCGCCAATTACGCCGCTGTCAGCCAGGTCGGCAGCAACAACACGGCGACAACAGTGCAGAACGGCACCAGCAACAGCGCGGTCGTCAGGCAGTAGGCCTCAGGCATGCGGCGAGGAATCTGTCAGGTGGGTAGGTGCCCACCTGACGTGCGATAGCGTTTTAGCTAGTATCTTTTGGAGATTATCATCATGAAGAAGCTTCTTCTCACGACCACTGCCATCGTGGCGTTCGCGGCATCCGCCTTCGCCGGCGGCTCGTCCACAAATCTCACCCAGAGCGGCACGGCTCAGAGTGCTGACATCGACCAGTCCGGCGGCATTGTTGGCACGGTCGTTTTCTCGCAGAGCGACGGGGCCGGCACCGGCAACAACGTGATCACCATCATCCAAAGTGGCAGCTCGAACCAAGTCCATGGACTGGTGTCAGCGAACAACCTCGGCGGCGGGCAGTCTGGCACTGTCAACACAGCGACGGTATCTCAGAATGGCGGCTCCAACATTGCTCGGCTCGGGCAGGTCGGCGCTAACCAGAGCATCGCCGTGACCCAGAGCGGCAGCTACAATTACGCGGGCGACCTCATTCAGACGAGTGCCGCGTCGAACACCGCGGCGACGCGGAACTCATTAAATCTATGGCAGTATGGTTCCGGGTCTTCGGCCAGGTCGTTCCAGACAGGCAGTTCTCTCTCCGCCACCATCCAGCAGGGGACCGTAAGTGCGTCGGGCGCTAACCTGAACGTCTACAACTATCAACAGGGAAGCAACAACAGTCTTACTACGACGCAGGCGGGGACGGGCGGAGCGATCGAGAACTCGCAGAGCAGCACGTACCAGACCGCCGGCATCGCGCAGACCGGCGAATACGGCTTCGTGATGAACATCCAGGACACTGGCACCAATAATCATCTGCTTGTGAGCAATCAGGGCGGCATCGAGAACTCTATTGGTAACGAGCAGTACGGCTCGTTCGGCCACGTCACCGTGAACAATCAGCTTGGCTATAACAACGGAGTCAGTGCGCGCCAATTTGGCAGCGGCAATACGTTGACGGTTACCACGCAGGATGGCGAAGGCAACGTGATCGTCAGCTATCAGTCCGCCAACAACGCCAGGCTGACTGTGCAATCGCAGACCGGCGACAGCAACCACATCGTCAACTACCAGTATGACACCTCGAATATTGCTGATGTGGTGCAGTCCGGCACCCGCAACACGATCACCAACAGTCAGTTAGGCAACTCGAACCAAGCCGACTTGGTACAAACCGGCACCAACAACACGATCAGCAATACTCAGTCGGGCTCCAACGGCAACGCCGAGTACACCCAGAGAGGTTCGGGTAACCAGGTGACCTTGATGGAGCAGAATGGCACGTACGGCCGGTTGAGCGTGACCCAGGATACGTCCTCGCTCAACAGCATTGTCGTCGCCTACCAGAACAGCGCGGCGACCGCGGCGGCTCCGAACAAGATCACGGTCACTCAGTCGGGCGGCAGCGGCAACAACGCCTATCTGCTCCAGGGGGCGTCTTTCACGAGCCATGCGCCGGACGTGGGTGCAACAACGATCGCCTACACGGCCGGCGCTCTCGGCAGCAACAACACGATCAACGTCAATCAATTCGGTGGTGGCGCCAACTACGCCGCCGTCAGCCAGGTCGGCAGCAACAACACCGCGACAACGGTGCAGAACGGCACCGGCAATCGCGCGGTCGTCAGGCAGTAAGCCGCAAGGCTTGTCTCGCGAAGTATGTCAGGCGGGCTCACGCCCGCCTGACATTGTCATGAGCTGTACGTCATTTAACATGACAGCGACTTCGATTAAGGAGACTGCGCCATGAGAACGCTGTTGCTGGTCTCCGCATGCGTGTTTGTTCTTGCGCCGGCACCATCCGCGCTCGCTGTTGGCTCGACCACCTTCCTCGTGCAGGTCGGCGTCCAGACGGCCAACATTGATCAAACCAAGGCCAATTTCGGTCAAGTCGGCACCGCCCTCACGGCGTTCACCCAGAACAACACCGGAGGTACCGGCAAAAACATCATCCACATCATTCAGGCCAATACCGGCGCGCCCCATCAGAGTGCCAATAATACGGTAAATGGCGTGCAGTCCGGCTCGACGAACCTTGCCAGCATCTATCAGTATGGCAACACCGGCAGAGTGATCATCAATCAGATCGGTGACAACAACGGCAACTGGATCGCCTTCACCCATACCATCGAGCAGAAAGAAAGCGCAGATCACAATTCGGTGGAGCTGTCGACCACCGGCAACGACAATGATTTCAGCGTCCTGCAGGAAGGTGGCGTCGGCAACACTGCCGCGATCAGCCAGATTGGCAGTTCGAACACGGTGAGCACCACCCAGAACGGGGCCAATCTCGTGTTGTCCGTGGTTCAAAGCGGGCCGAGCAATCTCAATAGCGTTCTGTCCAACCAGCTCGGTAGCCAGCACAGCCTCGCTGTTACGCAGGACGGCGGCGGCGGTCACGCGGCGAACAGCGACCAGAACGGCATCGGTAATTCTACGACGGTCATCCAGCACGGGGCGAGCCAGCAGGTGTTCAGCACCCAGTCAGTCGGTGGCACCGGTGTGCTCGGCAATGCGGCGACCTTCGTGCAGGACGGCTCGGGCAACCAAGCGCACAACACCCAGTCCGGCAGCTCTGGCCGCTTGAGGGTGAACCAGACCGGCCGCGACAACGAGGTGACGCTGAGCGATCAGATCGGCAACGGAAATATCGCGCTCCTGATCCAGTCGGATACCCGCAACATCGTAGTGCTGTACCAGAATGGCAACATCAACAACGCCAGTTCGAGTCAGTCGGGCGGTTACCAACTGGCAACGCTGTCGCAATACGGCAGCAACAACACCATCGTCGGTACGCAGGCCGGCGGCGGTAACAGTCCGGCGCTGGGTAATTCGGCGATCGTGACCCAGGGAGCGGAGGCCGCGCGGAGCAATGGCAATGCCGCCACCTACAGCCAGAGTGGTGCCGGACACTCGCTGACCATCAGGCAATAATCCGCGAGCCCGTGATATTAGCGCGCCGTTAGCTAATATCCCCGGCTTCAGTGCCCTTCGGGGCGCTGAGGTTCGATTTGCTACAATTTGAATGGCCAGTTTAAAGGCGGCTTTCCACCCCTCTGCGATGCTTCGCGCATTGCAAAAATGCGGCAGGGGGAGCGGGTTATGAAGGTCAACATTTTCAGCATGGGTCTGATGGCCGGACTTACAGCGGTGCTGGCCTCCACCACGACGCTGGCGTCGGTTATCAGTACCGGCACCACCGCAGCGAGTTTTGTCGTCTATCAGGCACCCGCTAGCGGCGATGTCATCGTCATCACCCAGAGCGACACCCGTAATCAGGCCACGGTCACCCAGAACGCCGACAGCAGCGCGATCACGATCGTGCAGAACGGCAGCGGCAACACCTTTCAGGTGATCCAGGCGGGCATGCAGAACGCCAGCGGCATGAAGCAGGCTGGGAATGGCAACGGTGCCAGGCTCGGTCAGAATGGCACCGCCTTGTCGGCGACTGTCATGCAGGATGGCGGCGGCAACAGCCTGCGCGCCGATCAAAGCGGCTTCAACCAACTCCTGATCGCGAGCCAGACGGGTCTCGGCAATACCCTATTGGTCAACCAGAGTGGCAACTCCAACCAGATCAACGCCTCGCAGAACGGCAACAACCAGTCTGCGTGGCTGGCGCAGTCCAGCAGCAACAATCTGATCATCGCCAGCCAGGTCGGTAGCACCAATCAGCTCTCGGTAAACCAGGTATCGAACAACAACGTCGCATTTGTTTCACAAAACGGCCGCGGCAACGTGGCTCACATCCGCCAGTAGTTCAGCGCGCCTTTCTTCATTAGCCAAACCGGATATTTGCTTAATAAATCGTTGCAGTCTGCTTGCCCCGACCGCCTTGGCCGGGGTAAAAGTTTTGCCATTGCGGGAGTGGAGCAATGGCCGCCTTGGATCAATCGCCCCAAATTGTGTGCGTCGTCGTGCGCGAAAATGTTGGCGACAAAGTGCAGGTGCGCGGGCGCGTGGTGAGCCCCGAGGCCGGCCAGGGCATCTACTCCCTGCATGTCGTGAGGTCGGGTCCGGCCGGATCATCCAACATCAAGATGGGCGGCCCGGTCACCTTCGACGCGAATACGGAGACTTATGTCGGTCTCGCCAATTTCAATGTGGATCCGAACGCCGACTACAAGACCGAATTCTCGGTTACGGTGAATTATCGGACCTACAATTGCTCGTTGCCAAACGGAGAGTCGAAATGAATTTCAAAGCATCTGCCTCGCTCACAGCGATGGCTTTGGCGACGTCGCTCGCCGCCTCATCCGCAAGCGCCCAGACACTCTTGGCGACGTCGCCCTATACGGACATTTCCCGCTATACGGACACCGGCGCCTATATCGTGAACGCGGCCGCGCCTGGCCTCGGCGGCAACAACGCGACGATCAATCAGAGCGGTAACAGCAACGTGGCCTCGAGCGATGTGACGCTCGGCGCGTTCCGGAGCGGCAATGTCACGTCGCAGGCGCAGGCCGGCACTGCCAACATCTCGACTGTGACGGCGAACGGCAATTCCAACACGCTGGTGACCAGTCAGAACGGCAACGGCAATACCTCGACGGTGACAGCAAACGGCAGTTCCAACGCGCTCCTGACCAACCAGTTGGGCGATAACAACACCTTCAATGTCACGGTCAACGGCAACGGCAATACCTATAGCGGCATCCAGTCCGGAAACGGGAATACCTATACGATCACGACTCCGAACGGGACCAGCAACAACAGCTACAGCTCCAATCAGACTGGCCAGAACTTGTCCTACAGCATCACGCAAACGGCCAGCAATCAGTCGGTCTCGGTCACCCAGACCGGGATCGGACGGAAATGATGCGGCTTCCCCGACGAGGCTCAACCGGGCTTGAGGTCGTTTAGCCGAGCGCTGGCTTCCTAAATTCAGCGTTAGGACTCTCCGCCGATTTCCGCGAGCTTGAGCGGAATGGACCGCAGGCAGGCGGATAGTCGCTGCCTTGGCGGGATGGCTGAAGCCGGCCGGGCGAATCGTAAATTTTTCGCTATTTTTTTGCAGGTTAGGCTGCCGTCAGTTGTCTTCTATCTAGTCGTTGGTGGGCGCGGGTTGCCGGGAAGTGCGGATCGCGCTGCGCTGACATGTGCGTTTTTGGGATAGGGGACGTCCGTGCCAGATCGTCGTGCTGACATCGCACGCAAATGCGATGGGCCTATCATTCAGGCGGCTGCGATAACGACCTATGGATTTTGTCCATGGCCGGTTTTCCCGCTTGGACTGCGGCCTGGAATGCTGGTTGCCGCCGCGATGCTGGTCGTTGCCGCGATGCTGGTTGTTGCGGCATGCGGGCGGGCGGGCGCAGGAACGTTGGTCTATCAGCCGGTCAATCCCTCATTCGGCGGCAATCCGAACAATGGTCCTAATCTGCTGGGCCTGGCTAACGCACAAAACATTCCGCTCGCCAATCAGACCGCAGCACAAGCCGCAGCTGCGGCCGCGCGCGGCAGCAGCAGTGGAAGCTCGGCCCTGACGCCAGGGCAGATCTTTGCGGCGCAGTTGCAGAGCCAGTTGCTCAGCTCATTCGCGAACCAGATCACCCAGGCGATTTTCGGCGCCAACGCCCAGACATCCGGCAATTTCAGCTTTGGAAGTACGTCGATTACGTTCGCAAAAGTCGGCAACCAGATCAACATCGCGATCAATGACGGCACCTCGATTACGAATATCGTGGTGCCGGCGGGGCCTTAGTTGATGAGCGCGCCGGTTTAATTCCGTGACGAGTTGTTTGCCGTGGCTTGGACTTCTTGGGCTCTGGGGGGTTGCGTAAGGTGCGCTTGGGTTGGTTCTTAATTGTCGTCGTGGGCTTGCTGGGCCTGGCCGGATGTGCTCCTCCACCCGCGCGCGAGTTTCTCGAGGAAGCGCCAACCGTAACGCTGCCTTCCGTGACGGCGGCGGAGCTTGAGACATTGCCGCGGGCGAAGCGCAAGGTCGATATCGCTGTCTATCAGTTTGCCGACCTGACCGGCAAAAATGAACCTAACGATAACCTAGCTGTTTTTTCACGTGCGGTGACGCAGGGCGGAACAGCTTTCGCCGTCGATGCACTGCGTCGCGCCGGCAACGGAAGCTGGTTCACCGTGGTCGAACGAACCGGCCTCGCAAGTCTTCTCCAGGAGCGTCAGCTCGTCACCGCAACCCGCAAGGAAATCGATGGAGACAACGCACGGCCGCTGCCGCCGCTTCACTTTGCGGGGTTGATCATTGAGGGCGGTATCATCGCCTTCGATGGCAACGTGGTGACCGGGGGGCTGGGTGCCAATTATCTCGGAATTGGTGGCGATGCAAAGTACCGCAAGGATACCGTGACTGTCGCCATGCGCGTGGTGTCGGTTCAGTCTGGACAGGTGCTGACCAGCGTCACAACCACAAAAACAGTCTATTCCGTGTCGGTTCAGGGCAGTGCGTTTAAATACGTCGCCGTAAACAAGCTACTTCAGGCGGAAGCAGGCATCACGCGTACCGAACCCACGCAACTCGCGGTCCGTCAGGCGATTGATCTGGCAGTTTATGCCACTGTTGTGGAGGGGGCACGCCGAAAGATCTGGCGATTTGCTGATCCCGTTGCCGAACGATCCATTGTTCAGAAATATCTGGCACAAGAAAAATACGAACCATGGGCGCCGGAACACCAGCAAGCCATTCCGGCGTCTCCTGTTGCTGCCGTTTCGCAAGGTCCTGTGCTTCGGGTCCACGGGAATGCCGATAAGCCTGACCCGGCAAATCTTCAGCCCCAAGGCGGCTTGACCTCCGCAGCGCCAGTCAGAAGACAGGCAGCGGATAGCGCATCAGCGCCAGGGATCATCGGAACAGGTGGCTGACGCCTTCTGGTTTTCCAAACGGTTGTGCCGGATATAGCTGCAGCCGTTTGCGGTTCTTTCGATCGGCGGCGAAGCGGAGGCCAACGAGTGGTCCCGTAGGTTTCTTAATTGACCTGCTGTTGCTGAGGACGTTGCTGGCCTCAACAAGAAGTTTGCTCGGTACGTGGTTGGGATAGGTTTACTAAGAAATATGTCATATCGCTATGATGTGTGGCTGCAAGGACATGAATTCGGCATCGCCAGGATGTCTCTTCCTGCAATCCAATCGAGGGATAAGATCATGAGTTCCAAAGCTCGTTTTTGTGTATTTGTCGCGATTGGTGCCCTCCTGTTTCTCGAACCGGGAACAGCACAAGCTCAGTCGCGCTGGCCAAACACCCAAAACGTTAACGAATGCACCCAGCTCAATGATCCGGATCAAACGCGACGCTGCATCGAGGCGTATCAGGGGGCGCAAACAGACCCAGTCGCTGCTCCCCGGACGCCGAGCACCCCCCTTCTGTTGCCGATGCCGAGTCAGCCGGCAACCTCACGCAGAATTCCGCCTCCGCCAGGTCGCTGAGACAGAAACCGCGCGGTCGTTGTCCGAGTCAATTTGTAGCTGCGCCCGAGCGAGTTTCCTTAGCGATCTGCTCAGATCTGATCGCCGCGCGATCCGTGCGAACCAATACAAGTTGGGGCAGCCCATAACTACGCGGACGCTTGCTGCGGGAATCTGCTGCCGGGGCGGTCAATTTCATTGCCAAAACGGCTTGAGAATAAAGAGTGCCTCAAATTGTCGCTGAGCTTTTTTATGAGACGTCGCCGATCACATCCGGCATGACTTCCATGAGGCGATCACGCTGTGGCGAGGGAGAATTTTCGTTGCAATTCCGAGGCGCACCAGCTCGCCAGCAAGCAGCCGCTAACTTGTGACGATTTGCGCAACGAACACGTCATCCTCGGCCCCGATCTCGGCGCGCTCCTGCCGCACAAGCCCAACCGTGCGGGGGCCACTGCCAACGATCCATTATCACAATATCGAACATCACTCGGTGTCAATGGATGAGCAAACGACACTTCAGCAGGCGACAAACAGTCATGAGCGCGAGCAACTGTAGCAGTTTGAGATTCTGCCAATCGCTGAGGTGACAGCGCTTGTCTCATTGGTGCGCATTGCCGCACTGCGGAAGCATATATTCGGTTTCTGCTCCTATCCTGGTCTACCGGCCCTATTCATGGTCTTGCCTTTCCGGCCCGCGCTTAGACAGCGCTGCAAACGGTGGCGGGCGGCGGAGTATGCACCGGCAAGACTGGCACCTTGACGGAAAACCGCATGACGATCGTCGCCCTTGGCGCTGCGGGCGAGGGATGGTGGACGGGAGACGGCGAGCCAGCCGGCGCTACGGCTGAATTCATCCGATACGGCATCCTTGCGAACGCGCGCGATCCATTCGACCCGACCGAGAAGGCATTTCGCGTGCATGGCAGTGACACGTTCGCGGCGAACACACCGTATCGTGGGCTATCACTTAAACGGGAGTACGGTCTGCGTCCTGGTCTACTCGCCGTGACTAATCTTTGGGAATGGGAGGACGACGGCAGCCAGGTTGCCGCGACGAAGGGCGCGCCTGAGGCCATTGCCGGTCTGTCCGGGCTCTCGCCCGATGATCACGCCCGGCTCGCCGATAAGGTCAACGAGATGGCGCGGCAGGGGATGCGGGTGTTCGGTGTTGCGATTGCCGAACTGCCGCGCGATATGGCGATGCCGGAAACGCCGCGCGATCTATCTTTCTGCTTTATCGGCCTCGTTGGGCTGGCCGATCCGCTGCGTCCGACCGTGCCGGCTGCTGTCCGCGAATGCCGCTCAGCCAGCATGCGGGTCGTGATGATTACCGGCGACTACATGGAGACACGGCGTGGGCGATCGCGGAACAAGCTGGACTGAACGCGAGCGACGTCGTGTCCAGCGCCGATCTTGACCGCATGAACGACGCCGAACTGGCTGTATGAGCCCGCAGTGCGACGGTGTTCGCACGCACGATACCGGAACAAAAGTTGCGCATAGTCCAAGCGCTCAAAGCCAACGGCGAAATTGTCGCGATGACGGGAGACGGGGGCAACGACGCGCCCTCGCTCAAGGCGGCGCATATCGGCTCGCGATGGGAGGCCGCGGAACCGACGTAGCCAAGGAGGCGGCAGCGTTCGTTCTGCTTGACGACGATTTGCCGCAATCGTTGCTGCCGTCCGCCTTGGCCGCCGCATCTACGACAATCTTCGCAAGGCGACGGCCTAAATCTTTGCGATCCACGTTCTGATCGCCGGCCTGCCTTGATCCCGCTTCTCTTTGGGTTGCCGCTTGTTTTCTGGCCGCTGCACATCGCCTTTCTCGAACTCGTCATCGATCCGATGTGTTCTATCGTATTCGATACGGAGGCAGAGGAGGCAGATGAACCGCCAGCCACGCGCGCCCGGGCAAACGCTCTTTGGGTCTCGGCATATCGCTTGGGAGCTAGTACAGGGTGCACTGATGCTGCTTTGGTCGCCAGTTTGTTCGCGCTTGCGCTGCGCCAGGGTTTGCAAGAGGCTGACGCGCGCGCGTTGACATTCACCACGCTCGTTGCGGCCAATCTCGGCTTCGTCCTCGTCAACCGTTCAAAGGGCGCCTCGCTGTGGGCGGTGTTCCGTCGGCGCAATCCGGCTTTGTGGTCGGCAACGGCGTCGACGGTCGCGATGCTTACCCTGGCAGTTGCCGCTCCATCGGCCCGCGAATTGTTTCATTTCGGGCCACTGCACCCTGACGACATCGCAGTCGCGCGCGGCTGCGGGGTCGCCATCCTCCTGCTGCTGGAAGGCCTCAAGCAGGGGCTCGGCGGGTTAAAGGGCAACCCCGCACGGACGCAGCAATATCGGGTCGGGTCATGGCGCTTGGCTTCACATGCTTCTCGCGTAGGATTTGCTGCCGGTAATCTGACGGGCTGACAAGGCCTGATATCCAGTCGATCCGCGATAGCCCTCGCCGGAAATTTCACGACTCTCTGTCGAAGAGGCCCTTGGATGTAGCCGGAGATCGTGTCCGTCGCCATGATGAGCGTCATGTCGAGGGTATGGATGTATCTGCTCGTCACCGATTGGCCCACCGGCGTGGCGATCGTGACCGCGGCGAAGTCGAGGTCGTCTATATTTGGGCCGAATTAAACGAGATGCGAACTTTCCCCGTGGCTTGATCTTGTTGAGATGAAATCTCCAGTCACGTCTTTGTGCATGCCTGTCCATCCCGAGACTTTGCAGGTTGGAAGCCGCTCAGTTGTCTTTAATAAGATTGTCGTGTTCCGGGATGTTGTTCACTCGGTCGGCAAAGAAATGATGGCTGTCGGTCGCAGGTGAGTGACCAGCGGAAAAACCGGCCCATTGTATTGGGCGAATAGAAAATCCCAAGGCATCGAAGCGGCCTTCCAACCGCAATCCGAGGCCGCGGCAATCCTGTCGGGGGCGTGTGCCGCGATGATCAGGAGCACCGAGCTTGTGACCTTGATCCAAACGCTCGCCGCCGCTGAGCAGGGCAGCTTTTCAAAGGCTGGACAGCAATGCAGCGTTCCCGCATCAACCATCAGCCGGCGCGTCCGCGCGCTCGAGACCCAGATCGGCGTCAAGCTCTTCACCCGTCACCGGCACGGGCTACGGCGCACCGTCGCCGGCGAGGGATTCATCGCGGAAATCCGCCGCGTGCTCAATGACCTCAATCTAGTGCTGGTCAACACCTCCGCCTCCAGGCGCGGACACAGCGGCTCGCTCCGGATCGGACTTTCTGTGTCGCCGTGGCGCGGCCGGTTGCGCGCGGCGCTCGCGGCCTATCGGGACAGGTTTCCCGCAGTGCAGATCCAATACACCGACGGCGAGCGCAAGGATCTGATGAAACGCCTCGATGCCGGCGCGATCGACATCGCGATCGTTGCCGATCACACCCGCCACGGCTCTCACGAAGTCATGGCGTTGTGGCGCGAGAATATCCTCGTGGCCATGCCAAGATCGCATCCGCTTGCCGGCAAGCGGCCGCTGGCGTGGGACGATCTGCGCAAGGAGCACGTCATCCTCGGCCGCGATCCGGGTCCCGATCTCGGCGAACTCCTGCTGCACAAGCTCAACCGCACGGGCCCGATGCCGACGATCCATCATCACAACATCGGGCATGACTTCTCGCTCAGTCTCATCGGGCTCGGACATGACGTGACACTGGTTTATGAATCCGACGCCAGCACGGAGCATTCCAGTATCGTCTACCGTCTGCTCACCGACGGACACACGCCAAGCCTCGTGCCGTTTTTTGCCTGCTGGATGCCCCACAACGACAATCCGGCGCTTCGGACCTTCCTCGACACGCTGCGCGAGCCGATGACAGACCGCTCCGATCCCGTCACGATCGGGGCGATTGATCAGCTGCGAACGGGACGGTCTTCCGCACCTTTCGGAACGCGCGATCCGTCGCCATGAAGCGGGCCAGCATCGGCGCGATCAGTTTGATCGGATCGGCCGACTGCCCTGTGTCACGCGTCAGCACCTCGGCATAGGCAAGAAGATCGCGATGCACGGAAGCGGGCAATTCGATGGTGAGCTTGATCGGCTTGTCGTCCGGTAGCGCTCCGAGCTTGAGCTTGCTCATTGTCATCCTCATCAGACTTTATAAGGCGCAAGGACCAGGTCGCGGTTGACGATGACGCGCACCGGAAATCCCGGCCGGATGGTCAGCGTCGGCTGCACGTTGAGTTGCCGCCGCACCAGGGTCTGGCCGCTCTGGTTGATGGTGTCCTGGCTGCCGGTTCTGAGCGCTCGCACCAGCGAGTTGTCGCCGCTGAGAACCAGTTCGCTGCCGATGCCAAGAAGCGTGGAGATCGCAGCCGCCCCGAGCAGGTTGCCCCAATGGTAATCGACGCCATCTTCGAGACCCGCATAACCCGCGCGGTCCGCGACCGATTGCCGCTCCAGCACGATCGATCGGCCATTCGGCATGATAATGCGATTCCACACCAGGAGCACACGCGACTGCCCGAAGGAGATCTGGCTGTCGTATTGCCCGATCAGCCGCGCACCCTGCGGCACCAGGAGATATTTGCCGGACGGACTGTCATAGACGTTCTCCGTGACCTGCGCGGTGATCTCGCCCGGCAGATCCGAGCGGATGCCAGTGATGAGCGCCGCCGGGATCACCACACCGGCCTGGACGATGTAGCGCGATGCGGGACGCTCAAGCCGGTCTGGGCTCACCGTGCGCTTGTCGGGCACGGCATTGGCGAAGGCGAGCTTGCGGTCCTGCATGTTCTGCAACGAATCCGGATCGAGCGGCGGTTTGGTGTCAGGCGGAAGCGCGTTCGCCGGCGATGCCGCGGGCGTCGTGGCGGCGGACGCGATGGCCTGGCGCACGTTGGTCGAGGCGAACACGCGGCTGACGCGGGCCGCCTCATTCTCCTGCACGATCCGCTGTTCACCTGGATCGAGCCCGGTCGCACCGCCCTGGGCGCCCAGAATGGGCCGGCCAAGATCGCCGGGAAGGGGAGGTCCGAGTTGCGGGACTGTCCGCGGCGGCGGCGCTTCCTGCGGCAGGCCGGTGTAGTCTTTCGGCAGCCTCGCAAGTTCGTCCGCGGTGGTCTTGTGGTCGGTTGAGTAGAGCTCAGTGCCGTTGCCGGTTCGCATACCGCGCGATTGCAGCGCGTAGATCATCGCGCCCAGCACGGCGATGCCGACCACGCTCCCGAGAGCGGCCAGTACTTTTCTGGAAAGTCGCGTCACGCGAGGCGGCTCCGGATGCAGCCGCAACTGCGCGGCCAGCGCATCGTCGGGATGGGAGTGCTGATCGCTCACCACAACCTCCATCCGTCGGTGCGAATGATGCGGACTTTCTGCTGGTTGTCGCCGCCGAGGCGAAGTTCGGCCGCCGCGAACAGCCGGTCGACGATGTAGTAGTTCTGCCGCGTGCGGTAGTTGACGAGTTCGGTCGCGCCATCGCTGCCGATCACGAACAGCGGCGGCATCTCGCCCTGGCTGATGCCCCGAGCGAATTCGATATAGACTTTGGCGCCGTCATCGAACACCTGCGTCGGCCGCCACGGCGGCGCGTCGCCCTCGATCGCGTAGCGGAAGCGCAGCTTGCCCAAGTCAATGCCGCTGTCGATCGGCGCCGCAGCATCCGCCTGTTCGTTCTGCCGGCGCAGCGCGATCAACTGGTCTTGTGGATATTGCCACGACACCGAGGCCATGTAGGTTTTCTCCGTGGAGCGCAACTCCATCAGATAGGTTCGCCGGTCGGTGTTGATGACGAGATTGGTGGTGAGATCCGGCCGCGTCGGCTTTGCCAGGATGTGAATCCGTTTGGTCGCACCTGTCCCGCTTTCAGTGTCGCCGATCACCCAGCGCACCGTGTCGCCCGCGGCGACCGGACCCGATCCCACCAGTTGCTCGCCATCCTGCAACGCGATGTCGGTGACTTGTCCCGGCGCGGTATAGACCTGATAGAGCGCGCCCTCGACAAAGGGATAGACCTGCACGGCGTTGAGATAGCCGTGACGTGTCGGCTGCACCCGCGCGGCGTCATTGGCCTTGGCGACCCGCTCCTTCGGATCCTTCGGCTCGGGTTTCGCCGTGGTCTTTCCCGGCAACGGCTTGAGCTGGCCGGGAAGGGGCAGGGGTTTCGGTAGTTCGACCACCTGGACAGGCTTCGGCGGGTCGGCCTGCAGCACCGCCGGCTCGAGATCGTCATAGCCGATCTGCGGCGGCTTCCAGGTGTTGGCGCAACCCGCGGCCGGCAACGTGCATATAATAATGTGAAGAAGGGTGCGGGGTCGCATCAGCCAAGCTCCTTTGACCAGTTGAGGGCGTGAATGAAGACCCCGAGCGGGTTGCGGCGCAGCTTTTCCGTGTCGCGCGGGGTCTCGATGACGATGGTGAGAATGGCGGTCCAGCGTTCGGTCGCGGCGAGAGAGCCGTTCTCGTAGCGGCGCTCAGTCCAGGCGATCCGGAACGAGTCCGATGAAGCCCGGATCACGCTGGAGACATCGACCGCGACCTGGCTCTTGCCGACCTTGGCGAAGGGATCGTTGGTGCGCGCATAGTCGTTGAGCGCCAGCGCGCCGCGATCGGTGACGAAGTCGTAGGCCGACAGCCAGTTCTGCCGCACGATGACGGGATCGACCGGGATCGCGCGCACCTGCTCGATGAAACGCGCCAGGTGCCAGGCGATCTGTGCATCGGTCGGCTTGTAGTCGGCGACCGCTGGTGCCACCGCCTGCGCCTGGCCGAACTGATCGACCTGCACCACCCAGGGCACGACGGTGCCGCGTGTCGCATGCCAGACCAGACCACCCGCGAGACCGGCCGCGAGCGCGAGATTGCCGAAGGCGATCAGCCGCCAGTTGCGGGCCTGGACTCGCGCCGAGCCGATGCGCTCGTCCCAGACCTGGGCTGCCTTCTGATACGGCGTCTCGGGCGCGGGCGTCTTGCCGTAACGGACACTCGGTCGGCGGAACAGAGTCATGCGCGGTCATCCTGATTGAGAGGAACGGAATTCGAGCCGCCGCCGTGGTCGCCGGAGCGCACGGCATGAATGGCGGCGGAGGCGCCATGCTTAATGGTCTGGCTGCCGGCCTGGCGCTGCGCCCAGGCAGGTGGGCCGCTTGAAGTCGACGCGGTTGAGGCCGGCGATAGTCCTGCGGCTGATGCCACGCCGCGTGTGCTGGCACCGATTGCACCGCCGGCAACGCCCACGGCGCCGCTTGCCGCCATTGCGCCGGCGACGCCAAGTCCGCCTGCGGCCACAGCAGTCCCGACCGCGGCGCCCGCGCCGAGCTGCGGCGCGCCCGACACAAGCCCCGCGGCGATCGAGGGCGCGAAGATGCCGAGCCCGAACAGCGCCAGCGCCGCCAGCATGATCGCGAGCGCGTCCTCGATGGTCGGCTGGTTGCCGCCGAATCCTTGAGTGAATTCGCTGAACAGAGACGTGCCGATACCGACGATAACGGCGAGCACCAGGACCTTGACGCCGGAGGCGACGACATTGCCGAGCACTTTTTCGGCGAGGAACGAGGTCTTGTTGAACAGGGCGAACGGGATCAGCACGAAGCCCGCAAGCGTCGTCAGTTTGAATTCGATCAGCGTCATAAAGAGCTGCACCGCCAGGATGAAGAAGGCGATGACCACGACCAGAAACGCCACCAGCAGCACGAAGATCTGGACGAAGTTGGTGAAGAAGGAGACGTAGCCCATCAGGCCGGAGGCGGCGTCGAGCAGCGGCTTGCCGGCGTCGACGCCGACTTGCGCCAGTTTCCCCGGCCGCAGAAAATCCGCCGACGACAGCGCCGAGCCCGACGCCTTGAGCCCCAATTGGGAGAAGCTCTCGAACACCACGCGGCACAGCGAATTGAAGTTGCCGATGATGAAGGCGAAGAAGCCGATATAGAGCGTCTTCTTGATCAGCCGTGCGATGACGTCTTCGTCCGCGGCCATCGCCCAGAACAGGCCGGCCAGCGTGATGTCGATCGCAATCAGGGTGGCGCTGAGATACTGGACATCGCTGCCGAGCAGGCCGAAGCCGGAATCGATGTAGCGGGTGAAGACGTCGAGGAAATGATCGATCACGCCGGTGTTGTTCATGGTTATTTCCCCGATGGTGTTGGCAGGATGCGCTTGCGGGCTTCCGCCCAGGCGCTTTTGCAGTCGGCGTCGTCGGCGGCGACCTTCGGGTCGAGCGCGCTGCAACGCACGAGCCGGCCATCGAGTGCGCTAGGCTCGGTGGCATGGCCAATCGCGGCCTCCGGCCCGCAGCGCAGCGGCACGCTGCAGCCCGCAACACAGGCAGCGAGAAGGATCGTAATGGCCACGCGGGTGCGCATTGGCGTTACCCTTCAATGAAACATCTGGACGGATTGCGGCTGATAGCCCCGGCCGCCAGTCAGGAAGCGGCGGACCTGTTCGCGCGCCTGGTCCTCGCCTGCTGCTTGCCGGGCTTGTTCGACCGACTGCGCCCGGCCTTGCGCCGCCATCAGCGCGGTGAGATCGGCGAGCTGCCGCGCCTGCACCGCGAGCAGTTGATTGCCGGCCTGGCTGACCTGCAGCACGCCGACCGCCGACTGGCTGGCACCGACCAAGGTGTCGGTGTGGGCTTGCGTCGCGGGAAGGTTATTCACCGTGGCGGCGCCGATGCTCATCGAATGCTGAAACGCCGACACCGATGTCTGCCAGCGGTCACGCGCGCCGTTGATCAACTGCTGATCGCTCTGCGATGCGCCAAAGCCCTGATACTTCTGAAACGTCTGCTCGATCGCCTGCACGTCATAGGCGATCTTGTCGACCTGCCGGAGCAGGTTCTGGGTCTGGGTGAAGGTGCGATCGATGTCGTTGAGCAGCGACGTCGGCAAGCTGGTCAGATGCCGCGCCTGGTTGAGCAGCATCTGGGTCTGGTTCTGGATCGCCGTGAGCTGATTGTCGATCTGCCTGAGCGTATTCGCCGCGGTCATCAGGTTCTGGCTGTAGTTCGACGGATCGAACACCGCGATCTGGGCTGACGATGGCGTGGCCGCGAAGAGGGAGGCGGCGAGAGCGGCGATTGCGGCAAGCGAACGGATGCGGGTCATGGGGATGGCTCCGGGGTGAAGGTGGGAAGGAGATCGGCCGCCCAGGCGTTGCCCTTGCGCCGCAGCCAGGCCGCGGCGAAGCCGTCGCGTCCGTGTTCGGCGACAAGTTCGGCAATGGTGACCTGGTCGGTCTTGGAGGAGGCCGCGACGAAGGCGAGCGCGGCGTCGCCGAGGCCCAATTCAAACAGCCGGTTGCCGCGGCGGGATTGGCAGTAGTAGTCGCGTTTCGGCGTGGCCCGGCTGACGATCTCGATCTGGCGGTCGTTGAGCCCGAAGCGGCGATAGACCGCCGTGATCTGTGGCTCGATTGCGCGCTCGTTCGGCAGGAACAGCCGGGTCGGGCAGCTCTCGATGATGGCGGCGGCAATCGCGCTATCCTCGATGTCGGCGAGCGACTGGGTAGCGAACACCACCGAGGCATTTTTCTTGCGCAGGGTCTTCAGCCATTCACGCAATTGCTGGGCGAAGCGGATGTCGTCGAGCGCTAGCCAGCCTTCGTCGATAATCAGAAGCGTCGGCGAGCCGTCGAGCCGGCCTTCAATGCGGTGGAACAGATAGGAGAGCGTGGCCGATGCAGCCGCGCTGCCGATCAGCCCTTCGGTCTCGAAGGCCTGCACCGGAGCATCGCCGAGATGCTCGGCTTCGGCATCGAGCAGCCGCCCGAACGGACCGCCGAGACAATAGGGACGCAGCGCCTGCTTCAGCGCACTGGATTGCAGCAGCACCGACAGACCCGTGAGGGTCCGCTCGCTTGGCGGTGCGGAGGCCAGCGAGGTCAGCGCCGTCCACAGATGTTCCTTGGCTTCAGGCGTGACGGTGATGCCCTCCCGCGCGAGGATCGCCGCGATCCATTCCGCCGCCCAGCCACGTTCGGCCGCATCATCGATGGCCGCCAGCGGCTGCAGGGTGACGGAGGCGGCGCTGTCGTCCGACAGCGCGCCGCCGAGATCGTGCCAGTCGCCGCCCATCCCGATCGCTGCGGCGCGGATCGAGCCGCCGAAATCGAACGCGAAGATCTGGTTGCGTTCGTAACGGCGGAACTGCAGCGCCATCAGCGCCAGCAGTACCGACTTGCCGGCGCCGGTCGGTCCGACGATCAGGGTGTGGCCGACATCGCCGACATGGAGAGAGAACCGGAACGGGGTCGCGCCTTCGGTCTTGGCGAAGAACAGCGGGGGTGAACCGAGATGCTCGTCCCGTTCCGGCCCCGCCCACACCGCGGACAGCGGAATCATGTGGGCGAGATTGAGGGTGGAGACCGGCGGCTGCCGGACGTTGGCGTAGACATGGCCGGGCAGGGAGCCAAGCCAGGCCTCGATCGCATTCACCGTCTCGACCATGCAGGTGAAGTCGCGGCCCTGGATCACCTTCTCGACAAGACGGAGTTTCTCATCGGCTGTGGCGGGGTCGGTGTCCGACACCGTGATGGTGGCGGTGACATAGGCCTGGCCGATCATGTCGCTGCCGAGTTCCTGCAAGGCAGCATCGGCATCGGCGGCCTTGTTGGCGGCGTCCGTATCCAGCAGCGTCGAGGCCTCGTTGGTCATCACCTCCTTCAGGATCGCCGCGACGCTCTTTCGTTTGGCGAACCATTGCCGGCGGATCTTGGTGAGCAGCCTGGTGGCATCCGTCTTGTCGAGCATGATGGCGCGCGTCGACCAGCGATACGGAAAGGCCAACTGATTGAGTTCATCGAGCACGCCCGGATAGGTCGCGGTCGGAAACCCGATCACACTGAGCGTGCGCAGATGCTGCGCCCCCAATCTCGGCTCAAGTCCGCCGGTCATGGGTTCATCCACCAGCAGCGCATCGATCTGCATCGGGATCTCGGGGACACGGACGCGATGACGTTTGGTCGAGATGCAGGCGTGCAGATAGGTCAGCGTTTCCGCGTCATCGAGCCACGCCGCGTCGGGCACGAAGCCTTCGATCAGTTGCAACACGCGAGAGGTGCGATCGACGAAGCCGCGCAGCACTTCATGGCCGTCGACGCCGGTGCGGGCACGGCCCTCGTAGAGCCAGGCCTCGGCGCGGGCGGCGTCCTCCGCCGGCGGCAGCCAGCACAGCGTCAGGAAATACGCGCTCTCGAAATGCGATCCCTGTTCCTCGAATTGCGCACGGCGTTCCATATCGACAAGCGCCGAAACCGCATCGGGAAAGCGGCTGTCGGGATAGCGGTTGGCGGGATTGCGCTGCGCCTCGACGAAGATCGCCCAGCCGGAGCCGAGCCGACGAAGTGCGTTGTTCAGCCGCGCCGTGGTGCCGACGAGTTCGGCGGGTGTTGCGCTGTCCAGATCCGGCCCGCGAAACCGCGCGGTGCGCTGGAAGCTGCCGTCCTTGTTGAGGACGACGCCGGGCGCAATCAATGCAGCCCAGGGCAGGAAGTCCGCGAGGAGAGCAGGGCGTTTGCGATATTCAGCGAGGTTCATCATCACAGCACCTCACGAGCCAAAATGCGCGGGGTAGCGCAGGTGACGGCGCACCACGTCGACGAATTGCGCGTCGCGCTTGGCGGCCCAGACCGCGGCCGCGTGACCGATCGCCCAGAGCAGCAGCCCCGGAATCCATAAGCGCAGGCCGAGACCGAGCGCGGCGGCCAGCGTGCCGTTGGCGATCGCTACCGTGCGGGGCGCGCCGCCGAGCAGGATCGGATCGCTGAGGGAGCGACGCACGGGCGCGGTGAAACCGGCGATGGGTTCATTGGGCTCGGCCATCAGATCACCGCCCCGCCGCCGAACGAGAAAAACGACAAGAAGAAGCTTGAGGCCGCGAAGGCGATCGAGAGCCCGAACACGATTTGGATCAGCCGCCGGAAGCCGCCCGAGGTGTCGCCAAACGCCAGTGTGAGACCCGTGGTGACGATGATGATCACCGCGATGATCTTCGCGACCGGGCCTTCGACCGATTGCAGGATCTGGTTGAGCGGCTGCTCCCACGGCATGTTGGAGCCGGCGGCGTGCGCAGGCAGCGTGGTCGCCGCGAACACAAGGATCGCCGGGAGGAGCGCGAGCAAATGACGAGACTTGGGGCGAATGGACATCATGTGCGGTCACTTTCGGGATTGGCTTCGTGGGTGCTGGAGAGGAGGACGTAGTCGCCGTTCGGCGCGAGTTCGCGCACGGCCGCCAGTTCAGCAACGCGGCGTTTGGAGCCGCGGCCGGCGAGCACGACGATGAGATTGATGGTCTCGGCGATCAGCGCGCGAGGCACGGTGATCACCGCTTCCTGGATCAGTTGTTCGAGCCGGCGCAGCGCGCCGATCGCGCTTCCTGCGTGAATCGTGCCGATGCCCCCGGGGTGTCCCGTTCCCCAGGCTTTCAGAAGTTCAAGCGCCTCAGCGCCGCGCACCTCGCCGACGGGGATGCGATCCGGCCGGAGGCGCAATGACGAACGCACCAGATCGGAGAGCGTGGCGACGCCGTCCTTGGTGCGCAGCGCGACAAGATTGGGCGCGGCGCATTGCAGCTCGCGGGTGTCCTCGATCAGCACCACGCGATCGGACGTCTTGGCGACTTCAGCGAGCAGCGCATTGACCAACGTGGTCTTGCCCGTCGAGGTGCCGCCGGCGACCAGGACGTTCTTTCGCTTCTCGACCGCGAGCCGCAGCAGCTCAGCCTGCTTCGGCCGCATGATGCCGGCCGCGACATAATCGTCGAGGGTGAACACCGCGACCGCCGGCTTGCGAATGGCGAAGGTCGGTGCGGCGACGACCGGCGGGATCAATCCCTCGAAACGCTCACCGGTCTCCGGCAGTTCAGCGGACACGCGCGGGGAGGCGGGATGGACTTCGACGCCGACATGGTGCGCGACAAGGCGCACGATGCGTTCGCCATCCGCAGGGGAAAGCCGCTCACCCGTGTCCTCGAGGCCGCCCTTCAGGCGATCGATCCAGAGCCGGCCGTCGGGATTGAGCATCACCTCGACGACGGAGGCGTCCTGCAGATAAGTCGCGATGGCTGGGCCAAGCGCGGTGCGCAGCATCCGCGCCCCGCGCGAGGCGGAGTCATTGTTGTGTCCGGTCCCAGCCATCGCGTCCCCCAAGAGGCGCGGCGAGAATTCGCCGAGCGCCGGGGATGAATACAAAAGGCATCATCGGGAGCGGAGCAACAAGCCAGTCGTGGCCGTCGTAGTCTGGCGTAGAATGACCTAGCAACGGCGAAATGGCTGAAATCGCTGCGTGCGTGCGCAGTGGATTGAGGGGACAACGCGCAACGGCATACGATGACGGGATGCGTGATGCGTGGAAGACACGGCGAAGTTTGAGGAGAACTACTTCAGCGCGGCATTCAGAAGATTGGCGAGCCGCACGGCCGCGAGAGCGGCTTGCTTGCGCGCAACCGCGCGCGCATTCGTCTCATAGTCGCGCGTGAGCAGAACGGACGTTTTGTCGAGCCCGATCGGCGGCGCATACACGAATTGCTTCGCAATCTCCGCGCTCTCTTGAATCCAGGCATCCGGATCGGAGATCTGCGCCGACGTCTCGTTCACGGCGACGCTCCCAAGCCCGTCCTTGTTGTCCGCGTCGAACACAGCACCGAAGGAAGATGTATAGCCGCCGAACATGCGGTCCCAATAGGCATGAAGAATGACGGTTTCGCCCGTCGCGGGGATCACGGACTCCGCGTTGCCGCCTGAATCTCCCTTCGGGATGGATTGGGTAAACCGCGAGACGGCATGAAGCGGCTGATGGGCGTCGCCGACAAGATGCAGAATCCAGGCAAGGTCATACGAGCGCACATCGTCGGAGGCGTTGGACGATGCTGGCAAGGCGGCAATCATCAGCTTGAGCTGGGTGACGAGATCGACGGGATCGGACGCTGGCCACGACGTTCCGTCGGGTGAGAAGTTGACGTCCTTGTAGTGCCAATAGGCATGCTGATAGTGGTCGGAATAGCCGATGTTCTGTCCGGCGGTCGGACTCGTGACGGCGTCGCGGGCGTATCCGTAAGGTTTGGTCTTGATGTCGTCGGCCCAGGTCGCCGCATGAATGAAGGCGTAGAGTTTCGCCGTCTTCTCGTCAGGCGCACCGGCAGTCCACTTTGGATAATCCGTGTTGAGCTTCAGCAGCGCGTCCGCCTTGTCCTTCACGGTGTCATCCAGTTTTTTGTAGGCGAGGTAGGCGATCTGCATGTGGCCGGCGTCCCACCAGGCGGCAGCGGGAGACGAGGCCACGGCTACGCAGACGGAAACAATGACGATCCGAATAAGCCAACGCATCGTCCTGCCTCTTCCATGTTGGGTGCGAGACGCAAACTCTATTCCAAGAATGATGCAGAATTCGGACAGCACTCGGGCGGAGAGATTGCGCGTCAGCGGAAGTCTCTCGGGTTGGGCTTGCGCCAGTTCTTCAGCGGCTTCAGTTCCGGCAGGTTCGCCGGGCGTTCGGGATAGTGAAACTCCTCGCCCACGAGCCAGCGACCTTCGAACCTGTCCCAGAACAGGATGGCATCCATCTGTTGTGCGAATTCATGGACGCGCCAGGCTCCGCCATTGTGAATGATCTCGCCGGTCGGATTGAATGGCAGACTGTTGAGACGGCAGAGTGCGTCGATCTCGCCCCAGTGGGTGCGAAGATAAGCGTCCTCCAGCGCGACATGATAGGGGCGGCTCGGCTTCTACCGGTATCCGCCGCCGCCGCGCTGAAAGAATCCGCGACGCTGCTTCAGGAATTCGGGCAGGCGCGCGATCGCATTCGCAATCCGCCGCGCCTCGTCAAAGCTCAGTCCAAGTGCGCCCAGATGGTAACACGACGAAGCCTCGCGATGATGGATCCATGCGACCTTCGTTCCGTTGGCGTCGGTGACCACGAATGTCTCGGCGTTTTCCTCTTCAACCCGCCAGGGCGGCGTAAACCGGCGTTTTTCGTTGCTTGACTCCATGAGAACAAAATAAGAACATAGGCCAAGCAAAGTCAATCAGGAACTCGAAATGTCAGAGGTGGCGGAAGCCGATTCCATGTCGGAATCGGAACGGCTCGACCTGGCCGTGGATCAGGCAATTGCGGCGCATGATGGCGATCCGCGACGCACGGTCCGGAGCCTGCTTCTGGTGCAGTGGCAGCTGGAGGCGAAGGTCTCGCAAGGCTTCATCAGGGGCGTCCGATACGGCCGCTTTCATTGTTACAACGGCTAGGTACTCGCGCCCGGCACCTTCCAACCCGATCTTAACGGTTAAGCGGGTATTGATT
Source organism: Afipia massiliensis (assembly GCF_014203115.1). GTDB lineage: Bacteria > Pseudomonadota > Alphaproteobacteria > Rhizobiales > Xanthobacteraceae > Afipia > Afipia massiliensis. The sequence continues at coordinate 776,912 of NZ_JACHIJ010000002.1, read as the reverse complement.
GTGATCGACAAACGACGTCATCGACAGCGCGATGTGGGAACGGTCATGGCCGAGACGCAAATCGAATGGACCGACGCCACCTGGAATCCGGTTGCTGGCTGCTCCATTGTCAGCGCCGGCTGCACCAACTGCTACGCCATGGAAATGGCGCGGCGCCTTCAGGCAATGAATGTCCCGAAATATAAGAGACTGACGCGCCGTAGTGGAAAACGAACCGTCTGGAACGGCGTGGTCCGCGAAGACAAGGCGGCCCTGGACATTCCGCTGCGCTGGAAGAAGCCGCGGAAAATCTTTGTCAACTCGATGTCTGACCTGTTTCACGACCGGGTGACCGACGCCTTCATCCTGAAAGTGTGGGCCGTCATGCGTGCCACACCCCATCATCATTATCAGATCCTGACCAAGCGTCCGGAGCGGATGGGAGCGCTGGTCCGCTCCAAGATCGGCGAAGTCCTGCCCAACGTGTGGCTCGGTACCAGCGTCGAGAATGCCGCCGTCACTGGCCGTATCGATCATTTGCGTACTGTCCCGGCGGCGATCCGTTTTATCTCATTTGAGCCGCTGATCGGCCCGGTGGGGGCGGTCGATCTCCGCGAGATCCATTGGGCCATCGTCGGCGGAGAGAGCGGAAGATCGGCCCGCCCGATCCGCGAGGAATGGATCGATGAAATCTTCGACCGGTGTGCGATGCACAACACCGCGTTCTTCTTCAAGCAGTGGGGGACATGGGGGAAAGACAACAAGCGCCGTTCCAAAAAGGCCAATGGGCGCGTATATCGCGATCAGGTCTGGGACGAAATGCCGAAGGCTTCGCTCGCGCTCTGAGAATGACGCCTCTGGATAGCAGGATTCATTCGGGGGCGAATGTCGAAAAAGCCGTATTTATGGGTTACGGGCGCGGTTCTTGAGGAGCACTCAAGACGCAAGCATAAGGTCATCGCCGAATACGTCGCGCGCTATCTGGCTGTGCGCTGCCAGCTTCCCCAGCAGTCCCGGTTTCGTCTTGCCATTGTCGATGGTTTTGCGGGCGGCGGCCGATACAAGTGCGGCAGCCCTGGGTCGCCGCTGATCTTCATCAACGAGCTTCGTGTCGCGACGGAGCAATTCAACATCAAGCGCCAGGCAGAGGGGATGTCGCCGCTCGACATCGAATGCCTGCTCATCCTGAACGACTTCGACAAAGAGACTGTCGAGTTGCTGAGAACGAATGCTGCTCCGCTGATTGCCGGAATCAAGGAGAGCGTGCCAAAGCTCCATCTTCGCATCGAGTACCGAAATCAGAAGTTCGACGAACTCTATCCCGAGGTGAAGCAGTTGCTGGAACGCGGTGGCTATCACAACGTCCTCTTCAACCTGGACCAGTGCGGAACAGGCAGTGTTGAAATCAACACAATCAGCGACATCGTCGCGTCGTTCACATCGGTTGAAATCTTCTACACGTTCGGCATTCAGACGCTGCTGACGTTTTTGCATCAGACGGATCGGGCCGCACTGGCCAGGCAACTCGCACCGTTTGGCGTCAGTCCGGATGATCTGTCGCAGCTCGATGGTCTGATGACCAAGGACGCCTGGCTTGGCGCAGCGGAACGCCTCGTGTTCGAGTCGTTTCGGCGTTGCGCGAACTATGTCAGTCCGTTTTCCATCCACAATCCTGACGGATGGCGCTATTGGCTCATCCACTTCGCAAATTCAGTTCGCGCGCGTCAGGAATACAACAATATCCTGCATCAAAACAGCAGCGCCCAGGCCCATTTCGGCCGATCCGGTTTGCACATGCTGTCCTACGACCCAAGTGAAGCCGACAGCATGCTTTATGTGTTCGATGAAGCGGGACGGGCGGAAGCGAAAAAGCAGCTTCACGATGATATTCCGCGGCTTATCACAAATTACGGCGATGCGCTTCTGGTTGGCGACTTTTACGCCAGCATCTACAACGCGACCCCGGCTCACATGCTCGATATCAATTCAGCGATCATCGAGAACCCGGATCTGGAGGTTATCACCGAACAAGGTGGCGGGGAGCGGCGCAAGGCCAACACGATCAGGACCAGCGACATCCTGCGCTTGAAACAGCAGCGCAGCTTCTTTCCCATCTTCTTTGATGATCAAAGCAAGAAAGGGAAGAAGTGACCCGTGCCATCGCGATCGCATGACGATTGGTACCTGAATGAATGACAATCGAAATACGCTTGCCCTTATCGCAGCTGCGGCGGTGCTGGCGCTTGTCTTGGGGTTTTCTTATGGCGCAACCTTCAATGGCGGGTGCGAGCAAATCAAGGACGCTCCGTTCGGCTGCATCGAATGGTGGTTTTCCCGATATCAGACACTGTTGGCGATGTTTGGCGCGATTTTCGTTGCTTGGCTTAGCGTTCAGCCTGTTCTGAAGCAGCTCAAGCTGTCCTCGGTGCAGACCGCCGTCGCCTTGCAGCAGGTTCACGCAGACCGTGAAAAACGGCTGGAGAATTGGCTCAAGCCAGAATTGGCCGCGCTCGAAAAACTGTCCGAAGACCTGGCGCGTGGCTATTATGAACGTGAGGATGACCATGGGGTGCTTCCTCACTGGGTATGGGATATGAACCAAACGGTCGACAGCACCCGCGATCGTTTAATTCGACGGCAGGACAGAAACTTCGGGCCTGCCGAGATAACAGGCGCCCGTCAAAACCTCATCGACATCCTCGGGCGGCTCAGCAAGTGCATGTCGGACTACAATGGGTCAGTCTATGCGGACGACCCGGAGTACGATCTCTCCGACGACGACCGGGCGAAGATCGACGCAGCCGAGGACGCGGCGCAGAAGGATCTGCCGATTAGGATTGATGAAACGTCCGTAGCTATCAATAAATTCGGCGAGGTTGTGGCAAAGGACCTCCGAGAGTTACGTATGAGGCGCCGGTTCTACGATCAGATGCTGGCGAGCGCTGATCTTTCCAGGCCGGAGGTGGAATAAGCGCGCTGGGACGTTCGGCTTTTGGCTGCAAGACGCATGCAGGGTCGTCGCTCGAGGTGTGAACATAACCACCACATCGAACAAATATCTATTTTAACAAGGTGGATGGTTAGCCAGACACGCGTTTGAGATATCGGCGCCCAGCTCCTGTGTCCGGGACAGCGTCGACCAGACGGTCAAACAAACCGGCGTCGCTGGTTAAGCGTCGAAAACTTCGCGGATCGAGGTCGGCGCTCACATAGGCTCGCGCCACGGCGAGGCGAAGCCTGCGACACGTGTCCCATTGGTCCCACCAATATAGATTCGGCAGGAAGCGGGACAGGGCATCGAACGCATCATAAGGTAGCCGGGACGACCAGATATCGGCATGGACGCTCTCGAACGCCACCTCGAACAAAGGCTCGCAGCCTGGACTCGGTCGGGCCAAGGCCAATGCGAGGAGATAACTCAGTAGTCGCTGCCGTGCCGGGCCACGAACGTCGTCTTGGGCCCGACGCAGTGTTTCAGCCCAGACGGCAGGTGAGGCCCGCAAACCCGACGTCACGTTCGATCCAAGCCATCCGACGAGGACGCCAAGCTCAGTCGTCGTTGCAACCCGATTCAGGATGTGGGCCGCCAGGTCCGGGCTGCGCTGCCGTACAGCGTCCGGCCAAACGTGCGGCAGCAGTGGTTTCGAGTGAGCCTGCTCGGCAACCAACGCCCCGAAAACCTGGTTCTCCGTCACTGAGAGAAACCGATCGGTAAAAGTCGCGGCCACATCGGCATTGTCAACACACAGAAGACGACCGAGGACTTTGCTGGCCAAATCTTCGCTGTCCGGTAACACGGTCAATAGGTCGAGGAGTTCGTCTGCAGGAAGAGTCCCGAGATCCGCGCTATCGAGCAAGGCCGGATTCTCCATAACCACGCGCTTGCGAACGACGGAATGATCGCGAGACAAGCCGATGAAGCTTGCCGGCTCCGCGGTCGCTGCGAGTGGTTTGAGTATCTTCTCAAAAGTTGCTTCGTCGCTGTTGGCGGCGCTTTCGGCCAAACCCAGCACGTCCGCGGCGCGGGCTGGCCACGAATCCACAAGCGCAGCAAAGGTCGCCTCAGGCACTGCAGGAAGCGCCTTCAAATCCGGATGCTCGACGACGTAGCGAAGGGCGTCGACGGCGCTGGCTGGCGGGAGAAGAGAATAGGGGCTCCGGCCGCAGGAAAGAAAATCATCCTTGAGCAGCTTGCCGTCGTCAGGCTCCGGCAGCACCTCGGCGACGAGGCCAAGTGTTCGGTCAAATGTTCTTGCGTCAAATGCCGGCACCCGGGTCGTCAAGAAGAGTTGGGCAAGAAACCGATACTTCTCGCGGCCACGCCGCATGTCCGAGCCGTAGCGCCACAAGAACCGCCGATATGGTGTGACCTCGAGTGCGGTCAGATCGTCGACAGCCGCGTCTTCCCAGTCCGCGCGCGCGTCAGCGCTGCTGGTCCGCGCGGGAGGTGATGAAGCCAAGGCGTCACGCGTGATCCGCAGATCAAAACGCGCAGCCGATGGTTCATTGGCAGGTCCGGCGGTTCGGAATGAAAAAGCTCGCCTCAGCCGCGGCCATTGCTGGGACCACGCGGCAAAAACAGCCGCGTCCAGCGGTTCACCCTGATCCATAACCACGCCACTTGCGCCCGGCGCGTAGAGCGCCCGGACCACGCTCAGGCCATTTTGGATTGAGAAAGGCGTCCTGACCGATGGTTCTGTTGGATCAATGGCGAGAGGCCCCGCATAGGATGAGTAGTTCGGCGAGACGCTGGGGCGAGTCAAAACAGAATTGAGAACGCCCAGATCGGGAAACCGGGCCATGTCCGCAAGAGCTATCAAGATCACATGGGTCCAGACGCATCCAGGGCGCGGCATTTCCGGTGCCGGCCAGGTCCGCATCAGCGCATAGACCTTGGCGGCTGATAGCGGCAGCCCGGTCCAATAGCTGTCGAACTGGCTTCCACTCAGCCCGGGGACCAGGTCGCTATGCTGCAACAACAGTGCTGCAGCATCATCCGGTAACTTATGCGAAGTCGACAGAAGACGATGCCCGTTGTCGTACCCGAACAAGCATTGGTGAAGCCTCACCGACGTATGGGGCTCAACCGCCAACTTCTTGATCTCCTGTCAGCCACAACAGTGGCGCCGTAATATCGTGGGCATCAGCTTCCGGACCGACGCACTCGATTCGGTGGCTTGGAGTCTGCTGTAACAGCGTGGTGCGTTGTGCGCCCGTCACATCGCCGCCCTGGGCGGAAACGCCGTAGACCCGCACATCGAAGCTCTCGGGATTGTTGAGAAGAAACTGATGCAGCAACGGAAGCTCGCGCTTCAGCCATTGTTCCGGCGATGGCTTTGGCTCCATGACGACATCCCAGGCCGATACGACCACTACCAAACGACGCTGACGTCGCGCAAAAGGTGGCCGGAGCAGGAACTGTAGCAAATCAACCAACCGCACCTGCTCTGGTACGACGTCGGCAGTCCAATCCTTCTCGATCGGCGTCTCACCTTGCTCGCCGGAATCCGCAAGGGCGGGCTGTATGTCCGCGAGAGTCAGGCCGTCGTTTGGACGGTTTGCGTTGACAAACAGGAGGATCCCGCCAGCGTCGGAAAATCCCTGGACATAGTCCGGCGTGCAGGTTCGCGTCGCGAACTGCTGCTTGAACGACTCCCCTGACAGATCTGGAAACCGCAAGATGACCTTTGTCCCGTTCGCGGGGACATGGCTGTGAATGACGATTTGCTTTTCGTCCTGCATCGAGGTCCGTGGCACTTCCTCGCAGCGGCGCCATGCCTCCACGATTCTGTTCAGGTACTCGTTGTCGCCAACAAGTTTGTCGAGAACGAGCTTGGTCTGGACCTCACCGGCGTCAAGCACATGCCACAGCGCTGCGAGATAAGTGGTCTTACCCGACCCTGGAAGGCCCAAAATCGAATGATACTGGTCATTCATGGCAGAAGTTCCATCGGTGTCCGATCCAGCAGCCGATCGAACTCGCTCTGCAAGACGATCGGACGCGGAACGTACCGCGCGCTGCGGGACTGCGGCGTCGTCCAGTCCTGGAGGAGGGCTTCGAGGCCGTGAGCGGGCGCAAGTCCACCGGTTGGATCACGCGCGGCAATGTCGTGAAAGGACAGGGAATGTAGCCTGGTGCCAAAGTCTGCCGTCAATCTCTGACAAAATGCGGAAATGCTGTCCCGGCAGGTTTGTGCCTCGCCACTCGCCGATATCAGATCGACCTTGGTCGTGACGATCTGCACGATGGAGGTGTCATCGATGGCTCCGTTATCGAGAAGAACGCGCAAGGTTTGACGAACGGAGTGCAAAGCGCCGTGACGTTCAACCGGATCTGCGACACGGCCTCCGTCAAGCAACAAGACAACCCTGTTAGCCTGGGCGATTTCCGGCAGGTTCTTGACCTCGGCCGCATTGTCTCGGGCCTTGCGGTATGTCTCCCCGGATCGATCCGACAGCAGAAGGTCTGTGCGTTTGCCGGGATCGCCGCTTGCGACCACGGCGAAGTGGAAATACCGCAGCCCATCCTGGAGCGAGGTATGCGCGGTCTCCGGGCTCAGCCGCCCGGAATCCACGCGGGCATGGTGCGAACGGCGCTCCAGCGCCACGAGGCTGCGACTTCCCGCAAAGCCCGATCCTGCGAAATCGCCTCTCAGAAACCTGTCGTAGAGAGCGGAGATGAGTGTGGTCTTGCCGCTGTGGCTGTCGCCGATGATGCAAACAAAGGTGCCATCCCGCCAACGCAGAAATTGATCGACGTCATCGGGCGTCAAGGCATCGCCCGCGGGAAGCTGGATGCGCTCGGCGGTAATGGCGGCGCTCTCCGTGGAATCGAGCTCGCCGTCATAGTCTTCGCTCGATTCAACGGCGTGAGTGCCGTAGTTGGGGCAAGACGCAAGCGGGTCGTGCCCGTCGGCGCATTTTCCGGTCGCTGCGACCTGACAGTCGGTTTTTCGACACGCTGTTTGCTGTACGCTGTCCGCCATGGTCGTGACTCATGCCAAATCGCGCAGGAGCAACCGCTCACGGTACACTTGAACGGCAATATCTAACGGCGAAAACTGAGATCCCGCCGCAAGTCCGGTTGCCCGGGCGTAGGCCGCATGCCAGGCCTGACCGGCGCCAATTTCTTTGGCCTTCGGGAACGCGCTCAAAACAGGGCATATTTCGGAGACGTTGCCGAGTTCTTCCCCAAGATCCAAAAGATCGAGTTGATCCTGAGGAAAGGCGTCGACGACGTCGCGAATGGCGATCTTCGACGCCATGTCTTTGTTCGTCGCGGCAAGCGTTCTTTGCAAGATCGCGGCCGTTGCTGCCGGACCGGTCGCCGAACGGCTCATGTCCGCCATGTCGATGCCGGCGAGCACGGCGGCGACGCCGGGGGTGAACTCAGAGAACGGCTTATCGAGCAATCGGCTCCATCCACCAACATGCCACCACAGCATCTCCACCTCTTCGCGGAGCCTCTGCACTTCCGCGGAGAGAGAAACCGTGACCCCGAACACCTGATTGGTGAGGGACTTGGTATTCGCCGTCGCCTCGTCACTCACCTGCTTCAGGAGATTCGAGGCCTTCCCGATTTCGGGCGCCTGGAGAAGAGCGTCAATCTCAGCCGGCAGCTTGCTCGCTGCAGGGAGCTTGATCTTTTTTGGGTCTGTTGGCGCCTGGTTGCTGGCCGCAACCGCCTTATCCCGAAGCACGAACTTCATCGCGTCGATCAGGTCCTGCCGAACCTTTGGCTCGCGCAGGCCGCCCGCGGCGGTCGTCAGTATGGCCAACGCCGCAAAGACCTTGCCGTCGCTGGCTGCTGACTCCAGCAAGCCGGCCGCCAGAACAGCGGCCTCCCTCGCGTTATCGATCAAGGAAAAGGACGTATCGGTCTCGCCGAAGGCGTCACGAAACCAATCCGTGCCGCCGGGGACGGGGAGGCCGAAATACAGACGCACAAGGTTGATCGCGGTGGCCGGATCAATAGCCTTGCGCAGTTTGTCGAATGGCTCCTGCCGCGTCTTGAGGATTTCAGGACCGACCGACAGGCCTGCCGCCCGATAATTGTCCGCAAAATTGAATTCAGTCACGTTGCTCCCCCCATTTTCCCAGCGATGTCAGCGACCCTTCGCGGCCACCTCTTTGATTTCACGGTCCAGGTCGCCGACAAGCCCGCGATCACGCGCGCGCACGAACACGCGCCTGAACCGCTCAAAGTCCGGCTGGTTAGCATCTTCCTCTTCAAGAAGATTGAGCTTGCCGGCGATTGCCGATTTCTGACTCAGCGTGAGTTTGAAAAATCGAACGCTGATATCCCGCAACGTGTCCATCGGATCGCTCCTTGCGGCTTCGGGTTTGATCGGCTCATCTGCCGCGACAGCGACAGATGGCGCAGTTGGCGCGGCGGGCGCTTGGCTCGGTTGAGGCGACGTCCAGGCGTCCAGCCGAATGCTCTGGCCAAAAAAGTCAGAGCCGCGATGAGTCTTCGCACGAAATTCGCCAGGCCTTTGCTGCCAGACCCTGACGTGCGAGCGAATGTTCAGCTTGCGCTCACCGTCCTGACCATCCACGCTGAGCTCGATCAGATTATATCCCGGCTCCCAACCTGGTTCGGTCCGGTCGGGATGGGCCGCGCTGGCTGCGATACGGACCCAGTCTTGTCCCATCTCGATGCGATTGGTGTGCTCATGTCCGAACAAGTGGATCCTGGCGACGTCGTTCAAAAAGTCGCGCAACACGTCTCCCTGTCGCAACCAGTTATAAGGATGGTGGCACATGACAAGGTGCTCGACGCCGCGCTCACGGATCAATTGTGTGCAAGCAGGGTCCACGAAGAGATCCCCGGCCTTGTCGGCGGCACTTGACACGAATGCCGAATTAAAGCCTGACACGCGCAGAATAGAGCCATCGTTTAACACAAGATCGCGATGCGCGATGGTGCGTTCGGGTGGTAACAGGTCGCAAAAGAATTGGCCTGCAAAGGTGTTATACGGTCCGATTGACTCGTATAACAATCGTAATGTTTCCGGGTCGCTGAGGAGGCCGCGAAGCACTCCATCCAACGCCGCCACACTCGCGCTCTTGATGTCGTGGTGTAGTGCTTGGATCAGGCGTCGTCCTGCGATGTTCCGAACAACGTCATGATTGCCGGGGATCGTGAACACCGCAGACAGCGTTGTTCCACACTGTGTGCAGAGTTTGTCGAGCCAATCCAACGCATAGGCGTACTCGTCGACGTCGCCGCCAAAGGCGATATCGCCGGACACCAGAACCGCCTCCGGCGTCGCTCCGATTTTTTGACATTGCGCCACCGCGTCCAGCAAGAGCTCGTTGCGCAAATGCGCGTTCGGGTCCATGGCGGTGCCAACTTCGCCCTTGCGAAAGTGAATATCCGACAGGTGAAGCAGAAGCACTGATCCACTCCCTATCGCAGCGACTGCGAAGTCAATCGCGGAGAGGGTGGAGCATCAGAGCAGGCAGACTTTTCGCCAGCAATCGCGATCCATAAAATCATCTTGCGTCATCCATGACCTGAAAGATTCAAGAAATATCGGGTATGCCGCAATTCGCCTGTTCTGGTCAGCGCGCCGCTCTCGACCAGATCCTGCAAATCGCGCGTCGCGGTTGCCCGCGAAGTCTTGCTGATATTGATGTAATTTTCGGCGCTAAGGCCACCCTTAAATCCGTCGATGCCTTCCCGGAATATGCGCACGATGACCTTCGATTGGCGTCCGTTGAACCGGTCGCGGAATTTTTCGTAGAATTTCGCCTTGGCGACATAAAATTCCACGCGCTTGAGCGTGTTGTCCTGCGCCTCAAGGATCATATTGGCGAAATAACTCATCCAGCCATCAATCGTCAGCTCTTTGTTATTTTCCTCCAATGCTTGATAGTAGTCGTTGCGCTTGCGTTCGATCGTGTACGCGATCGCGATGAGGCTCGGCTGGCCAAGGCTCTGCGCCAGCGATTTTTCGGCGAGCGCCCGGGCAATCCGCCCGTTGCCGTCTTCGAATGGATGGATGCACACGAAATAGAGATGCGTCAGTGCTGCTCGCGTCAGTGCGGGGAGGGCTTTTCCGCCCCCAGGGCTGGTGTCGTTGAACCACTGAACAAAGCGCTTCATCTCTTCCGGCACACGCGCGGAAGGAGGGGCCTCGAAATGGACTTTTCGTTTGTGGATCGGTCCGGACACCACCTGCATCGGCTCCGGATGGGTTCTATAGCCACCGATGACCTTGATCTCACCATCCCCCGCGAGCAGGGAGGCATGCCAGTCGAACATGGTCTGGTCTGTGAGAGGGACAGCAAAGCTATGGTATAAGCCTGCCATCATCTTTGAGATGCCGCGTTCTGCGGGTTTGACGCCCGGTTTCTCTGCACCGAGCCCAAACTGGGCGCGCAGTGACGACTGCACGCTATCCCGGTTGAGGATCTCTCCCTCGATCTCCGAGGTCTTGACCGCTTCCTCACTGATCAGTTCGATCTTGAGGCTTTCCTGATCGTCGGCGCTGACATGCTTATAGGCGCCGATGAACTGGCCGGATTGCAGCAGAAAGCGTTGTTCCAAAGCCTCCAGGGGCTTGGAATCGAACACAAAGTTCGGCCAGTTCGGATTTTCCCAGTTCCAGGTCATGAGCTATAGAAATTCCATCTATAGCTCACATCTAGCACAATTATGAGCTATAGCAAGCCGATCCTATAGCTCATCCTGGAACCCGGGCTTCCAAGGTGGGTGCTGGCGGCTGGGTTGATAGTCGGGTGCCATTCGGTTATATATCAACCTCGGTATCAACCCTAAGAATGGGCGCCAGCTCGATGAACACCGAGCACGAAACACCAGAAATCCAGCCACAGGCGATGGAACTCGATCCGGTCGTACGAGCGATTGCGGAAGCGCGCGCTCGGGATGCCGGAAAGACTCTATCGGAGTACCTCTCCGAGATATTGTTAGCCCCTGCTGTGGGACATACAGGGCCTCTAGTGCCGTTGCTCATTCCGTCTGCTTCCCGCTTTGCGCGGTCGCATGTCGGACTGCCTTGGGCGGTGACAGCGGCAGCAGGGGGCTCGCCCTTTGCTTCCGGCCCGGTCGAGGGGGGATTGATGGCCGTAACGCACGAAATCAGAGAGCGAGATCCAGCTCCCTTTGCTCCACGGCTGTTTCCGGAGATTGGCGGCAGTCCGGCGCTCAACCTTGTATTCGTCTTCAACTACCGGATTCAGAGTGCCGCGCTTTTGATGAGTGCGGCATTTCATGAGGCGGCTGTCGACGACTTTGATTTTGTCAGCCTGCGATCGTCATTCAACCATCGCCGCCAAGCCAAATCCACTTGGTATCGCAGCATCGTTCACAATGTCCTGGATTGCTCCAACCAGCTACGAAATGCCCTGATGCACCACTGGACGCCAACGCCACGCGCCGAACGGTTGGCGATCGATGCGTTCGTGGTTCTTAGTGATTTGACGCCGGCAGGTACGGAGCTTCTTCGTCTCTGCCGTTATGACCGGCCGCGAGCATTTTCTGAACTCGCCAAACATATCGACTTGGCCACGAACCAGTTCCGCCTTTCCGCCGATTTGTTGGCGGAAGTTGAGGGCGCGACACGAACGCCAGAATTATCTGACAAGGAACGGTTCTCCGTGATCAGTCGCTCAGTCTTGCGGCATGCTGGCGGCAGTCTGTCACTCACCGAAGCGGCAAAATTGCTTGGCGTGACCCGGCAGGCGCTTCACAAGCGAGTCAAGCTTGGGACAGCGCTCGGGCTCATGGAGGGCTCCGAGCTGACCTTGCCGAAATTCCAGTTCGTTGGCGAAGGAAAGAAGACAAAAATTGTCGAAGGACTTGGTCCGATCGTCAAGCTTTTCGACACCGCGAAAGCCGGACGTTGGTCGGCGCTGCAGTTCCTGACCGAGCGAGATCCAAACTTGGGCAGTACGCCGAGCCAGGCGCTCCAGGATGGCAGAGCCCGCGAAGCTCTGGATGCTGCCATCGCATACCTCGATGCAGGCGAGGTATGAATCTTGCCGCTGCCGTTCGCGCCCACGGCCCGCTTTCCTGCCGGACTGCTCCCTGAACGACTGGATGCGGGAGAAGTCATCGTGCGGGTCCATCGTGAGAAGCAGGGACCAATCTTCTTCGGCCCACCAGCAGGTAGTCCGCCGCAAAACCGCTTTGACGCGCCGAACGGAGAGTACCAGGTTCTGTACGCAGCGGAGCGGCTTGAAGGAGCGTTTGTAGAGACGGTGCTGCGGCGGCCAGCCCACCGCATCGTGAAGCGGTCATTCATTGAGGAGCGCATGTGGTCGCCGCTACGGCTCAATCGCCCCATCGTCCTGGCTAAAATCATGGACGAGGGTTTGCTGTTTCACGGAGTCGACGCGTCCGTGAGTGCAAATGATGACTATGGGCCGTCCCAAACACTGGCGCTGCAACTCTATCAGGATTTCCCTGAACTCGATGGGTTGGCCTATCGTTCCCGCCACAACAACGGTGAGATTTGCTACGCAATATTCGACCGGGTTCTTCCAACCGACCTAATTCAACTGGCGGGTCAACACTTCAGAGATCATCGCAAGCGTACCGACGAACTTGTGCGCCTCCACGGCGCTGTGCTTGACACGAGTCCCGATGTGTAGAGTATCGCCGCATCCAAATATCTGCGCTACATTTTGGGATACGCAGTGGGATACACGTCGATCGGGTTGATCTAAATTCGCTTGTTACTTCAATTACATGCGAATTAGTTTAAGGCGCTTCACCCGCTCCAAACTTCCCTGAAAATTGATACTCGCCGCGATCCGCGAGACCGCCTCACGAATCGTCGAGCTTGTTGAGGTCGCGCACCGACTGCATGATCGGCTCGAAATTCGATCGCGCGTCCAGCGCGTCGAACAGTTGGGCCGTATCTGACAATAGCGCGTGGGAGCGCTGAATCGCGATCCTCACGTCATCATGCGGCGTATCCGACAGGCGGCCGTGCCCGGACAGCAGGATTTTCGAGTCCAGCCCCTTCAAGCGCTCCAGCGACTGGATGTAGTCGCTGATGCTTCCCGACCCGAACACGCCGCCCATCACGCCGCCGGGCATCAACGTGTCGGCGGCGAACAGCAGCCCCTTGTCCTGATCGAACAGGCTGATGCACGCGGAGGTATGGCCCGGCGTATACATCACATTCAGCCTGAAGTTGCCGAGATCGATCAGGTTGCCTTCCTCAAGCCAGATGTCGACGTCGATCGGCATATTCGGCTCATTGAACATTTTGCGCAGCATCGAGAAGTCGTCGCGCAGCATGATCTTGTTCGCGGCCAGGCGATGCGCGGCGATGATCGTCTTCCCGGTGAAGTGGTAGGCCGCGCCGATATGGTCGAGATGCTCATGGCTGAGGATGACCATGTCGATGTCGGAAGGCTTTACGCCGAGATGCGCAAGGCATTCCAGCAGATGCGGAAAGTTCGAGGACAGGCCGACATCGATCATGATGGTCCGCTTGCTGCCGCGCACCAGATAGGCATTGGCGGCGCGGTTCTTGAACCGGATCTGATAGACGTCCTCGGCGGCCTGAATCAGCGAACAGACATCGTCGTTGCGAAGAATGGGAAAGGGTGAGGGCTTGCGGTCGCTCATGGCGTTGCGGCCTTGAAGGTGATCGCGTTCGAGGCCCGCAATCGCTTGCTGAGGGCATCCATGATCATCAGCGCGAAGGCCGGCTGCTGGCTGACGAGGTAGACGAAGCGGGCGTGATTGATCCGCATCACCTTCGTGCCGGACACGGCGGCAACCGCCGTTGCCGAGCGCGACGAGCCGTCGATGACAGCCATCTCGCCGAAGAACTCACCTTTGCCGAGGCTGACGATCACCGCTCGGCCTGCGCCCGTATCCTTGACGATGTCGATCTTGCCTTCGAGCACCACAAACAGCTCGCGCCCGGTCGATCCCTCCTCGAAAACGACTTCGGAGGCATCGTACTCGTTGATACATTTTTCGATTGTCATGGAACGCTCACAGCCTCTCGCCGCCGGTTCTGCCTAGATACTAGGCTGGAATTCGGCCGACGCAATCAGTCGCCTGCGGCAATCTTCCGGACGATCTTGAAAAAGGCCGTCATCGCGGGCGAGGGCGTGCGGTGACGCTGGGTGATGAGCCCGAATTCGATATCGATCGGGGTCGGGTTCATCACCAGGTGGGCTAGTTCGCCGCGGCGCCAATAGGGCTCAAGCAGCGGGATCGGCGCCCAGCTGATCGCATCGCTGGCGATCACAGCTCCACGCATTGCCGCAAAGCTCTCGACCCAGATTCGGGGGACGAAGCCGCCGGACTTCGGGACGGTCAGCGCACGATTGTCACCGGCGCTGTCCATGACGTCAGACGAGTAGTGCGACGGCCGAGGGCCGGCCAGTGGATAATCAGCGAGATCCATTTCTCCGATCACGCCGCGTTGCAGCAGCGGATGACCGGGTCGGCAGAACAACGCCACGTTGACGGTGATCAGCTTTTCGAAGGCGAGGTCATCGAGCCCTCGCACTTCGACGCGGTCGCCGATCGCGATGTCCGCGGTACCGTTGAGAACTTCCTTCACGGCGCGGCGGCTTTCGCTGGAGCGCAGGCGGCAACGGACATTCGGAAATTCCATGGCGAGCCGTCCGAGCGCCTGAGGCACCCAAAGCTCCGATGGAAACGTGCCTGCGACGACCGTGAGTTCACCGACCTCGAGCCCCTTCGCCAGTCGTATCTCGCGGGTGAGGTTGTCCATGCTGCGCGCGACCGGCTGACCCCACTCCAGCAGGATCTTGCCAAACATTGTTGGCTCGGGAACGCCCGTCCCGCGGTCGAACAGCCGGACGTCCAGTTCGGTCTCCAGCGCCTGGAGCGCGCGCGTCAGGGCGGATTGGGTGATGCCCAGCGCTTCCGCTGCCCGCCCGAAATGGCGGTGGCGTTCAAGCTCCGTGACGATCTCGATGTGTCTCAGAGTAATCACGATGCATATTTCTCATTAATATTTGAATTCCATGAATTTGACACATCAAGCGACGCTTTGCCATCCATTTGATGGGGCGATGACGCGATTCGCGTCGCGTCGATTTGCTTCGGTCGTTTTTGCGTGACCAGGAATCGGGGGCTTACTTTGCTGTCAGGTTGTCGTCTGGGTGTTCGCCCGTTTTCGCTCGCGCGCCGCGCGTTTTTTGGAATAGCCAGCATTGGCATCCTGTTTTGTGGGAGCGGTGAAGCCCGGGCCTCGGCAGGTTGCGACAGCGTGAATGCTGGAACATGGAACGTCACGCAAACTGATGGGCCGGCATTCTCCCAGAAAACGGTCACAGGCTTTGAGGTCGGCGACAAGATCACGTTCACCGTCACCGGCGTCAATGCGACGCTTGCGGCAAGCGCACAGTGGTGGATCACGTCGGTCTCGGTTCCCGGAACGCTGCTTGATCAATACGGCATCTACTCCAGTGGTACGGTGGTTCGCACCTATACGGTGACCGGCAACGGCGGCGACACTTCACTCAGGCAAACCTTCCGGTTTCAGGTTCAGAATATCGGGCAAACCATCAGCGTGACGGCCGCCTGCTTGCCGATCTACAGTGGCCCTACCAACAGCCAGAAACTGCGGGCGGTGCAGGTGCAGGGCTCGACGATGGTGGCTCAGGCCTCCGGTGCGGCGCTCACCGGTGCGGTTGATGGCGCGATCGGCGATGCCTTTGCCAATGGCGGCAGGCCGGTCACGTTCGGAGCGAACGGAATGTCGTTCAACTTCGCGGCTGAACCGGATGCGGGTGTCGGCACGCGATCCGATGTGACACGCCGCGCCGATGATGCTTTCGCAGCGCTGGCCTATGCCGGTGGTCCCACCAAGGCGCCGCGCGTGCCGACGCTTGAGCGGCAATGGAGCTTGTGGGCCGATATTCGCGGCACCGGCTGGGATCGCAACAATGCTGCCGGCGATCTTCGCGGTACGCAGATCAATGCCACCGCCGGTATCGGTTACAAGCTTCGCCCCGACGTTCTGGTCGGCGTGTTCGCCGGCTTCGAGAACTTCAGTTACGACTTCGTTTCGCTCGCGGGCAATCTCAAAGGCAGCGGCGGCACCGTTGGCGGCTACGCTGCATGGCGGATCACCCCGATGCTGCGCTGGGATGCCATAGCGGGCTGGTCGGGCCTTTCGTACGACGGCGTGGCCGGCACCGCGAGCGGCAGCTTCAACGGCTCGCGATGGATCGCGTCCACCGGGCTGACCGGCAACACCCGCGTCGCAGCTTTCGTCTTCGAGCCGTCTGCCAAAATCTACGCGTTGTGGGAGCACCAGGGCGCGTGGACCGACAGCCTCAAGGCGTCGCAGGCGTCTCGCGACTTCGCCACCGGCCGCATCTCGGCGGGCGGTCGCGTCATCGCGCCGTGGCAGGTGTCGGCCACGACGACGCTGTCACCTTATCTTGGCTTCTATGGTGACTGGCGCTTCGCGACGGACAATGCACTGCCGGTGGGTGTGCCGTTCATCGGCATCAGCGACGGCTGGTCCGGCCGTGTCACCGGCGGCGTCAATGTCGCCATGGCTGGTGGCGGATCGTTTGCGCTCGGCGGCGAATACGGCGGCATCGGTGCGAACTACGGCGTGTGGACCGCGAACGCGCGGGCCAACTGGCCGTTCTGACTTATCTGCGACAAGGCTTGAGGTTGCCTCGCATCAGCTTCCTGCTTCTGGTGGATAACAAAGAAGGCGCGGAGCGATCCGCGCCTTCGATGTTTTTTGCAGCGAAGGCTGGTTGCGCCGCTCGTTGGTTTTACGTTGCCGGACGTGCGGACTCTACGGAAGTCACGTCTGCTTCTGTGGCTGCTTCAGGATAGCGGCCGAGAGACAGGAACAAGGCTGCGGGGATCAATTGCAGCGCGGCCAGCAAGAACAGCGGCACCACGGCGCCGCCGTAGGCAGCTGATAGCTGCGCGAATGCAACTGGCCCGATCGCCGCGCCGATGAAGAATGCGAACAGAAACCAGCCAAATGTCTTCGAGACAGCGCGTGTGCCGAAGTAGCGGCTGGCGAGATAGGGCATAAGGTCCGTTTCGCCGCCGACCGCGATACCGCCAATCGCGGCCGCGACGAAGATCAGCGCCGGTGCCGTCGCTGTTGCATAGAGTCCGAAACAGGCCGCGGCGAGCGTGACCGTCAGGATGCCGACGACCGGGGCCTGCAGCTTGTCCAGCAGATAGCCGAACCCGATGCGCCCAAGCAGAACGGAGAGGCCCGACACGGCTTGTATCATCGCCACGTCGGCGAGGGGCATGCCCGCGGTCTCGGTCAGAATGAAGGCGATGTTGGCTGCGATCGCGTAAAGCGACAGGCCCATGATCGCGAAGCAGCCAGCGAGTTTCCAGAACGTCGCGGTGCGGACGATGGCGCGGACGTCCATGCCAGCGGCTTCGCGCTGCGCGCCAGGTGTTGTTTCGGTCGGTTGAGTGCCGTCCTGCTGCAGATCACCGGGTGCCGGACTATCCTTCACGAGGAGAGCGACAAGAGGCAGGCAGACGAGCAGTTCGACAGCAGCCAGTGAGAGCAGGGCGGCCGACCATCCGGACTGCGCGATGATTTTCTGCGCCAGGATGGGAATGAGGAACGAGCCGACGGCCTGCGCGCTGGCGGCAAGCCCCAGAGCCAGTCCCCGCCTGCGATCGAACCAGAGGGCAATGGCCCTCGCATAGGACACCACGTTGGTGCCGGCACTGACCAGACTGACCAGCGCAAAGGCGAGATACATCTCGGTCAGCGAATTTACGATCTGGCTCAAGAGAATGAGCGAGATCGCGAAGAGCGCGATGCTGCCCGTCGCAACCTTGCGGGACCCCCACCGGTCGAGCATCCACCCGCAAACCGGATACATCGCCGTCTGGACAAGCAGGAAAATCGTGGCGGCTTTGGCAAGCTCGGGTTGGGTCCAGCCAAACTGGCGTGCCCAAGCGCTGGCGAGGAGGGCAAAGCCCGCACCCATGAAAACGAGTGAACCGAAGGAAATTCCGATCCCCGATCCGATAACAACTTTCCATCCCGCATGGGATGTTGGCGCCGCCATAGTGATTCTTGCCTCAACCCTGAACTTAAGTGACGCTTTAGGGAAAGAGGCGGCTAGCGCAAGGTCCGCTTGTCGGTGGAGCCTGCGGCGATCCCACGCGGAGGCCGGCGTCCGATTTTCGCGGTCACGCCGGCTTCATGTTCGACATCACCATGGTGGCGACCTCAGTGTAGGTATTCACCAGCGGCCCGACGACCTTGTGCATCGCGTTCTTCGACACCAGCGTGTCGTGCATCACCAGATGGTCGATGCCGGTGGTCAGAAAGCAGATCACGGCGTCGCGCGGCGTCTCGATGATCGGCTCGCCCTTGACGTTGAATGACGTGTTGATCAGCACAGGCACACCGGTGAGGGCGTCGAATTCCTTCAGCAGCCGGTAAAGCGTCGGATTGGTTTCCTCTCGCACCGTCTGCACCCGCGCGGTGCCGTCGACATGCACGATCGCGGGAATTTTATCGCGCCATTCGGGACGGACATTCTTGGCGATCAGCATGAAGGGCGAGTCTTCCTCGCCCTCAAAGATTTCCTTCGCGCGCTCATGGAGCACGATGGGCGCGAACGGCCGGAACGGCTGGCGATGCTTGACGCGGCTGTTCAGGATGTCCTTCATTTCGGGCTTTCGCGGATCGGCCAGCAGGCTGCGATTGCCCAAGGCACGCGGGCCGAACTCGGACCGGTCCTGAAACCAGCCGATCACCTTCTGATCGGCGAGCAGTTTCGCGGTATCTTTCGCGATGTCGTTGCTTTTGGTTTGCGTGGTCTGGATACGAACCAAGAACTTGCTGGTTGAGTCGGCGACTTCCTGATCGGAGTAGCGCTTGCCGACATAGGAATGGTCCATCACAAAACTGCGGCGCTGCTTGAGGATTTCCACCCAGCCGTAATAGGCGCAGCCAATCGCGATGCCGTCGTCACCGGCCGCCGGCTGAATCCAGACGTTCTCGAAACCGGATTCTCGCGCGACGCGGCCGTTGGCGACGCAGTTCAGTGCGACACCGCCTGCGATGCAGAGATTTTTCGCGTCCGTGGTCTCACGCAGCCATGCCGCGCGGGCGAGAAGCACCTTCTCGGTGTCGTCCTGAACGCGCCAGGCGAGATCTTCCCAGTGCTTCATCAGCGGGCTGGTCTCCCACTTCTGGTCGCTGTCCATGATGTAGGGTTTGTTCAGTTCGGACGTCCAGCGCGGGACGGTGAGCGTGTTGTCCTTGATCTGCATCAGCGACGGGACGTTGCCGTGACGTCCGTAAGGCGCAAGTCCCATCAGTTCGCCGCACTTGTTCCAGTCGCCGAAGATGTAGGTGGAGGCGCGGCTGTAGAGTGCGCCGAGGCCGGGCATGTTGTAGAACTCGTCGCTGAGAAATCCGCGATCGGGCTCCATCCAGACCTTCTTGAGGCATTCGAGCTTCGAGCCCGAGAATTTATAGTAGCTCTCCGACTCGCGCGCCAAGGGCGTGGCGGCGTCGCTTTCGGGAAACGCTTCGTTGACGTCGGAGCGATAGCTGCCGACGCCATCGACGATCATCACGACGCCTTCCTCGAAAGGGGAGACGGCGAAGGCGCTGTAGGCGTGCGCGAGGTGATGCGAGATCGACACCACCTTGTCGGATCGCGACAGGAAGTGGGGATGGCTCTTGGCGTCCGCCCGTTCATATTCGGGCAGGAAGCCCGGCAGATCCTGGTACAGCAGCCGGTCTTCCATTTCAGGCACAGGCAGGATGTAGCAATTGCGGACCACCAGATCGACGTCGTCGAGCGTGATCCCTTCGGCGTCCAAGCAGTAATCGATGACTTCCTTGTAGAAGCCAGTGGCGTGCTTCTCGCGGGTGATGCGCTCCTTCGCGATTGCATAAGCGATCTCGCCATCCCGCAGCAGACAGGCGCTCACGTCGTGGTCGTAGGTGTTGAGGCCGAGAACGTAAGTATGTTTTTTGGGCATGGACCAACTTTCGGAGCGGCGGGCTTAAACGTTTAGTGGTGGGAATGGTTCGGAAGGTTCAACCGTGTCTCGCACTTGCGAAGATTTTCGTTCAGCATGATGAACACCCGTTCAGCATGGGTATGGCAGTATCGAGATTAGCATGAACAGATTGTGATGCTTTCTAAGTAAACGCCAACGCGATCGGGCCGAGGTTGCTTGACCCATGGGGCAGGTTGACCCTAGTCTGTTACCGGATGAATCGTGCGGTAGTCTTGTTTTTGACTATCTATTTTCCGAACGTGCCTGAACGGGACGCAGGCTCGCGGGTTTAATACGCGGAAGTGCTCCACTGCGTTTCCGGAATTGGAGGTGCCCTTTATGACTCAGATCAAGACGCGTTCGAACTTCTTGAAGCGTGCCCTTGCGGCTGCGGCCTTGGTGTTGGTCTATTCGATCAGCTTCGTAGGCACATCGTTTGTCGTCGCGACATCGACTTCGACTTCCGCGGAAGCGCGTGGCCGCGGTCGGGGTGGTGGCCGTGGGCGCGGCGTTGGTCGCGGCCGTGGTCGAGGCGGCGGTTGGGCTCGTGGCCGTGGTCGCGGTCGTGGCTACTATCGCGGCCGTGGCCGTGGTTATGGCTTCATTGCTCCGGGCTGCTACTGGAGCCCGCGCTGGGGCCGGACGATCTGCCCGTACTAAGAGTTACGCGCTCGCGTAAAGCGAGTTTGCAAACGAATACGAGGTGCGCCGGTTCTCCGTCGCACCTCGTTTCGTTTTTATGACGTGTTTGGATTCTGATCTTGAACCGGATCACCGTCAGGATTTACGAGAACCTGACGCACGCACCGCAAGCGGAGTCGCGGCATCGGTGCCGCCCCCGAGCGCAGCCCGCGCTGTGGACACAATCCGCCGGATGATGTCGTCGGTGTCGTTGAGATCGCACAATCCGCCTGACAGCTTCTTCAGCCGCTCGCTGTCCGTCACGGTTTGCCGGATCATCGCCAGCGCGAAATGCAGGCCCCAGTAGATGTCGACTTCGTCGCGATGGGGCAGGGCGAGACGCAATGCCGTCGCAAACCGCTGCAGATGCCGGAACTCGCGATCGACGATCTTCTTGATCGGCGGCACGGTCTCGACCGAGGCGCGGGTCATGAACCTGGCTGCGGCGGAGCGTTGAAGATCGGGGCTGAGGCACCATCGCAACGGCGGACCGACCAGCGCGCGCAGGATCGCATCGACGCTCGGACGGCCGCCGCCCTCCAGCTCCGCAGCCTTCAACTCGGCAAATCGCTCGCGGTTCAGAACGGTGGTGCGGCTGACGAACAGGTCGGCCAGCAGTTCATCCTTGGAGCCGAAATGATAATTCACCGCTGCGAGATTGACGCCGGCGGCGGCCACAATGTCACGCATCGTGACTTCGCCGAAGCTGCGCTCGGCCCAGAGCATTTCTGCGGCGGTGAGAATGGCGTTTTTCGTCTGATCGCTCGACATCGAAGCCAACGGTAAGAGGTGCCATGCAAAAGCGCGAAGGGTGTTCCGCGCTGCGAAACAAAATCATACATTTGTTTGATCGTCACTTGCCATTCAAACAAATGTATGAAATCAACCTAGCAGCAAGATTGCAGCGCGGCAAGACATCCATGCGACGATCAGACAACGTCAACACTGCTGACGTTGATTGTCGGGTAGACAGCCGGTCGCGAGTGTTGCAAGACCGTCGACAACCAACAACAAGAGAGGACCGTTCTATGGATTTCACCATGTCTGCGCGCCAAACCGAATGGCGCAACCGCGTTATCGCGTTCATGGACAAGCACGTTCGCCCTGCCGCTCCGATCTACAAGGAGCAGGACGCCAAGGGTGATCGCTGGAAGGTAATCCCGGTTCTCGAAGATCTGAAGAAGAAGGCCAAAGCCGAAGGCCTCTGGAACATGTTTATGCCGCCAAACGAGCATGAGGACGATGAATTCCGCGGCGCCGGCCTGACCAATCTTGAATATGCGCCGCTCGCAGAGCAGATGGGTCACTTCTACTGGGCGTCCGAAGTGTTCAATTGCTCGGCTCCGGATACCGGCAACATGGAAGTGTTCATGCGCTACGGCTCCAAGGAGCACAAGCGCCAGTGGCTGAAGCCGCTGATGAACGGTGAAATCCGCTCGGCGTTCCTGATGACCGAACCGGCGGTGGCGTCGTCTGACGCGACCAACATCGAAACCAGCATCAAGCGAGATGGCGATCACTACGTCATCAACGGCCGCAAGTGGTGGTCGTCCGGCGCAGGCGATCCGCGCTGCAAGATCGCGATCCTGATGGGCAAGACTGATACGAGCGCCGCGCGCCATCAGCAGCAGTCGCAAATCCTCGTGCCGCTCGACGCGCCCGGCATCACGATCGAAAAGATGCTGCCGGTGTTCGGCTTCGACGATGCACCGCACGGTCATGCGCAGATTCTGCTCGAGAACGTGCGCGTGCCTGCCAGCAACATTTTGCTCGGCGAAGGACGCGGTTTCGAAATCGCGCAGGGCCGTCTCGGTCCGGGCCGCATCCATCACTGCATGCGCACCATTGGCGTCGCCGAGGCCGCGCTCGAGAAGATGGTCAAGCGTTTGTCGTCGCGTACCGCGTTCGGCAAGAAGATCATCGAGCAGTCGGTGTGGGAACAGCGCATCGGCGAAGCGCGCACCAACATCGACATGACCCGTCTGCTCTGCCTCAAGGCGGCGGACATGATGGACAAGGTCGGCAACAAGGCTGCGCAAACCGAAATCGCGATGATCAAGGTTGCGGCGCCGAACATCGCGCTCAAGATCATCGACGACGCCATCCAGGCATTCGGTGCCGCGGGCGTGTCCGACGAAGCCGGTCTGGCGAAATCCTACGCCGGAATCCGCACGCTGCGTCTGGCGGATGGTCCCGACGAAGTTCACAACCGGGCCATTGCGCGGCTTGAGCTTCGGAAGTATTCCAATCAATAACTGAACTAAGAAGATTGGAAGACGGTATGGGTCTCGGTGTGAGAAACGACTCTGACTTCTCCGGTACAATGCCGGTCGAAGAGCGCCATCGTGTTGACGAAGCCAATCTCGCCAAGTGGATGGCCGAACACGTCGAAGGCTACGCGGGACCGTTAACGGTCACGCAGTTCAAGGGTGGTCAGTCGAATCCGACATACCGCCTCGACACACCGAAGACCGCTTACGTGATGCGGCGTAAGCCGTTCGGCAAACTTTTGCCGTCGGCTCACGCCGTGGATCGCGAATTCAAGGTGATCGCGGCCCTGCACGCGCAGGGTTTTCCGGTAGCGCGCGCTTACGCGCTCTGCATGGATGACGCGGTGATCGGCACGGCCTTCTACGTCATGTCGATGGAAGAGGGGCGCGTGTTCTGGAATCCGACGCTTCCGAGTCTTGAGCCCAAGGAACGTCACGCGGTCTTCACGTCGAAGATCGAGACATTGGCGAAGCTGCACAGTTACGATCCGGAGAAGATCGGGCTGGGCGACTTCGGCAAGCCCGGCAATTATTTCGCGCGTCAGGTCGATCGCTGGACCAAGCAGTATCGCGCGTCCGAGACCGATGTGATCCCTGAGATGGATCGCCTGATCGAATGGCTGCCGAAAACCGTGCCGCATCAGGCGCGTGTTTCGGTCGTGCACGGCGACTATCGCCTCGACAACATGATCTTTCACACGGACAAGCCGCAGGTGAAGGCTGTGCTGGACTGGGAGTTGTCCACGCTCGGCGATCCGATGGCCGACTTCGCCTATCTGCTCATGCAGTGGACGATGCCTGGACTCGATGGCGCCGATTTCAAGGCGCTCAACATTCCGACCATGGACGAGGCAGAGGCCATTTATTGCAAGGCGGCGGGCGTTCCTCCGATTGCGGACCTCAACTGGTACTTCTCTTACAACCTGTTCCGGCTCGCCGGCATCGTGCAGGGCATCGCCAAGCGTATTGTGGATGGCACCGCGGCGAATGCGAAAGCGCAGGAATCCGCCTCTCGCCGCATTCCGCTGGCGCAGGCGGCCTGGGCTTATGCCCAGAAGGCCGGCGCAAGCTAAGGTAACAACAACAGCTTCGGTGTGACGCGCGGTAGCGCGCGTCCGCTCAATTCAATCAAAAATTCTGGAGAACGTCATGGGTCGCCTCGAGGGCAAGTCCGTTATCATCACCGGCGCGGGCAGCGGCATTGGCCGCGCGGCATCGCTGATGTTCACCAAGGAAGGTGCAAAGCTGATCGCGGTCGACAAGACCGAGGGCGTCAACGAAACCGTCGAGCAGGTGCGCAAGGCCGGCGGCACCGCCGAGGCTGTGATTGCTGACGCTGGCATCGAAAACGATGTGAAGGCTTTCATCGCCAAGGCGATCTCGGCCTACGGCAAGCTCGACGCGATCTGGGCCAACGCCGGCATCGGCGGCGGTCTGATCCCGCTGGCAGAGCAGACGCCGGAGCACTGGCAGGAAGTTTTGCGCGTCAACCTGATCGGGCCGTTCCTCGCCGTGAAGCACTCCATTCCGCACATGGTGAAGCAGGGCCATGGCGCCATCGTCTGCACCGCGTCGGTTGCGGGCCTGAAGGCCAACGCCAGCGGTCATCCATATGCCGCCAGCAAGGCGGGCGTGATCAGCCTCGTGCAGACCACAGCCTATTCGCTCTCGGGCACCAACGTTCGCATCAACGCGGTGTGCCCCGGCTTGATCGAGACCGGCATGACCAAGCCGATTTTCGACGGCGCGAAGGAGCGCGGCACCGAAGGCAAGATCGGCCAACTCAACCCGCTGAAGCGTCCGGGCCAGCCGCACGAACTTGCGGCGATGGGTCTATTCCTCGCCAGCGACGAAGCTTCTTACGTCAACGGTCAGGCGTTCCCGGTCGACGGCGGTCTGACCGCGTCGATGCCGTACGCCGGGAAGCCGATCTGATGTCGAGCGCTCCCGCCAAGCCGTTCGTTGCGCAGCATGCCGTCCCGGTGGGCGTGACATCGACGCGCTGGTGGTGGGTGCGTCATGCTCCGGTGCGCGAGGACGGCGGCAACATCTACGGCCAATCCGACATCGGTTGCGATTGCAGCGACAGCGTTGTGTTCGCGGGTGTTGCGAAATTCCTGCCGAGGGATGCTGTCTGGTTTTCCAGCAATCTGAAACGCACGCACCAGACCGCCGCGGCGATCTGGGCGGCGGGGTTGCCGAAGCCCGATCAGATGCTTCACGAAAAGGCGTTCGCGGAGCAGGATCTCGGCGAGTGGCAGGGCATGAATCGCGCCGCGTTCTTTGCAGCGCGTCCAGCATCGATCGCCAGTTACTGGTTCGCGCCCGCGCATGAGCGCGCGCCGGGAGGCGAGAGCTTCAACGATCTGTCGGATCGGACGGTGGCGGGTATCCGGCGCATCAATGCCGCGCACGCTGGCAAGGACATCATCTGCGTATCGCATGGCGGTCCGATCAAGGCGGCGATCGCGCATGCGCTCGGACTTGAGGCGGGGGCGGGATTCGCGTTCACCATCGACAACTGCTCGGTAACGCGGCTGGATTATCTGGCGAGCGATAGCCACAGCGGCTGGCGGGTGCCGATGATCAACCAACAGCCCTGGATTGCCAGCCATGCGCATGATGCGATGCATCAGCCCGCTGGACCGGAAGTCACCAACAAACTCGGATAACAATAAGCGGCAGTGCCGCACGTATAGGGAGAGAACGCATGACTTTGTTCGATATGACCGGAAAGTCGGCCGTCATCACCGGCTCCACCAAGGGCATCGGCCGCGCCATTGCCGAGCGGATGGTGGAGCATGGCGCGCAGGTCGTGATTTCGTCGCGCAAGCAGGATCAGTGCGATCAGGTGGCGAAGGAAATCAACGACAAGTTCGGCAAGGGCAAGGCGATCGCGGTCGCCGCAAATATTTCGAGCAAGGAGAATCTCCAGAACCTCGTCGATGAAAGCACGCGCGCCTTCGGCAAGATCGACGTGCTGGTCTGCAATGCGGCCTCGAATCCGTATTACGGGCCGCTCGCTGGCATTTCCGACGATCAGTTCACCAAGATTCTCGGCAACAACATCGTCGCCAACAACTGGATCATCAGCATGGTGGTGCCGCAGATGATCGCGCGCAAGGACGGCTCGATCATCATCGTCTCCTCGATCGGCGGCCTGAAGGGCTCGACCATTCTCGGCGCCTACGCGATCTCGAAGGCGGCCGACATGCAGCTCGCGCGCAATCTGGCCTGCGAGTACGGCCCGCACAACGTGCGCGTCAATTGCATCGCGCCCGGCCTGATCAAGACCGATTTCGCCAAGGCGCTGTGGGACAATCCGGATAACCTGAAGGCATCCACCGCGCGCTCGCCGCTGCTGCGCATCGGAATTCCCGATGAAATCGCGGGTGCTGCGGTGTTCATGGGGTCGGCTGCCGGTAACTTCATGACCGGGCAGACGGTTGTCATCGACGGCGGCGCAACGATCAGCTGATCGCCTTAAGAATCAAAAAGCCGAACGCGAGTTGCCTCGCGTCCGGCTTTTTTCATGTCGCTTATTCCACAGCCGCGTAGACGAGGCTGCGCACCAGTGTGCGGAAATATTCGCGCTGGCCGGGGCCCTGCGACAGGAAGATCGCAAACAGATCTTCCTGCGGGTCGATCCAGAAGAACGTGCCTGCGACACCGCTCCAGAAAAACTGTCCGACGGAGCCCGCATAAGGAGCCATGCCCGCATCGGTGCGCACCGCGAAGCCGAGGCCGAAGCCATGGCCTGGCGGCAGCAGGTGCGACTCAACCTTGACGTTTGCTGCGAGATGATTGGACGCCATGAACGCGAGCGTCGTGCGCCCGATCACGCGGTTGCCGTCGAGCGTGCCGCCCTTCAGCAGCATCTGGCAGAAGCGCGCATAGTCCATCGCAGTCGAGACCAGTCCGCCGCCACCGGATTCCATCTTCGCGACTTCCAACGGATCGAACAGTGCGACCTTGTCGCCGGTCCATGGATCGGCCGGGAAGGGCTGCGCGATGCGCGACTTGTTGTCCTGCGCGGTATGAAATCCGGTCTCGTTCATTTGAAGCGGGGTGAGGATGCGCTCGCTCAGGAAGGCGCTCAGCGGCTTGCCGGACACAACTTCGATGACGCGGCCCAGAATGTCGGTGGAGCGGCTGTAGTTCCACTCCGTGCCCGGCTGGCACATCAGCGGCATGCTGGCGATCAGCTTGGCGTGTTCCTCGTTGGTGATGTCGCGGCGGAAGGTCTTTGCCTTCGCGTACATCCGCTGCACCATGCCGGCGCCGGTGATCTCGTATGAAATGCCCGAGGTGTGACGCAGCAGGTCCTGAATCGTGATCGGATGCACCGGCAGCGCGAATTCCAGCGCGCCGTTGCGCTCGACACCGACCTTCTGGCTGCCGAATTCCGGAATGTACTTGGCCAGCGGATCGTTGAGCAGGAGATGGCCGTCCTCGACCAGCATCATGATGCCGAGCGACACCAGCGGCTTGGTCATCGAGAAGATGCGGAAGATGCTGTTCGTCGCCATCGCCGTGCTGCCAGCGGGGTCCTGTTTGCCCTGCGCCTCGAACCAGCCGATCTGGCCTCGCCGCGCCACCATCGACACCACGCCCGGCGTCGTGCCCTTGTCGATCTCGCGCTGGAACGCGTCGCGCATCCGCTGTAGCCGCTGTGCGGAAAGGCCAATCGTCTCCGGCTTGGCGGAGGGAAGGGCTGGGGTTGCCTTGGCGGCGCTTGGCGTGGCGTGGACGTTCATGTTGCCTCCGGTTTTTTTGTTCTGAAATCAATGCCAGCCGAAGCTTGGCCCAGAACGCCTGACTTGAACAGAGTGTCATCGCAACGCAATACAATTATAAGTAGACAATCTGCTTTGCTCTCCCCTAACTTTCGCCTGGGCTGAGTAAAGCAAAAACAGCGGGGGCTGTATGTCGAGGATGATGGGGCTGGCACGGCTTGCCGTGCTTGCGGGAGCGCTTGCGCTCGCTGGCTGCAAGACAATCGAGAATTCTCTATCGCAAAACGACATAGCGGGCATGAAACTGACGGACATCTCCGTCAGCTTTGCTCCTGACGCAACCATCCAGTGGGACGATGGCATCCGGGCCTACGCCACGTCGAAATCGATCCCGGACGATCAGATTGCGACAGCGACGAACACACCTGAGGGCAAGGCCTACGTTCGGAATCTTCTGGCGCAACGGATCAAGGCTGGAGTCGACAAGACGATGGCCGGTCATCTGAACGGCTCGCGGCCTGTACGGCTTAACATCGTGGTCCACAGCTTCACGATTTCACCCGCGATCCAGCGAATTGTTGTCGGCGGAGGCCATGGCATGCTTGCCGACGCAAATCTGGTCGATGCACGAACCGGCGCCAGTATCGTGGCTTACCCGAAAATGAATGTTTTTCTTGTCGTCGGACAAGGGGTTTTAGGAACCGCGGTTCAGGCCGCGATCGATCATGCTTCCGAGCAGAGCACGGTCGATAAAATTGCCAGCCGCTACGGCGATAGCTATCGTGATTGGCTGCTTCGAAAATCCTGAGGGCCACTGTTTCGTTGGCCTTCCGCGAATATCTAGAGTGAAGGGTCAATGACGGACGCAGGTGCCAGGAAACTGGCGGAAGACGGCTGGACGATCGTCGAGGACGATGGATTTCTCAATCTGGTGGGGCCGCTCTGGCACCGCGCCAACGACACGACGGGCGAATACGCCATCGTTGCGCAGGCGAAACACAAGAACCGGCGTGGGTTCGTTCAGGGCGGGTTGCTGATGACGCTGGCGGACCGTTCGCTCGGCATGGCTGCGCGAGCCGGGAGCGGCTCTTCCGCCGTCGTCACGATCCAGATGGATACGCACTTCATCGATGCGGCCAAAATCGGAGAAATCCTGATCTCGACGCCGCGCGTGGTGCGCAGCACGCGCACGCTGATTTTCCTGAATACCGAACTGACGGCTGAGGGCCGCTGCGTCGTGATGGCAAGCGGCGTGTTCAAGATCATGAAGGGCGCGGGCTGACCGATCACAAGCTAGCGGCCGGAACGACAAAGGCCGCCCCACCAAGTGGAGCGGCCTTTATTGTGAAACACATCATTTAGAGGCGAACTTACGCCGCCCGCACTTCGCGCAGGAAGGCATCGACCTGCGCCTTCAGCGTTTCGCCGTTCATGGACAGTTCGGCGGCCGATGCGACGACCTGATCGGCAGCGACGCCGGTTTCCCGGGCCGCATCACGAACGCCGACGATGTTCGCCGAGACTTCGCCGGTGCCGCGCGCGGCCTCGGCAACGTTATGGGCAATCTCGCGGGTCGCCGCGCCTTGCTCCTCGACCGCGGACGCAATGGCGCTCGCGATCTCGTTGACCTTGCTGATGGTGTGGGTGATCCCGTTGATGGCCTCGGCGGACGTCTTTGTCGCGGACTGGATGGCGCCGACCTGCGCCGAGATTTCGTCGGTCGCCTTCGACGTCTGGCTTGCCAGTGCCTTCACTTCGGATGCGACGACGGCAAATCCCCGTCCGGCTTCGCCGGCGCGCGCCGCTTCGATGGTGGCGTTGAGCGCGAGCAGGTTGGTCTGTTCGGCGATCTCGCTGATCAGTTTCACCACGTCGCCTATCTTCTGGGCGGCCAGCGCCAGTCCCTGAACTTCCGCATTGGTGTCGTTCGCCTGCTTGGCGGCGTGACCGGCCACCTGCGCTGATTCATTGACCTGCTGGGCGATCTCGTTGATCGAGGCGTTGAGTTCCTCGATCGCGGCGGCGACAGCCTGGGCATTCTGCGATGCTTCTTCCGATGCATCGGCAACCGTCGCGGTCTGCTGCGTCGCTTCTTCCGCCGTGCGGGCCATATTTTCGGCCGTGCTGCGCAACTCGGTCGATGCCGCGCCCACCGCATTCACGACGCTGCCGACGCCTGTTTCGAACCGCTCGGCGAGGGCCAGCACGGTGCTGCGGCGTTCGGCCTCCGAGGCGACACGCTGTTCTTCCTGCGCGGCACGCAACCGGCCGGTTTCAATCAGGCTGTCCTTGAACACCTCGACAGCGCGCGACATCGAGCCGATCTCGTCGCGGCGATCTGCGCCCGGCACGATGATGTCGTGCTTGCCGGACGTCATCACGCGCATCGCGCCTTCGAGTGCCACGATCGGTCGTGCCAGTCCGCGACCTACCCAGGCGGCAATCAGGCCGGCGATCAACACCGCGGCAATGGCGCCGACTGCGAGCCACTTCGCGGAGTTGCTCGCGATCTCGGCGTAAGCCTTCGTGTTGCGTGCGATCTCGATGACGGCGACCGGCTGTCCGGAGAAATTCTTGATTTGGCCGAAGGTGGTCGAAACGGGCTCACCCTTGCGTTCTCCCGACACGATAACGGACTCGCCGGCAAGCGCGCGCTTGACGATGTCGCCGGAAGGTGCGGCTCCTCCGATGGTCGATGCGAGGGTCTTGACGTTGCCGTCATTGATCTGGTGGATCGCGACATCGACTGAAAAGCGGTCCTTCATCGATTTGACGAAAGCATCACCGAACGGCGCGCCCATATCGACCGTGCCCAGCAGGGTGTCACCGTCGAGGATCGGCGTGGTGCCGAAGATATTGAGGACGTCGCGCCCGGCCTCGACGCCGCCGACGGGCTTCTTGGTGGCGAACGCCTGCACGACCATCTTGCGACGGGCGGTGACGTCGTCGCCGAATGCGGTCGGGTTATGCAACCTCGCAAGGGTCACACCCGGCGGAATCTGGATCGTGATGAGTTCGACGCCGAGCGGCTTGATCGAATTCAGGGTGCTGGCGAGCAGTTTTAGCGTGGCATCCCGGTCGCGCGCCTTCACCACCGTCTTGAGTTCGGGCATGGTCGCGAGGGCATTCGCGACAACCTGAACCGTGCGCGTATCCGAGTCCATCGCGCTCATCATGTTGTCGTAGTCGGATTTCAGTTCGCGCTGAAGCGCCAGATCGACCGCGGTCTGTTGCTGCCAAAGGCCGAAGGCGGCGAGGCCGGCACAGGAGGCCGCCGCCACCAGTGAAATTGCGACCATTATCCGGGCAGAAACGGACCAAAGCTTACGCATCGTGTCTCCAAACAATCCTGAGCCAATGACAGAAAATCTGTTGGCAATAACCTAGGAAATTTGAATCAACATCGCGTTAAGGAGTGTCGTTAGGGCGGCTTCGCCGGGCACGCGATGTTCGCCAGGCAGACTTGGCGATTCCGTGAAGGCGCAACCATGCTTCGAAAAGCTAGTTTCTCGGCTCTGTGTCCGGCGCAATCATGCTCAGGTGAAAGACGAGCCCCGACGGCGGGTAGCGGAAGGTGCAATCGCCGCCGAGTTGCCGGCTGAGATTCGAAATCAGCCGCGTGCCGAAACCTTCTTCGTCGGGCGGCGCGACCGAGGGGCCGCCGCTCTCACTCCATATCAGGCTGACGGCGGTGCCTGCATCATCGGGCTGCGCCGTCCAACCGATGGTGACGCGGCCGCTGTCGTTCGCCAGCGCGCCGTACTTCATTGCGTTGGTGCAAAGCTCGTGCAGGATCATCGCCATCGGCACGGCCGTCGTTGGCGGCAGGTCCACCGGCGGTCCCGAAATCACGAAACGATGTCCTCGTTCCTCCTGTAGCGGGGCAATCGCGGCTTCCGCGATTTCAGACAGATCCGCGTGCTGCCAGTTCTTCCGGGTCAGGAGATCGTGGCCGCGCACCAGCGCCTGCAAGCGTTCGTGGAACTGGCGCAGGGCTTCCGGCCCCTGGCTGTGGCGAAAGCTCAAGGACGCGATCGATTGCACGGTGGCGAGGGTGTTCTTGACCCGGTGGGCGAGTTCATGAACCAGAATCTCGCGGCGTTCCTCGGCGGTGGCGCGCTGTTCCTCCCGCATGGCGTTTTCGTCCATCAGCCGGTCGAAGGTCTGCCCGAGCACGCCGATTTCGTCACTTCGGCCCACAATGCCGGTGCGGACGGCATCGTGACCGCGCCGCCAGGCTTCAGCCGTCGCCACCATGCGCATCAATGGCCTGCGGATGATGCCCTCGCCGACAAGCCAGGCCAGCAGGAACGCTACCGCGCTTCCCAGTGCAAACAGCGCAATGCTGTTGCGCACGGCACGGTCAATCGGCTCGAATGCTTCGCTGCGCGCGATGCCGCTACTGACGTAAAGCCCGAACGGGGTCACCGATGCCGGGATGTAGCCGATGATGCGGGGCACACCGTCGATACCGATGATGTCCTCGGTTCCAGGCGCCGCTGCACCGATTCTGCCGAGACTGTCGTCGATCTTCTTGCCGACATATTTTTCGGGGGCCGGTTCGCGTGACACCACGATGCCGTTGCGGTCGGCGATCAGGATGGTGCCGCCGCGTTGTACTCCGCGCTGCTTCAACTGCTTTCCCAGCCAATCAACATTGAGGCCGGCGACAATTGCGCCTGTAACCTTTCCGCCGCGAATGATGGGTGTCGCCAGTGGAATGACGTTGCGGTCGGACACCTGGCTGGCGATGAACGTCCCGATCGCGAATTTCTGCTGGCCTATGGCGGTGCGAAAATAGTCGCGGGTCGCGAGATTGGGGGCTGCCAGGCTTGGCTCGCTGAAACAGCGGATGTTGCCGTCCAGCCCGACGACCAGAATGGAGGTCAGCGGTTCGATATGGGGCCGGACCCGCATGATGTAATCGGTGCATGCCGTGCTGTTGAGCAGGTGGACCTCGTCGGCCTCCGCCACCGTGCGAAGCGCGCCCTGGATGCCGTCGAAAATCTGGCCCACCTCGGAGGCAACGACCTGCGCACTGCGCAGGGCGTCGGCGCGGGCTTCCGCGTACCGGGCGTTTCGCAGGTCAAATGCACCGTAACTGACCGCCGCGAGACCGGGCAGGGACGCAACGAGAGTAAGCGCCAGCAGCCGGTGGGTGAGCGACATGCGGCGTATGGCATTGCGAAGCGGCAAACCGTTTGTTTCCCCCACCGGTTGAGCTTTTCTTGAATGTACGCGGCGCGCCGGATGGCGGCAATCGCCGCAGGGCGGGTTCCGTGACCAAGCGAAAATCGCTGTGAGGGGGCGTGGACGGCGCGAAAATGGTTCGCTATAGAGGCGACTCTGTAGGAGCGTAGCTCAGTTGGTAGAGCATCGGTCTCCAAAACCGAGGGTCGCAGGTTCGAGCCCTGCCGCTCCTGCCAGTTTCTGGCACAATATCCGTACCTTGACCTGACGCCCGTCCCACAGTAGATAACGGCACCTGCTGTCGGCCCGTTTTGACGGATTTCCGGCGCGGCATTGAAATCCCCGGACAATCGAGCCCGCTTGGCGGCTCATCCTTCTAAAGAGGGTTGGGCGCAAGAAACTGTGGCGTGCGAGGGCTGTCCGGATCCCTGAAATAATTCAATCACGCCTGGAACGACGTTCCCGGCACTACGGATGCGGACCCGACGATGGCTTTCAGCCCGTTCAAATTCCTGCAGGAAGTGCGCTCGGAGACCGCCAAGGTCACCTGGCCGACGCGCCGCGAGACCATGATCACCACGATCATGGTGTTCATTATGGTCGCGGTGTCCTCGATTTTCTTCTTCGTCGCGGACCAGATCATTCGCGTCCTGATCACTTTCATTCTCGGCATTCAGGCCTGAGCGCGGAACCGAAACAATGAGCATGCGCTGGTATATCGTTCACGCCTATTCGAACTTCGAGAAGAAGGTCTCCGAATCCATTCGCGAGCAGGCCAAGCAGCGCGGACTGGAAGATCTGTTCGAGCAGGTGCTGGTGCCGACCGAGAAGGTCACGGAAGTGCGCCGCGGCCGCAAGATCGACGCTGAGCGCAAGTTCTTCCCGGGCTACGTGCTGGTGAAGATGAACCTCACCGACGAGGCGTTCCATCTCATCAAGAACACGCCCAAGGTAACGGGCTTCCTCGGCGCGGAAAACAAGCCGATGCCGATCTCGGAAGCTGAAGCCATGCGCATCCTGCATCAGGTGCAGGAAGGCGTGGAGCGGCCGAAGGCGTCGGTGTCGTTCGAAATCGGCGAGAACGTGCGCGTGGCCGATGGCCCGTTCGCGTCGTTCTCCGGTGTGGTCGAGGAAATCGACGAGGCGCGTTCGCGCGTGAAGGTCGCGGTGTCGATCTTCGGACGTGCGACGCCGGTCGAACTGGAATTCGGTCAGGTCGAAAAGGTCTGATCGTTTTCACCGTCACGGTGTGATGGTGATGAGAATGCCGTGGGAGGAGACAGCCGGTCGCCAGCCGCCTGTCGAACCGCACCACGGTCCTTAAGAAGGTCCGGAATGGTCCGGGTCGTTTGAAGGAGTGAAGTATGGCTAAGAAAGTGACCGGATACCTGAAGCTTCAGGTGCCGGCCGGTGCGGCGAACCCGTCGCCACCGATCGGTCCCGCGCTTGGTCAGCGCGGCCTCAACATCATGGAATTCTGCAAGGCGTTCAACGCGCAGACGCAGAAGGAAGAAAAGAACACCCCGATCCCGGTGGTCATCACCATTTATGCGGACCGGTCGTTCACGTTTGAAATGAAGACCCCGCCGATGTCCTACTTCTTGAAGCAGGCGGCGAAGATCCAGTCCGGTTCGAAAGCGCCGGGCCGCGACTCCGCAGGCAAGGTGACCCAAGCGCAAGTGCGCGAGATCGCCGAAAAGAAGATGAAGGATCTCAACTGTGACACCGTCGAAGCGGCCATGAAGATGGTTGAGGGCTCTGCCCGTTCGATGGGTCTCCAGGTAGCGGGGTAACGATCATGGCTGTTGGCAAGAAACTGGTCAAAGCCCGTGAGGGTATCGACCGCGAAAAGCTCTATCCGATCGCTGATGCGGTCAAGATGATCAAGGAACGCGCTTCGGCGAAGTTCGACGAAACCATCGAGATTGCGATCAACCTCGGCGTCGATCCGCGTCACGCTGACCAGATGGTCCGCGGCGTGGTGACGCTGCCGAACGGCACCGGCCGCACGTTGCGCGTCGGCGTGTTCGCCCGCGGCGCCAAGGCGGAAGAAGCCAAGGCTGCGGGGGCTGACGTTGTCGGCGCTGAAGATCTCGTTGAGAAGGTGCAGGGCGGCGCGATCGATTTCGATCGTTGTATCGCAACTCCTGACATGATGCCGCTGGTCGGTCGTCTCGGTAAGGTGCTCGGCCCGCGTGGCATGATGCCGAACCCGAAGATCGGCACCGTCACCATGGACATCGCCAACGCGGTCAAGGGCGCCAAGGGCGGCTCGGTCGAGTTTCGTGTCGAGAAGGCCGGCATCGTGCAGGCTGGCATCGGCAAGGTCTCGTTCTCGGAAGAGAAGCTCGTTGAGAACATCAAGGCGCTGGCCGACGCGGTTGTGAAGGCGAAGCCTGCTGGGTCGAAGGGCACCTACGTTCAGCGCGTTGCGGTCTCCTCGACGATGGGCCCGGGCGTCAAGGTCGAGCCGGGCAGCCTCAACTCCTGATCGGCATTGGCTTGAATGATTTGAAGGCGGAGCAGGGCTAACACCTGCTCCGCCTTTTTCTTTATGTTCCAGTGGAAGTTCAGCAATGCCCCATCAAGTCCTGATCTATTCGCGGTTTCCAAAAGCGCAGATGGTGCGCATCGGCGAGCGCTACGAGTTACTCGACGGCAAGGGCAGGCCACCGACTGCGACCTTCAGCGCCGAACAACTCAAGCCGATCCGCGCGATGATCACGGCGGGCGGGCAGGCGATTCCTCCGGCGGTGCTCGATATGCTGCCGTCGCTGGGCGCGATCATTTGCTACGGCACGGGTTATGACGGCGTCGATCTCGCGGAGACCGCGCGGCGCAAGATTGCCGTCGGCAACAGTCCTGCGGCGAACGCGGCTTCGGTTGCCGATCTTGCGATGACGCTGATGCTGGCGACGACACGACGATTGGTGCCCGCGGACGACTACGTGCGCAGCGGCGGATGGTCCGGCGCGAAACCGTCGCCATCGATGCGTCCGCCCCACGGCATGACCGGGCGAAAGATCGGGATCTACGGCATGGGCGAAATAGGCCGCAAGATCGCGGCGCGTTGCGCGGCATTCGAAACCGAAGTTGCCTACCACAGCCGCAGCAAGCACGACGTGCCGTATGCATATCACGCCAGTCTCGCAACGCTGGCGGAATGGGCCGACATTCTGATGGTGGCGGTGCGCGCAGGCGCGGATACACAGCATGCGGTCGATGCCGGCATTCTCAAGAAGCTTGGCCCGCTGGGAACCATCGTCAACATTTCGCGCGGCTCGGTGATTGATCAAGCGGCACTGGTCGCAGCGCTTGAAGGCAATGTGATTGCGGGTGCGGGTCTCGATGTGTACGAGAAAGAACCGCACGCGCCGGATGCGCTGACGACATTACCTAACGTGGTACTGACACCACACATCGGCGGCCACACCGTCGAGGCTCACATCGCCATGCAGGATTGCGTCATGGCCAATCTCGATGCCTTCTTTTCAGGCAAACCGCTGCGCTATTCGGTGACTGAGGCCGGGAAATAAATCTGTCATCATCGGGGACGCGGATGGGGACAGACATAAGGAACCAGAACACACATTGCGAGGGTTCGTTCCTCGCGTATCGAAAAATATCGCTTCGCCGCAGCGCACATTAGTTTGATTGCTGTTTAGAACGAGTCGAATGTAGGCTTCGCCTTCGATTTTCGAAGGAGATTCCGCGATGGCGGCATTCGTACTCAAGATCAACGGCGGCGAACATCGTGTGGATGTCGATCCGCAAACACCTCTGCTCTGGGCGATCCGCGACGGCGCGGGACTGATGGGCACCAAGTATGGCTGCGGCGTCGCGCAATGTGGCGCGTGCACCGTGCATGTCGATGGCCAGCCGGTGCGATCATGTTCGCTGCCGGTGTCGGCGGTCGGCGCTAGCGAAATCATCACCATCGAAGGCATCAAGAGCCGCGAAGCTCAGGCCGTGCAGAAGGCGTGGGTCGCACTCGATGTGCCGCAATGCGGCTATTGCCAGTCCGGACAGGTCATGAGCGCGGCATCGCTGCTCTCGCTCAATCCGAAGCCGACGGACGAGGACATCGATCTGGCGATGACCGGCAACATCTGCCGCTGCGCCACCTATGTCCGCATCCGCGCCGCGATCCACGACGCTGCCAAGTCGCTGGAGGGCTGAGCCATGAACGTACACATCAAAGACACAGTCACGCGCGCATCCGCTCTCTCGCGCCGCTCGCTTCTCAAGGCGGGAGCGGGACTCGCGATCGGCGTTTACATCGCAAGGAGCGGCAAGGCGTTCGCGCAAGGTGCGCCCGCTGCGGCGCAGGTCAACATCGTGCCGAACACGTTCCTCATCATCAAGCCGGACAACACGGTCACGGTGCTCTGCAAGCACATCGAATTTGGACAGGGACCGTTCACCGGCATGGCGACGCTGGTCGCCGAAGAGCTCGACGCCGACTGGTCGCAGATGCGCGCCGATCACGCGCCGTCCAATCCCGTGCTCTACAAGAATCTGGGGTTCGGCGTGCAGGGCACAGGCGGATCGAGCGCCATCTCCAATTCCTACGAACAGATGCGCAAGGTTGGTGCAGCTGCGCGTGAAATGCTGGTGGCCGCCGCCGCTAAGCAGTGGAATGTGCCTGCGTCCGAGATCACCGTCGAGAACGGCGTGATCAAGCATCCATCAGGCAAGGAAGGCCGGTTCGGCGCGTTTGCCGAGAAGGCGAACCAGTTGCCGGTGCCGGCCAATCCAAAGTTGAAGGATCCGTCGCAGTTCAAGTTGATCGGCAAGGAAGGCGCGGTCAAACGCCTCGACAGCGCGGAGAAATCGAACGGCACCGCGGTGTTCACGCTCGACATCAACGAGCCTGACATGCTGACGGTGGTGATCGCGCGGCCGCCGCGCTTCGGCGGTACGGTTGCGTCATTCGACGCGACAGCGGCCAAGGCCGTGGCCGGCGTGGTCGATGTGAAGCAGGTGCCAACCGGTGTCGCAGTCTATGCCAAAGGCTTCTGGCCGGCGAAGACCGCGCGCGATCTTTTGAAAATCACCTGGGATGACAGCAAAGCCGAGAAGCGCGGCACAGCGCAGTTGCTGACCGAGTTTCGCGGCCTGTCGAAGACGCCGGGCAAGACGGTGAAGACGGAAGGCGACTTCGACGCGGAAGTCGCCAAGCCGGGCAGCCGTATCATCGAGTCCGAATACGTCTTTCCGTATCTGGCCCACGCGGCGATGGAGCCGCTGAATGCGTTCATCCACTGGCAGGGCGATACGGCATCGTCGCGCTTCGGCAGCCAATTCCCGACACCGGATCACGCGACCATCGCGAGGATACTCGGTTTGCCGATGGAAAAGGTCCAGCTCAAGACCATTCTCGCCGGCGGCAGCTTCGGGCGACGCGCGCAGCAGACGGTCCATGTGGCCGCTGAACTCGCGGAAGTTGCGAAAGCCATCGGTCCCGGCAAGCCGATCAAGCTGGTATGGACCCGCGAGGACGACATGCGCGGCGGATACTACCGTCCGTTCAGCATTCACCGCATGCGCGGCGTGGTGCGCGATGGAAAGATCCAGGCATGGAGCGACACCATCGTCGGGCAGTCGATCATGAAGGGATCGCCGTTCGAGGCGATGACGATGAAAGACGGATTGGACGCGACTGCTTACGAAGG
Organism: Afipia massiliensis; assembly: GCF_014203115.1. Classification (GTDB taxonomy): domain Bacteria; phylum Pseudomonadota; class Alphaproteobacteria; order Rhizobiales; family Xanthobacteraceae; genus Afipia; species Afipia massiliensis. The sequence goes on along the minus strand of NZ_JACHIJ010000002.1, from coordinate 738,376 downwards.
CTCGAATGAAATCCCCTACGACGTCGCCAACTTCAAGTGCGACCTGCATCAGGTCGACGTCGGCGTGCCGGTGCTGTGGTGGCGTTCGGTTGGGCACACGCACACCGGCTATGCCGTCGAAGCCTTCGTCGATGAGTTGCTGGAGGCGGCCGGAAAAGATCCGGTCGAGGGGCGTCTTGAACTGATGAGCAAGAAGCCGCGCCATGCCGGCGTGCTCCGCGCGGTCGCGGAACTGGCGGACTGGAAGAACGCAAAGCTCGAGCCTGGCCGCGCACGCGGCGTCGCGGTGGTCGAGAGCTTCAAGACATTCGTCGCGCAGATCGTTGAGGTATCGATGGGCGACGAAGGCCCCAAGGTCCACAAGGTCTGGTGTGCGGTGGATTGCGGCGTCGCCGTCAATCCGGACATCATCCGCGCGCAGATGGAGGGCGGCATCGGGTTCGGCCTCGGTCACATCCTCTATGCGGATGTGCCGATGGAGGATGGCCGCGTGGTGCCGGGCAATTTCGACACATACCGGTCGCTTCGCATCAACGAGATGCCTGCGGTTGAAGTCACCATCGTCAAGTCGAGCGAGAGCCCGACCGGTGTCGGTGAACCGGGTGTGCCGCCGATCGGCCCTGCGGTAGCCAATGCGATGGCCAAACTCGGTCAGGTGCGTCCGCGGCAATTGCCGATCGTGCCGGGAGCATCGGCATGAGGGTGCTCAGACAGGGCGGGATGGCGCTCGGCGCAGGCGCTTTTGCCGCAGCGTTGCTGGCCTTCGCCGGACCCGCATTTCGCGGCGAGGCGGATGCCGCGATGGAGCCGCCGGTCAATCCGGTCAAACTGAAGCCGGTGTCGGCCTTCGACGACATCAAGAGCAAGAACGAGCGCGCCGTCGCGCTGTTCGAGGAAGCCGGCAAGGTGATCATGTCGCCGCGCTGCATGAACTGCCATCCTGCGACGGAGCGTCCGACGCAGACCAACAAGATGACTCCGCATCAGCCGTTGGTGGTGCGCGGGGAAGGCGGCATGGGGGCTGCGAGCGGTCTCGCCTGCAACACCTGCCACCGTGAGACGAACTTCGATCCCGCCGGTGTGCCGGGTCATCCCCAGTGGCACCTCGCACCGCTGGAGATGGCGTGGCAGGGCAGATCGCTCGGTCAGATCTGCGAGCAGATCAAGGACCCGAAGCGCAACGACGGCAAGGACATGGCCGCGCTTGTGAAGCATATGGCCGAGGACAGTCTGGTCGGCTGGGCCTGGTCGCCCGGCGCCAACCGGACGCCAGCGCCCGGAAGCCAGAAGGAGTTCGGGGATTTGATCAAGGCCTGGGCTGCAGCGGGTGCTGCGTGTCCGAAAATTCCGGCGAGCAGTGGGAGAGGGTGAGCCTCTCTTGTGCTCGCCCCTAAGTTGCGGGATTGTCTCCCTCGGTCTGGGGAGATCAACAAAGTGCGGATTCTTGGAAGTGCGCTGCGGCGCGTGTTTGCGCTTGGCTTTTGTATTCTGCTTTCCGGTTGTATGACGCCGTGGCTAAAAGCGAGATATGAAACCGCCGATGCTGCTCAAGGCCTTGTTACTCCTGCTATAGTTGCCGATTGTTCTGAGAAGGTTGTAAAGGCTTTTCCCCATCTGACGATCGCCGGGCCGTTTGCGTTAAATGGATATGCGGCAGCAAGGGTCGCCAGTTCGAAGCCAACCCTTGAAGCCGTCCCCCAAAAAAATCTGGTGGCCCTCGTCGCGCGCACGACCAACAAGGGCCTTTTCGGCCAAGAAAACAAAGGGCATGCGGGCTGCTCCTATCTCGTTGAGAGCGGGCGCCTTGTGTTCCAGGAAGTGCACGGTATTGCCGCATTTATGCCACAAACAATCTATGTTCTAAGTACCGTTGTCAGACGGTAGCCAAGCATTATCGTCTTCTGGCCCGGAAAATGCTTTGGGAACTCAGAATCCCCTTGGCAAGGCGAACTTGACCCGTTAAACATTCCTTTCCGGGCGTGCTGGCTGTCGCTGGCGCGTCCGTGCTCGTTTTCCGAAAATCAAACCAATAGGAGTCCATTCCTCGTCGATCATTCCGCATGGATTGCTCACAGGAACGGAAAGCTTTTGTTTTGACTGACGAAAATGAGCCGGGGCTGTCTCAGGTGTCAAAAGCCGGAGAAAGCTCCATCCTGTCCAAGACTGCAGGTGCCTGGCCGAATCCCTTGTGGAAGCGGCTTCGCTTAATCTCCTGCACAGACGGGTGAAAACCGGATTTCGTGACCCACCCCCGATTCGGCGGTGGCTGCGGATTTGGTTCGAACCTCGACACCTCGTTCAGGCGAGCCGCAAGGCAAGCCAGGGCGAGAGGGCAGGCTTCCGAAAATGTCGTCGTGCCCGACGTGTTGAGAGATGAATGTCTCGAGGCTTAGCGGGCAGGACGATCGGTGCAACCCGGCGGTTCTGTCTCAAGCGGACCGCCAACCGGAAAGAGCTTGCTGTGGAACGAGCGGCAAAAAAAGAGGCGGTCGAAACGCTGAACGGGGTCTTCAAGGCCACGGGCGTTGCGGTCGTTGCTCATTATTCCGGCCTGACCGTTGCCCAGATGCAGACTCTGCGGACGCAGATGAAGCAGGCTGGCGCCTCGGTAAAGGTCTCGAAGAACCGTCTCGCCAAAATTGCTCTGGAAGGCACGGATGTTGTTTCCATCGGCTCCCTGTTGAAGGGGCCGACCGTGATCGCGACTTCAAACGATCCGGTTGCAGCACCGAAAGTTGCCGTCGAATTCGCCAAGGCGAACGAAAAGTTCGTCATCCTTGGCGGCGCGATGGGAACCACTGTCCTGAATCCCGACGCTGTGAAGGCTCTTGCCTCGCTGCCGTCGCTTGATGAACTGCGCGCGAAGATCGTTGGCCTCCTTGTGGCGCCTGCGACCAAGATCGCTCAGCTCTCCACCGCGCCTGCTGCGAAGCTGGCCCGTGTGGTTCAGGCCTATGCCTCCAAGAGTGAAGCGGCGTGATGCCATTCTCCATCTCAACTGGTTCGAACTGATACGCTAAGGAAAGACAAAATGGCTGATTTGCAGAAGATTGTAGACGACCTCTCGAGCCTCACGGTTCTCGAGGCTGCTGAACTCGCGAAGCTTCTCGAAGAGAAGTGGGGCGTTTCGGCTGCTGCCGCTGTTGCGGTTGCTGCTGCTCCGGGTGCTGGCGGCGGTGCTGCCGCTGCTGAAGAGAAGACCGAGTTCTCGGTTGTTCTCGCCTCGGCTGGCGACAAGAAGATCGAAGTCATCAAGGAAGTCCGCGCCATCACCGGCCTGGGCCTCAAGGAAGCCAAGGACCTCGTCGAAGGCGCACCGAAGCCCGTCAAGGACGGCGTTGCCAAGGACGAAGCCGAGAAGATCAAGGCTCAGCTCGAGAAGGCTGGCGCCAAGGTCGAACTCAAGTAAGTCGATATGTTCCCGGCCGGTCCTTCGGGGCCGGCCGGACACTTTAATGTGTGACGGTTCGATGATTTGACCCCCTCGAATCGCCGCGATTGCCGCCTACATAGGCGGAGGCACGAAAGGACGGATCGCCCTTTGAAACCCGGAACGAGTTCAAGGCGGGACGTCGGGAGACGAGAGATTTCGGGCTTTAATAAGCCGTAGGATTTGTTTGACGGGCAGGGCGCCACCAGCGCCCCGCGCGTCATTTTGCGTCTTGAGATTCGGATCGGGAAAGCCCGGAGCCAGAAGCTCGGATGCCGCGAAGCCCAGGCAGGTCGTTTGGGCAATTTGAAATTTACCCCGGGGGCGGTGCCCATCGCACTCCGGAAGATGCCGCCAATCAAGGGCGGCGAAATGAGAGGCCACGATGGCGCAGTCGCAGCAAACTTTTACTGGTCGCAAACGCGTTCGTAAGTTTTTCGGACACATCAAGGAAGTTGCCGAGATGCCGAACCTCATCGAGGTTCAGAAGGCGTCGTACGACCAGTTCCTGATGGTCGATGAACCTACCGGCGGACGGCTGGACGAAGGCTTGCAGGCGGTGTTCCGCTCGGTGTTCCCGATCAACGATTTCTCGGGCACCTCGCAGCTCGAGTTCGTCCGCTATGAATTCGAACAGCCGAAGTATGATGTCGACGAGTGTCGCCAGCGCGGCATGACGTTTGCTGCGCCGCTGAAGGTGACGCTGCGCCTCATCGTGTTCGATATCGACGAAGAAACCGGCGCCAAGTCCGTCAAGGACATCAAGGAGCAGGACGTCTACATGGGCGACATTCCGCTCATGACGATGAACGGCACCTTCGTGGTCAACGGCACCGAGCGCGTCATCGTCTCGCAGATGCACCGTTCGCCGGGCGTGTTCTTCGATCACGACAAGGGCAAGACACACTCATCGGGCAAGCTGCTGTTTGCCGCGCGCGTGATTCCGTATCGCGGTTCGTGGCTCGACATCGAGTTCGACGCCAAGGACATCGTGTTCGCGCGTATCGACCGCCGCCGCAAGATTCCGGTGACGTCGCTGATGTTCGCCCTCGGTCTCGATGGCGAAGAAATCCTGTCCACGTTCTACAAGAAGATTCAGTACAAGCGGATCAAGGAAGGCTGGCGCGTGCCTTTCGTCGCCGACCGTTTCCGCGGCTATTCGACGATCAATGACCTGATCGACGCCGACAGCGGCAAGGTCGTGCTCGAAGCCGGCAAGAAGCTGACCGTGCGCACGGCGCGTCAGCTCCAGGAAAAGGGCCTCAAGGCGCTGCGCCTGTCTGATGATGAACTCATCACCAACTATCTCGCGGAAGATCTCGTCAATCCGAAGACCGGCGAAATCCACGCCGAGGCGGGCGAGGAAATCACCGAGAAGCTGCTGAAGGCGCTGAACGAGCAGGGCTACAAGGAACTGCCCATCCTCGACATCGACCACGTCAACATCGGTCCCTACATCCGCAACACGCTGAACGCCGACAAGAACATGACGCGTGAAGACGCGCTGTTCGACATCTATCGCGTGATGCGTCCGGGTGAGCCGCCGACGATCGATTCGGCGCAGGCCATGTTCCAGTCGCTGTTCTTCGACTCGGAACGTTACGACCTCTCGGCCGTTGGCCGCGTGAAGATGAACATGCGTCTCGAACTCGATGCGCCGGACACCATGCGCACGCTGCGCAAGGAAGACATCCTGGCCGTCATCAAGACGCTGGTCGACCTGCGCGACGGCAAGGGCGAAATCGACGACATCGATCACCTTGGCAACCGCCGTGTGCGTTCGGTCGGCGAGTTGATGGAGAACCAGTACCGCATCGGTCTGCTGCGCATGGAGCGCGCGATCAAGGAGCGCATGTCGTCGGTCGATATCGACACCGTCATGCCGCAGGACCTGATCAACGCGAAGCCTGCCGCCGCCGCCGTGCGCGAGTTCTTCGGTTCGTCGCAGCTGTCGCAGTTCATGGACCAGACCAATCCGCTGTCGGAAATCACCCACAAGCGCCGTCTCTCGGCGCTTGGACCGGGCGGTCTGACGCGCGAACGCGCGGGCTTCGAAGTTCGCGACGTGCATCCGACGCACTACGGCCGTATCTGCCCGATTGAGACGCCGGAAGGCCCGAACATCGGTCTGATCAACTCGCTCGCGACCTTCGCGCGCGTGAACAAGTACGGCTTCGTGGAAACGCCTTACCGCAAGGTGAAGGACGGCCGCGTGACCGACGATGTGGTCTATCTCTCCGCGATGGAAGAGGGCCGCTACCGCGTCGCTCAGGCGAACGTGCCGCTCGATAACAAGGGCCGCTTCACCGACGATCTGGTGATCTGCCGCCACGCCGGCGAAGTTCTGCAGATCACGCCGGACAAGGTCGACTACATGGACGTGTCGCCGAAGCAGCTCGTTTCGGTCGCTGCGGCACTGATCCCGTTCCTCGAGAACGACGACGCCAACCGCGCGCTGATGGGCTCGAACATGCAGCGTCAGGCCGTGCCTCTGGTGCGCGCCGAAGCGCCGTTCGTCGGCACCGGCATGGAAGGTGTCGTGGCGCGCGATTCGGGCGCTGCGATCGCGGCCCGCCGCACCGGCGTGATCGACCAGATCGACGCGACCCGTATCGTTATCCGCGCGACGGAAGATCTCGATCCGACCAAGTCGGGCGTCGATATCTACCGCCTGATGAAGTACCAGCGCTCGAACCAGTCAACCTGCATCAACCAGCGTCCGCTGGTGAAGGTGGGCGATCAGGTGCGCAAGGGCGACATCATCGCTGACGGTCCGTCGACCGATCTCGGCGAGCTGGCGCTCGGCCGCAACGTGCTCGTCGCGTTCATGCCGTGGAATGGCTACAACTTCGAAGACTCGATCCTGCTTTCCGAGCGGATCGTGAAGGACGACGTCTTCACCTCGATCCACATCGAGGAATTCGAAGTCATGGCCCGCGACACCAAGCTCGGACCTGAGGAAATCACGCGCGACATTCCGAACGTTTCGGAAGAAGCGCTGAAGAACCTCGACGAAGCAGGCATCGTGTACATCGGTGCGGAAGTCCGCGCCGGCGACATCCTGTGCGGCAAGATCACTCCGAAGGGCGAAAGCCCGATGACGCCGGAAGAAAAGCTTCTGCGCGCCATCTTCGGTGAGAAGGCGTCCGACGTCCGCGATACATCGCTGCGCGTGCCTCCGGGCGTGCAGGGCACGATCGTGGAAGTCCGCGTGTTCAACCGTCACGGCGTCGACAAGGACGAACGTGCTCTGGCGATCGAGCGGGAAGAGATCGAGCGTCTCGCCAAGGACCGCGACGACGAACAGGCCATTCTCGACCGTAACGTCTACGGCCGTCTCGCCGAGTTGCTTGAAAACCGTCAGGGCATTGCTGGCCCGAAGGGATTCAAGAAGGACACCAAGATCACCCGTGCGGTGCTCGAAGAGTATCCGAAGTCGCAGTGGTGGCAGTTCGCGTCGCCGAACGACAAGCTGATGGCTGAAATCGAAGCCATGCGGAAACAGTACGACGAATCGAAGAAGGGCCTTGAACAGCGCTTCCTCGACAAGGTCGAAAAGCTGCAGCGTGGCGACGAATTGCCTCCGGGCGTGATGAAGATGGTCAAGGTCTTCGTCGCGGTGAAGCGCAAGATCCAGCCGGGCGACAAGATGGCCGGACGTCACGGCAACAAGGGCGTGGTGTCGAAGATCGTGCCGATCGAAGACATGCCGTTCCTTGAAGATGGAACGCATGCGGACATCGTGCTCAATCCGCTCGGCGTGCCTTCGCGCATGAACGTCGGCCAGATTCTCGAAACGCATCTCGGCTGGGCCTGCGCAGGCCTCGGCAAGCGGATCGGGCAGGCGGTTGATGCCTACTACGGTCACGGCAAGTCGGACATCAAGCCGCTCAAGGAGACCTTGAAGAAGGTCTACGGCGACGACGAGGTGATCAAGACGCTGAACGACGCAGAGCTGATGGAACTCGGCAAGAATCTGCGCGCTGGCGTTCCGATTGCAACGCCGGTGTTCGACGGCGCGAAGGAGAAGGACATCGAGGACATGCTCGAACTCGCCGGGATGAACAAATCCGGCCAGTCGACGGTCTACGACGGACGAACCGGCGATCAGTTCGATCGAAACGTGACGGTGGGCTACATCTACATGCTCAAGCTGCACCATCTCGTGGACGACAAGATCCACGCGCGTTCGATCGGTCCTTACTCGCTCGTCACCCAGCAGCCGCTGGGCGGCAAGGCGCAGTTCGGCGGACAGCGTTTCGGAGAAATGGAAGTGTGGGCGCTCGAGGCTTACGGCGCAGCGTACACGCTCCAGGAAATGCTGACCGTGAAGTCGGACGACGTGGCCGGCCGTACCAAGGTGTACGAGGCCATCGTGCGCGGCGACGACACGTTCGAAGCTGGTATTCCGGAATCGTTCAACGTGCTGGTCAAGGAAATGCGCTCGCTCGGCCTCAACGTCGATCTGCACAATTCCAAGCTTGCGACGCCGACCTCCGAGGCGGCCGAATAACAAGAATACTTCATGCCCGGCTTCATGCCGGGCATCTCGCCTTGCTCGGACGTTGAGCGGGGCGCGAGACGACAGACGATTTTCGAATTTGCTGCCGGTGACGATCGGCACGCGAGGAGAATACGATGAACCAAGAAATTATGAATCTCTTCAATCCGACGACTCCGGCCCAGGTCTTCGACCAGATCCGGATTTCGATCGCTTCGCCTGAGAAGATTCTGTCGTGGTCCTACGGCGAGATCAAGAAGCCGGAAACCATCAACTACCGCACGTTCAAGCCGGAGCGTGACGGCCTGTTCTGCGCGCGCATCTTCGGGCCGATCAAGGACTACGAATGTCTTTGCGGCAAGTACAAGCGCATGAAGTACAAGGGCATCATCTGCGAGAAGTGCTCGGTCGAAGTGACCCTGTCGCGCGTCCGACGCGAGCGCATGGGCCATATCGAACTGGCCGCGCCGGTCGCGCACATCTGGTTCCTGAAGTCGCTGCCTTCGCGTATCGGCCAGCTGCTCGATATGACGCTGAAAGACCTCGAACGCATTCTTTACTTCGAGTACTACGTCGTTCTGGAGCCGGGTCTCACCGCGCTCAAGGACCGTCAGCTGCTGTCTGAGGAAGAGTATCTCCGTGCCCAGGACGAGTACGGTCAGGACAGCTTCACCGCCATGATCGGCGCGGAAGCGATCCGTGAACTGCTGAAGGGGCTTGAGCTCGAGAAGCTCGATGGTCAGCTTCGCGCCGAGATGGCCGAGACTGAGTCCGACATCAAGCACAAGAAGCTCGCCAAGCGCCTGAAGATCGTCGAAGCGTTCCGCGTGTCCGGCAACAAGCCGGAGTGGATGATCATGACGGTGGTGCCGGTGATTCCGCCGGACCTGCGTCCGCTGGTGCCGCTCGACGGCGGCCGCTTTGCGACCTCCGACCTGAATGACCTGTACCGCCGCGTCATCAACCGCAACAACCGCCTGAAGCGGCTGATGGAACTGCGTGCGCCGGACATCATCATCCGCAACGAAAAGCGCATGTTGCAAGAGGCCGTCGACGCACTGTTCGACAACGGCCGCCGCGGCCGCGTCATCACCGGCGCCAACAAGCGTCCGCTGAAGTCGCTCGCCGACATGCTCAAGGGCAAGCAGGGCCGCTTCCGTCAGAACCTGCTCGGCAAGCGCGTCGACTACTCGGGCCGTTCGGTCATCGTCGTCGGTCCGGAACTGCGCCTGCATCAGTGCGGCCTGCCGAAGAAGATGGCGCTCGAACTGTTCAAGCCGTTCATCTACTCGCGGCTCGACGCCAAGGGCCTGTCCACCACCGTGAAGCAGGCGAAGAAGCTCGTTGAGAAGGAGCGTCCCGAGGTCTGGGATATTCTCGACGAGGTCATTCGCGAGCATCCGGTGCTGCTGAATCGCGCGCCGACCCTGCATCGTCTCGGCATTCAGGCGTTCGAGCCTGTGCTGATCGAAGGCAAGGCGATCCAGCTTCATCCGCTGGTCTGCGCGGCGTTCAACGCCGACTTCGACGGCGACCAGATGGCCGTGCACGTTCCGCTGTCGCTCGAAGCGCAGCTGGAAGCGCGCGTCCTGATGATGTCGACCAACAACATCCTGCATCCCGCGAACGGTCAGCCGATCATCGTGCCGTCGCAGGACATCGTGCTGGGTCTCTACTATCTCTCGATCCTGCGCGAAGGCCTGCAGGGCGAAGGCAAGGTCTACCGCGACATGGCGGAGATCGAGCATGCGCTGTTCTCGAAGGTCATCCACCTGCACACCAAGATCAAGTATCGGTGGACCGGTATCGACGAGGAAGGCAAGACGATCTCGAAGATCTACGACACCACCGCTGGCCGCGTCATGCTCGGGCAGGTTCTGCCGAAGCACGGCAAGGTGCCCTTCGACACCATCAACAAGCTGATGACGAAGCGCGAAATCTCCGGCGTGATCGATCAGGTGTACCGTCACTGCGGTCAGAAGGAGACGGTGATCTTCTGCGACCGCATCATGGCGCTCGGCTTCTACAACGCCTTCAAGGCGGGCATTTCGTTCGGCAAGGACGACATGGTCGTTCCGCACGGCAAGTGGAAGATCGTCGATGACACCCGCACGCTGGCGAAGGACTTCGAGCAGCAATACAACGACGGCCTGATCACGCAGGGCGAAAAGTACAACAAGGTGGTCGACGCCTGGGCGAAAGCCTCGGAGAAGATCGCCGAGCAGATGATGAAGGAAATTTCGTCCGTCAAGAAGAACGCGAAGGGCGAAGATTCCCAGATCAACTCGATCTACATGATGGCTCACTCGGGCGCGCGCGGTTCGCCGGCCCAGATGCGTCAGCTTGCCGGCATGCGCGGCCTGATGGCCAAGCCGGACGGCTCGATCATCGAAACGCCGATCGTGTCGAACTTCAAGGAAGGCCTTACGGTTATGGAGTACTTCAACTCCACCCACGGCGCCCGTAAGGGTCTCGCGGATACGGCGTTGAAAACTGCTAACTCGGGCTATCTTACCCGTCGTCTGGTGGACGTGGCGCAGGACTGCATCATCACGCAGGACGATTGCGGCACCAAGCTTGGCATCAAGATGCGCGCCATCATCGACGCGGGCACGGTCGTTGCCTCGCTGGCGTCGCGCATTCTCGGCCGCACCGCGGGCGAGGATCTGCGTGATGCCGCCACCAACAGGGTGGTGGTCAAGCGTGGCACGCTGATGGAGGAGACGCACGTCGACGCCATCCAGCAGGCCGGCATCCAGGAAGTGAAGATCCGCTCTGCGCTGACCTGCGAACTGGTCAACGGCATCTGTGGCAAGTGCTACGGGCGCGATCTCGCCCGCGGTACGCCCGTCAATCACGGCGAGGCTGTCGGCGTTATCGCCGCGCAGTCGATCGGCGAGCCGGGTACGCAGCTCACCATGCGTACGTTCCACATCGGTGGCGCGGCGCAGATCAACGAGCAGTCGTTCATCGAGTCGAACTTCGACGGCAAGATCGTCATCAAGAACAAGGCGATCGCGACCAACAGCGAAGGTTTCAACGCTGCCATGGTCCGCAACATGGTCATTGCGGTTGTTGATCCGGACGGCACCGAGCGTGCGACGCATCGCATTCAGTACGGCGCGCGCATGCGCGTCGACGACGGCGATATGATCAAGCGCGGCCAGCGCATCGCGGAGTGGGATCCATACTCACGCCCGATCCTGACCGAAGTCGAAGGCATCATCGCATTCGAGGATCTGGTCGAAGGTCAGTCGATCTCGGAAACGCTCGACGAATCCACCGGTATCGCAAAGCGCGTGGTTATCGACTGGCGTACGACCGGCCGTGGCGCGGATTTGCGTCCCGCCATCGTCGTCAAGGGCAAGGACGGCAAGGTGCTGAAGCTGGCGCGCGGCGGTGACGCCCGTTACATGCTCTCGGTCGATGCCATTCTGTCGGTGGACGTCGGCGCCAAGGTCAAGGCCGGCGACATTCTTGCCCGTGTTTCGACGGAAAGCGCCAAGACCCGCGACATCACCGGCGGTTTGCCGCGTGTTGCCGAGTTGTTCGAAGCCCGCAAGCCGAAGGATGCCGCCATCATCGCGGAAATCAGCGGCACGATCCGCTTCGGACGTGACTACAAGAACAAGCGTCGCATTTCGATTGAGCCTGTCGACAAGAACGAGGAGACTCGCGAGTACCTCATTCCGAAGGGCAAGCACATCCATCTGCAGGACGGCGACATCGTCGAAAAGGGCGATTTCATCGTCGAAGGCAATCCGGCGCCGCACGACATTCTGGCGATCAAGGGTATCGAGGAACTCGCTGCCTATCTGGTCAACGAAATCCAGGAAGTTTACCGGCTCCAGGGCGTGCTCATCAACGACAAGCACATCGAAGTGATTGTTCGTCAGATGCTGCAGAAGGTCGAGATCACCGATCAGGGTGAGACCGACATGATTTCGGGCGAGCAGATCGACAAGATCGAATTCGACCAGATCAACGCCAAGGCCAAGGACGAAGGCAAGAAGATCGCAACCGGAAACCCGGTGCTGCTCGGCATCACCAAGGCGAGCCTGCAGACGCGGTCGTTCTTCTCGGCGGCGTCGTTCCAGGAGACTACACGCGTGCTCACCGAAGCTGCCGTCAACGGCAAGGTGGACCCGCTCGAAGGCCTCAAGGAAAACGTCATCGTCGGCCGCCTGATCCCGGCCGGTACCGGCGCCTCGATGGCGAAGATCCGCGAAGTCGCAACCAAGCGCGACAAGCTGATCCTCGACGAGCGCGAGAAGCAGGCGGCGATCACGCCGGCTGCTCCGGAAGCGGAACCGCTGGCTTTGCCGCCTGCGGAATAGTTTCATGCCAGTTGGCGTGTCAGCCGTGAAGAAAGGCCGCCCCAGGGCGGCCTTTTTGTTTATGATGAGGAACTATTTCAGCGCGCCGAGTGTCTAACGTACTGTGACTGTCTTCCGGCTTTTCGCCGGTTCCACCAGATACTTGAAGATTTCAGTTTTGACGTTTCGCGACATCGAGGACCCATTTGCAGCAGCAAGACCGTCTCATTGCGGCGATTGAAGCAATCTACGCGGCGGCAGCCGAGCCATCGCGTTGGCCGTCAACTCTCGAGGTCGTCACGAGATGCTTCGACGATGTCGGGGCGATCCTTATTTACGGAAGGGACGACGGCAGCTTCGGCGTCATTGAATCGCCATCGCTCAGGGAGGTGAGCGCGGACTACGCCGCAGGCTGGAGCGATCGCGATCTTCGCGCGATCCGCGCGCGCGAACGGGGTTACTTCTTCAAACGCGACGTCATTACCGACCGCGACGTTGTGTCTCCCGAGGACGTCGAAAACGATCCTTTCTACAATGATTTTCTGCGGCGACACGGCTTGCGCTACTTTGCCGCCGCGACGGTCTCTCCGGACCCTCATATTGAAGTTGCGTTGAGCGTGCAGCGCGCGATCGGCCGCCCGGAATACTCGGAAGAAGAGTTGAACATGCTGGAGCGGCTTGCTCCGCATGTAGAAACGTCGCTGCGACTGAGCATTCACTTGATGGACTCACAAGCCGTTAATGCCGGTATGGGTACGGCGATGGCCCGGATTGGAATCGGCGTGTTTGCGCTGGATTCGATGGGCCGCGTGGTGTCGTCCAACGCGGCCTCTCAGGCGCTGCTCGGCGACGGATTGAACATCGTGAACGATCGTCTGGTGCTGGCGAATCCGGCAGCGAGCGGAGAGGCGGTGGCCGCGATCCGGAATGCTCTCGATGGCAACAGGATTATGCTGTCGCAGGAAACCAAACCGATCCTGGTCCATCGGCAGAACGCCAGCCGGCCGCTGGCGCTGTATGTGCTGCCGATCCCGGCGAAGAATGTGGGCAATGGTTTTCTGACACGGGCGCGGGCGATCGTGCTTCTGATGAACCCGACGGCGGACGGCGTTCCTGATCCGACGCTGATCCGCGATGTTCTCGGTGTGACGCTGGGGGAAGCCCGCATTGCCGCGCTGGTCGGCTCCGGCCTGTCGCCGAAGGATGCTGCGGAGCGGCTCGGCATCGCCGAAGAAACCGCGCGCTCGGTTTTGAAACGGGTGTTTTCCAAGGTCGGCGTGTCGCGCCAGAGCGAGCTCGCCGCCATGATGGCGAGACTCGTTATCAAGTAGAGGCTCATCAACGAGAGGCTTGGTGACTGAAGTCTCGTGTCGAATAAGCCCAAGTTGGCAGAACAACTCGCTCTTTTGGCGGGTACGTCGGACAGCTTTCACCCATTTGGGGGATGAAACATACCGTCACCGTCTTAGTCTGTGGCCATTCTGTGACCAACCAAGACGTGCACACGATTTGGGGCAGGGCATACAAAGGGCGCGATAATTTGAAGCCATAGGACATGATCGCCTCGCGGTGATTATTTTGGTGTTCGTGGCTCCGGATAGTGAGTTTCATCTTCCATGGGTCGGCTCTTGCCGGCCCATTTTCTTTGCCGGAGTATTCCGCTCCGCGGAACCGACATGGCTAATCCGCCCAAGCCCATGGCTTCTGATCCGGCGAATCCGGCCAAAATCGTCGGGAAATACCCCAGATTTCCGCACATTCAGCCTTTTTCGCTTCGGATCGTGGTTTGTTCATCTTCCCTTCAGATGAAAAACGCATTTGTTTAGGCAGAGTTAGACCGGCGGTATTTCAGGAACGCCGGCGAGGGGCGAAGGACAGCATGCTCGATCTGGCGATAGTCGGCGGTGGCCCAGGCGGGCTGATGAGTGCGTGGTACCTCAAGAAGAAGCTTGGGGCGCTCTGCCGTATCACCATCTACGAGGCCTCCGATCGGGTCGGCGGCAAAGTCCTGACGAAAAAATTCGACACCGCGCCTGCCATGTACGAAGCGGGCGTCGCCGAAATCTACGACTACTCCATGACGGGGCCGGACCCACTGCGTGAGCTGGTTCAGCATTTCGGATTGCAGACCATCCCGATGGACGCCGAGCAGGTGCAGATCGACGGCGAACTGCTGGACGACGTGCCGGGCATGCGCCGCAAGTACGGAGCGCAGACCGCGAAAGCCATCGAGGATTTCCGCAAGCTCTGCGCCGGCATGGTGTCGCCGATCGAATACTATGAAGGCGTCGGCGCGCACGACAACGAGCATCCCTGGGCGTACATCAGCGCCGAAGAACTGCTGGATCGCGAGGTGGCCGATCCGGTCGCCAAACGCTTCCTGAAGGTCATGGCGCGCTCTGACATCGCCACCGAACCACACAACACCAACGGCCTCAATGCGCTGAAGAACTTTGTGATGGATGTGGAGGGCTACATCGGCCTCTACTCGATCCAGAACGGCAACGAGCAGTTGATCCACAGCCTGCAGAGCGAGATCGAGGCTGACATCCAGTTGAACCACCGCGTGCTGAAAGTCGGCAAGGCAGACTCCGGGCGCTATGCCATCAACATGATGAACGGCAAGGGGCCGATCACCAAGGAGCACGATCTCGTGGTGATGTGCCTGCCGCATTCGTGGCTCACCACCATGCGCTGGGACGGCGAGCTGCTGCGCCATTCGATGGTGAAGCACATCGCCTATTTCGATCGTCCCGCGCACTATCTGCGGGTCTCGATCCTGTTCGACGAACCGTTCTGGGGCGACAAGGTGCCCGGCGCGTGGTGGATGTCCGAGGCGTTCGGCGGCTGCTGCGTCTATGTCGAAGGCGCGCGGCACGATGTCGGCCGCCACGGCGTGCTGAACTGGCTGATCCCGGGCTCCGATGCGCTGGCCTTCGCCAATCTCAGCGACAAGGAACTGATCGACGCGGCGATCAAGTCGCTGCCGAAGTCGTTCGGCAATGCGCGCGCGCATTTCCTGGAGGGCAAGACCCATCGCTGGCTGTCGTCGGTGAACAGCATTCCGGGCGGGTTGCCTGCGCGCGATGTGATGACCAATCATCACCCCGAGCCGCACGAGCATCCGGGTCTGGTCGTCGTCGGCGACTATCTGTTCGATTCGACGCTGAACGGCCTGCTGGATTCCTCGGACGCCGCCACCGACATCATCCTGACGCAGATGATCAAGCTGCGCTACGAGCGCGGCGAGGGCGGCAACGTGCCGTCCGACAAGATCGACCGCGCCTATTTCGACAACTATCGAAACCAGGGTCCCTACGGCGAGGTCTGGAGCAAGTTCACTGATCCGGACTATCTCACCAACCTGATCAAGATCGTCTGGAATCGTGCCAAGGGCTACAAGCTGCTGGTTGCGGGGTCGGCGAGCGGCGAACTGGTCGGCGCGCTGCGCGAACGCGGCATCGATGCCTGGGGCGTCGAGAACAACCGCTACATTCACGGCAAGACGCCGAAGGCGCTGCGCAAGTACAACAAGCTTGGCTCGCTCACGAAACTGCCGTTCAAGGCGGGCGAGTTTGACTTCGTGTTCGAAACCAGCCTGTGTCATGTATCTGACAAACAGGTGAAGCGCGCCGTGCGCGAGCTCAACCGCGTGGTGAAGACTGGTTTCGTGTTCGGATCGGTCACCAGCGACATGGTGCCCGCGCTGATCGATCGTTACGATCTGCTACGCGGTGTCAAGAAACTGGGTACCTGGTGGGAATGGTCCGAGCTGTTCTTTGGCAACGGTTTCGACCTGTCCATGCATCGGTGTGACACTACAGACGCGGTATGGGATGCGACGCTCGCAGCCAACAAGGGGCCGGGCGACTGGTACGCCGACGCGGACAGCCTGCGCTATTCGTTCTTTGACAAGATTGCGGACGACGACTAATCGCTAGTGTGGTGGTTCGCAAGTCCTCATCATCTCTACAGCACCTCCATTTGCGGACTTGCGAACCAAAACCACACTAGAATTATAATTTCTAGTGTCCTTTTGAATCCGAAGTTCGCTATGGAAGATGCTGCAAAGTGAAGCGAACTTCGGATTCAGGACACTAGGGACGCACCGGCCATCCGGCCGCTGCGACAAGTGATTGCGGCCGTTTGGCCGTGCAGCGACGGTTTTAGATGTCGACCAAGCCGCCCACCCCGGATACCGACAAGCCAGAGTCGGGCAAGCCGCTCGATGATGAAGCTGCGCGCCTTGCCGCAGCGGCCGATATTCCGGCACCGCCGGACCCGGACGACATCGACGACGATGACGACGACGAGGATCTCGTCGCCTATACCGCGAGCGAGGCCGCGGGCGCGTTCGCAACGCTGTGGCGGTTTACCTGGCCGCAACTGCGCAACTACAAGACCTGGCTCAGCTTCGTCGCGATCGGTCTTTTCATCGAGACGTTGTTCAACGTCATCATGCCGCTCAGCCTGAAGTTCCTGATCGACGACGCGCTCGGCGAGGAAGACTTCCAGGCGCTCTACACCATTCTGACCGTGCTGGCCGTCGCCGGCATCATCACCTCTATTGTGGCGGTCTGGTACGAGCGCTGGGATGCGCGGCTGGCCGCCGCCGTCATCTCCGATGTTCGCGGGCGGCTTTTCTCGCATGTCCAGAATCTGCCTGCCGCGTTCTTCGGACGCACCAAGCGCGGCGAGATCCTGTCGCGGTTCTCCGTCGACATGGCGGGCTACGAATCCTCGATCAAGCACTTCGCCAACGGCGCGATGCTGCCGTTCCTCGAACTGATAGCCGGCATCGGGCTGATGATCTGGCTGAACTGGCAGTTGGCGGCCGTGGCGCTGCTGATTTTCCCGATCACGCTGATCGGTCCGCGCATCCTGACCCCGAAGGCGGTGCAGGCGAACTACGAGCAGAAGGTCAACGAATCCGCGATCCTCGGCGTGGTGCAGGAGAATGTCGCGGCGCAGATGGTGGTGAAGGCTTTCGGCCTGCAGCGCAAGGCGTTTGGCTGGTTCACCTTCCGCAACAACGCGGCGCGCCGCTCGATGGCGGACGCGACGTTTCTCTCAACCATGGTGGAGCGCACCGTCACGGTGTCGGTGCTGCTGCTGCATCTGATCGTGCTGGCGATCGGCGCCTATCTCGCCACCATCGGCAAGATTTCGATCGGCACCTTCGTTACCTTCGAAAGCGCGTTCTGGGAAATTTCCTACAACATCGCGCATCTGATGCACTTTATTCCGGTCGCTATCCAGGCCGCCGCCTCTGTTCGGCACATGGAGGAACTCCTTGACGAGCCGACCTGCGGCGCCGACCGGCCCGGCGCGCCGGATCTGCCGCGCATCACCGACAACATCAACTTCGACCGTGTCGTCTTCAAGTATGAAGGAAGTGACGCCGCGGTGCTCGACGGTCTCTCGCTCAAGATCGGCGTCGGCAAGAATATCGCCATCGTGGGACCGAGCGGGTCCGGCAAGAGCACGCTGCTCAATCTCATTCTGCGTCTCTACGAACCGAGCGAAGGCAAGGTGACCATCGACGGCGTCGATATTCGCAAGGTGACGCGCGACTCGCTGCGCAACAGCATGGCTGTGGTGTTTCAGGAAAACATGCTGTTCAACATGTCGATCCGCGAGAACATCCGTCTCGGCAAGGAAGGCGCGACCGACGCCGAGGTCGTGGATGCGGCGAAGAAGGCCGAGATCCATCGCTACATCATGACGCTGCCGCAGAAGTACGACACGGTGGTCGGCGAGCGGGGCGACACGTTGTCCGGCGGCCAGCGCCAGCGCATCGCGATCGCGCGTGCCATCGTGCGCAACCCGTCGGTGCTGCTGCTCGATGAAGCGACGTCGGCGCTCGACCAGACCACGGAAGCCGCGATCAACCGCACGCTGTTGAAGGTCGCCAAGGGCCGCACCATGATCTTCTCGACCCACCGGCTGACGTCGGTAGTCGACATGGATGAAATCATCGTCATCAGCAACGGCCAGGCCATCGAGCGCGGCCCGCATGCCGAACTGCTCAAGGCTAACGGCATGTACCGGAAGCTATGGGACGACCAGCTTCACAAGTCGCATCATCCCACCGAGGATGACGACGACGATGATGACGACGATTGACCGGTGAGGGGCAGCCGTTACGGCTGCGCCGTCCGCCGGACCGACAGCGTTTCGCGCGTATGACGCAACGCGCCGACCACGGCGCGATGCAGGAAGCGGGTCCAGCGCCGCAGATGCCACGACAAACCGGTATCGATGGAAATCGAACGCAGGTCGTAGGCCTGACGCTGTGAGGAGGCGTCGTTGGCGCACTTTTCCGGATCGTCGTAGAACTGCGAGATCTTTGCTGTGTCCATGCCCGTGCTGGCCAGCCACGCCGGGATGTAGGCGTTGCACAGCCGTTGCACATCCATGAACACCTTGCCGGTTCCGGTGCCGGCAGCAGGGCACGATGTGCAGAACGCGTCGCCGACCAGAACGATGCCGGCCTGCCGGTGCCCCTTGGTGACGTACAGGTCCGCCGGGCGAATCTTGATCACACCATCGACCTTGAACTCGCCGGAGAGAGCGCGAAGGTTCGGCATCAGCTCGTGAATGGCATTCTCGGGCGTCTGGCGCATGCGCCGCAGCCACGGATCATCCATGCCGCGATAGACCATGAGGTTGGCGCGCATGGCGGAGCCGATCGGGAACAGCGTCAGATAGGACATCTGCGCCGCCGAGTTTTCCGTGAAATAGGTCAGGGCGGGAAATTCGAACGTGTCGCGGCCCACCGGTGCGACATTGAATCCGACGGTGATGGAATGACAGGGGCTAATGACCTCGCGCTCGATGCCGAGGGTGTGGCGCAGGCCGATGTTCAGGCCGTTCGCCAGCACGATCAGCCGCGCGGAAATTTCTTCGCCATTTGATAGCGTCAACGTCTGGCGATCGGGACTGGTTGCGACGGCTGTGACCTTGGCTTCGATGAAATCGACGCTGTCCGGAATCTGGCGGCGGACGGCGTTGACGAGGTCGTCGTAGATGATGCCGTGCTGATCACTGGGCTTTTTGTCGAGCAGGCGTCCCAGCCGGGCGGTCCAGGCGCTGCGGTCGAGCGTGGTGGCGGCAAGCACCGCATCCGAAATTCCGGTCTTGCGCAGGAGGTCGAGCTGATAGCCGCCGAGCTTTTCGCAGCGGAAGTCAGGCGGATAGATTTTGTGAGGATCGACCAGGATCGCGGAAATGCCGGCGCGGCCAAGCATCGCGGCGGCCGTCGATCCGGCAAGCCCGCCACCAATGATGGCGATGTCCGTATGCCGCATGTTTTTGGCCTCTTTCGAGGTACTTAGCACCGCGGCTGCAAACTCGACTAAAGCTTGAACGAAATATGGTGAACGGTTGGTTAAGCGAATGCTGCAGAAACACGTGTATTAACGATTAAAATGGTTGCGACTTGCCTGCGTCGTGCGGTCGCAGCACTAATGTTCCGGGGCGGCTTTTGGTTCTTGGATATCAGTCGTGCACCCGCAATCAGGTACCGCGAGAATGCGGCTTCGAGGCGCATTGGCGCAGGTTTGGCCCTCATGATTTCAGTTACCGTCGCAACGCCGGGCCAGGACCTCACCGCGCAGTGGAATGATCTCATTCGCCGCGCGCCCGGCAATGCATTCATGAATCCGGTGGCGCTCAAGGCTGCGTTCGACACCATGTTCGCGGCTGTTTATGTGCTGCTGGCATGGGAAGAGGGCGTCGAGTCCGCGCGGCTGGTGGGGCTTTGGGCCTTGCAGCATCGCAACGTCATGATGCTCTGGCCGGCGCTGCTCGAAGCCCGCCCGTTCAATTACGCATTTTTATCGACGCCGGTGATCGATTCCGCCTTCGCCGCCGAAGTCATGCCTGCATTCTTCGCCGCGATCCGCAAAAACCCCGCGCTGCCGAATGTGGTCAGCCTGAAGGAAATGGATGCGGACTCGCAGGCCTATGCGGCAATTCAAAAGACGATCGCGGACGAGCATCACGCGCATCTGACGCTCACCCGGAGTTTGCGGCCGTCGGTGTCGCGCGAAAAGGGCGTCAAGAATTCAGGCTCGACCCGCAAGAAGCTGCGACAGGACTGGAACAGGCTGTCCGCTCTGGGCAGGCTGGAGATGGTCAACGAGCGCACCGCGGACGCGACAAAGGCCGCTTACGAACAGTTTCTCGATCTCGAAAAGCGGAGCTGGAAGGGCGACAAGGGCACCGCGATCCTCTGCAGCGAGCGGGATACCGCATTCACCCGGCGGCTGATTGGCGACCTCGCGGCGGAGGGCAACGCCTCGGTGGCCCTGCTGCGCCTCGATGGGCGGGCCATCGCGGCCCAGGTGCTGATGTATTGCGGGACCACGGCCTTTACGTGGAAAATCGCGTTCGACGCCGAATTCGCCAAATATTCCCCTGGCGTGCTGCTGGTCGACAAAATGACCGAGCAGCTCTTCGCTGAGACCGATGTTCAGGCCATCGATTCGTGCTCGGCGGAGGGGAGTTTCATGGCCCAGATCTGGACCGGCCGGAAAACCATGGTCGACATGGTGGTCGACGTCGGCTCCACCCGTTCGCTGGTGTTCGGCATGGAGGCTGCCCGGCAGTACGGCTATGAGCGGCTGCGCGACCTGCGGGACTGGTTGCGATCGACCTCCCTAAGCCCGGCAAAGCGGCGGTTGGCGCCATCGTCATAGCGCGAGTGATTTACGCGAAAATCTGTATAAATAGTTGAAATATAACAGATTTATTCTGAATTTGACGCCGCAAGTCTGCCGGTGTGGCGCCCGTTGCCAGTCTGTCCCGCCCCAAACAGGCGCTCGGAAGCTCTCCGTCTGACCAGATCAGCAGCCTGTGGAATCAGCGGAATCGGCGCTGCGCGGATTCGCGCGGTATGTCATAAATAGCCCGTTCGGGTTTCGCTGAGAGTGCAAGAAGTGGCTCTGCCGCTTGCGCTTTTGCGATGTCGTTTAGTCTTGACTTGGCATCGCATGACTTATAAAACCCGGCCACTTCACGACAGGCGGTGAGCTTCTCTTACGTCGGAACGGACCACCATTTCACCCTACGGGATGAAACGGCACCAACCTCGACGAACGTCGCTCAAACGCTGTCGGCACTAGCCAGGCAATGCCAGGACAATATTTGGTCTTAAGAGCAATCGCTCCTGAGATCAGTCTCGGATGCATGATCTCGGTGAGCCGAACAGGCGAGCTGCGGTCCTCTGTGGCGTCAAGCGCTTTCCGTTCAGCAATGAATGGTTGGCGTGATTTCGTTTTGCGCGATCAAGCGCGCGAGGCGAGGTCAGTGGGCCGAAGACGTGAAGCGAGTGGGGCGGTGGCCCCGAACGAATTTGCGGAGCCGATAAGGTTTCGCGCGAACAAGGGTGAACGATGCCGACGATCAACCAGCTGATCGCGAAACCACGCGAAGCGCAGAAGTCGCGCAAGAAGGTGCCAGCGCTGCAGCAGTCGCCGCAGAAGCGTGGCGTTTGCACGCGCGTCTATACGACGACTCCGAAGAAGCCGAACTCCGCGCTTCGTAAGGTCGCCAAGGTGCGTCTGACCAACGGCTTCGAGGTCATCGGCTACATTCCGGGTGAAGGCCACAACCTTCAGGAACACTCGGTGGTCATGATCCGCGGCGGCCGCGTCAAGGATTTGCCCGGCGTTCGTTACCACATTCTCCGCGGCGTCCTCGATACGCAGGGCGTCAAGAACCGCAAGCAGCGTCGTTCGAAGTACGGCGCGAAGCGTCCGAAGTAATCGGGGATCTGATCGATGTCGCGTCGCCATTCTGCAGAAAAGCGTGAAGTGAACCCGGATCCGAAGTTCGGGAACATCATCATCACGAAGTTCATGAATTCGATCATGTATGACGGCAAGAAGTCTGCCGCCGAAAGCATCGTTTACGGTGCGCTCGAGATGATCGAGAACAAGACCAAGCAGGGCCCGCTGCCGGTGTTCGAGCAGGCTTTGGAAAACGTCATGCCGACCATCGAAGTGCGCTCGCGCCGCGTCGGTGGCGCCACCTACCAGGTGCCGGTTGAAGTTCGCTCTGTGCGCCGTCAGGCGCTGGGCATCCGCTGGATCATTACGGCCGCGCGTGGCCGCAACGAGAAGACGATGACCGAGCGGCTCTCCGCTGAGCTGCTTGATGCGTCGAACAATCGTGGCAACGCGGTCAAGAAGCGTGAAGACGTGCACAAGATGGCGGAAGCCAACCGTGCCTTCTCGCACTATCGCTGGTAACGGCGAAACGAACGGAAATTAAGGAAGCTCCTATGCCCCGCCTTCATGCCATCGAGGATTACCGGAATTTCGGTATCATGGCGCACATCGACGCCGGTAAAACGACGACGACTGAGCGCATCCTCTACTATACCGGCAAGAGCCACAAAATCGGCGAAGTGCACGAAGGTGCTGCGACGATGGACTGGATGACGCAGGAGCAGGAGCGCGGCATCACCATTACGTCGGCTGCTACGACCGCGTTCTGGGACGGCAAGCGTCTGAACATCATCGACACCCCCGGCCACGTCGACTTCACCATTGAAGTCGAGCGTTCGCTGCGCGTGCTCGACGGCGCCGTTTGCGTTCTCGACTCCAACCAGGGCGTCGAGCCGCAGACCGAAACCGTCTGGCGCCAGGGCGACAAGTATAAAGTGCCGCGCATCGTCTTCGCCAACAAGATGGATAAGACCGGCGCGGACTTCTACAAGTGCCTGCAGGACATCATCGATCGTCTCGGCGCGAAGCCGGTCGCGATCCAGTTGCCGATCGGTTCCGAGAACAACTTCAAGGGCATGGTCGATCTTGTCCTGATGAAGGCCTACGTCTGGAATAACGAGGCGCTCGGTGCGATGTACGACGTTGTCGACATCCCGGCCGATCTCGCCGACAAGGCGAAGGAATATCGCGAGAAGCTCGTTGAAGCCGCCGTCGAACTCGACGACGACGCCATGGCTGCCTATCTCGACGGCAAGGAGCCGGACGAAGCGACGCTGAAGCGGCTCATCCGCAAGGCGGTGCTGACCGGCGCGTTCTATCCTGTGCTGTGCGGTTCGGCCTTCAAGAACAAGGGCGTGCAGCCGCTGCTCGACGCCGTCGTTGCGTATCTTCCGTCGCCGGTCGACGTGCCTGCGATCAAGGGCACCGATGAAGACGGCAACGAAGTCGTGCGCAAGGCCGACGACAAGGAGCCGCTGGCTCTGCTCGCGTTCAAGATCATGGACGATCCGTTCGTCGGCACCATCACGTTCTGCCGCATCTATTCGGGCGTCCTCGTCAGCGGCACCGGCGTCGTCAATTCGACCCGTGATAAGAAAGAGCGTATCGGCCGTATGCTGTTGATGCATGCGAACAACCGCGAAGACATCAAGGAGGCCTATGCCGGCGACATCGTTGCGCTGGCTGGCCTCAAGGAAGCTCGTACCGGCGACACGCTGTGCGACTCCAACAATCCGGTCATCCTTGAAAAGATGGAATTCCCGGAGCCGGTGATCGAAATCGCGATCGAGCCGAAGTCGAAGGCCGATCAGGAGAAGCTGGGCGTCGCTCTGGCGAAGCTCGCGAACGAAGATCCTTCGTTCCGCGTGTCGACCGACCACGAGTCCGGCCAGACCATCCTGAAGGGCATGGGCGAACTCCATCTCGACATCAAGGTCGACATTCTCCGCCGCACCTACAAGGTCGATGCCAACATTGGCGCGCCGCAGGTGGCGTTCCGCGAGAAGATCACCAAGAAGGCCGAGGTCAAGTACACCCATAAGAAGCAGACCGGCGGTACCGGTCAGTTCGCTGAAGTGTCGATCGTGGTCGAGCCGAACGAGCCAGGTGCTGGTTACGAGTTCGAATCGAAGATCGTCGGTGGTTCGGTTCCGAAGGAATACATCCCCGGCGTCGAAAAGGGCCTCAACAGCGTGATGGGTTCGGGCGTCGTTGCCGGCTTCCCGGTGGTCGACGTCAAGGTCTCGCTCGTGGACGGCAAGTATCACGACGTCGACTCGTCGGCGCTCGCCTTCGAAATCGCGGCGCGTGCTGCGTTCCGTGAAGCGCTGCAGAAGGGCAAGTCGGTCCTCCTTGAGCCGATCATGAAGGTCGAGGTGGTGACGCCTGAGGATTACACCGGTTCGGTGATCGGCGATCTCAACTCTCGTCGTGGCCAGATCCAGGGCCAGGACATGCGCGGCAACGCCAACGTCGTCAACGCGATGGTGCCGCTCATGAACATGTTCGGTTACGTGAACAACCTGCGCTCGATGAGCCAGGGCCGCGCGACCTTCACGATGCAATTCGATCACTACGCTGAAGCGCCGGCCAACGTGTCGGCAGAAGTCCAGAAGAAGTTTGCTTGATTTCTTTGACGCAAGTCAAAGTTGAACGGAGAACGTCATGGCTAAAGCTAAATTTGAACGTAACAAACCGCACTGTAACATCGGCACCATCGGTCACGTCGACCATGGCAAGACATCGCTGACCGCAGCGATCACCAAGGTTCTGGCGGAAACGGGCGGTGCCACGTTCACGGCATACGACATGATCGACAAGGCGCCTGAAGAAAAGGCGCGCGGCATCACCATCTCGACCGCTCACGTTGAGTACGAGACGGCGAACCGCCACTACGCTCACGTCGATTGCCCCGGCCACGCCGACTACGTGAAGAACATGATCACCGGTGCTGCGCAGATGGACGGCGCGATCCTGGTCGTTTCGGCTGCTGACGGCCCGATGCCGCAGACCCGCGAGCACATCCTGCTTGCCCGTCAGGTCGGCGTTCCTGCGATCGTCGTGTTCCTGAACAAGTGCGACATGGTCGACGATCCGGAACTGCTCGAACTGGTCGAGATGGAAGTTCGCGAACTGCTCTCGAAGTACAACTTCCCGGGCGACGACATTCCGATCATCCGCGGCTCGGCGCTCGCAGCGCTCGAGAACAAGGATCCGGCTCTGGGCCACGACGCCGTTCTGGCGCTGATGAAGGCCGTTGACGAAAACATTCCCCAGCCGGCGCGTCCGATCGACCAACCGTTCCTGATGCCGGTCGAAGACGTGTTCTCGATCTCGGGCCGTGGCACCGTCGTCACCGGCCGTGTCGAGCGCGGCATCATCAAGGTTGGCGAAGAAATCGAAATCGTCGGTCTGAAGGACACCCAGAAGACCATCGTCACCGGCGTTGAAATGTTCCGCAAGCTGCTCGATCAGGGCCAGGCTGGCGACAACATCGGTGCGCTGCTTCGCGGCACCAAGCGCGAGGAAGTCGAGCGCGGCCAGATTCTCTGCAAGCCGGGTTCGGTCAAGCCGCACACCAAGTTCAAGGCTGAGGCTTACATCCTCACCAAGGAAGAGGGTGGCCGTCACACGCCGTTCTTCACCAACTACCGTCCGCAGTTCTACTTCCGCACGACCGACGTGACGGGCGTGGTTCATCTGCCGGAAGGCACCGAGATGGTGATGCCTGGCGACAACATTGCGATGGAAGTGCACCTGATTGTGCCGATCGCGATGGAAGAGAAGCTCCGCTTCGCGATCCGTGAAGGCGGCCGTACCGTTGGTTCGGGCGTCGTCTCCAGCATCATCGAGTAACAAACGATCCGTCGCATGCCCGGTCGGAAGACCGGGCATTCACGACCCTCTTGATAAAAACGTGGATGGCCGGGCTGACCGGTCGTGACGGACAAGAAAGACAGCGGCAATGAACGGCCAGAATATTCGCATTCGTCTCAAGGCGTTCGACCATCGAATTCTCGATACGTCGACCCGCGAGATCGTGAACACGGCAAAACGCACCGGTGCACAGGTTCGCGGACCCATTCCGCTTCCGACTCGCATCGAGAAGTTCACCGTCAACCGTTCGCCGCACGTCGACAAGAAGAGCCGCGAGCAGTTCGAGATGCGCACTCACAAGCGCCTTCTCGATATCGTCGATCCGACACCCCAGACCGTGGACGCGCTGATGAAGCTCGACCTGGCCGCAGGTGTCGACGTCGAGATCAAGCTGTAAGAATTTTTGTTAAGTTCGCAGATCGCGGACAGAAAGACAGGAAGCACGC
Source organism: Afipia massiliensis (assembly GCF_014203115.1). Lineage (GTDB taxonomy): Bacteria > Pseudomonadota > Alphaproteobacteria > Rhizobiales > Xanthobacteraceae > Afipia > Afipia massiliensis. Next base: position 712,073 of record NZ_JACHIJ010000002.1, on the reverse strand, counting down.
CGATGCGCTCCGGAGTGATCGCACAAAAGGTCGGGATGACGCGGGTCTTTACGGAGACCGGTGAACATATCCCTGTGACTGTGCTCAAGTTGGGCAATTGCCAGGTTGTTGGCCATCGCACCACTGACAAGAATGGTTATGTCGCTTTGCAGCTCGGTTCGGGCTCGCGCAAAAGCGTCTATCTGCCGAAGGCTGAGCGCGGCCAGTTCGCCGTCGCCAAGGTCGAGCCAAAGCGCAAGGTCGCGGAATTCCGCGTCTCGGAAGATTCGCTGATCCCGGTCGGCGCTGAAATCCAGGCGGACCATTTCGTTGTCGGCCAGTTCGTCGACGTGACGGGCACCTCGGTCGGTAAGGGCTTCGCGGGCGGCATGAAGCGCTGGAATTTCGGCGGTTTGCGCGCAACCCACGGCGTCTCGGTCTCGCATCGTTCGATCGGTTCGACCGGCGGCCGTCAGGATCCCGGCAAGACCTTCAAGAACAAGAAGATGCCTGGCCATATGGGCGTCGATCGGATCACCACGCTGAACCTGCGCGTCGTCCAGACGGACGTGGCGCGCGGACTTCTGCTCATCGAAGGCGCCGTTCCCGGCTCCAAGGGTGGATGGATCACCGTGCGCGATGCCGTGAAGAAAGCATTGCCGAAGGATGCGCCGAAGCCCGGCAAGTTCAAGCTGGCTGGCGGAACCGACGCTGCTCCTGAAGCGGCACCGGCAGAGGAGGGCGCGTGATGGAATTGAAGGTCACAACCCTGGAAGGTAAGTCGGCTGGCTCCGTTCAGCTGTCGGACGAGATCTTCGGTCTCGAGCCGCGCAAGGATCTGATCCAGCGCGTCGTCAACTGGCAGCTCGCGAAGCGTCAGGCCGGCACCCACAAGACCAAGGGCCGCGCTGAAGTCTGGCGCACCGGCAAGAAGATGTACAAGCAGAAGGGCACCGGCGGTGCTCGTCACGGTTCGGCTCGCGTTCCGCAGTTCCGCGGCGGTGGCCGTGCGTTCGGTCCGGTCGTTCGCTCCCATGCGCACGATCTGCCGAAGAAGGTTCGCGCGCTCGGTTTGCGGCACGCCCTGTCGGCGAAGGCCAAGGACGGCGGTCTCATCGTGATCGAGAACGCGGATCTCAAGGAAGCCAAGACCAAGGCGCTGCTCGGACACTTCTCGAGCCTGGAGATCACCAACGCGCTCATCATCGACGGCGCCGAAGTGAACACCGGTTTCGCGACCGCTGCGCGTAACATTCCGCACATCGACGTGCTGCCGATTCAGGGCATCAACGTCTATGACATTCTGCGCCGTCAGAAGCTCGTTCTGACCAAGGCCGCTCTCGATGCGTTGGAGGCGCGCTTCAAATGACAACCGCTGATGTGCGCCACTACGACATCATCGTGGCTCCGGTCGTGACCGAAAAGGCAACCGTCGCTTCCGAGCACAACAAGATTGTGTTCAAGGTTGCGGCGAAGGCGACCAAGCCGCAGATCAAGGACGCGATTGAGAAGCTGTTCGACGTCAAGGTGAAGAGCGTCAACACGCTGGTTCGCAAGGGCAAGACGAAAGTCTTCCGCGGCCAGTTCGGTTCTCAGTCGGATACGAAGCGTGCGATCGTGACCCTCGAAGAAGGTCATCGCATCGACGTGACCACCGGACTGTAAGGCACACGACGATGGCATTGAAAACATTCAACCCCACGACGCCAGGCCAGCGCCAGCTGGTGATGGTCGATCGTTCGGCGCTGTACAAGGGCAAGCCCGTCAAGGCTTTGACCGAAGGCAAGCACTCGTCCGGCGGACGTGGCAATACCGGCCGCATCACCGTGCGTTTCCGCGGCGGCGGCCACAAGCAGACGTACCGCATCGTCGACTTCAAGCGTAAGAAGGTCGACGTGCCGGCCAAGGTCGAGCGTCTCGAGTACGATCCGAACCGCACCGCGTTCATCGCGCTGATCAAGTACGCCGATGGCGAGCAGGCCTATATCCTGGCGCCGCAGCGTCTGGCCGTTGGCGACACCGTTGTCGCCGGCAGCTACGTCGACGTGAAGCCGGGCAACGTCATGCCGCTCGGCAACATGCCGGTCGGCACCATCGTGCACAACGTCGAGCTGAAGATCGGGAAGGGCGGCCAGATCGCTCGCTCCGCGGGCACCTACGCCCAGATCGTCGGCCGCGACCATGATTTCGTGATCCTGCGCTTGAACTCGGGCGAACAGCGCCTGGTTCACGGCCGCTGCATCGGCACCATCGGCGCGGTGTCGAACCCGGATCACATGAACATCTCGATCGGCAAGGCCGGTCGTAAGCGTTGGATGGGCCGTCGTCCGCATAACCGCGGCGTCGTGATGAACCCAGTCGACCATCCGCACGGCGGCGGCGAAGGCCGCACCTCGGGCGGCCGTCACCCGGTTACTCCGTGGGGCAAGCCGACCAAGGGCAAGAAGACGCGTTCTAACAAGTCGACAAACAAGTTCATTCTCATCAGCCGCCACAAGCGGAAGAAGAAGTAAGGATCGCCGGACATGGTTCGTTCAGTCTGGAAAGGCCCGTTCGTTGAAGGCTCTCTGCTCAAGAAGGCAGATGCCGCGCGTTCGTCCGGCCGTCACGACGTTATCAAGATCTGGAGCCGCCGCTCGACGATCCTCCCGCAGTTCGTGGGGCTCACCTTCGGCGTCTACAACGGTCAGAAGCATGTTCCGGTCGCAGTGAACGAGGAAATGGTCGGTCACAAGTTCGGCGAGTTCTCGCCGACGCGGACCTTCCACGGCCATTCGGGCGACAAGAAAGCCAAGAAGTAAGGGCTTGAGGACTTAGTCATGAGCAAACCAAAGCGCGAACGGGTTCTCCCGGAAAACGAAGCCAAGGCGGTAGCCCGCATGCTTCGCGTCAGCCCGCAGAAGCTGAACCTTGTTGCGCAGCTGATTCGCGGCAAGAAGGCATCGTCTGCGCTCGCCGACCTGCAGTTCTCGCGCAAGCGGATCGCCGGCGACGTCAAGAAGTGTCTGGAGTCCGCGATTGCGAACGCCGAGAACAACCATGACCTCGATGTCGACGCTCTGGTCGTCGCAGAGGCGCATGTTGGCAACGGCATCGTGATGAAGCGTTTCGCACCGCGCGGCCGTGGCCGTTCGGGTCGTGTATTTAAACCGTTCTCGCAGCTGACGATCGTCGTTCGTCAGGTCGAGGCCGAGGCGAGCGCCTAAGGGCGGGAGAAGACGATGGGTCAGAAGATCAATCCAATCGGGCTGCGTCTGGGCATTAACCGGACTTGGGATTCCCGTTGGTTCGCCGGCAAGAACGAGTATGCGAAGCTCCTCCACGAGGACATCCGCATCCGCGCCATGCTGATGAAGGAACTGAAGCAGGCTGCGGTCGCACGTATCGTGATCGAGCGCCCGCACAAGAAGTGCCGCGTGTCGATTCACTCGGCGCGTCCGGGCGTCGTGATCGGCAAGAAGGGCGCTGACATCGACAAGTTGCGCCAGAAGGTTGCCGCGATCACCGAGTCCGACGTGGTCATCAACATCATCGAAATCCGCAAGCCGGAGCTCGATGCGACCCTGGTCGCCGAATCGATTGCGCAGCAGCTTGAGCGCCGCGTTGCGTTCCGTCGCGCCATGAAGCGCGCCGTTCAGTCGGCGATGCGTCTGGGCGCTGAAGGCATCCGCATCAACTGCTCGGGCCGTCTCGGCGGCGCTGAAATCGCGCGTATGGAATGGTATCGTGAAGGCCGCGTGCCTTTGCACACGCTGCGCGCTGACGTGGATTACGGTGTCGCCACCGCGTTCACGACCTTCGGCACCTGCGGCGTCAAGGTCTGGATCTTCAAGGGTGAAATCCTCGAGCACGATCCGATGGCTCAGGACAAGCGTATGGCCGAAGGCGACAGCGGACGTCCGCGTCGCGATGCGGCTTGATTGAAATTCGAAGAAGGTTTGAGGGCGTAAGCCATGATGCAACCAAAGAAGACAAAGTTCCGCAAGGCGCATAAGGGCCGTATTCACGGCGTCGCCTCGTCGGGCGCGACGTTGTCTTTCGGCCAGTTCGGCCTGAAGGCGATGGCGCCGGAGCGCATCACCGCGCGCCAGATCGAAGCCGCTCGTCGCGCGCTGACCCGTCACATGAAGCGTGCCGGCCGCGTCTGGATCCGCGTGTTTCCGGATCTGCCAGTCTCGAAGAAGCCCGCCGAAGTGCGAATGGGCTCGGGCAAGGGTACGCCGGAGTTGTGGGTTGCACGGGTGAAGCCAGGTCGTCTCATTTTTGAGATCGACGGCGTGACCCAGCAGACCGCGAAGGAAGCACTGTCGCTCGCCGCCGCCAAACTTCCGATCAAGACGCGCTTCGTTGCGCGCATTGCGGAGTAAGGAACCGATCATGGCCGATTTGAAAGTCGAAGATATCCGCGCGATGAGCCCCGATCAGATGGACGAAGCCGTCCTCAATCTGAAGAAGGAGCGGTTCAACCTGCGTTTCCAGCGCGCCACCGGGCAGCTCGAGAACACCTCGCGCCTGCGTGAGGCTCGCCGCGATATCGCACGCATCAAGACTGTCGCGGCGCAGAAGCGCGCCGCGCAGACCAAGAAGTAAGGGGCGAAAGATGCCGAAGCGTACTCTCCAGGGCGTCGTCGTCAGCGACAAGCAGGACAAGACCATTGTCGTGCGCGTCGACCGCCGCTTCACCCACCCGATCTACAAGAAGACGATCCGACGTTCGAAGAACTATCACGCGCACGACGAGAACAATCAGTTCAAGGCAGGCGACGTGGTTCGAATTGAGGAAAGCAAACCACTCTCGAAGTTGAAGCGCTGGACGGTAGTCCAGGCCGAAACAAAAACAGCTTAAGCGCAACAAGCGCATCAGAAAGAGGACGAGGTGCATCAATGATTCAGATGCAGACCAACCTCGACGTGGCCGATAATTCCGGCGCGCGCCGTGTCATGTGCATCAAGGTTCTTGGAGGTTCCAAGCGCCGGTACGCGACTGTGGGTGACATTATTGTCGTTTCCATCAAGGAAGCCATCCCTCGCGGGAAGGTGAAGAAGGGCGACGTGATGAAAGCCGTCGTCGTTCGCGTTGCGAAGGATATTCGCCGCGCCGATGGTTCCGTTATCCGTTTCGACCGCAACGCGGCTGTGTTGATCAACAACCAGTCCGAACCGGTCGGCACCCGTATCTTCGGGCCGGTGCCGCGCGAGCTTCGCGCCAAGAACCACATGAAGATCATCTCGCTTGCGCCGGAGGTGCTGTAATGGCTGCCAAGATCCGCAAGGGTGACAAGGTTATCGTGCTGAACGGCCGCGACAAGGGCCGGACTGGTGAAGTGTTCGAGGTGCGTCCCACCGAGAGCAAGGCGCTGGTGCGTGGCGTCAACCTGGTGAAGCGTCACCAGAAGCAGACGCAGGCCCAGGAGGGCGGCATCATCACCAAGGAGTCGCCGATCCACCTGTCGAACATCGCGATCGTCGGCAAGGACGGCAAGCCGACCCGCGTCGGCTTCAAGATTCAGAAAGATGGCACCAAGGTGCGCGTCGCCAAGCGCTCGGGAGCAGAGATCGATGGCTGAGACCGCATACGTTCCGCGTCTCCGGACGCAATTCGACAAAGAGATTCGCGGCAAGCTGGTTGAGCAGTTCGGTTACACGAACGCCCTGCAGGTGCCGGTTCTCGATAAGGTCGTGCTCAACATGGGCATCGGCGAAGCCGTCAACGACCGCAAGAAGGTCGAACTGGCTGCCGCCGATCTCGCGCTGATCGCCGGCCAGAAGCCGATCGTCACGCATTCGCGCATGGCAATCGCGACCTTCAAGCTGCGTGAAGGCCAGGCCATCGGCGCCAAGGTGACGCTGCGCAAGTCCAAGATGTACGATTTCGTCGATCGTCTTGTGAACATCGCGCTGCCTCGCGTTCGCGACTTCCGTGGCCTCAATCCGAAGAGCTTCGACGGCAGGGGCAATTACTCCCTCGGCCTCAAGGAGCATCTGGTGTTCCCGGAAATCGACTACGACAAGTCGGGCGAGACCTGGGGCATGGACATTACGATCTGCACCACCGCTGCCACCGATGACGAGGCGCGTGCGTTGCTGACCGCATTCAATTTTCCGTTCCGGCAGTGAGACACTGAACTAGTCAGCGTCTCAAACGCGGAAAGGTATGGAGACTACTCGTATGGCGAAGAAAAGTTCAGTCGAGAAGAATAACCGGCGTCAGAAGATGACGAAGAACGCTGCGGCCAAGCGCTCGCGCTTGAAGGCGATCATCGCCGACAAGAAGAAGCCGATGGAAGAGCGTTTTGCGGCGACGATCAAGCTCGCCGAGATGCCGCGCAATTCGTCGGCGACCCGCATCCGCAACCGCTGCGAAATCAGCGGCCGGTCGCGCGCGGTCTATCGCAAGAACAAGATGAGCCGCATCGCGCTCCGTGATTATGGCTCGAAGGGCCTGATCCCGGGTCTCGTGAAGTCCAGCTGGTAAGGAGGGTCGGACATGTCAACGCACGATCCCATCAGCGATCTGATCACCCGCATCCGCAACGCGCAGATGCGCTCCAAGTCCAAGGTTTCGACCCCGGGCTCGAAGATGCGCGCCAACGTTCTCGAAGTGCTGAAGGCCGAGGGTTATATCCGCGGCTACGCAGCGGTCGAGCATGCCGGCGGCCACAACGAGCTTGAGATCGAGCTGAAGTATTTCGATGGCGAGCCAGTTATCCGCGAAATCGAGCGGGTTTCGAAGCCAGGGCGTCGCGTGTACGCCTCGGTGAAGAACCTGCCGCGCGTGAAGAACGGTCTCGGCATTTCTGTGCTGTCGACGCCAAAGGGAATTATGGCTGACCACGACGCGCGTGACGCGAATGTGGGCGGCGAAGTTCTCTTCACGGTGTTCTAAGGAAGGAACGATTATGTCACGCGTAGGCAAACGACCCGTTCCGATTGTCTCGGGCGTCACCGCGAATCTCGAAGGCCAGACCGTCAAGATGAAGGGGCCGAAAGGCGCACTTCAGTTTGTCGTGCACGACGACGTGTCGGTTGAAATGAAGGACGGCGCGATCACCGTTGCGCCGCGCTTTGAGACCAAGCGCGCGCGTTCGCTGTACGGAACCGCTCGCGCTCAGATCGCGAATCTGGTCGAAGGCGTCACCAAGGGCTTCGAGAAGAAGCTGGAAATTACCGGCGTCGGTTACCGCGCCGCGCTGCAGGGCAAGAACCTTCAGCTCGCGCTCGGTTACAGCCACGACGTGATCTATCCGATCCCGGAAGGGATCACGATCACCGTGCCGAAGCCGACCGAAATCACCATCGTCGGCAACGACAGCCAGCGCGTCGGCCAGGTTGCCGCCGAGATCCGCAGCTATCGTCCGCCGGAGCCCTACAAGGGCAAGGGCGTGAAGTACGCCAACGAATTTATCTTCCGCAAGGAAGGCAAGAAGAAGTAACGGAGCCGGTCATGTCGAAACTCAAGGTCACGAATGCCCGGCGCAAGCAGCGCGTACGTCTCGCGCTGCGCCGGACAGCGAACGGACGTCCGCGCCTGTCGGTGTTCCGCTCGTCGAAGCACATCTACGCTCAGGTCATCGACGATCTGAAGGGCGAAACGCTGGCTTCGGCCTCGTCGCTGGAAAAGACGATGCGCGATGCCGGAAAGACCGGCGCCGACATCGATGCGGCGAAGGCTGTCGGCAAGCTGCTGGCGGAACGCGCTGTGAAGAACGGCGTCAAGGAAGTGGTTTTCGACCGTGGTGGCTATCTGTACCACGGCCGCGTCAAGGCGCTCGGCGAAGCCGCGCGGGAAAGCGGCTTGAGCTTCTAAGCTCAGCCTTTTGAATTTGGTTTGAACGGACACAAGGTCAGAGGCGCGAGCCTCACAAGGATTGGAAAACACCATGGCAGGTGAACGCGAACGCGGCGGACGCGAGCGGGGCGGTCGGGATCGGGAAGAGCGCGACAGCGAGTTCGTCGACAAGCTCGTCCACATCAATCGTGTTGCGAAGGTCGTCAAGGGCGGCAAGCGCTTCGGTTTCGCAGCTCTGGTCGTCATCGGCGATCAGAAGGGCCGGGTCGGGTTCGGTCACGGCAAGGCGCGCGAAGTGCCTGAAGCGATCCGCAAGGCGACCGAGTCGGCCAAGCGCAACCTGACGCGCGTTGCTCTGCGCGAAGGCCGCACGCTGCACCACGACATCGCTGGCCGTCATGGTGCCGGCCGCGTCTATCTGCGCGCCGCTCCCGCCGGTACCGGCATCATCGCGGGCGGCCCGATGCGCGCTGTGTTCGAGACGCTCGGCATTCAGGACGTGGTGGCGAAGTCGATCGGTTCGTCGAACCCCTACAACATGGTTCGCGCGACGTTCGACGCGCTGAAGCATCAGGATTCGCCGCGTTCGGTTGCGAACCGCCGCAACATCAAGGTTTCCACGTTGCAGTCCCGCCGCGTCGGCGGCGATGCGGAAGCTGTCGCGGAATAATTCACGCGCCGTTTTGGAGTTTAGACAATGGCCAAGGCCGCAACGAAAACCATCAAGGTCGAGCAGACCGGTAGCCCGATCCGCCGTCAGGCCGCGCAGCGTGCGACGCTGATCGGTCTGCGTCTCAACAAGATCGGCCGTGTCTCCGAGTTGCAGGATTCGCCTGCCATTCGTGGCATGATCGACAAGGTCAAGCACCTCGTCCGCGTCGTCGACGAGAAGTAAGGAAGCAAGCGATGAAGCTCAATGAGATCGCCGACAACAGCGGCTCGCGCAAGAAGCGCATGCGCGTTGGCCGTGGCATTGGCTCCGGCAAGGGCAAGCAGGCAGGTCGCGGCGGCAAGGGCCAGACCGCGCGTTCGGGCGTCCGCATCAAGGGCTTTGAAGGCGGCCAGATGCCGCTGCATCGCCGTCTGCCGAAGCGCGGCTTCAACAACATCTTCCGGCTCGACCTGACGGAGGTCAATCTCGATCGTCTTCAGGAAGCCATCGATGCCAAGAAGCTGGACGCCAAGGCGACCGTCAACGCGGAGACGCTGGTGAAGTCCGGTCTGCTGCGCCGTTCGAAGGACGGCGTGCGGCTCCTGGGCCGTGGCGAACTCAAGGCCAAGCTGAACATCGAAGTGCACGGCGCGACCAAGTCCGCGATCGAGGCAGTCGAGAAGGCCGGCGGTACGGTGAAGATCCTGGCGCCGGCGAAGGACGCAGCCGCGCAGAAGGCTGCAGCCAAGAAGCCGAACAGGAAGGCCTCGTAAAATTCGGTCATGCCCGGCCTTGTGCCGGGCATCCACGTCTTTACTTCTTTGATGGCCCAAAGGAAGGCGTGGATGGCCGGGACAAGCCCGGCCATGGCGAGTTGAAAGAACCGGGATCAAAAATGGCCTCTGCAGCAGAACAACTGGCAGCAAACCTCAACTTCTCGGCATTCGCGAAGGCTGACGAGCTCAAGAAGCGCATCTGGTTTACACTGGGTGCGCTGCTTGTTTATCGGCTGGGCACCTATGTGCCGCTGCCGGGCATCGATCCGAACATCTGGAGCCAGATCTTCAAGTCGCAGGCCGGCGGTATCCTCGGCATGTTCAATATGTTCGCCGGCGGCGGTATCAACCGCATGGCGATCTTTGCGTTGAACATCATGCCGTACATTTCGGCATCGATCATTCTCCAGTTGCTGACGACAGTGTCGCCGCAGCTCGAAGCTCTCAAGAAAGAGGGCGAGTCGGGCCGCAAGGTCATCAATCAGTACACGCGCTATCTGACCGTCGTGCTTGCGACGTTCCAGGCCTATGGCATCGCTGTTGGTCTTGAAGGCGCGGGTAACGTCGTTTCCGACCCCGGCATGTTCTTCCGTCTGTCGACCACGATCACGCTGGTCGGCGGCACCATGTTCCTGATGTGGCTCGGCGAGCAGATCACCTCGCGCGGCATCGGCAACGGCATTTCGCTGATCATCATGGCCGGCATCGTCGCCGAGCTGCCGTCGGCAATCGCCGGCACGCTCGAACTCGGCCGCCAGGGCGCGCTGTCGACGGTCCTGATTCTCGCGATCATCCTGATGGCCGTTGCGGTTATCGCACTGATCGTTTTTGTCGAGCGCGCGCAGCGCCGCCTGCTGATCCAGTATCCGAAGCGCCAGGTCGGCAACAAGATGTTCGAGGGTCAGTCCTCGCATCTGCCGCTCAAGCTCAACACCGCGGGCGTGATTCCGCCGATCTTCGCGTCGTCGCTGCTGCTGCTGCCGACGACCATCGCGCAGTTCAACGCTGGCAAGGGACCGGAGTGGTTCCAGTGGCTGACGACGCAGCTCAGTCACGGCCGTCCGCTGTTTCTCTTCCTGTATCTCGGGATGATTGTGTTCTTCGCGTTCTTCTATACCGCGATCGTGTTCAACCCGACCGAGACCGCAGACAATCTCAAGAAGCATGGCGGCTTCATTCCGGGCATCCGTCCGGGCGAGCGCACCGCCGAGTACATCGACTACGTGCTGTCGCGTATCACCGTGGTCGGTGCGATCTATCTCGCGATCGTCTGTCTGGTGCCTGAAATCCTGATCTCCTACGCGTCGGTGCCGTTCTATCTCGGAGGCACGTCGCTGCTGATTGTCGTCAGCGTGACGATGGATACGGTCGCCCAGGTGCAGGGCTATTTGCTGGCGCACCAGTATGAAGGGCTGATCCGTAAATCGAAATTGAGGGGCCGCCGTAAATGAGGTTGATTCTTCTCGGGCCGCCGGGGGCGGGCAAGGGAACGCAGGCGCAACGACTGGTTCACAAGCACGGTATCGTTCAGCTCTCCACCGGTGAGATGTTGCGTGCCGCGGTTGCAGCCGGAACGCCCATCGGCCTCAAGGCGAAAGACATTATGGCCAGCGGCGCGCTGGTGCCGGATGAAGTCGTGGTCGGAATCATTGCCGATCGCATCGAAGAACCGGACGCGAAGAAGGGCTTCATCCTCGACGGCTTTCCGCGCACCGTGCCGCAGGCGCAGGCGCTGGACGAACTGTTGAAGAAGAAGCACCTCAAGCTCGACGCCGTCGTCGAGCTGCGCGTGAATGAGAGCGCATTGCTGGAGCGCGTCGAAAACCGGGTCGCGCAGATGCGCGAGCGCGGTGAAGAGGTTCGCATCGACGATACGCCGGAGGTGCTTTCCAAGCGTCTGGCCAGCTATCGCGCTCAGACCGAGCCGCTGGTTCACTACTATTCGGAGAAGCGCAAGCTCATCACCGTCGACGGCATGATGACCATCGAGCAGGTGACAGTGGCCATCAACCGGGTTCTGTCCGCGCTGGAAGCGGCCGATTCGGCGGCCAAGGCCGCAAAGAAAACCGCCCGGAAAACCGCCAAGCCGGGCAAGGTGGCTGGCAAGGCCCCGGCAAAGACTGCCAAGAAAGCGGCTAAGAAGGCCGCCAAGAAGGCTGCCAAGGCACCCGCCAAGAAGGTCAAGAAGACCAAAAAGGCCGCGAAACCGGCCAGTAAGGCTGTTAAGAGCGGTAAAAAGACCGCTGCGAAGGCCAAAAGCCGAGCCTCCGGAACCAAGGCCGCGAAGACCCGAAAAGTGGCCAAAAAGGCCACTAAAAAGCGCGCTAAAGCTGTCAAACGGTTGACGAAACGCCGCTGAATACATTAATAAGCCCGCATCCAGTCGGATAGTTTCAGACGATGCCGGGCCCCGAAAAGAAAATGGGGAGGGCGTCGTGTTCGCGTTTGTGGACACCCGCCCGACACAGAGACCAATGAGACAAGCCAGTCCGTGACGGACGGTGACAGGAGCGAAGACCGTGGCCCGTATTGCAGGCGTCAACATTCCGACCAACAAGCGCGTTCTGATCGCGCTTCAGTACATTCATGGCATCGGCCAGAAGAACGCTGCCGAGATCATGGAGCAGGTCAAGATCCCGCTCGATCGCCGCGTGTCGCAGCTGAGCGACGCGGAAGTCTTGCAGATCCGCGAAATGATCGACCGCGACTATCTGGTCGAGGGCGACCTCCGCCGCGAAGTCGGCATGAACATCAAGCGCCTGATGGACCTCGGCTGCTATCGCGGCCTGCGTCATCGCCGCGGCCTTCCGGTGCGTGGTCAGCGGACCCACACCAACGCGCGCACGCGCAAGGGTCCTGCCAAGGCCATCGCCGGCAAGAAGAAGTAATTTTCGTTTCTACCAAACCGACCCGGTCGTCATGGCCGGGTGATCACCTGAAATTCCCCAGCGTCTGGCACCACGGACGCGCTTGAAGGAAATGACTATGGCTAAAGAAGCTACCCGCGTCCGCCGTCGTGAACGCAAGAACATCGCATCCGGCATCGCGCACGTGAATTCGTCGTTCAACAACACCACCATCACCATCACCGACGCGCAGGGCAACACCATTGCCTGGTCGTCGGCCGGAACGATGGGCTTCAAGGGATCGCGCAAGTCGACTCCGTATGCGGCGCAGGTTGCTGCCGAAGACGTGTCGAAGAAGGCGCAGGAACACGGCATGCGCACGCTGGAAGTCGAAGTCGCTGGTCCGGGTTCGGGCCGTGAATCGGCGCTGCGCGCTCTGCAGGCCGCAGGCTTCACCGTCACCTCGATCCGTGACGTGACCACGATCCCGCACAACGGTTGCCGTCCGCGCAAGCGTCGGCGCGTCTGATTGTTTGGACTGCCGCGGGCAATATGTGCCCGCGTTGCTTTTGAGATGCGATGACGCGGGTCGCTCCCGCGCCGCAAAACCTCCAACGCCAGTGATTTTGATGGCATGGGTGAACAAGTGACGATCCAGAAAAATTGGCAAGAACTCATTCGTCCGAACAAGCTCAACGTAACGCCTGGTTCGGATCCGACCCGTTTCGCAACCGTCATCGCTGAACCGCTCGAGCGTGGCTTCGGCCAGACGCTCGGCAACGCGCTTCGCCGCGTGCTGCTGTCGTCGCTGCAGGGCGCTGCCGTGCAGTCGGTTCACATCGACGGCGTGCTGCACGAGTTCTCCTCGATCGCCGGCGTGCGCGAGGACGTGACCGACATCGTGCTCAACGTGAAGGACATCTCGATCAAGATGCAGGGCGAAGGCCCGAAGCGCATGGTCGTGAAGAAGTCGGGCCCGGGCGTCGTGACCGCGGGCGACATCCAGACCGTCGGCGATGTCGTCGTGCTGAACCCCGATCTGCAGATCTGCACCCTCGACGAGGGCGCTGAGATCCGCATGGAGTTCACCGTGAACTCCGGCAAGGGCTACGTCGCCGCCGAGCGCAACCGTCCGGAAGACGCGCCGATCGGCCTCATTCCGGTGGACAGCCTGTTCTCGCCGGTTCGCAAGGTGTCCTACAAGGTCGAGAACACCCGCGAAGGCCAGATCCTGGACTACGACAAGCTGACGCTGACGATTGAAACCAACGGCGCGATCTCGCCGGACGACGCGCTCGCTTACTCGGCGCGCATCCTGCAGGATCAGCTCAACGTGTTCGTGAACTTCGAGGAGCCCCGCAAGGAGGTTGCTGCCGAGATCATTCCGGATCTCGCCTTCAACCCTGCGTTCCTCAAGAAGGTCGACGAGCTCGAACTGTCGGTTCGTTCGGCAAACTGCCTGAAGAACGACAACATCGTCTACATCGGCGATCTCGTGCAGAAGTCGGAAGCGGAAATGCTCCGTACCCCGAACTTCGGCCGCAAGTCGCTGAACGAAATCAAGGAAGTGCTCGCCCAGATGGGTCTGCACCTCGGCATGGAAGTGCCCGGTTGGCCGCCGGAGAACATCGACGAGCTGGCCAAGCGCTTCGAGGATCACTACTAAGCAGATCGGTGTGATGGCCGGATCACTTCCGGCCTTCACGCTTGATCTTTTACACTGGGCGAACGCAGGCAGCCCACCTGAGCAGCATGTCCGACGAACCGTCGCGGCAAGTCATCATTGAGGAAATAGATTATGCGTCACGGCAAGGTTCATCGGAAACTCAACCGCACTGCAGAACACCGCAAGGCCATGTTCGCCAACATGTGCGCCGCGCTGATCAAGCACGAGCAGATCGTCACCACCTTGCCGAAGGCGAAGGAGCTTCGCCCGATCGTCGAGAAGCTGGTCACGCTCGGCAAGAAGGGCGGCCTCGCGCTGCGCCGTCAGGCGATTAGCGAAATGCGCGACCGCGATCAGGTCAAGAAGCTGTTCGACGTTCTGGCGCCCCGTTACAAGGATCGTCAGGGCGGCTACACCCGCATCATCAAGGCTGGTTTCCGCTACGGCGACAACGCGCCGATGGCTGTGATCGAGTTCGTTGACCGCGACGTCGATGCCAAGGGTCAGGATTCGGGCCCGGTGCAGGAGACGTCGTCGGAAGCGGCGTGATCTCTCAATTAACTGCAAGAATTTCACGAGCGGCGCATTGCGCCGCTCGTTTTGTTTTGGCCGGTTGCATCGTCGCGGTCATGACCGGAGGGAGCATCGCTGTGTCCGTCGCCGATACCAGTTCGGATATTCTGATGGCCTCGGCGCGCGGGGACGCTGCGCAGGTGACGGCCTTGCTGTCATCTGGAGCGAACGTGGAGGCGCGCGATCGCGACGGCCGCACGCCGTTGCTGCTTGCCACTCATGGCAATCATGTCGAAGTGGCGCGGCTTCTGATTGCCGCCGGCGCCGACGTCAACGCGAGGGATTCGATGTCCGATACGCCGTTTCTCTATGCCGGCGCGGAAGGCCGTAACGAGATACTGAAAATGACGCTTCAGGCTGGAGCAGATCTGGCCAGCACCAATCGCTATGGCGGCACGGCGTTGATACCAGCCGCGCATCATGGACATCCGGAGACCGTGAAGATCCTTCTTGGCACCGGAATCAAGATCGATCATGTCAACCGGCTCGGCTGGACTGCGCTGATCGAGGCCGTGATCCTCAGTGACGGCGGCAAGATTCACACCGACATCGTGCGCTTGCTGGTCGAGGCCGGTGCCGACGTCAACATCGCGGATCGCGACGGCATCACGCCACTCGTTCACGCCCGCCGCCGCGGCTACACCGAAATGGCGACGATCCTGGAGCGGGCAGGCGGCAGGTAAGCTTGTGAGACGGTCATCAATCGGCAGAAGGCGGCGCCTCGTGCGCCGCTTTTTTTGTCGTGAGATGCTTTCCTGCGGGGCAACAATGCCATGAACCGCAGGACACGATCCTGCCGTGGCATTCGCGGATTCGACCGCCATATGGAGCTCCATAGCAAAGGAGCTCTCCATGAAAATCGATCTTTCAGGCACCACCGCAATCGTTACCGGCTCGACCGGCGGCATCGGGCTGGCCATCGCCCGGGGTCTTGCCGGGGCAGGGGCGAGCGTCGTGGTCAACGGCCGCACCCAGGCGAAAGCCGATGCCGCTGCTGCTGCCATCCTCAAGGCGGTGCCGGGAGCCAAGGCGCGCGGCGTCGGCGCAGACGTCTCAACCGCCGATGGCTGCGCCACGCTGGTCGCGGCCGTGCCGGATGCAGACATTCTCATCAACAACGCCGGCATCTTCGAGCCGAAGGACTTTTTCGAGATTTCCGATGCGGACTGGACTCGCTTTTTCGAGGTGAACGTGATGTCCGGCGTGCGGCTGTCGCGTGCCTACATGCAGGGGATGCTGAAGCGCAACTGGGGCCGCATCGTTTTCATTTCGTCTGAATCCGGGCTCAGTATTCCAAGGGAAATGATCCACTACGGCGTCACCAAGACGGCGCAGCTCGGCGTCTCGCGCGGGCTCGCGGAACTGACCAAGGGCACCAACGTCACCGTCAATGCGGTGCTGCCGGGGCCAACCATGTCGGAAGGCGTCGAGACATTTGTGAAGGATCTGGCGAAACAGAACGGTCAGTCAGTAGACGAGGCGGCCTCCCAGTTCGTCAGGCAGCATCGCGGCACCTCGCTGATCCAGCGCTTCGCCAGCGTCGACGAGATCGCCAACATGGTGGTTTATGTCAGTTCTCGCGAGGCCTCGGTCACCAACGGTGCAGCTCTACGGGCCGAAGGCGGAATCATCCAGACGATTGCGTAAGTAGAATAGCAATTCCGATTTTCCCGGTCGTCCGAAAGAATTTTCTCAGGGCGAACGCCGGCACGTCATGTCGCACGCGAAAGTCGGGGGAAGGAGTGCGCTGTCATACGCATGTAACACCTCTGTCGTATTTGTATGGCCATGCTCATGGCTGCATTGCAACACGCCTGCTCGTCTTGTTTGCGACAGCTCTCTTTCTAGATCGAGCGGACTCGCCGCCGGTCTCATTTACTGGCTGATTTCATCGTGTGGACTGCACTCTTGAACGACAGACCCGCCCACCTCTCGCCGCCGCGCTTTGAGCCGGGCGGCTGGATGCACTGGCCCGACAATGAGGATTACAGCCTTCAGTTCATGCGCGTGCTGGGGTCGGCGCAGGAGGGCGGCAGCACAATCTCGGAATGCTTCCTGACGGCGAGCCGGATCGCGGCCGGTGACGACGAGAGCTGGTATCGCGCCTGGAAGACCATTGCCGATACCAGCAAGGTGCGCGGCGACCACGCGCGCGCCGCCGGCAATATCCATTCGGCGCTCAGTAACTGGCTGCGGGCCTCCAACTATTACCGGACCTCGGAAGTCTTCCTGAAGCTTGACGATCGTCGCCGCGCCGATGTGCTCGAGCGGATGCGGGCCTGTTCGTATCTTGTCGTCACGCATCAGCCATCCGGCGGCGAGCTGGTCCGGATTCCCTGCTTCGAGGGCGGCTTCGTCGAAGCTTATTTCCTGCGCGCGCCCGGAGCGGATGCGCGGGCGCCCGTCGTTGTCTGCGTCGGCGGATCGGATCACTTCAAGGATGAGCATCTGCACACGCTGCTCCGGCAGGCTCATTCGCGCGGTCTGTCGCTGTTGCTGGCCGATTTGCCGGGGCAGGGCAGCGCACCCAGGATCAAGGGAATGGTGCGATACGAGATCGAGACGGCGATCAGCTGCTGCGTGGACTATCTGGTCGCGCGCGGCGATATCGACGAACAGCGGATCGCTATTTTTGGCGGCGGTCTGGGCGCGGCCTATGCCTCACGTGCGGCCGGTCTCGACGACCGGTTCGCCGCGGCGGTGTGCGATGCCGGAATCTGGGACATGCACCAGCGGGTGACGGCGTCGCAATGGATGCCCGGTGACGGCGGTCAGGACACCATCGGCGACGAAATTCGCAGGCTGAAGCGACATGGCGGCATCACCAGCATCAAATGTCCGATCCTGATGACCTTCGGCGAGCATGACTGGCTGGATACTCGCCATGCCGTCGCCCTGTGCGCCGCGCTGAAGGACGAAGGCGCTGATGTGACGCTGAAGGTGTTCGCATCCGCCGAGACGGCCTCGGCGCATGGCCAGTCCGATAATCCGACCATCGGCAACGAGTTTGTCTTCGACTGGATAGCGGCCCGTCTGGCACGGGCGCTTGTGCCCGCGGACGCCTGACGGTCAGTTCTCCGCGGCGATCATTTGCGCGGCCTTCGCGAGGCGGCTCTTGAGTGTCGAGAGCTTGTCGGTGAGGTCGCGGAACGTCTGCGTGGAGAAATCCGAGAAGACGAGATTGTCGGCGACCACCTGCTGCGAATAGAGGTTCGCGATCTGCTTGTGCGCCTTGTCGGTCAGCGACATCAGCACGACGCGGGCGTCTTCCTTGGATGCAACGCGGCGCATGAAGCCGTGCTTTTCAAGACTTTTCGTTTGAGTCGTGACGAAGGACGGATCGACGTGAAGTTTTGTCGAGACCTCCCTGACTGAAATCCCCTTGCCCTGATCGAGATCGTTGACCGCCATCAGGATCAGCCATTGTGGACAGGTGATGTCCAGCATTCGCGCCCAGTTGGAACGGATTTCCTCGAGATGGGTGTTGATCGAAATAACATCCCAGATGAACTGCCGGACCAGAGCGTCGTCTGGTCCCATCGGAGTCGCGTTGTGCGCCGTGCTGCGCGGGCTCGCAATATGACGCTGAGATGAAATTTTCTTGGCGGGGAGTCTGCCAGCCATTTATTTTCTACCTTGTCGAAGGAATGCAGGAAAATATGCCAGCCCTTCACTCATTGCAATCACCGGATCTGTCACCCCACTGACATGATGTTGCGAGGAAAGCACATGATCGCGGCCAAATAAAAGCATGAGTAAATCAATTATTTTAATCAGCTGATGCTTGCAGGCATTGTCGCCCCGTCAGCCGGAGACGTCGGGTGACTCGCTGGTGATCTCGCCCGAAGGCGAAGCAACCGGCGGTAAGCGGGGATCAAGGGGCTGTGGGGTGGCTAGCGCCACGGGAAGCGGACCTTTCCTCAATTGAACAATTTTGGAGGTTTTATGAGCAAGATTAAGAGCCTTATCCTGGGTTCGGCGGCCATGTTGGCTGCTGCCTCGGGTGCACAGGCGGCTGATCTTCCCGTCAAGGCGAAAGCGGTCCAGTACGTGAAGATCTGCTCCCTGTATGGAGCTGGTTTCTACTACATTCCCGGCACCGACACCTGCATCAAGCTGGGCGGCTACGTTCAGCTCGACGTGACGGTCAACGGCACTGCGCATCATCAGCCAGCCTGGAACAACAGCGGCAACACCGGCCTGCAGAACCGGGCGTCGGACTACTTCGTCACCCGCGCGCGTACCAGCCTGAACATCGACACCCGCACCGGCACCGAGTACGGCGTGGTCCGCACCTACTGGTCGAGCAACTTCCAGCACACCTCCGGCGAAGGCCCGTCTTCCGGTGTCCTCACCATGGACTTCGGCTTCATCCAGTTCGCCGGATTCACCCTCGGTAAGGCTATCTCCGCCTTCCAGACGCCTTGGGGCGGTTCGCCTGTCGGCCTCAACACCTCCAACCTGATCGGCGGCTACGACAACGCCACCGGCATCAACCAGATTGCCTACACCTGGCAGTTCGGCAACGGCATTTCGGCTCAGGTCGGCATCGAAGACAACCGCGTCATCAACCGCGCTCCGATCTTCAACGGCGCTATTGCCTCGACCGCGACCAACTTCTTCACCGGTGCCTACACCAACGCGTCCGGTGGAAACGTTTCGCCTGATTTCGTCGGTAACGTCCGCATCGACCAGGCCGCCTTCACGGCCCAGCTCTCCGGCGGTCTCCACAACATCCACGCCAACTACTACGGCACCACCGAACCAACCGGTCATCCAAGCGATGAATGGGGCTTCGCGATCGCGGGCGGCCTTCAGCTGAAGAGCCTGCCAACCGGTCCCGGCGACAAGCTTTCGCTGGAAGCCACTTACTCGGACGGCGCTCCGAAGTACGTGATCGGCGGCACCACGGGCAACAACTTCGACGCGTTCAACAACTCTGGCACGTCGAGCCCGGCGTTCTACCAGTCGTTCGCGTCGCTTGCGTTGTTCGACGGCGTCTACACCACCAACGGCTCGATCGAGAAGACCAAGGTGTGGGGCTTCCGCGGTGGTTACGAGCATAACTGGTCGCCAAACTGGCAGACCACCGTGTTCGGCAGCTACACGCATGTCGACTACAACAGCAACGCCACCACGATCTTCTGCACGAACACTGCTGCGTTCTACGCCGCGGGCAGCACCTGCAACCCGGACTTCAACATCTGGCAGGTCGGTTCGCGTACGGCCTGGACTCCGGTCCGCAACCTGACGTTCTCCGGCGAAGTGATGTACACGACACTCGACCAGAGCAACACGGGTGGCACCACTGCCGTGGCAGCGGGTGCAGCTGGTCTCTTCAAGCCAGCCGGTGCTTACGAGTTCAAGGATCAGGGCATCCTGTCCGGCAACTTCCGCGTCCGCCGCACCTGGTAATCGCTTAACGGCGATAATCACCTGAACAAAAAAGAACCCCGGCAGGCAACTGCCGGGGTTTTTCTTCGGCCTCACCACGAAAGCAGAAAGCAGTTTTTCCGAGAAGGTCATGCCCCGGACAAGAAGCGGGCGAGGCGCGATCGGCGATATCGAACAAACAGATCCCGCACCGCACACGCAAACGTGAGGGGAGATATGCGCGGATTGTTTGACTAAATAAGGTAATTAAGGCATGGTCCGCTTATAGCGCGGCGGCGCTGACCGCCGTTCCCGATTGCGGATACCGACACAGTTTCTCAGAAAATCTCCCGACCTCCGGCAATGCCCTGCCGGAGGTTTTTATTTGGCGGCGCCTGCGCGCGAGAACGGCTTACCAGCCTTCAAGCACCAGCTTGCCGGTGGAGCGTCCGCCTTCCAGCAATGTGTGCGCCTGCCTGAGGTTGGCCGCGTTGATCTTGCCGAGCACCTTGTCGAGCGTGGTGCGCAGCACGCCGTTGTCGATCAGGCTGGCGACATCGTCGAGCAGGTTATGTTGCGCGATCATGTCGTCGGTCTGGAACGATGAGCGCGTGAACATTGATTCCCAATGCAGCGATACGGCCTTGCCTTTCAGCAACATCACGTTCGGCGGCGTTGCGGGGTCGTCGATCAATCCGATCTTGCCTTGAGGCGCGACGATGTCGGCGAGTGCCGCGAAGTGCTGCTCGGTATTGGTCAGCGCCGCGATCAGCGCGACCGGCGGGATCTTGAGCGCATCGATCTGATCTTTCATCGACTTGGAGTGATCGATCACATGATGTGCGCCAAGGTCGAGACACCATTTGCGGGATTCGGGACGCGACGCCGTGGCGACCACGGTGAGGCCGGTGAGCCGGCGCGCAAGCTGGATCAGGATCGAGCCGACACCGCCGGCGCCGCCTATAATCAGCAGCGTGCGCGGATCTACGCTTTTGCCCGGCGCAACGCCGAGACGGTCGAACAGCAACTCCCATGCGGTGATCGACGTCAGGGGCAGGGCAGCCGACTGCGCGAAGGACAGCGTTTTCGGTTTGTGGCCGACGATCCGCTCGTCCACGAGATGAAATTCCGAGTTGGTGCCCTGACGCTGGATCGAGCCGGCGTACCAGACTTCATCGCCCGGCTTGAACAGCGACACGTCGGGCCCGACGGCATCCACGATGCCAGACGCGTCGAAGCCGAGAATCTTGGTATCGCCTGCCTTGGGTTCCGCGCGCTTGCGGACCTTGTAATCGACGGGATTGGCGGAAATCGCCTTCACCGCGACGCGGATGTCGCGCCCGCGCGGCTCCGGCTTGTCGGTTTCAAAATCGATCAGCGCATCCGGCGCATCGATCGGCAGCGATTTCCGGTAACCCACGGCTTTCATTGATCTGGCTCCATCTGGGACTTTTTTGGTCGGCAAGCCTAGCGTGGTGGTTCGCAAGTCCGCATCGCTCTTGCTGCGTATCCTTTTGCGGACTTGCGAACCAAAACCACGCTAGCAATCATAATTTCCTAGTGTCCTGTCGAAGCCGAAGTTCGCTACGGAAAGTGCTGTAAATTCAAGCGAACTTCGGCTTCGGGACACTAGGTGTCCCGCCCGCGTCCTATTTGCAAGTACTGTCATTTCGGGGATATAGTG
The DNA here is from genome assembly GCF_014203115.1 of Afipia massiliensis. Classification (GTDB taxonomy): domain Bacteria; phylum Pseudomonadota; class Alphaproteobacteria; order Rhizobiales; family Xanthobacteraceae; genus Afipia; species Afipia massiliensis. The sequence continues at coordinate 690,735 of NZ_JACHIJ010000002.1, read as the reverse complement.
ACCATTCGGATACCAATGGAAAATCCCTTATGAAACGACAGGATTTCGGCTGTGCGCCCGGCTGTTCGGTGGAGGTCACGCTCGATCTGATCGACGGCAAGTGGAAGGGGGTCATCCTCTATCACCTGCAGGAGGGGCGGCTGCGCTTCGGCGAACTGCGCAAGCGGCTCCCGAACGTGACCCAACGGATGCTGACAAAGCAGCTTCGCGCCCTTGAGGAGGATGACCTGATCATCCGCAAGGTGTATGCCGAGGTTCCGCCGCGGGTGGATTATGAGCTGTCCGAGACGGGACAACGGCTGCGGCCGGTGATCGATGCGCTCAAGCAGTGGGGTGATGAGAATCGCGCCCGGATTGACGCCGCATCGGCAGGCAAGAAAGGCAACGCGCAATCAGGCGCGCCGCGTCCGTCGAGGCAGCCGCAGCCCGCGTAATTGAGACTTCTTTCGCCATATTGGCGCGATTTTATCTTTGGCATCAGGTTCAGGATTGTTTTCATGATCGTCGTCCGCGCGTTCATTGCGCTCTTCGTTTCCTCGCTTCTCGCCGCACCTGCCGTCGCGCAGGATCGTCTTGTTCCGCAGTCTCCGACGCAGCTTCGCTTGTCGTATGCGCCGATCGTTCAACGCGTGCAGCCGGCGGTGGTGAACGTCTATGCGGCAAAAGCCGCTCCGCGCAATCCAATGCTGGACGATCCGATGTTCCGCCGCTTCTTCGGCGTACCGGGCAAGCAGCCGGAGCAGATGCTGCGTTCGCTCGGTTCCGGTGTGATGGTCGATGCATCAGGTCTCGTGGTCACCAACAACCACGTCATCGAGGGTGCGGATCAGGTGAAGGTCTCGCTCTCCGACAAGCGTGAGTTCGAGGCCGAGATCGTGCTGAAGGACAGCCGCACCGATCTGGCGATCCTGCGCCTGAAGGACGTGAAGGAGAAATTCACGACCCTCGATTTCGCGAACTCCGACGACGCGCTGGTCGGTGACGTTGTCATCGCCATCGGCAATCCGTTCGGTGTTGGACAGACCGTCACTCACGGCATCATCTCGGCGCTGGCGCGCACGCAGGTTGGCATCACCGATTATCAGTTCTTCATCCAGACCGACGCGGCGATCAATCCCGGCAATTCCGGTGGCGCGCTGGTGGACATGACCGGCAAGCTGGTCGGCGTGAACACCGCGATCTTCTCGCGCTCCGGCGGTTCGCAAGGCATCGGCTTTGCGATTCCGGCCAATATGGTGCGCGTGGTCGTCGCCTCCGCCAAGGGCGGCGGCAACGCCGTGAAGCGTCCATGGCTCGGCGCGCGCCTGCAGGCGGTGACGCCCGAAATCGCAGAGACGCTTGGGCTGAAGCGGCCGACCGGCGCGCTGGTGGCCAATGTCACCACGGGAAGTCCGTCGGCAAAGGCCGGCTTGAAACTGTCCGACCTGATCGTGTCCATCGACGGTCAGGTGATCGACGATCCGAACGCGTTCGACTATCGCTTCGCGACGCGTCCGCTCGGCGGCACAGCGCAAGTCGAGGTGCTGCGCGGCGGCAAGCCGCTCAAGCTTGCGATCGCGCTGGAAACCGCGCCGGACACCGGTCGCGACGAGATCGTCATCAAGGCGCGCTCGCCGTTCCAGGGGGCGAAGGTCGCCAACATCTCGCCGGCGCTGGCCGACGAATTGAAGCTCGATTCAAGCATCGAGGGCGTGGTCGTGACGGATTTGCCCGACAATGCAATCGCGGCGAATGTCGGATTCAAGAAGGGTGATGTGATCGCCGCCGTGAACGGTCAGAAAATCGGCCGCACCGGCGATCTGGACAAGCTCGCGAGCGAAGGCGCGCGTCTCTGGCGCATCACGGTGATTCGTGGCGGCCAGCAATTGTCGGTTGTGCTGGGGGGATGAGCCCGAAGCGACCACAGCCTTCCGCGAACCTCTTCGCCGCAGCCGGCATGGAGCAGGACGCGCCGCGTCCGCTGCCGGACAAGCTGCGGCCGCGGACACTTGCCGACGTGGTCGGGCAGGATCACATCCTCGGGCCCGATGGCGCGCTGACACGCATGCTGGAAACGCGTACGCTTGGTTCGCTGGTGTTTTGGGGCCCGCCCGGCACGGGCAAGACCACGGTGGCGCGGCTGCTGGCGGATGCCACCGAACTTGAATTCGAGCAGATTTCCGCCGTGTTCTCCGGGGTCGCCGACTTAAAGAAGGTGTTCGATGCCGCGCGCGCCCGCCGCGAAATGGGCAAGGGCACGCTGTTGTTCGTGGACGAGGTGCATCGCTTCAACCGCGCGCAGCAGGACTCGTTTCTGCCGGTGATGGAAGACGGCACGGTGGTGCTGGTCGGCGCCACCACGGAAAATCCGTCGTTCGAACTCAACGCGGCGCTTCTGTCGCGTGCGCGGGTTCTGGTGTTTCAGTCGCTCGACACCGAGGCGGTCGAGAAGCTTTACGCGCGCGCGGAAGAAGTCGAAGGCAGGAAGCTGCCGCTCGACGCGGAAGCCCGCGCCGTGCTGGTGCGGATGGCGGATGGTGATGGCCGCGCTGCACTGACGCTGGCGGAAGAAGTCTGGCGGGCCGCGCGCGCCGACGAGGTGTTCAATGCCGCGCAGTTGCAGGAAATTCTCCAGCGCCGCGCGCCGATCTACGACAAGTCCGCCGACGGTCATTACAACCTGATCTCGGCGTTGCATAAATCCGTGCGTGGTTCCGACCCCGACGCCGCACTCTATTATCTCGCACGCATGCTGGATGCAGGCGAAGACCCGCTGTTTCTCGCGCGCCGTGTGGTGCGCATGGCGGTGGAAGACATTGGCCTTGCCGATCCGCAGGCGCTGGTGATCTGCAACGCGGCCAAGGACGCCTATGATTTTCTCGGCAGCCCCGAGGGCGAGCTCGCGATTGCGCAAGCGGTGATCTATATCGCCACCGCGCCGAAATCCAACGCCGGCTATGTGGCGTACAAGGCGGCCATGCGCACGGCGAAGGAGGGCGGCTCGCTCTTGCCGCCCAAGCACATTCTCAATTCGCCTACCAAGCTGATGAAGTCCGAAGGCTATGGCGGCGGCTACGAATACGATCACGACACGCCGGAAGCGTTTTCGGGGCAGGACTACTTCCCCGAAGCGCTCGGACGCCAGACATTCTACGATCCGCCGGACCGCGGCTTCGAGCGCGAGATTCGCAAGCGGCTCGACTACTGGGCGAAGCTGAGAAGGGAACGCAACGCTTGACCGATTTTAAGGTCGATCTCGACGCTTATTTTGCGCGCATCGGTTTCGATGGGCCGCGCACGCCGGCGCTCGACGTTCTGACGCGCATTATCCTGCTGCATCAGCGGGCGATCACGTTTGAAAACCTGAATTCGTTTGCCGGTCTGCCGGTGGTGATCGATCCCGCGACCATCGAGAACAAGATCATTCACGATGGACGCGGCGGCTATTGCCACGAGCAGAACCAGTATCTGCGTCTTGTGCTCAAGGCGCTGGGATTCGATGCGCGTCTGAGGATGGCGCGGGTCCGCTGGATGCAGCCGCCCGAGGCCATGCCGCAGCGTGGTCACATGACGCTGAACGTGGCCGTCAAAGGGATCTGGTATCTGAGCGATGTTGCGTTCGGGGCGATGACGCCGACAGCACCGCTGCGCCTCGACACGCCCGAGGAGCAGGCGACGCCGCACCAGACCTACCGCGTGGTCCCGATCGGTGACGCGCTTCATCTTGAAGTGAAGCTTGGCGACAATTGGCGGCCGGTCTACAGCTTCGACAGCGTCGATTATTATCCAGTCGATTTCGAAGCGGCCAACTGGCAGGTCTCGACCTATCCGGCCTCGGAATTTGTCAGAAATCTCGTTGTCGCGCGTCCGACCGCCGACCGTCGCCAGATTCTCAACAACACCCTGCTGTCGATCCGTCATCCCGATGGCGCCGTCGAGAAGCAGACGTTGTCCAATGTCGTTGAGCTGCGTTCGACGCTGACAACGATGTTCGGCATCAGGCTGCCTGCAGACATAAAAATCGATCACGCCCTTGAAGGGCTGTTTCAAACCGAGGGCCGATCATGAGCCGCCGCGTCAAAAAACCCCTCGCCAAGAAATCGGAGCGCGGCGACAAGCGCGGAGCGAAGCGCTCCACCGACAAACGCTCATCCGACAAACGCGGTTCGGGCAAGCCGTCGTTCGGCGACCGCGGATCGGACAAGCGCCCTGGCGCTGCGTTTTCGCCGCGCCGTCCGGCTGCGGAGTTTTCGCGTTCGGCGAAGCCGATGCGCGAGCCACGTCCTGAGCCCGTGAGAGAAGAGAAGCCCGCGCCGCCGCCGTTGCCGACGAAGGTGCAGACCGTGATCGTCACCGCCGACGAGAACAACATGCGCGTGGATCGCTTTCTTGAGCATCGCTTTCCGGGCCTGTCATTCTCCCATATCCAGCGCATCGTCCGCAAAGGCGAACTGCGCATCAACGGCAAGCGCGCCGACAGCAAGGATCGCCTTGAGGAAGGCCAGAGCGTTCGCATTCCGCCGCTGAAGCTCGACGCGCCGAAAGTCGGCGGTGAATTGTCGGAGGCCGCGACCAAGACGCTCGACGAATTGCGCAAGATGATCCTGTTCGAGGATGCCGACGTTATGGTGCTGAACAAGCCCGCCGGTCTCGCGGTGCAGGGCGGTTCCGGCATGACCAAGCATGTCGACCTGATGCTGGAAGCGATGCGCGACGCCAAGGGCCAGAAGCCGCGTCTGGTCCACCGTCTCGATCGCGAGACCTCCGGCTGTCTCCTGATCGCCAAGACGCGGTTTGCCGCGACAGCGCTCACGGGTTCGTTCCGTCATCGCTCCGCGCGCAAGATCTACTGGGCGCTGGTGGCCGGCGTGCCGAAGCCGAAGCAGGGCCGTATCTCGACTTACCTCGCGAAGGACGAGAGCGAAGAAGATTCCATCATGCGCGTCGCGGCGCATGGCGATGAGGGCGCGGCCCATGCGGTGACCTATTACGCGGTCGTGGAAGCTTCCGCGCAGAAGTTGTGCTGGGTGTCGCTGAAGCCGGTGACCGGGCGCACCCATCAGTTGCGCGCGCACATGGCGCATATCGATCACGCCATCGTGGGCGATCCGAAATACTTCAACAAGGAAAACTGGGAACTTCCCGGCGGCCTGCAGAAGCGGCTGCATCTGCTGGCGCGACGCATCGTGATACCGCATCCACGCGGCGGATTCATCGACGTCACCGCGCCGCTGCCGCCGCACATGCTGCAATCGTGGAACCTGCTCGGCCTTGAGGCAGATCGCTTCGATCCGATCGAGAACGCGCCGGAGGAGTGATCACTCAAGGGTGATCCTCTTGCCGCTGCTGTCCGGGGTAACGATATGATCGTGATGAAAAGAACCGCATTCGCAATCGTCCTCGCGTTGTCCGTGATCGTTTCCGGTTTTGCGCAGGCGCAGGTCTTTCCGCCGGGCGGCGTGAACAATCAGCCCGTGATTCCTTTTCCGGTCGCGCCGCCGCCACCGCCGCCACCGATCGTGGTGCCGACGGTGCCGCAGATGAATTCGCCACCGCCGTTCGCGTTGCAGAACACCACACCGGGATACGTGACTCAGGACACGCCGCCAAAGCGGGTGTTGAAGCGCGAGCGCCGTCCGTCGTTCAGCGACCGCGTCGCACGCTGTCTTGATGATGGCGCGGCATGGGGCCTGAATCCGAACCAGCGGGCGGCGTATTCGCGCCAGTGTGCTAACCAGTAGGACATGACCCCGAAAGTGGATACCGGTTTTCGGAAGAGGTCATGCCCAGAAAATTAGAAGGCTAGCGAGTGAATGCGCGAACTGTTCGATGAAGTTGCCGGCAAATCGCCGCTCGATCCGCGCGAGGCTTCGCGCAAGTCCTCGCGCACGCCGCTGCGCAAGCGCTTCTATACCAGCGCGGGTGTGACTGAGGGGCCGGACGGCTTCGCGGTGACGCTCGATGGCAAGCCGGTTCGCACCCCGGGCCGAAATCCGCTCGCAGCGCCGACGCGCGACCTCGCCGAGGCGATGGCGGCGGAGTGGGAGGCCCAGAAGGACGACATCGATCCGATGGCGATGCCGCTGACGCGGCTGGCCAACAGCGTGATCGACGGTGTCGCAAAGGATGTTCCAGCGGTAGCCGACGATGCCGCCAAGTATTTCGAGACGGATCTCTTGTTCTATCGCGCCGGTTTTCCCGAAGCCCTGATCGCGCGGCAGGCCGAGCACTGGGACCCGGTGCTGCGCTGGGCGGCTGATGTGCTCGGCGCGCACTTCATCCTGACCGAAGGCGTGATTCATGTGCGCCAGCCGGACACCGCCGTAGCTGCGGCACGCGGCGCATTGCCCACCGAGGCGTGGCCGGTCGGCGCGTTTCATGTGGTCACCACGATCACCGGCTCGGCGATGCTGGCGCTGGCGCTGAAGCATGGCGTGCTGGATGGGGCGCAGGTCTGGGCGGCAGCGCATGTGGACGAGGACTGGAATCGCGAGAAATGGGGCGCGGACGATGAGGTCGAGGCCCGGCGTGCTACACGGCTGAAGGATTTCGAGGCCGCAGCGCGGGTGCTGAAGGCGTTCTCATAGTCGGGACAACATCGTAAACGCGTAAGCCTCTCCGCTATGGGTTCGGTTAACAAGACGTTTACGACGCTGGGCTAGCTTGGCGGCCGAACAAGGCCCCCAGCATGTCGATCGCCATCAATCCCGTCTTTCCGGTTGTCGCAGCCCAGGGCGTGGCGGCAGGCGTTGCCTTGCAGCCGGGCACCGTGATCGCCGCGACCGTGCTGAAGCAGCTCGATGCCAATCTGGTCCGCATCGCGATTGCGAACCTGACCATCCAGGTGCTGTCCGAAGTGCCGTTGCAGCCCGGCCAGACGCTGCAACTGGCGGTGTCGCAGACGCCGCAGGGCGTGCGGCTTCAGATCGTGCCGGGCGAGGGTGATGCGCCGTCGTCCGCATCCACGGGTGCCGCGAAGGTGGATACCGTCAGCGTGCCAAAGGCCGACGTGCCGGTGCAAACCGCCGCAGCAGGCCGTGTGCTGACCAACCTTGAAGCACTTGCTGTCTCGGCTGCAGTGCAGACCGCTGCCGCGCGTCAGGGCAGCCTGTCGCCGCTGTTCGCAAATCTCGGTGTGGCCGCGTCATCGCAGACGTTGCCGCAGACCCTGCAACAGGCCGCCGCGCAATTGCTCGCGCAGCGCACGCCGCTCAGTGAGAATTTGACCGGCGACGCGCTGAAAACGGCGTTCCGCAATTCCGGTCTGTTCATGGAGCAAAGCCTCGCGTCATCGCAGGCTGCCAGCGGTTCCGATCTCAAGGCCGCTCTGATCGTGTTTCGCCAGACCGTCGCATCGTGGCTCGGCAACGCGCCTGCGCCGGGCGCTTCGCCGCAGACGGCGAACGTGCCGCCATCCGCCGCGCCGCCGTTGGCACCGGAAGCCGGCGACATTCTGCTGCCGCAGGCGCCGGTGCGCATGGCCGACGATGCAGCCGAACTCGACGGAAAAATTCGTATCTACGCGCCGAACGAACCGTTGCCGACGGCGGCAAACCGCGTTGCGGCGGCAAGCGCGGGACTGACCGCGCTTCAAGAGGTGTTGCAGGGATTTCCGAAGGGCGTGCAGGACGCAGTTGCAAATATGCTCGATGCGGAAGCGCGTGCGGGCGCTGCGCACGGGGCCGATGGCGAGGAGTCGATCGCGCGCACCACCGTACCGCCGCCGCCGTTTCGCGGCTCGGACACGAGCGCGCAGTCGGTCGCGCTCTCATCGCTCGCGCCGGACGATGCGCCGGCAACCATGGCGCATCGCCTGATCGAAGACACCGACGCCGCTCTGGCGCGGCAGACGCTGCTGCAGGCGGCGTCATTGCCCGTTGACGTGCCCGGCGCGCGGATCGATCCGACCGCGCCGCGCTGGAATTTCGAAATTCCGTTTGTCACGCCACAAGGCACCGCTGTGGCGCAGTTCGAGATTTCGCGCGATGGCGCGGGCAGCGAGGCTGAGGCGGCGAGCCGCGTCTGGCGTGCGCGGTTCTCGCTGAATGTCGAGCCGAGCGGGCCGGTGCATGCGCTGGTGTCGCTGAGCCATGGGCGAACATCGGTTCGGATGTGGGCTGAGCGGTCCGCGACGGCGGCGCAGTTGCGGATCAACGCGCCGCAACTGTCGCATGCGCTGCGCGAAGCAGCACTCGAGCCCGGCGACATCGTGATCGGCGAGGGCGCGCCGCCGAAGGCCGCGCCGCCGCCGGCCGGCCATTTTCTGGATCGTGCGCTGTGAACATCGACACCAAAAACCGGCTCGCAGTCGCGCTGCACTACGACAAGAAGGGGGCGCCGCGCGTTGTCGCCAAGGGCAAAGGCACGATTGGCGAGAAAATCATCGAGATCGCCAAAGAGAACGACATTCCCATTGAGGAGAATGAAGTGCTGGCGGGTGCGCTCTCCAATGTCGAGCTTGGCGAGGAGATTCCGGCCGAGCTTTACAAGGGCGTGGCCGAAGTCCTGATTTTCGTCATGCGGCTGACGGGACGGCTGCGCTAGGAAGCTGCTGCCATCTTTCGGCCGGTTCCTGCGCGAAGCTTTGGCCGCCTTGTTTGATTTGTGTGGGCGTCGGTCTTTGACCAAAAGCGTTTCCGGTAGTCGCCCATCGTCAATCCAGTGAATTCCTTGAAAAGCCGGCAAAAGGAACTCGCGTCCGTATACCCGACATCGAAAATGATCTGCTGGATGCGCGCATCGCTTGAGGCGAGCCGGTCGCACGAGGCCGCGAGCCGGATACGCTGAAGGTAGGTCGTCATCGGCTCACCGCAAGCCGCTTTGAATCTGCGCTTGAAGTTGCGCGAACTCATGCCCAGCAGGCCTGAGATCGATTCCACATCGATGTCGCGCCAGTAGTTCGTTTCCAGCCACTCCTGTGCTTTCAATATAGTTTTGTCGCCATGGGCCTTCTCGGGTTCGAACGCGAGATAAGGCGACTGCCTGTCACGGCCCGGATCGAAGACCAGCATCCGCGCGCATCGCAGAGCGAGAGACGAGCCACCGAAGCGGCGAATGAGATGAAGAGCGAGGTCGATGTAAGACACCGCCCCGCCGCTGCATACGATATTGCCGCTTTCTGTAATCAGATCGCTTTCGCGCAGAACGACTTCGGGGTAACGGGCGCGAAACGCGTGAGCCGCGCGCCAGTGTGTGGTCGCGACCTTTCCATCCAGAAGTCCGGCTTCGGCGAGTAGGAAACTTCCCGTGCACGACGTCGCAATGCACGAGCCGCCTCGCGACTGGGCGCGAAGCCAGGTCAGGACACTGTCGAATTCTTTCGCCTTGGAGATGATCGCTTCGCCCGGCGCGGTGGCAGGCATGATCGGTGCCAGCAGGATGATATCGGCGCCTTCGGCTTTCTTGAGATTGCCGTCGGCGTTGATCGTATGGCCGTTGTAGCTGCGCACCGACTCTCCGTCGGGCGACACGATGCTGATCTTGAACGAGATGCCCGATGTCGCTTTTTCCGTAGCGGCGCAGAAATTCGCGCAGGCGAATGCGTCGAGAAGACCATGCACGGTTGATCCGATGCATCCCGGAGCCGCAACGATGGCCACGCGTATGATTTTTGTCCTCATGTCCCAATCCGCATATCATATGTCATATGGGCCACTAGATCGTCCACGACTTCCGCGGTCAAGTTGAAACTCGATCGCTCAAACCGGAGAAGACTCGATGGACGCCCGAACAAAACAGCATCAACTCGACACGGCCGCCATGGCTGCAATTGTGGACGCACTTGCGAAAGCCAAAAGCCGTCAGGATATCGACGCAGCGATGGCGGTCTATCACCCGCAATGTGTTCTCGAAGCGCCGCCGTTTGGATCGCGGCGCGAGGGAAGCGCGCAAATCCACGCGAGCCTCGAGGGTTTCTTTTCGTTGTTTCCCGATTATGCCGTGAGTCTGCAGGGGCAAGCGGTCAGCGGAGACACGCTCGTTTCATGGGGATCGATTCACCTGACGCTGACGGGTACGCCGGGAGGGCAGGTGCCCAACGGCAAGCGGGCGACGGTGCCTGTGTTCATTCTCTTCCGCTTTCGCGATGATCGCGTCATTTGGGAGAGTTTCAATTTCGATCTGGCGAGTCTTTGCCGTCAGTCCGGCGTTTCGCTTGACGCATTTGCGTCGGCTTCAAACTAAGGGCCGCACATGATCGAGTTGTACACATGGAGCACCCAGAATGCCCGCAAGGTTACGATCATGCTGGAGGAGTGCGAACTCGCTTACAGCATCAGGCCGATCAACTTGTTCAAGAATGAGCAGAAGGACGAGGCCTTTCTCGCTATCAATCCCAATGGCCGTGTTCCCGCGTTGATCGATCCCGATGCGCCCAGCGGGCCCGTTGTTGTCGCGGAAAGCGGTGCCATCCTGATCTATCTCGCGGAGAAAACGGGCAAGTTTCTGCCGCCGTCCGGCCCCGAACGCTACGGCGCGCTGCATTGGCTGATGTGGCAGATGAGCGCTGTGGGTCCGGTGTTCGGCAATCTCGCGCATTTCGTCGCGGCGGTTGATCCGGACAGCCCACGCGTCAATGCTTATCTGCGCGCGACGATGGCCCCGGGCGTGTTCGCATATCCGCTTAAGCGCTTCGGCGACGAAGCGATGCGGCTGGTGTCCGTCCTTGAAAGGCAGCTCGAAGGCCGGGAGTTTATCGCAGGCGAACTGAGCATCGCGGATTTCGCGACCTATGCATGGTTTGAGAGCATATGGGCCGGATTCCGCGCGCGCCAGCCTGTCATCGATGATCTCAATCCCAACGTTGCAGCCTGGATGACTCGTCTGGCCACGCGCCCGCACACCAGGCGCGGAATGGAGCGCCTCGCGTGGGGCGTCGATCTTGAAAAGGAGTCGGCCTGACAGGCTGCCTGGCGATGTGGTTCAGATGAGGCTGCGTTAAGGCGCTGGCGCCGGTCCGAAGAACCCGATGATTTTCACCAGCCGTCCGTCGGGTCCGATCTCGCCGAAATCGATCGACGTGTCGCCGGCGGTGCCGTTGGCCTGCACCAGCCGCCACAGGAAACGCACCACATTGTGGTGGATGTCGATACCGCTCATGAATTCGAGCTGTGCGCCGGGCCGCCCGGCCTGAATCTTCGCGATGTGATTGTTCAACTCAACGCGTCCGCTGAGGTCGGCTCGGGGGTCGACATAGACGCCGCCGTCGGCCCAGCACTGCGCCAGCAGCTTCTGCCGGGCCGCGGCATCGGTCTCGTTCCACGCCGCCAGGTATTGCCTCACGACGGTTGCGATGCTGCCGGTGTCCATGCGTTTCCCTTTCGATTGCGCCAAGTCTATCGGGTCATGCAGGCCTGGAGCAACGTCATGATTTAACCATGAAGCGCGTCAATTTGACTGCGGTCCAATGTTTACAGGTGCCTTCCGTGATTCACCGTCGCCATGCGCTTTCACTCGTTGCCGCCGCCGCGGCTGTCATCCCGGTACGCGCGTTCGCGGATGTCGTGCCTCGATATGAGGTCCGCAAGAATCTTCAGAAGCATTTCACCGACGAGGGCACCGTGGGCGCTTTCGCTGCGTTTCGAACCGACGATCAGCAGGTGATTGCCAGCGACCATTCCCGCGCGCGCAACCCGGTTCTGCCGGCGTCCACCTTCAAGATTCCGAATTCGATCATCGCGCTGGAAACCGGCGTCGTCTCCGATCCGGACAAGGACATTTTCAAGTGGGACGGCATCAAGCGCAGCATCCCCGACTGGAACAAGGATCATACCCTGCGCACCGCTATCGCTGCCTCCGCAGTGCCGGTCTATCAGGAGATCGCGCGGCGGATCGGCAAAGAGCGCATGCAAAAGTACGTCGATATGTTCGAGTACGGCAATCGCAACATCGGCGGCGGCATCGATCGCTTCTGGCTGACGGGGGACTTGCGCATCTCACCGCTGGAGCAAATCGCATTCGTGGACAGGCTGCGTCGGCGCGCGCTGCCGGTATCGAAACGCGCGCAGGATCTGACAGCGGACATTCTTTCGGTGACCAAAGTTGGCGATAGCATCATTCGCGCCAAAACCGGGCTCATTGGCGTCGACGACAGAACGGCAGTCGATGGCGTCAAGGCGAGTGTCGGCTGGCTGGTCGGCTGGGCCGAGAAGGGCAGCGTGCAGACCGTGTTCGCGCTCAATCTCGATATCCGCGAGCCGAATCATACCGCCAGCCGGATGAAGATCGCGCAGCAATGCCTCGGCGACATAGGAGCCATCTGACATCTTGTCCGGTTTCGCGCCTGCTTGAAACCGGCTAGGCTCAAGCCCAAGAGTATAAAATCAAGAACATAAAATCAGGGAGCCAAGCATGTCGTCTTCAGCAGCCGCGAAAATCGTACCGGCCTCGTCGTGGAAAGACTTCGCCACCCGTTACAACGCCGCGTGGAATGCACACGACGTTCCGGCGATCATGGCGATGCATGTCGACGACACCAGCTACCAGCGCCACGGCAGTTCGAAAGTCTATAAGGGCAAGGACGCCGTCGCCGAGCAGTTCGGCAAGGACATCTCCGGATTGCCCGGAATCAAGTTCGAGCCGGTCGCGCTCTACGGCAGCGACGATCATTTCGTCTCGGAATCGATCCTCACCGCGACCTCGCCGGACGGCAAGCCGGTGACCATGGAATTGGTCGACGTCATCACGCTGCGCGACGGCAAGGTGGTGCACAAGTCGAGCTACTTCGTGCAGAGCCGCCCGCCGAAAGCGTAACGCGCATTTTCTGGCGGCGAGGGGCGCTCAGTCCTTCGCCGCGACTTGCGCCGCCAGCACAGCCTTGGTGGCCGCGAGATCGACCAGCGGATAGGTTTCGAACTGGGCGGGGATGATGTCCGCCCACTCGTTCAAAATCCGGTGCAACACCTCGTTGCTTTCCACATCGAAGATCGCGACCACACCGCGCCCGACCCGCGGATAGATGTGCTTGCAGATCCCCTGCGACTGATAGCCCGCCATCCAGGGCCAGAAGCCTTGCCGTGCCTTGGCGACGTCCGAGGGACGCTCCGCCCGCGGGTTGGATATGACGAGAAACAGCATGGCCTGACCTTCCGGTTGCGCGGTTATGGGATCAATCTCGGGCGGCTCGCCCGATCCGCCCAAGATGGGTGAAGGTGAATCCGGCGTCGTATTTCAGGCCGTAGCCGAGTGCGCGATCGAACCCGATATGCGCGCACCAGATCAGCGACAGGTGCATCGCCAGCGCCGAGGGCATGATCATGGCGACCATGCCGAGCAGCATCGGCAGGATTGCGGCGTGGGCTACATTGTAGCTTGCGGCTCCTGCGCGCGGGCCTGCGAGATATCCCAGAAAGCTGAGATCGGGCGCCAGCAGCAGGATCGCGAACATCCACCATGAGCCTTCGAAATAGCTGTAGAACACCATGCAGGCGACGGCGAGCGCCGCGCCTTCCAGCCGCAGCAGGGTGCGGACCCCGCCGGTGACCGCGCCATCGGCTGGTTTCGTGGTTGTGTCGGTCATGGCTAGCGAATCCCCTGCAAAGGACACTTTTACCACGCGGCGCAGGCCGCCCGGACCCGCCATTTTCGGGGGTATCGGGCCATTTTCCCCGGCCCAGATCGCGTGCTAGAACGCTGGCCAACCATTCAAGAACGGCGGCGCCCGCCGCCCAACACAAGATTCTGGGGCGAAATCCATGAAGCATATCCTCGAAGCACTCGACGAACGTCGCGCAGGCGCCAAAAAGGGCGGCGGCGACAAGCGCATCGAGGCGCAGCATGCCCGCGGCAAGCTGACCGCCCGCGAGCGCATCGAACTGCTGCTGGATAAAGGCTCGTTCGAGGAATTCGACATGTTTGTCGAGCATCGCTCGGTCGAATTCGGCATGGAGAAGAACAAGATCCCCGGCGACGGCGTTGTCACCGGCTGGGGCACGGTCAACGGCCGCACCACCTTCGTGTTCGCGAAGGACTTCACCGTGTTCGGCGGCTCGCTGTCCGAGACCCACGCGCTGAAGATCACCAAGCTGCAGGACATGGCGCTGAAGGCGCGTGCGCCGATCATCGGGCTGTACGATGCGGGCGGCGCGCGCATTCAGGAAGGCGTCGCGGCGCTGGCGGGTTACTCCTACGTGTTCCGCCGCAACGTGATCGCCTCGGGCGTCATTCCGCAGATCAGCGTCATCATGGGCCCGTGCGCGGGCGGCGACGTCTATTCGCCGGCGATGACCGACTTCATCTTCATGGTGAAGAACACCAGCTACATGTTCGTCACTGGTCCCGACGTGGTGAAGACCGTCACGAATGAAGTCGTGACGGCGGAAGAACTCGGCGGCGCGTCGGTGCACGCCACGAAATCATCTATCGCCGACGGCGCGTTCAAGGACGACGTCGAGACGCTGCTGCAGATGCGCCGGCTGATCGACTTCCTGCCGAGCAACAATACCGATGGCGTTCCCGAGTGGCCGAGCTTCGACGACATCGAGCGCGTCGATGAATCCCTCGACACGCTGGTCCCGGCCAATCCGAACCAGCCTTACGACATCAAGGAACTGATCCTGAAGGTGGTAGACGAGGGGGATTTCTTCGAACTCGCGGACACCTTCGCCAAGAACATCGTCACCGGCTTCGGCCGCATCGCAGGCAAGACGGTAGGCTTCGTCGCCAACCAGCCGATGGTGCTGGCGGGCGTGCTCGACTCCGACGCCTCACGCAAGGCCGCGCGCTTCGTCCGGTTCTGCGACGCGTTCAACATTCCGATCGTCACCTTCGTGGACGTGCCGGGCTTCCTGCCCGGCACCGCGCAGGAATACGGCGGGCTGATCAAGCATGGCGCGAAGCTGTTGTTCGCCTACAGCCAGTGCACCGTGCCGCTGGTCACTGTGATTACGCGCAAGGCTTACGGCGGCGCGTTCGACGTGATGGCGTCGAAGGAAATCGGCGCGGACATGAACTACGCCTGGCCGACGGCGCAGATCGCGGTGATGGGCGCGAAGGGCGCGGTGGAGATCATCTTCCGGCAGGACATTGGCGATGCCGAGAAGATCGCCGCGCGCACCAAGGAATACGAGGATCGCTTCCTGTCGCCGTTCGTCGCCGCCGAGCGCGGCTATATCGACGACGTCATCATGCCGCACTCGACCCGCAAGCGCATCGCCCGCGCGCTGGCGATGCTGAAGGACAAGCACGTCGACGTGCCGATGAAGAAGCACGACAACATTCCGTTGTGAGGCAATGCAGGCTTCAAACTTGATAGTCGTTGCTTCCAGATATGTTGCCGGTGCTTTGTTCATCGTGACGATCTGTTTTGAGATCGCGTCATTGCCACTGCTATTGGTCGGCACCGCCATTATGATGGGAGCGCCGAGTTTATCGAATGACACTTACTTTTTTTTATTCCTTACAATTCTTTCACCTCTTGTAGCGGCCGCGTTTCTAGCTTTTGTTTGGTCTCGTCTCGAAAGTCACCGTCAATTTTATCCCCATGCTGCATTGCTTCTCGGATTAGGATGGGTGACGTTCCTTATCTTCGCAGATAAATCGTCTGCTTTCGATTTTTTTGGTTCGTATGTACGATGGCGCGGAGAGCCAAGTCTCTGGTTGGCGCGCTTGTACAATGTTGTTGCAGGCCTATGGTGACGGAATTACGTAGTCGGCATAGCAAACAATGTCTGTCATATGTCCATGCCCCACATCCTCGTCGTTCGCGCCACCGTCCCCGATGAATCCAAACGCGCCGCGTTCGATGCGTGGTATTCGCGCGAGCATCTACCCGATGCCGTGAAGTCGTTCGGCTCCAAGCGCGCATGGCGCTACTGGATCGCCAACGATCCGGCCGTGCATCTGGCGATGTATGAATTTTCCGACCGTGCGTCGCTGGATGCGGCCGCAGGCGGCGAGGAGATGAAGCGCCTGATCCGCGACTTCGACCGCGACTGGCCCGAGGTGAAGCGCACGCGCGATATTCTGGTGCAGGCGGAAAGCTGGCCGGCATAGCCATCCCCTCGTCGTGGCCGGGCTTATCCCGGCCATCCACGACTTACTTCGGTTGCAGACAAGACGTGGATCACCGGGATAAGCCCGGTGATGACGACTTTAGCATCTGAATCAGGAATGCGGGCCCTCACATGCGCCCACGTCCCACCCTGCGGCGGCAGTGGAACTGTGCTAGGGCTTCGCCATGCAGCCCGCCGAATCGGTTCTTTTCTTCTTCGGATTGTTCGCCATGGTCGCCGAGGCCATGACGGCGGCGCTCGCGGCCGGGCGGCGCAAGATGGACTGGTTCGGCGTCGCGATGCTTGGATCTGTCACCGCGCTTGGCGGCGGCTCGTTGCGCGACATGCTGCTCGGGCATTATCCGCTGCTCTGGGTGAAACATCCGACGCTGCTGCTGCTGACCGGCGGCGCGGCGCTGCTCACCATTGCGCTGGCGCGTGTGGTGCATCGCTTTCACTATCTCTTTCTTGTGCTCGACGCGATCGGCCTCGTGGTCTTCACCATTATCGGCTGCAACGTGGCCATGAGCATGGGCCATCCGCTGACCATCGTGGTCGTGGCGGGGATGATCACCGGATGCGCCGGCGGCGTGCTGCGCGATATCCTTTGCACCGAGGTGCCGCTGCTGTTCCGCAGCGAGCTTTACGCCAGCGTGTCGCTGGTGACAGGCGCGCTCTATGTCGCGGGCACGCATTTCGGGGTCGAGCATGTCGCGGTGGTGATCGGCTCGGTGGCGTTCGGCCTGACGTTCCGCCTGCTTGCGATCCGCTACAAGTGGGAAATGCCGAAGTTCATCTATGAGCGCGAAGGGCCGCACTGAGCGTCCGGCCTGAGACGCGGCCGGCGGCCTGACACAGGCCGCTGGAATGCAGGCAGCTACGCCGCCTTGCCGCGCTTCTTCAGTTCTTCTTCCGCGCGTTTCTTCAGATCGGCTGCGCTGACGTCCTCGACATGGGTGCCAACAAACCAGCTGTTGCCTGCGGGGTCCTTCACGCCGCCGGAGCGGTCGCCGTAAAACTGGTTCGACGGCTCCATGATCGAGGCGCCGCCTGCCTTGATCGCCTTCTGGTAGGCGGCGTCCGCGTCAGGCACGTACAGATAGAGCATGGCCGGCGACGCCTTCACGAACTCCGAGGAGTCCGCGATCATGATCATCGAGTTTCCGATTTTCAGCGCGGCATGCATCACCTTGTTGTCGGGCCGCTTGGTCATTTCGTTGAACAGTTTGGCGTCGAACGCCTTTTGAAGAAAGTCGATGACCTTCTCCGCGCCGTCGACGATCAGATAGGGTGTGACGGTGTGATAACCGTCGGGAACGGGGTTGACCTTGGAAGCCATGAGCAAACTCCTCGTTTCGATGAGAGCGACGAGAAACAATTCGCGCCCGGATAAATAGATCCGGTCATGACGGGCGGCCCCGCCTGACCGTTACGGGTTGCTCCGCTGGAGCTTCGTCCGCAATTGCGATGGGACCGTGAACCAGCCGCACCATGCATGCCTCCGTCGGGCGTAGCGGGCCGCTGCCCCGAGCGGCCATCTCCACGGCGTCGGCGATTTCCTGCGTGATGGCCGATTGTTCCGACGGGGGAAGGGCGCTGATGTAGTCCAGCGCATCTTTCAGCGTGGCGATCGGACGGCCTTTCGCGGGAACGATCGGCTTGATGAAACGGCTATTCCACGGCACGGACGACTCCTGCGTCACATGGCCGGATTAAGTGCGTCGCCTGCGATTCGTTCCGAACCAATCGGCGTGTTGCGCGTTGTTCCGTATGCCGAAGAAAGCGTCACATCCCAAGAAAATGCCGGTGAAGCTGGCGATGACGATGCAACCACCCGATAACGGTCGCGGTGTTCCTCAGCCAATGACATCGCGGACGAATGTGGTCGGGCCGAGGGAACCGATGCGCAGCGACAAGGCTCAATGCGCGAAAGCGCGTGCAAGCGCGCTCGCAAGGCAGCGCGATGAACTGCGCAGAGGGCATCCCGCGCCGCGCGTGTGAGGCGTCATGAAAAAGCTTCTCGAATGGCTGGAAATGATCTGGAAAGGCGAGCGGCCTGTGGAACCGGAGGATCGTTAGCCTGTGCGCCGCACGCGCGCGGTAGTGCCTGCGACGATCTGCATGGTCACGCCGAGCAGCCAGCCGCATGCCAGCGCCACTGTCATCGCCGCTGTCGGGTCGGAATCGGTCACGATGGAATAGACCGAGATGAAGGCTGCTGTTGCGGCGAGGAAGGTTCCGGCCGCGCTCAGCAGTTCGACGGGGTCCATCGGCTGCATATCTTCGCCGGTGAGGCGCGCCTGCGGCAGCCGGCCCGTGCGATGCGGCGGGACATCAATGCCGAGATAGAAGCCGATGGCGCCAAGGACCATCAGGGTGAGACTCATGGTCACGGAACCCAGGAGTTCGACGCGCGCGCTCGAGACATGGGCGGCGACGAACAGGCCGCATGACGCGCCCGCCATGGACAGGCCGAGCCGTTCGATCACATGGGCGCATCTGCTGGTGCGGGAACGGTAGGCACGATGGGCGATGATGCTGTCTGCCATCTTTGACCACTCACGGAACAGTAAATCGTTCCCGTCATCGCCAAGGAAATCGCGCAAGGAAATCGCGGTTGATTTAGGCGCGGGCGAGGCGGTTCGGAAGATACCCATTCGATACCTTCGCCTTCACGCTTGACTTATCTGGGCACTAGGATTATATTCCTTGTGTCCCGCCTCACCATTGAGGGGCGGCTCGCGATCGTCACGATACGCGGGGCGGGATGCGGTGGCGCGGCAGCGTCAGGCGCGAGCGAGGATGGCGGGGCGCGTTCCTTGTACAAAGGGCGTGTGAGTCATCCGAAGCGGACGCAAGACGGACCACGCTGTGCGCGGGACTGCGAAGCGGTAACGCTTGGCATGAACGCGTAACTCCGCGCCGGCCCAAGTCGTGTGGTCCTGCGAAATCCGGTCTGCTCTTTTCACCTCCGACCGGAGGAGAAAAGTACCGCGGAGACGACGGCGTCAGCCCGAGGGCGTTGCCGGGGAGAGCACGAAGCAAGCCGGAGCACCACCGCGTGCGGAACGCCGGATGTATCCGGCGCGACCGTGGCGACTAACTCGTGTGCTTTCTACCTTTGCACACGAGGCTGCGGATGCGCTTGCGCATCCGGCGTTCCGCGCGCCCTCATCGGGCGCAAGACGCATAAGACGACCGGGCGCCCCCGCGCCGTCACAACAACAGGGGTGATGGCGCGTGGCTGTTTGAAAGTTGAATCGGGAATTCGGAGTGATGCACCGCGCTTCGCGATGCGCGCCAACGCGGATTGCGCACAACCTCTCAATACGCGCGATCGTCATCCTGAGGTGCGAGCACTTGCGAGCCTCGAAGGATGAGGGCTGCGACGCTTGACGTCCATCCTTCGAGGCTCGCCGCAAACACGGCTCGCACCTCAGGATGACGCGACGGAAGTGAGCCAACACCCACGATGTCGTCCCCGCGCAGGCGGGGACCCACTCCCTGGATCATCGATCTTGTCGCGGTCGCGGGTCAACTCTTCAGGAACCTGCCCGGTTCAGTTTCCATTCATGCGCGCTGCGGCTTGATGCGAACAGAACATCGGAGGTCGCATCATGGATCGTCGCGGTTTTCTCAAGTTCGCGTTTAGCGTCGCCGCCGCAGGTGCGGCAGCTGTAACCGCCGCGCGCGCCGCGCCGCTTGCCCCGCAAGCGCTCACCAAGCCGCTCGAACCGGATCAACTCCCGCAGAACGCCGTCGCCAACGATGACGATCTGAATGAGGCGAAGGTCGAGCAGGTCCGGTGGGGACGCCGCCGCGGCTGGGGTCGTCGTCGCTGGGGATGGCGTCGTCGCCGCTACTGGGGCTTTCGCCGCCGAAGGTACTGGCGCCGCCGCAGGTATTGGGGATGGCGCCGTCGTCGCCGCTACTATCGTCGCCGGTATTGGCGTCGCCGTTACTGGTGATGAGGTCATGCGAAGAGAGGCAACGGGTCGCATGCAGGAAATGGAACAATTTGGTTTCACACCGCGTTCGTTGATCTTGCGGGACAGTCGTGCCGTGAAACGTTCGCCTCACAAGGAGAAGAATTGATGGAACGTCGTGATTTTCTGAAGTTTGCGTTCGGCTTCGCCGCCGGCGCAGGTGCAATTGCCGCTGCGGCATCAGCGGCGAGTGCTGCGCCGATGCTGTCCCCGCATCATGATTTGATGAACGGCCCGAAGCCGGAGCCTGACGTGACGGCCAAGCCCGCGGTTGCGGATCAGGACGATCTCGCGGGTGCCGAACTTGAGCAGGTGCATTGGCGCCATCGCCATCACCGCCGCTATCACCGGCATCACCGCCGCCACTACCGTCGGCATTACCGCCGCTGGTAAGCAGCGGCTGAACGAACAAACCCCGGCTGCGATCGAGCCGGGGTTTTGTTTGACGGGTACAGTTTTGTGCTTATTCGCGCCGGCACCTGCCGGCGAGATTGCGCCGGTACCCGACCTGACACTTGCGGGCGAACAGCCGCATCAGTCTCGGTCCTTCCGGCTGCGGACGGCAGACCCCGCTGGAGAGGCGATGAAATCCGACGCCGCATCCGTCCTTTACCGCCACCACATCGCCGCGCGCGGCGGTGGCCGGCGAGGCGATCGGCATGGCCTGCGCGGCTCCCGCGCCGAGCATCGCAGTTGCGAGGACGACTGCCGCAGAAAACGCCTTCATCGTCGGCTCTCTCAGCGATCAGAGCTTCGGCGCGTTGCCGAGCGGGGTCTTGTTCAGGGCTTCGTTCTTCTCGGCCGCGAAAGCGTCCGAGTCGATCTTCGCCGCGCTGATGATCTGCTTGAAGTCGATCAGCGTGAATTCGGTCTTGCTGACGCGGTCCGGTGTGATGCCGGGCGAGATCTCGACGCTTACGACACCGTCGCAATTCGCGCCCTTGGTTTCAGCGGCCAGCTTGTCGAGCGTCTTGTCAGATGTCTGCGCGCGCTTCAGCACGGCCACGCAGCTTCCACGTCCGTTGGCGTCATTGAGCGCGACCGCCGCCTTGGGGTTGATCGGGGCGTTGAGGGCATCGAGTGCGGAAGCAGGGGTATACTTCTGCTTCACCGACATCAGCTTGCCGGCCTTGTAGAAATAATACATGCGTCCGTCGCCGATCAGGGTCGGGGCACCGTACTTCGCGGTCACGCGCTCGATCATTTCCGCCTTGGAAGGCTGCTTGCCGGAAGCAAAGCCCAGATCGCGCGCAATGTAGTAGGCGCGGTTGGCGCTCGCGGGAGACGAAAACACCGCCATCATCGATTCGCCGGGATGGTTGCTGGTCGCCGGAGATACGAATTTCATCGACGTGACATAGGTCACGTTGGTGCCGCCGAATTTCTGCTGCGCGGTCTCCGGCTTCACGCCCGGATGGTCTCTGAGGTAGGACTCGAAAATCGGAGAAGCCTTGCTGCCTTCGATGTTGCTCGACAGGCCGACGATGTCAGGCTGGAGCTTCGCGGAAAACGCTGTTTCGGGTGACTTCGGCCTGATTTCGTAAGCCCAGCCGGTGGCCGGAGCCGTGACCGAAAAAAACGCGACAAATGCGACTAACCCACTGCGAAACATGGAACACCCTGTCAGAAAATCGGGACATCAAAAGCGCGAAAAGCGCAGCGAATTACGCCAATTTTTGCTCGGCGCTGTCAACTGCGGATTGTTGCATTAATCGCCCGGCGCGCCGAACAATGCGTTAAAGCGCGCGGTACCTTTCGGCGAAAACGTCACGACGCGGTTGCCTTTTTCGCGCTTGGCCCAGTTCAATTCGTAGAATCGGGACAGGATCGCCGCGCCGAGCGATCCGGCGAGATGGCTGCGCCGCACGCTCCAGTCGAGACAGGTCTTGCACAGCGGACGACGCGATCCGCCGAGGGCCGGCAGGTCGATGCCGAAATCGGCGACGAACCGCTCACCCTGGGGCGTGAGCGCGACGTTGCCCTTCTGTGCGCGCAGGAGCTTCTTCTCCGTCATGGAATCGAGCATCCGGACGCCCAGATCGCCCGCAAGATGATCGTAGCAGACGCGGGCGCGCCGCAGCCCGGGATCGGCCGGTCCGGTCCGGACACGTAGGTGACCGGCGCGAGCGGCGAGCCCCATCAAGCCCTCGAGCACCGTGGCAACGTCGGGGCCGGAGAGCCGGAAATAGCGGTGTCGGCCCTGTTTCTCGAGGACGACGAGATGCCCCGCTTCGAGTTTGGCAAGATGCGAACTCGCGGTTTGCGGGGTGATGCCGGCTTCCTGCGCGAGTTCGGTCGCGGTGAGCGCGCGACCGCTCATCAGCGCGGTCAGCATGTTGGAGCGCGCGGGATCGCCGACAAGCGAGGCGATCATGGCCATGTCCGGTCCGGCTTTCATACTTCGATCATAATCGAAGCATTTACGTCAGGCAACGGTCTAGGTTCTTTCCGGGACAAGGAGTGCGCCATGACCGTTACCGTTTTCATTCGCTACCAGCTCGATCCGTTCAAGCGGCATATGTTTGAAGCCTATGCGCAGCGGTGGCTCACCATCATTCCGAAATGCGGAGGCGACCTGCTCGGCTACTGGATGCCGCACGAAGGCACCGACAACATCGCGTTCGGGCTGATCTCGTTTCCGAGTCTGGCGGAGTATGAATCCTACCGTGCGCGGCTGAAGGCCGATGGGGAAGGTGTTTCAAACTTCAATTTCGCGCAGGAGCACCGGTTTATCCTCTCGGAGGAGCGAACCTTTCTGCGGCAGGTGCAGGGCTGACACTCACGTCATGCTAATTGATTCCACATGGCATCAGCGGCATCGTCGGCCGCGGCGCCAAAGACATCGAAACAATATCGCCGGGAGGACAAGGAATGCCGGTCTCAATAGCCCAAAAGCGCGCGGATTTCAGAAAACTACACGAGAGCGGATGCTTCGTGCTGCCCAACCCATGGGACGTGGGCAGCGCCCAACTCTTGCAGGGAATGGGATTCAAGGCGCTCGCTTCGACGAGCTCGGGTTTTGCCTGGTCGATTGGGCATCCCGACAACAAGGTGACGTGCGACGACGTCCTGGCGCATCTGAAAACGCTGAACGATGCTACCGATCTGCCAGTGAACGCCGATTTCGAGGCGGGTTTTGCGCACGATCCGGCAGGTGTTGCGGCCAACGTCGCGCGTGGCGTCGCGACCGGCGTGGCCGGACTGTCGATCGAGGACTCGACCGGCGATGCGTCGGCTCCACTCTATGAGATGACGCTTGCGGTGGAGCGCATGCGCGCGGCCCGTTCCGCGATCGATGCGGCGGGCGGCGATGTCGTGCTGGTGGGGCGGTGTGAGAGTTTTCTCATCGGTCAACCCGATCTCAAGGCGACCATCGCACGGCTAATCGCCTACGCCGAGGCCGGCGCGGATTGCCTGTACGCGCCGGGCATCAGGACCAAGGAGCAGATCGCGGCGGTTGTGAAAGAACTGGCGCCGAAACCGATCAACGTCTTGTGGGGTGGCCCCGGCATGACGCAGGCAGAACTCGCCGATCTCGGGGTGAGACGCATCAGTGTTGGTGGCGCTCTCGCACGCACGGCGTGGGGCGCATTCCTGAAGGCTGCGCGTGAAATTGCCGAAAGTGGATCGTTCGCCGGAATGGCGCAGGCTGTGCCGCACGGGGAGATCAATGGCTTCTTTGCGAAAGCCGCCAAGGAGCGGAAATAGCAGACGGTCAATGACCTTAATAAAGAGCGGGCACCCGTTGGATGCCCGCTCTGATGTTCTGGTTCGTTGCCGTTATCTATTCGACGAATCCGCCGGAGCGCTGTTGTTCTGCGGAGCTGCCGGAGCGGGGTTAGCCGCTGGCGGAGAGGTCGGCTGTGCAGGGCGCATTGCCGAGCCGGTGGTCTGGCCAGCCGGAGCGCGAGGCGCCTGTGCTGTGCCGCTTGTCGACGGCGAAGCCGGTGTTGTTTGCGCGGTCGGCGTTGCATCGGGCGACGTGCTGGACGTGTTCAGCCCGTAGAACACCACGCCGAGAATTGCCACAAGCGCGATCGCGAACACCGCGATACGTCCTCCGCTGGCGGGACCTTCAGCCAGCTCTGGGTCCGCCTGAAGTTCGTTATCGAATTGTTCCGCCCGTCGGCGAAGCAATTCATCGTTGGTCGGAGCTGCGCTGTATGGATCGTTAGGGTTGCGCTCGATTGTCATGAATCAGTCCTCCAGTCGTTGCATCTTCAGAGACAATTGCCGGATGCCGGAGACGTTCCGTACCTCCGGCGGTCATTCGTTGCGGATTTTGGGAACTTTTCAGGTCACGCCTCACCGGTTAGCCGAACCCGTCGTCTGCCCCGTCGTGATCGCAGGGGTGCTGGATGTCTCATGCGGGGCTGGATTCATGCGCGAGAGGACAAGTGCGAGAACCACAAGCAGTACGATGCCGATAAGGGCCTTGATGGGTTTGCCCTGCTGATACTCGAATT
Source organism: Afipia massiliensis (assembly GCF_014203115.1). Taxonomy (GTDB): domain Bacteria; phylum Pseudomonadota; class Alphaproteobacteria; order Rhizobiales; family Xanthobacteraceae; genus Afipia; species Afipia massiliensis. The sequence goes on along the minus strand of NZ_JACHIJ010000002.1, from coordinate 666,315 downwards.
CTTCGCTTGTCTGGACCTGTTCGTCGTAGCCGCCTTTTTTACCGTCCGACGACCAATCGTTTCCTGACATCAGGGCCATGATTCAGATCCTCCGCTTGTGTACGCAACCCGTTGAGACCGGGTTTGCGTTGGCAGAGGTCAACGGCTCACCCGCCGGGACCGTTCCGGCGGAGCCTTGCATCGGGGGCGGGGCAGCGTTGCGACAGGTAATCGCACTGCAGCGAACGGCCTTGTCTAAGGAAGCGGCAAACGGCCCGCAATCTCCTTTCGACCTCAGGCATAAAAGCGACACAACAGGTCGGGTTGGGCTGAAAAGCGAACCGAAAATTGCGTTTGGAAACAAAGGTCTGATGATTGCGATTTATGATGTGCTGGAAACAAAAAGCGACATAGACTGGTTCTAAGTAGACTCGTGACGTTGCAAACAAGAGCCCGGCAAAGAGGCAGTCGAATTATGGGAATCAATCAAGGGCCGATCAGTCTCGATCAGAAGTATACGCAGGCATCGGGGCACGTTTTTCTGACCGGCATTCAGGCTTTGGTCAGGCTGCCGATGGCGCAGGTCAGGCGCGATCGGGCGGCAGGGCTGAACACCGCGGGGTTCGTCACCGGCTATCGCGGGTCACCGCTCGGCGGCTACGACCAGCAACTTCACGCAGCGCGCAAACATCTCGCCCAGTACGACGTGAAATTTCAGCCGGGCGTCAACGAGGACCTCGCGGCCACCGCGATCTGGGGTTCGCAGCAGCTCAATCTGTCGCCGGGCGCGAAATTCGATGGCATTACCGGCATCTGGTACGGCAAGGGCCCCGGCGTCGATCGCTGCGGCGACGTGTTCCGCCACGGCAACGCGGCAGGTTCGGCCAAGAATGGCGGCGTACTCTGTCTGGCAGGGGACGACCACGGCGCCAAGTCCTCGACTGTGCCGCATCAGTCGGACCACGCCTTCATCTCTGCGTTGATGCCGTATCTCTACCCGTCGAGCATCCATGAGATGATCGAGATGGGCCTGCTCGGCATCGCGATGTCTCGCTATTCCGGCTGCTGGGTCGGCATGAAGGTCATCACCGAGACGGTGGAGACCACTGCGGAGATCGATCTCACCGACGAGATGACCCCTTTCATCATTCCGACCGACTTCGAGATGCCGCCGGGCGGTCTCAATCTCCGCTGGCCGGACGACCGCTACGCGCAGGATAAGCGCCTGCAGGATTATAAAGGCTTCGCTGCCGTCGCCTTTGCGCGTGCCAACAAGATTAATCGCGTCACGATGGATTCGCCGAACGCGCGGTTCGGCATCATGGCGTCCGGAAAGAGCTACGAAGACATCCGGCAGGCGCTACGCGAACTCGGCATCACGCCGGAGGTCGCCGCCAAGATCGGCCTGCGTCTTTACAAGATCGGGATGCCGTGGCCGCTGGAGCCCGAAGGCGTGCGGTCATTCGCCGTCGGCCTCGAGGAAATTCTCATCGTCGAAGAACGCCGCGAAATTGTCGAGAACCAGGTCAAGCAGGAGCTGTTCAATTGGCGCGACGATGTGCGTCCGCGCATCATCGGCAAGATGGACCATCACGACAAGCGCTTCCTGCCGTTCGCCGAAGAACTCAGCGTCGCGTCGCTGGCAAGTTCGCTGACCGAGCGGTTGCTGCAGCTCGACCTCAATCCTGAAATCGTGGCGATGCTGCGTGCCAAGGCCGATTGGTTCAACGGCCGTCAGGCGACACAGGTGCAGGCCATCGCGCCCGTGACGCGTACGCCGTATTTCTGCTCCGGCTGTCCGCACAATTCATCGACCAAGGTTCCGGAAGGCAGCCGTGCGATGGCCGGCATCGGCTGTCACTTCATGGCGCTGTGGATGGACCGCAACACCGAGACATTCACGCATATGGGCGGTGAGGGCGTGCCGTGGGTCGGTATCGCGCCATTCACCAACGAGAAGCACGTCTTCGTCAATCTTGGCGACGGCACGTACTTCCACTCGGGCAGCCTCGCGATCCGGCAGGCGGTCGCGTCCAAGGCGAACATCACCTACAAAATTCTCTACAACGACGCGACGGCGATGACCGGCGGTCAGCATGTCGACGGCGAACTCTCGCCGCAGCAGGTGACTTTCCAGCTTCACAGCGAGGGCATCCGCGACATTTATCTCGTGTCGGAGAATCCTGAAGCCTATCCGGCATCCGACATTGCGCCGGGCACCAAGGTTGCGCACCGCGATCAACTCGATGAAGTCCAGCGCACGCTGCGCGAAGTGCCGGGCTGCTCGGCCATCGTCTTCGTACAGACCTGCGCCGCCGAGAAACGCCGCCGCCGCAAGCGTGGGCTGATGGAAGATCCGTCAAAGCGCATTTTCATTAATTCGTCGGTTTGCGAAGGCTGCGGCGATTGCTCGGTGCAGTCGAACTGTATCTCGGTCGAACCCCTGGAGACTGAGCTGGGGCGCAAGCGCACCATCAACCAGTCGAGCTGCAACAAGGATTATTCCTGTGTAAAGGGCTTCTGTCCGTCCTTTGTCACTGTTGAGGGCGCCACGTTGCGTAAGCGTGCGCCGGTCGCCCTTGATGATTTCGGCGAACTGCCTGCGCCATCCAGCGTTCCGTCGCTCGACAGGCCGTACAACATTGCCGTTGGCGGCGTGGGCGGCACCGGCGTGCTGACCATCGGCGCGTTGCTCGGCATGGCCGCGCATATCGAAGGCAAGGCGAGCATGATCCTCGACATGTCGGGGCTTGCGCAAAAGGGCGGCGCCGTGCTGAGCCATGTGCGGTTGTCGAAGAACACTGCGGATGTCACTTGCTCGCGCATCGTCACCGGCACTGCCGACTTGCTGATCGCGGCCGATGAAGTGGTCGCCGTCGCCAAGGAGACGATTACGCTGGCCGAATCGTCGCGCACCTACGGCGTCATCAACACCCATCTCATTCCGATTGCGGATTTCATCCAGAATCGCGATTTTGATTTCCAGCGCGGCAAGGTCAACCGGGTGCTGGAAAATGCGCTCCGCAAGGACTCCGCGTTCCTCGATTTCACCAAGCCGGCCGAAGCGCTGCTTGGCGACTCGATCGCGACCAACATGATGATGATGGGTTATGCCTATCAGAAGGGTCTGTTGCCGGTCGGCGCAGAAGCCATCGAACAGGCGATCGAACTCAATGCCGTTTCGATCAAGATGAACACGCAGGCGTTCCGTCTTGGCCGCCTCGCGGCGCACGACCCCGTACGGCTTGCTGCAATGATGAAGGGTGACGAACCCGAGGCGCCGAAGACGCTCGATCAGATGTCGCTCGACGAGGTCATCGCGCACCGCACGCAACTGCTGACCGACTATCAGAACGCAGCCTATGCGGCGCGGTATCGCAGCCTTGTCGACCAGGTCCGGAAGGTTGCATTCGATGGCGGGTACGACGAGGCATTGCCTCGCGCTGTCGCAATCAACTACGCCAAGCTGCTGGCCTACAAGGATGAGTATGAGGTTGCACGCCTTTATACCGATGGAAAGTTCGCGGAAAATCTCGGCAAGCAGTTCGAGGGTAACTTCAAGATCAGCTTCAACCTCGCGCCGCCGATCCTGCACAGTGGCGTCGATGCACTGGGCCGTCCGCGCAAGCGCGAATTCGGCGCATGGATGTTGCCGGTATTCCGGACGATGGCGAAATTCCGCTTCCTGCGCGGCACAGCGTTCGATCCGTTCGGCTACAGCGAGGACCGCAAGCTCGAGCGTAATCTGATCAACGGTTACGAGCAGGACGTGGTGACGGCGGTGAAGCTGCTTTCGCCAAAGACCCACGACATCGCGGTCGAGTTGCTATCGCTTCCCGACCAGATTCGCGGTTACGGCCCTGTGAAGGAAGCCTCGGTCGCAAAAGCGAAGGCGCGATACGAGCAGCTTGCCAAGGACCTTGTCAATCCGCCGCCTTTGATCGTGCCGCAGATCGCTGCGGAATAGAACGCGGCAAACGCGATTGTTCGCCCTGCGGAATTCAAGATGCTTGCCAAGCCTGCATAAGCGGGCGAGATAATCCGCTGGAAGAGACGCCAGCGGAGACATCTTTTGACCATCAAGAACAAAGCCTACATCGCGGGGATCTATGAACATCCCACCCGGCACGCGCCGGACAAGTCGACCGCGCAATTGCACGCTGAATGCGCCAAGGGGGCGCTGGAAGATGCAGGCCTGACCAAGGCAGACGTGGACGGCTATTTCTGCGCAGGAGATGCGCCGGGCGGCGTCATGCCGATGGCCGATTATCTCGGCCTCAAGCTGCGACATCTGGATTCGACCGAGACCGGCGGATGTTCCTACATCATCGCCCTCGGGCACGCCGCCGAGGCGATTGCCGCCGGAAAATGTTCCGTGGCGCTGATCACGCTGGCGGGGAAACCGCGCACCGGTCCGATGCCGCCGCGCGCGTTTGGCCCCGAGGTCGACTTCGAAGCTGCGTATGGTGCAACCACCCACAACGCATATGGCATGTGCGCCATGCGCCATATGCATGAGTTCGGCACCACCAGCGAACAGCTCGCCTGGGTCAAGGTCGCCGCCTCGCATCACGCGCAGTACAATCCGCATGCGATGCTGCGTGATGTTGTCACCGTCGAGGACGTCATCAACTCGCCGATGATTTCCGATCCGCTGCATCGCCTTGATTGCTGTGTCGTCTCGGACGGCGGCGGCGCGCTGGTCGTGACCACGCCGGAGATCGCGAAGTCGCTGAAGCGACCGCTGGTGCGGATGACCGGTCACGGTGAATCGCTGAAAGGTCCGAACGGCGGCCGCAAGCTCGACCTGACCTATTCGGCGGGAGTGTGGAGCGGTCCTCCGGCGTTTGCAGAAGCAGGCGTCACGCCGAAGGACATCAAGTACGCGTCGATCTACGACAGCTTCACCATCACCGTGGTGGTTCAGCTCGAGGATCTTGGTTTCTGCGCGAAGGGCGACGGCGGAAAGTTCGTCGCCGATGGCAACCTGATTTCGGGCGTCGGCAAGTTGCCGTGGAATACCGACGGCGGCGGGCTGTGCAACAACCACCCGATCAACCGGGGCGGCATCACCAAGATCATCGAGGCGGTGCGGCAGTTGCGCGGTGAAGCGCATCCGAAGGTTCAGGTTCCGAATTGCGATCTCGCGCTGGTGCATGGCACCGGCGGATTGCTCGGTGTGCGGCATGCGGCTTCGACCGCTATTCTGGAGCGCGTGTGATGAGCGACAAACCGAAGTATCCCGCGCCTGTCGGCAACCCCGAGACAGTGCAGTTCTGGGACGCAGCCAAGCAGGGCAAGTTCCTGATCAAGCGTTGCACCGCGTGCCGCGAGCCGCATTATTTTCCACGCTCGATCTGCCCGGTGTGCTTCTCGGATCAGACCGTGTGGGAAGAAAGCAAGGGCGAGGGCGTCATCTACAGCTACAGCCTGATGCGAAAGTCGCCGACCGGGCCCTACGCCATCGGCTATGTGACGCTGGATGAAGGTCCGTCGCTGCTGACCAATTTCGTGGACTGCGATCTGACAGCGCTGAAAATCGGTCAGCGCGTGAAGGTCGTGTTCAAGCCGACGGACGGCGCGCCGCTGCCGTTCTTCACCCCCGTCGGATAACAATAACAACAGCGAGGAAATATGCCGATCAAGTACGATGAGGTGATGGCGCTCAAGAATGTCGGCCAGAAGTATTCATGGACCGACCGCGAAGTGATGCTTTACGCCTATGGCATCGGCATGGGTGCCGATCCGATGGACGAGAAGGAATTGTCCTTCGTCAACGAGGGATACTTCACGCCACGTGACCTCAAGGTCGTACCGACCTACGCGTCGGTGGCGGCCTGGGGCGCGAGCGCAGGTCCCATCGACGTCAACCGCGTCATGGTGGTGGACGGTGAGCGTGACATTACTTTCCACAAGCCATTGCCTGTCACGGCGAACATTACGGCGGACTCCAGCATCCTCGGCGTGTTCGACAAGGGCAAGGACAAAGGCGCGGTGATCCTGCGCAAGACCGTGCTCAAAAATGAGAAGGGCGAGGATCTTGCGACGCTGATCGCGTCGCAGTTCGCGCGCGGGGACGGCGGTTTTGGCGGTCCGTCCGACGGTCAGCCCGAGCCGCATGCGATCCCGAAGCGCGCCGCGGACATGACGGTCGATATTTCGACGCGGCCGGATCAGGCGCTGATCTACCGGCTTTGCGGCGACCGCAACCCGCTGCACAGCGATCCGGAATTCGCCAAGCGCGCGGGCTTCGACCGTCCGATCCTGCACGGCATGTGCACCTACGGCCTGAGCTGCCGAGCGGTGCTGCAAACCTATGCGGATTATGATCCGCTGGCGTTCAAGCAGCACGTCGTCCGCTTTTCCTCGCCGGTGTTTCCGGGAGAAACCGTCAGCTTCGACATGTGGAAAGACGGCAACGTCATTTCATTCGAGGGGCGCGTGAAGAGCCGCGGCGTCACCGTCATCAAGAACGGCAAGACCGTTCTCGCCTAAACAAGAAGAAACGGGAGGACTCGATGGGTTTGCTCGACGGCAAGGTTGCGATCATCACCGGAGCGGGTGGTGGCCTCGGCGAGGCCTACGCCAAGCTGTTCGCCCGCGAGGGAGCGGCGGTCATCGTCAACGACCTCGGTGGGCCGCGCGACGGCACCGGCGCCGACAAGTCGATGGCCCAAAAGGTGGTCGATGCCATCAAGGCGGAGGGCGGGAAGGCCGTCGCCAATGGATCGGACATCTCGACCATGGCTGGCGGCCAGTCGGTGTTCGACGATGCGATCAAGAATTTCGGCCGCGTCGACATTCTGGTGAACAACGCTGGCATCCTGCTCGACGGCACCTTCGCGAAAATGAGCGAGGAGAATTGGGACAGGGTCATGAAGGTGCACCTGAAGGGCACCTTCTGTGTCACTCTGCCAACCTTCAAATGGATGAAGGACAATGGCGGCGGCGTCATCGTCAACACGTCCTCCACCTCGGGCCTGCTCGGGAATTTCGGCCAGAGCAACTACGGTGCGGCCAAGGGCGGCATCTGGGGTCTGAGCAACGTGCTGACCATCGAGGGCCGCAAGCACGGCATTCGTGTGTGGACGCTGTCGCCGGGCGCACTGACCCGCATGACCGCGGACCTGCCGCGCTATATCGAGAATCCCAAGGCGGCGATGGGGCCAGACGAGATCGCGCCGGCTGTTCTCTATATGGTCAGTTCGCTGTCCGGCGAGCAGACCGGCAAGGTGCTCGGCGTTTCCGGGCCGCGCGGTGTGCGCGAGATGAAAATGCTGGAAATGGAGGGCTGGAAGCCCGGCGGTCCCTGGAAGGCGCAAGATATCGTGAGCCATGCCAAGGAGATTTTCTTCGACGAGCAGGATAGACTGGCGGCTCGCAGATTCTAATCCCAGAAAGTAACGGCATATGAAGCTGACCCATGAGGCGAGCGGGACGTTCGCGATTGCACCGACCCCGTTCTTTGATGACGGCCGTATCGACTATGACTCGATCGACCGGCTGACAGATTTCTATGCCGAGGTCGGCTGCAACGGCGTAACGGTGCTGGGCATTCTCGGCGAAGCGCCCAAGATGGAAGCCGATGAATCGCTTCAGGTTGCGACCCGTTTCATCAAGCGCGCAAAGGACAAGCAGATCATCGTTGGCGTGTCTGCGCCGGGCTTCGCCCAGATGCGTACGCTGGCACAGGCATCGATGGATGTCGGCGCCGCCGCCGTGATGATCGCGCCGCCGCCGCATCTGCGGACCGACGAGCAGATTCTTGGATATTTCCGGCAGGCGTCCGAGGCGGTCGGCAGCGATGTGCCGTGGGTGCTGCAGGACTATCCGTTGACTCTGACCGTCGTCATGACGCCGTCGGTGATCCGGAAGATCGTGATGGACAGCCCATCGTGCGTGATGCTCAAGCACGAGGATTGGCCAGGGCTGGAGAAGATTTCGACGCTGCGCGGTTTCCAGAAGGATGGCTCGTTGCGGCCACTGTCGATTCTGGTGGGCAACGGCGGACTGTTCCTCGATTTTGAGATGGAGCGGGGCGTCGATGGCGCAATGACCGGCTACGCGTTTCCGGACCTGCTGGTGGATGTCGTCAATCTCTCGAAGGCAGGCAAGCGTGATGCCGCACACGATCTGTTCGACGCGCACCTGCCGCTGATCCGTTACGAGCAACAGCCGGGTGTTGGCCTCGCTGTGCGCAAGTATGTCCTGAAGAAGCGCGGCAAGATCGCGTCGGACGCGCAGCGTAAGCCAGGATCGAGCATGAGTGCACTGGCGCGCAGCGAAGTCGACTATCTGCTGTCGCGCGTCGGGCGCGTCGATAAACGGGCAAATATTGCATGAGCAGCGACAACAAAGGCGTGCCGGACAAGTCGAAGGCCTTGCGGATAGCTTCGACGGTATTGTTGCTGCGTGAAGCCGCCGGCGGCATGGAAATCTTCATGGTGCAGCGTAATCGCCAGATCGAATTCAGTTCCGGCGCACTGGTGTTTCCGGGTGGCAGCATGGACCCAAACGATTATCAGATCGCAGCCGATCCGGCGCTCGTTGCCGATCGCGGCGGCCTCGATGTCGAGACAGCAGCCATCCGCATTGGCGGCATTCGTGAGACATTCGAAGAAAGCGGAATCCTGCTGGCGCGTCCACGAGGATCGTCCTCGTTGGCTTCTGCGGAAAAGGCCGCCGCGCTGGGTTCGCAACGTGAAGCACTCGATGAAGGCAAGGTCAGCTTTGCGGACATTCTGCGCCAGAACGATTTGACGCCTGCGATCGATCTGCTCGCGCTTTTTGCGCACTGGATCACGCCGGTGAATTTGCCGAAGCGCTTCGATACGCATTTCCTGCTGGCTTTGGCGCCACCTGACCAGATCGGCAAGCACGACGGCAGGGAATCCGTGGACTCCATCTGGCTGTCGCCAAAGGCGGCGCTCGATGCCGCGGCTTCGGGACGCTACAATCTTCCGTTCCCGACTATTCGTAACCTGATCAAGCTCGACACGCTTGGAACTGCGCAGGCCGCGATGGATTTCGCGCGCGCGACACCGGTAGTCACGGTGGTACCCGAGATGAGCAGGAACGAGAATGGAACCACGCGCCTGCGCATTCCCATGGAGGCGGGTTACGATGGGGATGTGTTCGACGTCGCCCGTCCATGACCGGGTTAGATACTCACCATTGAATCCATCGGCGACCGTCACCATTCTCATGGAACGCGAAGCGCGTCCGTGACGGGGTCCGATGAGATTTTGGAAGATGATTCTGACGGCTTTTCTGGTGCTTATATTCGCCCCCATCGGCGTCTCCGCGGCATCCTATTTTCTGAGCGACCGGGCATCGGCGAACTGGTACGCCGCCGACCGCTCCAGTGCGGGCGTTCTGCCGCAAGCCTCGGGCCATGCTGACGCGCTGGTTCGCATTTATGCGGCACGCACGGTGCGCTGGCGCGGCATTGTTGCCGTGCATTCCTGGATCGTGTTCAAGGACAAAGGCGCGTCGCGTTATAGCCGTTACGACTACACGGCGTGGGGTGAGCCGATCCGTGTCAACGGCTTCATCGCTGACGGGCGCTGGTTTGGACAGGTTCCTGATGAAGTCTTCCGCGCCGACGGCGAACAGGCAGCGCAACTCATTCCGAAAATCCGGGCAGCTATCGAAAGCTACAAGTATCGCAACCTTGGCGACTACCGCGCGTGGCCCGGTCCGAACTCGAATACATTCGTTGCAGCAATCATTGATGCCGTTCCCGAAATGCAAGCCGTGCTGCCGCCGACTGCGATCGGCAAGGACTTTCCCTATGACGGGGAATGGTTCGGCTGGACGCCTTCGGGCACCGGTCTGCGCGCTACGCTGGGCGGCTATTTCGGTGTTACGGTCGGGTGGCTCGAAGGCGTCGAGCTGAACGTGCTGGGTGCGGTTCTCGGCGTCGACATCCGCCGTCCCGCAATCAAGATTCCAGGCATTGGGCGCATTGGCATGAGCGCGATGCCGGCGTAGTCAGTCAGAGTGTAGCTGCGCACTGACTGGCTTGAGATTCGCTGATGACTTTCCCTCCACAACGGATTGTGTGTCTCACCGAAGAGACGGTGGAGACACTGTATCTGCTTGGCGAGCAAGACCGCATCGTCGGCGTGTCGGGATACGCGGTGCGGCCGCCGCAGGTGCGGCGTGAGAAGCCGCGCGTCTCGGCGTTCATATCGGCCGACGTTCCGAAGATTCTCGCGCTCGATCCCGATCTGGTTCTGGCGTTCTCGGATTTGCAGGCCGATATCGTCGCCGATCTGGTGCGGGCAGGGGTGGCGGTTCACGTCTTCAATCAGCGCGACATCTCCGGCATTCTGGCGATGATCCGCACGCTCGGCGGATTGATCGGTGAGGCGGCTAAAGCGGATGCGCTCGCATTGCAGTTCGAGCAGCGGCTTGCTGATGTTGCTGCGATTGGACGCGCCAGACCGATGCGTCCCAAGGTCTATTTCGAGGAATGGGACGACCCGTTGATCAGCGGCATCGGCTGGGTCTCGGAACTGATTGCAGTTGCAGGCGGTGACGATGTATTTCCGCAGCTCGCAAAGGCAAAGGCTGCAAAGGACCGCATCGTTGCGCCCGAGGCGGTGGTCGCAGCTAACCCCGACGTGATCCTCGCCTCGTGGTGCGGCAAGAAAGTCGTTCCGGATAAAATCCGCAAGCGGGCAGGCTGGAACGCAATCGCCGCCGTGCGTGATAATCGCATCGTCGAAATCAAATCGCCGCTGATCTTGCAGCCGGGACCAGCGGCCCTGACCGACGGTCTCGATGCGATCATGGCGGCGCTGCAAACGCCTTGACGCTTAGGCTGCGAGTGCCAGCTGCCTCTTTTGCCAAGCGCTAAAGAACCTTTTCAATCAGGCCAAATCGTAATAAAAATGGATTTATATAAGAAAATCTGATCGATATGGTATCGCTCAAGCAGCTCAAGTATTTCGACGCCGTCGCCCGGTCTCGCCATTTCGGCAAGGCTGCGGAACACTGCGCCGTGACCCAGCCTGCGCTGTCGATGCAGGTTCAGGAGCTGGAGAAGTCGCTCGGCGTCCAGCTTCTGGAGCGCAGCCGTAATGGCGTGATGCTGACCGAGGGCGGCAAGGAAATCGCGCAGCGGGCCGCGCGGGTTCTTGCCGACGTGCGTGACATCGTTGATTTCGCGCGGCGGCAGGGCAACGTCCTGTCCGGGCCACTTGGTTTCGGCGTCATTCCCTCGGTGGCGCCGTACATCCTCCCGCAGTTGCTGCCGATGTTTCGCGACTCGTTTCCGGACCTCGATCTGCATATCCGCGAGAGCCAGACCCAGTCGCTTGTCAGCGAGCTTGTCGACGGTCAGCTCGATGTGTTGCTGCTGGCGCTGCCGGTCGAGCATCCTGACATCGAGACGATCCGGCTGTTCGACGACCGTTTCCTGCTGGCGATGGCGGCCTCGCATCGCATGTCGGATCGCGTCAAGGCGACGCCCGATCTGCTGGAGGAGGACAGGCTGCTTCTTCTGGAAGAGGGGCACTGCATGCGCGATCAGGCTCTGGCTTTCTGCAGCCTGCGGCGGATCGAGAACATCAACACCTTCGGTGCATCGAGCCTGTCGACATTGGTGCAGATGGTGGCGAACGGTCTCGGCATGACGCTGCTGCCTGAGCTGGCCGTGCCGCTCGAAATCCGGCGGGGCGATATCCACCTGATGCGATTCGCCGATCCGGAGCCGCAGCGCGTGATCGGCCTTGCCTGGCGCAGGAGTTCGCCGCGGAAAAGCCATTTCATCGAACTGGGCCAGATGATTACGGCTGCAACGGCCCGGTCACATCCAAAGACCTGAAAAAGTGACGACTGGCGGTCTTCGGGGGTAGCTTTCACGTCCTGCTTGGCTATGGTGCGCGCCTCAGCGCTCGTAGCTCAGCTGGATAGAGCATCGGATTTCGATTCCGAGGGTCGGGAGTTCGAATCTCTCCGAGCGCGCCATTACACTTGGCGCGTGCGCCGCCGGGCTCCCTTATTGCTGGGACAGAATCCACTTCACCAGAGCTTCGGCCTCCTCCGGCGAAACGCTCGGTTGAGGAGGCATCGGTAGCTGACCCCAACTGCCGCCGCCGCCCTTCACGATCTTCTCGCTCAAGACCTTGATCGCGGATTCATCCTTGCCATAGCGCTCGGCCATGGCCTTGTAGGGCGGACCGATCATCTTCCGTTCGACAGAATGGCAGGCTACGCAGTTCTTGCTCTTGGCCAATTCGGCGCTTGCGAAAGCAGCCGACGATGTCAGAAGCGAGGCGAAAGAGGCTGCAGCGAGTTGGCGAAGATCAACCATGGAGCGGGATTCCCATCATGCGCGATCCGCGTCGGACGGTATCGCAGAACAGTGGTCGAAACAAAGCGAACAGCAACACGCACGATCATCATCGGCTCTCCGGTTAAATGGCCAAGCACGCGATGATCTGCGGGGCAGCTGCGAATACTGATCGCGCAATGTCGACGGACGCGGTCAGGCCGCGTCCGCAGACGAAAGGTCAGCCGCATCGCCGCAGCGGCAGGCGGGGCGCTGATCGAGCTCAAATGGGCTTGAGCTGGTAGACGTCGCCCTGGTCGGTGGCCACATACATGCTGCCGTCCGGGGCCTGCACGACGGAGCGGAAGCGTCCGGCCGGCATCGGCAGCGACACCGTCGTGCGCGTGGCGGACGAGCCGTCGGGCTTGATGTCGAGCACGTCGAGGCGGTTGCCGACCGGCGTTCCGTGGATGCCGATACCCATAAAGGTCACGACCATCCGGCCGTTCCACTCCTTCCACTGCGGGCCGTTCAGGAACACGCATGACGACATGCCCTGCGAAAGCATGTCGTTGTTCCAGGCCGGCTTCATGGCGTTGGGGTAGGTCTTGGTGTCGGTCATCGGCATGAACGCCGACCGCTCCTTCGGCTCCATCGCGCCCATCTGGTTCGGCGAGTATCCGCAATAGTTGTCGGGGCAGTCGCCGCGCCCGCCGATATTCGGGCGGGGATCCCATCCGGCGTTGCCGCCGGCCGTGAGCGCCGTCACCTCGTCGCTATGCCAGGGGCCGTTCTCCGCCGTGTAGGGCTGGTTGGTGCCGGGGCGGAAGCAGATGCCTTGCGGGTTGCGATGTCCGTAGGTGAAGACGCGCGCATCGAAGCCCTGTGGCGGGTTGTTGCCGGGTGCGGCCTTGCCGTCCCGATCGATGCGGAGCACTTTTCCGCCGATGCGGGTCGGGCTTTGCGGCACCTCGCCGTTATGGGTGTCACCCGTTGTCACGTACAGGAAGCCGTCCGCGGGACCGAAGCGGAGGCGTCCGCCGTTATGCGCGCCGGGATCGCCGAAAGGATGGTTGCTGGCCGCCGGCTTGTAGGCGATGTCGGTGACGATATCCTGCCGGTTCGAGACCTTGGTCAGATCGGGACTGACCGTCAGCCGCAGTACCCGATTGGTTCCTGGCGCGGTCATGCTCGACGCCGAGGACACGTAGATGAAGCGGTTGGTGGCGAAGTCGGGATCGATTGCCACACCGTACATGCCGGCCTGACCGCCACAGAAGAGGTCGGATGCGGTGTCAGGGTAGTTCTTGGAATCCTTGATGCCGAGCAGGGCGTTGATCTTGCCGGACGGTAGCCGGACCGAGAGTCCACTGCACTTCTCGGTGAAGAACATCGTGCCGTCGGGCAGGAAGGCCATGTCCCATGTCAGGTCACGTCCGGACATCACGGCGGTGCTGGTGAGTCCGGGAGTTCCGCTTGGGCTTTGGGCCGCCGCCGAGCCGGACAGGACGAATGAGGACAGTAACGCACAGGGCAATACGAAGCAGATACGTCGAGTCATCGATGTCTCCTCCGATTTGGTAAGTTTCACTCCCTGAAAAGGCGGGTCCGCCGGACATGAGCTGAAAGCATTGTTCGGCGGATCGATTGTTATGCGACGCCCAAGCTTGGGCAACATCGCTTCCCACCGAATGGCAGGCGCCAATTGCGTGAACAAGAGGCCTGCGCCTCTGGGTCAACGGTGATCGGGTCAATATTGGCGATGACGAGAAGGCTTGGCAAGAGGGTAGGCAACCGGTTGCAGCGCGAGATGTCGTTGTCCGAGAGCGCATCCAAAAAGCATGCCGAGATACCCTTTGCTTTCGCGGCTTTCACCTCTTTGCGCGCAGCCTTGATATCAGCGGGGAATTCCGCATTGCTATGAAGAGTAGCTATCGTTGCAGCGCCCATAATATGGGGCGGCGCTTCGCGGGGCGATAGTGAAATTCGGCGGCCTGCTTGAAAGAGGGATTGCAAAATGACGCGGGGCCCTTGGTTTATGGTGCTTTCTGTGTTGATCGCTGTGGTGATCACGCAAGTCTCTCTTTGGATGCGAAACATTAAGCCGGCGAAAAAAATTAGCCTTTGGGAGCACCTGTTATGGGAGAGGGCTCCCAAGGATGAGCAGACCAAAGCGTATTATAGGCAACGCCTTATGACGGGGATCATAGTGCTCCCGGCAACAGTGCTTGTGCTCTATGCCCTTACCGAAATGTACGGGCGATAAATTTCCAATCACTTTTCTCCAGCCGTTACGGTGTTAGACTAGCGTAGGGGCTTTCATCCCGGGTCGTGCCCGGAACGTGGCCGGAGTGGCGCCTGTGATCATTTGGCGCAGCATCGTTGTCTTGATGTCCGCCGAACTTTTGTTCGGAGCCGTCCGCGCATCCGCGCAACATCGGCACCCGCCGCAGGACGAGCCGATCCACGAGAAGTTTTATTCGACTTGGATGAGGCCGGATAACCCCAATCTATCGTGCTGCAGTCAACACGACTGCTATCCGACCGAAGCCCGCAACGAAGGTGGCGTCTGGTTTGCCAAACGCCGTGAAGACGGGAAGTGGCTTCGTGTCCCGCCTGAGAAAGTTGAAAAGAACCGAGACAATCCCGACGGGCGCAGCCATCTCTGCGCGCCCAGACCTGAGCGTGCGTATAGCGCGGACATCTTCTGCTTCACCGCAGGCAGCGGAATCTAGTTCGTCCTAAGCGGTGCTGTCCGTAACAGCCTTCTCAATGACAGCGGAAAATACAGGAACGGGCTGATCGAAACCTTTCAGTGTTCGCGCATCCAACTCAGCGAGAGGCACGCGCGATCCGACCGCATGAGCTGCGACGCGGTCGATCAGGATTTCGGAATCCTGCGCGCTCGAACACAGGCGCGATGCAAGGTTCACGACGTTGCCGATTGCGCTGTAGTGCAGGCGGCCCTCGGAGCCGATCTGGCCAACTGTAGCTGGTCCCATCGCGAGTCCGACGCCGAAGCCAAGTTGGTGATCTGGTGCGCGCCAGCCGGCCAGAAGTTTCTGCACGCTGATTTGCATATCGATCGCCATGGTGACGGCTTGCAGTGCGGGATCCGAACAGGCGACCGGCGCATTGACCAGCACCATCGCTCCATCGCCGGAAAAGTTGATCAGCGTTGCCTCATGGGCGCCCACGACCTTTTCGAGAACGTCGTAGTATTCGCGCAGCACACCCATGACGGTTTCAGGCTCCGCGCGTGCGGAGAAGGCGGTGAAGCCCCGCATATCGCAGAATATCACGACCACTTCGACGCGCCGTCCATCGAGAACGCGATCGTCACCAGTCCGGTCAACCAGTTCGGCGACTTGCGGCGCGAGGAAACGCTTGAGCCGATTTATGCGTTCGGAGCGCTCCTGCGACACCGCCAACTCAGCTGCCATCTCGTTGAATCGGGTCGCAAGCCGCTCGAATTCGTCACGTGTTGTCAGGCTGATGCGGTGGTCGAATTGTCCTGCGCCAATTCGGGCGACGCCGTCCTCCAACAGGCGTATCGGTCCAATCATGCGCTGGGTCAGCCAGTAGGCGAGCACGGCTGCGAGAGCCGCACCGGCAACGAGCAGTGCCGCCGTGCGCCACAGCGCTGCGTAGATCGGCGCGAATGCCTCGGCGAGCGGCTGCTTGACGATGACGCTCCAGTCGACGCCAGGGATCTGCACCATCGCCCCCAACACTGACCTTCCCATAACATCCTGGCCGGCGGCTGCCTGGCCGGGTCGGGCGAGGATGGCTGCGCGCAAGGCTTGGAGCGGTCGCTGCGCAGTTTCATCGGCCCGCAGCACAAGGCTGATGTCCGGGTGAGCGACGAGGCGTCCCGGACGGTCAAGCACGAACGCGTCGCCGGTCAGTCCGACCTTTATCCCCGAGACAACCTCCCAAATGAACTTGAGGTTGACCTCGGCGATGGCTATCCCATCCGCTTTACGGTTGCCTGCGATCGCGATGGTCATGAAGGGCTCGGAGCCGCCATGAAACGTCACCGGCCCGAACCAGATTCGATTTGAACGGGCTCCCGTTACAGCGGGTTTAGTGGAAAGGTCCTCACCGCCTTCGATCCTGTTCAGGCCAATGCGTGACACGAAGAGGCGTTCCTTTCCGGTCGCATCGACCAGAGTGAGGTTCTCCACCGCCGGGACCTGACGCAGCAGGCGCAAGGCGTCGAGCCTGCGCCTGTCGCCGGTGTCCTCCGACCATGGCAGTTGCACAGTCCACCCAAGCTGATCCCGGATTCCTTCGATGAAATCCTGGATATTGACGGCTGCATATCGGGCTTCCGCGTTCAGAAGGTCGTTCAGTCTCGCGCGCTGGTCGTGATAACCGAACCATGCTTCGCTTCCACCTGCGATCAGAAGCGGCACGATGGCCGCCGCAAAAAGTGCGCGGAAGTATTTCTTGAACAGTGACGTGCGTGGGACAACGAGCGGATTGGACATCGTGTTCGCCAGTGCGATGTCCGGCCGGCTCGTCATTCGATTACCCCATCGGCGCTACTCAGGATTGAGGGCGGGAAGGATATGCCGAGGGCGTTGGCGGCTTTCAGATTGATGAACAGTTCGACTTTGGTGACCCTCTGCACGGGCAAATCCGCGGGCCTTTCGCCCTTGAGGATACGGCCAGCGTACATCCCCGTGTGACGGTGCGACTGATTGAAATCACCGCCGTAACTCATCAGGCCGCCGGCGAGCGGAAAATCGCGGGATTGGGTCATCGCAGCCACGGTATGGCGGACGGCGAGCGCGGCAAGCTGCTGGCTGCGGTACGCGAAGTAGGGGTCGGAGCTGAAGACTAGTCCGCCCGCGCGCATCTCATGCACGGCGGTGAACATGCCGTCGAACTCTTGCTCGGCGCTGGTTTTCAGGACGACAAGCTCCAGTCCGAGGCTCGTTGCCGCGGTTTGGAGGTTCTTCAATTGCGAGTTTGAGGTGGGGCTTGTCGGATTGACCGCAACAGCGAATACCTTGGTGCCCGGGCGCATCTCATGCATGAACTCGAGGCGCTTGCGCGAGACCTCCACGCTCAGGCTCGACACGCCGGTGAGATTGCCTCCAGGCCGAGACAGGCTATCCACCACGCCGAGCGCAATGGGGTCGCCACCCATCTCGAAGACAATCGGGATCGTCGCAGTCGCCGATTTTGCCGCGAGTGCGACCTCGGCGCCGCCTGCCGCTACGATCACGTTCAACGGACGGCTGGCGAGATCCTTTGCGATCGCTGGAAGCCGGCTGTATTGACCTTCCGCCCATCGAAACTCGATCGCGACATTGCGCCCCTCGGTGTAACCGGCTTCTGCGAGGCCTTCGCGGAAGGCTCTGAGACGGCTGCTGTAGCGTTCCGGGTTTTCGGAGCCCAGATACCCAATAACCGGCATAGTCTGAGCGCGAGCCGGGAGCATCCATGCAACAGCGCCACCAACGAGTGCGATGAAATCGCGTCGCCCCATTCGATTGGTGGTTTCGGCAAGCGCTCGAGGCATGAAACGCACGGTTGTCCTCCTTCCAACCAACGTCGCCCAGTCACTTCACCACAGCATAGCCGCGTGGCCGAGGTTACGGAACTGGATATCGGGCTGCCCGAATACGCACTAATGACGTGCGGGTCCCGTTTGGCCAACCCGGCGCGACAGACGCGATGTAGGCCGTCTCCGCCTTGGCTCAGGGTCAGGAAAGCGACGTGCGTGCGCTGCAAGAGAAGAGGTGGGGTCTTCGTTGCAATGCGCAACACCGTTTCGTTGACGCTTCCTCTTTTGCGTCTAACATTCAACTAGGCCCGTGAGAGGCCATGGGAGGAATGCATGATGCTTCTTGCTAGCCCGTCTGCTCGCCGACAACTTTCAACAAATGCCGTAACCCAGCGCTCACCGCTGGGTTTTTTGATGATCGCGTCCGCCGTTGCGACCCTCGCCAGTTTCTCCGCAGCCTCGGCGCAATCGCCGGCGAAGGGATCGCCTGAACACATCAAGGCAGTCACTTCCGGGGTCGATCAAAACTCCATCAAGGCCAACACCGCGACATCGAATGACTGGCCGGCCGTTGGCCTCGATTACGGCGAGACCCGTTTCAGCAAGCTGAAGCAGATCAACACCGATAACGTCAAAAATCTCGGCCTGATGTGGACGTACAACCTTGAATCGTCACGCGGAGTTGAAGCCACGCCCGTTGTCGTCGACGGGATCATGTACGTGACCGCGTCATGGAGCGTCGTGCATGCCATCGACGTCCGCACCGGCAAGAACATATGGACCTTCGATCCGGAGGTGTCGCGCAGCATCGGCTATAAAGGTTGCTGCGACGTCGTGAATCGCGGCGTTGCCCTTCACAAGGGCAAGATCTTCGTCGGCGCCTATGATGGGCGGCTGATTGCTCTCGATGCCGTAACTGGCAAAAAGGTCTGGGAAAAAGACACGCTCATCGACAAGGAGCATCTGTACACGATCACCGGCGCGCCTCGCGTCGTGAACGGGAAGGTCGTGATCGGTAACGGCGGTGCGGAGTACGGCGCGCGAGGTTACGTCACAGCTTATGACGCCGAAACCGGCAACCAGGCCTGGCGATGGTTCGTCGTTCCCGGAGATCCGGCCAAGCCTTACGAAGATGAATCGATGGAGAAGGCCGCTAAAACGTGGGATCCGGCGGGCAAATACTGGATCAACGGCGGCGGCGGAACCGCATGGGACACCATCACCTTCGATCCCGAGTTGAACCTCGTCTATATCGGGACCGGCAACGGCTCGCCCTGGAATCGTCATCTCCGCAGCCCTGCGGGCGGTGACAATCTGTACCTCGCGTCGATTGTCGCGCTGAACGCAGATACCGGAAAATACGTCTGGCACTATCAGGAAACGCCGGGCGATCACTGGGACTATACCTCGACCCAGCCGATGATCCTTGCGGACATCAACATCGACGGCGCGCCGAGGAAAGTCATTCTTCACGCGCCGAAGAACGGCTTCTTCTTCGTCATCGATCGCACCAACGGCAAGTTCATCTCGGCGAAGAACTTCGTCGATGTGAACTGGGCCACGGGGTACGACGCCAACGGGCGGCCGATCGAGGTTGCTGCGGCGCGCGATCCGGAAAAGGGAATGGACAGCATCCCGGGCCCGTACGGCGCTCACAACTGGCACCCGATGTCGTTCAATCCGATGACCGGTCTGGTCTATTTGCCGGCGCAAAACGTGCCGCTGCATCTGACCCCGCAGAAAGACTGGAAGCATAACGCCAACAAGCCCGGCGATTTCGGCGGCAATGTCGGCTGGAACACCGGATTCATCCTGAACGCGACGCCGCCCAAGAGCCTGCCGTTTGGCCGGCTCATCGCATGGGACCCGGTAAAGCAGAAAGAAGCCTGGAAGCAGGAATATGTTGCTCCGTGGAATGGCGGCACACTGACGACCGCAGGCAACCTTGTGTTCCAGGGGACGGCTGACGGACGCTTCATCGCCTACAATGCAACGTCAGGCGAGAAGCTCTGGGAAAGCCCGACAGGAACGGGCGTCGTCGCGGCCGCCTCAACCTATATGCTCGACGGCGTACAATATGTGTCGGTTGCGGTCGGGTGGGGCGGCGTGTTCGGCGTCGCCGTGCGTGCGACCGAGAACAACAACCCGGGCAGGGTCTACACCTTCGCCATCGGCGGCAAGGCACCATTGCCGGAGATGACAAAGTACCAGATGGAGAGCCTTGTCGCGGGCGTGAAATACGATCCGGCAGATGTCGGGCCGGGGACGGCGCTCTACGTCAGCAGTTGCGTCACATGCCATGGCGTGCCGGGCGTCGATAAGGGCGGCAATGTCCGAAACCTCGGATATGTCGGCCCCGAGACGATCGCGAACCTGAAGAACTTTGTCTTCAAGGGTCCGCATGTCGACAAGGGCATGCCGGACTTCACTGGCAAGCTGAGTGAAGACGATGTCGTCAAGATCATCGCGTTCATTCAGGGCACGGCGGACGCAATTCGTCCGAAGTGAGTCGCCGCCTTCCGGCGCGTGGCGCGAGTCGTTTTGACTTTCGCTGCGTTCACCTACCGTCATTCCGGGTCTGCGCCAGGACGCAGCCCGGGATGACGAGGTGGCAGGATGATTGATAAGTCGGCAACAAATCCAAAGACTAAAAAACAAGTGTGCCCTGGCGCAGACTGTGCAAGCGGGTTGCGCGGTGACCCGGTCTAACCTATTGAAGCCGTCATGCGCTCCTAGCCCGGCTGGATAGAGCATCAGATTTCGATTCCGAGGGTAGGGAGTTCGAACCTCTCGGAGCGCGCCAGCGATCCTTATGAAACCGATGTCAAAGAACTCTTCTCCGGAACGAAACAGGCTACCCCCTCCCGCGCTCGCAAAGGCGATGCTGGCGTTGCAGATGCAGCAACTTGGGGAAGCAGAACAGCTCGCGTCGCAAGTCCTGAAATCCGATCGCAGCAACACGCTTGCCGCAGAAATCCTTGGGCGCGCTCTTCTGGCGCAAAATCGCCTCGACGAGGCCATCGTGCACCTGGCGAAATTCGCGCGCAGGACCGACGAGCCATCGATCGAAACCTTGCTTGCGGGCATGCTCGCCACTGTCGGCCGCCGAGACGAAGCGCTGGATCATTTGCGGCGCGCCGTCGCCCGACGACCTCACTACATTCCGGCGTTTGTCGAACTCGCACTCCAGTTGCGCAAGAGCGGACAATTTGACGAGGCGATGACCGTCACCGAGAGCGGGCTGACGTTCGAGCCGCAATCGGCCGATCTGCAACTTGCCTTGGGATACGCTCTGGCGGACCGCAACGAGCGTATCCGGGCGCAGGCGGTGTTTGCCAAAGTCCACGCGGCGGAGCCGACGCATCACGACGCTCTGCTGGCTCTTGCGGCGGCGGTGATATGGGACGGCGACTACGGACGGGCCGCGGACCTCTACCGCCGCGCGCTAGCTATGAAGCCCCTGGATGATACGCGGATCCGTCTCGGGAAATGCTTGCTTGAACTCCGGCAGCCGGAGGAAGCGGAAGCACTCTTTCGCACAGCCACCCACGGGTTGAGCAAGTTAGCCGCCCATGCAGTTATAGCGATGGTGTCTGTATCGCACGGGCGAATTTTCCTGCAGCCAAGCGCGACGCTGGATTTTTTACGCGTCCGGAACAACTGACCGTTACGAGTGGAGGGGATTTGACATTCGCTACCCGGCTGACCACGCCTTCGGTGAAGCGAATGTCAAATCCAAACCTCCACTCAAATGTATTTGGTCCTTTGATTCTAACATTCGCAAAAGAGTGCTGCTGCAACGGGATGCGAATGTTAGAATCGGATCACTAGACCCGAAACCGACGCCGGTAAACGCCGGTCTCGCGAGACATCAGGCCTATGAGATCGTGCGTGCGCTGCGTGTCCTCTTCCGTGAAAACCGCGGTTTGCAAACTCCATTTTTCCCGCTTCACCGGAAAGCATTGAGCGACCGGCGTTCCTTTCGGCAGTACGCCACTGAAATTGGTGTCGCGCCACCGCGCCGGAAAGTGAATCCAGCCATCGCGATAGTTGTCGCAATCGACCCATCCCGTCAGCGTCGTAAAAGGCAAATCGAACCTGTTGACGGGATGCGTGAACAGCAGGGAGTAACCCTCCGGCGCTTCGATGGTCCAGAGATTGTGAAACTTGATCACGAAGCGGTCGGGTTCGAAGAACGGCGTGCCCGTCAATTGAGTGCTGTCGTGCAGCCCCAGCGGAGAGCGCGGGAAATTGATCGTACCGCATGGCGGCAAATCATTGTCCCAGGTAAACTCGCCGTTCTCGAACTTGATATCGCAGATCAGCGGGATCAGAAAACCCGACGTCATCGCATCCACGAACGGCGGGCAACGCTTCACAGTGTCGTTCTGGCCCCCCATAATCTCGCTGGACACCTCTTGCGGCATGGTTTTCAGCCAGTCCGGCAAGCCCTGCGCCGCAGGGATCGGCGGCGGCAACAGACCTTCGAGTTCTTTCGGGCAGCGAAACGTCAGCAATTGCGAGGTGTCAGGCGGGGGCATAACGGCAACAGTCTCAAAATCATGAGGTGGAATGTAATCCAGCTTGATGTTATCATTCACATTGCTTGCTCGCTACTCCTATGCTGGCGCAATGCGGACCAGCAACGACGCGCCGCTTGGATTTGCACTGCATTCGAACGAAATCCGAAGGGCGGGCCATCCTCGCGCCACCCATCCCCCTTAACGAAATTCCAACACAACAAAGCCAAAGTTGGGCTTCATCTGTTTCGTCCCGTTTGACGCCAGGTCATTTCCGACATGCGATTTTGGGTTCCAGCTACGATTTTGATCGCGTTGAGCGGCCCCGCGCATGCGGACCTGCGCATCACGCGCGATCACGGCGGATATGTCGAAGAGTACAAGGCCAAGTACCAGCGCATCCGCGCGCGGGGTGAGCGCGTCATCATCGACGGCATCTGCAATTCGGCCTGTACGATGGTGTTCGGCATCGTGCCGATGAACAAGATCTGCGTGACGCCGCGCGCCAGCCTCGGCTTTCATCTGGCTTATTACGACAAGGCCTACACATTCGGCCTCAAGGTCAACAGCAGCGCGGGGACGACGGATTTGATGTCGTACTACCCTCAGACTGTGAAGTCGTGGATCAGCCGCAACGGTGGCCTCACCAACGAGATGAAGAAGATCAAGAACGGCAGGGATCTCTGGCAGATTGTTGATCCGTGTCCGGAAGAGTTCTTCTGAAATTTCCATCGTGCTGGGGCGTCTCGCCCAACTAAAATTGGAGTTGCAGTCTCGCAATCTCTCTCCATGTCGTCCCGGCGAAGGCCGGGACCCATACTCCCTGAATTATCGATTTGAGGGACATGCCGGAGCAGGCTTCGTACCATCATCACCTCGTTCGATGGTTATGGGTCCCCGCCTTCGCGGGGACGACATTGAGTGTGATGCGACAGCGCGCGTCACTCCCACTTGTCCGATTCGATTTTCAAACAGCCACGCCTCATCGTTCTCGCGTCACGCGCGAGGTGAGCTTTTAGTTTTGCCCCTCAAACGCGCGCGCGAGGCTTGCCTCGTTCGCGCCCCTTAAAAAGCGAGGGGCATGGAGCGCCGCGAGGCGCACCTTGTCTTGTTTCGCTTCCGGCACCGCGTGCGAGACGGTGAACCTCCGGAAGCGCATCGCCTTGCGGCGCTCCATCAGCGGCGATTTTGGGCGAGGGGACCGTACTTCCGGGTGAGGACGGACGCTTTCACGTCCCGATCCGGCCGGCTTTCGCCGCCTTCATCCTCGCCGCGTCCAGCCGCGAACGGCAGAGCCACGTAGTTGGCCCGGACGGTGACCCCAGCCTCCCGGACGACATGGCTGCGAACCACGCGCGCGGGCGCCGCATCCTGCTCCGCCTCATGAGCGCCCTCGAGAAGCGCCCCTCACGAGCAGGACGTCTCGAACATAAGAGCGGTTCGGGGTGCGGGGATTTCTGTCCCCATCACGAAATGTTTCTGGAGGGCGTCATTTCGGCGCGCGTCTTCGCGCGAGACGGAATAACGGATCGTCGTCCCCGCGAAAGCGGGGACCCATACTCCCTGGGTTCTCAATAAGCGCGAGATGCTGGAGCAATCTTCCTGCCATCACCACGACGTTCGGTGGTGATGGGTCCCCGCTTTCGCGGGGACGCCATCGCGTGTTGAGCGAGCGCTGCGCTATTACCGTTTCGAGCTTGACCTAGAACGTCACCACGCCGCGGATCGATTGGCCGCTCTTCATTAGATCGAAGCCCTTGTTGATGTCGCTCAGCGGCATCACGTGCGTGATCATCGGATCGATCTGAATCTTTCCCTGCATGTACCAGTCGACGATCTTCGGCACATCGGTGCGGCCGCGCGCGCCGCCGAAGGCGGTGCCTTTCCAGACCCGCCCGGTGACAAGCTGGAACGGCCGCGTCGCGATCTCCGCACCCGATGGGGCGACGCCGATGACGATCGATTGTCCCCAGCCGCGATGGCAGGCTTCCAGCGCCTGACGCATTACGGTGACGTTGCCGGTGCAGTCGAACGTGTAGTCCGCGCCGCCGATCTGGTCTTCCTTGGTCTTGGTCATGTTGACCAGATGCGCGACGAGATCCTTGCCGACCTCGGTCGGGTTGACGAAGTGCGTCATGCCGAAGCGTTCGCCCCGCGCCTTGCGGTCATTGTTGATGTCGACGCCGATGATCATGTCCGCGCCGGCGAGCCGCAGGCCCTGCAGCACATTCAATCCGATGCCGCCGAGGCCGAACACGATGGCTTTGGCGCCTTGTTCGACCTTGGCGGTGTTGATGACCGCACCGATGCCGGTGGTGACGCCGCAGCCGATGTAGCAGACCTTGTCGAACGGCGCGTCATCACGGATTTTCGCCACGGCGATTTCCGGCAGCACGGTGTAGTTCGCAAACGTCGAGGTGCCCATGTAGTGATGGATCGGCTTGCCGCCGAGGGAGAAGCGGGAGGTGCCGTCCGGCATCAGGCCCTGTCCCTGCGTGGCGCGGATCGCGGTGCAGAGATTGGTCTTGCGCGACAGGCAGGACGGGCACTGGCGGCATTCCGGCGTATACAGCGGAATGACGTGATCGCCTTTCTTGACGCTGGTGACGCCGCGACCCACGTCAACCACAACACCCGCGCCCTCGTGGCCGAGGATCGCTGGAAAGAGACCTTCCGGATCGGCGCCGGACAGGGTGAATTCATCGGTGTGACATATGCCGGTCGCCTTGATCTCGACCAGCACCTCGCCCTCACGGGGGCCTTCGAGTTGAACGGTGGTGATCTCGAGCGGTTTACCGGCTGCGATGGCGACGGCGGCGCGAACATCCATGAACTGAACCCTTGTGCTTTGCATGATGCCGGTCTGCGTTTTTTGAACGCGTGGCCCGGCATATTTGATGATTGCCCGACACCATAGGATCGGGCAAGCAGTTGCGCAAATGAGCCCGTCGCCGCCCGAGTCAACGTTCGAATCGATTGCCGCGCGGGCCGCGCCGGCGGTCTTCGTCGTGCTGTGGAGTACCGGATTCATCGGCACCAAGTATGTGCTGGCCGGAGCCGAGCCGCTGACCTATCTCGCGGTGCGCATGGTCCTTGCGGTGCTGCTGATGGGCGTGATTGCGGCCATTTACCGGGCGAAATGGCCGAACCGCATTGATGTGATGCACAGCGCGATCTCCGGACTTCTAGTCCATGGCTTTTATCTCGGCGGGACGGCGGTTGCGATTTTCCATTCCGTGCCGGCGGGATTGTCCGCGCTGATCCCGGGCCTGCAGCCGATCCTGACATCGACGCTCGCGAACCGCTGGCTCGGCGAGCGCGTGACGCCGCTGCAATGGACGGGGCTGTTGATGGGCCTTGCAGGAACGCTGATCGTTCTGCACGGCCGTTCGCTGTCGGGAGACGCGGGCTGGGGCTGGCTCGCCACCTGCGTCGCCCTGATCAGCATCACGCTCGGCACGCTCTATCAGAAGCGCTACTGCAGCCACATCGACTGGCGCTCCGGAAATTTCATTCAGTTCGTGTCGGCCGGTTTGCTGTTTGCTCTCGGCGCCTGGCTGTTCGAGACGCGCGTGATCGTCTGGAATCACGAATTCGTATTCGGGCTCTTGTGGCTGGTGGTCGTGCTGTCGGTCGGATCGATCGGACTGCTGTACTGGCTGATACGCCATTCGGCCGCCACGCAGGTCGCGAGCCTGTTCTACCTCGTTCCCGGCGTCACCGCGATCATGGCCTATGTATTGTTCGACGAGCGGCTGGACATGCTCTCGATCGCCGGCATGGTGATCTGCGCGGCGGCGGTGCTGCTCGTGAACAGGAGCACGACTGCCGCACGCAAGGCTTAAGGCGAGCAGGCTTAAGGTGAGCGCGTTTTGGCGTAAGCCGCGAGCGCACGGGCACGTGCGGCCTTGTGATCAACGATCGGTTCCGGATAGGTCTTTCCAAGCGTGACGCCGGCGGCCGCAAGCTCCATCGGTGTGGCGTCCCACGGCTGATGGATCAGCGTGGCCGGAAGACGCGCGAGTTCCGGCACCCACTTCGACACGTACGTGCCGTCTGGATCGAACTTCTCACCTTGCAGGATCGGATTGAAAACGCGGAAATACGGTGCGGCATCGGCGCCGGAGCCCCCGACCCATTGCCAGCTTGCGGGATTGCTGCCCGGGTCGGCATCGACCAGCGTATCCCAGAACCATTTCTCACCGTCGCGCCAGTCGATCAGCAGATGCTTGACGAGAAACGACGCCACCACCATGCGCACGCGGTTGTGCATGATGCCGGTGTGCCAGAGTTCGCGCATGCCGGCATCGACAATGGGATAACCGGTTCGGCCGTGCTGCCATGCGCGCAAGGCTTTCGCATCTCTGCGCCACGGAAATGCATCGAACGACGGCTGAAGATTCTTCTCCGCCAGTTGCGGAAGATCGAACAGCAAATGCCGCGAGAACTCGCGCCAGCCAAGCTCGCTCAGGAACTTTGCGGCACCGGAGGCGATGGCGGGTTTTCTCGCCGCGGCGAAATTGGCGGCATGCCAGACCTGACGCGGACTGATTTCACCGAACCGCAGATGTGGCGACAGCCTTGAGGTGCCGTCGCGATCGGGACGGTCACGCAACGATGCGTAGCCCGCGATGTCGTTGTCGAGAAAATCCTTGAGGCGCTCCTGCGCCGCGGCTTCGCCCGGCGTCCACGTCTCACGGAGCCCTGCGGCCCAATCGGGGCGCGTCGGCTCAAGATTCCACAACGCAAGATCGTCGCTGGCAACCTTTGGTCCGGCTTTTAGCGTCTTCGGTGCGGGCAGGGGTTGCGGCGGATCGCCCATACTCAGAACGCGTTTCCAGAATGGCGTGAACACGCGCAGGCCACGGCCTTCCTTGTTGCGGAGGCTCGTCGGCTTCACCAGCAGGTCGCTCGGAAAGCTGCGCGCTGCGACGCCGATCTCATCGAGTGCCGCACTGACGTCGCGCTCGACGGCGGCCTGGCTCGGGATATCGCTCTCGATCCAATGGACCGCAGATGCCTGAATCTCCTGCGCAAGGTCTGCGATGACTTTCGCGGCGGGCCCCCGGCGAAGCACCAATGTCTGACCGCGCGCCGTGAGGCTTTCTTGCAGGCTCCGTAGCGACTGCGCGAGCCACCAGCGTGACGCGCTGCCGATGGGACGTCCGTCCGGCGGGCACAGGGAGCCGCTCTCTTCGTCCATCACATAGAGGCAGAGCAGCGGTGCGCCGCTCGATGCGGCGGTGTGCAGGGCTGGATGGCCGGAGAGCCGCAGATCGTCGCGGAACCAGACGATTAAAGGGGGAGCTGAAGGACCTGTCATTGCGCCGGCGATCCTGACCCATAGCGGTGGTGCCGGAAAGCCCGTTAATCGGGCGGTAAATATATACTGTCAAAATTTATCGATTTTGAACGGAATGCATTTCGGAGACGACGCGATGGCACTCGGGTTGGGGAAGAATTCCGGCAGTTTCCTGAAGTTCAAGCTCGGAACCAAGGCAACGATCTGCGCGGCGGTCCTGATCGCGGCAACCACCTCAATGGTGGTCGGGGCGGCCTACTGGTCGCTGAGCAAGGAGTTCGAGGCCCGCGGCAAAGCCGAGATCGAAACCAGCCTTCGCACGCTGGCTCTGGCCTTTGCCGAGACCTACGGCGACGCCAGGGTCACCATCAAGGACGGGATCGTCAGCCGGGCCGAAATTCCCGCGATGCCGGAGTTCAAGGATCACAAGACGGTCGATCGCGCGACATCCTATGTCGGGGGGAATGCAACCCTGTTCGTGTATGACGACGCGAGCAAGCAGTTCATCCGCCGGACCACCAACGTCAAGAAGGAGAACGGCGACCGCGCTGTCGGAACCCAACTGGCGGCGGATCATCCGGGGCAGCCTGTCATCCGAAGCGGTCAGGCCTACAAGGGACCTGCGGTGTTGTTCGGCAGAAGTTTTATGACTGCCTATCAACCCGTGTTCGACGCCGCCGGGAAGATCGTCGGCATTCTCTACGTCGGGCTTCCGACCGAGCCGCTCGATGCCATGCTCCGGAACGCCATGATGATGATGACCATTGCTGCGGTGATCGGGGCTTTGCTCGTCCTCGCACTGACGATGCTGATCGTGCGCAGCGTCACGCGTCCGCTCCGGTCCGTCACGGATACTCTGACGTCGCTCGCGGAAGGCCAGCCCAATGTCACCATCGAGCATGTCGATCGCCACGACGAGATCGGCTCCATCGCCCGGACCATCGGTGTGTTCAAGACGAACTCGCTCGAACGCCGTCGGCTCGAAGCCGAACGCAAGACCGCAGAGGCGGAGGCCGCGCAGCGCCGAAAGGCGGAACTGCAAAGCTTCGTGGATGAATTCCAGTCCAACGTCGGCGGAATCATCGACAAGGTTCTGCATTCGTCCGGCGAATTCGAAAGCGCGGCACAAAAACTGACCGAAACAGCGCGCAGCACGGCGCATCTGTCGAAGTCGTCCGCCGACGCATCGACGCAGGCATCGGAGCACGTGCGCAACGCGGCGGCGGCATCCGAGGAACTGACCAGCTCAATCGCCGAGATCGGCCGCCGGGTTCAGGAGTCGAACGGGGTGGCCGCCAATGCGGTGAAGCAGGCCGCCGCAACCGACGAGCGGATGGCTGAGCTGTCGCGCGCGGGCGACCGCATCGGCGATGTGGTGAAGCTCATCACGTCGATTGCCGAGCAGACCAATCTTCTCGCGCTCAACGCCACCATTGAGGCGGCGCGGGCAGGCGAGGCGGGACGAGGTTTCGCGGTGGTCGCGCAGGAAGTCAAAACTCTGGCGGGGCAGACCGCGAAAGCCACCGACGAGATCAGCAGCCATATCGTCAACATGCAGTCCGCGACGCAGGAGTCGGTCTCCGCGATCAAGGCTATCGGCCAAACTATCGAACACATCAACAAGATCGCCACGTCGATTGCGGCGGCGGTGGATCAGCAAGGGGCTGCGACGCAGGAAATCGCGAAAAGCGTTCAGGCCGCCGCGACCGTCACGACCGAGGTTGCCGCCAATGTCGGGGAAGTCGCCCATGGCGCGAACCGGACCGGCGAGACATCGGACGATATCCTGAAGTCGGCGCAGGCGCTGAGCGGCGAGAGCCTGCACCTTCAGGCTGAGGTCGGGCGTTTCCTCGATGGTGTCAGGGCGGCCTGAGGTTTGGCCGCCTGAATTTGCGCCGCATGTGCAACCGGATCGGCAGCCGTACGTAGTTGTTGCTACAAGCCATTGCCGTCCGGGAGGATCACTTGAAGCGGAATGCCGTTCTCTACATCGCCACGTTGCTGGTGATGGTCCCGATCGATTTCCTGTTTCTGGGACTTGTCGCAAAGAGCTTTTTCACGTCGCAGGTCGGCGACATGCTGGGCACGGTCCGGCTTGCGCCGGCGATCCTGTTCTATCTGCTGTATGCCGTCGGTATTCTGATCTTCGTCAGCGCCGCGCCTGACGCGAACTGGCGGTTCACGCTGCTCTATGGCGCGCTGTTCGGATTTTTCTGTTACGCGACATTCGAGCTGACATCGTTGGCGCTGTTGAAGCACTGGACCTGGCCGGTGGTGCTGGTGGACGTCGCGTGGGGATCGTTCGTAACGGCGTTGTCGTCCACGCTCGGGCTGCTGATCGCAAACTGGCTGACGCCGCGCATGTGATGGCATGGCTGCGACACAAGAGACTTCAATAAAAAAGGGACGCGATGCGTCCCTTTTTCTCAGGCTGTTATAGCCGCGGGTTACTTCGGCTGCGGAACGATCCGGATATAAGGCTTCGGCGATTTCCAGCCGCCCGGATAGATCGTCTTGGCTTCGTCGTCGGTGACCGAACCAGCGATGATGACGTCTTCGCCCTGTTTCCAGTCGGCGGGGGTGGCGACGCGATGCTTGGCCGTCAGTTGCAACGAGTCGATCACGCGAAGGATCTCGTCGAAGTTGCGCCCGGTGGTCATCGGATAGACCAGCACCAGCTTCACCTTCTTGTCAGGGCCGATAACGAACACGGTGCGCACCGTGGCATTGTCGGCAGCGGTGCGGCTGTTGGCGTCACCCGACGTGCTCGCCGGCAGCATGTTGTAGAGCTTTGCAACCGCGAGATCGGTGTCGCCGATCATCGGATAGTTCGGCGCAAATCCCTGGGTCTCCTTGATGTCGGCGCCCCATCTGGTGTGGTTATCGACCGGATCGACGCTCAGGCCCATCAGTTTAACACCGCGCTTGTCGAATTCCGGCTTCAGCCGCGCCAGCGTCCCGAGTTCGGTGGTGCAAACGGGGGTGAAGTCCTTTGGGTGCGAGAACAGCAGGGCCCAGCTGTCGCCGATCCAGTCGTGAAATTTGATGCGTCCCTCGGTGGTGTCAGCCTCGAAGTCGGGCGCCACCGCGCCAATCTGAATTGTCATGTTTCTGGCCTCACGTACTTGGAGTTGCGAGGAAAATCTCGCGCTCGAGATATAGCGACGAAGATCCCAAAACGAAACCGTGTGGCGAAAAGGGCAATATCCTTCTCGCGCGCCACCGTGCTTCAGAAAATCTCTGCTGCTCTGGGGCGGATTAATGGATGTTCATAATCGTCGGCTGCGCGCTCACTTTTCTGCGATGTCTCGAATTTGACTTTGATGCGCCGCACCGCCGCCGGTTCCGATTGCCATTTGTGAACCTGGCGGGCGGTCAGTGCGACCAATCCGCAACCATAAGAGAAAGAAGCGTGCTCCGAATCGCTTTATTAACGCTTCGTTTACACCCGCGTGAAAAAGCTGCGGGATACAAAAAGAGAAAAGTAACATGACGTCCGCCTCGCTCATCTCGAACGCACCGCTTTCCGAACTGATCCGGAAAATCGAAACCGGCTCCATTGCCGACCGTGATGTATCCGCCACCGCACTCGCTTTCGTGCGCGATGGCGTGATCACGGGCGAGGGGCCCACAACCGCCGGACGGGTTCATTTCTCCAGGGCGCTGGACGCGGATGACGCAGCCTGGTGCGCGCGAATTCTCACCGCTGCGGCGAACACCAACGAGCCTGTCAGCCGCGCTGAAGCCGAAACACTTTTCGAGATCAATAAGGCCGCGACCGAGCGCAGCGACGATGGCCGTTTCGACGATCTTTTCGCCAAGGCGATCGTGCATCACGCAGCAGCAGCTTCCGGCCTGCCGGTTCCGCCGCGCTCCGTTGCCCTGTCACCCGACACCTCGATCGAGAGCTGGGCGCCCACCACGGCCGTCGGTGTGAACACCGAAGTGCTGGAGTGGATCGCGAAGCAGATGCGCGGTACGCGCCGCAACAACCGCGCGCTTGCAGCTCTGGTCGCCACCCTGATCGGCGCGGCGACCCTGCCGCTGGCCCATACGCTGCCGAACTTCCTCGACCTCGGAATGTAAGGCGCGCTCTTGCGTAAAAGCGGCAGGCGCTACCTTGCGCCTGCTGTCTTGACTGTCTCCGGAAGGCCGACCGTCCGCCCCGGAAATCCCGCCGCATCGAAATAGCGCTGATCCAGTACGCGCTGGAATTGCAGCACCGTGCGCAAGCCGTTGGCGGCGCGCGGGCCTGCGATTGTCCCGGTGAACCCCTTGGGCGTGACGCCGTTGGGCATGGCCTCCGTCAGCACCCGGCCGACGAGCGAGCCTTTCGGCTTGCGGTCGAGGCCGAGAAGCTTCGCGGCGGTGACTCCGACGTCTGCGTTGCTGACCGGAAGGGTATCGATGTAGCCGGTTTTGAAATCCGGCCCGATGGCCGCCATGAAGTTCATGGTGTCGCCGCGGCTGAAACTGCCGTGCATGCCCTGGCCCTGCCGCAGCACCGTGTCGGCGACCGAGACCGTACACAATGTCGGCTCGTCGCAGCCGGAGGTGTAGGAACGGAAACTGACGACAATCGACGGATGCGGAGTCACGGCCTTGCCGCGCAGGTTGAATACCGACAGCGGCAACGTTCCGGGAAATCGCCCCAGATCGTTCTCCACGAAAATGCCGCTGACGTAATCCTGTGAGAGAAGCGCCTTGACGATGCGCCCGGCAAGCTTGCGATCCTTCTGGCGACCCTTCTTGGGCAAATAGATCAAATCCGAACCGCCGTTGGTCGCGACCACGACGTCGGGCTTTTCAGGGTTTGCGCCGAGCAGGCCGCTGCCAAATCTCGGATGCGCGTTGTCGGGAACGCGCGCGTTCTTGTTGTTCGGATCGAACAGCGGAAGCTTGAGCGCCTTTGCAAGATCGATGGCGAGAAATCCCAAGGGCAGAAAGCCCTTCGGGGTGTCGTCATAGGTGATCTTCGTTGATGGGCTGGTCTTGCTTTCCTTCGAGATGGTCGAGAAACCGTGATCGGAGGCGACGATGATGTTCGTCGTGTCCGACAGGCCGAGCTCGTCGAGTGCGTTGCGGATCTGCGTGAGGTTGTCGTCGGCGTTCCTGATCCCTGCAAGCGAGGTGGGACCGTTGATGCCGGGCGTGATCGTGTTCAGGCTGTCGCCGTGGTTGTGCTGCGCGCCGTCCGGATCGCGTGACCAGAACACCAGCACGAACGGCTGGTTGCGCGCCTTGAACATCGGCAGAATGATTTTCGTGGTGACATCGGCGAAATAGGCTTGCTGCGCGACGTTGGCGACAAGCGTACCCGGCGTCTTGAAGTCTCCGGCCTTTCGGCTTTCACCGCGCGACGGCGTCACCAGTGGCAGATTGGCTTTTGTCAGCGCGTCCTTCATCTCCTGCGAGAGTGGCACGCCGTTTTTCTCGCCGGTCGTGTCGTCGATCACAATCGAATGCAGCCCCGGCTGGTCGGCGCGGTCGGTGTGGTCGAAGATCAGGGTCGGGCCAACCTTGCCCAGTGCGGCGGTGCTGTATCCCTTCTCGCGGGCGAGCTTCAGGATCGTCTCTTCGTTGAGAAAATCGCCGCCGAAATGCTCGTCGAGTTCGCCCAGCACCGCATTGTTCTGGAGGAACGGCACGACCGTTCCGTTGGCGTTCGCCACCGGATAGCCGGTATAGATCGTGTTGCTGAAATCGCCGGTGTCGCCGAGATAGTGTCCGGTGGCCATGGCCGACGCATTGGCGGTGGTAAAGGTCGGGAAAAGCGAGTGCGGATTGGCGAAATTGACGCCCTTGTCGCGCAATGCAGCCATGGCCGGCGCGGTTTCCGGTTTCACCATCAGTGCTCGCATGCCATCAGGTACGAAGAGAATGAGGTTGCGGGGGCGGTCATTTTGGGCGAAAGCCGCCATGCTCGACAGGGCGAGGGCGCAGGTAGCTGTCAATAGGATTGTGCAGCGCATTGGTTTCCCTGTCAGGGCCAGTTTTCTATTGAGACGACAAGCCGAAGGCCAGTAGATGTAGTTTCCCTGTGCAACGGAATTGTTACAATCCCCGGCACATGCCAAACAGGTGCCTCTGGCCCCGGGTCGGTCCTGCCCTCAAGACAAGAAGATCAAGTCAAACCCCATGTTCAAAAAGATACTGATCGCCAATCGCGGCGAAATCGCTTGCCGGGTCATCAAGACCGCGCGCCGGATGGGCATCAAGACTGTCGCTGTGTATTCGGACGCTGACCGCGACGCGCTCCATGTCGAGATGGCTGACGAAGCCGTCTTCATCGGACCGCCGCAGGCCGCCGAGAGCTATCTCGTCATGGAGAAGATTATCGAGGCCTGTCGCCAGACCGGGGCAGAGGCCGTGCATCCGGGTTACGGGTTCCTGTCCGAGCGCGAGGCGTTCCCGCGCGCGCTCGAAGCGGCGGGTATCGTGTTCATCGGTCCCAATCCCGGCGCGATCGCCGCGATGGGCGACAAGATCGAGTCGAAGAAGGCGGCGGCCAAGGCCAAGGTTTCGACCGTGCCGGGCCATCTCGGCGTGATCGATGACGAGGTGCATGCCGTCAAGATCGCCGACGAGATCGGTTATCCCGTCATGATCAAGGCGTCGGCCGGCGGCGGCGGCAAGGGCATGCGCATCGCGCATTCGAAATCCGAAGTCGCGGAAGGCTTCAACCTCGCCAAGGCCGAAGCGAAAGCGTCGTTCGGCGACGACCGCGTCTTCATCGAGAAGTTCATCGTTGATCCGCGCCACATCGAAATCCAGCTCATCGGCGACAAGCACGGCAACGTGATTTATCTCGGCGAGCGTGAATGCTCGATCCAGCGCCGCAACCAGAAGGTGATCGAGGAGGCGCCGTCGCCGTTGCTCGACGAGGCCACCCGCCGCAAGATGGGCGAACAGGCCGTCGCGCTCGCAAAGGCCGTGAGTTACGATTCCGCCGGCACGGTGGAATTCGTCGCGGGTCAGGACAAGAGCTTCTACTTCCTCGAAATGAACACGCGGCTTCAGGTCGAGCATCCGGTGACCGAACTCATCACCGGCATCGATCTGGTCGAGCAGATGATCCGCGTCGCAGCCGGCGAGAAGCTCGCGCTGGCGCAGAAGGACGTCACGCTGACCGGCTGGGCGGTCGAGTCGCGTGTTTACGCGGAAGATCCGTTCCGGAATTTCCTGCCGTCGATCGGGCGTCTCGTGAAGTATCGTCCGCCTGCGGAGAGCAAGGTGGGCGACATCACCGTGCGCAACGACACCGGCGTGCAGGAAGGCGGCGAGATTTCGATCTATTACGATCCGATGATCGCCAAGCTGGTGACCCACGCGTCATCCCGCGCCGCCGCCATTGAGGCGCAGTCGCAGGCGCTGGATGCGTTCTATATCGACGGCATTCGCCACAACATCCCGTTCCTGTCGGCGCTGATGAATCATCCGCGCTGGCGCGAAGGCAATCTGTCGACCGGCTTTATCGCCGAGGAATTTCCCAAAGGCTTTGGCCCGCGCACGCCGGAAGGCGAAACCGCGCATCGTATCGCCGCGGTCGGTGCGGCCGTCGATCACATTCTGGGCGAGCGCAAGCGGCAGATTTCCGGCCAGTTGAATGGCCGCGCCGTATCGCGCGAACGGCGACGCTCGGTCTGGCTCGACCGCAACGAAGTTCAGCTTGATGTCGCGCGCGACGGCGAGGGGATCGTTATTCGCCTGATCGCTGCCGATGGAAACCTCGGTCAGCCCGTGACGCTGCTCTCGAACTGGAAGCCCGGCGATCCGGTCTGGCAGGGCACTATTGCGGATCATCCTGTCGCCGTGCAGGTGCGGCCGATGCCGAACGGCTTCCGGCTCGCCTATCAGGGCTATGAACTCCCGGTGCAGGTGTTCACGGAAACCGAAGCCACTGCCGCGCGCCTGATGCCGGTGACGTCGGCTGCCGATACCGGCAAGAAGGTGCTGTGCCCGATGCCGGGACTCGTGATCTCGATCGCGGTGACCGAAGGACAGGACGTCAAGGCGGGCGAGACCCTTGCGGTGATCGAGGCGATGAAGATGCAGAACGTGCTGCGCGCCGAACGCGACGGCGTCGTAAAGAAAATCGCCGCCACGCCGGGCGCGACACTGGCCGTCGATGCGCTGATCCTCGAATTTGCGTGAGGGTGTGATGGCCCCGCAGGACAAGCGCGAAGCCTTTCGGGCCATCCTGTCGGGCAAGGACGTTATCAGGCCGGGGTCGGTTTATGATCCGATCTCGGCGCGCATCGCCGAAGATCTCGGGTTCGAGCTTGGACTGCTCGGCGGCTCTGCCGCGTCGCTGACGATTCTCGGCGACCCGGACCTCCTGCTGGTCACGCTGTCGGAACTGGCCGAGCAGGTGCGGCGCATCTGCCGCGCCGGAAAAATTCCCGTTCTGGTCGATGCCGATCATGGCTACGGCAATGCGCTCAATGTCCGGCGCACGGTGCAGGAGCTTGAGGCCGCTGGCGCAGCCGGTTTGACCATCGAGGATACGCTGCTGCCGCAGGCGTACGGGCAGGCCAAGCCGCAAGTCATCTCCATCAATGAGGGCGTCGGCAAGATGAAGGCGGCACTCGATGGCCGCTCCGATCTATCGCTGGTCATCGTCGGCCGCACAGGTGCTGCGTCGATCACCAACATCGATGACGCGGTGGCGCGTGCCAAAGCCTACGAAGCGGCAGGCGTCGATGCGCTGTTTTTCACCGGGTTGAAAACCCGCGCCGAACTTCAGGCAATTGCCGCCGCGACAAAACTGCCGATCATCATGGGCAGCGCTGACGGCGAACTCGCCGACACGGCCTTTCTCGCCGGTCAGCGCGTGCGCGTCGCCAATCAGGGACATGCGCCGATCGCAGTTGCGACGCAGGCGGTCTACGATACGCTGAAGGCGCTGCGCGACGGCACGCGGCCGAAGGACCTGAAGGGACTGCCCTCGGCGCAACTGACCAATCGCGTGATGCGCGATGCCGAGGTGAAGGCGCGCAGTGCGGATCTTCTGGGACTGAAGAAGTAGGGCATGATCCCGAAAAGCATGCCCTCGGGCTTGACCCGAGGGTGGGAACCGGTTTTCGGATAAGATTATGCTCCAATAGTCAGGGTGGTTCGATGGGCGACGTCATCCGCCACATCATCGTTCGAGGCAGGGTACAGGGCGTCGGATACCGCGCCTGGTTCGAAGACGAGGCCGTCGCGCGGGATCTTGCCGGATGGGCGCGCAACCGCAGGGACGGCACGGTGGAAGCGGTGCTCTCCGGTTCGGAAGACGCGGTCGCTGCTTTGATTGCGAAATGTCAGCACGGTCCCGGCATGGCGCGCGTGACGACTATCGATAATGAACCCGCGACTGAGGACATGCTGAATCTCCGCGCGTCGGGTGAGCGGTTCTCGGTGCTGCCGACAATCTGATCGTCGGCGCAGCTATCTCGCGCCGGCTTCCTTGCGGAATGTCGCGGCGAGAATACGCAGCGCCGCCCGTTTCGATGCGTCGCTGACGCGCGAGTAGAGCATCACCTTCGATGCGCTGAGCCGCGGCAACCCGAATGCCGGTCCGACATCGATCATGCCGGCGGGCGCGATCCTTTTCGCGAGCGGCGCGACCGCAAGGCCTGCGGCGGCCGCAGCCACGACAGCGCTTACGCCGCCGCCGATAAAGGCCTCGGTCCATTTGACGCGGGCCTTGTCGAGCGCGCGCGCCGCGGTGGCGCGAACGCCGCAAGGCGCGGCGAGCGTGGCGACGCGCAGTATGTCGCCCTTGGCCCAGTGGAAGCCGGGCGAGGCGAACCAGCCGAAGTCGTCGGTGCAGAGTATTTCCCCGCCGCGCCGGCTTCCTTCCTGACGCACCACGACGGCATCGAGTTCGCCGCTGTCGAAGGCATCCAGCAGCGTGCGCGAGAAGTCGATCGTCACTGCGAGCGTCAGCGACGACGATGCGCCGCGCAGCTTTTCGAGAATGGGCACCAGTTCGGGGCCCGCGGCGTGATCGCTGATGCCAAGCGTCAATTGCTGGCTCACGGGAGTGGACCCTGACAGTGCGCGGTCATGGGCGGCGATCAGCGCACGCGCATTGTCCTGAAAGGCCGCGCCGTCGGCGGTCAGCCGCACCGCGCGTGGCGAGCGCTCGACCAGCCGCTTGCCGAGCGTGGCCTCAAGGCGCTGCAGCTTCATGCTGACGGCGGCCTGCGTCGTGCCCAGCGCCTCGGCGGTACGGGTGAAGCTTTGCAGTTCGGCCACCAGCAGGAAGGCCTGAACGGTGGGAATATCAAGGGCGTTCATTTCATAATCACATATCGTTATGATTGATATATCTAATGATAAGATATCAATATGATGCGGCGAGGTCTAGCTTCTCTCCATGCGCTGCCGCGCAAATGTCAGGAGAAAGTCCATGCCCCTCATTACAGTCCAGTACACGTCACACCGGAACGCTCCGTCGCTGAAGGCCGATATCGCGTCCGCCATCAGCAAGCTGTCGGCTGACATCCTGCACAAGGACCCCAAGGTCACCGCGGTGATCGTGCAGTCCGTCGATGCGGCCGACTGGTTCGCCGGCGGGCAGTCGCTGGTCGAGCAGAAGCTGGCCAGCGTCTGGGTCGATATTCACATTTCCGACGGGACCAACAGCAAGGACGAGAAGGCCGATTTCATCGCCGCGACATTCAAGCGGATGGATGAGTTGCTCGGACCGCTGCACAACGAGAGCTACATCTACGTCCATGATGCGCGTGCGGATGCCTACGGCTTCGGCGGCCTGACGCAGGAACGGCGTTATATCGCCGGCAAGCTCGCGGCTGCGCCACGCAGCGCCGCGGCGTGAGAAAATAAAAAGCGGCTGGTGAGTGGAGCAGCCGCTCATCACTCGTCATGGCCGGGTCAAAGCCCGGCCAGGACGACGACAGACATTGCCGTGCTTCTCTCTCAGAGACTTCGATCAGTACCGATGTGAGGGGCAGCTTTCAGAATGCTGTTCCGCTGAACCAGAGCCAGATCATAGTCGGGCTTGAGCGCGATGGCGGAATCGAAGCTCGCGAGTGCTTCCGTATTCCGTCCAAGCTGCTGCAGGGCGAGGCCGCGGTTGTAGTAAAGTGTCGCGAGGTTCGGCTGCAGGACGATCGCCAGCCCGAGTTGCTGCTCCGCTGCCTCGAATCTGCGTTGCTGGAGCAAGGCGACGCCGAGCAGATAGGTCGCATCGGTGTGCTTCGGATCTGCTTCCAGAATGGCTCGATACACCCTTTCGGCTTTTGCGATCTGCCCGCGTTGATGGAGGTCCTTGGCCGCGTTGAGACTGGCCGGTCCCGCGCGCCGCAGCTCGACGTCGAGACTCTTCAGCAACCGCGACGCATCGGCATGATTGGGGTCGATATCCAGAATCTGGAGGCAGGCCTGCGCGGCGTCGTCAGGCTTGCCGTCTTCCTCCATTCGCTGCGCGCGCCTGAACACCACCGGCACGCTCAAGGGCTCAAGTGCGCCGCGCGGATTGCGCCGGTCATGCGTGCTCACGCGCAGGCACTCGACCCGGCGCTCGATGCCGCCGAAATCATACTTGTAAGGAAAGTCCCCGGTCTGGAGATCGTAGACCTTGAAGCCGTTCTGAATGCCCCAGCGGACGCAGTGCAGATGAAGCACGAAGCCGGGCGGGGGACGTTTGACGTTGATGTCGCGCCCGTTCAGCAGGCTGATCAGCGTGCGGTTCTTCCAGTCGATCAGGCTGGCCTGAATGCCGATCCGGTTCTCTCCCTGCCACAGGATCGGCAGGAACAGCGCGTTGTCCGCGAAACAGCACCGCAGCATGTTGCGGAAATTGCTCATCAGGCCGATGGGAAGTTTGGGATTGTACCGCGCGGCCAGCTTGGCGGCCCATTGCAACTCCCAGAACTTCAGGAGTACCTCGATGTCCGCTTCAATCGTCTCCGCTGTCGGCGTGGTGATCCTGTATTCGCCGTCTTCCGCCTGTCTCAACGCGGCGCGCGCATTCCGCCGCGCCTTCGCGTCGAGCCGCTCATAGAGGAAGGCATCCCAGTCGCTCGGCAAATTCACGTAAACGTAGATGTCGTGATCGATGCCGTCGCCATCATCCGGGCGTTGGATTTTTTCAGTGATGAAATCCGATGAAGGAAACTCATCCAGAAACATCTTGAGACGTTCTGGCGACGCGAAGATGTTTTCAAGATGGAGTTTTGCCCAGTTCAGCCGCCTGGTGTGGTTCGCGAATGCGAGGATGACGTCGCGCTCAAATCGCGGATCGCAAATGAAACCGGTATAGCCTGCGAAATATCCGCCGCCGGTGCGCAGTTCGTTGTGGAATTTGCCGTCGCGGCTCAGTTCAGTCCGCAATTGCAGCGGGAAGAACCCGACATAGTCGGTTGAGCTGG
This sequence comes from Afipia massiliensis, assembly GCF_014203115.1. GTDB lineage: Bacteria > Pseudomonadota > Alphaproteobacteria > Rhizobiales > Xanthobacteraceae > Afipia > Afipia massiliensis. The sequence goes on along the minus strand of NZ_JACHIJ010000002.1, from coordinate 626,333 downwards.
CGTCCGCTTTCGCAGCCAGCACGATCCACTGGCAGCCGAGCTTTTCGAACCACCCTGCGATCCATGTCCAGGACATGTAGAACTGCGCTTCGGGGTCCGCTTGATACACAGCCTCCCAATTGCTCCGGACGCGGAGCAATTTGTCCCGGGTCTTGATCACATCCACATGCATGGCGTTGACCTTTGCTCCTGGGAGCGTCGGCGCGCGAATGAGCGGTGTCTGCAGATAAGGGCTGTTCTTGCTGTGGTCCCTTGCGTAACGGCGTAATCGTTCCCCGATTACGCCATGGAAGGGCGGCCGTTGGCAAGGTTGTCCCGGCAGCCCTCAGGCTCCAAAGACGTCCTCGAAGGCCTGCCTCAGCGCCACGTCCACATCGGCCATCGTGACCGGCAGCCCGAGATCGACAAGGCTGGTGACGCCGTAGCGCGGGTCTCCGACGCCGCAGGGGACGATGCCCGAGAAGTGCGTGAGATCCGGCTCGACGTTGATCGAGATGCCGTGCAGCGAGACCCAGCGCTTCAGGCGCACGCCAATCGCGGCGATCTTGTCCTCATGGGAGGGGCCCTTGTCGGGCCGCGCCACCCAGACGCCGACACGATCCTCGCGCCGCTCGCCGCGCACGTTGAAGGCGGCCAGGGTGCGAATCGTGAACTGCTCGAGGCTGGCGACATAGGCGCGGACGTCGGGACGGCGGCGCTTGAGGTCGAGCATCAGGTAGACCACCCGCTGGCCGGGGCCATGATAGGTGAACTGTCCGCCGCGGCCGGTCGAGAACACCGGAAAGCGGGCGTCGATCAGGTCACCGGGCTTGGCGCTGGTTCCCGACGTGTAGAGCGGGGGATGCTCCAGCAGCCAGACCAGCTCGGGAGCATGGCCGGCGGCGATGTCCGCAGCCCGCTTTTCCATGACGTCGACGGCGTCCTGATAGGCCACCGGCGAATCGGTCACCCGCCATTCGGCGGGGGGGCCAGATTGGGCGAAAAACGACGTTAAAGCAGGGTCTTCGCGGCGCGCCTGGAGCACGTTAACCATTGGGTAACCATAACCGTGGTGATCTGCAGCTATCGTTCATTTGTGGATGCGGAAGTCAAAGTGCCAACCCTCGATAACGTCTCTGTCGACCTGATGGTGGTTCTCGGAACCACCTCGATGCCGGTCCATCAGGTGATGCGGCTGAGCCGCGGCGCCATCATCGAACTGGATGCGACCGAGCAGGACGAGGTCAAGGTGCTCGCCAACAACCTGCCGGTTGCGAGCGGCGTCGTGGTCGTCAACCGCAACCGCATCGCGGTCGAAGTCAAGCAAATGTTGCCCCGGACGCCTGATCACAGATAGCCCGGAAAAGCCTTGCCGAAGCATCGGTCTAGGCCTTGTCCCCCCATCCCCGATTTGTTACATGGGCGCCGGTTGATCCCGCGCCGGGTGCGAATCCGGGGCTGATCTTTTAGCGCTCGTGGCGGAATTGGTAGACGCGCTGCCTTGAGGTGGCAGTCCGTAACAGGGTGGGGGTTCGAGTCCCTCCGAGCGCACCACACCTCACAAAATACTCTTGAATTATTCAGCTTTCAGGTCTGACGCCTGCACGTTTCGGTGCGGGCGACGTTTCCGTTGATCCTCGACAGCTTTCTCATCGCATCGGCGGCCAGCACGCGGCGAAGATGGCCTCCAACTCGGCTACAGTTGCCCGTGGTTCGCAGCGACACGTCTGTCAGGATCGAACCTGGCGTTCTTTTTCCCAATGCGCGTTGCGGGCGCGAGTCGTCCTAAATCCACACCGCGCTTGAAATCTGGGGGTTACGCGCTTGAAACGCTCGCTTTCGCGGACGTGATGCCTTTGCGCGCCAGATCAGGTTCCATAGTGTCAGCGAATGATTTGGCAACCAGAGGGGTCATCAATGACAGCGCGCAAATGTTTCATCGTGGTCGCGGGCTTGATGGCGGCGAGCGTCGCCCATGCCGAAGACATTCCATCCAACGCAGAACTGTTCCGCATGCTCAAAGCGCAGCAGCAGACCATTTCCGAGCTGCGCACCGAATTGAAGCAGGCAAAGCAGGAGCGACGCGCCGCATCAACGAGAGAGGCCCGCGAGGTCGCAACGGTGGCCGCGCGAGCCGGACGCGACGCTGCGAAGGAAGCGGTGGCGGCAACCGCGCCCGCGCAGGCTTATGCGATGTACGCAAGGGCGCCCGCAGCGTCGCTGGCGGCGAGCCGCGGCGCCTATATCGGCGTTTTCGGTGGTGGGGGCAGCCGCGGCAGCAGCGGCGTAAGTCAGTTCGGCACCGCCTTTTTCCCCGAGATCGCCGGGGGCCCACAGGCCGTCAACGCCACGGGGCGGACCGACAGCGGCAGCGTCGGGTTCGGCGGCGCGCATCTCGGCTATGAATGGGCGTATGGCACGCATCTGCTGCCCGCCGTCGAGGTCGAGGGCTTCTATCTGGCGGGCAATCAGCGGCATGCGACGCTGGCGAACCCCACGGGGCTTGCTGAACAGTCGTTCGACAATACTTTCCCGACGCGCACCACCGTTGTTCTGGCGAATATGGTCGTCGGCTTTCGCACGCCTTATCAAGGCATCACGCCCTATGTCGGCGGCGGCATCGGGGCCGCCAACGTCTCCATCAAGGGCGCCACGTCCACCCAGATCGCCCCGCTGGAAGCCGGCATCAATCACTTCAACTCGAACTCCGACTCTTCCGTCTGGACCTTTGCCGCACAAGCAAAGGCCGGTGCCCGCCTCGCCCTTGGCGGCAGCGGCGCCTATCTGTTCGGCGAGTACCGCTATCTGTATGTCGGCGACGCCAATCACATGTTCGGCTCCACCGCGTATCCCTCCCATGCGCCGACCAGCCCGTGGACGACCAGCTTCGGCGGCACGTCCCATCATCTGGCCGCCGGCGGCATAGGATTTAACTTCTAGACTATCTGGCTCTAGCGCCTGCAGCTTGTGCGTAGGTGCGGGAATAGATGTTTCCGTTTTGGTCCTCGACAGCATTTTCATGGCATCTGCTGCCAGCACGTCGATTTGCTGATCGCGTATAGAGCGCAGCCAGAGCCGTCCAAATCACTACTCAGCAGATTTTTTGAGATCCTCGATATCGGGGGCCCCGTCAGGATCTTGGTCTGGATGGTCCCAAGGTTCATCCAAAACCTCTTCGGGTTCGTCGCCCGCTTCATTCTTTGTCGGCTTCTTCGGATCAATCATCTGACGCACCTGTGGTTAGCTGCGGTTAGACCAGCACGAACTGTGTCACTTTTCGCAGATCGTCCTCTGCCTTTCGCGCGGCCCGATAATCTTCAAGAAATTCGATATTCGAGTACGCACCTTGCTTCGCAAGCAGGTGATAGATGCTGCCGATATGCCTGAGCCAAAATTTCGGCGGCCCTTGCGGCAAGCGCCGGGCCTCCATGATCGTCTTCTTGGCGTGCGCCATGAGGTAGTCGGTGGCGTCTGACATGAATAGCGAACGGCCGAACTGGCATCCTGTTCCCTGTCATGCCCGCGTGGAACCCCTGAACACATTCGGCATTGTCTCTCCAAGGCAGTTCAACTCCATCGTGGCCGATGCCGCGCTGGAAGGAGGATTTTCAGATGGACACCACCACGCTTCTCATCATTGTGCTTCTCATTCTGCTACTTGGCGGCGGCGGCTGGTATGGCCGTGGACGCTGGTACTGAACGCAGGCGGCACCGCTAAGCTCTGGGAGGAGGGGCCGACCTGGCCCTTCCGCTCAAAACGATTGTTTGTGCGCGCCTTTGCCATAACCTGTCGAGCATGCGGCGACGTGGCGGTGACGCGCCGCCTTGAGGTGCGCTTCGAGTCCCTCCGAGCGGACCACTTCACAAAATTTCTTTGACGGTACTTTGTGTTTTCAGCTTCCGGGGTGTTTGGGTTCTATATTTCGATAATTCTAGAAATACAGTTGACTCACGTACGGAAGAGTGAAAGTTTGTGACCATGAAACTCGACGACGCATCCGCACACCTCGAAGCTCTGGGCAATCCAACCCGGCTCAAGATTTACCGCGCGCTGGTTCGCGCAGGGGACGCCGGCATGCCGGTTGGGCGCCTGCAGGACAAGCTGAAGATCGCGCCGTCGACCCTGTCGCATCATATCAAGACGCTGGTTGTGGTCGGGCTCGTCAGCCAGGTCCGCGAAGCGACGACTCTTGTTTGCCACGCAAACTACACGGTGATGCAGGAGCTGGTCGATTTCCTCGTGGCCGAATGCTGCGCGGACGCCGAGTGCAAGGATGCAAAGACCGCGGCGTGATTCTTTGTGGCTTCTATTTCGATAATTCTAGTTTGACGGGAGAAGATCATGAGTGACGCAAAGACAGTAGCCGTGATCGGGGCAGGGCCCGTTGGCCTTGCCGCAGCCGCGCATGTCCTTGAGCGGGGGATGACCCCGATTGTCCTGGAGGCCGGTGCCGACATTGGCCATGCGGTGCGTCAGTGGCGACACGTCCAGCTGTTCTCGCCGTGGGAGTATAACGTTGACGGCGCTGCACAGCGCCTGCTTGCTGCAACCGGCTGGAATTCGCCGGCGCCCGATCAGTATCCCACCGGTGGCGAACTGCTGGAGTTCTATCTGGAGCCTCTCGCCAACAGGACCGAACTCAAGCCGTACATTCACACATCGAGCCGCGTGACCGACATCAGCCGTGTCGGATTCGACAAGCTCAAGACAAAGGGCCGCGAGGCCGCGCCGTTCGAGATTCGCTACCAGAACGGTCAGGGACCGAAGACCGTGCGCGCTGACGCCGTCATTGATGCGTCGGGCACATGGCATGCCCCGAATCCTGCGGGCGCCAATGGGTTGAGCGCCATCGGTGAGCGGGAAAACCAGAACAGGATCGCTTACGGCATGCCTGACGTATGGGGAGCCGATCGTCAGCGTTATGCGGGAAAGCGGGTCGCCGTGCTTGGCGCAGGCCATTCCGCGATCGGAACGCTGACTGAACTTGCGCGGCTCAAGGCCCGTTCGCCGGGGACGGAAGTGATCTGGCTGCTGCGCGGTGACAATCCGGCAAAAGCTTTCGGCGGCGGTGCGAACGACAAGCTCGCCGCCCGTGGCGAGCTTGGTTCAGCGTTCGGTGCGCTGGTCGCCGCCGGAGAAATCCGGGTCGAGAAGGAATTTCGCGTGACGCATCTGAGCGCGGACAAGGATGGTTTGCGGATCGGCGGCGGCTCTGCCTGCTGCGGCCGCAATGTCATCGCCGACGAGCTGATCGTCGCGACCGGATTTCGTTCGGACCTGAGCTTTGTTCGCGAGTTGAGAATTCAGCTCGATGCCGCGATTGAATGTCCGGTTGCGCTCGCGCCGCTGATCGATCCCAACGAGCACAGTTGCGGGACGGTCAGGCCTCACGGCGCGCGCGAATTGGCGCAGGATGAACCGGGATTTTACTTTGCCGGTATGAAGTCTTACGGACGAGCGCCGACGTTCCTGATGCTGACGGGGTATGAGCAGGTCCGCTCGATCGCAGCCGAGATTGCCGGTGATCACGAAGCCGCGAACCGGGTTCAACTCGTCCTTCCTGAAACGGGCGTTTGCAGTCGTGCGCCGGCGGCTGGCGCGAGCGAAGGCAGTTGCTGCGGAGGAACCGCACCGGCGGGCGTCGATGCTTGCTGTGCGGACGATGCTGCGGCAAAGCAGGATGGCAAATCCGGCTGTGGTTGCGGCTAGTATCGACAGGTGCTGGGAGTGAAGAGACTGGAAGGACGCCCGGTGATCTGGGCGATGTGTCTGGCGCAACTCGGGAGCCTGCTTCCGCACGTTGTCGTGCCGTCCGTGCTCGCGCAGTTTCTCATTCCCGAATGGCGTCTCAGCGGTGCCGAGGCCGGACTTTTGGCAGGCTCCTATGCCGCCGGTTACATGCTTGCCGTTCCGGTCCTTGCCACGCTGACCGATCGCATCGACGCCCGCACGATCCTCATTGCCGGATCGCTGCTCAGCGCGGCCGCGACGATGATGTTCGGGATCTTCGCGCAAGGCCTATGGTCAGGGGCGGCCATCTGGGGTCTCGCGGGGATCGGCTTTGCCGGAGCCTACATGCCGGGCCTCAAGGCCCTGACCGATCGGCTCGCGCCCGGTGATTCATCGCGTGCCGTGACCTTCTACACGTCGGCCTTCTCGTTCGGCGTCGGACTCTCGTTCCTGGTCTCGCAGCTTGTTGCGGAACGCTGGGGCTGGCGCAGTGCATTTGTCATCACCGCTGCCGGTCCGCTGGCGATGGTTACGGTGTGTTTGTTTCTGCGGCCCGTGGCGCCGAAGCCTGCCTCGGGGCGGTTGCTCGATTTCGCCCCTGTGATTAGCAACAGACCGGCCATGGGCTATGTACTCGGTTACGGCGCGCATTGCTTCGAGCTCTACGGCATCCGGACATGGCTTGTTGCGTTCTGGACGTTTGTCGCCGTGCAGAATGCGGGCTCCGCGATCCTGTCGCCGATCGCGGTCAGCGTCGCCTTCTCGATCATCGCCATGCCGGCGAGCATTTTCGGCAATGAGATGGCGCTCAGGTTCGGCCGCCACCGTGCGATCATGGTCATCATGATCGCTTCGGCTGTTGTTGCCCTGGCGATTGGACTGTCGGCCGACAAATCGCCGTGGATTTTGTTGCCGCTGGTCGCGCTTTATGCGCTGACGGTTCCGGCTGACTCCGGCGCGCTGACGTCGGGCATGACCATGGCGGCAAATCCTGATTATCGCGGCGCCACCATGGCGATGCATTCAACGGTCGGGTTTGGCCTGTCGGCGCTCGGATCGTGGGGCGTGGGAATGGCGCTCGATCTTGCCGGTGGGCCGACCAGCGCTTCGGCATGGACCGCCGCATTCGCTCTGCTGGCTGCCGGGATCATGCTTGGACCTTTGGCGCTCACCTGGTCACGGCTGCAGCCGAAGCAATCCAGTTAGCCGGGGGCCCTTGGCTGATCTAGATCAGCTCAGGAATTTGCCCAAGTTCCTCAAGGAGCACGGCAACCTTTCGCAGGCTCGCACGATCGCGCGAGAAAGCGGCGTAGACATCCAGTTTCGGAAGACCCACTCCCGGCAGCATCTCGACGAGTCGTCCAGCGGCCAGATCAGGCGCGGCCAAATAGGACGGGACGAGAGAAATTCCGGCGCCGTCCAGAACCATTCTGTGAATGGCAAGCATGTCGCTTACGATCATGCGTGGAGAAATGTCGACGTCCATCGTGCGTCCTTGCCATGTCATGGTCCAGCTGATCCGGGGAGCATAGGTCCGCAGAGCGAGACAATCGTGGAGGGCGAGGCTGGAGGGATCGGAGATACGCCCGCGTCTTTCCGCATAGCTTGGCGCGGCGCAAAGATGCAGGCCAAATGAGCCGAGGCGCCGGGCGTCGATACCCGATTGCGTAGGTGCGGCGAGCCGGATGGCCACGTCAAACCCGCCGTCGAGAAGATCGACATAACGGTCCGAGAGATTCAGTTCAAAACGCAGGCCTGCGTGCCGCTGCGCAAGCCGTGTCAGGCTTGGCAAGACGCAGGCGCGGCCAAGTGCGGTCGGCATCGTGACGCGCAGAAGTCCTTCAGGTTCGGCGGTCTGGCTCTGAACCCTTGCGTCGGCATTCTCGAGACGCAGCAACACGTCGCGAAGCTCGCTGGCATAGGACTCACCGGCTTCTGTAAGGGCGACGCGTCGCGTGGTGCGCTCGACGAGACGATGACCGATGCGAGCCTCAAGACCGGCAATCCGTCGGCTGATCGTGGATTGCGTGACCCCAAGCTCCCGTGCTGCCGCGCCGAAGCCGTGCTGGTCAGCGAGAACAAGAAAGGCTTCTGCGTCCAGGAAGCTTGTCTTTTTCATGCGAAAAACGGATTTATCATATCCATAATAAGGTATATCAATTCGGAAAATGGATCAATATTCCTTGGATCGGCCTTTCAGGAGAACCGATCCATGATTTCCGTCACCGAAGCCCTGCTTGGACGCCGTTCCACGCGCGCCTTTCTTGATCGCCCTGTCGCCATGGAGGTTGTGCGCGACATTATCGAGACCGCGCGTCGCGCTCCGTCGGGAGGCAACCTTCAGCCATGGAAGCTCGCGGCGATGACCGGCGAAGACCTCAAGCGTCTCAAGGCATCCGTCCGCGAGAGTTTCGCGAGAAATCCAAAAGGAGAGGGACCGGAGTATCCGATCTATCCAAATCCTTTGAAGGAAACCTATGACGAGCGCCGCCGGAAGTGCGGCGAAGACATGTACGCCGCTATCGGGATTGGCCGGGAGAACAAGCAGGGACGTCTCCAGCAATTTGTCCGCAATTACGATTTCTTCGGTGCGCCTGTTGGCATGATCCTCGCGATGGATCGTACGATGGGATCCGCACAATGGACCGATGCTGGAATCTTTCTGCAATCGGTGTTGTTATTGGCACAGGAGCGTGGGCTTGCGACCTGCCCGCAAGCGGCTTGGGCCGTCGTTCACAAGACTGTACGGGCGCACCTCGCATGGCCTGATGAACTGGCGGTCATCTGCGGAATCTCGCTGGGTTATGCCGATCCGGCGCATCCGATCAACGCAGCGGTCATGGATCGTGCGCCATTCGATGACGTCGCACAATTGCGTGGGTTCACCGCGGCTTCTGCTCAGACCTTATCGTCGTTAGCCGGGCAACCGGCATAATCCTTCGTGGAACGCGCTGCCACAGCCAGTAGCACAGACGCTACGGATGATGTGGATCTGAGACCGCTCGGCGTCGTGCCGGGCGGTCGTTGTTGGAACGAACTCAGTGAATATTCGGCCCGAACGCGCGGCTGCCGGTCTTGATCGGCGCTGTCAGCGGACGGAACGCCCCTTCGCTTGCCCGAACAGGGTGGCTGCCCGGAAGACGTGCAAGGCTTCGCTGCCTGCTCGCGGCTGAGATGTCCGTGCGTGAGGCTTTTCCGTAGAGCGGCAGTTGCGGCGACGGCTGCAGCATCACGGCCGACGTCAGCAACGCTGGCTTCTGTTGCATCAGCCAGACCGAACGGATCGATCGCGGAGCGTCGTGCGGCGGGGTCTCTGGCGCACCGAACACGAAGCCGCCCGGCGTTTTCGCGGCGACGTTCGGGCCGTGAATCCAGTGGGGGACCCACTGCGCGGGGTCGGTGGGTGTCTTGGGTCGCTCCGGAGTCGCGGGAACGACGTGAACCACGCGATAGCCGCGCTCTTTCAATTGCTGAAGGATCACGGGCAGGGCGGCCTGGGTCCGCGCCTGAATGTCATGCAGCAGCAAAACGCCTTTGCCTTTTGCCTCCAGCCGCGACAGCGCGAAATGCGTGACCTGTGTTGGCGAAATCTTTCGCCAGTCGTCAGCGGGGAAATCGGCGCTCCAGTTCATGATCCCGCGGTTGCTGAGAGCCGCCTCGACGGCGTCGCTCCGGCGCAGGCCGGGAATGCGGAAGAACGGCGCAAGCTGGGAGGGATCGGCGAGGGCGGCGGCCACGTGCGCAACGCCGTCATCGATTTCGGCGGCCATGCGCTCCGGCGGCAGTTTGCCGAACTGGAAGGGGTGGTTCTCGCTGTGGGTGCCGATGGTGTGCCCCGCGTCATGGATGCGGCGCGCGTCCTGCGGAAACTCCTTCGCCATGCGCCCGACCAGGAAGAACGTCGCCTTCACGCATTGCGCGGCGAGAATGTCGAGGATGGCGTTGGTGTGCGCCGGGAGCGGACCGTCGTCGAAGGTCAGCACCACTTCACGATCCTGAAGCGGCAACGTCTCGCCGTATTGCATGGTGCCGATACGCGGGTGCTCCTTCGGGTCCACGACGATGGTGCGCGACGTGCCAAGTGCGTCCGGATTGCCGGGACAATCGGCGGCATGGGCCGCCGCCGTCCCCGGCGAAGCTGCAGCCGTGAGCAGGCTCAACGCCGTCAGGATCGAGGCGGGGCGTGCGGTGATGGTTCGGCGCATGGAAAACCTGTGAACATGGCGCGAGACTGATGGCTTACCGTCAGGGCTCTGAACGCCGGATTAATTCGGGCAGGCGGGACGCTATCGGTTGTTCATGGAGCTCTTGATCGCTTTCGAGGCGACCAGATGAACGACCTTGTAGCCGTTGCGCCGGAGATACAGCAGAAACGCCGGCAGCATCTTTGCGGTCTGCGCCTTGGTGTCATGGAGAAGGATGATGCCTTTGCCCTGGTGCTCGAGGCGCTCGGTCAGCAGGCGCAGCTGCTGGTCCGGCGTCATCGGATTCCAGTCGCTGGCCCACAGATCGGCGCCCAGAACCGCGATCCCGCGCGACTGAAGGCTGCTCAGCAACGCCGGCGTCGAGGCGAAGCCCGGAAAGCGGAAGAATGGCGTGGACGGGATACGCCTGGCTTCGCCGTGCAAGGCCTTCTCGTCGGCGGCGATCCCGCGATTGATTTCCTCGAGCGCCTGCGGGTAACCGATCCGGTCGAGCGGCTGGTGCGACCAGGTGTGATGGCCGATGCTGTGCCCGGCCGCCGCGATCCGTTTGACGATGTCCGGATTGGCTTCGGCATTCCTGCCGATCAGAAAAAACGTCGCCTGAACACATTCGCTGGCGAGCGCGGCCAGAACCTTGGTCGTGGTCGGAGGGAAGGGGCCATCGTCGAAGGTCAGCACGACCTCTCTGTCCGCCAGCGGCAGGGACTGCGGAAAGCTTTTAAGCCCGACACGAGGAAATGTCTGCGGGTCGATTGTCATGACACGCGAGGTGCCGAGCGCATCCTTGCGCGGACAGCCGGCGGCGTTGGCGATCGACGCCGATACGAAGAAGGAGAGCAACGCGGCTCTAAGAACAATCATGACAGATTCCAAATGCGGATTTGCGCGCCGCACGTTTAGCATTCCGTTCAGCAGTGTCGATTGGGTAATGCTGAAACGCACACGCAAATCAGCGTCGTCATCGGTTTGCGATGATGTTCAGTCTTATCGTTGATGCGTGGCGATGTGCTTATTTCAATGGCGATTCACGCTGCCCGTTTTCCGCATAGGTTCTCTGCGCTCAGCGGGTCACTGGCCACATCTGTGCCTCATTATCGCCACCTGCCGCAATAAAACCCGTTAGGTCGCTTGCCGCGAAACGCCGATGTTTCAGCGGTTCTTACTTTTGTTGCGATCAGGGCGATGTGCCGTGTGTGGCCGGCCCGACGCAAAATCTCCGGAGCTGAAAATTTTGATTAGAGCAGTTACCGCCGTGGCGGCGCTTTGTGCGTTGTCTTCAATGGCCGAAGCGCGCGCTCGCACGCCGGCCGTTTCGCCCGAATGCAACATCACCATGCCCTGCATCGGAGTCGACAATCCGGTCCACGCGCGTCAGCGAAGCCAGCGCAGTCAGCGCAATGCCGCGCCAGCATACTTTGCGGCGGAGTCGGCCACGCCTCGCCTGAGCAGGCGGCAGCAGCGGGCGCTGGAGCGCGCGCAGCGCAGCGTTGAGCGGACGCCGCGAGTGGCCGTCGAACGCGCTTCCCAGGCATCGGAAGGATATTCCTCAGGGCTCGTCGGTCCGCTGCAGGCCAAGCTCGCATCGATTCAGGCAGCCTGTCCGGGCACGCACGCGATCTCGGGGATTCGGCATACACGGATCGCGGGGACGCGGCGGATGTCGCTCCATGCGCAAGGCAAGGCCGTGGACGTGCGCGGCCCCTATGGCTGCATCTACGCGCAGCTCAAAGGCTGGAGCGGCGGTTACTCGACCGACGCGGGACGCGTGAAGCACATCCATATTTCCTACGACGCCGGCGGCGGCCGTGAAATGGGCCTGCGGTTCGCTCACGGTGGCGGACGCCGTTCGTGGCGCGAAGCCAACGCGCGTATGCGATAGCCTGACCTGCTCATGCCGTCCGGAAGGATCGACTTTCCGGACGGCAATATTTCTCTCGTTAACCTGCGATTAACCACGTTGGTCGACCCTCCTGAACTGCGGAGGGGTGCACATGCAGCGGCTACGGCTGAAGGCGGACGGGCGGATCGTTGAGGTGCTGGACGGGCGGGAAACGCCGCTGGTCCCCGACCTGACTGACAGCGCGCCGTCGCCCACAGCAGCCACCGTGCCGGTGGTGCGCGACCTGCGCCTTCGCGCCAAACTGACGCAAGCCGAATTCGCCGCGCGTCTCGGCGTTCCTCTAGAGACCATTCGGAACTGGGAGCAGGGCAAGCGCTCGCCGCGCGGGCCGGCGCGCGCGCTGTTGACCGTGATCGCGCATGAGCCCGATATGGTGTTTGCTGCGCTCGCGCGCAGGGGATGAGCGCGTGATGCGCTGAGGCATGACATGCAGACCGTTGAGGCGAATGGCGCGGACATTCCGGCGATAGGTCTCGGGACCTGGGAACTGCGCGGACGCGCTTGCGCGCGTCTTGTCGAACAGGCGCTGCGTCTCGGCTATCGCCATATCGACACTGCGCAGGCTTACGAAAATGAACGCGAAGTCGGCGAGGGTGTGCGCGCCTCCGGCATCAAGCGCTCCGATGTGTTCGTAACCACCAAAATCTGGACGACGCATTTTGCGCCCAACGACCTGTTGCGATCGACCAAGGAAAGCCTTGCACGCTTGCGCATGACGGAGGTCGATCTGCTTCTGCTGCACTGGCCCAATCCGCAGGTGCCGCTGGAAGAGACGCTGGGCGCGCTTGTGGAGGCACGGAAGCTCGGTCTGACCCGGCACATCGGGGTATCGAATTTCACGGTGGCGCTGATCGAGGAGGCTGTGGCAAAGGCCGCGGCGCCGCTGGTCTGCAATCAGGTCGAGTATCATCCGTATCTCGAGCAGCACAAGGTGCTGGCGGCCTGCCGCGCCAACGGTCTCGCATTGGTGGCGTACAGTCCGGTGGCGAAAGGCCGCGTCAAGAATGCCGAGGCGCTGCACCGGATCGGCGCGCGGTATGAAAAGACGGCAGCGCAGGTCTGCCTGCGCTGGCTGATCCAGCAGGATGTCGTTGCGATTCCGCGCACATCAAAAGTTGAGCGCCTGTCTGAAAATCTCGACGTCTTCGATTTCAATCTGACCGACGAGGAAATGGGCGAGATCTTTGCGATGGGGACGCGCGGCGGCCGCATCACCGATTTCGGTTTCGCACCCAAGTGGGATTGAGCGATCTCTTGATCTTCGCGTGATGATCGCCCATTCGGGATTTTCATGTTTTTCAGCCTCTCCAAGATACTCGGCTTCTTCGTCGTGCCATCGAATGCGGTGGCGATCCTCTGCGCGCTTGGTGCCGTGCTGCTCGCGACGCGATTCCGCAAAGCGGGATCGCGCATCCTTGCGCTCGGCGTCGTGCTGCTGTTGGTCTGCGGCTATTCATCGCTCGGCAATCTGCTGCTGTTGCCGCTGACCGAACGTTTCCCGGCGGGGAACGCGGGGGGGCGGGCGCCTGACGGGATCATTGTTCTCGGCGGCTCGATCGATCCCGAGCGCAGCCAGGCGCGCGGCTCGCTGGAGATGGACGCTTCGGCCGAGCGGATCTTGACGATGCTGCAACTGGCGCGACGCTATCCGGACGCCCGCATCGTGTTCAGCGGCGGCAGCGCCAACCTGATCGCGGAGCCGGTGCCGGAGGCGCCGATTGCCGGCGATCTGCTGGAGGACTTCGGAACGCCGCGCGCGCGCATCGTGCTGGAAAGCGATTCCCGCACCACCGCCGAGAATGCGACGTTCACGCGCAAGCTGGTTTCACCGAAGCCCGGCGAACGCTGGCTGCTCGTGACCTCGGCATTTCACATGCCGCGTTCCATCGGAGCATTCCGGAAAGCGGGTTTCGATGTCGAAGCCTATCCGGTGGACTGGCGCACGCGCGGCTGGAGCGATGCTTCGATGCCGTTTACGACATTGAGCGCGGGGCTCGCCCGCACTGATGTCGCTGTTCATGAGTGGGTGGGGCTGATCGCCTATTGGGCGACGGGCCGCAGCAGCGAGCTGTTTCCGGGGCCGCGCAAAGCTAATTAATCGTGCCGTGGCAGGCCGAGGCGATAGACCCCGCGAAAGTCGTTCGGGTCGGCGGGCTTGCCCTTGCGGTAGATCACAAGGCGACCGGCCTGCGCGAGCGCCACGGCGGACCTCCGGATCGGCACCAGCAACCCGTGCCAATCGTCCCCGGCCGCGATCGCATGAGCGATCTCAGGCGCACTGAGGGTCTTTGCGCCGGCGCTGGCCAGCACCGCGAGGATGGCGTCGTCCAGCGATCCGCCATCGGCGATCTTCGAATCGGGTTTGTTCATGCCCATGCCATGACGCATCGCAGTCCGCGCGGCAAGCCTGCTAGTGTGGTGGTTCGCAAGTAGTCTGCATGAGGCGAACTTCGGATTCAGGACACTAGAGCTATTTCGACATCGCCCGATAGGCGTCGGAATCGAACTGCCGCCGCCATATCACGATCACGATGGCCAATGTGGTTGCGATCAGCACCCACGGGCTGATGAACCAGCCGAGATAACCCAGCGCGAACAGGAAGGCCCGCTGGCCGCGATTGAAGTGCCGGCCTGCCGACTGGAACAATTTTGTGGTGCGCATGACATGCGACTGCGCTTCGGGCGTGTCGCGCTTGTCCGAGAACGGCATCGCTCCAAGCAGGATGGCGACGTAATTGAACAGGCGGTACGACCAGGAAAATTTGAAGAACGCATAGACGAAGATCACGACAAGTCCGACGCATTTGATTTCCCACAACGCGGGGGAACTGCGGATGCCGAACGGCAGGGTGGCGAGCACCGACATGGCTTCCTCGGTCGATCGCAGCAGCGTCAATCCGCCGCCGATCGCCAGCAGGGTCGTGGACGCAAAGAATGCCGTGCCGTTCTGCAGCGACGTCATGATCTGCATGTCGACCATCCGCGTTTCGCGGTCGAGAATTCGCCGCACCCAGACCTCGCGGTAAATGCTCATGCGGGCGTTCAGGCTGTTGCGGCCATGCCCTGTGCGCTCAAGCGTGATCGCGTAGACCATCCACGACAGAACGAAGAATGCGATCGCCACGATGTCGGCAGTTGCGAACAGGTTCACGACTCGATGCCTTCCGAATGATGGCCGTACGATAGAACAGGAAGCCGACGGGTGCGAAGCGGTTTTGGCGCCAGTGTGGTGGTTCGCAAGTCCGCATCATTTCTGCAGCCCCTTCATTTGCGGACTTGCGAACCAAAACCACACTAGAATCATATTTCCTAGTGTCCTTTTGAATCCGAAGTTCGCTACGGAAAGTGCTGCAAAATGAGGCGAACTTCGGATTCAGGACACTAGGGACGGGGCCGGTTGCCTGTCGCGCGCCGGTCATGGCAAGGTCCGCGCCGCAGGGAGATCTCAATCAATGTCTTTGACGCTCGTTATCGGGAACAAGAACTATTCCTCGTGGTCGATGCGGCCGTGGCTGGCGCTGAAAGCGACCGGAATTGCCTTCGATGAGGTTGTCATTCCGCTCTACACCGGCGATGCCGACAAGCAGCGCATTCTGGATGTGACCCGGTCGGGCAAGGTGCCGGCGCTGGTCGATGGCAACGTCACGGTCTGGGATTCGCTTGCGATCATCGAGTACGCCGCCGAGCGATTTCCGGACGCGCGCCTGTGGCCGCAGGACGTCGTCGCTCGCGCGCACGCGCGCTCGGTCTCCGCGGAAATGCATTCGAGCTTCATGGCGCTGCGCAACGAATGCGGCATGAACATTCATCGCCCGGTGCGTTCAAAACCTCTCTCTGACGATGCCAGGGCGAATATTGCGCGCATCCAGCAGATCTGGACCGAATGCAGGGCGCAATACGGCGGGCAGGGGCCGTATCTGTTCGGCGCGTTCAGCGGCGCCGATGCGATGTTCGCGCCGGTCATCCATCGCTTCCGGACCTACGCTATCGATGTGACGCCGCCGGTTCATGCGTACATGGACACGATGCTGGCGAATGCTGCTTTTCAGGAATGGACCAGCGGTGCGTTGGCCGAAACACTGGTCATCGAGAAATTCGAGATCGACTGAGCCGAGGACTGTTCGATGGGCATTCTGGATATGCTGACCAGCGTGATGGCCGCGAGGGCGGCGAAGGACCTGGACCCGGCTGCCATTCCGACCGTGCTGAGCGAGGTGCTCGGCAGTGGAAGCGAGGGCGGGCTGTCCGCCATTGTCGCGAAACTGCAACAGGGCGGATTTGGCGATCAGGTGGAATCCTGGATCGGCACCGGCAGCAACCTGCCGATCAGCGCGCAGCAACTCCAGGACGTGTTGGGGAACGCTGCCGTCAGGCAATTGGCGACGCGCTTCGGCATTCCGGTGGATCAGCTTTCGACGGTTCTGGCTCAGGTTTTACCGGGGGCCGTCGATCAGGCGAGTCCGAACGGTACGCTGCCGCACACGGCATGAGGTTGCCGGGCTAACGCACTGAACTTGCCGGTAAATCGCTCGGAGATGCCGGGAAGGCGAAATTGCGGCGTTGCACCCGGCTGGACCCTGCCTTGAGGTCTGCGCAAGGCCTCAAAAACTGCTTTAAGATATTGGAATATAATAGCTATTTTGCCATCACCCGTGTGCCGGTTTATCTGGCCAAATGAAGGTCCGGCATGCTATACCTCTGCCGGGCGTCAAACTGGCTTTGCCGGTATACCGGCAGGCCGCCAAAATGCGCGTATCGCGTGATGGAGCAGGGTGTTGAAGCACAAATACATCGTTGGAGAGACTGTCTATTTCACGGCAAGCAACGTGGCTCGGCCAGCCGCGAGCGGGACCTACGAAGTGATCCGCCTGCTGCCGACGGACGGTGACGACTGTCAGTACCGCATCAAGAGTTCGACCGAAGCCTTCGAGCGCGTGGCGAAGGAAAGCCAACTCGCAGTCGCCTAACATATTTCCGCGACGGAATTTTGCCGCGGTTGCGGCGCTTGGTCTGTTCGTTGTGAAGGGGACCTCGCATGGACCGCGTCTGGGCATCATCGATCGATAATTTTTGGCAATCGGCGAACCTGCCGATGTGGCTCACCATCGCCGCAGTGGGGTTCTTTGCGATCGTCCTCCTGATCACGCTGTTTCGCGCCGAGCGATCGGTCGCGAACGGCGCGCTGACTGTTATCACGCTGCTGGCGATAGGCATTGCAGTGACCGCGATGATGCGCGCGGCTGGAAGCAGCGGTTCCTCCGTCAAGCCTGCCGGACAATTGAATGCGTCGCTTCCGGCGCTGGCGTGCCTTGACGGGCTTGCCGGCGAGAGTGTCGAAGCAGCCTGTGAAAAGGTGTTGTTCGCGTCGGCTGATTCGGTCGCCGCAGGGGTTTCCTACACGGCAGCGCAGGTCACACGGCTCGCCGCCTTCGGCAATGCCGCCGCCGCCAACAAGGCGATAACGCCGGAACTCAATGCCCTGCGACGGACCATCGAGCGCGATCGCTACGGGCTGGTCGCTCAGGTGCTCAAGACGCGCGAGGGCTGCACGCTGACGGCATCTTGCCCGTTCTTCCAGTCGCTCACCAATTCGGGACAGATTTCGTCCAACATGAGCGAAAATCTCTACGACGGGTTTGTTACCCGCTACGCCGCGTCGTGGAATGCTCCGGCAGCCTTGGCCGCCGGTACCGCCACTGCCCCCATCGCGGCGCTGGGCACCGTGCCGCCGCCGGGGAAGCCCGTGTCGGGTGATTTCCCAAGCGCGGCGTCGATCCCTCCGATCAACATCATGACGCCTGAGCCGTCTGCTCAGGGCTCCCAGGCGGAACGACGTCCACCGGAACCCGGTGCTTCGCCGCCTCCGCGCAGCGCGCCTGCTGCGGTGATCAACCCTCAGCCGGCACCGACCGCCGCGAAGAAGCCTGCGCCACAGCCGCAGCAGAAATCGCGTGCACAAGCTCCCGTGCAGCTTGCGCCTCCCGCTGCGACCGATGATAACTGATCGCTCTTCCTCCATTTGAAGCGTGATGCTGAGGCATCGCGCTGGCGACCCCGAATATGCCGCTTCATCTCGTCAAGCTCAGCGTCGGTGCCACGTCCATCAAGGATCTCAGGGGCTGGATCGCTGAACGTGTGAAGCAGGCCAAGGCGAAGGGCCTGCCGCCGCGCCATATCCATGTGACGCGGATGTCGCCCAAGCGCGTGGACGAACTTCTCGACGGCGGATCGATCTATTGGGTCATCAAGGGCGAGATCGCCGCGCGCGAGAAAATCCTCGGCATCGAACCGTTTCGCGACAAGGACGGCATCGGGCGATGCCGCCTTGTGATGGAGCCCAAGCTGATTGCCGTGTCGCCGCGGCCGATGCGGCCGTTTCAGGGCTGGCGCTATCTCGATCCGAAAAGCGCGCCGCCCGATCTCGGCAAGGCCGCTGCCAGCGTGGCCGCGATGCCTGAGCCGCTGCGCCGCGAACTGCGCGAGCTTGGGCTGCTCTAGAGCGTGATCGTCATCCTGAGGCGCGAGTTCTTGCGAGCCTCGAAGGATGGCGGGAAGGGATTCGCCGTCGCCCTTCGAGGCTCGGGCGTTGCCCTCGCACCTCAGGGTGACGGCGCAATGATCAGCCTAAAGCCATCTTGCTCTAGATCACGCCTTGATATTGTCGATCAGCCGCGTCGTACCGATTTTCGCCGCCACCAGCAGCCGGACCGGTCCATCGTTCAACGATGCGATCGGCGCGAGCGTCTCGGCGTGCCGCGCCTCGAGGTAATCGAGCGCAAATCCAGCCTGCCGAATGAGGTCCGCGCCATCGGACAATGCGGCCTTGATGTCGTCGCCGGCGCGCATCCGCTTCGCGGTCGCCTTGAGCGTTCGATGCAGCACCGGCGCCGTCCGGCGTTCTTCCGGCGAGAGGTAGACGTTGCGTGACGACATCGCGAGGCCGTCGCGCTCGCGGATGATCGCGCCGCCGATCACCTTGACGCCAAGGTCGAGATCGCGCGCCATGCGCGTGACTACCTTGAGTTGCTGAAAGTCCTTCTCGCCGAACAGCGCCATGTCCGGGCGCACCTGCGTGAACAGCTTCGCGACAACGGTTGCCACGCCGCCGAAGAAGTGCGGACGGAATTGATCCTCAAGTCCGGCAAGCGCCGGGCCTTCGGGCGCAACGCGGGTCGCGAACCCGTCCGGATACATCGTTTTCACATCCGGATTCCAGACCAGATCGACACCCTCTGCCGTGAGACGCGCGATGTCTTCCTTCCAGGTGCGGGGATATGAGCCGAGATCTTCGTGGGCCGCGAACTGCGTCGGGTTCACGAAAATCGATACGGCGACTTTGCGTGCCCGTTTTTTCGCGAGCCGGACCAGCGATACATGGCCGTCATGGAGCGCTCCCATGGTCGGCACAAGCGCGAGCGTGGCGTTGCGCTTGCAAAGGTCGGCGCGGGCGCGGTGAAGGGATGAAAGCGTGCGGGCGATGATGGGGGTGCGGGTCATGCGTGCCGGTGTTTGCAACGGGTGATCGTCAGTGGGCGCAGTCTTAACAAAGGCGGTGGTGCGCGCCAACGACCACGCGCGGCCTTCTGCATGATCGGCCTGCGGATTCATCATGAACGCGGAGCCCATCGGAATTTCACTTGATTCTTTCTGGGCTTGGCTGAAGATATCCACAGGGGATTTGCATGCTATTGCAGACGAGTCAGGGGCAGTCCGGGTCGGCGCATGTCGTCGTGCTCGGCAACGAGAAGGGCGGGTCGGGCAAGTCCACCACTGCGCTTCACGTTGCGGTCGCGCTGCTGAAGGCCGGGCAGCGCGTTGCCACCATCGACCTCGACTCCCGACAGAAGAGCTTCACCCGCTACATCGAGAATCGCCGCGCCTGGGCCCAGCGCACCGGGCTCTCTCTTGAGGTGCCGCACCACTGCTGTGTTGCCCTCGGCTCCAGCATGCAGATCGACGACAACGAGATGTCGGAGTTCGAGCAGTTCTCGGCAGCGGTCAGCGCAGTGGAGCGGACCTACGACTTCATCGTGATCGATACGCCGGGCACCGACAGCTACCTGATGCGTCTGGCGCATTCGATGGCTGATACGCTGGTAACGCCTATAAATGACAGCTTTCTGGATTTCGACGTGCTTGGCTCGGTCGATCCGGCTACTTACTCCGTGATCGGCGAAAGCCACTACGCGACCATGGTGAAGGTGGCGCGCAAGCAGCGCCGCGATCTCGATGGCGCGACCACGGACTGGATCGTTGTGCGAAACCGCCTGTCGATGCTGGGCTCTCGCAACAAGCAGCTCATCGCCGAAGGGCTCGACCAGCTCTCGTTCCGGCTCGGTTTTCGGCCGGTCGATGGCTTCGCCGAGCGTGTGGTCTATCGCGAGTTCTTCCCGCGGGGCCTGACCGCCCTTGACGACCTGGACGAGGCCACGCTGGGTACCCGCCCGAACATGGCCCATGTGACCGCCCGCGAGGAGGTGACCAGCCTGCTGCGGCACCTGAAGCTCCCGATCGATGAGCGGGGCCGCCGCCGGGCCGCGACCCGGGCCGAATGGTTTGCCCAGGTCGACCGTCCACTGGAAAATCACGGGCTCACAGCCTAATTAAAGGGCTGTGCCAGCTTGGTTCTTCGGCGGGTTCCTGCGCCCGGTTCCATTCGATGAAGCACAAATTTTGCTGAAAAATCTGAACTTTTTGCGAGTTTGGCGCTTGGTTCTTTACGCGCCATAGCCCAAACGGTGCGTTTTGGGTCCGATGGCATGTTTGATGCATTGCACAAAATAACTGGTCTATGTCAGACACATGTCGGGAAATTAAGCTTGGTTTGTCGCCAACCTGTCATCATCTAACTAGACAAGGACGAAGGATTCTAAAACACTGTGTTGTGACAGGGCGGTCTGGAGGGGTTTGGATCGGCCTGGCAATTTCGAGGGCGAGATGAAGCGCGGAATTTTTATCCTGCTTGGTCTGTTTGCGATCGTTGTCGTCGCATACTTCACCGCGAGCAAATGGGCGATCCGTCACGAGACGCTGACGTTCTACGATTCAACGCGTGATCGTCCGATTGAAGTTGCGATCGCTGTACGCCGCGACAAGGAGATGCAGGCGAACGCCGGCATGCTCACGCTGCCCGTAGCTATCGTCAATCACGGCAATACCGTGAAATTCACCGAGTATTCCTTCCTCGCCAACGTGCTCGCCGCGCGCGGATACTTTGTTTCGAGCATTCAGCACGATCTGGCGAGCGATGCGCCCTTGGTCACCAAGGTCGGCGAACTGTATGTCGGACGCCTGCCGGTCTATCAGCGCGGCGTGGCGAACATCGAGTTTGCCGTGAAGCAGGTCCAGAAGATTCAGCCTAACGCGGACTACGATCATTTGACCCTCGTTGGACACTCCAACGGCGGCGACATCTCGATGTACTACGCCAAGATGCATCCGGAGAACGTGAAGAAGATCGTCACACTCGACAATCTTCGCGTGCCGTTCCTCACCGACGGCAAGTTCAAGATTCTCTCGTTCCGTTCGAAGGACCCCCGGTTCAAGGCCGATCCTGGCGTCGTGCCTGATGACGATACGTGCGAACAGTCGGGCATCACCGTGGTCAACACGGGCTTCCAGCATACCGACATGAGCGATCGCGGGCCTGACAATGTGAAGACATCGATTCAGGGCGTCCTCGACAAGTTCCTGGAAGGCGAGAGCAAGCTCGCGCCGGTGGACACCAAGAAGATCGTGGTGCCGAAGCCCGGCCCGTCGGCATCGGTGCCGACCAAGCCCGGTTCGGTGGCGCAGTTCCAGTTCGCTCCTACCCCTTAACTCTTGACCGCAGATGTTCACGCCGGACCTGTTTCCGGCTGTCGCACATTCGCGTGAGAGTTTTCCATAGCTGTCGACGTATCTCAAACCGCCATAATTCACTGGTGGCATGACTTCTGCTTGTTTGAGCACCCAATCAATGAGGTGACAGTCATGGGCATCAGCAGTTTCCCCCAGTCTCCGGCGCTCGCGCCATCAGCAGATGCGCGGCTACCGCCCGTCGTCAGTGACGACGAATGTCTGTCGCGTCTGGCGCGTGCCGTTGCCGAACATGACGATCGCCGGCTGCGCGAGGTGGCGCAGCTTATCGGACGGCTCGCGGTGCCGATCGAGTAGGGACCGGCCTTCGCCGGCAGGTTTCCGCGGCCAATGAATTGACCAACTGTCCGTCGCGCTCCACATAAGACTCGCACTCAACCGCGAGATCAGATGACGCGCGATCCGACCATTCCCAAAACCGGCGAGCAGCCTGTCGCAGGCCGTGCCCGCACTGTGCCGGACACGCAGACGTCCGCCGCGGACATCGCGGCGTTCGTCGCGAAAGCGCGTGCGATGACACCGGGCAAGGGAGGCTCGGGCCGGCTGGTCTTCGCCCTCGATGCCACCATGAGCCGCCAACCGACCTGGGACATGGCGTGCCAGCTTCAGGCGGATATGTTCCGCGAGGCGGGCAGTATCGGTGGCCTCTCGGTTCGTCTCGTCTACTATCGCGGTCTGAATGAGTGCCGCGCCAGCCAATGGATCTCCGACACCGCGCACCTTGCCACGCTGATGGGCAAAATCGACTGCCGGGGCGGGCAGACGCAGCTTGGCCGCGTACTTTCCGATGCGCGGCGCGAGGCTGTCGCGTCGGGCGTGCGTGCCATTGTGTTTGTCGGCGACGCGATGGAAGAGAACGTGGACGCGCTGTGCGTCACCGCGGGTGAACTCGGCCTGCTGAAGGTGCCGTGCTTCATGTTCCAGGAGGGCAACGATCCGGCGGCGGAGGCTGCGTTTCGCGAGATCGCGCGGCTGACGGGCGGCGCGTGGTGCCGTTTCGACATGGGTTCGGCGGCGCAGTTGCGCGAACTTCTCCGCGCGGCGGCAGCCTATGCGGCCGGCGGACGCGATGCGCTGTTGCGGCTGGCGAAGAATACCTCTGGAGCGGCGGCGCTGCTCGGGCAGATGAAATAGCGGAGGCGCGGCTGCTGCGCTCGCGGGTGGGTCCGCTGGGCCAGCGGCAAAAATTCGCAGATGTGCGCGTTCCTCAAAGCACGCTAGACACATACATGAAGCATATGCCGGTCTCGCCGCACCTCGCGCGCGCCGCCGTATTTGAACGCAAAGATTGATTGACCCATGCCGACCCTGATCGCAGGCATCGTCGCCGTCGCGCTGCTCTACGTCGCCCTCAACATCATCAAGGGCGCCGATCCGAAATGGCTTGCGAAAGTCGTTCGCGGCGGCGGGGGCATTGTGACGCTGGCCGCGGCGCTGTTTATCGGCGCAAGGGGCGAGCTTGCGGTGGCGATCCCGCTCGGAATTTTCGGCGCCGGTCTGCTCGGCTGGTCGCCGTTCGGCGCCCAGCTCGGTTCAGCCTGGGGCAACTACGGTCCCGGTGCGTGGAAATCAAACGGGCAGAAGTCCAAGGTACGATCCCAGTTTATAGAGATGACGCTCGACCACGACACCGGGGCGCTTGAGGGGCTTATTACCGCCGGCCCCGAAACGGGGCGCGTACTGGAGGACTTCACGCTCGATGAGCTCATTGCTCTGGCGCGGGGGTTCGATGCCGAGAGCTGGGCTCTTCTGGAAAGCTATCTGGATCGCCGGTTTCCCGCCTGGCGTGAGCACGCGCAGGGCGAGGGGGCAGGCCGGAGTGGAGGCGAGGATCGCCGTGCGGCGCCGAGCGGAAAAATGACGGCGGAGGAGGCCTATCAGATCCTTGGCCTGAAGCCGGGCGCGGGGCGCGATGAGATCAGCCGGGCGCACCGTGGGCTCATGAAGAAACTTCATCCCGACCAAGGGGGCTCGACGTATCTCGCTGCCCGTGTGAACGAGGCCAAGGACACTCTTCTTCGCAATCATCGCTGACTCCAGCACGCAACATCACGCTACAAACTGCGAGCAGCCTTTCCGTCTCTGTGTTGAATGCCCCTGCGGACGCCCGCCGTTGTCCGGCGTGATCGATCCTGCAATTAATGTTTTAGAGACCAAGTCTTGAAAAAGGGTTGTCACGCGCGAGCCCGGCCTCAAAAAGTTACCTCGTGATCGCGGTGCGATACGCACGCAAGGTGGGTGCGAACGTCACATCCGCTCACGCACAAAGAAAAAGCCCGCGGCTGAACCGCGGGCTTTGTTTCATCCGGAACTGGGATCGGCCGATCAGTTCCTGATGGCGATGCACGAAATATCGGAGCGCTTCAGCGTGCGGCATGCGGCTTCGGCGGAATCCTGATTGAGACCGGCAAAGCGTGCGCGGTAGAGCGTCTTGTTGCCCTTCGACACCGTCTCGGTGAACTGTTCTGCGTCGCTGAGGAGCTTGCTTGCGCTGCCGCGCGCGGCGTGGAGGCGCTGACGGGCTTCGCTCTCGCTCTCGAGAGCACCGACCTGGATGATCCAGCCCGAGCGGGCGACGGTCTTGATCGCGCCGTTGTGCTGGATGGTCTGCGTCGGCTGGGCGGGCGGCAAGGCGGCTTGCTGGACCGGCTGCGGAGCGGGCTGCTGTTGCGGCACTGCGGATGTCTGAAGGGCGACGGCCTGCGCGCCCAGGGTCGTGGGCGGCGCGCCGCGCGCGGGATCGGCATAGGCCAGCGTCTGCGCTTGCGGTGCCGATGACGAGGCGGGAGCTGAACCGATAATGCCCTGTCCGATACCGTTGCTGGTGTTGGGTTGGGCGGGTAGCGGGGCGGGGAAATCACTGCGTGTCTGCGTGTAAGTCGCTGGCCATGGTTCTGCACGGCGTTCGGCTTTTGATGCAGCCGGAGCGTCGGTCTTGACCTCGGCCTTGGCCACGACGGCCTTCGACGTTTCTGCGACATCGGCGTTGCGCGGCGCGGGAATAGCATTGGTCGCTACCGGCGCAGGTGCGTTCGGCGTTGCGGAAGCCACCTTGGTCTGTCCCATGCGGACCTGAACCGTTTTGACGCGCACCGGCGTCATCGGCTCAGCCGATCCGGGAATAATGGACAGAGGCGATGAAATCACGCCGCTGGTGAGCGGAGCGGGCGCGGGCTTGTCCTGCGCTTCAGCAACGGGTTTCGCGGGAGCTGGAGCTGCCGCCACTGCGCGCGGCGTGGGAAGCGGAACGGGTTCCGGCGTGGTGGAAGCAACCTTGATCGCGCCTTGCGACTGAACCATCGGGGCGGGGCGCTTTGCCTCGGTCTCATCGGTATCGTCTGCGCTGGCGATCTTGGTGTCGCCGCCGCGTTCGGTGATTGCAGCGACGGTGCGCCGGGTCGCGGCTTCATCGAGATGTTCAGCGAGCAGGTTACGCATGATGGCGTCGCGCGAACCCCCGCTGCGTCCGCCCATCACGACGCCAACCACATAACGGTTGCCGCGCTTCATCGAGGTGACGAGGTTGAAGCCGGAGGCGCGGGTATAACCGGTCTTGATGCCGTCAACGCCTTCGACGCGGCCGAGCAGCTTGTTGTGATTGCGGATCGAGCGTCCTTTGTAGTTGAACGCCTCGGTGGCGAAGTAGCGATAGTATTTCGGGAAGCGGTCCTGAATGGCGCGGCCGAGCGTGGCCTGATCGCGCGCGGTGGTGACCTGCTCGCCGTCCGGAAGGCCTGAAGCGTTCTTGTAAACGGTCTTGCTCATGCCGAGCGCGCGCGCCTTGCGCGTCATCGCCTTGGCGAAATCGTCCTCGTCGCCGCTGATGGCTTCGGCGATCACTGCGGCTGCGTCATTGGCGGAGCGGGTCACGAGGCCTTTGATCGCGTCTTCGACGCGGATCGTTTGACCGGGGCGCAAACCGAGCTTGGTCGGCGCCTGCTGCGAGGCATGGACCGACACGTCCAGCGGCGTATCGAGCTTCATCTTGCCGCTCTCCAGCCGTTCGAACAGCATATAGAGCGTCATGATCTTGGTGAGCGAGGCGGGGTGGCGCAGGCTGTCGGCGCTGGTGGCCTGGAGCGTGCTGCCGGAATTGGCGTCTACGATGATGGAGGAGAAAGAGGGGCTGTAGCTCGATGCTGCAGCGTGGCGCTGCTTGTGACGCCGCCGGGCGTCTGCGGTGTCGATCGTGAAGGTGACCGCCACGGAGATGGTGGCGACGCCGAGAAGGCAAAGGCGGAGCGCGCGCAGAGACGCTGACGATTTGACCCCAAGCATGAATTTCCCCGTCCGATTCCCAGTTATTCGCCTCGTTCTGAGGCCAAATTTGGTCCGGCCGCAGCCAATCTTCGGGCCACGTCGTCCACGCGAAGCAGCGGCTCCAATGGGCCGGTGCCGGACAGTCGGCGATCCGGCTAAGGTGTTGGACCCGCGCAGCTTTTCGTATTCGTCGGAAAATGCGAAAAGCGCAGGGAATCAAATTAGGTGGCGACGGTTTCGAAAGGGTTAAGCAAGGGTTTCCGGCGTTCGCAGGTTTTGTCTCAGATTTAAGACGATTGTGCGACGCACAAGATTCTTGACTTTTATTGTGCGCTGCAGTACTACCAAAGTCGTGGTTAGGGAGCCGGGCATCCGGCGCGTGCAGGTCAACAAGTCTGGGAAAAGGATACCGGTAAATGGTCAAGGTTGAAGAGTTTCAGCAGTACGGCAAAGAGCAGTTCGACGCCGCGGTTGCATCCGCCAACACCTTCTCGAGCGGCCTTCAGTCGATTGCGACTGCCTACGGCGAGTACGCCAAGAAGTCGTTCGAAGACACCAAGAGCTTCGTTGAGAAGCTGTCGGGCGTGAAGTCGATCGAAAAGGCCATCGAACTGCAGACCGAATACGCCAAGACGTCTTATGAGACGTTCGTTGCCGAGTCGCAGAAGATCGGCGAACTTTACACCGACCTCGCCAAGCAGGCTTTCAAGCCTTTCGAGAACGCCGTCGTGAAGGCGACCACTCACTAATTCAAGGCTCTCGACCAACAGAAAAGCCCGGCTCACCGCCGGGCTTTTTTATTGCGGTGGACAATCCGCCGCTCGTTACTTGGCGATGCGCAGTTTCGTCAGCGAGTTTCCGATTGAATCGAAAGCAGCTGCGATGCCGCTTGCGCTGGTCGATGAGTAGAAATTACCGGCGTCGGCGCAGTATTTCAGAACTGAGGATTCCGGGCCGCCATCGGTGTTGACCTGAATGGTGTAGATCAAGGTCGTTCCGTTGGCCCTGTTCTTGATATTGTCGCAGAGAATTTTTTGTCGCGCATCGATCTGCGATGCCGACGAGTACCAGCGATTTTGCGTATTCTCTCCATCCGAAAGCAGGATGATCGCATCGGTATATTTGTAGTTCGAATCCTTGGCAGGCGTCGGGAACGGATCTGTCGATTGCAGCAGCATCCACGCCCAGTGCATGCCGATGCCCTGGTTGGTGTTGCCGGACGCGACGAGGTTGTTGATCTTGCCCTTGACGGTGCTGTCGTCCGTCGACCCGTCGGATTCGTTCGCGTTAAACACTGACATCATCGGCAGGATCGACGAGCCGCAGGCGGAATACTCCTCACCAAGAAACAGGGTCGCCGGAGTGTCGGTGGTCGGTGCGTCCTTCGTCGTGTCATAAGATTGGGTGCGATCCGTCACGCAGCCTTTCCATTTGTTGAGATTGCTGGCAGTCCATACCTTGCCGGCTGCGACACACGAACTCTTCGTCGTCTTGGACGACTGGCTGCAACTGCCATAACTTGCGTCCCAGTCAAGCCAGGTCGCGTTCTTGTTGGCGGTGCCGACATTGACCATCACGTTGAAGGGGATGATTGACAGATACACATCGTCGACAGTCTTCGACGACGTCTTGAGTGTGTCCACCAGACCCTTGGCTGCTTTTTTCATGGCGTCGAGCTTGCCGGCGCTGTTCATCGATCCGGTGATGTCCAGCGCCATGGCGACGCGCATCCTGGTGTTACCCCAGACCGTCGTCGAACTGGTGCCGAAATCGAGATTCGGATAGCCGACGACCTTCATGATTTCGGTCTTCATGTTGGCCGAACCCGTCAGAACGACCTTGGATCCATCTTGGGCGCTCTTCGTATAAGTCGCCGTTATCACGACATTCTGCGCTTCCGGGTGCTTGTAGAGCGCCTTGAAATATTCGTTCGCCTTCTGGCTGATCTGCTCGGTGGTGAGCCCCGCTGCGTCCCTGGAAATCATCAGGGCGGCGGTATCGAGGGCAGCCTGCATGGCGGTGCGGGCATTGCTGACGCGGGCATAGTCGACCGCAGCGCCGACGAAGCCCAGCAGTGGCAAGACTACGATGCCGAACAGCACGGCGACGTTGCCGTCTTGCGCGTGGCGGAAGCGTCCGATCAATCCACGGGCGCGATTGAAAATCGATGCATCGTTCATGACGTCACCAGAGGAATGAGGCTCTGGGACGCGGGATAGGCTGCAGGCGTGAAGAGGTAGTAAAATGCTGCGGTGAATCACGGGTACACCTGAGACGAAGGCGGCTGCGGATGGACGCGCCGCTGCTTCATGGTGAAGGCCGGGTTTCCCGCTTCGTTCCAATTTTATCGATTCACCAGCGGCGCAAGCCGGGCCAGAGGTGCGGGAACGTGTGAAAATGGGTGCAATGTTCATGGCGGTCACCAAAAATGGGTCCTGCCATGTCGTAGAAGGGGGCCATGAAGGGGCGGTAAAAGTTGCGGCCAATCTACGTAAAATGCCCCACAAAATGGCCGTTTCGGCCCCTCAATCGGTGCGTATTGTCAACAGCGCCTCAACACCCCATAACGAAACTGGTCTGAAATTTGGGCGTTTGCGTTAACCACCAGCGATTGCCGCAATGCTGTCTGCGGTTCACCCGGCGCGGTTTCAGCCGGTAACGGCATGCTTGCGGGCGGGCGCACGGCGACCCATATTGTTAATGTGATCCGACGGCGTCTCGTCGCCGGAATGTTGCTTTTTGCGGGAATTTCGAACTCTCAAGCCATGCTGCACTCGTCTTCATATCCGGAACCTGTCGCGGCGCCTGAGGTGTCCGGCGAACAAGCCGCCAGCGTTCGCCCGCACATGAGCAAGGATGACAACGGCAACGAGGGGCGGGGCGGTCCTGGCACGTCCGTCATCACCAAGGTCAAGCCGAAGACCAAACGTCCAAACCTCTATCGCGTCCTGATCCTGAACGACGACTACACTCCGATGGAGTTCGTTGTTCATGTTCTAGAGAAATTCTTCAACAAGGACGTTGAAGCCGCGACAACGATCATGTTGCATGTGCATCACCACGGCATCGGCGAGTGTGGCGTTTTTACGTATGAGATCGCGGAAACCAAGGTGACGCAGGTCATGGACTTTGCGCGAAAACATCAGCATCCTTTGCAATGCGTGATGGAAAAGAAGTAGCATTTGAGTCTCGTTCGGCGTGGGAACCGAGTGAGGCGACGAGAATTGATCAACTGGACCAAGACGACGGACGATCACTACAGACGATCAGTGAAGTGGCGGGGGCCATAAGGGACGCGAATGCCGACTTTCTCTCAGAGCCTTGAACAATCCCTGCACCGTGCGTTGGCGATCGCGAACGAGCGCCACCATCAGTACGCGACGCTTGAGCATCTGCTGCTTTCGTTGATCGACGACTCGGACGCCGCCGCCGTGATGCGTGCATGCAGCGTCGACCTCGACAAGTTGCGCGGCAGTCTCGTCAACTACCTCGAAACCGAATTCGAAAATCTGGTCGCCGAAGGCTCCGACGACGCCAAGCCGACAGCCGGGTTCCAGCGCGTCGTGCAGCGCGCAGTAATTCATGTGCAGTCGTCCGGCCGCGAAGAGGTCACCGGCGCCAATGTGCTGATCGCGATCTTCGCGGAGCGCGAAAGCCATGCCGCGTATTTCCTGCAGGAGCAGGATATGACGCGCTATGACGCGGTGAACTACATCAGCCATGGCATTGCCAAGCGGCCCGGCGTCTCCGAGGCGCGGCCGGTGCGCGGCGTCGACGAGGAAGCCGACGCCAAGGGCAACGACGATTCCAAGAAGAAGGGTGAGGCGCTCGAGACCTATTGCGTCAACCTCAACAAGAAGGCGCGCGACGGAAAGATCGATCCCGTCATCGGCCGGCACGCGGAAATCAACCGTGCCATCCAGGTGTTGTGCCGCCGCCAGAAGAACAATCCGTTGTTCGTCGGCGAGGCGGGCGTCGGCAAGACCGCGATCGCGGAAGGTCTCGCCAAGCGCATCGTCGATAGCGAAGTGCCGGAAGTGCTGGCAGCGTCCACCGTGTTCTCGCTCGACATGGGCACGCTGCTCGCGGGTACGCGCTATCGCGGCGATTTCGAAGAGCGCCTCAAGCAGGTCATCAAGGAACTGGAAGCGCACCCGAATGCGATCCTGTTCATCGACGAAATCCATACCGTGATCGGCGCAGGGGCAACCTCCGGCGGCGCGATGGATGCGTCCAACCTGCTGAAGCCCGCGCTGGCGTCCGGCACGATCCGCTGCATGGGCTCGACCACCTACAAGGAATATCGGCAGCACTTCGAGAAGGATCGTGCGCTGGTGCGCCGGTTCCAGAAGATCGACGTCAATGAGCCGACCGTTGAAGACGCCATTGGCATCCTCAAGGGCCTCAAGCCGTATTTCGAGGAATATCACAAGCTGAAGTACACCAACGACGCCATTGAGGCGGCGGTGAACCTGTCGGCACGCTACATTCACGACCGCAAGTTGCCGGATAAGGCGATCGACGTGATCGACGAATCCGGCGCGGCGCAGATGCTCGTGCCGGAGAACAAGCGCAAGAAGACCATCGGCATCAAGGAAATCGAAGTGACCATCGCAACGATGGCGCGGATTCCGCCGAAGTCCGTCTCCAAGGACGACGCCGAGGTGCTCAAGCATCTCGAGACGACCTTGAAGCGGACCGTGTTCGGTCAGGAGAAGGCCATCGAGGCTTTGGCCGCGTCGATCAAGCTCGCCCGTGCGGGCCTGCGCGAACCGGAGAAGCCGATCGGCTCTTACCTGTTCTCGGGACCGACCGGCGTGGGCAAGACCGAAGTCGCCAAGCAGCTCGCGGCGTCGCTGGGCGTGGAGCTGATCCGCTTCGACATGTCGGAGTACATGGAGCGCCATACGGTATCGCGTCTGATCGGCGCGCCTCCGGGCTACGTTGGCTTCGACCAGGGCGGTCTGCTGACAGATGGCGTGGACCAGCATCCGCATTGCGTGGTGCTGCTCGACGAAATCGAAAAGGCGCATCCGGATCTCTACAACGTGCTGTTGCAGATCATGGATCACGGCAAGCTGACCGATCACAACGGCAAGTCGGTCAACTTCCGCAACGTCATCCTTATCATGACGACCAACGCGGGCGCCGCCGACATGGCGAAGGCCGCATTCGGCTTCACGCGCAGCAAGCGGGAAGGTGAGGATCAGGAGGCGATCAACCGGCAGTTCGCGCCGGAGTTCCGCAACCGTCTCGATGCGATCGTGTCGTTCGCGCATCTCAATCCTGAGGTGATCGGAATGGTGGTCGAGAAGTTCGTGCTTCAGCTCGAAGCCCAGCTTGCCGACCGCGACGTGACCATCGAGCTGTCCGAGCCTGCGAAGGCGTGGCTGGTGAAGGAAGGTTACGACGAGCAGATGGGTGCGCGGCCGATGGCCCGCGTCATTCAGGAGCACATCAAGAAGCCTTTGGCCGACGAGGTGTTGTTCGGCAAGCTGAAGGGTGGCGGTCACGTCCGCGTCGTCCTGGTGAAGGACGAGGCGAGCGGAACGGACGCCGAGAAGATCGGTTTCGAGTTCATCGAAGGGCCGGTGACCCCGAAGCCCGAAAAGCTGCCCGGCACCCGCAAGCGCGCCGCGCCGCGCAAGCCGAAGGGTGGCGGCGATGGTCCGAAAGGCCCGGCCAAGCCGCCGCTCATGAAGGTCTGAGCGGAGCCAACGCGATATAGAGCAAAGCCCGGCGATCTCACGGTCGCCGGGTTTTTGTTTGTCTGCGAGTAGCTCAGAACCGTTTCAACGCGGTGAGAAGAGGCTCGAGCTTCGCATTGATTGCTTCGCCGGCCTCGGAGGCAACCGTCCATGCCGCCAATCCGGCCAACACCGTGACAATGAAGTACTGAGCGGTTGCCACGGCAATCAGCGGTTTCAGCAGTCCCCGGCTTATTCGTTTGAGCGGGCCTATTCGTTTGAAATCATCGCGGGATAGTTCCTGCGGAGTATCAATTTGAACGTCGGGATGGTCGTCTGCGGCGAGCGCCGGAGATTCCAGATCATTCGGTAGATCCGGCAAAGCGAGATCGCGGGTGTCCACGGACGGTGTATCCATCGCTCCGTCCGGCGCCGCCTCGATATGCACGACCACGTCACTCATCCCGTCACACTTCATCCTTTGCTAACCATAGGCTGGCCGCCCGGTGGGGGCTATGAAGGGCGATGGAAAGACTCCGTTAAGGTAAACGAATCCGGCGCATACATGCGAGATGAGCGGCAGTTCTCATCCGATAGATAAGCGATCTACGGCAAGTTCTGTGAGTGCCGCGATTTTCCGGACTTCGCTTATGCGTGTTCTTGCTCGATCCGCTTTTCGACATCGTCGTGTGGCAGTTGGTGGTGATGAGACGACGGTTCCCGTTGCGTTGGACACTGTGCCTCGCTGTCAGCATGATGCTGACGGTTCAGGTTGCGCGTGGTGACGACCCCGTGCCCACGGCGAAGCCAGACACTCCGCAGGAGACATCCGAACCTAAGACTCAAGGTCAGGAAAGTCCGCCAACTCCTCCTGTTACCACCGAAACAAAACCTGCTGCCGAGGTGCCGCCACCGGCTCCGCCTGCGAAGGATGCAAAGGACGCCAGTACGCGCGAGGCGATGTGCCTGATGATCGAATCCGCAGCGACCGCTCATAATCTGCCGCTGGAATTCTTCGCGCGCGTGATCTGGCAGGAGAGCCGCTTTCAGCCGGACGCGGTGGGGCCGCTCACACGCAGCGGCCAGCGCGCGCAGGGCGTTGCGCAATTCATGCCCGGCACCGCGAACGAGCGCCGGCTGCTCGATCCATTCGATCCCGTGCAGGCCCTGCCCAAGTCGGCGGAGTTTCTGAAAGAGCTGCGCGAACAGTTCGGCAATCTCGGTCTTGCCGCGGCGGCCTACAATGCGGGTCCGCGCCGCGTGCAGGAATGGCTGGCGGGCACCGGCTATATGCCTTCCGAGACGCGGAACTACGTTTACGCGATCACCGGCACGCCGGTGGATGACTGGGCCGCCGCCGGGAAGAACGGCGCGGTCAAGGACCGCGCGCCGCCGACAGGCTGCCGCGAACTCATGGCGCTGCTGAAACGTGCGCCAAACCCGTTCATCGCCGAATTGGAGCAGCGGGTGAAGCTCGGCGCGGCAATGGCATGGGGTGTTCAGCTTGCCGCCGGGTTCTCGCGTGACAGGGCGCTCGCGATGTATGCCCGCTCCATGAAGCGCCTGAGTGCGATCATTGGAGATCGCGATCCCAGTCTCTTGAGCTCGATCTTCCGGAGTCGCGGCACGCGGCCGTTCTATCAGGTGCGCGTGGGAGCCGACACGCGCGCCGCCGCCAACGAATTGTGCGATCGCATCCGGCGGGCTGGGCAGGCGTGCATCGTGCTGAAGAACGCGCAAGGGCGTGGTTAACCGGCACCGGGTTCTGAACGCGGGCGAGAATTCCGGAAATCTCTTGAAACGGTTAACGTCGCAGATCAATCGCTTGCAAAAGAAACCCAATATTTGCAGGCATTATTTGAATCGGTGCGGCAAGATTTATGCTCAACGAAATGCTAACGCGGTCATGACGTTTTTCGTTTAAGTTTTGTGAAACCGTTTTCCAATCATCTGACCGGATGCAGCGAACTGTTCGCGGCATTTCGTGAGGAGGCCGTCGTGCTGACGTTTGGGATTATCGGTATTGCATTCGCAACCTTGTGCGTTCTCGGTTCGCTGTCGTCGTCCGCGCGCGAGCCGTCGATCTGATCTCTTGCCGCGATATGTCGCAGTCACCAATTCGGCGGCGCCGTCGACACGCGGCGCGCACCCTTGCAAGTTGCCGCGTTTTAGCGGTGCGGCCTCCCGAAATTGGCGGCCCCGGTCCCTTGACGAGGGGGGCATTTCACCCGCGAGATGAATCAAACGATTCATCCGGTGTTGCACCCCTTGGCACTTCCAGCCCTTGATTCTCCGAAATGGCACAGCCCGCTCGCAGCATTCGCGTTCGGGGTGAAATCCGCACTGTCGTCGATTCTGGCGCTGGTGCTGTTCGGCACCTTCATCGGGGTGGGTGCATTCGCCCATGACACAGGCTTCACGCTCGGCTGGGCGCTCGCCACCACGGTTCTGGTCTGGGCCGGCCCCGCGCAAATCATCCTGATCTCGACCTCCCATGCGGGAGCGACGCTGCTGGAATCGGCCCTGGCGGTGACCATCAGCGCGATCCGCCTGCTGCCGATGGTGGTCTCGGTCTTGCCGCTGCTGCGAACGCCGCAAACGAAAATGCGCCAGCTGGCGCTGCCTGCTCATTTGGTGGCGGTGACAGTCTGGGTCGAGAGCTTTCGCCTGTTGCCACATGTGCCGCGCGAACGGCGGATCGCATTCGTGAACGGGCTTGGCGGCGCGCTGGTGTTCCTGAGTTGCGTGGCGACCATTCTCGGATACGGCCTGGCGGCAAGTCTGCCGCCGATCCTGGCCGCGGGGATTCTGGCGCTGACGCCGCTGACGTTCCTGCTGTCCACGGCGCGCAATGCACACAAGCTGGTGGACAAGCTGGCGCTGGCGCTCGGGCTGGCGCTCTATCCGCTGGTGCAACTGCTCCACACCGGCGTCGACATCATGATCTGCGGCCTGACGGCCGGCACGATTTCCTATGGCGTGCATCGCTTAAGGAGGCGCGCATGAGCGGTCTGCTTGGAGATTCGCACGCCATCGCGCTGCTGCTGTTCGCGGGCTTCCTGTCGAACGAGGTCTGGCGGGTGCTTGGCCTGGTGATCGGCGGCGGCATCGACGAAGGTTCGGAATTCCTGATCTGGGTGAGGGCGGTCGCCGCCGCGATCCTCGCCGGCGTCATCGCGCAGATCCTGATTTCACCGCCCGGCGCGCTCGCGACGGTGCCGGACATTGTGCGATATGGCGCTGCCGCCGTCGGGTTTGGCGTCTATCTGGCGATGCGCAAATCGGTTTTCGCCGGCGTCATCGCCGGTGAAATCGTCGTGCTCGCGGGCAAGTGGTGGATGGGTTAGGCCATGATCCCGAAAAGTGGAAACCGGTTTTCGGAATAGATCATGCCCCAAAGAAGATTCAGCCCTTCAGCGCCGCGATCAGCCGCGTGGCATGATCTTCCAGCACCTTGACGTCTTCCTTGCGGGTCGCAGGAGGAAGCAGCACAACGCCTTCGACACGCGGCATGACGTGCATGTGAAGGTGATAGACGACCTGGCCGCTGGCCGGCTCGCTGAACTGCTGCAAGGTAATCCCGTCAGCCTTGAAGGCCTTCATGGCCGCAACCGCGATTTTCTTCGCCGTCCGCGCGACATGGGCGAAACTCTCCGGCGAGATGTCGAGAATGTTGCGGGCCGGCTCCTTCGGGATCACCAGGGTATGTCCGGGACAGCGCGGCATGATGTCCATGAAGGCGAAGGTATGTTCGTCCTCATAGACTTTGTGACAGGGGATTTCCCCGCGCAGGATTTTTGCGAAGATATTGTTGGTGTCGTATGCGGTCATGGTCGGTCCCGGAAAAGTTGCGGGTCACAATCGCCGTCCGGTGCGGCGCGGTCAAGCCGGGTTGTGTGAGCGGCGCGCATGTCAGGAATCCACTGTGCGCTCGGGGATTCCGGTCGCCGGTTAGTCTTCCCCGTCCGGCTTGCGAAACGGCCCGGCTTCGGTCAGCTCCCGGACCGCTTCCTGCACGTAGGTTCGCTCACGCGCGAGATAATCGCGGATAGCGCGGCGCAGCGACGGGTCGGCGATGTAGTGCGCGGAGTAGGTGGTTTGCGGCAGGTAGCCGCGGTCGATCTTGTGCTCGCCCTGCGCGCCGGCCTCGACGCGCTTCAATCCGCGCCGGATCGCGAAGTCGATGGCCTGATAGTAGCAGACCTCGAAATGCAGGAACGGATGATGCTCGATTGCGCCCCAGTGGCGGCCGAACAGCGTGTCGGAGCCGATGAAATTGATCGCGCCCGCGATCCATTTGCCGTCGCGCTTTGCCATCACCAGCAGCACGTCTTTCGCCATGGTCTGGCCGACCATGTCGTAGAACGCGCGGGTGAGATAGGGCCGCCCCCACTTGCGCGATCCGGTCTCCATGTAGAACTCGAAGAACGCGTCCCATGCATCCGGTGTGATGTCGCTGCCGGTCAGGGGATGAACGGTGATGCCGTTCGCCAACGCATCGCGGCGCTCGCGGCGGATGCCCTTGCGATGGCGCGAGGCGAGGGTCGCGAGGAAATCCTCGAACGTCCCGTAGCCTTCATTGCGCCAGTGGAACTGCTGGTCGGTGCGTTGCAGGAAGCCTTGTTTGGCAAGGAACGCCCATTCGTCTTCCTGCGCGAAGGTGACGTGGACAGACGACGCATGGGTCGCGCCGCACAGCGCGATCAGTCCGGCCGCGAGGTGTTCGCGTACGCGCGCAGCCTCGTCACCCAGGCGCACCAGCAGGCGAGGTCCGGTTGCAGGCGTGAACGGAACGGACGCCTGCAGCTTTGGATAATAGCTGCCGCCGGCCCGCGCATAGGCATCGGCCCAACCGTGGTCGAACACGTACTCGCCTTGCGAGTGATTTTTCAGGTAGCAGGGCACGACGCCCACGACGTCGCCCGCGATACGTGCCACCAGATGACGCGGCGCCCAGCCGGTCCGCGCGATCGCTGAGCCCGACGTTTCCAAAGCTGCAAAAAAGGCGTGTGAGACAAAGGGATTGTACGCGCCATCTGTATTGGCGCAGGCGTTCCATTCGCCGGCCGGGATCTGGCCGATCGAGGATACCGCTTCAAGCGTGATCTCGCAGGAATCCGTCAAAGGGAAGGCGCACCGTGGCCGTGAGAAAACCGAAACCGTTCAGCAGTATAGATCGGCCTTCGTGCGGATGACTTCAAGTCTCTGGCATCGCGCCTTTCGGCTTACTCCGGGATGAAACCTTCGAAGGTCATCTGGTCGGCGTAACGGGCGGTGCGTGCGCGCTGTTCCGGCGTCCGCACCGTCCATGTGATGAGCGCACAACCGAAGATGTTGCGCGCAATCCATGGCGCAGGTGCGGGCAGATCATCGACCCGATAACTGACGAAATGCGGTTGCGTGCGGAAACCGTGGCGCAGGCCGGTCATCTCGCGGATTTTTCCGGGCGGCAACTGCTTCCATTCGCCGTCGGTGTAGTGGCGTTCCGCGACAATGCCGCGCGGCAGGTCCGGCATCAGGTCGCGGATCGCGGTCACCTGATCGGGGTCGAAGGACATCGCCGCCACCGGGCCGGTGTAGGATGCCAGCACTTCGGCCATGCGGGTCACCAGCCGTCGGTCGCCGTTGAATCGGCTCTTGATCTCCAGCACCAGCGGCACGCGTCCGGCGACGCGCGCGCAGAGATCGCCGAGCGTCATCATGTGATCGGATGTGTGCTTGAATCCAACTTGCCTGAGTTGATCCGCTGTAAGCGCCAACAACTCGCCGGTCCCCTGGGTGAGGCGGCCCAGCTCATAATCATGATGCACCATCGCCTCGTTGTCGGCGCTGGGTTGCAGGTCGACCTCAATAGCGAAATTGCCGGCGACCGCAGCATCGATCGCCGAGGGCATGTTTTCAATGATGCCCCGCGTACGATCGTGCAGGCCGCGATGGGCGATCGGCCGCGCCGTCAGCCAGCCGGGTGCACGCGCAGCCATTAGCTTACTATCTTGAGCATGATCTTGTCCGAAAACCGGTGCCCACTTTTCGGGATCATGCTCACGAAACTTCGAAGATACCTTCGACTTCGACCGCGGCGTCCGAGGGCAGGGCGGCCACGCCGACGGTGGTACGTGCATGCCGGCCCTTGTCGCCGAATGCGGCGACCATCAAATCCGATGCGCCGTTGAGCACCTTCGGCCCATCGAGGAAATCCGGCATCGCATTGACGAAGCCGCCGAGACGCACCACGCGCGCCACCTTGTCGAGATCGCCGAGCGCCATCTTGACCTGCGCCAGCAGATTGATCGCGCATCCCCGCGCGGCGGCGGCGCCTTGCTCGACGGTCACACTTGCGCCGAGCTTGCCCTTTGCGATCAGCTTGCCTTCCGGCGTGTTGCAGACCTGGCCCGAGACGAACAGCAGATTCCCGGTGCGCACGAATCCGACGTAGTTCGCCACCGGCGGATTAGGCTCGTGCAACACGATGCCCAGCGCGTTCAACTTCTGCTCGACCGTTCCCGCCATGTCAGTCCCCGATGTTGTTCTGATGTTTGCCCGCAGACGATGTTTGGCATTGTCACCAATAAACCGGGCGCGCCATATTTCACCCATCGTGCCGTCACATGCAAGCGCGCAAGGTGCGTGATTTAGGCCGGATATTTTGAGCGATTCCGCGACTTTGCCCCGGTTGCGGCGCAATGCTGCGGCTATTATTCTTCGATTCTCACGCTTTCAAGGAGACGCCATGCGTCGCGCGCGCCGGATTTCAGGTTGTGGATCGCTTGCCCTGCTTCTGTCAGCCGCTTTTCTCGCGCCGGGCACAACCGGAGCACAGGCTGCACCCAGCGTTGCTTTTCTCGCGCATCAGGCGGTCTACGATCTGAGCCTGAAGACATCGCGGGGCAATGCCAGCGTCAACAATGCGACCGGCCGCATCCTGTACAACTTCGCGGGCAGTGCCTGCGAGGGCTACACCACCGAATTTCGGCAGGTGTCGCGGCTCGACGCCGGCGAAAGCAAAACCACGTTGAGCGACCTGCGTTCCACCAGTTGGGAAGACGGCGAGGGCAAGAGCTATCGCTTCAAGATCGAGACCCGCATGAACGACGCCGACGTGACGTCGGTCGATGGTATCGCGGAGCGTGAGGGCACGACGGTCAAGGTCAAGTTGAAGAAACCCAAGGCCAAGACCTTCACCATTGAAGGGGCTGTGTTTCCGACGGAGCAGGTCAAGCTGATCATTGAGGCTGCGCGCCAAGGCAAGTCGGTGCTCGAACTCGTGATCTATGACGGATCGGACGACGGCGAGAAGGTCTACAACACGCTCACGGTGATCGGACAACCGATTCCGGGAACGAAAGCCCCGGCGAAGCCGGATGCCACGACGGACAACGAGAAGTTCAAATCGCAGACGCGGTGGCCGGTCACGGTCAGCTATTACGATCGTGCGACGAAATCCAATGCCGGCGAGCAGACCCCGATCTACGCGATGTCGTTCGAATTGTACGAGGACGGCGTCTCGCGTGCACTGTCGCTGGATTACAACGATTTCGTCATCGCGGGCGCGATGGGCAAGATCGATGTCAAGGAAACCAAGCCCTGCAAGTGAGGCGGTTGATTCCTCGTCGTAGGTTAAGTTCATCGTCATGCCCGGCCTTGTGCCGGGCATCCACGTCTTCTCTTTGATAGGCAGGCAAGACGTGGATGGCCGGCAGAGGCTAGCGGAAGCGACGCCGTTCTTCGAACGGCTGTGCCCGGCCATGACGGCATTCTTCAGGCCGTCATTCCGGCTTCGCAGGTCCGTCATATGCAATCCCGCGCATCACGGCGGCGTTGCCGAATTTCTTGCGGACATTGTCCATCGCGCGTTCGGCGTGGGCCGAACGCCGGTCCAGCAAATCCTGATCGTCGGCCTCGGCGCCGGGTTTGAGCGCGCTGACGCCGGCGCCGATCAGCCGGAACGCGGTGCCGTCGATTTCGCGGCTGAGCATTTCGCGCACGGTCGCGAAGATGCGGGTCGCGAGTTGCGTGGGGACCTGAAGCGACTGCGAGCGGGTGCGCTGCTTGAAGTCGGCGGTTTTCAGCTTCAGCGTGATGGTCGAGCCGGAGAGGTCTCCGCTCTTGAGGCGCGAGGACACTTTTTCGCACAGCCGCCACAGGATTTTCTCCAGCGTCGGAAAATCCCGCACATCGGACTCAAGCGTCGTTTCATTTGAAATTGTCTTGGCGCCGCGATCGGCAACCACCTTGCGGTCGTCGATGCCGCGCGCCAGTCGCCACAGCCGCCGTCCCTCGGGGCCGAATTGCTTCATCAGGTCGTTTTCGTCGGCGCGCTGCAGATCCTTGATCAGGCGGAAGCCGCGCTGCGAGAGTTTTTCCTGCGAGGCGGGGCCAACTCCGTAGATGAAACCGACTGGCCGCTCGGCGAGCATCTCGCGCGCTTCCTCCTGGTCGAGCGCTGCGAAGCCGCGCGGCTTGTCGAGGTCGGATGCGATCTTGGCGAGAAACTTGTTCACGGACAGGCCGACCGAGACGGTGATGCCGATGTCGCGCTCGACTTGCGTAGCAAACCGCGCAAGCACCTTGGCGGGGATCATGCCGTGCACCAGTTCGGTGCCGCTGAGATCAAGGAACGCTTCGTCGATGGAGAGGGGCTCGACCAGCGGGGTCAGCGCCATCATCGCATGGCGGACTTCGCGCCCGACGCGAACGTACTTCGCCATGTCGGGCCGTACCACCACAGCCGATGGGCAAAGGTCGAGTGCCTTGAACATCGGCATGGCCGAGCGCACGCCGTAGGTGCGGGCGATGTAGCAGGCCGCCGACACCACGCCGCGCTTGCCGCCGCCGATGATCACAGGCTTGTCGGCGATGTCCGGGTTGTCGCGCTTCTCCACGGTTGCATAGAACGCATCGCAATCGATATGCGCGAGTGTCAGCGCGCCGAGGGTGCGATGGCGGATAAGGCGGGGGGAGCCACAGTCGGCGCAACGCATTGTCCGCGTCGCGGCGTCCGCCAGGCAGTCGCGGCAAAATCCTGTCAGGTCGGTTGGCGGACGGTCGCTCAAGGCGTCACTCCCAACGTCACTCCCAGCGTGGGTCCAGTACCTCGCGCGCGTTGGCGACGGCCTGCGGCGTCAGCTGCGATGCGTCGGCAAAGGCCTTCACGGTTGCGTCATCACGCACGATGAAATCGAGCACGCCGGCGAGGAATTTCGGGTCGGCAGCCGAGGTCCGAAGGGTCTGCGGGCCAATACCGCTCTCGGTCAGGAACATCCCTAGTCGTTCAGGGTCCGAAGCCAGGAAGGAGAGGGCCTGAATCGCAACAAATTCAGCGACTTCCTGAGGGGTTGAAGGGCCTTTTGTCATTGATCGCGTTTGCCTTTCCGTAACCTATGGTCTCTATTTTGAGCCCATCATGCCCGAGTCACGGTGGCGTGGCGAATTCAATGGTTTCAGCACGTACGGGCATTTTACGGGAATTGGAGGGCCAGGATGGCCAAAACCGTCCTGATCGTGGAAGACAACGAGCTCAATATGAAGCTCTTTCG
The DNA here is from genome assembly GCF_014203115.1 of Afipia massiliensis. Lineage (GTDB taxonomy): Bacteria > Pseudomonadota > Alphaproteobacteria > Rhizobiales > Xanthobacteraceae > Afipia > Afipia massiliensis. Next base: position 585,177 of record NZ_JACHIJ010000002.1, on the reverse strand, counting down.
CGATCTGCTGGAGGCCCATGGGTATCAGACAGTCGGCACGCGCAACGGGGTTGAAGCACTCGACCTTGCCCGCAAGCACCGGCCCGATCTCATCCTCATGGATATTCAGCTTCCCGAAGTTTCCGGTCTCGACGTGACACGCTGGATCAAGGCGGATGTCGAATTGCGTGCGATCCCTGTGGTCGCGGTGACGGCTTTTGCCATGAAAGGCGATGAGGAACGTATCCGTGAAGGCGGGTGCGAAGCGTATTTGTCCAAACCGATTTCGGTTGGGAAGTTTATTGAGACGGTTCGACGGTTTGTCGGCTAGGAGAGTTTGATGTCCGCGCGCGTTCTGGTCGTTGACGACGTTCTCGCCAACGTGAAGCTGCTCGAGGCACGTCTGTCCGCGGAATACTTCGACGTGGTGACGGCGAATTGCGGCACGCAGGCGCTTGAAATCTGCGAGCGCGCGGAATGCGACATCGTGCTGCTCGACGTGATGATGCCCGACATCGATGGATTCGAGGTCTGCCGCCGCCTGAAGTCGAATCCGAAAACCCATTTCATTCCGGTCATCATGGTGACGGCGCTCGACAGCCCGTCCGACCGCGTGCGCGGGCTCGACGCCGGCGCCGACGATTTTCTCACCAAGCCGGTCTCCGACGTCGTGATGATCGCGCGTGTGCGGTCGCTGACGCGGCTGAAGATGATGACCGACGAGTTGCGCATGCGCGCGATCACATCGCTGGAAATTGGCGTCAACGCCCCCGAGCGCGATGCGGTCGCTGACACCGGCAGGGGTGGGCGCGTGTTGCTGGTCGATGACAGGCCATCGTCCTACGAGCGGCTTGCTCCCGTGCTGGCCACCGAACACAGCGTCGATGTCGAAGCCAATCCCGCCGAAGCGTTGTTTCATGCCGCCGACGGCAATTACGATCTGCTGATCGTGTCGCTGGGTCTGGAGAATTTCGACGGATTGCGGCTTTGCAGCCAGGCGCGTTCGCTGGAGCGGACGCGCAGCGTGCCGATTCTCGCCATTGCCGATGCCGACAACAATGCGCGGTTGCTGCGTGGGTTGGAGATCGGCGTCAACGATTACCTGCTGCGTCCGGTGGACAAGAACGAATTGCTGGCGCGCGCGCGCACCCAGATCCGCAAGCGCCGCTACACCGATCACCTGCGCGACAATGTGCAGAACTCCATCGAAATGGCGATCACCGATCCGCTGACCGGGCTGCATAACCGCCGCTACATGGAAAGCCATCTCTCCACATTGGCAGAGCAGGCGGCGATGCGAGCGAAGCCGCTGGCCTTGATGATGCTCGACATCGACTACTTCAAATCAATCAACGACAACTACGGCCACGATGCCGGCGACGATGTGCTGCGCGAATTCGCGGTGCGCATCCGCAAGTCGATTCGCGGCATCGATCTGGCCTGCCGTTACGGCGGCGAGGAATTCGTCATCGTGATGCCGGAGACCGACCTGCACGTGGCGGGAATGGTCGCCGAGCGGCTTCGCCGCTCCATCGCCGGGGAGTCGTTCGCCGTTGAGAAGGGCGCAAAGCGCATCGAGGTGACCATTTCGATCGGCATCTCGACCCTGGAAACCAAGGGCGAGGCCATCGGCGCTGTCCTCAAGCGCGCCGACCAGGCGCTGTACCGCGCCAAGCATGACGGCCGTAACAGGGTCGTGGCGGCTGCAGCCTGACACCCGTCAAATCCCGCATCAAACGCAAAACGGGGCCGAAAGGCCCCGGTTTCGTTCGTAAGCAACTGAAATAGTTACTTGATCTTGGCTTCGCGGAACTCGACGTGCTTCTTCGCGACCGGGTCGTACTTCTTCTTCACGAGCTTGTCGGTCATCGTGCGCGAGTTCTTCTTGGCGACGTAATAGAAGCCGGTATCCGCGCTGGAAACGAGCTTGACCTTGATGGTGACCGCTTTGGCCATGTTCAGAACCTCGAATGTCAGGAATCACGAGCAGACCCGACAAATCGAGCTGCATTTGGGCCGCAACCTAGCTTCGAACGCCCCAAAGTCAAGGTTTTAGGGCGCATTATTCCGAAAAGCGGGCCACGGTTTTCGGATCAGATTCTGACCGGGCGGGGTCCCTGGAAAGCCCGGATTCTGCGGCGCGAAACGGGCGCCCAAGGCAGGGTCAGCCGCGTTTGCAGCCTCCACAGGCTCGAAAATCCGGATTTGGGACCCCAAAGCAGGCCGAGATTTTGGACGCGCGCGGAGGCGCTCCAAGCCGGGCACGGGCTACCCGCCCTTGAAATCCTTCGGGGAGAAGCTGAGGTCGAGCATGCGCCACTGATCGTAGCGATCCGGGGCGAGCATGGCGTAAGGCTGGCACTTTGCCAGCGCATCCATCGCGCTGCGCATCAGGGCGGGACCTTTTTCGGATGCGCTTGCTTCGATCAGGAGCGGTTCCGCTGCGAGCCTGCCGTCGCGCTGAAAGGCCACGCGCAGCACGATGCGGACATTGTCGGAAGGCGCCACCGATTTCGGCAGAACTGAACAGGACTTGAGATGGGCGCGCAATGCCGCGGCATCCTCGACCTTGATGTTCGCGGCGGCCGTTGCCTTGGCGTCGAAGTCACCAACCGCTCCGGCGTCCGGCAGGGTGAACATCATGCCGAACTTGCTGGTGATGTCGGGCGCAGCCGTCGGCACTTCCGGCTGGGATGGTGCCGGCGGCGGTTGTGATTGCGGATGAGACTGCTGTTGAGGTGGCTCGGCGGGTTTGGCCTGCTCGGCAGGTTTTGGCTGTTCGGTGGCCTGTTGCTGGAGCGCGGCCTGCTGCGACTCCTGTTTCGGATTTGAAGCCGGGCTTGGAGCGGGGGCGGGTGTTGGCGTCTGCTCTGGCGCAGCTTGCTGCTGCGACTCCTGCGCCTTCTGCTCTTGAGATTTTTCGTCCAGCTTGGGGAAGTCGTAGTTGTCAGGCTCCTTTGGAAGCGGCGGCGCTTCCTCGGGCGTGACGATATCGACGGTAATGGCTTCCGCGGTCGTCGGGTCGAACGGACGCACACCCGCGAGCACAAGACACGCAGTCAGAGCCGCAACATGTGCGGCGACCGATATTGCGGCGCCGGTACGCATACAAGTGTGGTTCGCTCATCCCTGGCGGGCGTTCCGCCGCCGTCAGTGGGTAGCATATCAGTCCGCGCGGGGGCTTGAAACCACAACCCGTTAGGGTTCGCTCAACACCGAGGCAATCATCGCGCCGACGGCCATGTCGTCCTGTTGCCCAAAGCCGTGATGATACACGGTGCCATTCCGGCGGATCAGGATCATGGTCGGGGTTCCGCGCATGCCATAACTGGCCATGGTCACGGGAATCGGCGTGTCTTCGCCGGGTGTGTCCACACCGATCGGGAAGGTGAGCTTGTTCTCGTGAACGAACGCCTTCAATGACACCGGTTTCATGGCTTCGTGGTGTTCGAAAACGGAATGCAGACCGATAACCTGCAAGTCCGTGTTCCTGAACATATCGTGCGCGCGTTGAGTTTGCGGCGTGCCGTGCGATACGCAGCCGGGGCAGAGCATCTGGAAGGCGTGAAGCAGAACGGGACGCCCGCGAAGGCCCGCAAGCGTGAGCGGCGCGGCTGCATTGAGCCACTCCGAGACTGACAGTTCCGGTGCAATGGCGGTCGTCATGACAACTTCAGGCCTCTGCAATTACGGCGCGGATGCAGGAGGACTGTTCCACCGGAGGCAGAATCAGATGACGTCCCGCTGCATCTTGCCGCCGTAGAAATGGAAGAACGGCACCTCCGCCGCATGAGACAGCGGTCCCATGGCGAGGCGCTTGTCCAGCTCGCGCAGCACCATCTTCGTCATCTGATGCAGATCCGCGAGAGACAGTGAACCAAGCTCGACCCAAACGAGTTCGACAAGTTCGGCATCCGCATGGACGACGCCTTCAACCCGGTGCGCGATCGATGATGCGTCGGCGGTAAAAAACCGCGTGTCGAATCGCCGGACCCGGCCGGGCGGGGTGATGGCGCGGGCAATCAGGAACAGTCCGGACGGATCGGGCAGCAGTCCGGCGTCGGCGAACGGCTTCCATTCGCCGGCCAGCTTCGCCGCGGCGCCATTCATGCGTGCGACCTGCCGTCCAAGGCAAAGCCCTGTTTCCTCGCAGGCTTCACGAATGGCAGCGACGGCCAGCGCGCGGGCGCGGGCAGGCGCGATCTTCGGGCTGCCGCCTGTCAGCTTTTTTTCAAGGGCTTTGGGGATTTCCGCCGCGACGGGGATGCGGTTGTCGGTTGCATCGACGCGTCCGCCGGGGAACACGAATTTGCCCGGCATGAAGATGACCTTGTCATGCCGCTTGCCGACCAGAACCTTGGGCACGCTTCCGCTGCGATCGACAAGAATCAGCGTCGCGGCATCTTTCGGGCGGCGGTAAGGATGACTGTCGTCTTCCTTTTCTTCTTTCTCAGGCTCGCTCATTTCACCACGTTCAGCTTCGCAATTGTGCCTTCCTCGACGCCCTCTGGCCGGCTTTCATCAAAGCCATGCATGCGGAACGCCCACTGCAATCCTACCACGGCACCCTTGACCGGTTGCAACAGCAACAGCGATGAGACCAGCGTGAAGGGGAGATAGAACGCCAGCTGCAGCAGCATCGATGGCGCATAGTTGGTTTCGATCCAGAGCGCGATCGGCACAATGATGTGCCCGACGATAACGATCACGAGATAGGCCGGCAGATCGTCGGCGCGGTGATGGCTCAGATTCTCTCCGCATGCCGGGCACTTGTCGGCGACCTTCAAGAAGGCGCGGAAGATCTTGCCTTCGCCGCAGCTCGGGCAGCGGCATCGCAAGCCGCGCGCCATCGCCTGCCAGAGATCGCGCTTGGGCAACGATTGAGATGTCGACGTCCAGGTCGCGGCAGGCATCGTGCGGCTTTCCATAATCAATGGCTCCTTTGAAGGGCGCTAGCCCTTCTTCTTCGATTTGCGCGCCTTGCGGGAAGGCTTGCGCGATTTCTTTACGTCCTTCTTGCCGCGGCCTGGCCGGGTCTTGCCGCCTGTGTGCGGCTTCCCGGCTCGGTTATCGCGCATGCGGCCACCGCGCGGAGCGGTCCGTCCTTCGGACAGCAATTCGAACCGCAGCGCGCCAGCCACCGGGGCAGCTTCTACCAGACGAACCTGCACGACGTCACCCAATCGATGCATGGCACCGCTGCGAGATCCGATCAGGGCGTGGCGGGTCTCGTCGTAGTTGTAATACTCGCTTCCCAGTGTGCGCACGGGAATGAGGCCGTCCGCGCCCGTATCGCTCAGTTTTACGAACAAACCCGCACGGGTGACGCCGGAAATGCGCCCTTCGAACGTCGCGCCGATGCGATCTGCAAGGAAATGCGCGATCAGCCGGTCGGCGGTCTCGCGTTCCGCTTTCATGGCGCGGCGTTCGGTGAGCGAAATTGCCGCAGCCACCTCGCTCAGTGTTTCAAACGTCTCGGTGTCGGGCAGCGCGCCTTCGCCGAGCCCGAGTGCGCGGATCAGTGCGCGATGCACGACAAGATCGGCGTATCGCCGGATCGGCGAGGTGAAATGAGCATAGCGCCGCAGGTTGAGGCCGAAATGGCCGTAATTGTCGGCGGAATATTCCGCCTGCGCCTGCGAGCGCAGCACGACCTCGTTCACCAGCGGCTCGGAGTCATGGCCTTTGACATGGGCCAGGACGCGGTTGAACAGCGTCGGGCGCAATGCGCCGGTCTTCGCAAAGGAGATGTCGAGGGTCTTGAGAAATTCCTGAAGGTTATGAACCTTCTCCACCGTCGGCTCATCGTGTACGCGATAGATCAGCGGCAGCGCTTTCTTCTCGAGCGTTTCCGCCGCCGCGACGTTGGCGAGAATCATGAATTCTTCGATCAGCCGGTGCGCGTCGCGCCGTTCCGGCGTCACCACGCGGTCCACCGTGCCGTCGGCCTTCAGCAGGATCTTGCGTTCCGGAAGGTCGAGGTCGAGCGGATCGCGCTCATCGCGCGCGCGTTTCACCAGCGCATAGGCGTCGTAGAGCGGCTTCAGGATCGAATCGAGCAGGGGGCCGGTGGTGTCGTCGGGCCGCCCGTCGATGGCGGCCTGCGCCTGCGCGTAGTTCAGCTTCGCCGCCGAGCGCATCAGCACCCGGTGGAAGGTGTGCGAGCGCTTGCGGCCATCCTTGTCGATCACCATGCGCACCGCCAGCGCGCCGCGCGGCTCGCTGGGCTTCAGCGAACACAGATCGTTCGAGATGCGCTCGGGCAGCATCGGCACGACGCGGTCGGGGAAATACACCGAGTTGCCGCGCTTGAGTGCCTCGCTGTCGAGCGGCGATTGCGGCCGCACGTAGAACGCGACATCGGCAATGGCGACGTTGACGATATAGCCGCCCTTGTTGCTCGGATCGTTGTCCAGTTCGGCATGGACCGCGTCGTCGTGGTCCTTCGCGTCCGGCGGATCGATGGTAACCAGCGGAACGTCGCGCCAGTCCTCGCGTCCGGCAAGCGTCGCGGGTTTCGCAGCCTCGGATTCTCGGATGACGTCGGCAGGAAATTCCTGCGGGATTTCGTGGGCGTGGATCGCGATCAGGCTCACAGCCTTCTCGGTCTTCAGCGAGCCGAGGCGTTCCTTCACCCGGCCGGACGGCAATCCATAGCCGCGCGAGCGCATCAGTTCGACGCTGACCAGATCGCCGTCCTGCGCGCCGTTTGCATCGGCGGCAGTGATCGCGAGTTCCCGGCCGACCTGCTTCTTGTCGATCGGAATCAGGCGCCCGTCGCCATTCGGCAGCGTGCGGAAAATTCCGAGCACGCGGTTTCTGGCTTTATCGAGCAGCTTGATGACCCGGCCGCGGTAGGTCTTCTCGTGTTTGTTGTCGGGCTTCTCGATACGCAGCAGCGCGCGGTCGCCGACGCCCGCGGCGGTGCCGGGTGCGGCCTTGCGCGGGACATGGATGCGAATGACCGGGGCAGGGCCGTCGGTTTCTTCAAGCCATTCGGCAGGCGTGGCGATCAGTTCGCCGTCGCTGTCGCGGCTTGTGATGTCCGCAACGATGGTCGGGGGGAGAGCCTTGACCTCGTGGACCTTCTTGCCCTGCTTGGCGATCAGTCCTTCGTCGGCGAGTTCACGCAGAATGCGTCGCAGCGCCGCGCGGGATTCGTTCTTCAATCCGAAATGTCGCGCCAGTTCGCGTATGCCGGCTTCACCGGGGTGCGTCTTGACGAACGCGACAATGCTCTCTCTGTCGGGAAAGGCAGTTGTCGCGTCGGTTTTCTTTTTCATTATCCGCGTGCTTTACCGGCGCTCTTCTTTTCCGCGACCTTCGCGACCTTGGCAGCCGCAACCTTCGCAACGTCCGCCTTGGCTTTAGCATCCTTCAGCAAAACCGGCTCGGCTGCGGCTTTCTTTGGCGCAGCTTTTTTCGCGGCCGCTTTCTTCTTGGCGGCGGGCTTCTTCGGAGGCTTTTCGGATTCAGCCGCACCATTCGCGCTGGCCGCGGCCTTGGCGGGCTTCTTCTTCGCGGTCTTCTTGGCCGCACGCTTCGGCTTGCCGCCGCCCTTGGCCGCGCGCTCCTCGATCAGGGCGATGGCTTCCGGCAGTGTGATGGTTTCTGGCGTCTTGTCGCTCGGGATCGTGGCGTTGATGCCGTCGATGGTCACGTAAGCACCATAACGGCCGCTCTTGACCATGATGGTGCCGCCGCGTGCGGGATACTCGCCGAGCGGCTTGCCGGGGTCCGCACCGAAACGGCGGCTCGGACCCTTGGCGATCTTCTCCGCGATCAGCGTCACAGCCCGGTTGAGGCCGACGTGGTAGACATCGTCACCCGCTTCCAGACTTGCGTAAGTCTTGCCGTGGCGGACGAACGGACCGAACCGGCCGATGCCGGCTGTGATCACTTCGCCGTCTTCCGGATGCGGCCCGATATCGCGCGGCAGCGACAGAAGCTTGAGCGCAAGTTCGAGTTCAACGTCGGCAGGCGACATGTTCTTCGGAATGCCCGCACGCTTCGGCTTCTCGTCCTCGCCGTAGTCCTTAGGCTCGCCGAGCTGAATGTATGGACCAAAACGTCCGGCCTTGACCGCAACTTCAAGACCCGAGACCGGGTCCTTGCCCAGCGGACGATCGCTCGATCCGCTCGATGCGGCGAGGGGCCGTGTGTAGCGGCACTCGGGATAGTTCGAGCAGCCGACGAAAGCGCCGAACTTGCCGGCCTTCAGATTGAGTTTGCCGTTGCCGCAACTCGGGCACTGGCGGGGATCGCCGCCATCGGCGCGCGGCTCGTAGATATGTTCGCCGAGCATCGCGTCGAGCACGTCGAGCACTTCGGTGACGCGGACGTCCTTGATGTCGTTGACGGCGCCGATGAAGTCCTTCCAGAAATCCGCCAGAACCTTCTTCCACGAGATTTCATTGTTTGAAATCTTGTCGAGCTTTTCCTCGAGGTCGGCGGTGAAATCGAATTCCACATAGCGCGCAAAATAATTCTCGAGGAAGGCCACCACGACGCGGCCCTTGTCCTCGCCGTGCAGGCGCTTCTTCTCGAGCTTCACATAGCCGCGATCTTTCAGCACCTGAATGATCGACGCATAGGTGGAAGGGCGGCCGATGCCAAGTTCTTCCATGCGTTTCACGAGCGAGGCTTCCGAGAAACGCGGCGGCGGTTCGGTGAAATGCTGACTGACGTTGAGGCTTTCGCGCTTGAGCGCTTCGCCCTGGTTGATGACGGGGAGGCGCTTGCTATCTTCGTCATCGCCGTCGTCGTCGCGGCCTTCCTGATACACCGCGAGGAAGCCGTCGAACTTGACGACCTGACCGGTGGCGCGCAATTCGAGCACGCGCACACCCGCCTTCGCCGTGATGTCGACGGTGGTGCGCTCCATTTCGGCGGATTCCATCTGGCTCGCGACCGTGCGCATCCAGATCAATTCGTAGAGCCGCGCCTGATCGTTATCGAGCCTGGCCTTGAGCGAAGAAGGACGGCGCGAAAGATCCGTCGGGCGGATGGCTTCGTGCGCTTCCTGCGCATTCTTCGCCTTCGAGGTGTACTGGCGCGGGGAATCCGGCACGTAAGCCTTGCCGTAGTCCTCGCCGATCACCTTGCGGACCTGCGTGATGGCGGACGGATCGATCTGAACGCCGTCGGTACGCATATAAGTAATGAGACCGGTGGTTTCGCCGCCGATGTCGATGCCTTCATAAAGACGCTGGGCGATGCGCATGGTGTGCGCTGGCGCAAAGCCGAGCTTGCGGCTGGCTTCCTGCTGTAGCGTCGATGTGGTGAACGGCGACTGCGGATTGCGGCGCGCCGGCTTGGCTTCCACCGCGGAGACGGTGAAGTTCGCGGCTTCGATCGCTTTCTTGAAATCCTCGGCTTCCGCACCGGTGCCGATATCGAGGCGCTGCAGTTTCCTGCCGTCGGCGCCGACGAGGCGTGCCTCGAAGGATTCGCCACGGGGTGTCGCCAGCGTGGTGAGCAGCGACCAGTATTCGCGCGGGACAAATTTCTCGATTTCGAGTTCGCGGTCGCAGACCAGCCGCAAGGCGACGGACTGCACGCGGCCGGCTGAACGCGCGCCGGGCAGTTTGCGCCAAAGAACAGGAGAGAGGGTAAACCCGACCAGATAGTCGAGCGCGCGGCGCGCCAGATAGGCGTCGACCAGCGCACCGTCGATCTCGCGCGGATTCTTCATGGCCTCGGTGACGGCCTGTTTGGTGATGGCGTTGAAGACCACGCGCTCGATCTTCTGGTCCTTGAGCGCACGCTTCTGCTTCATGATCTCCAGGACGTGCCAGGAGATCGCTTCGCCTTCTCGATCAGGGTCGGTTGCGAGGATCAGCTTGTCCGCGCTCTTGAGCGCCTTGGCGATATCGTTGAGACGGCCGGCCGCCTTGGGGTCATTTTCCCAGATCATCTGGAAATCGGCCTCCGGATCGACCGATCCATTCTTGGCCGGAAGGTCGCGGACATGGCCATACGAGGCCAAAACCTCGTAGCCGGAGCCCAAATACTTGTTGATCGTCTTGGCCTTCGCAGGCGACTCGACAATGACGAGATTCATTTGATTCCAATAACTTATAGGGGATACGCGGGCCGGAATCGCAAGATTCCATCAGGCTGGCTTGCCCGATACATGGGTAAAAGGGGGTCCGCTGTCAAATAGGGATCTGGTGAGGGGGCCGGTTTCTAGGTCCAGATTCGCGCGTAGATTGCATAATATGAGTACTTGTAGTTGTGCACTTTATGCGTGTATGGTCATAAAATACGCTTAAAAAGACTAGATTCCCTTGGTTTTTGAAGGGATGCCGGATGGCCGCTCGCGATAGTCGCGCCGATGTGTTGCTGACCGATTCAAGTGCCAAGGACGGCGGTCCAGCCGAGGCGGCAGGCGTCATTTCGGAGGCTATTGCGGAACTGGCGCAGCTCTCGCGCCGCCATCGTCTCGACATGCTGGCGCACCTGCTCGATATGGCGCAACTCGAAGCGGATGAGTTCGTCAGGCGGCGACTGACGTCCGGCGAATTCTAGGCTGGCGCCGGAGCCACGACCTTGGTGTCGGTCTGATCCAGCAAGCGGCCGTCCTGGGCTCGGATCTGCAATTTGCCGAGCGGTAATCCGTTCTTTCGATCGACCAGCGAACTGCAAGTTTCGCCCGGTTTAAAGGCATATTCTTCACCCCACTGCCGCAAGGCGACCAGCACCGGAAACAGCGCGCGGGCTTTCTCCGTCGGCACATAATCTTGATAGGCGCTGCCGTCCGAAGCCGGCTGCACCTCGAGGATCCCTTGCGCCACCAAAGAGCGCAGCCGCACTGTCAGGATATTCTTCGCAACACCAAGATTTTTCTGAAACTGGCTGAAGCGCCGCGCGCCGATCAGCGCATCGCGGATGATCAGCAGCGACCACCAGTCGCCGATGGCGTCCAGCGTCCGCGCGATGGGGCACAGATCGCCCTGAAGACTCTTTCGTTTCACCGCTTGACCCTCCGGTCACGACATTGTGGTTGCATTATAGAACTAGAAGCATTATCCAGCAAGAATAGTTTTATTATGAAACCAGAAACCAAGCCAATCAAAACAGGAGCGTTCCATGAGGCTTAAGGGCAAAACGGCATTCATTACGGGCGGCAACAGCGGCATCGGCCTCGCCACCGCGAAGTTGTTCGCGGCTGAAGGGGCGCGCGTGGCGATCACGGGGCGGGATCAGGCCAGACTCGATTCCGCAGTGGCGGAACTGGGGCCGAACGGTTTCGGCATCAAAGCCGACGCCACCGATGTCGCGCAGCTCGAAGATGCAGTGGCGCAGGCGGTGAAAAAATTCGGCAAGCTCGACATCGTGTTTGCCAATGCGGGCATCGCGGGCAACACGCCGGTGGGCGGCACGACGCTCGCGGCGTTCGAGAATGTCATCAAGACAAACCTCACGGCCGTGTTCTTCACGGTGCAGGCTGCCGAGCCGCATCTCAACGACAATGCGTCGATCATTCTCAACGGGTCGGTGATTTCGGTGCTCGGCAATCCGGGCTACTCGGCTTATGCGGCGACCAAGGCCGGCGTGCGTGCGATGGCGCGCGTGATGGCGTCCGAACTTTCGCCGCGGGGCATCCGCGTCAATGTCGTTGCACCGGGCGGCACGCGCACGCCGATATGGGGACCGGGCATTGCGACACCGCAGGCGGAGCAGGCGCTTGAGGCGCGTATCTCACGTTCGACACCGCTCGGCCGGATGGGCGAAGCCGATCACATCGCCAAGACCGTACTGTTCCTCGCATCCGATGATGCTGCGCATGTGCAGGGTCAGGAAATTTTCGTCGATGGCGGATCGACATCGTCTCCCGCCGGGGCACCGATTTATCGCGGGTAATGTTCCGCGCGATTCCGGATGGCCTTCAGCACGCAAGGCCATCCGGAATAGCCTCTCGCAGGAACCTGCGCGTTCTCACATGCGTTATCGCCGTGAAGCCCAAAGCCGGGGGCGGATCGAACGGCGGGACAACGCATGTTCCAGTTCCTTCAAGTCTTCACGCTGGTTCTCGTCGCATCCACGCTTTCGTTCTCGCTGGCCCATGTCGGCGAATGGCCGGGAAAGTTGCGTTTGAATCGGGACGACTATTTCACCACGCAAACGATCTACTATCCGGGTTTCACGATCGGCGGCATCAGCGAGCCAGTCGCGATCCTCTTCTTGACTGCCCTTGTCGTTTCAACCCGGTGGGAAAGCCCGGCGTTCGGCTGGCTGCTCGCCGCGCTGGCTTCAATGATCGTGATGCATCTCGTTTTCTGGCTGGTGACGCAACCGGTCAACAAGATCTGGCTACGGGACCAGGAATTGGCGGAGGCCGGTACCGCTTTCTTTAATCAGAAGAAAAAACCGGATCCGGCCAAATCTGCCGATTGGACGAAGCTGCGCGACCGATGGGAGTATTCCCACGCCGCCCGGGCGCTGTTCGCACTGCTCGGATTGATCTTTCTCGGGATCGCGATCACATCGCAGTCCGCCTGATTACAGCAGCGACACCATCCCACCGCCGTGACGTTCCAGCCGTCCCGCGAGTTCAAGCTCCAGCAAGACGGTGCGCACCACAGCGGCCGAAACATCCGTCATGCGGATCAGATCGTCGATGCCGATAGGCGATGGACCGAGCAGGCTGACGATGCGCGCGCGGTCGTTGGCCGCAGGCTCATCGTCCATCGCCGGGTGCTGATCGGATTCGCTCATCGGCAATTCGACCGGACGCCCCATGATCGGCTGAACCGCGTTGATGACGTCGTCGGCTTCCGTCACCAGTGTCGCGCCCTGCTTGATGAGGTCGTTGGTGCCGGCGGCGCGCGGATCGAGCGGCGAGCCGGGCACGGCGAACACCTCGCGGCCCTGTTCGTTGGCGAAGCGAGCGGTGATCAGAGAACCTGAACGATGCGCGGCCTCGACAATCACGACGCCGAGCGCGACGCCGGAGATCAGACGATTGCGCCGGGGAAAATCCCGCGCACGCGGGCCGTGGCCGAGCGGCATCTCGGAAATTGCGCCGCTTCCGGACGAGATGATCGCCGCCAGCAGATCTTCATGTTCAGCCGGATAGATCTTGTCATGACCGCCTGCGAGCACGGCGACGGTGCCGGTCTCGAGCGTCACGCGATGCGCGGCCTGATCGATGCCGCGCGCTAGTCCCGAGGCGATGGCAAATCCCGCGCTGCCGAGGTCGCGCGCGATGGTTTGCGCGAACTTGAGTCCCGCGCCGGACGCGTTGCGCGAGCCGACGATGCCGATCATGGGCTGGGTCTGGACGTTGAGGACGCCGCGCACACCGAGCAGCGGCGGAGAGTCGTCGATCAGCGCGAGGCGCGGCGGATAGCCGTATTCACCCGGCGCGAGCAGGGCGACGCCGATCCGCCGGCTGTTGTCGATCTCGCGCTCCGCCTCCAGCTGCGTGCAGATGCGGCCAACCCTGGACGCGCCGCCGCGTTGCGCCAGACCGGTCAGGCGGTCGAGTGCCGCGCGTGCACTGCCGAAATGATTGACGAGGGAGCGGAAGGTGCGCGGCCCGACATTGTCGGAACGGATCAGCCGCAGCCAGTCGATGCGCTGTGCGTCGGTCAGTCTGGTCGTGGCTGGAGTCTTGATGTCCACGCGGCCCCCGTGGACGGGGAGTGTGATGCAAGTTTGGGAACGAGACAACCGACGTTCGTCATGCCCGCGCTTGTCGCGGGCATCCACATCTTCTCATCTATCAAGGGTAAAGACGTGGATGGCCGGGACGAGCCCGGCCATGACGATTGAGCGATGATTTGTAATCGCGCCCGAGTGCTTGATTATTTGGGGGTACAACAATAAATTGAACGTCGGGTTTTCCACTATGCGAGGAAACATGCCCCGCAAGAAAGATAAGTCGGTGATATTCGACGACGACAATCCGGAATGGACGAAGGAAGATTTCGCTCGGGCGACGAAGTTTCCGCCGGGCACGAAACTCGCCGACGCTGTGGCCATCATCATGCGTCAGCGCGGACGGCCGAAACTCGACAAGCCGAAAGAGGCGATCAAGCTGCGGCTCGATGCCGATGTTCTGGAAGCCTACCGCAAGACCGGCGATGGCTGGCAGACGCGCATCAATGCGGATTTGCGCAAGGCGAGGAAGCTGAAGGCAGGTTAACCCAGCATTCTTATCCAGAAAGGAAATTGCCGCGTGCCAACGATACGAGAGACAATTGCACCTTGCTCAGCTTGTGTGAGAAGCACGAACTATAAAGTCTGACTCAACAATCAGGATTTCTTCCCGATCTTGCCCTCGGTCCCGTTCATCAGCCGCGTGATGTTGGCGCGGTGCATGATCCACAGCACAGCGGTCAATCCCGCGAACACGGCAGCGAGCGCCGTATGTTGCGACCAGAGCAGCATGACCGGCACCACGACACTGGCGACGAGGGCCGCCAGCGACGAGTAGCGGAAGATCAGCGCCACCGCGATCCAGATCGCGCAGAACGCCAGTGCGGCAGGCCAGAACAGGCCAAGCAGGATGCCGATGTAGGTGGCGACGCCTTTGCCGCCCTTGAACTTGAGCCACACCGGAAAAAGATGCCCGACGAAGGCGCCGACGCCGGCGGCAATCGCGGCGTCAGGCCCGCCGAAATATCCGGCGGCGATCACGGCGACCGTACCCTTGAGCATGTCGCCGATCAGCGTCGCGGCTGCGAGGCCCTTGTTGCCGGTGCGCAGCACATTGGTTGCGCCGATGTTGCCTGAGCCGATCGAGCGCAGGTCTTGCGTTCCGGCGAGCTTGGTGAGGATCAGCCCGAAGGGGATCGAGCCGCACAGATAGCCGAAGGCCAGCGCCAGCAGGAGAGTGCCGATCATGTTGCCTCACTTCTCTTCTTCAAGACGCGCGCCCGAACGCAAAACCGGTGTCCACTTTTGCTGGGCGCGCTTATCAAAAACACGAGCGGACGCGCAGGCCGCGTTCACACATGCTCATAAACGGTGCGGCCGTCGACAATGGTGCGTGCGACGCGGCCGCTGAAGCGCGCTTCGTCGAACGGCGTATTCTTGCACTGCGATTTCAGGTCCGCAGGATCCAGCACCCATGGCGTATCGAGATCGATCACGATCACATCGGCGGGCGAACCCGGGCGCAGCGAACCGCCGGGTAGGCCCAGCAGTTCGGCAGGGCGGGTGGACATGGCGCGGATCAGCGTCTTGAGGTCGACTTCACCGGAATGAACCAAGCGCAAGCCTGCCGACAGCATGGTCTCGAGACCAATGGCGCCGTGAGCTGCTTCCGCGAACGGCAGACGCTTCACCTCGACGTCCTGCGGATTGTGATCCGACATGATGACGTCGATCAGGCCGGAGGCGAGGCCTGCCACCAGCGCGGCGCGATCCTGTTCGGTGCGCAGCGGCGGCGACAGCTTCAGGAAGGTGCGATAGGGGCCGATGTCGTTTTCGTTCAGCGTGATGTGGTTGATCGAGGCTGAGGCGCTGACGCCGAGACCGGCGTCCTTGGCGCGCTTGAGAACGTCGAGGGAGTCCGTGCAGGTCAGCGAAGCCGCGTGGTAACGCCCGCCGGTCAGCGCCACGAGGCGCATATCGCGTTCCAGCACCACGGCTTCCGACGCGTTCGGAATTCCGAACAGGCCCAGCCGCGAGGCGAATTCGCCCTCGTTCATCACGCCTTCACCGACAAGGTTCGGATCTTCGGTGTGATGCACGATCAGCGCATCGAAATCGCGGGCGTAGGTCAATGCACGACGCATCACCAGCGCATTCATCACGCTCTTGTCGCCGTCGGTGAAAGCGACCGCGCCTGCCGCCTTGAGCAGGCCGATCTCGGTCATTTCCTCGCCCTTCATGCCCTTGGTCAGCGCGGCCATGGGATGGATGTTGACGATGGCGGTGTCGCGGGCGCGGCGCAGGATGAAATCCACCGTCGCGGAATTGTCGATCACCGGCTTGGTGTCGGGCTGGCAGACAATGGTGGTGATGCCGCCCGCAGCCGCTGCGAGACTTGCGGACGCAAAGGTCTCGCGATGGCCTGCACCCGGCTCACCGACGAAGGCCCGCATATCCACGAGGCCGGGGGCCACGACCTTGCCGGCGCAATTAACAATGTCTGTGCCTTCGGGCACGCCGGCAGCACCAATGCCCCGCCGCGCGTCGCGGATGGTGCCGTCGGCAATCAGCACATCGCCGGGGCCGTCGAGATCGCGCGAGGGATCGATCAGGCGGGCGTTGGCAAGCAGGATGGGGCGGCGATCTGTGCGCATGTGCTTCACGCGTTGGGCAGGTTGCGGGCGAGCGCTTCAAGCACCGCCATGCGCACCGCCACACCCATTTCGACCTGTTCGCGGATCAGCGACTGCGCGCCGTCCGCCACGATGGAGTCGATCTCGACGCCTCTGTTCATCGGCCCGGGATGCATCACCAGCGCTTCGGGCTTGGCATAACCGAGCTTCTTCTGGTCGAGGCCGTAGTAGTGAAAGTATTCCGAACTTGACGGCACGAACGAGCCGTTCATGCGCTCGCGTTGCAGCCGCAGCATCATGACGATGTCCGCGCCTTCGAGTCCCTCGCGCATGTCGCGCGCAACCTCGACGCCCATGCGCTCGATGCCGGGCGGCAGCAGGGTCGAGGGCGCAACCACGCGCACGCGCGCGCCCATCGCGTTCAGCAGGATGATGTTGGAGCGGGCGACGCGCGAATGCAGCACGTCGCCGCAGATCGCCACTAGCAGGCCCTCGATGTGGCCCTTGTTGCGGCGGATGGTGAGCGCGTCGAGCAGCGCTTGCGTTGGATGTTCATGCGCGCCGTCGCCGGCATTGATGACCGAGCCGTCGACTTTCTGGGCGAGCAGTTCCACCGCGCCGGACGCATGATGGCGCACCACCAGAATGTCCGGGTGCATGGCGTTGAGCGTCACGGCCGTGTCCATCAGCGTCTCGCCCTTGCGGATCGAGGAGGACGACACCGACATGTTCATGACGTCCGCGCCGAGCCGCTTGCCCGCAATCTCGAACGAGGATTGCGTGCGCGTCGAGGCTTCGAAGAACAGATTGACCTGGGTGCGGCCGCGCAGATTGGTGCGCTTCTTGTCCACCTGCCGGTTCAGTTCGACGAACTCTTCGGACAGGTCCAGAAGGCCGCTGATGTCGGCCGCGGAAAGGCCCTCGATACCCAGCAAATGCCGGTGTCCGAGGACAAAACTCGATTTCGATGCAGTTGTCATTAAAGCAAGAGCTATAGGCAGACTTGCCCGGGTGAGCAAGGTGGATTCGGCGGTTGCGGAGTTTTCCCCCGCTCATGTCCGGGCAGGGTAAATGCTTCATTTTTGGGAAGAATCGAGGGTGTCGCGATCCCTCCATTGTCATGCCCGGCTTTATGCCGGGCATCCACGTCTTTAGGATGTAGCCAAGACGTGGATGGCCGGAACAAGTCCCCGGCCATGACGAAAACCCCGAATGTGGAACGATGAAACACGCCTTCGCAGCAATGTTGGCAGCAGGTGGCATGCTCGCTGCAATCGCCGGTATTGCGCTTGCCGCCCAGCCGCTGCCCGCCGGTTTCGTCTATCTGCGCGATATCGATCCGACCATCCTTCAGGACATGCGTTACGCCACGGCGAACAATTTCGTCGGGCGTGTGCTGGACGGCTACGAGGCCGGCGAGTGCATCGTCACCCGCAGCGTCGGCGCCGCGCTGAAGCGGGTGCAGCAGGACCTCGTGCCGCGCGGACTCTCGCTGAAGATGTATGACTGCTATCGCCCGCAGCGCGCGGTCGATGATATGTATGCCTGGGCGCAGGATGGCCATGAGACGGCGGCGCAGCGCCGTTACAATCCGAAGATGCGCAAGGAGGATCTGTTCCGGCGCGGCTATATCGCGAGGCATTCCGGCCATTCGACCGGCAAGGCGGTGGATCTCACGCTGGTGCAATTGCCCGTGCCGAAGGTCGTGCCGTTCGATCCGACAGCTGCCTATGCCGATTGCACCGGATCGCAAAACCTTCGCGCGCCGGACGCGAGCGTCGATATGGGCACCGGCTACGATTGCTCGGACGAAAAGGCGCATACCGGCTCGAAGACGATCACACCGCAGCAGCGCACATGGCGCGAGACGCTGGTGAGCGCGATGGCGAAGCATGGGTTCGTGAATTTCCGGTTGGAATGGTGGCACTTTTCGCTGCCGGGGCCGGGCAATGCAGCGTTCGATTTCCCGGTGGCGAAGCGATAATTGCGGCGCGCGTGGGGTTGAATTTTGGCGGCTCAATCATAGCTTTGCCGAAGAGGCGCGCGACCCAGCGCGCCTGACTTGGAAAGGCCTCGTCATGAGCAGAGGCGGTATTACAGTCACGGCGATTCTCTTCGCGATCCTTGCGGCGACGGTCTGGTGGGCATGGCAGGGTTGGACCGCACACGCCGACGTGCAGATGTCGATCCACGGCTATATCGCGTTGGGACTGGGAGTTTTCTTCTCGCTTCTCATCGGGTTCGGTTTGATGGCGCTGACGTTCTACTCAAGCCGCCAGGGCTACGATGACCTGCCGCAGGCCAAGGAACCTCCTGGCGGCGGCAAAGAACCGACTCCGCGCAACATTCCGTAATCGAAGTGACGTGAAACACGCCGCGTTCCGGTATAGCCTGTCGTTCTCAATTTTCGGGAACGACTCATGGCGCAATCATCCCTGTCCGCAACGACCGAGGTTTTCAACCAGTCGCCTCCGTTTGAGGATGTCGATCTGTTCTCCCTCGACCGCCCGCTCGCGGAGGCCGTGACGGTCAATGGCGGAGAGGCCGCAACAGCGGAGCTTGCCGATTTCGGCAGGCATTGGGGCTCGGCAGCGATGGCGCAGCGCGGCCGCGTCGCCAACGAAAACACACCGAAGCTGAAGACCTTCGATGCGCGTGGCTTCCGCCGCGACGAGGTTGAATTCCATCCAGCCTATCATGAGTTGATGGCGAACAGCGCCCACGCCGGAATCCACAATTCCACATGGAATGAAAACGGCGAAGCGGCAGGCGGCGCATCCGAAGTTGTGCGCGGCGCGAAATTCTTCATCGCGGCGCAGGTCGAGACCGGGCACCTGTGTCCGATCACCATGACGCGCGCCGCAGTCGGTGCGCTGTCGGTCGATCCTGCATTGCGCGCGAAGGTGATGCCGGTACTTGGCACGCGCTCCTACGATCCGGCCTTTGCACCGTGGTGGACCAAGCGCGGCATGACTATGGGCATGGGCATGACCGAGAAGCAGGGGGGCACCGATGTGCGCGCCAACATCACGCGCGCGGTGCGTGACGGCGACGCATACCGTATCACCGGGCACAAGTGGTTCATGTCGGCACCGATGTGCGACGCGTTCCTCGTTCTCGCGCAGGCGGAAGGCGGACTGACCTGTTTCTTCATGCCGCGCTTCGCGCCGGACGGCTCGGTCAACGGGATTCAATTTCAGCGCCTGAAGGACAAACTCGGTAACCGCTCTAACGCGTCGTCGGAAGTGGTGTTCGAGAACGCCCACGCGCTGCGGCTCGGCGAAGAGGGGCGAGGCGTGCCGACGATTATCCAGATGGTTTCGCTGACCCGGCAGGATTGTTCGCTGGCATCGGCGGGTCTGATGCGTTCGGGGCTGGCGCATGCGCTCCACCACGCACGCCACCGCAGCGTGTTCCAGAAACATCTAGCTGATCAGCCGCTCATGCGCAGCGTGCTCGCCGACATGGCGCTGCATGTGGAAGCATCCACGGCGCTGGTGATGCGCCTGTGCCGATCGTTCGACCGCGCGCCCACGGACAAGGCGGAGGCGGCGTATATGCGGCTGCTGACGCCGGTGGTGAAATACTGGACCTGCAAGAGCGCGCCGGGATTTCTCTACGAGGCGATGGAGTGCCTCGGCGGCAACGGTTACGTCGAGGAAGGCATCCTGGCGCGGCATTACCGGGAGTCGCCGGTCAATGCGATCTGGGAGGGCTCCGGCAACGTGATGTGCCTTGATGTGCTGCGCGCCTTGTCGCGCGAAGCCGATGCCGCGGCCGATGTGCTGCGCGGCCTTGTCGAACAGACCAAGGGATTGCCGGGTGTGGTCGAGGCGGTCGGCTTCATCGCGAAGTCGTTTCGCCAGCCCGACGCAGAGCGCGTCGCGCGGCTCGCGGTGGAGAAGCTCGCGCTGGTCGCAGCCGCCGCCGCGCTCAATGAAGTCTCGCCGAAGCACGCCGAACTATTCGCGGCGACGCGGCTCGATGCCGATCACGGCGCTCTCTACGGCGCGGTCGACCTTGCCAATGATGACATTGGCGGTCTGCTGGACCGTGCCTTGCCGGCGTGACCAGTTCGTCGCTGCGAGATCACTTCGCTTCGCTCGCAATGACGGAATGGATCATTAATGACTGCACCTCAAAATCAGCTCTGAGGCGACCAATAAGCTGGAGATCGGACCATGACTGCCGCTGAAAGCCCTGCCGGCCTTGCGCCTGTCTCGCCGCCGGGCAAAAGCCGCGAGCCGCGGGTCTGGAAATTCATCGGCACCAGTCTTTGGGGCATCGCGCTGTTCGGCGCGATGTTCGCCGGGCAGGTCGCGGTGGTTGGATGGTTTCTGATCAGCAGTGGCGAGCCGCTCGATACCAGTTCGATGACCGCACTACTCACCAACGGGCGCATCATTTCGCTCTCGGTCATCATGGGATTGCCGGCCATTCTCATCATGTTGTGGATCGCGACGAGGCTGTCGCGGACGCCGTTTGCCGACTATCTGGCTCTGCGCTGGACATCATGGCGCATGCTCGCAGTCGGTGTGGCAAGCTTGGTTCTGCTGATGGTGGTGTGGGAGATCATCAGCCGCGTCGCGGGACGTGAATCCTCGCCGGGTTTCATGACGGACGTGCTGAAAACGGCGCGGGCGGACGGCGCGCTATGGCTGCTGGTATTCGCGTTCTGCGTGGCCGCGCCGATCACGGAAGAGTTCTTCGCGCGCGGATTTCTCTATCGCGGCTGGTCGGAATCTTTTTTGGGGATCGGCGGAGCGATCCTGCTGTCGTCAGTGGTCTGGACCCTGATGCACATGCAGTACAGCTGGTTCTTTCTGGCGCAGGTGTTTTCCATCGGATTGCTGCTCGGCTATTTGCGCTATCTGAGCGGCTCGACGTGGCTGGTGGTGGTCCTGCACGGCCTCAACAATCTGGCTGCAACGGTGCAGACCATCTGGCTGGCGAACAATTCCTGAAAGTCAGGTCACCAGCGCGATGGCGATGGGCATGGTGACGATGGCGAGCGCCGTCTGCAACGTCAGGATCTCGGCAACCAGCGGTGCGTCGCCTCCCATCTGCCGTGCCAGTACATAGGCGCTCGACGCGGTCGGCACAGAGGCGCAGCAGGCGACAATCGCGAGGTTCGCGCCCGAAAGCCCGAACAAAAGACCGAGCGATATGGCCATGGCGGGCATCACCATCAGTTTCAGAACACACGATAGGATCGCGGGCGCGCCGGGGCGCAGGACGCCCCTCAGTTGAAGCCCCGCGCCGACAACAAGCAGTCCGAGCGCGAGCGAGGAGCGGCCGAGCGCATCGATGAATTCATCGATCCATGTCGGAAGAACCAGGCCAATGAGGTTGGCGGCCAGTCCTAGCGCGCAAGCCCAGATGAAGGGATTCTGCGCAATGGTGAGAAGAATGCGCCCCCATGACAGTCGCGTCGGCGCGGCGTAGTGCGCCAGCACCCAGACCGCCATGATGTTCAAAATCGGAATCATCGCCACCATCGCGACAGAGGCGAGGGTGAGTCCGATGTCGCCAAACAGATTTCCGGCGACGGCCAGCGCGACATAGGTTTGCCACCGGCAGGAGCACTGGAAGATCGAGGTAAATGAAGGGCCGCTCACGCCAAGCCGCCTCATCAGAACCGGCCGCAATGCGAGACAAAGCGTCGCCATCAACAGCACGGCAATCAGCAGGGCGCCGCCGACACCGAACAGCGGAACCTCTGAAAGCTTGGCGCGGCTGAGTGTCCGAAACAGAAGTGCAGGGAACAGCACGTAGTAGACGAGTTGCTCGGTGCCGGCCCAATGGGATTCTTCCTTCAGAAGAACGCGGCGCAGAACGAAGCCCATCACGATCAGCAAGAAGATCGGCACGATTGCCGCAATGATTGTCAGCATCGGTCAGTCTTCTCCCGTTGCTTTGCGCAACGTTGCGAGCCGATCCAGCGCACCCTGCAGGATGAAGATCGCCGCGTGTTCGTCGATCACCTTGGCGCGCTTGGCGCGGCTCATGTCCATCCCGATCAGTTCGCGCTCGACCGCGACAGTGGACAGGCGTTCGTCCCACAGGCCGATGGCAAGTTCGGTCAGTCTGGCGAAGTTCCGCGCGAACGCGCGCGTCGATTGCGCGCGCGGGCCTTCGCTGGCGTCCATGTTGATCGGCAGGCCGAGAATAAAGCCCACGACCTGGCGTTCGCCGGCCAAGGCCAGCAGCCGCGCGGCGTCGGCGGTAAAGGCCTTGCGCTGGATCGTCTCGATGCCGGTC
Source organism: Afipia massiliensis (assembly GCF_014203115.1). GTDB lineage: Bacteria > Pseudomonadota > Alphaproteobacteria > Rhizobiales > Xanthobacteraceae > Afipia > Afipia massiliensis. The sequence goes on along the minus strand of NZ_JACHIJ010000002.1, from coordinate 562,699 downwards.
GCGAGCTTGCGGTCGGGGTCGGACACGGCAACGCCAATGGTCTTGGTGCCGAGATCGAGCCCGATCAGGGCGCCTCGTGCAGGCCAGAGCGCGGCGGCTTCGATCAGCGGCAGAATGGGTGCAGGCATGGCCTTCGCTTAACACGCGCGATACAAACCTTGCAAAGCCGATAGGGCGATGGCGATGGGCCGGCGCGATATGGCCGTGATCGCGTTGCGGCGCTCGAACATGCAGGCTGGCGGATCGCGAAGGTTGAATTGGCAGCGGCCCATGGATTTGCCAGATATCGGCTCGATGATGCGCAATTGACGACGGAGACGAACGATGTGGCCGAATCGCAGACTGCTGGATCTCTTCAAGATCGAAATTCCCATCGTTCAGGCGCCGATGGCGTCGGCGATGGACGCCGACCTTGTCATTGCCGCCAGCGAGGCGGGCGCGCTCGGATCGCTACCGTGCGCGACGATTTCGGGCGAAAAGGCCCGCGAGCAGGTCGGCATCATCCGCCAGCGCGTCACCGCGCCGCTCAACATGAACTTCTTCTGCCATATGGCGGTGGCGGCCGACGCGGCGCGCGAGGCCAACTGGCGCAAGCGGCTTGCCTCCTACTACAAGGAATTGGGGCTTGATCCGGATGCCGAGGTGCCGGGCGCCAACCGCGCGCCGTTTGACGAGGCGATGTGCGCCCTGGTCGAGGAGACAAAGCCCGAGATCGTCAGCTTCCATTTCGGGCTGCCCGGAAAGGACATGCTGGCGCGGGTAAAAGCGGCTGGCTGTGTCGTCGTTGGCAGCGCGACCACTGTGAAGGAAGCGGTCTGGCTCGAGCAGAACGGCGCCGATGCCGTCATCGCGCAGGGCGCCGAGGCTGGCGGTCATCGCGGGATGTTCCTGACCCAGAACATCGCTTCGCAGCCGGGCACGATGTCGCTGGTGCCGCAGGTGGTGGACGCGGTGAAGGTGCCGGTCATTGCGGCTGGCGGAATCGCGGACGGGCGAGGGATCGCTGCGGCGTTCGCGTTGGGTGCGGCGGGGGTGCAGATTGGTACGGCCTATCTGCGGACGCCGGAATCCAAGGTCAGCGCTTTGGGGCAGGCGGCATTGGCAGCCGCGGCGGACGATGCCACCGTCATCACCAACGTCATGACGGGCCGCCCGGCTCGCGGTGTCGCCAATCGCCTGATGCGCGAGGTCGGTCCGGTATCTCCGGATGCGCCGGCGTTCCCGCACGCGGCGACGGCGTTGGCGCCGTTGAAGGGCGCTGCGGAGAAACTGGGACGGGTGGATTTCACCAATCTCTGGGCTGGCCAGTCGGTGGCGCTTGGGCGTCAGATCGGTGCGGCCGAGCTCACGCGCGCGCTGGCGGCAGAAACTTTCGAATGCCTTGAGCGGTTGAAGGAACAAAAATGATTCTGAATTGTTGTTCAGCGGGATGATGTCTGCATTCGCTCCGGGCGGTTGCAACTTGCTATCTAGGTTTCGTATTCCGCTGGGACTTCCATTGAATCATCAAAGTTCGCCAGATTTCGAAGGCCGCAGCCAAATTCGCTGCGTCCAGCAAATAGGAATGCTGAAGTTGTGGGAGCGCTTGAAAGGCGCTGCCGAACTGCCTGACGTGGCAGCGGTGCAAGGCTACGACCTTGAGCGTGTCCGCGACAAGCTGATGCTGCTCGATGTGGTCTGGCGCGACGGCGAGCCGTCCTACCTGATCCGGTTTCAGGGCGCGGACTTCAGCAAGATGCACAACCGCGATTGCACCGGCCTGTTCCTCGACGAGGTGATGGCGCCTGCGGTGCGCGAGCGCGGCCTTAAGGCATACCGGATGGTGGTGGATCGGCGCATTCCGGCGTTCACATCGACACCGGTGCGGAATTCGGACGGCGAGACGGTGCACTACGAGCGCCTGCTGTTGCCTTTCACCACGACCGGGCCTGGCGTCGAACACATTCAGTGTGCGATCACGTTGTTCGCCGAGGAGAACCATTCTCCGTTCGACGTGATGCGGGAGGGGCGTTCGCGGGTGACGTGATGTGTTCCGGTATTCGCGTCGGGAAATTCTCCAAGCTATTGACATTATTTCACTAATTTATTGGTCGCCTCGCTTTCGCGACTTATTTGGCGTTGGCGATCCCCGCCGAATGTTCTATGAGGGCGGCTGAATAGAGCCGTCCGGAGTCGTTAGAATATGTCAGTCGATGCCGCCACCGTCCGCCGGATCGCGCACCTTGCGCGCATCGCCGTCAAGGAAGACGAAGTCTCGCATCTGCAGGGCGAACTGAACGCGATGCTGGCCTTCGTCGAGCAGTTGACTGAGGTGGATATCGACGGCGTCGAGCCGATGACTTCCGTGACGCCGATGGAAATGAAGAAGCGCGCGGACGTGGTCAGCGACGGTGAGATTCCCGCCAAGGTTCTCGCCAACGCGCCCGCGACCGAAGATCACTTCTTCCTGGTGCCCAAAGTCGTCGAATAACCCGAGGCGGATGCCATGTGCCTGTTGTGCAGCGACGAGAAGGCTTACGCGGCCTACATGACTTATCTCGACGAGATGGAGCGGCAGGGAAAGAATGTCGATCCCGACAAGGCCATCGACGCGGTAATCGACATGCTCGAAGCCGAGGCATCCAAAGCCAAAAAGAACAAATCTCCCTTTCACTGCGACCCGATTGAAGAATGAATGACTGATCTGACTTCACTGACGCTCGCCGATGCCCGCGAGGGGCTGACGCAGAAATCCTTCACTGCGCTTGAACTGACCGACGCGCATCTGGCCGCGATGGAAAAGGCGCGCGTGCTCAATGCCTATGTGCTGGAGACGCCGGAGCAGGCGCGCGCGCAGGCGCGTGCAGCAGATGCGACCATCGCCAAGGGTAATGCGGGCCCGCTCGCCGGAATTCCTCTCGGGGTGAAGGACCTGTTCGCCACCACCGACGTGCGCGCAACGGCGTGCTCGAAGATTCTCGGCAACTTCATTCCCCCTTACGAATCCACCGTCACCTCTCAGCTCTGGCGCGACGGCGCAGTGATGCTCGGCAAGCTCAACTGTGACGAGTTCGCAATGGGATCGTCGAACGAGACCTCGGCGTTCGGTCCGGTGGTCAATCCGTGGCGGCGCGAAGGTTCAGACACCAATCTCGTTCCCGGCGGCTCGTCGGGCGGCTCGGCGTCGGCGGTCGCGGCCAATCTTTGTCTCGGTGCAACCGGCACCGACACCGGCGGTTCGATCCGTCAGCCCGCCGCGTTCACCGGCATCGTCGGGATCAAGCCGACTTACGGCCGCTGCTCGCGTTGGGGCATCGTGGCGTTTGCCTCGTCGCTCGATCAGGCCGGACCGTTCGCGCGCACGGTGCGCGACACCGCGATCCTGATGCGTTCGATGGCCGGTCACGATCCGAAGGATACAACGTCGGTGGATCGTCCCGTGCCGGACTATGAGGCAGCCATCGGCAAGTCGGTAAAGGGCATGAAGATCGGTATTCCGAAGGAATACCGCCTCGACGGCATGTCCGGCGAAATCGCCAAGCTCTGGGCGCAGGGCGCCGACTGGCTGAAGGCCGCAGGCGCTGAGCTTGTCGAGGTCTCGCTGCCGTACACCAAGTACGCGCTGCCGGCTTACTACGTCGTCGCGCCCGCTGAAGCGTCATCCAACCTCGCGCGCTATGACGGCGTGCGTTACGGCGCGCGCGTCAACGGCAAGAACATTGCGGAGATGTATGAGAACACCCGCGCTGCGGGTTTCGGTCCCGAGGTTCGCCGCCGCATCATGATCGGCACCTACGTGCTCTCGGCCGGTTACTACGACGCCTATTATCTGCGTGCGCAGAAGGTCCGCACGCTGATCAAGAAAGACTTCGAGGATGTGTTCGCCAAGGGAATTCACGCCATCCTGACGCCCGCGACGCCGTCCGCTGCGTTCGGCATCGGCGAAAAGGGCCAGGCCGATCCGATCGAGATGTATCTCAACGACATTTTCACGGTGACCGTGAACATGGCCGGACTGCCCGGCATCGCTGTGCCTGCGGGTAAGGACGGGCAGGGGCTGCCGCTTGGCCTGCAATTGATCGGCCGTCCGTTCGACGAGGAGACGCTGTTCTCGCTCGGCGAGGTGATCGAGCAGTCGGCTGGGCACTTCACCGCGAAAAAGTGGTGGGTTTGATGTCGTCCGGGCAGCAAAGTCTGTCAGGCCTGCGGCATACAATTGACCGGATCGATCGCGACATCGTCGCGCTGCTTGCCGAACGGGTCAGGTGCCTCGACCAGGTGATCGCCGTGAAGACCCGCGATGGCCTCCCGGCTGCCATTCCGGAACGGGTCGAGGAAGTTGTCGCTCACGTGCGCGCGGAGGCTGATGCTGTGGGTTTTCCGCCGGATATCGCCGAAAAGCTCTGGCGTAATCTGATCGACTGGTCGATCGCCTACGAGGACCGGCATCTCGGTGGAACCGCAAGCCCGGCCAAAGCGAAATCATGACGCCGAGTTTAAAGAAGCCTGTTTTTGAATTGCATTCGTCTCCTGATCTGGCCATGTTTTGTCCATGAGCGCCAATGACGGCACAACGCCTCCGGAACAGGTCGATCAGCTTCTGAGTTCGCCATCGCTGGTCCGGGCCATCGAGGGCGACAGCTACAAGCATCTGCTCGACAGCGTTCCCGTCGCAGTCGCGGTATCGCGCGGCTCTGAAAAAAATCAGCACATCGCTTATGCCAACGCGGCCTTCGAAACCGTAACTGGAATGGCGGTTGCGGATGTCGAGGGCAAGCCGTGGTCCGTGCTCGACGTCTTTCAGAACGAGGACGATCCGTTACAGACCCTGGGTCAGGCGATCGCGGCGGGTGAAGACTTTCTCGGCGTGTTCCGGCCGGTTCAGGGCGGCGACAGGATCGTCATTGTTCAGGCTTACGCCTCCGTGATCGAAAGCGACGACGGCGTGGAGAATTTCCGGATCGTGGCGCTGGTCGATGTTGGCGGACGCGAGCGCGCGCAGCTCGAGCAGTACGAAATCCAGATCCGCGAGCGCGACACGCTGATGCGCGAGTTGCAGCACCGCGTGAAAAACAACCTTCAATTGATCACTGCGCTGATCCGCCTGGAGGCGCGATCCGCAACCGAAGGCGAAACCGTCGCGCTGGCGCGGCTTGCGAGTAGGATCGATGCGCTGACTGTGTTGTATCGCACACTGTCGGCCGAGGACGCCGGGGACGATATCGACCTTGGACAATATCTGGCCGATGTCGCTGGCGCAGTGATGGCCGCCAATGCGACGGCCGACATCGAGTGCGACGTTCAGACCGGTTACTGTCCGCTGTCGATCAATGTGGCGATGCCGGTCGGCCTGCTGGTCAACGAGATGCTGACCAACGCGCTGAAATACGCATTCACAGGCCGCAGCGCAGGTGTCCTGAAGGTGATCTGCAAACTTGAAAACGAACGCGTGACCGTTGTCGTTTCCGATGACGGTGTGGGGATAGGGGAGGGCGTTGTGTGGCCTTCGCCGCGGAAGCTGGGTGCGCTGATCCTGCAAACTCTGAAAGAGAATGCAAAGAACGTCCAGTTCGACGTCGCCAGCATGCCGGGGCAGGGAGCCTTCTTCACGCTGATGTTCGACCAGAAGTCTTCGAAGAAGCTTGCGAGCTGATTCCGCGCAACCCCCGCCTTGCATTCACCATTTTGCGGGCAGAAGGCCTGACGCAGCGGTATGTGTTCCTTAACCTTCGGCGTCGATAACGGCCGGTGGGATCGGTGATTATGCGTTGGGTGCGGCCTCTCGCCAGTGTTGCGTTCGTGTCCGGCGTTCTGCTGGGCTGCGCGTCGATTCAGAATGCTCCAGTCAATCTGCCGGGATCCGACAACCTCGCTGACAGAGGAAATATCGGCTTCGGCGAGACGACGAGCCATGAGGACACGGTCGTTGGACTGTCCTTTTCAGGCGGCGGAACCCGCGCCGCCGCGTTTTCCTTTGGCGTGCTGCAGGAGATGGAGCGCATTCCGGTCCGCGGCGCGCGGGGATCGATGATCGATCGGGTCGAATTCATCTCCGGTGTGTCCGGCGGTTCGGTTACGGCGGCCTATTACGGTTTGCGGAAGCGGGCTGCTCTTGCCGATTTTCGTGAGCGGTTCCTGTTGCGCAATGCGGAGGAGGGACTGCAGACAAATCTCACTCTGGCTACTCTCTCCCGCGCTGTTGCCGGCGGCATCAACGACTCCACGGGATTTCCGCGCTGGCTCGACGCCAATCTGTTTCAGGGAGCGACGTTTCGCGATCTGGGCCTCACGACGCGGCCGCAGGTCTGGATCAATGCCTCCGACATTTATAACAGGACGCCATTCGTGTTCGGTTCGGTGGCCTTCGGCGCCATGTGCAGCAATCTGTCCGAGTATCCGCTGGCGAACGCGGTTGCGGCTTCGGCGGCGGTCCCCGTGGCGTTTGCGCCGGTCGTGATCCAGACGTTCCCCGGAAAGTGCAACGATCGGCTGCCGCCGTGGATCGTGCGCGCACGGGACAATTCCAACGCGCCTCCGATGCTCAACTCGTTTGCCAAGGCGATCAGCCGCTATCACGACGGCTCTATGCCTTACATCAAGCTGCTCGATGGCGGCCTGGTCGACAACTATGGCTTGGCCGGCATGACCATCGCACGGCTGTCGTCAGATACGCCGTATGGACCGCTCAGCCCGCGACAGGCGGTGAAGCTGCGGCGTGCTCTCATTCTGGTGGTCGACGCCAAGACGGGTTTGTCCGGCAACTGGATCAATACCATTGAAGGCCCGAGCGGCGCTGATCTTGTGAAGGCAGCGGCCGACACCGCCATCGATGCCAGCGTCGCCGGCAGTTTCACCGCGTTCAACGCGACGATGATGGACTGGCAGGGCTCGCTGATCAGATGGCGTTGTGGATTGTCGGTCGCGGATCGCGCGAAGTACGGAGTAGGCCCGGGCTGGAATTGCCGCGATCTGAAATTCTATGTCGGGCGGATCGGCTTCGATCAGCTCGACCAGGCGCGCGCGGCAGACCTTGAACGAATCCCGACGCGCTTCCAGCTTCCGCCCGAACAGGTCGACAGCGTCATTGCCGCGGGCGGCGATGCGCTGCGGGCAAGTCCGACGTTCCGCAGTTTTGCGGCGGGTTTATAAGAGGGCAGTCCGGCGATCGTCATCTTTTCGAGGTAGGCTATGGGGCCGTTTCATTGCAAGCTTGAGCGCGCAAGACCCAGCTGAACGATGGACGTCGTACTTCGTGCAGGAGGACAGATGCCACTCGACCCCTCTAAGGCTTCCGTCGATACCGTTCACGATACACTTCTGGTCGACCTCGCGCTTCAGGGCGGCGGTTCTCATGGCGCCTTCACCTGGGGCGTGCTCGACCGGCTCCTTGAGGAGCCGTGGCTACGGATCGATGGTATTTCCGGCACCTCCGCCGGTGCGATGAATGCCGTGGTGCTGGCGGACGGATACGCTGCAGGCGGACCGGAGGGCGCGCGTACGGCCCTCGAACTGTTCTGGCGACGTGTCTCGCACGCCGCCCGGTTTAGTCCCATTCGGCGCAGCCCCCTGGATATTCTGCTGGGCAGATGGACGCTCGACAACTCGCCATTCTTTGTTGCCTTCGATATGGCCGCGCGGCTGTTCTCGCCTTACGACCTGAACCCGCGAGGCGCCAATCCGCTCAGGGAAATTCTAGCTGAGTGCGTTGATTTCGAGCGGGTTGCGAAGTCGTCCATTCGCCTGTTCGTCACAGCGACCAACGTTCGCACGGGGCGCGGACGTGTCTTTCGCAATGCCGAGATGACTCCTGACGTCCTGCTCGCGTCGGCCTGTCTGCCGACGTTGTTTCAGGCGATCGAGATCGACGGTGAAGCCTATTGGGATGGCGGCTACTCGGGCAATCCGACCATCACCCCATTGGTGCGGGAGTGCAAATCGCAGGATACGCTGCTCATCGCGGTCAACCCGGTCGAACGCGAGGGTACACCACGTTCGGCGCGCGAGATTCTCGATCGGCTGAACGAGGTTTCCTTCAACGCCACGCTGCTGAAGGAACTGCGCATGATCGCCTTGCTGCGGCAAGTCGTCGATGCCGGCACCGGGGAAGGGGCGTTGTGGGCAGGGATGCGTATCCACCTGATCTCCAGCACAGCCATCGACAAGCTTGGTGCGTCATCGAAATTCAACGCGGAATGGGATTTCCTGACCATGTTGCGCGACGAGGGACGACGTTCAGCCGAAACCTTTCTGACTGCTCATGGGTCGGATGTGGGCAAGCGATCCACACTCGATCTGGATCGTCTGCTGGACGAGGTCTGAACCATGGGCCTCCTGGGAATTCTCCTTGCGCTCGGATTGCTGATCTGGCTCGCCTATCGCGGCTGGAGTGTGCTCCTGCTTGCGCCTGCGGCGGCGCTTGTCGCGGCGGCGGTGTCACGAGAGCCGTTGCTTGCCCATTGGACCCAGACCTTCATGGGCAGTGCGGCGCAGTTTCTCGCACAGTTTTTTCCGCTGTTCCTGTTGGGCGCACTGTTCGGCAAGTTGATGGACGACAGTGGTTCGGTCGAGGCGATCGCGCGGTTCATGACCGAGAAGCTGGGTCCGAGCCGCGCCATGCTGGCGGTGGTGCTTGCGGGCGCCGTCGTGACGTATGGCGGCGTAAGCCTGTTCGTCGCGTTCTTCGTGCTGGCGCCGATGGCCCAGGCACTCTTCCGCGCGGCCAACATTCCGCGGCGGTTGATGCCGGCCGCGATCGCACTCGGCACCTCGACATTCACGATGACGGCATTCCCGGGCACGCCTGCGATTCAGAACGCGATTCCGATGCCGTTCTTCGGTACGACGCCGTTTGCCGCGCCGGGCCTCGGCATCATTGCCTCGGTCATCATGCTGGGATTTGGCTTGTGGTGGCTTGCCCGTGCCGAGGCGGCTGCGCGCCGATCCGGCGAGGGCTATGGCGACGGTGCCGATGCGGCTCCAAAGCTGGCCGCCGACGATCAGAAAATTCGTGAGCGAGCGACGACTGCGCGGGAATTTGACCCTGCGGAAATCGGTCACGGCCACCATACCGATGCCGTGGTGCCGATCGGTGTGGCTGTGCTGCCGCTTGCCGTGGTGGTGAGCGTCAATCTTCTCATGTCGCTGGTCATCCTGCCAAGGCTCGACTTTTCGTTTCTGGCGGAAGAGCGCTGGGGCAGTTCTTCGTTGTCTGCGGTGGCCGGCGTTTGGTCGGTCGCGGTCGCACTTGCGGCTGCGATCGTGACGCTGATCGTAGTCAATCGCCAGCGCTTGCCGGCCTTGCGGCTCAGCATGGACGCAGGGGCCAATGCGTCGGTCCTGCCGGCCTTCAGCGTGGCCAGCCTTGTGGGTTTCGGAGCCGTTGTCGCAATGCTGCCGGCGTTTGCGGCGGTACGCGACTGGGTGCTTTCAATTGGAGGCGGGCCGCTGGTTTCGCTTGCCGTTGCGACCAACGTGCTTGCGGCTCTCACCGGCTCGGCGTCGGGCGGCATGACGATCGCGCTCGATGCGCTCGGCAGCACTTACATGCGCATCGCGGCGGAACAGGGCATCGATCCGGCGCTGATGCACCGGGTGGCGGCAATTGGCTCCGGCACGCTCGACAGCTTGCCGCATAACGGTGCGGTGGTGACATTGCTCGCCGTCTGTGGATCGACGCATCGCGAAAGCTATCTCGATATTGTCATGGTCGGCATCGCTGGTGCGCTGATTGCGCTGGCCGCGGTGATCGCTCTGGGGTCGATGTTCGGGTCGTTCTAGGCGAGATCGAGACCGGGTGGAGCCTCTCTCGACGCGGTGCCACAGGGCTGCTAAAAACTCTCATCCAACAAAGAAAAGCTCAAATATTTCAACGCTTTTCGATGTGAATCGCTATGAACGCGTCCTTATCCAGAGCCGTCCCATGAACGCACCTGTCAAACCTTCAAAGCTCATCAAAGGCGCCACTGGCGATTGGGAAATGGTCATCGGGCTGGAAATCCACGCCCAGGTGACCTCGAACTCCAAACTGTTCTCGGGCGCCTCGACCGAATTCGGCGGCGCGCCGAACGATCACGTCTCGCTGGTCGATGCGGCAATGCCCGGCATGCTGCCTGTCATCAACGAGGAATGCGTGGCGCAGGCGATCCGCACCGGCCTCGGCCTGAAAGCGCAGATCAACCTGAAGTCGACCTTCGACCGGAAGAACTATTTCTATCCGGATCTGCCGCAGGGCTACCAGATCAGCCAGTACAAGTCGCCGATCGTCGGCGAGGGCGAGGTCGTTATCGAACTGCGCGACGGCCAAAGCATCACGGTGGGTATCGAGCGGCTTCATCTCGAACAGGATGCGGGCAAATCGCTGCACGACCAGCATCCAACCATGTCGTTCGTGGATCTCAACCGCTCCGGCGTGGCGCTGATGGAAATCGTCTCCAAGCCGGACATGCGGTCGTCGGAAGAGGCGCAGGCCTACGTTGCGAAGGTGCGGAGCATTCTGCGTTACCTCGGCACCTGCGACGGCGACATGGAGAAGGGCAACCTGCGCGCGGACCTCAACGTCTCGGTCCGCAAGCCCGGCGATCCGTTCGGCACCCGCTGCGAGATCAAGAACGTCAATTCGATCCGCTTCATGGGCCAGGCAATCGACTACGAGGCGCGTCGCCAGATCGGTATCCTGGAGGACGGTGGCAGCATCGATCAGGAAACCCGGCTCTACGATCCGAACAAGGGCGAGACCCGCTCGATGCGCTCCAAGGAAGAAGCGCACGACTATCGCTATTTTCCGGACCCCGACCTGCTGCCGCTGGAATTCACCGCGGCCTATGTGGACGCGCTGAAAGCGAAACTGCCCGAACTGCCCGACGAGAAGCGCGAGCGCTTCATGGCCGACTTCGGCCTGACGCCTTACGACGCCAGCGTGCTGGTCGCCGAGCGCGAAAGCGCGGACTTTTACGAAGCGGTGCTGGGCAAGCTCGCGGACAAGGCGCGCGACGGCAAGCTGGCCGCCAACTGGGTCATCAACGAACTGTTCGGTCGTCTCAACAAGGAGGGGCAGGATATTTCTGCCTCGCCGGTCTCGGCGGAGCAGATGGCCGCGATCATCGGCCTGATCGGAGAAGGAACCATCTCCGGAAAGATCGCAAAGGACCTGTTCGAGATCGTCTGGACCAAGGGCGGCGATCCGCGCGCACTGGTCGAGAGCCTCGGCATGAAGCAGGTCACCGATCTTGGCGCTATCGAGAAGGTGGTCGATGACATCATCGCCGCAAATCCGGACAAGGCGGAGCAGGCGCGCGCCAAGCCGCAGCTCATGGGCTGGTTCGTCGGCCAGGTGATGAAGTCGTCCGGCGGCAAGGTGAACCCGCAGGCAGTGAACGACCTTCTCAAGGCCAAGCTCGGCATCTGAACATCGTTAACGCGATGATGCCGGGTGCGCGCGGCGAGCTTGCGCGCGCTCTCCGGTCATCTCGTTTTCGGTTTTCGATGCGACGATGAGCGCGCAGCATCGGTACGCCGGCGGCGAAAACCTCTCGCGACGTGGAATCGATTTGCGAATCAGATTCGCAAAAGCGTCCGGAAAAGTTCTCCGGTGCGAGCGCTGATCGCGCCAAAACCAAATTTTCCAGAAAATATTTTTGTTGCCAAAATTTGCGACTCAGAGTCCGCGAAACGCACTTTTCGCCAGCCGCAGAGTTATCCGCGGTTTTAAAGGCGTTACGATGCGTGTTGTGTTGCGATGAAAGAAACCACTGCGGCACAGTCGTTTCTTTGATGCGTGATGTTGCGTCGCTCAGGCGTTTCGTGCGCGCGATGCAGTGTCACGCAGAGGCGTTGCAACGCTTCCGTTTCGTGTTTGCAGCGCGCGCTGCGCCTTGTGCGTAAACACTTCCTTAAGCGGGACACTGTTTTTTTGAGTGCGTTGGTGTAATCCAGATGAAGTGCATTTCGATTCCCGAGTGCACACAGCGATTAAGCCATCTCACGAACTTAGGAGGGCAACATGGCCAAGAAAGCGAAGAAGGCGAAGAAGGCGAAGTCGGCAGTGAAGAAGACTGCCAAGAAGACCCGCAAGGTCGCCAAGAAGAAGAAGTAAGGCTACGCCTTATGGAATTGCCGGCACATGATGCCGGCATCGTCACAAGAGCCGCCAGGCTGATCTGTTCGCAAGAACGAGTTTGAACCGGCGGCTCCAGTCGACGAAAGAGGGTGTCGGCGAGACATCAGGCGAGACGGTCTGACCATCGTTCCCGCAAGGGGCCGGTCAGGCAGAAGAGTTCAAGAGCTCTTCGTTCGTTGCGGGGGATGACCTCGCAGTTTCCCGGCGGTCTGCCTCGGCAGGCGGCCCGGTGAAATCTCAGTCCTGACGTGTTCACCGACGCCCTCGTTTTTTTGAGCCGCACTGTCCATGCCTCCCTCGAGTGCATCCGGCGGCGATCTCTCCAAGACCAGAAAACAATCTCCGACTCTCTGACGTGACGTTGTCCGCGCGGGCAATGACCGCATCCGGCGTGTGTCTCGTCGATAAGAGTCCCGGCTGTGAACACCGGCGACCGCCTCGGTCAGCATCCTGCACTCAGCAAGCGCGACCATGCGCGTCACGCTGACTCTTGTCCGCGCAATGGTTATCGCTTCGCCAAAGACGAAGGTGAATCGATTGTCACGATTGCCGAGAAATGCTTGAAAACATGGGATTTCTGCGATTCGACGCGCGGCGCGCGAGCGCTGCGTTCACGTTCGATTCATCGCGATGCTTAAACTGCCATTCAAATTTTACGGGTCATATGATCCCAACAAGCCGGCAAACGGCGAACGCGTATTCCGCAGAATTGGCAAACCGGTTTTGCGGAATACGCGCCAACAAAAGCAACGGTCGCATCAAGCAGAATATCGACAGGAGCCGCGCTCGCCGCGGCGGGAAATCGGAGAGCCAGGATGTTTCAGGGAACGATCGATACCGGCACCGCGCTGCCGGTCGAGGAGGCGGCGAACGGAGACATCCTGTTCGACCTCGGCATGATCTATTCGAGCGGGCGAAACGGCCTGATCGATCTTGTCGCCGCACACAAGTGGTTCAACCTGGCTGCGCTCAAGGGCAGGGTGGATGCCATCTCGCTGCGCCGGGAAGTCGCCGGGCTGATGTCCGATGTCGAGATCGCAACAGCTCAGCGTGAAGCGCGGGCGTGGATGGCGATGCACTAAGAGACATGGCTGCCGGTTTTGACCTGCTGAGCGCATTGGCTTCGAGCGCCGCGCCTGCGTGATACGATCCCTACCACAGACGCTTGTTAGCGAAGGCGTGCCCCGAGCCGGATAATGCTCAAATGAAGCCGCCTTGGCTTCATCCGAGAAAGCCACGTAGGTCACGAGCCGCCAAGGCATGAACTTCGATGTATGCGTAGATTTTCCAGCATTGTGTTCGGCGGTGCGCCGTTTCAAATCTGAGGTTACGCCGACATAGCGCTGATTTTCGGCGGTATCGCTCTCCAGCAGATAGACGTACCACATGGAATTAGCCCTCCTTCGCCGAGGCTTCGGAGGGCATCCTGCTTCGTCCCGCCGGATGCCAATCCTGCGAAGCGCGTAGCGCGAAGCAGGATGGCGGAGACGGAGTCCGCCCGGCGGGCTTCTAGCCTAATTTACCCTAATTGAAAAAACCCATCGTTCCCATGGACTTATCCCGGCTTCTATGCCTTAGCGGTTATGGGGGGAAATAGCCCCTTCAGGATGCAATGTATGGGTACAAAAATGGGTAGGGTTTTTCGATGCTTCATCGGCTGACAGCAACTCAGTTGAAATCATTCACTGAGCGAGGTCGGTATGCTGACGGTGGTGGCCTCTGGTTTCAGGTTTCCGCGTTCAACACGCGCGCGTGGATATTTCAGTACCGCATCGGTGGCCGGGTCCGTCAGAAAGGACTCGGCCCTTATCCTCAGGTCGGCTTGGAGAAAGCACGCAAAAAGGCTGGGAAGTGCCGGGACCAACTAGACGACGGCATTGACCCGATTGCGGACACGAAAGCCCAAGCCCGCAAAAAGACCACGTTCAAGCAGATGGCCACGGCCTATGTTGAGGCACAGGCACCCGGCTGGCGAAACGCGAAGCATCGCCAGCAATGGACCAACACCCTCACGACCTACGTCTACCCGGACATTGGCGATGAGGCGGTATGCGATGTCGATAAGACCAAAGTCCTGAAGGTGCTGAAGCCGGTTTGGGCCAAGACGCCAGAAACGGCCGAACGCATCCGTGGCCGCATCGAAAAGATACTCGATTACGCAAAATCGAACGGGGCGCGGGAGGGGGACAACCCGGCCGCGTGGCGCGGAAACCTTGCTCATGATTTTCCGGGCCGGTCGCGGCTGGCAAGGGTCAAGAACCACGAGGCGATGCCATATACTGCCGTACCCGGCTTCATGACCGAACTGCGCAAGCGTGACAGCATCAGCGCTCGCGCCTTGGAATTCACGATCCTCACCGCCGCGCGCACCGGCGCTGTGATCGGGGCAACGTGGCACGAACTCGACCTAGCCGAAAAACTCTGGACGGTTCCGCCGGATCGCGCGGGGGTGAAAATCGAGGGCAACAAACCGAAGGTCGTTCCGCTTTGCGACCGTGCCATCACCATCTTGAAGGCGTTGCCGCGTGAGGACGGCAACCCGCATGTTTTCGTCGGCGGCACGCGAGGCAAGGGCATCTCGAATATGGCCATGCTCGAACTCGTGCGCGGCATGGTGCGCAAGGGCATGACGGTCCACGGATTTAGGTCCAGCTTCAAAGACTGGGCGGCGGAATGCACCCGTTACGAAAACATCGTAAGCGAGGCCGCGCTCTGGCACGCGGTCGCCGACAAAGTCGAGGCCGCGTACCGGCGCGGTGACTTGTTGGAGAAGAGGCGCAGACTCATGCGTGACTGGATGAACTATTGTGCTCAGCCACCGGCAAAGCGCGATGGCGTTGTGACCCCGCTGCGTAAAGGGGACTTAGCGTGATGGCATCGAGGTACGAAGAGATTCTAAGCAATCGCAAAAATAACCGCGTTGTGAAACGCTCGGAAGGCGGCTTTGCTGTGAAGCGCCCGACCCGAACCAAGCCCGGCGATCATCTGTCATGGCTGGTCATACGCGCCAGAGACGGCAAGTGGGACGACCTTGTTGAATACATCAACAGCGACGCCCCCCTCACGCCGCAAGGCCGTGCTGCTGTCGCCTTGCTGCTGAAGGAATTTCTCGAACGCCGCCATGGTGGACCGTCCGGCACTCCCACCGATGAGCAAGAGGCCATTGAAGTCGCGGTTTGGTTTATGTGCGCCGCGCGAGATATTTTCACTGATCGATACGGTCGCGAACGACTGAATAGCGATGAGATAAAAGAACTAGCCCGCGTGACGGCGGCCAAGACGAGCGCGGAGTTTTCGAAGCTGAACGCGCCATTGGAGGCCACCGACCTGATCGGCCTGCCCGGTGCGTCGAAGAAATCGCCGTATAAAGTCGGCCCGACCAAGCACGCGGAATATCTTGTTTGCCGTGAGTTGCGCTTCGCGGCGCGTCCCCTCGTTGACGAACTGGTCGAAGCACTCGCCGTGTTCACCGGAAATAAGCCCGTTAAAGTCTAGGAGTCTGCGGGCTTAGTACCGGCTAGACCTCGTTATCGTTCACGAGGTTTGGCGCGATGGGTTCACCAGAAGTTCAGCAGCAGGCGACCCGACTGGTGCGAATGCAACAGGTCGTCGATATGACCGGCATACCTGCGCCTAGCCTCTACGTGATGATGGCCGCCGGTGCTTTTCCGAAGCAGATTGCGCTCAGCGTCAACCGCGTAGCTTGGATCGAAAGCGAAATTCAGGACTGGATCAGGGAGCGCATCGAGAAGTCGCGCGCGCCATCATCTGATGAACCTCAAACATTGAAGCGTGGTCGCCGCCCGCCGAAGGCTGCGCGCGATGATGCACGCCCGGCGCGCGTCCCGCGCCGTACGAACTCAACCAGCGCCGATGGGCGGCGCAAAGCGAGGTAACTGAAATGAAAAACCTACCAAGCTATATCGCGACGGCAAGTTCGTGAGAATTCTCGACGAGTCCGAGGGCAATTATTTTTGCCGCGATGGCGAGTCGATCAGAGCCGAGATGACTCTCATGGACGCCATGCCGGTCTTCGATAGTGCGGGCCACCGGCCGGGTTCGTTGTCCCTCACCGATGCTGAGCTAGACCGGCGCGCGGATATGTACGATGCGCAGAAGGCTCGCATCTCCAGCCGCAGTTCGATGACGCTGCCGCTGGCGAAGACCACAGGGCGGTGTCCTCGTTCATAGAAACAACACCCTGAGTCTGCGGCCTACCTTTCGGGGCGCGGCAGGCAGCGAGCGCGGTTTGGTTTCCTTTCTCGCGCTCCGGCACGGCGGCGCGGCTGTTGGGTGCCGCCCCCAGCGTGCACCCAGCAGTTGAGGCTTTCGACGGAGGTTGCATTCTGACACAGCCGCGACGGCCGTTTTCCGGCAAGAGGGCGGGCACTGCCGCCCCTGAACGCGAAATGCTTACCGTGGGCCGCGACAGGGGCGACAAAACGGGTTCCAAACCCCGGCCAAAAGCCGGGGCTTCACGGGCGGCCCCCTCGGGGCCGAATTACAACCGGTCCAAAAGGCCCTTCAAATGCGCGCGGCGGCGGTCAACCCGGCTAGTTCCCCAAGGCCCCCGCGTCCGGTTGGCCGTTCGACTCGCCCTGACGCCGCCGCTTTCCTAGTCGCGCTCGCGCCGCTCGACGTTTACGTTTACGCGCACTCGGGCCGCATTCTGTTCAAGCGGTCGCTGACAACCGAAGAACAGCAGCATCTCGCGGATAACTGTCAAAGCCTCGACGTGCATCGGCATGGGCAATGGATAAAGGATGCGAGCGGCGCATTCCGGCAGTTGAACATCTTCCCCTTCAAAGAACAGGTTCAACTTGTCGGCGCAAACCGCGTGGCGCTCGAATACCTGGCCTCACGCGATGACCGCATTCCGAAAGGCGACGGCGCGTTGCCGAAGCGTGACCGTCAACCGCCGCTCATCATCTATCTCGAAATCGCGCTCGACATCATTCTGGCGAACGAACAGATCCTGCGCGAGGCGTTCGCTGCGTTCAAGCGATGCTTCGTCCAGCTTTGGAATGGCAAGAACGAGGCCATCGAGTTTGACAACGGCGGCATGTCGACCGGCCGCCGATGGAACGGCAAATATCTCAGCGGATACATCTCAAAACCCAGCCCCGTCACCGGCGAGGTCGATTGCCTGCATATCGAGTATCGGATTTGCTCTGCCCGCGCCGTGCGCGCCGTTGGCATTGCCAGCATCGCGGATTTGCTCGCGTTCGACTTCCGCGCCTTCTGGCAGAAGCACCTCGTGTTACGCGATGTCGATATCGCCCGGCTAGGTCGCCATAGCCTGAACAAGCGTTTCGGGAAGCGGCGGCAAGAACCGGGACCCGACGACCGCCGTACCGGGCAAGTTCTCTGGCGCGCGTATGCATACGATAAATCCGGCAGCTTGTGCGTTCAGGCGCTGATCCAGAACTACGGCTCAGGGCCGTTTCTCAAGAACATCCCCATTGCTCATTTTCTGCCGTCTAGCGGTGAAAATGCTCTCGTTTCCTGAGTCGCCTGTATCTACGGTAATAAAAGCAGAGTTGTTGTAAAGCCGGACATACACCCCCCGCCGCCATCATCGATGCGCGACTGAGTCGCTGAGTCGATGCTCATCGAGCGGTCGGGCAGGGGGCCAGGAGTTGTACTTTCGCCAGCATTAGCCCCTCCAGGGCTACCAATAGGGGAAAAGGCCCCCTTTCTGTTGCGTGAAAACCACACAACCGTGTCCAAATCCGAGCAATTGCCAATCAATTCTTGTGCAACAAGGCATTCATCCGGCATCTTTGTGGAAGCGACGGAGGGGGGCATCCCGAGGTCGTCCCGTTTGGGAGTTTCGCTTAAGTCGCTCGCGTTCAGCGGGAGTGTCCGAAAGCGCGAGGCGACCGGGCGGTTAGCGGGGATTAAGGGAACCAACCAAGTGGTGTGACTTACACCACCGGCCCGGGACCTTCCCTAGAGAGCAAAACTTGGAGGTTTTATGAGCAACATTAAGAGCCTTATCCTCGGATCGGCTGCGGTTATCGCAGCGTCCGCTGGAGCACAGGCAGCCGATCTTCCCGTCAAGGCGAAAGCCGTTCAGTACGTGAAGATCTGCTCCCTTTACGGCGCCGGTTTCTACTACATCCCCGGCACTGACACCTGCATCAAGCTGGGCGGCTACGTCCAGGCTGACTGGAACATCAACGGCAATAACTACGGCAAGCCAGCTTGGGACGAAGCCTCGACCAACGCTATTGCTGGCACTTACGGCAGCGGAAGCCGCAACAGCGACTACTTCACCACCCGCGCTCGCGTTCAGCTGAACATCGACACCCGCACCGCCACCGAATACGGCGTTGTTCGCACCTACTGGTCGAGCAACTTCGAACATTCGAGCGGCTTCGGCCCGACGTCGGGCAACCTGACGATGGACTACGGCTTCATCCAGTTCGCCGGTTTCACCCTCGGTAAGGCAGTCTCTGGCTTCCAGACCCCATGGGGTGCTTACGGCGCCAACAACAACACCTCGTTCGTGCTCGGCGGCTACGACAACGCGACTGGCATCAACCAGATCGCCTACACGTGGCAGTTCGGCAACGGCGTGTCGGGTCAAATCGGCATTGAAGACAACCGCGTCATCAACCGCGCTCAGCTGATCAACGCTTCGCTGGCGGCCAATACTGGTGCTGGCAGCGCGATTGCTGTGACCGGTGCCTACACCAACTCGTACGGCGGCAACGTGTCGCCTGACATCACCGGTAACCTCCGGATCGATCAGGCTGCCTTCACCGCTCAGGTGTCGGGTGCTCTGCACAACCTTCACGCCAACTACTATGCTGGCCCAGCGGGCGCAGCTCCGGTTGAGCCGAACGGTCATCCGTCGGATGAATGGGGTGGAGCGGTGTCGGTTGGCATCCAGTTGAAGAACCTGCCGACCGGCCCTGGCGACAAGCTGTCGTTGGATGCTACCTATGCTAACGGCGCGATGAAATACCTCATCGGCGGCGTGACCGGCAACAACTTCGACAAGTTCAGTGGTGATACGAACTTCGCTGGCAGCTACCAGAGCCTCGCTGTTCTGTCGCTCGCCGACGGTGTGTACACCACCGGCGGCAGCATCGAGAAGACCTCGGGCTGGGGCTTCCGCGGCGCTTACGTCCACAACTGGACCCCGAATTGGGAAACCAGCGTGTTCGGCAGCTACACGAACATCGACTACAACAGCAACGCTTCAGCTGGCATCTGCGCTGCGCAGCTGGGACAGTCTGTGAAGGTCAACGGTTACACCTGTAACCCTGACTTCAAGATCTGGCAGGTTGGTACCCGTACCGCCTGGACTCCGGTCAAGAACCTGACGTTCTCGGGCGAAGTGCTCTACACCGAGCTCGACCAGTCGAACACTGGTTCGCAGGTTCTTGCTGCAGGCCAGGGTGGCGGCAACGCTGCCTTCAAGCCAGGCGCCACCTACGACTACAAGGATCAGGGCATCTGGGTTGGCAACCTCCGCGTTCGCCGCACCTGGTAATCGCAATCGCCTAACGGCGATTACGACCTGAACTAAAAGACCCCCGGCAGGAAACTGCCGGGGGTTCTTTATTTCATTAGGGAGATACAGACTGAACTAGTCGCGAGTCAGCTTCAGCTCACGTCGAATTAGCCGTGTGCTGAACACCTCATCGATGCGTCGAACCATTTCGCCGACGTTGATTAGAACGACGATCGGCGGCCTTGCAGTGGCCGTCCGTAAGGTTAGCGTTTCGGTTGAGGGCAGGTGATCCAGCGTCCCAGCTCCGCTAGGATCTTCGCCTGGTTCGAATACAAGCCAATCAGATAGCTCTTTGCGGTTGGCTCGAACAGCGAAATCGGACGCTAGTTTTACTGCGGTAGAAGCCTTAATCCCGGTTCGTACAAAGGCAGCCAAGAATGCCAACTCGATTACGTTCAGGCGACTTACAGAGCGCCGCGCGCCCGTGCGTGTCGATTTGAAGCGAGTAAGGAGTTCTGGGCGCTGCAGCCAATTATCGATGTCCTTGGACCTAGCGCCCACTAACTCTGACAGCTCGGAAGCGCTCGCCCTTAATTCGAACTCCTGATTGCTCATGCAGGTCCTTCGCTGTGGCAGTAGGGCTGGAAATCGACGCGGGCGTGCATCTGAAAATGTGGGAAGCCGGCTAAACTAGCCTGAAAGTAGCCTGAGTCGCTTGGGGAGGAAGAGATCCGGCGCGGTTAGTCACCCTATACGTCGCCGCGCATGGGTAGAAACATTGGTAGTGCAGCGCCTCGTGCTAACTTCTTGATATAGCTATAGTTTTATAGGTGTTGGCGGAGACGGAGGGATTCGAACCCTCGATACCCTTTTCAAGGTATGCTCATTTAGCAAACGAGTGCCTTCAGCCGCTCGGCCACGTCTCCACAGGCTCGATATGCCTCACACGATGACGCGCCGCAAGTCGCGGATGACTTTTATAAAGCCTGTGTTTGCCTCAGGCTCCTTCAAATCGTTCTCCTGCCTTTATAATGTCGCGACCATCGCACTCGGTAGGCGTGTCCCGTCGCGGTTGCGCCGTAATTGGTGAGAAGAGCGGCCACTGTGACGTTCCAAAAGCGGGAACAAAGCTTGTTCGGGCGACGGTTTCACCAGGATTGAGCGCCGAGACACAGGGCATCGAAGGCCGTTTTTCAGGTGCTTCGATTCGCGCAATTCACAGCCGCAACGCACCTGATGCCGTGTGCGCTGCCATAATGACCATTTCATGGAACATTCTGGGGTGGTTGCAAAAGCTAAATAGTATCAACAGCTTGTGTGGGATGCCAGCAACAGGTTGCGTGCCATTTGTGCAACATCTCCTTAAAAACGGCCGGAACCGCACCGTTTCAAGGCGGTCTTTTGTTGTGTGTTCACGACTGTTGGGCAATGGTCATCGAAGCGACGGAGGGGGGCATCCCGAGGTCGTCCCGTTTGGGAGTTTCGCTTAAGTCGCTCGCGTTCAGCGGGAGTGTCCGAAAGCGCGAGGCGACCGGGCGGTTAGCGGGGATTAAGGGAACCAACCACGTGGTGTGACTTACACCACCGGCCCGGAACCTTCCCTAGAGAGCAAAACTTGGAGGTTTTATGAGCACCATTAAGAGCCTTATCCTCGGATCGGCTGCGGTTATCGCAGCGTCCGCTGGAGCACAGGCAGCCGATCTTCCCGTCAAGGCGAAAGCCGTTCAGTACGTGAAGATCTGCTCCCTTTACGGAGCCGGTTTCTACTACATCCCCGGCACCGACACCTGCATCAAGCTGGGCGGCTACGTCCAGGCTGACTGGAACATCAACGCCGGCAACTACGGCAAGCCAGCATGGGATGAAGGCGGGTTCCGCGCTAACGGTACCGGCAGCCGCGACAGCGACTACTTCACCACCCGCGCTCGCGTTCAGCTGAACATCGACACCCGTACCGCCACCGAATACGGCGTTGTTCGTACCTACTGGTCGAGCAACTTCGAACATTCGACCGGCTTCGGCCCGTCGTCGGGCAACCTGACGATGGACTACGGCTTCATCCAGTTCGCCGGCTTCACCCTCGGTAAGGCGGTCTCTGGCTTCCAGACCCCATGGGGTGCTTACGGCGCCAACAACAACACCTCGTTCCTGCTCGGCGGCTACGACAACGCGACTGGTATCAACCAGATCGCCTACACGTGGCAGTTCGGCAACGGCGTGTCGGCTCAGGTCGGCATCGAAGACAACCGCGTCATCAACCGCGCTCAGATGCTCGATACCTCGATCACTCTGACCGCTGCTCAGGCAGCTTTGGCCTTGGGTCAGGGCGCTTATCCGAACTCCTACGGCGGAAACGTTTCGCCTGACTTCGTCGGCAACATCCGTGTCGACCAGGCTGCGTTCACCGCTCAGTTGTCGGGTGCTGTGCATAACCTTCACGCCAACTACTATGCGAACGGCGCGTCGGCTGCCACTGTTGAAACCAACGGTCATCCCGAAGATACGTGGGGCTTCGCGATCTCTGGCGGCATTCAGCTGAAGAACCTGCCGACCGGCCCTGGCGACAAGCTGTCGTTGGACGCGACCTATGCTGACGGCGCGATGAAGTACCTCATCAGCGGCGTGACCGGCAACAACTTCGACCACTTCAGCGGTGGTTCGGGTGCCAACTACAACAGCTTCGCCGTTATGTCGCTGTTCGATGGCATCTACGGCGCAGGCACGAAGATCGAGAAGACCACTGGTTGGGGCTTCCGTGGCGCTTACGTTCACAACTGGACCCCGAACTGGGAATCCAGCTTGTTCGGCAGCTACACGCGCATCGATTACAACAACAATGCGTCTGACCTCTACTGTGCACGTTATGCTGCTCAGGTTGTCGTCGGAACGCCGCGTGCGAACTGCAACCCTGACTTTGCCATCTGGCAGATCGGTACGCGTACCGCATGGACTCCGGTTCGTAACCTGACGTTCTCGGGCGAAGTGATGTACACCAACCTCGATCAGTCGATGAGCGGCACGGTTGTTGCTGCTGCCAACACCATGGGTGCCTTCAAGCCGGCTGGCAACTACAACTACGAAGATCAGGGCATCTGGTCCGGCAACCTCCGCGTTCGCCGCACCTGGTAATAGTAACCGCCTAGTGGCGATTACGACCTGAACTAAAAGACCCCCGGCAGGAAACTGCCGGGGGTTTTCTTTGTCTTGCGTCATTCCGGGCGCCCGCCACGCATACCGCGTCGTCCCCGCGAAAGCGGGGATCCATAACCACCGAAGGTTATTGGGCTGAGATCGCTTACTCAGGGAGTATGGGGTCCCCGCTTTCGCGGGGACGACAAAAGGATCTGGGCCGATGGCAGGTTTTAAGACGCCGTCGCCCCATCACACCGCGCGCAGAACGCGACGATGCGGTCCATCGTGGGGTTGTCGGCCAGCAACGGCGCGTGACCCTGATCTGCGACTGTCACGAGCTCGATGTCCGGTCGCCGCGCGATCATGTCCTGAACGCCCTGAAGCGAGAGCAGGTCGGACAGGCCGCCATGGATCAGCATCACTGGAACGCCCGCGAGCTTGTCGAACAATTCCCAGACCTGCGGCAGCGGATTAGCCGGGTCGAGTCCGTCAAGCGTATGCGCGAGTTTCAGGTCGTAGGTCCGCTCCAAGCCGCCGCCGGCCTTTTCCCGGAACGCGCGCCGCGCCCATGCCATCCACTCGGCATCGCTCAGCGACGGAAACACGCTGCCGAACAACTCCTTCAGGCCGCCCGCCGCCTCATCCCAGGTTTGCCTCGGGGGCGGATTGGCGATGTAGCCCTTGATCTTCATCAGGCCGTCGATCTCCAGCGCCGGGCCGATGTCGTTCAGGATAACGCCGGCCAGCAGTTGCGGCTGCGCCGCCGCCAGCGCCATCGAGATCAGGCCGCCGCGCGAGGTACCGAGCAGAATGGCGCGGGAAATTCCGAGCGAAGCCGCGATCGTCAGGACGTCGCCAAGCTCAACCGGGACCGTGTATTTGGCGGGGTCCGGGTCGTAATCCGACAGGCCACGGCCGCGATAATCGACCGCCACCACCTTGCGGGGCGCAGCCGGATTGGTGGCAATGGCGCGCGCGATGTCGTCGAAATCGTCAGTGGTTCGCGTCAGGCCGGGCAGGCAAAGCACCGGCAATGCCGTGCCGTTGTCCGGACCGATGACCTTGGCATGGAGCTTCAGCCCGTCGGCCGACTGGCAGTACACGTCGCGGAATGATTGGGGCATTTGCCGTCACCCTGAGGAGCCGTAGCGCAGCGAAGGCCTCGAAGGGCGACGCGCCATGCTGAGAGATGGATGGGCCGTTCATCCTTCCAGGCTCGCCGCATATGCGGCTCGCACCTCAGGATGACGGAGTGGAAACTAACGGCCCAAATCTATTCCACACCCGCGCCGCGGCGCAAATCGGCCTCGATCAGCAGCTTGCTGCCGCCGCCGAACCGCGAGCGGTACACCTGCACGTTTTCCATGATGCGCTGGACGTAGTTGCGGGTTTCGGAGAACGGGATTTTCTCGACCCAATCGACCGCGTCGACCTTGGGATCGCGCGGGTCGCCGTAGCGCTCGATCCATTTGCGTACGCTGCCGCGCCCGGCATTGTAGCCTGCGAAGGTCATGATGTAGGAGCCGCGATAATCGTCGATCAACCCGCCGAGTTCAGCGGCGCCGAATGCGGCGTTGTAGGACGGGTCGGTTTTCAGCTTGTTGAGATCGAACGTCGTGCCGTATTTCTTGGCGACGTATTTGCCGGCGCCTGCCGTCACCTGCATGAGGCCGTAGGCATTGGCAGGGGACACGATTGTCGGATGGAACGCGCTTTCCTGCCGGGCAATGGCGAAGACGATTGCCTTCTCGACCGCGGGGCCAAAGTCCTTGTAGGGCGGAATGCCGCTCACTGGATAAGCGTAGTGATCGAACGGCATGCCGCGATTCAGCGCGGCTTTGCCGACCATCAGCATGCCCCGCGCATCGTCGTGACGCTGAGTCAGTTCGCAAAGCGCAAGCAGGCCGTCCATGTCGGCGCGTTCGCCCATGTCAGCGAGAATCGGGATCGCGATCTCGCGCTCATCCAGCGCGTAGAGAAGCTCGACGGCGCGGACGACCTCCAGCCGCTCGCCGCCGCGCGAGCGGCCGGGCACGCCGTTCAGCGCGATTTGCGGCAGTCCCAGCTTTGCGCGCGCGAGCTGGCCATAATAGCTGGTCGACTGCGCCGCAGCTGATTCATACGCGGCGCGCGCCTCTTGCGACCGCCCCGCGGCTTCCGCGGCACGGCCCTGCCAGTAACCGGCGCGGGCGAGGGCGGTCGGATTGACGCTGCCGACGCCGATCCGCGCGAAATGCTGGGCCGCGAGGTTTGGATCGTTGAGGAATCGCAGTGCGATCCAGCCGGCGGTGAATTCCTGTTCGGTCTTGTAGATGTCGCGTGCCGGCAGCGACGCATCGCGCGCGACAGCATAGGCGATGCGCGGCTCGTTGGTGTCGAGCAGTTTGCGCGCCAGCAGCCGCCGTTCGATCCACCATTCGTCAGCATTGACCAGCCGGGCCGGATCGCGCGGCGCGGCCTGCATGGCACGCGCGGCTTCCAGGAATTTGTCCTCGCGCCGCAGCCATTGTGCCTTGCTGAAAAGATACAACGGATCGTTGTGCAGATCGTTCGGGACGGCATCCAGCAGGGCCTTCGCGTTCGAGGCCTTCTTGTTAAGCGCGGAGCGGGCCTTTGCGAGCGCGACATGACCGCTTCCGAGTCGCTTGGCGGAGCGTAATGCGGACTCGGCGTTGTCGCCGCTGTACAGCAGCATATCCATCCGGACCTTGATGTCGCCGGATGTCAGCAGCGTGCCGAACCTGTCGAACGCTGTTTCCTCAGTGTCGGACGAGAAGGAATCGCCGCGCCACGCAGCGCGTACGAGCCGTTCCGCGCCGGGCCGGTCGCCGCGCGCCAACAGGGCGCGCGCCAGCATAAATCGTCCTTTGCCGGAGATCGGCTGTTCGCCGCCGAGAAACGCCAGGACAGCGGCATCGTCGCGCTTGTCGTCCCACAAAGCCGCTTCGCCGCGCCGCCGCAGGAATGTCACGCTTGGCCAGGTCGGGTTCTCGGTGATGAAGGCCTTGTAGCGGTCGGACGACGCGTTGTTGTCGTCGCTGCGCAGGATCATCCACTCGGAGAGCTTGCGCGCGACGGGATCCGAGATCGAGGCCTGAAGCTGCGTGGCATCGGCCGGTTTCCGCTTGCGCACCAGCTCGATGATCTGCTCGAGCGTTTCCATGTCGGCCTTCGAGGTGGACGATGACGTGGACATCGCCAGAGGCACG
Organism: Afipia massiliensis; assembly: GCF_014203115.1. Classification (GTDB taxonomy): domain Bacteria; phylum Pseudomonadota; class Alphaproteobacteria; order Rhizobiales; family Xanthobacteraceae; genus Afipia; species Afipia massiliensis. The sequence goes on along the minus strand of NZ_JACHIJ010000002.1, from coordinate 536,799 downwards.
GCAGGCTTTCGGGGCGGTGCAGGGCGCGCGGCCAGAGTTTTGGGCGCAGGCGCGGCTGGGTCAGCTTTCGCGGCCGACGGAGCTGGTGGTTGGGCGGGCTTCGCCGGTGTGGTTTGCGGCGTCACATTGCGAGACACCGGACGCGGCTTCGGTAAAGGAACTGCGGACGCTGCATATGAAATCAGCGCAAAACCGCCTGCGCCGAGGAGAACAGCGGTCCAGCGCGCCAAACGGGGGAGCCCCGCGGATGAAGGTGCAAATGGCATCACGGGCGGCCTGTGCGGCGAATCATCAAGAGCCTTCACCCAAGGTGTAGTGCATTGAATATGTGGACAAAACATCAAATGTGTTAGAACAGGCACAATGCCGCAACACCGCGGCAAAATCGCGGCTAACGCAGGGTCATCCAGGCGTCGGGGCGCGGTATGGGAGTGCCCGGGACTTTCATCGCGCTTCGGGACTCGGTATCAATCAATCATAAATCGCAGCATGCGACGCGTTCGGAGACTGACAATGGCAACCAAGACGAATTTCAGGGGGTCCCTTACCGCCTTGGTGACGCCGTTCAAAAACGGAGCGCTGGACGAGGCCGGTCTGCGTGAGCTCGTGAATTGGCAGATCGAGCAGGGTTCGCATGGCCTCGTTCCGGTCGGCACCACCGGCGAAAGCCCGACACTCAGCCATGAAGAGCACAACAAGGTCACTGAGTGGTGCGTCGAGGAGGCGAAGGGCCGTGTTCCGGTCATCGCCGGTGCGGGCTCAAACTCCACGCGCGAAGCTGTCGCTCTGGCGAAGCATGCCGAGAAGGCAGGCGCTGATGCCGTGCTTGTGGTGACGCCTTACTACAACAAGCCCACGCAGGAAGGGATGTATCATCACTTCAAGGCGGTGAACGATGCGATCGGTATTCCGATCATCATCTACAACATCCCGCCGCGCTCGGTGGTCGATCTCTCCGTCGAGACCATGACGCGGTTGTTCGAGTTGAAGAACATCGCCGGCGTGAAGGATGCCACCGCCAATCTCGCCCGCGTTTCGCAACAGCGCCACGCGATGGGGCCGGACTTCATCCAGCTCTCGGGCGAGGACATGACCGCGCTCGCCTATATGGCGGCGGGCGGGCACGGCTGCATTTCGGTCGTCGCCAACGTGGCGCCGAAGCCCTGCGCGGAATTGATGTCCGCCGTGATGAAGGGCGACTATGCGGCCGCGCTCAAGATTCAGGATCGGCTGACGCCGTTGCACGACGCCATCTTCAAGGAGCCGGGCCTTGCAGGCGCCAAGCATGGCCTCAAGCTGCTGGGTCGCGTGCAAGAGGAAGTGCGTCTGCCGCTGATGACGGTGACGCCGCCGACCGGCAAGATTATTCGCGACGCGATGGTGTACGCCGGGTTGCTCAACTGACGACGCAGCAGAAAAGGGAAATTGCCGATGCTTGAGGAGTTCAAGAAATTTGCCTTGAAAGGCAACGTCGTCGATCTCGCGGTCGGCGTCATCATCGGCGCGGCGTTCGGGGGGATCGTCACCTCGATGGTCGGCGACCTCATCATGCCGATCATCGGCGCGATCACCGGCGGACTGGATTTCTCGAACTACTTCACCGGCCTTTCCAAGTCGGTCACGGCCACCAACCTCGTCGATGCCAAGAAGCAGGGCGCGGTGCTGGCATGGGGCAACTTCCTCACCCTGACGCTGAATTTCCTGATCGTGGCGTTTGTGCTGTTCCTTGTGATCCGCCTGATGAACCGCCTGAAGGCGAAGCAGGAAGCGGCTCCCGAACCGGCGGCCATGAGCAAGGACCAGCAACTGCTCACTGAAATCCGTGATCTTCTGAAGTCGAAGTAAATCACTATATACCAACCAGACATTCTGACGGCGCAAAGTCTTCCCGCGCCGTCAGGCAGCACTGAAGGATTGCGTGTTCACGCGAGCCGAATTTTTCGCGTGGATATGCACCGAGGCACCTGATGGCCGAGAAGAAAGAACCCACGATCAAGGTCATCGCCGAGAACCGCAAGGCGCGGTTCAACTATGCCATCGAGGATACCGTCGAGGCAGGCATCGTGCTGACCGGCACCGAGGTCAAGTCGTCACGCAGCGGCAAGACAACAATTGCCGAGTCCTACGCGGACTCCAAGGATGGGGAAATATGGCTCGTTAACGCCAATATTCCTGAATACCTGCAAGCCAACCGCTTCAATCATGAACCAAAGCGGGACCGCAAGCTGCTGCTGCACAAGAAGCAGATCAACAAGCTAATCGGCGCGATCGAGCGCGAGGGGATGACGCTCATTCCGCTCAAGATGTATTTCAACGAGCGCGGCAAGGTGAAGCTTCAACTGGCTCTGGCAAAGGGCAAGAAGCTGCACGACAAGCGTGATACCGAGAAGAAGCGGGACTGGGCGCGCGAGAAGGGCCGCCTGCTGAGGGCGCGAGGATAACGCCGAAAGTGCGAAGCGGTTTTCGGGCAACGTCATCCTCTAGGATATGAAGGATAGCGCGATGAACCAGCCGAACCTGATGGATGTGGACTGGAGCAAGATCCCGGCGCCGATCGATGACGGCGCGGCGAAGCATCTGGTCGGCATGGAAATGCCGCCTGTCGTGCTGCCGGCGACCGATGGGTCATCGATCAAGCTCGCGTCGCTGCCGGGCCGGGTGGTGCTGTTCGCCTATCCGCGCACCGGTGAGCCCGGCAAGATCGGGCTTGTCGACGACTGGGACATGATCCCCGGCGCACGGGGTTGTACGCCGCAGACCTGTTCTTTCCGCGATCTGTTCAAGGATCTGATGGATGCGGGCGCGCAGCATGTGTTTGGGATTTCGACGCAGGACACAGCTTATCAGCGCGACATGGTCGAGCGGCTGCATGTGCCGTTTCAGGTTTTGTCTGACGGCGATCTTGCGTTGACGCGCGCACTCCGGCTGCCGTCGATGGATGTTGCGGGATTGACGCTGATCAAGCGGCTCGCGCTGATCATCGATGATGCGACGATCACCCACGTATTCTATCCGGTGTTTCCGCCGGACCGGAACGCAGGCGACGTGCTGGCCTGGCTGCAGGCCAACCCGGTTTAACGCAGCTAGATTCTCGTCATCCTGAGGTGCGAGCCGTCTTCGGCGAGCCTCGAAGGATGAGATTGCATGCGGTCATCCTTCGAGGCGCGCAAGAAAGAGCGCGCACCTCAGGATGACGAAGCCATCGCTCGGTTGCGAACGACCTTAGCTGAGATGTTTCCGTACGCCGATGAACACCGCCCTGAACATCTCGGGCGTCAGGCGGCGGGTGTTCGTGTTGTAGCGCGAGCAGTGATAGCTATCGAACAGCCGGATCGATCCTGCCTGATGCTCCGCGCCATGGGCGAACGGCGCATCGGGCGCGCGGATGCCGAGCGTCTTCAACGTTGAATCGTGTGCGACGCGGCCCAGCATCACGATTGCGCGGAGGCGCGGCATCTCGTCGATCGCGGCTTTCATGAACGGGCGGCAGGTGCTGATTTCAGCGGGCAGGGGTTTGTTCTGTGGCGGAACGCAGCGCACCGCATTGCCGATGCGACAATCAACCAGCGTCAGGCCATCGTCGGGCCGCGCCTCGTATGACCCGCGCGCAAAGCCGAGTTCGATAAGCGTCCCGTAGAGAAGATCTCCGGCGAAATCGCCGGTAAAGGGCCGCCCCGTGCGATTGGCGCCCTGAAGACCCGGCGCGAGGCCGACGATCAGAAGCTGCGCGTCGGTCGGCCCGAACGAGGGAACGGGTGAGTTGAACCAATGCGTATGCTGCGCGCGATTGGCGTCGCGATAATCTTTCAGGCGGGGGCAGAGAGGACAATCCGGACGTGGTTCGTTCGACTGCCCTGAAACAGAAGAGGAAGGGCCGGCACTGCTGCGCCGGCTCTCCTTGGTTTTCTGCTCAATCGTCGAATTCGTCATCGCCCCTTGGCGCCATTGAGCTGGTCGTCGTTCGCTGCAGGAATTGCGGCGTGTGCTGACGAGGTTCGCGGGGTTCGCGAGGAGCAGGGCGCTCGCTCGGATCGCGGCCAAGCTTGGATTGTAGCTGGACCAGATCCGTAAAGACATCCGCCTGGCGGCGCAATTCGTCAGCGATCATCGGCGGCTGGCTCGAGATGGTGGAAACCACCGTGACGCGGACGCCGCGGCGCTGTACGGCCTCGACCAGCGAACGGAAATCGCCGTCACCCGAGAACAGCACCATCTGGTCGATGTTTTCGGCCAGCTCCATGGCGTCGACAGCGAGTTCGATGTCCATGTTGCCCTTCACCTTGCGGCGTCCGGACGCGTCGATGAATTCCTTCGTCGCCTTGGTCACGACGGTATAGCCGTTGTAATCGAGCCAATCGATCAGCGGCCGAATTGATGAGTATTCCTGATCTTCGATGATGGCGGTGTAGTAGAACGCCCGGACCAGAGTGCCACGGCTCTGAAATTCAAGAAGCAGCCTTTTATAATCAATGTCGAAACCAAGCGTCTTCGCTGTTGCGTATAGGTTTGCACCGTCAATAAACAGCGCGATCTTGTTCGTGGCAGAAGGCATCAGTTTTTTCTCGCATCGTTGTTATCGTATATATTCTTGGCGCGTATCCATCACCGCGCATTCCCATTCAATTTCAGTTGTTATTCGCCAGAGAGTTTAGAGAAGATAAAGGTCAGAAATATTGTTTGCGGTGGTGGCGCCGCACCGCGAAGCATTTCTGATGAAGCAATGAAGCGAATTCTTGTCCATGGGACTAATTGACCCTCAGCCATGCTTCCGCAGGGGTCATCCGAAACGGCCATTTTACGTGCCTTTTCGAAATTGATGCTTGCGGAAAGGCCCGGGTCGCTATACCTAGCGCGCATAGCGACATATTTTCTGACCCAGACCCGGAGCGACAGCCGATGGCGCGCGTCACTGTTGAAGATTGTATCGATAAGGTCGACAACCGCTTCGACCTCGTACTGCTGGCCGCGCACCGTGCGCGGATGATTTCTTCAGGGTCGCCCCTGACCATCGACCGCGATAATGACAAGAATCCAGTCGTTTCGCTACGCGAAATTGCTGACACGACCATTTCTCCAGAGGATTTGCGCGAGGAACTCGTTCATTCCCTGCAGAAATTCGTCGAAGTCGATGAGCCGGAACCCGATACGGTACCTCTGATCGGCTCCGCAGGAGCCTCCGTGGACGCCGACGACACCGAAGTTGCCGTCGAGCGCATGACGGAAGAAGAGCTTCTGAAGGGCCTGGAAGGCCTTGCTCCGCCCGAGGAGCAACCCGAGGAAGACGAATAAGCCCGTCTTTCGGACTGACTTTCCGGCGCTCGAACGCCGTTTTTCTCAAAGGCCCGGGCGGATCGTCCGGGCCTTTGCATTTATTGACATTTTTAGCGTCTTCCTTGCGATTACCGACGAACCGGCGATATTGTGAATGACGGTTCCTTTTTCGGAATCGGCAGTCGAGGCGAGCAAGCGGATGGCGATCGGGCGGCAAAACCAGCCCCAAATGCAGGCGGCGACCGAAGCGGTCGCGGCGGTTCCGTCTGTGTCCCCAGCGGCGGCTGTACCGGCCAAGAAGCCGGTCCGGACCAAAATGATGCGCCAATACGACCTGGTGGACCGGGTCCGGGCCTACAATCCGAACACCGACGAGGACTTGCTCAACAGAGCTTACGTCTACGCCATGATGGCCCACGGGGAGCAGAAGCGCGCCTCTGGCGACCCGTATTTTTCCCACCCGCTCGAGGTTGCGGCGATCCTCACCGACCTGAAGCTGGATGACGCGACCATTGTCGCTGCGCTGCTTCACGACACGATCGAGGATACCGAATCGACCCGCTCCGAGATCGACCAGATGTTTGGTCAGGAGATCGGCGCGCTGGTGGAGGGGCTGACCAAGCTGAAGCGGCTCGAGCTGGTCTCGCGCGAAGCCAAGCAGGCCGAAAATCTGCGCAAGCTGCTGCTCGCGATCGCCGACGACGTGCGCGTTCTGCTCGTCAAGCTCGCCGACCGGCTGCACAACATGCGGACGCTGGAATTCGTGCCGCCGGCCTCGCGACACCGGATCGCGGAAGAGACGCTCGATATCTATGCGCCGCTCGCGGGCCGCATGGGTATGCAGGAAATGCGCGAAGAGCTCGAGGACCTGTCGTTCAAGGTGATCGATCCCGATGCGCATGCTGTGGTTGTGCAGCGGCTGGATGCGCTTGAAGCACGCGACCGCAACATGATCGGTGAGATCGAAGCGCAACTGTCCGCCAAGCTCACCAAGAACGGCGTCAACGCGCACGTGAGAGGCCGGCGGAAGCAGCCATTCTCGATCTGGGTGAAGATGGAGCGCAAATCCGTTGGCTTCGAGCAGTTGTCCGACATTTTCGGATTTCGCATCGTCGTCAACAGCATTGCGGAGGTCTATCGGACTGTCGGCATCGTGCATACGACCTGGCCGGTGGTGCCTGGACGGTTCAAGGACTACATCTCGACGCCGAAGCAGAACGATTACCGCTCGATCCACACCACGGTGATCGGCCCCGGAAAGCAGCGTGTCGAACTGCAGATTCGCACCGAGGAAATGGATCGCGTCAACGAATACGGCATCGCCGCGCATGCCTTCTACAAGGACGGCGTCGGCTCGCCCACCGAGCGGCTCGAGCGCGAATCCAATGCGTTCGCGTGGCTGCGGCACACGGTTGAAGTTCTTTCGGAAAGCGCCAATCCGGAGGAATTCCTCGAACACACCAAGATGGAACTGTTCCACGATCAGGTGTTCTGCTTCACGCCGAAGGGCAAGCTGATCGCGCTGCCGCGCCATGCCAACGTGATCGACTTCGCCTATGCCGTGCATACCGACGTCGGCAACAGCGCGGTCGGCTGTAAGATCAACGGCAAGTTCGCGCCACTGTCATCCGAATTGCAGAACGGCGACGAGGTCGAGGTGCTGACCTCACAGGCGCAGTCGGCCCCGCCGACGGCGTGGGAGTCCCTTGCGGTCACCGGCAAGGCGCGAGCCGCGATCCGCCGCGCCACCCGCACGGCCGTTCGCGATCAGTATGCAGGACTTGGGCGGCGAATTGTCGAGCGCTTGTTCATGCGCGCGAAGATCGTCTATGCCGACGACAAGTTGAAGGGTGCGTTGCCGCGGCTGGCGCGCTCCTCCATCGATGACGTCATGGCGGCAGTCGGGCGCGGTGAGATGAAGGCATCGGACGTCGCACGTGCGATGTACCCGGACTACAAGGAAGAAGCGCGGCTCAGCGGCAAAAAGAGCGGCGCTGCAAAGCCGAAGCCTGTGGGCGACGCCAAGGCGTCGAGCGCGATACCGATCCGCGGCATCAACAGCGATCTGCCGGTGAAGTTCGCACCGAACGGCGGCGCCGTGCCGGGCGACCGTATCGTCGGCATTGTCACGCCGGGCGAGGGGATCACGATCTATCCGATCCAGTCCCCGGCGCTGAAGGATTTCGAGGAGGAACCCGAACGCTGGCTCGATGTCCGCTGGGATACCGACGAAGCCGCGCCGCGGCGTTTTCCGGCACGCCTGCATGTGCAGAACGTGAACGAACCGGGCAGCCTCGCCCAGGTGGCGTCGGTGATCGCCGAACATGACGGCAATATCGACAACATCAGCATGAGCCGCCGCTCACCGGATTTCACAGAGCTCACCATCGATCTTGAGGTCTATGACCTGAAGCATTTGAACGGTATCATCGCTCAGCTTCGCGCCAAGGCGGTTGTCGCCAGCGTCGATCGCATCAACGGCTAATCTCATCGTTCTTTGGATTGTCCATGCCAGCTATTCCGCCGCTGCGTCTCGGGGTTAATGTCGATCACGTTGCGACCTTGCGCAACGCGCGTGGAGGCCGTGCACCGGACCCGGTGCGTGCAGCGCTGCTAGCCATCGAAGCGGGTGCCGACGGCATCACCGCGCATCTGCGCGAAGACCGCCGTCATATTCGCGACGACGACATGGCGCGGCTGAAAGCCGAAATCTCCAAGCCGCTGAACTTCGAGATGGCCGCAACCGCCGAGATGCTGCAAATCGCACTCGCGACCAAGCCGCATGCGGTCTGCCTCGTGCCGGAGCGGCGCACTGAGGTCACCACCGAGGGCGGGCTGGATGTCGTCGGGCAACGCGACGCACTCGGTCCCTTCATTGCGCGCCTGGGTGACGCCGGAATCCGCGTCTCGCTGTTTATCGCCGCCGATCCGGCCCAGATCGAGATGGCGGCAAAACTGAAATCGCCGGTGATCGAGATTCACGTCGGCGCGTGGTGCGATGCTGTGGTCGAGGGACAAAAGCAAAAGGCCGAGGCTGAATGGCAGCGCATTGTCGCCGGCGCGAAGCTTGCGCAGTCCGCCGGGCTTGAAGTTCATGCCGGACACGGTCTCGATTACGTGACGGCGGAAACCATCTCGGCGCTGCCGCAGATCGTCGAACTCAACATCGGGCATTTCATGATGGGCGAGGCGATGTTCGTCGGTCTGGCGCAGACCATTCGCGACATGCGCGCGGCGATGGATCGTGGCCGGAAATCGCTTCGGGGTCATCGCTAGTGTGGCAGTTCGCAAGTCCGCGCTGTCATTGTCGCATGCTTCGACGCGGACTTGCGAACCAAAGCCACACTCGAATCTTATTTTCTAGTGTCCTTTCGAATCCGAAGTTCGCTAAGGAAGGTGCCGCAAAATGAGGCGAACTTCGGATTCAGGACACTAGGCCATGATCATCGGCATCGGGTCGGACATTATCGACATCACTCGGATCGAAAAGGTGATCGGGCGCCACGGCGACCGGTTTATCGATCGAATTTTCACCGAGGCGGAGCGGGCCAAGGCCGAACGCCGCTCCAAGATGCCCAAATTGATCTGGGCAACGTACGCCAAGCGATTCGCAGCCAAGGAAGCCTGCTCGAAGGCGCTCGGCACTGGCATCCGGCGCGGGGTGTGGTGGCGGGACATGGGCGTGGTCAACATGCCGGGCGGCCGCCCGACCATGAAACTGACCGGCGGCGCGCTGGCGCGGCTGGAATCCCTGATCCCGCCGGGCCATGAGGCGCGGATTGACCTCACCATTACTGATGACTGGCCGTTGGCCCAGGCGTTCGTCATCATTTCGGCCGTTCCGGCGGCGAAAGCCTGATCGGCGCTAAAACCCGGTTCCCGACCGCCTGAAAATCTAAAATTCACTGAACTGTCAGACAATTAGCAAGTTTTCATGAGCCCGTTGATTGCACCCCTTGCGACAACGGTCTAAAACCCGCGCGGGTGATTTGGGCGGCGTCTTCGCCTCTGGTGGGCATCAAAGGTCCAGTTCCGAGGCATGAAAAATCAGGATTCGAAAGAGCAGATGAGCGTGACAGCACCGGCCAAATCCGAAGGCGGCGTCGGCGAGACCGTCCGCGTCGTCATTCACGCGCTCATCATCGCGCTGGTGATCCGCACCTTCCTGTTTCAGCCCTTCAACATTCCGTCCGGATCGATGAAGGCGACGCTGCTGGTCGGCGACTATCTGTTCGTTTCGAAATACTCTTACGGCTACAGCCACTATTCGATCCCGCTGTCGCCCCGGCTGTTCACCGGCCGCATTTTCGGCTCCGATCCTGATCGCGGCGACATCGTCGTGTTCCGTTTGCCGAAGGACGACACCACCGACTACATCAAGCGCGTCATCGGGCTCCCCGGCGACCGCGTCCAGATGAAGGAGGGGCTGCTCTACATCAATGACAAGCCGGTGCAGCGCGAACGGCTGCCGGATTTCGTCGGCGAGGACCCTTGCGGCTCTGACGCAACGGCGCGGGTCAAGCAGTGGAAGGAAACGCTGCCGAACGGCGTGAGCTACAAGTCGCTCGATTGCGTCGATAACGGCTTCTACGACAACACCAACGTCTACACCGTGCCGCCCGGCCACTTCTTCATGATGGGCGACAACCGCGACAACTCCACCGACAGCCGTGTCCTGTCGGCGGTGGGTTATGTGCCGTCCGAAAATCTGATCGGCCGCGCGCAGATGATCTTCTTCTCCATTGCCGAAGGCGAACAGGCCTGGCAGTTCTGGCGCTGGCCGGTTTCGGTGCGCTGGAATCGCATTTTCTCCATTGTGCGATGAGCGGCGAACCCGCAATCGTCAAAACTCCCGAAACGACTGACGACGCCGCGACCGCTGGTGTCGCAGAGGTCAAGCCTGCCAAGAAGACTCGCCGCCCGAGTGCGAAGGCGGCGGCCAAGGTCGTCGAGCAGCGCATCGGCCACATCTTCGCTGATCCCGCGCTGCTGGCGACGGCGTTCACCCACGTCTCGGCGCTGAAGTCCGCGCGCCGTGCCGACAGCTATCAGCGGCTGGAATTTCTCGGCGATCACGTGCTCGGCCTCATTGTTTCGGATATGCTCTATCGGGCGTTTCCGAAGGCCGACGAGGGCGAATTGTCGAAGCGTCTCGCCGACCTGGTGCGCCGTGAAGCCTGCGCCGATGTCGCCAAGTCGCTCGGGCTGGACGAGGCCATCAAACTCGGGTCGGTGGGCGCGGGCGCCGGAGCGCGGTTGCGCAATTCGGTGCTGGGCGACATCTGCGAAGCGGTGATCGGCGCGGTGTTTCTCGACGGCGGTTACGCGGCGGCGTCCCAATTCGTGGAACGCAACTGGACCGAGCGGATGCGCAAGCCGGTGCGTCCGCTGCGCGATCCGAAAACGATCTTGCAGGAATGGGCGCAAGGCAAGGGATTGCCGACGCCGGTTTATCGCGAGGTCCAGCGTACCGGGCCGCATCATGATCCGCAGTTTCGCGTGGCGGTCGAGTTGCCGGGACTAACCCCGGCGGAAGGTGTCGGCGGCAGCAAGCGCGCCGCCGAAAAGCTCGCAGCGACAGCGCTGCTGAAGCGGGAAGGCGTAACGGGCGGCAACGATGCCTGACGAACTGCAAGATAATTCAACCCGCGAGACTCGCTGCGGCTTCGTCGCGCTGATCGGTGCGCCGAACGTCGGCAAGTCGACGCTGGTCAATGCGCTGGTCGGCTCGAAGGTCACCATCGTCTCGAAGAAGGTGCAGACTACGCGCGCGCTGATCCGCGGCATCGTGATCGAGGACAATGCACAGATCATTCTGGTCGACACGCCGGGTATCTTCACGCCCAAACGGCGGCTCGACCGCGCCATGGTGTCCACCGCGTGGAGCGGGGCGCACGACGCTGACCTCGTCTGCGTGCTGCTCGACGCCCGCGCCGGCATCGACGAGGAAGCCGACGCCATCTTCACGAAGCTCGCGTCCGTCAATCACCCGAAGATTCTGGTGCTGAACAAGATCGATCTTGTTCCGCGCGAGAAGCTGCTGACGCTCGCGATGAAAGCCAATGAGCGGCTAACCTTCGATCAGACGTTCATGATTTCCGCGATGTCCGGCGACGGCGTTGACGACCTGCGCCGTGCACTGGCGAAGGACGTGCCCGCAGGGCCTTTCCATTATCCAGAAGATCAGATGTCGGACGCGCCGCTGCGGCATCTCGCGGCTGAAATCACGCGCGAGAAAATCTACCGCCACCTGCATCAGGAACTGCCGTATCAGTCCACGGTCGAAACCGACTCATGGACCGACCGCAAGGACAAGTCGGTGCGGATCGAGCAGACGATCTATGTGGAGCGCGATAGCCAGCGCAAGATCGTGCTCGGCAAGGGCGGGGCGACGATCAAGGCCATCGGCGCGGATTCGCGCAAGGAGATCGCGGAGATTGTCGGCCAACCGGTGCATCTGTTCCTGTTTGTGAAGGTCAGGGATGGCTGGGGCGACGATCCGGAGCGTTACCGCGAGATGGGTCTGGAGTTTCCCAAGGAATGATCAACGATCCCGGCGCCAGCGTTCCCAAAAACATCTTCTACTTCCAGGTGCTGTTGTATCTGTCGCTGCTCATCGACGTGCTCTCCGCTGCGTTTCTGGATCGCATCCCGGATGACGTCACCGAGTCGACGAAGCTGGCAGTCAATTTCATCGCAGTCATGATGACGCTGGGATTTGTGCAACTCGTCTGGCTCGCCGCGCACCGGCGCAAGAAATGGGCGCGGACGGTCCTGCTTGTGGCGCTGATGCTGTCTGTCGCCTCCATCGTCACCACGGTGGGTGAAGCCGGCATGCAGTTCAGCACCTTCGTGGACGTGATCTCGACGGCATTGACGGCTTTCGGCCTGTATTTCTCTTTCACCGGCGATGCCCGGGACTGGTTCCGGCAACCTGTGTGACCTCACTTTCCCGGCCGATGTCGCTGCGAACGTGCGCAGAATCCTGTAAGCTCCGGCCATGGAATGGACCGACGAGGGTATTGTCCTGGGCGTGCGGCGGCATGGCGAATCCAGCGCCATAGTCGAACTGCTGACGCGCAGCCATGGTCGCCATCTCGGGCTGGTGCGCGGTGGTTCCGGCTCGCGAATGCGTCCGCTGCTGCAGCCCGGAAATACCGTGAGTGCGGTCTGGCGCGCCCGTCTCGACGAGCACCTCGGATACTACACTCTTGAAGGCGTGCGGCTGCGCGCCGCGACGATGTTCGGATCCTCGCATGCGGTCTACGGCGTGACGCATCTGGGGTCGCTGGTGCGGCTACTGCCCGAGCGCGATCCGCACGAAGACATCTATGAGATGCTGGAATCCATTCTCGACGATTTCGATGACGTCGCCACGGCCGGCGTGCAACTGGTGAGGTTCGAACTCGCGATGCTGACCGAACTTGGCTTCGGCCTCGATTTGTCATCCTGCGCGGCGAGCGGAGCGATGAACGACCTGATTTACGTCTCGCCGAAATCGGGTGCCGCGGTTTCGCGGCAGGCGGGCGAGCCGTGGCGCGATCGGCTGCTACGGTTGCCGCCATTCCTGCGCGAGAGCGACGACGGGACCAACGGCTGGTCCGGGCAGGACATCGAGGACGGGTTTCGGCTGACCGGGCTGTTCCTGCTGCGCAATGTGCTGGAGCCGCGCGGGCAGGGTCATTCGGATGCGCGGGACGGCTTTATCGCAGCGGTGATACGGCCACGGGCGAGGGCCGTCGCCGAATAGAAAGCAGGCCGGACATTGTCCGGCCTGCTCCTTGAATCATTACCGATGATGGTGATGATGAGGGCGGTGGTGCCGGTGATGGTGCCGATGATGGTGCCGATGATGGTGATGATGGCGCCGGTGGTAATGCGGGCGTACGTCGCGGCAGGACTTGACCCAGCGGTGGCCGACCCTTCGTGTGGTGCAGACAAGGCGGACTTCTTCGGTCTGCTGCGTGACGCCAGCCAGCGGGGCAGGGAGGCTCATGGCCTCGGCGCGGCTGCCGCCCAACGACACGGCCCCGGTCAACGCGGCCAGTGCCGCAACTGCGATAATGAATCGACGCATTCTTTTTTCCTTCCTTGAAGCCCTCCGGCACTTTGCCGTCGGGCACTGTACCCGGCCTGGGCCGGTGTTATGGACCGCTGGGCGATCTATAAACGCCCACGGGCAGAACGCAGCAATGTGGCAGAAGAATTACGAACGGCGAGTGACCGTCTAATTCATCTATTGTTCATCGCGCGCAGCGGAGTTAACCCCTTTCCATGGGTAAAAGACTGATTCCACCGGAGCCGATGGAGATTCAGGAGGTCGCACTCCGCGAGGCGCTCGAGGAGCGCTATCTCGCCTATGCGCTCTCGACCATCATGCACCGCGCGCTGCCGGATGCGCGCGACGGCTTGAAGCCGGTTCACCGCCGCATCCTGTACGGTATGCGGTTGCTGCGGCTCGACCCCGGTACGCCGTTCAAGAAATCCGCCAAAATCGTCGGCGACGTGATGGGCTCGTTCCATCCGCACGGCGACCAGTCGATCTACGACGCGCTGGTGCGCCTCGCGCAGGATTTCTCCTCGCGCTATCCGCTGGTGGACGGCCAAGGCAACTTCGGCAATATCGACGGCGATAACCCGGCGGCCTACCGATATACCGAAGCGCGCATGACGGAAGTCGGGCGGCTTCTGCTGGAAGGCATCGACGAGGACGCGGTCGAATTCCGCGCCAACTACGACGGGCAGTCGAAAGAGCCGATCGTTCTCCCCGGTGCGTTTCCGAATTTGTTGGCGAATGGCTCTCAGGGCATCGCTGTCGGCATGGCGACCTCGATCCCGCCGCACAACGCGGCGGAGCTCTGCGACGCGGCGCTGCATCTGATCGACAAGCCCGCCACCAAGTCGCGCGGCCTGCTGAAATATGTGAAGGGTCCGGACTTTCCGACCGGCGGCATTGTGGTGGATTCCCACGAGAGCATAGCCGAGGCCTATGCGACAGGGCGTGGTTCGTTTCGCGTCCGCGCGAAGTGGGCCCAGGAAGAGGGCGCGCGCGGCACCTGGAATATCGTCATCACGGAAATTCCGTGGCTGGTGCAGAAGTCGCGGCTGATCGAGCGCATCGCTGAACTTCTCAACGAGAAGAAACTGCTGCTGGTCGGCGACGTTCGCGACGAGTCGGCGGAAGACGTGCGAATCGTCATCGAGCCGAAGTCGCGCAACGTCGATCCAGAAGTACTGATGGAAACGCTGTTCAAGCAGACCGAGCTTGAAAGCAAGATTTCGCTGAACCTCAACGTGCTGGTGAAAGGCCGGGTGCCGAAGGTGCTCGGTCTCGCCGAGTGCCTGCGCGAATGGCTCGACCACCTGCGCGACGTGCTGGTGCGGCGGGCGAACTATCGCAAGAACCAGATCGAGCATCGCCTCGAGGTGCTCGGCGGTTACCTGATCGCCTACCTGAACCTCGACAAGGTGATCAAGATCATCCGCACCGAGGATGAGCCGAAGCCGGTGCTGATCAAGACCTTCAAGCTGACCGACCTTCAGGCTGACTCCATTCTCAACATGCGCCTGCGCAACCTGCGCAAGCTCGAGGAAATGGAGATCCGCGGCGAGGACAAGGCACTGCGGGCCGAACTGAAGGACCTCAAGGCCCTTGTTGCGTCGGAAGACGAGCAGTGGAAGAAGGTCGGCGAACAGGTGAAGAAGGTGCGCGACACCTTCGGTCCCAAGACGCCGCTCGGCAAGCGGCGCACGCAATTCGCCGACGCGCCCGAGCATGATCTCGCCGCGATCGAGGAAGCGCTGATCGAGCGCGAGCCGATCACAGTCGTTGTCTCCGACAAGGGCTGGGTGCGTACGATGAAGGGGCATGTCGAGGATCTGTCGAACCTTGCCTTCAAGACCGATGACAGCATGGGCTTCTCGTTCTTCGCCGAGAGCACGTCCAAGCTGACGTTGTTTGCGACCAACGGCCGCTTCTATACGCTCGACGCGCAGAAGCTGCCGGGTGGGCGTGGTCATGGCGATCCGATCCGCATGACCATCGACATGGAAGGCGATGCCAACATCGTGTCGATGTTTGTGCAAAAGAGCGGCCGGAAATTCCTCGTGGCCAGCAGCGACGGGCAGGGCTTTGTCGTCAACGAGGACGATTGCATCGCCAACACCCGCAAGGGCAAGCAGGTTCTGAATGTCACCGCGCCCAACGAGGCGGTGGCGCTCACGACCGTAAGCGGTGACACCGTCGCGGTGATCGGCACCAACCACAAAATGGTGATCTTCCCGCTGGAGCAGGTGCCGGAGATGGCGCGGGGACGCGGCGTGCGCTTGCAGAAGTACAGCGGCGGCAAGCTGTCGGATGTGATGACGTTCACCGCGAAGGACGGCATGACCTGGAAGGATTCGGCGGGCCGCGATCAGGGTTCGACGTGGAAAGAACTCGCCGACTGGCGCGGCAACCGCGCGGACGCCGGCCGTCTGGCGCATGGTTTCCCGAAGTCGAACAAGTTCGGCAAGGTGATCGAGTAAAGCGCTGCCGCTGTTGCGGATGCTTTCGATAGCGATACATTCCTCGCGAAAGTTCTTGGTGCGAGGTCTACGTAAATGGTCCGCTACAATGAAATCCGCGACGGCGAAGTCGCCGTCGATCCGCCGGCGCCGACCGATGCCGGCCTCGTTTTCATTGGCCGCATCCACACGCCATGGACCGACAGGCTGATGACGCCGCGACAGGGCCGTCACGATGGCCCCATTTGCAGGATCGAGATATTCGAGCCGTGGGTGCCGGCGCTGAAAGGACTCGACCGGTTCACGCAGGTCGAGGTGATCTACTGGCTGCACGAGTCGCGCCGCGATCTCGTTCTGCAAAGTCCGGCGAGCGATACCAACACGCACGGAACGTTCGCCTTGAGGTCGCCGGTGCGGCCCAATCCGCTCGGCACTTCCGTCGCCAAACTCGTCGGCATCGAAGGCAACACCGTTCTGGTGCGCGGGCTCGATTGCCTCGACGGCACGCCGCTGGTCGATCTCAAGCCGGACCGCTGCCAGTTCACACCGATTGCGCCGCCGCAGCCGGGAGATTTCGAGACGGGCGCGTAGGCGGGCAACTGCTGTTGCAACTCACTTGCAACTAGCTGCAAAGCCGTGCATATTGGCGATATGGACGCACGTTCTCCGTCATTGCCGCCTGACCAGGCCGCTGCCCTGCCTGTTCCGGGCGGGTGGCGGAAGCCGCGCGGCGAGCCTTCGCTCACCGGAATGTTCGCCTCCGTCCGGGTAGCCAAGACCGGCTCGTTCTGGCGCAAGCTCGCAGCCTTCATGGGGCCGGGCTATCTGGTCGCCACGGGCTACATGGACCCGGGCAACTGGGCGACGTCGCTCGCTGGCGGTTCCAAGTTCGGTTACGCGCTGCTCGCGGTTGCGCTGATTTCCAACATCATGGCGATCATCCTGCAGGCGCTGTGCGCACGGCTCGGCGTCGGATCGGGCCGGGACCTTGCCCAAGCCTGCCGCGATGCGTTCCCGAAAGCCTTGGCATGGCCGCTATGGCTGCTGGCCGAAATTGCAATCGCGGCGACGGATCTCGCGGAAATCATCGGCACCGCCATCGGGCTCAATCTGCTGTTCGGTATTCCGCTCGAGATCGGTGTCATCGTTACGGCTCTGGATGTGTTTCTCATTCTCGCGCTGCAGGCGATCGGCTTCCGATGGATCGAAGCCTTCATCGTCGGCATGCTCGGAATCATTTCCGCATGCTTCGCAATTCAGATCGCGATGGCCGATCCGAACTGGGGCGAAGTGATCCGGGGCTTCGCGCCGACAACGCAGATTGTCGCCAACCGCGACATGTTGTATCTCGCGCTCGGCATCCTCGGCGCGACGGTGATGCCGCACAATCTGTATCTGCACTCGGGCCTGGTGCAGACGCGCGCCTACGGCGACAGCGTTCCGGAGAAGAAGGAAGCGATCAAGCTTGCGACCATCGACTCCACGATCGCGCTGTGCCTTGCGCTGCTGATCAATGCATCGATCCTCATTCTTGCGGCATCGACCTTCTACAAGGCAGGCAAGACCGATGTCGCCGAACTGGAGC
This sequence comes from Afipia massiliensis, assembly GCF_014203115.1. GTDB lineage: Bacteria > Pseudomonadota > Alphaproteobacteria > Rhizobiales > Xanthobacteraceae > Afipia > Afipia massiliensis. Next base: position 519,437 of record NZ_JACHIJ010000002.1, on the reverse strand, counting down.
AGGTGCACTCGTTTCTGGCGCCGCTGCTGGGATCGACACTGGCGCCGACGCTGTTTGCTATCGCGCTGTTGTGCTGCGGCCTGAGTTCGACGGTGACGGCAACGCTGTCGGGCCAGATCGTGATGGAAGGCTTCATCAACATCCGCCTCGCGCCGTGGCTGCGGCGGCTGACCACGCGCATGGTGGCGATCATTCCGGCGGCGCTAGTGACGCTGTGGTACGGCGAAAAGGGAACCGCGCAGCTTCTGATCTTCAGTCAGGTGATCTTGAGTTTGCAGTTGCCCTTCGCGATCATCCCACTGGTGATGTTCACGGCGAGCAAGGCGAAGATGGGCGAATTCGTAGCACCCCGCTGGCTGACCGCCGCCGCCGCGCTGATCGCCGCTGTCGTCGTGACGCTCAACGTGAAGCTGCTGATCGACTTCGCACTGGGCTGATCGCGGTTACTGGCCGCCGGTCTTTTTATCGAAGCGTTCGCGCGCGGTCTGGATCTTCGCCAGATGTGCGAATGCCCATGAGCCGAGGTGCTGCACCGGTTCCTTGAGTGAGTGGCCCAGCTCTGTGAGTTCGTAATCCACACGCGGAGGAATGGTCGGAAAGATCGTTCGCGTGACGAGGCCGTCGCGCTCCAATCCTCTGAGCGTCAGCGTCAGCATCCGCTGCGAGATGCCACCCACCATGCGCTTGATCTCATTGAAGCGGCGCGGGCCGTCGCTGAGCAGCATGATGATCAGCACGCTCCATTTGTCGCCGATGCGCGACAGGATGGACCCCACCGCGAGGCAATTGCCTGGCAGATGATGGTCGGGCGGGGCGGTTACATCGGTGTGCTCGGGTGTCACGGCTGTGCTCGGGTTCAGAAAATGTGCCTTCTTGTGCGTTTATCAAAGGTCACCATTAGTGTCCAGGTATCAATCTGATACTAGAGCTAAAGGGGAACCTATGAAACTGCTCCATATCGACGCCAGCATCCTCGGCGGCAATTCCGTCTCCCGGCAACTCTCGGCTGCGGCCGTCGAGCGCCTGCGCAAAACCACGCCCGATCTGGATGTCACCTATCGCGACATCAGCGCGACGCCGTTCTCGCATCTGAGCGGGGAACATCTCGCGGCGGCCCATGGCGCGACGCCAGAAACGCCGGCCGTGCGCGACGACATCGCAGCCAGCGCCGCCGCGCTGGATGAATTCCTTGCCGCCGACATCGTTGTCATCGGGGCGCCGATGTACAACTTCACCATTCCGAGCCAGCTCAAGGCCTGGATCGATCGCATCCTCGTCGCAGGAAAGACCTTCAAGTACTCGGAGAAGGGCGTTGAGGGGCTCGCTGGCAACAAGCGCGTGATCGTCGCCATTTCGCGCGGCGGCTTCTACGGCGCAAGTACGCCGGCCGCGGCGGGCGAGCATCTGGAAACCTATCTGCGCTGGGTGTTCGGTTTCATCGGCATCACCAATCCCGAGATCATTGCGGCCGACGGAATCCAGATCGGTCCCGAGCAGCGTGAGAAGGCTGTTGCGGGTGCGTTGCGCGCCGCGCATGCATTGCAGGGTGCTACCGGTCAACGGGCGGCGTAAAGCGGCACCGCCTGAGCAACTGTGCCGTCATCCAGAGGTGCGAGCCGCGCTTACGGCGAGCCTCGAAGGATGACGGTTAGCAACCGCCGCCGTCGTCATCCTTCGAGGCTCGCAAGAGCTCGCGCCTCAGGATGACGGCGGCGCTGGTTTGCAGTTGAAGGAGAGCAAGCTAGTCCTGCGGCTCAGGCGCCATCGAGCCGGTGGCTTCGACGCGCAGCCAGCCGCTGGGCGCCAGCCGCTGCTGCGGCAGGAAGCGGGCCTTGTAGTCCATCTTGCGCGAACCATCGATCCAGTAGCCGAGATAGACGTAAGGCAGGCCGAGCCGCCGCGCGCGGGCGATGTGGTCGAGGATCATGAACGTTCCCATCGAGCGGCCTTCCTCGCCGGGCTCGAAGAACGAGTACACCATCGACAACCCGTCGCTGAGAATGTCGGTGAGCGCCACCGCGATCAGGTCGCCACCCTTGCCGGTAACGCCGCTGTCAGCGGTGCGGCGGCGATATTCGATGATGCGGGTCGAGACGTGGCTGTCTTCGACCATCATCGCGTAGTCGAGCACGGTCATGTCCGCCATGCCGCCGTCGCGGTGGCGGGCATCGAGATAGGCGCGGAAAACCGAGTACTGTTCGGAGGTCGGCACCGCCGTGCGCAACTCGCTGACGATGTCAGCGTTGCGCGCCTGGATCTTGCGGAAATTGCGCGAGGGGCGGAATTCGTTAGCGATGACGCGCACCGACACGCAGGCGCGGCACTGATCGCAGGCAGGACGGTAGGCGATCGACTGGCTGCGGCGGAAGCCGCCATGGGTGAGGAGGTCGTTCAGTTCACCGGCCTTGTCGCCGACCAGATGCGTGAAGACTTTGCGCTCCTGCTTGCCCTCCAAGTAGGGGCAGGGTGAGGGCGCCGTCAGATAGAATTGCGGCGTATTGCGCGAGTGTTGCGTCACGGGGTGCCGTGTGTCTCCGGTCTGCGCGATTCCTTTTACAGCATCGCGCCGCGGGGGGCAGGGGTCAACGAGTTTGAACGCGCCGTCGCGAGAATGATCCGGGTTTCTCGCAGCAAATGACACCGAACCCGGACAGACCACACGGATGTGATCTACCCGGGCTGGAATTCGTCTAAACGCGCGTGGTCTGGACCGCCGATGCCTGGACGCTGCTGTTGATGAACACCGTGCCAAGCACGATGTCATGCAGCAGCCGACGGCGGCCATTGAACAAGCCGACCAGCAGGACCAGCGGGGTCAGGAACGAGACTGACACCCAGTAGAGCACCGCGTGAACCGCGCCGAGGATGAAGTAGGGCCGCTCGCCAGTCCATGTCCGCATCTCGATGTCCATCATGCGCATGCCCACGGTGGCGCCGTTCGGCCCGCCAAGCGACATGCCGTAATAGAGCAGCGCCCAGATCACCGAGAACGGCGAGATCAGCCAGAACAGGAACCAGCCCAGCCCCAGCGTGACGATGCCGAACAGGGTGACGAAGATGACCGCGAGGATGATCGGGATCGACAGGATCACGAGGTCGATCAGAAACGCGAAGAACCGCTTGGTCAGCACGCCGCGAAACAACTCGGGCTGCAACCACGGATCATAGGCCTGCTGCGCGCTCGCGCTGGCCGATGGATTGTTGCGCCAGGTCGCACCTGATGTCGCGTCGCCAGTGTTTCTCGTGTTAGACATTGAAACCCTCCTCGCCGGTCCTGAAAGTTCCACTGGACCGCTTGCTGCGCACATGGCCCCGCCGAATTACGTGCGCAAGATGGCTTAGGCTCACATGGAGAAAAAGTTATCCCGCTGGTCGCGGAACCGCTGTCAGCGTCCAGCCTTGAGCTTCTCCGCCGCGGCCGGCGCAAAATAGGTCAGCACGCCGTCGGCGCCGGCGCGCTTGAATGCGACAAGGCTTTCCATCATCGCGCGCTCGCCGTCGATCCAGCCGTTATTGGCTGCGCCCGCGATCATCGCGTACTCGCCAGACACCTGATAGGCGAAGGTCGGCATCGCGAAGGTGTCCTTCACACGCCGCACGATATCGAGATAGGGCATGCCGGGCTTGACCATCACCATGTCCGCGCCTTCGGCGATGTCGAGTTCGACCTCGCGCAGCGCTTCGTCGGAATTCGCCGAATCCATTTGATAGGTGCGCTTGTCGCCGGTCAGCGTTTTCGCCGAGCCGATAGCGTCGCGGAACGGGCCGTAGAATGCTGAAGCATATTTCGCGGCATACGCCATGATCTGCACATCGCCGAAGCCTGCATTGTCGAGGCCGTTGCGGATCGCTCCGACGCGGCCGTCCATCATGTCGCTTGGGGCGATGATGTCGCAGCCGGCCTCGGCCTGCACCAGCGCCTGACGGACGAGGATTGCGACCGTCTCGTCATTCAGGATTCGGCCGTCCTGCAACAGCCCGTCATGGCCGTGGCTGGTGAACGGATCGAGCGCCACGTCGCACAGCACGCCGAGATCAGGAAATTCCTTCTTGATCGCGCGCACCGACTGGCAAACCAGATTGTTGGCGTTCAGGGCCTCGGACCCGGTCTCGTCGCGCAGCGAAGGCTCCGTGTAGGGAAACAGTGCGATGCAGGGAATGTCGAGCTTCATGGCGCGCTCGGCGTCGCGGACGCACTGATCCACGCTGAGGCGATCGACGCCGGGCATCGAGGCAATCGGCGCGCGCAGGTTGTTGCCGTCGACAACGAACAGCGGCCAGATCAGATCGTCGGTGGTGAGCACGTTCTCGCGCACCAGCCGCCGCGCCCATTCGGACTTGCGGTTGCGGCGCATGCGGGTGGTCAGATCGAGGGAAGGGGCGGCGGTGGCCGCGTCCCGCGGACCATCCCGCAATTCAATCGGACGCCCAAACTTGATCGCCATCTTGATACCACTCCCGCAAATAGATGTCGCCAGATGTAGCATCTGCCGGGGCTCCCGTCACGGCACGGAGGCGTCATCGGGCGGATTGATTTTAGGTTTGTAAAGGATCAAACAGGCGCCATGAACAAGGACACCCGGCAATCGATGGCCGCCCGCATGGGCCGAGGGACCAGAGGCGCGAACGACGACGTTCCGCGCGATCAGGTCAATCTGGTCACGGCGATGACGTCGCCGGACGCGGAGACGGGCGAAAGCACATGGACCACACGGCTCGTGCTGTTCCTGCGCGTGATGGCCGTGCTGTCGATGATCAAGGGACTCTATCACTGGGCGCAGATCACCGGCTTCATCGGCGGCGATGAGAGCGCGTTCGAGGCGCAGACCACGCAGTGGCAAACCGCCACTGTCTATTTCGCGGTGATCGAACTGGTCGCGGCGGTGGGGTTGTGGCTTGCAACCCCATGGGGCGCGGTCGTGTGGCTCACGACGATCGTCTCAACCGCCGTGATCGAGCTGATGTTTCCCACGATCTACGGTGGCAACCTTTTCGCGGTTCTCGTCTCGCTGATCCTGCTCGCGGCCTATCTCGTCCTGGCGTGGTTTTCGGCGCGGGAGAGGCCGCCATAGCGCATCGCGGCACGGTACTCGCCTTGATGTTTTACGAAGTCTTTCAAATTTGAACGAACGTGTGCTGGAATGCGACAGCGCTTGTGACGAAGCGTGAACATCGGGCTGTTTGGGTGAATCAAAACTAACAAAAAGCCCTTATTTTATCGATGTAACATACGATTCACCGTTTCAAATAAACCATCTCTTTATGCTGTTATTTAAGCTGATCTTCAAACGCCTCCCTTAGTTTGCACCTATCAGGCGAGACAAAAGTTTCGTCGAATAAGTCGTAAAAACGACAACAGGGGAAGTGTCATGATCAAAGCCGCCGCTACGGCAGTTGAACCTGCTCGCGACAACGCCGCTGCACCCGTGCAGCCGCTCTATCTCGAAGCTCTTACGCTGGTCGAACGTCTGCATCGCCGTCTGCTCGACGTCATCAAGGACGAATTCGATCGCCGCGGTCGCAACGACATCAATTCAGTGCAGGCTTTGCTGCTCTACAACATCGGCGACAAGGAATTGACCGCCGGCGAGCTGCGCACGCGCGGCTACTACCTCGGCTCCAACGTCTCGTACAATCTGAAGAAGCTTGTCGAGATGGGCTTCCTCGATCATCAGCGCTCGCGCGTTGATCGCCGCTCGGTTAGGATTCGTCTGACCGCGCAGGGCCAGGAAATCCGCCACATCGTCGACGCGCTGTATCAGAAGCACGTCAAGACGGTGGAGCAGGTGGGTGGCATCTCGAACGCAGAGTTCGCGACGCTGAACAAGTCGCTGCATCGCCTCGAGCGCTTCTGGACCGACCAGATCCTGTATCGGCTCTGAGCCTTTTACAAATTCGGGTTAGCCGGCTGATGCAAAAAGATCGGCGGCCCATCGTTCTTCCTTGCAGTTTTATGCCGGTGCCCTCCGGCTGTTACCGAAGTGCGCGAAAGATGCACGCGGAAGAATTCCGCACGAGCTTCCCCTGGTGTGGGATATGCGACTTAAGAGCGCGATCAATAAAAGATCGCGCTCTTAAACTATTTTAAGGGCGCATGATCTTTGCGCCGAACCGCTCACACTTCGGCGGATCATGCGCTGCGCCTTCGGGCGCCTTTTCGCGTTTTGGTTTCGAGAATCGACTCGTAAACGAGTCCTGAATCCTCCCCCGCCAAAGTCAAAAATATCGTCCGAGACTCTTGCGCGGACTCTTTCCATCATCCTCAAATCATGAGGCCGATTCTCAAATTCGCCGGCGACCGGCTGCAGGTCGCACTGATGCTCGTGCTGCTGGCCGCGTGCTCGCTGAACGTGATGTTCCTTTACGCGCGGCTGTAGGCGCGCGCGTCGCCCGTTTGGGCGGTCTCCCTCCAAATACCGGCTCGGCGGCCGCCTTCGGTGCGAATTATGTTGCCCAACCCGGGCAGTTCCGGACCCGGAATGTGGGCAAAAAGGCCAGCAGCGGGGCTCGAGCCGGGGGCAGGCGCAGCTAAAACCGCGCCTGCGGAGCGGCCTGGCGGCCTGGCGGCGTGCCGGTTGGCACCCGGCCCACGGGGGCGGCGCGGAACAGGGCTGTCCGGCATAAATAGCGGCCCACGGGCTTGGAACTTGGCCACCCCCGCCAGATATGGTATCTCGCGGCTGCCGCCCTTGATGCCACCCGTAACCGTCCGTAGCCGTCTCGAAAGGCTGCGGCGGTGGAGATATTTCATGAGCTCATCTGCCAAGACTGCTTCCGCTCCCGACTCGTTCTTCACGGCCTCGCTCGCGCAGGCCGATCCTGAGATCGCGAATGCGATCAAGGGTGAGCTCGGTCGCCAGCAGCATGAGATCGAACTGATCGCATCTGAGAACATCGTCAGCCGCGCCGTTCTCGAGGCGCAGGGCTCGGTGATGACCAACAAGTACGCGGAAGGCTATCCGGGCGCGCGCTACTACGGCGGCTGCGAGTTCGTGGACGTCGCAGAAAATCTCGCTATCGAGCGCGCCAAGAAGCTGTTCGGTGCGGGCTTCGCCAATGTGCAGCCGAATTCCGGCAGCCAGATGAACCAGGCGGTGTTCCTCGCGCTGTTGCAGCCCGGCGATACTTTCATGGGTCTCGATCTCGCTGCGGGTGGCCATCTCACCCACGGCGCGCCGGTTAACATGTCCGGCAAGTGGTTCAAGCCGGCGCATTACACCGTGCGCCGCGAAGACCAGATCATCGATATGGATGCGGTGGCGAAGCAGGCGGAAGAGATCAGGCCGAAGCTGATCATCGCCGGTGGCTCGGCCTATTCGCGCGCGTGGGACTTCAAGCGTTTCCGCGAAATCGCCGACAGCGTCGGCGCGTATCTGCTGGTGGACATGGCGCATTTCGCCGGCTTGGTTGCCGGTGGTGTGCATGCCTCGCCGGTGCCGTATGCGCACGTCACCACGACGACGACGCACAAGTCGCTGCGCGGGCCGCGCGGTGGTTTGATCCTCAGCAATGACGAGGCGATCGCCAAGAAGCTGAACTCGGCGATCTTCCCCGGCCTGCAGGGCGGCCCGCTGATGCACGTGATCGCCGCCAAGGCTGTCGCCTTCAAGGAAGCGTTGCAGCCGGACTTCAAGATCTACGCCAAGAACGTGGTCGAGAACGCCAGGGCGCTCGCGGAGACGCTGCGCTCCAACGGGTTCGAGATCGTCTCGGGCGGCACTGACAATCACCTGATGCTGGTTGATCTGCGGCCGAAGGGCCTCAAGGGCAACGTGTCCGAGAAGGCGCTGGTCCGCGCCGGTCTCACCTGCAACAAGAACGGCATCCCGTTCGACCCCGAGAAGCCGTTCGTCACCTCCGGCCTTCGCCTCGGCACCCCGGCTGCGACCACGCGCGGCTTCGGCGTCGCCGAATTCAAGCAGGTCGGTGCGCTGATCTCGGAGGTGCTCAACGCCGTCGCCCAATCGGGCGAGGGTTCGGCACCTCTGGTCGAGGCATCGGTCAAGGAGAAGGTGAAGGAACTCACCAACCGCTTCCCGATTTACCAGTAAGGCAGGTCCATGCGCTGCCCAAGCTGCAACAGTCTCGATACGCAGGTGAAGGATTCACGGCCGACTGAAGATTCGGCCGTGATCCGGCGGCGGCGCGTCTGCATGGCGTGCAATTTCCGCTTCACCACCTTCGAGCGCGTGCAGCTTCGCGAACTCACCGTCATCAAGCGCAACAGCCGCCGCGTTCCGTTCGACCGCGACAAGCTGGTGCGCTCGCTGCAGATCAGCCTGCGCAAGCGTCCGGTCGATCCAGAGCGCGTCGAGAAGATGGTGTCGGCGATTGTGCGCGAGCTTGAAAGCGGCGGCGAGGCGGAGATTTCCTCGGAGGTCATCGGCGAGACTGTGATGGAGCACCTGCGCCAGCTCGACGACGTTGCCTATGTCCGCTTCGCCTCGGTCTATCGAAACTTCCGCGAGGCCAAGGATTTCGAGGCCGTGCTGGGCGAACTGTCGGGCGAGGACGAACCGCCGCGGCCGGCGGTCGCGCGCAAGTGATTTTTTCACGGCGCGGCGTTCGCTAATCCGCTAGCTTGATCGCTGTGCCGGATACCCTGATCCCAATGTCCTCTGACTTCATGTCTGATGATTTGCGTTACATGCAGCTTGCGCTGGCGCTTGGCCGGCGCGGGCAGGGCCGCACCTGGCCGAACCCCGCCGTCGGCGCCGTCATCGTCAAGGACGGGGTCATCGTCGGACGCGGCTGGACCCAGCCCGGCGGGCGGCCCCATGCTGAGCCCGAGGCGCTGAGACGCGCGGGCGAGGCGACACGCGGCGCGACGCTCTATGTCACGCTGGAGCCGTGTTCGCATTTCGGGAAATCGCCGCCCTGCGCAGATGCAATCGTTGAGGCAGGAATCGCGCGCGTTGTGTCCGCCATCGAAGATCCAAATCCCGACGTTGGCGGGCAGGGACACGCGCGGTTGCGCGCCGCCGGCATCGCTGTCGAGGTTGGTCTTTGTAAGGACGAGGCCGCCCGCGATCATGCCGGACACTTCCTGCGCGTCGGCGAGAAACGCCCGTTCGTCATTCTGAAGCTGGCGGTATCTGCTGACGACAAGATCGCGGCGGCGGGCCACCGACCTGTCGCGATCACCGGCGAGGCAGCCAAGGCACGGGTGCATCTGCTGCGCGCGCAGAGCGACGCCATTCTCGTCGGCATCGGCACGGTGCTCGCCGATGACCCGCTGCTCACCGTGCGCCTGCCGGGGCTGGAAGCACAATCGCCGGTGCGCGTGGTGCTCGATCGTGCACTGCGATTGCCGGGGTCCAGCAAGCTGGTGCACTCCGCACGTCAGACACCGTTGTGGGTGATGACATCCGATCTGTCCGAGGCCCCAGCGGCGATGAAGCTGGGCGCGGCTGGTGCGCAGGTCATCCGCGTCCCTGTGACGACCACGGCGCCGCCGGGCCTCGATCTCAAGGCTGCTTTAAGGGTACTAGCCGGGCGCGGCATTACGCGGCTGATGGTGGAAGGCGGTGCGCGGGTGGCGTCGTCGTTCCTGAGCGCTGCTCTCGTGGACGAGGTCTGGCTGCTGCGCGGGCCGGCGGCCATCGGCATGGATGGTATTCCGGCGCTCGATACGCAGCCATTGTCGGTCATCGCCCAGTCGCCTCGCTGGCGCGCGCGTGCTACCGAGGCCTTGGATCAAGATACTCTGACAGTTTACGAGCGACGCCCCTGATCCGGAAAAGTGGGCACCGGTTTTCCGATCAGATCAGGGGCAAACAAAGAGAAAAGTATGTTCACCGGCATCATCACGGACCTTGGCGAAATCACCAGCATCACGCCGACGGCGCAGGGGCAGTTGCATCGGTTGCGGATCGCGTGCCGCTATGACCAGACCACCATCGCGGACGGTGCGTCGATCGCCTGCAATGGCGTGTGTCTGACCGTGGTTCAATCCGGTGTCGATCAGGGAAAGACATGGTTCGATGTCGATGCCGCTGCTGAAACATTGCGGCTGACAACAGCAAAGGGGTGGGGCAAGGGGACGCGCCTCAATCTCGAACGCGCGCTGAAGATCGGCGATGAACTTGGCGGCCACATCGTTGCCGGGCATGTCGACGGTGTCGCGACGATTATCGTGCGCGAGGATCTGCCGGACATGGCAAGGTTCGAGCTGCGCGCGCCGCGCGAGCTTGCGAAGTTCATTGCGGCGAAAGGCTCGGTGGTGCTCGATGGCGCTTCGCTGACGGTCAATACCGCCGTTGACGATGTATTTTCCGTTCTCATCATTCCGCATACGCTGCAGGTCACGACGCTGAGCGACTGGCGCGTGGGGTCGGAAGTCAATCTCGAAATCGATCTGATGGCGCGTTACGCCGCGCGATTGATCGAGATGAAATAGGAATCTGCCGGAGCCCCGGATGGCGCAGGCAGGCGAGGCAGAGCGACGGGATTGGCATGCGTAAGCAACTCACCGATCAGCAGGTCGAGGTCTTCCGGGAACGGCTGTTGCGCGTGGCCGAGAAGCTTTTTGCCAAACATGGCGTCTCCGGCGTTTCGATGCGCCAGATCGCACAGGCGCTCGGCTACAGCCAGACTGCGGCCTACCGCTATTTCGCCAACAAGGACGAAATCCTCGTGGCGATGCGGGCAGCAGCCCTCGATCGTTTCTGCGGCCATCTTGAAGCGGCGTTCGATCCGGCAAGAGATGCGCGCAAGAATGCGCGTGCAGTCGGGCAGGCCTTTCTCGATTTCGCGCTGAAACATCCCGACACCTACCGGCTGATCTTCTTCACGGACAATCTCGAAGAGGCGATTGCGCCGCAGTTCTCCGCGACGATGACGCGCTTCCGCGCCACCATGACCACCTATGTGCAGGCGCTTGTCGATGCCGGGCATATCGAGGGTGACGTCAGAACATTGGGGGAGTCGTTTTTCTCCGCCGCGCACGGCATCGTCATGATGCACATGAGCGGCCTGTTGCGGACGATCCGCGAGCGGGACAACCTGCATCTTGCCTCCATGCGCCTGATCGCCAGCGGCGCGGGAATGTCGGATGTCCAGCAGACCAGCCCGAAAAAACCGGTCAGGATTGTTGCGAATGCGCGTGCTCTGCGCAAAACTTAACGCTGTTAAATTAATTAAATAGCGTGCCGCCCAAAATCGGGACGCGCTCCGTCGCAATCGACTGAGAAAAGTCCAAACGGGGGAGTCAGATGCCGCTTTTCAGCGATTATCCGGTTGCTACGCTCAAGGACGTCATCAAGTTCGAAACCGAGAAGACGCTTGAGCAGCGCTACGATGCGCGCAGCGTCTACGATATTTTCGCCAAGAGCGCGGCGCAGTATCCTGACCGCACCGCGCTGACCATGCTGATGACAGGCGCCGACGACGAGACGCCGCGTCTCGTCACGTATCGGCAGATGCTCGAGGGTGTCACCCGCGCGGCGAATTGTTTCGCTGACCTTGCGGGAAGTGGTGCCGGCGTTGCCTATATCCTGCCGAGCTTGGTGGAAACGCATTTCACGCTCTGGGGGGCGGAAGCTCAAGGCTACGCGGTGCCGATCAACTTCCTGTTGCAGGCTCAGAACATCGCGGATCTCGTCCAGGCGTCGGGTGCAAAGATTCTCGTGGCGCTGGGTCCGCATCCGCAGCTCGACATCTGGCAGAAAGCGGTCGAGGTCGGAAAGCTGCTGCCGGACATCAAACTTGTGCAGGTGTCGCTCTCCGATGCGCCTCTGCCGGAGGGCGTATTGGGATTTTGGCCCGGCTTGAATGCGCATGAAGGCAATACGCTAATCTTTGGCAAGGCGAGGGGTGGCGATGATGTCGCCGCTTACTTCCACACCGGCGGCACCACCGGCTCGCCAAAGCTCGTCACCCACACTCATCGCATGCAGATTGCTGCTTCGTTCGGCGGAGCCGTGCTGCAGGATCTGAGTGAGGCTGATGTTATTACCAACGGTTTGCCGCTGTTTCATGTCGCCGCGACGATTTCGTGCGGGCTGTCGTTTTTCATCGCGGGTGCAAACATCCTCGTTCTGTCGCCGGCGGGCATGCGCAATCCCGCCATCATCAAGAATTTCTGGAAGATCGTGGAGCGCTACCGCGCGACCGTAATTGGTGGCGTGCCCACCGCGCTGGCGGCGTTGCTCAATGTGCCGGTCGATGCCGACATCTCGTCGGCGCGCTACAGCATTTCCGGCGCATCGTTGCTGCCACGGGCGGTCGCGTTGCAGTACCAGAAGATGACCGGCACCACGATCCACGAAATCCTCGGCATGACCGAGACCGGCGGGCTGGTGTCCATCGATCCCGCCGCTGCGGAGCCCGTGCTTGGTTCGGTCGGCATTCGGCTGCCGTATACGCAGGTCGTCGTTCGGAAGCTCGGCGCTGACGGTTCGCTGGGCGAGGCCTGCGCGCCGCACGAGGTCGGCGTCATGACCGTGTCCGGCCCGAACGTCACGCCCGGTTACAAGGACCGGAGCCAGAACGGCGACGCGCTGCGCGACGGTTATCTCGACAGCGGCGATCTGGCCTACACCGACGAGCAGGGGCGGTTGTTCATCGCCGGGCGCTCGAAAGATCTCATTATCCGCAGCGGCCACAACATCGATCCCGTTTTGATCGAGGACGCATTGCAGTCCCATCCAGCGGTCGCTCTTGCGGCGGCCGTTGGGCAGCCTGACAAGTATGCCGGCGAGCTGCCGGTGTGTTACGTCGCCCTCAAGCCGGGCGCGCAGGTGACCGCCGACGAACTGAAAGCCCATGCCGAGCCGCTGATCGCGGAACGCCCGGCATGGCCGAAGCAGATCATCGTGATAGACGCGATCCCGGTGACCAGTGTCGGCAAGATCTTCAAGCCGCAGTTGCGCACCGACGCTGTCCAGCGGCTCGTCGCCCAGGTGGTTGCGGAAGCCGCTGGGGCGGCCGACGCCGAGATCAATGTCACGGCGGGCGGCAAGCGCGGTATCGACGTCACCGTGACGTTGCCGCGCGCGATGGCTGACCGGCACGCCGCGGTTGAGAAGGCGCTGGACGGGTATCTGTTCGATTACAAGGTGACACAGGCCAATTGAGGCCGGATTCGGAGCTGCATCCCTGCCGTGAAAAGGGGCTGTTGTGCTTGGCTTTGTGGCGCTCAGCGACTACAAACGCGCAAACACCGAAACCCCTTTGACTGGATGGAATGATGGCCGAACCGCGCCGCGCAGAACTCAAGGATCAAACCGACATCAGCGGCGCGACCGTCGTCATCATCGAAGCCCGGTTCTACGACGATATCCAGGAAGCGCTGCTTCAGGGTGCGATCAAGGAGCTGGTGGCCGCGGGCGTCGGCTACGATGTGATCAGCGTTCCGGGCGCTCTCGAAATTCCGGCAGCGATTGCGATTGCGCTCGACGCGTCGAAGAAGAACGGCCGTCAGTACGATGGCGCCATCGCGCTGGGCTGCGTGGTGCGCGGCGACACCATCCACTTCGAGATCGTGTCGATGGAATCGTCGCGGGCGCTGATGGACCTCGCCGTGGCGCGCAGCCTGCCGCTCGGCAACGGCATCATTACCGTGAATACGACGGAGCAGGCGTGGGAACGCGCCCGCGCCGACAAGCTGAACAAGGGCGGCGACGCGGCTCGCGCGGCGCTCACCATGATGCGTATCAAGAAGCGTTTGGCGAAACCGCTATGAGCGACGCCAAGAAAGCCGGCGACAAGGGACCGGGCGACCGCAAGGCCAACCGGCGCGGTGCTGCGCGCCTTGCCGCTGTGCAGGCGCTGTATCAGATGGATATCGCAGGCGCCGGCATCGAAGACATCTTCGCCGAGTTTGAAAGTCATTGGCTTGGCAGCGAAGTCGAGGGCGATACCTACCTGCCAGCGGAAGCGGCGTTCTTCAAGGATGTCGTCGCGGGTGTGGTGCGCGACCAGAGCAAGCTCGATCCGCTGATCGACAAGGCGCTCGAAAGCGGCTGGCCGCTGAAGCGCATCGACGCGATCCTGCGCGCGACACTGCGGGCGGGGGCCTATGAACTCGAACACCGCAAGGATATTCCGGCGCGTGTCGTGGTGTCGGAATATGTCGATGTGGCTCATGCCTTCGTGGACAAGGACGAAACCGGCATGGTGAATGCTGTGCTCGACCAGATTGCGCGGCAGTTTCGTGCGCCGGAATTCGCGCGGACGGGGCAATAGCAATGACGACGCCGGGTGCCGGAGCATCGGGCGAGGACGACCTGATCGCGCGCTACTTCCGTCCGCTCGCGACCGATCCCGGCGCGTTCGGTCTGATCGACGATGCGGCGCTGCTGAATCATGCGGGTGACGATCTTGTCGTGACGACGGACGCCATCGTTGAAGGCGTCCATTTTCTTCCCGGCGATCCGCCCGACACCATTGCGCGCAAGGCGTTGCGTGTGAATCTGTCGGATCTGGCGGCCAAGGGTGCCGTCCCTGCAGGCTTCGTCCTGACGCTGGCGCTGCGCGAAGCGAAAGAGCAATGGCTTGCGCCGTTCGCGCGTGCGCTTGGCGAGGATGCAGCGACGTTCGGTTGTCCGGTGCTGGGGGGCGATACGGTGTCGACGCCGGGGCCGCTGATGATTTCGATTACAGCGTTCGGCCGCGTGCCGCCGGGCCGAATGGTTCGCCGCACCGGTGCGAAGCCCGGCGACCGGATCGCGGTGACCGGCACCATCGGCGATGCCGCGCTGGGTCTGCGTATTCTCAAGGGGCAGGCGGGCGAGGGGCTCGATACGTCGTCACGCGAATTTCTGATCCAGCGCTACCGCGTGCCGCAGCCGCGCAATGCGCTTGCTGTGGCGATCCGCGAACATGCCAGCGCAGCCATGGACGTGTCGGACGGACTGGCGGGCGATCTCGCCAAGCTCTGCACCGCATCGGGGATTTCTGCATCCATCGACCTGATGGCTGTTCCGCTCTCGGAGCAGGCGCGCGCGCTGGTCGCCAAGAGTAGCTCGAGTATCGAAGCCATCGTGTCGGGCGGCGACGATTACGAGGTCGTCTGCGCAATCCCGGAGAATCGGTGGGATTCGTTTCTCGCCGCTGCAAGGCAGGTCAATGTGCAGCTCAGAGGCATCGGCAAGGTCGAGGCCGGTGCGGCTGCGCCCCGGTTCCTCGATGCAGCTGGCAAGCCAGTGGCGCTGAAACGCCTGTCCTACAGCCACTTCTGACGTTTTTCGCACTGCAAACAAACGTCCTGTGCGGCATTCCTTGAATCGCCCGAAAAAGGGGCTTGCGGGGTCTTGGCGGCGTTGCGTCAGGGATATGATTTTGGCAATGTCCGCGCCGAATTGAGGCAGCATTTCGCCTTTTGACGAAAGCATGCCTCCTTTTTTGCGCGCCCGGCCACCCTGTACGGCCTGTGGGGCGTTACTGGGGAAACAGCAGGGATCTGAGGCAAAAATCAATGACAGCATTATGGTTGATCGTGCTCGCGGGAGCGCTTTCCATCGTCTACGCCGCGTGGGCAACTTCGTCGGTGCTCGCGGCTGATGCGGGCAACGCCCGCATGCAGGAAATCGCAGCGGCGGTGCGCGAAGGCGCGCAGGCTTATCTCAAGCGCCAGTACATGACGATCGGTATCGTCGGCATCGTGATCTTCGCGCTGCTGGCGTACTTCCTCGGCATCCTCGTCGCGATCGGATTCCTGATCGGTGCGGTGCTCTCGGGAGCTGCCGGCTTCATCGGCATGAACGTGTCGGTGCGTGCCAACGTCCGCACCGCGCAGGCGGCGACCAAGTCGCTGGCCGGCGGTCTTGAACTCGCGTTCAAGGCGGGCGCGATCACGGGCATGCTGGTGGCAGGTCTCGCGCTGCTCGGCGTGACGCTTTACTTCATGTATCTCACGCAGGTTCGCGGGCTGGCTGTGAATGACCGTATCGTGGTCGATTCGCTGGTGGCGCTCGGCTTCGGCGCATCGCTGATCTCGATCTTCGCCCGTCTCGGCGGCGGCATCTTCACCAAGGGTGCGGACGTCGGCGGCGATCTCGTCGGCAAGGTCGAAGCCGGTATTCCGGAAGACGATCCGCGCAATCCGGCCACCATCGCAGACAACGTCGGCGACAATGTCGGCGATTGCGCCGGCATGGCGGCCGATCTCTTTGAAACCTACGCAGTGACGGCAGTCGCGACCATGGTGCTCGCGGCGATCTTCTTCGCTGGCGCGCCTGCGCTGCTGCCCAACATGATGATCCTGCCGCTCGCTATCGGCGGCATCTGCATCCTGACCTCGATCATTGGCACCTTCTTTGTGAAGCTCGGCGCCAGCCAGTCGATCATGGGCGCTCTCTACAAGGGCCTGATCGCCACCGGCGTTCTGTCCCTGTTCGGCGTTGCCTTCGTGATCCATCAGCTGATCGGATTCGGTCCGCTCGCGGGCGTGAAGTACACCGGCCTTGCACTGTTCGAGTGCGGCGTCGTCGGTCTCGTGGTGACGGGTCTCATCATCTGGATCACCGAGTACTACACCGGCACCGATTTCCGGCCGGTGAAGTCGATCGCGCAATCGTCGGTGACCGGCCACGGCACCAACGTGATCCAGGGTCTCGCGATCTCGATGGAGTCGACCGCCGGTCCGGCGCTCGTCATCATCGCGGGCATCCTCGTCACCTACAGCCTCGCGGGCCTGTTCGGCATCGCGATCGCGACCACCACCATGCTTGCTCTGGCTGGCATGATCGTCGCGCTCGACGCTTTCGGCCCGGTCACCGACAATGCCGGCGGCATTGCCGAAATGGCCGGCCTGCCGAAGGAAGTGCGCAAGGCCACCGACGCGCTCGACGCGGTCGGCAACACCACCAAGGCCGTCACCAAGGGCTACGCCATCGGTTCGGCTGGTCTGGGCGCACTGGTGCTGTTCGCGGCGTACAATGAAGATCTCAAGTTCTTCATCGCCAACGCTGCGAAGTATCCGTACTTCCAGGGTGTCATTCCTGACTTCTCGCTGAACAATCCGTACGTCGTGGTTGGCCTGCTGTTCGGCGGTCTGCTGCCGTACCTGTTCGGCGCGATGGGCATGACCGCAGTTGGTCGTGCCGCCGGTGCGATCGTGGAAGAGGTTCGTCGCCAGTTCCGCGAAAAGCCGGGCATCATGAAGGGCACGGACAAGCCGGATTATGGTAAGGCCGTCGATCTTCTGACCAAGGCTGCGATCAAGGAAATGATCATCCCGTCGTTGCTGCCGGTGCTGTCGCCGATCTTCGTCTACTTCGCGATCTATGCGATTGCGGGCGGCGGCGCGGCCGGCAAGTCGGCAGCGTTCTCGGCGGTCGGCGCGATGCTGCTCGGCGTGATCGTCACCGGCCTGTTCGTTGCTATCTCGATGACCTCGGGTGGCGGCGCATGGGACAACGCCAAGAAGTACATCGAGGACGGCCATCACGGCGGCAAGGGTTCGGATGCTCACAAGGCAGCCGTGACCGGCGATACCGTCGGCGACCCCTACAAGGACACGGCTGGTCCGGCCGTGAACCCGATGATCAAGATCACCAACATCGTGGCCTTGTTGTTGCTGGCGATTTTGGCGCACTGATCGCCACAATCCTGAAATCGAAGAACCCCGCGGCTCACGCTGCGGGGTTTTTCTTTGCGCGGATGCCACAGGTGATTGTTGCGATTTGATGACAGGTTGAATCGTTATCCACGCCGAAAATTTTGAAAGGCGATGAAACCCGATCGCGATTGCGGGCGTTGTCTCCGGTTAAACAAGGGAGGCTACACATGGCAGCAGACGACGGCGATCCGTTCGAGCAGGGGAAGCTCGCACGATTCAACAACGAGCCGCACGACAATCCCTATCCGGAAAATACCGAGCAGCATCAGCGGTGGGAGGCCGGTTATAGATTCGTTGAACAGGGTTTGATGTCAGTCTGACTTTACGCTTTGTGAAACAGGAAACGGCCGCCTTGCGGGGACTTCGCAAGGCGGCCGGTTTGTTTTGGAAAAACTGCGTCGCGTGGAGCGTCAGTTGACGTCCATCTTCAGACCTTCCTTGTTGATGATGCCCGCGAATTTTTTGATCTCGGCATCGATAAAGGCCGAGTACTGCTCGGGCGTTCCGTAGTCGGTCACGGCGCCCATCGCGGCGATGTTCTTCTTGATGTCCTCGCGTGCCAGCATCTTCTTGATCTCGGCGTTGTACGCATCGACGATCGGCCGCGGTGTTCCAGCTTGCATGAACATTCCGAACCAGGACGAGACGTCGAAGTTGGCGAGCTCCGGCGCGCTTTCGCGCATGGTCGGAATATTCGGCGCCTTGAAACTGCGCTCCGGCGTCGTCACGGCCAGCGCGACGAGTTTGCCGTCTTCCGCCTGTGGTAGCGATGGATAGAGGTTGTCGAACAGGATCGCCACGTCCCCGCCCAGCGCCCCGGTGAGAGCGGGGCCAGCGCCCCGGAACGGAATGTGCGTCATCTTCACGCCGGTCAATTGCATGAACCAGACGGCGGTCAGGTGCGGGCTTTGCCCGACCCCCGACGTGCCGTAGTTCAGCTTGTCCGGATTGGCCTTGAGATAGGCGATCAGTTCCTTGATCGATTTGATCCCGCTGGAGGGATGCGCCGACACGATATTTGGAATCCGGATCGCGTTGGTCACCGGCTGCAGTTGATCGGCCTTGTAGGGCAGGGACCGGAAGATGCTGAAGGCCACCGCGTTCGGCCCCGGATTGCCCACGAGAATCGTGTTGCCGTCGGGTTTCTGCTGAACGAAAAACGAGGTGCCGATAGTGCCGCCGCCGCCGGACTTGTTTTCGACGACCGCCGATATGCCCCACGCCGCCTGCAGGTGTTGTGCGAGGTAGCGGCCGATCACGTCCGTGCTGCCGCCGGGCGCTGCCGGCACGATGATCCGCACCGTGTCGGTTGGACGCCAGTCGGCGGATCGCGCCGGGCGCGGCCAGAGCGGACTTGTGGAAAGGGCCGCGGCGCCTGACAGCACGGAGCGGCGGGATAGTGAACGCGTCATCGGTTATCCTCCCAGATACATCTCGTTTGCGAGATCTTGTTGGAAGGAAGCGTAGCGGGCAGGTTCCGTAACGGCAAGCGCAGCCGTTACGCTGCAAAGCTCGGGTATTTCGCTCAGCAGAATACCGGCAGTTGAACTGCCGGCGCGACCAGCGACATCAGTTCGGGCTGAGAAGCTTGAAGATCGGTGTGAGGTAGCTCATTTCCTGACCGCTGGTCGGGGTGGTGCGGCTGATGAAATCGAAGATCTTGCCGTCCTGGAGTCCGTAGTTGGCCACGCGCTGGACCGTGCGGTTCTTGTCGAAGTAAATCGCGATCACCCGCTGATCGATGACGCTCTGTTGCATGAATGCGACTTTGCGTTCCGAGCGCTGGGAAATGTAATAGAAAACCTCGCCGCTCAGGGTGGCGACGGTGGAGGGTGTTCCCATCACGATCAGAACCTGATCCTGGCTGGCGCCGATAGGAATTTGCTCAAGCGCTCCGGGGGGCAGGATGTAGCCCTTCTGGAACTGCTCGCCGGTGCAGGCGGCCAGCGCGGCGCACACAAGCATCATCGCAGCCGCCGCACGCAGGCGCGCCGCAAACCGTCGCTCTCCGGCGATCTGAAGACCGGGCTGTCTGAAAACCGTCATGTCGCGCGTGGCCTTCCTCTTGCCTCTTGCATCAGCCGAAGCGTTGACGTACCGGGCAGAGCTTCTGATTTCAACACACCGGGGGCCGACTGGACGATCTGGATCGTCGCCGGCTTCGACGTGGAAACGAAAAATGCTTTGGCCGTTCAATCGCTTCAGGAACCCCACCGTCCCGCGCGGCACCATTGAAGCCATCTATGGCATGATCGTGGCGCAAGCGCGAGAACCGGCGTTTTACGCAAGCCTTGGCGTGCGCGACACGGTTAATGGCCGATTCGACATGCTGATCCTGCACCTGTGGCTGGTGCTGCGCCGGTTGCAAGCGGTGGAGGGTGGAAACAGTATGTCACAGGCGCTTTTCGACCATTTCTGCGCTGACATGGACGGCAACCTTCGCGAGATGGGGGTTGGCGACCTGACCGTTCCGAAACGCATGCAGGCTTTCGGGGAGGCGTTCTACGGACGCTCGGCCGCCTACGATCTCGCTTTTGAGGCGGGTGACGAGGAATTGGCGCAGGCGTTGTCCAAGAATGTCTTCAACGGCGAGGCCGCGGATGGCGCGAGAGTGCTGGCCGCCTATGTTCGTGAAACCAGCGATAGCCTCACAAAATCGGCTGACGAGGCCGTTCGCAAGGGGGCGTGGGCGTTTCCAAGGCCTGCGGCCGCCTCCCAAGGCGGAGCATCATGAGCAAGGCGAGTCATATGCCGAATAGCGATCTTCCCTGGAGCTTCCCGGTTCTGGTGGCCCAGTTGCCGGAGGCGGGGCTGCATCAGGTGCTGGAGGCCACCCCGGCTCAACGCGGTCTACTGGCCGCCACCGCCGGCGTGAATGCGGTGCTGCGGGCCGTGGCGACGCTCGACGTCATTCCCGAGGCGGGAGGTATCGTGAATGTCACCGGCACGGTCAGAGCGCGGGTGGAGCAAACCTGCGTTGTGTCGCTCGATCCAGTCGAGAACGATATCGAGGAAGCGATTACTGCGGTCTTCGCGCCGCCGTCGCAAATTGCCGTTAGTCCGAAATCCGTCCAGAAGGAGCAGGGTGAGGATGCCGAAATCTCCAATCCTCCGGAGCCCATCGTCCATGGCGCCATCGACCTCGGCCAACTGGCGGCTGAGTTTCTGGTTCTGGGAATAGATACCTATCCGCGCAAGCCGGGCGTGGCATTCGCTCCGCCTGAGACCCCTGAGGATCCCGACGAGCACCCCTTTGCGGCCCTGAAGGCGCTCAAGGAGAAGCCGGACGGTGCAAAGGGTAAAAAACCCAAGGGAAAATGACACGGCTGCAGCGGGCGCTTGACCGAAGCCGCAGCTTGGGTCAAGCCGTTGTATCGCACCACAAAAACGCTATTGTCGCTGCCCCGGCTGGGGTTGCGCTGTCAGTGGCGTAGACTTCCGCCCACCGCCGTCGGAGACGATGGCTTCCAGCTCGCGGCCAGTCGCTTCGAGGCCGCAACGATCAGGTTTCCGGGACGCTTATGCCGCAGAAGGTTCGAATCGCGCTTGACGCCATGGGCGGCGATTTCGGTGCATCGATTATCGTTCCAGGCGCGGCGCTCGCGTTGATGCGCCACAGCGACGTCGAATTCCTGCTGTTTGGCGACAGCGCGCTGATCAATGCGCAGCTCGATGCACATCCCGCGCTCAAGGCCGTCTCGCGGGTCTTTCACGCCGACATTGCGATCAGCATGGACGAGAAGCCCAGCCAGGCGCTGCGCCGGGGCCGCAAGTCCTCTTCGATGTGGCTGGCGATCGACGCCGTGAAGAGGGGCGACGCCGACGTCGTGGTGTCCGCCGGCAACACCGGCGCGCTGATGGCGATGTCGCGGCTCAATCTGCGGATGATGCCCGGCATCGACCGACCGGCCATCGCTGCGGTATGGCCGACGGTGCGCGGTGAGTCCGTTGTGCTCGATGTCGGCGCCTCGATCGGCGGCGATGCCCGCCATCTCGCGTCGCTCGCGATCATGGGCAGTGCGATGGCAAGCGTTCTGTTCGATCTTGAACGTCCGACGGTGGGCCTGCTCAACATCGGAGTCGAGGAAGTGAAGGGCGTGGAGGAAGTGCGCGGGGCTGCCGAACTGCTCCGGGCCATGAACCTGTCGCAGCTCGACTTCATTGGCTTCGTCGAGGGCGACGGCATCGGCAGGGGGGCAGCCGACGTGATCGTGACCGAGGGGTTCAGCGGCAACATCGCCCTGAAGACCGCTGAGGGTACGGCACGGCAGATCGCGGAATATCTGCGCAGCGCCATGAGCCGGACCTGGCGCTCCAAGCTCGGTTATATTTTCGCGCGAGGCGCCTTCAACGCGTTGCGGGATAAAATGGACCCCCGCAAAGTTAACGGCGGCGTCTTCCTTGGGCTGAACGGAGTGGTCATCAAGAGCCACGGCGGCACTGACGCTGAGGGCTTTGCGTCGGCAGTTGATGTTGGTTACGACATGGTCCGCTACGATCTCCTGCCCAAGATCAATCAAACACTCAACCGCGACGGCCACGCTCTTTCGATCGTGCCGAATGCGCAGGAGGCTGTCTCGTGACTGTGATGCGTTCGGTTGTGCTTGGCTACGGTTCTTACTTGCCGGAGCGCATTTTGACCAATGCCGAACTGGCGAAGATGGTCGATACGTCGGACGAGTGGATCGTCCAGCGCACCGGGATTAAAGAACGCCATATTGCGGCCGAGGGAGAGTTCACCTCCCATCTGGGCCTGAAGGCTGCGCAGGCAGCGCTCGCCAATGCCGGGATCGACGCGCAGTCGATCGACCTGATCGTGCTGGCGACCTCGACTCCGGACAACACTTTCCCGGCGACGGCTGTTGCGATTCAGCACGGTCTTGGCATCAACCACGGCGCCGCGTTCGATCTGCAGGCTGTCTGCACGGGTTTCATTTTCGCGCTGGCGACGGCTGACAATTTCCTGAAGAGCGGCGCGTTCAAGCGTGCGCTGGTGATCGGTGCGGAAACCTTTTCGCGCATCCTGGACTGGAACGATCGCGGGACCTGCGTTCTGTTCGGCGACGGTGCGGGCGCGGTGGTGCTTGAGGCGCAGCCGCAGGCGGGAACCACTGCCGATCGCGGCATTCTGACCACGCATCTGCGTTCCGACGGCCGTCACAAGGACAAGCTGTTCGTCGATGGCGGGCCGTCCAGCACCCAGACCGTAGGCCATCTGCGGATGGAGGGCCGTGAGGTGTTCAAGCACGCCGTCGGCATGATCACCGACGTCATCGTCGACGCGTTTCAGGCGACAGGCACGACGGCGAACGATGTTGACTGGCTGGTTCCGCATCAGGCCAACAAGCGCATCATCGATGCATCGGCCAAGAAGCTGCATATTGCGCCGCAGAAGGTGGTGCTGACCGTCGACCGTCACGGAAACACCTCAGCCGCTTCGATTCCTCTCGCGCTCGCCGCCGCCGTCGATGACGGGCGCATCAAGAGGAACGATCTTTTGATGCTGGAAGCGATGGGCGGCGGTTTCACATGGGGCTCAGCGCTCTTGCGCTGGTGAGACTTTTGCTAAAGTCTGATGCAAATTGAAACAACTTCATGCTGTTGCATCGATGAGCAAGGTTGACCCTCGGTCGCTAAGCTCATAATTTCAGAACATAATATTTTTCGCCGTGAGCGGGGCAGGCGATGACCGGAACCGGGAAGACAGTCACACGCGTTGATCTGTGCGAAGCCGTCTACCAAAAGGTAGGGCTTTCGCGCACGGAGTCGTCTGCGTTCGTGGAACTGGTGCTGAAGGAGATTACCGACTGCCTCGAGAAGGGCGAGACGGTGAAACTGTCATCTTTCGGCTCGTTCATGGTGCGCAAAAAAGGCCAGCGTATCGGCCGCAATCCGAAGACCGGAACGGAAGTGCCTATCTCGCCGCGCCGGGTTATGGTGTTCAAGCCATCCGCGATTCTCAAGCAGCGTATCAACGGAAATGGCAGCGGCAGTGACGGCGCCAACGGCGCTGACGACTGACGTTAGGACGGCGGCTTTCAACGGGGAGCCTGCACTTGGACAAGGCGCCGGACGCGTTTCGGACAATCAGCGAGGTTGCTGATGACCTCGATGTGCCACAGCACGTCCTGAGGTTCTGGGAAACGCGCTTCAACCAGATCAAGCCGATGAAGCGGAGTGGCGGTCGCCGCTATTACCGCCCCGATGACGTCAACCTGTTGCGCGGCATCCGGCGGCTGCTGTACGGCGAAGGATACACCATTCGCGGGGTGCAGCGCATTTTGCGCGAGCACGGGATCAAATCGGTCCAGAGCCTGACGGACGGCTCGGCCGATCACGCCACTGCCTTGTTCGACGGACCATCGTTTGACGGGGAGAAGGACGATCACGCCCCGGATCTGACAAGTCCCGATATCGACGGTGATGGCGAGTTGGATTCTCACGAATCCATCAATGGGCCGGAAAGGGATTATACATCCCCGCTGGCGTTGCGGGACCTTGGACCGCCGCTGTCGGACATGGCGCCGCCGAAGGCGGTGATGCCCAAACCTGTGCAGCCGGTTCCGGCAAACGGGCCGTCAGGTGCCGAGGCCTACGCCCCGCCGAGCGTCCGGAAAAGCGCCAGGCCGACCGATCGCGGCAAGCTTCAGGAAGCACTCGACGACCTGATCGGCGCACGCGCGCTGATCGACCGGGTGCTGAAGGACAACTGAGAACATCGCGCGAGCGTGAGCTCTCCCCGAACACATAATCATGAGCCGATGATTGTCAGCCGTGATCACCAGCCAACAATCGTGAGCGGATGATCACGCCTCCTGGAAAGAATAGATCTTGATTCCGATCTCCGGGCTGCAAACAGCGATGCTGTTTCCATGCACCGCGAGGCCCTTTGGACCGCCTTCCATCTTGTTGTCCAAGTTGACCGACCGAAAGGTCTTTTCGTCGCCAACAATCGTTTGTGCCGACGGCACCTGGCTCCATCGCAAGCCGAAGTGACTTCGTCGCGGCTCATAAACGCTGAAGAAGTTTCCCCCGGCGTTGGTCACAATCAGATGGTTGGTTCGTGGAGTGAATGCGACCGAATGGGGATAACGCAAACTCTCGTCATTGATGATCGCGATGGGCTCCGCCCCGTACCTTAGCTTGCCACCCGTGAGAAGCCGGTTGCGCCGTTGAAAAATGCTCACGGATCCGTTGCCGTGGTTTGCAATGGCAAGCCATCGTCCGCATTGCGAGAAAGCAAGGCCATCCGGGTAGAAGATGCTCCAATGCGCCAGTTCGAATTCGGGTCTCAATGCGTAGCGAACGGGGGCACTTGAAATTCTTGGATAGAACGAAATGCTGCTCGAACCCAGATTGCATGCTGCAAGATAGTCGTTGACCGGCGGGACGAAAGAAACGCCGTCCGAGTGTGTGAGCTTTGCTTCTGCTCCGCTGATTTCAAAGACCGGTTCGGGGCCTTTAACGCCGTTTGCTCGAAACAGCGCGAGCGCTCCGGTTCGCTGTGCCACTGCCAGCAATTCGTCAGACCCGCACATCGAAAACGAGAGATCATGGGGGTAATCGAGGCCGCCCAGCCGGATGTACGGTGTTTCTTCAAAAGTTCCGTTTTCTGTTCGCCGATACAGCAACACCGCATTCGTATCTGCGGTGGCAACCCCAAGCGTGTCGCCCGATGTCGAAAAGGCCAGTCCTTCAAATCGCTCTGATTTTCCTTCCGGCCACAAATTTTGAACGGAATCCGGCGTTTCATTGATCTTGAGTTTGAAGCTTGGTGACGATGACGATACGCTGCTCAGTTCGTCTATTTTTTCGCGCAGACGATTCGTGATGACCCCCGGCAATGCCCGCAGCATCTGGCGTGGCGCCCGGATTCTCGCAATATCGTGCTTCAGTCTTTCAATTTCGGCTGTCTGGTTCTGGTACTCTGCAATGCTTGCCGTCTGCGCGCGCCTGAGACTTTGCGTTGCATGCTCCGCTGCCGCCCACCGGCTGATCTGGTGGGACAGCGCGGATCGTACCGCGGCAGAGGCAGTTTCATAGAGCGGCACGATCGCGACATTTTCCCTGACTAGGTCGAGCCGTGTCTTGCCGGTCAGACCTGCGAAATGATGAATGACAGGATCGGTTGCCATGGCGATACCGGGGATCGAATTCCAGATCGGATCGAGATGTCCGATATGCGCGCGATCAAGCTCGTTGGCGACGTTGGGGCCGTTGCCGAGTGGCTCATTGTAACCGAGCATTGTGAGAAGAGCGGCTTGTTCGAGCCACGGATGGGTCATCTTTCCACGCAGGGCGAGCAGGCGCGTGAAAAATTCCAGCGACCATTCAGATCGACGGATCAAATAGACGCCGGCGTTGTAGTGTGGCGGAAAGGGCGCTCCGTCGAGCAGCGTGGTCTCCGGTCCATGCCAGGACACCAGAAGATCAGCGTCCGGTTGGGCGTCCTTCAGAATATCGCGATCGGTCCGCAGGATCAGCGCGTCGATGTCCAGCCACAGAACAAAATCAAAATCGCGTCGCAGGGCGGCTAGGATCGCCGGAACCTTCATCCAGGAGTCCGTGATCTCCGAGCCATCCGGCCTGTGGATGATCAACTCATATCCATGGCGGGCTGCAAACGCCTCCATTCGTGGAAGCGTCAGGGTGGCGAGCTTGGCAAATTCGTCACCTTGGTATGCCGTTACGATGCAGCAGCGGGGCATTGAACAGAGTTTCCTGTTGGGTCGCAGGCGCGGTGCAACCGGGCGAGGTCAGTATGCACAGTGAAGGAGTTTTCAGAAGCAACAATCGGCGACGGTTCAGCAACCGGTACTGCGGCGGCAAGGACTAGTTTGCACTCTAACCTAGAAGGCGACGCAACGCCTTCGCAAGTCGGACCGATCTCGTGCGTTCGAGAGCCTGCATTGCGCTGCGGAGTTGCTCGTGCTCGGACAGGTAATAGTCCCGTTCTTCGGCCCATTGCCCTGTTGGCTCCAATTTACCAACGTAGGACCGGCAGAACTGGATTTGCTCGTGACGCAGAACATCCGGATCGAAAGCGCGTCCGGCACTTTCCTGGATGACAGAGCTATAAATATCCTCGAGTTGCAGGATTGTCCGATCCAGGTCGGCATCTTGCCTCACACGCTGACTTACTGCTTCAGAATTTGGCGCATTGTATGCGCGGATCGCATCGGTCAGCGCCGCTAGCGTCGGTTGCTCAACAAGCATGCCTCCCCCGAAGTTGAGGCGTCGTCCCAGATCATAGTTTGCGGTCGTGACGAGCCCGCCAAAGCCACGGCCGTCAATAAGAACGACGGCGGCGCCGGAGGCCATGGCCTCCAATGCAGTGCGGGCTGTGGCGAATACGATGTCAGCTTCGGCACATCGTTGCTCGATGTTATCAACCGGCTTCCCGACGCCGTGTCCGTAAGCCTCAAATTGCAAACCTGCCTGCTGACACGCTTCGGCGATGACTGTTTCCGGACCGCTGTGCTTGACCAGCGAGAGCGCGCGCAGCGGTTTGGCGGGAAGGGTGTGTGGGCGTTGTTGAAGGCGACGAAGATCTACGGCGTTATGTAATATCTCGATCTTGTCGGCGGGGATCCCGTCGGATTTTACAAGGCGGGCCTTGCAGGTTTCATCTACTGCAAACGTGCGCAGAACTTGTGAGAAACGCGGCGCCGCGTCAAACCAAGCTGATGCGCTATGGCAAATCCAGATGGCCGGCGTCTTTGGAAAAGCGATGATCGCTTCACCCGTAGTTGGGGTGTGATGTCCATGGATAACATCGGGCACATACTGGAGCTTTGAGAGGTTGTCGACGACGGCAATCCCGCGATCTTTCATTTCCTCAGCAAGCGCACCGATCGTTGGCGCATAGACGGCCACCTCGTGTTGCCGTTCTGAAAGGCGGAGTGCCAAATCCCGCACGACAATTTCGGTGCCGCTTCGTATCGCCAGACGTATATTTGTAATCAGAATTTTCAAACGGCTAACTTTTCAATCCATCAATTACGAGGCTATGCGCTGCGAGCGGGGTCTGGCGCGCAAAAATCGACCCAGGCACCTTTGCGCACGCGCCACCCAAGGTCGTCGCTGAAAAGCTTCAATGGCCGGAGAATCCTGTCTCCCGGATGCCCGGTCCCAACTCTGGCCCTTACGATGCCGGGGCACGTCGACGCATAGGCCATGAAATCGAAGCACGCAATCGCCATAAAGGTTCGACCGCGGTGCTGCTCGCTGATCCACACGGAGAACGCGTGCAACTCGGTGCCGTGCCGCTGGAAAAAACAGTGGCCGATAACTTTGTCATCCATTTTGTACAAGATGCCGTCGTAACCCCTTTGATTCAGCGCTCCGAACAGCTGAGAATCTGGAATGTCCGGAATCGGGCCAACCAGGCGAGCGAATTGGCTGTCCGCGTTTGGATGCCGGCTCCACCAGCCGATGTGCGCTGCGGCTTCCGTTGCGTGCTCTCCCTGCGCGATCAGGATACTAGCTAGGTGAGGGAGGCAATGTGGAGACGGCAAGCCGCACAGTTCCGCAAGCCATCGCGTGGAAAGCGCGGCGGCATCCCTCTCTGCCGTTGCTGGGAATGGCTCGGCATATTGCTGAGCTGTGCCAGTTTTGTTCATATGAATCTAACAGGCACCGAAAAACGATCCTTGACCGAGCCGTTATCAACTCGATAAAGACGTGTTAATTCGCGCGAGAATAGTGACTCATCGGTTCGCGGGCGAGTCCTTTTCCGCCATCGAGGTTCTCAAATTCAAATTGTCGTCGCAGAAGAATCCGCAAGCAAGTGGACCAGAGAACGCGCGGCTCTCGTAATCGCGCATCCGGGTCACGAGCTTCGCATTCATCATTGGCTTGAGCGCGCGCGTCCTGTGACGTTCGTTCTCACCGATGGCTCCGGACACACCGATCATTCACGTCTCGCTTCCACCACGGTCGTACTGAAGAGCGCCGGAGCCAGAAGCGGCTCGATCTATGGTGCGATGTCTGACCGGCAGCTCTATCAGGCTCTTCTTTCCGGCGAGTATGATGTGTTCGAACGGCTGGTCGAGGAACTCGCGTCTGCGCTGCTGCGCGAGCGTGTGACTTATGTGGCGGGTGACGCAGTCGAGGGTGTCAATCCCGGTCATGATGTGTGTCGCATCCTGCTTAACGCAGCGCTTCTGCGCATCGATCAGCGAGGCGGTCCCCGGCTGACAAACCTGGAGTACCCGGTCGAGGCGCCGCCGCAGGAATGTCCGGCCGAAGATCTCAGCGAGGCGATCGTCCTGAAGCTGGATGACGATGCGTATGCGCGTAAGATGGATGCGGCCCGGTCCTATCCCGAGATGGCAAAGGAAATCGAGCGGGTCTTCAAGGTTCACGACGTTGATGTTTTCCGGGTGGAATGCCTCCGGCCTGTGCGTTACGGCCTCGATATCGGAAATCGCTTTTCACACCCGTGCGTCTATGAATCGTATGGCGAGAAGCAGGTGTCGGCGGGAATTTACACAGAGGTGGTTCGCTTTCGCGAGCATCTCGCGCCGCTGGCGGAGCATCTTGCCATTCACTGCGGCGCGACCAGTTAGATTGCCGCTCACTCCGGTAGGTCAATCTCGATTGACGTTCACCATCCTCTCTCAAGGATAGCAGGATCGCGATTGCGTTCCGCGGCCCCACGATCCCGCGCGTTGCGGTGTTCGAAGTTGTGCGAGATGTCCTTACATCTGAAACCGACGTGCCGCGACAGTTCGTAGTCGCCCCGTCAGGAGTTGATGTGGGTTCGTAAGGATTTGATTTTATTTGGAAAATGGTCGGAGCGAGAGGATTTGAACCTCCGACCCCTAGTCCCCCAGACTAGTGCGCTAACCGGGCTGCGCTACGCTCCGAACCGTGCCAAGAGGCCCCGATCCTGTAGCCTCCTTCAGGCCCCCGCGCAAGAAGGGGAGGACCTGCGATTTGTGGTGCCGCAGCCCCCTTTCCGGGGCACTGAAACCCGATTGCACCCGGCTCATATCGCCGCATTCGCAGCACGGCCGATGAATGATCTAAAATTCCTGCGATTCGCCGGAGAGCTTCCATGAACGAGACCTTGATTTCCGCCTGCCAGATGTTTCTCATCCCGGCAACGATCCTCTTCGCCGCAGTCGGTGTCGCGAACAGCCAGGGCCTGAGGCTGCTTGTTTGCCTCTTGGGGTTGGCGACCGCAGGGCTGTGGATCTATCGCGTCTGGTACTGGGCAGGCCTGTCGCTGATCGACCGCTGGACGGCGCTTGGACTGGCCGGCCTTTACGGCCTCGCATGGGTTTTTACGCTTCTGATCCAGCTCAAGAACACGGTCAGCCCGGGATACAATCGGCGCTGATCCGCCGCAGGGTGAACTCTTTCCCGGGATTATCTAAGCTTCCCCCGGGCGGCGACGGGGAGGATGCCGACGATCTCATCGCCCCGGACCATGACGACTTCATCGGACATGTTCACGACGACGCAGACATGGTTCGGCACGATACGGACGACGTCGCCCACCGCCGGCCGCGTGTTGCTTTTTGCCAGATCGAGAAAGCCGTGCTCTTCAGCAAAGCGGGCGATCCGTGCTTCCGGATGTTCGAGGATCAGCCCGTAACCCTCGAGCCCGCCCGTGTCGGCCGTAAGCGTCTTTGAACCTGCATCGAGAATCCCGCGATCGGGCGCGGCGCGGCTGACTACGGTTGAATAGACGTGCAGGGCGCAATCGTCCCACGTGGCCACGCCGGCGGCGACCTGCATACGATCGTTGTAGATGTAAGTGCCGGGCCGATGCTCGGTCGCGCCCCTGAGCTTGCCGACGTTTTTCAGGTTTGGCGATCCGCCGGTTGATACGATGGCCGGATCGAGCCCCAACTGTCGAAGGCCAGTCAATGCGTCGTCATGGAAGCGTTGGGCTTCGGTCCAGCCTGTTTCGGTCGGGTACATCAGCAGCCCGGCGAACGAGAGTCCCGGCGTGCCGGCAATCTGGCTGGCCAGCGCGATGACCTCCGCAGGCGTCTCGACGCCAGCACGTTTGCGGCCGGTGTCGCACTCGATCACGACCGGCAGGGCGCGTCCTGCAACCGCCGCCGCGGCCGGCAATCCGGCAATGACGACAGCATTGTCCGCCGCGACTGTGACGTTCGTCTTGGCCAGTAGCGCGCCGAGACGCGCCATTTTTTCATCACCGATGAGGTTGTAGCTGATGAGGATGTCGTCGATACCAGCTTGCGCCATCACTTCCGCTTCGCCCAGCTTCTGGCAGGTGATGCCTTTCGCTCCGGCCTTGATCTGAAGCTGCGCGAGGAGGGGGCTTTTGTGGGTCTTGATATGGGGCCGGTTGGCGACGCCGGCGTCGTCGCAGATTTTCTGAGCGCGCGCGATGTTGCGTTCGACGCGATCCATGTCGATGACAAGGGCAGGCGTTCCGTATTCACGGGCGATTTTCAGGGCGAGCGGGCTGGTCAAGATTTCATCCCCTTCTAGCAAGGTCTTGCGAGATACCTGCGAAGCTTGCCTTGTCGCCTAGAGAAGCTCCAGCCCGTTCAGCGCGGCTCCCTGCCTGTCCTTTTCGGACAGAATGGGAGAGACAGGTGTCGGTGATGGCAATGAGATGGCTGGCCACTCGATTGCAACGTCCGGATCGTCGAACCGGAGGCATCGCTCATGTTCCGGATACCAGTAGTCCGTCACCTTGTATTGGAAATCGGCGGTCTCAGAAAGAACGAGAAAGCCGTGCGCAAAGCCTTCGGGAATCCAGAGCGCCCTTCCATTGGTTTCCGAAAGATGCGCGCCAACCCATTTGCCGAAAGTGGGCGAGCCCCGTCGAATGTCGACCGCCACATCGAAGACTTCGCCTGACGTCACGCGGACAAATTTCCCCTGCGGGCGCGAGACCTGATAGTGCATGCCACGCAGAACTCCCCGAGCAGAGCGGGAGAAGTTATCCTGTACAAAACTGACGTGAGAGCCGGTCGCTTCAGAGAACACTTTCGCGTTGAAGCTTTCGAAGAAGAAACCGCGCTTGTCCTGAAACATCTTCGGCGCAAACATGATCACATCCGGAATGGCCAGTGCGGAGGCGATCATCAGAAAATTCCATGGGATAGCAGGCTGTAAAGGTACTGGCCGTAGCTGTTGTTTTTCAGCGCGGCCGCAAGCTCTTCAAGCTCCGCGTCGCTGATCCACCCGTTTCGCCACGCAATTTCTTCCGGGCATGACACTTTCAATCCCTGTCTTTTTTCAAGGGTAGCGATGAACTGGCCGGCCTCGAGAAGGGTTTCATGCGTTCCCGTGTCGAGCCATGCGTGTCCGCGCCCGAGAATTTCCACCGAGAGCTGCTTCTTGTCCAGGTAGAGCTGATTGAGGTCGGTAATCTCAAGCTCGCCGCGCCGCGAGGGCCTGAGCGTCTTTGCAAGAGCTGCGACTTGAGCATCGTAAAAATACAGACCGGTCACAGCATAATTGGATTTGGGGCGGGCCGGCTTCTCCTCAAGCCGCAAAGCTTTCCCGGAGGGGTCGAACTCGACGACGCCGTAATCCTCGGGGTTGTGGACGTGATACGCGAAGACTGTTGCACCGGTGTCACGCTGGGACGCTTTGGCAAGAAGGTGGGAGAAATCATGTCCATAGAAAACGTTATCGCCGAGCACAAGCGCGCTTGGCGCGTTGCCGATGAACTCTTCTCCGATCAGGAACGCCTGAGCCAATCCGTCTGGCGAAGGCTGCACGGCATACTGAATGTTAAGTCCCCATTTTTCACCGGTGCCCAGCAGCTGCTCGAACCGTGGAACATCCTGCGGGGTGGAGATGATCAGAATATCCCGGATATTTGCCAGCATCAGCGTCGACAGCGGATAGTAGATCATCGGCTTATCGAAAATCGGCAGCAATTGTTTGGAGACTGACAGTGTCGCCGGATGGAGACGGCTTCCTGTGCCACCGGCCAGTACGATACCCTTGCGCTTCATAGTGGTCTCGATCTCACGGCTTCTTGATTGTTATTGAGTAACGGGCGCCCATCATCGTGCCGAGTAATTCCGGCCAAGCCAATCGCGATAGCTTCCTGCAACCACGTCCTCGGTCCAGGCGGAGTTGTCGAGATACCAGCGCACCGTTTTGCGAAGTCCCGACTCGAAGGACTCGCGAGGATGCCAGCCGAGCGCCTGGCGAATCTTCGCGGTATTGACGGCGTATCGGCGATCATGTCCGGGCCGGTCAGCCACGAATGTGATCTGCTGGCGGTATGAGCCGTTCGCAGAGGGGCGCTCCTGGTCGAGCACATCGCAAATCGTGTGCACCACATCGAGATTGCTTTTCTCGCTGTCTCCACCGATCGCATAGGTGTGTCCAGGCAATCCGTCGCGGAGAACGGCGCGAATGGCGGCGCAATGGTCGGTCACATAGAGCCAATCGCGAATCTGCAGGCCATCGCCATAAACCGGCAGAGGCTTGCCGGCCAGCGCGTGGTGAATCATCAGCGGAATAAGCTTCTCGGGAAACTGGTAGGGGCCGTAGTTGTTGGAGCAGTTGGTGATGATGACGGGCAGGCCGTAGGTGTGATGCCATGCGCGCGCGAGGTGATCGGACGCAGCTTTTGAAGCGGAATAGGGACTGTTGGGTGAATAGGGGCTCGCTTCGTTGAATGGAGCGGACTCTGCCGACAGAGATCCATAAACTTCATCGGTTGACACATGAAGAAAGCGGAAAACGTCCTTGTCGCGATGCGGCAGCCCGGTCCAGTACTCACGCACGGTTTCGAGCAAGCGGAATGTGCCGACGATGTTGGTCGTAATGAAATCTTCCGGACCCAGAATTGAACGATCGACGTGAGACTCGGCTGCGAAGTTGAC
This sequence comes from Afipia massiliensis, assembly GCF_014203115.1. GTDB lineage: Bacteria > Pseudomonadota > Alphaproteobacteria > Rhizobiales > Xanthobacteraceae > Afipia > Afipia massiliensis. The sequence continues at coordinate 486,035 of NZ_JACHIJ010000002.1, read as the reverse complement.
GATCGCCCGTGGCTTTATTTTCGACAGTAGAGATCTGACGAATTCCACGTCACCGATGTCGCCGTGGAAGAACGAGTGCCGCTCGTTGGCTTGCAGGCTTGCGAGATTGTGGAGATTGCCGGCGTAAGTGAGTTTATCGAGTGTAACGATTGGCGTGGGCTCGTTAGCGTGCCAGTCGAGAACGAAATTCGCGCCGATGAACCCTGCGCCGCCCGTAACAAGAATGGGATGATTTTCGTCTGCTCGCAGGGAGGTCACGACAGCCATTTCAATGGGTCCTCGAAGATTGCAGCCATGGCCATAGGCTGCAACGCCGCTCATCAATACCAGCTATACGGCTCAAAGCGTTGCGTACTCGACGCAGGGTTGTAGTGCGCGCTCCCGACTACGTCAATGATCTGAAGGATTTACAAGGGTAAGTATTAGCGCGGGCCAGACGCACGCGCATCGTCAGAGCGAAGCTGTAGGCGATTGGGAATGTAAGTTCACGCGGCCGAGAGCGTCCTTAACATGGCTCAACAGTGGGCCGTCGCCGCAAGCGATTTCAGTTCTCTCCTGGTGATCCGGCGCAAGGAAAAACCTTCGTGTTGTACGCCTGCTGATCGACATCGGATGCCCGCACCACTGAAAATTCGCCGAGGTCCTGCTTCCAGGCTCGTGCAATGGCGTATACGCGGCAGCGGCTACATGCCTCGTCTGCAACGAAGGTGACATGAACGCTGTTTCGTAAAGCACCGGCCACCTGAACGATGTGGGACCACGTCTGATTGCGGCCGATGAGTCCGGGCCCTCTCAGGAAAAGATTTCGTGCCGGATCGGGCGCGTTGCCCTGTGCCGACCAGCGAATCCGCTCAAAATGCGGAAGTGGAGCTGAGCCGAATACGCGACCTGCGATGTACTCACCCCATCGTTCGATGAACTTGCGGTGGTTGCGATGAATGATGGCTGTCCGGCGAGGGCTGCTCCAGAGCGTCTTCGACGTCGCACTTTCCTTGTGTATGACGGCGGTGCCCGCGCAGTAGTAAGTGAACAATCCCATTGCCCGAAGGCGCAGCATCAAATCAACATCTTCAAAGTATCCGGGATCGAACAACGGATCGAAGCCGCCTGCCTCCAGGAAGGTGTCACGGCGCAGCAACAAGCAAGCGGCGGAGCAGTAATCGACGATATGCAATCCTGGGTCGGACAAGACATTGGCCGGGGACCGGGCCAGGCCATGGCGAATTGTCCAGCCATCCGGGCGAACATACCCTCCGGCCTCCTGTAGCCGGCCATCTGGATATCTAAGCTCTGCACCTACGGCCCCCGCGCGATGCGCGGTCTCCAGCGCGTGCAGGAGCGGTCCAATGTATCCCGGCGTTACCACGACGTCGTTGTTCAGGAGCAGAACAAGCTGCCCGCGCGCGGCCTCAACTCCAATGTTGTTGGCTTCTCCAAAATAAAGATTCTGATTGAGCTCGATCAGCCGGGCGTTGTGAAGATTGCAGGCGCGCCGAACGATCGATTTTTCATCGGGATTGCTGCCATTGTCGACGACGACAATTTCGTACTCGACCCCAAGCGTATGGGTTCGGATGCTCGCTAGGCATTCCTGCGTCATCCTCCCGAGATTCCAGTTCAATACGACGATCGAAAGGTAGGGTGGATTTTCTTTAGTGTTTTCGCTCATCACCATATTCATGCGTGATTGCGATCGCGCGATCGACGCCACCTCCATTTGTCGGCAACCTGCCGATATCGATGTACAATTCGCCAACTTAGAGACGACATCGAATCATGCAGAAGGGCCGTCGCAAGATTCATCCTTGCTTCGAGCTCCGCATTGCGGTCCTTTAGCGCGGCAATTTCTTCTCGTTGATCCATTAGATGTCCGCCTTCTTCCGGGACGTGACCCTATCGAACGGGCTTGGATAGTACGATCTTTCAGATCGATCGTAATCCAGTGAATTGGAACTTCCACAGGTGCCGCAGACGTACTCTTGAGCTGCTGGAAGCTGCTCCGGGGACATCCGCGCATTCGCACTATTCAGGCCTTAGGCACCTAGTGAGCCAATGTGCTTCCAGGCTCGTAGATGCACCAACCGGAAGTCCGCGGCTAGCGCAAAAAAGGGATGGAGGGGTTCCCCGGGTAGGTGAATTGAATCAACATTGAAAGGAAGTTTGTGAATGCTGGTTCTAGGCGAAGCCTTGGGATGATGGCTTAGAAGCAAGCGGTGGTGCATGTTCGTCGTCATCCGGTTACCGGATAAGGCCGATGCCAGAAGCGGGGCCAATCGATCAACTGCTCCTCATCTTTTCACAAGAGGTTGATTCGATGACTAAATCCGTCGCTCAAAATTCATCCTTATTCGAGGCCTATGATGGGAACCGATTCCATTCGTCCGAGGTTAGCGACCCGGGCTTCTGCATCGTTTTTCGTGGTGCGGAATTGTCATAATGCGAGGTGCAATGTTTTTGTTTGAAGCAATCGGTCGTCGTATGGCGATGGCCTCTCTTCTTTCGTTGTCATTGCTCTCCGTTGGAGCGCAGGCGCAGTCGGCGCAGCCGTTCGCCGGAATGTCAGGCGTCTGGTCAGGCAAGGGGACAATCTCGTTCGAGGGCGGCGCGCGTGAGGCCATCCGTTGCCGCGCAACCTATGCCGTCCGAGAGGACGGCAACGCTCTTCAGCAAATCCTGCGTTGCGCAAGCGACAGCTACAAGATCGAGTTGACCAGCAACGTCGTTGCCAATGGCGGGAAATTGTCCGGGACCTGGAGCGAATCCACCCGGAATGTCAGCGGCGACGTTCAGGGCACAACGGCCGGCGGACGGTTTCAGGTCGTCGTGAGTGCCGGCACGTTCTCGGCGGACCTTGTGGCGACAACAAAAGGAAATTCCCAAACGGTTGTGATCCGCTCATCAGGAAGCGAGTTCAAGGGCGCCAATATCACGCTGACGCGGACCTGATTCAAATCACGCGCGGTTCAGATTAGGAGCGGCAGATTCTCCCTGAGAGTTTGCCGCTCTCTTTATTGTCCCTGCAGCGATGCCGACGGCGAGGACATAGAGCCAGCCCTGATAGAAGTCGCTGAGATGCGAGTTGAAAAGCGAGCTCAGGATATTCTGAACGACTGCTGCCAGTCCGATCCAGGCGACCACACCTTCGCCGCGAAATGTCAGCAGGTGAACGATCCACATCGCGTAGAGTGCCAGTCCTCCGACAAGTCCCCACTGGATGACAAATAGAAGAGTCTGATTATGCGGGTTTCCGATGATGCCCGTGGGCAGGCTGGTCTTGCCACCGGCATCACGCACGAACAGGGGTTTCGCTGAACCAGTGCCATGACCGATGATCGGAGCGGCTTTTATGAACTCGATCGATTTACTCCAAAGCTCAAGTCTTTGACCCACGGACGTCGGTCCTTGGTCGGTTTTTGGCGTCCGGTATTCGGTAAACGCGGCGGAGACCTTATGCTGCAGGTTTGGAGAAATCGCCCAGAGGCCGGCGATGGCGGCAAGAAGGACAGGAAATGCGATCCAGAATGTCCTGCGGTCAAGATAGCGATATGCAAACAGCGCCGCGAGGACAGGTGAATACACCAGTGCGGTTCGCGAGACGTTGACGAAAGCGAGATTCGCCAGCAGCGCGATGGCGATGAGCGCAGCTGAAATGGCAATTGCCTGCTGCCGTTTTCGTAAACTTTCCACAGCCACGGCAGCGAGCGCGAATGCGCAGAACACGAAGCCCTGACTTTGGTCGATGTAGTTTTTCACCGGTACGCCCGGCTGATCGACCTTGTAGTGGATCGACAGACCCGGCCAAAACAAGACGATCCACGAGTACAGCATCAGAACCGTGCAAGATGCGACAAAGGCGTAGAAGACGTATCGACCGCGATCGGATTGGCTGAAGCAGTAGATCAATATCGGAATGCCGAGAAGTTTTCCCATCGGCGTCAGGCCGCGAAGCCTTTCCGGCCAGGTAATCTCGACGGCCCAGAGGACTCCGAGCAGGGCGACGAAACATAGCCCCAGCGCTGCCATGCTTGCGGGGTGTTTCAGCGAGCGAAAGAAGGCCGATGGTTTTACTGTCGTCAGAAAGCCGATCAAAAAGGCCAGCGCGCACGATGAAGCCACGGACGTTGACCATGGCAAAGCAGCCGCAGCGATAATGGCGAAATTCTCGGTGCCTTTTTGCCGTGCCGCCTGCGCGAGCGGTCGAATCGGACCGGTCCATACGAAAAAGCCGAGCCAGACATCGGTCAGTTCCCGCTTGATGACGGCGTACATTATGCCTCTTTGTTGCTATTTTTTAGGTGCGGGTGGTGGAAAATATGCGATATAGCTCAAGGTGATAACTTCTGTGTGGCGGTCATGGCCGTCTTCGAATCGGACTGTATCCGGAAGCTGGATGAGCGCAATCGACCGCTATATCGTGCGAACGACGTTGCTGGCGTTCTTGTTGATTGTCGTCTCATTGACGGGAGTCATATGGATCACGCAAGCGCTGCGCGGCATCGATTTGATGACAGGGCAGGGCCAGTCGATACTGGTGTTTCTCGGCGTTACGGGACTGGCCATACCGCTGTTGGCGATGATCATTTCGCCGATCGCGCTGCTTATTGCGGTCATGCACACTCTCAACAGGCTTGCGACCGACTCCGAAATCATCGTGATGAACGCCGCAGGGCTGTCGCCCGGCAGGCTTCTCCGTCCGTTTCTGTTTGCGACATGCGTGGTCAGCCTGCTTGTCGCGTTTCTCTCGCTTTATCTGGCGCCTGAATGCATGCGCGCCTTGCGGCGATGGCAGACCGAGATCGGCGCCGACGTCCTCACCAATATCCTCCGGCCCGGTGAATTCCAGAAGCTCGGCCCGTTGACGATCCGCATCCAGGGCCGGCAGCCCGGCGGGCTTCTCGTCGGGATTTTCATCGATGACCAGCGCAATCCATCGGAACGGATCGATATTCTCGCGGATCGCGGCACGGTTCAGAAGAATGAACGGGGCTCGTTTCTCATTCTTCAGGACGGCAATCTCCAGCGTTTCGAAACCGGCAAACGCGAGCCTGCTCTTGTTGCATTCGCCAGCTACGCGTTCGATCTGTCCCAGTTCTCGAATGCCGTCCAGAGTGTGACGTACGGCCCGCGCGAGAGGTCGATGGGTGATCTGATTTCGCCGCCGCCTGACGACCCTGTCTTCAAGCGGATTCCGGGAGAATTTCGGTCCGAACTACATGATCGGATTTTTGCGCCGATCTATCCCTTCGTCTTCGTCTTGATGGCATTTGCCATTCTCGGCGCTCCGCGTACGACGCGGCAGAATCGCAACTTTGCCATCGGGGTTCTTGTGGTCGGCATTCTCGTTCTGCGTATCGCAGGCTTCGGCCTTTCGACTATGTCAACGTCGCAGCCTGCTGCTGTATTCGTTCAGTACTTCATGCTGGCGGCGGTCAGCGTCGGCAGTGTCTGGATGATCATGCGTGGCGTGATCGTAGACGCCCCCGCAAACCTGTTGGGATGGATCAATGGTCTGCTCAGCCGCCGCGTGTCGCTTAGGCCGCAGTAGCGTGGCGGGAAGCTCGACTCAGTATGATTTAACTGCCGATGATGGCATGATGATGCAAACGGCACGTTCGCGATAATGAAGGTCATAGGATTAAATGAAGAAAACCGCGCTTATTACAGGTATCACCGGCCAGGACGGCGCATACCTTGCGGAGTTATTGCTATCCAAGGGATATTCGGTCCATGGGATCAAGCGGCGCACATCGCTTTTCAACACTGACCGCATTGACCATCTCTATCATGATCCGCATGACAAGGGTTACGATCTCACGCTTCATCATGGCGATCTGACGGATTCGTCGAGCCTCATTCGCATCGTGCAGGAAGTCCAGCCGGACGAAATCTACAACCTCGCCGCACAGAGTCATGTCGCGGTGTCGTTCGAGGAGCCTGAGTACACCGCCAATTCGGATGCGCTGGGGCCGCTGCGGATACTCGAAGCGATCCGCATTCTTGGACTTGAAAAGAAGACTCGATTTTATCAAGCTTCAACGTCCGAGTTGTACGGACTCGTCCAGGAAATCCCCCAGAAGGAAACGACGCCCTTTTACCCGCGATCGCCTTACGCTGTCGCGAAGCTGTACGCGTACTGGATCACCGTGAACTACCGCGAGGCTTACGGTCTGTTCGCCTGCAACGGCATTCTCTTCAATCATGAATCCCCAATCCGCGGCGAGACCTTCGTCACCCGAAAAATTACGCGTGCGTTGGCTCGCATCAAGCTCGGTCTTCAGGAGAAGGTTTATCTCGGCAACCTGAATGCGCTTCGCGATTGGGGGCACGCGCGTGACTATGTCGAGATGCAATGGCGGATGTTGCAGCAGGATGTAGCGGAGGATTATGTCATCGCGACCGGCGAACAGCACTCGGTTCGCGAGTTTCTGGAAGTCGCTGCAAGAGAGGTCGACATCGCCATTCGTTGGGAAGGCGAGGGCGTTGACGAAAAGGGGTACGAGGTTGCGACGGGACGATGTATCGTCGAAGTCGATCCGCGATACTTCCGGCCCGCGGAGGTGGAGACGCTTTTGGGCGATCCGACAAAGGCATACCAAAAACTCGGGTGGTCACCGACGACATCTTTCGTCGAACTGGTCACCGAGATGATGAGAGAGGATTTGAAGGCTGCACAACGTGACGAACTCGTGAAGCAGCACGGCTTTAAGCATTTCAACTACAATGAATGATTTCTGAAACGAGATACGCCTCACCAATTTCTGCATAGCTGAGCAACAGTTCTTCAGAACTTTCTTATGTCTGGGCGACATTGCTGCAGCTATAAGTTGTTTGGAATCGAGGATTCTTTTTGAGTAAAGTTTTAGTCACAGGGGCTTCCGGCCAGGACGGCTACTATCTTATCAACCTGCTTCGCCAGCAGGGGTGTATCGTGCACGCCCAGTCGCGCCGTCAGACTCATCCAAATTTGCATCGGGACGGGACGTCCTGGCACGTTGGTGATCCTGCGGATCGTGACTTCCTCGACTCGCTGATTGCGACTGTAATGCCGGACGAGATTTACAATCTCGCCGCTGTCTCGCGTCCGATCCAGAGCTGGGGCTCGCCACGGGAGACGGCCGACGTCAATGCGTTTGTCCCGCAGGATATTTGCGAGCTTCTGCTCAAGCACAAGCCGGGCTGCCGTTTATTTCAGGCCTCGTCGTCCGAGATCTTCGGAGATGTGGCCGATCACGCTCAAAACGAGCAGACGTTATGCGCTCCCAAGTCGCCTTATGGCGCTGCGAAGCTCTATGCTCATCGGATCGTCGGTGCGTATCGGGCACAATACGGATTGCATGTTTCGACCGGCATTCTGTTCAATCACGAGAGTCCGAAGCGTCCGCTCTCGTACGTGTCGCAGAAGATCGCCTATGCCGCCGCCGCTGTGTCACTCGGCTTGAGCGAAACGCCCGAAGCCGACGAGCGCGGCCGGCCGATACTGCTAGACGGGAAAATGGCCTTGGGTGATTTGAGCGTGCGGCGGGATTTCGGTTTTGCCGGCGACTATGTGGAAGCAATGCGGTTGATCGTTCAGCATCCCACAGCTGATGATTACGTTATCGGCACAGGTCGGGACCATTCGATTGAGGATTTTTGCCGCCAGGCATTCGGCCTGGTCGGTCATAAGTGGACGGACCACGTCGTTGTGGATCCCGGACTTATCCGCAAGGTCGATAGTCGCTATACACGCGCGGACACCGCCAAAATCCGTTCCGTGTTGAACTGGCAGCCAAATGTCGATTTTCATGCGCTTGTTTCGATGATGGTGAAAGCACAGACTGCCTTCATCAAGGATGGTATATCGTTGGGTGAAAAGCCGGACGGTGGCTGCCGCAGCGTTGAATCCTGATGCGAATCCTTCATGCCTACAAAGTCTATCTTCCCAATGTCTACGGCGGTATCCCGTCTGTTATAGCGATGTTGGCGATGCTCCAGCGGCTGGGTTTCAAGACGGACGTTCTTGTCGCTTGTCAGCGCGGCATTGGACGCAAGTATGAATTCGAGGGAGTGAACGTCGAAGCGGTCTCGTCCATCGGGACGGTCATGTCTACGCCATTGGCGCCGACTTTTCCGTTCAGGCTCGTCGAGCGAGCGCGGTCAACTGATATTGTGGTTCATCACGCGCCCTTTCCGTTGACGGATATCGGGGTTCTGCTGATGCCAAGGGACACGGTCCTGATCGTGCATTGGCATGCGGAGGTGATCGGTCGGCCGTGGCTGATGCGGATTTTGGCGCCGTTCATTCGGAATTCACTCAAGCGAGCCGACAAGATTATCGTTTCCGATCGTGTCATCGTCGACAAATCCCCCTTCCTGAAAGCATTTTTTGAGAAATGCATCGTCGTTCCATACGGGTGCGACAATGAGTACTGGGAAAAATTGAACCCGGGAGAGCAACAGGCTGTCGACGACCTGCAAAGGAAACATCCCAGGCTTGTCGTCGCCGTCGGCCGGCTCGTCAGCTATAAGGGCTACGAGGTCTTCCTTCGCGCGATGCGGAATGTGGATGCACACGCTGTGATCATCGGCGAGGGGCAGCTTAAGCCTAACCTCATCAAACTTGCGGAAGAGCTCGGTGTCCTTGACCGGGTAAAATTCTTGGGCGTGCTCGAGTCCCACGAGGTCAAGCAGTACATTCACGCTGCCAAGGTGTTTGCGTTTCCGTCCGTTACAGAAGCCGAGGCTTTCGGCATCGTCCAACTGGAGGCCATGTCTGCAGGCAAGCCAGTCGTGAACACGGCTCTTGCAACGGCGGTCCCGAATGTGGCGCGGGATGGCATGGAGGGGCTTACCGTGCCACCCGGCCAGCCGGTTGCGCTTGCGGAAGCGCTCCGTCGTCTGTTGGACCAGCCTGGCTACGCGGCTAGTTTGGGCAAGGCCGGGAAAGAGCGCGTCCGCGCTGAATTCAGCCAAACTCTGTTTCTAAGCCGCATGCAAGAAGTCTATAAGGAAGCCCTTCAACGTCGTTGCGCGACTCGGTGAGCAATGGCGAAGTGCACGAGGCGCGGGGCGGGTAAGCGTTGATGTTGATGGCCAGGCAAGGGCAGGCGCGCAGTCAGGCGGGAATGGCGTTGCAGGATGCCATTGACGGCCTTTCATTGTGGACGCTTTGGGGAAAGCTCGGCTGGAACGATATCCTGCAGCGTTACCGGCGCTCGCTGCTTGGTCCGCTTTGGCTGACGGCAAGCATGGCCATCATGGTTGTGTCGCTGGGTATTGTTTACTCAAAGATATTTAAGTCCGAGCTGCGCGACTTTATGCCGTTTCTGTGCGCGGGATTGCTGATCTGGGGTTACATCAGCTCGATCCTGTCTGAAGCCGGCTCGCTTTTCACGGGAGCTGAGTCCTACATCAAGCAAATTCGGCTGCCGTTCTCGGTCTACGTGCTGCGCTTCATGTGGAGCAAAGTCATTATCTTTGCCCACAATTTTGTAATCTATTTCGGTGTCCTCATCTACTTCCAGATATGGCCCGGCAGCGTCGCGCTCTACGCGATTCCGGGGTTCATGCTGGTGACCATCAATGGTGCGCTGGCCAGCATGTATCTCGGCATGATGTCTGCACGCTTTCGCGATATTCCGCAGGTCATCGCAAGCTTCATTCAGATTCTGTTCTTTATTACGCCGATCATGTGGAAGCCTGAATTACTGGGCGACCATGCAAACCTGATGACGTTGAATCCGTTTTTTCATCTTGTCGAAATCGTCCGCGCGCCTTTGTTGGGGCAATTGCCGTCCGCGGAGAACTATTATGCCGTTGCTTTGATTACCGTGTTGAATGTGGCATTCGCGATTGCGTTCTTCGTCCGTTTTCGCGCTCGCATCTCGTATTGGGTGTAGGCCGATGTCGCAGTCACAAGAGACCGGCGCAGAACAGGCGATCCTTCGCCTGGACAATGTGAATGTGTCTTTCCCGGTTTATCATGGAGGATCGCGCTCCCTGAAAAAGGTGATCCTGTCGCGGAGCTCGGCCGGCCGTATCGCCCGCGATGCCAACGATCGCATCACCATCGATGCGTTGCGCGATGTTTCCTTTTCCCTCGATCGAGGGGACCGGCTCGCTCTGATCGGTGCGAATGGCGCGGGAAAGACGACGCTGCTGCGGGTCATGGCGGGGATTTACGAGCCATTTGCCGGTACCGTACACATTCGTGGCCGGATCTCGCCAATGTTCGATAACGGTCTTGGCATCGACAGCGATCTGAGTGGTTACGATAACATTCGCATGCGCGGATTGCTGCTCGGTCTTTCTTCAAGGGAGATCGAGCGCCTGTTGCCGCTTATCGTCGATTTCACCGAGTTGGGTGATTATCTTGATATGCCCGTGCGGACGTATTCATCGGGAATGATATTGCGGCTGACGTTTGCGGTTGCGACCTGTTACGAGCCCGAAATCCTGCTGATGGACGAGTGGATTTTGGCGGGCGACGCTCATTTCATGATCAAGGCGAGAGAGCGCATTGACTCCTTCGTTCAGAAGGCGAGCGTTCTCGTGCTGGCGTCCCACAATCTGGAATTGTGTCGCCGCTGGTGCAACAAGGGCCTTTGGATGGATCGAGGAAGTATCAAGGCCTTCGGCGCGGTCGAGGACGTTATCGCTGCGTATCAGTCTGTCGCATAGCGAGGATTGGAATCGTTAACGCGTCACTGGGTAGCCTGATGGACGGCTGGGTCATAATTCGAAAGAAGTTTGGGACGTTGCATGCTATCATCAGGCAGTAAGCTTCCCGGTATTGTTTGAGTTATTCAATGACGCTTTGGTTTGATGTGACGGATATCCGCGATTGGGAGCATCCGTACCTGACGGGAATTCAGCGGACCGTCGTGAATGTTCTGTCGGAATTGCTGGAATCTCGGGATGACATTCGCCTTTTTGCCTTTGTTCGCTCTGAACGAGCGCTTCAGCAAGTGGATGTCGATATGCTTCCGCTTGCCGTTCTGAAGTACATTCGATCTTCGCGCACGGGTGAGGAGGGTGCTCTTAACGCAGCAGCTATCGCGGCAGGAATTGGTTCGCGTTCTCGCCACTTCTCAAAAGTTAGCCTCCGGCGGCGAATAAAGAAATGGATCGGAAATGAGGCGATCCAGGCGCTGAGAGATTTCCGGAGCGGCGGAAAGGCAGTTGCTCGCATCCTTTGGCGGAAGATCAATTTCGCAGCTCCGGCCTCGAGCTCTCGTCCGGCTGTTGCTCCGCTGCAGATTTCTCCCGACTCTATTTTATTCCGGCCGGGCGATATCTGTCTTTCTCTATCCGCGACGTGGGGATTGCCGCATTACGGCGAAGTGATCGCGGCGAACAAAATTCGAGGCAGAACGAGGTGCATCAATCTCATCTACGATCTTATCCCGGCGCTTTTTCCGCAATGGATGCTGCCGGGGTATTCGGATGTCGTTGCCTTCTGGGCACAGCAGCAGATGGATAATGCCGATTTGATTCTTACAATCTCAAATTTCCAGAAGAGCGAAATTTCGAAATATATGGAGACTGAAAGGATATCGCCTCGGCCCATCGAAGCCGTCCGCCTGGGCGACAATCCGAATTTCATGGCGAATATCGCGGCCGATAAACCATTGCCGTTGCCGCGTTATATCCCAGATCGCAAGTTCGTTATCTGCGTCTCATCGCTTGATGTGCGAAAGAACCAGAGCTTGCTTTATCAGGTTTGGCGTCGTCTGGCTCAAGAGCTTGGACCGGATTGCCCCCAGTTGCTTCTGATCGGCATACAGCAGTTGTACGTCTCCGATCTGCTGCATCAGATGCGTACAGATCCATTGGTGAGCAGACTCATCATTCACATGGACGACGTGGTGGACGAAGAACTTGCATGGTACTATCGGCACTGTGAGTTTACCATCTATCCTTCAGTCTACGAAGGTTGGGGGTTGCCGATCTCAGAGAGCTTGTCTCTCGGAAAGTACTGCATTGCTGGCAACAGGACTTCATTGCCCGAGGCGGGAGGCGATCTGGTCGACTATTTCGATCCGTTCGATTTCATCGGTTGTTACAAGCTCGTTTACAGGGCCGTGACAGATCCGGATTATGTCAAACGCTGCGAACAGCGGATAAGAGAAAACTACGTGCCCTATACATGGACCATGACAGCGGCACATATTTCGGAGATCGTCGATCGGGTCGCGGATCGGCGGGAAGGTGCCTGACGACGGATTTCAACGCCTTGTTGGTCATCTGAATTTGAATGGTCTGTTTCAATTGCATAATCTGAGTTTCAATTAACACTCTGAGAAACACGAAAGTCTTTTCACACAGATGCTCATAGGCTTTGAATCCAGCATCTTGAACCGCTCGATGACGGGCGTGGCAAACTACACATTCAACATTGTTCGTTGCGTCATGGAAATCGCGCCGGATCTCGGCTTTGCCGGGTTTCGTGGGTTTGATTGGCGCAAGTTTGATCGTGCCGCGGTGCAGGAGATCGCGCGCTCGCAACATAAACTCCATGATGTCGCGCAGCCGCACGCAGCTTCGTTTGCACGTATCAAGAATCTCATGCTCGATAGGGCCGCTGGTTGGCCCGGTTCCCGCACAGCGGGCGCGATTTATCGCGAGATGCGGAGATTGCGATTTTCAGCGTCGGTGCGGAAGCAGCCCCTCGATCTTTTTCATGCGTTCAACTTCCGGCCGCTGGCCGATCCGGGAGTACCGATGCTGCCGGTGATTTATGATCTTTCGACATTCCGGCATCCGGAATTTCATCCGCCGGACCGGGTCAGGTGGCTTGAACCGCTGCGCGATCTGGTCGAGCGCGCCCCTTTGGTACAGACTATTTCTGATTTCAGCCGGCGCGAGATCGCGGATATCTTCGGCTACCCTCTGGCGAAGATATTTGTAGCGCCCCCGGCTGCCGCCCCCGTGTTCCTGCCGCTGGGCCGCGACCTGACGCAATCGGCCCTCGATACGCTGGATCTGACGTACGGTGAGTTCTTTCTCGTTGTGGGAACGCACGAGCCGCGAAAAAATATCCGGACGGCTGTACTCGCCTATGAGCGGTTGCCGCAAGCGGCGCGCGCGCGGTACCCGTTGATTCTTGCAGGCGGAAAGGGGTGGGGCAATCTCGATCTGCCCGCGCAAACCGAAAGCCTCGTCAGGGGTGGATCGGTCAGATTTGTTCATGGCGTTGCCGATCCGCAGTTGCGCGGCCTTTACGAGGGAGCCCGTCTGCTGCTTGCGCCTTCGCTTTATGAAGGTTTTGGGATGCCCGTCGTGGAGGCGCTGGCATGTGGTACGCCGGTGGCGCATAGCGCCGATACGTCAATGGACGAGATTTCGGGAAATATGGATCGGCGAGTTGCCGCTCTGGACGTGGAAGGCTGGACCTGCGCCCTCAAGGACGCGCTCGAGAGTGACGATCACGCCGATCTCGCGCGCCGGGAGGCACGGATCGCGCGCGCGCGTCAATTCGACTGGCGGCAGAGTGCTGAAGCGGTGATCGACGCCTACCGGCGCATCTTGAGCTGATATCGTATGCCGCCAACCGGCATCAGCGCTGGCAATCCTGCGGTGCGATGAAGTGGTACGGAAACGTGCGCTGCTTTCCAGTCCATGTCCGTCTGAGCGGAATGGTGACGCTGCTCTCAGCCGAATAGGTTTTGCCCGGCAGGAATTTGAGCATCCGTTCCTTGAACTCGGGATCGGTGTCCATCACAACGGCACCTTTGGCGCGTAACCTGCTGTCGTCGTACCAGGTTGCTCCGGCGATTTCCCGATACGCCAGTGTGGTGACATCGCGTCCAGCCTCGATCCCGACGCCGTAAACACCTTGTCTGCCGCCGATGAAATACGCCGGGCCGCACGCATACTTGCTGTGCCAGTCCTTGAGAATAAGACGCGCGGCTTCGGCGCTAGGTTCCTGCATTGCGCTGTGGCTCGCAAATCCGGTGAAGATAATTGCGACGGCTATACCGGCGATGAGATAGAGCCCGCCGATGAAGGGAACCACACGGGTGTCGAACCAGCGTTTGCAATGCTCGCTCCATCCGATCAGCGGAGCGACCGCGAGGAACGTCAGCATGATGTAGGGCGCGGCAAACCGCGCCAGAAAATTGAGTCCGGTGAGCATCACGAGAATGATGAGCATGATGTGGGCAGATACGGCTGTGAAAAACAGAAACTGTGCGGGCGTACGATCCCTCTGCGGGGAGCCAATCGTCAGGTAACCTTTCCAGAGACTGATTGCGACAATTGCGTATCCCGGGATTGCAAAAGTCAGGTAACCCACCGCGAGCTCCGCGACGCCGTTGATCCTTTGGAAAAATGGATTCTGAAAGTCGAAATGATCGAGGCCATATTCAAACGCTGCGCGGTGTCTGAGAACGGCGACGGCGTGGGGCAGGACCAGCGCCGCGCCCGTAGCGATTGCCGCGTAGAAGCCGGGGCGCCTCAGGACAATCCGATATGCAGGCAGCAAAAGAATGCTGCTCGCCATTCCGAAGAACAGCACCACGGCATTGTATTTCGTGAGCGCAGCGACCGCTGACCAGAAGCCGAATGCGATCCAGTATCGCAGACGATTGGACCGGGCCGCCTGAAGGAAATAGAAAATGACGGCGGGCCACGACGTGAGTTGGAGAATGTCGGCATTGAGCGCGAAGGAGAGGGGTGCAAAAACCGCATAGGATGACGTGCCATAGAGGAACGTGAACAGCAGCGCGTTGTCGCGCGTCGTGGCGAGCAGCAGCGTGCGATAGCAATAGATCAATCCAACCGCGATCAGGATCTGTCCGGCGAGGACCATGACCACGGCGGAGGTGCCGAACAGCCTGTCAACGATGCCGCCAACCCACACCATCATCGGCGGGTGGAACGGCGTCACGATTGGAAATTCGCGGCCCCAAGCGATCAGTTCTCGCGTGTCGTACATCGCCGTCGGAAATACGAGGACGGTCAGCAGCACCGGCAGCAGCAGCGCCAGCCCAAGAACGCCGAGCGCGCGGCGGCGTCCCGGGCCGGAAATTTCCTGGATTGGCATGATAACGATGAGCCTCGATGTCCGGGAGATTCGCTCTGCGGCACGTGTGCAATTATAGCAAGCCGAACTACCGGGTTGGAAACCGGAGGGATAGATGCTGCGGTATCTTGGCAGGATTGACCCTGCCGGGAATAGTCGGATAGGGCTAGACCTTACGTCACAACTGGTGAGATGCCGCCGCCATGGCCTCGTTTCTTGATACGTGGCTCGATGGTGTGGAGGACGGCTGGGGCATCCCGGTTCTGCTCGCGGTCTTTGTGACGCTATGGACCGCGTTCCTCGCAATTGCCTACCTGAACGGGGATCTGCATCCCGACGTTATCGAGGCATGGACGATCGGGCAGACGCTGGACTGGGGTGGCGCCAAGCATCCACCACTGATGGGCTGGGTGACGCACGCCTGGACGCTGGTTTTTCCGGTCGCCGATTGGTCCTTTCATCTTCTGGCCATGGCGAATTCAGCCCTGGCGCTCTGGATCATCGATCTCACGACGCGCCGGTTCACGAAAGGCGACAAGCGCGCGATTGTCCTGCTGCTGCTGATGCTGCTGCCGATCTATCAATTCCAGGCGCAGCGCTTTAACGCGAACTCGGTGCTGTTCGCGGTCTGGCCGCTTGCGATCTATTTTTTCCTGAGATCGTTCGAGACCCGCAGTGCCGGGTGGGCGGCTGCTGCTGGATTGGCCGGTGCTCTGGCGATCCTCGGAAAGTACTATTCTGCATTTCTGATCGTCGGGTTCATCTTTGCAGCCGTCTTGCATCCCGCGCGCCGGGCCTATTTGACCTCGGCCGCCCCATGGATTTCCGCAGCGGCCGGACTGTTGCTGCTGACCCCACATGTCCATTGGATGCTGACATCCGGGACCAGCCCCCTCGGCTACGCGCTGGCGACCCACGGCGGCCTGACCACGGGGCGGGCCTTTCTGTCGGGCTTGACCTTCCTGCTCGGGCTGGCGGCCACCCTGACCCTGCCGGGGCTCGTATGGGCCGTTATGATCCGCACACGGGCAGGGGACTATCTCAGGGGCTTCAGGCCGATGGATCCCGGTCTTCTTCTGCTGCTGTTGATCGCCATAGGGGCAATCATTGTCCCGCCGGTCGTCAGTCTCCTGCTCAGAAATTCGCTGACCGCTGTCTGGGCGTCGCCCGGGCTATTTGCGTTCGTGCTGGTCGCCGTCTGTGTTGCTCGGTTTTCAGTGGATCGGAAGGAGACGCGAAGGCTGGCGGCAGGCGTCCTTGCCGTCACCGTGGTGGCGGTTCTGCTTGCTCCCGCGCATGCGTACTATCGGAACGGCCATCCCTTCCGCGAGGGGCGCAACTACTACAGCCGCGCTACGGCAGAGGTCATGCAACGCTGGCGGCAGCTATCGCCAAGCCCCCTGAAGGCTGTCAGCGGCGACAAGCTGGCGATGGCTATGGGGTTCTACTCTCCGGACCACCCGGCCTTCGCCGTGCCATTTAACCAGCAATACGTCTGGCAAATGCCGTCCGAGGCGGCGTTACGTGAGGGGTGGGCGACCATGTGTCTGCCTGACGAGGAAACATGCCTCCTCTGGTTAAAGCAGATCGCGGCAACGGCGCCGGGCGCCGTCACCTTCGATTTCGTTGTCCAACCGAAGCTGTGGGGAATGGCGGGCGTTCCGGCGCGGATTGCCGCGCTCCTCGTTCCGCCAAACACGGCGCGCTGACGTGCGCGGGCTGGCCGAGCAGGTTTCTTCAATCATGGTCCGCTAAGGATTTGCGGCTGTTTCGCGGTTACGCGGCGCGGGCCTTCGAACGCGCGGGCTTAGCCTTGGCAGTCTTAACCGGCTTCGGCGGCACAGGCTTCGGGCGCGCTCCCGGGCCGGGGTGGACGTGGACTTCCTTTGCCAGCAACGGCTCGCCGCATTCGGAACAGGTCATGACCGGATTGAAGTGATGCCCGCACTTCTGATGTTCGTGAAGCAGCGGGCGACCGCGTTCATCCACCATGTGGATGTCGCCCCAGTGAACGATCGCCATCATGATCGGGTAGAGGTCGAGCCCCTTCTGGGTCAGGATATACTCATGCCGCTTGGGCGACTCCTGATAGGCAACACGGCGGAGCACGCCGAGGCGGACCAGTTTTTTCAGGCGTTCGGCCAGGAGATGACGGGTAATACCGAGGGCGGACTGGAAGGCCTCGAAGCGGCGGGTCCGCAGGAAGCATTCCCGCAGGATCAGCAGACTCCAGCGATCACCAATGACCCCGATGGTGCGGGCCATGGAACATGGCTCTTCCTCAAGTTCGTCCCATCTCATGGTCGTCTCCGGTTCGCAAATCAGGCAGATCGTCAGATATCTTTATAGCTGGCCCGGATACCATTCTAAATAGGCACTGAGTTGGACAAAAGTCCTATTCCAGGCTTTTCTGGGCAAAATTGGTGCATCCGGGCGGTTCGAATTGACAGTTCAATTTTAGAACCCTATGAATGGCCAACGCTCCGGACAACGTCGGCGGTCTGAAAATGCGCCGGACAAGAGTGTACGCCAGACAGAAAATTACAGAGGAGAAGCGCGGTGGCCAGTCCCTTGAAGGTCGAGTTTCAGTTCGATTTCGGTAGCCCCAACGCCTATCTGGCAGAATATGCGATTCCGGGTATCGAAAAGCGCACCGGCGTCAAGTTCGACTATGTCCCAGTGCTTCTCGGAGGCATCTACAAGGCGACCAACAACATGTCGCCGTTCGATTCGCTGCGCGGCATCAAGAACAAGCCGGAGTACAACGCGCTGGAAACCCAGCGTTTCATCCGCCGGCACAACATCACCAAGTTCAAGCAGAATCCGTTTTTCCCGGTCAACACGCTGATGTTGATGCGGGGCGCAGTCGCAGCCCAATTCGAAAACGTATTCGAGCCATACTTCCGCGCCGCCTATCATCACATGTGGGAAGAGCCGAAGAAAATGGACGACGTGGAAACCTTCCGCCAGGCGTTCATTTCATCCGGCATCGATATCGACAAGCTGATTGCGCGTGCGCAACAGGACGATGTGAAGAAAAAGCTGATCGACGTCACGACCGATGCGGTGAACCGCGGCGCGTTCGGCTCACCGACTTTCTTCGTCGGCACGGAAATGTTCTTCGGCAAGGACCAGCTTCGCAATGTCGAGGACTCAATTGTCGAGCAGCTTGGCGCGGCGAAGGCCAAATCCGCCTAAGACCACAGGTCTTTCACTGAAAGACTTCTTCTGAATGCAGCGGGCGAGGCGAGCAGCAGGGCCTTCCGCGACTTCATATAGGGAAGAAACAGATGTCCGGTCCTTTGAGTGGCGTGCGCGTGCTGGATTTGACCGGCGTGGTGTCCGGTCCATTTGCGACAATGTTTCTCGCGGACCAGGGCGCGGATGTCCTGAAGATCGAGCCGATCGGTGGCGATATCACCCGCCGTAGCCGCGCAATTATCGACAAGGCCGGCGAGTTCTCCGCGCTGTTCATTTCGTCGAACCGGGGCAAGCGTTCGCTGTCCATCGATATGAAAAGCGACATCGGGCGCGAGGTGCTGGCGAAGCTGGTCGCGCAGAGCGACGTGCTGGTGCAGAATTTCCGCCCGGGTGCGATGGACCGGCTCGGACTCGGGCCTGAGGAATTGCGCAAGAAACATCCGCGTCTGATCTATGTCTCGATTAGCGGTGTTGGCGACAGCGGACCTTACGTGAAGAAACGGGTCTACGATCCCATCATTCAGGGCTTGTCCGGGTTCGCGGACATCCAGTCGCAGCCGGTGACCAACCGTCCGCAGATGATCCGCACGATTGTCGCGGACAAAACCACGGCGGTGTTTACCGCGCAGGCGGTATCGTCGGCGCTCTATGCCCGCGAGAAGACCGGGAAGGGCGATCACATCCAGGTTGCGATGCTCGACACCATGATTTCGTATCTGTGGCCGGAAGGCATGATGCAGTACACGGTGGTGGGCGCGGAAGTAGCTGCGGGCGATCCCAACGACCGCCCCGATCTCGTGTTCAAGACGCTTGATGGCTACATGACCTGCGGCACCATTTCGGACTCCGAGTGGCAGGGCTTCTGCAAGGCTTCAGGTGATCCGGAACTGGCAAAGGACGAGCGCTTTGCCACCCCAACCAAACGCAACCAGAATGCGACTGCGCGCATCAACAAGATGCAGGAATACATTGGTCAGCGCACCACGGCCGAGTGGCTGGAGCGGCTCGATGCAGCCGATGTACCGTGCGCGCCGATCCTGCGCCGTGGCGAGATCATCCAGAATGAGCAGGTGGTTGCACGCGGCCTGATTGAGGAATTCGAGCAGCCGACAGTTGGCCGGGTGCGTCAGCCGAAGCCGGCGGCCCGGTTCGAGATCAATGAGGCGGTGATCGGCGGTCCGGCGCCGCGCGTCGGCGAACACTCACGCGCGGTGTTGCGTGACCTCGGCTATGCCGATGCAGCTATCGACAGCATGGTTGCGGCTAAGGCGGTCAGGATTGCAAGCTAACGAAAAGAGGCCGACATTTTTGTCGGCCTCTTTTGTAATGACTTCAAATGTCAGGCCGGCCGCCTGACTGGCTCTCCGGGGGCAGGCGGGACATTCGCGGCGGTACCGCGCACATAGCCCGGACGTGTCTTGATGCGCTCGAGGTACGGATGAGCGTTGTCGCAGATGCCGACGCCGTAGGCGATTGCCCATTCGAGACATGTCGTCAGCAGAATGTCTGCGCTGGTGAATTGATCGCCCATCAGAAAGGTTCGTCCGTCGTCGAGTGCGACCTCGACGTGGCGCAACTGCTCGCGAAAGTATTCTCCGGCCTTGGCGACGACTTCGGGTGCAACGCCGTAAATCGGCCCGAGCGCATTGGCGCTGTGCCGGCGCATCACATACAGGCTGGTGGAATCAAGTTCCGTGACGATGAAGAAACACCACTCGAGCCACTTGGCGTATTGCTGCTTCTCCTCGGGAATCAGCGATTTGTCGGGTGTTGAATAGGTCTGCGACAGATACGCGACAATCGCCGCGCTTTCGCCGATGGCGAAATCGCCATCCTGCAGCAGCGGGACCTTCTGGCGTGGATTGAGCTTGGTGTACTCTGCAGTCTTGGTTTCGCCGGTGCGGGGACCGATGGCGTAGGTTTCGTACTTCAGCCCCAATTCTGCCAGTGCCCAGTGTGGCCTGACGGTCCGGCTGGTTCCGACGCCCCAGAGGGTGAGGTTCGGGGCGCTCGCCATATCACCAGGTCTCCACGGAGGGACGCAGATCGAGTTCGTGAGTCCAGCCGTCGCGCTTCTGTTGATGTGCGAACCAATATGCGTCCGCAATGGAATCCGTCTTGGTCAAGCTGTCGGCGGGAATATCGCCGGCGTCGATACCCTTCGCGGCCTTCATGCGCTGATGGATCGCCTCGCTATCGACGGCGGCGTCAATCAGCAGGTGAACGACGTGAATGTTCTTAGGCCCGAGTTCTCTGGCCATCGACTGGGCCACGGCGCGCAGCGCAAACTTCGCTGACGCGAAGGCTGCAAAGCCCTTTCCGCCACGCACGCTCGCAGTGGCGCCTGTGAACAGAATGGTGCCGCGTCCGCGTTGCATCATGTATTTCGCCGCTTCGCGTCCAACCAAGAATCCGCCGTAGCAGGCGAGTTCCCATGCCTTGAAGAAAAGCTTCTCGGTGGTTTCAAGCAGCGGCTTGTTGACGTTGGATCCTGCGTTAAACAGGCAGACCTCGATCGGGCCGATTTCCTTCTCGATGCGCGCAAACATGGCCTGCACATCGGCTTCCTGACGGGCGTCAACGCTGATAGCGTGAACCTCACATCCTTCCGCCTTCATTTCGTCGACGAGGCCCTGGGATTTGACTGCTTCGCGGCGCGCGACACAGACCTTGTATCCGCCTCTGGCAAATCGCCGCGCGACCGCCGCGCCGATGGCGTCGCCCGCACCAACCAGCAAAACAACGCCACCTTGAGCCACGCCAACCTCCATATATAGTTCTTATTTGGTACTTTCTCTCATAGCCGCCTTAAGGTGTGTTGTAAACGGCAATTGCCGCAATTTGGCACTGAGCATGATGCGAGAATGATCTTCGGAGAGTTTAATTTCTGTGCATTGCACCAATGCGATTGACTAGTTCTAAAAAAGAACGTTACTTTGCGCCGGTCGAAAGGCCGCCCCGTGAAGCGGCCGGACATTGCCGGGGAGGTTGAATTGGACAGCGCAGCGGACGAAGTCGGCGATAGCGAAATTCATGAGATCCTGCATGGTCTGCCGGAGCGGTTGCATCAGGCGATGGACCGCGCAGTTGCGCAGACGCCGGATTATCCGGCTTTGATCGACGATTCGCGAACGTGGTCTTACCGTCAACTGGCAGATGCAGTTGAATCGACGGCATCTGCCTTGCAGTCGCTCGGTGTACGGCCCGGCGATCGCATGATGCTCGTTAGCGAAAATTGCACCGAGATGGCGTGTCTGATGCTGGCTGCAAGCCGGCTGGACGCTTGGGTGATCGTCGCCAATCCCAGACTGTCGCCGCGGGAACTGGATCAGATTCGCGATCATAGCGGCACGCGCCGCATGTTCTTCACGACAAAGGTTTCCGCCGAGGCCGCAGCCCACGCGGCCCGTCTCGACGCCATCGTCAAAGATGTTGGCCCTCTTGCCGGCATCGGCATGACCGCGCTGAACGAAGCCACCGAACCCGAGCCGGTTCACGCCGACTCCACCAGGCAGGTCGCCGTCCTTATCTACACTTCGGGCACCACGGGCACGCCCAAGGGCGTGATGCTGACTCACGGAAATCTGTTGTTCAGCGCGAAGGGCACCGCGCTGCTCAGGAACATGACCAGCAAGGACAAAGTCTACGTTGTGCTGCCGATGACGCACATTGTCGGTGTGTCGCTCATCGTGATGACGCTATTGACGGGTGCCACAGCGCGGCTCGTCAGCAAGTATGACCCGGCGGCGTTTGCCAGGCACATTGCGGAAGAGGGAATTACGACCGTCAACGGTGTTCCGGCGACTTATCAGCGCCTGCTCGAGTACAAACAAGTCGCGGGCCTCTCGAAGCTGGACAGGGGCTCGCTGAGATTGATTGCCGTGGCTGGTGCGCCGCTCGACCTCGATCTGAAAACTCGGGTCGAGGCAGAGCTTGGTATCCCGCTCCTGAACGCCTACGGGATCACTGAGACATCGCCCGGCATTTCCGGTGTGCGGCTGGAATCACCACGAACAGACCAGTCTGTCGGCGCGGTGATGCCGGGTGTTGAGAGCCGCATCGTCGGCCGTGACGGCAAGATCATCACCGATGGATCGGTGGGTGAGTTGCACGTGCGTGGCCGCAACGTCATGCTGGGATACTATCGAGCGCCCGATCTGACTGCCAAATCCATCGATGCAGACGGCTGGTTCCTCACGGGCGATCTCGCCCGCTTAGAGGGAGGTGCGCTGTTTATTGTAGGCCGTAGCAAGGAAATGATCATCCGCTCCGGCTTCAACGTGTATCCCGCTGAGGTCGAGGCGGTACTCAACTCGCACGACGCCGTTGTTCAGTCCGCTGTGGTTGGGCGCCCGGTCGATGGCAACGAGGAGGTCGTCGCGTTTGTCCAGCTGCTGAATAGCTCCAAGGTTACGCCCTCCGAGCTGATGGCATATGTCAGCCCGCAGCTCACATCGTACAAGCGGCCGTCTCAGATCATCGTGCTTGAGGCGTTGCCCGCGACATCCACAGGTAAAATTCTCAAGCACAAGCTCGCGGAATCCATTCGCAATACGTGACGCGAGCGTTCGCGCGGTCGAGCGCGAGACTGGTCGCAATTTTCGGAATCTCACATCTAGGAGGAAGCCTTGCAGAAACGAAACGCGACCGTGGCCGTGATCGGTGCCGGTGATTTCATCGGCGGCGAGATCGCCAAGAAATTTGCATCGGAGGGGTTCACTGTCTTTGCGGGTCGACGTCAAGGCGAGAAACTCGTCCCCCTCGTCAAGGAGATCGAGGCCGCAGGCGGTACGGTATTCGCTCGCTCGCTCGATGCGCGCAAGGAAGAGGAGATGATTTCATTCATCTCCGATGCCGATAAACATGCGCCGCTTGAAGCGTGCATTTTCAACATCGGCGCGAACGTCAATTTCCCGATTCTCGATACGACGGAACGCGTTTTCCGGAAGGTCTGGGAAATGGCCTGCTATTCCGGATTCCTCGCAGGGCGCGAAGCCGCCCGCGTGATGCTGCCGCGTGGCAAGGGAGCTATCTTCTTTACCGGGGCAACCGCGAGCTTGCGTGGCGGGTCGGGTTTCGCCGCCTTCGCCAGCGCAAAGTTCGGTCTGCGTGCCGTCGCGCAGTCGATAGCACGCGAGCTTGGACCGAAGAACATCCATGTCGCGCATCTCATCATCGATTCCAGCGTCGATACCGAATGGGTGCGCCAACTGATTGCCAACCGCGAAGGCAAGGAAGCGATCGAGAACCTCGATCCAAATCGCCTGATGCGTCCCGCGGCTGTCGCTGAAACCTATTGGCAGCTCTATCAGCAGCCACGGGACGCCTGGACGTTCGAAACCGAAATCCGCCCCTTCGGCGAGAAGTGGTAACGGGAGCTGTCCGATGGAGCTGAAGCTATCCAGCGCGGATGCGGCGTTCCGGGATGAGGTGAGGGCGTTTATCGCGGAAAACTATCCGCAGGAAATGCGTGTGCCGAACCCGGAAACGGATCTGACCAAGGAGCAGTCGATGCTCTGGCACAAAATTCTCCACAAGAAGGGATGGATCGCGCCGTTGTGGCCGAAGGAGTATGGCGGACCCGGCTGGTCGATCACCCAGCGCTTTATCTGGGAGCAGGAAACCACGCGCGCCGGTACGCTGCCGCCGCTCGCGTTCAGCGTCACGATGGTGGGGCCGGTTATCTACACTTACGGCAGCGACGAGCAGAAGCGGAAGTTCTTGCCGCGTATTCTGTCGGGCGAGGACTGGTGGTGCCAGGGTTACTCGGAGCCGGGCTCGGGTTCTGATCTTGCGTCGGTCCGCACCAAGGCGGTGCGTGAGGGTGACCATTACATTGTCAATGGTCACAAGACCTGGACCACGCTGGCTCAGCACGCCGACTGGATCTTCTGCCTGGTTCGCACTGATCCCAGCGCCAAGCCGCAGTCGGGCATTTCCTTCCTGCTCATCGACATGAAGACACCGGGAGTCACCGTTCGCCCGATCATCACCATCGACGGCTCGCACGAGGTCAACGATGTTTTCCTCGAGAACGTGCGTGTACCGGTCGAGAACCTGATCGGCGAAGAGAACAAGGGCTGGACCTACGCGAAGTTCCTGCTCGGCAATGAGCGCACCAGCATGGCCGGCATCGGCCGTTCGACCCGCTACCTGAATAAGCTCAAGAAGATCGTGAAGACCGAGATCGGCGAAGACGATTCAGCCTTCGGCGAATTCACCAAGGACATCGCTCGCGTCGAACTCGACGTTCTCGCGCTTGAGGCCACCGAACTTCGCGTGGTCGCGCAGATGTCACGCGGGATCAATCCGGGGCCGGCTGCATCGCTGTTCAAGATCAGGGGCACGGAGATCTTCCAGCGCATCACTGATCTGACGCACAGGGCCATCGGTAACTACGGTCTCGCGCTTCGCGAGCATCCGGTCAGCGCCAATATCTTCATGCCGGGGCCGGACGATGGTCACACCGCGCCGGAGAAGTACCTGAATTCGCGCAAGCTCAGCATTTACGGCGGATCGAACGAGATCCAGCGCAACATCATCGCAAAAGCGGTGCTTGGTCTGTAATCGCATCGCACGAGGCATCCGGTGGATATTGAGTTTACGGAAGAACAGGAACTCCTGCGCAGCAGCATTCAGAAGCTGCTGCGTGATCAGTACGATTTCGACACGCGCCGCAAGATCATCGCGACGGAAGAGGGCTGGAGCAGAAAGCACTGGAGCGCCTTCGCAGAACTCGGTTTGCTGGCGGCTCCGTTTGCCGAAGCAGCCGGCGGTCTGGGCGGGGGACCACTGGCGACGATGATCGTGATGCAGGAGTTCGGTCGGCATCTCGTTGTCGAGCCCTTCTTCGAGACCGTCGTGCTGGCAGGCGGGTTGATCGAACACGCAGGGTCCGACGCGCAGCGCGACGAATTTCTGCCGCCGATCATGGCGGGTGAGGCGATCTGGGCGCTGGCTTGGACCGAGGGAAAGTCGCGCTATGATCTCAACAATGTTTCGACGACCGCGAAGCGCAGTGGTGACACATATGTTCTGAACGGCGTGAAGGCCGCGGTGATCGGCGCGCCATGGGCTGACAAGCTGATTGTATCGGCCCGAACCCTGGGTGGCCCGCGCGACCATGCCGGTGTCAGCCTGTTCATCATGGATCGTCAATCGGCGGGACTTCATCTGCAAAGCTTCAAGACCATCGACGGTCGGCGTGCGGCTGAAATCACCTTGAAAGATGTCAGCGTTCCTTCAAACCGGCTGCTCGGGGCGGAAGGAAAGGGTGTTGCGGCTCTGGAAGCGTGCCGCGACCGTGCCATCGCAGCGCTGTGCGCCGAGGCTACCGGTGCCATGGGCGAACTGAATGCGGCGACGCTGGAGTACACCAAGACGCGCAAACAGTTCGGTGTGGCACTGGGCACATTCCAGGTGCTGCAGCACCGGATGGTGGACATGTTCATTGCCCTGGAGGAGGCGACGTCGCTGTCTCAGCACTTGAACCTGACCATAGCTGAAGGGGATGAGCAGGCCTCCAAACTTGCTTCAGGTGCGAAATCGAAGATCGGCGAGGCGGCCCGCTATGTCGGCGAACAGGCGATCCAGCTCCATGGCGGCATGGGCATGAGCGACGAACTGAACGTCGGTCACTATTTCAAGCGCATCGCATCGATCAACATCCAGTTCGGCGACCCGACCTATCACCTGCTGCGCTACGCCCGCGCAAGCTGACCTTCGATCGCAATACTGCGGAATTTTCGGCATGGCAGCCTTGCCGAGGTCAAGTGCGCTTCTATTGAATGATGATTATCATATAATGTGGACATTCACACAGAGTCCGCGCACAAACCTGATTGGGTCGGCTCACATCCCGGAGGTCACCGAATGGTAGATGCAGTTATTGTTTCCACAGCCCGCACCGGTATCGGCAAGGCATATCGGGGCGCACTGAACAACACTGAAGGCCCGACGATGGCGGGCCATGTCATGGCTGAGGCGGTGAAGCGTGCCGGGATCGAGCCGGGCGAGGTCGAGGACGTGGTGATGGGCTGCGCCATGCAGCAGGGCACCATGGTGATGAATGTTGCGCGCAAGGGCGCGATACGCGCCGGGCTTCCCGTGACTGTCGCCGGTACCACAATCGATCGCCAATGCGCGTCCGGCCTTCAGGCGATTGCTGTTGCAGCACGGTCTGTCATGCTCGACGGCGTAGAGATAGCCATTGGCGGCGGCATTGAGTCGATCAGCCTCGTGCAGAACGATCACATGAACAGGTTTCATACGGTCGACGACGAGTTGATGGCGATGAAGCCGGATATATACATGTCGATGCTGGAGACCGCAGAAGTTGTCGCGGCGCGTTACAACATTCCTCGCGACAAGCAGGACGAATACAGCCTCGAATGCCAGCGCCGGACCGGCGCAGCCATTCAGGGCGGCCGGTTCAACGACGAAATTGTGCCATTCAAGACCAAGATGGCGGTGATGGACAAGGAGACCAAGCAGGTCTCGTTCAAGGACATTACATTGACCAAGGATGAGGGACCGCGCCCGGATACCACAGCCGAAGGGCTGGCCAGCATCAAGCCGGTGTTTGAAGGCAAGACCATCAGCGCGGGTAATGCCAGCCAGTTATCGGACGGTGCGTCGGCCTGCATCATCATGAGCGACAAGATCGCCGCAAAGAAGGGGCTCAAGCCGCTTGGCATTTTCCGTGGTTTTGTCGCCGCGGGCGTCGAACCGGATGAGATGGGTGTCGGCCCGGTGGCTGCGATCCCCCGTCTTCTGAAGCGGCACGGTCTCAAGATCGACGATATCGATCTGTGGGAACTGAATGAAGCCTACGCTGTTCAGGTCATCTATTGCCGGGATAAGCTGGGGATCGACCCGGAAAAGCTCAACGTCAACGGCGGCTCGATCTCGATGGGCCACCCCTACGGGATGACCGGCGCGCGTCTGGCCGGTCACGTTCTGATTGAGGGCCGCCGTCGTAAGGCCAAGTACGGCGTGGTGACCATGTGCATCGGTGGCGGGATGGGCGCGGCGGGACTTTTCGAAATCTTGCAATGAGCGCACTGCGGCGTTGGTCTCCCTGACTTGCGTCTTAGACTGGCCCGGCTACCGAAAGGTCGCCGGGCCTCTTTCATCGAGGGCGCATAAACGCAAAATATTTCACGCCTGCCCGAACAAAACTCCGCTTGATGCGTTGCAAGGTGTCGATCAATATTTGGCATCGATCCCAAACGATTGGGTGCGAACGTGTTGCGACGCAAGAGCATTGCTTTATCGCTGATCTCGCTCACCATGGTTTCCGGCGGGCTCGCCTTGGACCAAACGACGACGCTGCCGCCCGGCGCACAAACCGCGCAAACCGACAAACAGGACGCGGCTACTCAGGCCACAGGCGCGATTCCGTCGAAGTCTGAGCCGATCAATGCCGCGCCGGTCCAGCCGGCAGAGGCGACGTCCGCTCCAGCACCAGTTCCGTTATCCCAGGCGGAGCAAAAAGCTGCCGATAACAAGGCCGCCCTTGACGCGCTGCTTGCAGAAGCGACGGCGTTGAAAACGAGTTATGAAAACTTAAGGCGAAGCAGGAATAAGACGCCGGTATCGCTATCGACATTCCGGAGCATGGAATTGCGCCTTCAAATGGCCGCCGCTGCAGATCCGGCAAATGCGCCGGCGCTTGATATGGCCAATGCCATGCGCATGATCCAATACGCAATTCTTCAGCCATCCGTTCAGATTGCCGCCGTCGCCAACCGTGAACTTTATGCCCACGAGATGGGGCAGCGGATGCGGGATGACGGAATGAAGGTCGTCGCTTCAGGCCGCGGAAACAGCACGGTCCGCTTTGTGTCGCCGCAGATGACTCGGCAGATGGCCATGCAATTGGTCGAGACAGCGAAGATTCCGGAGCAGGCCAGGGCCTTGCAGTTCAGACGGGTGGTCTTCAGCAGCGGGCGCCGCTCCTGGACCTACGACGTCGCGCGCGGAAGGCTGCGCTGAATCTCCGGTGGCCGTATCTCATGCGGTCGTGAAAAAAAGGCCGGTCGATGAGACCGGCCTTTTTGTTGTCGTGTGTTCTGTTCAGCTTACGCTTCGAGCACGGCAACGATTTCAAGCGTACGCGGATTCACGACGATGATTTCGTCGTTGACGAGGAAGAACTCGTATCCGCGCCAGGCGGGATAGATCGTGATGACCTCAGCAGGAAGCGGGTAGAAGGAGACCGTCCGCGGAACCCGCGTGCCGACCGAGATCGAGAAATTGACATTCGTCACAGGCTTGATGTTCTGCTTGGTAATCGACGTGCGGATCGTCGTGCGCTGTTCGGTTGACAGCTTCGCGCCGGCGCCGGCCTGTCCTGTCGTTGCGCCGGCCTTGCCTTCGCCGGCATTCTTCTGGTCGGCCTTCATGCCGTCCTTCTCCGCGGCGTCCTTCCGGTCGGCCTTCATGCCGTCCTTTTCCGCGGCGTTCTTCCGGTCGGCTTTCATGCCGTCCTTCGACTTGTCCATGTTCGTCTCGGACGCTGCCTTGCCTCCCTTCGGATCGCGGGTCGTTTCCGCGCCCTTCGACTTCATTCCGTCCTTGTCTTGCGCGCGCTGACCCTTCATCTCGTCGGCCGGTGCTTCGCGATTCATCGGCGCAGCCCTTTCAGCAGGTGCGCCTGCGGACGGTGCGGGCTGCGATGTGGCAGGAGCGTTCGGCGCATTGGTCGGCGCCTGCGCCGAGGCCAACCCCGCGCTGCCGATCAGGGCGGCCGTCGCGACGGTCATCAAAAGCTTGGTCTTCATGTCATCCTCCTCGTTATCTGCCCGGGGCTTTAACGAGGAGCGACCAGCTCTGTTCCGCCTAGAAACACGATGTTGCGTGAACAGCCGTTCATACGGAACATTTTGTGGAACAGGCGCGGATTTTTTTCAGATCACAGGGCGTCCGATGTTCGTGCGCGATACGTATAGGCATGAGCCGCCGCGAACATCGCCCACATGATACCCAGCATCATCCAGAAATGGCGCCAATGGTCGATATCGATGACGAAGGCTTCGCAGACGGTGCCAAAGAAGGCTGAAAAGATCGCGAGATATGTCCGCTGCCAAGGCACGCGCACGAAGACCAGCTTGAAACCCATGATCACGGTGATGAACACGAGCGCGGGAAAGCAGACCCCTGCGATCCAGCCACCCGACATGAACGCATTCAGGAAAGAGTTGTGGGTGTCCTCGGGAAAGAAATTCGAGAATTGAAGCGGGCCGATCCCGAGCGGAAGTTCGAGGGCCATCTGGAAGCCGAGCGCGTGGCGCCCGAAACGTCCGAAGCGGCCGCTGTCGTAGGTTTGACTAAAGCTGGCGCGTTCCTTGAAAAGGCCGCTGACAGAGTCGAACGACAGCAACAGGACGAGAAGCAATGCCGCGCAGATAGCCGCCGCGATCGCAACGGTCACGATGCGGGTGCGCTGAGCCTGCGAAGGCGTGGTGAGATACATCAGGATCAGCATGAAGCCCGAGCAAGCCACCAACTGGCCCCAGGACGCGCGCGAGAAGGCGAGCAGCACGGCGAGACTGACAATTCCCAGCCCAATCGCGCTGCGGAATGATTTCCAGAAGGACTGCGTTACGACTGTTTGCAGCAGGAAAAGCGCCGGCAGGATCAGGTAGGCGCCCAGCACGTTGGGGTCCTTGAACGTCCCGCGCGCACGGCTGTACAGCGTGAAGAGATCGTAGCCGCCGCTCCCCGCGAGGTGGAAGTATCCGGCGATGCCGGCGAGGGACGCGATCAGGGCCCCAAGGATCAGGCCGCGGCGAAGGGACTCAAGCCTGTCGGCGGTGTCCTCGGACAGAACCATCGCAAAGAACAGGGCTGTGATGGCGAGATACCAGGACGTGAGAATCCAGTTCAGAACTTCCTTTTTGTCCAGCAAGTAGATGGAGCAGATCGTATAGCCCATGTTGAGAAGGAACAGAAGGATCAAAAGCGGAATGAAGACCGGGCGCATCCGCAAGCCGGTGGCAAAGAAGAAAATGACCGACGCCAGCGTGACGAGTTCATAAGGACTTGGTTCGATGAAAACGATCGCTCCACCGACGCCGACGGCCCACATCAACGCACGCTGGATCGCCGCGATGCGGGGCGGCGTCACGGTGGCCGGGAGAACGTAGTTTGTCGCGGCAAGTGAAGCCATGCGAACCGGAATCCTCTTCGCGCCTTCTGCGCGTCAGGTCAGTGATTTGAGCACGACGCCAGAAAGCGCTTCGCGCTTCCAGCATCCTGCTCAGTAGGCGTTCTCACCCTTGATGAGTGCGAACGGCGTCTTGAAGAGGATGTAGAGGTCGAACAGGACCGACCAGTTCTCGATGTAGTAAAGATCGAACTCGACACGTTTCTGGATCTTTTCGTCGGTATCGACCTCGCCGCGCCATCCGTTGATCTGCGCCCAGCCGGTGATTCCGGGTTTGACGCGATGGCGTGCGAAGTAGCCGTCGACGGCCTCGTCGAACAGGCGGCTCTGCAGCTTGCCCTGCACCGCATGCGGGCGCGGACCGACCAGCGAGAGATTGCCTTTGAAGACGACGTTGAACAACTGCGGCAACTCGTCGAGACTGGTCTTGCGAATGAAGCGGCCGACCCGGGTGACACGCGTGTCTCCCTTGGTCACGACCTTCGAGGCCAGTGGGTCGGCCTGATCGTGAAACAGCGAGCGAAACTTGAAAACATCGATACGTTCGTTGTTGAAGCCGTAGCGCTTCTGGAGGAACAGCACCGGACCCGGGCTGTCGAGTTTAATCGCCAGCGCGACGAGCGCCATGACCGGCGCAAGCAGGACGAGGATGATCGCGCCGACGACGCGATCGAACGCCGACTTCAAGACCATGTCCCAGTCGGTGATCGGTTGTTCGAACACGTCGAGGGTCGGGACCTTGCCGAGATACGAGTAGGAGCGCGGACGGAAGCGCAGCTTGTTGGTGTGCGCCGACAGCCGGATATCGACGGGCAGTACCCACAGCTTCTTCAGCATTTCCAGAATGCGGGTTTCGGCCGAAATAGGCAGCGCAAACAGCACCAGATCGATCCGGGTGCGGCGCGCGAATTCAACGATGTCGTCTATTTTTCCGAGCTTCGGCTGACCGGCGCAGGTGTCCAGCGCGCGAGAATCGTTGCGGTCGTCGAACACGCCGAGAATTTGAATATCGGAATCGTCCTGCGCCTTGAGCGCGCGGATCAGATTTTCACCGTTCTCGTCGGAGCCGACGATGATCGTCCGCCGATCGAGGCGTCCTTCGCGTGCCCAGCGGCGAACCAGCGCGCGCAGCACAAACCGTTCCGCGAACAGTGCGGATAGTCCGACAAAGAAAAACGCCGAGAGCCAGACACGGGAGATCGTGCCGCCGAGTTTTGCGAAAAACGATGCGCCGATGAACAGCAGGAAAACGAGCGCCCATGACGATACCATGCGCGTCATCTGGCGAAGCTGTCCGCGAAAAACTTGTACGTCGTAGATTTCAGCGG
The DNA here is from genome assembly GCF_014203115.1 of Afipia massiliensis. Lineage (GTDB taxonomy): Bacteria > Pseudomonadota > Alphaproteobacteria > Rhizobiales > Xanthobacteraceae > Afipia > Afipia massiliensis. The sequence goes on along the minus strand of NZ_JACHIJ010000002.1, from coordinate 454,333 downwards.
CCTGAAAGCTGATCACCGCGCATGCGGCAACGCCGAACACGGCTGCGGTATACTGCCATGAGAAACTCGTGCCGGGCATCACGTACCACAGATACAATCCGAGCCCGACAGCGCTCAGCAGCAGAAAATCCAGGATTCTGACGACACCGCTGATGACGACGGTCGAGTAGGCCTTGCTGACCTTCTCATTGGTCACCGCGAGGGCGGCTGGCGACAGTCGTTTGCGGCGTTCCTGCCGAGGCGCGCCATCGGCAGCGCTTATCGTGGCTGCGCCCGCCGCAGCGTTCATCATTGTTCGGACGTCGATCGGTTCCACGGCAAAATTTCCGTTGCTATGCCGTCATGTAGCGACAGGCCAGGAGGAACCAAAGGTTCCCAGCCTCTTGCGTAGCCAACAAATCGGAAGAATTAGTTATCTCAATAAAGATAGGTTAACGCGCGTTGAACGCGTCGCGGTAGCCGTTGAGCACTCCGTCGACCATCGCCTTCTGGGAGAAGTGAACAAAGATGCGTTCCCGCAGGTTCCGGGCGCGTTCGCGGGTCGCATCCATGTTCGCCAATGCGCTCTCGATCGAATCGGCCATCGCGCCGATGCTGTTGGCCACGAAGAGTCCGCCGGTGTGAGGACCGAGGATCTCCGGAATACCGCCGACGCTGGCGGCGATCATTGGGATGCCGGCGGCTGCGGCCTCGATAACGACGTAAGGCATCGAGTCGCCGCGCGAGGGGACAACTAGCAGCTTGCCCTTGGAGAAACCGAAGCGAGCCCTCACATGGCCGATGAACCGTACGGCGTCGCTGACATTCAGGCGGCTGACGAGCGCCCTGAGGGCCTCGGTCTCTTCGCCGTCGCCGGCGAGTGTCAGTGTGATGGGTTTGCCGTCGGCCCGAAGCCGGGCAACGGCCTCAATCAGCAAATCCGCGCCCTTGATCTCGCGGAATTCACCGACATAGACGAGATCGGTCGCGTCCTCCGAAACCGGGACCGGATCGAATTCGGATGCGGTCACGCCGTTGAACACGCAGCGGATCAGGCCTGCGGGCTTGCCGATCACGCGCTGATAGGTGTCGCGCGCAAACGCGCTTTCGAACAGAAACAGTTCGGTCCGGTTCATCAGCGCGCGCTCCATCCGCGCATAGACGCCGCCCTTGAGCGTAGCCGGTGGATAGTGCAGGGACCCGCCGTGCGGGGTGTAGACCCGGATCGCCTTCTTCGATTTGCCCTTCAAGCGCACGAAGGCACCGGCCTTCGCGCCATGCCCGTGCAGCACATCCAGCTTGAGCGATCGGGCAAGCCGAAGGAAATGCAAGGACGTCACGCTATCGATGGGATGGGGCTCGCGGCGGATCGCAAGGCGATAGACGCCGAGCTTGAGCTTGGGGCCGATCTCTTTCAGTGCGGCGTCTGCGCGCTCGCCGCCGGTGAGGCTGTCAGCCAGTATGCCGACTGCATGCCCGCGCTCGGCTTGCCCGACGGCAAGATCCAGAATGTGACGGAAAATCCCACCAACCGGCGCACGGACGGCGTGCAGAATGCGCAGCGGGGAATCGGGCGTGTCAGGCATCGTCAGAACCAGCGTTCGGCGACAACGACCGTGTCCCCGGGTTTCAGGAGCGTACCAGGCGGTACGACAGCCTGAGCGGTACCAGCTTCGCCCATCCGGGTTAATTTGATGCTGCTTCGCAAGGCGCGCGGCGTGAAGCCGCCCGCAATGGCGACTGCGCTCTCAATCGTCATGTTCGGGACATACGGATATTGGCCGGGCGCGGCGACTTCACCCAAAATGAAGAATGGCCGGTACGTTTCAACCTCCACCGCGACATATGGTTCGCGCAGATAGCCGTTCTTCAAGCGGGACGTGACTGCGGCGGCGAGTCCGTTCGGCGTCAGCCCCCGAGCCCGAACCGCGCCGATCAGCGGCATCGTGATCGAGCCGCCTGCATCAACGGCGTATGTGTTGGTAAGGCCTTCCTGACCGTAGACGACGATGCGCAGCCGATCACCGGCGTCGAGGCGATAGGGTTCATCGCGAGCGGCATAGCTGTAGACAGGCGGGGCCGGCGTTGTTGCGACACTCACGGCACGTATGGGCTGGACCGGACCATAGGCAACCGCATCAAGGCTGCCGTTGTCGATAACCGCCACCGGCGCAGCCGTCCGCATGCAGCCCGACACCACGAGCGCAAGGAGAAGACAGGCGAGGCGCGCGCGGCTGCGCTGCATGGGAAAATCCAAGTAAGTATAGATTCTGATTAAGGACTTTCATGGTTAATAAAGCGTAACGCGCGTGCTGCATTGCAGCCAAAAGCAAGGTCGCGAGCGCTGCGATTAACCCGGCAGCAACCTTAATAGACTGTAATCGCGCCGGAGAAGACCGGCATTCGATTCAGTGCAGTAGCGTTCGGTGGAGAGTGTTCGATGCGTTTTTCGTTGTGGCGTGACTGGATGAGCAAGATGCCGTTCCGGGCCACGGCTGATGTCGCGCCGGATTCTGCGTCAGTCGTCGCCACGCCCACGCCCACGCCCACGCCTGCGCCTGCGCTTACGCCTGTGGCGCTCGCCGCCAGTCCCGAACTCGGCGACATCGATCTCCGTGCCATCTGGGAAACGATGGTCCGCAAGCGGATGTGGATTATTGTGCCCACCGCGCTCGCGTTCGCGCTGTCGCTGTTTGCCGTCAACATGATTACGCCGCGATACAAGTCCGAGGCGCGCATCCTGATTGACGGACGGGAGAACGTCTTCCTGCGTCCGAATAGCGAGCGCTCGGAAGACCGCGGCAGCCTCGATGCCGAAGCAGTGACCAGTCAGGTTCAGTTGTTGCTGTCGCGCGATCTTGCTCGCGAAGTGATCAAGGCGAACAAGCTCGCCGAACTGCCTGAGTTTGATCCGGTGCTGCGTGGCATTTCGCCGCTCAAGACGCTTCTTGGTTTGTTCGGCCTCGGCCGCGATCCTTTCAAGATGACTCCCGAGGAGCGCGTGCTGGAGGCGTACTACGACCGGCTGACAGCCTTTGCTGTCGACAAGTCGCGCGTGATGGTGATCGAATTTCAGTCGCGCGATCCGGAACTCGCCGCGCGTGTCACCAATTCCATCGCCGATGGCTATCTGGTGCTTCAGCAGGCGGCGCGGCAAAATCAGGCGAAGGCCGCCTCGCAGTGGCTGCTGGTCGAGATCGAGAGTCTGCGCAAGAAGGTCGCGGATGCCGAGGCGCGGGTCGAGGAATTTCGCTCCAAATCCAATCTCTTCGTCGGCACCAACAACACCACACTGTCGAACCAGCAACTCGGCGAGTTGAACACCCAGCTCAACAGTGCACGGGCGCTGAAGTCCGATGCTGAATCGAAATCACGTTTGATCCGCGAAATGCTTCAGAGCGGCAAGCCGATCGAGGCATCCGAAGTTCTCAATTCCGAACTGGTGCGCCGTCTGTCGGAGCAGCGCGTCACCCTTCGGGCGCAGTTGGCGGAACAATCATCGACGTTGCTCGGTGGACACCCGCGCATCAAGGAATTGAAGGCACAGATACTTGATATCGATCGCCAAATCCGCGAGGAGGCGAGCAAGATTTCCCGTTCGCTGGAAAACGATGCCCGGATCGCCAGCGCTCGAGCCGACGGCCTCAACGGAAGCCTCGACCAGCTGAAGCGTCAGGCGACATCGACCAATGGTCAGGATGTCCAGTTGCGGGCCTACGAGCGCGAGGCGAAGGCGCAGCGCGACCTGCTGGAATCGTATCTTGCGAAGTATCGCGAGGCGACCACCCGCGAGAACATCGACGCCGTCCCGGCCGACGGCAGGATCATTTCCCGAGCCATCGTGTCGAATACGCCTGCTTTTCCGAAAAAGCTTCCGACCGTGCTGATAGCGACCTTGGCGATGCTGATGCTGACCGGCGGTTACATTGCCACGGGAGAGCTGTTGCGCATGACGGTGCCGCGCCCGGTTGCCGCCGTGCGGCCCCCGATGGTGCCCTTACGTGATACGCATCCGCAAATGCCGGCGGGCATCATCGAAATCGAACGTCTGGTCGCGATGTTGCGTCAGGGTGGTGACGCCTCTCGAAAAGTCACAGTCATCGGCGCCCATCAGGATGAAAGCGTGACATTGGTTGCGCTGACGCTGGCGCGGCTGCTGTCGCGAAGCTCGAAAGTCGTGCTGGTCGATCTTGCAATGGCGTCCCCGACGCTGGCCGCGGTGTCCACCGACCCGGCGTCGCCCGGACTGACGGAGTTGATGCAGGGTTCAGCTTCGTTCAGCGAAATCATCACCAAGGATCGCCTGTCCGGCGTTCATATTGTAGGTGCGGGGCGCGAAACCTCTCAGCGCCAGCTGCTGCAGCTACCGAGGATCAACCTCGCGATCGATGCGCTGTCGCGGGCTTATGACTTTGTCGTGCTGGATGCGGGCACTGCGACAGACCTGCCTGCAAGTGTCATCGCTGCGCAGGCTCATGCCGTCATCATCCCCGATCCGGCAATCACTGCGTCCGCGCGCGATGTAATGAAAAGCCAGCTGCTCGCGTCTGGCTTTGTCGGCGTGACCATTCTCGATACGCCTTTGAAGGCAATGGACCTCGGCACGCCGGGCGAACGGGTCGCGGCGGCCTGAGCTTTCGCGTCGGGATTACGATGAGCGCGAGATGGCGTTGCGCAGAAGCTGCGCCATATGCATGAGTGCGGGATTGTGTTTCACAAGCCGTTTGGCGTGGGTCAGCGACGACATGCCGAGCGCCGCGAACTTGCCTCGCGCGGTCAGCGGAATAAAGGCATCGGTTAGCGGTTCGTCGTCCTTGCAGAACGTCATCTTGTACTCGTCCGATCCGACGCCGAAATCGAGCGAGCTGTAGCCGAGATCGCCGAAGTGATCGAGCATGTAGCGCAGCAAAATCAGGCCGGGGCTGTAGCGAGCATTCTCAGAGATCGTATACGTGTTGAACATGGTCGAAAATCGCTCGCCGTCCGCCACGCAGGCGAAGATCGAAATCAGTTCTGCGTCGCATTCCAGTGCGTGCAGTTCGATGGCGCGTCCGCCGTTCGGAAGCTTCGCCAGGCACGCGTCACGAACGAACGCCTTGGTGGCTGGATCGGAAAAGATGTCCGGCAATTTTGAAAGCGCCATCCGCTGCGGCTTGATGACAAAAAAGCTGTCCAGCAGGCGGTTGATGTCGTCGTCGGTCGTCGCGACGAAATAACGATAGCCCGGAAGGGCCTGAAGCTTGCGCTCCTTGTTGCGCAATCGCCGCCTTGTCGATGTGGAGACGCGTTCTTCCGGCTTGCAACCGGGAACCATGGTCATCATGGGGCAGGGATTGGTCGACGGCTGCGCGGCAAGCGATGCCAGCGGGTTCGCGATATTGCGCCATCGTTTCGGCTGCTGCGTGAAGGCCAGCACGTCGACGCCATCCGGCTGCATACGAATGGCCGCGATCAGCGCGTTGAGTTCGGCTGCGGAGATTGTTTCCGCGAAATCGCGACGCCATAGCGCCATGTTGAACGTCGGGTGCTTGCCGCCCATGAAGCGGGCCACCTTCGCGCCGTTCTCTCGGTAGATAACGAGCGGGAGCAGCAGCAACGGCTGATTGTTCGCATCGCTGGCAGCGACGACGAAGGGCGCGGCGCCTTCATGCTTGCCAACGCTTTGCTGCCAGGCATCGAGAATCTCGAAGCGCTGATAGGGTGTGAGGAGAAAATCGGCTCCTTCAAAAGCTCTCCAGTTCGTCTCGGCCGCAGCCATGTCGCGAATGACGTCGACGCGCGCGATGCGGCCTGCAACGGGATGCGCCGGAGAGTTTGCGTCGGAGCCGTGAAGTTCTGCAGCCATGGCCATCAGAGGACCTGAATTCTTGGGCATTTCGAGATTTGCGGCTTTGGCCGACCTTATTCAAAGAAATGTCAACAAAGAGTAATGAGAATAGGGGCGTGACCGGACACCGGCTCGCGAGAAGGATGACCACGTGCTGTTTCGGAGGGGGATGCTGGCGAATATGGGGCTGGAGTTGGCCTATTTCAGCGGCCTGTCGCATATCTTCGAACGAAGAACCGCCGGGGCCGGCGCCATCCTCAAATTCGAACACGTCAGGCCGCGGCGCGGCGATCCGTTCCAGCCGCTACGATCGCGCGACATCACCCCTGAATTCCTCGATCGCGCCATCTCGGCGCTGAAACGCTGGAATCTTGACTTTGTGTCCATCGATGAGGCGGCTGAACGCTCCCGGCAGGCTGCCCTTGCGCGCCGCTTCGTGTGTTTGACGTTCGATGGCGGCCATCGCGATTTCATGACCTTCGCCTATCCGGTGCTGTCGTGTCACCGCGTGCCGTTCGCGCTGTATATTCCTACCGGCTTTATCGACGAGATCGGCAAGGCGTGGTGGCTCGCGCTGGAGCAAGTTGTCGCGCGCAATGCCCGGATCGCGCTCCTGATGGATCGCACCGAACAGCATTTCTTCGCCGCCACCCTTGCGGAGAAGTATCAGCTTTATGACGTGTTGCACGCCTGGATGATGACCCTGTCGCCGGATGATGTTGCAATTGCAATCGGTGATCTGTGCGGCCGTTACGGCGTGGACCTCAACGCAGCCTCACAGGGCGCAGCGATGAACTGGCAGGATCTCGTCAAGTTGGCGCGTGATCCACAGGCGACGATCGGAAGTGCGACCGTCAACTATCCAAACCTCGCGCGGACAAAGGGCACAACGGCCCTCAGGGAAATGACCATGGGCCGGACGGTGCTGGAAACCGCGCTCGATGGTCCGTGCCGGCATTTTGCCTATCCGTTTGGCGGACGGGATTGCTTCGGTCCCCGCGAAATGATGTTGGCGCGGGAGGCGGGGTTTGCCAGCGCGGTGTCTGCAGGGCAGGGCGTCGTGCGGTCAGACGGTCAGTCCGATCTGATGGCTTTGCCGAGGATTGCGTGGGATGGCCGGCGAAACTCAATCCGGGCACTGCGCGTGGTTCTTTCGGGCCTCACCAGCAGGACACCGAAAACGCAAACGCCCGAACTTGCCGCAAACTACGGCTGAGGATCCGGCCGCGACATCCAGGCGATCAGCGGCATCGCGGGCAGGACCCAGCCGAGACCGGCGACCACGTAGAAGATCGCCTGAGCCAGTTTCGATGCTGCCAGCCAGGGCGTCTGGGCGATTGCCATGCCCGCCAGCGACCAGACAATGACCAGCACCAAAAGGCCGATGGTTCCGATGAATTTTCGTTTGCGGATTGTCATAACAGAATTGTGCTGGAGGCTGTAAACACGCGGCTTGCGTGAAAGAGTGCGGCGACTATAAGGACCGCGCGAATTCATTCAAGGCTGCATTTTCGGATCATGACGTCTATCGCAACCGACATAGAGAGCAGGGCCGCAGGCATGCGGAGCGTCCGCGCGTGGCTGATCGTTGTCGCAGCTCTCGTCGTCTGCACGCTGATGGTCGGCGGTGCGACGCGGCTGACGGAATCCGGCCTGTCGATCGTCGAATGGAAGCCGGTTACCGGCACCATTCCGCCGCTTACGGACGCCGAATGGAGCAGGCAGTTCGAGGCCTACAAGACCATTCCGCAGTATCGGGAGATGAATCGCGGAATGAGCCTTGCCGAGTTCAAGACCATCTTCTGGTGGGAATGGGCCCATCGGCTGCTGGGGCGGCTGATCGGCGCGGTGTTCCTGCTGCCGTTTCTCTGGTTCCTGTGGCGCGGATTTCTGTCATCCGAACTCAAGCGCAGATTGTGGGTCATCTTCGTGCTTGGCGGCGCGCAGGGCGCGGTGGGCTGGTGGATGGTGACGTCGGGTCTCTCCGGACGTGTCTCCGTGTCGCAGTACCGGCTGGCCATACACTTTATGCTGGCTGTCTTTATTTTCTCCGCGATCGTGTGGACGTTACGTCAGCTTCAGGGGCGTCCGTCGTCAGTTGCGCCCATGCGGGTGAAAGTCACCGGCAGAATTCTGCTGGCGCTGCTGTTCCTTCAGTTCTATTTCGGCGCGCTTGTTGCCGGGCTGCGCGCTGGCCGTGTGTTCAATACTTGGCCGCTGATCGACGGTGCGTTTATCCCGTCGACCGCACGGCTGTTCTTCGAGCAGCCGTGGTGGCGGAATTTCTTCGACAATACACTGACGGTTCAATTCACTCATCGCATGATCGCCTATGCGCTCGTTGCTCTGGCAATTGTCCACGCGATCGACGCGGTTCGGTCCCGCGCAAGTCCCGCTGTTATCTCAGGCGCGCTCTGGATTATGGCGACGATGGTTTTTCAGGCCATCGTCGGCATCCTGACGCTGCTCAATCAGGTCCCGATCGATCTGGGATTGGCCCATCAGGCCGTCGCGATCGTGGTTCTCACGCTCGCGCTGTTTCACGTCGAGCGGCTGGGCGGGGCGCTGCCGGACAGGACGCCTGCCAAGCTTCGCCTTGTCACCGGCGACGGCGGCTGAATCGAACTATTCTAAAAGTGTGGAAATGCCAGAAATCACGGATTACGAGGCATTTCCTCGATTCTTGAGTCCGGTCACGATTTGGTGCGGCTCAAGCGGTCTTTAACTTCAATTTTCACCGCGATAGAACGAACCCACCACAAGGGTCGAAGGTCTTTCATGTCCAACGCATTCGTTCAGGCTGCCGTCATTCTGCTGCGTGAGGGACTCGAGGCCATGCTCGTGATCGCAGCGCTCGCGGGTTATCTCAGAAAAGTCGGTGGCGCTCATCGGGTAACCGCGCTTTATACCGGTGCGCTCGTGGCTGTTGGCGCCAGCTTCATTGCAGCGTGGCTGTTCGCAGTTCTCAACTCCGGCGATCACAACGATATCCTCGAGGGAGTCGTGATCCTTTTTGCTGCGGCGTTGATGCTCTACGTCAGCGGCTGGCTGATGGTGAAGCAGGACCCGCGCGGCTGGCAGGATTACCTTGCTACCAAGGCGGACAACGCGCTCTCTCAGGACACAGCGTGGGCCGTCGGCGCGCTCGCATTCTTTGCCGTATTTCGCGAAGGCGCCGAGACGGTGCTTTTCATAAATGCGCTGGCGGTGACAGAAGGTGGCTGGAGCGCCGGGTTGTTCGCAGGTCTCGGAGCCGCAACCGTTGCCCTTGCGGTGCTGTTCTACTTTATCAACCTGATCGCGCAAAAGATTCCGCTTCGCCCGCTGTTCATCGTTACATCGGCGTTTCTGTTCGCGATGGGTATCAAGTTCATCGGCGAGGCTATTCAGGAATTCCAGGAACAAAGCCTCGTGTCTGTCACCGAATTGAAGAATTTTGGCTGGCTCCAATCCCTCGGGCTCAATGCCACCCTTGAGGCCGTATCGATACAGCTTCTTGTCATTCTTTTCGCGCTGGCGACATTCTCGATCGTGCAGCGTAACGCCCGGCTGACCCGCGAGGACAAGGCTAAAGCCGTAGTGGAGACCGCGAAGACCTGATTTTTCAGAAATCCATTTGCTCTCTCCAATTGAAAACGCGGCGCCATGCCCGGCGCCGCGTTTTGTATTTTGGTCAGCTTGAGGTTCGTTACGCCTTCAGGGCCTGGTCAAGATCTGCGATCAGGTCTTCCTTGTCTTCAAGGCCGACCGACAGTCGCACCACATCGACGCCAGCGCCGGCTTGCGCCTTTTGCGCATCGCTGAGCTGGCTGTGCGTGGTCGAAGCCGGGTGGATGATCAGCGAGCGTGTATCGCCGACATTAGCCAGATGCGAGAACAATTTGACGTTCGAAACGAGACTGATGCCTGCGTCGTAGCCGCCCTTCAGGCCGAACGTGAACACAGCGCCCGCGCCCTTCGGTGAATACTTGCGAGCGAGGTTGTGATAGCGGTCGCCGGGCAAGCCAGCGTAATTCACCCACGCCACGGCAGGATGCGTGGACAACCATTCCGCCACCGCCTTGGCATTGTCGGAGTGCCTTTGTACGCGAAGCCCAAGCGTTTCGATGCCGGTGAGGATCAGGAATGCGTTGAAGGGCGAGAGCGCGGGACCGAGATCGCGCAGGCCGAGAACGCGCGCGGCGATGGCGAAAGCAAAGTTTCCGAATGTCTCCTGCAGCTTGATGCCGTGATATTCGGGACGCGGCTCGCTGAGGGCCGGATAACGGCCGTCACGTGACCAGTCGAACGTGCCCGCATCGACAATGATGCCGCCGATGGAGTTGCCATGGCCGCCAAGGAACTTCGTCAGCGAGTGAACGACGATGTCGGCGCCATGATCGATCGGCTTGATGAGGTAGGGAGAGGCGAGTGTGTTGTCGACGATCAGCGGCACGCCGGCCTTGCGTGCGATAGCCGCGATGGCCTCGATATCAGTTACTGTGCCGCCGGGATTGGCGATGGACTCGATGAAAATCGCTTTCGTCTTGGGCGTCAGCGCCTTCTCGAAAGTTGAAACATCGTCGGTATCGGCCCAGACCACGTTCCAGCCGAAGCTCTTGAAGGCGTGGCTGAACTGGTTGATCGAACCGCCGTAAAGCCTGCGGGCCGCAATGAATTCGTCGCCTGGCTGCAGCAAGGTCTGGAACACGACCACCTGCGCCGCATGCCCCGACGCGACCGCAACCGCAGCCGTACCGCCTTCAAGCGCGGCGACGCGCTCTTCGAGGACGGCATTGGTCGGGTTGCCGATGCGGGTGTAGATGTTGCCAAACGACTGCAACCCGAACAGCGATGCTGCGTGGTCGGCGTCGTTGAACACAAAAGATGTGGTCTGGTAGATGGGCGTTGCCCGCGCGCCAGTGGTAGGGTCCGGCTGCGCGCCAGCGTGAATGGAGAGCGTGGAGAAGCCCGGCAATCTTTCCGTCATGAGGTGTCCTTCTGAGCGCCGCGAATGGGCGTTGAGATAAATATGCTGCGGGTGGACGCGTCCGCCGTCAAGCCGTCAGCGGCGATCGGCCTCAACTGACAATGAACCTGAAGCTTTCGAAGTTACCCTGAAATGAACGTGCTGCGCCGCGCCGGATTTAGGGCAGGTCGTTCTTGTCCTTGGCGGCGCGGTCGGCAGCCGTTGTTGCGCCGCCGCTTACGCTGCTGCGGTTGAGTGACAGCCGCATGTTGCTGGTGGGAATCGGAGCGCGCTTGGAGCTGATGGTGCGGGAGTTGACGCCTAGCCACTGGATTTCCGATGTGAGGCGCGCGTACTCGATTTTCGGACAACGGTTCATCACCACCTTGACGCCCGCGGCTTCCGCTTTCGTTGCAGCGGCGTCGTTGCGAACGCCGAGCTGCATCCAGATCACCTTCGGCAACACCGGCAACGCCAGGGCCTCATCGACGACTGCCGCCGCGGCATCCGAATTACGGAATACATCGACCATGTCGACGGGCCGGCCGATGTCCTTCAGCGATCCGACGAACGGTTTCCCGACAAGGTTCTTGCCGACCTGACCCGGATTGATCGGGATCATATCGTAACCGCGTTCGACCAGATACTTGAAGGCAAAATAGCTCGGCCGCACGTTGACCGGTGAAGCGCCGACCATGGCGATCGACTTCACGCTGGTCAGGATCGAGCGAATGTAATTGTCGTCGTAAGCGTCGTGGTTCATTCTTGTAAGTTCACTATTCTGGCCGACGGCGTCAGCGGTCTTCCCACTTCGGATCGCGTTTTTCGATGAAAGCACCGATGCCTTCCTGTGCATCGCGCGCCATCATGTTATCGGCCATCACCTGTGAGGCGTAGGTATAAGCGTCCGCAAGGTTCATGTCAGCCTGCCGGTAGAAAGCTTCCTTGCCGACCTTCAGTGTGTAGGCCGATTTCACCGCGATCTTGTTGGCCAGATCAATTGCGGCATCGCGCTCGGAACCCGGCGGCACCACGCTGTTGACCAGTCCAAGTTCGAGCGCGCGCTGTGCGGAGACATGCTCACCGGTAAGGAGCATGTGCATCGCGTGTTTCCGGGGAACGTTGCGTGTGAGCGCAACCATCGGTGTCGAACAGAACAGGCCGATATCGATGCCGGGCGTACCAAACGTGGCCTGTTCGGATGCAACTGCCAGATCGCAGGTCGCCACCAGTTGGCAGCCCGCCGCTGTCGCGACGCCTTGCACAGCGGCAACTACAGGCTTGGGCAAGCGAACGATGGCCTGCATCATGTCGCTGCATGATTTCATCATGTGCGAAAAATACGCTCTGCCTTTGTCCGCGTCGCTGCGGCGAGCCGTGAGTTCCTTGAGGTCGTGACCGGACGAATAGGCCGGCCCCTTTGCGGCGATGACGACCGCGCGAATGCTTTTGTCGTCGCGAGTGGCATCGATGGCTTCGTGGAGCGCCGCAATCATCGCTTCCGACAATGCGTTGCGCGTTTTGGGTGAATCGAGCGTGAGCACGGCAATGCTGCCGACTGTCTCGCGCACAAGCGGCGAGGGTGGCTGCGATTGAGCACGTGATGTTTGCGCTGTCATGGTCTTTAGACTCAGATTCCAGGTTCGCTTTTTAGGTTCCGTCAGGCTCGCTATCGTGCTCACCCTAAGATACAAAACCGTCACATACGAGAGCAGTGCAGGACATACGTTCCATGAACAAGCCGAAGATGACCGTGGCAGAACTCGAAGCGTTTCTCCACAAGGAGTTTCCGCAGGCTTTCGCCAGCGGCGAAATCCTGATCGAGAGCGCTGACGGCGCGACCTGCCTGCTGCGGCAGCCTTACAGCGAGCGGATGCTTCGTCCAGGCGGCACGGTCTCTGGTCCTACGCTGATGGCGCTGGCTGACTTCGCGATGTACGTCGTGCTGCTCTCGGCGATTGGCCCTGTTGGGCTCGCGGTGACGACCAGTCTCAATATCAATTTCCTGCGCAAGGGGCAGCCCGGTCAGGACGTACTGGCGGCCGCCAAGCTGATGAAGCTGGGCAAGCGCCTCGCTGTCGGGGAAGTAAGCCTGTTATCAGGGACTTCGCCAGATCCGATCGCGCATGTGACCTCCACATACTCCATTCCGAATACTTAGTGATTTTAATGGTATTATCGCACCATATTTGTAAGCTAGTGTTTTTGCTGTCTAATTTTTCGCCAAATGACATTGACGCGCGCGGGCGGGTTATCTAGAAACGCGCCAGTTTGGCGATTGCGCCGAACGTACAATTTCACGGACTCCTCACATGAAGACGTTTTCGGCAAAGCCAGCCGAGGTCAACAAGAAGTGGATACTGATCGACGCCAAGGGTCTGGTCGTCGGTCGCCTCGCCACCTTGGTCGCCATGCGTTTGCGCGGCAAGCACCTCCCGACCTACACCCCCCACGTCGATTGCGGTGACAACGTCATCATCATCAACGCGGCTCACGTCGTCCTCACCGGACGCAAGCGTGAGAACAAGGTGTACTACAACCACACCGGTTTCATCGGCGGCATCAAGGAACGCACTGCGAAGTCGATCCTCGAGGGTCGTTTCCCAGAGCGCGTCGTCGAGAAGGCCATTGAGCGCATGATCCCGCGCGGTCCGCTGGGCCGTGTGCAGATGGGCAACCTGCGCGTTTACGGCGGTGCTGAACATCCGCATGAGGCGCAGCAGCCGGAAACGTTGGACATCGCATCGATGAATCGCAAGAACATGAGGGCCGCATAATGTCCGATACCATGCAGTCTCTCGATCAACTGTCCGCGTTGAAGACCGCGGCGCCAGATGCTCCGAAGTACGAAAAGAAGGTCGACAAGCAGGGCCGCGCCTATGCCACCGGCAAGCGCAAGGACGCTGTTGCACGCGTCTGGATCAAGCCTGGCTCCGGCAAGATCGTCGTCAACACCCGCGAGGTCGAAGTTTACTTCGCTCGTCCGGTGTTGCGCATGATGATTCAGCAGCCGATCGTCGCCGCTGCCCGTCAGGACCAGTACGACGTGATCTGCACCGTCGCAGGTGGCGGTCTGTCGGGTCAGGCTGGCGCCGTGCGTCACGGTATCTCGAAGGCTCTGACCAACTTTGAGCCGGATCTGCGCGGCGTCCTCAAGAAGGGCGGCTTCCTGACCCGCGACTCGCGCGTCGTCGAACGTAAGAAGTACGGCAAGGCAAAGGCCCGCCGGTCCTTCCAGTTCTCGAAGCGCTAATCGTTTCGTTCAAATTTCCGCAATCGCGGGACAAAAGGGCGCCTTCGGGCGCCCTTTTTGCTGTTCCAGATACAGCCGAATTGCAGCGATTTTTCCCGAAAATTTTGTGACCGCCGCAAACGGAGTGCCAAGACACCATTGCTAGCCTCCACGATGGCTGAGGGGGCTATTCCGGCTCCGTCTTATTTTAGCGCTGCATAGAAAATGCCAGCTGGCACACATTTGTCTTTGGACATTTCGACGCTCTATCTCGTGGCTACGCTGGCGGCGGCGTCGCTTGGCGTGATGCTGCTGTTCTTCTGGCGTCAGGAGAAGATCGCGGCGCTCGGTTGGTGGGGCGCGGCCTATATTCTCGGCGCGGCATCGGTGGCGCTGTGGACATTGGGCGGCGCTGAACTGGGCTGGGAGCTTTCGCTCGCGGTCAACGCCGTTGGTTTTATCGCCTGCGGTCTGGTGTGGGACGCGGCGCGGGCCTTTCACGGCCGTCCTGCCAGCTGGATCGGCGTGATCGCCGGGCCAGCGCTCTGGATCGCGGCGGTTGTGGCGCTCGATCCGATCGATCCGGAAATCCGGATGATGCTCGGCGCCGGCATCGTCGCCGTCTATGCCGCACTGACGGCCGGCGAGTTGTGGCGCGAGCGGCGCAAGAGCCTGCGCGCACGCTGGCCGGCGATCGTCGTTCCCGTGATGCACGGCGTCGTTCTGATGCTGCCGATCGTCCTGGGCGACATGTTCCGGCCCGGCAGCGCAACGAGCATGGGGCAGGTCTGGGTCGCGGCGTTTGCTGCTGAACTGGTGCTCTATGCCGTCGGAACGGTGTTCATCATTTTCATGCTGGTCTCCGAACGCACGGTCAGCGCTCACAAGACCGCGGCCTCGGTCGATCCGCTCACGGGCCTGCTGAACCGGCGTGGCTTTGGCGAAGCGACATCGCGCATGATCGAGCGCGAGGCCAAGGCGGGACGTCCCGTGACGGTGATGATCTTCGACATCGATCACTTCAAGTCGGTCAACGACCGCTTCGGCCATGCCGCAGGCGATGACGTGCTGCAGGTGTTCGCCAACGTCGTCGTCGGATCATTGCGTATCACCGATCTCGTCGGCCGGGTCGGCGGCGAGGAATTCGCGGCGCTGTTGCCGTGCTCGATCGAGGAAGCGTTGCTCGCGGCCGAGCGGGTGCGCGAAGCCTTCGAGACGTCAGGTGTGGCAATCGATGATGCTCCGCTGGAGACCACGGTGAGCATCGGTGTTGCTGGCGGTCCTGCGAACACCGAGCTTGAAGTGCTGATGGCGTCGGCCGATACCGCGCTCTATCAGGCCAAGCGCGGCGGCCGCAATCGCGTGGAAGCCGCGATGGAGCAGCCGCTGTCTCTCGAGAACGCCCGGAGGAATCTCGCGACAAACGTCGTTCGGCAGCCTGCCGACGGCGAAGTCGGCCGCGCAGAGCCCGCGATGGAAATTCGCATCTAACGTCAGATGGGTTGCTAACCATCTGTTTACCATGCGCGCCTTACCATGTCGCATGACCATCGCAAGCAGTCACGATTCCCAATCCGATCTCACCGCCCTTGAGGCGAGCGCTGCGTCCGCGCGCGCCGGCTTCGCCTGCATGTTCTCGACGTCGGATGAATACGAGAACGCCCTGATCTCCGCGCGCCGTGCCGAGGGCCGCTACGGATCGTCGTTCGACTGGCAGCCGGTGGTGCTTGGCGGCTGTACGTTGGTGCTGCTGGGCGTGCTGGTCACCTTCCTCTGAGGGCTGATAGCTTCGCGGTATCGACACGACAGGGCACCCTTGGTGCCCTTTGTCTTTTCCGGCCGGTGATTTTGCGCTAGAGCCGCTGGGTAACCAGAAAGGGCGGAAGACCATGATCACCGAAATCGCACAGATCGAAATCAAGCCGGGCAGCGAGAAGGATTTCGAGGCGGCCATCGCCAAGGCGCAGCCGATTTTCAAGCGCTGCAAGGGCTGGAAGAGTTTCGAACTGCATCGGTCGATCGAGAAGCCGTCGCGCTATCGGCTTCACATCAAGTGGGAAACCCTCGAAAATCATACGGTTGATTTTCGCGAGTCCGCCAACTTCACCGAATGGCGCGCGCTGGTCGGTCCGCATTTCGCCTCACCGCCGGACGTCGAGCACACCAACACGGTGACGAGCTTCTAGTTCAAGTTTGTAGCCTCAAACCGTCATTGCGAGGAGCGTCAGCGACGAAGCAATCCAGTCTTCCTTGTTGCTCTGGATTGCTTCGCTTCGCTCGCAATGACGAAGGCGTTCTCGTCACGCCATCTTGAATTCCGGCGGGCGCTCCTCGTCGTCTTCGCGCAGATACGTGATGATGACTTTCACGATGGCCATCAGCGGCAGCGCCAGCGCCAGTCCCCACAGCCCGAACACGACGCCGAGCAGGATCTGGAACGCGAACAGCGTCGCGGGCGGGATATCGAGCGCCTGCCGCTGGATGATCGGCGTCAGGATGTAGCTTTCCAGTGCGTGTACGCCGAGGAACAGCACGAAGGCGCTGAACGCCGCGACCCAGCCCGAGGCGAGGCTTGCGAGCACAATGATCAAGCCGCCGATCAGCGCGCCGACGGTCGGAATGAACGCGAGCAGTCCGGCCTGAATGCCGAGGATGAAGGCGCTGTCGATGCCGATGATCGACAGGCCGATCCATGTCACGAGGAACACCGCCGCCATCGTGATCATCTGCGCGATCAGCCAGCGCTCCAGCGTGTCGCTGATCCGGTCGACCACGACGGTCACATTGGCGCGGTGTTTCTTTGGCGACAGCGCCAGCAAGCCTCTGCGATAGACGCTTGGCTGGGCTGCGAAGGACAGGCCGAGGAACAGCACGATGAAAAAGTTTCCGACGGCGCTGACCGTGCCGAGCAGCAGCTTCAGCGTCTGGCTGACGATGGCGCCGCCACCGGAGGCGAGGGCGCCGGCGCTGGGCAGGTTTTTAGGCAGGCCAGGCGGAGGGGTGGGGGCGGCGGTCGACGGCGTATCGGCGGTGGCGACCGCTGTCGCGGTGGGGCTGCCAAGCTCGAGATAACTGGTGTCCACGCCATGCTGTTCAAGGAAGCTTTTGACGGTCGCGAGCTGCGACTTGAGGGTGTTGCTCAGGACGGCGGCCTGCCGGGCGATAGTCGAGCCGCCGAGAAACACCACACCGGACAACAGGCCCGCCAGCACAACACACACAAGTGCAAGACGTAGCGCATGCGGTCCGCCCATCACCTTTTGCAGGAGATGCGTCATGGCGGTGAGCGCAACGCCGAGCAGGATGCCTGCGAACACCAGAAACAGCGTCGCCGCATAGTACCATGTGAACAGCAGGAAGGCCGCGAAGGCGACGATGCCGATGCCCCCCACGGCAATCGACCAGGCAAGGTCGCCACGGGTCTGAGCTCGGGTCTCGATAGGGGCTGACACGTGCGGTCCTCTTGCGTTATTCCGGCGCCAGTCTTTCCCGAAAGGCCGCGCCGGATCAAGAGAAGATGGCGTGACAGCCGCGCGGCCAGCGCTTAATCCAGATCGCCGTGCAGCCGGACTGCGCAGAATCAAAGGTCTCGCCGCATGAACTTCAGGAAATGGATCGGCCTCGCCGTGCTGCTGGCGGCGCTGGTGATCGGCGAGCGGATCTATCTTTACCGGCCAGACCACAAGTACCGCCTCACCGTCGAGGTCGAGACGCCCGGCGGCATCCGGTCGGCATCCGGCGTGTTCTCGGTGCATCCCAACCGTGCCTATGGCGGCTCGGGAAGCGGACCGGCCGGCCCCCGCGCCAAGGGCGACGCGGTGTTTGTCGATCTCGGCAACGGGCGAAATCTCGCAATGCTGCTGCTCCACGGGATAAATCCGGCCGAAACCGACGGCATGAGCTATCTGCCCATGCGTGCGTTCGCCGCGGCGGGACGGCGGATCGATTTCCGCGATGTGAAACGGCAAACCGACAGCGTCCCCGTCGCGGGTGAACTGATCCCGACGCTGGTGACGTTCGCGGATGTCGCGAACCCAGCGTCCGCGCGCGCGGTCGATCCTGCCAATCTGCCCGCGGCATTCGGGCAGGGGTTCAGGCTGCGCAACATTTCGCTCCAGATCGTGCCGTCCGGACTCTGGCCGCTGGATTTCGGCGGCGTGCTGGGCGAGCCGGTGACGCGGCAGATTCAGACGCAACTGCCGTGGTCGAACGATCCGGCGAAAGCGGCTGCGGCGCTAAGCGCGGCGGGGATCGTCGCCGTGCCGCCGGCGGACGCGGGCTTCATTCCGGTGCAGGCATTCCGGCGCGAATAGCGGGCGTGGTCGGCTTCTTTACACACACGCATTTGCTTCGTCGTTGCCGCGAACACTTTCTCCGGTTGTCCCCGCGCATCTCTCTCCGCGTCGTCCCCGCGAAAGCGGGGACCCATACTCTCTAAATTCTCGATTTGTGCGAGATGCTGGAGCGATCTTCTGGCCATCACCATGACGTTCGGTGGTTATGGGTCCCCGCCTTTCGCGGGGACGACATCGAATGTGTGGCAAGCAACTGCACCTCATTTTTAGATCGTCATGGCCGGGCTTGTCCCGGCCATCCACGACCGGGCTTGTCCCGGCCATCCACGACTTACTTTAGTTTAAGAAGAGAAGACGTGGATCACCGGGACAAGCCCGGTGATGACGATCGTGGGCGTTGCGATAACGCGCGCTACTTCGACTTCCCGATTCAGTTTTCAAACAGCCACCTTCAAACAGCCACGCGCGTTCGTTCTCGCGCATTGCGCGAGGTGAGCTTTGGTCTCCCCCTGAAAATGAGGGGCATGGAGCGCCGCGAGGCGCACCTTGTTGTTGTATCGCTTCCGGCATCGCTGGCGAGGCGATGTGTATCCGAAAGCGCATCGCCTTGCGGCGCTCCATTGCGGCGATTTTGGGCGAGGGGACCGTACTTCCGGGTCAGGACGGATGCCGAGCATCCTTATCCGGCCGGCTTTCGCCGCCTTCATCCTGTCCGCGTCCAGCCGCGAACGGCAGAGCCACGTAGTTGGCCCGGACGGTGACCCCAGCCTCCCGGACGACGTGTGTGCGAGACACGCGCGCAGGCGCCGCATCCTGCTCCGCTTCAAAGCGCCCTCGAGAAGCGCCCCTCGCGAACAGGACGTGTCGAACATAAGAGAGGTTCAGAGCGCGGGGATTGGTATGCCCATCACGAAATGTTGCGGGAGAGCTATTGGCTGGAAAACCTCTCCGCGTCGTCCCCGCGAAAGCGGGGACCCATACTCCCTGAATTATCAATTTGAGGGAGATATTGGAGCAATCTTCTCGCCTCCACCACGTCGTTCGGTGGTTATAGGTCCCGGCCTTCGCCGGGACGACGAGTGTGTGTTGCGAGTCGTCTCGCTCATTGCACCGGCCTTGTGCCGGTGATCCCGATCAATTTGGCAGGGTGCCTTAAAGATCGGGATGCCCGGAACAAGTCCGGGCATGACAGCGTGAGCGTCGATGGCGGAGCGATTTGCTCACGCCGTCTTCGTCTTGCGGCCATCCTGGATCGCGCGCCAGACCTTTTCGGACGTCAGCGGCATGTCGATCTCCGTCACGCCTTCATCGGACAACGCATCGAGCACTGCGTTGACGATGGTGGCGAGGCTGCCTGCGCAGCCGGCTTCGCCGCAGCCCTTGGCGCCGAGCGGATTCGATGTCGCCGGCGAAGGATGACTGTCGAGCGTCATCGACGGAATATCGCCGGCGCGCGGCAGCGCGTAATCCATGAACGAGCCCGTCACCGGCTGGCCGTTGTCGTCGTAGGTGACGCATTCCATCAGCGCCTGCCCAATACCCTGCGCGACGCCGCCATGAATTTGCCCGGCGACGATCATCGGATTGACCACGGTGCCAAAGTCATTGACGCCGCTGTAGCCGACGATCTGCACGATGCCGGTGTCCGGATCGACCTCGACCTCGGCGACATGGCAGCCGTTGGGGAATGTCGAGGGAATGCCCTGGGAGGTGTGATCGACATCGAGCGAGGAGGGCGCGCCATCGGGCATTTTCGAATCCCGGAGCTTTGCCGCCAATTCCATGATGCCGATGCCGCGGTCGGTGCCGGCGATGGTGAATTGTCCATTGGCGAACTCGATGTCGCCCTCCGAGGCTTCCAGCACATAGGCCGCCGCATGCTTGCCCTTTTTGATGACCAGCTTCGAGGCCTCGACGATGGCTGTGCCGCTTGCGGTAATCGAGCGCGAGCCGCCGGTGCCGTTGCCCGTATGGACGATGTCGCTGTCGCCCTGCGTCAGCTTCACGGCGTCGAACGGCACACCGAGATGCGTCGCCAGCACCTGTGCGTAGGGCGTCGCATGGCCCTGACCGTAATCGAGCGTGCCGGTGATCAGCCGCACCGATCCATCAGTCTCAAAGACGATCTTGCCGAGTTCGGCGCTGGGTGGTGCTGTGATTTCGAGATAGGAGCCGACCGCAATGCCGCGCAGCTTGCCGCGCTTACGGCTCTCTTTCTTCCGCTTGGCGAAGCCCGCGACGTCAGCCTGTTCCACCGCCTTGTTGAACACGCCGGGGAAATCGCCGCTGTCATAGGTCAGGCCGTTCGCGGCAGCGAAGGGAATGTGCGACGACTTGATGAAATTGCGTTTTCGCAATGCCAGGCGGTCGAGGCCCATTTCGTCAGCGGCGCGATCGATCAGCCGCTCCATGAAATAGTTCGCCTCCGGACGGCCAGCGCCGCGATAGGCGCCCATCAGCGTGGTGTTGGTCAGCACACACTTGATGTCGACGCCGATCAGCGGCGTGCGATAGACGCTGTTGATGTTCTTGGCGATGTTGAGCGACAGCGGCAGCGGCGCGACGCCCGTGATGTACGCGCCGAGATTGCCATAGCCGCGCACGCGCACGCCGAGGAATGCGCCGTCCGCAGCGAGCGCGAGTTCGCAGTGCACATCCTGTGCGCGGCCGTGGCTGTCGGACAGAAAGCTGGTCGAGCGCTCGTCGGTCCATTTCACCGCGCGGCCGAGTTCGCGCGCGGCGTGCAGGATGCAGATGTATTCAGGATAGTTGGTGTTCTTCATGCCGAACGATCCGCCGACATTGCGGGTGCGCAGATGGACCTTGTCGTTCGGCACGTTCAGCGTTTTCGCCAGCGACAGACGGTTGCCGGCAACGCCCTGGGTTGGGACTTCGATGGTGAAACGCTGGGTCTTCCTGTCGTAGCTCGCCAGTCCCGCGCGGGGCTCCATCGCGACGACGGCGAGGCGGGTGTTGACGATATCGAGGCGCGTGACATGCGCGGCGTTTGCGAACGCGGCATCGAGTGCCGCGTCATCGCCGGAATGATAATCGAGCACGACGTTGCCGGGGATGTGATCATAAAGCAGCGGCGCGCCGGGCTTCGCGGCGTCCTCCGCGCTCGTGACCGAGGGCAGCGGCTCGATGTCGACGACGACCGCTTCACCGGCGTCGCGCGCCTGCGCCAGAGTTTCAGCCACGACGAACGCAACCGGATCGCCGACAAAGCGCACCTTGTCGGTCATCAGCGGCAGGCGATTGGTTTGCAGCAGCGGTGAGCCGTCGCGGTTCTTCAGCGGCAGGCCGACGCTGAAAGGCGTGTATCCGGCGCTCGCGAGATCCTTGCCGGTCCACACACCAAGCACGCCGGGCATCGCGCGCGCTGCCTCGACATCGATGTTCTTGATGAGGCCGTGAGCGTGGCTGCTGCGGACGATCCAGGCATAAGCCTGACCCGGCAGGTTGATGTCGTCGGTGTAGGTTCCCTTGCCCCGCACCAGCGTGTCGTCTTCCTTGCGCCGGACGGGCTGCCCGACGCCGAATTTTTGCAGTGCGATATCATTCTCGGCCGAGATTCCGGATGGGTGATCGAGCATGGGAAATCCGCTGAAAATGACGGTCTGGCGACAGAAAAGGCCGTTCGGGACACTGACAGTCCTTGAAGTAGGTCAGCAAAAACAGAACCGCAATGTTCGATTGGGTATGCTGCGGTTGCGCCGCCTACGTACGCTGTTAGACTTTGTTTGAACAGAGTTGCCGCGGCGCGGGGCTGACGCCGCAGGGATGGAATTGCATGACTGAGGATGTGCGGCTGCACGACGGTTCCGGACCGTCTGTCAGCCCGCCAGCAGCAATGGCTGAAGAGGCGCACGGACGCGGGGAGACTCGCGTTCATGGCGCTGCCTATGCCGCGCTCGATCTCGGAACCAACAATTGCCGGCTGCTGATCGCGCGCGTCTCGAACGACGGATTCCGCGTGATCGATTCGTTTTCGCGCATCATCCGGCTCGGCGAGGGCATCTCGACATCGGGCCGCATCAGCGACGCCGCGATCTCGCGCGCGGTCGGCGCGCTCGGCGTGTGCGGCGACAAGATTCGCGCCAAGGGCGCGAAGCGGTTGCGCACGATTGCCACCGAGGCGTGCCGCGCCGCCGACAATGCCGACGCATTTCTCGACCTGATCGCACGAGAAACCGGGATCAACCTCGAAGTCATCGACCGCGAGACGGAGTCGACGCTGGCGGTGATCGGCTGCTCGCCGCTGCTCGATACCCGCGCGAAGGGCGCGATCCTGTTCGACATCGGCGGCGGCTCGACGGAAGTGGTGCGGATCGAACGTCCGGCCGGAAGCCCGCACGCGGCGCCGGTGAAGGGACCATGGGTCTCGCTGCCGCTCGGCGTGGTCACGCTGGCGGAGCGTTTCGGCGGCATGCATGTGACGCGCGAATCCTACGGCACGATGGTCGATGAGGTCGCCAGTCATCTCGCGCCGTTTGCCGCACAGCATGGCCACGATCTGTCCGGCATGCATCTGCTCGGGACCTCTGGCACCGTCACGACCGTGGCGGGCATTCACCTTGGTCTGTCGCACTATGACCGGCGGCGGGTGGACGGTTTGTGGATGAACGACGCCGACATGGACCGCGCCATCGCGCGGCTGCTCGACATGACCTATCAGGACCGTGCGCGAAACGCTTGCATCGGCACCGAGCGGGCCGATCTCGTGCTGGCCGGATGCGCCATTCTCGATGCGATCCGCAAGGCGTTTCCGCTGCCGCGCCTGCGGGTCGCGGACCGCGGTCTGCGCGAAGGCATGCTGGTCGAGATGATGCGGGCGGACGGCGCGATCCCTGCGTCCTGAGTTCCTTTAGATTCCGTGACGCCGCGGCGAAAACGTCGTAAGGGATGCGCAAGCGCATCAATTTCGGGCATGATCCTTGCCGAAAACCGGTTCCCACTTTTCGGGGATCATGCCCCTGGAAAGCACTTCCCATGGCGAAAGACACCACCGGACGACTGCATGTGACGGTGAAGTCCGGCGGCAAGCGCAAGCTGTCGTCGAAACTCTGGCTGGAACGTCAGCTCAACGATCCTTACGTCATGCAGGCCAAGCGTGACGGTTTTCGCTCGCGCGCGGCTTACAAATTGCGTGAGATCGACGACAAGCAACGGTTTCTCAAGCAGGGACAGGTCGTGGTCGATCTCGGCGCCGCACCCGGCGGATGGAGCCAGATCGCGGCTAAGCGCGTCGGCTCGGTCGAGGGTAGGGGTAAAGTAGTTGCCATCGACCTGCTGGAAATGCCGGAACTGCCCGGTGTGCTTTTCGCGCAAATGGATTTTCTCGACGGTCGCGCACCCGAGAAGCTGCGGGCGATGATCGGCGGCGGTGCGGATGTCGTGATGTCGGACATGGCGGCGAACACCACGGGCCATCGCAAGACCGACCAGTTGCGCATCATCGGCCTGGTCGAGAGCGCGGCAGCGTTCGCCTGTGAAATCCTCAACCCGGGCGGCACGTTTCTGGCGAAAGTCTTTCAGAGCGGCGCAGAAGCAGATCTGGTGGCGCAGCTCAAACGCGATTTCACCACGGTGAAGCATGTCAAACCCGCCGCCAGCCGGCAGGATTCATCCGAGCGATATGTGATGGCGCTGGGATTTCGCGGTTCAAATACACCGCAATAAGCTCGTCTATCCCAGTTTCTGGTCGCGCGCGTCGTGGGTTGATTCCGCGGCGGCGGCTTCCGCGGCTTGCGGGCCTTCCATCGCCGGAACTCTGTGCCCCGAGATTTCGTGGCCCGCATCTTCGGGCAATTTCCAGAATGAGTAAGCCGACAGCGCTGACAGCACGGCGACGATCAGGAACGCCGGCCAGAAGTCGTTCGCGCTGAGTTCCACGGAATGGTTCGCGGCCATCGTCGCCTCGACCGCGAACGCGCCGACCGCGACGCCTGCCGAAATCGCAAGCTGCTGGTTGACGCTGACAAGCGTGGTTGCGCGGCTCATTTCGTCGGGCGAGACTTCCGCATAAGCCATGGTGTTGATCGCGGTGAACTGCAGCGAGCGGAAGAAGCCGCCGACAACCAGAATGATCATGATGAGCAGCAGCGGCGTCGCAGGCGTGAACAGCGCACACGCGGCGAGAAAGAACGAGCTCACCACGGCGTTGATGACCATGATGTTGCGGAATCCGAAGGTGCGGATGATCCGCGCCGCCAGCGCCTTCATCCCGAGCGCACCGACGGCCGAGGCAAATGTCACCATTCCCGACTGGAACGGCGAGAGGCCGAAGCCGACCTGCATCAACAGCGGCAGCAGGAACGGCAGCGCGCCGATCCCAAGGCGATACATGAAGCCGCCGGTGAGACTCGCGCGCAATGTCGGATGCTTGATGAGGGTGAAATCCAGCACCGGCGAGGCGGTGCGTTTCGCATGCCAAAGATAGAAACCCATTGCGATGCCGCCACCGACGATCAGCGCCGTCACGACTCCCCACGACAGCAGGCCAAGCCCTGCGACCGACAGGCCGAAGGCAAGACCGGCGACGCCCAGTCCTGCGAGCACCAGTCCCACGACGTCGAAGCGCTCGGGATTTTCGCTCTTGATGGGATCGATGTATTTCAGCGCGAGCCAGATGCCGAGCAGCCCGATCGGAATGTTGATCAGGAAGATCCAGTGCCATGAGAAGTAGGTGGTGATGAAGCCGCCGAGCGGCGGCCCGATCACCGGACCGATCAGCGCGGGGATGGTGACCCACGCCATCGCGTTGACCAGCGCGCTCTTGTCGATGGAGCGCAGCAGCACGAGCCGCCCGACCGGCGTCATCATCGCGCCGCCGATGCCCTGGATGATGCGCGCGATCACGAAATGGGTGATCGACGTCGACATGGCGCAGCCGATCGAGCCGACCATAAACACGGCGATGGCGACGCTGAACACGGCGCGTGCGCCGAAGCGGTCGGCGGTCCAGCCGCTCGCCGGAATGAACACCGCAAGCGACAACAGGTAGGAAGTAATCGCGAGCTTCAGCGTCAGGGGACTGGTGCCGATGTCCGCGGCGATGGCCGGCAGCGACGTCGCGATCACCGTGGAGTCCATGTTTTCCATGAACAGCGCACAGGCGACGATCAGCGGTATCAGGCGTTCCTTCTGCATCGGCTCGGCTTTGTGGAAGGATCTGCGGATATGGCAGGCTTAAAGGGGTGAACACTCCCCAGATAGGCCAGTCTTGCGAGGCAGGGTCAATAAACTCGTCGTGAACCGCCCCTGTGTGGAAAAGACCGCTGTTAGATAGGCTATTGCAGATGTCCCATGCGCAAAACCCGCCAATTTTCGTGCGAAATGCTTTGAAACGTCATCCCGGCATGCTATCGACCACCGCCAACCCCATTGATGGGCTTCGATTCGAGCGACGCGCCAGCGGACCGCTCGATTTTGCACATCCTGAGGTTTTTACCGCAGCCACGGGCTGCCGAACGGAGTTGGCAATGGCAAAGCAGTTGGGTCAGGGTATTCGCGAAGCCTTCACATTTGACGATGTGTTGCTGAAGCCAGGTCTGTCCGACATCCTGCCGTCCGATGCCGACGTCCGCACCTATCTGACACGCGCGATCCCGCTCAATATTCCGATCATCGCCTCGGCGATGGACACCGTTACCGAAGCCGGCATGGCGATTGCGATGGCGCAGGCGGGCGGCATCGGCGTGATCCATCGGAATTTCGAAGGTGACGGTCAGGCCGCGCAAGTGCGCCTGGTCAAGAAATTCGAATCCGGCATGGTGGTGAATCCGCTGACCATCGGTCCCGACGCCAAGCTGGTCGATGCGCTGACGTTGATGAAGGATCATGGAATTTCCGGCGTTCCGGTGGTGACCGGTGCTGGCCCCGGCAAACCCGGCAAGCTGGTCGGCATCCTCACCAACCGCGACGTGCGCTTCGCCACCGATCCGGAGCAGAAAGTCTCCGAACTGATGACGCATGAAAACCTCATCACGGTGAGGGAGGGCGTTAGCCAGATCGAAGCCAAGCGGCTGCTGCATCAGAACCGCATCGAAAAGCTGCTCGTCGTCGATGAGCAATATCGCTGCGTCGGCCTCATTACAGTGAAAGACATGGAAAAGGCGGTGGCCTATCCGCTGGCTTCGAAGGATGCGCAGGGACGTCTGCGCGTTGCCGCCGCCACCACGGTTGGAGACGCCGGCTTTGCGCGCACCGAGCGGCTGATCGAGGCGGGGGCCGACGTCATTGTCGTCGATACCGCGCATGGTCATTCCATGCGCGTGCTGGAAGCGGTCAACCGCATCAAGCGTCTTTCGAACGCCGTGCAGGTAATCGCGGGCAATGTCGCGACCACCGAAGCCACGCAGGCGCTGATCGATGCCGGTGCGGACGCCATCAAGGTCGGCATTGGTCCGGGTTCGATTTGCACCACGCGCATCGTCGCCGGAGTCGGTGTGCCGCAGCTCACCGCAATCATGGATTCTGTCGAGGCCGCGAAGAAGGCGAACATTCCGGTGATCGCCGACGGCGGCATCAAGTTTTCCGGCGATCTTGCCAAGGCGCTCGCGGCCGGCGCGGATGTCGCGATGGTCGGCTCGCTTCTGGCGGGCACCGATGAGACGCCGGGCGAAGTGTTCCTGTGGCAGGGCCGGTCCTACAAGGCCTATCGCGGCATGGGCTCCGTCGGCGCGATGGCGCGCGGCTCGGCCGATCGCTACTTCCAGCAGGACATCAAGGACACGCTCAAGCTCGTGCCGGAAGGCATCGAAGGGCAGGTGCCTTACAAGGGACCGGTCGCCAACGTTCTGCATCAGTTGGCCGGTGGTCTCCGCGCGGCGATGGGCTATGTCGGTGCGAAAAACCTCGAGGACTTCCACACCAAGGCGGAGTTCGTGCGGATCACCGGCGCGGGCCTGCGCGAAAGCCACGTCCACGATGTGACCATTACCCGCGAAAGCCCGAATTATCCGGGCGGTGGCTAGACACCTTCGTCCAATTTCGGCCCCAACGGCCTGTCAAAACAGGCTACGATTGCGCGGCATCATTTGTGCTCCGCGCAATACGGCCTGCGCGCGCAGTTCGTGCGTGCGCTTCAAACGCATTTAAAGCTCATTGAACCGGCAGCGAATCCGGACGCAATGTTCGCAACATCTCAGAAAAGAAGAACATCATGGTTGACTGGACAGACGACAGGATCACGGCGCTCTCGGATCAGGATCTGAAGAACCTGCTGACCAATGCGGAGCGCAAATCGGTCGCCGACATCGTGGCAAAATGCCAGACCGAGCTTGAGAAGCGCAACGCCGCCAAGCCGCGCAAGGCATCGAAGCCGCGCTCCGAACTGAAAGAGTTCGAGCATGATATGTCCGCACAACTTGCCGAGATCGGCAAGGAGGTTGCGGGCAAGTACGATCTCTCCGAGGAAACCGCGAAAGCGAAGTCCGAAGGCGTGAAGGGCTTCAAGGCGCACCGGCTGCTGGATTCGAAAGGCTACGCCAAGCTCGGCGGCATGCAGCGCGATGGCTCGGTCGCCATCGAGCGCTACATTTCCTATCGCCGCGGCGACAGCACGGCCTATCTCGGGGTCTTTCTGCCGAAGGATGCGCCGGCGGAAGATCACGAATTCCATGTGATCGCTCCCAAGGCGTTTCTCGAGGACGGAAAGCCGGTGGCTGACATTCGCCCCTCTGCGACGGAGAAGCAGAAGCAGCCTGCCGACAGCGGCCTCGCCTTCAAGGATCTGCCGAGTGCAGCCGCAGCGTTCGACAGGGCGCTGGCGAAGCTGACGGCCTGACCCGGCGCCAGCCTCCGGATCAATTCTGTTTTAAACGAACGTCAGGCATGGATGCCATGTTGCTCGGCGCGCGCCGGGCCGCATGGTCATGCGCTGTTCTCTCAGCTAAATAGCGCTCACGTTCATAAGAAACCGAGGAAACATTATGTCCCAGTCAGCCAAGCGTATCGTCCTTGCATCCCGTCCGGTCGGTGAGCCGAAGCCCAGCGATTTTCGCCTTGAAGATTATGCCGTGCCGACGCCGGGGGACGGGCAGCTCCTGTTGCGCACGATCTGGCTGTCGCTCGACCCTTACATGCGCGGTCGCATGGATGATGGTCCGTCTTACTCCGCGCCGGTTCCGATCGGCGGCGTGATGGAAGGCGGCACGGTGTGCGAGGTCATGGCCTCGAACAATCCGGGCTTTGCGAAAGGCGACATCGTTCTCGCGCATGCCGGATGGCAGCAGTATGGACTCTCCGACGGCAAGGGATTGCGCAAGGTCGATCCGAAGGTCGCGCCGATCTCCACAGCGGTCGGTGTGCTCGGCATGCCGGGCATGACGGCCTATACCGGCCTGCTTGAAATCGGCAAGCCGAAGCCGGGTGAAACGGTTGTCGTGGCGGCGGCATCCGGCGCGGTAGGTTCGGCGGTCGGACAGATCGCGAAGATCAAGGGCGCGCGCGCCGTTGGCATCGCGGGCGGCAGGGAGAAATGCGATTACGTCAAGAACGAACTCGGCTTTGACGAGTGTCTCGACCATCGCGATCCCGATCTCGCAGCGAAGCTGAAAGAAGCCTGCCCGAAGGGCATCGACGTCTATTTCGAAAACGTCGGTGGCAAGGTGTTCGAAGCGGTGTTTCCGCGTCTCAACGACTTCGCGCGTATCCCGGTGTGCGGCCTGATCGCTGATTACAGCACGATCTTCGGCAAGGACACGCCGGCGCCGAAATGGGCCAATTCGATCATGCGCGCCATTCTCGTCAAGCGCCTGAACTTCCGCGGCTTCATCGTTCGCGATTTCGCTGCGATGTATCCGGACTTCATCCGCGAGATGCCGCAGTGGCTGCGCGAGGGCAAGCTCAAGCATCGCGAGTTTGTCACCGAAGGTATCGAGAGCGCGCCGAACGCGTTCATGGGGCTGCTCAAGGGCGCGAACTTCGGCAAGCAGCTCGTGCGCGTCGCGCCTGACAAGGCCTGAGCGGTGTCGTGATCTTTCGGCGGCAAGTTACGCTGCCGTCGAGGGCTCAAGAACCGAGAACAGATCGATATTGATCTGTCCTGCCGCGCGAACGTGGCGGACTTCGAATCCGTCGGGCTGGAAGACATATTCCACCAGCCCGACTTCCTTCACGCCGATCAGTTCCTGTTTCGCGTTGGAACGGATCACGAAGGACGACGACGGCGCCCAGATGTGGCGCACGTTGCGGAACGTCGTATCGCGGCGCTGGTGCACGTGGCCGCAGGCGACCAGCTGTAAATTCACGCCATCGAACATATGCACCAGATCGCTGCGCGCGGGCATCGGCACGTAGCGGAACGATGTTGCTGCGGTCTCCGCGTCGTCAGGCGCGTCCTTGTAGAGCGGCTTGTGGATGAACAGCGCCACCGGCTTGCCTTGTGCGGCGGACAGTTGTTCGGCCAGCCATTCGCGTTGCTCTGCCTCGCAGGCGAGGGACGTGTTCATCACCAGCGAGTTCAATCCAATGAAGCACCAGCCCGCCGCATCGAACTGCCAGCGGTCTTCGCCGAACACCGTGATGAAATTCTGCCGGTTCGCCTCGGATACACGCTGCGTGGGCTGCATGCCGATCAAGGTCGGGTTGTCGCCGATGTCGTGATTGCCGGGGAGATACCGGCAATCGACGGGCAGCACGTCGTGCAGGGCCCTTGCGAAGTCGAGATCGTCCGGATGATCCGGGCCGTCGAAGGCGACATCGCCGCTGTTAATGATGAGGTCGGGCCGGTTGTCATCGATGTGCTGGCTGACCCGATGGAAATTCTCGACGAACTCGGGAAACCGGGCGCCGAGATGCGTGTCGGTGATTTGCGTGAGGCGGAAGCTGGACATGGCGTGCTCCTTTGCGGAGCAATCTACACAGCGCGCATGTCAATGAGATGGCTCGCTGCACCAGCGACCACGTTTAAAACAGTCGTCTATCTTTTTCGGGTTCTGCCGCCAAAACGGCGGATAAAAGGAAAATTGTTAGGTGATTCAAATGAAGGGTCGTGAATAATTTTCAGGTCATGCAAATTCTCTCAACCGGTGCCTCACAGCACGCGGTAACGGATGGCGAAGCTGTCGTCGGGCACGCTGCGCGCGGTCTCGGTGGATGCGATGCGGTCAACCAGGTGCCACGGTCCGAACTCATCGGACGGACTCGGGTTCGGCGGCAGCCGCAGTTTGAAAGCGCGTTGCGCCTGACCGGGCAGGCTGAGCACGACCATCCTGTCCGAGGTGCGGAATTTCAGCGGAACGGAGCCGCGCAACACGGCGCGCCCGTCTTCCGTCGCGCGCAGGCCATCGTCGATCCGCGCGAGCGTCTGGTTCTGGTCGGTGAGCAATTCGACCTGCGCTTCGCGCTTCAGGTCGGCGCTTGTTGCCGTCCGCGGCAGTCGGATTTCAAATTCCACTGCGGGCGCCTTGGCCATGAGTCCGAGATGCTTGAGCGCGGCGGTGCGCAGGCTGGTGCCGCCGGCCGCCAGCGCGCCGACCATGAGCACGACACCGAGGCTGCGGACGGCGACGCCGCGGAATGTCCGGTCATCGCCCTTGAGGGTGAGCGTGAGGGCAACCGCCGTGATAAATCCCGCCACGCCGGCCAGCGGGCCGATGACAATGAACGCAGCCAGGTTGTCCGAACCGGAGCCGAGCGAAGCCGCGATCATCGCGGCAGCGGCCCAGCTTCCGAGGGCTCCCAGCACACCGGCAAGAATCGAGATCACATAAAGCATCGCAGCACCCGAGCACGGCTCCACTCGACCTATGGAGCGGAACCTTCTGGGCATTGGTCGTTTCTGTCTGTGATCGGGTTCACAGATCCCGGAGACAATTGTCAGGGGGAGAGGGGGCCGGTATAGCGGTGAGATAACATTCGCATTGGGGGATTTTATTATGACAGTTCAGATGGTTCTGCTGCCGGTCTTCGTGCTGGTTCTGCTGTCCTTCATCCTGATGTTCAGGATGTTTACGGTCCGCACAGGTGCGATCAAGAACCGCGAGGTCCGGGTCTCGGAGGTCGCAGTCGGCCAGAAAGCCTGGCCGACCAAGGCAGCGCAGGTCAGCAACGCTTATTCCAACCAGTTCGAACTGCCGGTGCTGTTTTTCGTGCTGATCGCCCTTGCGCTGCCGTTGCGGCAGGCCGATCTCATCATCGTGCTGTTGTCATGGGTTTTTGTGGTGACGCGCTACATTCACGCCGGCGTCTATGCTACCTCGAACAACCTGAAGGCGCGGTTCTCGGCATTCGCCGCCGGTGCGCTTGTCCTTCTCATCATGTGGGTCTATTTCGCGCTCAAGCTGTTGCTCGCGATCTGACGACCGCCACTTCTGAAAGACCATCATGACGCCTGCCGCGCGGCTCTCCGCAGCTATCGAGATTCTTGGCGCCATCGACGCGCAGCGTATTCCAGCGCCGAACGCGCTGAAGGAGTGGGGCACCGCGCACCGCTTCGCGGGCTCCGGCGATCGTGCCGCCATCGCGGGGCTGGTGTTCGATGTGCTTCGCCGCAGGGCATCGTCGGCATGGTTGATGGATGCCGATACGCCGCGCGCGCGATTGCTGGGCATGCTCAAGCTCGAGCGCGGGCTTGATGCCGACGCGGTCGCGGCCCTGTGCGACGGCGGGCGCTTCGCGCCCGAGCCGCTGACGGACACTGAACGCGCCGCGTTGACCTCGCGCAGCCTGAAGGACGCCCCGGCGCACATTGCCGGTGATTATCCGGAATGGCTCGACCCCCAGCTTGCCGCCGTGTTCGGCGATGAGCGGGCGGAGGAAGCTGTCGCCATGGCCAGCCGTGCGCCGCTCGACCTGCGCGTCAACACGCTGAAGGCCAAGCACGAGAAGGTGCTGGCGTCGATGGCGCATCTCGGCGCGAGGGCGACGCCGTGGTCGCCATGGGGATTGCGGATCGATCTCGGCGCGGATGCGCGCAATCCGGGCATTCACTCCGAGGAAGCCTTCATCAAGGGCGGCGTCGAGGTGCAGGACGAAGGCTCGCAGCTTGCCGCATGGCTGAGCGGCGCGAAGCCCGGCGAGCAGGTGATCGACATGTGCGCGGGAGCAGGCGGCAAGACGCTGGCGCTGGCCGCGATGATGCAGGGCAAGGGGCGGCTGATTGCAACGGATCACGACAAGCGGCAGCTTGCGCCGATCCACGAGCGGCTGTCGCGCGCGGGCATTCACAATGCCGACGTGCGCACGCCGAGAGGGCCGGACGATACGCTCTCCGACATCAGGGAGTCGGCCGATCTCGTCGTGATCGACGCGCCTTGCACCGGCACCGGCACGTGGCGGCGCAACCCGGACGCGAAATGGCGTATGCGCCCCGGCGCGCTGGAAGTTCGCATTAAGGACCAGATCGCCGTGCTGGATCGCGCGGCCAGTCTGGTGAAGCCCGGCGGCCGGATCGCCTACATCACGTGTTCGGTGCTGCCGCAGGAGAACAACGAGCAGGTCCGCACCTTTACGGAGCGGCAACCGGAATTCACGGTGGTTCCGCCGTCGCAAGTGGCGTCGGTGCTGTGGGACAAGGCCGATGATTTCATCGCCGCCACGCTGCAATCGCCGGAAGGGCTTTTGATGACCCCGCGCCGGACCGGAACAGACGGGTTCTTTGTCTCGGTTCTGCGCAAGGCGGGATAGGAAATTCAGTGTCGTCCCGGCGAAAGCTGGGACCCATATTCCCTAAGCGTGGTTGCTTAGGTGTGATGTCCGACGAACCTCATGGGATTAGGTAGTTATGGGTCCCGGCCTTCGCCGGGACGACCGTGGGGGACATGTGTCACCGCCACCTCCAAAACCTGCCGATAAGCCCGTTTTTGCAGGCATTCCGGGGTTGCGACTCCGCCGCCTGTCGCGTATTTCCTCTCCATGACAGCACACAGCCAGACCGCCCCAGCGACGCCCGATGTGGCGGCCGCTCACGAGAAGATTCTCATCGTCGATTTCGGCTCCCAGGTGACGCAGCTCATCGCGCGGCGTGTCCGCGAGGAGGGGGTCTACTCCGAGATCGTGCCGTTCCAGAAGGCCGAAGCGGCCTTCAGGGCGATGCAGCCCAAGGCCGTGATCCTCTCCGGCGGGCCGGCCTCCGTGCTCGATCAGGACGCGCCGTCCGCGCCGATGTCGATCCTGACCGCTGGCGTGCCGGTGCTGGGCATCTGCTACGGCGAGCAGACCATGGCGCAGCAACTTGGCGGCACCGTCGAAGCCGGACACCATCGCGAATTCGGCCGCGCGCTGATCGAAGTGACCGACAACTGCGCGCTGTTCGACGATGTCTGGAAGATCGGCGAGAAGCATTACGTCTGGATGAGCCATGGTGACCGCGTCACCAAGCTGCCGGACGGTTTTCGTGGCGTGGCGAAAGCGCCGGGTTCGCCGATCTCGGTGATCGCCGACGACAAGCGCAAGTTCTACGCGATGCAGTTTCATCCCGAGGTGGTGCATACCCCGGACGGCGCGAAGCTGATCAAGAATTTCGTGCGCAAGGTCGCGGGGCTGAAAGGTGACTGGACCATGCGCGCCTTCCGCGAGGAAGCGATCGAGAAGATCCGCGCGCAGGTCGGCAAGGGCAAGGTGATCTGCGGCCTGTCGGGCGGCGTCGATTCATCCGTGGCCGCGATCCTGATTCACGAAGCCATCGGCGACCAGTTGACCTGCGTGTTTGTCGATCACGGTATGCTGCGCAAGGACGAAGCCAAGACCGTCGTCGATCTGTTCCGGCATCACTATAACATTCCGCTGGTGCACGTTGACGCGTCGAAGACATTCCTCGGCGAGCTTGACGGCGTCACCGATCCGGAAGTGAAGCGCAAGACCATCGGCCGCCTGTTTATCGATGTGTTCGATGAAGAGGCCAAGAAAATCGGCGGCGCGGATTTCCTCGCGCAAGGCACGCTCTATCCCGACGTGATCGAAAGCGTGTCGTTCACCGGCGGGCCGTCGGTCACCATCAAGTCGCATCACAATGTCGGCGGTTTGCCCGCGCGCATGAACATGAAGCTGGTGGAGCCGCTGCGCGAACTGTTCAAGGACGAAGTGCGCGCGCTGGGCCGCGAGCTCGGTTTGCCGGATGTGTTCGTCGGCCGTCATCCGTTCCCGGGTCCGGGTCTGGCGATCCGCTGCCCCGGCGAGATCACGCGCGAGAAGCTCGACATCCTGCGCGAGGCCGACGCGGTCTATATCGACCAGATCCGCAAGGCGGGTCTTTACGACA
The DNA here is from genome assembly GCF_014203115.1 of Afipia massiliensis. Lineage (GTDB taxonomy): Bacteria > Pseudomonadota > Alphaproteobacteria > Rhizobiales > Xanthobacteraceae > Afipia > Afipia massiliensis. The sequence continues at coordinate 419,845 of NZ_JACHIJ010000002.1, read as the reverse complement.
CCATCTGGCAGGCGTTTGCGGTGCTGCTGCCGGTGAAGACCGTCGGCGTGATGGGCGATGGCCGTACATATGATTTTGTTGTCGGCCTGCGTGCGGTGACATCGACCGACGGCATGACCGCCGATTTCTATCCGTTCGATATGAAATTCCTTGGCGAGACGGCGACCCGGATCATCAACGAGGTGAAGGGCGTCAACCGCGTCGTTTACGACGTGACGTCAAAGCCGCCGGGGACGATCGAGTGGGAATAGGCGCCGGCGCGTCACCGCGACGGGAAGCCCTGTAGGAAGTAGACAAGCGGATGGCGCCCGTAAAAGTCGATCCCGAGAAAGTTCGCGCGTTCAAGGACGCCGCGAGCTTTTACAAGTGGCTTGCGAAGCACCACGACAAGGACGACGAGGTCTGGATCAAGATCCACAAGGTGGATTCGGGTCTCAAATCGATTACTCCCAAGGAGGCCATCGATGTCGTGCTCTGCTGGGGCTGGATCGACGGCCAGCGCAAGGGGTTTGACGACCAGAGCTTTCTGCAGCGCTATTCACCGCGCAGCAAGAAGGGCACCTGGAGCCAAATCAACGTCGACAACGTCGCGCGCCTCATCAAAGAAGGCATGATGACTGAGCACGGCTTGAAGCATGTCGAGGCTGCGAAAGTCGACGGGCGCTGGGACCGCGCCTACAAGAGCGGCAAGGACATGAAAATCCCCGCCGATCTGCAGGTGGCCATCGACGCCGAGCCCAAAGCCAAGGCTATGCTGGCGAAACTCAGCGAGCAGAATCGTTTCGCACTGGCTTTCCGCACCCACAACATGAAGACCGAAGCCGGACGAAAGAAGAAGGTCGAGGCGTTCGTTGAAATGCTCAAGCGCGGCGAGACGATTTACCCGCAGGGCAAGAAGTGAGCGCGTCAATCAAGGCTTAGGCGATTTAGCCAGTCTTCGAGCTTCGCTTTGGCCGGCGTACGGCTCGCAGCTTGCCGCTCGGTCCGCCGCCGCAGAAGAACTGATCGCCGCCGTCGGACTCGAGTCCCGAGATGCCCGTTCCCGACGGCATGGCGAGTTCTTCGAGAACGTCTCCGGTTTGAGGATCGATGCGCCGCAGTTCGCTGTCGTTACCTTCCCAGGTGCCGTGCCAGAGCTCGCCGTCGACCCAGGTGACGCCTGTGACAAAGCGGGTTGACTCGATAGTGCGCTGGATCGCTCCCGTCTCGGGGTCGATCTGATGGATTTTCTTTTCCCGGTACTGTCCGACCCAGAGCGAGCCTTCGGCCCATGCCATCCCGGAGTCGCCGCCGTTACCGGGCGCAGGGATTGTCGCAATCACGCGACCCGACTTCGGGTCAACCTTCTGGATATTCTTCTCGAAGAGCTGAAACAGGTACCGGCCGTCGAAGGCGGTGCCCGCGTGCGCGGGCATATCGATCGTGTGCACGGTCTTGCCGCTCTCGGGGTCGAGAGCGTTCAGCCTGTCGCCGGACGCAAACCAGACCCTTTGACCATCGAACGTGACGCCATGCACTTCCTCCACGCCGGGAAAGGGGCCGTATTCGCGAATGATTTCTGCTGCTGCTCGCTTCATGTTTCCATCTCCATTTGCTTCGATGCAGCCAACCTAGTCACCCGGCAGAGCGGCAGGGAGTAACAATGCGGTCGTGAATCCCGCCACAGGCGGGGTCATCCAGCGGCGTGCGCGCGCACGGCCGAACGATTGCACCTTGCCGGCTTCCGCGAGTTCATCGAGCGCGCGCTGCACGGTGCGCTGGCTGGCGCTGAGCGCAAGCGCGAGCGCTGAGCTCGACCACGACTCGCCGTCGGCGAGGAAAGCGAGCACCGACCCGTGCTCTTCTTCGACCGGCGTTGCCAGCACGACGACATCGCGTGCACGCAGAGGCGCCAGCGCGAACCCGTCTTTCGTCGCAGTTATGTCGGCCAGCGGCCGCAGCGCCTTGCGAAGCCGCCCGATCTCGACACGCAACCGCGCGCGATGCGATTCATCGGCGTGCTTCGCTCTGAATGTCCGCGCGAGCAGCTCGCTTCGCGACACGTCCTTTGGCCACGCTTCGGCGAGCGCGCGGGCAAGCGTGAACAAAACCGGACGCCTTGCGAGCGAGACCGTCGTGCCCGCGTTGCGCACGGCATACCGGCACGCATCCACGACGAGCGCTTTTGACGCCAATAGCGCTTCGACCTCTTCGAGCAGGAGCGGGCGCTCCTCGCCGCGCGCGATGAGCCGCGCCGCAGGCGTGTTCAGAACGCGGGACGCGCTTTCGATCTCTGTCAAAAGCGCGGGGATACGGGCGTCGCGTGCCGCGCGTTCGGCGCGAACGAGCGCGGCGCGTGCTTCCTTCGTGCGGAGGCGGCGCATCGCAATCCCGGCAACCACCAGTTCGTGAGCGGCCAGCCATGCCGGCGGAAAGGGCGACGGGTCGAGTTCGGCAAGTGCATGCTCGGCTTCATCGAGGCTTCCGATCAGGAGAAGACGGCGGACCTCAAGGTGGCGCGCATGTGCGGCATTCACCCAGTCGCCGTGCTTTTCGAGCGCCATGCGCGCCGCTTCGAGCGGCTTCGTCGGCCAGCCCAGATCCCGCGACACCAGCGCAATTTCGGCCTCGGCAACGACGCACCTTGCGCGGGCCACAGCCTCTTTTGGGCCGAAGGCGCGTGCGGCCTTTTGCAGGAGAATTCTCGCGCGGACGAGATCGCCGAGCTGAGCCATCGCGATGCCCCGGAGCGCAAGGGCAGGCGGGTCGTTGCGCAGTGCAACCCGGTTCAGTGCTCCGAGGGGATCACCGGTTGCGAGTGCGCGGGCCGCCGCCGTGATCAGCGAGTCCATCTGAATCCCGCCAAACTTGTCACTCCCACCGTTCGATATCCGCGCCTTAAGCCTATCCCGGAACACGAACGATCGGCAGTGAACGGCGTTACGTTCCTGCCGCGAGAGACGCGCTCATTCGGAGGTTCCGATGACCACGATTACATCACCTAAGGCCCGGAAAGAAGGACAGCACGTCATGAACACACCACCGATTGTATCGCCGCGAGAGTGGGAGGCTGCGCGCGAGCAGCTTCTCGTGAAGGAGAAGGCCCAGACGCGGGCGCGTGACGCGCTGGCCGCCGAACGCCGGCGGATGCCGTGGATGGCCGTTGAAAAATCATACACGTTCGACGGGCCGAGCGGAAAAATGAGCCTGCTCGATCTGTTCGCAGGCCGCCGTCAACTGATCGTCTACCGCGCGTTCTTTGAGCCCGGCGTGCACGGCTGGCCGGAGCATGCCTGCATTGGCTGTTCCCTGGGAGCGGATCAGGTCTCCAACCCCGTCCACCTGAACGCCCGCGACACGACGCTTGTGTATGCCTCGCGCGCGCCGCAGGCCGACATCGCGCGCCTGAAGGCGCGGATGGGGTGGGAGAGAATCCCTTGGGTGACCATCACCGACAGCTTCGACGCAGACTTCGGCGTCGATGAGTGGCACGGCCACAACGCCTTCATCCGCGACGGCGAGCGTATTTTCCGCACCTACCTGATCAACACGCGCGGCGACGAGGCGATGGGCACCGTCTGGAGCTACCTCGATATGACCGCGCTCGGGCGTCAGGAGGAGTGGGAGGACTCGCCGAAGGGCTATCCTCAGGAACGGCCGTACAAGTGGTGGAACTGGAACGACAGCTACGTTCCCGGCGCAGCGCCTGACCCGAAGTGGGTCGCGGTGTCGGACGCCGGAGAGGAAGCGTTCCGGAACAAAGACGGCGGCGCGACAACATGAGCGCGACCTGTTCAGGCGCACCCGACGGCAGGCGGCTGCGCCGGAGCGCAGGTGCGTTCCGGGCCGCCGAGTGGCTGAGCCTCGCGGCCGCGCCGACCTTCGCGATCATGGCGCTGCTGACGGGCGTTGTTGGTGAAAGTGCGCCGGCGATCCTTTGCGCGCACGATGCGTCACCGCTGAGTGGCATGGTCGCGATGTATGGGCTGATGAGTGCCTTTCATTTGACGCCTTGGCTGAAGCTGATCTCCGGCCGGTAACACCGATGTTGCGATAGCGGCTAACCAATCCGTGATTGGATGAGATCGATCGTTCGCGGTAATCCATCCCGCGATGGAATAACAAGGTCTCCGAGGCGCGAGCCACGGCAATGAGGAATGGATTGATGACGATCTCGACACGGCGCACGGTATTGGCGGGAGCGTTACCGATGGCTGCAGCGCTCGTGCTGTCGCGCTATTCGGTTGCGGCCGAGAGCCTGCCCAGGATGACCGTCAATCGCGACCCGGCGTGCGGCTGTTGCGGCGATTGGATCGCGCACGTGAAAGCTGCGGGTTTTTCAGTCGATGAAGTCGAAATTGCCAATCTCGCGCCACTCAAGACGAAGCTCGGCGTGCCGGTAGAGCTTTCCTCCTGTCACACGGCGGAAATCGGCGGCTACGCCATCGAAGGACATGTGCCGGCCGATGCGATCAAACGCTTGCTTGCCGAGCAGCCGCAAGCGAAAGGCTTGGCCGTCGGCGGCATGCCGGTCGGTTCTCCGGGGATGGAAGTCGCGGGAACTCCGCCCGAGGCTTACGACGTCGTCCTGTTCTCGGCCGACGGGCAACGCGTGTTCGCGCGCTATCGCGGAACGCAGGCGATATGAACTAAATCGCCGTCGCCTGCTGATACAACATCATCATTTACCTTGATCGGCGCATGAGGGGAAATCCCTCATGTGCGCTGTGCCGACCTGCACCTATCTTCATCAAACAGCCAACGCGAGTGATGGAGGAAATCATGGCCACCGCGAAATCCGAAGACAAGCGCCCGACGCAGGATCCGGCCGAGAACAACGCCTTCTTTCCTTCCCCATATTCTCTAAGCCAATTCACCTCGTCGAAATCCGATCTCGACGGCGCCAACTATCCCAATGCCTACAAGGGCGGCCGCTGGAAGATTTTGATGATCGCCGCGGACGAGCGCTACCTGCTCATGCAGAACGGCACGATGTTCTCGACCGGCAACCACCCCGTCGAGACGCTGCTGCCGATGTACCATATGGACAAGGCTGGCTTCGAATTCGACATCGCGACACTGTCGGGCAACCCGGTGAAGATGGAGCTTTGGGCGTTCCCGAAAGAGGACGACGCGGTACGGAGCATTTATGACAAGTATCTCGAGAAACTGAAGAAGCCGCTGAAGCTCGCGGATGTGATCGAGAAAAATCTTGGCGGCAACTCCGATTACATCGCGATTTTCATTCCCGGCGGGCATGGTGCGCTGATCGGCCTTCCGCAGAGCGAGGATGTGAAGACCGTCCTGAAGTGGGCCATGGACAAGAACAAGCACGTCATTTCCCTCTGTCACGGTCCCGCAGCGTTCCTGGCAGCGGGTGTCGGGGAAGCGAACGGCGACTATATCTTCAAGGGATACAAGATTTGCGCGTTCCCGGACTCAATCGACAAGCAGACGCCGGAGATGGGCTACATGCCCGGAGGGTTGCCGTGGTTCTTCGGCGAAAAACTGAGCAAGCTCGGTATCGAGATTCTGAACAGCGACATTACCGGCAAGGCGTATCAGGACCGGAAACTGATCACCGGCGACAGCCCATTCGCCGCCAACAATGTGGGCAAGGTGTCTGCCAAGGCGCTTCTCGCGGAAGTCGGCGCAGGCTGATCGGATTAACTGAGACAGGGATTGCGTTTCCGCAGTTCCTGTCTCAGTGCGCCACTCGCCGCTTCCGTTTGAGATGAGGGGAAATTCCTCATAAAGTCAGATAGGCCACCGGTTCCCAATCGGAGACGTCCAGTCATGGATCACCACCTCCGAGCCATCCTGGAGATCGAGAAGAGCGACGGTCTGCCGTCGATCGAGGAGGCGGTGCGAACCGTTGCGCAGCCACTCGGTTATGATCGCTTCGTCATGTTCTCTGCTTCGCCGGCGCGCGACGAGTTGGTCGACAAAATCTACTGGATGGAGGGCGACTGGTTCGGTGATGGCACGATCGTGGACTCCGAAACCTATCTCCACCGCTGCCCTGTGACACGTCACGCTCTCGATACGGACGAACCCTTCTTCTGGACGAAGACTATTTCGGAGCGCGGCGAGAAATATCGCGTGGTTCGAACACCGCGCGGGACCGGCATCCATGGGCTGCAGGTTCCGATCTTCGGGCGCACCGGCCTGGAAGGCGCGATGAGTTTCGGAGGCAAGCGAATCGACGGATCGGCGCAGACCCGTCTTGTGCTGACGCTTGTCGGCACGGTGGCGTTCCATTCAGCCCGCCGGCTGATGGAGGCGCGCGAACAGGATGTCGCCGGGAACCTCTCTCCGCGCGAGCGCGAGGTGTTGCGCTGGACCGCCGCCGGCCGTCGTCAGGCGGATATCGCGGAGACGCTCGGCCTGTCTGAGCGGACGATTGAAAATCATCTGCGCCGCGCGCGCCTCCGTCTCGGTGCAACAACGACGGCGCAGGCCGTTCGAACTGCCATCCGCAGCGGAGAGATCGAAGGGTGATGGAGATGATTACCCCGCGCCACTCACCATCTCCCGCGCGATGCTCACGAAGCGTTCGATGGTCGGCGTGGTGTCTCCCGTGCGCCATGTGATCCCGGTCTCCAGGATCGGAGCGGTGCCTGCCAGATCGATGTAGCTAACGCCGGTGCGTGCGAGGTTGCGCAATGACGCGGGCACGAGTGCGATACCCATCCCGGCAGAGACGAGGCTGATGATGGTTTGCATCTGGATCGCTTCCTGTGCGATCCGCGCCTGTCCGCCGTGCGCCGCGTAATACTCGGTCACGAGATCATGGAATGCCGGCGCGCTTTGCCGGGGAAAGATGATCAGCGGCGCGCCGACGACGGATTCCGGCGCGAGCCGGTCCGCCGCCAGCGAGAGCGTCCCGTCGGCGATCCAGCTTTCCGGCACGGCGGCGATCAGCGGTTCAGTGACGAGCGGCAGATAGGAGAGCGGCTTGGGAAATGCCGCGCTCGGCGGAGGGATCACCAGACCGACGTGGCCGTTGCCCTCAAGCAGGTTTGCGATCTGCACGTTGCTGGTCGCTTCGGTCAGCGAGATTTCGACATTTGGAAACAGCGACGCGTAGCGGCGCACCAGCAGGGGCAGGATGCTGTAGTCGGCGGTGCTGACGAACGAGAGCGCGAGATGGCCGGCGGTGCCGTCGCGCAACTGATGCGCGATCCCGGGCAGGGCTTTCACGCCGTCGAGCGCGCCGCGGACATGTGAGAGCCACTCCGCGCCGAACGGCGTCAGCGCGACGCTGCGTTTGGTCCGTACGAACAGCGGTGCGCCAAGCTCGCGCTCCAGGGTCATGATGGATTGGCTGAGCGGCGGCTGGGTCATGCCGAGCCGTTCGGCGGCGCGGCCGAAATGCAGCGTGTCGGCCACGGCCGCGAAGTGCCTGAGCTGGCGGATGTCCATTTAATACTCTGAGTGACCTAGTTCCTTCCTAATAATATATTTTACAGGGCTGCATAACCCCCTTATTGGAAGCATTCCAATCTAGGGGAACAAGAACATGCCGGTATACCGCTCCAGAACCTCGACCCATGGCCGCAACATGGCCGGCGCCCGCGGCCTTTGGCGCGCGACAGGCATGAAGGACGAGGATTTCGGCAAGCCGATCATCGCCATCGCCAACAGCTTCACCCAATTCGTGCCGGGCCACGTCCATCTGAAGGATCTGGGGCAGCTCGTCGCCGGCGAAATTGAATCCGCAGGCGGCGTCGCCAAGGAGTTCAACACCATTGCGGTCGATGACGGCATCGCGATGGGCCACAGCGGCATGCTCTATTCGCTGCCGAGCCGCGAACTGATCGCCGACGCTGTCGAGTACATGGTCAATGCGCATTGCGCCGACGCACTGGTCTGCATTTCCAATTGCGACAAGATCACGCCCGGTATGCTGATGGCGGCGATGCGGCTTAACATCCCGACGGTGTTCGTTTCCGGCGGTCCGATGGAAGCCGGCAAGGTCGTGGTGAAGGGCAAGAAGCGTTCGGTCGATCTGATCGACGCGATGATCGTCGCCGCCGACGACAGCTACACCGATCAGGAAGTCGCTGCAGTCGAGCGCTCGGCGTGTCCGACCTGCGGCTCCTGCTCGGGCATGTTCACCGCCAACTCGATGAATTGTCTGACCGAGGCGCTGGGCCTGTCGCTGCCGGGCAACGGCTCGGTGCTGGCGACGCATGCCGATCGCGAGCGGCTGTTCCGCGAAGCGGGTCATGTGATCGTCGATCTCGCGCGCCGCTGGTACGAGCAGGACGACGCGACCGCGTTGCCGCGCACGATCGCCAACTTCGCTGCGTTCGAGAACGCGATGAGCCTCGACATCGCAATGGGCGGATCGACCAACACCGTACTGCATCTGTTGGCTGCGGCGCAGGAAGGCGAAATCGATTTCACCATCGCCGACATCGACCGGCTGTCGCGCCGCGTGCCATGTCTCTGCAAGGTCGCGCCCGCCAAGAGCGACGTTCATATGGAAGACGTGCACCGCGCCGGTGGCGTCATGGCTATTCTGGGCGAACTCGAACGCGCCGACCTGATCGATACCAGCCTGCCGACCGTGCATGCGCCGACCATGGCCGATGCGCTCAACCGCTGGGACATCGGACGCACCAACAGCGAGTCCGTGCGCAACTTCTTCCGCGCAGCACCCGGTGGCGTGCCGACGCAGGTGGCTTTCAGCCAATCGGAACGCTGGGACGACCTCGACACAGATCGCGAGAAGGGTGTGATCCGCTCGGCGGATCATCCGTTCTCGAAGGACGGCGGGCTTGCGGTGCTGTTCGGCAACATCGCGCCGGAAGGCTGCATCGTGAAAACCGCCGGCGTGGATGAATCGATCCTCACGTTCCGCGGCAAGGCGCATGTCTTCGAAAGCCAGGACGACGCGGTCTCCGGCATCCTCGGCAACAAGGTCAAGCCGGGCGACGTGGTTGTGGTGCGCTATGAGGGACCGAAGGGCGGCCCCGGCATGCAGGAGATGCTGTATCCGACGAGCTATCTGAAGTCGAAAGGGCTCGGCAAGGTTTGCGCGCTGGTGACCGACGGCCGGTTCTCAGGCGGAAGCTCGGGTCTCTCGATCGGCCACGTTTCGCCGGAAGCGGCGGAGGGTGGATTGATCGGTCTGGTGGAGACGGGCGATCCGATCCTGATCGACATTCCGAACCGCATCATCAGCGTCGAACTCGATGACAGCGTTCTCGCGGCGCGGCGCGCGGCGATGGAAGCCAAGGGCAATGCGGCGTGGAAGCCGGTTGACCGGAAGCGCGTGGTGTCGCCAGCGTTGCGCGCGTATGCGGCGATGACGACCAACGCCTCGCGCGGCGCCGTTCGCGACGTGTCTCAGGTCGAGAAATAGTTGCTGACACTTGCTTCAAGCGCTGATGCGAGCGGCGTCAGCGTTTGAGCAATTCATAAACAACCGGGTTGTCGGCGCACGCACTGAGGCCGCATTCCAGCAGCGTCGAGATTACATTCAGCGCCGTCAGGCCGATGACGAGCCATACCGCCGTGCGCGCAAACGCCGACGCGGGAGGCGCGGTGCGGGTACCGTCGAACTGCTTGTCGAACAGCAGGATCGCCGAGATCAACACGATGGCCGCGACAAAGCCCAGCAGCGCCCACGTATAGTAATGATAGCCGAGCATCGCCGAGCCGTAGCCGGCGTCGCCCGGCATGATGTGCAGTAGAACCTGACGCGTCGAGACCATCGCGCCGATGAGAGCCGCCAGCAGCGAAAGTGCGTAGTGGCTGGGGCGTGGTCCGAAGCGGATATTCAGGATCGGTCCGATGGCCAGTGCCGTGAACATGATGCGCTGAAGCAGACACAGCGGGCAGGGGAGTTCATTCAGCATGAACTGCGCGGCGAACGCTGCCGCCAGCACGGCGGCGACAGCGTAGAGACTGAGTGCGTTGAGAGTGACGGCGCGTGCGGGAGTCATCAGAACGACAGCTTCAGCGTATCGGTCGCGTGATGGAGATAGGTCGCGACACACGCAATGAGCACGACGGCGGACAAGGCGAGTGTCAGCGAGCGCGAGCCGCGCCATGCGACGAGCATGACGACAGTGACGGCGAGAAACAGCGCGGTGAATTCCATCGTATCTTCCTGAGCGAAATGCCGCGTTACTTTACGGTAGATTCGTCGATCCACCAGCGGCGTTTCGCTCAGCTTTTTTCGTCTATTCGGTGAAGATTACCCCTTCACGTACGCAGCCAGTTTCCCGAGCGTCTGCATACCGAGTTCGACCGCGCCGAACTTCATGACGGCGTTTCGTGCTTCCACAGACGGGAAGATCGATGTCATGGTCAGCAGCGTGCGGTTCGCGCCCAGCGCTGCGAACGTGACCGCGACTTCGAAGGCACGCGGATCGTTGTCGATATCCGAGTCGTGCAGGTAGGCGAGGCGCTCGCCCGGCAGGATCTCGCGATACACGATGCGGTTCGGATAATCTGTGCCGTCCGGGCCGTGCATGGTGAAGCGAAACAGGCCACCGACACGGCAGTCCATTGCGAGCACTGTGACGGTGAAGCCGTTCGGGCCATACCAGATCTTCAGCGCCTCGGAGTCGGTGAAGGCGCGGAACAGAACCTTTGGCGGCGCGTCGAATTCGCGTTCCATGGTGATGGTCGGTTTGTCCGCAGGCGTGCTCGCCTTCACTTTGAGAGTCGTCGTCATGTGTCAGTTTCCTTTGACTGAATGTCTTTGAGATACAGGTCGAGCTTGCCGAAGCTCTCCTCCCAGAACCGTCGATATTGATCGAGCCATTCGGTCGCTTCCTTCAGCGCCTTCGGTTCCAGACGGCAGGGCCGCCATTGCGCCGAGCGGCCGCGCGTGACGAGGCCGGCCGTTTCCAGAACTTTCAGGTGCTGGGAGACGGCGGGGAGGCTCATGTCGAACGGCTTCGCCAGTTCCTGCACGGAGGTCTCGCCGAGCGCGAGGCGGGCGAGGATTGCCCGCCGCGTTGGATCGGCGAGGGCCTTGAAGGTTGCGTCGAGGGCGTCTGCTGGCATGGTTCAACCTGTATTTAAGTATATGCTTAAATAAGATCTCGCGAGCAGATCGTCAAGCCGGAAAAACCCGCTTGCATTCCGGACCGCGTGAAACCAATGTTCGCGTTTTGTTCCGTTGCGTCATGAGGTGCGGACCATGTCCGAACAACTTGTTTTTCCGGGATTTCCGATGCCGCGCGCGATGACCGATCGCCTGTTCTTTGCCGTTGTCCCGCCGGCTGTCGAGCAGGGCAGGATCATGCAGCGTATCCAGCTTTTGCGTGCGGAGTTAGGACTGACGGGTCAGCCGCTTTTGGCGTCGTGCCTTCACATTTCGCTGCACGGCCTCGGCGACTATTGGGCCGGTTTGCCGGAGGCATTGGTGGAGGCAGCGATGAGGGCCGGGGGCAATGTTTCAACGCCGCCGTTCGAAATCAGCTTTGAGCGGGCAATGAGCTTTTATCGCAGACAGAGAACGCGGGCATTTGTGCTGCGGACGCGCGACGACACGGCTGCGCTCTCATGTCTTCATCGCGCGCTCGGCGACTGCATGAAGGCCCAAGGTCTGGGCAATCGCGTCGCGTCGCATTTCACGCCGCACATGACGCTGCTCTATGACGTGCGCTTGGTGGACGAGCATGTGATCGAACCGCTTCGGTGGGATGTGACCGAACTCGTTCTGGTCCACAGCCTTCTCGGCCGGCGAAAGCACGTTCATCTCGCGCACTGGCCGCTGCGAAGCTAAGTTGCCGCCCTAGAATTTGATCAGGGGGCTGACTTGCCGATCGTCATCTACGGAATCAAGAACTGCGACACGATGAAGAAGGCCCGCGCGTGGCTCGACAAGCACGGTGTCGAGTACAACTTTCACGATTACAAAACAGCGGGCATCGACAAGGACCGCCTCGCGCGCTGGAGTAAAGTGGCCGGTTGGGAGGTTCTGCTGAACCGGGCCGGCACCACGTTCCGGAAATTGCCGGACGCCGACAAAGCCAGTCTGACCGAGAAAAAGGCGATGGCGCTGATGCTCGCGCAGCCTTCGATGATCAAGCGTCCGGTTCTGGAAATCGGCGGCAAGCTGCTGGTCGGCTTCAAACCCGAGAGCTACGCGGCCGCGATCAAATAGCGTTGGGAAACAGAGTCCGGTGCGAACCGGCTAGTGTCCTGTATCCGACGTTTGCTTCGTTCTGCAGCGCCTTCCGAGCAAACGTCGGATACTAAAGGACACTAGCAAATTACAGTTCTAGTGATCCTTTGGTTCTGACATTCGTAAACGTGCCTGCGAAGGATATAATACGAATGTCAGAACCGGATCACTAGGCGAACTCGATCGTGTCGCCGGGCGCGATGCGGCCGGGCAGCTTGTGGAACAGATCGCGGTCGATCACGGAACGCAGAACGGGAACAGGCAGAACGTCGTTGCCGCGCATAAGGTTTCTGATTTCGAAACCGCCCTCGTCGCTGATCGTTTTCAATGAGGCGAGGATGCGGTTGACGCCGGCACCGTCGGAAAACGGCATCAACAATCGTTCGTAATCGACCTTGCGGCCGTAAAGGTCGCTGACCTTTGAGATGGTGTAGACCGGCAGCCGCCGCCGTACGCACTCATAATAGATGGGCATGACGATCGGCTCGAGCTTGGCGCCGAGATACTCGTCGAGGTAGCGGCCCTTGCCGGTGGTGCCATAGGCGCTCGACATCCGGGTGCCGTCACTATCGATGGTGAACCGTGGAATCTCTCCGGCACCATGCACGGTGTAGTAGACGAGGTCGTCCGCTTCATCGGCGATGCGCTCTGGCTGATAGTCGCCAAGTTTCGGCAGCCGATCCTGCCGGGCATACAAACGCAGCCAGCAGTTCAAGAGCTCGCGCTGCTTGATCGATTTCACAATGGCCGGACTGGCGCTTTCGAATTCCATGACGATGTCCCGAAGCGGTGTTGGGAAATGTCCTTGCCAGCAATCATCGGGCTTTGGTCGAAATTTTTCATGAAAAGGGAACTCTGCCGAATATTAGGCTTAACAAGCCGTTTCACGGCTTCTGCCAGCCACAGCCGCTAGAGCCCTAGGCATCGGTGGACATTATGAATTTTGCACGCTACGCATAAACGATGGGCAGCAATGCAGCTTGCGCATCACTCAAATTTCGATACATATTCCGGCCGGTCGCCGGGGTCGAAGGCTTCGGAAGGGCGCAAGGGGCGGCGCCAAATAACGGTCACACGCGAATGGCTTGCGTGAAGGCTGACAGGGGGAAATTTGCTTGTCTGATGAGTTCATTCTTGAGACCTCCGGGTTGACCAAGGAGTTCGCGGGCTTTGTGGCCGTGAGCGACGTCAATCTGAAGGTGCGCCGCGGCAGCATTCATGCGCTGATCGGCCCGAACGGGGCCGGCAAGACGACGTGCTTCAATCTGCTGACAAAGTTCCTGAAGCCGACCCGCGGGCAGATTCTGTACAAGGGACAGGACATCACCGCGATGGCGCCCGCCGATGTGGCGCGGCTCGGGCTGGTACGGTCGTTCCAGATTTCGGCGGTGTTTCCGCATCTCACCGCGCTGGAGAACGTGCGGGTGGCGCTGCAGCGCCAGCACGGCAGTTCATTCGATTTCTGGCGGTCGAAGTCGGTTCTCGATCGTTTCAACGGACGCGCGGAGGAATTGCTCGAAGACGTCGGCCTGAGCGACTTCGCCAAAACGCCCGCGGTGGAAATGCCTTACGGCCGCAAGCGCGCGCTGGAGATCGCCACCACGCTGGCGCTCGATCCGGAGATGATGCTGCTCGACGAGCCGATGGCCGGCATGGGCCACGAGGACATCGACAAGGTCGCGGCGCTGATCAAGCGCATTTCGCAGAAGTACACGATCCTGATGGTCGAGCATAACCTCAACGTCGTCGCCCACCTGTCCGACACCATTACCGTGCTCACGCGCGGCAAGGTGCTTGCGGAAGGCAACTACGCAACGCTCACCAAGGATCCGCGGGTGAAAGAAGCCTATCTGGGAGCAGGCCATGAGTAATGTTGCTGGCTCGCCGGTCCTCTCGGTCAAGAATCTCGAAGCCTGGTACGGCGAGTCTCACATCCTGCACGGGATGAACTTCGAGGTTCGTCCGGGCGAGGTGGTGACGCTGCTCGGGCGCAACGGCGCCGGCAAGACCTCGACGCTCAAATCGGTCATGGGCATCATCGGCAAGCGCACCGGGTCGGTGTCGTTCGAAGGCAAGGATCTGATCCGGCTGCCGGCCGAGAAGATCGCGCGCCTCGGCGTTGCGTTCTGTCCCGAGGAGCGCGGTATTTTCGCCAGCCTCGACGTCAAGGAAAACCTGCTGCTGCCGCCGATCATCCGCAGCGGCGGCATGACCCTCGATCAGATCTTCGAACTGTTTCCCAACCTCAAGGAGCGTCTCGGCAGCCAGGGCACCAAACTGTCCGGCGGCGAGCAGCAGATGCTGGCGATTGCCCGCATCCTGCGCACCGGCGCGCGCTTCCTGATGCTGGACGAGCCGACCGAAGGTCTGGCGCCGGTCATCATCCAGCAGATCGGCAAGATGATCGCGCGGCTGAAGGCCGAAGGCTTCACGATTTTGCTCGTCGAGCAGAACTTCCGCTTTGCCTCGACCGTCGCGGATCGCTTCTACATCGTCGAGCACGGCAAGATCATCGACACATTCGCAAACTCAGAACTCCAGGCCAACATGGAGAAGCTCCACACCTACCTCGGTGTGTAAGGACGCAATCTAGTTCGAGTAACGGCAAACGCCGCCGATAGAGCGGCATCCAGGAGGGAAGATAATGAAGAACACAATTTCGGCACTTATGCTGAGCACCGCGCTGATGATCGGTGCGGGGACCAGCGCTTTCGCGCAGGACAAAACCATCAAGATCGGAAACCTGACCGACATGTCCGGCCTCTACGCCGACGTGGGCGGACCGGGTTCAACCCTTGCTGCGCAGATGGCCGTCGAAGATTCCGGTCTCACCAAAAAGGGCTGGAAGATCGACGTGATCGCCGCCGACCATCAGAACAAGCCTGACGTCGGCACCACGACGACCCGGCAATGGCTCGATGTCGAGAAGGTTGACGTCGTCGTCGACGTGTTGAACTCGGGCGTCGCGCTCGCGGTCAAGAACGTCGTCACCGAAAAGAACGCCATCATGATCAACTCCGGCGCGGCGTCGTCGGATCTGACTAACTCGCAGTGCTCGCCGAACGTCGTGCACTGGGTCTACGACACCTACATGCTGGCCAACAGCACCGGCACCGCGCTGGTGAAGGCGGGCGGCGACAGCTGGTTCTTCCTCACGGCGGACTATGCCTTCGGCGCAGCGCTTGAGCGCGACACCACGACGGCTGTGACAAAGGCGGGCGGCAAGATCCTCGGCAGCGTCAAGCATCCGTTGAACTCGTCGGACTTCTCGTCGTTCCTGCTGCAGGCGCAGGCCTCGAAGGCAAAGATCGTCGGCCTGGCCAACGCAGGCGGCGACACCACGAACTCGATCAAGCAGGCGGCTGAATTCGGCATCGTCAAGGGCGGCCAGCGGCTGGCCGGCCTCCTGATGTTCATCAGCGACGTCAACTCGCTCGGTCTGAACGTTGCGCAGGGTCTGAACTTCACCGAGACGTTCTACTGGGATCTGAACGACGGCACCCGTGCGTTCTCCAAGCGCTTTTCGGAGCGTTCGAAGAACAAGGCGCCGCCGACCATGGTGCAGGCGGGCGTCTATTCCGGTCTCATACATTACTTCAAGACGCTCGAAGCCATGGGCGGCAACTCGCACGACGGCGCCAAGATCGTCGCCAAGATGAAGGAAACGCCGACGGATGATCCGCTGTTCGGCAAGGGCTCGATCCAGCCGAACGGACGCAAGATCCATCCGGCTTATCTCTTCGAAGTGAAGAAGCCGTCCGAGTCGAAGGGACCGTGGGACTACTACAAGCTGGTCGGCACCACGCCTGCCGAGCAGGCCTTCCGCCCGCTCTCGGAAAGCGTTTGCCCGCTGGTGAAGAAGTAACAAGCAATCGCCCGGCGGCTTGACGCCGCCGGGCATTCTCTCAATACCGCTCTCAATCGCGCGCGAAAGAATCGATACGATGCAAGCTCTGTACGCCCAGCTATTGGTTGGATTGATCAACGGCTCGTTTTACGCGCTGCTGAGCCTCGGGCTGGCCGTGATCTTCGGGATGCTCAACATCATCAATTTTGCGCACGGCGCGCTCTATATGATGGGTGCGTTTGTTGCCTACTTCCTGCTGAATCTCGCAGGCCTGAATTACTGGTGGGCGCTGATCCTGGCGCCGGTGATCGTCGGCGGCTTCGGCATCCTGCTCGAGCGCACGATGCTGCAGTGGCTGACCGGTCTCGACCACCTCTATGGATTGCTGCTGACGTTCGGTCTGGCGCTGATCATTCAGGGCGTGTTCCAGAACTACTTCGGGTCGTCCGGATTGCCTTATGCCATTCCTGACATTCTCAAGGGCGGCGTCGATGTCGGCTTCATGTTCCTGCCGATCTATCGCGGCTGGGTGGTCATCTTCTCGCTCGTGATCTGTATCGCCACCTGGTACCTGATCGAGCGCACGCGGCTCGGTGCCAACCTGCGCGCCGCCACCGAGAACCCGACGCTGGTGCGCGCCTTCGGCATCAACGTGCCGCGCATGATCACGCTGACCTATGGTCTCGGCGTCGGTCTCGCCGCACTGGCCGGCGTGCTCTCGGCGCCGATCAATCAAGTGCGGCCGCTGATGGGCGCGGATCTGATCATCGTGGTGTTCGCGGTGGTTGTGATCGGCGGCATGGGCTCGATCATGGGCTCGATCATCACCGGCTTCGCGCTCGGCGTGATCGAGGGCCTGACCAAGTATTTTTATCCCGAGGCGTCCAACACCGTGGTTTTCGTGCTGATGGTGCTGGTGCTCCTCGTAAAGCCGACTGGACTGACGGGGCGGGCGAACTGATATGACGACAATCACTGACAACGCCGTTCCCGTGAAGGGCCGCACCGCCGACGAGATGATCGCGTTCGCGGTCATGACCGTCCTGCTGGTCATCGTGCCGCTGACCGGGATCTACCCCTATTTCGTGATGCAGGCGCTGTGCTTTGCGCTGTTCGCCTGCGCGTTCAACCTGCTGATCGGCTACAGCGGCCTGTTGTCGTTCGGGCACGCCATGTTCCTCGGCACCGCGGGCTACGTCACCGCGCATGCGCTGAAGGTCTGGGGCGTGTCGCCCGAGATCGGCATCATCCTCGGTGTCGCCGCGTCTGCCGCGCTCAGCGTCATCACCGGCCTGATCGCGATCCGCCGCCAGGGCATCTACTTTGCGATGATCACGCTGGCGCTGTCGCAGCTGCTGTTCTTCATCTACCTGCAGACGCCGTTCACCCACGGCGAAGACGGCATCCAGGGCATTCCCCAGGGCATGATGTTCGGGGTGTTCGACCTGTCGAAGCCGACCACGCTCTATTACGTCGTGCTGACGATCTTCCTGCTCGGATTCCTGCTGATCTACCGCGCGATCAACTCGCCGTTCGGCGAGGTGCTCAAATCGATCCGCGAGAACGAGCAGCGCGCCATCTCGCTGGGCTACAAGACCGACCAGTACAAGCTCTTGGCGTACATCCTGTCCGGCACGCTGGCGGGTCTCGCCGGCGCGGTGAAGGTGTTCGTGGCGCAGAACGCCTCATTGACCGACGTGCACTGGACCATGTCCGGCGAAGTCGTGCTGATGACGCTGGTCGGCGGCCTCGGCACCGTGTTCGGGCCGGTGGTGGGCGCCTTCGTCATCATCGCCATGCAGCAGTATCTGGCCGGCTTCGGCCAGTGGGTCACGGTGATCCAGGGCGCGATCTTCGTGATCTGCGTGCTCACCTTCCGCCGCGGCATCGTCGGCGAAATCGCCCATTTCTTCAAACGTTCGCTGTAACCGGCAGATTCTACGGCCTTTCTCGCCGCGATAAAACGGTGGATGACCGGCGCTTTTGCGCCGGCAGCCGACTGTTGGTTTGTGAAACGGTTTATGACAGAGATGTGACGCGTTCTGTCATGCCGGAGAAAGATCATGCTTGGGTTGTTTCGTAAGCTGCTGCCTCGGGAGGAGCGGTTTTTCGACCTGTTCGCCCGGCATTCCCAGTCTGTGGTGCAGGGCGCCGAGGCGCTGGAGGGGATGCTGCGCGGCGGCGAGGAGACCCCGGTTTACTGCCAGCGCGTCAACCAGTTCGAAAACGACGCCGACCAGGTCACGCGGGAAGTCCTGACCGCGGTTCGCCGGACCTTCATCACGCCGTTCGATCGCGGCGATATCAAGAACCTGATCACCGCGATGGACGATGCCATCGACCAGATGCAGCAGACCGCCAAGGCGGTGATGCTGTTCGAGGTGCGGACCTTCGAGCCGCCGATGCGCGAGATCGGCTCCATCCTCGTTCAGTGCGCCAATCTCGTCGGTCGCGCGCTCCCGCTGATGCAGTCGATGGGCCCGAACGTCACGACGTTGACGGCGCTCACCGAGGAAATCACGCGGCTGGAAGGCCGCGTCGATGACCTGAACGACATCGGCCTGAAGGAACTCTTCATCAAGCACCGCGACGGCAGCGCGATGGACTTCGTCGTCGGCGCGGAAATCTACAAGCATCTCGAGAAAGTGGCCGACCGCTTCGACGACGTCGCGAACGAGATCAACAGTATCGTGATCGAGCAAGTTTAAGGTCAGGACCACACAGTGGATGCTTCGCTCGCTTTTCCCATCCTGGTCGGACTGATCGGTGTTGCGCTGCTGTTCGATTTTCTCAACGGACTGCACGACGCCGCCAATTCCATCGCCACCATCGTTTCGACCCGCGTGCTGCGACCGCAATATGCCGTTGCGTGGGCGGCGTTCTTCAATTTCATCGCTTTCCTGTTTTTTGGCCTGCATGTCGCGCAGACCATCGGCACCGGCATCATCCACCCCGGCGTGATTGATGCCCAGGTGATTTTCGCGGCCTTGATCGGGGCGATCGTCTGGAACCTGGTGACGTGGGCGCTCGGAATGCCGTCGAGCAGCTCACATGCGCTGATCGGCGGATTGCTCGGAGCAGGCATCGCCAAGGCCGGATTCTCCGTCATGGTCTGGAGCGGCCTGTCGAAAACACTGCTGGCGATCGTGCTCTCGCCGTTCGTCGGATTTCTGCTCGCGCTGCTTCTGACGGCGATCGTATCATGGGCCGCGGTGCGGTCGACGCCGTTCGCGGTCGATCGTGCTTTCCGGATTCTGCAGTTTGTCTCGGCTTCGCTGTATTCGCTCGGTCACGGCGCCAACGACGCGCAGAAGACCATGGGCATCATCGCGGTGCTGCTCTACTCGCAGGGCTATCTCGGGGGAGAGTTCAGCGTTCCGTTCTGGGTGGTGATTTCTTGCCAGGCCGCGATGGCGCTGGGAACGCTGATGGGCGGCTGGCGCATCGTGCGCACCATGGGACTGCGGATCACCAAGCTCAATCCGATGCAGGGATTCTGCGCCGAGACAGGCGGGGCGGCCACGTTGTTCGCGGCGACGTTCCTCGGCATTCCGGTCTCGACGACACATACCATCACCGGCGCGATTGTCGGTGTCGGCGCCGCACGGCGGCTGTCCGCCGTGCGCTGGAACGTGGCAAGCTCCATCGTGACGGCGTGGATCTTCACGATTCCGGCGGCAGCGCTGGTTTCAGCCGCGACTTACTATGCCGTGACGCTGGCGGGCTGGCGCTGATCTCTCTTACGCGACTATCTTGAGTCCGATGATTCCCGCGACGATCAGCCCGATGCAGACGAGCCGCACAACGGTTGCCGGGTCGCCCAGCAGCCAGATGCCGAGTATGGCGGTTCCGACTGTGCCGATACCGGTCCAGACGGCGTAGGCCGTGCCGACCGGCAACGTCTTCAGCGACAGGCCGAGCAAGAGGACGCTGGCGATCATGCTGATGATGGTCAGCACCGAGGGCATCAGTTTTGTGAATCCATCGGTATATTTGAGCCCGATAGCCCAACCGATTTCGAGCAAACCCGCAACAAACAGCATGGTCCATGCCATGGCTAAATCCTCCATAACAGGGCCGTCCCTGCGGGTATGTGAGTGAATTGAAGCCGTCCTCGTGGACCGAATATGCATTACTGTGGAAAAGGATGCAAGTGCATGAAGTTCAAATACCCTTGATCCTGCCGCGTTTCTTTGCGACACGCTCGCATCATGTCCGACACCGCTACCATTGCCGCCGAGTCTGCCTCGCTGACGCCGCTTGCCGAAGAAGTGGCGCGACGACGCACATTCGCGATCATCTCGCATCCTGACGCCGGCAAGACCACGCTGACGGAAAAGCTGCTGCTGTTCGGCGGCGCGATCAATCTCGCGGGGCAGGTCAAGGCCAAGGGCGAGCGGCGCAACACGCGCTCCGACTGGATGAAGATCGAGCGCGAGCGCGGCATCTCCGTCGTCACCTCGGTGATGACGTTCGAATTCCAGAACCTCGTGTTCAACCTGCTCGACACCCCGGGCCACGAAGACTTCTCTGAAGACACCTATCGCACACTGACCGCGGTCGACTCCGCCGTGATGGTGATCGACGCAGCGAAGGGCATCGAGGCGCGCACTCTGAAGCTGATCGAGGTGTGCCGTCTGCGTGACATCCCGATCATCACCTTCGTCAACAAGATGGACCGCGAGAGCCGCGACGTGTTCGATCTGCTCGACGAGATCGAGAAGACGCTGGCGCTCGACACCACGCCGATCAACTGGCCGGTCGGCCGCGGCCGCGATTTCATGGGCACCTATGACATCGAAACCGGTGGCATCCGCCTGCTGGAGGGCGGCGGCGCCAAGACCGGCGCAGCGGAGAAAATCGAGATTTCTGATTTGGCCGGACGCAACGCCAATCTCGATGCCGGCGAGATCGCCGACGAACTCGAACTGGTGAAGGAAGCCTCGAAGCCGTTCGACCTGCAGTCGTTCCGCGAGGGCCACATGACGCCGGTCTACTTCGGCAGCGCGCTGCGCAATTTCGGCGTCGGCGATCTGCTCGAAGGTCTCGGCCGCTATGCGCCGTCGCCGCGTGCGCAGGACGCCGACAAGCGCAAGGTCGAGGCTGACGATCCGAAGATGAGCGCGTTCGTTTTCAAGATCCAGGCGAACATGGACCCGAACCACCGCGACCGTATCGCGTTCGCGCGGCTGTGCTCGGGCAAGCTGACGCGCGGCATGAAGGCCAAGCTGGTGCGCACCGGCAAGAACATGAGCCTGTCGTCGCCGCAGTTCTTCTTCGCGCAGGACCGCGCCATCGCGGACGAGGCTTACGCTGGCGACGTGGTCGGCATTCCCAACCACGGCACGCTGCGGATCGGCGACACGCTGACCGAGGGCGAGGACATCACGTTCGTCGGCGTTCCATCGTTCGCGCCGGAAATCCTGCGCCGCGTGCGCCTGACAGACGCGATGAAGGCCAAGAAGCTGAAGGAAGCCTTGCAGCAGATGTCGGAGGAGGGCGTCGTGCAGGTGTTCCGTCCGCGCGACGGCGCGCCTGCGCTGGTCGGCGTGGTCGGCTCGCTGCAGCTCGACGTGCTCAAAGCGCGCCTCGACGCTGAATACTCGCTGCCGGTGGATTTCGAGATCAGCGAATTCCAGCTCGCGCGCTGGATTTCATCCGATGACCGCAAGAAGCTCGAGGTGTTTGTGTCAGCCAACAACTCCGGCGTCGCCGACGACGTCGATGGCGATCCGGTGTTCCTGGCCAAGAACGAATTCTATCTCGGCTACACGCGCGAGCGCGCCGAGGGCATCGTGTTCTCGAGCATCAAGGACGTGAAGAAGAAGGCGTGAATGCCGCGCGCATTTGCACCTCCACCACCGGCCGCTACAACGTAGCCAGGTTTGCCTTCACGGCGCCCTCGTTCCACTCCAGACCAACGCCCGCCACATCGGGAATATGAAGCAGTCCGTCCCGGATGTCATAGGGCTTCTGTAAAATTGGATCGGCCCAATCCTGCCATTCAAGCCAGTGCGCGGTTTCGGTGACTCGCATGACGTGTGCCGCGACCTCCGGGTAAAGGTGGGTGGACATCGGTATTCCGGCTGCCCCCGCGATAGCGGCTGCTCTCAACCAGCCAGTCACGCCACCGATGCGCATGAAGTCTGGCATGACGAGGTCGCACGCCTTTTTCTGCAACGCCGTGTGCAGATCGCGCGGGCCGTAGAAATTTTCACCGATCTGGATTGGCGTTTGTAGTTCGGCGGCTAGCTGCGCATAGCCATCGAGATTGTCGTAGACGATTGGTTCCTCAATCCACGCCAGACCCGCATCGTCAATCATGTGACAGCACTGCAAGGCTTCTCCGAGGTGCAGGCCCTGGTTGAAATCGGCCATCAATTCTATGTCGGGGCCGACAGCGGCTCTGATGGCATGAATCGCAGCCAGATCGTCTCCCGCGCGGTCGCGGCCAAGCCGCAACTTGAGAGCAGTGAAGCCTCCTTCATCGCGTAAAGCGATCGCATCCGCGGCCACAACGTCCGGCGGCTGAAGCCACAATCCGTTGCTGTTATATGCCTTCACAGGGCCGACCGAACCGCCCAGCAGAACGCAAAGCGGGACGCCGCTTGCTTTTGCCAACGCATCCCAGGCCGCCATATCGAGGCCGGAGACGGCAATCATGGACATGCCCTGATAGCCCACAAAATGCAGCGACTTCCGCGCGAGGTCGTAAAGTTCGACTGGCGCAACACGGCGGCCTTTGAGCATGTCGCCGAAATCATGCAACACCGGGATCAGATATCGCATCGTCTTGACGGTGTAGGGCTCAAGATAGCTCCGCCCGACAATGCCTTCGTTTGTATAAAGATCGATCAAAATCAGCGGCCATTCCGTGATCGTTGCAATGCGCGCAACAACCGGGCGCTTCAGCTTGAGGACAACCGCTCGCGCGCTGATAGACTTGAATGTAAGCGGTGCAAGTTGCATTGCAGACACCTCCCGATCTGTCTAGGCGAGGATTCCGCGCAGATGAATTAAGAATGAGCCCGCGTTCAGCCCGCCCGCTTCTCCACATTCGCCTTGATATTTCCCAGTCCCACCGCGGCTTCCGCATCCATCGCTGCGATCTGTTCGTCCGTCGGAGGCTTCTTGCGCGCAGGGTTGCGCAGGGTGCGGGTGAACTTCGTGCCGCCATCGACGTCCTCGCAGGTGTATTGAACGACGATGGGGCCGATGAAATCGGTCTCGGCCTGTACGATCCACAGCTTCGGGCTGACGCAACTGCGCACGATCCAATTCAGCGAAACTTCTCCAGAGCGGATGTGCCATTTTTCGTGAAACAGCTCGCCCGTCTCAAGCGGTCGGTTCTCGCTGTCGATGTGATGCGATGCCGCCAGCCACTCCGGCCAGGATTGCGGATTGGTGACGTAGTCGAACACCGCCTTCGCCGGAGCGTTGATGATGATGTCGTGGCTGCGCTCGAAGGCGACGGTGGCAGGGGCGTTCATGGCGTTCCTCTTTGTTTTGTCGTTGTCGGTAACTAACACTCGGTGTCGTCCCCGCTCAGCGGGGACCATACTCCCTGGATCATCGGTTCGGCAGAGATGCTGGAGCGGCCTTCTTGCCATCGTCGCGTCGTTTAGTGGTTATGGGTCCCCGCTTTCGCGGGGACGACGAGTTGAGAGGGTAGAGCTTTCTAGTTGATCCGAATATCTCCGCGCTTGATGACATCGGACCACAGCTTGATCTCGGCGTCCATCCGCGCGCGCAAAGCGCCCGGCGTCGAGGGCGTCGGTTCGATCTGCTGCGTCTCCAGCCGCTCGCGCACGCTTGGCTTGGTCAGGATGTCGTGCACCTCGTCGTTGATCTGTTTGATCATGGCGGGTGGCGTGCCTGCGGGAGCGATCAACGCATTCCACGCATCGGATTCGACGTCGATGCCGCTTTCCTTCAGCGTCGGCACGTCGGGCAGGAAACGCGAGCGCTGCGCGGTCGCGACCGCGAGAATCTTCACCTTGCCGCCTGCGAGTTGCGGCGTCACCGCGATGGCGGGCAGGCACGCGGCCTGCACATCGCCGCGGATCACGGCGGTGATCGCCTGCGGCGAGCCACCATAGGGGATATGCACCATCGCGGCGCCCGCGCGCTGCGCGATGGCTTCCATGGTCAGGTGCGACAGCGAACCTGCGCCGATCGAGCCGAACGCGAATTTTGCCGGATCGCGCTTCACGGCGGCGACGAACTCCGCCACCGAATTGAGATTCAGGCTCGCGGGCACCACCAGCACGCTCGGCAGCGAGGTGAGCATTGTGATGGGCGCGATATCCTTCGCGGGATCGTAGGGCAGCTTGGAGAACAGCAGCGTGTTGATGGCAAGCGGCCCGCCGAGGCTGATGCCGAGCGTGGCACCATCGGGCGCGGCCTTGGCGACGGCGTCGGTGCCGATATTGCCGCCGGCACCCGGCTTGTTCTCGACGATGAAGCTCGCGCCCGGATGGCGCGCCTGCAGGTCGTCAGCGACGATCCGCCCGACCAGATCCGGCGTCGAGCCCGGCGCATAGGGCACGATGATTTTCACGATTTTCGGCGGCCACGCCGGCTCCGCCGCATGGGCGTTCGAGGCGTGCGCGGCGAGAGCCAGCGCGAGTGCGGCGATTGCAAGGGATTTCATAAGGCCAGGGAAGATTTGGAGCAGGGTTGCGATGCGGAAGCGGCATTGCGCGCCGCACCCTAAAAGTGATACCGGGGCACAGCGCCGCCGGACTTTAACAGGGTCCCGCGCGCGGTGGAAACTCCCGGAAGGCGGTGCCGAAAACCGCTGCGGGCAGGTCGGGACGGAGGCGGCACATGGGCTTGTTGATCCTCATCGCCGGATTGGCGCTGTTTCTCGGCGTCCATACGCTGACCACGTTGCGTGGTCCGCGCGCGGCGGCCATCGCGCGGCTCGGCGAGGGCGGTTACAAGATTCTCTATACGGTGGTGTCGTTCGCAGGGCTCGCGCTGATCGTGTGGGGCTTCAGCCGCTATCGCGCGACGGAGTGGATCAACGTCTGGTATCCGCCGGTCGCCATGCGGCACCTCGCGCTGGCGTTGATGCTGCCGGCGGTCATCCTCGTGGTGGCGTCCTATATCCGCGGCAACATCTACCTGAAACTGAAGCATCCGATGCTGGCCGGCGTGAAGCTGTGGGCGCTGCTACATCTGATGTCCAATGGCGATCTGGGATCGATCATCCTGTTCGGGTCCGTGCTCGCATGGGCCGTGTACGACCGCATTTCGCTCAAGCGCCGCGAAGATCCTGGCGCGCCGCCCATTCCGGTCGGCGGTGTCGGCAACGATCTGATCGCGGTCGCGGTCGGCGTCGTGGTCTACGCGGCGCTGGCCTTCGCATTCCATCCTCTCGTGATCGGCGTCCCTGTGATTGGAGCTTAAGACATGTCCGTGCAAACAGCGGTGAAGCGCAAGACCGCGCCCGATATCCTCAAGCGCAAGGGCGGCGACCCGATCGTGATGCTGACGTCGTATCACGCGCATACCGCAGCACTGGTCGACCGGTATTGCGATGTCATCCTGGTCGGCGACTCGCTCGGCAACGTGATGCACGGTTTCGAGACGACGGTGCCGGTCACCCTCGACATGATGATCCTGCAAGGCCGCGCGGTGATGCGCGGCTCGAAAGAGGCGCTCGTCGTGGTGGACATGCCGTTCGGATCGTATGAGGCCTCGAAGGAGCAGGCGTTTCATTCGGCCGCGCGTGTGCTGAAGGAAACCCATTGCGGCGCCGTGAAGATGGAAGGCGGCGTGCGCATGGCGGAGACCATCGAGTTTCTCACCACGCGCGGGATTCCGGTGATGGGCCATATCGGCCTCACGCCGCAGTCGATCAACACGCTCGGCAGCTTCAAGTCGCAGGGCAAGGACGAAGCCATCAAGATCGCGGCGGGCGAGAACGGCAGTGGTCCGTTTCAGCAGGATGCCATCGCGGTTGCCCAGGCCGGTGCCTTCTCGATGGTGGTGGAAGCCGTGGCGGAGCCGCTGGCGCGACGCATCACCGAGATCGTGCAGGTCCCGACCATCGGCATCGGCGCAAGCAATGCGTGCGACGGCCAGGTGCTGGTGCTGGAGGACATGCTCGGCCTGTCGCCTTGGGTGCCGAAGTTCGTCAAGCGCTATGGCAATCTCGGTCCCGGCATCGAGGCTGCCATCCAGGACTATGCGAAAGAAGTCCGCTCGCGCGCATTCCCGGGGCCGGAGCACGTCTACGGCATCAAGCCGAAGGGCTGAGACTCTGCCGCACAACCTGCGACACAACAAAAAGCCCGGCGCAATGCCGGGCTTGAGTTTGTGAAGTTGGAGAAACGATGAAGACGTCCGGCGCGACCATGAGGCCGCGCCGCTCAATAATCAGAACTTGTAGTTCACACCCGCACGCACGACATGAATCTTGTTGTCGAACGTGGTCAGGTAGTTGAAGCCGGGTGTAATTGTCGGATTGGCAACGGTCTCGTCGCCAAAATCGTAGTAGAGATACTCGGCGCGCACGGTCCAGTTGTTCGAAACCGCGTACTCCACACCGCCGCCGGCGACCCAGCCTGACAGAGTCACGTTGGTGCTGATCGGATTGTTGGTGCCAAAGCCGGTAAAGTCGGTGCGGTAGTTGACGTCGGCCCATGCCGCGCCGCCGGTCCCGTACACCAGCCAGCGATCCCACACCCAGCCGAGCCGGCCGCGGATGCTCGCCATCCAGTCGATACTGCGATCGGCGAGATGGTTGAAGCCGAACGGAGCGATCGGGGCACCACCGACGGTGATGAGTGCACTGGCGTTGTTGCGGATTCCCGTTCCGGAAATATCGCCCTCGATGCCGAGGAGCCAGTTCGGCGCGAATTGCCAGTTGTAACCAATCTGACCGCCGCCGACGACGCCACTGCCGTCGGTCCCCAGAAGGCCGGGATCGAAAGCGGGGAACAACTGGTTGGTGGCCACGACATTGGTGTCGCTGAATCCGCCGCCGACATGGAGACCTGCGTAGAAGCCGGTCCAGCTCCAGACAGGAGCAACAATCGGTGGAGGGGCCTTGTACCGCGGCGCCATGTCCGCGGCAGATGCACTGGTGATTGTGAAGGCCACGAAGGCCGCTGTCGCAAGTAATTTCCGCATGATGCACTCCCCATTAAAAAAATGTCTGAGTTTGGCAGTCGAGCCGGAAATGCCCTTAAGAAAATACCACCACAAAAAGCCGGCGATGGCTGTCACCGGGAAGTCACGCTCCGAGAGCGATTTAGCGAGAGGTAGGTCAGTATTGCTGGCTTAAAGACGCGACGCAGACGATGACACGATGCGTCTCTTCCCGCTCGCTGTGAGGGCTATGAGGAAATGAAAACCGGCGCGCTCGCGGGCGAAAGTCTTTGAAGCTGAAGATTCATCGCGCGACGTTTGCGACACTGTTTTCAAACGTCGCTCGACCGCACACAACCTGCGCTGCGATTTGAACCCATTGAAGCGCTTGCGCGACCCATCGTTGGAGCAGCTTCGCTCTCAACGGGAATGTTTGCATGGACGGTTGCTTTGTCGTCACGCGCGGGTCGCGGATGAGCGCGATCAGGGCGTATATCCTGACCGAGATAGACAATCCGTCGCTATGTCTCGCAGACGTCGCGGCACAGCAGGGCATTTCGTCAAGCTACGTCAGAAAGCTGTTCGCTGCCGAGGGCGCGAAGTTCGCGACGTACGTTCTCGATATTCGCATCGAAAAAGTATTACAGATCCTGACCGATCCGGAGTCGCGCAGTCACTCGATCAGCGCCATCGCGCTGAAGTGCGGGTTCAACGATATCTCTTATTTCAACCGGGTCTTCCGCAAGCGCTACGGCTGCACGCCGTCCGATCTGCGCTATGGGCGGCGCGGACTCGACGTCTGGCTTACTGCGACCGGCTGAGCTGCTCTTCGGTCACGATCCGCTCGACGTTCTCGGTCTTGCTTCGGATGCGATAGCGCAGGCGTCCGTCCGCCT
Organism: Afipia massiliensis; assembly: GCF_014203115.1. Classification (GTDB taxonomy): domain Bacteria; phylum Pseudomonadota; class Alphaproteobacteria; order Rhizobiales; family Xanthobacteraceae; genus Afipia; species Afipia massiliensis. Next base: position 391,869 of record NZ_JACHIJ010000002.1, on the reverse strand, counting down.
CGATCGGCATGCAGCCCACGATCGTGTAGACGTCCGACTGGACTTTCTCGGCGCGGCCTTGGGGGCCCTGACCTTGGTGACGAACGTCTTCGTTTATCGAAAAGTTGTGTGCCATGGAATCTCCTGATGCCGCGGGTTGTAGCAGCCAGCCGGGGTAAAGCAACGATGGGGACGCGCGCACGTTCCAAAACAGTGTTAACGCTTTGATCCGGCTGACTTTGCCTTGTCGCCGCCATACCGGTACTGTATCCGCCACCGTCACATAGGGGAGCCGCGCCAACCGCGTGGCAGACGACGGGTTCACACGTTTTCCAAACATACCGGGCGGGACAGTTAAGTGTCTGAAATATTTAATGAAATAGATGAAGACTTGCGCCGGGAGCAGTTCAAGAAGCTCTGGGAGCGATATTCGATCTTCATCATCGCCGCTGCGATTCTCATTGTCGCCGGCGTTGGCGGCTGGCGTGGCTACCAATACCTCGAAGCCAAGAAGGCCGCGGAGGCCGGATCGGCCTTCGAGGCTGCCATCGGGCTGTCCGAGCAGGGCAAGAAGACCGAGGCGGAGGCGGCTTTCGCGAAGATCGCGGCTGACGGTTCCAGGGGCTATCGCGGGCTGGCGCGTCTGCGCGCCGCTGCGGATGCCGCTGCTGCCGATCCGAAGGCTGCGGCCAAGCTTTACGACGGCATTGCTGCCGATCCGAGCATCGCGGTGACGGAACAGGATCTCGCGCGCATTCGCGCCGCAAGCCTGATGATGGAAACCGAGCCCTACGCGGAGATGCGTCAGCGGCTTGAGCCGGCAACCGGCGAGGGGCGGACCTTCCGGCATACCGCGCGCGAACTGCTCGCGTTGTCGGCGTACCGTGCGAATGACGCCACCGCCGCGCGCCAGTGGCTCGACATGATCGGCAACGATGCCCGCACGCCGGCGAGCATGCGCAGCCGCGCCGAAGCATTGCAGGCCCTGCTGCCGCCCGCAGCGAAAAGCTGAAGCGAGACATCGATGCGCCGCCCGCAACGCTTGATTGCCGCCACTGTTCTTGCCGCGATGTCGGTCGCGCTTGCCGGCTGTTCCAGCGGCAGCTTCGATCCGACCGACATGATGGACTGGTTCGACACCAAGAAGAAAGTTCCCGGCGAGCGCCGGCCGGTATTTCCTGAGGGCGTTCCGGGCGTCGAGCAGGGCGTGCCGAGAGACCTGTACAAGGGCTCGCGTCAGGATCTGGCGCCGGCGGCCGAGGCTCCGCCGCCTGCGCCGGAGCCCCGAAAGCCGGCCGCACGGTCTGCGGCCCGCGAAGCCGAGCCGTTCCCGACGCCCGTAGACGATGCCAGCGCGCCTCCGCCGAAGATGAAGAAGCCGAAGCGAACCCGCATCACGGCACCGGATGCTGACGCAGAGCCAGCACCCGCGCCGCAGCGGCAGCAGCAGGCCGCACCACCGCCGCAGGCGGCACCGCAGCAACAGCCATCTTCTTTCCCCGCGCCGTTGCCGAGCGGGGGTTTCGCGCGCTGATTTAAGCCTTCACCACGGTCCCTCGGACAATCCTTGGGACCGCGCATTTTTATCCCCTTTATTGACATGAAGTCCGTAAAGGGCGAACGGATCACTCATGTCCTTCACCATTGCCATCATCGGCAGGCCCAATGTCGGCAAGTCGACCCTGTTCAACCGGCTGGTTGGGCAAAAGCTCGCGCTTGTCGATGACCAGCCGGGCGTGACGCGCGATCGCCGCGAGGGCGAAGGGCGTCTGGGCGATCTCGAATTCACGCTGATCGATACGGCCGGTCTCGACGAAGGCCCGAAGGGCTCGCTGACCGCACGGATGCAGGAGCAGACCGAGGCGGCCATCGCCCTGGCCGACGCGTTGATGTTCGTGATCGATGCGCGCGCGGGGCTGACGCCGAACGACCGCGCTTTCGCCGATTTCGCGCGCCGCGCCAACAAGCCGGTGGTGCTTGTCGCCAACAAGAGCGAGGGCAAGGCGGGCGAGGCCGGTGCGATGGAAGCCTACGCGCTTGGGCTCGGTGATCCGATTCCGATTTCCGCCGAGCACGGCGAAGGGCTGAGCGATCTCTACGACGCGCTGCGGGTGCTGATGCCGGAGCCGGTCGAAGACGATGACGAAGAGAACGATCCGGATTCTTTCGAGAATGTGGACGGCGAGGACGAAAGCCTTTCGACGCGCCCGATCCGTGTCGCGGTGCTTGGCCGCCCCAATGCCGGCAAGTCGACGCTGATCAATCGCCTGCTCGGCGAAGAGCGGCTGCTGACCAGTCCCGAAGCCGGAACGACGCGCGATTCTATCGCCGTCGACGTGACGTGGAAGGGCCGCGAGTTTCGCGTGTTCGACACCGCGGGTCTGCGGCGGCGCTCGCGCATCGAGGACAAGCTGGAAAAGCTGTCGGTGTCCGATGCGCTGCGCGCGGTGCGGTTCGCTGAAGTCGTCGTGCTGATGATGGACTCGCAGAGTAAGTTTGAAGAGCAGGATCTGCGGCTCGCCGATCTGATCGAGCGCGAAGGCCGCGCCCTCGTGATCGCGGTCAACAAGTGGGACCTGATGGACCGTGCGCCGAGCCAGATCGCGAGGCTGCGCGAGGACGCCGATCATCTGCTGCCGCAGGTGAAGGGCATGCCGGTGGTTGCGGTGTCCGGCATGATGGGCGAGGGCATCGACCGATTGATGAGCGCTATCGAAGATGCCTACGGCGTCTGGAACCGGCGCACGTCGACGGCGTCGCTCAATCGCTGGTTCGAGCAGGCGGTCCAGAACAATCCGCCGCCGGCCGTGTCAGGCCGCCGGCTCAAGCTCAATTACATCACGCAGACCAAGGCGCGTCCGCCGAGCTTCGTGGTGTTCTGCTCGCGCGCTGACGCCGTGCCGGAATCCTATCTGCGCTATCTGGTCAACAGCCTGCGCAGCACGTTCGACCTGCCCGGGACGCCGATGCGCATTACGCTGCGCGAGAAGGAAAATCCGTTCGCTCATAGAGCGAAGCGGAAGTCCTGAGCCGCCGGACCGACCGCCCAGCGTTCGGGTTCAGCGCGCGGTCAGTTCACCCGCGTCCACGTGGTGGATTTGCAAATCATGCCGCCCATGGCGCAGCCTGCGGTGGTGAGCGTGCTTCCCGACAGCGACATCTTGCCGGCATAGGTCTTGCCGTCTTCCGGATTGAACGCGGAGCCCTTCCACGCATCCGTGCCGTCCGGCTTCATGTCATAGAAAATGCGCTGGCCGACCTTGGCAGGTGTTTCGATGCCCGGCTTGAGCCAGACGAGCGAGCCGCAATACGCCCCGCCGCCGCATGGTCCGATCTTGACGCGGGATGCGCCGGTGTCGCGCAGCCACGTTCCGCTCGGGTCGCCCGCGAATGCAGGTGTGGCAATGAGTGCGAAAGCTGCAACTGCAACTGCAATTCTGAATGTCATTCCGTTCCCCTCTGATGTGCGCCCGCCTCTTTGTGCCGGTTCGCGCAAATTGAATAGGGGGACCCGACGAGAGTCAATCGCGGCCGGCTGGGCGCGATCACGCCACCGGCGTGCGGAAGCTCTTAAGCGACTTGGTCGGATAGTCGAAAAACTTTCCGGTCTCGGTCCATGATGGCGCGCACATCGGCACGATGAATTCCGCCGCCTGCTCGGGCGTGTCGAGGATCATCGGGTCTTCGCCGGGCATGACGGTCGCGCGCATGCGGGTGCGGATCGGCCCGGGGCTGAACAGGTTGACCCGGATCGGTGTGGTCGCGGTTTCGTTCGCCCACACCCGCACGAGGGCATCGAGCGCCGCCTTCGAAGCCGCGTAGGGACCCATATAGGCGGTCGCCTTGCTGGCGATGCCCGAGGTGATGAACACCGCGCGTCCGGCGTCGGACTTCTGCAGCAACGGCTCCATGCAGCGGATCAACTGGAAGTTCGCGGTGGTGTTGACCGCGAACATGTTGTTCCAGAATTTCGGCTCGGTATGGCCGAGCGGCGACGACGTCCCCGCGACGCCGGCATTGCCGATCAGAATGTCGAGCTTGCCGTGGCGTTCGTTCAGCGCTGCGCCCAGACGCGCGATGCCGTCGAGATCGGTCATGTCCAGCGGCACCAGCGTGGCGCTGCCGCCGTCGGCGCGGATGGCGTCGTCGAGTTCCTCGAGCCCGCCCTGTGTGCGCGCAACGGCAATGACATGCGCGCCTGCGCGCGCCAGCGCCCGCGCCGTGGCGTAGCCGATGCCGCGCGATGCGCCGGTGACGAGAGCGATGCGGGAGGCGAGAGGTTTGGTCATTCTTCAACTCATCCAACGAGCGTCATGCCCGGGCTTGTCCCGGCATCCACGCCTTTGCGACAGGGTTTTATAGACGTGGATGGCGGGGCGAAAGGGCGTTCACGCCCGTCTTCGACGGGCTATGCCCTGACCTGAAAAGACGATTGCGCCGGTCTTGCTCGGCGCGCCTCGAAAGCGGGCCCCGATCCGTGCTACACGGCCGGCATGACCCTGAACTCTCCACCCGCCGGACGCCCTTGGCGGGCCATGTCGGTTACAGACCTTCCGGCCGTCAACGCGCTGGCCACCCGCATTCATCCGGACTATCCGGAGGATGCTGCGGTGTTTGCCGAGCGCCTGCAGCTCTATCCTGCGGGCTGCCGGGTGCTGGAGGGCGAACGAGGCCTCGTCGCCTATGTCGTCAGCCATCCGTGGCGGCATCTGGAACCGCCGCAGCTGAACGCGTTGCTCGGCGCACTGCCGCCAGAGCCATCGACGTTTTACATCCACGATCTCGCGCTGGCGCCGGAGGCGCAGGGCACCGGAGCGGGAGCCGATATCGTTGCGTTGCTCGCGGATCATGCGTCCGCCAGCGGCCTTTCCAGCATGTCCCTGATCGCGGTCAACGGTTCGGCGGGGTTCTGGCAACGCCAGGGATTTGAGGCGGTGCATGATCCGCTGCTGGACGCCAAGTTGCGTAGCTATGGGGACGACGCGCGCTTCATGGCGCGAACGCTTGGGGCCGCCGGCTGGCATCCGTCGTCGAAAGAGATCGGGGCATTGTACGAACGTCACGCCACGGCGTTCGACCGGGATCGCGGCAAGCGGCTGGTCGAGCGCGCGTGGTTCGAACGGTTCAGGCAGGTGATGCCGGAAGGCGCGGACGTGCTCGATCTTGGATGCGGATCGGGCGAGCCGGTCGCGCGCTACCTGATCGAGGCGGGACATCGCGTCACCGGTGTCGATTCATCGCCCACGCTAATCGGCCTGTGCCGTTCGCGCTTTCCGAACGAGACATGGATCGCAGGCGACATGCGCGAGGTGTCGCTGTCGCGCCGCTTCGGCGGCATCGTGGCGTGGAACAGCTTCTTCCACCTGACGCCGGACGATCAGCGCCGGATGTTCAAGATCTTTCGCGATCACGCGGAGCCCGGCGCCGCGCTGATGTTCACCAGCGGGCCCGGAGCGGGCGAGGCGATCGGCGCGTATCAGGGCGAAGCGCTCTATCACGCCAGCCTCGCTACTGCGGAATATGAGGTGCTGCTCGCCGCGCACGGCTTTTCAGTCGTGCAGCACGTCGTCGAAGATCAGGAGTGCGGCGGCCTGACGGTGTGGCTTACGCGGATGCTACCCGGCTGAACCGGCCCATCCGCGAGAACTCCGGACTTAGCTCGCTTCGGCCAGCAGCGAGAGCTGGCGCGGCTGCGGCTCGACTTGATTCTGGTCGGTGAGATTGGTCGGATAGGCGCCGGTGAAGCAGTGATCCGAGAATTTCGGATTGGCGGGATCGCGGCCCGGCTCGCCCATGGCGCGGTACATGCCGTCCACTGACAGGAACGCCAGCGAATCCGCGCCGATGATGTCGCGCATTTCCTCGAGGCTGTGGGTGGCGGCGAGCAGTCCGCCGCGGTCCGGCAGGTCGATGCCGTAATAATCGGGATGCAAGATCGGCGGCGAGGCGAGGCGGAAGTGGACTTCCTTCGCGCCGGCGTCACGCATCATGCGCACGATCTTTTTCGAGGTGGTGCCGCGCACCAGCGAATCGTCGATCAGGATGATGCGCTTGCCCTCGATGGCCGCGCGATTCGCCGAATGCTTCATGCGCACGCCGAGTTCGCGCACGCTTTGGGTCGGTTGAATAAAGGTGCGGCCTACATAGTGATTGCGGATAATGCCGAGTTCGAACGGCACGCCCGAATGCTGGCTGTAGCCGACGGCGGCGGGTACACCGGAATCCGGCACCGGCACCACGACATCGACATCGACGTGGCTTTCGCGCGCGAGCTGCGCGCCGAACGCCTTGCGCACTTCATAAACCGAGCGACCCCCGACGATGGAGTCCGGCCGCGAGAAATAAATGTATTCGAAGATGCAGGGGCGGGGCGGCTGCGGCGGGAACGGCTTGTGGCTTTCCTTGCCGTTCTCGTCGAACACGATCACTTCACCGGGCTCGATGTCGCGCAGGTATCGCGCGCCGATGATGTCGAGCGCGCAGGTTTCCGACGCGAGGATGGGACAGCCATCGAGTTCGCCGAGCACCAGCGGGCGGATGCCGAGCGGGTCGCGCGCGCCGATCAACTTCTTATTGGTCAGGGACACCAGCGCATAGCCGCCTTCGATGGCGCGCAACGCCTCGATGTAGCGCTCGATGAACCGGCCGCGCTTGGACTGCGCGACCAGATGCAGGATCACTTCGGTATCGGAGGTGGACTGCATGATCGCGCCGTGGCGAACCAGTTCGTGGCGCAGCGTCAGGCCGTTGGTGAGGTTGCCGTTGTGGGCGACGGCGAAGCCGCCGGCATTCAGTTCGGCGAACAGCGGCTGCACGTTGCGCAGGATGGTGCCGCCGGTGGTGGAATAGCGGGTATGGCCGACGGCCATGTTGCCTGGCAGGCGCGCGATCACTTCGGCGCGGGAGAAGGTGTCGCCGACGAGGCCGAGGCGGCGTTCGGAATGGAAGCGATCGTTGTCGTAGGTGACGATGCCGGCGGCCTCCTGGCCGCGATGCTGAAGCGCGTGAAGGCCGAGCGCGGTGATGGCGGCGGCTTCCGGGTGTCCGAAGATGCCGAACACGCCGCACTCTTCGCGAAGCGTGTCGCCGTTCAGATCCTTGTCCAGATCATGGTCGAGATCGTAGTCGGATTTGGAGGGGGGAGTGGGAGACTGATCGCCAGAAGGGGTTTTCATATGGTTCACCGCACCCTTGTCTGAAGCAGGACTAGAACCAAGCCTAGCGTCCTGCGGCTTTGCCTTCGATCAATTGCTTCATCCCGTCACGGGATGATTTTCCGTACCCGCCGTCGTTCCCCACCGTTGCTGTTGTGCGCGGTTCGGGAGCAGCATCGGTCTGCTCCTCGTCGCCCTTTTTCTTGAACCTCTTCAAGATGGTGTTCTCGGGGTCGTCCGGCAAGAGCGTCATCAGCCAATCGCCGGTTCCCTGCAACATCACCCGCGACTTGGCGCTACGGACCCAATCGGGCTGTTGTTTGTCCGGCACCAGCCAGGCGAAGAACAAAAACGCCACCACCATGATCAAGAGTCCGCGAGCGAGGCCGAACAGGAAGCCGAGGGTGCGGTCGAGCGCGCCGATCCGCGAATCCAGGATCATGTCAGAGATGCGCACGGTGATGATCGAGACCACGATCAGCGTCAGGATGAACACGCCGGCGACAACGGCCACTGCGGCCACAGTCTCGTTGTTGAAGTAGGTCTTCGCGGTCGGCAGCAGCTTCTGGTAGGCGTAGAGCGTCGTCAGGGCGGCTGCGCCCCACGCGGCGATCGACAGGATCTCGCGCATGAAGCCGCGGATCATCGCCAGAAGGCCCGACAACAACATCACGGCAAGAACGATAATGTCGAGAAGCGTTATCGGCATCGGATGGTCAGGTCCGCTTTCAGTTTCAGAACTGCGAATCGGGTTGCTCAATCCCCGGATAGCTGACGGCCATATCGCACGTCCCGCAAGAGCCGGGAACCCGCAAAAAGCCTGACATCAACGGCAAAACTGCATCGCTGCTATTGATCGCCCGTTGCGGTTAACGGTCCGTAGCGGGCGGGCCTGCAGCTCTTGCGATGTCGGCGGTTGTATAGCGTCAGGTCACACGAGCGTCACGTCGGGTTTGGTGCTCATCGGGCTTGAATCGGCCCTCTGCGGCGGATTTTCCCGAGGCTGTGGCTTTACGGCCCCTTGCCGCGATGTCTGCCACCAGCGAGGTGAGCGATCCCACCGTGTTGAGGGTCAGTCCGGCGTCGCCCACGGCATCGCCGCGGGCTGTTTCGGGGAGAATTGCGCGGCCGAAACCGAGCTTGGCGGCTTCCTTGAGCCGCGCGGAGGTTTGCGCCACCGGCCGAACCGCGCCGGACAGCGAGATTTCGCCGAAATAGACCGCATCGACCGGCAGCGGCGCATTGGCGAGCGATGACACCAGTGCCGCCGCCGCCGCCATATCGGCTGCGGGCTCGTTGATGCGCAGGCCACCGGCGACATTGAAATAGACGTCGTAGCCGGAGAGCTTGACGCCGCAATGCGCCTCCAGCACCGCCAGCACCATCGACAGGCGGCTGGACTCCCAGCCCACCACCGCGCGGCGAGGCGTGCCGAGCGTGGTCGGCACCACCAGCGCCTGTAACTCCACAAGCACCGGGCGCGTGCCCTCAAGACCGGCGAACACGGCGGTGCCGGGACTGCCGAGATCGCGTTCGGAGAGAAACAACTCGGACGGATTGGAGACTTCGCGCAGGCCGAGCCCCGTCATCTCGAACACGCCGATTTCGTCGGTGGGGCCGAAGCGGTTCTTCACCGCGCGCAGGATTCTGAATTGCTGAGAGCCTTCGCCCTCGAAGCTCATCACCGCGTCGACCATGTGCTCGACCACGCGCGGGCCGGCGATCTGGCCGTCTTTGGTGACGTGGCCGACCAGGATCAGCGCCGCTCCGGATTTCTTGGCGAAGCGAATAAGCGCCTGCGCCGAGGCGCGGACCTGCGTCACGGTGCCGGGGGCGGATTCCACCGTGTCGGTCCACATGGTCTGGATGGAGTCGATCACCACCAGACGCGGCGGAGTTCCTTCCGACAGCGTGGCGATGATGTCTTCGACCGAGGTCTGCGCGGCCAGTTGAACGGCGGCGTCCGCAAGGCCGAGACGTGCGGCGCGGAGCCGGACCTGCGCCACGGCTTCTTCGCCGGAGATATAGACCACGCGATGTCCCGCGCGGGCCATCAGGCTCGTGGCTTGCGTGAGCAGTGTCGATTTTCCGATGCCGGGATCGCCGCCGACCAGCAGCACCGAGCCGCGCACGAAGCCGCCGCCGGTGACGCGATCAAGTTCGGTCATTCCGGACGACAGGCGAGGCGCTTCTGGACTTGAGCCGGTGAGGGTTTCCAGCGCGAACGGACGGCCCTTGCGCTTGGGGCGCAGGTTGGCGGGCATGGACGTGGCGCCGGTGGTGTCTTCTTCCGTTAGCGTGTTCCACTCGCTGCAGGACTCGCACTTGCCCTGCCACTTGTTATAGGCGGCACCGCAATTCTGGCAGACGAAGGAGAGGGCGTTTTTCGCCATGAACGGTGCAACCGGGGGCCAGAAGAGCGGGAATCGTATGTTCTTCTTTTGTTCCTTAAATCGGCGTGGAAGTCAACCCAGCCAGTCTTCGTTCTCACCGCGCGTCGATTACCAGTTCGGTGCGCACACACCGCACGTCGACTTCGAATTCCATCCCGATCACCGGCGGCCATGCCGGATACCAGGCGAGGCCGATCTGACTGATGTTGTCCTCGGCGAATACGGTGTCGAGCAGGGGGCGGATGTCGTGGACGGTGTAGATTTGAGCCGCGGTGACGGCGGTCCAGTCGCATCCCAGCGCCTCGACGCGGTCGCGCATCGCGTTCATGACGAAGCGCGCCTTGATCTCCAGCCCCTTCAGCGAGACGTCGCGGCCGCCGACGATGCGGTCGGTGGTGACGCCATCGCGGATTTCAGGCTTGCCCGAGATCAGGAAATCGCCCGATGCGCCCGCTTCGGGGACCGTATAGGTGAAGGCGAAGAACATCGCCTCACTGGGGACCTCGGTGATCGGCGCAAGGTTGCTGCGCGCGAGCGGATTGATGTCGCCGGCCTTGCATCCCCACTGATGCAGCGTCTTCAGATATTCGCCGTTGAAGGCCTGAAACTGTTCGACGGTCATGGCGGCGGGTGAGCGCAGTTCGCAGGCGGCGAGCGCTGTGACCGGACGGCTCTCGCGTTCGAGGTGCGCCTTGATGAAGGCGAAGCCATCAGCCATCGGGATCGGACGCGCGAAGCGCACCCGGCGCAGCGCGTAGCCGGGCATCGGGGCGACGCCGCTCGAGAACGGCCCGCCGGGCGAGACGATGAACTTGTAGTTACCGGGTTTGAATTCCGTGACGTCGGTCATTTTACTGGCCGCCTTTGTAGACACGAGTGTAGCGCTTGCCGAGGCTGGTCAGCACTTCATAGCCGATGGTGCCGAAGTGATGCGCGAGTTCATCGACCGTGATGTCCTTGTTGAGCAGCGTCACCAGCGCGCCGCGCCGGGTCGCGCCGGGCGGCAGGGCCGTGATGTCGATCGCCATCAGGTCCATCGAGATTCGTCCGGCGATCGGACAGCGCTTGCCTGCGACCATCGCTTCGGCGCTGCGCATGTTGTCGATGCTGCCCGCCGCGCGGAAATATCCGTCGGCGTAACCGGCAGTGACGATGGCCAGCTTTGTCGGCTGCCGCGCGGTCCAGGTGCCGCCGTATCCGACGTGCTCACCCTTCTCGATATTTCGGACCTGCGCCACGCGCACCTTGAGATCGACCACCGGCAGCACCGGTGTATCGGCTTCCGGTGTCGGGTTGACGCCGTAGAGCGCCGCACCCGGCCGCACCAGATCGAAGTGGAATTGAGACCCGAGAAAAATGCCGGAGGAATTCGCCAGCGAGGCGGGGACGCCGGAAAACAGCGATGCGATTTCGCGGAACGCCGCCACCTGCCGTCCATTCGCCGGATCGTGCAGCATCTCGGCGCTGGTGAGATGGCTCATCACCAGTGAGATGCCGTGGTTGCCGCCCTTGATCCGCGGCAGCAGCGCCTGCGCTTCCATGACGCGGAAGCCGAGGCGGTTCATGCCGGTATCGATGTGAATGGCTGCCTGACCTTCCCAGCCGCTGGTCTTGCGGAACGCGTCCCATTCAGCGAGTTCGGTGGCGTCGCCGATCACCGGGCGGCAATCGATCTTCGCGTACTGGTCGCCCGCGCCCGGAAAGAATCCGTCGAGCACGTAAATCGCAGAGGTCGCAGTGACCTCGCGGGCCGCGCGCGCCTCATCGAGGGTTGCGACGAAGAACGTCCGGCAACCGGCCTTCGCCAGCGCGCGGGTCACCTGCGTAATGCCGCAGCCATAGGCATCGGCCTTCACGACAGCGGCGCAATCCGCAGGCACGGCCTGACTGCCGAGCTTGCGCCAGTTGGCGACGATAGCGTCGAGGTCGATGGTCAGGACGCCGGTCGCGCCGGCAGGCAAGGGCGCTTCTGCGGCAACTGCAGCGGTGGTGTCGGGAGACTTGAGGTCGGAAGCAGGAGTCATTGGCTCAGCAAAGGGTTCGCAGCGAGTTTGATTCAGAAAACTCTAGCACACTCTTTGCGCGCGGAAGTACCGCCGATCAGCCAAATCGCTCAGGCAACTGGGCATCCGGCGCGAGATCACCGAAGCGCGTGACGCTGGCATCGAACTGCAGGTTGATGGTGCCGGTGGGGCCGTGACGCTGCTTGCCGATGATGACTTCGGCCTTGCCGTGCACCAGCGACATGTCGAGTTGCCACTTTTCGTGTTCGGGGGTGCCGGGGCGCGGCTCCTTGCTCTGCAGATAGTATTCCTCGCGATAGACGAACAGCACGACGTCGGCGTCCTGTTCGATCGATCCCGATTCACGCAAGTCGGAGAGTTGCGGGCGCTTGTCGTCGCGGCTTTCGACCTGACGCGACAGCTGCGACAGCGCGATGATCGGAACGCTCAGTTCCTTGGCCAGAGCCTTGAGGCCGGTGGTGATTTCGGTGATTTCCTGCACGCGGTTGTCGGAGCGGCGGCCCGAGCCGGACAGAAGCTGAATGTAGTCGATGATCAGAAGATCGAGACCTTTCTGCCGCTTCAGCCGCCGCGCGCGGGCGGTGAGCTGCGAGATCGACAGGCCGCCGCTGTCATCGACATAGAACGGCAGGTTCTGCATCTCGATGGAGTGGTCACGGATCTTGTCGAAGTCGGATTCGCTGATGCCGCCGCGTCGGATCGAACTCGACGAGATGCCGGTGCGCTCGGCGAGAATACGTGTGGCGAGCTGCTCCGCCGACATTTCGAGCGAGAAGAAGCCGACGATGCCACCATCGACGGACTTCATCTGCCCGTCGGCCTGCACTTCGCCGCGCCATGCTCGCGCAATGTTGAAGGCGATGTTGGTTGCCAGCGCGGTCTTGCCCATTGCCGGGCGGCCGGCGAGGACGATCAGGTCGGACGGCTGCAGGCCGCCCATCTTGGTGTCCATTTCGCGCAGGCCGGAGGCCAATCCCGACAGGTTGCCGTCGCGGCTGTAGGCGGCGGCAGCCATATCGACCGCAACCGTCAGCGCCTGCGAGAATTTCTGAAAGCCGCCATCGTAACGGCCGGACTCGGCGAGATCGTAAAGCTTTTTCTCGGCGTCCTCGATCTGCGCGCGGGGTGCAAAGTCCACCGGCGCGTCGAACGCGACATTGACCATGTCTTCGCCGACGCGGATGAGGTCGCGCCGGATCGAGAGATCGTAGACGGTGCGCCCGTAGTCCTGCGCGTTGATGATGGTCGTCGCTTCGGCGGCGAGGCGGGCGAGGTATTGTCCGACCGTCATGCCACCGATGTCGGTATCGGCGGGAACAAATGTCTTCAGCGTCACCGGAGTGGCGATCTTGCCGGCGCGGATCAGGCTGGCGGAGGTCTCGAAGATCAGCGAATGGATCGGCTCGAAGAAGTGCTTCGGCTCAAGGAAATCCGAGACGCGGTAGAACGCATCGTTGTTGACGAGGATGGCGCCGAGAAGTCCCTGTTCGGCCTCGATATTATGGGGCGCAACCCTGTATGCCGGCGTGCCGGCTTCCGGCGCGAGCTTGATAATGTTCGAATCGGTAATCGCCATGAGTATTGAATGTTCTTCTAATCGGACCAAAGCAGGGCAAGGCAGGAGACTGACCCAACTCATAGGCCTGTCCGTTCGTCGCTCAAAATGATTCAAGCAAGCTATCCCCCACCAACACGCCGCAGTGGAGAAGATGGCGGAAACGCTTGATTTGCGCTGCGCGATCGTTTCGCGCATGTCATTCAGCGAAACGTCCGGGCGGCTGTTTCAGGCTTGCTTCAAACGATTGCCCGAAGCTGCTGACATACAAGACAGATGATCAGCCGCATGGCTCTGACGTCAGGGAGTTCCACCGAAAGAACTTCGCAAAAAAGAACGCCGCCTCCAATTGGGAAGCGGCGGTATCATAAGAAATGGAGGAAAGGGACAGGATTCGAACCTTCGACACGGTTTCCCGTGTGCCGCGTTAGCGGTGCCTTAAGCCACTCAGCCACCTTTCCAAGACTTCAAAACTTTAAAGACTTCAAAACTTGGAGGCCCAGCCTGGATTTGAACCAGGATATGAAGCGTTTGCCGCGCTCCCGCGTAGACTTTCCGCCACCGGGCCATGAATCGAGCGTGCACCAACAGCTGGACCCGCGCAATTACAGATCGAGTCGTTGGTTAATGTGCGTCAGCGAAAGGGCGATATATCGGATTGAGCTGCCTGCGGATTCACCATAGGTTTCGGCGGCGCGTGGCGATCCTGACTAACGGGCCGGGATCTAAGGAGCTTCTTTCCCCTAAACGAGAGGTTCAAGATGGTTACGAGCGTGAAGCAGCTGATGGCTGAAGCCAACGCAGCAGTTCCGAAGATCACTCCGGCCGAGACACGCGAGATGATTGCTAAAGGCAATACGCTGGTGGTCGACGTACGCGATGCGCACGAGGTGGAGAAGAGCGGCAAGATTGCCGGGGCGGTCAATGTCTCGCGCGGCATGCTGGAATTCCGCGCCGATCCTGAATCGCCTTATCACGACAAGAATTTCGCCAAGGACAAAACTGTCATCGTTTATTGCGCGTCCGGTGGCCGATCCGCGCTGAGCGGCAAGGCGCTCAAGGATTTGGGTTACGGCGAAGTCTTCAACGCCGGCGCCTTCAAGGACTGGGCGGAAAGCGGTGGGGCCGTCGAAGCCTGATCCCGGCGCTGCGTCCGGATCGCTAGATCGGCTTATTCGCCCGCGAGCCGCAGCACCGGACGCTTCGTCGCCTCGACTTCGCGCAGCCGTTGTTCCTCGCGGGCGATGTAATCGCGCGTGATCGGAACCACACCCTGCCGTTTGCTGAGCTGAATCTGGAACACCATCATGCTCTGCTTGCGAAACGACATCTCGGACGACGCAAGGTAGAATTCCCACATCCGCACAAAGCGTTCGTCGTACAGCTTAGCAGCTTCCTGGCGGCGGGCGAGGAAGCGCTCGCGCCACGCCTTCAGCGTTTCAGCGTAGTGCAGCCGCAGGACTTCAACGTCATTGACCAGAAGTCCGGCCCGCTCGATCGCGGGCAGCACCTCGGACAATGCCGGAATATAGCCGCCGGGGAAAATGTACTTTGCGATCCACGGATTGGTGATGCCGGGGCCTTCCGATCGCCCGATCGAATGCAGCACCATCACGCCGTCGTCGGCGAGCAGTTCCGCACAGCGCTTGAAGTAGGTGTCGTAGTAATCGACGCCGACATGTTCGAACATGCCGACGGAGACGATGCGGTCGAACGGACCGGGTGTCTCACGATAATCCTGCAGACGGAATTCGGCGCGGCCGGTCAGGTTCAATTCACCGGCGCGCGCGTTCGATACGCCGAGTTGTTCCTCCGACAGGGTGACGCCGGTCACCTTCGCGCCGGTCATTCCCGCAAGATAAAGGCCGAGACCGCCCCAGCCGGAGCCAATGTCGAGCAGGCGGTGATCCGGCTTGACCAGCAGTTTGGCGGCGAGGTGGCGCTTCTTGGCGAGTTGCGCGTCGTCGAGCGACGACTCCGGCGTCTCGAAGTAAGCGCAACTGTACTGCATGTCGGCGTCGAGGAAGAGGCGATACAGCCGCCCGTCGAGATCGTAGTGGCTAGCGACGTTGCGCTTCGAACGCTCGGGTGGATTGAACTGCTGCCAGTGCCGGATCAGGTAACGGAGCCACCAGCGCACCCTCGACCAGCGCGGCACCATGTCGGGCTGGTTAAGCGCGATGGCCAGGAGGTCCGCGATCGAGCCGTTTTCGACGATGAAGTCGCCGTCCGTATAAATCTCTCCGATGGCCAGCTCCGGATCGAGCAGCAGATGCCGCTGGGCCTCCGCTGTCAGGAATCTGACCGAGACGGGCCGGCCCGTTCCGTCGCCGCAGGTAAAGGTGGCGCCGCTTGACGTCGTGAACGTCACCGAGCCCCGGCGGATGAACTGGCTCAGGAAAAACCGCAGCAGGCGATCCATCGAACGCATGTCCAACGATCCAATGTGGTCTCACATGCAGATAAATGTTGGTATTTTTTGTTCCGGTTTCAATCGTATTTTGACGTAGGCTGGGGTCGTGGAAGGCTGATCTGCATTTTTGTCTGGTGAGTCGATGGCGGCATGCCGAAAGGGCGGCTGCCAACAGGCTCACGCAGTTGCGAAATCTCGGTACTTCCATTCGCGGCATAATCCGCTAAAGGTGACCGCGAGGCTGAGGGCAGGGCTGGGGCCGCCATCTGACCTTTGCTGGCTTAGATCTGGAGACCTTGGATGTTGAGCCGAGCGCTCATTTTGGCGGCGGTGGCTTTTGTGTTGGGCTGTTTCGGGGCGACCTCGGCGGACGCGCAGAATCTTGAAGCCGGCAAGCCTCCCTCCCAGATTTTCTCCAGCACCTGCTCGCTCTGCCACAAGAGTTCGCGCGGATTGCTGAAAAGCGTCTCGCCCGGATCGCTGCCGGGCTTCCTGCGCCAGCACTACACCACGAGCACCGACATGGCCGCGGCCATGAGCGCCTATGTCCTCTCCAATGGCGCCGCCAATGCAGCACCCGGCGGGGGCAATCTGACGAGACAAGGGCAGGAGGCGAAAGGCGGCCGACCGGGGCAGGAGCCAGGTCCCGAGCAGGCAGCGAAGGGCCGCAAACCGCCGACACAGGAAGCCGCACGACCGGACGCCGACGGATTGCAGAGCGGTGCGCCTGACTCTCAGACGATGACGGCCCGCCAGAAGGCTGCGGCCGAGCGGAGAGCGGCCAGGCAGGCCGCGCGCGAGGCCGCCAGGGCCGCGAAAGACCCCGCGCCGCCGAAGATCGAAGACCGGCACGGAGTGCCGAAGGACGAGCCCGCCGCGGATGCCGCCAAGCAGGACGCAGGCAAGACCGAACCTGCCAAGGACTCCGACAAGAGCGAAACCGCGAAGGTCGAGGGAACGCGTCCGGACCCGGTGCCTGCTGTGACGCCTGCGCCGAAGGACGGTGCGAAACCGGCCGAAGTAGCTGCCGCGCCTCCGAAGGAAGATGTCCCGTCGGGGCCGTTGACCATCGACATCGGCCCTGCACCGCCACCGCCGGCTCCGGTGGTGCCGGTCGGGCCGCCGCCGGTTCCCGCCGGTAACCCTGAACCGCCGATCTCCCGCTAAATCCCCAATCTGGGTAGCGCATGCGGATCTGCCCGCGCGATGGCTCTTGTCTCGACCGGAGTAAAACTCTAGAGTAATACTCTAGTCATCACGAGGGCAGTCATGGCGGGTGCGCGCGACGATCTGCTGACAGCGGCTTTGGCGGTGTTCGACCGGGACGGCTTTGAAGGCGCGACGGTTGCCGCGATCCGGGAGCGGGCCGGTGCGTCCAACGGCAGCTTTTTCCACTTCTTCGGCTCCAAGCGTGAACTGGCCGGCACGCTGTTTCTCGAGGTGCTGCGGCGCTACCACATCGCCATGCTCGATGTGATCGACCCGCCGCCCGGCGCGGAGGAAGGCATCGCGCGTTTGATCCGCACGCATCTGGCGTGGGTGATGGACAATCGCCGCGAAGCCAATTTCCTGTTCGAGATATCGCGCAGCGAATGGGCGCAGGATGTGCGCGACGCGCGCGAGGCGCGGAATGCAACAGTCGCGGAGGGTGTCGAGGCGTGGCGCGCGCCGCTGGTCGCGAGCGGTGAGTTACGGCCCATGCAGGCTTCGCTGTTCTTCAGCCAGATCATCGGCCCGGCGCAATTCGTCTGCCGCGCGTGGCTATCGGGCCGCGATCCTTCCGATCCGCGCGGCCACGCCGATGAGCTGATTGCGTGCGCTGTCCGCGCATTGACGGCAAAGGGAGAGCGATAATGCTTCAGGCAGATACAGAGTTCACACCGATCGCGGCGCACATCCGCAACAACGTCATGCGTCAGGGGTTCATGACTCATGTCGGCGCCGAGGTGACCGATCTCACGCGCGGCGGCTGTGTGCTGTCAGTAGACCGCCGGCCGGAGCTGTTGCAGCAGAACGGGTTCTTCCACGGCGGCGTGACGGCGTTCCTGATCGACAACGCGACCACGATCGCGGCTGCGACCGTGAAGGGTCAGGCGGCGCTGACCGCAGAATACAAGTTGAACCTGCTTGCGCCTGCGTCTGGGGACCGGCTGATCTGCCGCGCGCGCGTGGTGAAGCCGGGACGGCAGGTGTCGGTCGTCGCTGCCGACGTGTTCTGCGTCATCGACGGCGCGGAGAAGCACACCGCGACCGCGCTGGCGTCGATTGCGATGATCGATCAGGCCGTCGCGCCGAAGGTCGTCAGCTAGGTCTGTTATCGGCTCCGGGAGTTATCGCAAAACAAAAGCCCGGTCTCGATGAGACCGGGCTTGTGTCGCTGATTGTCATTGCGAGGAGCGTAGCGACGAAGCAATCCAGTTTGTTTGAAAATTCTGGATTGCTTCGCTTCGCTCGCAATGACGGATTGGAGCCTTACTTCTCTTCGGCAGGAGTTTCTGCCGGTTCGGCAGCTTCGTCGTGCTGCGCTTCCGGATCGAAGAACTCGCCGGCGGCGGCGATGGCTTCGGCAGCTGCGTCGCGATCTTCCTGACGGCTGTTGACGTCTTCGCCGCGGTTGATGCGCTCGGCTTCCGCTTCGGAGCGAGCAACCGTCGTCGATACGTGGACTTCGACTTCAGGATGCACAGCGATGGTGATCTTGTGCTGGCCGATGGTCTTGATCGGCGCGTCGAGCAGCACCTGCTGACGGTTCAGCGAAACGCCGTCGGCTTCGAGGGCGGCCATGATGTCGCGCACCGACACCGAGCCGTAAAGCTGGCCGGTTTCCGACGCCTGACGGATGATGACGACGTTGCGGCCGTCGATCTTCTCGGCGACCTTGGTGGCTTCACCCTTGGCCTGAATGTTCTTGGCCTCGAGATCGGCCTTCATGCCGTCGTACTTCTCGCGGTTTTCCTTGGTCGCGCGCAGCGCCTTGTTGCGCTTGAGCAGGAAGTTACGGGCGAACCCGTCCTTAACTTTGACCACATCGCCCATCTGGCCGAGCTTGGCCACGCGTTCCAGCAGAATGACTTCCATTTGAGTTCTCCGTTGAGTCTGAGTTGAGTTGATGTTGCGTTCAGGTTGAAGATCAGGAACTCGGCAGGGGCGGTGGCCCGCGTCGGTTCCAGTAGGCTTGTCGAATTCCAAGAACAGCATCGGCGAGGCCGAGGCCGATCATTCCAATCAGCGGCCAGCCGATGAACAGAGTCCCGGCATAGGCGGCGCCGAGCACGAAAGCGCGGCCCGAAAACGCCTGCGTCACGGTATGCAGCACCGCAAACCCCGTGATCGCGTAGGCCATCAGCAGTGCCGCGCTGACGATCTGTGCCAGCATCGCCAGCAGCCCGCCGGTAAAGCAGAGCACGACTGCGGCCAGCAGCGCGCCCAGCACCATCCTCGGCAGTGTGGTGGTGCGCAGGTCGGGCCATGGTCGCATCAGGCGGCCGGATGTGGTCGTGATCTTGGCGGAGAGCCACAGATTGAGTGTCAGCGTCACCATCGCGATGATCGTTGCGGCACCTGGCGCAACCGCCACCAGTGCGTCGACCACCCGTTCGCTTTCACCTGCAGGCGTGACAGCCCCGCGCCCGATGATGCGCAGCAGGCCGCGGCGCAGCGCGCCGTTGATACTCTCTGCGTCGCTGCCCAATGTGAGCAGTGCGCTGATCGTGGTGAGGGTGGCGAATGCCGCGATCCACATCAGGATGCGACCGGTCGGATACCAGTCGAGCGCCGGTGCGAGATTTGCCAGTTGTGGATCGTTCGAGACCGGACGCGCCAGCAGAGTCAGATATCCAAGCCACCATGCGGGCAGGGCGATGCTCAGCGCGAACGCTGCCATATAGGGGAAACCGAAAATGCCACCGAGGCCGAGCGCAGCGACAATCCCGCCGATCAGTGCGGTGGCCGATCCCCAGCCCAGCGCAGCGACCATTAACGGCAGCGGCGCAAGGTAAAACAGCACAATCGAGATCAGCGCGCCGGACACTATCGACGCGAACATCAATGCCGACGCAAGGCCGGCCGCGACTGCTATGAGGATGCTCGTCATCATCAGCTGTCCCGCTCCTTTCGAGCGGTTAGAGGCCCCTAAGACCCCAACCATCCACCGTGGGACGACCCCGCAGTGTTATGAGATTAAAATCAAGAGAGTTGCGAGCGCGCGGAGGCCGCGCGCTCGCTGTATCGTTTAGCGGATCACGTAAGGCAGAAGGCCGAGGAACCGCGAGCGCTTGATGGCGCGGGCGAGCTCACGCTGCTTCTTTGCCGACACGGCCGTGATGCGGCTCGGCACGATCTTGCCGCGCTCGGACACGTAACGCATCAGCAGCTTCGAATCCTTGTAGTCGATCTTCGGCGCGTTCGGGCCCGTGAACGGGCACGTTTTACGGCGGCGGAAGAACGGACGGCGTGCACCTGCTTCAGCCATGTGTCTTACTCCTCAACCGCTGCAGTTGCGTCTTCGTCGCGCGGACGGCGCGGACCACGATCACCACGGAAACCACCGCCTTCGCGGTCGCCGCCACGGAAGCCACCGCCTTCGCGGTCGCCACGGAAGCCGCCGCCACCGCGCTCGTCGCGGTCACGCTCGGCCTTGCGCATCATGGCGGAGGGGCCTTCCTCCAACTCATCGACGCGGACGGTGATGTAACGGATGACGTCTTCGTTGATACGTTCCTGACGCTCGATCTCGGCGACCACCGCTGCGGGGCCGTCGATGTTGAGCAGCATGAAGTGAGCCTTGCGGTTCTTGTTCATGCGGTAGGTGAGGGAGCGCACGCCCCAGTTCTCGGTCTTGGTGACCTTGCCGCCGAGACCTTCGATCACGCCGGTAATCTGCGTGGTGAATTCTTCGACCTGCTGGGCGCTCGCATCCTGACGCGCGAGAAAAACATGCTCGTAAAGAGGCATGGGAGTCCTTTCCAATGTTAGCGCGGTTCCTGGCGGCAAGCCCTTCGAGACCCTTCGGAAAGGACTCGATATTGCTCAGAAGGCGGAAGCACGGGACGACGGACCGACTGGCCCTGCCGCATCAATCAAACTGGAATGTCAGACTGGTGAGACCGTCCGTTCAGCTCCCGGCCGGGATCCACGGATGGCACGGTTATAAGGATTCTGAGGGTGTTTGCAAGACGCTGGACGCGCCGGACAGCCGCCAAATCTGCCTTGATCTAGTTGTTTGTATGACATACAATTAGATCGCTTCGAATGGTCCCGGATGACCCGGCTGCGAGAGCGCGAGATGAAAGCCATATCTCCCAAGGGTGGTATTCGCGATCCAAAGCACGCATCCCGTGCGACCCGCACGGCGGGGCGGCAAATGCGGTCGCGGCTGCTCGATGCGGCCAGCAGGCTGTTCAAGGAACGTGGGGTGGCGGGCGTTTCGATCGCCGACATCGCAGCAGCGGCAGACGCCTTCCCGAGCCAGATCACGTACTACTTCCGCACCAAGGAGGCTCTGTTCGTCGAGGCAGCCTGCCGAGACGTGCTGTATGTCGCCCGTGCCGCCGAGCAGAACGCCGGCAAGCAGCTTTCACCGAATGACTACACCCGTTCGCTGGTCGAAAGCGTGATGCGGACGGACGCCGTCGGATTCTTCGTCGAAGCGATGACGTTGACCCGCCGCCGTCAGGATCTCGCTCCGCTGGTGGAGCGCACCGTCGAGCGGCTGCACTCCGAAGGGTTGCGGGCCTACGCCGCGGAGATGATCGCGCGCGGATGGCATTCGCGCCTCGATCCGGAAACGAGCGCGCGGCGCTTCTGGGCGATCACGATCGGTGTGACCATCGAGGGACACGCGATGGGGCGATCCTCCGAGGATCTCGTCGCCGAGATGCTGCGCCTGCTTGGACCCCAGGCCGATGTCGCCGCCGATGGCGCGCGGCTCCGGCTCGTCGGCGCGGCGGATTCCGCCGAACAACCGTCATCCGATAACAAGGAGAAACGCCAATGACTGCTCCACGCATCCGTGCACGTGACCTGATGACCGAGCAGGAATTGATGGAGGTGCGCACGCGTTCGACGTGGAAGGGTGTTGCGCTGATCGCTCATGCGTGGGCGCTGATCCTTGGATCGATTGCGATGGTTGCAGTCTGGCCGAATCCATTCACGTTTCTGCTGGCGGTCGGCATCATCGGCTCGCGTCAGCTTGGCCTTGCGATCCTGATGCACGACGGAGCCCATGGCAGTCTCGCGAACGGCGACAAACTGAACATGTTTCTCAGCCAGTGGTTCTGCGCCTATCCGGTTTTCGCGGAGACGCGGGCCTATCGCCGCTATCATCTTCAGCATCACGCCCACACGCAGCAGGACAACGATCCGGACCTGATCCTGTCCGCGCCGTTTCCGATCACGCAGCCCAGCTACCGGCGGAAATTCTGGCGCGATATCACCGGCCAGACCGGCTACCAGCAGCGCAAGGCGCAGTTTCTGAATGCGATTGGCGAGTCCACATGGCCGTTGCGGCAGCGCGCTGCGAATTTCTGGGAGAAGCTCGGCCCGCAGATCGTGGTCAATGCGATTTTGTTCGCAGGACTCGCGGCGGCAGGCGTGTGGTGGGCCTATCCGTTGCTCTGGCTCACCCCTCTGATGACATGGATGATGGTGATCACCCGCGTCCGCAACATCGCGGAACACGCCGTCGTGCCGGACAGCAACGATCCGCTACGCAACACGCGCACCACGCGTGCAGGCTTCCTCGAACGGCTGTTCGTCGCGCCGTATTACGTCAACTACCATCTCGAACACCATCTGCTGTTCTACGTGCCTTGCTACAACCTGCGTCGCGTGCACGAAATCCTGACGCGCGGTCCGCATGCCGGGCGGATGGAAGTGCAGCCGAGCTACGCCGCTGTGCTGCGGCTCGCGACGTCGCGTCCGAAGGATCAGGATCGGCCGGGCGAGCTTGTCAGCAACGTGCGGCGCGCGCGTACCGGCGCGGTGGTTGACGGCAACCAGGCGGCGTCAGGCTTTTAGCCTCGGACAGCGGGTTAACGGCTTAGCCTCGGACAGCGGGTTAACGGCTTAGCCTCGGACAAGCGGCTTAACGCTGTTCCGATGTCGAATGCGGCCTCGCCAGACCTGTCGTTCCAGGCGGTGCCTTGTCCGTGGTGGCGACGACGGTTGGGCTGGTGTCGATCGCGGTCACCAGCGCTGCTCCGAACACCGCAAGGAGAACGGCCGCGAAGATCAGGACAGGTGCCAAGGCTAATGTTTGTGGCTTGCGAGGGTTTTCTTCCATGTGCGCACTCCACTGAGCGCCCCAACGGAAAACGCGCACGCGGGGTCAGAGTTCCATCTGATCGACAGGTCCGCGGCTGATCGGGCTTGCGCAACACAGCCACGACGGGTGTCACACCCCGAAGACACTCCGCACCCCGTTCGCCGCTCCATCCGGCAGTCTCCGGGCCAGTCGTCCAGCCATCGGAAAACGCGCGAGGATAGCCAGCATTCTGAGGGGGATTTTTTGCCGCATCGAGAGGTGGCCGCTCAACTCCCACAGATGAGAGCAGGCGATCACCACGCGCTCGTGATTATCCAGAGTAATTCCGCTGCGAAGATCCGCCAGGACGCTCCGTACGAACCGGGGCGCAAAAAACTGCCGGGCAAAAAAGCGGTGCAGTTCGGGTTCATCCGGGAACGTGGCAACGAGTTTGCTGAAATACTTCATGCGCGATTGCGCCATCAGTTTTCCATATGACGTCGATGCGGTGTGAATGCGCCATATCGTCAATGGCTGGTCGATATAGACGCTGCGATAGCCGCGGCAGAACATCCGCAGGAAAAGATCGTCGTCTTCATAGCCCATGAACTGTTCGTCGAAGCCTCCCACTGCGTCGAACGCGTCCCTTGATATCAACGATGCCCCCGGCAGGATGAACATATCCTGTTGGAGGCAGCACTGCAGGGTCCGCTTGGGATGTTCGTTTTTCTGGGTATCGAGAACCGAATGGCACACCATCCGGCCGTTGCCGTTGATCTCATCGAGATTTGAATAGGTCCAGCCAAGCGGCAACCGCGATTTCCGCAAAAACGGTTTCTCAAGCTCTGTCAGATGATCCGCATACCAAATGTCGTCCTGGTCGAGGAAAGCGATCAGGTCCGCCGCCGAATGCCGCACGCCAAAATTCCGCGCCGATCCCTGGCCGCCGTTCTTTTTTGAGAGGAGCCTTATCGTCGGATTGGCTGCGGCCATGCTTGCGACAATGGAGGGGCCGCTGTCGGTTGAACCATCGTCAACAACGATAATCTCGTCAGCCTTGCGTTCCTGCGCCAGGACGCTTTCGAGCGCGGTGCGAATATAGCTGGCACCGTTGTAGAGCGGAATGACGGCTGCGATTTTGTATCCATCCACGGCGGCATCCATGCCATGCCCTGCGTGTCCCGTCGCGACATCGAGGCCAAGGCCCGTGTCCGCAGTCGAAACGGTTTTCCGCGAACGCTTCTCCGTATTGTGATACGCCAGCAGGACCTGGCTATTGAGCCGCTCAAGCATCGCGTCGAGATGCCGAAGCATTGCCGGATCAAGCCAGCCCCCGGCGGCCGCGCTCCGGAGCTGGTCGGTGGCGAAGGCGCGTGCCACGCGACCGGTGAACGTTTCGAAATACGGTTCGAACGCACGTTCCAGGCGGCGCACGAGTTCTTCATTCCTGCACGAGTAGGCAATCAGCAGGCCAGGATCAAAGCCTGTGGGTGAAAGCCCATGCCATTCCCAGTCCAAAATCGACAGTTTTGGAGCGGTCAGATTGCTCCAGTTCAGATCATTGTGAGACAGCCGCCATTCGCTCTGCGGAAACTCATGCTCGATCTGATTTGTATCGGAAAGCCATTTTTGCAAAGCTTCGGGCGAAACATGAATTTGCGCGGATGTCTTGCTGGCCAAACCATCGAGCGCTTGTTTGAGATCGCCGATCCAGTCGTCCGTAACGCTGGCGGCAGATGGGCCTGCCCACGGATTCGCTTCAACGGCGGCGTCAGTGAGCGTGATAAGCCGTGCAGTCCAATGAATGTTTCCGTTTACCCAATCGTTTCGCTCGACAAGTACAGGTTTTGGAATGCCGGTTATCTTATCCGCCGCAATGTCGGCCTTAAGCAGCCGGTTGTCGATTGACTCTGCTCCGGCGACTCTGAGCCACAACTGGCGGCCGTCTGCCGTTTCAACACGCCCTCCGGCAGTGCGTCCGGCGTAGCCACCATTGATGTCCGCTGTGACCGGCCGAACATTCAGGCGACGGCATGCCTCATGAAATCTTTCAACGATCCCCCTTGTTTCAAAACCGAGTTCATTCGGGGCAATATTCACCGGTCGCCAGTTCATTTTTATGCTTTCGGAAAAATAACTTGCAAAATAAGCGCATGGTATCACGGAGGTTGGCGGCTAATGCCGAGCATTGTGAGGCAAATAGAGGCACGCAATACACCCTTTCAGGTGGGACGTCGTGGTTTCTGATGTCGCAGTAAATTCGGCAATGAGCCGGTAATTCGGGTGGTTCATTGGCCGACTGGCCTGTTGACCGGGCGGTCAGGGGCCTGCAACGCGCCGGCTCATATCGGCTCCGCCGCGCCGCAGCTTGACACCCGCCGTCCCGGCGGTGTCTTACGGCCTATCTTTTAAGGGGACCTCCATGACAGCAGCATTCACCTTTCCGGGACAGGGATCGCAGACGGTCGGCATGGGCAAAGCGCTCGCCGATGCATTTCCGGCAGCCAGGGCCGTATTCGACGAAGTCGATGCGGCGTTGGGACAAAAGCTGACGGCGATTATCTGGGAGGGACCTGCGGAAACGCTGCAGCTCACCGAGAACGCCCAGCCGGCGCTGATGGCGGTGTCGCTGGCGACGCTACGCGTGCTGGAGACCGAGGCGGGCATCGACATCGCGCGCGACGCGGCGTTCGTCGCGGGGCATTCACTCGGCGAGTATTCCGCGCTGGCGGCTGCTGGCAGTTTCTCGATCAGCGACACGGCGAAGCTGCTGCGCACGCGCGGTCTCGCCATGCAGAAGGCCGTACCGGTGGGCGTCGGCGCGATGGCTGCGCTGCTTGGCCTCGATTATGAGGCTGCGGTTGCGGTGGCGGAAGAAGCTGCGCAGAACGAGGTCTGTCAGGCCGCCAACGACAATGGCGGCGGGCAGGTGGTCGTCTCGGGCGACAAGGCTGCCGTCGAGCGAGCACTTGAGATCGCCAAGACCAAGGGCGCCAAGCGCGCGATGCTGCTGCCGGTATCCGCGCCGTTCCATTGCCGCCTGATGCAGCCTGCGGCGGACGCGATGGCGCAGGCGCTGGCCGGTGTGACCATCAACAAGCCGAAGGCACCGCTGGTGTCCAACGTGCTGGCCTCCGCGATCACCGATCCGGACGAAATCCGCAAGCGGCTGGTCGAGCAGGTCACCGGCACCGTGCGCTGGCGCGAGAGCGTTGCGTACATGGCCAGCAACGGCGTGACGCACTTCCTCGAGATCGGTGCCGGCAAGGTGCTGTCCGGTCTGGTCAAGCGTATCGCCGATGGCGCGGTGGGCGTATCGGTCGGCGGACCGGGCGATATCGAGGCTGCGAAGGCGGCGATCGCGGCGGCGAAAATGAGTTCCTAACGCTTGTCGGTTGATGATCCGGAAGGGCTTGTTTTTGCACCTTACAAAACCGGAAATCTCGCATATATTGGTACTGTCGCAAGACGATGGCGCTGAATCTCAACGCGGACAATAAGTAGACCCGGGGGGCAGTACCCCGGCGCCTCCACCAGAAGCGGTTAGACTGAAGGTTCGATTGTGAACCGTTTCTGATGGGGGCGAAATAGGTTCGATGCTTGTTATGAAGCCTTGAAGTGTGCCCGGCATGATACCGCCGTTATCGGGTCAAAACCTAAATGCAAACGATAACGTTCGCATGAATGAAGTGCGCCTCGCGGCGTAACCATTCGGGGTAGGTCCACCTAGCAACAGAACGGCCATGGCCGCGTCACCTTCGGGTGACGCGGCTTTTATTTATCTCGATGGCGGCAAGCGAACCGCGTTCGCGTTTGCCGCGAGCAGGGCCAGATCGCTTTCATCCTTGAGGTCCACGCCGGTCAGCCTGCGCGTGAGCGATTCGCGCACCAGCCACGCGAGCTTGAACGCGGCGGCGGCGTAGCTCAGTCCTTCGGGCCGCACGTTGGAAATGCAGTTGCGTCCGGCATCGTTGCGCCCGCGGAACGGTGCGTGGGTGATGTAGATGCCGAGGCTATCCGGCGAACTCAGGCCCGGTCGCTCGCCGATCAGCATGATCGATAGCTTCGCCTGCAACAGTTCTGCGATCTCGTCGGCCAGCGCCACGCGCGCCTGCGCGGCGATGACAACCGGCGCTCGCTTCAGTTCATCCGCAAGCAGCGGTTTCAACGCGGCGAGCAGAGGCGCGGCGTGACGGTCGACCGCCAGCGACGACAGCCCGTCGCCGATCACGATGCAGATGTCGCTCGGTTTGAACGGAGCGGTGCGCAGTTTTGCAATCTCGTCCGGATCGATCACACGCCCCAGATCCGGCCGCCGCAGATAGGTGGTGCGGTCCGGCGCGCGGCTATGGACATGCGCAACGGTCCATCCTTGCGCGTGTAATGCTGCTTCGAGTTTTGGTACGTCGAGCGCGGCATGAATCGCATCGCGTGCCATCGCATGCGCCCAGCCAAAGCGTAACACCTCGTCGGTCGGCATGCCCGCACCGACGCGCCCAAGCGCCAGCCGCGCCGGCGTGACGCTGCGCCACTCGCTCCAGGGACTTTCCGTGACGTTGCTCTCGGTGTCTTTCCTATCCGTCATGCGACCAGCGACTTGAGATTGCCCATGCCGCCGAGCAGCGCGTTGGGTGAGGGGGGGCGCAACCGCCCGTCGGCGTCGGTGATCTGCATGCGCTGCAGCCACGCTTCAAACTCGGGCGCGCGCTTGAGGCCCATGGTTTCGCGCAGGAATAGGGCATCGTGAAACGACGTGCTCTGGTAGTTGAGCATGACGTCGTCCGCGCCGGGAACGCCCATGATGAAGCTGATGCCTGCGGCCCCGAGCAGCACCAGCAGCGTGTCCATGTCGTCCTGATCGGCTTCGGCGTGGTTGGTGTAGCAAATGTCGCAACCCAGCGGCAGACCGAGCAGCTTGCCGCAGAAATGATCCTCCAGACCGGCGCGGATGATCTGCTTGCCGTCGTAGAGATATTCGGGGCCGATGAAACCAACCACGGTGTTGATCAGCAGTGGCTTGTAGCGCCGCGCCAGCGCGTAGGCGCGCGCCTCGCAGGTCTGCTGGTCGACGCCGAAGTTCGCGTCCGCCGACAGCGCGCTGCCCTGACCGGTTTCGAAGTACATCACGTTGTCGCCGACGGTGCCGCGCTTCAGCGACAGGGCGGCATCCCGTGCTTCATCCAGAAGCTCGGGCGTCACGCCGAAGGAGAGGTTGGTCTTCTCGGTGCCGCCGATCGATTGGAATACGAGATCCACCGGTGCGCCGGCCTCCGCCAGATGGATGGTGTTGGTGACGTGGGTGAGCACGCAGCTCTGCGTCGGGATTTCGAAACGCTGAATCACCTCGTCCAGCATGCGCAGCAGGTTGCCGAGCACCGGCATGCTGTCGGAGACGGGATTGATGCCGATCACGGCGTCGCCCGATCCCATCAGCAGGCCATCGAGGGTCGATGCCGCCACGCCGCGCAAATCGTCGGTAGGGTGGTTCGGTTGCAGGCGCACCGACAGATGTCCTTCGAGCCCGATGGTGTCGCGGAAGCGGGTGATGACGCGGCACTTGCGCGCCACCGCGATCAGGTCCTGATTGCGCATGATCTTGGAAACGGCTGCGACCATTTCCGGCGTGAGGCCCGGCGCCAGCGCTGCGAGCGCCTCGGTCGTGGCCTGTTCGGACAGCAGCCAGTTGCGGAAATCGCCGACGGTCATGTGCGACACCGGCGCGAACGCGGCCGCATCGTGGCTGTCGATGATCAGCCGCGTGATGTTGTCGTCCTCGTAGGGAACCATCGCCTCGGTGAGGAACTGCTTGAGCGGTACGTCCGCCAGCACATGACGCGCCGCCATCCGTTCCTGCGCCGTGGCCGCGCCGATGCCTGCGAGGGTATCGCCCGAGCGCGCGGGGCTGGCATAGGCCATCACCTGCTTGAGGTCGTCGAACGCGAAGAGCTGTGACGCGATGGCGGTGCGATAGCGCATCGGTGTCTCTCTCCGCTGCTTCCTTGAGGGCGTGACGGACAGGATACCATCAAACCCGGTCGTGGCGTAGGAGCCGCCGGTTCGCCCTGAAAACAGGCAAGGGCAGTGCCGCGGGACCGCGCAGCCGACCGGCAGGGGCGTTTTTGTGGCAGGAGACCGGGCAGGGGTCATTGACGAACGGCGTTTTCTTGCGGCAAACGAAGCGCAATCTTTGACCCATACCCGGGACTTCTCCCAAGGGGGCAACATGTTCGATTTGACAGGCAGGACGGCGCTCGTGACCGGAGCGACCGGCGGCATCGGCGGCGCGATCGCGCGGGCGTTGCATGCACAGGGCGCCACGGTCGCGATCTCGGGCACCCGGCGCGAGGCGCTCGATACCCTCGCAGGCGAACTGAAAGAGCGCGTGCATGTGCTGCCGTGCAATCTCTCTGACATGACCGAGGTCGAAGCACTGGTTCCCGCCGCTGAAAAGGCGATGGGTCAGCTCGATATTCTCGTGGCCAATGCGGGCATCACGCGGGACAACCTTTTTGTCCAGTTGCGCGACGAGGACTTCGACGACGTCATCCGGGTGAATCTCACCGCGACGTTCCGGCTGGCGCGCGCCGCGACCAAGCTGATGATGCGCAAGCGGTTCGGCCGAATCATCGCGATCACCTCGGTGGTCGGCGTGACCGGCAATGCCGGGCAGGGGAATTACGCGGCATCCAAGGCCGGCCTGATCGGAATGATGAAGTCCGTGGGCGCGGAATACGCCCGCCGCAATGTGACAGCCAACTGCATTGCACCCGGCTTCATTGCGACGCCCATGACGGACGTTTTGAATGAAAAGCAACGCGAAGGGGTGCTGGCCAAGGTGCCCGCCGGGCGGCTCGGAACGCCGGAAGATATCGCTGCGGCGGCGGTCTATCTCGCATCCAACGAGGCGGCCTACGTGACTGGCCAGACCATCCATGTCAACGGCGGTATGGCCATGATTTAAGGCCCGTTTCGCGGGGATTTTGTCAAGCGGGACAGGCCGGTGGACGGGAGCCGGGGCCTTGTGGTCAACTCCGGGGAAGTATGGTAACCGAACGGCACTCGGTTGGGGAAAACGCCATTGCAGGATCGCCAAACCCCGTATATTGCCGTTCCGGCGCCAGCCGCCGTTTTCGGTCACTTCGCCGCTATGGCGAAGGTACGGGGACGCGTGGTACGGACGGCACGAATTCGCATTTTTTCGCACCGCGAGGGGCTCGTATCGTTTTGCGGTCGAGTTTAATGGAACAAGCACGAGGTTAAACGATGAGTGAGATTGGCGAGCGAGTTAAGAAGATTGTGGTCGAGCACCTTGGTGTCGAGCCAGAGAAGGTTGTGGATGCTGCCAGCTTCATCGACGATCTCGGCGCAGACAGCCTCGATACCGTCGAACTCGTGATGGCGTTCGAAGAGGAATTCGGCTGCGAAATTCCAGACGATGCCGCGGAAACCATTCTCACCGTGGGCGACGCCACCAAGTTTCTCGAGAAAAACGCAAAGAGCTGACGCCACCGCGCAGCCATGACGACGAGCGGCGGGTTGTAATCGAACGACCCGCCGTCTTGCTGTCATAGCGGCGTTTGTTGGCGTTCGCCGATCGTACCGGAGAAGAACGTATGCGGAGGGTTGTCGTCACGGGTCTGGGCATGGTTTCGCCGCTCGCGAATGGTGTCGAGCAGACCTGGAAACGCATCCTCAATGGCGATAGCGGCGCTAGCCGTATCGAGAAGTTCGAAGTTTCCGATCTGACCTGCCAGATCGCATGCATGGTTCCGCGCGGCGACGGCACCAACGGCACCTTCAATCCTGACGACTGGATGGAGCCGAAGGAGCAGCGCAAGGTCGACGATTTCATCATTTTCGCGATGGCGGCCGCGAGCCAGGCGCTCGACGACGCCAACTGGCATCCGGCCACCGAGGAAGACCGCTGCGCTACCGGCACCATGATCGGTTCCGGCATCGGCGGCATCGAGGGCATCGGCGAAGCCGCCGTGATCCTGAAGGAGCGTGGGCCGCGCAAGCTGTCGCCGTTCTTCATTCCCGGCCGTCTGATCAATCTCGCGTCGGGTTACGTTTCGATCAAGCACGGTCTCAAAGGCCCGAACCATGCGGTTGTGACCGCTTGCTCGACCGGCGCACACGCCATCGGCGACGCCAGCCGCCTGATCGCCTTCGGCGATGCCGACGTGATGGT
Organism: Afipia massiliensis; assembly: GCF_014203115.1. Lineage (GTDB taxonomy): Bacteria > Pseudomonadota > Alphaproteobacteria > Rhizobiales > Xanthobacteraceae > Afipia > Afipia massiliensis. The sequence continues at coordinate 360,917 of NZ_JACHIJ010000002.1, read as the reverse complement.
CGCGGGTGGCGCCGAGTCCGCCGTCAACCGCCTCGCCATGGGCGGTTTCTGTGCGTTGCGCGCGATGGCCACCAAGTACAACGATAATCCGACCATCGCCTCGCGTCCTTATGACAAGGATCGCGATGGCTTCGTGATGGGCGAGGGCGCCGGCGTCGTGGTGCTCGAGGAATACGAGCACGCAAAAAAGCGCGGCGCAAAGATTTACGCCGAGGTCGTGGGCTATGGCCTGTCCGGCGATGCTTATCACATTACCGCTCCGGCCGAAGACGGCGACGGCGCGTACCGCTGCATGAGCGCTGCGATGAAGCGTGCGGGCGTGACGGCCTCCGACATCGACTACATCAACGCACACGGAACCTCGACGCCGCTCGGCGACGAGATCGAGCTTGGCGCAGCGCAACGTCTGCTTGGCAATGCGGCGTCGAAGGTTTCGATGTCATCGACCAAGTCGTCCACCGGCCATCTGCTCGGTGCGGCAGGCGCCATCGAAGCGATTTTCTGCGTTCTCGCGATTCGGGATAATGTCGCGCCGCCGACGATCAATCTCGACAATCCCTCCGTCGAGACGGCGATCGATCTCGTCCCGAACAAGGCAAGGCCACGCGAGATCAACGTGGCCCTGTCGAACTCATTCGGATTCGGCGGCACCAACGCTTCGCTGGTCGTCCGGCGTCTGGCAAACTAAGCGTCTCGAGCTAAAGAGAAGACTTAAAGGCTGTAGAAATGAGGCAAAACTGTCTTCACGGTTTTGCCTCATTCGGACATAATTTCTCTCACGACTGCGCGTATAATTACTGAATCAATAATATTTAAACCGCCGGCAGAATTCAGGTTGCTTCGATGAGCCAGAGACCTCCCATTGCGCCCCGCAGTCCGCGCGCGGCGCTCGAGCCCGAACAGGTGCCGCAGCCGCCAAAGCATTCGCAGCGCGCACGAAGCACGCTCGTTGTGGTCGGGAACGCGATCTTTACGTTCCTGATTGTCGCAATGTTGCTGGCTGGCGGCGTCTTCTTCTACGGCAAGAAGACGATCGAGGCCAAAGGCCCGCTGGCGGAAGACAAGGTCGTCAACATTCCCCCGCGCGCGGGCATGACCGATATCGGCGACATCCTTCAGCGCAACGGCGTGATCACGGCCGACCGCTGGACATTCATCGGCAGCGTCCTGGCGCTCAATGCGCGGTCGGGTCTGAAGTCCGGCGAGTATCTGTTCCAGAAGAACGCCAGCCTGCGCGACGTCATCGGCACCATTGTCGAAGGCAAGGTGGTGCAGCATTCCATCACCATTCCGGAAGGCCTGACGTCTGAGCAGATCGTCGCCCGGCTTCAGGAGAACGATATTTTCGCGGGCTCGCTGAAAGAGCAGCCGCGCGAAGGCACACTGCTGCCCGACACCTACAATTTCCCGCGCGGCACGCCGCGCGATCAGGTGATCCACCGCATGCAGCAGGCGCAGAAGAAGGTGCTTGCCGAAGTCTGGGCGCGCCGCAATCCCGACATTCCTGTCCGCTCGCCCGAGCAACTCGTCACGCTGGCGTCCATCGTCGAAAAGGAAACCGGCCGGGCCGACGAGCGCAGCCGCGTCGCCGCCGTTTTCACCAACCGTTTGCGTCAGCGGATCAAGCTTCAGTCCGATCCGACCATCATTTACGGCCTGGTCGGCGGCAAGGGCACGCTCGGCCGGCCGATCAAGCGCAGCGAGATCACGCAACCGTCGCCGTACAACACCTATGTGATCGACGCACTTCCGCCGGGACCGATCGCCAATCCCGGCCGCGCATCGCTCGAAGCCACCGCCAATCCGGCGCGGACCCGCGATCTGTTCTTCGTAGCGGACGGCACCGGCGGCCATTCGTTCACCGAAACCTACGACCAGCACCAGAAGGGCGTCGCCAAGCTGCGCGCGATGGAGCGCCAGCAGCAGAACGACACGGTGGATGCCGACGACCAGCCTCCGGTTGCTGCTGTGCCGGCGCCCGCAACAGGCGCGCCTGCGGCGGCTCCCGCCAAGCCGAGCGCGCCTCCGAAGGCCGCTCCGAAGGCCGCAGCCCCGAAGGCCTCGGCGCCCGCCAGCATCATCGCCAACGAGCCGGTGGCGGACGCGGCCTCGCGCAAACGCACCGCAAAGCGCGCCCCGGCTGCGGCACCCGCCGAGCCGGAGCCCGAAGAAGAGAAGACGCAGTAGCGCGGCCCTCTCTTGCGTGCCTTGCCGATTTCAGGGACAAGCTCAGTCCTGACGTGAGCCGGTTGACCGGCTCGCAATCTGCATTGTTCTGAACACCAGAGACGGAGACACTTTCGCGATGGCGCTGTCGAGCATGACCGGCTTTGCGCGAAGCCACGGCACCAGCGGACCCTATGCGTTCGAATGGGAATTGAAATCGGTCAACGCCAAAGGCTTTGATTTCCGGCTACGGGTGCCCGCAGGGTGGGACGACGTCGAGACCGCAGCCCGCAAGCGCGCCACCGAACTGCTGTCGCGCGGCACCGTCTACGCCAACCTCACAGTGAAACGCACCGGTGCGGCGTCGGTCGTGCGCATCAACGAGGACGTTCTGTCCTCGATTCTGAAAGTCGCGGGCGAGATTTCCGCGCGCACCGATGCCGTCGCGCCAAGCGTCGATGGATTGCTCGGGATCAAGGGCGTCCTCGAAGTCGTCGAGCCGGAGAGCGACGAGACTGAAATGCAGACCGCACGCGCCGCCGTCTCGGCGTCGTTCGAGCAGGCGCTGCAAAGCCTGATCGACATGCGCAAGCGCGAAGGCACATCCCTCGGCCAGATACTGACCCAGCGGATGGACGAGATCGAACGTCTCGCGCAGCGGGCGGAAGCGGCGCCCGGCCGAAAGCCCGAGGCGATCCGTGCGCGGCTCGCCGAGCAAATCGCGGTATTGCTTGAGACATCGGATCGCTTCGACGCCGACCGGCTCAGCCAGGAAGCGCTGATGATCGCGGCCAAGGCCGACATTCGCGAAGAACTCGACCGCATCGCCTCGCATATCGCGCAGACCCGCGAACTGCTCGGCAAGGGCGGGGCGGTGGGACGGCGTCTCGATTTTCTGGCGCAGGAATTCAACCGCGAGGTCAACACCACCTGCTCGAAGTCGAACGATATCGAACTGACCAACACCGGGCTTGAGATGAAGAGTGTTGTCGAGCAGTTTCGCGAGCAGGTCCAGAATCTGGAGTAAGCGGACATGGCGGCGGGGGGCACCTTGAGAGACGGTGAGCGGCGCGGGCTGATGTTCGTGCTGTCGTCGCCATCGGGCGCAGGCAAATCCACCCTGGCGCGTATGCTGATCGACAAGATCCACGATCTGCGGATGTCGGTGTCGGTGACAACGCGCGCGAAGCGTCCCGGCGAAGTTGACGGCGAGCATTATTACTTCATCGACAAGCCGAAGTTCGACGCCATGGTGAAGGGCAACGAACTGCTCGAACATGCGCCGGTGTTCGACAATTTCTACGGCACCCCGCGCAAGCCGGTGGAGGATGCGCTGACCTCAGGTCAGGATGTGCTGTTCGATATCGACTGGCAGGGCACGCAGCAATTGCGCGAGAAGGCCCGCGCCGATGTCGTCAGCGTTTTCATTCTGCCGCCGTCGGCAGCGGATCTTGAGAAGCGGCTGCATACCCGCGCGCAGGATTCGGATGAAGTTATCCGCGGCCGCATGAGCCGCGCTAGCCACGAACTCAGCCACTGGGCGGAATACGACTACGTCGTCACCAACAGCGATCTCGACGAGGCGTATTCGCAGGTCGTGACCATCCTTAAGGCCGAGCGGCTCAAGCGCGAACGCCAGACCGGCCTGTCGGCCTTCGTCCGCGAATTGCAAAAGCAATTGGACAAGTAAGCGGCGGGTTGTGCCCGCCGCTTATGAAGCAGGCAGCTTACGCCGCCGAACGCTTCGAGGCGCGCGACAGCAATTGCTCGATCTCGTCGGCGGTATCGTCCAGCATGCGCGGCTCTTCCAGCACGCGGGGCTGGGGCAGGGCGTGCGCGTGGTTGAGCGGTATCACGAGCGGTGGATTGTCCTGCAGAAGTGTCTCGTTGGACACGTTCAGGTCCCAGATTGGGCGGCGCTGACCGTAGGTGCGGTCGTCTTCACGCGGCTTCGGCCGGAAGTACTTGAACAGCAACGGGCCGAGGATCGCGGCGAGCGCCAGCACGCCGACGAGAATGCTCAACAGTATCCTGATAGACATGCCCTCGGTTTCCGCAGCGGCCGTGGATTGCTGTGGTTGCGGCGACGCTGCGCCTGTCGTCATCGCAGGCGCGGGCGACGGGGCCGGCGTTGCAGCGGCGGTGGCGAGACGCTCCGCCGTGAGAGCCGGAGTTGCTTGCGCAGGTTGCGGCATAGCGGCGGGCTGGTCGCTGGCAGTAGCGGCTGCGGCTGGGTCGGGCCAGCGCGTCGCGACGTTCCAGCCTTGCTTGTTTGCGCCCGGAGCAGGAGCGGGCTGTATCGCAGCCGCTTGGTTATCGTTGCGGACATCGGCGTTGGCGGAAGGGCCCGGCATCGGCGGCCACGTTGTTTCCGCAAGCGACGGATCTTCATCCGGCGTTCCTGCGGTCAACTCCGCCCGCGCATTCGCAATGGATTTTTGCATCGGCTTCTTCGCGGCGTCCTGCTTTGATGCAGGCGCGATCTGTGTCGGAGGAGGCACATCCTTTTCAGCGGTGTCTGATGACGTTGGCGCAGTCGCCGCTGTCTTTTTCGTCTTCGCGCCCGCCTCTCCGAGATACCAGCACTTGCGCTTGGTGCCTTTCTCGACGCGGTAATACCAGTGTGCGCCCGCCGGTGTCGTGGCTTTTGGACCGGCGAGGCACTCGTCGGCGGCATTGGCGGCGCTTCCGGATGCCGCGCTGGCGGCGGTTCCCGCTGCCGCACTGGCGGGATTTGCCGATGCCGATGTGATGCCGAAAGTTGAAACGCAGCCGGTGATGGCGGCAAAAGCAATTGCGGCGGTGCGGTTTGACATTCTGTCCCCCTTACGCAACACGAACTCATTCTCGCGTTAGCTTCTCGGTGACAAGTTGGGTCGGAATAGGCCGCAAATCCGGACAGGCTAAGGCTTAATTCGGGCGGGCGCGCAGGCGGCCATTTGCTCAATTCTGGCTGGCATTCGGGAACCTGCATGGCGTAACGAGAGCATGTGCTGCGCGTCGCGCTGAATATTTGAGGACTCGATCGTTGATCCCCTGGACCCTGCTGGATACCGCGCAAATTCCCGGCGGCGGCGAGCTTCGCCTGATGCGCCGCGGAACTGAATTCTCCATCAAGCTCGGCCAGAACGAACTGATGAACAGCCGCCTCAGCGGCTCGGAGCAGGCGCTGGCCACGCTCGCGTGCAGACGTATCCAGACACGCGAACGGCCACGCATGCTGATTGGCGGTCTCGGCATGGGATTTACGCTGCGTGCGGCGCTTGCCGTGCTTGGCTCCAAGGCCGAGATCGTTGTCGCCGAACTGGTGCCGTCCGTCGTGGCGTGGGCGCGAGTCGAGATGGCGGAGATGTTCGGCAGCAGTCTGACGGATCCGCGCGTCACGATCCGCGAAGAGGATGTCAGCCAGATCATCCGGTCCGCACGTGCGACTTACGACACCATCCTGCTCGACGTCGATAACGGCCCGGAGGGCCTGACGCGCGAGTCCAACGATGCGCTGTATGATCTGAAAGGGCTGACTGCGGCGCGCGCGGCGCTGCGGCCCGGCGGCGTTCTGGCCGTGTGGTCGTCAGGACCCAACCCGCGTTTTACCCAGCGGCTGCGCAAGGCCGGCTTCGATGTGAACGAGGTTCCGGTTCGAGCCAACGGACCACGCGGCGGCGCGCGCCACGTGATCTGGACTGCGGTTCGGCCCGATTAGTCCGATGCTGGACGTCAGTTTTTCAGCATGATACGGCCGACGACCTTGCCGGCGCGCAACTGATCGATCCACTTCTGTGCATCGGCCATCGGCTCTTCCTGCATCGGCGTCGGCTTGATCTTGCCGGAACGGGCCAGCGCCATCAGCTCATGGCTTTCCGCGAGCGTGCCGACCATGAAACCTTCGATGGTCATGCGCTTGTAGATCCATTGCACCATCGGCACGCTGAAGTTTCCGCCCATCAGGCCCGACACCACGATCTTGCCGCCGCGCGCAAGCACCGCCATCGCGAATGCCATGGACTTCTCGTTGCCCGCGAAATCGACCACTTCATCGAACCCGCCGTCGGTTTCCTTCAGGATGCGCTTGACGATGTCGGCTTCGGACGGATCGTAGGCCACCGATGCGCCGTTCTTGAGCGCGGTCTCGCGTGCGGCGGGGCTCAGGTCGGCCACCGAGATTGGCTGCTTGAACATCGCACCGGCAAACGAAAGACCCATCATGCCGACGCCGCCAAGGCCGATCAGCAGGATGTTGCGCTGGCGCGGACGATCGACAAGGCGCTTGAGCGCGCCATAGGCCGTGACACCCGAGCACATCAGGGTCGCCGCGATGTTGACCGGCAGCGGATCGTACTCGAGCAGATACTTCGCATCCGGCACCAGAACGTGGGTGGCAAAGCCGCCGTCGATCGAGACGCCGAGGAAGCGCTGCTTGGCGCACAGGTTTTCGTCGCCGTTCTGACAGTCGCGGCACTGGCCGCAGCCGATCCAGGGGAAAACGGCGCGCTTCGCGCCGATCAGCGCCTTGTCCACATCGGGACCGACTTCATCGACGACGCCTGCGATCTCATGCCCGAGCGTAAACGGCAGAACCATGCCGCGTGTGGTGTCGAGCTTCTTGCCGCCGCCCAGATCCGCATAACCGTCCTGGATGTGCAGGTCCGAATGGCACAGGCCGCAGCGCTCGATGCGCACCAGAACTTCCCGGCCTTGCGGCTTCGGGGTCTCCACGATGGTTTCGCAGAGCGGAGCATCGAACTTCACAAGAGATTGGCGGCGCATCTGGGCCATTGGGCTTTCTCCGTTACGGTGTTTTTGATTTTGCGGCTGCTATATCAGCCAATTCGCGCGCCATGGCAACAAAGCCGGACACCGGAATAGTCTCGGCCCGGCGGGTCGGTTCGACGCCTGCCGCGGCGGCAAGGGCGGCCGGATCGGCGCCGAGCGATTTGAGGCTCTGCCGCAGCATCTTTCTGCGCTGGCCGAATGCCGCCGCGGCGACCCGCTCCAGCGCACGCCGGTCGCAGGGCTCGGGCGCGGGGCGCGGGATCAGCCGCACCACGGACGACGTGACTTTGGGCGGCGGCACGAAGGCGCCGGGCGCGATATCGAACAGGATCTTGGTTTCGGCGCGCCAGTTCGCCAGCACGCCGAGCCGCCCATAGGCATCGTCGTTTTCGCGCGCAACGATGCGCTCGGCGACTTCGCGCTGAAACATCAGCACCATCATGTCGTACCACGGTGGCCACGGCTCGGCGCACAGCCAGTCGATCAGCAATACGGTGGCGATATTGTAGGGCAGATTGGCGACGATCTTGGCGCGCTCGCCGTTGAGGTGCGGGCTCGGATCGAATGTCATCGCATCGTCGTTCACGATGGTGAGGCGGCCGGGGTAACGCTGCGCGATTTCCTCAAGGGCAGGGATCGCGCGCTCGTCGCGCTCCACAGCGATCACGCGCTTGACGCCCTGTGCAAGCAACGCGCGGGTCAGCCCTCCGGGGCCGGGGCCGATTTCGACAATGGTGGCGTCTTCCAGCGGTGCAGCTGCACGCGCGATGCGTGATGTCAGGTTGAGATCGAGCAGGAAATTCTGGCCAAGCGATTTGCGCGCGGAGAGTTCAAAGCGGCGGATTACGTCGCTGAGCGGCGGCAGGTCGTCGATGGCGGTCATGTGCTTGATGCCGCCGCCATTTGCGCGGCAAGGCGAAGCGCCGCGATCAGGCTGGACGGATTGGCGCGGCCGGTGCCTGCGATATCGAATGCGGTGCCGTGATCCGGCGAGGTGCGGATGAACGGCAAGCCCAGCGTAACGTTGACGCCGTCGTCGAATGCGATGGTCTTGATCGGGATCAATGCCTGATCGTGGTACATGCAGATTGCGCAATCGTAGGTTTTTCGCGCGGCTTCGTGAAACATCGTGTCGGCTGGCAGCGGGCCGCGCACGTCGATGCCGTCCTGCTGGAGTATGGCAACGGCCGGTGCGATGATCGATTGATCCTCGGTGCCGAGGGTGCCGTCCTCGCCGGCATGCGGATTGAGCCCGGATATCGCAAGGCGCGGGCGGGCAATGCCAAGCCGCGCTTTCAAGTCCGCCGCGACGATGCGTCCGGTCCGAACAATCAGATCGCTGGTGAGTTGCGCGATGGCGTCGCGCAGCGGCAGATGGATTGTTACCGGCACGACGGCAAGCTCGTGCGACCACAGCATCATCACCGGATGCGGCACAGTGCCGTTCACGGCTGCGGAAAGCTGCGCGAGAAATTCGGTATGACCCGGGTGGGAAAAGCCCGCGCGATAAAGCACGCTCTTGGCGATCGGATTGGTGACCACCGCGCTGGCGCGTCCGGAAATCACATCCGCGACGGCATGACGGATCGATGCGATGGCCGCCGGTGCGCTGCTGTCGTCGGGATGGCCGGGTTTCGCAGTTGCCGCGATGCCTGTTTTGACGATCGGAAGCGCATCGGCGAAGAGTTCGGCGGCATCCTCGGCGCTCGCATCGGCGACTGCGATAGTTGCGCCCAGCACGCGGGCGCGCTCCGTGATGAACGCGCTGTCGCCGATCAGGTAGAATGCGGGAAGGTCGAGTTCGCGGCGATTCAGCCATGCCGCGATCGCGATATCGGGACCGATGCCTGCGGGCTCGCCGAGCGTCAGCGCCAGCGCTTTGCTCATGGCGGCTCTGATCATGGCAGCGCTGTCGCGGTTGAGCTCATTTATTTGCGTATCTCGATCATCGCGCCCTTGCGGACTTCCTGAAGATACGACTTGGATTTGGCTTCGTACTTCTGGTTGTAAATTTTCTCGCGCGCCGCGCGCTTGGCCGGTGTGTCCGCCTTGGTCGGCTTGCGGCTGCACAGCGCCACCATTTCGACGCCTTGCTTGGTGACTTCCGGCGGAGTCAGTTTGCCCACAGGTGTTTTGTCGAGCAGTTCACGCAAGGCCGGCGGCAGATCCGCCGAGGTCTTGGTCAGTTGATCGCGGATCGCGGCATCGCGCATCGAACGGAACAGCGACTGCGCTTCATCGCAACTCTGGATCCGGCTGCGAAGCAATTCCGCTTCCTTGCGGCGTGCTTCGATGGCGCTCGACGGCGAGCCGCGCGGCACGATCAGGACGATCGGACGAACGAGATACTCGAAGCTTTCGCCTTCCTTGGTGTCGGACGGTTCGATGCCGGCGAGGTCCTTCTCCGGCACCAGCAGGTTCGACTGAAACCGCCCGCGTACCAGGTTGCCCCATGTCATGTCGGCTTTGATGCGGTTTTTGAGCGTCTCGGGACGGATGCCGTGGCCCTCCAACGTTTTCGACAACTGCTCGGGATTCATGCGCATGCGCGACGCCATGTTGCCGTACGCGCCGTCGATGTCCGACGACGACATGTCGAGGCCGTATCGCTTGGCTTCCTTGACCTTGAGCTTGTCGTCGATCAGTTCTTCGAGCGCTTCCTGCCGCGAGACCGCTTTCTGCGTCGTAAGCTTGGTCAGCTTGATGCGCTGCTCGATATCGAAATTGGTAATGGCCTCGCCATTCACCATCGCTGCGACGGATTGCGCCATGACAGTCGAGCCGAAACTCGACACGGCGAGCAGGGCGGCCGCGAGCGAAGCTGTTCGTGCGTAGCGAAGAAAAGTAGCAATCATATTCAAACCCGTCATCAAACCGGTCTCGGCGGAGGCTGGAGATTCCAGCGCGTATTCAGCAACATCAACCCCGAGTTTACGGCGTTAATACGCGCATCCGATGAACTCCCGGCGGTTCCCGTGACTATACGGCGCGCGCCCTGAAACCTGCAAATCGAGTTGGCTGCACCACCCCGCTACCGGAATATTACTGAGCAGCGCTAAACGACGTGCCGCCGATGGTGCGCAGGCCGATCTGCAACATGATGCGGTGATCGGTGACGGGACTCGTGTAGCTCTTCGAGGTATATGCGTAGTCCGTGATGTAGTTGGCTGCAATGATGAAGCAGTCGTCTACGTAGCCCGCGCCGACGATGTACTGATTGATCGTCTGGTTCGAGATGTCGTAGCGCAGTGCGCCTGACAGCATCCAGTTGGTGGCCACCTTGACCGATCCGGTTGCCACGACGCCTTCGCGGCGCGTGAGGAAGCCGAGTTCAGGTTGTGCGTCGTAGTTGCCGTACAGCAGGCTCACCCCGAAGCGGTCGAAATTAGCCCGGCCTTCGAGTTCGAAACGCCGCACAGTTCCCGTTGCCTCGTCGAGTCGGGTGCGGGCGATCAGACTGTAAATTCTGTTGGGCTGATAGGCGATGCGAGCGACATAGTCGGAGCGGGCGGTTTCAAGGCCACTGCCGATGCCGGTGTTGGTGGGATCCTGCACGGCGAACGAGTTCAGGCCGAACAGTTGATAGGACTGTCCGAACAACACATTGACGAAGCCGCCACGGTCGAACTGCGTCGTCGCCTGGACGCCAACGTTGGCGCGGCCGCCGCCTTCGACGCGATCGTAGCCGGAGAATTTATCGACGCGGAACAGATTGCTGTCGTCAAACGTGAAGCTCTGTGCGTCTTCGTTGGGAAGGCGGCCGGCGCTCGGTTCGTTCGGCCGGATGATCAACTGGCCGATCGGTTCGATCGTCGTCGTGCCCCATGGCTGCACGTTGATGAATGGATAGCGATACTCAAGTCCGACCGTCGGCATCAGGCGCGCTGTCTGCGTCGAGCCGATCGGCAGGTAATTGGAAACGCCAGGCTGGTTGTCGATGTTGGCGCTGATCACGTCACCGCGTAGCGACGCGAACGGCGTGAAGATCTGCCCAATGGAATCGGTGAACGACCGGCGCCATTCCACCTCGGCTGTAAGCCGCGTGTAGTCGCCGGGAATACCGCGCAGGAGGCATTGCGATCGGGTTCTCGCCAGCGGGTCGGCCGAGGTCGGCAGGCAATACCCGGCGGCGAATGCTGTCGGGTTGATCGCGTCAAACGAGGCGGTCTGGCGGCTCAGGCTGGTGAAGTTCGCCTTATAGCTGAACTCGCCGCCGAGAACGTTGCGGTTGAGCACGTTGGAATAATCGATCACCGGATGAACGATCGGAATTGTGCTTTGATCGTCGGCGGCCGAATAGCCGAGGAAGTGCATCACGCGCGCGTCGAAATAGCTGCGGTTGCCGACGCCGGTAAGATAGATTTGCGACAGGCCCGTGTCCGGGGTCAGCAGGAACGCGTTGAGCGCGTTCTTGTATGGGCCCAAGCCGTAGTCAAAGAAGAACGATTTATCCGAGACGGCGACCGCATCCCAACCCCAGACCCATTTGTCGTTCAACGCGAACTGGCCTTTGGTATCAATGCCGCCGCGGAACTCGCGATCGCCGGGTTCGCCGTTGAACTGCTTTTGATCGTTCTGGCGAATGCCATAGCCACGGATTTCGTAAGCGCCATTGATCAGGCGCTGACGGAATTCGCCCTGCAACAACAGGCCCTGCTTGGTGGTGTAGCGCGGCGACACGGTCGCGTCGTAGTCCGGAGCCAGCGCGAAGTAATAGGGCACCTCGATGCCGACACCGTAGCGCGTGCTCGACGAATAGTTCGGAATCAGGAAGCCGCTCTTGCGCTTGACCGTCGGGTCCGGCGTCGAGAAGAACGGCAGATACGCGATCGGTTGGCCGAAGAATTCGAGGCGCGCGTCCTCGAAGTACAGCATCTTCTCGGTCTGGTTGTGGATGATGCGCGCACCCTTGACCTGCCACAGCGGCGGTTTCTTCGGATTGTCCTTACAGGCTGCGCAGGCGGTGTAGACGCCGTTCTGGAAAATCGTGACCTCGCCGCCGGTGCGATCCGCGCGCGTCGCCGCCATGCGGGTCTGATCGGCGGTGTCGAGCCGCAGCGAATCGACGAAGCCGTCACGGTAATCGTCCGACAGGTCGAGCAGGTTGGCGTAAGTGATCTTGCCGTCAGGGTCGGTCAGCCGGACGTTGCCTTCGGCATGCAGGCGCTTGGTCTTCTGGTCATAGATGACCTTGTCGGCCTCGAGCGTCGATCCGTTGTAGTAGATCTGGACGCTGCCGACCGCCGAGACGCGCGAATTGTTGTAGTCGTAGTTGACCTCGGCGGCCTGCACGAGCATCTGCCCGTCATTGGCCTGCTGGGCGGGCTTCTGCCTGGGCGGCTTGGGCGGCTGGGGATTGTATCGGAAGGATTGCTGGGCCGATGCGGGTGTCACACCCGCGTTACCGAAGCCGGCTGCCAGGCCAAGCCCCAGAACTGCAGACATGACCAAGCTTTGACGGCGCAAACGAATGCGCCGCCTGAACGCAGGCGTCCGTCCTTGGAGGGCGGCGACAACGGCCACTACCCGTCCTCCTGGTACAGCAAAGCCAAAAATCCCGAGAGGCCGCCCACGCAAACGGGCAACCACGCGGCAGCGAGCGGATGCATCAACTCGGCCTTGCTTAAATCTTCAGTTACTTTCGAGAGGACATAGAGCAGAAACCCTGCTGCAACGCCACTCAAAACCATCTTTTGCACGCCGCCGAAGCGGAAGAACCGCAAACTCACAGCGGCTGCGAGCATCACCATTGCAGCCAATAAAAATGGGCGCGCGATGAGCTTCTGGTACTGCAGGCGGTAACCGGCTGTGGCCTGGCCGGAGTTCTCGGACGACCTGATGTAGTCCGGGAGTTGCCAAAATGACACGGTTTCGGGAGTGGAGAAGCTGTTCCGGACCTGGGCCGGGGTGAGGCTCGTGACCAGTGTGAAGGTATCTTGCTCCTCTGGCGGGCTATCGAGCTTGTACCTGCGTACCTGTTTGAACACCCACTGGCCGGGTTCAAGGGTGGCTTCCTTCGCCTCGATTCGTTCCCTGAAAACGCCGGACGTGTCGTATCTGAATACCGTGATGCCGGTCAGGAGCGCGCCTTGTCCCTGGCTCCGGGCGGCGTTGATGATGCTCTGTCCTTCGCTGGTCGATTGATTGAGCCAGAAGCCTGCGCCATCCGGGTTCGCTGGCGCACCATCGGTGAAGATCTTGGTCTCCATGCTCTTGGCGCGTTCGAGCATCTCCGCCGACATCGGATTGTAGAGCACAGTTGCAAGGACACCGAGGATGAGTGCGCTGAGCAGAGCAGGAGTTATGAACTGCCAGGCCGAGATGCCGGAGGCGCGCGCCACAACGAGTTCAAGCCGCCGCGACAAGGCGAGGAACGACACCATTGCACCGATCAGAATGCAAAACGGCATCAGTTTCTCGAGCGACAGCGGCACGCGAAACAGCGCGGTCTGCGCGACAAAGAGACCCGACAGATTCGGCACGCTTCCGGCGCGGCGCATCAGTTCGATGTAGTCGACGGTAATGACCAGCACGAAGATCGCGCCGAAGGTCATGACCGATGCGATCACGAAACGGGCGGCGAAATAGCGTGCGAGAATTGTCGTCACCATGCGCGCTTCCGCCTCACGCCAACGCCCACCGCCGGACGAGCCGTGCGGTCGCGATAGTCCGGGCGGACGACGGCATTGCCGTCCGGGCAACAGTGGTATCGATCGAGCCCATCGGGCAGTTGTATCCCCAACTCCAGCCGGATTTCGTGAGCGCGCCCAAACCTCTTGCGAAGTTCCCCCAGGCGCGGAATCGAGCTTTCCGGCACATTCTTATTTCATAGCATCCCTTTGATTGGTCAACAAAATGGCCGACCTGAGGCTGGGTGCCAACTGTGGTTAATAAAACATCATCGTTGCTTTGGGGCCACTCCGGGGGCAACCGGCTGCTGCCGTAGGCGGGCTTGATTGCGGCGCGCTTGGCAGCGCACGCCGGAACGCGTCATAGTGCGCCGTCTCATGTCCCGAATCTGAGCGTCCGCCGGATTCTGGTCCCTTTGCTGCGCAAGCCGCGACTATCTGGAGGATTTGCTTATGACCGACGCCGTGAAGGTCGGCTTCGTACCGTTTTCCGCTGCCCCACGCGGCGTTCTGGTGGTGTTCTGCGACGAAACGCTCAAGTTCGGGCCCGCGACGATCAAGGCGCTGGGGCCGGCGGCAAACGCGGTCAAGCGCGCGGCGGCCACAAACCAGTTCAAGGCGAAAAGCGGCTCCACGATGGATATCCTGGCGCCGGAAGGCCTCAAGGCCGGTCGCCTGATCGTCCTCAGCGCCGGCAAGACGGCTTCGCTGAAGGACAGCGACTTCCTGAAATTCGGCGGCAAGATCGCCGCCAAGATCACCGCCGGCACGGAGGCCGTTACGATTCTCGCCGAGCTTTCGTCGGGCGCGATGAAGGGATCGCAGGCCGCCTCGATCGCGTCGGGCGTCCGGCTGCGCGCCTATCGGTTCAACCGCTACAAGACCACGAAAAAGGACGGCGACAATGCGCCGCTGCGCGCGCAGTTCTCGGTTGCGGTCGCCGATGTCGCCGCGGCACGCAAGGCGTTTACGCCGGAGAATCATATTGTGGACGGCGTGCTGGTCGCGCGCGATCTCGTCAATGAACCGCCGAACGTGCTGTTCCCCGCGGAATTCGCGCGGCGTGCAGCACTGCTGCGGAAACTCGGCGTCAAGGTCGAGATTCTCGACGTCAAGGCGATGACGAAACTCGGCATGGGCGCGCTGCTCGGCGTCTCGCAAGGTTCGGAACACGACGGCCGCATGGTCATCATGCGCTGGAACGGCGGCAAGGCCGGTGAGCAGCCGATCGCTTTCGTCGGCAAGGGCGTGTGCTTCGACACCGGCGGCATTTCGATCAAGCCGGCCGGCAGCATGGAAGACATGAAGGGCGACATGGGCGGCGCGGCCTGCGTCGTTGGCCTGATGCACGCGCTGGCCGCACGCAAGGCGAAGGTGAATGTGGTCGGCGCGATCGGCCTCGTTGAAAACATGCCGGACGGCAACGCGCAGCGGCCTGGTGACATTGTTACGTCGATGTCGGGACAGACCATCGAGATCATCAACACCGATGCCGAAGGCCGCCTCGTGCTGGCCGACGTGCTTTGGTATGTGGCGAAAAAGCACAAGCCGAAGTTCATGGTCGATCTGGCGACGCTCACCGGCGCGATCATGGTGGCGCTTGGCGTTGATTATGCTGGCATGTTCTCGAACGACGACAAGCTCGCGGAGCGTCTGACAGCTGCGGGGAAGGAGACCGGCGAGCGCGTGTGGCGCATGCCGCTCGGTCCCGAATACGACAAGCAGATCGACTCGCAGTTCGCCGACATGAAGAACACCGGCAGCCGCAACGGCGGTTCGATCACTGCTGCGCAGTTCCTGCAGCGTTTCGTCGACGATACGCCGTGGGCGCATCTCGATATCGCCGGTACGGCGATGGGGGTTCCCGCGTCGGATCTGAACCGCAGCTGGGGATCGGGATACGGCGTGCGCTTGCTGAACAAGCTGGTGGCGGACAACTACGAGGCGAAGCGCTGAAGGCCCTTCGGCGTCATTGCGAGGAGCACTTGCTACGAAGCAATCCAGTTCTTGCTGTTTCCAAGGCTGGATTGCTTCGCGGAGCCTGTCATCGGGCGGCGCTTTGCGCCGACCCGTTGGCTCGCAATGACGACTTGCAACCTGGCGGCACGCGATGACCGAAGTCCTGTTCTATCATCTGCAAGATACGGCACTTGAGAAGGTGTTGCCGCCACTGCTTGAGAAATCGCTTGAGCGCGGATGGCGCGTCGCTGTGCAGACCGGATCGGAGGAGCGTGCGGAAGTGCTCGACGCGCATCTGTGGACGTATCGTGACGATTCATTTTTGCCGCACAGCACATGGCGGGAGAGCGACGTCGCGAACCAGCCGATCGTTCTCACTGTTGATGACGGCAATCCGAACAATGCCAATGTCAGGTTTATCGTCGATGCTGCGGGTCTGCCCAAGGATTGCGCGACATATGACCGCGTGGTTCTCGTTTTCAACGGCGACGACGATGAAGCTCTCAGCGTCGCTCGCGCGGCTTGGGCGGACGGCAAATCGCGCGGTCTGGATCTGACCTACTGGCAGACCGATGAACGCGGCAAATGGCAGAAGCGGGCGTAAGCCGAAGCACGATGACAATTGCGTAACGCGGCTTCTCTCGCCGTGCCGCGCGCCGGTCCGCGTTAACAATACAGTCTTTTTTCGTTGACCAGACCGGCGGTTAGCCACCATGGTGCCGCAAAGGGGTGGTGGAAGGCCAGACGAGCGCAGTGATCGGCGAGTGTTCCATCTTGTCGCCCAAAGACGCGCAAATGATTCTTTAGGCATTTGCTTTAAGTGATGTCCTGGTTCCGAAACGCGCAGCAAGCGCTGAAGTTGGTGTGAGAACGAATTTGAGCGTCCTGCGTAAAAGCATCCATGTCCGGCAGTTGGCGGCCCTTGTGATCCTGGCCCCCATGATGGCTGGCTGCGGCGGGATTTCCGACTTCTCGCTCAAGGACCAGGAATGGTTCGCGCGGCCCGGCAGGATTTTCAAAGGTGGCAATAGCGCGATTGAAACGCCGCCGCTGAGTTCGTCGAAGGAAGTCTCGCAGAGCGACCTGATTTCGTCAGATGGTCAATGTCCGGGCATGCCTGCAGCCGGCGCGCCTGCCGATGCCAACGCATCGTCGGAAGGTCAGGTCTCCGTGGCTCCGGTCGCGCTGGGGCATACCGAATGCGATGTCGCGCGTGCGATTCCTGTCGCGCCCGACAACGTCAACCTGTCGAACAATGCGCGCGGTGATCGCGTCGCGCTCATTACCTGGCGGAGCGGACCGCGCCCCGGCGCCTATACGTTCACGTCCGGCCGCCTGAC
This sequence comes from Afipia massiliensis, assembly GCF_014203115.1. GTDB lineage: Bacteria > Pseudomonadota > Alphaproteobacteria > Rhizobiales > Xanthobacteraceae > Afipia > Afipia massiliensis. The sequence continues at coordinate 344,050 of NZ_JACHIJ010000002.1, read as the reverse complement.
GTCGATCGAACGTGTCGATGTGCCGCCGCCCGAGAAGCCCGCGCGCGGGACCAAGAAGCGCTCCTAAATTTTCAGCCTGCCGCTTCATCGTAGGACGAGCTTGCTTCCAGCCACTCGTCTTCCGCGCGTTGCAGTGCATCCGCCGCGCTTGCGCGGGCCTTGGTGAGTTGCGTCGCCTGTTTCGGATCGCGCTTGAACAGATCGGGCAGGGCGAGCGCGGCATCGATCTTCTCGATGATGCCGGTGATCCGCGCGATCTCGCTTTCCGCGTTCGAGATTTTCTGCTTGAGCGGGACGCGTTTTTCCTTGGGACGCTGCGGTTTGTCGCGGCCGTTGCCACGCTCATTGCCGGTGCGGTCGCGGCTTGAAGCGCGCATGCCGCGCGCGGTCAGCACCGAGCGGCGATAGTCGTCGAGGTCGCCGTCGTAGGGCGTCACGGCGCGGTCGGCCACCACCCACAACTGATCGGCGCAGGCCTCGATCAGGTAGCGATCATGCGAGACCATGATGATCGCGCCGGGGAAGTCGTTGATGGCTTCCGCGAGCGCTGCGCGGCTGTCGATATCCAGATGGTTGGTCGGCTCGTCGAGGATGATCATGTTCGGGCCGTAGAATGTCGCAAGCCCGAGCAAAAGCCGTGCCTTCTCGCCGCCGGACAGCGAACTGACCTTCGTGTCCCCAGCCTTGCCGGAAAACCCGATGGCGCCGGTGCGCGCGCGCACTTTGGTTTCGGTCTCGTGCGGCATCAGCCTGCGCAGATGATCGTAAGCCGAGCCCTCGAGATCGAGTTCGTCGGTCTGATGCTGTGCGAAGTATCCAACCGACAGCTTGTCGGCGCGCACGACCTTGCCGGAAAATGGTGGCAGCTTGCCGGCGAGCAGTTTCACCAGCGTCGATTTGCCGTTGCCGTTGGAGCCGAGCAGCGCGATGCGGTCATCGTCGTCGATGCGCAGCGTGACGTTATTGAGCACCGGCTTTGCCGGATCGTATCCGACCGACACGCCGTCCACTGCGATGATGGGCGGCGACAGGATTTTGTCAGGCGTCGGAAACGTGATCTCGCGAACGTCCTGCGTCACGAGAGCCGTGACCGGCTTCATCCGCTCCAGCATTTTCACGCGCGATTGCGCCTGCTTTGCTTTCGAAGCCTTCGCCTTGAAGCGATCGACGAACGCCTGCAACCGCTTGCGCTCGTCCATCTGCTTCTTGGCATGCTTGGCGTCGAGCATCTCGCGGGTGGCGCGCTGTTCCTCGAACGACGAATAGGTGCCCTTGTAGAGCGTGAGCTTGCCGCGATCGAGATGTAGGATCTGATCGACGGACGTATCGAGCAGGTCGCGGTCGTGGCTGATGACAATCACGGTGCGTGGATAGTTAGCAAGATGATCCTCGAGCCAGAGCGTGCCTTCGAGATCGAGGTAGTTGGTCGGCTCGTCGAGCAGAAGAAGGTCAGGTGCCGCGAACAGCGTCGCCGCCAGCGCCACGCGCATGCGCCAGCCGCCGGAGAATTCCGAGCACGAGCGCAACTGATCGGCGGCGGAGAAACCGAGGCCGGAGAGAATGGCCGCGGCGCGGGCCGGGGCGGAATGCGCGTCGATGTCCACGAGCCGGGTCTGGATGTCAGCGATGCGGTGCGGATCGTGGGCGGTGTCCGCCTCATGCAGCAGCGCGGCGCGTTCTAGATCCGCCTTGAGAACCACGTCGATCAGGCTCTCCGGGCCATCGGGCGCCTCCTGCGCGAGGCTGCCCACGCGCCAGCGCGGCGGAATCGAAATTGAGCCGGTTTCCGTCGGCAATTCGCCCCGAATGGCGTGAAACAGCGTCGATTTGCCGACGCCGTTGCGGCCAACGAAGCCAACGCGCGCGCCCGGCACGATTTGCACCGTGCTTTGGTCGATCAAAAGGCGTCCGGCGATCCGGATGGAGATGTCATTGATGGAGAGCATAGCGGGCTTTTACGAAACAGGCCGCCGAACGCAACTGCTTTGTCAGGTCGAATTGTGACGGATCGCGGCGCTTTTGGCGTGCGCGACCCGGCTATTGGAGGAAACGCGCTAGCGCGTTTGCATGTCCGGCACCAGCGAGGGAGCCTTTTCGCCATCGAGCTCGGGCAAACGTGCGATCACCGCGCGCAGGCGCTGCGACATGTCCGGCGACTCGCGATTGAGCGCATCGCGCAGCTTTTCGCCGATGCCTTGCCAGACGGCCTCGCAGTGGATGTGATCAAGATGGACATCAGGAGCGTTCAATCGAGTCGCCATGATCTATTCCAATCCGGCTGTTCCAATTCGCTTCAAGTTCTAATCAATACCACGGGATAATGCGGTGGCCGTGGATGAGTTCGCGCCTTCTTCGCGCATGGTTTGAAATCGGTAAAAATCTAATGCCGGGAACCGGGAACTTGCGATGAGGACGAAGAAAGCCCCCGAACAGTGTCACCTGCCGGGGGCCTGAAGTCTGGGAGAAGCGGATTGCGATCTGCTTAGTAGCAGACGTTCACCACGCGATAGCGCAGGCCATACGGCGTATCGACCAGGCGCTTCACGTAGCAGCCGCCGTAGCCGCCGCCGTAACCGCCGGCGAAGAAGCCGTACCCGCCACCCCAGTGGCCGTGGCCGTGATGGTGACCATGATGATGGTGATGATGCCAGCCCTTGCCCTTGGCTGAAGCGGCGGTGGGAAGCATGGCGGTGGTGGACAGAGCAGCGACAGCAGCCAGTCCAAGAACGAGTTTGCGCAACATGACAAGTCTCCTTCGGTTTGGCGCGGGGCGCCTTGATGTGTCCCTGCATGTCTGTCGATGCGTGCCCGCGGATGGTTCGATCCGCCGGTGCGACAAAAAAGACCGGCCGCTTTTGGCGGCCGGTCAAGTCCGGGAACCGGATTCGGAGAAGTCCGGGAAGCTTGATCAGTAGCAGCGATTTACCAGCCGCTCCCGATAGCCGTAGGGCGTGGGAACCAGGCGGCGAACATAGCAGCCGCCGTAACCGCCACCCGCAAAGTAGCTCGGAGCGCCCCAGCCGCGACCGCCCCAGCCACGATGATGATGGTGGTGATGACCGCCATGCCAGCCGCTATGTCCACCGTGCCAGCCGCCGTGTCCGCCGCCACCCAAGACACCGACGCTGCGCCATTCCCGCGCCGAGGCAGCGGAGGGCGTCAATGCAGCCGCACCGAGAGCTGCTGCCGCGATGCATACAAGTGCGAGTTTGCGAAACATGTCATCTCCTTGAGTTCACTGCGAGGCGTGGGCAGGATTCGCGAAACCTCGCTGCTCTCATAAAGTTAGACCCGCGATCCTGAACCTGACCGTGCTGGCCGGGTCAGTCAGCGTTCATGTTGATGAAATCGGAGTAAGCCTTGGAAGTAAGCCTTGGCATGGGTTGATAAAATCGAAGCAGGGCTTGGCAGGAGCGCGCTGCGGGGGTATCGGGGGCGTGATGTCGTCCATCCCGGGCGGGCTCTGGTATACCAGCTTGCCGTCGCATCACCGCGCCGTTATAAGCGCGGCAACCCTTCCAACAGACCTGCTTTCCAAGGACAGTTATCATGGCGATTGAGCGCACCTTTTCGATTATCAAGCCGGACGCGACCGCGCGTAATCTGACCGGCGCCGTCAACGCCATCATCGAAAAGGCCGGACTGAAGATCGTTGCGCAAAAGCGCATCCTGATGACCCGCGCCCAGGCCGAGACGTTCTACGCCGTGCACAAGGCGCGCCCGTTCTTCGGCGAACTGGTCGATTTCATGATTTCCGGCCCGGTGGTGGTCCAGGTCCTCGAAGGCGAGGGCGCCATCCTGAAGTATCGCGACGTGATGGGCGCGACCGATCCGTCGAAGGCCGCTGACGGCACCATCCGCAAGGCGCACGCCAAGTCGATCGGCGAGAACTCGGTGCATGGTTCGGACGCCACTGAGACCGCGGCGATCGAGATCGCGCAGTTCTTTGCAGGAAATGAAATCGTCGGCTGAGGAACAGCCGCACTAAATTGGCCGGGGGGCCGTTGACGTGAACTGGATTGCGCAGATCTTCGATCCCGCCTCCATCGGCGGCCTCATCACTCAGTTCGAGAGTGAGATTCAGCACCCCCAGTTCTGGGTCGCCCTGACCAAGATCATCTGGATCAACGTACTGTTGTCCGGCGACAACGCGCTGGTGATTGCGCTGGCGTGCCGCGGACTGCAACCCAGTCAGCGCGTATGGGGCATGGTGCTGGGTGCGGGTGTCGCGGTTTTCCTGCGCATCATCTTCACCTTCATCGTCGTGACGCTGATGACGATTCCGTTCCTCAAGCTGATCGGCGGACTGGCGCTGATCGTCATCGCGGCGAAACTCCTCGTGCCTGAAAAGGAAGACGAGGATGGCGTGCAGGCCGCGGCCCACCTGTGGGCGGCGGTGCGCATCGTCGCCATCGCCGACATCATCATGAGCCTCGACAATGTCATCGCGGTCGCCGCCGCCGCCAACGGCAGCATTGTGCTGATGGTGCTCGGCCTTGCGATCAGCATTCCGATGATCGTGGCCGGCGCCGCGCTGATCATGGCGCTGCTCGACCGCATGCCGGCCCTGATCTGGCTGGGCGCAGCGCTGCTGGGCTGGATCGCGGGCGAGGTGATCGCCACCGATCCCGCCGTTGTGCCCTTGCTGCACAGTGCGCTTAACGGCCACGTCGTGCTCGATCTCGATACCACCTCGACGATGTTCGGCTTCGCCAGGCATCTCAAGTTCGATGGCGAGATCGGCGAGATCGCGCTCGCACTGCTCGGTGTGATCGTGGTGCTGGCGGTGGGGTCGATCTGGCGCCGCCGCGCGTTGCGCGAACACGAAGCGGCTGCCGCGGCTGCATAGCGATTGTAACAAATTCTTGAGGTCGTCCCGGCGAAGGCCGGGACCCATCAGCCCTGTCGACGTTATCTTACGAAGATATGTTCAACACCCACGCTCAAATGAGGGGCCGGTGGTTATGGGTCCCGGCCTTCGCCGGGACGACGCTGTGGGATCGCGCCTCGCCACGCTCAGCCGCTTACCACTTCAACTCGACGCCCAGCGTCCCCTGGTGCGACTGGTATCCGTCGCGGAACCGGCCATCGTAGTTGGCATAAAGCCGCCCCGTGTTGCTGAAGATCCAGGACGCCGCAGCACCCGCGTCGGCACCGTTCCGGCTTTCGCGAATGCCTTGCACACTGATCGCGTTGTTGCCGAGGCTGACCTGAACCGCGCCGATGTTCTGCGTGAAGTTATCGACGAACTTGCCATAGACCGACACGTCGATCGCCTGCTGGCCGACGATCCAGTAATGGCCGACTTCCGCGCCAGCCAGCACACGGGCGCGCTCTCCGTGTCCGGCGGCGACCGTCACCGGATTAAAGCCGCCGACCTCCGAGAAACTATCTGTGCGCGCCGAGACGTATTCGAGCGCGACCTTGGGCACGATCCGACTCTGGCCGAAGGAGTAGGTATAGTTGAGTTCGCCGAGCACTCCGTCGATGCTGCCGCGATAGTTCGCGAGCGCGCCGCCGAGCAGCGTGGTGCGGGTCGAACTGATCCGCGCGAAACCATGGACCGCCGCCATCGCCACCGTCCACGGGCCGGTAACGTATGATGCGTTGACGCCAAGCTGCGTCATGCCGAGCGTTGCGGATTGCAGCGCGAGCGGCACATCGATCCAGGTGTGGCTCTGATCGACCGAGAAGCCGACGTTCAGGCCGGGCGCAATGGTGGTGCCGATGCCGCCGACGATCCCAAGCGTCCCGCGCTTGTCGCCGACGAAGGTGCCCTGTGCGGCCGTGCGCGCGCGGATGCCGTAGGTTTCCGCCCATGTCCGGTACAGCGGCTCGACGGTGCTTTGCGACGCGCCACCGCCGCCGGAATTATCCCGCGCTGCGTATCCGTAGGTCGCCTCACGTGCGAGACGTTGCAGAAAGCTGCTGCCGATGTCGAACTGCGCGGCGTTGACCGAGAATTGGGAGTTGTTGTCAGTGACGCCCGGGACGGTCGGTACGAATTGTGCGCTGGCGTTTGAGGCCGCGCACATCGCGGTCAGGCCGGCCACAGTTGCGTGCAGCACCTTCATGCGCCTCAAGCCCGGTCGCGATGCTGTCATTCTCATAAAAAGGGAACTCAAAATGGATTTGCTGCAACCGCGTCCCGCGATTAGCCCCGAATCCAAAGCTTGCGTCAACGTGCCGCCGCGCAGACCGGGGCCATTCGCACCCTCTGTGGTGCTCGCGCCACAGGCATTTTGTGGCTTCGTACCGTCTTGCTAAGACGAAATTTTCGTGTTGGGATTGTTGCTGCAATCGGATTTGGGTCGTTCGGCTGTGCACTTGGAAGACGCGATATCCTGCAAAACATTTGAAGCCCGCTAGCGGCGTGGCACGCGATGAGCGTGACCGCGTCTTTTTTATATCTGGACGAGGAGACGGACGTTGGCAAAAGGTACGGTGAAGTGGTTCAACCCGACCAAAGGCTATGGGTTCATCAAACCGGTGGTCGGTGACAAGGACGTGTTCGTTCACATCTCGGCGGTGGAACGCGCAGGGCTTTCCACCCTCAACGAAAACCAGACTGTCGAATACGATCTCGTGGATAATCGCGGCAAGTCATCCGCGGAAAACCTGAAAGTGTCCTGATCGCGACATAACGGGAATGCGATGCTCCCCCGGCCACCAGCCGGGGGTTTTTGTTTGTGCCTTCGAGTTCGGCGGCGCAGAGCGTGAATTCTGCGTGATCGCTGTTTCGTACCTTGAACGGTTGGCTGGCCTGTGCGTTGCCAGAGGACACTGAGGATCAATATGTACAGCAATAGCCGGACCATCCTTCTCGTCGGGGCGCTGGCCCTGACCTTGGCCGCCTGCAATGAGCAGGCGAACGTCCCCATTGAGCAGGGTTACGGCCCCAAGCCGACGTTGCCGGAGCCGAAGAGTTCGTGGATACCGACGGTCAAGATCGCCACCGCCACGGGTTGGCCATCCGGTGAAAAGCCGACGGCAGCGGACGGTTTTTCAGTGACGGCGCTCGCGTCCGGCCTCAATCATCCACGTACCTTGTTCGTGCTGCCGAACGGCGACGTTCTGGTCGCTGAAACCAATGCCCCGCCGAAGCCCGATGACGGCGGCGGGATCAAAGGGTGGGTAACCAAGAAGGTGATGGGACGTGCAGGCGCAGGTGTGCCGAGCGCGAACCGCATCACGTTGCTGCGTGACGCGGACGGCGATGGCAAGGCCGAGACGAAATCCGTGTTTATAGAGAATCTAAATTCGCCGTTCGGCATGGCGCTGGTGGGTAACGATTTCTACGTCGCCAACACCGATGCGATCATGAAGTTTACGTACCGCGACGGCGACACTAGGATCACGACGGCCGGCACCAAGGTGGCGGATTTGCCAGGCGGCCGGCGCAATCATCACTGGACCAAGGATCTGATCGCCGGTCCCGATGGGACGAAGCTCTATGCAACGGTCGGCTCCAACAGCAATGTCGGCGAAAACGGCATGGAGGCAGAGAAGGATCGCGCGGCGGTTCTCGAAATCGACATCGCGACAGGTTCGTCGCGCGTGTTCGCGTCGGGATTACGTAATCCGAACGGTCCCGCGTGGCAGCCGCAGAGCGGCGCGCTTTGGGTTGTGGTCAATGAGCGCGACGAAATCGGCAGCGATCTCGTTCCGGATTACATGACGTCGGTGAAGGACGGCGGGTTCTACGGCTGGCCTTACAGCTACTTTGGCCAGCATGTGGATGTGCGCGTCAGCCCGCCGCGTCCGGACCTCGTCGCCAAGGCGATCGTGCCGGACTATGCGCTCGGGCCGCACACCGCGTCGCTCGGACTGACGTTCTATCAGGGCGATCTGTTTCCAGAGTCGTTCAAGAATGGCGCGTTCGTCGGCCAGCACGGATCGTGGAACAGGAATCCGCGCAGCGGCTACAAGGTGATCTTCGTGCCGTTCAAGGACGGTATGCCGTCCGGCAAGCCGCAGGATATCCTCACCGGATTTCTCAACGACCAGGGCGAAGCGCGCGGCAGGCCGGTGGGCGTGGCGATCGACAAGCGGGGCGCGCTGCTGGTGGCCGACGACGTCGGCAATGTCGTGTGGCGCGTGACGCCCGCCGCGAAGTCCGCGTCTAGGTAATCGCCGGCACGATCAGCGCAGTGTCAGAACCTGCATTGCCGGTCTTGCAGGAGCCGTTCTCGAGCCGCGTGCCGCCGCTGGCGACGAGGCGCAGCGCATCCGGATAAATCCGATGCTCGACGCCGAGGACACGCAGCGCGAGCGTGTCCGGCGTATCGTCGTCATGCACCGCGACCGCGCCCTGCATGACGATCGGACCGGAGTCCATTTCCGGCACCACGAAATGAACCGTCGCGCCGTGAATTTTGACGCCGTCGGCCAGCGCCCGCTCGTGGGTATGCAGGCCGCGATAGGAGGGCAGCAGGGCCGGGTGGATGTTGAGCATCCGGCCCTCCCACTGCTTGACGAACCACGGCGTCAGCAGACGCAAAAATCCTGCAAGGCAAACCAGTTCGATGTTGTGGGCCACGAGCACGTCATGAAGCTTGCGCTCGAATGCTTCGCGGTCCTTGCCGAACGGCTTGCTTTCGACGGTCGCGATCTCGATCCCGGCGTCGCTCGCCTTCGCCAGTCCGCCGGCGCCCGCGATGTTGGAGATCACCAGAACGATCTCTGCGGGATAGTCCTTGGCCTTCGCGGCTTCGATCAGCGCGGTCATGTTCGAGCCGCGGCCCGAAATCAGAATGGCGACGCGGCGTCGTGCCATCTCAATCCGCCAGGTTGAGGTGGCCGTCGTAAATCACGCGCTCGTCGCCTGATGCTTCGACCACTTCGCCGAGATTCACGACGTTCTCGCCATTCTGCGCGAACACGTCCATCACCTCAACGAGTTGTTCGCGCTTGACGATCGCGATCATGCCGATGCCGCAGTTGAAGGTGCGCAGCAATTCGAGCTCGGCGATATTGCCTTCGCGCGCCAGCCACTTGAACACCGGCAACACCGGCACGGCGGTCAGATCGATGCGGACGCCGAGATGTTTCGGCAGCACGCGCGGAATGTTGTCGGTGAAGCCGCCGCCGGTGATGTGGGCCAGACCTTTCACAGCGCCGGTCTGCCGGATCGCCTGCAGGCAGGACTTCACATAGAGCTTGGTCGGCGTGAGCAGTGCACCGCCGAGCGTCATCACGGGCGCGAAGGGGGCCGGCGCGTCGAACGTCACGCCGGACTTCTCGACGACCTTGCGCACCAGCGAGAAGCCGTTGGAATGAACGCCGGAGGAGGCGAGGCCGATCACCGCGTCGCCGGGACCGATGTTCTTGTGCGGCAGCAGCGTGCCGCGTTCGGCCGCGCCGACCGCGAAGCCTGCGAGGTCATAGTCGCCGTCCTTGTAGAGGCCGGGCATTTCGGCGGTCTCGCCGCCGATCAGCGCACAGCCGGATTCACGGCAGCCCTCGGCGACGCCCGCCACAATCGAGGCGGTGGCCTCGGGGTCGAGTTTGCCGCAGGCGAAGTAGTCCAGAAAGAACAGCGGTTCCGCACCCTGAACCACGAGATCGTTGACCGACATCGCCACAAGGTCGATGCCGATGCCGCCGTGGATCCCGGTCTCGATGGCGATCTTGACCTTGGTGCCGACCCCATCGGTCGCCGCGACCAGCACGGGGTCCTTGAAACCCGCAGCCTTGAGGTCGAACAGCCCGCCGAATCCACCGATTTCGGCGTCGGCGCCCGGCCGTGCGGTGGCGCGCACCATGGGCTTGATGAGGTCCACCAGCCGGTTTCCGGCGTCGATATCGACGCCGGCGGAGGAGTAGGTCAGGCCGGATTTTTGATCGGTCATACTAACCACCACACCAGGTTTCCGTGAGTTAGCCGGTGGTTACGTCGGATTTTGCGCTGGCGCAATGGCTGGCGGACGGGCTGTGCATAGCTAGGAGAACGGGACTTCCGGCGGTGGGCCTTCTGGAGTGGATTTGATATTCGCACTTCGCTTCGCTGCAAGCGCGCATTGCGAATGTCAGACCCAAAACTCCTCTGAAAGCTTATATTTGCCAATGGTCCTTCGATTCTAACATTCGCAAAGGCGTCCACTGAAACGCGACGCCAAATGCCGGAATCCGACCGCTCGCCACATCCTATGCAAGGCTGTGGGGGGCCGCTAAAAGATGAAGAGCCGGGAAAAAGTCGCGTGAATCTGCCGAACATCATCACTCTTGGCCGCATCTTGCTGGTGCCGGTCATCGTCTGGGCGATAGCCTCGAACCAGATGACCATCGCCTTTGTGATCTTCGTCGTGGCGGGGGTCAGCGATGCCGTCGACGGGTTCCTCGCCAAGCGCTTCAACATGCGGACCGAAATCGGGGCTCTGCTCGATCCGGTCGCCGACAAGGCGCTGCTGGTGTCGATCTATGTCGCACTCGGAATCTCGGGGGACATTCCGCGCTGGCTGGTGATCCTGGTGGTGTCGCGCGATTTCATGATTGTGGGTGCGGTGATCATCTCGTGGATTCTCGACAATCCCGTTCCGATGAAGCCGCTGATGGTCTCCAAGCTCAACACCGTGGCGCAGGTGTCGTTCGCAGCGCTGGTTCTGGCCTCGCTTGGTTTCGGTTTCAGTACATGGCCTTACGAGATCGCGTTGATGTTGTGTGTCACGGTCTTGACGCTGCTTTCGGTGTCCTTCTATCTCGTCGAGTGGGCACGACACATGAATGCGGGCGCTCCCACGTCCTGAATGCGGTATGGCCGCGTATTGCGTACCTGGAGTGACTGCGTGGTAGTCCGCGTCCGCCCTCGTCAGTTGGCCCTTGCGTTGCCGCACGCGGAGAGCCTGACGCGCGACAATTTTCTGGAAGGTTCCGCGAACGCGCAGGCACTTGCCTTGATCAATGCGTGGCCGGATTGGCCCAACCGCGTGATGATGCTGGTGGGACCCGAGGGCAGCGGCAAAAGCCACCTCGCGTCGATCTGGGCGGATGAGGCGGGCGCGCGGTCCGTCGCAGCCCATACGCTGACGCCGGACAACGTGCCGGGCGAACTCGCGACCGGCGCGCTGGTTGTGGACGATCTTGACCCCGCGTCATTCGACGATCGCGCGCTGTTTCACCTGCTCAACCTCGCACGCGAAGACGAGGCCTACATCCTGATGACGGGGCGGGCGCAGCCGTCCTCGTTCGCGGTGACGTTGCACGATTTGCGGTCGCGGCTGCGGGCGGTGCCGGTGGTGACGCTGACGCCACCGGACGATCAGCTGTTTCGCGCGCTGATCGTCAAGTTCTGCGCCGACCGGCAGATGAGTGTGGACGAGAGCATTGTCAGCTATCTCGCGACCCGCATCGAACGCTCGTTCGCGGCGGCGCGGCGAGCGGTCGAACAGCTCGACGAAGAGGCGCTTCGGCAGCGCCGCCCGGTGACCCGCGCGCTGGCGGCGGAAGTGCTGAAAGACACTGCGGCCTGACACCCCCCTTTGTTAGGCAAGCCGGAGGCTTAGGGGGGCTCGGTGACGCGCAGATCAAGGTTGAAAGTCAAACATAAGATTGAAACAATACGCTTTCCGGCCCCGGAAGGATGCACGACTAGTACACGCATCGACAAGTCGGACACGTGCGTCGAAGCATGACGAGGTGGAAATGAGCGGGGCGATGTCGCGGCTGGGGGGACGTGCTTTACTGGGCAGGGAACATCGTCTCGTTGATACTTTTTGCCGGAGCAACATGGGTGTTAATCGACACCGGTGATCGCCGATTAGGATTTTTTATCTTTGTCTTTGCGCCTGCGATTCTGGTGTGGGTCGTCGGGCGAGCCTGTCGATACGTCCTCTCTGACCGATAACTTCGACCACTAGTCGTTCGGCGCTGCGGGTACTGCGGCCTGACCGCGCAGGGACTTGGTCATTAACCGGTCCTGGCTCATCATGTCATCGAACTGTCATGACACTGGCACATTGTCTCTGTGGAACGGGCCTAAGGTCCGGTCTGATGACACGATATGAGGTCTCGCTTTATGGACGCCGCGCAAGCTGTTGTAAAAAAAGACGAAAATGAAGAAATCGTAAGCGTGTCGTCGATTGGGTCGAGCCCCGAGCGCTTCATCAATCGCGAATTGTCGTGGCTCCATTTCAATCGCCGCGTGCTGGAAGAGTCGGTCAATCTCAATCATCCGGCGCTGGAGCGGGTCCGGTTCCTGTCGATTTCCGCCAATAACCTTGATGAGTTCTTCATGGTCCGCGTCGCGGGCCTCAAGGCGCAGGTCCGCGAAGGCATCGCCGAGCGCAGCCCCGACGGCTCGACGCCCACCGAACAGCTCGCCAAGATCAACGAGACCGTCTCGAAGCTCGCCAGCGACCAGCAGGAGATCTGGCGCGATCTACGCCATGTGCTGTCCGATGTCGGGATCGTTCTGGTCGACGGCAAGGACGTCACCAAGGCCGAAGGCAGCTGGATCGAGGATCACTTCCTTCACAACATTTTTCCGCTGCTGACGCCGCTGGCGATCGACCCGGCCCATCCGTTCCCGTTCATTCCGAGTCTCGGCTTCACCATCGCGCTGCATCTGGCGCGCGTGTCCGACGGCAAGGCGATGAATGCGCTGATCCGCATGCCGGGCAAGATCGACCGCTTCATCAAGTTGCCGGCCGGCAAGGACGGCTCGGTGCGTCTCATCACCCTTGAGCAGGCCACCGGTCTGTTCATTGGCCGCCTGTTCCCGGGTTACACCGTCAAGGGGCAGGGTGCATTCCGCATCATCCGCGACTCCGAACTGGAAATCGAGGAAGAAGCCGAGGATCTCGTTCGCTTGTTCGAGTCGGCGCTGAAGCGCCGCCGCCGCGGGTCGGTGATCCGCCTCGAAATCGAAGCGCATATGCCCGACGAACTGCGCGCCTTCGTGCAGCGCGCGCTGTCGGTGCCGGACGACGACGTATTGCTGGTCGACGGCGTGCTCGCCATGAACGAGCTGTCGCAACTGACTCGGCTGGATCGTCCCGATCTCGAATTCACGCCTTACGTGCCGCGTCACCCCGAGCGTGTCCGCGATCACGGCGGCGACATCTTTGCAGCGATCCGGCAGAAGGATCTCGTCGTCCACCATCCGTATGAATCGTTCGACGTCGTCGTGCAGTTCCTGCAGCAGGCGGCGCGCGATCCTGACGTCGTCGCCATCAAGCAGACGCTCTATCGCACCTCGCGCGATTCACCGATCGTGCGAACGCTTGTCGAAGCTGCCGAAGCCGGCAAGTCGGTGACGGCGCTGATCGAACTCAAGGCGCGGTTCGACGAAGAAGCCAACATTCGCTGGGCGCGCGATCTCGAGCGCGCGGGCGTGCAGGTGGTCTACGGGTTCCTGGAGCTCAAGACCCACGCCAAGCTGTCGCTGGTGGTACGCCGGGAAGGAGCAGGCCTCACGACTTACGTTCACGCCGGCACCGGCAACTACCATCCTGTCACGGCGCGCATCTACACGGACCTGTCGTATTTCACCTCGGACCCGGTGATCGCGCGCGATGCCGCGCGCGTGTTCAACTACATCACCGGCTACGCCGAGCCGCGCGACATCGAGAAGATGGGCGTGTCGCCGCTGACGCTGCGCAAGCGGATGATCGAGCACATTCACGCCGAGAGCAATCACGCGCGTCACGGCAAGCCGGCGGCGATCTGGCTGAAAATGAATTCGCTGGTCGATCCCGAGATCATCGACGCGCTCTATGAGGCCTCACAGGCCGGTGTGTCGATCGATCTGGTGATCCGCGGAATCTGCTGTCTGCGTCCCGGTGTTCCCGGATTGTCGGAGAACATTCGCGTCAAATCGATCATCGGCCGGTTCCTGGAACACGGACGGGTCTACTGCTTTGGTATGGGGCACGGCCTGCCGAGTGCGAAGGCGGCTGTGTATATCTCGTCAGCCGACATGATGCCGCGTAACCTCGACCGCCGCGTCGAGGTCCTGTGCCCGCTGCAAAATCCTACGGTTCATCAGCAGGTTCTCGAGCAAATCATGGTCGCGAACCTGAAAGACAACGAACAAAGCTGGCAGTTGTTGCCGGATGGGTCGTCAACGCGTATGAAGGCCGCGAAGGGCGAGGAACCTTTCAACGTGCACAATTATTTCATGACGAATCCGAGTCTGTCAGGCCGTGGAAAGTCGCTTAAAGAATCTTCGCCACGTCGTCTTACGCGCCGTTCGGAGCGTTAGCGGCACGAAGAACGAATCCGTGGCCCCCGCAGCCGTTCGCGAACGTCATCGCAACGTGCGCAAGGTTTCCAAGAGCGTCGCGGTCATCGACATCGGATCGAACTCGGTTCGTCTTGTTGTCTACGAAGATAAGACGCGCAACCTCGCGCCCATCTTCAACGAGAAAACGCTGTGCGGCCTCGGCCGCGAAGTGCAGTCCACCGGGCTGCTCGCCGCCGACGCCGTCGAGAAGGCGCTCGTTGCGCTGAAGCGCTTCAAGGCGCTCTGCAAGGTGATGAAAGTCGGCGAGGTTCATGCGATCGCGACGGCAGCCTGCCGCGATGCCACCAACGGTCCGGACTTCATCGCCAAGGCCGAACGCATCTGCGGCTGCCCCATCGACATTCTGTCCGGCGCGCGCGAAGCGAAGCTGTCCGCGCTTGGCGTGGCCTCGGGTGTCTACAAGCCGGACGGGGTGGTTGGCGACCTCGGCGGCGGCTCGCTTGAACTTATTGATGTACGCGGTCATCGCATCCGCACCGGAACGACGCTGCCGCTCGGCGGCCTCGCATTGCAGGACGCGTCGCAGAAATCGCTGAAGAAAGCGGAACGACTCGTCGCCAGTCAGTTGACCGGACTCCCGCAACTCAAGGCGGGCACAGGACGGACATTTTATGCGGTCGGCGGCACATGGCGCGCGCTGGCGCGCATCCACATCATTCAAAGCGGTTATCCGCTGCGCGTCATGCACGGCTACAGCATTCCGGCGGCCGAAGCGCTCGACTTTGCGCGGCGGCTTCGCCGTCTCGCCGCGAGCAATACGCTTGCCGACATCGAGACCGTGGCCGATGCCCGCCGTCCGCTGCTGACCTATGCGGCGCTGGTGCTGGAATATATCATTCGTGTCGCGAAGCCGAAGACCATCGTGTTCTCGACCTACGGTGTTCGCGAAGGATTGCTCTACGAGATGCTGCCCGAAAAGGAGCAGCGCAAGGACGGGTTGATCGCCACGGCGCAGACGATGAACGAGTTGCGCTCGCGTTCGCCGCGCCACGCCGACGATCTGATCATGTGGACCGACAAGCTGTTCCGGGTCGCGGGCCTGCGCGAAACCGACGACGAGAAGCGGCTGCGTCATGCGGCTTGCTGGCTGTCCGATGCAGCCTGGCGCGCCCATCCGGATCATCGCGGCGAACAATCGCTCGATTTCATCATCAACGGAAATTTCGGCGCGGTGACGCATGAGGGCAGGGTGTTTCTCGCGCTCGCGGCTTTCTATCGTTACGCCGGATTGAACCCGGAGAACGAGGCGCCGGAAGCCGTGCGCGCGCTCATTCCGCCCGCGATGGTCGAGCGCGCGCGTCTGATCGGCGCGACGTTCCGCGTTGCTTTCATGATCTCCGCGGCGCAGCGCGGCGTGCTGCCCCACACGCATTTCCGCAATCAGGGCCGCAAGCTCATCCTGGTATTCGACAAGCGGGCCACCGACCTTGCCGCCGACCGCGTCACCAATCGCTTCAAGCAGCTCGCGCGCCTGATCGGGCGCACCGGCACGATCGTAAAACAATAGGGATGCGCGCGTCTGCTGGATCTCTCGGCAGGCTCGATCCCGGTCCATTGTGGTATGCGACGGCGCTGGCGCTCGTTGCAGGCTTGGCAGCTCCGTTCTTTCTCGTCGATCTGCCTCCGGTTCTGGATTATCCGAACCACCTCGCGCGCTACTTTGTTCTCGCCCATCCGAACGATCCATTTCTTTCGCAAATGTACGCGCCGCGCTGGGGCATCCTGCCGAATGTCGGCATGGATGTTCTCGGCGTGAGCTTGCTGAAATTTGTCGAACCGCATTTTGGCGGTCGATTGATACTGGCCTTGAGCCTCTTTGTGCCGGTGTTGGGAGTTGTTGCGTATAGCCGAGTGGCTTTCGGGCGCTTCACCTATTGGCCGTTGGCCTCCGGGCTCGTCGCCTGGAACGCTGTCTTCTTTCTGGGGTTCATGAACTTCCTGCTGTCGGTGGGACTTGCCTTCGGCGCTGCCGCGCTTTGGACGATGCTGGTTCGGCGCGGTCAACGATGGAGCGCGGCCGTGCTTCTCGCGGGCGCTGTGGCTGTGATTTTCTTCTGCCATATCTTCGGTGTGTTGCTCACGGCGCTCCTGATCGGTTCATACGAACTGGCTCGCCTTCTCGATCTGAGGCGAGACGGAGCGTTGACCTTGGGTGAGGGGTTGCGAACCTGCCTTCTGATCGCGCTGACTCTGAGCCCGGCGGTCGCGCTCTATCTGGCGTCACCTTTGTCGGGCGATTCCACTCCCGGCACATGGGACGGCCTGCAAAAGGTCTTCGTGGCGTTTGCGCCTTTCACTGTCTACAGCACGGTCCTGACAGTGGCGACCGGAGTTGTTTTCTTTTCTTTTCTCGTTCTCGTCTGGCGTCATGCCGTCTTCGCGCCGGGCGCCCCGCTGGCGCTTGCGGTATTGGGATTGGTGTTCGCCGTAGCACCATCGACAATCAAGAACGGCACGTTCGTTGACGGACGGCTGGCGTTGATGTTTGCGCTGCTGATTTTCGCAGGCATGCAGCCGCGGATCACGCCACGTCAGGGCTTGCTGGCGGGTCTGGTCTTCGCGGCGTTGATCGGCATTCGCACAGGCTATGTTGCGTGGGCCTGGATCGATCATCGGCATGACGTCGCAGATGTCAGGTCTGCCATTGCAGAGGTGAAGTCAGGTTCTCGGGTGTTGGTGGCGCGAGGCCAGCCGGGGCACAAAACAGCCGGCGTCTCGCCGCCGGAGCGGGCGCTGCCGGGAATGTACAGGCTTGATGGACACCTCGGTGCGCTGCTTGTGATAGAACGGCGCGCGTTCTGGCCGCTGATGTTCGCCGATCCTGCCCAGCAGCCCTTGATGGTGAAGCCCCCCTATGACCGGATCGCCCATCCGCTCGCAGAGCCGGTGGATTGGCCTGTGTTGCATCAGGACCGGTTTACTCCGAAAGACCTCACCGCAGCGCGCTATCTGCCGGACTGGCGGGCAAACTTCGATTATGTCCTGCTGATCGATCCGCCGACGCGGTTGCAGCCTCCGCCGTCTGGTCTGATGCCTGTGGTTTCCAACGGTTACGCAGTTCTCTATCGGGTAACATCAGCGCCCGCAGCGGCTGTGAAGCGATAGAGCGCCGTTAACGTCAGAAATCGGGTGGATGGTTCATCGTTCGCAACGTAGCTCTGGGCTCCAAAGAGGAGCTTTGTATGACAGTTGTAGCTAAACCCAGGGTTACCGCGTCGTCCGATTCATCCCGCGTCGAGGCCATGGATTGGCCGGGCATCGCCACGCATCTCGACGGTAACGGCTGGGCCGTGTTGCCGCGCTTGCTGTCGCCGGAGGAATGCGGCGCAATCGCCGGGCTCTATGGCGAAGAGAGCATCTTCCGCAGCCACATCATCATGGGCCGGCATGGCTTCGGACGAGGCGAATACAAGTACTTTTCCTATCCGCTGCCGGACATCATCGCCGATCTGCGGACGGCGCTGTATCCGCAACTCGCGCCGATCGCCAACCGATGGAACGAGTCGATGGGGATCGATGTGCGCTATCCGGCCGTGCATGCCGACTTCATCAAGCGCTGCCACAAGGCCGGTCAGACGCGGCCGACGCCGCTGCTGCTCCAGTACACCGCGGGCGACTACAACTGCCTGCATCAGGATCTGTACGGCGAGCATGTGTTTCCGCTGCAGGTCGCGATCCTGCTGTCGGAGCCGGAGCGCGACTTTACCGGCGGCGAGTTCGTGCTGACCGAGCAGCGCCCGCGCATGCAGTCGCGCGCGGCGGTGGTGCCGCTGCGTCAGGGCGATGCGGTGGTGTTTGCGGTTCATCAGCGTCCGGTACAGGGCACCCGTGGGACCTACCGCGTCAATCTCCGGCACGGTGTCAGCCAGCTCCGGTCTGGCCACCGCCATACCGTCGGGATCATTTTCCACGACGCCAAATAGGAGCACGGGCGGGTTCGGGGCTCGACGTCTGGCAGGTTTGTCGCTTTGGCACATTTGTCGCGTTGGCACATTTGTCGCATAAGACGACATCGACACGTGTGCCCGCAACGAGAAGCCGAACCCGATATGAGCAATGCCACCCTGGATCGCGTCGTGAAGGAAATCACCGACGAGATGATGGAACGAAAGGATCGTGGAGAGGTCGCCACCTATATTCCGGAACTGGCTGGCGTCGACGTCAACTCGTTCGGTCTCGTCGTGGTCGATTCCAATGGACACGTCGCGGCAGGCGGGGACGCCGACACGACGTTCTCGATTCAAAGCATTTCCAAGGTGTTCACGCTGACGCTGGCGCTGGGCATGATCGGCGACAAGCTGTGGCAGAGGGTAGGGCGCGAGCCGTCGGGCAGCCCGTTCAATTCGATCGTTCAGCTCGAACGCGAACGCGGCATTCCGCGCAATCCGTTCATCAACGCCGGTGCGATTGCGGTGACCGATGCCATCCTGTCCGGGCATCAGCCCAAGGAGACGCTCGGCGAAATCCTCAGATTCATGCAATTTCTCTCCGGCGACTCGTCGATCACGATCGATGAGGCGGTCGCGGCCTCGGAGCAGCGCACCGGCTTTCGCAACATCGCGCTGGCGAACTACATGAAGTCGTTCCGCGTCGTCGAGAATGCGGCGGAGCTCACGCTCGGGGTTTATTTCCATCAATGCGCCATTGCCATGTCGTGCCGTCAGCTTGCGCTGGCGGGGCGGTTTCTCGCTCATTCCGGACGCAATCCCTCGACGGGATTCCTGGTGGTTCCGCCGGAGCGGGCGCTGCGCATCAACGCCGTGATGCTGACATGCGGGCATTACGACGGGTCCGGAGAATTCGCCTATCGGGTGGGTCTGCCGGGCAAAAGCGGCGTCGGGGGCGGCATCCTGGCCATCGCGCCGGGCAAGGCGTCCATCGCGGTCTGGTCGCCGGGCCTCGACTCGAACGGCAATTCCCGGCTTGGCCGCGACGCCCTTGAAAACCTCAGCAAGCGGATGGGATGGTCGATCTTCGGCGCGTGACGGGCGTGACGCGCTTCGCGAGCCCCCAAAGCAAAAGGGCCGAAGCTTGATGCTTCGACCCTTTTATTCGACGTCGTTATCCACCGGGCGGACCTGCCACCCGGGCGTCATGCCGGCCGGCGGCATCAATGTTCGCTGCCCCGCTTGGCGTCTTCGATGGCGGCTTCGTGGTACCAGCCGCTGCCGGAGACTGCGTAGTCGAGTGTCGGCTTGGCGGGCTCGCTTCGGCTGCTGAGCGCGGCTCGGCCGCCCACGGGGAATTGGTAGATTTTGGCCGTCGGCTGGGTCGAATTGGGTGTCATTCCGGTCTCCTCTCGGTGGGCGCGTCAGCGCTTCGAGATAATGTAAGTGGAACGCACGTCTTTTGCGCGGTTTGCCCTATAAAAAGCAGGCGTTTGCATACAATTTGCGCATCCGCGATTCTGCGCCTTCACTCAGCATGCGCTCGAAGCGTTAACGCACCCACACCTGAAGGGTTTCAGGATCGGACCAGCTTGAATCGGACCGCCGCCAAACGAGGCAGGCGGGAAAACTGATGCGAAAACGCGCACATGGCTGAGCGGTACTGGCGAATCAGTCTGGTGCAATGGATGGGACGAGGGGGACCTGACCCGCTGTGGACAGCGTCCCGCCAGGGGCCCGGTTGGCATGTTAAATGCTTATTAAGGGCCAGCCGTTTGCGGCCGGGTTCCCCGGTGGCTAAACCGGCCGGGAACTTAGCACGCAATCGTTCACTCACGAGAGATCGCAATGACAAAGTATAAGCTCGAGTACATCTGGCTCGACGGATACACCCCAACACCTAACCTCCGCGGAAAAACACAGATCAAGGAATTCGATGCGTTTCCGACGCTCGAGCAGCTCCCGCTGTGGGGCTTCGACGGAAGCTCGACCATGCAGGCCGAAGGCCACAGTTCGGATTGCGTTCTGAAGCCCGTTGCCATCTATCCCGATGCCACGCGCATCAACGGCGCTCTGGTGATGTGCGAAGTCATGATGCCGGACGGCAAGACCCCGCACGTGTCCAACAAGCGCGCCACTGTTCTCGATGACGCCGGCGCCTGGTTCGGCTTCGAGCAGGAATACTTCTTCTACCAGGACGGCCGCCCGCTCGGCTTCCCTGAGGCTGGTTATCCAGCACCGCAGGGCCCGTACTACACCGGCGTCGGCTACAGCAACGTCGGTTCGGTCGCCCGCGAGATCGTCGAAGAGCACCTCAACCTGTGTCTCGCTGCCGGCATCAACCACGAAGGCATCAACGCCGAAGTGGCGAAGGGCCAGTGGGAGTTCCAGATTTTCGGCAAGGGCTCCAAGAAGGCCGCTGACGAAATGTGGATCGCGCGTTACCTGCTTCTGCGTCTCACCGAAAAGTACGGCATCGACATCGAATTCCACTGCAAGCCGCTCGGCGACACCGACTGGAACGGCTCGGGCATGCACGCCAACTTCTCGACCGAGTATATGCGCACGGTCGGCGGCAAGGACTACTTCGAAGCGCTGATGAAGCAGTTCGACAAGAACCTCATGGACCACATCGCCGTCTACGGCCCGGACAACGACAAGCGTTTGACCGGCAAGCACGAGACCGCGCCGTGGAACAAGTTCAGCTACGGCGTTGCCGATCGCGGTGCTTCGATCCGCGTTCCGCATTCCTTCGTCAACAACGACTATAAGGGTTACCTGGAAGACCGCCGCCCGAACTCGCAGGGCGACCCCTACCAGATCGCTTCGCAGATCCTGAAGACGATCTCCGAAGTTCCGACGGGTGCCAAGAAGGCGGCGGCCTGAGGGCCTCAAGGCTAAGCTATCCAGAGATAGCTTGAGCCATGAGTTACCCCTTTTGGTTCAAGTTAGTGCCGGACGGAAGCTTACGCTTCCGCCCGGCTTTTCTTTTGCGGGCGCGGTCCCCGGAAACCGGGTGGAAGAAGCGCCGTGAATCGGTTCATGTGAGGTGAGGCAGGCGCGGCGAGGCTGCGTCGTTCACTTCGGGCCCCGATGATGCGCGACCTGTTTGACGGCGATGTTGCGGAATTGCGTGATGTGCAACTCGCGCCGGGTGCGATGCTGCTCGCAGGCTTCGCGCGGCCGCTAGAAGCGCCGCTGATTGAGGCGGTGAACGCCATCATCGCGCGCGCGCCGTTTCGTCATCTGATTACGCCCAGCGGTCACCGGATGTCGGTGGCAATGACCAATTGCGGCAGGGTGGGGTGGGTCAGCGACCGCGGCGGCTATCGCTACGACGCCATCGATCCCGAAAGCGGCAACCCGTGGCCGCAGATGCCGGACGTGTTCGCGGGACTGGCTGCACAGGCAGCCGCCAAGGCAGGCTTCGCCGATTTCCGCCCCGATGCCTGTCTCATCAATCGCTATGAGCCGGGCGCGAAGCTCTCGCTGCATCAGGACAAGGACGAACTGGATTTCAACGCGCCGATCGTGTCGGTGTCGCTGGGATTGCCCGCGACATTTCTGTTCGGCGGCTTGAACCGATCCGACAAGACGGCGCGCTATCGGCTCACGCATGGCGATGTTGTGGCGTGGGGCGGTCCAGCGCGGCTGGCTTATCACGGCGTGATGCCGCTGGCGGACGGCGAGCATCCGCTGCTCGGCAATCAGCGCATCAACCTGACGTTTCGCAAGACGCGCTAAAGCGCTTTTGCCGGAAGATGCGTTGACGCCGCAAGACACGCTCATTCCGTTCGTCCCCGCGAAGGCGGGGACCCAGGGCAAGAACTGGATTCCCGCTTGCGCGGGAATGAGCGGAGAAAGGACGAGTCGGAAGCTTTACTCCCGGTCGACCCGTACGACACGTCCCTTGTCGATGGCCAGCGCAAGGCGGCCTTTCTTCAAAGCCAGCGCTGCTTCGCCGAACAGTTCGCGACGCCAGCCGTGTAACGCACCGACATCGGCATTGTCGTCGGCTGCGATCTGTTCGAGGTCGTCTACGGTCGCGATCACCTTGCTGGCGACGGCGTGCCGTTCCGACGTCATGCGCAACAGTACCTTGAGCAGTTCAACCGTTGCTGCGCCGTTGGTGTTGCCGCGCGGCTTGTCGAGCTTGGGCAATGTCGACAGGTCGCGTGCAGTCCCGCGTTTCACCGCTGCGACGATGTCCTGTCCCCATTTCGATTTGTCGAAACCTTTCGGCAGCGAACGCAGACCTGCGAGCCGCTCGAGGCTGGTGGGCGCGTGGGTGGCAATGTCGCCGATGGCGTCGTCCTTCAGCACGCGCGAGCGCGGCACGTCGCGGCTTTGCGCTTCCTGTTCGCGCCACGCCGCGACTTCCATCAGCACGGCGAGTTCTTTCGGCTTGCGGACGCGGGTCTTGAGACGCTCCCACGCGCGCTCAGGATGGAAGTCGTAGGTCTTCGGCGAGGTGAGGATTTCCATCTCCTCGCTGACCCATTCGCTGCGGCCGCGCTTCTTGAGGTCGGCGTCGAGTGCAGCAAACACGTCGCGTAGATGGGTGACATCGGCGAGGGCGTAGGTGACCTGATCCTGCGTGAGCGGACGGTTCGACCAGTCGGTGAAGCGGTGGGTCTTGTCGGGACGATGCCCGGTGATGCGCTCGACCAGCTGATCGTAGGCAATGGAATCGCCATAGCCGAGGACCATGGCGGCGACCTGGGTGTCGAACACCGGATGCGGGATGATGCCGGCGCGATGAAAGATGATTTCGATGTCCTGCCGCGCGGCATGGAACACCTTGAGCACGTTCTCGTTGGCCATCAGGTCAAAGAACGGCTTGAGGTCGATTCCCTCGGCGAGGGTATCTACAACGACAGCCTCATCCGCACTGGCCATCTGCACGACGCAGAGGAGCGGATAGTAGGTGGTTTCGCGCAAAAACTCGGTATCGACAGTGATAACGTGGTGTTTGGCGAGGCGATTGCAGATTGCGGCGAGTTCGTCCGTGGTGGTGATCATTTCCATGCGGGGGTTATGGACGCCTTGAACGGAATTTTCCATGCGAAAATCGGCTGATCGGGCAAGCCCATAGGTCATGGCCCGGGACATCTTTTGTCCACCGCTGAACCGGGGATGCACGCCGTACGACCAATAGGTCATTGCCGCAATGCACTATTTCAGGGAGCAATTGTCATGGCCGGAAAATCTCTTGTCGGTGTGGGAGCCGCGGGCTTCCTGATCGCATCGCTGGTTCCCGTCATGGCCATGGCGAATAACCTCGCGGTCAACACCGGCACCCACATCCCGATGCGACCCCACGTCAATCTCAACGCGACGATCAATCTCGGCGTGAAGGCCCGCACGTTTCACGATCTCGACCTATCCGAAGCCTGCCGTGCCGACCAACGCATCAAGACGAAGGGCAAGCGCGAGTGGCGCTGCCGGCAGGATCGTTAGCGCAACATTCCGCAAGGTGAAATCAAGGGAGGCATGCGCAGCCGCAAGGGGGCTGCATTGCACGCGCGAGCATGATTAGGTGCGGCTCCACATGCGAGCACCATCATGATTACTGGACTTGATCACGCCGTCGTTCTGGTTCGCGACATCGAAGCGGGTGTCGCTGGTTATCAAACGCTGCTTGGCCGTGCGCCGATGTGGCGCGCGCAAAGCAATGGTGCAGCCATCGCTATTTTCGTGCTCGACAACACGTCGCTCGAACTGATGGCGCCTGCGGGTGAAGGCGAAGCCGCCGATCGCGTGCGCGCCGCGCTCGACAAGCAAGGCGAGGGGCTCGCCAGTCTTGCTTTCGGTGTCGACGACATCGCAAAGGCGCATCATCGCCTCACGCGGCTCGGCCTTGCACCGGACGACATCAGCAACGGCGCCAGCAATGATCTTGCATCCCACCGCTCGCTGGCGTGGAAGCGGACGCGCGCGTCGGCGGAGTCGACCCACGGTATCCGGCTGTTCTTTCTTGAGCGCGCGGAACGGCTGGCGCGGTCGCCAGAGACAGCCCCGGCGCCGGTCACTTCGCTCGATCATCTGGTGATAGCGACGCCCGATCCCGAGCGCACAGCGGCGCTGTACGGCGCGCGGCTCGGCCTCGACATGAAGCTGGACCGGACCATTGCCGCATTAGGTACGCGCTTTCTGTTCTTTAAAACCGGCGGTCTGGTCTTCGAGGTCATCCATCGCACCAAGGACGGCAGAGGGGACGGCCCGGACAAGATCTACGGCGTGTCCTGGCGCGTGGCAGACATTGAGGCCACCCGGGCGCGGCTTCTCGGGGCGGGGCTGGACGTCTCCGAGCCGCGAGAGGGACGCAAACCGGGCACCCGGGTCTTCACGGTGCGGACCGGCACATTCGGGGTGCCGACCATCGTGATCCAGCAGGGCCAGCGGGAGCCCTAGCGACAGTTGATGGCCCATCTGCGACCGGGGCAGCGGGTACATTGTTTTTATTAAGCTTTTTCCCGCCATACGGGAGGGTAACCGGCACCATGCGGTTGCCGCGTTCCCTTCGCTCGGGTAAACCCTGCGCGCGCACCACTAGCGCCCATATCCCCTGATTCTTGTCTCTGACGCCGTTTTCCAGGATTTCCATGCATCGTTATCGTTCCCACACCTGCGGCGCGCTCCGCGAAGCCGACATTGGTCAAGAGGTCCGGCTGTCCGGCTGGTGTCACCGCATCCGCGACCACGGTGGACTGCTGTTCATCGACCTGCGCGACCATTACGGAATGACGCAATGCGTGGTCGATCCGGATTCGAAGGCATTCGGTCTGGCCGAAAAGCTGCGCGCTGAGTGGGTGGTGAAGATTGACGGCAAAGTGCGCCGCCGCCCTGAGGGCACGGACAATGCCGACCTGCCGACCGGCATGGTCGAACTGTTCATCGCGGACATCGAAGTGCTGGGCGAGGCGGGTGAACTGCCGATGCCGGTGTTCGGCGATCAGGAGTATCCCGAGGAAATCCGCCTCAAGTACCGCTTCCTCGATCTGCGCCGCGAGAAGCTGCACCAGAACATCATGACGCGCGGCGCTATCGTCGACTCGATGCGCGCGCGGATGAAAACGGCCGGCTTCTTTGAATTCCAGACGCCGATCCTCACCGCGTCGTCACCGGAAGGCGCGCGCGACTTTCTGGTGCCGTCACGGATTCATCCCGGCAAGTTCTACGCGCTGCCGCAGGCCCCGCAGCAGTACAAGCAATTGCTGATGATGTCGGGCTTCGACCGTTACTTCCAGATCGCGCCATGCTTTCGCGACGAAGACCCGCGCGCAGACCGTCTGCCGGGCGAGTTCTATCAGCTCGACGTTGAGATGAGCTTCGTCACGCAGGACGATGTTTTCGCGGCGATGGAGCCGGTGATTACCGGTGTGTTCGAGGATTTCGCCAAGGGCAAGCCGGTCACCAAGAAGTGGCCGCGCATTCCGTTCGCCGAATCGCTGCGCAAATACGGCACCGACAAGCCGGACCTGCGCAATCCGCTGGTGATGCAGGATGTGTCCGAGCATTTCCGTGGTTCGGGCTTCAAGGTGTTCGCGCGCATGCTCGAAGACGCGACCAATCAGGTCTGGGCGATCCCCGGACCGGGCGGCGGTTCGCGCGCATTCTGCGATCGCATGAACTCGTGGGCGCAGGGTGAAGGCCAGCCGGGCCTTGGCTACATCATGTGGCGCGAAGGCGGTGAGGGGGCAGGCCCGCTCGCCAACAACATCGGCCCGGAGCGCACCGCTGCAATCCGCGAACAGCTTGGCCTCAAGGAAGGCGATGCGGCGTTCTTCGTCGCCGGCGATCCGCAGAAATTCTGGAAGTTCGCAGGTCTCGCGCGCACCAAGCTCGGCGAAGAGCTGAACCTGATCGACAAGGACCGGTTCGAACTCGCCTGGATCGTCGACTTCCCGATGTACGAATACAACGAGGAAGACAAGAAGGTCGACTTCTCGCACAACCCGTTCTCGATGCCGCAAGGTGGCATGGAAGCGTTGCAGACGCAGGATCCGCTCACGATCAATGCGTTTCAGTACGACATCGCCTGCAACGGTTACGAGATTGCGTCGGGCGGCATTCGCAACCATCGCCCAGACGCGATGGTGAAGGCGTTCGAAATCGCCGGTTATGGCGAGGAAACGGTCATTGAGCGTTTCGGCGGCATGTATCGCGCGTTCCAGTACGGCGCTCCGCCGCATGGCGGCATGGCTGCAGGTGTCGATCGTATCGTCATGCTGCTTTGCGGCACGAACAACCTGCGCGAAATTTCGCTTTTCCCGATGAACCAGCGTGCTGAAGATTTGCTCATGGGCGCGCCATCGGAAGTCGCGCTCAAGCAGTTGCGCGAGCTTCATATCAGGCTCAATCTGCCGCAAAACTGAAGTTTCTTGCAAAGCGTTAAGACTTCGCAGAAACTTTGGGTCAAAACTCGAATACCAAGAATCGAAGGTTCCCCATGACGAGCAGCCTTGAAAAGCTTATGGAATTTGCCCGAAATGTTAGGATGTCTGCAGAAGAGCAAGAGCAGCAGCGGCGAAGCTTTGCTTATGGGAGTGCGGCTATAGAAAATAGCGATGTAACTCGAGAATTCATTAGACGGGCCGCCGATGAGATTGCGGCAGGTCGAAAACAAATTGTTGATGAACGGACTGCAGCTCCTAGTCCTCTGACCAAGTAAGATTATGACCAGCAACGTGTCAGACGGTGACCGGCATAGCGAAGCTGGCGAGCCGGTTCTGATCCATGACCCTGCGGAACTGGCTCTAGCGGAAGCTCGTAATGCCTTGCGTCAATTTGACGTGGGAATGGAAATTCTCGATCAATGGCTTGCTGCAGAAAAATACAAGCTCAAGATCAGCAATCTTTTGATACTCAACCGCGTAGTCTTAGAAGGTATCAATAGATACGCTGGGACATTTAGATCCACGCCTATCAAAATAAGTGGATCGAAGCACGAGCCACCTGATCCTACGCAAGTCCCGATCTTTATCGAGGACTTTTGCGAATACATAAATGAAAATTCGCAAAAAAGTGCGGTCCATCTGGCTGCATATGCGCTATGGCGGTTGAATTGGATTCATCCTTTTGCAGATGGAAATGGAAGAACGGCGAGAATAGTGTCGTACATGTTGTTGTGCGCGAGACTGGGATATCGCGTACCAGGTACTACAACTATTCCTGAACAAATAGCAGCTAACAAACAGCCCTATTATGCAGCGCTCGAAGCTGCAGATCGTGCATTTGAGAAGGGCGAAATCAATGTCTCCGAAATGGAATCGTTGCTGAAAGAAAAGCTAGCGACGCAATTGTTGGAAGTTCATAGCGCTGCGACTTCGATTTCAAACGATAACGGTCGCGAAAAACCAAGGTCTTTGCCGGTGCCACGTCAAAGACAATCTGTGTTGGAGGCAGATGTTGAGTATATTAGGGCTGATGGAGCCTACCGACCAGTATACGTGATAACGCTTCCCCGGAACGAATTGACTGCGCAGGGTTCGAACCAAAGCAATAGCGACAAGACTTGGATAGAGCGCAATGCGGCGTTGGTTACTGCGGTAGCGACAGTGCTTTCTGCGATTATTGCGGCATCTGTGGCGCTCCTGATCCGTAGGTAGCGATCCTACTTGGGACGCGTGAGGAATTGAGTATGGCGTCTAACTTGTCTGAAGAACTTCGCCTCGCGGCGTTGGCTTACCATCGCCTTCCACGGCCCGGTAAACTCGAGATTCAGGCGACCAAGCCGCTTGCCAACCAGCGCGATCTCGCGCTGGCCTATTCGCCGGGTGTTGCCGCGGCCTGCGAGGCGATTGCCGCCGATCCGGCGATGGCTGCCGAACTTACGACCCGCTCCAATCTTGTTGCCGTCGTCAGCAACGGCACCGCCGTGCTTGGCCTCGGCAATATCGGTCCGCTCGCGTCCAAGCCCGTGATGGAAGGCAAGGCGGTCCTGTTCAAGAAATTCGCCGGCATCGATGTGTTCGACATCGAGATCGCCGCCGACACCATCGCGCGCGTGGTGGAGACGGTGGCGGCGCTGGAGCCGACGTTCGGCGGCATCAACCTTGAGGACATCAAAGGCCCGGAGTGCTTCGAGATCGAGGAGCAGCTCAAGGCGCGGATGAAAATCCCGGTCTTCCACGACGACCAGCACGGCACTGCGATCATCGTCTGCGCAGCGATCCGCAACGCGCTGATGCTGACCGGCAAGAAGATCGAAGACATCAAGATCGTCGCGTCCGGCGCGGGTGCTGCAGCGATCGCCTGCCTGAATCTGCTCGTGTCGCTCGGCGCACAGCGCAAGAACATCTGGGTCTGCGACATCGACGGCCTTGTCTATGAAGGCCGCAATACGCTGATGGACAAGTGGAAGGCGGTCTACGCGCAGAAGACCGACAAGCGCACGCTGGCCGATGTCATCGGCGGCGCGGACGTGTTCCTCGGTGTGTCGGCCGGCGGCGTGCTCAAGCCCGAGATGGTCAAGGAGATGGCGGACAAGCCGCTGGTGATGGCGCTCGCCAATCCGACGCCGGAGATCATGCCGGACGAGGCGCGCAAAGTGCGCCCCGACGCAATGATCTGCACCGGGCGTTCCGATTTTCCCAATCAGGTGAACAACGTTCTCTGCTTCCCGTTTATCTTCCGGGGCGCGCTCGATGTTGGTGCGACCGCGATCAACGAGGAGATGAAGCGTGCGGCAGTGGATGCGCTGGCGCAGCTTGCGCGCGATCCACCGTCCGATGTCGTGGTGCGGTTCGATGGCGGTGAGACGCAGGGATTCGGTCCCGGCTCGTTGATCCCGAGCCCGTTCGATCCGCGGCTGATCCTGCGCGTCGCGCCCGCGGTGGCGCAGGCGGCGATGGACTCCGGCGTCGCGACGCGGCCGATCACCGATTTCGACGCCTATATCGAACAGCTCGACCGCTTCGCGTTCCGCTCCGGTCTGGTCATGAAGCCGGTGTTCGCGAAGGCCAAGACCCAACCAGTCCGCGTGATCTACGCCGAGGGCGAGGACGAGCGCGTGTTGCGTGCTGTTCAAGTCGTGCTTGAGGAAAAGCTGGCGCGCCCCATTCTGGTCGGACGTCCGTCGGTGGTCGCAACGCGCATCAAGCGGTTCGGTCTTTCGATCAACCCCGGCAGCGATTTCGATCTGATCAATCCAGAGGACGATCCGCGTTATCGCTCCTACGTGCAAACCTACATCGATCTGGCCGGGCGGCACGGCATCACACCGGAAGCCGCACGGACGCTGGTGCGTACCAATGCGACCGTGATCGCGGCGCTTGCGGTGGCACGCGGCGAGGCCGACGCCATGCTGTGCGGCGTCGATGGCCGCTACATGAGCCATCTGCGGCGCATTCGCGAGATCATCGGGGTCACGCCGGGCCTTGCGGACTATTCGGCGCTGGCGCTGGTCATCACCAGCAAGGGCGCGTACTTCATCGCCGATACCCAGATTCGTCCCAACCCGACCGCGGAAGAACTGGCGGAAATGGCGGCGCTCGCCGCCGTGCACGTCCAGCGGTTCGGCATCAAGCCGAAGGTGGCCTTCCTGTCGCATTCGGACTTTGGCAGCTACGATTCAGCGTCGGCACAGAAGATGCGGCGCGCGACCGAGATACTGGTGAATGACCACCCCGAGATCGAAGCCGACGGCGAGATGCACGGCGATTCCGCGCTGACCGAGCTGTCGCGCAAGCTCGTGCTGCCGCATTCGCGGCTCGAAGGGTCGGCCAACATCCTGATCATGCCGAACCTGGACGCGGCCAATATCGCGTATCAGATGATCAAGATTCTCGCCGACGCACTTCCTGTCGGGCCAATCCTGATCGGACCCACGCGTCCGGCCCATATCCTGACGCCGTCGGTGACAGCGCGGGGCATTCTCAACATGACGGCGGTCGCCGCGGTCGAGGCGCAGGAGCGGGCGGGACGGCAACAGCCGACGCTGTTCGGTTGACGGTAACTCCTGTATAGTCCTGTTCGCGGGATTTCAGCAGGGGCGATAAATGCCAGCCATAGTCACAGTCGGACGTGTTCTGTTCGTCGTCCTGTTTGTGTTTTCCGGGGCCTCCAAGCTATTCGATATCGCATCGACCACGCAGGCGATCACCGAGAAGGTCGTCCTTCCGGCGATGCTGACGCAATACACCACCCAGCTTGAGGGCATCACCGGGATGGCGACCGCGCAGATGCTGGCAATTTTGGCCGGCGTCCTGGAAGTCGCCGCCGGATTGTTCATCGCGCTGAATTTCGGCACGCGGTTCTTCGCCTGGGTGCTGGTGCTGTTCGTCGCACTGGCGACGTTCTACTTCCATAATTTCTGGGATATGACCGGCGCCGATCGAATCAACAACATGATCCATGCGCTGAAGAATCTCTCAGTGATCGGCGGGCTGCTGGTGATCGCAGGGTACCCGCGTCCGGTCGCGATGGAAGACAGCGGCCGATATACGGACGTCTAGCTCCGCCGCCACGCCGTTACATCGACGCGCCGTTCCGCGTCGAGCACGCGGACCTCGTCAGCCTTGAGGCCGTGGGCGGCCAGAATGGTCTGCGGCGAACGCGACGGTATCTCGAGAAATCCGCCCATCCCGCGGGGGATCGTCACGTTGTGCGCCTGCGACAGCCAGAACGTATCGAAGCGGTCCATGAACATCTCGAACACAACGGGGCCGCCGATGATCGCCGCGGTTCCGGTCGTCACGCCGCTCTTGCGGCAGGCGTCTTCGAACGAAGCGCCGGCGGGATTCCACAACGTCGCCTTGGGATTAGCGGGATCGCGGGCGAGGTCCGGTACGGTTCGCGTCAGCACGATGCGCGTGCGGTCGGGCGAGCGCGGCTGATCCTCGAATGAGTTTCGTCCATGCACGATCAGGTCCGCCGCATCGAGGGCGGATTCGAAAAACCTTTGATCGGCCTCGAACTTCAGTTCCGGCGGCATGATACCACTGGCGTCCGCGAGCATGCCGTCGGCGGAAAGGATCACATAGCCTTCGATGCGCATGAGATGCGGTTTAGCCATTTTCGGAAAAGCCGCAAGTGCGGGTTTGCTGCTATTCCGAAATGGTCTGCACGACGCTGTTGACCGGGCGCGCGCTGACCGTCGGTAGCTTCACGTCCTTGACCAACTCCTCGTCGTATTTCGCGATGGTCTGCATCGGCGCCTTGGCCTTGACCTGTACCACCTTGTAGCCGCCTGCCTTCAGCCGCTTCATCAACTCGGGCAGCGCTTCTGCGGTATGCTTCTGGAAGTCGTGCATCAGTACGATGCCCTTGCCGTTCTTCTCGAGCTTGTTCATCACGTTCTCGATGATCTTCTCGGCCTTGCTGGCCTTGAAGTCGAACGAGTCGAGATCGCACGACCAGATCGAAATGTTGCGCTCGCCGAGATACGTCACCATCGCAGGCGGATGCTGGAGCGCGGGAAACCGGAACAGCGGTGAGGGCGCGGCTCCCAGCGCCCACTTCACGGCGCTGAACCCCTTCTCGATTTCGTCCTTGCGCTGGTCGTCGGTCAGCTTCTTGTTGGCGAGGTTGGCGTGCGACCACGTATGCGCGCCGATGGTGTGACCTTCCGCGGCGACCTGCTTGAGAATCTCGGGATAGTAGGTCGCATGCTTGCCGATCGGGAAGAAGATCGCCTTGACGCATTCGTCGGCAAGCGTCTTGAGAACCGATGGCGTGTTCACCGGCCATGGACCGTCATCGAACGTTAGCACCACTTCCTTGTCGCGCAGGAAGTCGAGCTGTTTGAAATGTTCGAAGCCGAAGCCGGGGCCACCGGTGGTGTCGATCTGCACCACGCGCGATACGCCGATGGCGTTCGGGTTAGCGCAATTGGCCTTTATCGGTGTTGGTGCAGGCGTTGGCGCGGGTGCGGTTGCAGTTGTCGCGGCCGGCGCCGGCGTTGGAGCTGTGGCTTTGGCCGGCGGTGGGGTGGTGCGCTGCGGGATGAGGGCCTGTGACCAGACGCTGGTGAAGGCGCAGACCGAGATGACACTGGCGGCGAAAACGGTTGCCTTGATGCGCATGGAAATACCCCCGAACGCAAAATCCTCGCGTCCGGCCCGGCGGACGCTGCCGTAGTCCCGGACATGAGCCTAGACCCACATCGTTTATCGCGCCAATCGATTTTCAACCGGCGCGTTGGCAGGGTTAATTCTGGAGACTTGAGAGTTCCGTCAGGCTGTCAGGGCGCGGGCAATCGCGGTCACGACGCGCGTGTCGGTCGGCTCGACGCGGGAGGAAAACGCATCGGCGATATGGCCGTCACGGCCGACGAGATACTTGTGAAAATTCCAGCCTGGCAGATCGGCCGGGCGCTCGGTCGCTGCCCATTTGTAGAACGGATGGGCGTTCGGTCCTTTCACGGAGGTCTTGGCCGTGATCGGGAAGCTGACGTGGTAGGTCTGCTCGGCGGTGTGCGTGATGTCGCTTGCGCCGCCGGGCTCCTGCGCACCGAAGTCGTTGGAGGGGACGCCGATGACAGTCAGGCCGCGGTCGCGAAACTTCGTCCAGATCTCCTGCAGTCCCGCATATTGCGGAGTGAAGCCGCAGAGCGAGGCGGTGTTGACCACCAGCAGCGGCTTGCCCGCGAAGTCGGCGAGGCGGATGTCGCCGCCCTTCAGGCTCTGGAATGAAAAGCCGTAGGCGGTCATGCGGCTCATCGCAGCCTGCGCGAAGACGGATCGCGTCGCGAGCGGGAGTGCTGCGCCAGCCGCAATGGCCGTTATCACACTTCGGCGGTCGATCATGATGCGCTCCCTGAGAGACTGTCGCTCAAGATAACGGATTGCCGCCGTCCCAAGTTTCAAGAAGCCGTGACAGTTCTCACGGACGCTTTGGCGGCTTGTCGCACCATGGCATCGGCAATTCCGGTTCGTAGTACTCGTTCCACTCGCAGATGTATTCGGGGCCGCTGCGCTTCATGACATGCTTCACTGGCTCGGCCTGGCTGATAGCCACATGGGCGACGATCAGCGCCGCGCCGATCGGATAGGCCCATTTGCTCCACCGCAGGTCGTTCAGCTTTTCCAGCAGGAGTCCGCCGGCCAGAATGATGAGCGGATCGGTCAGAATAAAGTATTCGGCCTTGAGGTTGCGCCGCACGCCAAGCGCATCGATGCCGATGGCTGACAGTAGCAGCAGCATCGCCTGGATTGCGACCTGTCGTTCG
The DNA here is from genome assembly GCF_014203115.1 of Afipia massiliensis. GTDB lineage: Bacteria > Pseudomonadota > Alphaproteobacteria > Rhizobiales > Xanthobacteraceae > Afipia > Afipia massiliensis. Next base: position 310,749 of record NZ_JACHIJ010000002.1, on the reverse strand, counting down.
CCTTTGAGCCACGCATAAACGATGCCGGGAATGACCAGCCATGTCAGGAACACGGTCGGGCGCGGTGACGTGAACAGGACGAACGTATACCGCTTGAGTACGGAAATGACGCCGTCGAACAGCAGGCTGATGGCCGCTAGAATCTTGCCGCCTTCGGTCGCCGTGGTCGCCGGCGCGTCCGCAAATACCAGCATTTTCTCGATGGGATTGATCACCGCGACCGCGTTCTGCGGATCATACTGCAGATAGAGCGTGAGCAGTCCGAGTGACGCGCCGGCGATAACCGCGAACATCGACGTCAGCGTTTCGGTGAGGCTGATCCGCCAAATCGCTGCGTAGACGATCATGGCGAGGCCGATCCAGCAGAGCAGGGCAACCTGATACACCCCGAATTTGCCGCCGATCAGCGCGTTAAGCTGGGCAATGTCCATCGATTCCGGCTCGAGCCCCGCGGCAATCAGCGGCCACGCAAGGCTGAGCATCAAAGCCGCGACAACGGCTGCACCGAGCGTCGCGATCCATGCCCGAGCCGAGTTGTTCCAGAACGCTGTGCTGATGCTCTCCGGCGTACCGAACGGCAGCATCATCAATGGGAGTCCCGCGATCAGCAGAATGATCTGAACCTTGTTCTGCAATCCGAGCACGCACAGCGCGGCCGCGCCCGCGAGCGCGAGTGGACGCCAGGTGCTGGCGCGGCGGCTCACGGCGATCAGCAGCATCAGTGCGAGCGTGAACAAACACGCGGCGATCAGTTCGCTGCGGAGAATACGCATATGAACCGCGATGCCGCCGGAGAATGCGAACGCGAATGTGGCCAGCAGCGCGATCCGCCAGTCGCGGAAGATGCAGCGGGCGAGCGCGGCGAAGCCGAGGACGAAGATCGTTGCGGTGAGCCACGCCACCACGCGGCCGGCGCGAACCGCGCTCGTCATCGCGGCATCGAAGGCAGGGACGTTCAGCGCCGAGGGAATGGACGACAGCTTCCATGCATCGAGCAGACCCAGCGAATGCATCAGCTGGAACCACGACTTCACCGACAGGATGGTGAAGTAGGATGGGTGATCGAAGAACGCCTGCGGCTTGCCCTCGTTCAGCACGAGCGCGTTGTAGACGATCATGAAATCCATGTCGGCATTGCGCCAGTAGATAACAAAATAGCCGGCCAGGAAAAACGACAGCGCGAGGCCAATGAAAATGACAGCCATGCCGCCGGTCCAGCCGAACGGTGTCAGCCTGGCAAGCGCGTCACGCCGCGGGTCCTTGGAGGAGGGTGTTGCTGAGGTCTGGGTGTCGGGGAAGGCTGTCATGATTTGCGGGTTCTATCGCAAGGCCGCACCGAAAGCCAACCGGGTTCCATGGCAGTTTGACGCCGAAAGAAGATCCCGGTCATTCCCGCGCATTACCGCAGCGGGACGATGAAGTCCGTTCCCCGGCCAGTCTCGTCGCCAAGGCCGCGATCCGACACGGTGATCGAGCCGCCCGGCGCAAGCGCAGATGCGATCCGCTTCATGGCGTCTTCAGGGATGGTCAGGCGATCGAGTGCCTCCGTTGGCGACGACGGTGGAGCCGTCGTTGTGATGGCGGCGGCAGGCTCGCCGCGCCTGCGCCGGGGAGTTTCTTCGGCCGCGCGCACGGGCACGGGGAGCGAGACAACCGACCAGCGCAGCGCATCGGGATCGGCCTTGTCCGTGCGGACCGTGAAGACGTGCGTGCCGAGCGGGCGATCCGATGCGGCGATGGTGACCGGTGCTTCAAACCACGGTTCGAAATTCTGCCGCACGTAGATTTTGTTCTCCTTAGCGCTGACAAAGGCCGCAACATGACCGGTACGGGGTTTCACCGGACCGATAAATTCCGCCGTTCCTTCGAGCGGGACGCTGGGTGATGCTAGAGGATCAGTGGCGCGGGTCTGGTCCTTGTCGATCTTCGGGGCTTCGCCTTTCTGGTCGGCGAGTTTGTCATCGACAGGTTTATTGTCGGGCGCGTCAGTCTTGTTCGCGTCATCTTTCTTCGCGTCGTCGTTCGGGGTGACCGACGATGCGACCTTGGGAGTTTCCCGACCGGAATCTTGCGCGACGACGGTGTCCGCATCGCTCTTTTGCGGAAATTCTCCGCTGGCGTCGGCTGTGCGAATGGGCGCGCCTTCGGAAATCGATGTCAGCCTCAGTTGCGGCTTTTCGTGAGTGGCGGCATCGAGGATCGACGAGCGGTCGGACTTCAGCGTCGAGGCCTGCTTGTCCAGCGCGGGCGCGGCTGCGACCGGCCTTGTGTCCGGCTTGCGCGTGATCAGCAGCGGATGAGAGACATCGATCGGCAAGATTTCGCCGGGGGTGACGATCACGCGCGCGCCCATGCGGGTCCAGCCCCACATCCGCATCGCGAAATTCATCGGCATGCGGATGCAGCCGTGCGACGCCGGGTAACCGGGCAGTGCGCCGGCGTGCAGCGCGATGCCGGACCAGGTGAGGCGCTGCATGTAGGGCATCGGCGCGCCGCTGTAGATATTCGAGCGGTGGTATTTGTTCTTCTGGATGATGCTGAACACGCCCGTCGGCGTCGAATGGCCTTGCATGCCGGTGGACACCGGCGACTCCGCGAACAAGCCGTTCTGGTCGTAGATTTTCACCTTTTGGTTTTCGATCGAGATCGCGATGACGATCGGCCCGACCGGTTTGGCGGTGTCCTTGGGCGCATCGGGCAGCTTCTGTCGGGTGCGCGCGACGCGCGGGCGGCGCGGTTCCATTAGCGGCGGCTCGACGTAATAATCGCTGCCGGGGTCCGTCGGCCAGAACATCTGGGCGTCGGCAGGCAGTGCAAATCCGGCGGTCAGCGTTGCCGCGAGCCATGCGGTTCGTAGGCCCCCGGATCGGGCCGGACGGGAACTGATGTCACTGCCAAAAGGGGAGGTTGTGCCGATCGTTTTCTGCTGTTCGTTCGGAGAAGGTAGCCGATTGCCGTACACGCGAAATTCCTCAATTGATTCCAGTATTAGTGTCGCCAATCGGCTGAATGTTCATCGCCGTCCCGGGTCTCGGTACCGCATTCTGCGTGATTCACGGTGCTCAAATGCTAGCCGGGGAGCCTTCAAAAGCGCTTAACGGCCACTTGGTGGCGGTCACAATCCCGTGCCTTCCAACGCCGCCGACGCCACCCCACATGAGGGGTTCCCGGCGCGGGGCAGTCGTCCCGAGCCATGTTTCGAAGACCCTCCCGTGGAGCCCGCTGATGCCTTTCCGTTCGACCCGAATGACAGCCGCCGCGCTGTTGGCCACCGCTATTGTCTGGCTGGCCGCAACGCCTGTGGTGGCGGCTGACGAGCCGGACCTGATCTTCCGCCGCTCCACCGTGTTCAAGCTACTCAGCCCGGACGACAAACTCGCGACCTACGGCGTCGATGATCCGGCGGTCGAAGGCGTGGCGTGTCATTTCACGGTGCCGGAGAAGGGTGGTTACAAGGGCTGGCTCGGGCTTGCCGAGGAGGTCTCGGACATCTCGCTGGCTTGCCGTCAGATCGGACCGATCCGCTTCAAGGCCAAGGCGGCTCAAGGCGAGGACATGTTCCGGCAGCGCCGCTCGCTGTTCTTCAAGAAGATGCAGATCGTGCGCGGCTGCGACGCCAAGCGGAACGTGCTGGTCTACATGGTCTACTCCGACAGGCTGATCGAGGGCTCGCCGAAGAACTCGACGTCCTCTATTCCGATCATGCCCTGGGGCGGCAACGACACCATCCAGAAATGCAGCGATTTCATTTCTGGATAGAGCGCTGAATGACGAACGGTGCCGTTGCGAACTTTACGCCGCCGACCTGTTCTTGATCATACCGACGATTGCGGTAAGTACCGCACCGGCAACGCCGCCGCCCGCGGCCTGACCGATGATCGCGCCGATGTCCGGTGTCGCAGCCGTATTGGCCAGCATCGGAATCAGCATTCCGAGAATCTGCCCGCCCACACCGCCGCCGATAGCACCGGCGATGGTATTCCCCATGGTGCCAAGATCGATGTTCTTGGCCGCGCCGCCGACGACATTTCCGCCGATGGCGCCGCCGATGATCTGAATCAGCAGGGTAACAAGCATGCCCGACATGATTTCGCCTCCCGGTCCGGAGTCACGTTCATCACGACGGCGCCGGACTCATTCGCCGCGCTTTGCAACTGTAGGACGATGAAGCCGGCGGTCACGCTGAAAGTGCGAATTCGTACGACGAAAAGCCGGGAGATAAATCATCGAATTGCCTTGCGCGATTTCGAATCAGAAGTGACGCGCGGCGCTCTTGCGTTTGGGGGTGGTTTGATCGACCCTTGCCGGACAACAAAATGAAAATCAAAAGGGCGGATATCATGCGTCTCAAGAACAAGGTTGCGCTGGTCACAGGCGGCGCATCGGGATTTGGCGCGGCCATTGCACGGCTTTTCGTGGACGAGGGCGCCAAGGTCGTGATCCTCGATCTGAACGGCGAGGGCGCGGCGCGCGTCGCCGCGAACACCGGCGGCGCCGTCGCCGTGGCCGGCGACGTCTCGAAGCGTGACGACATCGACAGGGCCGTTGCGACAGCGGTCGAGAAATTCGGACGGCTCGACATCGTGGTCAACAACGCGGGCTGGTCGTTTCGCAACAAGCCGATTATGGACGTGACCGAAGACGAGTTCGATCGCGTGTTCGCGGTCAACGTCAAATCGATCTATCACATGACGAACGCCACCGTGCCGCTGATGCGCAAGCAGGGTGGCGGCTGCATCATCAACATCGGCTCGACCGGCGGCATCCGTCCGCGTCCGGGGCTCACCTGGTACAACGGCTCGAAGGGTGCGGTGAACCTGCTCTCCGGCGCGATGGCGGCCGAACTTGCGCCCGACAAGATACGGGTCAACTGCGTTGCGCCGGTGATGGGCGAGACTGCGCTGCTCGAAACATTCATGGGTGTGCCGGACACGCCGGAAAACCGCGCGAAGTTCATCGCGACGATTCCGCTCGGCCGTATGTCCCAGCCGGATGATATCGCCAAGGCGTGTGTCTATCTGGCGTCGGACGATGCGGACTTCATTACCGGCGTGGTGCTGCCGGTGGATGGCGGCCGAACGATCTAGCGCTTGCCCTTGCGGTCGACGCATTTGCGGGAAGCTTCGACGCCGGCTGCGGTGAGGCGAAGGCCTGACACTTCCTTGATCTGCCCCGAGGGGCAGGATCCGTCATCGACATAGATCTTCTGGCCGAGCCGCAGGTTGGTGATGTCGGCTTCACGGCCGACAATGTCGGCGCGGGCGGAGGCAGTCGCCGCAAGCGACAGGACTGCTGCGAGCAAGAGCGTTCGTGGCGACGATACTGCGTTCATTCGTAGCTCACTTGTTCTGGATCTTCAGCCCGTCGGGGCCGACGTTGATCTGCAGGCCCTGCGGCTTCTTGTTGTCCTGATAGACCTTGTAGCCCAGCACGCCGACCGCGATCACAAGTGCACCGACGACGGCGTAGAGGATGTTGCGGTTGTCCATGCGTAGCTCTCCAATGCGTCAATGCGAAACCGTTGATGAAAACAGGTTGATGGTGCCGACACCTGCGATGATCAGCGCGAGGCCGATGACGGCGGGCATGTCGAGTTTCTGGCCGAACCAGACGAGACCGACGATGGTGATCAGCACGATGCCGAGACCGGACCAGATCGCATAGGCGATCCCGACTGGCATGGTCCGCAGGACCAGCGACAGGAAATAGAACGAGGCTGCGTAGCCGAGCGCCGTCAGGATCAGCGGTTTCGGCTTGGTGAACTGCTCCGACGCCTGTAGCGCAGCGGTGCCGATCACTTCAAGAATGATTGCGATGATGAGGTAGACGAAGGTCATGCCTCATCGTAGTCGGGCGACCGTGATTCTCATAGGCAGCGGTTGAGTTGCGGCATGCGCCGACGTGGTCGGCCGGCGCATGTCCGCAAGATATGGGCGAAGGGAACCGGCACGCGCAAGTTTAGTGCTTCGCCACTGTTTCCCGTATTTCGGTACAGCACGCCGGGCATTCATAGACGAAGTCCACCCTCGCCAGGTCCCAGTGGGGCTGAACCTCCGTGATCTGCATGGGAAGGCTCAGGCAGCTTGGACACACGGTTGTGGGCGCATGAAAGATGCGATGCTGTTTGTGATGCTGTGCATAGGCTGGCATGATTGCTCTCCTTTATTCTGGGAGCTCATTCTCAATCGCCGGCGAGACGTCATCGATTGTCGCCGATGATGTACGATCCTATCGCGCAAGCCGTAAATGCCTCATCAACTCTTGCGAACGCACGAAGAACATCCGCACAAAATCGGCGTGTGTGACCTAATCTACACAGTTGGTGCCTTGGTTCGGTCATATTGTATCTGCGCTTTCGCGACATCGCTCATGTGCCGCTCCGCCCAGATCCGCAACGCATCGACGGTTTCGCTCAGCGTGCGCCCAAGCGGCGTGATCGAATACTCTACCGTTACAGGAACCGTGGGCGTCACCTTGCGCGTCACGAGCCCGTCGCGCTCAAGACCTTTCAGAGTCTGCGATGCCATCTTCTGCGTAAGCCCGCCGATCTCGCGGCGTAGCTCGTTGAAGCGCCACGATCGGTGCGAGAGCAGGATCAGCAGCAGCACGGTCCATTTGTCGGCGATGCGATCGAGCACCAGCCGCGTTGGGCAATCCTGCGCGTAGGGATTTGCCGGCCAGTTGCCCCGCGAAGCCTTGGCCGCGCGCGCGGATTTGGCGAGCGGTCTCTCGCGGGAGACCATGTCTCTGGAAAGTGCCTTCTTCACAGCGGCGCCGGCAGCGGGCATCTGATGTCCATTCGTTAGTTGGTATCGATAGGATACCACGTATCGCAAAGGACGTCATAATGAAAGTCGCATTGATCGGAGCCACCGGCCGCGCCGGTTCGCCCATCCTTCAGGAACTCGCTCGCCGCGGCCACGAGGTCACCGCCATCGTCCGCAATCCGGAGAAGGTTCAGGCGCAGGTCAACGTCACGCCGAAGAAGGGCGACGTATTCAACAAGGATGATCTCACTGGTCTTCTCAAAGGGCACGACGTGGTCATCAGCGCCGTGCATTTTCTGCAAAGCGATCCGCGCAAACTGATCGATGCCGTGAAGGCGTCGGGCGCGAAGCGCTATCTGGTGGTCGGCGGTGCCGGCAGTCTTGAAGTCGCGCCCGGTGTCACGTTGGTGTCGACGCCGGAGTTTCCGGCGATCTACAAGGATGAGGCCACCAAGGGCGGCGAGTTCCTGGGTCTGTTGCGTCAGGAGACGGAACTGGACTGGACGTTTCTTTCGCCATCGGCGCTGTTTGTCGAGGGACCGCGCACCGGCACATTCCGTCTCGGCAAGGATCAGCTTCTGACCAACGAGAAGGGCAGCAGCATCTCGTTCGAGGATTATGCCATCGCGCTCGTCGATGAAGTCGAGAAGCCAGCGCACTCAAGGCAGCGGTTTACGGTGGGGTATTAACCCGTCACGACGGCCCCCCATCGTCATTGCGAGCGAAGCCAAGCAATCCAGTCCGGAGAAAGACAGAGGCTGGATTGCTTCGTCGCTTTGCTCCTCACAATGACGGGGCTGGAACAACTTACCTCCCAAGTCATCGCCTCCCTTCCAACAGTCCCGTAAAGTTGGCTACACTCGTGCCAATAATCTGCGCGCAGACGCATGAAGGGACGAAACGCGATGGACGCCAAAACAACGACGAGCGACACCCAGCGCCGTATTATCGATGCGATCGACGATGCCTTCGACCGGCAGATCGAGACCACGAAACAGTTTTCATCCATTCCCTCGACGCGCGGCGCGGAAGGCCCGTGTCAGGACATGATGGGCGACCTGCTGCGCGCGCGCGGCTACGAGGTCGATGACTGGCATATCGACACGAAAGATCTGAAGGACCTGCGCGGCTATGGTCCGATCGAGCATGATTTCTCCAAGGCTCGCACGGTGGTCGGGACCTATCGTCCGGCGCGCGAGGCGGGCCGCTCGCTGATCCTGCAAGGCCACTGCGATGTGGTGCCGGCCGGTCCGCTCGACATGTGGGACACGCCGCCGTTCACGCCGACCGTGAAGGATGGCTGGCTGTATGGGCGCGGTGCGGGGGACATGAAGTCCGGCACCATCGCCGCGCTTTATGCGCTGGATGCGCTGCGCGCGGCGGGGCTGAGGCCGACGGCGCGGATTCATTTTCAATCCGTCATCGAAGAAGAGAGCACCGGAGTCGGCGCTCTCTCGACAGTGCAGCGCGGCTATCGTGCTGACTGCTGTTTCATCCCGGAGCCGACCAACGGCAAGCTGGTCCGTTCGCAGGTCGGCGTGATCTGGTTTCGCCTCAAGGTGCGCGGCAAGCCGGTGCATGTGTTCGAGGCGGGGGCGGGCGCCAACGCGATCAAGGCGGCGTATCACCTCGTTCAAGCACTTGAAGTGCTGGAAGAGGAATGGAACAGGCGCGCGGCAAGCGACAGACACTTCAAGGTCGTGAAACACCCGATCAACTTCAATCCGGGGATCATCAAGGGCGGCGACTGGGCCTCGTCAGTGCCGGCATGGTGTGACCTGGATTGCCGGATCGCCGTGCTGCCCGGCTGGTCGATTGCCGATCATCAGGCCGAGATCGTTGCGTGCGTCGAAGCGGCCGCGAAAAAACATCCGTTCCTGGCGAAGAACCCGCCCGCGGTGGAGTGGTCCGGCTTCCTCTCCGAAGGTTATGAGCTGACGGACGCCGGCGAACCCGAGGCGGTGCTGCGCTCGGTCCACGAGACCGTCTGCGGCGGGCCGATGAAGGAGCTGGCGTTCACTGCACTGACCGATACGCGGTTCTATGGCCTCAATGCGGGCATCCCGAGCTTGTGCTACGGGGCGACCGCGGAGGCGATGCATGGCTTCAACGAGCGGGTCGAAATCGAGTCGCTGCGCAAGACCACGCGGGCGATCGCGCTGTTCGTGGCGGGGTGGTGCGGTGTGGAGGCTGCATAGGCTGCATAGGACGCAGGATCACTTGCGCAAGCCAGCGAGCATCTCGGGGTCTGTCGAATTGCTCATGACGGGGAGAAAGTAAATGCGACGCTGTGTTTACGTTTTCGGCTTGCTCGTCTTGCTCATGACAGGCGCGGCCGCCAAGGAAACAGTGCTGCCTGGTTTGATCCGCGCTCCAATGGCCATTGCGATCGATCTGCCCGATGGACGCAAGGTAACTCTCGAAGGTCTCGTGATCCGCCCCGACAGACCCGGGCGCTTCCCGCTGGTCGTCCTGATTCATGGGACGCCTCGCGGTGATGGTCCGACTTTTTTGGCGACGATTGCCCGCCAATCGCCAGCCCGGCTTAACGGCCCGTCGGTTGCCTTCGCGCAACGAGGTTACGCGGCGGTCTCGATCATGCGCCGCGGTTTCGGACGTTCCGAGGGGCCGTATGCCGAACATATGTCAGGAACATGCGACAATCGGGACTATCTGGAGGTGGCACGTACGGCAGGCGAAGATGTTGCCGGTGCGGTAGCGGCGCTTCGGCGTGAGCCTTGGGTGGACCCCGATCATGTGTTGCTGTTGGGCTGGTCGTCAGGCGGTTTGGCTGCGACCGCGGCTGCTGCGGCCAATCCTGCGGGCGTCATCGGCGTTCTGAGTGTCGCCGGTGGCCGCGGCTCTTTCGCACCAGGCCGAATTTGCAGCGCCGGCCGGCTGGTCGAGGGCTTCGGCGTGTTCGGCAAGACAGCGCGTGTCCCTGCATTGTGGCTGTATTCCGAGAACGATCGTTACTTCAATGCGACATTGGCCCGCCAAATGTTCGATGCCTACACCACCTCGGGCGCTCCGGCGCAATTACAGATGCTACCGCCGTTCGGCACGGACGGTCACATGGTGCTGGATGCCGAGCCGATCGAAATTTGGTGGCAACCCGTTCAGACATTCCTGACCGCGTTGCATTTGCCAACGTCGGTGGTGGTGGAGTTACCTCCCTTGGCTGACCTTCCACCGCCGACGCCCATAAATGCTGCGTGCGCAGCCTTCTTCAATCGGTATTATTCCGCGCGTACCGACGTCAAGGCGTTTGCCGTCAACCCCGAAGGGCATTGCGGCTCCAGCGTTATGGCGCGATCGCGCGACGAAGCTAAGGAAGAGGCGATAACGCGATGCGCGCGGGCCTGGAAGGATTGCCGGCTCTATGCGGTCGGGCAGGAATTGGTCGAGCGCTCCAACTAGCGAGTGGCGGAGCGCCCGGCGCTTCATCCATCGCTTTAACTAATCTATTGCCTGAAGAAGATATTCATCCTTTTCCTGAATATGAGGAGCGGCAGCGTGACCCTGCTTGATATGATCCAGTCGCGGCCGATGCCGTTCGCAACCCTGATGGGCGTGGCTTTCACGCACGCCGAGAAGGACAAGGTGGTCGCGACCATGGTGGTCCGCGAGGATCTCTGCACGCTGGGTCATTCGATCCACGGCGGCGCGGTGATGGCCTTTGCCGATTCCGTCGGCGCGGCCGCAACCATCATCAACCTGCCGCCCGACGCCAAGGGCACCACCACCATCGAGAGCAAGACCAATTTCACCGGGGCGGCCAAGGCCGGGATGACCGTCACGGCGACTGCAACCGCCATCCATCTCGGGCGGCGCACCCACGTCTGGCAAACCCGGATCGAGACCGGGGAGGGGCGGCTTGTGGCCGTCGTGACCCAGACCCAGATGATCCTGTAAATGGCTTAGGCCCGCTGCACCCGGATGATGACGCGTGGAATCGGGCGCCTCCAGACGTCGAAGCGGGAGGCGTCGGAGTGGAAGATACTCGCGCGTTTCTGGAAGGTGTTGCCCTACCGCTACATCATTGGGGTTGCGTTGCCACGTAAGCTCCCCCGGTATTTTAGGCTTTTTGATACTTTGACTTTTGGGGGCTCCTTGCAAAAAATTCTTTTGTCGACCGCTGCTGTGCTGGCAACGGTGTCATTCGCCCATGCGGCCGATTTGCCCAGCCGTGTTTACACCAAGGCTCCGGCGGCGGCTCCCACGTACAGTTGGACCGGGTTCTATGTGGGTGGCGGCTTCGGCTATGGCATGGTCAATGAAGAGACCAGCGCAGCAACTACAGCCGGTTTCCTTGCGAACAACGGAGTGAACAACGCCGCGAAGGGTTGGTTCGGAACGGTCAGCGCCGGTTACGACTATCAATTCACCGACCGTATCGTCGCGGGTGTGTTCGGAAACTATGATTTTTCGGACATCAAGGGCACGTATTCGCTGGCAAACGCTGTTGGAATTCTCTCTCCATTGGGCGGTGAGGAAAAGCTCAGTTCGACATGGGCTGTCGGCGCGCGCCTCGGTTGGCTATTCGATGAAAAAACGCTGACCTATGTCAGCGGTGGTTACACTCAGGCCAGATTTGACGCGATCAACATCACTCAGCTCAACGGACTTCCGGCGTTTGGTATTGGAGTCCCGGTCGCCTTGGGTTCGCGGACCCTGGATGGCTGGTTCCTCGGCACCGGTATCGAAACGAAGCTGGATTTCCTGCCCGGAGACGGCTGGTTCGCGCGGACCGAATACCGTTATGCGCGCTACGATGGAGCCACCGCCCAGCAGTTAGCTCTGGGTGTCATTCCGTTCAATGCGCGCGTCACGATGCGTCCCGACGTGCAGACTGTACGGACGGAGTTGACGTATAAATTCAATCCGTTCGGCGCGCCGAAAACCTATGCGGCGCCTGTTCGCAGTTCCGCCTCTGCACCGATGTCGTGGACCGGCATCTACATCAGCGGTGGCGGCGGGTACGGCCTCGCGAATGTCGCGCAGTCCAACTTTGGCTTTCCTGCGTTCCCGACCCACGCCAACATGGGTGCAAAGGGTGCGTTCGGCATCATCAGTGGCGGTGTCGATTATCAGTTCAGCAACCGCATCGTTGCCGGTGTCCTTGCCAACTATGATTTCGCCAACATTCACGGTACCGCCGACACGCTCTTCTATAGAAACCCGACAGACCCGATCGGCGCTGCGACAAAGTTGAGTTCGTCCTGGGCTGTTGGCGCGCGCGCCGGCTGGCTGATCACGCCGAAGACGCTGACGTATATCAATGGCGGTTACACGGAAGCGAAATTTGACAGCTCTCTGGCTGCCAGTCTCTTAACTGGTCTGCCTGCAGTGCCGGGCGACAATGTGCCCGGCCATACCCACAAGGGCTGGTTCCTCGGAAGCGGCGTCGAAACCAAACTTGACCTTCTTCCCGGCAATGGCTGGTTCCTGCGCTCGGAGTATCGGTACGCGGGGTATGACAGCGTCAACACCGTCGCTACACTTGATGGCGCGCCCGTTGTTGCGATGTCGTTCAAGCCGACGGTCCAGACCGTCCGGACCGAGTTGAGTTACAAGTTCAATTGGGACGGGCCGGTTGCCGCGAAGTACTGAATATCTCCTCGCATCCAAAAGCCCGGCTTAGGCCGGGCTTTTTTATTGCGCTTTTGTAGGCCGGCCGCAGTCGGCCTGCGGGCGGTGGTCACCTAGGCCCAGTTGATCCTGTGATAAATTAACCCCGGGCGGCGAAATATTGCGTAATTCGCCGCCAAAACAGGCAGTTCCGCCGCCTGAACAAGTGACTGTGAGTTCTGCGGCGTTGCGCAATCGCGGCAGATTCGGATAGATCAGCCCCCAGATTTGAAGCGTGAAGAGAACAGGTCCTTCCTGCGGGCGCAGCGATGCGCTCTGCTGACCGAGAAACGTCAAATATGAATGCGCTCGTCCGGATTGCCCTAAGCCGACCTTATACTTTCGTCGTGCTGGCACTTCTGCTGCTGATTGTCGGGCCGCTCGCGGCCTTGCGCACACCGACCGATATTTTCCCCGAGATCCGAATTCCGGTGATCGGGGTGGTCTGGTCCTATACCGGCCTGCCGCCGGACCAGATGTCGGGCCGCATCGTGACGCCGTTCCAGCGCGCGCTGACCACGACCGTCAACGACATCGAGCACATCGTCGCCAATTCCTACAACGGCACCGGCGTCATCAAGATCTTCTTCCAGCCCAACGTCGATATCCGCACCGCCAACGCGCAGGTGACCGCGATCTCGCAGACGATGCTCCGGCAGTTGCCGCAGGGCGCCACGCCGCCGCTGATCCTGAATTACAATGCCTCCACGGTGCCGATCGTCCAGCTTGCGCTGGCGGGCGAAGGACTGACCGAGCAAAACCTGTTCGACTTTGCCACCAATCAGTTGCGTACGCCGCTGGTCACAGTGCCCGGCGCCGCGATCCCGTGGCCTTACGGCGGCAAGCAGCGCCAGATCCAGATCGACCTCAACCCGAGCGCGATGCAGGCGCTCGGCCTGTCGGGGCAGGACGTCGCCAACGCGCTGGCCGCGCAAAACCTGATCACCCCTGTCGGCACCCAGAAGATCGGCGACTTCGAATATAACATCCGGCTCAACAACTCTCCGCTGAAGATCGAAGAGCTTGGCAACCTGCCTATCAGGGTCGTGAACGGGGCCACCGTCTATATCCGCGACGTGGCGACGGTGCGCGACGGCAATCCGCCGCAAACCAATATCGTTCATGTCGACGGCAACCGCTCCGTGCTGATGATGGTGTTGAAGGCCGGCGCGACATCGACGCTGGACATCATCTCCGGCATCAAACAGAAAGTCGCCGATATTAAGGACTCGATGCCTGACTCGCTCAGGGTCTCGTTCATCGGCGACCAGTCGATCTTCGTGCGTGGCGCGATCGCCGGCGTCGCCTTTGAGGGCGTGCTCGCCGCGGTGCTGACCAGCATCATGATCCTGCTGTTTCTGGGAAGCTGGCGTTCGACCATCATTATCGCGGTCTCGATCCCGCTGTCGGTGCTCGGCGCGATCATCTGCCTGGCGGCGATCGGCGAGACGCTCAACATCATGACGCTCGGCGGCCTCGCGCTCGCCGTCGGTATTCTGGTCGACGATGCGACCGTGACCATCGAGAACATCAACTGGCATCTGGAGCAGGGCAAGGAGGTCGAGGAATCGATCCTCGACGGCGCGCGTCAGATCGTGACGCCCGCGTTCGTATCGCTGCTGTGTATCTGCATCGTGTTCGTGCCGATGTTCTTCCTCACCGGCGTGTCGCGCTTCCTGTTCGTGCCGATGGCGCTCTCGGTGATGTTCGCCATGGTCTGGTCGTTCATCCTGTCGCGCACGCTGGTGCCGACGATGGCGAAGTACCTGCTGCACAAGCACGCCCATGACGAGCACGGCAATGCCGCGGAAAAGCCGCCCACCCGCAATCCGCTGGTGCTGTTCCAGCGTGGTTTCGAGACCCGGTTCGAGAAATTCAGGGCGGGCTACCACGGCCTGCTCGAAATGGCGCTCGCTCACCGGCCGATATTCGTCACGGGCTTCCTCGCTTTCGTCGCGCTGTCGTTCCTGCTGGTGCCGTTCCTCGGCCGCAACTTCTTCCCGTCGGTCGATACCGGCCAAATCCTGATCCATGTCCGCAACCAGATCGGTACCCGCGTCGAAGAAACCGCGAACCGGCTGGCCGACATTCAGAAGGCGATCCGGCAGGTCATCCCGCCCGACAATATCGACACCATGGCCGATAACATCGGGATGCCGAACAGCAGCATCAACATGACCTACAACAACACCGGCGTGATCGGTCCGCAGGATGGCGATATCCAGATCAAGCTGAAGGGCGATCACCGTCCGACCGACGAGTATGTCCGCGAGCTGCGCGAGAAGCTGCCGCGCGAATTCCCCGGCGTCTCCTTCGCGTTCCTGCCCGCCGACATCGTCAGCCAGATTCTGAACTTCGGCGCGCCGGCTCCGATTGATCTTCAGGTTCGCGGCAATAACGCCGAGGGGAATTTCAAGTACGCCAACGATCTGCTGCGGCGGATCAGGCTTATTCCCGGCGTGGCGGACGCGCGGATCCAGCAGTCGCCGAACAGTCCAGGCTTCAATGTCGATGTCGACCGGACCCGCGCGCAGTATGTCGGGCTGACGGCGCGCGACGTCACCAACAGCATGGTCGTCAATCTCGCCGGCAGCTCGCAGGTGGCGCCGACGTTCTTCCTCAATCCCGAAAACGGCGTGTCGTATTCCATCGTGATGCAGACGCCGCAGTACCGGATCGACTCGCTGAACAAGCTCGAGGCGTTGCCGATTTCCGCGGCGGGGATGGCGACGCCGCCGATCCTCGGCAGCATCGCCAACATCAACCGCTCGTCCTCCAGCGCTGTGGTGTCGCAGTACGACATCCAGACCATGGTCCAGATCTATGCGACGCCGCAGGGGCGCGATCTCGGCGCGGTGGCGAAGGACATCAACAAGGTTATCGCCGACACCGCGAACGATGTTCCCAGGGGCAGCCGCGTGGTTCTGCTCGGGCAGGTGGAAACCATGAACAGCGCCTTCGCGGGGCTGCTGTTCGGCCTGCTTGGCGCCATTGTGCTGATCTACCTTCTGATCGTGGTCAACTTCCAGTCGTGGTCCGATCCGTTCGTGATCATATCGGCGCTGCCGGCGGCGCTGGCGGGCATCGTCTGGTTCCTGTTCGCGACCCACACCACGCTGTCGGTGCCAGCGCTGACCGGTGCGATCATGTGCATGGGCGTGGCGACGGCGAACTCCGTGCTGGTCATCGCCTTCGCCCGTGAGCGTTATGAGGAATTGGGCGACCCGATCGCCGCCGCGCTCGATGCCGGCTTCGTCCGGTTCCGGCCGGTGCTGATGACCGCGCTGGCGATGATCATCGGCATGACGCCGATGGCGCTGGGACTGGGCGAGGGCGGCGAGCAGAACGCGCCGCTCGGACGCGCCGTGGTCGGCGGGTTGATTTTTGCGACATTTGCCACGTTGATGTTCGTGCCAGTGCTGTTCAGTATGGTTCACAAGAAGATGCCCGCAAAACCTGCGATGGCACCGGAGATCGTTCATGCGACCTGATCAGGGCACACGCGTGTCGCCGCGCAAGCTAAGGCTCTACGGCACCGTTGCCATCGGCGTGCTGACGGCCGTGGTCGTCACCGGCATCATCACCCGCTCGAAGGGCGACGCCCAGCTCAAGGAATGGACCGATGCGCAGGCCGTGCCGTCGGTGGCGGTGACGCTGCCCGGGACCAAGCCGCTCAACGCCACGCTCGAGTTGCCGGGCCGGCTGGAAGCCTATTCCCGTGCGCCGATCTATGCGCGGGTCAGCGGCTACCTGAAAGGCTGGAAGTCCGACATCGGCGCGCAGGTCAAAGCGGGGCAGGAACTCGCTGAAATCGAGGCTCCGGATCTCGATCAGCAACTGTTGCAGGCACGCGCCGACCTGGCCAATGCACAGGCCGCCGCCAAGCTGTCGGCTGCGACGCTGGCCCGCCGCAAGACCTTGCTGGCGTCGAACTTCGTTTCGCAGCAGGAGATCGACGAGCGCTCGGCCGACCTCGCCAGCAAGGAAGCGCAGGTCAAGTCGCAGCAGGCCAACGTCGAACGCCTCGAGGCGCTCGCCGCCTACAAGCTCGTGACCGCGCCGTTCGACGGCGTCGTCACCGAACGCAATACCGACGTCGGCGCGCTGATCAGCGGCGGCACCGGTTCGGGTGCCGCGATGTTTGTCGTGTCCAACGTCAGCAAGCTGCGGCTCTACGTGAACGTGCCGCAGAGCTATCTGCCCGCCATCAAAATGGGCGCGAAGGCGACGGTCACGGTCCCGGAATATGCCAACCGCACCTTCCCGGCGACCATCGAGGCCTCCGCGCAGTCGGTGGACGTGTCATCCGGCACCACGCGGATGCAGCTAGCCATCGAAAACCCGAAGGGCGAATTGCGGCCCGGCGCCTTCGCCAACGTCAAGCTATCCCTGTCGAGCGACGTGCAGCCCCTGAGCATTCCGGCAAGCGCGCTGGTGTTCAACAGCAGCGGTCTGCGCGTGGCGACTGTCACCGCGGGTGACAAGGTACTGTTCAAGACCATCACCATCGCCCGCGATCTCGGCCGCGAGATCGAGATCGCCTCCGGCCTGTCGCCGGACGACCGGGTCATCGTGACCCCGCTCGACGGTATCGCCGACGGCGATCAGGTCCGCATTGCGGGCGCGGGCAAGGATGGTAAGGACGGCAAGCCGCGGACCAGTTCCAACAGCACCACCAAGACCGAGTAGCGCCGCGCGCGTCTCCGTGTCACGCTGCAACGATTCCTGGAGGGGTCCATGCAGTCGCTTTTGGAGATGACCGGCAGCTTTCGGATCGGGCCGCATTTAATTGCGCTCGCAGTGGCTTACGTGCTGGCGCTGCCAATCGGCTGGAACCGGGAAAAGGCGGAGCGAAGCGCCGGACTGCGGACGTTCCCGCTGGTGGCGCTGGCGACCTGCGGCATCGTGCAGGCCACTGAGCACATCCTCGAAGGGCACCCCGAGGGCACCGCGCGCATCATCGAAGGCCTGATGACCGGCATGGGCTTCATCGGCGGCGGGGCAATCTTGAAAACCGAGAATTCGGTGCGCGGCACCGCCACCGCCGCCAGCCTCTGGGCGACCGGGGCCACCGGCGCGGCGGTCGGGCTCGGCGCTTACGACGTCGCCGTGATGATCTCCCTGTTCACGTTCCTCACGCTCTGGCTGCTGGCTCCGTTCAAGCAGGAAGGCAGCGAAGAGGAAAAGAAGTAGCCGTCGAGCACACGAAGTCCTGTGCGCGATCACGCTTAAAATCGCGAAGCATTCGCGCGCGGCCGGCCACCGGGACCGTGTCTACTTTCCGACCTTGCCCGGATAACCGGGACTGGATGTGCTGTCGCCCGGCAGGCCGCTCGGGGACGCGCCGGTCCCGATCGATCCGGGCGTCGAGGTATTCGGCACGCCGGGCTGGTTGATGCCGGTATTGCGACCGGTCGTTCCGGTGGCTGGCGCCGCCGATGGAGGCGGGGTCGCGGGCGAGACGCCCGGCGAGCCGGCTGCTGAACCGCCCGGCGAAGACGGCGGAGCAACCTGGGCGGAGGCCGCCAGTGTCGATGCCGCGAGCGATGCCGCCACGAGTGTCGTCAGGAGCAGTTTACGTCGCATTAGAACCTCCGTTGCTATTGGAGGCCCAACACATCGCGGCTTGTCCCGTTCCGGAATTTGCTATGATGTGTTCGCGAAGGCGTGCCGCAAAAATATTCAGCGTGCGACTGTTCGCGTCTTGGAACCTTCACTGAAACCGAGCATTGTGTTGTCCGTCGGTGTTGTCTGCCGGCTTTTGGGATGAGCGTCATGCGTACCGTCGTCGCCGTCGCGTTTCTGTGCGGTGTGTCCGCGCCTTGCATGGCGCAGGAAATGTCACCCAACTTCTTGAAAAAAGAACCTTATTTCCTTTCGCCATGGTCCGTCGTCTATGTCGATAACGGCACCTGCGGGGTCGGTAAGGTGATGAAGGTCACGGGCGCGATCGGCGCGCTCCGCCGCAAGAAGGTCTGCGTCCCGATGGGGCCGGAGCAGGCATCGCGGACATTCGCGACGCCCTGATCGCCGGTTATCGGCGTCGTTTTCTCCAGAGTTCGACCAGCGGACCCCGTTGTCCGTACACCGGATCTGTCTCCGGCAGGGCAACTTGCGGGATCATCCGGACTGCCAGGCGATAGTTCTCGGCCGTAGGGCGCGTGACCTGCATCTGTTGACCCGGCGGATAGGCGCCGACCACGGCGAAGTCCTCGCTGGCCGACAGGCATTGATGGCCGGTACCGGCGGGCAAAATCGCAACGTCGCCCTTCCTGATCTCGAAATCCTCACCATGGTTGCCGCCGAAGCGGACTAGCGCACGGCCTCGCGTGACGCCCAGCACTTCATGGACCGTCGCGTGATAGTGCAGATAGTCGAAGATGCCGTTGCGCCAGCTTTGGCCCCAGCCGTTCGCGTTGAACGTCTCTTCCATGTTCCATTCCGGATCGCCGTTGTCGGTGACGACCGCGCCCTTGTAGAGCAGGAACGGCAGCGGGTTGTTCGGGACCAGTCCATCATCGGGGAAGATGAAGGACACGGGGCTAACCTTGAACGACGCCGTCGGTGGATCGGAGTTATAGATTGCAGGCATGGGGTCTAGTCCATGGTTCCGGTGTTGGATGGGGGATTTTGCCGGCGGCGAAGCCTGCGCGGCGGGGTGCAGGAAACAACGCGCTTGCCGCGCGGATGTTCCGTTCAGAGCGACCAGGCCGAGCCAAATGAGAAATGAAAAAGGCGCCGCGATTTTCGCGGCGCCCTGATAAGCGCAGAGGTCTGACGCGTAAGTTGCGTCAGTCGGCTCTCATGACTTCGCCGAACTGATCCCAGCTTTTGCCATTCCAGCGCTGCATCTGCATCTGTGTGTAAGCCTGGTTCACTTCAGGTGTTGTATTGACCTTGATGCCGGGCAGAACTGTCGGCAACACAAAGTCCTTGAAGCTCTTGCTTTGCTTCACGATGTTTTCGCGGGACAGATCGCTGCTGCTCTGCTTGATGAGTTGTTCAAGGATCATGCCCTGCTGGTATCCGTACATGTAGTTCTGGTCGGCGAGGTCCGCGCCGGGCAGATACTTGTTGAAGAACGCGATGAACTCCTTCACGCCCTGATCGTCCTTCCACTTCGGATCGGTCGGATCCTTCTGGAAGCCAGCCGTCACGACGCCTGTCACCTTGTCCAGGCCGACCGGCGCGAACGTATTGCCGATCGAGGCCGCGACGAAGTTAACGAGCGTGAGGGGCTTCCAGCCCATCTCGTTCATCTTGCGCAAGGCTTGCGCCGCGAACTTCGGAGTGCCTGCGATGAGGAGGGCGTCCGGAGCGCTGGCCCTCAGGTTGACGACCTGTGAATCCACTGTCGGGTCGGCAACCTCGTAGGCCATTGCCACGACCTTGGACGCGTATTCATCCTTGTAGACCGCTTTCATCGCGACAACGAAATCCTTTCCGAGGTCGTCGTTCTGATAGAGGACTCCGACTTTCGCGTTGGGCAACTGCGCGCGGAAGTACTTGGCGTAAATCTTCCCCTCGGTGTCGTAGCTTGGCAGCGCCGTCGTGGTCAGCGGGTAGTCCTTGCTGTCGGTGAATTTGGTCGCGCCGGTGGTGATGAAGGTGTCCGGAACCTTCTTGCCGGTGATGTACTTGATGGTCGCTGAATTCGACGGAGTTCCGAGCTGGCCGAACATGAACGAGACTTCGTCGCTCTCGATCAGCTTGCGCGTATGTTCCACGGCCTTCGGCGGGCTGTAGGCGTCATCGTAGGTGATCAGGTTGACCTTGCGGCCATTGATGCCGCCGCGGTCATTGACCTGATTGACATAGGCGATCAGCCCCTTGCCGGCGTTGCCGAGCGATGAGGCAGGGCCGCTGAACGGGAAGGTCGCTCCGACCTTGATTTCCGTTGCGGTGACGCCAGGGGCATCGGCGGCGACGGCAGCCGCAGTCAGCGTGAGCGATGCGGCCAGCGCGGCGAATAATATCCTCGACATAGTGGTTTCTCTCCCGTGAGCCGCCCGTCTACCCGATGCGGACTATTAGTTCGATTTTAGAACTTTAAACTAGCTTCGGCCAAATCAGGGAGCAAGTGGAAAGAATCCATATTTTAAGGAGATTTCTGCGGCATAAGCGCCGTCTCTCGTCGCGATGCGATGCTATAGTATCAATTTTGGACTATGGATTGGCCCGGCTGCCTGCGATTTGCTGCCAGCGGATGCCGTCGGCGTCAGCGATGCTCGGTGAATTCGTAGCGGTCGCGGATCAGGGTGTTGAAGAAGTCGCCCTTCGAGGGAGCCCGGCAGAACTGGAAGTAGACCTCACCGGGAACGCCGAAATAGCTGTAGGACCGGCCGCTCGTGAAAGTGACGTGAAGCTCGCGCGCGGGCGCGTTATACTCGATGCGCGAAATCACGCTTGATGCGACCTGCGGCATGCGGTCCTCGTTGCTTTCACTCGTCCCGATATGGGAAGCGAAACGTCCCGTACCAACCCTGAGATCGTCAACCTCTGCACGGCGCCGAGAGATCACAGATGAGCCCGACCACCGTCACACCGAAAACCACCACCAAGACCAAGACCAAGGTCAAGCTGCAGCGGCCACCGCTCTACAAGGTGATCCTGCTCAACGACGATTATACGCCGCGCGAATTCGTCGTCAGTGTGCTGAAGGCGGTTTTCCGGATGGGGGAGGAGACGGCGAGCCGCGTGATGTTGACGGCGCATCAGAAGGGTGCCTGCGTCATCGCGGTCTATACGCGCGACGTCGCCGAGACCAAGGCCAAGGAAGCGACTGAACTCGGCAAGGCCAAAGGCTATCCGCTGTTCTTCACGACCGAGAAGGAAGAGTAGCGGGGGGAAAACCTTCACGATCATGGCTGCCAGTCCGGCCGTCGCCTTGCCTGCACGCCGCGTCAGGCGATACCGTGCATCGATGACATCAGATCCCGCGAAGATTCTCCTGCCTTTGCTTACGTGCATCGAGACGCTTAGTCTCGTTGCGCGCCACCTGGATCCGTCGGCATTAGGCGAGGTGATGGAGGCTATCGGTACGCCGGAAGCCGCGTTGCGCGCGGCCTATTCGGATTTCAAACCGTTCGATGCATCCGACGACGTCGGAAAGCGCCTTGTCGCCGCCAGCGACGAAGCGTTCGCAGGGTTTGCTGAACTGCGCACGGCGGCCGGGCAGGGCGATATCCGCGCGGTGTTTCGCGCCTTGCGTCATCTGCCGCGTGCGCTGGAAGCGCTCTATCCACTCGCATCGATGATCCCGGCGGTGAACGCGTTCTTCTTCGATCCGTCGCTGCGAAGCGATGCCGACGCACTGGCGCTCCGCATGCAGCCGCCCCGCGAGAACGAGACCGGCGTGATGCATGTCGACAACGAGCCGCGCACGCGCGGCGGCTTCTCGCTCTACGTGCCGGAAACCTACACGCCGGATCGTGCATGGCCATTGGTGGTGGCGCTGCACGGTGGCAGCGGGCATGGCCGCAGCTTTCTCTGGAGCTGGCTGCGCGATGCGCGCTCCTTCGGTGCGATCCTTGTTGCGCCGACCTCGGCGGGAAATTCGCTCGGCTCGACATGGGCGCTGATGGGCGACGACAACGACACGCCGAACCTTGCACGTATCGTCGCAGCGGTCAGCGCGAGATGGAATGTCGATCCGAAGCGCCTGCTGCTGACCGGCATGAGTGACGGCGGCACGTTCTGCTATGTCACCGCGCTCGACGGCGGTTCACCGTTCACGCACCTCGCGCCGGTGTCCGCGACTTTCCATCCGATGCTGATCTCGATGGCAGACGCCGGGCGGATGCAGGGGCTGCCGATTTTCCTGACCCACGGCGCACTGGACTGGATGTTTCCGGTCGAGGTCGCGCGGCAGGCACAGCGCGCGCTGAGCGCGGCGGGCGCCAACGTGACCTATCGCGAGATCGACGATCTCAGTCACACCTATCCGCGCGAGATCAACGCGCCGGTGCTGGATTGGCTGAAGGCGTAGCCGGGCGGATGATTGTCGGGATATACTGATTGCAGGAAATCCCGAGATACTCATGACCTTTTCCGCAAGTTCCATTGCCGCAAGTTTAGGCATCGCCGCGTTCGCCTTGATAGCGACAACGCCCGCGCCGCTACACGCGCAATCCGCCGATCTCGTGCTGTGCGACCGGCTCGCTGCTGATCCCGCTGACCCGGACAAACCTGCGGATGCGAAGGGCGTTGCCGCTGTCGCCGCAGCCGATGTCGCAACCGCGATCAAATTCTGCAAGCAGGCGTCGGGTTCGCGCCGCGCGATGTATCAGCTCGGCCGCGCCTATGCCGCGAACCGCCAGAGCGCGGAGGCCATCGGTGCCTGGCGCAAGGCTGCCGACAAGGGCAGCACCTCGGCGATGGTCGAACTTGGCGTCGCTTACGCGACCGGCGCGGGCGTGGCCAAGGACGAAGCCGCAGCAGCCAAATTGTTCGAGCGCGCCGCGCAGGGCGGCAATCCGCGCGGCGTCAGCAATCTTGCCGCGCTCTCTGGAAAAGGCGGTGCCGCGCCCGCCGACGCGGCCCGGTCGCGCAGTCTGCTGGCGAAGACAGCCGAGACCAACGCCGAGGCGCAGTTTCAACTGGGGTTGATGTTGCAGGATGGTGTCGGCGGTCCGAAGGACGACGCGGGCGCGCGCAACCTGTTCGAGAAGGCTGCGGCGCAGGATCATCCCGGCGCGCTGGAGCGCATGGGAGCCTTCGCGAAGGACGGCCGGGGCGGCGCGCAGGATTCCGGCGCGGCGAAAACCTATTACGAGAAAGCCGCAGCGCTCGGCAACGACGAGGCCAAGGCGGCGCTCAAGCGCGCCGAATGTCCTTACGTGCTCAAGGACAAGTCCGGCAAGGTCGTGACCAACCTCTGCTTCTGATGAGGCAATGTTGGAGAATGCTCAGCCCGTCCGCCGCTCGCGGACGACCTGCGAGCTGATCGCGGTTTCCACCGCGCGATGACGCGGCCGCTCAGTGGCATCGGGACTGAAGCGGAAAATCTCGAGACTGCGCAGATGCGTCGTGGCGCGCGACGTGAAGATTGGAGTGTCGCCCGCGATCGCACGGATGGTCTCTGTACCGCAGCCGGAGCAAGCATAGGTGAACTCGAGCTTGGTCATGGCCCAGCGGACGTCCATGACGTCCATCAGGTGCTTGGCGCAGCCCGGACACACGATCACCGCCGGCCGGGCATCCCGGAGCGCAACATTTGTCAGCATCTGAACTCTCCCTCCAGACCAGGGATGACGCGACTCGCGGACAAACGCCGAAAGACCACAGGTATTTGAAGGCACTTGCGAAATCGCAATGGCCGACGAGGCGTCAGTGTACTCCTATGCGGGGGACCGCTCCCGTGAACTGTTGCGATATGCACAGGAAAGGCGGTCCTGCTAGACTACCGGAGCGTGTGGGTTGTAGGGCGAGCCGGGGAACCCGATGGCTAGCTGGAGCGGGAGAGGCGAACGATGAAACGGCTGACATTCCTTGCAGCGGCATTTGCCGTCCTGACCGGCGCGGGCACGTCGCCGGTGTCCGCGCAGAGCTTCCAGAGTTTCATCTGCGCCGACGGCGCACGCTTCGTTGCGCTTCTGGATACGAAGGTCGCGAACGTCCAGATCGACGGCAAGGCCGTGGCGCTGAGGAAGCGGTTCACCCTGACGGGTGCGCGCTACACCGGCCGGGGCGTTACGCTGACGATGAACAAGAAAGGCACCTTGCTCAGGCATGGCAAGCGAGGGCCGACTGTATGCACCAGGACATAATCTAGCGCGGCGCTATCTCAAACCGCCGCAGACGGCGGTTCTTTCGCGCCGTGCACACGCATCATCCAATGGCGATACTTGCCGGGCTCGCGGCGCTTGAGGGCGGGCCATGTCCACGACATCGCGCGCCGGGCGTTGCCATCCTTGTCCGCTAGCCAGATCCGTCCGATGCTCAGGGGGATCGGCGTTTCGTCGATGGGGTGCCAGGTCTGATAATCATCCGCCCGCGCCCGCCGAAGCCGCTTCCAGATCGCCATCGACAAACCTCGCAATCGGCTTGCAGAAAAATGCTTCTCAGAAACGAGGGCATCATGTCGCAACGGGGCCTGTTTTGAAAGCTTCGAGTGCTTCGTCGCGGCGGGTTCGTGAAGACGGGCAAGGGCATTCTGGTGTATTGCGGCACCCGGATTTCGCTCCGCGTCTTCCGGCGCCGGGCTATTGACCGCTCTCGGCCAGAGCCTTGAGACATGGCTTGCTGAGCTTGGCGCGATTTTCTTTCAGGCATCCCAAAATTGCGAAATCGTCCTCCTTCATCACCGGACGGCAATGACGGGACACATCCTTTGAACAGGCGCGCTGCTGGTCGGACGTTCCGCCGCGTCGAGAGTCTTGGGCGAAAGCGGCGGTAACGGCTGCGGACAGCACGGCGGCGATGAGGATCGTTCGAACCATTGCTCTTGCTCCTCAGTCAGGGGACAGGCCGGAGCACGGAATGATGACCGCGCCATTTCAAACCCAAAACGCGGGTTGTTGTTCCATTCTCTCCGGATTTCGCCGCGCTCCAATCCGGGCTACGCTTTCTGCCGTCCCGCAACCGGAGCCGCGCCCATGGCCGACCGCATTCTCGTCCTTTATGGCTCCTACCGTTCCGACCGGATGGGCATTCGCCTCGCGGACTTCATCGTCAAAAGTTTGCGCGAGCGCGGCGCAGATGCGGAATTGATCGACGCGAAAGCCGTCGGCCTGCCGATGCTGGACCGGATGTACAAGGAGCATCCGAAAGGCGGGGCGCCCACCGCGATGGAAGAACTCGCGCAGAAGATCATCGCCGCCGACGGCTTTGTATTCGTCACCGGCGAATATAACTGGGGCCTGCAGCCGGGCCTGAAGAATCTCACCGATCATTTTCTGGAGGAATGGTTCTGGCGCCCGGCGGCCATCGCCAGCTATTCGGCGGGACGGTTTTCCGGCGCGCGGGCGGCGCTGGCGTGGCATGGCACGCTGTCGGAGATGGGCATGGTGGTAACCTCGAGCACCATCGCGGTCGGACCGATTGGACAATCGCTCTCTGAAGCAGGAGAGCCGACCGGCGAGGGTGGCAAGGCGCTCGCAAGATCGTTCCCGCGCTTCGCCGACGACCTGATGTGGTGGGTCGAAGCCGCGAAGACGCAGCGCGCGAAAAAGAAGCCGCCGTATTGAGGGGCATAATAATCCTATCTTCCGCTCATCCCCGCGCATGCGGGGATCCAGAGGGCGACACGACATGAGGTTCTTCGCCGACGTGCGCAATTTGTTTGACGATCTGTCGCCGTAGCCCTGGGTCCCCGCTTTCGCGGGGACGAGCGGATACGCGTGTGTTCGGCGCCTATTTCTCCAGTCTCAATGGACCCGAACCCAAGGAGCCGGACATGAGCAATACTCAAGCGCGCAGCGACATGAAGCTCGAGGTCGTCGTCATCCCCGTGTCGGACGTCGATCGCGCCAAAAGCTTTTATGGCGGATTGGGTTGGCGGCTGGATGCCGACTTTGCCGCCGGTGACGACTGGCGCGTGATCCAGTTCACGCCGCCCGGTTCGCCATGCTCGGTCATATTTGGAAAGAATGTCACTGCGGCGGCTCCGGGCTCCGCGCAGGGGCTATATCTGATCGTTTCCGACATTGAGGTGGCCCGCAACGAGTTGCTCGGTCGCGGCGTCAAGGTCGGCGACGTGTTTCACGGCGTCGGAAACAAGCACACCGGCACGGACGAGCCTTTCCTGTCCGGGCGGCATCGGGTCGGCGGCCCGGCTCCCCATCGCAGCAGCTACGGCTCATACGCCTCGTTCAGCGATCCGGACGGCAACGGCTGGCTGTTCCAGGAGATCACCACGCGATTGCCCGGACGTGTGGAGGCGGGAGACACGATTTTCACCTCATCGGCTGAACTCGCGGCGGCGCTGACGCGCGCTGCGGTTGCGCACGGCGAGCACGAGAAGCGGACCGGCGGCAAACACGACGAGAACTGGCCGGACTGGTACGCCGCGTACATGGTGGCGGAGCAGGCGGGGGCACCGTTGCCGACATAAGCGGCTGGAGCGCCGGAACTCGCGCGGGATGTTAGCTGTAGCGCCGCCGGGCTGGGCGGAGTAGATACCCGACCCATGGATGAGGCGCGACCGGCCGCATGGCGAACGCATGCAGCGTGAAGGCTCGCCCCGGATTGAAGCAATGAAAGGACAAGAGACATGATCGAGACCGTTGGCATCATCGGAGCCGGCACCATGGGGAACGGCATCGCGCAGATTAGCGCGGCTGCGGGGCTTACGGTCGTGATGGTTGATATTTCCGACGCGGCCGTCGCGCGCGGTGTGGCGACCATCGGCGGGAGCCTCGATCGGCTGGTCAAGAAAGAGAAGATGACACCGGACGACCGCGATGCCGTGCTGGCGCACATTACCGCGACGACCGACAAGTCCAAACTGTCCTCATGCGATCTGGTGATCGAAGCGGCGACCGAGAACGAGGATCTGAAAATCAAGATCCTCAAGGACCTTTGCGCCAACCTGCAGCCGCGCGCGCTGGTCGCCACCAACACCTCGTCGATCTCGGTCACCCGGCTCGCTGCGGCGACGGATCGTCCGGATCGCTTCATCGGCATGCACTTCTTCAATCCGGTGCCGGTGATGCAGTTGCTCGAACTGATCCGTGGCCTGCAGACCTCCGACGACACCCACGCCAAGGCGCTCGCCTTTGCCCAGCGCGTCGGCAAGGTGGCAGTCACTGCCAAAAACAGTCCGGGCTTCGCGGTCAACCGCATCCTGTGCCCGATGATCAACGAGGCGGTGTTCGCGCTGCAGGAAGGCATCGCTTCAGCAGAGGAGATCGACGCCGGCATGAAGCTCGGATGCAATCATCCGATCGGCCCGCTCGCTCTGGCCGATATGATCGGCCTCGATACCATGCTGTCGGTGATGGAGGTGTTCTACACCGGATTCAACGATCCGAAGTACCGGCCCGCGCCGCTTCTGAAGGAGATGGTCGATGCCGGACTCCTCGGCCGCAAGACGGGGCGCGGGTTCTACGAGTACGCCAAGGCGGGCTGAGCCTGCTCGGCCCTGAAGCTTTCGAGCGAAGCGGGTACCGGTTCGCCTGAAAAAACGCGCTAAATGAAAAGCTGGAGTCCGGCTTTGATTTGATCAAAGCCGGGCAGGCTCTACGGCCGCATGAACGCGAAGTCCGCGTCGGGGTCGCAGTTGTCAGCAAGGAAGTGCAGTTCCGACTGCACGTCGGAGACACTCCTTGTCTCAAGATACTTCGTAACGATGAGACCGAGCAGCGAGCGGCAAACGCCGTCGTCATCCAATCCTGCGGCTTTTGCTTCCGCCAGAGCCGCCGCGAAGTGACGGCTTGCGATTTCGGATGCGGACATTTTGGCTTCCCTGTCTGTTGGTCCCGGCTTGTACACCGGAAC
The DNA here is from genome assembly GCF_014203115.1 of Afipia massiliensis. Classification (GTDB taxonomy): domain Bacteria; phylum Pseudomonadota; class Alphaproteobacteria; order Rhizobiales; family Xanthobacteraceae; genus Afipia; species Afipia massiliensis. The sequence continues at coordinate 282,913 of NZ_JACHIJ010000002.1, read as the reverse complement.
CATACCCGGCCCTTGATCCGGATCAAACAGGCGTGCGCCAGCGGCGCTTATTCCGCTCCGGAATAGGGCCTCGGCGCTTCTCTCCCGGACATTTTTTCCATGGACCCCGGGCCAGTCAGCCACAAGGGTGCGCGGGCCGTTTGCCTCGGGGCGGCCTTGTCGATGATGACGGTCATCATGGTCAGCTGTGTATGAATCAGGACGGGATCGTCGGTCGCAGATGCGGCCTTGATCAGGGTGCGGAGATGTTTGAACGCCTGAGCTGACTCCATGCGGTCTCTCCTGTGTGCTCAATCTGAAGATCTAACTCGAAAGACTTAACTCCAAGGGCTTCAACTCCAAGGGCTCTCGACGGTTGGCCTGGAACGGCTGCGTTGGGCGATCCGCTCCAGCGCCTGAGCGACCTGATCGCTGTCGAGTACGGACCGCAGACTGTCGATTGTTGTTTTGCGGTCCTGTGCCCCAGAGCCGGTGTCGCGGCCGAGGATGCGACGCGCTTCCTGAACAGCCGCGATGACAGTTTCCTGATCGTCCATTGTCGTGAACCCCGCCTTCTCACACACAGCTTGAGAGTTTCAACCCGGAGGCAGCGGTTTCGTTCCAAACGGCTAAGTGCGGCCGGGGCGTGTTCCTCGCAGTCGCGAAAAATGCAATGCCCGCTACGGCTTGCCTCCGGTCCCGACGCGGTCCGGCTTGGCATCAGGTGTATCCGATGGCCGCGCGAGACGTGCGCGCCGCGCGCTGACGGTTCGTGCCCAGACCTCGTGAAATTTTTTGGCAACACGCATGTCGATATGCGGACCGATCAGTTTCGTCATCGCGAAGGTGAGGTCCTCGTATTCGTACTCGCAGCCTTCGGCGCGCTTTTTCGGCAGGAAATCCTTTTCGACGATGTCGGCAAACATCTTCTTGTCTGCGCCATAAGCGATGCACAGGACGTTGAACGCGCGCTGGGCGGGCAGGGAATGTTCGTCCGAAAACGCATTGAGCGGAACGGTGACGTGCGGTCCCTGCGGCATCTGGATGTTGTAGCCGTAGGCGGAGCCCAGGATCATCCGGCGGGCCTCGTCCTTGCCGAGCCGGAGCATGACGTAGGCAGCGAACTGATCGGCAGCGTCTTCCTCACGGCCGAGCACGGGAATCTCCAGCATATGGAAGACCGCGTGTCCGGTTTCGTGCAGGAACACATCGAGTGCCGGACCCAGCATTGTGTCCGCCCGGGAAATGCCGATGGGAAGATCCTGCTTTGGCGCGTTCTTCTGGATCTCCGCCAACAGTTCATAACAGACCGTGATGACTTCATTCTCATACCAGGCGTTGGCGACGCCATCGCAGCCAGCGACCCTCATCATCAACGGATAGGGCAGGCGCAGAGGACTGAGCAACTCCTGCAGGTTTTCGAGGGCATGGCCCTGCTTCATCTGATCGTGGATCGGCTGGTGCGCCGGATTCTTCGGCGGCACATACTCGTAGCGGATCTGATTGGGCTTGCCTCTGGGGGCTGCGTTCGCGGTGGCGATGGCGGACAGTGAAAGAACCATGACCGCTGCGGCGACAATCGCAGCCGTCGCCGCGGGCTTTGGCCGCACAGAGCTGCGCGGCTTCCCGTCCGGCGCGAATGCGCGATCCATGGGACTGGGCATGCATGTCCTCCCGCTGGCGGGCTTGGGTCTTACGGTTCGATCAAGAGCAGCAAGAATGCGCGCGTTCCGTCAACCGGAAAGTGAACGCTGTACGCGGTTGCCTCAGGCGGGGCGGCGGCTTACATCAGCCGCATGACCGACCAGACAACTCTCGCCATTCACACCTTCCATCCCGACCTGACCGAACAAAAGATCGCTCAACTCGTGGCGACATTCTACGGCCGCGCCCGCGCCGACGATGTCATCGGGCCGATCTTCAACACGGTGGTGAAAGACTGGGACCATCATATCGCGCAGATCAGCGATTTCTGGTCGTCGATGCTGCTCAAGACCGGCCGCTACGAAGGCCGCCCCATGCGCCCGCATCTGATGCTGCCGATCAAGGGCGAACACTTCGACCGCTGGCTTCAGCTATTCGAAAAGACCGCGCGCGAAATCTTCGAGGGCGACGTGGCCGAGGCCTTCATCATCCGCGCCCGCCGCATCGCCGACAGCTTCGAGATGGGCATCGCCACCACGCGCGGCGAGATCGCAAAGCCGAGGCATAGCGTGTAAGCGGGCGAGGGAGCTGATTTGCAGTCAGCTCCCTCGATCGTCGTGCCTCGGGGCGTAGCCCTCACTCTATGATTTCGATCCCGGCGGCGGAGACCATCTTGCGGTGGATGTCGAGCTGCCGCTTTACCAGCGCTCCGAGTTCTTCCGGCGTTGACGGCGTCAGCGCAAAATCCTGCTCGACCATCCGCTGCTTCACTGCGGGATCGGACATGGCTTCCTTGAATGCGGTGTTCAGCAAGACAACGATGTCGCGGGGCATGTTCGGCGGACCGAACAAGCCTAGCCATGGCTCGATCTTGAAATCCGGAAAGCCTGCTTCGGCCATGGTAGGCACATCCGGCGCGGCGGCGCTGCGCTTTTCGAGAATGGTCGCCAGTGCCAGGATCTTTCCGTCCTTCACCTGAGGAAGACCCGTGCCGGACGTCGCTACCATCGCCTGGATACGGTTGGTAATCAGATCGGTGATGGCGGGCGGCTCGCCCTTGTAGGGAACAGGCGTCACATCGAGATTGTTCGCGGCGACAACAGACGCGAAAGCCAGGCGGCCCGTGATGTTGCCCGAGCCGTAGGCGAGTTTGCCGGGATTGGCCTTGGCATAGGCAATCAACTCCAGCAGGGTTTTGGCCGGGACATCCTTGCTGACGTAAAGAAAGAAGTTGTAGCGGCCGATCTCGGTGATCGGCGTGAAATCGGCGGTCACATCGTAGGGCGGCGTCTTGCGCGTGGCCGGCACCCCGGACATCGCGCTGTTGGTCGCGAGCATGATGGTATAGCCGTCCGCCGGGCTGCGTTTCAGTTCGTTTGCCGCGATCGCGCCGTCCGCGCCGGGCTTGTTGTCGATGATGATCTGCTGGCCCAGCTTTTTCGAGATATTCTCGCCAAACGTGCGCGCGATCACGTCGGTGGAGGAACCGGCCGGGAAGTGGACGATGAGCCGGACCGGACGGGTGGGAAAGTCGGCAGCCGAGGCCTGGCCGATGCCCAGGACCATGCAAGTCGCGATCAAAATCTTCCGCAAAACGGTCTCCTCCGCAGGGGTTTCTGTGTGCTTTTGCGCCCACATAGGAAGTGGACCGTCCAATGAGTCAAATGATATATATCGCGTGGATCAATCGATGGCATCAATGAATGGTTGAGCTTCGGCACCTTCGGTATTTTCTGGAAATTGCACGCTCCGAGCACATTACGCGCGCGGCCGAAGCGCTGCATGTGACCCAGTCAACGCTGTCGCACCAGATCGGACAGCTTGAGGCGCTGCTCGGAACCCGGCTCTTTGATCGCGTCGGGCGCGGAATTCAGCTGACCGACGCGGGACGAACATTCTCGGACTACGCGCGTCGTGCGTTGGAGGAGGTCGACGAGGGACGGTTTGCGCTGGATGGTCTTCGTGACCTCGTGCGTGGCCGGGTCCGGATCGGAGTCATCCATACCTACAACACCACGCTGCTCCCCGCCGTGATCGCGGAGTTCGCGCATTCGTATCCAGGAATTCATATCTCTATCGAGGATCTGCCGGCGCCGGACATCGCGGCGCAGGTTGCGAGCGGCGCGCTTCATCTGGGTCTGTCGTTCGCAACACCGGGGCGCATGGATGTAGAAGCGGAAGCGCTGTTCTCGGAGCGCCTGATGCTCGTCGTTCGGGACGATCATCCGCTTGCGCGGCGAAAATCCGTTCCCGCGCAGATGCTGCCCGGCCTGAGACTGGCGGTTCAGACCGAACGGTTCTTGTCGCGCCGTATCATCAATGCCGAGCTTGGGAAATGGATCGAGCGCGACATATGGCTGGAGATGAGTTCGATCGATGCGATGCTTGAGACTATTCGTCTTCAGGGTCAGACGGCCGCGATCCTGTTCGAGCGGGCCATCGGCGAAGAGAGCGGACTGAGACAGATCGAGATCGTGCAGCCCGGCGTGACGAGGACAGCCGCGATCATCTGGCGCAACGGCCGTGCGCGAAGCCGCGCGGCGACCGAAATCGCCGCAGCCGTCCGGCGGCACTGCAAGGCCGCGGGACTATCGGTGAAGCGAACGGCGCGGCGCTAATGGCGCGGGCAACTGACAGTCAGCTGCCCGCGATTGACGCCGCCAACGTTAGTCGATCTTCGTTAGTCGATCTTGACGTCGGCCGCGGTGATGACCTGCTTCCAGCGCGCGACTTCCTCGCCGACGAACTTCCGGAATTCGTCCGGCGTGGTGCCCATGGCGACGATACCCTGCTGTTCAAGCTTTTTCTTGAGGTCGGGATCGGCGAGGGCTTTCTTTGCCTCGGCAGCCACGCGCTCGACGATCTCCTTGGGCACGCCCGCCGGCGCGACGATGCCAGCCCAGGTCCCGGAGGCAAAATCCTTCACGCCTTGCTCGTTCAGGGTCGGCATATCGCCGGCCGCCGGAACGCGCTCCTTCGCAGCCACGCCGAGCGCCTTGGCGTTGCCCGCGCGCACCTGCTCCATCAATGGCCCGATGATATCGAACATGACGTTGATCTGGCCGCCCACCAGATCCTGCAGCGCGCCTGCCGTGCCCTTGTAGGGCACGTGCTGAAGATTGATGCCTTCGCGGCTCTTGAGCATCTCCATGGTCAGGTGCGCCGCAGAGCCGACGCCGCTGGACGCGAAATTGAGCTGGCCCGGCTTCGCCTTGGCCAGCGCGATCAACTCCTTCATGTCTTTCGCAGGCAACGAGGGCGTCGCGATCAGGATCAGCGGCGCGACGCTCATCAGCGAGACATAGGTGAAATCCTTTTCCGTGTTGTAAGGCAGGTTTGCCTTGAGCGTCGCATTGACCGCATGGGCCGCGATCACGGTGCCGAAGGTGTAGCCGTCGGGCGCGGCCTTGGCGACCACGTCGGTGCCGATCGCGGCGTTGGCGCCCGGCTTGTTTTCGATGACGATGCTCTGCCCAAGCGCGGCCGCCATCTTCTCGGAGACAAGGCGCGCCATCATGTCGGTGTAGCCGCCCGGCGTGTAGGGCACGACCATGCGGATCGGCCGGGTCGGCCAGCTCTGGGCCGAGGACTGGGCTGATGCGTTTCCGGCGCAAGTGGAGATGACGACGAGCGCTCCCAGCGCGCGGACGAGGCATTTCATGTGGTGTTTCCTTCTGATGCGCGGCTTCCGGGCGGCGGTGTGTCGGCCGCCCAACCGCATTTTGATTATTGCTTGTTCTTCCCGCGCCGCGTGGGTGCCGCGCCGGCAGGCTTGGATGCTATATCAATTAAGAGCAGGATGGAAAGGTGGCGGCATCGCAAGCACACGCGGCGAGATCGCGCGGCCAGGTTTGGACGAAGGGACTTGCAGATGACCTTGCTGGGTCGCGCCGCCGTGGCGATGTGGTGGGACATGGCTCCCGACCGGCGCGCCGAATTCGAGGATTGGCACTCGCACGAGCATTTTCCCGAGCGAATGAGCATTCCGGGATTTCTTCGCGGATCGCGCTGGTCCGCCGCGGACGGAAGTGAGGGCTTCTTCGTCATTTACGAATTGGACGCCTACGAGACGCTCACGTCCGAGTACTATCTCGCCCGGCTGAACGATCCGACGCCGTGGTCAAAGAAGATGATGCCACATCATCGCAACATGGTGCGCAGCCAGTGCCGGGTGATCGCCAGTCACGGCGGCGGTGTCGCGAGCGTGATGGTGACGCTGCGATTGTCGCCGCAGCCGGGCAGGGAGGACGCGCTGTCCGCGTATTTGCGCGATGCCCTGGTGGCGCTGCCGTCGCGGCCCGGCGTCACGGGAGCGCACCTTCTCCAGACGGACACGCCCAAATCCGGCGTCACCACCGAGCAGCGCATTCGCGGCGGTGCTGATGCGGCGGCGGACTGGATCGTTCTTGTGTCAGGATACAGCGACGAGGCCCTGCGGCAGGTTCTGTTGTCCGAGCTTCAACCGACGGCGTTGGAAGCAGCCGGCGCGTCAGCCGGTCCATCGTCATCGGTTTTTCGACTGGCATTCTCGATGACGTGCGACGACGTGACATCGACGCGCTCGCCGTAAAGTGCGCGTAGCCTAGCGCGGGGATCGCTTCCCGTTGATGAACCGGCAGGGAAGCCGCAGTTACTTGCGCGGCGTGAGGTCGATCGAGCGCACGAGGATGCGCGACGCGCCAGCTTCCAGATTTCCGGCGAGATATTTTTTGGCGGCGCAATCGGTGATGCGGTCCTGCAGACGCGCAAACTGGTCGCCGCGCTGGCTTTCGCGGACGTTGCGCGCCTTCTCGGCGTCGTCCATCGCCGAGTCCGAGACGCCGCACTGAATTTCGGTTTCGCCGTCAGCCATGAAGAACAGGAACGTGCCGGTCTGGTAATCGTGACCCTGGGCGCGAAGGAAGGTGAGTGACATGGGGATCGTCCTTTCAGGCATGAGATGCCGTGCCCTGAAAGAGTATAGCGCACTTACGGCGCGCGCAGCGGAGTATCTTCTGCGGATGTCCTTGAATGTGTCGGGGGACGCTTTGGGGGACTTTAGCGGCGGGCGGTCGGGATCACCGGGACAAGCCCGGTGATGAGTGTTTGCTCAGCGCCAGCCGAGTGCTGGGGCAACATGCTTCAGGATCGATTCAATGACATGCGCATTGTAATCGACGCCCAACTGATTTGGCACGGTCAGCAGCAGCGTATCGGCTTCCGCGATGCCTTCATCCGACTTCAACTGTTCGATCAGCTTGTCCGGCTCGGCCGTATAGCCGCGCCCGAAAATCGCCTGCATATCCGCCTCGATGAATCCGATCTGGTCGCCGCCCTCATTGCCGTGCCCGAAATAGTCGCGGTCGCGATCGTCCATCAGGGCGAAGATGCTGCGGCTGACAGAGACGCGCGGCGTGCGCGTGTGGCCCGCTTCCTTGTAGGCTTCGCGATAGAGGCGGATCTGCTTGGCCTGCTGCACATGGAAAGGCTCGTTGGTCTCGTTCTTCTTCAGCGTCGAGCTTTGCAGGTTCATGCCGAGCTTGCCCGCCCACACGGCGGTCGCGTTGGACGCGGCACCCCACCAGATGCGGTCGCGCAGGCCTTCGGAATGCGGCTCAAGCCGCAACAGTCCCGGCGGGTTGGGAAACATCGGGCGCGGGTTCGGCTGCGCGAAACCTTTGCCCCGGATGATGTCGTAGAATACCTCGCCGTGGCGTCGGCCCATGTCGGCGTCGGTTTCACCTTCGGCAGGCTGATAGCCGAAATGGCGCCAGCCCTCGATGACCTGCTCGGGCGAACCGCGGCTGATGCCCAACTGCAAACGCCCGCCCGCGATGAGATCGGCAGCGCCCGCGTCCTCCGCCATGTAGAGCGGGTTCTCGTAGCGCATGTCGATCACGGCGGTGCCGATCTCGATCTTGCTGGTCTTGGCGCCGACGGCGGCAAGCAGCGGGAAGGGCGAGGCGAGCTGGCGCGCGAAATGGTGCACGCGGAAATACGCGCCGTCCGCGCCAAGCTCTTCGGCAGCGACGGCGAGATCGATGGATTGCAGCAGCGTGTCAGAGGCGGTTCGCGTTTGTGAATGCGAGGAGGGCGACCAGTGGCCGAAGGAGAGAAATCCGATTTTCTTCATTGAGGCGGGGGACTCGTGCGTGTGCGATCCGTCCTAGATGGGGTTGCAGGCGCGTGAGGCAAGGTCGTGAAGATGGCTAGCTGAATGTTTGGCTGGCGCTCTAACCCAAAGTTTAGCGGTTTTGGAAAGCAACAAAGAAATCTATGAGTTTTTTATGGCGATCCAACTTTGATAAGTCTAACGGCAAATCCATGAATTCTTGCAGTTCTTTAAGGTCAGAAAACTTGGCGCCGTGATTTAGACAGAAGAATATCGCTTGGCCTGCAAGTGTATCGGCTTGCAACAAAATAGCTTGTGCTTCCTTGCTGATGCCCTCGGAAGCGTGAACGCTTCCATTTCTACGTATTCGAATGTGGTTAGCGATCAAGCGGGCATCACTGGAGTCTTTGAATAATTTAACTACTCGGTTGATGAGCACATCGTATTTATCTGCACCCGTAATTTTCTCAAGCACCTGCCAGATGCCAAGCAGTGATGCATCCGATTCGTGAAGATCAAGCGCGCGGCAATATTGAATCAGCGCAGCTGACAAATCTTCTTGCAGGGGATTTCCTTGAAGTTTGCCCCACCATTTTTTAAGCGATTTTTTGTAGTCTTTCGTGTCTTTGAATTTTATGCTCGGAAGATCATGAGTCCACCGAGGCTCGTACCAAAACATTTCCATTGCGAGTGAACCGTCGGGCTGGTGGACCGTATGGTATGGCCCGCGACGAAATCTATTCACCGCGTGTGGCGGTGTTAAATCTGAAAATGGATTGATGTCATTTCCTGAATTTATCAGAAGATTTAAAAGCCCGCGCAGACGGTCCAGAGAATCGCTTGCTTGATTATGTGCGTCATGTGCGTCGTATGCAGAAACGTGAACAAGGATCGGTGTTAATTCGTTGCTATCTTCAGGAACCTTTCTAGCTCTGCGTATATTTTTTAATCCAGCGCGCGCAACTGTCGCCGCCTTCATGAATTTTCCCTTGAAACTGGGATTCCAATAAATCTTAGCGTTTCCGTCGGATATCCAATCAAATAGCTTCGGTCCTTCGTACGTTAGAGTTGAATAGAAAACGAATTTTTGCTTTTTTCGCTTAGACAGCGCGAGAAACGCAGCTTCGCATTTTTCGATGAACGTATCGAGATTGTTTAACGGAAGCGCCGCATCGTTCAGAGCTTGTTCTATGCACGAATCTTTCAGTGACGTTGCCGCCGCGTCCGCTCGTATGGCGGTATTAATTACCGGGAGCCAATAGTGGTATTCTGCGGCATTGAACGAACAGCGATTTCCATTCGTTGTTCGCGCTTTGGCGAATTTTCCCAACAGCACATTGTTGTCGAAACCACTTCTCCAACTAAAATGCTTCGGCATTGCGGTCCTCTTCCAACGGTTTAGGTAGTAAAAAGCCCCGCTTTCACGGGGCTTTTGTATTTCAACTTAATTGGAGTACGACGCCTCAAGAACACCCCGTCGTGCTGCCGCACGTGTCGCACTTCATGCACGTGCCGTTACGGACCAGCGTGAAGTTCGAGCACTCGGTGCACATGTCGCCTTCATAGCCTCGGGCTTTCGCTTCCGCGCGGCGCTCGGCCTTGGATGGTGCAGCCTGAGCTGCCGAACCTGATTTGCTCCAGTTCTGCTGCTCCAGCTTTTCCGTCGGCGAGAGTTCGCGCTCGGGCTCGGCGACCTTGAGTGCCACCGCGCCCTCGACATTGTCCTGCCCGTCGTGATGCCGTGCGGTCGCGCCGGCTGACGCAATCGACGTGACGTTGCCGGACGCCTGCGCATCGACGCCGGCATGTGCGCCCCCTTGCATGACCACGAGCTTGTCGGTGCGCGAGCGGGTGAGGCCCTTGGAGACGAACTTGTTGCCGTCCGGATTGCGGCCTTCCTCGACGCCCTTGCCGAGCGCGTCGAACTGCGTCTCGCTCGGGTCGACGTGGGCGAGATCGAAGCGCGACTGGTACGACACAGCGAGTTCGCGGAACACGTAGTCGAGGATCGAGGTCGCGAACTTGATCGAGTCGTTGCCCTGCACCGGGCCCGCAGGCTCGAAGCGGGTGAAGGTGAAGGCGTCGACATACTCTTCCAGCGGCACGCCGTATTGCAGACCGAGCGAAACGGCGATGGCGAAGTTGTTGATGAAGGAGCGCAGCGCCGCGCCTTCCTTGTGCATGTCGATGAAGATCTCGCCGAGGCGGCCGTCATCGTATTCGCCGGTGCGCAGGTAAACCTTGTGCCCGCCAACGACTGCCTTCTGGGTGTAGCCCTTGCGGCGATCCGGCATCTTCTCGCGTTCGCGCATCACGATGATGCGCTCGACCAGCTTCTCGACGATCTTCTCCGAGACCTGGGTGGTGCGCGCCGCCATCGGCTTGTCGTAGAACGCCTCGATGGCATCTTCCTCTTCGTCATCATCGCTGATGAGCTGCGAGTTCAGCGGCTGCGAAAGCTTCGAGCCGTCGCGATAGAGCGCGTTGGCCTTGAGCGCGAGCTTCCACGACAGCAGGTAAGCGGATTTGCAATCCTCCACCGTGGCGTCGTTCGGCATGTTGATGGTCTTGGAAATCGCACCCGAGATGAAAGGCTGCGACGCCGCCATCATGCGGATGTGGCTTTCCACCGAGAGATAACGCTTGCCGACCTTGCCGCAGGGGTTGGCGCAATCGAACACGTTGTAGTGCTCGGCCTTCAGATGCGGCGCGCCTTCCACGGTCATCGCACCGCAGATGTGGATGTTGGCGGCTTCGATCTCGCGCTTGCTGAAGCCCATAGCGGTGAGCAGGTCGAAGCCGGGGGCCGCGATGGCTTCCGGTTCGATCTTCAAGGTGTCGCGCAGGAAGTCTTCGCCGAAGGTCCACTTGTTGAAGGCGAACTTGATGTCGAAGGCGGTCGGCAATGCAGCCTCGGCCTTCTTCAGGGCTTCGTCGGTGAAGCCCTTGGCCTTCAGCGTCGAGGCGTTGACGCCGGGCGACTGGCCCAGCGAGCCGTGGCCGACCGCGTAGGCTTCGATCTCGGCGATCTGGTTCTCAGGATAGCCGAGCGCGCGCAGCGCTTCCGGAACGGCGCGGTTGATGATCTTCCAGTAGCCGCCGCCGGCGAGCTTCTTGAATTTCACCAGCGCGAAGTCCGGCTCGATGCCAGTGGTGTCGCAATCCATCACAAGGCCGATGGTGCCGGTCGGCGCGACCACTGTGGTCTGCGCGTTGCGGTAGCCGTGGGCTTCGCCGAGTTCGAGCGCCTGATCCCAGACGAACTTCGCGCGGGTGACGATGTCGCCCTGCGGGCAGCTCGCGTGATCGAGCGGCACGGGGTTCACAGCGAGTGCTTCATAGCCATTGGAATGGCCATGGGCGGCGCGGCGATGGTTGCGGATCACGCGCAGCATGTGCGCGGCGTTCTTCTTGTAGCCGGGGAAGGGGCCAAGCTCCTTCGCCATTTCGGCGGAGGTGGCGTAGCTGGTGCCGGTCATGACTGCGGTCAGCGCGCCGCACAGCGCGCGGCCTTCCTTGGAGTCATACGACAGACCCATGGTCATCAGCAGGCCGCCGATGTTGGCGTAGCCGAGGCCCAGCGTGCGGTACTCATAGGAGAGTTCAGCGATCGGCTTCGACGGAAACTGCGCCATCATGACGGAGATTTCCAGCACGACGGTCCACAGGCGACACAGATGCTCATAGGCTTCGATGTCGAAGCGGCGGGTCTGCGTGTCATAGAAGGTCAGCAGGTTGGCGGAGGCGAGGTTGCACGCCGTGTCGTCGAGGAACATGTATTCCGAGCACGGATTGGACGCGCGGATGTCGCCGCTGGCTTTACAGGTGTGCCAGTCGTTCATGGTGGTGTTGTAGTGCAGGCCGGGATCGGCCGACGCCCAGGCGGCGTAACCGATTTTCTCCCACAGGTCGCGGGCCTTCAGCGTCTTCATCACCTTCTTGCTGGTGCGGGCGTTGAGATTCCAGTCGCCGTCGGTTTCCACCGCGCGCAGGAAATCGTCCTTCAGCGAGACGGAGTTGTTCGAGTTCTGGCCGGCAACGGTGAGATACGCTTCCGAATCCCAGTCGGTGTCGTAGGTGTCGAACGAGATGTCGGTGTAGCCCTGCTTGGCGAACTGCATCACGCGCTTGATGAGATTGTCCTGCACCATGGCGCGGCGCGCGAACTTGATCTCACGGCGGAGCGCCGGGTTCTTCTCGGGGTCGAAGCAGTCGTCGCCTGAACCTTCGCAGTTCACGCAGGCCTTCATGATGGCCTTGAGGTGCTTCTGGTTGATCTTGGAGCCGGTGACGAGAGCGGCGACCTTCTGCTCTTCCTTCACCTTCCAGTCGATATAGGTCTCGATATCCGGATGGTCGGCATCGACCACGACCATCTTGGCCGCGCGGCGCGTGGTGCCGCCGCTCTTGATGGCGCCCGCTGCGCGGTCGCCGATCTTGAGGAAGGACATCAGGCCGCTTGAGCGGCCGCCGCCGGAAAGCTTTTCGCCTTCGCCACGCAGGCGCGAGAAGTTGGAGCCGGTACCGGAGCCGTACTTGAACAGGCGCGCTTCGCGGACCCACAGGTCCATGATGCCGCCTTCGTTGACGAGGTCGTCGTCCACGCCCTGGATGAAGCAGGCGTGCGGCTGCGGATGCTCGTAGGACGATTTGGATTTGGTTAGCTTGCCGGTCTTCCAGTCCACATAGTAGTGGCCCTGGCCCGGACCATCGACACCGTAGGCCCAGTGCAGTCCGGTATTGAACCATTGCGGCGAGTTCGGCGCGACCATCTGCTTGGCGAGCATGAAGCGCAGTTCGTCATAGAACGCGCGCGCGTCTTCTTCCGACGAGAAGTACGAGCCCTTCCAGCCCCAGTAGGTCCAGCAGCCGGCGAGGCGATCGAACACCTGCTTGGCGGAATGCTCGCCGCCGATGCGCTCGGATTCGGGGAGGGCGGCGAGGGCTTCGGTGTCCGGCACCGAGCGCCACAGCCATGAGGGAATGGTTTCTTCCTCGACTTTCTTCAGGCGCGAGGCGACGCCGGCTTTACGGAAATACTTCTGCGCCAGAACGTCGGAGGCGACCTGCGACCAGAACTCGGGGACCTCGACGTTCTCAAGGCGGAACACCACCGAGCCATCGGGGTTGCGGATCTCGCTCGTCGTCAGCCGGAAGTCGATGGCGGCGTAGGGTGACTGGTCGGCTTTGGTGTAGCGGCGTTCGATGCGCATTGTAGTGCCCCGTCCTTTGCCGGCGCTCCCGTCCCTTGACGGTAAGCCGGAGATTTCAATTTGCGAACCGGTTCGTTCGCAGTGTTTGCCGTTCACGTCGTCCCGTTTCGGGTCCGAAGCCGCGGCCTGTTAACTCTGGTGGGCGCGATCCGGTCCCCAAACCGGCCTTGCCCGAACGCCCCAAACTCGCCTTATGCGCCACGGTTTGCCGCGGTTTCGCCTTTTGCCCGGACTGCCGCCCGGCTCCGAAAAAAGAGCAGACAAATCCACGTCCCGTGGCTTTGAGCGGCCTGACGGAGTTGTCGTTTTGACCCTTTTCGGGAGGTGCCCGGCGGGACTGAAAACCCCCGCGCCGAACAGTCCCAAAGCTAGGCCGACTCCATCCGGCACGTCAAGGATTAGTGTCGAAAGTTGAATCAAATACTAAATATGGTGGAAAATGCGAATTTCCAGCGGGATGGCGCATCGCCGGGATGGTTCGCATTGCGGGAAGTATCGGTGAGTCCTTGTGGATTCGGAAGCCGAAATCTCACCTCCTTGTGAGTTCCTCCAAGGTTTGTCGCGAGCCTCCAAAATCGCGTCTTGGGTATGCGCGCATTTTGCGGATTTCGGGTGGGGCAGGTGCGCGCGCGCGGTCTTTCTCCCCGTCATCCACATGGTGTGGAATTCGAGTCGAAGGGCCAAACCTGTGGACAGCCGCACGTCGCATGAAGCGCCGATCGAAACGTCGCCGGACGAGCGAGCCATCGCGCAGTTTCGATCACGGCCTGTCGGGAATCGTTGGCGCGGCTTGAACTGCATCGACCCGGCGCCTGCACAATCGCAGGGAGGTTCTGCCGCAAAGCGGGTGGCTGAACGCGCGAATCGCGGTCATGGTGCGGACGGTTCCCTCGGACTCTTCATTCCCATGACAGCCCAGATCTATCGAAGCGCGCCGGCACGCATAGCGCCCGCAGGGCTGGTTTTCCTCGGCATCATGACGCTGGGTGCCGGCATCAACTGGCCGGTTCAGAAGATATTGCTCGGCGAATGGCCGCCATTATCGGCGCGGGGGCTGTCGGGACTGGCGGGAGCGTGTCTGCTTGCCGTGCTCGCAATCGCGGCGCGCCAGAGTCTGCGCGTGCCGGAGGGCCAGCGGCTGCGAATCTGTATCTCCGCGTTCCTCAACATCACTTCCTGGGTGGTGATGATGGGATTCGCGCTCACAATTCTTCCTGCCAGCGAAGCTGCCATTCTCGCCTACACGATGCCGGTTTGGACGGCGGTGCTGGCATGGCCTGTACTCGGAGAACGGCTGACGCCATTGCGCATCGTCGCCATGATCATGGCGTTCGCCGGGATCGTGGTTCTGATGGGCGGCAGCGGCGTCGAGGCCAGCGTTGCCAAGTTGCCGGGCATCCTGCTGGCGTTGGCCACCGCCTTTACATATGCACTCGGCACCATTTTTCTGAAGCGGTTTCCGATCTCGATGCCGCCGATGGCCTCCGCGTCCTGGCAACTGGGGATCGGCTGCCTGCCTGTTGCGGCGTTTGGCGTCGCGATCGAGCGGCCCGACATCGCGGCGCTGTCCATCGTCGGCTGGAGTTGTCTCGCCTACAACGCCATCGTGCAGCAATGTATCGGCTATGCCTGCTGGCTTGCAGCCTTGCAGCGCATGCCGGCCTCCGCCGCCGCCATCGGTACCATGTTCGTGCCGGTGATCGGCGTGCTGGTGTCCGCGTATGTCATCGGCGAGCCTCTGGGCGCCGCGCAGATTGCCGCGCTCGTGCTGACAGTCGGTAGCGTCGCGCTGGCAGTGCGATCGTGAGTACGCCAACGATGAGCAGGGCGGGCTCCAAAATCGATCCGACAGGTGTGCTGCTGTTGGTCGCAACATCGATCGGCTGGGGACTGAACTGGCCCGTCACTAAACATCTTCTGACGGAATTGCCGCCGCTGTCGGTGCGGGGCCTGTCGGGAATCGTTGGTGCGGCGTTGCTCGCGCTGCTGGCGCTGGCGTTCCGGCAATCGCTGAAGGTGCCCCGCGCGCAGTGGGCGCGGCTTGTGCTGCTGTCCGTTCTGAACGTGACGGCGTGGATGGCGCTGATGGGCCTGGCGCTGGTTTATCTCCCGGCGAGCGAAGCGGCCGTGATGGCCTATTCGATGCCGGTCTGGGCTTCGATGCTGGCGTGGCCGATTCTGGGCGAGCGCATTTCACTGCTGCGCGTGGTCGCCATGGCGATGGCCATTACGGGCCTCGTGACGCTGATGGGCGGGGGAGGCATTACCGCCAGCTACGCGAAGCTGCCGGGGATACTGCTCGCGCTGGGAGGCGCGTTCCTGTTTGCTCTGGGTACGGTGTTCGGCAAACGCTGGCCGCTGACGCTGCCGCCTCTGACATCGGCGGTCTGGCAGATCCTGATCGGCTGCCTGCCGGTCGCCGTGGTTGGGCTCTTGATCGAGCAACCGCACTTTATGAGCCTGACGCCACTCGGCTGGACACTGTTCGGCTATTCGATCGTGGTCCAGTTCTGCGTCGCCTATGCCTGCTGGTTCGCCGCGCTGCAGCGGCTACCGGCGTCGGTCGCCGCCATCGGGACGTTGCTCGTGCCAGTGATCGGGGTGCTGGCTTCGGCGGCGGCACTCGGCGAACCGCTTGGTGTCGCGCAAATCGCGGCGCTCGGGTTCACCATTGCCGGCGTCGTGCTGGCGTCACGGTCCTAATGGACGTCTCAAAGCGCGCAAAAAGCGCCTGTTAACACTTCATTATTTGGCGCTGTCGCCCAAATGCAACAGCCCTTGGAACCGCCGCCTGCTAGGTTCCCCTGCGGAACAACCACGGCTGACTTGCCGCTGGGTGTGTGGGGTTGGCGTGGCGTTGATCGTTGCGGATGTGGCGTCGAGGGTGAGCGCGTCGTGGGCGCGCGCGCTGCGATTCCTTGTGATGACCGCTTCGATCACTGCCGTCGTGACGCTGGCCTCGACCAATGCGCGCGCGCAATTCGCCTGCGTTGGAACGCTGGGCGCCAGTGACGTCACCTGTAGCAACACCGGCGCGACGGCCGTGCCGTTTCTTCAGGACCAGCTCGGCTCGTTCAATCTCACGACGACCAGTTCCGGATTCAGTAACGGAATCACCACGACAAGTGTTGACGGCAACGTTACCGCCACGAACTCCGGCATCAACGCGGATATGCTGGAAACGTCGGCCAGCGGTCTTGGCAACGCGACGTCGAACAATTCCGGGATAATCGGGACGTACATCAGCACGTTGAGCGGCGCGGGCAATGCGACGTCGATGAACTCCGGAACGGTAATTCAGGATATCACCACGATTGCGCAGGACGGCGGCAATGCGCTGACCAACAACTCCGGATACACTTCCGCGATTACCACTTCCACGGCACCTGGCTCGGCGCTGGTCAGTGGATCGGCGACGTCGATCAATTCGGGCTTCGTGGCGGGTGTGATCGCCACCACGGCGGATGGCGGCGGTAACGCCACGACCAGCAATTCTGGTGTTGCCATTGACGGAATGGCCACGCTCACAACCAATGGCGGCTTGGGTTCCGGCGCAGGCACCGCAACCAGCATCAACTCGGGCATCGTCGACACGATTTTGACTCAGACCTTCGATGGCGGCAACGCAATCACCATCAATTCCGGACGTATCGTGAATACGAGCCTTGGACCCGGAATCTTTAACGCCACCATCGATGGTGGCAACGCAACGACTGTGAACACCGGCTTCGTGAATGGCGGCATTTTCACCGGGACCGGTATGGCCGGTGGCGACGGCAACGCGATCACTGCAAACTACGGCACCGTCATAGGCCCCTTCGTGACGACTGCTGGCGTGGCTGGCGGTAATGGCAACGCGATCGCGCTGAATGCCGGCAGCATCTACGGCACGGTCGATGTCATCGCTGGTGTGGTCGGCACGGCCAGTTTTACCAATGCGGGCTTGGTCGATGGAACCTCGAGTGGTGGATTGGCTATCAATCTCGTCCAATTCGATACGGCGACGCCGACAACGTTGAATATCCTGCCTGGCTCGCGCATCGTCGGCCAGATCGTTCTCAATGGCGATATCCTCGATCCGTTCGCGGTCGGCACCAGGGTCAACATTCTCAGCGGCCACGATATCTCGTCGGTGCTGACATTCGGCGGGGGAGGGTGCGGTTGTTTATTCGGCGGCCTTACCGACACGGGCGCGATCGTCAATGTCACCGGCGGTGCGCCTTACGTCATCAACGGAGACACAGTCGCCATTCTCGATCCGACCTCGTTTGTGGCCGCGGATCGCAATGTGGTCGATGTGACACGCACGATCACCTCTCTGGTCACGAGCCGCCTTACCAATCCCGCGCCGATCGGCGGCAGCGGATCGACGGCGATCGGTTTCGCGCCGTCCGGCAACGTCGCGCGCGACATGGCCAACGATGCCTTTTCGGGCGTTCCTGCGCTGGCTTATGCGAGCAACGATCGTGTGCTCCTGAGCAATCCAAGCTTCACGGCGGCAGATGGCACAAGCATCTGGGCGCAGGGTTTCGGCGGTCAGCGCATTCAACAAGCGGATGCCCCGACGTTGCGCTCGGTGTCTAATTTCTATGGCGGCGTGCTCGGCATCGACAAGACGGTGCAGCCCGGCCTGCGTCTCGGCGGCTTCATTGGTGGCGGCGCGATCAAATCCACCATCGATCTGAATTCAGGCGACACTTCAAGCGACATCGGGTTCGGCGGTATCTACGGCCGCTACGCGATGGGGCGTGCCTTCCTGGATTTCTCATTGCTCGGCGGTTACAGCAGCAATGACGTCAAGCGCACGATAGCCAACAACCTCGTACCGGGTGGCTACGAATACGCAGCAGGAAAATACAACGGCTGGTTCATCAGTCCGGAGGTTGCTTACGGCTTCCAGCGGTCGCTCGGCTATAACCTGACCCTGACACCGTCCGCGCGCGTGCGCTACCTCGCAGCCGGCTTCGGCGGATATCAGGAAGCGGGATCCTCCACGAACCTGACCGTTGCTTCGCGCACGTCGCACAATTTCGAGGAACGCGGCGAGTTCAAGCTGACGCACACGACCAACGCGACGCCGACCGAGCAGCTTCAGTTGAGCGGCACCGTCGGATTGGTGGCCCTGCAACGTGTCGGCGACGCCAACGTGAATACCATACTGCTCGGACAGAGCCTCGCCTTCGCAACGCCGGGCAAAGCCAGCATCGTCGGCTTCTATGCGGGCGCAGGCTTCGACTGGCGCAATGCGTCGGGTTTCTCGGTGTTCGGAGCAGCCGAATTCACCGCGATGTCCGATCAGAGTCAGACCATCACGGGCAGGGGCGGCGTAAAGGTTTCGTTCTAGCGCCTTCGTTCTGCGTGATTTTCGAAACGGCCAAAAACAAACCGGCGACGCATTCGCATGCATCGCCGGATTTGAAATCAAGCTCTGTTCGAACTTACGGGCAGGGATAGCGATTGCCGTCGTAGTTCAGATACGTTCCTGAAGCCGGATCATAAGACCGATACCGCTGCATGCAGTAGGCCTCGGCGTCTCCGCCACCGTAGCCGTACCGAGGTGCGACGACGACCGGAGCAGGGGCCGGATAATAAGCCGGGCCGCCATATCCATAACCGTATCCAGGTCCGTAGTAATATGGGTTGGATCCCGCAGCGATGGCGCCGCCGATCAGCGCGCCCGCGGCAAGGCCGATCCCAAGGCCCGCAGCACCACCACCGCCGCGATAATATCGCCGCCGGTACTGAACTTGAGTTGCCAGCGAATTGTCGGCACCGATGTGCGCCGGCGACATCAACTGGCTCGGCGCCAGCGGAGCAGCATGGCTGGATGACGTCGCAGCCACCGGAAGCGCCAGCGCAACTGCTGCGACCGCACATCCATTCCTAAACGTGATCATGTCCTCACTCCAAGCCCGCATCGATCACTCTGCATCGAGAAGCCGCGCGGAATGCGCGGCCTCACTCAGAGGACAATAATGTTCGTTTGGATTCAGGCGCTTCTGGGGCGGTTCCAAACCCGGAACACGCCCCGAAGCGTTGGACCGGCAGCTTACGGGCAGGGGTGCCGCTGGCCGTCATAGCCAAGGTACGTCCCGGATGCCGGGTCGTAGGACTTGTAGCGTTGCGAGCAGTAAGCATCGTCGCCGCCCGGCACCGCCGCATACTCCTCGTAAGCCGGCGCATAGGCATACGAGTCATCGTAATAGTACGGGCTGCCGTAATAGTAAGACGAACTCAGTGCACCGAGGGCCAACCCGGCGCCGAAGCCGTAACCCGGGCGCCAATGACGATGGTGCCTGTGACCGTGGTGTCTGTGGCCACTCCATCCGCTACCAAGTTGGGCAACCGGACGTCCGCCTCCGAGCTGCGCTACGGGCCGTCCGGCGAATGCTGGGCGTGACGCAAGAGCGCCAGCTCCGGCGCCAGCGATCGCTGCGCGGCCGGCAAAGTTGCTACCGCCGCGGAATCCGCCGCCGCTCATGGCGCCGCCACGGAAACCACCGCCACCTATCGCGGCACCGCCTCCACGGAAGCCGCCACCTCCACCTATGGCAGCACCGCCGCCACCTCCGCGGAAGCCGCCGCCTCCGCCGATGGCACCGCCACCACCGCCGCCGCGAGACATGCCGCCGCCGCCTCCACCTCTACCGCCTTGCGCATCCGCGGTTGACGACGCAATCGCCGGTGCGACTGCGAGTAGCGCTGCTGCGCCGATAATCTTGAGATTGATCATTGTTCGCACTCCGAGTGAACTTGACGAAAGAACGGACAGGAAAGTCAGTCGTTCCGTTCCTTTCGAAGTTTCACGTCACGGTCCCAGACATCACTCCAATGCAGCATGAACGGATTGCGACCAAACCATGTCGCTCCATCACTTATGCGCGACGCCCCGATACCAGTGCGTGTGGCGACAGTTCAGTGTCATGCGTTGTTTCACGATGAACGAATTCCTGGCGCGTTCGAGGCAGGGCGCAGGGGTATCTTCCTGCAGGAAGGCGATCAGCTTTTCCCGTACCTCGCAGCGCAAATCCCATGCGGCAGGGGCGCTGCGCGCACTGAGCAATGCGCGCAGTTCGACCGTGTGTCCTTGGTTGCATCGCTGACCTGAAGCACCACAACGCGGTCGTCCCACAGCGGCGAGGCGCGCGCCACCTCCATCAGCTTTTCACGAACCTTCTCCACCAGTACGGTGTAGCCGACATAAAGGAACACCGAACCGATCAGCGCGGAGGTCTCGCGGGTCTAGTTCTGGAAGGGCTTCTCGATGAAGTAGATCAGCGGCACCACCATCCGCCGCCAGTCCCAGAGCTTGATGACGACATAGGTTGTCGTGATTTCCTCGATGGTGCCGTACTCGTTCTCGAGGAAAACCACGTCGTCGAGCCGGATCGGCTGAGTCACGGCGAGCATGAGGGAATCCGGCGGGTATGGATGGCGGAACGACATCAACGCACAGGCCGGGCGGAGGTTCATGCGATGCACCAAGTTGCTGTTGGTGCTGGACAATTGGCCCGCCCGGTGGCATCAAACAGCTCTTGCGCGGCCATCCGCGCCCAGTTCGGATTCGCGCCATGAAGCTGTTTTTCCTGCGTTTTTTCACGTGGTGGAGCGGGTCGACCTTCGGCACGCAGCTCTGGACTCGCCGATTTGGCGAACTGGTCGGACAGGACGAGGGCGGCAACACCTACTACCGTACGCGCGGCGGCAAGATCGACCCGACGCTGGGCTTCGAACGCCGCTGGGTGATCTACAACGGATACGCCGAAGCGACGCGCGTTCCGCCAGCATGGCACGGTTGGCTGCACCACACCGTGGACACGCCGCCAACCGAGATCGATTACAAGCCCCGCGAGTGGGAAAAGCCGCACCGCCCCAACATGACCGGGACGCCTGCAGCCTATCGCCCTTCGGGTTCGACGCTTGCCAGCGGCCGCCGGCCCAAGGCCACCGGTGACTATCAGCCATGGACTCCGGGTCAGTAACGCCCGCTCCAACGCCATAATGCATAATGCAGCGCGGACGGCCCGCCCTTTCCCCGCCGTATTCGGCGTGTTAACCGAAGACCTGCGCGAGGCCCATTATCTGTAGAATGGCGTGCAGCCGATTCGATTTAATCGCATAATGGGGCTGGATCAGCTTAAGATCATGACCGTGATCGTTCCGACAGGTGTGGAGCACGATGTTTTCCGGAAACCGCTTCGCACCTCTTGGCGTCGTGCTCTTGTAAAGTCGCGCAAGATGTTCCGAACCATCACCACATTTTCACTCGCAGCCTTGATCGCGACATCGTTGGTGTCGCTTGCGACGCCTGTTCACGCGCAGATCGGCAACATCTTTTCCGACAGACCGCGGCCGCCCGCCAATATCCAGCGCGGGGAGCCGATACAGGAGCCGGAAGAAGAGGAAGTCCCTGATCTGCCGCCGCAGGGCCGTCTGCTTCCGACGCCCAACCGTCCGCCGCCGCCGGGGCAGGGCGTACCGCCGCCCGGCAACGTTCAAACACAGCCGCTGCCACCGCCGCCAGGAACAGCCGCTGCTCCAAGACAGCCCGCAGTGCCCGGACAAGGCACGCCGAACGTCGCGACCGTGCCTCCAGCAAGTCCGTTGCCGGGTTTGCCGCCAGGGCAGAAACAGCCGCGCGGTGCGCCGCCGTCGCCTGCGACCTTGCAGCCAGGCGACGAGGTCGTGACGGAGCCGCCGGCGCAGAAGATCGTCAACAAGCAGGCGGTCTTTGCGGGGTTGGACAAGATCACCGGCCGCATCATCAAATTCGATGCCGACATGGGTGAAACCGTTCAGTTCGGCGCGCTGCGCGTCAAGCCACAGGCCTGCTACACGCGACCATCGACGGAAGCGGCCAACACCGATGCGTTCGTTGAGGTCGATGAGATCACGTTGCAGGGCGAGGTGAAGCGGATCTTTTCAGGCTGGATGTTCGCGGCCAGTCCGGGTCTGCACGGCGTCGAGCACCCGATTTACGATATCTGGCTGACCGACTGCAAAGGTCCGGCAGCAACTGTTGCTCAGCAGGAGGCGCCGAAAGCCGCGCCACCGCCGCCACCTCAGCAGCAGCCAAAGCGTCCGGCGAAGCAGCCGGCCGTGCAGCGGCCGTTGCCGCCGCCAAATCCATTCCCGCCGTTTCAGCGATAACGCCTTTCGTGCAAGCTAGGCTTGCGTCAGGCATGCCAGCGCTTCTGCGCCGGTGACCGGTCGGCTGGCGGGAAGTGCGAAGAAGTCGCCATCCCCGGTTACGGCTTCATCGAGCAGCATGCGGTAACGCCGCCGCGGAACTTCGACAGCGCCGAAGGTGCGCAGGTGGTCCGTCACGAACTGCGTATCGAGCAGCACGAAGCCTCCGGCCAGCAGGCGGGCCACGAGATGGACGAGTGCCACCTTGGATGCGTCGCGCTCGATGTGGAACATGCTTTCGCCGAAGAACGCGCGGCCAAGACTGACGCCATACAGTCCGCCAACCAGTTGATCGCCGCGCCATGCTTCGACGCTGTGACAATGACCGATCTCGTGCAGCGACGTGTAGAGATCGCGGATACGACCATTGATCCAGGTGTCATCGCGGCCCCGCTGCGGCGCGGCGCAACCGGCGATGGTTTGCTTGAAAGCAGTATTGACCGTGACGCGGAAGGTGCCGGCCCGAACGGTCCGCGCCAGGCGAGATGCGACGCGAAAGCCATCAAGCGGGATAATGCCGCGCTTCTCGGGTTCAACCCAGAAAATGGTCGGGTCGTCGGCGCTTTCCGACATCGGGAAAATGCCGCAGGCATAGGCTCGCAGCAGGACACTGGGGGTAATTTCGGAAGGTGCGGTGTCGCGCGAACTCATGCGCAACTGTAGCAAAATGTATCCGCTTCCGCGACCGTCAAGCCATCCCGGGGGCGGGCTGTCGAACGCGGGTTTGGGCCGTGTTCTTCAGGTGCAAGACGATACGTGTTCCAGGATGCGCCGGGTCGCGTTCTGCCTTGGTGTCGAGCTTGATCGCCATGGCGCTCACGATGCGCTGGCCCATGCCGGTGGACTGGGGGTTCTGCTTCACCTGCAAGCCGACGCCGTCGTCGGAAATCGACAATTCGAGGCCGCCGTCGCGCGATCGAAGCTCGACGTGAATAGGGCCGGCTCCATCCGGATAAGCGTATTTGACCGCATTCATCACCAGCTCGTTGACGATAATGCCGATCGCCACCGCGCGGTCCGGGTCGATCTCAACCGGCTCCGCCTTCAGCGTCAGCCGCGACATGCGGTTGCCTTCCGCGGAACGGCGCAGATCTTCGAGCAATGCCTCGAGATACTGATTGAGCATGACCGTCTTTAGATCCTGCGACGTGTAAAGGCGGCGATGTACCTGTGCGACGGCAGCGACGCGGCCCATTGCGTTGGTTAGCGCAGCCTTCACGTCTTCGTCGGTACTTGAATTCGCTTGAAGATGCAGCAACGACGCGATGATCTGCAAACTGTTGCCGACGCGGTGGTTCACCTCGCGCAGTAGGACTTCGCGTTCCGCCGCCAGCGCAGCGTAGCGATCACGCGAGGCATGAACTTCCGCTTCGGCATCGTCGCGTGCTTTGCGGACCAGGGCCTGCTCCATTGCACCCTTGGCAGCGACGTCGAGCAGTGCGAGAAATTCTCCCTGTGTATCCTTCACCAGATAGTCCGAAGCGCCGGCCTTCAACGCAGTGATCGCAATCTTGCTATCCTGTGATGCGGTTACAAAAATGACCGGCGGTGCATCGGGAATCTTCTGGATTTCAGCGAGTGTCTCGAGCCCGTCGAGGCCGGGCATGTGCTGATCGAGTGCGACTACATCGATCCCGCCTTGCCTAATCCGTGCAAGACCGCACGTACCATCTGAGGCGTGCTCCACGGCATATCCTTGCCGCTTCAATCCGCGCTCGACCAGCCGCGCGAGATCGGCGTCATCGTCGATGTACAGGAGGAGTGGTGTTTCCGGTTTCATGTTTTGACGGGTGGAACCTTGATGACTGAAAAGAACAGGCCCAACTGCCGGATGGCATTGGCGAAGCTCTCATAGTTCACCGGCTTGGTGATGTAGACGTTACAGCCGAGCTCGTAGCAGCGCTTGATTTCCTGCTCGTCGTCCGTTGTCGTCAGCACCACAACCGGCGCGCATTTGATGTGACTGTTTTCCTTGATGCGCTTCAGTATGTCGATCCCGGTCATATCCGGCAGGTTCAAATCGAGAAGGATCAGCAGCGCCTGATCCTTATGCTCGGCGCCTGAACCATCCCGGCCGAACAGATACTTCACCGCATCCGTACCGTTGGCGAACGGCAGGATTTCGTTGTTGACGCCCGAGCGGCGAATGTTGCGTTCGATCAGACGGGCGTGACCTTCGTCATCCTCGATCATGATGATTTTGACTGGCAGACTCATACTTCTTTTCCTTGAGTTCCGTAATTCCATCGCGCGGGCAAGGTGACTGTGAACGTGCTTCCCGTGTGAAGTTCTGACGAGACGTTGATGGTGCCGCCCATTCGTCGCACCAGGGCACGGACGTGAGCGAGGCCGATGCCCTGACCTTGACGATCCTGAAGTCCCGCGCGGCGAAACAGGTCGAAAATCCGCGTGTGGTCTTTTGGATCGATACCGCGGCCGTTATCGGTGATTTCGAAGATGACGAAACCGAGCTTGGGGCGGCCCTTGATCAGGATGTCGCCCGGCACGCCCGGCTTGAGGTATTTGAGAGCATTATCAATCAAGTTGGAGAAGATTTGTTCCAGTGCAAGGCGGTCGCTGACGATATTCGGCAGCGGTTCGACGCGTATTTGGGCATTGGCTTCAGAGGCTTGGTGAGCCACTGAAGAGATAATTGCTTCAATCAATTCGCGTGTATCGATCTCCACGGGATGGAAATCGCGTCGGCCTTCACGGGTCAGATTGAGAATGGCCGAGATGAGGCGGTCCATCTTGCCGATCGATGACTTGATGAAGCCGAGTGCTTCTGAGAAATCCTGAGACAGCTGCTTGTCTTCGGCCTGAAGCTCCGGCGCTTCGGCTGGATTGGAATCTCCGATCGGTACCGGAACGGAGGAGGCTGCTTCGGCGGCACGGCTGTATTTTGCGATCCGGGTGAAGATGTCGGTGCGAAGCTCTTCCAGTTCGCTCGTGAAGCCCATGATGTTGACGAGCGGAGACCGCAGGTCGTGGCTTACGATGTAAGCGAAGCGCTGTATCTCTTCATTGGCTTCGCGAAGATCTGCGGTTCGTGTCTCAACAGTGGCTTCGAGGTTGAGATTGTTGTCGCGCAATTGCTGTTCGGCTTCGTCGCGAGCCCGCGTCGACCGCCGCACCAGGAAGATCGAAGCTCCGGCCAGGATGAGCACGAGCCCTGAACCGGCGGTGGTAACGACGGCCGCGAGCGTCTGGCTACGATCGGCCGCGCGCGTTCGCATCTGAAAGAGACGATCTTCCTCCGCGCGCATTGTGGACGCAATTTCTCCGATGCGCTGAACAGCAGCGCCGCTGCCGTCTCGCAACATTTCGATGCCGCCGGGGATATCGTTTCGCTTTACGAAGTCGATGGCCATCGTAAATTCGTCCAGCCGGGACTTTGCTGCCGCGCGCAGCTGTTTGCTGTTCTCGATCTGAACGGGGCTGTCGGTCGTCTGACTGGCGAGCTTGTCTATGTTAGGCAGGATGCGCTGGGCTGCGGCCTCATGCTCTGCCAGAAATTTAGCTTGCGAGGTCAGCAGGTAGCCGCGGGCAGCGCTTTCCGCGCGGCGGATATCCAGCAGCACGGTCGATATCTGATTTTCAACCTCGACGGTGTGAACCACCCAGCGGCTGTCATCGCGCGCCTTGTTGACCAGCACAATTGAAACAACGCTGATCGCGACCAGCACCAGAAAGCCTGCGGAGAGCAGGGCAATCTGCCAGAGCGTGCGCCGACGGGCCGCGTCCTGTGTCACGCGGGTCCTGCGCAGTTGTCGGGAAAGAGAAATCTCTGAAAATTCAAATCGCTACCCTTGAACCCCAAGAACATAACTGAGGCGCAGGATAACGTGCAAATAGGAATTTAGTTCCATCGCTGGAACGGAAGAAGATAGAGCAGTGGGAAGCCTACGACGACTTGGTGTCGCCTGCTGCGAGATAATGCTCGAGCCAGTGGATGTGGTAGTCGCCGTCGATGATGCTGGGTTCGCGCACCAGCCCGCGGAACAGCGGCAGCGTGGTTTCGACGCCGTCCACCACCATCTCGTCCAGCGCGCGCCGCAGCCGCATCAGGCATTCGCCGCGGGTTTTACCGTGGACGATGAGCTTGCCCACCAGCGAGTCGTAATAGGGCGGAATGACATAGCCCTGATACACCGCTGAATCGATCCGCACGCCCAATCCACCGGGCGGATGGTATTGCAGTATCTTGCCCGGCGAAGGCCGGAAGGATACCGGGTTCTCGGCGTTGACCCGGCATTCGATCGCATGGCCGTTGATGACGATCTCGTCCTGCGTGCAGGGCAGATCGCCGCCGGCGGCAACGCGGATCTGCTCAATCACAAGGTCGATGCCGGTGATCATCTCGGTTACGGGATGCTCGACCTGGATGCGCGTGTTCATTTCGATGAAATAGAACTCGCCGTCTTCGTAGAGGAATTCGATGGTGCCGACGCCGAGATACTGCATCTCGCGCATCGCCTTGGCGCAGGTCTCGCCGATCTTGGCGCGCGCGGCTGCGGTCAGGATCGGTGAGGGGCCTTCTTCCCACACCTTCTGGTGACGGCGCTGGAGAGAACAATCGCGCTCGCCGAGATGGATCGCGCCGCCGCGCCCGTCGCCGAGAATCTGAATCTCGATATGGCGTGGCTTGCCGAGATATTTTTCCAGATAGACCGATCCGTCGCCGAACGCGGCCTTGGCTTCGTTGCTGGCGGTTGATAGCGCGAGCAACAGATCAGCTTCGGTCGGAGCGACCTTCATGCCGCGTCCACCGCCGCCAGCCGCAGCCTTCACCAGCACGGGAAACCCGATTTTCTTGGCGATGGCCATGGCATCGTCACCAGGACCGACACCACCGTCAGAGCCAGGCACCACGGGAATGCCGAGGCGTTGCGCGGTTTTCTTGGCTTCGATCTTGTCGCCCATCAGGCGGATGTGTTCGGCCTTTGGGCCGATGAAATGCAAATTGTGGTCGGCCAGGATTTCAGCGAAGCGGGCGTTTTCCGACAGGAAGCCGTAGCCCGGATGAACCGCATCGGCGCCGGTGATTTCGCACGCTGCGAGCAGCGCCGGCACGTTCAGATAGCTGTCCTTGGCGGGCGGCGGTCCGATGCAGACGCTCTCGTCAGCAAGCCGGACATGCATGGCGTTTGCATCCGCGGTCGAATGCACGGCAACAGTCGCGATACCGAGTTCCTTGCACGCGCGCAGCACGCGCAAGGCAATCTCGCCGCGATTGGCAATCAGGATCTTGTCGAACATCGCAGCGCCTGACGGTGAGAACGATTATTCAATGATGACGAGCGGTTCGCCGAATTCGACGGGCTGGCCGTCTTCGACGAGGATTTGCGTGACGGTGCCGGCGCGCGTCGACGGGATCTGGTTCATCGTCTTCATCGCTTCGATGATGATGAGCGTATCGCCAACCTTGACCTTGCTGCCGACGTCGATGAACGGCTTCGCGCCGGGTTCGGACGCAAGATAGGCGGTGCCGACCATCGGCGAGGGGACCGCACCGGGATGCTTCGAGATGTCGGCAGACGTCGCCGCCGCAACAGGTGCGGATGCCGGAGCCGCCGCGGCGGGGGCGGGGTGATAGGAGACAGGTGCGGCTGCCGCGATGCTGATGTTACGTGCAACCCGCAGGCGCAATCCGGCACGCTCGATCTCGATTTCCGTGAGATTGGTTTCGTCGAGCAGCATTGCCAGCTCGCGAATGAGCTCGCGCTCGTCGGCTGGCTTTTCTTTAGGAGCAGATGGTTCTTTCGGCGAAGCGGCCATGTGAAATCCGGAGCTTTCTTAACTGACAAACAGGATCAGGCTTTTGCCTTGGCGCCGATCTTGGCGGCGAGGCCGCTGATAGCGAGGCGATAGCCGTCAATTCCGAAGCCGCACAGCGTTGCCACGGCTGCCGATGCGACGAAGGAGTGGTGACGAAAGGGTTCGCGCGCGTAGATGTTTGATACGTGAACTTCAATCGTCGGGAGTTTAACCGCGACCAAGGCGTCGTGGAGCGCGATCGAGGTGTGGGAATATCCGCCTGCATTAACGATAATGCCGGCAGCCTTTTTTGCCCCCGCCTCATGAACGAAATCGATCAGCTCGCCCTCGCGGTTTGATTGGCGGCAGTCCGCCGTGAGGCCGTAAAGGGCGGCGCTGTCGTGGCAGAGCTTTTCCACGTCGGCCAGTGTGTGATGGCCATAGATCTCCGGCTCGCGGGTGCCGAGCAGATTGAGGTTCGGCCCGTTGAGCACGTAGATCGTCTTTGCCATCCGAAAACCAAACCCAGCAATGTCGGCGAAATGATGCGGCGCGCGCGGCTTCGGCCGGTTTATAGGCAACATGAGGCCGGGAGGGAAGCCTGATCGGCTTCGCCGTCCCCTGCCAAATGGTTCAGAAATCACCCGAAAAGCCTGATAGAAGGCCCTGAAATCGTTGGTTAACCAATATTAACGGATGTTCCCGGCGGTCTTCGGATACCCCCAAGACCTCCGGGACGGTTCCGGGCCTAGCAGGTCGCTTTGCCGCAACGAGCCTCCGAGATTTTCTTGGCCAGGCCTGCCGCGCCGACCGCGCCGACCACGACGTCCTTTCCGATCACGTAGCTCGGCGTCCCGTTGAGACCCATCTCTTCTGCGAGCTTGAAGTTCTCATTCAGGGTCGCGCTGATTTCGGGGCTGGTCATGTCCTTTTCGAGCTTGGCCATGTCGGCGCCGGCGTCCTTGGCCGCTGCCATGGCGCGGGCCTTGTCAGCCTGTCCGCGTCCGTTCAGCAGCTTCTGGTGGAAATCGAGGTACTTCTTGCCGGTCGGATCCTGCATGCGGACCGCGATCCCGACCTGCGCGGCTTCGACTGAACTTGGCCCGAGCACCGGGAACTCCTTCAGCACGACGCGCAGTTTCGGATCCGATTTCATCAGAGCGAGCATGTCGACCATGGCGTGTTTGCAGTAGCCGCAATTGTAGTCGAAAAATTCGACGAAATTCACGTCGCCATCGCGGTTGCCGACAACAACACCACGCGGCGACTTGAAAATCGTGTCCGCATTTTTCTGGACGGCGGCGCGATGCTTTTCGGCTTCTGCCACAGCCTGTCGCTTCTGCAACTCGGCGGACATCTCCTCAAGCAGTTCGGGATTGGCGACGAGATAGTCCTTGATGATTTTTTGAATCTCGCTGCGCTGAGCGTCGTTGAATGACTGCGCATGCGACGCGGCAGGCAAACCCAGCACCAGTGCGAAGGCGAGGGGAGCAAGAGAGCGGAGCGAGAACATGAGTATCCCTTCGGACGGTTTGGACCGGCAACGCCGGAGTTCAATTCTTTATCGGCTTCGTATTAACGATATCGTCGGCCTTGACCCAACCGGGCGTGCCGATGGCGAACCTCGTCTTCGCGCGCGAGGCGAGGTCTCGCGCCGTTTTCTGGTCTCCGCGCAGAAAGGCTGCCTGTGCCGAGGCGAGATCGGCTTCCGCGTAGTCACCCTTGCGGCCGTAAGCCATTGCGAGCTGCGTATATCCAAGCGCTGCTTCCGGTTCCCGTATCAGCGCGGCGCGCAGAATCTTGATGGCCTCCTCAGCGTAGGCCTTATTCTCGGATGCCACGAAGGCCTGGCCAAGTAACATCTCGATGAGCGGTGCGTTGTTGGACAGTTGCACCGCCTTGCGCAGGGGGGCGATGGCCTCGACCGGCTTGCCGCCTTCGAGCAGAGCCTGACCCTTCAGCTCATAAAAGTAAGGATTGTTGGGCTGCACGCGGATCAAGGCGTCGATCTGGGACTGGGCGCTGCGCAGATCCCCGTGACGATAGGTGGCGATGGCGCGGGCATAGCGCGCGGGCAGGCTGTCGTTCGAGGCCGGGTAGCGACGATTTACGGTGTCCGCGCGTTCCATGAAGCCGGATACCTTGGCGCGCATCATGTCGTGACGAAGCTGCAGAGCCGCATCGTCTTTCTTATCCCAATACGGACTCGACTTTGCCAGTTCCTCCAGTGCCCTGACGCGTTCGGCGGGCATCGGGTGAGACATGTTGTAGGGATCGGCGCCGCGGGACGCGTACAGACTTTGCTCCGAGAAGCGTTTGAATGTCTCATACATGCCCTTGGCCGACTGGCCGGTGGCGTTGAGAAATTTCACGCCCGCCTTGTCGGCGTTTTCTTCCTGCTGCCTTTGATAGGACAGCATGGTGCGCATGATGGCGGCCTGGGGGGCTGCGACCGCCGCCGCGCCAGCGCTTCCGGCCCCCGAACGCGCGCCAGCCACCGCTGCACCCAGACCGAGCAGCATGGCGATGATCATCTGTGTTTGTGCGCGGGAAATCTGCTCGCGCAGCTTTGAGAGATGTCCGCCGGCCAGATGCCCCGTTTCGTGCGCAAGCACGCCGATGATCTGGTTGGGCGTATCGGACTCGCGCAATGCACCGTAGTTGACGAAAATCCGGCGACCGTCGGCAACAAACGCGTTGAACGACGACTCGTTGATGATGACGACCTGAATGTTGTGCTTCTCGAGCCCTGCCGCGCGCAGGATAGGGCGGGTGTAGTCGCGCAGGAGTTGCTCGGTTTCGGCGTCGCGCAGCAGCGGAAGGCCTCCGCCGGCTCTCTGTTGCGCATGAACCGGCCATGACGCGACGAGCAATGCCGCCGTCGTGACGATCGCGGTCGCGCGCCGCGCGAACGATTGTCCGAGACGGAACCATCCGGTGACGGGTACGCGGACGGACGAGCGTTCGCCTGGCATGGTCAAGGGGACATTTGTCATGGCTTGGTCAGCGAGCTTGGCAATGGAGCGGCAGCCTGTAGGGTGCTAAAATCAAAGTCTAACAAGCCGCCGAATGCGGCGGTAGAACGGCACGGCGCCGCATGCTTCCTCGCATGTCGCCATCCCGGGGAACAGCAGATTTCATGCTAGTGTGGTGGTTCGTAAGTCCGCATCCTTTCGGCGGCACGCACACTTGCGGACTTGCGAACCAAAACCACACTAGAATTGTAATTTTCCAGTGTCCTTTTGAATCCGAAGTTCGCTATGGAGAGTGCTGCAAAATGAGGCGAACTTCGGATTCAGGACAATGGTTGTGACACTCAGAGACAAGGCAAAAGGCCTTTTGAAGCCCTCCAGCCGCGGCAATGTTCCGCCGTTCATGGTGATGGACGTGATGGCGGCCGCGGCCAAAATCGAGGCCGAGGGCGGCAATGTGATTCACATGGAGGTCGGGCAGCCGGCAGCGCCTGCGCCGCAGACGGCCATTGCCGCCGCGCAGGCAGCACTCGATGTCGGCAAAATCGACTACACCTCTGCCATCGGTATCCCTTCATTGCGCCGGCGGATCTCGCGCCACTACCGCGAAACCTACGCGCAGGATGTCGATCCCGCCCGTATAGTGATCACCACAGGCTCCTCGGGCGCCTTCGTTCTCGCGTTCCTGTCTGCGTTCGAGCCGGGCGACAGGGTCGCCATCACGTCGCCGGGCTATCCGCCATATCGTCATATTCTGCGTGCGCTTGGATGCGAACCGGTCTTGATCGAAACCACCAGCGCCACGCGGCACGCACTCACCGGCGAGATGTTGCTGGAGGCTCATCGGAAGACACCTCTCAAAGGCGTGCTGGTTGCCAGCCCCGCCAATCCGACCGGCACCATGATGACGCGCGAGGCGATGACCGATCTGATTGCCGCGGCGGACAGCGCGGATATCCGGTTCATTTCGGACGAAATCTATCACGGCCTCGACTACGCATTCCCGGCGGTGACGGCTGCGCAACTGTCGTCCGAGGCGATCATCATCAATTCGTTCTCGAAGTACTTCTGCATGACCGGCTGGCGTGTGGGCTGGATCGTCGTACCCGAGGGATTGGTGCGTTCCGTTGAAACGCTGCAGCAAAACCTGTCGATTTCGGTGCCGACATTGTCGCAGATCGCGGCCGAAGCCGCGTTCGACGGCTGCGCCGAAATGGATGTGATCAAGCACGGCTATGAAGAGAACCGCCGTATCCTGATCGATGGTCTGCCGAAAGTCGGCCTGACGGAATTCTTGCCGGTGGACGGTGCGTTCTATCTTTACGCGGATGTGTCGAAGTTCAATTCCGACAGTTTCGAATTCGCCAAGGCGATGTTGCAGCAGGCGCATGTGGCGGCGACGCCGGGTGTGGATTTCGATCCGTTCCACGGAAAGTCGTTCGTGCGCTTTTCCTACTCGCGCTCGACGCAGGAGATCACGGAAGCGGTGGCGCGGATTACGCGCTGGCTGGCCAAGGGCTGATCGGCGGTCGTGGCAAGGCCGCAATAAATAACCGCCCGCTGTGAAGCGGGCGGTTTCATTTTTGACGATAGTCTGGGTGCTACTCGCCGCGCCGTGACCACCAGCCCGCGCGGCGCGGTTGGGCAGGCTCGCTCGGCTGTTCAGAAGGCGCTGGCTCGCTCGAAGAAGCTGGTGTCTGAACCGGGGTTGGCTCCGGCTCGGCTTTCGGCGTCTCTCCGAAGAAGAAGCTCACCTTCTCGCGGACGGTCGATCGTTTGCGCGGAGCAGCCTCGACATCTTCAGGCGTCGAGATGTGGTGTGACACGGGCTCAGCTTGCGGAGCGGGAGCCGGAGGTTCGTCGCGGACCGGCTCTGCCGGCGCCGACAGATCGGCGACAGCTTCGGCGGATTCGGATTCAGGCAACGGTCCGAAGTCGTCGGCAATCGTCGAGACGATTCCCTCGCCGGGCTGAGCACCTTCGCCGGCTTCGTTGCCTCCACGGCGGCGGCGGCCACCGCGACGGCCACGGCGGCGCGGACGGCGCTCGCCGTTTGCCTGGTCGGCGCGCTGTTCGCCGCTCTGGTCTTCCTGCTCGTCGTCACCTTCTTCGCTATCGTCGTCCGTGGCCTCAGCCTGCGTTGCAGATCCCTGAGCGGCGTTCTGATCAGCGGGAGCAGCACCTTCACGCCCCTCGCCACGGCCACGCCGACGGCGGCGGCGCTTGCGGCGCTGACCTTCTTCGCCTTCCGCCACAGCACCCGTGTCAGCGGATTGAGCTTCCGCGCCTTCGGCTTCATCGTCGCCTTCGAGCTCGGCTTCGGCTTCAAACGTTTCGTCGTCTTCGTAGTCGTAAGTATCCTCGACCGCAGCTGGAGAAGCGGCGAGCTGCGCGGCAAGGATTGCCTTGGCGGCCTCGAGCGTATGGACGGCTTCGCCACGATCGATCACGAAGGACTGCTGGCCGCTGATTGTCCCGTCGGCGATGACTGCCAGCGTAACCTTGAAGCTGCTTTCCAGATCGCGCAGGTGACCGCGCTTGTGATTGAGGACATAGAGCGCCACGTCGGTACGCGTGCGCACCGTGAGGTTGTGGGTCGGACCCTTCATCAGGGTTTCTTCGAGGCCGCGCAGCAATTGCAGCGCGACGGACGAAACCGAACGGACGTGGCCGCTGCCGCCGCAATGTGGGCACGGTTCGGTCGAGCTTTCCAGCACGCTGGCGCGGATGCGCTGGCGCGACATTTCGAGCAAGCCAAAATGGGAGATGCGGCCAACCTGAATGCGAGCGCGGTCCTGCCGCAGGCAGTCGCTGAGCTTGCGCTCGACGGAGCGGTTGTTCCGCTTCTCGTCCATGTCGATGAAGTCGATGACGATCAGTCCCGCGAGATCGCGCAACCGGAGCTGCCGTGCGACTTCCTCGGCGGCTTCAAGATTTGTCTTGAGCGCGGTGTCCTCGATATGGTGCTCGCGGGTGGAACGGCCCGAGTTCACGTCAATCGAGACCAGTGCTTCGGTCTGGTTGATGACGATGTAACCGCCAGACCGCAAAGTGACCGTCGGCGAGAACATCGCGTCGAGCTGGCTCTCGACGCCCATGCGCGAGAACAGCGGTTGGCCGTCGCGATATTGCTTCACCGACCTCACATTGGTCGGCATCAGCATTTTCATGAAATCGCGCGCCTCGGTGAAGCCGGACTCGCCGGCGACGAGGACTTCGTCGATTTCCTTGTTGTAGAGGTCGCGCAGCGAGCGCTTGATCAGCGAACCTTCCTCGTAGACGAGGGTGGGGGCCTGTGATTTCAGCGTGGTGTCGCGGACGGTTTCCCACATCCGGATCAGGTATTCGAAGTCGCGCTTGATCTCGGGCTTGGTGCGCGACGCGCCGGCGGTGCGCAGAATGATCCCCATGCCCTCAGGCACGTCGAGATCCTGCACCACGTCCTTCAGGCGATTGCGATCCTGCGCCGAGGTAATCTTGCGGCTGATGCCGCCGCCGCGTGCGGTGTTGGGCATCAGGACGGCGTAGCGGCCTGCGAGCGAGAGATAGGTCGTTAGCGCCGCGCCCTTGTTGCCGCGCTCTTCCTTTACGACCTGAACCAGCATCACCTGGCGGCGCTTGATGACTTCCTGAATCTTGTACTGACGGCGCGGGCGGAAGGCGCGCTCCGGCACTTCTTCCAGCACGTCGTCGCCACCGACCGACTCGACGACTTCCTCTTCGGCGTCGTCACCGTCTTCGTCGTCATCCGCATCGTCGGCATGGTCGTCCTGATGATCATCGCCGCGGGGAGCGGATTCGGCGTCACGGGAGTCGTCGTGCGCATGACGCTCATGCGGTTGGTCGTCATGTGCATCGTCGTCGTGCGAATGATCGTGAGCCGCTTCAGCTTGTTCGCTCGCAGATGTGCTCGGCGTGTCTTGAGCGACGGGCGCAGCAGCTTGTTCAGTCTCATGTGGATGATCGTCATGGACGTGTGCAGCGTGATCGTCATCGGCGCGATCGCCATGGCTGTGCTGATCACGGCTGTGCTCGCCATGCTCATGTTCGCCGTGATCGTGTTCATGATGCGCAGCCTCCGCATCGTGCGGATGGTCAGGCGCGTGATCGCCGACTTGCGCCGAAGCCGGCTGCGTCAGGCCCTCGGTCTCGGAGCTTGCGCCCTCGACAATCTCGCTTTGCACGCGCTCGCCGCTGTTACGGCGTCGCGAACTGCGATGACGCGACCGGCGGCGGTTGGACCGGTTTTCCGTTTCTTCCTCGGCTTCGCGGTGCGCGCGCTCGTCGGCCTCGATCAGGGCCTGACGATCGGCAACAGGGATCTGGTAATAGTCGGGGTGGATTTCGCTGAAGGCAAGAAAGCCGTGACGATTGCCGCCGTACTCGATGAAGGCGGCCTGCAGCGACGGCTCTACCCGCGTAACCTTGGCGAGATAGATATTACCGCGCAGTTGCTTGCGCTGGGCAGACTCGAAATCAAATTCCTCGACGCGATTGCCGCGGACCACGACCACCCGGGTCTCTTCCGGATGGGTGGCATCGATCAACATTTTGTTGGGCATTTTTGAGCTCTTGACGGCGAACGGCACGTTCGGCGGGCAGCGCTAGGCGCGTAGCCGGGTCACGTAACGGTTCACCTGATTCGGGGGTGAGGGGAAGGCCAAAACGCCGCCCGAAGCACCGTGCCGACTGCAACGTCAGCGAAACGCGACGCGGAAAAGATTCGCGTCGTATCGATGCTGGCATTGATGGGATTTTATTACAGATCCCGTTCGGCAATAGAGTCTGGCGCATCAAGCGTCGGCCCGTCTAATTCAATGGGCGGCAAAGGTGCCGCCGTATCCTGCCGCCGACGTCGCCAGCGGATTGCGCTGGTTCTGGATGTCCGCTGCCTTGCAGCAGCGGTTGCCGGTTATGAGGGTAGCCGCTCGGGCTGGTAACCGCCGCTCCGTGTCAGCCGCGCACTGCGCTGGCTGTGGAGGGTCGGAAGGTACGCTGGAACCTCTGATTGAATTGTGAGGAACTGGCGCTGCACCGGGAAGCTGAACGCGACACAACCGTAAGTTTAAACCGTCAGCCCCTCATACATACGTCGAACAGTGGTTTCTGGCAAGCGAAGCGTCACAACGCTGCAACACAGCGCCTTAATCGTTCTTTGCCCGGTAAGCCGTCGTTAACTGTGCGGTTCTATTGCGGTATGAGGTGTCCGGAGCTGCGGATTTGGTGACAAGCCACATGAAATATCGCGCATTGTTGGTGGCTGCCTTTGTGTGCGCCGCAGCATTGTCGTGCCTGGCGATTCCCGCCGCCAAGGCCGTCGAATCTCAGTCACCACAGCCGACGGTTGCGCCAGCCTTTCCAGTCGCCTCCGGCGTGCGCGTGGCGGGCGATAACAAGCAGACCCGATTCATTCTTGATCTCGATCGGAAGATCGATGTGCGGGCATTCGTCCTCGGCGATCCGTATCGCGTCGTGGTGGATATTCCTCAGGTCACCTTCGACTTTCCTGCCGGCACCGGAGCGACAGGGCGCGGACTGATCAGGGCATTCCGTTATGGTCTCGTGATGCCAGGCGGGTCTCGGGTGGTATTCGACCTGACAGGCCCGGCGAAAATCGAGAAGGCCTACGTCATTGATGCTGCGAACGGGCAGCCGCCGCGACTCGTTGTCGAACTGGCCTCCGTGGAGCGCTCTGCCTTCAAGGTTTCGCACGCGAGCGACGAAAAACTCCAACTGCGTCCGGCGATTGTCGCCGATGCCTCGGGCTCCACGGTTGAAATGACCGGTGCGACTGGACCCGGCAAAGCCGCCGATCCCCGCCCGGTCATCGTGATCGATCCCGGTCACGGTGGCGTCGATAACGGAACTCAAGCCGCGACCGGCGAGGCTGAAAAGACACTCGTGCTGGATTTCGCCAAGGCACTACGAGACAGGATCGAAAAGGGCGGCAAATTCCGTGTCGTCATGACACGCGATGACGACACCTTCATCCCGCTCGGCGAGCGCGTGAAGATCGCCCGTACCAACATGGCGTCGCTGTTCGTCTCGATCCATGCCGACGCGCTGCCCAAGCGGGAAGGCGACGCGCAAGGCGCAACCGTCTACACGCTCTCGGATCGCGCCTCCGACGCGGAAGCCGAGAAGCTGGCCGAGGCGGAGAACAAGGCGGACGCCATCGCGGGCATCAATCTGACCGAAGAGCCCGCGGAAGTGGCGGACATCCTGATCGAGCTCACCCAGCGCGAGACACGAGCGTTTTCAAACCGATTTGCGCGGACCCTCGTCAACGAGATGAAGACCGTCGCCCGGATGCACAAGCATCCGCTGAAGTCGGCCGGCTTCAAGGTCCTCAAGGCGCATGACGTTCCGTCGGTGCTGGTCGAGCTCGGCTACGTGTCCAACAAGGACGATCTCCAGCATCTGGTCTCTGAAAGCTGGCGGTCGCGTACGGTCGGTTCTGTCGCGCAGGCCGTCGACGCGTTTCTGGGAAAGCGTGTGATTTCCGCAGGGTCTTCGAAATAAGCGCCTTCGGCTTGAATTCGCAGGGCAATTGTCGCCGAGGCCCTAGTTTGGCCACAGCGGCGGCTCTATAGAAATCTGGGTTGGGAAGAGACAGAATCGATCCACGCGCGAATGGCGAATGGTATAGTTCGGTTCGGAAGCCCGGTCGTTTACCGCGGGTGATCGCGCCAGACGCTTAAGGACGGATACTGACGATGCGCTTGCTCTTGCGGTTCATGGGCTTTCTGTTCGCGGCTGGAACGATCGTGTTCCTTGTCGGCGTCGCCGCCGCGGCGGGATTGATCTGGCACTTTTCAAAGGACCTGCCTGACTATTCCCAGTTGCAGGACTATGAGCCGGCAGTAATGACGCGCGTTCATGCTGCGGACGGATCGCTGCTTGGCGAATACTCCAAGGAGCGCCGACTTTATCTGCCGATTCAGGCGATCCCGAAGCCGGTCATCAACGCGTTCCTCGCGGCGGAAGACAAGAATTTCTACGAACATGGCGGCATCGATTTCATGGGCATGGCCCGTGCCGCAGTGCTCTACGCGCAGAACTACGGCTCCAACCGCCGCCCGCAGGGCGCATCTACGATCACCCAGCAGGTCGCGAAAAACTTCCTTCTGACCAACGAAGTCTCCTTCG
Organism: Afipia massiliensis; assembly: GCF_014203115.1. Classification (GTDB taxonomy): domain Bacteria; phylum Pseudomonadota; class Alphaproteobacteria; order Rhizobiales; family Xanthobacteraceae; genus Afipia; species Afipia massiliensis. Next base: position 244,919 of record NZ_JACHIJ010000002.1, on the reverse strand, counting down.
ATCGCAAGATCAAGGAAGCGCTGTTGGCGATGCGCATCGAGCGCACCTACACCAAGGACAAGATTCTCGAACTTTATCTCAATGAAATCTATCTCGGCTTGAGCGCTTACGGCATTGCTGCTGCGTCGCTGGTCTATTTCGACAAGTCAGTGAACGAACTCACCATCGCGGAAGCGGCGTATCTGGCGGCGTTGCCGAAGGCGCCGTCGAGCCTTCATCCGGTCCGCAATCGTGATCGCGCCATCGAGCGCCGAAACTACGTCATCGACCGGTTGGTTGAGAACGGCTGGATCAAGCAGGCCGACGCTGTCGCTGCCCGCAAGGAGCCAATGATCGTGACGTCGCGCTCCAACGCGGCACACATTTTCGCTGGCGAGTATTTCGCGGAAGAAGTCCGCCGCGACATCTTCGAGCGTTACGGCGAGAAGAAGCTCTATGAAGGTGGCCTTTCGGTGCGCACCTCGCTCGATCCCAAGCTTCAGATCATGGCGCGCAAGTCGATGGTGGCCGGACTGGTCAAATTCGACGAGGCCCAGGGCTGGCGGGGAGCGCCGCACAAGATTGATCTAGGCGGCGATTGGGGCGTGAAACTTGCCGAGGTTAAATCGCTCTCCGATATCTCGCCGTGGCGGATGGCGGTGGTGCTCGAGACCAGCGACCAGTCGGCGCGTGTCGGCTTTCAGCCCGGGCGTGAGCTTGGCGGCGCGGTTTCCAAGACGCGCGAAACCGGTTTGATTTCGCTGGACGGCGTGCGGTGGGCGAAGGCGGCGGCAGGTCCGACACGTTTCAAGACGCCGACAGCCGTGACGCAGGTGCTGTCGCCCGGCGACGTGATCTACGTCGATCCGCTGCTGGATAAGGACGGCAACAAGGTCGAGGGGCAGTATCGGCTCCGTCAGACGCCGGAAGTTTCGGGCGCGATGGTCGCGATGGATCCGTGGACCGGCCGCGTCGTCGCCATGGTCGGTGGATTCTCGTTCGACCAGAGTCAGTTCAACCGCGCGACGCAGGCCTATCGTCAGCCGGGTTCGTCCTTCAAGCCGATCGTGTACTCGACCGCGATGGACAACGGTTACACGCCTTCAACGGTTGTCGTGGACGCGCCGATCGAAATCGATCAGGGGCAGGGAGCCGGTGTCTGGCGTCCGGAAAACTACTCGACCGGCAAGTATTACGGACCGACCACGCTGCGGAACGCGCTGATCAGGTCGCTGAATACGGTGACGGTGCGCCTCGCGCAGGACGTCGGCATGCCGCTGATCGGCGAGTATGCCAAGCGCTTCGGCATCTATGACGAGTTGCCGAACTATCTCTCCTACGCGCTCGGCGCGGGCGAGACGACCGTGATGCGGATGGTCACCGCCTATTCGATGTTCGCCAACGGCGGCAAGCGGGTGAAGCCGACCCTGATCGATCGTATTCAGGACCGCTACGGTCACACCATTTTCAAGCACGATCAGCGCGAGTGCCGGGGCTGCGATGCAGGTGAGGGTTGGAAGAACCAGCCGGAACCGTCACTGGTCGACCGCCGCGAGCAGGTGCTGGATTCCATGACCGCCTATCAGATCACGTCGATGATGGAAGGCGTCGTTCAAAGCGGCACGGCAACCATCTTGCGTGAGGTCGGCAAGCCGATTGCTGGCAAGACCGGCACGACCAACGACGAAAAGGACGCCTGGTTCATCGGCTTCTCGCCGGATCTCGTGGTTGGCGTCTACATCGGCTACGACAAGCCAAGGAACCTCGGCAGAGGCGGTACCGGCGGTCATCTGGCCGCGCCGGTTGTCAAAGACTTCATGAAGCTCGCGCTTGCCGACAAGCAGGCGGTTCCGTTCCGCGTGCCCGCCGGAATCAAGCTGATCCGCGTGGATGCCAAGTCCGGCATGCGCGCTGGACCAGGCGACGGCGGCAGGACCATCCTCGAGGCCTTCAAGCCCGGCACGGCACCGCCCGACAACTACTCGGTGATCGGCGTGGCTGATGCGGACGGGCGCTCGCCGGGGATTTCTCCGGACGCGGACCGCGCGATCTTCCGGCCGGGGACCGGCGGTCTCTATTAGCGCGATGCGTATTCCGCAAAAGTGGGTACCGGTTTTGCGATCAGAATACGCGATCCTATAAAGTTGCGCTGGCCGCCGTCAGCCGTTACATCCCTCACGTCCTTTGAATCGCGGCTCAGCCGCAAGCTGGAATTGTCATGCGCCCCGAAATCGAACGGTTAGTCGAAGAGATCAAGCAGTCAGTCGGGCTGCTGAGGAGGCATCTTTGACGTCGATGCTGCAACGGCGCGCCTCGCCGAACTGAACGCCCTCGCCGAAGACCCCAATCTCTGGAACGACCCGCAGAAAGCCCAGAAGCTGATGCAGGAGCGGACTGCGCTTGAGGGGCAGCTCACCGGTATCGGCAAGATCGAGCGCGAGCTCGAAGACCAGATCGGCATGATCGAGCTTGGCGAGTCCGAGAATGACGACGGCGTCGTTCTCGAAGCGGAGAATGCGCTCAACGCTCTGAAGAAGGACGTTGCGCGTCAGGAGCTGGAAGCCCTGCTGTCGGGCGAAGCGGACAAATTCAATTCCTATCTTGAAGTCCATGCCGGTGCGGGTGGTACGGAGAGCCAGGACTGGGCCTCGATGCTGCTGCGCATGTATACGCGCTGGGCGGAAAAGCGCGGCTTCAAGGTCGAGTATCTGGAAGAAACACAGGGCGAAGAAGCCGGCATCAAGTCCGCGACGGTCCAGATCAGCGGCCACAATGCCTATGGCTGGCTGAAGACGGAGGCGGGTGTGCACCGGCTGGTGCGGATATCGCCTTACGATTCGAACGCGCGTCGGCACACGTCATTTTCGAGTGTGGCGATTTTTCCGGTGGTCGATAATTCGATTAAAATCGATATCGCGGAGTCCGATGTTCGCGTCGACACCATGCGTTCAGGTGGCGCCGGCGGCCAGCACGTCAACAAGACCGAATCCGCGGTGCGTTTGACGCATATTCCGACCGGCGTGGCCGTGGTCTGTCAGGCGGGCCGTTCACAACATAAGAACAAGGCGCAAGCCTGGGACATGTTGCGCGCGCGCCTCTACGAAATTGAATTGAAGAAGCGCGAAGAGAAAGCCGCAGCCGATCAGGCTGCCAAGACCGACATCGGCTGGGGGCATCAGATCAGGTCCTACGTGTTGCAGCCGTATCAGATGGTGAAGGATCTGCGCACCGGTGTGCAGACGTCCGATACGTCGGGCGTGCTCGACGGCGATCTCGATGATTTCATGGCGGCGACATTGGCGCAGAAGGCATTCGGCACCACGCCGGGTGCGATCGAGGACGTCGACTAGAGTCCTTGATGCGTCGCGTTTTCTTTACGCGAACCCGTGCTATTTCGCCTGAAAATACTCCAGACGCGGAACCGGGTTGTCGGGAAGCGGGTGGTTTTGCACTGGGGCGCCGCGTATTCCTTGCGCCATGACGATCGCGCAAGAGAGATTTCCTGACACTGAACTGCGGATGGATGAGCGCGATTGGTCGCGGCTTGTTCTGCTGTCGGTTCTCTGGGGCGGCACGTTCTTCTTTACCGGCGTGGCGCTGAAGGAATTGCCGCCGCTGACACTGGTGTTCCTGCGGCTGTCGATTGCGACGTTGATCCTGCTGCCGCTGCTCTGGGTCAATGGAATCCGGCTTCCGGCTGGTGTCGCGGGATGGCGCCCCTTTGCGGTGATGGCGCTAATCAACAATGTGATCCCCTTTTCACTGCTCGTCATGGCGCAGACCTACATTCCGAGCGGGATGGCATCGGTTCTGAACGCAACGACGCCGGTTTTCACCGTTCTGGTCGCGGCGACGTTCGGTGAAGAGAGATTGATCTTTCGGCGCGTCGCCGGAGTGCTCCTCGGCTTGTGCGGGGTCATCATCCTGAAGGGATATGATTTCGATATCAGTTCAAATCAGAGCATCGGCATCGCGCTCTGCCTTGGGGCCACGATCAGTTTCGGGTTCTCCGCGCTGTGGGCAACGCGGAAGCTGGCCGGTACTCCGCCGATCGGGACTGCGACGTTTCAACTGATCTCGGCGAGTCTGATGATGGCGGTTCTGGCCAGCATCTTCGATCGCCCCTGGCAGTTGCAGATGCCGGGGTTGGTTACATGGCTGGCCATACTCGGTATTGCGTCACTCTCCACCGCGCTGGCGTTTATTCTTTTCTTTCAGATCGTCACGCGCTCCGGCGCGAGCAACGTGATGCTGGTGACGCTTCTTGTTCCCGTCAGCGCGATTCTGCTCGGCTATTTCTTCCTGGGCGAGAGGATTGAAGCTCGTGAAATCGTTGGCGCACTCGTTATCGCGAGCGCGCTGCTGGTGATGGACGGGCGTGTCTTTCGCCTGTTCCGCCGGTCGGGAATTGCCTGAACTGAAACTAACCCTGAGTCAGGCGAACGCCCGCGCGAAGAAATTTCTGCGGGTCCACCGCATCGCCGTCGATACGCGTTTCATAATGAAGGTGAGGGCCCGTTGACCGGCCCGTCGAGCCGACCGCGCCGATCACATGGCCGATCGTGACATGCTGGCCGACTTTGACGTTGATCTCCGACAGATGCCCATAGCGCGTCGAGAGGCCGTTGCCGTGATCGATCTCCACCAGGCGGCCGTAGCCGCCGCTCCACGCCGCAGTGACGATTTTGCCGCTCGCGGTGGCGCGCACCGGATCGCCGGTTGAGCCACGGAAATCGAGGCCGGTGTGCATAGCCGGGCGGCCGAGGAATGGATCGCTGCGCACGCCAAAGCCGGACGAGAATTCGACATTGCCCACCACCGGCTTCCGGTAGGGCACCAGCGACAACGTGCGCGTCAGCTTGTCCACCTGCGCGCGCGTGAGGTTGATGCGGTAGAGCTGCCGCTCGAATGCGCCGGCATCCGACCCGGGCTTTGCGGGTACGAATGGTCCGCCCACGCCGCCTTTCGGGGTAGCGGCTTCCAACTGCGCCATGTCGAGGCCGAGATCGGTGATCACGCCGCGCATCCGGCGCATCCGCGACTCGTAACTACCTTCGACGGAACTGAGTGTGGCCGTCTGGCGGCCCTCGACCTTGTCGAGCGCTGTCTGCAGGTTCGACAACACGCTATCGACGCCCTGAGCGTTCGCGAATTCCGTGCGCGGCTGGGCGACTGCTGGCGTCCGCGATTCAAGCCGGGCCTCACGATCCGGCGGCGTGACGAAGATCACGGTGTCGTTGATCGGTGACGGCTTGGGCATTCCTGTCGTCGCGCTGGCGTCGGTCGACTGTGGCCCGCGCGCGGTCGGCTTGACCGAGCCGGTCGGGGCGGTATCAGGCATGGCGTTGAGTGCCGCGGCGCGCGATTCAAGCAGCGCCTGCCGCCGCATGATCTGGTTGAGCTTCTGATCGTATTGCTCCTGATCGAGCAACTGGCGGCTGGTGGTGCGATCGACGCGCGCGCGAAGTTCCGCGATGCGGTCTTCGTAGGCGTACTGCATCTCGGCCTGGCGTGCGATCAGCCGCGTCAGTACGTCGTCACGGAAAGCGAAGTAGGTCGCCGTCGCCGCGGACCACGCGCCCATGACGACGATCGATCCCGCGACGATCCAGAATACCACCGGCCCGAATCGCACCGCCTTGCCGTGATGGACGATCGTGTAGCCGTTGCGATCTGGGCGATGGTGCGCCGGGCGTCGCTGCGGCGCCCTTGCATGCTCATGGGCGTGATGTTTGGGGTGATCAGAATAGTGGGCGGAACGGTTCGACATCAGCACTCCCGCGCCGGTCGGAACGGCTCCGGACGGCTCATTTACAGAGGCTGATTTGAACCTTTCATGGTTAATTTTCGGAAAACGGTACTTAGTTGCGGTGCCAAAATCTGGAGTCGCGTGGGGAGGTTAGGTAGCGAACGTCGACGCGCCAGTCCCGCTAGGCGACTCGCGCCGCGGCCAGCACCTCATCGGCATGGCCATCGACCCTGACGTTGCGCCAGACTTTTGCGACTTTGCCGCTAGCGTCGAGCAGAACCGTTGTCCGAATAATCCCCATGAACGTCTTGCCGTACATCGATTTTTCGCCCCATACGCCATAGGCCTTCAGCATCCCGAGCGTCTCATCCGACACAAGGGGGACGGTCAGTTCGTGCTTGTCGCGAAACGCTTCCTGCGCGGTTACCGGGTCTGCCGAAACTCCGAGAACAGCAGTCTGGGCCGCTGCGAAGGCATCGGCCAGGCGACTGAAGGCGACGGCTTCGAGGGTGCACCCCGGTGTGTCCGCGCGGGGATAGAAGAAGATCACCAGCTTGCGCCCGGCATAGGTCGCCAGCGACACGAGTTGCCCGCCATCGCGCGGCAAGGAGAACGCAGGCGCGGGTTTGCCCTCTGTAAGCGTTCCCACCATCCGGACCGGTGCGGTCGCCGGTTTGCCCTTTGTTGCGGATGCTGCAGGCTTTATGGCCGATGCGGTCTTCGCGCCGGCGCGTTTTGATGTGCTGGCTGCAGATGTTCTTTTTGTTGCCGCAGCTTTCGTCGCCCCCCGTTTGGCCGTGGTTTTTCTGCCAGATTTACCAGCGGCGGATGAGGCCGCTGCTCTGGTGGCAACCCGCTCGGAGCTCTTGGTTTTTCCGCTCCCCGCCGTCGGGCTCGATTTGGACGATTTCTTACGCGTTTTCTTGGACATACGCCTTCCTTTCGTCGCTTTCAGCGGGGTATTTTGGGATTCGCGAGAACCGCGACCAGACCACTAATGCCAACTTCTTCGGCTGGGCAAATTTGACGTCCCCGGGGTATGGTGGATAGCCATTTTATTGAATTTTCGACTCTCTCAGGCCACCGGTCGAACGACGGACAATACAATAAACTAAGACTGGACCTTTAGTCTGGCAGTACTCCGACGGAGCGAGTCTCCAATTTGACGCTTTGACGCCCGGCGGCGCGACCAGGCTGACTATCAATACCGAGAGGCAATGCCGAGATCAGAGCCCCAGAAAGCCTTTGCGAAGGCTGCAGACGAGCACCGGCATTGGGATGATTCCGGATGGAATCACCATGACGCTGCGGCGTGTGACAGGGCGGTCAAACTTCTCAATCGGCCAAGCATCGGAATTCATCGGGTCACAGACTGGTTTCGCGGGGTGCGCCGAGGGATCGCGCGCAGTCGATGGGCCGGGCGGACCGCGATTGTTCTGATGTCGGTGAGTCTTATCTTTGCCGCGGCGTTCGGAGCGCTATGGCTGCGGCTTGGTGCCGGCCCGGTAAATCTCGACGTGATGACGCCCTGGCTGGCATCGGCGATCGAAGAGAATCTTGGACACAATCACACCGTTGAAGTTGGAGGCACGCAGATCGAACGTGCCGGCCGGATCAGGATTGCGGTGCGGTTGCGCGACATCGTTGTACGGGATCACGACCGCAATATCGTTGCGAGCGCGCCGAAAGCGGAAGTGCGGCTTTCCGGGATGGCGCTCTTCACCGGGCGGCTTCGCGCTGAAACGCTTCGGCTCGTGGGCGCCGAACTTGCGGTGCGGATCACGCCCGACGGCCGCGTAATTGTTTCGACGGGACAAAGCAACAGCCCGCTCGCGACCGGCAAGGTTCCCGTTAAACCCGCACCGCCGGCCGCTTCCGGCCCGACACCATTGCCGTTTCAGGCATCGCCCGCGCCACCGGCAGTGCCTGCGACATCGGCCGCAGCGTCGAACGGTACGGGAGGGCTGCTTGCTGCGCTTGATTGGCTCGACAGTCTCAGCGCCAACGGTCTTGATGGCCAGAGCCTCAACGAAATCGGATTGCGCAATGGTGTGCTGACGGTCGAGGATCAGCGCAACGGCGGAGTCCTCAACTTCTCGAACATCAGCCTGAGCTTGCGCCGTCCGTTGGGCGGCGGTGTTGCGCTTAGCGTCGGCGAAGAAGGCAAGAACGGCTGGGAGCTCAAGGTCGCGGTCGGTGCGCCGTCCAACGGCGTGCGATCGATCGAAATCAGCGCTAACAAGGTTCCGACCAACAACCTGCTGCTTGCGGCCCGCTTGAAGGATTTCACCTACGCGGCGGACATGCCCCTCAGCGGCGAGTTCAAGGGCGAGATCGGCCGCGATGGGCTGCCCACCTATTTCCGGGGCGAAATTGTTGCGGGCAAGGGCACCATCGTCGATCTCAACGTGCCCGACTATCCAATGGTGATCGACCACGCCGATGCGCGCGTCGAGTGGGATGCAGGCCGCCGCGTCATGGTGGCGCCGTTTCATGTTTACGCAGGCGCCAACCGTATCACGCTGCTGGCACATCTCGAGCCACCCAATGACAGCATCCCGAACTGGCAACTCGGACTCAGCGGCGGAACAATTCTGCTGGCCGGTGAAGCGGGAGAAGCCCCCTCGATCTTCAACCGCATCGCCATTCGCCTTCGGTTCGATACCGAAAACCGGCGCGTACTTTTGACTCAATGCGACATCAGCAACGGCGAGATCGGTGTCGCGGGTTCCGGAAGCCTCGACTATTCCGGCGAAGCGCGGTTGACGCTCGGCATGGCGGCGACGCCGATGCCGGTGACGGTGCTGAAGCGCATCTGGCCCGTTCTCATTGCGCCCGAAGTCCGCGAGTGGGTCACCGAGCGGGTCGATCGTGGAATGGTCCAGCGGCTCGATGTTGCCGTGAATGCGCCGGTCCATACGCTGGTCCGCGGCGGTCCGCCGATTCCTGACGATGGCCTGTCGGTGAATTTCCTGGCGAGCGGCCTGACCATCAAGCCAGTCGATGACATGCCGCTGGTTCGCGATGCCGACATGAAGGGCCGTGTCAGCGGACGCACGGTCAACATCAACGTCGGGCAAGGTGCGGTCGATACGCCGGCCGGCAGACGGTTGAATATTTCCGACCTGACGTTCGAGGTGCCGGATCTTGCGCCGAAACCTGCCCCGACCAAGGTGCGCTTCCGGATTGATGGTCCGGTTCCGGCGGCTGCCGAAGTTCTGCAATCAGAGCGGCTGCGCGAAGCCGGCGATACGGCAATCGATCCCAATTCGAGCAAAGGAACGGTTTCCGCGATTGTCACGCTGGCGATGCCTCTGAAGAATGCGTTGACCAAGGCGGATACGACTTACTCCATCAACCTCGATCTTGGCGCGCTGGCCGTCGACAAGCTCGCAATGAACCAGAAGCTTGAGGCAAACTCGCTGAAGGTCGTCGCCGATAATCAGGGGTATCGGGTGAAGGGCGACGTCAAGATCGGCGGGCAACCAGCGGCACTCGACTATCGCAAGAACAACGAGGGGGACGCCGACGTGCGCGTTTCGGCGACCCTTGACGATGCGGCCCGCGCGCGCCTTGGCGTTGATCTGGGATCGAGCCTGAGCGGCGCCATTCCCATCAAGCTGACCGGCAAGATCGCCGGCGGCGAGGGCGACAACCGCGACAATCGCTTTGGCGTCGAGGCGGACCTCACCGCCGCGCGCATCGACAACCTGCTGCCCGGCTGGACCAAGGTTGCGGGCAAGACGACCAAGATGACCTTCAACGTCGTGCAGAAGCCTCAAGGGACGCGCTTCGAGGATATCGTCGTCGAAGGCAGTGGGACGCTGATCAAGGGTTCGCTGGAGGTCGACGACAAGAACGATCTCGTCAGTGTGTCCTTCCCGACGTTTTCGCCGTCGGAAGGCGACAAGGCAAACCTGAAGGCCGAGCGGCTGCCGGACGGAATGCTCAAGGTTACGATGCGGGGCGAGGTGTTCGACGGCCGCGGCTTCATCAAGAGCGCGATGTCAGGCAGGGACCAGAACACCAAGGAAAAATCCAAGAATTTCGACATCGATATCGACGCCAAGCTCGGCGCGCTGGCGGGTTTCTATGGCGAAGCGGTCCGCAGCATAGATCTGAAACTCACGCGTCGCGGCGGTGCGATCAGATCGTTCTCGCTCAGCGGCAAGCTGGGGCGCGATACGCCGGTGATCGGGGACCTGCGTGGGCGTGCGCAGGGACGTGACGTGATGTATCTCGAGACCAGCGACGCAGGCGCGTTCTTCCGTTTCACCGACACGTACGCGAAGATGAATGGCGGCAAGATGTGGCTGGCTGTCGATCCGCCGACGTCGGATACGGCGCCCCAGGAGGGACTGCTGAACGTTCGCGACTTTGTTATCAAAGGCGAGGCCGCGCTTGACCGGGCTGTCGCCAATGCACCGGGCGCAAATTCGCAGGGCGTTGGTTTTTCCGGCATGCGCGCAGAGTTTACGCGCCAGAGCGGCCAGCTACGGGTCAAGGACGGCGTGCTTCGCGGCCCGACGATCGGAGCGACGATCGAAGGTTTCATCGACTATCCCGTCAATCAGGTGAAGATGAGCGGCACCTTCGTTCCGCTCTATGGTCTGAACAACATGTTCGGGCAGATTCCGATCGTCGGCCTGTTCCTCGGCGGCGGCAGCAATGAAGGCCTGATCGGCATTACATATGAAGTGGTCGGAACACCCGGCGCGCCTGTTTTGCGGGTCAATCCGATTTCGGCCATGGCGCCCGGCGTATTCCGCAAGATCTTCGACTTCAACACCGGCAGACAAAACGCCCCAGCGGATTTTGCGACTCCCAACCAGCAATGAGCGCATTTCAGATTCAGGATCCCGACTACGAAGCGCGGGTGCGAAGGACGTTCGCGGGTCAAATGGCTTTGGCCACGCTTGGAGTAACGCTGACCAGGATCGAGCCGGGAACGCTTGAACTGAAGATGCCGTACGATGTGAAGTTCTCGCAGCAGAACGGCTTCCTGCACGGCGGCATCGTCTCGGCTGGACTGGATACCGCGTGCGGGCTGGCGTCTTACACGCTGATGCCCGCGCAAGCGGATATCCTCACAGTCGAGTTCAAGATCAACCTGCTGGCGCCTGCCAAAGGCCAGACGTTCCGTTTCGTTGGCAGTGTTGTGAAACCGGGCCGCACGCTTGTCATCGCGGAAGGCCGCGCCTTCGCCAGCGACGATGGCCGCGAAAAATTGGTGGCCACGATGTCGGCGACCATGATGACCATGCGCCGCCAAGGCTAGCCAAGGTTCGCGACGCGCTTCCTACACTGGTTTCAGAAGTACGTGCTTCTTGCGTCCCATCGAGAGCTTCACCACGCCTTCCGACGTCAGATCCTTCGGCGTCAGGCTCATCTTTTCATCGGTGACCGGAGCGTCATTGACACGCAGGCCGCCGCCCTTGATCTGACGCCGCGCTTCGCCATTCGATGCCACGAGGCCGGCCTTGACGAACAGCCCCAAAGCGGGGGCGCCGGCGTCGAGTTCGGCGCGGGAGATTTCCAGCGTCGGCAGGTCACCCGCGATGGTGCCTTCCTCGAACGTCTTTCGCGCTGTCTCCGATGCCGCATCCGCAGCTTCGCGGCCGCGAATGAGCGCCGTCGCTTCGGTCGCGAGGATCTTCTTCGCCTCGTTGATGTCCTGTCCCTTGAGTGCCGCGAGTTTCGCGATCTCATCCATCGGCAGGAGGGTGAACAGCTTCAGGAAGCGCTCGACGTCCGCGTCCTCGGTGTTGCGCCAGAACTGCCAGTAGTCGTAGTTGCTGAGCAGGTCTGCATTCAGCCAGACTGCGCCCGCAGCGGTCTTGCCCATTTTCGCGCCCGACGAGGTCGTCAGCAGAGGACACGTCAACGCGTAGAGCTGGCGCGTTCCCATGCGGCGGCCGAGATCGATGCCGTTGACGATGTTGCCCCATTGGTCGGAGCCGCCCATCTGCAGGTTGCAGCCGTAGCGCCGCGATAGTTCTACGTAATCGTAGGACTGCAGGATCATGTAGTTGAATTCGATAAACGACAGCTCCTGCTCGCGCTCGAGCCGCATCTTTACCGAGTCCATGGTCAGCATACGATTGATCGAGAAGTGCCGGCCAACGTCACGAAGCATCTCGATGTAGTTGAGCGCCGTCAGCCACTCTGCATTGTCGGCCATCGCGGCGTCGGTTTTACCCGCGCCGAACCGGATCAGCTTCGTGAAGGTTCCCTTGATGCTTTCCTTGTTGGCATCGATCTGCTCGTAAGTCAGCAGCTTGCGCGTCTCGTCGCGGCCGGACGGATCGCCGACCCGGGTGGTGCCGCCGCCCATGAGCACGATCGGCTTATTGCCGGTCTGCTGGAGCCAGTGCAGCATCATGATCGATAGCAGGTGCCCGACATGCAGGGACGAGGCCGTGCAGTCGTATCCGATGTAGGCTGTCACATCGCCCTTGTCGGCAAGGACATCGAGACCGGCGGCGTCCGACATCTGGTGGATGAAGCCGCGGCTCTGAAGGACATTGAGGAAATCGGACTTGTAGGCGCTCATGGAGGCACTCTTTGACGATTGAGCTATTTAGCGTTTTGTTTGGGCCTGTGGTGTATCAGGTCCGGCGTCGGATTCAACCAAGCGCGTATTCGGCCTTTGCGGCCAGAATGCGCACAAAACGATGAATGCGGGCATTTTGGCTGAAGGAGAGGCTCTTGCTGAAGGCGATTGGGCTGATGAGCGGGACGTCTCTCGATGGCGTCGATGTCGCGCTGATCGATACGGACGGCGAGCGTATCGGGACGTTCGGGCCGACCTCCTATCGCGCCTATAGCGATAGCGAACGCGCTTTGCTGAGGCAGGCGCTTGCCGATGCAGCGTCGATCACGGAACGCGATGCACGTCCGGGTGCTCTCGCGGATGCGGAGTCGCTGGTTACACGTGCCCATGCAGAAGCAATCGAGAGTTTTTTGAAAGCTCACAATCTCTCTCGCGACGCCATCGATGTCGTCGGCTTTCACGGCCAGACGGTCCTGCATCGTCCGGATCAGAAACTGACGGTGCAGATCGGCGACGGTCATGCGCTGGCCAAGGCACTATGTATGCCGGTGGTGTTCGATCTGCGCGCCGCCGACGTCGCTGCAGGCGGGCAGGGCGCGCCTTTGGTGCCGGTATATCATCGCGCGCTGGTACGACTATTGAACCGCGCAGGACCAGTGATGGTCGTGAACATCGGCGGCGTTGCCAACATCACCTACATCGACAGTGAAACATTGATCGCCTGCGACACAGGACCCGGCAATGCGCTGCTCGACGATTTCATGCTGCGCAGGACAGGCGAGGCGGTGGATCGCGATGGGCGCACGGCGGCCAGAGGACGTGCCGATCAGGACTGGATCTCGCGCGCATTGAGCCGCCCCTTCTTTACAGCGCCACCACCGAAATCACTCGATCGCAATGATTTCGCAGCGCTGAGTGTTGACGGCATGAGCACGGAGGATGGCGCGGCTACCCTGACGGCATTTACGGCAGCTTCGATCGCGATGGTTGCGCCTGCATTGCCGAAGCTACCCGCGAACTGGATTGCCGTGGGCGGAGGCGCCAGCAATCCGACCTTGATGCAGATGCTGGGCGAGCGCGTGGCGCCCGCGTCCGTGATGCGTGGCGCCGATCTTGGCTGGACGGGGGACGCGGTCGAGGCCCAGGCCTTTGCCTACATGGCCGTCCGCAGCCTCAAAGGCTTGCCGCTGACATTTCCGGGAACCACAGGCGTCGTCGCGCCACTGACAGGTGGCGTCCTCGCGAAACCGTGATTTCATGCACCTGCATGGATCTTGACAGGTTTCATGCGCTCGCATTAACTTGCATGCAGGTGCATGGAAGGAATCCCGATGCTTGTCGCCGAACTAATTTTCGCAGTTCAGATCATTCGCGACGGCGTGTGGCGCTATGTGCGTCAGACGGCGTCCAATGTTGAAAGCGATCGCCCGCCGCCGTGCTCGCATCAGTGGAGGAAAGCGCCATGAGCGAGACACTCAAGCTCATCAGCCACAAGCTCTGCCCTTATGTGCAGCGCGCGGTGATCTCCTTGACGGAGAAAGGCGTGCCGTTCGAGCGGATCGACATCGATCTCGACAACAAGCCCGATTGGTTCCTGAAGATTTCGCCGCTCGGCAAGGTGCCGGTGCTTCAGGTTGGCGACAAGGTTGTTTTCGAATCCGCGGTCATTCTCGAATATCTCGAGGAAACCCAGCCCAAGCCGCTGCATTCGAAAGATCCGCTGACCCGCGCCGAACATCGCGCGTGGATGGAGTTCGGCTCCGCCGTGCTGGCGGACATCTGGGGACTGGAAACGGCCACCGACGAGGCAGCGTTCAACGTCAAGGTGAAGCAGGCGACTGAAAAGTTTGCGCGGCTTGAAACGCGACTCGTCGCGGCGCCATGGTTTGACGGTGAATCCTTCTCGCTGGTCGATGCAGTGTTCGCGCCGGTGTTTCGCTATTTCGATACGTTCGATGAAATTGGCGATTTCGGCATCCTTGCCGATAAGCCGAAGATCGCACGCTGGCGCAAAAGCCTGCGCGAGCGGCCGTCAGTGGTCTTGGCTGTGAGCGCCGAATATCCCGCGCTGCTGCGGGCTTTCCTGAAGAAGCACAAGTCGTATCTTTCCCAACTGGATCAGCGTGCTGCTGCTTAAAGGCGCAGGTTCAGTAAAATGAAAATGGCGCGGACGATGTTTCGTCCGCGCCATTTTCGTTTGGAAAAGATCGTTTCGTTAGCGGACGTTGGCCAACCGCATGTCGAGATAGGACGTCACCGATTCCATCAGCGGCTCCATCTTGTCGACGAAAAAGTGGTTGGCGCCGGGAATGACCTGCTGGTCGATCACGATTCCCTTTTGCGTCTTGAGCTTCTCGACCAGCGTCGTGACGTCCTTCGCAGGCGCGACGATGTCCTTGTCGCCATGAACAATCAGGCCGGACGAGGGGCAAGGCGCGAGGAACGAGAAGTCGTAACGGTTGGGCTCAGGCGCGATCGAGATGAAGCCTTCGACCTCGGGACGGCGCATCAGAAGCTGCATGCCGATCCACGCGCCGAACGAGAAGCCGGCAACCCAGCAGGCGCGTGCTTCGGGATTGATGGTCTGTGCCCAGTCGAGTGCCGATGCCGCATCCGACAGTTCGCCGGTGCCGTGGTCGAATTGTCCCTGGCTGCGGCCGACGCCGCGGAAGTTGAAGCGCAGCACCGAGAAGCCGCGCGCCACGAACGCGTAATAGACCTGATACACGATCGGGTGGTTCATGTTGCCTTGGAACTGCGGATGCGGGTGCAGCACCATCGCAATCGGCGCATTCTTCTGCTTCGCCGGGTGGTATCGGCCTTCAAGACGGCCGGCAGGGCCGGTGAAAATAACCTCAGGCATCAATGTTCCTTTGGAGCATCGTTGTGCAAGCCGACTGGCCGGTGCAAACGGGATGTCTCTCGCGTGTTGTCAGCCGCGCAGAGCGGCGCGATGAACGGGTGCCGCGTTCTAGCATGGGGCAAGGGGCAAAAAGCAAGCATATTGAGCCCGCAGGGAGTATCTAGGAGACCCGGATTGCTGATTATTTTCATGCAATTGTCGGGTAAAGCGCCCTGCGGATCGGACTGGATTGTCAGACATCATGCGTGACCGTGTCTATCTCGACTGGAATGCGACGACGCCGCTGCGGCCGGAAGCCCGCGCGGCGATGGCGGCTGCGTTTGACGTCAGCGGCAATCCATCGTCCGTGCACAGCGAGGGACGCGCCGCCCGAAGGCTTGTCGAGGACGCGAGAGCGGCCGTGGCTGAAGCTGTCGGCGCCGATCTCCGGAACGTCATTTTCACCTCGGGAGGTACGGAGGCGAACGCGCTGGCGCTGACGCCGGCGTTGCACCGAAGCGGCGGGGAACCGGTGCAGCGGCTTATCGTCTCGGCCATCGAGCATCCGTCGGTGCTCGCGGGCGGTCGATTCGCGCAGGGCGCGGTCGAGATCGCGCCGGTGCTGCCCTCGGGCGTGATCGACCTGGAGAGCCTCGCCGCGTTGCTGGCAAGCGGACCTCCGGCGCTGGTCTCGATCATGCTGGCGAACAACGAGACCGGGGCGATCCAACCAGTCTCCGAGGTGGCTGCGCTGGTTCATGAGGCCGGAAGCCTGCTGCATGTGGATGCGGTTCAGGCGCTTTCTAAAATACCGATCAATATCAAGGCGCTCGGGGCGGATATTCTCACGATTTCTGCGCATAAGGTCGGCGGTCCCAAGGGGATCGGAGCAGTCGCTGTCGCCGCCGGGCTCGAAGGCCTGCATGCGCAGGTCAGGGGCGGCGGTCAGGAGCAGGGCCGCCGGGCCGGAACCGAGAATGTCGCCGGAATCGCGGGCTTTGGAGCCGCGGTGAGGGCCGCCGTCGCGTCCATGGACGCCGATGCGCCTCGAATGAGATCCCTTCAGGCGCGGCTTGAAACCGGCCTCAGGAACCATCCCGGAACCGTCATCTTCTCGGACTCGGTTGCGCGGTTGCCCAACACCACGCTGGTTTCGACCCCTGGCCTGAAGGCAGAAACCGCTGTGATCGGCTTCGATCTGGAGGGCATTGCGGTATCGTCGGGATCTGCCTGTTCCTCGGGCAAGGTCCAGCCCTCCCATGTCCTGCAGGCGATGGAGGCCGATCCGGCGCTCCTGCAGGGAGCTATTCGCCTCAGTCTGGGCTGGGACACCACCGAAGCAGACATAGATAGGTGTCTTGAGGCTTGGATAAAGCTCTCAGGTGTATTACGTAAAGCCACAGCAATCGGGCTTGAACAGTTCTAACCTTCACGTATTGCGTGTGTTCTTGCTTGATACAACTTAAGCGGTCCACCGCGGTCCTTGAAACCGCGAGCGGAGGATTCAAATGCCGGCCGTACAAGAGACGGTTGATCGGGTTCGCCAGATCGACGT
The DNA here is from genome assembly GCF_014203115.1 of Afipia massiliensis. Lineage (GTDB taxonomy): Bacteria > Pseudomonadota > Alphaproteobacteria > Rhizobiales > Xanthobacteraceae > Afipia > Afipia massiliensis. Next base: position 228,241 of record NZ_JACHIJ010000002.1, on the reverse strand, counting down.
CGACCAATACCGTTATGGATTCGAGACCATCATTGAATCCGAGAAGGCCCCGAAAGGGCTTTCCGAAGACACCGTCCGATTCATCTCCGCGAAGAAGAACGAACCGGAATGGATGCTGGAATGGCGTCTTGAAGCGTATCGCCGCTGGCTGACGATGGAAGAGCCGACCTGGGCTCGTGTCGACTATCCGAAGATCGATTATCAGGATCTCTATTATTATTCCGCGCCGAAGAAGAACGCGCTGGCCTCGCTCGACGAGGTCGATCCGGAAATTCTGAAGACCTACGAGAAGCTCGGCATTCCACTGCGCGAGCAGGAAATGCTGGCCGGCGTTGTGCGCCCTGAAGGCGAGCGCCGCGTGGCCGTTGATGCCGTGTTCGATTCGGTGTCGGTCGCAACTACGTTCCAGGCCGAGCTGAAGGCAGCCGGCGTGATCTTCATGCCGATCTCGGAAGCAATCCGCGAGCATCCCGATCTGGTGAAGAAATATCTCGGCACCGTGGTGCCGACCTCCGACAACTATTTCGCGACGCTCAACTCGGCTGTGTTCTCCGACGGCTCGTTCGTTTACGTGCCGCCGGGCGTGAAATGCCCGATGGAGCTGTCGACCTACTTCCGCATCAACGAGCGCAACACCGGCCAGTTCGAGCGCACGCTGATCATCGCCGACAAGGGCTCATACGTCAGCTATCTCGAAGGTTGCACCGCGCCGCAGCGCGACGAGAACCAGTTGCACGCCGCCGTAGTTGAACTCGTCACCCACGATGACGCCGAGATCAAATACTCGACGGTTCAGAACTGGTATCCGGGCAACTCGGAAGGCAAGGGCGGCATCTACAACTTCGTCACCAAGCGTGGTGACTGCCGCGGCAAGAATTCCAAGATTTCGTGGACGCAGGTCGAGACCGGCTCCGCGATTACCTGGAAGTATCCGAGCTGCATCCTGCGTGGCGACAACTCGCGTGGCGAGTTCTATTCGATCGCGATTTCGAACGGTTATCAGCAGGTCGATTCCGGCACCAAGATGATTCATCTGGGCAAGAACACGACCAGCCGCATCATCTCGAAGGGTATCGCCGCCGGCGTCTCGCAGAACACCTATCGCGGCCTCGTTACCGCCCATCGCAAGGCAACCGGCGCGCGCAACTTCACAGCCTGCGACTCGCTGCTGATCGGCGACAAGTGCGGCGCGCACACCGTGCCGTATATCGAAGCCAAGAATGCATCGGCGCTGTTCGAGCACGAAGCGACCACGTCGAAGATTTCCGAAGACATGCTGTTCTATTGCGTGCAGCGCGGACTAAGCCAGGAAGAAGCCGTGGCGCTGGTCGTCAACGGCTTCGTCAAGGATGTGCTGCAGCAATTGCCGATGGAATTTGCGGTCGAAGCTCAGAAGCTGATCTCGATCTCGCTGGAAGGAAGTGTTGGATGACCGCGTTACTGCAAGTCAAAGGCCTCAAGGTTCAGGTGGAAGATAACGAGATCCTGCATGGTCTCGACCTCACGGTGAATCAGGGCGAAGTTCATGCAATCATGGGGCCGAACGGCTCCGGCAAATCGACGCTGAGCCACGTCATTGCCGGCAAGCCGGGCTACGACGTGACCGCTGGCGAAATCCTGTTCAAGGGCGAAGACGTTCTGGAGATGGCGCCGGATGAGCGCGCCGCCAAGGGCGTATTCCTCGCGTTCCAGTATCCGGTGGAAATTCCCGGCGTCACCACCATGAACTTCCTGCGCACCGCTTTGAATGCCCAGCGCAAGGCGCGTGGCGAAGCCGAGCTTCTGGTCCCTGATTTTCTGAAGAAGGTGCGTTCCGTCGCGGACTCGCTCAACATTCCGATGGATATGCTGAAGCGCGGCGTCAACGTCGGCTTCTCCGGCGGCGAGAAGAAGCGCAATGAAGTGTTGCAGATGGCGCTGTTCCAGCCGAGCCTGTGCATCCTCGATGAAATGGATTCCGGTCTCGACATCGACGCACTGCGTGTCGCCGCCGACGGCGTCAACGCGCTGCGCTCGAAGGATCGCGCGATGGTCGTTATCACGCACTATCAGCGGCTGCTGAACTATATCACCCCGGACTTCGTCCACGTGATGTCGAAGGGGCGCGTCGTGAAGAGCGGCGGCAAGGAACTGGCGCTGGAGCTGGAAGAGTCCGGTTACGCCCAGTTCGAAGACAAGGCAGCGTAAGCGGGTCCATCATGAACGTTGCATTGGTTAAGCCCACGACGGAGCATGCGCTCAGCGAGTTATTCGCCGCGGCGCGCGGCCGTCTGCCAGGATCGGGCATCGTTGCCGAAGTCCGGCAGAATGCTTTCGACGACTTTGCGCGTCGCGGCCTGCCGCATCGGCGTATCGAGGAATGGAAGTATACCGACCTACGCGCGTTGCTGCGCGAGGTGGCACCGCTGGCCCCTGCGCCGGATCAGGCTGACCTTGCGCGCGCTGCGAAAGCGATCAAGTCGCTCGGCATCGATGGCACGCAGAATCTGGTGCTCGTCGACGGCGTGTTCGCGCCGCAACTGTCGGATGTGACGGCGCTCGAAGCGGGCGTTCATGTGAAGGCGTTGCGCGAGGTTCTTGAGGATAACGACAACAAGGTGCGCGCCGACCTGCTGATCACCAGCGTTGCATCGGACGCGATGATTTCGCTGAACGCCGCGCTCGCGACGGATGGCGTCGTGATCGACGTGGCCGAAGGCGCTGTGCTCGCCAAACCAATTCATATCGTTCATGTAGCCACCGATTCAGGAACGTCGCTTGTCACGCGTTCGTTGCTGAAGATCGGGAAGGGTGCACGCGCCACGTTCGTCGAAAGCTTCGTTGCAGCGGAAGGTGCTGCGTCCTACCAGACCCACGACTCCGTCGTTATCTGGGTTGGTGACGACGCTGAGCTTCAGCATGTCCGCCTGATGGAAGACGCGCTCGACGCGGCCCACATCGCGACCGGCATCTTCACCATCGGTGCGAAGGCGAAGCTGAATACATTCAACCTGACCAATGGCGGCAATGTCAGCCGCTATCAGGGCTTCATCACGTTTGCAGGCGAAGGCAGCGAGCTCACCACCAACGGCGTCAATCTGCTCGGCGCTCGCCGGCATGGTGACACCACGCTGGTGGTCGATCATGCGGTTCCGCACTGCGCGAGCCGCGAGGTGTTCCGCGCGGTTCTCGATGATCGCGCGCATTCGGTGTTTCAGGGGCGCATCATTGTGCGCCCGGACGCGCAGAAGACCGACGGCAAGATGATGACTCGTGCTCTGTTGCTGTCTGACGAGGCCGAAGCATCTAACAAGCCGGAGCTGGAAATCTTCGCGGACGATGTGACCTGCGGTCACGGCGCGACCACGGGAGCGCTGGACGAGAGTTTGTTGTTCTACCTGCGCGCCCGCGGTCTGCCTGAGAAGGAAGCGCAGGCACTTCTGATCGCAGCTTTCGTCGGGGAGGCTATCGAGTCGATCGTGGATGACAATCTTCGCGACTTCGCGATCGCCGCTGCCGAGCGATGGCTGGCGACGCGAGGCTGATCATGCATCCGGCAGTTGCCAACGGTTCATATGATGTGGAGCGCGTCCGGCAGGATTTTCCGGCGCTCGCGCTGAAAGTCTATGGCAAGCCGCTGGTGTACCTCGACAACGCGGCCTCGGCGCAGAAGCCGAATGCCGTGCTTGACCGCATGATGGAAGCCTACAAGTCCGAATACGCCAACGTCCATCGCGGCCTGCATTATCTCGCCAACGCGGCGACGGACGCCTACGAGGGCGGCCGCACCAAGGTTGCGCAGTTCATTAACGCGAAGCGCAACGAAGAGATCATCTTCACACGCAATGCCACTGAGGCCATCAACCTCGTGGCGTCGTCATGGGGTGAGCCGAACATCAAGGCAGGCGACGAGATCGTGCTCTCGATCATGGAGCATCACTCGAACATCGTGCCGTGGCATTTCTTGCGAGAGCGGCACGGAGCGGTCATCAAGTGGGCGCCGGTCGATGATGAAGGCAACTTCCTGATCGACGAATTCGAAAAGCTGCTGACAGCGAACACCAAGCTCGTCGCCATCACGCAGATGTCGAATGCGCTCGGCACCGTCGTGCCGGTCAAGGACGTCGTGAAGCTCGCGCATGCGCGCGGCATTCCGGTGCTGGTGGACGGCAGCCAGGCGGCCGTGCATATGGCTATCGACGTGCAGGACATCGATTGCGATTTCTATATCTTCACCGGTCACAAGCTCTACGGGCCGACCGGGATCGGCGTGCTGTACGCAAAGTACGATCACCTCGTTGCGATGCGCCCTTATAACGGCGGCGGTGAAATGATCCGCGAGGTCGCGAAGGACTGGGTGACCTACGGCGATCCGCCGCATAAGTTCGAGGCCGGCACGCCGGCCATCGTCGAGTCGATCGGGCTCGGTGCGGCGATCGACTATGTGAATTCGATCGGCAAGGACCGTATCGCGAAGCACGAGCACGATCTGCTGACCTATGCGACCGACCGGCTGCGCGAGATCAATTCGCTTCGCATTATCGGCACGGCGAAGGGGAAAGGGCCGGTTATCTCTTTCGAAATGACGGGCGCACACCCACATGATGTGGCGACGGTCATCGACCGTGGCGGCATCGCGGTCCGGGCAGGCACCCATTGCGTCATGCCACTTCTGGAGCGATTCAACGTGACGGCGACGTGCCGTGCCTCATTTGGCATGTATAATACGCGCGCTGAAGTCGATCAGTTGGCGCAGGCGCTTATCAAGGCGCGGGAGCTATTCTCATGAACGACACCATCCAGACGGCCGAACCGGCGGCCCTGAAATTCGATACCCAGTCGGCGCTTCCTCCCGAGGAAACCGAGCGGCTCGGCATCGACATCGTGGCCGCGCTGAAGACCGTGTTCGACCCTGAAATCCCGGCGGACATCTATGAGCTCGGCCTGATCTACAAGGTCGATATCAAGGACGACCGCTCCGTGGACGTGCAGATGACGCTGACCACGCCGAACTGTCCGGCCGCTGGCGAATTGCCGACCATGGTGGAGAACGCTGTGGCGAGTGTCGCAGGTGTCGGTCCTGTCAGCGTCGCCGTCGTTTGGGAGCCGAGCTGGACGCCCGACCGGATGTCAGACGAGGCACGCCTCGTCCTCAACATGTGGTGATTTGAAGATCGTTACCGACTCGGCATGTAATCTGAAGGCGGCATTGAATCGCCGCGGGAAATGACCAAATGACCGGTATGACGCCAAGCACTCCGACACCCGCCGCAAAGCCGGCTGTTCGTCCCCGTCCGCAGGTCATGCGACTGACGGATGCAGCGGCGTCGCGGGTCAAGGAACTGTCGGCGCGCGCCGACTCCGAGATCGTCGGCCTTCGCGTCGGCATCAAGAATGGCGGCTGCGCGGGCCAGTCCTACACCGTCGAGTATGCCCATGAAGTGCGCCCGACCGACGAGGTGGTCGAGGATAAGGGCGTGAAGGTTCTCGTCGATCCGAAGGCTGTTCTGTTCCTGCTCGGCACCGAGATGGACTACAAGGCCGACAAGATGCAGGCGCAGTTCATCTTCAACAATCCCAATCAGGTCAGCGCCTGCGGTTGCGGCGAGTCGGTTCAGTTGACCGCCGCAAAAATCGACGGCTGATCGATCCGGTCCGGCTTTTTTAGTTTCGCGTATTCTGGTCGCAAAACCGGTACCCACTTTTGCGGATTACGCGATGGACCGCGACTATCTCATCGACCTTTTTTCGGAATTCGGACCCGTCGTGCTGCGGCGGATGTTCAGCGGCTATGGCATCGCTGCTGATGGCGTGAACTTCGCCATGGCGTTGCGCGCAGGTGTCATCTTCAGAGTCGATGATCTGACAATCCCTCGCTACGAAGCCGAGGGCGCCAAGCCGTTCCAGTACGAAACTAAAAACAAGACGGTCGTGGTGAAATCGTATCGACATTTGCCGGAGCGGCTCTACGACGATCCTGAAGAACTGGCTGCGTGGGCGCGCGAGGCCGTGGGCGCGGCGAAACGGGCTGCGGCGAAGAAGTCCGGGGCAAAAAAACGGACAACCAAGCAGGCTGCGAAGCCCGTCCCGGCCAAGGTCAGGACGAGCAACGCAAAGCCGTCCGCAGGAAAGAAGGCGCGGGCGAAAGCTGCCAAGAGAACGACTAAGAGCAAGAAGATAAGCCCGAAACGGGCTACCGCGAAAAAGCGTTAAGCGACCTGAATGCGGTCTGTCGGCGAGAATTCGGGATCGGCTTCGCAGATCACCCGATTGCGGCCGTTGCGTTTGGCTGCATAGAGGCAAGCATCCGCGCGCTCAATCAGTCTTTCGCGGTCATCGCCGGGCTGCAGCATCGACACTCCGACCGAAATGGTCACGCGGCCGAGAATTTCGCCTGTCGATTTCTTTTTCAACTGCTTGGACATTACGGCGCGGCGGATGTTGTCGGCGACCGTCAGCGCCTGACGCAGGGCCGTATTTGGCAGCACCACGGCGAACTCTTCGCCGCCGTAACGCGCAGTGATGTCCTGGCCCTTAGTGGTCTGCTTCAGCGACATCGCGACGAGGCGCAGTACCTGGTCGCCGGTGAGATGACCGTAGTTGTCGTTGAAGGATTTGAAATGATCGATGTCGAGCATCAGCAAGGACAGCGGCTCGCCGCATTCGGCCGCGTGCGCAACCGCGTTTTCGATGGCGCGGTCGAAGAACTTCCGATTCCCGAGCGAGGTGAGGGGGTCGGTCAGGCTTTCGTTGCGAATGGCTTCAAGACTGTGCTGGAGGCTACTGATCTGCTGCTTGGACGTGGCGAGGCGGGCTTCCAGCGCTTTGTTCGTTTCCTGCATCTCCCGCGTCGATGCCACAAGCGCTTCGACCACGGCCTTCACCTGTTCGCGATCCTTGGCGCCGGACAGTTTCTGGGTGGCTCCTTCGAGGTTGCGCCCGAACGTGGACGTCATTCCCAGAGCATCCGTGATGAGATTCATCACGTCGTCGATTTCATTGATCACCCGAGTACCGACCGTGTCGATACGCTCAGTGGTCCGGTTCTGGGAGAGATAGGTTTCGTAAATCTGCTCGAGGTCGGCCTCGGTCAGTTTGCCGTTGCGACCCAGCGTTTCGTTGATGATCTTGTTGAGCGCGGCGTTGTAGCCGGTCGCGTAGATGTACCAAATCTCGTAATTGCGAGGCACTGCATTCTGCCGCAAGGATCGGATTTGACCCAAAGCAACTTCGGCGAACGCCATGGTGCGCTCGTATTCTTCCAGCAGGCCAATCACGTTCGGTGTCCTTCAAGGCGGGCTTCTGCCAGCCTTTGTCAACGAAATGGCTAAAAATATCGAAGGCACGTTAAGGGAGGAGAATGAATGACCCGTAAACGACATAATCGGCAGACGGGTCAAATAGTTGTAGCTTAGCCGCGGGCGCGGACTGGCCTTAGCAGGAACGCAGGAAGATGTGAGTGGTCTCCCGGCTCCGCATGTTGTTCGCGCGCTGCCGGCGGCATTGCGCGTCCGATTGACGGCGGCTGGGACTGTGCGGGTTTTTCGACTGCCTGAGGTTTCCGGTCTGCGCCTTCAGGCTTGCGGGACTTGTTACGGCCACCACGGGTTCGCTGGGAATCGCGGCGAGGCTTGCGGTCTTCCGGTGCACGCTCGGCCTGCTGTTCGCGGGCTGGCGATGGGGGCGCATCGCTGTTCTCAAGGGGGACGAAATCGGCGCGGGCGATCGGCTGGCCAATCAGCTTCTCGATAGCGGTGACAGATTTCTGGTCCGCTGGGCTGACGATCGAAATTGCCGTCCCGGAGCGGCCCGCCCGGCCGGTGCGGCCGATGCGATGGACGTAATCATCCGGATGGTGAGGAACGTCGAAATTGAAGACATGGCTGACTTCGGGGATGTCGAGGCCGCGAGCGGCGACGTCGGAGGCCACCAGCAGCGGAAGTTCACCCTTGCGGAATTGGTCGAGTGAGGCGGTTCGAGCCGACTGATCCATGTCGCCATGAAGGGCCCCGACGCTGAAACCGTGCTTTTGAAGGGATTTGTAAAGCAGCGCGACTTCGCGCTTGCGGTTGCAGAAGATGATCGCGTTCTTGAGATCCTTGGCGTCGCGCAGCAACTGCCTGAGCACTTCACGCTTTTCGTGAGGCTCGCGGCCCACGCTGACCTGCGACTGGGTCACGGTGGTCGCGGTCGATGCCGGCTTGGAGACTTCGACCTTTTCCGGATTGTGCAGGAAGGTCTCGGTGATGCGCCGGATTTCCGGCGGCATGGTCGCGGTGAAAAACAGGGTCTGGCGGGTGAACGGCACCAGCTTGCAGATGCGTTCGATGTCAGGAATGAAGCCCATGTCGAGCATGCGGTCGGCTTCGTCGATCACCAGCAGTTCGACGCCGGTGAGGAGCAGGCCACCGCGCTCGGTGTGATCCAGCAACCGGCCTGGCGTCGCGATCAGCACGTCGACGCCGCGCGTCAGCTTGGTGTCCTGATCGCCGAATGACACGCCGCCGATCAGAAGGGCGACGTTCAGTTTCTGGCCGGCGCCGTACTTGTCGAAGTTTTCCTTTACCTGCGCGGCGAGTTCGCGCGTCGGCTCGAGGATGAGGGTACGCGGCATCCGCGCGCGGGCCCGGCCTTTTTCCAGCAGCGTCAGCATCGGAAGCACGAAGGCGGCGGTCTTGCCGGTGCCGGTCTGCGCGATGCCGAGCACGTCGCGCCGGGCGAGAACGTGGGGGATCGCTTGTTCTTGGATGGGGGTAGGGGTCGTGTAACCAGTCGCTGCCACGGCAGCGAGAACCTTGTCGGACAGGCCGAGATTGGAAAAGGACATTGAGCCTCGAGTCGAAATCGCCGTTCGGACTCTGGAAATTTCTGTCGCGCTCACCCCGGAACGGCACGCTTTAAGGGCACGGGGAGGAGATATTTGCCGACAGGCGGCTGGCCAGGGAATCGCGTCTCGATTCTGACCGCGTTGCAGCGGAACATAGGCATGAAACGGCGAAAGTCAATGAATTTGAGGGTTAAAACCGCGAAAAACCTTAATACGACAACAAGTTGAATGGGTTTCCTACCCTCTGGCAGGGGTGCATGAACCGCCTTCTTGTCCTTGACGACTATGACATACTGACCGCCGGAACCGGGCCTTGCCCTTCGGGCGGCCTGAGGGGACAGGATCATGACCATATTTCGGATCAGGACGCTGCTGATCGGCCTTGTCGCGTTGGTGGCGTTTGCCGCGCCAGCTTCCGCCGAAAGGCGCGTGGCGCTGGTGATCGGCAACAACGACTATCGCAACGTGCCACGGCTGCAGAAGGCTGTGAACGACGCGCGGACCATGACCGATGCGCTGAAGCAGCTCGGCTTCAATGTGCTGTTCGCCGAAAATCAGACCCGCAAGGCGTTCAGCGAAACGATGCTGGCGTTCGATAAGATCGTCGAGCCGGGCGACACGGCATTTTTCTTTTTTGCCGGACACGGATTCGAAATCAACGGCCAGAACTATCTGCTGCCGACGGATATCGCTGCGGTCACGCAAGGGCAGGAAGAGTTGATCCGGGATGGCGCATTCTCGGCCGAGCGCGTGATTTCACGGCTTCAGGCTCGTGGTGCACGAACCTCGATTTTCGTATTCGATGCCTGCCGCAATAATCCCTTCGAGGCGACAGGCACGCGCGCTCTCGGGGGGAGCGGGGGACTCGCGCCGATCTCGCCACCGGAAGGTGTGTTCGTGATTTTTTCCGCAGGTGCAAAGCAGACCGCGCTCGACCGCCTGAACGACAACGATCCCAATCCCAATTCGGTGTTCACCCGCAGTTTCGTGCGCGAACTGGCGCAACCGGGTCTCAATCTCGTGCAGATCGCAAAGCGGACCCAGTCCGATGTCCGTCAGATGACGGTGGCGGCGAGCCGGATGCAGACGCCCGCTTATTACGATCAGATCGTCGGTGACTACATTTTGAAGCCAGCGAAGGACGGCAATCGCGCCATCGCGGTTGAGGCGCAAACGCAAGTGGCAGCGCTCCCAGTGCAGCCGACGCCGCCGATCGTGATCGACAACGGCAACGCGCCGATCGCGAGCTTCATGCGCCACAACGGCGGTTGGTCGATTGCGTTCTCCATCGCCGACCCGACACTGGCGATCTCGTGGCGGCTTGGCGAGAGCGGCGAATTCAAGGAAACCGGTTTCACCGATGCGCTCGATCCGCGCACCCGGCGGCGCATGCCGAACCCTTCGATAGAACTGCCGAACGACGCGCCGGCGGCCACGATTCAGGTGCGTTATGTCGATCCGACCGGCCAGATGCAGGGACCGTTTCCGATCAAGTTCGATCCCGAAGTGGCGCTCATCGCTAGCCATCGCAAGCTGCTGGACATGACGTCGAACAGCTGGCTTTCGTTTGGCGGATACAGCGGCCCGCTGGTTTATTACTCGCAGATATTGTCGTTCCGCTGCGCCGTGCGGGAAATGCGGATCGGCATCGACACGACGGTGCCGAACCAGGTGGTGAAAATTCCGCCATGTAATCCTAGGGATCCGTCCGCCATTCCGGAAAACGCGGCGTCGTACATGAAGATTCCCGCGTCGACCCGATCCGTTTCAGTCGAACTGACTTATCAGGACGGCAGCCTTTCGGAGATCAAGAACTTCCGGCGGTAAGAAGGAACGTCCGATGTCCTTCGAGAGTGCGAGCGAATCTGCCGGGCGATCCCTCTCGGTGCAATGTTGCATTGTAGGCGGCGGGCCTGCGGGCATGATGCTTGGCTATCTGCTCGGCCGCTCCGGAATCAGAACCGTCGTTTTGGAGAAGCACGCCGACTTCTTCCGCGATTTTCGCGGCGACACGGTTCATCCCTCGACCATGCAGGTGATGCAGGAGTTGGGTCTGCTCGACGATTTCCTGAAGATCCCGCATCAGCAATTGACCCACATGCAAGGCCTGTTCGGCGCGACGCCGATCCGGATTGCTGACCTGTCGCGACTAAAAACCCAGTGTCCGTTCATTGCGCTCATGCCGCAATGGGACTTTCTCAATTTTCTTGAAACCAAAGGCGCGCGGTTTCCAAGTCTTCAGATCATGAAGTCCACCGAGGCAACGGAACTGGTCAGGGACAGCGAGCGGATAACCGGCGTCGTTGCTGCCACGCCGCAAGGGCCGCTTCATATTTCGGCTGACCTGACGGTGGCTTGCGATGGCCGTCATTCGATCCTGCGGGAGCAGGCAGGCCTCCAGATCGAAGACATTGGTGCGCCGATCGATGTGCTCTGGTTTCGCGTCGGAAAGCAAAAGACCGACAGCGACGGCATATTCGCGCGCCTGCAGCGCGGGCAGATGATGGTGACCATCGATCGTGATGACTACTGAGAATGTCGCATCGCTGGTGCCGATTTTGCGCGATCAGATCGGCGACGTAAACAGCTGGGATGACGTCAAGCAGCTCACAGTTCGGATCGATCGGCTGACGCAATGGGCGTTACCGGGACTGCTCTGTATTGGCGACGCTGCACATGCGATGTCTCCGGTCGGGGGCGTCGGCGTCAATCTTGCGGTTCAGGATGCGGTCGCGGCCGCAAACATCCTGTTCGACAAATTTGGGGCCGGGGAGCCATCGCTGGACGACCTCGAAGACGTTCAGCAACGTCGTCTGTTTCCGACGCAGGTGACGCAGGTCATGCAAACCGTCGTTCAGGATCGCATTATTAATCGCGCACTGTCCGGTGAAGATCTAAAGCCACCGTTCGTCGTCCGCGTGATCAATGCACTGCCGTGGCTACAGGGGCTCACAGCCCGCTTGTTCGGCATCGGTGTTCGACCGGAACACGTCCGCTCTCCCGAGAAGACATGATCATCCTTGTGTGGAATAGCCGCCATCCACGGGAATCGCCGTGCCGGTGACGAAATCGGACGCGGACGACGCGAGAAATACCGCGGCGCCCGCGAGATCGTCGATGTTGCCCCAGCGTTTCGCCGGCGTGCGGTTCAGCACATTCTCGTTGAGCCCCGGAATCTGCTCGCGCGCGGTTCGGGTAAGGGCGGTGTCGATCCAGCCGGGCAGGATCGCATTGGCCTGAATGTTATCGGCCGCCCACGACAACGCGATGGACTTGGTGAACTGCACGATGCCGCCTTTGCTGGCGGCATAAGCGGGCGCGAAGCTCGCGCCGAAAATCGACATCATTGAGCCGATGTTGATGATCTTGCCGCCACCGGCTTCTTTCATCGCCGGATAGGCGGCTTTTGAGCAGGTTGGTGTCGATAACCGTGTGCCAATCCTCGAGGCTAAGCATGTGAGCGGGATGGCGGACGCTCGTTCCCGCATTGTTGATGAGAATGTCGAGACGACCCAGCTGCTTCAACGTGGTTTCGACCATGTCTGCGACGGATACTTTGTCAGTCACATCGACCGTGACCGCCAGCGCCTTTGCGCCGAGCATTTCGATGTCACGAACAGCGTCTTCGGATTTCGCCTTGTTGCGCCCGGCAATGACGATGCTTGCGCCTGCACGGGCAAGACCGCGGGCCATGCCGAGGCCGATGCCGCCATTGCCGCCGGTGACGATGGCGACCTTGCCGGTCAGATCGAAGGGCGTTGTTTGCATGTTGTCTCCGTTGCGGTCTTCGCCGCTCGCGGAGATCAAATCATATCGAGGCCATATCGCCTAGCGGCCTCGCGCGAACGTCATCATGAGCACTCCGACGAGGCTCAGTGCCATGCCGTAGTACGCCCATTGGATCTGGCTGATCATGAAGCTGGACTGCGGCCAGTTCACATAGCCCGTGCCTTGGCCGATCCAGAGCAGACCGATGACTATCGCGAATGCGCCGATGGTGAGGAAGAGTGTTCGCATATGAACACTACGCCTCGTTCCTGAATTGGTTTCATCCGCGCATGGCGGTTTACACGTCCAGCAGATCCTCGCTGGCGAACTCCGCCTTGTCGGAAATGAAGGCGAATCGTGCTTCGGCCTTGGTGCCCATCAGGCGCTCGACCGAATCCGCAGTGCCTTCGCGGTCGTCCGGCAGCAGCACCACGCGCAGCATGGAGCGCTTCGTCGGGTCCATCGTGGTTTCCTTCAACTGCGCCGGCATCATCTCGCCGAGGCCTTTGAAGCGGCCGATATCGACCTTGGCGTTGGCGTGAAACTCCCTTTTCAGGAGTTCATCGCGATGCGCTTCGTCGCGGGCATAGACCGTCTTGGAGCCGTGCGTGAGACGATAGAGCGGGGGCACGGCGAGATAGAGATGACCTTCGTCGATCAGGCGCGGCATCTGTCGGTAGAAGAACGTGATCAACAGCGAGGCGATGTGCGCGCCATCCACGTCCGCGTCGGTCATGATGATGATGCGTGAGTAGCGCAAATCCTCTTCGCGATATTGTGCACCGATCCCGGCTCCGATGGCCTGAATCAGATCGGCAAGCTGCGCGTTCGAGGTCAGCTTGTCCTTGGTTGCCGAAGCGACGTTGAGGATCTTTCCGCGCAGCGGCAGGATCGCCTGCGTCTTGCGGTCGCGTGCCTGCTTGGCGCTGCCGCCTGCCGAGTCACCTTCGACGATGAAGAGTTCGGAGCCTTCCGTTGCGCTGTTGGTGCAGTCGGCGAGCTTGCCGGGCAACCGCAGCTTCTTCACTGCGGTCTTGCGCGAGGTTTCCTTCTCGGCGCGGCGGCGCAGCCGCTCGTCGGCTCGCTCCACCACAAATTCCAGCAGCTTGTTGGCCTGCAGGGGATTGCCCGTCAGCCAGTGATCGAATGGGTCCTTGATGGCCTGTTCGACAATCTTCTGCGCTTCGGCGGTTGCCAGACGGTCCTTGGTCTGGCCCTGAAATTCGGGTTCGCGCACGAACACCGAGAGCATGGCGGCTGCGCCAACCATCACGTCTTCGGACGTGATCGACGAGCCCTTCTTGCCCTGACCGATGCGCTCTGCGTAATCCTTCAAGCCACGCAGCAGGGCGCTGCGGAAACCTGCTTCGTGTGTGCCGCCATCCGGCGTTGGAACCGTGTTGGTGTAGGACGACAGGAAGCCGTCCGCGTCCGCGGTCCATGCGACCGCCCATTCGCAAGCGCCGTGTGCGCCGTTGCGCCCGGACTTGCCGGAGAAAATATCCGGGTGCACCAGTGTGTCCGCGTGGATCGCTGCCGCCAGATAGTCTTTCAAGCCGCCGGGGAAATGGAAGGTGTCTTCCGCCGGCACGTCATCGACGCCCTTGAGCAATTCCTTGTCGCAACGCCAGCGGATTTCGACGCCGCCGAACAGATAGGCTTTCGAGCGAGCCATCTTGAACAGGCGCTGCGGTTTGAACACAGCCTTCACGCCGAAAATGTCGGTATCGGGCTTGAAGCGGATGCTGGTGCCGCGGCGATTGTTGATCTTGCCGAGTTCTTCGAGCTTGCCCTTCGGCTTTCCGCGCTCGAAGGTCATCTTGTAGAGCTGCTGATTGCGCGCGACTTCGACCACGAGCTGCGAGGAGAGGGCGTTCACGACCGATACACCGACGCCATGCAGACCGCCCGAGGTCTCGTAGACCTTGGAGTCGAACTTACCGCCCGCATGCAGCGTGCACATGATGATTTCGAGAGCGGACTTCTTCGGGAATTTCGGATGCGGGTCGACCGGAATGCCACGCCCGTTGTCGACGACAGTGAGGTAACCGTCGGCCCCGAGATGCACCTCGATGAAAGTCGCGTGACCGGCCAGCGCCTCGTCCATCGAGTTGTCGATGACTTCCGCGAATAGGTGATGCAGCGCCTTCTCGTCGGTACCGCCGATATACATGCCGGGGCGACGGCGTACCGGCTCCAGACCCTCGAGCACCTCGATGTCGCGCGCGGTATAGCCAGCCTCCGCGCCTGATGGCTTGGCGGTGGCTTTTGCGGCCGCACGGGGCTTCCGGTCCGATGAGGCGAACAGATCGGTGTCTGTTTTATCTTTCTTTTTCAAAGGCTTCCGCATATCTCTTAAATCTTGATAGATCGTGATCAGGGGACGAATCGCTGGCTGTTACTATGCCACGGTTGGGGCGGTAAATGTGACGCAGGCGGTTCCCGAACAAGGCAGTTCCAGTCGTGGTACTTGGAATTAAGGGGAACCGGCAGATTCGATAAAAGTCGGGATTGGGACATTGCATGACGTTCGAGGAAATGACTCGCGGGATCGCCGAATTTGTCCGCGACCATCAGATGTGGGCCGTGCCCGTCGTGTTCGCGCTCGCGTTCGCGGAATCTCTCGCGTTTCTTTCGCTGGTCATTCCGGCGTGGGGCGCACTGGTATCGATCGGCGCACTGATCGGCGTCAGCGGCATCAGCTTCTGGCCGGTGTGGATTGCGGGCGGGCTCGGTGCGGCGATGGGGGACTGGGTCTCCTACTGGATCGGGGTCAGGTTTCACGACCGAATAGCTCACATGTGGCCGATGTCGAGTTTTCCCGACATGCTGCCGCGCGCGGAACGGTTTATGCAAAAGTGGGGTGTGCTTGGCATTTTTATCGGCCGCTTTTCCGGGCCGTTGCGCGCGACCGTGCCGCTCGTCGCGGGCATTGTCGAAATGGAGTACTGGCACTTCCAGTTTGCGAACTTCGCCTCCGCATTCCTGTGGGCTGGCCTGTTGATGGCGCCAGGCATGCTCGGCGTCAAACTGCTCATGTGACCGGGCCATTTCAAACTGTTTGTGATCGGGAATAGCTGTCGCGAAGTGGTGTTAAACTGACGCGCCGGTTGTCGTGCGTGGGCGTGCTGCGAATGGTTTGCAACAGGGCGGCATGTGAAGGACCGCGAAAAACAGCGGCATTTGAATTTCACAAACCGGGAGAAACACGATGGATCTCACACGACGTCACGCGCTGACCAGTGCTGCTGCTCTCGCGGCCACCCCTTTGTTACCCGTACTTCCTGTTAAGGCGGCGGCACCCGTTGCCGGCAAGCAGAACGCGAGCTTCTATCGTTACAAGGTCGGCGACGCCGAAGTGACCGTGGTTTCGGACGGGGCCGCCACATTTCCGCTGGCCGAAAATTTTGTGACGAATGCGAAGAAAGAGGAAGTGAACGCCTCGCTCGAAAAAGCATTTCGGCCACGCGACTCCGTAACGGTGTATTTCGGACCGCTTGTCATCAACACCGGCGGCAAACTCATCGTCATCGATACGGGCAACGGACCTGCAACCTTCGCCAGCAGCAAAGGCGCTGCGGGACAGTTTGCCAGCAACCTTGCCGCCGCAGGGATCGATTCCAAGGCGATCGACATGGTTGTGATTTCACATTTCCATGGCGACCACGTGAACGGATTGCTGACTGCTGACGGTCAGCCGGCATTTACGAACGCAGAGGTTCTCGTGCCGGCGGTCGAATGGAAATATTGGATGGACGATGGCGAGATGAGCCGCGCTCCTGCTGGCCGCATGGAAGGCCTGTTCAAGAACAACCGTCGCGTCTTTGAGGCAGGGCTGAAGAAGAAAGTCACGCCCTATGAGTGGGGCAAGGATATCGCGCCGGGACTGCTTGCGGTCGAAACCATTGGCCATACCCCCGGCCACACGTCGTACGTGCTGTCTTCTGGCGCCGACAAGGTGTTCGTCCAGTCTGATGTCACCAACATTCCGGATATTTTCGTGCGAAATCCCGGCTGGCAGGCGTCGTTCGATCAGGACGGACCTCAGGCGGAAAAGACGCGTCGCAAGGTCTATGACATGCTCGCGGCGGACAGGATGCGCGTGCAGGGCTTCCATTACCCGTTCCCGGGACTCGCCAACATCGAGAAGGATGGCACCGGGTATCGCTGGGTGCCGGCACCCTGGAATCCGTCCATCTGAGCCGACGGAACACGACTTGACGGGAATTGGGCGCGGATTTATATCCGCGCCCATGACTTTGAACGCAACCATCATCGCTGCCCGCCGCCGCCGCATTCTCGCGGTATGGGCGGTTGATCGCGTTTAAGATCACCTTTCGTGCCGCCGGAGACGGTCCGCGGCATGCTTTACTCCCAAAACACGCGGTTTGATCTCAGGCGGCTCCTCGCTGAAGCAGGAGTTTGCAATGTACGTTCCGCCCGCCTTCCGAGTTGATCGAGCTGCTTGCCTCGCGTTTGCTTCCGCGCGTGGATTTGGGCTGGCCTGCGCTCACGACGGCCAAAAGCCGGTCGCGTCTCCGGTGCCGTTCCACATCGAGTATGCAAGCGATGGGACGCCGCTGCTTTGCTTTCATCTTGCTCGTCACAATCCCCTTATCGGCCACGCCGACGGCGTGACGCCGTGGCTGTTCGCCGTAAGCGATGCGGATGCGTATGTGTCACCGGATTGGTACGTTTCGCCCGATCAGGTGCCGACATGGCTCTATCAGACGGTTCACATGACGGGTCCGGTTCGGGTGATGACAGGACAACAACTGCCTGATCACCTGAACCAGGCCAGTGCCCGGTTCGAAAGCGACCTTGCGCCGAAGCGGCCCTGGACGATGGACAAGATGTCGGCAGGCCGTCGCGAGGCGATGATGAAAGCGATCGTGGGATTGGTCATGACCGTCGAGGAGATTGAGGGCAGCTTCAAGCTGAACCAGCACAAATCGGATGCGGACCATGTTGCGGTGACCGGCGCTTTGGCCTTACAGAAGTCGGCGGGCGCACAAACACTGTCGGCTGCGATGCGCGCCGCGCGCCCGCAGGCTTTTGTTGCCATTGAAGAAAACGAAATGTTGAGCACTGTGCACGAAGGGATCGCGCCATGAGCACGAAGAAGAAGATCGGCATCCTTGGCGCCTCCGGCTACACCGGGGCGGAGCTCGTGCGGCTGTTGCTGCGCCATCCCCGAGTGGAAATCGCTGTGCTGACTGCCGACCGGCGTGCCGGGCAGATGATGGGCGACGTGTTCCCGCAATTCGCGCCATACGATCTTCCGCGCTTGGTGACGATCGACGAGGTCGACTGGGCCAACGCCGGGCTCGATCTGGTGTTCTGCGCGCTGCCGCACGCCACCACGCAGAAGGTGTTGAAGGACGTTTTTGCCAAGGACCCTGACATCAAGATCGTCGATCTGTCGGCGGACTTCCGGCTGGAAGATCCTGCGGCCTACGCCAAGTGGTATGGCCACGAGCATTACGCGCTCGACCTGCAGAAGGAGGCCGTCTACGGGCTGGCGGAAATCTATCGGCGCGACATCAAGAGGGCGCGGCTGGTTGCCAATCCCGGTTGCTACACGACCTGCGCACAGTTGCCGCTGATCCCGTTGCTGAAGGCCAAGGCGATCGAGCCGGACGAAATCGTCATCGACGCCAAGTCGGGCATGACCGGAGCTGGGCGTTCGGCGAAAGAGGAGATGCTGTTCTCGGAAGTTTCCGAGGGCTTCAATGCCTATGGCGTCGGCCAGCATCGGCATATGGCCGAACTCGATCAGGAGTTCTCAAAGGCTGCCGGCAAGGATGTCGTCGTGTCATTTACGCCGCATCTTCTTCCCATGAACCGCGGCATCTTCTCGACCATCTACGTGCGGGGCCGGCGAGGGAAGATTGCACAGGATCTTCACGAGATTTTGGTCAAGCAATACGAGAAGGAACCGTTCGTTCACGTCCTGCCGTTCGGCAAGACACCGCATTCGCGGCATGTGCGCGGCTCGAACATGACGTTCATCGGTGTGGCTGCTGACCGTATCGCTGGCCGGGCGATCATCATCTCGACGCTCGACAACCTTACCAAGGGTGCCTCGGGCCAGGCCGTGCAGAACATGAATCTGGTGCTTGGCTTTCCGGAGACGGTGGGCATCGACCAGCCGCCGATGTTCCCGTAAGACATCACATAGCGGACATACGAAAGAAAAAAGGGACGGCGATCAGCCGTCCCTTTTTGTTTGACCGGCGATGTCGCGCGATCAGAGGATCTTGAAAATCGCCAGCGCGAGAACGGCCTGTGCGATAAATCCGACGGTGAAGGCGAGTGTGCGCAGGACAGGAACACCGATCGTGTAAACAATCAGATGCGCAACGCGGGACCAGAAGTAAACGGCGCAGGCAAGCACGGTCCATTTGGTCGAATAGTCGACCGCATTGAGGATCAGGACCAGCGGCGCGAAGATCACAAGATTTTCGACGGCGTTGTCATGGGCAAACATCAGGCGGTTGGCCCATTCGGCCTGTGGCTTGTCGTTGCGCGACGGGTTCGCCAGGGTGCCGCTAAGGCCGCGCACCTGGCAGCGATTGAGAATGTAGGGCACCCAGAGCAAGCCTGTGAAAATAACGGTCAGCGTCAGCCAGAACAGTTCACGTGTCATCGACGTTTTTCCTTCCAATCTTGCAAGGCCTGCCCGGAGGCGGGTGGAAATGCCTTCACCGTCCCGTCATGGGACGGGGCGAGTCGACGAAGCAATAACGTGTGAAGTCATAGACGATTGACGATGCGAGGCCAATGTCGGGCAGGTGTTATTCTCAGGCGCGGACCCGGACATAGCTTCCCGGCGCGTCTTCGATGGCTTCCAGAGGTCCGGTGCCGGGAATGCGTGCGGGCACCTGTTCGGCGTCGATCGACTCGACCCACGAGCGCCAGTCCGGCCACCATGAGCCTTTGTGCTCCTGCGCATCCTTGACCCAGTCGGCGAGCGTGATGTCACCGGTGCGGTCATTGGTCCAGTACTGGTATTTTTCCAGCTCCGGCGGATTGACCACGCCTGCAATGTGGCCCGATCCGGCCAGTACGTATTTGACCGGGCCGCCGAAGAACTGCGAGCCATAGAGCACGGATTCAGCTGGCGCGATGTGATCTTCCTTGGTGGCGAGATTGTAGATCGGCACTTTCACCTTGGAGAGATCGAGTTGGGTGTTGTCGATCGCCATGGTGCCAGTGGACAGCCGGTTCTCGAGATAGCAATTGCGCAGGTAGTAGGAATGGTTCGCCGCCGGCATCCGGGTAGCGTCCGAATTCCAGTGCAGCAGGTCGAATGCCGCCGGCTCCTTGCCCTTGAGATAATTGCTGACGACGTACGACCAGATCAGGTCGTTCGAACGCAGCATGTTGAAGGCCATCGCCATCTTGCTGCCTTCGAGCACGCCGGTTTGTTTCATGTCGCGTTCAAGATTCGAAATCTGGCTCTCGTCGACGAATACAAGCAGGTCGCCGGCATGGGTGAAATCGACCTGGGCGGCGAGGAACGTTGCTGAGGTCACGCGGACCTGGCGCTTCTCCGCGAGCCACGCCAGCGTCGTCGCCAGCAGCGTGCCGCCCACGCAGTAGCCTATGGTGTGAACGCGCATCTCGCCCGTGGCCTTTTCGATGACGTCCATCGCCGTCAGCGGGCCTTCGCGCATGTAATCTTCGAAGGTCTTGCCGCCGAGCGTTTTGTCGGGGTTGACCCATGAGATCAGGAACACCGTGATGCCCTGATTGACGCACCATTGGACGAATGACTTCTGCCTGTTGAGATCGAGAATGTAGAACTTGTTGATCCACGGCGGCACGACCAGCAATGGCGTGCGCAGGACGGTTTCCGTCGCCGGCGAATATTGAATGAGTTGCATGATCGCATTCTGGTAGATGACCTTGCCCGGTGTCAGCGCGACATCGCGGCCGACTTCGAGGTTGCCAGCGGACTGACGGATCTTGAGCGTGCCGTGTCCGGCCTCGATGTCTTCCGCAAGCATCGTCATGCCGCGAACGAGGTTATCGGCATTGCTTGCCAGCGTTTGCCGCAGCACTTCCGGATTGGTCAGCACAAAGTTGGACGGCGAAATCGCGTTGGTGACCTGCTGAACGTAGAACTCCGCTTTCTTGCGGGTATGCGGATCGAGGCCGTCGGCATTCTTGACGAGGTCGTTCGCGCACTGCGTGGTGAGCAGATAGGCCTGCATCATGAAATCAAAAAACTGATTGGTCTTCCATTCAGGATCATGGAAACGCTTGTCGCGCGGCGACGGTTCGGCTGCGGGTGTCGTTGCCTCGCCCGACAGACGGCGCGCGGCGCTGGTCAGCAAGTCCAGATAGGCCTTGCCGAACTTCTTCTGCACGTCGGCGGCACGATCCTTGTCGGAAAGCCAGTACTCGGCGACCGACGTAAACGTCTTCACCACTTCGTTGAGTTCGCCGGGTGGCCGGCCCTTTTCCTCACCGTTTTCACGCGGCTTCAGATAGGCGGAGAGGGCGCGACCGCTTGATTCAAGAGCGCGCGCAAGATTTGCCGAGAATGCCTCCGGATCGAAGCTTTTCGTGGAGCCATTCTCGCCGGTCTTGGTGCTTAGCAGGGTGTCACTCATCGCTTACTTCTGAACTTTCGTTTCGATCAGCCACGAACTTTGTGAGTTCGCACGATCATCATGGCATAGTTCGGATCGGCTTGCTGATTTGCATGTGCTGCGTTGCGGCATGATTAATACTTCGGTCACATTAGAGCCTCATGAACACTGTCTGCTCAGCGGCAACGATTATCCGGGGTTAACGCTCTCCGCCGATGATAAGTTCGCATCGCCTGCCCATCCACGGAGCAGGAATCGTGCCGATCGAAACCAGAGGACGTAAGTATTTCCGTGCGACGTCAAATGCAGCGGGTTCGGCAGTCGCCGGCTTGGGCCGGCTTGCTGCTGCTGGGCGTTGCGCTCGGCGGTTGCGCGTCCACGATCGCTGACGCACCCTTGGTCGGGCTGCCTGCAAATACGCCAGCGCGGCCTGCAACCCCGGCAGAGTATTTGCCCGTCCATGACCTGCCGGCGCCCCGTCAGGAAACGGTGCTGGATCAGGCCCAGCAGGACAGGCTGGAGAAGGATTTGCTCGCGGCCCGCGATCGGCAGGCCTCCGGCGCCAAAGCCGCCCAGCGCCGCACCAACTGAGATTTGCGCTTCGCCGCAACCCCCGGTGGTGCTAAAAAGACCACGATTCAATCGCAAAAATGCAAATTCTGGTGCGGGTCCTCCCGCATTGCGTCCGAATCCGCGTAATATGCTGAAATTCCGCACCTTCTAGCCAACGTGCCGAATTCCACTTCGGTGCAAAACACGTTACTGATCTCGTCTGTTACCGCCGGTTTTACCGGCCTTCGGAGCCCGACCCATGGAAGAGTTTTACCGTATCCGCCGTCTGCCGCCTTACGTGTTCGAGCAAGTCAATCGGGCCAAGGCGGCCGCGCGGAACGCCGGGGCCGACATCATCGATCTCGGGATGGGAAATCCGGACCTGCCGACACCGCCGCATGTGATCGAGAAGCTCAAGGAGACCCTCGGCAAGCCGCGCACCGACCGTTATTCCGCGTCGAAGGGCATCACAGGCCTGCGTCGTGCGCAGGCTGCCTATTACGAGCGCCGTTTCGGCGTGAAACTCAATCCGGAAACCCAGGTCGTTGCGACACTCGGTTCCAAGGAAGGCTTCGCCAACGTTGCGCAGGCGATCACGTCGCCCGGTGACGTGGTGCTGGTGCCGAACCCGAGCTATCCGATCCACGCCTTCGGCTTCCTGATGGCGGGCGGCGTGGTTCGCTCTGTTCCTGCCGAGCCGACTCCAGAACTGTTCAGCGCGCTCGAGAAGGCGATTATTCACTCGATCCCCAAGCCGATTGCGATGATCGCGTGTTATCCGTCGAACCCGACGGCTTATGTCGCCTCACTTGATTTCTACAAGGACCTCGTCGCGTTCGCGAAGAAGCACGAGATATTTATTCTGTCCGATCTGGCCTATGCGGAGCTTTATTTCGACGGCGTGCCGCCGCCATCCGTTTTGCAGGTGCCGGGTGCAATCGATGTCACGGTCGAATTCACGTCGATGTCGAAGACGTTCTCGATGGCCGGCTGGCGCATGGGCTTTGCGGTGGGCAATGAGCGGATCATCGCTGCGCTGACCCGCGTCAAATCATACCTCGACTACGGTGCGTTCACACCGGTTCAGGTCGCCGCCACGGCTGCGCTGAATGGTCCGCAGGATTGCATCAAGGAAATGCGTGACACCTACCGCAAGCGCCGCGACGTGCTGGTGGAAACCTTTGGCCGCGCGGGCTGGGATATTCCGCCGCCGGCTGCGTCAATGTTCGCCTGGGCGCCGCTGCCGGAGAAGTTCCGCGAAGTCGGCAGCATGCAGTTCGCCACACTCATGGTGGAAAAATCCGGTGTCGTTGTGTCGCCCGGCGTCGCCTTCGGCGAGCATGGCGAGGGCTATGTCCGCATCGCGATGGTGGAAAACGAGCAGCGCATTCGCCAGGCAGCCCGCAATATCCGGCGCTTCCTTGAAACTGGCGTTGAATCGTTGCACAACGTGGTTCCGCTCGCCAATCGGCGGTAATTTTTCCGGCAGGTTTTCAGCAAAATGGTCGCACCACTCAAGGTGGGTATCGCGGGCCTCGGCACCGTGGGTGCCGAGGTAGTCCGCCTGATCGAAAGTCAGAGCAGGGTCTTGTCGGCGCGGTGTGGCCGTGGCGTCCGGGTTGTCGCAGTGTCAGCGCGTTCAAAAGCCAAGAAGCGCGGGCTCAATCTGCGCGGCCTCGAGTGGGCGAAGAACCCGCTGGCGCTCGCCAACGATCCGAAGATCGACTGCTTCGTCGAACTGATGGGCGGTTCCGGTGAACCGGCGTTGTCGGCTATCGAAGCGGCTCTGCGGAACGGCAAATCGGTGGTCACCGCGAACAAGGCGCTGATCGCCAAGCACGGTTCTCGCTTGGCTGCGCTGGCCGAAAAACACGGCGGCGCACTCAACTACGAAGCCGCGGTGGGCGCGGCAATTCCCGTCATCAAGACGTTGCGCGAAGGTCTCGCGGGCACCGACATTCATCGCGTCTACGGCATTCTCAACGGCACCTGCAATTACATCCTGACACGGATGGAGCGCGAGGGATTGTCGTTCGCGGAATGCCTCAAGGATGCGCAGCGGCTCGGCTATGCCGAAGCCAATCCGTCGTTCGACGTCGATGGACATGATACCGCGCAGAAGCTCGCCATTCTCGCGAGCCTTGCGTTCGGCACCAAAGTCAATCAGAGCGCGGTTTACGTCGAAGGCATTTCATCGATTGCGCCGGAAGATCTGCGCGCGGCCGAGGAACTCGGTTATCGCGTCAAGCTGCTTGGCGTCGCGGTGCGCACCGAGTCCGGAATCGAGCAGCGCGTACATCCGACCATGGTGCCGAAGTCATCCTCGATTGCGCAGGTCATGGATGTGACCAATGCGGTCACCATCGACGGCGAGGGATTTCCGCCGATCACGCTGGTCGGCCCCGGCGCCGGTGGTGCAGCGACCGCGTCGGCGGTGCTCGCCGACATCGCGGATGTCGCACGTGGTATTCGTGCTGCGCCGTTCGGACGGCCGATTGCGAAGCTAAAAACCACAACCAAGGCGCCGATGAAGCGTCATGAAGGTGGCTACTATATTCGCCTGATGGCGCGCGACCTTGCCGGAACGGCTGCGACCATCGCGACGCGTCTCGCCGAGCAGAAAATTTCCATTGAATCGATCGTGCAGCGTCATCCTGATGGCACAGTCGAACCGACAAATACGCGCGGCAAACCATCGCCGGTGCCTGTCATCCTCATTACCTACGCCACCACTGAGGATGCGGTGCGCCGTGCCCTGCATGCCGTCCAGCAAGATCGGGTGATAACCGGCCGTCCGCAGGTCATCCGCATCGAAAAGAACTGATAGGGTCCGGTCAGCCGGGTCCGTCGCCACGTTTGTTGTCTTGGGAGTTAGCCTATGTCCGTTACGATTTCCGTTCCGCCGCAGCTTCTGCTGGAACGCATCCTCACACTCGAAATCGTCCGCGTGACTGAGCGTGCCGCAGTGTCCGCAGCGCGCCTCCGGGGCCACGGCAACGAGAAGGCCGCCGACCAGGCGGCGGTGGACGCGATGCGGCGCGAGCTCAACAAGATTCCAATTCAGGGCACGGTGGTGATCGGCGAGGGCGAACGCGACGAAGCGCCGATGCTGTTCATCGGTGAAAAGGTCGGCTCGGATGCCGGTCCGGAAGTCGATATCGCGGTCGATCCGCTCGAAGGCACCACGCTGTGCGCCAAGAACATGCCGGGCGCGATTGCGACCATGGCGATGGCGGAAGGCGGCACGCTGCTGAATGCCCCGGACGTCTATATGCAGAAGATCGCCATCGGTCCCGGCTACCCGAAGCATGTTGTGGAACTAGATGCATCGCCTGCCGAAAACATTCGTCGCCTTGCACGCGCCAAGGACGTGCATCCGTCAGCGATCACGGCGCTCGTGCTTGACCGTCCGCGTCACGCCGACATCATCAACGCTATCCGCAGCACCGGCGCGGCGGTTCGTCTTATCACCGACGGCGACGTTGCGGGCGTGATCCACACCGCAGACCCGGACAATACCGGCGTCGACATCTACATGGGCACCGGTGGCGCGCCGGAAGGCGTGCTGGCTGCGGCCGCGCTGCGCTGCATCGGCGGCCAGATGCAGTGCCGTCTCATTCTCGATACCGACGAGAAGCGCGAGCGCGCTCTGAAGATGGGTGTGACCGATCCCAAGATGATCTACGGCATCGAGGACATGGCGCGCGGCGATTGCCTGTTCGCGGCAACCGGCGTCACCGATGGCTCGCTGCTGTCCGGCGTCAAATTCCGCAAGAACGTCATCGAAACCGAGACCGTCGTGATGCGCTCGGTGACCGGCACCGTTCGCATCATCAAGGGCGAACATCGCCAGTTCGAGAAATTCCACCTCGATTGAGCAGGACATAATCCATGACCGAGCGCGTTGTCATCCGGCCTCTTCGCGTGGATGAGCGCGAAGCGTGGGAGCCTTTGTGGGCCGGTTATCTCAAGTTCTACAAGGCCACGGTTCCGGCTGAGACAACTGCCGTGACGTGGGAGCGCTTTCACGACGATGCGGAGCCTATGTACGTGCTCGGCGCATTCGTCGATGAAGAGATGACCGGCATTGTCCATTTCCTCTATCACCGCTCCTGCTGGACGGTCGGCAACTACTGCTATCTGCAGGACCTGTTCGTGAACGAAGGCGCTCGCGGGCACGGTGTTGGCCGCAAGCTGATCGAAGCCGTCTACGAGAAGGCGAAGGCCGCCGGTGCGAGCAGGGTGCACTGGCTGACGCAGTTCGAGAATGCGCGTGCGCAGATCCTGTACGATGAAGTCGCCGACCGGTCCGGATTCATGCAATACCGCAAGATTCTCTAGTGTGGTGGTTCGCAAGTCCGCATCATGTCTACGGCGCGTCGCTTGCGGACTTGCGAACCGAAACCACACTAGAATAATTAGCAGTTCTAGTGTCCTTTGAATCCGAAGTTCGCTATGGAGCGTGCTACAAAATGAAGCGAACTTCGGATTCAGGACACTAGGGGGAGTTCGATGTCCGAGATCAAGGCGCTGGTGTTCGATGTCTTCGGGACCGTGGTCGATTGGCGAACCAGCCTGATCGATAATTTCACCGCATGGGGCAAGGCGAAGGGCATCAAGGGCGATTGGACAGCGCTGGTCGATGGCTGGCGCGCCGCGTACATGCCGTCCATGGACGAGGTTCGCAAACAGCCGGAACGGGGCTTCGTGATCCTCGACGACCTGCAGCGGCAGTCCATCGAGCCGCTCACGGCAAAGCTCGGCATCACCGGTCTGACACCGGCCGATTTCGATTATCTCACCCGAGGCTGGCACAGCCTCAACCCGTGGCCGGACAGCGTCGGCGGCCTGACGCGGCTGAAGACGAAGTTCATCATCAGTCCGCTGTCGAACGGCAACGTCGCACTCCTGACCAACATGGCGAAGCACGCCGGCCTGCCGTGGGATCTGGTGCTGAGTGCCGAGATCTTCCGCCACTACAAGCCCGACCCCGAAGCCTATCTGGGAGCGGCGAAAATTCTCGGCCTGACGCCTCAGCAGGTGATGATGGTCGCCGCTCACAATAACGATCTGGCGGCGGCACAGGCACTCGGCCTGAAAACGGCTTTCGTCCCGCGCATCACGGAGTATGGTCCGTTTCAGAACCGTGATTTCAAGGCTGAGGGAAACTGGGATTTTGTCGTCAAGGATTTCAACGATCTCGCCGACAAGCTCGGCTGCTAAGCTCGTCGCGGCGAACCATTGAACGTCGACGCTTCGTGCTTACCTGCGGAAGGCATCATGACGCTCCCTGCATCCGCATTGCCTGCTGAGTCGGTCCCGGCTTTCCTTGGCGTAACCCGGTCCGCGACCGGCCGCGTGTGGCGCGACCGGCTGGACCCGCGCGGCGCGGCGAGGGCGCTTGCCATCGCGCAGCGTTATCAGGTGCCGGAAATGCTGGCGCGGATCATTGCGGGCCGCGGCATCGACATCGATGCCGTCGATGACTTTCTCGATCCGACCATCCGCAAACTGTTGCCGGATCCATTGACGGTAACGGAAATGGAAGCCGCTGCGAAACGCATTGCCGATGCGGCGACGCGCGGCGAGAAGGTCGCGATCTTCGGAGACTATGACGTGGACGGTGCGACCTCGGCGGCACTGCTGACCTGGCATTTGCGTCACTGCGGCCTCGATCCACTGATCCATATTCCCGACCGCATCTTCGAGGGTTACGGTCCCAATGTAGAAGCCGTGCGAGGTCTCGCCAACAAGGGCGCGACGCTGCTGGTCACGGTGGACTGCGGTACGACAAGCATCGAGCCGCTTGCGGAAGCCAAGCGCCTCGGCATGGACGTGGTCGTGATCGATCATCACCAGTGCGGTGATGAACTTCCCGTGGTGGATGCGCTGGTCAATCCGAACCGGCTCGACGATCTGTCGGGCCTCGGGCATCTCGCCGCTGTCGGTCTTGTGTTCGTTACGTTGGTGGCGGTGAACCGCGAGTTGCGTGCGCGCAACTTCTGGAGCGATGTTCGGCCCGAACCCAATCTGCTCGATGTGCTCCACCACGTCGCGCTCGGCACCGTCGCTGACGTGGCTTCTCTCACTGGACTCAACCGCGCCTTCGTCGCCAAAGGTCTGATCGCGCTGCGTCGCCGCGATCACGTCGGCCACACCGCGTTGATGGATGTTTCCCGGCTCAGCGGTCCGCCTGAAGCGTGGCATCTGGGGTTCATGCTGGGGCCGCGCATCAATGCCGGCGGCCGTATCGGGCGCGCTGACCTGGGGGTGCGGCTGCTGCTGGAAGGCGACATTTCGGAAGCCGCCCGAATTGCCGCCGAACTGGATCGTCTCAACACCGAGCGCCGCGTCATCGAACAGATGGCCGAAGCGCAGGCCGAGGCCGAGGCGCTGGCGTCGCTCGGGCTCGACGACAAGGGCTCGGTGATCGTCACGGCGTCCGAGGGCTGGCATCCGGGCGTGGTTGGCCTTGTGGCCTCTCGCCTGAAGGAGAAGTTTTCGCGGCCTGCTTTTGCCATTGCGCTGGAGCCAGGCGGCATCGGCACCGGATCAGGGCGCTCCATTCCCGGCGTCGACCTCGGCAAGGTGGTGCGCGAGGCGGTGAACGAAGGAATTCTGCTGAAGGGCGGCGGCCATGCGATGGCCGCTGGCGTGACGCTGAAGAAGGAAAACCTTGCGGAGTTTCGGGCCTTCGTTGAAACCGCACTGGCCGCGACCGTTGCCGATGCGCGGCACGCGAATGAACTGTTTATCGACGGCGCGGTGAGCGCGCGCGCGGTGACGACCGATTTCGTCAACACCATGAACCGCGCCGGACCATATGGTGCGGGCAATCCCGAACCGCTGATCGCATTGCCGTCGCATCAACTGGTTTTCGCAGATGAAGTGGGGCAGGCGCATCTGCGATTGCGGTTCAAGTCCGGTGACGGGTCTTTCGTCAACGGCATCGCGTTCCGCTCCATCGGCCAGAAACTCGGCAATGCGCTGATCGAAAATCGCGGCCAGATGCTGCATGTCGCAGGATCGTTGACGGTCGATCGCTGGCAGGGCTCCGAGCGCGTACAGATGCGGGTGACGGATGTCGCCGTGCCGGACCTTGGGCCTAGCGTTATTCGCTAGCGCCTGCAGCGCTACGATCCCTGCCGCAGCCGCGCCAACACCTTCAATCCGGCATAACCATCCGCAGGAAGCAATCCAGCCTTGGTCTGGAAATCTCTGACTGCTTTCATGGTGTCGTTGCCGACGCGGCCATCGGTGCCACCGGTGTCGAACCCCGCCTTGGTGAGGCGGGTCTGGACTTCCTGGATTTCGGCCAGCGTGAGCGCGCGTTCCGATCCGGGGAAGGGCTGGATGAACGGCCCGCCGCCCTGAATGCGATCGCCGAGATGCACGATGGCGAGCGCGTAGTTCATCGACGGATTGTAGCTCTTCACGGCGTAAAAATTCGGTCCCAGCAGGAACGATGGTCCGCCTTGAACTGGTACCCAGAGCTGCGCTGAATCATTGGGACGCGGAAACGGCTGACCGTCCGCGCGGGTCACGCCGGAGGCAGCCCATTTGGCGTAGGACTGGCTGCCGCTCTTCGACGCGGTCGCGCCCTTCACCTCATAACCCCAATGTTCGCCGCGTCGATACTTGCCGCGGTTCACGAGATACCGCGCGCTGGAGCCGAGCGCGTCGTCGGGGCGGCCAAACGGCGAAACGCGGCCGTCGCCGTCATAGTCAAATCCGACATTGAGCCAGACTTCCGGCATCCACTGGGTGTGGCCCATCGCGCCAGCCCATGAGCCGCGCATTTCCTCGGGCGTGCTCCAATGCTTGTCGACAATGCGTAGCGCGTTGATGAGTTCGGTTTCCCAATAGGCCTTGCGGCGGGGCTCGTTCCACGCCAGCGCCGCCAGCGAGGGAAACACCGGCCGCATATGATTCTGCTGTACCAGCGGATCGCCATAAGCCGTTTCGACGCCCCACAGCGCCAGCAGCGTGCCGCGTTCGACGCCGAAATCCTTTTCGATCCGTGCAAACAGGGTGCCGTATTTCTGAAGCGCCACCTTGCCCGCGGCCAGACGCCAGTCCGAGACGCGGCGGTTGATGTATTGCCAGAGCTGTTCGTTGAACTCGGGCTGCTTGCGCATCTTCTGGAACACGCTCATGTCCGGTTCGATGCGGCTCAGCACGCGAATGTAGGTGCCTTCGGAAATGCCGCGCGCGAGGGCGCGGGCACGAAATCCTTCGCGCCATTGATCGAAGCCGGGAGGGCTCGCGAGCGCGCGAAGCGGATTGGCAAACAGCGCGCCTGCGCTAAGCGCGGAGCCCAGCAACGTTCGTCGCGTGAGGAAGGTCGGATTCCGAGAATCTCTGTGTGTCATGCGGTCAGTCTAGCGTGGCTTTGCAGAATGGGCCAAAGGCCAATCTGCCGCGAATTTGTATGGGAATGATCTTGCGTGGAAACCGGTTCCCGTTCAGCGCTAGCGGCCTCCGCCTTCCTTAACAGCATTTGGCGGGAGATCCGCAGGCGGTTGGGCATGCGCCATCGCAGGTGCCTCAGGAGGCGGCTGGATGTATTCCCGGCCGCGGCCGCCGATCAGGCGTTCATAGGACGAGATCAGGGTGACGTAGGGATTAACCCAGAGCCAGCCGTCGCGCGTGAACACCTGGACGTCGAAATGCAGATGGTTTGTCGTTCCGCCGGGGCGATCCTGAAAGTTCGAGACCACACCGATCCGTTCGCCCTCGGTCACGTGCCGTCCATAGATCACGCCGTCAGCGTCGAGGCGCGCCGGGTTCATGTGCATGTAGCGGAAGCGGACGTGCTCGTTGCGTGTGTTGACCAGCAGGAATACCGCCTGTTGCTTCGGCGACCTGATCAGCACGCCCTCGCGGACCGCGACAACCGGGAAAAGATCGGGGATGCAGCGATCCGCGCCATCGTTGCGCAGGTGACAGGTCGATGGGCGGATATCCTGACCCTGATGCCCCATTCCATTGGCGCACTGTCCGACCTCGAAGTCGCGTGTCTCGCAGAAGTTGTCCTGCCAGGGGTAGCTGTAGTTCTCCTTGGCCGATTCATCGAACACCAACTGCTTGTCATTGCGCTTGCAGCGATATGGATCGCCTTTGGTCGGCGCAAACGAGACCCGTCCCGTGAGATTGCAGTCACCCCAATTCATGAACGACTGCGAGTTGGCGAATGCGGGAGCTTTCTCGATAGGAAAGCGGATCTGCGAGTAGACCGTAAAGTCCTGATGGCCGCCTTGCCCGCGATAGCCGCTGTTAGCGATGATCTCGCCCGGCGGGCGATAGGTGAAGTCCGCGTCGTATGCGATCGGCCGCTCAGAGGCGTAGGAAGCGATGTTGTAACGGGGATCACGCGGGGTGCCGCCTGCGACGCGAAGGGCTTTGAGGAAACGCTCGGCGACCGGCACGGCTTCGCGGCAGGAGAGGCGCTTGCTGCGCGCGACGCTGTCGAGGCAATGGATTGAAACGACATAGGGAACGCCGAACCGTGTGAACGCGTAGCGTACATACCCTTCACGGATCACCCGGCGGAGGTTCGGGAATTGGGTCGCCAGCGATTTGACCGGCTCGCCCTTTCCAGCAAGCGGGTCCTTGATGTCGTAAATCAGCAGTGACGCGGTGATCTGAACCTCAACGGGTCGCGAATAGACCCTGGATGGCATGTTGTCGTCGGCGCCATGGTCGAACAGGAAGACTGCATCGTAGCCGGACGGCCCGGCCTCGAACATGCTGGCGGCGCGGAAGCCGGCCTGATAGCGCGGGATCAGAAGATTGACCGCACCGCTCCGGCGATCGGCGAGATACAGCGCGCTGTCGAACGGCAACAATACCGGGACCGGACTTAGTTCGATGCCGGAGAAAATCGGCGACGTGACAGTGTTGATCTGTGAGATCGCCGAGATGCGTTGCGTCTTGACCTGACGTGACGGACGTCGGCCCGTGAAACTGAAATTGTCGACCACAACCGGCTGTGAGTCGATTTCGGTCTTGAGCTGGTTGACAGCGGCGGACCAGTCCGGCCTGACGAGCGATATCGAGGGAGTTTTGAATTCGCCGGCTCGAGCAGGTTGCGCGAGCAGGCCAAAGAAGAGCGAGGTAACGGAGAGCGAGGCAAGGGACAGAAAGCAGCACCAGAAATTCCCCGATGCCGTCCTTCTGTTGTTCGCTGCCCGCGCCGTCGTCACTACGTCCTCACGGGATCTGCGCTCAGTCTTTCGCGCGCTCGACGTAAGAACCGTCTTCGGTCATCACGACGATGCGCGTGCCGGTGCCGATGTGCGGTGGGACCAGCGTGCGGACGCCGTTCGACAGCATTGCAGGCTTGTAGGATGACGACGCCGTTTGTCCCTTGGTCACCGGTTCGGTGTCGACCACTTCCAGCGTGGTGCGCTGGGGCAGGGTGATCGCGACCGCGATGTTGTCGTGGATCGACAGCTTCACGGTCATGTTTTCCTGCAGGTAAGGAGCCTGCGTGCCGACCACATCCTTGGGCACCAGGAGCTGGTCGTAGTTCTCGTTGTTCATGAAATGGAAGCCGTCGCCGTCTTCGTACAGATAGTTGTAGTCGCGGTCCTCGACGAACGCGCGCTCGACCTGATCGGTCGTTTTGTAGCGTTCGGAGACCTTGGTGCCGTCGCTGATTCGGCGCATTTCGATCTGGCTGACCGGAGTTCCTTTGCCGGGGTGGATGTTCTCCGCAGTCAGAACGACATATAGCTTGCCGTCCTGCTCAATGATGTTGCCCTTGCGGATCGAACTGGCGATGACTTTCACAGATAGGTTTCCTAATGTTCAGGGCCGGTTGCGGTGCCGGGTCGGCGCTTCGAGGTCCGGCAAGGCGGTTTCGGGCCGCAACATAACGATTTGGAGCGCCAAAGCCAGCATTTTGCTAGGGAATCAGGCATTTCGCGCATGAATGCGGGACAGGAACCTTCCCCCTGGTGGATGCCCGGTCGCCATGTGGACCGCAAGCCGTTTTTGCAGGCGCGGAGCGCCATTACCCGGGCTACGCGAGAGTGGTTCGGAGGTGAGGGGTTCACCGAGGTCGAAACCGGAATTCTTCAGAAATCGCCCGGAAACGAGACACATCTTCATGCCCCCTCGGCGGACCTGACATCGGCTTCAGGCGACAAGACGAGGCACTATCTCCGAACCTCCCCCGAATTTGCCTGCAAGAAGCTGCTGGCCGCCGGTGAGACAAGGATTGTGGAGTTCGCCCGGGTATTCAGGGATCGCGAGCGCGGCCTGCTGCATCTGCCGGAATTTACAATGCTGGAATGGTACCGCGCCAATGAGGGCTACGAAGCGGTCATGGCCGATTGCATCGTCGTGATTGCGCGCGCGGCACAGGAGACGGGAATCGGGACGTTCTCATTCCGCGGCAAGAGCGCCGACCCGTTTGCCGCGCCGGAATTGCTGACCGTTGCGGATGCATTCTCGCGCTTCGCGTCCATCGATTTGCTTGCAACGATTCCCGAAGGACAGGCGGACCGCAATGCGCTCGCAGTGATGGCGGGACATCACGTCCGCATCACCGAGGACGACACGTGGTCGGACATCTTCAGCAAGGTTCTGGTCGAGCATATTGAACCGAATCTCGGGCTGGGCCGCTTGACGATTCTCTATGAGTATCCGGCGCCGGAATCGGCGCTGGCGCGCGCCAAGCCGTCCGATCCGCGCGTCGCCGAGCGGTTCGAGGTTTATGCCTGCGGGGTCGAACTCGCGAACGGCTTCGGCGAATTGATCGACGCAGGCGAACAACGGCTGCGCTTCACCGCGGCGATGGACGAGAAGGAGCGGCGGTACGGCGAACGCTATCCGCTTGACGAGGATTTCCTCGCGGCGATGACGCGGATGCCGGAGGCCTGTGGCGTGGCGCTGGGGTTCGACCGCCTTGTGATGCTGGCCAGCGGCGCAACGCGGGTCGATCAGGTGGTCTGGACGCCGCAGGAAGGTGACGCATGACCCGCCGCGCCGCTGCAACATTGCGAACTGTAACCGGCCTGATCGAGCATGGCCTCGTGTCTCCTGAGCAGCTACCCGCGCTGGAAAAGGTCGCGGCGCGCTACGCGGTCGCAGTGACACCCGCTGTGGCCGCGCTGATCGATACGTCCGATCCGCACGATCCGATCGCACGCCAATACGTTCCCTCCGCCGATGAACTGGTCACTCAGCCTCATGAAAACGCCGATCCCATCGGCGATCATGCGCATTCGCCGGTCAGCGGCATTGTGCACCGCTATCCGGATCGCGTGCTGTTCAAGCTCGTGCATGTCTGCGCGGTGTATTGCCGGTTCTGCTTCCGCCGCGAAATGGTCGGGCCGGGCAAGGAGACCGCGCTTTCCGACGAGGCCTATGCCGGTGCTTTGGATTACATCCGCACACATCCGGAAATCTGGGAGGTGATCCTGACCGGCGGCGATCCGCTGATGCTGTCGGCGCGCAGGTTGAAAGAGATCATGAATGATCTCGCCGCGATCGATCATGTCAGGATCATTCGTATTCATACCCGCGTGCCGGTTGCCGATCCGGGCCGCGTGACGGATGAGACCGTGGCCGCCTTGCGCGTGAGCGGCGCGACCACATGGGTCGCGGTCCACGCCAACCATCCGCGCGAACTGACGACTGAGGCGCGTGGCGCCTGCGCGCGGATCATCGACGCGGGTATTCCGATGGTCAGCCAGTCGGTGCTGCTGCGCGGGGTCAACGACGATCCGGAGACGCTGGAGGCGCTGATGCGCGGTTTCGTCGAATGCCGCATCAAGCCGTATTATTTGCATCACGGCGACCTTGCGCCGGGCACGGCGCATTTGCGCACGACGCTGGAGGAAGGGCAGAAGTTGATGCAGCATCTGCGCGGGCGTGTGTCGGGACTGTGCCAGCCGGATTACGTGCTCGACATTCCGGGCGGTCACGGCAAGGCGCCGGTCGGGCCGCAGTATCTCTCGCGGATAAGTGAAGACGCGGAAGACCGTTATCGTGTTGCGGACTACTGCGGTGATGTTCATCTTTATCCGCCTGCAGAGTAGGCAGCTCAACGATGGCGGGACCCGAACCTCCCGAAAACGACGGCAATCGAGCTGTCGAAAATGCGGTGATGTTCGGCTTTTTCGTCCTGCTTGTGGTCGCCGGTATCTGGCTGCTCGGATCGATGGCGGATCTGCGCAAGGTGCAGGATTGTGCGGCGCAAGGAAGACGCAACTGCGGAACGATAGAAAATCCCAATCGTTCCCAGTAGAGTGATCTCGCGCTGAGGAATCACATTGGTGAGGTGTGACATGAGAAAATCCATCCCGATGGCCATGATGGTCCTGCTGCTGGCCACGTCAGGTGCACTGGCGCAAAGCAAAAGTGGAACAACATCCGGTCCCGCGACACCCTCGGCGACGACGAATTCGGGCGGCATTCCGCAGGCACCTGTCGGACATCGGCAGCCGCGCGCGAGCGATGTGCCGACCCTTGAGGAAAAGAACTATACGGAATCGGCCGAAGACAAGGCGCTCGATCGCAAGATCAAGAGCATTTGCCGAGGCTGTTAGGCAGCAGTCTCGAACCGTCAGGCCTTTCGCGCGGCGAGCGCCATCCCGATCAGGGAGGTGCCGCCGAACACGAGGTTGATGCCGACGAGCAGTCCGATGGCCCACGCGGCTGATCCGGGAAGCCCTGCGATGATCAGCGCAGCCACCACCAGATCGACGATGCCCGACACGAGCAGCCATCCCCAGCGCCCGGAAAGTTCACTGCGATGGGCGAGGGCATACATGATTGTGGTGATGCCTTCGGCGATGAAGTAGGCGCTGACCACGAGCGTGAGCGTCAGCGTTCCCGCCACAGGCTGAACAATCAGGATGATGCCAGCGGCAAGTGCGAGCACTGCCGAGAGCAGCGACCACCAGAAGCCGGGCATGTCGCGCGTGGTGAAGGTGAGGTAGAGCCCGACCGCGCCGCTGATCAGGAACAGCCAGCCGAGGAAGATCGTGACTGCGATGCTGGCGAGCAACGGAATCGCAATCGCAGCCATCCCCAAGATCACCAGAACGATGCCCTCGATCAGGAAGGCTTTCCAGTTCGCCTTGACGGCTTCCTTCATTCGCTCATGAAGCCCGGCGACATCCTGAGGCATCGTCATGGACGGTCTCCTGTTCCTGGTTTCGGTCTGCCGTTACGGCCAGCTTAGTCCTGGGCTGATGGGGTTGTAAGCGCCACCCGGCTCAGTCTACGCGTCGAGGATCGCGACTGCGCGGGTCCAGCCGGCTGATGCACGCTCGATCTTAACCGGGAAGCATGACACGGTGAATCCGGTCGATGGCAATTGTTCTAAATTGTGCAGCTTTTCGAGGTGGCAATAGCCGATGTGGCGGCCGGCCTTGTGACCTTCCCAGATCAGGCTGGCGTCTTTAGTCTCGGCATACTTCTTCGCGGTGTAGACGAACGGCGCGTCCCAGCTCCAGCCATCGATGCCGGTGAGCCGCACGCCGCGCTCCAGCAGATACATCGTTGCCTCGTAGCCCATCCCGCAACCGGACGTGACGTAATCCTGCCGGCCGTACTTCGCGCCGGCGCTGGTGTTGACGACGACGATCTCGAGCGGTTTGAGGGTGTGTTCGATCCGCTTCAGTTCGCTTTCGACATCGGCGGCGGTCGCGACATAGCCGTCGGGAAAATGACGGAAGTCCAGTTTCACGCCGGGCTGGAAACACCATTCCAGCGGAACTTCATCGATCGTCCATGAGCGCTCGCCGCGGTTCATGGTCGGATGAAAGTGATAGGGCGCATCGAGGTGGGTGCCGTTGTGCGTGGAGAGGCTGACCTGCTCCACGGCCCAGCCCTGGCCGTCGGGCAGGTCTTCTTTCTTCAATCCGTCGAAGAACTGCAGCATTCGCGGCAATCCCTGCTGATGGTCGATATACTGGATCGTGGGATGGCCGCCCGGAGGATCCGCTGGCACGTCGTTTTGCAGCGGTACGGAAATGTCGATCAGCTTGCGGGTCATGCTTGGCGCTCCGGCGGCCCGGCCCACTGCGGGCGGCAGGTCTCAAGGGAGTGTGCATGAAGTTACGCACACCGCTCAAGCCGGGGCATCTGGCGGCTTGCCGCAGTCGCGAAACGCCTTTATACGTTCCCCCGCGTCGGCCAAATCACCTCACGGGGTTGCGGTTCGTTGCCACTCAGGTCAATGCTAACGCATTGATTTTGTGCGATTAAATGACTTGATCCAAGGCGAAAAGACAACGGTCCACGTACCACCCGGTGCGCAGCGGTTGCAGCCTTTTCGCTCCCTTCGTCTATCGGTTAGGACGCCACCCTTTCACGGTGGAGAGAGCGGTTCGATTCCGCTAGGGAGCGCCATTCTTCATACAACTACGAACCCGGCGTACTGTAGCTCTGCGATGATGATCGCAAGAGGCTGCGGTCTTCGCTTGTCGAAGAACGCGCAATATTTGAACGGCGGAAACGCGGGTCGTGTCTCGATGACACGGAACTGCTTGAGCCTGATCATCTCTTTGGTGAAGTCGCCGAGTGGGAGTCGGAAATGAGTGCTCGCATGGAACGTTCGACCGTTGCTCATGAAGCAATTGATCTGTTGAAGAAGCTCGGTGCAGCCCCGCCGTTTGCAGCGCAGGGCAGTCTCGTCGCGCGGTCGCCTATCGATGGCCTGACTGTCGGTCATCTACCGGAGGCAAGTGCAGATGACGTGCGCAGGACGATCGAGCAGGCGCATGCGGCATACCTGATTTGGCGCAGCGTTCCGGCACCGCGCCGTGGCGAACTGGTGCGGCTTCTGGGTGAGGAACTGCGCCGGTCCAAGGAGGATTTGGGTCGTCTGGTGACCATCGAGACCGGCAAGATCCTCTCCGAAGGATTGGGCGAAGTACAGGAGATGATCGATATCTGCGACTTTGCCGTCGGATTGTCGCGGCAGCTCTATGGCCTCACCATCGCCACCGAACGGCCGGGTCATCGCATGATGGAAACTTGGCATCCTGCCGGTGTCTGCGGAATCGTGACGGCGTTCAATTTTCCGGTTGCCGTTTGGTGCTGGAATGCGGCTCTCGCTCTGGTGTGCGGCGATTCCGTCATCTGGAAGCCGTCGGAAAAGACGCCGCTGACGGCCTATGCGGTGCAGGCTGTCATTGAGCGCGCGCTGGTGCGGTTTGCCGCTGCGCCGCTTGGGCTTGCCGGACTTGTTCAGGGCGGCCGGGCTGTTGGCGAGGCTCTCGTCGATCATCCGAAGGTTGCGATCGTATCCGCGACCGGTTCGACGCGTATGGGCCGGGACGTGGGGCCGCGGGTCGCGGCGCGTTTCGGCCGCTGTATTCTCGAGCTGGGCGGCAACAACGCGGCGATTGTCACGCCGTCCGCCAATCAGGATCTCGCGCTGCGCAGCATCGCGTTCTCCGCCATGGGGACCGCAGGACAGCGTTGTACCTCGCTGCGGCGGCTGTTCGTTCATGAAAGCATCGCGGAGGGGTTCATCGCGAAGCTGCGCAATGTTTATGCTTCGGTCGCGATCGGCGATCCGTCCCAGCCGTCGACCTTGATCGGCCCGTTGATCGATGCGGCAGCTTACGAGGCGATGGAGAAATCACTGACAGAAGCGCAGGCGCTCGGCGGCAAGGTTCATGGGGGCGGGCGCGTCGATCGCGCTCTGCCATCGGCTTACTATGTAACGCCGGCGCTCGTGGAAATGCCGGGGCAGCAGGGGCCTGTCCTGCGCGAGACCTTCGCGCCAGTTCTCTATGTCATCCGTTATCGCGACCTGACCGACGTGATCGCCATGCACAACGGCGTTCCGCAGGGGCTCGCGTCATCGATCTTCACAACCGACATTCAGGAAGCTGAAACCTTCATGTCGTCGGCCGGGTCCGATTGCGGCATCGTCAACGTCAATATCGGCCCGTCTGGCGCCGAGATTGGCGGCGCGTTCGGCGGCGAGAAGGAGACGGGGGGCGGGCGTGAATCCGGATCGGATGCGTGGAAGGGCTATATGCGCCGGGCCACCAATACGATCAATTATTCGCGCGACCTGCCGCTCGCCCAGGGCGTCAAGTTCGACGTCGGATGACTCTCCGATAACAAGGCCGCCTCGCCGAATTTAGGTG
Source organism: Afipia massiliensis (assembly GCF_014203115.1). Taxonomy (GTDB): domain Bacteria; phylum Pseudomonadota; class Alphaproteobacteria; order Rhizobiales; family Xanthobacteraceae; genus Afipia; species Afipia massiliensis. Next base: position 189,392 of record NZ_JACHIJ010000002.1, on the reverse strand, counting down.
AGTAGCGGAACCTCCATGCAGGTTCGCGATTGTCTCTCACAGGGAGGCTTCATTGGAGGCTGCGATGGCTGACCATTGGCGTGTCCACCAGGTGCCGACAGAGAACATGCACGATCTGGGTCTTGAGAACGCCGCTTACGTTGCCGGCTGGGTACTCAGCGGCGCAGCGGTGTTGGGCGTCGTTCTGCTGGTTTGGCATTTTCACGTCTGATCGCCCGGTTTGAGGCGGTCGCTATGGACAAAGCGCTCTCTGCGCTGACGATGTCCCTTGGCGTCAATATGGATGGAAGCCTAGCGGCCGTAGACTGGCAATCAGGGCAGTCTCTCCCTGAAATTCCTCAGATTTTAGATGAAGAAGCTCATCTAGCTTGTCCGGAATGGACGGTAAGATGCTTGTTTGCCGCGCTGATTACCGAAGCAGCGTTTCTTTAGCGTGCTTCTCTTCCGGGCTCGCCCGCCCGATGGAATGCACTATGCTGCGGGGCCATGAGTCACCCATCGCTTTCCCGCATCGTCAGCCGATTCAAACGCGAACCGTCTCGCACCGGCTCCCTCATCATCACGTTCTACGGCGATGCGATTCTGCCACGCGGCGGGTCGGTCTGGCTGGGAACGCTTCTGCAGTTCCTGGACATGCTGGGAACCGACGGGGGCGTGGTACGGACTGCGGTGTCGCGGCTCGCCACCGATGGCTGGCTCGACCGGGACAAGGTGGGCCGGAAGAGCTTCTACAAGCTCGCAAAGAGCGGGCGCGAGCGGTTCGAAACGGCCGTCGAGCATGTCTATAACCCGCATTCGTCGGACTGGGCCGGGCGCTTCGAGCTCCTGCTGATCGGAAACGGAGCGGACCGCGAAGCATCGCGCACGGCTTTGACCGAGGCTGGCTTCGGCAGCCCGATGCCTGGCGTCTGGGTGGCGCCGTCCAATGTTTCGCTGCCGTCGATCGCCGCCGGCGCGATCCGGCTTGAGGTGTCGGCTGACGATGCCACGGGGCGGCGGCTGGTCGATGCGAGCTGGTCACTGGAGCGGACCGCAGAGTCGTATCGCGAGTTCATGAAAACCTTTGCGCCGCTGGAGGCTTGGGTCAGCGATGCCGACAACATGGTTCCGGCGGATGCCATCCTCGCCCGGGTGCTTTTGATCCATCACTACAGGCGGGTGATCCTGCGCGATCCGCTGCTTCCCGCGTCGTTGTTGCCGCCCGCATGGCCTGCGCTCGAAGCGCGGCAATTCTGTGCTCGGCTTTATCAAGCCCTTCTGCCTGCTTCCGAATCCTGGCTGGACGCGCATGGGGAGAGCGCAACAGGTTCGCTGCGTCCGCCGGGGCCGGAACTCAAGCGTCGGTTTTCGGACGTGCAGCGCAATATGTTACAGAAATAACTTGCGATACGATATTTTTGTTATATTTTAATCGGCGTCTCCTGGAGGAAACGGCGATGTACACGCAAGCGCTCAACACATCGGAAGCCGAAGTCGTTCATGTCGAGGACGCGGAACGTGCGGCGCATTTCCAGGCGCGCATTGATGCCGATGATCGCATCGAGGCGAACGACTGGATGCCGGCCGCGTATCGCAAGACGCTGACGCGCCAGATTTCCCAGCACGCCCATTCCGAAATCGTCGGCATGCTGCCGGAAGGCAACTGGATCACCCGTGCGCCGACGCTGCGCCGCAAGGCCGCGCTTCTGGCCAAGGTGCAGGATGAGTGCGGTCACGGGCTCTATCTCTACGCGGCGGCCGAGACGCTTGGCTCATCGCGTGAAGAACTTGTCGACCTGATGCTGAGCGGCAAGGCGAAGTATTCCTCGATCTTCAATTATCCGACGCCGACCTGGGCCGACATCGGCGCGATCGGCTGGCTGGTCGATGGCGCGGCCATCATGAACCAGATCCCGCTCTGCCGTTGTTCGTACGGTCCTTACGCGCGCGCGATGATCCGCGTCTGCAAGGAAGAGTCGTTCCACCAGCGTCAGGGCTACGAGATCATGCTGACGCTGTCGCGTGGCACCGAGGAGCAGAAGGCCATGGCGCAAAACGCGCTGGACCGCTGGTGGTGGCCCTGCCTGATGATGTTCGGTCCGCCGGACCAGCTCAGCCAGCACAGCGATCAGTCCACGCAGTGGAAGATCAAGCGGTTCTCGAACGACGACCTGCGTCAGAAGTTCATCGATGCGACCGTCCCTCAGGCCCACTATCTCGGCCTCACGATCCCGGACGCCGACCTGAAGTGGAACGAGGCGACCGGCCACTGGGACTACGGCGCGATCGACTGGAACGAATTCAAGCAGGTGCTTTCGGGCAACGGCCCATGCAACCGTGACCGCATCGCCGCGCGCCGCAAAGCCCACGACGAAGGCGCGTGGGTGCGTGAAGCGGCGGCCGCTTATGCGGAGAAACAACAGGCGCGCCGCACCGCTGCGGTTGCGGCTTAGGAGGTGTCATGACCACTCAGAACACCCAGCTTTGGGAAGTTTTCATCCGCAGCCGGAACGGCCTTGCCCACAAGCATGTCGGATCGTTGCATGCTGCTGACGCGACGCTGGCGCTTCAGGCGGCGCGGGACATCTACACGCGGCGCGGCGAGGGACTGTCGATCTGGATCGTGCCGTCGAACGCGATCATCGCGTCCGATCCGTCCGAGAAGGGCATGATGTTCGAGCCGGCGATGTCGAAGATCTATCGCCATCCGACCTTCTATGACGTGCCCGACGAAGTCGGCCATATGTAATTGGCATTCACTCGTCATTCCGGGGCGCGAGTGAAACGAGCGAACCCGGAATCCATACCATCGCTGGCACATGGATTCCGGGTCTGCGCCAAGAGGCGCATCCCGGAATGACATCGCGAGTATTGAACCATGGCAACGTCTTCCATCAGTATTTCTGAAAGTCCGCTCGTGCTTTACGCGCTGCGCCGGGCCGATGACGCGCTGATCCTCGGGCACCGCGTGTCCGAATGGTGCGGACACGCCCCGATGATGGAAGAGGACATGGCGCTCGCCAATATGGGCCTCGATCTGATCGGGCAGGCGCGCGAGCTCTACACCTACGCTGCCAAGGTCGAAGGCGTGGGCAACGACGAAGACAAGTATGCCTACCTGCGCGACGTCCGGCAGTATCGCAACCTTCTGCTGGTCGAGCAGCCGAACGGCGATTTTGCGCGCACCATTGTGCGGCAGTTTTTCTACTCAGCCTTCGCCGATCCCTATTGGCGCGCGATGATGAAATCCAAGGATGAGACGCTGGCGGCGATCGCTGCGAAATCCGAGAAGGAAAGCGCCTATCATCTGCGGCATACATCGGAGTGGATGATCCGGCTCGGGGACGGAACGGAAGAAAGCCATCGCCGCGCGCAAACCGCGATTGACGACCTCTGGGCTTTCACCGGAGAACTGTTCCACGCCGATCAAAGCGATGCGGACCTGATTTCGTCCGGTATCGCCATTGATCCGGAAAGCCTGCGCGGTCGCTGGGTGGAGACGGTCTCCAATGTTCTGGGCGTGGCGACGCTGAAGCGTCCGGCCAGCGACTGGATGCAAAAGGGCGGCCGATCAGGTAACCACACCGAACATCTCGGGCATCTGCTCAGCGAACTGCAATCGATGCAGCGAACCTTCCCGAACGCGACATGGTAACCGGCAGCAACATGCACGATCTCCGACAGACCGCATGGAACGCGGCAGCACAGGTGGTCGACCCTGAAATTCCGGTGCTGACCATCGCCGATCTTGGCGTGCTGCGTGACGTGACCGTGACCGACGGTGCGGTCGAAGTTGCAATTACGCCGACCTATTCCGGCTGCCCGGCTATGAACATGATTGCGCTGGAAATCGAGCTGGCGCTTGAACGCGAAGGCATCCGCAATCCCAAGATTCGCACGGTGTTGTCACCGGCCTGGACCACGGACTGGATGAGCGAGCAGGGCCGCCAGAAGCTGAAAGAGTATGGCATCGCGCCGCCTCAGACTGGAGGTGGACGTCGTGCGCTGTTCGGCGAGCAGGAAGTGGCCTGTCCGCAATGCGGATCGGTGAACACCGAAGTGCTTTCCGAATTTGGCTCGACCTCCTGCAAGGCGCTATGGCGCTGCAAGGCGTGCCGTGAGCCGTTCGATTATTTTAAGTGTCACTAGCCCAGCCGAGAGCATGAGCGGACCAGAGCGATCTCAAATGTCACACGTTCCAAAATTCCATCGTCTTGCCGTCGACGATCTGCGCCGCGAGACCGCCGATGCGGTGTCGATGACGTTCGCAATTCCGGGCGAACTGGCGCAGGATTATGCCTTCGCGCCCGGCCAGTATCTGACGCTGCGCACGACCATGGATGGCGAGGAAGTACGACGTTCGTATTCGATCTGCTCGAGCCCCGACGATCACGAACTGCGTATCGCGGTCAAGAAAGTCGACGGCGGCGCGTTCTCAAGCTGGGCGCTGGACGAACTGAAATCCGGCGATGAGCTTGACGTGATGACGCCCACCGGCCGCTTCGGCGTGGCACATGCGCCTGATCAGGCACGTATCCATGTCGGCTTTGCAGCCGGCTCCGGCATCACGCCGATCATGTCCATCGTGCGCGGCTTCCTCGCGCGCGAACCCAACAGCCGCTTCTTTCTGTTCTACGGCAACCGTGCGACCAACGGCATTCTGTTCCGCGAAGCGCTGGAAGAACTCAAGGACCGGTTCATGGGCCGCCTGTCGGTGTTCCATGTGCTGTCGCAGGAGGAGCAGGATCTGCCGATCCTGTATGGCCGGCTCGACCGTGCGAAGGTCGAGGTGTTGCTGCGCGCGATGGTGCCGGCGGCTGCGGTCGATCATGTGTTCGTCTGCGGGCCGGTTGCCATGAGCGAAGAGATCGAGGCGACCTGCATCGATCTCGGCATTCCCAAAGATCACGTGCACGTCGAGCGCTTTGTATCGGAATTCGGCGGCAAGCCGCGTCCGAAGATTCAGATCGTGCCGGAAGCGCCGCCTAAGGCGGTCGCATCGCTGATCGTGGACGGCAAGCGCAAGGATGTGCCGATCGCCGACGGCGAAGCCATTCTCGACGCCGCGTTGCGCGCCGGAATGGACCTTCCATATGCCTGCAAGGGCGGCATGTGCAGCACCTGCCGCGCCAAGATCGTCGAAGGCGAGACGCGGATGGACGTCAACTATTCGCTCGAGCCGTGGGAGCTTGAAGCCGGGTTCGTGCTGACATGCCAGGCACACCCGGTCTCAAGCCGCGTCGTGGTTGATTACGACCAGATGTGACTATTTGGCGTCGCGGAGCAGGGCGTAGGCTGTCTGGGCCATCGCCACGGGCCGCGCGTCGGCGTCCGTCCGGATCGACACGCTGCCGTAAGCCATGGTTTTCCCCATCCGCACGACGCGTGCTTCCGCCAGCAGATCCGTGCGCATGGCCGGACGCATGAAGTGGATGGTCTGATCCACCGTGGTCATCGGAAAATATTCGCCCGCTGCGGAGCAGATCGCAAACACCATCGAGGTATCGGCCAGACTCATCAAGGCCTGACCGCAGACAACGCCGTTGTCGCGGCAGAGCTTGTCCGAGAAGCGCATGCGCAGCACGGCGCCGTCGCCCTCAATGCTTTCAATCGACAGGTCGAGGTCTTGCACCCACTGCGCGAAGACTGATTTGAGCAAGGTTGTAGCGGCTGGCTTATCGAATGTCGGCATGCGGTGTCCTGTGAATGAAGCCTAGGCGAGGGTAACGGGAAGCGATGTGAAGCCGCGGAAGCGCACGCGTCGCGCCCTGTGGGTAGGCCCACTGGCTTTGAAGTTCGGGAAGCGCGCGAGAAACCGGCTGATCGCGATCCTGCCTTCGAGGCGGGCGAGGGTGAGGCCGACGCAGGCGTGCGCGCCGGTGGCGAACGCGAGGTGCCGGTTCGGAGAGCGGCCGACGTCGAGCTGCCCCGGTTGCGCGAATACGTCAGGATCCCGGTTCGCCGCGCCGATGCACAGCGTAATCAGTGCACCTTCCGAGAGTGCCACGCCATCGAGTTCGGTGTCTTGCACGACGCGACGGTTTCCAAGCTGGTTCGAGGACTCAAAACGCAGGAACTCCTCAACCGCAGGCTTGATCAATGCCGGCTCGTCGATCAGGCGTTGTCGTTCCTGCGGGAAACGCAGCAGCAGTTCCAGCCCGTTACCGATCAGGTTGGTCGTCGTCTCGTGACCTGCGTTCAGGATGAAAATGCAGTTCTGCAGAAGCTCGATCTCGCTCAGCCGCTCGCCGCTGGTAGCTTCACCTTCGATCAGGCGGGTCAGGACGTCGCGCTCTGCGTCGCCGGGCCGTGCGCGGCGATCGGCCACCAGACAGCGGAGGTAATCGAGAAATTCGCTGACCGCGCGTTCGCCACGTGCCTGCACATCCTCTGAAAGGAAGGGCTCCAGCGCGCCAAGAATCGCCAGCGACCAGCCGCGCAGCGGCGCGCGATCCTCATGGGGAATGGCAAGCAGGTTGCCGATCACTTCGACGGGAATAGCGGACGCAAAATCCTCGATGAGGTCGGCATTGCCGCGCGCCTGCATATCGTCCAGCAGCCGGTCGACGAGCGCGATCAGTCCCGGCTCCATCTCGGCGATGGCGCGTGGATTCAGAGCGCCTGCGATCAGACGGCGCACACGGGTATGCAGCGGCGGATCGTTGAAAACGAGACTTGTGGTGTGGTGCTGGAAGAGCAGCGAGCTCGCGCCATACTTTGGTGCGAACTCGACTTTCTTGTCGGAACTGAAGCGTGTCGTGTCCTTGTAGATAGCTTCCAGATCGCGATGGCGGGTGAGGAACAGCGATCCGTCCGGCATGCGATGGATCGGATCGGCAGACTGCAGCGCGCGATAGGTCGGGTAAGGATCATCGTAGAATGCGTCGGGAAGGTCCTTGAGCGAGAAGGCGCGCGCAATCGCGGCATCATCGCCGGAAACCGAACGACGTGCACTCTCAGGATCTGTTCGATCCGTTGATGACACCTGACCAGCCTAAGATCTAGAAGACGACGTCGTTGATCTGCACCACGGCCTGCGCCTTGGTGAAATTGGGAATGTCGGCGAAGATTTCCTTGCCATGGGCCTTACCGGCGGCCTTGAAATCATCCATCGATCCGAATGTCAGCAGCGCAGTCATCTGATAATCGGGCGCGCTGCCGTCAGCTTTCACGATACCCTTGATGGCTTGCGCGCTTTTGAGTCCAAGCGGACCCCAACGATCCTTCACCAGCGGCATGTGCGTCTTGAGATAGTAGTTGGTGTCGAATGCTTCGCCGGCCGGATACATCACTGTCACGAGGATCATCGGGTCTCTCCCTGTCGTTGTTGTTTTAGTTATGCCTGAGGCCGCACTGCGTTCATGGTCAGCAATTCGTAGGTTGCCGCAGACTCGTCTTTGTCGGTCAGGATTTCCACATCCCAACGCACTTCGCCGTACTGCTTGTTGCGCGGCGATTTTTCTTTTGCCGTAAGCCGGACCTTGATGGTTTCACCCGGCTGGATCGGCTTGATGAAGCGCAATGAATCGAGGCCGTAGTTGGCGAGCACCGGACCTGGATCGGGGTCGACGAACAGGCCAGCAGCGAACGACAGCAAAAGGTAGCCGTGCGCGACACGCCCGGGAAAGAACGGATGGCCCTTCGTGGCTTCTTCGTCCATGTGGGCATAGAACGTGTCGCCCGTGAAATGGGCGAAATGTTCGATGTCCTCGAGCGTGATGGTGCGCTCCTTCGAATAGAACGTCTGTCCGACGTCCAGATCCTCGAAATGAAACCGAAACGGATGCCGGTCCTTCTCGATGACGGGCGCATTCTTCGTCCAACTTCCGGTGATGCCCGTCAGCATCGTAGGTGAGCCCTGCAACGCGGTGCGCTGCATGTAATGATGCACGCTGCGTACGCCGCCCAGTTCCTCGCCGCCTCCTGCGCGGCCGGGGCCGCCATGAACCATCTGCGGCATCGGCGAGCCATGACCAGTTTGTTCCTTGGCGCAGTCGCGATCAATCATCACAAGCCGGCCGTGGAAGCTGCCGACGCCGAACACGAGGTCCGACGCCACCTTGGGATCGTGAGTATAGACCGATGCAACCAGACTGCCGCCGCCGCGATTGGTGAGTGTTATGGCTTCCTCGAGGTCGCCGTAACCCATCACGGTGCAGACCGGGCCGAAGGCCTCGATCGAATGAACATTCGTCGCGCGAATAGGATTGGCACAATGCAGCAGCAGGGGCGGAAGGAACGCGCCACGCGTGACATCCGCTCCCTGAATGTCGAAATTGTCGGGATCGCCTGCGACAAGCTGCGCTTCGGTCCGCAACGTCTTCACGTGAGCAAGGACATCGCGGCGCTGGTCGAGGCCGACCACGGGGCCCATGCGAACGGTTTCCAGTTCAGGATTTCCGATGGCCACCTTCGCGAGCCGTTCGCGCAGGGCATCGATGACGGCCCCGACACTGGCCGACGGCGCGAGTGCGCGGCGGATCGCCGTGCATTTCTGCCCGGCCTTGACCGTCATCTCCTTGGCGACTTCCTTGACGAACAGGTCGAACTCCGGCGTGCCGGGTTTGGCGTCCGGCGCGAGGATAGCGGCGTTGAGCGAATCCCGCTCTGCGATGAAGCGGACGGCTTCCCGCGCGATGACCGGATGCCGCTGAAGCTTCTCGGATGTATCGGCGGAGCCGGTGAACGACACAACGTCCTGGCAGGTGAGGTGATCGAACAGATCGCCGGTGCTGCCGACGATGAATTGAAACGCGCCTTCGGGAAGAATTCCGGATTCGGCGATCATGCGCGCGAGCGCGTGGGCGACATAGGAGGTGACAGTTGCGGGCTTTGAGACGACCGGAACGCCCGCTAGCAGCGCGGGCGCAAGCTTTTCAAGCAATCCCCAGCAGGGGAAATTGAATGCGTTGATGTGAACTGCGGCGCCATGCAGCGAGGTGACGATGTGCTGGCCTGCGAATGTTCCGCCTTTGCCCATCGGCTCGACCGCGCCGTCCAGCAGGAAGGTGGAATTCGGAAGCTCGCGGCGTCCCTTGCCGGCGTAGACGAACAGCGTGCCGATGCCGCCATCGACATCGATCAGGTTATCTGTGCGCGTCGCGCCGGTCTGGAACGACAGTTTGTAAAGCTGGTCTTTGCGCTCCGTCAGGTATTGCGCAAGCTTCTTCAGTAGATCCGCGCGCTGGTGGAACGTCAGCTTGCGTAGATTCTTCCCGCCGACAGTGCGGGCATATGCGAGGACGCTATGCATATCCAGCCCGCCGCTTGTTGCTTCTGCGACCACATCGCCGGTAACGGCGCTGCGCACTTCGACGAGGTCGCGCCCCGGTGCGGCCCACTGTCCGTTGACGTAGCTATCGAGTTTCATGCGATCACTTCGATGTTGGGTGCGGGCAGCACCGGTTGAGAAATGAGTCTATTCCGCCGCTGCAGTGCGTTTGGACGTCTTTGACGGTTGCTTGAGAACATTACGAGCGCCGTCAACGATCAGCCTGGTCACGAGATCGGCGTATTCCGCGCGGCTGACCGATCCGGTGCTTCTGAACCAGAGGTAATGCCAGTTGACCATGCCGAACAGCGACATGGTCACCGGTGTCAACATCTTGGTTCCCTTGAGGTGAGGCGCGACGCCGACGACGGCCGATGAAAAGATGGTGACGAGATCGCGCTCCATCCTTTTAAGTTCGGTCTGACGCTCGTGAGGCAGAAACCGCATGCTGCTGATCTGCACGTTGTGCTGGGAATCGGCGTCCCGGTAGGCTTCCAGTAGAGCCGCGATCAGTCCACGCAAACGCGCCTCGGGCGGCGCGCCCGGATCGTCCGCTGTTTCGACGACTTCCAACAGTTCCTCGAGATGGAAGCGGATGACGTCGAACAGCAGACCTTCCTTGTCCTTGTAGTAATGATAGAGATTGGCCTTGGACACGCCGCAGGCTTCGGCGATCTTGTTCATCGACGCGCGGTCGTAACCGTGCGCCGAGAAAAGCTCCGCCGAGCGATCAAGGATCGCCTGTCGTTTGTCGTCGTAGTCGTTGGCGCGGCTGCGTGCCATATGAAGTTCTATTCCTTTGGCCTGCGATCGATGATGCGCTTGGCCTTGCCGACAGAGCGTTCAATACTTCCCGGATCGAGAACGGTGACGACTGCCGTAATGCCGATGGTGTCTTTCACCGATTGCACCAATTGCTTCGTCGCAGCCTCGCGTGCGGGAAAGCTGGCTTCTGGTCGCGCTTCGACCTGGATTTCCATATTGTCCATGCGGCCGTCGCGCGTCAGCACAAGCTGATAGTGCAGGGAAAGATCGTGAATGGTGAGCAGCTTTTCCTCGATCTGGGTAGGAAATACGTTAACGCCGCGAACGATCATCATGTCGTCGGAGCGTCCCGTGACCTTTTCCATCCGCCGCAGCGATCGCGCGGTGCCGGGCAGCAGCCGTGTCAGATCGCGAGTTCTGTAACGGATGACGGGCATAGCTTCCTTCGTCAGCGAGGTGAAGACCAGTTCGCCTTTTTCACCGTCGGGCAACACTTCGCCGGTCGCGGGATTGATGACCTCAGGATAGAAATGATCTTCCCAGATGTGCAGGCCATCCTTGGTTTCGACGCACTCGCTCGCGACGCCCGGGCCCATCACCTCTGACAGCCCGTAGATATCGACGGCGTGAAGATCGAAGGCCTCTTCGATTTCCTCGCGCATGGCGTTGGTCCACGGCTCCGCACCGAAGATGCCGATACGCAGCGATGACTTCCGCGGGTCGAGACCCTGCTTCCTGAATTCGTCGAGGATCGCCAGCATGTAGGAGGGCGTCACCATGATGACTTCGGGTTTGAAGTCGTTGATGAGCTGGACCTGCCGCTCTGTCATGCCGCCTGAGATCGGGATGACAGTGCAGCCCAGACGCTCCGCGCCGTAATGAGCACCGAGACCGCCGGTAAACAGCCCATAGCCATAGGCGATATGGACCTTCATGCCCGCACGTCCACCTGCGGCGCGGATCGAGCGTGCGACCACGTCGCTCCAGGTTTCGATGTCGCGCTTGGTGTAGCCGACAACGGTTGGCTTGCCGGTCGTTCCTGACGATGCATGGATGCGTGCAACATCCTTTTCAGGTACGGCGAACATGCCGAACGGATAGTTGTCCCGCAGGTCGGTCTTGATCGTGAAGGGAAATTTCGCCAGATCGGGAAGATCCTTGAATGAATCCGGGGTGACGCCCGCGGCGTCGAATTTCGCGCGGTAGTGCGGCACGTTCTCATACGCATGACGGAGCGACCATGCCAGACGCTCGCGCTGAAGTGCGCGGATTTCATCGCGGGAGGCGATCTCGTAACGATCGAGCTCCGTCGGTTCGGGCGTCAACCGGTCGAGCTTGCGTAGCGGTATCTGAAGCAACGTTCTCTCCCAATCCTACTTGTGGTCTTGCTGCTGGTTATCGAGCAACTGGCCCGAGATCGTCCGCGAATGCCCGCGAAATTCGGCGATCACCTTGTTGCTGCTGTCGCGAACGGTGACGTCGTAAATGCCGCCGCGCCCGGCGCGGGTACGTTCGACGGCGTGCGCGGTGAGCGTCTCGCCCTCGCGGACCGGCTGGAGAAAGGTTACTGCGCATTGCTGCGCGACCGTGCGCTGGTCATAGGTGTTGCAGGCAAACGCAAACGTGGAGTCAGCCAGCGTGAAGATAAAACCGCCGTGGCAGATGCCGTGACCATTCGTCATTTCCTTTCGGACGGTCATCGAGAGAACGGCTTCGCCCGGCGCGATCCGCTGCAGGCTCATGCCGAGGCCCTTGCTGGCCCGATCGTCCTGCCACATCTTGTTGGCACAAGCCTGGGCGATCGCATGTGGATCTCTATCACCAGCAATAGAGGCGTCCATCACATGCCTCCGACGAAACGAGGCGCGCGCTTTTCGAGGAATGCGTTGACGCCTTCCGCAAAATCCGGAGCACGACCTGCTGCACCCTGAAGATCGCGTTCAAGATCGAGCTGTTGATCGAGCGTATTGGTCTCTGACGCGTCGAGTGCCTGCTTGGTGAGTGCCAGTGCGCCGGTCGGCTGTTTGGCGAGATGAGCGGCGAGGCGGTGTGCTTCCGCCATCAGGCCCGCATCGTCCACCACCTTCCAGATCATGCCCCATGCTTCGGTCTGCTCGGCGGTGACAGGTTCGGCCAGCATCGAGAGGGCACGAGCGCGCGCACTTCCTGCAAGGCGCGGCAGGAACCATGTGCCGCCGCAGTCCGGCACAAGGGCGATCTTGGAAAAGGCCTGGATGAATTTTGCGGATCGCGCTGCCAGTACGATGTCGCACGCAAACGCAATATTGGCGCCGCCGCCGGCAGCCACGCCATTCACCGCGCAGACGATAGGCAGCGGCAGTTTTCGCAATCGGCGAATGAAAGGATTGTAGTGCCGATCCAGCGTGACAGTGAGGTCTGGCTTCTGGCCGGGGGTGAAATCCACTTCCGACAAATCCTGTCCGGCGCAGAACCCGCGTCCCGCGCCTGTGAGGACCAATGCACGGCATGCCTTGTCGGCTTCCGCATCGGTCAATGCCGCATCCATTGCGGCATGCACGCTTGCGTTGAACGAGTTGAGGCTGTCGGGCCTGTTGAGCGTGATGACGCGATATCCTTCGCGGATCTCGGTCAGGACCACATCTTTGTCCACAGCGTCCTCCCAATCGGCCTGTTTCTGTCAGCCGTTGGAAAGCATATTACTATTGACCAACCGTTCGGTCAATTATATTGATGGGGTCAGAAGCGCATCAGATCACATGAGACGATTTGTCTGGGACAATTCGCCGATGTGACGAACAAGATGCGCCGGGCAAGCTCTCCAAAAAACGGGCGCCCATCATTCAGGGAGGAAACCATGAAGCCGACTTCAGCATTGAAACTATTATTGGCCGCCGGCGCCGCCGGATTGGCGCTCAGCAGTCCCGCATTCGCGCAGCAGACCGTAAAAATCGGTTCCGTCCTTTCGGTGACGGGTCCGGCTTCTTTCCTCGGCGAGCCTGAAGACAAAACGCTGCGGATGTATGTCGAGAAAATCAACGCGGCTGGCGGCGTCAACGGCAAGAAAATCGAACTCATCGTTTATGACGATGGCGGCGACGCCAACAAGGCGCGCACATTCGCCACGCGTTTGATCGAGGACGACAAGGTTATTGCAATGGCGGGCGGTTCGACCACCGGAACAACCATGGCGATGATCCCGGTTTTCGAGGAAGCACAGGTTCCGTTTATTTCGTTCGGCGGTGCGGTCGAAATCATCGACCCGGTCCGCAAGTATGTCTTCAAGACGCCGCACACCGATAAGATGGCGTGCGAAAAGATTTTCGAAAATCTGAAGGAGCGTAAGCTCACGAACATCGCCATGATCTCGGGCACCGACGGCTTCGGCGCTTCGATGAAGGCCCAGTGCACCAAGGTCGCACTGAACTACGGTATCAAGATCGTCACCGAGGAAAGCTACGGTCCGCGCGACAGCGACATGACCGGCCAGCTGACCAAGATCAAGAACACCGCTGGTGTTCAGGCCATCGTCAATCCTGGCTTCGGGCAGGGACCTGCGATCGTCACCCGCAACTATGCGCAGCTCGGCATGACCGCGACGCCGCTTTATCAGAGCCACGGCGTGGCCTCGAAGAGCTTCATCGATCTCGCAGGTGCCGCTGCTGACGGCATCCGCCTGCCGGCGGCCGCGCTGCTGGTCGGTGACAAGCTGCCGGACAGCGATCCGCAGAAGAAGGTCGTGGTCGACTACAAGAAGACCTACGAGGACACCGCGAAAAGCCCGGTCTCGACCTTCGGCGGCCATGCCTATGACGGCCTGTACATCCTGATCGACGCCATGAAGCGCGCCGGTTCAAACGACCCGAAGAAGATCCGTGACGAAATCGAGAAGACCAAGGGCTTTGTCGGCACCGGCGGTATTGTGAACATGACGCCGACCGATCACCTTGGCCTCGATCTCTCTGCGTTCCGCATGCTGGAAATCAAGGGCGGCGACTGGTCGCTGATCAAGCCGGGCTCGTAAGCCCGCCGCGTCGGTATTGATGCTCCCGGATGGTTTGGATTGCTCCGTCCGGGAGCACCATCTCTCTGCCTGAATGAATTATATCGCCGGGAACGGCAGCCCTCGGCTGCCATCGTCGTTCGTGGAGCGTGAATGCCAGAGTTTGTCCAATTTCTTGTTTCCGGACTGACCGTGGGCGCGGTGTACGCGCTCGTCGCTCTTGGGTTCACGCTCGTCTACAATGCATCCGACGTCGTCAATTTCGCCCAGGGCGAGTTTGTGATGCTGGGCGGGATGGTGACGGTGTTCGCCGCTGCGGCAGGCGTTCCGCTGCCGCTCGCAGCTCTTCTTGCGGTGTGCGTGGCTGTTGTCGTCGGTCTTTTGTTGTACTGGCTCGCCATCGAGCCCGCTCGCGATGCATCGCCGGTCACGCTGATCATCATCACAATTGGCGCCTCGATCTTGTTGCGTGGCGTGGCGCAGGTCTTGTTCGACAAGCAGTTCCACAAGCTTCCGAGTATCTCCGGCGACACGCCGGTCAATCTGCTCGGAGCTGCCATCCAGCCGCAGAGCTTCTGGGTGCTCGGCGGAACGGGCGTGATCGTGCTTCTGCTGTATGTGTTTCTGGAGCGCACGGTGCTCGGTAAAGCCGTGCTTGCGACCGCCGCGAACAAGCTTGCCGCGCGGCTGGTCGGCATCAACACGGCGACGGTCATGGCGCTGGCGTTCGGAGGGTCTGCCGCGATCGGCGCGGTCGCCGGTGTCCTGATCACGCCGATCACACTCACGAGCTACGATGTGGGAACATTGCTCGCATTGAAGGGATTTGCTGCCGCGATGCTGGGCGGCATGGGTAATCCGCTTGGCGCGGTCGCAGGCGGATTGCTGCTTGGCCTGCTTGAAGCGTTCGGGGTCGGTTATATCAGTTCGACCTACAAGGACGCCTTTGCCTTCATCGTTATCCTTCTCGTCCTGTTCGCCATGCCGCAAGGCCTGTTTGGCCGGCGGACCGTGGAAAGGGTCTGAGCGGTGTTGCAGAAGATTGGCCATCGTTATCTGACATTGATTGTGCTCGCGGTAATCGTCGCAGCGCTGCCGCTGATATTTCCGTCGAGCTACTACTTTCGCGTGGCGTCGCTGGTCTGGGTGTCCGCATTCGCGGCCATCGGTCTCAACATTCTGATGGGATCGGCCGGGCAGGTCAGCCTCGGCCATGCCGGCTTTTTCGGAATCGGCGCCTATGCCGTCGCTATCGGACCAGCGCACCTCGGAATTCCGACATGGGCTGCGCTTCTGATCGGCTGCGTGCTGTCGTCGGTGCTGGCCTATCTCGTCGGCCGTCCGATCCTCAAGCTGAAGGGTCACTATCTTGCCATCGCCACGCTTGGCCTCGGCGTTCTGGTGGCGTTGGTCATCACCACAGAGAGCCGTTGGACCGGTGGTCCCGACGGCATGCCTGTGGCGAAACTCGTGCTGTTCGGCTGGCGCGTCAGCGGATCGGACACCTGGTACTGGATCTCGGGCGGACTTCTGCTGCTGGGAACATGGATCGCTCTCAACCTGAACAATACGCCGACCGGACGCGCTTTTCGCGCGCTTCATGACAGCGAGGTCGCGGCCAGGGTCGCCGGTATCGACGTTGCGCGCTTCAAGCTGCAGGCGTTCGTCATCGCAGCCGCATACGCATCGATCGCCGGGTCCGTGCTCGCGCTGATGAACGGCTTCACCAATCCCGATCAGGCGGGTTTCCTGCACTCGGTGGAAATGGTGACAATGGTGGTGCTCGGCGGCCTCGGTTCGGTCGTCGGGAGCATCGTGGGCGCAGCGGTGCTGATCACGCTGCCGCAGGTTCTCACCGTCTTTCAGGAATACGAGCATCTGCTGCTCGGCTTCCTCATCATCGTGTCGATGATCTTCATGCGCGACGGGATCGTCCCGACGCTGTCGCGCGTGCTGGCGAAGAGGACACAGTCATGACGATCCTTGCAGCCAAGGACATCGGCATTTCGTTCGGAGGCATCAAGGCGATTGATAGCGTGAGCTTCAGCGTCAGCCCGGGACAGATTCTCTCCATCATCGGACCGAACGGAGCGGGCAAGACAACGCTTTTCAACGTCGTTTCCGGTGTATATACGCAAGATCAAGGGCGGGTCGAACTGTCCGGCGAAGACGTCACGGGATTGACGCCGGACAAGCTTGCCGCGCGCGGCCTGTCGCGTACGTTCCAGAACCTCCAGATATTCCAGCGCATGACCGCGGCGGAAAACGTCATGGTCGGCCGTCATCTGCGCGAGCGCTGCAATCTTCTCGCAGACATGTTCCGGCTGCCGTCGGTGACGCGGCAGAACAGCGAGACCCGCGACGCAGCGCTGACCTTGCTCGACGATGTCGGCTTGCATGGTAGCGCCGATGTTACGGCGGGTTCGCTGTCGTATGGAGCCTGCAAGCGCCTTGAGATTGCCCGCGCACTCGCCGCCGAACCGCGCGTGCTTTTGCTCGACGAGCCGGCTGCCGGATGCAACGCAGTCGAGACCGAGGAAATCGATGGGCTCATTCGCCGTGTTGCCGCCAAGGGCATCGCGGTGGTTCTTGTCGAGCATGACATGAAGCTGGTGATGAAGATTTCAGACCAAATTCTCGTTCTGAATCGTGGCAAGCCGATCGCCGAGGGCAAGCCGCGTGAGGTCCGCGACAATCCCGCCGTGCTTGAAGCCTATCTCGGCAAACATGGCGCGAAGGAGGCTGCGCGTGCTTGAGGTCGCCAATCTCCGGAGCGCCTATGGCCGTATTGAGGTGCTGCACGGCGTCAACCTCAACGTGCGTTCAGGCGAGGTCGTGGCGCTGATCGGCTCCAATGGCGCGGGAAAGACCACGCTGCTCCGTGCGCTGTCGGGAGTGCAGCCGATCACCGCCGGTGAGATCAGCTTTCTGGGTGATCGTATCGACCGCCTCCCGCCGCATCGGCGGGTGGAGCGCGGCATGACGCAATCCCCGGAGGGACGTCAGGTTTTCGGACCGCTGAGCGTCGAGGACAATCTGCGTCTCGGGGCCTACATGCGCCGCGACAAGGACATCGACAGCGACCGCGATCGTGTTTTCGAGATGTTCCCGATTCTGGCCGAGAAGCGGAAGCTTCTGGCGGGAGGATTGTCCGGCGGCCAGCAGCAAATGCTTGCGATCGGACGCGCCTTGATGGGTAAACCGAAGTTGCTCCTTCTGGACGAGCCATCGCTGGGTCTGTCGCCCACACTGGTCGATCAGATCCTTGCCGCCATCGTCGATCTTCGAAGCAACGGCGTCACCGTGTTGCTGGTCGAGCAGAACGCGAGCGCGGCCCTTGAGATTGCCGACCGCGGTTACGTGCTGGAAACGGGCAAGGTCGCATTTGAAGGTGCCGGTGCGACGCTGTTGTCAGATCCGAAAGTGAAGGCCGCGTATCTCGGCGCGGCCTAGCAGTCATTAACTTCGCGACGGCTCAATAGCCGTTCGCGGCTCCTTTGGCGAAGAGATAGTATCTGTTGCGGCGCTTTCGCTCACCGGAGCGCGCCCGAACCACGCATAAAGCGCCGGCAATACAAAGAGCGTTAGCAGCGTCGCGCTAATGAGGCCGCCGATGACGACGGTCGCAATTGGCCTTTGAACTTCTGCTCCGGTTCCGGTTGCTAGCGCCATCGGGACAAACCCGAGCGACGCGACCAGCGCTGTCATGGCGACAGGGCGAAGCCGGGTGAGGGCACCGACAAAGATAGCGTCTGTCTTCTCGTACCCCTTCGCCATCAACTGCTTGATGTAGGTCAGCATCACTAGCCCGTTGAGGACGGCGACGCCGGACAAGGCGATGAACCCGACCGCGGCTGAGACCGAAAACGGAATTCCCCGCAGCCACAGCGCGACAACGCCGCCGGTCAGCGCCAGCGGCACGGCGCTGAAGACCATGAGTGCATCCCGCGCTGTGCCGAGTGCCCCCATGAGCAACAGGAAAATCAGGACGAAGCAGACCGGAACCACGATCGCGAGTTTCGCGCGCGCCGCCGCGAGGTTCTCGAACTGGCCGCCCCATGACATCCAGTAACCGGCCGGTAATGTCACGGCGGTCTCGATCTGCGATCGCGCGTCATTGACGACGGCGGCGATGTCACGGTCCCGCACATTGGCGGTGACGACGACCCGCCGCTTGCCGTTTTCGCGGCTGATCTGATTGGGGCCTTCGCTGATCTTGAAGGTTGCCAGTTGACCCAGCGGTACGGTCAACGGCGTGACGCCTGCCGTCGGCAGCGAGACCGGCAGATTCTTCAGGGCATCAAGATCGCCGCGGATGTCCTCCGGTAACCGGACCACGATGTCGAAGCTGCGATCTCCTTCAAACACGGCTCCGGCGGCTCGCCCGCCGATGGCGGTGCCGATCACATCCTGAACTGCTGCAAGGCTAAGGCCGCGCCGCGCGATCTCCATCTTGTCCACGGTGATATCCAGCACCGACAGGCCGCTGACCTGTTCGATTTTAACGTCGGTTGCGCCCTTGGTTTTCTTCAGGATGTTTGCAATCTGCCCCGCGCTGCGCAACAGCGGTTCGAACTCGTCGCCGAAAACCTTCACGGCGAGATCGCCGCGAACACCGGCCAGCAGTTCGTTGAAGCGCATCTGGATTGGCTGGGTGAATTCGTAATTGTTGCCGGGCAACTCACGCACCGCGTCTTCAATTTGCTCAAGCAGCGCAGCCTTGCTCAATTTTGGATCAGGCCATTGGTCCTGCGGCTTGAGGATAATGAAGGTATCTGATGCACTGGGCGGCATCGGATCGGACGCGACTTCGGCGGTGCCGGTCTTGGAGAACACGTAGGAGACTTGCGGGAACGCGCTGATAGCTTTCTCGACGTCAAGTTGCATCGTCTGCGATTGCGCCAGGCTGGTGCTGGGAATCCGCAGCGCGTGCATGGCGATGTTCTTTTCGTCCAGCGTCGGGATGAATTCCTGACCGAGCCGGGAAAACAGCAGCAAGGCTCCGACGAACAGGACCAGTCCGGTCGCAACAGCAGGAGCAGGCCGTTTGATGGCGCGCTTGAGCAGCGGTGCGTAAGACGCCTTAAGGCTGCGCACGAGCCGGCTGTCGGATTCAGTGACCCGGCCTGTCACCGCAATGGCGATCAGCGCAGGAACGAAGGTGAGGGATAGCACGAAGGCTGAGACGAGCGCGAGGATGACCGTCAAGGCCATCGGCTCGAACATTTTTCCTTCGACGCCGCTGAACGTCAGCAGTGGAACATAAACCAGGATGATGATCGCCTGACCGTAGACGCTGGGGGCGATCATCTCTTCGGCTGATGTTTTCACAACCGCGAGACGCTCGGGCAGCGACAGTGTCCGGCCGGCGGCGGTCTGCTTTTCGGCCAGGTGACGCAGCGCATTTTCGGTAATGATGACCGCGCCGTCGACGATCAAGCCGAAATCGAGCGCGCCGAGGCTCATGAGGTTCGCGCTGATCCGGCCTTGCAGCATGCCAAAGGCTGTCATCAGCATCGCCAGCGGAATGACGAGCGCCGTGATGAATGCTGCGCGGAAGTTGCCGAGCAGCAGGAACAGGACGGCGATGACGAGCAGGGCGCCTTCGCCCAGATTCCATGCCACTGTGGTGATCGTCGCATCGACAAGTTGCGTGCGGTTGAGAACTGTTTCGACCATCACGCCGGCGGGGAGCGTGCGGCGGACGTCCTGCATTTTGGCATCGACCGCGGCGGAGACCGTTCGGCTGTTGTTTCCGATCAGCATGAGAGCGGTTCCGACGACCACCTCATGCCCATCGCGGCTGGCGCTGCCGGTTCGGATTTCACCTCCGATCGTCACGTCCGCGACATCGCGAATCCGTACAGGAACCGCACCGCGGGTGATGATGGTCACGTCGCCGATGTCGGCGATCTTTTCCAGACGGCCGCCGGTCCGGACCGCGATGCCTTCGCCGTTGCGGTCGATGGTGCTGGCCCCACGGCTGATATTGTTCACCTCGATGGCGCGCACGACATCGCTGAACGAAAGACCCAGTGCGATCAGCTTCGCAGGGTCTGGTTTCACCTGAAACTGCTTGATGAACCCGCCGATGGCGTCGACACCCGCCACACCCGGTACCGTCTTGATCTGGGGCCGGATGATCCAGTCCTGCACTGTTCGCAGATATGCGCCGCGCTCGACATCGGTTTTCAGCAGTTCGCCTTCGGCTGTCAGGAACGAGCCGTCTGCCTGCCAGCCCGACTTGCCGTCGCCGGATTTCGCGCCGAGCGAAACTGTCCACATGTAGATTTCGCCAAGACCAGTGGAGATCGGCCCCATCTTCGGATCGGCCCCGGGCGGCAGGCTGGCGCGCACGTCGATCAACCGCTCGTTGATCTGCTGTCGTGCGAAATAGATGTCGGTCTTCTCGCTGAAGATCGCTGTGACCTGCGAAAATCCATTGCGGGACAGCGAGCGGGTGGTTTGCAGTCCGGCGATGCCGGCCAGCGCGGTTTCGATACGGAATGTGACCTGCTTTTCGATCTCCACCGGCGACAGCGCCGGCGCCGTGGTGTTGATTTGCACCTGCTTGTTGGTGATGTCGGGCACTGCATCGACAGGGAGACGCGCGAGCGACCACACGCCAAGACCGACGAAGCCGAGACTGAGCAGGACGACGATCCAGCGATGCTGGATGGATAGATCGAGAATGCGCTTGATCATGACTATTACCTAGTGCGCGTGTGCAGCTTCGCCGCGGCCGAGATCGGCCTTCAGGACGAAGGTATTGGCCGTTGCGATCCGGTCACCGGGAGTGAGGCCGGACGTTACCTCGAATGATTTGCTGTCTTCGCGGCCCGTCACGATCTTGCGGGGCTCGAAGCCTTCCGATGTCCGGACGAACACAGCGCTTTGGCCCTCCACGGTCTGCACGGCGCTTTTCGGCACCACGATGTCTGCTTTGATCTGCTGGAACGGAATGTGGGCGGTGACGAACATTCCCGGCCGCAGGATATGAGAAGGATTGTCGACCGAGGCGACGACGCGCGCCAGACGAGTGTCCTTGTCCAGCAAAGGGCTGACAAACATGATTGTCGCGGGAAGAGGCTCCGCGCCGGAACCGGTCTCGACGCTGATTTGCTGACCCTCCCTGACCACGGCAAGGTCAGTCGCGGGCAGCGCCAGCTCGGCCCACACCACGCGCGAGTCGACAATCACGAACAGTTCGCTTTCCTGACCTTCGCGGCCCACCAGCGATCCGAGATCGACGCGACGCTCTGCGATCCTGCCGCTCATCGGCGCACGCAGTTCCTGCAGCCTCAGGCTTTCGACAGGTTGCTTGGGCAGTGCTGCAATCTGGTCACCGGTCAGGCCCAGCGCAAAGAGCTTCTGGCGCGCGACATCGAACTTGATCCGCATGTCTTCGTACAGGGTCTTCGCACGCAGGAAATCATTCTCGCTGCTGACCTTGGACTCGAAAAGACTCTTCGAGCGAGTAAATAGCGTTTCCTGAAGCTCAAATGCGACACGCGCGGCGAGGTACTCGCTTTTGGCGTCGGCAACCTCACGGCTTTCGATAATCGCCAGAACGTCGCCCTCGCGGACGGTATCTCCGAGCCGTTTGCGCAATTCCGCGACAGTGCCGAGCAATCGCACGGAGACCTTGGCGAAATGCTCGCCGCTGGGGACGATCGTGCCCGGCACGACGATGCGTTTGCTCAAAGTGCCGGCGGTCGCCTCGCGGATCGCGAAATTTCCGGCTGCGATCTGTCGTTCGCTGAGTTTCACGCCGGCTTCTTCATGCTGCTCGGCTTTGTTTTGCGCCGCTGGAGCTTCATGCGCGTGTGCGGTGGTGAGAAAAATGCTCGCGAATGCGCCAAGAGCGCCGCCTGCAACACGTAATCGAAGTCTTGTCATTGTTAAAATCCCGCGAGCGGTCAGGCTCGTTCCACGATCAATTCAACGAATTGCTGTGCCTGCAAAGTTGATGCAGACAGGCTGTCGCGCAGCCGTCGCGGCTGCGGACATGCCAGCGGGCCTTTCGGCCTCGGGATTTAGGCGCGGGGTGGTTTGAAAAGGGGCAGGCCGGCCAGCGACGGGGGCGTCTGTTCCCGGCCAATGGGCGGTGCCTGGTGGCTGATGTCAGCCGGGAGACTCACGGCAAAGGTCGCTTGCCCGGTGACGTGGTTCAGGCAATGGCCGCAATGCGCGGGCATTTTCTGATCGGGCGTATCGGGCGGGGTGCCCGCGTCGAAATCCATCGCGATCGCCGTTGGATTCGAGCCCGCAAAGGCCAGATCGCAGCTTCCGCAATGGATCAGGGATGCCAGCAGTCCAAGCATCAACGCCAGGACCAGCGACAGACGGCGGCGCCGTCCATTGCGTCCGGAGCCGAGGCTCGCATCGATTTGAAGACCGCTGGTCATGTTCTATCAGTAGGTTTTCTGTCAGGCCTTTTCAAGGCCGGTTAAACGGTCCCGGCCGGTGCCAGTGCACAGGCCGTGACCGGACTGGTCACGATCTGGATGGTTGTGTGCTGGATACCGAAATCTTCATTCAAATGATGTGTCGCCTCCACGAGGAAGGCATCGCCCGGATGGCCGGACGGCATGACCAGATGGCAGGTCAGCGCAACCTCGGTTGTGCTCATGGGCCAGATATGAAGGTCGCAAACCTCCGTCACGCCCGGACGCTGTTCAAGGTAACGGCGGACTGCGGCAGGATCGATGGCTGACGGCACCGCGCCAAGCGACATCGCCGTGCTGTCGCGCAGAAGTCCCCATGTGCCCCACACGATGACCGCGACAATCGCAAGGCTTGTGACAGCGTCGATCCACAGCCACCCGGTGAACATGATCACCAGTGCCGCGATGACAACGCCGGCCGAAACCGCAGCGTCAGCCGCCATGTGCAGGTAGGCGCCCTGGATGTTGAGATCGCTCTTGCGGCCGGATGCGAACAGCAAGGCCGTGAATCCGTTGATGACGATCCCGATGGCAGCGACGATCATGACGGTCATTTCCGCGACCGGTTCGGGATTGAACAATCGCAGCACGGCCTGCCAGCCGATCGCGCCGACAGCGATCAGCAGAAAGACCGCATTGAACAGCGCAGCCAGGATCGAGGATCCTCGCAGACCATAGGTGTAGCGCTCAGAAGGCGGCCGCTTCGACAGGATGACCGCGATCCAGGCGACGATCAGTCCCAGGACATCGGAGAGGTTGTGTCCGGCGTCGGCGATCAGGGCCGTCGAGTTGCTGATGTAGCCGTAGAACGCTTCGATAACGATGAAGATCGTGTTGAGCACGATGCCGACCGCGAAGGCCATCCCGAAATTCGCAGGCGCGTGCACGTGTCCGCCGAGCCCGTGATCATGTCCATGGGCATGGCCGTGATGCTGATGATCAGCATGATCGTGAGCGGCGTGAAGCGAATGCGTCATGCGGTTCCCATACAGGGCGGCGCCCGAAGCGCCGGTTGCTGCAAGGGATATGCGTCATCCGGAAACCGAATACTATCACAGTGGGGAAGCAATCAGAGAGCGTCGATGGCACTCGGGGTCTTACTGGAACGGCTTCACACCCGCGACGGCGCGCGATCGGGCAACGGTGGCCGTGATGTTTTCGGCAAGCAGGCGGGCGAGGCAGGAGTAGCCCCAGTCGTTCATATGCAGGCCATCCGCGGTGATGAATCGGTCGAACGCGATGGCCTGATCTTCATGCCAGTGCCGCATGGCCACGTAACGCCGAAACAGCGGGACGTGCGTCTGCTTCGCGACATAAGCGATCAGCCCGACCATTTCGCTGACCGCGGGCTTGGCATTGACGCGAGGCGCGAACTGCGGGTCGATCAGCAGAACGTCCGAGCCGCTTTTCTTGATACGCGTGATCCCGGCCTGCAACACGTTCGCAGTCTCCGGGATGTTCCCGTCGCGAAGCACGGTATTGGTGCCGAGTTGCCAGATCACCAGATCGGGCTTGGGCTCGAGAACCGCGTCCATCCGCGCCATCATTGAGTTGGCGTCTTCGCCGTTGATGCCCTGATTGATGACGGTCACAGGTGTGTCCGGAAACCTTTGACGCAACTCGCGCTCAAGGCGGCTGGGATATGAGAACGCCGGTGTGCTGGCGCCTGCACCACCGGTCGAGGACGAACCGACAGCGACAATCGTGACGGGATCGTGCGCTTCCAGACGTTTGGCGACGCGCGCGAGCGGAGCATCGAGCTGCGCGAGCGACTTCGCCTGCACGCACGGTTGAGTCTTGAAAACGCTGTTCAGATCGTCCGGTAGGGAGGAATTGGTCTTCGCCTGTTCGGCGCGCGACGCAGTAGGGCATCCGACAAGCGCCGAGATACCAAGCGCAAGCGCACCAACGCTGGCGGCGATCGTCGAAGCCGTTTTCCGGCCGGGCGAGGGGCTGAACATCAAGAAGCGAACCCTGGCGTAGCGGCCATCGAAGGTCCGCGTCGATCAACACCTAACGAAATTTACCACCGTATTCAATGCGCCCTTCGGAGGTAGGGAACTCATGCTTAATCAAAATTGTCCCACAAAACAGCGGGTTGAGTTCATGTTCCGAGTGCTGCGATGCACAAGGGTGTGAACGGGGTGCCGTTATGCGTCCTCAGAGGGTCTTGCCGAGAAGCGCGCTCAATCCGTTCCAGATGATCTGAATGCCGATACAAAACAGGATGAAGGCCGACAGCCGCATCACGACATCCGTTCCGCGCGCGCCGAGAAACATAATGATGCGATCGGCGAAGCGATAACTAACGAAGATCGTGATGGCGATGGCCGCCAGACCGGCCACGGCTGCGCCTCCGAGCATTGCCAGATGCGTGAGATCGTCGGCGGCCATTGGCCGTTGGCTTCCCAGCGTGACTGCAACGGAAATCGAGCCGGGTCCGACCGTCAGCGGCATGGTCAACGGATAGAACGCATCGATCGTAGGCCCGGTGTCGACCTTTGGGTTGTTCAGGTCCGGCTCTACAGGGGCGTGGAGCAGCCGCCATCCAAACGCCGCGACCACGAGGCCACCGGCGACCCGGACGACGGGCAGGGTGATCCCGAAGAACTCGAGCACATGAGAGCCGATAAACAACGAGCCGAGCAGAAGGAAGAAACTGTTGCGCGCCACGCTCTGCGCGAGGACGCTGCGCTCGGCTGTGGTGCGTCCGCGGGTCATGCGCAGGAAGAGCGGCGCGCTTCCGATCGGGTTGACGATTGGAAACAGCGCGGCATAGACCAGCAAAAATGCGTTGATGATGTTTTGCACGACGTCCGTCCCAGCGGCACCTGGCCCGATCACCGATTTCGAACAGAGATCGCGGATATTTGCAACTCGGACGGACGGTCCGAATTCGTCGAACGTCTCTCCGAACCGCGACCGTCTATGAAGCGCTCGTCTTGGGCGAGCGTTCTTGATACCCTGCCGACCGGAGTAACGACGGTCGATTCATGCAGCGCAAACTGGTTATGATTTTCCTGACGGGCCTGATCGGAAGCCTACCATCTACGCTGTGTGCGGAGCCGGTCCCGATTACCTGTACGATCCTGCCGGGCGAGGAATCGGCAAGCGTGCTGCTGACCAACTCGCTCAGCTATGCCGCGTCATGTCAGGCGAACTGCAAATTCTCGACTGCCGTGTACGACGATAATCCTCAGATCATCTGCGCAAAGCCGGTGCCGGCCGGCAAGCAAGTCGAGATGTGCATACTCA
This sequence comes from Afipia massiliensis, assembly GCF_014203115.1. GTDB lineage: Bacteria > Pseudomonadota > Alphaproteobacteria > Rhizobiales > Xanthobacteraceae > Afipia > Afipia massiliensis. The sequence goes on along the minus strand of NZ_JACHIJ010000002.1, from coordinate 163,693 downwards.
AGGCTGCGGGCAACAAGCTCGTCAAACTTGTCGAAGCGACCGCTGATTGCAAAAAACCCTGAGCGGTCGTGCCTGGAATCAACTTGCAGAAACGATGAAAGCCCCGCGATGCGGGAGCTTTCATATGATGCGGCTAGCGGCCGAAAAACAGCCAGAGCAGGATGATCACTGGGATCGGCACGCCGATCAGCCATAACAAGAGTCCGCGTCCCATTTTCGCCTCCATATCAACCTCAGGGACATGGAGAACGTGAAAGCGATGCGCTTGTTCCAACAATACGGTCTGACGCGACTGCTGAAGTCACCAATGTCCGGTATTCGGCATTGAGCTCCAGGGTTCTTTCGGTGCGAGCGCGTCGCCCTTCTGCAGAAGCTCGATGGAATGCAGATCGGGTGACCGGATGAATGCCATCTGGCCGTCGCGCGGCGGGCGATTGATGGTGATGCCGAGCTTCATCAGCCGATCGCATGTCGCATAGATATCGTCGACCTCATAGGCGAGATGTCCGAAGTAGCGATCCTCGCCATACGTTTCTTCATCCCAGTTGTAGGTCAGCTCGACCAGCGGAGCGCCGCGCCCCTTGACCTGCTTGAGCAGGTGCTCGTCTTCGGCGGCGCACAGAAACACCAGCGTAAATCGGCCTTTCTCGCTTTCGGTGCGGCGGACTTCCTTCAGGCCGAGCGCGTCGCTGTAGAACTTGAGCGCAGTGTCGAGGTTGCGGACGCGCAGCATGGTGTGGAGGTAACGCATGGTTCTTATCCTTCTTCGGACATTGCCGGAGTTTGATGTCGTCAAGCGAGAGTGGCGATCAAATAGCAGCAAAAGGAGTCGGATGGAGCGGAACTTTTATGCTGCGTCGCCGTTGTCTCTCACAACTTCGAGATGATGGGGGCGCTTTTTGAACGAGGTAATTGACCGGGTTATCCATACATTCGGGATGATGCGTAACTTGAGCGAAGACGCGTTACGCGAAGCGAGAGAGAGTCTCGGCAGTTACATCGAAACGCTTACGTCCGCCGGAGAGACCGATCCGCAACGTCTGGCGGTGTATGGCTTGGCCTATCTCCGTAATCGTCATGACGGCTCCTCGCCAAAATTCACGGGTTGCTGACGTTTTCAGGCGGCCACTAGCCCAATGACAGTGGATAAGAAACCGCGTCAACTGGCGAGGTGTGGTCCTTCTTGGTACCTCCGTGAGCATTCAACGGAGACGACCATGCAAAAAGTAGATCTGGATTCGATGTCGATCGACGATCTGGCGAAGCTGCGCGATCAGGCGAGCGAAAAGTTGGCCGAGAAGGTTGCCACGCGCCAGCTTGAACTCGCCGCAGAGATGGAAAAGCTCGCTGCGTTCGGTGGAGGCAAGAAGGCCAAGACCATCGTGCCGAAAAAGGACCTGAAGGACGTCAAGGAAGCCTTGAAGCCGCAGCTTCAGGAGGCACCGAAACCGCAGGCGACCAAGGCGGCCTGAGGCGCAACGCTCTGTGATCGATGACCAATGGGGGCTTCGCGCCCCCATTTTTGTTGAGCTATACTTCGCGCAAACCCATCATTCAGGCGCTTGAGATGATTGCATCCGATCTTCGCAGCGGAATCGAAATGCTCGGCGACATGATCGCCGCGGCACGCACGATCGTGCCGTTTACGGGCGCCGGCATTTCCACGGAATGCGGAATTCCCGATTTCCGTTCGCCGGGTGGCTTGTGGACACGTAACCGGCCGATTCCGTTCGATGAATTCGTCGCGAGTCAGGAGGCGAGGGACGAATCCTGGCGGCGGCGGTTTGCGATGGAGTCGAGCCTTGCAACGGCGCGGCCGGGGCGGGGGCACCGAGCGCTGGCTTCGCTGTACAAGGCCGGCAAGGTGCCCGCGATCGTGACGCAGAACATCGACAACCTGCATCAGGCATCGGGGTTTTCCGCCGAACATGTCGTCGAATTGCATGGCAACACCACTTACGCCCGGTGCATCGGATGCGGAACGCGTTTCGAGATCGCCTGGGTCAAGGAACGCTTTGATCCGGAAGGTATTGCGCCATCCTGTACGAGATGCGGCGAGCCGGTAAAGTCAGCGACGATTTCCTTCGGCCAATCAATGCCGGAGGAGGAAATGCGCCGGGCAACGGAACTGGCGCAGCACTGTGATCTGTTCCTAGCGATCGGATCGTCGCTGGTGGTGTGGCCTGCGGCCGGTTTTCCGGCGCTGGCGCGGAACTGCGGCGCTAAGCTCGTGATCATCAACAACGAACCGACCGATCAGGACGACATCGCCGATCTGGTGATCCGCTACGACATCGGCGAAACACTCGGACCGTTCGTCGGGAATTGACCAGCCCAATTGATTCGCAATCGTTCAAGGCTGTTCATAGGTCGCTGCTGATTTCTTTTTTGTCTTTCAGCCCTGTTCCGGAGTGTTATCGTTCAATCAAGGATTCGCGTTTCTCAGTTTTGATTCGTCACGACGAGAAATGCGAAGCGAGCTTCGTCGCATAACGTACTTGGTCATGTCGGTGACTGACTGCAGATTTTGTTTGGGGTCCGGGGGTCATGGGTTCGGACGCATTTGAGTCCAAGAAGGCAGGCGGTTCGCTGATGGGGGCTGGACCCGACAGGTTCGCTCCAGGCGAGGCTGCCGACAGCTTCGCAGCCGCCGATGGAGCGGCCGTCAATCTCGTCGAGATTTCCGGCGTCATCAAATGGTTCGACGCCTCCAAGGGTTACGGCTTTATCGTCCCCGACAATGGCTCGCCCGATGTGTTGCTCCACGTCACGGTGTTGCGCCGCGACGGCTACCAGACCGCCTATGAAGGCGCGCGTCTGGTCTGCGAATGTGTGCAGCGCCAGAAGGGCTATCAGGCCTTCCGCATTGTCTCGATGGACGAATCGACGGCCATCCATCCGGCGCAGATGCTTCCGCCGCGAACCCACGTCAGCGTTACCCCGACGAGCGGGCTGGAGCGGGCTCAGGTCAAATGGTTCAACCGGCTTCGCGGCTTCGGCTTCCTCAGTTGCGGTGAGGGAACGCCGGATATCTTCGTGCACATGGAAACTCTTCGCCGGTACGGCATGACCGAGCTGCGCCCCGGCCAGTATGTGCTGGTCCGCTTCGGGCCCGGTTCCAAGGGCATGATGGCGGCTGAGATCCAGCCCGAGACCGGCGCCCCCGGACTGTCCTCACACTGAGACCACGCAACGCCGGCAGTACTGCCGCCTTCGCGCTGGTCTGTCTCGACCACATCCACGTGATCCTCCAACGAGGCCAGACCCGTGTCTGGCCTTTGCCATGATTGCCGCGCTAGGGTGCAGTGGTCATTGGTTCAGGACATTGCTCGCGAATGCTGTTTGGTCGTCTGCCGAAATCCCCAAATCTGAAAACGAATATCCGGATCGTCCTCGCGGCGGCGATCGCATTTCTTGCGGCTGCGGTGAGCAACGTCTCCGCCGCCGAGATGCAGCCTCTGGAGATCGTCACCAAATCTGGCGTGCATGTGTTTACGGTTGAGGTGGCGAAGACCGAGCAGGAGCGGGCCACCGGCCTGATGTATCGCAAGGAGCTGCCCGAGGGGCGGGGCATGCTGTTCGATTTTTCCCCGGAGCAGCCGGTTTCGATGTGGATGAAGAACACCTTCATCCCGCTCGACATGATTTTCATCCGGAGCGATGGCCGGATCCTGCGGATCGCGGAAAACACCGAACCGCATTCCGAGAAAATTATTTCGTCCGGAGGACTGGCCAAGGGTGTGCTTGAGGTGATCGGGGGCACCGCCCGGAAGTACGGGATCCAGGCCGGCGACCGGGTCGCCCATCCGCTGTTTGGAACGCGGTGAATCCGCGCCACAGCGAGCATTTGCCGGGCACGCGGCGTGGCCGGTAAAACTATATAAAATTCAATGATTTAGATGGTCGGGGCACGAGGATTCGAACCTCCTACAACCCATTGGAATCGTTCACTGCGATTCTGACGGACATCGTCGCGGCGGCCTGATCGGACGCCAAACGCGCTTTGCGATTCTGACAATTCGACCATTTCAGCTGCTCGGCTTTTCGGATGCGCGGAACTGTTGCCGCATATCGGCCACGTCGGCGATTTTCTTATTTCGACGGCGGATGTACCGGATCGTCGTCGAAGATTTCGAGTGCGTGAGGGCGTTCTGGATCTGGTCGAGCGCCGCTCCAGCCTCTTCGGCCTCGGTCGCACCGCCGGCGCGCGCGTCCATGTTCTGGACGTCGCTGGGAATACCGGCGACCTCGGCGATCTGGCGAAACCACTTGACGAAGCTCCGATAGCGTACCGGCAGGCCATGCTCGCCTTTGACGATCGGCCCGGTGCGATCGACCCCGGCCGGCACCGCCTCGAGCAGCGGCATCAGCAGGCTATACTTTGTCAGGTCGAAGTCGGCGGCGGCTTTGTACTTCGACTTTGACGTCTTCATGCGCCAGCGCCAGCCTGCGATGGCCTCCCAGGTAAAAAACCCGGTCCATGTCTCGCTTTCGTGATGCAGCACCGTGATGCCTGCCGGCATCCGCCGATCGGCCCTTGTCGGCTCCCAGCCTCCGATGATGTCCTTTTGCCGAACCATCATTTCGAATTGAGCCGCCGTCGCGATCGCCATGTTCAACGCGCGGTCATAAGGCATGATGCCCTTCTGACCCAACGAGATCGCGGTCTGGATAAACGAACTGACGTGCTGGTAGGTGAGCTCCTGCTCCCGCGCGCCGCCCTTCTCGAATTTGATCTGTTTCAATTCGAACGCCAGCACCTTGCAATCGGCGTGGCGCAGCGCGGCCATGAAGTAGATCACGGTTCTAAACATCGAAACGGCATCGTGGGCGCGATCAATGCGCTCGGGGCCGATTTCCTTGTTGCCATCTTCGTCGATCGTTAAGGCACCCTTGCGCCACTCGTCATACCAATGCTGGACATCGAGTACCGTCACGTTGCGGATCAGTCGCGCGCCGACGGTCAACTCGAGCAGCTTGATGCTCACGAGGTAAGTTTTCCGGGTGCCGTGCCCAACCTTGTGAAACTTCGAAAGCGGATGTTCCTGATAAATCCGGCAGGCGGCTTTGACTGTGCCGTCGTATCGCGTTTTTGTCAGCGATGGCTCGGCTGTCTCCGCATCGACCTTGGCGATATGGGCGCGAAGCCGCGCGGTGTGTTCGTGACAGAGCTGCGCGAGCAACTCGTCATTGGCGTCCGGTGGCAACGGAATGCAGGTGTCGGGAAAGCCCTTCGGGTCGCGCGTCACCTGGTTGGCGTACCAGTACGGCAGGTTGTGGCGACCGCGCTTGAGGCCGGGCTTTTTTCCGCGAGGAGGCATCCGCGGCTCCGAAGTCTTCCTGCCCGTCCTGGGCGCCTGCGACGACTTCATGGTTCTCGACCTCGTTGTCCTTGTCCAGCCAGTGCTTGACCTTCGGCCAGTACCAGCCGCCCCAAATTGTGCTTTTCCTGGGGAAACCTCGTTCCTCGGCTTCTTTGATCGTCGCCCGGAACCGACCCAGCCCCATTTTCGGGCTGACGCGCCGGCGCAATTCTTCAATGGTGACGAACTGGGCGGACGATTCGCCGGCGTCGGTTTCGGCCTCGATCATGCGGCTTTCCTTTTCCGCTTGGCGGCGACGTCCTCGTCGATCACATCGCGCCAGTGAAAAAAGACCGCGTCGTCTTGTTCTTTGTGGCCCCAGCCCGGGCCGACTTCGACGCGGCTGCACCAGCCGCACTGACAGGTCGCGACCGAGATTGTCGCGCCGCCCTCGTAGTCGCGGGTCATGCTGACGACGTGCTTGCCGACGACGGCCGGATGCTCCCAGGGTTTCGGCAGGCCGAGGTTTTTCCTTCCCTTCATGCAGCGTCCCCGTTGCTCTTGCCCAGGTTCAAGACCAGGCGAACGTTCTTGAGCTCGCGAAGCAGTTCCTCAGCGTTGCTAATCGCCTCGTCCAAATGTTTGTGTCGCGCCTCGAGCGGGCCGTGCTCAGCCTTCACCGCTGCGCGCGTGATCAGCGGGCACCGATTTGTGACGGCGAGAACTGCTCGGCTCAATGTGACGCGATCGCGCTTCACGCGGCGAGCCTTTCGCCACAGGCTGCGCAATGACATGAGTGCGCGTCCGTCCAGAGCGGCTTATGCGGTGCAGGGATCGGAGCCGCGCGGCAGATGAATTCGCTGTCTTCGATCTCGGCACCGCCAGCGAATGAACCTTCGACGCAAGCCGAGCAGACCGGCGGATTGGTAGATACCCAGCTGCAGCCGCCGGGGCAGGCTTGTTCGTTCGTGCAGCCGCAGCCGCTACAAATAAGGGGCATGATGCCTCGCGTGGTTAGGGGCCGAAACGCTTGCCTTCGAGATACCCAGACGCATACGCGAACAAGTCGACCTGACCGGAAAGGAGATCGACAACAGAAAAACGCCAGGGCAGGCCTGCGGCGCCGTCGGCACGGCCGAGCGCGCGCGTTTCAGGATCCTGCTGCAGGCCTGCGCCTGCGGCCTGGATGATCGACGTGGAGCGGGGGACCGGATTTGCGCACGGCATCTCCGACAGGGAACGTCGGCGCTCTAAGAGTTGAGCTACCCCCGCAGAACTTTTCATCGCGGTGCAAATCCTTCGTCACGGAGAGCACGAGCGAGGACCGCCTCGGCTTCCATCATGTGATCGATCTCGAGGCGACCGTCGGGATATTTTGAAAAGCGGCTCGACAGCTCTACGAAATGCGAATGACACATCCGCTTGCACATCTGCGCGAGCGCCTCGGCCTGATCCTCGGTGAGATCGAGTTTGATTTTCACGCGGGTTTCGTTCGCCATCAGCGCACCGCCTGCGCGGCGCGCATCGCGGCGACGCGGGCGCGAGCACGATGTAACCGGCTGCGGACCGTGCCGAGCGGAACTGACAGAGTTGCCGCGATGCTCAGATAATTCAGCCCGAGGCACGCCAATGAGAGAATGTCCTGCGCATTGCGCGGAAGCTGCTCGAGCTCAGCGTCCGTAGCTGTCAGCCCTTTCATGGCGATACCTCGCCGGTGTCCTCGATCGGCACGATCGCGCGGCGCTGCAGGAAAAGTTCATGCCGCTGTTTCGATGACAGTCGCGGCTGCACGCCGTGGCTGAATGTCTTACTGATGAGCGATCGGCGACCGCCTTGCATGGGATGCTTGCCGAGGCCGGGACCGGTGATGCCGCAATTGAACTTGCGGACCCGCTCGGCTTTGCTGAAAGCCGGGATCACAACAGAAGTGTTGTCTTGCTGGTTGCACTTACGGTGGCCGCAGCCGACGGACTTGCCGCCGAAGGTGCGCGGGACGGTGACGTGCGAGACATCCCAAGCTTGGTCGATCTGGACTGGCTGATCGCAATGAACGCAGATCGGAAGTTCGCCGCGGCCAGCGCGATAGGCCGCCAGCTTCTCTAGTGCCCAGGTCTGATCCCGGACCTTCGTCCCGAAACGGTATTTGTACGCCATGGTTTTCCCTCATGGAGTGAGCTGCAACGACTCAGAGGATAATCAAAATTATTTTGATCCGCAAGAAATCTATCAAATTAATTTTGATGTCTAGGCGGCTTATAGGCGTTTTGTCGCGCTTTTGAGCCCGCAACCTGTGGATGAAGATCGCCCGCGATGGGAAGTGTTGGGAAGTACAGGGGGCGTAAATGGAGCCGACAAACTGGCACCGGCGGCAGGCGATGAATATTGCATCGCAGCTTCCGGAAGAACCGGAACACGCGTGGGCAATCCTTAGCTGTGTCGAGCAGCTGATCGCTTTTTTTGAGGGGCCACCGCCTCCGGCGGAGCCGGAAACGGCCGGTCAGGCCGTGGTGCGCTTCCCCGGTGGCCCGAGTTCTCCCAGGCGTCGCGCGAGGGCAACAGGCAAGCCATCGGCGTTTCCGAAGTAAAGCCAGTCACTGGTGAGGCCAGGTACGGCCCGGACCAGCTGGAAGACAATCTCCCGGCTTAACGGCTTGCCGTTCTCGAAATGGTTCCAGCGCTGGGCGCTGATACCGAGAAAACCAGTCGCAAAGCTTGCGGAGGTGTCAAAGCCGAGCATCTCGCGGAGCCGCTTGAGGCGCTCGGCTTGCTCTTCCAATTCGGCAGGCATGCGAGATGCCGGCGAGCTTGATTTCTTCTTGACCATACCGCGCGAAATTGCGGCGGGCTGAGATTCGAAGCTATCAAGCATTTTTTGTCCGTTGCGGATCAAAAGAAATTTGATTATTCCGAATCATGGCCAGAAATTCCCCCGAGTCGCGGCTTCTCGAGACAAAGGCCGAAGTGATGAAGGAGCTGGGCGGTATTCATCCCGTCGCAGCTCTAACGGGCGCCGATTGGAAAAATGTCGAGACGTGGAATAGGGCGGCGACTTTTCCGTCGCGCTACTTCCTCGTGATGTTCTGGGCGCTTCGGCGCAAGCGGCTGTCAGCTCCGCCGGAGCTATGGGGCATGGTGACGCCTGTCGAACGAAAGCAGGCGTTGTCGGCAATGGTCTCGATTCAAAAAGATCGGCTCGCGTCATGATTGGACACGCCCTAATACGCAGGAACTTTCGCGAACTTGCGCGCCGCGCTGTCCGAGAGTCGAGTCACAATCAAGGGCATTTGTGCCCTGTGGAAAACTAATTTTCTGCGGTCGTTTTTTGTTCAGTGTCGTTGCGTTTGCGTTCCTATCCTCTCAAGCCCTTGAGTCCGCAATGGCATTTCTGCGCGATCAGCGCGACCCCGTCGCGCAACTGCTCAAATCAAACCGCGACGTTCGCTCGGTGCTTATCCCGGCGATCGCCGGTGCTGTCGCCGGAATGATCGGCGTCGGCGCCGCGATCTACTTCGCGATGCCGGGTTAGATGCTGGCGCTCGGCGACATCGAGCTCGAGCGACGCAGGTTCGAGCTGCTGTCGCCGATCGAGCACTGGACGCCGGGCGCGAAGGCGCGCCTGATCGCGGCGATTTTAGACGGCTATGTCGGCCTTCAAGAGGCCAGCCTCGCGCACCGTCTTTCCTCGAGCGAGCTATCGCGACTGTTGCGGGCATTCAGCGGAGGCTGCGAGCCCGCACGCCTTCCTCGCTTTACGCCAGTGGCATCGGCGTGGCCCTTCAACGGGCTCAAGATGTTCGGTTACGACCTGATCATGATCGATCCGCCGTGGCCGACCGAGATGCGCTCGCAGAAGGGCGAGAAGAAAAGCTCTGCCGGAAAATACGGCAGTATGAGCTTTGCCGAAATAGCAGCAATGCCCGTCGGCCAGTTGGCGTCGACGCCTTGCGTTCTGTTTGTGTGGGCTGTCTGGCCGCATGTGATGTATGGCGGCAATCCGAAGCTGAGGTATTCCGATTTCGACGCGTCACGATCGCCGATCGGCGAGTGCATCCACGCCTGGGGAGCGCGCGTCGTCACAGGCGGCGCATGGCGCAAGATGACGGTGAACGGACATGTAGCTTTCGGGCCCGGCTATCGTGTCAGGTCGAGCTGCGAGCCGTGGTTCATGGCAGTGTTTGGCAACCCGCAAGAAACCTCGCTGTCGGCGCGGAATATTTTCGACGGCCTTCGGAGGGAGCATTCGCGCAAGCCCGAGCAAGCCTATGCGTGGTGCGAGGCCTACATGCCCGAAGCGCGCCGCGTGGAGATTTTTTCGCGGACATCACGTCCCGGCTGGGACACCTGGGGCTTTGAAGCCGGGAAATTCGATCCCGTCGTGACAGTTGCCGAACGCGAAGAGGCGGCGGCATGAGCAGGATCAGCGGCCTGCAGAACGTGCGCAATATGCAAGCCGCCGTGGATGCAATCGCGGAGCGGTCGCCCGGATTGAAGAAGCCATCGCTGCGTCGGTTCGCATGGAGCCGCCTGCACACCGATCTGCTCGATGACTTCCGCTGGTCGCTGGTGGCGAAGCGGGCGAACGCTCCGTTGCCGCTGGTCGAGGCGGTTTTGATCCGATTGGAGAACCATGCGAACCGCAGCCATCCGCGGGGTTACGTCGGGGACTTCAGCGCGGAAGGCTTGGCCGCGCGCTGGCATGTCGACGCGGACACCATTGGCCGCATCTATGCCCAGCTCGAGGAGCCGGACATCGGCTGGATCGACCAAGACCAGATCGTCACGTTCTGGGACCGAAACCCCGACAAGATCGACGAAACGGCCAAGGACCGCCAGCAGCGCGTCCGTGACCGCAAGAAAGGCTACAAGCAGCTGGCGCAGCAGGCTGCCCAAGGCCTCATAACGCCCCAGCAGCGCCTCGAGCGCGAGATCGCGCTCAAGGACAGTATGGAGCCGAAGGCGCTCATGACTGCCTGGGCAGAGTTGTCCGCAAGTCCAGCGCGTCACGGTGCGTCACGCCGTGACTCCGTGACCGTCACGCCCAGAGCAGACCAAAACATAAATCAAGATGTTCGGGAAAAAGCGCAAAGCGGCTCGGCAGGGCAGGGAACCGAAGACGCTAAATCCGGGGAAATTGTGCATATCGGCGAGGCCGAGCTCTGGATCGCAATCGAAGGCCGCCGGATCATCACCGAGCGCATGCGCATCACGACACAGCTCGCGGAAACGACAATCGCGCGCTGGCGCCGCGAGCTAGCCGACGACGTCGTGTTTCTCGCCTCGATCATCCAGGCTGCCGCGGCCACATCGCTGATCTCAGCGCAATTCCACGTTCTGATCTCGGAGCAGATCAAGCGTCGGCAACAAGAAGAAAAAGGGCCAGCACTTCCGCTGCCGCCCGTTTCTCTGAAGAGGAGCAACGATCGTGCCTGACGCTGACCAACTGTCGGCCGCCCCCGCGGATCCCGCGCGCATAGATCCAGCTGCTGAGCAGCAGCTTGCAAAGTCCGATGGTCAACAGCTGCTCGAGCGGCTGCTGACGACTCATAAGCGGCTCAGCAAGATCGCGGGCGAGCTCGATCTTCTCCGCTACAACGTGACCGGCAAGGTTCAATCCAAGGACAGGGTTATCTCAGGGTTGCAGGCCACGCCTATCACCGTCTTTTTCGTCGCGCTCGAGCGGATGGCCGATGAGTTCAATCGTGTTTCCGACGATATTGAGGCCAGTGTCAAAGACATAGCGGCAAAGTTCTGATGATCGATGTTCCCGCACTGTCAAAAAGGATCGCTGCGGATCTTATGGTGGATCTGCGATCGGGAAAGCTGGCGAAGGTCGGAATCGAGGAAGTCCGCGAGGCGATCGCTAAGGAAACAGCAAACCTTTCCCTGGATCCTTGGACTATCGAGAGCCTCGAAATCCGAACACTTCGTGCATTCATCTCCGGAGTTTGATGATGGCCGCCACGGCAGCACTAAAGGAGGAGGGCACGCACGCGTTTGCCGTCGGCCAGCTCAAGGCCATCATCGAGCGCATCGAGCGGCTCGAAGAAGAAAAGAAGACCGTCAGCGACGACATCAAGGACATCTATGGCGAAGCCAAAGGCAGCGGTTTCGACGTGAAGGTGCTGCGGACGATCATCCGCATGCGCAAGCAGGACGCCGACGAGCGCCAAGAGCAGGAAACGATCCTCGAAACCTACATGCAGGCGCTGGGAATGCTCTAAGGCCGGTCGAGCCTTGAGCGCCAAGTGATTGCAATTGCCCAATTTTCGCCCATCTGTATGATGGCGGCCGGTTCGCCGGGAGGGGCAATCATGCCATCGCGACTGTATCAGGCCGGAGACATTGTCTTCGTGCGCGCGGTCGTGATTGATCCGTGTGCGGATGTCTTCCAGGTCCGGATCGAGGACTATCCGAAGATCGCGATCACCACCTGGGTGCCGGCGTCCGAGATCGCCAAGGCCGAGGACATCGATCGGCTGCGGCCGATGCGCTTTCCCAGGGCGCCGCTATTGGCCCGTTAACGCCTCAGAAACGAGCCTGACGTAACCCTTTCCAGCCAAGGGGTTATAGTCATGCGTTCACCCCCCGGATTATTCCGCCTCTCGTTCATGCTGCCTGCCGGCGTTGCCGTCGATTCCGGGCGCGGCTTGCTATCGGAGAACGGCAGCACACTCAACGTCGCCAGCGGCCTGGTCGAGATCCTCGGCCCGTCCCGCGAGGCTGTCTTTGAAACCGCCGCCTTGTTCCTGCGCGTCATCCAGCGGGCCAAACCCAGCGTCTCGATCGCGGCGACGCTGGAATCGCCGCTGCCGGTCCGCGGCCGCGACGGCTGGCGCATCATCGTCGGCGCGCCGATCGCCTTCTCGCCGACGTCGCTCGATCCCTATTTCCCGGCGAGCTTCTCGCAATGAAGCGATGGAAGAAACCCGGCCGCGGATCCGCGCATCGGCGGCAGGAGGTGAGGCGGATTCCGGTGAGCTTCGACGACGAAACATTCGACGAGGTGCGCCACCTGGCTGAGAAGGCCGGCATCAGCTTTGCCGAACAGAACCGCCAGCTCGTCGAATTCGGGCTCGAGGCCGTTCGCGCCGACAAGAGGAACCGGAATGCAGGTAGGTGATATCGTCGGCTATGTGGATCTGACAAAGCCGGAGCCGCTCGACAATGAAGGCCCTTCGCTTTGGCACGTCGTGGTGACGGATCCAGCGCGCGAGCGGTCTACAGTCGAGCGGATTAATGACATCGAGGATAGGCGCCTCGATCCATATCTGCCGATCGTTCATCGCACTGAGCTCGCCGGCCGCGGCCGCAAACGTGATGTCCAGGCCGCCATGTTTCCTTGTTACTTCTTTATCAGGATGCCGGCGAATGCCGATCGCTGGCGCCAGCTGCGCGGAATCCGCGGCGTCCAGGATTTTATGGCTTTCGCGTCGGGCCGGCCGAAGGTGATGGCGTCGGCTGCGATCGAGGCAATCCGGATCAAGGAAATGGAGCTCGACAACAAGCGGCTGATGCGGCTCGCGTCGGGAGGCGAGATACCTTGGAAGCCCGGCCAGTCAGTGTGGGTCGATATTCTCCCATATCACCGCATGCTGGCCAACATCGGCACCGCTCACGACAAGGGCAAGATCGAGGTGCTGCTCGAAATGGAAATGTTCGGTCGCAAGGCCTGGAAGGTCGAACCGAAACAGATCCTCAATATCGACGTGTGATCCACTGCGATTCAGAGCTGAGCCATCATAGCTCCACATGAACGCGCCGGCCGATCGGCGCGGGCTTCGGCGGCTCCCGATCAAAAGGGAAACGCTGAGCGCAGTCGTTTTGCCAAGGTGTTCCTATGTGAAACGCTGTCAGGGACTAGCCGTGAAGGTTAGCTACGCGCGAAGCGTGCCCTTTGCGATATTCTCCGCTCGAAAGAGACGGGGGCTAGGGTGCTGAAACACCCGAGCCGCGAGCTCACACTCGCATGACCTGATCCGGCCGCTATCCGGCCATCCCGCCACCGCGCACGCGGCGGGACAGTTTGTGTCTCAGATCATGCATCAGTCCGAGTCCCCGGCCTTCGTTCCGCCGGCAAAGTTTGTTCGCGTCGTTAACGGCGACATATGGCACCTGGGTAAACACCGCCTAGCCTGCGGAGACGCCACCGATCCGGAGCTTGTCCGCCGATTGCTAGGCCGCACCAAGCCGCGGTTGATGGTGACGGATCCGCCATATGGCGTCGAATACGATCCGTCCTGGCGCCGAAAGCTAGGCGACAACGCCGCTCGCGCCGTCGGCACCGTTCTCAATGATGACCGCGTCGACTGGCGCGAGGCCTGGAAGCTCTTCCCAGGCGACGTGGTTTACTGCTGGCATTCCGGCAAGCACGGATCTTCGGTTGAGGAAAGCCTGGCAGCGGCGGAATTCAGGGTCCGCGCACAGATCATCTGGGACAAGGGCCGGCTGATCATTTCGCGCGGCCACTACCACTGGCGCCACGAGGCCTGCTGGTATGCCGTCCGCAAGCTCAAGACGGCGAATTGGAAGGGCGACCGCAAGCAGGTGACGGTCTGGCAGATCCCGCACCGCCGATCGGCTACCGGTCATGGCACGCAGAAGCCGATCGATTGCATGCGCCGACCGATGCTGAATCACACGCTGCAGGGCGACGCGGTTTACGATCCGTTCGTCGGCAGCGGCACTTCAATCATCGCGGCCGAAACGATCGGCCGCATCTGCTTCGCGATCGAGCTCAGTCCCGAATATGTCGGCCTGGCGATCGCGCGGTGGGAACAGCATACCGGCCGCAAGGCCGTCCTGAATTCGAGATGCGCGTAAGCGCAAGGGCAGCCCATTAGCGCGGAGGGCTGCGGCCGCGGCTCATACCCGTCGGCCGGTTGGTGCTATCTCGATGTTTTTGAGGGCGCTGCATGTCGAACGCCCTTGTCGATCCGATGACCTCGGTCCGCTCCTACCTCGCGGCCGAGAAATCCGCCAACACCCGGCGGGCTTATGCAAAAGATTGGGCCGATTTTTCCTCTTTTTGCAAAACCCGGAATGAGGGCGATCTGCCGGCGACGGCCATCCTGGTCGCGCAATACCTGGCGCAGCTCGCCGACGGCGGGAAGAAAGCTTCCACAATCGAGCGGCGAGTCGCTGCCATCCGCTACGTGCACAAGGCCGCGGGCCATGAGCCGCCGACGAACGCCGAGGGCGTTAAAGCTGTAATGCGCGGGATCCGGCGGCGTCTCGGCAAGAAACAGGTGCGCAAGGCGCCGGCGACGGCCGAGCTGCTCGAGCTGGTTCTTGCAAAGCTGCCGGCGACCACCGCAGGCCTGCGCGATCGCGCGCTGCTTTTGATCGGCTTCGCAGCCGCGCTCCGGAGATCTGAGCTTGTTGACTTAAATGTCAACGACATCACCTGGCGCACCCGAGGCATCATTCTCAATATCGGTCGCTCCAAGACCGACCAGGCTGGCGAGGGTGCTGATATCCCCGTTCCACGGGGCGGCAAGCTGAAGCCCGTCCAGGCCCTCGAGGCCTGGATCGCCACCGCCGGAATCATCGAGGGCCCGATCTTCCGCGAAGTCGATCGACACGGCCGCGTCGGATCTTCTGCTCTCAGCGATCGCTCGGTCGCGCGCATCGTGAAGCGCGCGTTCGCCGCGATCGGCGCCAACGTCGACGATTTCGCAGGCCACTCGCTGCGCGCCGGCTTTGTCACGACCTCGCTCGAGTACGGCATTGATGCCTTCAAGATCATGGGCATCACCAGGCACGTGAAGGTCGACACGCTCAAAACCTACGATCGCCGCGAGCGCGGTTTCGACGATCACGCCGGCGATGATTTTCTCTGACGTCGTGAGGGCGCAACGCGCGCGAAAAAGGGGCTGCAGTAGCCTTCGGAAACCAGTGACCCTGAAAGACCCGCAGGCCGCGAGGCCGGTTGAAGCTGTAGGCCGAGGTCTCACGACATGAATTATGCGATCGCCAACTATCTGCCTTATGTGCTTTCAGCGATCACCATTTGGATGACGCTGCTCGCAGGCAATCTGCATCGCAAGGCTTGGCTTGTCGGTCTTTTAAACCAGGCGCTCTGGCTGCTCTGGATCCTGACGACTGCCTCGTGGGGATTCATCCCGCTCAATATCGCGCTGTGGATTGTGTATGCGCGTAATCACTTTCGATGGGCGCGATCGGCGCCTGGTGTCCGATAACCGCCCTTAACGGACACCAGAATTCTGCGCATTTCGCCGCTTTCATAACGGCAGTTTTTGTTGGCGTTCTTTTGACCAGGCGGACTAGGGAGCGCGTGCTCAGACCACGCGGTACCACATGTCTAAAGCTGCTAAAATTGCTGTAAAACCGCTCTCCAATGCTAAGCATGAGGCGGTTTTGCAGGCCTACATTTCGGATCCTCAGCGCGTAGGCTACAAGGCTTATCTCGTTGTTTATCCAAGTTCTTCGGAGGCCGCGGCCAAGTCTGGTTTCAGCCGCCTGCTCACGAAAGCTAACGTCAAGACCCGGCTGGCTCATCTTGAGAGCCGCGTCACAGAGAAAGTCGTAGAGCTCGCGGCCGTCACTACCGAGCAGGTGCTCGAGGAGCTCGCCAAGATCGGCTTCGCCAACATGCTCGATTATTCGCGCGTCAACGAGGACGGCGATCCGATCATCGATCTGTCAGAGCTTTCCCGAAACCAGGCTGCAGCGATTCAGCAGATATCGATAGAGGAGTTCACTGACGGCAAGCAGCCGCCTGACAAGCTGCTCGAACCGCAGGCGAAGGGTGGAGCGCTCCGCCGGCGTAAAGGACGCGCTGTACGCAAAACCACATTCAAGCTTTACGATAAACGCGCCGCGCTGGTCGATATCGGTCGCCACCTGGGCATGTTCGTCGACAAGGTCGAGCATAGCGGCAAGGTCGATCTCGTTCCGATCATCAACGTGAATGGCCGCCGCACTAGCGGCTGAGGCCGCCGAGCTGAACTTCGACCTGCATCCCAAGCAGGATCTGGCGTTCAACTCACCAGCGACCGAGATCCTCTACGGTGGCGCCGCCGGCGGCGGCAAATCGCACCTGATGCGCATCGTCGCGATTCTGTGGTGCGCGTCTATTCCAGGCCTGCAGGTCTATCTGTTCCGCCGGCTGCGCGATGACCTGATCAAAAACCACATGGAAGGGCCGAGCGGCTTCCGCAATCTTCTGTCCGGCTGGGTGGCGTGCGGCTTCTGCGTCATCATCGAGGATCAGATCAGGTTCTGGAACGGCTCGAAGATCTATCTTTGCCACTGCAAGGACGAGGCGCACCGGTTCAAATACCAGGGCGCCGAGATCCACGTCCTTATTATCGACGAGCTGACGCACTTCACCGAGAAGATCTATCGGTTCCTGCGTAACCGCGTCCGCATGGTCGGCATCACGCTGCCGGCGCAGTACAGGGGCAAGTTCCCGCGGATCCTCTGCGGCGCGAACCCTGGCGGTATCGGCCACCAGTTTGTGAAGGCCACCTTTATCGACGGCGTCGCACCGCTGCGGATCTATCGCGCGGCGAACGACGAAGGCGGCATGCTCCGCCAGTACATTCCGGCCAAGCTCGAGGACAACCCCTCGATGGCCGACCAGGATCCCGGTTACGAGAACCGGCTCAACGGCCTCGGATCAGAAGCGCTCGTGAAGGCGATGCGCGACGGCGACTGGGACATCATCGAGGGCGCATTCTTCGACTGCTGGGCGCGCAACAAGCACGTCGTAAAGCCGTTCACGATCCCAAAGCACTGGACCCGGCTTCGTGCCGGCGACTGGGGATCTGCCAAGCCTGGCGCGTACGGCTGGTTTGCCGTCGTGGAAGACGATTTCCTGACGCCGGACGGCCGAGTACTGCCGCGCGGCTGCATGGTGATGTATCGCGAGTACTACCAGATCGCGAAAGACAAGCAGGGCAAGTTCAAGCCGGACGTCGGATTGAAAATGTCAGCTGAGGCGACCGGCAAAGCAATCCGGTTGCTCGATTGCGGCGAGATCATCTCCGACGCTGTGCTGGATCCTGCCGCGTTCGCTGTGAACGGCGGAAAGTCGATCGCCGAGATGATGCAGGCGGACGGCGCGGGCGCCAGCTTCCGACCTGCAGATAACACCCGCGTCACCGGCCGTGGAGCCATGAGCGGCTGGATGCAGATGCGCGGCCGCCTGATCGGTGACGAAGACGGTCGGCCGATGCTCGTTTTCTTCGACACCTGTGTGCACTCGATCCGGACGATTCCGGCGCTGATGCACGATGAGACGAAACCGGAAGATCTGGACACCAGCCAGGAAGATCACCCAGCGGACATGGTTCGCTACGGCTGCATGTCCAGGCCATGGATCCGGAAAGCTCCCGAATCCGAAGCACCGAAACCCAAGCCCGGCCAGGTGCCGCTGCCGCAGGCGCCGATGCCCTCGAGCGGAAAGAGGATCAGACTATGAAGAGCTTAAAATGCATCGGCGGCCCCAGTGACGGCCGTCGTCAGGCTGTTCGAGACGGTGAAAAATCCATTGTTGTCCGACGCTATATCTCAGCGCCGGCTGCGGCCGACTTCAACAGTAATGCTCCCGTTATGGAGTCGAACGTTAAGTACGTCGACACCATCTATGTCGAGGATAGTGTCCACGGCGTGGATGGCGCCATCGTCAAATATCTGCGGCCACAGGATTGGACCGCCGCGCAGGCGTTGAGGCACGCTCTCTCGTGACCGACGCGACCATGTCGGACGAGATCGAGGATCTGGAAGAGGGCAGCGGCGGCGACTCGTCGTCGGCCTTGGCCGAGCCGAAGTCGTCGAAGCTATGGCTCGACAAGATCACAGAGGCCGAGCGCATCTTCCGCACGTACCAGGACAAGGCCGACAGCATCGATAAGCTGTATGCCAATCTTGAGCGGCTTTCGAAGACGGAACGCGATCGGGAATTCCAGCTGTTCTGGGCGAACATCGAGGTTCTCAAGCCCTCGATCTATTCCCGCGCACCGGTGCCGGTGGTTGTCCCGCTGTTCAAGGATCGCAAGCCGCTCGTTCGCACCACCGCCGAGCTGCTCGAGCGCTGCGCGATCGTCGGCTTCAAGGGCGAGCAGATCAACGACGTCATGCTCGGGATCCGGGATGACCTGGTCATCAATGCCCGCGGGCAGGCCTGGCTGCGGTATGAGGCCGCCAGCAAGAACGGCAAGGTTGCGGAAAGGGTCTGTATCGATCACGCCGATCGAAAGGACTTCCTGCACGATCCGGCCCGCGGCTGGAAGGAAGTCGATTGGGTCGCCAAGCGCTCATGGCTCGCGAAGTCGGCGATGCGCAAGCGCTTTAAGAAGACGTCCGGCGACGCATACAAGAACGCCACCTATTCGGTCCGGACAGATGACGCCGATTCCGACGACGGCAAGCAGAAGGCCGGCGTTTGGGAGCTCTGGTGCAAAAGCCAGAACAAGGTTGTCTGGGTCGGTGAGGGCTGCGACGTCGTTCTCGACGAGGGCAAGCCGCACCTGCAGCTCGAGGGCTTCTTCCCCTGTCCGAAGCCGGCCTATGCGACGCTGCAGCGTCGGTCGCTGATCCCGGTACCGGACGCGGTTTTCTACAAAGACCAGCTCGAGGAAATTAACGAGCTCACGTCCCGGATCGCCGCGCTGTCAGATGCGCTGCGCGTTCGCGGCTTCTATCCAGCCGGCGCCGGCGATATCGGCGACGCGATCGAAGCTGCCATTAAGAATACCAGCGACAACCAGGTCCTGGTGCCGATATCGAACTGGACGGCGCTGGGCGGCTCGGCGCCGAAGGACACGATCGTCTGGCTGCCGCTCGAGCAGATCGCAACCACGATCACCCAATGCGTCACGCTACGCAAAGAGCTGATGGAGGACGTCTATCAGGTCACCGGACTGTCCGACATCATGCGCGGGCAGACTGAGGCCAGCGAAACCCTCGGCGCCCAGAAGCTCAAGAGCCAGTACGGTTCGGTTCGCATCCGCGACAAGCAGGCCGAAATGGTCCGCATCGCGCTCGACATCACCCAGATCTCGGCCGAGATCATGGCGGAGAACTTCTCGCCTGCGACGCTCCTCGAGATGTCGCAGCTCGATATCCCGACCGACGCCATGATTGCCGCCCAGGTGGCGCCGATCGAGCAGCAGATCCTCGCGGTCCTTGCCCAGGTCGAGAAGGCGAAGACGGATCCTCAGCTGCAGCAGCAGGCCCAGCAAAACCCGCAGCAGGCCCAGCAGCTCCTCACCCAGGCGAAACAGCAGGTCGACGGCCTCAAGGGCCAGATCGACAAGCTGAAGCAGACGCCCACGATCGAAGCTGTGATGAAGCTCCTGCGCTCACAGCGCACGCGGGCTTTCACCCTCGATATTGAAACCGACTCGACCATTCAGCCGGACGAGGATGCCGCCAAGCAGCGCGCCACTGAGTTTGTCACGGCCGTCGGCGGTTTCATGGAGAAGACGCTGCCACTGGTCGCTGCGCAGCCCCAAGCGGCCGAACTCGCGGCCGAGCTGCTCAAGTATGTCGCCGGCCAATTCCGGGCAGGGCGCCAGCTCGAGGGCGTGATCGATGAATTCGCCGATCGGATGAAACAGGTCGCCAGCCAGCCGAAGCCGCCGGATCCTGAAGTCGTGAAGGCACAGGCGAAGGCACAGCAGGATGCCGAGGCGGCCAAGGTCGACAATGCCGAGCGGATGGCGAATGCCCAAAAGACCACGCTCGAGGCCCAGACAAACGCGGCGAACGCCGAGAGCGAACGCAAGATCAACGAGCAGCGCGAGGCGGATGCGTCCGAAGCGCGCCGCATGGAGCGCATGGACAAATCCAGGCTCACAGACAAGCAGATCGAGCTGCTCGACGCCAAGCGAGCGGACGAGGCCGAGCGCCATGCCCAGGAGATGACGAAGGGCGATCTCGCGCTGGAGAAGCTCGATCGAGAAATTGAGCATGTCGGCATCAAGACGGAAGCCACCACCGCGGCGGCCGACGCAAAGCTTGATGTGATCGACGCCGAGGCCGATGCGGCCGCTGCCGGCGACGGATCCGAGCCCGCACCACCGGCGCCGAGAAAGCCGCGGGCGGCTCGGCAGCCGCGCGCCGCCGGTAGCTACAAGCGGCCCCACGATCTCATGGCCGACATGTTGAGCACCTTTACCGATCAGATGGCCCAGCAGAATGCCGCACTCGTGTCGGCGCTGACGGCCCCGAAAATGATCGTGAGCGATTCCCAGGGCAACCCGATCGGGGTTCAAACCGCAGGAGCTAACTAATGGCTGTTATCTATGCTGCAGGCCTGCGCACTTCGCGCATGCAGGCCGTGCTTGACGCAATCAATGCCGGGTCAGGCCCGGGCTTCATCGAGATCGGAACAACGGCCATGGCCCTCGTTCTCGCAACGATCCCGCTCGAGGATCCCGCTGGCTCGGTTTCAGGCGATGTTCTGACCTTCGACTTTTCGCCGCCTGTCCAGGACACCGCTGCTGACGCGAGCGGTACTGCCGCGGCGGCTCGTATCAAGGACTCCGCCGGCAACATCGTCGTCTCGGGCCTGACCGTCGGCACGTCTGGCAGCAACATCAATCTCGACTCGGTTTCGATCACGGCGGGCCAGACCGTCCAGCTGACTTCGGGCACGCTCACCCATAACACCAGCGGCGTCTGATGATCAGGCGACGTAGGCGGTAGGAATAGACCTTGGCTACAAAGGTCGTCTTCCTCACCTCGGGTTCGACGTGGACGGTTCCCGGTGATTGGAATTCGTCTGACAACTCGATTGAAGTCGTCGGCGCTGGCGGCGGCGGCGGGTTCGGTTCTGGCGGCGGCACTACGGCTGCTGGCGGCGGCGGCGGTGGCGCATATTCCAAGATTGCCAATCTCGCCCTCACGCCCGCTGCATCCGTTGCGATCGCTGTCGGCGTTGGCGGCAATGGCGGAAATCCTAGCGGGGCTACTGGTGGCGACACCTGGTTCAACGGCGCCAGTCTCGCGGCTTCCAGTGTGGGCGCGAAAGGCGGCACCGGCGGAACGGGTGGCTCGGGCGGCACCGGTGGCGCCTCTGCTTCAGGCATCGGCGCGACACGTCGATCCGGCGGCAATGGTGGTGCGCAGGGTGGCGCGTACGTTTCCGGCACGGGCGGCGGCGGCGCCGCAGGCCCTAACGGCAATGGTGCAAACGGAGGGCAGAACACAGGGGCGGGCAATGCTGGCGCGGGCGGCGGTGGCGGTGCCAGCGGCGGCGCAGTCGGAGGAAATGGTTCGTCCACAGCCGGCGGTACGGGCGGAAATAACTTCGCCGGTTCGGGCGGCGGTACCGGACAAACAGCCGGAGCAGCAGCTGGGCTCGCAGGTCCAGGTGCCGGCGGCGGCGGTGGCGTTCTGTCGGGCGGTGGTGGCGTCACGGGTCGCGGCTCGGCCGGCGGTAACGGCACCGAGTGGGATTCGACACATGGCTCGGGCGGCGGTGGCGGCGGCGGTGTAGGCGCGTCTTATACGGGCGGCAACGGCGGCCTCTATGGCGGGGCCGGTGGCGGCGGTGGCTATACGGTTTCCGGAGTCGGCACGCCTGGCAATGGTGCGCCAGGTCTCATCGTCATCACCTACAACGCGATCGTTCGGACCGGCACTATAGCTGCGACGGAAGGCGCTGACAGTTGTGCAATCGCCGGCGATATTCTGGTCAAAGGCCCTTTAACCGGCATCGAAGGTTCGGACACCGGCAGTATTGCCGGGAGCGTTCGCTACGTCGGCACATTTGCCGCGATCGATGGCGCTGACTCGGGCGATTTCTCGGGCATCGGCGCGCTATCGGGCAGCTTGAGCGCCACCGATGGCGCGGACGCTGCAGATATCAGCGGCAACGTCATCGTTGCCGGTACGCTCTCTGCCGTCGAAGGGGCAGATGCTGTAGCCAGCGGAGGCGACGCGATCGTCGCCGGAACGATCGCTGCGATCGACGGAGCCGACCAGAGTTCAATTTCCGGCCAGGTGATTGTATCCGGCGGGCTGGACGCGCCGGACGCCGCAGACATCGCCGCGATCGGCGGACGCGTTCTCCTTCTGGGATCGGTCGCTGGCACTGATGGCGCCGACGCCGTAGCGTTGCTTGGCAGTGTTCCTGCGAGCGGCACGCTTTCAGGGTCCGATATCGCCGACGCCGGTTCGTTTGAAGGCCTGGGGACACAAACCGGAGATCTTGCTGCCGGCGAGGGCGCCGACCAGGCAGCCGTGCTCGGCCATGTCCTCGTTCAAGGTTCGCTTGCTGGTGCTGATGGAGCGGACGAAGGCCGGCTCCTGGGCGGACGTCCGGTCGCCATCGATCAGGCTGACGGCTATCCGCGGGACCATGATGCTGAATATGACGCGATCGAGCGCGTTCATGAGCGGCGGGAACAACGCGACAAGGACAATCAAGAACGGCTCGATCGCGCGCTCGATCGAGCATTTCGGGAAGTCCTCGAGGAGCCTGAAACACCGGTTGAAACGATCACGCCGGCTGTCGAGCGCAAGATTGCGCGTGTGGCCATTCAGGTCATGCGAGATCAAGGGCTCGAGGATCTGCGCGTCTCGCTGGCGCAGGCGCTGCAGCTCGTCCGCCAGTTCGAACAACAGCGGCTAGAGGCCCGACAGCGGGCCGAAATCATCGAGCAAGCGCGCATCCGGAAGAACCGCGCCTTGGCTGTTCTTCTGCTCGCGGCATGAAATCGGGGAACGCGCATGGCTTGGCCGATCGTGATCGTTGAGAGCGGCGGCATTCCGGTCACCGAGGCCGCGAACGGTCTCGGCACGCCGGTTGAGGTCGCCGCCAACGGCGCCGGCACCGCCGTGACCATCGTCGAAAGCGGGGGGCTTCCTGTCGTCGGCACACCGCCGCCGGAAGAACCGTAGGAGATCGCGGGATGTCATATCGCGAAAATTACAAGTTGATCGACTTCTCCCAGGAGATTGTCATTCCGCAGAAAGTGCGGCCGCAGCCCAAGCGCTCGCATTTGCCATGCCCGCGGATTGCGTCAGATCACATGGAGCCAGTCCAGTCTCAGCTCGACGGCAAGATGTACGAGTCGAAGTCGGCATTGCGCGCGACCTACCGCGCCGCCGGCGTCATAGAAGTTGGAAACGATCCGGCCAGGCTTCGCCCTAGAAAGAAGAAGCCGATCGACGACAAGGCCATTGCGGACACGGTCGACAAGGCCGTCGCCAAGTTCAACCGCGGCGAGCGGGTTTCTCGCTAGCACCCTCTCAGACAGGAAAATCACATGACCATCGATACCGGTGGCGCTGCGGCGTCGGCTGATCCCATTGACGTGTCCGGCAGTGACCAGGTGGTTACGCCGCCGAATCCGATCTCGACCGAGCGCGAGCCTGCAGCACCTGCAGCTGACAAATCGAAGCCGGTTACGCTAGACGACGCGCTCGATCGCGCCATCGCGAAGGTCGATGAAGACGAAAAGGCGGGCAAGGACGCTCCGAAGCCGATCAAGTCCGAGCAGCCGCGCGATAATGGCAAATTTGCCGGTAAGGATCCCAAGGACGCGCCGGCGAAGGATGCCAAGGACGTCAAAGATCCTGCCGCAAAACCTGCAGCTGCAGAACCAGCGGTAAAGCCAGGCGATCAGCCTGGCGCGAAGCCGGCGGCCACTGATAAGCCCGCGGCGGTCGATCCTGCTGCCAAGCCTGCAGCTTCGACGTCGCCGGCGCCGGCCAGGTTCTCCGCCGATGCCAAGGCCGTATGGGATACGGCTCCGGAGCCGGTGAAGGCAGAAGTCGCGCGCATGGAGCGCGAGCTCACCGCCGGCATCGAGAAGCACCGCGTCGCCGCCGAGCGAGACAGCAAGATCGCGCCGTTTCATCAGATGGCCGAAGAGAGCGGCACCGACGTCCATACGGCGCTGACGAAATACACCAACTTGGAGAAGCTTCTCCGGACCAACCCGCTCAAGGGCATCGAGGCGGTCTGCGAGAACATCGGCGTTTCGCTCAAGGAAGTCGCGCAGATCGTTCTCGGTCAAACACCCGACCAGGAGCGCAGCCAGCAGGAAGCGACGATCCGCGACTTGCGGGCCACGGTGCAGCGGCTCGAGCAGAGCGTCACCGGAATCACGAAGAACACCGAACAGCAACACGTCAAAGCGATCGAAACTCATATCGGCGAGTGGGCCGAGAGCAGGCCTTACTTCGAAGCGATCGCGCCGCACATTGCCAACGAAATGCGCGAAGGTGCAGCCAATCTCGACGACGCCGAAGCTCGGGTCTTTCAGAAATTCCCGGCACTCGCGTCGCTGAAAACGACGGCCACCAAGGCCGACAAGGATCCGCCGGCAGCCTCATCCGCTGCGGCGAACGCTGAGGAGCTCGCGGCTCAAACCCGTAAAGGCTCATTGTCTATCACCAGTTCTCCCTCGGCTGGCTCAGACCCAGCGCCAAAGAAGAACTCCAAATCAATCGACGAAGCCATCGATCGCGCGTTCGCGGCCGCTGGATAGTCATTTCTCATAGGAGGGCGGCATGCCCTTGACCACTGTCGAGAAGAATCAGGAAATCCTGTCTCTGGCCCTCGAGGACCGTTCGGCCGGCTACCAGGACCTGGTGTCCAATTCCAACGCGTTGCTCGCAACGCTCAAGCGCAAGGGTTTGTGGGAGCCGTACTCGGGTCCTAAAATCCGTCAGCGCCTGCTCTATAACAAGACCGGATCGGCTGTCTGGTACAACGGTTTCGACTTCTTGAACCCGCGTCCGGCCGAGCTGTTCAACGACGCTGAGTATACGCCGAAGATGCTGGCGGTGGCTGTTGTGCTCTCCAACGAGGAGATCCTCAACAACTCCGGCACCAACCAGCTCAAGGACGTCATGAAGTCGCACATCAAGGCGGCCGAAGGCGAGCTCGAGGACGTCACCGACGCGTCCCTGCATTCCAACGGCTCCGGCTTTGGCGGCAAGGAACTCGGCGGCCTGCAGCTGGCGATCCCGACGGTCACGAACGCAGGTTCGTACGGCGGTATCAGCCGTGTCGACAATGCGATCTGGCGCACGTCGTATTTCGACGCGCACACCTTCGCGACCGATATCGGCACTCAGGTCAACGCGACCACCATCCGCCCGATGTTCAACCGGATCATGACGCAGCGGTCCCGCAATAAGCGCGGCGCCGATCTGCTGTTGTGCTCGGCCGAGCACTATGCGGCCTATGACGCGGCGACCGTCGCGATCCAGCGCATCAACGACGAAACCGAGCTCGGAAAGCTGGGCTTCCAGTCGCTGAAGTACTTCGGCGCCGGCCGCAAGGCAGAGATCGTCCAGGACGGCGGCATCGGATCGAACATGCCGTCGAACACGACCTACGGCATCGAAACCGCTTCGATGCGCATGCGCTACCACCCGGAGCGTAACTTCTCGAAGATTGGTTCTTCGATGATGCCGATCAACCAGGACGCTGTTGTCCAGTACATCGGCCTCATGGGCGAGCTGACCATGGAGAACCCGCTCTTCCAGTGGAAGCTCGGCGACAGCAACCCGGCCGCCTAAGCCTCCTGATCCGGCGGTCTCGCGCCGCCGGGCCTCGAGCTCAAGGCAATTCAACCGATCACATTGATCAGAACGCGTGAGGAGATTCGCGCATGTCGAACTTTGTTCCTGTAACCCCGAGCCTCGGCTTTCCGCCGATCGCATCCAGCAACGCGGACGGCGCGATCGCTGGCCGCAGCTCGTACGGCCCTTGGCTGGGCCGCACCATCGAGGCCATCGATGCCACCTACGGCAACGGTGAATTCATCTTCCTGAAGGGCGTCGCCGATACCGAGGTCGGCTCGGCCGTCCTTTACAATCCCGACGACTGGTCGACGTCGCTCCTGGCCGCCAATGACATCGGCTCGGTGGCGATCGCCATGTCGGCGAACGGCGCCAACAAAGGCGGCTGGTACCAGATCCGCGGCAAGGCCGTGGTGAAGGCCGGCACCGTGTCGGACAACGGCAACGTCTATTCGACCGCCACCGCCGGCACGCTCGACGACGCCGTCGTGGCGGGCGATCGGGTCAAAAACGCGAAGTTCGCCTCTGCAAACGGCACGCCGTCCGCCGGCCTGGCAGAGATCGAAATCGATCATCCGTTCGTCGACGACGCGGTCGCGGCCTAACGGCTTCGCGACAGATCCCGCCGCGGATCAGCCGCGGCGGGTTTTTCCCCTTGCACTCCCTCAGACGGAAGGTTTCCCATGCCCAAGATTGACAAGCTCGCCACCGAGAACCTCACGGTCGCGATTTTCCGCATGCACTCGACCAAGGACGACGTCGCGTCGAAGAAGGCCGGCCGCCCGATCTATGTCGACATGGAGGTCTGCGAGCTGCGCTTTGCCGCGAACCGTCAGACCGTCGGCGTGTTTCCGGCGCACGAAATTTTCAAATGGAACGATGATGCCGAAACCGGCGAGCGCGAACCGCTGACGTACGCGCTGGCGTATCCAGAACAGTATCGGAAATTCAAGAATGGCGAGGCGCAGGTTGCGTCCGGCACGCCGCTGTCGGAGTTGCCGTTCCTTACCCAGGGTAAGCGCCTCGAGCTCAAGGCGCTCAATATCCACACAGCCGAAGCGCTGGCCGCCCTCGACGGCACGCCGCTCAAGCAGCTCGGGCAGGGCGGTCGCACTCTGAAAGAGCAGGCGCAGGCCTATATCGACAAGGCCGCCGGTACCGCGGATGTGTCCTCCTATGCAGCGGAGAACGTCGAGCTCAAGCGCCGTCTGGCCGCCCTGGAAGCCAAGGTGTCTGCATCAACTGCCAAACCGGTAACGGCAACTGCCACATCGGCAGCGGCGAGCGACGACGACGTCGGCACCGCCGGTGATGATGCAGTCGGTGAAGGTGAGGACGACGATTTTGAAGCCGGCGAAGGTCCGGGCAAGGAAGGCGACTCGCCATTCTTTGTCATGGCGGCCGAAGACATCGTCAACTGGCTCAAGGAAACGACCGGCAAGAAACCGCGGGCCGGAACCAGCCATGCCGCGCTGGTGAAACTGGCCGACGAAGTGAACGCTGCGCTCGCCGAAAAGGCGAAGGGCACTGAGGCGGCCGCGTGACCGTTCTCTCTGCCGCACAATCGGCCGGAATAAGGTTGCTGGGCGTCAAACCCACGACCTTGTTCTCGACCAGCGATGCCTTCGCGATGGAGTTGGCGGATCTCGCCACCGAAGTCGCGACGGACATCGCTGAGCAGTACGACTGGCGGCAGCTTCATGAACTCGCCCAGTTCACCGGCGACGGCGCTGCGATCGCCTTCAACCTGCCGAGCAACTACGACCGCATGCTGAAGAAGGCGGAGGTCCATTCGAAGGACTGGCAGACGTCGAATTTCCGGCGAGTGCGGGATCTCGACGAATGGATCTATATCCAGCAGACCGCCATCAGCGGCACGCCTGGCAACTGGATCATTCTCGGCGGCAAGTTTCAAAGCTTCCCGCCGCTGCCGATCGCGGAGATGGCCAAATTTTACTACATCCGCAAGGCGATCGTAACCGGAACCGGAACCGGCGGCGCTTCGAAGCCAGCGTTCACCGATGATAGCGATACATTCGACTTGTCCGAGCGCTTGCTGACACTCGGCTTGATCTGGCGCTGGCGATCGCAGAAGCGGATGGAATATGCCGAGGATCTGAAAAACTACGAACTCGCGCTCGAGAAGGCTATTGCCAAGGACAAGGGCTCCAACATCCTCACGGTCGGGACGCAGCGCGTGCCGTCGAGCTCGACACTTGCCTATCCCGGCGTGCTGGTTCGGTAATGCGAAAGCCAGCCGCCGCGAACAAGCCACGTATTGCCAAGCCGGCGAGCTTCCCCGCGCCGGTCGGCGGCTGGATCAAAAACCAGAATCTCGCCACGCCTGGTGCGAGGCGTCCGGACGGATCGAAGGTCAATGGCGCCTTCGTCCTGGAAAATTACTTCCCGACGGCGACCGGCATTCGCATTCGGAAGGGCTCGAGTGTTTTCTCCACCATCGCCGCCGGCGTTGGCACGGTCGACTCGCTGTTCGCTTATGTGAACGGCGGCAATGAGAAGCTATTCGCGGCCAACGAGACCGACATCTGGGATATTTCGACGCCGGGCTCTCCGGCTTCGGTAGTTTCAGGCCTCACGTCGGGCGAGTGGTCCGTCGCGCAATCATCGACGCCTGGCGGGATATTCCTCCGGGCTGTCAATGGCGCCGACGATCCGCAGCTCTTTGACGGGACGTCCTGGGGAACTGGAACGCCGATCTCAGCCGCCGGGCTCGATCCAAAGACGCTGGCCACGGTATGGATTTACAAACAGCGTGCGTTCTTCACGCAGAAGGACTCGCTCAACGCCTGGTATCTTCCGGTCGATAGCCTCGGAGGCACTGCGGTACTGCTTCCGCTCGGCGGAGTTTTCACCAAGGGCGGCTCACTGCTGTTCGGCGCGACCTGGTCAATCGAAAGCGGTAACGGTCCGAACGAGTATTGCGTGTTCGTCTCGACCAAGGGCGAGGCGGCTGTCTTCACCGGTGCTGATCCGAGCTCGGCTGCGACCTGGACTAAAGTCGGCGTGTATCGGATAGGGCGGCCGCTGGGCCCGAAGGCACACATTCCGGCCGGCGGTGACCTGGTCATCGCGACCGATATCGGTTTCGTTCCGCTGTCCCAGGCCATGCAGCGGGATTATTCGGCACTTTCGCCGGCGGCGATCTCCTATTCGATCGAGGTTGCCTGGAATGAAACGGTCGCGGCTCGCGCGGGCACCGGCTGGGCCTGCGAGGTTTGGCCGACCGAACAGATGGTCGTGGTGGCAATCCCGACCGGAGTGAACGATCAGCCGCAGATGTTCGTGGCGAATGCGCGTACCGGCGCCTGGGGACTTTACACCGGATGGAACGGCCGCTGCCTGCAGCTCTTCAAGGATCGGCTGTTCTTTGGATCGACCGACGGCAAGATCATCGAGGCCGAGGTCACCGGCGCCGACCAGGAGCTGCCGTATACCGCGACCTGCGTTCCGCTGTTCGACCCACTCAAAGCGCCGGCCTCGCTGAAGACGTCGCTGCTGATGCGCGCCACGATCCGAGCCTCGGCGGAAGTCATTCCGAAACTATCGCTGCAAGCCGACTACAAGCTGAATCTGCCGACGGCACCGGATGACGGCACTGTCGCCACCGGTAACGTCTGGGGCGTCGGTGTCTGGGGCGTTGCGACGTGGAGCGCGCCGGCGCAGAAAAACATCTATCAGCGCTGGCAGCCGGTCGGCGGCAGCGGCTACGCGATCGCGCCGGCTATGCAGATCACCAGCGGCAGCCTTGTTCCTCCCGATGCCGAGCTCGTGGTGATCGATATGACCTATGACCAGGGCGATATCGCTTCGTGATCGGGGTCAAGTTCTCGGATCCGCAAAAGAGCCCGGAATTCAACGAAGCCGTCGGCGAGTTTGTCTCAAACGTGATCTACGGCGAGGGCGGGCATTTCTCGAGCTTCTGCTCGCTTGCTGTCCTCGATGGCGGGGATCTGATCGCCGGCGTGCTGTACCACCACTTCAGTCGGCGCGACGGCGTGATGGAAATGAGCGCCGCGTCGATCGACAAGCGCTGGCTGACGCGGCCGGTTCTCAAGGCAATGTTCACCGTGCCGTTTGAGCTGTTTGGCTGTCAGCTCGCAGTGCTGCGGGTCTCTGAGCATAACGCGCCCATGCTGCGCATCGCGAAGGCCTACGGTTTCAAAGAATACGTCATCCCCAGGCTGCGCGGCCGATCTGAGGCCGAGCACATCCTGACGCTTGCGGATGATGACTGGCGTGCGAACCGATTTGATAGGGGCAGAAGCTAATGGCGAAAGACACTCCCGCACCGCCGGTTGCTCCGGATCCGATGGCCACGGCGCAAGCCCAGGGCCAGATGAACCAGAACACGGCCGTCACGCAGCAGCTGCTGAACATGACCGACCAGGTCACGCCGGACGGCTCGCTGAAGTACGATCAGACCGGCACTTCCACGTTCACCGGCGCCGACGGCAAAACCTATACCGTGCCGAAGTTCACGGCGACGCAGACGCTATCGCCGGCGCAGCAGGCGCTGCTTGATCTGACAAACAAAACCAAGTCGAACATCGGACAGATCGGCGTCGATCAATCCGCCAAGATCGGGGACTTGCTCGGAACGAATTTGAAGCTCGGCAACGAGGCGACCGAAGCGCGATTGATGGAGCTTGGCTCCGCGCGGCTGGATCCGCGATTTGCCAAAGATGAGGATGCACTGCGCACGCGCCTGTCTAACCAGGGCATCCAGCCCGGCTCGGCGGCCTGGAACGCGGAAATGACGCGCTTCACCGAAGGCAAGAACGACGCATTTAATCAGCTGCTGCTGACCGGCCGCGGGCAGGCCAACAGCGAGATCATGGCCGAACGCAATTCACCCATTAACGAGATATCGGCGTTGATGTCGGGATCCCAAGTCTCCGCGCCAAGCTTCACGAACACGCCGAACACCAGCGTCGGCGGCGTCGACTACGCCGGCATGGTCAATAACAACTTCAATGCGCAGACCTCGCAATACAACACGGCGGTCGGCAATCAGAACGCAGCCATGGGCGGCATGTTCGGCCTCGCCGGCACGCTCGGTAGTGCCGCGATGAAGTACGGACCCGGCTTGATGGCGATGTCCGATCGGCGGCTCAAATCGAACATCGTTCGCATTGGTACGACCGTCCTCGACCTGCCGACCTACGAATACACGATCATGGGCCGACGCGAGCGCGGCGTGATGGCGGACGAAGTCGAGAAGGTGATGCCGGCGGCCGTCGGCAAGCATTGGACCGGTTATCGCATGGTCGATTACGCGATGTTGATGGGAGCTGGCTAATGGCAACTGAAGTCGCGGCTCCATTCGTCTGGGGCGATGCCGGCGCGCAGCTCACGCCTTCGCAGATCGCAGCTCGCCGCCAGGTCGCCGCGGCGATGATGCAGCAGGGCATGGATTACAGCCCGGTGAAGTCAGCCTGGCAGGGCGCGGCGCGGGTGGCGCAATCGCTGCTCGGCACTGCCGACAGCATGTCCGCCGATTCCGCCGAGGAGAAGGGCAAGCGCGAAGCGATCGCACAGGCCCTCGAGGTTTTCCGCGGTGGTCAGCCTGGCGCGACCTCGAGCCCAGCGGCTACACCGACCGGTGATGTCTCGATCGGCCCGGTGGCGACGCCGGCACCGGATCCGGTGCGGCCTGCGCCGGCGAACACGTCCATGAAGATTTACGGGCCGAACGAGTCTTCGCCGCTGGATCCGCCGGTTGGCGCGGATCGGGATCTCATGATCCGGACGGTTTACGGCGAGGCGGGCAACGAACCGACGGCCGGCCAGCTGGCGGTCGCCAGCGTTATCCGGAATCGGGCGGTCGATGGCGGCTATGGCGGCGATACCATCCCGGGCGTCACGCTGGCTAAAAACCAGTTCGAACCCTGGAACGGCGGCGTCGCCAAACAGCGCATGCTGGCGCTGTCGCCGGATGATCCGAAGTACAAGGCGATCGGTGACCAGGTCGACGCGGCCTATTTCGGGGCCAATGACCCGACCGAGGGGGCGACGCATTTCTTCTCCCCCGGCGGGCAGGCCGCGCTCGGCCGGCGAGATCCGTCGTGGGCGAAGGGCGATTTCACCGAAATCGGCGGTCACCGGTTCTACAGTCCCGACGATGAACCGCCGGCGGCGCCCGTCAGGGTCGCGTCCGCAATGCCGTTCGCACCGGCCGGCGCTTCGGCGCTCCCGCCGGGAATGCCAACCGGTGGACTCCCTGAGGCCGCCCAGCCGCCTTCCGGACCATCGCCTGGAACGGCCACGTTGGCCCAGGCAATGCAGCCTCAGTCCCGGCCAGCACCCGCCGCGCCCGCACAGGCGCGTCCTGGCGTCGACGCCATCGCCCGGGTGATGGCAAATCCGTTCCTACCGGCACCGCTCGCCACGGCGTTGAGCGCCCAGCTCAAGCCGCGGGACCGCCACACCCAAGAGACGGATGCTGCGGGCAACATCTGGGACGTGAACCAGCTCACCGGCCAGCGAACCGTCGCCCTCAAGAAGGATCCGGCCTACACCGCGCCGTACCGGGACGAAGACGGTAACCTGGTGCAGAAGGATGCCAGCGGGAAGATCTCGGTGGTTTCGGCCGCCGAGAAGTCGCCGCAGAGCGTCCAGGAGCACGAACACTACAAAAAGAACTTCCAGCCGACCGAGCTGACGCCGAAGCCAATGCCCTACGAGGCATGGGTGACGGCGAAGGCGCGCGCCAGCGCCACGACCGTGAACATGGGCGGCGGCAGCGACAAGCAGATCTTCGACACGATGGACGCAGGAGCCAAGGAAGCCCGCTCAACCGCAACCGGCCTGGTCGCGCTTCGATCCGCGCGCGCCGCCCTCGATGGCGACGGCGGCACCATCACCGGCTTCCGGGCCAACGAGCGCCTGGCGCTGCAGAAGGCCGGCGCATTCCTCGGCGTGACGGATCCGAAAGCCATTCAGAACACGGAAACCTTCCGCTCCGCGATCGCGCCGCAGGTAGCCGCAGTCCTGAAAGCGACCGTCGGTACCGCAAACATTTCGAACAGCGATCGCGAGTTCGCCGAAAAGGCCGCCGGCGGATCGATCACGCTGGACGAAGGCTCGATCAAGCGGCTGCTCGACATCATGGAGCGCGCTTCGGTCGCGCGCCTGCAACTCCATCAGGAACAGCTCGACGCGGTTTATCCTGATCCGGTCGCCAACAAGCGAGAACGCGCGCTGTTCGGCATCAAGGTGCCGGCGGCAGATGCACCGGCGCCGCCTGCCGGCGCGACCTCCAGCGGAATCAAATGGAGCGTTAAATAATGCCGACGCTCGATATTGGCGGACGTCAGGTCGAGATAGACGACGGCTTTCTCAAGCTGTCGCCGGCCGAGCAGAACGCAACCGTTGAAGAAATCGCGAAGTCGATCGGCGCGCAGCCCGCGGCCGCAGCGCCAGCTGCAGCTGCTCCTGCGCCGATGGCTGAGAAGGCAGCGCCGCCAACGCCGGACGTCACGCCGGCGGACGCAGAAAGCCGCGTGCTCGGATTGATGAAGGCCGGCGGTACCGGCGTTGCCAAGGGCGCGATCGGTCTGGCTGGCCTGGTGCCGATGCTCTCGGATCTGGCGCATACGGGCGCGAATAAATTTCTGTTCGACCCGCTTTTCAACGCGATCAGCGGTCCCCGCAAAGACGCACCGATGCCTGCGGACATCAACAAGCTGGCGTCGCCGGATTCGATCGAGCACGGCATCGAAAAGGTCACCGGCGAATTCTACAAACCGAAGAACACCGCTGAGGAGTACGCCCAGACGATCGGCAGTTTTCTGCCGAACGCGGTCGGCGGCCCGGGCACTGTCGGCACCAGGCTGATCACACAGGCGATGCTGCCGGGCGCCGCGAGCGAAGCGGCTGGGCAGGCCACGAAGGGTACGATGTTCGAAACGCCGGCGCGCATCGGCGCCGCGATCCTGTCACCAGTCGCGACCACGGCGGCCGCGCGCGGCTTCGATGCGGTCCGCAACGTCGCCGACGGCATGTCGCGCCGAGCATCCAATCACATGGTCAAGGCGATGGAAGCCGATACGCCGGCGGCGGTGCGCGCTGAAGTCGATCGACTTGGCCCAGATGCCATGCTCGCCGATGCCGGTCCGGCCTTTCTCGGCAAAGCTCAAGGCGCGTCGCTCAATAGCGACCAGGGCCGATCAGTGATGCAGACGGCTCTCACGCAGCGCGATCGCGGAACAAATTCCCGGATCATGGGTGACGTCGATCGAGCGTTGGGCCCGGCCGAAGATCCGCTGACGGTCACGAACGCCATCAAGGCGCGCCGTTCGGAAGTCGACGGTGTTGCCTACCCGCAGGCCCTGGATAATGCGCCGGCTGTTCGGACCGCGCCTATCCTTGCTCAACTCGACGATATGATTCCGCAGTCTGTCGGCCTCGAGCAACGGGCGCTGCAGACACTGCGCGACATGATGACCCGATATGAACGGCGACCCCGAGTCGATGCCGAAGGTTTTCCGCAATACGACGGCCGAGGAAATCAGCTTTGGGATGACGTCCCGGTATCGCAGAACAATGCTTCTGTGTTGCACAAGGTAAAGCAGGAACTCGACAACGTCATCGAATACGATGCGCCCGGGCTCGGCGTGCCGGCATCGGCGTTCCGCACGCAGCAGGCCTCGCTGAAGGAACTGCGCTTTCGTCTTAACGAGGCGCTCGAGC
This sequence comes from Afipia massiliensis, assembly GCF_014203115.1. GTDB lineage: Bacteria > Pseudomonadota > Alphaproteobacteria > Rhizobiales > Xanthobacteraceae > Afipia > Afipia massiliensis. The sequence goes on along the minus strand of NZ_JACHIJ010000002.1, from coordinate 129,167 downwards.
GTCAGGTGCCCGGCTATGCCGAAGCCAACCGCGCGTCCTCTTCGCTCGCTCGCCGCGCTGATGCGGTCGATCTCGGTACAAAGTACCTCGGCGACGGCAAAACAACGGCGTCGCCGGGACGCTTCCTGGACGAATTCGAGCAGCTCGAGGCCGGGGAGCGCATCGCCTTCGCGAAGGGGAGCCGAGGCGATATCGAGCGGAAGCTTGGTACCAAGGCCAACGACCTGCAGGCGTTACGCGGTGAGCTGCAGGGCGAGGGCGGCTGGAATACAGCAAAGATCGCGACCGTTCACGGTGATGACGCGGCCGCGGAGCTGATGCGCACCGTCGAGCGTAACCTCAAATTCCGCGATACCCATCACAAGGTGGTCGAGAATTCGCAGACTGCGCAGCGCCTTTCGGCGGCAGCTGCAATGAAGCCATCGACGCTCAACGAAAATTCCATCGTCACGCCGGCGGGCAACTGGCTGGGCATGGCCTTAACCGCTGCAAAGCGCGGCGGCATAAAAGCCGTCAATGCGTTGACTGAGCGCGCGCAAAATCAAGCCCGCGTGGACGTCGCGCGGATACTGACGGCGCAAGGCCCAGAACGAGATCGGCATATTCAGGCGATTATTGATGCTCTCGATCGGCGCCAGGCAAGTGCTGCAAAGCATTCGGCCGCATCGGCGGGACAGAAGGCGCTGGCCGCGGCGCTGATGGCGCAGATCGGCCGCTGATCTTTCGAAGGCGATCCTGCACCTCAACGATGATCGCCGTCGCGAAGATCGTCGCAAGCAAAGCGACAACGAACGCTGCCAGATCGCGCTGCGCCCAGTGATAGGCGCCCTGCGAGAGCAGCACTCCGAAGAAGACGGCGGCTTGCATGATTTTCAAGGTCATCGCCCGCCACACCTAACCCGATTCCCGCGTTCTTGAAAGGTTCTCTTTCCGAGAGCCGCGCGCCGCTGTGGGGAAAACCGCCTAATGCCCAGTGATAGCAACGGAAATTACTCGCTCCCGCCTGGCTATCTGGCCGAAGTAGGCGAGACGATCCAGCCAAGCCAGCACAATCCGCCGCTCGAGGACATCCGCGACGCCCTGACGGCGCGCCTGATGCGCTCCGGAGCCGCGCCGATGGCCGGCCCGCTCAAACTGACCGACGGCACGGTCGGCGCGCCGGCGGTGATCTTCAATTCCGCGCAGACGACGGGCTTCTACAAGACGGCCACTGGCGTCGGCCTTGCGATCAGCGGATCTCTCATTGCCGAATGGAAATCGACGGGGCTTGAAATTGGTGGCCGCGTGGACTTTGTCACGGAAACGCTGCTGGCTGACAAGGCAGTCACGCTTCGAAAGCTCTACAAGCCGAGTGGTCCCTCGAAGCTGTTGGGTACTAACTCGAATGCCGCGCTTACGATCACCGGGGCAGCGAACAACGGATCTGGGCTGATCCGGCTGAGCGTCGCCGACTCGTCGACTTTCGCGACCGGTCAGAAGAAGACCGTTTTCGATGTCCTGGGCACCACGGAAGCCAATGGCACTTGGACCATCACGGTGGTCGACGCGACGCATATTGATCTTCAAGGCTCTACTTTCACCAACGCCTGGACCAGCGGGGGAACGATCGGCGGTGGCGTCGACGAACTGGGCCTCGGCGCGGGCCTGCAGTTGACCGGATCGACGCTGTCGGCCTCGCTTTCGCCGGAAGGAACGACGCGAAAACTTGCGGTCGACGTCCTCACCAATACGACGTTGTCGGTTACCGCCGACGCCGTGGTCATGTCGGATGGGACCAGCACGCTCACGCGGCCGATAAACTCGACCGGGGTCAATCTCGGGACGAACGGCGGCGTCGACGCGCTTCAGGGCTCGCTCACGATCGCCAGCGGCACGATGTATTCGCTTTGGGCAATCGGGAAGGCAGACGGCACCACGAAGGTTTTGGTCAACACCTCGGACACCGCGGTCACATTCCCGACCGGATACACCTTCAAGGCGCTGATCGGCCATGTGCGTACCGTCTCAGGTTCCGCAAACTTGATGGGGACGAAACAGCGAGGCAAGAAGGTTCGCTATATAGTAGGCCTCGCACAGACGACGACCGGCTTGGTGTTGATTACGGGCGCATCAGGCAGCATCTCGACCCCCACGTGGACGGCGGTAAGCCTATCTGGCCTTATCCCGGCGGCCGCTGTCTCAGTCGTTGTGTCTGTCACCAATAATGGACAGGCAAACGGCATTGCGCTGGTCGCGCCGAGCAATAGCTATGGATCTCCAACGAGTTCGAACCCTCCGCCTATCGTGGCCGGCGCTTCGTCTTCGCCGGCTATCCAGGGGTACGTCGCAGCGATCTCAGAAATCCTGCTCGAAAGCATGAACCTTTACTATGCGGCGACGGCGGGTTCGATGATGCTATTGGGCTGGGAAGAGCCATAGCTGCTCCGGTGACATTGAGGTGCCGTTGGGGAATGCTGTCGGCATGGGGCAGAACCGACATGATTCGTTGCTTGACGCCGTGCGTGGCATCGCCGCGCAGGCGGTTGTTATCGGACACGCCTCTTCGGCCGTGCTTGGCGAGTCGCCATTGAATACCGTGCTGGGCTGGGCGTCATATACGGCGGTATTGGTCTTTTTCGTGCTCAGCGGCTACGTGATTTGCGGCAGCGTCCTGCGGGAATATCGAGTAACCGGGTCCGTGGACACCGTGGACTTCGCCATCCGCCGCATCGCTCGCATCATGCCGCCCTATCTTGCGACCTTGGCCCTGGTTGGCCTGTTTTTTACGATGACCGAGATCGGCCGAGAAATGTCGGCCAGATACGATCTCTCGCTCCTGGGCTTTGTCCGTTCGGTATTCTTCGGCTTTACGAGCCACGATGCTGTCGTGCTCACACCCGTATGGTCGCTGCGGCTTGAGGTCGTTCTCTACGGCATGATCGCCCTGGCCGCAGCCGCGTTCGCCGCAGAGGGGAACTGGCGAACAGTCTGGTGCTTTGCACTCGGCTTGATCGTCACTTTCGGTATGCTTCGCTTAGCCTTCATGCCGACGGCCATCATAACGTTTGCCCTGGGAGGCCTGATGGCATGGGCCAGGCCGAACCGCTCGGCGGCGCTGTTGTCTGCCGGTCCCATGACGTCAGCACTCGCGGCGCTCGGTGCATTTTCTTACACGCTTTACCTAATCCACATGCCGGTGATCCTTTGTGTTTCATCGGGGCTGGCCGGCCAAAATAGGGTTCTGATCTATTTCGTCGCCGTGCTGAGCTCTAGCGCCGCAGCGTTCCTGGTTGCTCGTGTCGTGGAACGGCCGAAAACTTTTGCGGATCTTATCCGTCGCCGCCTAGCGGTGCTTAGACCGCAAGTCTCCTAGAAATCCCGCAGCTTTTTGACAGCCAGCCCCCGCAATTCGCGGGCCGCTTTAGTATGGGGCATCGCATGGAAAACCGGTTTCCGGAATCACTTCGCCGCGTCGGGATCGCCGAGGGCGGCTTTAGCAACGATCCGGACGATCCGGGCGCGCGCACGCTCAACGGAATTACGCAGGTGGTTTACGACGCCGATCGGCGCCGGCGCGGCCTTGCCAGGGTGACGCTGTCGCCTCAGATGATTGGTCATCCGCTTTGGATTGCGGAGCGGGATGCGCTTTACAAACATCAGTTTTGGGACGCGGTACGCGGGGACGAATTGCCCGACGGCGTCGATTACGTCGTGTTCGATGGCGGAGTGAATTCGGGGCCTGTTCAATCTGTGAAGTGGCTGCAGCGTGCGCTGGCGCAGCTCGGCCTATACCGTGGCGCGATCGACGGTCATGTCGGTACCGGCACGCTCGATGCGCTCGCAGCTGTGAATGACAATGATGCGCTGATCGCGTTGATCTGTCAGCGGCGCGTTGAGTTCCTGCGCCAGCTCAAGGGATTTCCGAAGTTCGGCCGCGGCTGGCTCACGCGAGTCGCCAACGTGCGATCGGCCGGCCAGGCCTGGGCGAAGGGATCTGTTGGGCCGGGGCCAGTGTACGCCGACAATGGTCATCGAAAGGCCAAGATCGAAACGGCCAAGCAACCGCCGAGCGCAGCCGTTGGCGACCTGGCGACTGGCGTCGGCACGGCCTCCGGAGTGGGCGGCGGTGCACTGCAATCCGCCAACAACTCCGACGTCGCCGGCACGCTTCTGCAGGCGCAGGATGCTCTGACGCCGTTGTCATACGGCAGCGAGATCATTTCTCACATCGTGCTCAGCCTGGTCGTCATCGGCGCGGTCCTCACGATCGGCGGCTTGGCCTGGCGCTTCTATGCCAACTGGAAACGGGCCAAGGTTGTTGACGCGCTCGATCTCGGCGTCGCGGTGCCGCTATGAGCTCCTGGATCTGGTGGCTGATCGGGACCTTCGGCTTCGCGGGCATGGTCTACTTTTGCGTGGCCTTTCCTTTGACGGCCGTTCTGGTGGGAAAAGCGATCGCCGGCTTCATCCGACACATGCTGCAAACTCGTGTCGGGGTCGCCATCCTGGTGGCGGTCCTGGCGACGATCGCGACGTGGATCTGGCGCGACGGCGTGCTCGATGAGCGCTGGGCCCAGAGATACGCCGACGATAAGGCGCTGGCGGCGACGGCCAGCAAGGCCCGCGACGATCAGATCGCCGAGGACCTCACCAAGAAGTACCAGCCGAAAATCCAGTCCCTCGAGCAACTCTCGAAATCACTGCAGAAACAGGTGGCCGATTATGCGAAGCGCAAACCCGTCCTTGTGGCTGGAAAGACCGTCACTGCTAGCTCTTGCCAGCTTGGCGACGCTGCTGGGTGGCTGCGTTCACGATCTGCCAGCTCTGGCTCCGCCGCTGCGCGTTGAGGTGCCGGAAATCTGCGAGAAGATCCTCGAGCCCGTTGACGTTGTCGAGTTTGGGCCGGCCGATGACGCGGTCGGCGCCTATCTCGAGCGCGACGCCGAGGTGACCGTCGCCAACGAGCGGATTAAGGCGGGGAAGGCCTGCGTCCGCGATCAGCGCCAGGAGTATGCCGGCCATGGGGGTAACTAGAATGTCCACGCGTCCGCGCCTGGCGACAACCAACGAGCGAGTTGCGATCCTCGAGGAGAAAGACGCCAAGACCGACGAACGGCTGGAGTCGATCGAGAAGAAGCTCGATGACGTCTACACGCTACTGATCCAGGCCAAAGGGATCATTTGGCTGGCGACGAAGATCCTGGGCGGGGTAGGCGGCCTGGTGGCGATCGCTGCCGGCACCGTCGCGGTGCTTCGCTACGTCAAGGGTATGTAGCCGCCGCCCATAGCGCACTTCCGGAATAAACATACGCCGCTGGCCCATGGCCGGCGGCGTTTCTGTTTGTGGATCTCCGAAAAGGCCCAGCTGGGCCACGGCCTCGAGGTTTGCCGTCTCGAGCAGCTCGACGTCGTCGGACAGCTTCACGATCGCTTTCGTGATACCGCGCGCGCATCGGCTTTCGAGATCTCCGGAGATCCAGCCGGTGCGGCCGCGGTGGCGGCCGCGCAGCACGCGGACGGTGGTCTTCATACCCTACACGCAACTGACGCCGGCGGCGCCGGCAGGGACTATCCCGCCAGTCTGTCGCGCAACGAGAAGCCCATCAAGGGCCAGATCTCGCGGATCGCGTCTTCGTACGCGAACTTGCGGCCGAGCTCGGCGTTGAAGTTCTCGGCCGACGCCGGCGCACTCTTGCCGATGACGGTAAAGCCGTTCTTCATCACAAGGAGGCAGACTGAGAAGCACTTCAGCGACTGAACCACATCGTATGACGGTGGCGAACCGTCGCCGCCGTTCTCCGTGCTCACAGCGCCCAGCGCCGTGAAAAGGGCGTTAGGACCGAGATCGAACCGCGCCGAGATTGCGCCTTCGATGTCGGCCAGCGTGACGCGTGGTGCGACCGCTACCGCGCCGGCGGCCGCGTCAGTGACTTTGAGACTGTCCATCGTGGATCCTCTGGTTGGCGGACGACAGTTGATCGCACCGCAATTGGGCGTCTTTATTCCGGGCGTGCACCAGCACATCAGTACGTCACCCAGTGTTTCCGCGCCGGCCGCGAAAGATCGCGGTCATAGGCCATAGCCATGGTGTTGCAGCCCGCGCGACCGTCTTCGCGGTAGCCATTCGGCTCATGAAAAACTGTCGGCTTTCGCTTCGGCACAAGCCGCGCCTCGCCGTCCAGTTCGCCAACAGTGACCAGTTCCTCCCGAACAACGTCGTCTTCCTGGACGCGCGCCAGATAACCGCGCATGCGCTGGTTTTCGGCCTCTGAAAGCGCCAGACGCTCCTTGAGTTCGTCGACTGCCTTGCGCGCAGCCTCATATTCGCCGAGTGCGGTCTTGAAGTTTGCCATGCGACTGTCGAGCAGCTGCTGAAGCTCGATGCGCGCCGCGCCCTCAGCCTGTAATGCGGCCTCGAGATGGGCGCGGGTTTTGCGTTTGGCGTTCAAGTTGCGGTCTCCGTGGTGGCTTCCGCGGCGGGAGCTGCAGCGGCCGCGGGGGGCGATGCAGCCGCTGCAGCCTGATCCGCTTCCTGCGCGCCTGGCGCGGGGGCGGCGACCGTGTGATTGGCGAGTCGGCCGGTGAGCTCGGCCGGGCCGGTGCCGGCGGTGACCTGCGCCTGCAAGGCCTCTGTCTTTGCCGCCTGGCCCTTCTGGAAGGGCATCCATTCACAGAACGGCTGCTCGAGATCGATCTCGTCATCATCCTGCAGGAGCGGGACGTTCTGCATGGCGAACGTGGTGCCGTCGCCGCGGAAGACGCCGAGGTTCACTGCGTGATCGCTCAGCACCTTGGCGACGATCGCGGCCAGCGGCTGCGCATTCGGATCGCGCTCGCTGATGTGCGGATGAAACCAGACGATGCGTCCGATCGACGGCGAGATCATGAGCAGCTCCTGCGCTGTTACTTCAGAAAAGCTTGACGGTGACGGCGCCGTAATACTTGCCGCCGTATTGGGCCTCGATCTTCACCACGCCCGTCTCGAGCAGCTTGTCCTGCTGCGCCGATTTCAGGCCTTTCCAAGCGTCGACCTGCAGAATGGGGAAGTCGCCCTTGAACGAGCCTTCCTTTTCGCCGGCGACGTGCACGGTGCCTTTGCCGGGAATCGTCTCTTTGAAGTTTGCTCCGGCGTCGGTGGCCATTGTCTTGAGCTCGGCCTTGATCTCGTCGATCCTGGCAAAGACGGTCTCGTGCTTTTTGTGGATACCGACGAGCTCGCTACAGAGATCGAGGCGCTTGGCCGCGATCCTCTTTTCGGACATCGGTGCCGGTTTGGCGGCGGCGTGGCTCATTGGCACTCTCGGGCTGTGAGTGCCAGAACCTTCCATTGATCGGTTAATTGTTCGTTTCAAGCCTTTGCGACGGCTTGACGAATCCGGTCACTGCGGCCGGTTGGGGTGGGGAAGAGGTCCCTCGTGGTCGAAGACGGCGCCGAGATCCCGGCAGTCGATCCAGCCGCCACAGGCGGCGCATTTGATGAAATGCTCTGCCTCGGCGACAGGCCGGCCGTCGCGCTTTCCGATGTATTTGCCGCGCGGAATCAGACCGGCTTTCGTCGCATCCATGGGCGCTCTCTTTTCATCCTGGGCAGCGCCTTCGGCGGCTGGTGCCGGTTTAGCGCCCTCATGATGCCCATGCGGGCGAACATCGCGGGGCCATCGCCTTCGATGACAACGATCAGCGCGCGCATGGCATCCTCCCACTCTGCGGCCGATTGTTCTGATTTGGGAAGCTTCTCGATGTAGCTGACGGCTTCGCCGATCGTTCGCAGCGGTCGCCCGTTCGGGACCGGGATCGGCGGCTCAAACCGCTTTCGAGCAGGCACAACGCAACTCCACGCAAGGCAACTTGTGGAGTCAACTGCTGGCGCGCACGGCGGTTCCTAGGCGTCCTCGCCATCCGGCAGCAGGAAAACCCGCGTGCCGCTCTCGTCGATCCGGAACCATTTCTGAGCGATCCCGAAATCCCGCCCGGCTGCGTATTCCTCGACGCTTCCGCCAGCGTCATAGATGAACTCGCGGTTGGTGATGCCGGTATAGGTGTGCGTCCCGCCGTCCTTCAGCACAGCGCGATAGATGCGCAGCAGCTCGCGGGCGGCGGCCTCAGGGTTGGAATACGGGCGATTTTCTTTGAATTTCTGGAACGGCTTTTCAGACATCGACCGGCAATATCAGATTCGCATCGTCGGTCATTAAGCGCTCTCGCCACCGTTTGCCGCTTGCCATCTTCGCCTGTACCGATCGGCCACGGTTTCCGGCGGAGTTGCTTTTAGCTCGAGGATCTTCGCCGTCGGTCCATTGCCACGGCACCGCTCGCACCGCAGGCGCGCGGCGATGTTGACCACCTTCGTCAACGGATGGACGTTGAGCGCAGCCAGGTCGATCGACGCGACCTGGCGACAGCCGCCGCAATAGACCTCCATCCAGCCAAAGCCAGCGATGCAGGCCACGCCCATGGACGGGCAGGGCTCGGCCTCGTGCCATGCCTTGAGCTGCAGATTGTAGGCCTTCACGGATTCGATGCAGCGCCGGCGCTCGGCCTCGGCCACGACGACGTCCGGGTTTTCGATGATCCCGGCGACGCGGCGACGATCGTTGTCATTTCTGCGGCTACCACCCATGCCGACATTCAAGCGCAGCCTGAGGCGCTAGGCAAACAGTCCTAGATATAGTTGTGGGTGGCGTTGAGTCCTACAGCGCGTCGGGGCAGGGAACAGACCGCTCGAATCGAGGCTAGAGGATCATTCGCATGTCGATCGAGACCAGCTCACGACGGACCTCGATCTCGTTGAGCTCGCGCTCAAACTCGGCGTTATCGGCGTCCCTTCGGGTTTGCACGATCGGGATCCAGCAAGTGACCTCAATTCCGCTTTCGGTGCGGCCCTTCCAGACGCGCGCCGGAAAGCCGTGTATGTGCTCTATCGTGCCGGTCGCTTCGATGATGAGCTTCATGACTTGAGCCTTTTATCGATGTTCACTTTCGTGTCTGGCCCGATCATGTCGCTCATTGCCTCGAGCAGAATGCCTTCGTTCGGCGCGGCTGTGATGTAGATATCGAAATCGAGCAATAGCTCGGCGCCTTTGATGTGAATTCCGCCCTTAACGCCATCGGCGCGAAGTCGATCGAGATTGGCGTGGGATAGCCCAAGCAAGATCTGGTTGTTCATTCGGGCTTTGATCATGGCGTTGCCGGCTTCGGCTGGTTGATCGTCATCGTGTGGCCCTTGCAGCACTTCGGCCAGCCGGAGCGGAGGCATTCCGCAGGATCCACGCGGCGTGACTTGTTGCAGTGTCGGCACCAGACCAGGCCGCCGGCGAGGGAAGGATGCTTTGTGGCGATTTCGTCATGCAGCGATTGATGACGTGAGAACGTGTGAGCGATGGTGGTCATGCTGCGGCTCCGGATTGTTGCTTGAGGATCTGCTCGCAATAGTCGGCGGTCGACACCGCGAGCTCAGGGGACGCATTACTGAATTGATAGCTGCGCAACGCGTGCATCGCTGCGGTAAGGGCTTTCGTTGTTTCGGCGTGGCCATTGGCGATCGCCGCCAGGCGCGCGGCGAGCTCGGCCGCGCCGGTGCATTCGATCCGGATGGTTTCCTCCTCGTGGCCGTCGATCAGGATCACGGCTTCGTCGAAGTCCGACGGCGTCGGGTCGAGCTCTAGGCGGGGAAGCGCGGCCGTCATCGCAGGAGCTCGCGCGCGGTCGGCGAACGGCGGACAAATTCCCGAAAGTCATCGCCTTTGAAATAGCCCGCTTCCCGCAGCCGTTTGAACAACTCATATTTTGCGGCCGCCGGCGTCGCGGCTTGGATATCCGCCTCGAAACTATCGGCGCGCACCGAATATCGCCTGATCGGTAACCTCAGCTGATTTTTGTTTCGCCGGCTCATGACACCACCCAATCCTGCAGGGAGACCATTCCCTTGCCCGGGTAGGAAATGACCTCTATCGCGCTGAGCTCGCTGAGACGGCCGCGCATGTTGCTGCCGGCAGGCTCCCAGCCGACGGCGCCGGCGAGATCCTCGCGCGTGATCGGCGTCGCGCCGGATTGCAGCAAATGGTTGAAAAGCTGCAGCTGCGGATTAGTCAGCATCGCCTTGATGCTATCGACCAGCGTAGCGCTCATGTCCGGCGCCGGCGCGGCCGCTTGCCCCGCTTCCGTCAGGGCAACGACGCCAGACGCCGGATAGTGGATAAGCCCGGCCGAGGACAACTCGCTGAGGCGTCCCCGCATGTTGCTGCCGCCGACCTTCCAGCCTGCGATCGCGGCGAGCTGGCTGCGCGACGGCTGCGGATGGCCCATTTGCAACCACCACGCCAGCGCGCGCAGAAGGTGCGCCTGGGGATTTGATAGAGAGCCATCACCGCTCGCCGCAGCCGGTGATGATGCGCGCGGCGCTGGGGAAACCGTCGCGCGCGGCGGGGCGGGAGGCGGGGGTGCTACCGCCGGCGAGCCCGATTTCTTGGCGGCTTCCTTCGTTGCCGCCTTGACGTGTTTCGCTGATGCGCGATCGATCACTGATTGGATTTGCGGAACGATAAGGTCGACGTTAGCGACGATCGATTTGATTGGCGTGATCGCCTTCATAATCAGATCCGTGGCCTTTGCGACGTCGGTCACGCCGGCGGCGTAGCCTTCAACCTTGCCGATCGCGCGGCCGCGAGCCTCGGCGTCAGAGACGGTTTTCTTGTCAATCGGCGCGGAAGTCGGCTTTTGCATAATGAGGGATTTCGATGCCAAATCTTTGCGTAATGCGGCGATCGTGGCGCGAAGCTCCCTCGGGTCGTTGGCCTTGGCCTCCTCTACGACGGTCGCGAGTTGCTCTTTGAGCTTCCCGACGTTGAGCGGCTTCAGTTTTCGGTTCTTCAGCTTTTCCCCGCGTTTGGGCTTGCGGGAGCTGTCGAAAGTCACCTTCTTTGGAAACTGGCTTCGTTGCAGAATGCCGTGCGAGGGCAGCCAGACGACACCTTCGCCGATCGGGAAGGTCGGCAGCGAGTCCTTGATAGCTTTGCCCTGGGCTTTGTCTGCCTGACCCTCGATCCAGGCATCGAGCGCGTCACGGTCTTGCGAGGACGTCAGCTTGAATGCCAGTAGGCCGTCGACCTGGCTGAGGACGTTCTTATTCAGCACGGCGGGCCGTTGCGTGATCAGCCAAGGAATGAAACCGCGCAGTCGACCGCGCCGGACAATGTTGTCCATATGGCCGAGCAGCGCTTCGTCGCCCTTCTGCGGGTTTTGTGGCGCGAATAGATCGGCCTCGTCGACGATCAGGTGAAACAGTTCGCCGCCGGCCTTACGGTAAATCGTCTCGAGGAAGGCCACCATAAACCGGCGTTCCGCGGCGCGGCTTGGCAGCTTGCTCAGATCGATGATGCAGCTTTCCGCCATCGTGGCGGCGGTCTCACCGAGGAGAGCCCCAGCCTGTTCGTTGAGGGGCAAATCGGCATGGTCGCCGCCAAAGATCACGACATTGAATTTCGAATCGGTTTTGCCGTCGGCAAGGAGCCGCAGGCCCCACCAGGCGCCCAGCGGATCGATGATGATCACGCGGGCCTTATGAGCGGCCAGCAGGATCTCGACCGCAGTACCGGCGTTGTAGGTTTTGCCGGAACCAGACGTTCCGATGAAGCCGAGCCGATCGTCCAAGGCTTCGCGGGGAATGGGATGTTTCATCAGCCGTCCTGTTGGAGTGAGAGGGGAAACTCACACGCAACGAACGCCAGGCGCGCGATCAAGCGCGCAGTTTCACGGCCAAGAACGCCGTAAGAACCGCGTGTCAGAATCGCGTCAGAATCGCATTTGAAAAGTTGAGGAGATTCAACAGGGTAGATGGTCGGGGCACGAGGATTCGAACCTCGGACCTGCAGTACCCAAAACTGCCGCGCTACCAGGCTACGCTATACCCCGATGAATGCAGTCGATACACGCTTCGCATGGCGTCAGCAAGGCGGAATGGCGCATCGCGGGCGGCAAAAAACCGCCCGCAGATGCAGTCCTCCAGCCGCAGATCAAGCCCCCGGCGCCGCCGAAGTCTGCGTCCCGGCCGCCTTTGGAGATGCCGTGCGCGCTGACGGCTTGTCCTGCTTCTTGGACCAGCTTCCGTAATACGCCACGGCAGTCAGGATTGCGACGCCACCGATGGAGACGCCCAGCTGCGCCCAGACAGTGCCCCAGCTCAGCATCAGGATGAAGTGCGCGACAAAAGACAGGAAGATACCGACGCAGAAAACCTGCAGTGACTGCTGACCGCACTTGATCACGGGTTCGAGCCACTTCGATTCGAGTAAACTCCAGTCCTTGGGCACAAAGCGGGTGATGAAGAATGCAATCACCACGAAATGGATGACGCGATATGGCGCGAGGAACGTCTTGTCGTTCGGGTTGAAGGCGTCATAGAGCCACTTCGGAAACAGCGCGCCGAAGGATTCAAAGCGCCCGGCCATCGTCATGATCATCGCGAAGATGAGATAGATCGTGCCGGCAATCAGCAGCCATTGCGACTTGATCACCGACCGGGATTCGTTTGCCCCGCCGAGCGCGAACCAGGCGCCGAATACGAACAGCAGCTGCCAGGTATAGGGATTGAAATACCAGGAGCCGGTCGGATAGGCCGAGAAATTCCAGCCGAACTGACGGGCCGCGAAATACAGCACCAGCGAAGCGATCATCACCATGTCGGGCTTGCGCAGCATCAGCCACAGCACTGGCGGGAAGAAGCCCATCAGGATGATGTAGAGCGGCAGCACGTCCAGATTGACCGGCTTGAAGCGCAGCAAAAGCCCCTGATCGAGTGTCTGGATCGGGTTCTCGATCAGGCCGGCGACGTTGAACTCGTTGAGGATGTCAGGATCGGCGTATCGCAGCGCGACCCAGCCGATCGCCGCGATATAGATCACGAACAGAATGACGTGCGCGACGTAGAGTTGCCAGACGCGCTTCCACAACCGTGTCGAGCCGACGATAAAGCCGCGATCGAGCATCATCTTGGCGTACACAAACGACGCCGTGTAGCCCGAGATGAACACGAACAGGTCGGCGGCGTCGCTGAAACCGTAGTTTCGCGGGGTGACCCAATTGATGATGTTGTTGGGAATGTGGTCGAGAAAAATCCACCAGTTGGCGATACCGCGGAAGAAATCGAGCCGCAGATCGCGGCCTTTTTCTGGGAGTGTTGCCTGAATTTCCATGGGTACCGTTTTGTGATGCGATCGAACTAAAATAACTTGAGCGGCCGCCTATCCGGACCCAAGCGGTCCGGCGTTGTCACCGCGTTTCGGACAGACTATACCAGAACCCACCGTAAAAAAGTCTCCTTCCGGGCATGCTCAACATCTTGATCTTGGCCGGCCACCGAATCGCACGCTTTTTACCTATCTGATCGATGCCACAGCGAGCAGGCCAGGACCCCGAATCCATGACAGCCAGAATATTCAAACCTGCCAAGAATGCGATGCAGTCCGGGTCCGCCAAGACCAAGGCGTGGCAGCTCGACTATGAGCCCGAACAGCCGCGCGTGATCGAGCCGCTGATGGGGTGGACCAGCTCCACCGACATGAAGCAGCAGCTGACCCTCCATTTCCATACCAAGGAAGACGCGGTTGCCTATTGCGAGCGGGAAGGCATCCCGTACCAGGTGCTTGAGCCGAAGGAGTTGCAGCCGCGCGTGAAGGCCTATGCGGACAACTTCGCATTCCGCCGCGTCGAGCCCTGGACGCACTGAGCCCGCAGCGGGTCTTGTCCCATTTGTTCTGCGGGAGGCGCGCCGCCGGCCGGGCGCGTGCGGCCTTGCATCCAGACCGGCAAGCCGTTGCTTGTGAAATGCCTCAACAAATGTCGGGGACATGACATTTCAGATGATCGCTTTGCCCTATTGAGGGCGTCTGACCCGACGCAAGTCTCTCCAATATCGTCGCAAAAGTTGTGGTTGCATTCAGCCGCCAAGCAGTGACACCTTGCGGGTCGAAGCCGTCCGGAATGGACGGAAGCAAGCAAGATCAAAACGTTACGCGGCGGGAAACAATGGCACTTCGTTCCGGACTCGATCCCAAGTCGTCCGATTTCACGCGCAATGCGGAAGCGATGCGTACTCTGGTCGCTGACCTGCGGGACAAGCTTTCGCAAGTCGCGGGCGGGGGCGGTGAAGCGTCTCGCGCCAAGCACTCGGCGCGCGGCAAGATGCTGGCGCGTGACCGCGTCGATCTTCTGATCGATCCCGGCACCGCGTTTCTGGAATTCTCGCCGATGGCCGCCTACGGCCTCTACGGCGGCGCGGTGCATTCGGCCAGCATCGTCACCGGCATCGGCCGGGTGTCGGGCCGCGAATGCGTCATCGTCGCCAACGACGCGACCATCAGCGGCGGCACTTATTACCCGATGACGGTGAAGAAGCATCTGCGTGCGCAGGACATCGCCCGCCAGAACAATCTGCCGTGCATCTACATGGTGGATTCCGGCGGCGCCTTCCTGCCGCAGCAGGACGAAATCTTCCCGGATGAAAAGCACTTCGGGCGTATTTTCTACAATCAGGCCAACATGTCGGCGCAGGGCATTCCGCAGATCGCCATCGTCATGGGATCGTGCACCGCCGGCGGCGCGTATGTGCCCGCCATGTCGGACGAAAGCATCATCGTCCGCAATCAGGGCACCATCTTCCTCGGCGGCCCGCCGCTGGTGAAGGCCGCGACCGGTGAAGTGGTGACAGCGGAAGAACTCGGCGGCGCGGATGTCCACAGCCGCCAGTCCGGCGTGACCGATCACTACGCGCAGAACGACAGCCATGCCATCGGCATCGCGCGGCGCATTGTCGGCAATCTCAATCCTGCTAAATCCTCCGCTACCGGATTGCGCGATCCGCGCGATCCGTTGTTCGAGCGCGAAGACATCTACGGTGTGGTGCCTGCTGACGCCCGCAAGCCGTTCGACGTGCGCGAGATCATCGCGCGGATTGTCGATGGTTCGGAATTCGAGGAGTTCAAGAAGCTTTACGGAACGACCCTCATTTGCGGCTTCGCGCATATCTGGGGTTATCCGGTCGGCATCATCGCCAACAACGGCATCCTGTTCAGCGAGAGTTCGCTCAAGGGCGCACACTTCATCGAACTGTGCTGCCAGCGCGGCATCCCGCTGCTGTTCCTGCAGAACATCACCGGCTTCATGGTCGGCAAGAAATACGAAGCCGGCGGCATTGCGCGCGATGGCGCGAAACTCGTCACAGCGGTTGCGACCGCGTCGGTGCCGAAGTTCACCGTGGTGATCGGCGGCTCCTACGGCGCGGGCAACTACGGCATGTGCGGCCGTGCCTATAGCCCCAGATTCCTCTGGATGTGGCCGAACGCGCGCATCTCGGTGATGGGCGGCGAGCAGGCATCGATGGTGCTGAGCCAATTGCGCCGCGACAACATCGAGGCCAAGGGCGGAATGTGGTCGGCCAAGGAAGAAGATGCGTTCCGCAGCCCGATCCGCGAGCAGTACGAAACGCAGGGTCATCCGTATTACGCCACCGCGCGGCTGTGGGACGATGGCGTGATAGATCCCGCCGACACGCGGCTGGTGCTTGGGCTTGGTTTGTCTGCCGCGGCGAATGCACCGATCGAGCCGCCGAAGTTCGGCGTGTTCAGAATGTGATGCAAGGCATAACGATGAGCGATCTTGTCCGCATCGAACGCGATCACGACGTGGCGCGTGTCACGTTGAACCGCCCGGAACTGAACAACGCCCTCAACAAGGCGCTGATCGAGGAACTGCGTGCCGCGTTCGAGAGCATCGCCGCCGATCGCTCGATTGCGACGCTGGTGCTTGCGGGCGAGGGCAAGAGCCTCTGCGCCGGGGCCGACATCAACGCGATGCGCGAAGCGGGCACATACACGCGCGACGAGAACATCAAGGATGCGTTGCCGCTGGTGCGGATGCTGTCCGCGCTCGATCGGATGCCCCAGACCACCATCGGCCGGGTGCAAGGTCCGATCTACGGCGGCGGTGTCGGCGTAGTCGCTGCCTGCGACATTGCCATCGGAACATCGAGCGCGACGTTCTGCCTGTCCGAGGTTCGTCTCGGCATCGTACCGGGCATGATCAGCCCTTACGTTCTGCGCGCCATCGGCGAGCGCACCGCGCGGCGATATTTCCAGACCGCGGAAGTGTTCGATGCGAACGAAGCAATGCGCATCGGCCTGCTGCATGAGGTGGTGGAGCCCGATGCGCTGGACGAGCGCATCGGCAAGCTGCTCAAGCAATTGAAGTCCGCAGCGCCGGGAGCGCGCAGCATTGCCAAGAAGCTCGCAGGCGACATCGCCAGCCGTCCCATTGACGAAGCCTTGATGACCGAGACCGCGCAGTTGATCGCCGATGTGCGCGCCAAGCCAGAGGCCCGCGAAGGCCTCTCCGCATTTCTTGAAAAGCGCAAACCGTCGTGGACCTGATCCGATGAACGCCAAAGCCGCCACCAAGTCCGCAGCGCTGTATCGCCGCTTCAACACGTTGCTGATCGCCAACCGCGGCGAGATCGCCTGCCGGGTGATCAAGACCGCGCGCGCCATGGGACTGCGCACGGTCGCGGTCTATTCTGAAGCGGATGCGGATGCGCTTCATGTCGCGATGGCCGACGATGCCGTGCTGCTGGGACCGGCACGGGCGCGCGACAGCTATCTCAATGTCGATCGCATCCTTGAAGCAGCAAGGAAGACCGGCGCCGAAGCGATCCACCCCGGATACGGTTTTCTGTCGGAGAATGCCGAGTTCGCGCGCCGCTGCGCTGCGGAGGGCATCGTATTCGTCGGCCCGACCGCCGAAATGATGGAAGCGATGGGCTCGAAGTCCGGCTCCAAGGCGCTGATGGAAAAGGCCGGCGTGCCGCTGGTGCCCGGCTATCACGGCGACGCGCAGGACGACGCGACCTTGGCGAAGGCAGCCGAGAAGGCGGGCTATCCGGTTCTGGTCAAAGCATCGGCGGGCGGCGGCGGGCGCGGCATGCGTGTTGTTCGCAGCGCCGATGAACTGGCGGCGGCGATCGTCAGCGCCAAGCGCGAAGCGCTGGCGGCATTCGGCGACGACCGCATGCTGATCGAGAAGTTCGTTCAAAACCCGCGTCACATCGAAGTTCAGATCATCGGCGACAGCCATGGCAACCTGCTGTCGTTGTTCGAGCGCGAATGCACCCTTCAGCGCCGCCATCAGAAGGTGATCGAGGAGGCGCCGTCGCCGACGCTCGATCCGGCACAGCGCGAGGCTGTGTGTGCGGCAGCACGCAAGGCCGCAGCAGCGGTCAGCTATGTTGGAGCAGGAACCATCGAGTTTGTGTCGGACGGCCGCGAGGTGTTTTTCATCGAGATGAACACCCGCCTTCAGGTCGAGCATCCGGTGACCGAACTGATCACCGGCATTGATCTGGTGGAATGGCAATTGCGGGTCGCGTTCGGCGAGAAGCTGCCGCTGACGCAGGATCAGATCAAGCTCAACGGTCACGCCATCGAGGCGCGCGTTTACGCCGAGAACCCGAACAAGAACTTCATGCCGTCGGTCGGCCGCATCCGGACGTGGCATACGCCGGATGAAGTCGACGGCCTGCGCATCGACGCCGGTTACGGAGAGGGCAAGACGGTATCGCCGAACTACGACGCCATGCTGGCCAAGGTGATCGCATGGGCGCCGACGCGCGATCTCGCGATCTCGCGGCTCAATCGCGGCCTGCAGGAAACCGACGTTCGCGGCATCGTCACCAATATCCCGTTCCTGTCGGCGCTGATTACCCATCCGGATGTCCGTGCCAACACCATCGACACCAGCTTCATCGAACGCGAACTGGCGAAGCTGACGCCGGCCGAAGCCGAACTGACTGAACTCGAACTTGCCGCTGCCGTGGCCTCGATCCTGCGCAGCGAGGAAATCGCCGCGGGCCGGGACGCGAACTCGCCATGGCGGGCGTCGTCGGGATGGGCGGCTGTGGGCGCGCGCCATCGCCGGTTCCTGTTCAAGCAGTCCGGCGGTGAGCGCAAGGTGTCGCTGCGCTACGGGCAGGGTCCTTCGACGCTGGCTATCGATGGAAAGATTCTCTCCTTCGCGAGTTCAGCGTCGCCGCGCGGCGGCATCGATGTCGTGCTCGATGGCGTCAAGCATCATGTTACGGGTCTGCTTGACGGCCACGAGGTCTATGTCCGCACCCGCAACGGCCGGTTTGAAGTGCACTGGGTCGATCCGTTCGGCACCGAGGACGAAGAGCAGGTGGGCGCCGACCGCGTGGTTGCACCGCTACCGGGCACCGTGGTTGCGATCCTTGTCGAAGAGGGCGCGTCGGTCGAGAAGGGTGCTGCGATTCTCACGCTGGAAGTGATGAAGATGGAGCAGACACTGCGCGCGCCGTTCGCTGGCACCGTGAAGCAATTGAAGTGCAAGGTCGGCGACATCGTGCAGGAAGGCGTCGAACTCGCAGAGATCGAGCCGAAAGCGTAGGTTCATGAGCGATCAGGTCCGCATTGTCGAAGTCGGCCCCCGTGACGGGCTGCAGAACGAAAAGACGCCGGTCACCGCCGAGGCGCGCATCGCGTTTATCGAGGACCTGATCAAGGCGGGCCTGCACACCATCGAAGTCGGAAGTTTTGTTTCGCCCAAGGCGATTCCACAGATGGTCAATTCCGATCAGGTGCTGCGCGCGGTGAACCACCATCCCGACCGCGAGTTTCATGTCCTCGTTCCCAACGAGAAGGGTTATGAGGGCGCGAAGGCGGCGGGCGCGAAAGTGATCGCGGTGTTCGCTTCTGCCTCGGAAGGTTTCTCGAAGGCCAACATCAACTGCACCGTTGCGGAATCGATCGAGCGTTTTGTCCCGGTGCTGGAGCGCGCCAAGGCCGACGGCATCAAGGTGCGCGGTTACGTGTCGTGCGTGCTCGGTTGTCCTTATGACGGCGAGGTCAAGCCATCCGCTGTCGTGGACGTGACGAAGAAGCTGTGGGATCTCGGCTGCTATGAAGTTTCGCTGGGTGACACCATCGGCGTCGGCACGCCGGCGAAGGCGCGGCAATTGCTGCGCGCGGTCGCGGCCGAAGTCCCGATGAAAAATCTCGCTATGCATTTCCACGACACCTATGGGCAGGCGCTCGCCAATCTCTATGCGGGCTTGGAAGAAGGCGCGCGGGTGATCGATTCCGCCGCAGGCGGACTGGGCGGCTGTCCGTACGCACCGGGTGCGACAGGCAATGTCGCGACCGAGGATGTCGTCTACATGCTGGAAGGCATGGGCATCGCGACCGGCGTGGACATGAAGCAACTCGTTGCGGCCACCAACGGCATCGCCAGGCTGCTCGGCAAATCGCCGGTCAGCCGGGTGGCTTCGGCACTTAATGCCAAGGCACGCAACTAACCGATCCGCCATCGTTAGCTGATTGTCTGCCCAGTCGCGCGTGCGACCGGAGGTTGTTGCGCTGCACTGATCCGGGAATATTTTTCAGGCGCGATGTAACGAAATCCGATCTCTCCCGAACATCCAGAAGCGGCACACGTCGCGCAACGCAACTGGATTCAAAGGACTGCTTCACATGGCACGCACCACCCATTTCGCGCTCGGCGCAGCGACACTTCTTTCGCTTGGCCTGGCCTTCGCGCCGGCCGCTCTTGCTCAGGACAAGATGTCCAAGGACGGAATGAAGAAGGAAGACACCATGTCCAAGGACGGCATGAAGAAAGATACGATGTCGAAGGATGGTATGAAGAAAGACACGATGTCGAAGGACGGCATGAAAAAAGACGAGATGAAGAAGTAACTTCATCTCGCCTTTGCGTTTCTGCAGGCTCGCTCTCATCGGGCGGGCCTGTCGCATTTTGAAATCGTCGCGGGACGTATCCGCGGTGTTACTTCTTCGCCTTGCGTGCGGCGTAGCGCGCGTCGCGGGCAGCCTTCTGCTGAGCCTTCAGCTCAGCTTCTGCAGCCTCTTTCTCGGCCTGAAGGCGGCGCGCTTCCGCAGCCGCCTGGGCTGCGAGTTCAGCTTCGCGGGCAAGCTTTTCAACCCGGGCTGCCTCACGCTGCTTCTGGGCTTCGGCACGCGCGGCGGCTTGCGCCTGCCGCTCGGCAGCCTTTTTCAGCACAGCAGGATCGTCAGGCCCCGGCTTGGCCTTGAACTTTTCGACGATGTTCTTCCTGGCGTTCTGCGCGGCGGCCTGCCGGTCCGCAAAACTCGGCTCCTTAAAACCCATACGGTCGATGTCTTTCTGTTCGATGTTGTGTCGGGCAGCTTGTAGCAGATTTCCGGGACGTGTCAGGGGCGAGCTGTCGGCTGCTTCATACATCCACGGTTTGAATGGCTTGCCTTGGAAAAGTCGTATGTGTGGCTTTCCGGTGACAGACTCCGCGGACCCCGGCGTGGTGGTATCCCGGGACGGCGCGGTACGCCAGTATTTTTGATCCATTTTCAGAAGAGAGTGTCATGCGCAATATTTTGATCGCGGCGTCTGTCGTCACGGCGCTTTCCACAGGTGTTGCTTCCGCTGCCGATATCGCCGCCAAGCCTTATGTGAAGGCTCCGCCGATTGTGCAGGTCTACAACTGGACCGGTTTCTATGTCGGCGCCCATGTCGGTGGCGGCTGGGGCAACAAGGACTGGGAGTTTTATAGAACCTCAGTGGGTCCGCTCGTTCCGCCGACCTTCACCAGCCACAATGTAAATGGCGCGCTGGCCGGCGGTCAGTTTGGCTACAACTATCAGGTCGGTGCCTGGGTTTTCGGTATTGAGGGCGAAGGTTCCTGGGCGGACCTGAAGGGCGATAGCGCATGCCCGAATCCGGCAGCCAATTGCTCAACCAAGGTCGAGTGGATGGCGAGCATCGCCGGTCGTCTCGGCTACGCCTGGGATAACGTGTTGCTGTACGTCAAGGGCGGCGGCGCCTGGGCTGGCGAACGGCACGATATCAGCTTCGCAGCTCTGCCTGCCGGTAACGAGACCACCGGAGATGTGACGCGAAGCGGTTATACGATCGGCGCCGGACTTGAATACGGGTTTACACCGAACTGGACCGCGAAGCTCGAATACATGTACTCGGATTTCGGCAATCGCAGCGTCGACTTCACCCGCATCGCAACTGGCGCATTCGTTGAATCAGCGCGCGTTGATCAGCAGATCCATACGCTCAAGTTGGGCGTCAACTATCGCTTCGGTTGGGGCGGACCTGTGGTTGCTAAGAATTGATCCACGACTGATTGATACTCACTATCGACGACGCTTGGCATTCACCAGTTCAAACTAAAGCCCGGCCTCGCGTCGGGCTTTTTGCTTTTGTAATGTAACTTCACGAGCATGCTGGCCGTAGCTGTTTAAGCAATCGCTGGCAGATGAAACCAGCGGCTCGAGGGAGAAAACCAATGAACAGGATGATCGTCGTCGCTGTTTGTGTGCTCTTGCTGTCGGTGTCGGGAGCCGTGGCGAAGCAGAAAAAGAGCAAAACAACGACGCAGCCAGCGGCCACTGAGACGTCGCGTGCGCAAGGCGGTTTCAATCCATACGCTGGTGGCGGACCGAGCGGTGCGAACCAGGCGACGAACAACCCCAAAGCGAGCAACGAAATCGGTGGCGGCATGTAAGGATGGGTTCGACCGCTCGCCCTCAGGATGGAGCGGCTTCGGCGAAGATTGGCGATCCCAGCAGAACTGCCAGAATGGCCAGAATCAGCCCCTTGGGCTGGCTCACCCGTTCAAAACGCCAGATTGGCTTGAAACGGCTTTTCTGGATGGTGGCTCACCGGTAGCCGCGGGGAGAGAACGCTATGCGACCTCCTAAAAAGCAAAGACCCGCCGGGGAGGGCGGGCCTAGCAAAATCTCAAAGAGCTTTGGCGAACTCATCGAAGGCCCAGCATACGACACGGCCAAATCAGTTTCAAGAGTCGCGACTGGCTCATTGCAGATCGGCGAAATCGAATACATCGGCGTTGATGTTTGGGCCGCTCGGGGGATCGACAACTCCGAGCTTGGCTTCCATCACACGTTTGCCGACGCCCACAGCGCCGTCTGGCGGGCTTACCTCCGAACATTCACCGGCGCCCCCGATTCATCCGGCCACACGCACTGACCGAACCACCGCGTTCAGTCGGTCGCGTGCGCCCTGGCTGCTGGTGCTCGGAGGTCCCGCCATTTGCCATCCCACATGATCGACCCGCGCGAGAATTGCGGCGGGTTTTGATCCTGTCTTTTCCCACCGCCGGCGAGCCTACGGGCTGCCGTTGATAAACGACCGCAAGGCGCCGCACCTAAACGCGGCAGCGCGCCGTAGCGCTACACAGCTCAGAGCTGAGCGGAAACAAAACACCGGATTCCCGTGGCCCATAGGGACCGGCCCGACAGAAACTGCGCAACCCGCAGGACGGTTGAACGGCTTCAAGAGCCGTCGGCAGGATGACAACCTGACCCGGCTTTTGCGGCGAGCGAGCCGAAAAAATCGCTCAGGAGGCGTCGAAGGGACAATTCGACGAGTCGGCATCGCCGGCGAAGGGAAACGAGTACTCGGTGCATCGGATTTGATGTGCTCTGCCTAGTCAGCGGCCGCCGGTCAACCAGACTGTCGGGAGGAAAGGGCGAAGCTATGCTTGACGGAGTGTTTCACAGAGCTGGATAGTTCTCTGATGAATTGGAAGCCAGAAGTCTGGGTTGCGATATTCGCTGCTAACATGGCGCGGGAAGGGTCAATCCGCCGACTTCAGTCTGCGCATTGTGAATTCGATCCGGTCGCCCGGAAGCTTCCGCCAAGTACCGACGGCGGTCATATAGGCCTCCTTCGGTATCTTTTGAAGAATTCTCGGGCCTTCGCGCGAGCCGACGGGCGAGGAAGACTGACGCTCTCGCGCAAATAGCCGTCGTCCCGCTGTTGCCGCTTGCTCTCGGCAAGATCGCGGGGCGTCTTTATTTGGCAGCCTCCTTAGACTTAGCCGCGCTCCTTAACCGGGGTACGGCTTTTTTCTTTTGTGACTGTCGCTAGGCTAGCGCCAAGCAAGAACCAAAACGTGCGCTGATTGAACAATTCGTGGAAACACGACATTGCAGAGAATCCGGCAATGATCAGCAGGAGAAGGTTTCCGGCAACGTCATCCCGTCGGAACCGGCACAGCTCTCCGAACGCGATTCGAACGATCGGTACTAAGAACAGCGCGGCGCCGACGATCCCGAACTCCGCCAGGAGCCACACCGGCGTCGAGTGGATGACGAGCTTATACGTCGCGGGCCACTCCGCGATGAAGACTCCGAGCCCCGCGCCGAACACCGGGCTTTCCAGAAACATTCGGAATCCCGAGTACATCGTGGCGTAGTGGTCAGCATCCGACACGGAGCGCTCAGCCAGCACGCTCATTGTCCCTGAAGCCATGCCGCCGCTGATCTGGATGAAGTAGACGATCACGCAGGCAATAATCGTCGCGTCTAGGACTTTCCTCCAAATAGCCGGAATGAAGATGATAGCAGTTACTAGTACGACGAAGGCTGACCCGATCGCCGCACGCGACCCGGCTATGGTGATCGCCGCCAGAGCGAGGCCGATCACGAGCCGATTGCGCGGATCGCGGGCGAGTGACGCAGCAAGCACCATTAGGCATTGGAATGAAAAAGCGTTCACGTTCTGCGCAAAGCCGTCGAGAAAATACTTTTTGGTAAAGCCCGAGGCGCTGACAAGCACCCCAACCAATTCAGCAGCGATGATGATCGCGCCGACCACCGTCACTGTGGTAAGAATTCGGCTCAAATCGATCCGGGTGCCCATCGCGCCGGTTGCGCCGAACGCAAGAAGCACGAACCAACCTAAAAATTTTGTCGTCACTGCCCATTCAGTCCAGCCAACCCGGCTTGCTCCGATTAAGAGCGCAACGAGCATCGCAAGGCTGCATGCCAGGATATGAAAATTCAAATACGATAGACGCCAGACTGGCGGGGATCTCCACGCAGAAAACAACAGCAGAAATCCGGCGACGATTGCGAACGGGTCGGCCAAGTTCACGTTGATTACGCTCTTGGTGGTCGGAACGTGCACTTGAAAGAACATCAACAGGGCGACGGAGACCGGGAGAAATCCGGCAAGAAATGCTTCCGGCCGCAGCTTACCCGCCGTAGTCGAGACAATTGAATGCGATGCACCCTTTTCCAAGGTGCGGGCTGATACTGCAGCCAGAAGTCCCGCCGTCACGATCGATATAATCCCGACAGCCAACGCCACACACACCGCCCGCTCGTCGGTCATCCCGATCGCGCCGAGCGCAACAACGGCGCTCATTTCGCGGATGCCCCAGCCTGCAAAACTGATTGGAATGCTCGCCGCGAACATGACCAGGGCAGAAGCAGCGGCGAGGTCTGTCAGCGAGTGTGACGCGCCAAACGCCCGGCCGGCACTGACGTAGGCCGCCATCATTGCAAGCTGAACAGCCAGCGATAGGCCGACGTTTTGAACGACCCGCAGCAAATCGGTCCTTGTTACGGTCGAAAGGTACGAAGCGATTTCGCGTTTCCAGATTATGATCGGCGCGATGGAGGCGATGAGCACGCCAGCAATAGCCTCAAGCAGGTCGGACGCTGCCACGGCGTCAAACGACAAATGCCGGAAAAGGTAGATCGCGCCGGCCGCAGCCAAGGCAAGTGACACGAGGGCCGCCGCTATGCGCTCTTGTGTCGTGATTAAGACGGTGCCGGCGAACGGAACGCTGCGGCGCCCGAGGTAGGAACTGCGCGCCGCGAGTTGTCCGAATATCTGGAAGAACAGGAGCCCGCCGATCTGGCCGAGGCTCAACGTCGCTACCGCTTCGCGTGCCGTCAGTTTATAGCCGTACCCGGCCGCGATGAGCTGAAGTCGCATAGCCGCCAGCATCGAACTGACGATGACCGCAAAGCCGGCGAGCGCGAGTTGTGGGTACTGGATAGCCGACAGCGACGTCTTGAAATCGGCCGGATTGAAGCCTCGAAAGGCGAGCCACAAGGCCACCGCCAGCAGCGACGCCGACAGGCCAATTTGCACAATTCGCTTCAAGATGTATCGATTCCAGCCCGCCGTTCGCCCTATGAACGCGTATACTCCGGCGGGATTCACCGCGCCAGCACAACCTGGTCGAAATGCTATAATATTAAGCGGGTTAAAAGGGAGTGCGTGCTGGCCGCGTCATCCTTCGGGGTGGTGCGGCTTTTTATTTCGGTACGATGCTGACCAGGTGCATCGACCTCGCCGCCGATGAATTGACGGAGAGTCCATTCCTCGCGCGCATGGGGCCGCACGGGCGCGCTCCAGTTCGCGGACGTAACGGAACGCGGTCTTTCGCTCATGGAGCCCGCTATACCGAAAACCCCTTCGATTTCAGCAACGAGAATCAACAATCCGCCAGCGATTTTCATTATCGTCTTTGCCCATACGTTATACAGTTGATTTCCGTATAGGTGAGATTATGATTCAGGCCTTAGGAGAGGGCAGCACATGAAGCGTGTCGGAATTTACCTTCGAGTTTCAACCGATACCCAAACAACGGACAATCAGCGCAGAGAGCTTGAGGCTGTGGCTGCTCGCTCAGGCTGGTGCGTCGTGGGCTTTTACGAGGACGCAGGCATTAGCGGTGCCAAGGATCGGGACAAGCGCCCTGGCTTCGATCGCTTGCTTAGAGATGCAACTAACCGGAAGTTGGATATGATTGCCGCGTGGTCCGTCGATCGTCTCGGTCGGAGCCTACAGGATTTGATCGGCTTTCTCACTGAACTGCAGGCCTTGCGCTGTGACCTCTACCTGCATCAGCAGGCGCTCGATACGAGCACGCCATCTGGTAAGGCGATGTTTCAGATGCTTGGCGTGTTCGCGGAATTTGAGCGAGGCATGATCCGCGAGCGCGTGAATGCTGGCCTTGTGAGGGCCAGGGCGAACGGAATAAAACTAGGGCGCCGCCCTGTGGATGCAAAGATTGAGGCGCGCATACGAGCACTCAAGGCTGGGGGAATGGGCATCCTGAAAATTGGAAAGACTGTGGGAGTTGGGACAAGTGTGGTCCAGCGTGTGACGGCGGCGGCGCCAAAATGAGGCTTTACACCGTCGTGACCTATCACCCCGACGGGACCCAACGAGAAGTGTGGCATGCGGACGATGTTATCGAAGCACGAGCAGCAGCATACAAGGCATATCGGGAAGAATGCTCGTCATCAGCGGGCTATCCCATGCACGGTGTTCAGGTCTTAGGAATTGCCGGCGACGTCGTACTTGACCTCAACATTGGGGCAGAGCTTGCTTTTGGCACGCCCATCATCGAGGAACGATAGCGCATCAGTCCCGGGGACGAATGACGCCAGGTCAGAGCAGTGGACCAACGACCATTGTGTCCCGCGATCTCACCCGCAGCTGCCAGCAAAAAATCTAAGTATGCACTGACCTTATGACGTCTCGCTATGAAGGAATTGATGCTTCCGCTTATCCGATGCTCGGCTCTTCGTTGATACAGGTTCTCGCTGCCGGGGTCCGCTGGCAACCAGATGAGAGATTGATGCTAACAGCGTTCAAAGGCTTAGAAGTCTTGACACCTGCATTTTCCTGATTATCGTTTCTAGCGACCACGGGTCTCCGCCCTGAGCTAGGTGAGCTTTAAAGTCTCCGTTGGTGGGTGACATTAAGCAACGCCCAAAGCACAGGTAGCTGGGTGATAACTGGCAATCCGACAATCAATCTGGATGCTCCGCACATGTCCGCGGTGAGCTGGATTCCCTTTGCGCCAGGATTTCCCCTATGTCCGTGCATGCCAGTAATTCGGTTACCTTACCTGAGCGTTGGCTAAATGGCCGTCAAGCTGCAAAGCACCTCGGGGTCAGCTATGGCACGCTCCGAAAGCTGATCAGGCTGGGTCATATTCCACATCCAATTCGTCGAAGAGGCTGTGGTCGCCAGTTCTTTGATAAGCTGGCGCTCGATGGTTCATTAGTGGCTTCGGCTCCCAATGAAGGCAGTACTTTGAACGAATGGGACACTGTGAAATGAAGTGGAAGCTTCCGCCGCAGGTTCATGGCTATACGAACCGCCACGACAATCCGGTTTTCTATCTGCGGCGTCCTGGGATGCCAAAGATTAGGCTGTACGGCTTTCCCGGGTCGCCGGAGTTCATGGCTGCGTATGAGGCCGCGAAGGCGGGGCATTGGGATAAACCTGAGATTGGAGCGAGCAAAACCATCGCAGGTACCGTAAACGCCGCCCTCGTGAGTTATTATCAATCAACAGCATTCACGGTCGGTCTGGCCAAGAGCTCTCAGCGGATGCGCCGCGCGATTCTAGAGCGGTTTCGGCAGGAGCACGGCGACAAGCGTATTGCACTCATGGGCAAGACGCACCTGCAAATCATCCTGAACAAGAAGTCGCCGGCAGCATCGCGTAATTGGAAGAAGGCGCTCCGCGGCCTAATTGATCATTGCCTGTCGTTGAACATGGTCACTGTCGATCCGCTTGCGGGCATCAAGCTCACCAAGATGAAATCTGACGGTCACCACACGTGGAGCGGTGAGGAAGTTTTGCAGTTCGAGGCCCGGCATCCAGTCGGATCGACAGCGCGACTAGCATTAGTGCTGCTTCTCCAGACGGGGCATGCTCGCGCCGACGTCGTCAGGATGGGACGCCAGCATGTCCGAGGTGGCGTTCTCTCGATGAGACGCCAGAAGACGGGCGTTCAGTTCGATATTCCGGTGCTGCCCGTGCTCAAAGCGGAGATCGACCACTTGCCAAAATCCGAACAGCTGGCATTTCTTACCACCGAAAAGGGCAAGCCCTTTAGTGCGGCGGGGTTTGGAAATAAGTTTCGAGAATGGTGCGATGAAGCGAACTTGCACCATTGTAGCGCTCACGGCCTTCGTAAGGCGGCCGCCGCGCGTCACGCACTAAATGGCGCAACTGCTCCGGAATTGATGGCGTGGTTTGGGTGGAAGAGCATCGGTGAGGCTCAGCGTTACATTGAAGAGGCGAACCGCGTCAGGCTCGCACAGAGCGCAGGCGCGAAGATCATAGCTGGAACAAGTGTTGGCTCACCCGCTGACCCGGTGAGCCAAAACAACGCTCAACCTATTGAGAATACTGGAGGCGGAAAATGAGATGGCGATCCCAGCAGGATTCGAACCTGCAACCCACGGAGTAGAAATCCGTTACTCTATCCAGTTGAGCTATGGGACCGTTGGCCCTCTCATATCACCCGGATCGTGAAAAATCCGCCACCCTGCGGTGAAATTTCTGAACCTTTCCACGCGTCCGGCCGACAAACCTGCGGGGTTTGCCCGAGGGGCCGCATTGTCTTCGGCATCCCCCGGCCTAAAGTCATGCTGCCGCCGGGTCAATGGTTTGACGCGCCGTCTCGCGCCCGTCGGCGCGTGACCGTCGCGCAGAATCTTTCGACCCGATATCGGTACGACCATGAGTCCGTCACGATTCGCGCATTGTCTTGATACCAAGGCGGCCTTCGCTCGCCGGCAGGGAGTTTCACCATGATTGGTCTGGTTCGCGCCATTTCGGTTTGCGCCGCGCTGGCGCTTGGCCTCGTCACGGCCCAGGCGGCCGACAAGGCCTTCAAGCGGGACGATTTGGCTGACTCCGCGATCCGGCTCGAGGTCCAGATCAAGACCGAGGCCGGGATCATCAACAAAACCGCGGCGACGCTGAAGACCGATACCGATGCAGCCTTCAAGCGCAGCGACCTGCGCGGCGCGCTGGTCCTGCTGGGACAGACGGCAGCGGTCGCGCCCGAGGACAGCGGCAACTGGCTGCGGCTGGCCAAGACCGTTTTCCAGATCCGCCCCTCGGATAACCGGGAGCGGACTTTCTTCCATGAGCGCGCATCGACCGCAGCCTACATTGCCTATCAGCGCGCGGCGAATGCGAGCGAGGAGGCGGACGCGCTGGCTGTGTTGGGCAGTGTCTTGGCTGAACGCAAGCTCTGGCGTCCGGCGCTCGATGCGCTGCGCCTGTCGCTCGATCAGAAGGAGGTCGCTGACGTTCGCGGCCAGTATGAAAAGCTGCGCGATGAGAAGGGCTTCCGGCTGCTGGATTACAGCGTGGATTCGGATTCAGCATCGCCGCGCGCCTGCTTCCAGTTCTCGGAAGATCTCGCCAAGCGGGTGGACTTCAATCCCTTCGTGGCGCTGGCCGGCACTGACAGCCCGGCGCTGACCTCCGAAGCGAAGCAGCTTTGCGTCGAGGGTCTCAAGCACGGCGAGCGCTACACCATCAACCTGCGCGCCGGCATGCCGTCGACCGTCAAGGAAACCCTGCCGAAGTCGGCGGAATTCAACATCTACGTGCGGGACCGCAAGCCGTTCGTGCGCTTCACCGGCCGCGCCTATGTGCTGCCGCGCACCGGCCAGCGCGGCATCCCGCTGGTCAGCGTCAACACGCCGTCGGTGTCGGTGAACATCTTCCGGATCGGCGACCGCAACCTGATCAACTCGGTGCTGGGCAGCGACTTCCAGCGCAGCCTGTCGAGCTATGAACTGTCGGACCTCGGCAACGAGAAGGGCGTCAAGGTCTGGACCGGCGAGGTCGCCACCGCGCAGACCCTGAACGCCGATGTCGTCACCGCATTCCCGGTCGATCAGGCCGTGGGTGAGATGCAGCCCGGCGTCTATGTGATGACGGCTGCCGCGAAGGGGCCGGGATCCTCCAGCGACGACGATTCAGGTCAGCTTGCGACCCAGTGGTTCATCGTCTCGGACATGGGCCTGACTGCCTATTCGGGCAACGATGGCGTCCACGTGTTCGTCAACTCGCTGGCGACAACGCAGCCGACGCCCGGCGCGGAAGTCCGGCTGGTGTCCCGCAGCAATGAAGTGCTCGCCACCCGCAAGACCGACAGCGCGGGTCACGTGCTGTTCGAGGCCGGGCTGGCGCGCGGCGAGGGCGGATTGTCTCCGGCGCTGCTCTCGGTTTCGGGCGACAAGGGCGACTACGCCTTCCTGAGCCTCAAATCCAATGCGTTCGATCTGTCCGATCGCGGCGTCTCCGGACGCGCGGTGCCGGCAGGGCCGGATGCGTTCGTCTATGCCGAACGCGGTGTCTATCGCTCCGGCGAGACCGTGTACCTCACCGCGCTGTTGCGCGACGGCAAAGGCAATGGCGTCACCGGCACGCCGCTGACACTGGTGGTCGAGCGTCCAGATGGCGTGGAATTCCGCCGCAGCGTGGTCCCGGACCAAGGCGCGGGCGGCCGCAGTCTCACCTTGCCACTGAATTCGGCGGTGCCGACCGGCACATGGCGGGTGCGGGCGTTCACCGACCCGAAGGCGCCTTCCGTGGGTGAAACCACCTTCATGGTCGAGGATTACATCGCTGACCGGATCGAATTCTCCTTAATTTCCAAAGCAAAGCAAATAACGGCTGAACTTCCTGCAGAACTTGAAGTCGATGGCCGCTTCCTTTACGGCGCACCTGCGTCCGGGCTTGCCCTCGAGGGCGATATGCTGGTCGCACCGGCGTCGGATCGTCCGGGCTTTGCCGGCTACAAGTTCGGCGTTGCGGACGAGGAAACGTCCAGCAACGAGCGCACGCCCCTGGAAAACCTTCCCGAGGCAGACGCCAACGGCAAGGCGACCTTCAAGGTCAGCCTTCCCAAGCCGCCTTCTTCTACGCGTCCGCAGGAGGCGCAGATCTTCGTCCGCATGGTGGAAACCGGCGGCCGCGCGGTCGAGCGCAAGCTGACGATTCCGGTCGCGCCAAATGATGCGATGATCGGGGTGAAGCCGCTATTCGCCGACAAGAACGTCGCCGAGGGTGACCCTGCCAACTTCGACGTTGTGTTCGCCGCGCCCGACGGAAAGTCGCTGGCGCGCAGCGGGCTTCGCTATGAACTGCTGAAACTTGAGTCACGCTATCAGTGGTACCGGCAGGGCTCATCCTGGGACTACGAGCCGGTGAAATCTACCAAGCGCGTGGCCGATGGCGACGTGACCATCGCCGCCGACAAGCCGGCGCGCATCACGGTGTCGCCGCAGCCCGGCCGTTACCGGCTCGACGTGAAATCGACCGAGCAGGATGGACCGCTCACCTCGGTGCAGTTCGACGTCGGCTGGTACTCCGACGGCAGTGCCGATACGCCGGACCTGCTGGAGACCTCCATCGACAAGCCGGAATACAAGTCCGGCGACACGATGGTTGTGTCAGTCAACGCGCGCACCGCCGGCAAGCTGACCATCAACGTGCTCGGCGATCGCCTGCTGACGACACAATCCACCGACATCAAGGAAGGCCAGAGCAAGATCAACATTGCCGTCGGCAAGGACTGGGGCACCGGCGCCTATGTGGTGGCGACGCTGCGCCGTCCGCTCGATGCCGCAGCTCAGCGGATGCCGGGCCGGGCCATCGGTCTGAAATGGTTCGGGATCGACAAATCGGAGCGCACGCTCAAGGTGAGTCTCACTCCGCCTGCGCTGGTTCGCCCGGGCACGATGCTGAAGTTGCCGGTGAAGATCGAGGGTCTCAGTCGCGGCGAGGACGCCAAGATCGTGGTCGCCGCCGTCGACGTCGGTATTCTGAATCTCACCAACTACAAGCCGCCCGCGCCGGATGATTACTATCTCGGCCAGCGCCGTATGACGTCCGAAATCCGCGACCTCTATGGGCAACTGATCGACGGCATGCAGGGCACACGCGGCCAGATCCGCACCGGCGGTGACGGTGCTGCGGCCGAACTGCAGGGCAGCCCTCCGACGCAGAAGCCGCTGGCGCTCTATTCGGGCATCGTCACGGTCGGACCGAACGGCACGGCGGAAGTCTCCTTCGAGATTCCGGAGTTCGCCGGCACCGCGCGCATCATGGCGGTTGCCTGGACGGCGACCAAAGTGGGCCGCGCCAACACCGACGTTACGGTTCGCGATCCTGTCGTGCTGACCGCAACGCTGCCGCGCTTCTTGCTGAGCGGCGATCGCGGCACCATGAACCTCGATCTGGATAACGTGGAGGGTGCCGCTGGCGATTACGTCATCAGCGTCAAGACATCGGGTCCGGTGAAGCTCACCGGCAATCCGGCGACCACCATGCGGCTGGCTGCAAAGCAGCGCAGCACCGTCGCGCTCGCCATCGATGCCGCGGGCGGAGCGGGGCAGGCGGCGCTTGATGTCGATATCAAGGGGCCGAACGGGCTGACGCTGGCGCGCCACTACGCGCTCGACGTCAAGGCGGCGACCCAGATTCTGGCGCGGCGCTCGGTGCGGACGCTGGCGAAGGGCGAGAGCCTCACGCTCACGTCGGATATGTTCTCTGACTTGGTGCAAGGCACCGGCGGCGTTCAACTGTCTGTCGGTCTGTCGACCGCGCTTGACGCGGCGACGATCCTGAAGGCGCTGGACCGTTATCCGTTCGGATGCTCCGAGCAGATCACCAGCCGCGCGATGCCGCTGCTGTACGTCAACGATCTCGCGGCGGAGAACCATCTGGCGCTGGATACCGCGGTCGATCAGCGCATCAAGGACGCCATCGACAAGCTGCTCGCACGACAGGGCTCGAACGGTTCGTTCGGGCTGTGGTCGTCCGGCGGCGACGATGCCTGGCTCGATGCCTACGTGACCGACTTCCTGACGCGCGCGCGCGAAAAGGGCTTTGCCGTGCCGGACATCCTGTTCAGGACGGCGCTGGACCGTATCCGCAACTCGGTGGTCAACGCCGACGAGCCGGAGAAGGACGGCGGGCGCGATCTCGCCTACGGGCTCTATGTGCTGGCGAAGAACGGCACCGCGCCGATCGGCGACCTGCGTTATCTCGCCGACACCAAGCTGAACAATATCGCCACGCCGATTGCCAAGGCCCAGCTCGCTGCGGCTCTGGCACTGGTCGGCGATCGGGCGCGCGCGGAGCGCGTCTATTCAGCAGCGGTGAACAGCCTCAATCCGAAGCCGGTGCTTGAGTTCGGCCGCAGCGACTACGGCTCGTCGCTGCGCGATGCGGCGGCGATGGTGTCGCTCGCCAGCGAGGGCAGTGCGCCGAAGGCGACACTGAGCCTTGCGGTCGAACGGGTCGAGGCCGCGCGCGGTCTGACGCCGTACACCTCGACACAGGAGAATGCGTGGCTGGTACTGGCGTCGCGAGCGCTGGCGAAAGAGGCGAACAGCCTTGCGGTGACGGTCAACGGCGAAGTCGCGAAAAACGCGGTCTACCGCAACTATCGCAGCACCGACGTTGCGGCGAAGCCGGTCACCATCACCAATACCGGCGACACACCGGTGCAGGCGGTGGTCTCGGTCACCGGCGCTCCGGTCACGCCCGAGCCTGCGGCGTCGAATGGCTTCAAGATTGAGCGCAATTACTTCACGCTCGACGGCAAGCCTGCCGATGTTTCGAAGGCGAAGCAGAACGACCGCTTCGCTGTGGTGTTGAAGGTCACTGAAGGCAAGCCGGAGTTTGGCCAGATCATGGTGGTTGATTATCTGCCGGCCGGTCTGGAGATCGACAATCCGAAACTGGTGTCGTCGGGCGACAGCGGAACGCTCGACTGGATCGAGGACGGCGAAGACCCGCAGAACACGGAATTCCGGGATGATCGCTTCAGTGCCGCCATCGAGCGTGCGAGCGACGACACCGCCGTGTTCACGGTCGCCTACATCGTGCGCGCAGTGTCGCCCGGCAAATACGTGCTGCCGCAGGCCTATGTCGAGGACATGTACAATCCCTCACGCTACGGCCGCACCGGCACCGGAACAGTCGAGGTGACGAAGGCGAAATGAGCGAGAGGGCCGACCATAACTCTCGGGTTGTCCCGGCGCAGGCTGGGACCCATCACCTCTGTCAGAATTCATCGGAACGGAACGTTCAATCATCGTCTCCAACCGATGAGCCGGTGGCGCTCCCTAGCGGAATCGAACCGCTCTCTCCACCGTCATCCCCGGGCTTGTCCCGGGGATTCACGTCTTCCCTTTGTGAGGTGAAACAAGACGTGGATGGCCGGGACAAGCCCGGCCATGACGGGTTGATAGGCTGGCGAGCTATTCGGACATTGGTAGCCTCGGCTGCGATCATGCTGGTCATCGTACTTGGTGCCGCTGCAATCTGGATCGCATCCCTCCCGCCGCTGCCGTTCGAGCAGACGCGGCAGATCTCGACCACCGTCGTGGACCGCAACGGCAAACTGCTGCGCGCGTTTGCGATGGCCGACGGGCGCTGGCGGCTGCCCGCCCACGCGAAAGACGTCGATCCGGGTTATCTCAACCTGCTGCTGAACTACGAAGACAAGCGTTTCCGCTCGCACATCGGCGTCGATCCGCTGGCGATAGGGCGTGCCGCGATTCAGTTGGTGACGCGCGGACACATCGTCTCCGGCGGCTCGACCATCACCATGCAGGTGGCGCGATTGATGGAGCCGCGACAGGAGCGCTCGATCTCCGCCAAGCTGCGCCAGATGGTGCGCGCCGTGCAACTCGAACAAAAGCTCAGCAAGGACGAAATCCTCGATCTGTATCTCACGCTCGCACCATTCGGCGGCAATCTTGAAGGCGCGCGCGCGGCGTCGTTCGCTTATTTCGGCAAGGAGCCGAAGCGATTGTCGCTCGCAGAGTCGGCGCTGCTGGTGGCGCTGCCGCAGTCGCCGGAGACACGACGTCTCGACCGCCATCCGGATGCGGCGCGCGCTGCGCGCGATCGTGTTCTGTCGCGCATGGTGGAACATCGACACGTCTCCGCCGACGACGCAATCCATGCGAAGCGCGAACCGGTGCCGCGCATGCGCAAGCCGA
The DNA here is from genome assembly GCF_014203115.1 of Afipia massiliensis. Classification (GTDB taxonomy): domain Bacteria; phylum Pseudomonadota; class Alphaproteobacteria; order Rhizobiales; family Xanthobacteraceae; genus Afipia; species Afipia massiliensis. The sequence goes on along the minus strand of NZ_JACHIJ010000002.1, from coordinate 94,521 downwards.
TGCCATTGCTCGCGCCGCATTCGACCGACCAGTCGCTTGCGATCATGAAAGATGCAACGCGAATTCAACTCACGCTGGACTCCAACATCCAAAGCGCGCTGGAATCGCTGGCGCGCGATCGCGCCATTGCGCTGGGGCCTGATGTATCGGTCGGCCTTCTTGCGGTCGACAACGAGACCGGCGACGTGCTGGCGCATGTCGGATCGTCCGATTACTTCGATACGCGGCGGGCGGGGCAGGTGGATATGACCCGCGCAGTCCGCTCGCCGGGTTCGACGCTGAAGCCCTTTATCTACGGCCTCGCTTTCGAGGACGGCTTCGTGCATCCCGAAAGCCTGATCGAGGATCGTCCGATCCGTTACGGCAGCTACGCGCCGGAAAACTTCGATATGACGTTCCAGGGCACTGTCACCGTCCGGAAGTCCCTGCAGATGTCGTTGAACGTCCCGGCCATCGCCTTGCTCGACCGGATCGGCTCGAACCGGCTGACGGCGCGGATCAAACAGGCGGGCGCCAACCTGATCCTGCCCAAGGACGAAACGCCCGGTCTCGCGATGGGGCTTGGCGGCGTTGGTATCACCCTCAACGATCTCGTCCGGCTTTATACTGGCCTGGCCCGCTCCGGCGACACGGTCGCCCTGCGGGAGATCGTGCGTCCGGACGACAAGGATGAGCCAGAGACGCGGCGGTTGCTCGATCCTTCCGCGGCCTGGCTGATCGGCAACGTCCTGATGGGAACGCCGCCGCCGGACAATGCCCCCAGAAACCGGCTCGCGTTTAAAACTGGCACCAGCTACGGCTACCGCGATGCGTGGTCGGTCGGCTTCGACGGCCGGATGACCATCGGGGTCTGGGTCGGCCGCCCGGATGGCGCACCGGTTCCGGGACTTGTCGGCCGGACCGCAGCGGCTCCGATCCTGTTCGATGCCTTTGCGCGGACGGGAAAGCTCCCGATGGCATTGCCAAAGGCCCCGAAGGGAACGCTGATGGCGAGCAATGCCAAGTTGCCGCTGCCGCTGCGGCGGTTCAGGGCGTCGGGGGAATTCGTCCGGACCGGGAGCGAACAGGCGCTGCGCATCCAGTTTCCGCTGAACGGGTCGCGGATCGACGCCTATGGCGGCGGAGAGGCGAGCCAGTCGGCGATGCCGGTCAAGGTTGCGGGAGGGGTGCTCCCCCTGACCATGATGGTTAACGGAATAGCCGTGGGAAGCATCGACAGCCGGCGCCAGAAACTGGTCGATCCGCCGGGTCCGGGCTTCGTTCGGCTGACGGTGATGGATGCGACTGGCGCGGCGGACACAGTTGTCGTGAGAATTCAGTAGAACCGGTCCAAGCTGTTGTCCGGGTGTCGGTTTCAGCGTATGCGGAACCGATGGCTGAGACCTACCCAAGACCCCGATTTGGCGCGCCGCGCGAACCCGTGGAACAGAAGAATCCCGGCAGCGGACTTGTGCGCGTCGTCGATTTCGCCGTTGGCAGCCATACCCGCGCGGTCTTTCTGCTGATCGTGGTCGGCCTGCTGTTTTTCTTACCCGGCTTCTTCACCATTCCGCCTGTGGACCGCGACGAGGCCCGCTTCGCGCAGGCCACCAAGCAGATGGTCGAAACCGGCGATTTCGTCGACATCCGTTTCCAGGACGAGGTGCGCTACAAAAAGCCGGTCGGCATCTACTGGGCGCAGGCGGCCGTCGTGGAGACCGCATCCAAGCTCGGTCTGCCGCGCGCGCAGGTTCGCATCTGGCTGTATCGCGTTCCGTCGCTGATCGGCGCCATTGGAGCCGTGCTGCTGACATACTGGACGGCGCTGGCGTTCGTGACACGCCGCGGTGCGCTGCTTGCCGGTCTGATCATGTGCAGCTCGATCCTGCTGGGAGTCGAAGCGCGGCTGGCCAAGACCGACGCCATGCTGCTGCTGACGACAACGGCCGTGATGGGCGCGATGGCGCGTGCCTATCTCTCTTGGCAGCGCGGAGACGACGGGCCGCAGCCGTGGAGATGGGCTGCGATTTTCTGGACGGCGCTGGCCGGCGGTATTTTGCTGAAGGGTCCGCTGATCCTGATGTTCGTTGCGCTGACAGTGGTGACCCTGGCGATCCTCGATCGCTCGGCGGCCTGGCTGTGGCGTCTGCGCCCGGTCTGGGGATTGATGTGGACCCTCGTGCTGGTGCTGCCGTGGTTCATCATGATCTTCCTCAAGGCGGGCGATACGTTCTTTGCCGATTCACTCGGCCGCGACATGCTCAGCAAGGTGGCCAGTCCGCAGGAGACGCACGGCGCACCGCCGGGACTTTACTTCGTGCTGTTCTGGGTGACGTTCTGGCCGGGCGCGGCGATGGCGGGCATGGCGACGCCTGCGGTCTGGCGCGCACGCCGCGAGCCCGGTGCGCAGTTCCTGCTCGCCTGGCTTCTGCCGGCGTGGATCATTTTCGAACTCGTCATCACCAAGCTGCCGCACTACGTGCTGCCGCTCTATCCGGCCATCGCCATCCTGATCGTTGGCGCGCTCGAGCGAAAAGTCCTGTCGCGCACCGCATGGATCGTGCGCGGCTCGGCGTGGTGGTTCGTGTTGCCGCTGGTCATTACCGTTGCGTCGATCATCGGCGCGATGACGCTGTTGCGGCAGCCGGAATTCCTGGCGTGGCCGTTCGCTGCCGGTGCGCTGATCTTCGGGCTTTTCGCATGGTGGATGTATGACGACCAGCGCGCCGAGCGCTCGCTGCTGAACGCGATCGGCGCGTCGTGGTTTCTGGCGGTCTGCATTTACGGAGTTGTCGTGCCGTCGCTCGCGCCGCTGTTCCCGAGCGTCCAGGTGGCGCGTGCATTGCGTAATGTCGAGTGCGTCGGTCCGGCAGCGGCGGCTGCAGGCTTCCATGAGCCGAGCCTCGTGTTCATGGTCGGCACATCGACGAAGTTGACCAATGGTTCGGGTGCGGCTGACTTCCTGCTGCAGGGAAGCTGCCGCTTTGCGCTGGTCGAATGGCGCGAGGAGCGCGCTTTTGCGCAGCGCGCCGAAACCATCGGCCTGCGCTACAACGTGGCCACGCGTATCGACGGCTATAACTTCTCGCAGGGCCGGGCGATTTCGATCGCCGTATTCCGCTCGGAAGCGACCCAATAGGATGGCGACCGACATTAGCGGCAGCCATCCGCGCAATTACGTCACTCAGGTAGGCTCAGCCGCGTGGCAGTCGGTCACGCGCCTCGTGCGCACGCCTTCGCATTCGCGGCGTGCCGAAGCGCGGCGTGCTCTGGCCCTGCGATGGCTGGGCCTCGCGGTGCTGACGGCACTCACCATCGGAATTCTGATGGTCGCCGCCGACGTCGCCGCCATCAAGCTGATGCCGGTGCGGGGAACAGCCAGCCTCTGGCCGTTGCGATGGTTCACCGAACTTGGGAAATCGACCTACGTGCTGTGGGCGCTGGCAGGCGGGCTCATCATCATCTTGCTGATGCTGCCACGGCTGGCCGGTATATCGCGGCAGGTGCTGATCGCATTCGGCGTGCGCGTTCAGTACATTTTCTTCTCGGTGCTGACCGCCGTTTTGTGCGCCGAATTGCTCAAATACATCATCGGCAGGAGCCGGCCGTTCGTCGGCGGCGAGGCCAATGCTTTCTATTTCAGCCATTTCGCTGGAAACCCGGCGTTCGAGAGCCTGCCGTCCGGACATGCGACCACGGCGTTCGCACTGGCCTTTGCGGTCTCCGCAGTATGGCGAAAAGCGACGCTCGTCATGCTGGTCTATGCGGTGCTGATCTGCATCAGCCGGGTCATCCTGCTTGCGCATCATCCAAGCGATGTCGTCGGTGGCGCCTTGACCGGCGTTATCTGCGCGATGTTCGTCCGCTACTGGTTCGCGGCCCGCCGCCTCGGGTTCTCGATTGGTCGGGACGGCTCCATTGAGCCCCTCGCCGGGCCGTCCGGGGCCTCCCTGAAAAGGGTTGCCCGAGAGGCGTTGGCACCATAAGAAGCGGTCGCCCGGCGCAGCTTTTGACTGCTTTTACGGGCTTTCGGACCCATCGGGACATGAGCGAGCACCAGACAAACCCCGGCCTGCCGGCCCCCGACGTATCGATTGTGGTTCCTGTCCGCAACGAGCAGGACAACGTCGCGCCGCTGATCGCCGAGATCGCGGCGGCGCTCGATGGCCGCTGGGCGTATGAGATCATCTACGTCAATGACGGATCGACGGATGCGACCGGTGAGCGGCTCGCTGCCGAGATGCTCGTGCGGAACAACCTGCGCCAGATCCGCCATGCGGCGTCGAGCGGCCAATCGGCTGCGGTGCGGACCGGCATTCGTGCCGCGCGGGGCCGGATTGTCGCCACGCTCGACGGCGACGGACAGAACAATCCCGCATTCCTTCCGGATTTGATTGAAGCGATCGAGAAGGGTGGCGACAAGGTCGGCCTGGCAGCAGGTCAGCGTGTCGGCCGCAAGGATACCGGCTTCAAGAAATTTCAGTCGCGCACGGCCAACGGCGTGCGAAACGCAATCCTGCACGATGGCACCCGCGACACCGGATGCGGATTGAAGGCGCTGCGGCGCGATGTCTTCCTTGCCTTGCCATATTTCGATGGTCTGCACCGCTTTCTGCCGGCGCTGGTGCGGCGGGAAGGGTATGACATCGTCTATGTCGATGTGATCGATCGCCCGCGCCATTCAGGCGTCTCGAACTATGGCTTCTTTGACCGGCTCTGGATCGGGATCATGGATCTCGCCGGCGTGTGGTGGCTGATCCGCCGCAAGAAATCCACGCCGGTCGCGACGGAGGTGATCTGATGCTGATTCAGTTCGGTCAGGATCTCGGCAATTATCTCTACGATGTGTTCGTCGCGAAGTTCGACTTCTGGCTCGCGTTCGGGCTCGTCGCGCAATTGCTGTTCACGGCGCGCTTCCTCGTGCAGTGGATCTCGAGCGAGCGTGCAGGCCAGAGCGTGGTGCCGATGGCGTTCTGGTTCTTCTCGATGGCCGGCGGATTGATGACGCTGATCTATGGCGTCGCCAAGCGCGAGCCGGTCATCATTCTCGGCCAGTCGCTGGCGACGATCATCTACATCCGCAACATCATGCTCATTGTGAAGAGCCGCGGTTCGGGCTCGAAGGTCGAAAAGAACTGACGTCATAGCGAGGAGCGCCAGCGACGAAGCAATCCACTCTTGAGAAAATTCTGGATTGCTTCGTGGAGCCTGTCATCGGGCCGGCGAAGCCGGACCCGTTGGCTCGCAATGACGAAAGGTAAGATCACTTCGCCGCGGCATTAAGCGCGTCAAAGCCGCGCGCCAGATCGGCTTTCAGGTCATCCAGGTTCTCAAGACCGATGTGGAAGCGAAGGGTGGGACCGCCCGGATTCCATGTCGTTGCGGTTCGATACGACGAACAGTCGAACGGGATGACGAGGCTTTCGAAGCCGCCCCACGAATAACCCATGCCGAACAGCGTGACCGTGTCGAGAAACGCGTCGACCGCCTGCTTCGATGCAGGCTTCAGCACGATGCTGAACAGGCCCGTGGCGCCGGTGAAATCGCGCTTCCAGATCGCATGCCCCGGATCGCTTTCGAGCGCAGGGTGAATCACCCGCTGAACCTCGGGACGCGCAGCGAACCAGCGCGCCATGTCGAGACCTGCCTGCTGGTGATGAGCAAGGCGCACGGCCAATGTCCGGAGCCCGCGCAAGGCAAGAAACACATCGTCAGGTCCGGCGCACACGCCGAGCAGACGGATCGCTTCGGTGATCAGGGGCCACGTCTTTGCGTTGGCGGAAATGGTCCCGAACATGATGTCGGAATGCCCGCCGATATATTTCGTTCCGGCCTGGATGCTGATGTCGACGCCCTGATCGAGCGAGCGGTGAAACAGCGGCGTTGCCCAGGTGTTGTCATCGACGACGAGCGCACCCTTGGCATGAGCGACGGCGGCGATGGCCGGTATGTCCGGCATCTCGAATGACTGAGATCCCGGCGCTTCGACCAGGACGGCCCGGGTGTTAGACTTGAACAGCTTTTCGATCCCGGCCCCGATCAGCGGGTCGAAGTAAGTGGTTTCGATGCCATAGCGCTTGAGCAGGCTGTCGCAGAAATTCCGGGTGGGACGGTACGAACTGTCGATGACGAGCAAGTGATCGCCGGCCTTGAGAATCGCCAATAACGCTGTGGAAATTGCCGCGACGCCTGACGGCGCAAGTCCCACGCCGGCACAGTTCGGTCCTTCCAGCGCCATCAAGGCTTGCTGAAGCGCCTTGGTGGTCGGCGTCCCATGCCGGCCGTACTGATACTCTCCGCGATGGGCGTGGAGATCTTCGGCGGTCGGATAGAGCACCGTTGAACCGCGCACGATGGGCGGATTGATGAAACCCTTTTGCGCAAGGGTGTCGCGACCGGAGGTCACCAGCTCGGTCTGCGGATCGAGCGATACGGAAGGTCGGTCGTCTTTTCGGGAAATCATGTGATGATCACTTGTGGAAGACATCTTGCCGCAGCGTTGCTCGACAATGACCAATACGCTGCCTATGAGTGGTATGCTCAGTAAGCTGACCGTGATGGCCGACGTCAACCCCTTGACCCGTCACGCGCGGCGTTCTGTTATGCAGACCAGATATTTAGCTGGGTCTGTATACATCAGCAGGATCGTTTAGCCCCGCGCGACGTTGTCGTCGCCAGTGCCGAACTATCGGGAAAGGTCTTTCTATGAAACGGGTATCTCTCGCTCTTATTTCGATTGTCTCGGCATTTGCCGTCCAGTCCGCCCTTGCCCAGACTCAGGACAAGCCCAAGGACCGGGGAACGCTGCAGGGCGTGAAGGACCGGGGCACTCTGTCCTGTGGCGTCAGCCAGGGATTGCCCGGTTTTTCGGCACCCGATGACAAGGGCAACTGGATAGGCCTCGATGTCGATGTCTGCCGCGCCCTCGCGGCTGCGATCTTCAATGATCCGACCAAAGTGAAATTCGTGCCGCTGTCGGCGAAGGATCGCTTCACGGCTCTCCAGTCGGGCGAGATCGATGTGCTCTCGCGCAACTCGACATGGACCCTGTCGCGCGACACATCGCTGGGCCTGAACTACACCGGCATTTCCTATTATGACGGGCAGGGCTTCATGATCCGCAAGTCGCTCAAGGTCAATTCGGCGCTGGAACTGAACGGCGCGTCGATTTGCGTTCAGACCGGCACGACGAACGAACAGAACACCTCGGATTACTTCAAGGGCAACAACATGAAGTACGAGCTGATCGCGTTCGGCACCGCGGACGAGACACTGAAGGCCTATGAGTCGGGGCGTTGCGATGTGTTCACGTCCGACGTCTCGCAGCTGTATGCCGAGCGCCTCAAGGTTGCCGCACCGAACGATCACGCCGTCCTGCCCGAAGTGATCTCCAAGGAACCGCTCGGTCCCGTGGTGCGTCACGGCGACGACCAGTGGTTCGATATCGTGAAGTGGACGCTGTTCGCGATGATCAATGCGGAGGAGTATGCCATCACGCAGAAGAACGTCGACGAGATGGCGAAGTCGAGCAAGCCAGAACTGAAGCGGATGTTCGGCACCGACGGCAACCTCGGCGAGCAACTCGGCCTGACGAAGGATTGGGTCACGCGAATCATCAAGGCGACAGGCAACTACGGTGAATCCTTCGATCGCAATGTTGGCGCCGGCTCGAAGCTCAACATTGCGCGCGGATTGAACAAGCTCTGGAATCAGGGCGGGCTGCAGTACGCGCCGCCCATTCGCTAAGCGTCGCCGGACGCGGCGAATGGCCAATGAGCCCCGCAAGCCCCCACTGCAACTGGTCGCACGGCTTCGCCGTGCGCTGGGCGGCCAGGCGGGGTGGAGCGGTGTGGTCGTACAGATCCTGTTCGTCGCGCTCGTCGTCTGGGTCGGTTACGAAATCGTCGATAATGCAAGGGCCAATCTTCAGACCCAGCGGATCGCGTCCGGTTTCGGATTCATGTCCAACACGTCGGGTTTCGCGGTCAGTCAGGCGCTGATCCCGTTTACGGAAAGCGATTCCTACGCGCGCGTTTTCGTTGTTGGCCTGCTGAACACGCTGCTGGTGTCCATCGTCGGCATCGTGATCGCGACGATCATCGGCGTACTCGTCGCGCTGGGACGCCTGTCGCCGAACTGGCTGCTGGCGCGGATAGCCGGCGGCTATGTCGAACTGATCCGCAATCTGCCGCTGCTGTTCCAGATTCTGTTCTGGTACCTGGCCGTGCTGGCGACGCTGCCCAGCCCGCGCCAGAGCATCTCGCTGTTCGGCACTGTGTTTCTGAGCAATCGCGGACTGATCGTCCCCAATCCCGTTCCGTTGCAAGCGTTCGGCGTGTTCGTCGTGGCCATTGCGATCGGCATCGTTGCGTCGCTTGCGATGCGCGCCTACGCACGTCGCCAGTTGTTCGTCGCCGGAGAGAAGCTCACGATCTGGCCGTTTGTGCTGGCCATGCTGATCGGCTTGCCCGCGCTGGCCATCGCGATGTTCGGCGCGCCTGTCACCTTCGACATGCCGCAGTTGAGGGGCTTCAACTTCGTCGGTGGCGCGAAGGTTTTGCCGGAATTCGCGGCCTTGACCATCGCACTGTCGACCTACACCGCCGCATTCATCGCTGAAATCGTCCGTGCCGGTTTGCAATCAGTGCCGAAGGGCCAGATGGAGGCGGGCGCGTCGCTCGGTCTGTCGCGCGGCGAGACCTTGCGGCTGGTCATCATTCCGCAGGCGATGCGCGTGATCCTGCCGCCGCTGACCAACCAGTATCTCAATCTCACCAAGAACTCGTCGCTAGCGGTTGCGATCGGTTATCCCGACCTGTTCTCGGTATTTGCCGGAACGGCATTGAGCCAGACCGGGCAGGCGGTTGAGATCATCGCTCTCACCATGGGCGTCTATCTGCTGATCTCGCTGGTCACGAGCGCAATCATGAGTTTCTACGGCTGGCGTCTGAACAGGAGCCTTGCCGCATGACCGAGCAGGCAGCCTTCATCCGGCAAAACATCGTCGAGCCGCGCCGCGCTCCCGTCAGGACGACGGGCGTGATCGGCTTTGCGCGCGAACGGCTGTTCAATTCACCGCTCAACATCGCAATGACGCTCATCGGAGCTGTGCTGCTGTGGCTGATCCTTGTGCCTGTCGTGAAGTTCCTGCTGGTCGATGCGGTGTGGCAGGGCAGCGATCGAAACGCCTGCCTTGAGTCGAACGTGGGGCGCGTGGTCGGGGCATGCTGGCCATACATTCAGGCGAAGTTTGACCAGTTCATCTACGGCTTCTATCCGGCGGAGGAACGCTGGCGGGTCAACCTCACGTTCGCGCTCGGCGCGCTGCTGCTGTTGCCGCTGCTGATCCCGCGCGCGCCTGCCAAAGCTCTTAACTCCGGGCTGTTTTTCGCAGCCTATCCCGTGATCGGTTTCTTTCTGCTGCGCGGCGGCGGTGTGAAAGCTTTTGCCGTGCACTGGGTCGCCGATCTTGGATCGGGATTCGCGTCCAGCCTTGTAGACGCGGGTAACCAGCTCGCGGGCGCGGGAGCAACGATCAGTCGAGGCTGGTTAAGCCAACCGGTCGCATGGGTCGGAAAGGCGCTTGCGTGGTTCGGCGAGGGGCTCGGCTGGCTGGTGTGGCCGCTGGAGTGGCTGCGCGATTACACCGAGCGGTTCCATTCGCCGCTGTGGGCGGATCTGACGGCAACCGCCGTCATCGTATCGCTGCTTGTGTTCTTCTTCACCGGCGGATTTCGCAACGGCTGGCGGGCGCTGTTTCGCAGCATTGCGATCTTTATCGGCATCGCCGTCGTCATCAAGGTGATGCGCCTCGATCAGGGCGGCCTGCCGATTGTCGATACACGGTCGTGGGGCGGTCTGCTTGTGACGCTCGTTGTGTCGGTCACCGGCATCGTCGCGTCGATGCCGGTCGGCATCGTGCTTGCGCTTGGCCGCCGTTCGACCATCCCGCTGATCCGCGTGTTTTCGATTGCCTTCATCGAATTCTGGCGCGGCGTGCCGCTGATCACGGTGCTGTTTTTTGCGACCTACATGCTGCCGCTGTTCCTGCCGGGCAACTTCACCGTCGATGGTCTGGTGCGCGTCCTGATCGGCATCGCGCTCTTTGCCGGCGCATACAACGCCGAGGTCATTCGCGGCGGTTTGCAGGCCGTCCCGCGCGGACAGCCGGAAGCAGCCAACGCGCTCGGCCTGTCGTACTGGAAAACCACTGGCCTGATCGTGATGCCGCAGGCGTTGCGGAATGTCATTCCGGCTCTGGTCAACAGCTTCATCGCGCTGTTCAAGGACACCACGCTGGTGCTGATCGTGGCGATCTTCGATCTGCTCGGACAGTTGCGCGCGTCTTTCGCCGATCCGAACTGGGCGACGCCGTCGACATTGTTCACCGGCTTTGCCTTCACCGGCATGATCTATTTCGTTTTCTGCTTTGGAATGTCGCGTTACTCGCTGTTCGTGGAACGCCGCCTGAACGTTCACAAGAATGTCTGAGATGAAATCATGACCGCAGATCCCATTGTCAGCATCTCGGGCCTCAACAAGTGGTTCGGCGACTTCCATGTGCTGCGCGACGTCGATATGGCGGTCGGCCGCGGCGAGCGCATCGTGGTTTGCGGACCGTCGGGCTCGGGCAAATCGACGCTGATCCGCTGCGTCAATGCGCTGGAGGAATTTCAGGAAGGCCGCATCGTCATCGATGGCATCGAGCTTGGGCCGAATCTGCGCCGCGTCGATGACGTGCGCCGCGAGGTTGGCATGGTGTTCCAGAGTTTCAATCTGTTCCCGCATCTGACCGTGCTGGAAAACTGCACGCTGGCGCCGATCTGGGTGCGCAACATCCCGAAGAAGGATGCGGAAGCCGCGGCGATGAAATATCTCGAGCGCGTCCGGATACCCGACAAGGCCGACAAGTATCCCGGCCAGATTTCAGGCGGGCAGCAGCAGCGCGTGGCGATTGCGCGCGCGCTGACGATGAATCCGAAGGTGATGCTGTTCGACGAGCCGACGTCTGCGCTCGACCCTGAAATGGTCAAGGAAGTGCTCGACACCATGGTCGATCTGGCCAGGGAAGGCATGACCATGCTGGTGGTCACCCACGAAATGGGCTTCGCCCGCGAAGTCGCCGACCGCGTCGTGTTTATGGATGCCGGTCAGATCGTCGAAGCGAATACGCCGGACAGGTTCTTCTCGAACCCGCAGCACGCACGGACGAAGTTGTTTCTCAGCCAGATTTTAAGGTAGCCCCTCGTCATTGCGAGGAGCACTTGCGACGACGCAATCCAGTTCTTTCTTATGTTCTGGATTGCTTCGCTTCGCTCGCAATGACGAAGAATTCACATCTTCTCAAACGGCGGTTTGATCGTGCTCTTGCGCTCGAGCCACGCCGGCACCGGCAGGTTCTTCGAGCGCAGGAATTCCGGATTGAACAGCTTCGACTGATACCGTGTGCCGTAGTCGGCAAGGACGGTCACGATGGTGTGGCCGGGACCAAGGTCTTTCGCGAGACGGATGGCGCCCGCGATATTGATGCCGGAGGAGCCGCCGACGCAGATGCCTTCATGCTCAAGAAGATCGAACACGATCGGCACGGCTTCCGCGTCTTCGATGAGATAGGCCTTGTCGACCTTGACGTCTTCGATGATCGCGGTGACGCGACCGAGGCCGATGCCTTCGGTCACCGAACCGCCTTCGGTCGATTTGACCTCGCCATGATCGAAGTAGTTGTACATCGCAGCGCCGCGCGGATCGGCCACGCCGATCATGATGTCCTTCTTCTTCTCGCGCAGGAACGTCGCCGTTCCCGCAAGCGTGCCACCGCTGCCGATGGAGCAGATGAAGCCGTCGACCTTGCCGTCCGTCTGGTCCCAGATTTCGGGGCCGGTCGAAACGTAATGCGCCTTGCGGTTATCCAGGTTGTTCCACTGGTCGGCGAAGATCACGCCGTTCTTCTCGGTCTTGCGCAGTTCATCCGCGAGCCGGCGACCGACGTGCTGATAATTGTCCGGATTGCTGTAGGGCAGCGCCGGCACTTCCACCAGTTCGGCGCCGAGCAGCCGCAGCACGTCCTTCTTTTCCTGGCTTTGCGTTTCCGGGATCACGATGATGGTACGGTAGCCGCGCGCGGCGGCGACGAGAGCGAGGCCGATTCCGGTGTTGCCAGCCGTGCTTTCAACGACCAGGCCGCCGGGCCTCAGTTCGCCGCGCTTCTCCGCTTCGAGGATCATCTGCTTCCCGGCGCGGTCCTTCACCGACTGGCCAGGATTCATGAACTCAGCCTTGCCGAGGATGGTGCAACCGGTCTCTTCGGAGGCGCGCTTCAGCTTGATGAGGGGAGTGTTTCCGATAGCGTCGATGACGTCTTTGCGAATGTGCATGATATTGAAGGACCCGGGACCGGCTGTGTCAGGAGGCAAAGGAAGGATGAGCTTGTGCCCCACAACCTAGAGGCCACCCATCGTTCCGACAAGGGCAGCACGTGCAGGCGTGATCTGCTGTGTTCCGGCCGTGGTTAACCCGATTTGGCGAACACGACCTGACGAACGTCGATGTTGCCGGACAGGAATCCGGCCTCGCAATAGGCGAGGTAGTATTCCCACAGCCGCCGGAAGCGTTCATCGAATCCCAGCGGCATCAGGTTCGGCCACGCTGCGCGGAAGTTGTCTCTCCATGTCGCGAGCGTCTTGGCATAATCTTCTCCAAAAATGCGCTCGCGGATAACAGGAACACCGAACTTCTCGCCGAGCGATTTCAGCACCTGCGGCGACGGCAGCATCCCGCCGGGGAAAACGTAGCGTTGGATGAAGTCGACCTCGCGCCGGTAGGCGTGAAAGAACTTGTCCTGAATGGTAATCGCCTGAATTCCCGCGAAACCACCCGGGACGAGGCGATCTCGCAACTGGGTGAAGTACTGCGGCCAGAATTGCTCGCCGACGGCCTCGATCATTTCGATGGAGGCAATGCGGTCATATTGCCCGCGCTCGTCGCGGTAGTCCTGAAACCTGATTTCGACCTTGTCGCTCAGCCCTGCGGCCTGCATCCGCTTCTGCGCGAAGTCGCGCTGCTCGGTGCTGATGGTGAGCCCAACGACTTTTACGTCGTAGTTCTTGGCGGCATACTCCGCGAAGCCGCCCCAGCCGCAGCCGATCTCAAGCACTTTCTGTCCGGGCTGCAGGTTGATCGCCTCCGCGAGACGCCGGTACTTGTTGTGCTGTGCGGCGGTGAGATCGCTGGTGCCGTCCTCGAACAGCGCCGACGAATAGGTCATGCTCGGGTCGAGCCATGCCGAGTAGAACGAGTTGCCGATGTCGTAATGCGCATAAATGTTGCGGCGCGCTTGCCGCTTGGTGTTGCGGTTGAACCAGTGACGAACCGACTGCACGAACCGCGCAATCGGTTTGTCGCCGAGCATGGTCTGGATCAGGTCGTGATTGACGCAGAAAATATAAAGGAACTGCGTCAGGTCGGGCGTGTCCCATTCGCGGCGCAGATAGGATTCGGCAATGCCGATGTCGCCGCCGCGGGCAAGCCGCCATGCAAAACCGTAGTTGTAGACCGTCATCTGCGCGGCGGGGCCGGGCTCAAGTCCGCCGCAGCGCACCACGCGGCCATCCGGCAGGGTGATGTCGAGCGTGCCGCGCCGGAGATTGGATGCGAACGTGAGTGCGAATTGGACCAGTTTGGGCACGTCAGGCAAGACCGCCTCGACGTTGTCGGGGGTCAGGGTGATCAGGTCAGACATCGCGCAATTCCATCAGTGTGATGTGGCTCTGGGTCCAAATCTTCTGCTCGCGTGTGCCGGCCGTTTGTCTGCCGAACTGTCCTTCTCTGTTGGTCTTGCCACAATTCTTGCGCCTTTGATCCAAAGACGCAAGGCCTCCCAATGTATCGCCGCCATGATTTTGAAAGTTACGAACGGTAGCGCACCGAAGGTCCGGATCAGCGCGGCAGAGGTCAGTCGCCGCCGCTTACCGTTGAACGTCGCCGCCAGAACGGGGCCTTCCGCGTCGGATTCCAGGATGCGCAGTTTCACGCGGTCCCCCGGCGGCGTGACGCGGAAACGGTATCGCATGGCCATGTCGATGAAGGGGGAGACGTAGAACAGCTTGTCCTGCTCCTGCCGGACGCCGGCTTCGCTGATCTCGTTCGGGGCAACGGGAAGCGCGTAGGAATGGATTTCGCCGAACGTGTTGCGGACCTCGTAGATCAGCATCGCGAGCGTGCCGTCCGCGCGATGGCAAAAGTAGAACGACAGCGGATTGAAGGTGTAGCCGAGCAGCCGCGGATAACACAGCAACAGGACTTTGCCGCCGGCGAGATCAATCCCGCGCTCAGTGGCGCAGCGATGGACGTAAGCTTGCAGCGGCGAGCCGTCGCGGTCGCCATGATCGGATTCATGGAAGCTGTAGAGCGCCGCGCGATTGACACCGAACAGCCGTGACTGCCGGTCCGCCGCGTCCAGCCGGTCGAGGTCGATCAGCAGACTCATGACCCGGTAGCTGAAGCGGTGGCCCGTGAATCTGGAATTTATGGGTTTGAGCCGCGCATGCATGACGTCGCCGAGATACAGCGCCGCTGCCTCGTCGGGTTTCGCCTGCTTGCTCGTCTCGTCCGGCAGCATGATCACTCCGCTGCTTGTGCAAGCTCTTGGGGCGGCTCGCGCCATGGGATCGATGCCCCCAAGGCTTCGGCGACCGTGAACCCCGATCGCAAGCCGTCTTCATGAAAGCCGTAACCGGTCCATGCGCCGCAGAACCAGGTATGGCGCTTGCCCTGAATGTCCGGCAAGCGCGTCTGCGCCGCGAACGCCGCCGTATCGAACTGCGGATGATCGCACAGATGGCGGCCGAAGGTGAGCGCCGGATCGGGTGCGAAGGGCGGATTGAGGCTGACGAACAGCGGCAGTGCATTGTCGAGGCCCTGCAGCGGGTTCATCCAGTAAGTCACCGCGACATCATTGACCGGCGCGCCGTCGCGCTTCCAGCGCAGGAAGTTCCACGAGGCCCAGGCGTTCCTGCGCTTCGGCATCAGCCGGGGATCGCGATGCAGATAGACGGTGTTCGGGGCGTAGCGAATGTCGCCAAGCACGCTGCGCTCGTTCGCGTCGGCGTCGGACAGCATCTTCAGGGCCTGATCGCTATGCGCGGCGATCACGACATGATCATAGGTGTCGGTATGCCCGAGGCTGTCTTCGACCACAACGCCGTGCCCGGTGCGCTTGATCGACGTCACCGCGCAGCCGAGACGCAGGCGATCGCGGAATGCAGCCGTTAGCTTGTCGACATATACCTGGCTGCCGCCCTTGATCGATCGCCATTTCGGGCGATCGTATTGCAGCAGGCGGTGATTGTTGAAGAACACGACGAAGTTCTCGGCGGGAAAATCGAGAATTCGATCCGCCGGCGCCGACCAGATCGAAGCCCCCATCGGCGCGAGGTAGTCCGATAGCAAGCGCGGAGCGAAACCGCGCATCGTGAAGTAGTCGCCGAGTGACAGATCCTTGAGTGTTCCGTCTGCGTGATCCTTCACGCTCGTCTCGTTGAAGATGAGAATGTCCCGCAGCATCCAGAGGTATGACGGGGAGAGCAGGTTGCGCGGCTGCGCGAACAGGCCTTTCGTCGTCTCTTTCCAGGTATCGCCGCCACCCTTCCACTCGAAGCGGCCCGCGTCTGCGGTGACCGCGAAACTCATGCAACTCTCGACGGTCTCCACGCCGAGATGAGCCAGCATCGCGGTGAAACCGGGATAGTTCATTTCGTTGTAAACGATGAAACCGGTGTCTACGGCGACCGTTGTTCCATCGTAATCGAGGGTGACAGTGTGACTGTGACCGCCGGGGCGAAGTTCGCGTTCATAAACTGTGACCGGGTATCGCCGCGACAAGGCCCACGCTGCGGCGTTGCCGGCAATTCCCGTTCCAATAATCGCGACTCGCATTCCAACCCCCGTTGTCAAAACCGTGTTTGAGATACGGGAGTGTGCTGTTGAGGTTTCAGGAGCGCGCGAACCGCCGAATCGGCACATGAAATCTTGGTAACGCTTGTCAATGCACAAGCGCGCGAAATTCGGAAAGTCCCCTGTTTATGGGGCCAACTGCAATTCCAGATGTGACACTGCGGAGACACAGGTGGCCCTTGTCTTGGGGGCGGCGATGGAACATCCCTGTGCGCCGCCAGAACGGCCCGCTACAATAGGATTCTGGCCCTGTTGGAGAGTATTCGCCCCGGTGTTCGAGTTGCCCCTCAAGCTGAAACGTGGCGCATTTCCGCTGCCTTCGCTCGCGCTATGCGCGGCGCTGGCATTGGCGGCCACGTCGGGCGGCTGCATCCTCACGACCGACCTGCCTGATCCGGCGCTCGACATCCCGGCTGCCTATAAATCCGCATCGGGTGCGGCCGACACCAAACCGCCGACGCTGGACTGGTGGCGTGGCTTCCGCTCGCAGGAACTGACGGTCCTCATGGAAGAGGCCCAGACCGTCAATCTCGACATCGCCGCCGCGGTCGCCCGCATTCGACAGGCGGACGCGCTCGCGCAGACGGCAGGCGCAGCGCTGCTGCCGAACGTCACCGGCAGTTTTTCCGGCTCGCGTTCGCGTTCATCGAGCACGACCGGCACGATCACGAGCGCTACTCCGATCACCGGACGCGGCGAGGTCACCAACCACACGGCGTCGCTCAGCGCGAGCTACGAGATCGATTTCTGGGGCAAGAACCGCGACGCCCTGCTGGCCGCCGAAGAGACAGCGAACGCCAACCGCTTCGATCGCGACGTCGTCGCGCTGACGACATTGGCGAGCGTCGCCAACGCCTACTTCAACGTGGTCGCTGCGCAGGAGCGGATCAGGATCGCGACGCGCAACATCGCCAGCGCGCAGCGCATCTACGATGCGATCAAGGCGCGCGTCGATGCGGGAACGGGGTCCGACCTCGATCTGGCGCAACAGGAAAGCCTGCTGGCGAACCAGAAGGCGGCGGTGCCGCCGCTGCGGCAGGCGCTGGCAGAGAATGCCAACATTCTCGCCACGCTGGTGGCCCGCCCGCCGGAGCGGGTGCAACTGGCCGGCGGCTCGCTTGGAGGGATTGCAATTCCTCGCGTGACGCCGGGCATCCCGTCGGACCTGCTGACGCAGCGGCCCGACATCCGGCGTCAGGAAAACCAGCTCGCTTCTGCGACCGCAAATGTCGGCAGCGCGCGAGCGCAGTTCTTCCCGAGCATTCAACTGACCGGACAGGGTGGCTATCAGAGCGCGGCGCTGGCGGCGCTGTTCACCCCGCAATCGGCGTTCTTCAACGTGGCGGCGGGACTGACGCAACCGATTTTCGATGCAGGCCGGATCCAGGCCAACTTCGACCTGCAACAGGCGCGGCAGGATGAGTTGTTGCAAACCTATCGCAAGACCGTGGTCTCGGCGTTTGCCGATGTGAACACGGCGCTCTCGACGCTCAAGCAGGCGAACGAGCGGCTGCGGCTGCAGCGCATCGTGGTGGCGGCGTCGCGGCGGGCATTTGAGCTGTCGGAACGGCAGCTTGGCGCGGGCACGGCAGACATCGTGACTGTGCTAAACACGCAATTGACGCTATTTCAGGCTGAAGATTCGCTGGCGCAGTTCCAACTCGCCCGGCTGCTGGCGGTCGTCAGTCTCTATCAGGCATTGGGCGGGGGTTGGTCGCCAAGGACGGAAGGGCCGGCGAATGCTCTTTAAGCCCGATCTGAATGAAAAGGCCAAAGCGGCCGGCGAGGGAGTCGCGCGCGTTGCGTCGGGCGCGCGGCGGCGAACCGTGTCGATCGCGGTATGGCTGCTTATCATCGGCGGCCTCGGTTATCTCGGCTGGACCTATTTTAAGAAAACCGAGACGGCGGCGCGGACACGGCCTGATTTTCCGATCCCGGTGCTTGCCGCATCGCCTCGTATCGAGGACGTGCCGGTCTACATCGACGGCGTCGGCACCGTTCGCGCGCTGAACAACGTAACGGTGCGCGCGCAGGTCGATGGAAAACTGCTGTCGGTGAAATTCAAGGAAGGTCAGGACGTCAAGGCGGGTGACGTGCTCGCCGAAATCGATCCGGTTATCTACCAGGCGCAGTACGATCAGGCCGTCGCCAAGAAGGCGCAGGACGAGGCGACGCTCGCCAACGCGCGAATGGATATGGTCCGTTATCAGCAACTGGCGACAGCCAAGGCAGGCTCGGCGCAGCAGGCGGACACCCAGAAGGCACTGGTTGCGCAGCTTGAGGCGCTCGTGAAATCCGATCAGGCGGCGATCGACAATGCGCAGGCAACGCTCGGCTATACCAAGGTCGTGGCGCCCTTGTCGGGCCGCGTCGGGCTTCGTCAGGTTGATCAGGGCAATATCATACGCGCGTCGGACGCCACCGGTCTGGTCGTCATCACACAGCTGCAGCCGATCGCCGTTCAGTTCAGCTTGCCGCAGCAGCAGATCTTCCGCGTCAACACGGCATCGGCGAAGGGACCATTGGCCGTCGATGTGTTCGGGAATGACGGCAAGACCGTCGTCGATACCGGCACCGTGTCCGGCATCGACAACCAGGTCGATCAGACCACCGGCACCGTGAAGGTGAAGGCGGAATTTCCCAACACCAATTTTCAGTTGTGGCCCGGACAATTCGTCAACGTGCGCCTGAAGGTGCAGACACTGGACAAGGCCATCGTTATTCCGACGGCTGCGGTTCAGCGCGGCCCGGCGGGGACGTTCGTTTACGTCATCGGCGCCAACGACGTCGTTACCGCGAAGACCGTATCCGTCGTCCAGCAGAACGAAACCATTGCCGTGATCGCGTCGGGCCTCGCCGTCGAGGATCGCGTGGTCACGACCGGGTTCGCCAATCTGTCCGACGGCGCGAAGGTCGCCATCAGCAAGGACTATCAGGCTCCGACGCCTGACCTCGCGCCGCGCAAGCGGCAGGGACCGGGTGGCGGCGAGAAAGGCCCACGGGCTGAAGGCCGCAGTGGTCAGAAGGAGCAAGGGGCTGCACCGCAAGGCGGGCAACAACCAGCGGGCAGCGGCGCGAAAGCGCCGCAGTGAGTGTCCGCGCATGACGTCGAACCTGTGAGCGCGCATCGATGAGCGTCTCTGAGCCATTTATCCATCGGCCGATCGCGACCTCGCTGCTCGGCATCGCACTGATGATCGGCGGCGCGCTCGGATACTGGGCGCTGCCGGTGTCGGCTTTGCCGCAGGTTGACTTCCCGACAGTGCAGGTCACGACCCAGTTGCCGGGCGCAAGTCCCGACGTGGCCGCGTCGCTGATCACCGCGCCGCTCGAGCGACAACTCGGGCAGATCCCGTCGCTGGTGTCGATGACGTCAACGAGTTCGTTCGGCGTCAGCCAGATCTCGCTGCAGTTCGATCTCAACCGCGACATCGACGGCGCGACGCAGGACGTACAGGCCGCGATCAATGCCGCAGCAGGCGTGCTGCCGAGAAACCTGCCGTATCCGCCGACCTATGCAAAGGTCAATCCCGCCGATGCGCCGGTGCTGACGCTGGCGATGACCTCGGAGACGTCGCCGTTGCGGGCGATGAGCGATCTTGCCGACACCATGATGGCTCAGCGGCTGGCGCAGATTTCCGGCGTCGGCCGCGTGTCCATTCTGGGCGGATTGAAACCCGCTGTTCGTGTGCAGGCCGATCTGGCCCGTCTCGCGGCTTACGGCATCTCGATGGAAGACCTGCGCACGGCGATTGCGGGCGCGAACGTCTCCGGCCCGAAAGGATCGCTCGACGGCGCGCAGCAGGCTTACACCATCGCAGCCAACGACCAGATCGCCACCGCCGAGGCCTACAAGCCGATCATCATTGCCTATCGCAACAGTTCGCCGGTCACCATCGGCGACGTCGCGAGGATCATCGACGGGCTGGAGAACGAGAAGACCGGCGCCTGGTATCAGGGCAAGCCAGCGGTCGTGATCGAAATCCAGCGCCAGCCGGGCGCGAACGTCATCGAGGTCGTGCGGCAGATCCGCGAGGAAATACCCAAGCTGCAGAAAGCCGTTCCGGCCGGCATCGACGTCGCCATCGTCAGCGACCGCACCGTCACCATTCGCGCCTCGGTTCATGACGTGCAGTTCACGCTGGTGCTCAGCGTGGTGCTGGTGACGCTGGTGGTCCTGATCTTCCTGCGTTCGCTGCGCGCAACGCTGATCGCGGGCGTGGCGCTGCCGCTGTCGCTGATCACCAGCTTCGGCGTGATGTACTTCGCCGGCTTCAGCCTCGACAACCTGTCGCTGATGGCGCTGACCATCGGAACCGGGTTCGTGGTCGACGATGCCATCGTGATGATCGAGAACATCGTCCGTCACATGGAAAATGGCGAGAGCGCCATGGAGGCGTCGCTGCGCGGCGCGAAAGAAATCGGCTTCACGGTGATCTCGCTGACGGTGTCGTTGATCGCGGTGTTCATCCCGCTGCTGTTCATGTCAGGTCTGGTCGGGCGCATGTTCCGGGAGTTCGCGCTGACGCTCACAATTGCCGTCGTCACATCGGCGGTCGTGTCGCTGACCCTGACGCCGATGATGTGCTCGCGGCTGTTGAAGCGGCATGACGAGGAATTCAAGGTTCCGGGTCTCGCCACGCTCAGTGGCTGGATCGACAAGATGGTTGCGTTTTACGAGCGCACGCTGCTGGTGGTGCTGCGGCATCAGCGCGCGACGCTGGTTGTGACTTTCCTGACGATCATTGCAACGCTCGCGCTTTATGTCGTCGCGCCGAAGGGGTTCCTGCCGCTGCAGGACACCGCGTCGATCACGGCGGTGACCGAAGCCGGCCCCGAAGTGTCCTTCGCGGACATGCGGTTGCGGCAGACCCAGGTCGCCGATGTCATCAAGGCCGATCCCGACATTGTCGGCGTCGTCTCGGTGATCGGGGCGGGATCGGTCAACCCGACAACCAATGTCGGCCGCCTTGTCCTGACGCTGAAGCCGCGCGGCGAACGCGACACCGATATCACCGTGGTGATCGCACGGCTGAAACAGCGTGTGGCCGCCGTTCCCGGCATGACGGTCTATTTCCAGGCGGTGCAGGACGTCCAGATCAGTACACGCGCCAGCAGGTCGCAATATCAGTACACATTGAGCGCGACCGACTCGCCCTCCGTCATCGAATGGTCGAACAAGCTCGTGCAGGAGATGCGGCGTGATCCGCTGTTCCGCGACGTATCGTCGGACGGGCAGGAGGGCGGTCTGCGCGCTCTGGTCAATGTCGACCGCCAGCGTGCCGGCCAGCTTGGCGTCTCGGTGCAGGCCGTCAACGACACGCTGAACGACGCTTTTGCCCAGCGCCAGATTTCAACGATCTTCGGTCAGGCAAATCAGTACCGTGTCGTGCTCGAAGCGCTGCCGGAGTATCAGCGGGATCCGTCGGTGCTGTCGAAGCTGTATGTGCCGGGCGCCGCCGGTGCATCAGGGGCGCCCACTGCACAGGTGCCGATCGACGCCGTGGCCACGATCACCCGCACCACGGCGCCGCTGTCGATTTCGCATCAGTCGCAGTTTCCATCGGTCTCGCTGTCGTTCAATCTTGCGCCGGGCGAGGCGCTCGGCAATGCCGTTCAGCGGGTCGCGGAGATCGAGAAGCGCATCGGCATGCCGGGAAACATCGTCGGCCTGTATTCGGGCGACGCTGCGGAGTTCTCCAAGTCGCTGTCGGGACAGCCGTGGCTGATCCTCGCCGCGCTGGTGACGATCTACATCGTCCTCGGCGTGCTGTACGAAAGCTACATCCATCCGATCACCATTCTCTCGACGCTGCCGTCGGCGGGCGTCGGCGCGATCCTGGCGCTGATCCTCTGCGGGCAGGACCTGTCGGTGATCGGCCTGATCGGCATTATTCTCCTCATGGGCATCGTGAAGAAGAACGCGATCATGATGATCGACTTCGCGCTTGAAGCGGAGCGGCATCAGGGCCTGTCGTCTTACGATGCCATCGTGAAGGCGTGCCTGCTGCGGTTCCGCCCGATCATGATGACGACGCTGGCCGCGCTGTTCGGCGCCTTGCCGCTGGCGCTTGAGAGCGGGACGGGGTCGGAGCTGCGGTTTCCGCTGGGCGTCTCGATCATCGGCGGCCTGATCGTCTCGCAGATCCTGACGCTCTACACCACGCCGGTGATCTATCTCGCGCTCGACCGGATCAACCGCCGGATCGAAGCCACGGTGCCGCCGGATGAGCCCGGCAAGCCGTCGCCTCCGATCGCGGGAGCCACGGAGGGCGTTCAGTAATGGCGTCGATCTCCGAACCATTCATCCGAAGGCCGGTCGGCACCACGCTGCTGGCGATCGGCCTGTTTCTGGTCGGAGCGGTCGCCTACAATTTCCTGCCGGTCGCAAGCATTCCGTCGGTCGATTTTCCGTCGATCCGCGTGTCGGCGTCGCGTCCCGGCGCCGATCCGACCATCATGGCCTCGACCGTCGCAGCACCGTTGGAGCGGCGGCTCGGCGAGATCGCCGGTGTCGATCAGATCACGTCCACAAGCTCGCTCGGCTCGACCAGTATTTCGCTTCAGTTCGCGATCGGCCGCAACATCGACCGCGCGGCGCGCGACGTGCAGGCGGCGATCAATGCCTCGCTCGCGGATCTGCCGACCGATCTGCCGACCCTGCCGCGGTTTCGCAAGGCCAATCCGGCAGCCTCTCCGGTTCTGATCATTGCGCTGACCTCGAAGACCATGTTGCCGAGCGCGATCTACGACATCGCGGATACGGTCATCAATCAGCGCATCTCGCAGGTTCCGGGTGTCGGTGAGGCCACCGTCAGCGGCGCGGACCAGCCGGCGGTCCGGATTCAACTCAATCCGGGTGCACTGGCAACGGCGGGTATCTCCAGCGACGATGTCCGCACCGCCATCATCAATGCCAACGCGATCGGACCTGTCGGCGCGTTCAACGGTTCTGCGCTGAGCGAAACCATCGCCACAAATCCGCAGATGCGGACCGCCGCCCAGTTCCGCGACATCGTCATCAAGTCTGCGAACGGCAACTTCGTGCGGCTGTCGGATGTGGCGGACGTCAGCGACGCGACCCGCAACAGCCGTTCCATCGCCTGGTTCAACAAGCAGCCCGCAGTTCTCATCACCGTGACCAAGCAGCAGGACGCGAACGTCATCGAGACGGTGGATCGCGTCAAGGCGCTGCTGCCCGAGCTGAAGCAATGGATTCCCGGCGGGGTCGAGATTTCAATTCTCTCCGACCGCACCGGAACCATCCGCGCCAACGTCGAAGACATGGAGTGGACGCTGGGCGCGACCGCGCTTCTCGTGATGCTCGTGGTGTTCGTGTTCGTGCGCCGGCTGACGCCGACCATCGCGGCAGGCATTTCGGTGCCGCTGGCGCTGGCGGGTACATGCGCGATGATGTGGGTCGCAGGGTTCTCGATCAACAACCTGTCGCTGATGGCGCTGGCAGTTTCCGTCGGCTTCGTGGTCGACGATGCCATCGTCATGATCGAGAACATGTACCGCAACCTCGAGGAGGGCATGAAGCCCTATCAGGCGGCGCTGCTCGGCGCGAAGCAGATCGGCTTCACCGTGCTGTCGATCAGCATCTCGCTGGTGGCGGCATTCATTCCGCTGATCTTCATGGACGGGATCGTCGGGCGGCTGTTCCGCGAATTCTCGCTGACCCTGACGTTCGCCATCCTGGTGTCGATGGTGGTGTCGTTGACCGTGACGCCGATGATCTGCGCGCACTACATCAAGACCACGGTGTCGCCTGATGCGACATGGTTCGACCGGCTGGTCGAAGGCAGCCTGTCGGGAATAGTCAGGTTCTACGAGCGGACGTTGCATGTCGTGCTGCGGTTTCCGTTTCTGACCATGGTGGTCTTCGTCGCAACCATCGCCCTGACGATTACACTCTATATCAAGACGCCGAAGGGCTACTTCCCGCAGGACGACAGTGGCCTTGTGATCGGCGCAACGCGCGCGTCGCCCGACGTGTCGTTTCAGGCGATGCTCGGTCTCCAGCAGCGCGTTGCGGATATCGTCATGGCTGATCCTGCTGTCGCCGGAATTGGTTCGAGCCTCGGGAGCGCCAGCGGCTTCGGCGGCTCCAACACCGGCCGCATGTTCATCAGTCTCAAGGAACCTGCGGAGCGCGCGGGAGTGAGCACCCAGCAGGTGATCGATCGGCTGAGGCGAAAGCTCGGGGCGGTGCCCGGCATTCGCCTCTTCATGTTCGCCGCGCAGGATCTGCGGACCGGCGGACGTCAAAGCGACTCCAACTACCAGTACACGCTGATCAGTGCCGATCTCGACCTTCTGTCGAAATGGGCGCCGATCGTTGCGAAGAAACTGGAGAGCGTCGAGGGCATCACGGATATTTCCAGCGACCGCGAAGCATCGGGTTTGGCGCTCAACCTCACGATCGACCGGAAGACGGCAGCGAGCCTCGGCGTGCAGGCTCAGGACATCGACAACGCGCTGAACAACGCTTTCTCGCAGCGGCAGATATCGATCATCTACACGCAGCGGAACCAGTATCAGGTCATTCTGGAAACGGCTCAGCGGCTGCAGGGCGATCCGTCCTCGCTCGACAAGATCTACGTCGCCGGGGCGGGGGACACGCAGGTGCCGTTGTCGGCAGTCGTGCGGATGGAGCGTGGCCTGTCGCCGCTCTCCGTGTACCATCAGGGCTCGTTCCCCTCGAACACGATCTCGTTCAATGTTCCCGACGGCGTCCCGCTGCAGACCGCGACCGACAACATCCTGCGCGCGGTCGAGGAACTGCACATGCCGGAAGGCATCCGGGGCGAGTTCGCGGGCAACGCCGCCGACAGCCAGAAAACCGCAGGCAAGCAACCGTTGCTCATTCTCGGCGCGTTGATCGCCGTCTACATCGTTCTGGGTGTTCTGTATGAAAGCCTCGCGCATCCGCTGACGATCATTTCGACATTGCCGTCGGCGGGACTGGGCGCGCTGCTCGCCCTGCAACTCACCAACACGCCGCTCACCGTGATCGCGTTTATCGGCATCATCCTTCTCATCGGCATCGTGAAGAAGAACGGCATTATGATCGTCGACTTTGCGCTCGAAGGGGAACGGCAGCGTGGCCTGGGATCGGAGGAGGCGATCTTTGAAGCCTGCCTCGCGCGCTTCCGGCCGATCCTGATGACCACCATGGCCGCGCTGCTGGCGGCGGTCCCGCTGGTGCTGGCCACAGGGCCGGGCACTGAGTTGCGCAGGCCGCTCGGCATCACCATCATCGGCGGGCTGATAGTCTCCCAGATACTCACTCTCTATACGACGCCGGTCATTTATCTGCTGATCGATCGGTTGCGGGGACGCGATAGACCGAGGCCGCTGCCGCAGGCTGCACCTGCCGAATAATTGCATTTTGTGGCGGCGCACTGCGTGATGGAACTTTGCGGTTCCATCAGCGTTGGGCCGGTATGAATAAACCGCCGATTCAAGAAGTTGTCGCAGAAACCGGAAAGCCGGTTGAGGCTCCCCCGCCCGAAATGCTTGAGCCGGACCCGGCTCTGTCGCCTGAAGAACTCGAACAACTCAAACGCGATTATCTGCTGACCAGATTCTGGATCAGCGCGCGCGGCTTTTGGGGCACTGGCGGAGGCCGGCTCTCGCGGGTGTTGAGTGTCGGCCTGTTCGGACTCATCATCCTGCAGATTTCCTTTCAGTACGGCATCAACGTCTGGAACAGGGCGATCTTCGACGCGATCGAGAAGAAGGACGCCTCCACGGTGTTCTATCTGACCGGCGTCTTTTTCCCGCTCGCCATCGGCAGCGTCGCCGTCGGTGTCGTGCAGGTTTATACCCGCATGAACATTCAGCGGCGCTGGCGCGCGTGGCTGACGAATTCCGTCGTCTCGCGCTGGCTGGCCAACGGCCGCTACTACCAGCTCAATCTGGTCGACGGCGATCATCAAAATCCCGAGTACCGGATCGCGGAGGATTTGCGGGTCGCGACGGATGCGCCGGTTGATTTCGCAGCGGGTGTTACGCAGGCGTTTCTCTCAGCGACGACCTTCATCGTCGTGTTGTGGACCATCGGCGGCGCGCTGACACTGTCGGTCGGCGGCAGCACCGTCACCATTCCCGGCTTCCTCGTGATCGCGGCCGTTCTGTACGCGGCGATTGCCAGCAGTTCGATGGCGATCATCGGCAGAAACTTCGTCTCGGTGTCCGAAGGCAAGAACCAGGCGGAAGCCGAGTATCGCTATGCGTTGACGCGCGTGCGCGAGAATGGCGAAAGCATCGCGTTGCTGGGCGGCGAGGAAGAAGAACGCTCAGGCATCGACAGGTCGCTCGGCAATGTTCTGCTGCAATGGGCGAGGCTTTGCGGGCAGCACATGCGCACCACGGTCGTGTCGCAGGGATCGAGCCTGATCGCGCCCGTCATTCCGATCCTGCTGTGCGCGCCGAAGTTTCTGGATGGAAGCATGTCGCTGGGTCAGGTCATGCAGGCTGCGTCGGCATTCACGATCGTGCAGGCGGCGTTCGGCTGGCTGGTGGACAATTATCCGCGCCTTGCGGAATGGAATGCGGGCGCGCGGCGCATCGCGTCGCTGATGATGTCGCTCGACGGCCTCGAGCGCGCCGAAACCGGCGACGGCATTAACCGCATCCAGCGCGGCGAGACCGAGGGCGATGCGATGCTCCGTCTCAATGAATTGTCCGTCACGCTGAACGACGGCACCGCCGTCGTCGGCGAGTCGGAAGTGCTGATCGGCCCCGGTGAGCGTGTCCTTGTCGCCGGCGAATCCGGCACCGGCAAGAGCACGCTGGTGCGTGCCATTGCCGGGCTCTGGCCGTGGGGCGGCGGCAGCGTCGATTTCCATCCCGACCGCCGGATTTTCATGCTGCCGCAAAAGCCCTATGTGCCGTCCGGAACGCTGCGGCGCGCGATTGCCTATCCCGGCGCGGCGGACGACTGGACCGTCGAAACCATGGCGGAGACGCTCGAGAAAGTCGGGCTGGCGCATCTGAACGAGAAGATCGAGGAGGACGCTCCCTGGGACCAGACGTTGTCGGGCGGCGAGAAGCAGCGGCTGGCGTTCGCGCGGTTGCTCCTGCATCACCCTGACATCATTGTCCTCGATGAAGCGACATCCGCGCTCGATGCGACCGGGCAGGACAAGATGATGCAGTTGCTTCAGGACGAACTCAAGGAAGCGACCGTCATCAGCGTTGCGCACCGCGCCGAGTTGGAAGAGTTTCACAGCCGCAAGATCACGCTCGAGCGGCGAAAGGGCGGCGCGAAGCTCGTCAGCGACATCGAACTCATTCCGCGCCACGGCAAGCGGCGGTTGCTGGGGGGGTGGCTTCGGCACCGCCGGCCCCCGCCGCCCAGCAAGGCGGCTTGATGGAATTATTGTCAGCCGGTGCCTGACAGGTTGCCGTCATCTGGTGCGCAGCGTATAGCCGGACCCATGTCAAAAGCCGCCAAAGCCAAGCCGGGCGCCGATGCGCCTGAAGAGATCGAAGAGTGCCCTCGCTGCGGCAAGCCGCTGCCGCTGTGCATCTGCGACAGCGTCACGCCCATCGCCAACCGGGTCGAACTCCTGATCCTGCAGCATCCGCAGGAGCAGGACAGGGCGCTTGGCACGGCGCGGCTGACGGCACAGCATTTCAAGAAAGTGACCCACAAGATTGGACTGTCGTGGCCGAGCCTGTCCAAGGCGCTGGGCCGTTCCGTCGATCCGCTCGACTGGGCGATCCTCTATCTCGGCTCGGCGAAGGTCGCCGATCTGGCGACCGAACGGGACATCGTCGCTATCGACCGCAAGGGTGAGCTCGAGGAGAGCCAGCGATCGATCCTGAAGGACATCGAGGGCGTGGTACTGCTCGACGGGACGTGGAGCCAGGCCAAGGCGCTGTGGTGGCGCAATGCGTGGATGCTGAAATGCCGGCGCATCATCCTTGGACCGGCGCAGCCGTCGCTCTACGGCAAGCTGCGCAAGGAGCCGCGGCGCGACGGGCTGTCGACCATTGAAGCTGCGGGCATGGTGCTCAGCAGGCTTGAAGGACGTCCGGACATCGAGACGGAACTCAATGCGACGTTCCAGCGGATGCTGACACAGTATCGCGCCGTTCAGTCGACCATGCCTGAACTTGCGCCGAAGCCTCGGCCCAAGCGCGATTACCGGCGTCCGGAAAACCGGCGGGGCAAGGGCGCGGGCGCTTCGTAACCGAGCGACCATCGTGCCGGTCGTGACCGCGCTCGTTCCGATGAGTGCCGTTCAGAACGTGCGGCGGACACCGACGGTCCCCGAGATCAGGCCCTGATCCTTGAAGTCGTAGACGGCGGTCGGCTTGAACGTGCCGGTCAACGCCCCCGGATTTGTCAGCGTTTGCGAACCGGTATGGGACTGATCGAGCACCGTGTACATCACCTCAATTCCGAACGTCAGGTTCTTGACGGGAGTCCATGCCGTGCGCGTGCCGACCTGCCAGATGTTGAAATCCGGATTGCATGTGAAGCCGTTCGACTTCGGAGATAGTGCAGTGAACATGGCGCAGAACGCTGCGGTCGCGTTCCCGTTGTACTCGATGTGCGTGTAGCTGCCGAACACGCTGGTTTGCCAGGTCGGCGACCAGTTGTGCAGGAAGCCGCCGCGGAACCCCCAGCCCGTCGTCTTCTCGATCCGGCTGCCCGTCGTGTAGACGCCGTCGAGCAGCGACAGCACCGCCATGCCGTTATAGCTGCCGGCGAAATTCGTACCGCCGCTGAACGCATCGAAGCTGCTGCCGGTCACGCCGCTGATGAGATATTTCGCGGCGCCATCGATGTAGGTGAAATCCAGCGACAGCTTGTCGCCGGGACCGGTCGGCAAATCCTTCAGTTGAAGGCCGCCCATGATGGCGAAGCCCCATACGTCGGACGGGTGGCCGTCGGTTTCGACGGGCGCGATGCCGCCGGGGCCGGCGTAATAGTTGGCATGGATGTTATGGGCGGCAGCGGAAAGTTGCGCCGTGAAGGATTTCTGGTCGATCCGGATGTTGCCAACGAAGTCAGGGGCAACATTGCCGCCATAGGAGTTGGTGAAGACGCCGCTGAACACGCCCGTCGCGGGTTGCACCAGACTGGCATTGAGCAGCGGTGCGCGGTTGATAACGCGGTTATCTTCTATGGCCACCTGCGCCGAAACCCCGTTGCCGAATTCCCACGTGTAGGCGATCTGCGAGATGCCGTTGATATTATCGTAGCCGCCGATCAGGAAGGATGTGCTGCTGTTGGCGCCGGACGATCCCCACGGGGTCTGGAAGGCCGAAACCGCCTTGCCGAGCGTGAAGCCCGCGAACTGGACGAAACCATAATCAAGTGTGATGACGCCGCTCGAAGGCCCGGCGCCGGTATCGAACTGAAATCTCGGATTCATGTAGGTGCGCACCACGCCGTACTCAGTCATGGTGCGGGTATCGATCTGCAGCTCGGTGCGCACGCGGGTTGTGAAGTAATCGCGATCGCGTGACTTGGTGCCTTCCGCATTGCCCTGATCCCAGCCGGGCTTGTTGTAGTTGCCGCCGAGGAAGTTCGCATCGGCGCGCACATAGCCGCTCAGTTTGATGCAGGTGTCGGTGCCGGGGATGTAGTAGTAGCCAGCGCCGTACAGGGAACAGATCTTCACATACTCGACGGCCTTGGCCTTGACCGGGAGATCGGCCGCTGACGCTGCCGTGATCGCGACGAGGCTGGCCGCTGCGCCAAGCACAAGATGTCTGATCGTGTACGCCGGCCTTGCAGAGCCGCTTACTGAATGGATGATGCTCATCGACTCAGCCTCCGTGCGGTAACATTTGCGGAGTGTTACCGGGAGAGGTGTTGGCGGCAAGTGCGGGGAAACCACACAACCCGCCGACTTCGCGCCCCTGAAATGGAACCTGCCTTACGACAACCGCGTCAGCGCCATCCGGCGTTCTGTACCAGCAACACGCCGACGATGACCGCGAGTGTCACTGCAGTGGCGATCAACATCGACCGTCCGCCCATGCCACGGCCGATCCACCACAGCAGCGCCGCGCCCATCAGGATCGGAACAATGATGTCGAGAGGTGAGTTCATTGCTAGGGCTGTCCGTTCTTCCGGCCCAGCCATTTTCGCTCGACCCATCCAAGCGCATGGGCAAGCGGCCGCTGAAGGAACGGCACGTCCTGGGCAATCAGCATCAGCCCGAGCGGCAACATCCAGAGGCCCAGAATGGGCAGGAAACTGAAAATGCCGCCAACGACAAGAAAAAGGGCGAGGGGAATCCGCACCAGTCGCGATGACGGTTGACGCAACCAGCGCACGAAACGCCCGCCTTTTTCCGGAAGCCGATCCGCGATCCACTCGAAGTGGCGGTTAAGCTCGGCCCTGGATTCTGCACTCACTTCAAAACCGCCTGTTCCATCCTGGGATTGCCCGCCGCGCCCTTCGAGAAGCTAGGCACGTGCGCAGGCCCCCGCAAGGCAGGGATGGATCGGAAACAGCTAAGTGATTGATTTGATTGGCTCCCCGGGCTGGATTCGAACCAGCGACCATTCGATTAACAGTCGAATGCTCTACCGCTGAGCTACCGAGGAATACTGCTGAAGCAGCAATGGGCCGCCTATAGCAAAGGCCCCGAGTCTTGCAAAGCGTAAATCGCCGAAAAAAGCGCGATGTGCGTGAATGGATAAGAGAATATTGGAGGCCACGACCGGAATTGAACCGGTGTACACGGTTTTGCAGACCGTTGCGTAACCACTCCGCCACGTGGCCCCACTCGCGCGACTAGTTACAAGGGCACAGGCACTTATGCAATCCCGTGACCGGGGCCCGTCTTTATGCCGCAGCCGAGCCCGGTTGGGCGGATTTGCGGCGGTGATAACCAAGCCCTCAATTTAGCTGCTGCCCTTGGCGTTGCTTGCCGTGATCACCTTCATCAGGGCTTCGACCGGAAAACCACTGCGATGCATGGTGCAGAGGACATCGATCATCTGATCGCTGGGCTCGTTCGCGGACATCAATGCCGCGCGCACCTCGGGCGGCAGGTCGTCGAACTCTCCCATCTGCCGCCGGACAGTCGACAAGCCGGTTGCGGACAGCGCGCCGGACCCAGACTCCGGAACAGATGTGTCCGTACCCGATGCCGGCATTCCGCCGCGACGTTTGCGCTGATCTTTCTTCATTTGAATGAATTGGCTGCCACGTCATAGGTCCATGTCAGGCGGCCGTCCGTGAAGATCACGGACCGGAATCCGAGATCGCGCGCCCTGTCGAATATCTTGCCGGATCTCGCGAGACTGAGAACCGTCGGCCGATCCATCTTGAAATACTTGATGCTCAACACCGTCTCGTGCTCGTCGGACGTGCCGATATCCATTGAAAGCCCCCGCCGCGACATCTGCTTGCGGGTATCGGTTGCGAATTTCCTGCGGCCCTCGACGTTGCCGGCGAGCGAATCAAGTTTGGCATCGATGTTGTTGGACCCGAGCTTGCGGACATATTCACGCTCGTTCTTCTGCATCGCCGCCAGCAGCTTCTTGGCCCGCGGCGCTTCCGGAGCGGACGGATCGATCGACTTGAGGTCGGCCTTGGCGGCGTAATAGTCGGCCAGCGCCGGGAGTTTCTGCCCGCGCTTCGCTGAAGCATCTCCGAGCGCCTTCATGACGGCGGCGGCGCGCTCGACCATCTTCTTGCGCTTGGGAGCCTGATCCGCGGGGTCCATCGGTGTCGCCGCCGTCTGCGCAGGGGCGGGGATGATGCTTGCGCCAATCAGCAGTGCAGCCAGCACCAGGCCAGAAATGTGAAAGCGGAACGGAAGTGTCGTCATATGATGTGCCATCATTTCCCACCATGCCCCGGCATGCTGCCATCGGCCGTAAGCCCATACCATAGACAGGCTTGCAACGTATTCTGCCTTGCCGCAAATATGCCCGCGCCGGATACGTCGATCCGGCTGTCCCAATCAGTTCCGTCTTGAGGTTATCCCATGTCAGATTTCACGGCCCAGCGGCAGAATATGGTCGACTGTCAGGTGCGGCCGAGCGATGTGACGGACCTGCGTATCATTGACGCGATGCTCGCGGTGCCGCGCGAACAGTTCGTGCCGGATGGCAAGCGTCCGATCGCCTATCTGGATATGGATATCGATGTTGCCGCGGACGGGCAGGCGAAACGCCACCTGATCAAGCCGGTCGTGCTCGCGAAAATGATTCAGGCCGCCGCGATTTCCGAAACGGACCGCGTGCTGGTGGTCGGCTGCGCGACCGGCTATTCGGCCGCTGTCCTTGCCCATATCGTCGCCGAGGTGTTCGCGACCGAGCCGGATCCGGCGCTGGCTGCTGCAGCGACAAAGAATCTGGCCGCTCTGGGCCTCGCCAATGTGACCATCACCACCGCCGCACCGGCCGAGGGCGACCGCGCCCATGGGCCGTATGACGTCATCGTCATGGACGGCGCCACCGAGATCGAGCCTGACGGGCTGTATGAGCAGTTGAAGGTGGGCGGGCGGCTCGTCGGTGTGTTTGCAACCAGCAGGCCTCCGCGGGCCAATCTGGTAGCGCGATCGCCGGCGGATTTCGGCAGCCGGGTGCTTTTTGATG
Source organism: Afipia massiliensis (assembly GCF_014203115.1). Taxonomy (GTDB): domain Bacteria; phylum Pseudomonadota; class Alphaproteobacteria; order Rhizobiales; family Xanthobacteraceae; genus Afipia; species Afipia massiliensis. Next base: position 62,007 of record NZ_JACHIJ010000002.1, on the reverse strand, counting down.
CCTCCGCGCCGGTCCTGACGGGTCTGGAGCGCCGTCCGGCGTTCACTTTCTAGGATCGTTTTCCTCGGAATTACGCAGGTGTGGCTACAATGTCCCAGCCACACTGTTTCGGTTGCGTCCAGGCGGGACGGGGTTTCACCCCGGCTTGCCGATGCATACACTGACGCGGGACGGCATAGCCCGACTCAGTTGCCCGGTTTTTGAGCGCGCCTCAGATGGCGAGCGGAGCCGGTTTGGGGAACGAAGAATGCAAGCTAACTATCGGATGAAGCTTAGTGCTGGTGCCGCTTTGGCCGCGCTCCTGGTGTGCTCGGTCATGGCGACTCCTGTCATGGCTGACACCATCGAAGCCGCACTGGTGCGTGCCTACCAGAATAACCCGCAATTGAACGCTCAGCGCGCATCGGTCCGCGCCACTGACGAAAGCGTGCCACAGGCATTGTCCGGTTATCGTCCACGCGTCGCCGTGACGGCCAGCGCCGGAACGCAGTACACCGACACCGCGCAAAACACCCAAGTTGGTGGGCGCGTGAGCACCACCAGCATCGCGGGCGTAAATGCGCCGCGTTCGGTCGGTGCGACGGTGACCCAGACGTTGTTCAACGGCGGACAGACCGGCAACCGCACCCGCGCCGCGGAAAGTCAGGTCTCCGCTGCGCGCGAAGGTTTGCGCGTGCTCGAACAGACCGTGCTGTTCTCGGCTGCGACGATCTACATGGACTATCTGCGCGACTCGGCCATCGTCGAAGTGCAGAAGAGCAACGTCCGCGTGCTCGAGCAGACGCTGAAGCAGACCCGCGATCGCTTCAATGTCGGCGAAGTGACGCGCACCGACGTGGCCCAGTCCGAAGCGCAGCTTGCCGCAGGCAAGACGCAGCTTTTGACGGCGGAATCCAACCTGACGACGACGCGCGCGAACTTCCGCCGCATCATCGGCAACGACCCCGTCAATCTTGCGCCCGGTTCGCCCGTCGATCGTTTCCTGCCGACCACGCTGAACGGCGCGATCGATCGCGGCCTCCTGGAAAACCCCAACGTCACAGCCGCCATGTACGGCATCGACGTGAGCTTCCTTCAGGTGAAGGTCAGCGAAGGCGCGCTGTTCCCGGTTGTCACGCTTCAGGGCAGCGTTCAGCAGTCCTATGAAAGCACGATGGCCACGTACCGGGCCTTCGGCGCATCCGCCGTCGCCCAGTTGACCGTGCCGGTCTATCAAGGCGGCGCGGAATACTCGCTGATCCGTCAGTCGAAAGAATCGCTGGCGCAGCAGCGCCTCAACCTCGAACAGGTTCGCGATCAGACCCGCGCGACCGTTGCGCAGGCGTGGGGCCAGCTTACTGCCGGCAAGGCGCAGGTTCAGTCGGCGCAATCGCAGGTGGCCGCATCTGAAATCGCGCTCAACGGCGTTCGCGAAGAGGCGAGGGTCGGGCAGCGCACGACGCTCGACGTCTTGAACGCGCAGCAGGCACTGGTGAACGCACGCGTCGCGCTGGTGACGGCGCAGCACGATCGCGTCGTCGCGTCCTACAGCGTGCTGAACTCCATCGGCCGTCTGTCGCCGAGCGTCCTGAAACTCGCGACCAACGTCTACGATCCGAGCGTCCACTATCACCAGGTTCGCGATAGCTGGTTCGGCGTACGGACTCCCGACGGCCGCTAGTGAGTTTCTCGTAGGGTTCTGGATTTGATATTCGCGTCGGGAAACCGGCGCGAATTTCTTATCCGCTCCACGAGGCCGCCGGTTAACCGTCTCACGTCAGCGCTGTGATCAACCGGCCGAGTTTGCAGGCCGTTGCTTGCAATCAATTGTTGCCATGACATACCGTTCTGAAGGGTCGCTAAAGCGATTCGTGACGGTGGTGTGCGGCTCTGCAGGTCCGATGATCTGGAGCCGAGGATTTGGAGTCGGAGATGACGCAACCGGCAAAGGCGCAGGAGCCCTCCATGGAGGAGATTCTGGCGTCGATCAGGCGCATCATTTCGGATGACGAAGCGAAACCGGCTGCAGGAACTGCCGCACCGGCTGCGGCGGCTCCGGTTGCCGCTGTTCCGGCTGCCGCGCCTCCAAAGACGGAAGTTCCCAAGGCGGAAATGTCCCGTCCCGCACCGGCGCGTCCGGTGATGTCGGGAATTCCGCCGTCCAAGATCGCACCGGCTAAACCGGCTGTTGCTGCGGCGCCTGCACCTAAGCCGGCCCCTGCACCTGCAGCAAAGAACAGCCAGGACGAAATCGACGCGATGATGGCGAGCTTTGATGCGCCCGCCGCGCTGCCAAAGGCCGAAGAGCCTGAGGAAGACAATGACGTGTTCGAACTGACTGAACAAATGGCGGTGCCGGAAACGCCTCCGCCGTCGTTCAACAAGATCGAACCCGAGGATGATCTGGAGTTTACCGAGTCGCCGATGGTTCAAGTTTCTCCTCACCGAGCCCCGGCGATGGAAGCGCCCAGCTTCACCGAGCGGGCGCCGCCGCGCGAAATGCTTTCGCCCCAGATGTCGTCGCCACAGATGTCATCGCAGCAGATTCTGTCCGGCTCGACGGTGTCCGCGGTCGAGTCCGCTTTCAACGCGCTGCAGAACACTGTTCTGAGTAACAACGCGCGGACGCTGGAGGATCTCGTCAAGGAGATGCTCCGTCCGATGCTGAAGTCCTGGCTGGACGATAATCTGCCCAATCTGGTCGAGCGGATCGTCAAGGCCGAGATCGAACGGGTCTCCCGCGGCCGCTGACCGCGCGCCAAGCCAAACCATCCCAGGTAGGCGGCTTTACCCAGAACCTTCAATTCCTGGCAGGAAGTGCCCGGAATACCGCAGGTTTTGCTTTCAGGGCCAACACCCAATATAGTTATGCTCGCGTTTCCGAACGCATTCCGGATTTCACAACGCCTGAAAACGCGCTAGAGCGCGCTGGATGCGTTCCAGCGCGATAAACCGACGATTGCACGCAAGATGATCGAGAAAAATTACCAGCCCGCCGAAATCGAGACCCGTATCGCCAGCGCCTGGGAAGACGCCGGTGCGTTCAAGGCCGGACGGCCCGAGCGGCGCGAGGCCGAGCCCTTCACCATCGTGATCCCGCCGCCGAACGTCACCGGCTCGCTGCACATGGGACACGCGCTGAACAACACGCTGCAGGACATCCTGTGCCGTTTCGAGCGCATGCGCGGCCGCGACGTGCTGTGGCAGCCCGGCACCGATCACGCCGGCATCGCCACCCAGATGGTGGTGGAGCGGCAGTTGATGGAACGGCAGGAGCCGGGCCGCCGCGACATGGGACGCGCGAAATTTCTGGAGCGGGTCTGGCAATGGAAGGCCGAATCCGGCGGCGTCATCGTCAACCAGCTCAAGCGCCTCGGCGCATCGTGCGACTGGTCGCGCGAGCGCTTCACGATGGACGAGGGGCTGTCGCGCGCCGTCGCGAAAGTGTTCGTCGAGCTGTACGCGCAGGGCCTGATCTACAAGGACAAGCGCCTGGTCAACTGGGACCCGAAGCTGCTGACCGCGATCTCCGATCTCGAAGTGCAGCAGATTGAGGTCAAGGGTAGCCTCTGGCACCTGCGGTACCCGCTCGAGGGCGTCGCCTACAACGTGGAGGATCCGTCGACCTACATCGTGGTCGCAACCACACGCCCCGAGACCATGCTCGGCGACACGGCGGTCGCGGTGAACCCGGATGACGATCGTTACAGGCATCTCGTCGGCAAGAGAGCGGTGCTGCCGCTGGTCGGCCGCCTGATTCCGATCGTCGCCGACGAGTATTCCGATCCCGAGAAGGGTTCAGGCGCGGTGAAGATCACGCCGGCGCACGACTTCAACGACTTCGAGGTCGGACGCCGCCACAATCTGCCGTCGATCAGCGTGCTCGATCAGGAAGGGCGCATGTCGCTTTCGGGCAATGAAGATTACCTGCGCGGACTGCCCGAAGGCGCGCTGATGTTTGCCGAAGAGCTTGACGGCAAGGATCGCTTTGCCGCGCGCAAGCTAATCGTGGCGCGGCTGGAGGAAACCGGTTTCCTCGACAAGATCGAACCCAACACGCACATGGTGCCGCACGGGGACCGTTCCGGCGTCGTCATCGAGCCGTATCTGACTGACCAGTGGTACGTCGACGCGAAGACGCTTGCCGCGCCCGCCATTGCTGCGGTGCGCAGCGGTGAGACGGCGTTCGTGCCGAAGAACTGGGAGAAGACCTACTTCGAGTGGATGGAGAACATCCAGCCGTGGTGCATCTCGCGCCAGCTCTGGTGGGGTCACCAGATTCCGGCGTGGTATGGGCCGGACGGCAAGGTGTTCGTTGCCGAGACCGAAGACGAAGCGGTCGGCAAGGCGCTCGGTTATTACGTCGAGCAGGAAATCATCACGGCGGAGCAGGGCCATGACATGGCCGTCGATCCGGCGAAGCGTGAGGGCTTCATTACGCGCGACGAGGACGTGCTCGACACCTGGTTCTCGTCGGCGCTGTGGCCGTTCTCGACGCTCGGCTGGCCGGACACCGACGTCGATGTGAAGCGCTATTACCCGACCAACGTGCTCGTGACGGGCTTCGACATCATCTTCTTCTGGGTGGCCCGCATGATGATGATGGGCAAGCACTTCATGAAGGACGTGCCGTTTCCGACCGTCTACATCCATGCGCTCGTCCGCGACGAGAAGGGCGCGAAGATGTCGAAGTCGAAAGGCAACGTCATCGATCCGCTGCATCTCATTGACGACTACGGCGCGGACGCGCTGCGCTTCACGCTGGCCGCGATGGCCGCGCAGGGCCGCGACATCAAGCTCTCCACCCAGCGGGTCGAAGGCTATCGCAACTTTGCGACCAAGCTCTGGAACGCGTCGCGCTTCGCAGAAATGAACGGCTGCGCGCTGGCCGACGGGTTCGACCCGTCGAAAGCGAAGGAGACGCTCAACCGCTGGATCGCGCATGAAACCGCGCGCGCCACGCGCGAGGTCACCGACGCCATTCAGGCCTATCGTTTCAACGACGCAGCCGGCAGCATGTACCGCTTCGTCTGGAACATTTATTGCGACTGGTATCTCGAACTCGCAAAGCCCGTGCTGATGGGCGCGGACAGTCCGGCCAAGGCCGAGACTCAGGCCAGCATCGCCTGGGCGCGCGACGAAATCCTGAAGCTGCTGCATCCGTTCATGCCGTTCCTCACGGAAGAACTCTGGGCAGTGACGGCGCAGCGCGACGGGCTGCTCGCACTGGCTGAATGGCCGCTGAAGGCACCGGCTGCGCCGGTCATCGCGCCGGCAATCGCCGGCGATCCGATGGCGATGCCGGTCATCGTTGTGCCGGCGCCGGAGATTGAACAGTTCAGCGATCCTGCGGCCGAGGCTGAAATCGGCTGGCTGATCGAACTCATCTCGGCAATCCGCTCGATGCGCGCCGAAATGAACATCCCGCCAGCTACGCTGTTCCCGCTGGTGCTGGTCGGTGCATCCGCCGACATCAAGTCGCGCGCGGAGCGCTGGAGCGATGTAATGAAGCGCCTTGCGCGGCTCGGCGACATTTCGTTTGCCGATCGCGCGCCGGACGGTTCGGTGCAGTTGCTGGTGCGCGGCGAAGTGGCTGCGATCCCGCTCAAGGGCGTGATCGATCTTGCTGCCGAGAAGGTGCGTCTCGACAAGGAACTGGCCAAGGCCGATGCCGACATCAAGCGTGTCGATGCCAAGCTCGGCAACGAGAAGTTCGTCGCCAACGCGCCGGAAGAGGTGATCGACGAACAGCGCGAGAAGCGCGACGAAGCCGAAGCCCGCAAGGCGAAGATTCTCGAAGCACTGGAGCGGCTGAAGGACGTGGCGTGAGCTCGGCACGCTCGACATTCGGCGCGCTCTTTCTTCTTTGGCTGGCAGGGAATGGTCTTCGTCTGACCATCCTTGCGATCCCGCCGGTGCTGGCGCTTATTATTCTCGATCTCAAGCTTTCCGGCACGGAAGTCGGAATTCTCAACGCCATTCCGGTTTTCCTGTTCGCCCTGGTCGCGATCCCGGGCTCGCTGCTGATCGCGCGTGTCGGTGCCGTGCCCGCGCTGATCATCGGGCTTTTGATCGCTGCGGCGGGTTCGGCCTTGCGCGGCCTGACGTCCGATACGATCGTGCTTTACATCACAACCATCGTCATGGCGGCGGGGATCGCGGTGATGCAACCGGCGATGCCGCCGATCGTGCGCCAATGGGTGCCGAGGCAGATCGGCTTCGCCACCGCCGTTTACACCAACGGACTTCTGTTCGGCGAAATCTTCCCGGTGCTTCTTGCCGCCGTGATATTGCCGGTCGTTGGCGGAAGCTGGCGGGCCAGCCTCGTGCTGTGGTCAATTCCGCTGGTCGTCATCGCGCTCGTCATCTTCTGGTTTCAGCCGGGAGGGAAGAGCGCGCCGGTCTCCCGCCCACGCCAGTGGATGCCGGACTGGCGCGATCCGTTGCTCTGGAAGCTTGGCCTGATGATGAGCACCAGCAACCAGCTTTACTTCTGCTCCAACGCATTCCTTCCCGGATTTTTGCTCCACACCGAGCGTACGGACCTGATTGGTCCCGCGCTCACCGCGCTGAACGTCGGGCAGCTGCCTGCGTCGTTCATTCTGCTGGTCATGTCGAGCCGATGGGAACGAAAGAAGTGGCCGCTCATTGGTGGCGCGGTGATTGGACTCGCCGCCATTGCAGGCGTTTTGTTCGCAACGAGCCTGTGGGGCGTTCTGGCGGCAGCCGCCTTTATCGGCTTTTCCTGCGCGGTTGTGCTGACCCTCGTTCTGACGCTGCCCGCTCTGCTGGTTGCATCCGATGACGTGCCCCGCATGTCTGCGGGGGTATTCACGATCGGTTATGGCCTCGCGATGCTCATCTCAATCATTGGCGGGATCGCGTGGGACGCCAGCGGAAATCCGGCGTTTGCATTCATCCCCATCGCAGTAGCAACGCTTCCCGTCATCTTGTTTGCATTGCTGACTGACTTCTCAAAACGCCGGGCCTGAATGTAGTCTGGCTAATGAACATCACGGAGTGATAATCCCGGAGTAACCGATGCTCGATCATGTTTCGATTACCGTCTCCGACATAGCTGCTGCCGAGCGGTTCTATGATGCGATCATGAATGCGCTTGGCGTCGTCAAGGTCGGACGCCGAGACGATTGGCTGGGCTACGGCGAACGTTCGCGTTCCGCCTATCCGGATCGCGTCTACATCTCGATCCGCAAGGGGGCGAAGCCCGAGGACGCCGCCGGCCGGCACTGGTGCTTCAAGGCGAAGTGGCAAACTCAGGTCGACGCGTTTTGGGATGCGGGGCTCGCAGCAGGCGGCAGCGACGACGGCGCACCGGGCCTGCGCAATTACCACGCGTCCTACTACGCCGCGTTCCTGCGCGACCCGGACGGCAACCGGATCGAGGCCGTCTGCCACGCGGCGATTTGATCGGACGCCGAAGCGCGGCGTGCGGTCGTCATCCTGAGGTGCGAGCCATCTTGGGCGAGCCTCGAAGGATGATGAAAGGTTTTCCTCAGTCATCCTTCGAGGCGCGCAAGAGCGCGTACCTCAGGATGACGATCCCGCAGTCGGAAAAACTGGCGTGTCTTGGCTGCCTGTATTCTGATGGATGCACGTTTTCGAGGCGTGCGTGCCGTTACACCCATGCTCACTACGCATAACGAGCACTCGCTCCGACGGAACGACGTCACCGCGATGCAAACATCGCGAAATTCCGAGATGTCGAGGTTACGTCACCGCTTCGCCCTTTGCAGCGAAGTTCGTCACCGTTTCGCCTTATGCCGGAAATGGCTTGCTGAGAAATCGCGAGCCCTTCAATCCGTATCGCCACGGCAGTTCGACCGCCTTGGTGATGCCGATACGGATGCCGCTGACGATCTCGGGCTTTCGCGGTCGCATGTGAATCGCAATCGGCGGCGCGTCGAGCGGCAGCGCGTTGTGTTTGTCGCTCACGGCCATTGCTTCGCAGAGCTTGCCTGGCCCCGAACACAGCGTTCGCTCGTCGTGCAGTCCGCGACGGCGGCGCATCGCCGGGATGCCGTGGGTAGGCTCAATCGCCCGGATCAGCACCGCACTGGCGGAGCCTTCCTTTTCGCAAACGATATTCATGCACCAGTGGATGCCGTAGGAGCGATAGACGTAGAGAAACCCCGGCGGGCCGAACATCACCATGTTGCGGGGCGTCGGTCCGTTGAAGGAGTGCGCCGCCGGCTCGGTGTGGTGATAGGCCTCGACCTCGGTGATGATGCCGCCGACGCCATCCACCAGCAGCGTCGCCCCGATCAGGTCGGGCGCAACCTCATGGACGCTGCGGGCAAAGAATTTGCGCGTCAGCAGGCGTCCGGCAGGGGCGGAAAGGCGGTTTTCAGCCATTTATGGGCAGGGGATGTGCGCGGAGGGGCATGCTGGATTGCTTCAGGACGTGATATGCATTCCAAAGTAGCACGGCGAGGGCGGCTTGCACCAACGAACCGGCAGGCTTAGGTAAGTCGAAGGAAAACGCGGACTTTTCATGGTTGTTCTGATCGATACGGTGTCTTCCAATCAGGTGCGCCCGCGCCATCCGGAGAAGGTCAACCGGCCGGATTCGAAGTCGCCGGCGAAGCCTGACTGGATTCGGGTGCGTGCGCCCAATTCGCGCGGCTATGCCAACACCCGCAACATCGTCAAGGAAAACGGCCTCGTCACCGTATGCGAGGAAGCGGGCTGCCCGAACATCGGCGAATGCTGGGACAAGAAGCACGCCACCTTCATGATCATGGGTGACACCTGCACCCGGGCTTGCGCCTTCTGCAACGTCAAAACAGGAATGCCGAACGCGCTCGATGCGTCCGAGCCGGAGCATGTTGCACTGGCCGTCTCGAAGCTCGGCCTGAACCATGTCGTTATCACCTCGGTGGACCGCGATGATCTCGCCGACGGCGGCGCCGATCATTTCGCGAAAACCATCCGCGCGATTCGCGCGAGCTGCCCGACCACGACGATCGAGATTCTTACGCCGGATTTCCTGCGCAAGGACGGCGCACTGGAGCAGGTCGTTGCGGCCAAGCCCGATGTGTTCAATCATAATCTGGAAACCGTGCCGTCGCGCTATCTGACCGTACGTCCCGGCGCGCGCTATTTCCATTCGATCCGGCTGCTGCAGCGGGTCAAGGAAATGGACCCGACCATCTTCACCAAGTCCGGCATCATGGTCGGCCTCGGCGAAGAACGCCACGAAGTGCTGCAGGTGATGGACGACCTGCGCTCGGCGGATGTCGATTTTCTCACCATCGGCCAGTACCTGCAGCCGAGCCTCAAGCATCACGCCGTGATGCGCTACGTGACGCCGGATGAATTCGGCGGTTACGAGAAGGTTGCCTACACCAAGGGCTTCCTGATGGTATCTGCGAGCCCGCTGACACGCTCGTCGCATCACGCCGGCGAGGATTTTGCCAAGCTGCAAACAGCGCGTGCGGCAGCCGGACGCTAGCCTTCCACGATGCCACACTTTTCAAACAAGCGCCGCGTGCATCACAGCGCAGAGAAAATGTTCGATCTGGTCGCCGACGTCGAACGCTATCCCGAATTCGTGCCGTTATGCCAGTCGTTGAAAGTCCGCCAGCGGACAGCGAAGCCTGACGGCCGCGAGGTCATCGTCGCCGACATGACGGTGTCGTTTCAGCTTGTCCGCGAGAAATTCACAAGCCGGGTGACGCTCGATCGTCCGGACCTGAAAATCATGGTCGAGTATTTGCAAGGTCCGTTCAGCAAGTTCGAGAACCGCTGGACCTTCGAGGCGAAATCCGATGATGCCTGCATCGTCGGATTCTTTATCGCCTACGAGTTCAAGAGTCGGATACTCGCGGTGCTGATGGGCGCGATGTTCGACGCAGCTTTCCACCGCTTCGCCGCGGCGTTCGAGAAACGCGCGGACGCAATCTATGGGCGGCCGCGCGCGGGCGCTTCTTGAGCGGCGGCTGCGGTCCGCGCGCCATCTCTGCCAGCATCTTCAGCGCTTCCACGACCGACTGTTCGCGGACATTGTTGCGGCCGACGGCCCCGAAGCGGCATTCCTTGTGCGCGATACGGCCATCGCGCGCGGCGACCGCCAGATGCACCAGTCCCACAGGTTTTCCCGGCGTTGCGCCGCCGGGGCCTGCGATCCCGGTAATGGAAACCGCCAGATCGACATCGGCATGTTCGAGCGCACCGAATGCCATCGCAGTCGCGGTTTCCTTGCTCACCGCACCGAATGTTTCGAGCGTCGAGGTCTCGACACCTAGCATCGCGTGCTTGGCCTCGTTGGAATAGGTGACGAAGCCGCGATCGACCACATCGGAAGAGCCGGGAATTTCGGTCAATGCCGCTGCGACCAGACCGCCGGTGCAGGATTCGGCGGTCGCAATCGTCAGCTTGCGCATCCGGCACAGATCCAGCAACGAGCGGGAGAGGGCGCGAATGGCGCTGGTGCTCATGCGAACTGCCCGTCGTTAGCGTCCCAAGGCAACCGGATGGTCGCGCTCGCGGTCGCGGCAATGCCTTCCTGGCGTCCCGTGAAACCGAGCCGCTCGCTTGTCGTTGCTTTCACTGCAACGCGCGACTGCGGAAGCCCGGTGATCTCGGCGATCTTCGCGCGCATCGCGTCACGCAGCGGACCAATTTTAGGCGCTTCGCAAATCATCGTTACTTCGAGATGCGCGATACGCCCGCCGCGCTTGCCGACGAGTTCGACGGCATGTTTCAGGAACTGATCGGACGCAGCGCCCTTCCACTTCGGATCGCTCGGCGGAAAGTGCGAGCCGATGTCGCCGTCGGCCAGCGCGCCGAGGATGGCGTCGACAATCGCATGCAGTCCGACGTCGCCGTCGGAGTGAGCAAGAAAGCCGCGATTGAACGGCACGCGCACGCCGCACAGCATCAGGTGATCGCCGTCGGTCAGCGCATGCACATCGTAGCCGGTGCCGGTGCGGATATCGCCCAGCATGGCGCCGAGGCGCGCTTCTTCGCGTGCAAAATCTTCGGGGGTGGTCAGCTTCATGTTCGCAGCATCGCCTTCAAAGGTCGCGACGGTCAATCCTGCCCATTCGGCAATTGCAGCGTCGTCGGTGAAATCGTCGCGGCCCTCGCGCGCGGCGCGGCGATGGGCTTCCAGAATCACATCGAAACGAAACGCCTGCGGCGTCTGCGCGATCCGCAAGTTCGCGCGATCAGGCGTCGCCTGTACCGCGCCCGATCCATCTACGACCTTGATGGTGTCTGTTACCGCAACGACCGGGATCGCAGCACCCGTGATCAGCGCCGCATCGATGGCGCGCGAGATCACTTTGTCGGTGACGAACGCGCGCGCCGCATCGTGAATAAGAACGATGTCCGGCGCCTCACTCGCAAGCGCTTCAAGACCGGCACGAACGGAAGCCTGCCGCGTCGCGCCGCCGCTTACAGGCGTCTGATATTTGAGGTGGCAGACAGCCTGGTCGAAAATATCGGCGTCATCCGGGTTGCGCACCGGCTGAACGGCGAAGACATCCGGATGTGTGCAGAACGGCTCCATCGCCCTCGAAAGGACGGTTTTACCGCCGATGGATCGGTATTGCTTGGGGCCGCCAGTGCCGGCGCGAAGCCCGCGGCCGGCGGCAACGATGATAGCGGCAGTCCGTTTTGAAGTTGGCATGAGTAGGTAACGACCGTCCGAGCAGGGTAGATGAGCCGAATGTTGGCGGGTTTGGGTGCTGCCCTTAGCATATTTGGGCCGGGAACAGCACGATTCCCAACCCTGTGAAGAATTTGGAAGAATTGGTGCGTTGCACTTGCGTGCCGCCCATAAATGGCTAAAGTGTAGGCATGATTTTCGATGCTTAGAAATTGAGCTATGCGCCCTCCGCAATGAGGCGGGGTTCGTCAGAAAACGGGATACGCGGTGATCGGCATGGCACCGGCACGTCAGGCAGCGCTGACCATCGGCGACATCGAAGTTGCCAATCGCGTCCTGCTCGCACCGATGTCGGGCGTGACCGACGCTCCGTTTCGCCGCATCGCCGCCGAGCTGGGAGCCGGTCTCGTCGTCTCCGAAATGACGGCCAGCGACGATCTGGCGCGCGGCCGCCCAATGTCCGTCCTGCGCTGTGAGGCCGCCGGTATCGGCCCGCATGTAGTTCAGCTCGCCGGCTGTGAAACGCACTGGATGGCCGAGGGCGCGCGAATCTCGGAAGCCGCCGGCGCCGACATCATCGACATCAACATGGGCTGCCCGGCGCGCCACGTGACCGGCGGCCAGTCCGGCTCTGCGCTGATGCGCGATCTAGATCATGCGCTGCGGCTTGTTGAGGCCACGGTGTCTGCGGTCAGCGTCCCGGTGACGCTGAAGATGCGGCTGGGCTGGGACGACACGTCGCTCAACGCACCAGAGCTTGCACGCCGCGCGGAAGCGGCAGGCGTGAAAATGATCACCGTCCACGGCCGCACGCGCTGCCAGTTCTACAAGGGAAGCGCCGACTGGACTGCGGTGCGGCCGGTCAAGGATGCTGTGACCGTGCCTGTGGTGGTCAACGGCGATATCACCTCGTTCGAACAAGCCGCTATCGCGCTCGAAGCTTCTGGCGCGGACGCGGTCATGATCGGACGCGGCGCGCAGGGGCAGCCGTGGCTGCCCGGACAGATCGCCCGCCGTCTCGACGGCGGCGAGCTGGAACAGACGCCGCAACTCAGCACGCAACTGGACCATCTCTGCAATCTCTACGATCAGGTGGTGGAGCACTACGGACCTCGTGTCGGCACACGCCACGCGCGAAAGCATCTCGGCTGGGCGCTCGATGTGGCCGCGAAGGGGAGTGCTGCGTCCGGCGATGTCCTCAAGCGATGGCGGCAAATCATCCTGACTGCAACTGACCCGGCTCACGTGCGCCGCTCGCTTCATGATGCCTTTGGCGAATTTTCCTGGAGCGCTGCTGCATGAGCAACGTCGCCGAGCAACGCGTTCCGCAGCTCGCCAACAGCGACGCGATTCTCAACGCGCTACCCAATCCGGTGATGCTGATTGCTCCGGATGGCAAGATCCTCGATGCGAATATCGCGGCCGAATCTTTCTTTGAAACATCTATCCCGCATTTGCAGCGGCAGATGCTGCGCGAACTTGTCCCGTTCGGCAGCCCGCTGCTGGCGTTGATCGATCAGGTCCGTCGCACCGGCTCCGCGGTGAACGAATACAAGGTCGATCTCGGAACGCCACGCATCGGCGGCGACCGTCAGGTCGATCTGCATGTCGCGCCGCTGGGCGAGCATCCGGGGCACATCGTTGTGATGCTTCAGGAACGCACCATCGCCGACAAGATGGACCGGCAGCTTACCCATCGAAGTGCTGCGCGTTCGGTGATCGCGCTGGCCGCGATGCTCGCGCACGAGATCAAGAACCCGCTGTCGGGTATCCGTGGAGCCGCGCAACTGCTCGAACAAGCGGCATCTCCCGAAGATCGCACGCTGACGCGACTGATCTGCGATGAAGCGGACCGGATCGTGACCTTGGTCGATCGCATGGAAGTATTCGGTGACGAGCGGCCGGTGGCGCGGGGGCCTGTCAACATCCACTCCGTATTCGATCACGTAAAGCGGCTCGCGCAGTCGGGCTTTGCGCGCAACGTCAAGTTCGTCGAGGAATACGATCCATCGCTGCCGCCGGTGCTGGCCAATCAGGATCAGCTAATTCAGGTGTTTCTGAATCTCGTGAAGAATGCCGCCGAAGCCGTTGCCGAGCTTGGCACCGATGGCGAAATCCATCTTACCACGGCGTTCCGGCCCGGCGTGCGCCTTTCCGTTCCAGGCAAGAAATCGCGGGTCTCGCTGCCGCTTGAATTTTGCGTCAAGGATAACGGACCAGGCGTCCCCGACGATCTGCTGCCCAACCTGTTCGATCCGTTCGTCACCACGAAGCCGACGGGAAGCGGGCTCGGTCTTGCACTCGTTGCCAAGATCGTCGGTGATCATGGCGGAATCATCGAGTGTGAATCTCTGCCGCGGAAAACGGTATTCCGCGTGCTGCTGCCAATGTTCAACCCAACCAAAAGCAATAGCGACGCGCGCCCGGGAACGCCGTTGCATGCCTCACAGACTGCAGATGAGGACTAAAAATGCCCGCAGGTAGCATACTTGTCGCTGACGACGACACAGCCATCCGAACCGTCCTCAATCAGGCGCTGTCACGCGCCGGATACGAGGTGCGGTTGACCGGAAATGCCGCCACGCTGTGGCGCTGGGTCAGCCAGGGCGAGGGGGATCTCGTCATCACCGACGTCGTGATGCCTGATGAGAACGCTTTCGATCTGCTACCGCGGATCAAGAAGATGCGTCCCAATCTGCCGGTCATCGTCATGAGCGCGCAAAACACTTTCATGACGGCGATCAGGGCGTCGGAACGTGGCGCGTATGAGTATCTGCCGAAGCCGTTCGATCTGAAGGAACTGATCGCAATCGTCGGCCGAGCCCTGTCAGAACCGAAGGAGCGTCCGGCCTCGGTCAAGGACGAGGGTGAATTCGATTCCATTCCGCTGGTCGGCCGTTCGCCGGCGATGCAGGAAATCTATCGCGTGCTCGCACGCCTGATGCAGACCGATCTGACGGTGATGATCTCCGGCGAGTCCGGCACCGGCAAGGAATTGGTCGCACGCGCGCTTCATGACTATGGCAAGCGCCGCAATGGTCCATTCGTCGCCGTCAACATGGCGGCAATCCCGCGTGACCTCATCGAGTCCGAACTATTCGGTCATGAACGCGGCGCGTTCACCGGCGCGAATGCCCGCGCGACCGGCCGCTTCGAACAGGCCGAGGGCGGCACCCTGTTCCTCGACGAAATCGGCGACATGCCTATGGAGGCGCAGACCCGCTTGCTGCGCGTGCTGCAGCAGGGCGAGTACACCACGGTCGGCGGCCGCACCCCCATCAAGACCGATGTGCGGATCGTCGCGGCCAGCAACAAGGACCTGCGCATCCTGATTCAGCAGGGCCTGTTCCGCGAAGATCTGTTCTTCCGTCTCAACGTGGTACCGCTGCGGCTTCCGCCGCTGCGCGAGCGCATCGAGGATTTGCCTGACCTGATCCGGCACTTCTTTGCTCTGGCGGAGAAGGATGGCCTGCCGCCGAAGAAACTCGACGCGCAGGCGCTGGAGCGGCTCAAGCAGCATCGCTGGCCTGGCAACGTCCGCGAGCTTGAAAACCTCGCGCGCCGGCTTGCCGCGCTCTATCCGCAGGACGTCATTACAGGCTCGGTCATCGAGGGTGAACTGGCGCCACCTGCTGTCGTCTCCGGTGGCAGCATGCCGCAAAATGTCGACAACCTCGGCGGCGCGGTCGAGATGTACCTGGCATCGCATTTCGCCGGTTTTCCGAACGGGCTGCCACCGCCCGGACTCTACCATCGCATCCTGAAGGAGATCGAAATCCCGCTGTTGACTGCAGCGCTGGCGGCCAATCGCGGCAACCAGATCAGGGCTGCGGATCTGCTGGGCTTGAACCGGAACACCCTGCGCAAGAAGATCCGGGATCTCGATATTCAGGTCTATCGCAGCGGCAGCTAGTTCATTCCTTGGCGCTCTTTCCCGGGGACAGCTAATTCTGCTCGAGGCAGGTCGCGTGGCATTCCGGTAACTGGATCGGTGCTGAAAGCCCTTTGCTCGGGTTAGAACCGGTTGAAGGTGTTGCTTTGTTCGTTAGCACGCCTAGGAATTGTCGCAATTCAGCAACATTGTGATATGAATGCATCACTGGATACGGCAACCGCCGTGTTCCGGCAAAATTGGCCTGACACGATCCCCGCATGAGCGCAGCAGAGGCGTCGGCCCAATCCATTGAACCGTCGGCTGTCGAGCCGGCCAGCCGGCCGTGGCATCGGCTATTGGCCCCGTTTGCGGTCGCGCTTGCGCTGCTGTCCGCATTCCTGACCTTCGTGGTGCTGACCGGGCTGACCCCGATCGCACCGACCCACGAAATCGTCGTCACGTTCCTCCTGATCAACGGCGCAACCATCCTGTTGCTGCTCGGAATCATCGCGCGCGAGGTGTGGCAAGTCGTTCAGGCCCGGCGACGCGGCCGGGCTGCCGCGCGCCTCCATGTTCAGATCGTGAGCCTGTTCTCGGTGATCGCGGTGTTGCCTGCGGTGCTGGTGTCGATCGTTGCCAATGTCACCATCGATCGCGGTCTGGATCGATTGTTTTCGGTTCGCACCCGTGCGGTGATCGAGAATTCGCTGATCGTCGCCAATGCCTATGTCTACGAGCACGCCCAACTCATTCGCGGCGACATCCTTGGGATGTCGAACGACATTGCGCGTGCGCGGCCACTGTACGATCAGGACCGGCAAACCTTCCGCAGCGTGCTGACGTCGAGCGCGAAGTCGCGCAATCTTCCCGGTGCCATGATCATCGATAAGGACCGCAATATCCTCGAGACGGCGGCAACCGGAATCCGGCAGGACTTCCAGACACCGGCCGCAGACTTCCTCAAGAACGTCACGGAGGAAGACCCCCAGATCGCGGTGTTCATCGAACAAAATTATGTTGCCGCGGTCATCCGCCTGCGCGCGTTTCAGGACACGTTTCTCTACGTGGCGCGGTTGCTCGACCCGCGTGTCGTTGCCCAGTTGCAGCAGACACAGGCGAGCGTGAAGGAATACGCCGAACTCGAATCGCGGCGTCTCGGAATTCAGGTCGCCTTCGCACTGATGTTCACGGTGATCGCGCTGACCGTGCTGATGTCGTCGGTGCTGATTGGCCTGAATTTCGCCAACTGGCTGGTTGCTCCGATCCGGCGACTGATGGGTGCCGCGAATCTCGTCTCCACCGGTGACCTCCACGTTCAGGTCCCCGTCATTAAATCCGAGGGCGACCTCGCCAGTCTAGGCGAGACTTTCAACAAAATGACGCAGGAGTTGCGGACACAGCGCGACGATCTCATGAATGCGAGCGGACTGATCGACAGCCGCCGGCGGTTCATCGAGGCCGTTCTCTCATCCGCGAGCGCCGGCATCATCGGCGTCGATGGCGCTGGCAAGATTGCTGTCCTCAATCGCTCTGCGGAGAAATTGATCGGGCATTCGGAATCCGAGGTCTTGAGCAAGCCGTTGTCCGAGATCGTGCCTGAACTGAACGATCTGATGGCGACGGCGCGCAGCAGTGCGCAACGGCTGTTGCAGGGCCAGATCGAGATCAGCCGCGATAGCGTCGAACGCAACCTGTCGGTGCGCGTCAGTTCCGAACAGACCGGACAATCCAACGAGAGCTACATCATTACCCTCGACGACATTACCGAGCTTGTCACGGCTCAGCGTACCTCGGCATGGGCCGACGTCGCGCGCCGCATCGCTCACGAAATCAAGAATCCGCTGACGCCGATCCAGTTGTCCGCCGAGCGCATTCGCCGCAAGTTCGGCAAGGTGATCACCGAGGACCGGCTGATCTTCGATCAGTGCACGGATACGATTATCCGTCAGGTCGACGACATTCGCAGGATGGTGGACGAATTCTCGAAATTCGCGCGCATGCCCAAGCCGGTGATCGAGGGCGAGGATGTCGCGGACACCGTTCGTCAGGTCGTGTTCCTGATGCGCGTCGGGCATCCCGATGTCGATATCGAAGCCGATATCAAGCAGGAGCCGATGCATGCGAAGTTCGACCGGCGGCTGATCTCGCAAGGGCTGACCAACATTATCAAGAACGCGACCGAAGCTATCGGCGCGGTTCCTCCCGGAGAGATCGAGCGCGGACACATTAATGTCATCGCCGCGCGCGAGAACGACGATATCGTGATCGACGTTGTGGACAACGGAATCGGGCTGCCCAAAGAAAGCCGCGCGCGCCTGCTTGAGCCGTATGTCACCACCCGCGAGAAAGGCACCGGGCTGGGCCTCGCGATTGTTGGCCGTGTTCTGGAAGATCACGGCGGACGCATCGAACTGAACGACGCATCCACCCTTCGTTCCGGTGCACGGGGTGCCTGGGTGCGAATGAGATTCTCCGTCTTCGGCCAGGCGAAGGACGCCGGTGCCGCGGAATCCAATGAAATAAAAGCAGAAGCCGTAACCGGCAATTGACAGAACGGGCATGATTTATGGCCAATGACATTTTGATCGTCGATGACGAAGCAGACATTCGAGACCTCGTAGCGGGTATTCTCGATGACGAAGGTTTCAAGACGCGTACCGCGCGCGACAGCGATACCGCGCTGGCAGAAATTTCGGGCCGCCGGCCGAACCTGATATTCCTCGACATCTGGCTTCAGGGCAGCCGTCTGGATGGGTTGCAACTGCTTGAACAGATCAAGCTCGAGCATCCCGAAGTGCCGGTCGTGATGATTTCGGGACACGGCAATATCGAAACAGCGGTCGCGGCAATCAAACGCGGTGCCTACGACTTCATCGAGAAGCCGTTCAAGGCGGACCGGTTGATTCTCGTCGCCAACCGCGCGCTGGAAACGTCGCGGCTCAAACGTGAGGTGCGCGAACTCAAACAGCATGCGCCGTCGTCCGGAACGCTGGTTGGCCGCTCCCCCAGTATGAACCAACTGCGTCAGACCATCGATCGTGCAGCCAAGGCCAATAGCCGCATCATGATCGTCGGCCCGTCAGGGGGCGGCAAGGAGCTCGCGGCGCGCACGCTGCATGCGATGTCCAGCCGCGCCGATGGACCGTTCGTCGTCATCAATGCCGCGGCGATTACGCCCGAGCGGATGGAAGTCGAACTGTTCGGTGTCGAGTTGTCGGACGGCGAGACCGGCCGCAAGCCGGGGGCGCTCGAAGAGGCGCACGGCGGCACCTTGTTTATCGATGAGATCGCCGACATGCCGCGCGAAACCCAGAACAGGATTCTACGTGTACTGGTCGATCAGACGTTCCAGCGGGCAGGCGGCACCACCAAAGTCAGCGTCGATGTCCGCATCGTGTCCTCGACGGCGCGCAATCTCGAAGCCGAGATCGCTGAGGGGAAATTCCGCGAAGATCTTTATCATCGGCTTTCCGTCGTTCCGATCCGCGTGCCGCCGCTCTCGGAGCGCCGCGAGGACATTCCGGACCTCGTCGAGTATTTCATGGACCAGATCTCGTCCGCGACCGGTCTGCCGAAACGGCGGATCGGAGAGGACGCGATGGCGGTTCTGCAATCGCACGTCTGGCCGGGCAACGTCCGGCAACTTCGCAACAACGTCGAGCGCGTGATGATTCTGGCCGGCGGCGATGCCGAGGCGGCCATCACCGCGGACATGCTGCCGCAGGATGTCGGCTCGATGATCCCGGCCATGCCGACCGGTAACAACGGCGAGCACATCATGGGTCTACCGCTGCGCGAAGCCCGCGAAGTGTTCGAGCGCGATTACCTGATTGCGCAGATCAGCCGCTTCTCGGGCAACATCTCGCGAACAGCTGAATTCGTCGGCATGGAACGCTCCGCCCTGCATCGCAAGCTCAAGGCGCTGGGTGTAGGTTAAACATGTCCCGCATCGCCTATGTGAACGGCCAATACCGCGACATGCGGGACGCCAGCGTGAATATCGAGGACCGCGGCTATCAGTTTTCCGATGGCGTCTACGAGGTCTGCGAGATCAGGGGCGGCAAAGTCGTCGACATGCCGCGCCACCTCACGCGGCTGCAGCGCTCGCTGCGTGAATTGCGGATCGACATGCCGATGCCGCTGGCCGCGCTAGAAATCGTGATCCATGAGACTGTGCGGCGGAATCGCGTCAGTTACGGAATCGTCTATCTGCAGGTCACGCGCGGCGTCGCACGGCGCGATCATGCATTCCCGGTCAATCCGGTGAAACCGGCCCTGGTGGTGACTGCGCGCGGTCTCAATTTTCAGAAGAATCAGGACACCGCTGCGAAGGGCATCGGCGTCATCACCGTGCCCGAGAACCGCTGGCCGCGCGTCGACATCAAATCCGTGTCGCTATTGCCCAACGTGCTGGCGAAACAGCAGGCGCGCGAGAACAACGCCTATGAAGCCTGGTTTGTCGATCACGACGGTCATGTCACCGAAGGCTCATCGAGCAATGCATGGATCGTGACCACGGATGGCAAAGTGATCACCCGATCAGTTGACAGCGGCATCCTGGCCGGGATCACCCGCGCCGTGCTGATGGAGGTGCTGGCGGCGCTCCAGATCAAGCTCGAGGAACGGCCGTTCACCCCTGCCGAGGCTTATGAAGCGGCTGAGGCGTTCGTGACGGCTTCCAGCCAGATCGTCATGCCGGTGGTCCGGATCGACGGCCGCAACATCGGAGACGGCAAGCCGGGCTCCATTTCCATGCGGTTGCGTGAAGAATTCCACCGTTTTTCAGCATTTTCGTAAGTTTTTCCGCCCTTTGGCCGCTTAGCCGGGTACCACGGTCTTGCCTAACAACCGGGCGTGTCCTTTAATCGCGCTGCAGCACCCGGAGGGGGATCTCAGGGACGCCGGCAGCCAGACCACGCCCCGAAGAGGGCAGGCTGGCCCAAAAACAAGAATGCGGGATAAGAAAATGGCGGCAGACCGCGCACAAAACCTACAAGACACTTTTCTCAATCACGTTCGCAAAACCAAAACGCCACTGACGATCTTTCTGGTCAATGGAGTGAAGCTGCAGGGCATTGTTACCTGGTTCGACAATTTCTGCCTGCTGCTTCGGCGCGATGGTCACTCGCAGCTTGTCTACAAGCATGCGATCTCGACGATCATGCCGGGCGCTCCGATCCAGTTGTTCGAAGGCGGCGAGGACGCGCCAGCTTGAGATTGAACTAGTGTCCCGTATCCGACGTTCGCTTCATCTTGCAGCACGTCCGGAGCGAACGTCGGATACGAAAGGACACTAGCAATCATAATTCTAGTGATCCTTTGGTTCTGACATTCGTAAAGGTATAAGCTGAGAAATGATACGAATGTCAGAACCGGATCACTAGTTTGGAACCCCGGAACTTCGACGGGGCCGCTGATCGTCCGCGGTCGGCGAGGGGCGATACAGGACGGGTGCTGGTCATCGGTCCTTATAAACGTGCGCGGCGGGGCGATCCTGACGCGCCAACGATGTCCCATGGCACACGCAATCCCGACGCCCGGCTTGAAGAAGCCGTCGGTCTGGCGCGCGCCATCGATCTGACCGTGGCGGAAGCGGTTGTGGCGCCGCTGAGCGAGATCCGGCCCGCTACCTATCTCGGCAAGGGCAAGGTCGAGGAGATGATCGGCCTGATCAAGGCCAACGATGTCGATCTGGTCGTGATGGATTGCGCGCTCTCGCCGGTTCAGCAGCGCAACCTCGAAAAGGAATGGAATGCGAAGGTGCTCGACCGCACCGGACTCATTCTGGAAATCTTCGGCCGCCGTGCGAAGACCCGCGAAGGCACGTTGCAGGTCGAGCTCGCTCACCTGAACTACCAACGCAGCCGTCTCGTCCGGTCATGGACCCATCTCGAACGCCAGCGCGGCGGCTTCGGCTTCATGGGCGGCCCCGGAGAAACCCAGATCGAAGCCGACCGCCGGATGATCGGCGAGCGCATCACGCGCATCGAGAACGAAATCAAGAAGGTGCAGGCCACGCGCCGCTTGCACCGGGCAGGGCGCCAGCGTGTGCCTTACCGCGTCGTCGCGCTGGTCGGTTATACCAATGCCGGCAAGTCCACGCTGTTCAACCGGCTGACCCGCGCCGACGTACAAGCCGCCGACATGCTGTTCGCGACGCTGGACCCGACGTTACGCGCACTGACATTGCCGCACGGCGGCAAGGCGATGCTGTCGGATACCGTCGGCTTTATCTCGGATTTGCCGACCATGCTGGTGGCAGCGTTCCGCGCCACGCTGGAAGAGGTCATTGAGGCCGACGTCATCCTGCATGTGCGCGATATTTCGCATGAAGATGCCGAAGCCCAGCAGCACGACGTCGAAGGCGTGCTGCGCCAGCTCGGCATCGATCCGGACAGCGGTCAGCGCATCCTGGAAGTCTGGAACAAGATCGATCGCTTCGACGAAGACGAGCGCGCCAACCTCGCGAATATTGCCGCGCGTCGGCCAGCCGAGCGGCCGTGCTTTCCGGTCTCAGCCGAGACGGGTGAGGGCGTCGAAGCCCTGCTCGCGGCCATCGAGGATCGTCTTGCGACCACGCGCGTGACGCTCGAACTCTCCATCGATGCCTCAGACGGCGCAGGCATCAGTTGGCTGCACCGGAACGCTGAGGTGCTCGACAAGCAGATGCTGGACGGCCGGTTTGCGATGACCGTGCGCGTCGATGAAACCAAGCGCGACATCACCATTGCCAAGTTCGGCGCGGTGCCAAGCACGCACTGAAAGGCGCTTGCTGCGAAAACTATTTCGCGGTCTTCGCCTCGTTCCACAGCGCATCCATCTCGGCCACGGTTGCCGCTTCCAGCGATGAACCGCGCGCGGCGAGGGTGCGTTCGATGTAGGCGAAGCGCCGCTCGAACTTCGCATTGGTGGCGCGCAGGGCCATCTCGGGATCGGCTTTAGCATGGCGCGCCAGATTGACGACGGCGAACAGCAGATCGCCGGTCTCCTCGGCAATGTGGGCATCGTTACCGCTGTCCAGCGCCGCTTCGATTTCGTCGGCTTCCTCGCGGATCTTCGCCAGCACCGCGCGCGGGTCGTTCCAGTCGAAGCCGACGGTCGAGGCAGTGCGCTGCAAATCCATCGCCCGCGCCAATGCAGGCTGGCTCTTCTTCACGCCGTCCAGCAGGCCGGGCTTTGCATCGGGGGTTTCACCGCGCAACGCTGCACGCTCGGCTTTCTCCTCCGCCTTGATGCTGTGCCACAGACCCTTCACTTCGTCGGGCGTCATGTGTCCGGCTTTTTCGCCGAACACATGGGGATGGCGCCGGGTCATCTTCGTTGTGATGGCATTGACGACGTCACCGAAGACGAATGCGCCTTGCTCCTCGGCCATCCGTGCATGAAACACCACCTGAAGCAGCAGATCACCGAGTTCCTCCTTCAGGTCCTCGAGATCGTCCCGGGCGATGGCCTCCGCAACCTCATAGGCTTCCTCGATGGTGTAGGGCGCTATGGTCGCGAAGGTCTGCTCCAGATCCCATGGGCATCCGGTTTCGGGCGTGCGCAGCGCCGCCATGATGTCGAGGAGTTTGGAGATGTGATGGGAAGCAGGCATGGCGCACCATGGGCATGAAAAGGGCTTGCCCTCTATGCCGCAATGACGGTCTGGAGACAATTGGCGGCACGATGTCCGGATGCTAAGTGCAATCCCATGACGGATTTGGGCCAAAACAACGCAGCCTTGGTGCTGTTCTCCGGCGGGCAGGATTCCGCGACCTGCCTGGCGTGGGCGCTGGCGCGTTTTGCGCGCGTGGAAACCATCGGGTTTTCCTATGGCCAGCGCCACGCCGTTGAACTCGATAGCCGGGCGAAACTGATCGACGGTATGGTGGCGCTCCGGCCCGAATGGGCTTCGAAACTGGGTGAAAACCACACGCTGGATATTCCGACGCTCGGCGACATCTCGGAGACCGCGCTGACGCGCGATACGGCGATAGAGATGGGCGAGGGCGGCCTGCCCAACACCTTCGTACCCGGCCGCAATCTGGTGTTCCTGACCTTCGCCGCCGCGCTGGCTTACCGGCGGGGCATCACCCACATTGTCGGCGGTATGTGTGAGACGGATTTCTCCGGCTATCCCGATTGCCGCGACGAGACCATCAAGGCGCTCAATGTAGCGCTCAATCTCGGCATGGCGCGTCCGTTCGAACTGCACACGCCGCTGATGTGGCGCGACAAGGCGGACACCTGGGCGCTGGCGGAAGAACTCGGCGGCAAAGGGCTGGTCGATCTCATCGTTGAACACTCCCACACCTGCTATCTCGGTGAACGCGGTGCGCGTCATGACTGGGGCTACGGCTGTGGCGAATGTCCCGCCTGCAGCCTGCGCGCCAGGGGCTGGGCGGCTTACGCTGCACACGCCGTCCCTGAGGTGCGATGACATTCGCTCGGCGTCTTCGCGCGGAAGGCTTGGTTTTCCTTGCCGCCTATATCGCCTGCATCCCGATCGCGAACTGGCTGATCCAGCATGTAGGCACGGTCTGCCCACCGAACGGTCCGTGTCTTATCCCGGTGGCACCGGGCCTGATGGCTCCGAGCGGGGTGCTTATGGCCGGCCTCGCACTGGTGCTGCGCGATCTGGTGCAGCGGCGGCTTGGTGTGACCTATGGATTAGCAGCGATCGGAGCAGGGACTGTGCTCTCGGCGGCGCTGGCCCCCGCGCCGCTGGTGGTCGCGTCAGCGGTTGCGTTCCTGTTGTCGGAACTGGCCGACTTCGCGGTCTATACGCCGTTGCAGAAGCGCGGGCTTGTGCTCGCCGTCGCGGCGAGCAGCCTCGTTGGACTGGTGGCGGACTCGCTGCTGTTTCTGTGGCTCGCCTTCGACAGTCTCGATTTTCTGTCGGGTCAGATCGTCGGCAAGGCCGTGATGGTGTTGCTCACGCTGCCGGCGATCCGCTGGATGCGCAACAGGGACCAGCGCCTGGGTGTGACGTAGGCTCAGCGCCCCTTGAAATCGGCTGGCCGCTTTTCGAGGAACGATGCAAGACCTTCACGAAAATCCTGCGTTCGCATCAAGGGCAGCAGTTGCAGGAAGACGTGATGGACATGATCGTTGAAGTTCTCGGAAAGCCCGACACGCATCATGCGCTTGGCCGACAGCGTGCGCCCCGTGAAGATGATTTCGGCGGCCTTTGCCCAGCCGAGCATGCGCGGCAGAAACCATGTGCCGCCTGACTCAGGCACGATGCCGCGCTTGACGAAGGCGGCTGCGAACTTCGCGCTTTCGGCCATGATGCGAATATCGCAGCCCAGCGCTGTGTCCATGCCGTAACCAGCCGCGGCGCCATTGAGCGCGCAGATTGTCGGCTTCTCCATGTTGAACAGGATTGTTGGAGGCGCGGTCTTGAGGTCGAGTGTTGTCCGTGCGCCATCGGTATCATTCTGTGAGCCGATTCCAGTGCCGCTGGATGCGCTGGCCACATCAAGGCCGGCACAGAAGGCGCGTCCGGTCGCGGTGAGGATGACAACGCGCACCGCAGGATCGTTGTCCGCCTGCAGAAGCAATTGGCCGAGCAGCTCCAGCATCGGACGCGAGATCGTGTTCAGCCGCTCCGGGCGATTGAGCGTAATGGTGGCGATGTTGCCGTCGATCGCATAGAGCACTTCCGACTCGGCGATACGGGATTCCGGCACTCTTTCGGTCTTCGACATTTGGCATTTCCTCTTTTTTTCTGCGCGCAGGTAAGATCAAAAGCCGCCACTGCGCAAGCGCTGGACACCGCTCGGCTGCCTTGCGCGCGCTGTGGCAGCCGCATAGGCTCGGCAAGCCGCGCACGGGAGAAGCACAATGATGAAGCTCAAGCCGAACTGCGAATGTTGCGACAAGGACCTGCCGCCGGAGAGCGACGAAGCTGTGATCTGCACGTTCGAGTGCACATTCTGCGCAACCTGCGCGGATACGGTGTTTGGCGGCGCCTGTCCGAACTGCGGCGGAAATTTCGTGCCGCGCCCGATCAGGCCTGCAGCGATGCTGCGGAAGTATCCGGCTTCGACCGAACGACATCTGCGCGAACAGCCGTGCCTCGCGAAAGCGGGCTGAGCATGATCCGGAAAAGTGGGAACCGGTTTTCCGACAAGATCATGCTCGTATAATCAAAGCCCTCAATCTTTGCGATTGTCTGTTCGCGGATGCTGCTGCCGCCACTCGCGCGGCGGCGTGAACGATCCAGCCCACAATCCGCGCTTCGCGGATTTCGCCTCGTCCTGCTGCGGGTCATAGACATTCGCGGCGCCTGACGTCACGGCCCAGCCCTGCCGGACCATCCAGGCGTTGATGTCGGTGCCGTCGGGCAGGGTGCAGGTGGCCAGCGAGCGCCCATACTTGTCGGTCGACTTCGGCTGGCACGTCAGGTCGTGGCCGCGCACGCGGCTTCGCAGTTGAGCTGAGGCCTGCCGCCCGCAGGGCCAGTCGCGGCCCTGGGCATCCAGACACGTCTGATCGAGTTCAGGTGCATCGATGTCGACGAGGCGAATCCGCGTCCCGGAAATTGTCAGCGTATCGCCGTCGGCAACAAAGGCATTGCCGGCAATGGGCGCGTCCGGGGTCCGCATCCAACGCTCGGCCGCATAGACACCGAGCGAGCCGATCAGCACGATCAGCATCACGCCCCAACGCCTTGTGTCCGAACTGAGCCGAACCGGTCCGCGTGGCTGCCGCCGCTGCGGTGTTTGAAAAATCATGCGCGAATGCAACTCGGCTCTGTGTGAAGTTTTTATGTCGCGCAGTCGCGCAATTGCGATTCATTACCTGAATTATGTACTTGCGCGCGCCGGGTTCAAGACAATCTTGCCAACGGCTGTGCGCTGCGACTAAGTGCCGATTACCGACCATTCAACCACCAGTCATCCGGCACAGCGCATGCAAGAGAGTCGTCCATGGTGGATGTCCGGAATCCTGTATCAGATCTATCCACGTTCGTTTCAGGATTCGGACGGCGATGGTGTAGGCGACCTACGCGGCGTCATTCAGCGATTGCCCTATCTGG
This sequence comes from Afipia massiliensis, assembly GCF_014203115.1. Classification (GTDB taxonomy): domain Bacteria; phylum Pseudomonadota; class Alphaproteobacteria; order Rhizobiales; family Xanthobacteraceae; genus Afipia; species Afipia massiliensis. Next base: position 35,496 of record NZ_JACHIJ010000002.1, on the reverse strand, counting down.
TTGAGCTTGGCGTCAATGCGCTTTGGCTGTCACCGATCTTTCCATCGCCGATGGAAGATTTCGGCTACGACATCTCGGACTATACCGGGATCGATCCGCTGTTCGGCACGTTTGCGGACTTCGATGCGTTGATCGCGGCGGCGCACGAGTGTGGGCTGAAAGTCATTCTGGATCTGGTGCCCAATCACACGTCAGATCAGCATCCATGGTTCATCGAAAGCCGCAGTTCGAAGACCAATCCCAAGCGCGACTGGTACATCTGGCGTGATCCCAGCGGTGAGGGCGGCCCACCCAACAACTGGCTTTCCGAATTTGGCGGCAGTTCCTGGGAGTTCGACGCGCAGACGGGGCAATATTACTATCATGCCTTCCTGCGCAGCCAGCCGGACCTGAACTGGCGCAATCCGGCCGTGCGCAGGGCGATGCACGATGCCATGCGGTTCTGGCTGCGGCGCGGTGTCGATGGCTTCCGCGTCGATGTAATGTGGCACCTCATCAAGGACGAACATCTGCGCGACAATCCGCCGAACCCTGACTTTGTGCAGGGGCAGCAGCCTTATCAGCAGTTGATCCCGCTATATTCGACGGACAGGCCAGAGGTGCATGGCGTCGTTGCCGAACTTCGACAGGCGATCGAGGAATTCGATAATCGTGTGTTGATCGGAGAAATCTACCTGCCGCCGCAAAAGCTCGTGGCCTATTACGGGCGCGACCTCGGCGGCGCGCAATTGCCATTCAACTTTGCGCTGATCTCGACGCCGTGGAACGCGCGTGCCGTCGCCAAGCTAATCGATGACTATGAAGCCGCACTGCCGCCGGGCGCATGGCCCAACTGGGTGCTCGGCAACCACGACCGCCAGCGCATCGCCAGCCGGGTCGACGGCGATCAAGCCCGCGTCGCGGCGATGTTGCTGCTGACGCTCCGGGGAACGCCGACGCTGTATTACGGCGACGAGATCGGCATGCCGCAGGTCGACGTTCAGCCGGATCAGGTGAGGGACCCATGGGAGAAAAATCTGCCCGGTCTTGGTGTCGGCCGTGACGGTTGCCGGACGCCGATGCAATGGGATTCGACGCCGCAGGCAGGCTTCAGCACCGGCGCGCTGTGGCTCCCGCTGAGCCCGAATTCTGCATTGGAAAACGTCGCCACGGAGCGCCAGGATCCGGCATCCATACTCAGCCTGTACCAGGCGCTGATCCGGCTACGCCGCGCGAGGCCTGAGCTTGCGCTCGGCACGTACAAGCCCGTGAGTGCCGCCGACGATCTGCTGATGTTCGAGCGCGAGCATCACGATCGGCGCGCGCTGGTGGCTCTGAACTTTGGACAAGAACCAGTATCGTACGAAACGAACCGCTTGCGCGGCCGGATTGTGCTGTCGACCTTCATGGACCGCCGGGACGAGGTCGTGGACGGAAGGCTGGCTCTACGGGGCTCTGAAGGCCTCGTTGTGGAGCCCTTGGGCTGAGGTGGAGACAGCTGCAAACCCGTATCCGTGGTCAGGCTTGGCCACGCCTCGGATTCGCATAAGGTATATTATGGAATGGGCAGGCGGTTTTGAAACTGTAGCTTTTTAATCGAAACCGCTGATTCCGCTGCAACAAAGTATCTGTTGAAAGGCGGTTTTGGCCGTTGCGAATAGCCATCGTGCACCGGACCTTAGTCGGTACGCCCACAGCAGCGGTCCGTCCATGTCCACCAGTAACCTTCGATCAGCGCTTGTTCCGTCGTCGCTTGTCGGCCGGGTCTGCCTTGGACCATCTGGCGTTCCGAGGTTCTGGGCATCTATCTGGATCGATGTGCTCAAGGGGTCGCTGGACGGATCAACCAAGCTGCGGCACCTAGGCGCACTGGGACGGCTCTACGAGTCCGCGCAGCGCCAGCGAGGTACCGACTGCCTCGACCAGCTTCTGGCAGAACTGGACTTCGATGTGATCGAGGATGTCCTGATGGGCTTCTTGGCCCAGCTCAGGAACGAGGCCGCTGTTGATGGTGCGGATCGATCTCAGACCTGGGCTTCGGCGCTGGCCTTCGTGATGGACATCTTGCGGCACGGCAGTTCGTCCGCTGGAATCCGGGCAGGGCTAATCGAGACCCGGCTGCTGCGCCTGGAGCGCCTGTACAGCCAGTTAAGCCCGGCCCCCGTTCGCGCCCCTCCTCCAATCCGCGCTTTGCCGCCGACCGTCATCGACGACCTATATGCGATCTTCGATCCCGCTTCGGATCGCAACCCGTTCAAGACCGAAACGCTGCGCTGGCGCAATCTGTTGGTCTTCATGCTGCTGCTTCGATTGGGTCTGCGACGCGGCGAGGCCGCGTTGCTGTCGGCAAACGCCATCAAGGACGACACCGATCCGACATCCGGCCAAAGCGTCACGTGGATCGATGTCGAAACTGCTCCTGACGACGACCCTCGGTACGAGGAGCCAGGGCTGAAAACCGCGTTCTCAAGGCGGCAGCTTCCCGTTCCCCAGGAGCTTCCGCTGCTGGCCGACATGTACGTCCAGAATTATCGAGGGCGAACGCATTATCCGCACCTGCTGATGTCCCAGAAAGGCCGGCCGTTGTCACTGCGGGCCATGAACGAGATCTTCGAGACTGCAACAGAAGCGCTCTCGGAAACGGCCCGCCGATCCCTCGAAAAGCAAAGGCTTTCGAGCGTCTCCTGCCACGACCTGCGACACACATGCGCGGTTGTCCGGATGCGGCGCTATCAGGACGCCGGCGACGGCTTAGACCGTGCAATGGAAAAGCTCCGCCTGTTTTTTGGGTGGTCTCCCGAGTCCGACATGCCACGCCTCTATGCACGAGCATACTTCGAGACCGAACTCGCCGAAGTCTGGAATGAGAAGTTCGATCGCTTTGTCGACGCTCTGCGTCGTTCAGTTCATCGGAGCGACGCATGATTGCGGCAGGAAAGGCCGATCAGGACCTCGAGACCGCGATGACGGCCATCGTCGGGTCGTTGCCGCCTCTCCCGGCGCTCGTCCGATATCACGACGACTTTGCCGACGAAGTCCGATCTTTGAGGGACTGGTCGGAAGCGCTGTCTGTGGCCATCACTTTGGATGGTAGACGTCAAAACATCGAGTTCAGTCTGTATGGATTGGCCTCCCACGTCGCAAAACACGTGTTAGTCGATTGGTTTGCGCGTCATGACCCGCACACCGTTGTGTCCTATGCGAGCAGCCTCGCGGCGTACGTACGTGACAACGGTCTTTGGTCCCTCAACACGCTGATCTCGGCTCCAATCTTCGATGCCCGCTCGCATTGGGATGTCTTCGCCCGCGTAAAATCGACCCCAGGTCAGGCCGCAGCTTTACGGGCAATGCTTCAATCCCTCTGCAGCTTGTCGATTGGACACTGGAATCCGGCCAGCACGCCGCTTGTTCGCAGACTGACGAGCCCCAAGCGCGACCAGCACCGTGTCATCCGGACGGGCGAATGCTTCCTGCCGCTCGACCATCAAGCGGCCATCATCGACTACATCGACGAGATCTGCGGACTTTTATCTAAATCCAATGCAGCAGTGGATGGCAATGAGCTCCGGGATGCTTGTGTCCTGGTGATCGCCTACCAGTACGCCTTCCGACCTGGGCAGATCGCCCGGATAGAGGTCGCTGACGTTCGCGTGTTCTCGACCGGCGCGGTGCACGTGGCCGTCATCGCCGCCAAACAGCGCGATAAGAAAAAGCGCGTGCGTGTGACCCGGCGGATCAAGCGCGAATGGGCACCGCTGTTTATCGAGCTTCTTCGTCGCTGCGGACTCGATAACGGCCTTCCGATCAATCAAGAAACGCCCGAACGGCTGCTCTTTAGACTCACGCCAGATGAGATCAGTGACGTCCTAACGGACCTCTGTGAGAACCTGACCGGCGAACCATGGACACCGACCGATCTGCGCCACACGGCCGCTCAGCGCCTTGCGGACGCCGGTGTTGCCCACATCGCTCTTTCGGAGTTCATGGTGCACGCCGACTACCGGACCGCGAACGTCTACTTCGACACTTCTCCGACGCAAGCTCAGCGAGTGAACCAGGCGCTGGCGATCTCTCCGATCTACGCCAATGTGGCAAGGATCGCCCGCACCCGGTCGATCGACAAAGAAATGCTGCTCCGGCTTCCGGCCAACAAGCAGATCGGCGGCGTCCCACACGGGATCCCGATCGCCGGGATCGGCGGCTGCGAGGTCGGACAGAGCGTCTGTAGCAAGAATCCGGTGCTGTCTTGTTACACATGCCGACGCTTTATGCCGCTGCGGGACCACGCGATCCACGAGCAGGTCCTCAAGGACCTGCGACCCGTGGTCCTCGAGTTCGCTGGGGCCTCACGCAACAACGAGCAATCGCCGGCCTTTGTGCAACTCCGCACCACGCTCGACGGAGTTCGCCGGGTGGTCGAGAGTCTGAAAGCGGAGAGCACCGCATCATGAACGCGGCGTTCGCAGCCTACGTGGCTTCCGCCAAGGTGTTGGCCGCTGATCGTGGCCTCAAGTGGGATCTGCCGTGCGATGACACCGGCAAGATCGCCAAGGCAAGCCGCTGGGATTTGACCGCTCTGGTGGGAATGATCCCACCACCTTCCATCTACGTCACCGACCTTGGCGTCATCGAGGGATCCTTTGAGCGCCTGAACGAAGTCAGGCGACAGATGGGGCAACCCGAGCTCGAGCCCGCACCGATGAGCCAATCATGGCGAGACCTGTACCTCGCCATAATCATCCATCATCTGTTGGTGCGGAAAAACAAGCCAGCCAGCGCGATGGTGCCGGCCCGCTGGATCAGGCACCTCGCCTCGGCCGCGCGCGATACGCAGCCGTGGGCCGTCACGCCAGACCAGGTACGGCAAGCGTATAACGCAGCCCTCCTTGCTGGTGAGTCCGGCAAGAATGCGCTCAACTTTGAAATGACAGTCCGGAACGAACTGGACGATCAGCACCTGGCTGACATCCCTGCTCTTGCCCGGTTCTGCCTACCGCTTGAATGGGAGCAGACACGCGAAGGGCACCAGCGCACGCGGGGCGAACGCTCACGCGTGGGAGGCATGTTCAGTGCGAGTCGCCTTCGGAGCACGTTGTCAGAGCGCAAATCCGCCGCGAAACTTCCCGAAGAACAGGCCTTCTGGGAGATGATACGGATCATCTTCACAGAAACGCCCCGAACATTCTCCGACGTGATCCGCTTCGCAATCCTGAAGCTCGGCGTGATCTCTGGGCTTCGCGTCGGTGAGATCGTTTTGCTGCCGTTCGACTGTATCCGATGGCGCGAATACGTCGACGGTGACGGCCTACCTGCCGGCAGCAAGGGCGGCACATCGCGATCTCTCATGCTGCGCCACTTCGCCGAGAAGCAGGTCGAAGACGAGACCATCGATGGCGTGTGTCTGTACGAAAACGCCCAGCATGTCCCGCCGATGTTCGAGGAGCTCGTTTTGGAGACACTCTCGACCGTCCGGGAGTTAACCGCCCCCGTGCGGGAACGACTGCGTCTGCAAATCGAAACCGGACGCTTGATCCCGGAATATCCCCCGGAGGCGCTGGTCCCGGCGCACGAGATGTTTACCCGGATGAGCGGCAGCGCTTTGTTCTCGAAGGCTGAGGTACCGGCCGAACTAGAAGCGAGATATCGAAAAACGCTGGACCCCCGCGTGTTCGAGGACATCCGTGCTGTTCAGCTCGCCAGCGATGCCCCCTTCCAAGCTACATCCGTCTTCTGGCTCGGACGACGCAAGGCCGGCCAGATCGCCATCCGAAACAGCACCGGCGACGAGATCGTCGACGGCCGCATCGAGTGGAAGCGCGCCTTCCTGCGTGTTGGCGAGGTCGAGGCCTGCATGCGGGCCACTAGCCCGACAATACACCCCGATTTGCAGCCCGCGACGCTTACCAACGGGACTTCGATACATCCCCACGAACTGATGTTCCTGTTGCCGATCCGAAACCTCATCGAGGGACGAAACGAAGGCTTGCTGGATCCGACCCGCTACTTCGCATTTGGTCGAATAGCTACACGAGACATAAACAGAGCGCTGGAAGACTCTCGATCTATCTTCCGCCGGTATGGCGCCTCAGAGCAGGACCGCCAGCTCAGTCTCAATCCCCACGCGCTTCGACATCTGCAAACGACAGAACTGTTCCGGCTAGGTGTTGCCGACACGATCATCACAAAGCGCTTCAACCGGCGGAGCGTCGCCCAGAGCTATGAGTATGATCATCGGAGCCTGGCGGAAGATCTGGCCAACATCGATACCCCCGAGCCGGCCGAGGAAGCCCTTAGCGGCAACGCGCGGCAAGTCTATCGCTTGATTGCCGCCAACAAGGTCAGCGGCCCCATCATTGACGAGTTCCGTCGCATCCAACGCCAACACGGCGATGACGTGGCGTTCGAGTACCTGAACGCCGAGGCGGACGGCCTGCATGTGACGCCGTATGGGTTCTGCGTAAACAGCTTCGCCGTCGACCCCTGCCCCAAGCACCTCGAGTGCTTCAACGGCTGCAGGCACCTTGCCAGGTCGGACGTTGACAAGGAACGGGAGAATCTCGAACGCCTGCGCGACCGTATGACCGGAACGGTCAAGACGCTGGAAGCTCTGCCCGAGCATCAACGCTCGGCCGGATGGCACAACCAGATTGCGCACGCGCAAACTCGGCTCTCCAACATTTTGACGGCAATCGACACGCGGCCGGGCGAGAAGCCGTTCCCCGAGGGCCCGGATCTCTATCAATCTGCGGAGAGCCGACGCGGCACCTCCGTTCTCGATACAGTGACCTTCTTGCAGGATGGCCAATGACCGACAAAATTGCTCGTCTTGAAGAGGTGCTTGAGGCAATGCTCGTCGATGACGAGAAGATCACAGCACGGGCCGTGATCCGCCGAATGAGCGGTGTCCTCAAGTATCCGACCGACATTACCCGAAACGAGAAGCGAAAGGCGCTCGTTGCGGATTACGCCGGTCGGCAGGACAAAATCCGGTCCGCTGTCGAGCGATCGAGCAAGTCGTCGCGCGTTGAATTGGAACGCCAAATCTCTCTGAAGAACAGCGAGATCGAGCGCCTTCGCGGCGAGAAGGAGCTCCTGATCGCGTCTCACCGGGCGATGATCCTGTCGACCGCGGAGATGGGCGGTTTTGGCACCTGGAAGCGGTTCTTCGACAAGTACCAAGCGGCTATCGATGCCTTGGACGGCATGGGCGCCCTCCCGCGGGCTGAGGTCGTGCGTCATCCACTCTCGGAGCAACCCTGATGGCCAAGGGGACCGGCAAGAGCGGCATCGAGCTCGCCCACGAGAACGTCGATGCGCTCATCGAATACCTGGAAGGTCAGCGCGGGAAGCCTCTCCCCCGCTATGGTGTCGAACTCAATCGAAGCGCGATCGCCAAGGCCTGCGGCTTCGATCGCAAAGTGTTCCAGACCAATCCACGGTGCGCCCGCATTCTCGATGAGGCCGAAGCAGCCGACCGGAAAGTGAACCTGACCCGGCTGGAGCAGGCCGAAGCGGTTCGCGAGCAGAAGGGCAAGGTGGACGCAGACCGAGCCGAACTCGAGGCGCAGAATCTGCGGTTGATGGCCGAGAACGCCTCGCTCCGCCGAGAATCGGAACGTTGGCGTCGTATGAACGCCCTGATGACTGAAACGGGGAAGCTTCCTTAATGCTGGGTGAGAAGTCTGGTCCTCGGAGCCGCTCCGTCGCAGCCCCGAAAAGCCACAGCGAGCGGCTCGCAGTGAACGAGGCGCAGGGACCCGCGGCCGGTACGGCGTGGGTGGCCGCAGTGAACGGAGAGACGAGCGCTGTGGCAGGGGCTGAAAAGCGACGGAGTGGCTTAGGGGATCAGACGCCCGGTCTGGTCCTTGGTGAGCGACCCGAGCAAACTTCCCCGTCATCGTTCGAACTTTGCATCACGTCGGTACATCGAAGTGGATACGGCGGCTTGATCCTGATCGGCCGCGACGAAGCGGGAGCTCTTAGGCGGGCGGTTACGCCAGCTAAGATCAGTGCCCGGGATCCTGCCGTGGGTGAATCGTGGAGGCTGACTGGGACCGAGCGCGTACATTCCGAGTACGGCCTTCAACTCTACGCTGATATAGCGCTACCGCTCATCCCCAAGGGTCGGGCGCTGATCCGCTATCTGGCGACCGATAAGCGTTTTGTCGGGGTCGGCTGGTCGACGGCGGAGAAGCTCTGGTCGGCCCTCGGAGACGACATCTACGCGCACGTGCAAGCCAGACAACTGGCGCCGATCGCCGCCGTCGTCGGGCCCGAGAAAGCGGCCGCGATCGTTGATGGCTTCGGGCTCCTCGCCGATGAGGTTGAGGTGTTCCGATGGCTTGATCGATATGGCGTCTCGCCGCGCGTGGCGGGCGCGACCGCAAGCCTCTGGGGCCTGCAGGCCATCGAGCGGATTAAAGCGGATCCGTACGCCCTGACGCTCCTTGAGCCATGGGCCGAAGTGGATGCCCGGGCATTACGCCTGGGCCTGCCGCTCGACGACGAGCGGCGTCTGTGCTCGGTCGTCGAGGAGGCCCTCGCGGTCCGCTTCCGCCAGGGTCACATGGCAGCGCCCTCCTCGTCGATCCTGCCGCTGGTGAAACACCTTGCAACGCCTTGGAGCGGCGACCCGGGGCAGGCCCTGGCGATTGCGATTCAGGCCGGGCGGATCATTGCGATCGGCAACGACCTGCTGCAGTCCCGCGCCTGCTGGTTCATGGAGCACGAGCTCGAGCGGTTCTTCCGCGAGCGGCTCACGCGAGACGTCGAGCCTATAGATCCCGCAGCCATCGACGATGCCATCAGCAAGGTCGAGGCGGAGGTCGGCTACCAACTCACGAAGCTGCAGCGCGAAGCTGTGTTCATGGCAACGTCAAGCGCGGTCAGCGTCATCACCGGCGGCGCCGGGACCGGCAAGACCACGGTCGTCAGAGCCGTTCTCCGGGCGTCGGAAGCGCGCCGTGCCGTCCTCCCCACTGCTGAGCAAAGCAGCTTCGAGTACCCCCAGGTCGCCCTGGCCGGACGGGCCGTTCGGCGAATTGCCGAGGCGACTGGCAAGGAAGCGACCACGATCGCTCGCTTCCTTCATCAGATCGAAAGTGGCGGCCGGCGACTTCAACGAGGGCTGATGATCTTCGACGAGGCGTCCATGCTGGACACGCCCTCGGTGTACCGCATCCTCTCGCAGATCCCGGTCGAGGTCGATCTCGTCTTCATCGGCGACCCTGCCCAGCTTCCGCCGATCGGCCCAGGCATCTTGTTCCGCTCGATGGTCGCCGCGGACGCGATCCCGCGCGTGGCTCTCGACGTCATCCATCGGCAAGCAGATCAGACGGGCATCCCGTGTGCCGGCGGGATGATCCGGGCGGGCGCCGTCCCCTCGTTCCTTCCCTTCAACGAGACAGCACCACTTGCGCCGGGAGTGTTCCTCGTGCCGGCCAGGCAAGACGACGACATCGCCTCGAAAACCCTGCAGGTGTTCCGAGCAATGTGCGGTCCCGCTCCGGATGCTGATCAGGCAGAGCGATTGCACGCTCTCGACGTGCAAATCCTCACTCAGACGAAGAACGGCCCTGCCGGCGCAAAAGCGCTCAACCAATGTATCGAGGCAGAGTACATGGCCCGACAAGCCCGCATTCGGGATTGGGGGCTGAGCACCGGGTCAAAGATCCTGTGGCTGAAGAACGACTACCGCAAGGCCCCTCTCCGCGATCGGGACGGCAACGTGGTGCTCAACCCGCTTACGAACGAACCGACCTACTCCGGCTTCATGAACGGGGCTATCGGGACGATCAGGCACCCTCATCAGGATGGCGCGTGGGTAGCCTTCGACGATGGCACCGCAGACGCGATCTTGGCGGCCGACCTCGAGAAGCTCACTCACGGCTGGGCGATCAGCGTCCACAAGGCGCAGGGATCGGCCTTCAGGCGCGTCATCCTGCCGATCGCGCGGTCTCGGCTTCTCGATCGGACGATGATCTACACAGCCGCAACGCGAGCCGTTGAAACGGTCGTGCTCATCGGCGACCCCGACGTGATCAGCAACGCGATCCACACGGCTCCGAAAACAACCAATCGAGCATCGGGGCTCCAACTGGAGGACATGCTAGATGAGCAACAAATTGGTTCTTCGGTGCGCTTCACAGAAGCACTCTCGGAATAGCGTGTTGCGTTGTCGGGGTCTGATGAAGCAACGATCTAGGCTTCCGCCCGTCAGCAACAGGCCCGAAACACACCGAGTGAGAATTAGGTCGTCGATTCAACGAGAGTCGCCCACTCACTCACCCAGCTCCTCGATCGAAACCGCATACTTTGCGAAATAAATATATCTGTTTTTCCATGATGTTGAGCGGAAAACCCGGCTCAGGCGGTCGCCACACGGCTTCTGGGCGGCGTTATTGGCGAACGTAACTGATTGCCGTCATTTATGTCCCGCTAATGAGATCACCCCAGATTCCATCTCGAATTCATATGGGCCCCACATGACATTGCCGGTGTGATTGCGCGGCGGCTTTTCGATTCTCGAAGGTCGGGCGCGACGTCCCAGAAAATGACTTTTCGAGGCCACTAAATGACGATCCAGACTGAACCTCCGTCGTGCAGTTCCGCGTTGGTTTTCATCGGCAAGAACAGCCGCGGCCAGTGGGTCGCGCAGGAGCAGAACGGGCTGTTCGGCGGTCTATTCATCAGCCGTGCCGCAGCCGTTCGCTACGCCCTCTTTGAGAACGGCCATCATCCCGAATCCATCATGGCAGCGCCCAGCACCCTAGAGCTCGATATGGGCGGCAGCACTTCGCACGGCCAAGAGAGCCTCGCGCTGCTTCGGGTTGCGTAACGCGTTCAGCGCCACGTTCAGGACATCGCAATGATTCAGCTAAATTTCGATCTAACACGTGAGCAGATCATGACGACCATGATTGATCTGACACGTCCGTCGATCCTCCATCGGATCATTCTTGCAGGTTGCGACAGCGCTGCAGCCGAACTCGATCTGCGGCGTCGTGGCTTCCTGCGCGTTTCGACGACAAGCCGAGGCATTCCGCGCGGCCGAGGGTTCAGGCATGCGAGTGCGGGAGAAGCTTGAAAGGCTCGGTTTCCATATCGAAGCCGGTGTGAGATGCCACGAGCAGTTTCTGCTGTCGGGACGACGGCATGACTTCAGCCACATGACCAAGGCAGCGTGACGGCATCTCATGACATATGCGATGAACCATCCCGCCACCTGGCTGGCGGGCTACATTCCCGATCTTCCGACACCCTTTGACAGCGCCGGCGAACTGGACCTCGCGGCCTTTCGGCGGCTCTGTGAACGGCAGATCGCAGCCGGCGCGACCGCGCTGGTGGTCGGCGAACTCACAGGCGAGGATTCAACGTTGAGCGATGCGGAACACTCCGCGCTCACCCGCATTGCTGTTCGCACGTCGCGAGGCCGCGCGGCCGTGATCACCGGGGCAGGTTCAAACTCCACGAGTGCCGCCATCGAACTGACCCAGCGGGCCGAGGCAGACGGCGCCGATGCTGTGCTGTCCGTAGTTCCGTATTACAACAAGCCGACGCAAGCGGGGCTCTACGCACATTTCTGCGCTATCGCCGAAGCGACACGCCTGCCCATTGTCCTGCACGACGTCCCTTCCCGCACTGTTCGCGAATTATCCGACGACACGGTTGCGCAGCTTTCGCAATCGGCGCAGTTCGTCGGTCTGAGAGATGCAACGGGCGATATTTCCCGTCCGCAGCGGCTGCGGTCATTGACCCGGCCCGAGTTTCGACTGTTGTCAGGTGACGACGCGACCGCGCCAGCTTTTCTGGTGCACGGTGGAGATGGCTGCATATCTGTCACGTCGAACCTGATGCCGGATCTGTGCCAGTATCTGTATCGGTGCTGCAAGGACGACGATTTGCAAAGCGCCAGAGCCTTGGCGATCAGGATCGGCCGCCTCACCGCGACGTTGCTGCGCGAGCCTCCATCCGTGTCCATCAAATACGCTCTGAGCCTGTTCGGCCTGATGACGCCCCACGTCCGCCTGCCGCTTCTAGAACTCACGGATACTGCCAAGGAGTCAGTCGCGGAGGCGATCCGCACGGCAGAGGAAGGTCCAGCCCGGCATGCCTTGAGGGGCATCGAAACGTCTAATGCACAGCCCGCCAATTCCGTCCGGTGAACGTCGTGACTGCCGCGTGTCTTCCTATCGACGATCGTTACGACAGGACAATCAGGGCATGGTTGTTGGCGCTGCTGCGGTACGCGATCACGCTGGACGACGAAGACCGGCTTGTAGCGCTGGCTGTAGCCTCGGAGATCGACAAATCGGGCACACGGCAATCCGGTGACTTTCGGTTCTTTCATCGTACCAGCGCCAGGCTTTGCGAAGCGATGGCAACCCCCGGTCGCGGTAGTACGGACGTCTTGCGCTGTCATCTGGACCGGATGAGCGACCAGCGCATGAAACGAGCGTTCGTCGCCGTTCTCGATCTGGATTTGGATCAAGCCGTCACCCAGCACGTAGCGAGAGCGCTGCGAGGGCCGGAACGTCCCGATTTGTGGAAGGGCTTGAACTCCAAACCCGCGCATCAAAGGATTTGACGGATAATAAAGCTATATAATTCAATATCTTATTGATTTACATCGAAATTGAATCTTAGGTATTTCAAGTAATTTATAAGAAGCTCTCGCCTCGTGAGAGCAAGATCCGACCTCACGCCGCCATTCACCACAAGCGCGGCCCGGCGCGATCATTGACCGGAAATGTCGCCGCTGTAGAACCAGATGCAAATGCCGCCGGCCTTGCGAGTTTGGGAACGGCAGCAGTACCGGGAGGTCCGAACCATGAGCAGCCAAGGCCAATACAGCATCGGTCTGGACAAGAACGCCGCCAATTACGTGCCGCTGTCGCCGTTGAGCTTCCTTGTCCGCAGCGCGAGCGTCTATCCGGACCATACCAGCGCCATCTATGAAGGCCGCAGCTTCACCTGGGCGCAGACCTATGAGCGCTGCAAGCGCTTTGCGTCGTTTCTCGCCCAGCGCGGCATCCAGCGTGGCGACACCGTCGCGGCCATGCTGCCGAACATTCCGGCGATGAACGAGGTCCATTTCGCCGTGCCGATGGCCGGCGGCGTGCTCAACGCGCTCAATATCCGGCTGGATGCGGCCTCGATTGCGTTCCAGCTCGACCACGGCGGCGCAAAGATCATTCTGGTCGATCCTGAATTCACAGGCGTGATCTCCGACGCGCTCGATCTCATGAAGGGCTCGAAGCCGTTGGTGATCGATGTCGACGACGCAGCGTTTCCCGGCGGCAAGCGGATCGGCGAACTGGAATACGAAGCCGCAGTCGCGTCGGGCGACCCTGAGTTTGCGTGGCTGCAGCCGCAGGACGAATGGGACGCCATTGCACTGGGTTATACGTCGGGCACCACCGGCAATCCCAAGGGTGTTGTGACCCATTATCGCGGCGCGTATCTCAACGCCGTCAGCAACATTCTCGCGGGTAATCTCGGCACGCATCCGATCTATCTCTGGACACTGCCGATGTTCCATTGCAACGGCTGGTGCTTCCCGTGGACCATCGCGGCATCGGCCGGAATCAACGTCTGCCTGCGCAAGGTCGATCCGGCCAAGATCTTCGAGCTGATCAAGGCCCACGGCGTGACCCACATGTGCGGCGCGCCGATTGTGTTCAACACGCTGATCAATGCGCCCAGCGCGCCCAAGGGCAAGTCCACAAAGCCGGTCGTCGGATTAATCGCTGGCGCAGCGCCGCCTGTGGCCGTGCTCGAGGGCGCGGAAAATATCGGGATCAAGCTGACCCACGTCTATGGGCTCACAGAGGTCTACGGCCCCGCCTCCGTGTGCGCCGAACAGCCCGGCTGGGATGACCTCCCGGCGGACCAGCGCGCGCAGCTCAAGCGCCGACAGGGCGTGCCCTATCCGCTTCAGGAAGCCGTCACTGTGCTCGATCCGGAGACCATGCAGCCGGTGCCGCGCGACGGCGAGACCATCGGCGAAGTCATGTTCCGCGGCAACATTGTCATGAAGGGCTATCTGAAGAACGAAAAAGCCACCAGGGAAGCGTTCGAAGGCGGCTGGTTTCACACCGGCGATCTCGGCGTGCTCGATGAGTTCGGCTACGTCATCATCAAGGACCGCTCGAAGGACATCATCATCTCCGGCGGCGAAAACATCTCGTCGGTCGAGGTCGAGGACGTTCTGTACAAGCACCCGGCGATTCTCTTTGCAGCCGTGGTCGCCAAGCCGGACCCCAAATGGGGCGAGGTGCCCTGCGCCTTCGTCGAGCTGAAGGAAGGCGCAACCGCAACCGAGGCTGAGATTCTCGCTTACTGCAAAAGCATCTTGCCGGGGTTCAAATCACCGAAGTCCGTGGTGTTCGGCGCGATCCCGAAGACATCGACCGGCAAGATCCAGAAATTCATGCTGCGCGATCAGGCGAATTCCGCGAAGGCGATTTCGGCTTAGTTCTTACGCCTCGATCGCCAACCGCATGCCGTCGTAGCCCACCTCGATACCCGGCGGCAATTTCGCCTTGAGCACGTCATAGTCCAGATCGGAATGCAGGTTCGTCAGCACCGCGCGGCGCGGCTTGAATCTCGCAATCCATGACAGCGCATCGTCAAGGCTGAAATGGCTCGGATGCGGCGCGTAGCGCAGCGCATCGATAATCCACAGATCGAGATTTTCCAGCGCGTGAAAACTCTCGGGTGGAATGTCGTGGAGGTCCGGCGTGTAGGCGGCGGCGCCGATGCGATAACCGAGCGCCGGGATATTGCCGTGCTGGACCTGAAATGCGGTCAGGGCGAGGGAGCCGCCCTTCCCCTCGATGCTCTGCGTTTCTCCGGCCTCGATCGATCGCTTTTCGAGGATCGCCGGATAGTCGCTGCCCGGCGCCTGCTCGAAGCAGTATGAGAAGCGCAGCAGGATATCCTTGCCGGTCGATATATTGAGATAAACTGGAATCCGTTTGCGCTGATGCAGCACGACGGAGCGCAGGTCGTCGATGCCGTGGGTCTGGTCAGCATGCTCATGGGTCAGGAATGTCGCTTCAAGATGATCCACGTTGGCGTCGATCAGCTGCTCGCGCAGATCCGGCGACGTATCGATCAGCACGCGCGTCAGACCGTTCGCGCCCCCCTTCTCGACCAGCAGCGAACAGCGGCGGCGGCGGTTCTTCGGATTGTTGGGATCGCAGGCGCCCCACCCCAGCGCGGGACGCGGCACGCCGGCGGACGATCCGGAGCCAAGGATTGTCAGTATCACCGTCATACGGCTTTTGCGTCCGGGCGCGGCACCTTGTCGAACAACCGGAAGAAGTTTTCCGTGGTCTGCTGCGCGATCTCGTCCTGCGAAACGCCGCGCGTTTCCGCCAGCACCCTGGCGGTCTCGGTCACGAAGGACGGTTCGTTGCGCTTGCCGCGGAATTTCCCCGGCGCGAGATACGGCGCGTCGGTCTCGACCATGATCCGGTCCGCCGGCAACTCGGCCGCGATGTCGCGGATCGCCTGCGAATTCTTGAACGTCAGGATTCCGGTGAAAGAAACCGACAGTCCGAGCGAGACAGCCTTCATTGCGAGCTCGCGGCCGCCGGTGTAGCAATGCAGCACAGCCTTGAACGGCCCCTTTGCGATCTCGTCCTCAAGAATGCGGCCGCAGGCCTCATCCGCTTCGCGGGTGTGGATCACGAGCGGCAGGCCGGTCGCCCGCGCCGCCGCGATGTGTGCACGAAAGCCCCGCTCCTGCGCCTCCGGCGATCCGTCCTTGTAGAAATTGTCCAGCCCCGCTTCGCCCAGCGCCACCACCTTCGGATGTTTCGTCAGCGCGATCAGCTCACTCGAGGTGATGCCGTCTTCTTCGTCGGCATTATGCGGGTGCGTGCCGACCGAACAATAGACGTTCGGAAACCGCGCGGTGATTGCCAGCAGCGCATCGACGCGGCGCACGCGCGTCGAGATCGTGACAATGCGCCCGACACCCGCAGCTTCGGCCCGCGCGACGATGGCGTCGAGATCGTCGGCGAAGTCGGGGAAATCGAGGTGGCAATGGCTATCGACAAGCATCAGGCTTAACTCGGCGCGTCTTCTTTGGGTTCGACGTAACGCGGAAAAATCGGTTCGGGCGGCGGCAATTGCGTGCCCCCCTTGATTCGCGTTCCGAGTGCCGCGAAGTCCCGCGCGTCCGGCGCGACACCGAGAATATCGAGCAGCTTGGCACATGCACCCGGCATCGCGGGCTGAGCGAGGATCGCAATCTGCCGCACAACCTCGGCGGTGACATACAGCACCGTCTGCTGGCGCGCGGGATCCGTCTTGGCGAGCGCCCACGGCGCCTCTCCCGCGAAGTAGCGGTTGGCTTCCGCCACCACAGCCCAGATCGCATTCAGCGCCTGATGGATCTGCTGCGTGCTCATGGCGATGCGCGCCTGCTCGAGCATGCCGTCCGCCATCGCGAGAATGGCCTTGTCGTTGTCGCTGAATTCGCCCGGCACCGGCAGCACGCCCTGATACTGCTTGCCGATCATCGACAGCGAACGCTGTGCCAGATTGCCGAGATCGTTGGCGAGGTCCGCATTGGTGCGTGCGACGATAGCTTCGTGATTGTAGTTGCCGTCCTGACCGAACGGCACTTCGCGGAGGAAGAAGTAGCGAAGCTGATCGACGCCATATGCATCAGCGAGACTGAACGGATCGACCACATTGCCGACCGACTTCGACATTTTCTCGCCGCGGTTGAACAGGAATCCGTGCGCGAACACGCGCTTCTGCACGGGAATGCCCGCCGACATCAGGAATGCCGGCCAGTACACCGCGTGAAAGCGGATGATGTCCTTGCCGATGATGTGAACATCCGCCGGCCAGTAATGCCAGTTCGCGTCGCCCTCGTCCGGAAACCCGACGCCGGTGATGTAGTTGGTCAGCGCATCAACCCAGACATACATCACGTGGCCTTCGTCGTCCGGCACCTTCACGCCCCAGTCGAACGTCGTGCGCGAAATCGACAGGTCCTTCAGCCCGCTTTTGACGAAGCTGATGACTTCGTTCTTGCGCGAGTCCGGTCCGATAAAGTCGGGCTGGTTTTCGTAAAGCGCGAGCAGCTTGTCCTGATAGGCGGAGAGCTTGAAGAAATAGCTCTTCTCCTCGACCCACTCGACCGGCGTGCCTTGCGGGCCGCGACGCACCTGGTCTTCGCCGACGACGGTTTCGTCCTCGGCGTAATAGGCTTCATCGCGCACGGAGTACCAGCCGGCGTAGCTGTCGAGATAGATGTCGTCGTTCGTCGTCATCCGCTTCCAGATTTCCTGCGTCGCCTGATGATGCACGGACTCCGAGGTGCGGATGAAACGGTCGTAGGAAACATTCAGGCGCTGATCCATCTCCATGAAACGCGCGGCGTTGCGCGTCGCAAGATCCATCGGCGTCATGTTTTCCTTCTGCGCCGTCTGGACCATCTTCTGACCGTGCTCGTCGGTGCCGGTGAGGAAGAACACATCCTTGCCGTCGAGACGCTGAAAGCGCGCGAGCGCATCGGTCGCAATCGCCTCATAGGCGTGACCGATGTGCGGCGCGCCGTTCGGGTAAGCGATCGCGGTCGTGATGTAGAACGAATTCTTCGAACGGACATTCGCGGCGCTCTGCGAAGCAGGCGTTTTTGGCTTCGCTGGTTTTGCCGGCGCTTTCTTTGTCACCTGCTTTGCAGGTTGCGCAGTTTTCGCGGTGACTTTCTCCGCAGGCTTTGTGACGGACTTTTTGACGGAGCTCTTCTTGGCGCCGGCTTTTTTGGCTGTAGCTTTCTTGCCTGGGCGCTTTGCGGCCGCTTTCTTCGCAACCTTCTTGGCCGTTTTCTTGACGGCTTTCTTTGTGGTTTTCGTGACAGCTTTCTTGGCCGTCTTTTTGGCGACCGCCTTGCGTCCCTTTTTATTCGGAGAAACCTTCGCGCGCCGGGACGCTACTTTGCCAGCCGTCTTGACTGCTTTCTTTTTCTTCTTCGCGGCGGTTGTCTTGGCTTTGGCCATTACGCTTCCTTAGAATTTCAAACGGCGCCGACGTGCGCGCGATCACTCAAACGGGGGTGCTGCGAAACCGCTGCGATTGTCCAGTTAGCGAGCCTGCGAGCGGGCCGCGGTGGCTTCGGCGAGCATGCCAAATACTGAGAAAACCAACGGTTTCCGCTCCAGATTGAAGCTTTCCGTGTCGCGCGCGGCACTGTTGATCTTTTCCCATACCTCGGCAAGCCGTGCAAGGCGCGGCAGATTTGCGCCAGCATCCGGCGCATGAAGGTGCCCCGTCAGCCAGCGGTCGATGGTGTCGACAAACGCTTTCAATCCAACACGGTCGTTGAGCGGAAGCGCATCGCCGAGAGCATGAAGTGCGCGCTGATCGAGCTGCGGTAGTCGGTTGAGGAGTTCGAGCGTGCGCTGGTGAAGCCCGAGCGATTGCCCTCCGAGCAGCGTTAGCGCGCGGGCAACGCTTCCCTCCGCAGCATCCGCCGCCTCGCCCAGCGCGGGATCGCGGCGAGTTAACCCGCCTGCTTCAGCCGCAGCCTGAACGACCTCGTCGGTTTCCAGCGGCCGCAACGACAGTTTCCGGCACCGCGACTGGATGGTGGCCAGCACACGCGCCGGCGCGTGACTGATCAGCAGGAACAGCGAACGTGCCGGGGGTTCTTCGAGAATCTTGAGCAATGCGTTGGAGGCGTTGGCGTTGAGTTCATCGACAATGTCGACCACGCAGACGCGCCAGCCGCCAACAGATGCCGCAGTCGAACCGAAAAATCCGATGGTTTCGCGCGACTCGTCTACCGTGATGACGGTGCGCATAGTGCCCTTCTCGTTGGCGGTGCGCTCCAGCGTCAGCAACCCGCCGTGACTTCCGTTGGCGACCTGTCGCGCCACAGGATGATCCTGATCGACATAGAGGTTGTCAGCACTCTGAACGGCTTGTGCCGCAGGATCGGAATGGGCCAGCACAAACCGCGCCATGCGATACGCTAGCGTCGCCTTGCCGATGCCTTGCGCACCGCCGATCAACCACGCGTGCGGAATACGTCCGCTGCGATAGGCCGTCAGCAACGTCTGCTCGGCGTCACGATGACCGAACAGCGCGGTTGTTTCACGCGGCGCGGGAACGGCAGTCTCTGGTTCGGATGACTTCGCGCTCATGCCTTGGTGGTCTCGCGAACCGTGGCCACCGTGAACAGATGGTCGCGCAAAGCTTTCCAGACCCGCTCGGCGACGGTCTTGGGATCGGCATTGGCATCCACCAGCGCACAACGCTGCGGATCGCCTTCGGCGATCTTGCGATAGGCATCGCGCAGCTTCTCGTGAAAGCTCACGCCCTCGCCTTCGAACCGATCCGGCACAGCCGTCCCGCGCCGCTTCAGCGCGCGCTCCATGCCGATTGCGACGGGCACGTCCAGAATGATCGTGAGATCAGGTTTGAGATTGCCGATGGTGACGCGCTCCATTGCCCGGATCAATTTCGGATCGACCTTGCCCAATTCGCCCTGATAGACCCGCGTGGAATCCGTGAAGCGGTCGCACAGCACCCACGTTCCCTGCGCCAGCGCCGGTTCGATCACCTGACTGACGTGGTCGTCGCGCGCAGCGGCGAACAGCAGGGATTCCGTTTCGGGACCGAACGCCTTGGCCATGCCGGAGAGCAACAGATGCCGGATGATTTCCGCGCCCGCCGATCCGCCGGGCTCGCGCGTCGTAATCGTCCGCAGCTTGGCGGCGTTGAGGCGATCCGCCAGCAGCTGGATCTGCGTTGATTTGCCGGAGCCCTCACCGCCTTCAAAGGTAATGAAGCGCCCGCGCGGCGGCTGTTTCGGTTTAACGGTGTCAGCCATACTACAGTTTCTCCGCGCCGGCGCGGAACAGGCCGATGACCAGTTCGCTGGCGCCGTCCATCGCGCGGCGGGTGGTTGAACCTGTCGCGACCGGTTCTGCGGCAACAAGCGGAGACTCCATCGCGATGTTGCTGCCGCGCCAGACTTTCAACACGCCGATCCGCTGGCCGGGCTCGACCGGCGCACGCACCGGGCCGGTGTAAACGATGCGCGCCACCAGCTTGTCGGTTCCGTTTCGCTGCACCATGACCTTGATAGGTTCGGGGCTTGCAAGCTTGACCGAACGGCTCTCGCCGCCAAACACGCGCGCGAAACCGACAGCTTGGTTCGCAGCGAACAGTGTCCGCGCCTCAAAATTGCGGAAACCCCATTCGAGCAGTTTTTTGGCTTCTGTCGCACGATCGTCCGGATCCGTCAGGCCGTTGACGACCACGATCAACCGCAGGCCGTTCTGCACGGCGGAGCCGACCATGCCATACCCGCCCTCCTTGGTATGGCCGGTCTTCATACCATCGGCACCTTCGAGCATCGTCAGCAGCGGGTTGCGGTTCTGCTGACGGATTTTGTTCCAGGTGAATTCGCGCTCGCCGAACAGCTTGTACTGATCCGGATAGGTCAGAACGATGTGGCGCGCGAGCATTGCAAGTTCGCGCACGGTCATCTTGTTGCCGGGGTCCGGCAAGCCGCTCGAATTCCCAAAGGTCGATTTCGTCAGCCCAAGTTCGCGCGCGCGTTTGGTCATTCGCTCGGCGAAGGCGGCTTCGGTGTTCGACAGTCCCTCGGCCAGCGCCATGCAGGAATCGTTGCCGCTCTGGATCACGGCGCCACGGAGCAAATCATCGACGCTGACACGGCTGTTGATCGCCGCGAACATGGTTGAGCCACCGGACGGCGCGCCGCCCTTGCGCCAGGTGTTCTCGCTGATCCTGAATTCATCGGTGGGCTTGATCTCGCCCTTCTTGAGCGCGTTGAAGACCACCTCGGCCGTCATCAGCTTCATCATGCTGGACGGCGCGCGTAATTCGTCAGCGTTCTTCTCGAACAGGATGCTGCCGGATTTTGCCTCGATCAGGATCGCGGTCGGCGCATCGATCTCGTATCCATCCTCTTTCTTGGCGCCCTGCACGCTGTTGTTGGCGGCATAGGCCATGCCGCTTAGCGCCACGCCGGCCGTCAGCACAACGGCGACGAGCGGCCAGAACCGCCCAGTCCGACGTCCGCGAATCCGGGATGCTATGAGAATGGCTGCCATGTCGAGATTCCTGAGGATCGCGTTGTAACAGTTGGGCTGGTACCAAACAACGTGTGGCGAGCCGTCACGGCGTGCCTGCAGCTGTCAAAATCCTGAAAAGAGGCAGAAAATCGATGTCGTCATCGCGGATGATCTCAGCCAACGGGATCGAGATTTTTGTGACCGAACAGGGCTCCGGACCGCTCGTGCTGCTCTGCCACGGCTGGCCCGAACTGTCCCATTCATGGCGGCACCAACTCCCCGCCATCGCGGCGGCCGGTTTCCATGTCGTCGCTCCCGACATGCGCGGGTTCGGCCGGACCTCGGCACCTCTGGGCGTCGAGGCCTATTCCATTTTCGATCTGGTCGGCGACATGGTCTCGTTGGTCGCAGCGCTAGGTGAAACCAAGGCGATCATCATCGGCCACGATTGGGGCGCGCCGGTCGCATGGCATGCCGCCCTGTTCAGGCCCGATATATTCACCGCCGTCGGCGGCCTGAGCGTCCCGCCGCCATGGCGAGGGCGCGAGCGGCCGCTGGAGACCCTGGCAAAGAGCGGGGTCAACAACTTCTACTGGCAATATTTCCAGAAGCCGGGTGTGGCGGAAGCCGAGTTCGAACGCGACGTCGATTTCACGATGCGTGCGGTCACCTTCGGCGTCGCCTCGTCCCTGTTCCTGAAAGACGGACAGGGTTTTCTGGGCGATCCTGCAAAGGCGCGACCCCGCCCAGCCTGGGTGAGCGAGCAGGATCTGGCACACGTCGTTGAAACCTATTCACGCACCGGGTTTCGAGGCGGCCTTAACTGGTATCGCAACATCGACCGGAACTGGGATCTGACCGCTCCGTGGCATCGCGCAAAGATCTATCAGCCGTCAATCTTCATCGCCGGTGCAAACGATTCCGTGGTCACTGGTATCATCGGTGGAAAGCGGGTTACCGAGATGGATCGTGTGCTGCCTAACCTGCGACGAAAATTGCTGATCGAAGGTGCCGGTCACTGGATTCAGCAGGAGCGCCCCGACGAGGTCAACGCGGCGCTGGTGGAATTCCTGAACGGCGTACGGGATTAGCCTGTCGACAGCGACTGGTCTCAGTAGAGACCGCGACCCGACATCAGGTTGTTGTTGCTGGTGCGCGGAGCTGCCACAAAGGAAGCGACAGGCTGAGAGGTCTCCTCCCCCTCAGCGTCAGCCTGAATGCTGCGTTCGAAACGCCGTCCGCCCGGCCGCGCGGCGCGTGATGCCGAGACTTCCGACGCGCCGGCTGCCGCAAAATCTTCCTTGGTATGGCCAAGCGTATAGGGACGCCCCGCCGGCAGCGGGATATCGCCCCGTACGACACCGCGTGTCGCCGGAACCTCAGGGATGAAGGCGTTTGCGGAGGCGACCCTGACAGTTGAAGGCGCCGGGGCCGGTTGCCCCGTTCGCAGCGTCGCCATCAACTGGCGGTCGTCCGATCCCTCCAGCGGCGCGCGCCCGACATATTCGACACGAACGCGCCCAACGCCATTCTCACGGAATTCCAAAAGCTTGGCCGCCGTATTTGAGACGTCGATCAAACGATTGCCGTGGTAAGGACCACGGTCGTTGACGCGCACGATTACCGATTTGCCGTTGGCTACATTGGTGACGCGCGCGTAGCTCGGGAGCGGCAGCGTTGGGTGGGCTGCAGTGAGCGACGTCATGTCGAACACCTCGCCGTTGGCCGTCAGGCGGCCGTGGAAAGCATCGCCGTACCAGGAGGCCATGCCTTCGGCGCGATAGTTCGGATCTTCTTCCGGCACATAAGTTTTACCGGCAACGACGTAGGGTTTGCCGACGCGATAGGTGCCGCCGCCCTTGGGAACGGCTTCGCCGAAATCGACCACCCGGGGGCTGCTGGACACGCCGTATTTCGGATCAACACGACTGGAGAGTTTGTTGGACGCGCCGCAATTGGCGACCAGCAGGCACGCGGCTCCGGCCGCTGCGACACGCAGGCCCGCCTTGCCTGATTCCCTGACGCTAATCCCCATAGAACCCCAAATAGCACTTTTTGCGCCGTCTTGCCTACCGGGCATCGCCAGGCCGGACGCTCGCACTTCATACGGCGATTACCTTAACCTATTGCTTCCATGCCCGGAACGGCGAGATACGCGAGGTGGTAAACCAGAGATTGATTTTCCTGGCGCTTACCGTCACCCGTTGCGCAGGCGATCTTCGCGCCCCTCGACCACCTTGGGGCGGTGGAAGCGTCTGAGATCCAACATGAACGGCTGGTTTTCGGTCCTGCTTATCGGCGCGTTTCTGATCGCCGCAGCGGTTGTTCTGATCCGTCGGGCCGTGCGGCGATGGTGGAACTATCTGCTGATCCTGGCGCGGGCCGGATTGCTGTTTCGACCCCTCTACAACCTCGTCAGCGGTGACGTGTCGCGCTACCTGCCTGCGTTCTTCTGGTCGGACGGCAGCGACGGAAAGGACCAGATCATTCTCGCCAGCGTCGCGAGCACATTCCTGCTGCCGCTCGTCGTCTCGGCCCTCATCCTGTTGATCGTGAAGTGGATTGTGGCCATCAGCCGTTCCTGACCGGCCAGAGAGGGACCGTTCGGCAGGCGCACTTTTTTTGCCGCCGGTGTTGCCGGGGCGTGACAGGTGGAGCGGTGATTCTAGATTACAAACGATGGAATTGAATTGTTTCGAACGCAGGACATTTTGATATGAAAAAGCTCCTCCTCGCCACGACAATTCTCGGCGCAGCCATCGCCTCCGCATCCGCCGCTGACATGAGCCGCCCCTACACGAAGGCTCCTGTCTATGTCGCGCCAGTCTACAACTGGACCGGATTCTACGTCGGCGCGCACATCGGCGCAGGTTTTGGCGATGACCGCGACGGCGTTTTCACCGGCGCTCCCGGCCCTGCACCGGCATTCACCAGCAATAACAGCGACGCTGTGTTCCTCGGCGGCGGACAGATCGGCGCTGACTACCAGTTCGCGCCGAACTGGCTGATCGGTATCGAAGGACAAATCTCCGCCCTCGCCAGCAACGACCGCTCGTTCACGGTTGGTGCGATTTCGCTCACCGATCGTACCGAATGGCTCGCTTCGGTCACCGGCCGCCTCGGCTACACTTGGGGTCCGGGCCTGATCTACGCCAAGGGCGGTGTCGCGTTCCGTGACGACAACGGCGTCAGCGTCAGCTTGGCGGGCGTCGCCCAGCCGTTCACCCTGAGCCGCGAGCAGACCGGCTACACTGTCGGCGGCGGCTTGGAGTACATGTTCGCTCCGTCCTGGTCGGCAAAGGTCGAGTACCAGTACTACAACTTCGACCGCACCGACGTGTTATCGCCACTGACATTCACACCCGCGACCGGCGTGTCCTATGAGACCGATATCCACACCGTGAAGGTCGGCCTGAACTACCGCTTCAACTGGGGTAGCCCGGTGGTCGCGAAGTACTAATCTTCGCCACTCCGGTTTTGAGATCAAAGCCCGGCCATCGTGCCGGGCTTTGTTTGCGGTCGGGTCAGCGACAAGGCTGAATGGTCATCAGGGCAGCGGTTTTGGAGGCAATCGCCTCTTTCGCTACCCCGTTCGCTTTGCTAAGTGCTTGGTTTCCAAAGCGCAGGAAGGGTGGCCGAGTGGTTTAAGGCACCGGTCTTGAAAACCGGCGTGCCTGCAAGGGCACCGTGGGTTCGAATCCCACCCCTTCCGCCACGGACGCCCCTCATGCCATTGCAATGATTCAACTATTCCGACTCTAAAATTTTACACCCCTCATTGCAGCCCACATTATCGTCGGGCACTTCCACTTCGCCTGCGTCTTCGTCGTAAATCTCAGTGGCTTCGTCATTGTCTTCGTGCGCAACGGCATGGCCATGGGACCTACTTCTATTTGGCCCCATCGCAGCCCCTGCAATCCTGAAAAAGTGGTCCAAAAGGCAGCGTTCATTTTTCGGAGGCAAAACCTAGCGCGAAGCCTTCCGCCCTCGATGCGTAGCCTCCCGCCGGTCGAATCGCTTCAGGTGGACTTCGGTCAGGTCGGCATTGGGACGCCGGGTCGGGGCAGTTTGCAATTTGTCGTCGGTGGCACCGCGATGCCGGCCAGAACGCGAACGATTTGATCTGCCTGTTAGGCGAGCAAGTTAGTTCTTGTAATTTTTTGCTACGAAATTGCCCTTGTCCCATGCTTCCGCGATGAGAGCTTGTTCGGCTAGGAAAAACTCTCCTCCAAGTGAGCAACCTCGTTTAGGAGTACAAAGCACCTGCTGCATCGCTCGCTCACCAGCCTTCGCATGATCGGAAGACGGATATGGCTCATAGCCTACCGACTGTCCTGACCAAAGAATTTCCCACCGAAACGCGCACTTCGGAAGCGCTCTATTATGGTCATCGCAACGAGTTTGCGGGCTCCTGGAAAATCCTGCTTTTACGACGATTTGGCCGTTGGATTCCTCGCCCAAAAAAGCATTGGTGTCTCCGACTAGCCTCAAAACGTAAAGATGCTTGGGTCCCTCAGATTCTCGAGTAACAAATGGACTTTGGGATACAGGGCCACCCCTGCTCGGAGCGAGGATTTCTTTTGCGCTTCCGGGCTGTGAACCAAAAATCGGATTTTCGCCGTAAACTTGCACTTCTTGAAGGTCAAGTTTTAGAACATTTAGTGCTTCCTGACGAGTAAGAGGTTCGCCGCGTGATCCAATATGCTGCCAAGCACCGCTCGCGGTCGCGCGCGGCGCAAATTCCCTTACATCCACTCGAGATTCAGGAGTCACACGCCAAGCACGAGTTGCCTTCACAGCAAAGTTCCAACGTCCTTTTCGGTTTGGGTCTAGTTCCTTCGCTTTCCAAGCGGCAGGCGACATGAAACTGCTAGTATGGCCCGTTTGATGCGAGCATTGTTGCACGCCGATAATTTTGTGAAGCTCATTCTTAGACGCTTCACCCGCGCCGTAGACCACGACAAGGACTCCGGGCTTGCTCCCTTCGATGAATCCGCGGCGACGACTGTCGTCCGCGAATCCGAGGAGGCCCCATTCTTCGGGCCGGAAGCCGTAGAAGCTCGTCAGCCATACATTCGGTGGATCAGAATAGATGGCTTGCATCGGCGACATCAACTCACCGGGTTCGTGCAGCTCTTCAAAACGTTTAATGCTGCCATAGGAGCTGACGATCAAGCTCGGAGCGGAGATCATCATCTTGTTACCTGGCACGTCCCACCCGTGCACATCGAACATATTCCGAAAGCTGCCATAGAAAGAGTGCGCGACCCGCTGGATCGCTTGAGCATCGCCGCCCTGAGTATACGCATCAGTCACTAAGCAGCTCCCTGCAAAGCAGTTGTCGTTGAGTATTTCCGATTCCAAACAGGCTCAAGATACGGTCTCTTCGGACCATGCTTCGCGGCACCCTAGCCGGAAACCAACACTCCCCGCGTATATACGATTGGTCACCGCATCGAAGAACGACCTAACTTTACCCAAATGAAAGGGGTATCACCTGACTTTAGCTAAAGTGAATTTGCATTTCGTTGTACTGAGCAGATTCGCGTATCACACATTTTTCCTGCGCTTCCTTGCTCCTCTCTTGGAGAACATAGGTGGAAAATGGGTGTCCTTTACTGCGTCAACTGCTTGCTGCAATTCCACCTTGAGAATAGCCGCGTCATTACCGGACAATTTTGAAAGATGGAATATGCAAATTTCTAGACAGTTGACCGCATTCCAAAGTCGATCGGGCCTTGTGCGTTCTGTCTTCCAGAAAAACTCGATTTGCAGATTCTTCGCGCGCAATGATTTCAATATCGACGGCCTTCTCACACCGCCGAGCGTAACACTAGCCGATAATCGACTGCGGTTTGCATCAGAACCTTGCGCCCAATCTGCCGCGTTCTCAAATTGCGCGTCCATTTCATCAGCAAGCTCTGATATTACTTCAAAAGCAGCGGTTACAGCGGCTTCCAATGAATGTGTAAGCAACTCAGACATCATTCAGCGCTCAGACCATTCACGCAGCGGGAAAGCTTAAAGCTGGTCGGGGGCCTCCCTCTTCACTCCCTGTCAGGTTCCACTCATCGATTCACCAACGCAGCGACCTTGGGGTCGTACTTATACTCTGTAATCGTTCCGTCCCTGATGCGTTCAACTGCTTCGTCAATTACGAACACAGGTACAAGAAACCATTCGCGTGGTATCACTAGCTGTCCGAAGCGATCCTTGATCTCGATGTCCAGGCGCGCCGAGTCGAAAACCCGGTGTATCAGGTTCTCAAGGCGCGTGCGGTTGATGTTGAACAGCTCGTAAGTAGCGAGCACGTCAACGTCGGCCATGAGAAACGTCGGATCTTGCCTTGCAGAGGCAATGCGGCGCGCAATGTCGCCGCCAGTGACGCCGATCTTGTGCAGCACATCGCGGTGGGCCGCAACGGTCGGATGGTCAGACTTGCTACGCAGCACGTAGATCGTGCCGCTGGCCAGGTCGCCGTCTTCGCTTTCGCCGGAAAACAGCGGCCCCGCCGTGGGGTCGGTGATGCGCCGGCCCGCCTCATCGCGGTGGAGGGCACGTTGCAACGAGCGCAATAGAACATCGCTCTCGGTGCCGTTGTCGTAGATCACCCGCAACCGGCTATCGCGACGGTCGTACTCGGTCACAAATTCCTTGCCGACTCCCGCGACATAGACGATCTGGCCACCGACGATGAAAAACTCGCCCTCCTTGATCTCGGCCATCGTCTGGAACCGCCGCGTCTGGCGTATGCCGGCATCGAGGTCTTTCTTTACCTGAACGAACAGCGGCTTGAAGTTATCGAAGTCCTTGCAGGGTGTGCGATTGGCGATTTCCTCAGCCGCACGCTTGTCGGCGGCGGTTCGCACATGGCGAAGCTCTGTAATGTCGGACGCGCCACCCACGCCTTCCAGTTCGGCAAGCAATACATCGTCATCCATCGATTCGACTGGCTCGGTGGCCGGCGTCACCGCATCTGCCAAGAGACCCTGCTTGTCGAGCGGAGCGAGAAGCGCACGGCACTCTTCCAGCCCGCGCAACCGGTCGAGCCGTACGGCATAAAGCCGCTCGAAGATGTCGTTGCTCTCGCCATGCGCTGGCGCGCGGCCGTGGACCTCAGCGAAGCGCTGGATTTCTTCAAAGCCCGCGATAATACGTTCCTCGCGTGCGCTACGGCCGCCTTTCTTGTCCGGTGGCGCGAAGTCAGCGAGGTCCGCCGCCAGTTCGTCAAGATCGAGGTCATCCGTCATAGCGGCCCTCCTTCTTGAAACGCATGAACGCCACGGCTCCTTCGGCCATGCGTCTTTCCCAGGGGTCCTGGGCGTCGATGGATGGCAGCCGGCTTCGCTCCTTCTTAAACCGCGACGCGCGGACGGCAAGCTCTTTGGCCTCCACCGGCGTCAGACTTGTGCGCTTGGCGGCGATCGCCGCCCCGACCTGCTTCAGACTTTCCTCGTTCATCGTCTTGGCGAGTATGGCGTAGGCCTCGCCGAACGGGTTGATGCGATCGATAAGGTCGATATCAAGTTCGGTTACACTCAGGGCAAATTTCCGCACGCCATCGATTAAGGCTGTATTGGCTTTTCGCTCAATATCGTTTTCGCTCCCAAGCGCGATCTGCTTGGCCTGCTGCGTTACGTTAAGCGCGGCGATCGCGTGCTGACGCACAGCTTCCTGATCTTCCTCGTCAAGTTCGGGATACTTGTCCTTGATGATCTTCCCCATACGCACTTGGGTCAGCTCCTCGGGAATCAGTTCCTCGTCGAACAGTCCGCGCTCAATGGTGGTTTTGTCCTGAACAAAGGCGGCGATGACTTCATTCAGATCCTCAGTGCAGATGCGTGCGGCTTCCTTGCTCTTGGGTTCTACAAGACCCTTGATCTCGATATGGAACTGCCCGGTCTGTTCATTGAAGCCGACGTTCCCCTTAATTGGGTCGTAGCCGCCCTCGCCATAGTCGAAGCCTTCAACCGGGCCGCTCTGCGGATTCTTCGGCGTAAAGTTGAAGCGTGGCGCGAGCACCTGCTCCATCAACAGGCTGGCGGCAATGGCTTTCAGCGTATCGTTGATGGCCTCGGTGACAGCTTCCTCGGAGGCGTCCGGCTCGGCGATCAGATTAGTGAACCGCGCCCGGGTTTTGCCCGGCGCGTCACGGGTGGCCCGGCCGATGATCTGCACGATCTCGGTAAGGCTCGATCGATATCCGACGGTCAGCGCGTGATCGCACCAAATCCAGTCGAAACCCTCCTTCGCCATGCCGAGCGCGATGATGATGTCCACGTGGTCGCGGTTGTTCTTCTGCGTCGAGTCTTTCAGTGCAGCAGAAACTTTGTCGCGCTTCGCGGGATCATCATCGACCAGATCGGCGATGTGCAGGACGCGACCGTCGGGCCGCTTGACCAACTGGAATCCGGTCGTGGGGTGGACGCCTTGCCACTCGCCCAACGCCTCGATGATGTGTTCCACCTCCCTAATCTTATCTTTCGTGCTTTCGCGCGAATTGACGCTTGGGATGTGGATGATGGTTTTTTCGTTCGGGTCCAGGACACTTAGTATGTCGTCGGCATAGGTCTCGGGGAAGGTACGGGAATAGAAGAAATAGCCGATGTCGAGTTGCTTGAGATATTCGTAGCCATTGAGTTGTTCGTAGTAGGTATAGGTGACACTATCGAACTTCGCCTCGTCGTGGGGGGCGAGCACCGGCACGGCATCGCCCCGAAAGTATGAGCCGGTCATGGCCACGATATGCACCTTGTCGCGGGCGATGAACGCGCCGAGATGCTGGCCGAGCTTGCTGTCGGGGTCGGCGGAAACGTGGTGAAACTCATCCACCGCGATCAGCCGGTTGTCGAACTTCTCGACCCCGAACTTGTCCACGGCGAAGCGGAAGGTCGCGTGGGTGCAGACCAGAACCTTATCATCGCTGTCGAGGAACGCACCGAGGGAATTGACCTTGCCGCCGTTGTCCGAGCCCGGCGCGTCGCAGAGGTTCCATTTGGGCACAACGATCCAATTGGCCGAAAAACCGTATTTGGTCAACGGCTCGTCATGGAAGCTCGCGCCGATGGATTTTTCCGGCACGACGATAATCGCCTGCTCGAGACCCTGATTGGCGAGCTTGTCGAGCGCTATGAACATGAGCGCCCGACTCTTCCCGGAAGCAGGCGGCGACTTGATGAGAAGGTACTGCTCGCCGCGCCGTTCATAAGCGCGCTCCTGCATCGGCCGCATGCCAAGCGCGTTGGCCTTGGTCGATGAACCGTTGCGGGCATAGGAAACCGAAACGGCAGGAATGGTTTTCTTGTCGTCGGTCACGCGCTTGCCCTTGCCCTATTCTTCTTCGCCGCCGTGCTCTTGCCAGCACCAGACGACGCAATCATTTTGGTGTAAAGATCGAACAGCTTTTCCAGTCGCTCCGTGTCATTGCGGAAGCGGCGGCCAATGTAGATACGTTCAAGCACTTCGTCGTTGCGTTCATGCGCCGCACGCAACTCGGCGGGCATATTCTCCGGATCGTAAAGGTCGGCAATCGTCGCCGGGAAATGCGCCTCGCGTGCCAGCAGAATGTCTTCCGCGCAGCGAGTCAGATCAGCCTTGTTTTTTTCGGTGAGCGCAGGGACCGGAAATGTATTCCAACCTAAAGTGCTGCCATAAGAGAAATCGGTTCGTAGTCTGACGCAGACTGCTCCGATCCACGTTCTATGCAATCTCGACGCAAGGAGTGCCACACACCAAATCGGACCGTCGTACATCGCGTAGTTCTTGTCGCCAATAACAGCATCACTCCCAACCAACCCGACAGGCAAGAACTGACGATTTTCCGAACTCACACGAGGAACAACAATGGTCTTCTCTCGACCAATATTCATCTCTCGCATCTGATGGGGTCGAGCTGCCATAGCAACCGTCCCGGCGTCGGTGGACGCTAATCGCATCTGCCTTACACCATCAATCCGTGCGGCGATTAGCGGGAGTGAAAGAGCATCCTGTAAGTTAGAATCGCTGATCCAGAGACAGTACCGCTCGATTCCACGAATGAATTCGGCCGAACCGAAAAACCGCCGGACAAACTCTCGTTTTTGCTCGGTACTCAAGCCTAGCCCCTCCAGATCACTCGGCGATAGGAGGAGATTTCCCCCATCATAGGGGACGTTACCCAGCGTCATCGCGGGCACTTCCGATATGGGCTTGGATGATTTCCCTATCTCAATGTTTTTGCCGGGTATTAAATAAGCATTGATGTTGTCACATTCTATGACGGATACACTCCCGACATCCCCCTCGTTGTAAATCTTGCGCGTGCTAGAGGACGATGAAGACAGTCCGATAATGGAAACAGTCACGCCAGCGTTCTTACTGGCCAGGTTGGACCATTTGAAACTCGGGTACGCAAACTTGATGATACGGCCGTGATCTAAAATCAACGGCCAGAGAATGGACACCTGTTGCCCTTGGCAAATGCTGTTGGTGGAGACGAATGCACTGTCAGACTTTGTACTCTGTGCGTAATCACATGCCTTTATGAACCAACCGGAAACATAGTCCAATGATTTCCATTGGCTACATCGATGAGAAAGTAACTCTCGCAAATCAGATTTCTGGGCTTCATTTTGCTTTTTGTCTCCTACGTAAGGAGGGTTTCCGCAGATGTAAGTCTCCCCGCCTTCGTTCTCAAAATCGATCTGCGTCTGATCTAGTGGCGTTTGGAACAAGTCCTCTGCTTGCAGCTTCACGCCCATTCCGGTCGGCGGACAGATGCTCAACCAATCGAGCCGCAGGGCGTTGCCGCAGGTGATCCAGTTCTGTGCGTCGAGCGGCAGGAAGTCCTGCAACGCCTCCTTCTGGCCACGATAAAGCACGTCACACTGAAACTCCGCGATGATGAGCGCGAGGCGCGCAACTTCGGACGGGAAGTCACGTAGTTCGATGCCGCGAAAATTGGTGAGCGGGATTTCCGTGCGCCGGTCTGGCTCGCCTCGCCGCTTGTTGATCTCGACCTCAATCTCACGCATCGCCTTGTAGGCGATGACAAGAAAATTACCGGAGCCGCAGGCCGGGTCGAACACTCTGATCTTCGCCATGCGATTACGGAGGTTTAGCAGCTTGCGCGAATTGTCGCCCGCTTCTTCAAGGCGGGCCCGCAGATCGTCGAGGAACAGCGGATTGAGAACTTTCAGAATGTTCGGCACGGACGTGTAGTGCATGCCAAGCGCGCCGCGTTCCTCGTCCTCGGCGACAGCTTGGATCATCGACCCGAAGATATCCGGATTGATCTTCGTCCAGTCGAGACTGCCGATATGCAGAAGATAGGCGCGGGCGATCTTGCTGAAATGCGGCGTTTCCACGCTGCCGGAGAACAGTTCGCCATTCACATAGGGAAAGGCGTCGGCCCATCGGGGAATGCCGGCGCTCGCTCGGTCCCCCCGCTTGGTGTTCATGGAGCGGAACAATTCGCCGATCACTTTATGGGTGTCGGACGAGTCCTTGGCGCTCATCCGAGCGATGGTGTCGGTGAATAGGCCGATGCCGTTAAAGATGTCGGTGCGCTCGGCGAAGAAGCAGAAGATCAACCGCGCCATGAAGTGGTTCATGTCGTGGCGTCGGGCCGCGGTACCCCAGTCGGGATTGTCTTTCAGAAGCTCGACATAGAGCCGGTTCATGCGGCTGGTGGCGCGGATGTCAAACGAGCTTTCGCGGACCTGCTTGACGGTGGTGATGCCCGCGAGCGGCAGGAAGAATCCGAAATAGTCGGGAAAATCGGCATAGGCACAGGCGACGGTTTCACCGGTGTCAAAATCCTCTGCCTCGAAGTCCGCGCCGTCGGTAGCGAGGGTAAAACGCGCCTTCGCCTTCGCCGTCGCCGGACTGGCTTTCAGCGCGGCCAGAGTCTTCGTGACCGCGCCCGGCGCGCAGACGGCGATGTGAATGTGGTTCCGTTGCAGGACGCCACCCAGGTCGGAGCTATTCGACGCGCCGGCCCGCAGCTTCTTGATTGTCGTTTCCTTGTTGCCGAAGGCTTGCAGGAACGCGAACGGAAACTCTTCGCCGTCGAAAGGCTGCTCGGCCAGAGCCGATATGGCTTCTTCAATTTCGACGGAGTTCAATTTCAACTCTCGCAACTCCGTGAGACAATTCGCACGAACCATTTCGGAAGTCGTGCGGCAGGAATGTGACACCCATGTTATAATCTGCTAATTGTGCTATGGCTTACATTATATGACCGCGCGATTTTGGTTAGAACTTCGCCAGCGTCGCGACGAGCAATCGCTTCTCTCTGTTGATGCTTCGTCAGCTTTGGCTTGCGACCTAGAACCACCCCCCGCGCTTTTGCTCGCTCTCTCCCTTCTCCTGTTCGTGCACGGATAAGCTCTCGCTCAAACTCAGCCAAGCCACCTAAAACAGTCAACATCAAGCGACCATGAGCTGTCGTAGTGTCAGCCCAGGCATCCCCTAGCGATTTAAATCCAGCGCCTTTCTCGGCAATTGCTGCAAGCACGTTGAGAAGGTCTCGCGTGGATCGCGCCAATCTGTCTAAGCGAGTAACTAGAACGACATCTCCTTTTGAAAGTTCTTTTATCAGCGCAGCAAGCTGCTTGCGATCTGTTCGCGCGCCGCTAACTTTTTCGCGAAATATCTTGGTGCAATTGGCCGCTTGAAGTTGCGTCAATTGCGCAGCTAAAGACTGGACTTCTGTACTAACGCGGGCATATCCAATGACCATCATGCTCTCTTTTTGCACGTATAATATGCACAATTTAAACTCATCAACATCAACGTCAACAGCGCTGTGCGTAATTCATGATTTTCGCACAGCGCCCTTATCTTGGAAGAGGCAGCCTAACGCACGTTGCGCCGCGGCTTATCGTCAACAAAAAGGGCATGGAGCGTGACGCCAAGTGCTTTCGTTACATGCCACAATGTCACGATTGTCGGATTGCGCTGACCTAATTCCAAGCCACTAACATATGCCCGATCCACACCCATACGTTCGGCAAGCGCAGCTTGTGTGAGGCCGGCTGCGATTCGCAGCCTCTTCACATTTCGCCCCACAGTGAGTCGCACATCCTCTGCCATGGACATAATCGGGCAGGACGTGCAATTAATTGCGACGCACTATATTGCTCGCCATAACGCGTTTGCACATTCATCGGAGTGACAGGCATGTCTGCATTGCTGAAATCACCAACTCTCGCGGTCCTAAGTACCGTTGTCATGTTGACCCTGGCACTCCAGCGGGCCGCGCACGGTGAGTCCGCAACCGTCAGCGGCAAAGTTTCATGTGCTGGCAGCTCTGTCGGCATTTCCATTGACATAGACGGCGAGCTAACTGCCGCCACCGCAGAGAGCATAAGAAAGCTGTTTGACGATTTTCATGAGAAAGAGAAGAAAACGAAATCGGGTTTCCAGTGCGATGACAGTGCCACGAAGGAAACTTTGCCAGACCTCAGTGCCTTCGGAACGCATTTTGAGATTAGTAGCCGGGGCGGCAGCATCAATGCTGCGATGGCAATTGGAAGAATGTTTAGAAATGAAGCTGTGTCGATTGGAGTGAACGGCGTTTGTTTTAGCGCATGCGTGCTAGTTTTGGCGGGCGCAGTGGATCGGCACGTTGGCAGTTCAAAAATCGGTATACACAGGCCATATCTTGGAACGACACCAAACACGCCGTTCGACGTAGATCGCCTAACGGAGGCATATAAGCGTGTATTGCAGGATATGCGGAGCTATCTGCGCGAAATGAACGTATCGCAACGGCTCGCTGATGACATGTTAGCTGTCGAACCCGAAAGTAATCGTATCCTAACAACTGAGGAGCTTAAGGGGTACCGATTAACGGGAGTGGATCCAGCAGAACAGCAAAAGAGAGCGGTCGCAAGAGAGGTTAGCGATATTGAGGAGGCAAAACAGTTAAACTTGGATCGCCGAGAATACACCCGACGCAAGTCGATTGGAGCAACCCTATGTCTATTCACAATGTCCGGTGAAGTCGTGACTGATCATCTTGAATACTCCAATTGCCAGAAAAGGGTGTTGGCAACGGGCCAAAGATAATTTGAGGACAACCTGCTTCGGCTTATCCCGTTTCCGTGAAGTTGAGTAAGGGCCAAATCATGGACGATCACGAATGGGAGAAAGGTATGCACGCCTTGGCGGCTGAGCTGGCCAGCAAACCCAACCGAGCCTACCGAACTTGGACATTAAGGATAGATGGCGGCAAGCCTACGTTCGAGTTATCGGAATTTGACGGGATGTTCGACGAGATATTGGACGAAGTCTACGGGGAAGCAGATAAGATCGGGGATTGGAAATAAAATGATTTCTTAGATTGATTGTCGTTAGCTGCGCTCTAGTTTGACCTGCACCCCTGATTGCCCTCGTTTATAAGTAGACTCTGTTCTGGTTTTCGTCCCTGTTTGAACGGTTGGCAAACTCGCTTGGTGTGAGC
>NZ_JACHIJ010000001.1 GCF_014203115.1 Afipia massiliensis | reverse complement strand
AGGAGAGCCGACATGCATGGAATTGAGGCTGTCGACCCGTTTGTGTTCCGGTTGTCGATTTTCGTTCTCGCGGTTTTCGTCGGCTACTTCGTGGTCTGGTCGGTAACGCCCGCGCTGCACACGCCGCTGATGTCGGTCACCAACGCGATTTCGTCGGTCATCGTGGTCGGCGCGCTGCTGGCGACCGGTGTTGCGCAGGTCGGCAACGACGACGGCCCGCTGTGGGCACGCGCGTTCGGTTTCATCGCGCTGGTTTTTGCGTGCATCAACATATTTGGCGGCTTCCTTGTCACCCAGCGCATGCTGGCGATGTACAAGAAAAAGCAGAAGTGACGGGGCAGGGAACATGAACGCGAATCTCGCAGCGCTGCTCTATCTCGTCGCTGGCGTCCTTTTCATCCTGTCGTTGCGCGGCCTGTCGAGCCCGGCGTCTTCCCGCCAGGGCAACTTCTTCGGCATGATCGGCATGGCGATCGCCATCGTCACCACGCTGGCGGCGCATCCGCCGACCAGCACGACCGGCTGGATCCTCGTGATCCTCGGCATCGCTATCGGCGGCGGCATCGGTGCGGTGATCGCGCGGCGCGTGCCGATGACCTCGATGCCGGAACTGGTCGCAGCGTTCCACTCGCTGGTCGGTATGGCCGCGGTGCTGGTCGCCGCCGGCGCGTTCTATGCGCCCGCCGCGTTCGACATCGGCGCCCGCGGCAGCATCCATGCCTCGAGCCTGATCGAGATGTCGCTCGGCGTCGCCATCGGCGCGCTCACGTTCACCGGCTCGGTGATCGCGTTCCTCAAGCTGAGTGGCCGCATGAGCGGCGCGCCGATCATCCTGCCGGCCCGCCACATCATCAACATCGTGCTCGCGCTGGCGCTGGTGTTCTTCATCTACGGCCTCGTGGTCTCGCAAAGCTCGTTCGACTTCTGGATGATCACCATCATCGCGCTGGTGCTCGGCGCCCTGCTGATCATTCCGATCGGCGGCGCGGACATGCCGGTCGTGATCTCGATGCTCAACTCCTACTCGGGCTGGGCGGCGGCGGGCATCGGCTTCACGCTGGGCAACTCGGCGCTGATCATCACCGGCGCGCTGGTCGGCTCCTCGGGCGCGATCCTGTCCTACATCATGTGCCACGCGATGAACCGCTCCTTCATCTCGGTGATCCTCGGCGGCTTCGGCGGCGACAGCGGCGGTCCGGCCGCGGCGGGCACCGGCGAAGTCAAGCCGGTCAAGCTGGGATCTGCGGACGACGCGGCCTTCATCATGAAGAACGCGCAGAAGGTCATCATCGTGCCGGGCTACGGCATGGCGGTGGCACAGGCGCAGCACGCCCTTCGCGAAATGGCCGACACGCTGAAGAAGGAAGGCGTCGAGGTGAAGTACGCGATTCATCCGGTCGCGGGCCGCATGCCCGGCCACATGAACGTGCTGCTGGCCGAAGCCAACGTGCCCTACGACGAGGTGTTCGAACTCGAGGACATCAACTCGGAGTTCGCGCAGGCCGACGTCGCCTTCGTGATCGGCGCCAACGACGTGACCAACCCGGCGGCGGAAGAAGATCCGAAGTCGCCGATCTACGGCATGCCGGTGCTGAAGGTCTGGAAGGCCGGCACCGTGATGTTCATCAAGCGTTCGCTCGCCTCCGGCTACGCCGGTGTCGACAACCCGCTGTTCTATCGCGACAACACCATGATGCTGCTCGGCGACGCCAAGAAAATGACCGAGAACATCGTCAAGGCGATGTAGGCAACGCCGCCTCAAGAAACTCTATGAGAGTGCGGCGTCGGCTTTATGTCAGCCGACGCCAGTGTGCGTTACGAAGCCGCCATAGTGGTTTGAGGTTCGGCCTTTGTCTGGACCTCTCCTCCCAGGTAGCTGGCTTCGAGGGATGGATCCTCTGCAATAATTCCGGCCGCCCCACTTTTCACGATAGCGCCGGTCTCGAGGAGATAGGCCCTGTCGGCCAGGGCGAGAGCCTGTCCGGCCATCTGGTCCACGACAATGAGCGTCATGCCTTCGACGCGAAGTCTTTCGAATGACGCAAAAAGTTCTTCGACAACAAGCGGCGCCAGGCCAAGCGACGGTTCGTCCAGCATCAGCACTTTCGGCGAGGTCAGCAGGCCACGGGCGACTGCCAGCATTTGCTGTTCGCCGCCGGAGAGCAGACCGGCGCGATGATCGATGCGCTCGTTGAGACGCGGGAAGCGCGTCAGCATGGCTTCGACCTCGGTATCCAGATCGATACCGGTGCGCGCGTAGGCTCCAAGCTGCAGATTTTGCCGGACAGTAAGTTCCGGAAATACCTGCCGTCCTTCCGGCACCAGCACAACACCGATACGAGCCCGTGCATGCGCGGGCAAACTATCGATCCGTTTGCCGGAAAGCTGAATTTCGCCCATTGCACGCGGCGGCTCAAGGCCGGCGATCGAGCGCATCAGCGTGGTCTTGCCAGCACCGTTTGCGCCAAGAACGGCGATCGCCTCGCCGTTGGCAACAACGACATCGACGCCTTCAAGCGCCTGCGACAGACCGTAGAACGCGTCGAGCTTCTTGATCTCGAGCATCGTCTCTTGCCCGGTCTGACGGGCGGCGCGGTGACGTTGTTCGCTGGCAGCGGCGTCGCCAAGATAGGCTTTCCGGACCAGAGGATCATTCCGGATGGCGGCCGGTTCACCGATGGCGATGCGCTTGCCGCCGTCGAGCACGACGATGTGGTCGCTGAGAGACATGATCATAGGCATGTCATGCTCGACAATGATGACCGCGATGCCGAGGTCCGCGATGCGGCGCAGCAGCGTCGTCAGACGTTGCTTGTCACCTTTCGATAAGCCGGCGGCCGGCTCGTCAAGAAGCAAAACCTTCGGTCGCAATGCCAATGCGCGTGCGATCTCGACCAGACGCTTCTCGCCATGCGGCAAGGACTCCGCCGGTCGATCGAGGTCGCCTTCGACGCCTGCGAAGCGCAGCAGCGCTCGCGCGAAATGTTCCGTGTCAGGGTTGCGCAGCGGCGAGACGATGCCGCCGAGCTTGCCCGCTGTTTCTGCCAGAAGCGCATTTTCGATAATGGTGAGAGAACCGAACAATTGCGTGGTCTGGAATGTCCGGGCGACGCCGACGCGGGCGAGGGCGTGCGACGGCATACCGGTCAGGTCGCGATCCCCGAGTTTCACGGTGCCCGAACTGGGGCGATAAAATCCGCAGAGCAGGTTGAGGGCGCTCGTCTTGCCCGCGCCATTGGGGCCGATCACGCTCGTCACATCACCTGGCTTTGCGGTGAACGAGACGTGCTGCACCGCGCGGACGCCACCGAATGAGATCGAGAGATCCGCCACGTCGAGCGGAGGAACGCTGTTGCCTTCCACCCGAAGCCGGGCGTCCGGTTCAGCGACCACGCCTTCTGTCGCGGTTTGCGGTTTTGATGTGGGAATGAATTTTGCGGTGAGCTGTGCGATCAGGCCGGCAATCCCGTTAGGGGCGACGCGCAGCACGGCGAACAGCAGAAGCCCGAAGGCGAGCAAGCGATATTCCGCCAGATCTGACAGAAGTTCCGGCAGCAGCACGATAAGAAGTGCACCGATCACCGGGCCGAGGGCCGATCCGGCCCCACCGATCATGACGCCGAAAAGCAACAAGATCGATTGCAGGAAGGGAAATGAACTCGGGCTGATATACCCCTGAAGCGGAGCGAACAGGGCTCCCGCCAGCGCCATGGCCGCGGCGGAAATGACAAAAGCCATGGTCCGAACGCGAACGAGGTCGATACCGATCGAACGTGTCGCAACCTCGGAATCGCGCGCAGCGCGCATGGCGTAACCCCAGCCGCTGCGCTTAAGCCGATCGAACAGAATGATGCCAGCGAAGACCAGAACGACGCTGGCGATCGCGAGGCCACGTTCCGACAACGGCATACCGAAAATTGTCGGTGGAGCGGTCAGGACGAGGCCGTTGCCGCCGCCGGTGAGATCGCGCCACTCGACGGTGCCATGCTCGACGATGAAGCCGAACGCGATCGTGACCATGGCGAGATACGGTCCCCTGACACGTAGCGCCGGCATGGCGAGAAGGCCGCCGATGATACTGACAAGGACGATGCCTGCTGCGGTGGCTGCCAGATAGGGCCAGCCGGCCTTTTCCATCAGAAGCACCGTTGTGTAGGCGCCGATCGCCATGAAGCCGATATGACCCAGCGAGATCTGCCCAGCCAGTCCGAGCAGAACGTTCAGGCCAATGCAAGCAATCGCCGTCAGAGAAATGGTGGCGATAAGAAAGACCGCGTAGCTATCGGCGATCGCCGTATAGCCAAGGGCGATCGCCAGCACAGCGCCGGCGGCGAGGAGAGATGTGCGGGACATCATACCTTTTTAACTCCAGCGCGGCCGAGCAGCCCGTGAGGCA
The DNA here is from genome assembly GCF_014203115.1 of Afipia massiliensis. Lineage (GTDB taxonomy): Bacteria > Pseudomonadota > Alphaproteobacteria > Rhizobiales > Xanthobacteraceae > Afipia > Afipia massiliensis. The sequence goes on along the minus strand of NZ_JACHIJ010000001.1, from coordinate 1,022,216 downwards.
GAACTACGAGGATGACAATGACGGAAGCAAACGTGATGATCTGGGTGTAGACCGAGCCGAGATAGCTGGTGGCGAACACCTCAATGAGACCAAGACAAAGTCCGGCCAGCATCACGCCCCATGCGCTTCCGAGGCCCCCGATGATCGCGGCGGCAAATGCCTTGATGCCGAACAGCGTCCCCATATCCGAGGAGACGTTGAACAACGGCGCAATCAGCAGTGCCGCGATCCCGGCGAGAACGGCCGACACCGCGTAGCTCGCCGCGATGGCGCGGCTGACGTCGATGCCCATCAGGCGCGCTGCATTTGGATTCTGCACGACCGCCAGCATGGCGACGCCGTGGCGCGTACGGCGGGTGAACAGGTGAAGACCCGTCGCCAGCAGCAGGCCGACCACAGGTATCAGAAGCTGAAGCGGGTAGACGCCAGCTCCTTCGACGATCTGGATCGGTTTCACTGCGAGGATCGATGGAAAGCCACGAGGCTCTTTGCCGAACACAAACAGCATGAGGTTATCGACAATGATGCCGACGGCAACGGTGGCCATCAGCCAGTTGTCCGATCCGCGCTGCACGAACGGACGCACGGCATAGCGTTCGATGATGAGGCCATACAGGGCGCAGATCGCAAGGACAGCCGGAATGCCAAGAGCGCCCGGCCAACCCCACAGAACAAGAAAAAAGTATCCGGCCACGGCGCCCAGGGTCATAGAGCTTCCCTGGGAAAAGTTTACCGTGCCGGATACTGCGTAAGTAACGTGAAAGCCAAGCGCGAGCAGCCCGTACATGCTGCCGAGTGCTAATCCTGTGATAATCGCAGGAAGAATTGACATGTGCGAGCCTGTGCTGGTTGTCGACTAACGAGCCGGTTTACTTTTTCACGAACGGAAGGATGCGGTTGTCCTCGAACCGGGTCCAGATGTAGTCGTTCTCCGTGAGGGCATCGTGCTTTGTCTGTGTGAAGGGCTTCTCGTAGGTCTTGATCAGGCCATCGACACGGTCGATTGCATAGAAGCCATCACGGATCGCTGTCGGGTCGGTCTTGCCGGCTTTCTGGATTGCGCTCGCGATCATCAGGACGGTGTCATAGGCATTGGCAACGCCGACAGCCGGAGTGACATCTGCAGGTCCCTTGATGTCGGGATACTTCGCTTGCAATGCGGCCATCACCTTCTTACCGGCAGGTGAGAGGTCGCCGAAGAAGCTATAGGTCTGCACGAAGATCACGTTCTTGGCGTTGGGGCCTGCGAGCTCGGTGAAACGGCCGCCGGCGGGACCCCAATGGGAGACGATCGGCGGTGCCCAGCCCATGCGGTCAAGCGATTTCACCACCTGTGAAGCCGGACCAACGTTGCCGACCAGGAAGAGCGTGTCGGCTCCGGCCTGCTTCAGCCGCGATAGCTGCGGCACGACATCCACGTCGTTGCCTTCGAACTTCTCGATCCCGGCGGGTTCGGTACCAGCGGCCTTCATTGCCAACTTGAGACCATGCTCGTTCGACTCGCCCCAGGGATTGTTGACGAGAATCAGGCCAGGCTTCTTGGTGTCGTAGGTCTTGCGCGCGAACTGAACGATAGCCTTGTCGACTTCATCGTCCATGGCCGAGACGCGAAATACATAGTTCGAGCTGGCACCATTTTGGGTGATGGCGGTGCCGGCGGCCCATGGCACCACGAAAGGCATCTTGGCGTTGTTGACGAACGGTACAATCGCGAGGGCGACCGGAGTGTCGAGACCGCCGATCAGCGCGGCAACCTTCTCGCGCTGGATCAGTTCGCGCGCTGCGATCAGACCCTTGGCCGGATTGCTTTCGTCGTCGCGGCGAACCAGTTCGAGCGGACGGCCAAGGACGCCGCCTTTCGCATTGATTTCTTCGATGGCGATGGTGGCTCCGCGGGTCAACGCCTCGCCAGCCCGGGCCGATTGCCCCGAAAGGGCAGTGACAAGCCCGATCTTGATCGGGTCTGCAGCCAATGCGCCGGATGAAAACAACAACGCTGTGGAGAAGGCTACGCCGGCCATGTTTCTGAACATGGCCGCACGGCAGAGAAAACGACTCGACAACTTCGAAACCTGCTTCATTCTGGTAACCTCCCGCTAAGGGCTATGCTCTCGGCATCGAGAACAACCTCGCCAGCTTTCCCGTCGGCTCATCTGCTGCAAGCTTGACGGAAGTAAAAACTTTCTTCAACTATAGTTGGAATGTCAAGCGCACATCATCTCGTTGAAGGAGTTTTTGGATGGGCGAGAAACCCGCCACGCAGACAGGCGCGTCGAATACACTGGGCAACGTCGTGAAGTCCGCACCCGACGTTGGAGGCTTCCAGCAAGATGTGGGTAACGTATCGAGGCCGTCCGGCGAGCGATCAGGGCAAACCCTCGAAGTTCCTTCTCACGGGCGTTATGGCTATAGCGCCATCGTCAGCCGACCCGACTTCAACTGGCCCGAAGGCAAGCGCCTTGCGGTCTACATCGGCCTAAATCTTGAGCACTTCGCCTTCGGCGACGGTTTGGGCGCGGAACTTTGCCCCGGCGGGCCGCAGCCGGATGTTCTGAACTATGCATGGCGCGACTACGGTAACCGGGTCGGTGTCTGGCGATTGATTGACCTCTTCGATGAACTGTCACTGCCGGTCTCTGTGCTCGCGAACAGCAGCATCTATGACTACTGTCCGGAGGTGATGGATGCTTTTCGGGCGCGCGGAGCCGAGGTGGTCGGTCACGGTCGGACGAATTCGGAGCGGCAGGGCATATTGCCGCAAGCACAGGAGCGACTGCTGATCGAGGAGTGCACCGAGGTCATCACGCGTGCGGAGGGGCGTCCGCCGGCTGGTTGGCTCGGGCCCTGGATTTCGCAATCGTCGGTTACACCGGATCTGCTGGCCGAGGCTGGCTACAGCTATCTGCTGGACTGGTGCATGGACGACCAGCCCGTATGGTTTTCGACCAGAGATGGCGGGCGCATTCTTTCAGTGCCGTATCCGCAGGAACTTAACGATATTCCCTCTATCGTCGGCCGGAAAGATTCCGGCGAACAGTTCGCGGCGATGATCATCGATACCTTCGAGGAAATGCTGGAGCAGTCAACGAAGCAATCCCTCGTGATGGGAATCGCGCTGCATCCTTATCTCGTGGGGCAGCCTCATCGTCTGCGGCCACTGCGGCGCGCGCTGCAGACTATCGTTGCGAAGCGCAGCGACATCTGGATTACGACGGCTGGAGGCGTCGCGGACTATTGCTGCACGTTGCCGGAAGGGATCATTCCGTCTTGACGCAGCGCTAAGCCGACGGCGCGTTCGCGGCTACATTTTTTTTTGGGGACTTCAATTGACTGAATTCGACACCCTGTTTCGAAATGCACGACTGTCCGATGGACGCGTTGTCGATATCGCCATCAGGAATGGCCGCATCGCCGCGATCACCTCCGATCAGCGCGGTTCCGTGTCGGCGCGTGAAACCTTGGATATCAACCGTCGTCTCGTGCTGCCGGGTCTCGTCGATGGCCACATTCATCTCGACAAGGGCTTCATCGGCGACGAGTGGAAACCCCATCGGCCCTGCACTGCGGGCTTCAATGTCCGCGAACGGGTTGAATTCGAAAAGCAGGAGCTTGCCAAGGCGAAGCCGATTCCCGTGCGCGCCGCGGGTCTGATCGAACTCTGCGTCACGCAGGGAACGACCCATATGCGCAGCCACGTCGATATCGATCCGGAGATCGGATTGCGGAATCTCGAGCAAGTCGTGGCGGTACGCGATGCGCATCGCGACAGGGTGTCGATCCAGATCGTCGCCTTTCCGCAGAGCGGCATCGTGACGGCGCCTGGCACGCGCGAATTGCTCGACGAGGCCGTGCGCAATGGTGCCGATCTTGTCGGAGGCCTCGATCCGGCTGGCTATGATGGCGACATCGCAGGACATCTTGATGCGATCTTCGATATCGCAGGACGTCATGGCGTTGGGATCGACATACATCTGCATGACGGCGATCTGCTCGGTGTCTTCGAAATCGAGGAGATCGCGCGGCGCACCAAGGCGCTCGGGCTTGCCGGCAAGGTAACGATCAGTCACGCCTATGCGCTCGGTCAGGTTTCCCGCGATATCGCGCAGCGGGCGGCAAATCAGCTTGCAGAGGCGGGGGTGTCTATTCTGACGAACGCGCCCGGAGCCCACGCCTTTCCGCCGGTGCTGCTGCTTCATGACGCTGGCGTCAACGTGTTCGCAGGCAACGACAATATTCGGGATTCCTGGTGGCCTTACGGCGACGGCGATCTGCTCGAACGGGCAATGATCGTGGGGTATCGTTCGGGCTTCAATACCGATGCGGAACTCGCGCTTGCTTTCGATATGGTGACGTCGAGCGCAGCGAAAGCGCTCAATATCGATGATTATGGCCTTGTCGAAGGTGGGGCAGCCGATTTCCTCGTGCTCGGCGCGCAGCACATCCAGGAAGCGGTCATTTCCCGGCCGAAGCCGCGCGACGTTTATAAGACGGGCCGTCTGATTGCCAGTAACGGAGCGATGACCGCCGATGGGCGTTGAAACACGTGCCTTGATCGCCGGATGGCCGACGGTGTGGCATGGACGTTCCCGTTATTTGATTGCAATCGGGCCTGTGTGGTAGCTAGCTGTCAAATGCCGCCCGTAAAACGAGGTTTCAGAGGTCGAACGACCCGCCGGAACGGCAACTCATGCTAAAGTCGCCAGATGCTCTCAAAGGCGTTGACCAGGTGCACGGATGAACGAGACGTCAGCAAAGAAGCGTTCGGTACGAAAGAAGCCAGAGGGCAAGCGCAAGCGGGATTCTGCCCTCACCAAGGAATCGATCCTGCAGGCAGCTACTTTTGAGTTCTGCCGGAATGGTCTTGGCGGGGCGCGCGTCGATGCGATTGCCGCGCGCGCAAAGGCCAATATGCGTTTGCTGTATCATTACTTCGGAGACAAGAACGGGCTTTACCTGGCTGCTCTTGAGCACGTCTATACGGAGATCCGGGCTGCTGAACAGCAGCTTAATCTGGACAGCCTCGACCCCGCGACAGCTCTGCAGGAGCTCATCGATTTTACGTTCACGTTTTTTCAGAATCACCAAGACTACATCGCTATGATCAACACCGAGAATCTGCAGCGCGGGAAATACCTTCGTAAATCCCGGAAAATTGCAGCGCTCACCATGCCGCTTGTTTCCAACATCGAGAACATTCTGCGGCGCGGAGCGGCGGCAGGTATTTTCCGCAGCGGGATAGATCCTATCCAGCTCTACGTGACGATTACCGCATTCAGCTACTTCCATGTGTCGAACCGGCACACGCTGTCGTTGATGTTCGACAAGGACCTGAGCGATCCGCAATGGCTCGCTGATCGCCGCATGCACACTCACGATGTCATCGCGACATGGTTGATGGCCCCTGATGCGCTGCGCAAGGACGGCAAAAAAGTGTCCTCGCCGAAGCTCTCGCCTGTGCGTGGCAAAGCGTCCGACTTGGTATAGTTGTTCGACTTTTGCGACCGCGCGCGCAGCGGTCCACTCCTGAGCATGCCCTTGTAATAATTCGCCGGCCGCTTTCGCGGTTGGAGTTGTCATTTGACAACGTTAAGTAAGAGAATTATTACTTTAAGGATGCAGGCGGTTTTCTTGCCGATTTGCGGCGCGGAATCTCGGTATGATGATTGCGGATCGAATACAAACTTCGGAGCGCGCCCTACAGCCCGGGCGAGCTGAAATTCGCCAAGTTCCGGCCATTGGTGAGCTAGGCTTGCTTGCCGAAAAGGTCCTTCAGGTTGAAAGCAACGGCCGGGTTGTCGCTATTTTCGATCGCTCTTTTTACGCTGTGCTCGGCAGCCAGTGGATTTGTGTTGGCCTCCCGCATCTTGGCTCTGGTCCGCTGCACGTCTTGTGCCAGCGTCGGCCACAGTGTTGGCCAACGGTCGGGGCTGCGGTCGCGGTGACTGGCTCGATCCTTGTTATCGACAACAAGCCGTTCGCCACGTTCGATGGCGCCTCCATCTGGAAGCCAGAGCTGGCGCCCGGTTGGACGCGTGCCGGTTTGCGGATCGGGCTCGGCGCTGTTGACGAATTCTGGCGTGTGGGTTCGGTGGAGGAGGGATTGGCAGCGGCGGGTTGTGCGCTACTCCCCGCAAAGCTTACGCCACTTCTCGCAGCCGCTTCAGCAGGAACCGCCGCTCTCGATCGCATCATCATAGATGCGCTCCATGAGCGCACTCCGTCGCCTGCGGACTGTGCGGAGCTTGTCAATCTGATCGGCCTTGGGCCCGGTCTCACTCCGTCCGGCGATGATCTGATCGGGGGCGCGCTGATCGCGCTGGCGGCGCTCGATCTGTTGAATGTGCGGGATTTGCTGTGGCGGATCTGCCGCGAGCATCTTGATCGCACCAACGACATCAGCCGGGTGCATTTGCGGACAGCGGCGCTGGGCTACGGAGCCGCCGCAATGCACGTTGCAATTCACGCCACGATGACAGGAGAGGTGGGTCGTGTTGAGCAGGCTTTGGCCGCGGTATCGGCGATCGGTCACAGCTCGGGCCGCGACGGCTTTGCAGGTGTCTTGATTGCGCTGCGAGCGGTCGAGCGGAACTTTGCCAGCTATAAAGAACGAAGCTCGATTTCCATCGGCACCTAACACAAGCGCATTTGCGCCGCAGGCTTTCCCCAGCCTTGGCTGCTCCGGACTCAGTGTTCGGAGCAGTTCTTGTCTGTGGCGGTGTTTCCGGTGTTTCGGTGTCCCGGGGCCGCAGGATGTCCGTCAGCGCCGCTGCGCGTAACGCTTTGGGCCGCGCAGCAAACGCTCTTGACGATATATAAGTAAAAACATTATTACTTGTTTTTACCTGGAGCGTTTCGATGTTGCAGACAAAAAGAAGCTATCGGGGCATGGTCACGGCGCCGCATCATCTCGCGGCGCAGGCCGGTCTTTCGGTTCTGTCCGATGGCGGCAATGCGATTGAAGCGATGATTGCCTCTGCCGCTGCAATCGCCGTCGTGTATCCGCACATGAACGGCCTCGGCGGAGATAGCTTTTGGCTGATCGGCAAGCCGGGATCGGCGCCAATCGGAATTCAGGCATGCGGGCGCTCCGCGATGGCCGCCGATCGCAACTGGTATCGCGAGCGCGGGTGCGCTGCCATTCCTGGGCGTGGTCCGTTGTCGGCGCTGACGGTTGCAGGCACCGTCGATGGCTGGGAGAAGGCGCAAAATCTCAGCCGCCGGCAGCATGGCGGCCGATTGCCGATGTCGCGGCTTCTGCAGGACGCAATCCGTTACGCGTGGGAAGGTGTGCCTGTTCCGCAGACCCTTCACGAAAACACCAAGAAGAAGCGCCCGGAACTGCAAGATGTGCCGGGCTTCGCCGATGTCTATTTGCCGAACGGCGCTCCACTGGCTGTCGGTTCAAAGCTCCGGCAGCCACGTGTTGCGGACACGCTCGCGCGGCTGTCGCAAGCGGGCCTGTCCGATTTCTATCGCGGTGATCTTGCACGATCGATGGCGGCGGATCTGGAGAAGGCGGGTAGCCCGCTTCGTCTGGCCGATCTCGAACGTCATCAGGCAACCCTGGTGACACCGTTGTCGCTTGATGTGGCCGGTCACAAGGTTTTCAATATGCCGCCGCCAACGCAAGGTCTGGCGTCGCTGCTGATCCTCGGACTTTACGCCCGACGTATCGCCAACGAGGCGGACGGCATCGACCACCTGCACCGGCTGGTCGAATGCACGAAAGCGGCATTCCGTGTTCGCAATCGCCATGTGACGGATCCCGACTACATGGAGCGGGCTGCTGCTGACTTCCTGACGGAAGAAGCGCTCGCAGCTCTCGACGAAACTGTCGCTACAGAACGCGCGGCTCCGTGGCCAGATCCTTCCAAGCAGGGTGACACAGTATGGCTCGCCGCAACCGACCGTAGCGGTCTGAGCGTCAGCTTCATTCAAAGTATCTACTGGGAGTTCGGTTCGGGTGTCATTCTTCCGCAAACCGGCGTGACCTGGCAAAATCGCGGAACCAGCTTCAGCCTTGCCGAGAACGAACAAAACCGGCTTGAGCCATCGCGGCTTCCATTCCACACCATCCAGCCAGCGATGGCCGAACTGAGCGATGGGCGCCTGATGTCCTATGGTACGATGGGCGGAGAGGGGCAGCCGCAAACGCAGGCCGCGATCTTCTCGCGCTACGCACTCCATGGTCAGGATCTCCAGTCGACAGTCACGGCCCCGCGCTGGCTGCTCGGTCGAACGTGGGGCGAGGAAAACAACAATTTGAAAATCGAGTCTCGTTTCGATCCAGGGACAATCGACGCCATGCGCCGCCTCGGACACGATGTTCAGGTGGTGGGGGCGTTCGAGGAGTTCATGGGGCACGCGGGCGCGATCGTGTGGCACCCGGATGGTTTGATGGAGGGCGCAAGCGATCCCCGCAGCGATGGCGTGGTAGCTGCCCGATAGGTTGCGATTTGCGGCGCGAGATCCTCGGGGCTCACTGGAATCTCAGTTCCCCGGGGATCATGCGCGTGCCGGGCTCGTGGTGTTGTCTCGGCGCAGGGTGGCCTGTCGATAGCGACGCGTAGCGCCAGCGCTCTTCTTTTCGTTCCTTCGCTCGCACGTGATCTTTCGGCATTCGTGCAGTGTATTTGCATCCGCAATTGACAAAGTAAAAACTTTCTTACTAATCTCGACCCATCGAAAGAGAGTAAAGGATGACGCTGGTGGCACCCGAAAAAAATACGCCGTACCAGGCCCTGCTGACGGGCGACGTGAAAGTCGTGAACGTCGGGCTTGAGGGCTTCGTGAAGGATCTGCGCGACTGCGACATCGAGGTCGTTCATGTCGACTGGTCGCCGCCCGCTGGCGGTGATCCCGAGATGGCGTCGCTGCTTGCAAAGCTCGGCGTATGAGGGGGCGTCCATGAAACTGATCGAAGAAGCAAACAAGCAGGCCATGGCGCGCATTCTGGAAGGCGAGCCAAAGCTGATCGACATCGTTCCGGCGCGGGATGTGCTCAAGGGCCTAAAGGAGCGCATGGTTCTTCATGCCGGGCCGCCGATCACATGGGACAAGATGTGCGGTCCGATGCGCGGCGCGGTCGCCGGCGCGATCGTTTTTGAGGGCTGGGCGTCCGATCTCGATGCGGCCACCGAACTGGCAGCGAGCGGCGGCATTGAATTCCACCCCAATCACCATTTTGGCGCGGTCGGTCCAATGACCGGCATGACCACCGTGTCGATGCCTCTTTTCGTCGTCGAGAACACCCGGTTCTCCAACCGAGCCTACTGCGCGATTAACGAAGGACTCGGCAAGGTGATGCGCTTCGGCGGGAATGACGCGAGCGTACTCGCCCGTCTCGCCTGGCTGCGTGATGTGTTTGGGCCGGTACTCGCCAAGGCCATCCGGGCGCGCGGCGGCATCGAGTTGAAGTCGATCATCGCGCGCGGTCTCTCGATGGGCGACGAAATGCATCAACGCAATCTTGCCTGCTCCAGCGTGTTTCTCAGAGAAGTTGGGCCATCAATGGCGCGGACATCGACCGATAACGCGGTTCTTGCCGACTGCATCGCCTTCATTGCGCAGAACGATCAGTTCTTTCTTAACATCGCGATGGCGATGGGGAAGGCGATGACCGATCCGGCGAAAGGCATTCGCGGCTCGACGGTCGTCACTGCCATGTGCCGCAACGGCACCGACTTCGGCGTGCGCGTGAGTGGTCTCGGTGATCAGTGGTTCACCGCGCCGGTCGAAATGCCCGAGGGGCTCTATTTCGCGGGTTATTCTGAAAAGGACGCCAATCCCGACATGGGCGACTCCGCCATTGTCGAGACCATTGGTCTCGGTGGCTTCGCCATGGCGGCTTCGCCTGCTGTTGCCGGGTTCATCGGCGCCGGCGCGCCATCATCAGCGGGAAATTTTACCCGGGCAATGGGCGAGATCACCGTGGGACAAAATCCGGAGTGGACGATCGCTGCACTCGATTTTGCGGGCGTTCCGACCGGCATCGACGTGCGGCTGGTGGTTGAAACCGGGCTGGCACCGATCATCAACACCGGTATCGCGCATCGCGAACCCGGAATCGGGCAGGTGGGTGCCGGCGTGGTGAAGGCTCCGATGGCCTGCTTTCAGCAAGCCGTCCGGGCCATTGCGAAAGATCTGGGGGTATCATGAGCGCGTTCGTACTGAATGAGATTCGGAAGGGTTTCTATCTGGATTCAGTCGCGTTGATGCGGCTGTCGCGTGAGATCGCGGTGGCGCCCGGCATTCTTGAAGCCGCGCTGATGATGGGGACGCCGTCGAATTTGGCCATTATGCGTAACGCCGGGCTTCTCGACGGCGAAATCGCGGCGCAAGGCAACGATCTCATCCTTGCGGTCAGGGCCGAAAACGAACAGTCCGCGCGCGCGGCGCTCGGCGACGCGCTCAAGGCGCTCGATAAACCAAAGACCCAGAGTTCGGGAGAGGCCGCATGGCGGCCGCGCAGCATCGGCGCTGCGGTCAAGGCCACCCCTGACGCAAATCTGGCGTTGATATCCGTTCCCGGCGAATTCGCCGCGGCGGAAGCACGCAAGGCGCTCAATCGCGGACTTCACGTGCTGATGTTCAGCGACAACGTCTCGATCGCAGACGAATTGTCGCTCAAGCAGCATGCGCGGGAGTTGGGTCTGCTGATGATGGGGCCGGACTGCGGTACGGCCGTCATCGGCGGTGCGCCCTTGGCATTCGCCAACAAGCTGAAGCGCGGCAAGATCGGAATCATCGGGGCGTCCGGAACCGGCACGCAGGAAGTATCGTGTCTCATCTCCGAAGCGGGCGAGGGAATCTCGCATGCGATCGGCGTAGGCGGGCGTGACCTGAAAAAAGAAATCGGCGGGATTACGACGCTGATGGCGATGGACGCGCTGGACGCCGATCCGGCAACGGATCGCGTCGTGCTGATCTCCAAGCCGCCGCATCCGGATGTTGCGAAGGCCGTGATCGTGCGCATCGCCAGAAGTCCGAAGCCCTACACGGTCTGCTTCATCGGCGCAGTTTCAGCCGATCTGCCGCCGAATGCGAAGTTTGCCCGCACACTCAAGGATGCAGCGGAACTCGCGCTCGGAGGGCGGACCATCGGCGGCAACTTCAACGTCACGAAACTGGCTACACGCTTGCCCAGACGAAAAGGTGAGCGCCGGATCGAAGGCTTGTTTGCGGGAGGAACGCTTTGTGCCGAAGCACAAGTGATTCTCGCGGCCGGCGGACGCCGGGTGGCGTCGAACGCGGCGATCCCAAATGTTCCTTATCTCGATGCGCCGGAGAGCGCGGGCCGAGACCGGATCATCGATCTGGGAGCCGACGAGTATACCCAAGGCCGTCCACATCCGATGATCGACCCGTCGGTGCGCGACGACGCCTTGCGCGCAGCGCTGATCGATCCCGAGGTGGCGGTCATTCTTGTTGATCTCGTGATCGGCTACGGCGCGCATGCTGATCCTGCGGCGCATTTGGCGGAGATCGTGGCAGACCGCGCTGACAATGCGCCCATCATTGTCGCCTCGGTAACCGGCACCGAGCTTGATCGGCAGGTGCGCTCCGCACAGGTCCGGCGTCTGGAAGAGGCAGGCGTTATGGTCGCGCCGTCGAACGCACAGGCATGCGAACTCGTACTGGCCATCGCGACCAATGACATCAAGGTGAACCGCTATGCGAACACTTAATGAAGTTCCGCGCCGTCTCGTGATTGCTATCGGCGGCAACGCCGTTCACCCGGAAGACATCAGCGGCACGTCCGACGAGCAGAAATCCGTCGCGCGGCAAACCGCGGAGGCATTGCTACCGCTTGCCCAGATCGACAATGAACTGGTGATCACGCATGGCAATGGACCTGTGGTCGGCAAGATCATGATGCGTCAGATGCTGACCATGAGCCGCATACCGCCGATGTCGATGGACATTTGCGTGGCGCATAGCCAGGGCGGCATCGGTTATCTCCTGATGCAGGCGATCGAGAACGCGCTGCGGGAAAATGGCAATCAGCGCCATGTCGCGAGTCTTCTGACCCAGGTGGAAGTCGATGCTGATGATCCGGCCTTTCGCAACCCGACCAAATTTGTCGGACCGTTCTTTTCGGAAGAGGAAGCCAAGAATATCAGCAAAGAACTCAACTGGGCGATGCGCGAGGATTCAGGTCGCGGCTGGCGTCATGTTGTGCCGTCGCCGAAGCCGAAGCATGTCTGCGATATTTCGCTGGTCGATGCATTGGTCAAACGCGGCACGATCGTCATTGCCGGCGGCGGTGGCGGCATGCCCGTAATCCGCGATGCGAAGGGCGTGCGCACCGGCGTGCCTGCGGTCATCGACAAGGATCTGACGTCGGCACATATCGCCAACGTGCTCGATATCGATGAACTGCTGATACTGACGGCGGTACCGCGTGTTGCCGTTAATTTCGGAAAGCCCAACCAGAAAGAGCTTACAGAGGTGACGCTCGACGAAATCAAGGCCTATCACCGCGAGGGACATTTCCCGCCCGGAAGTATGGGGCCGAAGGTCGATGCGGCGATCCGCTTTCTAGAAGGCGGCGGCAAGCGTGCAATCATCAGTCATCTCGATCACGCAATGCCCGCGCTTCGCGGCGAGACCGGGACGCACATCGTACAGAACCCATAATTGTTTTCTCGCCCGCAATGCGCGCAGGCTGTCAACTCCGGAGGTGACGAAGAACTCGCTCGTGCATGCAGGCCATTGATCGCGCTTTGGATTTCACCACAACACAAACGGGGGGAATACTGATGTCAGATACTAGAGTCTTCGATAAGAGCCGAGGTCATTTTTCGCGAAGAGAATTGCTTGTCACGTCGGCCTTCGCCGCTGTTGCTGCTGCGATGCCGGGCCCCGTTCGAGCGTTATCCAATTCCAGCGCGCTCGCTCAGTCGACCAAGGGCATGGTCACGAGTCCCCACGATCTCGCAACCCAGGCAGGCCTGGAGGTGTTGCGGAAGGGCGGCAACGCTATCGAAGCAGCCATCGCCATCGGCGCCACGCTCTGCGTGACTTATCCGCACTTTACTGGCCTTGGTGGCGATGCCTTCATGATCATGAGTGATCGCAAAGGCAACATCCGGACTTTGTCCGGAATCGGCCAGGCCGCTGCAAATCCCTTGAACTATAGCGGCAGCATTCCGGTACGGGGTCCCGGGTCCGCGCTGACCGCTGCCGCCACGGTCGATACATGGGACCAGGCTTTCGATTTCAGCCGCAAGTCATGGGGCGGCAAGCTGAGCTGGGCGTCGCTGTTCGAGCGCCCCATCGAATACGCGAGCAAGGGATTTCCCGTCACTCCTTCGCAGCGATTCTGGCAAGACTTTCGAGCAAAGGATTTGAAAGATTGGCCAGATGTTCAACGCATCTTTATGCCTGCGGGACGGATGCCGGAAACCGGCGAAACGCTTGTGCAACCCGAGCTTGCCAGGTCGCTGGAAACGCTGGCGGCGAATGGCGGGCGTGATTTCTACGAAGGGAAACTGGCCGAACGCATTGCGGCTGGGCTGAAGAAGATCGGTTCACCGCTCACGGCAGATGATCTCGCACGCTGCCGGGCTCGCGATGAAGCGCCGCTGCGTGTCGGCTATCGCGGTGGTGAGCTTATCGGTCTGCGGCCGCCCACGCAGGGTATTACGACCCTCGAGATCATGGGAATTCTCGACCGCTTCGAGCTTGCGAAGTATCCTGAGGGCAGCGCAGATTACTATCATCTGCTTGTCGAAGCAGTGAAGTATGCATTCATCGACCGCAATCGCTATATCGCCGATCCCGAGTTTACCGACGTTCCGGTCAACCAGCTGCTCTCGAAGGCCGGTCTCGATGCGCACGCCAAAGCCATCAGCATGGAAAAGGCGCAACCCTGGCCGCACGTCTTCAAGAAAGGTGATACGGTTTACATCGCCGCGACCGATCAGAATGGCAACTGCGTGAGCATGCTTCAGACAGTCTATTTCGACTGGGGGAGCGGCATGGTCGCGGGCGATACCGGCATCCTGTGGCACAATCGCGGCGCCTCGTTCAATCTCGATCCTGCGAGCCCCAACTGTCTCAAGCCGGCCAAGCGCCCGTTCCACACGCTTAATCCTGGTATGTATCTCAAGCAGGGGCGACCTCATCTTCTTTATGGAACGCAAGGCGCCGACGGCCAGCCGCAGACGCTGGCGGCGGTGCTTACAAGGCTTATCGACTACAACATGGATCCGCTTACGGCGCTTTCTCGACCGCGTTTCCTGCTCGGGAAAACGTTCTCCGATTCACGCGATAGCTTGAAGCTGGAGAAGGATGCAGGTGAAGAGGTATTCAAGAAGCTCGCTGAACGCGGCCATGAAATGAGTCCGATCCCCGCCCAAAGCCCTCTCGCTGGGCATCCGGGCGCGATCCGCATCAACACCGATGGAAGCATCACGGGCGCGCATGATCCGCGCAGCGACGGGCGAGCACTTGGCGTGTAGTCAGTTGGGTTGCAGGTAGCCAGTTTCTTCGATGCTAAATCGAAAGCGCGCGGCATGACCGCGCGCTTTTCGATGCGCTGATCTTCAGGTCGCCTTGTTCACACAGTCGAAGGCGAGGTGGGTGCGCTCAATTCGGCGTGTTACATTGTTCTCTGGCGCTCGATGCCTAAGCTCGATCGACTCCCAAGCCATCAAAGGCTTGTGCAGGCGTTATCCTGGTGCGAATACGGGGCTACCGTTCCCATAGTTGCCTGACCAGAATGCCGGCTCTTTTTTCGATGGCTGCGGCGGCATCCAGGCACAGGTCTTCGCGATAGCGCGACCCAACGATCTGGACGCCGACAGGCAAGCCTTTGTGGAGTCCGACCGGCACGACTGCAGCCGGCAGACCGAGCACGTTCATCGACGAGATGAAGCGAAGATCATTCCGGAGCAGTTCCTTCACTCTCTTGTGGCCCCCGAGATCGGCATTGACCTCCGGCGTGGCCCTCACCGTTGTCGGCGTCAAGAGGAGCGGATAGTCCTCCAGCAAGGTCATCCAGTTGCGGATGTGGCGCGACCTGTCGCTGATAGCCTTCATGTAGCCGGCCTGGTCGAGACGTGTTGATAACGCCAAGACAGCGTCGAGCGTCTGGTTGAAATCTGCGCTGGTGACAGCCCGCATCTGTTCTTCCTGCAGGACCTGAAGCTCGGTCATGATCAGATCGCACCAGAGCTGCCAGACGCCGTTGAGATCGGGCAATTCGACTTCGCTAACCCTGTATCCGGCATCGGCTAGATAGTCGGCTGCTTTTCGCAGGAGTGAGATCACGCCGGGATCGGTATCCGTGTCGTCAGGGATTTTAGCGAGCGCGACGTTGATCGGCCCGTTCAGCTTAGGTCCTTTCAATGGCGCCGGCACCCACCACGGGTCGCGGGAATCTCGCTGAGCCATAACTTCCAGGCCCAGGCGCACGTCGCGGACCTCGCGGGCGATAGGCCCTTGCGAAGACATAAACTGTGCCATGAGAGGCCGTTCTGCAGTGGCGCTCGGGTTGAAGGCTGGAACGCGCCCCTGGGTCGGCTTGATGGTAGCGACGCCGTTGCACTGCGCCGGCCAGCGCAGCGAGCCGCCGATATCGTTGCCATGGGCGATGGTGCCGATACCAGCAGCGATGGAAGCGCCGGCGCCGCCTGAAGACCCACCGCAAGTGACGGACGGGTCCCAGGGATTCAACGTCAGCCCATGCAGCGGGTTGTCGGTGCAGACACGTAGCGAGAATTCAGGTGTATTGGTCAGGCCGATGATGACCGCGCCCGCCTTCTTCAGATTGCTGGTGACCGGCGAGTCGCCCGGAGCGATACTGTCTTTGAAGGCGACGACACCGTTCGAATTGGCCTGACCCTCGACATCGATATTGATCTTGATCGTGACCGGCACACCGTGCAGTGGTCCGATGTCATTGCCTTTGGCGAGCGCCGTGTCGGCGGCCTTCGCTGCTTTCATCGCGTCTTTGCTGAGATCAACGACCACTGCGTTGATTGCGGCGTTGGCTTCGTGCATCCGATCGACATGGGCGCTCACCACTTCCTCGGAGGTCACTTTTCTTTTCCTGATTGCTGCGGCCGTCTCCGTTGCCGACCACTGCCAGATTGGTGTCTTCGCCACGTTTCTTCTCCCTGCCTGACTGGTAGAAAATCCTAACAGGAGTCGAACGCAAGTCGAGCACTAGCGCGGGCAGGGGAGCGCTGGCGGCTGTGTCAGCTTTTCAGGATCGCCAGACAGGACGGTAGCGGTCGCCAGCGGCCATTCTTGCGGCGCGACATGGGGGCCATTGGTTTTCGCGATATGCACGGCATATCGCTCGTTCAGAAACGCGTTATTGCCGGTTCAAAATCTAGAATGAATATAAACGCAAGCATTGCGTGCGAGCGATCTCGCTGGTGCGCGATCTGAGTGGCGTCGAGCCGCCGTGAAAATCGACCGATGGAAAGAGACGCAATGCAAGAATACAGCGCGGGAAAGGTAGCGGATTACAACGATGGTGACCGCAAGGTGATCGTCTGCGGCGACATGGAGGTCGGTGTTTTCAGGATCGATGGAGAATTCTACGCCTGGCACAATCGGTGCGCCCACAGAGCCGGTCCGATTTGCCAAGGCCGTATTATGAAGCGAGTGCTCGAACCTGTTGCGGAAGATCACACCGTACGCGCGATGGAATACGACGAATCGGAAACAAACATCGTCTGTCCGTGGCATGGCTACGAGTACAGCATCAAAACCGGAAACCATCAGGGAAATCCCAAGATCCGGTTGCGCAAAGCAGAAATGAAAATCAGGGATGGAGAGATCTATGTCCGAGTCTGATGCTGACCGGCGCAACGATCAGTATGGGTGGATCGATTCGCTCGCTCCCGATCTGCTGCGCGCATCGCGGGAGTTGGTGGAAAGCGGTGAGGCCTGTCGTGTCTCCGACGAATCCGTTGCGCAAATTCTGACGGCAGCCATTCGCCTTTATGTCGCGAAGTCTGACGGTGAGGAAAGAACATTTCCGCCTATCGCCGGCGAGCGCGACAGCGAAATGACACCGACGGAATTACTGTCAGCCGTTTCGGAAATGCTTCGGGCGCTTCATCTCGGTCCGGTGGAGCTTGCACTTTGGTATCGCCGGCGGCCGGACGAAGATAGTTACTATCCAGGGGCTAAGTCATGAACATTCGGGAGAAGGTCGGCCCTCAATACGCCGCGACGCAGCAGATCGATGTTTACACAGATACGCGAGACGTGCTTGCGCACGCAAAGCGGAATGCTGTCAAGCGCGGGCTTCAAGACTGGTTTGTCGTCGATATCGACGCACATCACGTCGAGTCGGTTTCGTGGAAAGAGGTCGTCACGTACATCGAGGATCCGGTTATTCGCGATAACGCTATGCGCTATCAGGCGGAGCGGATCGGCGCACCACCATATGGCCTGAACGGCGATCTCGGCCTGCGTTACCAGTCGGTGGGCGGACGCATCCCGCATCAGGACGATCAGCGCGAGGCTGTGAAGGAAACAGACGTTCACCGCGATGTCACCTTGACGCGCCGTGCGATGGATTCTCTCGGCGTGGACAACATGGTGGTCTTTCCGACCCCGATGTTGTTTCTCGGCATGCATCCGCAGACCGAAATGGAGGTCTGGCTTGGGCGTGCCTACAATCGATGGATGGCGGACAGAATACTGTCAGCTGAAGATCGAATTAAGACGCTGATCTATTTGCCGTTCAATACGCCAAAGGAGGCCGAACGTGCGGTAGAAGAATTCGGCGACAACAAAGGCGTCATCGGGTTTTGTGTCACGAGCACGCGCTACAAGCCGGTTCACAGCAACGAATATATGCGTCTGTATTCGATGATCGAAGAAACCGGGAAGCCGTTGGCTTTTCATGCGGGGTATCACTGGCAGGATCCCTCATTGGCGACTGTGAACCGGTTTCTCGGTATGCATGCGCTGGGTTTTGCCTGGTGCAACATGGTTCACATGACAAACTGGATCCTGAATGGGATTCCCGAGCGGTTTCCAAAACTCAAGACAATGTGGGTCGAGAGTGGATTGGCTTGGGTGCCGTTCCTCATGCAGCGGCTCGATGATCAGTATCTGATGCGTCCGTCCGAGGCGCCGCAGCTCAAGCGTATGCCGAGCGAGTATATGAATACGAATTGCTTCTATACGACACAGCCAATGGAAACGACGCATCCGAAGGCGCTCGAAAACACCTTCGAAATGATCAAGGCAGAGACGCAGCTGATGTTTTCGTCAGACTGGCCACATTTCGATTTCGATCTGCCTCAGGAAATATGCGATCTGCCTTTCCTGACCGAGCAGGCGAAGCGAAATATTCTCGGATTGAATGCCGCGCGTCTCTTCAACCTGGACCCGACTCCGGTGAAGAAGCTCATCTGAGACAGCAAATCTTGGACGATGAACTGTCTATAACGTAATCAAAAGAACAAAACGCCATCTAGGGGGATGATAATGCGAAGAGTACTCGTTGCGGCGATAGCCGTTCTTCTTCTTTTTGCGACGGGCGATGCGCGCAGTTCAGGGCCGGAGATTCCGGGTAATGCGATCCGCATTATCGTGCCGTTCTCTGCAGGTGGTCCGACTGACGTGCTTGCGCGTGTGGTCGGGAAAATCCTCGGCGATAAACTCGGTGTGACGACGTATATCGAAAACAAGCCGGGTGCATCCGGTATCATCGGTACCGAACCGGTGGTGAGATCTCCCGCTGACGGTACGGTGCTGCTCCTCACGGCCACGCATCACGTTATTACGCCGAGCCTTTACAAGAGCATTCCTTACGACACGAAGAAGGATCTTTCACCTATTGCGCTCGTCGCAGCGGCCCCCAACGCAATTCTTGCGTCCAACAATTTCCCGGCAAAGAACGTTAAGGAGCTGATTGAGATTCTCAAAAAGAATCCGGGCAAATACTCGTTCGGCTCAGCCGGCACTGGCAGCTCCAACCATCTGTCGGGTGAACTGTTCAAGCAGATGGCAGGAGTCGATGTTGTTCATGTTCCTTACAAGGGTAACGGCCCTGCAATGAACGATCTCATTGGGGGGCATATTCCGTTGCTGTTCGACTCCCTGCCGACGGTCATAAATGCGTCCAAGGGCGGACTGGTGCGTGTTCTCGCATTGACGGGGCTGAAACGCTCCCCATTGCTTCCCGATGTTCCGACGCTTGATGAGTCAGGCGTGAAGGGCTTCAACGTCCAAGCTTGGTTCGGCGTCTACATGCCTCAGGCGAACGGCTCTCCGATTTACAAGAAGCTTGTCGCCGCGATGAGGGAAGTCAACGAGTCTGCGGAGACCAAGAAGAAGCTAGCTGAGATGGGTGTCGAACCTGGCGACCTTTACGGAGACGAGTTCCGGGCCTTTGTAGATAGCGAGATTGCGCGTTGGGCCGATGTCGTCAAGAAGGCGAACATTCCGCCGGAATAGTTGAAAGGGCTGCTGCGGCTGATCGAGACGGAGGATGTACATTCCGGAAATCAGCCGCAACTCACGGCGCTATCATCTTCGCGTGCAATCTGGTTGCAGCGACGAATGCATTCAGAACAGGCGAGGAGTGAGCGTAGGCGATTGCCAGTTCAAATTCGACCGGGGTTCCGGGCCCGGCCAATTCCCGGAAAGCTACGCCTTTGCGCCCGCTCGTTGCGAGTGCTCTCGACACCAGAGCGACCCCCATTCCGCCTGCCACAAGATTGGCTATCGTATCCATTTGCGGGGCTTCCTGCCCGATCCTGGGTGAGAACCCGGCCTTGGCACATGCCTTGTGGATGATGCGATGTAAGCCGGGGCCCTGGCGGGCCGCGAACAAGATCCACGATTCATGAGACATGTCGGCGAGGGTTATCTGAGCCGCCTTTGTTAGCGGGTGTCCCTCCGGCAAGGCCGCAACCAGCCGGTTTCTGGCAATGACCTCAATTGTTAGATTTTCAGCATCCTGGAGGGGAGGGATAACAAACCCCAGATCGCTGTCGTTGTTCGCCAAAGACGCGAGTTGCTGGGTTGTCATAGCCTCTCTTAGCTCAAGCTTGACCGCAGGGTAATGCTCCCGAAATCGCAGCAAGATTGATGGCAGGATTTCTCGAGCAGCACTTGCAACGAATGTCACTCGTAGCGTCCCTGTCAGGCCAGCGCCCGCCCGCTGTGCTGCGAGCATGGCGCGCTCTGCCTGATTGACGGTTTTTCGTGCTTCATCGAGAAACACGCGACCTGCCTCGGTCAAGCGTTCGATGCGGTTGGTCCGCTCGATAAGGATGGTGCCAACTTCATCCTCGATACGTTTTATTGTTGCTGTCAAAGGAGGCTGCGCCATGTTCAGCCGCTCGGCGGCGCGACGGAAACTCAATTCCTCCGCCACCGCGATGAACTGTCTAAATTGGCGAAGCTCGATCATTCCGATGTCCTCCCCGTCAGTTCAATACCGGTTGCGCGGATCGGAGCGCCTGAATGGCTGAGGCGCATCCGATCAGGAACATCGCGATCAGGAACCAGCGCTTGAAGGTGGCGGCGGAGATGCGGC
This sequence comes from Afipia massiliensis, assembly GCF_014203115.1. Taxonomy (GTDB): domain Bacteria; phylum Pseudomonadota; class Alphaproteobacteria; order Rhizobiales; family Xanthobacteraceae; genus Afipia; species Afipia massiliensis. Next base: position 1,001,695 of record NZ_JACHIJ010000001.1, on the reverse strand, counting down.
TGACATAGCGTCGGCCGACGGCCATTCCCACTGCGGCCGGCAGCAGCGCGAACGCCGACATAAGCGCTGTGTCGCCGCGGAAGATATTCGCACTCGTAAGTACCGTGCCAAGTGCGACCGCCGATATGAAGAAGGACAGCCCTAATGCCTGCAGCAAATTCTCTTTTTCAAGATTGATCGCTTGCAGATAGGGGACCAGAGGAATGGCCATGAGTCCGGTTGCCGCCATGATGGCGCCGGTCATCAGCCCGACGATCGGAGACAAATATGGTTCGTAACGTGCAGGCATCCGCGGCGTCGCGGAAGCCGCTCCGTAGACGGCGTACAGCATCAACATTAAACCCAGCAAAAGACTGGGTATCTTGGACGTTTGCGTTGTCAGGATATCGCCGCACAACCAGGCGCCGATGCAGATACCGAGCTGAAGCGTCCACAGGCGCTTAACGACGGTGATAAGGCGTTCTCCCGACATCATTTGCCAGATGTTGGTGACGAAGGCGGGCACCAGAACCAGCGCGGCGGCTTGCGCCGGGGGCATCGCGAGCGCCATTATGCCGATCGCAACGGGCGGTAACCCCATTCCGACGACGCCCTTGACCAAGCCTGCGAGAAGAAATGTTGCCACTACCAGCGCGACAAGCGCGAACGGCTCCATTGGTTTGCGTTCCTTTTCCCTTGATCAGCGTCCAATGGATTCGCTGCTTTTTCTCGTTTTTTTGCGTTTATTGTCTCGGTTGACGCGCCCCCTTAGCCTCTTGCGTTTGAATGGCGCATGGCATGTCAGACAAAAGATATTGCTTCCGTCATTTCGAGAATTCGCTTGATCTCGACCATCGCCTTCTCAAGGTCAGCTTCGGCGGAAGGATGGCCAAGGCAAAGTCGAATGCCGAGTGTGCCGCGATCGACTTGCTGCAATGCTCCAGGCGGCGCGAGCGTGATGCCTGCGTGCGCGGCCTGCGTCACGAGCGCGTTCAACGTGCGGCCCGCAGGAAGCGGAAGCCAGCGATGAAATCCCGGGGGAGAGGAAATTGGCGGCAACCAGGAACTTAGAACCCTGCTTGCGATTTCATTTCGCACGGCAGCTTTTTCGCGCTTGCGTCTGACCTGGCGGACCAAGTCGCCGTTATGAATAAGTCTTGCGACAACTTCTGCCATGACGGGTGTGGCCATCCAGCCTGTTGCCCGGATGGCATTGTTGCAGCGGTCACGGAATGAAGCGGGTGCAATCATTGCCGCGATGCGTAATCCCGGCGCGAGGCATTTGGCAAAACTCACAACGTAAAAGCTACGTTCCGGAATCCGCTCAGAGATGGGGCGAGGTGGATTCTCGAACAGGAACGCATAAGCATCGTCCTCGATCAGATAGGCGTTATGCTTGCGGACGATTTCGGCGATAGCGTCGCGACGTTCTTCCGGCATTGTCACCCCGGTGGGCGTCTGCAAGGTTGGCATGCAGAACAATACCTTGGCCCCGGTCTCACCGAACGCGCGGTCGAGTGCTTCGGGAGTGAGGCCGTCCGCATTGGCCGCCACTCCGTGCAGCCGATAGCTGTTCTGCGCGGACAGCGCGATCATTCCCGAATAGGTAAACCTTTCGGTGAGAACAATGTCACCAGGCGCGCTCGCCAGATTGAGTGCAACGGAGATGGCGTGTTGTCCCCCGTGCGTGATGAAAAGTTCATCCGGATCGGCCGTGACCCCTAACGACGCAAGCCAGATCACCATCGCTTCACGATGACGTCTGATGCCCTGATGCGGCAAATAGCCAAGCAGGTTTGCCATCTCGCCTTGCGCAGCGATCTCGGCGAGAGCCGACGCGATAACCTCGTCTTCACCTGTATAGGGTGGGACGTTCAGAGCGAGATTGATAGGGGCATCGGACGGGCCGTAGCCTTTGCGCTGTTCCGGCTTGCGACGCTGCACAAAGGTGCCACGCCCGACTTCTCCGGAGATGAGACCGCGCTGCTCTGCTTCGGAATAAGCCTTCGAAATTGTCCCGATGCTGAGCCCGAGCCTTTGGGCCATCTCCCGCTGCGGGAGCAGTCGCATGCCGGGTTTGATCTGGCCGCTAGCAATGTCCTCTTCGAGAGACTCCACAAAGGCGAGATAGCGAGGACCGCCGCCTGCAGGAAGGGTCGGGACCCAATCAGTCATTTTATCCCCGTGGCGTGTGCTGGTGTTGGTCCATATCGTCGCAGCATTGTCGAATAGTACAATTCGAAAATCGTTTCAACTCCTCGCAAAACTAGCGTGAGATAACGCAAAATGACTACGAGCGTGGTCATTTTGACCCAGAAACTGCGACAATTTAGTAATTGTAATAGCTTCAAATGAGCGAAAAGTCACTCATTGCTTCTTTTTTTATTTGACAATTGCCTTCGTGAATTCTTAGTTCGGGGCCTAAAGCCGCCGACAAATACGACGGCGCGAGTGCGGAATTGCAGGCTTCGGGGAGTGTGTCTTGGTTTACGAAATCCGGGTGTATGAGGCCGTTGAAGGCCGCGCTGAAGCGATGCGCAAACGTTTTAAGGATGCAGTCGCAGCGAAATTCTTTCCCCGTCACGGAATCGAGCTTGTCGGTGCGTTTGTCGCGACGGAAGAAGATGGTCGTCTCACATACATGACGCGGTTTCCGAGCGAAGAGGCCCGCAAGGCGGCATGGGCTGCGTTTGGTGCCGACAGCGAATGGGCTGCGGTGAAGAAAGCGAGCGAGGTCGACGGACCGCTTCTCAAAAATCAAACCATTTCGGTGTTGTCGCCGGCTTTCGCCGGCCCCTTGCTCGGCTGAAGAATTATGAAACCAGCGCCATTCGACTATGTCAGGCCGGGGTCGCTTGCCGAGGCGTGCGGTCTGCTTGCTGCAGATGAAGATGCGCGCGTGATCGCGGGCGGTCAAACGCTGGTGCCGATGCTTGCCATGCGCCTTGCACGTCCAACCAAGCTGGTGGATGTGCTGCGATTGCCTGAGCTTTCCGGCATTCGCGAAGATAACGGCTCGCTCGTGATCGGAGCAACGACGCGGCAAGCGATGGCATTGAATAGTCCGCTGATTAGGACTTCAGTTCCGTTGCTGGCGCTCGCGCTGCCGTGGGTCGGACATCCTCCGACCCGGAATCGCGGAACTGTCGGAGGCTCGATTGCGAATGCCGACCCCTCAGCGGAAATCCCGCTGGTTGCAGTGACGCTAGGCGCCGAAATCGAAGCTGCAACTCCCGATGGTCCTGTTTCAACGCCTGCGGACGACTTCTTTATTGGCCCGATGTTGACCACTATCGGCATCGGTGAATGTCTCAGTGCGGTCCGCTTCCCGGTCTGGACGCACAAGCGGATTGGCGTTGGTTTTCACGAAATCAGCGCTCGCAGTTCCGATTTTGCATTTGTCTCAGCGGCGGCGCAGATCGCGGTTGACGAAGATGGGCGCTGCCTCGAAGCGGCGCTCGGGATCGGCGGCGTTGGAGACCGGCCGCTGAAGCTGGATGTATCTTCGCTGCTCGGAACGCGCCTCGACAAAAAAACGCTTGCGGACGCCATAGCCGTCGCCGCTGTTGATCTCGATGCGACGGACGATCTGCATGCGAGCGCAGATTATCGCCGCCGCGTCGCCGTCACGCTCTGCACGCGAGCGCTGGAGGATGCGCGTGATCGCGCCAATGGCAAAGAAGCCCTGGGAGTGGCCAGATGAAAGTGAACCTCAACGTCAACGGGGTGATCTGCACCAGCGACGTCGAGCCGCGAACGACGCTGCTCGACACATTGCGGGACGACTTGTTGCTAACGGGTACGCATGCTGGTTGCGAGCATGGCGTCTGTGGGGCCTGCACGGTGCTGCTGGATGGCGAGCCGGTGCGCTCTTGTCTGATATTTTCTGTACAGGCCGATGGCTATGAAATCACGACCATCGAGGGTGTCGCAACTGCACCTGGAGAAATGAGCGTTATACAGGATGCTTTCTGCGAAACGCACGGTATGCAGTGCGGGTATTGCACGCCGGGCATGATCCTCACCGCGCACGCGCTCCTCGAGCGCACGCATGACGTAAACCGCGAGGATATTGTTGAGGCTATCTCCGGAAATATCTGCCGCTGTACAGGTTACGGACAGATCATCGAAGCGGTCGAATTCGCGGCTGACCGGTTGAAGAAATCGAATGTGCTTCGGGGTACCAAGGTCGTGCGAACTGGAAGTGCGGCAGGCCACGATGCGCCTGAAAAGGGCGTTCCTGAGGCGGCGGCTGATGCGCCGGGAAGGGGCTCGAAATGAGTGCCGATCCATCAGCCTTCCGCTTCGTATCCGCCAATCGCCGTGTCCGTGAGGATCGTCGTTTTGTTGTCGGTCGTGGTAATTACGTAGCCGATATTGTTCGGGAAGGTACGCTTCACGTCGCGATCCTGCCATCCCAGTATCCATCAGCCCGCATTCTCTCGATCGACAGTTCAGCCGCGTTGGCGATGCCGGGTGTGCACTACGTTCTCACGGGCGAAGAGCTCGCAGCAGCGGTCGATCCGTTGATGAACGGGCTCGATACGCCGAACGTGAAGCGTTATCCGCTTGCCGTTGGTCAGACCCGATATGCAGGCGAGTGGGTCGCCGCTGTCGTGGCCGAGACGCGAGCGCAAGCCGAGGACGCCACCGAGAAACTTCGCGTGAGCTATGAGCCGCTTCCGTTTGTCACGGATGCCGAGCAGGCTCTCAATTCCGATAGTCCTCCGGTTCACCCGGCGCACGGTTCGAACGTTCTGCTCGACAAGACCTTTGTCTGGGGTGAAGTCGAGAAGGATTTCGCCGAAAGCCCGCGTCACCTGTCTTTCCGTGTCGTATGGGGCAGGAATTCGACGGTGCCTATCGAGACGTTCGGAGTCGTCGCGTCCTGGGATCCGTGGCGTGAAATACTGGATGTCTGGGCATCGATTCAGATGCCGAAGTATCCAGACCAGATTGCACGGGCGCTACGAATTCCTGCGAACAACGTTCGTGTCCACCAGGATGTCGATGTCGGCGGCAGTTACGGCGTCAAACGCGGAATCAAGCACACCGTACTTGTTTCGCATCTTTCGCGTCGGCTCGGTCGCCCCGTTCGTCTGATCGAGGACCGGCTCGAGAACATGCGCGGCGGCGATCAGCACGGCCCCGAGCGCATCTTCGATGTTGACATTGCCTTCAACGACCAGGGCATCGTCAAGTCGATGAAGATGCGCGCGCTGGACAATGCTGGCGGCTATGCCGGCCGTGCGCCGTTCCAACTCGGCAAGCCGATCGGCGCAATCGTAGGGCCTTACAAGATCAATAGCGTGCAGTATCGCGCGCAATCCGTGACGTCGAACAAGGCCGTGCAGGAAGCTGTGCGCGGCTTTGGCCAGTCGCCGACGAACTACGCAATCGAAACGGCGATCGACAAAGTCGCGGCTGCGATCGGGGTTGATCCTGTCGAAGTTCGCCGCCGCAACTTTATTCGCAAGGATGAGTTTCCGTATCTCATCCCGAGCGGGACGCGGTATGACAGCGGCGACTATCACACGGTGGTTGAGAAGGTTCTCACACACGTCGACTACGCGGCGCTGCAGAAGGAGCGCGATCGGATTCGGGCATCCGGAATGCTCGCAGGAATCGGCATTGCCGCTTGCCTCGAACCGAGCGGTGGAAACTCTTCGTTCGAGCCGTTGCTGAACGAGAAGAATACCACGACGACGTGGATGGATTCTTGCCGCATCAATATCGACGGCGTTGGATTTGTGACCGTCACCATTCACACGACCTCTGCGGGACAGGGGCACGAGACGCTGGTGGCCACCGTCGTCGGCGAAGTTCTCGAAATCGATCCCGACAGCATCCGCGTTGTGCGCCCCGATTCGCTTGCGTCATTGCCGTCCAACACTCCCGTTGGCAGCCGGATGGCGATCATGCTGGGCGGTGCGGCATTCCACGCTGCGCAGAAACTCAAGGCCAAGTTCGTCAAGATCGCCGCGCATCAGTTTGGCTGCACAGAAGACGAAGTCGGCTATTCAAATGGCCGCGTAACGGCCACAAAGAGTTCCGACCACTTGGGGTGGGCTGACCTCGTCAGCATTGCCCACCGCAATTTTCATCTGCTGCCGGCGGGCATGGAGCCGGGACTGGAAACCACGCATGTGATGCAGGTTCCGACCGGAGACAAGCTTCCGGAGAACGGCCGCGTGCAAATGTATCCGTGTCATTCCTTCGAATTTCACGTTGTCCTGATCGCTATCGATCCCGTTCTCGGCAAGCCGGACATCCGTCGGTATGTGATCGGTCATGATTGCGGCACCGTCATCAATCCGCACATCGTCAAGGGAATGACCTTGGGCGGCATTGCGCACGGTATCGGCGCAGCGTTGCTGGAAGAGTTTGTCTATGACGGCGAAGGTCAGATGTTGACCCAGAGCTTCATGGACTACCTGCTGCCGTCGTCGCACGAGATTCCGAAGGTCGAGATCGTGCATCACTGCACGCCGTCCCCGTACACCGTGTTCGGACAAAAGGGATCAGGTGAAAGCGGCTATCTCGGTGCGCCGGCTGCGATATCGAACGCTATCAACGATGCCGTGCGTAGTCTCGACATCTCGTTCGCCAAACTTCCCATTCGCATCTCCGCCATCAGCGACGCGGTTGCGGCAGCCAAAAAGAACAATCAGTAAGGACCAGCTGTATGATTATCGACTGCCACGCTCATCTTGTCCCTCCAAGCTTGCTGGATGCGATCCGCTCGCAAACCGCGAACTTTCCATCGATCCGGCTGATTGAGGAGAGCGGAAGTCTGGGGTTTTCGTTCGCCGGCGGCAAGCCGACGCGACCGGTATCGAAGCCGCTCAGTGATGTGCCGGCTCGCCTGCAGTGGATGGATACACAGAAGGTCGAGCGTCAGGTCGTCGGCGGTTGGCTCGATATGTTTGGTTATGAAACACCTGCGGAAGAAGGCGCGCGCTGGTCTCGATTGATCAATTCTCACCTTGCGCAAGCCGGCAAGGACGAACCGCGGTTTATCCCCCTGGCGACGGTGCCGCTTCAGAACGGTCCGCTTGCTGCGGAAGTGCTGCGTGAAGCTCATGCTTCGGGATTCAGGGGCGCCATGATCGGCACCCAGCCCAAAGGCAAAGGCGGGGTGCTCGACGACCCCACATTGGCTCCGTTCTGGGAAGCTGCAAACGAACTGGGTTCGATCATCTTCATTCATCCTGTTTTCGAGAGCGGCGATGACCGCGTTCATGATTACGGGATGGCCAACGCTGTCGGCCGGATCACCGACACGCTGATCGCTATGTCCCGGCTGATCTACTCCGGCACCGTCACACGTTATCCGAATGCCAAGATTGTTGCGGGTATCGGTGGAGCAGCGTTGCCCTACGTGATTGGTCGCTTGCGGCGCAATTATTCGCTCGACAAGGACAAACTCGGTGACCCCGATGCGGCACTTGCCGCGCTCTATTACGACACCATCGTTCAAGACACGCGCACACTCCGTTTCCTGGCGGATGTTGTCGGTGCCGACCGGATCATGATGGGGTCCGACATGCCATTTCCAATTGGCGATCTGGCGCCGCTCAAGATTGTCGCAAACACGCAATTCTCTGACTCCGAGCGCGCCGCGATCAACGGCGGCCTCGCTCAGCGTCTTTTCGGAATCTGAGGAGGCACCATGAAGCTCGACATCGGCGGTACAGAAACAATCCAGGCCTCCGTTGACGCACTCTGGGTCGCGCTCAACGATCCCACCGTGCTGACGCGCTGTGTCCCAGGCTGCAAGAACATGACTGAAATCTCGCCCGATACGTACAAGGTCGACATGCAGTTGCGCGTCGCCGCTGTAGGAGGCTCATTTGAAGGCGAGATCGCGCTTTCGGACAAGGAGCCACCCAAGACCTGCAGCATCAAGGTCTCCGGTGCAGGTACGCTTGGTCACGGCAATGGCACGGCCCGGTTTGAGATCACTTCGGAAGGTCCGAATGTATCGAAGCTGACTTATCAAGGTGTTGGCGAGATCGGTGGACTTGTTGCAGGCGTGGGCCAGCGCATTCTGGGGAGCGTATCGAAGCACTTGGTAGCCAAATTCTTCACTTCGCTGCGCAAGGAATTCGACGTGCCGGCTCAGGGCGCGGCTGAGTAGGACGGCAGATATGAACATTGCCGTACGAGACGTACAGAATATCGAGGTCGAATCCGACGTCCGGCTTGCCGTGAGCATATCCGGGGCTTTGGATAAGCCGGTCATCGTCTTCAGCAATTCGCTCGCAGCATCTTCCGGGATGTGGGACGAAGTCACGGAACGTCTCGGGCCTCATGCGTGCCTGGTGCGCTACGATACGCGCGGCCACGGACGTTCAGATGCGCCGATAAACGGCTATACGATCGAAACGCTGGGCAAGGATGTGCTCGCCGTTCTCGATACACTTGAAATTCCGCGCGCCGTCGTATGCGGGGTTTCGCTCGGTGGCTTGACTGCGATGTGGCTCGGCATCCACGCATCGGATCGTATCAGCGGACTGGTTCTCGCTAACACGGCTGCAAACTTTCCGCCCGAATCGATGTGGCGTGATCGCGCTGCGACCGCGCGTTCGAGTGGAGTTTCTTCGTTCGTGCAGCCATCTCTGGAGCGTTGGGTGACGTCTGGATACCGCGACAAACATGAGTCGCGCGTACTCGAACTCGCAGCGATGATTGCGGGCACGTCATCCGCCGGATACGCAGGCTGCTGCGAAGTATTGGCGACGACGAATGTTTTGCCGGATCTGTCGCGGATTTCATGCTCGGTACGTGTCATCGCTGGACGGCACGATCCATCGACGCCGCCTGCGCGAGCCGAGGAAATCGTTGCGGCGATTACGCAGGCTGATCTCGTGACACTTGATGCCGCTCACATGTCTAGCGTGGAGGCACCGGATGCTTTTGCGGAAACCGTCCGCGACGTTCTGAAGCTTAACAACACCAATAGATAAGACCCTAAAAAGCAACAAACCTGGAGGGATAACATGATAACCCGCAAGTTCTTCACGAGCCTCGCTTGTATCTCCATGCTGCTGGTCAGCGCACCGGCTCGCGCTCAGGCGCCCGCAGAACTGACCATCGTTGTTTTCGGAGCTCCATCACTGGGTGCGTTTCTGCCGCCCGTCATCAAGGCCCATAAACTGGATGAGAAGCATGGTCTTCGCATCAAGTTCGAGGAGCGGACCCCGGATGCCTACACTGCGCAGTTCAACTCAGGCGAATTTCAGCTTGGCGGCAGCGCAGCGCTGTTGACGGTCGGTCTCGCGGATACGCGCGGCGTCAAAGTGACTTATCTTTTCAATCTTTTTGACTTCTGGGGCGCGGTTGTGACATCGCGGCCGGAGATCAAGACGCTGAAGGATCTGGAAGGAAAGGATCTTGCGGCGGCGAAGGGAACGACGAACTACGTCATGTTCGATTGGTTCGCGCGTCAGGCAGGTGCCGATACTGCGAAGTTCTCAGTCGTTAACACTGCAACGCCCGGTCTCGTCGGCTATGCGCTGGCGGATCGCGCAACGGCCGTTCAACTCTGGGAACCTGCTTACACCACGCTGCACTCAAAAAAGCCGGGAGTCAAAACGATTGACATCGGAATTGCGGAGAGCTGGAAGAAATTCACAGGCAGCCGCAACATTCCATATCTGGGCGTCGCCGCGCATTCGGCTTGGGCGGAGAAGAATCCTGAGCTCGTGAAGAAGCTGTTCGCGGCTTACAAGGAAGCCGCCGAGTGGGTTGCAACTCATCCGGATGACGCTGCAAAGCTGATAGCCGTCAAGGGCTCGCCTGACGACCAGAAGGCGATTGGTGAGCTTATTCGGGCAAACGACCGACTTGGGATGAACGTCAAGTGGGCTTCTGATGTCGAAAAGGAAATCAAGTCGGTCTATTCCGCCGGCAAGTCGATTGCATTCCTGAATGCAGATCCGGGTCCATCGACGATCTACAAGAGGCAGGGTAAGTGAGCGATCAAACCTTAGATGACGTTTCTCTGTCGCCGTCAGCACGCATGCTGTCGGCGGCAAAGCGCCTGGGCATGTCTGTCCTCCCGTTTGTGGTGGTCATTGCGCTATGGCAGTTCGCCTCGTTGTTCTTTCCGCGTTTCCTGTTTCCGTCGCTGATCGATGTTTTCTGGCGTTGCCTGGATATTCTCTCCAGCGGAGTTTTGTTTGCAGACGTCCTCGCGACGGTCTTGCGGATTCTCGCAGGACTGGCAGGAGCCTTTGTTATTGGCGGCGTGCTCGCCTTGCTGATGGCGCGGTCGCCAGCCGTCGATAAATTCCTGTCGCCAATTCTGACGCTGTTCCAGGGCATCCCCGCGCTTTCGTGGGTCGTGTTCGCCATCATCTGGTTTCACGGGGTCGAGTTTCGCATTTTCTTCATCATGGTCATGACCACTCTTCCCGCCTTCGCGTTTCAGGTTCTTGGCGCGTTGCGCGCAATGTCCAAGGATTTGATGGAAATGGTGTTTAGTTTCCGCCCCACGCGGAGGAAGCTGTTCCGGGTCATGATTGCTCCTGCGGTTCTTCCCGACATTCTGACGGCGTGGAAGGTGAATCTCGGTAATGCGTCGCGCGTCGTTGTGGTGGCGGAGCTTGTCGGTGCGACGGGAGGAGTAGGATATCAATTGCTCCAGCAGCAGCAATTGTTTGATATGGCAGGTGCGTTGGCTTGGACTCTGCAGTTGGTTTTCTTTGTTTTGATCGTCCAGGCGGCGCTGACTCTGATCGAGAATGTGGCCTTCCGCTATCGGGCTGTTTCGGAGCGTGCAATATGAGTGCTACCATCGAGACGACAACGCCTGCGATCCATCTGGGTAACGTCTCAAAGGTTTTTGGCAAAGAGGGTTCGAAAGGTGGCTATCGCGCCGTCGATCGGATCAACCTTGACGTCAAGTCCGGCGAGATGCTGGCTATCCTCGGCAAGACAGGCTGCGGCAAGTCGACGATCTTCAATATGATTGCGGGTCTGACCGAGCCGACCAGCGGCGACGTTCGGGTCAGCGGGCGCAATCCCTTTTCAGACTTTGACTCGTTTCGTGGAAAGATTGCGATCGTCTTTCAGAACGATCGGCTCTTGCCATGGCGAACGGCGATTCAAAACGTCGAATTAGGTCTTGAGATGCTCGATACACCAGTGGCTGAGCGTCGAGCAACAGCGCAGCTCTGGTTGACGAAACTGGGGCTGGAAGGTCACGAGAACGATTATCCACACGCTCTTTCCGGCGGCATGCGTCAGCGTGTTTCGATAGCCCGCGCATTTGCCACGAATGCGAGCATTCTTCTTTGCGACGAGCCGTTTTCCGCGCTCGACGAAATGACCGCCACTCGGTTGCGGGCGGAGTTTGTGAAACTCGTCAAGGAAAATGGAAAGACGGCGGTGTTCATCACGCATAACATCGGCGAGGCGCTGGAAATTGGCGATCGCATCGTGGTTCTGAAGCGGCCGGCAATGATCGCATATGACGTGAGCTTTGCGACGGCGATCGGGCCTGAGGAGCGGGAGATCATTCGCGGGCGGATTGGTGAAGTCCTCGCAATCTAACCAGTATGAGGGCAAAACTTCAGCTCGGCCAAACGCCGAGCCTGAAGGCCCTGCAACGTAAAGTTTTAACGTGCGGGATGCCGACCATGCGATCGGCGACACCTGCGACGATGCCAAGCCCAGCCGTTCGTCGAACTGAATTGGCCCAACCGCTTGTTTATGCGCTCGATCCACCGACCACGATCTTCTCGCTGAGTTTTTGATCAACGACTTGGACAGTGCGGTCGATTTCAGCATTGGGCATGCCCAGCTGATGCGAGATCAACTTCACCAGCAGATCGACCCGCTCAATGAACGGCGCACCGCTGGCCACCGCACGCGCTGCAGACGAGGGCTTGAGAAGGCTTTCCGCCGCTTTGGCATATTTCTCGAAAGGTACCTGATCCTGCGGATCAGCGCCCAGACGCAGGGCGATCGCATCAACATGCGTGTAGATCGACTTTGAGAGTGCCAAGTCACCGTGCACCGCATCGCGGATCGGCTGAGGGTCGCTCGGCGTGATGCAGCGGTAATTCCCGGTCAGCAGCATCGACCATTTCGCCAGCGGGACGAAAAGCGAATCGAACACTTTGAGCTTCACGGGGACGTCCTGGCCGTCCAGCCTCACCGCGTCGATGTCCGCTTCCAGCTCGCGCAGCAACTTGTTGTGAGCTTCATCTTCAAATGTCGCGGCCTTGAAGTTTGTCGGCAGGCCCACGTGCAGGACATTCGCCGCTTCTTCCGGCGGACGGAAGGCCTGCGGATCAGGCGAGCAAAGCGTCACCAGTCCCGGCTTGAACCGTTCCCATACCTGCGCATTGGTGTAGGCCTCTTCGAGGTCCATGCCCGCCAGTCCCTGAATCCGCTTGAGATAGGGCAGGGGCGGCATGTTCATGATCGAAAGACAAGGCAAGTTCGCCGCGGCGATTTTGATCATCAGAACGCGGATCGTGTGGTTGGTGTATTGCGGCTCCTGCATGGCAAGAGCAACCAGCTCATAACGGGAAAGGTCGACCTTGTCGGGCGAGGTCGCGTCCAGCTTCCCGGGCAGATCGCGTGAAAAGATTGAGCGGTGCGCCGGCTCATCACGCAACTTGATGCGAACCTCGGTACCCTCGCGGTTGATGAGCTCTGCAGTCTTCGTCCGGCAAACCAGGGTCACGTTGTGACCAGCCATCAGCAGCTTTGTTGCCAGCAGTGAGCCATACGAGGCTCCAAGAATCAGAATATTGCGCGCCATGCTCTCTCGTCCAAAATTTGCCTTAACGCCTCGATCGAAGCCAGGCTGGGAAGGTCCACCACATTAGAAATCCTGCCTGGGCAAAGGCACGGCGAGGCCAGACCTAACGTCACAGGGAAAAACCCTTCGGGGAAGGGGCGCCAGTGTCTAGCGCAAGTTGGTATACATAACAATCGTATACCAGCCCTCATTTTCACCTTCTCGGCGAGCCATTGTGCACGGTGCCTTCAATGGAAATTACCGAGTAATTTCTGTACTTTCACCCGGCGGAGATCAGAGTCTTGGAGGATTGCGCCGTCCGGCGCGATTGCAGACGGTGCGCTAATATACGGCTATTTGAACGCGGCGCTGATCCGCTGAAACAGCATTTCGGTGAGGAAAGGCTTCTCGACGATCGGCACGTTGGCCTCTGCGGCGTGACGGCGGAGTGCGCTTGTCGGATGCGTCGTCACGAGGATCGCCGGTAGCATGATCGCGCGTTCACGGAGGACGTCGATCAGCTTGAGACCTTGAATGTCGGGCAGACGTTGATCGATGATCATGCATCCGCTTTCCGGGAAGTCGGCCTCGGCGAGCAACGCGGATCCGCTGGCGTAAGCGCGAACGTCGTAACCCTCGATGCCAAGACTGAATTCCAGGGAGTTGCGCAGTGCCGCATCGTCGTCCACGACGAGGATCGTCTTCGGAGCGGCGATGTCCATCTGTCCCATGTGGCGACCGGTCAACTGCGCCGCGTTTGGTCCGGCGATCAATTCATACGCCACATCCGCGTGATAGTCGTCTTGATCTGTGTCAAAATTCCGGATCGGGATCAGTCTGAGCCGGCCAATCCCGCGGTGATCGCCATGCGGACCAGTTCGGACAAGCTCTCCGCCTGCATCTTGGTCATGACGTTCGCCCGATATATCTCCACCGTGCGCGGGCTGATCGAGAGATTTGCGGCAATGACCTTGTTGGAATGCCCCGCAATCAGGCCGTTGAGCACGTCTCGCTCTCGGCTCGATAGCGAGGTGATGCGCTTGCCAAGGTCTGCGCGATCCGCGCTCGCCTTCTCGGCTTGTTTGGCGCGGTTGAGCGCGAGCCGGACGGTGGTGATCATCGCCTCATCGTCGAACGGCTTTTCCAGGAAATCGAACGCGCCCAGCTTCATCGCCTCGACGGCGAGCGGGACGTCGCCGTGCCCGGTGATGACGATCACGGGCATCGGGACATTGAGGTCCTTGATGCGGCGCAGGAGATCGATTCCGCTGATGTCGGGCATGCGAATGTCGGTGATGATGCATCCGTTCTGTCCCGTCGTGAGCGATGTGAGGAACGATGATGCGGACTCATGAACCACGGCCGGAATGCGAACGCTCTGGAGCAGGAACGCAAGCGATTCGCGCACAGCTTGGTCGTCGTCAATAACGTGCACTGTCGCGTCATGTTGCATCGTCTTCTCCATCCTTCAGCGATCGCAGCGTCAGGCGAAACACCGTGCCGCCGCCTTCATTGGGCCGTGCCGAGATCGTACCGCCATGTGCCTCGATGATCGTCCGTGAAATCGACAATCCGACCCCCATGCCGTTTGCCTTGGTGCTGATGAACGGTTCAAACAGTTTGGGCAGGATTTCCGGGGCCAAACCAGATCCGGTGTCTGCGATGCTGATTGTGACCATGCCGTCATCGCCGGGCTCGCTTGTAATGACCAGTTCCCGGCGCGGCAGGCCCTCCATCGCCTCGATTGCATTGCGAATCAAATTCAGAACCACCTGTTGAATCTGGACCCGATCGGCGATCACCCGGTCGATCGACGGATCGAGCCGGAAGATCACCCGCACACCATGCTCCTTGACGCCGACCAGGGCGAGGGCGCTTGCCTCCTCGATCAGCTTCGTCAGACTTTCGACTCGTTTGTCGCTCTCGCCGCGTGCGACGAAATCCCTCAAGCGGCGGATGATTTGTCCGGCGCGGAGCGATTGCTCCCCGGCCTTGTCCATTGCGTCTCGTACCAGGCGAGAGGTCTCGTCGGTCTGTCCTTCCAGGAGGCGCCGCGATCCCATCATGTAGTTGGCGATTGCCGACAGTGGCTGATTGAGTTCGTGCGCCAGTGCGGAGGCCATTTCGCCCATCGCACTGAGGCGAGAAATGTGGATCAGTTCGGTCTGCAACTCCTGCAGGCGCGCTTCGGTTTGCTGGCGTTCGCTTAAATCGCGGATGAAGCCTGTGAAGAAGCGTCTGCCGCCGGAGTTCATTTCGCCGACAGCAAGTTCGATGGGAAAGGTCGAGCCATCCTTGCGCTCGGCGACGACGATGCGGCCGATACCGATGATCCGCTTTTCGCCGGTCCCCAGATAGCGGTCGAGATAGCCGTCGTGCTGGACGCGATATGGCTCCGGCATCAGGCGCTTCACATTCGATCCGATCACCTCCTCGGCGGAATAGCCGAACAGCCGTTCCGCGGCACTGCTGAACGATCGGATAATGCCCCGTTCGCTGATCACGATCATTGCGTCAGGCACTGTTTGCAGGATCGAGTTGACATGGGCTTCGCGCGCGCGAAGGTCCTCTGTCGTGGCGAGAAGCTCTTCCGTCACTTGTGCGGCCATGCGCCGGTTACGGTAGAGCTGGTCGCCCCAATAGCAGATGCCTAGGCTGACCGCCGTGAAAATCGCGGTGCCGACGATGTCGCGTTGTCCGGACGCCAGCACGTGATCAAGACTCACGGCGATCAGCAGGGACAGCAGCGTCGCCAGCAACCCTGGAAGGATACCACCCAGGGCGCTCGATACCAGGATCGCCGGTACGAAGAGAAAAATCAGTGTCGTGCTTTTAACGACAAGGTTGAGGGCGAACCATGCAGCGGCGGACAGGGCGACCGCCGTCAGCGCAATCCCATAGCGGCCGCGCAGCGAACGTGCCTTGTTAGACAGATGTCTTTCCAGATTGTCGCTGCGCATAACTATTTGTTTCAACGGCAGAAAATCACTTTTCCGGGTCGTCCGTTTTTGCTGGCCCGAGACCTCAGGAACTATCCTTAAGAGCAATATCCGGATTTCGCAAAGTCCGAGGCTGCCGTAGCTGTCATCCATCAACGGGAAGGTCGCTATGTTCGCCGCCGCAGGGATTGCCAGTCATTCGCAGGCCAGTTCTGAGTTCGCAAACACTGATCCGCTGGTCTTGCCGGTCGCACAGATCGGGGCGCCGATGCTCTATAATCGGAACTCGGAAATCTTCGGCGAGGGTGAGGACGCCGAGTATCTCTATCAGGTCGTGAGCGGTGCGGTGCGTACCTACAAGATCCTGAGCGACGGGCGTCGCCAGATCGGCGCGTTCTATTTGCCGGGCGATATCTTCGGTCTGGAGATCGGCACAGCGCATCAGTTGTCCGCGGAAGCGATCTGCAACGCGACTGTCTCCGCGATCAAGCGCAGCTCGTTATCCGACCTTGCCCGAGACGACATCAAGATCACGCATGCGCTCTTGGCATTGACGGCGCGTGAGTTACAGCGCGCGCAGAAGCATGTGCTGCTGCTGGTGCGCAATGCGCAGGAACGGGTCGCGTCCTTTCTTCTTGAGATGGTCGATCGTACGGCGGGTGCTGGCTCGATCGACTTGCCCATGTCGCGGCAGGATATTGCTGATTATCTGGGCCTCACCATCGAGACGGTGTCACGAACGCTGACACTTCTGGAAGATCAGGCTGCGATCGCGCTGACGAGTGCGCGGCGGGTGAAGCTCACCAATATGCGGGAGCTTCGCAAGCTTGATTCGTAAACGAGTGCGCCCTCAACTGACCGATCTCAGTTCGATTTTCCGCGCGGTCCCTGATGTAGAGATCGGGAAATTCCATCGGGGCCGATCTCCGTTAATCCTTGGCAGTGCTGGTGCACCTCTTCACCTTCATCGGGTGGTCGATCAGCTTCAGGCGGGACCTGCAACCTTGACGCTTCATATTCCGACGACACCAAAGTCCCTTTGGAGAGGCGCTCGTTCCGCTGTCGCAATCGGGCATACACTCTCATCTTACGCCTCACTTCTTGCGTCTCTGAGGCTCTCAACCCGGTGTTTTCCAGCCGTGTTTGAGACCATGGGTCAGCATTCTCTAATCGTGCCGCCTGTTTCTTTGCGTTTTCGCAAAATGCTGCTGCTTTGTTTTCGGTATCCCGTCTTCGCTATGACGATTCGGCTTTCTCACGATCAGGATAGATAGATGATTGCCCAGCTAACAAAGTCCGAGCGTCAGAACGCCCTCGTTCTGTTTTTGCTTCTGGCAGTGGGCGGCCTCGCTATGGCGGTCGTCGGACACGATGATCCATTGGGCGTTCATGGAGCCATCGTCATGATCGCCGCCCTCGCAGGCATCTTTGTCGTCATTTCGCGCTATTACGATCCGGAGCCTTCGCCGGATCGGCTCGAGCGCTACTACGACGATCCCACCAAGGTCGGAATTGTACTGGCGATGGTGTGGGCCGTCGTCGGCATGTTCGTCGGCGACTGGGTCGCCTGGCAGCTTGCCTATCCGAACCTGACCTTCGACGCGGCGTGGTCGAGCTTCGGGCGATTGCGTCCTGTTCACACGTCGGGCGTCATTTTCGGCTTCGGCGGCAACGCCCTGATCGCAACCTCGCTTTACGTTCTCCAGCGGACCTCGCGGGCGCGATTGCCAGATCAGCTAAGTCCCTGGTTTGTACTGCTTGGATACAACCTGTTCTGCGTGATCGCTGCGTCGGGCTACCTCATGGGTGTCACGCAGTCGAAGGAGTACGCGGAGCCGGAGTGGTATGCGGACATCTGGCTGGTGGTTGTGTGGATCGTCTACTTCGCGATCTACCTGCGCACGCTTGCCCGCCGGAAGGAGCCGCACATCTACGTCTCCAACTGGTACTACATGGCCTTTATCCTGGTCGTCGCCATCCTGCACATCGTCAACAACCTCGCCGTGCCGGTGTCGCTCGGACACGCCAAGAGTTATTCGGCCTTCTCGGGTGTCCAGGATGCGATGACGCAATGGTGGTACGGCCACAACGCCGTGGCTTTCTTCCTGACCTCCGGCTTTCTAGGCATGATGTATTACTACATGCCGGTCCGCGCCGGACGGCCGATTTTTTCCTACCGCCTGTCCATTATCAGTTTCTGGGGCATCACCTTTATGTACATGTGGGCGGGTTCGCACCACCTGCATTATACGGCGTTGCCGCATTGGGTTCAGACGCTCGGCATGACCTTTTCGGTCATGCTTCTCGTGCCCTCCTGGGCATCAGCGGCGAATGCGCTGCTGACGCTGAACGGTGCCTGGCAGAAGGTGCGCGACGATGCGACGCTGCGCTTCATGATGATGGCCGCAGTGTTCTACGGGCTTTCCACGTTTGAAGGTTCGTTCATGGCGATCCGCTCGGTGAACTCGTTGTCGCACTACACCGACTGGACCGTGGGGCATGTGCATGCGGGCGCGCTGGGCTGGGTCGCGATGATCACGTTTGGATCGATCTATGCCTCCGTGCCATGGCTCTGGAACAGGAAACAGATGTATTCGTCCCGGCTGGTCGAGGCGCACTTCTGGCTCGCGCTTGGCGGGACGCTCGTCTACGTCTTTGCGATGTGGAATTCCGGCATCATCCAGGGATTGATGTGGCGGACCTACAACGACAGCGGCACACTTGCCTATTCGTTCATTGAAACAGTCACGGCGATGCATCCCTATTACATCGCGCGCGCGATCGGTGGCCTCATGTTTCTGATCGGCGCGCTGATCGGCAGCTACAACATCTGGATGACCATCCGCACCTCGAACCAGCCGGAGGAAGAGCGCGCCAAGGATCGCCCGGTGCCGCGTTCGGTGGCTGCTCCCGCTCTGCAGCCAGGAGAATGACATGAGTTTCTTTGGTCTGCATTACCGCCTCGAGAGGAAAACCATCGGCTTCGTACTTGCGATTATTGGCGTCGCAAGTATTGGCGGTGCCGTCGAGATTGCTCCGCTCTTCACAATCCATCAGACGGTCGAGGAGGCGCCTAATATGCGCGTCTACACGCCGCTCGAAGTCGCAGGACGCAACATCTATATCCGGGAGGGTTGCTATGCCTGTCACTCCCAGATGATCCGCACGCTTCGTGATGAAGTCGAACGTTACGGACCATACTCGCTCGCGGTCGAATCCAAATACGATCACCCGATGCTGTGGGGCTCGAAACGAACCGGGCCGGATATCGCGCGTCTGGGTGGAAAGTATTCGGATGAGTGGCATGTGGCACATCTCAACAATCCTCGCGACGTCGTGCCGGAGTCGGTCATGCCCCACTACTCATGGCTTGGGCGAAATTCCCTGCGCAATGATGATATCGGCAAACATCTTGCGGCGCTTCGCAAGGTCGGAGTTCCGTACACGGACGAGATGATCGCCAACGCCGCCGTGGATGCATATGGCCAGGCTGCTCCGGATTCCCCGCGCGCCGAGGGCGTGGTCAAGCGATACGGCGAGGCCACGAATGTCCGCGCCTTCGACGGGCGCCCCGGCGAACTGACAGAGATGGATGCGCTTGTCGCATATCTGCAGATTCTCGGAAAGCTGACGGATGCCGCGCAAAAGACAGCAGCCTCGGGAGCTCAATGATGCCGATCGATCACGACTTCACGGTCTGGTTCTCCAAATCCTTCGGTTTGTTCTATCTGATCGCAATGTCGGCGGTGATTGTCGCCTATGCGTATTGGCCGTCAAACCGGAAGCAGTTCGATGCGGCTGCGCAATCGATCCTCGGCAACGAGGATAAGCCGTTGAAGGACAAACCATGGCGGTAGAGGAGCGCGATCCACACACCGGGTATCTGACGACCGGTCATGAATGGAGCGGGATCAAGGAACTCAACACGCCCGTTCCGCGTGCCGTCTATCTTTTCCTGATCGCGACGGTGCTGTTCAGCGTCGTATACTGGATTCTGATGCCGGCTTGGCCGACCGGGGTGACTTTCACGAAAGGATTGCTCGGCATCGACCAGCGCACCACCCTCGAAGCCGATCTGCGGGAGGCGGCTGCGGAGCGAAAGGTGTGGAGCGATCAGATCGAAGCCAACAGCTATGATGACATCCGCAAGGATCCCAAGCTGATGCGGATCGTCCGGCAGACAGGTCAGACGCTGTACCGTGAAAATTGCGCGGCGTGTCATGGCTCCAGCGCGCAAGGCTCAAAAGGATATCCAAGCCTGACGAACGCTTCTTGGCTGTGGGGTGGCGATCCGGCGACAGTCGCGGAGACGATCCGCGTCGGGATCAATTCGTCGCACAAAGACAGCCGCCTCTCGCAGATGATGGCCTTCGGCCGGGATGGTGTCCTGAAGGAGCGAGAGGTCGATGACGTCGTCGACTACGTGCGGAGCCTGTCAGATCCGAAAGTTGCGCGTGATACACCCGCGCCGAGACTCGATGCTGGCAAAGCCGTGTTCGCGGCGAACTGTGCGGCCTGTCACGGCGACGACGGTAAAGGAAAGACCGAGATGGGCGCGCCGGACCTTACAGACCACTTTTGGATCTACGGTGGCGATCTGCAATCGGTCAGTTCGTCGGTCTGGAACGGGCGGCAGGGAAAGATGCCGACCTGGGATGAGCGACTGTCCGCTCTCGACCGCAAGATTCTGGCGCTTTATCTAACAGACTTGCCGAGGGCCGCGCGATGAACCGGATCACGCTCCGATCGCCGAAGGTCGCGCTATGGCTCGCGGTCAGCGCCGGATTGCTGCTGGTGATCGGGGCAAACGCGCATCTGGTTTACATGGCGGTTATATCGCAACCGGAATGCGTCACCCATGCGCGCGTGGGTGAAACCGCGCCTGACGGGGCGCAGTTCGGAGCCGCGCGCTCGTCGTGCAATCCGCAAACACGTTGAGGCCGAGATCATGGCGACCATTCCTGTTCTGGTTCCACCGCTGCCCCGAGAGAAGCCCTGGAAGCGCGATGTCACGAATGCCGCGGCGCTGCAATGGCTGTCGGCCGGCTGGAAGGATTTCAAGATCAATCCGGGAGCTAGTCTCGGATACGGCCTGCTGGTTTATCTTGTATCGGTGGCCACCACTGTTGGGCTGTTCGTCTTCGGCTGGGATTACATCCTGTTTCCCGCATTCGCCGGCTTCATGGTGATGGGGCCAATCCTCGGCATCGGACTCTATGAGAAGAGCAAGCGGATTTCCGAAGGGCAGCCGGTCAGTCTTCTCAACATGATGCTGGTCAAGCCGAAATCCGGCGGGCAGGTGCTGTTTGCCGGCGCGTTGCTGGTCATGCTGACGCTTTTGTGGATGCGCGCAGCTGTTATCATTTATGCGCTGTTCTTCGGGGTCCGTCCGTTTCCGGGTCTCGATCACATCGTCGCGATGCTGCTGACGACCGGGACCGGCTACGCGATGCTGCTGATCGGCAGCGCGGTGGGAGGCCTGTTCTCGGCCTTCGCGTTTGCTGTCAGTGCGTTTTCGATGCCGATGCTGCTCGATCAGCGCGTCGATGCCTTGACGGCGATGGGAAGGAGCATGGCGCTGGTGTGGCACAATCTGCCGGTGATGCTGACATGGGCTGCGATCATGCTGGTTCTTATCGTCTTGAGTCTTGCGACGGGGCTGCTGGGTATGATCGTGGTCTTTCCTGTGCTCGGTCATGCGACCTGGCATTCCTATCGGACGATGTGCGCGGAGAATCCGGCCTGATAGGAGGAGTGCGTTATGAGTTGTTGCGACACAGGTCTGGCTGTCGCGGGGATCGCTGCCCAATCCGATGCCATCGGAGAAGAAGTTCGGCTGGCAAGCCGCGACGTTGGCGGCGGATTGCGGCAGACGGATCTCTCGGTTCCCGGTGTTCACTGCGGTGCCTGCATCGCAACGATCGAGCGTGAACTGTTGAGGCTGCCGGGTGTGGAGCATGCCCGCGTCAACCTTTCGACGAAACGGGTGACC
This sequence comes from Afipia massiliensis, assembly GCF_014203115.1. GTDB lineage: Bacteria > Pseudomonadota > Alphaproteobacteria > Rhizobiales > Xanthobacteraceae > Afipia > Afipia massiliensis. The sequence continues at coordinate 980,028 of NZ_JACHIJ010000001.1, read as the reverse complement.
ATCCGCTGGCGTGGCGATGGACCGGTCCCAGCCTTCATTGAGACTCTCAAAGGCACGGGCTTCGACGCACATCTGTTCGACGTCGAATCCTCGCGGGGCGATCCCGTTTTCTCCGAGTTGATCAAGGCGCTCGCTGTCAGCGGTTTCGCGTCGAGCAACATCATGCTGTTGTCGGTATCGATATGGTCGGGCGCGGATGCCGAGTCCCGTGACCTCTTTCACCTGCTGTCCGCGCTTATTGCTCTTCCGGCGCTAGCTTATTCAGGTCGCGTCTTCTTCCGCTCGGCCTGGCGAAGCCTCAGGCATGGACGCACCAACATGGACGTTCCGATCTCGATCGGAGTCCTGCTGGCTTTCGCCCTTAGCCTGTACGAGACGATCGTTCGCGGGCCACATGCTTATTTCGATGCTGCGATATCGCTGCTCTTCTTTCTGCTCATCGGCCGTACGCTCGATCACATGATGCGGGAACGGGCGCGTAGCGCTGTCACGGGGCTGGCGCGTCTTGCCGCGAGGGTTGCCCGGCTCGCGGGCGAGGACGGACGTCATACGTTTATCCCTGTTGCTGAAGTCAGGCCGGGCATGTTGCTGCTTGTCGCGGCTGGAGACCGCGTTCCGGTCGACGCCACGGTGAAGCAGGGCGCTTCTGATATCGATATTTCCATTATCTCGGGGGAAAGTGCGCCGCAGGCGGCGGAAGTCGGCTCCGTTCTTCGGGCCGGCTCGCTGAACCTGACGGGACCGCTGACGGTCGTGGCCAACGCAAGCGCGAGAAACTCGTTCCTCGCGGAAATGGTGCGGTTGATGGAGGCTGCGGAGCAGGGCCGCTCGACATATCGCCGGATCGCGGACCGTGCGGCGGCGATGTATGCGCCCGTGGTGCACCTCACGGCGCTTGTTGCTTTCGTCGGCTGGTTGTTCGCGACCGGAGATTTCCATCGCGCGATCACGATTGCGATCGCTGTGCTTATCATCACTTGTCCTTGCGCGCTCGGTCTGGCTGTGCCGATGGTGCAGGTCGTGGCATCGCGGCGTCTGTTCGAAGCAGGTGTGATGGTGAAGGACGGCGGTGCGCTGGAGAAGCTTGCTGAAATCGACACAGTCCTGCTCGACAAGACGGGGACGCTCACGGCAGGAGATCCGCAACTGGTTGTCCGCACCGGCGATCAGCAGGCGCTATCTATCGCGGCGACGCTCGCCTCTCGTTCGTCTCATCCGTATTCACGCGCGATCGCGCAGACGGTTTCTTCCGATGGAGCGCCCTTGCTCGAAGGCATCATCGAACGTCCCGGATTGGGGCTGGAGGCGCGCCTCGGCGCTGACATGATCAAGCTGGGGCGGTCGTCCTGGGCTTCGCAGCAGAATGCCGCCGAAGAATCGTCTGTCGTCCTCTCCAGGGCAGGCCGCATCATCGCTGCTTTCGATTTTCACGACCGGATGCGTCAGGGTGCGGAAGAAGCTGTTGCGGCGTTGACCAGTGAAGGACTGGATGTGGAAATCGTCTCGGGAGACAATGAGGCGCGGGTCCAGCGGCTCGGCGGACTCCTTGGAATCCAAGCGACAGCGGAGTTGATGCCGAGCGACAAGGTGGCGAGGATCATCAAGCTGCGCGCCGCAGGCCACAAAGTATTGATGGTCGGAGACGGCTTGAACGATGCTCCGGCTCTTGCCGCGGCTCATGCTTCCATCGCGCCGTCGTCTGCCGCTGATGTCGGACGGCAGGCCGCCGACGTCGTCTTTCTTAAGGAGAGCTTGATCGCGGTTCCGCTGGCCGTGCGGATTGCGCGACGGGCGAAGCGACTCGTACATGAGAATCTGATGCTGGCGGTCGCATACAATGTCATTGCGGTGCCGGTGGCCGTGGCGGGTTACGTGACGCCTCTGGTTGCTGCTGTTGCGATGTCGGGCTCTTCGATCCTTGTTGTTCTGAATGCGCTCCGCCTTTCCGGACTCGCGGGAGGAACATCGTTAAAGAAGGAAACCGTACAGATCGCTCGCTTCGTCGAGGCAGCCGAATGACGGACTACTATTATCTCATACCAATCGCGATCGGACTCGGGCTCACGGCTCTCGTGACATTCATGTGGTCGCTTGGGAGCGGGCAGTACGAAGATCTTGACGGCGCGGCGGAGCGCATCCTTCATCAGGAGACGGATGAACCGCTGAGTTGATTGGTTTCGTTAACCTATCGATCAGCACACGGACACAGTGCGGTTTCACGACACTTCTTTTCAACGTAGGCGCGGGCCGTTTTATCTTGCTGGTCTCATGCGTCTCGGGTAGTCTGGATTGACTTTGGATGCCCTTGCAAAAGGTGCGATCATGGACACCGTTTCAAACGAGTCCGAAGCCAGAGATCACTCGGCGCCTCCGAGCACCCGGCGCGACGAATTCATCGTATTCTTTATCATCGCAGCTTTGATCTGGCCCGTTGTCGCCGTCGGCGTTGTCGGCGGTTTTGGTTTTCTCGTTTGGATGTCGCAATTGGTGTTGGGCCCTCCGGGCCCGCCGCACTGAGGAACGGCCATGAATGAGTCCGGACTTTCGCGGCGAACGTTTCTGTCAGGGCGGCTGCAGACGCCGGTCGTGCACATTTCGAGCGCTGTGATCTCGGTGCTGCCGAAGCATCTTGCGAATGTCGAGAAGCTGTTGTCGGTGCTCCCCGAGGTCGAAGTCCATCACCGGAATTCGTCGAAGATCGTCATAGTGCTCGAAGGGCCAGACAGCGGGGCGCTTGGCGCGCGGCTTGCCGAGATATCGGGATGGGAAGGCGTGCTGTCCGCCAACATGGTGTTCGAGCAGATCGACGAAACTCCTGGGCATGGAGAGGAACCATGAGTCTTTCGCGTCGCGACATGCTCAAGGCCCAAGCTGCCGCCATTGCCGCTGCTGCTGCGAACATCACCGTTCCGGCAGTGGCGCAGCCGGTCGCCGAGGGGATCGGATCGCTGGAGATCAAGTGGTCCAAGGCGCCGTGCCGCTTCTGTGGCACCGGATGTGGCGTCATGGTCGGCGTCAAGGGCGGCAAGGTGGTCGCAACCCATGGCGACACGCTGGCGGAAGTCAACCGCGGCCTGAACTGTATCAAGGGCTACTTCCTGTCGAAGATCATGTATGGCGGCGACCGCCTGACGACGCCGCTGATGCGCAAGAGGAACGGTGTCTACGACAAGAATGGTGAGTTCGAGCCGGTGAGCTGGGACGAGGCTTTCGATACCATGGCTGCTCGCGCCAAGAAGGTTCTCAAGGAGAAAGGCCCCACCGCGCTCGGTATGTTCGGTTCGGGGCAGTGGACTGTCTGGGAGGGGTACGCGGCAACCAAGCTGATGCGGGCGGGATTTCGCTCCAACAATCTCGATCCCAACGCGCGCCACTGCATGGCTTCGGCGGCTTACGCTTTCATGCGCACATTCGGCGCGGATGAACCGATGGGGTGCTATGATGATTTCGAGGCTGCCGACGCATTCGTGCTGTGGGGTTCGAACATGGCCGAGATGCATCCGATCCTGTGGACGCGTCTGACCGACCGGCGGTTGAGTCATCCTCACGTCAAGGTCGCGGTGCTCTCCACCTTCACTCATCGCAGTTCGGACCTTGCCGACATTCCGATCGTGTTCAAGCCGGGAACCGATCTCGCCATTCTCAACTACATCGCCAACCACATCATCACGACCGGCCGGGTGAACCAAGATTTCGTCAAGAAACACACGGCGTTCGTGAAGGGCGCAACCGATATCGGCTACGGACTTCGGCAGGACACTCCGCCCGAGCAGAAGGCCAAGGGCGCGGCTAATCCCGCCGCGACGGAGCCGATAGATTTCGATGCCTATGCGAAATTCGTGAAAGACTACACGCTGGAGAAAGTCTCGGAGCTCACCGGCGTGGAACGCGGCTTCCTTCAGGAGCTCGCCGAACTCTATGCCGATCCGTCGCGCAAGGTGATGTCGCTGTGGACCATGGGATTTAACCAGCATGTGCGCGGCGTATGGGCCAACCAGCTTGTCTACAACATCCACCTGCTGACTGGAAAAATCTCCGAGCCCGGCAATTCGCCGTTCTCGCTGACCGGCCAGCCGTCGGCTTGCGGCACGGCGCGCGAGGTCGGCACCTTCGCGCATCGCCTGCCGGCGGACATGGTGGTGACCAACCCGGAGCACCGCAAGCATGCTGAGGAACTATGGCGCGTGCCGCATGGCCTGATCCCCGAAAAGCCGGGGTATCACGCTGTCGAGCAGGACCGGATGCTGCGCGACGGCAAACTCAATTTCTACTGGATCCAGGTCAACAACAACCTGCAGGCTGCGCCGAACAACACGCAGGAGACTTATCCCGGCTATCGCAATCCCGATAATTTCATCGTGGTGTCTGATGCCTATCCCACCGTCACCGCAATGGCAGCTGACGTTATCCTGCCGGCCGCGATGTGGGTGGAGAAAGAAGGGGCCTACGGCAATGCTGAACGCCGAACGCATTTTTGGCGTCAGTTGGTGAAGGCGCCCGGTGAGGCACGCTCGGACCTCTGGCAGATGATGGAGTTTTCCAAGCGGTTCACCACCGACGAAGTTTGGCCGCAGGATATCCTGCAAGCTAATCCGAACTATCGAGGCAAGACGCTGTTCGACGTGTTGTTCCGCAACGGCAATGTAGATCGTTTTGCGGCGACTGAAATTCCGGCCGAGTATGAGAACCATGAATCGAAGGCATTCGGGTTCTATGTGCAGAAAGGCATGTTCGAGGAATACGCATCGTTCGGGCGGGGACACGGCCATGACCTCGCGTCGTTTGACACCTATCATGAGGTGCGCGGATTGCGATGGCCGGTGGTCAACGGCAAGGAAACCCGCTGGCGCTATCGCGAAGGTCTCGATCCTTACGTCAAGCCCGGCAAGGGCATCGAGTTCTACGGCCATCCCGACGGAAAGGCACGGATCATCGCGGTGCCTTACGAGCCGCCGGCGGAATCGCCGGACAAGGAGTTCGACATCTGGCTCGTCACCGGCCGCGTGCTGGAGCATTGGCACTCCGGCTCGATGACGATGCGCGTGCCAGAGTTGTACAAGGCGTTTCCGGGTGCGCTCTGCTTCATGCATGCCGAGGACGCGCGCGAGCGAGGCATCAATCAAGGGGCTGAGGTCAAGCTGGCATCCCGTCGTGGTGAAATCAGAACGCGCGTCGATACGCGCGGGCGCAATCGCATGCCGCGTGGCGTGGTGTTCGTACCGTGGTTCGACGCAAGCCAGCTCATCAACAAGGCGACGCTCGACGCTACCGATCCGATTTCGAAACAAACGGATTTCAAAAAATGCGCGGTCAAGATCACCCCGATTTGAGTGGGCTGGGCCGCTGCCTGTTGGGCGCCGTTCTCAGTGGATCGTTGATTCTGTTGGCGGGCGCGATCTATGCGCAGAACGCGCCGAGGATCGTGCCGCGTGTCACCGGTAACGCCTCTCCCATGAATGAGGCACCGATCCCGCCCATTGCGCGCCCGATCACTGACGACAGGCGCGTGATGCGCAATTATCCGGAACAGCCGCCGGTGATCCCGCACTCGATCGACAACTATCAGCTCACGTTGCGGACGAATCGTTGCCTCGACTGTCATCGGCGCCAGTACACTGAAGCCTCCGGCGCGCCGATGATCAGCGTCACACATTTCATGGATCGTGACGGCCAGGTCATCGCCGATGTGACTCCGCGGCGATATTTCTGCACAGCCTGTCATGTCCAGCAGACCGACGCCGCGCCGCTTGTGCAGAATACATTTCAGGACATGCTTCTGGTCCGCGACCCCAAGCAGTGAGAGCGACATGGCGAGATTGAAAGCTCTGCTGCTGTGGTTCTGGAGGATCGCGAGCCGTCCGAGCACCTACTTCAGCCTTGGCTTCCTGACGCTTGGCGGCTTCCTGTGCGGGGTAATGTTTTGGGGAGCGTTCAACACCGCGCTTGAAATCACCAACACGGAAAAATTCTGTACGTCCTGTCATGAAATGCACGACAACGTGTATCAGGAGCTTCAGCGGACCATCCATTTCACGAACAGATCCGGGGTCCGCGCGACATGTCCTGACTGTCACGTGCCCCACGACTGGACCGACAAAATCGCGCGCAAGATGCAGGCCTCAAAGGAGGTCTGGGGCAAGATATTTGGTACGATCTCGACCCGGCAGAAGTTTCTCGACATGCGCCTCGAACTCGCCAAGCATGAATGGGCGCGGCTCAAGGCTAACGACTCACTCGAATGCCGGAATTGTCATTCTACCATCGCCATGGATTTCACCAAGCAGACTCGACGAGCCGCTGAGATCCATGCGCGATACCTGGTTTCGGGGGAGCGGACTTGCATTGATTGCCACAAGGGCATTGCGCATGAATTGCCGGACATGACGGGGATTGAGCCGGGCTGGACTGCACCTCCGGAGATGCGGGACAGGCAAAGCTCCATCGAGCAGCAGCGGCAATCGTTGCAGCGTTTTCTTGCATCGACGAACTCAGGTACGCCGGCGGGAGACTGAAGTAATCCGTCTAAGAGCTGACGCCTTAGCCGAGCATTTGCGTGTCGCCGCAGATCGAGATTGCCTGGCCGGAAATGGTCCGGCCCTTCGGGCTGCACATGAAGACGACCTGGTCGGCAATCTGCTGTGGCGTGACATAGTCCTTGATCGATGTGTAGGAGAAGGCAGTTTTCTCCATTTCGGCGAAGGAGATGCCGCGTTGCTGCGCCTTTGCTTCCAGCACGCGCCGCTGCCTGTCGCCGGCGACAAGGCCGGGCAGGATTGCATTGACGCGGATGTTGTCCGGGCCCAGTTCGATGGATAGCGATTTCGAAAATCCGATCACGCCCCATTTGGCTGCCGCATAGGGCGTCCGCATGGCAAAGCCGAGGCGCCCGGCCGCAGAAGAAATATTGACGATGGATGCGTTTTTGCTTTCACGCAGAAATGGCACCGCCAGTCGGGCGCAATTGAACTGTCCGGTCAGACAGATCTGAAGGCAGCGATCCCAGTCTTCGGGATTCATCTCGTCCACCTTCGCAGTCGGTCCGGCAACGCCGGCATTGTTGACCAGCACATCGAGGCCGCTGAGGGCGTTTGTGGTTTCCGCGAACAGCGCCTTCACCGAGTCCCGATCTGCAACGTCACACACGGTTTGCGTCAGCGACGGATCGCTTGCTTTCAGCGCTGCGAGCGCCTCAGTGTCCACGTCGCAGATGTGAACCTTTGCGCCTTCTCCTGCAAAGGCTCGCGCGATGGCGAGGCCAATCCCGTTAGCGCCCGCCGTCACCAGCACGCGCAATCCCTTGATGTCGAGGTTCATGCCATCTCCAGACGATAACAACTATTATTCAGCAAGACCGCCACGCGACAGAATGACTTCCGCCGCGTTGCTGATGTCGGCAGCAACTCCCTCGCGCGCACCGGCTTCGTCGCCTGCCTTGATGGCAGCGAGCACCCTGGCGTGGAAGCGTACCGCATCGCCCTTCGCCAGCCGCTCGGGATTGGCGCGCAGGTCGAGATTGATGACCGGCCCGGCTTTGAGCCAAAGCGCGCGGATGATGTCCACCAGGGTGGCCGAGTGCGCCGCCTCATACACCGCGAAGTGAAACGATTTATTGAGTTCGACCGCGCGGGGTAGGTTCGGCTTGGCGGCGCGGCTCTCAGAGCGCATTGCAGCCTCCGCGCGTGCGATCGCCTTGAGGTCGTCGTCGTTACGATTTCCGGCGGCGAGAGCCGCCACGTGGCCTTCGATTGCAATGCGTGCCTGCGTCAGATCGCGAAACTGTGCCGCAGTCATCAATCGCACGCGGACCGCACGGTTGGGGGTGACTTCGAGCGCGCCGTCTGCGACCAGCCGGGAGACGGCTTCGCGCACCGGCATAATAGAGACACCGAGCACCTCAGCCGCCTGACGAAGCGAGATTTTCTCGCCCGGCGCCATCCGGCCGGAAATCAGCAAATCTGAAAGTTGCGCATAGGCACGTCCGCCCAAGGTCTGTCGATCTAGCGGCTCAACCAGATCAAGCGCGGCGGGGCGGTTCATGGCCGTTGATCCTGCGGGATATACAAAAAGCGAAACAAGGGACTCGACAACGCTGGTTTCCTTTGTCAGTCTAAGTGTGATCACAGATCACGGCAAGCGATATAAGCGCCCCTACAAACGCGCAACGCCCAGCCGGAATAAGCGCCGCGAAACGCGGCCGTCACAGGGAGGATGGCTTATGTCGACCAAGGACAAATTCACGCGACGTACGTTGCTGAAGACCGCCGGCGGCCTCGCGCTGGTGTCTGGAATTTCTGCGCCGTCGATCCTGCGGGCGCAATCCGCCGATGTCATTCGCATCGGTCACCTGACGCCGCGCACCGGGTTTCTCGGCCCGCTCGGCGAATACGCCGTGATGGCGGCCGATCTCGCGGTCGAGGAAATCAACGCGGCGGGCGGCATGATGGGCCGCAAGGTCGAGCTACTGAAAGAAGACTCGGTCAATCCGCAGACCGCCTCCACCAAGGCCGAGCGCATGATTGAGCGGGACAAGGTCGCCTGCATCATCGGCGAGATTTCCTCGGCATCGTGCCTCACCATCGCGCAGGTGGCATCGCGCAACAAGACGCTGTTCATCAACACCGGCGGAAACTCCGACGCGCTGCGTGGCAAGGACTGCCAGCGCTACATGTTCCACGTCGAGTCGCAGAACTCGATGTATGTGAAGACTGTCGGCCGGTCGTTCCTTCAGGAAGGCTTGGTCAAGGGCAAGAAGTGGTACTCGCTGACGGCGGACTATGCCTTCGGCCACGATCTGCTGCGCGTCGCCAAGCGGTTCATGGAAGGCAATGGCGGCCAGTTCGCCGGCGACGATCTGGTGCCGACTGACGCCACGGACTTCTCGGCCTATCTGCTCAAGATCCGCGATTCCAAGCCCGACCTCGTCGTGATCAATCTTGCGGGAAACCAGATCACCAACTTCCTCAAGCAGTATGCCGAGTTCGGCCTGACCTATCCGGTCGGCGGCTTCGGTTTCGACACCGCGCTGGCGTGGGCGGCAGGTAAAGGCAATTTCGTCGGTACATGGCCTGTGGTCTGGCATCACCTCATCGATACGCCCGGTTCCAAGGCTTTCGTCGGAGCCTTCACCAAGAAGTACAACAAGCCGCCGGAAAATCAGGCGTGGGGCGACTACGTCGCCACCAAGATCGTGGCGCAGGCCATCAACGAGCTGAAGTCGGCGGAATCGCCGAAGATCATCGCGCATTTTGAGAAGGGCGCGAAGTTCGATTTGCTGAAGACGCGACCGGGTTATTTCCGCGCCTCGGATCATCAGTTGATGCACGAGATGTATGCGGTGAAGGCGCTGCCGGCGGCTCAGGTCAAGAACCAGTGGGATATCTTTTCGTCGAGCGGTCCCGTACCCGGCCCGAACGAAGATCTCGAAATTATTGCGGCTACTAAAGAAGAGAACAGTTGTACGTTCCCGTCGTAACTCCGATTTGATGCGATCCTCCGGGGCATTCGGGGGATCGCGCTTTCCTCTTCCTTTTCTTTCGGCACACGTGTGGCGCGTGACCCATTGATCGCGGGGCGACGACAATGTCCGGCATATTGCTCGCGCAGCAGATTCTCAACGGACTGCTCGACGGCGTTTACTATCTGCTGATCGCGCTCGGTCTCTCGTTGATCTTCTCGCTCGGCGGCATCGTCAATCTTGCGCACGGCGCATTCTTCGCGATTGGCGCCTATCTGACGCTAGTGATCTCGCCTTATCTCGGATTCGGCGGCGCGCTGGTGCTGTCGCCGGTGGCGGTGGCGCTGCTTGGCGTGGTGATTGAGCGGCTGCTGTTCCGGCGATTCTACCGCTCCGATCCCATTCTTTCGCTGCTGCTGACATTCGGGCTTGCGATGGTAGCGGAGCAGGCGCTGCGCATGATCTTCGGCGCGCCGCCGCTGTCCTATTCGATTCCGCAGGAGTTGCGCGGGCAGGTCGTGGTCGGCACCTTCATCTATTCGTTCTACCGCGTCGTGTTGCTCGGCATCGCCACCGCCTGCGTCGTCGGGCTGTGGGTGCTGCTGCGGCTGACCGCGTTCGGTCGGGTGGTGCGCGCGGGCGTGCAGAACCCGGACATGGTGGGCGCGCTCGGTATCTCACTGCAGCCCTATATGTCCGCCGTCGCGGCGCTGGGGATCGGCCTTGCAGGGCTTGCTGGCGTGCTGCTCGCGCCGATCTACGCCGTGCATCCGGCGATGGGCAACGAAATCATCACGCCGGCCTTCGTCGTGGTGGTGATCGGCGGACTCGGATCTTTCTGGGGCGTCGTTGTCGCGGCATTGTTGGTCGGACTGGTGAAAGGCGTGATGGTCGGCATCGGCTACTCTGCGGCGTCCACAGCCGCGATCTACCTCCTCATGCTTCTGGTGCTTGTGTTCAGGCCGCGCGGCCTGTTCGGCGAACGCATCACCCGCTTCGAGTGAGGTCATCCGTCATGTTCCGGCGCATTCCTGTTCAATTGGTCATCGCGGCCATCGGTCTTCTTGTGCTGCCGCCGGTGCTGATCGCGCTCGGCCTGACGATGACGTCGGCGACGGAAGTCGTGGTGTTCGGCATCGCGTGCATGGGGCTGAACATTCTGGTCGGACACACTGGGCTGGTGTCGTTCGGCCATGGCGCATGGTTCGGGCTGGCGGCCTACGCGGCGGGCCTGCTTCAGCGCGATGTAATGCCTGGATCGTTCTTCGGTCCGGCGATCGGGGCCATTCTCATTATCGTCGTGGTCGCGGTGCCGTTCGGATTTCTCATCCTGCGGCGACGTGGGGTATATTTCTCGCTGCTGACGTTGGCGCTGGCGGCGATGCTGTATTCGGTGGCGTTCCGCTGGACCGACGTGACCGGCGGCGAGAATGGCCTCGGCGGCATCGTGCGGCCCGCGATCTTCGGCCTCGATCTGGATTCATCGACCGCCTATTATTGGTTCGTCGCGGCGATCGCCTTCGCGGTGCTTGTGCTGCTGTGGCGCTTTCATAATTCGACCGTTGGTACGGTGCTGGTAGCGATCCGCGAAAACGAACAGCGCGCGCGCTTTCTCGGCTACCCGACCAACCGCTACAAGCTGGCAGCGTTCACGTTGTCCGCGGCGCTGACCGGACTGGCCGGCATCCTGCTGCTGTACAAGAACCGGATGACATCGGCCGATCCGATTTCGGTTGCTTTCTCCGGCGAGTTGCTGGCGATGGTCGTGATAGGCGGCATGCGCAGCTTCCTCGGCCCCGCGCTGGGTGCACTGTTCTTTATTCTGTTTCGCGAATTTCTTGGCATCTACACCGAAAACTGGCTGCTCTGGCTTGGCTTGGTGTTCGTCGGTTTCATCGTTTTCTCACCCACGGGCCTGATTGGCGTGGGCGAGAAACTCCTTGCGCCGTTCCGCAAGAAAGTGACCGAGGACGCTGCGATGTCGGCGCGCAAGATCGAGGCGCTGCCGCTGCCGGAGTTCCTGCAACCAAAAGGCATCGTGGAAGGTCCTGTGCTGGCAGCCCGCGACATGGTGAAGAGCTTCGGCGGCATCAAGGCGGTGCAAGGAATCAATATCTCTGTCGCTGACCGGACGCTGCATGCGTTGATTGGCCCGAATGGCGCTGGCAAGACCACGGCGTTCAATCTTCTGTCCGGCATGTTCCCGCCGGATGAAGGCGAAGCGACCTTGATGGGTAAGCCTATCGCCGGCCATACGCCCGAAGAGATTGCCGAAGCGGGCATTGGTCGCTCGTTTCAGATCACGAATCTCTTTCCGGAATTAAGTGTCGGCGAGAACGTCCGTCTCGCGGTGCAGGCGAGGCATCCACGCCGGTTTGATCCATTCACCAATGCGTTGTCGATCGACGCCATCAATCGCGAAACCGACGAGGTCATACGCTATCTCGGCCTCGCTGGAATCGAGAAGGCCGAAGCAGGTGCGCTGTCATACGGTGGTCAGCGATTGCTCGATATGGGCGTCGCGCTGGCCACCGCACCTCGCGTGCTGCTGCTCGATGAACCGCTCGCGGGGCTTGCCGCTGCCGAGCGCGAGCGTATCGGCGCAATCATCAAGCGTATCTCGTCGGATCTGCCTGTACTGCTGGTTGAGCACGACATCGACCGGGTCTTTGCTCTTGCCGATCATGTGACCGTGATGAATGAAGGGTGCGTGCTGCTCGACGGAAGCGTCGAGGATGCGCGCAATAGCAAGAAGGTGCAGGAAATTTATATCGGGTCTGGCGCAGCAGCCGTCGCTGCGAAGCCGCGTGAAACTTCAGCGAAGGCCAGCGCTTTGCTCACTGTCGATGGCGTTGATACGTTCTACGGCAAGAGCCACATTCTCAACGGCGTGAACTTCACGTTGCATAACAATGAGATCATCGCACTGCTTGGCCGCAACGGAGCAGGTAAATCGACTTTGCTGAAAACGCTGGTCGGTATCGCGCCAGCCTCGAAGGGCTCGATCCGTCTGAGCGATGCTGAACTGGTCGGGCGTGCGTCCGCAGAGTGTGCGCGTCTCGGCATCGGTTATGTGCCGCAGGGGCGTGGGCTGTTCGCCGGTATGAGCGTGGAGCACAATCTCGAGCTCGGCGGACTAAAGCGGCAAACCGGCAACGGCGTGCACTGGACTCGCGAACGGGTCTACGAGTATTTCCCGCGTATTCGCGAGCGGCTGGACAGTCCGGCGGACTATCTATCCGGCGGCGAGCAGCAGATGGTTGCCGTGGCGCGTGCGCTGTCGGGTGACGTGAGAGTGTTGCTGCTTGATGAGCCATTCGAAGGTCTTGCACCCGCCGTCGTCGAGCAATTGTTCGAGGCGTTCGATCGCTTGCGCAAGGAAGTCGCGATTATCATCGTCGATCATCATCTTGATCTTGCGCTGGCTCTGTCGGATACGACCGTAGCGCTGGAACGAGGGCGCATCATCCACGAAGGTCCATCGAAGGCGTTGCGCGACGATCTCGATCTGCGACGCAAGGTACTGTGGCTGTAGAGATGAAAGAACAAGTATGCCCAATAGCAAAAGAAACGTCGCGATCGTCGGAGTTGGCCTGATTGGGCGAGCTTGGGCGGCGATCTTCGCTCGCGCCGGCTGGAACGTACGGCTCACCGATTCACACGCGCCGACGCTGAGCGCGGCACCCGGCTTGATCCACGAGGAACTGAGGGCGCTGAACCGCCACGGCCTTGCCGACGATCCCGAAGGCGCGATGGCACGGATTTCGGTGGCGTCGGATCTTGCCGATGCGCTGAAGGACGCGGAGTTCGTCCAGGAAAACGGTCCCGAGAAGATCGAGAAAAAAATCGCGCTATTTGCAGAGCTTGATCGCCTTGCTGCCCCGGATGCTTTGCTGGCATCGTCGACGTCGGCGATTGTCGCCTCGCGCTTTACGGAAAGTCTGAGGGGCCGTGCCAGATGCCTCGTTGGCCATCCTGTCAACCCGCCGCATCTTGTGCCGCTGGTTGAGCTTTGCGGTGCGCTGTGGACATCGCCTGAGACCGTGTCGCGTGCGCGCGAGATCTACCGCGCCATTGGACAAGTACCGGTCACCGTTAACAAGGAGATCAACGGCTTCGTTCTTAACCGGTTGCAAGGCGCGCTTCTGGCTGAGGCCTTTCGGCTGGTGGGCGAGGGTTATATGTCGGCAGAGGATCTAGACCACACCGTCAAGGATGGCCTTGGATTGCGGTGGTCGTTTCTCGGTCCGTTCGAAACCATCGAGCTGAACGCGCCCGGCGGTATCCCGGATTATTGCGCGCGCTATACAGGCTTCTATAAGGAGTTGGCAGCGGAAGCAGCCGGACCCGAGGTCTACACCAGCCCGAACGTCGATCGCGTTATTGCGGCGTGGCCGCATCAACCGACGACGGATCGTGTTGCAAAGTTGACAGCCAGCCGTAATGAACGGCTCGCGGCCCTGGTCGCGCACAAGGCCAAACAGACCGACTGATTTCATCAACGAACCTGCAGAAGAAAGAGACAAGAAGATGAGCCGAAAAGTCATCATCACCTGCGCCGTGACCGGCGCAATTCACACGCCTTCGATGTCAAAGGCGCTGCCGGTGACGCCGCAGGAAATCGCCGACGCCGCCATCGGTGCGGCTGAGGCGGGTGCGGCCATCGTCCATCTTCACGCGCGCAATCCTAAAACCGGTCAGCCTGATCAAAGCCCGGAAGCATTCGCGCCGTTTCTCAAGGTCATCAAGCAGCGCTCCAATGCCGTGGTCAATCTAACGACGGGCGGCTCGCCGACCATGACGGTCGATGAGCGGGTCCGGCCGGCGGAATTCTACAAGCCGGAGGTCGCGTCGCTGAACATGGGTTCGATGAACTTCGCATTCTTCGGCATGCTCAACCGCTTCAAGACCTTTGAACATGAGTGGGAGCGCAAGCACGTCGAGAACAAGGACATCGTTTTTCGCAATACGTTCCAGGATATCGAGTATGTGCTGAGCAAGCTGTCGGGAAGCGGGACGCGCTTCGAGTTCGAGTGCTACGACACCGCGCACCTCTATAACCTGAAGTATTTCCTCGATCAGGGATTGGTGAAGGCTCCGCTGTTCGTGCAGACCGTGTTCGGATTGCAGGGCGGTACAGGGGCGCATCCGGAAGACGTACTTCACATGAAGCGAACCGCTGACCGGTTGTTCGGTGACCAGTACGTTTGGTCGGTGCTGGGTGCGGGACGTAACCAGTTGCCGATCGCCGCGATGGCAGCGGCGATGGGGGGCAACATCCGCGTCGGACTAGAGGATTCACTATGGGCTGCGCCGGGCCGTATGGCGGAATCTAACGCCGAGCAGGTTCGTCTCGCTCGCAAGATCATCGAAGGGCTCGGACTCGAAGTCGCCTCGCCTGACGAAGCCCGTGAAATCCTTCATCTCAAGGGTGGCGATACACTTCAGGTTTGATGGATCGAGCCATAGTTCGATGCTTGGGCGCCGCAGGTCTCAGTTAGTCTGCGGTGCCGCTTGCGTTGACCAGGGCGATGCTTCGCGCCCGGGTTTCCCGAGGTGTTATTCCGAACCGCTTCTTGAAGGTGCGATTGAAGTACGACAGGTCACCGAAACCCAGATCAAAGGCGATGGTGCTGATCGTCCGCGGAGCGGCAACGGAGTTGAGCAGGAGTTGGCGCGCTCGCTCAAGACGGCGTTCAAGTACATAATCTGAGAACGTCCGGCCCTCCGCTTCAAACAGCTTCTGAAGATGCCTGACCGTGACGCCACGTGCTGTAGCGAAGCTGGTCAGCGACAGATCTTTTTCGGCGAGTCGTACCTCGATATCCGCTTTGATGGCGATCAGACTGGGTTGTGTCCTGTTAAGCCCGTTTCGTGGGAGATCTGGTGTGAGCCTCGCGATATCAATCATCGCTGACACAAGACTACGCATGTAGTCTTTAGCGAGCGATGCGAGAGCAGCTGAATCCATCGGCAGCAGCCCTCGCATAAGCGCCGCTGCATAGTGACCAAGGACGATCAATGCTCCGTTATCCTGGTTGATGCGCTCCATCCTGTTGATGTTCACGATACCCTGCGGGTCGGCTTCTTCCGATAAAATAAAGCAGTCGAAGCGGCTCACGCCGGTTGCGATGAATGTCGTTTCCTCGGTCGCGTCGAGAATAATCGCTTCGCGCTGGAAGCATGTCTTTCGCCGGTCCTGTTGCTCGGCAACGAGGATTCCGTCTGACGGCCGGATCACGACAATTCTGCGGGGTTCGCTTTGCGGCATGACTGAGCGTGCCGCAGGTTCGAAACAAGACATCAGTCCGAGGTCCGGCGTCATCCGCAGGATCGCTTTTGATTTGAACGGTGCAGATTGGAACGATCCGAGAGAGCCGCGCAGAGCGCTCTTCGAAGGAAGGTGCTGCTCCAGCCGCGTGCGTTGCGCCTCGTCGATGTCGTCAGCAACCATCCAGACCGGATGAAGTGAAGGGTCCGGTGCGAGATCTGCATCTGACTCGGACCGGAGTTGTCGCTGCTTTATCACATCGTCAGGATCAAGGTGAATTCGTTCGCTCCAGTCTGTGTATTTGAAATGCGAGTCCAAGAAAGCGGATCAAGTATTCGCGTACCGAAAGAATAGACGGGCCGTGAGAGAGTAAAAAGAAGCAAAGCGTCATTAACAAATACAATGGTTCTAAATTGGGGATCGTTGGCGCGCTGGTTCAAGCTTCTCATGACCCGCTAAACTCGATCGAACAATGCGAGCCAAAATGCGTATCCGTTACCCGATCCTGGTTGCTGCCGTGACCGCAATGTCCTCCCAGGCGCACTCTCAGCAAACTCAGAATACCTCCCAGCTGGACGAGATCACTGTCACAGCAGCGCGCGCGGAGAGGTCCATTTCCGATATTCCGCAGTCTGTTCAAATCGTGGGTCAGCAGCAGATCGAGGATCAGTTGAAGCAGAGCGGTAGCGCCTCGGCCGCACTGGCGAAACTGCTTCCTGGCTTTTCTTCCTCCACTCAAACCATCTCGGGCGCATCTGAGACCTATCGCGGCCGCGACCTTCTCGTGCTGCTTGACGGTGTACCGCTTAATACCCCGCTGCGGGATGTGTCCCGTATCCTTGCCTTGATCGACCTGAACTCGGTCGAGCGGATCGAGATGGTTGCAGGCGCTTCAAGTCTCTATGGGGCGGGCGCCACAGGCGGCACCGTCAACTTCATCACCAAGAGGGCTCAGGCCGGTCCGCCCCGGGTCACGGTGAACACGGCGCTGCGCGCCTTCACCGCCAACGTCGGCAGCTCACTTGCTCCGGAAGCGTCTGCGACCGTCAGCGGCAAGAACACCGACGGAATCGATTATGTGTTCGTTGGTACCGGCCGGGGCGCGCAAAAGACCTATGATGGTTATGGTCGCGAACTGTCGTCGGACGGAATGCTGGGACAGGGTGGCGGCGACCGTTTCATCAGCGGCAATTTCCTCGCCAAGATCGGCAAGGATTTCGACAACGGGAAGCGGTTTGAGGTCTCGGCGACCTCGATCTATCTCGACCAGCGTCCGCAATATCTGACCAACTACTCGGGCGCCTACGCACGGCCGGATTTCACCAAGCCCTATACGGGTGAGAGCGTGCTTGAGGATACGCGCTCGTTCTCGGCGCGTTACAACGATGCCAATTTTGCGCTGGGCAATGTCAACGTCGTCGGCTTCTATAACAACATCAAGAAGCGCTTCAATTATTCGGCGTTCTCTTTTCCCTATAACAATCCCGTTTATTATTCCGGCAATCCGGCCAGCCCGACCAGTCCGTTCAACCAAACCACGCTGTTTTCGGATCGAGGCGGCGTGAACCTGTCGATCGATACGCCCCTCGACCGGATCTGGAGCGGCGCGAAGCTCACATGGGGCAGCGATGTCATTTACGAGAAGACCTCGCAGGAGCTGACGAACGGCCAGGACGTGTTCACGCCTCTTACGCAGACGACAACGGCCGGATTTGCGCTGTTGCAGGTGCCGGTTACTGACAGACTGACCGTGCGCGGCGGCGTCCGCTACGAGTATTTCGATCTGAAGGTGGATAATTTCGTCCGGCCGGCGGCTTATGCGGCGCTGTCACCGGTCTTTGCGTTCGTGCTGCCGCCACTCAATGTCATCGGCGGGCAATATGAATACGCATCGCCGACGTATAATGCCGGCGCGACATTCAAGCTTAACGATCGTTCCGAGATCTTCGGCGGGTTCTCGCAGGGCTTCGCATTGCCTGATGTCGGTGCATACACGCGGCGTGCGGGTCTGAGCACAGCGTATGCATGTCCGATTGTGAACCCGAACTGTACTCCGCCAGGAGGGAAGACGATCAGCTATACGTCGATTGCGCCCGAAGCGCAGGTCGTCAACAATTATGAACTGGGTATTCGGGGCGGGGATGAGCGTTTTAGGGGCAGCTTGACCGGATTTGTCAGCACCTCTGAGCAGGGGGTCACCTTCGATCCGTTGACCAACAAGATCTCTCAGCAGAAGGAGATGATCTACGGTGTCGAGTTTATCGGCGAAATGGCCGTCACTAACCAGCTGTCGTTCGGTACAGTCCTTGGGTATCGCGAAGGTCGCTATGACAGCGACAGAAACGGCTCCCTCGACAGCTGGCTTCCCAACAACCGCATAGCAACGCCGTTCCGGGGCACGATCTTCACCGATTACCGTTTCGACAACGGCATCAAGGTCAGGCTGGAAGGCGAGGGATATACCGGGCGCCACGTTCCCATCAACACCGCCGGAACGATTTACCCGATCGGTGGCGGCATGACGATGAACGCGGCTATCAGCGGTCCCTGGCAGGGCGGAGAGCTTTACGCTGCCGTCAACAACCTGTTCGACACCCCGCTTGTCAATCCAACGGCAACGTCGGTACGCAATCTGAATGTTTACTCGTGGGGCCGGACCGCCACGGTTGGCTACCGGAGAACTTTCTGAGGTGATGGATCGACATGGTTAGCCTCGAAGTCGGACGGTTACTTTTGACGTTGCGCTTTCTGCCTCCCTACACGGAGGCAGATGAGCGTGACTATCTCGCTGCGCTCTCCGGGATAGGGAATCGCGAGGATCCGTTCATGCTTCTCACGCTGTTTGGAGGCGGGGGCAGGCTCTCGGCTGCCGGAGAACGGGCGCAAGCCCTCTGGTTCAAGGCCACGCGAAGCCGCCTCTCCGAGCGGTGTCTTGCCATCGCGATCGTCAGGCCGGACGCGACCAGAAAGATGGAGGAGACGTTTCAAAAGCTTTGGTCGATGCCGACCCGGGTCTTTCAGGATGAGCGCGCCGCCCGCGATTTTCTGTCCAGCTACGCGCCGGCTGCGTGATGTCGGGAATTTCCGCCACCGCTACGCCTGCGATCCATGGCCGAAAGCGACTTTTTGCCGTCCTAGCCGGTTTGTATCTTGCGCAGGCAATTCCTTCATACCTGTTTGCGGCTGCATTGCCGCCGATCATGCGCGAGGCCGGCGTGTCGCGAACCGCGATTGCCTATCTCAGCCTCTGGTTTCTGCCGCTGCTGCTGAAGTTCTTCTGGGCGCCCTATGTCGATCGCGTTCGTCCATTCGCGCGGGCGCATCGAGCGGGGTGGGTGATTATCACGCAGGCGGGCGTAATCATCAGCATTCTGTGCCTGATCCCGTTTGGTCCTACCAATGTCTGGGCCATTATAGGCGTAGGTATGCTCGGTTCGTTGCTGATCTCGACGCAAGACATTGCGACAGACGGCTACGCCGCAAAACATCTTGCACCGGAGGATCGCGCGATCGGCAATGCCATCCAGGGCGGCTCTGTCGCGTTCGGCGTGGTCATAGGTGGGACGCTAGGGCTTGTTCTCTATTCTCGCATCGGCTGGACCGGAATGCTCCTGACAATCGCGGGGTTTTGTTTCATCCCGCTCGCTGCGGCATTTGCCATGCGGGAAAAGGATCCCGCGCCTACGGGCGGACAGGCAGTTGATCGCCCGTCTTTGAAAGCTTTCTTTCGCAGGCGAGAGGTTCGCGATGGGCTGTGGGTCGCGCTGATCTACCGGATGAGCGAAGGCCTGGTGAAGGCCATGGAGGGCTCCTACCTCGTCGATGCTGGTGTGCCGCTCACCCAGATCGGTTACCTGTCCGGGATTGCTGCGACCACGGCGGGGTTGGCTGGCGCAGCCATCGCCGCTGTCCTGTTGCAGCGGTTTGGCACCGGCTGGACGCTGGGACTTCTTGGTTTTCTTAGAACGATTTGCTTTGCGTTGTTCGCCGCGCACGCCTTGGGCTTCATCACCGGGATCGTGCAAATTTTTGGAGCCGCGGGTTTCCAGACATTGATCCGCTACATGGAGATCGTTGCGCTCTATAGTCTGTTTATGGCGACGGCATCGAAAGAGCAGCCGGGCACAGACTTTACAATCCTCGCATGCGCCCAGCTTATCGTCTATTTTGCCGGATCGATGATTTCAGGAAAGATTGCGGATACTCTCGGATACGGGGCGTTGTTCTGTCTGGCCACGCTGCTTTCTTTTGTCGCCGTCGTGGCAACGATCAGGATATTGAATCGGAAGAAGCTGGAAGTCCGTCCCAATTAATAAGGATCTCACGTCTGTCTCAATGGTCGCGGACTTTTTTTGCGGCTCAGAGTCCTGTCGGCCTAGTTTGTCTTGATAAAAATGCTTTCCCGCCATGGCGGTTTCCGATGCAACGATGAAGGCCGCGAAGTTCTGACCGGTTAGTCGTGCGAGCGCGATGAAATTCCTGGCCCTTGGCGTGCGGGTTAGTTTCCGGACGATGCAACGGTATCTCCCTACACTTTTGTCACCAAATGGGGATTGCCGCAGCGCCTCCCAATAATCCACGTTGCCCCGTCGAATTCCATCAAAAGTAAAGGAATTCGTGTCCTCGAAATCCACGGCGTCCATGACGGGCCGGGAGCCGGCTTGCCTTGTGAACGTCAAAGCACAGGGAACAAACATCATGCTTATCAATGGAACGCCAGGCGACGATGTATTACCTGGCACAGCAATGGACGATGAGATCAACGGTCTGGCTGGCAATGACACGATAACCGCTTTGGCTGGCAATGACCTCGTCAATGGCGGGGCGGGCGATGACTCAATCGATGGCGGCACCGGCAACGATACGTTGAACGGCAATGCCGGCATCGACACGATTCTGGGTGGAGACGGTGACGACATCTTCAACGGTGGCGCAGGTGACGACAACCTGTCAGGCAATGCCGGCAACGACACGGTGCATGGCAACGCGGGCAATGACACGGTCGATGGCGGCACTGGTGATGACCAGTTGTTCGGCGACCAAGGTGATGACAGCATTCATGGCGGCGACGGCGCTGATACAGTGAATGGCGGGGCCGGCATCGATACTCTCTGGGGCGACGCCGGAAACGACACCTTGAGCGGTGGCGCCGATAACGACACCCTGAATGGTGGCGATGGTGACGATACGCTTGGCGGCGGCCTCGGTGACGATAAGCTGAACGGCGACGCGGGCAACGACACCTTGAACGGTAATCAAGGTAACGACACGCTAAATGGTGGTGTCGGTGACGACATCATGAACGGCGGCGCCGGTAACGATACGATGAGTGGTGGCGACGGTGTCGACACAATGCACGGCGACGCCGGAGCCGACGTCATGGATGGTGGTGCTGGCGCCGACGCCATGTTTGGCGACGGCGGCGACGATACCCTGACCGGCGGTGCTGGCGCGGACACGATGTCCGGTGGCGACGGTGACGACGACCTCAGTGGCGGCGACGGCAATGACACCGTCAACGGCGATGCCGGAGACGACACCCTCGCCGGCGGTAACGGTATCGACGCAGTAAATGGCGGTGATGGAGACGACTCGCTAGCCGGAGGCGCCGGCAACGACACCTTGAACGGCGAGGCGGGCGACGACGACCTGAACGGCGGGGGCGGGGCCGACACTTTGAACGGCGGCCTTGGCGACGACGTACAGACCGGTGGGGCCGGAACCGATACTCACAATTTCGGCGACGGTACTGCCACCAACTTCGGCAACGATGAAGTTACCGATCTGAACTTTGACGACGGCGATGTGGTGAATGTTGATGCAGATCCGATGTTCGATCCGACCACTGTTGTCGTCGATGATGACGGCACCAACACGGTGCTTGATTTCGGGTTCGGAACCATCCAGCTCGACGGTGTGACGGGCGGCGGAACGCCATTCGAGTCGATACAGGATGTCAATGACGCGGCTGGATACGACGCAGTCGTGATTGCATAACATCATTTCAGTGGGGCGGCTCAGAGCCGCCCCACTGGTTTTCGCGCTACTCAGTCAGTGATCGTGCCAACCAGTGATGTATTCGCGTATCCGTCGTGAAATCTCAGCGTCCAGCAAGAGATCGCTACTTGGATTGATTCCGGGACGATCCGCATTTGTGTGGGTTGTGGCTTTCAGTGTGTCGATCAATCTACTTTTGCTCGCTATCCCACTCTATTCCATCGAGGTGTTCGATCGGGTCATCAGTAGCGGAAGCGTTGAAACTCTCGTTGGTCTTACCATTATCGCGGCAAGTGCCCTGGTCTTCAGTGCTATGTTCGATACGCTTCGCGGTCGGCTGCTTAGCCGATTCGCGGTCGGATTTGAGCGCTGCGTCGCACCAATTGTTCTTGAAAGTGCCATTGCAAATACGGACAGGCGCGGCGACGGCAGAACGCACGATCTCGTCAAGGTCCGCGAGTTGAGAAATTTCCTCTCAAGCGGGACCGTTGCAGCGCTGATCGATGCTCCGTTCCTTCCGATGTTCATTCTCATTCTCTTCTTTCTTCACCCGTGGTACGGCGTCATCGCCCTGATCGGGACGGGGATCTTGCTGGTGATGGGCATTGCCAGTCGCTGGATTGCACGCACCGAAATTTCGCAGGCATCAGAATCTGCGTTGCGCACACAGGCCGTTCTGGATGGCATCGTCCGTCATTCCAGCCTCGTGCGGGCGATGGGCTGGACCCGCGGCGCCACCCGCGAATTCATGCGGCTGAATGACGAAGCCCTGTCGCCGGTCGTCCGGGCAAGCGAGCGGGTCGCCGCAATAGCATCTGCCGCGCGCATGACGAGAACAGTTCTTCAGATCGCGGCGATCGGCGCGGGTGCATGGCTCGTGCTTCAGAATGAAGTGCTGGCGGGCAGCCTTATTGCAAGCGCGATTCTGATCGCCCGCACTCTGCAACCGATGGAGGGCCTGATCTCGGCGTGGCGCGCACTCACATCAGCACACGAAGCCTGGATACAGGTGTGCGCCGCTGTGGCACCGGTTCTTGAGCGAAAGAGGCGGACATTGCTTCCGCCGCCGTCGGGATATCTTGACGTGCTTCATGTAGCGTATCGCACGCCGACGGCGAAGCGGCCAATCCTTGCTGACATCACATTTCGTTGCCGGCCCTGCGAAATCGTCGTGGTGATTGGTCCGACCGGCGCGGGAAAGTCCACGCTGCTGCGCATGATCGCCGCACTCGAATCCCCTAGTAGCGGCGCGATCCGGCTGGATCGTGCGACCCTCGATAATTGGGACCCTGACCAGCTCGGACAGTACGTCGGCTATCTTCCACAAGACGTCGAGCTTTTGGGCGGCACGGTCGCCGAAGCGATCGCGGGATTTAACGAGGTTGCGCGCGACGAGGACATCATTGCCGCTGCAATGCTCGCGCAGGCGCACGACATGATCTTGTCATTGCCGCGCGGCTACCAGACCGAGATAGGCCGAGACGGCAACGGGCTGTCAGGTGGCCAGCGCCAGCGCATCGGTCTGGCCCGCGCGTTTTTCGGCGATCGCAAGTTGATCCTGCTGGACGAGCCAAATTCCAACCTCGATCCCGAGGGTGAAGAGGCGCTGTGTTCTGCTGTCCTGCAGGCCAAGGAGCGCGGAGCGGCGCTCGTCATCGTGACGCACCGGCCCCGTCTTCTGACCATCGCGGATGCGGTACTCCTTTTGAGGGATGGGACGCAGCTTGCGTTCGGGCCTCCCTCCGGCGTGCTTCCGATGCGTGTGCCGGGAGCGATGCCGGTGGGTCCACGCGCGATCTCGCGTGAAGCGGAACCTCATATATCGTCGGTGAAGGGAGCGGGTCGATGACGCAAGGTCGTCACAGCGGCGCAGTCGCCATTCTGTCGTCTGCCGCAAGCGGCTATCAATCAGTGGTAGGCCCGGAAAGGCCGCGATCCGATATGAGACGGATCATCACATGGGGGTGTGTACTGCTCGTCCTTCAGTTCTGCGGCTTTGGAGTTTGGGCCACTACGGTTCCGCTTCGAAGCGCCGTCATCGCACCTGGTGTCATCAAGGTTCACTCGAAACGCAAGGCCGTGCAGCATCTCGAAGGCGGAACTCTGAAATCGATTCTCGTCAGGGAGAACGATCACGTCAAAGCGGGCCAACTCATCGCGCGGCTCGATACGACGCAGATTGAGGCAAGCCTTGGTTCGCTCGAGACGAGACTATTTTCGAATCTGGCGATGGAGGCGCGGCTCGCCGCGGAACAAATCCGAGCCAAGTCAATTTCTTTCCCCGAAGAACTGCAAATGAATGCGACGCGCTCTGTGGCGCGTATCGCCATCGAGAGTCAGGAAGCCGAATTTGTCGCCCGATTGGCTGCGCTCGATGGTGAGCGGAAATTGATAGATCAACAGATGCTCCAGTTGACAGACAGTATCCGGGGTTTGGAGAGCAACACCAAAGGTGTCGAGCAGCAACTTGCATTTCTGCTTGAGGAGATAGCGGATACGAGTTTCCTGCTGGAGAAGGGCCTTGCCCGGAAGCCGCGCGTGCTGGCGTTGAAGCGGGCGGAGGCCGAGGCCAGCGCGCAGATTACGCGCAACGCAGCTTCGATCGCGGAAAGCCGGGGCAAGATCGCGGAGCTCGAGGATAGGCGACGTCAGTTGAGTTTTAATCAAAACCAGGACATTGCAAAACAGCGCCATGCCTTGAGCGAAGAAATAGGCGACCTCAGACATCGAATTGCCGCGTTGCGCAGTCAGCTTGCGCGATCTGAACTGCGCGCGCCCGAGAGTGGAAAGATCGTCGGCCTCAATAGCAGGGATCTTAGTGCAGTGCTTGCGCCCCGGGAAACTCTTCTGGAAATCGTTCCCATGGAAGACCGGCTTGTCATAGAAGCGACATTGAAGCCGACAGATCGTGAAGAGGTCTATCCCGGACAATCCGCGCGGGTGCGCGTTCACGCGCTCAATACTCGTCGCAGACCATTGCTCGATGGGAAGATCGTAACAGTGGCGGCCGATGCTTTGGTCGATCCAAAGACCGGTGTCGCGTCATACATGACGGAAGTTGAACTGGAACACAAAACAGAGACCGCTCCCTATCTGTCATCGTTGTTGCCCGGCATGCCCGTCGAGATATTCGTCGAGACGGGAGAAAGAACCTTTGCGGAGTATTTACTGCAGCCGATGAAACTGCGGATACATCGCGCGTTCAGGGAGAGTTAACGGCCGGCATGAAGCTGGCCGCCATCATTGCCGAGGGAGAAGCAGGTGTACGAAAACAGCAAAGCACTGCCCTCCCGAGGGAGCCATTTTGACCGCGCTGAACGAGCGCAGTCCCTCCACAATGTGGAACGTCTCTCGATACAGCTGCCGCCATGGCCCAATCGGGAAAAAGCTGCGCGTCGCGCGGTCATGGAGCAGTTCGGACGTGCCATCGCCGAGTTGCTCGAGTGCAGCAATTGCTATGTTGCTACCATGTCTCATGTCGGCGCAAAACTGGAAGAGGCCCGGATCGGGCGAGCAACGATCGATCCTTCATGCGCGATGACAGTCGCGCGAATTGCCCGCAAAGGAACGGATCCGGATTGTACCGTTATCGAACCCGTCAATGCACGCACCGCCTTCGTGAGAAAACTGATTGGATCGGAGCCGGGAGCCAAGAGTCATTCGGTCATAGGGCGGTTTTCCTCCGGCGACGGAGTGACTGTCGTGTTTGTGGCGGGATGGCGATCGGCGCCGATTCTTTCGGCCGAGATTCCTTGCCTGGCACGGGCAGTTCGCATGATGTGGGAAACTGCCTGTGCTCTTGCCTCGCCGCCGCCTCGGCGCACTGATCTTCAAACATGGCTGGAAGAGTTGATCTATCCCGCCATCGTTGTGGATGAGTATCTGCGCGTGCATGAACTGAATCGGAGCGGACGAACCCTCCTGACGGAAGGCAAGCTTCTTATTGTAGAGCGCGGTACGCTCGCAGGGTTGACGGCCTCGGTGACTGAAAATCTGAAAGAGGCGCTGCGGGAGACGTTGATGTCCCATGACGGTCAGGGATGGCTGAACACAACTGTGCCTCTCTCCACTGATCGTCAGCAGTTTGCCTTTGCCAGGATCGGCGCAGTGCCCGCGCATTGCGAGGCGGGGAAAGTCCTGGTCATCGTCCCGCAATTCGACGAAGTGTCGGGAGCTGAGCGGATCGCATCCGCGTTCAGCCTGAACTGGGCGGAGGAGAGGATTATAGCGCGCATTCTTCAAGGGCAGTGCCCGCGCATGATCGGAGCGGATCTTCGTCTGACGGAAGCGACAGTAAGGACCTATACCAAGCGGATCATGCTGAAGTTGGGGATCAATCGGCGTTCCGAGTTTTTCCTGCTCTATCATCTCACGTTGTCACCATTCGGCGCGGGGCGGCGCGAAAAGGCCGTGGGCAGAGGCATGTCGGGTCCTCGGCTGGGTGAGAGAACTCATTAGGGCAGTATGAGAGCGTACGATCCGGCTGTCGGACGGCATCAGGCATGCGATCAATGAGTAGGCCGTTAACACAAGCACAAAGTTTCGCGATGTGGTCGGTCTTCCGCAAGCTTTGCGCTGTTGCCGGCTCGATACCGGTGTTTATCTCCAGCGTCGTTGCGGAGAACCTCCAGCTGAAAATGCCCGTGGCCTGCGATCTGGGCAGCACATGCCAGATCCAGAATTATGTCGATGTCGTTTCCTCATCGGCGGCAAAGGATCACAAATGTGGGACGCTGACGTATGACGGCCACAACGGTACGGATTTTCGCCTGCGCTCGCTGGACGCGCAGCGCGCTGGCGTGAATGTACTGGCTTCCGCAAGCGGCCGCGTTCTCCGCGCCCGCGACGGTATTCCGGATGGTTCGTTTCTCAAATCGGCGCGTGAAGCGGTCCGCGACATTGAATGCGGCAATGGCGTCGTCGTAGAGCATCCGGACCATTGGGAAACGCAATACTGCCACATGGCCAACGGCAGCCTGCAGGTGAAGCCCGGCGATCTCGTGCAGGCTGGGCAGCCGCTCGGACAAGTCGGCCTTTCGGGATTGACCGAGTATCCGCATCTCCATTTCACCGTCAGGCATCGGGGCAGGATTGCCGATCCATTCGCATACGACGCGCCGTCAGGCGCTTGTGATGGAGGTGAGTTTCTCTGGGACCCTTCACTTCGCGAGCAACTGGCGTATCAGAAGCGGACGATCTTGAATGCCGGCTTCACGAACAGTCCGGTCACGATGGATCTCATCGAGGGCGGAGCCGCGGAAAAAGAACTGCCCACGATCGAAGCTGCAGCGATAGTTGCCTTTATCCGTACGATAGGTCTCAAGGCAGGCGACACACAATGGCTCGCGGTTACAAATCCCTCTGGGCACGTCATCGCTGAAAATTACGCAATTCCGCTCGACAAGAACAACGCACAGGTCATGCTGTTTGCCGGCAGAAAGCGTCCTGCGAGCGGCTGGGATCAAGGCACCTACAAAGCGTCGTACGTCGTTAAGCGCGATGGCGAGATCGTTCTGAAGAAAGATTTTGAACTCACGCTCTAGCTGCTTGACGGTCGTGTCTGGATTTTGACGGAGCGAGAGCTCGACCATGCCGAGGAACACTTCGGCACCCATAGTGCCTAACCCCCAGGTCGCCGTGTCATGCTATTCCTCATGCAGGACGCCGACTTCGTGCGACCATCTGATCCCACCGCTGCCCGCGTTGTGCGCCGAAAGCGCCGGGTGTTGGCAGGAGCGAAGGGCTTTGCCCAAGCATCGTGCATGCGGGCCAAGCTATTGTTGTAACTAACAATTTTGTAAGGCTCTTGGCCGCTTCCGCGCGTCGAGGCAGCCACTTTCCTGCTCTTGTCGGTGAAGTTGCAGGTGTGGCTGCTCGGTTCCGAAGATGGTATCATGCAGCTTGCCGTGCTGACCATTTGATTGCCGATCCGAATTTTTTTCGCGTACGCCGCCAAAGATAATTGCGGGATGTCGTCATGGGTACGAACGTTCCTGAATCAATGGTCGAAGGTCCGCGCTGGCGGGCAACTGATAGTGGTTCGCTGACACGATGTGTCGAAAAGATTTCGCTGGCCAGGCAGATGGCCGGCTACCGTTTCAGCTCCTACATCTTCTCACACCTTTGGTTGCTTAAGATCGTTTTAACGGTGCTTCGTCGTGTGCGCCCCATCTCGATCTTTGGCAAGCTCGTCATCCTCACCAAGATGAGTGACGTTCGGGAGGTTCTCAATCGCTTCGATGATTTCACCCTTGGTGAAGTGATCGAACCAGGAATGCCATGGGGGCCATTCCTAATGACGGTAGACTGGAGCGAGCAACACCAACGCGAGCGGAAGCTTCTCCAGAATGTCGTCAAGCGAGACGTTGATCCGCTGACTATTAAGAGGACTGTTGCCGAAGAGTGCCGTGAGCGGATAGCTGCGGCCAACGGCAAGATAGACATGGTAGCGGAACTTGCGGAGCCGGTTGTCGTCCGCATCGCCGCCGACTATTTCGGCGTTCCTCCGCTGAAGGGCGACAAGCGCAGCATGGCGCGCGCGACGCGCAACCTGGCCGGTATCATCATGGTCAATCCACCGGTCGGCTCACAACCCTGGATCGATTCGCGTGACGATATGATCAGCTTGACGCAGCTTCTGCTGGAAGAGATTGCAGTTTCTAAATCGTCGATCACCACTTCGCATCAGAGCAACCTGCCAGACAATCTTCTGACGCGATTGACTGCGTTGCTTAACGTTGGCGATAAGCCGAATTGGTTTGATGAAGATTGGATTCGCCGATACCTGACCGGTCTGGTTGCGACCGGCTTGGCAACGGTTGTTCGTGGGACCGCTCACACGGTTGATCAACTCGTAGCGCGCCCGGAAGCCTTGCGAGAAGCGCAGAAGCTGGCCGTCGCGCTCGATCGCGCAGAAGCGCACGAACAAAGCCTAGAGAGCACGGCATCCGAAGGGGATCGAAAATCGGCGGAAAAGCGTGTAAGGCAATCGCAGGATGCGCTTGCACACTATATCTACGAGGCGCTGCGGTTTCGACCGATGCTTCCGTTGTTGGTGCGCGATGCTCCGCGCGAGGCAGTTATTGCAAATGGAACGAAGCGCGCGCGCGTCGTTCCATCAGGAGCGCGCATTCTCGCTGGTCCGCTGGCCGCGATGTTCGATCAGGACGCCTTTCCGCGTCCGTGGCGTTTCGATCCGAAACGCCCGATCGAGAGTTACATTCACTTCGGCGATGGAGAGCGTCGTTGCTTTGGCAAATACGTTGCTGAGAACGCCCTCATGGAAATGGTGCGGGCGCTATTGCGCCTTCCTGATCTTGCGCGCGCATCCGGACGCGACGGCCAAGTCCGTTACGAGGGCCCCGCGCCCTGTTCATTTGTGCTTACGTTTAACACGCAAGCCGTTGGAGCGCAGGAACGGTGAACCCGAACTACACGACCATCATTACGCCGCTCGAGCCCGGACGCGTGGAGGCCTGCCGGAAATACTTGCGTGACACCGCTGAACCGCGTCCAGCCGGCGACTTTCTGCAATGCCAACCGCTATTTCGGTTCGATAGAATCGCAAGTCTGCATTTTTGCAGTTTTGTCGTGCTCGATGCGGATAGCGAATTTGCTCCAAGTCTCGTGTTCGAAGCGACATTCGATGGTCCAACTGACGACTTTCTTGGTGAACTGCTCGATGTCGCATCGAAGGGCATACATGAGGTGTACCGGCATTGCACCGATTATCCGTCCTCTGGACTTGCGGCTTCTCAGTTGATCAAGGAATACCTCATGCGCCACGACGTCGGCGCGAATACGTTCTTCTGCGGGAGTCCGGGGCGTTCGGTTGCTCAAGTGAAGGGCGAAAGCCTCGTCCGTAACAAGATCGTGTCGTTCCTCTCAAGCAAATGGTCGTCAGGCGAAGCTATTCCTGCGCGATCATCGGGATTTCTTGAAGCGGTGCGGCGTCATGTTATCCGCGGCCAGGATGACAATCGTTGGGCAGAGCAGCAGGCACCCATACCGCGGGAGGTGCGGCAGCGCTCATGGATTGTCTCGTCAGCGATCATTGCAGCATTCGTCATAGTGTGCGGCACCGGCATCGCTGTCGGGGCGCCGTTCGGTTTGGGGCCGTTTGTCCTGCATGATCATATTATTCGAGCCTCCGAGCAGGTGACCCAGATGGGCGCCAGCGTCGGAAGCTTTCTCACTTCCTGGTTTCCGCGGGTTTCAAATTACATCACGATTGAGCCCGCGATCCTGCACATTCTCATCGCATTGAGTTGCATCTGGCTGGTCGTTCGCATCATTGAACTCTTCCTCACCAGTTGGACTAAAAACCCTCACGACCAGCTTTTCATCAATCGGTTTCCATTGCAACTTGCGGTTATCTTCAGATACACGCTGATCATTTTCCTTGTCGGATCTGTTGTACTGGCTGTCATTCCAGGAATGACTGCGGCTCGATCCGAAGAAGTTGTGGGAACGCAGTCTGGATTTTGGGTATCGTTCGTCGCGGCAGCTTCAATCACATGGCGACTGCTTCTTCTTGGCGTCGTTCTCTTGGTTCTGAACTATTGGACGACGTCTCTGAAGCTCGCTGTTGAACTACGGCCATACGATGCCGTTCGCGAGAATGTGCGGCGTTTGCTGCTCGATCTTGACAGGTTCGCGATGGTCATCGCAGTAGCCGTGGGTGCGTTGCTCATTGCGCGCCATATTCCGCTTGGCTTCGGTCTACAGATTGCGACGATTATGCGGTCCATCGTCTTCGCCGTCTTTGGAATCGTGGCCTACGGCCTCATCGGCATCCTGGCATTCTACGCCATCGGTCTCGCCATTTTCGGGGTAATCAGAGTGCTCGAGACTGGAGACAAACGGCGTTTTGCCGATCCTTCTGAACTCATTGCGCGAGCCCAGGAGAATGCGAGAAAGTGCACGCGTGAGGAAGGCGGCATCAACAGATATCAAAATCACCTCGCGAGTATCACGGCTGTGAAGCCAGGCTTTGTCCGGCGCTGGCTATTGCGCCTAGCACTGTTCGTCATCAATCTGCTTTCCCGTTTCTGGTTCAATCGCGGGGAACTCGGCGGGATACCTACAATCCTTTCCGCGCGCTGGGTTATGATTGATGGAGGACGACGGCTGTTGTTTCTCGATAATTTTGGCGGCGCCTGGGAGAGCTATCTCAACGAATTCATCGATCTGGCGGCAGTCAAAGGCCTGAACGCCATCTGGTCAAACACGTTTGTCAGCGCAGGTGGCAAGCGTTACGGTTTCCCTGCATCGAAATTTCTGTTCTGGAGAGGCGCGCAGGCCGAACAACCCTTCAAGGCTTACGTGCGGCAAAGCCAGGTCGAAACGATCGTTTGGTATGGCGCATATCCAACGCTTGGTGTCATCAATATCAACGCCAATACCGCCTTGAGACAATCCCTGTTCAAGCCATTAAGCTATGGTGAAATCGACGCGATCTTTCGAAACCTCTGACTGTGGGTAAATTGCCATGGAGAAGGTTGAGTGGGAGGATGTTCAAAGGCTTGTGTTGAGCGGATATCCGAAGTTGCCGTTCTCCGCCTATCTCTTCTGGCACTTCGAACCCGACAAGGTCGATGCTGCAAAGCGATGGATGGGCTCGCTGGCCGAGCGTCTGACATGCGCCGTTGCTCGCGGGGACAGGCAAGCGATCAATCTGGCGCTCACGGCGTCCGGCCTGAAGCACATTACCGTCAGCGATAGCGCGCTGAACAGTTTCTCTCCGGAATTTCTCGAAGGCATGGCGCCCAAGCCAACGGCGGTAGGTCCTTCGCGTCGATCCAACATTCTCGGAGACCTCGGCGACAGTTCTCCTGAATTCTGGGAGTGGGGTGGCTGGAATGGGAGCCGGGACATCGACGGAATGTTGCTGCTCTACGCCAGCGACAGATCCTCTCTCATGGCATTCGTCGATGCAGAGATCAAAGCCATGGCGGGCGCAGCCAAGCCAGCATCGCGGCAAAACGGCGAGCGCATTGTTCTCGAAGGTCGAGTTTATGAGGATCGCAAGGAGCATTTTGGCTTCAAGGATGGAATTTCCCAGCCGATGATCGAAGGATCACCCAGGGCAAGCAAGAAGCGCAAGAAGAGTTCCGGCGATCCAGAGGAGAACAAGGAGCTGACCGCTGACGAAAAGCGCATTCATCTCGTCAAGCCGGGTGAGTTCATTCTCGGTTACAGGAACGAACGCCGTATCCGTATCTCAAGTATCTCCGGCACAAAGGATAGCAAGGGTGCGGAAGCGCGGGACATTCGGCGTAACGGTACCTACCTCGTTTTCCGGCAACTCGAGCAGGATGTGCGCGCCTTTAATGACTTTGTTGTAAGCACAGCAGAGCGCGTATACGGGAGGGCCGATGAGCCAGCGCGGGAAGAAATCGCGGCGCGGCTGGTTGGGCGAACGCGCGAAGGGCATCCCTTGGTTCCTGTTGACCGGGGTCCCGACGCATCTCCGCGCAACGATTTTCTCTACCATTTCGATGATCGCTTTGGCATGGCGTGCCCGATAGGAGCGCACATTCGCCGCGCAAATCCCCGGGATACGATAGGACCTGACGCCGACACAGCGCTGCGCCTTTCAAAAATGCATCGTATC
Source organism: Afipia massiliensis (assembly GCF_014203115.1). Taxonomy (GTDB): domain Bacteria; phylum Pseudomonadota; class Alphaproteobacteria; order Rhizobiales; family Xanthobacteraceae; genus Afipia; species Afipia massiliensis. Next base: position 947,691 of record NZ_JACHIJ010000001.1, on the reverse strand, counting down.
ATCCGGCGTGGCAGGCCGTATGGAGAACGGCTCGATGCGGAAAGAAACAGTTCGGCCGGCAAGCAAGCGTCGCGCGGGATCTCGTTCATTGCTCTCAATGCCGACATCGCCGGACAGTTCGAAATGATCCAGCATTCATGGCTCAACAACACTCACTTCGGCGGCCTTCATGCGGGAACGGATCCGTTCGGGCATTTCAGTTGCGCTGGAGATGTGGTCACCATTCAGGATCGTCCAACCAACCACTATGTCGACCGGCCACGCCCGTTTGTCAGGGTCCGCGGAGGTGCGTACTTTTTCCTGCCCGGCATTGAGGCAGTACGTGCATTGGCGCGACCTGAGCTTGTTTGACGTCAACTGGACATTTGCCGGTCTGAGCGCGGCTCATCTGCGTGCGATGCTGGGTTCGCCGCGTTGGTTTGCGCTATTTTCGAGGGACTGACGACACATCGCTATCAACGTCTGCATGCCGCATTCTTCCGCAAGTTGAAGAGCGCGCTTGAAATGCGCTTCCGTCACGATGAGGTCCTGCGGATCTGCGGCGCGTGAGATCTCACCGAGCAAATGCGCTGCATATGCCTGTTGTGGCGATTCCCCTCGTTGTTCGGCAAGTGCGAGAGCGCGTTTACCTGCCGCATGTGCTTCTGCGAGCCGGCCGGCTGCGAGCAAAGCCCGACCTTGAGCGAGGAAAAGATAGCGCCAGCCGAACGAATGTTCAGCCAGCGGCACGTCCAGTCGTTCAGGCACCGACAGGATATCAAGAGCGGTTTCGACGTCGCCCGCCGCGAGATGCGCTTCCCCCATTCGGGCTGCAAAGACCGGATACATCTGGACCATTTCGAGATCGAGGCAGGTCTGCCAACTTTCACGCAAGAGGGCAATCGCCTCGGCGTATCGCCCTTGCGCGGTGCGCAGACGTCCGAGCACGTGATTGATGTTCGCTCGTGAGTAAGCGTGATCCAGGATCTCGGCGCGCCGGCTGGCATCCTCGGCCACCGCCTGCGCGCGTCCGAGGTCACCGAGTTCAATCAAAGAGTCCGCCATGAAGGTACGCAAGAGGACGCTGGGGTAGGCGGCCCATCCGGCGCGTTTCTGGTCAAGCTCCGGCGTTTCAAGCGCAATACACCGTTCGTGAATATCGACCGATGCCGCGAAAGTTCCTGTCTCGTGATGAACAATTCCGACAATGAGAAGCGAGGCGAACTGGAGCGATGAATCCCGGATCTGATTGGCAATGCCCCTCGCGGTCTCGGCGGCTGACATTGCTGCTGGATGTTCGCCAAGTCTCCAAAGCGCCACAGCAAGCTGGCAATTAACCGCGGCAGTGCGCTGCGGGTCTCCAAAGGGGTCGGCCAGACGGCTCGCTTCGCGCAAAACATCCGCAATCTGGCGATGTTTGCCGAGTGGTTCGAGCGCGATCACAAGCGCGAGACGGAAATCAATTCCGGCTTTGATCTTCGCGGCTGACGCTGGTAGATGCGACAGGGTCTCAAGGCCGCGTTCACAGATGCTAACGGCGTCCTGATTAGCTCCGCGTTTGATGGCACGCCGGCAACTGCGCAACTGGTAGGGAACTGCCTTTTCCCATAGCCCGGCATGGAACGCGTGATCAGCGAGCCGATCAATGTGCTCGTCAAGGCGGTCGGCGAAACGAGACTCGATGACCTCGACAGCTTTGGCGTGAAGCGAGCGCCGAAGGCCCAGCAGCATGGTGCTATAGACAACCTCCCGTGTGAGCTCGTGTTTGAAAGAATAGTCGGCGGAGGTGGCGCTCCTGATTTTTCGAAGAAAGTCCGCGATTTCCAGCGTTCGAAGCTCATCTGATACTTCGGCCGGGGTTACATCCATCATTCCCGAAAGGAGATCGACGGAAATTTCCATGCCAATGACGGCTGAGGTCTGGAGTAAAGATTTTGGAAAGCCATCCAGCAGATCGATGCGCGCTGCGAGCACCGAATGAATGGTTGGCGGAATCTCAACTCGTCCGGTCTTCTTGGCGATCCGATAGCTGCCCGGATGCCCGTCAAGAAATCGCGTCTCTTTAAGCGTCTGGACAAGTTCTTCCATAAACAGTGGGTTGCCTTGGGCCTGGGTTAGTATCCGCCTCTTTATCGGGGCGAGACTGCCGTCCTCGCCCATGAGCCAGTCGATCAGTTGGTGAGAGGTCGCATCGTCAAGCGGTGACAGGTCCAGGCGCGTTGTGCCGCGATCGGGCGGCGCGCCCTCTGGGCGCTGGGTTGCGATCAGAACGATCTTCATTCCGTTCAGCGCGCCGGCCAGACTCTGTAGAATGAGCCTTGTCTCCGCATCACTCCAGTGCAGGTCCTCGATCAGGATGACCAGGGGTTTTGATTGCGCGAGGCGAAGAATAAGCGATTTTACGGCTTCGATAGTCCTGAGCCGCCTCTCTGATGGTTCCAGCTTTTTCCAGTCTTGATCGTCCGCGCTGAGATCCAGCAGCGAGAGAATTGGGGGCAGGAAAGCCGAGAGTGTGGGGTCCAGTCGATTGATCCCGTCCTTGACGCGATCGATAACGATTTCCGGATTGTCATCAGCGCCGATCTCAAACATGGCTCGGATCAGAATGCTGATGGGATAGTAGCTCGAGCTCGTGCGTTGCGAGGGGCAAGCGGTCTCGAGCACAGTCCACTCATCAGACAGGTTCCGGATGAAATCGTGTATCAGCCGGGATTTTCCCAGTCCTGCCGCAGCGACAATGGTTAGCGATTGCCCATTTCCGGCCGCGGCATCTTCGAGTGCGGTTCTCAGGCAGCGCAGCTCGTTCTGACGGCCCACGAGGACGCTAAGGCCTCGCGCGGATCGGACCTGCCACCGGGTCCGTATCCGCATTGCGGTCAACTCGAAAACTTCAATGGCTTCCGAGACGCCTTTTACGTTGGCAAATCCGAGCGGCTGGACCGTCACGAAGCCTTTGGCAAGATCATGGGTTGCCGCAGAGAGCATGATCTTGCCGGGCCTTGCGATCTCTTCCAGCCGTGCAGCCAGATGAACGCTCTTCCCAACAGCGTCATAGTTCATCGCGAGATTATTGCCGATCGAATGGATGACGACCTCACCGGAATTCATGCCGATGCGAATGGCGATGTCTCTTCCGGTTGCGCGATTAAGCTCATCGACAGCGGTTCGCATCGCAAGTGCCGCGCTGCACGCTTGAACCGCATGATCTTCCCTCGCGATAGGGGCGCCGAACAGCGCCATGATCCCGTCGCCAAGTGTCTGGTTCACGAAGCCTTCGTGATGATGGACCGCATCCATCAAATTCTTGAGGACAGGACCGAGAACCTGGAGCGCTTCCTCCGGATCGAGCTGATCGATGAGGGCAGTTGAATCGCGGACATCCGCAAAAACAACCGTGACATGTTTGCGTTCACCCAACATTGCTCCGCCGGAGCGCAAGATGCGGTCTGCGAGGTCAGCGGGTATGTTGGATTGCAGAAAGGAAAGCGCGTGCGCCGCCGTGTCGCCGGAGCGGGCCTTCGGGCGTCCACAGCCGCCGCAAAACCGGGCTGTGGGTTCCATAAGGAAACCGCAATAAGTGCACTGGTGATTTGTGCTGCCAACCAAGCTACGCTGCCCTATGTTAACGGCAGCCCCGCAGTTTTGGGCCTAGGCTAGGTTTAAGGGTTCCTTTGACAATAGCAAGACGGACTCGCCCCCGGATCGGGAGCTCAAAAAATGGACGCGCGCCAAAGGGATGCGTCTAGTATATTGCGCGTTGCTGCATCGCAGCTGTAATTGATTGAGATTCAACCAAAATTACGTTGCCCGTCGTCCCTTTGCCGTGATCATCTCCGGATAGGAAGACATTCAGTCGCTTTGCAACTGAGCCATATACTGATGCTTCAGGACGACAGACCAAAAGCAGCCCTCCCTGCCGGCGATAAGACGAATGTCTTGCGCAGCCATCCCCTGTTTCGCGACCTTGAAAGGGATGCGTTAGATCAACTGTGCCGTTACGCCAGAAAGAGAACCTTCAAACGTGGGGCAACAATTTTCGCAAAAGGGGATCCCGGCCAAAGCCTCTTTTTCATTATCAGCGGCACGGTGAAAATCGGCGTCTCATCCGCCGATGGCCGAGGGGCCATCTTCAACATGGTCGATGCTGGAGAAATGTTTGGCGAGATAGCGGTCCTTGATGGTCTCGCCAGAACTGCTGACGCGATCGCAAATTCTAACTGCGAGTTGTTTGTCATTGATCGGCGGGATTTTCTAACCTTGCTTGCCTCCCAGCCGGTGTTGGCGACAAAATTGATAGAACTGCTCTGTGTCCGATTGCGCTGGATCAGCGATCATGTGGAGCAAGTCATATTTCCTGAGTTGTCAGGCAAGCTGGCCAAGGCACTTATGCGTCTGATCGATAGACCGGGAGCGGCCTTGGACAAGAAAATCGCCATCACGCAGCAGGAAATTGGCGAGATGCTTGGCATGTCAAGGGAAAGTGTCAACAAGCAACTGCATGAGTGGGCCGAGCGCAAGCTCGTTCGCCTTCAACGTGGCTCGATTACTGTGATCGATGTGGAATCGTTGAAGGTCATGGCTGAGCGCTCGCAGGATTGATCGCTAAAGCTCCAGTGTTTTTCGGAGTTCAACGAGCGGACACGCTTTGCGGTTTGCACTGGGTCTGTGCTGTTGCGCCTGTTGCACCTGCACGGATTCGGATTTCACCCGCGAGTCCGGCCGGGACTCGAGAGCGAATCCAACCAGGGCGACAACAAGAACAAACTCCGCGGCCAAAATCGAAATCGACCATCGCCAACACACTGTCCAGTTCCGTCGGCTAGCTAGGTCTAGATGGGCAATTTTTCCTATTGGGGCTTGCATGAGAGCCTCCTGTGAAGGAAGCGCTTCAATAGCCTAGGTCCGAATAGGGGTATGTGAACCAGGTCACAGATCAATCGGCGAATTCGCGGCGGTCCGAAGGAGGGACGCGCCTAGCGTCTTGCTCCCTTCGTTTTTCGCACCGGTGCCTTGGCGACAGGTGCGGGTTTTCGCGACGTATCAAGGTCGATTGTCGCTGCGATGTGCTCCGCCAGCTTGACGGCGTGATCGCCACTGGCAAGGCCGGGAGCCGGCATTGCTGCTATCGACTACGTCCGTAACGAGGCTTTGAGAAAGAGCCATCGAGGCGTTTGAAAAGTCGTTCTCCGACAACGAAGTCTTCATCATTCCGACCGGCATAGATGCGGAAGACCCATGCGACGGGCAGGGGAGATCCCCGCCCGTCACGTGGATTGGTTTTCAGGGTCTGAAGACGTAGCCCGGACCGATCGCCACGTTCGCCGGAATCGGCGGTAAGTCGGCGAACAGTTCAGGTTTATCCTTCATCACCTTCAGGATGTGCTTCGGCTCGATGTGCTTGTTGACGTCGAACGTTGACTTCAAGATGCCAAGTCGAGCGAGGCGGTCCTCCGCGCTCCAAAGTGCGCGGAAGTTATTCGCGGACAAACGCCGGTCTGCCTGCTGGATATTGAACTGCATCGCCGCTTCGGCGATTTCCGGCTTCAGGCCTGGAATCCAGCGGGTCGCGATTCCAGCGGCCTGTTTCGAATTCTTGCGCATCCACTGGTCGGCTTCGGAGACGGCGGCGAGGAATTTCTCGATGGTCTCGCCATTCTTTTCGACCCATGGACGCAAGGCGACATTGAAGCCGAGATACGAGATCACGTCACCGCCCCGGATCACCTCAATGGAGCCGGGAACGTCCTTGCTCGCAACGATGGGCCATGGATCCCACGCCGAGAATGCATCGATGCCCTTGGCGAGCAGCGCAACTGTCATATCCGGTGGCGGCGTGTTCACCAGCGTCACGTCGTCCGGCTTCAGGCCGGCCTTCTCGAGGATGGCCAGAATATAGAGATGATTGATTGTGCCGAATGAGGCCGCGATCTTCTTGCCCTTCAGGCTTGCGAGGTCGCCTTTGACGATTCCTGCGCCTTCGCGCGCGATCACCGCCATGGTTGCATCAGAACCGGCCTTGGTCGCATTTCCGCTGTAGTTGCCGAGCGCGACAAGATCCATTCCGCGCAGGACGGCGCCAATCATCGGCACGCCGACCTGAACGATTTCACTTTCGCCAGCCTGCAGCGCATTCAGGGCATCGACGCCGGTCGCGTAGGGCCGGGCGATCGTGACATCGAGGCCGTTCTTTTCGAAGAAACCGCGTTCGAGCGCAATCGGAAGTCCGATCTGATCAATGCCGGTCACCATGCCGGCTTTGACTTTCACCATCGTCTGCGCTTGCGCCGGCGCGCATGCCAGCATCAGTGCAGCTCCCAACATCAACAATCGTCTCATTACTATCCTCCCTCTTTTATCGGCCCGACGCTCGTTACCCAGTAAGGCCGGGCAACCGCGTTGAGATCCGTTCGTTTGACTCCTCGTAGTGCTATCGAATGGTCGTCCGCACCGGCGACCCTTCCATATTGCTGGAACGCGAGAACGTGGAAGCGCTCAGGTGTGAATGGCAGTTCGATCTGTATATTGACCTTCTCGGAAGTACCTTTGAGCTCCGGCGAAATCTTCATTGGCGCGGCGAGCGTCAGCCAGAGCTGGAAGCAGAGCCACGCGGCGACCACGCCGAGCACGACGCGTCCCTTGGTCGAACGCAGGGCTTCGGATGCAAGGCTCATGCGGAACGCACCATATGCAGCACCTGTGCGGATAATCTCTTGAAGGTGTCGTCCTCGATCAGGTCGTCCCAGACACGCGGGCGTGGCAGATCCACCTTGATCTGGTCGAGAACGCGGCCCTTTGAAAGAACGACGACGCGGTTGGCGAGGAATACCGCCTCAGGCACGTCATGAGTAATGAAGATCACCGTCGGGCGACGCTCCTGCCAGATGCGGGTGAGTTCTTCCTGGAGCGTCATGCGCGTCTGCGCATCGACGCTGGCAAATGGCTCATCCATCAGCAGGACGGCTGGATTATTGGCGAGCGCGCGCACCACGCCGACACGCTGCTGCATGCCACCGGACAGTTCGTTGGGATAACGGTTCGCGGCGTGGGTCAGACCCGCGAGTGCAAGATACTCGTGCGCGATCTTGTCCCGCTCGGCTTTTGGAACGCCGCGCATTTTCGGACCAAAGCCGACATTGTCCAGAACGGTCTTCCATGGAAACAGGGCAAAGGACTGAAACACCACGCCGCGCTCAGGGCCGGGACCGTCGATGGCCTTTCCGTTCAGCAGGATTTCGCCGCCGGAGTGCGGAATGAAACCGGCGACCATGTTGAGGATCGTAGTCTTGCCGCAGCCGGATGGCCCGACCACCGAAACGAATTCGCCCTGCTCGACATCGAGCGAGACATCCCGGACGGCGGTGACATGCTCGCCGGCATACGGATCAAAGTAGGTCTTTGCAAGATTGCGGATCGAAAGCGTGCTCATGATGTCACCAATCCCCAGCGTTTGCCGGTTGCGCGCTCGATCGGCGCGAGAATCCAGGCGTCAACGATGTACCAAAGCAGTCCAAGAATGATCATGCCGAGAATGATCTCGACGGTGGAGCCGGCACGGCGCGCATCGAACATCATGAATCCGATGCCGCTGGTGCCGACGATGATTTCCACGGCGATGAGCGCACGCCAGCCGTAGCCGAGGCCGTTGCGCAGGCCGGTGATGATGTTGGGCAATGCGCCCGGCAGCGTCACTTCCCAGAGGACACGTGCGCGCGACGCTCCGAGGCTGCGGGCGGCGCGTGCGAGATCGCGCGGCACGGATTCGACGCCGAGTACGGTGTTAAGCACCACGGGAAACAGAACCGTGTAGACGATCACGAAGGTCATGGTGGTGAGACCGAAGCCGAACCAGATCAGCAGGATCGGCAGCCACGCGATGTCGCCGATGGCCTGGAAGAACAGCAGGACCGGCCAGCAGGCGCGATGCGCCCAGCGGCTGGTGCCGATCAGGATGCCGAGCGGAATGCCCAGCGCCATGCCGACCGCAGCGCCGGTGATCAGCCGGATCAGGCTGTCCTGAAGGTAGTCGGGCAGGATGCCTTTATATGTGAGCGTGAAGAACGACCGTACGACATCGCCGGGACCGGGAAAGAATGCGCGGGGAAATACTCCCGCCTCAGAGATCGCGGTCCAGAGCAGAACCACCGGAATGAACGGAATCACGGCGGCGAGGCCCGGCCAGCGAACTGTCATCCGAGTATAAGCGCTCCAGCCTTTCAGGATGATGTTCATGCGCGCCTCACCATGCCCCAGCGCTCGATGGTCGAGCGCTCCAGTGGAACCAGCAGCAGACGATCGATCAGCAGCCACAGCACACCGATAACGATCATGCCGAGCACGATGACTTCCGTGCGATAGAAATCGCGGGCGACGAACAGCATGTAGCCGAGGCCGACATTCGTTGCGATCATCTCCGCCGCGATCAGTCCGCGCCAGGCAAAACCGAGCCCAGTGCGGATTCCCGTGACGATGTTTGGCAGCGCGCCGGGCAGCAGAACCTGGGTCAACAGCGCCCAGCGTCCGGCGCCGAGCGACGCGGCGGCGTTACGCAGCGAATAGGGAATGGTCGAGACGCCGAGCAGCGTATTGTAGGCGACCACAAAAAACACGGCATTGAAGATCACGAAGATAATCGCGCCGAACCCGTATCCAAACCAAAGCGTTGCAATTGGAATCCACGCAATTCCAGCCAACACAGAGAAGAAGCGAAACAGCGGCGTTAGAAATGTGGAGATTGCAGGGCTGACGCCCATCGCGATCCCGAGCGGCACAGCAGTGACGACGCCGATCAATGTGCCAAGCCCGACGCGCAACAGGCTCGCGCCGACATGATTGATCAGCGTGCCGTCGCGGATCGAATCCATTGCAGCTGTTCCGACCGCACCTAAGGATGGGAAAACACGCGGATTGATCTGGAACAGCGGGACCACAATGGCCCACAGGATGACGAGGACGAGCAGGGGCGCCACGAACATCGCAGCACCCACGACGGAGCTGAAGCCTCGCGTCATCCATCTCGGCCGAATCTTCTGACTGGGTATCACCAGCACGGTACCTCCCTGCGACCTATGTTTCCGGCCGATACTGTTGTTGTTTCTTGAGGGGCACTTGTTGTTCAGCGCCCTTAGACTAATCGCGATCAAGCTGCGGGATGCGCGGCACGTCGCCACATCGCCGTCATGCGATGGCATATCCTCCATCAATGACGAGGACTGCTCCGGTGACGAAAGATGCGGTTGGCGAACACAGATAGAGAACGCCGCCGAGCAGGTCCGATGGCTTTCCCCATCGCCCGAGCGGCGTGCGGTCGAGAATTGGCTGGCTGCGTGCCGGATCGGCTTGCAGCGCGGAGGTGAGGGGCGTTTGAATCCATCCCGGCGCAATGGCGTTGACGCGAATGCCATCTCCCGCATAGGCGATTGCGAGCGACTTGGTCAGTTGCGAGATGCCGCCCTTGCTGGCTGCATATGCGGGAACAAGACCGCCGCCAAAGAATGAAAGCATCGACGCCAGATTGACGATCGCGCCATTCGAACTCGCCAATAATGGTCGCGCGGCAGCGCACATCCGCATGGTGCCGTTGAGATTGATATCGATCACCGACTGGAACACATCGGGATCTAGTTCCTCGCCGCGGCGAATGACGCCTGCGCAGTTGACCAGCACGTCGAGGCCGTCAAGGGAATCGATCAAGGATTTGATGGCGTCGCCATCACGCACATCCAGTTGATGCGCGCGCGCCTTGCTCAGCACGGGATCGGAAGCTGCTGCCGCGATTTCGGCATCGCCGACGCCGGCGACAGAGACGCTGGCGCCTGCCTCGATAAAGCCGCGTGCGATGCCCGCGCCAATTCCCGATGTGCCGCCGGTCACAAGCACGCGTTTCCCAGCGTACCAGATCGACGCCCACGCTGCAGACGCTGTCTCGTGCGGTATGGCGGACCCGTCCATCATCGCACGAACTGGTCGACGTAATCGCGACCGAGGCCGCTCGCTTCATAATGAGCGCGACACATGTCGATCTTGGTGAATACGTCCTCATACCCGACGTGCTTGTTCTGCTCGTCGAGATAAACCATCGATCCCTGGATGTTGAAGAAGGTGATCATCTCGGAAGTGTCTTCAGGCACAACGAGGGTGTGAATTTCACCCGGCGGCTCGAACACGTAGGAGCCCTCTGTGGCAACCCATTTGTGCTCGCGATAGAACCACTTTCCCTTCAGCACAAAACCATGAACAGGATTCGGATGTAGATGCCGCGACAGTACGCCGGACTTTCGCACCCGTAGCAGATTGCACCATTGGCCCTGCCGGGTGTTCAGCATCAGCGGCCTGAACCAGACGTCGGGAGCTTGCGGCACCCAGACGCGCTCGTCTTCCGGGATCGCGACCACCGCGATCTCCGGCGACGCGAGCACATGGGTCGAGCCCTTCATATCACGATACATACTGCTTCCTCTGAGTCTTCGGCTTGGCTGTGGATTGACTCGGCGAAAGCCGTGCTCCGCCGGATTTTCGTTTTGAGAGTTTGGATTCGGTGAACCCGAGCACCTGCTCCATCGCGGCCCGCGCCTTGCGGGAATTGCCTTCGTCGATGGCGTGCGCCACGGAGGCGTGATTGGGTAGATTGTCGTCGAACCAGCCGACACTGCCGACGGCGACCAGAAAAACCGTGCTGAGAATGGTATCGATCGCGCCCCGGAACCCCTGAAACACCCGATTGTGGGTCGCGTCCAGGACGGCCAGGTGAAACGCCTTGTCGGCGGCAATGGCGCTGGCCTGATCGTGCGACGTCTCCATCGCCGCCAATGCTGCGTTGATGCGCAGCCGATCGGTCTTTGTCGCGCGCTTGGCGGCCAATGCCGCCGCCGCCGGTTCGATGATCGAGCGTACTTCCTGGATTTCCAGCAACAACTCGCGATCCGGATCGCCTTTGCCGACCAACCAGCTCAGAACATCGCGGTCGAGCAAGCTCCAGTCGTGGCGAGGCAATACGCGGGTACCGTGACGCGGGCCGACGCTGACAAGCCCTTTTGCAGCCAGTGTCTTGATCGCCTCGCGAACAACGCCACGCCCGACGCCGAAACGTGCTTCAAGATCGGGCTCAGGCGGCAGCGTGGCACCGACCGGAATAACGTCACGCGCGATTTCGCTGCCGAGCGTCGCCAGGACGGCGTGAATGCGTCCGGGCTTGACGACTCTGCTGATAGTCCTCGGGCGGGGTTTTGCCACCGGTTTCCGTCTCCCAGTCGCCGTTCTCTATGACGGCGTTCCCGAGACGCTAGCACGGGCTGGTTTGCTGTTGCAATCATCCGATGTTTAACATCGGATGATACTGCATTGCGAAACTTCATGCTGCGCGGCCGCGGATACCGGCGCGCTATGGCTCCTGTTGCAAATAGCGGATGGATGTCGTGCGACGTTCAACGGATTCAGCTCTCATTCTGCGCTCTACTTTTTCCCGGCGGAGCCGGTTACAGTGACGCCCATCGGGGCCTTGAGATACAATGAAACTGCGCTGGTTATGGATACAGACAAGCGAACTGCTGCCATGAATCCAGCTGATCTCGTTGGCTTGCCGGGTTGTTCTACGCGATGACGGTGCCCCGCATCCTTCTGCTTGGAAAAAGTGGCCAGGTTGGTTCTGCCATGCAGGCGCGCCTTGCGGGTCGCGGCGAAGTATTCGCTCCTGATCGGGAGGCTTGCGATCTTGCGAATGTCGATCAGCTGCGGGACGTAATCCGCGGCGTGCGACCGAACATCATCATCAACGCCGCCGCCTATACGGCGGTCGACAAGGCCGAGAAGGATGCCGAGGGCTGTTTTAGCGCCAATGCCGTTGCGCCGGGCGTTATCGCTGAAGAGGCTGAAGCGCTGGGCGCACGGTTGATCCATTACTCCACCGACTATGTGTTCGACGGCGCGAAAGAGACGGCTTATCTTGAGGATGATATGCCATCTCCCCTGAACGTTTACGGTCGCGCAAAACTCGCTGGTGATCGGGCGATTTTCACCGCAACAGATAATCACACGATTGTTCGGGTTGGATGGGTTTACGGTTTGGCAGGGCACAACTTCGCCAAAACGATACTGAGACTGGCCGCAGAGCGGGACGAACTCCGGATCGTCGACGATCAGGTTGGCGCTCCGACGTCTGCTGAATTCATCGCCGATGTCACCGCGCGTATCGTGGACTGTTGTGGACACGATGCGGAAAAAGGGCGCGGCGTTTTCAACCTTGCGCCTTCGGGGAGGGTGTCCTGGCACGGATATGCAGTGGAATTGATACGCGAAGCAAAGCGACATGGCTGGTCGTTGCGTGTTGAGGAAGACAAGGTCATTCCGATCGCGTCAGCGCAGTATCGCACGGCTGCCGCGCGTCCCAAGAATTCGCTGCTCGACACGCGCAAGATTCGCGCGACGTTCGATCTGGATATTCCTGCCTGGCAGGTGCATCTGAAGCAATTCATGGCCGAACTGGGTGCGCATGCAAGGTGACGGTGCGTTCCTGCGCTGAATCCAGGTACCTTGGCGCGCACCTCTGCCTCGTTGAGGATCAAGAGGCGCGCGCTGCGGCAGCTCTCTTTCTAGCCGGGTTTCGGCTTACCGCCCTTTGTTCTTTTCGGCAGCCCGACGAAGCGCGTCGGCCAGCGCGCCGCCACCTGACGTGCTGGTGGATTGCGGCGCCTTGCGTGGGGCTGGCGAGCTTGAAGATGAGCGGATACTGCCACGCGGTTCGCTCTTGGCAGCGCGATCTGGCCTTGCGCCGAGTTCGTCATCGAGCCGCAACGTCAGCGCAATGCGTTTGCGCGGCACGTCAACTTCCAGCACCTTGACGCGAACGATATCGCCGGACTTCACCACCTCGCGCGGATCCTTGATGAAGGTTCGCGACATCGCCGAAATGTGGACCAGGCCATCCTGATGCACGCCGATATCGACAAATGCGCCGAATGCCGCGACGTTGGTCACTGCGCCTTCCAGAACCATGCCTGGTTTGAGATCGCTGACCTTCTCGACGCCATCCATAAACACCGCGGCTTTGAAGGCCGGACGAGGATCACGGCCGGGCTTTTCCAGCTCGCGCAGAATGTCGGTCACCGTCGGCAGACCAACCGTGTCATCGACGAATGTCTGTGGCTTGATTTGCCGCAGAACCTCGGCGTTGCCGATCAGCGCCTTGATGTCGCTTTTGGTCGCCGCAAGAATTCGCCGCACCACCGGGTATGATTCCGGATGAACGCCGGATGCGTCGAGGGGATCCTCGCCAGCATTGATGCGCAGGAAGCCCGCACATTGCTCGAACGCCTTCGGCCCAAGCCGTGGCACTTCCTTGAGCGCCTTGCGGGACTGGAATGGACCGTTTGCATCACGGTGCTGGACGATGCTTTGCGCGAGTCCGGCACCGATACCTGATACCCGCGCCAGCAGCGGGGCTGAAGCGGTGTTGGCATCGACGCCGACCGCGTTCACGCAATCCTCGACCACCGCATCGAGCGAGCGGGACAGCTTGGTTTCGCCGAGGTCATGCTGATACTGGCCGACACCAATCGACTTCGGATCGATCTTGACCAGTTCGGCCAGCGGATCCTGCAGCCGTCGCGCGATCGAAACTGCGCCGCGTAGCGTGACATCGAGTCCCGGCAGTTCCTCTGATGCGAAAGCGGACGCCGAATAGACCGAGGCGCCCGCTTCGGACACAACGATCTTCGACATTTTCAGCTCAGGAAGAAGCTTCACCAGCTCGGTCGCCAGTTTGTCGGTCTCTCGGGAAGCCGTGCCATTGCCAATCGCGATCAGTTCGACGCGATGCTCGCGCGCGAGCTTGCCGAGAATCGCAAGGGCTTCATCCCAGCGGCGTTGTGGTTCGTGGGGGAAAATTGCTGTCGTGGCGACGACCTTGCCGGTTGCATCGACCACCGCAACCTTGACGCCGGTTCGATATCCCGGATCGAGACCCATGGTCACGCGCGCCCCGGCGGGCGCGGCCAACAGCAGATCCCGCAAGTTCGAGGCGAACACACGGACCGCTTCCTCCTCTGCGGCTGTCCACAGCCGCATCCTCAGATCGATGTTGAGGTGCACCTGAATTTTGGTGCGCCATGCCCAGCGCACCGTCTCAGCCAGCCATCGGTCTCCGGGGCGTCCCTGATCCGCAATGGCGAAGCGCTGCTTGATGCGCAATTCATAGGAGCTGACCGTTGTCGGCGTCGCAGGAGTGGCATCCGGGAGCATCTGAAGATCGAGAATCTCTTCCTTCTCGCCGCGAAACATCGCCAGGATTCGGTGCGACGGGAGCTTGTTCAGGGGCTCGCTAAAGTCGAAATAGTCGCTGAATTTGGCGCCGGCTTCCTTTTTGCCGTCCCGCAGCTTGGATGCGAGAAGTCCATTCGACCACATTTGTTCACGCAGGCCGCCGATCAGATCGGCGTCTTCGGCGAACCGCTCAACCAGAATCGAACGCGCGCCGTCGAGGGCTGCCGCCGCATCTGCGACCTGCTTGCCTGCATCGACGAAAGGCAATGCGGTGGCTTGCGGATCGTTCTCCGGTTGCGTGAGCAGCAATTCTGCCAACGGCTCCAGTCCGGCTTCCCTGGCGATTTCCGCCTTGGTGCGGCGCTTGGGCTTGAAGGGCAGGTAAATGTCTTCGAGGCGTCCCTTGCTGTCCGCCGCGAGAATGGCAGCTTCCAGCGCGGCGTCGAGTTTGCCTTGCTCGCGAATCGAACTGAGGATGGTGACGCGGCGCTCTTCGAGCTCGCGCAGATAGTTTAGGCGCTCTTCCAGCGTGCGGAGCTGCGCGTCGTCGAGTGCGCCGGTGGCTTCCTTGCGGTATCGCGCGATAAACGGAACGGTGGCGCCGCCATCAAGCAGGGTGACTGCGGCTTCGACCTGTTGTTCACGGACACCAAGCTCGTCGGCGATCTGTTGAGAGACTGTTTTGGTCACGCAGTATCTTTCTTAGCGAGAAGATCGCGAACCTGAATCGCGACCGCAGGGAGACGGCTTATGAACCACAGATCGATGATTCATCAATCCCGTCGCGACGGAAATCGATCTGTGGATGAACTGTGTTCAACATCTGGCGTGACGAATCCTGGCGGTTTGAAGGCTTGCAAAAAATCACAAGATCGTGGTGGATTCCGGTCCGCGGAGACGACCGGGGCAAAACTTTTTACGCATGCTCAGCCGCCCTTGGCCTCGCGGTGCAAATCAATGCATCCGAGCTTTACAAACTCCACTTCTCGCGCGGAACGCGAGAACGATGGAGCGCCGGGAGGCGCCAAGGTGCTTGCGAGGCACCTTTGGCGAACTCTTGCGATCGAGTCCGCCGCACAGCCTGGCGAGGGCCATGCGCGCCTGATGCGACAGGCGCTGCGCCTCCCGGCGCTCCACCGTCGTCACTCAGGGGCCGGGTTGCGCTGCTCATGAAACATCACGGCCCGAACGCAATAGGAATATAATCTCTTGACTTGAGAGTCAAGCAGGCACATGTCGTCCCGGTGAAGGCCGGGACCCATAACCACCAGTCGATATAAAGGGTGGGAAAGCAGCACCAGCATCACAAATAGATCCATGATCTAAGGCGTATGGGTCTCGGCCGCAGCCTGTCATAGGGCCGGCGAAGCCGGACCCGTTGGCCGGGACGACATCGAATATATCGGCGCGCCTGGTGTTTTCAGACCACCTACCGCACCAAGGCGGGCATAGGCCGGTATTCACAGCGCTGGAGGCCGACAGCCATCTGATCTATCGTCAGCCGGACGATGAAGCCGCTGGTCAGCCTCATTTCATGCCCGGCAGGCCGCCAGCACTGATTTCGAGAATCTCTGGAACCTTTTCCTCGCCCGCCCATCCAAAGGGCAACAGGAGACAGGTCATGACATCAGCCCAGGGACATGAGCAGAAGTCCCATCCTATTGTCTCACCAGACGATTTCGATCTGGTGCAGCGCGCCATCGCGCGCGACGGCGATGCTTTTCGCTCCATCATGCAGCGCTACAACCAGCGTCTTTACCGCCTAGCACGCAGCATTCTTCGGAACGATGCCGAGGCGGAGGACGCGGTGCAGGAGGCCTATGTTCGCGCCTTCACGCATCTGGATAGTTTCCGCGGCGAATCCAGTCTTGCGACATGGCTCTCGCGCATCACCATCAATGAAGCGCTGGGGCGGCTACGAACGCAGCGTCCGACCGTGGACATTGTGACATTCGAAGCGCAGCGCACGCCCGCGGAGATCATTCAATTTCCCCTCACGTCGAAGTCCGACGACCCGGAACGAACCATGGCGCAGCGCCAGCTTTTGCAACTCGTCGAGCAAGCAACCGACAATCTTCCCGAAGTCTATCGGGTCGTTTTCATCACGCGGGTGATCGAGGGCTTGAGCGTCGAAGACACCGCGGAAATTCTTGGATTGCGGCCGGAGACGGTCAAGACGCGGCTGCACCGCGCACGAAAGCTTGTGCGTGAGCAGTTGGACAAGCAGATCGGCCCCGTTCTGATGGATGCATTTCCGTTCGCCGGCCGGCGCTGCGAGCGAATGACCGCTGGAGTGATGAAGCGGCTCGGGCTTCCCGGCTGAACCTGGGAGCCTTTGGTCTTCGGGCCATCCAACGATTTGTAAGTGGTTCAATGCACGGCGCGTGGGCTCCGGCAAGAGAGGAAGTATGTTGAAAGGTCAGAATGTGCATGCGCTGGAGCGCATTAAAGTCTCGCAGAACGATACGAATCGCCCGGACCGCGCTGAAGTCGAGGCGGCGGTTCAAACGATCATCCGCTGGGCCGGCGACGACCCACAGCGCGATGGGCTGATCGAGACCCCGAGCCGGGTAACCCGCGCGTTTGAAGAATTTTTCTCCGGCTATGCGCAGGACCCCGTCGAGATTCTTCAGAAAACATTCGACGAGACTGAAGGCTATGACGAGATGATTGTGCTGCGTGGCATCCCGTTTGAGAGCCACTGCGAGCATCACATGGCGCCGATCATCGGACGGGCATGGGTGGCTTACATTCCCAATGGCCGCGTCGTCGGCATCAGCAAGCTTGCGCGAGTGGTCGACGTGTTCGCGAAGCGCCTGCAGATCCAGGAAAAAATGACGGCGCAGATCGCCAACACCATCAATGAAGTGCTGAAGCCGCAGGGCGTCGGCGTGATCATCAAGGCAGCGCATCACTGCATGGCAACCCGCGGTGTCCACAAGGCAGACACCGATCTGGTCACCAGCCGTATGTTGGGCTGCTTCCGCGACAATGCACTGACACGACAGGAATTCCTCGGCGTGGCAGTGTGACGAGGCTGGTGTCCGATCCGCCGCCGCTCCCCCCGGGCCACATATAGTCAAGGGAAACGAAAGGGAGAGATCATGACGCAGGAGCAAACCTCACCCGGTGGTCCTGATCTGACGCAAGGCGTCTCACCCGCAGCATTGATCGAGGGCAAGCTGCTCGGCCATGTCGGCGATCAGGAAATCCTGTTGGTGCGCGCCGGCACCGAAATCTTGGCCGTCGATGCGCATTGCACTCATTATCATGGTCCGCTCGCCGATGGGCTTGTGGTTGACGGCAGTATCCGTTGCCCATGGCATCACGCCTGCTTCGATCTGCGAACGGGAGAAGCCACGCGCGCGCCCGCGTTCAGTCCGCTGTCGTGCTGGCGCGTCGAGCAGCGCGACGGCAAGATTTTCGTACAGGAGAAGCTGGAGCCGAAAACTCAATCAAAGCCGTCGGCGAAACCGCCAGCTGACACTCCCAAAAGGATTGTCATCGTTGGCACCGGCGCGGCGGGCTTTGCTGCTGCCGAAATGCTGCGGCGGCTGAATTTTGGCGGACAGATCGTCATGTTTGGCGAGGAAGCAGATGGGCCGGTGGATCGGCCCAATCTGTCGAAGGATTATCTCGCGGGCAGCGCGCCGGAGGACTGGATTCCGCTGAAGCCGGACAATTTCTATGCGGAGGCTGACATCGATTTGCGGCTCAATACCGGCGTAGCCAAAATTGATCCTCAAGCGCGTCACGTTGTGACGGCTATTGGAGAGACGGTCGCCTATGATCGCCTGCTGCTGGCCACCGGCGCGGAGCCTGTGCGCTTGCCGATTCCCGGCGCCGGGTTGCCGCATGTCCACACGCTGCGCTCGCTGGCCGACAGCCGCGCCATTATCGATGCGGTGCAGGGCGCGCGGCGCGCACTCGTGATTGGCGCAAGCTTCATCGGGCTTGAAACGGCGGCGGCGCTGCGCGCACGCGACATCGAGGTCCATGTGGTGGCGCCGGAGAAGCGGCCCATGGAGCGTGTGCTTGGTCCGCAGATGGGTGATTTCGTGCGTGCGCTGCATGAGGAGCATGGCGTGATCTTTCATCTTGAGGATACCGTGGTCAGCATCGATGGCCGGAGCGCGACCCTCAGAAGCGGAGGTGTTCTGGAGGCCGACGTTGTGGTTGTCGGTGTCGGCGTTCGTCCGCGGCTTGCATTGGCCGAGGGCGCTGGTTTGGCGCTCGATCGCGGCGTGGTGGTGAATACGCACCTCGAGACGAGCGTTTTGGGAATCTATGCCGCAGGCGATATCGCGCGCTGGCCTGATCCGTATTCCGGCGAAAGCATTCGCGTCGAACATTGGGTGATCGCCGAGCGCCAGGGACAAACTGCGGCGCGCAATATGCTTGGACAACGCGAAGCGTTCGACGCAGTGCCGTTCTTCTGGAGCCAGCATTACGATGTGCCGATTAATTATGTCGGCCACGCGGAGCAGTGGGACGAGATTGTCGTCGATGGAGACATCAACGCCAGGGATTGTCTGCTGCGATACAAGCACAAGGGCAGGACGCTCGCCGTCGCGTCGATTTATCGTGACGTTGCAAGTCTGCAAGCAGAACTCGCCATGGAGCGGGGCGCCGTGGTCTGACGGCCGCGGACGCGCTCCTCCGTCCGTGATCCGATGGCGACGAATCTTTTGCGAAGAGTGCGGAATATCCGGAAACCTTTTTCTCCGCCGATCATCGAATGAACACTACCTCATCAACGGTATCCGCGAAGGCTTTGCCGCGCGGATCAAAAGGAGTGTGTCATGCTGATTCGATTGAGTGCGGCGGTCGCCGTTATGTCCCTGCTGGCTACTGCGGCTTTAGCGCAAGGCACAGCGAAACCCACCGATCCGCAGATCGCGCATATCGCCTACACCGCAGGTGTGATTGATGTCGTCGCTGCGAAGCAGGCGATTGCGAAATCGAAGAACAAGACCGTCGTTGCGTTCGCGCAGGACATGGTGCGCGATCATGAAGCTGTGAACAAACAGGCGCTGGATCTGGTGAAGAAGCTGAAGGTTACGCCGGAAGACAATGACACCAGCAAGGCGCTGTCAAAGCAGGCTGCCGACAAGCAGGCCGAACTGGCGAAGCTCGACGGTGCTGCCTACGACAAGGCCTATCTCGCCAATGAAGTCGCCTATCACAAGGCAGTCAACGGCGCGCTTGAGACGCTGCTGATCCCGTCTGCGAGCAATGCGGAACTCAAGAGCCTGCTGCAGACAGGCCTCAAGATCTTCCAGGGCCACCTGCAGCATGCCGAGCATGTCGCAGCAGCCGTGAAGTAAGGAGGTCTGCCATGAGGCCGGGACTGGGTCTGCCCGCTCTTCTTGTCGTTATGTCGATGGCGATCGTCGTCCCGGCGCATGCCGAAACGATTCAGGTGGCCGTCGACAAGCTCGATTTTCTGCCCGCAAGCATCAAGGCGAAAGTCGGCGACACCATTGAGTGGGTGAACAAGGACGTCTTCGCACATACGGCGACGGTTCGCGGCGACTGGGATGTGATGATTCCACCCAAGAAGACCGTGAGTTTCGTACTGAAGACGCCCGGCGATGTGGAGTACTACTGCCGCTTCCATCCCAACATGAAGGGGCACATCTCCGTTGCCCCGAAGTGAGCGCTTCTATTGAAGGCGCGCGGCTTGTCCGCGCGTTTTCATTTTGCGGTGATCTGGCCGCGCCGGGCGGCATATTCGTGGTGGCGACCGCGATGGCGGCTGGCCTAAGCCATCGCTGATGCCGCCGCTAACGGCGCGGAGTTTGCCTTCTATGCCCCTCCGACAGCGGCGCCCAAGCTGCCGCACGGTCTCGAACAGCCCTAAAAAGCCGTGTCGGAGCACGATTCCTATGGAAATCCCCGGTAAAAAGCCCACAAAGCTGTGCAAACGGCTGACCAGAAGCGCTTTTTGATGGAATTATCAATAGTGTGTTCTGACTCGAATCAAAGGGAGTAGTTATGGCAGTCCAAATGACGAAGTCGCAGCTGATTGAGAAGATCGCTGCGGAGACCGAAATTTCCAAGAAGGAAGTGAAGGGCGTTCTCGAGACGCTCGCAGCGGTCGGATACAAAGAGCTCAAGAAATCCGGCGTTTTCCTGGTTCCCGGCTTTGCGAAGTTCGTGGTTATCAAGAAGCCTGCAACCAAGGCCCGCAAGGGAACCAATCCCTTTACCGGCGAGGCCATGACCTTCAAGGCAAAGCCTGCACGGAAGATCGTCAGGGCTCGCCCGGTCAAAGCTGCCAAGGACGCAGTGTAATCTTACAAAGCCCCTTCGGGGGCTTTTTTGTTTGCTTGAGGAGATGGAGAGATCCGCACGCGCCCAAGCGGCGGGTCTCAGGTGCCGCTGATCCATTGCCGGGGTGCGTCCGCAAGAATCATCAAGGTGTATCGGAGCGCTGATCTCCCTTGGCTCGGGCGATTAGCGTAGAATTCTCTTGCGCGGCGAGGCGAGCCGTTCTTCCCGGCAAGACGGCCCGTTTGCATGATCGCTTGCGTCATGGCGGCCTGTTTTCTAGGTTGTGGCCTCATTGCAACCGTCGGTGCATCCATGAGACCGCGATTGGCTGATGTGGCCCGCATGGCAGGCGTGGATATCTCCACGGCGTCCCGCGTGCTCCGCGGCGAAACAAATCAACGTATTCGCGACGAGACTCGTGAGCGCATTCTCAAGAGCGCGCGCGCGCTGGACTATTCGCCGAATACGCTTGCACAGGGATTGCGCACGTCGCGCAGCCAGACCCTTGGCCTGATCGTTCCGCAGCTCGACAACCCGGTATTCGCGTCGGCTATTCGCGGCGCAGAGAAATCGTCTGCCAGGCATGGTTATTCGCTGCTGATCGCGCATCGCGAGTCGGGGGCGACTGATGCGGTTTATCATCGGCTGTCGCATGGCAACCGCGCCGACGGATTGCTGGTCGCCAGCCTCGACGACGACCAGTTGCTGCGCGAAGAATTGGAATCCACTCACACGCCGTTCGTGCTGCTTAACCGGCAACTGCCGGGTAGTCCTTATTGCGTCGTGCTGGACAGCCGCGCTGCGGCGACGATCGCCGTCGATCATCTGGCGCAGATGGGACATAAGCGCATTGCGCATCTGGCAGGGCGGCCCGGTGGATTCAATGCGGGCGAGCGTCTCGCGGGATATCGCGACGGTCTCAAGCGTCACGGCATTCCCTTCGATCCCAAGCTGGTCGCGGTCGCGGGGTACACTGCGGAGGGTGGTGCGGACGCGATGCGCAGTCTGCTCGCTCTGAAGCCCACGGCGGTTCTGGGCGCAACGCTGGTGACGGCGGCAGGTGCAATGGCCGTCCTGCATGAAGCCGGCCTGCAAATTCCGCGCGACGTATCGGTGATGGGACTGCATGACGCACCAGTCGCAACAATGCTCTATCCCCAACTGACGTCGGTAAAGATGCCGACTGAACTCATGGGCGAAATTGCGTCTGATCTCCTGATCGATCTCCTGAACGGCGGTACGCCGGAACCTGTCGCGCCACTCGCGCCAGACGGTCTTGTCGTTCGCGCCTCCACAGGCCCAGCTCCGCGATAAATTTTAACTTGACCCACGCGGAAGTTTGTAAGACGTTTGAACAAACGATTGCGCAAACCATTTGTTCAATCACGGAATAATGCGATCAGGGAGGACGTTGAGTGAGCGTGGCGAATTTGGCCTCTGGGCAGGGGCTGTCATGACCGCAACCACCATCGCTGCAGTTCGCGATACCGATCGCGTCGATGAAGATCTTGCGTCCGCTTTTGGCGCCGTCGTCGGCCAGGCCAATGTTCTGACGTCCTTCGATCAGAGGCTCGGCTATTCGCGGGATCGTTTGCCGTTTGCCGTTTTCCGCGAACGTGCGGGAGAGATTGCAGGCGCGGTTCCTCGCCTTGTCGTGCGCCCTGCGAACCAGGATGAGATCGTTCGCATCGTTCAGCTTGCGAAGGCGCGCAACGTTCCCGTCATCCCATATGGCAACGGATCCGGTGTGCTCGGCGGCGCTATCCCGCTGGGCGGCGAGATCATGGTGGACACGCGCCGGCTCGACAAGATTGTCTCGATCAATCCGACCGATGCGGTTGTGACCGTGCAGGCCGGCATGAATGGCGCTGATTTCGAACAGCAGCTTAACGAGGCCGGCTACACCAGTGGGCATCTGCCGCAGTCCATCGAAATATCGACTGTCGGCGGTTGGCTGGCCTGCCGTGGCGGCGGCCAGCTGAGCAGCCGTTACGGCAAGATTGAAGACATCGTCGTGGGGCTCAAGGCTGTGTTGCCGGACGGTACGCCGCTCGAAGTACGGCCTGTCGCGCGCCGCTCGGTCGGTCCGTCCATCCGCGATCTGATGATCGGCAGCGAAGGCACTCTCGGAATCATCACCGAAGCGACGCTGCGCATCTTCAGGAAGCCTGCCGTGGAGCGCGGTGTGGTTCTCGCATTCCCGTCGCTGCAGGCTTCCCTCGACAGCGCACGCCTGATCATGCAGGCCGAACTGCGTCCGACGATCGTGCGGCTCTATGATCGCGTCGAGAGCGATGAGCGGACCAAGGATATCGCGCTGTTCAAGACCAAGCCGTTTCTTGCGGTGCTCCAATTCTGCGGCAGCGAGCCGATGGTGACGGCCGAGCAGAGCATGGCGCTTGAAATCGCCGCGGCTCAGGGCGGTGAGGTTGGACCTGACGGGCCGTATCAGCACTGGAAGCAGAACCGCTACGTGGCCTATTCGCAGAAATGGCATGACGCGGGCTACTTCAACGACACCATCGAGGTGACCGGCAACTGGTCCACGATTCCCGCGATGTATGACGCCATCGGCAATGCCGTGCGCGCGATTTATCCGGGAATACATTTCGGCGCGCACTGGTCGCATGTTTATCCCGAAGGCGCGTGCCAGTACATGACGGTGCGGTTGCCTCCGATGCCGGATAACCAGGCGCTGCCTATTCACCAGAAGCTTTGGGATACCGTTCAGCAACTCACGCTCGATCATGGCGGTTCGATTGCGCACCATCATGGCGCGGGTCTGTTCCGCAATCCGTGGATGAAGCGCGAGCTCGGCGCCGGTCTCGCAGTCCTGCAATCGATCAAGGATGCGCTGGATCCCGGCAATCTGTTCAATCCCGGCAAGATTGGACTGCGCGCCGGGCCGAATGCGAAAGACATTCGCCGTGATTGACATGGCGCACATCCGTGCTGCTGCAGGGGAGGACGCCCATTATGGCGGCGTCTGATCCTCTTCTGGTCGGTATTGATCTCGGCGCGGGCTCGCTCAAGATCAGCATCATCAAGGCCGATGGCTCGCTGGTCAGCGAGGCATCGTCGCCAGTCGCGACATCGTCGCCGCATCCCGGCTGGAGCGAGCAAAACCCGGATGATTGGTGGCTTGCAGCCTGCGATGCACTGCGTCGCGGGTTGAAGTCGTCGGGCCGTCCAGCTTCGGATATTGCCGCGATTTCGTTTTCCGCCGGCGCGCACACGCAAGTGCTGGAGGACGCCGACGGCCACGTCATCCGTCCGGCCATTCTCTGGAACGATCAGCGTAGCCGCGACGAGACGCAGCAGCTTCGCGACAAGGCCGATGCTCGCATTCTCGAAATCGGGGCGAACCGCGCCAATCCGACCTGGACGCTGCCGCAGATGCTGTGGCTGCGTAACCATGAGCCGGAAGCATTTGCACGGGTGAAGCGGCTTTACGTCGCCAAGGACTGGCTGCGCGCGCAGTTCACCGGCACGTGGGAGACCGACACCATCGATGCGCTTGGCACCCTGATGCTGGATGCGCAGACCGCTGAATGGTCCAAGGAACTGTGCGACATGATCGGCTGGCCGATGGCGACGTTGCCGCCGATCGTCAAGCCGAGCGCCGTCGTTGGCAAGGTGACGGCGAAAGCCGCGCAGGCAACGGGTCTCGCCGAAGGCACGCCGGTGGTTTGTGGCACCTCTGACACCGCCGCCGAGACGTTCGGTGCTGGCATGGTGCGCGAGGGCATTGGCGTCGTGAAACTGGCGACAGCGGCGACCGTGAACGTCCTGTCGCCCAGGGCGCGACCGGATTTTTCGCTAATCAATTACTACCACGTCGTGCCGGATCACTGGTACGTCATCGCCGCCACCAATTCCTGCGCATCGGCGCATAAATGGCTGCGCGACACGTTCTTCCGCCGCGAAGGCGAAGACGGCAGCACTGTGTTCGACGCCATGGATGCACGTGCAGCGGCGGTCCGCCCCGGCTCGGAAGGATTGTTCTTCCATCCCTATCTCAACGGCGAGCGCAGCCCGTACTGGGATCCGCTGTTGCGAGCGGATTTTGTCGGGGCCGGCTTCAACCACGGTGGCGGTCATTTCGTTCGCGCGCTTTATGAAGGCGTGGCTTACTCGCTGCGTGATTGCCTCGAGGTCATGGAATCCAAGAGGCTCGGCTTCACGACCGCGCGCCTGACCGGCGGCGGTGCGCGCAGCGCCCTGTGGCGGCAGATTGTCGCCGACGTGCTCAACATCACCGTCGAACTCCCTGCGGTCGCGGATGCATCGTACGGAGCCGCATTGCTCGCTGGCGTCGGCATTGGCGTCTTCAAGGACGAGCGCGATGCAGCAGGGGTCGTCCAGATCGTGTCGCGGGCGACACCGGATCCGGCACGCGCTGCCATTTACGACCAGGGTTTCCCGATTTACCGCGATATTCAGAAGGCGCTCGCGCCGATCAATCATCGCATCCACGATTTCGTGGCCGGCCAGAACAAGTGATCTATGTCAGAGATTAGACTCGAAAAAGTTCGCAAGGCGTATGGTCCGGTGGTCGCCGTTCATGGCGTCGATCTGACGATTCGCGATGGTGAATTTGTCGTATTCCTTGGGCCATCGGGCTGCGGAAAATCGACGACGCTGCGGATGCTGGCAGGTCTTGAGGAAATCACCTCCGGCAAAATCTTCATCGGCGACCGCGACGTCACCGCACTGGAGCCGAAGGATCGCAATATCGCGATGGTGTTCCAGAACTATGCGCTCTATCCGCACAAGACGATCTACGAGAACCTCGCCTTCGGTCTGCGGATGCGGAAGATGGATCCGGCACAAATCGACATGCGGGTCCAGCGCGCGGCAAAAATGCTCGGCCTCGATGAATACCTGAAGCGCAAGCCGAAGCAGCTTTCAGGCGGCCAGATGCAGCGCGTCGCGCTCGGCCGCGCTCTCGTGCGCGAACCCGAAGTGTTCCTGCTGGATGAGCCGCTATCCAACCTGGACGCCAAGCTGCGCGTGCGCATGCGTGAGGAAATCGCCCGGCTGCATCAGGAAGTCGGCACCAGCATGGTGTATGTGACCCATGACCAGGTCGAGGCGATGACGCTCGCCAATCGCATCGTCATCATGCGGGACGGTCACGTCCAGCAGGTCGGCGCGCCGCTGGAAGTCTACGATCGTCCGGTCAATCTCTTCGTGGCCGGATTCATCGGATCGCCCGAAATGAATCTGATCGAGGGGCGTGCGTCGAACGGCACATTCGAGAGCGGGGCGCTGCGGATCGCGCTTCCAGCAGAGTATCAGGCCGTCAATGAAGAGATCACGCTAGGCATTCGCCCCGAGCACATTGCGCTCGGCGAGGGCCCAGATTCGCTCGCATTTGAAATCGGCGTCATCGAGCAGCTCGGCGCGCAGACCCTTAGCGTCGGCGAGGTAAGCGGGACGCGCCTGCGCATCCTCACCGATCGCGTCGATAACTGGAAGTTCGGTCAGCGAATTCCCGTCCGGCTTCAGGCCGGGCGGCTCCACCTGTTCTCGAAAGCAACGGGACAAAGAATCTAGGCGACCAAGAAACTAAAACGAACGTTCACAACAGTGAATTTGCCATGGGAGACAACGAAATGTCTAAGAACGGGAAATCGAATATCGATCGCCGAACGCTCATCAAGGGCGCCGGCGCAGTCGGCGCAGGGATCGCGGCGGGTACGCTCGGCGCGCCTGCAGTTTGGGGGCAGGGCAAGAAGACGATCCGCTTCCTCAACACCGAAACGTCCATCGACAGCATCCGCGCGCTGAAGGTCGCATGCGCGGAATACGAACGCCAGTTCGGCACGCAGGTCATCGTGGATTCCGTGCCGCTCGACGATGCCTTTACCAAGGTGACGACCTCGCTGCGCGGCGGCCAGCCTTACGACATCGCGACATTCGCGTTCGTCGGCCACGTCCTTCTGCTGCAGGCGGAAGGGCATCTGATGCCGCTGACCGAGCTGACCAGCAAGCACAAGTGGGGTCCGAAGATTCTCTTCCCCATCAAGGGCGAAACCTACTGGTATCCCTACGATTACAATCTGGCGTGGATCTACTATCGCAAGGATCTCTACGAGAAGAAGGGCCTCAGCGTTCCCAAGACCTGGGCCGACATGCTCAAGAATTCGCAGGCGCTGAATGAGGACGGCCGCGCGGGCGCTCTGTTCCCGATCGGCAGCAACGGCGCAACCAATTGGCTTTCGCCGGGCTTCATGTGGGCCGAAGGCGTCAAGCTATTCGACGACAAGTGGAACGTCGCTATCGACAATGCGGCGAACGCTCCGAAGGTCGCCGCCTATCTCGATTTCTTCGCCGATCTCTACAAGACCATGCCATCCGGCACGAGCCAGGCGAGCTTCGGTGAAGTGCTCTCCAACTTCTCCTCGGACAAGGTCGGGCACACGGCCTATGCCGGCCGCATCATCGAGGCGCTCGAGCGCACGTCACCGGCTCTCGCGACCAAGTACGGAATCATGCCGTACATGGACAGCGCGGGGAAGGCGAAGGCGGTCAACCACGGCTATGACGGCTGGGTGGTGCTGAAGACGCCGAACTCGAGCGAGTCGATGAAGTTCATGAAGTGGTTCACCGAGAACCAGTACATCAACTTCCTGCATACTGCGCCGTTGCACTTCCAGCCTCCGCGCCTCGACGTTTACGAGGATGCGCGCTGGCGTGCTCACCCGCTTATCGAGAAGCACAAGGATGCGGTGGAGACCATGAAGGGTTTCATCGTCGACAAGTCGATGACCCTGACCTCGGTCGATACGGAAGGTCCTGCGCCGGACTTGCGTCCGGGCAAGGTCTTCGAAGGCTTTGTGATCCCCGAAATGTTGCAGAACCGCATCCTGAAGAACATGCCGGCGGCCGACTGCGTCAAGGCGGCTGGCGACAAGATGCGCAAGCTCACAGCATAAGAAAAGCGTTTGCCAACTGCCCGGCCGGATGCTCCCGGCCGGGCTTTTCCCCGGAAAGACGAACTTGAGTTCGAAAGCGACGATCTACAGCTTCTTGCTGATTGGACTGCTGGTGACGCTCGTGTTGATCGTCGCGCCGGTGACCTATGCCATCAGCCTGAGCTTCTACAAGCTCGACTCGTTTGTCGGTGAGCCCAAATGGGTTGGCCTCGACAATTACATTGCGATTATGCAGTTGCCGGAATTCTGGCGCGCGCTTTGGAATGGTGTCGTTTATTCAGCCGGGTCGATCGTGCTTCAGGTGGTGCTCGGCATCGGCTTTGCCCTGATCTTGAATGAGACGTTCCCGGGTAGAAATTTCGTTCGCGGACTCTCCATTCTTCCTTACCTGCTTCCGACCGTGGTCGTGATCCTCACATTCAAGTGGATGGTGGACGGCAGCATCGGCATCATCACCAAAGCCATCGCAGCAATGGGGCTGCCGCCTGTGAACTGGTTCGAGAGTTCCGGCGCGGCAATGACGTCAGTCATCCTCGTCAGCGTCTGGATGTGGACCCCGTTTGTTACGACCTGTTTCCTCGCGGCATTGCAGACCGTTCCGACGTCGCTCTACGAGGCGGCGCGGGTGGACGGCACCACGGCGGTGCAGCGGTTCTTCCACATTACGCTGCCGATGCTGAAGCCGATTTTGACGGTAGTCGTTCTGCTCCGCGCGATCTGGATGTTCAACAAGTTCGACGTGATCTGGCTTTTGACCCGAGGCGGGCCGGTCGGATCGACCGAGCATCTGGCCATCCTGTCCTATCGCCACGCATTCAGCCTCTTCGACATCGGCGGCGGCGCTGCGATTGCGACGATTTCCTTCGCGATCCTGTCGGTGGCCGTGTTCTTCTACTTCCGCATCTTCCCGCTCGAGGACGATTAATGGCCGCCGTCAAATCGCTTCCCGCCCGGCTGAGTCTCTATGGCGCCGCGATCGTCATCGCGATCTATTCGGCGTTCCCGATCTACTGGATGTTCATCTCCAGTCTGCGCGAGCCGACGAGCCTGCTCAGCACCGTCTCGCTGATGCCGGGTCCGTTCACACTCGAATACTATCGGAACCTGCTCGAACTGACCGATTATCCGACGCATTTCATGAACAGCGTGATCGTTGCGGTGGTCACGGTCGTTGTGACGATGATTTTTTCGATCATGATCGCCTACGCCGTGACGCGCCAGCGCATCCGCGGCAAGAAGCTGATCGTCGGCGCAATGCTCTACGCCTACATGTTTCCGCCGCTGCTGATCGCGATCCCGATGTTCACGATCTTCGCGCGCCTTGGCCTCAGCGACACGTTGATTGGCCTGATCGCGTCGCATCTGACGCTGACGCTGCCGCTCGGCGTCTGGTTCCTGTGGGGCTTCTTCAAGGGTATGCCGTTCGAACTCGAAGAAGCTGCGATGGTCGATGGTTGCACGCGGCTTGGCGCATTCCTTCGGGTCGTGTTGCCGTTATCATTGCCGGGATTGATCACGGTGGCGATCTTCTCGTTCCTGTTGTCCTGGACAGATTACACGTTCGCGCTGATCATGATCGGCAGCGATGCCAACAAGACGTTGCCGGTGGGATTGGCCTCGATGGTGGGGTCGTTCGATCTGCGCTGGGGTGAGATCATGGCGGGATCGACGTTGATCGCGCTGCCTTTGTTCGCGGCGTTCGCGCTGTTGACGCAATATTTTATCCAAGGCCTCGGTGCCGGCGCTGTGAAGGGTTAATCATGGATCTCGGACTGAAGGGCAAGGCCGCACTGGTCACCGGTGCCGCACGTGGCATCGGCAAGGCTGAGGCACTGGCGCTGGCGGCAGAAGGATGCTCCATCGCGATCAACGACATCGATCGCGAGGCCGCGGAGGCCACAGTCGCTGAATTGACGGCGGCAGGTACGAAGGCGGTTGTTGCTATTGGTGACGTCTCGGAAGAAGCGGGCGCGGAAGCCGTTGTCTGCGAAGCGCATCGCGGACTTGGGCATCTCGACATTTTGGTCAACAACGCTGGCGCAGGCGGTCGGCATCTCGGCAGCCTTGCCGAGAATATGTCGCTCGACGATTGGGACATTATTGTCCGGACACATCTGCGCAGCACATTCCTCTGCAGCAAGTATGCCGTCCCGTTGATGCGCGAACGCGGCTTCGGACGGATCGTCAATACGTCGTCGATGAACGTCACCGGCGGCGGACGTCCCGGCGTGACGAATTATTCCGCCGCGAAGGCGGGGGTCATCGGCTTCACGCGGACGCTGGCCAAGGAAGTCGGCAGCGCCGGGATTACGGTCAATGCAATCGCGCCGGGTTATGTCGAGACCGCGCTGATCGCGGGTTTTTCGGCAGAAAAGCGCGCGGTGATTGCCGGACAGAATCCGCTCGGCCGGTTTTGCCAGCCGGATGAGGTGGGTTCGCTGATCGCATTTCTGTGCTCCACTCAGGCCGCGTTCATCAACGGCGCGCTGATCTGCATGGATGGCGGCAAGCGCGACTTCTTCTGGGGTGACCAATGACCATTCGAGCCTTCGGCGGTCCGCATCGTTATGTTCAGGGTCCGGGCGCACTGAATGAACTTGCAGCGCTGGTGTCTCTTTACGGTCGTCGCCCGTTTATCGTTGCTGACGTAGCGGTACTGGGCTCGCTCCGCGAGCAGCTCACCGCATTGCTCAAGCCATGCGTCGATGGCCTGGAGTTCGCTGAATTCTCGGGCGAATGTTCCGCGAACCAGATCGATACGATGGCCGCAAAGGCCAGTGCCGCTAACAGCGATGTCATTATTGCGATTGGCGGCGGCAAGGCGATCGATACCGCAAAGGGTGTCCGTATCCTGCGGGGAGGGGCAATCATCGTCGTGCCGACGGTGGCCTCGAACGATGCGCCGACCAGCCGGCTGGCGATCGTCTACACCGACGATCACGTCCTGAAGGAGGTTCGGCTGATGCCGACGAATCCGGACGCGGTCGTCGTGGACACGTCGATTATCGCGCGGGCGCCGCGCCGCTTCTTCGTTGCGGGCATCGGCGATGCGCTCTCGAAGAAGTTCGAGGCTGAGCAGTGCTTCAATTCCGGCGGCATGAACTTCTACAAGGCGCGGCCTGCCGCGCTCGCGGTTTCGATTGCCGACCAGTGCTATCAGGTGATCCGGCGGGATGCTGTCGCGTCCCTCGCAGCAGTCGATCGCAAGGAGCCTGACGCGGCTTTTGAGAATATCGTCGAGGCGACGATCCTGCTGAGCGGTCTCGGCTTCGAGAGCGGCGGGTTATCGATCGCGCATTCCCTCACGCGCGGCTTTTCAGCCGTTCCCTCACTGAATGCATCGCTCCATGGCGAGCAGGTGGCGTTTGGACTTCTGACGCAGCTTTGTCTCGAGCAACGGTCGGCAGACTTTCTTGCTGACATCGTCTCGTTTTATCGGGCGGTCGGTTTGCCGACGAGCCTGAAGGACCTGGGGTTTTCGGGCGACCTGCAGGACGGCATTTTGACCATCGCGCAGCGCTCGATTGCCGAAGCGCCATACCTCAAGCAGTTTGTCGGAGCCGTGACCGAGGAAAACCTCGTGGCTGCGCTCAAGCGCGCAGATAGTTTGCGCTAAGCCGGGCTGAACACGCCAAGCCTAGTAACGCCTTTAAAAACAACGTTCTAGCGGGACGGCAGAACCCTTTGCGAGCGCCGGTGGTCATCCACCGGGGCGGGGATGTGTCCTCGCGACTTGCCGGCTCGTCGGTCAAACCTCCCCATCTTTATTGTTTCTTTATACGCCCCCCTGGCAATTCGCATCGTTTCCTTATGTGCCGCGGCCTATCTGCATGGAAGCCCAATCATTTGTGGGAAGTTTTCCATGCTCGATCTGCTCATGCTGGCCATCGTCTTTGGCCTTTTCATCCTGACGATGGGTTACGCCATCGCCTGCGACCGGCTCTAAAGAGGCGTCTCATGTCCATTGATTATTCGTTAGCCGCGCTGACAACAGCGGGGCTGCTTGTCTATCTCACCTACGCTTTGCTGCGTCCCGAGCGTTTCTAGGAGTCCGCCATGACAATGATCGGCTGGGCCCAGATCATCATTTTCTGTATCGTCCTCGTCGCGCTCACTCCTGTGATCGGCGGCTATATGACCCGCGTGTTCGCGGGCGAACGCACATTCCTGTCGCCGATCCTGCGGCCGGTTGAGCTGGCTCTGTATCGTGTTGGCGGGGTTGACGAGAAGCGCGAGCAGCACTGGCTTGCCTACACGGTTGCCATACTCCTGTTTCATGTTGGCGGCTTCGTGTTTCTGTACGCTTTGATGCGCGTGCAGGGTGCGCTGCCGTTCAATCCGGCAGGCCAGTCCGCAGTCGCGCCCGAGCTTGCGTTGAACACGGCCGTCAGCTTCATCACCAACACCAACTGGCAGAACTACGGCGGCGAAAGCACGATGTCCTATCTCGTGCAGATGCTGGGCCTGACGCATCAGAATTTCCTGTCGGGTGCGACGGGCATTGCCATCGCGGTTGCATTGACTCGCGGATTCTCGCGAGCGTCGGTGCAAACCGTCGGCAACTTCTGGGTCGATCTCACCCGCAGTACGCTTTATGTGCTTCTGCCGATTTGCGTGCTGCTCACGCTGTTTCTTGTGTGGCAGGGTATGCCTCAAACGCTCGGCCCGTACGTCGATGCGACAACACTGGAAGGCGCGAAGCAAACCATCGCGGTCGGCCCTGTGGCTTCGCAGGTGGCCATCAAGATGCTGGGCACCAATGGAGGCGGCTTCTTCAACGCGAATGCTGCGCATCCGTTTGAAAATCCAACCGCGCTGTCCAACTTCGTGCAGATGCTGGCGATCTTCGTTCTCGGCGCTGCCATGACGAATGTCTTCGGCCGGATGGTCGGCAATCAGCGGCAGGGCTGGGCGATCCTGGCGGCTATGGGCGTGCTGTTCATTGTCGGCGTCGCGGTTTGCTACTGGGCTGAAGCCAACGGCACGGCTGCGCTGCAGGCGCTTGGCCTGTCCGGCGGCAACATGGAAGGCAAGGAAGTCCGGTTCGGCATTATTGCATCCGCATTGTTTGCCGTTGTCACTACCGCCGCCTCATGTGGTGCGGTCAACGCAATGCATGACTCTTTCACGGCGCTCGGCGGCATGATTCCGCTGATCAACATGGAACTGGGCGAGATCGTCGTCGGCGGCGTCGGCGCAGGTCTTTACGGGATGCTGCTGTTTGTCATCGTCACGGTGTTTGTCGCAGGCCTTATGGTCGGCCGCACGCCGGAATACGTCGGCAAGAAGATCGAAGCGCGCGAGGTCAAAATGGCGATGCTTGCCATCCTGATCCTGCCGCTGATGATGCTGGGCTGGACGGCGATCGCGGTGGTCTATGAGCCGGCGGTTGCATCGATGGGGAATGCCGGTCCGCACGGCTTCAGCGAAGTGCTCTACGCGTTCACCTCGCAGACCGCAAACAATGGCTCTGCCTTCGGTGGACTCACGGGCAACACCCCATTCTACAACCTGGCTGGTGCGATCGCGATGTTTGTCGGCCGGTTCTGGATGATCGTGCCTGCCATGGCGATTGCCGGGTCGCTTGCCGCGAAGAAAACCGTAGCGGTGTCCAGCGGGACGTTCCCGACCACTGGCGGTCTGTTCGTCGGCCTGCTGGTCGGCGTGATCCTGATCGTCGGCGGACTCACCTTCTTTCCGGCGCTGGCGCTGGGCCCCATCGCCGAACATCTCGCGATGCTGGCCGGCGGCTCGTTCTAGATTATCTCCCTCGGAGTAACGTTATGGAATCCGCGAAACTGCGTAAACACGTATCGGCAACGACGCTGCTCGATCCGTCCATCGTCCTGCCGGCTATCGGTCAGGCTTTCGTCAAGCTCAATCCGCGCACGCTCGCCAAAAATCCGGTGATGTTCGTGCTCGAGGTGGTCACGGTGCTGACGACGGTGCTGCTGATACGCGACATCGTCATCGGCGCCGAGAACATCGCGTTTGAGCTGCAAATCGCCATATGGCTGTGGTTTACCGTGCTGTTTGCCAATTTCGCGGAAGCCGTCGCGGAAGGGCGCGGTAAGGCGCAGGCCGATACGCTGCGGCAGACCCGAACGGAAACGCGCGCCAAGCGGCTTCTGTCGGCCGACAACGATGAACTCTATGAGGGCGTGTCTGCGGACCAGCTCGAAGCAGGCGATCTCGTTGTCTGCGAGGCGGGCGATATCATTCCTGGCGACGGCGAGGTGATCGAGGGTATCGCATCGGTCAACGAGGCTGCGGTTACGGGTGAGTCGGCGCCGGTGATCCGGGAGTCCGGCGGTGACCGTTCGGCGGTCACAGGCGGCACCACGGTGATCTCCGACCGTATCGTCATTCGCATTACGTCATCGCCGGGATCGTCGTTCCTGGACCGCATGATCAAGCTGGTGGAAGGCGCAGAGCGGCAGAAGACGCCAAACGAGATTGCGTTGAACATCCTGCTGGTCGGATTGACGATCATTTTCGTGTTCGCCACGGCTACGATCCCGAGCTATGTCGCTTATGCGGGTGGATCGATCTCGGTGGTGGTGCTGGTTGCACTGTTCGTGACGCTGATTCCCACCACGATCGGCGCGCTGTTGTCCGCGATTGGCATCGCGGGCATGGATCGCCTGGTTCGTTTCAATGTGCTGGCGATGTCCGGGCGCGCAGTCGAGGCCGCTGGTGACGTCGATACGTTGTTGCTGGACAAAACCGGCACGATCACCTTCGGCAACCGTTTCGCGACGGAGATTATCGTCGTTCCGGGCGTGACGGAACGCGAAGCGGCCGAAGCTGCGTTGCTTGCGAGCGACGCGGACGAGACGGCGGAAGGCCGTTCGATCATAACGATGGCAGCGGAGAAGTACGGCGTTCAACGCGCAGCGGTGCCAAAGGGCTCGGCCTTCATTCCGTTCTCGGCTGTGACGCGCCTGTCCGGCGTCGATATCGGCACGCGCAAACTGCGCAAGGGCGCAATCGACTCGGTTCTGAAATTCGCTCGCGACGAGGCGGGTGGGGATATCACCGAACCGCCCGCGTTCCGTGCGGCGGTCGACCGGATCGCACGTTCGGGCGGCACGCCGCTCGGCTTGGCCGATGGCGGGCGCATCCTTGGCGTGATCCATCTCAAGGATGTCGTAAAGCCCGATGTGAAAGACCGGTTTGCCGCCCTGCGCCGCATGGGAATCAAAACGGTGATGATCACCGGCGACAATCCAGTGACGGCGGCCTCCATCGCCTCCGAAGCGGGCGTCGATGATTTCATCGCCGAAGCGACACCGGAAGACAAGCTGCGTTACATTCGCAGCGAGCAGGCGAACGGACGTCTGATCGCGATGTGCGGTGACGGCACCAACGACGCTCCTGCACTGGCGCAGGCGGATGTCGGCGTCGCGATGCAGAGCGGCACCCAGGCGGCGCGCGAGGCCGGCAACATGGTCGACCTCGATTCCGATCCCACCAAGCTGATCGAGGTGGTGGAGATCGGAAAGCAATTGCTGATGACGCGTGGAGCGCTGACGACATTCTCCATTGCCAACGATGTGGCGAAGTACTTCGCGATCATTCCTGCGATGTTTGTGGCGTTCTATCCGCAACTCGGCGTGTTGAACGTGATGCAACTGTCGTCTCCGCAAAGCGCGATTCTGTCGGCAATCATCTTTAACGCACTCATTATCATCGGTCTGATTCCGCTGGCGCTTAAGGGTGTGAAGTATCGTCCTGTCGGTGCGGCTGCGTTGCTGCGGCGGAATCTGCTGGTTTACGCGCTCGGCGGTGTGATCCTGCCGTTCATCGGCATCAAGGCGATCGATCTTGTGGTTACAGCCCTGAAGTTGGCTTGAGAGGTTTAGTCATGTTGAGAGAAATTCGTCCCGCGCTTGTATTCCTTATCGGCCTCGTGGCCATCACCGGGTTGATCTATCCGCTGGCGATGACGGGAGCGGCACAGGTGCTGTTCCCCTATCAGGCGCAGGGCAGCCTGATCGAACAGGACGGCAAGGTGATCGGTTCTGCGCTGATCGGGCAGCAGTTCACGGAAGCCAAGTATTTCCATGGCAGGCCTTCGGCGACAACCGGGCCTGACCCGCAGGATTCCTCCAAGACCGGCCCGGCTCCGTACAATGCCTCGAACTCCATGGGATCGAATCTCGGCCCGACCAGCAAGGTGCTGGCCGAGCGGCTTGCGAGTGGCGTTGAGACTCTGAAGAAGGAGAATTCCTCGGCGGCTGTCCCGGTCGACCTTGTGACCACGTCGGGAAGCGGGCTTGACCCGGATATCTCTCCGGCAGCGGCGCTGTTTCAGGTGCCGCGGGTTGCGAAAGCGCGGGGCTTGCCGGAAGCGCGACTTCGCTCGCTTGTGGAGGGGATGGTTGCGACGCGCAGTCTCGGCTTTCTGGGTGAACCTCGCGTAAATGTGCTGCAGTTGAACCTTGCAATGGATAAGATGGGTTCGTGAGTGCAGCTACCGAGGAGTTGAATGTCTAGCGAGGAGACGAAGAGAGCCTCACCTGATGCTTTGTTAGCCCTCGCCGGCAAGGAAGGGCGGGGACGACTGAAGATTTTCCTCGGCGCGGCCCCCGGTGTCGGCAAAACCTACGCGATGCTCACGGCGGCGCGCAGCGAGAAATCCGGCGGCAAGGATATTGCCGCCGGGCTGATCGAGACGCATGGCCGGCGGGAGACCGAGCAACTCATCGACGGGTTCGCGGTTTTGCCTCGAAAGCCGATCGTCTACCGCAATCAGGTGATGCGCGAGTTTGATCTCGATGCGGCTCTCGCGCGCAGACCGGACCTTCTGCTGGTCGATGAATACGCGCACACCAACGTGCCCGGCAGCCGTCATCCCAAACGCTGGCAGGATATCGATGAGCTGTTGCGGGCAGGGATCAACGTCTGGACGACGCTGAACATCCAGCATCTGGAAAGCCTCAACGACGTTGTTCAGAAGATCAGCAAGGTGCGGGTGCGCGAGACCGTGCCGGACAAGGTTTTCGACAAAGCCGATGAGGTCGTGCTGGTCGATTTTCCGCCGGACGAACTGTTGAAGCGCCTGGCTGAAGGCAAGATCTATGTTCAGGATACCGCCGCTCGCGCTGTCGACAACTTCTTTAAGCCGCAGAATCTCACGGCGCTGCGCGAACTCGCGCTGCGGCGGGCGGCCGAACGTGTCGATGCTGCTCTCATCGAAAGCATGCAGGCGCAGGCGATTGAAGGGCCCTGGGCGGCAGGCGAACGCATTCTTGCGTGTGTCGGACCCGACCAAATCTCACCGAGCGTCGTGCGTGCAGCCAAACGTCTCGCCGATTTGATGGATGCACCGTGGATCGCCGTAACGGTGGAGCGGCCAGGTGCTTATATCGACAGCGTCGCGCGCCAGCGGTTGGATGAGATACTGAAGCTTGCCGAGAGCCTTGGAGCTGACACCCAGACGTTGACCGGCACCGACATGCCGGCTGAACTTCTGCGGTTCGCGAAGTTCGAGAACGTAACCCAGATTGTTGTTGGCAGGGCGCGCGGGGGCCTTATCAACGAATTGCTGCGGCGCTCGCTTCCGCACGAACTGGTGCGGAGAACACAGGATATTGCGATTCATCTGGTCACGCGAGAGGCTGATGTTGCAGCGTCTCCGCCCCGGCCGCGGCGACGCTGGTCTACTGAAAAACTGAACTCGTCCCATTTTCTATATGCCACTGCCGCAGTCAGCGGGGCGGTGGCGGCTGGCGAGGTTCTCACGAGGCTGACGCCTATTCCGAACCTCTCGATCGTGTTCCTGCTGGCGGTGCTGTTTAGCGCGATGAATTTCGGCATCTGGCCGGCGGTCTATGCGTCGATCCTGTCGTTCCTCGCCTATAATTTCTTCTTCATTTCACCGCTGCACACCCTGACCGTTGCTGAGCCCTATGAATTGCTCGCACTGGTTATCTTTCTCGTTGTCGCGATCACCAGTGCCGCCATGGCGGCCAGGGTTCGCGCACAGGCGCGGACTTCGGCGGATCGAATGCGCGCGACACGTCGGTTGTACGAATTCACGCGGCGGCTGTCGGGACTGGCCAGTTCCGTTGATGTTGCGGAGGGTGCTGCGAGCGAAATTCACACCAGTTTGAGGCGGCCGGTCGTGGTGTTGTTGGCAAAGGATGACGATGTGGCGCTAACGGCGGCCTGGCCACCGGAGGACGAGCTTGATGCTGCGGCGATGACAGCCGCGCGCTGGGCCTATAATCACGCCGAGCCCGCCGGCGCAAATACGGGTACGCTGCCGATCATCCCGTGGCTTTTTACGCCGCTGAGGATCGGCAACAAGGTGCTGGGGACCATTGGCGTCGCGACAGAGAAAGATGCGCCGCCGCTCGACTCGGAGGAGCGAGCCTTGCTGGATACCTTATGCGGACAGGCGGCGGCTGCGCTTGAGCGGGCGTCATTGGCAGGCGAAATGGTCGACGCCAAGACCGCCGCCGAGGCCGAACGGGTCCGCAATACCATGCTAGCTTCGATTTCCCATGATTTCCGTACGCCACTGTCATCGATACTTGGGTCTGCGACGAGTCTTCTCGATTATGGCGACAAACTCGATGCAGCGTCGAAGACCGATTTGCTCGGACAGATCAAGCAGGAGACCGAAGGTCTCGACGAG
Organism: Afipia massiliensis; assembly: GCF_014203115.1. GTDB lineage: Bacteria > Pseudomonadota > Alphaproteobacteria > Rhizobiales > Xanthobacteraceae > Afipia > Afipia massiliensis. The sequence continues at coordinate 909,597 of NZ_JACHIJ010000001.1, read as the reverse complement.
ATGGTGCGCAACCTTCTGGCGATCACGCGGATCGACGCGGGCGCGCTTGAGTTGCGGAACGATTGGATCGATCTGCGCGACATCGTCGCTCGTGTTATCAGCGCCGCGCGTCGTCGTGGAGCTCGGCAATCATTGGCCATCGAAATGCCGGCGGATCTGCCGTTGGTGCGTGCCGATGCGATACTGGTCGAACAAGCCATCGGTAATATTGTCGCCAATGCGGTGCTGCACACTCCGCAGCATACACATATCGTCATTGATGCCGTAGCAGCTGAAAGCGAAATTTCTCTGCGCGTGACGGATAACGGGCTTGGCATTGCTGTCGATGTTCTTCCGCGAATCTTCGACCGCTTTGTAAAGGGGGGTGGTCTGAATGCAAGCACCGACGGTGGGCAGGGGACCGGGCTTGGGCTTGCCATTGCCAAGGGCATTATGGAAGCGCATGGAGGTTCAATCCGGGCGGAGAGTCCTGTTGCCGAGAACCACGGCGCTCGCTTCATCATGACATTTCCGCGAAAGGATCCGAAGGCATGACTGCCAGAGCCCGTGTGCTGGTCGTTGACGACGAAGCAGCGATCCTGCGCTTCCTCAAGCCGGCACTCGAAGCGAACAGCTATGAGATGAGCAGCACCGATACTGTCGCTGACGCAATCAAACGAATTGCTGCCGAAACTCCGGATATTGTTTTGCTGGATCTTGGGCTCGCCGACGGCGACGGCAAGGATGTCATCCGCCGTGTCAGGGAGTGGTCGGACGTGCCGATCATCGTGCTGTCGGCGCGCGAACGCGAGGCCGAGAAGATCGATTCTCTCGATCTTGGCGCCGACGACTATGTGAACAAGCCGTTCAATGTCGGTGAGTTGATGGCGCGGATGCGGGCGGCACTGCGCCATCGCTTGCAGCGCAAGGCCGAGACGCCTTTGCTTTGCGTCGGCGACCTGGAGGTCGATTCGGTTCGTCATCGTGTCACGCGCGGGGGTGCGGAGCTCAAGTTGACACCGAAGGAGTTCGATCTGCTGTCCTTTCTGGCGCGGCACGCAGGCCGTGTCGTCACGCACCGGCAAATTCTCGCCGCTGTCTGGGGGCCTGCACATACGGAGGATACGCAGTATCTGCGGGTCTATATCGGCCAGCTCCGGCAGAAGATCGAGGACAAGCCGGACGATCCTCGCGTGGTGTTGACGGAGCCGGGGATCGGATACCGCGTGAGGGAGATGTAACTACATCAGAAGGTCAGGGACCTGATTACGCCGTCGCCTGTGAACCGGCCTTCTTTTCCTTGCGCTCACGTAGCCAATTCTCAAATCGCTGGACGATGACGAAGAACGTCGGAACGAAAAGCACCGCGAGGCAGGTGGAGGCGATCATGCCGCTGAACACAGTAATGCCGATTGATTTGCGTGCGCTGGCGCCGGCGCCGGTGGCGAATACCAATGGCGCAACGCCAAGAATGAAAGCGAACGACGTCATCAAGATAGGCCGGAATCGCGCCCGCGCAGCCTCCACGGCGGACTCCAGCAGTGGCTTCCGGTCGCGGACATGCAGTTCAAGCGCGACTTCAACAATGAGGATAGCGTTTTTGGCCGACAGGGCGATCAGCAGGATCAATCCGATTTGCGTGTAGAGATTGTTCTCGATTCTTAGTCCTGTAAGGACGGCCATCGGGCCGAGCAACGACAGTGGCACAGCTAGAATGACGGCGATCGGCGCGTACCAGCTTTCATATTGTCCGGCCAGCACCAGGTAGACGAGCAGCAGGGCGAGGCCGAAGACGAAGTAGATCTGACTGCCGACAGCCTTCTCCTGATACGACATCGCCGTCCATTCGTATCCGGTGCCCGGCGGCAAGGTTTTCTCGGCGACTTTTTCCATCAGCGCCATGGATTGGCCGGAGCTGTAGCCTTGGGCGGGCAATCCGATGATGGTCGCGGATGGGTAGAGATTGTACAGACTGATGAGTGAGGGGCCGACCGTCGGCGTAATGGTCGCAATTGTGCCAAGCGGGATCATGGCGCCTTGCTGGTTTCGCACCGTCAGGTTTTCGATATCCTTGGTGGTCAGGCGAAATTGCGAATCCGCCTGGGCATAGACCTGAAATGTGCGGCCGAATTTGTTGAACTGGTTGACGTAGGATGCGCCAAGATAGGACGCGAGCGTCGAGAACACCTGATCGGTGGTGACGTGCAGTGTCTGGGTCTTGATCCGATCCACCTCAACGTCGAATTGCGGCACCATGGAGCGGAACGGTGAGTTCACTCGCTGCAGGGCGCTCTGCGTCTCTGCGTTGGCCACCACCGCCTGCGTTATGGCCTGCAACTTGCCGAAATCGGAGTTTCCATCACGCAATTCGACCTGCATGGCAAAGCCGGCGGCATTGCCGATGCCCTGTATAGGTGGTGGCGGAAGCACGAATATCCGTGCTTCCGGAATAGTTTCGAGTTTCCTGTTCAGTCCGACTACAAGCGAGCGCAGATCTTCTCCTGCGCCTCGTTCATCCCAGTCCTTCAACATGAGGTAGGAGACGCCTGCATTGGCGAGGCTCGAGCTGTTATCGAGCGCCGATATGCCGGCGATGCTGATGACTTGCGCAACGCCGGGCGTCTTGCTTGATATCTCGGTGACCTGATCCAGAACGCGCTGTGTGCGATCGAGTGATGCTCCGTCCGGCAACTGAACCGCGGCCAGCAGGTAACCTTGATCCTCAATGGGAATGAATCCGGTCGGCACGCGGGACAGGCCGTAACCGCCGATGCCGATCAGGATCAGCGCAACAACGACCGACAGATTGCTGTGCGCGACCATGCGGCCGATCAGAGCGGTGTAACCCTTCTCGACCCGGTCGTAGATCGCGTTGAATCCGCGGTAGAACCAGTTGCGCTGCTCCGGCGGGACCGGTGGCCGCAGCCACAGTGCGCATTGTGTCGGCTTCAAGGTTGCCGCGTTGATCGCGCTGATCAGGGCGGTTGCAGCGATCACAAGGGCGAACTGCGCATAGATGCGGCCGGTCAGCCCCGGCAGAAACGCAGCCGGCAAGAACACAGATACCAGCACCAGCGTGATTCCGATGATCGGAGCGAACAGCTGATCCATCGCCTTGATTGCCGCATCATGGCCGGACAATCCTTGTTCGATGTTGTGAGCGGCCCCCTCGACGACGACGATCGCGTCATCGACCACGATTCCGATGGCGAGAACGATCGCAAACAGCGTCGACAGGTTGATGGTGAAACCGAGCGCGGCCATCGCGGCGAATGCGCCAATAATCGTGACAGGTACCGTGGTTGCAGGAACCAGCATGGCGCGCCAGTCCTGCAGGAACACGAGAATTACGATCAGAACCAGAAACCCCGCCTCGATCAGTGTTTTGTACACCTCATGGATCGAGGCCGACACGAACTTGGTGGTATCGAACGGAATTTCGAATTTCATGTCTTGCGGAAAGCCGCGTGACAGGTCGTCCATCTTCGTCTGGACGGCCTGCTGGACTTGCAGCGCATTCGCCCCGGGCGACTGGAAGACACCGATGCCGATGGCTGGTTTCCCGTCGAGCGAGAATATCTGGCTATAGGTCTGAGCGCCGAGTTCAACGCGCCCGACGTCGCGAACGCGGGCGATGTCGCCATTGTTACCGGTCTTGACGATGACATCGTCAAACTGGGTAGCGTCGTCGAGTCGTCCGTTGATGTTGAGGGTGTACTGGAAAGCCTGTCCGGGAGGCGTTGGCGGCATCCCGATCTGGCCTGCGGTGACTTGCTGGCTTTGCTGCTGGATCGCCTGAATGACATCCTGCGGCATGAGCGCCAGCGCCTGCAGCTTGTTGGGATCAAGCCAGACACGCATCGAATACTGACCGGCACCGAACACGGTGACGTTACCGACTCCGGAAAGGCGCGATAGCTCGTCCCGAATGTTGATGGTGGCGTAGTTGCTCAGAAAAAGGCTGTCGTACGTGGCGTTTGGCGAGGTCAGTGTCACGAACGACAGGATTGCTGTGGACCTCTTCTGGACCGTGACACCTTGTGTCTGCACCGATTGGGGCAGGGACGACAGGGCGCTGGAGACCCGGTTTTGAACCAGCACCTGCGCGAAATTCAGATCGGTCCCGATCTTGAACGTCACCGTGAGCGAGTAGGTGCCGTCGGCGGCACTGTAGGACTGCATATAGAGCATGCCTTCGACGCCGTTCACCTGCTGCTCGATCGGCAGCGCGACGGTGTCGATGACGGTCTTGGCGCTGGCGCCGGGATAGCGCGTCGTGACCTGCACGGTCGGAGGCACCACGTCGGGGTATTGTGCGACGGCAAGGCCAAGCAGCGCAACGCCGCCGATCAGGACCATCAGGATCGCGATGACGTTCGAAAGAACCGGCCGCTCGATGAAAAATTTCGAGATCATGGCCCCGTCCTAGTTTGCGGATGCGCGAGGTTGCCCGATTTTCTGAAGCTGCGGATCGACCTTCTGGCCGGGGATCGCGCGGAGCAGGCCGGCGATCACAACACGGTCATCAGGCTTCAATCCGCTCTCGATCACGCGTAATTCGCCTTCGAGAGGTCCGGTCTGCACCTTGCGTTGCTCGACGATGTTTTCGTTGTTGACCACAAGGACATATCTTCCGGCCTGATCGCTCCCCAATGCGACATCGGGAATCAGCAAGGCATCCTTCTGCTGATCGAGAGGAACGCGAACGCGTACGAAGTATCCGGGCAGTAGAACCCTGTCGGTATTTGACAGAACCCCGCGCACTGCAAGGGTTCCGGTCGACTGATTGACCGTTGGCGCTGCGTAGTCGAGCTTCCCCTGGTGTGCAAAGCCGTTCTCGGTCTGAAGTCCGACCTCGATCGGCGTTTCCTTGAGGTCTTTCGGCGTGAGACCTTTTTCAGCGGCCGCCGCGCGTATCCGCAAAACGTCCTGTTCATTGACGTTGAAGTTTACGTAAATCGGGTTGAGCTGAACGATGGTTGCAAGCTGGGTTGGCGATGACGCCCCGACGAGCTCGCCGATTGAGACGAGACGCGCGCTGACAATTCCATCGAACGGCGCGGTGACGTTGGTGTAGCTGTAGTTGACCTCCGCGATCTTGGTATTGACCTGGGCCTGCTGCAGATTGGCTTGCGCATTGTCCCGTGAGGACGTGGACTGTTCGAGAGTTGCCTGCGACACGACCTGTCGCGAGACCAGATCCGATTGGCGCTTGAAGTCGGACTCAGCCTGTCTCAACGAGGCCTGTGCACCAGCCTCGGCTGCCTGTGCCTGCTCAAGCTTCAGCTTGTAAGTCTCGGGCTCGATCGTGAACAGCGTCGTGCCTTGCTTCACGAAGGCGCCGTCCTGATAGGAGATCGACTGGAGAAAACCCTGTACCCGGGCCACAAGATCGACGTTGTTGACCGGGGCGGTGTTGCCGGTGGCCATCAGGTAGCGGGTGACGGTGCGCTGCACAGGCAGCCCGACATCGACTTTGGCGGGCGGCGGGGCCACAAAACTATTTTGTTCGCAGGCAGTTAGCGTGACGAATGCGAATATGGCCAGAAGGACACGGGAGGCCCTGTGTGATCTGCGATCAACAGCAGCGATGAGCGCGGTGAACGAGGTCGGACACGCAGGCTTCATTCAGATGCCTCGCCTCATGATGTTTCAGCGGAATTACGCTCGATCAAAAATTGCGTCCGCCAGCTAGGAATAACAACAATCTGCTTGCGGTGGAACTCAAAAACGAAAATGATGCGGCTGGCGAGGATTGTTCCGCCAAATTTTTTACAGTTTCATTCTAGTTGGCGCGACGAATTCGGCAACAACAATAGGAATTTTCAGATGATCAACACGTTGAAGCGTGTTGCCGCGTTGTGGGCACTGGCGGCAGTGGTCGTTTTCACGATTGTAGTGCCGGCTGCTTCCCAACAGCCCACCGATGAACAGCGCAATGCGATCCGCTCTGCATGCCGCGCGGATTATGAAGCTAATTGTGCCAGTGTGCCGCCAGGTGGAGCGGCTTCGCTGCAGTGCTTGCAGAAAAACATGTCGAAGCTTTCCGGGTCCTGCAAGCAGGCTGTGAATGCCATCGAACCGGCCGCCGCCGCGCCCAAGGCGGAATCCGCACCAGCGCCCGCGGCTCCTGCACCGGCCAAAGCCGCCGCACCGGCGGCTGCGCCCAAGGCTGCAGCAGCTCCCAAGGCGGCTGCTACACCAACACAAAAGCCGACCGATACGCAAACCGCTGCCATACGCAGCGCCTGCCGTTCGGACTATCAGAAGAATTGTGCAAGCGTGCCGCCGGGCGGCGAGGCGTCATTGCAGTGCTTGCAGAAGAGCATGCCGAAACTTTCGCCAAGCTGCCAGAAGGCAGTCAGCGCAGTGGGCGGTGGTGGAGCAGCGCCAGCCGCGGGTAGTGCGCCGACCACCGCTGCGGCGCCTGCCGGAGCGGCGGCAGTTCCAGCGCCTGCCTTGGTGCTGCGGCCCATGCGGCCACGCGAGGAGTTGCTTGTCCTGAGATCTGCGTGCAGCGGAGATGTTCGCACGCTTTGCGGAAGCGTTGCACCCGGCGGTGGCCGCATCGTGCAGTGTCTGGCCGTGCGAGCGGCTGACCTTTCACCCGCCTGCAAGGATGTTCTCGCTCAGTTTGCCGCGCGATAGACCCGTTTTCGTTTTACCTGCGAAGATCTGATGCGCGGTACGCTATTCACCGCGAAAAGCCAGGATCAGCTGGACCAGTCGGACGCTTAAAGCAAAGTAACAAACGGACATAATGATCAGATACGCGACATGCCAACTCAATCTTGTGAGCTTGTAGAAGCCGTCGAGGAAATTGAGAATAAGAAGGATGATACCAAATAGCTCGACTCCACGGCCAACCAGACTGTGACGCAAATAGCCGAACAGGAGTATGGCCGGGTCGGTACTGGAGACATGTGCGCCTGCTGATATGATCAATGTCGCGACGATCATTTTTTCGACGTGACTAAACATCTCCTTTGAGACGTGTTCGACATGCTCAGCGTAAAACGTAAGCCATTTGCTTCGGATATCCTGCATGGTCTTTCCCCACGACGAAGGCCGGTATCGGATGAATTCGGTTTGAACGTATTGCTTGGGACTTTACGGAGTTCGAGTACAACGGCTGAGCAGCAAAGAAGCAAGAACCTCACTGACCTGATTTGATCTGCTAACAACCGGAAAGGATGTACACATGACGCGCACGATCTTGATTGTTGCTCTTCTTGGGTTGTCAGGTGCTGCGTATGCGCAGGATCTGACGGCTGAACGGCGCAGCGCATGCATGGGGGATTATGAGAAGTTCTGCAAAGGCGTTGCGCCAGGAGGAGGCCGGGTCATCGCTTGTCTGTCCAAGTCGAGCGACAAGCTTACCCCTGAGTGCAAGAAGGTGTTGACCGCCGCGGAGAAGAAGTAGTCGGCGGTGCGTCGGACTTGTTCGGGAGAATTGCGCCAGGATCAATCAGGTAGTGCGGGAGGGTAATCATGCGCACAATCTTGCTTATTGCGGCCGCTGTTCTGGCCTTTGGCGGAACGATGACTGTCGTGACCACTGACGCCAACGCGGTCGTCTGTGCCCGTGGAGTTTATCGCGCAGGCTGCGTTGGGCCCCGTGGAGCGGCCGTCGTCCGTCGTCCAGTGGTCGTTCGTCCAGCGGTCGTTTGCCGCACCGTGTGGGTCAATGGCGTGCGTGTCCGCCGCTGCAGATAGCCTGGCCGCGACAGACGCGTCGTGCTTGATAGCCAGCGCAGGCGTGGAGGCAATTAAGACCGTGTGCTGTCCTTGACGCGCTGCCGCCGCTTGCGTCGCGTATGCTGGCGGCGCGCACGAGTTCGGCAACTCTTTCGCCGGTATATATGCGGCCTCGCTGGGAGCGGCTCCACGCTCGCTTGCCGCCAGAAGTCGTCAACACAATCGTGAATGTGATCGATTGCGGTGCGATGCCCTGCATTGTTTGCAGTTGCGCGGGCCAGAACAAGCATGGGAACCGAGGACCTTCTCGATCATTGCCGTGGGGTATAGAAGGTTTCCAGCTTCGGTATTTCCGGACGAGATTCCGCGCACCGGTTCTGGTAAGATCATCCGCTTCAAATTGCGCGAAACGCTGATCGCGCCCATCAACAAGGCTTCGTAACATGCTGGACAAGGTATCAAAACTCACCCTGAAAGACGCTTCGCTGTTGCGTGACGGCTGCTTCATCGGCGGCGAGTGGGTCGCGGCCGATAGCGGCGGTACGATCAAGGTCGACAATCCTGCGAACGGTGAGCTGGTCGGTTCGGTGCCCAACATGGGCGCGGGCGAGACGAAGCGTGCCATCGAACAGGCGAATGCCGCGCTCCCGGCCTGGCGCGCCAGGACGGCAAAGGAGCGCTCCGCCGTTTTGCGCAAATGGTTCGACCTGATGATGGCCAATCAGGAAGACCTCGCCATGATCATGACGGCGGAGCAGGGCAAACCCTTGGCGGAAAGCAAGGGCGAGATCGCCTATGCTGCGAGCTTCATCGAGTGGTTTGCCGAGGAAGGCAAACGCATCTACGGCGACACGATTCCCCCATTTACGGCCGATCGCCGCATCGTGGTGCTGAAGCAGCCGATCGGGGTCTGCGCTGCGATCACGCCGTGGAATTTTCCGGCGGCGATGATTACCCGCAAAGCCGCCCCGGCGCTGGCCGCAGGCTGCACGATGGTGGTGAAGCCCGCCAGCCAGACGCCGCTGTCGGCGCTGGCTCTGGCGGTATTGGCCGAACGCGCAGGCGTGCCGAAGGGCGTGTTCTCCGTGGTGACCGGATCGGCCTCGGCCATCGGCGGCGAGATGACGTCGAACCCGATCGTGCGCAAGGTGACCTTCACCGGCTCGACCGAGATCGGCAAGCAGCTGATGGAGCAGAGCGCTTCGACCGTGAAGCGCACCTCGATGGAGCTTGGCGGCAATGCGCCGTTTATCGTGTTCGATGACGCCGATATTGACGCCGCGGTGAAGGGTGCGATGGCATCGAAGTATCGCAACGCCGGGCAAACCTGCGTCTGCGTCAACCGCATCTTCGCGCAGGACAAGATTTACGACGCGTTCGTCGAGAAGCTGTCGCAGGCGGTGCGCGGCCTGAAGGTCGGCGACGGTTTCGGCGAGGGCGTTACCATCGGTCCGCTCATCAACATGGCTGCCGTCGAGAAGGTCGAAGAGCACATCTCCGATGCGACCGCCAAGGGCGCCAAGGTTGCGATTGGCGGCAAGCGTCACGCGCTCGGCCGCACGTTCTATGAGCCGACGGTCCTGACCGGCACGACCCCGGATATGCTGATCTTCCGCGAGGAAACATTCGGTCCGGTGGCGCCGGTGTTTCGGTTCAAGACCGAAGAGGAAGCCATCCGCCTTGCCAACGATACCGAGTTCGGACTGGCAGCCTATTTCTACGGCCGCGACATCGGGCGGGTGTGGCGCGTCGCCGAGGCGCTTGAATACGGCATGGTCGGGATCAACGAGGGCATCATCTCGACCGAGATCGCACCGTTCGGCGGCGTCAAGGAAAGCGGCAACGGCCGCGAAGGCTCCAAGTACGGCATCGAGGATTATCTCGAGATCAAGTACCTCTGCATGGGTGGAATCTAGGCGAGTCGGAGCTTTGCAAGGGGGGCGCTGAGATTCTTTTCGTGCGATAAGGCTGTCTCGATACGTTGATTCTTGTCCCTTCGACCACATCAGCAGATTTGTTGCTGCGGAGATGCCCATCTCCGCAGCTGACCAAGCCGATGAGACGTCAATGACAGTTTACAGCGGCCCGGTTTTCGATATGGCGGCCAACCAGTTCGGCGTCATTGCGGATTATCTCGCGATTCCTGCAGATGAACGTGACAGGCTGCTGTTGCCGAAGCGCGCGGTGGTCGTTTCCTGTCCCATTCATCGTGACGATGGATCGACGGCGGTTTTCGAAGGCTATCGCGTTCAGCATCACCTGACGCTCGGCCCCACCAAGGGAGGGACGCGCTTTGCCGCAAGCGTCGATCTCGGCGAGGTCGCAGCGCTTGCGATCTGGATGAGCTGGAAGTGCGCTCTCGTGGGGCTGCCTTATGGCGGCGCCAAGGGCGGCATCGGCGTCGATCCTTCAAGCCTGTCCGCACACGAACTGGAATCGCTGTCGCGTCGCTACATGCAGGAAATGATTCCATTTGTCGGGCCTCATATCGACGTGATGGCGCCTGACATGGGGACCAACGAGCAGGTGATGGCGTGGTTCATGGATACATATTCGATGTATCAGGGCCGCACCGTCACGGAAATCGTGACCGGAAAGCCGGTCAGCGCAGGCGGAACGCTGGGGCGACGGGAGGCAACGGGGCGCGGTGTCGCTCACCTCGCCAAACGCGTGATGACCGAGCGTTCAATCGGGCTGAACACCGCGACGGCCGTGATTCAGGGTTTCGGAAACGTCGGGTCGATCGCTGCGGCGGAATTGCAGGCGATGGGCGTGACAATTGTTGCAGTCAGCGATCACACCTGTGCGCTGCATCGCCAAGCGGGCTTGGATGTGGCCGACCTGATGAGGCACGTCGCAAAGCATGGCAGTCTTCTCGGCTACTCAGAAGAACTGCAGTGCGATCCGGTCAGTATGCTGACGTTGCCTTGCGACGTTCTGGTGCCGGCCGCCACCGAACGCGTCATCGACGCGAGTATTGCCGGAAAACTGCAATGCAGGATTCTCGCCGAGGGGGCGAATGGTCCCACAACACCTGACGCAGACCTCGTGCTGGAGAAGCGCCAGGACGAGATTTTCCTGATCCCGGACATTCTGTGCAACGCCGGTGGCGTCGTGGTCAGCTACTTCGAATGGGTGCAGGACCTGCAGCAACTGTTCTGGGAAGAGGAAGAGGTGACGCGGCGCGAGTATCAGATCCTCAATCGCGCGTTCGATCAAATGGCTTCGCGGGCAAAACGCGACAAGATTTTCAACCGAACCGCTGCCATGGCGATTGGTGTTGAGCGTGTGCGCGCCGGGAAAATCACACGCGGACTGTTCCCCTGACAGGAGCGCACAGTCGCCGGGTTCAGCGGCCCGGCTGTTGTTCCCGACGAATACCGCCTGCTGTTTCTTCGCGTTTCACCTCGGGGAACAGCCACATCGCGAACACCATCAGACACCCGAGAAATGCCACGAGATACTGAATGCGGCCGTGGCCGAGCGCGTGCTGCATGTAGAACGCGATAGCCGCGACGAGAACAACTACGATGGATAGTACAAATTTGATCTTTACGGGCATTGGTTTCTCCCTTGACCTTATCGACGCATTTTCACGACAGGCTCGCCAGCGCTGAACCGCCGATCTTGCTCAAGATCGCAAGTGCCAGCACCTGAACGCCGATCAGTACGGATAGCTCGACCGCGGTATTGCGCAGCGGCCACCGCCATTCCTCGAACAGCGCCGGCGCAAACAGGAAGATGAGCCCGCTGACGACGATCAGCGTGGTCCATCGTAGCTCAAGATATCCATAGAGTCCGGTGGCGCCCAAAAGTATGGCCAGTAACGCGGCGTTGCCGAGGACAAGTAGCGTGACGAACGGAGACTTTGCTGCATCAGGCCGGGCATGAAGCGGGAACATGCCGGCGACGATGAGGAAGGCAACTCCGCACACGGTGGCTAACCCGGCAAACCAGATCAGCGATAGCCAGTTCGGCTCGATCGCACTCATGCCAATCTCCGTTCAGTTTCGGCTGCTGCTATTCGGCAGGCGTAGCGAATCCCGTACCCTGACCGGCGGCTTCCGGCTTCGGGGTCCGCGACGTCTTGCGCATGTTCTTCCGGATGTAGCGGGTGTCGTAGCCATTGAAGATATGGCCGATCAGGCCGCGATCGAGGTCCGAGGTGCCAAACAGCCAGTCCATGACGGGGAAGGTCAGATTCATGTTCCGCTCCATCATGATCGACTGGTTGTGATGGGCCGCATGATGACGCCGGATGGTATTGACGAAAGGCATGTTGCGCACAAACCAGTTCTCGTCGACGTGGCAGCAGAAGTGCATGAATTCATAGATGAGATACATCGATGTCGTGGTGCAGATCAGCAGCCAGCCGACATTCGGTGAAACGAGCCAGCCAAGAACCAGCGCGGGCGGGATCGACATCAATGTAAACGTGACAAGGGCATAGGGAGGGAAGAACGTGACGCGCCAGTCGTTATGATCGGCGAAGCGCATTTCCTCTTCGGTGAAGAACTGGTGATGCATCAGCGTGTGCCGGTTGTAGATCGCGCGAAATGCTTTGATTTGCGACGGGCGATGCATGACGAAGCGGTGAATCCACCACTCGAAGAAGTTTGCCGCCAGGAATGTCACCGGCACGATCAGAAATTCCCACCAGCGAACGTTGCTGATGTTGGCGATATAAACGGAGAGGGCGGTGAACCCGATCACGTAAATGACGAAGGCGTGCAGCCAGCCGTTGTACCAGCCCGCGATTCGGTCCCTGTAGGTCGCCCGGTATTTCCGCTGCCGGTCAGTCATCGGGCTGGATGTGAGTTCCATGGCGCCTTCTCCTTTGTTTCCGGGGCGGCCGGCGACCCTATCCGGCCATTTGCCATCTGACATATCACCAATCTATTAGTTGGGCAATGATCTGCTGCAAGTTGACGCTCCCTGCAAAAAGCGCTTGCTGAAATGCGTCTGATATATTTATGGTATGGCAAGAGCGCACGGCAGATGCGCTGATAGATCATGGGAGGACATCAGATGAAGCTCACTCGCCGCGCGTTTTCCAAGCTCGCCGGTGCAGGCGCTGCCGTTGCTGCTGCGCCGCAATTGTTTGCCCCGGCCATTGCCCAAGACAAACCGCTCAAGATCGGCATCATTGCACCGCGTTCCGGCGTCGCCGGTACTGCCGGCGAATGTGGCATCCGTGCCGTGCAGTGGGCTGCGGAGCGCATGAACAAGGACGGCGGCATCGCCGGACGAAAGTTCGAGTTGGTCATTGAAGAAGAAACGAATCCCAAGGACACCATCGAGCGGTTCCGGCGCCTGGTGCTGCAGGAGAAGGTCGAGAGCGTTCATGGCCTGATCTCGACCGGCGTCAGTCTCGGAGTTGCCCCTGTCGCGGAGGAGGAACAGTCCCTTCTCGTCATGTGGGACGGCACCACGCAGGACGGCGTGAAGGAAGTGATGCCGAAATCGCGTTACGTCTTCCGCTCGACCGACAACGAGTGTGAGGCCGTTATGGCGTCGCTGCTGGCCGTGAAGCACTTCAAAGGCAAGTTCAAGCGCGTCGCCGGTATCAACCCGGATTATTCTTACGGCCGCAACAACTGGGAGGCCTTCAGGCAAATCCTCGCGCGCTACGGCGTGGAGGCGGAGTTCGTTGCCGAGCAATGGCCGAAGGTCGGTACACTCGATCTGACGTCGCATATCGCTGCGCTGAAGGCGGCCAAGCCGGATTTGATTTTCTCCTCGATGCTGTTTGCCGACTTGCCGGTATTCATGAAGCAGGGCGCGGCCGCTGGCCTGTTTGATGGCGTGAAGGTCGTGCTGCCGGCGGCGGGTTGGCAGCTCAATCAGCTCAAGAAGGAGTTCATGCCGGAAGGCGTGATCTTCGGGCACAACACGCTTTACTTCGATCATCCGCAAGCGTCGCCGCTGCAGAAGGCGTTCGTTCAGGATTATATGGACAAGTATAAGGAGGCTCCGCACTGGGAAGCGGACCGCGCCTATTTCGCGCTTGCTAGCTACAAGGCCGGTGTCGAGGCGGCGCAAAAAGCCGCCAAGAAATGGCCGACGCCTGACATGGTTGCCGAAGCCATGCCCGGCATCGAAGTCGAAAGCCTCGGCGGCAAGGGCCGGTTCCGAAAGGACAAGATCGCGGAGCAGGTGTTCTATCAGGGGCCGTCGACCAACAAGAACAAGTACGATTTCCCGACGCTGGCTTCGATCGACACATTCCAGGCGGATCAGTTGCAGAAACCGCCCGGTGCGGATTTCTGGGAATGGATCAAGACCGCCAAACTGCCGGTCTAAGCGATGACATCGATCGTCGATATCGTCCTCGGCGGGATATTCCACGCCGCCATCCTGTTCCTGGTGGCGGCTGGGCTTCAGCTCGTGTTCGGCGTGCAGCAGATCGTCAATCTCGCGTGTGGCTCCTTCTATGCCTTGGGAGCGTATTTCGGGATTACGGCGGTTGCTGTCGCCATGAAGCTCGGGCTCCCGCCGATGATGTTCTTTCCCGTCCTGATTCTGGCAGGTCTTGCCATCGGCCTTGTCGGGCTGCCGATTGAACGCGTGTTGCGTACGGTCTATCGGCGGGATGAGAGCTATCAGCTGCTGCTCACCTTCGGCCTGCTGCTGATGTTCCAGGACGTCTTCCGCTTCACATGGGGCGCGACACCGCGCACCATGGACAACGCCTACATGGCCTACGGCACGGCGCATGTGTTGGGTGTGCAGGTGCCGACCTACAATTTGCTGGTGATCGCGGCGAGCATCGGCATTGCGGTCGCGCTCGGGTTATTTCTCCAGCGCACAAAGACCGGGCGTATTGTGCGGGCGACAGCTGAAAACCGCGACATGGCGGAAGGGCTTGGCGTCAACGCGTCGAAAATTTTCGCACTTGTGTTCACAGTCGGCTGCATGCTCGGCACGGTAGGCGGCGCACTGGTCGTGCCGTCGAGTGCGGCCTCGCTCGACATGGCGGTCGAGCTGGTAGTGGAAGCCTTCGCCGTTGTCGTTATCGGTGGCTTGGGGAGCATGCGTGGCGCGCTTGTCGGTGCGCTGATTGTTGGATTGATGCGTGCTGCATCGATTTCGATCATGCCGGAAATGGAGCTGTTGTCCGTTTATCTGGTTGTCGTCGCAGCGCTCATTCTCAGGCCCGCAGGGCTGTTCGGCAAGGTGACGGCATGAGTGAACAATCTCTCGATATCTCGCTGACCACGCCGAGGCGGCGCTCGCTGCCGCACATCAAGGGGCTTTGGATCTTCATTGGCTTGACTGCGCTAATGGGTCTTATGCCGCTGGTGGCGTCACCTTATGCGCTTCTGTTGCTGGTGCCGTTCTTTGCCTATGCTATCGCATTGTTCGGTTTCAACCTGCTGTTTGGAACGACGGGACTGCTTTCGTTCGGGCACGCTCTCTTTCTTGGCGTCGGGGCCTATACCGCCTCGACGTTGACCTCAAAATTCGGGGTGCTGAGTTTTGAGTTGATTGTCCTCACCAGCGCGGTTGTTTCGGCGGCGGTTGCGCTTGTTATCGGCATGCTCTGCGTGCGTTACACCCGAATCTTCTTCGGTATGCTGACCCTTGCGTTCGGCATGCTGTTCCATTCCTTTCTATTCAAGTTCTACAGCGTCACCGGTGGCGATCAGGGGATGCGCGTGCTGCGCCCGCTGCTGTTCGGCATGGAATGGGGCGGCGGAAAGACCGCATTTCTCACCGGGCCGTTTTATTACTATGTGCTCGCGCTGTTGGGTGTGTTGGGAGCAATCATGTGGCGCATTACCCAATCGCCGTTCGGGTTGCATCTGAAGGCGATCCGCGAGAACGCGGGCAAGGCGGCTTACGTCGGTGTGCAGATTTTCCGCATGCGCCTTGCGGCTTTCGTGATTTCCGCGATTTATGGCGGTATCGGCGGGACCATTCTCGCCATCACGACCGGTCTCGCCGATCCTGAACTGGCTTACTGGACCCATTCCGGCAATCTGGTGTTCATGGCGGTTCTCGGTGGAAGCGGAACCTTTGTCGGTCCGGCAGTCGGGGCGCTGGCATTCGTACTGCTGCAGGACTTTGTGATGGCCATCACCCAGTATTGGCGCTTCGTGATGGGCGGCGTGCTGGTGCTGCTCGTGATTTTCCTGCCGCAAGGTCTGTCGGGGGCCGTCGAGATGCTCGCCTCCCGCAAGACAGGAGACAGGTGATGCGCGATAGCGGAAACCCGGCCGCCGGTGCGCGGTTGTTCGAAACGATCGGCGTCTCCAAGCACTACGGTGCATTCAGAGCGCTGCATGACGTATCGTTTCACGTCGATGATGGTGAATTCGTCTCGATCGTCGGGCCAAACGGCGCCGGCAAAACCACGCTCGTCAATGTTGTCACGGGTCTTTTGCGACCGACCATGGGCGAGGTCCGCTTTCTCGGTCAGGACATTGCGGGTGTGGGGCCTGTTGAACTGGCGCGGCGTGGCATGTCGCGTGCTTTCCAGCTTGTGAACATATTTCCGGCGCTGACGGTGCGCGAAACTCTGGCGGTTGCCGTTGCCTCACGATTGCAGCGAATCTCAAATCCATTTCGTTCGCTGTCGAAGGATCGCGAGCTTCAGGCGGATGTGGTGCGCGTCGCGGAGGTTCTCGGTCTTCGCGGCAAGCTGGACACCGTGGCATCGACGCTGTCGCAGGGCGAGAAGAAGCTGCTGGATATTGCCAGCGCTTTCGCGCTCAACCCCAAGGTTATCCTGCTCGACGAACCGACCAGCGGCGTCTCTACCGGGGACAAGCATGCCATTATGGAGGTTCTCGTGACCGCGGCGAAGGCAGCGGGGGTCCGCGCCATTGTTCAGGTCGAACACGATATGGATCTGGTCGCGCGTTACTCGCATCGGATTGTCGCGCTGCAGGAGGGCAGGGTTCTGGCCGATATGCCGCCCGATCAATTCTTTGCAGATCCAGCGATGATCTCGGCGGTGGTGGGAACGCGGCCACCGACCTTGAAGAGGGCGTCCTGATGCTCAAGCTCTCCAGCGTGAAAGTGGATATTCAGGGCAGCCGCATCCTGAACGGAATCAGCCTGTCGGTCGCGGCAGGGGAACTCGTCTGTCTCGTCGGCCGCAATGGTGCCGGAAAAACCACGACGTTTCGCAGCATTATGGGTTATCGCCGCCCGTTGTCGGGCGAGATCAGCTTTGACGGCTCTGACCTGACGAAATTGCCGACGTGGAAGATCGCGCAGAGTGGCATTGGTTTCTCACCGGAGGAATCCGAGGTCTATGCCGATTTGACGGTTGCAGAGAACATCGAGCTCTCGACATGGACGCGGCCGACGGGGCGCCCCGCACATGAGCGTATTGAGGAGGCCTATGCGGTCTTCCCGAAGCTACGGCAGTATCTTGCACGCGGCGGAGCGCAACTGTCCGGCGGCGAACGCAAGATGGTGTCGATCGCCCGCGCGCTGACACTCGATCCGAAGTTGCTGTTGCTCGACGAGCCGTTTGAGGGGCTATCGCCGGCCATCATCCCCTTGATCGCTGAAGGCGTCGCCTCGATCCGTGCCATGGGCAAGGGCGTATTGATGGCGGAATCAAATGTTCATCACATTCCGGACTATGTCGATCGTCTTTACGTGCTGGAGCGTGGCGAACTAATGTTTTCCGGCACCTTGGCCGAGGCGCATCGCGATCGCGATGTAATGCGTGTGATCGCGGGCGAGATCGAAGCGGCGCATTAGTGCAGTTTTCGGCTCGGATACGAATGAGGAGAGCAGAATGAAGCGGTATGTAGGCGACAGGACAATCGACGGCGTGAAAGTGACTGTCGACGGAGCACCGCTGAATCCTCGTACGGATGTCACGGAGTTCACCAAAAACGGCTTCGAATGGAGCTATGAAGGACCGGAGCCGCGACAACTCGCGCTTGCGATGCTTGTCGAGCACCTTGGAGATGCAGGCGCTGCCAAGACCATGACTGATCCGTTCATGCGGGCGGTGGTGGCAAATTTTGGCAACGAATGGGAAATGACATCGTCCGATATCGATGTCGCACTCACGGCGCTGGGCAACGGAAATCCCGGCAAGGCGGTCGCGTAGATGCCGCTTCAATACCGTGCGGCCGTTCTTCAGGCTGCGAAAACACCGCTTGCGATTGAAACGGTCACTGCATCGGCGTTGAAGCCCACAGATGTACTGGTGCGTATCCGCGCTGCCGGACTGTGCCATACCGACCTCGAGGTGATCGAAGGATCGTTGCGTTTCCCGATGCCAATTGTCCTTGGTCACGAGGCGGCCGGGATTGTCGAAGAGGTTGGATCAGCGGCGCGAGGGGTCAAGAAGGGCGACCACGTTATTCTGTCGTGGAATCCGCACTGCGGCCATTGCTTCTATTGCGACCGGGATCTGCCGATACTATGCGAAGAGTACCTTGGCGAAGGGCCAAAGGCGCGATCCTTCGACGGCGAGAGCCGGGCAACGCTGACGGATGGGCGCAATCTTCAGCAGTTGATGTTTCTCGGATCGTTCGGCGAATATTGCATCGTACCCGATCAGCAGGCCGTGCCGGTGCCGAAGGACATTCCCTTCGATCGCGCTTGCCTGATTGGCTGCGGTGTCATGACGGGCGTAGGCGCGGCTCTCAATCTTGGTGCAATCGCTCACGGCGATACGGTGATGGTGGTCGGTTGCGGCGCTGTCGGACTGGCAGCGGTGCAGGGCGCACGTCTGGCCGGGGCAGGAACAATCATCGCCGTGGATCTCGATCCCGCAAAGCTAGCGCTCGCAATGACGATGGGTGCGACCAGCACGGTCAATGCGTCGAATGAGGATCCTGTCGCGCTCGCAAAGAATGCTACCAACGGACGTGGCGTGGATGTTGTGATCGAATCAGCCGGCAGCCCGGCTGCCTTTCGCGTGACAACCGAAGCCGTTAGGCCTGGTGGTCACGTGATCTGGCTGGGCAAGGTCGATGTGCAGCAGGACATATCGTTCCGCTGGGGATCGCTGATGCAGGAAAAGCGCATTCGACGCGTCAGCTATGGGAATGCCCGGCCACGGCGTGATTTTCCGATGCTGGCGCAGGCCTATCTCGATGGGTCGCTGATGCTGGACGAATTGATTTCACGGCGTATTTCTCTCGAAGAGATCAACGTGGGCTTTGACGCGTTGAAGCGTGGCGAAACCATCCGCAGTGTCGTGATGTTTGGCTGAAACGGTCACGATTTGACTTGCTGCTTCCGGTATCCGCCGTAACCGGCAGATCACCATTTAGGTGTCGAGCGTCTTGCGCGCGAAATCCTCGATATAGTCGATCAGCTTGTCCGAAGCGGAAGCCGCCATCTTCGGCTTTTTCCCGGCAACGGCCTCGGCGACCGCTGCATGCAGCTTGGCAGCCAGGGGCAGATCGGCAACCTCCTGATAGTGCTGATACCAGAAACGGCGGGAGAGGGCGTTCATCAGTCCCATTGAGCGCCGGGCAAACTCGTTGCGCGCTGTCGTTGCGATCAGCAGGTTGAATCGCTGATCAAGCCGCATGAATTCGATGTCGTCGGCTTGAGCAGCCGCCGCGAGCATTCCCTTCGCGACTTCCGCGAACTCCTGGCGTTCTTCGGGGGTCGCGCGCTCGGCTGCCAGCCTCGCCATCAACCGCTCAAGTTCGCGGCGAACTTCGAGCAGCCGCAGTTGTAGCCGGAGATTGATTTCCGAGACCATGATGCCCCGTCTCGGCATGATGACCACGAGACCGTCCCTCGCGAGACGCTGGAGCGCTTCCCGAATGGGGGTGCGTCCAATTTTCAGCTTTGTTGCAAGCGTATGCTCCGACAGCACAGTGGCTGGCGGCAACTGCAAGGTGACGATCATTTCCTCGAGTTCGCGATAGGCACGATCGGTCAGCGTCCCGTCATCGATATCTGAATTTGGGGCTGCACGCTTTGAAGCCTTCTTGGATTTCAATCCGTCACCATTGGCAAGAATCCGCTCCATCAACCCAAGCATATATTCGTAGTATATCAATGACAAGAACTCGTGTGCGGGAAGACGGCGCGGAGTAGCAAGATCGTTTCTAATCAAAAATGATTAGCTGCGACTAAATCGCCGGAGGATTTAGGGCACTGGCGATGTTCATCAATGCGCGATAACGTGCTCGCTCGACAGGAACGCTGTTCAAGCTGTTCGGTGACGATAGGGGAGCTCTATTATGAGATCACATGTGATCCCTAATGGTTTCTGGCGCTCCGGACGAAACAAGTCACTCCTGGTGTTTGTCACAATTGCCGTCGGATCAATTTTGACCGCCTGCGACAAGCCGGCGCAACAACCCGCAGCCAGTGCGCCGCCTGTCACGGTCGCTCAACCAACCAAGCGGACTGTAACGGACTGGGACGAGTTCACGGGCCGGTTCGAAGCCATTCAGCAAGTTCAGATCCGGGCGCGTGTAACCGGCTTTGTGACGGGTATCGAATTCAAGGATGGTGCCTTCGTCAAGACCGGCGATCTGCTTTACGTGATCGATCCGCGTCAGTACGAGGCGACTTTGGAACAGGCGCGGGGGCAGCTCGCCGACGCCAAGGCGAAGGTCGAACTGGCGGAGCGCGAACTGGCACGCGCCGAACAGTTGATCAAGACGCAGGCCGTCGCCGAGACCATCGTCGATCAACGTCGTCAGCAGCTTGAATCCGCCCAGGCGAGCGTATTGCAGGCCGAGGGTGCGCTGCGTCGGGCCGATCTTGACGTCGAGTTCACGAAAATCAAGTCACCGATCGATGGGCGTGTCAGTCGTCATCTGGTGACGGTCGGAAACCTTGTGCAGGGGAGCGAGAGCGGCGCGACGCTGCTCACTTCGATCGTCTCGCTCGATCCGATTCATGTCTATTTCGATATGGATGAATCGATCTATCTTAAAAACAACCGGTTGTGGTTCGAGGGCAGGAGGCCAAGCTCGCGCGATACGCCAAACCCCGTACAGATTATCCTGTCCGGCGAAACCAAGCCCTCGCGCGAGGGCACGATGGACTTCCTCGATAATCGGCTTGACGTCGGCACCGGAACCCTGCGCGGCCGCGCGCTGGTTCCAAATCAGGATCTGTCGATCCTGCCCGGGCAGTTCGCCCGCGTGCGCGTCATTGGAAGTGCTCCCTACGAAGCGCTGCTGCTGCCGGACACAGCGATTGCATCCGATCAATCCCGCAAGATCGTCTTTGTCGTGAAGGCCGATGATACCGTGGAAGCAAAACCGGTTACCCTTGGACCCCTCGACGGTGGTTTGCGCGTGATCCGCGAAGGGCTTGCGCCGGATGATCGTGTGATCGTCGAAGGGCTCCAGCGTGCGCGGATCGGAGCGAAGGTCGCGCCGCATGCGCCGAAGCCGGCCGGCGGGGGTAAGTCATGAATCTGGGCCGCCTGTCGATCAACCAGCCAATTCTGGCCATGGTGCTGTCCATCGTGCTGATGATTATCGGCGCGATTGCCTACACCACCTTGCCCGTCGCCGAGTATCCGCCGGTGGCGTCGCCGACGGTGATCGTTACCACGCAATATCCGGGCGCGTCCGCGCAAACTGTGTCGGATACCGTCGCAACGCCGATCGAACAGGAGATCAATGGCGTCGAGGACATGGTGTCTATTTACAGTCAGGCGACCTCGAACGGCCAATTGACAATCACCGTCGAGTTCAAGCTGGGCACCGATCTCGACAAGGCGCAGGTGCTGGTTCAGAACCGGGTGGCGATTGCGTTGCCCCGTTTGCCGACGGAAGTGCAACGTAATGGTGTTGTGACACGCAAAGACAGCCCCGATCTGCTGATGGTCGTGTTCATGCTGTCGCCTGACGACACCTACGACCAGCTCTACATCAGCAACTATGCGCTCCGGCAGGTGCGCGATCAGTTGCTCCGACTAGACGGCATCGGCGACATCCAGATTTTCGGCGCGCGGGATTATTCGATGCGCCTGTGGCTCGACCCGGAGAAGATTTCCACGCTTGGAATGACTGCCGGTGACGTAGTCACCGCGATCCGCGCCCAGAATCTACAGATCGCCGGTGGCCAGATCGCCGAACCGCCGATTTCCGACCGCGCGTTTCAACCCAATCTCACCTTTACGGGGCGTTTGAAAGATCCGCAGCAGTTCGAAAACATCATCATCAAGGCCGGAGAGGATGGCCGTATCGTGCGTCTGCGCGATGTGGCGCGTATCGAACTCGGGGCGCTGGCCTACACAACCAACAGCTTTCTGTTGAAGAAATCCGCGGTCGCGATGCTGGTGTCGCAGCGGCCTGGCTCGAATGCGCTGGCTACCGCCAAGGGCATTTCCGATGCCATGAAAAGGCTCAAGGCGGATTTTCCACCAGGCCTCGAATACAACATTGGCTACAATCCCACCGAGTTCATTGCGGAGTCGGTCAATGAACTGATCAAGACAATCTACGAAGCGATGATCCTGGTCGTGATCGTCGTCCTTGTGTTTCTGCAAGGTTGGCGTCCGGCGATCATTCCGATTCTGGCGATTCCTGTTTCGCTGATCGGCACCTTCGCGGTCATGGCGGCGCTCGGATTTTCGATCAACAATCTCACGCTGTTCGGGCTGGTGCTTGCCGTCGGCATTGTGGTGGACGATGCGATCGTCGTTGTTGAGAATGTCGAACGGCATCTGGCTGCGGGTCTGAGCAGGCGCGAAGCCGCATTGCTCACCATGCAGGAGGTCGGCGGGGCACTGGTTTCGATCGCGCTGGTGCTGTGTGCGGTGTTCGTGCCCACTGCATTTTTGGGCGGCATCTCCGGGCAGTTCTTCCAGCAATTCGCCGTGACTATCGCGGTTGCCACCGCGATATCGTGTTTCTGTTCGCTGACCCTTTCTCCAGCGCTGGCGTCGATCATCCTGCGCCCGCATGAAGAGAAACGGCCGCCGGCGAGCTGGAATGTGATCGCGCGTGGATGGGGAAAATTCACAGGCGCTTTCAACCGTGTGTTCGATCGCCTTTCGCACGGTTATGGAACTGCGGCGGAGTTTGTTATCCGGCATTCGGTTGTGATGCTGCTGGCTTACGCTGCCTTGATTGCTTCAGCCGTCTGGCTGGTCGTAGCCACACCACAAGGCTTTATTCCGGCGCAGGATCGCGGTTATGTCATTGTCGCCGTGCAATTGCCCGGCGCTGCATCGCTCGCACGCACGACCGAGGTCGTTCGTGAGATCGAGAGGATCGCACTTGAGACGCCGGGGATCGTACGCGTGCCTTCCTTTGCGGGCTTGTCCGGTGCGACACGGACGCAAGCCAGCAACGCTGCTGCGTTGTTTCCGGTGTTCGAGGACCCGAAGATCCGGCTGAAGGAGGGCCTGACTGCCAATGTGATCACCGCGGAGTTGCGCAAGCGGCTGTCGAGTATCGAGGGCGCCTTTGTGATCGTCGTGCCGCCGCCTGCTGTACCAGGTATCGGGACGGGCGGCGGGTTCACCATGAGCGTGCAGGACCGGCAGGGGCGGGGTCCCGAACTGCTTGCCGCAGCCACTGACGAACTAGTGAATGAGGCCCGGAAAGCTCACGGGCTGACAGCGGTGTTTTCACCGTTCAGCGCCAACACGCCTCAGGTATTCGTCGAGATCGATCGCCAGAAGGCGCAGATGCTTAATGTGCCGGTCCAGAGCGTGACCGAAGCGATCGAGACCTATTTCGGTTCGACCTATATCAACGACTTCAATATTCTCGGCCGTTCCTATCGCGTGGTCGCCCAGGCGGATTTGCCGTTCCGCCGGGAGACCACGGATCTCGCCAGGCTACGAACCCGCAACACAGCGGGAGACATGGTGCTGCTCGGAAGCGTCGTCGATTTCCGCGATACGTCGGGACCTGACCGGGTTGCGCGTTACAATCTGTATCCGTCCGCCGAGTTGCAGGGCGATACGCTTCCAGGAACAAGTTCTGCAACGGCGATCGATACGATGCGAGCACTGGCGGTCCAGACGTTGCCCAGCGGGTTCGGATTCGAGTGGACCGATCTGTCGTATCAGCAGGTGACAGGAGGCAATACGGGGCTTTACGTTTTCCCGATCTGCGTGCTGTTCGTGTATCTCGTGCTTGCGGCGCAATACGGCAGCTGGACCCTTCCATTCGCCGTGATCCTGATTGTGCCGATGTGCCTGCTCGCCGCGACAATCGGCGTGCGCATCATGGGGCAGGATATCAACATTCTGACCCAGATCGGTTTCGTCGTGCTGGTGGGGCTGGCGGCCAAGAACGCCATCCTGATCGTCGAGTTCGCCCGCGACATTGAACGGGAGGGGCGCGACCAGCTTGAAGCCGTTATCGAGGCGTGCCGGCTAAGATTGCGGCCGATCCTGATGACCTCCTTTGCATTCATTCTCGGCGTGCTTCCGCTGGTGATTTCATCGGGATCCGGATCGGAAATGCGTCAAGCGGTCGGCGTCGCCGTGTTCTTTGGCATGCTTGGCGTCACGCTGTTCGGGCTGATCTTCACGCCGATCTTTTACATTCTGGTGCGCAGGTTGTTCCCGGGCAGTGTTGAAATGGAGCCCCGGACCACGGAAAGTGTTCCCGGCTAGTCCGTCTGCTGCTTCATTCTGTCGACCAGCAACTCCGCGACGCGGAGGCTGGAGGGTGTGGTGTTGCGGGCCGCGAGTTGCACCAGCGTGACCTGCGTTGCCTCCAGTCGCTTGTCGCGCATAGGGATGGCGACCAGCGTACCCGCAACCAGCTCGGGCATCGCCGCATTCCGTGGCAGGAAGGTGCCGAGACCGGTTTTGGCCGCCATCGTTCGTAAGAAGGCGATGGAGTTGGTCTCGCTGTAGATATCGAGTTCGATGTTGGCCTTGGCGCAGGCGCGATCGATTTCCTGGCGAATACCGAACGAAGGATCGGGCAGGATTACTCGTAGCCCGGCCAGATCCTTTATCGCGCAATGATCCTTGCCGGCCATCGAATGTTGCGGCGCAACCATCAGGCACAGTGATTGCCGCATCCGGGCCAGTTCAATCAGGTCGCGGCGGGGCGCGCGGCCGAAGACAAGCCCAAGATCGACCTCATGCCGTCCGACCATTTCGGCGACGCCGCGCGATCCCACGGTGGTCACCGCGATCGAAATGCCGGGGTAGTCCCTCGAAAGATCGACCACAAAGTCCGACACGAAGCTCGCCAGCAGGCCTTCAACGGTCGCCAGCTTGACGTGACCGCGCTGCAGCGAATCGAATTCCTCCACCTGCGCGCGGACCCGATCCAGTTTCGTCAGGCTCTCTTGTGCATAGCGGTAGAGCAGGTGGCCGGCATTGGTCAGATTCATCCCCCGCGCCCCGCGCTCGAACAATTTGACCGAAAGCTCGTCTTCGAGCCCCTGCACCTGTCGGCTGATGGCGCTGGGGGCAATCCGCAGGGATTCCGCAGCCCGCTTGATTGAGCCGCGCACCGTGACCTCGCGAAAGTACCGAATAGCCGTTGATTCAATCATGTGTTCGGACCAGTTCTTCCGGTAAGGGGGATGCTTTGAAATCAAGCAGGTCGTGCATAGCGATCTAATTTTCAGACCGTTCGCATCGAAATTCAATGCTTTTATTCGATCCCTTATTTTGCCAAGATTTCGACAGGTCGTACCCTTGGTCCCTGATGGAGAATCTGGATGGCTCGCTCCCGGCTCGTCTCGCGTGGTTTGAATTCACTTTTGATTGCTGCCTCTTTGGGATTGTCCGCCTCAGCGGCGCAGGCGCAGGATGTCATCAAGTTCGGAGCGCCGCTCCCGCTTACCGGGCCGCTCGCGCCCGAGGCCATCAAGCAGCAGCAGGGATATGACCTGTGGGCCGAGCAGGCCAACAAGGCAGGCGGCATCTCGGTCGGCGGCAAGAAGTACAAGGTCGAGATCGTCTACACCGACTACCAGTCGAACACGCCGCGCGCGGTGCAGACCACCGAGCAGATGATCACCCAGAACAACGTCAATTTCCTGTTCAGCCCGTTCGGGTCGGGCGCCGCGAAGGCGGGCAGCAGCGTCTCCGAAAAGTACAAGGTGCCGACCATCGCCGCGACCGCCTCGTCGGCGCAGGTTTACGACCAGGGCTACAAATACCTGTTCGGCACCTTCACGCCGAACGACACGCTGACCACACCGCTCACCCAGATGGTCAAGGCGAAGGCGCCGGACGTGAAGAAGGTCGCGATTCTGGCGCGGAACGATCTGTTCCCCCTTGCCATCGCGCAGGAAATGGAAAAATCGGCGAAGGGCAACGGTCTCGAAGTTGCGTACTTCGAGAAGTATGCGATCGGGACACTCGATCACTCCGCCACGCTGTCGCAGATCAAGTCGCTGGCTCCGCAATGGATCTTCGTCACCGGCTATATCAACGATCTGCTGCTGGTGAAAAAGCAGATGGCTGATCAGCAGATCAAGGCCACGGTGGTTTCGATGATCGCGGGTCCGGCCTATCAGGAGTTCATCGATGCCGCCGGTGCGGGCGGAGAAAACATCACCAGCGCCGCCTGGTGGCATCCCGCCGCGCAGTATTCTGGCAAGGACATTTTCGGCACCACGGCAAACTACGTGAAGCTGTTCAAGGAAAAGTTCAAATCCGAACCTGACTATGCGCAGGCGTCGGCTTCGGTCGCCGGAGCGTTGTTCCAGATGGCGATCGAGAAGGCCGGGTCGCTCGACAAGGACAAGGTGCGCGACGAACTCGCCAAGCTTGACGTGATGACGTTCTTCGGCCCCGTGAAGTTTGGTCCGACAGGGCAGATCAACTCGCTGGAGCCGCCGGTATTCCAGCTTCAGGGCGGCAAGCCTGTCGTGCTCTCGCCTGCGCTGATCAAGCAGGGCGAATTCAAGCTCGGCGTGAACTGATCCACGGGCGCGGAGGCGAGGACATCACATGCTGGCGGCCCAGGTTCTGATCAATGCTTTAGTGCTGGGCTGCCTTTACGCATGTATTGCGATCGGCTTCTCACTGGTTTGGGGCGTTCTGAACGTCATCAACCTGATCCATGGCTCGTTCATCGTTCTCGGCGCTTATCTGGCCTGGGGACTTTATCAGTCACTCCATCTCTCGCCGTGGTACGCGCTTCTCATCGCGGCGCCGTTGTTCTTTGCGTTCGGTTACCTCATTCAACGTATCATTCTTAACCGTGTGATCACCGCGCCGGTGCTGGTGACGCTGACGCTGACATTCGGCCTCGATCTGATCCTCAACAACGCGATGATCTACTATTTCAAGGCTGATTACCGGAAGCTGACGCTGACGCCGCCGATGGGGTCGATCTCATTCTTCGACGTTGTCGTTCCGGTCGATCGGCTGATCGCGACCGCGTCCGCGCTGGCGCTGACGGGGGTGCTTTATCTGATCCTGCGCCGATTGCGTGTCGGGCGAGCTATCGTTGCGGTGAGGCTCGATCGTGACGCGGCCACGCTGATGGGTGTCGATGTCAAGTCGATCTACGCGATTGCCTTCGGCCTCGGTGCGGCACTGGCCGGCTGCGCTGGTGTGCTGATGGCGCTGATCTTCCCGATCTCGCCGCTGACCTCCACGGCCTATCTCGGCAAGGCTTTCGTTGTCTGCGTTCTTGGTGGCCTTGGCAGTGTGTCGGGTGCTCTGGCCGGCGGCATTCTGCTGGCCCTGATCGAAGGTATTGGCTCCACGCTGATCGGTCCGGCGCATGCGACGACGTTGTCATTCGTCTTGCTGATCATCTTCCTGATCGTCCGCCCCCAGGGCCTGCTTGGCCGAAAGGGCTTCGAATGACCCGGTCGAATTTGATCCTGCTGGTGCTAATCGCTTGTATCGCCGCGCTGCCGATGTTCGGTGGAGCGTATGCGCTAAGGCTTGGCACGATCGCCTGCATGTACGCGATCCTCGCTTTGTCATGGAATATTGTCGGTGGTTTCGCGGGCTATCCATCGTTCGCCACGGCAGCGTTCTTTGGCCTTGGGGCGTACACAACCGGCGTTTTGATGTCGCGCGGCGTGCCTATCGGTGTTGCGGTGGCTGCCGCATGGGTGGGATCGTTCGTGGTTGCAGCCCTTCTGGGAGCCGCGTTGCTGCGCCTGCGCGGACATTACTTCGCGATTGCAAGCCTTTCGCTGATCGAGGTGTTTCGCGAGCTCGTCAACAATGCCACCGATCTCACCGGCGGCGGCATGGGCCTGAACATCCCGCTGACATCCGCAGCCGGTGTGATATCGGACGCGACCTTCTTCTTTTATGCGATGTGGGCATTGCTGCTCGGTACCGCCTTGATGGTGCTCGTCGTCTCGGGGTCAAAGCTCGGCTTTGGACTCGCGTGCATCCGGCAGAATGAGACCGCCGCCAACATGATTGGTCTCAACGCCACGCTCTACAAGAGCGTCGCGTTTGGCCTCTCGGCATGCTTCGTCAGCGCGGCGGGCGGCATCTATGCCGCGTGGGTCCATTACATCGATCCGTCGGACGTGTTCGACATTCTCTATTCGGTCAAGCCGATCGTGATGGCGCTGATTGGTGGGCTCGGTTCGCCGCTTGGTGTGGTTATCGGTGCGCTCGTCTATCTCGGTCTGGAGGAGGTGGTCTGGCGCAACTACATCCAGATCCATAGCGGCGTCCTCGGCGTTCTCATCGTCGCGCTGCTGTTGTTCCTTCCGCACGGACTGATGTCGCTGCGTGATCGACTTCTTGCATGGAGGCCGAAGCGTGTCTGAGATTCTCCGGCTTCAATCAGTCTCCCGCAATTTCAGCGGCCTCAAGGCGCTCAGCGACGTCTCGCTCGGCATCAACAAGGGCGAGGTGCTCGGCCTGATCGGCCCAAACGGCGCCGGCAAGACCACGCTCGTCAATGTCGTTACCGGCGTCACCCCGGCGAGTTCTGGAACCGTGACATTCGCGGGGCAGGACATCACGCGTGTGAAGACCTACCAGTCCGCGCGCCTCGGCCTGTCTCGAACCTTTCAGATCGTACAGCCCTTCGCGGAACTCTCTGCTCTCGACAACGTGGCTGCTGCCGCGCTGTTTTCGCAGCCGAATGAAAGCCTGAAGTCGGCGCGTGAGGCGGCCCGTGAGCGTCTGGCTTTCGTCGGTCTCGAAGCGCAGTCCGACCAGCCGGCGGCGACGCTGACGTTGGCGATGCGAAAGCGGCTTGAACTCGCAAAGGCACTGGCGATGAAGCCGAAGCTTCTGTTTCTGGACGAGGTCAATGCCGGGTTGAACAGCGCTGAGGTGGAACGTGCGACCCGGCTCATTCACGAACTGGCAGCAAGTGGCATTACCATCGTGATGATCGAGCACCTGATGAAAGTCGTGCTCAATGTCTGCACGCGGATCGTTGTGTTGCACAACGGGCGGCTGATCGCGGACGGTCAGCCGCGCGATGTGATCAAGAATCCTGCCGTCGTGGAAGCCTATCTCGGTCAGCAATATGCCCAGAGGGCTGCCGCCCATGGTTGATGCTGCTCCCATTCTCGAATTGCAAGGTTTGCGCGCCGGCTATGGCGAGGTGCAGGTGCTATGGGGCATCGATCTCGCGGTGCGCAGGGGTGAGATTACGGCGCTGATCGGCTCTAACGGTGCGGGCAAGACCACGCTGATGCGTGCGCTGTCGGGTCTGATCCCGGTTCAGTCCGGCTCCTATCGATCGGACGGCGAGGACCTCGCAGGCGCTACCGCTGCCCGGATTCTTTCACGCGGCATTGTTCACGTGCCAGAAGGGCGGCGTCTGTTCGGCGCAATGAGCATCGAAGACAATCTTCTGATGGGTGCTTATTCGCGTACCGCGTCGCGCGCCGAGATCAGTCGCGATATGGACAGGGTTTATACGACGTTCCCGAAGCTGTCCGAACGGCGCAATCAGGCCGCGGCGACGCTCTCCGGCGGAGAGCAGCAGATGTGTGCCATCGGACGCGGCCTGATGAGCGCGCCGAAGCTTCTGATGATTGACGAACTGTCACTCGGTCTGTCGCCTCTGCTGGTGGAGCAACTTGTCGCCGCGCTGCGTACGCTCAATGCCGAAGGCATGTCGATCCTGCTGGTCGAGCAGGATGTCACAACGGCGCTGGATTTGTGCCACGCGGCCTTTGTCATGGACATGGGCCGAATCGTGAGATCGGGCTCGGGCGCCGAACTTCTGGCCGACCCGATCATTCGCGACGCCTATCTCGGCGTTCTGGAAGAATAATCCCAGGCCAAGACCACAATTCAACTCTCAGAAGCTAGAAGAGGTATCATGATGAAGACCGTTGAAGCGCCCGACAGTGGCTATCGTTTCATACCGGGTGTCAGCCAGTATTCGGCAGGCGTTGGAGCGCTTCCAGGCTTCGCGCTCGAACGAGTGCGGTTCGCGAATCCAGTGCCGTTGCGTCAGGGATTTGAGAAGATCGCACAGGTTCTGAAAGCAGCAGGTCGCCCGCTGTCGGCGTTCGCAGCATGCGAGTTGCGTTCACCGGCGCCCTTTACTGAAAGCGGGTTCGTGAGCTTCAACGCGGAGTACACCGGCTTTTTGAAGGAATGGGGCGTGATGCGGGACGGTGCCGACAATCCGGTGGCGCGCAGCAACGTGTGTCCGAAAATCGATCCGCCGTCGACGCCTAGTTTCCATGCCTTTACGTACAGTGTTGTCGCGGCGAACGCGCCAGCATCGTTCGTTGTCGCCGGAAGCGGCGAGGCCCCTGAAGGCAAGGGGAACTATCGCGACCACGCCGTGCGGCTTGGGGATATCTCTCCCGCAGCGATGCTGGAGAAGGCGATATGGGTTCTGGGCGAGATGGAACGGCGCATGGGCGCGTTCGGCGGCGACTGGAGCCAGCTTACGGCGACGCAGCTTTACACCGTTCACGACATCTTCCCGTTCATCGAAAGCGAACTCGGCAAGCGCGGCATCTTCCGGCAAGGTCTGACCTGGCATCTGAACCGACCGCCGGTGCAGGATCTTGAGTATGAAATGGATTGCCGTCGCGTTCTCACGGAGCGTGTGATCGAGGTTTGAGATTCGATCACACGGATTGATGAACAGCTATAGTGTTCTTGCTGCGTTGCCCTTGAACAGGATCGGACCGGTGGGTCGCCCGTTGGGCGATCCGCCTTCCGGTTCAAGCGTGATTTCGAACAACTGATCAGCCACGGTTTCGGGCAGGGACTCGAGATTGAGCTGCAGCGTGCGCGACTGGCCGGTGATCCCGATTGATTTCGGGCCGATGGCGCGGTCCCACAATGTCCACACCTGCAACGTGCGTCCGGGAGGCACGTCGATGGCCTTGAGCGGAATCAGCTCGACACGGCCGTTGGCGAAAGCATTGACCACTGCGCCGGCTTCCTTGGTGGCGTCGTTGACGAGGATCGCGACGTAAACCGGCTTGCTTTGCGCCAGCGCAACCAGATCGCGTCGCAGCTCCTTTGACGTCGTGAGCGCACCAAGCGCGATAACCGCAAACAGCAATGCGGCGACACTGGCGGTCAGGCCGGTTGTACGCCAGAAGTGGATATTGTTCCAAACCGTTGCGCCGAGTACGGCGTTGCGAGCGCCGGGCAGTGCCGAAATCGTTTCCTTCTTCGTCGTCTCCGCGATCCGGCGCCACAGGTCAGGGCTGGGTGTCACGGGTTCGGCGGATGTGTCGAACTCCGAAAGCCGTTCGCGCCAGGCGCTCACTGCTGCCGCAAATGCTGGATCGCTCTCAAGCCGTTTTTCGGCAGCGGCTTCGTCCGCTGCGTCGAGCAGGCCCATCACGTAGTCGGCCGCCGTGGTGTCGCGTTCGTCCTGCATGCTCATCCCATGCACTCCTGCAACGACATCAGCCCGCGCCGCACCCAGCTCTTGACGGTGCCGAGCGGCACCTTCAGCCGTCCGGCCATTTCGCCATGACTCATGCCGTGAACATAGGCGAGGACCACCACGTCGCGGCGCGGCCGCTCAATGCGTTCAAGGCAGCGGCGCAGCGCGCTGGTTTCCGGAAGACGAGCGATTGAATCATCGGGAGCGATGTCTTGAAGGCCGCCGTGTTCGTCATGGTCGTAGCGATGTTCGCCGCGATAGATGGTGAGCGCGCGGTTTCTTACGATGGCGTAAAGCCAGCCGATGGCGCTGCCGCGCTGCGGATCGAAGCCGCGAGCGCCATTCCATATCCGCACGAAGGCATCGTGGACAGCTTCCTCCGCGAGATCCTGACGAATGAGAATGCGGCGCGCCACGCCGACCATCCGCGCTGCTTCACTGTCATAGATCATCTGAAGCGCAGTGCGGTCGCCCACGGTGCATCGTGCCAATGCGGCGGCGAGTTGCGCCTCGCGCTCCCGGTCGAACTGGGGCTTGTCTGTTCGGACATCCAAAGCGGGAACCTCGGGGACCTGGGCCATGCGTCAGAGATTGCATAGCCTTTATACCGGTCCCGTGCGGCATTTGGATGCACCGCCCCGAAAATAATCTCGAGGGCGCTGCATCCGTTCGGCTTTGCCGCCGGTATCGCCTGTATCGGTCCGAATGGGATCGTCGAGATACAGGGAGTTTCGCCATGAAGTTCAGCACAATTTTCGCAGCATCCACGGCACTTTTGATGACATCAGTCGCGGCAAACGCGGCTCAAGTTGCAGCATTGGTTGGCAACGACACCATCGCGATGGTCGACACCGCACAAAAGAAGGCCACCGGTTCCATCAAGGTGACCGGGATTTCCGGGGCGCTGGTGGGTATCGACGTTCGCCCCGCCGACGGGATGCTTTATGGCCTGGTCGATGACGGCACGGTCGTCACAATCGCCAAGGACGGCAAGGCGACCATGAAATCGAAGCTCGAAACCATGGTCGCGAAGGGCGTGCTCGTCACGGTCGATTTCAACCCGGCCGCGGATCGCCTGCGCGTGATGGGTTCTGACGGAACAAGTCTGCGCGCCAATGTCGATGACGGCAAGGTCACCAAGGACGGCGACCACAAGTACGCAGAGACCGACGCCAGCAAGGGTGCAAAGCCAAATGTGATCGCCGGTGCCTATACCAACTCGGTGAAGGGTACCAAGGAAACGGCGCTGTTCAACATCGACGCAACCGCCGGTACGCTCGTGAAGCAGGCTCCTCCGAATGATGGCATTCTCGGCACCATCGGCAAGCTTGGCGTCAAGGCTGACGGCGCGTCGTTCGACATCTGGTCGGACGGCAATGGCAAGAATGAAGCCTGGCTGATGGCGGGCGACACGCTTTACAGCGTCGATCTGGCGACGGGAAAGGCGACTGAAGCTGCGAAGATTTCAGGCGTCAGCGGCACGGTGAAGGATATCGCGATCCTTGGCATGTAATCTCGGAGATTGGTGTCATACCGATTCTTGACTGCTGACGGCGCTGCATTCCTGTGCGGCGCCGTCGTCTTGTGGCATCTGCTGGTTGGGTGTTCTGTCCGGCAGCGTCGACAGCAGCCAAATCGCGAGTTAACAATTGGACCAAGAGGGATAACAACACCCGCAAGAACCTGGGGAGCAACATGCCAGTTACACTCGATCCCGATGCCGCTGCAGTTCTCAACGCCTTTCGCGAAGCAGGGCGTCCGCCGTATGAAACATTGTCAGCGGCGGAAGCCCGTCAGATGTACCTGGCAGGACGCGTCGTCTCAAATCCTGAGCCGCCGGTAATTGCTTCTGTGGAGCCTGTAGCGATAACGGGACCGGCGGGACCAATTCCCGCACGGCTCTACAAGCCGTTGAAGCTGCGGCAGGCCGATGGCCTCGCGCCATGTCTGGTCTTTTTCCATGGCGGCGGCTGGGTGATTGGCGACCTCGACTCTCATGACGTGGTTTGCCGGACGCTGGCTGATGAAGGCCAACTCATCGTGATTTCGGTGGATTATCGTCTCGCACCGGAGCATCGCTTCCCGGCGGCGGTCGATGACGCGATTGCGGCGACGGAGTGGGTTTCGAAGAATGCTCTTTCGCTAGGGATTGATGCATCTCGATTGCTTGTGGGCGGTGACAGCGCAGGCGGCAATCTCGCGGCAGTCGTCGCGATCAACGCTCGGGAGGCGGGGCCGAAAATCGCGGGCCAGGTTCTTATCTATCCTGCAACCGATTTCGCCATGACTCATCCCTCGCACAGCGAGCCAGAGACCAGCGCACTGCTGACCCATTCCGTGATCCGATGGTTTCGCGATCATTATCTTAACGGCGCGGCCGGGACTGATGATTGGCGTGCATCTCCAGCAAGGGCGGAAAATCTTTCAGGACTTCCACCTGCATTTGTGTTGACGGCTGGAGCCGATCCTTTGCGCGACGAGGGAGAAGAATTCGCCAAGCGTCTCGGCAACGCGGGTGTGCCCGTGGTGTACCGGACGTATCTCGGTCAATTTCATGGATTCATCACCATGGGAAAACTGCTCCCGAAGGCGAGTGACGCGATGCGGGAAATCGGCAGTTGGCTCAGGGCGATGGGATAGCGCGTCGAATCGTCCCGTCACCGTGCATGGCGTCCACTCGGCATCGATCTATTGTCTTTGCCCGTTTTTCGAGGTCACATTGCATGCAGAAGGCTGAGCAGCAGCTTTCCAAGAGCAACGGAAAATCCGGGAGAACGAAGATATGATTGCTCCGCAGCATGATTCAACGCCCTCCAATGAAAGCTACGACGCTGTTGTTGTCGGTGCGGGATTCGCGGGCTTGTACATGCTGCATCGGCTACGCGGCCTCGGTCTTTCGGTGCGTGTCTATGAGCAAGGCGGTGACGTCGGGGGAACATGGTACTGGAATCGTTATCCAGGCGCGCGCTGCGACGTCGAGAGCATGCAATATTCCTATTCGTTTTCAGAGGAGTTGCAGCAGGAATGGGAATGGAGCGAGCGTTATGCGCCGCAGCCCGAGATCCTGAAATACGCCAACCATGTCGCTGACAGGTTCGATCTGCGTCGCGATATTCAGCTCAACACGCGTGTCGAGGCGGCGGAATTTCATGAGAGCGCCAACCGCTGGTCGGTGATCACGTCGGACGGAAAAACCGTATCGGCGACCTATTTCATCCTGGCGACGGGCTGTCTCTCGAACGCGCGGATACCTGATTTTAAGGGCCGGGATCGTTTTCAAGGAAAAACGTATCACACCGGACACTGGCCGCATGACGAGGTGGATTTCACCGGGCAGCGGGTTGGTGTCATCGGAACCGGTTCATCTGCGATCCAGTCAATTCCCATCATCGCCGGGCAGGCCAGCCATCTTTTTGTTTTCCAGCGCACGCCGAATTTCAGCGTTCCGGCACACAATGCTCCGCTTACGCCGGAGACCACGCGCTCCTGGAAGTCCGACTATGCCGATCGGCGGCGGCGGGCGCGCGAAGAGTCGCGAAACGGTATCCTGATGGTCATTCCGGAGAAAGGCGCGCTTGACGATACAGAAGCTGTGCGACGACAGGAATATGAGGCAGGCTGGACACGCGGCGGCATCAGCTTCATGGCATCCTACAATAACCTCTTGTTCGACAAGCCTTCAAACGACACCGCGTGCGAATTCGTTCGCTCGAAGATCGAGGAAATTGTGCAGGACCCCGCGGTCGCAAAACTGTTGCAGCCGCACGATCATCCAATCGGCTCGAAACGCATCTGTGTGGACACGGATTACTACGCTACTTTCAATCGGCCCAACGTCACTCTGGTCGACATTCGATCCAGCCCAATCGAGGAAATACTGCCGCATGGGTTGCGGACCGGAGGCAAGGATTACGAACTGGACTCGATTGTGTTCGGCACCGGCTTCGACGCCATGACCGGGTCGGTCGCCAAGATCGATATCAAGGGCAAGGATGGCCCGACCCTGAATCAGAAATGGGCCGAGGGACCCCGGACCTATCTCGGTCTGATGTGTGCCGGCTTTCCGAACATGTTCATTATCACCGGTCCGGGCAGCCCGTCGGTACTGAG
Organism: Afipia massiliensis; assembly: GCF_014203115.1. GTDB lineage: Bacteria > Pseudomonadota > Alphaproteobacteria > Rhizobiales > Xanthobacteraceae > Afipia > Afipia massiliensis. Next base: position 874,108 of record NZ_JACHIJ010000001.1, on the reverse strand, counting down.
CAACATGATCTGTCGATTGAGCAGCACGTGGACTGGATCAGCGACTGCATCGGCTACAAGCGCCAGCGCGGCATCGACTGTATGGAGGCGACAAAGGACGCTGAGGATGACTGGGTGACGCAGGTCAACGATGTTGCGAGCGGCACGCTCTATCCGCAGGCCAATTCCTGGTACATGGGCGCCAACATTCCCGGAAAGCCGCAGGTTTTCATGCCCTATATCGGCGGTGTCGGGGTTTATCGCCAGATCTGCAATGATGTTGCGGGAAAAGGCTACGAAGGCTTTGTACTGATGAGCCGGGGCCGAACCGCAGCAGCCGTCGCTGCCGAATAGGCATGCAGGGCACGACGGCGTTAAACGCCAATCAGTTCACGATGAACAGGATTTGCGAAATGAGTGGGTCCGAGCGCACGCGCCTTAAGGGTATTTGAAAATGACGGTGGAAGTCGACTTGCCCGACGTGGTTGCTGAAGTCAGCGCGGCCTTCGCGGCTTACGAAAAGGCGCTGACGTCGAATGACGTTGCGACACTCAATGCGCTGTTTCGCAACGACTATAGGACGATCCGCTACGGGATCGGTGAAAATCTTTACGGCTACGACGCCATTGCCGCGTTCCGCGCGGCGCGAAACCCGGCGGGTCTGATGCGCGATCTGTCGAACACCGTCATTACGGCTTATGGCCGCGATACCGCCGTTGCCTCCACGCTGTTCCATCGCGCATCTGCTCCCGGAAGAGTCGGGCGGCAGATGCAGACATGGGTTCGTTTCGCGGAAGGCTGGCGGATCGTCGCGGCGCATGTCAGTCTGATTGACACGCCGGATGAGAAAGCATGATCTTTGAGGCCGGCATGTCACGAATTTCGATCGGTGATCACTTGGCGTCAATGAACCAGGCGCGTCACTGGCACGCGGATGTGCGACCATGTCTAGACTGTTCGTGAGGAATACGAAATTTACGCAGTATCGCTATAGATAATCCTGCCGTTCTTCGCGCCTTACTTCTTGGTGCCGCCGAGTCCGCCGAACATCTTGAACATGTCCCCGAATTGTTCGGGATTGAACGACATCCAGTTGCGCAGGATGGCATCGGGCGACATACCTGCGACACCGGAAAGCAATTTTTCCTCAAGCTGCTTCATCGCCTTTTCCTGCATGGGCTGGATGTTCGGAAGTCCTAGGAACTCTCGTGCTTCCTGCGGCGTGCAATCAATGTTGATCGTGACCTTCATCAAATCGTTCCTGTACTGGCATCCCATTCATTCAGGATCACGATCCTGATCGGACCAATCTACACATGATGAGGCCGAATGGAAATCGGTCCGGACGATCTGCTCCGCAAGCGTTTATACGTGGACCGCGCTGCGCACGCGGCCTGCATTGCCGAACACACGCAGATAGCGCGCAATCTCGGTTGGGCTGCCGGTCGCTTTTTCCGGATTGTCCGAGAGCTTTACCGCCGGCTGTCCGTTGACGGAGGTCACCTTGCACACCAGCGAGATTGGATCGAGATCGGCGGTTCCGTCCGGCGCGCATCCGACAAAGTCGTTTGTGAGGTTGGTGCCCCAGCCGAAGCTGGTCCTGACGCGTCCGGAGAAGTAACGATGCGTCTCCTCGATCGATCCGACGTCCATGCCGTCTGAGAAAATCAGCAGTTTCTCCTTCGGATCGCGTCCCTTTTCCTTCCACCACTTGATGATCTCTTCGCCTGCGGCAATCGGCGGCGCGCTGTCCGGGCGGAAGCCAGTCCAGTCGGCCACCCATTCGGGGGCATCCCGCAGAAACGCCTTGGTGCCGAACGCATCGGGCAGGGCGATCAGAAGATTTCCGTCATAGGTCTGTCGCCACTGATCAAGGATAAGGTAGGGCGCCCACCGCAGTTCGTTGTCGTCCTTCGCCAATGCGGCTGCGACCATCGGCAGTTCATGTGCGTTGGTGCCGATAGCTTCCAGATCATTGTCCATCGCCAGCAAAACATTGGACGTTCCGGTGAATGCAGGACCAAGCCCTTCCTTGACAGCTTCGACGCACCAGCGCTGCCACAGAAAGCCGTGCCGCCGCCGTGTCCCGAAATCCGACAGCCGCAGGCCTTCAAGTTTGCGCAGCCGTTCGACCTTGGTCCAGAGCTTGGCCTTGGCCCGCGCGTACAGAACGTCGAGAACGAACCGGCCTTGTCCCTTCATCGCCTGCCGTGAGCGCAACTCGTTGATGATGGCGAGCGCCGGGATTTCCCACATGGTCGTGTGGGTCCACGGTCCGTGGAAATGCAGCTCATACTGCCCATCGACGGTGCGCAACTCGTATTCGGGGAGCTGGAACGTGGCGAGCCAGCTGATGAAGCCCGGCGAGAACATCTGGGTCTTGCCGTAGAACGTATTACCGGCGAGCCAGATCAGCTCCTTTTTGGTGAAGCGAACGGTGCGGGCATGATCAAGCTGGGCGCGAAGCTCTCCCTCGTCGATGATTTCACCGAGGCGTACATGATGGGTGCGATTGATCACCGAGAACGTCACATGCTCATCCGGATAGAATCGCCGGATCATCTGAAGCATCAGGAGCTTGTAGAAATCGGTGTCGAGAAGGCTGCGCACGATCGGATCGAGCCGCCAGCCGTGGTTGTAGGTTCGCGAAGCGATGTCTGTAATGGCCATGCCGGGATCATATCCGGCTCCCTCAGGGGCAGCCAGCCACCCCCGCGTGATTTTATGGTCTGGCGGCGTGCCGGACCCGGCCGATCGCGGCGGCGATGTCGGTCCAGGGCGCCTTGTCCGGAGCAAACTGCTGCCTGAGATAGGACACCAGCTCCGAGACCTGTTCATCATTGAGGCTGTTCTTGAAGGCGGGCATATAGCCGAGATCGCTGGAGACCGGCTGCTCGATGCCGTGGAGAATGACCTGAATAAGGTTGTCGGGCATGGTGCTGTGCAAGTTGCTGTTCAGCGCCAATGAGGGTTTGCTGCCAAACAGAACAGGCCCGCCGATCTGATGGCAGACCGCGCAAGCGCCGTCATAGATGCGCGCGCCGAGAGCTGAGGCAGAGACGGACTTCACGCTCGTTTCGGTTTCCAGTCGTGTCGCCAGAGCTTCCTGCACCGCCGGCGTGATCGCGGTCTCGTTGAAAGAGGCGAGATAAACCGCCATAGCGCGAATGTCGCTGTCCGGCACGGTTGCGAGCTCTCTCACGATCGGCGCCATCGGTCCTGCGGCGACTCCGTGGAAGCGGGAGATGCCCGTGCGCAGATAGGCGAAAAGTTCGTTCTCGTTCCACGGGATCGGCGCGCGCGACAGGGACGTCAGTGGCGGCGCTTCCCAGCCTTCCGCGACGCCGCCGGCCAAATAGGTTTTGGCTGTTCTCTCCGCGCCCAATGCATTCCTTGGTGTATGGCAAGCTCCGCAATGGCCGAGGCTCTCGATCAGATAGGCTCCGCGATTCCAGACGACTGATTTTGTGGAATCAGCCTTGAAGAGGGTCGGCTCGTGAAACAGTGCATTCCAGCCCGCCATCAGCGGCCGGAGGTTGAAGGGAAACGCCAGTGCGGTCTCGCGGTTGACGGCGTGCACAGGCGCCTGCGCCATCAGATAGGCGTAGATCGCCTGAAGATCGGCATCGGTGGTCTTGGCGAAGTGATTGTAGGGAAATGCCGGGTAGAGGTGCCGGCCGTCGCGATGGATGCCTTCGCGCATCGAGCGCTCGAATGCGGGATAAGACCACGCCCCTATGCCGGTCTCGACATCGGGGGTGATGTTGGTGCTGTAAATGATGCCAAACGGTGTCTCGAGCGCTCGCCCGCCCGCATTGGCGATCCCGTTAATGTCGGTATGGCAGCCGGCGCAGTTGCCGAGCGCCGCAAGTTGCTGGCCGCGGGCGATGGTCGCCGCGGAATACGTCGATACATCCGGCCGCGCGATTGGTGCAATCGATCGCCACGGCAGCACCGCTGCGGCGATGCCGACAGCCGCTGTGCAGACTGCGGCAATACCTGCGAACGTACTGCGGCGTTTAAAGAACGGACTTGGCGTATCCGGAATTCGTTCCTGCGGCTTGAAACTGGTCGCCGGCAATAAGGCCCGCGGTGCGGGAGCATCGCCGCGCAGCCCCGAAAGAATGCGCTCGGGCGTGAACGGGGGTTCGCGGAAGCGCACACCGGTTGCATCGAAAATTGCGTTCGCGATTGCTGCGGCGCTCGGGACCGATGCTGATTCACCGACGCCGAGCGGCGGCTGATCTTGCCGTGGCAGCATCAAGACATCGATCTTGGGAATGTCCGGGAATGTGATGATCGGGTAGGCGCCCCATTCCCGGCTGGCCACGGCTGCGCGATCGAACGAGACCTCTTCCATCAGTGCGCGGCTGGTGGACTGGATGATGTTGCCGTGGATCTGATGGCGCACGCCATCCGGATTGATCATCAGCCCGGAATCCTGCGCGGCAACGACGCGGGTCACGCTCACATCGCCGGTCGATTTGTTGACCGCAACGTCCGCAATCCAGGCCGACCATGCTGCGCCGTAGCCCGGGAACTTGCTGTGGACATAGAGCGCGTAAGCAAAGCCGCGCCCGCGCACGACATCGCCCTCGGCTTCCTGCTCTTTCCAGAGCGGACGAGGCGTCCAATCGGCGCGCTTGGCGACGGCTTTGACCAGATCGACGGCACGCGGATCTTTCAGATAGCGCAGGCGGTATTCAATCGGATCGACGCCGGCTTCGGCCGCGAGTTCGTCAATGTAGGATTCGTGCGCAAACGTATTGGGCAATGCCGAGACGCCACGAAACCACGACGCCCGCACGATGGGTGGCATGTCGTGCGCGGTCACTCGCATCGCATCGTAGTCATAAGGCGGGATCGCGGTGCGGTCGCCCATCTCAAAGACCGCGGGAACAGGCGGGACGGTGCCGGTCAGCAGCAGCGCCAGCGTCGGCGCTCCGTTCGATGGATAGTGCGTGGCGAAGTCATAGCCCGCGACGCTGCCATCGCCACGCAGGCCGCCGTTGACGTCCATCAGTTGCGCAGTGCCCTTGGGCTCCCACGCGTGTTCCTGCTCACGGGTTAGCTGTACGCGCACCGGCCGGCCGACCGCGCGTGACAGCAACACCGCGTCGGCGGAGACGTCATCGGCGCAGTTGCGGCCGTAGCAACCGGCGGCCTCCAATCGGATCACGTCGATCTCGGTTTCCGGCAGTGCGAGAAGCAGTGCGAGGTCGGATCGCAGGATGTGCGGATTCTGCGTGCCGGACCATACCCGCGCGAATCCCTCCTGAACATCTGCCACAGAACACGAAGGTCCGATTGATCCGTGCATCTGGTACGGCCAGATGTAGGTCCGCTGCATCGGCTTCGCCGCATCCGCGATGGCAGAATCCACGTCGCCTTTGTCGAGCAATTTGCGTAGCGTACTCGGATTAGCGCGGAGCGCCGTTTCGATATCTTTCAGATTGGGCAGCGTCGGTGTCGGTTTCCATGTCACCTTGAGTTGAGCGGCCGCCTTGACCGCGTTTTCCTCGCGTTCGGCGACGACACCGACGAAGTCGCCGATCTGCACAACCGACACCATGCCGGGAATATCGCGAACCGACGATTCATCGACGGCAATCAGGCTGGTCCCGACGAAACTTCCGGCATCGACACCGGCGTAGGGCGGACGCACCACGCGCCCATGCAGCATGCCGGGAACGCGCACATCATGCACGTAGACCAGTTCACCGGTTGCCTTGGCCGGGAGATCGACGCGCGGGGTCGATTGTCCGACGATTTTGTAGGATTCGACCGCTTTGACCGAGACATCATCGGCGAGATCGAGCCGGATGGTTTCGTCTCCGATCAGTTCGCCGTAACTGATGCTGCGGTTATCGTGACCCCGGATCAGGCCATCCTCTACCGATAGTTCACTTTCCGGTAGCTGAAGCCTTTGCGCGGCGCGTGCGATCAGAAAGTGACGTGCCTGCGCGGCCGCTTTACGCAGTGGTACCGCAGTGATCTGGATGGTTTCGCTCGCGATAGTCGCCCCTTGATTGGGAACGAGCGAAGTGTCGCCCAGTACGACGATGACACGCGCGAACGAGACGTCCAGCTCTTCCGCGACGATCTGCCCAAGCGCCGTACGGATGCCGGTCCCGAGATCGACATGACCGTTGAACGCTGTGACAATCCCGTTCGCGGTGATCTTGATGAAGGTCTCGAAAGCCGATCCAGTATTGCTGGAAGATGCCGGTCGAACGACGGATAGCGATCCGGAGTGAGAGGCTCGATCCGTCTGCGAATCCGCCACCATTATTCGTGTCCTTCAACGGCATGACCCGCGGCACGCATGACGGCACGCAGGATTTCGACGTGCGCGCCACACCGACACAGGTTGTATCGCAAGGCCTGGAGCACCTCCGTTTCCGAGGGGCGCGGGTTCTGCATGAGAAGAGCCTTCGTGCTCATGATCATGCCGTTAAGGCAGTAACCGCATTGCGTGGCCTGCTCCTCGATGAAGGCTTCCTGCACAGGGTCGGGATGATCGCGCGATCCGAGGCCTTCGAGCGTCAGTATGTTTCGCTGCACACAGCCGCTGACCGGTATCAAGCAGGAGCGGGCTGCCACACCGTCGATGATGACGGTGCAAGCGCCGCATTCGCCGAGCCCGCAGCCATACTTGGGGCCGTTCAACTCAAGATCGTTGCGCAACACATAAAGTAGCGGGGTGTCGGGCGCGGCGCCGACATCGTGGATCCTGCCGTTCACCGTCAGCCGGATCATTTCCTGCACCACGTTCATCGTACGGTCCGATCTGCTGCGCTGCAAAAGGTCGGTAATGCTTCACGGTGACGATACCGTTTGTATACAAACGTGCAAGCGCATGATGCGCCCAAGTGGCGCGTGTCCCGCGCGATGATGCATTGCACGATTTGTGAACACGGGAAGTAGGCAATTGAGTTTTTATTCGGCAGTTCCGGTTTTCGCGCGCGACGGCGCTTGACAGCTTTCGTGACTGCGCGCAACATCGTTCGTATACGAACAAAATGCCAATGCGGACTGACTGAACTAATCCTCGCGGCATTGGCGCCGCGCATCAGTTCGCTGGCTTGCACGCGAGTTTGGTCATGCAAACCGAGGTGACCTCCGTTACAGCGTCCGGCAGCGCGGACAAGATCCGCTGCGATGCGTGCCCGGTGATGTGTTACATCAAGCCCGGCGCCGCGGGTGCGTGTGATCGCTATGCAAACAACAATGGCGAGTTAGTGCGCGTCGATCCGCATGTGGTGCTTGAGCGCACGGTTTCGCATGGCGGTCGGCTGGTTCCGTTTCAGGCCGGTGGCGATTGGGACGGCAAGATCGTTCATGAGCCTGGCGTTTTCGTCACGGCCATTGGCGCCGGTACCACCTATCCCGATTACAAGCCTGCGCCGTTCATCGTTTCTTCCGAGATAGACGGTGTCGATATGGTCACGGTGGTGACCGAGGGCATCTTCAGCTACTGCGGCGTCAAGGTGAAGATCGACACCGATCGCTATCTCGGGCCTGAAACCGCGACGGTGCGCGTGCAGGGCGAGGCGGTGGGGCATGTCACGACCGGCGAGTACGGTTCGCAGATGCTGTCCCTCGGCGGTGTGCATCACCTGACCGGGGGATCGAAGAAAGAGGGGCGCGTCACGTGCGACGCGCTGATGGATCTGTCCAACGGCAAGCCTGTCGAACTCACAATCGACGGTGGCGCGACGGTCGTGGTGCAGGCTGGTTACCCGCCGATCGTCAACGGCGTCACTGAGGAGCGGATGCGCGTCGGTTGCGGCTCCGCCACCATAGGCATGTTCGCCAAGCAGTGGCATGGCAAAGTCGATGAGGTTGTCGTGGTGGACGATCACATCACTGGCGTTTTGTCCGAGCATCAGGCTGGAAAACTTCTCGATATTCCCGACACCGGCATCAAGATGAAGGGCCGCCGCTCAACACCCGGACGTTATTTCCAGGTCGCGGAGCCCGGCACCGGCTGGGGTGGGACCAACATCTCCGATCCGCTTTCGGTGCTGGGTCCATTCGATCCCAAGACAGCGCATCCCGGCATGCGGATGATGATGGTGAGCACCACCGGCGAGCACGCCGCTTATTTCGAACTCGACGAGGCGCTGAAACCCGTCGAGAAGGAGATGCCGGCCGACCTCAAGCTATCGGTTGAGCGGATTCAGGAAAACTGCGAACCGGCCCTGTGCACGGTGCTGTTCATGGGCGGCGCGGGCGGATCGCTGAGGGCGGGCGTCACCGATAACCCCGTGCGGCTTACGCGGTCGGTGAAGGATGCGCTGACCTCGGTAACCTGCGGTGGTGCTCCAGTTTATGTCTGGCCGGGCGGCGGCATCACCTTCATGGTCGATGTGACGCAGGTTCCGGAAGGAGCTTTCGGGTATGTGCCAACACCTGCGTTGGTTGCGCCCATCGAGTTCACCCTGCGGCTTTCGGATTATGCCGCGCTCGGCGGTCACATGGATCACGTGCGGCCATTGGCGTCATTGAAGGACAGTACGGAAATCCGTCAATTGCCGCGACAAACTTCTGAGCCGAGATCGCGCCCATGACACGGCTCCCGCAGATCGGATGGCTGGCGGACGGCAGGAGGCTTCACCTGCAGGACGGCCCCATTGATCTGATTGTGGAGGCGCGAGGCGCGGGGGCTGCTCTTCGTGCGGCATATGAAGCTTCCATTCGGCGATTCACCGGACTCCTCGACGAACTTTGCGAAGAGTTGCCGGAACTGCGCAAGGCTGCGCGGCCTGACGTCTGCTCCTTGAACAGCGTTGTTGCGCGCCGTATGCATGACGCGGTCGCGCCGTTTGCCACGGATCATTTCATCACGCCGATGGCGGCGGTCGCCGGTTCCGTTGCCGAAGAAATTCTTGGCGCCATGACGCAAGCAGCCGATCTCGATCGCGCCTATGTCAACAACGGCGGCGATATTGCGCTGCATCTTGCCAGTGGCGAGCACTTCACGGTCGGCCTGGTAGACCGGCCAGATACACCGGCCTTGATCGGGACGACGGTTATTGCGGCGAGCGATCCGACACGAGGTGTCGCGACCAGCGGATGGCGTGGGCGCAGTTTCTCATTGGGTATTGCTGACGCAATCACGGTTCTGGCGCGAACTGCTGCGCAGGCCGATGCTGCCGCGACCATTATCGCCAATTCGGTGAATCTGCCGGGGCATCCGGCCGTTGTCCGTTGCCCGGCGACTGAGATTCAGCTCGACAGCGATCTCGGTGCGCGTCTCGTCACCCGGGATGTCGGCCATTTGCCACCAGACGATATTGCTGTTGCTCTCGAGGCTGGCGCGGATTGTGCGCGGCTGTTGCTTGCTGCGGGATTGATCGATGGTGCAGCACTTCACCTGCAGGGTGAGACGTGCGTTGTCGCTCTGAGGATCGTCGATGGCGTCGCGCCGTTACAGCGCCCGACGGCCCGAACCGAAAGCCTGATGCATGCCTGAGATTGCGATCCGCAAACGCGTCACTCTGATTGAAGAGATTTTCCATGAGGGTGGAAAGCCGGCGGCGCGGCCGTTACGCCGCGGTGCGATCCTGTGTGTGATCCGCAATCCGTTTGCCGGGCGTTATGTCGAAGATATCGCCGGATTCATGGACGATCTCACGCCGCTTGGCATCGCGATGGCGGGCTCATTGTTGAAGGCGCTCGGTGGCGATCCTGCCGCGATTGAGGGATATGGCAAGGGAGCGATCATTGGTTCGGCCGGTGAACTGGAGCACGGCGCGTTGTGGCATGTGCCCGGTGGCTACGCGATGCGGGAAATTCTGGGCGAGGCGAAGGCTATCGTGCCGTCTGCCAAGAAGGTTGGCGGCCCGGGTGCCAGGCTTGACGTTCCGGTGACACACATCAACGCTTCTTATGTGCGGTCCCACTTCGATGCGATGGAAGTCGGCATCTCCGACGCCCCGCGTGCTGATGAATTGCTTCTTGCACTTGTGATGACCACCGGTTCACGGATTCATGCCCGGGTCGGTGGCCTCAAGGCTAGCGAGATCAAGGGGGAGGATGGACTGCGATGAGTGCCGTCATTCGCAAGATCGTTACAGTGGTCGAGGAAACGCTGATGGAGGGTGGGCGGGATGTCTCGCCGCCGACTCGCCGCGCGGCGGCGATAGCGGTGATCGACAATCCGTTTGCCGGAAAGTTTGCCGACGATCTAGCGCCGCTTGTCGCTATTGGCGAGGAATTGGGCGAGTTGCTTGCCGCCAGGGCGGTTGCGGCATTGGGCATCGAAGGCAGCAAGGCGCAAAGCTACGGCAAGGCGGCAGCGGTCGGCGAAAATGGCGAGCTTGAGCATGCGGCAGCAATCTTGCATCCGAAAATGGGTGCGCCGGTGCGCAAGGTGCTGGGCAAGGGTGCTGCGTTGATACCGTCTTCCAAAAAGCGCGGCGGGCTGGGAACAGTGCTGGATATTCCGCTCGGTCACAAGGACGCGGCGTTCGTGCGCAGTCATTTCGACGGCATGGAAGTGCAGATCAGCGACGCGCCGCGCGCCAACGAAATCATGGTCGCGGTTGCCGTGACCGACAGCGGGCGGCCGCTGCCACGTGTCGGTGGGCTGACGATTGGAGAGATCAAGGGTGAGGACGGCCTTCGATAGTCGTCTGATTCCCGAGATAGCGAGAGGAATGGCCGGACTATCCCCGAGTGAGGGAAGGGATGGACGGATGTCACGGCGAAGCAGACGCTTCGCCAACATTGGAGGTCTGGGATGCAACGACGCAAATTTCTTTTGAAAGGCCTGTTAGGCGCAAGTCTCTGCGTGGTGTTCGGCAGCATGGCGCCGTCCGCCATGGCGCAGAGCGGCGAAATCAAGATCGGCGAGATTAACAGCTATTCGCTATTGCCGGCGTTCACCGAGCCGTATCGCAAGGGTTGGCAGCTCGCGGTCGAGGAGGTCAACGCGGCGGGCGGAATCAACGGCAAGAAGCTGGTCGTTGTCTCCAAAGATGACAGCGGTAAGCCTGCCGATGCGCAGACCGCGGCGAACGAACTGGTGTCGAACGAGAACGTGGTGATGCTGACCGGCACGTTTCTGTCCAACATCGGCCTCGCTGTCAGCGACTTCGCCAAGCAGAAGAAGGTGTTCTTCCTGGCTGCCGAGCCTTTGACCGACGCGATCACCTGGTCGAAAGGCAATCGTTATACGTTCCGCCTGCGGCCATCGAACTACATGCAGGCGGCAATGCTGGTCGATGAGGCCGCCAAGCTGCCAGCGAAGCGCTGGGCAACTATCGCGCCGAACTACGAGTACGGCCAGTCGGCAGTCGGTATTTTCAAGAAGTTGCTGTCGGAGAAGCGGCCCGACATCCAGTGGGTCGATGAGCAGTGGCCGCCGCAGGGCAAGATCGATGCAGGCCCGATCGTGCAGGCGCTGGCGAATTCGAATCCGGAAGCCATTCTCAACGTGACCTTCGGTGCGGATCTCGTGAAGTTCGTCCGCGAAGGCAACACCCGTGGTCTGTTCAAGGATCGCTCGGTGGTCAGCTTCCTCACCGGCGAGCCGGAATATCTGGATCCGCTGAAGGAGGAAACTCCCTCGGGCTGGATCGTCACCGGTTATCCCTGGTACAGCATCAAGACACCCGAACACGACGCGTTCCTGAAAGCCTATCAGGGCAAGTTCAACGACTATCCGCGGCTGGGCTCCATCGTCGGCTATCAGACGATCAAGGCCGCGGCTGCGATTCTCACCAAGGCCAATTCGACCGATCCGGAAAAGATGATCGCAGCGGCAGAAGGCCTGTCGATGTCGTCGCCGTTCGGCCAGATCACCTTCCGCAAGAATGATCACCAATCGACGCTCGGTGCCTATGTCGGCAAGACAGCGCTGAAGGACGGCAAGGGTGTGATGGTCGACTCTGTGTATCGCAAGGGCGAGGATTTCCTGCCGAGCGATGCGGAAGTCGAGAAGCTGCGCCCGAAGGACTGATGTTGACGACCGCGGGCGCGCGATGCGCCCGCGGCATTTTCCAGCCCCTGGATCGCATATGAGCTTCTACTTTGTTCAGTTCCTGACTGGTCTAGCGAGCGCGGCGTCGCTGTTCCTCGTGGCATCGGGCCTGTCGATTATCTTCGGCGTGACGCGGATCGTGAATTTCGCGCATGGCGCGTTCTACATGCTGGGCGCCTATGTTGCGTTCACCCTGACTGAGCGGTTGTCCGGTGCGCTGGGATTCTGGGGCGGTATTGTCGTCGCGGCGCTTGTCGTTGCGGTTCTTGGCGTGTTGGTCGAAATGGTGTTGCTGCGGCGGATTTATAAGTCGCCGGAACTGTTCCAGCTTCTCGCCACTTTCGGCCTGACCCTGATGGTGCAGGATATCGTGGTTCTGATCTGGGGGCCGGATGATCTGGTGGGTCGCCGCGCACCCGGATTCCGTGGCGCGGTGGACTTCTTCGGCCAGAACATTCCAACCTACGACCTGTTTCTGATTGTGCTCAGTCCCGTGGTGCTGGGCGTCTTGTGGCTGTTGTTCCGGCGCACGCGCTGGGGCGTTCTGGTTCGCGCAGCGACGCAGGATCGCGACATGGTGGCCGCGCTCGGTGTCAACCAGAAGTGGCTTTTCACCAGCGTGTTCGCGCTTGGTGTGTTTCTGGCCGCGCTCGGCGGCGCGCTGCAAATCCCGCGTGATGCCGTTCATCATGCGATGGATCTGCGCATCATCGTTGATGTTTTCGTGGTGGTTGTGATCGGTGGCCTCGGCAGCATCATTGGTGCGTTCGTTGCAGCGGTGCTGGTCTCCGAGCTCAACGCGTTCGGAATCCTGATATTCCCGAAGATCTCGATCATTCTCGTCTTTCTTGTCATGGCTGCGGTCCTCATCGTTCGGCCGTGGGGTCTGTTCGGAAAACCGGAAGCGCCGGCGCGCAAGACGCCAGGGCTCACGGTTCGTCCGTGGCGGCCGCTCACGATGAACGAACGTTTTGCGACGCTGGCCGTGTTGATTGTGGCGGCAGCATTGCCGCTGTTTGGCGGCAACTACGCACTCAACGTCGGCGCGGAGATCGCGATCTTTGTGATCATCGCGGCCAGTCTGCATTTCCTGATGTCGGTCGGCGGCCTCGCGTCGTTTGGCCATGCGGCCTACTTTGGCCTAGGGGCCTATGGCGTCGCATTCTTCGCCAAGGCCGCGGGCCTGCCGATGATTGCGTGTCTGCTGCTCGGGCCGCTGTTTGGACTGTTCGGTGCGGCAATTTTCGGATTCTTCGCGGTTCAACTGTCAGGCGTTTACTTTGCGATGCTGACGCTGGCCTTTGCACAAATCGTCTGGTCGATTGCATTTCAGTGGGTGGGCGTAACCGGCGGTGATAATGGAATATTGGGAGTCTGGCCCGCGGCGTGGGCAGCAGGGCCTGCCAGTTTCTACTGGCTGTCGCTGGGCATCGCGACGCTGGCGGTGGTGGTGCTTCGCGTCATCGTATTCTCACCGTTCGGTTACGCTTTGCGCGCGACACGGGATTCCATCCTGCGGAGCGAAGCGATCGGTATCGACGGCAAACGCATTCAATGGACCGCGTTTGTGATCGCAGGCACCGTCGCGGGTGTAGCCGGTGCGTTGTTCGCGTATCTCAAGGGCAGCGTTTTCCCCGATAGTCTTGGCATTTCTCTGTCGGTGGATGCGCTGGTGATGGTGCTGCTCGGCGGCGTCGAGACGGTATCAGGCGCGGTGGTCGGCGCCATCGTCTTCAAGGCCCTCAACATCTGGCTGGTGAGCCAGACGGATTTGTCCAAACTGGTGCTTGGCGCGATTATCGTACTGATCGTGGTTGCCTTCCCGAAGGGCATTGTCGGTATGATCGAAACCATTCGCGCACGGCGTCAGTCGCAATCGTCGAAATCTGCCATTGTGGCATCACGGATCGAGACCGCTGAATGAATGTCGCACCCACACTGCTTGCAGTCGAAGGCCTGACAAAATCCTACGGTGGCGTACACGCCGTGCGCGGCGTGTCGTTCTCGCTCATGGCGGGCGAAATTCTGGCGCTGATCGGTCCGAACGGCGCTGGCAAGAGCACGTGTTTCGACATGCTCAACGGCCAGAACATGCCGGACAGCGGCAAGATCCATTTGCTTGGCCAGGACACGGTTGGCAAGAAACCACGTACGATCTGGCGGCTCGGTGTCGGGCGCACCTTCCAGATTACGGCGACGTTTCCCACCATGACTGTGCGTGAAAACGTGCAGGTCCCCCTCGTGTCATACAATTCCGAGCTTTTTAATATGTGGCGCTCGACCGCTGGATTCGAACGTACTGAGGCCGACCGTCTGCTCGATCTCGTCGGGATGAGTGGCTATGCGGACCGGCCATGTGGAGAACTCGCCTATGGCGATCTCAAGCGCCTTGAGCTTGCAATCGCGCTCGCCAATCAACCAAAGCTACTTTTAATGGACGAGCCGACCGCAGGCATGGCGCCGCGCGAGCGTATCGCGCTGATGCAGCTTACCGCGCGGATCGCGCGGGAAAAATCGATTGGGGTTCTGTTCACCGAACACGACATGGATGTGGTGTTCGAACATGCCGACCGTATCCTTGTGCTCAACCGTGGCTCGCTGATCGCGGAGGGCTCGCCGGAGGAAGTCCGGCGCAATCCGCAGGTTCGCGCAATCTATCTCGGAGAAGGCCTGGTGTACGACGCACGCCATCGCGAGGGAGCTTCGGCATGAAGCTCTCGGTGCAGGGACTAAACAGCTATTACGGGCCAGCGCATATCCTGTTCGATGTTGCGCTTGAGGTAGGTGATGGAGAGGTCGTGGCGCTTCTCGGCCGAAACGGCGCGGGAAAGTCGACAACGTTCAGGTCGATTGTCGGTCTGGTCGAACAGCGCGAAGGCCAGATTGTTTTCGAAGGACAGGACGTTTCGAACCAGCCGACCCACGCCATTGTCCGCAGCGGGCTTGGCTATGTGCCGGAAGAGCGGCGAATATTCACAGACCTTACCGTTGATGAAAATCTCGAAGTTGGACGACAGCCGCCGCGATTGAATGCACCGCAGTGGACCCGCGAGAAGCTGTTCAACCTGTTTCCCAATCTCGGCGAGATGCGCGGCCGCATGGGCGGGCGCATGAGCGGCGGTGAGCAACAGATGCTGACCATCGCGAGGACCTTGATGGGAAATCCGTCACTGGTGTTGCTGGATGAGCCATCCGAGGGATTGTCGCCGAAGATCGTCGAGCAGATGGTGGGCGCGATCTTGGCGATGAAGAAGGAGGGCGTCAGCATCGTCGTCTCCGAGCAGAATCTCCACTTTGCGAATCTGATATCGGACCGTGCCTATATCATCGAGCGTGGCCGCATCTGCTTCAGCGGCACGATGAGCGAACTCGAGGCTCGCCCGGACATTCGCGATGCGCATCTGGCTGTGTAACTGGTGGGCGGCTCACACCGTCAGGCAAGAAGAAATGCTGGGGGAAAAGAATGGCCAAAGCTGCTCTGAATAAGGCTGCTCTTAATAAGGCCGCGCTGAACAATGCCGGTGCTCAAAGTAAAGCGACAACCTTGATCAAGGGAGCCGCTCCCAAACGGAGTACCAAGGGGCCAAAGCCATCCTATGTCCTCGACGATCAGATTGGATTCATCCTGCGTCAGGTCTGGCAACGCCACGCGACGATCTTTGCGAAGGAAATCGGGATCAATCTGACACCGACGCAGTGGGCGGCTTTGGCGAAACTCACCGAGACCGGGCCGTGCTCTCAGAACCAGCTCGGTCGTTTGACGGCAATGGATGTTGCCACCATCAAGGGCGTGATCGATCGGTTGACCGCGCGGGGCCTGACCGAGACCAGCTCCGACCCGCAGGACGGCCGCCGGCTTCTGGTCAGCCTGACCCGTGCAGGGCAGGTAATGGCCGAGAAGGCCGCGCCGAATGCGCTGGCCATCACCAAGGAAACGCTTGCTCCGCTCGATGCAAAGGAGCGCGAAACCTTTGTCGCGCTGCTGAGCAAGCTGAGGTGATGGATCGCTGACTAGTGTGCGACAATCTCCGGCACCTTGGTCGCTGGCGGCGTGTTGCGGCTGCGCTGGGTACGGACGATGCCGTCGATGATGGTCATGCCGATGCCGGGCAGGTCGCCGAGTTGAACACTCTCCAGAATATTCTTTCCGGCCGAGTGCTGCGCTCTGTCCATGATGACGAAGTCTGCGGCGCGGCCGACTTCGATAATGCCGCAATCCAGCGCGCGCATCCGCGCGGTGTTGCCCGTCGCAAAGCAGAACGCGATTTCGGCAGGCACATCGCCGAGCGACGACAGCAATGACACCATGCGTAGAATGCCGAGAGGTTGCACGCCTGAACCCGCTGGCGCGTCGGTACCGAGAATAACGCGGTTCAGCTCTTTCATCTCGCGGGCAATCCGCAGCGTATAGAGCGCGGCGCGCTCGTTGCCGTTGTGAACCAGTTCGAGGCCGCGTTTGCAGCCCTCGCAGATGCAACGGATCTGCCCATCGGGCAGGGCGGTGTGGCCGCCATTGATGTGGCCGATGACGTCGGTGTCGGCTTCCAGCACGACGTCCGCGTCGATCAGGCCGGATCCTGGAATGGACGGACCGCCGGTGTGAATCGTGCTCTGGATGCCGTATTTGCGCGCCCACGCTACCATCTTGCGCGCAGTTGGGCCGTCCTTGACGCCGCCGAGGCCGACTTCACCAAGCAGCCTGACCCCGGCTGCGGCCAATTCCTTGAAGTCTTCTTCTGTCATCCCCGGCTCGATCACCGGTGCCCCGGCATGAACCTTGACGCCACCGGGGCGCAGATTGTCGAACGCCCGCTGGGCAAAGATCGCCATGGCCTTGACGCCGACGACGTCGCGTGGACGGCCGGGCATGTGAACCTCGCCGGCCGAGATCATGGTGGTCACGCCGCCGTTCAGAAAGCTGTCGATCCAGCCGATCTGATTCTGTCGCGGCGTCCAGTCGCCGGCGACCGGATGGACGTGACTGTCGATCAGGCCGGGGGTCACCGTCGTGCCGTTGGCATCGATGGTGGTGGTCGCGCCTTCCGCGTCGATGTCCTTGGCCCGCCCGATCGCGGTGATCTTGCCGTTCTCCGCGACGATGGTGTCGGCATCCAGGATCGGCTTTTCCATCGCCCCGCTCAGGATGAGACCGATGTTGCGGATCACCAGCTTGGTGGGGCCGGCAGAGCCCTGGGGCGCATCGTGGGACATGGATTATTCCTTCGGTTCAGGAGCTTGGCGGCGGGTCGGCGCCAACTTGAGCGCGCCTTGACGGCGGGATCAAGTTGGATTATTCATTAGTATACAAATGAAATTTGGCGAGGCAATCTGTCTCTGCGTTTTTTGATTTTGCCCCGCGATCAGACCCGCACACCGGATCGAGCGACATGAGCAACTTCAATCAGGAGAGCGTCCTCAGCGTCCATCACTGGACCGACACGCTGTTCAGCTTCACCACCACACGCGATCCGTCGTTCCGCTTCCGGAACGGCGAATTCACCATGATCGGCCTGAAGGTCGGCGAGAAGCCGCTGCTGCGTGCCTATAGTGTGGCGAGCGCCAACTACGAGGACCGGCTCGAATTTTTCTCCATCAAGGTGCCGGACGGGCCGCTGACCTCGCGTCTGCAGCACTTGAAGAAAGGCGACGAGATCATCGTTGGCCGCAAGGCGACCGGCACGCTTGTCATCGACAATCTGAAGGATGGCCGGAATCTCTATCTGGTCGGTACCGGAACCGGGCTCGCGCCGTTCCTGAGCGTCATCAAGGATCCGGAAACCTACGACCGGTTCGAAAAGGTTGTATTGCTGCACGGTTGTCGCCATGTCGCCGAGCTGGCGTATGGGGAGATGATCAATGAGCATCTGCCGAAAGACGACTTGATCGGCGAACTGGTGCGCAACCAGCTGATCTACTATCCGACGGTCACCCGCGACCCGTTCCGCAATCGCGGCCGGATCACCGATCTGATGACGTCAGGCAAGCTGTTCAACGATACGGGTCTCGCGCCACTCGAGGCTGCACATGATCGCGTCATGATCTGCGGCAGCCCCGCGTTGTTGCAGGACACTCGTACACTGTTGCTCGACAAAGGCTTTACCGAAGGCAATCACGGCGAGCCGGGCGAGTTCGTGATCGAAAAGGCGTTCGTCGAGCGCTAGTCGACGAGCATCGTACTGCTGGCGCAAACCAGCGAGGCTTATGTCATCCGGCTTGGCAACAACGCTCCGGTGCGCTCCAGCACGGGATATGCAGCTGCGGCGACAATGTACGAATTGATCAGCTTCATGTCGCGCAGCAGATCGAGATGGATCGAACTGGCTTGGGCGGTCTGAAGATCGCTGTCCCTGAGTCTGTCGAAATGCGAAGCGGTCGCCTTTGTTTCTGCATCCCTGAAAACGGCCTTCTCATCGACCAGCAGCCGTGCAGTTCGCGGGTCTTCGGTGACGAACAGCGAAGCCGCCGTCTTGAGATTGACCGCAAGTCGCGCGATCATCGCAGTCAGATCGCTCTGCTCCTCGTGGGAGAAAACAAGGCCGCGCTTGAGCCGCTTGGAAGCGTGCGGCAGGAAATTGCGGTCCACCACATCGCCGGCTTGTTCGATGTTCATTGTGAACGTCAGAATTTCATTCAGGCGACGCTGATCCGTCTCATTCAACTCGTCCGGATCGAGCGATGTCAGGTACGACTTGATCGCAATGTTAAGCTTGTCGAGGATATCTTCGCGCCGCCGGATTTCCACGAGTAGCCGGCGGTCTCCCTTTGCGAGCCCGGCGTTGACCCCCAGCAGCATTTCTTCCAGCACGTCCGCCAGACGCAGCGCTTCGCGCGAAGCTGCGCCGAGAGCAACGATGGGCGTCTCCTTTGCCGCGGGGTCGAGGTAGAGCGGCCGCGCCGGATCGGCCGGATCAGCTCGGTCAGGAAGCAAGCGGCGAAGCAGCGATGCAAAAGGTGTCAGCAGTGGCAGTGACACCACCGCGATGGCGAGGTTGAAAAGCGTGTGAAAGTCGGCAACGGCGCGCGCTTTGTTTGGCTCTATCGCCATGATGAACTGACTGATCGGCCCCAGAAAACCGATTGCGAGAGCAACGCCGACAAGACGGCCGATCAGGTTCCCGAGCGCGGGCCGTTTGGCAGCCGGGTCGTCTCCCGCCGGGCCTTCAATCAGGGGATTGATAGCCGTTCCGATGTTTGCGCCGAGTACCAGCGCAAAGGCGGCATCCGGAGGTACGATCCCCTTTGTCGCCAGCGACATGATCAGCAGGACGATGGCGACGCTCGAATGGGCAGCCCATGTCAATGCGGCCGCAAGACATACATCCAGCAACCATGATGACGAGATAAGGCCCAGCAGCGCGGCCAAGGTCGGCGAACTCTCGTAGCCCGTCATGAGATCGAGGAGGTGGCGCAGCGCAAGGAGCATTAATCCGAGACCGATGAACACGCGGCCAAGATCGTGGGCCTGCGTCCGCGAATCTCTGCGAAACATCAGCATGCCGATCAGGACGAGGGCGGGTGCGACCAGTGTGACGTCGAACGAGAGAACCTGGACGATCAAGGTCGTCCCGACATTGGCGCCAAGCATGACGGCGAGGGCGGGCACCAGCCCCATGAAACCGCCCGCTGCGAAACCAGCCGTCATCAATCCGGTTGCGGTGCTGCTCTGGAGGACTGCCGTGACACCCATGCCTGCAAGGAACGCGCGAAAGCGATTCCGCAAGGCGCTGCCGAGGATCGCGCGCAACTTCGAACCGAAGGCGCGCTGGATGCCGGTTTGCACCATATGGGTGCCCCACAGCAGCAAGGCGATGAACCCGGCAAGGTCGATCAGGTTGATGGCCAGGGTCATGATCGAGTCCCCTTAGAGCGCCGAAAGGAGTTTAGGCGGCCTGCACGCGGCCGTCGCCCACGACGCGGATCTTGTCGCCATATTGTTCGGCGATCCGTTGAAAATCAGCCTGAAGCGGCTTGTCCGTAAAAAGATGATGGCAGTCGCTGACGTGTCCACCGCGGACGGTGGCGCTGCGGCCGAATTTGCTGGCGTCGGCGACGAGCAGGGCGGTCCGGCAATTCGCGACGATGGCTTGGCGCGCCTGGACCTCGCCGGAATAAAAATCGAGCAACGTGCCTTCCTCGTCGATGCCGCCGACGCCGAATATCCCGACGTCCACCTTGAAGCGCGAGAAGAAGCGCACAGCCGCGTCGCCGATGATGTCGCGATCGAGCGGGCGCAGTGTTCCGCCGGCGATCGTGATCTCGACATCGGGGTTGCGTGCGAACGCAGACGCCACATTGAGATTGTTGGTGATGACGCGCAGATTTTTGCGGTCCGCGAGCGCCCGCGCGACATATTCGGGCGTCGTCCCGAGCCCGATCATGATCGACGCGCCGTCGGGAATGAAATTGAAGACCGCCTGGGCGATCTGCCGCTTGGCTTCGAAGTTCAGCCCCTGCCGGCTTTCATAGGCCAGATTCTGGTTCGAGACCGGCAAGCCGACGCCGCCATGGATGCGGCGCAACAAACCCTGATCGCAGAGCTGGTTCACGATGCGGCGCGCGGTTTGCTGCGTCACGTTGAAATGCGCAGCAAGGTGCTCGATCGAGGCGAAACCCTTTTCGCGCACGATTTCGAGGATCAGCGTCTGTCGCTTGTTTGTCATCTTGAGCATGTATCTGATTGAAATATTATCATCCGAACCAGAAACGCGCAATTTCTTATTTCGTTTGATCAAGATTTATGTTCGAATGAACATATGGAGAGCTTTTGGATGTTGCCTTGGACGGGAGCGAAGCGTTCTTTTGACGTGAGCCGGTTGTGGCAGTCTCGGACCAGCGGGATCGTCCGGCGCGCATGCCCGTGCACAAGGAGAGGCTCTCGTATCTCCCAATTTGTCCGGACCGGGTAGGTTCATGTCGGCGATCAGTCTCGATCATATCTCCAAGAACTGGGGCCCGATGCGCGCCGTTGACGACGTGAGTCTCACGGCGGATCAGGGTTCGCTGCTGGTTCTTCTGGGGCCATCGGGTTGCGGCAAATCCACGACCTTGCGATTGATTGCCGGCCTCGAGCAGCCGGACGGCGGCACCATTACGATCGGCGGAGCCGACGTGACGCATCTGACGCCGGCTCAGCGCAAGATCTCGATGGTCTTTCAGTCCTACGCCCTGTTTCCGCACCTGAGCGTCGGGGAGAACATTGTGTTTGGCCTGCGCGTTCGCCGCGTGTCTCGCGCGGAGCGGGATGCACGGCTCAAGCGTGTCGCGGACATCGTTGGTCTCGGCCATCTGCTGGAGCGCAAACCGTCGCAGCTTTCCGGCGGCCAGCGTCAGCGTGTCGCGCTTGGACGCGCCATTATCGCGGAGGCGAAAGTCTGCCTGATGGACGAGCCGCTTTCCAACCTCGATGCCAAGCTGCGCCACGAAATGCGCACCGAAATTCGTTCGCTTCAGCAGCGCCTCGGCATGACGATGGTTTATGTGACTCACGATCAGACCGAAGCCATGACCATGGCAGATCGCGTGGTGCTGATGCGTGACGGTCGCATCGAGCAGAACGGCACGCCTGAAGAGCTCTACAATCGGCCGGCAACCGCGTTTACAGCGCGCTTCATCGGGACGCCGCCGATGAATCTGATTGCGCAAGGCGACCGGTTGCTCGGCATTCGTCCAGAACATATTCGCGTCGTGTCGCATGACGGTCATCCGGCGCGCGTAAAGGCGGTCGAGCATCTCGGTGCTGACAGCATCATTCTCTGTGAAATCGATGGGCAGCCGGTTTCGGTGCGACAGGACGGATTCTGCAAATTACAGCCGGGAGACGACATCCGGCTCGTTTGGGATGCGGGTTTTGAACATCAGTTCGACAAGGCATCAGAGCGGCGGATCGAATCCGTCGCCGGTGAGACGAAGAGGGTTGCTGCTGTCTGAGGCCGTAACGGTGCATCAGACAGTCAAACGATAACAAGGGGAGGATAGTATGAAATTCCGTACACGAACGATGCTTGCGGCGGCTGCGCTTGCGGCTCTGTCTTTCGGTTCGCGGCCTGCGGCTGCGGTTGATCTCACCATGTATTATCCTGTCGCGGTCGGCGGCCCGGTGACCAAGATCATCGACGACATGGTGGCGCGTTTCGAGAAGGAAAACGCGGACATCAAGGTGACGGCGGTCTATGCCGGAAACTACACCGATACGATGACCAAGGCGATGACGGCGATGAAGGGCGGCCAGCCGCCGCAGCTGTCGGTGCTGCTCTCGACCGACGTGTTTACGCTGATGGATGAAAAAGCCATCGTGCCGATGGACGACCTCGTTGCCGACAAGGCGTGGTTCAAGGAATTCTATCCGGCGTTCATGGCGAACGGGCAGGTCGACGGCAAGACCTGGAGCATTCCGTTCCAGCGGTCGACCATCGTGCTGTACTGGAACAAGGACGCGTTCAAGGAAGGGGGTCTCGATCCGGAAAAGGCGCCCGCAAGCTGGGGTGAAATGACCGAGATGAGCAAGAAGCTCGTCAAGAAGGATGCATCCGGCAACACCACGCGCTGGGGCGTCGAAATTCCGACGACGGGTTACGGCTACTGGATGCTTCAGGCCCTGGCGATCGAAAACGGCCAGAGACTAATGAACGAGGCGGGCAATGAGGTCTATCTCACCGCGCCGAAGACCGTCGGTGCGCTGGATTACTGGGTTGATCTGTCGCGCAAGCAGGCGGTGATGCCTCCGGGCAGCATCGACTGGGCGACGCTGCGTACCGATTTCCTCGAAGGCAAGACCGCGATGATGTGGCACACCACGGGCAATCTGACCGCGGTGAAGGACGGCGCCAAGTTCAACTTTGGTGTCGCCATGTTGCCTGCCAAGGAACGCCGTGGTTCGCCAACCGGTGGCGGCAGCTTCTACATCTTTAAGGGCGCTTCGCCCGAGCAGCAGAAGGCGGCGGTGAAGTTCATCCAGTGGATGACGACGCCTGAGCGCGCGGCCGAATGGAGCATCAAGACCGGATATGCTGCTGTTTCGCCCGCGGCTTACAAGACGCCGGCGATGGAGGCTTATGCGAAGGGCTTCCCCGCAGCTCTGGTCGCTCGCGATCAGCTCGAACATGCTGTCCCTGAGCTGTCGGTTCACGAGAACGGCCGTATCTACAAGTTCGTCAACGACGCCATTCAGGCTGCGGTGACGGGCACGCAAAAGCCGCAAGAAGCGCTTGCGGCCGCGCAACAGCAGGCGGATCGCGTGCTGCGCGCTTATAAGTAGAGAAAAGACCGGGTGGCGGTTCGCCGCCATCCGGTCAATTGTCCGATGACAGATCAAGCCGCCACACTATCAGTTGCCGCACGCAGGCCGAAGTCGCACGCGTGGTGGAATGCTGTGAACGCGTGGCTGCTGCTGTTGCCAGCCGCGGTGCTATTGATCGCGTTCACGCATTATCCAATCCTGGCGACTATCCGGCATTCGTTCTTTATTACGCGCCGGAACGGCACGGAAGTTTTCGTCGGTCTGGAGAGCTATCATGCGATGGCTGCCGATCCGATTTTCTGGAAGGCGCTGGTCAACAATTTCTGGTTTGCGCTGGGCACCATCCCGACGTCGATAGCTCTGGCGCTGTTGATGGCGATCTGGGTCAATCGCAACATGCGTGGCCGCGGCTTTCTGCGGCTTGCCTTCTTCACGCCGACCGTACTGCCGATGATCGCGGTCGCGAACATCTGGCTGTTTTTCTACACGCCGGATTACGGACTGCTCGATCAGTTGCGCGGGGTTTTCGGGCTTGCGGGCTGGAACTGGCTCGGTGATCCGAGCACAGTGATGAGCTGTCTTGTCGTGATGGTGATCTGGAAGGAAGCCGGATTCTTCATGATCTTCTATCTGGCTGCGCTTCAGCAGTTGTCGCCGGATCTGGAGGAGGCCGCCGCAGTCGAAGGCGCAAGCCGTTGGTACACCTTCCGTCGGATTACCTTCCCGTTGCTGATGCCGACGACGTTGTTTGTGACAATCAACGCGGTGATCAATTCGTTCAAGCTGGTCGATCATCTCGTCATCATGACGAAGGGCGGGCCCAACAACGCCAGTACGTTGCTGCTGTATTACATCTATGAGGTCGCGTTCACGTTCCAGGATTCTGCCTACGCTGCGACCCTGACGGTGGTGCTCTTGGTTCTGCTCAGCGCGGTCGCATTGATCAAATTCGGCTACCTCGATCGCAGGATTCATTATCAATGAACGGCCGCACGCATCCTCTTGAGGCGATTGCCGCATGGCTGCTGGCGCTGCTTTGGCTTGCGCCGCTGGTCTACGCATTCTGGAGTGCGCTGCATCCAGCGGCTTACGCGACATCGTTCAGTCTGTCTGCGCCGTGGACACTGGAGAACTTCGCGCGCGCCTGGAATCAGGCGCCGTTCGGAAGGTACTACATCAACACGGTCGTATTGGTCGTCATCATTCTGATCGGTCAGCTGATACTTTCGACGCTTGCGGCCTACGCTTTCGCGCGTTTCACGTTCCGTGGAAGTGGGATCGCCTTCGCACTGGTGCTATTGCAGTTGATGATCATGCCGGACGTACTGATCGTCGAGAATTATCGCATGATCGGGAAGCTTGGCTTGCTCGACACGATCCCCGCGATTGCGCTGCCATACCTCGCAAGCGCGTTCGGCATCTTTTTGTTGCGGCAGACGTTCAAGAGCGTACCGCAGGAACTGGTGGAAGCCGCCCGTGTCGAGGGTGCGGGGCCGCTGCAGATCCTTTGGAAGGTCTACGTTCCGCTGGCGCGACCGACTTACGTGGCCTTCGGCCTCGTGTCTGTCAGCTATCACTGGAACAACTTCCTGTGGCCTTTGATCGTGACGAACTCGGTGGAAAGCCGGCCACTTACCGTAGGCCTTGCTGTGTTCGGTGCCCCTGAGACCGGCGTGGACTGGTCGATCATTACGGCAGCCACGGTGATGACGATGGGGCCGCTGCTGATTGCGTTCCTGCTGTTCCAGCGGCAGTTCGTACAATCTTTCATGCGTGCGGGCATTCGCTGATGCGGCTGCTGACCTGGAATATTCAGTGCGGCAAGGGCTGCGATGGCGTGACCGATCTTGCGCGCATCGTCTCCGTCGCAAAGGAGCTGGCTGACGCGGACGTCTACTGTTTTCAGGAAGTCTCCGACAATTTTGCCAATCTCGACGGTGGCGACGATCAAAGCGCGCAGCTGGCATCCCTGCTGCCCGGATATGTGCCGGTCTTTCGTCCGGCAATTGAATCTATCGATAACGACGGACGAACGCACCGGTTCGGAAACATGACGTTGTCGCGTTTGCCGGTGATGCAGATCTCCAATCATCTGTTGCCGTGGCCGGGAGCCAGCGCTGTCCGCAGCATGCGGCGTCACGCGCTTGATGTGACGGTTCAGACCGCGTTCGGTGCGCTGCGCGTCGTCAACACCCACCTCGAGTATCATTCTGCCGATCAGCGCGAAGCGCAGATCAAGCGGTTGCTCGATCTTCAGGAAGAGGCATCGACGAGCGCCAAGGCAAGCGGTTCATACAACGAGCCCTATGCGGCCCAGACACTGGCAGCGTCGAGCCTGCTCTGCGGCGACTTCAATTTCGATGTCTCGGACCCCCAGCACGCGCTGATCAATGAATCAGCCCGTGCGGGGTTGAACTATCGCGATGCGTGGTCGACCTGTCATCCCGGCCAGCCTCACGCGATGACATGTGGGTTATATGATCGCGTGCAATGGTCAGACGGGCCCGACTGCCGCGATTTCATCTTCACGACCGAGGATTTGAGCGGCCGGATTCGCCACATCGAGGTGGACGCCAAGACCGCGGCTTCGGACCATCAGCCGATCTTTATCGAATTCGCGGACTGACGCGCATATCCTGCTCATCGCGGCGTTTGTGGCTCCAGTCACTTGGCGCAGGGTGCCTTCTGCGGCCCGGTCTGAGGGCAGATTTTGTTCAATCATTGAACAAAGATGTCTCCCCAGGGAGTGCGGAGAGGGGCTAAACTGGCTCTCGGATTGTACTGCGTAAGGTTGTTGGCATGGCGATATCCGAGAGCGACAGGCACGACGCGTACCTGCCGCGCGTTCAGGCGCCCGCCCTGGATGTGGACGGCATCGCGGCGATGTTGCGCCGCCGGGCTGCATTCATTACCGCCGTGACGCTTGCGTGTGCCGGTATTTGCCTTGCCTGGATTCTGCTGTCGGCTCCAAAGTATGTCGCTTCCGGCCGGATTTTGCTCGACTTGCCGGGAGCCCAGGTTAGCAGCGGTGGCGCGGCTCCGGCAGCAGCGGGTAACGCGGACGCGACGGGCGTCGAAAACCAGATCCACGTCATGACATCGCGCAGTGTTTACGATCGGGTCATCGCGCAGGAGAAACTCGAAAGTGCCCCGTTCTTTGGCGGCAAATCGAGGGGCATTCTCTCCACGCTTCTGACCGGCGTCGGGCTTGCTCCTGCCGTCGATCGGCACGCGATGGCGCTGCGCCAGCTCGACCGTGCGGTCAGCATCGTGCGCAATCCCGGCTCTCATGCCGTCGACGTCAACGTCGTCACACCGGACCGTGAGACCTCGGCTCGTGTCGCCAATGCCGTAATGGATGGCTATGTCGAGGAACAGGCGCAGGCGCGCAAGGGAGTATCGCCCAGCGCCGCCGCATCTCTCGGCCCACGGCTGGAAACGCTTCAGTCCCGCGTGCGGAACGCGGAACAACGCTATGAGAAGTTTCGCGGTGAGAACCAGACGGTTGTCGCGACCGGTTCATCCAATGCCGAGAAGCAGATGAACGAGATTTCCGGCCAGATGACCGCTGCCGAGGCCAAGGTCGCCGGTCTGCGATCGACGCTCAACCAGCTTCAGCGTGCCAAAAAGATTCTGGAAGCCGGAGGCATTCCCGACACGGCTCGCGGCGGAGCCGTCGGCGCGCTCGGAAATCGTTACGCCGCGGCGAAGCAACTTGAGCTCGATCTGTCCGAGACGCTTGGGCCCCGCCATCCCGATCTCATCATTGCGCGGATGCGGGCTAACGAAGCAAAACGGCTGCTGGATCAGTCACTCCAAGGGGCTGTTCAGTCTGCCACGAGCGAGTTGGAGCGGGCGCGCGCGTCGGCAACGCAGCTCAAAAGCCGTCTTGAGACGTCGAAACAGGACGTGACGAAATCCAACGAGACTGTCGCGCGTCTCAAGGAGCTTGAACGCGACGTGGAGGCGAGCCGGGTTGCCTATCAGGCGGTGCTGGCCCGGTCTCGCGACCTTGGCGGACAACCCCGACCTGACAGCTCAAATGCCAGGATACTGAGCCGGGCGAGAGCACCGCTTGAGCCGAGCGGAACGTTTCCCATCGGTGTGCTGCTCACCAGCTTGCTGATTGGGCTCGGCCTCGGCGTCAGCCTTGCGTGGCTTTTGGAACTGATGGACGAATCTAAGGGACGCGTCACCGCCCCTTGAAGTTGCCGGCGCGGCGCTCTGCGGTCGACTTGATGCCTTCCTGGAAGTCCTCGGTTTCGCGCAGCCACGTTTGCTCAGCGAGTTCATGATCGGTTTGCGCCTTGACGCGATCCGCCAATCCCGCACGCATGGTTGCGCGTGTTGACATCAATCCCAGCGGCGAATTTTCTGCGATCTCGTGTGCGAGTTTGAACGCTTCGTCGCGCACCTGATCCTGCGGCACCAGCACGTTGGCCAATCCCATGTTGAACGCTTCCTCACCGGTCACGCGGCGGCTGGTGTAAAACATCAGCGCGGCGTTGTTCTTTCCGACCACTTCGGGAAGTGTCACGGTGAGGCCGAAGCCGGGGTGAAATCCAAGCTTGGTGAAATTTGCTGCGAAGCGGGCCTCGGGGCAGGTGACGCGGAAATCTGCCGAGACCGCAAGACCAAGTCCGCCACCGATGGCCGCGCCCTGGACGGCTGCAACGATCGGCTTCTTGTTGCTGAAGATACGCACAGCCTCACGGTAAAGGTCACCGGTGGTGCCGTCGCCGGAGGCGGCGTCTCCATCAAAGCCCGCAGGCCGGTTGAAGTTCGCGCCCGCGCAAAACGCTTTCCCTTGCGAGGCGAGCACCACGGCGCGGCTGTCCATGTCGTTGTCGATCTGTCCGAGCGCATCGGCAATCTGGCGGATAAGGGAAAGATCGAAAAAATTCAGCGGCGGCCGGCGAATTTCGATCAGCGTGACGTGGCCATGTTTCTCGACGCCGATATCGGTAAAGCCGCTCATTGATTTTCCTCGTTCAATGGTTGTTGTTATCTCAGCGTAGCCCGAGTCCGCGCGCGATGATGCCGCGCAGCACTTCGGTGGTGCCGCCCTGGATGGTGAGCTTGGGTGCGATCTTGATGGCGAAGGCAAGCTGGTCTTCTAGCGTGTGGTGATTCGAAGCGTCGGCATCGATAAAGGCGGCAAGGTCGCGCACCCGGTGTGGCAACTGCTGTTCCCAGATGGTGCCGATGTCCTTGACGATGGACGCCTCGACGACGGGCTCCTTGCCGGCCTGCAGCATGCCTGCGACCGATACCGACATGCGGCGCATGGTGTGAAGCTGGGCGACGAGCCGGCCAATGCCTTCCGCACCGCGGGTGTCGGGGTTCGGTCCCAGCGCACGCACGAGTTCGGTCAGCACGTAGTAGGTCTCAAGGAATCGCTCGGGTCCGCTGCGTTCATAGGCCAGTTCACTGGTCGCCTGCTTCCATGCGCCGTCGATTTCGCCGAGCACGTGATCGTCCGGCATGAACGCATCCTGGAACACGACCTCGTTGAATTCCTTCAGCCCGCTGATCTGCTCAATCGGATTGACGGTGATGCCGGGCGTCTTCATGTCGACCAGGAACTGGGTCAGGCCGTGGCGGCGGTTCTCCTTGGTCGGCGGCGAGGTGCGGAAAATCGCGAGCATGTAGTCGGCCATGTGTGCCGAGGTGGTCCAGATCTTGGTGCCGTTGATCAGCCAGCCGCCGTCGGTCTTGGTGGCCTTGGTTTTGGCGGCGAACAGGTCGGAGCCGGAGTTCGGCTCGCTCATGCCGATCGCGAAACAGACTTCGCCGCGGCAGATCCGCGGCACGATGTCCATCTTGATCCGCTCGTTGGCGTATTTGAGCAGCACCGGGCCGCTCTGGCGGTCAGCGACAAAAAAGCGGCGGGTCGGCGCATTGGCGACGCGCATCTCCTCGGTGACGACATAGCGCTCGAGGAAGGTGCGCTCGTGGCCGCCGTATTGTTTCGGCCAGGTCATGCCGATCCAGCCGCGTTCGCCGACCCGTCGGCTGAACTCCGGAATGTCGGTGTCCTCGCGCTGCGGTTCATGCGGATTGAAGGTGCCGGCGGCGATCTCCTCGGCGAGGAACGCGCGCACCTCGCGCCGCAGCGTCTCGCATTCTTCCGGCAAACGGATCTGGTCGAAACGAAGCGCTGCGGTCATCTTATATTTCCTGAAAACTCGATTGTGGTTTGATTACCGCGACGCGACCAGCGGCCACAGCTCATCCGCGCCTCGGGCGGCGACGAATTTGCCAAGCTCGGTGGCCCAGTAACTTTCGTGGCCGAAATCGTCGCGCCAGCCCAGCGCGCGCAGCGTGTAGCGATGCAGTATGTGCTCCATCGAGAAGCCGATGGCGCCATGCACTTGGTGCGCGATCGCGGTGCCTTTCTCGGCTGCTTCCGCACAGCGGACCTTGGCCGATGCAACCTCGAGAAACACCGCGTCGTCGAATGACGCGCTGTTCGCGATCGCGTCGGCGGCTGACCCTGCCGCCGCGACGGCGGCGGCGACTTCGCCCGCGAGCCGCGCGAGGTTGTGCTGTACGGCTTGGAACTTCGAGATTTTCTTCTCGAACGCCACACGCTCGTTCGAATAGCGCACCGTGATCTCCAGCATCGTCTCCAGCGCACCAGCGATCTGCAGGCTGCGCACGGTCGCGCCCATCTGCATCAGCGAGGTGTGCGTCACTCCCGCAGACGCGGGCTTTGCGGCAAGCGGCCTGACATTGTCGAGCGTCACGGTGTCCGATGCGTCATTGCCGAGACTCTCTCCGGTCTCGATCCGGCAGGCCGATGCCTCCACCAGTGCAATGGAGTATCCCTTCGCAGTTTGTGCGATCACCGCGATATGCGCGGCCTCGGATGCGAACGGCACCCCGCGAAGCCGTCCGCTGAGCGTGCCATCGACGTTGAGGGCGATGCGATCCTGCGGCCGCGCCGGGGCAACGGTCATTTTGCCGGCGGGCGAGGGAAGCCCCGCCTGCGCCAGCAGCCAGCCCGCCAGCATCGTTTCGACCAGCGGAACGGGCACCGCAAATTTTCCGGCGGAAGCCGCAACCGCAAAACCATCCGCGAGGCTCGCGCCGGAGCCGTCACAATCCTCCGGCACCCAAGACAGCGGCAGACCCGCATCCGTCAGTGCGCTCCACAGTGGCTGCTTCCAGGTATCATTCGCAGCGCCGTTGATGTTCTGTGCGTCCGCAAGATCCGCAAAAATCCGCTCCGCTGTCTCCGCAACAATATTCTCGCTCACGCTACAGGGCCTTTTCCAATTGTCCGCAGGGGCTGATCGTCATCATAGTCCTGCACATTCTTTTGCCCAGCCGTCCAGCCGGGATGCGGTTTTTGCAACGCAACGTGCGTCGATTTTGGATGCCAGCGCGCGGCTGGAGTCGCGGAAATGACGTCGCCGGAACGCTATCCTTTCGTTCCGAACGGTGTCAAATCAGATCAGATTTTCAGAAATGGACGGCGGAGACGGTTCACCTGCTGGAGGTGGACCGTCGAAGCTCCGCAACCTCGCGCCTCAAAGAGAGTTTCTCTGTGAAATTCCTGGTCACGTCGCGCAGCACGGCGACCGTTCCATCAGGCAGACCGCGTTCGTCGCGCAACAAGACAATCGTGAACTCGACGGAGATGCGCTGGCCGCTCTTGGTCAGCGCCGGAACCGACAACAGATCCCCCTCGCCATAGCGGCTTTCACCGGTTGCCATCGTGTTCCGATATCCAGCCCAATGGCGCGCCCTGAGATTTTCGGGAATGATGAAGTCGAGCGGTTGCCCCATCGCCTCATCGGACGAGAAGCCGAAAATTCGCACAGCACCGGGATTCCAGAAAGTGACGAGGCCGTTACGGTCGGTTGCGATGATGGCATCTGACGCTGATGCCAGCAGCGCATCGGCAAGACTGGCTGAAACTGCGGTCATGTTCTTTCGTCTCGCCGGGCATCGGCAGGCACGGATGGCGCAGAAGACGCCGGCTTGCTGGAAGATTTTTCGGAAGACTGCTCCATGTCGGCGTCGCGAGGCCAGCATGGGGAGGCCGTACTTTTCCGGATCATGCTGGCGAGGGCAGTTTCTTGCCCGGATGGCGTTCGATACATCGTTCCTCCGTTACCGATTATGTGCATCTGTTATCCTCGCCCCGAAGGAGTGGTTGGCAAGTGATAAATAGTGGCCGGTTGTATCGAAGAACCTGATACATCGGCGCCGCATCGTGAAAGCTATCGCTTGGCCCGGGTTGCGTGCTTGACCGGTTTTACCGCAGTCTTGCTTTTTGTCGCTGAGCTGGCCAGCCGATGCATGATGTCGATCGCGCTCGCGATCACCTCGCGTTCGCTATCGACGGGATAGACCACATACGCGGGCACGGAAAATTCAGGTGCACCTGCGACAAGATGCAACCGTTTCGCGGCGATGTGGGGGAGGACGATCCGCATCGGGAAATAGCCGGATCCTCCGCTCTTCATGACGTGTTGCAGTCCCAGCCAGCCGATGTTTGCCGTGAGCGATGGTCCGCCGAAGTTTGGGAAGCAGGCGCTGTGCCGCGCATAGAATTCCGGACCCCAATCCACGTAAACATATCCAGCCTGCGGCTCGGGCGCGTTCCTGGCGCTGGTCGAGACCATCACAAGGCGCTCGTCGAATAGCTGTTCAACCTTGAGGCCTGGACGGCTTTGCGGCGTGTACATCACGCCGATATCGATCCGGCCTTCGATCAGTCCCTGCATGATTTCAGGTTCAAGGCTGCTTTCGGCCCGAATGGAGATTGTCGGTGTCGCCTTTTGCATGAGCGGTAGCCACTGCAGCAGGAATTCTTCCCACAGCCCGATGCGGCCGCCGATCACCAGCGTTCCGCTGAAGCCCTCGGGGAGGCCAATATCGTGCCGCGCCTGAGCGACTGTCCTGACCAGTGCGGTCGCGTGTCGCTGAAACTGACGGCCGGCCGGCGTCAACGTGGTGCCGGCCTTGTTGCGCACGAACATGACGCAGCCAAGCAGATTTTCGAGCGTGTTGATTCGGGTGCTGACGGTCGACTGGCTTACATGGAGCCGTTCAGCGGCGTTGATGAAGTTGCCCGCTTCGACGACGGTCAGAAACGTTCTGGCCAGTTCGGTATCCATCGACCGTCCTCGTATCGAGAAAGCCGATATTAATCCAGAATGCTATGCCATTGTCAAAAGGATTGAGATGGCTCAAAAGCTCCCTGTGGTTGTGATGTTTGACGCATCCCGCCGCACGAAACCTCGAAACTCAAGGAGAACGCATGCCTCGCATGCGCTGCGACCGCACGTCATGAGAAACGACCGGGAATGGTCTTTCGCTTCAGCGGCAAGAGCGGTACGATCCCGATATGCCGGCGAGGGCCGGTCTGCTAATTCACCGATCGCACGATCGATTCCATCAATATCTACGCACGAACGCGGCCAGTAAAGGAAACGTCATGACCAATCGTATGCAGTTCTATATCGACGGCAGCTGGGTGGATCCCGCTATCAAGAAGTCGATTCCGGTGGTCAATCCGGCGACGGAAGAAGCGATCTATGACATTGCGGTTGGATCGAAAGCCGATGTCGACAAGGCGGTCGCCGCCGCGCGCCGCGCCTTCGAGACCTTCTCGCAGACCAGCCGCGAGGAGCGCGTTGCG
Organism: Afipia massiliensis; assembly: GCF_014203115.1. GTDB lineage: Bacteria > Pseudomonadota > Alphaproteobacteria > Rhizobiales > Xanthobacteraceae > Afipia > Afipia massiliensis. Next base: position 841,249 of record NZ_JACHIJ010000001.1, on the reverse strand, counting down.
CTGCTCGAAAAGATCATCGCGGTCTACAAGACCCGGATGAAGGATATCGGCGCTGCGGTGTCCGATGAAATGGGCGCGCCGCTGCCGATGGCGGAGAAAATGCAGGCAGGCGCCGGTCTCGGCCATCTCGCATCGACCCTCGAGGTTCTCAAGAACTACCAGTTCGAGGAGCCGATCGGCTCCGCCGTCGTCGTCCGCGAACCGGTCGGCGTCATCGGCATGATCACGCCATGGAACTGGCCGCTCAACCAGATCGCCTGCAAGGTCGCGCCCGCGATCGCTGCCGGCTGCACCATGGTCCTGAAGCCATCGGAATACACGCCGTCGTCGGCGCTGATCTTCGCGGAAATCCTGCATGAAGCGGGCGTGCCGAAGGGTGTGTTCAACCTGGTCAACGGCCTCGGCCCGGATGTCGGCGTCGCCATGAGCGAACATCCCGGGATCGACATGATCTCGTTCACCGGTTCGACCCGCGCCGGTATCGACGTTGCGAAGCGCGCGGCCAACACCGTGAAGCGCGTCAGCCAGGAACTGGGCGGCAAGTCGCCGAACATCATTCTTGATGACGCGGACTTCACCAAGGCTGTGACCGGCGGCGTGGCGCACATGTTCAACAACTCCGGCCAGTCCTGCAACGCGCCGTCGCGCATGATCGTGCCGCAGGCGAAGATCAAGGAGATCGCGGCGATCGCCAAGGCTGTTGCCGACAAGACCAAGGCGGGCGATCCGCGCGCCGAAGGCACCACCATCGGTCCGGTGGTCAACCGCACGCAGTGGGACAAGATCCAGAGCCTGATTCAGAAGGGCATCGACGAAGGCGCGACGCTGGTCGCCGGCGGCGTTGGCCTTCCGGAAGGAGTCAACAAGGGCTTCTACGTTCGCCCGACCGTGTTCTCCGACGTCACCGACGAAATGACCATCGCCCGCGAGGAAATTTTCGGGCCGGTTCTGGTGATCATGGGTGCGAAGGACGAAGCGGATGCGGTGAAGATCGCTAACGATACGCCCTACGGTCTTGCAGGTTACGTCTCGGCCGGCACGGTGGAGCGTGCGCGCAAGGTCGGCCGTCAGATCCGCGCCGGCAACGTCAACCTCAACGGCGTGCCGAACGAGCGCACCGCGCCATTTGGCGGCTACAAGCAGTCGGGCAACGGCCGCGAGTGGGGCAAGTTCGGCCTCGAGGAGTATCTCGAAGCCAAGGCGATCGCTGGCTTCAACGCAGCCTGAGATCGTTCGCTATGATTTTGCCGGCGCGGGGTTACTCGCGCCGGCATATTTTATTCTAAGGCCAACACGGATCGAAGCACCATGGCGACACCCGACACTGTTGTGTTCATAGGTCTCGGGCAAATGGGTCTGCCCATGGTGAAACGCTGCATCGCCGCAGGTTTCACGGTTCGCGGTGCGGACCTGTCAGCTTCCGCGCGCGACGCGCTAGCTGCGGTGGGCGGAGAGGTTTTCGCGAGCGGACGCGAGGCCGCAAAAGATGCGTCGATATTGATCACCATGCTGCCGGACAGCAGGATCGTGCGCGAGGCTGTGCTCGGCGAGCAGGGCGTCGCCGACGTTCTTGCGAAGAACGCACTGATCATCGACATGAGTTCGTCGGTGCCGGTCGATACCCAGTCGCTCGGCAAGGATCTTGCCGCGCGCGGGATTGCGCTGATCGATGCGCCGGTGTCCGGCGGCGTCAAGCGCGCCATCGACGGCACCCTGTCGATTATGGCTGGAGGTGACGCAGCGCTCGTGGAGCGCGCGAAGCCGGTGCTGCAGGCCATGGCGAAATCGGTCTTCGCGACCGGACCGCTAGGCTCGGGTCATGCGATGAAGGCGCTGAACAACTATGTTTCCGCGGCGGGGCTTGTCGCAGCCTGCGAAGCGCTGCTGGTGGGCCGCCGCTTCGGCTTGCAGCCTGAGACTGTCATCGACGTGCTCAACGCCTCGACGGGCAAGAACAATTCCACCGACGTCAAGATGAAGCAGTTCGTGATCTCGGAGACGTTCGCGTCAGGATTCTCCCTGGCCTTGATGGCCAAGGATCTGCGCATCGCCGCCGATCTGTCGAAGCTCGTCGGGCTCGATCCGTCGAACGCGGAAACCATCGCGACGCTCTGGGAGAACGCCAAGGCCGCGCTCGACAAGAATGCCGATCACACGGACATCTATCGCTTCATCGCGTCGGCTGTTGAGGATCGCTAGGATAAGTCCGAGCGATCCTTTTTCAGCGCTTACTTCAAGGCACCCTGAACAGCTGCGGCGATGATCGCCAATCCCTTCGCCACATCGCCTGTGATGTGAAGCCGCAGCGCCCGCCTGCCGCGTCCTGTCAGCACATCGAAATCGCCGCGTGCCTGCGCCGCTTCGATCACACCAAAACTCGTCTTCTGGCCGGGCACATCGAGATCGGCGGCGTTGTCCGCGGTGATCTGGAGGAACACACCATTGTTCGGGCCGCCTTTGTAGGCCTGTCCGGTGGAGTGCAGGAAGCGCGGCCCGAATCCGACGCAGGTCGCAACGTGCCTGCTGTTGCGGATCGCCATGCGGATGCTCTGGATCGCAGCAATGTTGGCGTCGCTACGGTCGAGATAGGCGAGGGTGGCCACATAATCATTCGCCTTGATGCGACCGAGATGCGCCTTGAGCCATGATGCGAGATCGTTGCCCGCGCCGGATTTACGCAATGCGCCGGCGTTCGCCGCATCGGTATAAATCGCAATCGCTCCGTCGGTCGCAATGGCGGTCTCAGCCGGCAACGCGCCGGATTTTTCGAACGCAGATGTCAGCTCGCGCGTCTTGATCTTCGCGGCCTCGACGTCTGGCTGGTCGAACGGATTGATGCCCATGACTGCGCCCGCAATCGCGGTTGCAATCTCGAAGCGGAAGAACTCCTGTCCGATATGTGCGGGGCTGGTCACGACAATGCGAACGACCGGATGTCCTGCCGCCTCCAGTGCTGTAAGCGCGGTCTTACGCGCGTTGTCGCTATCGTCCTTCAGCCGCAGATCGATGAACAAGCGATCGTTGCCGTAAATCTCCGGCTCGCCGAGCGGCTCGCCCTCAAGCGGGATCAGCGCCTTGCCGTTCTTGCCGGTGGATTCGGCGATCAACTGCTCGGCCCAAGCGCCGAAATCGGCGATGCGTTTCGATCCGGTCAGGGTGAGCTTGTCGCGGCCATGTTTCGCGGCAGCAGCAAGCGCCAATCCCAACTGAATGCCCGGATTCTCCGCAGGCGGCACATCGGGACCGCAGGAGCGCACCATCGCGGCGGCAAGGCCGAGAAACTCCGACACATCGATTCCAGCCGCTGCCGCAGGTACGAGACCGAACGGCGACAGCACCGAGTAACGGCCACCGATGGTCGGATCGCCGAGGAAAATCTGCGCAAAGCCGCGCGCGGTTGCCACCCTTTCAAGCGATGAACCGGGATCGGTCACCGCGACAAAACGCTCGGCTGCCTTCGCGCCGGCGCGAATGAAGAAATACTCCATCAGCGCGTTTGGCTCGGTGGTGCCGCCGGATTTGCTCGACACGATGAACAGCGTCCTGTCGAGATTGATTGCGGCTTCGGTCCGCCGGACTTGAGCGGGATCGGTGGAGTCCAGAATGCGCAGTTTCGGAAAGCCGTCGATCTGACCATAGGTTTCGGCGAGCACTTCCGGCCCGAGACTCGAGCCGCCCATGCCGAGCACGACAACGTCGCTGAAGTTCTTGCTCTTCACCCATCCGGAAAACGCAACATAGCGAGCCGTGTCGCTCTGCTCGCGGGCGACGACATCGAGCCATCCGAGCCACTTGCTCTCATCAGTGCCGGTCCAGACCGACGCATCGCGCTGCCACAAGGCGCGGATAGTCCCATCCGCACGCCAGCGCTCCGACAAGGCCCTGGCGTCCTTCTCGATCTCCACCGTCAGCTTGATGGTCTGCGCATCGATACGCGAACCGAGAATTGCAGCACGCTTTTGCGCGACGGCGCCAAGCAGCTTGTCGAAGGCCTCTGCGAACAGCTTGACGCCATCGTCGACCAGCGCTTCGGTGATCGCGTCGAGCGAGATGCCGCTTTTCGCGAGGCCAGTGAGCACGCTCTCGGCGTCCGCAATGTTTTCTTCGAGACTGTCTCGCGGCTTGCCGTGATCCCGGAAGGCATCGAGGGTCGCGGGCGGTACGGTGTTGACCGTATCGCGTCCGATCAGTTCCTCGACATACAGCACGTCGCTGTAGGCCTTGTTCTTGGTGCCGGTCGAGGCCCACAGCAGGCGCTGGACCTGTGCGCCTTTCGCGGCGAGTTTTTTCCAGCGCTCGCTTCCGATCACTTTCAGATAATGCTGATACGCCAGCTTGGCGTTGGCGATGGCTACCTTGCCCTTGAGTGCTTCGAGCTTTGCCTTCTCATCGCCACTCGCGGCGGCGATCTTGCCGTCGAGTTGAGTATCGACCGCAGTATCGATGCGGCTGACGAAGAAGCTGGCCACGCTGGCGATGCGCTTCGGGTCGCCACCGCCCGCGATGAAGGTTTCAAGGCCGGAGATATAGGCTTCCAGAACTTCGGCGTACATCTTCTGCGAGAACAGCAGCGTGACATTGATGCTGATGCCCTGCGAAATCAGCGCGCGGATCGCCGGCACGCCCTCGCGTGTTCCCGGCACCTTCACCATCAGGTTGGCGCGGCCGACATCTTTCCAGAGCCGCTGCGCCTCGGCGATGGTGCCCTCGGTGTCGCGCGCCAGATAAGGCGAGACTTCGAGGCTGACATAGCCGTCAGTGCCCTTCAGTGCGGCATAGACCGAATGCAGTGCGTCTGCAGCGCGCTGAATGTCTTCCACGGCCAGCGCTTCATAAAGATCACCCACGGGCCGGTCGCGCTCTTTCAGGAGTGCGGAGACGGCCCCGTCATACTCATCGCTGCCGCCAATCGCCTTCTCGAAGATCGAAGGATTGGACGTGACGCCGCGCACCCCGTCGCTGTCGACCAGCGCCTTGAGTTCGCCATTGGCGATGAAACCGCGTGCAAGGAAATCAAGCCAGATGGCCTGGCCGTGAGTCGTGAGAGCTTTAACTGGGTTCATACCGTCTCTGGGGGAATTGGCGGGGGCGGGGAGGGGTGCGTTTGATCTCATGCGGCCAGAATAGACCGGCTATGGGGCAGGATTATAGAGAGTGCCGCCGGCAGCACGGATTTTTGCTGAAGCATGGGAGAAGGATTTCCGCCTGGCGCCTCTCAGAATAGCAGGACTCTCTCCATTTTTCGCTGCGTGGGCAAGAATATCCTTAGTTTTTCAACGATATGGACCCTTTGCAAGCGGGCGAATAGATATTTGTTCTCCAGACGTTATCGATTGTGGTCAAGGAACTCCGTCATGCCCGGTATCCCGGTTTCTGCTGGTTTCGCGATTGGTCTCGCGTTCGGCGTCGTCGGTCTTCTCAGCGGCTTCTGCCTGATGAGCAGCCTTCGCGACTGGTGGACCGCCAACGACGGCCGCAAGGTTCGCAGTTACGCGCTGGCGCTGGCCGTCGCGATTCTGGGAACGCAGTTCATCGCGGGCGCAGGCCTCGTCGATATCGCCAAGTCGATCTATCTGCAGCCCTCGTTCTCCGCGCCGCTGATTTTCGCCGGTGGCCTGCTGTTCGGCTTCGGCATGGTTCTGTCCAACGGCTGCGCCTCGCGCGCGCTGGTTCTGCTCGGCAAGGGCAATCTTCGCTCGCTGGTCGTGATCGCCATCATCGGCATCGCCGCCCAGATGACCCTGAAGGGCCTGATCGCGCCTGCGCGTCTCGGCGTTCTCCAGGCGACGCAGACCACGCCGGCCGCTGTCTCCGCGCCGGGACTGCTCGCCAGCATGGGCATTGACGAGTTCGTGGCCCGCATCGCCGTGACGCTGATCGCGAGCGGCGCGCTGCTGATCTTCGCGTTCTCCGACCGCCAGTTCCGCCGCGCTTACGGCCAGATCGCGGCCGGTCTCGCTGTTGGCCTTCTGGTCACTGCCGGCTGGCTCACCACCGGCTGGCTCGGCGCCGATGATTTCAACCCGATTCCGGTGACGTCGCTCTCCTTCGTTTCGCCGATCGCGGATTCGTTGCAATACACGATGCTCTCCACTGGCCTGACGTTGAGCTTCGGCATCGCGCTTGTCGCGGGCGTGCTCTCCGGCAGCCTTGTGACGGCAGTCGTGACCGGACGTTTCAAGCTTGAGGGCTACACTTCGCCGAACCACATGGTGCGCTCGATCTCCGGCGCGGCGCTGATGGGCATCGGCGGTGCGATGGCTTACGGCTGTTCGATCGGGCAGGGACTGACCGGCTTATCCACGCTGGGAATGCCGTCGTTCATCGCGGTCGCCGGAATCATTTCGGGTGCTGCGCTCGGCATTCGCGGACCGGTTATCATTCCGGCGCTGGCGACGCGCTAACGGCAATATCCCGGTTCCCGGAGCGTTCACCAGAACGTTTGCGACGGCACCTTGTCGTCCTGAAAGTGCTCCTGCATTCTCCCGCCGCGTTGTCGGCCGGAAAAGGCAAGCCACCATGAATCGTCGTCAACTGTTTTACTCAGCCGCTCTTGCTGCGCTGGCCTCGGCCGTTTCGCGTCCGGCTGGCGCACAAACGAAGGCTGGAGCCAAGCCGCCCGAGGACAAGCCCTTCGCCGAGCATTTCATCGCGTTGCAGCTGTCCGATTCCGATCCGAAAAAGCAGCGGCTGGTCCTGAGCGTCGCGAGCAATCTTCAGAAGGCCTACGGGCAGGACAAGATCGCGATCGAGGTGGTGGCTTTCGGGCCGGGCATCGACCTCTTGCGCGACACCAGCGAAAACCGGCAACTAGTCGATAGCCTCAGCACACAGGGCGTTCGTTTTGATGTCTGCGGCAACACGCTCGATACTATCGAGCACGAGACCGGGACGCGGCCGAAGATCAATCCGCATGCCATCGAAGTGCAGGTCGGCGTCGGGCAACTGCTGATCCTGAGCGAGAGCGGCTACACCGTCATTCGTCCCTGATCGCTATTCTGCCGGGTTGCTTCTGCCGAGCAGGCTGGCCCAGCGGCGCTGAATGATGTCGCGCGGCGAACCGTCGACCAGAATTGCGATGCCGAGCCGCGCACCGATAATCATGCCGCCGATGGCGAGCGGCGCGGACAGCGCCAGCATCGATCCGGCGGTCAGGCCCTGACCGATGGTGCAGCCGCCGGCGAGAATGCCGCCGACGCCCATCAGCACGCCGCCGCCGAGATGGCGCCGCATCTCGTGGTCGTCATCGAACGCTTCCCAGCGCAACTCCGCCGCGCGCCATGCGGCGAGCCACGATCCGGCGATGACACCGAACACGCTGGCGACGCCGAAGTCCGCGAAATTCGTGACGTTCAGCAGGCCCGCGTAAAGCGCCTTACCGACGGTGGAGACGAACGTCAGGCTTTGCGGGCGCGACGGGCCGGCGAACTCATCCACGACTGACGCCGTCACGATCCATCCGGCGACGATGAGAACGCCGAGCACGATACCCGCTGATAGAAGTCGCGGTGCGCGCCTGAGCCGCGGGTCGCGAAGTGCCAGCCAGCACAATCCGACGCCTGCGATTGTTGCGAGGATAATGCGCGTGTCGATACCGAGAAGTTGCGACGACAGCGATGCGATCTCGGCGCGGGTGCCGTTCGGCATCGGAAGCGACAGGGATTCCAGAAAGTCGATCCGGAACCCGGCAAAGATTCCGCGCAGCGTCGCATAGGCCGCACCGCCCAGCACCAACACCACCACGAGACTGCGCAGATCGCCGGTGCCGAGCCGCACCAGCGAGCCGAAGCCGCATGTGCCGACCATCGCCATGCCAATGCCGAACATCACGCTGCCGATGGCGATCGCAACCAGTGGCAACGCAGACGGCGTGTAGGTCACCAATGAAGGATCGAGCACACCGCCGACGATCAGCGCCTGCGTTCCGAGAATGGCGATGCCGAGCGCCAGCCCGAACACGCGCAGCCGCCGGCTGTCGCCGCCCATCAGCGCATCCTCGATGGCGCCGAACGTGCACAGCCGCGCATGGCGCACGGCGAAGCCCGCAGTTGCGCCGATGGCGAAACCGCCCAAAGCTTGCATCCAGGCAGACATGTTCTGCATGGCGTTTCTCCCGGATCGGCGCGACGTCTGGCCTTGCGGGCCGTGTCGCGTCCGCCTGCCGTTGCGGCAGGTTATTTCTTGTCTGCAGCCTCCACAGGCGCGCAGAAAATATCGTAGACCACCGAGATCACCCGGCGGACGTCGTCATTGGCGAGGCTGTAGTAGATCGTCTTGCCGTCGCGCCGTGTATCGACCATGCCGTCGTAACGCAGCCGCGCGAGCTGCTGCGACACGGCGGACTGCCGCAGCGACAGGATGTTCTCGAGTTCGGTGACCGACCGTTCGCGCTCCGCCAGAAGACACAGCAGCAGCAGCCGGTTCTCGTGCGACAACGCTTTGAGGAAGTTGCTGGCCTTGCGCGCCTTGCGCATCAACTGGTCGAGTTCGGGCGAATACTCCGCGCCGTCGCGAAGTTCGGTTTCCAGTTCGGATGAAAGGATCGATGTCATTGGCTTTATCTTTTCAAACGGTGAAACGTCGTCAGATTCGACTGGGTTCGCGCGGCGAGGGACGCAGCTTCGCGACGAGCGCGTCGAGCAGTCCCCAGAACGCGGTGTCATTGCTGTAGCCGGTGATGCGCCCGACCTCGCGGCCGTTTTCGGCCACCACGAAGGTCGGCGTGTAGCGCACCGGCGCGGCGAGAACGATACCGCTGGCCTTTTGATCCCGAATATCGATGCGCCGGAGCGGCATCGCCTTGGCTTCTTCGGTCCTCTCATAGAGCGCGCCGACTTCGCGGTCCCATCGCTGGCAATAGATGCAGCCGGCCTGCTCGAACATCACGAGTTCGGCGGCCTGCGTCATGACCGGCCACAGCATGCTTGTTGAAAGTGCGGCCGCGGCGACGGTTTTTGCGAGCGTTTGTCCAGACATGTGATACATATACACGAATTCGCATGTATCTGCCAGAGCCGGAAAATCCGTGGTTTCTTCCATTTCCTTGATCGGCGCGCTGGGGGCGGGGCTGCTGTCGTTCCTCTCGCCCTGCGTTTTGCCGCTGGTGCCGCCGTATCTGTGCTTCCTGGCGGGCATCAGCCTCGATGATCTGACCAAGGACGACGCCGCGCCCGGCTGGCGGCCGAACTGGCGCGTGGTGGCGCTGTCTTTCGCCTTCGTGCTTGGCTTCGCCACGGTGTTCGTCGCGCTCGGCGCATCGGCCTCGGCGCTGGGCAAGACCATCACCGCGTATTTCGACACGCTCGCCATCATCGCCGGCGTGATCATCATCATTCTCGGTCTGCATTTCCTTGGTGTGTTCAGGATCCGGCTGCTGTTTCGCGAGGCGCGATTTCAAACCGCCTCGAAGCCCGCGGGATTTCTCGGTGCCTATGTCGTCGGTCTCGCTTTCGCATTCGGCTGGACGCCGTGCGTCGGTCCGGTGCTGGCGGCGATTCTTGTGGTCGCCGGCGTCGAAGGATCGGCGGTGCGCGGCGCGTCGCTGCTCGGGGCCTATGCGCTCGGGATCGGCATTCCGTTTATGCTGGCGTCGCTGTTTTCTGCGCCATTCATGCGGTTGATGGCGCGGCTGCGCGGGCATATGGGCACTATCGAAAAGGTGATCGGCGGCGCTCTTGTGCTGACCGGTGTGCTGTTTTTGACTGGCGGCATGCCGCGCATCGCGGGCTGGCTCTTGGAAACATTTCCGGTGTTCGGATCGTTTGGCTGACGCGGACGAAGGAGGTCTTCTTGCCCAACAACAAAAAACTTCTGACCCGGCGGCACGCTATTGCGGCGCTCGGCATCGGCGCCCTGAGCCTGCGCGCTGCGCCGGCCAGTGCGAAGGCCAAGCTCGGCGACGACGGCATCTACCACATGGACTGGTATCTCGACAGCTTCCTCGATGTGTCCGAGGATCTCGCCGGCGCGGCCGCGAAGGGCAAGCGCTTCGCGATCATGTGGGGGCTGAAGGGTTGCCCGGCCTGCAAGCGGATGCACGAGGTGCATATGCTGGACCCGAAGATCGAAAGCTACATCCGCGACAATTTCGAGATTCTTCATCTCAACCATATCGGCGCGCGCGAAGTGACCGATTTCGACGGGCGCAAGCGCGGCGAGAAGGCGTTCGCCGAGGCTTACGGCGTTCGCTTCACGCCGACGATCCAGTTCTTTCCCGAGGCCGCGACGGGTCTTGCGGCGAAGAGCGGACAGGCGCGGGAAGTCGCCCGCCTGCCGGGATTGCTGGAGCCGAACGAATTTCTCGCGATGTTCCGTTATGTCCGTGAGAAGGGTTATGAGTCCGCGCCGTTCCCGGAGTGGCTGAAGCGGCAGGCGTGACCTTCTTATCCCCTTGTGGGGAGGACATCCCCTCCACGTCATCCCCGCGAAAGCGGGGATCCATACTCCCTGAGTCATCGATTTGAGGGAGATTTCGGAGCAACCTTCTCGCCATTGTCATGTCGTTTGGTGGTTATGGGTCCCCGCTTTCGCGGGGACGACATTGAGTGTGACGCGATAGCGTGCGTCACTTCGACTTTCTGATTCAATTTTCAAACAGCCACGCGCAATTGCTCTCGCGCTTGATCGCGCGCGAGGTGAGCTTTTAGTCTCGCCCCTTAGCAATGAGGGGCATGGAGCGCCGCGAGGCGCACCTTGTCTTGTTTCGCTTCCGGCATCGCTTGCGAGGCGATGGTTCTCCGAAAGCGCATCGCCTTGCGGCGCTCCGCAGACAAGTTTACGCAGTCTGCGCAAGCTTGACTGCTATTTGGCGGCGATTTTGGGCGAGGGGACCGTACTTCCGGGTGAGGACGGACGCTTTCACGTCCTGATCCGGCCGGCTTTCGCCGCCTTCGTCCTCGCCGCGTCCAGCCGCGAACGGCAGAGCCACTTAGTTGGCCCGGACGGTGACCCCAGCCTCCCGGACGCAACGGGTGCGAACCGTGCGCGCAGGCGCCGCATCCTGCTCCGCCTTCAGACGCCTCTAGAAAGCGCCCCCCGCGAACAGGACGTCCCGAACATACGAGCGGTTCGGAGCGCGGGGATTCGTATCCCCATCACGAAATGTTGCAGGCGGGCCTAGCGTGGGTGGTGCGTCATCCTGAGGTGCGAGCCGCGTTTGCGGCGAGCCTCGAAGGATGCGCCGCGCGTCGCCCTCATCCTTCGAGGCTCGCAAGGGCTCGCACCTCAGGATGACGGCGGTCCAGTCTCCGCGAGTGATCATGGATTCCGGGCCTGCGCCAAGGGACGCATCCCGGAATGACGGGTGGAGAAATCGGCCCGCCCATCGATTCAATCCTGCGCTCGCTGGCCTGAGCGCATTGTTTCTTCTTGTGGAAGACCTCTTTAACCAAAGCATCGCGCTCCGAGCATTGGCGCTCTGCGGCACATGCCGGTTTCAAAAGTTGACACTGGCCGGCAACAGGCAAATTCTGACCGATGTCACGAGGATGCGCTGAAGGCGGCTCCTGCGTTCGAACATGCCGATGCCATCGGTCGCTCCCTGGAGACGGTTGGAAACAACGGGACGATTGTGCAACGTCAAAAGAACGGAGAGACCCAATGTCCGACACACCGGCCCCATCGCGGGCAACCTTACCCGGTTCAGGATTTGCGCTGCGTGAAGCTCTCGCTCAAAACTGGTGGCTGGTGTTGTTGCGCGGCATCGCCGCCATTCTCTTCGGCATACTGGCTTTTATCTGGCCGGGTCTGACGCTGCTGACTCTCACGTTGTTCTGGGGCGCATTCGCGCTCGCTGACGGGGTGTTGTCGCTATGGGCCGCGATATCCGGCAGAGGTGACGCCATTGCACCGCGCTGGTGGCTCGCTTTCGTCGGCATCGCCGGCATTGTCGCGGGCTTGCTGGCGTTCTTCTGGCCCGGCACGACCGCCCTGGTGCTGCTGATGTTCATCGCCGTCTGGTCGATCGTGATCGGCGTGCTGGAGATCTGGGGCGCGATTCAACTGCGCAAGGAAATTGAAGGCGAATGGTGGCTGATCCTCGGCGGCCTGGTTTCGATCGCCTTCGGTGTTCTCCTCCTGGTCCGGCCCGGCGCCGGCGCATTGGCGCTGGTCTGGACGATCGCCTGGTTCTCGATGCTCATGGGCGTCATTTTCATCGGACTGTCGTTCCGGCTGAAGAAGCTCAAGGCTCCGGCCTAAATCGAAAGCGGATGAGACGTGCGGCTAATGCGAATGAGCAGCCGCCGACATGTTCAGGAGGCAGCGTCATCCTGAGGTGCGAGCCGCGTTTGCGGCGAGCCTCGAAGGATGCGCGCCACGCATCAGAGCCATCATCCTTCGAGGCTCGCAAGCGCTCGCACCTCAGGATGACGGCGACACATCGAGAGCGCGATCACATCGCGCTAAAAATCCAGCTTGTCGCTGATCGCGGCGATGCCGGCCTTGGCGCAGGCTTCGTCCGCGTCGCCGCCCGGTGCGCCGGAAACGCCGATCGCGCCGAGCAATGAGCCGCCGGCTTCGATCATCACGCCGCCGCCGATCACCACGACGTTGGGGAGATTGCGCAGGCCCTGCATCGCAGGGGCCTGCGTTGCCGTGTTGAGCTCGGTTGTGCTGCTGCGGAAGCTAACCGCGGTCCAGGCCTTGCCGGTTGCGGTCGGTGGTGTATGCGCACCCGCGAAGCGATCACGCAGCATCACCTGCGGCGTGCCGAAACGATCGACCACGGCGACCGAGACCTGATAGCCGCGCTTGCGGCAATCGGCGAACGCGGCCTTCGCCGCGTCCAGCGCCAGTTCGGGGCTGAGCGATTTGTACGTGACGGTCGCGTCCTGCGCGCGCGCGGGAAACGAGGCGAGGGCGCAAACAGCCGCCATCGCCAGCAGATATTGCACCTTCATCTCGTTGTCTCCGCTTTGCGCAGGATTGCCGGGTCTACTTGTTGACCGGCGATTCCGGATCGAACAGCAATGCGACGAGATCCTTGATCTGCTGCTCGTTGAGCACCTTGTTCGCGCCGAACCGCGGCATGTTGGAACATGCGAACACGGCCTGCGAATCGTAGATCTTGGTGTAGGCGCTCTTGATCTCGTCGGGCGCGTATTTGCGGTCCTTGCCGTAGTTGGTCAGGCTTGGCCCAAGCGTGCCGAAGGAGACCTCGGACTTTTCCAACTGGTGACAGGCGTAGCAGTTGCCGCCTGCGACCGTGCCCGGTGCATCGGAGAACTGTCCGCCGCGGCCGTTGTTGGCAACCTTCCGGCCTTCCTTCCAGTCGCCGAGGAATTTTCCGTCGGCTGGATAGACGACTTTCTCCAGTTCGCGTTTCACGATCTTGTCGGCTTCCGCCGACGGCACGTTGTTGTGAAAGGCGTTGCAGACCTTCAGCGTCTCGTCCGGAACGATGCGATCCTGCCATTCCTGCGGCGCCTTGCCGAAGGTGGATTTCAGATAGGCTTCGACAAGTGCCGGGTCCGCGGACTTCGGTGCGGTTTGCGCCGACGCTGCGAAGGGAAGGGCGGTGAAGATGCCGGCAGTGAGAGCCAGCGCTGCAATTTTCAAAGATGACGTCATGATGCGCTCCTCTCTCAACGCTTGATTGACGGGACGTTGAGTTCGCCGCCCGCGGCCTGCTTCTGCAGGAACACGGTCAGCGCGGTCAGTGCGTCGGAGGCATATTCAGGCACCGGCCAGCGCTGCTGCCGGTAACAGTCCCACAGACGATGCTGCATCGTGCGAAGCGCGCCCTGCGACACGCGATAGGTCGGCCATCCGCCCATGGTTTCCTGCGGGAGCTTGCCGGGCTTCGACAGGTCCGGCAGGCCCTGCAGCCGGATGCGCTTGCCTTCCTCGGCGTGGCAGGTCGCGCAGGAGAAATCGTTCACGCCGCCGCGCCGATAGAACAGCGTTTCGCCGACCGCGGCCATTTCCTGCTCTTTCGGATGGCTGAGCGGAACGTCGATCTTCATGCCGCTCGACTTGTTGGCGATGAAGGCGACGAGATCTTCCATGTCGGACGCGCGGCCGGGGCCGGAGAACCGGCGGGCGATCACGTCCTTGGTGTCGAGACCCTGAATGTTCGTCATGCACCACAGCAGGCGCTGCTCGGTGTCCATGACCTTGTCGGCGTCCTTGAAATAGCGCGGCAGCTTGGCGAAGGCGCCTTCCAGCTTGCCTGGACCCTGGCCGAGATCGCAGGTTTCAAGGGAAACATCCTTGGTTCCGCGCTTCTGGCTCCACAGGACTTCGCCGCGATCGACCGCGAGAAAGCCGGGATTCGACATTGGATCGGAGATCATCGCGCGATAGCGCTCGATTTCCTTTTCACTCGCATCCTGTGCATGAACGGGGGCGCCCGAAGCGCACACCAGAATGGCGAAAGCTATCGCCGACCGAATCGTGGTCCGTCTCATTCTTTATCCTCCCTCCGTCAGGTCGTCTGTGCGACCTTTTCGGTTCCCCGGTTAGCCTGGTGTCCTGAATCCGAATTTTGCAGATTCGGACCCGCGAACCGCCACCTTAGAACATCTTTACATTCAAGAAAAACAATATAATGATGTGAGCGGATCATGATAGATCAGACTTGGCATCGTCAAGCGATACTATCGTCAAGGGATGCAAAAGACTCCCGCAGGAGGAATCATCGATGAATTTGAAAGTGACTGAAACAACCCGTCGCGAAACGCTGACGCTCGCGGCCATCGCGGGGCTTGCGGCATTCCTCGCGCCGAAGATGTCGTTCGCCGACGAGAACGCCGTCGCCGCCGAGATCAAGAAGCTCTACGGCGACAAGAAGCCAGCCAGCGGCAAGATCAAGCTCGACGTGCCCGAGATCGCCGAGAACGGCCTCGTGGTGCCGGTCAACGTCGAGGTCGAAAGCCCGATGACCGACAAGGATTACGTGAAGGCGGTTCATGTGTTCGCCGACGGCAATCCGCTTCCCGGCGTCGTCACCTACAAGTTCACGCCGGCCTGCGGCAAGGCCTCCGCGTCGACCCGCATGCGCCTCGCGCAGACCCAGAACATCGTCTGCGTCGCGGAAATGTCGGACGGCAATCTCTACATGGCGAAAGCAAACGTGAAGGTCACCATCGGCGGCTGCGGCGGCTGATCGAGCGGCGTTCACTTAAGAAGAAATATTCAGGCGAGGAATTTTCCCATGGCCAATGCACCCACCCCGCGCGTTCGTGTTCCTGCCACCGCGAAGGCCGGCGAGATGATCGAAATCAAGACCCTCATTTCGCACGAAATGGAATCGGGTCAGCGCAAGGATTCGTCCGGCAAGGTTGTGCCACGCAAGATCATCAACAAGTTCTCGGCGACGTTCAACGGCAAGCCGGTGTTTGAAGCGGACTGGAATCCGGCGATCTCGGCGAATCCGTATCAGTCGTTTTTCTACAAGGCCGCTGAGACCGGCGAGTTCACCTTCACCTGGAAGGATGACGACGGTTCGGAATACACGGCCAAGAACAAGCTGACTGTCGGCTGATTTTTTCGCGCGGGTTCTCAATCCCGCGCGAGTGCCAAGCTTTCTGAAAATCGTTTCCCTCAGCTGAGGGGACAAAGGTGGTTCGATGATATCGAGGCGGGAATTCCTGCAGGCGACCGCGGCTGCGTCTGCGCTGACGATCGGGAGCGGGCTTGGCTCGCTCGGACGGGTGGCCGCGCAGCAGCGCCTGACGCAGGCCGACATCACGCGCTTCGATCCGCTGGGCACGGTGACGCTGCTTTATGTTGCCGACATCCATGCGCAGTTGATGCCGCTGTATTTCCGCGAACCGTCGGTCAATCTCGGCGTCGGCGCGGATCGCGGACTTCCCCCGCATCTCACCGATGCGGAGTTCCGGAAATATTTCAATGTCGCCGCCGGGTCGGCGGATGCCTATGCGCTGACGTCGGACGATTTCGTCTCGCTGGCGCGCAACTACGGCCGCATGGGCGGCATGGACCGCGTGGCGACGCTGATCAATGCGGTGCGCGCGGAGCGCGGCGCGGACAAAGTGCTGCTGCTCGACGGCGGCGACACCTGGCAGGGAAGCTGGTCCTCGCTGCAGACCAAGGCGCAGGACATGGTCGACGTCATGTCGGCGCTGAAGCTCGACGCCATGGTCGGTCACTGGGAATTCACCTACGGCGCCGAGCGCGTCAAGGAAATCGCCGACAAGGCGCCGTTCGCGTTCCTCGCGCAGAACGTCCGCGACAACGAATGGCAGGAGCCGGTGTTCGAGCCGCGCAAGATGTTCGAGCGCGGCGGCGCGAAGATCGCCGTGATCGGACAGGCGTTGCCGCGCACGGCGGTGGCCAATCCGCGCTGGATGTTCCCGAAATGGGAATTCGGTATTCGCGAAGAGGACATGCAGAAGCAGGTCGACGAGGCGCGCGCCGAGGGCGCGCAGATCGTCGTTCTGCTGTCGCACGACGGCTTCGACGTCGATCGCAAGCTGGCTGGCCGGGTCAAGGGTCTCGACGTGATCCTGACCGCGCATACGCATGATGCGATGCCGGGCCTCGTGCGCGTCGGCGACACCGTGCTGGTCGCGACCGGCTCGCACGGCAAGTTCGTCTCGCGTCTCGATATCGAGGTGAAGGACAAGAAGGTCGCGGGCGTCCGCTTCAAGCTGATGCCGGTGTTCACCGATGCGATCAAGCCGGACAGCGCGATGACCGCGCTGGTGGAGAAGGTGAGGGCGCCGTTCGCCAAGGATCTGGCCCGCGTCATCGGCAAGACGGACTCGCTGCTGTACCGCCGCGGCAATTTCAACGGCACCTTCGACGATCTGATCTGCGACGCGATGCTGTCGGAGCGCGATGTCGAAATCGCGCTGTCGCCGGGCTTCCGCTGGGGCGGCACGCTGCTTCCGGACAGCCCGATCACGTGGGAAGACGTGACCAACGCCACCGCGATTACCTATCCGAACTGCTATCGCAACCAGATGACCGGCGCGCAGCTCAAGGAAATCCTCGAGGACGTCGCCGACAACATCTTCCACCCCGATCCGTACTTCCAGGGCGGCGGCGACATGGTCCGCATCGGCGGCATGGGTTACTCGATCGATGTGTCGAAGCCGATGGGCTCGCGCATCTCCGAACTGACGCATCTGAAATCCGGCAAGCCGATCGATGCCGCCAAGAGCTACACCGTCGCGGGCTGGGCCAGCGTCAACGAAAACACCCAAGGTCCGCCGATCTGGGACGTCTTGTCGGCGCATGTCGGCAAGCGCGGCACCGTCAAAGTCGAACCGAACACGGCCGTTAAAGTTTCAGGCGTCTGACGCAGGACATTCAATGCACTGTCGTCATCAACATATTCACGTATCGAGATAAATAGAAAGGATGCCGCATGAGTGACAAATCATCTGCGGATATTCTCAACCGCCGCAAGTTTCTCGGCGCAGTCGGTCTCGCCGGCGCAGGCGCTGCGCTCGGCGCGAAGCCTGCGATGGCGGAAGGCGCCAAGCCCGATCCGCTGATCACCGAGATTCAGGACTGGAATCGCTATCTCGGCGATGGCGTGCAGAAGACTCCTTACGGCATGCCGTCGAAGTTCGAGAAAAACGTGATCCGCCGCGACGTGTCGTGGCTCACGGCATCGCCGGAATCCTCCGTCAACTTCACGCCGCTGCACGAACTCGACGGCATCATCACGCCGTCGGGGCTGTGCTTCGAGCGGCATCACTCCGGCGTCGCGGACATCAATCCCGCCGAACACCGCCTGATGATCAACGGCCTCGTGGACAAGCCGCTGGTGTTCACGATGGATGACATCAAGCGCATGCCGCGCATGAACAAGGTCTACTTCCTCGAATGCGCGGCGAATTCCGGCATGGAATGGCGCGGCGCGCAGCTCAATGGCTGCCAGTTCACCCACGGCATGGTGCACAATGTCATGTACACCGGCGTGTCGCTGAAGACGCTGCTGGATGAGGCGGGCCTGAAGCCGAATGCGAAGTGGCTGATGCTGGAAGGCGCGGACGCGGCCGCCATGAACCGCTCGCTGCCGATCGAGAAGGCGCTGAACGATTGCATGCTGGCCTTCGCCATGAACGGCGAGGCGTTGCGGCCCGAGCAGGGCTATCCGCTGCGTGCGGTGATCCCGGGCTGGGAAGGCAATCTCTGGGTGAAATGGATTCGCCGCATCGAGGTTGGCGACCAGCCATGGCAGACCCGCGAGGAAACATCGAAATACACCGACCTCCTGGCCGACGGCCGCTCGCGTAAGCATACCTTCGTCATGGATGCGAAGTCGGTGGTGACCAACCCGTCGCCGCAGGCGCCGCTCAAACACAAGGGCCGCAATGTGCTGAGTGGTCTCGCATGGTCCGGCCGCGGTACGGTCAAGCGTGTCGACGTGTCGATGGACGGCGGCCGCAACTGGCAGACGGCGCGGATCGACGGGCCGGTGTTCGACAAGTCGCTGGTGCGCTTCTATGTCGATTTCGACTGGAACGGGCAGGAACTGATGATCCAGTCCCGTGCGATAGATTCCACCGGCTATGTGCAGCCCACCAAGCACGAACTGCGCAAGGTGCGCGGCGTCAACTCGATCTACCACAACAACGGCATTCAGACCTGGCTGGTGCGTTCAGGCGGGGAGACTGAAAATGTCGAGATCGGTTAAGCTCGCCGCAGTCGCGCTGTTGTGCGGCGTCGCGCTCGCAGTTGCGAACTCGCGGATCGAAGCGCAGCAAATTGCCGCACAGGCGGCCGCGAAGACCTCGTCTAAGCTTGGGCTTGGGCGCCCCGCGCTGCCGGATGAAATCAAGGCGTGGGACACCGCTGTGCGGCCGGACGGCAAGGGCCTTCCGCCGGGCAAGGGCACGGTGAAGCAGGGGGACGTGTTGTTTCAGGCGCAATGCGCGTCCTGCCACGGCGAATTCGGCGAGGGTGCTGGCCGCTGGCCGGTACTGGCCGGGGGCGCCGGAACGCTGAAGGCGGATCGCCCCGACAAGACCATCGGCTCGTTCTGGCCGGATCTGTCGACCGCGTTCGACTACATCAAGCGCGCGATGCCTTACGGGAATGCGCGGTCGCTGTCCGATGATGACGTTTATGCCCTGACGGCCTATCTTCTCAGCATGAATGATATCGTCAAAGACGAAAATTTCGAATTGAATGACAGGAACTTTACGTCCATCAAGATGCCGAATGCGGCGGCGTTTTACGACGACGACCGCGAGACCGCTGAAAAACAGTTCTGGAAGAAAGACCCGTGCATGAAGGATTGCCGCAGCGCACCGAAGGTGACCGGCCGGGCGATCTCGGTGGACGTGACGCCCGACAGCAAATCCGGGCCGAAGGTCGACTGATGAGCCTGCGGTCGGCGAGGGCGATGCTTTTCGTTCTGGCGGCGGGCCTTGCGCTGGAAAATGCTGCTGCGGGAGACCGCGAACTTGGACAATATCTGTCGTCGGAATGCGTGACCTGTCACCGCGTTTCGGGCCAGAATGCGCAGGGCATTCCGAAAATCGCTGGATGGCCGGAAGACCAGTTCATCGCGGTGATGAATGCCTACAAGGACAAGCAACGCGACAACCCGGTGATGCAAACCATCGCGGGACGGCTCGAAGCGGGTGACATCGCGGCTCTGGCGGCTTATTTCAAGACGCAGAAATAGCGGTTCCAACATCGGAGGTTGTCATGGCAGACCACAAGGGTTCGACAACGCGTCGCAGCGTCATCATCGGAGCCGCTGCGGGTGGTCTGGCCGCGGCAACGGCGCAAGCCGCGCCGCAGGCACTGTCGATGGCCGACCTGAAGAAAGAGGGCGATGTCGCATGCCTCTATCATTGCGACTATGGCGACAACGCGCGCTTCGCCCAGACGCTGAACAACATTTCCAATCACTATTCGGCCTACGGCTCCGATCCGTTCGGCCTGCAACTCGTCATCATCGCGCACAGCGTTGCGGTGAAGTATTTCCTGAGCACGCTGGAAGGAACGCCCTGGAAGGACGAGACCATCGATCCGGCCTTGTTCGAGCGCGTGACCGCGCTCGCCAAGAACGGCCTCAAGGTCCATCTGTGCGAGATCACCTTCCAGCGGCTGAAGCTCGACAAGGGCAAGGTGCGAGACGTGCCGTTCATCAGCTTCGTGCCGTCGGGCGTCGCCACCGTCGCGGCGCTGCAATCGAAAGGCTTTGCCTATCTGAAAGTCGGCTGACCGGCGTGGCCTGCCTGCTGAATCCATGTTTTCAATGAAACATAATTGGGGGATACCATGAGCATCAATCGTCGGCAGTTGATTACGGGATCGGCATCGTTCGCGGGCGTCATGATGTTTGGCGCACCTGCGGTACTCGGGCAGGGCAAGCCGCGCGTCGTGGTGATCGGCGGCGGCGCGGGCGGTGCGACGGCGGCGAAGTATATCGCCAAGGAGAGCGCGGGCGCGATCTCCGTCACGCTGGTCGAGCCGAACGCCAAGTATCAGACCTGCTTCCACAGCAATCTCTATCTCGGCGGTGTGCGGGATTATGCGTCGATCACCCACGGCTATGCGGGCCTGAAGAAGCACGGTGTCACCGTCGTTGCTGACCGGGCCGCGAAGATTGATCGCGACAAGAAGGAAGTCATTCTCGCCAGCGGCAAGAAGCTGCCCTACGACCGCCTCGTGGTCTCGCCGGGTATCGACCTGAAATACGATTCCGTTCCGGGCTGGTCGCAGGCCGCGGAAGAAAAGATGCCGCATGCCTGGAAGCCGGGTGCGCAGACGCTGCTCCTCAAGAAGCGTCTCGATGCGGTGCCGAACGGCGGCGTCATTGTGATGATCGCTCCGCCGAACCCCTATCGCTGCCCGCCCGGTCCCTATGAGCGCGTCTCGATGATGGCCCATGCGCTGAAGAAGGCGCGCAAGGATCGCTGCAAGATCATCATCATCGATCCGAAGGAAACCTTCTCCAAGCAGGCGCTGTTTCAGGAAGGCTGGGAAAACCGCTACAAGGGCATGGTCGAATGGCTCGGCCCGAAGGTGCATGACGGATTGAAATCGGTCGATCCGAAGACCAACACCGTCGTCACCGGTTTCGAGACCTACAAGAACGCGGCGCTGGTCAACGTCATTCCCGCGCAGATGGCCGGCGCGATCGCGCGCGATGCGGGCCTCGCCAATGCCACCGGCTTTTGCGCCATCGATCCGACGAACATGAAGTCGGCGATCGATTCCAACATCTACGTTCTCGGCGATGCCTGCATCGCCGGCGAGATGCCGAAATCGGCGTTCTCCGCCAACAGCCAGGCGAAGGTCGCCGCCATGATGATCCGGGGTGAACTGGCTTCGGCGCGCACGTTCCCGGCGCGTTACACCAACACCTGCTGGAGCATGATCGACACCGATGACGCCGTGAAGGTCGGCGGCGCTTACGAAGCCAAGGACGGCAAGATCGGCGCGTCATCCACCTTTGTCTCAAAGACCGGCGAGAGCGCCGAACTGCGCAAGCAGACACAGGCGGAAAACATGGGTTGGTATACCGGGATCACGGCCGATATATTCGGCTGATGAACTGATCACTGACGGAACCCGCCGCGGGGCGCGGCGGGTTTCGGTTCTCATGCCCCAAAATCCTCTTCTCTCAAGTCTCTTCTCTAAGTCTTCCCGCCCATAGTTCTCACACTCACCACCTGCCAGCCTTCCTGCCCGCTTCAAAGGTCAAACCACATGATTGCTCGTTCGCTCGTCGCCGCCCTCGCTCTTGCCGCTGTCAGCTTTGCCACTTCCGCCTATGCTCAGGACGCTGCCGCGGGCGAGAAGTCCTTCAACAAGTGCCGCGCCTGCCATCAGGTCGGCGAGACCGCCAAGAACACGGTTGGTCCGGTGCTGAACGGATTGTTCGGCCGCAAGTCGGGAACGATCGAGGGCTACAACTATACCGACGCCAACAAGAATTCGGGCATCACCTGGGATGACGCGGTGTTCGCCGAGTACATCAAGGACCCGAAGGCGAAGATCCCCGGTACCAAGATGGCGTTTGCCGGCATCAAGAAGGAAGACGAGATCAAGGATCTCACTGCATTCCTCAAGCAGTTCGGCGCCGACGGGAAGAAGAAGTAAGTCCGTCATTCCGGGCGCGCGTTCGCGCGAACGACCCACACGCACAATGTCGTCCCCGCGCAGGCGGGGACCCATACGCCCTAAACTCTCATTTAAGATTGATAGCCGGGCAAGCGGTGCGACATCACGCGCAACCGTGAATTCGGTGGTTATGGGTCCCCGCCTTTGCGGGGACGACACGAGATACTGTTCTTCGCCTCTCCCCGTAAAAACGGGGAGAGGGAGAACTGGCATCAACAGAACGACGACTACGCCACGCGCGCCTGCCGTGCCGCTTCGACCATGTTGCTCAGCGCCGATTTGACCTCGGGCCAGCCGCGGGTCTTGAGGCCGCAATCCGGATTGATCCAGATCTGCTCCGGCGACAGGTTGCGCCGCGCCTTGCCGATCAGCTCCATCATCTCCGGCACCTCCGGCACGCGCGGCGAATGGATGTCGTAGACGCCGGGTCCGATTTCGTTCGGATACTTGTAGGTCACGAACGCGTCGAGCAGCTCCATTTTCGAGCGCGAGGTCTCGATCGAGATCACGTCGGCGTCCATTGCGCCGATGGCGTCGATGATGTCGTTAAACTCGGCGTAGCACATGTGGGTGTGGATCTGGGTTTCGTCCTTCACGCCGGCTTGCGAAACCTTGAAGCAGTCCACCGCCCAGTCGAGATACGCCTTCCAGTCGCCCTTGCGCAGCGGCAGGCCTTCACGCAACGCCGGCTCGTCGATCTGGATCACGCCGATGCCGGCACGCTCGAGATCGGTCACTTCGTCGCGCAGCGCGAAGGCGATCTGGCGGCAGACCTGATCGCGCGAAAGATCGTCGCGCACGAATGACCATTGCAGCATGGTGACCGGGCCGGTGAGCATGCCTTTCATCGGCAGCGTGGTCAGCGACTGCGCGTAGGACGACCAGCCGACCGTCATCGGCTTGGGGCGCGAGACGTCGCCGAAGATGATCGGCGGGCGGACATAGCGCGAGCCGTAGCTCTGTACCCAGCCGTGCTTGGTGAAGGCATAGCCCGACAGTTGCTCGCCGAAATACTGCACCATGTCGTTGCGCTCGAACTCGCCGTGCACCAGCACGTCGATGCCGATGTCCTCCTGCCAGCGCACGGCGGTCTCGGTTTCCTTGCGCAGGAACGCATCGTACTCGGCGTCGCTGAGCCGACCCTTGGCGTGAGCGGCGCGCGCCTTGCGCACCTCTTCGGTCTGCGGGAACGAGCCGATGGTCGTGGTCGGGAACGAGGGCAGGCCGAGCACCTTGCTCTGGAGTTTCTGCCGCTTGCTGAACGCGCTCTTGCGTTCCGACAGGGCGGAGGATTTTTCCGCCGCGCGCGATTGCACGGCAGGATTATGAATCTTCGGCGACGATGCGCGCTTCTTGGCAGCATCGTCCGAGGCCGCGAACACGTCCTTGACGGACTCGCGTCCCGACGACAGCGCGCGGCTGAGCGCGACGAGCTCGCCCATCTTCTGCACCGAGAAGGCAAGCCAGCTCTTCAGGTCGGCATCGAGATCGGTTTCCTGATCGAGATCGATCGGCGCATGCAGCATCGAGCACGATGGCGCGATCTGGATTCTGTCCGCGCCACGGAGCGCGATGGCGTCGCTGGAGAAATTGAAGACCCGTGTGAGATCGGCGCGCCAGATGTTGCGTCCGTCGATCACGCCCAGCGAAATCACGCGGTCCGCGGGCATCTTGTCGAGGACGGAGTTGATCTGGCCCTTGCCGCGCACCAGATCGAGATGCACGCCAGCCACCGGCAATTTGGTGACGAGATCGGCGTTGTCGCCGAGCTCGCCGAAATAGGTGGCCAAAATGATCTTGATGCCGGGGATCTTCAGCGCGAATTCGCTATATGCGGTCTTCAGCGCAGCCTTTTCATCCGCGTCGAGATCGAGCACGAGACACGGCTCGTCGATCTGCACCCAGTCAGAGCCTTCGGCTGCGAGCCTGTTGAGCACCTCGATGTAGACCGGCAGCAGCTTGGGCAGCAGCGACAGCCGATTCTCGCCCTTGCCAAGCTTGAGGAACGTGACGGGGCCGACCAGCACCGGCCGGGTCTGGATGCCGAGCGCCTTGGCTTCGCGGTATTCGTCGATCGCCTTGGTGGAGGAGAGGGCAAAGGTCTGATCCTTGGCGAATTCCGGCACCATGTAGTGATAGTTGGTGTCGAACCACTTGGTCATTTCCTGCGCCGGAACACCGTGACCATGGCTATGACCATGCGCGCAGCCGTCGTGGTCGCCCGAATCTTTATGAGAGAAGTCTTTCTGGCTGCCGCGCGCCATCGCGAAATATGTCTCGAAAGACACCGGCCCGCCGGTCCAGCCGTAGATCTTCGGAATCGCACCGACCATGGTGCTGGTGTCGAGCACCTGGTCGTAGAGCGAGAAATCGTTGGACGGGATCACGGTGACGCCGAGATCGCGCTGGCGCGTCCAGTTGTCGGCGCGGATTTTCGCGGCGGCCTCGCGCAGCGTGGCCTCGTCGATCTTGCCGGACCAGAATTTCTCCAGCGCCATTTTCAGTTCGCGGCGTGGGCCGATGCGCGGAACGCCAAGCGTGGCGACAGGAATGGAAGCAGTGGAAGCAGAATTCGTCATCGGAAACCCCGTGATGTTGGGGCAGGGGCGGACATGCGCGAACGGCAAGGGCGGCGAGCCGTCCTATCGCAGCGACACACCGGGGCACCCCGCCCGTGGACGTTATGTGATCGCGGCAGGTCTCCTGGCTCACGGGTCGGCGCCTGCGTCCGGCCTTCCCGCGGCTTGCGCCGCAGTGGCAGTGATGGACTAAGGCTCGCCGCTTACAGTTGCGGGGGCAGCTCCGGACTTGCACGATTCAACCGGACCGCGCGCACCGCATTCCCTCTTGGCTCCGGACCACCGATCCGCAGAACCGCGATGGTCAAGTTATGAGAACCGCATTCCGGTCGGTCAAAGGGAAAGCTTCCCACCGCCGCGATGCTAGGCGCGCGCTCGGGGTGAGTGGGCAGGAGCGGAATGAGATTCGCTTGCGGCGATTCGCCGGGAGCTACCCGATGCACGAGGCGCCGCGCACTCATTGCTCGCCGCCCCAGAAAAAAATCTGTCGCGATTTGCTGAGCATTTCGCGCGTTTGTTGCTTTGGTCCCGTTATTCACATCCACCGGTGCTTGACAGCGTCACCCGAACGCTACCAGATGTAGACGTCGAGGTTCCGCAAAGCCGCAAGGCCTAGCGGTGAAAATGGGAAGCCGGTGAGCTGCACGTTTGATGCAGCAAGTCCGGCGCTGCCCCCGCAACTGTAAGCAGTGAGTTGAATCCGACCGATGTCACTGGTGCGTTTTCGCATCGGGAAGACCGGATTCAACGCCGACCTGCGAGCCAGGAGACCTGCCGCGACACCAAAAGAACGTCCACGGGCGGGGTGTCCGGAGGTCGCTTGCAGCATTGCCGGCGCTTGCCGGTCGTCATGCAGCGCTCTCGGCTCAAGCCCCCAGAAAATTGCAACACGCACGGGGTCTGCCGATGTCTCTCTCTCTCGAACGCGAAGCCGCCAAATCCGCTCCTCTCATTCAGTTGCGTTCCGAGTCGCTGGCCGTCCCTGCCACCACACCGCCTTTGCAGGTCATCCGCCGCAACGGCACGGTCTCGCCGTTCGATGCGAGCAAGATCTCGATTGCGATGACCAAGGCGTTTCTTGCCGTCGAGGGCCACACGGCGGCGGCGTCGCGCCGCATTCACGAGGTGATCGAGCAACTGACGAACGAAGTCGTTAGCGCGCTGACCCGCCGGATCGGCGAGGGGCGCACTTTTCACATCGAGGACGTGCAGGATCAGGTCGAACTGGCGCTGATGCGCAGCGAACATCACAAGGTTGCCCGTGCCTATGTGCTCTATCGCGAGGAACGCACGCGCCAGCGCGCCAAGGCAGACGCTGCGAAGCCCGCAAAGACATCGTCCGAACCGCAGTTGCATGTGACGTTGGGCAATGGCGCGCGCGTGCCGCTCGATGTGGACCGCCTGACGCTGATCATTCAGGAAGCCTGCGCCAATCTTGACGGCGTCGATGCGGCACCGGTTCTCGCCGAGACCCGCCGCAACCTTTACGACGGCATCAGCCAGGATGAACTGGCGCTCGCGGGCATCATGGCCGCGCGCACGCTGGTGGAACTGGAGCCGAACTACGCCTATGTCAGCGCGCGGCTGCTGCTCGACAAGCTGCGCACCGAAGTGCTGTCGTTCGTCCATTCCGCGCAGGTCAACGCCTCGCAGGCCGACATGACGGCGCGCTATGCGGAGTACTTTCCGGCCTATGTCAAAAAGGGCATCGAGGCCGAGCTGCTCGATCCCGAACTGGCGCGCTACGACCTGAAGCGGATCGCAGCGGCCTTGAAGCCGGAGCGTGATCTGTCGTTCCAGTTCCTCGGGCTGCAGACGTTGTACGACCGCTATTTCCTTCACCAAGACGGCAACCGCATCGAGCTGCCGCAGGCGTTTTTCATGCGCGTGGCGATGGGGCTCGCGATCCGCGAGATCGACCGCGAGGCGCGTGCCATCGAGTTCTACAACCTGCTGTCGTCGTTCGATTTCATGGCGTCCACGCCGACACTGTTCAATTCCGGCACGCTGCGGCCGCAGCTGTCGTCCTGTTTCCTCACCACGGTGGCCGACGATCTCGACGGCATCTTCAAGTCGGTGAAGGACAATGCGCTGCTGGCGAAATACTCCGGCGGTCTTGGCAATGACTGGACCCGCGTGCGCGGCCTCGGTGCACACATCAAGGGCACCAACGGCGAAAGCCAGGGCGTTGTCCCGTTCCTGAAAGTCGCCAATGACACGGCGATAGCCGTCAATCAGGGCGGCAAGCGCAAGGGCGCGGTCTGCGCCTATCTCGAGACGTGGCATGTCGACATTGAGGAATTCCTCGATCTGCGCAAGAACACCGGCGACGACCGCCGCCGCACCCACGACATGAACACTGCGAACTGGGTGCCGGATCTGTTCATGCAGCGCGTCGAATCCGACGGCGAATGGACGCTGTTCTCGCCAGACGAGACGCCTGATCTGCACGATCTTTATGGAAAGGCTTTTGCTGAAAGATATGCCTTCTATGAGGCGAAGGCTGCACGCGGTGAGATGCGCGTGTTCAAGAAGCTGCGCACCACTGACTTGTGGCGCCGGATGCTGACCATGCTGTTCGAGACCGGGCATCCGTGGATCACCTTCAAGGACCCGTGCAACCTGCGCTCGCCGCAGCAACATGTCGGCGTGATCCATTCGTCCAATCTCTGCACCGAGATCACATTGAACACCTCGGACGACGAGGTTGCGGTGTGCAATCTCGGATCGGTCAATCTGCTCAACCACGTGGGCGAGGGCGGCATCGATCATGCGCGGCTGAAGCGGACGATTTCGACCGCGATGCGGATGCTCGACAACGTCATCGACATCAATTTCTACACCATTCCGGAAGCGCGCCGCTCGAACCTGCAGCATCGTCCGGTCGGCCTCGGCCTGATGGGCTTTCAGGATGCACTGCATGCGCTGCGAATCCCGATGGCGTCGGACGCGGCCGTCACGTTCGCTGACACCAGCATGGAAGCGATTTCGTTCCACGCGATCACGGCGTCGGTCGATCTCGCCGCCGAGCGCGGACAGTATCCCTCGTTCAAGGGGTCGTTGTGGAGCAGGGGCATCTTGCCGATCGACTCCATCGAGATTTTAGCGGACGCCCGCGGCGGCCTTGATGTCGACTGGTCGGTGACGCTGGACTGGACGGCGCTGCGGGCGCGGGTGCAGTCGGTCGGCATGCGCAACTCCAACGTGATGGCGATTGCGCCGACGGCGACGATTTCCAACATCTGCGGCGTGGCGCAGTCGATCGAGCCCGCCTATCAGAACCTCTACGTTAAATCGAACATGTCCGGCGATTTCACCGAGGTGAACGAGTTCCTCGTCCGCGACCTGAAGGCGCGTGGCCTGTGGGACGAGGTGATGGTCTCCGATCTGAAATATTTCGACGGCAGCGTCGGCTCCATCGACCGCGTGCCGGACGATCTGAAGCTGCTCTATGCAACAGCCTTCGAAATCGACAGCGCGTGGCTGATCGAGGCGGCGGCGCGGCGGCAGAAGTGGATCGATCAGGCGCAGTCGCTCAACCTCTACATCGCCAATCCATCGGGCAAAAAGCTCGATCAACTGTACCGGCTGGCGTGGACGCGCGGTCTGAAGACGACCTACTACCTGCGGTCGCGCAGCGCCACGCATGTGGAGAAATCCACGCTCAAGGGCACCGACGGCAAGCTCAACGCGGTGTCGTCGTCGTCGTCGCTCGCGGCTATGCCGGTGAACAAGCCCATCGTGGTGCCGCAGTCGTCATCCGCACCGGATCTGTCGGACGCGGTGGCGTGCTCGATCGACAATCCCGATTGCGAGGCGTGCCAGTAACGTTTCTGACCCTCCCCTTGAGGGGGAGGGTCGCCGCGTAGCGGCGGGGTGGGGTGAGAATTCTGCGCCGTTCTCTCGCTTCACCCCACCCCGTCGACCTGACGGTCGCCGACCCTCCCCCTCAAGGGGAGGGTGAAAGTCACACGATTTTTCAGGAATTCCCCATGCTCGACTGGTCCGAAACCTCACCCAAAGCCGCCAACACGCTCCCGCCGATCCTGACCGGCCAATCCGCAGCGATTGACCAGACCGGCCTCGATTCAACAGGACTCGGCACCATCGACCGCAAGGGCGGTCGCGTGTCGGTGGACGACAAGGCGATGATCAATTGCCGTGCCGACGTCAACCAGTTGCTGCCGCTGAAATACAAATGGGCGTGGGAGAAGTATCTTGCCGGCTGCAACAACCACTGGATGCCGACGGAAGTCTCGATGCAGGCTGATATCGCGCTGTGGAAGTCGCGCGACGGCCTCACCGAGGACGAGCGCCGCGCGATCAAGCGCAATCTCGGATTCTTCGCGGCCTCCGAAAGCCTCGTCGCCAACAACATCGTGCTCGCGATCTACCGCCACCTGACCAATCCCGAATGCCGCCAGTACCTGCTGCGTCAGGCGTTCGAGGAAGCGGTGCACACCCACACGTTCCAGTACATCGTCGAAAGTCTCGGCCTCGATGAGGGCGAGCTGTTCAACATGTACCGCGAGGTGCCGTCGATCACCGACAAGGCGGCGTGGGCGCTGAAGCACACGCAGAATCTTGAGAACCCGGATTTCAAGACCGGCACGCCGGACTCCGATCAGGCCTTCCTGCGCGATCTGGTCGCGTTCTATGTGATCTTCGAGGGCATGTGGTTCTACACAGGCTTCGCGCAGATCCTGTCGCTCGGCCGCCGCAACAAGATGGTCGGCATTGCCGAGCAGTATCAGTACATCCTGCGCGATGAATCCATTCATCTGAATTTCGGCATCGACGTCATCAACCAGATCAAGATGGAAAATCCGCATCTGTGGACGCGCGAATTCCAGGACGAGATACGCGGCATGATCCGCGAGGCCGCCGAACTGGAGGCCGCCTACAGCCGCGACACCATGCCGAGAGGGTTTCTGGGTCTGAATGCGGCGCTGTGCGAGCAGTACATGCATTTCATCGCCAACCGCCGCTGCGCCCAGCTCGGGCTCACCCGGGTATTCGATGAGACCGACAATCCGTTCCCGTGGATGTCGGAGGCGATGGACCTGAAGAAGGAGAAGAACTTCTTCGAGACCCGCGTGATCGAGTACCAGAATGGCGGCGCGCTGAGCTGGGAATGAACTGTTAATCTTTCGGCGCCGGCGGTGCCGGGATATGGCGACCCTGCTGCATTTGCACACGTCGCTAGCAAGAAACGCCCGCCTGGCGGGCGTTTTTTGCTGCGCGCGGTAGCAATTTACGGGGCGTTATTCAATTTTGTTTACCTTGGGGGACTTTCCGCCGGCTGATTGGCCGGCCGGTCGGGCATGCAAAAAGAATTTTTGGGGGTTGGGAATGGGCTGGTTCAAGGGCACTCCGGCAAAGCAGAAGACAAACGTCAGCTTCCTTTCAAATCTGAGATTCCGAACCAAGATCATGCTCGGCTTCGTGATCGTGCTGGGCATTTCCGCCATCAATATGGGCGTCGCCTATTTCGGGTTCGAGCGCATCGCCAGTGGCGTTCAGTCCTATCAGGGCATCGTCGCCGAGAGCGACAGCGCGCGCGAGATCGATCGCGAGCTTGTGGCCTATCAGCTTCTCGCCCGCCAATACGTGACGACCGGTCTTCCGGCGGACGAAGAAGCTGCGCGTGCCGCCGAGAAGAGTCTTGGCGAGGCGATCGAGCGCGCGACGCGTGTCGCCACCGCCGACAACCGCAAGAGCGTGCTCAGCCTTTCCGCCAGCTACAGTGAATTCTCCGCGCTGTTCGCGGATGTCATCAAGCTCAAGACCGAGAACGCGGCAATCGCGTCGAACCAGTTGCTCCGCATGGGCAACGTGATCCGCTACAAATTCGACGATCTGGCGGACACCGCGATTCTCGCCGGCCTGACGTCGATCCAGCAGAATGCGAAGGAACTGGCGACCCACTCGGCGTCCATCACAGCCAACATCAGCAACTACGTCCTGCGTCCCGATGCAGCCGTCGCCAACAGCGTCAATGCCCGCATGCAGCTTCTGAAGAACAGCTTTGGCACGCTGACGGCTGACGACGCGAAGCTTGCATCGAAGATTTCGGAAATCACCCAGGAACTCGATGCCTACAAGGTGGCCTTCACGAAGTTCGTCGAGAACACCGCGAAGATTACGGCGCTGTCTACCAAGATGAACGAGGCGGCGGCGTCCGTGACCCAGGAAGCCAAGACCATCAAGGATGGTCTGGTCGTCCGGCAGACGCAGCTTGCAAAGGAATCGGCCACGGCAGCGCATACGACCAGCCAGTTCGTGACGGCGCTCGGCGCCGGGGGCATCATGTTCGGCGCGATCCTCGCATGGATGCTGGGCCGCGGAATTTCCCGGCCAATGATCGCCATGTGCAACGCGATGCGGCAGCTCGCCGGCGGCAACTTCGATGTTGTGCTGCCGGGGCTCGGCCAGAAGGATGAAATCGGCGAGATGGCGGGTGCCGTCGAGGAGTTCAAGATGCGCGCTGTCGCCAAGGCGCAGAGCGAGGCGGCGGAGCGTGAGGCGCAGGGCAAATCCGCCAGCGCTGCCCGCAGTGCGGAGCTTCACCGTTTCGCCGACGATTTCGAAACCGCCGTCGGCGTGATCGTGTCGAGCGTCTCGTCTTCGGCGAGCCAGCTTGAGTCGTCCGCAACGACCCTGACCCGGACCGTCGAGACCGCTCAGGAGTTGTCCGGTAAGGTCGCGGGCGCGTCGGAAGAAGCCTCGGCGAATGTGCAATCCGTCGCCGCCGCCACGGAAGAACTGTCAGCTTCGGTCAACGAGATCGGCCGGCAGGTCAAGGAGTCGAGCCGGATCGCCGCCGCGGCGGTGTCGCAGGCCGAAGCCACCGACGCGCGCATCGCCAAACTGTCGCGCGCGGCACAGGAGATCGGCGACGTGGTCAAGCTGATCACGGCGATTGCCGAGCAGACCAACCTGCTGGCGCTCAACGCCACCATCGAGGCTGCGCGGGCGGGCGACGCGGGGCGGGGCTTTGCCGTGGTCGCGTCCGAAGTGAAGTCTTTGGCGAGCCAGACCGCGAAGGCGACCGACGAGATTTCGTCGCACATCGCCGGGATGCAGGAAGCCACGCAAGAGTCCGTCTTTGCGATCAAGGAAATCGGCGAGACCATCGGCCAGATTTCCAAGATCGCCGGCAACATCGCCGCAGCGATTGAGCAGCAGACCACCGCGACGACGGAAATCGCCCGCAACGTCCAGAGCGCCGCCAGCGGCACGCTGGAAATCGCGGAGGGCATCTCCGAGGTCAACCGTGGCGCGAGCGAAACCGGCACGGCCTCGGGTGAAGTGTTGAACTCCGCGCAGACGCTGGCGGTTGAAAGCACGCGGCTGCGTCAGGAGCTGGACCGCTTCATGGAGAACATCCGCGCGGCGTGATGTCATCCCCGCTCGTCCCCGCGAAAGCGGGGACCCACTCTTTGAAGGGCTGGATTCCCGCTTTCGCGGGAATGAGCGAGTGGGTTTTCAGTCGCGGGAATGCAAACTAATACGCATCCTTCTTGGCGCGTGCATCCTTCACGGTCTGAACAAGATCGAGCTGGCGCTCGATCTTGCCGAGCGCGTTGGCGAAATCCTTGCGCTCCGCCGCCGTCAGGCATGACAGGATGTCCTGCTCCTTGTGGAGCAGGCGAGGGATCAGTTCCTCGTAGAGCGCGCGTCCCTTGCCGGTGAGTTGCAGCGCCAGCTCGCGCCGGTCATCCTTGTTTTCCACGCGTTCGATCAGTTGCTGTTCCAGCAGGTGGGCGACGGCCCGGCTGATGGTGGATTTATGCGTGCGCGTGCAGTCGGCGATGTATTGCGCCGTGCAGGCGTCGTCGCGAAAGCCCAGCGTGGCCAGCACCCGCCATTCCGGAATATCCAGGCCATAGCGCTCGCGATATTCGCTGGCGAGTTCGGCGCTGACTTCCGCCGCCAGCCGGTTCAGTCGGAACGGCATGAACTTGAAGAGATCGAGCTTGCTCAAGGAAACACGTCCGGTTGAGGCCAAGGGCAGGACTTGGTCTAGTTGGTTGCAGTTGCAACGATCATAGCCTTGGTCTATCCTGATGACCAGTGTCCTGAATCCGAAGTTCGCTTCATTTTTGCAGCGCACTCTATAGCGAACGTCGGATTCAAGAGGACACTGGAGACTATAATTCTGGTGTGGTTTGGGTTCGCAAGTCCGCAACAGAATGTGCCGTAGAACTGATGCGGACTTGCGAACCACCACACCAGAGCTTCGTTCAAGAAGCCCGTCAGTCAAGCAGGGTTGAGACGTGCCGGAACCTCGGGTCATTCAGTTCGGCTATCGCCGCCATTCCGATCAGGACCGGACGGCGGCGGATGCGGCGCGCCATCCGGTGGTGGTGGTCGGAGCGGGGCCGGTCGGGCTGACGCTGGCGATCGATCTGGCCCAGCGCGGTCACGGCGTCGTTTTGCTCGATGACGCCGACAGGATCGGCGACGGCTCGCGCGCGATCTGCTTTTCGAAGCGCTCGCTGGAATTGTGGGACCGCCTCGGGGTCGGCGAGCGCATGGTGGAGAAGGGCGTGGTCTGGAAGGTCGGCAAGATCTTTCTGAACGACGACATGCTCTACCGCTTCGATCTGCTGCCGGAAGACGGTCACAAGATGCCGGCCTTCATCAATCTTCAGCAATATTACGCCGAAGCCTTTCTGGTCGATCGCGTTCAGGAACTGCCGCAGGTCGATCTGCGCTGGCGCAACAAGGTGGTCGGGCTGGACCAGCGCAACGATCACGTCGTTCTGGCTATCGACACGCCGGACGGGCGCTATCATCTGAAGGCGGATTTCGTCGTCGCCTGCGATGGCGCGCGCTCGGCCTTGCGAGGTTTGGTCGGAGCTGAGTTTTCCGGCGAGGTGTTCGAGGATCAGTTCCTGATCGCCGACGTCAAGATGACCGCCGAGTTTCCGACCGAGCGCTGGTTCTGGTTCGATCCGCCGTTCCATTCGGGCCAGTCCGCACTGCTGCATCGTCAGCCGGACGATGTCTGGCGCATCGATCTGCAACTGGGGCCGGATGCCGATCCCGCCGTCGAGCGGCTGCCGGAGAATGTGCGGCCGCGGATCGAGCGGATGCTGGGTCACACCAATTTCGATTTCGAATGGATTTCGATCTACAAGTTTCAATGCCGCCGCATGCAGCGCTTTGTGCATGAGCGTGTGATCTTCGCCGGCGACTCCGCGCATCAGGTTTCGCCGTTCGGCGCGCGCGGCGCGAATTCCGGTCTTGAGGACGCGGAGAATGTGGCGTGGAAGCTGTCGCTGATCCTGCGCGGCAAGGCGCCCGCATCGCTGCTCGACAGTTACGAGATCGAACGCAGCGCCGCTGCCGACGAGAACATCCGCGCATCGACCCGCTCCACCGATTTCATCGCGCCGCATTCGAAGCAGGAACGCCGGATGCGGCAGGCGGTGCTCAGACTCGCGAAGGAAACCGAATTCGCCAAGCGCATGGTCAATGGCGGGCGGCTCTCGACGCCGTCGGTCTATCAGTCGCCGCTGTCGACGCCCGATCGCGACCCATGGAATGCCGGGCCGCGTCCCGGCGCGCACATGATCGACGCGCCGCTGGCGACGGCAGAAGGCGAGCCGATCTATCTCACCGAGGCGTTCAGGCAGGGGAGTGGCAACTTCGTGTTGCTGCAATCGGGAGCAGGCGGCGGCGAGTTGCCTGGCTGTCACTCCATCGTGATTGGAGAAGCAGCGCCGCTGCGCGATGTGTCCAGACTGTTTGCGAAGCGCTATGATCTCTCCAATGGCGCGGCCTATCTGCTGCGGCCGGACGGCTATGTCGCGGCGCGTTTCAGGAAACCGACGGCATCCGCCGTGCAAGCCGCCATTGCCCGCGCCAGCGCACAGCCGGGAGCCTCGTCATGACGCTCTCGACGACATCGAATTTCAGCGATCCCGACACCGCCTACCGGCTGGTGGTCGAGGCGCATCGCGGCCTCAGCGACGAGGACAGTGCATCGCTGGATACAGCACTGGTTCTGATTTTAGCCAATCATATCGGCGATGCCGAGGTGCTGCGTGAAGCGATCGCGCTGGCGAAGCGCCAGCTCGTCACGGGCGATACGACGAATTCAACAAGGGACGCAAAATGAACGCCAAGGGTTTCGCTTCGACCGGAGATATGACGGAGAAGAAAATCACCTTCTCCGAAATCGGCCCGGATATTTACGCATTCACGGCAGAGGGCGATCCCAACACGGCGGTGATCGTCGGTGACGACAGTTGCCTCGTGTTCGACGCGCAGGCGACGCCGGCGATGGCCAACAGCGTGATCGAGCGCGTCAAGACCGTGACCGACAAGCCGATCAAGTATGTGGTGCTGTCGCATTATCACGCGGTGCGCGTGCTCGGCGCATCCGCCTACAAGGCGCAGGGCATCGTCGCCTCGCAGGAAACCCATCGCCTCATCATGGAGCGCGGGCAGCAGGATTGGGATTCTGAATATGGCCGCTTTCCAAGGCTGTTCCGCGATGCCGAGAGCATTCCGGGTCTCACATGGCCGACGATCACGTTCGAGACCGGGATGACGCTCTATCTCGGCAAGCGCGAAGTGCAACTGATTCATCTCGGCGCGGGCCACACGTCCGGCGACATCGTGGCCTGGGTGCCCGATGCGCAGGTGATGTGCTCCGGCGATCTGATCGAGTTCCATTCGGCCTGCTATTGCGGCGACGCGCTGCTGCGCGAATGGCCGCTGACGCTGAATGAAATCCGCGACTTCAACCCAAAAGCCGTTGCGCCCGGCCGCGGCGACGCGCTGAAGGGTGTGGCGACCGTGAACGAAGCCATCGCCATGACGCGCGATTTCGTGACATCGCTCTACGGCGCGGCGGAACTGTCGGTGGCGAAGGGGCGGACGCTGAAAGAAACAATGGCCGCGACGCGTGCCGTGATGGACCCGAAATTCTCCAGCTTCGCGATCTATGAACATTGCCTGCCGTTCAATGTCTCGCGCGCCTTCGACGAAGCATCCGGGATCGACGATCCGGTGATCTGGACCGACAAGCGCGACCGCGAAATGTGGGCAGCTCTGCAAGGAGGATAGTGCGATGAACATCAACACCGCTCCTGGCGTCGTCAACCGCAACGCCGTCAATGTCACGCCGGGTTACATGTCCGGATTCGGCAACAGCTTCGAGACCGAGGCGCTGCCCGGCGCGTTGCCCATCGGCCGCAACTCGCCGCAGCGCTGCGCCTATGGGCTCTACGCCGAGCAACTGTCCGGCTCGCCGTTCACCGCGCCGCGCGGCACCAACGAACGCTCGTGGCTCTATCGCATTCGCCCGTCGGTGAGACATTCGGGCCGCTTCGCCAAGGCCGATGCGAAATACTGGCGCACCGCGCCATGTACCGAATACCACATGCCGATCGCGCAACTGCGCTGGGATCCCGTGCCGATGCCGAAGGACGACCAGACCTTCCTGCAGGGCGTTTACACCATGACCACGGCGGGCGATGCCAACACGCAGGCGGGCATGGCAGCGCATGTCTATCTCATCACCCAATCGATGGTGGATCAGCATTTCTACAACGCCGACGGCGAACTGATGTTCGTTCCGCAGGAGGGCAACCTGCGCCTCGTCACCGAGTTCGGCATCATCGACATCGAGCCCGGCGAGATCGCCGTGATCCCGCGCGGCACCAAATTCCGCGTCGAGATTCCGTCAGGTCCGGCGCGCGGCTATCTCTGCGAGAACTACGGCGGCGCGTTCACGCTGCCGGAGCGCGGACCCATTGGCGCGAATTGCCTCGCCAACTCGCGCGACTTCCTGACGCCGGTGGCGGCCTACGAAGACAAGGACACGCCGACCGAGCTTTACGTGAAGTGGGGCGGCTCGCTGTTCGTGACCCAGCTGCCACATTCGCCGATGGATGTGGTGGCGTGGCACGGCAACTATGCGCCGTATAAATATGACCTGCGGACGTTCTCGCCGGTCGGCGCCATCGGCTTCGATCATCCCGATCCGTCGATCTTCACGGTGCTGACCTCGCCTTCGGAAACGGCGGGGACCGCGAACATCGACTTCGTGATCTTCCCCGAGCGCTGGGCAGTGGCGGAAAACACTTTCCGTCCGCCGTGGTATCACATGAACATCATGTCGGAGTTCATGGGGCTCATCTACGGCGTCTACGATGCCAAGCCGCAGGGCTTCGTGCCGGGCGGCATCAGCCTGCACAACATGATGCTGCCGCACGGGCCGGACCGCGAGGCGTTCGATCACGCCAGCAATGGTGAACTCAAGCCGGTGAAACTGACCGGCACCATGGCCTTCATGTTCGAGACGCGCTTTGCGCAGCGCGTGACCGAGTATGCCGCGACCACCAGCACGCTGCAGGACGACTACGCCGATTGCTGGCAGGGGCTGGAGCGCCGCTTCGACCCGTCGAAGCCGTAAAGCAGCGCACATGAGTGACGCTGTTCTCTACGGCTACTTCCGCTCAAGCGCGGCCTATCGCGTGCGCATCGCGCTCAATCTCAAGGGACTGAGCGCGGAGCATCGCTTTGTGCATCTGCGCAAGGGCGAGCAAACGCAACCGGCCTATCGCAAGGTCAATCCCGCGGGACTGGTGCCGTACTGGATCGATGACGATCTCGAACTGGCGCAGTCGATTGCGATCATCGAATATCTCGACGAGACCCATCCGAAGCCACCGCTGCTGCCGCCGGATCCAAAAGGGCGGGCGATTGCGCGCGAAATCGCGCTGGTTGTCGCCAGCGACATTCATCCTATCGGAAACTTGCGGGTGCTGAACAGGCTGACCGGCATGGGCGTCGATGAGGCCGCCCGCGCGGCATGGTCGAAACACTGGATCGAGACCGGCTTCGAGGCAG
The DNA here is from genome assembly GCF_014203115.1 of Afipia massiliensis. Lineage (GTDB taxonomy): Bacteria > Pseudomonadota > Alphaproteobacteria > Rhizobiales > Xanthobacteraceae > Afipia > Afipia massiliensis. The sequence goes on along the minus strand of NZ_JACHIJ010000001.1, from coordinate 803,741 downwards.
TCGAGGCCCGGCTGGCGCATCTGCCGGGACCGTTTGCGCTCGGCGATCAGCCGACGCTGGCCGACATCTGCATCGTGCCGCAGGTGTTCAACGCGCGGCGGTTCGGTGTGGATCTTGCGCCGTACAAGCGCATCGTGGCGCTGGATGCTGCCGCCGCGAAGCTCAAAGCCTTTGCCGCCGCCGAACCCGGTCGCCAGCCCGATGCCGAATAGATAAACCGGATGGACACGATGCACCCCAACGATCCCAAGCTGCGCTCCTTCATCGAGATCGATCCATCGTCGGATTTTCCGATCCAGAACTTGCCTTACGGCGTGTTCTTCACGCCGGAGAAGCCTCTTCCGCGAACGGGGGTTGCCATCGGCGACTACGTGCTCGATCTATGGGAGCTTGAACAAGACGGTCTGCTAAGCGTGGCCGATCAACCGGGTGTTTTTGCTGTCGGCGCACTTAATCATTTCATGTCGCTGGGACCAAAGGTTTGGTCACAGACCCGAGCGCGGATCAGCGAACTTTTGCGCCACGACAACGCAGAATTGCGCGATAACAAGAAGCTACGTGAGCTAGCGCTTGTTCCGCAAAAGTTCGTGCAAATGCAGATGCCAATTGCCGTGCAGGGCTTCACGGATTTCTATTCGTCGAAGGAACACGCCACCAATGTCGGCACCATGTTCCGCGACAAGACCAATCCGCTGCTGCCGAACTGGCTGCACATCCCGATCGGCTATAATGGCCGCGCATCGACTGTCGTCGTCAGCGGCACGCCGATCCGCCGCCCGCGCGGGCAGTTGAAGCCGCCGACGGTGGAGTTGCCGACCTTCGGGCCCTGCAAGCGGCTCGATTTCGAGTTGGAGATGGGCGTCGTGATCGGGCAGGCGTCGGCGATGGGGGAGATGCTGACCGAGCAGCAGGCCGACGCGATGATCTTCGGCTTCACACTGCTGAACGACTGGAGCGCGCGCGACATCCAGCAATGGGAATACGTGCCGCTGGGACCGTTTCAGGCGAAAGCGTTCGGCACTTCGATCAGTCCGTGGATCGTGACGCGCGAGGCGCTGGAGCCGTTTCGGGTTCACGGCCCGGCGCAGGACCCGACGCCGCTGCCATATCTGCAGCAGAAGGGCGCGAATAACTACGACATGCAGCTCGCAGTCGACATCAAGACCGAGAAGATGAACAAGCCCGGCACGATCTGCCGCACCAATTTCAGGAACATGTACTGGTCGTCGGTGCAGCAGCTTGTGCATCATGCCTCAAGCGGCTGCGCGATGAATGTCGGGGACCTGCTGGGCTCGGGCACCATCAGCGGTCCCGAGAAAAGCGAGCGCGGCAGTATGCTGGAATTGAGCTGGAACGGGACAGAACCGTTGGCGCTTGAGAGCGGCGAGCGCCGGTCGTTTCTCGAGGACGGCGACTCGCTGACCATGCGCGGCTGGTGTCAGGGCAACGGCTACCGAATTGGCTTTGGCGAAGTTGAAGGCACGATCCTTCCGTCGGTTTGAAAGTGATTGTACATCTTCGCATCCATCCACCGTCATGCCCGGCTTTATGCCGGGCATCCACGTCTTGGATTGCACCAAGAAAGACGTGGATGGCCGGGACAAGCCCGGCCATGACGCGATGAGGGATCAGTGATCAACCGGCGAGCTTCCGCAGCGGCAGCTTGCGCGTGGTCTTCAGCCGGTCGAGTACGATGGACGAGCGTACATGCGCCACGCTCTCGTGCGGCATCAGCACGTTGTTGACGATGTCGGACAGGCTCTTGAGATCGCTCAGCACGACCTTCAACAGATAGTCCGCGTCGCCGGTCAGCGAATAGGCCTCCTGGATTTCATCGACGCGGCGCATCAGATCGCGAAACCGCTTTGCGTTGTTCGGTGAGTGCGTCGCCAGCGTGATCTGGATGAAGGCGAGCACATTGAAACCGAGCGCTTCGCTGGCGAGATCCGCGTGATAGCCGGCGATGATCTTCTCGTCCTCCAGCCGGGTGCGGCGGCGCGAGCATTGCGACGCCGACAGGCCCGCCAGATCGGCGAGTTGCTGATTGGTCAGGCGGCCGTCGTCCTGAAGCGCGGCGAGAATTTTGAGGTCGAATCCGTCCAGCGAAGTCATGCGCCAAAACCCTCGTATGTGCACGTTCCGTGCATGATTTTGGCATAACTCGGCTCATTTTGCACGCCTGTTGCATGAAAAGCGGCGCACGATGCTTCCCTGAGAAAGAATCGCCAGAAGATTCAAGGGAGATCGCCATGGGTCCGTTTCCGCACGATGCACCGGCCGCCGTCATTTCCGAGCAGAACCCGATGGGCACCGACGGCTTCGAGTTTGTCGAATACGCCCATCCCGAGCCGGAAAAGCTCCACGCGCTGTTCCGCCTGATGGGATTCACGGCAGTCGCCAAGCACAAGACCAAGGCGATCACGGTCTATCGCCAGGGCGATGTGAACTACCTCGTCAACGAACAGCCGGGCACCCACGGATATGACTTTGTCGCCGTGCATGGGCCGTGCGCGCCGTCGATGGCGTTCCGTGTGGTCGACGCAAAGCAGGCCTATGAGCGCGCGCTGTCGCTCGGCGCGGAGCCGGCCGACGAGGCGTCATCCCGCAAGACGCTGGATGTTCCGGCGATCAAGGGTATCGGCGGCAGTCTGCTGTACTTCGTCGACCGCTACGGCGCGAAGGGCTCGGCCTACGACACCGAGTTCGAGTGGCTTGGCCTGAAGGACATTCACCCGGAGGGCGCGGGACTGTTTTACCTCGACCATCTGACCCACAACGTGCATCGCGGCCGCATGGATGTGTGGACCGGCTTCTATGAGCGGCTGTTCAATTTTCGCCAGATCCGTTTCTTCGACATTGAGGGGAGGGCCTCTGGCCTGTTCTCGCGCGCGCTGACCAGTCCCGACGGCAAGATCCGGATTCCGATCAACGAGGACGCCGGCGATTCCGGCCAGATCGAGGAATATCTCAACACCTATCACGGCGAGGGCATCCAGCACATCGCCTGCGGTGTGAAGGACATCTATCACACCATCGAGAAGCTGCGCGCCGACGGCCTGCCGTTCATGCCGCCGCCGCCGCAGACTTATTTCGAGAAGATCGACGCGCGGCTGCCGAAGCACGGCGAGGACGTCGCGCGGCTGCAGAAGAACGGTATCCTGATCGACGGCGAAGGCGTGGTGGACGGCGGCCATACCAAGGTGCTGTTGCAGATCTTCTCGGCCAACGCGATTGGCCCGATCTTTTTCGAGTTCATCCAGCGCAAGGGCGACGACGGCTTCGGCGAGGGCAACTTCAAGGCGCTGTTCGAGTCGATCGAGGAAGACCAGATCCGCCGCGGCGTGCTGTCGGCGGACAAGAAAAGCGCGGCGTAGGCTCGCTCTATCGTTGAACTCGCAATCCAAACAGTGTCATGGCCGGGCTTGTCCCGGCCATCCACGTCTTGTTGCGCTTCAGAAAGGAAGGCGTGGATGCCCGGCACAAGGCCGGGCATGACGAACTTAGGTTTCTACGGCGACCGCCCGCCGCCGGTTACGATCGTTTCAAATTCAGCAGATTCCCGGTCAGGATCAGCGCAGCGCCGGCAATGGTCGCCGCATCAAGCCGCTCGGAATAGAGCAGCCAGCCGAGCGTCGCCGAGAGCGGTACGCGGAGAAAGTCCATCGGCACAACAACCGTGGCGTCGGCATAGCGCATCGCCTGCGCGAAGCAGTAGTGCGAATACGTTCCGCAGAACGCGATCACTAGAATCCATGGCCAGACATGCGCTGATGGCGTGTGCCAATAGTAAAGGGCTGGGATCAATCCGATCAGGGACTGGATCACCAGCATCCAGAAGATGATCACGATCACCGAGTCGGTGCGGGTGAGGGATTTCACCATCACAATCGCCGCGCCGAAGCCGATGGCGGCGAGGACCATGATCAGCTGGCCGGGGCTGACCTGCGCGGCGCCGGGCTGCACGATGATGAGAACACCCACAAGCCCGAGTATGATGGCGAGAATTTTCCAGACGTTGAGCCGTTCGCCAAGAAAGCTCACCGCGAGCAACGCGGTCCAGATCGGCATGGTGAATTCGATGGCCACCACCTGCGCCAGGGGGATCAGCGTCAAGGCCAGAAACCAGCCGTACTGCGCGGCGTAGTGAACGACGTTGCGGCCGATGTGCTGGAGCGGGCGCGCGGTCTTCATATTTGCCAGGCCGCCGTTCAGATGAATCAGCGGATAGAGCATGAAAAGGCCGATGACCGAGCGCATTTCCATGATCTGGAAAACGCTGAGTTCGCGCGTGGCTTCGCGGCCAGCCACCAGCAGGACCAGCATCAGGGTCAGCCATCCGGCCATCCAGCCGGCGGCCCTCGCGTTGGACGGGGGGACGACGACGAGCGATTGCGTCACAAACGCACCTGTGTTGCAGCGCAAATCGACATCGCAAACCTTCCCAATGAGATTGGGGCCTGCATACGCAATCTGATTCCGGCAGGCAACATCGCCAAACTGACAGCAGCCCCGGCAAGTTTGCATCTTGAATCGGCTGCCGAACCTGCAACGATCCGGGGGCGCGGGGCACGAGATCCCGCCAGTCAGAAAAAGCATTCAAAAGGGGACAGCGCCTTGATCAATCCCGCCTCGCTTCCGTTCGATACCGAAACCATGCTGACGGGCCTGCGTCCGTGGATTGAATGCGAAAGCCCGACCTGGGACGCCGCCGCGGTCAATCGCATGCTTGAACTTGCCGCGCGCGACATGGCGATTGGCGGGGCCTCGATTGAAACGATCGCCGGGCGGCAGGGCTTCGGCGGCTGCATCCGGGCGCGATTTCCGCACCCCAATCAGGGACAGCCGGGTATCCTGATCGCAGGACACATGGATACCGTTCATCCGATCGGCACGCTGCAAAAGCTGCCGTGGCGGCGCGAGGGCGGCAAATGTTACGGGCCGGGCATCCTCGACATGAAGGGCGGCAATTACGCTGCGCTCGAAGCCATCCTGCAGTTGCAGAGAGCGTCGATTGCGACGCCGTTGCCGGTCACGGTTCTGTTCACGCCGGATGAGGAAGTGGGCACGCCCAGCACCCGCGACATCATTGAGGCGGAAGCGGCGCGCAACAAGTATGTGCTGGTGCCGGAACCGGCGTTCAAGAATGCAGGCGTCACCACGGGCCGCTACGCGATTGCGCGGTTCAATCTGGAAGCTGCCGGCAAGCCGAGCCACGCCGGCGCAACACTCGCGGCGGGACGATCCGCAATCCGCGAAATGGCGCGGCAGATCATTGCCATCGACGGCATGACCGGCGACGACTGCACCTTCAGCGTCGGCGTCGTTCATGGCGGGCAGTGGGTCAACTGCGTGGCGTCGAGCTGCCGCGGCGAGGCACTCAGCATGGCGAAACGCCAGGCCGATCTCGATCGCGGGGTCGAGCGGATGCTGGCGCTGAACGGCACGACAAATGACGTGACGTTCACGGTGACGCGCGGCGTGACGCGGCCGGTCTGGGAACCCAATGCCGGAACCATGGCGCTTTATGAACAGGCGCGGGCGGTGGGGAAGACAATCGGCCTCGATCTGATCCACGGCAGTTCGGGCGGCGGCTCGGACGGAAACTTCACCGGCGCGATGGGGCTGCCGACGCTGGACAGCCTTGGCGTGCGCGGTGCGGATTATCATACCCTCAACGAGCATATCGAAGTCGACAGCCTGGTCGAACGCGGGCGATTGATGGCCGGTCTCTTGGCCACCCTGCAATGATTTGCCAAGATGCTCCGCGCTTTGCCTGGCAATGGTCTTCAAAAAAAAACGGATGACGCCGCATGCCCAATATTGAACTGATCGACAGCTTCGCCGACGACCTCACCGCCATCCGCCGCGATCTTCATGCACATCCGGAAATCGGCTTCGAGGAACATCGTACATCCGGCATCGTCGCCGAGAAGCTCGCGGGGTGGGGCATCGAGGTGCATCGTGGCATCGGCGGCACCGGCGTGGTCGGCCTGCTGAAAGGCAAGGGTGGCGGCAACAGGCGGATCGGCCTGCGCGCCGACATGGACGCGCTGCCGATGGAGGAAAAGACCAATCTGAGCTGGCGCTCGACGGTTCCTGATCGCTTTCACGGCTGCGGTCATGACGGCCACACCACCATTCTTTTGGGAACGGCGCGCTATCTCGCGCAAACGCGCAATTTCGACGGCACGGTGGCTTTCATCTTTCAGCCTGCCGAAGAAGGGCTCGGTGGCGCGCGCGCGATGATCAAGGACGGGCTGTTCGAGAAATTTCCGGTGGACGAAGTTTACGGACTGCACAACGCTCCGCAGCTTAATCCGGGTCAGGTTGCGATCTTTCCCGGGCCGAGCATGGCCTGCGCGGATTTCTTCGACATCACCATCACCGGCTATGGCAGCCATGGCGCGATGCCGGAAATGTCACGCGATCCGGTGGTGATCGCGATGACGCTGGGGCAGGCGCTGCAAACCATCGTCAGCCGCAATGTCGATCCGCTGAAATCCGCGGTGCTGTCGATCACGCAGATCCATGCGGGTTCGGCCTACAACGTCATTCCGGGCGAGGCGACGCTGGCCGGCACCGTGCGGACCTTTTCCGAGAAGGTCCGGGAAAAGATCCGCGATCGGATGCGCACCATCGCAGCCGGCATGGCGGCGGCGTTTCAGGTCGAGATCAAGGTGGATATCCGCGACATCTTCTCGGTGCTGGTCAATCACGAGGAGCAGTCGCATTTCGTGGCGGACGTGGCCCGCGAGGTTGTCGGCGGCGAGAATGTGCTGACGACGCCGACCCCGAAAATGGGCAGCGAGGATTTCGCCGACATGCTGCTTGCGGTGCCGGGCGCCTATTTCTGGCTGGGTCACGAGGGAAGCGTGCCGCTGCACAATCCCGGCTTCATCCTCGACGACAAGATTTTGCCGGTCGGAGCCAGCCTGTTCTCGCGCATTATCGAGAAGCGGTTGCCGATGGTCGCGTGAAGAGCGAATTCGGATTCTGCCCGGGACTGTCATCCAGAGGCGCGCGCTTGGGCGCCTCGAATGACGATGAAGCAAGGGAAATGTCATCCCCTTCAACACATTGGAGCGCATCATGCAGGTCTACAATGTAGTCAAGTTCAGGGTGAAGTCCGGCGAAGAGGCGGCCTTCCTCGATGCGCACCGGAACGGCAAGGCCAAATGGCCGGGCCTCGAGCGTGGCTTTATCATACAGACCGGCGAGCAAACGTTTTGCCTCATCGGCGCTTGGTCCAGTCAGGAAGCGCTGGTTGCTGCGCGACCCGCAATGATCGAGACACTCGACAGCTTCAGGTCCCTTCTCGAGGATCAGGGTGACGGACGCGGCATGACAGATGCCGTTTCGGGGACCGTTGTGCTCGACCTCTGAATCCTCAATATCCGGACGATGCTGCGAGATCAGGTTGCGGCACGAATCGGCGAACGCGGGCTCAATGCAGACATCGATCTCGCCGCGCCAACCGAGCTCGGCCTATGAGTGTGCGCCCTAGTGTCCCGAATCCGAAGTTCGCTTCATTTTGCGGCATCTTCCGTAGCGAACTTCGGATTCAAAAGGACACTAGAAACTATGATTCTAGTGTGGTTTTGGTTCGCAAGTCCGCAAATGACGGCGCTGTGGAAATGATGCGGACTTGCGAACCACCACACTAGCTGCTGGAAGTTTGCTCGAAAAGCTGACGGACCAGCGTTGTCAGGCGGCCGGAGGGCGACGCCAATTCATCCATCATGGTGAAATGGTTCGCGCCCGGGATTTCCTCGTAGACGATCGGCAGTCCGTGAATTGCGCGGTGCGCGGCGAAGTCGGCGGATTGCTTGCGCAGCAGCGGCAGTTCTCCACTTCCGGCGACAACGACGAGAGGCTTGTCGATGCGGCCCGGTTGCAGCACTGGAGAGTTGCGGCGGCTCATGGCTTCGTCCAGTCCGAGCTTGGCGTTCAGATAGCTGTGGCGGATCGGTTCGAGATCGTAGATCCCGCTGATGAGAAGCCCGGCCTTGATGTGCGGATGCCCAAGCGTCATGGACGACAGATGCCCGCCTGCCGACCAGCCAGACACGACCATATTGTCTGCGCTGCTGCCGAGCGCGGGCAGTTCGTTGACAAGGGTATCGATGCCGGTGCGGACTTCGTCCACGATCTGGTCGAGCGTGGCATCGGGCGCGAGTGTGTAGCCGATCAGGGCGACGTTGATGCCGTGGGCCATCGGCCCGCGGGCGCAGAACGCGAAGGTTTCCTTCGCGCGGGTCTGCCAGTAGCCGCCGTGAATAAAGACCAGCGTGGGACCGCCGTTGTTGGCTTTCAGGAAATCGATCCGGTTGCGCTCGCGCGGACCATAACGAAGATCGAGCGACTGCGGATACCGTGCGCGCATTTCGGCGGACAGCCTGTCCCACTCGGCAACGATTGTTGGCGTCTCGGGCACATGGATCGTGTTGTTGAAACCGAGATCGAGTTGGTCCTGAGTCAGTCTGCGCCAATCCGGTGCATCGACAGGCGCGCTCATGACAACATCTCCGGTTTCATCGTTTCATGATGATCGCAACTCCGGGACACCGGCGCAACCGGGATGTTCGCGGTCACTGCCGCAGGGCGGGGACCACGAGAAACGGGATCATGCCGAGGATCACGCTGATGAGGGCAAACAGCAGCAGCGCGTCGTAGCCTCCCGTCATGTCGTGGATCAGACCGCCGGCCCACGAACCGAACGCCGAGCCAAGGCCGCTGCCGATGGTGATCGTCCCGTAGATGGTGCCGACTCGTTCGCCGCGAAAGATTTTCATCGCGGTTGCGGTGATCAGCGGGCCGCGCGAGCCGATCATGCTGCCGAATGTCACGACGAACGCGGTCAGCAGCCAGACATTGGGATACGATTTCAGCAGCCAGAGCAGGCCGATCCCGATAATCGACAGCGCGTAGCTGAACAGCACCGAGCGGCGGCGTCCGATCACGCCGTCGAGCCAGGTGACGCCGAGCATGCCGAACAGCAGCACCACGCCGCTGAATCCCCATGCCGTCGCTGCCTGCAGCGGCGGAAACCCGGCATCGACCAGATAGGCGACGATCTGTGCGGAGAGTGCGAACATGCCAACCGCGGTGAAGAAGAATGTCCAGAACAGCGCCCAGAATGCGTGATGGCGCATGGCGCTGAGCAACGTCCAGCCTTCGTCGATGGCTTCGGCGGCGGCGCTTTTGGCGAGCGTGGCCGAGCCCGACGCGAACAGTTTCCATGGCAAGAACAGCAGCGGCACAAGCAGGATCAGCGCCGTTCCGCCGAAGATCTGATACGCGCCGCGCCAGCCCAGGCGGTCGATCAGAACCTGCGACAGCGGCAACAGGATCAGCACGCCCGCGCCCATCGCGGAGTAGACCACGGCCATTGCGGTCGGCAGTTTCGGGCCGAACCATCGTCCGAGCAGGATCGAATTCGGGACGTTGCCGATACAGGCAACACCGAAACCGGCGCACAGGCCGAGGCTGAGCTGGAGTTGCCAGAGCTGCTGCGCATGGGCGGCGGCGAGGAACGCGCAGCCGAGCAACAGCAGCCCCAGTGAATAGACGGCGCGGGGGCCGGACCGGTCGAACAGCCGGCCGATGATGGGGGCCGACAGGCCGCCGGCCAGCGCTGCCAGAGAGTAGATCGAGATGATTTCCGCCCGGTCCCAGCCGAAGGTCTGCGAGATCGGCAACAGGAAAACGGTGAAGGTTTCGCCAAGTCCGCGCCCGAGCACGGACAACATGAAGCACAGCGCCAGCACGTTGAGCGCGATGTGGACCGGCTTCATGCCCGGTTTCATGTCCGGGGTGATGGGGGTCATCGGGCACGCCCGGGGGACAAATCGCGACTCATATGTCTATGAACCGCAATTCGCCGGTCAGGAGCAGGTGCAGTTTGCGAATACGCCTATGCAATCGCGGGCGGCGCGTCAGAGATGCTTCATCCCGAACTGGTCCAGCAGCGGCAGGAGTTCGCTGCGCGCGCGCCGCCTGTGACTTTGGGCCTCGCTGCAGGACAGCATTGAGTCGCCGCTCTTGATGGCGGCGATGATCGCCTGATGCTCCTTGAGCGATTTCGTCGGCTTGGCCCGAAGGCGGAGCGTCATCATGCGTGCGCGGTGCGATTGATCCATGATGGTATTGGCAAGACGTGCGAGGCGCATGTTCCCGCTGCCATCGATCAGGGTGCGATGAAAGCGGTCATCCGCGCGCGCCCAGACGTCGAGTTCATCGCGCTGCAGGGCGATTTTCATCTCGGCGTTGATGCCCTCCAAGGCCGCAACGATGGGACGGCGGTCTTTCGGGCTCATACTGGCGATCAATTCGGCAGCCATGCCTTCGAGGGCGATGATCACGTCATAGACCTCGCGCATGTCGTCCGGCGACAGCGCCAGAACGGTGACGCCGCGCTTGGGCAGAACCCGCACGAGACCTTCTTCCTGAAGCCGGATCAGGGCTTCATGGACCGGGGTTCGGCTCATGCCGAGCCGAAGCGCGATTTCCTGCTCCGAGCCCTGGTAGCCGGGTGCGAAGGCGTTGTCGCGGATGGCGTCCTTCAACGCCTGATAGGCGTCGGCGACTAGTGAGGGTGCTTTGGCAAGCGGCTCTGCGATGGGCGTTTTGAGGCGACTCATGTCCGGTTCCTGACTGCCGCACCCTTATAGAGGCTAGCCTGTGTCCTGCGCGAGGTGTCTTGACATCCATACCACCTTCCATGGAAGATGGCATCCCTAGCGTGCTGCCGGTGACGGAAGGCCGGGGCTTGCCGGTCCATTCAGGCACGGCAGTTCGCGTTCGTGTCGGGTTCGGCCAAACAAGCGGATGTCATGTGAAAACCTATCGAATTGCTGCCATTCCCGGAGACGGTATCGGCTCCGAGGTCATCTCCGCGGGCGTCGAAGCATTAACCGCATGCGCGAAGCGCGACGGCGGATTCACCTTCGCGTTCGATCACTTCGACTGGGGATCGGAGCGCTACAAGACAACCGGCGCGTTCATGCCGGAGAACGGACGCGACCTGATCAAGTCCCACGATGCGATCCTGTTCGGCTCCGCAGGCGCGCCCGATGTGCCAGATCACGTCACGTTGTGGGGTCTGCGGCTCGCGATCTGCCAGCCGTTCGATCAGTACGCCAACGTTCGACCGACGCGCATCCTGCCGGGGATCGTCAGCCCGTTGCGCAACGTTTCCGGTCCTGAACTCGATTGGGTGATCGTGCGCGAGAATTCCGAAGGCGAGTATGCCGGCGTCGGCGGGCGCGTGCATCGCGGCTTGCCCGAGGAAGTCGCCACCGACGTGTCGATGTTCACGCGGGCTGGCGTCGCGCGGATCATGCGTTTCGCATTCGCACTGGCGCGCTCGCGGCCGCGCAAATTCTTAACCGTGGTGACCAAGTCCAATGCCCAGCGCCACGCGATGGTGATGTGGGATGAAATCGCGGCCGAGGTCGCCAGCGAATTTCCCGACGTCACGTGGGACAAGATGCTGGTCGATGCCATGACCATGCGGATGACGCTGAAGCCCGAAACCCTGGACACCATCGTCGCGACCAATCTGCACGCCGATATTCTATCCGATCTGGCGGCGGCGTTGGCAGGCTCGCTCGGCATCGCGCCGACCGCCAATCTCAACCCCGAACGCCAGTTTCCATCGATGTTCGAGCCGATCCATGGCTCGGCCTTCGATATCACCGGCAAGGGGATTGCAAATCCGATCGGGACGTTCTGGTCCAGCGTCATGATGCTGGAGCATCTCGGCGAGCCATCCGCAGCGGCGCGCTTGATGTGGGCCATCGAAAAAGTCACGGCCGACAAGTCACTGCACACGCCGGACCTCGGCGGAAAAGCAAGAACTGCCGATGTCACCAAGGCCGTCTGCGACGCATTGGCCGGAGACAATCAAGAGAACTAGACCCGGACCCGGGCGAAGCAACCAAAACCAAGAAGAAAATAACGCGAGGAAACAAAAACACAGGGAGGACACGATGCGAGGATTCTTCGCAGGATTTGCAGTTGCAATTGCCACGCTGTCGATTTCGGGAATCGGACCGGCTGCGGGACAGGACTTTCCGTCGCGTCCGATTACCTTGATCGTTCCGGCTGCGGCGGGAGGGCCGACGGACGCGGTCTCTCGCCTGATCGCGGAGTCGATGGGCCGAACGCTGGGTCAGCAGATCGTCGTCGAGAATGTCGGCGGGGCCGGCGGCACCATCGGCATGACCCGCGTCGTCAAATCTCCTGCCGATGGATACATGGTCACGGTCTGGCACATCGCGCAGGCGACTGCGCCGTCGCTCTACGACAACCTCCGCTACAATGTGATCGACGACTTCGATTCCATCGGCCGCATCGCGGATGTGCCGATGACGATTGTTGGCAAGGCCGGTCTGGAGCCGAAGACGGCCAAGGACCTGATCGACTGGGTCAAGCAGAAGAAAACCGCTGTGACCTATGCCCACGCGGGCATCGGTTCTGCATCGCACCTGTGCGCGATTATGTTCATGAGCGCGGTCAACACCCAGATGACCGCGTTGTCCTATCGCGGGACGGGACCGGCGATGTCTGATCTGCTCGGCGGCCAGTTCGACATGATGTGCGACCAGACCACGACCACCACCGCGCAGATCAAGGACGCCAAGATCAAGGGTTATGCCGCGACGACCAAAGAGCGGCTGAAGGTTCTGCCGGATCTGCCGACCCTCGACGAAGTCGGCCTCAAGGGCTTCGAGGTCGCCGCATGGCACGCAATGTGGGCGCCGAAAGGGTTACCGGCTGACGTCCAGAAGAAACTGAACGATGCTTTGCAAACCGCGCTGAAAGATCCAAAAGTTGTCGAACGCATGGCCGCGCTCGGTGTCGAACCGGTAAAGCCGGAACAGGCGACCCCGCAGGCGTTATCCGCTCATCTCAAGGCCGAAGTCGCGAAATGGTCGCCGGTCATTCAGGCATCGGGAGCGAAGGCGAATTAGCGGTCACCATCGAATGCGTCATGGCGGCGCGGCAGAACCGGCGATTGTCGGATCAGTGCCCAGCCGCTAAGGCTGTTAGATTATCCCATCATCAATCGAAGTTCTGGAGAGCGTCATGAGCGGTGAAAGCGAACAATTCAAGAAGGGTCTGGCCGTCCGGCGTGACGTTCTGGGTAAGGATTACGTCGATGGCAGCATCGCCAAGGCCGATGATTTCATGATGGCGTTCCAGAACATCACCACCGAATGGTGCTGGGGCTATGCCTGGACGCGGCCGGGGCTGGACCGCAAGACCCGCAGCATGCTCAACCTCGCGATGCTGACCGCGCTGAAAGCGCCCAACGAGATCAAGCTCCATGTCAAAGGCGCGCTGACCAACGGCGTGACCGTCGAGGAGATCAAGGAAGTTCTGCTGCACGCCACCGTGTATAGCGGCATTCCCGCAGGCCTGGAGGCCTTCAAGGCCGCGCACGAAGTGCTCAAGGCCGAAGGCGCGCTGGAGAAGAAGTAATCACCGCGTCATTGCGAGCGAAGCGAAGCAATCCAGTTCCTAAGTAAGAAAGACTGGATTGCTTCGTCGCTACGCTCCTCGCAATGACGACTGGGCGGCAAATCCGTCACACCCCGAGATAAACCTGCCGGATGTATTCGTCGCCCGCGAGATCTTTCGCCGTACCCTCACGAATGGTGCGGCCATGTTCCAGCACGTAGACGCGGTCGGTAATCCGCAAGGTCGAGGTCGCGTCCTGTTCGACGATCAGGATGGCGGTGCCGTCCTTCCGGATCTGCTGGATCGCATCGAAGATCAGGCCCTTCAGCCGCGGCGCGATGCCGACCGACGGCTCATCGAGCAGCAGCAATTCCGGCCGCCCCATCAGTGCGCGGCCGATCGCCACCATCTGCTGTTCGCCGCCGGATAGTGTGCTCGATTGCTGCCACTGCCGCTCGCGCAGCACCGGAAACAGCGTGAACACGCGTTCGAGATCGGCGTTGATCTCGGCGTTGTTCTTGCGGAGGTAGGCGCCGAGCTGCAGGTTCTTCAGCACGGATAGTTCCGAGAACAGCTTGCGGCCCTCGGGACAGTGGCAGATGCCGCGCGCCACCACGTCGTAGGGCGCGACGCCGTCGAGGGACTGGCCCTTGAACGTCAGCGTTCCCTGCGAGGGAATGGAGCGCGAGATCGCTTTCAGCAGCGTGGTCTTGCCCGCGCCGTTGGGGCCGAGCACGCCGATCAACTCACCCTTGTCGACCTTGATCGAAACGGATTCGATGGCAAGCGCCTTGCCGTAGCTGACGCGCAGATCGGAGACTTCAAGCAGAGGCATGAGCTTCCTCCGTCTTTCCGATATAGGCTTCGATCACTTTCGGATTTTTCACGATTTCCTCGGGCGGTCCGACGGCGATGATCTCGCCGAAATTCATCACGATCACCCGGGAGACCAGCGCCATGAACTCGCGCAGCTTGTGTTCGATCAGAAGGATGGTCAGGTTTTCCTCGCGATGCAGGCGTTTGATCAGTTGCGCCAGCGGTTCGATCTCGCTGCTGCCCAATCCGGCGAAGGGTTCATCGAGCAACAAGAGATCGGGCCGGGTCGCCAGCGCGCGCGCAATTTCGAGCCGTCGCAGGTCGCCGTAAGGCAACGTTTCGACTGGCTCCAGCCCGCGTCCGCCGAGGCCCACCTGTTCGAGGAGGTGGCGCGCGCGTTCTTCCTTGTCCTTGTCGACATGGGCGCGTGGCGACATGCAGGCGACGAGAACATTCTCCAGCAGGTTCATGCCCACAAAAGGACGGCAGAGCTGGAAGGTCCGCGCCATGCCGCGGTTGACGATCTTGTAGGGTGCGAGTCCTTGCAGCGCTTCACCGTTAAATGTGACAGCTCCGGATGTTGGTGCCATAAAGCCGGTGAGCATATTGAACAGCGTGGTCTTGCCCGCGCCGTTGGGACCGAGGATTCCGGTGAACTCGCCTTTCTGCAGTGTGAAGGTTGCGTTCTTCACGGCGGTGAGGCCGCCGAAGCGTTTGGTAACGTCGTTGACTTCGAGAAGCGCGGTCATCGGAAGCGCTCCGTCATTCTGCGCCAGAGCGGCGCGATGAGGCCATTCGGCAGGAAGAACAGGATCAGCATCAGGGTGAGGGTGTAGATCCAGAGCCGGTATTCGCCGAAGCCGCGCAGCATTTCGGTGAGCAGCGTGAGCAGGATCGCGGCGATCGCAGCACCGTAAATCGAACCGATGCCGCCGACATAGACCATGATGATGATCGTGATCGAGACCACGACGGAGAACAGCGGCGGACTGACCTGAAGCTGGTAGTGCGCATAGAGCGCGCCGCCGAGCCCGGCGAAGGCCGCGCTGATCGCAAGTGAGGCGATCTTGTAGAACGTCACGTTGATTCCGGCGGCCTGACAGGTCGCCTCGTCGCCGCGAATGGCGCGCAGCAACAGGCCCCAGTGCGATTGCGCCAGCAGCACCAGCACGATGACCGTGACGACAAGGACCGCCAGCACGAACCAGTAGTAGTGCAGGGGATTTCGGATCAGCGGGTCGAGGCCGTAGAGGCCTTCCTCGCCGCCGGTCTGTTCCCAGAAGATCAGGCAGAGGCGTTGCAGGATCGCGGAGGCCGACAGCATGGCCAGCGCGAAGTAGGGACCGCGCAGGCGCAATGTCGGGAAGCCGACGATCAGGCTGAAGATGACCGCGATGACGACTGCCGCCGGCAGGCTGTACCATGGATTGGTGAACCAGATCGTCGCCATGAAGCCCGAGGTGTAGGCGCCCGCGCCGATGAACAGCGAGTGGCCGAAATTCTCGCGGCCGGTCAGGCCGGACATGAAGTCCCAGCTCGAGGCCCATATGCCGTAGATCACGCAGACGGTCAGCACGCCGGTGAGATAGTTGCTGGCCACGAGCATGGGGGCGAGTGCGAGCACGGCCACCACAGCGATACCGCCTGCGACATCGATCAATGAAATCTGCCGCATGTCAGAACGCCGCCCGCCGGCCGAGAATCCCGGACGGTCTGATCATGAGGGTGACGACGACCGCGACGAGGGACACGAGTTCAGTCCACGATGTCGAGACCAGATAGGCCACGATGGTTTCGGAATAGCCGAGGATCAGCGAGGCGATGATGCTGCCGGGGATCGATCCGAGTCCGCCGACGATGACGATGGCGAACGCCTTCACCATCGGCAGCAGGCCCATGGTCGGCTGCACGGTGAGAAACGGCGAGACCAATACGCCGGCCAGCGCCGCGGTGCCCGCCGAAATCGCCATCACGATGGAGAAAATGCGGTTGGTGGGAATGCCCATGTACTGCGCGGCTTCGGGGTCCTGCGACACCGCGAGAATGGCCGCGCCGAGGCGTGTGCGCTGAATGAAGAGCCACAGTGTCAGCAGCACCAGAATGCCCGCAACGAGGGCGAGCAATCTCTGCCCGCCGATATCGACACCGCCGATGGAGATCTTGTCGGCGACGAAGGAGGGGACGTTGCGATATTCGGAGCCGAAGGTAATGAACAGCGCCTGCTCGACCGCCAGCGATACGGCGAGCGTGATCATCAGCACGGCAAGTTGCGACGCCCGCAACGGCCGGACCAGAAACCGCTCCATCAGCACGCCAAATCCCGCGACCAGAAGAACGGCCAGCGGTGCCGCGATGAACAGCGGCAGGTTCAGCAGGGATGTGAAAACATAAGCCGCATACGCGCCGAGTGCATAAAATGCGCCGTGGGCGAGATTGAGGATGCGGGCGACGCCGAAGATGAGCGTGAAGCCCACCGCGAGCATCGCGTAGATCGCGCTGGACACAGCGCCATAGATCAGGATTTCGAGCATAACCGCCTGCTGCTGAGGATATGAATGTCAGAACCGGATCACGGGGCGTAAGAGGAAGGCGAGCCTTCAGGAACGGCGGCCGGTTGTGACCGGCCGCCGTTCTCACGACGTGAATCTGTTCAGTTCATCCAGGGCGGCGGGATCATCTTTCCGGTTTCGGCAGCCTTCGGCCACACGACGACGCGTGCGCCGTCCTTCTGCCATTGCGCGAACAGCAGGTTCTGCAGGCCGGGTCCCGTCTTCACATCGTGGACTTCGTCGAACACGATCTTGCCGGCGATGCCGACATAGTCCGTCTTCTCGAGTTCCTTGATCACAGCGTTCGGCTCGACCGAGTTGGCGCGCTTCACGGCTTCTGCGTAGACGTAGATTGCGTCGTAGGCGCCGACGCCGGTGTAGACAGGCGCCGTGCCATAGCGCTTCACGAACTCGTCCCAGAACGGAATCGTCTTGGGCGTCAGCGGGGCGCGGGTCGCGAACAGGCCGACGGTTTCGGACAGCGCCTTGCCGCTCACGCGGGTGAAGAAGTCGGCGTCCTGGCTCTTGACGTCGATGCCGCCGATCGGAATCGGCACCTGCGCGTCATGCCACTGCTTGACGAAAATGTCCGACGACGCATGCGACAGGATGACGATCAGATACTGTGCGCCGCTGGCCTTGACCTTGGCGAACAATGGCGAGAAGTCCGACGTCGAGGTGTCGAAGAATTCGGCCATCGGCACCTCGGTGCCGCCCTCGACCGCGCCCTTCTTCAGGATCGGCACCAGATCCTGCACCCACTTGGCGTTCTCTCCGACGATGGCAATCTTCTTCAGTCCCATCTCGCCCTTGAGCTTGCCGCCGATGAAATCGACCAGCGCGCGGGCCTGATGGCCGGCGTGGATCGGAGAAACCCGGAAGATATACTTGTAGTTCTCGTAGTCGGCTTTCACCTTCGCGGTGATCGCGGGAGATGCCGCGCCAACTCCAAGGTAGATCGTCTTCGCGTTGGCAATGTGGGGCAACTGGGCCAGCGTCACGCCGCTGGTGTAACCGCCGATCAGCACATCGACCTTGTCGTCGGCTGTGAGCTTCTTGATCGCCGCGATGCCCTGTTCGGGGTTCTCGGTTTCATCCGCGACAACCATTTCAAGTTTGCGGCCGACGAGGCCGCCTTTGCTGTTGATGTCCTCGATAGCCATCTTAATGGCGTTCTGCGTGTCGCGTCCGACCTGAAGCTGGACCGAGGTTGGAACGCCGATCTTGATGGGTTGCTGGGCGGAAGCTGGAACGGGGCCGAGTAGGGTGCCAGCGCTGACGATGCTCGCTGTTGCGAGAAGGCTGAGAAATGACTTCATGACGTTTCTCCCTGATGCATCCGAATTCGTGTTCGGTGCTTTTTATTTGAGCCGACAGACTGCTGGCCGGAGAAGTTCAAGTCAAGCAAAGATCGGATGATTGCAGCGAGCGGTTGTTTGAAACAGAATTCGAGCGGGCCGGAACAAAATTGGTGCGTGTTAATGTTGCGACGCCAAAAAAATGGAGCGTCTTTACCGTTGGCCGCTGTGCGTACAACGGCGCACCGCACTGGATGCTTTATGGTGCTTGATGTTCGGCCATGAAACTTGCGAACCGCGGATCGCCGACATGCGCGATATTAACGCGCATCGCGGGGCGAGCAGGCATCGCGTCCGGATTGAACGCTGAACCCGGCGCGAGCAGGATGCTGCGCTCGGCGGCGACGCGCGACAGTTGCGTGTCATCGATATGTCCGGGCAGTTCGCACCACATATAAAATCCGCCGCGCGGCTGGCCGAATACCGGCAGGCCAAGGCGTGACAATGTGTCGTTGGCCTGGCGCGTGGCCGCTTCGATGCGGCCGGTCAGCCGCTTGAGATGGCCGCGATAGCGCCCGCTGGTCATCAGGTCGTAGATGATCTGCTCGATATAAACCGAACTGTTGGCGCGCGTGATCATCTTGAGATCGGCCAGCCGCGCGACGGTGTCGGCGTTGGCCGCGATGTATCCCGACCTCAGACTGGCGGAGAGAGTCTTGGCGAAAGTGCCGACATAGATCACGCGGTCGAGCTGGTCGAGCGCGGCGAGGCGAGGACTGGTGTTCGACAGCACGTCGGCGAACGGATCCGAATCGACGATGCGCAAATTGTACTCCGTCGCGGTGCGCAGCAGGCGGTAGGCGACCGGGAGCGTGATCGAGCAGCCGGTCGGATTGTGCGCCAGCGATTGCGTGAAGAACATCCGCGCGCCGGAGCTGGCCGCCTTGGCCGCGAGATCGTCCGGGTCGGGCCCGTCGGCGGTTCGCCGCACGCCGATCAGCCGCGCCTTGGCCAGCCGCAGCTTGCCGAACAGCGGATAATAGCCGGGGCTGTCAACGAGAACGGGGTCGCCCGGCTCGACAAACTGACGCACGATCATGTCGAGCGCGTCGTTCGCGCCTTGAGTCAAAAGAACCTGCGTCGGCTCCGCGCCGATCGATCGCTCGGCCAGCAAGCCCGCGATGCGTTGGCGCAGCGGCAACAGGCCGTAGGGACTGCCATAGCTCTCGGGCAGATTACGCTTCCCAGGCCGGCTGACCGGTCGCAGGTATGGTCCGACCTCCGAGCCTTCCATCCACGCCGCCGGCGGCCGTCCATCCCCGACACGAACCTCGTAACGCTTTTCGAGTTGCTCGCGCAGCAGCCAGACGCTGTCGACGGCCTCGACCTTGGCGGGTTCGGTTGTCTCCGCGCGCTTGGGACGATGCATCGATACGTAAAAGCCGGAGCCGGGTTTGCTCTCGATCTGCCCCGATGCGACCAGCCGGTCATAGGCATCGACGATGGTATTCTTTGATGCACCGAACAGTTTCGACGCGTCGCGGATCGACGGCAGGCGTTCGCCGGGCCGGATCGCGCCGCGCTCGATCCGCGCAATGATCGCATCAACGATGGTCTCGACGCGCGATCGCGTTGTTCCGCGGCCGAGATGATGAACTGTACCCATGTTGCGAATGGTACGGACCTTCCTGAAATTGTGCAAAGTGTTCCTTGTGGCGTACCCCCGTCACCATACAGTTTCCGCGGCCGAGAATCCCCTCAAGAGGACTTCGGTCTGGGAGACGCTAAAGAATGACTTTCGCCAAGCATGGCGCGAACCGCAGTTCGCGGATCGCCGGATTTCACCGCAAGTCGCCGCAGGAACGGCTTGATCTCGTGGCTTCGTTCGCGGGGCTCGATCCTGCGACCACAGCTCATCTTGCCGACATGGGCAATCTGTCTCCGCAGCTTGCGGACAAGATGATCGAAAATGTCGTCGCCACGATGAATGTGCCGATCGGCATCGCGACCAACGTCAAGGTCGATGGCGAAGACGTGCTGATCCCGATGGCGACCGAGGAATCCTCCGTCGTCGCCGCGGTCTGCAACGCCGCGCGCCAGACCTATGACGCGGGCTTTACGACCTCTGTATCCGGCACGCTGATGATCGCGCAGGTCCAGGCCGTCGATGTGTCCGACCCATATGCTGCGCGGCTGCGGCTTCTGGAAAAGCGTGACGAGATCAAGGCGATCTGCGACGCCTGCGATCCGCTGCTGGTGAAACTTGGCGGCGGCTTCCGCGATGTCGAGGTGCGGATTCTCGATACGCTGGGCGGGCCGATGGTCATCACGCATCTGATCGTCGATACGCGCGATGCGATGGGCGCCAATGCCGTCAACACCATGGCGGAGAAAATCGCGCCGCATATCGCCACATGGAGCGGCGGGCGCGTGTTCCTGCGCATCCTCTCCAATTTGGCGGACCGGCGGCTAGCGCGGGCGCACGCGGTGTGGAAGCTCGCCGACATCGGCGGGGAAAGCGTGCGCGACGGCATCATCAGCGCGTATCAGTTCGCCGAAGCCGATCCGTATCGCGCGGCCACGCACAACAAAGGCATCATGAACGGCATCAGCGCGGTGATCCTCGCGACCGGCAATGACACCCGCGCGGTGGAAGCAGGCGCGCATGCCTATGCCGCGCGCGGCGGGCGCTACACGAGCCTGACGCGCTACGAGGTCAACAAGGACGGCGATCTCTCTGGCTCCATCGAACTGCCGCTGGCGGTTGGCCTGATCGGCGGCGCGACCAAGATTCATCCAACTGCGCAGGCGTGCCTGAAGATTCTCGGCGTGACCACGGCAGAGCGGCTGGCGCGCATCATCGCGGCGGTGGGGCTTGCGCAGAATTTCTCGGCGCTGAAGGCGCTCGCCACGGTGGGCATCCAGTCCGGTCACATGGCGCTTCATGCACAGAACATCGCGATCATGGCCGGCGCTGTCGGCGATGAGGTCGAGGCTGTTGCGAAAGTGTTGGTCGAGCGCGCAACGGTGCGTATCGACGTCGCGCAGGAGATTTTGGAAACGATTCGACGCTAAGCAATTCCGGCGAGACCGGACAACCACATAAGAAATTCAACCGGGAGGATATAATGCTAAAATCGAAATCGGATTTTCTGGCGGGCGCAGCGATGCTGCTGGCGCTCATGGCTCCGGCAAGCGCACAGATCGCCAACAACACCGTCAAGCTTGGCGTGTTGACCGATCTCACCGGCATCGCGACCGATTCCACCGGCGCAGGTTCGGTTGCCGCGGCGCGTCTCGCGGTCGAGGACTTCAAGGCCGAGAAGCCGGACATCAAGGTTGAACTCGTTCAGGCGGATCACCAGAACAAGGCGGACATCGGCGGCGCGCTGGCGCGGCGCTGGATGGACGTCGACAAGATCGACGCCATTCTCGACGTGCCGTTCTCGTCGGTGGCGCTGGCGGTGCAGGAAGCCACTCGCGGCTCGAAGACCGCGTTCATTGCATCTGGCCCCGGCTCATCGCTGCTGACCGGCGAGAAGTGCTCGCCGAACACCGTGCACTGGACCTACGACACCTGGGCGCTGGCGCATGGAACGGCGCTGGCGTTGCTGAAGGCGAAGAAGGACTCGTGGTTCTTCGTTACCGCGGACTATGCCTTCGGCCATTCGCTCGAAAAGGATGCGTCCGATGTCGTGAAGGCGCAAAACGGAAAGCTGCTGGGCAGCGTGCGGCATCCGCCCGGCGCATCGGACTTCTCGTCGTTCCTGCTGCAGGCACAGGCCAGCAAGGCCAAGATTGTTGCGCTTGCCAATGCGGTCGGCGACACAGTCAACTCCGTGAAGCAGGCGTCCGAGTTCGGCATTCAGGCCGGCGGGCAGGAGCTTGCGGCGCTTCTGATGCAGGTCACGGACGTCAACGCCATAGGGCTGCAGGGCGCGAAGGGTCTCTATCTGACTGAGGGCTTCTATTGGGATACCAACGAAGGCACGCGCAAGTTCGCTGATCGCTTCACCGCGATTGTTGGCGGTGGACGGCGTCCGACCGCCATTCAGGCGGGCGTCTATGCCGGCACGCTGCATTATCTGCGCGCAGCGGCCGCTGCGAACACGACGGACGGGCAGGCGGTTGTCGCCAAGATGAAGGCGATGCCGTCGAAAGACCCGCTGTTCGGCGAGGGCACGATCCGTGAAGACGGCCGGCACATCCACAACATGTATCTGTTCCAGGTGAAGACACCGGCCGAATCCAAGGCCCCCTGGGATTTCTACAAGCTGGTTGAGACGATCCCCGCGGCGGAAGCTTTCCGGCCGATGAGCGAGGGCAACTGCGCGATGGTGAAGAAGTAAGACCGGTTGCCGCGGCTGAGCGCTGCTCAGCCGCAGTTATCCGGGCGTTTAGATTGAGTGTAATTTCCTCCCGGCAGGCTCTGTGCGGGAGGAAATTTCTCCTCCGGATCATGATCTTAGAATGCAACGCGGGTCTGCCCTTGGGGCATGACGCAGGCGCGGTATGTAATTGACCAGAAACGGAAATTCGGCTATTTCACCGGCGTCGTGAATGCTGCCGCCGTCTTCGCCTGCAAGGCAGGCCATCCAGCAAAATTCATTGGCGAGAAGTTCTGCGTGAGGCGTGATCGCCCGCAAGTCCGGCGATTGTGCGCTCACCGATTGCAAGAGCATGGGTCCGGTTATGAGCAATTTCAATCAGGAAACGGTTCTCAGCGTCCATCACTGGACCGATAATCTTTTCAGCTTCACGACCACGCGCGATTCCTCGTTCCGGTTTCGCAATGGCGAGTTCACCATGATCGGATTGAAGGTGAACGAGAAGCCGCTGCTGCGTGCCTACAGCGTCGCGAGCGCGAACTATGAAGAGAACCTCGAATTCTTTTCGATCAAGGTCGCCGACGGCCCGCTGACCTCGCGCCTTCAGCACCTCAAGGAAGGCGATGAGATCATCGTCAGCCGCAAGGCGACCGGGACGCTGGTGATCGACAACCTCACCGACGGCCGCAATCTCTATCTGATCGGCACCGGCACCGGCCTCGCGCCGTTCCTGAGCGTCATCAAGGACCCCGAGACCTACGAGCGTTTCGAGAAGGTCGTGCTGCTGCACGGCTGCCGTCACGTCAGGGAATTGGCCTACGGTGAACTGATCACCGAGAAGCTGCCGCAGGACGAGATGATCGGCGACATGGTGCGCGCGCAGCTCATCTATTATCCGACCGTTACGCGCGATCCGTTCCGCAATCGCGGCCGCATCACCGACCTGATCACCTCGGGCAAGCTGTTCTCCGACATTTCGCTGCCTGACCTCGATTCGGCCAAAGATCGCGTCATGATGTGCGGAAGCCCGGCGCTGCTGCTGGACACCAAGAAGCTCTTGATGGATCGCGGCTTCGTTGAAGGCAATCACGGCGAGCCAGCCGATTTCGTGGTCGAGAAGGCGTTCGCCGAGCGCTGAGCGCGCTCGCTGCGAATCGTTCCCGGCGTCCTGCTGCCCGCAGGGACGCTTAGCCCGTCAGGCTGTCGCGCAGGTTCTTCTTCATGACCTTGCCGTTGGCATTGCGCGGCAGCGGCTCGGTACCGATCGAGATGGTCTCAGGGACTTTGTAATCCGACATGCGTTCGGCGCACCATGAACGCAGCGTCGGCGAATCGATCTCCGAGCGGACCACCACAACGGCATGAACGCGCTCGCCCAGCACCGGGCAGGGGCGCGCGACGATGGCGCTTTCGATCACTGCGGGATGACCGGCGAGCACCGACTCGACTTCCGCCGAATAGATCTTGAGACCGCCGCGGTTGATCATGTCCTTCTGCCGGTCGAACACGCGCACGAAGTTCTGCTCGTCGATCGAGCCGAGGTCGCCGGAATGCCAGTAACCGGCGGTAAAGCTCTCCGCCGTCGCGCGCGGATTGTTCCAGTAGCCCTTGATGACCGATCCGCCGTGGATCCAGAGTTCGCCGACTTCGCCGCGCGGTAGTTCGCGTCCGTCGGCGCTCATCACCATGATATGTGCACCGGGGCAGGGCAGGCCGACGCTGTCGCCGTGGCTCGCGGTGAATTCCGGCGGCATGACGGTTGAAGGGGATGATGTTTCGGTCGATCCGTAGGCATTGACCAGCTTCAACCCGGGAAGTTTCTCCGCGAGTTTCTGGATGGTTGCGACCGGCATCGGCGCGCCACCATAGCCACCGACTCGCCAGGCCGACAGGTCATAAGAGTCGAAATCGGCCTGCAGCAGGCACAGATTATACATCGCCGGCACCATCACCGTCTGTGTGGCGCGTTCGCGCGAAGCGATATTCAGGTACTCCGCGGCTTTGAACTCCGGCACGATGATGAGCGCACCGGCGCAACGCGCCATGCTCATGATATTGGCCGCGATGCCGGTGACATGCGCGAGCGGAACGGCGGCGATCGAGCGGTCCTTGTGGGTCAGTTCGAGGCAGGCTTCATACACCATCGCCGAATGGATCAGATTGCAATGCGCCAGCATCGCGCCTTTGGGTCTCCCCGTCGTCCCCGACGTGTACAGGATCATCGCGGTATCCTGCTCGTCCACTGCTGCCGGTGATTGCGAGGCGTCGGTTGCGACAAGATCCTGAAACGCCAGTGCGCCCTCGGTGGGGCTGATCGACACGCGGTGAAGCAACTCCGGAAGTTCGAGTTGATCGGGCAGGCGGTCTGCCATGGCGTCTTCATAAATGAGAAGCTTCGCGCCGCAGTCGGTCAGGACGTAGGCGATCTCGGGCTTTTGCTGGCGCGTGCTCAGCATTACGCTCACGAGGCCGAGATGGGCTGCGCCAAACAGCGCCAGCACGAATTCGTTGCGGTTGCCGAGCAGCAGCGCGATCCGGTCGCCGGGCTTCAGACCGATTTCCTTGAAGCCCGCCGCGATCTGCATGGATTTCTGCGCGACCTCGCGCCATGTCATCCGCTCAACGCCGCAGATCAGGGCGTCGCTGTCGGGATGTCGTGCGGCCGCATCGGCGACCATCGCCCAGATATTCGCCGGCCGGTTCTCGAAGGCAGGCACGACGCGATCGCCGAAACGGGTTTCCAGCCGCATTGCTGGAATCGGATATTGCGACCAGTCCATCGTCGTGTCCTGTCCTGACCTGCAATGTCAGGCTGTAAGGTTGGCTCCGCGCTCGATCACGAATTCAGCATCGAACAAAGTATGCGAATGATTCAAATCGGATTGAGACATCAAGACAGTTAAACCTTTGCCCTTGAGCGAGGCAAGCACATCGGAGATGCGTTCGGACAGGGCAGGTGCGATCCCCTCGAATGGCTCATCGAGCAGCAGGCATTTTGTTCCGATGCCGAGCGCGCGGCCGAGCGCAACCAGCTTCTGTTGTCCGCCGGAGAGCAGCAGCGCCTTGCGGTCGCGCATGGTGGCCAGTTCGCTGATCACCTCGTAGACGAAGTCCAGCCGCGCCTTGCGATCGACATCCTTCGCGACCCACAGCGGCAGCAGGATGTTTTCTTCTACCGTCAGTTGCGGCACCAGTCCGCGATCTTCCGGCATGTAGCCGATGCCGAGACCGGCGCGGGCATGACGCGGCAGGGCGGCCAGATCCTCGCCACCGAAACGGATCGTGCCGTGCTTGGGTGCGAGATGCCCCATGATCGAGCGCATCAGTGTGGTCTTGCCGGCGCCGTTGCGGCCGACGAGACTGACCATGGCGCCCTCAGAGAGGTGCATGGTGAAGCCGCGCAGCGCGGGCATTGACTGGATCTCGACCGCGAGATTGTCGATATCGAGCAGCGGGCGGGCGGCGGTCATCGTGCGCCTCCTGTCACATAGCGGCGCACTTCGTTGTCTTTCAGCACGGTTGACGGCTCGCCGTCGGCCAGGATGCGGCCGTTGTAGAAGGCGACCACGCGGTCGGCATACTTGCTGACGATATCCATGTCGTGCTCGACGAAGACGATGGTGGCGGCTTCTTCCGACACGGCGTGAATGACGCGGTCCATTGTCGCGAATTTCTCCTCCGCAGAGACGCCAGAGGTCGGTTCATCCAGCAGCAGCAATTTTGGACGCCGCGCCAAAGCCATGGCGATATCGACCAGCTTGCGGACGCCGCCGGCCAGTTCGGCCACCGGACGGTCCGCGTGGCCAGCCAGGCCGAAACGGTCGAGCAGTGCGACGGCCTTGTCGCGGCGGTCGCCGCTGTCCGCAGGAGCGGTCACCGAGAGCTTTCCGCCTTCCGCGCTGGAGACGGCAACGGTGAGATTTTCCGCGGCGGTCAGTTCGATGAAGAGCTGCGGGATCTGGAACGAGCGCGATATTCCCAGTTTGGCGACATCGCGCGGAGAACGCCGTCCGATCGGCGAGCCATCGAGTTCGATCTCGCCGCTGTCGGGCTTCATGTAGCCCGTCACCATGTTCACGAACGTCGTTTTGCCCGCGCCGTTCGCGCCGATCAGGCAGAGCTTCTGTCCCGGCGGAATCTCGATGCTGATGTTGTCGGCGGCGACCACCGCGCCGAAACGCTTCTGCAGTCCGCGGACGGAAAGGACGGGCTTCATGATGTCGCTCCTGTCCCGGCGGTTGCCGGTTCGGGAGGCGCTTCCGTGGTGCGTTTCTTCCGGTTCCAGAGCGATCCGATGCCGCGCGGAAGGAACAGGATGACGGCCAGCAGGAAGAAGCCCAGCACGAGTTGCCAGGTATTCGGCAGATAGAGGTTGGAGAACGAGCGCACCAGTTCGAGCACAAGGGCTGAAATGAACACCGCGGCGACGCTCTGTGTGCCCGCGAGCACCGCGATGAAGACGAATTCGCCGGATGTGGTCCAGTAAGCGAATTCCGGATCGATATGCCGCTGGGCCATCAGGGCAAGCGCGCCGCTGGCGCCGGCGAATGTTGCCGCGATGATGAAGTTGATGGTGACGATGCGGTTCGCGGAGGTGCCGAGATATTCGACACGAAGGTTGTTCTCGCGCACCGCCAGGCTTGTCAGCCCGAACTGCGAGCGGAACAGGATCGTTGCGAAGATACCCGCGAGGCCGGTGGCGACGACCGATACCGCGTAGAGCATGAAGTCTGCCTCGCGCGGATCGTTGAACACCGCGCCGAACAGGGTGGGGCGGCCGACGTTGAAGCCGTCCGAGCCGCCGAGCACGGTGGTCTTGACCAGCGCGCCGTAGAGCACCATCGACAGCGCCAGCGTCAGCATGCCGAAGAAGATGCCGGTGTAACGGGCAATGAGCGGGCCGATGATCAGGCCGAGCAGACCGCCGAACACCGCGCCGATCAGAACCTGCGCGACGGCATCCGTCAGGCCCCAGCTATGGGCGATAAGAGCAACGCCATAGCCGCCGCCCGCATAGAACAGGCCTTGCCCGAACGAGACGTTGCCGGTGCGCGCCAGCACGACGATGCCGAGCGCGACAAGAGCCTTCGATGCGGCGACGGTGGCGAGCGACAGCGTCCACGCCGGAATCACGCGGCCGAACAGCACAGCGAGCACGACGAGGCCGAGAAGAACGAAAGGATTTGTGGCGTATTTCATCAGATCCGCCTCGCGGTTTCACGGCGGAACAGGCCCTCGGGTCTGAACATCAGCACGGCGGCCATAATGAGATAGATCATGAACAGTTCGGCCTGTGGCAGCAGATGGACCGACGCGGCACGCGCAAGGCCGACAAGGATGGCGCCTACGGCTGCACCCTCGACGCTGCCGAGGCCGCCGATCACGACAATGGCGAAGCTGAGAATGATGATTTCGGAGCTCAATCCCGGCTGCACCGAAATCTTTGGCGCGGTCAGGCCGCCGGCCAGTGCGGCGAGCATGACACCGAAGGCAAAGGCCAGCGCGTAGACGCGATTGATCTTCACGCCCATGCTGGCGCTCATTTCGGCATTGTGGATGACCGCCGTGACGATCTTGCCGGTGGTGGTGCGATTGAGACCGAACCACACCGCGAAGCCGATGGCCGCCGACAGCGGGATCAGCATCAGATCGTAGCCGACGTAGAACAGCCCGGCGAATTCGGCATTGCCGAACAGTTCATAAGGCTGGTTGGCATAGATCGGATTGACGCCCCAGATCAGCTTGGTGGCGTCTTCGAAGATCAGAAATACGGCATAGGTCACGAGGAGCAGCACGACCTCATCGCGGCCATAGAACAGCTTGATGAGTCCGCGCTCCATCAGCAGGCCGATTGCTGCGGCGATCAGGGCCACCGACACCAGCATCAGGATAAAGCCAAGGCCCGGAGGAACCTTATGCGCGGTAGCCATGGTGACGGCGGTCGCGGCGAGATAGGCGCCCAGCGCGTAGAAGCCGCCGTGGGCGATATTGAGAATCTTGAGCACGCCGAAGACGAGGGTTAACCCCAGCGCCACGACGAAAAGCCACGATGCCTGGATCAGGCCGTCGAGGATGACCGTGAGAAAAGTGTTCATGTGTCCGTGCAAGCGATCATGAGGTTGTTGTCATTGCGTTATCCACGGGTCATCCCGGCGAAAGCCGGGATCCATCACCCCTGGATTATCCATTGAAAGTCCGTCGCACGCACATCGAAAAAACTTCGATGACAGGGAGTATGGGTCCCGGCCTTCGCCGGGACGACCCGTTGTGTATGACGAGAAGACAAAGTGTCAGTCAGCCTGCAAGACTTACTTGCACTTGTCGTTCTTCATTCCGCCCTTGATCCAGTCGATCGCCTTCACGCCCGGAGGCGGGTTAACGCATTCGGCTTCGAAGTTGACGATGTCGACCAGGTCCACGCGCTTCTTTTCTGCATTGTACTTGGTGCGGCTGAACGAGATCGGCTGGATGGCCTGATGACCGTCGCCGTTCTTCATCTGAATCAGTCCGCCCGGGCTCTGCCACTCGGAGCCGGTCATCGCAGCGACCAGTTCATCGGCGCTCGGCTTTTTGCCGCCGTTCTTGGCCATTGCTTTCTCCACCGCGTTCTTCACGCCGAGGATCGACTGCGTGACGCGATAGGCGGCCTGCACGGGATAGGCACCGTGGGCCTTTTCGTAGCCGTTGAAGAACCACTCGTTGAGCGGGGTCTTCGGCGACATCAGACCATAGGAGCCGCGTGCGCCGATGATGACGCCGTCGGGCATCTTGTCGCCGAGCGGCGGCAGCACGTGGTCGGCGGCGCTGAGCACGAGCTGGCTCCGCTTGGCGAGGCCGCGTGGCACCGATTGCAGAACGAAGGCCTGCAGATCGCCGCCCCAGAGGCTCGAATAGACGACATCAGATCCGGCCGACACCAGCGCGGAGACTTCGGTGCCGTACTGGCCAGCGCCGAACTTCGGCAGCAGGTCAGCGCCGAGCTTCGCATTGGGATAAAGCTGAGCCGCGGCCGCGACGAAGTCGGCCCGGCTGTCCTGGCCCCAGGCGTAATCCTGGTTGATGGCCGAGAACGTATCCATCTTGATGTTCTTCATCTTCATGTAACGGATGAGCCCGACGTTATCCTGGGTGGCGTGGGCGGCCGTGCGGAAGACGTAGTTGTATTTGGCTTCTTCGAAGATGCGCGGCGTTCCGCAGTCGAACAGGAACAGCGGCTTCTTCAGCTCTTCCGCGATGGGAGCGACCGCGAGGCAGTCGCCAGACCCGATATAGCCGATGACGGCATCGACATTGTCGCGCTGATAGAGGTTGCGCAGTTCCTGCACCTGCTTGGTCGCGCCGCCGTTCTCGTCGATGATGATCGGCTCGATCTTCATGCCGCCGAAGCCGACCTTATTATAGGGCGCGGGACCGGCGCCCTTGTTCAATTCGCCGATGACGAATTCCGCAGCCTTGCCAGCGGGAACGCCAAAACTTTCTGCTGCCGGACCCGACAGGAAGGTGACGATGCCGACCTTGAAGTTTTCCTGTGCCGATGACGGGCCAGTGAGCGCCAGAAATGCGGCCGAGCAGGCCGTCAGCATTCCAAGGGTTCGCGTGAAGCGCTTCATATTGTTCCTCCCGAATTGTCCGGTCGCGCCGGCTCTTTGTGTCCGCGCCCGTTTGCCGGGCGTCAGTGGTTCAATGACAGCTTAAGCGGGCTTTTGGCGCACGTCTATGATCCGGTTCGCCGGACGGTGCGACGAAAGCTTGCACTTCTAACGAGTTGAAGCGGTCTTGCAGAATTTGCACAAGGTATTTGCAGTAACGCCAATCAGGACTGACACATTCCAGTCAGGCAGGTGCGCGTATCGCGCGTTCGTGTGGCGAACCGGTTGCCGTGACGGATTGTTGTGTCACGCGACGCGCTTCTTCCTGAGCTTGCCGTTGACCGCCTGCTTGCCGGATGACGTTCTGGCTCGCCCGTACTTCTTCTTCGACAGCTTGAACTGGGTGTAACCGAGCACTTGCTGCATCGCCGCGCGTGCCTTCTCAGCGTTGCCCTCGCCGATGGCGCGGGCCGCGATGGCGTGGTTCGGCAGGTTTTCGTGAAACCAGCCCGGACTGCCGGTGGCGACCATGAAGACCGCGCTGAGAATGGTGTCGATGGCGCCGCGGAAACCTTGCAGCACCGGATTGTGCGTGGCGTCGATGATAGCCAGGTGGAATGCCTTGTCGGCGATGATGGCGGTCGGCACGTCGTGCGAGGCCTCCATCGCGGCGAGCGCCGTCATGATGCGCTTGCGATCTTTCGCCGTCGCACGTTCGGCGGCGAGGGCGGCGGCCGCGGGCTCGATGATCAGGCGGACTTCCTGGAGCGCAAGCAGCAGATCGCGGTTCGGCTCTTCCTTGCTGATCAGCCAGCTCAACACGTCACGGTCGAGCAGGCTCCAGTCGCCGCGTGGCCGCACATGGGTGCCGTGGCGGGGCCGCACGCTGACCAGCCCCTTGGCGGCGAGCGTCTTGATCGCTTCGCGCACCACGCCGCGGCCGACGCCAAAACGGCTCTCGAGGTCGTGCTCCGGCGGCAGCGTCGCGCCAACCGGAATCAGATCCTGCGCGATCTCGCTGCCGAGCGTGCGCAGCACGGCCTGAATGCGGCCCGGCTTGATGAGCTTGCTGACTGGTTTTGGACGGGGTTTTGCGGGCGACTTCATTTGCCAAGGCTAGCACGCGGGCATTCACCGCGACAATCATCCGATGTTTGGCATCGGATGGATATTAGTTGCTGCGATGCAGGGGGCTGACCAGTTCTGATGCGTGAAATAGCGCAAATAGCCTGGAATCGCAATCGGCAGCGTGTGCGCCGCCGCATTCGCGAATTATTGCATGCGCTGGAGCAGAACGTAGGGCTGGCCGTCCTCGGAGCCGATGCTGGTCTCCACCTCGAAGACCTGCCTGATCATCTCGTTGGTGATCGTCTCGGTAGGGCTTCCGTCAGCGGCGACCATTCCCTTGCGCAGAACAATGATGCGATCCGCGAACCGGACGGCGAGGTTGAGATCGTGCAGCACCGCGACCACGGCGGTGCCGGTGCGTGCCCGTTGCTTCGCTGTTTCAACAAGATTGATCTGGTGGCGCAGGTCGAGGCTGGATGTCGGCTCATCGAGCAGGAGCACGCCGGGGCCATGGTCGGCTTCGCCGCAGGCCAGCTGCACCAGAACACGCGCGAAGTGGGCGCGCTGCTGTTCGCCGCCCGACAGCGTCGGCAATTCGCGGTGGCGGAACGGCGCGAGATCGAGTTCGGCAATGGCCGCATCGACCAGAGGGGTTGCGACAGTGCGGGGGCGATCGCCCGCGCCCATGGCTACGATTTCCTCGACGGTGAAAGGGAAGGAGACGTTGACATGCTGGGACAGCATGACGCGATGGTTCGCCAACTCGCGCGAGGAGAACGAGGCGAGATCGCGGCCCTTGAGGCGGACGCCGCCGCCGGTGCAGCGAAGATCGCCGGACAGCAGGCGCAGCAGCGTCGATTTGCCGGCGCCGTTCGGCCCGACGATGGCGACGGTCTCGCCGCCGCGAAGCTGAACGCTGACGTTATCGAGCAGTGTCGCCTGCCGCACTTTCATGCAGATCGCGTTGGCTTCGATCATGGCGGGGGCGTGCGCGGTCATGATCCGATCAGCGCCCGCTGCCGCAACAGGATGAACAGGAAGAACGGCGCGCCGAGCACTGCGGTCAGAATGCCGATAGGCACTTCGGCGGGAGCTGCCAGCACGCGCGCAATGGTGTCGGCGAGAATAAGCAGAATGGCCCCGAGACAGACCGAGGCGGGCAGCAGCAGCCGGTGGCCGGGGCCGATCACGATCCGCAGCAGATGCGGAACGACGATGCCGACGAAACCGACCACGCCGCAGATCGACACGGCCACGCCGGTCATCGCGGAAATCAGCACAATCGAGATTTTCTTCAACCGTTCGACATCCACACCGGTGTGAAAGGCTTCCGCTTCTCCGAGCACCAGCACGTCGAGACCACGCGCGATCAGCGGGATCGCCAGCAGCGCAAGCAGTGCGACCGGCGCAACCACCCCGGCTTTCGGCCAGGTCGCGCCGCTGAGCGAGCCGAGCAACCAAAAGGTGATGTCGCGCAACTGGCGGTCATCGGCGACGAACACCAGAAGCCCGATGCCCGCGTTGGCGATGGCCGCGATGGCGAGGCCGGCGAGCAGAAAGATCGCGACGGAGGTGCGGCCCTCGCGGCTGGCGATCTTGTAGAGGATCGTGGTGGTGATCAGCGAGCCTGCAAACGCCGCGACAGGCAGCAGTTCGAATTGCAGGAAGCGGAAGCTTGCGCCCCATGCGCTGTCGGAGATCACGATGGCGGACGCCGCTGCGAACGCGCCGCCGCTCGATACGCCGACCAGCGCCGGATCGGCGAGGGGATTGCGGAACAGGCCCTGCATGATGGCGCCGGACAGCGCGAGAAGACCGCCGATCATGCCTGCGACCGCGATGCGCGGAATCCGGATCGACCACAGCACAAGTTCATCGCGTGCCAGCATGGCGGGATCGGCGTGGCCGATGTTGAATCCCAGCGCAGCGGCAAGACGGGGAAGCGGAATTCCGGCCGCGCCAACCGTCGTCGCCAGCAGCGCGACGGCGAGAACACCGGCGATCAGAACGGCATAAACAAGAATGGCCGAAGGCCGCATGGAAACACTTGGGGCGAGAGGGCGTGGCGTCGCGGACGCTGCTTCGGCCGTCGTCATTTATGGCAGTCGACGGTCAGCGTCGCCGGCTTCCATGTCGCGGCCTTGTCGGTGAGGTCGGGATAAAGCGACAGCGCCAGATCGCGGGCCGCGGCCGCGGTGCGCGGACCGAAGCCCAGCAGATAAAGTCCGTCCATCGCCACGAACGATTTCTTGGCAGCGGCAGGTGTCAGCGCAAACGACGGATTGGCGAACACGGTCTGAGCGTCGAGCTGCTCGCGGCCGCGCTGCATGGTGAGAATAACGTCAGGCTTGGCCGCGACGATGGCTTCGTCATTGACCGGCTTGTAGCCCTCGAACCCGTCAACTGCATTGACGCCGCCGGCGAGCTTGATGATCTCGTTTGCCGCCGTCTTGTGTCCTGCCACCATCGCGCGGCCGTTCAGGAACGACATCACGAACATCACGCGCGCAGGCTTCTTGACGCTGTCGCGCAGCTTCTTCAGTTCGGCAAGGTCGCCGCTGACCGCCGCGGTGAGACACGCGCCACGGGCGTCGGCGTCCATCGCGTGCGCGACCATCTTGATCTTATCGATCAGGCCTTGCTCGGTGTAGGTTTCGGGAAACGACACGAACGGAATTTTCGCTGCGTCGAGAACGTCCAGCGTTTCTTTCGGGCCGGAGCCTTCGATGGCGAGGATCAGTTGCGGGTTGAGGCCGAGCACGCCTTCTGCGCTCAGCTGCCGCATGTAGCCGACGTTCGGCTTTTCGCCGAGCGCCTTCGGCGGGTAAAGACTCGTGGTGTCCACACCGACGATCCGCTCCTCGAGGCCGAGCGCATACAGAATTTCCGTGATCGCGCCGCCGATCGAGACGATGCGCGACCGGTTGCCGATAGCCACGTCGCGGCCACGGGCATCATGGACGACGATGCTTTCGGCGCGGGCGGTCGCGAACGGGACAGCGCTCACGCAAAGGCCAGCGGCGAGGGCGAGCGTGACGCCGAGCAATACGCCGGTCGTTCGTGGTGCGGGCATTCTGCAGTTCATTTGGTCAGGATCAGCTTGTTTTGCGAGGTCAGCCGCAAGCGATAGGTTTCCTCGCCATGCGAGATGGTGATCTCGCGCGAGGACACGAACAGGTCACGGCTCTGGATACGGTTATCCGTCAAAGGGATCGAACGCTCAATTAGAGTCGTTCTAGATTGATCGCCGGCGTCTTTGCCCGAAATGCCGTCGGGGTCTTGGGGAGAGCCAGCATTCATCCGCTTTGCGAGTCCTGTTCGGAAAGTCTTGGTTGTTCTTATGTTTGTCGGCGGGCGAATTCCAACACTCCAGTTTACAATAGGTTTAAACTGACCGTTGGTTGGCTTGACCCCGACGAGGCATTTTACGAAAAGTGGCAACACGTTGGCAGTGGTCAACGGATTCCAAGATAGCCAGCCAGCCGCCCTTCGGGCGACGCCCGCCAGCCGCATCACAAAAAGCATCAAGAAGATTTGGGGCTGTCATGTCTGGGCTGAACGCGCGCGCGTGCGCGCTGTTACTATCTATGTCTATTGTTGCGCTGGGAGCGGTGGTTGTCGTTGGGCCAGTGCATGCGCAATCCGCTGAAGCGTCCAGCCAGGCTGTTCAACCGGCCAAGCCGAAGCCGATCAAGCGCAAGCGCGCCGGTGCGCCGATGGCGGAAGTGCCTGTGCCGCAGGCGAAGCTGATGAACGCGAACGCCCAGATCGGACAGCCGGTATATCAATCACTCGACGAGATCACGGTTGCCGCGACGAAGACCCAGGAGCGTGCAATCGATGCGCTGGCGCCGGTCAGTGTTGTGACGCTCGAACAGATCCAGGGGCGCAATGCCTCCACGGTAGGCGACCTCGTCTACAATGTTCCCGGCGTCTGGTTGCAGGACCGCGGTGACGATCCGTCGACAGCGATCAACATTCGCGGCTTGCAGGATTTCGGCCGCGTTGCGGTGGTGGTCGATGGCGCGCGTCAGAATTACCAGCGTACCGGCCACAACTCGAATGGCTCGTTCTTCCTCAATCCCGAACTGATCGGCGGCATCGACATCGTGCGCGGTCCGACCGCCAATATCTATGGCTCGGGCGCCATCGGCGGCGTGGCCTCGTTCCGCACCAAGGACATTCAGGATGTGGTGCGTCCCGGTGAGCGCTGGGGCCTCGATACCAACACGGTGTTCGGCACCAACAGCGGCCGCGCGCTCGGATCGATCTTCGGCGGTGTGCACGTCAATTCGAACGTCGATGTGTTCGCAGGCGGTACCTACTCGACGCAGAACAACTACAAGGATGGCCTTGGAGTCACTGTCGAGAATACCGCGCAGCGGCTCTCAAGCGGTATCGCAAAACTGACAGTGCGTCCTGCGGATGGGCATGAGATCAAGCTCGGCGGCATCTTCCAGGAAGACATTTATAACGTTGGTCAGCCGCGTCGGCCGGTGGGGCAGCCTTTCGCGCAGCCAGGAGCGGCGGGCAACGGCACATCGGTCTATGCGACCAACCTGAAGAACTACACCACCACGCTCGGCTGGAAGTACTCCCGGCCCGACGACCAGATCTTCGACTGGGATGCCAAGATTTACTGGAATCGGACCGATAGCCAGCAGGTCAAGACCCTGCACAACTCGACAGCGGCGACCGGCAATTGCATTGGCGGTCGGCCGGGCAACAGCATCACCGGCTGCGTCGGCGATCAGCGCAGTTATCTGATCGACACGTTCGGGTTCGACTTTCACAACACGTCGCGTTTTGAGACCGGCGACTGGCGCCACGCCGTCACTTACGGTGGAGACGGCTTCCGCGACAACGTTTCGACGGCGGACAAGAGCGGCAATTCCAACAAGACCACGCCCGGCGGCGAACGCACAGTCACCGGCGCCTTCGTCCAGTGGAAGACCAACTACACCTCGCTGTTCGAAATGGTCAGCGCGATTCGGTACGATAACTATCAGCTCAGTTCATCGGCAGGTTCGGCCAGCGGCGACCGCTTCTCGCCGAAAATTACCATCGGACTTCTGCCCGCGAGCGTCGTGACGCCATATGTCAGCTACGCGGAAGGCTATCGCGCGCCCTCGATCACTGAAACACTGGTGGATAGCGCCCACGTCGCAACCGGTGCCGGGCAGGGTGACTTTTCGATCTGCCCGGACGGCACGCGCGGCTTCTTCTGCTTCCTGCCGAATCCCAATCTGCGTCCCGAGGTCGGCAAGACCAAGGAAATCGGCGTCAACATCAAGAAGAATGATCTGTTCAGGGCCGGCGACAGTTTCCGCGGCAAGCTGAATCTCTTCCGCAACGATGTCGACGACTATATCGACAGTGTCCAGTTCACCGGACCTCCGTTCAATTCCTTCCCGCCGATTCCAGGTGTGTTTCCGACGACGTATCTTCAGTATCAGAACATCGCGCATGCCCGGATCCAGGGCTTCGAAGCCGAAACGATGTACGACGCCAACGACTATTTCGTAGGCGTGTCGCTGACGCTGCAGGAAGGCAAGAACACCCAGACCAATATCGGCCTCTACAGCATCCAGCCGCAGAAGGTGACGACGACGGCTGGCCTGCGCTTCCTCGACAATCAGGTGATACTGTCGGCGATGTGGACGTCGGTGAAGAGCAACACCGATATTCCGGTCACCTATCTGCCGGGCACATCCTACGACCTGGTCAACCTGTATCTGCAAGTGAGACCGACCAAGGATTTCGCGCTGAACTTCTCGGTCGAGAACCTCCTGAATCAATACTACCGGCCTTACGCTATTCCGCGCGCCGCCGACTTCACTTCGCCGCAGAACGACGTGCTCTGGGCCAGCGCTGGCGCGGGCATCGTCTACAAGGCCGGTCTGAGATACCACTTCGGAGGAAGCTGAACGCAGAACGCTCAATAACTGCTTTTCGAAAAGCAAACAGGACAATGCCGCGCAGAGTTTTCTGCGCGGCATGTGGCGTTTTCAGAAACGCGCCCTGTTATTCGAGACTTTGATAACCGGCCGTTCGGCCTTACAGTAAGACAAACAGGAGAAGACCAATGTTTATTGCTATGAACCGTTTCCAGGTGAAGACCGGCTCCGAACAGGCGTTCGAGACCGTATGGGCGACGCGCGAGTCGTATCTCAGCGAGCTTGCCGGCTTCGTCGAATTTCACTTGCTGCGCGGCCCGGTGGCCGAGGATCACACGCTGTATTCGACGCACACGTTGTGGGCCGACAAGGCCTCGTTCGAGGCGTGGACCAAGTCCGAGCAGTTCCGCAAGGCGCATGCCCGCGCCGACAACCAGACCGGCCCGAGCCTCTACCTCGGCCATCCGAAGTTCGAAGGCTTCGACATCATCCAGAGCGAGCGCAAGACCAGCGCCGCGGCTTGAGAGGGCAATCCATGCTGAGCACCGATTTGGCCGATCTCAAGAAACATATGGCGGAGAACCCCGGCGGCGTCATCGAGGACGTCGCGCGGGAGAAGAACGTCACGGCGCGCGCCGTGATCGAGGCGTTGCCGGAGGAGATGCGCAGCTTCGCGCCGGGCTCCGCGTTCGTGGCTGCGATGCAGGACATCGCGACATGGGGCGAGGTGACGCTGATCATCCATACCGAGGACGGCATCTTCGAGGTCACCGAGCCTGTCGGCGGCGGTGAGATCGGACGCGGCTACTACAACATCATGAAGCCCAAGGGCATGCACGGCCATCTGCGGCATGAGCGCTGCGGCGGGATCGCCTTCGTCGAACGTCCATTCATGGGCAAGTCGTCGGCCTTCGCGGCGTTCCTCAATGTCGATGGCGGCGTGATGTTCAAGGTCTTCGTTGGGCGGGATGAAGCCCGCGCGCTCAAGACCGATCAGCTCGAGAAGTTTCGCGCGCTGGCGAAGACGCTGGGATAATTTCACGTGCGTCGTCCTGGCGAAGGCCGGGACCCATCATCCCTGTCGGTGTTGTTGCGAAGACGTGCTCAACCAATTTGCCTCAATTGCAGAGGCCGGTGGTTATGGGTCCCGGCCTTCGCCGGGACGACCAAGATTATAAAAAATGGCCGGGGTTTCCCCGGCCATTTTCTTTGCAGAAGTTGCGACCGAAGCGATCCGGCTTGGAGGGGCAAGGACCGGACCGCTTCGTGTCGCGGGCGCATCGCTGTCACGGGCAATGCAGCTGTGCGCCATCTCGTGGCCCGCTCAGTGAGCAGGCTATTCAGCAGCATCCTTCAGCGCATGAGGCGCGGGGTGTGCTGCGGGGATCGGCTCGATCGAGCTTACGCCGTGCTGGGCCAGCGGCTTGTTGCCGGTGACGCCACGCAGCAGCACGTAGAACACCGGCGTGAAGAAGATGCCGAACGCCGTGACGCCGATCATGCCGGAGAACACCGCGATGCCCATGGCGTGGCGCATCTCCGCGCCGGCGCCGACCGATGTCACCAGCGGCACCACGCCCATGATGAAGGCGATCGACGTCATCAGGATCGGCCGCAATCGCAAGCGGCTGGCCTCGATCGCCGCTGCGATCGGCGTGCGTCCGGCAAACTCAAGTTCACGTGCGAACTCCACGATCAGAATCGCGTTCTTGGCCGACAGCCCGACCAGAACGAACAGGCCGATCTGGGTGAAGATGTTGTTGTCGTTGCCGGTGATCCAGACCCCGAACATCGCGGCCAGCAGCGACATCGGCACGATCATGATGATCGCCAGCGGCAGCATCAGGCTTTCATATTGCGCAGCGAGCACCAGGAACACCAGCAGCATCACGATCGGGAAGATGTAGAGCGAGGTGTTGCCCGCGATGATCTCCTGATAGGTCAGGTCCGTCCACTCAAAGCCGATGCCCTTGGGCAGCGTCTCGCTCGCGATGCGCGCGACGGCGGCTTGCGATTGACCGGTGGAATAGCCCGGCGCGGTGTCACCGTTGATGTCGGCGGCGAGGAAGCCGTTATAGCGCATCGCGCTTTCGGGGCCGGCGGTGGATTGCAACCGCAGCAGCACCGACATCGGGATCATATCGCCGGTCGTCGAGCGCACCTTCAACTGGCCGACATCCTCCGGCCGCGCGCGGAATTTGCCGTCGGCTTGCACGCGGACCGAATAGACGCGGCCGAATTTGTTGAAGTCGTTGACGTAGTACGAGCCGAGGTAA
The DNA here is from genome assembly GCF_014203115.1 of Afipia massiliensis. Taxonomy (GTDB): domain Bacteria; phylum Pseudomonadota; class Alphaproteobacteria; order Rhizobiales; family Xanthobacteraceae; genus Afipia; species Afipia massiliensis. The sequence continues at coordinate 764,456 of NZ_JACHIJ010000001.1, read as the reverse complement.
ACCTGCAAAGTCTCGAAGATGCTGGTGATCGGCACGTTGAGCTGGCGCGCGCGGGTGCGGTCGATGTCCGCATAAAGCTGCGGCACGTCCACCTTGTAGCTCGAAAACAATCCGGTGAGCTCGGGCGCCTGTGCTGCTTTGGCGAGGAAGGCTTTCTTGGCGTCGTCCAGCGCCTCATAACCCAGCCCCGCCTGATCTTCGAGCTGCAGCTTGAAACCGCCGGTGGTGCCGAGGCCGTCGACCGGTGGCGGCGGGAGCATGGCCACGAAGGCGTCTTGAATGACTGTATATTTCTTATTCAACTCCGCGGCGATAGCGGTGGCGCTCAACGAAGGATCCTTGCGCTCGCCGAATGGCTTGAGCGTCGAGAACACGATGCCGGCGCTTGACGAGTTGGTGAAACCGTTGATCGACAGACCCGGAAACGCCACGGCGCTCTCGACACCGGGCTGCTGCATGGCGATTGCCGACATTTGCCGCATTATCTCTTCGGTGCGGTCGAGCGTGGCGCCTTCCTGAAGCTGGGCAAAGCCGATCAGATATTGCTTGTCCTGCAGCGGCACGAATCCGCCGGGCACGACCCTGAACAGAACTGCCGTGACGCCGATCAAGACCAGATAGACGCCCATGACGGCGGCCTTGCGCGAGATGACCCGCTTGACGCCGCCGCTATAGGAATCCGAGGCTTTCAGAAAGACGCTGTTGAACCGCCGGAAGAAGCCGCCGAAGATCCTGTCCATGCCGCGGCTGAGCGCATCTTTCGGCTGATCGTGCCCCTTCAACAGAAGGGCCGCGAGTGCCGGTGACAGCGTCAGCGAGTTGATCGCGGAGATCACCGTCGAGATCGCGATGGTCATGGCGAATTGCTTGTAGAACTGGCCGGTCAGACCGCTGATGAAGCCAAGCGGCACGAACACCGCCACCAGCACCAGGGCAATGGCGATAATCGGTCCCGACACCTCGTTCATGGCGCGATAGGTCGCATCGCGCGGCGACAAGCCTTCCTCGATGTTGCGTTCGACGTTCTCCACCACGACGATGGCGTCGTCGACCACGATGCCGATCGCCAGCACCAGGCCGAACAGGCTCAGCGCATTGATGGAATAGCCGAACAGCAGGAGCACCGCGAAGGTGCCGATGATCGAGACCGGCACGGAGATCAGGGGAATGATCGAAGCGCGCCAGGTCTGCAGGAACAGGATGACGACCAGTACCACCAGCGCGATCGCTTCCAGCAGGGTGTGGATCACGGCTTCGATCGAGGCGCGGATGAACCGCGTCGGATCGTAGGCGATGCGGTAATCGACACCCTCGGGCATGTTCTGTTTGATCTGCGTCATCACCGCGTGGACTTCGTCGGCGATGGCGAGCGCGTTTGCGCCGGGAGATTGGAAGATACCGATGCCGACGGCTGATTTATTGTCGATCTGTGAACGCAGCGCATATTCGGAAGCGCCAAGCTCGATCCGCGCAACGTCGCGCAGGCGAGTGATTTCGCCATTCTGACCGGTCTTGATGACGATATCGCCGAATTCCTGCTCGTCCTTCAGGCGGCCCTGCGCATTGAGCGGCATCTGCAGGGTGATGTCCGTGGAGTTCGGCGCGCCGCCGACCGTACCCGCCGCGGCCTCGACGTTCTGGGCCTGGATTTCGCGGGTGATATCGCCGGGCGACAGGCCGAGCTCGGCGACTTTTTGCGGATCGAGCCAGACACGCATCGCATAATCGCCGGCGCCCCAGATTTGCACTTGGCCGACGCCACGAATGCGGGCAAGGCGATCCTTGACGTTGATCACGCCGAAGTTGCGCAAATAAGTGGTGTCGTAGCGATCGTTCGGCGACAACAGATGCACCACCAGCGTGATGTTCGGTGAGCTCTTCACCGTGGTGATGCCAAGCTGGCGTGTCACCGCCGGCAGCCGCGACTCCGCCTGCGATACCCGGTTTTGAACCATCTGCTGCGCGAGGTCGGGATTGGTGCCGAGGCGGAAGGTGACGTTGAGGGTCAACACGCCGTCGGTCGTCGCCTGGCTGTTCATGTACAGCATGTTTTCGACGCCGTTGATCTGCTCCTCGAGCGGCGTCGCGACCGATTCGATAATCACCTTCGGATTGGCGCCGGGATAGAGCGCGCGCACGGTCACGATGGGCGGCGCGACTTCCGGATATTCGGAGATCGGCAGTGCGGGCAGGGACAGCAGCCCCGCAAGCAGGATCAGCGCCGACAGCACACCGGCAAAAATCGGCCGGTCGATGAAAAATCTCGAGATATTCATGACGTCATCTCATTATTGGTCTTGTTGCTGCGCTTTGCCTGGCGCGACTTCCTGTAAGTGCCACGGCGAACATGCCGCGCCGTCATCCTGAGGTGCTCGCTCTTGCGAGCCTCGAAGGATGGCAATTGTTCAACGCTGCCGCCCTTCGAGGCCTCCGCTTCGCTACGGCACCTCAGGGTGACGGCGCGCATCGCGGATGATGTTTCTTGAGTTGTTCGCGTCAGTTGGTGTCCATCGCCACGACTTCAGGCGCGACAGGTGCGCCGGGGCGAATGCGCTGCAAGCCCTTGACCACAATCTGCTCGCCCGGCTTCAGGCCGGCCGTGACCACGCGCAGGCCGTCAACGGCGACGCCAAGCGAAACTTCGCGATACTCGGCCTTGTTCTCCTTGTTCACGACCATCACGTACTTTTTGTTCTGGTCGGTGCCGACGGCGCGTTCGTTAATCATCATCGCGCGTTCGGTTTTGGGCTGGCCCATCTGCAGGCGGACGAACTGTCCGGGGATCAGGCGGCCATCCTTGTTGTCGAAGATGGCGCGGACCCGCACCGTGCCGCTGCGCGCATCGACCTGATTGTCGATCAACTGCATGTGGCCTTCGAACGGCAAGCCGTTGCTGGTCGCGGTGCCCATCTTGACTGGAATGCGGCCGGTCTTCGATGCCGCATCGTCCTTGCCGAGCGAGTCGAGCGCACGCAGCACGATCTGTTCGTCGGCGTTGAAGCTGGCATAGATCGGCGTCGTCGAGACGATGGTGGTCAGCAGCGGCGAACCGGGACCGGCGGCGATCAGGTTGCCGACGGTGATCTCGCGCTTGCCGACCCTGCCGGTCACAGGCGCGCGGACTTCGGTGTAACCGAGGTTGAGCTGCGCGGTCTTGAGGGTGGCCTGCGCCGCCTTGAGGTTTGCTTCCGCCTCGCGATAGGCGTTGATGCGGTTGTCCTGATCGCGCTGCGAGATGGTCTGCGATCCGCTCAGTTGCTGGCCGCGTTCATAATCGCTCTTGGTGAAGACGAGACGAGCCTGCGCAGCGGCGACCTGAGCGTCTGCGCGGGCGACCTCAGCGGCGTAGAGTGCGGGATCGATGACGACGAGAACATCGTCCTTCTGAACCAGCGCGCCTTCGCGGAAACGGATTTCCTGGATCGCGCCGGCGACACGCGAGCGGACTTCCACCTGCTCGATGGCTTCCAGCCGGCCCGAGAATTCGTCCCAGATTGCGGTTTCCCGCTCGGCGACACTGGCGACGGAGACGGGGGTTGCGGGCGGTGTGGCCGCGGCGGCGGAATCAGCCTTGGCGCGATTGTTTGAGGTCGTGAAGACCAGAGTTCCCGCGGTCGCCAGGATTGCCAGACCGATCCCGGCGCCAATCAGGCTTGTTCTTTTTGAAAGGCTTTTCATCACGAGCTTCCCATTTCATTGCATCCGCGCCGATACGCGAAATGCTGTAATTTCAATACGTTGCTGGGGAGATCGCGACCGGCGAGAGAATAAAAGTTCCGATTTGCCCCGCGTCGCGATGCATTATTGCTGCATCGCAACTGTAACGTTCGGTATAAATGGGACTTGGACTTTCGCCGTCAAGGGACATATCTAACGAAAGGTACAAATTCAGAAAGGTTCTTACCGTGGCCATGGGACGCCCCCGTGAATTCGATCTCGATCAGGCTTTGGAAAACGCGCTGCACGTTTTCTGGGAGAAGGGATACGAGGGCGCGTCGATGACCGATTTGACGGAGGCGATGGGCATCACCAAGCCGTCGCTCTATGCCGCGTTCGGCAACAAGGAAGAACTATTCCGCAAGGCGTTCGACGCTTATGCCGATGGGCCCGCCGGTTACACCAAGCTGGCGCTGCAGCAGCCGACAGCGCGCGCGGTGATCGAGCATCTTCTCTACGGCGAAGTCGACGCCGTGACCGATCCGGACTGTCCGGCAGGATGTCTGTCCATCAACGGCGCGCTGACCTGCGGAGACGCGGCGGAGTCGATCAAGCAGGAGCTGGTCGCGCGGCGCGCGAAATTTGAAAGCGATCTGCGTGAGCGGTTCGAGCAGGCGCGGTCCGATGGCGATCTTCCCGTCCATGCCGATGCGGAGGTGCTGGCGCGTTATGCTTCCACCATCGCGCAAGGAATAGCAGTTCAGGCGGTCGGCGGGGCCAAGCGCGACGAACTCAAGAAGATCGTTGAGGTGGTTCTGATGACCTGGCCGCCGGTCGCAGCACAATAGAAGGCAATCATGACCGACAAGATCGACTACATCGAATTTCCCAGCACCGACCGCGCGCGAACCAGCGCGTTTTTTCAGGCGGCTTTCGGTTGGGGCATTGTCAGCTACGGTCCGACCTATGACGCGCTCACTGGCGCGGGAATTGATGGTGGTATCGATCAGGCGCCGGAACGGGTCGCGGCACCGCTCGCCGTGGTGCGGACCACGGATATCGACGATGCCGAACGGCGCGTAATTGCCGCCGGCGGCACAATCACCAAGGCACAGTTCGATTTTCCCGGCGGGCGGCGGTTTCATTTCCGCGAACCGGGCGGAAACGAAATAGCGGTGTGGATCTCGCGCGATTAGGTTTGCGCGGCATCGCTGGCTTTAGCCGCAGCGAGAATGCGCTGCGCCCGAAGCCGAACCGGCGCATCGACCATCATGCCGTCGACCGACACGGCGCCATCGCCCGAATTCGAGATTCGAATCGCCCATTCGATGTCTTTTTGCGATGGCCGGAATCCCTTGAGTGTCGGCGCGATCTGCTTGGGGTGAATGCAGAGCTTGCCGCCGAAACCCATCAATGCGGCATAACGCGCGTCGTCCTCGACCAGTGCGGGATCATCGAACGACGGCGTCACGCCTTCAAGCGGTGATGGCAACTGTGCAAGTCTTGACGCCAGCACGATCTCGGCACGCGCCATCAGCAACGCGTCGCGGTCCATGCTGCAACCGACATCGGCGCTGAAGTCGATATAGCCGAACGCGAGCCGGCTGGAATGACGGGCGACCTCGCGGACGCCTGCGACGCCGTGCGCCGATTCTATCAGCGAAATCACCGGCAGATCGCCTAATACAGCACGCACGCTTTCGAGATGTCCCGCAGTCTCTGCCTTCGGCAGCATGATCCCGGCGATGCCGAGGCCCTTCATCGCCACAATGTCAGCCTCATGCCAGCGCGTTGCGAAAGCGTTGACGCGGACGATTGAATTGGGGGGCAGGGAGGCCGCAACCAGCGTCGCGCGGGCGGCGTCCTTCTCGTTCGCGGCCACGGCGTCCTCAAGATCGATGATGACGCCGTCCGCGCCGGACCCTGCTGCCTTGAAATAACGGTCGGGCCGGGTGGCGGGAACGAACAGGGGTGCGAGGAAGCCGATGGACGAGGAAGATGTCATTCAGGGGACTCTTTTGATTGCGCAGGACGCGGGATTGAGGCTGTTTAAGCGCGGACCGCAGGCTGATGCAACCGCGATAGGTTCTTCAATGCGTTTGCATTAGGGGGACCGCCCGCCGTATGTTGCGGCCCGTAAGAACGCGGTTTTCAGACGACATCAAGCCGGTGACGGAGCAGACGTGACAGCAATTTCCATGCGTATCGGAACGCGCAAAAGTACGATGGCGCTTGCGCAGACCGGGGAAATTGCACGCCAGCTCGAAGCTGCCGCGCCGGATCTGAACGTCGAGATCGTCAAGTTCGAGACGCGCGGCGATCAGGATCAGGTCGGCTTGCTGCTGCCGCATGGCGGCAAAGGCGGCGCATTTGTCGCCGAAATCCGCGCAGCGGTGATCGCAGGAAAACTGCACGCGGCGATGCATTCCCTGAAGGACATGCCGGGCAACGAGGACACGCCGGGCCTCGTGATCGGTGCGACGCTGTCGCGCGATCCGCCGACCGATGCGCTGGTGCTGCGCGCGGGCGTCACGTTCGACGATCTGAAGCGCACCAAGGGCAAGGGCTTCAAGATCGGCACCAACGCTGTGCGGCGCGCGGCGTACGCGCGGCGGCTGTTTCCCGAGATCGAAGTGATTCACTTTCGCGGCGCGGCCGATACGCGAGTGCGCAAACTCGACAATGGCGAGATGCAGCGGCTCGCAGAAGGCGGCGAAGTCGGCCCTGCGGATGCGCTGATCATGGCGCGGTCGGGATTGGAGCGCGTCGGGCTTGCAAGCCGCATCGCCCACGAATTCACTGCGCGAGAAATGCTGCCGGCGGCGGGGCAGGGCATCGTCGCGGTGGAATGTGCAGTGAACGATTGGCGTACACGGCAATATCTCGCGCTGATTGACGATCCCGCCGCGCATCTGTGCGCCGATGCGGAGCGCGAGGTGCTGTGGGTGTTGAACGGTCACTGCAATTCGCCGGTTGCGGGCTTTTCGACGATCGACGGCCGCGAGATGTCGCTGACTGCGTCGGTGCTGGATCTGGAAGGCGATCAGTTGCTCGAAGCGACGCGCACCGGCCCCGCCGACAAGCCGCGCGAGCTTGGTCGCGCGGTGGCGTTCGATCTGCTGGCAAAGGGCGCGGCAGAGATCATCGAGAGATCAAGGCCGGTTTAACCAGCGCAGCGCTGCGACCGTCCTGTGCTACCATGATGTTCAGGAACTGGACCGGTCTGCCGAAATGAAATCAAACACCTCGATGGTGCAGCGTCTGCGATCGCGGCTCCGCAGTCTCTACGACGGTGAATCCGCCGACGCGCATCGATTCCGCTACGGTTTGCTGATCTTCGATACTATCTCCATCATTTTTATCGTTACGACCTCTTTCATTCCCGGAAACGCTTACGTTGAAGTCGCCGATGTCGGCTTTGGCCTTGTCATTCTCGCCGACTTTCTCGCCCGCCTTTTCATCGTCGAGAAGCCGTGGCGCGAATTCCTGCACCCCGTCACCTGGGCGGATATTGCAAGCATCGTTTCATTTTTAGCGCCGTTGGCGGGCGAGCAGATAGCCTTCTTGCGCGTGCTGCGGACGTTGCGGTTGATGCGTAGCTATCGTTTGCTGGCGCGGCTTCGTGCCGATTTCCCGTATTTCCGCGCGAACGAGGAGATCATCATCGCGGGGATCAACATTGCGGTCTTCCTGTTCGTGATGACCGGCCTCATCTACGCGACCCAGCACGCCACAAACCCTGCCATCACCAATTATCTCGACGCGCTCTATTTCGCGGTCACCGCGCTGACGACGACCGGGTTTGGCGACATCACGCTGCCCGGCACGGTGGGGCGGCTGATTTCCGTCGTCACCATGATTTTCGGGGTGACCCTGTTTCTCGGCCTGGTACGCGCCATGCTGCGCCCACACAAGGTCCGCTTCCCCTGTCCGACATGCGGCCTGCTGCGACACGACGTCGATGCCGTGCACTGCAAGGCGTGCGGCGAACTGCTGAACATTCCGAACGAGTAGCGCGGTTCGGCGCAGCGTTGCTGAGAGTTATCCCTTATATTCCCGCACGCGCTTTAGCATCTGCTCGACATGGGCGATGGGCGTTTCCGGCTGGATGCCGTGGCCGAGATTGAAGATGTACCGGCCGCTTGCGTAATTCGCCAGCGCGTCATCGACGGCGCGATCCAGCGCTGCGCCACCGGCGATCAAGGCGAGGGGATCGAGATTGCCCTGCACGGCGACGTAACTCTGCACGCGCTCGCGGATCAGCGAGGGCTCCGCCGCCCAGTCGATGCTGACGCCATCGACGCCGGTGCGGCCGACATACAGCGGCAACTGCGCGCCTGCGCCGCGCGGGAAGCCGATGATCTTCGCGTGCGGTGCTTTCGCACGCACGCCTTCGACGATCCGCCGTGTCGGCTCCACCGACCAGCGCTGAAATTCGCGCGGCGGCAGGATGCCTGCCCATGTGTCGAAGATCTGCAACGCGTCGGCGCCGGCTTTGAGCTGTCCCAGTAGATACTCAATGGAATTCTCGACCAGCACGTCGATGATTTTTGCAAACGCATCCGGCTCGCGGTAGGCGAGCATGCGTGCGGGCGCCTGATCCGGCGTGCCTTGCCCGGCGACCATGTAGGTCGCAACGGTCCATGGCGCGCCGCAGAAACCGATCAGCGCAATTTTCGGATCGAGTTCAGCGCGAACACGGCGCAGCGCCTCGAAGACGGGTTCAAGCTTGGTGAAATCCGCAGCCGTCGCCAGCGTCGCGATCTTCTCCGGCGTGTCGAGCGGATCGAGTCGCGGGCCTTCGCCGACCTCGAAGCGTACCGAACGTCCGAGCGCATGCGGGATCACCAGAATGTCCGAGAAGATGATCGCGGCGTCGAACCCGAAGCGCCGGATCGGCTGCAGGGTGACCTCGGCCGCCCATTCGGGGTTGAAGCACAGGTCGAGAAAGCCGCCCGCCTTCGCGCGCAGCTCACGGTACTCCGGAAGGTAACGGCCGGCCTGACGCATCATCCACACCGGCGGCACGCTCTGCCTGCGGCCCGAGAGGACTTCCATGAACGGCTTGACAACGGGGGACTGGCTCAAACGAAATTCCATTGGCTGAAGATAGGCTTATCTGCGGCCCTGATACACGCTGCCTCCGGTTTTGGCCACCGGTTGACGACCTGGATCATGCTGATACGTTCCTTTTCGGAACGGATGGCATGGCAGCCCTGTCGAGCCAAACCATTGTCGCGCCGCGAGCACCTGCGGTAACGATGTCATTAGAACCAAGGAGAGGGAACACATGAAAACGGCGATTACGGAATTGTTCGGCATCCAGCACCCGATCATCCAGGGCGGCATGCACTTTGTCGGCTTCGCGGAACTGGCATCTGCTGTGTCGAACGCGGGCGGCCTCGGCATCATCACGGGCCTGACGCAGAAGACGCCCGAGCTGCTGGCGAAGGAAATCAAGAAATGCCAGGACATGACCGACAAGCCGTTCGGCGTGAACCTGACTTTCCTGCCGACCTTTGCAGCGCCTCCGTATCCCGAATATATCGCGGCCATCAAGGAAGCCGGCATCAAGGCTGTCGAGACCGCAGGCCGCAGCCCTGAGCAATACATGCCGGCGCTGAAGGCGGCAGGCATCAAGGTCATCCACAAGTGCACCTCGGTCCGTCACTCGCTGAAAGCTGAAGCGATCGGCTGCGACGCGGTCAGCGTCGACGGTTTCGAGTGCGGCGGTCATCCCGGCGAGGACGACATGCCGAACATGATCCTGCTGCCGCGCGCGGAAGAGGAACTGCGAATTCCGTTCGTGGCGTCGGGCGGCATGGCCGATGCGCGCAGCCTCGTTGCCGCGCTGGCGATGGGCGCGCAGGGCATGAACATGGGCACGCGCTTCATCGCCACCAAGGAAGCGCCGGTGCATGACAACGTGAAGCAGGCGCTGCTCAAGGCCACCGAGCTCGATACCCGTCTGGTGATGCGCGCGCTGCGCAACACCGAACGCGTGCTGACCAACAGGAATGTCGAGAAGCTGATCGAGATCGAGAAGGAAAAGGGCAAGAGCCTCAAGATCGAGGACATCATGGATCAGGTCGCCGGCGTCTACCCGAAGGTGATGCTGGAAGGCGACATGGATGCAGGCGCCTGGAGCTGCGGCATGATGGTCGGCCTGATCAACGACATCCCGACCTGCAAGGAACTGATCGACCGCATCATGGCGGACGCCGAGTTCATCATCCGCCAGCGCCTGACCGGCTTCCTCGACGGCACGTTTGCCGTGTCCGAGCCGCGCAAGAAGGTGGCGTAAGGTAACTCTCTCTACGTCGTCCCGGCGAAGGCCGGGACCCATACTCCCTGTCGAAGTGTTTATCTAAAGCATCGACCATCGCCCGTCATTGAACGGGCGGTGGTTATGGGTCCCGGCCTTCGCCGGGACGACATCGCGATTTAATCGCGGACCTCACGTCAGCCCATACGCTTCTCGCATCTGTTCGATTGCTTCGAGCTTGGCGTGAAACACCGACCAGTCATCGCTATCTGCAATCGGCTTCCAGATCTCTTCGACTTCTTCGATCAGCATCGAGCATGCGACCGGCTTGCTGAAATAGGGGTGGCTGAGATCGACGCCATCGCGCGGTGAAAAACCTTGCAAGGCGTCGCGGACCGCATTGAACGCCGGACTAGCATAGTGCTCCTTCGACGGGCTGCGCGCCGCGCGTTCGGCGCTCGCCAACCCGCCGAACCAGTCGAAGAAGGTCTGCTCGAACGGCGCTTGCGTTTCCGACAGAAAGATCCACAGCGCGCGCACCAGTTCGTTGTCGTGCTCGGGGCTCCGTGACTGAACGCCGAGCCGTTTCACCATTGCGCTGGTGAATTCCTGACGAATGGTCGGTTCAAAAACGCCGAGCGCCTTCTCAAGGCTCGGCTGGTCCGCGATGCCGAGCAGGCATTCCGCCAGCCGCGTGACGTTCCAGAACAGCGCGTCGGGTTGACGGCCGTAGGCGTAAAGCCCGGTCTCGTCGAAATAAGCTGCGGTAAAGGCGGGATCGAGCACCGGTAGAAACCGCCACGGGCCGTAGTCGAAGCTTTCGCCGGTAACGTTGATGTTGTCGGTGTTGAGGACGCCGTGAACAAATCCGGCTGCCATCAGCTGCGCGCCGCCCCGCGCGACGCGGCGGCAGACCTCTTCGAGAAATGCGATGGCTCGCGCCGAGGCATCGTCGTGCCAGATGTCTGGCATGTAAGTCCTGATCGTGTAGTCGAGCAGCTTCTGGATGTTCGCGGTGCTGCGCTGAAACGCCTGCCGCTGGAACGTTCCGATCCGGATATGCGAATGGCTGAGGCGGACCATCACGGAGGATCGCGTGGGCGAAGGCTCGTCGCCGCGCTCCAGCGCTTCGCCGGTCTCGATCAGGCTGAAGGTTTTCGAAGTGTCGACGCCGAGCGCTTCCAGCATCGAAGTCGCCAGCACTTCGCGCACGCCGCCCTTGAGCGTCAGTCGTCCGTCTGCGGTGCGTGACCACGGCGTCTTGCCGCTGCCCTTGGTGGCGAGATCGAGCAGGCGGCCCTTGTCGTCGTACAGTTGCGCGAACAGAAATCCGCGCCCATCGCCCAGTTCCGGATTGTAGACGCGGAATTGATGGCCGTGATAGCGCAGCGCCAGCGGCTCCTTGAAGTTTTCGGCCAGCGGCTGAAAACGTCCGAAATGCGCGATCCATTCTTCGTCGCTGAGCGTATCGAGCCCGACGGTCTTCGCCGCACGCTGGTTGCGATAGCGCAGGATATGATCGGGAAACGCGGCCGCCGCGACGACATCGTAGAACTCAGGACCGAGCGCGACGTGGCTGGTCGAGGCGCGGTAAGCGGGCGAGAGGGGCATCAGAAATCCGGATTGCCTTGTGACGTTTTCAGAACGGCAGATGACCGGTCTTGAAATAGGTCATGGCGAGAAATCCGATCACCAGTCCGACGACGACGCCGAGCGCGACTTTCATGGCACAAACCTTCTGTTGATTGCGTGTTGCGAGAAGGCTTGCGCCATCGTCACGCGTTAGTGAATCTCCGCAGCCTTGGCCAGCGCTTCCTTGAGCTTCTCCACGGTGAAGCCGGGATCGCGGGCGATACCCAGGATCGGCTCTTCGCGGCGTTCGCATAGCCGCGCGGCATCCGGGAGTTTCGCCGCAACATTGGCCGGAATCACGACTGCACCATGACGATCCGCATGAATCAGATCATCCGAGCGCACCGTCATGCCGGCGACGCAAACGTCTTCACCGAATCCGGCGAGATGAACATACGCATGCGAGGGCCCGATGCTGCCGGCCAGCGCCTGAAATCCCGGCGCCCATGCTGGAATGTCGCGGATCGATCCGTCGGTGACGACGCCAAGGCAGCCGAGCGCCTTGTGGACCGAGCTGTTGACCTCACCCCAGAACGCGCCGAATCCAATGTTCGCGCCGTCGAGATCCTGAATCACGCTGATGCGCGGGCCATGACCTGTGCCGCAGTATTCGTAATAGGCGGCGCGCTGGGCGCGTTGATCCGCCGGCGACAGACTTGATGGAGAAGTGGCGCGGATTGTTGCGGTGCGGGCATAGCCGACCATGGGCGGCAAGTCGGGAAACGGACACACCAGCGGCTTGATGGTGAAACCGGTGAGACGGCGTTCGGGCGCGACCACCTCCAGCGCGTTGCAGATGGTCGGCGTGTCCCAGCGTGCCAATGTCTCGAGCAGGGATGCGGGATGGGGCGCGGGCTGGGTCACGGGTTGATCTCCTGTTGTTGTTTTCTGCCGATCCGGACGGTGTGGCGTGGGGAGTTTGCCTTTGCAACGTGATCGCTGCAAGGGCACGGTTCGGCTCCTTTCCCGGCTTGCGGGAAGAGGCGAAACAAGGCGATGATGGGCGACTTGCGCCTCGCGCTGAACGAAAATCAACAAACATCAGGGGATGAAATGGCGACCAACAAGAAGAAACTGCTGATCGTGGAAACCCTGTCGCCCGGTGGTTGGGCCCTGTTGCGGGAGCGCAGCGACATCGAGACCATCGAGTTTCCCAACACGATCTCCGCGCCGGATTTCAACGAAATGCTGCGGCAGCACGCGCCCGTCAATGGCGTGGCGCTGGGCGGTACCGGTTTCGGCGCCAATGAGATAGTCTCGTCGGGCGAAATGATGGTCGTTACGCGCATCGGCGTCGGTTACGACGCGGTCGATGTTGCGGCGCTGAGCGCCCGCAAGATTCCGCTGATGACCACGGGCATCGCCAACTCCCCGTCCGTCGCCGAATGCGCGCTGTTCATGATGCTGGCGCTGGCGAAGCGCGCGGCTGAACTCGATGCCCTTGTGAAGAGCGGCAACTGGACCAAGCGCCTCGGCGCAATCCCCTTCGACCTCCTTGGCAAGACCGCACTGGTGGTCGGGTTCGGCCGCATCGGTACCCGGACAGTGAAGCGACTGGTGGCGATGGAGATGAATGTTCTGGTTTACGACCCATTCAAATCTGCCGCTGAGGTTGAGGCGGCGGGCGCGGAATATGTAACCGATCTCAAAACGGCGCTGCCGCGCGCCGATTTCGTGTCGATCCATTGTCCGAAATCGCCGGAAACGGTCAACATGTTCAGCACCGCGCAATTGCAGCTGATGAAGCCGACGGCTTACCTCATCAACACCGCGCGCGGCGGCATTGTCGACGAGGACGCACTTTATACAGCGCTCACGTCGGGCAAGATCGCGGGGGCGGGCGTCGATGTGTTTGCGCAGGAGCCGCCGCGGCCGGATCATCCGCTGTTCAAGCTCGATAACGTCATTACCGCGCCGCATGTGGCGGGGGTGACGCGCGAGGCGCTCGACCGCATGAGCCTGCAAACCGCCAGGAACATCCTTAGCGCGCTCGACGGCAAGCCGATCCGCGAGAATGTCATCAATCAGGATGTATTGAACTGAGGCGGAGCCTCGGTTGATCTGAGTGACGAGGCCTCATGCCGCTGCAAAACCGCGTGTCGCCGTTCGGTGAGATCGTCGCGACCGCGCATCGCGGCCGCTTCACCGGCAATCGCGGCATCATCCACGATCCGGCGACGAAGACGCTGCTGAACCGTCGCTGGTCGTCGAAGGCGTGGATCACCTGTGTGTGCGAGTTTCGCGGGCGCAGGCGCTCGGTCATGAGCCAACGAAGCTGGACCGAGCTGTTCTTTCTGGATGAAGCGACATCCTTCGCAGCAGGGCATCGTCCGTGCTTTTATTGCCGCAGGGACGACGCGACGGCGTTTCGTGACGCTTGGGCCAAGGGCAACGGCTATGCAAAACCCTTTGCGACCGAAATGGACGCCGTGCTTCACGGCGAGCGTCTCGATGGTCGCGAAAAACGGCTGCATCCATTAAGCATCGCCGCGCTCAAGCTGCCGAACGGGGCTATGGTGACGAGCGGCGGCGAGAGTTACGTGATCGCAAACAATGAGGCATGGCGTTGGTCGTTTGCGGGCTATAGCCGCGCGTCGACAAGTCTCGCCGATGCGAGCCTTCTGACACCGCCGTCGATCGTCAATGCGCTGCGCGAAGGCTATCCGGTACAGATCGGGCTTTAGGCCGCCTTCGCGATCCGGTCCATGCGGCCCGCAACGGCGCGGATCTTGCCGGGAGATGCGAGCCAGATCGCGGCGGCGGACAGCGCGCTCACCGCAATGCCGATGATGAAAGCCAGCGTGTAGTCGCCGTAGATGTCGTGCAGGATGCCGGTCACCCAAGGCCCTGCTGCGCCGCCGGCCAGCGCGGTGAATCCGATGGTGCCGAAGATCGTTCCGAAGTGCTTGCCCTGGAAAATTTCGGCGACCACTGCGCCCATGATCGAAGTGAAGCCGTAGCCAAGCGCGCCTTGCGCGACGACCATGACGTAGACCAGCAGCAGCGTCGGCGCGAACTGCAATGCGATCAGCATGGCAAAGCAGATCGCGAAGCCAAGACTCGATATCGTCCAGATCCATTCGCGGCCGATGCGGTCGGAGAGATAGCCGAGCGCGATCTGTCCCGGAATGCCGATCAGGCTGACCATGCCCAGCGCCCATGCGGCGGAGGTCGAGCTAAATCCGATCTCGACGAGATACTTGGTCTGATGCACCTGCACGGCGTACCAGACATAGAGGCCGCAGAAGTAGCCGAGCGAGATCCACCAGAACCGCGCGGTGCGCACCGCAAGGCCGAGCGTCCAGTCGGTCGCGGCCCATGCCGGATCGACGATGTTCGATGGAGGCGGAATCGTTGTTGCCGTCGGCGCGGCGTCGCCGTCCGGTTGCAGACCGATGTCCTCGGGGCGTTTCCGCAGCAGCAGGTTGAGCGGGATCAGTGCAACAAGAACGAGAATGCCCATCGCCCAACTGGCGGATCGCCAGCCGCTTCTGTCGATCAGGAACTGCACCCACGGCAGGATGATGATGGAGCCGATGCCGACGCCTGCGAAGGCAAGGCCGACCGCGAGGCCTCGGCGCTTCACGAACCAGTTCGGCAGAAACAGCGACTGGCCGGAGTAACCGAGACAGATGCTGCCGGCACCGACGAGACATCCGATGGTGACGTAAAGATGCCATGGCTGCGTCGTCAGTGGCGCGAGCAGGAGGCCCGCGCCCATCAGAACCACACCAAGCTCCATCACGGTGCGCGGACCGCTGCGGTCCATCAGCTTGCCCATCAACGGACTGAGCAGCGCCGAGACTAGAAAGCCGACGGAGAACGCGCCTGCGGTGATGCCGCGATCCCAGCCGAACTCATCGACGATCGGTGAAAAGAACAGCGAGAACGAGGTGCGGGCGTTTACGCCAATGCCCATGGTGATGAAGGTTACGGCGACAATGATCCAGCCGTAATAGAAGGGCAGGCGGCGCATGCGGGCATTCCAGAAACGAGAGGCAGCGGGTCAGTAACTGAGTATGGCACAGAAAAGCAGCGCGTCACGACGCGCTGCAACGGAATCAATTTGCATCATGAGCGTCTGACGACGGCGATTAAATTACCTGTAAGGTAAGAGAAAAGCTCTAGCTTTCGCCGTCCGCCAGCCCCACCGCCCACAGCGCAAACGCGTAAGCAATCGCGATTTCATCCAGCCGGTTGAAGCGGCCCGACGCGCCGCCGTGGCCCGCGCCCATGTTGGTGCGTAACAACACCGGTCCACCACCCGTCATCACGGGACGCAGCCGTGCAATCCATTTTGCTGGTTCCCAGTAGGTGACGCGCGGATCGGCGAGGCCGCCCATCGCCAGAATCGCGGGATAGTCTTTCGCCGCAACATTATCGTAAGGCGAATACGACAGGATGGTTTTGAAATCGGCCGCGCTCTCGATCGGGTTGCCCCATTCGGGCCATTCCGGCGGCGTCAGCGGCAATGACTCGTCGAGCATGGTGTTCAGCACATCGACGAACGGGACTTCGGCTACGATGCCCGCAAACAGTTCGCCCGAGCGGTTTGCCACAGCGCCCATCAGCATGCCGCCCGCGCTGCCGCCGTGGCCGACGATCCTTTTCGCGGAAGTGTATCTCGCTTCGATCATCGCCTGGCCGGCGGCGGCGAAGTCGTCGAACGTTTTCGTCTTCTTTTCGCGCTTGCCGTCGAGATACCAGCCCCAGCCCTTGTCCGCGCCGCCGCGGATATGCGCGATGGCATAGACAAAGCCGCGATCGACCAGCGACAGCCGGTTTGCGGAGAACGACGCCGGCATAGAGCTGCCATAAGAGCCGTATCCATAAAGCAACAGCGGCGCGCTGCCGTCGCGCTTCAGATCCTTGCGATGGAGGATCGAAACCGGCACCTGAGCGCCATCGTTGGATGTCGCCATGATCCGCGTGGTGACATAGTTCGCCGGATCGTGGCCGGACGGAATCTCCTGACGCTTGCGCAGCGTGCGCTGGCGGCTGACCATGTCGTAGTCGAACACTTCCGATGGCGTCGTCATCGACGAGTAGGAAAACCGGATCTGAGTGGTGTCGAATTCGTAGCCGCCAAGGGTGCCGAGCGAATAGGCCGCCTCGTCGAACGCAATGGCGTGTTCCTGCAGGGTCGCAAGATCGCGGATGACGATGGACGGCAGCGCGTTGGTACGTTCCATCCGCACCAGATGACCGGAATAAAGTTCGAGATCGATGATGTAGGTGCCGGGCCGGTGCGGGATCAGGTCGCGCCAGTTCTTGCGCGCGGGTGAGGCCAGCGGCGCGGTGACGATCTTGAAGTCGATGGCGTCGTCGGCGTTGGTCAGGATGAAAAGCTGATCACCGCGATCCGCGACCGCGTACTGAACGCCGTCCTCGCGCTTTGCGATCAGGCGCGGAGCAGTTTCCGGTGCGCTCAGATCGATCAGTCGCTGTTCGGACGTTTCATGATCTCCGCCCGCGATGACGCAGAAGCGTCCACTGGCGCTTTCATGGATATGCGTGAACCAGCCGGAGTCCTTTTCTTCGTAAACCAGCGCGTCGTCCGACTGCGGGGTGCCGAGGACGTGGCGATAGACCTGCATCGGGCGATGGTTGTCGTCGAGCTTGACGTAGAAGAATGATTTCGAGTCCGCCGCCCAGACGATGCCGCCGTCGGTTTCCTCGATGACATCGGCGCTGTCGATTCCGGTTTGCCAGTCGCGGACGCGGATGGTGAAATATTCGGAGCCGCGAACGTCCGCGCTCCATCCTTCCAGCGTATGGTCGGGGGAGTGGCGCGCTTCCCCGAACTTGAAATATTCGGTCTGCTTCGCAAGTTCATCGCCGTCGATGATGAAACGCGCCTCGCCGCCGTCACGGGGCTGCCGTGCGATCTGCTCGTGCTGGCCGCCTTCGCGATACTTGTGAAAATACGCAAACGGGCCATCGGGCGAGGGGACGCTGGAATCGTCCTCCTTGATGCGGCCGCGCATTTCCGCGACCAGCTTTTGCTGAAGCCCTGTGGTGTGACCGAGCACCGTATCGGCATAAGCGTTTTCCGCTTCGAGATAGGCACGAATGTCCGGCTTGAGCACGGACGGCTCGCGCAGCACCTCCTGCCAGTTCTCATCTTTCAGCCACGCATAATCGTCGGTCACGGTGATGCCGTGGTGCGTGAAGCTGTGGGGACGGCGCGGGGCGACGGGCGCAGCCGCGGGAGGGCGAGTGGTCATGGAGATTTGCTTCCGGTGAGAACTTTAAGCTTAGCTATTGGCATTCGGGGCAGATGCAACGCCTGCCAGCGCCAGAACCGTATGCAGCAGCACGTTGGCGCCCGCCGTGCAGTCGGCCTGTGTCGCGTCTTCCAGTTCGTTGTGGCTGATGCCGTCCTTGCAGGGGACGAAGATCATCGCCGCTGGAACGACACACGCCAGATTGCAGGCATCGTGGCCCGCGCCGGAGGTGATGCGGCGGTGGCTGTAGCCCATCTCCTTGGTGGCAGCCTCAACTGCATCAACCAGCGTGGTGTTGAAGACGGTAGGTTCTTTCCGCCAGATCTGCTGGACATCGATGCTCACCTTGCGGCGGGCGGCGATTTCGGTGACGGCGGCCTGTATGGCGCTATGCAGGCTGTCGAGAATGTTTGACTCCGAACTGCGAATGTCGACCGTGAAGGCGAGGTCGCCGGGGATGACGTTGCGTGACGGATTGTCGATCTTGATTTCGCCGATGGTGCCGACTGCATTTGGTCCGTGATCGCGCGCGATCTTTTCCACTGCGAGCACGACCTCCGAGAACGCCGCCAGCGCGTCCTTGCGCAACGGCATCGGCGTCGTGCCGGCGTGGCTGGCGAAGCCTGAAATCGTGCCATCGTACCAGATGATGCCTTGGCCGCGATCGACCACGCCGATGGTCTTGTTCTCGGCCTCCAACAACGGGCCCTGTTCGATGTGCAATTCGACGAAGGCGCTGAACTTTTGCTTCCCGACCGCATCCGCGCCGCGATAGCCGATGGTATCGAGCGCGTCCGCCACCGTGATGCCGTCGGCATCCTTCCGTCCGAGAATATCGTCAGTGGTGTAGTCGCCGGCATAGGCGGCGGAGGCCATCATCGCCGGCGCATAGCGCGAGCCTTCCTCGTTGGTCCAGTTGCAGACGCAAACGGGAATGTCGGTCTCGATCC
The DNA here is from genome assembly GCF_014203115.1 of Afipia massiliensis. Lineage (GTDB taxonomy): Bacteria > Pseudomonadota > Alphaproteobacteria > Rhizobiales > Xanthobacteraceae > Afipia > Afipia massiliensis. The sequence continues at coordinate 745,725 of NZ_JACHIJ010000001.1, read as the reverse complement.
CGGCGTCGTTCAGGGCACGGACGACTTCCAGCGCGGCCAGCGTTCCGAGAATGCCGTCATACTTGCCGCCGGTCGGCTGGGTGTCGAGGTGCGAGCCGATCCCGATCGGCGGCTTCGACATATCGCGGCCGGGCCGGATCGCGAACATGGTGCCGAGCGCATCGACGCGGACTTCGCAGCCCGCGGCCTCGCAGGCGGCGCGGAACCAGTCACGCACCTGCTTGTCCTCGGCGCCAAGGGTAAGGCGCTTCACGCCGCCTTTCGGCGTGGCGCCGAATTTAGCGGTTTCATGGATATCGCCCCAGAGGCGCGTAGAATCGATCTGAAGATTGGATCTGGCTTTTGTCATGATGGATCGATACCGCAGGTTCGTGCCGGAAACATCTCCGGAAATGGAGGGTCAGGTGTGCCGGTGCGCCGGACGCTTGCGCGCAGCGGAGGGCTTGGCGCCGGGGTCGGTGGGGATCATCACCACGCGGCCATAGCGGACCCCGCGCTCTGCGATGACGTGATCGGCCAGATGCTGCACGTCGGCGGTCCGGCCCTTCAGCGCGGTGATCTCCATGCAGTTATCGTTGTCCAAATGCACGTGCAGCGTCGCCAGCGACAGATCGTGGTGGTTGTGGAAATTGTTGACAAGGCGGCTTGAGAGATCGCGTGCGGCGTGATCGTAGACATAGACCAGCGCGGCGACGCATTCGCCGCCGGCCTTTCCGGCATCCTGTGCCGCCTGCTGCATCCCGGCCCGGGCGAAATCGCGGATGGCTTCGGAACGGTTCTGATAGCCATGCTGCTCGATCATGCGGTCCAGGTCCGCCATGAGATCGTCGTCGAGGGTGATGGTAACGCGGTGCATTGAGGGCTCCGTTGGCAACGGCCGGGTGCTGATGGTTCCATGACCATAGCCGATCCGCGACGCCGTTGGGCTCGATTCGATGATGCCAAAAGAGGCAGGGTTTCCGGGGCACGCGCGGTGCGGTGTCTGAATGTGGGGCGGTCTGTTTCGCTAAGCGAACGAGAGGTAGCACATTCTGGGATTAAACGACGCAGCGGCCTGATGCGTCGCAATAACTGCACTCTGATGCGTCTCCTTGCTTTTCTTTCGCGCCGATTTCAGGGATCATCGGTCCATAAAAACAGAACAAGACAGGTTCGGACATCATCACGAACCTCCAAGGGAGAAATGATCTATGACTTATCGAACCGTACTGAAGACCGGATTGGCCGCGGCTGCGTTCGCGGCGGTTTGCGGTGTCGCGATGGCGCAGGAGTACCCCACCAAGCCGATCACATTGATCGTGCCCTGGCCTGCGGGTGGATCGACCGACATCTCGATGCGCGCGATCGCCGAAAGCGCATCGAAGATTCTCGGGCAGCCGGTTGTGGTGGACAACAAGGCCGGTGGCGGCGGCACGGTCGGCCCGGCGACGATGGCGGCGGCAGCGAAACCGGACGGCTACACCATTTCGCAGATACCGATCACCGTGTTCCGTCTTCCGCTGATGCAGGACGTGTCGTGGAATCCGGAGAAGGATTTCACCTACATCGTCCATCTGACCGGCTACACCTTCGGTGTGACCACCAATGCGGAATCGCAGTTCAAGACATGGAAGGACGTGGTGGATTTCGCCAAGGCCAATCCCGGCAAGGTGACATATGCGACGCCGGGTGCGGGAACATCGCTGCATATCGGCATGGAGCAGATCGCTGGCAAGGCCGGCATCAAGCTGACGCAGGTGCCGTTCAAGGGCGGCGCGGAAACCAACGCCGCAGTGCTCGGCAATCACACCATGCTGCAGGCGGATTCCACCGGCTGGCGGCCGCTGGTCGATGCGGGCAAGCTGCGTCTGTTGATGGTGTGGACGTCGAAGCGTTCGCCGAACTTCCCCGATGCGCCGACGCTCAAGGAACTTGGCTACGACATGGTCTATGACTCGCCGTTCGGTATCGCGGGCCCGAAGGGCATGGACCCGAAGATCGTCGCCAAGCTGCATGATGCCTTCAAGAAGGCGATCGAAGACCCGGCGGTCGTTGCGACGCTGGCGAAGTTCGACATGGTGGCAAATTACAAGAACACCGAGGACTACAAGAAGTTCGTCGCCGAGGTCACCAACTCCGAACGCAAGGTGATCGATACGCTCGGGCTCGCCAAAAAGACCAACTAAAGGTCTGCGCGCTTAATGCAGGGCTCGCGCTTGCCGCGGGCCCTGATCTGACGCTTGGGGGAGATCGGCGATGGCAGAGGCGGGCCGTGCAAAAAACGGACTGAACAACTCCGAACTATGGGGGGGGCTGGTCGGGCTCGCGCTCGGCATGTTCGTGATCTGGTCGGGCTACAAGCTCAAGATCGGAATCATCAACGATCCCGGATCAGGATTCGTTCTGTTCTATACGGGCATCCTGATGTGCCTGTTCGCGCTGTCGATCATTATCGCGGCAGTCACGGAAGGAGGGCCGACAGTCGGGTCGCTGTGGGCCGGAACGCGCTGGACCAAGCCGCTGGTCGTCATCGCTTGCCTCTCACTATTCGCATTCCTCTTTGAGCCGCTCGGGTTTCTCCTGTCGTCGATCCCGCTGCTGTTGCTGCTGCTGCGTGTCATCGACCCGGTGCGCTGGACGTTGGCGATTCCGCTCGCGGTACTGGCGCCGCTCGGCGTCTGGTGGGTGCTGAAGCGCGCGCTCCTTATCCAGTTGCCTTCGGGCATTTTCGGTATCGGTTGATCGGGCAAGCTCATGGATGTTCTCGTTAACGTCTCGCACGGTCTCGGCGTCGCGCTTCAGCCGGTCAACCTGCTTTACTGTTTCATCGGCGTGTTCATCGGCACGCTGGTCGGCGTGCTGCCGGGCATTGGTCCGATCTCGGCGATGTCGCTGCTGCTGCCGGTGACGCTGTCCGGCACGCCCGAGTCCGGCATCATCATGATGGCCGGCATCTACTACGGCTCGATGTATGGCGGATCGACCACGTCGATCCTCGTCAATATTCCGGGCGAGGCGGCGTCGGTCGTGACATGTCTCGACGGTCACCAGATGGCGAAGCAGGGGCGGGCCGGGCCGGCGCTCGGCATCTCCGCGCTCGGCTCATTCATCGCAGGCACGTTCTCGCTGATTGCATTGATGCTGATCGCGCCCTCGCTCGCCAGCGTCGCGGTTGCGTTCGGTCCGGCTGAATATTTCAGCCTGATGGTGCTCGGCCTCGTCGTGCTGACATTCCTCACCCAGGGCTCGATGGCCAAGGCGCTGCTGATGGCGTGTATCGGCGTCGTGCTCGGCCTGATCGGGCTGGACAGCATCAACGCGATGCCGCGGCTGACATTCGGCCGTCTCGAACTGATCGATGGCATCGGCCTGGTGCCGGTGGTGATGGGTCTGTTCGGCGTCGCCGAAGTCCTGATCAATATCGAACAGGTCATCAAGCGGGACGTCATCAGTGCGAAAATCTCGCACCTTTTGCCCAGCAAGGCCGACTGGAAGGCCAGCGCCGGACCGATGGGGCGCGGAACGATCCTCGGATTCTTCCTCGGCATTCTGCCGGGCGGCGGCGCGGTGGTTGCTTCATTCGGCTCCTATGCGCTGGAGAAGCGCCTGTCGAAAACGCCGGAGCGCTTCGGCAAGGGCGCCATCGAAGGTGTCGCCGGGCCCGAAGCGGCCAACAACGCCGCGGCTGGCGGCGCGTTCATCCCGCTGCTGACGCTGGGAATTCCGCCGAACGTCGTGATGGCGCTGCTGCTCGGCGCCTTCGTCATCCACGGTCTTCAGCCGGGACCGCTGCTGATCACCCAGAATCCCGGATTGTTCTGGGGCATCATCGCCAGCATGTATATCGGCAACGTCATGTTGCTGATCCTCAACCTGCCGCTGATCGGCATGTGGGTGCAGTTGCTGAAGCTGCCCTACAACGTGCTGTTTCCGATGATCCTGCTGTTCACCATCGTCGGCGTTTATTGCAGCAGCAACAATGTCTTCGACGTCTACGTCATGGTCGGCTTCGGCGTCATCGGCTACCTGATGCGCAAGTTCGGATACGAGCCGGCCCCGCTGGTTCTCGCATTCGTGCTCGGACCGCTGATGGAGAACAACCTGCGCAAGTCGCTGATCCTGTCGCAGGGCGATCTTATGACATTCGTGCAGCGCCCGATCTCGGCGGTCTGCCTCGCGGTGGCCGCGATCCTGCTGATCGCGCCTCTGCTGCCGGCGCTGCGCAAGAAGCGTGAGCTGGTCGCGCTGGACGAGGGGGCCTGACGGCGGAACTTTTGCCACGTTCTGGCGTCATCATGGCTGCGGCACACGGGGGTGCCGTTTCCAGCCATGATTGAAGCGAATGATGTTCGATCCAGAGAGAGTTCGGCAAAACGATTTGCGCGGAGGCACGTCGCCGTGGAGCCACCGGCTCGTGCAGCCCGTCCGCCCGTCCGTCGACCGGGATTTCCGCTGTGAGATTCTCGTTGTCGGCGCCGGCGTCACCGGCTCGCTGGCGGCCGAGCATCTTGCATCGCAGGGCCATGAGGTCTGTATCATCGACCGGCAGCGCCCGGGTCTCGGCAGCACGACAGCGAGCACCGCGATGCTGCTGTGGGAGATCGACAGCTCCCTGAGCGATCTCACCGCCATGTATGGATTCGAGCGTGCCGCGAACGCCTATCGCCGCAGCTTCAGCGCGGTCAGCGGGCTGGCTGAACTGGTGAATAAGCACCAACTCGCATGCGGCATGCGGCACAAGCGTTCGCTGTATCTGGCGGCAGGCAAAGTCGGTGCGCGCGAATTGCAGGCCGAACACGCGCTTCGCATGCGTGCCGGGCTGCCCGGCGAATATCTGGATCACCTGACGCTGCTGGAACAGTTCGGCCTCTACCGGGAGGCAGCGATCCACTCGATAGGCTCGGCGGATGCGGACCCGTTGTTGCTGTGTCAGGCACTGCTGGCGATGGCGACGTCGCATGGTGCCAAGATCTTCGATGCCAGCGCTGAAAACTATGAAAACAGCGGGCAGGCGGTCGTTGTCGAACTCGACAGCGGTCATGTGATCGAGGCGAAGCAGGTCGTTCTCGCGACGGGCTATGTGATGCCGGAATTTCTCACCTCCAGTCTTCACAAGATTTCGTCGAGCTGGGCCGTCGCGACACCTCCGCAGGCGGCCGGCGCAATCTGGCGCGATGGCACGTTGATCTGGGAAGCTTCCGAGAATTACAGTTACGCACGCACGACGCGGGACAACCGGATCATCATGGGCGGCGAGGACGACGATCAGGTGATCGAGCCGGAAGCACGCGACAAGTTGATGCCGGCGAAGGCGGAGACCATCCTGCGCAAGCTGAACGGACTGTGGTCGCATGCCGAGCCGGTGGCCGAATTCGTGTGGTCCGGAACGTTTGGCACGACGACTGACGGATTGCCGCTGATCGGGCGTGTGCCCGGTCATCCGCGTATTCATGCGGCGTACGGTTACGGTGGCAACGGCATCACCTACAGCTATCTCGCTTCGCGCATGATCGCAGCGTCGATTGCAGGCAACCATCAGCCGTGGTTCGACGATTTCGCGATTGATCGGGATGCGCCGAAGGACATTCTATAGTGCAACGAAAAACCCCGGCGCGAAGCCGGGGTTCATCGAAGCAATTTGGCTTGGGCCTAGCCGCCCTTGCCCTTTTCCTTGAAGTATTTCATCGCGCCGGGATGGAACGGAACCGGGGAGCGATCCTGGACCTGGTTGTCGAGCGAGAAGCTTTCCGCTTCCTTGTGCACGGCGACGATATCGGCCTTCTTCTCCACCAGCGTCTTGACGATGTTGTAGGCGTCGTCGTTGCTCATCTTGTCGCCGGTGACGATGATGTTCCAGACCTCGGCCATCTTGTTGTCGACGTCGTAGCCTGGATACGATCCGGCCTTGATGATGCCGGCGCTATAGAGCTTGCCGTACTTGGCATTCATTTTCTCGACGACGTCGGCGTGGTCGATCAGCTTGAGCTTGACGCCGGGTGTGGCGGCGAGGTCGGTGACCGATGCGGTGGGAATGCCGCCGACCCAGAAGAACGCGTCGATCTTGCCGTCCTTGATGGCGTTGACGGATTCCGCGACGCCGAGGCGTTCGCGCTTCATGTCCTTGTCCTTGTCGAGACCGGCAGCCTCGATCACGCGGAAGGCCATGACCTCGGTCGCGCCGCCGGGCGAGCCGGTGGAGACGCGCTTGCCCTTGAGGTCGGCCATCGTCTTGATGCCGGTGCTCTCAACGGTCACGACATGCATGCGGTTCGGATAAACCACGAGGAGCGCCTGCAGCGGAATCTTTCCGCTCTTGAACTTGTCCTCGCCCTTGTAGGCGTCGAGCGCCGCATCGGCCATCGTGAATCCGAGTTCGTTTTTCCCGGTGCCGATGAGCTTGAGGTTGTCAACCGAGCCGCCGGTGACTTCCGCGGTGGCCTGCACGTTCGGCAGGTTTTTAGACAGGACGTTCGCGATCGCGCCGCCGAGCGGGTAGTACACGCCGCCGGTGCCGCCCGTTCCGATCGCCATCGTCTTCTGCTGTGCGTGGGCGGTCAGCGCCAGCCCAGCGGATAGCGCGACGGCAAGCACCGCAGCGATTTTTGTCGTTCTTTTCATTCCAGTGTTCCTCCCTGTGAAACGTTCAGGCCGGTCGTTGAAGCGCCGGCCCCTTTGCCTGCCATAACAATACCCCCAATCCGATCAGGACGCCGGGTACATAAGTATAAGAGATATCGCGACCAATCGCCGCTTCGATCAGAGCTTCGATCAGGCTCGGGAACACCAGCAGAAGCCCCGAGAGGATCAGCAGCCCGCGCTCGATCAACGTCGTACGCCGCAAGACCCAGCCCTGTGCAGCCGCCGCCAGCGCCATCAGGCCGAGCGTGGTTTTGAGGGTGATTTCGGCGACGTCAACCCACGAGCCGCCTTTCGGAATGTTGAGCAGCAGTCCGACGCCCTGCGGGTCCAGCACGAATACGAACGGCACCAGGAACGCGGGCAGGGTGTATTTCCACGATTGCAGCGTGGTCTTGTAGGGATCTCCGCCGGTGATGGCGGCTGCCGCGAAAGGCGAAAGCGCCGTCGGCGGCGAGACCTCGGAGAGCACCGCATAGTAGAAGATGAACATGTGCGCGGCGTAGTCCGGTACCCCGAGCTTGATCAGGGCAGGGGCCGCGATCACCGCGCAAATGATGTAGGACGCCGTGACAGGCACGGCGAGTCCGATGATCCAGACGATCAGCGCCGTGTAGATCGCCGTCAGCAGCAGGCTGCCGCCGGCGTAGGCAATCACGATCGACGAGAACTTCAGGCCGAGCCCCGTCAGCGTCACGATGCCGACGACGATGCCGGCGCATGCGCAGGTCGTGGCGGCATTGAGCGCACCGATTGATCCATCAGCCAGCGCGCGCTTCAGCTTCGGAGGCATCAGCGCGGTATCCTTGCGCAGGAAGCTCAGCGCGAATGTGGTGATGATCGCGTAGAACACCGACAATGCCGGCGAATAACCGATCACCATGAAGAAGACGACGGCGATGAGGGAGATGAAGTGGAAGCCGTACCGCTTGGTCATTGTGCCGAGCGACAACTCCGGTTTGAAGTCGACGTCGCGCGCATGGAAGCGCTTGGCGTCAAGCTCGACCATAATCAGCAGCGAGAGGTAATAGAGACAGGTCGGGATGGTCGCCATCCAGATCACGTCGAGATAGCTGATCTTGAGAAACTCGGCGATCAGGAACGCCGCAGCGCCCAGCACCGGCGGCGACAGGATGGCTCCAAGTCCGCCCGCGGCGAGAAGTCCGCCGGCGGCGTTTTTCTCGAAGCCGGCCTTCTTCATCATCGGATAGGCGACGGTGCCGATCATCACTGTCGTGGCGACGCCCGATCCTGACGGCCCGCCGAGGAGGAATGATGACAGCACCACGGTGCGCCCGGCACTGTTCGGCTTGCCGCCCATCATCGCCAGCGAGAAATCGATGAAGAATTTTCCGGCACCCGACTGCTGGAGAAACGCCCCGAAGATCGTGAACAGGATGATCAGCGTCGCCGACACATCGACCGCGACGCCAAAAATACCTTCGAGCGTGATGAATAGATGTCCGACCAGCCGCGACAGGTCATAGCCTCGGTGCGTCCAGGGGGCAGGGAGATGCGGGCCCAGCATCGCATAGGCGATGAAAAAGACGGCGACCACTGGCATGATCGCGCCCGTGGTGCGGCGGGTCGCCTCCAGCACGAGGACGATAAAGATGATGCCGACGATAACGTCCCAGCGATCGGGCGTCGTGGCTCGGTCGGTGAAATCGTCGCCGCCCGACAATGCGTAGGCGATGGTCGCGACGGCAAGAATGCCGGGGATCACATCCCACCAGCGCACGCGGTTGCGAAAGCGCGCGGCCAATGGAAACAGCAGGAAGCTGAGCACCAGCGTGAACGCGACGTGAGTGTAGCGCAGTTCCTGCGTCGGGACGATCGCGTAGGCCGCATACAGATGAAACAGGCTCATTGCGATGGCGATGACGGTGACGGTCTGGCCGGCCAGTCCGCCGAGCCTGTTGGTCGCTCCCTCATCCGCTTCGATGAATTCCTCGGCCTTGCGCAAAGCCTCGTCGGAAATGACCGTCGGGTCACTGCCCGGCGGTGTATTTACCGTCGTCATACCATCTCCCCCTCGTGACCCTGTTCATTACGGGCCTTGCGGTCTTCCTGCTGACGCAGGGACCATTCGTTGGAGCGCATTGAGGCGGGTTCGATCGATTTAGGCAAGACCTCCTTTCTGGGCAGCGTCAGAACATTGCAACGCGGGTTGGTTGTGAGCCGAACGCGGGACAATCAACACAGGGAACCGGCGCGTTCGTCGCGATGACGCGCTGTTCCACGCCGACGGATCAGTATGCGGTGCCGGTGCCCTGTGCGGCGGGGCGCGCAGTGGTTCAAATGTGGCGGAATTGCGCGCTGCAGAGCAGCAAATCCGATTGACTTTGGGCTAAGTGAGTGCTTACTCACACGCCGAATGAGCACCATCAGACTGACAAGCGATCTCCGCCGGGAGCAAATCCTGGAAGCGGCCAAACGTTGTTTCGCCCTGTACGGTTTTGCGGGGACGACGACGCGCAGCGTCGCGCAGGCCGCAGGCATCTCCGAGGGGCTGCTGTTCAAGCATTTCCCAACTAAAGCCGCACTCTATACCGAAATTCTCGCGGAAGCCTGTGAGGCGGATCCGGAGCTGATTCGGCTGCGCGAGCTGAAACCATCGACGGCGACGCTAGTCATTCTTATCCGCGAAATGGTTGTGCATTTTATACGCGCCACCGATGCGCCGGATCAGGAAGACGCCCAGCGCGTCAGGCTGCTAATCTCCAGCCAGTTGACCGATGGCGAATTCGCAAGGCTGCTCTATGACAAAATCGGAGACCTGATCGGCCCCATCTTCAAGGCCTCGCTTGAAAGCGCCATCGAAGCGGGCGACGTGGAGCGGGTCGAGGGAGAATCGCTAAACCTTTTCTGGTTCGCGCATCAGGTTGTTCACATGATTGCCCTGGCAAGGCTTCCTGCGACTCCCTCGTTGACGTATCCCAGCGCACCGGACTTCGAACGTCAGATTTGCCAGTTCATTCTGCGAGGAATCGGAATGAGCGGCCGGGCTATCAATTCTTATTTGGATACCGTTCCACCGCTCTCGGATGCGGCGGTCCGGATTGCGGAAAGTGCATAACATGGACGCCAAGAGCACACCTTCTCATCAGCCCCCTTCGTCGAGCGAAAAGACGCAGCACAAGCCGGTGCGTATGCGGCGCTGGATGATCATCATCGGCGGCGCACTTGCGCTGTTGCTGGTGGTCATTGTCGGCTTCAACCACCTTCGTAGCGAAGGAATCAAAAAATACTTCGCCAGCATGAAGCCGCCGCCGACCAACGTTGCCGTTGCTGAAGCGAAATCGGAAGTACTGCCGAACCTGCTGACCGGCGTCGGCGATCTCGCCGCGGTTCATCAGGTCAACGTCACCACCGACGTCAACGGCCGTGTCACCGAGATACTGTTCACGGCAGGCGCGAAGGTGAAGGCGGGCGATCCGCTCCTTCAAATATTTGATGCGCCGGACCAGAGCGACCTTGCCAGCTACAAGGCACAGACACTGGCTGCCTCGCTTGCGCTTGATCGTGCCAAGGCGTTGGCAGCGAAGAGTTTCGGTCCGCAGGCGACCGTCGACCAGTCCCAGGCGGCTTTCGATCAGGCCCAGGCAGCGGTTGCCAAGACCGAAGCGATCATTTCGCAGAAGCGGATCAAGGCGCCGTTCGACGGCGACCTTGGCGTGCGTATGGTCGAACTCGGCCAGTATCTGAGCGCCGGAACGCAGATCGTCTCGTTGACCGATCTGTCGCAACTGTTCCTGAACTTCACGGCGACTGAAAAGGACCGCGCGGTTCTCAATGTCGGCCAGACCGTTCGCATCGTTGTGGACGCCTATCCGGGCCGCACCTTCGAGGGCAAGATCACTACGATCGAGCCGCAGATCAGTGCCGACACCCGCAACGTGCGGATTCAGGCCACGCTGGCGAACCCGGACCGTATCCTGCAACCCGGCATGTTTGCGACCACCACAGTTGAACTGCCGCCGAAGCCTGCGGTGGTCACCGTGCCGGAGACCGCTGTTGACTACACGCTCTACGGCGATTCCGTCTGGCTGATCACCGAAACCAAGGATGCGGACGGGAAGGCTTCGCTGAAGACGGACCGGACCTTTGTGAAGACCGGTCCTCGCATTCACGGGCGGGTCGTCATTACCAGCGGCGTAAAACCCGGCGATCGTGTCGTCGCCGTGGGACAGCTCAAGCTCCAGTCCGGTTCGGCCGTCGCGATCTCGGCCGATCCGCCGCCGCCGATTCCCGCGCAGCCGCCGCGCAATTGATTTTTGAACGGAGCGCCGCTCATGGCCTTCACTGATATCTTCATCAAGCGGCCGGTGCTGTCGCTTGTCGTCAGCCTGCTGATACTGCTGATCGGCTTCCAGGCGGCGACGCATCTGGGAATTCGTCAGTATCCCAAGCTATCGAATACCGTTGTCACCATCACGACGTCGTATCCCGGCGCGTCGCCGGATCTGATGCAGGGCTTCATCACGCAGCCGATCGAGCAGGCGGTGGCGTCGGCGGAAGGCGTCGATTACATCACGTCGTCGTCGGTGCAGGGCCTGAGCACGATCACGGTCTACGTCAAGCTCAACGTCGATCCGAATTCGGCGCTGACGGAAGTCAGTTCGAAGGTAAGCTCGGTCAGGTATCTGATCCCGAGAGAATCCAACGATCCCGTCATCACCAAATCGACCGGTCAGACCACGGCGGTGATGTATCTTGGTTTCGCCAGCGACGAACTGAGCGGACCGCAGATTTCCGACTATCTCGCGCGCGTGGTGCAGCCGATCCTGGCGACAGTCGACGGCGTCGCGTCGGCCGATATTCTCGGCGCGCAGACGCTGGCGACTCGCATCTGGCTCGATCCGGCGCGTATGGCCGGCCGCAATGTGTCGCCGGACGATGTCCAGGCGGCCATCAGGGCCAACAACTTCCAGGCCGCTGCCGGTCAAACCAAAGGGTATTTCATCGTCTCCAACGTGACGACCAATACCGACCTGACCAGTATCGACCAGTTCAAGCGGATGACCGTGAAGGCCAAGGATGGCGGATTCGTCAGGCTTGAGGATATCGCGACCGTCGAACTGGGGGCGCAGAGCACGGATTCCAGCGTGTCGCTGAGCGGCCAGCAGGCCATCTTCATCGGCGTGCAGTCGACACCTCAGGGCAACCCGCTGAACATCGTGAAGGGCGTTCGCGCGCTGTTCCCGGAGATCGAGCGCAATCTGCCGCCGTCGCTGAAAATGCGGGTGGCTTACGATTCGACCAAGTTCATTCAGTCGTCGATCGACGAGGTGCGCAACACCTTGGTCGAGGCGGTCGTCATCGTGGTCGTCGTGATCTTCCTGTTCCTAGCCTCGCTGCGCTCGGTCATCATTCCGGTCGTCACCATTCCGCTATCGCTGGTCGGCGCCTGCATCCTGATGCTGGCGATGGGCTTTACGCTCAACCTGCTGACGCTGCTGGCGATGGTGCTCGCCATCGGACTTGTGGTCGACGACGCGATTGTCGTGGTCGAAAACATCCACCGGCATCTGGAGGAGGGCAAATCGCCCGTTGAAGCCTCGCTGGTCGGCGCGCGGGAAATCGTCGGGCCGGTCATCTCCATGACCATCACGCTGGCGGCGGTGTATGCGCCGATCGGATTCCTCGGCGGTCTGACCGGTGCATTGTTCCGTGAATTCGCGTTTACGCTCGCGGGCTCCGTGATCATCTCCGGCGTCGTTGCGCTAACGCTATCGCCGATGATGTGCTCGGTGCTGCTGAAGAGCGGCAGCGATCACGGCAAGTTCGCCAAGATCGTCGATAACGTGTTCGGCAAGGTGACCCGCTGGTATGGGCGCAAGCTCGACCGCTCGCTGGACTACCGCCCGATCACCGTTCTTTTCTGCGCGACCATCCTGTTCCTGGTCGGCTTCATGTACATGAACACCAGCAAGGAGCTGGCGCCGGAAGAAGATCAGGGCATCCTCTTCTCGGTGACCAAGGCGCCGCAGTACGCCAATATCGACTACAGCAACTATTACGGCACCAAGCTCGACAAGGCTTTCGGAAGTTTCCCGGAAACCGATCTGCGTTTCATCATCAACGGCATCAGCGGACCTGCCAACGGCATCGCCGGCATGATCCTGAAACCGTGGGATGAGCGGACGCGGTCGTCGCTTGCGCTGAAACCCTTGGTTCAGAATGAACTGAGCAAGATTGAAGGCGTCAACGCGTTCGCGTTCAACCTGCCGCCATTGCCAGGCGGGCCGGGCGGCTTGCCTATCCAGATGGTGATCAGCACCACCAGCGGATTCCAGGCGGTCTTCGAGCAGATGGAAAAGCTGAAGAAGGCGGCGCGCGAGAGCGGCCTGTTCATCGTGGCCGACAGCGATCTGGCGTTCAACCAGCCGGTGGTGCGCGTCAACATCGACCGGTCGAAAGCGAACGATCTCGGTATCAACATGGCGGCGGTCGGCACCACGCTGTCGACGCTGCTTGGCGGTAACTACGTCAACCGGTTCAATCTGGAAGGGCGCTCCTATCAGGTGATCCCGCAGGTGCCGCGTGATCTTCGACTGTCGCCGGAATCGCTGGAGAAGTATTACGTCGCAACGAACGGTGGCCGGCAGGTTCCGCTTTCGACCATTGTCAGCATCGAAACCAAGACCAATCCGAACGCGCTGACGCATTTCAACCAGTTGAACTCGGCAACCTTCCAGGCTGTGCCAATGCCGGGCGTCACGGTCGGCCGGGCCGTTGAATTCCTCGAGGAGCAGGCCAAGCAACTGCCCGCGGGCTTCAGCCGCGACTTTCTCGCGGACTCGCGACAATACGTGCAGGAAGGAAATCAGCTCGCTGTCACCTTCTTGTTCGCGCTCATCATCATCTTCCTGGTGCTGGCCGCGCAGTTCGAAAGTCTCCGCGACCCGCTGGTCATCCTGATCTCGGTGCCGATGGCGATCTCGGGCGCGTTGCTTCCGCTGTACTTCGGCCTCGCGACAATCAACATCTACACGCAGGTCGGTCTGGTGACGCTGATCGGACTGATCAGCAAGCACGGCATCCTGATGGTGGAGTTCGCCAACGAGCTCCAGTTGAAGGAAGGTCTGGATCGCAGAACCGCGATCGAACACTCTGCGCGGGTCCGGTTGCGGCCGATCCTGATGACGACCGCGGCGATGGTCGCCGGCCTGCTGCCGTTGCTGACGGCCAGCGGCGCGGGTGCCGCGAGCCGCTTCTCCATCGGCCTCGTCGTCGTGGCCGGCATGACGATCGGCACGCTGTTCACGCTGTTCGTGCTGCCAGCGGTGTACACCATGATCGCGACCGATCACCGGGCGGCAGCAGGCTCCGAGCGGGCCAAGGACATCGAGAAGTATGAACTCAATCTGACCTGATACGCTGATATGAACGTCGCGGCGATTGTACGCTCCCTTCGCGGGAGTGTATGATCGCCGCGATCATGCTGACGGTTCGCAACCTCACCAAATCCTATCGGACGTCGGAGGAGCAGCTTGCGGTTTTGCGCGGCGTCGATCTTGCGCTGGCCGCAGGCGAAAGCGTGGCGCTTACCGGCGAGTCCGGCAGCGGCAAGAGCACGCTTCTTCATCTGATCGCAGGTCTCGACAAGGCGGACAGCGGCGAAGTTTGGCTCGACGGCGCGTTGGTATCCGATCTCTCGGACGGCGATCGTGCGGCCATGCGGCGCGACCGGCTCGGCCTCGTGTTTCAGCAATTCAACCTGATCCCAAGCCTTCAAGTCGACGATAACCTCGCGTTTCAGGCGCGGATCGCGGGACGTCACGATCCGGTGTGGCAGGACGAACTGGTGCAGCGCCTTGGGTTGAGCGCGCTGCTCGACCGTTATCCGGAGCAACTGTCCGGCGGACAGCAGCAGCGCGTCGCGATCGGGCGCGCGCTGGCGATCAAGCCGCTGGTGCTGCTGGCTGACGAGCCGACTGGAAATCTCGACGAGAAAACCGCCGACGATGTGCTGGCGCTTGCGCGCGACCTGGTCGCGCGCACCGGCTGCGGCTTTCTTATGGTGACGCACAGCGAGCGGCTCGCCGCGACGCTCGACCGGCGGGTCCATCTCACCGCGGGACGGATCACATGACGCGCCCGCTGTGGATTTTCGTGGGTCTGTTGAGCCACTGGAAACGGCACCGGATGCAACTGACTACCTTGCTGGTCGGATTGATTTCAGCCACCGCGCTGTGGAGCGGCGTGCAGGCGCTCAATCAACAGGCGCGCAGCAGCTACGACCGCGCGGCAGCAACATTTGGCGGCGGCAACACGGCGATGTTGGTTGGCCGCGACAGTCCATCGTTTTCGCAGCAGCTCTTTGTCGATCTGCGCCGCGCCAACTGGCCGGTGTCGCCGGTGGTGGAAGGCCGCGTCCTGATCGGCGGAAGGTCATTCCGGCTGCTCGGCATCGAGCCGGTGTCCCTGCCTGCGGGCG
The DNA here is from genome assembly GCF_014203115.1 of Afipia massiliensis. Taxonomy (GTDB): domain Bacteria; phylum Pseudomonadota; class Alphaproteobacteria; order Rhizobiales; family Xanthobacteraceae; genus Afipia; species Afipia massiliensis. The sequence goes on along the minus strand of NZ_JACHIJ010000001.1, from coordinate 730,667 downwards.
CGGGGCCTGCGCCGGATATCGGCCAGGCGAACTTGCAAACGTTCCTCATGCCGCCCGGACAAACGCTTGTTGCGCCGGAGACATTGTCCGACCTGAAGTTATCCGAAGGCGCCTCGCCGGTGATCGGCGGCGCGACATCGCTGCCGCCGCTGGCTGTGCAGGACAATCTCGCGCCGGGTGTTCTGGTGGTCGACATCGGCGTCGCGCAGCGCATTCTCAAAATACCGGATCAGGTGTCGCGGCTTCTGGTCGGCGAACAGAGTAGTGGAAAGCGGCCGACGCTCGAGCAGGTCGTCGGCGACAGGCTGCGACTGACGGAAGCGGGCGCGCCGAGCGATCTTGAGCGTCTCACCAGCAGCTTCCATCTGAATCTCACGGCATTCGGCCTCCTGTCATTCGTGGTTGGGCTCTTCATCGTGCACTCGGCGGTTGGGCTCGCGTTCGAGCAGCGGCTGCCGATGTTGCGGACCATGCGCGCCTGCGGGGTGTCGGCGCGGGCGCTCACCGTTGTGCTGGTGATTGAGCTGGTATCGCTGGCGATCGTCTCAGGCATTGTCGGGTTGATCTGCGGTTATTTCGTCGCGGCGTTCCTGCTGCCCGATGTCGCCGCAAGCCTGCGCGGGCTTTATGGCGCACAGGTTCCGGGACAGCTCACGCTGAAAGCAAGCTGGTGGCTGTCGGGTCTCGGCATGAGCATTCTCGGTGCGCTGCTCGCAGCGGGTGCGGGGCTCTATCGCATCTATCGCCTTCCTGTTCTGGCTGCGGCGCAGCCCTATGCCTGGCAACAGGAGCAGCAACGATGGCTGAAGCGGCAGGGCTTGCTTGCGCTCGCTGTCGTCATCGCCGCTGCGGGATGCTTCTACTTCGGCGATTCCCTTGCATCTGGATTTCTGGTGCTGGCGGGATTGCTGCTGGCGGCGGCGCTGGCGTTGCCGGTGCTCCTTGGCGCTATGCTGAGCTTCGGTCAGCGCGGCACGGAGCGTCCGCTGGTCAAATGGTTTTGGGCTGACAGCCGGCAGCAACTGCCGGGATTGTCGCTGGCGCTGATGGCGCTGCTGCTCGCGCTCGCCGTGAATGTCGGGGTCGGCACCATGGTGCAGAGTTTCTCGCGGACGTTCACCAACTGGCTCGACGACCGGCTCGCGGCCGAGGTTTATCTGAATGCAAACAGCGATGCGCAAGGCGCGGAGATTTTGACGTGGCTGCGTCAACGGCCCGAAGTGGAAGCCATTCTGCCGGCATGGCGCACCGACGTGACGCTGGACACGTTGCCCGTCGAAGTTCTTGGCTTTGCCGATCACGCGACCTATCGCGAACGCTGGCCGTTGCTGGAGTCGATGCCGCACATTTGGGACAAGGTGCGCGCAGGCGAGGGGGCGCTGGTCAGTGAACAACTGGCGCGGCGGCTCAAAGTTCGCCTCGGCGAGCGCATCGTGCTTCCGGCGACGACGGGACAGTGGCAGGTTGAGGTTGCCGGGATCTATCCCGATTACGGCAACCCGAAAGGTCAGATCGGCATCGACATCGACGCGCTCGCCAAACGATGGCCGGAGATTGCCCGCACGCGATTTGGGCTGCGTGTGACGCCGGCCAAAGTACCCGAACTCGTCGCGGCCATTCGCGACAAATTCGGACTCGATACCAGCCGCTTGCTGGATCAGGCGACGTTGAAGGCCGAGTCCACTCGCATCTTCAACCGCACCTTCTCGGTGACGTCGGCGCTGAACGCCTTCACGCTCGGTGTTGCCGGGATCGCGCTGCTCACAAGCCTCCTGACGCTCAGCAACAGCAGGCTTCCGCAATTGGCGCCGCTGTGGGCGCTCGGGCTGACGCGGCGGCGGCTCGCGGGGATCGAACTGCTGAAAACCATGTCGGTTGCGTTCATCACGGCGCTGTTGGCGCTGCCGCTCGGAATTCTGGTGGCGTGGTGTCTGGTGGCCGTGGTGAACGTCAAGGCGTTCGGCTGGCGTCTGCCGCTGCATGTTTTCCCTGCGCAGTTGCTGGAACTGCTTGCGGTTGCGATGCTGGCAGCGTTGCTGGCGACGTGCCTGCCGATTCTCCGGCTGATCCGGTTGCAACCCGCAACCCTTGCGAAGATTTTCGCCAATGAGCGATAAAACTCATATCGACCGTCGCGCCTTCGTGGGTGGCAGTTTGCTCGCAACGCTCAGTGGCGGGTTCGCGCGCGCGCAGGGCTTTGCCGGATTGGGCGGCGAAAGCGAGGGATTTGCCGCGGTCGTTCCGGGAAGAACGCTCGAATTTCCGCGCGATCATGGCCCGCATCCGGATTACCGGATCGAGTGGTGGTATCTCACCGCGAATTTGAGCGACGCCATCGGCGCACAGTGGGGCGCGCAATGGACGCTGTTCAGGCAGGCCATGGCACCCGGCGCACAGCAGGACGGCTGGGCCAATCAGCAAATCTGGATGGGGCATGCGGCGGTCACCAGTGCGACCGTGCATCGCTATGCCGAGAAGTTCGCGCGCGGCGGCGTCGGTCAGGCGAGCGCGGAGGCGACGCCGTTTCGTGCCTGGATCGATTCATGGGAAACGCGCGGACTTGACGGTTTCAACGCGCAGAACGTCGCGCCGCTCGCAGTCTCGGCATCGGGTTCGGATTTCAGTTACGCCTTAGATCTCGCAGCCGATCGTCCGCTGGTGCTGCAAGGTGATGGCGGCTACAGCAAGAAATCCGAGCGCGGGCAGGCGTCGTACTATTTTAGCCAGCCGTACTTTGCAGCGACGGGCACGATCGTGCTGGGCGATAAACAGGTCGCCGTCACGGGCCGTGCGTGGATGGACCGCGAATGGAGTAGCCAGCCGCTGGCGTCCGACCAGACCGGGTGGGACTGGTTCTCGCTGCATCTCGATTCAGGCGAGAAGGTCATGCTGTTTCGCCTGCGACAGAAGGATGGGCGGAACTATTTCGCCGGAAACTGGATTGATGGCGGCGGGCACTCGGTGCCGCTTGCATCGACTGCGATAACAATGACGCCGACCAGTTCGACCGATATCGACGGCCGCAAGCTGCCGACAACGTGGAGCGTCGCAGTTCCCGAGCGAGGGTTGAAGATCGACAGCGTGCCGCTGAACGCGAAAAGCTGGATGGGCACGCGCTTCGCCTATTGGGAAGGCCCGATCAGCTTCAAAGGCAGCCACACCGGCATCGGCTATCTGGAAATGACGGGCTATTGAGAGCGTATGGCATGAAGAACAAATCATTCGGCGAGACGGGCAAGCAGGTCTCGGTCATCGGGCAGGGCACCTGGTACATCGATCGGGGTCATCGCGCATCCGCTATCGCGGCCTTGCGCAATGGTCTGGACCTCGGCATGACCCATATCGACACCGCGGAAATGTATGATGATGCGGAGCTGGTTGTTGCCGAGGCGATGGCCGGTCGGCGCGATGAGGTATTTCTGGTCTCAAAAGTGTTGCCGAGCAATGCGTCGCGCAAGGGCACGGTGCAGGCCTGCGAACGCTCGCTGAAACGGCTCCAGACCGATCGGCTGGATTGCTATCTCTTGCATTGGCGCGGGTCATATCCGCTGGAAGATACAGTCGCGGCCCTTGAACAGCTGGTGAGCGACGGAAAGATCCGCTCATGGGGTGTGAGCAATTTCGACGCGGGCGATCTTGCGGAGGTCCTCGATGTCGCGGGCGAGGGCCGCATCGCCTGCAATCAGGTGCTGTACCATCTGAACGAACGCGCCATCGAACATTCGGTGATCCCGTGGTGCGAAGCGCATGGCGTCGCGGTCGTGGCTTACTCGCCGTTCGGCCATGACGACTTCCCCGACGTGCAGTCGGCAAGCGGCAAGGTGCTGCAGGAGGTCGCGGCGCGACATGGCGCAACGCCGCGTCAGGTGGCGCTCGCGTTTCTGACGCGGTGGCCGTCGGTGTTCGCGATCCCCAAGGCTTCCTCATCGGGCCATGCAGCGGACAACGCAGGGGCAGGCAACCTGACGTTGACGGAGAGCGACATTGCCGCACTCGAAAAGGTATTTCCGCTGGGCCGTGAGCCGCGCAGCCTGCCGATGATCTAGACCACCGCCGCCACGCCCTGCCACAGCAGCAGCAGCGAGATGACGAACAACAGCACGTAGGCGATGTTATAGAACAATCCGGTCGGTGTTTTTCTGACCAGCCAGATGCCGGCGAAGTTCGCGAGCACCGCGATTGGCAGCAGGAGCAACGACGTCGCGAAGTTCTTTGTCGTGAACTGCGCAAGCGCGAAGTAGGGGCCGATCTTCAGGACATTGACCACTGCGAAGAAAATCGTGGTGGTGCCGACCAGCGTCAGCTTTGGCAGGCGCTGCGGCAGGACATGAACCTGAAATGGTGGTCCGCCGCCCTGGGTCATGAACGACGTAAAGCCCGAGATGCCGCCCCAGAATACCCCGCTGATTGTGGTCGCCGAATGCGGTTCGATCCTGTTGCGGCGCAGCCAGGTGTTGGCGACGAACGCCAGTCCGATGAGGCCGATAATGATCCGCACAAAGGCATCCGACAGGTGCGAGGCCAGCAGCCATCCGAGCGCCATGCCGGCAATCGCACCGGGCAACATGACTTTCAGGTTCCACGCATCCCAGTCGCGCCGGTAGACATAGATCGAGATGATGTCCTGCGTGATCAGGATCGGCAGGATCAGGGCTGCGGCTTCCAGCGGCGGCAGGTAAAGCGCCAGCAATGGTGTCGATGCGATGCCGAGACCCGAAAAACCGCCCTTGGCCAGTCCCAGCAGGACCACCGCCGGAACCGCCACAAAATAGAACAACGGCTCGGTGATGATAGTATGCACGTCATGATTCCGTCAGATACCTTTCACTTAGGCATCAAAAGGCCCATCCAGATCAACTGCTATCGCCGCGCGGAAATGCAGGCCGCCCTTGTGGGTTTGCGGTGTCAGTCCTAGGTTTCAGATATGCCCCGTTATTTCTTCAACACCCGCATCGGCCAGACGCTTATTCCGGACCCTGAAGGCGCTGAATTGCGCGATCCCGATCACGCCTGGCGTGTGGCGCGCGCGACCATCCGGCAAATTCTTCAGGAGGAAGGTAAGGACCCGAGCCTCTTGTCGGCATCTCTGGAAGTCACTGACGCTGCCGGTGAGATCGTGCTCGAATTTCCGTTCACGGAAGCGCTGGAGATACCGGACGAGCCGCCACCGTCGCAGCACTGACATTGCGCGTGGCGGCCGTGTCGACTTCGCCTTGTGCGAGTTTCACGGCAAGATCGGCAACCAGTTCGGCGGCCAGCGTGTCGGGTGAGGCGAGCCAGCTTGCGGCGAACGTGAGCGTCGGCACCTGGAGATCTGTGGACAGAAGACGCAGTTGGCCTTCCGCGAGTTCGCGCTCGACGATCGCCGTCGGGATCACCGCGACGCCGATGCCGTCGGTCGCCATCCGGATCACGGTCGCCAGCGAGGCGCTGGCGTGTAGCCGGGTCTGCGGCAGATCGGGCCGGTTAAACAGAGAGCGCACGATTTCATAAGGTTGCGTCTTGCGCGCGAACGTGATGATCGCAAAGCGCGCGAGATCATGAACTGTCAGAACACCGCTGCCGAGACCGAGCGACGGGCTGGCGACAAAGGAAATCGGGTAATCGCACAGGACGCGATTGCGCACGTTCGATAACGACAACGGCCCTTGACAGAAGGCGAGGTCAATTTCCTGCGCCAGCAGACGCGCGCGAAGATTGGGTGTGATGTCGACTTCGACTTCAAGCGACAGATTGGGGTGCGTGCTGGCGACGCGCTCGATCAGTTTCGGCAGCCAGGTGTGGACGATGGTTTCCGAAACGCCGAGACGCAGCACGCCGCGCATCGCCGAGCGATCCATCACGGCGGCCAGCATTTCCGCGCGAAGCCCGATCAGCTTCTCGGCGTATTGCATCATCTGCCGTCCGCTCGGTGTCGGCATCACGGAGCGGCTGTCACGCTGCAGCAGCTTCACGCCCATCTCGGCTTCGAGCTGCGAGATGCGCTGCGAGATCGCAGGCTGGGTGGTGTTGAGTTTGCGCGCCGCGCCGCCAAAGCTCCCGAGCGTCACCACCCAGAGGAATGTCTCGATCGATTTGAAATCCACCATGCCGTAGCCCCACACCTATTAGTCCAGCTTATCGTTTCTTATAAGAAAACGCGACTAGACTTTATCGTGGGGCAATGATCCACTCTTTTGACGAGAAATGGAGGGGTCCTATGCTCTCGGCGGCCGAACAGGTGTCTCGATCGGTTCATAGTCTCGGCGCTGGCCTGCCAAGCCGGGACGCGCGGCTGGCCTATCGATCCGGCAAGGTTGACGTCACCGCGGGTGTTGCGCCCGGTTATGTTCAAGGCAACCTCGCCGTCGTGCCGGAAAAACTCGCGGCATCCTTTCATCGTTTCTGCCAGCTCAATCCCAAGCCGTGTCCGATCATCGGTATGTCCGAAGTCGGCGATCCGCGGATTCCCGCGCTCGGCATCGACCTCGACATCCGCACGGATATTCCGCGCTACCGGGTCTGGCGCGACGGGCAATTGAGTGAGGAGCCAACGGACATCATGGCGCACTGGCGGGACGATCTCGTCGCCTTCGTCATTGGTTGTTCGTTTTCATTCGAGGAAGCGCTGATCGCGGACGGACTGAAAATTCGCCACATCGAGGAGAAGTGCAACGTCCCGATGTATCGCACCAACGTTCCCTGCGCGTCTGCGGGACCATTCGCAGGGCCTATGGTGGTCTCGATGCGTCCGTTCAAGCCTGCGGAAGCGATCCGCGCGATCCAGATCACCACACGCTTCCCGGCGGTGCATGGCGCGCCGGTGCATATCGACAAGCCGGAACTGATCGGCATCAAGGATATAGCCAAGCCCGACTATGGCGACGCAGTGAGCATTCAGCCGGATGAAATGCCGGTATTTTGGGCGTGCGGAGTCACACCGCAATCGGTCATCCTGCAGTCGCGGCCAGCCTTCGCAATCACCCACGCGCCGGGCTTCATGCTGGTGACAGACGTTCGCAATTCGGAATTTTCGATTCAGTAAGAGCCTTGCCTGCGAGTTACGACAGATCAGCCGCGAAGCCTCTGCCAAGACATGAGGCTGCGTTAAACCAGGGAGTATTGTCGATGAATCGTCGCGAAGTATTGTTGTCCGGTGTCGCTCTGTCGTTGGCGGGAACGCGCGCGTTTGCGCAAGCCGGCAAGGAAATCCTGATCGGCTGCATCTGGCCTCTGACAGGACCGACGGCCCAGATCGGCGCGGATGCGCGTCATGCGCTGGAAACCGCGGTCGATATCGTCAACAACTCGCATGATCTCGATCTGCCGACCGCCAAGAACGCCGGGCTTGCGGGCCTCGGCGGCGCCAAGATCAAGCTGGTTTTCGCCGATCATCAGGGCGATCCGCAGAAGGGCCGCGCCGAAGCCGAGCGCCTGATCACCCAGGACAAGGTGGTCGCTATTTGCGGCGCGTTCCATTCGTCAGTCTCGGCGACGGTCAGCGCATCCTGCGAACGCTATGGCGTCCCCTATATTGCCGCCGACTCCTCATCGCCGAGCCTGCATCGCCGGGGTCTCAAGTTCTTCTTCCGCCCCGCAGCCCATGACGAGATGTTCTCTCTCGCGATGTTCGAGTTCATGGATGCACTGAAGAAGAAGGGTAAGAAGATCGATACCGTCGGTCTGTTCTTCGAGGACACGATCTTCGGAACCGACTCCTCCAACGTACAGCGCAAGCTGGCGCAGGACCGCGGCTACAAGGTTGCCGTCGACATCAAGTATCGCGCCAGTTCGCCGTCGCTGACCGCCGAAGTGCAGCAAATCAAGAGCGCCAATCCGGCTGTTCTGCTGCCGTCGAGCTACACCACCGACACCATTCTTCTCATGAAGACGATGGATGAACTCGGCTACAAGCCGAACAACATTCTGGCGCAGGCGGCGGGCTTCTCCGACAAGGCGACGTTCGATGCGGTCGGCGACAAGCTCAACGGCATGATTTCGCGCGCCAGCTTCTCGCTCGATCTCGCGGCGAAGCGTCCGTCGGTCGGCAAGGTCAATGACATGTTCAAGGCGCGCGCCAACCGCGACCTGAACGATAATACTTCACGGCAGTTGACCTGCATCCTGGTTCTCGCCGATGCAATTGACCGGGCGAAGTCTACCGACGGAGAGAAAATCCGCGCGGCGCTTGCGGCCACCGATACGCCCGGCGAGAAGACGATCATGCCGTGGAAGCGGATCAAGTTCACCCCTGAAGGGCAGAACGACGATGCCGATCCGGTGTTGCTGCAGTATCTCGGCGGCAAGTTCGTGACCGTGTATCCGGCGCAGGCCGCAATCGCCGAGCCGAAATGGCCGATGAATGGCTGAGACAAAGGGCGCTGTCGTCACTGGCAGCGCCCATTTTCTTGAACCTTGCCGTGCCCGGCGGACAGCGCCCCCTTTGACGGAATGAGTGCAGAGTGACAACGCAGGCCTTTCTACAGGTGATCGCGAGCGGCCTCTTGCTGGGGCTGATCTACGCGTTGATCGCGGTCGGCCTCTCGCTGATCTTCGGGTTGATGGACGTGGTGAACTTCGCCCACGGCGAGTTCCTCATGCTCGCGATGTATGCGACCTTCGGACTGGTGCTCGCAACGACGCTCGATCCGGTTGTGCTCATGCCGCTGGTGGTGGCGCTGATGTTCGTTCTGGGCGTGTCGGTCTATGCGGGGATTATCCGTTATGCGATGCGCGCCAAGGCCAATCCCGGCATGGTGCAGATCTTCGCGACCTTCGGCCTCGCGCTGCTGATCCAGGGCCTCGCGCAGTACTTTTTCACGCCGGACTATCGCAACATCGCCAACACATGGCTGGGTGGTAAGACGCTTAACCTCGGCGGCGTGTTTCTGCCGTGGCCGCAGATTTTCGGCGGAGCGGTGTCGCTGGCGGTGTTCGCCGGACTTTATTGGCTGATCACGCGCACGGATTTCGGCAAGGCGCTCGAGGCGACGCGGGAGGATCAGGGTGCAGTGGCGCTGGTCGGCATCGACCGCAATCGTGTGTTTGCGCTGGGCTGGGGACTTGGTGCCGCGCTGGTAGGAATCGCGGGCGCGGTGCTGGCGATTTTCTATTACATCCATCCGCAGGTCGGCGGCACCTTCGCGCTGATCGCTTACGTCACAGTCGCGCTTGGCGGCTTCGGCAGTATTTTCGGTGCGCTGGTTGCGGGCGTGATCGTCGGGCTGGTGGAGGCGCTCACCACGCTGATCCTTCCGGCGTCGCTGAAATCGGTCGGCGTGTATTCGCTCTATCTTCTGGTGTTGTTCGTCAGGCCAAGCGGCCTGTTCGGGAGGCTGTAATGAGCCAGAGCGCTGCAGCCTCATCGATGTCCGCGTTCGTCGCCAGCCGGCGGCGTCAGCTTATAACCGCGTTTGTCGTGTTTGCACTGATCGCGCTGGTGCCGCGGCTGGTGACTGACGTTTACATGATGAACGTCCTGATCCTGACATTGCTGTTCGCCGCACTTTCGCAAAGCTGGAATCTGCTCGGCGGCTACTGCGGGCAGGTCTCGCTGGGGCACGCGTTGTATTTCGGAATCGGCGCATACGCGACCAGTATTCTCTACGTGAAGTTCGGCATCACGCCGTGGGGTGGGCTTCTCGCGGGCGGGATTATCGCCGCGCTGATCGCGCTGGCGCTCGGCTACCCGTGCTTTCGGCTCAAGGGACACTATTTTTCGATCGCGACCATCGTCATTGCCGAAATCGGCTTGCTGCTGTTCCACAACTGGGATTATGCGGGCGCCGCGCTCGGCATCCAGTGGCCGTTCACGCCCGACTCGTGGTGGACGCTGCAATTCGCGCGCGACAAGGCGCCTTATTTCTATTTCGCGCTCGGCCTCTTCGCGGTCACATGGCTGGTTACTTTCTCCATTGTCGAATCGAAGTGGGGTTATTGGTGGCGCGCAGTGAAGGACAGCGCGGATGCGGCGGAAAGCCTCGGCGTTACGATCTTCCATTCCAAGATGGCGGCGGCCGCGATCTCGGCATTCTTTACAGCCGTCGGCGGCGGGTTCTATGCGGCGTTCGTGTCCTACATCGATCCGGACAGCGTGATGCATTTCCGTTTCTCGCTGCTGATGGCACTGCCTGCGGTGCTGGGCGGCGTCGGCTCGCTGTGGGGACCGGCGATCGGCGCATTGATCCTGATCCCGTTGGCAGAATTGACACGCTCGTATCTCGGCGGCGCCGGTTCGGGGCTCGATCTCGTAATTTACGGCGGCCTTATCATGATCGTATCGCTGACGCGGCCTGAGGGCATTCTCAGCATGATCAAGCCTGCGGTGAAACGCGAGGCGACGACATGATCGACAATCCGCTTGTCAGCTGCCGCAGTGTGACGCGTCGTTTCGATGGGCTGGTCGCGAATGATTCCATCGATCTCGACGTCAAGCGCGGCGAAATTCTCGGGCTCATTGGCCCCAATGGTGCGGGCAAATCGACGCTGTTCAACCTGATCGCCGGTTCGTTTCCGGTGTCGTTCGGTGTTATCGAATTTGATGGGCGGGATATTACGCCGCTGCCTGCTGCCGATCGCTGCGATCTTGGCATCGCGCGGACTTATCAGGTGCCTCGCTCGTTCGATTCCATGTCCGTGGTTGAGAACGTCACGGTCGGCGCGTTCGTGCGCTATCCCGGTGTTCTGCAGGCCCGCGCCAAGGCACTCGATGTTCTCGACTATGTCGGCCTTGCGGCGCATGCCGATGCGTCGGCGGCGGACCTGACGCCGCCGCAGAAGCGTCGACTCGAAGTGGCGCGTGCTTTAGCGACCGAACCGAAGCTGCTGCTGCTCGACGAAGTGCTGACCGGGTTGACGCCAAGCGAAGCGGCGGCCGGCGTTGATCTGATCCGCAAGGTCCGGGAAACCGGTGTCACGGTCGTGATGGTCGAGCATGTGATGGAAGTCGTCATGCCGCTGGTTGATCGCGCCGTGGTGCTGCATCTCGGCAAGGTGCTGGCGGAGGGCCTGCCCAAAGAAGTGGTGCGCGACGAGAAGGTGATCGCCGCCTATCTGGGGGATCGCCACCGTGTTGCTTGAAGTAGCGAACCTCACCACAGCCTATCGCGGCCTGATCGCGATCTCGGATATTTCGATCAACGTCGATTCCGGCGAGATCGTCACCGTCGCGGGCGCAAACGGCGCGGGAAAATCGACATTGCTGAAATCCATCGCCGGGATGGAAAAGCCGAAATCGGGAACGGTCAGTTTTGTCGGCGACCGGATCGACAACATTCCGGCGCACCTCATCACCGCGCGCGGGCTGGCCTTCGTGCCGGAAAACAAGCGGCTGTTTCCCCGGCTTAGCGTGGCGGACAATCTGCGGCTTGGTAGCTACTTGCATCGCGGCAGCCCGGATCGCGACGGTCCGCTTGAATTCGTGTTCAAGCTGTTTCCACGCCTCGAAGAACGGCTGTCGCAACGCGCGGCGACGTTATCCGGCGGCGAACAGCAGATGCTGGCAATTGCCCGCGCCCTGATGACACGGCCGCGCCTGTTGATGCTGGACGAGCCGTCGCAGGGCATCATGCCGAAGCTGGTCGATGAGATTTTTCGGGCGGTTCAGCAGATCCGCGCCAACGGTGTGACCGTTCTGCTGGTCGAACAGCGTCTGTCCGAAAGCCTCGAGATTTCCGACCGTGCGTATGTGTTGCAGACCGGCAAGGTGGTGATGAGTGGTCCGGCCGCCGACATCAGATCCAATCCGGAAGTCCGGCGCATCTACCTAGGCATGTGAAGCGATCAGCGCTTTCAGCACATCGTCCGGCCGTTCCGCGGTCAGCATGTGGCCTGCGCCCGGCAGCACCACTGGCTTTGAGCCCGCAATCGCGGCCGCAAGCTGCTTGCCCGATTTGAGCGGCGTCATCATGTCCCGCTCGCCAAGAATGAGTGTGGTTGGTGCGGTGACCTTCGCCGCAGCACCAAGTGCGTCCTTGTAGTCGTTGCAGGCGGCGAGATCGTTATGGAGCGCGCCGGGATTGCCGCGTTCAAGCACGCGCTGGCCGCCACCCATCATCCACAGGCCCGGCGCCTGCGAGCCGCCGAGGCCCGCGGCGAATCCGAAGCCCCAGATCGATACCATGTCGACGGCATCGTGGTTGTTGTCCTTTGCGGCGTTGAGCAGGTCGGGGGACACTGGCATCGCCCCGCCGACGCCGATGAGCGAGAGCGCGGAAATCCTGTCGGGATAGCGCGCGGCGGCATCCAGCGCGACCAGTGAACCCATCGAATGACCGACAAGGCCGGCCTTCTTCGCGCGTGCGGCGTCGATCAGCTTGATCGTCCAGTCCGCCATGCCTGCGATGGACGCAATGGGTTGTCCCTTGGAGCGTCCATGCCCCGGAAGATCCGGTGCCAGCACGCTGTAGCCGTGATGAGAAAACCACCGGCTGAACAGTGCCCACATCGAATGATCGAACCCGGCGCCGTGCAGGAAGACCACCAGCGGCAGTTCCGGATTGAAGGGCTTGCCGCCCGTCGTCGCGAATACCTCAGCGCCGTCCACAGTCAAAATCATGTCTCAAGCTTTCTGCGAAAAGCGAAGCGCCTGGCCGAGGTCGCCGATGATGTCGTCGGCGGCTTCGATGCCGATGGAGAGGCGAATGAGTTCTTCGCCGATGCCTGCGACCTTCAACTGCTCGGCGTTCATCTGCTGGTGCGTGGTAGAGGCGGGATGAATGACCAGCGTCTTGGCGTCGCCGACATTGGCGACGTGGCTGACGAGCTTCAGCGCTTCGATGAACTTGCGTCCGGCGTCGCGCCCGCCCTTGATGCCGAAGGTGATGATCGAGCCCGCGCCGCGCGGCAGCAACTGCTTCGCCAGCGCATGATCGGGGTGGCTCTCGAGTGAAGGATGCAGCACCCACTCGACGGCCTTGTTCGCGGTCAGGAAAGCCAGCACGGCGGTGGCGTTCTCGACATGCCGCTGCATACGGACATGCAGCGTCTCCGCGCCTTGCAGGATCTGGAAGGCATTGGTGGGCGAAATGCAGGCGCCGAAATCGCGCAGACCCTCGGCGCGAGCGCGCATGATGAAGGCCTGCGGCCCGAATTCTTCGCTGAAGACGATGCCGTGATAGCCGGCATAGGGCGTCGTCAGCGTCGGGAACTTGCCGGACTTCTCCCAGTCGAAGTGACCGCCATCGACGATCACGCCGCCGATAGCAATGCCGTGGCCGCCGATCCATTTGGTGATCGAGTTCATCACGATGTCCGCGCCCATCTCGATCGGGCGGGCGAGGTAGGGCGTTGCAAAGGTGTTGTCGATCAGAAGCGGGATGCCGGCGTCGTGCGCGATCTTCGCAACGGCGGGGATGTCGAGCACTTCGAGGCCGGGATTGCCGATGGTTTCGCCGATCACGAGCCTGGTGTTCGGCTTGATCGCGGCGCGGAGGGCATCGAGATCACGCGGCTTGACGAAGGTCGTGGTGATGCCGAAGCGAGGAAGTGTGTGCGTCAGCAGGTTGATGGTGCCGCCATAGAGCGAGGCAGAGGCCACGATGTGATCGCCGGCGCCAAGAAGCGTCACGATGGCCAGATGCATCGCCGCCATGCCACTGGCGGTGCAGACTGCGCCCACGCCGTTCTCCAGCGCAGCGAGGCGTTCTTCCAGCACCGCAATGGTCGGATTGGAAATGCGGGTATAGATGTGGCCGGCGCGTTCCAGGTTAAACAGCGCCGCCGCGTGATCCGCATCCTGAAACACGTAGGACGTGGTCTGATGGATCGGAACGGCGCGTGAGCCGGTGACCGGATCGGGATGTTGGCCCGCATGCAGGCTGAGCGTGTCGAACGCAGGAGGTTTTGGCGCTGCCATCTATTCTCTCACAGATTGAGCGGGATATGTTTCATGCAAGGTCGCCGATTGCAAGCTCAGGTACCCGGCCGCGGATCAATCGGGGTGAGGGCTCCCAGTCCGAGTATGGTTTCGAGCAGTTTCCCGCCCGCCAGCACGCGAGCCTCGCCGCGGGGTGCCGCGACAATCTGCAGTCCGACCGGAAGGCCTTCGCGCGTGAATCCACAAGGAATCGACATCGCCGGGCAGCAGGCAACCGTGATCGCCGAGACAATGGCGAGCCAGCCGACGTAGTTGTCGAACTTTGTGCCGTTACATTCGGCGAGATAACGCTGTTCAACCGGGAACGGCGCGACGATGGTGGTCGGGCACAGCAGCAGATCGTAGGTCTCGAAGAAGGCGAGGGCGCGGTTCGTCAGCGTGACGCGCTGGGCTTCGGCACGTTCGATATCGGCCAGCGTCAGTTTAAGGCCTTCCTCGATGTTCCAGATCACTTCCGGCTTCAACTGTTCGCGGTGCTGCTTGAGAAGTTTACCCTTGGTCAGCACGTAGTCGTAGGCCCGCAGCACGTGCGCGCATGCAACCGCCTCGCTGAAATCCGGGTGGGCTTCCTCGACGATCACGCCGGCTTCGGCAAATCGCTGCGCGGCCTTGCGCGTGATCTCGGCGACTTCCGGATCAACCGGTGAAATCCCGAGATTGGCGGAATAGGCGATGCGCTTCGGCTTCTTGCCGGAGCGCGCGGCGGCGAGAAAGGATGTGGGCAGAACCGGCAGCGACAGCGGATCTCCGGGATGCTCGCCCGACATGGCGTCCAGCATCAGCGCGAGATCTTCGACATTGCGGGCCATCGGCCCGTCGGCGCTGAGTGTTCGGTCGATCTTGGCGGCCTGCGAATGGGCGACTCGGCCGATGCTGGGGCGCATGCCGACGACGCCGCAGAAACTGGCCGGATTGCGGAGCGATCCGCCCACATCGGTGCCATGGGCGAGCCACGCGGTGCCGGTTGCGAGCGCCGCCGCCGCGCCGCCGGACGATCCGGACGCCGAGCGTGACAGGTTCCACGGATTGAGCGTCGCCCCGAAGACCTCGTTGAAGGTTTGCGCGCCTGCGCCGAATTCCGGCGTGTTGGATTTGGCGTAGATCACCGCGCCATTCGTCTCGAGATTTTCGACGACGATGTTGGATTTGGTCGCAATGCTGTCCTTGAAGATCGGTGAGCCCTGCGTGGTCAGCACGCCGGCGACGTCGGTCAGATCCTTGATTGGCACCGGCATACCGGCGAGCAGACCGCGCTCGCTGGCGGGCTTCTTCATCAACTTGTCGGCATGGGCGCGGGCGCGGTCGAAACAGAGCGTGGGCAGGGCGTTGACCTGACCATCGACTTTGCGAATTCGGGATTCCAGCGCGTCGAGCAGATCGTGGGGCGTAATGTTGTTTTTGCGCAGCCGCTCGACAATGTCGCAGGCTGTTGCCCGCACGAGTTCTTCACTGGATCCCACGAAGTCGCCTCCCGTTTATTGGTTTCTTGGAGCCAATATAACGGGAGGCGTTCGAATGGCGAGGCGAAATTAAGCGATATTCGCCTCGCTCAACTCAAGTCAGCGCACCGTGCATGGTGGCTCAGCGTTCGCCGCCAGCTTCGCCGTCAACGACGCCGCCGAACAGTTCCCAGCGTTCGCCCTTGAACCGCATCAACTGGAGCTGTTCGATGGGCGAGAAGTCCGTGGGGCTGGTGTTGATCTTGATGCCGGGCAGCAAGCCGCCTTGCTGGAGCCCCTTGATGTTGGCAGCCTGCTTCATGACGTTGGCGCGGGTGAGGTCATCGCCACACTGCTTGAGCAGCACCGCCATGGTCTGGGCCATGTTGTAACCGGTGAGCAGGGAACTGTCCGCGACGTTGGCTTCGGGCACATACTTGGCGTGAAACGCCTTGAATTCCTTCATGCCGGGATCGTCGTTCCACTGTGGATCGGATGCATCCTTTGCGTAGGAAGCGGAGATAACTCCCTGGGCATTATCGAAACCCGCGGGCTTCATCACGGTCGCCGTCGATGCGCTGACGTTGGCGATGATCATCGTGGGCTTCCAGCCGAGCTCGCCGACCTTCTTGATGGTCTGCGCGCCGAACTTGGGCGTCGTGAAGATGACGAGAACGTCGGGGTTCAGCGACTTCAGCTTGACGATGTGGGAGTCGATGGTCGGCTCCGACAGCTCGTAGCTTTCTTCCGCGACGATCATCGACTTCTTGGCGCCGAGGCCATCCTGAATCCCCTTCAGGTAATCCTTGCCGAAGTCGTCATTCTGATAGAGCACGGCAATCTTGGCGTCCGGCTTCTCCTTCAGGAGATACTTCGCATAGATGCGGCCTTCGCTCTGATAGCTCGGCAGCCAGCCCATGGTCCACGGAAACGCCTTTGGATCGTTCCACTTGGTCGCGCCGGTCGCGAGGAACAGGTGCGGCGTCTTCTTGGCGTTCATGTATTTCTGGATCGCCGAGTTCGAAGGCGTGCCGAGCGCACCGAACACCAGCAGCACTTCATCGCTTTCGACCAGCTTGCGGGTCTGCTCGACCGCTTTCGGCGGGCTGTAGGCGTCGTCATACGAAATGAAGTTGACCTTGCGGCCGTTGATGCCGCCTTCTTCGTTGATCTTCTTGAAATAGCCTTCCATCGCCTTGCCGACGACGCCATAGGCTGAAGCGGGGCCGCTATAGGGAATGATGTTGCCGATCTTGATCTCTGTATCGGTTGCGCCCGTATCGTATTTTTTCTGGGCCATGGCGCTTCCGGTCGCGGCGACCAGAAATCCTGCCGCAACAGCAGCGCATAGCGGTTTCGTGAAACGCATTCAGTTTCTCCCTGTTTGATTTTTATGGATGGACGCGGCGAACGCTTAAGCGCGCTTCGCCTTGTCCTTTTCGTTTTGCGCCATGATGGCGTCGCGTGCTGCGCTCCAGTCGGAATCCTTCCAGTCGCGCAATTGGTAGAAGTTGCCGCCCATGGCCAGCGCCTGCGCGCCGTCCATCGCGATGGTCTCGCCGTTGATCCAGTCGCAGCCGCCGGAAATCAAAAATGTTGCGAGGTTTTCCAACTCGCTCATCTGACCGACGCGGCCCATCGGGTTCTGGGCGATCGTACGCGCACCCGCTTCGTCGCCCGGCTTGATGCGCTTGCTCATGCCTTCGGTCGGAATTTCACCAGGCGCGATGGTGTTGAGTCGAATGCCGTAACGGCCCCATTCGGTGGCAAGCGACATGGTCATGGCTTGAATGGCGGACTTGCTCATGGCTGAGGGGACCACGTAGGGGCTGCCGTTGCGCACCCACGTCACGGTGATCGACACAACGTTGCCGCGATGGCCGCCCGCGATCCAGCGCTTGCCGACCGCATGGGTGACATAGAACGTGCCGTGCATCACAATGTTGGCGACCGCATCGAAGCCGCGCGGCGAGAGGTCCTGCGTGCGTGAAATGAAATTTCCCGCCGCATTGTTGATGAGGTCGGTGAGGGGGCTGCCCTTGAATGCTTCCTCGATCATGGCATCGACAGCAGCGGAATCGCGAATGTCGACGCCATGGGCCGTGACCTTGCCGCCGTGCAGTTTCATCAATTCGGCGGCGGTCTCCTCGCAGACGCCTTTTCGGCGACCGCAGATGTGGATTTCCGCGCCAAGGCTGAGAAACTTCGCGGCCATGGCCTTGCCGAGCCCTGTGCCGCCGCCGGTTACCAGGATTTTGCGGCCCGCGAGAAGTCGATCTGTAAACATGTGCAATCCTGCCTTGGTGTCCCGAATCCGAAGTTCGTTTTATTTTCAGTGCCTTCCGTACGAACTTCGGATTCGAAAGGACACCAACAAGAATACAATCCTAGTGTGGCTTTGGTTCGCAAGTCCGCAACCGGTGCTTGCTTCAAGATTGATGCGGACTTGCGAACCGCCACACTAGATAGAATTTGTTGATTAGTTAGTTGATTAATTAAAACAGGGTGGGCTAACTCTGTAAAGAGAAGAGATCAAAAACAATCAGGGAGAGAATGCCATGTCCGCCACCAGCGATCGCATCACGGTTTCAATGTCGGAGGGGGTGGCCGACGTTCGCCTGGTCCGCGCTGACAAGATGAATGCGCTGGATGCAGCGATGTTCAATGCACTGGTCGACACGGCAGCCCGGCTCAAGAACGAAAAGGGGCTGCGCGCGGTCGTGCTGTCCGGCGAAGGCCGTGCGTTCTGCGCAGGTCTCGATATGGGGCGGTTTTCCGCGATGGGCGACGGCAGCAGCGATCTGCGTGATCTTGCCAAGCGCACGCACGGCCTCACCAATCATTCGCAACAGGCAGTCTGGGGCTGGCGGCAGTTGCCGGTGCCGGTAATCGCCGCCGTGCACGGCGTTGCGTTTGGCGGCGGCTTCCAGCTTGCGCTTGGCGCCGACATGCGCTTCCTCGCTCCGGACGCGCGCATGTCGATCATGGAAATCAAGTGGGGGCTGGTGCCCGACATGGCGGGAACACCGATTCTCGCCAGCCTGGTCCGCGACGACATCTTGCGCGACCTGACCTTCACCGGCCGGATTTTCTCCGCGCAGGAGGCCATGAGCTACGGCCTTGCGACGCGGATCTGCGACGATCCTCGTTCGGTTGCGCTCGAGACCGCGCGCGACATTGCCGGCAAGAGCCCGGACGCCATCCGCGCCATCAAGCGGATGCTGAACAGCCTGTCCACCAGCAATCCCGGACCGGCGCTGCTGGCGGAATCGGTCGAGCAGATGAAACTCATGGGAACGCCCAACCAGACCGAGGCGGTGCGCGCCAACATCGAAAAACGCGCGCCGAAATTTGCTGACGGCTCGAACTGAACGGGTGAATGGATGTCAGCTTCGGTTAAACGTGAGACGGGAATCGTCAGCGGTGACCGCCGCAAGACGCGTGATGAGGTCAACGAGCGGGCGGGCCTGATCGCAGGCGGGCTTGCCGCGCTCGGCGTCAAGCAGGGCGACAGCGTCGGAATCCTGATGCGCAATGACATCGCGTTTCTCGAGTCGGCATATGCTGTCATGTCGCTCGGGGCCTATGCGGTTCCGATCAACTGGCATTTCAAGGCCGATGAAGTTGCCTATGTCATGGGCGATTCCGGCGCGCGCGTGCTGATCGGCCACGCCGATCTGCTGCACGGGCTCGATGGCGTTGTTCCCGCCGGTGTCACCATGCTCAGCCTGCCGCCTCCGCCCGAAATCGTCGCAAGCAACCGGATCGATCCTGCGCTTTGCGTGGCTGCGCGTGGCACCATCGATTTCGACACGTGGCTTGCCAAGCAAACGCCATATGACGGTCCCGCGCTGCCGCAGCCGCAGAACATGATCTACACGTCCGGCACCACCGGGCACCCCAAGGGCGTCAAGCGCTATGCGCCCACGCCGGAGCAAAGCGCGTCGATGGAAGCGATGCGCGCGCTGATCTATGGACTAAAGCCCGGCGTGCGTGCGCTGTTGCCGGGGCCGCTGTATCACTCCGCGCCCAATGCATTCGGCTTGCGCGCCGGGCGGCTCGGCGATCTGCTGGTGATCATGCCGCGCTTCGACGCCGAAGAGTTCCTGAAGATCATCGATCAGCAGAAGATCGACAACGTCTTCATGGTGCCGACGATGTTCACCCGGCTCCTGAAGCTGCCCGAGCATGTTCGCAAGTCCTACGACGTTTCTTCCCTGCGTCATATCATCCATGCCGCAGCGCCATGCCCGGCCGACGTCAAGCGCGCCATG
The DNA here is from genome assembly GCF_014203115.1 of Afipia massiliensis. Taxonomy (GTDB): domain Bacteria; phylum Pseudomonadota; class Alphaproteobacteria; order Rhizobiales; family Xanthobacteraceae; genus Afipia; species Afipia massiliensis. The sequence continues at coordinate 711,099 of NZ_JACHIJ010000001.1, read as the reverse complement.
ATCGAGTGGTTCGGCCCGGTGATTTACGAATTCTACGGCAGCACGGAATCCGGCGCGGTGACGTTCGCCAACTCCGAGGATGCGCTGAAGAAGCCCGGCACGGTGGGGAAGATTTCCCCCGGCGCCGAATTGCGGTTCATCGGCGACGATGGCCGGATTTTGCCGCAGGGGGAGATCGGCGAAATCTATTCGCGCATCGCCGGGAATCCCGATTTCACCTATCACAACCGGCCCGAGAAACGCTCCGAAATCGAACGGGATGGTTTCATCACCAGCGGCGATGTCGGCTATATCGACGCTGACGGCTATGTCTTCATCTGCGACCGCAAGCGCGACATGGTGATCTCCGGTGGCGTCAACATCTATCCGGCCGAAATCGAGGCCGTGCTGCACGGACTTCCCGGTGTGCACGACTGCGCCGTGTTTGGAATTCCCGATGAGGAGTTCGGCGAGGCGCTGATGGCGGTGGTCGAGCCCCAACCGGAAGCCAAACTTGACGTTGCCGCGATCCGTGAACAGCTGAAGCTCTCGCTGGCGGGCTATAAGGTGCCCAAGCATATTGAAGTCCAGCAGAATCTTCCGCGCGAGGATTCCGGCAAGATCTTCAAGCGGCGGCTGCGCGATCCGTATTGGGAGCGCGCCGGACGCAAGATTTAGCGCGTTTTCAGGCGGAACGCTTGCCGTTTCTTGCGAGAAGCATGCAGCATTGCAAGATGACCGCCGAAATTGTTGGGTAAAATGCGCCGGAGATGAGTATTCCGGCGCTTGCGCCGTTGTGCAAAAATTGCGACTGGAGAGACCCCGGTCAATTCTTGCGCAAACGGATTATCCATGTCGTCCGAGACATCTTCGTCCAGAACGCGCGACACACGACTTCGGGACGGCGATAGTCCGTTATCCGACGATGATGCGCTGCTGCGCGCTGACATCCGGCGGCTTGGGCGCATTCTCGGCGATACCGTGCGCGATCAGGAGGGGGCCGATGTCTTCGACCTGGTCGAGCGCATCCGGCAGACCTCGATCCGTTTCCATCGCGACGACGACAAGCCGGCGCGGCTTGAACTGGAAACCATTCTGGACGGCATGTCGATTGCCGAAACCGTCCGCATCGTGCGCGCGTTCAGTTATTTCTCGCATCTGGCCAATATAGCCGAAGACCAGAACAACATCCGCCAGCGGCGCGCGCAGGATATGGCGGGAACGGCGTCACGCCCCGGTACATTGTCGCGTGCGCTGGTGCGCGCAACGGAGGCCGGGATCGATGCCGACGCGCTGCGGACGTTCCTCGCCAAGGCGCTGGTGAGTCCGGTTCTGACCGCACATCCCACCGAGGTCCGCCGCAAGAGCACGATCGACCGCGAAATGGAAATCGCGTCCGTGCTCAATACGCGTGAGCGGACCCAGATGACGGCCGATGAAATCGCGGCGAGCGATGAACAGCTGCGCCGCGCCGTGGTGACGCTGTGGCAAACCAACCTGCTGCGCCGGACCAAGCTGACTGTGCTGGACGAGGTCGCCAACGGCCTGTCGTTCTACGACTATACGTTCCTGCGCGAGGTCCCACGGCTGCATTGCTCGCTGGAGGATCGGCTGGCGGAAGAGGGCGGCAGCGCCGCCGATGCGCAGGATGCGCCAGGGCTTGCGACGTTCCTCAAGATGGGAAGCTGGATCGGCGGCGACCGCGACGGCAATCCCTTTGTCACCGCAGAGGTGATGCGCGGCACGCTGCAAATGCAGAGCACGCGCGTGCTTCGTTTCTATCTTGCCGAACTGCATGAACTTGGCGGCGAGCTGTCGCTGGCCACCCATCTCGCGGACGTGTCACCTGAATTGCGCGCATTGGCGCAGCAGTCGCCTGACCCGTCGCCGCACCGGAGCGGCGAGCCTTACCGTTTGGCTGTGTCCGGCATCTACGCGCGCCTTGCCGCGACTGCGTTGAAGTTGAAGATCGAAACCAGCCGGCCTCCGGTCGGAAATGCCGAGGCCTATGCGGGGCCGGCGGAACTGGCCCGCGACCTTGATGTGCTGCACGCCTCGCTGGTCGCTAACAACTCGCTAGTGATTGCACGCGGAAGGCTGCGGCATTTGCGCCGCGCAGTGGATTGCTTCGGTTTCCATCTTGCCGCGCTCGATATGCGGCAAAACTCCGCCGTGCACGAGCGCACCATTGCAGAGCTTTTTGAAGCGGCTGCGCCCGGTACGAACTATCGGGGGTTGCCGGAAGATGCGCGCATCGCGTTGCTGTCGCGCGAGTTGAACACCGCGCGCCCGTTGGCGTCGCCGTTTGTTGTCTATGGCGAGGAGACGATCAAGGAACTCGCCGTGCTGCGCGCGGCCGCCGAAGCGCATGCGGTGTTCGGCGGCGCGGTCATTCCCCAGTGCATCATCTCGATGACCGAGGGCGTGTCCGATCTGTTCGAGGTCGCGGTACTCTTGAAGGAAGCGGGACTGGTGGCGCCGGACGGCACCAGCCGCCTCAACATCGTGCCGTTGTTCGAAACCATCGACGATCTGCGGCAGTGCGCACAGATCATGGACAGCCTGTTCTCGCTGCCGGAATATCGCCGCCTGGTCGACAGCCGCGGCGGCATCCAGGAGGTCATGCTCGGCTATTCGGACAGCAACAAGGACGGCGGGTTCGTCACCTCGGGCTGGGAACTTTACAAGGCCGAGATCAGTCTCGTTGAGGTGTTCGAGCGTCATGGCGTGCGGCTTCGTCTGTTCCATGGACGCGGCGGTTCGGTCGGTCGCGGCGGCGGGCCGAGCTACGACGCGATCTTGGCGCAACCAGGCGGGGCGGTGAACGGGCAAATCCGCATCACCGAGCAGGGCGAAATCATCTCCAGCAAATACTCCAATGCCGACGTTGGCCGTCATAATCTTGAAATTCTCGCGGCCGCGACGCTGGAAGCGAGCCTGTTGCAGCCGAAGCACTCCGCGCCGCGCGACGAATACATCGCCGCGATGGAAGAACTCTCGAATCTCGCTTATGCAGCCTACCGCAACCTCGTTTATGAAACCGAAGGCTTCGAGGATTATTTCTGGGCGTCTACCGTCATTTCGGAAATCTCGACGCTGAATATCGGAAGCCGCCCGGCCTCCCGCACCAAGACGCGGAGGATCGAAGACCTGCGCGCGATTCCGTGGGTGTTCAGCTGGGCGCAGTGCCGCTTGATGTTGCCGGGATGGTATGGCTTCGGCAGCGCAGTCGATGCTTGGGTCAGGCAGCATCCCGACAAAGGCATCGCGTTTCTTCAGGAACTGTACCGCGAGTGGCCATTCTTCCAGACGCTGTTGTCGAACATGGACATGGTGCTGTCAAAGAGCAGCATTGCGATCGCCTCGCGCTATGCGGATCTCGTGCCGGACGAGAAGTTGCGCACCGCCATCTTCAGCCGCATTCGTGCCGAGTGGCATGACTCGATCGAGACGCTGCTGACGATCATGGGGCACGACCGGCTGTTGCAGGGAAACCCATTGCTCGAACGCTCGATCCGTAATCGCTTTCCATATCTCGATCCGCTCAATCACGTGCAGGTCGAACTGCTTCAGGCGCATCGTGCGCAAAGCACGGATGAACAGGTTCTGCGCGGCATTCAGCTCACCATCAACGGTATTTCGGCAGGGCTGCGCAACAGCGGCTGACAATCAAAAACAACGGAGGGAATGATGACCGACACCGACACGATTCTTGTCGAGCGCGAGGGACCCGTCACCATCGTTTCCATCAACCGGCCGGAGCGCAAGAACGCGGTCGATGGCGCGACGGCGCGCCGCCTGTTCGATGCCTTCCGCGCCTTCGATGCCGATCCGAATTCTTCAGTCGCGGTGTTCACGGGGACCGGCGGCGCGTTCTGCGCGGGCGCCGATCTGAAAGCCGTCGCGCTCGGCGATCGCGAGAAGAAGCGCGAACTAGGCGGCCACGGCACCATCGCGCCGATGGGGCCGAGCCGTCTGCGCCTGAACAAGCCGGTCATCGCGGCGGTCGAAGGCCATGCGGTTGCGGGCGGTATGGAGCTGGCGTTGTGGGCTGATATGCGCGTGGTCGGGGAAGGCGCGACCTTCGGCATTTTCTGCCGCCGCTTCGGTGTGCCGCTGATTGATCTCGGCACCATCCGGTTGCCGCGGCTGATCGGGCATTCGCGCGCGATGGATCTGATCCTCACAGGACGTCCGGTCGATGCAAAGGAGGCGTTCGATATCGGGATCGCCAATCGCCTTGTGCCGAAGGGCGAGGCGCGAGCACATGCCGTTGTGCTGGCGCAGGAACTGGCGCGGTTTCCGCAAGGCTGCCTACGCAACGACAAGCGCTCGGCGCTGCGTCAGTGGGATCTCGAAGAAGAAGACGCGATCAACGACGAGATGCAGGGCGGTCTCGGGGTCATCGCGTCCGGCGAAACGCTTGAAGGAGCCACGCGCTTCGCCGGCGGACAAGGACGACATGGATCATTTCGATAGAGCGAGACTATAGGCAGCTTTTCTTCTTAGCGCTGTAGTCCCTTGTAGATCACGCCATCCTTCATGATCATAGTGAAGTTCTTTGCCGGGTCCGCAATCAGATCGAGATTGGCGAGCGGATCGCCGCTCACAAGAATCAGGTCGGCAAGCGCGCCTTGCTCGACGATGCCGAGCTTGCCTTCGTAGGGCGTGCGGGGACCGCTCAACGCCAGCAGTTGCGCGTTGTCATAGGTCACCATCTTGAGGACTTCCGCCGGCGTAAACCATTGCCGCAAAGCCAGGATGAGGGCGTTCTGTTGGGCATTCAGTTCCGGCTCGAACAGAGGATCGGTGCCCCACGCAAGTTTGACGCCGTGTTTTTTGCCATCGGCCATAAACGCGTGTTGCCCTCAAGGATCCCCGCGCGCTTCTTGCGCCGCTCCGGTGTCATATTCGGACTGTCCGGGATCAGATTCTGCGCGCTCAGCCAGATTCCGCGTTGGGCGCGGCGCACCGCGCGAGGCGTGTAAGCATGTACAGCGACGTAGGTGTTCCAATCGTCGGCGGCCTCGATGGCGGCTTTCATTTCGTCCGACGTATATTGCGTCACGTCGATGGGATCGTAAGCGGATGATGTGCCGCCGCCCGCCATCAGCTTGATCTGGCTTGCACCCATGCGCAGATTTTCGCGCGTCGCGGTCAGCACTTCGTCGCGGCCATCGGCGATGAAGGTCGCGCCGTATTCCTCGGCGCGCGATGGCTTGCCGAAGAAGCGCCGCGACGCAAGACCGATTGCAGGCTAGTCCTCTGATCGTTTTGGAGCGCGCTAAATCGCATCCCAATTGAAAATATCCGCCGAGCGGTCGAGCTTGTAGAACGACGACTTGAGCGCGGGCATGCCGTGTTCGGCGATGGTCTGCGGCGTCCAACCTTCGGCGCGGTGGATCGACCGCAATGGACGCGACTGGCCCATCAGGAAGATCTCGTTCATGCGCACGGCGAAGATTTGTCCGGTGACGTCCTTGGCGGCGTCGCCGAGCAGGAACGTGGACAGCGGCGCGATCTTCTCCGGTCCCATCTGCTGCATGCGGGCCACGCGGGCCTTCTCTTCCTCGGTCTCGGTCGGAATGGTGCCGATCAGGCGGCTCCATGCGAACGGCGACACGCAGTTCGAGCGTACGTTGAAGCGCTCCATGTCGAGTGCGATGGACTTCGACAGGCCGACGATGCCGAGCTTGGCAGCAGCGTAGTTCGCCTGGCCGAAATTGCCGATCAGGCCGGACGTCGAGGTGAAGTGGACGAATGCGCCGCTCTCCTGTTCGCGGAAAATGCGGGCAGCTGCGTGCGAGGTGTAGAACGAGCCCATCAGGTGAACCTTGATGACGGACTCGAACGCCTCGACGCTCATGCGATGGAAGATTGCATCGCGCAGGATACCGGCGTTGTTCACGACGCCGTCCAGCTTGCCGTAGGTGTCGATGGCCTGCTTGATGATCTTGCTGGCCGGAATCGCTTCCGCCACCGTCTCGAAGTTCGCGACGGCCGTACCGCCGCGCTTCTTGATCTCCTCGACGACCTCTTCGGCGGGCGCCGCATTGGTGCCCGATCCGTCGGCTGCAACGCCGGGATCGTTGACCACGACCTTGGCGCCTTCGGCGGCGGCGAGCAGCGCGATTTCGCGGCCGATACCGCGGCCCGCGCCGGTGACGATGATGACCTTGCCGTCCAGCGATTTCTTCTGTGACATTGCTTTGACTCCTGTTTTCGCTGTCAGCGTTCGTTGGTGAAAATGATAGTGCCGCTGGCGGCGAACATGCCGCCGACACCGTGGCAGACCGAAATCTTCGCGTCTTGCACCTGTGCCGGCGCGATGCCGCGCATCTGCCGGACGCTTTCCTGCAATGCGTACATTCCGTACATGCCGGAATGCATGTAGCTGAGACCGCCGCCGTTGGTGTTCATCGGCAGCTTGCCGCCGATGGCGGTGTTGCGGTCGGCGATGAACTTGCCGGTTTCCTCATGCGGCATGAAGCCGATATCGCCGAGACCGAACAGCGGCAGATGCGCGAACGCGTCGTAGATCATGAGGTGATCCACGTCCTTGTGCGCGATGCCGGCCTCGCGAAACGCGGTGGGGCCCGCCACCTTGAACGCGCGCGACGAGTTGAAGGTTTCCATCTGGCTGACCATCGGGGTCTCGACGCTCTCGCCGGTGCCGAGAATGTAGACCGGCTTCTGCGGGAAGTCCTTGGCGCGGTCGGCGCTGGTCAGGATCAGCGCGCCGCCGCCGTCGGTGACGAGGCAGCACTGCAGGATGCGGAACGGATAGGCGATCATCCGCGAATTCAGAACATCCTCGACGGTGATCGGGTCCTTCATCATGGCGCGCGGGTTCTTCGCCGCCCATTCGCGCTGAACCACCGACACCATCGCGATCTGTTCGTGGGTGATGCCGTAGGTTTTCATGTAGCGCAGCACGGGGATCGGGAACATGCTGGGCGGGCCATAGACACCGAACGGAGCTTCGAACTGGCCCTGCAGGCTGTCTGCGGGAATCGAGCGCGGCAGCTTGCCGATCATCGACTTGCCGCTCTCGGCGTGGGTGATGAGCACCGTCTTGCACAGACCGGCTTCGATCGCCGCTGCCGCGTGGCGAACGTGAAGCATGAACGAGCAGCCGCCGACCGACGTGCCGTCCACCCAGGTCGGCGTGATGCCGAGATAGTGAGCCAGTTGCTGCGGCGTCTCGACCGCGGTCGCGATACCGTCGATGTCCGACAGCTTCAGCCCCGCATCCGCCAGTGCGTTCAGCGCGGCATCTGCGTGCAACTGGATCTGCGACATGTCGGGAATGACGCCGAGTTTGGTGGTTTCTGCCGCGCCGACGACGGCAACCTGATTTCTACGCATGATGTTTAACCCTTCGCCGGACGAAACTGGGGAAGGGTGATCTTGTCGCTGACTTTCTCGAACGCGACTTCGAGCTTCATGTCGAGCACGAGAGCTTCGGGCGTCTGCGGACAATCGAGAATGTTGCTCATCATCCGCGGACCTTCATCGAGTTGGACGACGGCGATGGCATAAGGCGGAGTGAAACCCGGCGCGGCGGGACGGTGATTGATCACGTAGCTGTAGAGCTTGCCCTTGCCGCTGGCCTTGAACGTGCTGACCTTGCGCGAGGCGCATGACGGACAGAACGGACGGGGCGGGAAATAGACGTTCGAACAGTCGTCGCAGCGTTGCAGACGGAGTTCATTCGCCTGGGTTCCTTCCCAGAAGTGTTTGGTTTCCGGCGTAGGTACCGGCAAGGCGCGCGAAGGTGCAGCCATCTGCAGTCTCTCCCTGATCATTGGCTTTTGTTAATTGGTCGATTAACTTTATGCCGGTAATCCCTGCCGCAGGCAAGTGGCGTCCCCGGAGCGAAAAATAGGGGCTGGCATGCACGCTTGCTGAAGGCGCTCGGCTATTTGCCGAGGAGTTTCAGGGCGGCCGCTTCGAAGGTTTCAAGCGGATTCATGTTCGTCAGCATGTCGCGATGCGCACGACCCGCTCGCGCCGCGTGCTGTCGCAGACCCTCGTCAGCGAGGATCGCATCCAGCGACTTGGAGATGTCGGCCTGTGGTTCGAAACTATCGATGACCTTTCCGAGGCGTGCCTTTTCGAGCTGGAGCCCGTTCAGAAGCTGCTCGATGTGAGTTGCTACGACGAGTTGGGGGATACCTGCGGCGATTGCGTGAGCTGCCAGTCCGCCTCCGCCGAAATGAACAACGAGCCGTGTCGATGCCAACGTCTCGCTCAACGGCAAATGTTGTACATAAACCTGCGCTCCGCGACGCAACAGATCGTCCGACTGCTCGCTCGCAATGTCGGGAGCCGAAATGATGAGACGGCTGGCAAGGGGGAGCAGCGCCGGAACGATGTCGAAAGGCAGTTTGGATAACACGCCTCGCGACAGATAGACGAAAATGTGGTCCGCATCTTTCCGGCCTTCAAGCGGCGGACTGTCGAAGATCGGGCCAGCGAGCGGGCTAGATCTCTGCAGATCATAAGGATCGAGTATCGGAAAGGTGAGAACGATCTGCGCATCGCCGGAAAATATTTGCGGCAGCCGTTCAAGGGGAGGCCGGCCCAGAGATTGCAGCACGCGATTGACCGTTCCCAGCGTTTCTTCTTCACACCAGCGTGGTGGATGGACACGATGGAGCGGCGGAAAACGTTTCATTTCGCCGGGAGGGGCTGTGTAGCCGTTTCCGACCACGATCAGCGGAATCCGGCCATGCGACATCATGCTTGCCGCGGGCGCAGAGTCCGCGACGACAAGGTCCGGAGCAATAGTTTTGAGAATGTGATCCCACGCTTGCAGCAACGATCGCAAGCCATACTCATCGGCCAGACCCGCTGAAGCCAGTTGGTCGTGCATCGTCGCTGTCGAGCGAAAGGAATTTTCGTCAGAAGCAGTCACCGACCACGGCGGAGCCTGAAGTATCTCTGCGTCGGTCTCCAGTAGACGCGCGGTTTCCGGATGCTTCAGCACAAAAACCGGGCGTATCTCGTGGCGCCTCAGCAGCGCAGCAAAGCGTCCCAGATTTGCGATATGGCCAAACCCGCCGCCGTTCTCCCAGGCAAAAAGAACCGTCTTCATGGCGAGTTTTCTTTCCACTTTGCGTTTGACAACGCAGATCGGAATACTGGCTATAATGATTGAATATCAAAAGGCAATCGAACATCGCATGCAGCCGTCTTTTATGAAGCCCCGCCAGGAAGTGCGGACTTTTTGGACAGGACCAGATCCCAGCTACTACGAAGAGCTGTCGCTGCGGAGCGCGGTCGCGTCAGGTGCGCGTGTATTGTTGTACACCTACAATAGAAGTCTGACCGTGCCCGAAGGTGTTGAACTTGTTGATGCGCGTGAGGTTCTGTCCGGCCCGCTCTACCAATTTCATCATAATGACGGCGATCTTTCGCTCGCGCTGCATTCCGATCTTTTCAGATATCTCGCTATCCAGAAATTCGGCGGCTGGTATATGGATCTCGACATCGTCGTGATGGCGTCGGGGTTGCCGGACGACAAGATCTATCTCGCTTACCAGGAAGACGGCGTCGCCAATGCCGCCGTCATGAAATTCCCCGCGCAGTCGCCGATCATGACGGCTGCCATCGAAGAGGCGATGAGGCTTCTGCCGGCAGCAGGGACCGCCGCGCCGGGAGCCGATCACGGTATCGTCGGACCGAAACTCATCACGCGCCTCTCGTCCGAGTATGCGATCGACCATTTGGTTCGCCCGAAAGTCAGCGCTTACGAGATTCATCCCAACGAAGTTCTAATGTTCTTCGATCCTAGGCAATGTGAGGCCGTTTTTGAACGGCTGGCCTCAAGCGACTTCGTGCATCTCTGGAATGATCTGTGGCGTGCGTTGCGCATCCCTAAAAACCTTGGGCCACCCGAAGGCAGCTTTCTGGATACACTGTTCAAGCGTTTTGGAATCGATGTTCCGCAGGGAGCGCGTCTCTCCTTTGAGGCCGTTGAAGGATGGTTTCGTGAATTCTGGATAATGAAGGAGCTCAAGCAGAAGCTCTCCACGCAGAGTGTACCGTACGATGCATTGGATCATTTGGCCCGATCAATCCAGATTAGCGGCTGGCGGCCCGGCGTGCGGTCTTTAGGCAATGCCGAGACTTCGCCGCAAGGAGATCATCTACTCGCCGGCGAGCCTCAAACGCTGAAAACACTCTGGCACGGTGAGACGATCGGTCCCTATCAGTTGATGTGCTTGAAGAGCTTCGCGGCCAGCGGACATCGCGTCGAGGTATTTTCCTACAATCGCGACTTGAACGTCCCGGACTGGGTATCTGTTGAGGATGCAGCCGAAATCCTGCCACGAGAGGTTGTCCTTAGGCCATTGGGTGAAGAGGGCGCTTTCGCCATTCACGCAAATCTGTTCCGCTATGCATTGCTTCAGAAACTGGGTGGATGGTGGATCGATCCCGATGTCTTGCTGCTGAAGCCTGATCTTCCGCCAGGCAATGTTTTCTTCGCCGGTTTGGATGTGTTCGGCCGCGTGCCGACCGGCGTTCTGAAGTTTCCAGCAGGGCACGGCTTGCTAACGGAAGCGCTGGCGGAAGTTGAAAGTCTTTCCGGTTCGCTGGAAGGCTGGGAACAATCCGGGTCTACTTTGCTCACATCGCTTGTCGAGCGGCACAAGCTGGGCGGTAAAATTCAGAATCGGACGCCTCTCGGTCCCGTCTCATGGTTCGATGTGCCGGACTTGTTCGATCCGGACAGCGCCGAGAGATTGAGTCGATTGTGCAAGGATTTTCATTTCCTGCACCTTCATGACGATGTGTGGCGCCGTGCCGGGATACCGCACGATCTTGCTCCACCTGAAGGCTCATTCCTTGATGGTCAAACCCAGAAGTACGGCGTAGGTGCTGATTTTCCGGCAAAAATTTCTTTCCGCGAATTGAACCGATGGGTCGCGCACATGTACCAATGCCTAAGCCAGAGGCAGACATAGCCGAGTTCCGCCGTCCTGCTTTTCTTCCAGTTGTATCAATTCGGCCACGCGGTACGGGTGGTACAGCGTTGATTAAATGCCGCTTTTATGGTTCTACCGGAGTCATTGGCGACGGGAATTTTTGATATGTGGTTTCGAGTATTGCCCCTTTTGGCTGGGTCACGGACGCAGGCTGTGTCGGCCCGTAGTATCTGGGCTGTTTGCGCACTTGTTGTGTTTGCTGATGTGAACAGCGCGCGTGCTCAGGATGCGGCAGAGCAGCAGCAACTGTTTCAGCAGATGGTGCGGAGTCCCGCGAACCACGAAGTGACGTTCGCTTACGTCAAGGTTGCGACTGCGCGGGGGGACTACGAAGCCGCGATCGGCGCCCTCGAGCGGCTGCTGTTCTACAATCCCAAGCTGACGCGCGTGAAATATGAACTCGGCGCGCTGTATTTCCGGCTCGGCTCCTATGAAATGGCGAAACGCTATTTCAAGGAAGCTCTCGCGAGTCCGGATATCGATGCCATCACCAAGGAGCGCGTCGAAACCTATCTTCCGGATACCGAGAAGCAGCTTCAGCCAAGCCGGTTCTCCGGTTTCGCGCAGACAGGCATCCGCTCGCAGAGCAATGCGAGCTTCGCGCCGGGCGGCGGCGTGCTGCGTCTCGGTGGTCAGGATCTCGCGTTGTTGCCGACTGCACGGCAGAAAAGCGACATCAACTGGTTCGGGCTGGTTGGCCTCAGCCACGATTATGATTTACAGAACCAGCGTGGCGACATTATCGAAACGCGCGCGGTTGGATATCTCACCGAGCAATCGCGCCTGAAGGACCTCAACGTCGGCTTCGTCGATGTCAGCTTCGGTCCTCGGCTTGCGCTCGCACCGGAACTTCTGCCAGGCGTTACCATCAAGCCCTATGTGGTCGGCGGAAACACCTGGGTCGGCGGCTCGTCGTACTTTTCGACGGCAGGCGCCGGCGTCGGCGTGAAGATTCCGGTGAACGACAGGTTCACCTTCGGCCCCGACTTCGAATGGCGTCGCTCAGATTTCAGGACCATCGATCCTGTCGCGGGCTTCAATTCCGGCGATTGGTACACAACCAGCCTTGTGGCGAGCTGGAACATCGCACAACAGATCAAGCTTGATGCGCGCGGGCTTTATCGGCGGGGCGACTCGGCATTCGCGTTCCAGTCTTTTGATCAGTGGGCAATGGAAGCCGCCTTGACGCTCGAGTTCGGCCCGCCATTCGTCTGGATGTCACGCAACTGGAGCGTGGCGCCGTTCGTCCGGTGGATCGAAACCCGTTTCGACGCGCCAAATCCGTTCATCGATCCGCTGATTGCACGCAACGATAACCAGTGGTCGGTGGGCGCCCTGTTTAACGCGCCCGTGACTAAGAATTTCGGCATTTCGGCTGCGGTTCAGTACGACAAGACCAATTCCTCGCTGCCGAACTATCGCCTGGAGAATTTCTCCGTGATGTTCGGCCCGACCGCCCGTTTCTGAGGGAGCAGCAGATGTTATTTTCCAAAGAGACATATTTTACGTCGTTTCTGACGGTGCTGCTCTCCACGACTGCACTTATTCCCGCCGCCGAGGCCCAAAATTCGGGGCGGGTCGGTGCTGTCAATCTTGACGCGACCGGGACGCCGCCGGGCGCGGGTAAGCGCACGCTCACCATCGGCACCAACGTGATCTACAAGGAGAGGGTGCAGACGTCGGCGCAAGGGTCGACGCAGATCATGTTCCCCGACACCTCGACGCTGAATGTCGGCCGCAACAGCAATATCGTGATCGACGAGTACGTCTACGATCCGGCTGCCGGGACCGGCAAGATGGTGGCGACCGTCTCCAAAGGCGTGATGCGCTTTGTCGGCGGGCAGATCAGCCACACTGCAGGCGTCACGGTGAAGACCCCGGTTGCGACGCTTGGTATTCGCGGCGGCGTCGCTACGGTTGTTTATCCGATCCCGCCGGGTTTCACAGGCTCCGATCCTAAACTGTCGCAGGCGAAGGGCGAGATCGTCATCGGCCATGTCGGTTCGGTCATCATCAAGAACAATGTCGGTTCGGTGATTGTCCGGCCGGGCTACATGACCTGGGTGTCCGGTCCGAACGATCCCATTCCGGAGCCGTTCCCGATCCCCGATTTCCTGTTGCAGAAGATCATGGCTGCGCTGACCAGCGGGCCGGGGCAGACCGGCGGTATCAGCGATCTGCCGACCGACCAGATGGCCGCGCGGCTCGGCTTCGGCAAGACGATCGTCACCGACCCGGCGAAGCCGCCGGGCACGGATCCGCTCGGATACTTCTCGATCTTCGATGGTGGCAACGCCATCGCCAAGAACAAGTCGCAGTCGAACCAGACCAATCAGGTCCAACCGCCGCCGAATACAAATCCAGGCGGTTGTTATGGGTATTGCTACGGCAACTGATCTCCCGGTTGCGGTAACGGCGTTGCCGTTCGAAGTCTGCATAACGGCAGCGGTGGCCAGTTTTTCACTTCTGGCTTTTGGGCAGGAAGAGCGCCTGAGCCTGAGCCGCCTGTTCGGCAATGAAGTCTGCCGTGACCCGGATGCGCGCGATGTTGCGCAGGTCGCTGTGCAGCAACAGCCAGAATGTCCTGATCAAACGAAAGCTCGGCAATACCCGAACGAGTTCCGGCTCCGTTTGCGCGATGAAGCACGGCAGCACGCAAAGGCCTGCGCCGGCGATGGTGGAATTCAGTTGCGCAATCAGGTTCGAACTCTTGATCGCAGGCCGCAGGTCGGGTGACACGAAATGCGCGTATTCCAGCTCCGGCGAAAAGATCAGGTCGTCGATGTACGAAATGAACCGGTGGGACGGCACGTCCGTGGCGGTTTCGATGGCAGGATGCATGGCGAGATACTCGCGCGATGCATAGAGCCCGAGTTCGTAGTCTGTGAGCTTGCGCGAGTGCAGCCGCCCTTCGCTCGGTTGCGTCAGGCTCACCGCAATGTCGGCCTCGCGGCGGGAGAGGTTGAATTCGCGCGGCATTGCGACGAGTTCGATGGTGAGATCGGGATGGCGGTCGCTGAGGTCGCCAAGACGCTGCGCCAGAAATTTAGTGCCAAAGCCGTCCGGCGTGCCGATCCGCACCGCGCCGTTGGCCTGAAGCTTCGAGTCGCCGATCGACTGCGCCGCCGAGGTCGCAAGTTGATCCATCTGTTCGGCCATCTCGAGCAGCCGTTCGCCGGCCTCAGTGAGAGACGACCCGCTGGTGCGCCGATCAAACAACTGGGAGCCCAGCGACGCTTCCAGCGCGGCAATCCGCCGGCTGAGCGTCGAATAATCGATCTTCAGGCGCTTGGCGGCCGCGGTCATGCTGCCGGTGCGTGTAATGGCCAGAAACGATCGAACGAGATTCCAGTCAAACTGGTCGGTCATCGCAGTTGCTCTCGATATTCGCCGGCGAAGCCTCTGCCGGTCCGCCTTGCGTAGTCCATCCGGTGCCCGCGGCCAAGTTTCATCTGGCGGCGGCGGGCATGGCGTGGCCCGTATTGACAGGCCTGCCTCCGCTCGCCTCTACTCCCGCCCGAACAGAATCCGCGCGCCAGGCGGCTGGAAAAGAAACGGGAGATACGCGATGAAGAGCTTCAGGGTCACCGAATTCAACGCTCCATTGACCGAAGTGGATATCGCGACCCCAAAGCCGGAGGGCACGCAGGTCCTGTTGAAGGTCAAGGCTGCCGGCGTCTGCCATAGCGACCTGCATATCTGGGAGGGCGGTTACGATCTCGGCCATGGCCGCAAGCTGTCGTTGAAGGATCGCGGCGTCTCGCTGCCGTTGACCATGGGACACGAGACGGTGGGCGAGGTCGTGGCGTTCGGGCCGGAGGCCAAAGGCGTTGCAGTCGGCGACGTCCGGCTGGTGTATCCGTGGCTCGGCTGCGGCAAGTGCGACACCTGCCTCGCCGGCGACGAGAACATGTGTATCGTCAAACCGAATTCGATCGGCGTCTATTGCGATGGCGGTTATGCCGATCACATCACGGTTCGCCATCCGCGCTATCTGCTCGATCTCAAGGGTCTCGATCCGGTCACGGCTGCGCCATATGCGTGCTCGGGCGTCACGACATACAGCGCGATCAAGAAACTCGAGACCGTTCTGGACCGACCCATTGTGATCTTCGGTGCGGGCGGGCTTGGACTAATGGCGTTGTCGCTTCTCAAAGCGATGGGCGGCAAAGGTGCCATCGTGGTCGACATCGATGCGAACAAGCGCAAGGCTGCCGAGGAGGCGGGCGCGCTGGCATCGGTTGACGGCGCCGCACCGGATGCCTTGCAGCAGATCATGTCGAAAGCGGGCGGACCGATTCTGGGCGTGATTGACCTCGTCGGCAATGCAGCGACCGCGGCACTGGGATTCGACTGCCTGAGCAAGGGCGGAAAGCTTGTCGTTGTCGGTCTGTTCGGCGGCGGCGCGCCATGGGCATTGCCGCTCATTCCGATCAAGGCGATTACGATTCAGGGAAGTTATGTCGGCAACCTGCGTGAGACGCAGGAGTTGATCGATCTCGTGCGCGAGAAGGGGATTGCGCCGATCCCGGTCACCACCCGGCCGCTCTCTCAAGCCGACGCATCGCTGAAGGATCTTCAGCAGGGCAAGCTGGTTGGTCGTGCGGTGCTGGTGCCCTGATGATGTGCGTTAAGAGCGGCGCTGCGGCGCCGCTCAACGCGTCAGGATATTGGTGTAAGCCCGGAGAACGGTGTTCAGTGCGATCGCTGCGAAAATCACAGTTCGCGCCATGAACAATCTCCGGGAAGCGGAATCTATTTCGCTTGCATACCGAGCGGCAGAACGACGAGTGAAATATCCGAGTTCTGCGGATCGGGACGAACCTCGAATCCGAGCCGCCGGCACATGTCCAGCATTCTGTTGTTTCGGCTCAGCACCTGGCCCCGGATAGCGCGGACGCCTTCCGCTTTGCCGTACTCGATAATCATTTTCATGAACAGCAAGCCGAGGCCGACGCCCTTGAGGTCGGACCGCACAAGCACGGCAAATTCCGAGCTGGCGAAGTCAGCATCGGTGTGAAGGCGCACCACGCCCAGCATCTTTCCGGTGGTTTCCTCGATGGCGACGAAGGCCATCGCGCGTGCGTAGTCGAGTTGCGTCAGGCGGGCGATGAACGGATGGGTCAATTCTTTCATCGCGGAGAAGAACCGCAGCCGGATGTCTTCCTGGCTGACGTGCGAAAAGAACTCCGGATAGAGATGCTCGTCCTCGGGCCTGACCGGGCGCACAAAGATGTGCTTGCCATCCTTGAGCGTTATGTGCCGTTCCCATTCCTTTGGATAGGGCCGGATCGCAAAGCGGTAATGGCCGGAGCCACGGATCGCATCGCTCAGCGGCGCGATTGACACCTGGGCATCCGCAGCGATCACGCCATCCTTGTCTGCGAGCAGGGGGTTGATGTCGAGCTCGCGAATCTCGGGCAAATCCGCTGCCATTTGCGCGATCTTCACCAGTAGCAGCGCGACAGCGCCTTCATCCGCCGCCGGGACGTCGCGGTAACTCTTCAGAATGCGTGAGACGCGGGTACGCGCAATCAGATCCCTTGCCAGATTGAGATCGAGCGGTGGAAGCGCAAGCGCCTTGTCGTTGATGACTTCCACAGCGGTGCCGCCGCGCCCGAACACCACGACGGGACCAAAGCTCGGATCGTCTGCAAGACCGGCGATCAGTTCGCGCGCACGTGGGCGCAGGATCATCGGATGGATGGTGACGCCATCGATACGGGCCTTGGGCCGCATCTTGGCGGCGCGTTGCAGGATTTCTTCGGTTGCGGCATGGACTGCGCGCTCGCTGGTCAGGTTCAGCCGCACGCCGCCGACGTCGGACTTGTTCAAAATGTCGGGTGAACTGATCTTGACGACGACGGTGTTGCCTGCGGCCAGGATCGCGGTTGCTGCGCGTGCGGCTTGATCGGGATCACGCGCCAGCGTGGCCGAGGCGATCGGGATCGCGTAGGCGGCGAACAGTTCGGTGATCTCGATCGGATTAAGCCAGCCGCGTTTATCCTTCAACGCGTTCTGGACGATTGCGCGCCCAGCCGCCACATCCGGTGCAAAGTCTTCCGGCAGGCTGGGCGGCGTCTGCATCGCAACGTCCAGACCTTCACGATAACGGACGATATGCATGAAGCCGCGCACAGCATCGGCTTCGCTGGAGAAGTGCGGGATGCCAGCTTCGCCGAAGACAGTACTGCTGGCGCCGCTATCGCCGACCCAGGCGGCGAACACCGGTTTACGGGAGTAGGTTTCGGCACGATACTTTTTAACTGCGGCGACCACGGCCTGCGCGGATTCAACCGGAGGCGCCAGTGTGTTCGGCGCATTCATGATCAGAACCGCGTTGTTGGCGGTGTCGCCCAGCACAAGTTCGCAGGCTTTCGCGTAACGCTCGCCGTCGGCGTCGCCGAGAATGTCGACAGGGTTGGCACCTGACCAACGCTCCGGCAGAACTTTGTCGAGGCCTTTCTTGACGTCTTCGGAAAGACCAGCGAGTTCTCCGCCAAGATCAATCAGGCGATCCACCGCGAGGACGCCAAGTCCGCCGCCGTTGGTGACGATCGCAAGCCGGTGGCCATGTGACGATTGCAGGTGGCCTAGCGTTTCCGCAGCGGAGAACAGTTCGTCGAGGTCGAGCACGCGCAGCAGTCCCGCCCGTCGGAACGCAGCATCGTAGACGGCGTCCGATCCAGCCAATGCGCCGGTATGGGTTGCTGCCGCGCGCGCGCCCTGGGTGTGACGACCGGACTTGATGACCACTACAGGTTTCACGCGCGCAGCGGCCCGCGCCGCCGACATGAACTTTCGCACATCGCTGATCGACTCGACGTAAAGCAGGATGGCACGGGTGTCGGAGTCGAGCGCGAAATAGTCGAGCAGGTCGGCGAAATCGACGTCGAGATTCTCACCCATCGAGACGATGGCGGAAAATCCGACGTTTCGGTTTGCGGCCCATTCGACCAGCGTGGTCGAGATCGCTCCGGATTGTGAAATCAGCGCAAGGTCGCCGTCCTGCGGCAGGCGCGACGCAAAACTGGCGTTCAACTTCATACGCGGCACCAGCACGCCCAGCGATGGGCCTATCAGGCGCAACCCTGTCGTTCGTGCGGTCTGTGCGATGGCTTCCGTATACGAGCCGGTGCCGAGACCCAGACCGGCGGAGAGCACCATCGCAGCCGGAAACCCGCGCGCGCCGGCTCTTTTCACGACCCCTGGAATGGCGGAGGGCGGTGTGGAGATGATCGTGAGGTCGGGCGTCCCCGGAATGTCCTTGATATCGCGGAGCGTCTTGATGCCTTCGATTTCGGCATACTTGCGGTTGACGATATGGATCGGTCCGCTGAAGCCTCCGCCGAGCAGGTTGCGGAGCGTTGAACCGCCAACGGAGGCATGCTTCGGGCTTCCGCCGATGAGCGCGATCGAGCGCGGCGCAAAAAGGTGGTCGAGGCGGTACGTGCTCATGAAAGGTCTCGGGCCATCGTCGTCACAGGCTATCGCAATTGTGCGGGAAATGCGTCGGAGGCGGTCCAAGGGCATCGGGTCGCATGCGATTCCCCGTATGCCGGCACTGTGCAACATGTTCCGGAACATGCTGCAGAGCAATAAAATTCACCACGCCGCCGTTTTCAACGAAAGCCGATTGGCATGAGGCCTGACATGCTTCTAGACTGAGCGGACTGCCTCAATGCGGAGCAGTAAAAGGCGTGTTCAGTGAAGTTGTTTGCCCGGGCAGGTCGCAATGACAGCTAACGAGAGCCACCTCGCCGAAAAGGGCCGGCTACGCCCGCCAAATCTCGGTTTGTTTCTTGCCGAGGGACGGGGCGTTTTCGAACTGAATGCGACATTGCTGATGGCGCCTGCGCTTCTGACAGCCCCGCGCGGTGACGGCCATCCGGTTTTGGTCTTGCCGGGCCTGCTGGCCAGCGATGTCTCCACCCTGATCCTGCGGCGCTATCTCGACCTGCTCGGATTCTCCACCCATCCGTGGGGCTTCGGACGGAACACCGGTGGCGTCTACAGCATGCGCGACAAGCTCGGCAAATTGCTGACCAGTGTTCACGCTGCGACCGGCCGCAAGGTCAGTCTCGTCGGCTGGAGTCTGGGAGGGATTTACGCCCGTGATCTGGCTTTGCGGATGCCGGACATGGTTCGTTATGTCGTGACGTTAGGCACCCCGTTTGCCGGCGATATCACCGCGACGAATGCCAAGCGCGTCTACGAAATGGTGTCGGGCGAGACCATCGAAGAGGCCGACATGAAAGACATTCAGTCGCTGGCTGGTGATCTGCCGGTGCCGACGTCGTCGCTCTTTACCCGTGCCGATGGGATCGTGAACTGGCGGACCTGCCTTGTCCGCGAAAACGATACGGCGGAAAACATCGAAATCTCGCTCGCGAGCCATATCGGAATTGGCGTCAATGCCGCGGCGCTGTGGGCTGTAGCCGATCGTCTTGCGCAACGGGAAGGCGAATTTCATCCGTTCGATCGCTCGGGGCCGTTTGCACTGGCCTATGCGCGTCCGGAGAAAGTCGGCGCATAAAAGAATACGGCCGAGCGAGAATCGCCGGAAAGGCGACAACGGCAAATCGGATCATGAAGCGCGAAACGCGGCAAGAACCCGCAAGCGTCATGGTCTCGTTGAAACGGGAGGGTTAGATGAGCCACGCCAAGAAGCTGTCCTCGATGGACGCGTCGTTTCTCTATCTCGAAACGCCCGAGATGCCGATGCATGTCGGAAGCATGGCGATCTTCAAGCTGAAGGATGGCTATCAGGGCAACTTCTTCGAAGACTTTAAGAAGATGATTGCGGGCCGGCTTCATGTAGCTCCCATCCTTAAGGCGCGGCTGGAGAAGGCGCCCCTCGACATCGACAATCCAAGCTGGGTCGAGGACGATCAGTTCAACATCAACCGTCACATATTCCGCGCGAGTCTTCCGGCACCCGCGGATCGAAAGACGCTTGAGGAGACCGTCGGTTGGATCCATGCCAAGCTTCTCAACAGGGCTCGCCCGCTTTGGGAGTTTTATGTTTTCGAGGGCATGAAGGACAACGAGGTCGGGCTTTACTCCAAGATGCACCATGCCTGCATCGACGGTGGCGCGGGTGCTGCACTGACCAATATGATCTATGACATCACGCCGGTGCCGCGCGAATTTCCAAAGGCCGTTCCGAATAAGCCAGCGAATGAACCGCGCGATATTGCAGCCAACATGCTCGATTCCTATACCCAGCTCTGGCGCCAGCCGTTGGACGCCACCAAGGCGAAAAGCTTCGATCTGCCGCGCACCGGCAAGAGCGATCTTGGCTCTGTGTTATTTGACAACGCGATGTTCCAGATCGAGAGCGGGATCAGGATGATTGGCGGTGTTCCCGAAACCGTCAAAAGTATCCGCGACATGGTGGCGAAGGTCTCCGATCCTAAGTCACGGGAAAGCCTTGCCAGCATGGTGTCACCCCCGACCATGCTGAACAAGTCGATCTCTTCGGAGCGAAGCTTCGCGGGCGTCTCGATCTCGCTGCCGGAAGCCAAGGCGATCGGGAAACAGGCCGGCGGAAAGCTCAACGACGTCGTGATGGCACTGTCGAGCGGCGTGCTGCGCCGGTATCTGCTCGAACACGGCGGGTTGCCGAGCCGCTCGCTGACAGCAGCAGTCCCGATCTCGCTGCGCGAGGAAGGCAACACCGACGCCAACAATCAGGTGTTCGGGATGATCTGCTCGCTGGCGACCAACATCGAGGACCCGAAGGAGCGCCTCGAGGCCATCATCGCGCAGTCGGCGAAATCAAAGGAAATGTCGCATCCGCTGCGCGCGCTGATGCCGTCGGTTTCCAACGTTGCGATGCTGGGTGCTCCGATGCTGATCCAGGTGCTGGCGCTGCTCTACAGCCGCTCCAACCTGTCCGATGTGCTTCCGCCGACGGCGAATGTAACGATCTCCAACGTGCCCGGTCCGCGGCAGACACTTTATGCGGTAGGCGCCGAGCTGTTGCATATCTTCCCGGTGTCGATCTCGACACATGGCCTTGCGTTGAACATCACGGTGCAGAGCTATCGCGATCAGCTCGATTTTGGTTTCATCGCCGGCGCGAACATCATTCCTCATGTCGAGGTGCTGGCGGATATGCTGCCCAAGGAATTCGAACTTCTAGCCGCGGCCTTTGCCGCGCCCGGCAATCGCGCAAGTGCCGCAAGCTGAACGTGGCACCTGCAATGATGGAAATGCCGCCGCTTCAGTATGCCCAGGTCAACGGCATACGCATGGGCTTCTACGAAGCCGGTCCGAAAACAGACACGCCGCCGCTGGTGTTGTGCCACGGCTGGCCTGAGATCGCGTTTTCGTGGCGGCACCAGATCAAGGCGCTGAGCGAAGCGGGCGTACGTGTTATCGCGCCGGACCAGCGCGGCTATGGCGCGACGGACCGTCCGGAGCCGGTCGAGGCCTATGACATCGAAAATCTGACGGGCGACCTCGTTGGATTGCTCGATCACCTGAAAATCGACAAGGCGATCTTCGTCGGTCACGATTGGGGAGGATTTATCGTCTGGCAGATGCCGCTGCGGCATCCGTCGCGCGTGGCCGGGGTCATTGGCGTTAATACGCCGCATACGCCGCGCACCCCGAGCGATCCGATCGGGCTGCTCCGCAAGCGGTACGGTGATCACCTCTACATCGCGCAGTTCCAGGACCCTGAACGCCGTGCCGACAAGATATTCGACAGCCGTGTCGAACAAGCCTTCGATTTCTTCATGCGCAAGCCGATGCCGCAGAAGAAAGCACTGGAAGCCGGCGAGGGGCCGCCTGCGGCTGGTCTCGGTGCGTCGCCAAAGCTAAACATGGCGTTCCCGCAGATGGTCGCGGGTTACGACGGTAAGCTCGATCCGCGCGAGAAAATCCTGACGCCTGAGGAAATGCAAGTGTTCGTGGATGCGTTCAAGGTCTCGGGGTTCACCGGCGGGATCAACTGGTACCGCAACATGACCCGTAACTGGGAACGTTCGGCGCATATCGACCACACCGTGCGCGTGCCCTCGCTCATGATCATGGCGGAGAACGATGCGGTGCTTCCGCCGTCGTCATGCGACGGGATGGAGAATATTGTTCCGGATCTCGAAAAACACCTGGTCAAGGACAGCGGGCACTGGACCCAGCAGGAGCAGCCCGACGAGGTCAGCGCCAAAATCCTTGAATGGCGCAGGCGGCGTTTCGGGTAACGCCGGGAGGCTGCAGCCAAAACCTTTGCACTATAAGTTCTTTGCAAAAGAAGCGCCGGAACAGTAGCTTGGGCGAAAAGCTCCGGGCCAACCGGGCATCAGAGTCACGTGGGCAGGAGATACCCGAGCGATGTCGTCCCAGAACAAGTTGAATCCGATTCCGCATCCGCCGAAGAAGCCGGTCGTCGGCAACATGCTGTCGCTGGATTCGACCGCGCCGGTGCAGGATCTGGTGCGCAAGACCAAGGAGCTGGGACCGATCTTTTGGCTCGACATGATGGGCCAGCCGCTGGTGATCGTCTCGGGATTTGAACTCGTCAACGAACTGAGTGACGAGAAGCGTTTTGACAAGGCGGTGCGCGGTGCGCTGCGTCGCGTTCGCTCGATCGGCGGCGACGGACTGTTCACTGCCGACACGACCGAGCCAAACTGGAACAAGGCGCACAATATCCTGCTTTCGCCGTTCGGCGGTCGGGCGATGCAGTCATATCACCCGATGATGGTCGATATCGCCGAACAGCTCGTCAAGAAATGGGAGCGGCTCAACGCCGACGACGAAATCGATGTCGTCCATGACATGACCGCGCTGACGCTCGATACCATCGGGCTGTGCGGCTTCGACTATCGCTTCAATTCATTCTATCGCGAGGACTATCATCCGTTCGTGGGTGCGCTGGTGCGCTCGCTCGAAACCATCATGATGACTCGCGGCATCCCGCTTGAGGGATTGTTCATGCGCGCGCGCCGAGCCGACATGGCGGCGGACGTCGCGTTCATGAACAACATGGTCGATGAGATCGTCGCCGAGCGGCGCAAGAATGCCGACGATGCGGCGGCCAAGAAAGACATGCTCAACGCGATGATGACCGGCATCGATAAGGTGACCGGAGAGCAGCTCGACGACGTCAACATCCGCTACCAGATCAACACTTTCCTGATCGCGGGCCACGAGACCACGAGCGGCCTGTTGTCTTGCGCCATCTACGCAATGCTCAAGCACCCGGAGGTGCTCAAGAAAGCTTATGAGGAAGTCGATCGGGTTCTGGGTCCCGATGTCGACGCCAAGCCAACCTTCCAGCAGGTGACGCAGCTTCACTACATTTCGCAGATCCTGAAAGAATCCCTGCGGATGTGGCCGCCTGCGCCAGCTTATGGCGTGTCACCGCTCAAGGATGAGACGATCGGCGGCAAGTACAAGCTGCGGAAAGGCACCTTCGTTACGGTTCTGGTGATGGCGTTGCATCGTGATCCGTCGGTGTGGGGTCCGAACCCGGATGTCTTCGATCCGGAAAACTTCAGCCGAGAGGCGGAGACCAAGCGGCCCGCCAACGCATGGAAACCGTTCGGTAACGGCCAGCGAGCCTGCATCGGCCGCGGCTTTGCGATGCATGAGGCGGCGCTGGCGCTCGGCATGATCCTGCAGCGATTCAAGCTGCTCGACCACACGCGCTATCAGATGCATCTGAAGGAAACGCTGACGATCAAGCCCGACGGCTTCAAGATCAAGGTGCGTGCGCGCTCCGACAAGGACCGGACCATCGTTGCCAATCGTCCGGGCGCCGCCGCCGTTGCCAGCAGCGCGGGCGCGGCTGCGCCGGCGCGCGTACGTCCTGGTCACAACACGCCGCTGCTTATTCTCTACGGCTCGAATCTCGGCACGGCCGAGGATCTCGCGCATCGTGTCGCGGATCTGGCGGAGGTCAATGGCTTCGCGACCAAGCTCGCGCCGCTCGATGAATATGTCGGAAACTTGAGCGATCAGGGCGGCGTCATAATTTTCTGTGCGTCCTACAACGGTGCGCCGCCGGATAACGCCACCCAGTTCGTCAAATGGCTGAGCAGCGATCTGCCCAAGGACGCCTTCAAGGGTGTCCGCTACGCCGTCTTCGGTTGCGGTAACAGTGACTGGCTTGCAACCTATCAGTCGATTCCCCGCATGATCGATGAGCGGCTTGCAGCGCACGGCGGGACGCCAGCCGTGACACGCGGCGAGGGCGACGCCCGCGACGATCTCGATGGACAGTTCGAGA
The DNA here is from genome assembly GCF_014203115.1 of Afipia massiliensis. GTDB lineage: Bacteria > Pseudomonadota > Alphaproteobacteria > Rhizobiales > Xanthobacteraceae > Afipia > Afipia massiliensis. The sequence goes on along the minus strand of NZ_JACHIJ010000001.1, from coordinate 686,886 downwards.
AGTGGTTCAAGTCTGTGCGCGAAATCGCAGTAAAGGAATTCGCAATCGACACTGGATTCACGCGCGAAGCCAATGACGAGCCGCTCTACAAGATCGAGCCGGTGGCACATAGCGCAGTCAATACGGTCGCAGTGTCCGGCGGCGCGGTCCCGGTGAAGCTGCTGATCAACGACGAGTTGCAGAACAAGTCTGGCGCCAATCCGTCCACGCGCTCGACGCGGCATATCGAAGTCGAGTTGCCGGAAAATGTCACCTATCGCGTTGGTGACCATCTCAGCGTCATTCCGCGCAACGATCCGGTTCTGGTGGACGCAGTGGCGCGGCGGTTCGGTTTCCTTCCCGCCGATCAGGTGCGGCTGCATGTTGCTACCGGCCGCCGGGCGCAATTGCCTGTCGACAACGCGGTATCGGTCGGTCGATTGCTGACCGAGTTCGTAGAGTTGCAGCAGGTCGCGACCCGCAAGCAAATCCAGATCATGTCGGAGCATACACGCTGCCCGATGACCAAGCCGAAGCTGGAGGCGCTGATCGGCGACGATCCTGCCTCAACCGAGCTCTACCGTTCGGAAATTCTTGCCAAGCGCAGGTCAGTGTACAGTTTGCTTGAGGAATATCCAGCGTGCGAGTTGCCGTTCCATACCTATCTGGAAATGCTCTCGCTGCTGTCGCCGCGCTACTACTCGATCTCCTCGTCGCCTGCGGTGGCGGGAGCTTCGAAATGCAGTGTGACTGTCGGCGTGGTTGATGCGCCGGCGAGTTCGGGGCGCGGCATCTACAAGGGCGTCTGCTCGAATTATCTCTCAAGCCGCCGCGCGGGCGATGTGGTTTATGCCATCGTTCGCGAAACCAAGGCTGGTTTCCGTCTTCCAGAGAATCCGTCGACGCCGATCATCATGGTCGGTCCTGGTACGGGACTCGCGCCGTTCCGCGGATTTTTGCAGGAACGCGCGGCGATGAAGGCCAAGGGCAAGTCGTTCGGCGCTTCGATGCTGTTCTTCGGCTGCCGTCATCCGGAGCAGGATTTTCTGTATGCCGATGAGCTCAAGGGTTTTACCGATCAGGGCATCACCGATCTGCACGTTGCGTTCTCGCGGGCAGATACACCGAAGAGCTACGTGCAGGATCTGATCGCGGCCCAGAAGGACAAGGTCTGGAAACTGATCGAAGCCGGCGCGATCATTTACGTCTGCGGTGACGGCGGCAAGATGGAGCCGGACGTCAAGCGCGTGCTGACGACGATCTACCGCGAGCGGTCCGGTGCCGACGAGGCTGCGGCGCTGCGCTGGATTGACAGCATGGGAACTCAGAACCGTTACGTGCTCGACGTCTGGGCGGGAAGTTAGGGCGCTGTTTGTGCACTAAGCCGCACGTCATTGCCGGGCTTGACCCGGCAATCCATCCTCTCTTCAGAAGATGGATACGCGGGTCAAGCTCGCGTATGACAGTCAACGCAACGTGAGCTATCCGCGCTTCGTCGCTCCATGCGCGTGTTCGGCGATGGCGCCGATGATGGTCGGCCACATCGGGATCGGCAGCGCGTGTCCCATGCCCTCGATCAGCAGAAGTTTTGCGCCGGGGATCGATGCGGCGGTATCCTTGCCCGCTTCCATCTTCACCAGCGGATCAATGGTGCCGTGAATCACCAGCGTTGGCGCCTTGACCGATCTCAGCCGGTCCTTGCGATTGCCAGAGGCGAGGATCGCGCGCAGTTGCCGTCCAACCCCTGCGGGATTGAGGCCGCGTGCGTAGGTTCGCTCGGCGCGCTCGAGGTCCTTCGCTTCGTCGAGTGGAAAGCTCGCGCCGCGCAAAACCTTCCAGGTCTGGCCGAAGCGCGTGAGATATTCTTCCTTGGTGGTCGGCGGCGGCGCGAGCAGAATGGCGGATGCTTCGCGGGTTGGTTGCGGCAATCTCGGATTGCCGGTTGTTGACATGATCGAGGTCAGCGACAAGACCCTGTCCGGGTACTGCATCGCGATTTCCTGCGCGATCATGCCGCCCATCGACGCGCCGACGATATGCGCTTTCCGGATGCCCAACGCGTCGAGCAGACCGACGACGTCACTGGCCATGTCCCATAGTTTGTAGGGAGCTTCCGGCGCGATCTTGAAGATCCGGAGTTTGAGCAACTCCATCGGACGCAGCGGCTTGCCGCCGGACATCTTGGTCGACTGGCCGATATCACGGTTGTCGAAGCGGATGACGCGGAAGCCGCGGCCCGCCAGGTCCCGGCAGAAGTCGTCGTCCCAATGGATCATCTGGGCGCCGAGGCCCATGATCAGAACCAGCGGTTCCGCGTCAGACGCGCCGAAGATTTCGTAGCAAAGCTCGATTCCGTTGGCCTTTGCCATTTGCGGCGGCTGATGTGCGTTCACGGCGGCATCCCTCGAAATGAATAAAGTTAATACCCTATGGCACGCTTTTGGGCCTTGCAGAAGGCGGGCGCGACGTCTTGCCCGTTTATGTTGACCCCGGTCCCGCAACGGTATGGAATGGCAAAAAAGCCGGTTCAACGGCCACTCGTTAACGCTTCCGGAGGGGCGCCAGTATGTCCGACAAACCGACCGATCCGGTGCAGGTGTGGCACACCATGCTTGCCGAGATGGAGAAGGGTTTCAACGCCATGGCCAATCAGGTCATGGGGTCGGAGCAATTCAGTAAGGTCACGCACCAACTCACTGGCGCTTCGGTCGGCGCGCAGAAAACCGTCGGCGATCTGATGGAGCGCTATCTGGTCAGCATGAATCTACCCAGTCGCGCGCAGATGGTCAGCATGGGCGAACGGCTGCAATCGATCGAAAGCCAATTGAACGAGATCAGGGCGCTGCTGAACCGCGTTCACGCCGACGTCGCGTCGCAGGGGAACGGCATCGCCCCGCCACGACCGCCGCGCACGAAGCAGCCGCCGTCCGCGTCCGGAGGAGGCACGCCATGAACGTACAAGCAAGCGCGAGCGCGGTGCCGGATATCGCGCAGGTCGGTGAACGCATCCAGAGCGAGGTTCAGCGCGCGATTCAGCGCAGCATCAAGGGCGTGGAGTATTTCGCGTCGTCCGGTCCCGCGCTTGGATCGACGCCGAAGGATATCATCCATTCCAAAGGCACGATGAATCTCTATCACTATCGGCCGTTGGCGGATGAAATCTATCGCATCCCGATTCTGATCGTGATGGCGACGACCAATCGCGGCTACATCCTCGACATGGTGCCGGGCCAGAGCTTCATCGAATTCCTGCTCAAGAAGGGATTCGATGTCTACATGCTCGACTGGAGTGCGCCGCGGCCTGAGGAAAAATCGCTGCGCATGGAGGACTATGTCCTCGGTTTCATTCCGGATTGCATTCGTCGCGTTCAGGAGGATTCCGGCGAGACCGACGTCAATGTGATCGGCTATTGTTTCGGCGGCGTGCTGTCGTTGCTGTACGGATCGATTTTCCATGACGGTCCGATGAAGAATCTGGTCTGCTTCACGACGCCAATCGACTTCCGTCAGATGAAGCTGTTCCAGAATTTTTCCGACCGGCGCTATTTCAACGTGGATCAATTGGTCGACAGTGTCGGCAATGTCCCGCCCGAAATGATCCTGTCGTCATTTGAAATGCTGCGGCCAGCGTCGCGCGCCGTGGGGCAGATCCAGCTCTGGGAAAACATCTGGAACGATGAGTTCGTAAAATCCTACCGGATGTTCGACCGCTGGGCACAGGATACGCTGCCGCTCGCCGGCGAATATTTCCGGACCACAACAAAAGATCTGATGTGGGACAACAAGCTCTACAACGGCACGATGACTGTCGGTGGGCGCGCTGCGGATCTTTCCAAGATCACGGTGCCGGTGCTGCATGCGGTTGCCGAACACGATCACATTGTACCCTATGAGGCTGCGAAGCATCTGATCGAGAAGATCGGATCGACCGACAAGACCGAGGTTATCCTCAAGGGCGGCCATGTCAGCCTCGTCGCCGGCGCGAACGCCATCAAGCGTCTCTGGCCCAAACTCGATTCCTGGTTAAGTGAGCGATCAACATGAACAGCACCGAAGTCCGTTCCTATCCGCGCCGCGTTATGACCGAAGGCGGTGAAATCGAATTTCGCCATATGACTGCGGCGGACGAGGCGGCGGTCCTCGCTTTCGCGCAAAAGCTGCCGGTCCATGATCTGCTGTTCATTCCGCGCAACATCAGCGAGCCCAAGGTGCTCTCCGCCTGGATCAAGGAGATCGAGCGCGGCGGCATGACCAGCCTGCTGGCGGTGAAGGGCAGTGCGGTGGTGGGCTGCGGCACCATCGTGCGGGACCTTCTGTCGTGGTCGCCGCATGTCGGTGAAATCCGCATGGTGGTGTCCAAGGACGTTCGCGGCCTTGGCGTGGGCCGCGCGTTGTCGCAGGAAACCTTCGCGCTGGCGTTGGGATCAGGGCTGGAGAAGATCGTGGCCCAGATGACGGTCGATCAGACCGGGGCGATTGCCCTGTTCGAAAGCCTTGGCTTCAAGGCAGAGGCCCTGTTGCACGATCAGGTGAGGGATCTGGCTGGAAAGACTCACGATATCGTGGTCCTCGGCCACAATGTCTCCAAGGTTCGCGCCCAGCTCGAAGCCTACGGTGTAACCGAGGCTGTTGGCTAAGTCATTAAATTAGCTAAAGTTTATCTTAGTCACGATTTCGTGATGATGCGTCGCAACATTAATGTTGCGGCGCGTCATAGACTTTGGCATAACACCCGTGCCCCGGGCCATACCGGACGGGGTGAGCCCATAGCTCAAACCCTGAGGATGGAGACGAACATGACCAACACCAATTCTTTCAACGCCGAGTCCGTGCTGAACACCGTCAAGACCGCTTTCGCGCCCGTCACCGACGCGCTCAAGAATTTCCAGAACATGGAAGTTCCCGAAGCTGCTCGTGAGTTCGTGAAGAAGGCTGCCGGCACCGCCAAGGACCGCGCTGCTGAAATCCACACCGGTTCGGAGAAGGTGACCTCGGCGATCGAGACCGCAGTTGCCGGTTCGGTCAGCGAGACCGCGAAGATTTCCCGCAACATCCAGCAGGCCGTCTACGACGACGCGCAGGCACTGTTCGCTGGCATCGACAAGCTGGCCTCGGCCAAGTCGCTGAACGAAGCCGTGACGATCCAGGGCGACCTGCTCCGCGCCCAGGGTGAAGTCGTGATGGCCCGCGCCAAGGCGACCACCGAGTACTTCGGCAAGCTGATCGCCGACGGTGCGAAGACCGCGCAGGACAACTTCTCCAAGGTTGCGTCCTACACCAAGTCGGCCTGATAGCGCGGCCCCGACTACCTCACAATTCGACGACCAAAGGCCCGCCTCGTGCGGGCCTTTGTTTGCCGCGAACTAGTGTCCCGTATCCGACGTTCGCTTCACTCTGCAGCGCCTTCCGAGCGAACGTCGGATACGAAAGGACACTAGCAATTACAATTCTAGTGATCCTTTGGTTCTGACATTCGTAAAAGGTGCCGGTCGAGAAGTGATACGAATGTCAGAACCGGATCACTAGCTCCTTTGACGGGAGCGGGTCCGCGATGCAATGTCGGTTGACCGGGATCGATCATGTCTGACACCGAGAAATTCGTGCTGATCGCGGATGCGGGCGATATCGCGCGCGCCGCCGAACTGCGCCGGGTCAAGATGCTGGCGACGCTCGTCCTCGCGGGCTGCGTCGTTGTGCTCGTCATCGCGAAAATGATGGAGCGCGTGCATCCGGGCTTCGGTTTTCTCGCAGCGTTCGCGGAGGCGGCGACGATCGGCGGATTGGCCGATTGGTATGCGGTAGTTGCCTTGTTCCGGCGTCCGCTGGGACTGCCGATCCCCCACACCGCCATCATCCAGCAAAATCAGCACCGAATCGCCGAGAAACTCGGCGAATTCATCGAGGTGCATTTCCTCAGCCCCGCGCCGGTTGACGCCAAACTGCGCGAGGTCGATTTCGCATCTTTTATTTCGGACTGGCTGACCGACGCCAAGAAGAGTTCGGATCTCGCGCGTTTCGTCCTTCGCCTGTTGCCGGAGGCGCTGACGGCCGCCGAGACATCCGGGCTGAAATCGTACTTTACGCGCCGCATCGTCACGCAGTTGCAGAGCGTCGATCTCGCGCCGCTGGCGGCCGGCACGCTGCGCGGCTTCATCGCCGAGGGGCGCCACAAGGGAATGCTCGACGATCTGCTGCAGGCGATTCACGACTCGCTCAACAAGCCCGAGACGCTCGCGCTTCTCCGCGAGAAAATCCGCAATGAACTTCCGACCCTGCTGAAGCTCTACCGCGCGGACAAATTCCTGCTGAAGAGGATCGCGGCATCGGCCACGTCATTCTTCGAAGAGGTGCACGCCGATCCGAAACATCCGTTTCGGGACGAGATCGATCGCATTCTACTGACGCTTCCCGACAAGCTGGCGAATGACAAAGCTTACGCGGATCGTATCGACGGATTGAAGCGCGATCTGCTAGCGCGCCCTGAACTGGCCGCGCTCACGCGCGACATCTGGGCCAACGTCAAGGCGTTCATCGACAGGAACGCGAGCGGCGAAAGTAATGTTCTGCAATATCATTTGACCAACGTGTTCGTGGAGGCCGGAACTCAACTTCGCGCCGACAGCGAAATGCGCGACGAAATCAACAAAGGCATCGTTGCCGTGCTGCGCAGCTTCATTGCGGATCAGAAGAGCGGCGTGTCGCGTTTCATCTCGGATCAGGTCAAGTCATGGGACATGAAGCAGCTGATCAACCTTATCGAAATCAACATCGGCAAGGACCTGCAATACATCCGTTTCAACGGCGCGTTGATCGGGGGGCTTGCAGGACTTGCGCTCCACACCGCAGAGGTGGTGCTCAAAACACTCTGATTATCCACGCGAAAATCCGGCCTGTCGGAGATATGCAACACCTGTTTCAAACGCGACGCAGGCGGCTTGAAATGGCGGAATTTGCCCCCTAGCTTGAATAGATGTGCGTCGCCTAGCGTGCTGTGTTGATTCGTTTCGCATACCGGAATTGATTTTGTCGTGCCGGCCGAAAGCCGGAAACGTACTGACGAAAAGGAAATCGGATGTCCGCTGCTGCCCAGACGCTTCGCCCGCCGTCCAGATTGCTGATGCTCCTGGAGGCGCGCGCCATCAACGAATTCGGCGCCTTCCTTGGCGCGCTTCCGCTGCTTAGCCTTGCTCCCAAAGGTGATGGTCATCCGGTGCTGGTGCTTCCGGGACTGATCACCAGCGATACCGCGACGCGACCGCTGCGTTCGTTTCTCAAGAGCCGCGGCTATGCCGTGAGCGGGTGGGGCCTCGGCCGCAACTTTGGCCCGCGCGCCGGGGTTCAGGACGCGATGTTGAACCTTGTGCAGGATCTTAACGAGACCCACGGCCGCAAGGTCAGCCTGGTGGGATGGAGCCTTGGCGGGATCTACGCGCGCCAGCTTGCGAAGATGATGCCGGATCGCGTGCGCTCGGTTATCACGCTCGGCAGCCCGTTCGGCGGCAGCCCGCGAGCGACCAATGCGTGGCGCACCTATGAAGCCGTCAGCGGACAGAGCGCTGACAATCATAACCCCGACTTCGGGGGCGAGATGTCGAAGACGCCGCCGGTGCCGACGACGGCGATCTTCAGCCGTACCGATGGAATCTGCGCGTGGCAGAACTGCATCGAGCAGCCGGGAACGTTTGCGGAGAACATCGAAGTGCAGGGCGCCAGCCATTGCGGCATGGGCCATCATCCGGCGATCGTCTATGCTGTGGCCGAAAGACTCGCGCAGCCGGAAGGTGAGTGGAAGCCGTTCGACCGTAGCGGATGGCGAAGCCTGGTTTACCCAGATCCGGCGCGCTGAACGTAAATTGGATAACGCTGCTTATGGCCGGGCTTGTCCCGGCCATTTTTATGTCAGTTCTTCCCGCGCAACTTGCCGACCACGCCCGTGGGGAAAAAGTACACGCTGGCGATGAACAGCAGCCCCAGCCAAAGTAGCCAGCGGTCGGGATGCAGCAGGTCCGGTAGCACCGGGATGCCCGCGCCTGCGGTGGCCTTCGCGGCCATGCCCATCAGCGTTTGCAGATAGTTCTCCGCGAGAATGAACATCGCTGCCCCGATCACCGCGCCGTACATCGTGCCCATGCCGCCGATCACCACCATCAGTAGAATATCGACCATGATGATGAAGGAGAGCGATGTCTCCGGCCCGGCATAACGCAGCCACAATGAATTCAGCATACCGGCGCACGCGGCGACGAGAGCGGCCAGCACATTGGCCCATGTGAGGTGAAACACGGTGCGGTAGCCGAGCGCTTCGGCGCGGAAACGGTTTTCGCGCACGGCCTGCAGCACGCGTCCGAATGGCGAGTTCACGATCCGCAGCAGCGTGAGGATCATCGCCGCCGAACCGAAGAACACGATGTAATAGGTTAGCGTGCGGCCGTTGAACTCGAAGCCGAAGACATTCTTGGAGATGAGAACGGTGCCGGGCCGCAACAGTTCGGGAAGCTGGAAGCTGCGGCCGTCGTCGCCGCCGGTCAACCACGATAACTGAGAGGCCAGCACCAGAAATGCAGATGCCACAGCGAGCGTGATCATCGCGAAGAAAATCGCCTGCACGCGCAGCGAGAACAGCCCGATGCCGAGAGCGAGCAGCGCCGCCAGCGGCAGGCCGATAACAATGCCGGTGGCGACGCTCGCCCATGTCGGCCCCATTGCATAGAGCGCAATCGCGATGGCGTAGCTGCCGATGCCGTAGAACATCGTGTGCGCGAATGACACCGTGCCGGTGTATCCCAGCAGCAGATCGTACGACGCCACCAATGCTGCGAAGATGCAGATCTTGGTGGCGACGTTCATCGCCTTGGCCCCGGGAAACAGGAACGGTGCCAGCGCCAGCATCGTCACAATGACGATAAGCAGGAGGCTGAGAACGCGGCTGCGCGGCGGATCGCCGGAAAGGATCATCATCGATTTGTCACCGGGTAGAGTCCGCGGGGCCGCCACATCAATATCGCCACCATCAGCAGGATGTTCGAAATCAGCGCCAGTTTCGGGATCAGGAAGCCGCCGTAGTTGGCTATCATCGCCACGAGGATTGCGCCGATGAAGCAGCCGCCGATGGAGCCCAGGCCACCAATGATGATGACGATGAATATCAGCACCGTCAGGTCGCCGCCCATGGAGGCGTGCACCTCCTCGCGATAGAGCGCCCACATGATGCCGCCGAGGCCGGCGAGCGCGGAGCCTGCCATGAACACGCCGAGGAACAGCCGCTTGATGCGATAGCCGAGCGCCTCGACCATTTCGCGGTTCTCGACGCCCGCGCGGATCAGGAGGCCGATCTTGGTGCGGTTCAGAACCAGCAGCACCAGGCCAAACACAACGAGGCCGACGATCATCGCCAGCACGCGATATTTGGAGATGGCGATGTCACCGAAGATAAAAGAGCCGCGAAGTGATGTCGGCAACGGCAGCGGAATGCGTTGCGGTCCCCACAGCGCGTAGAGCAATTGCTCAGCCACGATAAGGCCGCCCATGGTGATCAGGATCTGCTTGAGGTGGCTGCCATAGACCGGGAGAATGAGCACGCGCTCGAACACGAGGCCGAGCGCGCCGGATACCGCCATCGCCAGCAAAGCGGCAGGGGCCAGTGCGACAAGGTTAAGCCAAAGCGAGTCGGCCTGCACGTATCCGGCCATTGGAACCAGCACCAATGTCGCAACATACGCGCCGACCGCGATGAACGCGCCGTGGCCGAAGTTCAGGACATCCATCAGGCCGAACACCAGCGTGAGACCCGACGCCATGATGAAGATCATCATGCCCATGGCGAGACTGGCGACCGTCAGAGTGACCCATGTGCTCGGAGAGCCGATGAAGGGGATCACGACGAGTGCAAGCGCAACAGGCAGCAGCAGGGGAATGACGTCGCGCTTGGTCTGCGGGAGCGGTTCGGAGGCGGTGAGATCGGTCATTGGTGCGCCTCGAGGCTGAGACCCAGCAGCTTTTCCTGCAACGATGTATCGTTTGCGAGTTCTGCCATTGCGCCGCGATGCACAATCTTGCCGTTGTCCATCACCAGCACGTTGTCGCCGACTTCCTGGGCCACGCGGAAATTCTGCTCGACCAGCAGGATAGTCGCGCCGCGCTTTTTGACCTCGGCGAGGCATTCGATCAGACCGACAACGATGGCGGGGGCGAGGCCCTTGGTTGGTTCGTCGATCAACAACAGCTTGCGCGGCTCGACAATGGCGCGGGCGATGGACAGCATCTGCTTTTGTCCGCCGGAGAGCGATCCCGCGCGCGATAGCCAGAAGCGCTTCAGCGCCGGAAAGAATCCAAAGATCCATTGCAGGCGCGTGTCGTCGAGCGGCCCTTCGCGCGCCGCAAGGATCAGGTTTTCCTTCACGGTCAGATCGGAGAACACCGACATGGATTCGGGCACATAGCCCACGCCCATGCTGGCGATGTCTGGTGTGAGTTTCTTTTCGGTGCGCTGGCCTGCCAGTGTGATCGTGCCGGAGGAGGGCGGCGACAGCCCCATGATGGTGCGCAGCGTCGTGGTCTTGCCCGCGCCGTTGCGGCCGAGCAGCATGGTGATCTGGCCTTCCGGCACATTGAGATCGACGCCATGCAGGATGTGATACTGCGCGATGTGGGTGTGGACGCCGTCGAGCTTCAGCGCGCTATTTTCAAGACCTTGGCTCATGCGGCGGTCTTTCCAGGCGCGATGCCGAGATAGGCCTCCTGCACGATCGGCGAGGCGATCACCTCGGCGGGCTTGCCGTCGGCGACCAGTTGCCCGTTGTGCAAAACGATGATGCGGTCCGCGAGCGAGCGCACCACGTCCATCTTGTGTTCGACCAGCAGGATGATCTTGCTCTGGTCCTGCTTCAGCCGGGCGATGAGATCGAGCACCACCGGCACCTCATCGACGCTCATGCCTGCGGTCGGTTCATCGAACATAAAGACCTTCGGCTCCAGTGCCATCATCAACGCGACTTCCAGCTTGCGCTGATCGCCGTGCGACAACGCTGCGGCCGGAACCGCGCGGCGGTTGCCGAGCGCGATTGAGTCGAGAATGGCGTCGGCGCGTTCGATCAGGTCGCGGCGCTTCATCCATGGGCGCAGCATCTCATAGTGCACCCCGGAGGCGGCCTGCACGGCGAGGCGGACGTTTTCCTCAACGCTCAGGTTCGGGAAAAGATTGGTTAGCTGAAAGGCGCGGCCGAGGCCCTTGCGCGTGCGCAGGGGAGCGGTGAGGCCGGTGATGTTCTCGCCCGCGAGCAGGACGTCGCCGGCTGAGGGGCGAAGCTGTCCGGAGATGAGGTTGAAATAGGTGGTCTTGCCGGCGCCGTTGGGGCCGACGATGGCCGTCAGTTCGCCGGGGCGAAACGTGCAGCTCACCTTGTTGACGGCGACATGGCCGCCGAAACGGATGGTCAGGTCGCGGGTCTCGAGGGTAAGGGTCATGGAGCAATCATCATGTTGTCGTCCCCGCGAAAGCGGGGACCCATACTCCCTGAGTATGGTTCTCCTACGGTCGTTGAAAACGCTTTGTTGTTATGGGTCCCCGCTTTCGCGGGGACGACATTGAATGTGCAGCGACGCTTGCTGCTCAGTCTCCGACCTCTCCCCGCAGGCGGGGAGAGGTGAAGAGTTGAGTCGAACAGTTCTTACCGCTTGTTCTTGATCGGGATCTGCATGTCCTCGATCTTGAGTTCGCGCACCAGCTCGTTGTCGGCCCATGCGAGGTTCGGATCGACCTTGACGCGGAAGTGATACATGCTCTGCAGCGCCTGATGATCTTCCTTGCGGAACATCATCTTGCCCTTCGGCGTATCGAACTCCATGCCTTCCATCGCCGCGATCAGCTTCTCGGTGTCGGTCGACTTCGCCTTCTGCACGGCGGTGACCGCAGCCATCGCCGCGGCGAAGCCGCCCGCCGTGAAGAAGTCCGGCGGCGCGTTGAAGCGCTTCTGGTGCTCGGTGACGAGCCACTCGTTGATCGGATTCTTCGGGATGCCGTAATAGTAATAGGTGGCGCCTTCCATACCGGGCAGCCGCTTGTAGGCGGCGAGCGCGGGCAGGATGTTGCCGCCGGTGGAGAGCTCGATGCTGTAGCGCTTCGGGTCCATGTCCTGGATCTTGGTCAGCGGATCGCCGCCGCCGGCCCAGATCACCCAGATGATCTTGCGGCCCGGCTTGTCCTTCAGTGCGTCGAACAGGCGCTGACCTGCGGCGGTGAAGTCGGTGGTCGCGGGCGGAACGTATTCTTCCGCTGCCAGCGTTGCGCCGGTCTTGGAGAGCGCTTCCTTGAACGCTGCGACACCGTCGCGGCCGAAGGCGTTGTCCTGGCCGAGGGTTGCGATGGTCACGCCCTGCTTGCCGATGGCGACCGCGTTGGAGATCGCGTCCTGCGACGAGTTACGTCCGGTACGGAAGATGTAGCGATTCCACTTTTCGCCAGTGATCGCGTCGGCGACGGCCGGCTCGACGATCAGCACTTTCTTGTTTTCTTCGGCGACCGGCAGCATGGCTAGTGCCGCGCCCGAAGCGGTCGTGCCGATCGCGAGATCGACCTTGTCGTCCTGATAGGCTTCGGCCAGCGCCGCCTTGGCGAGGTCCGGCTTGCCCTGATCGTCCTTGGTGATGAGGACGATCTTGCGGCCATCGACCGTCATGGTGTTCTTGGTGGCGTATTCCAGACCCATGCGCAGGCCGTTCTCGGTCTGCTTGGCATAGGCTTCCAGCGGTCCGGTCTTGCCGTAAATCAGCGCGATCTTCAGATCTTGCGCGGATGCCGGTGCTGCAGCCAGCACAGCCGCGACGCCTGCGAGAATTGCAATCTTACGCATTGATGTCCTCCCCATTTCCTTGAGGGGACGATACATGCCCGCGCTGGAATTACCAATTTTTTTGCAGACATCCACGGATCAGGACGATGAATTGTCAGCAGGCCTTGGTTGTCACAGTTGTGACACTGCTCAGTAATGCGGCGGCGGCTCATTCGTGGGGCCCGCGCCCGATTTCATCTCGGCGTCTTCGAGCCGTTCGCGCAGGTTAAGCATCTCGCGGCTCAGGGCATCGATCTGCTTCCATTGCGCGGTGATGGTCGTGTTCAGGGCCTCGATGGTCTCATCCAGATGAACGATCCGGATTTCCAGCGCATCGATCCGCGCGACGGGCGAGGGGGTTTCAATCATTGGCCTGCTCGCTCATCTCGATTTCGGTTGCGTCGGTGTGATCCGCTCCGTCTCCGCGCACTGCCTGACGCTCGCTCAGCCCGTGGCCGAGCGCGATGCGCTGGTCGAACACGAAGCATTCGCCGCGCCACAGGCTTTGCTCCTGCGGGACGTCCTCGAGATATTTCAGGATGCCGCCCTTGAGGTGATAGACCTCATTAAAACCCTGCGACAGCAGGTAGGAGCTGGCCTTTTCGCAGCGGATGCCGCCGGTGCAGAACATCGCGATTTTCTTGTGCTTGTTCGGGTCGAGCGTCCGGCCGGCAAAATCAGGGAATTCACCGAAACGGGAAATCTTCGGATCGATCGCGCCGTCGAATGTGCCCATCTCGACCTCGAAAGCGTTGCGGGTGTCGAGCAGCATCACGTCATCCTGTTTGATGAGCGCGTTCCAGTCCGCCGCATCGACATAGATGCCGACCTTGGCGTTCGGATCGGTTTCCGGATCGCCCAGCCGCACGATCTCCTTTTTCAGCCGGACCTTCATCCGGTTGAACGGCATGTCGGAGGCGGTCGAGAACTTCAGCTCCAGACCGTCCAGGCGGCCGCCGAACAAGGCGCCGTGTTGCAACTGGTTCATCAGGGCGTCGATGGCGACCTCGCGGCCGGCGACGGTCCCATTAATGCCCTCTGCAGCGAGCAGGATGATGCCCCGCACGTCGAGTGCCACGCACATATTGCGCAGCGGCTCCCGCAGGGCTTCGAAATCGGGGAGGGCGACAAACTGATAAAAGGCGGCGACTTTGTACGACATGGCGGGGGTTATATCAGCACCAGGCGGCGCATAAAAAGCCGGTATTCGGTTTCGGCGGACCGCGGCAGACCGTCTGATTTGCCGCATTTTGGGGCAAATTTGGCCCCATGGACGGTGTTGCGTTCCAGTGAGGTGGTATGCCGAACGTAGCGGGATGTGTCGTGGAGGCTACTTAGTCCTGCTTTATTTGGTAGCATGCCTCGCGTGCCCGCGGAATCTGCTAGATAAAACGTCGGCTTACCTTCGAATCGGAACTGTCCAGTTGCACCAGATTTCAAAAGAGCCCGCCCACAGCGATTCCGGAAAGCAACACTTCAGCATTGCGTTCGGTCTGGAACGGATCGGGCTGATCGCGCTGCGCGCGCCCCGCACGGCGGCCGCGATTCTGCTGGCGCTCTGTGTCGTCGCGGTTTTCGGCATCCAGCGCATCAAGATCGACGATTCGCTGAGCCAGCTGTTTCGCTCCGATACGCCCGAATACAAGCAATATGAGGAAGTGACCAAGCGCTTCCCGTCCAGCGAGTATGACGTGCTGGTGGTCGTGGAAGGCAAGTCGCTGCTCGAGCGCGCCTCGCTCGAGAAGCTCCGCGATCTGGTCACCGACCTGCAATTGATCGACGGTACGCGCGGCATTATCTCTCTCTTTTCTGCGCGGCAGCCGCCCGAAGGCGGCAAGCTGCCCGCTGCGCTGTTCCCGGAAACGCTGCCGGAAGGCGCCGCCTACGATGCGTTTATCCAGACGGTCAAAGCCAACGAGGTCATTCGCGGCAAGTTGCTGTCGGACGACGGCACGCTGGCGCTGATCGTACTGGCGCTGGACCCCACGATCGTCGGCAACAAGGGACTCAACACCACCATCGGCGAAGTCCGCAAGACGATGGTGGACGATCTGGAGGGAACAGGTCTCAGCAGCCAGTTGTCCGGCGTGCCAGTGATGCAGCTTGAAATCCGTAACGCTGTCGAGCGTGACGGCTTGACCTACAACATCGCGGGTATTCTGGCTGGCTGCATCATCGCGATCATTTTCTTCCGCCGTATCTCGTTCATGATTGTCGCGGCATTTCCGCCGCTGCTGGCGATCCTGCTCTCGATCGGCACGCTGGGCTGGCTCGGATTCAGCCTCAACATGTTCCTGAACGTGATGACGCCGCTCATCATGGTCATCAGTTTTGCGGACTCGATGCAGCTCACCTTCGCTGCGCGTGATCGTTTGATTGCGGGCGAGGACAAATACACGGCCTTCCGCAACGCCGTGCTGGTGGTCGGTCCAGCCTGCGTGCTGACCCATGGCACCGCCGCGCTCTCGTTCCTCGCGTTGCAGTTCTCCGACTCCGACCTGATCCGCACCTTCGGCGAAGCAGGCCTGATGGCGACGATCATCGCGCTGATCGCGGTACTGTCGCTGGTGCCGGTGTTCGGTGTGCTGTTGGTCCGCAAGGAAAATCTGCTTGCCACCAAGATCAAGGGCGCGGACAGGGGTGTCGAAGCCTTGCGCGCGTTCTGCGCGTTTATCGCCAAGCGAATGGTCGGCCGTCCGGGTCTTTTCAGTCTGATTGCGCTGCTTGTGGTGCTCGGTCTCGGCATTATCTATGCGAGCCTTGAACCGCGTTACCGGCTCGCCGATCAGGTTCCGGACAAGCAGCAGGCGGTCGAAGCTTCCAGTCGCCTCGACGCCAAGCTCACCGGCGCCAATCCGATCGACGTGCTGATCGAATTCCCGAAGGGTAAATCGCTCTACGATAAGGAAACGCTCGATACCATCGCGGCCGTTCACACCATCATTGAAAAGCAGGCGGGTGTCGGCAACGTGTGGTCGATCGAGACGCTGCGGCGCTGGCTGGCCGAAAAAGCCGGACGCTCGGACGTGGCGATCCTGAAGGAATATGTCGATCTGCTGCCGAAGTATCTGTCGCGGCGCTTCATCTCCGAGAATGAGGACGCGGTGGTGGTGTCGGGGCGGGTGCCGGATCTCGACTCCAGCCAGATTTTGCCGACGGTCGATAAGCTCGACGCGGCGATGGGCGCGGTCCGAAGCGCACATCCCGGTTACAATGTCGCCGTGACTGGTCTGTCCGCCATCGCGGCGCGAAACAGTGCCAGCATGATCGGCAAGCTCAATGCCGGCCTCACCATCGAGTTTCTTCTGGTTGCAGTTTTCATCGGACTGGCGTTCCGCTCCGTAGTGGTGATGTTCGCGAGCATCCTTCCCGGCATCTTCCCGGTGGTGCTGTCAGGAACCGTGTTGTGGTTTCTGGGGGAGGGGCTGCAATTCGCCAGCGTGGTCGCACTGACCGTATCGTTTGGCCTTGGATTGAGCGCGACCATCCATTTCCTCAACCGGCTGCGGCTGGAGGAAAAGCCCGGTGTCGACGAAGCGCAGGCGGTCGAGCGCGCCACCGTATTGGTCGGGCCGGCTTTGATCCTGACCACGGTGGTGCTGGCGTGCGGCCTGGTAGTGACGGTGTTCTCGGATCTGCCGTCGCTGCGCCTGTTCGGCTGGCTCAGCGCCTTCTCGATGATCGCGGCGCTGATTGCCGATCTCTTCATCCTTCGGCCGACGGCGATGTGGCTGATGAGCACGTCGCATCGCCTGAAGGCGGCAATGCGCAGCAAGTAGGCAGACGTCATCCCGGACAGCAAAAAGCCCGCCGATTTCTTATCGGCGGGCTTTTTTGATGGTCGATTGCAGGGCTTAGTTGCTGCGCGCCAGGCTGATCGTGACGCCGCGAAGCTCGCCCTTGGAACTGATATTGACCGATTGCTTGTTGCCGCGGGTCGTGACGTTGAAACTCGCAGCGTAACCGTTGGTCTGGACCAGGGCGCTTACTTGGCCATTCGCGATGCTGCCCTCGACGGTGCCGTTGACGCCGCGGCTGGCTTCACTCCAGGAGCCGGTGATGTTGCCACCCCTGGCTGCGATGTCGCTGGTCAGCTCAAATCTATAGCTGTCGCTAGCGCAGCGCAGAACCTGATGAAGGTTGTTACCGCTGCCATCGACGGTGTAGGTGCCACGGCAGCGGATGCGCTCCGTTCCGCCCTCCGCGATGGTGATCGTGCCGTTGCCAGACCAGTTGCCTGCAAAATTGGCAAACGGGGCGGAATCGGCCTGCGCGAATGCCGGGACCATCAGAACGGCTGTGGCCAAGGTCGCGCTGCGGAAACGCCGAAAATCAAAACTCGAAGCGGGAAAAGACATTGCTAAACACCATCGGTTGCGGTCGCGATAAGTATTGGTCGCTCATAGCACGCTTTGGTTCACCCGAAAATGTAGCGCAGTGCACCAAAATGACAAAATCGCCAGAAGGCGTTTCCTGTCAGTCTTATGACGGATGGGTATCTGGCGATTTCCGGGCGTCTTCCGGTCATTTCGCGCGTTGCAGCGCAATGATCGGATGTTTGAAATATTTCCTCCTCGGATCGATGGACAATCTGGTTTTTCGGACATCTAATCCTCCCCAAGGCCGGCGGACAAAAGCACGGTCATTTGGGAGGACGACGAATGAAATTAACGCGACGCGATTTTTCTGTCGGCGTCGCCGCAACTCTTGCGGCGCCAGCATTCATCAAAAGCGCCGGAGCCCAAGGCGCCACCATCAAGATCGGCATGGTTCTTCCGGTGACCGGATCGGCCGCCGAGCAGGGCAAGTTCGCCCTCAACGGCGCAAAGCTGGCGCTCGATGCCGTCAACAAGGCTGGCGGTATTCTCGGCAAGCAGGTCGAACTCATTACCGAAGATGACCAGACTACGAACCCGGGTGTTGTCCTCGCATTCTCCAAGCTCGCCGCCCAGCAGGATATCGTCGCCTTCCTCGGCTCGATCCGCTCGACCCAGGTCCACGCGATGGCGCCGGACGTTCTGAAGCTTGGCAAACCGATGGCGATCGGTGGGACCGATCCAAACCTCACCCATATGGGCAACAAGTGGCTGTTTCGCTTTCGCCCCAATGATAGCTATTCCGGGAGAGTGATTGCTGACTACGGCACCAACACGCTCGGCAAGAAGAAATGGGCGGTGCTGCATTCCACCGACGCGTTCGGTACGGCAGGCGGCAAGGCGCTCGCCGAGGGATTGAGCAAACTTGGCGTGACGCCGGTGCTGGTCCAAGGCTATGCGAACCAGAGCCAGGATTTCACCCCGGTGGTGCTGGCGATCAAGCAATCGGGCGCAGACGTTCTGGGCTCTTATTTCACCTTCGAGAACGATCTCGGCATCTTCGCCCGTCAGTTGCGCCAGCTTGGCGTCAACATTCCGTGGGTCGGCTCGCCATCCATCGTCGGTGTGTCATCGACGCGTCTTGCGGGCGCGTCGCTGTACGGGACTTACGGCGTTGCCGATTATGCCGAAGATTCGAGCCCGGCAGCCAAGGCGTATGGCAAGGCCTATCGCGATGCCTACAAGCTCGCGCCTGACAACCAGAGCGCCTGGACTTACGACGCGGTCAATGTGCTGGCGAAGGCGATGAACACCGCGAAGTCGACGGAACCTGAGAAGGTCCGCACGGCGATCCTCGCGATCAAGAAGCATGACGGCGCGGAGGGTGAATACAACTTCGACGCCAACGGCGACGGCCTTCACGGCTACAACATCGTGAAGAACGAGAAGGGAAATATCGTCTTCGAGAAGCATATCGAAGCGGCCAAGTGATCGTCGCGGCGGCTTTCTTCAGGGGAGCCGCCGCATTTCCTTGAGCATGTCTCGATATGAGCCGGTCATCCTTCCGATCGCGACGAATCCCGAAAGTCGATTTTCATGGATCAGGTTCTTCAGTTGCTCTTCACGGGCATCGGTATCGGCTCGGTTTACGCGCTTGTGGCGCTGGGATTTGTGCTGATTTTCCGTGCGACCAACGTGGTGAACTTCGCCCAGGGCGAGTTTTCGATGGTGGCGGCATTCCTGATGGTGGTGTTTGCAGTCGATCTGCAATGGCCGTACTGGCTGTCGTTCCTGATCTCGCTGGGAGGGATGGCGCTGTTCGGCGTGATCTTCAATCTCGGGGTTTATTATCCGCTGCGCCACCGCACCTTCCTGCCAGTCATCATCGCCACCATCGGTGCGTCGATCTTTCTGGCCAACTCGGTGCTGGCGATCTACGGGCCTGCGCCGCAAGTGCTGGAAGGCTGGTTCGAGACGCCGGGCATCCAGTTGGGGCCGGTCTATCTCGACAGCCAGTATCTGCTGATCATTGCCGTCACCATCGCGCTGGTGATCCTGAATTACTGGTTTTTCGAGCACACGATGCTCGGCAAGAAACTGCAGGCGACCTCGCAGGACAAGGAGATGGCGTCGCTGCTTGGCATCTCGGTGTCCAGCATGATCATGATCACGTTCATATACTCCGCGGTGCTCGGAGGGCTGGCTGGCATTCTGGTGGCTCCCATTCTGTTCGTCTCGATTCAGATGGGCGCGACCATCGCGCTGAAGGCATTCGCCGCCACCATTATCGGCGGTTTCGGTGACGTCACGGGTGCGATCATCGGCGGCATCGCGCTTGGCATCATCGAGACCTTCGGGGCGGCTTACGTGTCCGTGCCTTACAAGGATGCGTTCGCATTCCTCGTGCTGATCGCGTTTCTGGTCTTTCGTCCGCAAGGTATCTTCGGCGAACGCGTGGCGGAAAAAGCATGAGCGTGCCCAGCGAAAACATGCCCGTCATCGCCACCATGCGTTCCACCCCACTGGTGCTGCGCCACTTGCCGTATTTCATCGCGGCCGCGGTCGCCGTGTTCGCGGCGGCCACGATGAGCTTCGATGGATATGTCCTCAACATCCTGATGCAGGCCACGACGTTCGCGATCGCCGTGTTCGGATTATCGATCGTGCTCGGTCTGTGTGGACAGATCAATCTGGCGCAGGCGGCGTTCTTCGGCCTCGGCGCTTATGTCGTCGGTCTCGGCACCGCCGATTACCAGATCAACTTCTGGGTATGCCTCATCGGTGGATCGTTGCTCGCACTGCTCGCGGGCGCTGTGCTGGGCATGACAACGCTGAAGCTCGGCGGTCACTACCTCGCGATGGTGACGATCTCGTTTCAGCAGATCGTGACCTTGGTCATGATCAACGCGATCTGGCTCACGCGCGGTCCCGACGGCATCTCGAAAATCGGCCGGCCTGCATTGTTCCAGTCGCAGCAGTCCTTCCTGGCTTTTTGCGTCGCAGCGCTAGCTCTGATTGGATACATCGTCTGGCACCTGCCTGACACGCGGATCGGCCGGGCGATGCGCGCGGTTCGCGACAACGAACTCGCCGCTGGCGTGGCGGGCATCGACATCTTTCGCACCAAGGTGGCCGCGTTCGCACTCTCCGCATTGCTCGGCGGCATCGGCGGCGGGCTCTACGCCGGCGGATTCTCCTACGTCAGCCCGGATCAGTTCTCGTTTGCCGAGTCGATCGTATTCCTGACCATGGCGTTGCTCGGCGGCGTGGCGTCGCCAATCGGAGCGGCCATCGGTACCGGCCTGCTGATCCTTATTCCGGAATGGCTGCGTTTTCTCAAAACCATACCGGGGTTGTACCTCGCCATTTACGGTCTGTTCGTGATCCTAATCGTGCGCTTCATGCCGGATGGCATCTGGGGCTTCGTTCAGGAACTGATCACCAAATGGCGGGCGAAAACGCCACCCCATATCGCAAGTCCTGCGTTGCTGCTCAAACCGGCACAGACCGGCGGGGACATGGTTCTCGAAGTGATAGGGCTGTCGAAACATTTTGGTGGCCTGAAAGCGGTCGACAAGGTCGATCTGTCGGTCCGCCGGGGCAGCGTGCATGCGCTGATCGGCCCCAACGGGTCTGGAAAGACCACCACGCTCAACATGCTCTCGGGCCTCTACAAGACCACGTCAGGAAAGATCGTGCTCGACGGCACCGATGTGACGGACATGCCGGCGCATCAGCGCACGGCGGCGGGTCTCGGCCGTACCTTCCAGAACATACGGCTGTTCCGCTCAATGACGGCGCTGGAGAACGTGGTGATCGGCGCGGAACGTCCAGGCAATACATTGATCGGCGAAGGAGGGCAGGACGCACTGACGCAACGCGCGATGTCGGCTCTCACGTTTGTCGGGCTGGGTGGACGGGCCAACGAACTGGTCTCCAGCTTCTCTTACGGCCATCAGCGGCTGATAGAAATCGCCCGCGCGCTCGCCGGCAATCCGGTGTTGTTGTTGCTGGATGAACCGGCGGCGGGACTGAATTCCAGCGAGAAAGTCGAACTGCATGACCTGCTCAAGCGCATCGCGGCACAGGGATTGACCATCCTCATTATCGATCACGATATGACTCTCGTGCGCGAGGCGGCACAGCACATCACGGTACTGAACTTCGGAAAGCGTATTGCCGACGGTGAGTCGCTGGCGGTGCTGCAGCATCCTGACGTCATTTCCGCATATCTCGGGACGGAGTAAGTCATGGCGCTGCTCGAGATCAATGACCTCATCGTGCTCTACGGCGAAATTGAAGCGCTGCGCGGCATCTCGCTGAAGGTGGACACAGGACAGGTGGTAACGCTGCTCGGCTCCAACGGCGCAGGAAAATCCACCACGCTGCGTGCCATCTCCGGCCTTGCAAAGCCTGCTGCCGGAGAAATCCTGTTCGAAGGCAAGTCCATCGTGGGTCTCGGTCCTGAAGCCATCGTGCGGCTCGGCATCTCGCATGTGCCGGAGGGGCGGCGGGTATTTCCCGGGCTCACGGTAAAAGAGAACATCATGCTCGGCGCTTCGAACCGCCGGGTGGCCAAGGCTCAACTGTCGCGTGAAGCGGATGCGATGTTCGACCTGTTTCCCGACATCCGTGCTTTCGCCGACAAGCTCGGCTGGACGCTGTCGGGCGGACAATTGCAGATGGTCGCGGTGGCGCGGGGGCTGATGGCGAAGCCCCGCCTGCTGCTGCTCGATGAGCCTTCGCTCGGCCTCGCGCCGGTGATCGTGCAGGCGGTGTTCCGCATCATCGCCGAAATCCGCCGCGATACGACCGTTTTACTTGTCGAGCAAAATGCGCGAATGGGATTGTCCGTCGCCGATTATGGCTACGTGCTGGAGACTGGCCGCCTCGCCCTCGGCGGCAAGCCTGACGAGCTGTGGGGTAACGAAGCAATCAGAGCCGCTTATCTAGGCGGCCATACCAAGGCAACTGTTTAAATCATGGTTACAATCAACTCCCAGAAGCTGATCGGCTTCGTTTCCGATATTTTTTCGCGCGCAGGCTCTTCGAAAGCCGAGGCCGAGCGCATCGCCACCTATCTGACCACGGCGAATCTCACCGGGCACGACAGCCACGGCGTCATCCGCGTCCCGCAATATGTGAAGTGGGCGAAAGAGGGGGCGATCATCCCCGACCAGACCATCAAGCTGGTTGTGGATACGCCGTCGCTCGCCGTATTCGACGGTGGCTTCGGCTACGGCCAGACGGTGACGCCGCAGGCGGTGCGGGTCGGTATCGACAAGTGCAAGGCCAACGGGCTTTCGGCCATGACGCTAAAAAACTCCGGTCATCTTGGACGCGTCGGCGACTGGGCGGAAATGGCTGCGGCCGAAGGGCTGGTCTCGATCTACTTCGTCAACGCGGCAGGCTCCGTTCTGGTGGCACCTTACGGCGGTGTCGCACGCAAGCTCTCCACCGCGCCGTATTGCGTCGGCATTCCGCGTCCGGGGCAGGGGCCTGTCGTGCTGGATTTCGCGACCTCGATCGTCGCCGAAGGCAAGGTCATGGTGGCGAGCCGCGGCGGCAAGAAACTGCCGAAGGGCGCACTGGTCGATGAAGACGGCAGCATGAGCGAAGACCCGCATGTTCTTTACGGGCCTTATGAAGCCGACGGTCCGCGCGTGCATGCGCAGGGCAAGGGCGCGATCCGCGCCTTCGGCGACCACAAGGGCTCAGGCCTCGCGCTGATGTGCGAACTGCTGGGCGGCGCGCTGACCGGCAACGGCGCAACCAAGACTGATCGGCGCTTTTCCAACGGCATGCTGGCAATCTTCATCGATCCGAAGGTCGTTGATCCCGCGCATTTCTTCGACGGCGAAGTCGCGCGCTACATCGCCTATTTCAAGGACAGCAAGCTGGCGCAAGGTCACGACGCGGTCCTGATTCCGGGCGAACCGGAAGCCGCGACGCGCGCCGACCGCACCAAGAACGGCGTGCCGCTCACCGAGGAAACCTGGAATTCCATCACGGCCACTGCGCGCTCGGTCGGGATCGATGATGCTGCCGTTGCCAAGGCCGCCGGATAGGGCGAGGATCGGGGGTAGCCGGAGGGTTGCCCATGCATGACCCGCGCCCAAATCAAGCCACAACAATCAAAACAGAAACGGGAAACGAACGAATGGCAAACAAGGTCAAGGAAGTCTGGGCTGCGGGCAAGGTGGTCGTCAACGGCTGGCTCGCGATCCCCTCCGGATTCTCCGCCGAGGTGATGGCGCAATGCGGCTTCGACAGCGTCACGGTCGATATGCAGCATGGCGTGCAGGACTATCAGTCGATGATCCAGTGCTTCCAGGCGATGCAGGCGCATCCGGTGACGCCGATGGTGCGCGTGCCGTGGAACGAACCCGGCATCATCGGCAAGGTTCTCGACGGCGGCGCCTATGGCGTGATCTGTCCGATGATCAACACCAGGGAAGAAGCCGAGCGCTTCGTCGCCGCCGCGAAATATCCGCCGCGCGGCACCCGCAGCAACGGTCCGATCCGCGCCATGATGTATGGCTCCGCCGGCATCTATCAGCAGACCGCCAATGACGAGACGCTGTGCATTCCGATGATCGAGACCAAGACGGCGGTCGAGAACCTCGAGTCGATCCTCGACGTGAAGGGCGTCGCAGGCGTCTACATCGGTCCTTCCGACCTTGGCTTCTCATACGGTCTTCATCCGACGCTCGACCGCACCGAGCCGGAGATCATCAAGATCTATGAGCGGATCGTGAAGGAATGCGACAAGCGCGGAATCTTCCCGGGCATTCATTGCAGTGGTGCGGCAGGGGCCGCGCTCGCCATCGAACGCGGCTTCAAGCTGGTGACGATCCTGAACGACAGCGGGTTGCTCGCGATGTCCGCCAAGAGCCACATCGCGGAGACGCGGAAAAACTCCGGCGGCAAGGCGTAGAAACCGCCAACCTACTTTTCACCTCTCCCGTATGCGGGAGGGGTGAATACGCCAGAGCCAAAAAGGATAATAGCCATGGCCCCGACACCCGTGATCCGTCTGCATGCCGATGACAGCGTGGTTATCGCGCGAGCGGCGCTGCTGCCCGGCGCGGAGGTAGCGCAAGGCGTCGCGGCGACTGAGCGAATTCCTGCAGGCCACAAGGTGGCGGTGAAACCCATTGCGGTGGGCGAGCCGGTAAAGCGCTACGGCCAGATCATCGGCTTTGCCACCCAAGCCATTGCGCCGGGTCAGCACGTCCATGTGCAGAACATCGGCATGGGGGAGTTCTCGAAAGACTACGCGTATGGCGTGGATGTGAGGCCGACGCCGAACTTCGATCTGCCGGCGACTTTTCAGGGCATCCGCCGTCCCGACGGCCGCGTCGCGACGCGCAACTACATCGGCATTCTCACCTCGGTGAACTGCAGCGCGCATGTCGCCGGTCTCGTCGCCGACGTGTTCAGGAAAAATCCGTTCACCGGCCACGATCCGCTGGCGAAATTTCCCAACGTCGACGGCGTCGTCGCGCTGACCCACAAGACCGGTTGCGGCATGACGCAGCTTGAACCGCTGACCGTGCTGCGCCGGACGCTCGGCGGCTACGCGCGCCATGTGAATTTCTCGCATGTGATCATCCTGGGTCTCGGCTGTGAGATGAACCAGATCGGCGGTTTTCTCGAAGAGCAGAGACTCGCGGGGCGCCTGCGCTCGCTGGATATTCAGGATGTGGGTGGTTCGCGGAAGACCGTGGAAAAGGCGGTGGCCTTCGTTCACGAGGTTTTGGCGGAATCCAACAACGTCAAGCGTGAACCGTGTCCGGCGAGCGAGTTGATGGTCGCGCTTCAATGCGGCGGCTCGGATGGCTACTCCGGCGTGTCGGCCAATCCGGCGCTCGGCGCGGCCAGCGATCTGCTGGTGCGGCACGGCGGCTCTGTGATCCTGTCCGAAACGCCTGAGACCTATGGCGCGGAGCATCTCCTGACGCGTCGCGCGGTCAGCCCGGAAGTCGGCGAGAAGCTCGTCGCGCTGATGCGCTGGTGGGAAGATTACACCCAGCGCAATGGCGCGGAGATGGACTCCAATCCCAGCCCCGGCAACAAGGCCGGCGGTCTGACCACTATTCTTGAGAAGTCTCTCGGCGCGATGGCCAAGGCCGGGAGCACGAATCTTGTCGACGTGGTGGGGTATGCCGAGCCGGTTACGAAGAAGGGCTTCACCTTCATGGACACGCCGGGTTTCGATCCGGTGGCTGCGACGGGGCAGGTGGCAGGCGGCGCGAACCTCGTCTGTTTCACCACCGGCCGTGGCAGCGTGTTCGGCTGCAAGCCGTCGCCGTCGATCAAGCTCGCGACCAACACGCCGATGTTCCGCCGCATGGAAGACGACATGGATGTCAATTGCGGGACCATTCTGGACGGCGACGAAACCGTGCAGCAATGCGGCCAGCGCATTTTCGAGCTGATCCTGCGGGTGGCCTCCGGGGAGCAGACCAAGAGCGAGGCGTTCGATTTCGGCGCTGCGGAGTTTGCGCCTTGGGTATTAGGCGCTACGATGTAGCGCGCCGGGTGCTTGGGGCGACGATGTAACGGCCGCTTTGCCACGCTGTTGAAATGCTTCTAATGTGCCGCCGCAAATCAATGCGACGGGAAGCAAGATGACCAAGGGTCTCAAGAAGGGGCTGACCAGCTACGGCGATCCGGGATTTTCGCTGTTCCTGCGCAAGGCCTTCATCAAGGCGATGGGCTATTCCGACGACGCGCTGGAGCGTCCCATCGTCGGCATCACCAACACCTACAGCGACTACAATCCCTGCCACGGCAACGTTCCGCAGCTCATCGAAGCGGTGAAGCGCGGCGTGATGTTGGCCGGCGCGATGCCCATGGTGTTTCCGACCATTTCCATCGCCGAAAGCTTCTCGTTCCCGACCTCGATGTACCTGCGCAACCTGATGGCGATGGACACCGAGGAGATGATCCGCGCCCAGCCGATGGACGCGGTGGTGGTGATTGGCGGCTGCGACAAGACGCTGCCCGCGCAGATCATGGCTGCGGTGAGCGCCGATCTGCCGACGGTGGTTATTCCGGTGGGGCCGATGGTGGTCGGGCATCACAAGGGCGAGGTGCTGGGTGCCTGCACCGATTGCCGCCGTATGTGGGGGAAATTTCGCGCGGGTGAGATCGACGAGGCCGAGATCGAGGCGGTCAACGGTCGTCTCGCGCCGTCCGTGGGCACCTGCATGGTGATGGGTACCGCCAGCACCATGGCATGCATCACCGAAACGCTTGGACTGTCGCTGCCGATGAGCGCGACGATCCCCGCGCCGCACTCCGAGCGAGTGCGCTCGGCCGAGTTGAGCGGCAAGCGCGCGGCCGAAATGGCTGTGACCGGCGGACCGCGTCCAAGCGAATTGCTGACGCCTGCTGCCTTCAGGAATGCCCAGGTGGTGCTGCAAGCGATCGGCGGATCGACCAACGGGCTGATCCATCTGACAGCTATAGCCAACCGGACCGAACATCGCATCGATCTTGCCGCGTTCGATCAATTGGGCAGAGACGTGCCGGTGCTGATCGATCTCAAGCCCTCTGGCTCACATTACATGGAGCATTTTCATCACGCGGGCGGTGTACCGAAGCTGATGAAGCAACTCGGCGACCTGATCGATCTCGATCAGAAGACCGTGGCCGGGGGCACATTGCGCGATGTCGTCGCCAACGCGGAAGAAGTGCCGGGGCAGGACGCGATCCGGCCGCGAACCAACCCGATCACACCGGAAGGCGCAATGGCGGTGCTGCACGGTAACCTCGCGCCGCGCGGCGCGATCATCAAGCATTCGGCGGCGAGCCCCAAGCTGTTGCAGCACACCGGACGCGCGGTGGTGTTTGAGTCTGTTGAGGACATGACTCTGCGGGTCGATGATCCCGCTCTCGATGTCACTGCTGACGATGTACTGGTGTTGCGTAATGCCGGACCGAAGGGCGCGCCGGGCATGCCGGAAGCCGGTTATCTGCCGATTCCGCAGAAGATTTTGCGCACGGGCGTCAAGGATATGGTGCGGATTTCCGACGCGCGCATGAGCGGTACGGCCTTCGGCACCATCGTGCTGCACATCACGCCGGAATCCGCGGTCGGCGGGCCGTTGGCGCTGGTGCAGACCGGCGACATGATCCGGCTCGATGTCCCAAAACGGCGCATCGATCTACTCGTTGATGAAGTCGAACTGACGCAGCGCCAGAGTGCATTGCCGAAACCGTCAACCCCCGAATGGGCCGCGCGGGGCTACGCACATCTGTTTCATGAAACCATCACGCAGGCGGACGAGGGCTGCGACTTCGATTTCATGCGGCGAGAAGGTCCCGCTGGACTTAAGCGGTAAATCTGGCGAACCGGACTCGTTCTGACTAGCTCTGCTGGATTAGGTCTCGCTTCCCACCATCAGGCAGGTGCGCTGACCCATTGGGAACCGCATTGAGCATCTTTCAGGTAATTGTCGGAACAGGCCGTTAGGCGTAGCTTTCGCGCCAGTTGGCTGCAGAGCGGCAAGGTAAGATTGCCGCGACGAAAGTTGCGTGTTTCGATGGTGAGGCGCTGAGCATGCGCGGCGAAATTCGTCACCTCCATTCGGGAAACGACGAGGAAAATTCGCACGACGCAACATCGCGTCGCCTCGCGGCTATCATTGCGGGCGACATCTCGGGCTATAGCCGCCTGATGCAGATCGATGAAGACGGGACTTACGCGCGGGTCAAGCGTATCGAGCGCGAGCTGGTCGAGCCGACCATTGCGGAACATCACGGCAGACTGGTCAAGACAACGGGCGATGGCTTTATCGCGATCTTCGACAGTCCGGTCGAGGCCGTCCGGTGCGGCATCGTCATTCAGCAGAGCATGGTCGGACGAAATGCGTCACTGCCGCGGGAACACTGGATCGTGTACCGCATCGGGGTCAATCTCGGCGACGTCATTATCGAAGATGAGGATGTGTACGGCGACGGCGTGAATGTGGCCGCGCGCCTCGAAGGCATCGCCACGCCGGGGCAGATTTTCATTTCGGGTGGGATCTACGAGCAGGTCAAGCACAAGCTCGTCTGCGGCTACCAGTCGCTCGGCGATCGCCAGGTCAAGAACATCACCGATCCGGTGCGGGTCTATCGGGTCTTGCCCGATCCGTCCGCGATGACGGAGAGCCGCGTACGGCCCTTGATTGCACTGTTGGCTGCGGCGACCATCGTTGTTCTGGCTCTTGCAGGCGGCGTGCTTTGGTATCTGTTGAACCGGTCGGACAGCCAAATGGCCAGCCGCCCGCCTGTTGCGATTCTGCCTCCGGCAGACGTCGCGAAGACGACGCTACCGCCACCGCCTGTAGTTCCTCAAGTTGCACCGAAAACGTCTATTACGACAGCTGTGCCCGCGACAAAGCAACCCCCGCCTCAGCCGGTCAGGGAGCCGGACATGGTCTCGCTGCCCGGAGGCAGTTTCGCCATGGGAAGCAATGACGACATCACGGAGAAGCCGGTTCATCAGGTTGCGATCAAGCCGTTTTCTATCGGCAAGCATCCCGTCGCGGTGCGGGAATGGAACGAGTGCGCGGAAGCAAAGGCCTGCGGATTTACGGCAACGGGGAAAGAAGACGCTCCCGTCGCGGATGTGAGCTGGAAAGATGCCAAGACGTTCACGGCATGGCTCGCACAGGTGACGGGAAAAAGCTATCGGCTTCCGAGCGAAGCGGAATGGGAATATGCCGCGCGCGGCGGCACCCAGACGAAGTACTGGTGGGGAGATCAATTCCGGTCCGGCATGGCCAACTGCAAGAATTGTCTCGATGGCGCCGCGACCGAACAGCCGATGAAGATCGGCAGCCTCAAGGCCAATCCGTTTGGACTTCACGAGATGGGTGGCAGCGTCCATCAATGGGTCGAGGATTGCTGGCACAAGAACTATCAGGGCGCGCCATCGGACGGCTCGCCATGGCTGACCGACGGCGATTGTTCCGCGCGCGTGCTCCGGTCAGGCTCGTGGCGAAACGGCCTGAACTCGGCCCGGCCAGCGAGTCGGGATCGATACGATGTCGCGGTGCGCTATCCGACCCACGGCTTCCGCGTTGCTCTCTCCCGATAGGAGGCGTCATGGAATTTATCAGGGCCATCACGCTGTCGGCGGCACTGTCATTGCTGTCGTTCGCAGCGCACGCCCAAGGTACGCCGGCGGCCAAGGATGCGTATCTCTATTTTGTCTGGCCGCAGGATGGCATGACAATCAAGGGGGCGTTCTGGTGCCGGTTCGGTTTGCGCAATATGGGAGTAACCCACGCAGGCGACACCTACGCCAACGCCGGTCACCATCATCTGCTGATCGATGTGAACGAGCCGCTTGATCCGAAGGAGCCGATCCCGCAGGACAAGTCTCATCTTCATTTCGGCGCAGGACAGACAGAGGCGCGCATCGAACTGCCGCCCGGAAAACACACGCTTCAACTGGTGCTGGGCGACGCCAAGCACTATCCCTTCGATCCGCCGGTCGTGTCGAAGAAAATCACGGTAACGATCAAATAGACCGAGAGTGCTCCGGCTGAATCAATACGTGGCGCGGCCGCCGGATATATCGAACACGGCCCCCGTAGTGTAGAGGCACTCCTCGGACGCCATCCACGTCACGAGGGAGGCCAGTTCTTCCACCTTCAGGAATCGTCCGCGCGGGATCTTCGACAGCATGAAGTCGATGTGCTGCTGCGTCATCTGGTCGAAGATTGCGGTCTTGGCGGCGGCAGGTGTTACGGCATTGACTGCGATGTCGGTGCCGGCCAGTTCCTTGCCGAGCGATTTGGTCAGCGCTATTACGCCCGCCTTCGAAGCCGAATAGTGCGACGCGTTGGGGTTGCCTTCCTTGCCGGCGATAGAGGCGATATTCACGATCCGCCCGTAGTTCTGCTTCATCATGGCCGGGACGACGGCCTTGCAGCAGATGAACGGACCATCGAGATTAATCTTCATCACCTGACGCCATTCGTCATAGGACAGATCGGCGACCGTCTTGTTGACGCCTGCGATACCTGCGTTGTTGACGAGGATGTCAATGCGGCCGAACGCTTTCAATGTCGCGTCGCGCGCCGCCTCGACCGCAGCCGGATCCGTGACATCGACCTTAAGCACGGTCACAGTAGCGCCGATCTCCTTGGCGGTCTTTTCAGCCAGTGCCTGGTCGAAATCCCAGATCGCGACTTTCGCGCCGGAGGCGGCGAAGCGTTCGGTGATGGCACGGCCAAACCCTTGCGCGCCGCCGGTGACGACGGCGAACCGTCCGCTCAGATCAATCTTGTTCAAGGCGTTCTCCCGGGATCTTGCTTGTTGTCAGAGCGTCCAGCCACCGTCGATGACGTGTGCGACGCCGGTGGTGAAGGCGCTTTCATCGCTGGCGAGATAAAGCGCGAGTGAGGCAATTTCGTCCGCAGTGCCGAGTCTGCCCATGGGTTGGCGGCTGACGAACATTTCACGGCCGCCGGTACCCAGCGCGGCTGCGCGGCCCAGCATCGACGGCGTTTCAATGGTGCCGGGGCAGATCGAATTGCAGCGGATGCCCTTAGCGATGAAATCGACAGCCACGGCGCGGGTTAATGCCGCGACGGCGGCCTTCGTCGCGCTGTAGACATAACGGTTTGGCGCAGCCTTGAACACACCGGCGGCAGAGGCAATGTTGACGATCGATCCGCCGCCGCCCTCCAGCATCGAGGGCAGGAACGCGCGGATCGTACGGTGCATCGACTTCACGTTCAGGTCGAAGGAAAAGTCCCAGTCGGCGTCCGTGCAGTCCAGCACGGTACCGTTGTGCACGAATCCCGCTGCATTGAGCAGAATATCGACCTTGCCGACCGTCCTCGCCATGTTTTCGACTGCCGCGGTGTCGCGCACGTCGAGTTTGTACATTTCGGCGACGCCTTCTTTCTTCAACGCAGCGAGGCCGACCTCATCAATGTCGGTCGCGATCACGGTCGCGCCTTCGCGGGTAAAGGCGAGGGCACAGGCGCGGCCGATGCCCGCAGCGCCAGCGGTCACGAACGCGCGCTTGCCCTTCAGTCGGTCAGACATGTGTTCTCTCAGCCCTTGTCTTCAGTGATTGTCGCGCGCGACGCCGATAGTGCCTGCGATATTGCGATACCGCGTCGCGAGCTCCAGGCAGGCACCGGTAGCGTGCTGGCCGACGGTGTCGCGATAGAGCTCCTGCCATGGTGTCTGGTTCTTCGGGTAGGGGAAGCCACCGTTGGCTTTGAGATCCGCATGGCGCTTCTTCAGATCCTCGGCGGAGATCAGGATGTTGGCTTCGCCCTTGTTGAGATCGATGCGCACGCGGTCGCCGGTTTTCAGGATCGCAAGCCCGCCATTGGCGGCGGCTTCCGGCGAGGCATTGAGAATCGACGGCGAACCCGATGTGCCGGATTGGCGCCCGTCGCCGATGCAGGGCAGCGATGTGATGCCTTTTTTTATGAGAGCCGCTGGCGGCTGCATGTTCACGACCTCCGCGCCGCCAGGGTAACCGATCGGTCCGACGCCGCGCACGAACAGCATACAGTGCTCGTCGATGTTCAGGGATTCATCGTCGATCCGATGGTGATAGTCCTCCGGCCCCTCGAACACGATGGCGCGGCCTTCAAAGGCCTCGGGGTCTTTCGGATTGGAAAGATAGCGGTCGCGAAATTCCTTCGAGATCACGCTGGTTTTCATGATCGCCGAATCGAATAGATTTCCGCGCAGAACGATGAAGCCGGCATCCTTCACCAGCGGCTTGTCGTAAGTGCGGATCACATCGCTGTCCGGCGGGGCTGCATTCCTGCAATTCTCGCCCATGGTCTTGCCATTGACGGTCAGCGCGTCCTCGTGAATGCGCTTGTGCTTCATCAACTCGCGTACCACCGACGGTACGCCGCCGGCGCGGTGATACTCCTCGCCGAGATAGAATCCGGCTGGCTGCATGTTCACGAGCAGCGGCACGTCATGACCGAACTTCTGCCAATCCTCGATGGTTAGATCGACGCCGATGTGGCGGGCCAGCGCGTTGATGTGGATTGGCGCGTTGGTCGAGCCGCCGATCGCGGAATTGACGACGATGCAGTTCTCGAAGGCCTTCCTAGTCAGGAAGTCGGAAGGCTTGAGGTCTTCCCACACCATCTCGACGGCGCGCTTGCCGGTTTCATAGGCAATCTGGCCACGCTCGCGGTAAGGCGCAGGGATCGCTGCGCAACCGGGTAACGAAAAGCCGAGCGCTTCCGCCAGCGAGTTCATGGTCGAGGCGGTGCCCATGGTGTTGCAGTGACCGACGGACGGTGCGGATGAAGCGACGATGTCCATGAACTCGTCGTAATCGATCTTGCCCGCCGCCATTTCCTCGCGCGATTTCCACACCACGGTGCCGGAACCGGTTCGTTCGCCGTTGAACCAGCCGTTGAGCATCGGTCCACCCGAGAGAACAATGGCAGGAATATTGACGGTTGCTGCCGCCATCATGCAGGCCGGGGTGGTCTTGTCGCATCCGGTGGTCAGGATCACGCCGTCGAGGGGATAGCCGAACAGGATTTCGACCAGGCCGAGATAGGCCAGGTTGCGGTCAAGCGCCGCCGTCGGCCGCTTGCCGGTTTCCTGAATGGGATGGGTCGGGAATTCCATCGCAATGCCGCCGGCTTCGCGGATGCCTTCCCGGACCCGCTGCGCGAGCTCGATATGATGCCGGTTGCAGGGGGAGAGGTCATTGCCGGTTTGGGCGATACCGATAATGGGTTTACCGGATTGGAGCTCATGCCGGGTGAGCCCGTAGTTCAGGTACCGCTCGAGATAGAGCGCAGTCATCCCGGGGTTGTCCGGATTATCGAACCAGAGCTGGGAACGCAGTTTTCGCTTTGCGCCATTTTTTGTTGCGGCGTGTTCGTCAGTTTTTTTCACAAGATTTCTCCCGCACTGCACACTTTGTGCGTCCGCGTACGTAATGTTTGCATGTCGAAGCGGCATCTGCAACGCTGCCGGCTCAAACATCCGATCTTTGGGACAAAATCGAAAATCTCTGCTAATACGTCTGTCTAATAGCAAGAACGGGCAAACCGCAGAGAATAGGTTCGACGCGCTTCCGAACATCGAAACAAAAAACAGAGCAGCGACGGCTTCCGCCGGACGACGCCGAGACGACAGGGAGGAGAGGCTATATGGCGTCCGTGCATATTCACGACGTGCGTAAATCGTTTGGCGGATTTGAAGTTCTGCACGGCGTGACTGTTCCGATCGAGGACGGGGAGTTCGTCGTTCTGGTTGGCCCTTCCGGTTGCGGCAAGTCGACCTTGTTGCGGATGCTGGCCGGCCTGGAAAAGATTTCGTCGGGAACGATTTCGATCGGCGATCGCGTGGTCAACGATGTTCAGCCGAAAGAGCGGGATATCGCCATGGTGTTCCAGAATTATGCGCTCTACCCGCATATGACCGTGGCCAAGAACATGGGATTCTCGCTGAAGCTGCGCGACGCGCCACAGGACGAGATCGACAAGCTCGTTCACCGCGCGGCCGACATTCTCGCGTTGACACCGCTGCTTGAGCGTTATCCGAGGCAGTTGTCCGGTGGTCAGCGTCAGCGCGTTGCCATGGGGCGCGCCATCGTGCGCGACCCCCAGGTGTTTTTGTTCGACGAGCCGCTGTCGAATCTGGATGCGAAGCTGCGCGTCGCGATGCGTACCGAGATTAAGGAACTGCATCAGCGGCTCAAGACCACTACCGTCTACGTCACCCACGATCAGATCGAGGCGATGACCATGGCGGACAAGATCGTCGTCATGCACGACGGAATTGTCGAGCAGATGGGCTCGCCGCTTGAGCTCTACGATCATCCGGACAACAGGTTCGTTGCCGGGTTCATCGGTTCGCCGGCGATGAACTTCCTCGAAGGCAAACTGGTCGGCAGCAACACCCCGTACGTTGAGACGGCGAACGGCAGCAAGCTGCCGCTGGCGGCATCTCGCACCGGTCTGGACGGCAAGCCCGTGATCTACGGCATCCGCCCGGAACATCTGGAGTTCGCCGACGACGGCATCGAGGCCGACGTCATCGTGGTGGAGCCGACAGGATCGGAAACCCAGATCGTTGCCCGCATCGGTCAGCAAGACCTGATCGCAGTCATTCGCGACCGTCGTCCGGTGAAGCCGGGCGACAAGGTTCGGCTGCGGCCAAATCCCGCCGCTGCCCATGTCTTCGACAAAGAGACCGGAAAGCGTCTCATTAACTAGCGTTGCGCGTTACATCAAAATCATAGCCAACAGCCGGCCGAAACAATCAAGAGCCGGTACAACAGGGAGAGTCAGATTATGAGTGATTTCACACCAAATCGGCGTTCGCTTTTGAAGGGCGGCGCCTCCGTGCTCGCCGGTGCGGCGACAGTATCGGTCGACCAGTTGATGGGCTTTGCCACGGCCTGGGCGCAGACCTCGCAATGGAAGCCTGAAGCCGGCGCCAAGATCAACCTGCTGCGCTGGAAGCGTTTCGTGGAAGCCGAAGACGTTGCCTTCATGAACATCATGCAGGCCTTTACCAAGGCCACTGGCGTCGAAGTCAACGTCACGAACGAATCCTATGACGATCTTCAGCCGAAGGCATCTGTCGCTGCGAACACCGGGCAGGGACTCGACATGGTGTGGGGTCTGTATTCGCTGCCGCATCTTCTGCCGACCAAATGCATCGATGTTTCCGATGTCGCCGACTATCTCGGCAAGAAGTACGGCGGCTGGGCGGAGTCGGCCAATGCTTATGGCAAGAACAAGGATGGCAAGTGGATCGGCATTCCGGTCGCCTGCACCGGCGCGCTGATGAACTATCGCATCAGTTCGTGTGAGAAAGCAGGCTTCAAAGAATTCCCGAAGGACACGGCGGGTTTCCTCGAACTCTGCAAGGCGCTCAACAAGAACGGCACGCCGGCCGGCATGGCGCTCGGCCACGCGTCAGGTGACGGCAATACCTGGCTGCACTGGGCACTGTGGACCCATGGCGGCTACCTCGTCGACAAGAACGACAAGGTCATCATCAACTCGCCGGAAACCGCCAAGGCGCTGGAATACGTCAAGGCGCTGTATGCCGAGTTCATTCCCGGCACGGCGTCATGGAACGACTCGTCCAACAACAAGGCGTTCGTTGCCGGTCAGTTGCACGTCACCTGTAATGGAATATCGGTTTACGTCACGGCGAAGCGCGAAGCCAAGGCGATCGCCGACGACATGAACCACGCCTACATGCCGATCGGCCCGGCCGGCAAGCCGACCGAACTGCATCTGCCCTTCACCATGCTGACCTTCAACTTCACGAAGTATCCGCAGGCGTGCAAGGCGCTGACCGCATTCATGATGGAAGCCGATCAGTACAATCCGTGGCTCACATCTGCGTCGGGCTATCTGTCGTCGTTCCTGAATGCGTCCGACAGCAACCCGGTCTGGACCTCCGATCCGAAGAACACCGTGTATCGCGATGTCGCCAAGCGCACGCTCACGCCAGGCGGCCTCGGCACCCTCGGCGAAAATGCCGCGGCGGCGATTGCCGATTTCGTCGTCGTCGATATGTTCGCCAACTACTGCACCGGCCGCGAAGATCTCAAGGGCTCTATTGCCTTCGCAGAACGTCAGGCCAAGCGGCTGTATCGCTAACGCCTACATCGCCGGCGTGGGGCATCTCGCGCCGGCGGTTTTCTCGATCAACCATCTGCGCGTGATCTTTCCACAAGGCGGGTTTCCATTTTGTGGACGACGCGACAAAGGTTCGAACCATGACCGCGATCCCTGCAAGCGCGCCCGCAGCGAAGCCTTACGTCAGCACGCAGTCGGCCTGGCAGCGTCTAATTACGAATCACAATTGGATCGCACTCTGGTTCATGCTGCCTGCGGCGGGTTTTTTGATCCTGTTTCTGGCTTATCCGCTCGGCCTTGGTGTCTGGATGAGCTTTACAGACGTGCGCATCGGTCGCCCCGGTGTATTCATCGGCCTGGAGAACTACGAGTGGTTATGGGAAGACGGCGTCTTCTGGCTATCGGTGTTCAATACGCTCGTCTATACGATCATCGCCAGCGCCATCAAATTCGCGCTCGGGCTTTACCTCGCGCTGCTGCTCAATCGCAGCATGCCGTTCAAGGCGCTGATCCGGGCTGCTGTCCTGATCCCGTTTATTGTGCCGACTGTGTTGTCGGCGATCGCATTCTGGTGGATCTACGACTCGCAGTTCTCGATCATCTCCTGGTCGCTGACCAAGATGGGATTGATCAATCAGAATATCAATTTTCTGGGCGACTCCACCTGGGCACGCGTAAGTGTCATCATCGCCAACATCTGGCGAGGCGTTCCTTTCGTCGCCATTACATTGCTGGCGGGTCTGCAGACGGTGTCGCCGTCGCTCTATGAGGCTGCGACGCTCGACGGGGCGACGAACTGGCAGCGCTTCCGCTTCATCACCTATCCGCTGCTGACGCCGATCATCGCCGTGGTCATGACCTTCTCGGTGCTGTTCACGTTCACCGATTTCCAGCTGATCTGGGCGCTGACGCGCGGCGGCCCGGTCAACGCCACTCATCTAATGGCGACGTTGAGCTACCAGCGCGGTATTCTCAGCGGCCGGCTGGGCGAGGGAGCGGCGATTGCAACCGCCATGATCCCGTTCTTGCTCGCGGCCATCACCATCTCTTGGTTCGGCATGCAGCGGCGCAAATGGCAGCAGGGGTCTGACAATGACTGATCTCGTCGCGCCGCTGAAGTGTTTGGTTTCGCGCGATCGGGGCTCGCTCCGCGCGCGTATGGCGCAAATGGCAGCAAGGATCCGACAATGACCGATCACGCCGCACATCCGCCAGCCGCCGCAACGCAGTCGTCGACCGACAACAGCGAGGGCATGAGCTATCTCGAGACGCTGCCCAGCAAGATCGTGACGCTTTATATTCCGTTGTTCATCATGATCGTCATTCTGCTGTTTCCATTCTACTGGATGGCGCTGACATCGATTAAACCCGACGAACAGCTGATCGACATGGAGACATACAACCCGTTCTGGGTTGTGAAGCCGACGCTGAAGCATATCCAGAAGCTGCTGTTTGAGACGCAATATCCGCGCTGGTTGTGGAACACGATGTATGTCGCAGGAGCGGCAACGTTCATCTCCATCGTCGCCAGCGTGCTGGCGGCCTATGCCATCGTCCGCCTGCGGTTCAAGGGAGCCAATGTCGTCAGCGCCTCGATCTTTCTGGCCTATCTGATTCCGCCGTCGATCCTGTTCATTCCGCTGGCGTCGGTGATCCATTCCTACGGGTTGTTCGATTCACCGTTGGCGCTGATCCTGGTCTATCCGACGCTGCTGATCCCGTTCTCGACCTGGCTGTTGATGGGGTACTTCAAGACCATTCCTTATGAATTGGAGGAATGTGCGCTGATCGACGGTGCCAGTCGCTGGCAGATTCTGACCAAGATCGTATTGCCGCTGGCTGTGCCAGGGCTGATTTCGGCGTTCATCTTCTCGTTCACGCTGTGCTGGAACGAGTTTATCTACGCGCTGACGTTCCTGTCTTCGACCCAGAACAAGACGGTCCCCGTCGCCATCGTCAACGAATTTGTCGATGGCGACATTTACAAATGGGGATCGCTGATGGCGGGTGCACTGGTCGGCTCGCTGCCGCTGGTGATCCTCTACGCCTTCTTCGTCGAGCACTACGTGTCCGCGATGACCGGTGCGGTCAAGGAATAGTCTCGGCATCTAGAAGAAACTCCACGGAAGGACGAAGGCTTTGCATATTCTTGTTCTCGGCGCGGCCGGCATGGTCGGGCGCAAATTTGTCGAACGGCTGACGCGCGACGGCAGACTCGGCAAGTCCGATGTCACGCGCATGACGCTGCAGGATGTCGTAGCCCCCACGAAGCCGAACACGTCCATTCCAGTCGAGGTTGTGACCTGTGACGTCGCCGAACAGGCAGCGGTGGCAAAGCTGGTGGCTGCAAAGCCGGACGTGATCTTCCATCTCGCTGCGATCGTGTCAGGCGAGGCTGAGGCGGATTTCGACAAGGGGTACCGGATCAATCTCGACGGCACGCGCTATCTGATCGATGCCATCCGCGCCATCGGCGACGGCTACAAGCCGCGCGTGGTATTCACGTCGTCGATCGCGGTGTTCGGCGCGCCGTTCCCTGAAAAGATCGGTGACGAGTTCTTCACGACGCCGCTGACGAGTTACGGCACGCAAAAGGCGATCGGCGAGCTTCTGATTTCGGACTACACCCGAAAGGGCCTGCTCGACGGCGTCAGCATCCGCCTTCCCACCATATGCGTGCGCCCCGGGTTGCCGAACAAGGCTGCTTCGGGTTTCTTCTCCAACATCATCCGCGAGCCTCTTGCCGGTAAGGAAGCGATTCTGCCGGTGTCAGAGGATGTTCGCCATTGGCACGCGTCGCCGCGTTCCGCCGTGGGCTTCCTGCTGCATGCCGCGACCATGGACACCAGCACCATCGGCCCACGCCGGGCACTGAGCATGCCTGGCCTCTCGGCGACGGTGGGTGAGCAGATCGCCGCGCTGACGCGGGTGGCAGGTCCAAGCGTGACGGCACGGATCAGACATCAGCCCGATCCGACCATCGTCGGCATTGTCGCCGGATGGCCGCGGGACTTCGTCACCGATCGCGCGCTCAAGCTCGGCTTCACAACCACTGAGAAGACGTTCGATGACATCATTCGGATTCATATCGAAGACGAACTCGGCGGTACATTCGTAAGCTGACAACCCCCGGTAAGACAATGACGACAGTCGCCTGCATTGGCGAATGCATGATCGAGCTGTCGCAGGGCGCTGGTGATCAGCTCACGCGCGGCTATGGCGGCGATACGCTGAATACCGCAGTCTATCTCGCGCGCCTTGGGGTGAAAGCGGACTATATCACCGCGCTCGGCGATGATCCGCTCAGTGACGAGATGGTTGAGGCCTGGAAGGGCGAGGGCATCGGTACGGTGCACGTGTCGCGTGTGAGCGGCAAGCTGCCGGGTCTCTATGCGATCCGGACCAGCGAGGCTGGTGAGCGGTCGTTCTATTACTGGCGCGAAAACGCCGCAGCACGCATGCTACTCGATCTGCCGGAAACCGAAGCGATGCTCGCAGCATTGGCGGGCTACGACATGATTTACCTCTCAGGCGTCACACTGTCACTCTACAGCGCTGACGGTCGCCAGCGGTTGATCGATGCGCTGCGACGGGCGCGCAAGGGCTCAACCCGCGTGGCGTTTGACACCAACTTTCGTTCGCAGGGCTGGCCGGTGCTGGATACCGCGCGTCAGGTCTATCGCGACATGCTAGCCGTCGCCGACATCGTGCTGGCGTCTGTCGATGACCTCACTCCGTTATTCGGAGCACGCATGCACGGCGAACTGATCGACCGCATGGCCGCCCGCGAGGTCGTGCTGAAACTTGCCACCCCTGGCAGCGTTGTCAGGCATGATGGCGTGGAGGATACCGTGAAGGCGGAACCGGTCAGCAGGGTGGTGGATACCACGGCGGCGGGCGACAGTTTTTCGGCGGCCTATCTCGCCGCCCGGCTGAGGGGGCTAACGCCGGTCGAGGCGGCGAAGGCAGGGCATCGTCTGGCGGGTGTAGTGGTCGGCCATCGTGGCGCGATCATACCACGCACCGAAATGCCGTCGGACAGGATATTTAATGTGATCGGCACGGAGCGACCATTATGACCGGTCTATCGGCCTCTGCGCGACAGGCCGCGCTGGAGCCAATCCTGATCCCGGCGCGGATTGTTCCTGTGCTGACCATCGACCGCGTCGAGGATGGCGTGCCGCTCGCCCGCGCCCTTGTGGCGGGTGGTGTGAAGGTTTTGGAAGTCACTTTCCGCACGGAGGCTGCGGCGGCCGCCGCCAAGGCGATCATTGCCGAGGTTCCGGAGGCCATTGTCGGGATCGGCACCGTGCTCAACGCGGACGACCTTCGCCGTGCGCACGAACTAGGCGCGCGGTTCGCGGTCAGCCCTGGCGCCACCCCGGAACTGCTTGATGCGGCGGCAGACAGCGCGCTGCCTTTGCTGCCCGGCGTTGTGACCGCATCCGAAATCATGCAAGCGCAAGCGAAGGGATTCAATCTGCTGAAGTTTTTCCCCGCCGAGCAGGCTGGCGGCATTCCGATGCTGCGCGCGCTTGCGGGGCCATTTCCGAAAATGCGCTTCTGTCCGACCGGTGGCATTGATGGATCGAACGTGGCGACCTGGCTGGCAGAGCCGAACGTGATTGCGGCGGGAGGATCGTGGCTGTGTCCGGCGTCGGACATCAAGGCCGCGAATTGGGAAGTTATCACCGGCCGCTGCATCGACGCGATGAAGCACCTGCGGCGACGGTAATCCATTTCCGGCCAATGCCGAAAAGTCGAGTCTGGCGAAGTGGTTACGGCCGTAGCCGTAACCTGGCGTGAAACGAAAGCTGAAATTCAGATCACGTTGCGCGTGAAGATGAAGAGCACCCCCTACGACTCTGTCGCGACTCTCAAAATCCCATCGCCGCGCCGTCGCTGCGCGGGTCGGTAGCGCCCTCGAACATGCCGTCGGCGTGACGCACCACAGCGCCGGCGTGGCCCATGGTCGACGTGAAATCCGGCAGGATCTCGATGTCGTGGCCAACGTCGCGCATGGCCTGCACAACGGCTGGATCGAAGCGGTTCTCCAGCTTCAGCGTCACCGTGGCATCGCCCCAGGTCTTGCCGAGCAGCCAGCGCGGTGCAGTGACAGCGGCCTGCAGGCCCTGACCGTACATGACGTAGCGGCTGAACACGGCGGACTGGCTCTGCGGCTGGCCTTCGCCGCCCATGTTGCCATAGACCATGCGGCGGCCATCGTTGAACAGCGCCATCGCCGGATTGAGAGTATGGAACGGCTTGCGGCCGGGGCGCAGTGCGCGGGGGCCATCGCCGTCGAGCAGGAAGCTTGATCCGCGATTTTGCCAGACGATTCCGGAGTTCTCCAGCACGCAGCCTGAACCGAATTCGAAGTAGATGCTCTGGATGAAGGAGACGGCGATGCCGTTGCTGTCGATGGCGCCGAGCCAGACCGTGTCGCCGGGATTGGCCGGCACCGGCCAAGGCAGCGCACGCTTGCGGTTGACGTTGGCGGCCAGGCCGTCCAGCGCCTTGGAGGTCAGATAGTGCTCGGCTCCTTCAATCATATGAGCCGGATCACCGACGATGCGATCGCGCACCAGAAACGCCTGCTTGGTGGCTTCGACGATGCCGTGAAGATATTCGAAGGTCTCGGCCTCCTTCACCCCAAGCCGTTCGAAGATCGCCAGGATCATCAGCGAGGCGAGACCCTGCGTCGGCGGCGGGAAATTATACAGCGTCGCGTCCTTGACGGCGACGGAGAGCGCTTGACGGCGCTGCGCCTTCTGCGCGGCGAGGTCGGCGAGTGCCACCGGCGATCCGCACCGCGCCAGATCCGCGGCGATTTCCTTGGCGAGTGCGCCCGTATAGAAATCCATTGGTCCATGCTGGCCGAGCCGCTTCAGCGTCGCGCCCAGCGCCGGCAGCTTCATCAATTGACCTTCCTTCGGCAGCTTGCCGCCGAGCAGAAATGTATCGACGAAGCCCGGCGAGTCTTTCAGTTCGGCGAATTTCGTCTCGGTCAATTCCTGCTGTGTCGCCGTGACGGCGAAACCGTTTTCAGCCGACCACACCGCATCTTCCACCAGACGCGACAGCGGAAGCTTGCCGCCCATTTCTTTGTTGATCGCGATCACCTCGGCCCAGCCGGATAGCGTGCCGGCGACGGTATTTGCGGCGAGGGGACCGCGCGGCGGAATCGCGGAGAGACTCTTGGCGCGGTAAAATTCCGGCGTAGCTGCCATGGCGGCCGCGCCGCAGCCATCGACCGCAATCGGCGGCTTGCCCTCGGCGGAAATCAGCCAGAACCCGTCGCCGCCGATCGAGTTCATATGCGGATAGACCACCGGCAGGCTGGCGGCCATGGCCAGAGTTGCCTCGATGGCGTTGCCGCCCTCGCGCAGCACGCGCAACCCGGCCTCAGAGGCGAGATGATGGGGCGAGGTCACCATGCCGCGGCGGGAGCGGGGCGTATTCAGCATCGGTCGTATCCATGTTCTAGCGTTTGATGCGCCGACAATGGACGCGATGTCCCTATGTAAGTGAAAACTTCACTTTTGGCAAAACGCAAAATGCCCGGCTTTCACCGGGCATTTGTAGTGTGTCGGCGTCGGGACGCTATTCCGACGAGATTGCAGCAGCCGCGCCGCAATCAACCGGCGCGTCCGTTACACCTTCACCATGCGCTTGCCGCGGTTTTCGCCGGCGAGCAGTCCGATCAGCGCCTGGGGGGTGTTCTCCAGCCCGTTGATGATGTCTTCCTGCACCTTGAGCTTGCCTGATTTCACCCACGACTGCAGATCGGCCATCGCCTTTTCGCGCTGGTCGTAATAGTCCATCACGATGAACCCCTGCACGATGAGGCGCTTCACCACGATCAGTCCGGGGACGCCGCGTGGGCCTGTCGCCGATGGTGCGCCATCATACTGTGAGACCGCGCCACAGCACGCGATGCGGCCGCCATTGTTCATCTGAGGCAGACACGCTTCGAGAATGTCACCGCCGACGTTATCGAAATAGACATCGATGCCGTTTGGTGCGGCGGCCTTCAGCGCCTTGAACACCGGCTCCGACTTGTAATCGACCGCGGCATCGAAGCCGAGTTCGGAGACCAGCCAGTTGCACTTGTCCTTACCGCCCGCGATGCCGACCACGCGGCAGCCCTTGATCTTTGCTATCTGGCCGACGATTGATCCAACCGAGCCCGCCGCCGCCGAGACCACGACCGTCTCACCGGATTTCGGCTTTCCGACTTCAAGCAATCCGAAATAAGCCGTGAGGCCGGCGATGCCATACACGCTGAGCAGATGCGTCATTGGCTCCATGTGGGGCACCTTGACGAGAGTCTTCGCTTTCACCGCAGCGTATTCTTGCCATCCGGTATCGCCGAACACGAGGTCGCCGGGTGCGAAGCCGGGCGCATTCGACGACACCACCTCGGCAACCCCGCCGCCAGCCATGACCGTGTTGGCTTCGACCGCTGCGCGATAAGTCGCGCCGTGCATCCAGGCGCGGTTCGCGGCGTCGAGCGAGATGTAGCGCACGCGCACTAGCACCTCGCCGTCCTTCGGCTCGGGGATGGCGGCTTCGGCCATCTTGAAATTCTGCGGCAGCAGCTTGCCGGTGGGTTTCTCGACCAGCAGGATCTGGCGATTGGATTGTGTCATGGGCATTCCTCCGCAGGGCTTGTGTCTTTTTGTGCGGAGGACGATAGCAGCCTCAACTGGGATTGGAACCCGTGGAACCAAGCCTTTGAATGGCGGTTGTTATTGGAATGGTCTGCGGCTTGCTTATCTGAGTAAGGTTGCGCTGAGTGTGGGGCTGCCTCCTCGGAAGCGCCCTAATCTCACCGGAATTGTGGCTCGTTCTTAGCGCAACTGCACATCTTGAGAGCAGGGGGCCTGATGAGAGACGTCGTAAGTCCTTCCATTCGTCGCATCCTTTGCGTTTTTCCCCGATATTCCCCTTCATTTGGCACCTTTGAATACGCTTACCCCC
Organism: Afipia massiliensis; assembly: GCF_014203115.1. Taxonomy (GTDB): domain Bacteria; phylum Pseudomonadota; class Alphaproteobacteria; order Rhizobiales; family Xanthobacteraceae; genus Afipia; species Afipia massiliensis. Next base: position 643,170 of record NZ_JACHIJ010000001.1, on the reverse strand, counting down.
TGACCGACGGCGTTCAGGCGTTCATGCCCCCTCAGGGGCTGCTGCTGATCGCCGCTTCCTTGCCCAAGGGCTGGGAGGTGCGCTTTCTCGACGAGAACATGATAGTCGCGACGGACGAGGATTTCGACTGGGCCGACGCTGTTTTCGTTAGCGGAATGCATATCCAGCGTCCGCAAATCAACGACATCTGCCGCCGCGCTCATGAGCATAATCTTGCCGTGGCGCTCGGAGGCCCGTCGGTCAGTGCATGTCCGGAGAATTACCCGGATTTCGACTATCTTCATGTGGGCGAACTCGGCGACGCTACCGAAGAACTGTTTCGGCGTCTGGGGCGCGATACGTCGCGGCCGGGCAAGCAGGTCGTTCTCACAACGCAGGAACGCCGCGAGATGTCGGAATTTCCGATTCCGGCGTATGAGCTGATTCCGCTCGAGCGTTATTTTCTCGGCAGCATCCAGTTTTCCAGCGGGTGTCCCTATCAGTGCGAGTTCTGCGACATCCCCGGACTTTATGGGCGCAATCCGCGTCTGAAGACGCCTGCACAGGTTACGGCAGAACTCGACAAGCTGCTCGAATGCGGTCTCACCGGCTCGGTATACTTCGTCGATGACAATTTCATCGGCAACCGCAAGGCGGCGCTGGATCTGCTTCCGCATCTTGTCGAATGGCAGAAGCGCAACGGCTTCGCGCTTCAGTTCGCGTGCGAAGCCACGCTGAACATCGCGAAGCGTCCCGAAATCCTGGCGCTGATGCGCGATGCCTACTTCGCCACGGTATTCTGCGGCATCGAAACGCCGGATCCTGCTGCGCTGAAGGCGATGTCGAAGCAGCACAACATGGTGGTGCCTATCCTTGAAGGTGTGCAGACGCTGAACAGCTATGGCCTGGAAGTGGTGTCGGGCATTATCCTCGGGCTGGATACCGACTCGCTCGACGCGGGCGAGGGCATTCTCGAATTTGTCGATCAGTCGGAGATTCCGTTGCTGACGATCAATCTGTTGCAGGCGTTGCCGAAGACGCCGCTATGGGATCGCCTCAAGCGCGAAGGCCGCCTGCTTGAGGACAGCGACCGCGATTCCAACGTCGATTTCCTGCTTCCCTACGATCACGTCGTTTCCACGTGGCGCGAGTGCATGGGCCGGGCCTATACCCCGGAAAAGCTGTTTGCGCGTTTTGAGTATCAGGTGATCCATACCTATCCGAACCGGATCAAGTTGCCCAACAGCAAGGAACGGTTGTCGTTGCGCAATATCAAGCGCGGCCTGACCATGTTTGCCAACATCGTCTGGCAGGTCGGCATCAAGAGCGATTATCGCCGCGAATTCTGGAAATTCTCGCTGCCGCTTCTCAAGCGCGGCGACATCGAGCGTGTCATCACTGTTGGTCTGGTCGCCCACCATCTGATATTGTTCGCGCGGGACGCATCGGGCGGGCAGCAGAATGCATCGTATTACTCGACGAGATTGCGGGACATACCTGTCGCCGCTGAATGACGCGACACGATGATGGTCGCGCCGAACGCGTTATCGCCTGAATTGCTATGAAGCAGTCGCTGATTTACGACGTCGTCGTCCTCGGCGGAGGGGCGGCGGGTTTGATGTGCGCCAGTGTTGCCGGCGGGCGTGGCCAGCGCGTGGCTGTGATCGAGCAGGCGAAGCGTCTGGCCGAGAAGATTCGCATTTCCGGCGGCGGACGCTGTAATTTCACCAACCTGCACACCACGCCTGCGAATTTCCTGTCCCGCAATCCGCATTTCTGCAAGTCGGCGCTAAGCGGATACACGCAGCACGACTTCATCGCGCAGGTCGAGAAACATCGCATTGCCTATCACGAGAAGACACGCGGGCAGCTGTTCTGCAACGACTCGTCGCAGCAGATCATCGACATGCTGCTCGATGAGTGCGGATCCGCCGGCGTAACGCTGCATCCGGGTACGAAGATTTCGTCGGTCGCGAAGGGCGAGGGCGGATTTGTCGTCGTCACCGATCGTGGAGAGATGCGCGGGCGCTCGCTGGTCATCGCCACCGGAGGCCCATCCATTCCCAAGATGGGATCGAGCGGCTTCGGCTACAAAATCGCCGAACAATTTGGCCTCAAGATTGTGCCCCCACGTGCAGGACTTGTCCCGCTGACATTCGATGACGCGCTGCTGGCGCGATCAAAAGACCTCGCCGGAGTTTCCGTCGAGGCGGTGGTGAAATGCGACGGGACGCAGTTCGACGAGGCGATGCTGTTCACCCATCGCGGACTGAGCGGTCCGGCGATCCTGCAAATTTCATCCTATTGGTGCGACGGTGACGATATTCAGATCGATATGGCGCCCGGTGTCGATGCACTCGCGGCGCTGAAGGAGATGCGCCGCGATCATCCGCGCCAGGAATTGGCGACCGGGCTTGCGCGGCTGCTGCCGGGGCGGCTTGCGCAGATGATCGCAGAGGCGGGCGGCGGAGCTTCGCGCATGGCGGATCTGTCCGACCGGCAATTGCAAGCGGTCGCGATGCTCGTGAACAGGTGGCAAGTGACGCCGCGTGGGACTGAAGGTTACCGGACAGCGGAAGTCACGCTCGGCGGTGTCGACACGGGCGAACTGTCTTCGAAAACCTTTGAGACCAAATCCGTGCCGGGATTGTTCTTTGTCGGCGAGGTCATCGATGTCACGGGCCACCTCGGCGGCTTCAATTTCCAGTGGGCGTGGTCATCGGGTTTTGCGGCCGGCCAAAACGTCTGACAGTTCCCTGAATCAGCCTGAACATGGTGGAGCCGCCCCTCAGGGCCATCCATCAGCTCGGAACACAGCCATAAAATACTGAAATAACAGCGATATTTCCTTTTGGCGGAGGATTGTGCTAGGAGGCGCGAACCTGCTAATCGACTGCGGCGGAGACTTGCTTCCACCGCTGTTCAACCCTGCTTGTGAGCCTGAATTGTCTGCTCAAATCTCATTGGTTGTTGCCGTACTCGCTCTCGCGATCTGGGTCTATCTGATCGCGGCCCGGGGTGACTTCTGGCGAACGCAGAAATTCGATGACCTCGCGCCAGCGCCCGGCTTCATGGATTGGCCATCGATTGCTGTCGTCGTGCCGGCGCGGGACGAGGCTGCGGGCGTCGGTGCCTGTGTGACGTCGATTTTGAGCCAGCCTTATCCCGGCGTGTTGTCGATGATCCTGGTTGACGATCAAAGCCAGGACGACACCTCGCAGATTGCGAGCGATGCCGCCGCCGCAATTGGTGCTTCGGATCGTCTCACGGTATTGCAGGGTCGTCCGTTGCCATCCGGCTGGACGGGCAAACTGTGGGCGGTGAAACAAGGCCTCACGATGGTCGAGGGCCGTTCATCGCCGCCAGATTACGTCCTGCTGACGGACGCGGACATCGTTTACTCCGGCGATGTGCTGATGCGGCTGGTGGCGCGCGCGCAAAACGACAAGTTCGCGATGACGTCTGTGATGGCGATGCTTCGTTGCGAGAGCTTTGCGGAAAAATACCTGATACCGGCGTTCATCTTCTTCTTCGGAATGCTTTACCCGTTCGGCTGGGTTCGCGATCCATCGCGTTCAACCGCCGCTGCGGCTGGCGGCTGCATCCTTGCGCGCTGGGATGCGCTGAAAAATGCCGGTGGCATTGATGCGATCCGCGGATCACTGATCGACGACTGCGCCCTCGGTGCGCGGCTGAAGACGCAGGGCTCGGTGTGGCTCGGTTTCTCGCAGGACGTCAAAAGCGTTCGTGCATCGGATACCATCGCCAACGTCGGGCATATGATTTCGCGGTCGGCCTACGCGCAACTGCGATATTCGGTGGCAATCCTGATCGGAACCATTCTTGGCATGTGCCTCGTATATCTGGCGCCGGTGCTGATCGCACTGTTCGGCCACGGTTTTGCTGCGGTATTTGCTGTGGCGGCATGGGCGCTGATGGCGCTCGCGTTCCAGCCCACCCTGCGATATTATGGGCAGTCCGCGCTTTGGGGGCTCGCGCTCCCCGCAATCGCAATCGCTTACATGGTGTTCACGGTCAATTCCGCAGTCCAGCACTTTCAGGGACGTGGCGGAATGTGGAAAGGCCGCGCCCAGGCACAGGTATCCAGTTCGTAATGACAACAGCAGGCGAATTGCGTTCAGGCAAAGGCCATAAGGACGAGAACTTTCCGGTCGCGTCGTGGATCATTCATCCGCGTCATCGCGCGCTGATTCTTGCGTTCTATAACTTCGTGCGCACCGGTGACGACGTTGCCGATCATGCGTCGCTGGCGCCGCAGGACAAGCTCGACAAGCTCGACTTGCTGGAAGCCGAACTGCTGGGCAAGGGTGATAGCCAGCCTGAAGCGGTGGCGCTGCGGGCTGCATTTACCGAGCGCGGGATGTCGCCGAAGCATGCGCAGGATCTGCTGAATGCGTTTCGTCTCGATGTCACCAAGCTACGCTACGAAAACTGGGACGAACTGATCCATTACTGCTCGCTCTCGGCGATGCCGGTCGGCCGCTTTATGCTGGATGTCCACGGCGAGGATCGTTCGACCTGGGCGGCATCCGATGCGATCTGCGCGGCCCTGCAGATCAACAACCACCTGCAGGATTGCGGCAAGGATTACCTTGACCTCGACCGCGTCTATATCCCGCGCGATGCGCTTGCGGCCGCCGGTGCGACGGTGGAGATGCTGGGCGAGGGACACGCGCAGCCTGCCTTGCTGAAGTGCCTGCAAGATCTGGCGCGCCGGACTGAAGCGCTTCTGAACAAGGGGCGTTCGCTTCCCGCTCAGGTGAAGGATACGCGCCTCGGGCTGGAGATTGCCGTGATCGATGCCTTCGCCGACAGGATCGTCAATCTGCTGAAGGTCCGCGATCCGTTGAGCGAGCGCGTTCACCTCTCCAAGCAGCAGATGCTGGGCGTTGCGCTGTCCGCCATGGCGCGCGCCCTGTACCAGCGTGCGACCGGGCAGACGCCGGTTGTTCGTCATGTTTCCGGCGCGTGATGCATCATGACCGCTGCTGACGTCACATCGCAAGTCACGCCCGAAGGTTCCGCCTCCGGCAGTTCGTTCTATGCAGCGATGCGTATTCTGCCGCGCGAGCAGCGCGAGGCGATGTTCCAGATCTACAGCTTTTGCCGGCAGGTCGACGATATCGCGGATTCCGACGGCCCGCGCCCTGAGCGCCTGAAGGCGCTGGATCAGTGGCGGCGCGATATTGATGCGCTTTACGCAGGAAATCCACCGCAGCACCTGCGTGACTATGTGTTGTCGGTGAAGCGGTTTGGTCTGCGCCGCGATGATTTCATCGCCATTATCGACGGCATGGAGATGGACGTGCCCGCCGATATCCGCGCACCGGACGCACGGACGCTTGATCTTTACTGCGACCGGGTTGCGAGTGCGGTGGGGCGATTGTCGGTACGAGTGTTCGGCCTTGGTGAGGACGACGGAATCCTGCTGGCGCATCACCTCGGCCGCGCGCTTCAACTGACCAATATTCTGCGCGATATTGACGAGGACGCCGGTCTCGGCCGGCTTTACCTGCCGCGCGAAGACCTCAACGCCGCCGGGATCATGTCGAACGATCCGCTGGTGGTCGCATCCGATCCGCGGCTGTCGCGCGTGTGCGAGGGCATCCTGAAGCAGGCGCGCGATCACTTCGCCAAGTCGAACGATATCATGGCGCGCAATTCACGCCGCGTGGTTCGCGCGCCGAAGATCATGTCGGAATATTACCACGCGATTCTCGAAAAGCTGGTTGAGCGTGGTTTCGCGTTGCCGCGCAAGCCGGTCAAGCTCAGCAAGGCAGCAAAGATTTTCATTCTCATTCGGTACGCATTTATCTGATGGCAAAAGCTCATATCATTGGCGCCGGGGTCTCCGGCCTGGCCGCGGCTGTTCGGCTCGCGAATGAAGGATTTCAGGTTCACGTCCATGAAGCGACGCAGCAGGCCGGTGGCCGTTGCCGCTCGTACTATGACGCTGCGACCGATCTCGTCATCGACAACGGCAATCATCTCTTGCTGTCGGGGAATCTCCATGCGCGGTCTTATGCGCTGGCGATCGGGAGCGAGGCCGGTCTTGTGGGACCGGAGCGCGCGCAATTCAATTTTGTCGATCTGAAAGCCGACAAGCGCTGGATGCTTGACCTTGGCAACGGCCGCTTGCCGACATGGGTATTCGACAAGACCCGCCGCGTCCCGGACACGACGGTGGGCGACTATCTCGCGCTCGCGCCGGTGATCTGGGCTGGGGCCGATGCGCTGGTCGGCAAAACCGTGAAGTGCGAAGGCAAACTGTATGAACGTCTGGTACAGCCGCTTTTACTTGCGGCGCTGAACGTCGATCCACCGGAAGGCTCGGCGGGCCTTGCGGGCGCTATCGTGCGCGAGACGTTGCTTGCTGGCGGAAAGTCGTGTCGTCCGCTGATTGCGCGCGAGGGCCTCAGCGCCGTTCTGGTCGATCCAGCGCTCAAACTGCTGCGTGAGAAGGGGGCCTCGCTCAACTTCGGTCATGAATTGCGTCAGGTGTTGATGGCAGGCGAGAACATCTCGGCGCTGGAGTTCGGCGACGACACGGTCACCGTGGCACCAAGCGATGTTGTCGTGCTCGCAGTGCCGCCGCGTGCTGCGTCATCCATCCTGCTCGGGTTGAAGGCGCCGACAAAATTTCGCGCGATCGTCAATGCGCATTTCCGCTACGATCCACCGGACAACATGCCGCCGATGATGGGCGTGGTCGGTGGATTGATTGAATGGCTGTTTGCGTTTCCGCAGCGGCTGTCGATCACCATCAGCAATGCCGATCGGCTGGTGAATGTGCCGCGTGAACAATTGGCGCGCGACATCTGGCGCGACATCTGCAAGGCCGCAGGCCTCGGCGATGAGGTTGCAAACGGGCCGTTGCCGCCATGGCAGATCGTGCGCGAACGCCGTGCCACATTTGAGGCAACTCCGGAACAAAATGCCATGCGTCCAGGGACTGCCACCGATTGGAAAAACCTGTTCCTCGCGGGCGACTGGACTGATACGGGACTGCCAGCGACCATTGAGGGGGCTATCCGCTCAGGTGATCAGGCTGCCGATATGGCCCTGAAAATGCAATAAATTCAGCATTTTACGGAGTTCCATGACCCTTCTTGACGACCATAAGGCCGCTGTTGCGCCGACCGCGCCGGCCCTCGAAAGCAGTATCGCGGCTGCCAGCCGCGCGATTCTGGATACCCGCAAGCCTGACGGACACTGGGTGTTCGAGTTGGAGGCTGACGCGACGATTCCGGCTGAGTACGTTTTGCTGCGGCACTATCTGGCCGAGCCGGTCGATGCCGTGCTGGAAGCCAAGATCGGCAATTACCTGCGCCGCATCCAGAATGAGAATGGCGGCTGGTCGCTATTCTACGGCCACGAGTTCGACATGAGCGCCAGCGTGAAGGCTTACTTCGCGCTCAAGATGATCGGCGATTCCGTGGACGCGCCGCATATGAAAAAAGCGTGCGAGGAGATGCTCCGCCGCGGTGGCGCAATCAAGAGCAACGTGTTCACCCGTATCATGCTGGCGCTGTTCGGCGTCGTCACCTGGCGTGCGGCGCCGATGATGCCGGTGGAGATCATGCTGCTGCCGCGCTGGTTTCCAATCCATCTGACCAAGATTTCGTATTGGGCGCGGACCGTGATCGTGCCGCTGCTGGTGCTGATGAACAAGAAGCCGCGCGCGCGCAACCCGCTCGGCGTCGGCATCGATGAACTGTTCCTGGAAGACCCGAAGTCGATCGGCATGACGGCGAAAGCGCCGCATCAGAGCCAGCTCTGGTTCACGGGCTTCAGCATCCTCGATGCCGTGCTGCGCGTGGTTGACCCATTATTTCCGAAGAAGAGCCGCCAGCACGCGATCGACAAGGCGGTGGCTTTCGTCACCGAACGCCTGAATGGCGTTGACGGTCTCGGTGCAATCTTCCCGGCCATGGCCAACACCGTCATGATGTATGATCTGCTTGGCTATCCGAAGGATCATCCTCACTACGTGCTGGCGCGGCAGTCGGTCGAAAACCTGCTCGTGATCAAGGACGATGAGGCTTACTGCCAGCCGTGCGTGTCGCCGATTTGGGACACCGCGCTGGCCGCACACGCCATGATCGAAGTCGGCGGTGAAAAGGCTGAAGCGTCGGCCAAGGCCGCGTTGGACTGGCTCAAGCCGAAGCAGGTGCTCGACGTTGAGGGCGACTGGATCGAGAAGCGGCCGGGCGTGCGTCCCGGCGGTTGGGCGTTCCAGTACAACAATGCGCACTATCCGGATCTCGACGACACCGCTGTCGTCGTCATGGCGATGGACCGCGCGCGCGGCACGCTGCAAGCCGGCACCAAATACGATGAGGCGATCGCGCGCGGCCGCGAATGGCTGCTGGGCCTGCAAAGCAAGGATGGCGGCTGGGCCGCGTTCGATGCCGACAATCTCGAGTACTATCTGAACAACATTCCGTTCTCGGATCATGGCGCGCTGCTTGATCCGCCGACCGAGGACGTCACCGCGCGTTGCGTCTCGATGCTGGCGCAGCTTGGCGAAACGGCCAAGACCAGTGAGGCGCTGGCCCGCGGCATCGAATATCTGCGCCGCACCCAGTTGCCGGATGGCTCATGGTTCGGTCGCTGGGGCGTCAACTACATCTACGGGACATGGTCCGTGCTCTGCGCGCTGAACGCAGCCGGCGTCGATCACAACGATCCGGTGATGGCGAAGGGCGCCGACTGGCTGATCTCGATCCAGAACAGCGACGGAGGTTGGGGCGAGGACGGCAACAGCTACCGGCTCGATTATAAGGGCTATGTGAAGTCGGAAACCACCGCCTCGCAGACGGCCTGGGCGACGCTGGCTCTGATGGCTGCGGGGAAGGTGGATCATCCCGCGACTCAGCGCGGCATTGCGTATTTGATTCAAAATCAGACAAGGGATGGGCTCTGGACCGAGCCGCAGTACACCGGGGGCGGTTTCCCACGTGTGTTCTATTTGCGATACCACGGGTATTCCAAGTTCTTCCCGTTGTGGGCGCTGGCGCGGTATCGGAATCTGCGTAATACTAACAGTCGTTTCGTGGGGATCGGGATGTGATTATTGGCGCGGGCGGGGACGCCGCACACGACGGGCTGCCAGTCCTGATCGTTACTGGCTTGAAGCAGGAGGCTCGCATCGCTGCCGGGCCCGGCCTCACCGTCATCTGCAGTTCCAGCAATCCAGTTCAGCTACGCGAGATGATGACGTCGTTCGACCCGGCGAGCATTCGCGGCATCGTGAGTTTTGGCGTCGCAGGCGGGCTCAATCCTGAACTGAAATCCGGTGACGTCGTCATTGCCTCTGAGATCATCGCCGGCAAGCAGCGTTGGTCTACCGCCGCGGCGCTCACTGAGAATCTCGTTGCTCTGCCGGCAAAACGCCGCCGCGTCGTCGTTCCCGGGATTCTCGTCGGTGTCGAGGAAGTGGTGACCGGTCAGGTCGCCAAGGCTGCGCTGCGCGCTACCAGCGGCGGCGATGCCGTCGATATGGAGAGCCACATCGCGGCTCGCTATGCCGAGCACTATGGCCTGCCGTTCGCAGCGGTACGCGTCATCAGCGATCCAGCGCATCGCGCGTTGCCGGAGCTGACGATGAGCGCCATCAAGCCGAATGGTAACGTCGATATGTGGAAGGTGATGCGCGGGATCGCGCGTAACCCGAAGACGATCCCGCACCTGATTTCAACGGGACGCGACTTCAGCCGCGCGCTGCGTTCGTTACGCGGCTGCCGAGAAGCTCTCGGCTGACGCCACGTTCACGATCATCTCTATAGAAAAAGGCGCGAGCAATGCTCGCGCCTTTTTTTGGTGGATGCGGTTGGAAATCAGGCTGCGGTCGAAGCGCTCTGAGCCGACTTCGCGTCTGCTGTTGCGGCAGCGAGTTTCGCGGCCTTGGCTTCCGCGGCCTTTGCCTCATCGGCACGGATTTCCGACAGACGCTTCTGCACTTCCGACGAGAAGACGTACTGCGCCGGGCGCTGCTTCGACATGTCGATTTCCGGCGCCATCGGACCCTCGGTCTTGATGCCGAACATCGCGACCTTCAGAGCCTTCAAGGGATTGCTGACGGCAGCGTTGGCAGCCGTCGGCTCGTAGCCGCAATGCGCCATGCAGTCGGCGCACTTCTCATACTTGCCGGTGCCGTAGGTGTCCCAGTCAGTGGTTTCCATCAGCTCCTTGAAGGTCTTGGTGTAGCCTTCGCCGAGCAGATAGCAGGGCTTCTGCCATCCGAAGATGTTGCGCGCAGGCATACCCCACGGTTCGCACTCGAAGTTCTGGTTGCCGGCCAGGAAGTCGAGGAACAGGCCGGAGTGCATGAAATTCCACTTCTTGCCCTTGCCGAGCGCGAACACGTCGCGGAACAACTTCTTGGTCTTGGTGCGGTTCAGGAAGTGCTCCTGATCCGGCGCACGCTCATAGGCATAGCCCGGCGACATCGAGACGCCGACGCCGAGCTCGGTGGTGAAGTCGAGGAACTTCGCGATGTCCTCGGCGGCATGGCCGTCGAAGATTGTCGCATTGACGTTCACGGTGAAGCCACGAGCCTTGGCGGCCTTGATCGCAGACACGGCGCGGTCGAACACGCCCTTCTGCGACACGGCCTTGTCGTGATGATCCTTAAGGCCGTCGAGATGCACCGAGAAGAACAGGTAAGGCGAGGGCTCGAACAGATCGAGCTTCTTCTCGAGCAGCAGTGCGTTGGTGCAGAGCGAGACGAACTTCTTGCGCTCGACCAGACCGCGCACGATTTCGCCGATCTCCTTGTGGATCAGCGGTTCGCCGCCCGGGATCGCTACCATCGGCGCGCCGCATTCGTCGGCCGCGTCCCAGCATTCCTGCGCCGACATGCGGCGGTTCAGGATCGCATCGGGATAATCGATCTTGCCGCAGCCCACGCAGGCGAGGTTGCAGCGGAACAACGGCTCCAGCATCAGCACCAGAGGATAACGCTTACGGCCAAGCAGCTTCTGCTTAACGAGGTACGAGCCGATCTTGATCTCTTTGAAAAAAGGTATCGCCATGAATGTTTATCTTTCTTGCATCACGGGAGAGGGGCGCGGCTGGCGTTGGGTCAGCTCGGCCGGCAGTCGGAATTCGATATTCTCCTCCCGGCCCGGCAGTACGGACACTGTCACCGGTCCGATTCTTCGCAGGGCGTCAATCACATCGTCCACCAGCACCTCCGGCGCCGAGGCGCCCGCGGTGATGCCGACGGTCTTCGCGTCTTTCAACCATTCAGGATTGAGCTGGCTGCCATCGGCGATGAGATAACTCGGGACGCCAACTTCGGTCCCGATTTCGCGGAGGCGGTTGGAGTTGGAACTGTTGGTTGCGCCGACCACCAGAATGACGTCGACGAGCTTGCTGAGGTCTCGCACCGAAGACTGGCGGTTTTGTGTCGCGTAGCAGATGTCGCGGGTATCGGGGCCTTCGAGGTCACTGAAGCGGTCCTCGAGGGCCGCGATGATATCGCGGGTGTCGTCGACGCTGAGCGTCGTCTGGGTGATATAGGCCATCGGTTCGTCGTTCGGCAGATCGAGTTCCGCAACGTCCTCGACGCTCTGAACGAGGATCACGGGGCCGGGAACCTGGCCCATGGTGCCCACGACCTCCGGGTGACCTTCATGGCCGATCAGGACCAGCTTGCGTCCCTTGGAGACGTAGCGCTTGCCTTGATTGTGAACTTTTGTGACCAGCGGGCAGGTGGCGTTGAGAACCGGAAGACCGCGCGATGCGGCTTCTTCCTCGACGCTCTTGGCGACGCCATGGGCGCTGAACACTGTGATCGCGTTGGCCGGGACCTCGTGCAGATCTTCGACGAACACCGCGCCCTTGGCCTTCAGGCTTTCGACCACGTACTTGTTGTGCACGATCTCGTGGCGGACATAGACCGGCGGGCCGTACTTCTCGAGCGCGCGTTCGACGATCTCGATCGCGCGCACGACGCCAGCGCAAAACCCGCGTGGCTGAGCCAGCAGGATCTTAATCTCGGCTTTTTGGGGCACGTGATTAAGCAAGCTGCACCGCGCTGATCTCGCCTTCGCGGCCAAGCGCCTCGAAGACGCGCGTCACGATGCCCTTGGCGTCGAGACCGGCCTTTGCGTACATCGCAGCAGGGCTGTCCTGATCGATAAACGTATCGGGAAGAACCATCGAGCGAACCCTCAGTCCTTTGTCCAGTGCGCCGTTCTCTGCGAGCGTATGCAGGACCTGCGCTCCAAAGCCTCCGATCGAGCCTTCCTCGATGGTGACGAGCACGTCGTGGTCCCGCGCCAGACGCAGGATCATGTCCGTGTCGATCGGTTTGGCAAATCTGGCATCGGCGACGGTCGCCGTTAAGCCATGGGCTTTTAGAATGTCTGCAGCTTTCAGGCATTCCTGAAGGCGGGTTCCGAGCGATACCAGCGCCACCGAGGTGCCTTCGCGGACGATGCGGCCCTTGCCGATCTCCAGCGGAACGCCGACCGACGGCAGGTCCACACCGACACCATCGCCACGCGGGAAGCGGATAGCGGAGGGGCGGTCGTCGATCGCGGCAGCGGTGGCGACCATGTGCACCAGCTCGGCCTCATCGGCTGCGGCCATCAGCACCATGCCCGGCAGGCAGCCGAGATAGGCCAGATCGAACGAACCCGCGTGGGTCGGTCCGTCGGCACCGACAAGACCCGCACGGTCGATGATGAAGCGGACCGGCAGGCCCTGAATGGCGACGTCGTGCACCACCTGGTCGTAGGCACGCTGCAGAAAGGTCGAGTAGATGGCGACGAACGGCTTCATGCCTTCGGACGCAAGGCCGGCGGCGAACGTGACGCCGTGCTGCTCGGCGATGCCGACGTCGAACGTACGCTCAGGGAAGGCCTTGCTGAAGATATCGACGCCGGTGCCGGATGGCATCGCAGCGGTGATGGCGACGATCTTGTCGTCCTTCTCGGCTTCCTTGACGAGACTGGTGCCAAACACCTTGGTGTAGGCGGGGGCATTGGCCTGTGCCTTCGCCTGCTTGCCGGTCGCCACGTCAAATTTGACGACGCCATGATACTTATCGGATGCGGTCTCGGCGTGGGAGTAACCCTTGCCCTTTTCGGTCACGACGTGGATCAGCGTTGGGCCGACCTTCGAATCCCGAACGTTCTTCAGAACCGGCAGAAGATGATCGAGGTTATGGCCGTCGATCGGGCCGACATAGTAGAAGCCGAGTTCCTCGAACAGTGTGCCACCCGACAGCATGCCGCGGGCGTATTCCTCGGCGCGCTGCGCGCCCTTCTCGACGAATTTTGGAAGGCGCTTGGCAACCTGCTTGCCGATCTCGCGCAGCGAACGATAGGTGTTGCTGGACGTCAGGCGCGACAGATAGGACGACATCGCACCGACCGGCGGTGCAATCGACATCTCGTTGTCGTTCAGAATCACAATCAGGCGCGAATCCATGGCGCCGGCGTTGTTCATCGCCTCATAGGCCATGCCGGCCGACATCGCGCCGTCCCCGATCACTGCGACGATATTTCGCTCCTCGCCAGCAAGATCGCGGGCGACGGCCATGCCGAGGCCTGCTGAAATGGAGGTCGACGAGTGAGCGGCGCCGAAACAATCGTACTCGCTTTCTGCGCGCTTGGTGAAGCCGGACAGGCCGCCACCCTGACGCAGGGTGCGAATCCGGTCGCGCCGCTCGGTCAGGATCTTGTGCGGATAGGCCTGATGGCCGACGTCCCAAATGACGCGGTCGGAAGGCGTATTAAAAACATGATGTATTGCAACCGTGAGTTCAACGACACCGAGACCGGAGCCCAGATGACCGCCCGTAACCGCAACCGCGCTAATTGTCTCCGCGCGGAGTTCCGCTGCAACTTGAGGCAGTTCGCTTTCCTTCAACTTGCGAAGATCGGCGGGCGACTTGATTGCGTCGAGCAATGGGGTCGATGAGGTCATACCAAGGCTTCCAATGCGACTGTGGAACAAGACGGGAACATTTTGCAGTGTAGCATTATTGCAGCTATTCAGCAGTAGTTCTGAGGAACTGCTGGCTAAATGCCACTATTGTGTGACTTAAGGGCATCGTTTGAGGCATCAGTAAGTTAACCCGCTGCCTCCCCGGCAGTTGCCTTTACCCCAAGCTGGTCGCCAGAAATAGAAAGAAAACCTGTGCTGACAAGGACTATTGTATCGCTTGTTCGTTTTTGCACGCGCCATGCATGGCTGGTCCTCCTGGCCGGCGTAGCTTTGGCAGCGGTGGCAGGCGTCTATTCACACCGGAACTTTGCCATCAATACCGACGTCGCGACGCTGATTTCTCCTAATCTGGACTGGCGAAAGCGCGAAATTGACTTCGAGAAGGCATTTCCGGGCCGAAATGACAGCATTTTGGCCGTTGTGGAGGCTCCGACGCCGGAACTCTCCCGGCAAGCCGCCGCCGCTCTTGAGAAGAAGTTGCTCCCACAGACCGACAGGTTCATTTGGATCAGGCGTCCGGGCGGCGGACCGTTCTTCGATAATAACGGACTTTTGTTCTTGCCGACCCCCGAGGTGGCCAAGCAGGTCGGTCAATTGGCTTCGGCAGCCCCAATTTTCGATATTCTGGTGGACGACCCCAGCCTGCGCGGCCTGACAGGCGTGCTGGAATTCGGTCTGGCTGGGTCCCAGCGGGGCCAGTATTCGCGAGATTCCATGGCGGGGCCGCTGAACCTGGTCGCCGCGACCGTTGAGAAGGTGGCTGCAAATCAGCCTGCGACCTTCTCCTGGAAGGAACTGTCCAGCAACGAGGCCCTGACGGAGGCTGACAAGCGCACGCTCCTGATGATGCGGCCGATTCTCGACTTCAAGGCGCTGGAACCGGGCGGAGCTGCCACCGAGGCGATCCGGAAGGCGGCGCAGGATGCGAATCTCGCCGGTGAGTACAACGCCAGGGTCCGTCTCACCGGACCCGTCCCGATTGCGAATGATGAATTCGCGACGGTGCAGGAGGGCGCGCTCGTCACCCATACCGGGACTGTGCTGATCGTCCTCTTCATCCTGTGGTGCGCGCTGAAATCATCCAAGATTATCGGTGCCGTTTTCATCACGCTCGTGATCGGGCTGTCGATCACCACCGCCGTCGGACTTATGCTGGTGGGGGCGTTCAATCTGATTTCGATTGCGTTCTTTGTGCTCTTCGTCGGTCTTGGAGTCGATTTCGGCATCCAGTACAGCGTCCGATATCGCGCTGAACGTCACGAAAAGGACGAGCTTAGTCCGGCGCTTGAGAAAGCCGCCGAGTATTCTGCGATTCCGCTCACACTTGCGGCGGTGGCCACGGCTGCGGGCTTCCTCTCGTTTTTGCCGACCGACTACAAGGGCGTGTCTGAACTCGGGAAGATCGCCGGTGCGGGCATGCTTATCGCATTCGTCGCCGCGATCACGGTGTTGCCGGCGTTGCTCAAGATTTTCAATCCTCCGGGCGAAGCCGAACCGTTGGGCTTCAAGTTCCTGGCTCCGGTCGATAGTTTCCTGGAGCGGCATCGCGTCGGCGTTGTTGCAGCGACGCTTGGCGTGGCCGTTCTTGGCCTGCCATTGCTGTATTTCCTGCAGTTCGACTTCAACCCGATGAACCTGCGCAGCGCGAAGGTTGAATCGGTTGCGACCTATCTCGATCTGCGCCGCGATCCCAACACCGGCACCAATGCCGTCGAAGTCCTGGCCCCGTCTGTGGCGGCGGCCAAGGAAATTCAGGCTCGCCTCGCGAAAATTCCAGAGGTGTCGCGAACGGTTTCGCTCGACAGTTTCATTCCCGACGATCAGCCCGCAAAGCTCGCGATTATCCGCAAGGCGGCGGCGTCGCTCAATCCGATCCTGAATGAGACATCGCGCGGCACTGCGCCGTCAGATGAGGAAAATGTCGCCGCGCTGAAGGGCTCGGTGGACAGCCTGCGCAGGACCGCCGGCGACGACAAGGGGCCGGGCGCTGTGGCAGCACGCCGCCTCGCGGACGCGCTCGCGAAACTCGCGCAGGCCGACAAGGCCACGCGTGACAGGGCCGAGACGACGTTTATTTCTTCCCTGAACGTCGCGTTGGATCAGGTTCGCGGGTTGCTCAAGGCGCAGCCGGTTAGCGCGAAAACCTTGCCGCCCGACATTCTGGCCGACTGGACGTCTTCCGACGGACGAACCCGCGTCGAGGCGCAGCCGAAGGGTGATCCGAACGACAACGACACGCTGCGCAGTTTCGCCGCCGCGGTCCTGAAGGTCGAGCCGACCGCCATCGGCGGCCCGATCTCTATTCTGAAATCGGGCGACACCATCGTGTCGGCCTTTATTCAGGCGGGTGGCTGGGCGCTACTGTCGATTGCAATCCTGCTCTGGATCGTTCTGAAGCGGATTGGTGACGTGCTGCTCACTCTGGTGCCGCTTGTGCTGGCAGGTGTTGTGACGCTCGAGATCTGCGTCCTTATCGGACTGCCGATGAATTTCGCCAACATCATCGCGTTGCCGCTGCTGCTCGGCATCGGCGTCGCGTTCAAGATCTACTATGTGACGGCGTGGCGGGCAGGGCAGACAGACCTGCTGCAATCAAGCCTGACGCGCGCGATCTTCTTCAGCGCGCTGACGACCGCGACGGCATTCGGCAGCCTTTGGCTATCGAGCCACCCAGGTACGTCGAGCATGGGCAAGTTGCTGGCGCTGTCGCTGGTCACGACGCTCGCAGCCGCAGTGCTGTTTCAGCCTGCGCTGATGGGACGCCCCCGCGACACTAACGAGGAGCGTTAGCGATCTCCGGGAGCATACAGACCTCGGAGGTCACAGCATCGGGCGATCCCGCCTTGGCTCCGGCCTTTGGCGGAGCAGCCGTCTTGGGGCTTCCGATGGGCGTCGGAAATGGCGCTGCGGTGCTCTTGGGCGCAGGTGCAGTGGTCTTCTGGCCGCCGGGCGCGGGAGCGCCCTCAACGACACGGGTCCAGGTCTGGCCGCCACAGAGGATCATGGCCACGCAGCCCTCGATGCGCAGTGAGTTGGCCGCTTTGACCTGAATCGAGGAATCGTAGGTTTTGCCGCTCGTCGCGTCGTAAACCTTGCCTTCCCACTTGTCCTTCTCGTCCTCGACTTTCTTCATGTTCAGAAGGATGGGCATGCCAAGCAGGGGACGTGTCCGCTTGGCCTTGTCGGGATTGTTCTTGTCGAGACCACCGGGGATGGATTCGGATGCGACGACGCCCCAAAGCCGCGAATTGCAATCGACGATTCGGATTGTCGCCTTGCCGTCTTCATCGCGCCATTCACCGAGCGGTTCTGCCGCGGAGGCAGCACCAGCAGCGGCGAGCAGGAACATTCCACTAAGGGCTATTTTTCGCATGAATCCTCGCGTGCATTGCAACCAATTTAAACACAAAAGCCGTTCGTTGTTCCAGAGATTGACAAATCGACGCATACACTAATTTCAGTTGACTACACGCCCGGCAAACGAAGTATGTATGACATCATGCAGCCAAATCTAGACATTTCAGAGATGTTCGCGGATCGCCAATTCCAGCGGAACGCTCTGCACACGCGGTACCTCAACGAGCAGCTTGTTCGGGTCCTCAAGACCATCGGTTATGACGTCGGCTTCCAGCGGGCCCAAGGGCAATATCTGTTTGACCGCGATGGCGATCGCTATCTCGATCTCCTGAGCGGCTTTGGTGTCTTCGCACTCGGCCGCAATCATCCGACTGTCAAGAACGCTCTCAAGAGCGTGCTCGACAGTGATCTGCCCAATCTCGTTCAGCTCGATCTGTCCACGCTTGCCGGTATTCTGGCGGAGCGCCTGATCGCGCATGTGCCCTATCTCGACAAGGTATTTTTTGCGAATTCAGGGACGGAATGTGTCGAAGCTGCGATCAAATTCGCGCGCGGCGCCACTGGCCGGACCGGCATCGTCTATTGCGACCACGGCTATCACGGGCTGTCCTACGGTTCGTTGTCTCTGACCGGCGACAAGAACTTCCGTGACGGTTTCGGGCCGCTGTTGCCAGACTGCTTCTCGATTCCGTTCAACGACCTTCCGGCGCTCGAAAAGGCGCTGACCTCTCGGCAGGTTGCAGCCTTCATCGTTGAGCCGATTCAGGGCAAGGGCGTCAACATACCCGACGACGGGTTTCTCGCGGATGCGGCTGCGCTGTGCAAGCGCTATGGCACGTTGTTCGTGGCGGACGAAATCCAGACCGGAATGGGTCGCACAGGGCGTTTCCTTGCCGTCGAGCACTGGAATGTCGAACCGGACATGGTGCTGCTGTCGAAGTCTCTTTCCGGCGGTCACGTCCCGGTCGGCGCCGTGCTGACGCGCAAGGCGATCTTCGACAAGATTTTCGACCGAATGGACCGCGCCGTCGTGCACGGATCGACGTTCTCCAAGAACGATCTCGCCATGGCTGCCGGCATCGCGACGCTGGAAGCGCTCAAGCAGGAAAAGGTGATCGAGAACGCGGCGGCGCGTGGCGCTGAGCTTCTTGCGACGCTGTCCGCAATGGTTCCGCGCTACGAGTTGCTCAAGAATGTTCGCGGCAAGGGGCTCATGATCGGCGTCGAGTTCGGACCGCCGAAGTCGCTGGCGCTCAAGGCGTCCTGGACCATGCTGGAGACGGCGAGCAAGGGTCTGTTCTGCCAGCTGATCACCATTCCGCTGTTCAAGGATCACAAGATTCTCAGCCAGGTGTCGGGCCATGCCAGCCACACGATCAAGCTGCTGCCGTCGCTCACGATCACGCAGGAAGACTGCAACTGGATTACCAGTTCGTTCGACACCGTGATCGAAAGCAGCCATCGTGTGCCCGGTGCGATCTGGTCGTTGGGCAAGACTTTGGTCGATAACGCAGCAAGAAAATCAGCCTGACGATGTCAGGCTGATTGGTTTGGCTCATTCAGGTATGTAAGGAAATGCGTGGAAGCGCGGCCGTTTACTGGCCGTGGCTGCGCAGAACCGCATCACATTTCTTGCTGATCTTCGTGCGGTTGGCCTGCAGGCAGCCCAAGATCACGAAGTCACCATCGTTCATGACGGCGCGGCAATAGCGCGAGACGTCCGGAGCGCAGGCCTTCTGTTCTTCAGGTGTGCCGCTGCGCTGTGGGGCCTGCGCAAACGCGCCAACAGTTGCCGAGACAAGCAGGGTGGTCGCGAGAAGTGCTTTGAACATCGTTATCCCTTATCAGGTCTAGCGTTCGACGAACCATAGGTCGAACACATCAGAATGCCAGATACAAGCCATTCACGCCGAAAGGGTGGCCTATTTCGACAGGGTGTGGCGTGGATGCACGATCTCCTTCGCGTCAGCAGCATAGTGTGGCGCGAATTGCCGCCACATTTCTGTTGGCGGCTTTCGACGGTTGCGCAGCGCGCCGGCTTCGAATCCCGACTAGCGAGAGGAAACTTTCACCGGCGCCAGCGGGTTCCGTTGTACCAGAGTGAAGGCCACGATCAGCGTCGGAACCAAGATCGCAAGCGCGATCGCCATGATCTGCCACTGCGAGACAGGCATAATGCCGCCGCCCGGCGTTGCGAGAACGAATCCTCCGATTATCAGCAGCACGCGGATTGGCCACTCCAACGCTTTCGTGCGCCGCAAGTCTCCGACGAAAGCCTGATAGCCCTGAATGCCGCCGCAAATGAACAGAGTGCCAATCCCGGCTAGAGACATCAGACCCACCGCGGTGAGATAAGGCGCGTCGCCTTGCAGAACGAGTGCGGGGTTGAGCACAAAGAAGAAGGGAATGAAGTAGATGATGCTGCCGACCCACATCGATTCCCACCCCGTTCTCATCGCCGGGGAGCCGGCGATGCCAGCTGCAGCAAATGACGCGATGGCCACAGGTGGCGTGATCGATGACAGCATGCCCCAGTAGAAGATGAACATGTGTACGGCCATCTTGTTGAGGCCGGCTTTCTCGAGCGCGGGAGCGACGAGAATGGCGAGAAAGATATAGCAGGCGGTCGTGGTCAGACCGAGCCCCAGCACCAGGCTTGTGAAGGCGCACATCACCAGCAGCAGGAGCGCGTTGTCGCCGGCGATTCTCAGCAGATCGTTAGCGAGGCTGGAGATAACGCCTGTCATCGAGAATGCGCCGATCAGCAGGCCGCACCCTGCCAGAATGCCAACCAGTTCGACGAATGTCCGTCCGTTCACTTCCAGGAATTTGCTAATGGTTGAAGACGTCCAACGAGTGTCTTTCGAGAACAACTGGTTGAGGACCAGCAGAAGCGCGGTCGCGTAGAATGGAGCGTGACTTTCGCGCTTGAAGTACAGCAACATCACGATCAACAGCGCGATGACGAAGATGTAATACCAGCCTTCCTTGACGGTATCCCATACGCGCGGCAATTCCGAGCGGGAGATGCCCGCAAGGTTGTGGCGCGCGGCGTAAGAATCCACCTGCATGAAAAGGCCGAGATAATACAGGACGGCCGGAATGATCGCCGCGAGTGCGACTTCCGCGTAGCTGACGTTCAGGAACTGGGCGATCACGAACGCAGTCGCGCCCATCACCGGCGGCGCGAGCACCGCGCCGGTCGAAGCGCAGGCTTCGATGGCTGCGGCGTAGGACGCGCGGAAGCCGCTTTTCTTCATGACAGGAATCGTCATCGTGCCCGCGGTCAGCACGTTGGAGATGATTGAGCCCGACATCATGCCGAGAAGTCCGCTCGCGAAAATGCAGACCTTGGCGGCGCCGCCGCGGAATGTTCCGCAAAGCGCGAAAGAGATGTTGATGAAGAACTTGCCGGCACCTGTCATCATGAGCGCCGTGCCGAACACCAGAAAGCCGATTACTGTGTCGGCGAACGCCTGGATCGGAATGCCGAGCAGGCTCTCACCCGACAGAACATGATAGGCCGTGGCTTGATCGAGCGTGGATTCAGTTCCGCGAAACGGTCCCAGCCAGCGTGCGTCTGCAAACAGCGGGTAAACGGTGAACGGCAGGACGCAAAGCAGGAGGCTCCAGCCGCCGGTGCGGCGCAGCGCCTCCATCAGAACGGCCCACATGATCAAACCGCCAGCGATCACCGGCATCGGTGCGCCTGCGAATTCCCAACCCAGCGAAGCTGCCTTGCGGATGTTCATCATCAGCCAGATTGCCGAACAGAACGTCGCGGCAAACAGAACAATGTCATACCAAGGGATGCGATCGAGCGGAGCCTTCTCAGTGCCTGGAAAAATCAGGAACGTGAACGGCAGCATTAGCGCGATCAACAGATAGAAGTATTCGGTGTTGAGCTGGGTGTAACCGACGAAGAAGCGGAGCGCGAATTGCTGGTTGATACAAAGCAGGATCGTCGCCGCAGTGGCGATGATCAGCGCCCAGCGCCAGCCGCCGCTGAGGGCGCGCACCCGCGTGACTTCCGCTTCCTGCAAGCCGCCGACACCGGCATGCGGATCGTCGAACACGACTTTCTTCTGAGCTGAGGCAATAGCGGCAGCCGCAACGGGAGCGGCTGCCGCATTTTCGGTGTTATCGGACGAAGCTGACATTTGCGATATCCTGGATGTTAACGACGCCCGCTCTTCGGACTAAAGCTTAATCCTCGAAGCCGTTCGGCATGTTCGCTTTCGCGAGGGCTGCCTTGCGTGCCGCCATCCAACCGGAGAGAAATGCTGCCGGTTCTCCTGGTGCGCTTGCGGTGTTGTAGGCTTTCCATGCGTCAGCCAGAACACCTTGCCGCTTGATCAGGTCGTTGTTGTACTTCTCGTCTGCGTCGGTCCAGTTACCGGCTTCCTTCAGAGCCTTGGCCGCACCGGGATGATATGGAATGACCCACTGCTTGGTCTGACGTTTGACGTCGAGGCCCGACGCGCCCGGAGCTGAATCCTTATAGGCATCGTAGCCAGTGATCATCGCCTTGGTGATTGCATAGACTTGATCCGCGGGCTGCGTCGCGTAGGTCGTGGCGATGGGGTAGGGATAGGCGGCAAGCTTCAGCGGAGTCGATGCAGTGATACCCGCGCCGCACGTGGTTACGTGCGGATTGAAGAAAGCGCCGACCTTCTTGACCCGCTCCCACGCGGCCTTGTCCTCCGGTGGCAGCTCTGGCCAAACAAGGCCGCGGGGCGAGGTTTCCACTTCCTTGGCCGGACCGGTTACGGTCGATGCGAACGCGCCGTCGGCGTCGTTGTTGACGAGGCCTTTCCACATCGCGCCGTAGCTGGCGAATTCAACAATCTTGACGTCTTTCTGGGTGAGGCCGCCATAGGCGATGATCGCGAGTGCGTTCTGGTTCAGGGCGGGCGAGCCGACCACGAAGCCGAGACGCTTGCCGCGGAAATCCTTCCACTCTTTCACGCCGGAATCTTTTGTGACGCCGACCGACAGGCCATTACAATCGATCGTCGAAAGGGTCATCTGCAGCGCTTGCGGACCCCACTCCTTGACGCCGAATTCGAATACGCCTTCCTGCGCGAAGTAGACGCCGGTGCCCATCCAGGCCAGAACCGCGCGGTTTGTGCGCAGCGGAGCCAGGCGCGCCACGTCGTTACCAGCCGGAAGCACGCGGATGTCGGAGCCATACTTATCCTTCATCATCTTGCCGACGCCGACGGCGATGTTGAAGCCAGACGTTCCGGTGTCATAAGCCGTGAAGGCCATTGTGGTCGGCAGCTTGATATCTTGAGCTTGCGCAGCCGATATCGCAGCGGTTCCTGCAAGAACCACGGCTGCAACCGTCGTAATATATCGCGTCATGAAGTATCCCTCCCATTTGCTTTCGCTGTGCGAAATGCGTTTTGATTTTGCCGGATCATGTCATCGTGCAGGCGCCAGCGCAACGCCCGCAAGCCTACTAAGGTGTACTAGACAGTTTGTCGCGGAGACTTCGCGCATCACGCTTCGAGCGTGGCGATTGCCTGTCCCTCTGCCACGACATCATCGACGCTGACGAGAATCGATTTGATTTTTCCTGCCGCAGGTGAGGGGATGGGAATTTCCATCTTCATGGCTTCGACGAAGATGACGTCGTCACCGCTTCTGATATCGCCGCCGGCGCTGGCCGCAATCGCGCAGACGCGCCCGGCAACCTCGGTGACGATCTTGATCTCTGCCATTGATTTCCCCCTATCCGCTTTGAGCAGGGCATGCACGCGCGGCTTGTTGTTGTGACGAAAGATTGCCCGAGGTAGCGTGTTCCGCAAGAGGAAACTTTATTCCGCAGAGTAGAACAAAAACGCGTTCGCAACGCGTACGGCAAGGAGCGAAGATGAACTGGAAGCCTGAACTCGATGAACTCGCGCGGCGCGAAGCGTTTGCGAAAGAGATGGGCGGCGCCGACAAGGTCAAGCGACAGCACGATCAGGGCCGGCTGACCGTTCGCGAGCGTATCGACAAACTGGTCGATCCGAAGAGCTTTCACGAGATGGGAGCGATTTCCGGCATAGCCGAGTATGACGACAAGAATGAGCTGAAGACACTCACGCCGGCCAACTGCGTGTTCGGCCGCGGCAAGATTGACAAGCGCCCCGTCGTCGTCGTCGGTGACGACTTCACCGTGCGCGGCGGTTCGGCGGACGCATCGATCTCTGCAAAGCCGACAATGGCCGAGCAGATGGCGCACGATTTCCGGATGCCGATCATTCGCGTGATCGAAGGATCCGGCGGCGGCGGTTCGGTCAAAACAATCGAAACGAAAGGCGCCGCGAATCTGCCGGGCGGCGTCGGTGGCACAACCTGGTATTGGTACACCACCACGAACATGGCGCGTGTACCTGTCGTGGGTCTCGGCCTTGGATCGGTTGCAGGTCTTGGCGCGGCGCGCCTCGCAGCCAGCCATTATTCAGTCATGACCAAATCATCCGCGATGTTCGTCGCAGGTCCGCCGGTGGTGGCACGTCTCGGCCAGTCGCTCGACAAGCAGGAGCTTGGCGGCTGGCAGATTCAGACCAAGGCGGGCGGCGTCGATCACGCAGTCGATACCGAGGAAGAAGCGTTCGAGTGTGCGCGGAAGTTTCTGTCTTACCTGCCGTCATCTGTATTTGACCTGCCGCCGACCACTCCTTGCAGCGATGATCCGGAGCGCAGCGACGAAGCGCTGCTCAACATCGTCCCGCGCAGCCGCAAGCAGATCTACAAAATGCGGCCCATTATCGAGTCGGTGGTCGACAAGGGATCGTTCTTCGAGATGGGCCAGAATTTCGGACGCTCGGTCATCGCCGGGTTCGCGCGCTTTGACGGTCGCGCCGTGCTGCTGCTGGCAAGCGATCCTTACATTTATGGAGGATCATGGACTGCTGAAGCGTGCCAGAAGGTGGTGCGTTTCGTCGATCTCGCGGAAACCTTCCATCTTCCGGTGGTCTATCTGATGGATTGCCCGGGTTTCATGATCGGACTTGAAGCCGAAAAGGCTGCGACGATCCGGCATGGCGTGCGGGCGATGACCGCCGTCAATCAGACCACGGTGCCGTGGTGCACGATCATCGTTCGCAACTCCTTCGGTGTTGCGGGCGTCGTGCATCAGCCGGCGGGCCGGTTCTCGATGCGTTATGCGTGGCCATCGGCGTACTGGGGGTCGCTGCCGCTCGAGGGCGGCATCGAGGCTGCTTACCGCGCCGACATCGAGGCCGCGGAAGACCCCAAGGCAAAGCTGGCCGAGATCGAGGACCGGCTGAACAAGCTGCGGTCGCCGTTTCGCTCGGCCGAGAAATTCTGGGTCGAGGAGATCATCGATCCGCGCAAGACCCGTTCGCTGATTTGCGAGTTCGCGCGGCTGGCGGAGCCGCTGCGCACGCCGGGCGTGGCGCGCATGGCGATGCGGCCGTGATGATCATCAAGGACCGCAAACATAAAGTTCGTCATGGCCGGGCTTGTCCCGGCCATCCACGTCTTTTCTTACAGCGTCGCGAGCAAGACGTGGATCACCGGGACAAGCCCGGTGATGACGACTGAGTACGTTGAGGCTCCGCGCCTAATTTCGTCGGTGCTACCGCCCGTCCTCTATAATCATCGCCGCGCCTTTCTCCGCGAT
Organism: Afipia massiliensis; assembly: GCF_014203115.1. Lineage (GTDB taxonomy): Bacteria > Pseudomonadota > Alphaproteobacteria > Rhizobiales > Xanthobacteraceae > Afipia > Afipia massiliensis. The sequence continues at coordinate 618,212 of NZ_JACHIJ010000001.1, read as the reverse complement.
CATCGCGGTGGGTGTGTTGGTGTTGCCGGATGTAATCGTCGGCATCACCGATGCATCGACCACGCGCAGCCCCTTGAGGCCGTGAAAGCGCAGGCGTTCATCGACCACGGCAAGAGGATCGCTCGACGTACCCATCTTGGCGGTGCCGACCGGATGAAAGATCGTGGTGCCGATGTCGCCAGCGGCTTTCGCCAAAGACGCATCGTCATCGCCGACGGACGGGCCGGGGAGATATTCCTGCGGATGATAGGCCGCGAGTGCGTGCTGTTTCATCAGTCGCCGCGTGACACGGATGGCATCGGCGGCGACTTGCCGGTCTTCGGGCGTCGACAGGTAGTTCGGCGCGATCGCGGGTGCATCATCGGCGGCGCTCGACTTGATGCGCACGCTGCCGCGCGATGTCGGCCGCAGGTTGCAGGCAGCTATGGTGATGGCGGGGAAGCGATGCAGCGGCTCGCCGAACTTGTCGAGCGACAGCGGCTGGACGTGAAACTGGATGTTCGCGCGCTCCTGACGCGCATCGGAGCGCGTGAAGATGCCGAGTTGCGACGGCGCCATGGTCAGCGGCCCGCGTCGCCGCAGGAGATAATCGACGCCCATCCAGCCACGCCGGAATAGATTGTAATACGTCTCGTTCAGTGTGCGCACGCCCTCCACCTTGTAGATTGCGCGTTGCTGCAAATGATCCTGCAGGTTGCGGCCGAGGCCTTGCCGGTCGAGCACGGTGTCGATCCCGAGTGGCGACAGCCATTCCTGCGGGCCAATGCCGGAGCGATGCAGCACCTGCGTCGATCCGATCGAGCCGGAACACAGGATTACTTCGCCTTGTGTCCGTGCCTCGATGGTTTCACCACCCCGGCTGAAACGAACACCGACAGCGCGTCCGTTCTCGACGATCACCTTGTCGACCAGCACATTGGTTTCGAGACGAAGATTGGGTCGCGCCAGCGCGGGCTTCAGAAATCCGCGCGCCGATGACCAGCGCCGTCCCCGTTTCTGGTTGACGTGGAAATATCCGATGCCTTCGTTGTCGCCGGTATTGAAGTCCGGCGTCTTTCGTATGCCCATTTCGTGCGCGGCTTCTCCGACGGCATCCAGCACTTTCCATGACAGGCGCGGCGCTTCGATCCGCCAGCCACCGCCGGTGCCGTGATGCTCACTCTCGCCAAGAAAATGATCTTCAAGTTTCTTGAATGCGGGCAGCACATCGTCCCAGCCCCAGCCGCTCAGCCCAAGCTGTCGCCAGTGATCGTAGTCGGCGGCCTGTCCGCGCATGGAGATCATGGCGTTGATCGCTGACGATCCGCCGATCACCTTGCCACGCGGATAGGCCAGCGCACGGCCGTTGAGCCCGGCCTCCGGTTCGGTCTTGAACATCCAGTCGGAGCGGGGATTGCCGATGGCGAACAGATAGCCGACCGGGATGTGAAACCAGATCCAGTTGTCCTTGCCGCCGGCTTCCAGAATCAACACGCGTTTACGGGGATCTGCCGAGAGGCGATTGGCAACGATGCAGCCGGCGGTACCGGCACCGACGACGATATAGTCGAAATCCCCTTCGAGACGTTTCGCCATTCCCTGTCCTGCGTTTCTCTATTCAAATTCGACACTTCTTCTTATGGCCCCGGCCGGGGTTCGCTGTACAGTGTGGTTCCGTGCAATTCCCGTTTGCGCGGATGTTGGGTCCCCTGCGGGCTCATGCTAGCTTTTGTCGTCTTGATCCTGTGAGGTTACCGCCGTGCCCATCCTCAACCGCATCGCCGATCTGCAACCCGAAATCATGGGCTGGCGCCGCGATCTGCACGCGCATCCGGAGTTGATGTACGATGTGCATCGCACTGCGGCATTCGTTGCCGACCGCCTGCGGGAGTTCGGTTGCGATGAAGTTGCGACGGGTCTCGGACGCACCGGTGTGGTTGGCGTCATCAAGGGGCGAAAGCCCGTCAACGGCGGCGACCTGAAAGCCATCGGCCTGCGCGCCGACATGGACGCGTTGCCGATCGAGGAAGAAACCGGCGTTGCCTATAGCTCGACCGTGCCCGGCAAGATGCACGCCTGCGGCCACGACGGTCATACCGCGATGCTGCTGGGTGCTGCCCGTTATCTTGCCGAGACGCGAAATTTCGCGGGCGACGCGGTGATGATTTTCCAGCCCGCCGAAGAGGGTGGTGCAGGGGCCGAGGCCATGATCAAGGACGGTCTGATGGACCGTTTCAAGATTGAGCAGGTCTACGGCATGCACAACAGTCCGGGCATGCCGATTGGTACATTTGCGACTCGCGTCGGGCCTGCGATGGCGGCGACCGATCACATCAACATTCATATCGAAGGTCTGGGCGGCCATGCGGCGCGTCCGCACAAGAGCATCGACTCGGTGCTGGTCGGCGCGCAGTTAATCACCGCCTTGCAGTCGATTGTCTCCCGCAGCGTTGATCCTCTCGACGCAGCGGTGATTTCGATCTGCGAGTTCCATGCCGGGAACGCCCGCAACGTGATCCCACAGACCGCGGAACTGTTCGGCACGGCGCGCACGCTGACGCCCGAGGTGCGAGACCTGATCGAGCAGCGGGTGCGTGAGGTCGTAAATGGTGTCGCGCAGCTCTCGGGTGCGAAGATCACGCTCGACTACGAACGCAGCTATCCGGTGCTGGTCAATCATCCTGCCGAAACCGGCATCGCCGCGCGGGTCGCGGCCGATATCGCAGGCGAGGGCAATGTCAGTTCAGAGATCCCGCCGGTGATGGGCGCAGAAGACTTCGCTTATATGCTGGAAGCGCGACCGGGCGCCTTCATCTTTATCGGCAACGGCGACAGCGCGGGGCTTCATCACCCGGCCTATAACTTCAATGATGACGCCATCATTTACGGCTCGTCCTACTGGATCAAACTGGTCGAGACCCAACTCGCAGGCTGATTGGTTCGGAACCATGATCATCACATCGCGTTGGGAGGCGGGAACTCTCCCTTTCAAGATCGCGGAGTGGACACATGGCAACGAAGAAATCAGCGAAAAAGTCAGCCAAGAAATCAGCGAAAAAACCAGTCAGGAAATCGGCACCCAAGCGAATGGCGGCCAAGCGAGCTGCGCCGAACGACAAGGATCTCAGCGATCTTTTTCACGACACTCTCAAGGACATCTACTTCGCCGAGAAGCAGATTCTGAAGGCGCTGCCCAAGATGGCGAAGGCGGCTCACTCGGCGGATTTGAGCGCCGCATTCAAGAAACATCACATCGAGACCGAAGGCCAGGTCGATCGCCTTGAGCAGGTCTTCGAACTGATCGACAAGCCCGCTAAGGCCAAAACCTGTGACGCGATCATGGGAATCCTCGACGAGGGCAAGGAAATTATGGACGAGTACAAGGGCACCGAAGCGCTCGATGCTGGCCTGCTTGCGGCAGCGCAGGCGGTCGAGCATTACGAAATCGCGCGCTATGGAACCTTGAAGGCATGGGCGAGCAAGCTTGGTATGACCGAAGCTGTCCGGCTGCTCGACGAAACGCTGCAACAGGAACACAACACCGACGAGGCGTTGACGACTCTCGCACTGGCCGAGGTCAATACAGAAGCAATGGCGGCTTGAGAGCAGGTTGATTGGTGACCGGTCCATCGGCTGCGGGGCAGCCGGTGGACTTTTGTCTTTCAAGATTGCTGCAATTCCCACCGTCACCGAATTGGGGGAAGGTCCGCCCCTTGTACTGCATTGATTTTGTTCGAGAAAATTGAATGGAAAAGGCTGATTGACTCCCGGTCGTCTATTAGCTTTATATTAGAACATATCATGAACAAGTAGGTCCATCATTCGTTCAATCAACTGCGGATGATGGGCCCGAATTCCAGGAGCGGCGCATGATCGGCGCGCGCATGAACACGCTTGCGTCCCTGCGAGGGACCATTGGCCGCCTGGAGGGCGATGCCGGTGGGCTTTCGCGCGTGGCGCTGGGCCATGCGGGGGTGGACGCCCTGTTGCAGGGCGGGCTGGTGCGCGGCGCGCTGCATGAGGTGTTCGCCGAGGGCGGGCGCCACGGCGCAGCAGCGACGGGGTTCATCGCAGGCCTCGCCCATCGCCTCGCCGGGCGGCGGCCGCTGGTCTGGGTCCGGCAGGACTTCGCTGAACGGGAATCCGGCGCGCTGTCGATGAGCGGTCTGCAGGAACTCGGCCTCGATCCGCGCCTGCTGGTGACGGTCCGGGCGACAGATGCCGAGATCGCGCTGCGTGCCGCAGCCGATGCGCTCGCTTGCGACGCGCTGGGTGCGGTAGTGCTGGATGTCTGGGGCGAGGTGCGTCAGCTCGATCTGGTGGCGAGCCGCAGGCTGACGCTCGCGGCGCGCGCCTCGAACGTTGCGTGTCTGGTGCTACGCACGGCAGCGACACCGTCTGCCAGCACAGCGGAAACGCGCTGGGCGGTGCGCTCAGCACCATCACCGTCCGCGATGGAGGCATGGGGCACGCCACTGCTCGACGCACAGCTTGTTCGCAATCGTCACGGCCAGACCGGCCGATGGGTCATGGAGTGGAAATGTGATGAGGGCCTCTTCCGTGAAAGCGCGACGTATTCTCAGCCTGTGGCTGCCGCGCCTGCCGACCGACCGATTGAAGCGCCAGCTTTCGGGGCAAGGCGCCGCGCCGGATGACGGACATCCCTGCGTCGTTGTCGCCAAGTTGAACAACGCGCTGCAGATTTCGGCGCTGAACGATGCCGCTGCCGACATCGGCCTCGAGATTGGCCTGCCGCTGGCGAATGCGCGTGCTGTCTGTCCCGACGTGCAGGTATTCGACGCCGACGAGGCGGCGGATAGGAGTCTGCTGGAAGCTGTCGCCGACTGGTGCGACCGTTTCACGCCGCTGGTGGCGTTCGATCCGCCTTATGGACTGCTACTCGATATCAGCGGCTGCGCGCATCTGTTCGGCGGTGAGGCTACGATGCTGCGTACGTTCTGTGCATCGCTGGCGCGGCAGGATTTCATCGTCAATGCGGCGGTTGCGAGTACGCCGGTCTGCGCACGGACCATGACGCGGGCCACGCGAGCTTGCATCGTCCCTGATGGTGAAGAAGCGCGCGCCGTCGCGCCGCTGCCGGTGTTCGCGCTCGGTGCCGATGATGCAATCACGCGCGGGTTGCGGCGCGCGGGTTTGAAGACCATCGGCGATGTGGCATCGCGTGCGCCGCATGAAATCTCCGCGAGGTTCGGATCTGCGTTCACCAGCCTGTTGCAGCAGGCGCTGGGGCAGGGCGATGCGCCGATCAGCCCGCGGAAGCCGCCGCCGGATTTCATGGTGGAGAAGCGTTTCGCCGAGCCGGTCGCAACCGACAACGTGATCGCGGCCATCTTGTCGGGTCTTGCGCAGATGCTGGTCGCCGCGATGGACAAGCAGGGGAAGGGCGCGCGGCGGCTGGAAGCGAGTTTTTTCCGCACCGACGGCGCGGTGCGCACCATCGCGGTGGAGACGGGACAGCCTGTCACCAAGGTCAATGTGGTCGACCGTCTGTTTCGCGAACGGCTGGACGCGCTGGCCGATCCGCTCGATCCGGGATTCGGCTTCGATCTTATTCGTCTGTCAGCCGGCCGCGTCGAGATTGTGGTGCAGGAACAGCGCGACTTCGACACCAGTGCGCAGGATAACGATGAAGTCGCGGCGCTGGTCGACCGTCTCGCTGCACGGATCGGCGGCAAGCGTGTCGTGGTGCATCTGCCGCTGGATACACACATTCCGGAATGCGCTGTCATCGCGGCACCCGCGCAGCAAAATCTTGCTGCGGCTTCCGTTGCGGAGTGGCCTGTTCGTGCCGAGGCCGAGCCGCCGCTGCGCCCGCTGCGTCTGTTCGAGCGGCCTGAGGAAATCGAAGTGATAGCCGCGGCTGTTCCTGATGGACATCCGCCGCGATTCAAATGGCGTCGCGCGACCCATGCGGTGGTGCGGGCGGAAGGCCCGGAACGGATCGCCATGGAATGGTGGAGGCATCAGGGAGAAGCCCTGACGCGGGATTATTTCCGCGTCGAGGATGCGGAAGGCATGCGCTTCTGGATCTATCGCGACGGTCTCTACAGCGAACCTGTCTCTGAAAAAGATGAACCCGTTCCACCCAAATGGTTTGTGCACGGGTTGTTCGCATGAAAGCCACCGACTACGCGGAAATCGGCATTACGACCAACTTCTCGTTCCTGTGCGGCGGATCGCAGCCGCAGGAATATGTGAAGCGGGCCAGCGAGCTTCTCTTGCCGGTCATTGGCATTGCTGACCGCAACACCCTGGCCGGTGTCGTCCGCGCCTACAAGGAGCTCGAAAATCCCGAGGTCACATGCAAGTCGAAACTGCTGATCGGTTCACGGCTGGTGTTCATGGACGGTACGCCGGATATTCTGGTCTATCCGCGCGACCGTGCCGCCTATGGCCGACTGTGCGAGTTACTGACGCGTGGCAAGCTCGCGGCCGGGAAGGGCGAATGTCATCTCACATTCGATGACCTGCTGGACTTTGCCGAAGGGCAATTGCTGATTCTGACGCTGTCGCATCGCTTTGATGTCCCGGCGGCACTGAAGATTCTCGATCGATTGAAACGCAGTCGTGCCGATGGAGTCTGGCTTGCGGCAAGCCTGCTGTATCGCGGTGACGACAGGCGGCGTCTGGCGAAGCTTCAGCGCATCGCTTCAACGGCCCGTGTTCCGCTGCTCGCGACCAACGAGGTGCTTTATCATGACCCGGCGCGCCGTGCCCTGCAGGACGTCCTGACCTGTATTCGGGAAAAGACGACCATCATGAGTGTCGGAAAACGACTCGAAGCCAACGCCGAACGGCATCTGAAACCCGGCTTCGAGGTGGCTCGTCTGTTTCGCGATTATCCGGATGCGGTTACTGAAACCATGCGCTTCGCTGATCGCATCACCTTTACGCTGGATGAGTTGAAATATCAGTATCCAGATGAGCCGGTGCCGCCGGGCAAGACGGCGCAACAGCATCTCGAAGACCTGACATGGGCGGGCGTCGACAAATATTTCCCCGAAGGGATCGACGGCAAGCTGCGGGGTACGCTGAACAAGGAACTCAGGCTGATCGAGAAACTCGATTACGCACATTACTTCCTGACAGTTCACGACATTGTTTGCTACGCGCGCTCGCAAAGCATTTTGTGTCAGGGTCGAGGTTCGGCAGCGAATTCCGCCGTCTGTTATATGCTTGGCATCACTTCGGTGAATCCCGCCGAGACTGATGTGCTGTTCGAGCGCTTTATCTCCGAAGAGAGGCTTGAGCCGCCGGACATCGATGTCGATTTCGAGCATTCGCGCCGCGAAGAGGTGATGCAATATGTCTACAGGCGTTATGGCCGTCATCGCGCGGCGATTGTCGCCACCGTCATTCACTATCGCCCGCGCAGCGCCATTCGCGACGTCGGCAAGGCGCTTGGCCTGACGGAAGACGTCACCGCCGCGTTGGCGGATACGGTGTGGGGAAGCTGGGGCACAGATGTCAGCGATATGCAGATTAGGCAGGCAGGCTTCGATCCCGGCAATCCGATGATCCGCCGTGCTGTCGAGCTCGCCACTGAACTGATCGAATTCCCGCGGCATCTGTCTCAGCATGTCGGCGGCTATGTACTGACGCAGGATCGGCTCGATACCTATGTGCCCATCGGCAACGCGGCCATGGACGACCGCACCTTCATTGAATGGGACAAGGACGACATCGATACACTGAAAATGATGAAGGTCGATGTGCTGGCACTCGGCATGCTGACCTGCATCCGAAAATGCTTCGATCTGATCGAGGATCACAAGGGAAAGCGTTACCAGCTCTCGGACATCAAGTCGGAAAACGATGACAGCGATAAAGTGTTCGACATGCTGTGCAGGGGCGAATCTCTCGGCGTCTTCCAGGTTGAGAGTCGCGCGCAGATGAATATGCTGCCGCGCCTGAAGCCGCGCACCTTCTATGATCTTGTCATCGAGGTCGCCATCGTCCGGCCCGGACCGATCCAGGGCAATATGGTGCATCCCTATCTGAAACGGAGAAAGATGAGGCCGGAAGAGATCGAATATCCTTATCCAAAAGGCGGGAACAAGGACGAGCTGAAGCAGGTGTTGCACAAGACTCTCGGCGTGCCGCTGTTTCAGGAGCAGGCGATGCGCATTGCGATGGAGGCCGCGGAGTTCACACCCGAGGAGGCCAATGGCTTGCGACGCGCGATGGCGACATTTCGTAATGTCGGCACGATGCCGAAATTCGAAAGGCGCATGGTCGATCGCATGATCGCCCGTGGCTACGATCCTGAATTTGCGGTGAGTTGCTTCGACCAGATCAAGGGCTTCGGCAGCTATGGCTTCCCCGAAAGCCACGCGGCTGCTTTCGCGCAGCTTGTCTATGTGTCGTCATGGCTCAAGCATTATCATCCCGACGCTTTTTGCTGTGGTCTTCTGAACTCGCAGCCGATGGGCTTCTATGCGCCGGCGCAGATCGTCGGCGATGCGCGCAAAAATGGCGTCGAGGTGCGCGAGATCGATGTGTCGTTTAGCTTTGGACAAAACACTCTGGAAGAGAGGTCTGGCGATTATTGCGCCGTCCGGCTCGGCTTCCGTCAGATCGACGGTTTCGAAGTGTTCGATGTCGATGACAGGCTTCCCGAGAAGTTTGGAAAATCTGAGAAAAAGCCGCGCAAGGATTACTGGGATCAGCGGATCGTTGCCGCCCGCGCGCAAAAGCTGTTCGCCTCGCTGGAAGATTTTGCGCGCGAGACGCGACTGCCGAAACGAGCGCTGATCCTGCTGGCCGATGCGGACGCATTTCGCTCGCTTGGTCTTGACCGGCGCGAAGCCCTGTGGACGGTGCGACGTCTGCCGGACGATGTTCCGTTACCGCTTTTCACCGTAGCCGCGGCGCGCGAGCAACCCGACGAAGCCGCACAGCCATTGCCTGTCATGCCGCTACCTGATCAGGTTGTGGTGGATTATCAGACCATCAGGCTGTCGTTGAAGGGGCACCCGATGGAATTCCTCCGGCCGATGTTTTCGCAGGAAGGTATGGTGGCATGTGAGGCGATTGGACATGCCCGCGACAAGCAACGCGTCCGTTGCGCTGGCGTAGTGCTGGTGCGGCAGCGGCCGGGCAGCGCCAAGGGCGTCGTCTTCATGACGCTGGAGGATGAGACTGGCATCGCCAATATCGTGGTGTGGCCCAAAGTGATGGAAAAATTTCGCAAGGAAGTGATGGGCGCACGGCTGATCGAGGTGCAGGGGACCATTCAGAGCAGTCCGGAGAAGGTGGTTCATCTGGTGGCCGAGCGTTTGTTCGACCGGTCCCATGATCTGATGAACCTTGCCAACGATGCGCTCGGTCGAAAGAACCAGATCCCTCCCGGTGCGGATGTCATCGAACCGCTGGAGGATGATCGCCGTGCGCATCCTGACAACCCAGCACAGAAGGTGCGCCATCCGCGCAATGTACGCATTCTGCCACGCTCGCGGGATTTCCATTAATCATCCTTGATGCGATGTATTTTCCGCGCGATGTTTCGCGGCCATTCCCGTCGCCGGAGGCGTTCATGCAGTCACCTCGCGAAATCCTCTCTGATCTCTGGAGTCTCGGCGGTGGTGAACCGTCCGCGCTCGATGCCATCACACTGACGGGAAGTGAGCCCATGCTGCCGTCGTCGTTTCGCGTCGGTGCTGCGGCGCAGGCCACGATTGCCGCCGCCGGTCTTGCCGCTGCGGAAATATGGAAAGCCCGCAGCGGTGAGGCGCAAGGTATCTCCGTTGATATGACGCATGCCGCGGTTGAGTGTCGCAGCGAGCGCTATCTGCGCGTCGACGACAAGCCGCCGCCACCGGCCTGGGATGTTATCGCTGGTGTTTACACAACCGGGGACGGTCGCTTCGTGCGCCTCCACACCAACTTTCCGCATCACCGCGACAACGTCTGCAAGGTCTTGAACTGCAAACCGGAACGCGACGATGTGCAGCGCGTGCTGATGCAATGGAAGGGTGAGGAATTTGAAACCGCCGCCTATGCCGGCGGCTGCGTCGTCTCGATGATGCGCTCGCACGACGAATGGCTCGCAACCCCGCAAGCGCAGGCGATAGAGCAACTGCCGCTAATCCAGATTGAGAAGATTGGCGACGCCGCGCCGAGACCTTGGCCAAACGGTCATCGCCCGCTGGCGGGATTGCGTGTACTCGATCTGTCGCGGGTCATCGCAGGTCCGGTCGCGGGGCGCACATGGGCCGCCTACGGCGCGGACGTCATGCTGATTTCCTCGCCGAAACTGCCGTCGATCCCGTGGCTGGTTATCGATACCGGGCGTGGCAAGCTGGCTGCCTTCGCCGATCTGAAGACCGGGCAGGGCCGCGATACGCTGCGCGGTTTGCTGACGTCGGCGGATATTTTCTCTCAGGGCTATCGCCCGCAATCCATCGCCGCGCTCGGCTTCTCGCCGGAAGATATCGCTCGGATCAGTCCCGGCATCGTTTATGTCTCGCTGTGCGCCTATGGCCACGCCGGTCCGTGGGCGGGCCGCCGTGGCTTCGATTCCCTGGTGCAGACCTCAACCGGATTGGGCAATGCCGCTGGAGTTGAAGGACCGAAGGAACTGCCGATGCAGATTCTCGACCACGCCACGGGGTATCTGATGGCGTTCGGCGGGATGATGACGCGGCTGCGGCAGGTGCGAGAGGGCGGAAGCTGGCATGTGAAAGTCTCCCTGGCGCAGACTGGGCGCTGGCTGTGGAATCTCGGCAGAGTCGATAGTGGCCTCGCGGCGGCGGACCTCACCGCGGACGACGTCCTTCCGTTTATTGAGCAGAGCTCTTCAGGATTTGGTGCTCTGCGAAGCGTTCGTCACGCCGCCGTGATGTCAGCGACCCCGGCATTTTGGGAGCGTCATGCGATGCCGCTCGGGTCGAGCACAGCGGAGTGGCCGTCACGGTCGTGACGTCAACACCATCATGTTGGTGTTGGCAAACCGGACATAGAATTTCGACGAATTTGCACTGATTTGTTGTCGCGGTGAGCCGTAATTTCTTGACCGATCAACGTCCTGTGGTGAAATTAGCGGCAGCCCATCAAGAGCAATCTGCCGCGCCCTCCCGCGTGGTCTTCCGGCGGCACGTCCGGCGCAGTGGATCGACAGACATCCGATGCCAAGAATTTTTTCCGACCCTGAAGCAATCGCGGACGACATCATTCGCGAGGTCGGGACCAAGCTGGTGGTTGGTCTGCCGCTGGGACTCGGCAAGGCCAACCACATCGTCAATGCTCTCTATCAGCGCGCGGCAAGCGACCGCTCGATCCATCTGACCATTTTTACTGCTCTGACGTTGGAGAAGCCGACGCCATCGGCTGATCTCGAGCGACGATTCATAGGGCCGGTGATCGATCGGTTGTTTGGTGGGTATCCCGATCTGGATTACGCTAGGGCGCTGCATGCCAAAACACTGCCGCCGAACATCGAAGTCATCGAGTTCTTCTTCCTGGCGGGAAAATGGCTTGGCAATGCCTATCCACAGCAGCACTACATCTCGGCCAACTATACCCATGCGTCGTCGTATCTTTTGACACGTGGCGTGAATGTGATCGCTCAGCTTGTGGCCAAGCGCGTGGTCGACGGCCAGACGCGCTACAGCCTGAGCAGCAACACCGACACGACGCTCGATCTCATGAGGGCGCGTGCGGCGGGCCGCATTGCGTTCAAGATCGTGGCCCAGGTGAATTCCGAATTGCCGTTCATGCCGGGGCAGGGCGATCTGGCTGCGGATGAATTTCATGCGGTGCTCGACAGTCCGAAGACGGACTTTCCGCTGTTTGCTCCGTCGTCGGAGCCGGTCTCCGATACGAAATACGCAATCGGGCTTCATTCTGCGGGACTGATACGGGACGGTGGCACCCTGCAAATCGGTATCGGGCAGGTTGGCGATGCGCTCGCGCAAGGCCTGATCGTCCGTCATCGTGACAATAAAGCCTATCGCGAGATCATGTCGCGGCTCGCACCCGCGCAGCCGCCGCGCGAGTCGGGGCCATTCACGGCGGGTCTTTACGGCGTCAGCGAAATGTTCGTCGAAGCGTTCCTCGCGCTGATCGACGCCGGAGTGTTGAAACGTGAGGTCGATGGGGCGTTGCTGCACGCGGCGTTCTTCCTCGGGCCGAAATCCTTCTACCGCGCCCTGCGCGAGATGAAGCCCGGGCAGATCGAACGCATCCAGATGGTCCCGGTGTCTTTCACCAACCAGCTCTATGGTGGCGAAGACGCCAAGCGACATGCGCGCGTTGACGCGCGGTTCGTCAACAATGCGATGATGGCGACCTTGATGGGCGCTGCGATCTCGGACGGTCTCGATACGGGTCAGGTGGTCAGCGGCGTCGGTGGCCAATACAATTTCGTGGCGCAGGCATTTGCGCTTGAAGGCGCGCGCTCGATGTTGACGCTGGAGTCGACGCGGGGCTCCGGCAAGACAGCGGCCTCAAATATCCGCTGGTCCTATGGTCACACCACGATTCCGCGTCACCTGCGCGATGTTATCATCACCGAGTATGGCGTTGCCGATCTCTGGGGCAAATCGGATGCCGACGTCATCGCTGCGATGCTGTGTGTTGCGGATTCGCGCTTTCAACCCGAACTGATGCGGCATGCCAAAGACGCTGGCAAGCTGCCGAAGGCCTATGAAATTCCCGCCGCGCATCGCGAGAATTTTCCGGATCGCATAAATGCGGCCTTGAAGCCATCGCGCGACGCGGGATTACTCCCGGCATTTCCGTTTGGTAGCGATTTCACCGATGTCGAGCAGCGGCTGATCCCAGCCTTGCAGATACTCAAAGAAGCGACCGCCAGCAAGCTCAACCTGCTCGCGCTTGCCTGGCAGGGCTTTCGTGCGGGACCGCCGGATGCAGACGCGGCTGCAAGCCTCGTGCGCATGCAACTCGACCAGCCGAAATCGTTCTCGGACTGGCTTTATCGGTTGCTGGTCAGTGCAGCGCTTGCGCGCCGTTAACTCGTCATTCCGGGGCGCGAGTGCAGCGAGCGAACCCGGAATCTCGATGTTTTGAAATCTCTCATTTAGATTCCGGGTCCGCGCAAGAGCGCGTCCCGGAATGACGAGCGTGGCAAGTCGATCTTCAGCGATTTTTGAAATTCGGCTTCCGCTTGTCAATGAAGGCGGCCATGCCTTCGGCGCGATCTTCGAGGGCGAATGTCGCGTGGAACAGGTCGCCTTCGACGTTCATGCCCTCGGCGAGCGAGGTTTCCAGCGCGCGATTGACTGCGCTCTTCGCCATCGCCGCAACCGGTCGCGACATCGCAGCGATCTTGTCGGCAATCGCAAGCACCTCGTCCATCAGCTTGTCGGCCGGGAAGATGCGGCTGACCAGCCCGGAGCGTTCGGCTTCCGCCGCATCCATCATGCGTCCGGTCAGGCATAGGTCCATCGCCTTGGACTTGCCAACGGCGCGGGTGAGGCGCTGCGTACCGCCCAGCCCCGGAATGGTGCCGAGAGTGATTTCCGGCTGCCCGAACTTGGCAGTGTCTGAAGCGATGATGATGTCGCACATCATGGCGAGTTCACAGCCGCCGCCGAGCGCATAGCCGCTGACTGCTGCGATGGTCGGCTTCTTGCAGGTCGTGACGCGGTCACCACCGATGTCCATGAAGTCCTGGCTGAACATGTCGATGAATTTCTTCGGCTGCATTTCCTTGATGTCGGCGCCGGCGGCGAAGGCCTTTTCGTTGCCGGTGACAACGATACAGCCGATGGCATCGTCTTCCTCGAGGTCGTCGATGGCTGTCGCGATTTCGCTGAAGACATCGAAGGAGAGGGCATTGAGCATCTTAGGTCGGTTGATTTTCACGATGCCGACCGCGCCCTTGCTCTCAACGATGATGTGTTCGAATGCCGTCATGGTTTGCCCCTTGAAGGATGTCTGAAAATCAGCGCGTGGCGCGCCGTTAGCCGCAATGTGCCTTCCGGGGCCTGTCTCTGCAAGACCGGCGATGTCAGAACTGATCGTCACCTAAGCAACAAAAACGCCGGTTCGCGGGGTGCGAACCGGCGTTTGCGTCTGATGCAGATGGTGTTTGCGTCAGGCGATCATCAGGCGGGCCGCCGATGCCAGCGTCAGCAGGCTTCCGAAGGCGATGAAGATCTTCCCAATCAACGAGGTTTTGCTCCATGGATCGCTGTCGTCGGTCTTGAACACCGGCTTGTCTCCTGTCGAGACCGGCCGCAGGATCTTGCTGCTTGGGGCCGATGGTGACGGCGGGGACGCAACTGGCGGAGTTGGAGCGTTGAGATCTTGCGCTACCGCAGCGTCTGCCGTCGCTGCGCGGTCGGCATCGGTCAACTGGTCAGCGGAAGCGAGTTGCATGCCGTCCACAACAGCAACATCGGTACTATCGAGAGCGGCAATATTCCGTGCCTGGTCAACGGCCAGCGCCTGGGCACGGGCATTGGCCACCGACACCGGCAACTCGCTCTTGCTCGCATCGGCCATGACCTTGTTCTCTGCCGCCCCCGATTTGTCGGCAGACTTTTCCGCGAGAACTTTAGCTTTCGATGATGCCTTGGACGTTGCTCTTTTAGCTTGCCGCGCCTGGGCCGTTCGGGATTTCTTCGCAGCGTGAGCGCGCTGCTTCTTGAATTTCGACAGAACGATTGGGCGATCGGCGGTAGCTACGCTGCTTTTCGCGGCCTTCGCTGCTGTTGATTTGGCAGCCATTGCGGGCTCGCCCGAAAAGCTCATCCAGATTCCGGCAGCAGCAACCAAGGCCGCTAAACCTGCACTCCTTATCCGCATGGCAATTTCCCCTTTTGCCAGAGTCTCCAGCACAGGGAACAGACCGGTGCGGAATGGCCACAGGACGGCAGAAAAAGGGAATCTTGTGATCTTTTGCCCTAAAAACGACCCAGAGCAGATGCTCCGGGATCGGGTCGCCCGGTTCCCCAGCAGCCTTGCTCACGATTGCGTGATTGCCGTTTCTGCCCGTAACACTTTAGGAACAGGAGCGAATTTCTTGATAGGAGCGCGCGTGCGCGGACGTGAAGACGAATGGACCGATCTGATGCGATCGGCCAATGCCGGAGACAACGCCGCATATCATCGCCTCCTCAAGGCCGTGACGCCGGTCCTGCGAGCAGGGGCGCGTCGAGGTCTGGCCCGGGCCGGTCAGCCGGTCGACCAATCCGAGGACATCGTGCAGGACATCTTATTCGCTGTGCATCTGAAGCGACATACTTGGGATCCGAACGCCCCGTTCGCGCCGTGGCTGTTCGCAATTGCACGCAACAAACTGATCGACGCACTGCGCCGTCGCGGTCGGCGGATATTCGTCAATATCGACGACTTTTCGGAGACGTTGGCGGGTGCGCCAGTTGAGGAGAGCGTTCCGGCCAGCGAGGTCACAACCCATCTCAACGGACTGCCGAAGCGGCAGCGGGACGTGCTGCAATCGATCGCCGTCGACAGCGCGTCGATCAAGGAAACGGCGGCGAAGCTTTCGATGACCGAGGGTGCGGTGCGCGTGGCATTGCATCGGGGGCTGACGGGCCTCGCCAGCAAACTGCGGAAATAGTGACCATGGATACCAACGATCTCATCCGCACGCTCGCCGCCGACAACGACGTCCATGAACGCCCTGTCGGAAATCTGCTGCTGGTTGCACTGGTGCTCGCGGTGCCTGTCTCGACCGCGCTGTTCCTTGCCGGGCTTGGTGTGCGGTCTGACGTTATGACCGCCATGCGCAATCCATTCTTCGATCTGAAATTCGTGATCACCATGGCGCTGGCCGCGGCTGCCATCGCCATCAGCCTGCATCTGTCGCGACCTGAAGCCTCGCTTGGACGCTGGGCGTGGCTGCTGGCCATTCCGGTCGGATTGCTCGGCATCGGCATGATGAGCGAGATGATGATGCCGCACCGCGCGCCGATGTCGACACGGATGATGGGCTCTAATTCGAGGGTCTGTCTTGTAGCCATACCGCTGCTGTCATTGCCGTTGCTGGTGGCCGCGTTGTTCGCCTTGCGTCGCGGCGCGCCATCGCGACCGGCCGTGGCCGGCGCGTTCGCCGGACTGCTGTCGGCGGGGCTGGCTGCGACGCTATACGCGGCGCACTGCACCGACGATTCGCCGATGTTCGTGGCGACCTGGTACACGATTGCCATTGGGTTCGTCGCGGCGATTGGCGCGCTCGCAGGATCTCGTGTCTTGAGATTCTAGATCCGCGGTGGCTCAGGCGACCGATATCAAGCCGGCTCGGTCTGCGCGGTGTCCTGTCGCATGCGGTAGAAACGCAGCACTTGCTGGGCAGTGGACGGGCGCAGCATATCGTAGCTCGATTTGTGATCGTCGATATTCTCGATCTCGATTTCCGATGTGCCGCCGCCCAGTTCAAGAACGAGCTTGAGAGACATCCAGGACAGCCCGGCGACCTTGGCGAGAACCATCAATCCTTCGGATCGCGACTCGATCATCATGTTTTCGACGGTCGTGACCGGAACGTTCGCAGATATCGCGAGCGCGGCACAGGTTTCCTCGAACCGTCCGGCGGCGGCAAATTCGGCAATCTGCCTTTCGTCGAGGCGTCCGTCGTCAGAGAGAGATTTTACAAGCCGATAGGCGTGGGCCGCTTTCTCTCCGCCTGCTCCGGGATCGACGTTAAGGGCTGCCTGCTTGACGGCCGCCGAGATGTCATCCGCCGCGCGCGGGTTGGCGGCCTGGAGCCGCTCCCGCACGGAGTCCGAGGCTCTTGCTATCAACTTGAGATAATGCGGCCTTGGAATTCCCCGCCTTGTCCCGAGGCATGTCGCAAGTTCATCATTGCCCTCTGCGCGAGAAACAAGCTCTGTGAAACCCTTGTCCGAAAATTCCGCGCCTGGATTGTTGACCGCACTCTCGACGACTTCGTTGTTGCCGCGCTCGACCAGAACGTCGGTCACCGCGTTGCTCAGGACTTTGCGTTTTGAGATCGCAAGCAGATGGCCCTGGCTTTTGCTGCGCGCGTTTGCGATCAGCATGTCGTCATTCAGTCTTTCAGAATGCGACAGCACCGGCGCAGCAATTTCGATCTCGTCATCGAAAGCCAGCGTATAGATCAGACGCGGCGGAGCTTTAGGTACGGGCGCGAGGCGTTTTGCGAGCAGTGATTTGGCGGAGGTCTCGATTTCCTCGATCAGGCAATGAAAGACGTCATCGAAAACATCGATCTGTTCGTCGGAGTAATCCGCCACACCGTACAGAAAGAGATCGGTGACCCGGCGTAACGTTTCCACGCGGCGCGCGACGGTACCGTGCGCGAGAGCATTTTGCAGTTCATCGAGAAGATTTGCGGGCCGCGCTGTTGGTCTCGAACTCATGACTTTCTGTCCTGGAAACGCCGAAGCAAGAAATGCCAGCCAGGTTCTTGGCTGACGAAAATGTAAACTAGCCCGCGACAACTCGATTCCGCCCCATGTCCTTGGCCTGGTAGAGAAGCCGGTCGGCACGGGCGAGAATGGTGTCCGCGGTATCGTCCGCGCGAAGCGTAGCGAGGCCCGCCGACATCGTGACGCTCATGTCCTGTGAAATCGCGCTCCAGTCGAGGGCCGCTACGATCCCGCGCAGCCGGTCGACGGTGCGCAGTGCGGCGCCGTCCGACGTCTCCGGAAGAATGAGCAGGAATTCCTCGCCGCCGTAACGGCCGAATTTGTCGATGCTGCGAATGTTTGCGAATACGGTGATGGCAAAAGCCCGCAACGCTTCATCGCCCGCGGGGTGACCAAAGCGGTCATTGATCCGCTTGAACCAATCGAGGTCGATCAGGGCGACGGCGCAAGGTACATTGCTGCGCCGGGCGCGGATGATTTCCTCGTCGAGCGTCTGCATGATGGAGCGGCGGTTGAGCGATCCGGTCAACTCGTCGAGTTCGGCAAGTTCCTCGATGCGCTGATAGGCTTTCTTCAGTTCGATGCCGCGCCTGTAGAGAGATTCGTGCAACGAACTGCTGAACAGTCCGACGATCATGCCGCGCCCAAGCACCAGAATGAAGACCAGCATGGTCGCGAAGCGCTCCAGCGGCGTGCCGGTAGGCATGCCGATGGGTTTGTCGGTCAGGAGAAACAAGGCCGTCAGGCCGACAGCAGCCGTCGTCCACCCGATGATGGTCTGACGGGGGGTGGATCGCAGGGCGCCAAACGTGAAGACCAGGAAAATCGAGCAGAGGAACAGGCAGCCGACTTCCGGCGCGAAGTACAAGAACACCAGCATGATCATCAGACTGATGCTGGTTTGCTGCGAAATGAAGTAGTGATCCCGGAACCGGTCGTTCACCTTGGCTTCGGATATCGCGATATACACCGCGACCGACAGCAGCCCGCAAGCCGCGTAGGCCGGTGCGATCACGAAGCTGGTGGCGCCAGCGTAAGCGTAGATCAGCAGGATCCCGGCGTCGATCATGTAGCTGACGCCGGTCATATCGAGCATTTGCCGCCGCTGCTTTGCGCGGCGTGCGAGAATCTCTGGTGACAATTCGATCTCGACGGCCGAATGCTTTCGGTCGAGACCGCCTATCAGGGATACGGGGGCCGATGACGTTGCGCCGCGCATGAACTCGCCGTGAAGGAATGCAATGCGGGACTGTAGGCGGGAAAGCCTTTAGGTTTGGTATCATTGGGATGCGGTGGGAACTTTGAACAGGCCGGCCGTCTCCGGATCGGTCGCCGTTCGCCAGGAATGGTTGAATTTAGGTAAAAATATACCTCTTTCGGTCACAAGGACCGGGCGACTTGCCCTTGTTCATGATTCAGGGGCATTTTGCGCATCGCCAATCCGGACAATTTCGGGAAATCGCGAAGATTTTCACCGATTTGATCGAACCAGTTCCCAGTCGCATGCGACCAACCTTGCGAGACGGCCATTGAGTGCAACCCACGCGACATCGGACGAGGTTCTGATCGGTCGCATCGCCCAAGGTGACCGGCTCGCCATGCAGGTGCTTTACGGAAGGCACCATGTACGGGTGTTTCGCTTCTCGCTGCGGCTCGTTCGAAACGAGTCAATCGCGGAAGATCTCATCAGTGAGGTTTTCCTCGATGTGTGGCGTCAGGCCGGCAAGTTTGAAGGCCGGTCCGCCGTTTCTACGTGGCTGCTGGCGATCACCCGGTTCAAGGCCCTGTCCGCCCTTCGCAAGAGGAAGGACGCGGAACTGGACGACGAGACGGCTGCCGCGATCGAGGACACGTCCGACAATCCGGAGGTCACGGCCGCGAAGAAGGACACGAGTAACGCATTGCGGAATTGCCTGACCGCACTTTCGCCAGAACATCGGGAGATTGTCGATCTCGTCTACTACCACGAGAAATCCGTGGAAGAAGTGGCCGAAATCGTGGGCATCCCGGAGAATACGGTGAAGACGCGCCTGTTCTACGCGCGAAAGAAATTGGCCGAGCTGCTCAAGGCAGCCGGCATAGAGCGAGGTTGGCCATGACTGCCACGAGCAAGCAAACCGATCGCGAGCCCACCGAGATTGAGGCTCTGTTGCCGTTCCATGCTGCGGGCACGCTCAACCTGCGTGACGCCCGCCGTGTCGATGAGGCGCTCGCCAGTGATCCCGATCTTGCGCGGCAATATGCGGCGATTCAGGATGAATACGCAGAAACCATCCTGCTGAACGAGAGCCTTGGTGCGCCGTCGTCGCGAGCCATGCAGAAACTGTTTGCCGCCATCGATGCCGAGCCGGCGCGCAAGGGCGCGGCGTTTAATCCGGTGATGCGTATCGCCGGGTTTTTCTCGAGCCTGTCACCGCGCACGCTGGCTTATGCAGGTGTCGCTGGTGCGGTGCTGGTCCTGCTGCAGGCAGGGGTGATCGGAACCGTGCTGGTCAAGGATCGCGCGGGCGGTAATTTTCAGACGGCCGCATTTCCGGCCCAGTCGACAGCCGGAACGTTTGGTCTGATTCGCTTTGCGCCCGACGCCAAGGCCGATGACATTGCGCAGTTGCTTAACAATTACAACGCGTCCATCGTTTCTGGTCCAAAGGCAGGCATGTTCCGCGTTCAGTTCGGCGACAAGGCTCTGTCAAAGCAGGACGCGGCGCAGCTTATGACGCGCCTTCAGGCTGAAAAGATTATCAGCCTCGTCGTGAGCGCCGATTAGTTCTTGGTCCGGGCATCCGTTCGGATGCCGCGCTAGGTTGTATCCCGGGCTTGGCCGCCGTCCACGGCGTCAAGCTTCGGGAGGAGAGGGGACCTCACCCGCGCGCCGCGCCGGCGCACGCATAAATTTGCGAGGACGTCAGATGACCGAGACAGGCAAAGGGGATTTCATCCGAAAGGCCCGCCTTATGCGGTCCGCGCGATCGATCGCTGTCGCAGCAGCGATCCTCAGCCTGGCAACCCCGCAGGCATTCGCGCAGTACAGCGGCATGAGCATGCGGACTGGTCCCAGCATGAACGTTGGGCCGCGCATCAACATCAATCCGACGATACGGCCCAACATTGGATACGACGGATATGACCGTATCCGTCCGAAACCGCGTCCATATATCGTGCGTGAATACGACGGTCCGCCAGCGGACTATTACGATGACCCGCCGCCTAACTATCGCAAGAAGCAGCAGCCAAATAAAAACGCTGGGAAGAAATCCGCGCCTGCCGCGGCTGACAATACTTACGTCGCGAAGGAAGTATTGATCGAGATCGCGGGTACCCCGACGGATGCGCAGGCCGATGAACTCGCACGGCGTCACCGTCTGACGCGAGTTCAATCGCAAAATTTCCCCCTGACAAACAGCACGTTTTTCCGCTGGCGGATAACCGACTCACGCTCGGTCGATACGGTGGTGCGTGAACTGGTTGCCGGCGGAAACGTCAAGGCGGCGCAGCGAAACAACATCTTCAAGCTGCAACAGGACGCGACCCCCGCGGGTGCAAAATCCCAGGGCGACCCTGTGCAATATGCGCTCGCCAAGATGCGGCTGCCCGAAGCGCATGCGCTCTCGGTCGGGGCCGATGTGACGATCGCAGTGATCGACTCTGGAATCGACGTGACCCATCCCGAACTGGCCGGCGTGATCACCGGTACGTTCGATGCGCTCAACAATGGCGAAGGACCGCATCCTCACGGCACCAGCATCGCGGGCGTCATTGCCTCCCATGCACGCTTGATGGGAACGGCCCCGTCGTCGCATCTGCTGGCGATCCGGGCGTTCGGCTCCCAGAAGAGCGGTGCGGAAAGCACATCTTTCCTGATTCTGAAAAGTCTCGACTACGCGCTGGCGAAGAATGCGCGGATCATCAATATGAGCTTCGCGGGGCCGCACGATCCAGCGATGGAGCGTGGGCTTGCCGCCGCCGCCGCAAAGGGCATCGTGCTGGTGGCTGCCGCCGGCAACGCGGGCGTGAAGTCGCCGCCGCTCTATCCTGCGGCCGATCGCAACGTGATCGCCGTGACGGCCACCGACCAGTCGGATCGGCTGTTCGCGCAGTCGAATCGCGGCAGCTACGTCGCGATCTCGGCGCCTGGCGTGGACATTCTGTCGCCGGCGCCTGACGGCAAGTACCAGATGTCGTCGGGCACCTCCCTGTCCGCGGCCTATGTCAGTGGCGTGGCGGCGCTGATGATTGCGCGCAATCCTCAGATCTCATCTGCTGACGTGCGCGCAACGCTCACGTCGACGGCGCGCGATCTCGGGCCAAAGGGGCGCGACGACCAGTTCGGCGCGGGGCAGGCCGATGCGTTCAGCGCTGTTTCGGCGGTCATACCTGCGCCGGTAGCGGCCGCATCGGACGACACGTCAAAACGCTGACGATATTGCAGGGATTGCGCGAAGCTGACATTTGGCCTGAACCCCGTGCACTTTCCGCTCGACCAATCCCGGTTGATGACGAAACCTTCGTTCCAGCAGCCTGAACGGTACGGGCGCCCATCCACCCTCGTGCCGTCCCGGTTCGGCCCGTCCGATGTCCCACGGACGGGCCGTCATTTCTCTGTTCTGCAATCTGGGTTGCCTCTTGGGTGAGGGCGGATTTCCTACCGAATTTTGCTGCGAAACGTATCTTTGTGAAAGACACTGCGGACATGCAGAATCAATTGGCGGGAGCGGATTTTGTGACCAGGACGGCACTGATATTGGCGTTGGCTCTCGCTTTCTGTCCCGCGTCGCTTTACGCACAGTCGCTCGAGGACCAGATCGGCACCGCGCTGCAAGCGAAGAAGCCGCTGACGCGCAGCATTACGGCAGTGCCGGACCCGGCGGCTGTCGCAGAGAAGCAGATTGTCGATCGCTTGCGGGCACGCTCGATCAGTGTCGAACCTGCTCAGGCGCCGACTGCCGAGGAACGGGCGCAGATCGCGGACATCGCGCGCGACAAGCCGGCCATCGATCTCGAAATCCTGTTTGAATACAACTCAGCTGACATCAGCCCGAAGGCGGTGCCGGCGTTGGTTGCGCTCGGCAATGCGTTGTCGCGGCAGGATCTGAAGGGATCGGTGTTCTTCATTAACGGCCATACTGATGCTGCGGGTGGTGCGGACTACAACCAGATGCTGTCGCAACGGCGCGCCAATTCAGTGCGGCGCGTTCTGATCGAACAATACAGGCTCGTGCCCGATACTCTGATCGCGGCAGGCTTCGGCAAGGAGCAGCTGAAGAACCCGGCCAATCCGCTAGGCCAGGAAAATCGCCGTGTGCAAATCGTGAATACCACCGTACAGGCAGCGGCGGGGCGTTGATGCCTGAACCCGTGCGATTTCTGACACGACTAATCCGTGGCGTTGATTGTGAAGCCAACGGTTTTGAGGGGACATACTTGATGAGCGGGTTTGCGGAGGTTGCTCTGCGTGCGTTTGGCATAGCGGTCGCGGCGGGATTGGTTCTCGGCGCCGCCGCGCCGTCAATCGCGCAGGATGCGAAGCCGAAGGATAACGCAGCGGTGGCAAACGCGATCGTTCTGCCAACTGATCCGGTTGCGAAGGCCGCATTCGACGTCCTCGACAAGCACTGCGCGCGTTGTCATCAGCAAGACAAGCTGGTCGACCGCGAGCGGCCTGCGAAGAATTTCGGCAACGTTCTCCAACTCGATCAGCTTGCCGTCAATCCGCACTACGTCCTGCCGGGAAATCCGCTGGGGTCGAAGCTGTTCCGCCAGATCGTCGACAAGGAGATGCCGTACGACATCTATTACGAGGGCTCGTCACATGTTCCGCCTTCCGAGGCCGACCTCAAGGCGCTTGAGAACTGGGTCAGTGCGCTTGGCACCAAGGCCGTCGCCAGTTGCGAGACGCACAAGTTCATCACGCCCGACGACATGGTCTCTTTCATGGCATCGGACCTCGGCAAGCAGCGGCCGCAACGCCGGGCGACGACGCGCTACCTGACTCTGACCCATCTCACCAATATCTGCGTCGATCCGGCTGCGATGAAAGTCTATCAGCAGGCCGCGGTGAAATTTCTCAACTCGCTTAGCCGTTCGTCCGACGTGGTCAAGCTGGAAACGATCGATCCAGAAGGCAGCATCCTGCGTTTCAATCTTGTCGATCTCGGCTGGAAATCCGCCGACTGGGACAATGTGATCGCTGTGTATCCCTATAATGCCGTGCCGGATTCGGAAGCCAGTCGCACGCTGGCCTCGGGGGCGGCAACGCCGATACCATATGTGCGCGCCGACTGGTTCGCGTTCACTGCGTCGCAGCCGCCGCTCTATGACGTGCTGCTGCAACTGCCGAACACCTTCCAGCAGCTCGCGAGAGAGCAGGGCGTCGACGTCGAGGGAAACATCCGCAACTTCGTCGCGCAGCGAGCGGCCTTCCAGCGCTCCGGCGTCAGCCAGAACAATCGCCTGATCGAGCGGCATCCCTCGCGCAGTGGTTTTTTCTGGACCTCGTATGACTTCGCGGGCAACCGCGACCGTCAGAGCCTGTTCGACTTTCCGCTCGGCCCCACTGGCCCGAACGCTTTCCATCATGATGGCGGCGAGACGATCTACAGCCTGCCCAATGGCTTTCAGGCCTACTATCTGAACACGGCGAAAGGCGACCGGATCGACAAGGGGCCGACTGCTATCGTGCGCGATCCGTCGCGCAAGGACTTTTCGGTGACGAACGGCATTTCCTGCATGGGCTGCCACGATCAGGGCATGCGCAAGGCCAAGGACGACGTTCGCGAACTGGTCCTGAAGGGACGGGTCTTCCCGAAGGACGTCCGCGATGCGGTGGAGGGATTGTATCCGCCGCATGACAAGATGGATGCGCTGATCGAAGACGATGCGAAGCGGTTCGCGGATGCAATGAAGCGCGCAGGCCTCGATTCGACGCTGAAACTGAACGGCATTGAAATGATCAACGCGCTGGCCAAGCGCTACGAGGACGATCTCGATCTGACGATGGCAGCGTCAGAGCTTGGCCTCAAGAAGTCCGAGTTCAATGAAGGCGTCGCGGATGTCGATCAGAAGTACCGGCCGCTGGTTCGGCGGCTCGCGCAGGGTGCCGTTCCGCGTGATCAGTTCGAGGTGTCGTTTCGCGGAATCGCGCCTGACCTTACGGATCTCAAGATCGTCGCCATCAGGAATGCGCGACCGCCCCAGCCCGTGCCACAACCGATTCGCAACAGCGACGACCTGTCCCTGACGTCGGACCGGGACAGCTACCGTCTCGGCGATACGCCGGTCTTTACCATCGTGGCGCCACGTGACTGCTTCCTGACCCTGACCGATATCGATGAGCGGGGTGAGGGGACCGTGCTGCTGCCGAACACCTTTCAACGAGACAACTTCATCAAGGCCGGCGTGCCGATCCAATTCCCCGGTGCCGGTGCGCCGTTTCAGTTCCGGATGAAGGACAAGGGGATCGAGACCGTGACTGCTGTGTGCGCCACCCAGGCGGGGGGCGGCGACCGCATCCAGCACGACTTCAACAATAACCAGTTCACGCCGGTACCGAATTACACCCGGACGCTGGCGCGCTCGATTGCGGTCGAATCCGTCAGACCCGGCACGCCCTCGGTCGCGGGTACGACCAATACCGGCACGGCTGCTGTCTCCGGCCGTGAGCCGCCATCGGCGGGGTCGCGGACGTCACTCCGCGCCGCGATCAGGCTTCAGGTGCGTTAATCATCCGTGAGTTTTCGGGCCTGCGGTCAGTCCGGGTCACGAAAGTTGCATGTATCTGTGGCAATAGTTGAGATACGTATTGTGCTTGTTGTGAAGCTTGAGCGATTCGTTGCGGTTGCGTGATTTTCTGAACGTCTTTTTTCAGCGATCTTTCTTGGAATCGAAATGGCCAATTCCGGCGATGCCGATCGTGGGCGAAGTGTCGTAGCGCGCTGGCGCATGCTGGCGGAGCGACGGCTTAATTATCTGATTGAACTTTACGAGACCGGCCGCTGGAAGGTCTATTACAAGGAGCCGGAATTCCTGAAAGTCATTCAGGAGGCCCGGGTGGCGCTGGCCACATGGGAGCAGCTTGCGCCCCCCGATCCGGTTCAGGACAAGCCGGTCGAGGTGGCGATCGCGCAAATGGAAGACGCCGCCGTTCTGCCGTCGCCATTTACGCAGATGCCGTCAACGCACGGCGTTGAGGCCCAGGGCGATTTGCGCAAAGCGTGAGGTTCCTTCCTTACCCAGGTCGGCGGTCACGGTCTTCGCATGATCGAGCCCGACAATCGCGGAGCCTCTCGATCCTGAAATCAGGTTGTTGCTGACCAGTGCCGTGCCGGCGCCGGACACCACCGATACGCCGATCCCGACGAAGGCGTTGCGCACCACGTTGCCGGTGATAGTCACATCGCGCAGGTATCTTCCCCAGCCGGCCATGATTCCGAATGAGGGCGCGTTCTCGATCACGTTGCCAGTGACCGCGGCGTCTGCTTCCACGACGATGCCAATGCCCGCATCATCGTCCGGCGCGGTGCCGATCGGGCGCTTCGGCAGCATATTCCGGATGACGTTGCCATGAACGGTCACTATGCGGCCGCCTTCGTTGAAATTCGCCACCGATACGCCGACGGCGCAGATGTCGACGGTATTGTTGGCGATCACCGCACCTTCGAATGCGAACTCCGAATAGAGCGCCACCTCGCGGACGTTGCTGATGCTGTTGCCGGTGATCTGGATGTTCGATGCCGAGTTGCCGCGCACGGCCGAATAATCGCAGTTGCGGACGCGGTTTCCGCTGACAATGACGTTGCCGGCGCGGAAGGCATTGATGGCGTTGCCGTGCTGGCCGGAGCCGCCGGGACCTGCCTTGATGTCATCGATACGGTTGTTGACGACGATGGTGCCGTCATCGCCGATCGTATGACGCAGGATTTCGATGCCGTTGTCTGACGCGTCCTGAATGGTGTTCTGCGCGACCAACAGCCCAAGCGCGTCGAACGACGTGAATGCCGTGTTCGCTGTCTTGCGGATGGTGTTGCCGCTGACTTCGCCCGCGATGCTTTCGAACCAGATGCCGTTTCCGCCGCTGCCGACGATGTCGCAGTCCTGGACACGGACATCGAGGCCGTTCTGGAAATGCACCAGGCCGCGCCGGTTGGGGAGTTTGATTCCGAAGCCGTCGAGCGTGAGGCCGATGAGGGCGATACCGCTCGCGCCGTCGCTGCCGACCAGCGACGATCCGCCCGTGAATTGCAGCACCGTCGCGCCGTGGACGCCTACAAGCCGGGCGCCGTTCGGCAGCTTCAATGGGCCGGTGCGATAAATGCCCGGCGGCAGCGCCAACGGCATCTGCGCATTGGACGATTCATTGATGGCACGCTGGAGGGCGCGGGTCTGGTCATCGGGGCTATTCGGACGCACACC
This sequence comes from Afipia massiliensis, assembly GCF_014203115.1. Taxonomy (GTDB): domain Bacteria; phylum Pseudomonadota; class Alphaproteobacteria; order Rhizobiales; family Xanthobacteraceae; genus Afipia; species Afipia massiliensis. Next base: position 591,468 of record NZ_JACHIJ010000001.1, on the reverse strand, counting down.
GTATTGGGTGGCATCACGTCCGAGCGTCGATGTCAGCGGGGCGGCGCGTGCGGGCGCAGGTGCCGTTGTCAGCGCACCTGCTGCCGCACCGGCGGCGGTTGCGTTGATGAGATTGCGGCGGCTGATGTCCATGCGGCGGCCCGATCGGTCTGACTGCTTTTCCGAACGGAATCGCATCGTAAGACCTAATAATCGTAAGACCTAATACAGGAATACAGCGAACGATGCCCACGCACGCGCGTTCGCGCACGATTGTCGATGGTAGGGTTAATGGAATCGAGCTTGAGAACCGCTCAAATCGGCGCGTTGTGCGGCGTGAACAGACGGCCTTTTTCCACCACGAACACGACGGCAAGCGCCACCAACGAACTCAGCAACCCGCCGGTCGCGAGTGGAACCAGCGTGCCGTCATAGTACTGGCCGATCGCGGTGCCGATCGCGATTCCGATCAGCGTTGTGATCGATCCGAACAGTGACGAGGCTGTTCCTGCGATATGTCCCTGAGGCTCCATCGCCAGTGCGGCAAAATTGGAAAACATCAACCCGAATGTAAAGAGGCTGGCTGCGGCGAGGATCATGAACAGGGAGAGCGAAAGCCAGCCGGTGAGTGCTGCAGCCAGCATGACGGCGGCGATAGCCAGTTGGCCGACGAGGGCGATATGAGAGATCATGCGCATGCCGTAGCGGCCGACAATCCGTGAATTCAGGAAGCCGGCGACCGCGATCCCGATGGCAATCGCGGCGAAGGCGAGCGGGAAGTAGTGGCCGAGCCCGTAGATGCCCGTGAAGATCTGCTGCGACGACAAGACGTAACCGAACAAGATGCCCTGCACGCTGCCGGCGGCTAATGCGTAACCAAAGGTCTGCGGGTTCTTTATTGTCTGAAGAAAGTTGTTCGCCACCGCGCCGACGGCGAGGGATTTGCGCTCGGTGAGCGGCAATGTTTCCGGCAGGCGGACGATGATCCAGCTCAGCGTCAGCACGCCATAGACCAGCAGCACGATGAAAATTCCGTGCCATTCCGCGAGCAGCATGATGGCCTGGCCGAATGACGGCGCGATCACCGGCACCGAAATGAAGATCATCATGGCCAGCGACATCACGCTCGCCATGCGGCGGCCGCTGTAGCAGTCGCGCACGATGGACGTGGCGATCACCCGCGCCGCCGCGGTGCTCAATCCCTGCAATCCGCGCGCAAGCAAAAGCGTCTCGAAGGATGGCGCGATGATCGCGAGCAGGCTGGCGATACCGTAGACGATCAATCCGCCGATCAGGACCGGCCGACGCCCGAAACGATCGGCCAGCGGCCCGATGATGAACTGGCCCGCTCCGAAGCCGGTCAGGAACACGGACAGGACGGCCTGCACCCGGTTGGCGTTGCTGATGTGGAATGCCGAGGCCACGTCAGGCAGGGCAGGTAGCATCAGGTCCATGGCCAGCGGATTGAGCGCCATGATCGCAGCCACGATGGCCACGAACTCGCGAAAGCCCATCGGGCGATGGGTCGATGAAACCCAAGCGTTGGCACTGGTATCGGTCATGAAGAAATCGCTCGCAAAGAGGAGGTCTTCATTTAGGTCGCGATATTGCGACGCACAACGCCGCTTCCCGAATGGCTGCCAGACGGAATTGGGAATGAGGCCGAGGTCGTCCGTCGGTCGTTAGGCCGTTTCCGTCAATGAAGTAATCGACAAGCCTGAGAGCAAATACTCTTGAGTATCAGAATATATTCCTACAGGACTATATTCTGAATAATTGAGGTGAGAGAGATCGGATGACAGGGGTGAACGAAGAAAGGACTCTCCTTGCTGAACTGAAATTCCAGCTTGTCAGCGTCCTATGGGAATTGAAATTCCGCAGATTGGTGCGAGCGTTAAAGGCCAACTTCAATCCGGCTCAGCCGCGTGATGAGCATGGCCGATGGACGGACGAAAATCGTCGGAAAATTGCCAGAGGTGAAGGTATCAATGATTCCCGCATCATATCGGATGCGACGCCTGATGGTTGGATACTTGGCGCGGAATATGCGGCCGCGGATGGACATCACTTTGTGCCACGGGGTGTTTTCGGAAAGGAAAAGTATGGTTTTACTTCCGAGGTATTGGAGATTTTTAAGAAGGAAACGACCGGGCAATTGAAGGACCCGACGAGCAATCGATATGACACCATGCACCGTGAGTACAATGATGCGGTTGAAGAGGCGCTCGATCGCTTCATGAAAAACAATAGTATCGGAAGGGGGCAAATGACGCCGGATGAGGCCAGGTCTTTTGCCTCCGAAATCAGGAGGTCAGACGAACCCAGGATCCGCCAATTCAACAGACGCGTATATATGCGCGAGATCATGCGCAGCCTTCGGTACTTTCGCGGCAGGGAATAGGGGGCAAAACTATGACCGCTGAAGACGACAGAAGAGACAAGATATGGAGCCGGCTCTATCGCCAGCTTGTCAATTTTTTTAAGCACTATGGCACTGAAGACGCATGCGGCCGAGGCGACTTCTGGGTCGTTGATGACAACTATGGTTGGCGGAGGCATTACGTCTATCTTTTTAATCTTGACTTGCTGACTCCCGCAATCGTCAAGGCGGCTCACCGTTTCCTCGACGACTATCCGGGCTGGGAAATCGTGCTTGTCGTAGATGTGGTCGAAAAGGAAAAGGAATGGCCCCCGATGGGTGTCACGATCCGCAAGCACGAGATTATCGACGGCTTGCAGCGGCAATATCTGCCCGCGCGATTCCGGAATTTTGAAATTCCCGGAAGCCGACCGGGGACGGGTTACGATTAGCCGCAAAGGCGTGAGCGAATTGCAAGTCCCGCCATTTCCATCAGCATCGCTTCGCCCGCATCGACCAGTTGCTCGAAGGTCACCCGGTTCGGCGAACCTGCGCGGCGTTCCACTGTGCCGCGCGGCACCAGCGGCACATGGAGGAAAGCGGCGAGGCGAGGGCCGCCGCTGACATGGGTGGCTTCGATGGCGCGCCAGCTCAGATAGTTGCAGAGATAATATCCGGCGCTCAGCGAGACGCGGGCATCTACACCGGTTCGTTGCGCGGCGCGGAGCAGCCTGAGCGTGTGCGATCCGAAACGCTGCGTTGAATCCGGGCTGTTGACGATGGTCCGGCTGCGAACCTGAGCATGTTCGGCATCGGGCCAGATCTGGGTGACGGTGTTGCGCGCGCGGGTCTCGATGCGAACGAAAGGTGTGCGGGTCGCGAGGCCGAACATCAGCAGTGCATCGGGGCGATGAGTTGCGATCAGCGCGGGCAATTCGCGATCGACGGCGCTGTAGGTCACCGGGAAAACATGTCCGATCCGCTCGATACTGTCGAGCGCCGGGCGGCGCAGGCGCAGCAGCCTTTCGACCAGCTTTTCTGTCGGATTGTAAGGAGCGCCCGGGAAGGGCTGAAAGCCGGTGACGAGAATGCGCGGCTTGTCGCCCATCACTAGTGTCCTGAATCCGAAGTTCGCCTCATTTGCAGCGCGTTCCATAGCGAACTTCGGATTCAAAAGGGACACTAGAAAATAACAATTCTAGTGTGGTTTTGGTTCGCAAGTCCGTAAATGGGCGTGCTGAGTAAATACTACGGACTTGCGAACCACCACACTAGTCCAGCAGCGCCGAAATTGTTTCCGCTGCGAGCGCGGGCGTCATGCGGCCGTTGGCAACGGCGGCCTCGGTCTGCTTCACCTTGGCGCGGATCGCCGGATCGGAGCGCAGCCGCGCGTGCAGCCGGTCCTCGAGGATGGTCCACATCCACTTGACCTGCTGGTGACGCCGCCGGGTCTCGAAGTCGCCGGACGCAATCATCGCGGTGCGATGTGCGAGAACTTTCTCCCACACGGCCTCGATTCCATCGCCGGTCAGCGCAGAATAGGTGAGGACCGGCGGAAACCAGTGTTCGGAGCGCGGCGCGAGAATATGAAGCGCGGCGTTGTATTCGGCGGCGGCGGCTTTCGCTCGCTTGAGGTTGTCGCCGTCGGCCTTATTGACGGCGATCATGTCGGCAAGCTCGACGAGGCCTTTCTTGATGCCCTGCAATTCGTCGCCTGCGCCCGGCAGCATCAGCGCCAGGAAGAAATCGGTCATGTCGCAGACAGCCGTTTCCGACTGGCCGATACCGACCGTCTCCACCAGCACCACGTCGAAGCCGGCAGCTTCGCACAACAGCATCGCCTCGCGGGTCTTGGCAGCGACGCCGCCGAGCGTGCCGGACGACGGGGAAGGGCGGATGAACGCATTGTCCTCGGCGGAAAGCAGCGCCATTCGCGTCTTGTCGCCAAGGATCGAACCGCCGGTGCGCGCAGACGACGGGTCGACCGCCAGCACCGCGACCTTGTGGCCCTTGGCGATCAGCGCCATGCCGAGTGCATCGATGGTGGTGGATTTGCCGACGCCCGGAGAGCCGGTGATCCCGACGCGAACCGCTTTGCCGGTGAGCGGCAGCAACGCCTGCACCAGCTCGCGCGCCTGCGCCTGATGGTCGGCACGGCGGCTTTCGATCAAGGTGATGGCGCGCGCGAGTGCGGCGCGGTCGCCGGAGCGCACGTCGGAGGCGAGGCGGGACGCGCTGTCGGAATTCATCGCGTGAGCCGGCATGGATGACAGTGTGCCACCCGTTGCTCACTCCGCCGCTTCGCTGGAATGCCCGAGCCGCACGTTGAGCTTGCGGATCAGTTCTTCCGCCGCGTCCGCGATCACGGTGCCCGGCGGGAAGATCGCTTCGGCGCCCGCCTTGTAGAGTTCATCGTAATCCTGCGGCGGGATCACGCCGCCGATAATAATCATGATGTCCTCGCGGCCGCGCTTCTTCAGCGCTTCCTTCAATTCCGGCACGGCGGTGAGGTGCGCTGCTGCCAGCGACGACAGCCCGAGCATGTGAACGTCGTTCTCGACCGCCTGACGTGCTGCTTCGTCGGCTGTCGCGAACAGCGGCCCGATATCGACGTCGAACCCGACGTCAGCGAAAGCCGAGGCAATCACCTTTTGCCCGCGGTCATGGCCATCCTGACCGATCTTTGCGACCAGAATGCGTGGGCGGCGGCCTTCCGCATCCTCGAACGCATCGATAAGAGCTGCAAGTTTTTCGACCCGGTCGGACATGGTGGCGGCCTCGCGTTTGTAAACGCCGGTAATGGATTTGATTTCGGCGCGATGACGGCCAAACACCTTTTCCATCGCGTCGGAAATTTCGCCGACCGTGGCTTTCGCGCGCGCCGCATCGATGGCGAGCGCCAGAAGGTTGCCGTTGCCGTCGCCTGCGCTGCGGGTCAGCGCCGCGAGCGCCGCATCGACGTCCGCCTGCTTCCGCTCGGAGCGAAGGCGCGACAGCTTGTCGATCTGCAGGCGGCGCACGGTGGAGTTCTCCACCTTGAGTACGTCGATCGCGGCTTCGTTCTCGGGCTTGTACTTGTTGACGCCGATCACGGACTGCTTCCCGGCATCGATGCGCGCCTGCGTCTTGGCGGAGGCTTCCTCGATCCGCAGTTTGGGAACGCCGGCCTCGATGGCCTTGGCCATGCCGCCGAGTTCCTCGACTTCCTGAATATGCGCCCATGCCTTGGCAGCGAGATCGTGGGTCAGGCGCTCCACATAATAGGAACCGCCCCATGGATCGATGATCCGCGTGGTGCCGCTTTCCTGCTGCAGGAACAGCTGAGTGTTGCGCGCGATGCGCGCGGAGAAATCCGTCGGCAGGGCCAGCGCCTCATCGAGTGCGTTGGTGTGCAGCGACTGGGTATGACCCTGCGTCGCTGCCATCGCTTCGATATTGGTGCGAACCACGTTGTTGAACACATCCTGCGCGGTGAGCGACCAGCCCGAGGTCTGGCAATGCGTGCGCAGCGACAGCGAGCGCGGGTCCTTGGGATTGAACGGCTTCAGGAGCTTGGCCCACAGCAGCCGGGCGGCGCGCATCTTGGCAACTTCCATGAAGAAGTTCATGCCGATGGCCCAGAAGAACGACAGTCGCGGCGCGAAGCGATCGACATCGAGTCCGGCGGCCAATCCGGCGCGGAGATACTCGACGCCGTCGGCCAGCGTATAGGCGAGCTCAAGATCCTGCGTCGCGCCGGCTTCCTGCATGTGATAGCCGGAAATGGAAATCGAATTGTACTTCGGCATCTTCTGCGACGTGTATGCGAAAATGTCGGAGATGATCCGCATCGATGGCGTCGGCGGATAGATGTAGGTGTTACGCACCATGAACTCTTTCAGAATGTCGTTCTGAATCGTTCCCGACAGTTTTTCCGGCGGCACGCCCTGTTCCTCGGCAGCAGCCACGAACAGCGCGAGGATCGGCAACACCGCACCGTTCATGGTCATCGACACGCTCATCTGATCGAGCGGAATGCCGGCGAACAGCGTGCGCATGTCGTAGATGGAATCGATCGCCACGCCGGCCATGCCGACGTCGCCGGACACGCGGGGATGATCGGAGTCATAGCCGCGATGGGTGGCGAGATCGAAAGCGACCGAAAGGCCCTTTTGACCCGCCGCGAGGTTGCGGCGATAGAAGGCGTTAGAGTCTTCCGCCGTCGAGAAGCCTGCATACTGACGTACGGTCCACGGCTGGTTGACATACATGGTCGGGTAGGGGCCGCGCAGATAGGGCGCGATGCCGGGCCAGGTGTCGAGGAAGTCGATGCCTTGCAGATCGGCCTCGGAGTAGCCGGGCTTCACCAGAAGGCCTTCGGGTGTCAGCCACGGTGCAGCGCTGCTTTCGCCGCCCGTGATGGCAGCGGGTTCGAATGCAACGTCTGCGAAATTCGGAATGCGGGTCATTCTGCTGTCTCAGGTTTGCGCGCAATCATCGCGGCGACGCGCGGCTACGTATTATGGTCTGGATGCTGATAGCTGACAATGCTGCCGGCTTCGGCAGAACCGGCAGCTTCCGAGGTTGTCTTGCCGGGAAGGTTGTGCAGATGGCTGATCCAGGCAAGCTTCGATTCAACGCCGATTTGATAGGTTGGAATGACGTGATCCGGCCGATCGAAAGCACCGGTCAACAGCTCGATCACCGTACCGTCAACTTTGCGATAGCTCAGCGGCGTTCCGCAGGCCGCGCAAAAATCGCGCTCCGCCATCGATGACGAGCGAAACGTCGCCGGCGCGCCGCGCGTCCACGCGAAATCGCCATGCGGTATTTCAACGAACGATGCGAACGGCCCGGCCACCGCCTTCTGGCACATCCGGCAGTGGCAGACGCTGATCCGTCCCGGTTTGGAGTAGGACGCAAAACGCACAGCGCCACATTGGCAACCGCCGGTGAGAACGGGAACTCGTTCCTTCATGGCTTCACCCCATACGTTCGTAGGCCGCCTTGAGCATTGCGAGGGCATCGCCTCCGGCAAAAATAAACTCGCCGACACCCGCAGCCCGCAGCGTGGCTTCGAGTTCGCCGGGCCGGCCTGCGAGATAGATATGCTTCGCGCCCGCGGCGTGAAGGGCCTGCGACGCGGCAACGGCCTGCATCGCGTAGACCTTGTCGGAGGAACAAAGACAAACGAGGTTTGCGCCGGAAGCCGTGAAGGCGGCCGTGAGCGCAGCTGGATCGGAAAAGCCGTCGTTGCCGGGAGCTTCGATGCCGCCAGTCTCAAAGAAGCTCTTCGCGAATGTTGCTCGCGCGGTAAAATCCGCTGGCGTGCCGAGATTGGCGAGGAATACCGCCGGGCGCTTGCCGGATTTCGCCAGCATTTGATCCGAGGCATCGCGCAGTTTCTCAAACGATGCGGCCAGACGAATGGGCGCGAGCGCATCAAACGTCGTGACGACCTCATCCGATGACGGCAGAACCGCGGGCTTTACATCAAGCACTGCGGGTTTTTTCTCGTTCAGGTTCGGGAATTCGCTGGCCCCGGTCAGAATGTCCTTGCGCTTGGCGATATTGACATCGCGCGCGGTGCGCACGGCGGCGACTTTCGACTGAATGACATTCTTCTCAAGTGCTGCAAATGCACCGCCGGCCTTTTCGATTTCCTGAAACTGCGTCCAGGCGGCGTCGCAAAGCTGTCTGGTCAGGGTCTCGATGCCGCCCGATCCAGCGGCCGGGTCCGACACCTTGTCGAGATTGGATTCTTCCAGCAGCACAAGCTGGGTGTTTCGCGCGACACGGCGGGCGAAAGCATCCGGCAATCCGAGCGCCAGCGTGTGCGGGAGGACGCTGATGCTGTTGGCGCCGCCGAGTCCTGCCGAGAATGCGGCGATGGTCGCGCGCAGCATGTTCACGTCGGGATCGCGCTGCGTCAGCATCCGCCACGAGGTTTCCGCCACAACGAACATCGGCTCGGGTGTCAGTCCGCAGCTTTGCTCGATCCGCGCCCACAGCAGCCGCAACGCGCGGAATTTCGCCATGGTAAGAAACTGGTCGGCGTCAGCGCTGAGGCGCGCGTAGACCATTCGCCGTGCGGCGTCGAGTGCGATGCCGGCAGCTTCCAGCGCCCGCAGATAGGCGACACCGACGGCGAGGACGCAAGCCAGTTCCTGTGCTTCCGAACCGCCTGCGTCGTGGATCACCCGGCCATCGGCAGGAGCGAACGGGCCGCGGAATCCGATCTTTGCGAGTTGCGTAATCTTTCCGCCGAACACCTTTGCGATCGAATCCCAGCTGCCGTGGCTGCTGCCGCGCACGCCACCGCCGCCGATCGGATCGAGACCAAAGCGGACATTCACTGTTGAGGGCGCGATCTTTCGCGCGGCCAGCAGTTCGGCGAGGTGCTGTCCCATGTCGCGCGACTGCGGACCGATTTCGAACTCAATGCCGATGCCGGCGTCGAGGTAGATACCATCGAGGACACGCGCCAGCGCTTCCTTGGTCGGCGGCAAACCAAATCCCCGCGCGGCATTGGCACCTGCGAAGACGATGGTCAGGCCTGTCGCGCCGTTCTCAAGATCATGAAGCGCCTGAGCGTTGGCGATCGCGGCATCGGGGTGATCCACACGCTGCATGATCTGCCATGGTGCGCCGGCAAGACGAGCGGGAATGGCTGTTGCATCGCGCGCGCGCTCATAGATCGGATCGATCCGCAGCCCATCGTAAGTCTTGCCGACCAGCTTTTCGAACGGCGCGCCTTTGAGGACGCCATCGGCCAGCTTCCGCCAGTCATCGCGGGAGGCAGGGGCGAAGTCGGCCGCGAGCGGCAGATCGTCAGTCTTAGTGGACATTCAGGGGGTTAGCTCCCAGTAAACATTACTTTGTTGGCCTGAAAATGCCACGCGGCGGCGCGCAAGCCAATTGGTTGTTTCAGGCGTTTAACGCAAATCAGGCAGGCGTTCGATACCATCAGCGGTGAGCCGCGCAAGGGCCTCACGCGCGGTTTGTCCCGCAATCGGGCGATCCGGCGCGATCTCCGCCAGCGGCACCAGGACGAAGGCCCGTTCGAACAGGCGAGGGTGCGGCAGCGTCAGTTCTGGCTTGTCGAGGCGCACGTCATCATAGGCGATCATGTCGAGGTCCAGCGTGCGCGGACCCCAGCGCCGTTCATTGGCCCGGTCACGGCCGAACTTCTTCTCGATCTTGTGCAGTGTGAACAGCAGCGCGTGCGGATCGAGACTGGTCTCGATCTCGATGCAGGCATTGACGAACGGCTCCTGATGCTCGTCGCCCCAAGGCGGCGTCGTGTAGTCCGAGGAGCGAGCGATCAGTGCAGCCTGCGTCATGCCGCAGATGTTGGCGATGGCTTTCACGAAGGTTGCGCGGACATCGCCGACATTGCCGCCGAGGGCGATCAGGACGCTCGCCATGCTAGTGTTCCGTATCCGACGTTCGCTTCACTGTGCAGCGCCTCCCGAGAACCGGACCACTCGGCTCAAGTCCGCGTACGTGTGATGACGACGCCAACATCGTCGAAGATCGCGGCGATGGGCGCATGCGGCTTGTGGACCGTCACTTTCACCGCGCTGACGCGGGTGAAGGCGGCAAGGATCGATTCCGCCACCGCACCGGCCGCGCGTTCGAGCAGATAGTAGTTATGGCCCTTGAAAGCCGCGCTCGCGGTCGCGACAACGTCCGAATAGGACACGGTGTCGGCGAGCTTGTCGGTGCGGGAAGACTCCGCGAGATCGATCGACAATTCGAGGTCGATCACGAACCGCTGGCCGACTTCGGCTTCATGGTCCATGACACCATGACGGGCGTGGATCAAAAGTCCCTTGATGAAGATCACGTCGCTCATCGCTTATCCTCGATTGCCGATGCCACGCGCAGGGCCTGCACCGTTTCCGCCACGTCGTGCGCGCGGATGATTTTTGCGCCGCGCTGCGCCGCCAGTAGATGTGCCGCAAGGGAGCCGCCGATCCTCTGATCCGGTTCGGACGGTGATACGGTCGAGATAAATCGTTTGCGCGACGCACCAACCAGCAATGGCAGGCCGAACTGGTTCAGGTCATTGAGCCGGGCGATTGCGGTCATGCTCTGCTCCGGCGTCTTGCCGAAGCCGATGCCCGGATCGAGTACGATATTTCCCGGCGGGATATTCGCCTTGGCTGCGATGTCGAGCGAACGCGCGAAAAACGCCACCATGTCTGCCACGATATCGATGGCAGGATCGACGTTGTCACGGTTGTGCATGACGACCACCGGCGCATTATAATTCGCGATCATCCGCGCCATGTCCGGATCGCGCTGCAGACCCCAGACGTCGTTGGCAATGACCGCGCCGTTGCTCAGCGCCCACGCGGCCACGGATGCTTTCATGGTGTCGATGGAGACCGGGACCCCGAGGGCAGCAACCGCAGGCAGGACATTTTGCAGCCGTTGCAGTTCCTCGTCGGCCGAAACCGGCTTCGAGCCATAGGGCCGGGTGGACTCCGCGCCGACATCGAGAATGCCTGCGCCCTCTGCGGCCATCCGCTTTGCCTGCGCGAGGGCCAGTTCGGGCGTGATGAATTGGCCGCCGTCAGAGAACGAGTCCGGGGTGACATTGAGCACGCCCATGACCACGGGAAAGGGACGTGCGAACAGGCTGCGCAGCACCGGATGAAGCTGCGCGGCAGCCGGATTTGACGATCGGGACGGGGCGGCCATCATGCGGTGGCTTTGCGCGGTCCCTGCTGGCGAGTCAAGCGATGGTGAAGCGGGCTATGGCCCAAGGAGCCCTGAGTGGCCACTGCAGCCGGGGCCGTGGGCCGTTTCAGTAGGAAATTTTTAACGGCAGCTTCCGGGCGCGCTGGATCAGTTCGGCGACGGATTTGTCCGATGGGAGAACCTGGACCAGCTTGCGCTTGTCGTTGGCTTCCTTCATGGCCTGCGCGAGGCGCTGAGGGTTGCGTTGCACGAACTCGCGCACGGTCACGACGCCTGCCGCTCGCAGCAGCTCAGCCTTGGCCTTGCCCATCCCCTTGATGCGCATGCAGTCTGCGATGTTCGCCCAGGCCAGCAACTGTTGCTCGCTGAGGCCGGTCTTTGTCGCGAGCAACTTCCGGCCCTTTGGGGTGCTGGCATTGTCGAGCAGCGCGGCCATCGTGCGAATACCCTGTGCCTTGAGCTTGGCCTGAGCTTGCGCGCCAAGGCCGTCAATCTTCGAGAGAGGATACGCTGAAAGAGGATTGGACATGATACTCGAACTTGAAAAATGAATTTTACGCGAACTTGGAAAGGCCAGGCGTCTCGGCAATGATCGCACGCATCCCGTCCGCGCCAATTTTGTCGCGGCCGAACTTGAACAGTTCACGCGCAAGGTTCTGAATCTCGCTCATTCCCAGGCCCAACCCCATCAGCTTGGCGCCAAGCGCCATGATGCCACCGCCAAGCATGCCCGCGAGACCGCCGCCGGAACCAGAGGCTTTGATCGCGTCTTCTGCGCCCGGTATTTGCTCGATCAGCGAACGCACCTGTTCAGCCGGCCCCTCCTTGCGAAGGAACCCAAGCATGGCACCGACAGCTTTTTCGGCCACAGCGTTGTCTATGCCGGCTTTTGCAGCCAGCTCGCCAATGAACTCGTTCATTAAATTGCCCCGTTACCCACCGGTTGCCCACCGGATCTTTATTTGTGATTTTATCTTGAGCGCGTGTTTTGCGAATTACAAGCGATGACGCTTTTTCAGACCGCAGTTGAGCGCAATCGACCGTGAAGTGTTGCACCCGTGCACGAATCATCGTCGATTTCGCGATCATTTGCCGTTCCAAAGGTGACAAATTGGTTAGCGCGGTTTCAAACTACGCAGCGGATGCGAATTCGTTTCAATCCATCGTCCGAATTGTGATGCGGTTCAGATCGTCGCAGTCGAGATTCACAAGGACGAATTGACGCCTTGGAGCAAAATTTCACTCAATCGCTGCGGTGGAGCGACATATATTATGCCAGTGCATCATGCAGCGCGGCATCGGCTATTGTCGCGCCAAGCGATCTGCGGGTTGACCGGCGGGTTCCATACTGCAAGATCACACATCATGCGCCGCGTTTCGACGGCGGGACAATAGAGTCTGCACGAGGCGAGAGATGGCAAAGAGAGCGTCCAAAACTGCTTCTGACAAGGCGGCAAAGCCCGCGCCGGCTGCTGCCGGAGGCGCTGCGTCCGCCGATACCGACAAGACGATCTTTATCGGGAAGGGCGATCAGCCCACATTTCTGACGCTTGGGCTCGCGAACCGGCACGGTCTCGTCACGGGAGCGACCGGCACCGGCAAGACGGTCTCGCTTCAGGTCATGGCCGAGGGTTTTGCGCGCGCAGGTGTTTCGGTCTTCGCCGCGGATATCAAGGGCGACCTGTCGGGCATCTCCGAGGTGGGCGAGGCCAAGGATTTCATTCTCAGCCGCTCCAAGACGATGGGACTGGATTTCAAGCCGGACCAGTTTTCGACAGTGTTCTGGGACGTGTTCGGCGAGCAGGGCCATCCGGTGCGCGCCACGGTCTCCGAAATGGGACCGCTGCTGCTGTCGCGCATGCTCGATCTCAACGACGTGCAGGAAGGCGTGCTCAATGTCGCTTTCAAGGTCGCCGACGAAGGTGGCCTTCCGCTGGTCGACTTCAAGGATTTGCGCGCAATTCTGGATGCCATATCCCCCGCCAACGGAAAGAAGGACGCGGATGACACCAGCGACGCCATTCTGGAACTCAAACGGACGGCCCAGCAGTTCGGCAACGTCACGAAACAGACTATCGGCACCATCCAGCGCCAGCTTCTGGTGCTGCAGAACCAGGGCGGCGAGCAGTTTTTCGGCGAGCCGGCGCTTCAGTTGAAGGATTTCATGCGCACCGACTCCAACGGCCGGGGCATGGTCAACATCCTGGTCGCGGACAAGCTGATGCAGAGCCCGCGTTTGTACGCAACGTTCCTCCTCTGGATGCTGTCCGAGCTGTTCGAGGAATTGCCTGAGGTCGGCGACCCGCCGCAACCGAAACTCGTGTTCTTCTTTGACGAAGCGCATCTTCTTTTTACCGATGCCCCAAAAGCGCTGCTCGACAAGATCGAGCAGGTCGTGCGCCTCATTCGTTCAAAGGGCGTCGGCGTCTATTTCGTCACGCAAAACCCGATCGATGTTCCTGATCGCGTTCTTGCCCAGCTTGGCAACCGCGTCCAGCATGCGCTGCGCGCGTTCACCCCGCGCGATCAGAAGGCGGTGCAGGCCGCCGCACAGACGTTCCGGCCGAACCCCAATCTCGATACCGCACAGGTCATCACCGAACTGGGCAAGGGCGAGGCGCTGGTGTCGTTCCTTGAGGGCAACGGCACGCCGGCCATGGTCGAGCGCGTCATGATCCGTCCGCCGACCGCCCGGATGGGACCGATTACGCCCGAGGAGCGCAAGGCGATCATGGCGGCGAGCCCGGTGCGGGGCAAATACGACACCACCATCGATTCCGACTCTGCCTTCGAGATGCTGCGCGAGCGCCTTACCCAGACCGCGGCCCCAGCCGCTGAAGGAAGTTCGGAAGGCGGAGTGTTGGGCCAGCTTGGCTCGATCGTCGGATCCATTTTCGGCACGACGCGTCCGCGCGGCCAGAAGCTGTCGACAGGGCAGGTCATCGCGCGCGACGTCACGCGCTCGGTCACAAACAAGGTTGCCGGTAGCGTCGCGGCCAGCCTCGGCAAGTCGGTGGCCGGTTCGATCGGAGGATCGATCGGCCGCTCCATCGTGCGCGGCGCGCTTGGCGGGTTGTTGCGGCGATAGCTGTCGCGCCGTCGCTATCTCCGGTCTCAGGGAAGAACAAGATATGTCCGCCACGCCCCAACTCGCCGCCGTCCTCGATCATATCGACAAGGATTTCGACAAGAGCCTCGAGCGGCTGTTCACGCTGCTCCGGATCAAGTCGATTTCGGCCGATCCTGCCTTTACCGACGATTGCAAAAAGGCCGCGGATCATCTCGCCGCCGACATCGCTTCCATCGGCTTTGCGACCGATGTGCGTCCGACCGCCGGGCATCCGGCCATCGTCGGCAAGAGCAACGGCAGCGCTGGCGCGCATGTTCTTTTCTACGGCCATTATGATGTGCAGCCGGTCGATCCGCTCGATCTGTGGCACCGGCCGCCGTTCGAGCCGGTGGTGACCGATCACGCCGATGGCCGCAAGATCATCGTTGCGCGTGGCGCCGAGGACGACAAGGGCCAGTTGATGACCTTTGTTGAGGCCTGCCGGGCCTGGAAGAATGTCACCGGATCGCTGCCGCTCAATGTGACGATCCTGATCGAGGGCGAAGAGGAAATCGGCTCGAAGAATTTCGGTCCTTTCCTCGACAAGCACAAGAAGGACCTCGCCGCCGACTTCGTGCTGGTTTGCGACACCGGCATGTGGGACCAGAACACGCCCGCGATCACGACCTCGCTGCGCGGCCTCGTCTACGACGAGGTCAAGATCAAGGCGGCGAATCGCGATCTGCATTCGGGCATCTTCGGCGGCGGCGCGCAGAACCCGATCCGCGTGCTGACGCGCATTCTGGGAAGCCTGCATGACGAGAACGGCCACATCACCATTCCAGGCTTTTACGACGGGGTGAAGGATCTGCCGCCCGACATCCTGGCGCAGTGGAAAAATCTCAATCTCTCTCCGGAAACTTTCCTGAAGCCGATTGGGCTGTCGGTGCCTGCCGGTGAAAAAGACCGGCTGCTAATCGAGCAGGTATCGTCGCGTCCGGCCTGCGACATCAACGGCATTGTTGGCGGCTATACCGGCGAAGGCTCCAAGACGGTGATTCCGGCGGAGGCGTCCGCGAAGGTTTCGTTCCGGCTGGTGGAGGGCCAGCAGCCGGAAAAAATCCGCAGGGCCTTCCGCGATTTCGTCACCTCGCGGTTGCCTGCGGACTGCACCGCCGAGTTCATCGATCATGCCGGTGCCCCCGCAATTGCGCTCGACTGGGGCATGAAGCCGCTGGCGGCGGCGAAGCGTGCGCTGACCGACGAATGGGGCAAGGACGCGCTCCTGATCGGTTCTGGAGCGTCGATTCCGATTGTCGCGGATTTCAAGAAGACGCTGGGGCTGGAAACCGTGTTGATCGGGTTCGGACTTGAGGACGACAACATTCATTCGCCGAACGAGAAGTATGACCTCAAGAGCTTCCACAAAGGCATCCGCTCGTGGGCGCGTATTCTGGCGGCGTTCGCCGACACACCGCGCTGAGGTTTCGATGTGAAGTAAGTGTCGCGCGGTATCCCTCCGCGTCGTCCCCGCGAAGGCGGGGACCCATACTCCCTAAGTGATGGAGTTGGTCGAAATGCTGGAGCAATCTTTTTCGCCATCACGACGACCTTCGGTGGTTATGGATCCCCGCTTTCGCGGGGACGACATTGTGTGAGCTGCGCGTATCTCGCGTCATTTCTGATTCAGCTTTCAAACAGCCACGCGTCATTGCTCTCGCGCCATGCGCGAGGTGAGCTTTGAGGTGTGCCCCCGAAATGAGGGGCATGGAGCGCCGCGAGGCGCGCCTTGATATCGTTTCGCTTCCGGCACCGCTTGCGAGGCGGTGAACTCCGGAAGCGCATCGCCTTGCAGCGCTCCATTCCGGCGATTTTGGACGAGGGGAGCGTTCTTCCGGGACAGGACGAGCGCTTTCACGCCCCGATCCGGCGGCTTTCGCCGCGTTCATCCTGTCCGCGTCCAGCCACTCAAGGCAGAGCCACGTAGTTGGCCCGGACGCTGACCCCCCAGCCTCCCGGACGCAACGGGTGCGAACCGTGCGCGCAGGCGCCGCATCCTGCTCCGCTTCAAAGCGCCCTCGAGAAGCGCCCCTCACGAACAGGACATCGCGAACTTAAGCGTGGTTCGGGGCACGGGGATTGCTATCCCCATCACGAAATGTTTCGCGCGGGGACGACATTGCATATGTGGCGAGTTTTACACGTCCCACATTTCGTCATGGCCGGGCTTGTCCCGGCCATCCACGTCTTCCATCAATGTCGCAAGCAAGGCGTGGATCACCGGGTCAAGCCCGGTGATGACGACTGTGGGTGTTGACGCGTCTGCGCCAAACGCAAAAACGCCGCCCGGAATTGGGCGGCGTTTGCAGTCCGGTCAGTGTAGAGGCTGACGGATCAATATCTATAACCCGGATAGATCCTGTTCAAGTCCTGTAGCTTGGATCGATCCTGTCCAGCTTGCGCAGCAGCGGAGGCCAGACAAGTTTGGTCGAACGCAGATCCGAGCGCACCGGGTCGGTCACCAGTTTTTCGTTCTTCTCGATCACCAGCTTGTCGACCGGATAGGCGGTCGGCCCAAGCATGCGGGTGCGGACCTGCATCGTGCAGGCGCGCTCGAGGTGATACATGCGCTCGAACGCCGAGGCGACCGAACGGCCGACGGTCAGCGTGCCGTGATTGCGCAGCAGAAGATGGTTCTTGGTGCCGAGATCCTTCTGGATGCGCGGGCGCTCGTCGTGATCGAGCGCGATGCCTTCGTAGTCGTGATAGGCGAGGTCGCCGGTGACGAGCTGCGCGGTCTGGTTCAGCGGCAGCAGGCCTTCCATGCAGCTTGCAACGGCGGTGCCGTCCGCAGTGTGGAGATGCATCACGCAGCCGGCATCCTCGCGCACTTCGTGAACGGCGGAGTGAATCGTAAAGCCGGCGGGATTGATGCTGTAGTCGCTCTCGCTCAACTGGTTGCCGTCGAGATCGACCTTGACTAGGCTCGACGCGGTGATTTCGTCGAACATCAGTCCGTAGGGATTGATCAGGAAATGATGCTCAGGACCGGGCACCCGCGCCGAGATATGCGTGTCGACGAGATCGTCCCAGCCGTACAGCGCGACGAGGCGGTAGCAGGCAGCGAGATTGACACGCTGTTCCCATTCCGCGTCCGACATGGTGGATTTGACTTCCTTGAGGCGTGCTTCGGCCGGTGACATGGCTGTTTTCTCCCGCGATTTATTGATCTTTCGTGCCTAGTGGTCCGATTCTAACATTCGCATCCCATTTCAGCAGGCATTCTTGCGAATGTTAGAATCGACGGACCACTAGCAAATATAAGTTTCTAGTGGAGTTTGGATTTGACATTCGCTTTACGGACTCGCCGCCCATTGGGTAGCGAATGTCAAATCCACTCCACTAGAGCCTAGCCCTGCGATCCCGCCATCGCAACATGCGGTCGCCGCAGGGGCGCCATGTGGCAGATCAGGGCGCGGGGATGGCGAGCAGGCTGGCGATGCTCTTGCCGCGGATGTCGTAAACCCGCGCGAACACCACGTCGTCACGTTTGATCTCGACGACCACGGGCGCGTTGAGGCCCTTGCAGTAGAATTCGCCGAGCGTCATGGCGAAGTCGGCGGCGTGACTGTCCCAGCCAATCGTGAAGTCAGGGCCAAGCGCGACCTGCGCCGGGCGCTGCGGACCGCACACCGCGACACGCCACTTGCGGTTCCGGGGCGCGGGTTCCTGACGCTCCTCGATTTCCTGCCGCAGCCCTTCGGAGGCCTGCTTGAGCGCGAGACCCCAGTAATCGAGCATGTAGCGGTCGTCGGCGCCGCGAACGGTGCCGGCGATGTGGTTGAAGTGCGTGTACTGATAGGGATGCAGCCGGATCATTTCATTGAGCGGCAACATCAGTCCCAGCATGAACAGCAGGGCAAACACCGCCTGCGCGCCGCGGCTGTGCTGCTTCAGCCAGCCGACGATGGCGGCGAAGGCGACGCCGGCAAGGACCGCCATCGGCGGGATGACGAAGATGAAATGACGGATGCCGTTGTAGAGAGCAGGGCGCTTCACCATCGCGATGATCAGCGGCAGCGTCGCGGCCAGCGTCAGCATCAGCAGGATGGTCTTCCGCCTGGAATCGACTTCCGATCGCATCAGCGCAACGAGCGTGCCGACGACGCCCGCGCCGAGCAGGCCGAGCATGACTTCCGGAAGCTGCAACGCGAACAGCGTCGGCAGATAGGACCACGGCATGTCCGGCACCGAGACGATCGCGCCGTTGAATAATTCCTTCCATGGCTTCTCGAAGAAATGCGAGAAGTACGTCAGCGCGCGAAACGGATTGGCAACGTCGATAATCGCCCAGGGCCAGATGAGGCCCATGATCAGATAGCCCAGCAGCAGGCCGGGCAGCAGAACATAAACGACATGGCCGAGCCGGCGCGCGGTTTCACGCGCGCCGTGCACGCGGATGTCGGAAATCCAGAGCGGCAGGAAGCCGATCACGGCATAGATCAGCGCCAGACCGCCAAGGATGCGGCAACCGACCGACAGACCTGCGCCGAGCCCGATGATCAGGATCGTGTGCGGCGTCGGTGACGGATATTCCTGCGCGAGCCGCACCAGCCCGAGCATCAGGATCGCCATCGCCACCGCGAAGGGCGCATCCTTCGGATTCATGAACATGTGCCCGTAGAATGTCGGACACAGCGCGAGCAGAACGATCGCGGCGAGGCCGGCCACGGGCCCGCCGACGCGCCGCGCGAGCCGCCATGTGACGCCGAGGCCGATCACGCCCACGATGGCGCCCAGCAGCCGCCGCGTCTCGAACAGTTCGAGCGGAACGATCTTGTGCAGCAGCGCGGCGGCCATGTCGAAGCCGCCGCCATACATGTAGAGGTTCGCGAACCCGAGGGCGCTGGTGTCGGTGAAGCCGCTGCCGAACATCTTCAGCAGCAGATCGGCATATTCAGCGTGGGTGTAATCGTCCCAGCCAAGGCCATAGTCTTTGAATGTCAGACCCGCGATGACTGTCACAACAGCCAGCACAGCGAGCGCGAGGTCATCGCACGTCTGCTCGATCGAGCGCCCGGCTGGCGAGTCGAGTGCCGATGTTGTGACGGATGACATCTAGCTAATGGATCCAGCGTTCCCGCGCCTGCATATCTTCCGGGCAGGCTTCCCGGGAACTTTGTATCTCAGTTCGGTGTTTAGGTAATTGTGAATTGTGGCACATTTTCTTAGATTGCAACGCAACATTGCGGTCAGGGTAAAATTACAACCACGGTCCGAACGCTTTCTTGCACGCCTGACAGATTAGGCTCCTGAATCTGAATGGCGCCTGACCGACGGGGCATCTTTCGTTGAAAGGGCGCTCAATTACCGATTGGTAACGCGCTGACTTGAAACTATTATGGAACTCTACCTGTTGAGTCCGCTGGCGCGGGTTTGGAGCTTGTAATGATTGCGCTATTGATCGGCGGAACGGTCGTCCTGTGTATCGGCCTTCTCACGGTCGTTTTCGGGATTCCGATCAAGGAATTCAGCTTCGGCAACACGATGATCCTGGCAGGAGCCGTGGTGTCCTGCACCGGGCTGGTCCTGATCGGGCTGTATTTCGTTGGCCGGGAATTCAGGAACCTCGCCCGCCGTCTGGAAACTGGCCTGCCGACGCCGGCTGTATTGCCGCGCGAACCGGCGGCTGAGCTTGAGGTTCCAGTCATTCGTCCGGCGCGCGCTGCGGTCCCTGAACCGCCGGCGGCACCCCGTCCGATACCCCCAAGGTCTCCCATCCGCGAAGAAAGAACTGGCCGCGAGGAAAGGCTTGGCCGCGAGGATACGCTGTTCACCCGCGATCAGCCGTCCGACAGGGATCAGGATGATTTTGCTGCCGACGATAGCCACGATGCCGGCCGCGCGCCGTCAGAACCGGCTGCCTGGGACGAACATCCGATCACCCGCAACCGCAATCTCGGAGCATCGAGCGAACCGTTCGAGCCGCCTGCCGAACCCACGCCGCGCCAGCGGCGCAACATCATGTTTTCATCGTCCCGGCGCGACAAGAACCGCGAACTGTCGCCGCGCGATTCGTCGGTGTCGCCGGATGAAGGTCAGCATCAGTCCTCCGGAGAGGATACCCAGCGCGGTGACGCTGAAACGAATGCGCCCAGTCCGTTCGAGAGCGCGTGGCCGCAGTCCGGCAGACCGCGGCAGGAATCATCCTTGTTTCCAAACGGCCGGACTCCGCCGCCGCCAGCCGCCGATGATGAGCAGGAGACGCCTGAGCCTGTCCGCGAACGATTTCCACGGCGCGCCGATGCGTCGTCGGTGACGATCGTGAAATCGGGTGTGGTCGATTCGATGGCGTACTCGCTGTATTCCGATGGCTCGATCGAGGCGCAGATGCCCGAAGGCATGGTGCGGTTCGCCTCCATCGACGAACTGCGCGCGCATCTGGATCAGCGCAACTAGGCGCGGATCAGCGCGGCGTTTGATGTCTGCCGTAACGGCTGCGAAGCGTCGTCCCAGCTTCGCCCGCTCATGTCATCTCTTGCGCGCCACGATGTAGGGACGGGCCTCGTTGCCCTTGGTTGCGTGGTTTTCAGTGGCAAGAATGTCGAAGCCTGCGGCACGTATATGCTGCCTCAGGTCCGCCGCCCGAAAGACTCCTGCATAGGGTGCTTTGCCGATCGCGCGCATCGCGGGCAGCGCAAATTTGATGAGTGGATTCATATCCCCGATGCAGGGTGTCTTGGAGATAAACAAGCCCTCCGCCGCCAGCACGGCGTGGATGCGGCGCAGCGTGCCAGGCAGGTCGCGGACCAGATGGAGATAATTGAATCCCAGAACCGCGTTGAACTGTGCCGCATCGGGTGTAAGCGCTTCTGCAGTCGCGGTGCGGAAGACAAGGGCCGGGATGGGGCCGGCGGCGTGTTTCTCATTGGCAATCGCGATCATTTCAGCGGAAATATCCGTCGCAAGATAGCTTTGAACATGTCCGCGAGCCGAAGCGCCGTTGTCCCTGTACCGCAGCCCAACTCCAACACCCGGTCGTTTGGTCCCAGCAGGGCGCGGGTCCGGTCCAGCGTGCGCTCATAGCCGGCCTGATCCGCAATCGCACTGACGGCGTACTTCCGTGAACTCCGGTCCCAGAAACGGGCATCGCTCGCTGTGCTCATGGAGGGTATTCCTTTCAAGGCGGCTTAACATACGCGGATAATGCACGGCAGCTTTCGGTACGTGGCGCGAACCGCTGCGGCTTTAAATAAAGCGCCGCAGTATTCAGTTCTTCTTGTCAGACTGGCAATAGTTCTTCCATACTTGGCAAGTAACTTGCCAAGTATAGACGGCCGCCGCCGGGCATCTGTTTGCTTGGGCCGGCTCGTTTTCGACTGCGCATCCGATCGCGTCTGAAAGACATCACCATGAGCGAAACCGCCCCCAAGGGATTCGTCGAGCTGACCGCGTCGATCGTGTCGGCCTATGTCAGCAACAACGCGACGACGGCGGCCGAAATCCCGGCCCTGATCAGTCAGATCCATGCCGCGCTGGTGCGGGTCTCAACCGGCGGCACCGAGGCCGCGGCCGAGCCGGCCAGGCCCGCGGTCTCCATCAAGAAATCGATGACCTCGGACTACCTCGTATGCCTCGAGGACGGAAAGCGCTTCAAGTCGCTGAAGCGGCACCTTCGGACGCAGTACAACATGAGCCCGGAGCAATACCGCGAGAAATGGGGCCTGCCAGCTGATTATCCGATGGTGGCTCCGAACTACGCCGTGGCCCGTTCCCAGCTCGCCAAGAAGATGGGTCTCGGCCAGCAGCGCCGCCGCCGGAAATAACGGGCTGGCTGGCCAATACAGGCTTGGACGACAGGCTTGTTTTGGCCTAGGAATAATTCCACATTGAGGCGATCCCGGAGTCAAGCCGGGATCGCCTCGATTTTTTTCGGGGATCGCTATCCCCGCTGTTTGCATCGTCACTAGGATATAGGTATAAATTCCTAGTGAGGTTCCGATGCTTGAAGTCCGATCGCCCGCTTCCGGTTTTTCCCCGCCGCAATCCTCCAGTTCCGCTGAGCTGCGTCCGAACGACATTTGCCGTTTGGTCATCGCCTGCGTTGCGGCCGACTTTGGCCTCGCCGCCGCCGATCTTGAAAACGGGCTGCGCGGCTCGCAGCGCGCCGCTCTCGCGCGGCAGATCGCGATGTATCTCGCCCATGTCGGGTTTGGCCTGACGTTCGAGGCCATCGGGCGCGCATTCGGACGCGACCGCACCACCATCGCCCACGCATGCCGCGTCGTGGAAGATGCTCGCGACGACATCTGGTTCGACTGCCGTGTCGCGACACTCGAGCTGATGTGCCGCGCGGCGGCCGGTGGAGACGGCCGATGAAACGACAGCAAGGCCGCTCGCCCGGCTCCGGCACTACACGCCAAACTCCCGGCCATGAGATCGATCGGTTCCGCGCGCTGCACCTCGACCTGTCGGTGCGCGATCTCATGACTGAAACCGGCATGACGCAGGTGCTCGTCAATGACAGCGAAAGCCCGCTCGGATGGCTGGCGCGCCGCAAGGGCCGCGATGGCCGCGCCATGATCGGGCCGGATCAGTTCATCGCAGGTGAACGGCTGCGCGCGGACTTCACGCGCGGACACCTGACGCCGCGCGTCACGTCGAGCTGGACCGGCATCGGGCGAACGCGCGGCGCCGGCGGTGGTTTTGAGATGACGGACCTGATCGTCGCGTCGCGTCAGCGTGTGCGTCTGGCGCTCGAAGCCTGCGGTCCGGAGTTTTCCGGGCTGCTGCTCGACGTCTGCTGTTTCCTGCGCGGTCTGGAGGACGTCGAGCGCGAGCGCGGCTGGCCGTCACGGTCGGCGAAAGTCGTGCTGCAACTGGCGCTGGATCGGCTGGCGCGTCATTACGGACTGCGCAGCGATGTAAGCGGCACCGGCGTGGCCATCAGGACATGGCTGGCCGACGACGCGATCTTCAAACCGTAAGATTCAGGAGGCAGACGCTAGCGTTTCGCGGGCGTCGTTCTTGATGCGCTCGACCATGGCCCGCAGGCCGTTGGAACGCTGCGGCGTCAGATGCTCGCGGAATCCGAATTCGTCGAAGATGGTGATCGGATCGGTCTTTAGAATGTCCTGCGGTGTTTTTCCGGACTGGATGGTCAGCAGGATTGCAATCAACCCGCGCACGATATGCGCGTCGCTGTCGCCCTTGAAATTCAGCACGGGTTCGCCGTCGCTGCGGTCGATGCTGCGCGACAGCCAGACCTGGCTGGCGCAGCCCTGAACCTTGTTCTCGGCTGAATGCTCGGCGTCGGACATCGGCGTCAGCGTGCGGCCAAGCTCGATGACATAGCGGTAGCGGTCGTCCCACTCCTCGAGCAGTTCGAAATTGTCCCTGATCTCGTCGATGGTGGTCATGGCCGCCCGCAAACTCGTGTCAAATGTCTTGTGCCAAGGATGCTGACAAGGATCCTCGCACGAGCCTTATATGAGATCGCGGAGTGTCGAAAGCCATAAGTTCCGGGCCTTTTCGGCCCGAAATATCGGCCGTTCCGGGCGGCTTTATGGTCCCGTCGTCGTTCCCGAAGCCGGCGGCTGCCAGTCGATGGCGAGATCGTCCTGCGACAACGTCTGATGGACGATCGCAACGGTCTGGGCTTCGCTCATATCTCGGTCATCCGGCGTGCCGATCGAACCGGTATGATCCGGCGCCTTCTTGTTGGCCTTGTCGGCGGGTTCAGGCGCTTTCTTGTCGGTCTTCTCGTTCTTCTCGGCCTTGTCCGTGATGAACTGATAAACTTTCTTGGCGCCGGACTGGGCGCGTTCGCCGATCACGGTCGCAGCCTGTCCGCCCACCGTGCATGCCGCCGGTTGCCGGTTGCAGAACTGGCTCATGTCGGACACGGCCGCAGTGGCCGCCGAAATGGCTTCCGATGCGCCGATCTGCGGACCCTGGTCCGGAGCGGACGACTTGTCGGTCGGCAACAGCACGAGCACGAGCCCCAGCCAGAATGCCATGCGAAGAAGGAAGAACATCACACACCCCGTCGATCGCTTTCACCGGAGTTGCTTCACCGCTGTGAAGCGCTCCGCCCCGTTGCGATTGATCTCGCAATCATCGTCAGTCGTAGCAGACGCGGATAAATCCCCGGTTCTTGTGCTGTGTAAAATTTGAATGGTTTGATTTGGCGTAAATTTTCAATTGATAAGAAGTTATTTTGTTTTGAATGCCGCGCATGGGCCTGCTGGAGCGCTCATCGGCCATGCACGATTTCGAAACCATAACGACGCGGCATGGAAACTTCGCGTTCACCATTCCGGCCGAATGAAATCGCCGATTTCGCGCGAAACAGCACATCCGAATGGTGTAACTCGCAATCGGCCCCGCGCCTTAGCGTTCGCTTAAGTTCACTCTGACACCATCGGCCAAACGAAAAACGGGGGCGTTCCGGCCGTCGATACGACGACCGGCCGAGCAGTGAGAACAACGTGAGATTGTCCGGCATCATACGCGATCATCTGGACTCGCTGCTGCATCCATCAGCGCGGCGGGATCTGATGACGAGAGCCCGTCATCGCGCCTTCATCGGCCCGCGGCTGCTGGGCGGCCTTGCCGCGCTTGCTTCGCTGCCACTTTATCTTGCGGTGCGCGGAGCGCCGCAGGAAGTCGAAGTCATGGTGTTCGCATGGCTGATCGCGCCGATCCTCGTCTCATATTATCTGTCGCGCACAGGCCAATACGAGCGCGCGCACATCCTGTCCTCGACCGCACTGGCGGCGGTGGTCATGGCGGTGTGCATCAATACCGGAGGAATCTCGTCGTTCGCTGCGATCTGGCTGGTGGCCGTTCCGCTCGATGCGGCGCTGTCGGCCTCGCGGCGTGCGGTCGCCATCGCCGTTGCGCTTGCGCTCGGCTGTGCGCTGGGACTCGTGGTGATCGACGCCTTCGGAGCCTTGCCGGTGTCGCAGATTCCTGCCTCGTACAGTTCGCTGTTCGAGGCGCTTGGGATTGCAACCGCGACGATCTACGCATCGGCGCTGGCGTTCAGCGCGGAATCGCTGGGCCGGATGAGCAGAAAGCTGCTGATGGTCGAGGAGGAGCGTTATCGCCTTCTCGCGCACAACATCAGCGATGTGATTTCCCGGCACAGCCGTAACGGCGCGATCCGGTTCATTTCGCCGGCCGCGGAGGCCTTGCTCGGTACGCCCGCGGCGCTGCTGCTGGAGCACGGACTGTTCGACCGCGTTCATGTGGCCGATCGTCCGGCTTACCTGACTGCCTTGTCGGAAGCCGCGCGCAGCGGCGACGAACGCAGTGTCGAATTCCGCGTGAGGCGGGATGTCGCGCGTGACTCCGATCATGCACGCACGCCGTCCGCCGACTTCGTCTGGATCGAAATGCGGTGCCGGCCGATCGATGCGACGTCACGGTCGCTCGCGGGTCCCGATGTCGACGTGGTGGCCGTGATGCGCGACGTCACCGAGCGCAAGCTCCAGGAACAGGCGCTCGAGATGGCGCATATGGAAGCCGAGCGCGCGGGTGCATCCAAGTCGCGCTTCCTCGCCACGATGAGTCATGAATTGCGGACGCCGCTGAACGCCATTATCGGGTTCTCGGAAATGATCGTTCGCGAGAAGGAAATGATGATCGATGCGGCGCGCCGGCAGGAATACGCGCAGTTGATCAACGACTCCGGCTTGCATTTGCTCTCGGTGGTCAACGGCATTCTCGACATGTCGAAGATGGAAAGCGGCAACTTCGAGATCGTTCCCGAGCTGTTTGCCCCGCGCGAGTCCCTGATCGGCTGCTGCAACCTGATGGTTCTGAAAGCGCGCGAAAACGGCATCGAGATTGCCACGCGTGCCCCGGCGGACCTGCCGCAGATCACCGGCGATCCGCGCGCCTTCAAGCAGATGATTCTGAATTTGCTGTCCAATGCCATCAAGTTCTCGGAGCGGGGCGGCACCGTCACCGTTTCCGCGGGCGTGGAAGGATCGCGCCTGCTGGTTCGTGTGGTCGACAGCGGCGTCGGTATCGGCGCCGAGGACCTGAAGCGGATCGGCGATCCGTTCTTTCAGGCCGGAAAGACCTATCAGCGCCGCCACGAAGGGACCGGACTTGGACTCTCCATCGTCAAGAGCCTGGTCGCGATGCATGGCGGCGAGATGACGGTACAAAGCCAGATCGACGTCGGTACGACCGTGACCGTTGCCTTGCCGATGGTGTTTACGCCGCCGGCCGAAAAGCCCAGCAATATCGCCACCCTCGCGCCGCAGCGCGCGGAACCACAAGATTATCAGGTGAAGAAACGTGCCTAGACAGATTGCAGAAGACGACGAGAAACCCCGCCGCCGCCGTCGCGCCGCCGCAGTTGCGGTTGAGCCGGAGCCGGAGCGCGGTCTGATCATGCGCGTCCTGCTTCACAGCCCGAAGGATACACTGGCGGCAACCGCGGCGCTCGCGGCTGTGATCGCCATCGTCACCAATGCGATGTTCCTGCAGGCCGGCCGTCACCCATCGCCGATGTTCAGCACCGCTGCGGTCTCGTCGCTACCCGCCGTGGCACCGTCGCCCGCGCCGTTGCCGCGGGTCCGTCCGGTTGAAGCCGAGGCTCGCGTTATCGACAAGCCGCAGGAATCGGTAGCGCCGGCTCCTGCGAAGCCGGTCGCATCACCTGCCGTGCCGCGGCCTCCCGCGCCGGTTCACACGGCAAAGAGCGATCCGGTCGGCGATCTGATTGTTTCGACCCGTCGCATTGCCGCGGTCCAGCGTGCGCTGACCGAGTTTGGCTATGGCCAGCTCAAGCCGACCGGCGTGATCGGAACGGATACGCAGGCGGCGATTCAGAAATTCGAGCGGGATCGCAAGATGCCGCTCACGGGTCAGTTGTCCGATCGCTTGATCCGGGACCTGACGGTTCTGACGGGGCGCCCGATCGACTAAGCGGCGTCACCCATCAATGGTGAGACAGGCGGCTAACATCGTCGGCTCCGACTGTGGTAGCACCTGCCTGTCTTTCCATCCGCCTGATCGGTCCTGCCTCATGTCTCGCCTGAAATCGTCTATCTGGGTCGCGGGTTATCTGCGGCGATGCCAGAGCGCCGGTATGTTCGGCGCGGTCCGGCGTCGCGGCGCGGAAGAAGCGGGCGCGGTCTTCGTGAAGGTCGCTCTGATGGACGGCACGGCGCTGCTGTTCGTTCCGGCGCCGCAAACCGCCTACGATGACAGCCGGCCGGTCGAGCGCGTTTTCACGCAGTCGCCGCCGCAGGCCGTGGACGAAGCCGCCATCGAAGCGCGCCTCACCAAGGAAATCGGTTTCGATCCGGATGTCTGGATTGTCGAGATCGAGGACAGGGAAGGGCGGCACTTCCTCGATCTGGCGAAAACATAAGGCGGTTTCGATTAAAGAGGCCGGCCTATCGTTTAGCTCCACCTCTCCCGTGGGGAGAGGTCGGATTGCGAAGCAATCCGGGTGAGGGCGTAGAAACTATCGATAGATCTAGCGCCCCTCACCCCAACCCTCTCCCCAGCGGGGAGAGGGGCACATCGCGGACGTAGGGTGCTTCCATCAAAAACGAAAACGCTCTAACCGCGCGATGTTTCGCGCGTGATGACGTGCGTGCCCGGCTGAGCGGCGGGACGCGATTGCGCCGGCGTTGAACGGGCGCGCTGGCGCTCGTCGTCGTAGAGTGCGGGGCGATATTTCGCCCGCGTGGCGGCCAGTGCGGCGCCGCGCCACGCCGCAAGCATGATCAGCGCAGTTCGCAATTCGATCACCTCGTAGAGGCGCGCCAGCCGGTAGACATCCATGACCGATGCGCCGAGCGACGGATTCAGAAACAGCAGCACGCGTTGATACGATTCGCCCGGCATGCCGAGCGCCTTGAGTGCGCAGGCCAGCGGTTCGCCGCCCGGTTCATTGACGATCTGGGCCGCAACCTTGGAGGTCAGGATCAGGGCATCGGCCAGCTCGGCCGTAAAGTCCGAGGCATCGGCCGCCAGCGCAGCCTGTTCCAGGTTCGCAACAGCGCGCGTAGCGCGGCGCGGGTCGACCGGTGTTGATGGTTTCAGCGGCGTGTCGGTCAGGCCATGGAGCATCTGGGCGCGTTGGGTGCGGTCGGCCGCCAGAAACATCTCGATCAGCTGCGCCGCATCGTCCGGCTGCATCGACATGGTCGGCGCGGGCATCATCGCAGGAGCGACCGAGACCTCGGACTCCGATACGATCTCCAGATCCGCCGGATCAATCAGTGTATCGTCGAGAATATGCTCATCGTTCGCTGAAACGGGCTGCGGTTTGCCCGTCGTGTATTTCAACTGCAGCTTCCGGGCGATTTCACGCGGGGTGTTCGGGTAGATCGCAAGCCGCGCCCGCACGGCGGCACGCGTGGCGTCGTCCACTTCATCGATCAGGCGCGAAGCCAGCTCGGCGAACTGCCGTTCCTCGTCGCGGGTATGATCGGCGGTCTGGACGTAAAGGTCCGTCAGCACGCGCAGCAGCGTCGGGCGAATATCAACGCCCTCGCGCCGGGACAGAGTCATCAGGCCATCAAAGCCGTGAAACATCGGGAGTGTCGTCATGCCGGATACGCGAGGTTAAGTCTCGGCCTGACGTTATCCGGCGCCTGTTAACAAGCCATTAACCATGCTCACTCTTAATGACCGGGTGCCGCCGATCCTTGAGCCAATCCTTGGGGAAAAGCAGGGCGGCCAGGAGAGATTGATATGGGCACCATTGTTGAATTTCCGGTCGATGCAGCGGCGCGTCGCGCCGGGCCGGATGTGAACATGGCCCCGCGCGAGGGAACGGCAACCATCCTGATTCTCCCCGCCATCCGGATCGAGCGTTACGCCGACGAAGCCAGCGATGGAATCGGACCGGAGGAGGGAACGGCACCAGGCCGCCGTCGCAAGCGCCGGGCGCGTTCCTGACCAGCGTTCAGAGTCTCTGCCGGCGAGAGCCTCGCCGGATCGGCAACGCTGTGACACCGGACCGCGATGTGTAATCCGCTTTATCTTTTGCCGTTCGTGGCGAGCCTCGCATGCGCGAGTGATGATTTCGGCCGCACGCGCTCGACATTTTATCATGAAGACATGCACAAGTGGGTCGGCGTCGAGGCCACCACGGCGCTGGGCGGTCAGCCATCGCAATTCCAGTTGACCGATCTGGAACGATCGCTGCGCGATCTTGCCTACTACTTCATCGAACCGCCGCACTCGCGCCCGGCGTGGAAAGCGGTGTTCGGCGATTACAAAACGATACCGGCGCCCTGGCGGCAGACGGTGGTTTTCGACCGGACGATTTATGGACGGCGCATGATCGATGAACCGCACCGGTCGCAGGCCGCGGCCTATGGCGGATTGATGGAGGACGTGCGCAACGACGGCGTCATGCTCGATCAGTTCATTCCGGTCGCTCTGCGCGTCAACGATCTCGACATCAAGCGCAACAAGGCGCTCGGCATCGTCTCGGAACTGTCGCCGCGCGAATACGCCGATGCGCAGGCGCGCATGCGTGAGAATGTGCTGGTGGTGCAGTGGGTGCAGCAATGCCTGCAGCAGCGCGTGGCGTCCTATCGATGGGCGCTGGACCGGCTGGTGATCCACGCGCCGGATGCGATGGCCGCGGATGCCGATCGCCTGATCGTCCAGTTATCCAAGCGGGCGTCAGAGACGTGGATTAAGGCCACGCCGGTCGTTGGCCGCGCACTGCGCGTAGGCGGTTGATTTTACTGCGGTTTCGGCCTCTTTGCACTCAGATGTGCGGCAGAACGTCGCGTTGAGTCCGCCCGCAATCGGTTGTTTGTTCCTGAGACAACACGCCAGCTGATTTGCCGCGAGATGAAAATGGGGGATGGAATGACAGGTTCCCCAATTGCCAAGGTGTTTCTCTTCGGTCGGAACTTCGGAACGTTGATCGCGCTGAGTTTCACCGTTGCCGTGCCTGCGTTTTTCATCGTCTATGCGCTTGAACAGCGTCTCGTGTTGCCTGCGCTGAGCGTGCTGTTTTTCGGAACAGCGGCGCTTGCCGCGGTGGTGGCGTTCTCGACCAGGGCGAGGCGGAACACGGAGAACCTGAATCTCTGGGATATCGCCGGTGGTCTGGTTATTACCGGTTGCGCTGCGTCCGTGATGGGCGAACCGGAACAAGTCGTCCAACTGTTCGAGCATCTGTTCGAACGCCGAACTTATGAACAATAGGGAGATACGCAGAACTTAGATCGTAGACTTGGAATGTAGACGACCAGGCCGGGCCCCTCTGGCAGCTTTGAAGCTGCGATGTCGGACTGGAATTCACTTGGAGTGGCCCCTTGGATATGCGGCAACGTCCGCCCGTGATGCACTAACTTAAGTGAGTTGGTGGGTGACTGGCAGCGAAGATCCGTAATCGCCTGTGACAGGAGGCCGCTCTTCCTCAACAAAAAGGGAAGCCCGGCTTATGTTTGATTTCATCACACCAGAAGTTTTGACTGCACTCTTTCAGGTCATCCTTATCGACCTGGTTCTTGCTGGCGACAACGCCATCGTTATCGGCCTCGCTGCTGCTGGCCTGCCAAAGGAACAGCGCAACAAGGCAATCCTGATCGGCATCATCGCCGCCACGGTGCTTCGCATCGTGTTCGCGGGTCTTACAACTCAGCTACTGGCCATTGTCGGCCTGCTGCTTGCGGGCGGCATCTTGCTGCTGTGGGTCTGCTGGAAGATGTGGCGCGAACTGCGCTCTGGCGCTGGCCACGAAGAAAATGCCGTGACGGAGGAGGGCGTAGCGGTCGAAGGTATGCCGACCAAAACGCTGGCTCAGGCCACCTGGCAAATCATCGTCGCCGACGTCTCTATGTCGCTGGACAACGTGCTGGCTGTTGCAGGCGCGGCCCGCGAGCATCCATGGGTTCTGGTCTTCGGTCTGGCGCTGTCGATCGCGATGATGGGTATTGCCGCGTCGTTCATTGCGAAATTGCTGCAGAAGCACCGCTGGATCGCCTATGTCGGCCTCGCGGTCATTCTGTACGTTGCCGGCGAGATGATCTACCGCGGCGCGCTGGAGATCTGGCCGCATATGAATAATATGAAGTAAGGGATGCCGAAAACGCCGCCCGCAGTTTTGATTGCGGGCGGCGTTGTCGTGCGTTCAGGCGACCTTGACCAGATTGTGCACCGGCAGCGGCCCGCCGGGAAACTGGACAAGCTTTCCACCGACGGCGAGCGACCCAAGATCGATGCCGAAGAAGCCGAGCTGGTCGATCAGCGCTGCGACGTCCGCCTTCGCGGCGTTGTCATCACCGGAATAGAGCAGGACGCGCTTGCCGCCGTCGGCTTGCGGGTCACTCGCGAGCACGTGCGCTTGCAGGTGATTGAAAGCCTTGACCACGCGTGCGCCCGGCACAAATCCAGCAAAGACTTCGCTCGAGATCCGGCCATTCAGTTCAGCGGGCTTGAACAGCGGCGCTTCAATCGGGTTGTTGGCGTCGATCACGATGCGGCCGTTCCAGGCGGGCAGGCCGGCAAGCGCGGCCGGGAGTTTCGACCAGTTCACGGCGACGAGGACGATGTCCTTGCTCGCGGCTTCCGTCACCGTGCCGGCCCTGATGGAGGGGCCAATCTCGCGAACGAGATCCTTGAGTGAAGCAGGGCCACGGCTGTTGGCGATGGTTGCTTCCATTCCGGCGCTGGCGAGCCTGCGTGCGAAGGCTGAACCGATTGAGCCCGATCCGATAATTCCGATTGTCTTGGTCATCGTGTGTTCCTTTCAGGTTTTGGATGTGTGAGTTGATTTCAAAGCCGGTTCAGCGGGCGCTGATTTGGCGCATCAGCGAACCGATGTCAGTGACGCCCCAGTGATCGGTGATCTGACCGTCGCGGACGCGCATGATGTCGATGGCCTCGAAGGTGATATCGCGGCCGGTCGGGGCGACGCCGTTGAATTCTCCGAGATGCTTGCCGTGGTAGGTCTTGTGCGATGTTACGAGATCGCCCTCAGCAACCTGACGATGAATGACGGCGCGGAAGCCGGGGAAGGCTTTGCGAAGCGTGAGGTAGACGTTACGGGTGCCCTCGCGGTCGTTGGCGAATCCCGGGAACGCGGTCCGGTCGACGTAGCTTGCCGCAAACAGCTTTTCGAAATTCGCGAAGTTGCCGTCGCGCTGCACTTCCTCGATGACCGTACGCACCACGGCCTTGTTGGCCTCAAGGGGTGCGCCGGTGTTCTGGGCAAAAGCCTGGGTAACGCTGCCGGCGAGGGCCAGGGCGATCAGAAAACCGCGGCAGGTGGAGGAGATTGGCTGGGACATTGGGTGGCTCCGTTTGGCTGGTGACGGACCCGATATCGCCTGTTTATTGGCAACTGATTAGCCGGGAATTGCTGTATTTATTTTCAAGCAATAGTATAAAATGACAACATGGAAACGCTGGCCAATCTCGAGTCTTTCGTTCAAAGCGCTGAAAATGGTGGGTTTTCTGCCGCAGCCCGCCGTCTGGCGCTGACGCCGGCTGCGGTCAGCCGGAACGTCGCGATGCTGGAGCGGAATCTCGGAATCCGCCTGTTCCAGCGCAGCACGCGCAAGCTGACGCTCACCGAAGCCGGGGAGCGTTTTCTGCTGGAGATTCGCGGAAATCTCGAAGGTCTTCAGGCCGCCATCGCCGGAGCGGCGACGGACCACGGCGAGCCTGCCGGCGTGCTCAAGGTCAGCCTCAGTCCGACATTTGGCGTGGACTACGTTCTGCCGCTGCTGCCCGCGTTTCTCGCGCGCTATCCGCGCGTTCGCGCTGACTGGCAATTCGACAACCGGCAGGTCGACCTGATCGCCGAAGGATTCGATGCGGCGATCGGCGGTGGTATCGAACTCGCACCGGGCGTCGTCTCAAGGCCGCTCGCGCCGTTGCACATCATCGCGGTCGCATCGCCGGCCTATCTGAAAGGCCGCACACTACCGCAAGATCCTACGGGACTTGCCGCGTTCGATGGCATCCTGATGCGCGCTGCGCGGACTGGACGGGTGCGGCAGTGGACCATGCGCAACGCCGCGGGTTCGGAAGCCGATGTGCCATTGCCCGGCACGATCGCGTTCAACGATCCCTCCGCGATGTGCCGCGCCGCGCTGCTCGGTCTCGGCGTGACATTGATCGCGGTGCCGGATGCATTGCACCACCTCGAAAGCGGCGCGCTCGTGCGCGTCGTGCCGCAATGGTACGCCGACGCAGGCTCGATCTCGGTCTATTATGCGACCCGCACGCTGCTGCCGGCGAAGACGCGCGCGTTTGTCGATTTCGTCGCTGAAGCTTTCCGCCGCGAACGTCTCGCCGAGCGGTTTGCGGGGAGCATCAGCTAATGGACTATCGCTTGGCTTGCGGCGTGTCGGTTTGTACGCGGCAATTCGCAGCGGCCAGCGACGCTTGCGCCTGCGGCATCAGGCCGGGTTCTGCGGCCAGTGCCTTGAGCAGGATCAGGCCGGTTGTGGTCGGCGAGTCGATGATCAGCCGGTCGGCGGCGGTGACTTCCTCGTCTTCCGGCAGTTCGGCGTGTTGTGCCGCCGTCATCAGGTCGAGTTCGATCACGCGCCGTCCAGCCGAGCGATCATTGATCGCGTAATACGCGACATCGTTGCGCGTGTAGAATGACACCGATGTGTAGGCCTGACTTACCGGCACGGTGAGCTTGATCGGGCCGTTCGAGAGATCGTAGCGGCAGGCGGCGCTTGCGAAAGCCGGGTCCATGAACGGCATCGGCGCCTTGCCGGGCTCTGCCGCGGGCAGTGCGGTGACGGCATTGAGCTTGGTGAT
Source organism: Afipia massiliensis (assembly GCF_014203115.1). Classification (GTDB taxonomy): domain Bacteria; phylum Pseudomonadota; class Alphaproteobacteria; order Rhizobiales; family Xanthobacteraceae; genus Afipia; species Afipia massiliensis. The sequence continues at coordinate 557,614 of NZ_JACHIJ010000001.1, read as the reverse complement.
CGGCGCGAGGCGCGAATAGGCATCGAGGGTGGCGACGCGGGGAAGCACAAGCACGCTGACGAGATGCACGACCCCGCCGAGCAGTGCGCCGCCGATGATTGCGAACAGCCAGCGGATCATGGGCACCCCACCGTCACGATGGAGGGCATCGGCGCATCCTTCTGCGTGCGCGTTCCGACGCCGACCGGCGTATCGTAAAGCCGCAGCGCCAGCATGTAGTGGTCAAGACCGCCGGTCGGCAGCCAGTTTCCGGCGCGCGACCGCGATGTGATCCGCACTTCGAAGCCGCCGTCCGATCCGCGGACGATTTCCTGACTGGTGAAACCGTAACGCTGCAGCGAATTGGCGACGAGCCGTCCCTTGGGATCGTAGAACGTCAGGGTCCAGAACCGCGCGGCGGGCGTGACGCCCTTCACGACGACATCGCATCGTCCGTCGAGCTGGCGGCCGGTATCGTCGGTCGTCGCCGTGAACATGACGCCATCGCCGGTGCCGACCGGAAGTTCGCCGCTGCGCGCGACCGAGGCGCGCGAGTAGGGGTCGATGTCGCTCGTGCCGGTCTTTGGACGTGCAGTCCATGCGCCGATCTTGATGGTGCCGACGTTGACGCCGCGCGTCGCCGTCATCCATGTCGTGCCAAGGCCGACGATGGTTGCGATGGTCAGTGTGACGAGAGTGATGAGGATCAGCCGCACGGTGGAAGCGCTATCATGACGCGGTTAGTTCTTGCGCGGCGGCACAGGCGCCGCCGGATCGGAAGTAGCCGATGCGAAACTGTCCGGGAAGGCCACGCTGGAAGGGGATGCCGGCTTGGCGGCGTCGTTCGAGGTCGTCTTGCCGGGCACGTTTACGGTCTTTGCTGCGTCGTCAAACAGCTTTTCGACGCGTACCAGAATGTTCGCGCCGCGCCGGGTCAGGATCGGCGGCGGACCGGGGTTCACTTCGGGAGCCTTGGCGTTTGCATTGGCAGCCGCAAGGACATCCGGCGGAAGTCTCTTGCCGGGACCGACGCCGGGAATGTCCCTGACCTCGACGCCCTGATGCGCAACCACCATGACGTCATGCCATGTCTGTGCGGGAAGCGAGCCGCCGGTCATGCGGTTGGTCGGCGAATAGTCGTCGTTGCCGTACCAGACGGCCATCGAGAAGTTGCCGGTGAAGCCGACGAACCACGCGTCCCTGAACGCGTTCGTCGTACCGGTCTTGCCGGCAGCGGGAATGCCGTCGAGCCTGGCGCGCCGCGCTGTGCCTTCGTCGACCACGTGGCTCATCATTTCCGACATGTCCGCGGCGACCGAGGCAGGGATCGCTTGCGTCGGCTTTTTGCCGTCGCGATCCCAGCGCCAGACCAGATCGCCGGTGCCGGTACGGACTTCGAGAACGGAGTGCGGCTTCACCGCGCGTCCCTTGTTCGGGAAGGCGGCGTAGGCGACGGCATGTTCGACGAGGCTGACTTCGGTGGAGCCGATCGGCAACGATGGCGTATCGACGAGGGGAGCGGTGATGCCCATCTTGCGCGCGGTCTCGACGATCTTGGCGCGGCCAGCCCTCGGCGGGTTGGGGCTGCCTTTGCCCATCGCGATCGACAGCTTCACGGGAATGACGTTGACGGAGCGGGTTATCGCTGTCGTCAGCGTCATTGAGCCCGAATAGGAGCGGCCGTAGTTCTGCGGGCACCAGTTGCCGATGCAGACAGGTCCATCGACGACGATGGACTTCGGCGTAAAGCCGTTCATCAGCGCGGTGGCGTAGACATAGGGTTTGAACGACGAGCCCGGCTGGCGCATCGCGTCGACGGCGCGGTTGAACTGGCTGGCGCCGTAGTCGCGGCCGCCGACCATCGCGCGCACGCCGCCGTCCAGATCGGCGAGGGCAAGCGCGGCCTGCGTTGCGTGATAGTCGCGGCCGAACTGGCGCAATTGGTTTTCGACAGCGGCTTCCGCGGCGTGCTGCACATTCATGTCGATCGCGGTGCGAACCACGAACACGCGCTCGGTGTAGGATTTCGGGAACGTCATGACGAGCTTGCGCATCTCGTCGAAGGCATAATCGAGATAGTAGTTCGGCGAATTCTCGTCGCGCCGGTCGACCGCGTTGGCGGGGTTGCGGCGGGCGCCGAACACCTGACCTTCGGTCATGAAGCCTGCATCCACCAGATTGTCGAGCACGACGTTGGCGCGGGCGCGGGCGGCGGGCAGGTTGATGTGCGGCGCGTACTTGGTCGGCGCCTTGAACAGTCCGGCGAGCATCGCGGCTTCCGCCAGATTCACGTCGCGCGCGGACTTGTTGAAATAGAAGTGCGCCGCGCCGTCGACGCCGAAGGTGCCGCCGCCCATGTAGGCGCGGTCGAGATAGAGCTTCAGAATCTCGTTCTTGCTCAGGCGCGTTTCCAGCCAGATGGCGAGGAACGCTTCCTTCACCTTGCGCTCGATGGTGCGCTCGTTGTTGAGGAACAGGTTCTTGGCGAGCTGTTGCGTGATCGACGAGCCGCCTTGCCGCACGCCGCCGGCCTGGGCGTTGGTGACCAGCGCGCGCGTGGTGCCTGCAATGTCGATACCGAAGTGATCGTAGAAGCGGCGGTCCTCGGTGGCGAGCGTCGCCTTGATCAGATTGTCGGGAAAATCCTCGAGCGGGATCGAGTCATTGTGCTTGATGCCGCGGTTTCCGATCGGATTGCCGTAGCGATCGAGGAACGACACAGCAAGATCGGATTTCTTCAGCCAGTCGTCGTCGGAGGTTTCGCGAAAGGCGGGAACCGCCAGCGCGAGCATCAGCACCAGACCGGCAAGGCCGATGGTTGCGCCTTCCGAGATCGGTTCGACGAAGACCCAGCGCTTCCAGCGGCCGACATAGAAACGATCCATGAAGGTCGAATAGCGCTCCCAGAGTTCGCGCAGTCCCGCGCCCGACGAGAACAGCGTTGAATCGATGCGCGCGTCGAGGTCCAGCAGAAAATGCCGGAACCGCTTTTTCCACTCGCTGGGTACGATCTGGCGCACCGGAACCCTTGAAAATAACGCGACGACCGAGTCGCCGGATGAAAAGCGCTGGTTAGACGATGCTGATCAATTTGCGGCATCCCCAAGGCGACCGGAGAGCCGATTTCACCGTCGGGAATCTGCAAACTTCTAGCCGACCATGAACCATAAACCAATGGCCGCGTTGGTTTTTTGATGATGAGGGTGAACGCTGCCCACGCTTTTCGGCACGGAAAACGCCGGCCTCCACCTTGCCGCTTGCACCGCCTGCGCCAAGGCTCATAAAGCCTCCATATAACGTAAGTACGTCCCGCGACCCCGACAGGTTCAAAGCCATGACAGTCCGGCCTCGGCCGCCTTCGACCCAGAGCGAATCTTTCTGGAAAACCAAGACGTTGGAGGAGATGTCCGACAGCGAATGGGAAAGCCTGTGCGATGGCTGCGCGCGCTGCTGCCTGGAAAAGCTCGAAGACGAGGACACCGGCAAGATCTACTTCACCCACATTTCCTGCACGCTGCTCGATGCGGGGCTGTGCGCCTGCAAGGACTATCCCAACCGGTCGGCCAAGGTGTCCGATTGCGTGCGGCTGACGCCGGAGAACGTCCGGACGTTGAGCTGGCTGCCGCCGAGTTGCGGCTACAAGCTCGTGGCCGAGGGCCGCGACCTCTATTGGTGGCACCCGCTGATTTCGGGCGATCCCAACACGGTCCACGAAGCCGGCGTGTCGGTGCAGGGGCGGGTGTGGGGAACCGAGGATGAGGTCGAAGAGGCGGACCTCGAGGACCATATCGTGCAATGGCCCGGCGTGATTCCGAAACGCGCGCGGCTGAAGAAGCGCCCGGCGTCCAAATAACTCGCGCTGCTTCCTTAAACATCCTTCAGGCACGGGATAACGCGCAGGTGATGATCCATCTGCGCGGTGCACCCATGCGCCTGCGCTGCTTATGAAGCCGCGCGAAACAGGATAAACCTAGCGTCATCCCGTGCATTTCAAGGTCAGGCCGGTCGAGGCTGGACCATTCGCTATAACGTCCTTTCCCGGACCACCTTTTCAGGCTCATGACCGAGACACATCGACAGCGCGGCGACGCGGACGAAGCGCAGGCGCTGGACCCGGACGACGTTTCCAACATCGCCACCGAAGTCATCGATCTTTCCGAAGCGCCGCCGATCGTGCCGGCGCCGCCGCTGTCGAAAAGCGAAGTGCGGACCATCCTGCTGAGCCTGATGCTCACGATGTTCCTGACCGCACTCGACCAGACCATCGTCGCAACCGCATTGCCGACCATCGGCCGCCAGTTTCACGATGTCAGCAACCTGTCCTGGGTGATCACCGCGTATCTGTTGTCGGCGACGGCGGTCGCGCCGGTCTACGGCACGCTGAGCGATATCTACGGCCGCCGCGCGATGATCATCGTTTCGATGTCGCTGTTCCTGCTCGGCTCGGTGCTGTGCGCGATCGCGCCGAACATTCTGACGCTGATTCTCGCGCGTGCGCTTCAGGGCATCGGCGGCGGCGGTATCCTCCCGCTGGTGCAGATCGTGATTTCCGACGTGGTGTCGCCGCGCGAACGCGGCCAGTATCAGGCTTATTTCTCATCGGTGTGGGTGGCCGCGGGCATCGGCGGACCTGTGCTTGGCGGCTTGTTCGCCGAACATCTGCACTGGTCGGTGATCTTCTGGATCAATCTGCCGCTCGGCGCGCTGTCGCTCGGACTGCTGCTGCCGAGGATGAAAAAGATTCCGGTCTTCCATCGCAGACGCAAGGTCGACTGGCTCGGCGGCATCCTGCTGATGGCGTCCGCCGTGATCGTGATGCTGGTGCTGACATGGGGCGGCAACCGCTTCGCGTGGGCATCGCCCGCGATCCTTGCGATGATCGGATCGGCGCTGTTCCTCGGCGTGGCTTTCGTCTGGCACGTTCGCCGCGCGCAGGAGCCGTTCCTGCCGATCCCGTTGCTGTCGGGAACGGTGGTGCCGTACGCAATGGCTGCTGGCGGCTGCGCCATCGGCACCATGATCGGTCTCACCGTGCACATGCCGCTGTACTATGAGGTCGTGTATGGCCTCACCGCGAGCGAAGCGGGGCTCGCCTTGATTCCGCTGGTTGCGGTGTCGGTGCTTGGCGCATGGGCCGCGGGCCGTGCGATGATGTACACCAAGCACTACAAGCGCGCGGCGATCGGCGGCGTGAGCCTCGCGACATGCGCGGCGTTTGCGCTCGCGCTGGCGACGCCGCTGCCGCTGTGGCAACTGCTCGCGGCGTTGTCGCTGATGGCGGTCGGTCTCGGCACCGTGTTTCCCGTCAGCGTCGTGTCGATTCAAAATGCCGTGCCGCGTGCGCAGGTCGGCACGGCGACGGGCGCGATGAATTTCTTCCGCTCGCTGCTGGCATCGTTCACCGTCGCGGTCTTCACGGCGATCCTTCTGATGGTACTCGGCGGCAATCTCACCATCGGCGCCGAGCATCAGATCGGCTCGAAGCATGCGATCGCCGCGAGCGATATGATCGTCGCGTTCCGTTATGTGTTCGGGGCTGCCGCGGCGTTGCTTGCAACCGCTGCGACACTGGTGATGCTGATGGAAGAGCGCCCGCTCGCCGGGCCGCCGCAAGCGGCCGCCGCCGAAATGGCGGAGTAGGGCGCGACCTTGAACGCCGCTTCGCGCGAAAAGGCGAAACGGTGACAAACTCCGGCGCATAAGGCGAAGGTGGGCGGCAGTTCGGGAGAACGTGTCCGCGTTGCGCGGGACATCGCGTCGTGCTGCACTCTCCCCAAACGGAGCAGTGCATGTTGAACACCGCGTGGCTGATCGTCCATCTGATCGCAAGCGCAATGCCGGGGACCGCCGCTGCGGCCGGACCCGCGGGCGTGACCTGCAGCTATCAGGCGTGCATGGCGAAGTGCTCCCGGCTCAACGGACCCATCTGCAACAGCTACTGCGACGCGAAGATTCCGCAGCGGGTCAGCGTCGGCATCTGCGCCGCGCAGGGCGGCGGCGGTCTCGCCGATGACGATATAGGAAATTAATCCTTGACAACGTGACGCTGCCGGGTTAGGGTTCCTGCAAGCTCCAGAATTGTGTTTTCCCGGCCCTGACACGGGCCAAGTGAGCCATTGACGCTCGCAGGCAAGGTTCCTATCTTATGCAAGATTGCAGAGGATAGGCCAATGCCTGCAAAACCGCAGATAGCTCCGGAACTTATTCCTGCCGACCGCCACGGCCTCGCGCTGGAAGGCTTCTTCCGCATCATGGCCCTGTGGGGTATCGGCAATGGCGACGCGCGGCGCATTCTCGGCAATCCTGCGGAGCGCACGTTTTTTCAATGGAAAAGCGGCAAGGGCGCGCGCGTGCCGGACGATACGCTGCGCCGGATCGGCTATGTCGCGGGTATCTGGAAGGCGCTGCAGATCGTCTACTCCGACGCCGCGCTCGCCGACGGCTGGGTGCTGCGCCCGAACCGCGCTTTCGCGGGACAGACTCCTCTCGCAAGGATGACCGCCGGCGACGTCACGGATCTCGCGGCGGTGCGCGCCTATGTCGATGCCGCCCGCGCGCCGTGGTCGTGACCGGAGCCGGTGCTGGCACGACGCGGGTGCGCTGGCGTGAGGCTTGGCGCATCATCGCGTCCCGCTATCCGCCGATCGCGCTGTTCGAGCGGGTTTCGGATGATCCCGCTGTGTGGGACGTTCTGACCGACCTTGAACAGGCGACCAATCCGCGCCTGCGCGATGAGGCAGGCGAGATTGCGCTGGTGCCGCCGGAGCGGCGGGTGACCGGGCCGAACGCATCTTGGGTGATGGCGCCGTTCACCCATGTGAACCGCAACGGCTCGCGTTTTTCGGACGGCAGCTATGGGGTCTATTACTCCGCGCGCACGCTGCACACCGCGATCAGGGAAACCGGCTATCACTTCGCGCGCTTCGCGGCGGATTCAGATGATCCGCCGCGCCGCGAGGACATGCGTGTGCTGTTGGGAAGTGTGAACGCCACGCTGCACGATGTGGCGAAGCTCGACGACAAGTTGAGGCGGCGGATCCTGAACAGCGAGAGCTACACGCACAGCCGGCCGTTCGCGGCTGGCCTGCGCGACGACGGCAGCGACGGCATCGTCTATCCGAGCGTCCGCGACGCGGGCGGCTCATGCATCGCGGCGTTCTGGCCGGATGTCGTCGGCGTGCCGATGCAGGAGCGGCACCTGCAATACGAATGGGACGGCAAGCGCTTCAGCCGCTGGTTCGACTACAAGGAGGAGAGGTGGGTGGAGGCGTCTTAGCGCTACCAATCGTCCATCGAACCGCTACCTTCAGGTCGGATCATCCCGGCTTGGAGACAACGAGATGCCGAAAGTTCTGTTCGTCGGACAGGAACCGGACACTGTCGATTTCTCCGATCCTGCGCTACCGCCTGGCCTTAGCCCGGAAAAGATTCATGCCGGGATTGCCATTGTCATGCGGCAAATGAACGAGCTGGGGTGGCACGCGGATCTTTGTCTGGTCCGGGCGGACGACACCGCTGGCCCTGCGCTTGAAAGCAAGCTTGCGACCCATCCATATGACTGCGTCGTGATCGGCGCCGGGATTCGCTTGCCGCCCAAGAGCATGTTGCTGTTCGAGGCGCTGATCAACGTGGTGCACAAAGCTGCCCCTCGCGCATCCATCGCATTTAATACGCGACCGGAAGATACGGCCAATGCCGTCATGCGCGGGCTCAAAGGCGATTAGGGACATCACCCCGCATCGTCTATGGAGAGCGCGCCGTTTCTCTAGCTGCCTTCAGCCAGAAACTTGCCGCGCACCCAGCCCTCGGTGTCCCGATAGCGGATGCGGCACCAGCGGTTGGCGCCGGCCGCGCGCCTGGCGCGCTCGCTCATTTGTTCCCACTGCGCAAAGCTCGGGATGCCTGTGCAGCCGAGATTGGCAAGGTCGCGGCCGTCTGGCGGGATAACACCGACAATGCGGGCGGTCGCATTGGGCTGCGCGCGAATGTTCAGCACATCGTTGCCTGCGACGCCGGTCACGGCCCAACTGTCTGGGCCGTCCGCTTCCGCTCTCGCCAGCGAGGGGACAGCAAGGCAGATTGCGAGCATACTGGCGGCGATGGTCCGGCTCATTGACATTCCGTGCAATTGTCCTGCGGCCATTTTGCCCGCGCGCCGATGCTAACCGGGAAACAAAGATGGCGGAAGGAACAATGTCAGACTGTTGTCTGCGCTTCAGCCGGTTGTTCGACGACGGCGAGGAGAGGCGGGTGATCGCTTGGTCGTGTCCGCTTCGGCCATCGCCGCGCTGACCGCTTCCAGACTCAGGATGTTGATGGCAGTCGTCAGCTTCTCGTCGTCGAAGATCACAAAAAGCCGGCTCAGTGTCTGAGCGCAATCGCGTGGGCCTGGCTCGATATACTCGGCCAGAATGCCTCGTGCCCGCAGAACCGCATCGAGCACACTCTCTTGGGGTGTCATGACGGATCTCCACACTGTGAGGTGGAAACCTCCTCGAAGGCATTGCGGTTCCGTGCGGGGTTCGTGCCGTCATGAAAAAACCCGCCGTGGTAAGGCGGGTTGTCACAACTTCGGTTCAATGAGACTCAAATGCGCGGCTCCGGTTCGGTTTCACGCAGTCTGCGATCGGCAAACCTTGTCAGTTGAGCTGCGCGCTTCTCCAGAAGTTCGGCAACGAATTCAGACACCTCGTCGCGGACCTTGCGTTCCTGTTCCGGCGTCATCGCTTGATGTTTTTGCGCGAACGCCTTCATCACACGCTCCACAACTTCCTTCATGACTCACCCCCGTTTTCGTTCAAACGTGCAGCGATGCCGTTCGTTCCGGCCCATTTGCCCTGAACTTCAAAGGTATTTGTGCATTGCCTTCCATCATGGAATGGGAGGCAACCATGGGACGCGCTCTGAAGCACACCGTTCTGGTCGTTGAAGACGATCAGCTGCAACGGGAACTCGTCAGCCTGATTTTTGAAGAAAGCGATCTGAACGTCATTCAGTGCATGAGTGGGGAAGCCGCCGCCGTCGTTCTTGAAAAAGCAGGAAACGAACTGATGCTGATGTTCACCGATGTGGACCTCGACGGCGACATCTCGGGCCTCGAGCTTGCCTCAATGGCGCGGGAGCGATTCCCGCATATCGATGTCATCCTCACGTCGGGACAGAGCGTCGAACACGTTCCTGACAATGTGCTGTTCATGCAGAAGCCATGGCTGCCGCTTGAGCTGCTGCGGCAGGCCGAAATATCGCGCCAGCGACATACGGTGCATTGAGATTAAGAACTAGGAAAATAATCCTTGACAGCGTAACGCTCCCGCAGTAGGGTTTCGGCATGCTCCAGAGTTGTGCCCTCGAGCACTACTTGAGGCCTCGCCGCGAGGCGACATCGAGTCAGGAACCTCACCGGACATAGGGCGTTGCCCTTCATGCGCTGCGCGAGATGTTTCGCGCATTCGAATGAATGAGGACGCAATGGCAAAAGTCGAACACGTGGAGGGCGAACGCCGGATCGTCGAAACGTCGACCGAAGCACGCGGGGCGGAGCCGGGGCCGTCCATCCTGGCGCTGCTGGCCGTCAGCACCATCGCGGCGATCTTTGTGCTGGCGATCGTCTGGTTCGTTTTCTTCCGGACGTAGCCCGAGCCCCACGACGAGAACTCAAAATTTTCGTCATGCCCGGCCTCGTGCCGGGCATCCACGTCTAGATGACAGCCATGAGTAAAGACGTGGATGGCCGGGACAAGCCCGGCCATGACAGCAAAATTCATTCCAAATTGATGAACGCCGCGCCTCCAGCGCGGCATTGTCGTATCAATATGAGAGTCTCCAACGATGCCGAGGAAGCCTTCGTCCACGCCGGTGAAAAAGCCGGTAGCGAAGAAGGCTGCGTGCAAGACGGCTGCCAAAACGGCAGTTCGCAAAGTCGCGGTCAGAAAGACGACAGCGAAAAAGCCGGTTGCGACGAAGCCCGAGAAAGCAAAGCGCTCGCGCGCCAAGGTCCTCAAGGAGCATCCGGGCAATCTCGTCGCGGATGCGAGCGATCACGTTGCGATTGATGCGATCGAAAGCGCGAATGCGAAAGCGTCCGGACCGGTCCGTGTCAGCAACCGGCGATCCGCCGTGGATCGCATCAACGATCCGCCGTCGGATCAGCCTCCCGCAACCTCGATGGTCGAGCGTGTCAGCGACGCTATCGAGCGCGAACTCACAAAGATCGAGCGCATCGTCGGCAACCCGACGCGAATGGCTCCAGCCCGGCGCATCGAGACCGAAAGCCGCGCCCGTGTGCTGGCCTCGCTCGCGCGCACGCTGAAGGAAGTGATGCGGTTGCGCGAGCAGGAGCGCGGGGCGGGAGACGACAACGCGAAGGCCGCCGATGACGACGCCATTCCCCGAGACCTCGACGAATTCCGCCGCGAACTTTCGCGCCGCCTGGAAGGGCTGGTCGCGGACGCAGCGGCGCTTCCTGCTGGAGGGGATGAGCCGGGCTGAGCTGGAGTTGCTGTTCGCGCGATGGGATGTGTTCGCGCACGATCATCAGGTGGCGCCAAAGCTCGCGCCGAACGGCCAGCCATGGCTGACGTGGTTGCTGATCGGCGGGCGAGGGGCCGGCAAGACACGCGCGGGCGCGGAATGGGTGAGGGCACAGGCGCTCGGGATTCCGCCATTAGCGGATGCGCCCGTGACTAACATCGCGCTCGTGGGTGAGACTGAGCACGACGTGAGGGAAGTTGTCATCGAAGGAGTGTCGGGATTACTCGCGGTGCATCGTCGCGACGAGCGCCCTGTGTGGACCTCGTCGCGGCGTCGGCTGGAATGGAGCAATGGTGCGGTGGCCTATGCGTTCTCTGCCGAAGATCCGGAGAGTTTGCGCGGACCGCAGTTCGGCTGCGCGTGGTCCGACGAGATGGCGAAGTGGCGCTATGCAGAGGCGACGTTCGACATGCTGCAGTTCGGTCTGCGTCTCGGCCATCAGCCGCGGCAACTGATTACGACCACGCCGCGGCCGACCGCGCTGATCAAGCGGCTGATGCTGGAGCCGACCAGTGTTGTGACTCGTGCGGGGACAGAGGCCAACGCCTATCATCTCGCGCCGACGTTTCTAAAAGGGGTGCTGGCGCGCTACAGGGACACGCGGCTCGGACGGCAGGAACTGGACGGCGAGATCATCGAGGACCGTCCCGATGCGCTATGGTCGCGCGCGCTGGTCGAGAGTTGCCGCGTTTCGGAAGCGCAGCCGCTCGCGCGCATCGTGGTCGCGGTCGATCCGCCGGCCTCGTCCGGCAAGCGCGCCGATGCCTGCGGCATTGTCGCGGCGGGCATCACGGGCGAGGGCGCGATTTATGTGATCGCCGATGAGACGGTGTCGCAGGCGACGCCTGCGGTATGGGCTTTGAGGGCCATCGCGCTGTGGCGGCGGCTCGAGGCCGATGCCCTGGTTGCTGAAGTCAATCAGGGCGGCGAGATGGTGCGCTCCGTGATCAACGAAGTCGATGCGAGCGTGCCAGTGGTCTCAGTGCGCGCGTCGCGCGGCAAGTGGCTGCGCGCCGAACCTGTGGCTACGCTCTACGAACAAGGCCGCGTCAAACATGCGGGCATGTTTTCCGCGCTTGAAGACGAGATGTGCGATTTCGGGCCGTCCGGTTTGTCGTCGGGCCGTTCGCCGGACCGGCTCGACGCGCTGGTGTGGGCGATTGCGTCGCTGACGTTCACGACGCGCGCGGCGCCGAGGGTGCGGGGATTGTGAACTGAAAGCGTGGCGACGTGGTCTCCACGATGTCGTCCCCGCGAAAGCGGGGACCCATAACCACCGGATGATGTGATGGCGCGCCGAAACGGCTGTGTCCACAATGACGGTTCAGGGAGTATGGATCCCCGTTTTCGCGGGGACGACCCTGATTATGATGCCACCTGCGTTTCTCTTTCTCTCCGGAGAACGGACAGTCATGCTCAACTTCAAAAATCTCTTCCGCGCCCCCGAAGCCAAGGCCAGCCGTACGGCGAAGGTGCTGGCGTTCGAGTCCGGCGGGAGGGCGCGATGGACGCCGCGCGATTATGCGGCGCTGGCGCGCGAGGGTTATCTCACCAATGCCATCGTGCATCGCGCGGTGCGGCTGATCGCGGAAAACGCCGCGTCTTGCGGCTTCCTGCTTTATGAAGGCGCGCAGGAGCGGGACGGTCATCCGCTCCTGCAATTGCTGACCAAGCCGAATGCGCGGCAGGACGGTGCGAGCTTCTTCGAGGCGCTGTATGCGCATATGCTGCTCGCGGGAAATGCCTATGTGGAAGCTGTCGCGCTCGGCGACCAGGTGCGTGAGCTTCATGCGCTGCGGCCGGATCGCATGAAGGTGGTGCCGGGTCATGACGGCTGGGCCGAGGCTTACGAGTACAGCGTCGCGGGACGCAGCATGCGGTTCGATCAGCTTGCGTCAAACGTGCCGCCGATCCTGCATCTGACATTCTTTCATCCGCTCGACGATCACTACGGCCTCGCGCCGATCGAGGCTGCAGCCGTCGCCGTGGACACCCACAATGCCAGCTCGGCATGGAACAAGGCGCTGCTCGACAACGCCGCGCGGCCCTCCGGCGCGCTGGTCTATTCCGGGCCGGAAGGCGCGGTGCTGTCGGACCAGCAATTCGACCGGCTCAAGCGCGAACTCACCGACACCTATCAGGGCGCGGTGAATGCCGGGCGTCCGTTGCTGCTGGAAGGCGGGCTCGACTGGAAGGCGATGTCGCTGACGCCGAAGGATATGGATTTTCTCGAAGCCAGGAATTCCGCCGCACGCGAAATCGCGCTGGCGTTCGGCGTGCCGCCGATGCTGCTCGGTATTCCCGGCGACAACACCTATGCGAATTTCCAGGAAGCCAATCGCGTGTTCTGGCGGCAGACGATCCTGCCGCTGGCCTCGCGCGTCGGCAGTTCGTTGGCGCAATGGCTGTCGCCGCAATTCGGCGCTGAGCTGCGGATCGTGGTGGATACCGACCGGATCGACGCGCTGGCGAGCGACCGCGCGGCGCTGTGGGACCGTGTCGCCAACGCGCCGTTCCTGACGCTGAACGAGAAGCGCGAGGCGACCGGCTACGCGCCCGTGGCCGATGGCGACCGGCTGGGGTGAATTCTCAATAGGCCGTCATCCTGAGGTGCGAGCGCTTGCGAGCCTCGAAGGATGAAAGGCCGTCGCCCTTTGAGGCCGCGCAAGAGGCGCGGCACCTCAGGGTGACGGAAAGAAGAAGATCATGACCGACCTGATCAAGACGTTTACCGAGCGCGGCGATCTCGCGCATCTGGCGCTGCTGCTGTGGGCGCTGGCGGCGAGCGCCGCATTTCTGTTCACGCTGCGCGAACTGGCGGCAGCGTCGCGGCGCTTCGATGAGTTTGTCCGTCAGCTCTCGCGCTTCAATCGCAGGGCGAAGGTCCAACGCAGTCTTACTCATTTCATCAACGAGGAATAATTTATGGATACGTTGCACACGGTCATGCGCGCGATACAGCCGGAGCGGAAATCGGCGCCGGATCATCTGACGGTGTTTCGCGAGTTTCTCGCACATCTCGACAGGATCCAGCACAAGGCGCCGGTGAAAGCGGCATCGGCGAAATCGCCGCGCAGCAAACCGACGCGGCGAAAGAGTGCGAAGCGCGTGAAGTAGGGAAGCACGAGAACTCCGCAGTTGTTTTCCGATGTCGTCCCCGCGCAAGCGGGGACCCATACTACCTGGTTGTCTATCATCGCGTGATATTTGCGTAACTCATACCCCGGCAACGATGCCCGGTGTGGGTCCCCGCTTGCGCGGGGACGACACAGTTAGAACGTCACGCTTTCCCGAAATGTTTAGCCCGACCCAACCACGCGCAGTTCGCGAGGATGCCCATGCACGCGCCCATTTCATCGACATCCCGCGTCTCGCTCGCGAGCGACGGCACGGTGGAAGGTTACGCCAGCCTGTTCGGCGAGGTGGACCAGGCGCGCGACATGGTGATGCCCGGCGCGTTCACGCGCACGCTGGCGCAGCGGGGCTTGCGGAAGATCCCGATGCTGTTTCAGCACGACCCGGCCGAGCCGGTCGGCGTCTGGCTCGATCTGCATGAGGATTTTCGCGGGCTGTGGGCGAGGGGACGGCTGATCCCCGATGTCGCGCGCGGGCGCGAACTGCTGGCGCTGGTGAGCGAGGGCGCGATCGACGGGCTGTCCATCGGTTACCGCACCGTGCGCGGCCAGATCGATCCGAAGACACGTATCCGAAAATTGTATCAGGTCGATCTCTGGGAGATTTCGATCGTCACGTTCCCGCTGCTGGCGGGGGCGCGCGTCCGCGCGGTGAAGCAGGCATTCCCCAAGCCAAAGCTGTCACCGCTGCGGATGCGTGCTGAACAAGAGTGGCGGGGTTTGAACAGCGTCTCGGACGCACCGGCGCCGCCCACACGACGCGGGGGTCCAGTTGCGACCCGGCTGGACACGCGCACCGGCCGCAAGCATGCGTTGCGCAACGTCGCGTCGTCTGGTTTGGAGGCACGCTGATGTCGCAACATCAGGATGCCTTCGACGCACACCAGCGCGCGCGTTTCATGCGGCCCGATGCGCACCGCTGGATTCGGCCCGCCGCCGCACACTTTCTCAAACCCAGCACGGACCCGGCATCGGTCTACCCGGCGCTTATCGCTGCCGAAACCAAGTACAGCCCCAACCAGCCGCGCGTGCCGGCGGGCAGCCGCGAAAGCGGACGTTGGACGGATGGGGGAGGCGGAATTGGCTCACTCGCCAGCCCGATGGGCAATATCGGCATCAACGACCCACGCGTTATTTCGGATGCGACGCCGGACAATTTTTGGCAACCGGGAGCGCAGCTTGCGCAAAATGACCAGGCGCAAGGCTATCCGGTCGATCTGTTGGAGGAGCGAGAGCTCGGTGGTCATGCAATTGAGGGACATGTCGGCAGAAGCTCTGAGGCCCTGTTGGATCGTGTACGCCAAGAGGCCGCGACTGCCCGAGATTACGGATCTGCGGGTGGCTTGAGGGTAGGCTCGTTCCCGTCGCTGGAGGCGGCTAACAAGTTAGTCAACTCAGTCATCGCGAAAGATGCGGAGACTGTTGCGCGGGTTGCGAATGGCCTGTTGCCAAGAGCCACCCTTGATGCTGAATTTAGCGCGCCGACAGGTTATGAAGCATATGCCCGCACGGAGCGATCGCAGCCATACATACGTGATACTTACGGAGTCCGCGTTGTTATCGTACCCGATAGATCAGTGTCGAAGGGGTTTCGGATTGAAACGGCATTTCCTCAAAATATCGGCCGGTGATTATAATGTTCAAATTCGAAATGGAATTTCATAATGCCGCTAGTGGAGTCAGTTTTTTCTTGTCCTGGCGTAACGAAAAGGAATTCCGTATGGGAGAAGCATTCCTGCGGGAACTGGCCGGCGGTCCCGTTTACACCAAGAAGCTGCATCCGGATCAGCCAGACTTCTATTATCTTGAGACAGAGCAGCAGTACGAGGCTCTGATGAACTTCAGACAAAGGTTGAGGGACGGAAATTCGTAACTTTCTATCATGCCGATTAGTAGCGTATTACGCTTGATTGATACCGACAACGAAGCTCGGTCCGGACTCACGCTGCGCTGACCACAGCCAACTCGCCCAAGGCGATAATCCCAAATTCAGTTCCCGTCGCCGCCTTCTCAGGCGGCGTTTTTGTTTGTGCATCTCACTTTCAACCCGATCCCACCCAGGAGAACCACATGAGTTTCGACAGGAATCTGGACTACGACATCACCGACACTGCGCCGGAGCACAAGTCCGGCATCTCGTCCGCCGCGCGCGGCGAGCACGACGCCATCATGGCGATGTTCGAGGAGTTCAAGGCCTCGAACGACGAACGCCTCGCAGCCGCCGGCCGCCGCGCCGACGTGCTGCTCGACGAGAAGGTCGACCGCATCAATGGCGCGCTCGACGCGCAGATGAAGCGGATCGACGATCTCGCTCTCAAGGGCGCGCGCCCCTTGCTTGACGGAGGGCTGCTCGACGGCGGCCGCGTGCGCTTCACCGATGCATCCGCGCGCGAGCACAAGAGCGCGTTCGATGCCTATGTGCGCCAGGGCGAGAGTTCGGGTCTGCGCCTGATGGAGACCAAGGCGCTGTCGGTCGGCTCCAACGCCGACGGCGGCTATCTGGTGCCTGCGCAGCTCGAGCAGGAAATCGGCTCGCGGCTCGCGGCGATCTCGCCGATTCGCGCCATCTCATCAGTGCGGGAGATCTCCGGCAACGTCTACAAGAAGCCGTTCATGACCGCAGGTCCCGCGACCGGCTGGGTCGGCGAGACCGACGCGCGCGCACAGACCACGTCGCCGACGCTCGATGCGCTCAGCTTCCCGGCGATGGAGCTTTACGCGATGCCGGCGGCGACCGCGACGCTGCTCGACGACTCGGCGGTGAACATCGACGAGTGGATCGCCTCCGAGGTCGAGCTGACCTTCGCGGTGCAGGAGGGCGCGGCCTTCGTCAATGGCGACGGCACCAACAAGCCGAAGGGCTTCCTCAACTACACGGCGGTGGCCAACGGCTCATGGACCTGGGGCAATCTCGGCTATGTCGCGAGCGGCTCGGCGGGCGCGTTTCCATCGAGCAATCCGTCAGACGTGCTGGTCGATACGATCTACGCGTTGAAGGCGGGCTATCGCCAGAACGGCGCCTTCGTGATGAACCGCAAGACGCAGGCGGCGATCCGCAAGTTCAAGGACTCCGGCGGCGCGTATCTGTGGCAACCGCCGGCGCAGGCGGGCGGACGCGCATCGCTGATGACGTTTCCGCTCGTTGAGGCCGAGGACATGCCGGACATCGGCGCGAACTCGCTGTCGATCGCGTTCGGCGATTTCCGCCGCGGCTACCTGATTGTGGATCGTCTTGGCGTGCGCGTGCTGCGCGATCCGTATTCCGCCAAGCCCTATGTGCTGTTCTATACCACCAAGCGCGTCGGCGGCGGCGTCCAGGATTTCGATGCCATCAAGCTGGTCAAGTTCGCGGCGAGTTGAGCGCGGCGTTCTGGACGCGGTACGGTCTTCTACCTCGCCCCGCTTTTGCGGGGAGAGGTGAGCGCTGCCGGCGCCAGTTTCTCCCAATCATAATTGTAGAGATCACTTCGCATATACGCCTGCCGTCCAGGCGTATTTCGAAGCGCTTGATCAAGTTGAGAAAATCAACCGGCTGACGGCGGCGATCAAGTCAGCAAACGATCCGCCTAGAGACTTGGAAGAACTTCAGGATCGAGTTCGCACATCACGTGGCCCAGGTTACGAAAAGCATCATACCGCCGAGGAAGCGGCGGCGCGAAATGCCGGAGACCCCGAAAGTCTGATTCAAGGCCGAGACAACTTGGTATTGGTCCCGGTCTTGAAGCATATTGAAATTACTCGCTATTATTCGACGAAGGTCGAGCAGCCGGACGGGACCAAGCTTTCGCCTCGGGATCAATTGAAAGGCAAAGATTTTGAGACACGAAGGCTGTACGGCCTCAAAATACTCCGGGATTATGGAGTGCTCAAATGACGAGATTTGACGTCGCGAGCTTGACTATTGAAGGCCTGCTCGAACGGTATGCACAACTGAGCATACGGCAGGGTGCTGCAGCTGATTTAGTGAAGACTTCGCTGGTAAATCGGCTGGGTGATCAAATTTATGAAATCAGCAAGGAACTGAAACGTCGTCCGGACGATCGCGGCAGAGCATTGATGAAACTATTCGATCATCCAAATGTTCAGGTCCGGCTCAACGCCGCAAGAAGTCTAATGAGTGTATTTCCGGAGGAGGCTCGACAGCAAATTCAAGCCATTGCAAACTCTGGATCGTACCCGCAGTCTATTGATGCCGGCCTGTACCTGAGCTCGCTTGATGGCGAACTATCCGATCTTTTGCGTCGATAAGTTATAAGCACCACATCGCTAAGGACCCGCGACCAGCGGCGGCTTCTTATTCCGCTCTATGCTCATCAGAATATTCAAGTGCGTCTGAAGTCCGCGATGACGACACTTGCTCTGGATATGGAGAGCGCAAGACAAGTGCCGGAGTGATAAGGTAACATCGCCTCGCGCGCCTCCGGGCACAGCGCCCCCGAGAGAATTTCTCAAAGATAGGGATTTTGACAGGTGCGCTACTGTTGTACCGCAGCATATCCTTGAATACCTTTGGGTGTTGCGCGGCTGCTACATCCGATGCCCGCAGACTCGACCTAGAATGAAGCTTTACAGTTGCGATATTTCCGAGGGGGCATTTCATGAAGCACTTGTTGATTGCTGCAGCCTTGACGCTCGGAGCGGCATCCACCGCGCAAGGTGCCGATCTCATACGCAAGGCGCCGCCAGCGCCGGTGGCGAACTGGAGCGGTTGGTATGCCGGTCTGAACGTGGGTGGAGGCTGGGCCAACACGGATGTTGGCTACGCCGCAAACGATGCTCTTATGTCGTTTGTATTTTCTACCCCGAACTTCTTCCCGCTCTCAACCAACGGCGACCGCAATCGCTCCTCCGGAGCGCTTGGCGGCATTCAGGTCGGTTACAATTATCAGTTCGCCCCGAGATGGGTGGCTGGCTTTGAAGCGGACTTCCAGGGCGCGGGCATCGATGGGAGAGGCACGACTTCGTATTTAGTCGGGCAAGTATCGACCTCGACAAGTCAGAGTATCGACTATTTCGGCACGGTGCGCGCCCGGCTCGGTTATCTGGCCGACGACGGGCTGCTGATCTACGCCACCGGCGGCTTTGCCTACGCTCATCTGAACAACGCGGCGTCCACCGTCACTAACACAGGCTTCCTTGGAGCATTGGCTGGTCCGAATGGAGTGGTCTACACGTTCGCTTGCGGCAGCATTAATGCGGCTCCAGATCTGTGTTTTTCCGGGGCGTCAAACGGCATTACTCCGGGTTGGACGGCGGGGGGCGGGCTTGAATACGCGCTTGGGCAGAAATGGTCCGTGAAGGGCGAGTATCTTTTCGCGCAGTTCAAGGAGACTATGAACGTGGTTGCGGTAACGTCGCAGGCGGGCACCGTGCCGGCATCATACTCCGCGAATTTCACCACCAACTTGAACATCGTGCGGATCGGCTTGAACTACAGGTTCGGCGGTTGATGCTCCGGCTTTCCGTGCGAAGCGCCGCCTGATCGCTTCCGGGTTTGTGCCTTTGTATTGCGGCAGCGGAACATTCAGGCCGATGCGCGGTTGGTGTCCGGAACCGGCGTGTGCAGAGGCCGAACATGAACTGTCACACCAAGCGGGCCGCAGCTTTCTTTCTACTTGTGATCGCAGCGGCGCTCCCGAGCATTACACCCGCCTCAGCGCGCGGCGGAGGAGCGGCGAACATCATGGGTTCGCCCGGCTATCAGCGGGCGCTCGAGGAATCGCGGAAACGCTATCGGGAATCTTACCGCCAGCCCTATGTGCATCCGCAGTCGGTGCATCCGCGCAAGAAGTATCGGCATCGCGGACAGCGTCACTGAACCAGGCGGATCGTTACGGGCAGTCGCGCAAATCTTTATAGCGCCAGAAACCGATCCCGACGATGCGGGATCGGGCCTTAGGGCACGGTCCCCACACCGATGCCGACCGATCCGCCGAAACGGACGCAACTGTCCGAACCCGGCATACGCACGAAGCCCGCGCCGAATTCAGAACAGGACGTCGTGGTGCGCGGACGCGCCAGCGGCTTATGTTTCGCGGTGTGATCCGGCTTCGCCGCATGCGGGCGTTGACGCTGCGTTTTTGTGTCCATCTGCTGCGCTTGGGCGGCGGATACCAACGCGGCGGAGACCGTCGCAATCGCGATCAATCGGAGGAGATACGCGAGAGCTTGAGGCATCGTCGTCAATCCGGTTGGTTGATGAAGCAGACAGGCGCGGCAACAGAGCTTAACGCGGCTGCTCGCTGACGCGCTGCACGAGAATCCGCGTGTTGTTGCGCCCGCCGGCAAAGACCTCGTGGCGGGTGGTATTGATGAACAGTAGGCGATCGCCGTCGGAGATGCGGGCCTGCATCGCGTAGGTGCGGCGCGGCTCGATCTTCGTGATGTCGAAGCGCAGCCGGTAGGGGATCGGACTGCCGGTGGCGCCGGTGATGCGATCTTCCGCGATCATCTGTGCCGGCGCGTCGGCAAGGGAGATATCGACAAGTTGCACGAGCACGGTCGCATTCGGCGGCAGCGCCATCCGTTCGCGATAATTCACGGTTCCCATCAGCATCGTGTCCCGCGCCGCCGCGCTTGCGGCGGGCAGCAGCAGCGATGTGGTGAGAAGTCCAATGATACCACGTCGTGAAATCATGATGGTCTCCGGTTTTGTTTCATGAATCGGAGAGTAGGGGATCGTCTGACATTTGTCAGGCCTCGGCGCGGGAACCCGAGATGCACTGCGGAGGTAGCCAGTTAACTTTACGGAATCGCCGCGCCCCAGCTTCGCGCGGTCTTTACGATCCAGTCGTTATACAATGTGAGCGGGGTCACGCCGGTGAGGCCGCCGCAGCCCGCGGAATTGTTCGCGCCCGTCGACCAGCTCACCACGCCGACAATGACGCTGCGGCCATCCTGATCTTCAAACGCGGGTGCGCCGGAGTCGCCGGTGCAGGCGCCCATGCCCGCAGCTTTGTTCTGGGTTTGCGGATCCACCAGGCGCACCTGCAAGGTCCCGGGCTGGCCGGTCACAGCGAGCGGCGCGGCGCGGGCCGTGCCGACGCCGGAGTCGCTTCCTGCGACCGTTGATCCGATGCCGACGACGGTGAAGCGCGACACGGGCGTAAAGGGAATGCGCGGCACGCCGAGAAGCGCGGCCGATTTGCCGGGCATCGGCGCGGACAAGCGCAGCAGCGCGACATCCGCCGTCGCCCGATGGGCCGCGATGGATTGCGCGTTGTAGCGGGGATGCACTGCGACCTGCTGCGGCGCGATCAGCTGCGGCGGCTTCGTCGAGTAGTCGATCACACGATTGGCCGTGCCCGGCGCGATGCAATGCGCGGCGGTCAGAATAATGTTCGGCGCGATCATTGTGCCGGTGCAGACGCCGCCACCCGCGGCAACGACCGTGACGATGGATTGCGCAACGCCGCTGCTCGGCGCAGAGCGGCTGCCGGTAATGGCATGCGACGGCTGCACGAATGCAAATGAAATGATGAGAGCGGCGCAGAGGCGGGGAAACGGGATCATCCACAAGGTTGAGCCTTGGCCCGCGTGCTTTGTCAACCGACGTCATGGCGAAGCAACTGTACGTGATCGTTATTCATGGTCGTCCCGGCGAAGGCCGGGATCCATACTCCCTGTCATTGCGGTTGATAACGAGAATTTGCGATCCGTTGCCACTGAGAGTCCAGAGGTTATGGGTCCCGGCCTGCGCCGGGACGACGCAGATAACGTGATCTCAGCTCACACGAAAGTCTCACCAATGCCCGCATACCTCGTTACCGCGCCGGCGGCAGAGCCGCTGTCGCTCACCGATGCGAAGAATTTCCTGCGTGTGGAACACGGCGACGACGACGCCATCATCACGTCGCTGGTGTCCGCCGCGCGCAACCATGTCGAAGCGCTCACGCGCTGCGCTCTGATCACGCAAACCTGGCGGCTGGTGCTGGATCGATGGCCCGACGGCGGGCGCATCGCGCCGCGGATCGGACCGCTGCGTACGCTTACCGCCGTTCGCGTGTTCGATCCGGCGGGTGAGGCCAGCGTGATCGATCCCGACATCTTCGTGGTCGATGTCGCAGCGGGGGTTCTCGCCGCGCCGGCATGGTCGCTGCCGGTGCCGGGACGCAGCGTCGCAGGTATCGAGCTCGATATCGAAGTCGGCTTCGGAGCAGCGAGCGATGTGCCGCAGACGTTGCGGCAGGCGATCCGCATGCTGGTGGCCCACTGGTATGAGAACCGTGGTCTCATCGCCATCGGCTCAAGCGTCGCGATGATGCCGGCCAGCGTCAACGCCATGATCTCGTCGCACCGGGTGCTGTCGCTATGATCGATCCCGGACAACTCAAGACACGGCTGGTGATCCAGCACCCCATCGAGACACCCGACGGTCAGGGCGGCGTGGTTCGCACCTGGACGACATTCGCCACGGTGTGGGCGCAGGTGACGCCGCTTGCCGCGCGGCGGGACGTGCAGGCCGATGCCGACGGCGCGACGCAGGATTATCGCATTGTCCTGCGCAGCAATCTCTCGCTCACGCTGCAGCATCGCTTCAGCGACGGTGCGCGGATCTATCGGATCGTTGCGATTCGGGAGCGCGACGACCGCCGCTTTATCGAGATCGATGCGGACGTCCGCATCTCCTAACCACGGAACCCTGACATGACCATTGCCAACGTGGCGCTGCGCGCCGCGATCCATGACGCATTGCTGGCGGACGGCGCGCTCACCACGGCACTCGGCGGCGACAGGGTTTACGACGAGCCGCCGCGCGACGCCGAGTTTCCCTATGTGACGCTCGGGGAAGCGCGGCTGATCGATGCGTCATCCGACGGCGGGCAGACGCAGGAGCATCAACTCACGCTGCACGCCTGGTCGCGCAAAGGCGGCCATCGCGAGGCGCATGTCATTGCCGGCGCATTGCTGCAGGCGCTGGACGATGCGCCGCTGTCGCCCGACGGGCACCGGCTGGTCAATCTGAGATTTTCAATCGCCGACATTCGCCGCGAGTCCGACGGACGCACCTATCACGCGCTGGTGCGGTTTCGCGCGGTTACTGAACCCTTGAGCTAAGGAGAGACCAATGGCCGCCCAGAAAGGCAAGGACCTGCTGCTGAAGATGAGTGACGGCGCAAGCTTCGTCACCGTCGCCGGAATGCGCAGCCGCCGTATCGCGTTCAACGCGGAAACCGTGGACGTCACCCACGCGGAATCCACCGAGCGCTGGCGCGAGCTGCTCGCGGGCGCGGGAGTCAAGCGCGCGTCGGTCTCGGGCAGGGGACTGTTCAAGGACTCGGCGTCGGATGCGATGGTGCGTCAGGCATTCTTCGACGGCGTGCTGAAATCATGCCAGGTCGTGGTGCCGGACTTCGGCACCATTGAAGGCCTGTTCCAGATTTCGAGCCTCGAGTTTTCCGGCGAACATAACGGCGAGGTGACGTTCGACCTCTCGCTGGAATCTGCCGGCGCGCTCACGTTCACGGCTGCCTGATCATGCCCAACACCTATCGCGGGGAAATCTCGGCAGACCTCGGCGGCAGACGGCGCACGCTGGTGCTGACCCTCGGCGCGCTGGCCGAACTGGAATCCGCATTCGGCGCGAGCGACCTGATGGCGCTGGCGGAGCGGTTCGGCACCGGACGGCTGTCGGCGCGCGATCTGGTGCGGATTATCGCGGCGGGATTGCGCGGCGCGGGTGAGACGATTTCAGATGACGAGGTTGCGGCCATGACCGTCGATGGCGGCGCAGCGGGCTACGTGCGCGTTGCCGCGGACCTGATCGCCGCGACGTTCGACGGCGCAATCGGCGAGGCGCCATGAAACCGTTCCCGTGGGCCGAAGCGATCGGCTTCGGTATCGGCGTGCTGCGGCTGCCACCAGAGCATTTCTGGCGGATGACGCCGCGTGAACTGGCGTATGCGGTGGCGGCGGTACGGGGGCCGTCCCGCGAGCCGATGAACCGCACGTCGCTGGAGCACCTGATGCAAAGATTTCCTGACAAACCGCGTGGAGCATGAGCATGGCTTTCGAGGCCTCGAACGAGGAGTCGTCGCAGACGCTCGACAGTGTCGGCCTGCGAACGCGCGAACTGACCATAGGCGCGAACGCGTTTTCGCGCGCGATGACAGGCGCATTCCGTGCGTCGGTCGTCGGCGGCAGGCAGTTCGACGACGTGCTGAAATCGCTGACGCTGCGGTTGTCGGATATGGCGGTGCGGCTTGCATTCAAGCCGCTCGAGAAGGGCATCTCGGGCGGGATCGAGAGTTTGTTGTCCGGACTCGCCGGCGTCGGAGGTGGAAATGGTCCTTCGCTTACGGCAGCGTCCGGTGCTGTGAAACCGTTCGCGAGCGGCGGCGTGATCGGCACGCCGACTTATTTTCCGCTGATGCAGGGCGGCGTCGGACTCGCGGGCGAGGCGGGACCGGAAGCGATCATGCCGCTGGCGCGCGGGCCGGACGGCAAGCTTGGCGTGGCCGGGCGCGGCGGCGGCAGCGTCACGATTCACATCGCGACGCCGGACCTCGACAGTTTCCGCCGCTCGGAAAATTACATCACCGGCCAGATCGCGCGCGCGGTTTCGCGCGGGCAGCGGAGTTTGTAGGTATCGCCGTCATCCTGAGGCGCGAGCTCTTGCGAGCCTCGAAGGATGAACGGCTGCGCCTCCTTCGAGGCTCCATGCTTCGCATGTCGCACCTCAGGATGACGCAGCAACACGGCCTCTAGTTCACGCGATCGCGCAATCCCTTGACGCCCTTGTGCTCGGCGCAGTGGTCGCAGCAATAGAACGTGCCCTTGTTCTCCATGCCGTGGCCGACGATGCGCGTACCGCAGTTGGCGCAGGTCGGCGCCAGGGCGTGGATGGCGCATTCGAAGCTGTCATAGGTGTGGGTCTTGCCGCCCAACGTCACCTGAAATGCCTTGTCGTAGTCGTTTCCGCAGGTTTCGCACTGGGCCATGGCCTGATCTCCGTTCGGTTACGTGAGCATCCGATCAGTCAATCACCGCCGGGCGTATCGGTTCCCGGTCGCCCTCAACAAACACCGGGATGAACCATGCCCGCCAGTTTTCACGAAATTCTGTTTCCGCTCGACATCGCGCTGAAAAGCGCGGGCGGGCCGGAGCGGCGCACTGACATTGTTACGTTCGGCTCGGGTCGCGAGGAACGCAACGCGCGCTGGGCGCATTCGCGCCGCCGGTTCGATGCCGGTTATGGTGTCAAAACGCTTGATGCCTTGCAGGAAGTGGTGGCGTTCTTCGAGGAGCGGCGGGGGCAGCTCTATGGCTTCCGCTGGCGCGACCGGCTGGATCATTCCTCCGCGCCGCCTGCGTCGGACATCTCGCCGCTCGATCAGGCGCTGGGTGCGGGAGACGGTGCGCGCGCGGCGTTCCAATTGATCAAGACCTACGGCAGTACCTATGCGCCTTACACGCGCAGCATCGCGAAGCCCGTGCCGGGCAGCGTGCGCGTTGCGGTCGCGGGCAGCGAAGTCGCGTCCGGTACGGTGTTCACATGCGATCATACGACCGGCGTTGTGACGTTTCTCGGCGGGCATATTCCCGCGAGCGGAGCGGCGGTGACGGCAGGCTATCTGTTCGACGTGCCGGTGCGGTTCGATACCGATTATCTCGAGGTCGATCTGTCGGCCTTCGCGGCGGGAGCGATCCCGAAAATCCCGCTGGTGGAGATCCGGCCGTGATCATTCTGGAAATCAGACGATGACTTTAACCTCCCCTTGAGGGCGAGGGTCGGCAAGCAGCGAGCGAAGCGAGATGCGAGCCGGGGTGGGGTGACCCATCTGTGTAAGACCTCACCCCACCCCGACGCTCGTTGCACTCGCGTCGACCCTCCCCCTCAAGGGGAGGGTGGAAGGAAGATAACATGCGAGACATTCCTTCCGCCTTGCAGGCGAAGCTCGATTCCGGCGTGACGACATTATGTCACTGCTGGAAGCTGACGCGGGGTGATGGCGTCGTGCAAGGCTTCACCGATCATGACGACGATCTCGTCATTGCGGGCGTGACCTATCGCGCCGGCACCAGCTTCACTTCGTCCGAGGCCACCAGCCGCTTCGACCTGTCGGTCGACGGCGCGGAGATTGCGGGCGCGTTGTCGGATGAGGCATTGCTCGAAAGCGATCTCGCAGCCGGCCGCTATGATGCGGCGGCTGTCGAGAGCTGGCTGGTGGACTGGAGCGACGTGTCGCTGCGTGTGCTGACGGCCCGTTCCACACTGGGGGAAGTCAAGCGCGAGGGGCAGGCGTTCAGCGCGGAATTGCGCGGATTGGCCGATCAACTGTCGCAGCAGAGCGGACGTTTGTTCACGGCGCGATGCGGCGCGGATCTTGGCGATGCGCAGTGCAAGTTCAACCTTGTCGCTGCGGGGTTGCAGGTCGAGGGCAGTGTGACGTCGACCGAGTCCACGTCCACCATTGTCGCGGCGGGGCTCGATGGCTTTTCCGAGGGCATTTTCACGGGCGGCAAGCTGACCTGGACATCCGGCGCCAACGACGGTCTGTCCGTCGAGATCAAGGAGCATCGCACGGCGTCCGGACACGCGCGGCTGTCGCTGTGGCAGGCGATGCCGGAGCCTGTCGCGAGCGGCGATGCGTTTGTGGTGACGGCGGGATGCGACAAGCGGTTTGCGACCTGCCGTGAGCGGTTCAACAACATCGTCAATTTTCGCGGCTTTCCGCACATTCCGGGCAATGACTTTGTTATCGCGTCTCCGGACGCGGGCGCTGGCAATGATGGCGGGTCATTCGTGGGTGGATCAGGATCATGACCATTCTCACCCGCGCCGCCATCGTCGCCGAGGCGCGCGACTGGATCGGCACGCGTTATCGTCATCAGGGCTCGCTGAAAGGCGTCGGCTGCGATTGCCTCGGCCTCGTGCGCGGGGTCTGGCGCAATTGCGTCGGCTCCGAGCCCGAGACGCCGCCGCCTTACGCGCCGGACTGGGCCGAAGCATCCGGAGCGGAGACGCTGGTGGAAGCCGCCATGCGGCATCTCGTGCCGGTCGCACGCGACAACATCGGCGGCGGCGACGTGCTGCTGTTTCGCTGGCGCGACGGATACGTGGCCAAGCATGCGGCGATTGCGACCGGTGAAGGCACCATGATTCACGCGCACGATGGGGCTGCGGTGAGCGAGGTCGCGTTGTCGCCATGGTGGCGGCGGCGCCTCGCCTATGTGTTTCGGTTTCCCGGAGTGACGGACTAACCACCGTCATTGCGAGGAGCGTAGCGACGAAGCAATCCAGTCCCTTGCTTGTAGCTCTGGATTGCTTCGCTTCGCTCGCAATGACGAGTTCAGAATTTTCAACTTCTTGGATCATTCTCATGGCCGCACTTGTTCTTTCAGTTGCCGGCGGCGCCGCGGGCGGGGTGTTCGGCCCGGCAGGCGCGATCGCGGGCCGCATCGCCGGTGCGCTCGTCGGCAACATGATCGACCGTTCGTTGTTCGCGGAAGACCGCAGCGTGCAGGGGCCGCGCCTCGCCGATCTCGATGTCATGGCCTCGACCGAAGGCGCGCCGATTCCGCGCGTCTATGGCCGCGCACGGCTGTCGGGCCAGGTGATCTGGGCGACGCGCCTTGAGGAAGCCGTTTCCACCCGCACCGAGGGCGGTAGCGACGGAGGCAAAGGCGGCATTGGCGGGGGCGGAGGCGGCACGGTCACCACGACGACTTACTCTTATTATGCGAACTTCGCGGTCGGGTTGTGCGAAGGCGAGATCGGCCACGTCGGCCGGATCTGGGCCGACGGCAAGCCGCTCGATATTTCCGGCCTCAACGTGCGCGTCCATCGCGGAGGCGAGGATCAGGCGGCGGACGATCTGATCGTCGCGAAGGAAGGCGCGGGCAATGCACCGGCCTATCGCGGTCTCGCTTACGTCGTGTTCGAGCGGCTGCCGCTGGCGGACTTCGGCAACCGCATTCCGCAGCTGTCGTTCGAGATCGTGCGGCCGATCGGCAAGCTCGAACAGATGACGCGCGCGGTGACGCTGATCCCGGGCGCGACCGAGTTCGGTTACGAGACATCCGCCGTGGTGCGCGTGCTCGGCCCCGGACAATCCGCACCGGAAAACCGTCACGTCACCAGTGCGGCCGCAAATGTCATCGCCTCGCTCGACGACCTGCAGGCGACCTGTCCCAATCTCGAGCGCGTCGCTATCGTCGTCGCGTGGTTCGGCAACGACCTTCGTGCAGGAACCTGCACCGTGCGTCCGTGCGTCGATAACGCCATCAAAGTGACGTCCGGCGGAACGTGGTCGGTCGCCGGGTTGAGCCGTGCGAGTGCGGCGGTGGTCTCGACGGTGGAGGGGCGTCCGGCCTACGGCGGCACGCCATCCGACGACAGCTTGCGCCATCTGATCGCGGAACTGAAAGCACGCGGCCTGAAGATCACGTTCTATCCGTTCCTGATGATGGACATTCCGGCGGGCAACACGCTGACCGACCCGTGGACCGGCGCTTCTTCGCAGCCGGTCTATCCCTGGCGCGGACGCATCACATGCAGCCCCGCGCCGGGCGTGGTCGGATCGCCGGACGGCACCGGCACGGCGGCGACGCAGATCGCGGGTTTCTTTTCCGGCGGCGGTGTCAGCGGCTGGAACTATCGCCGCATGATCCTGCATTACGCCAACCTCGCGGAGTCGTGTGGCGGCGTCGATGCATTCCTGATCGGCTCGGAACTGAAAGCGCTGACACGCGTTCGTTCAGCATCAGGCGTGTATCCGGCTGTGAATGCGCTGGCGACATTGGCCTCGGATGTAAAGGCTGTCGTCGGCGCAGGCACAGTTGTGACCTATGGCGCGGACTGGACCGAATATGGTTCGCATGTCGTTGGCAGCGAGGTGCGCTTTCCGCTCGATCCGCTGTGGGCCTCGTCGGCCATCGATGCAATCGGTATCGATTACTACGCGCCACTCTCGGACTGGCGCGACGATGCGGGGCACCTCGACGCATCGCTGGCAACCTCGATCCATGACCGCGACTATCTCGCAGCCAACCTCAACGGCGGCGAAGCTTATGATTGGTATTACGCCGACGATGTCGCGCGCGCCGCGCAGACACGGGCGCCGATCACTGACGGCCTCGGCAAGCCGTGGATCTATCGGCCTAAGGATCTCTGGAGTTGGTGGGCCAATCCGCACATCGAGCGCGTCGGTGGCGTCGAGCTTGGCAGCGCAACGGCGTGGACTCCGCGCAGCAAGCCGATCTGGCTCACTGAAGTGGGGTGCCCCGCCGTAGACAAGGGCGCCAACCAGCCGAGCGCGTTTCCGGACGCGCGGTCGATCGAAGGCACGATTCCCTATTTCTCGAACGGCCAGCGCGACGATCTGATCCAGCGCCGCTATATCGAGGCGATTATCAGTGCCTTCGATCCTGCGTTCGGTGCGGACACGCTCAATCCCGTATCGCCGGTCTATGGCGGCCGCATGATCGATGTGTCCGGGCTGCACCTGTGGACCTGGGACGCGCGGCCTTATCCGGTGTTTCCGGCGGCGGTGGACGTCTGGAGCGACGGACCGAACTGGCAAACCGGGCATTGGCTGACCGGACGGCTGGGCGCGGCGCCGCTCGATGCACTGGTCGGTACGATCCTCAACGATGCGGACGTGGCCGATGCGCGCACGGACAATCTGCGCGAAAGCTGCGACGGCTATGTGGTGGATCGTCCAATGTCGCCGCGTGCGATGATCGATCCGCTGGCGATGGCCTATGCGTTCGATGCGACGGTGGCGGGCGGAGAACTGACGTTCATTCAGCGCGGCGCTGCGCCGGTCGCTGAAATCGCGGAAGACGAATTGGTCGATCCGCAGAAAGGCGCACTGGCGCGGCTGACGCGCGGACAGGAGACCGAACTGCCGCGCGAGGTGTCGTTTGGTTTCACGGACGGTGCTGGAGACTATCGCCGCTCGGCGGTGACGTCGCGGCGGCTGGTTGGTGGATCGAACCGCACGCTGCATTCTGATTTCGCGATCATCACCGACGATGCCGCCGCAACGCGTCGCGCCGATATCTGGCTGCAGGATCTGTGGGCGGGGCGCGAGAGCATCGCGGCCTCGCTCGGCATGAAGGCGCTGCCGCTGACGCCGGGCGATGTGATCGGCGTGACCATCAATGCGCGGCGGCGGCTGTTCGAGATTTCCGAACTGGTGGATACCACATCGCGGCAGATCAAGGCGCGCAGCATCGATCCGGAGGTGTTCTCGGTGCCGCTGTTTGCGCCGCGTGTGAAGCCGCCCGCGATTCCGCCCGCTTTAGGTCCGGTGCAGGCGCTGGTGCTCGATTTGCCAAGCATCGATTCATCCGAGCCGCCGGCGCTGACGCGGCTGGCGATCTTCGCCGATCCCTGGCCGGGTTCGGTAACGGTGTGGCGCTCGACCGACGGTTTGAGCTTTGAGAAGGCGGCGACAGCGTTCGTGCCATCGGTCATGGGCGAAACGCTCGATTCGCTTCCGGCTGGCCCGACAAGCTGCTGGGATCGGGGCGGCGAGATGCGTGTCAGGCTTTATGGCGGCGCGCTGGCTTCAGTGGGCGACGCGCGGGTGCTCGAAGGCGCGAACGCGGCAGCGGTGCTGAATGCATCGGGCGCATGGGAAATCCTGCAATTCGCCAACGCCGAACTGGTGGGCGACAAGACCTACAAGCTGTCGCGGCTGTTGCGCGGGCAGGTGGGCAGTGAATACGCCATCGCCGATCCGTTGCCCGCTGGCTCGCCGCTCGTGCTGCTCGACGATCATGTGGTGACGATCGCGCGCGGACTTGGCGCGCTCGACCGCGCCATCGATCTGCGTATCGTCGCCACCGGCCGCAGCCATGACGATCCCTCGGCGCTGGCCATGACGGTGACGCCGCAGCCGACCGCGCTGATGCCGCTGTCGCCGGTGCATGTCCAAGCGTCGCGTGAAGGCGGCGGCATCCGTGTGTCGTGGATACGGCGCACCCGTCGCGACGGCGACAACTGGGGCGTCGAAGTGCCGCTCGGCGAAGACGCCGAGGCCTACACGCTCGATATCCTGTCCGGTGCTTCTGTGGTGCGGAGCCTATCGTGTTCTGCGCCATCGACGCTTTACGCCACCGCCGACGAACTCGCAGATTTCGGTGCGCCGCTGACGACGCTGCACGGCCGGGTGTCGCAGATGTCGAGCACGGTCGGGCGGGGTCATCCATCCGAATTCACCCTCACACTCTGAGCAATCATGACAGACACAGTCCATCTCGGGATGCCTTTCATCGAAGGCAGCCAGGCGCAGAAGCATGTCACGCACAACGAGGCGCTGCGGATTCTCGACGCCGTGGTGCAGATCGGGGTGCTCGATGCCGATCAAACCGCGCCACCGCTCACGCCCGCGAACGGCGATCGTCATATCGTGGCGAGCGGCGCGACCGGAGCGTGGGCCGGACATGCGGACACGGTGGCCGTCTATGAAGACAGCGCGTGGCGCTTTCTCACCCCGAAACTTGGCTGGTGTGCGTGGTGCGATGCCGACGGCACGTTGCTGGTTTACGACGGCGCGGCGTGGACAGACGTCACGGGCGGTGTCGGCACCATGTCAGGCAGCGTCGCGCAACTCGGCATCAACGACACCGCGAGCGACCCGAATCTGCTGACGGTGCGATCGAACGCGGCGCTGTTCAGCGCCATCGATGTCGCCGACAGCGGCACCGGCGACATGCGGCTACAAATCTCCAAGGAGGCCGGCGCGAATACGGCGTCGGTGGTGTTCTCCGACGCATTCTCGGGCCGCGCGGAATTCGGCCTGATCGGGTCGGACGCGTTCAAGCTCAAGGTCTCGAACGACGGATCGGTGTTTGTCGAGGCGCTGCTGATCGACCAGATCTCAGGCAACGCGGCGTTGCCGCGCGGTCTTGCGCTCACCAGCGTGATCTCGCCGTCGCAGATCACATCGAACCAGAACGACTACAGCCCCACCGGACTGGTTTCGGCCGCCGTTCTCAACCTGTCGTCCGATGCCTCGCGCAGCGTGTCGGGTTTAGCGGGCGGGGCGGAGGGGCGGGTCATCGCGCTCGTCAACACCGGCAGCCAGATTATCTTGCTGCTGAATGAGAGCGCATCGTCGGCGGCTGCCAATCGTTTCACGCTCGGGAACGACCTCGCCATCGGCGCGAAGCAGGCGGCGATCCTGCGCTACGATGGCACGGCGGCGCGCTGGTATGCGGTCGCGCGGTCCGGCGGTCGCGAGGTGCTCACCGCGAACCGTACCTATTATGTGCGCACTGACGGCAGCAACAGCAACGACGGATTATCGAATGCGTCCGGCGGCGCATTTCTGACGATACAGAAGGCCATCGACATTGTCGCCGCACTCGATCTGTCAGTTTACAATGTGACGATCCAGGTTGGCTCCGGCACGTACACCAGCGGTGCTGCGGTCAATGGCGCATGGATCGGCGCCGGCACGGTCACGCTGCGGGGGGATACGACAACGCCTGCGAACTGCATCATCTCCACAACAGGCGCAGCCTGCATCTCTTGCAGTTCCAACGGACGTCTCAACGTTGAGGGATTTGAATTCAGGACAACGACATCGGGGTCAGCGCTCGACGCATCGACAGGCGGATTCATAACCGTCAGCGGCAATGTGAGTTTTGGAGCCTGCGCAGCCAACCATCTGCGTGCGACCCAATATGGCTCTATCCTGATTAACGCTGTGAACTACACCATCAACGGCTCCGCCGTTCGGCATCATTCCGCATCCCCGGCTGGATACATCAATCTGGTCAATTTGACCGTGACTCTCACCGGCACTCCGGCTTTCTCCAGTGTGTTCGCTTTCGCGGACAGGCTTGGCTTCATCACAAATACAAACGTCATATATTCAGGTTCCGCCACAGGAGCGCGTTACGCAGCAAACAGCAACGCGGTCATCAACACCAACGGCGGCGGAGCGAATTTCTTTCCGGGCAGCGTTGCGGGATCGGCGGCGACCGGTGGGCAGTATCTATAGCTTAGCGTTCAGGTGATCCCGTAGCCGGTTCGTATAGTGCCGGACAAATGCGGTCTCCGCTTGCTCCGGGATCGAACAATTCCAGCTTCGATCGAGTTCATGAGCGCTTTGCGCGAAAGGGGTTTTCTGGAGTTGCCAGATGATGTGCCCGTTCTCGCCTTCTGCTGTCACAAAATCGTCTGGAGGTACGGTTTCCAGACGCGTGGAGAGACAGGCATTCAGAAGTTGAACTGCGATGCTGTCCTTTCCGCCGCGCAGTATCATGACACCGGAGTTTGGGCGTCCGGAGATCCCGCGGACGAAGAAAATATCATGACGGGGATGATCGGAGAGAACACGGGTGAAGGGCGGGCACGTCCTGGATATTTCGGCATCCGCATCGATCAGTAAAACGTCGTTTCCGCGTGTGAGCTGGTCAATTGCCAGTTCGAGCTTCGTCCATTTTGGATGAAGCTTTGATCTGGTCGGGTCAATGACCCGGTGGTCGTACTGGTTTCTGGAGCAATAGGTTTTCTGGCTGTCGATACAGAAGCGCCATTGGCGCGCATAGTCAGGGGTTGCAACGGACAGGACGACAGGCTTCTCGTCTGATCGGACAATGGACCCCATCGACCAGAACATTTTCCGGTACGATGCCTTGTCGCTGGACGGAACGATCATCGAAGCGGTATCGCGCGCCTTCAGCAGCTCGTCTGCGAATTTCATCTCGATATCGCGGTCGTAGTCATCGACAAAAACATGCGTTCGATCTGACGCAAGTTTCGAGGCCCAGTATATCGAGATGGCGCGTCCCGGATCGTCAGGTGCATATCCCAACGGGCCATCGACAAGGATGACGTCCCATTCGCGGTTGGACAGATGTGGCGGTGGAGGAAAACGAGAAAGATCGCCGGCGCCCATCGTCGCCGAACCCTGGACCGTCGTGCCGTGGTCGGGGAACAGGGCGATGGAAATATCTGGAATCTTCTCCTTGATCGCAGCGATCCAGTTTTGGTCGCCTTCGAGAAAATGCGTTTCACCGTCGGGATTCAGCGCAAGCCACAGCGGAGTATCATTGCCGACTCCGAATACGAGCATCCTGCATCCCGGCGACCGCGATCGAATCGCTCCTCCGATGGCCTGGCACTGATACTGAGAGACCTGGATTTGATCGTTATAGTTTGCAGCGAAGGCGTCACGAAATTGAAGGGGTTGAGATTCCGACGCGAGCAACCACAGCACTTGCGATCCGACTTGTTTCATATCTTTGATGCGCAGCCGGGCCCTAGTGAACTCCGCTTCCATCTCGGCGATGGAATAAGCGTTGACCCAGACATTGGCCGGGCTGGCATGGTCGGCTGACAAATCTGTCGGATTATAGGTAACCAATACCAGCGGGTATGATGAGGCTAGTTCCTTCAGCAGCTTCGGAACGTCGTGAATGTGCTCAAGGACGCCAAGCAGCGACACTGCATCCGTTCCGAGCGTGGGCGCATTCTCTCGGTTTAAGTCAACGACAAGGGTCCGAGCATCCCTGCTCACACAATCAACCGGCTTATAGATCGCGTCCGGAA
Organism: Afipia massiliensis; assembly: GCF_014203115.1. Taxonomy (GTDB): domain Bacteria; phylum Pseudomonadota; class Alphaproteobacteria; order Rhizobiales; family Xanthobacteraceae; genus Afipia; species Afipia massiliensis. Next base: position 523,459 of record NZ_JACHIJ010000001.1, on the reverse strand, counting down.
GGTGACTCTCTAGCGCCATCGCGCCGCAGCCGATGTCTGTAACGGATTTAACGCTAGCCAGCATCTCGGCGGCTAACTGCGCGCGGTAATCCCAGCTCTGGGAGGCGGAAGTCGGAATTTCTAGCTCGGTGAGGGTTTCGGTTGCCGCACGGGCCTTGAGTGCTCGCTCGGCCTCGGGTCGCTCGTTGAAAGGTTTTGCTCCAGCGTTTTTGACGCCAAGTCCGGTCAGGACTTTGCTCACGAGATTCATCGGCGGCCCCAAAGAGTTTCCTGAACATAGACCAGCCCAGCTATAGCGGGAAGCTTCCATCCGGCCCCCGAACCTATCGAGCCAAGCCTCATGCGCTGGCCGGTCCGTCGCTGGAATTGAGAGGCGCGCAATGTTGTCGAGGCGCAGCGAGCAATGATAATCAAAGGTCGCGGACAAACTAACTCACGAGCCGTCGCCAAATTGAGCGCAGCTTAGCGAACGAGGAGGATTCTCCTTCGTTGGCGATTTTTTGATAGATTTTGTTTTCGACGATCTCGACGTAGCGAGGGCAAGTTTTAACAAGTAGATCGACGACCCGCTTCACTTGGCGGTCCTTGATCTGTTCGTCGGTGTAGAATTCGGAAGTCTTCGGAAAAAGGTGCGGTGCAAGTGTAGGAGATATTGCTAGGCTCCAATTGTAGTCGTCAAAATCGACATAGCCGCCCACTGCCAGAAGTCGATCAACCAAGAAAAAGGTCAATGCATCGATGTTCCAAATGTGGGCACCATCCAGAAAACAGTAATCGAACCGCGGGCCGGATTGTTTTTCTAATAGTTGGGAAAGGGGCCAGTTGTAACTGTCCAGAAGCTTTGAGCTCGATCCAAATCGATAAAAATTCGAGAAACCATTGGACTGAAGAAGCTCGCCTACGTAGTCCACATTGTACTGGTAATCAAAGAGATAGATCTCGCCATCACCTTTTAGATGCTTCGCGATTTCTAATGTTGTTGCTCCAAGATTCACGCCAAATTCGGCAAATCTCTTGCAGCCTGAGCGCGCGAAAGTTTCGATGGTTTTCTGATTCAATCCAGTCACAAGCTCTGATGGATAGTTTGAGTTCGCTATTGCTCGCCGTGCGAAAACTTCGTTCAAGCTGCTTGTAGATTGTGGCATCTGGGTTCCTCTGACTGCGGCGTCAATTACGCCGCCCAGCGCGTGATCACCTTAGCACGCGTCGCGCAAGCGGCAATCTCACCGGATCGCAATAGCCCCAACATTGAAGCAAACCACGCCCTCGCGGATCGCGAACCTATGGAGCCAAGCCGATGCGCTGGCCTGCCATCGGAATCCTTCTGACGCTTGTGGCCGTGTTCGGCTGGTTCATCTGCCTCTGAACTCTCGCTAGCGCCTGGCATCATCGCCATGATGCGAGGCCTAGCGGCGCGCAACCGGGAGACCCAGCCGCGCTCCGCTAAATGCGCTGGCTCCAGTTTACGAGAACGCTGACCTGACCCACCTCAGCGGCGCGGTTATTCTCCAGGAAATGGTATTCCGGATCGTGGTGAGTTCGTGCCGCGCCCTGGCAAGTTCAAGCTCAGCCGGGGGGACGTGCCAATGCGAAGGGCGCTCGCCAAAGACGACCAGTTGTGAACCAAAGAACTCAACCGGCTCCTTGCTGATGGCGTCCTTAAAGGCGCGCTTGAGTTCATCCGCATACCGTCTGGCGAAGTCATCTGACGTCGTTAGATAGAGTTTGTTGGGAGAAATGGCGAAAGGCACCAGGCCGCCTGAGGCTATGAAGTACCTCGCGGTACCTTCGATTACTCCGAGCCAGTGCGAATTGAGGATATCGTCGAGCACAACGATTGAGCCGGGGATCGCGCAAGTCTGTGCCAGAGCGAGATCGTTTTGCGTGATCTCGGATGTGTGCCCCCCGTCGACCGAGAACATCCTGAACTTGCGCTTCGCGAAGTCCGAGTTTGTCAGATCGAGGCTCGACTCCTGAACGATATCGACAGCCGAGTGAGGCGCGAACTTCCGGAGATGGCCCTCGAATATCTCGCGGTCACCGTAGCCGGATTGGTCAACGTTCTTGTGCTGATCGCTGAAGATATCGACGGCGACGGCGCGTTCGTTGCCGGATGTCACATTTGCAAGAATGAGAAACAGTTTCCCGTGATGAATTCCGATCTCGCACGTGTCGCCGGTGATGCCGATGCTTGTCTGGAATCGCGCCAGGTGCGCGATAAATTCAGCGGACGTGAGCGAAAGCCAGCCGACAACCTCTTTGATTCCGCCTCCAAGGTAGTGGTCGAGTGAGTTCTGGCCTGTCAATTCCACGCGAATATCCTCTCGTCGCCCGCCTGTGAGCCCTGGATGAAGGCCTACCTTTAGAACGGGCCATCTACGTGAGCAAGACGGCCGAACCACGATAACCCCTGCGAATATCGCACCAACGGCCCGCCCTTGCGGGCCGTTTTCACATGGAGAACCGGTATGAACCTCACGTCGTTGCGTGATCGTCTTTCCGCGTCTGCGGCATGGCTCGCGACGCAGGTCGCGGCACGGCCCAAGGTCGCGCTGATGGTGTGGATCGCGTCGCTCGCGCTCGTCGCGTGGGTCTTCTGAGATGGCGGCTGCGTCCTATGAAATGGCGCTGACGCGATTGCTGAAGGACGAGGGCGGCTACACCGATCATCCGTCCGATCCCGGCGGGCCGACCAATTTCGGCATCACGCTCAATGATGCGCGGCGTTACTGGAAGGGCAACGCCACGGCCGACGATGTTCGCGCATTGCCGCAAAGCGTCGCGCGCAGGATTTATCGCGAGCGCTACTGGAATGCGATGCGCTGCGATGAGCTTCCGGCCGGCGTCGATTACGCGGTGTTCGACTACGGCGTGAATTCGGGCGTCGGCCGCACCGGGAAAGTGCTGCGCCGGGTGCTGAAGCTGTCCGACAGCACCAGCGTCGTCAGCGATGAGGTGATCGCAGCGGCGCGAGAACGCGCGGCGGACGGTCTTGTGATTGCGATCTGCGCGGAGCGGATCGCGTTTCTCAAATCCCTGAAAACATTTCCGGTGTTCGGGCGCGGCTGGACCGCGCGGGTCAACGGCGTGCGCGCCGCGGCATTGGCGATGGCGCAGAGCCGTCCGCTTGCGCCGATTGCGAGAGCATCCGCTGAAGCGTCGCCGGGCAAAGCCGTGGTGCCTGTGAAAATTCCGGCGGGGCCGGCGTCCGCAGGTGCGGTGATCGCGGCGGGCGCGGTAAGCGCCGTCGCGACCTCGCGGCTTGAGATCGCGGCGCTGGTCGTTGCCGCGGCGGCGATTACGGCGCTCGCGATCTTTTTCATCTGGCGCTGGCGGCATCGCACGCATCAGGAAGCGGCGCTCACGGTTTCACCTCTCCCCGGTGAGGAGAGGTCGCGAACGTAGTGAGCGGGTGAGGGGAGCGAATTTTCATTCTGACATCTCGAGCCCCTCACCCCAACCCTCTCCCCAGCGGGGAGAGGGAGCGCATCGTGCCCGCCGATGACGTTTTTGCTTGGGCTCGCTGTTCAACTCTCATTCGGATTTTGGTGGAAGGGACATCCAATGAATTGGGGTGACATTGCGAAGCAGGTGATAGGGCTCGGCGCGCCTATTCTCGGGACGGCGCTCGGCGGTCCGCTGGGTGGTGCAGCCGGTCGTATTCTCGCGGAGGTGGTCGGCGCGTCCGACGCGACGCCCGAAGCGGTCGGCAAGGCGCTGACGACGAGCAGTGCGGACCAGATTGCGCAGGCAGAGAATGTCTGGGCCGAAGCCGTCCGCGCCGAAGCCGAGGCCGTGCGCGGTTCGGTCGCCGAAACGCAGGCGACAATCCGCGCGGAACTCGCCAGCGAGGATGCGCTGCAGCGCTGGTGGCGTCCGCTTTACGCGCTGGAATTGACTCTTGAGTGCGCAGCTCTCTGGGTCGTTCTGGTGCACGAATTCTGGACCGGTGACATGACGGCGATCAACGCGCTGATCGGCGCGACCGGCCTCCTGGTCAGCTATTGGGGCTTCCGATTCGGCGTGTTAGGCGTCTACATGAGCGGCCGGACCCGCGAAAAGGTCTGCGCAGCTACAGGTCAAAGTACGCCCGGCGTGCTCGACAAGCTGGTCAAGGCGGTGGTGACGAAGAAGTGAGTATGGAGAAAAAGTAATCTCCGGCACGACTTTGTTCATGAGGCATTCACCGCCGTACCGTTCATGTTAGCCTATCGCAGGCTTACCATCCGGAGACGACGTTGCGCCTTCTCGTTGTTGAAGACGATCCCGATCTCAACCGCCAGCTGACGACGGCTTTGTCGGATGCGGGCTATGTCGTTGACCGTGCATTCGACGGCGAGGAGGGGCATTTCCTCGGCGACAGCGAGCCTTACGACGCGGTGGTGCTCGACATCGGCCTGCCGAAGATGGACGGCATTTCGGTGCTGGAGGCCTGGCGGCGCAACAAGCGCACCATGCCGGTGCTGATCCTGACCGCGCGCGACCGCTGGAGCGACAAGGTGCAGGGCTTCGATGCCGGTGCCGACGACTACGTGGCCAAGCCTTTCCATCTCGAGGAAGTGCTGGCTCGGATTCGCGCGTTGCTGCGGCGAAGCGCCGGGCATGCCCAGTCCGAACTGACCTGCGGGCCGGTGATGCTGGATACCCGCACCAACCGCGTCAGCGTCAACGGCAATCCCATCAAGATGACGTCGCACGAATACCGGCTGCTGGCCTATCTGATGCACCATTCCGGCCGCGTGGTCTCACGCACAGAACTGGTCGAGCACCTGTACGACCAGGACTTCGACCGCGATAGCAACACCATCGAGGTGTTCGTCGGGCGCATCCGCAAGAAGCTCGACGTCGACATCATCCAGACCGTGCGCGGCCTCGGCTATCTGCTGACGCCGCCGCCCGTGACCAATGCGAGCTAAAGCTTGATCTGTTCAGGCTGGAGTGAAATCCTGCCACGCCGTCATTGCGAGCGGAGCGAAGCAATCCAGTCCCGGAGCCCGAAAAGCTGGATTGCGTCGTCGCGAGCGCTCCTCGCAATGACGCGCGGTTGGACGCGCTTCAAGCACGGGGAGAATTCTTGAACGGTCGCACGAAATCTCTCGCGACACGCCTGTTCCTGTCCGCGACGGCCTGGGTGGTCCTGATCCTCGTCATCACCGGCGTCGTGCTGTCGACGGTCTACAAGCGCTCGACAGAGCGCGCCTTCGACCGCCGGCTTAACTTCTATCTCCGCACGCTGATCGCCGAAGCGGCGCAGCCTGACGATCCGAACGACAAGAGCGACAAGTCCGAAAGATCCGTGCAGTCGCTCGGCGAACCGCTGTTCGAACTGCCGCTGTCCGGCTGGTACTGGCGCATGGCGCGCACCGACGGCGACAAGCCTGAGGTGCGCGCGTCACGCTCGCTCTGGGATGCCTCGTTGCCGAAGCTCGAAGATCAAGGCGTCGAACTCGATCAGTCCGGCGTGCGGCTGGGCTACGTGACAGGTCCGGAAAACCAGAATCTGCGCATGGTGGAGCGGCCGGTCGATCTCGGCACCGAGGGAAAATATCTCGCGAGCGTGGCAGGCGACGCCACCGAGATTTCCGAGGAAACCTGGGCCTTCAACACGTATCTGGCTGGGACGTTCGCAGCGCTGACTGTCGGCCTGCTGCTGACCACGATCTTTCAGGTGCGTTTCGGCCTCGCGCCGCTCAAGCGGATTTCCAGTTCGCTCGCCGCCATCCGCTCGGGGCAGGCGGAGCGGCTGGAGGGCGAGTTTCCGGAGGAGATCGCGCCGCTGGCGCGCGAGACCAATGCACTGCTCGATGCGAACAGGGCCATTGTGGAGCGGTCGCGCACCCATGTCGGCAATCTGGCGCACGCGATCAAGACGCCGCTCTCTGTCATCGTCAATGAGGCGGGGATCAACCGCGGCGATCCGTTCGCTGCCAAGGTTCTGGAACAGACCAACATCATGCGCGATCAGGTCGCGCATCATCTGGAGCGCGCGCGCATCGCTGCGCGTGTCACCACCATCGGCACTGTCACCGAGGTCGCGCCGGTGATCGAGGCGCTGGCGCGGACGATGGAGAAAATCCATCGCGACCGGGATATCCTCATCGACAGCGAAATCCATGCCGGCGCGAAGTTTCGCGGCGAGCGGCAGGATTTCGAGGAGATGGCCGGCAACCTCGTCGACAACGCCTGCAAGTGGGCCGGTCAGCAAGTGCGCGTCGAGGTGATGGTGGAGCGCTCGGCCGCGAATGCGCCCGATCCTGTCCTGCGCATCATTGTCGATGACGACGGCCCGGGACTGTCACCCACCGAGCGAACCCAGGTGGCCCGCCGCGGCCAGCGGCTGGACGAGACCAAGCCGGGCTCGGGCCTCGGCCTGTCGATCGTCACCGATCTGGCCCAGCTTTACGGCGGCAGCCTTACGCTCGGCGCCGCCCCGATCGGCGGTTTGCGGGCGGAACTCGTGTTGCCAGGGGTGTAAAACCGCCGCTCTGTCGCCCCATTCGTCCGTTCCAACGGCGCCCGCCGGACGATCTTCGTCCGCCACGAATTTGGGGACGACCGCATGCTCTATCCAAAGACAGCTATTTTGCTCGCGGCCACGCTTGCGCTCGGCGGCTGCGCCGCGGACGGCGGTCCGAAGGAAAATTCCGGCACGGTGCTTGGTGCGGTCAGCGGTGCGCTGATCGGCTCGGCCATTGGCGGTGGCACCGGCGAGCGCGTCGGGGCGGCAATGGCGGGTGCGGCGATTGGCGGTCTGATCGGTAACCGGATCGGCGCGTCGATGGACGATCAGGATCGCCAGTACGCCTACGAGGCCGAGATGAATGCCCTCGACCGGGGTGCGCCCGGCGTCCCCATGGATTGGCGAAATCCGGAGTCCGGTCGCTACGGCAACATCGTGCCGGGACCGGCCTATACGAAGCGCGGGACGCGCTGCCGGGCCTTCACCCATACCGTCTATATCAACGGCCAACCGACCGCCGAGCGCGGAACGGCGTGCCGCAACCCCGACGGCACCTGGACGGCGGTGGGCTAGGGCCCGAAGCCGTCTCGGGCAGATCTTCTTTATAGCTCGACCTTGGGAAGCTTAGGACAATAGTATGCAGATCGCCCCGCGCTCTAGCCTTTTGAAGGGCTATGTGCTTTCGGTATGGTCGTGAACCTACAATTGACCTTTGCTTACAAATGACCAGTTTCCAATTTATTAACCACGTTGGCTCATGGTGATTTGGTAATGGCCGTGACCAAGCCGTCAGCAGAGCTGCCAGAATTCAGTATGCCACCTTTGAACGAGGTGGTGCTGGGCATCCAGTTCCAGCCTCCCAAGAACTACCAACAAATTTTCGCGTACGAAGTTTGGCAGCTATTTCGTGCCGGCTTTCCCACAGTCCAGGAGCAGCCTCCTTTAGCGCCTGTTTTCGAGACGTTCGGACTGCCCCAAGTCCAACAAATACCCTTCAGCTTTGTGACGGGTGCAGCTCATGACCGCTTCTGGTTTTTAGAAGAGACTGGTGCACAACTTCTTCAATTCCAGCCGGATAGACTGCTTCATAACTGGCGGAAGGTAGGTACGGGTACAAATGAATACCCGAGGTTTGAAGCTATTATTGTTCAGTTTGAGCGCGAAATATCTTTGTTGCAGGAGTACTTTCGCAGCCGTGGCAATGAGCGATTGATGATCAATCAGTGCGAGATTTCGTATATAAATCACATCCCCATTGGGGCACTCACTACAACATTCTATCCGCAAGACTGGTTCTCATTCCTAACGCCGGATCATCCTGCAGTCGATGAATTGAACTACGCGATTCGCACAATACTCAAGGATGAAGAAGGGCGAGCTTTTGGCCGTCTTCATCGCGAATCTGCTATTTCTGCTGATGCAGCTGGAAGGAAGATTTTGACGTTGAATCTTACTGTGAGAGGGAAGCCTCCCTCAGATACAGATGCCGCAGCTCTCGAATTTATCAAGAGAGGTCGCTATATGATTGCTGAGGAATTTATCCGGATAACTACGACCGCAGCCCACGAGAAATGGGGGCGCACGAAATGAGCCCGATCACAGCAAATTCGGCGTTTTCTGGCGCTGGCGCCTCGTTTGTGGCGCTGCAGCCGAGTCGAATTATTGTTGAAGAAGCAACTTCGGCTTGGATAAACCCTGTTAAGCGCAGGCTGCAAGAGCTTACGCTTCTTCCCAAGGGGTGGGACGGATATCGTGGCAATCCTGTCTTATTCGACAACGCGCACTTCGCTCTCCTTATGCTGAAGAGGATCTGTCCAGAAACAACTCCTGCACCTCAGATCGTGCCTGGTCCAGACGGTGACTTGCAAGTCGAATGGCACACCGCAAACCGTTCGCTTGAATTGCATGTAAAGGCTCCCAACGAAGTGGTTGCTTGGTTCTCTAGCCCGGACCAGCCCCACGGAATTGAACTTGAGCTAACGAATGATTTTTTGCCGGTGCTTGATTGGGTAAACCAAGTGTTGGGAGAAGTAACAGGTGTTGACGCCGCCGCCGCGTAAGGACGACGGTAGCGTGATCCCACACGATCATCCGGAAATCCTCGCTGAGGATGACCTCATTCGGCGCATTTCCGCGCAGTTTGTAGTAGAGATCGAAGGAAATCGCCGTCTTTCTTCAATGGCCTTCCAGCCCTCAAGTGAACCTGGGGGAGGGATGTCAGTCGACATTAAAAAATCCATTGAACAAGCAGGTTTTGAGCCGGATGCTTTCGTCACCTCGGCGGAATGGCCTTCCTCGGTCACATTCAAGGCAGATGCAGCCCGAGCGTTGGGTTTTCTGGTTGGCTGTGATCCTCTTCCCGAGAATCCGCATCACGGTGAAGTATGGGGAAACTTCACCACGGGCAGACGCAAGCAACTTCAACGTGCCTGCACTTGGTTTGTGCCTATGCAGGGTGTTCTAGTGGGTTAACTGAGTGTCCGCCCCCAAATCCCTGTTCCTCAACGCGAAATTAACGACGTCCCGGCTAAGACACCCGGTGGGGCCCTGTCGGCTTCCAGTCAAGGTGAGCGTTTGGGCGCATGAGCCAATCGTCGATCGAGCGATTGAGAGAGTATCTCGGGCAGCTTCCGCCGAAGGCGCAGGCGTTGCTGATGCGCGAGTTCGAGCGTGCGATCGAGCGCGGCGAGGACGTGACCGTCGCGAATTTCGTGCTCGAGCAGTTGCGCATGATCGTCCGCTCTTCGAGCGAGGACATGACCCCGCGCACCGATGACCCGATGCGGCGGGTGTTCCGTCCGATCGAGCCGTTTCTGGTCGAGAATGTTGCCCATATCCGGCCCGGCCAGATCAGGCGGTCGTCGCTGGCCCCGATCTGGATGTGGCTCGGCCGCGAGGGCAGCCCCGACGCCGTTCAAGCCTTCGAGGCCGCGCTGGCGCAGGGCTCGACACCGGACATCAACGCGGCGGTCCGCACCATGCAGATGGCCGCCTCCGACGCCATCGCAAATGTGACGGGCGCACTCTCCAGCGGAGAGCGCCAGCGTACGCTTGGCCGTCTCGGCGCGCCGAGCGTGGTCGAGGATATTGCGCCGATCGGCGCTGTCCTCAATGCCAGCGATGTGCTCGACAAGCTCAGCGCCAAACTGCCCGGGCAGATCCGGGTGTTCGCGGACTCTCACGTCGCCTCGGCGATGGCTGCGCTGAACCAGCCCGCGCTGCAAACCCCGCAAGTTCTGCCGTTCGCCGTCTCGCTGGTGATGCAGCGGCTGGCCGCGCCATGGCAGATCGTCCGCCTCGGGATCATGGTCGCGGCCTCCGACGACGAAATCCGGGTGGCCAGCACGCCGTTCGGCGCCACCGTGACGATGGCGATCCATGATCTGTCGCGCGTCGCCTCGGAACTGCGCAACGACATCAAGCGCGGCCAGTTCGCGGATACCTCCAATCATCTCAAGACGCTGCATGACGGCGTTCGCGGCCTGCGGACCGAACTCGACATCCGCTCAGATTCGGCGTGGGGCAGGCAGCTCGCGGCGATCCGCGCCGAAATATCCAATTCGCTGCAATCGGAAATCGACGGCGTGCCCGGCCGCGTGCGCCGGCTGTTGCGGCAGGGGCCTGACAAGGACGTGACCGCGGCGAACCGGATCGATCCGGTGGACGTCGAGGAGACCGCGGCGCTGATCGACTTCGTCGCGGTGTGCCGCAACTACGCCAGCGAACTCGCGATCAACGAGGTGTCGCTGCGCGCCCATACCGAGCTGCAGCATTATGTCGAGAAGGCCACCGAGACGCTGGTGGAATCGCTGCGCACCCACGACCAGAAGGTTCGCGCCTTCCGCATGATGCAGATGAAGGTCGCGATCCGCTTCTGCGAGGTGATGTATGGCCCCGATTACGCCTCGCTCATGAGCAAGGCCGCCGAGATGGCGCGGCCGGTCGAGCGCAAGGCGGCCGAGACCGCAAAGCCCGCCAAGCAGCCGCGCGCCGGTTGATCCAGCGCAAGGCCGCCCGGCTGCCTTCACCGGACAGCGGCAGGCATGCCAAAATCGGCGCGAATGATCCAAAGCAGACATTAGAGCGCACGATTTGTCCGGCTCGAGCTTCCTGCACTTCCATGGCCTTACCAAGCTGGTACATTGAATGGCGATTTCGGCGAAACACCATGCTCGATGCAGATTTCCGTCTGAAGAAACGGGGTAACGCCAATGCCAATTTTCCTGGACCGACACGATCTCTCGGGCCTGACAGCTTCCGATATCGCTGAGGCCCATCGAAAAGACCTGGAAGTGCAAGATCAGTACGGAGTTCGTTTCCTGACGTATTGGTTTGATGAAACGCGCGGTACGGGCTTCTGTCTCATCGACGCACCGGATATCCAAACTGCGATGCGGGTTCATGACGAAGCTCACGGCGAAGTGGCGAAGGACGTGATCGAAGTGGACCTCTCAGCTGTCCAGGCGTTTCTGGGGAGAGTGTCTGATCCGGAACCGAGCGGCGAGGAAAACAAGGCCATAATCGACTCGGCCTTGAGGGCCATTATGTTCACCGACATCGTCGGCTCTACCAGCATGACTGAGCGTCTTGGGGACGTCCGATCTGTGGAGATGGTTCGGGCGCATGACGCGCTGGTTCGCCGCGCGTTGAAGGACAAGGGTGGGCATGTGGTCAAGCACACTGGCGACGGGATCATGGCATCCTTCGCCGACGCGGCAGCCTCCGTGCAATGCGCCCGCGCCATCCAGCAAGCGTTCGAAGCCTTCAACCTCGCAAGCAAGGAGAAGCTTCAAGTGCGGATTGGTATTGACGTCGGAGAACCGATTGCGGACAGCAACGACCTTTTTGGTGCGACCGTTCAGTTAGCTGCTCGTTTGTGTCAGTTGGCCGAGCCCGATGCCATTCTTGTATCAAGTGCCATCCAGGATCGCATCCAGGATCGCTTGCATGTCACGAACATTGGTCCCTGCCATCTCAAGGGCTTCCAGCAGCCTGTTGATGTATACGGAATCGAATGGCGATAACTGTCGCGGCGCGAGCAAGGCAGCCGAGACGGCGCGGCCGGTCGAGCGCGAGGCGGCCGAGCCCGCAAAGCCCGCCAAGCAGCCGCGCGCCGGTTGATCCAGCGCAAGGCCGCCCCAAGGCCAAGCGGCTTTAATCCCACCACACATCAGTTCCTGCGGAAAAGGCCGAGCTTTGGCTCCAAAACGCATTGAATCCGTGACGGAAATGTCAATTGCGCGCGTTCGCCAGCCATGGTGTAAACCGGCCACTTGTAACGGTTCTAGTTTCGCCGGGAACTCCGTGGAATGACGCTCTGGTTCGTATTAGCGCTGATGACTGCCGCTGCGGTATTTACCGTGCTGTGGCCGCTCGGCCGTGGCAACGCCTCGGCGCGCGAGGGCAGCGAAACGGTGGTCTACAAGGACCAGCTCGCGGAGGTTCAGCGCGATGTGGCCGCGGGCATGATCGGTGCGAACGAGGCGGAAGCCGCGCGCGTCGAAATCAGCCGCCGGCTGCTCGCAGCGTCGGACGCCGAGGCGGGTGCATCGTCGCCGTCGAGCCTCTGGTTTCGCCGCGCCGTCGCCCTGATCGCGCTTGCCGGTCTGCCGCTGGTCGCGGTCGGGCTCTACGCGACATTCGGCTCGCCATCGCTGGGCGATTTTCCGCTTGCAGAGCGCAGCCGCGCGGCGGTCGCGACCGCGTCGATGGACAAGCTGGTGTCGCAGGTCGAGACTCATCTTGAGAAAAACCCGACCGACGGCCGGGGCTGGGAAGTGCTGGCACCCGTATTGGCGCGGATCGGCCGCTACGACGACGCGGCGCGCGCCTGGCGCAATGCCATCACCTACAACGGCGAGAGCGCGCCGCGCCGCGCCGATCTCGGCGAGGCCATCGCAGCGTCGAGCGGGGGCGTGGTGACTGCCGCAGCCAAGGCCGAATTCGACCGGGCCATCGCGCTCGATCCCAATGAGGTGAAGGCGCGCTATTTCATGGGAATCGCCGCTCAGCAGGACGGCCGCAAGGATGACGCCGTGAACATCTGGCGCGGCATGCTGGCGTCGGCGCCCGCCGATGCGCCATGGCGCCCGCTGGTGCAGGAGGCGCTGGTGCGCGCCGGCGTCGTCGCGCCCAAGTTGTCCGATGAGACCATCGCGGCCACGAAAGATATGACCGAGGGCGACCGCAACACGATGATCCGCGGCATGGTGGATCGCCTCGCGACGCGGCTGAAGGACAACGGCAACGATGTCGAAGGGTGGTTGCGGCTGGTGCGTGCCTATATGGTGCTCGGCGAACGCGACAAGGCGCAGGCTGCGCTCGCCGATGCGCGTCAGGCCGTCGGCGGCGACGCGGCGCGGCTGCAACTGCTGAACGACGGTCTCAAAAGTCTTGGACTGGATGGGTAACGAGCATGACGCCGAAAAGTGTGAAGCGGTTTTCGGATAACGTCATGCTCACAAAGGAAAAAGCATGACACGCAAGCAGCGGCGATTGACGTTGATCGGAGGCTCGCTCGCAGTGCTGGCGATCGCGGCTGCGCTCGTGCTCAATGCGCTCCGCGACTCCATCCTGTTCTTCTCGACGCCGACGATGGCCACTGAAAAGCAGATCCAGCCGGGCCAGCGGTTCCGTCTCGGCGGCATGGTGCGCGAGGGATCGCTGGTGCGCGGCGAACAGCTTAAAGTGAAATTCGAGGTCACGGACGGAAATGCAATCCTGCCGGTGACTTACCAAGGTATCCTTCCAGATCTGTTCCGCGAGGGGCAGGGCATCATTTCCGAGGGCGCGCTCGACGCGCAAGGCGTGTTCAAGGCCGACACGGTTCTCGCCAAGCACGACGAAAACTACATGCCCAAGGCCGTCGCCGAGGAACTCAAGAAGACTGGCCACTGGAAGGACGACTACGACAAGAAGCCGCAAAAAGCCCCAGGCGTGCAGGGCAGTGTTTCGGAAGGAATTCGGAAGTGATCGCCGAGGCGGGACATTACGCGCTGGTGCTGGCGCTGGTTCTGGCGCTGGTCCAGTCGGTGGTTCCGGTGGTCGGTGCGCACCTGCGCGACCCGGCGCTGATGAATGTCGCGCGATCCACCGCGCTGACGCAGTTCGCGTTCACCGCTGCGTCGTTCGCGGCGCTGACCTATTTGCATGTGACGTCGGATTTCTCGGTCGCGAACGTCTTCGAGAATTCCCATTCGCTGAAGCCGCTGATCTACAAGTACACGGGCGTGTGGGGGAACCACGAAGGCTCGATGCTGCTGTGGGTCCTGATCCTCGCGCTGTTCGGCGCGCTGGTGGCGGCGTTCGGCAATAATCTGCCGCGCTCTCTGCGCGCCCATGTGCTGGCGGTGCAGGGCTGGATCGGGGCGGCGTTCTATCTCTTCATCCTCGCCACATCGAACCCGTTCGCGCGGATTGCCAATCCGCCGATGGAGGGCCGCGATCTCAATCCGATCCTTCAGGATATCGGCCTCGCGATCCATCCGCCGATGCTCTATCTCGGCTATGTCGGTTTCTCGATCTCGTTTTCGTTCGCCGTTGCCGCGCTGATCGAAGGCCGCATCGATGCGGCGTGGGCGCGGTGGGTTCGGCCATGGACGCTGACGGCGTGGATATTCCTGACGCTCGGCATCGCGATGGGCTCGTACTGGGCCTATTACGAACTCGGCTGGGGCGGCTGGTGGTTCTGGGACCCGGTGGAGAATGCCTCGCTGATGCCGTGGCTCGCGGGCACCGCGCTGCTGCATTCCGCCGTGGTGATGGAAAAGCGCGACGCGCTCAAGGTCTGGACCGTTCTGCTCGCGATCCTGACGTTCTCGCTGTCGCTGCTCGGCACATTCCTGGTGCGCTCGGGCGTGCTGACCTCGGTGCATACCTTCGCCAGCGATCCCTCGCGCGGCGTGTTCATTCTGATGATCCTGTGCCTGTTCATCGGCGGCAGCCTCGGCCTCTATGCGTGGCGGGCGACGACGCTGAAGCAGGGCGGATTGTTCGCGCCGATCTCGCGCGAGGGCGCTCTGGTGCTCAACAACCTGCTGCTGACGACAGCCTGCGCGACCGTCTTCGTCGGCACGCTGTATCCGCTGGCGCTTGAAGTTCTGACCGGCGACAAGATTTCGGTCGGCGCGCCGTTCTTTAATCTGACGTTTGCACCGTTGTTCCTGCCGCTGATGATTGCTGTTCCGTTCGGGCCGCTGCTGGCGTGGAAGCGCGGGGACATCGTCGGCGCGTCGCAGCGCCTCACCGCGGCGGGCATCGTTGCGCTGGTAGCCATGGCTGTGCTGTGGGCCTGGACCCGCGGCGGCGGCGCGTTCGCACCGCTGATGATCGGCATCGCGGTGTTCGTCGTGCTCGGCGCACTCACCGACATCGTGGAGCGCACCCAACTGTTCCGCGCACCGCTGACCACCTCGCTGCATCGTGCGCGCGGTTTGCCGCGGTCGACCTGGGGCTCGGCGTTTGCCCATGCCGGACTTGGCATCGCGCTGATCGGGATCGTCTGCGAGACGACGTGGAACAGCGAGAGCATCGCGTCGATGCGGCCGAAGGACATTGTCACCGTCGGTGGCTATCAGGTGAGGCTCGATGATGTGACGCAACAGCAGGGCCCGAATTACCGCGAGGCGATTTCGCATTTCACCGTGATGCTGGACGGCAGGACCATCGGCATCCTGTCGCCGTCGAAGCGCAACTTCGCGACGCGCGACATGTCGACCACGGAAGCCGCTCTGCTGACGCGGGGCGCGAGCCAGATCTACATTTCTCTCGGCGATGCCCATGCCGATGGATCGGTCGCGGTGCGCATCTATCATAAGCCGATGGTGCTGCTGATCTGGTTCGGGCCGGTGCTGATGGCGTTCGGCGGCTTGCTGTCGCTCACCGACCGGCGGCTGCGCGTCGGAGCACCGAAGCCGGCCAAGGCCGGCAAGAAGACTGGCGCGTTGCAGGCGGCGGAGTAGTCGCGATGAAACGCGTCCTGCCGGCTCTGTTCGCGATCATGCTGATGCTGATGCCGTCCGCGCTTTACGCTGTGCAGCCCGACGAGATCATGGCCGATCCCGCGCAGGAGGCGCGGGCGCGCAACCTGTCGCGCGAACTGCGCTGCATGGTTTGCCAGAACCAATCTATCGACGACTCGGATGCGCCGCTGGCGCGCGATCTGCGCCTGCTGGTGCGTGAGCGGATCGCGGCGGGCAGCACCGACCAGCAGGTGATGGACTTCCTCGTCGCGCGTTACGGCGAGTTCGTTCTGCTCAAGCCGCGCGTCCAAAGCCGCACTCTGTTGCTGTGGCTGGTTCCCCCGCTGGTTCTGCTCGGAGGCGGGCTGGTGCTGTGGTTCGGCAATCGCCGCCGCAATCGTGCGGCTGCAAGCGAGGAGGGTGCGTCATTCCAACTCACCCCCGAGGAAGAGGCGCGGCTGGAGAAGCTGATCGCCGCTCAGGAATCGCCTGAAAAGCACCGCTGAACAGCTGTTTTTGGGCGGTTCCGGGATGACGTTCCGCGTGACCTTGGAAGTCCGCTCGCGCCCTGATTTTATTACAAAACATTAATTCCCCCGTCAGAGCGCGGTAAGGCCGCGTGCCCCATCTTCCAGAGCACAGGTGCACACATGCACCGCGAGATTCTCATCCGTTTCGCCGTTCTCCTGGAGATAATTCATGACAGACCGCCCCACCGATCTTTCCAAGCTCCCGTCCTACACCGCTCCACGCCGTTCCATTTTCTCCGCGCGCAAGTTCGCGCTGATGGCGTCGGTGGTCGCGGGTCTGGGTGTTGCCGCCTATGGCCTCAGCCCCTCGAATAACTTCGATGTGCTCACCACGACCGCGCATGCGCAGGTCAACAAGGAAGTCCGTCAGGTTCAGCAGCCGGTCGGCTTTGCCGACATCGTCGAGCGCGTGAAGCCGTCGGTGATTTCGGTGCGCGTCAAGATCGCAGAGAAGCCGGCGACCACCGGTGAGGTGAGCCCGGAAGATAATCCGTTCCCGCCGAACTCGCCGATGGAGCGCTTCTTCCGCCGCTTCGGTGGTCCGGATGGTTCTCCGGGCGGACGTGGTCCGCGTGGCCGTGGCGGCCAGACCGGGCAGGGCTCCGGCTTCTTCATCTCGGCTGACGGTTTTGCCGTGACCAACAACCACGTGGTCGATGGCGCCGACAAGGTCGAAGTCACGACCGATGACGGCAAGGTCCACACCGCGAAGGTGATCGGCACCGATCCGCGCACCGACCTCGCCTTGATCAAGGTCGATGGCGTCAGCAATCTTCCTTACGCCAAGCTTTCCGACGGTCAGCCGCGCATCGGCGACTGGGTGCTTGCGGTCGGCAATCCGTTCGGCCTCGGCGGCACCGTCACCGCCGGCATCGTTTCGGCACGCGGTCGCGACATCGGCAACGGACCTTATGACGATTTCATCCAGATCGACGCGCCGGTGAACAAGGGCAACTCCGGTGGCCCGACCTTCAACACCGAAGGCGACGTGATGGGCGTCAACACCGCGATCTATTCGCCGTCGGGCGGCAGCGTCGGCATTGCCTTCGCGATCCCGGCGTCGACCGTGAAAAGCGTCGTCGAGCAGCTGAAGGACAAGGGTACGGTCAGCCGCGGCTGGATCGGTGTCCAGATTCAGCAGGTGACGCCTGAGATCGCTGACAGCCTCGGCCTGAAGAAAACCGAAGGCGCGCTGGTCGCCGAACCTCAGGCCAATGGCCCTGCCGCCAAGGCCGGCATCGAATCCGGTGACGTCATCACCCGGGTCAACGATCAGCCGGTGAAGGATGCGCGCGAACTCGCCCGCACCATCGGCGGCATGGCCCCCGGTCAGACCGTCAAGCTGGTCGTGGTCCACAAGGGCCAGGACAAGATCCTCAACATGACGCTCGGCGAGTTGCCGAACGCCAAGGCTGCGAAGGCCGACACGAACCAGAAAGATGGTGGCAAGGGTCGCGGCAACGTGACGGTGCCGAACCTCGGCCTGACGCTGGCTCCGGCCAACAGCGTTGCCGGCGCGGGCAAGGACGGCGTGGTCGTGACCGACGTCGATCCGAACAGCCCGTCGGCAGAGCGCGGTTTCAAGGAAGGCGACGTCATCCTCGAAGTCGCCGGCAAGCTGGTGACCAACCCCGCCGAAGTTCGCGACGCGATCAACACCGCGCGCGCCGAGAACAAGAACAGCGTTCTGGTTCGCGTGAAGTCCGGAGACTCGTCGCGCTTCATCGCGATGCCGGTCGCCAAAGGCTAAACATCCGCGCAAGCGGGTGAGGAATGGGGAGTTGTCGCCGGCATAGTAGCCCCCGCCGACGGCTCCTTCCCGGGGGGCGGGCCAAAAGCCCGTCCCTTAAATCCAGGCGTGATGCTGCTTTTTGCATCATGCAGAGATGCTTTCGATGGAAAACGCCCCCCTCCGTCGAAAGCGGCGCGATCGCACTCCAGTCGGTCGTGCAATGCGGGCGGTGAGGTCCCCCAGCTTCGCCGCCCGTTTTCTTGCTCGTACGCGGACCACTAGGGGCTGGCGGTCGCAGGCACGTCATTCGCTGCCTTGCATGAGGACGATCATCGCGCCATGGTGACACAAAGTTCCGCTGCTCAAATCCAGACCGAATCACAGATGCGACTGCTCATCGTTGAAGACGACCGCGAGTCGGCCGACTATCTCGTGAAGGCGTTTCGCGAGGTCGGTCATGTTGCCGACCACGCAAGCGACGGCGAGGAGGGTCTCGCGCTCGCCGAGTCCGGCGAGTACGACGTGCTCGTGATCGATCGCATGCTGCCCAAGCGCGACGGGCTGTCGATCATCGGCACCCTGCGCGGCAAGGGCAACCATACGCCTGCGTTGATCCTGTCTGCGCTCGGCCAGGTCGATGACCGCATCAAGGGACTGCGTGCGGGCGGCGACGACTATTTGCCGAAGCCTTATTCATTCGCGGAATTGCTGGCGCGCGTCGAGGTGTTGTCGCGCCGTCACGGCGGGCCGTCCGAGGAGACGACGTACCGCGTCGGCGATCTCGAACTCGACCGGCTGTCGCATCGCGTGACGCGCGGCGCAACCGAGATCACGTTGCAGCCACGCGAATTCCGGCTGCTGGAATATTTGATGAAACATGCGGGGCAGGTCGTGACCCGCACCATGCTGCTCGAAAACGTATGGGACTATCATTTCGATCCGCAGACCAACGTGATCGACGTGCACATCTCGCGGCTGCGCTCCAAGATCGACAAGGGGCAGGACAAGCCACTGCTGCACACCATTCGTGGTGCAGGATATATGGTTCGTGACGGCATTCGGTAAACTGATACGAACGACAGCGTTCCGGCTGACGCTGGTCTATCTGCTGCTGTTTGCGCTGTTCGCCGCGTCGCTGCTGGGCTACTTCGCCTGGAACACGCGGCGCATGATCACCGAGCAGATCACCGACACCGTCAATTCCGAACTGAGCGAGTTGACCGAGCAATATACGCGGGGCGGTCTGCGCGGACTTGTCACCGCGGTCGAGGGCCGCGCGCTGCGTCCGGGCGCGAATTTGTACCTCGTGACCACGCCGCAGGGGCAGGGCGTCGCCGGCAACGTGTCCTCGCTCGAGCCCGGCGTGATGGACCATCCCGGCTGGGCCGAGACCTTCTACAAACGGCTCGAAGAAACCGACACCAAGAGCCATTACGCGCTGGTGAAGGTGTCGCAGCTTTCCGGCGGTTTCCGGATTCTGGTCGGCCGCGACCTTGAGGAGCGGCGGCGGTTGTTCGCCATCGTCGCCAAGGCCGCGCAATGGTCGGTCCTGATCGTGGTCGTGCTCGGCCTCGGTGGCGGCGTGTTCGTGGCGCGGCGCGTGCTGCGCCGGATCGACGCCATGACCGGCACCACGCAGCGGATCATGGCGGGCGATCTCTCCGAGCGATTGCCGGTGGGGCGGAGCGGCGACGAGATCGACCGGCTCGCGGAAAATCTCAACGCCATGCTGGAGCGCATCGAGGCGCTGATGGTCGGCCTCAAGGAGGTCTCCGATAACATTGCCCACGATCTGAAGACGCCGCTGACGCGGCTTCGCAACCGCGCCGAGGAGGCGCTGGCGAAGGCGAGCAATGAGGGCGAGTATCGCGCGGCGCTCGAGCGTACCATCGACGAGTCCGACGGCCTGATCCGGACCTTCAACGCGCTGCTGATGATCGCGCGCGCCGAATCCGGTCAGGCCCGCGACAACATGATCGACTTCGATGCCGCCGAAGTGGCCCACGGCATCCATGAACTTTATGAACCGCTCGCCGAGGACAAGGGCCTGACCCTTGAAGTGGCGGCCGACGCCGCGACCATTCACGGCAACCGCGAACTGATCAGTCAGGCGTTGGCCAATCTGGTCGAGAACGCCATCAAATATGGCCAGCCCGCAGGGAACGACCCTGCTGCATCCGGTGCCGCCGCGAAAACTCCCGATATTCTGATCGAGGCGCACCGGGAAGGGGAAAATGTTCTTCTCAGTGTCACAGACCACGGGCCCGGCATCCCGGAGGCCGACCGGCAGCGCGCGGTCGAACGGTTTGTCCGGCTGGAGGCCAGCCGCACCCAGCCCGGATCGGGGCTCGGTTTGAGTCTGGCATCGGCTGTCGCGACGTTGCATGGTGGCGACCTGCGACTCGCGGACAGCCAGCCGGGGCTGCGCGTGACGCTTGTGATCCCGAGCCGGGGCGTGGAACAGAAGACAGTATGAGTTCACCTGAGATGGGCGGTGCGGACCGACCCACCCTGGCGGCCCGTTTCGTGGCCGGACCGAAACTGTTCGCGCCTGACGATGCCGAACGGCGGCTCGCGGACTGGCTGGGCGATATCTCGCCCGAGGCCGCGACCGCGCTCAAGGCCATATCCGGCTCGTTCCCGCAGGCGAAAGCGATCCTAGAAGGGATCGCGGAAGCATCGCCCTATCTGTTCGACCTGATGCGCGCGGATGCCGGCCGCGTCGTGCGCCTGCTGCAGTCCAATCCCGATGACCATCTCGCGGCGCTGATCGTCAAGGCGGTGGCCGATGTCGCCGCCGCACCGACCGATGCCGAGGTCATGACGGCACTGCGCCGGATGAAATCCGAAGCCGCACTGCTGATCGCGCTGTGCGACATCGGCGGCGTCTGGCCGGTGATGCGGGTGACCCGGGCGCTGACCGACATCGCCGTAACCTCCGTTCAATGCGCCATTCGCTTCCTGCTCAAGCAGGAAGCCGCGCGCGGTCGGCTGCTGCCGCCCGACGCAGAACATCCCGAAATCGGCAGTGGCCTCGTGGTGCTGGCGATGGGCAAGATGGGCGCGGGCGAACTGAATTACTCCAGCGACATCGACCTGATCGTGTTCTACGAGCTGGAGGCGCCGACGCTGGCCGAAAGCATCGAGCCGTCGCCTTTCTTCGTCAAGGTCGCGCAAGGGCTGTCGCGGCTGCTGCAGTCGCGCACCGCTGATGGATACGTGTTCCGTGTCGATCTCCGGCTGCGGCCAGATCCCGCATCGACGCCGGTGGCGATCTCCATCGCGGCAGCGCTGCACTATTACGAGCGCGAGGGCCGTACCTGGGAACGCGCGGCGATGATCAAGGCGCTGCCCTGCGCGGGCGACCTGAAGGCCGGCGATGCGCTGCTGGGGGAGATCGCGCCGTTCGTCTGGCGCAAGCATCTGGATTTCGCGGCACTCGCCGATGTCCACGACATGAAGCGGCAGATGCAGACGTTCCGTGGCCAGAACGAGATTTCCGTCGAAGGCCATAACGTCAAGGTCGGCCGCGGCGGCATTCGCGAGATCGAGTTCTTCGCCCAGACCCAGCAACTGATTGCGGGAGGGCGGCATCCGGAACTGCGCGTGCGCCCGACGCTGGAGGCGCTCAACATCCTGGCGAGCAGCAACTGGATCACCTTCGAGGCGCGCGACGAACTGACGGCGGCTTACGATTTCCTGCGCCGGGTCGAGCATCGCCTGCAAATGGTCGCCGACGAGCAGACGCATACGCTGCCGACCGAGGCCGAAGCGGTCGAGCGTTTCGCGCGGTTTTTCGGATATGACGACCGCGCTTCGTTCGCCAGGGATCTGCTGGCGCATCTCAACTGCGTGCAGAACCACTACAGCCGGTTGTTCGAGGGCGATCCGGCCGGCGCTGAGAAATTGCCGGACGTGGACTACAGCTCTGGCCCGGACGACAAGCGGCTGCTCGAATATCTCCTCACGCTGGGCTTCAAGAAGCCGAGGATGGTGGCGGAAACCGTCCAGCGCTGGCTGAGCGGCGACTATCGTGTGTTCCGTGTGGATGCGACGCGGCAGGCCTTCAACGAATTCGTGCCTGACCTGATGCGCGGACTGTCGCGCGCCGAGGAGCCGGACGATGCCGTGATGGCGTTCGACCGCTTTCTTCAGGCGTTGCAGCGGGGCGGGCGGCTGATTTCGCTGCTGAGCCAGAACAAGGATCTGGTGGCGCTGGTCGCGCTCGTGCTCGGCGCGGCACCGCGCCTGAGCGATATGCTGGCGCGGCAGCCACAGATCATGGACGGCCTGATCG
Source organism: Afipia massiliensis (assembly GCF_014203115.1). Lineage (GTDB taxonomy): Bacteria > Pseudomonadota > Alphaproteobacteria > Rhizobiales > Xanthobacteraceae > Afipia > Afipia massiliensis. Next base: position 501,480 of record NZ_JACHIJ010000001.1, on the reverse strand, counting down.
ATCCGCGCTTCTTCGGCGCGATGCCGGATCAGGCCGAACTGTCGGCGCGTCTTGCGGCGACCCTGTCCGACGCGAATTCCTACGAGGAGTTTCTGGATCGGCTAAGGCTGTTCGGGCAGGAGAGCCTGTTCCTGATCGGTACGCGCATTCTCTCCGGCACGGTGTCGGCGCAGCACGCGAGCGTTGCGTTCGCCGATGTGGCAGAGGGCATCGCACACACCGTGAATGGTCTGGTGATGGACCAGTTCGCGGAGCAGCACGGGCGGATCAAGGATCAGGAAACCGCCATCGTGGCGATGGGTAAGCTCGGCAGCCGCGAAATGACGGCGTCGTCCGATCTCGACCTGATCCTGATCTATGACTTCGATCACGAAGCGCCGGACTCGGATGGCACGCGGCCGCTGCACGGTTCGCAATATTTCGCGCGGCTGACCCAGCGTCTCATCAGTGCCTTCACGACGCGGACCAACTACGGCGTGCTGTACGAGGTCGATATGCGACTGCGGCCGTCGGGCCGGGCTGGTCCGCTGGCGTCGCGGATCGACTCATTTTCCGAATACCAGGAACACGAAGCCTGGACCTGGGAGCATATGGCGCTGACGCGCGCCCGTGTTATTTCGGCGTCGCCGGCTTTTCAGGCCAAGATCGAGGCAGTTATTCGCGATGTGCTGACGCGCAAACGCGAGACCGGCATCATCGCCAATGACGTTCTGGAAATGCGCCGCGCTATTGCCGAGGAAAAGGGCGAGAGCGACATCTGGGACCTGAAGAATGCCGCCGGCGGCATGGTCGATATCGAGTTCATCGCGCAGTATCTGCAACTGATCCACGCGGCGGACAAGCCGGGCATTCTCGACGTCAGCACGGTGCAGGTGCTGGATAGTGCGGCGCGACTTGGGGTTCTGTCGCAGTCCGATGCCGACATTCTGCGTGCGGCGTCACGGCTCTATCATGATTTGACCCAGATTATCCGGCTCTGCGTGACGGAGAAATTCAAACCGGAAACAGCTGGGGAGGATCTGCTGCGGGTGCTGACACGGGCTGGCGACGCGCCGGATTTCTCGTCGCTTGAGGCGCGCGTGCGAGAGACCCAGAACGACGTGCGCGAGGTTTTCCTGAAGCTGCTTGAAGGGACGTCTCGGCAATAATGCTGGGCGCGGTCTGTTCGCCGTGTCCGCACGGCAGCATCACGCAGACGATGGTGCCGACGCCAAGCCTTGAGCGTAGTTTCATCGATCCGCCATGCAGGTTGGCGAGCGACTTGGCGATAGCAAGTCCGAGGCCCGAGCCATGATAACTCTTGGTCAGCTGGCTTTCGACCTGTTCGAACGGCCGCCCGAGTTTCGCCAGCGACTGCGGGGCAATGCCGATGCCGCTGTCCGCGATGGTCAGCATGATCGATCCGTTGCGCATCCGGCTGCGCACCGTGACCTTACCGCCGTCGGGCGTGAACTTTACTGCATTCGACAGCAGGTTCACCGCGATCTGCTTCATGGCGCGGCGATCCGCGACGATCGGGATCGCACCGCGGATATCCGCAGTCACCGTCAGGTTCTTGTTCTCGGCGCGGCCTGAGACGACGCGCAGGGATTCGGTGAGGGTTTGCGCGAGGTCGAGCGGCTCGTAATCGAGCTTCATGCGCCCGGCTTCGATCTTCGACATGTCGAGAATGTCGTTGATGACATCCAGCAGGTAATTTCCGCTGGTCATGATGTCGTGGCAGTACTCCTGATACTTCTCGGAGCCGAGCGCCCCGAACATCCCGCTGCCCATCACTTCCGAGAAGCCGATGATGGCGTTCAGCGGGGTGCGCAGTTCGTGGCTCATGTTGGCGAGGAATTTCGACTTGGTCTGATTGGCTTCCTCGGCGCGGTTTTTCTCATCGGCGTACTTTTGCGCGAGTTCGGCAAGCAGTTGCGCCTGACGTTCCAGTTCGGCCTGCGAGCGTTTGAGGTCGATCACGTTTGCGGTGAGCCGCATGTCGTTTTCGATCAGCTTCTGCTCATGCAGCTTGATCTGGGTGATGTCGGTGCCGACCGAAACGTAGCCGCCATCCTTGGTGCGACGTTCGCTGATGTTGAGCCAGCTGCCATCTTCCAGCTGGGCTTCGAAGGTGCGCGCACCAGGCGCCAGTGAATTCGGCAGCCGGGTGCGGATTTCCGGCATGCTGCCGACTTCGATAACGGTCTCATAGGAGGTGCCTTGCTTGACGGCGGAGTCGGGGAGCTTGTGCAGGCGTTTGAAGTGCGAGTTGCAGAGCACCAGCCGGTTGTCGGCGTCCCACAGCACGAAGGCTTCCGGGATGGTCTCGATGGCGTCGCGCAGCCGCAGGTCGGCTTCGACGGTTCGCTCGGCGAGGCTCTTCTGTTCGGTGATGTCCACCGCGATCCCGATCAGGTGGCTGCCGCCGCCGTTCTGGCCCTGGCTGAGTTCGCAGCGGACCCGCAGCCAGATCCAGTGCCCGTTGGCATGGCGCATCCGGAATGTCTGGTCGATATGATCGAGGTTGCCGGAGACGAGCTGGTCGGCGATGTGGAACAGGTCGATGTCGTCGGACTTCACCAGCGCATTGACTTCGCCGAACGTCAGCAGGTCGCTGCGGCTTTCCAGCCCGAGCAGTTCGAACATCGATTGCGACCAGAAAATCCGGCCGCGCGACAGGTCCCAATCCCACAGGCCGCAACGGCCGCGGTTGAGCGCGGTATCGATTCGCGAGCGAACCGCGTCGTTGATGAGATCGCCTTCGCGGGCGCGGGTTGACTGCCAGTGAAAAGCGAAGCCGAGGATCAGCACCACGAAGCCGGTGGTCGCTGAGAGCGTGATCTGCAGCGCGGCGTCGGATCGCCAGGGCGATTCAACCTGCTCTTGAACCACGATCACCTGGCCGGGGAGCGATTTCACGGTGCGCTGGGTGGCGAGGGCGCGGGGGCCGCCCGGTAGTTCGACCTCTATCACAGTGGTCTGCCCAAGAGCGCTGAGTTTGGATGTGGCGCTGAGCACGTCGAGGATACGTCCTGCGTTCTCGGCGGGATCGTCGATGGGGATGCGCGCGATGATGCGCTGTTCGGGGCTGGTCACGATGATATGGCGGCCGGCGGCGGTGCCCCATGAGGGGACCAAGCCGGGCAACAGGCTCTGAAGCCGCTCGGCCGACGCCGCGCGATCCTGACGAACAGGGCCCGCGCGGTCGAGACGTTCCGCCAGCAGGTCGGCCAGCGCTGAGAGGTCACGCTTGATGGACGCGCGCTTTTGCCGGGTCTGGTCGATGACCTGGACGAATGCACCGATGCAGATGGTGATGAGGAAGGCGATGATCAGGGTGGGAACGGCGCGTCGCAACGCAGGCTCCGCAATCAGCAGCCGGTGATATGCCGGCTTCGCGATCGACTGTGCCAATCCCTTGATAGAATCGGATTGGACACACGTTGTCGCTGCGTGCGAACGCGCCATTCCTTGCCCCTCGAATTTTCTTGTCTGCACCCCGTTCGGGAGGTTTTCCCCAACCCTCCGAATCGAATGTGATTTGAATCCACTTTTCCCACGCTGTCGAGAGTCAACGAATCGTTAATGCGAAATAAATGTTGTCCCAAGGAAATTCAGACTCGTTTTTGCGTGTGACGCTGAGTCCGAAACGAGAACGGCGCGCGTGATCGAGACAGAAATTCAGTATCGAGGAATTTCTGTCGTCATCCTGAGATGCGAGCCGCTCTTGCGGCGAGCCTCGAAGGATGACTCTCCGATTTTGTCGCCGTCGCCCTTCGAGGCCTTCGCTTCGCTCGGCACCTCAGGGTGACGGCAAGGTACGACTCGCTAGCGCGCGGGCTCGGCGTGGCTGATGACGCGCTTCACGGACGGAAACGCGCGGCGCAGGGCGCGCTCGATCTCGTCGACCTTCTCGTGAACCGCGATCACGCTCATCGACGGCACCGCGCGGCAGTGGAAATTGACGATTTCGCCGGCGTCGGTGTCGCGCACCCGCACATTGTGCACGTCGTGAATCGCCCCGCTCTCGGCCGCGAAGCGCGACAGGGCCTGCTGGATGGTCTCGACGCGGCTGATGGCGGCGTCGGTGCCGTGCGGCAGCTCGGGCTCGAGCGGCTCGATGTGGGTATCGACCTCGACGTCGGCGCCGAATTCATCGCGGATGGCATGTTCGAGCCCGTGCGCGATGTCGTGGGCCTCGTTTAGCGGCATGTCGCCGTCGACCTCGAGGTCGATGCTGACGGTCAGCTTCCCGCCGAGGTCATGCACGGTGACATGATGGATCGCCAGACCCGAGTTGCGGGCGATCACCATGATTCGCTCGCGCACGCTTTCGTTGTCGCGCGCCACCGGCACGGCGGTAAAGGTCAGATCGGCGTCGTAAAGCGCGCCGGTCACGGCGTCCTGCGCCTTGCGCTTGATGCTATCGATGCGGTCGATGGGGTAGGTACGGGGCACCTGCACGGTCGCATCGACGAAGTGCCGGGCGCCGACCATGCGCACCCGCAGCCGCTCCACATCAACGACGCCGGGAATGGCGCGGATGGCCGCTTCGGCCTTCTCGGAGGCGCCTTCGGGCGCGCGATCCAGCAGCGTCTCGATGGTCGTTTTTCCCAGCCGCAATCCCAGAATTGAAATCAGCACTGCCACCGCGATCGCCGCACCGGCATCGCCCCAGGCATAGCCGAATGCCGCAAGGCCGAGGCCGATGATGACGGCGAACGAGCCCAGCACATCCGAGGCAAAATGCAGCGCGTCGGCTTCCAGCGCCTGGCTCTTGGTTTCCATCGCCGTGCGATGGAGCGCCCGCGCACGCCAGAAGTTCACCACGATGTCCACCACCAGAACAACGAACGGCAAAGCGGTTAGTGTTGGCGGTGCCGCGCCTTCGCGCAGGCGACTGTAGGATTCGACCACGATGCCGCCGGCCAGGATATAGAGCAGGGCGATCACGCCAAGCGCCGAGAGGCTTTCGAGCTTGCCATGGCCGTAATGATGCTCGGCGTCGGCGGGCTTGTCAGACACCCGCACCACGATCCATGTCACGACGGTGGCAATCAGATCGACCGACGAGTGCAGCGCTTCGGAGATCAGCGCGATACTGCCGATGGCGACGCCCACGGCGAATTTGACCGCAGCCATGCTGGCGCTGGCGGCAATCGAAATGACAGCGACCCGTTGCTTGACTGCGCTCATCGGCTCCTCAATGCGCGGGTCTTGTCACGGCCGTGCAGTGAACGTCAATGCGGGAGTTCGCGATTCAAAATGCGTATCATTCGCAGGAGCGACAGTACGTCAGAGCTTGAGGACAATCTTGCCGAAATGCCTGTTCGCCGACATGTAGTCCACAGCCTGCGCGATGTCGCCGAACGCGAACACGCGGTCGATCGGCAGCTTCAGCTTGCCGGATTCCACCGCAGGCCAGATGTCCTGTTTGACCTTCGCGAAGATGTCGCGGATTTCCTCGATCGAACGGGTGCGGAAGGTCACGCCGATGTAGTAGATGCGGCGCGCGGCATGCAGATCGAAATCGAAATCGCCGTGGCTGCCGCCGAGCCGCCCGACGTTGACGATGCGGCCGAGCACTTTCGTTGCCGCAAGGTTCTGATTGGCGAGCTTGCCGGAGACCTGATCGATGATGACATCGACGCCTGCGCCGCCGGTGGCCTTCAGGACCTGATCGACCCACGCCGGATCATTCGAGTCGATCGCCATGTCCGCACCGTGGGCGGTGAGTTGCGCGCGGCGCGCGGCATCCGTGGACGATCCGATCACCAGCTTCGCGCCCTTGAGCTTCGCGATCTGCTGCGCCATCAATCCGACGCCTGAACTCGCGCCTTGCACCAGAACAGCCTGGCCCGGCTGGAGCGCGCCGTTGGTGACCACGGCATTGTGCATCGTGGACAAGGCGATCGGCAGCGTGGCCGCCTGCTCGAAACTCATGGACGCCGGAATAGGGAAGAGGCGGCCGTGATCGGTCACCGCATATTCCGCGTAGCCGCCGGGGCCGGAGCCCATCACCCGGTCGCCGGGCTTGAGGCCGCTTGCATCGGGGCCGAGTTCGACAATCTCTCCCGCCCACTCCATGCCCAGCACGGTGCCGACGCCGCCGGCCGCGCCGTGAACATGCCCCTTGATCATGCCAAGGTCCGCGCGGTTCATGCCGCAGGCGTGGACTTTCACCAGAACCTGCGTACCTTTCGGCGAGGGCTTCGGCACATCGTTGATCGCGGCGCCGTTCGCGCCGTAAACATAAGCCTTCATCGGATTGCTCTCTGAGTTACGCGCGCTGAGGATGGTCTTCAGGGTATAGCAGTACTTTCGCGGTCGCGTAAAACCAGCATCCCCGGCACTTGTCGAGACAGCGCCTATGGCCGACGCGGCGAAATAGCCGACAATGACCCGCATTTTGGTAAGGCGGCGCTCACCGAATTCTGTCACAGCTTCGTTATCGGATTCGCGGCACCTGCCTGCGGATAGCATCCTTGCGCGGAGAGACGATGATCCTGCGGATGGCCTGTCTGGTGGTCATGTTGCTCTCGGTCCTGCCGTTCGCGCAGGCGGAGGAGACGACATCGGCGATTCCGCAGCGCGAACTCGTGGTCGGCGTGAAGGATGCGCCGCCATTCGCGGTGAAGGGCGCCGATGGCGCGTGGTCGGGCCTCAGCGTCGAGCTCTGGCGTCAGGTCGCGAAGGCTGAGAATCTGAAGTATCGCTTCGTCGAAACGAAGGACATGCCGGAGTTGATCCGGGAAACGGCTGCCGGAAATCTCGACATCGCGATCGGCGCGATCACGGTCACCGTCGACCGCGAGAAGATTCTCGATTTCACGCAGGCTTATTATTCGACCGGTACGGGCATCGCCGTTCCGGTCGTGAGCGTCATGAACTGGGGCACGCTGCGCCGGGCGATGACCTCGTTCAATTTTCTGCAGGCGATCGTTGCGCTGATCGGGCTGACGCTGGGCGCCGGCATTCTCGTTTGGTTGCTCGAGCGGCGGCAGAACGAGTATTTCGGCGGAGGCGTCACCAAGGGCATCAGCTCCAGCGTATGGTGGTCGACATTGGCGATGACGCAGAGATCGTCGGCGGAGAAGGGGCCGCAAACCATTCTCGGCCGGTTCGTCGCGACCATCTGGCTGGTGGTGTCGGTGATCACGATTGCGGTGTTTACGGCCGGCGTCACATCGGTGCTGACCACATCGCAAATTCAGGGGACAATTACCGGTATCTCCGATCTGGCATCCGTTCGCGTCGGCACCGTCAAGGGAACGTCGTCGGAGGGCGATCTCCTCAGGCGCAAGCTTAAGTTTCAGCCCTATGAAACCGCCCGCGATGGTCTGAAGGCGCTGCGTGCGGGACGCCTCGACGCCTTCGTCTATGACAAACCGCTGCTGGCGTGGGCCATCCGTCAGGGTTATGCGTCGCGGCTCAAGGTGCTGGATATTTCCATCGAAGCGCAGAATTACGCGTTCGCCGTGCCGCCCGATAGCCCGCTGCGCAAGATGCTGTCGATTGCCATCCTCGATACGATCCAGAAAGAGGAATGGACCGAGGCGCGCATCCGCTACCTCGGCGAGGATTCGCTGAGTTCGCCCTGAGCGCGCATGCGAGGGTGAATCCTCACGTGATCGTGTAGCCGTTCGATACTGCTATCGCGCACGCATATGCCGCATGCAGCGCCGCCAGTGCAGGCCGAAGCCTATTCCGGCTACATACGCACATCACGCCACGTGCGAGCTGCTTGCAGGACACTTCGCGGAATGGACGCAATTTCAGCGAAGCTGGCTCCGGTGACGGATGGCCTTCCGCCCGAGCGAAGGCGATGGGCCGTTCTTGCGATCTTCACCGCTCTGGCGATGGCTGCGCTCGATACCGCGATCGCCAACATCGCGCTTCCGGCGATTGCGGCCGATCTCAGTACGACGCCCGCCGACGTCATCTGGGTTGTCAACGTCTATCAGATCGCCATGGTGGCGACATTGCTGCCGCTGGCGGCGCTCGGCGAAATCGTCGGCCATCAACGCATCTACTTTGGCGGATTGCTGCTGTTCACGCTGGCTTCACTGGCCTGCGCGCTGGCATGGTCGTTGCCGTCGTTGCTGGTTGCGCGCGTGCTGCAAGGATTGGGCGCGGCTGGTGTGATGAGCGTCAACACGGCGCTGGTCCGGTTTGTTTATCCCTCAAGGCTTCACGGACGCGGCTTCGGCAACAACGCGCTGGTGGTGGCGACGGCATTCACGATCGGTCCGGCGCTCGCATCCGGCATTCTGGCAGTGGCGTCGTGGCCGTGGCTGTTTGCGATCAATATTCCATTCGGTGTCGCCGCGATGCTGATCGGCATGAAAACACTGCCGCAGACACCGCGCGCCGCCCACACCTTCGACTTTCCCGGTGCGTTGCTGACATCGATAAGCCTCTGTCTTTTCATCGTGGGGATCGGCAGTGCCGCGCACGGGGCGTCCGCTGCCGTTGTCGCCGTCGAGCTTGTGGGCGCTGTCATCTTCGGCGCGTTGCTGATCCGCAGGCAGGCGGGCCATCCGGCCCCGATGCTGCCGGTCGATCTGTTTCGCAGGCCGATGTTCTCCCTTTCTGTCGCCACCGCGGTTTGTTCGTTCGCAGTGCAGGGCCTCGCTTTCGTCTCGCTCCCGTTCTACTTCGAGGATGTGTTGCACCGGACCCCCGTTGAGACCGGCTTCTTCATGACGCCGTGGTCGGTGGTGGTCGGCATCATGGCGCCGATCGCGGGGCGGCTGTCGGATCGTCATTCCGCCGGGATGCTTGGCGGATTGGGGCTGCTGATGCTCGGTATCGGCATGGCGCTGCTGGCGATGCTGCCGCCGTCACCAAGCGTTTTCGATATTGTCTGGCGCATGGCGATTTGCGGCTGCGGCTTCGGCTTCTTCCAGTCTCCGAACATGAAGGCCATCATGAGCAGCGCACCGGACGGGCGCAGCGGCGGGGCGAGCGGTATCGTCGCCACCGCGCGGTTGATCGGGCAGACGACGGGCGCGGCGCTGGCTGCGTTATGTTTTGCGCTCGCGGGTAGCGAGGGCGCGACGCTGGCACTGGCGCTGGGGGCGGGGTTCGGAGCGCTCGGCTGTGTCATGAGCTTCCTGCGCCTGACTGTGCGTTGACGCTCCGGATTTTCCGGCCTACCGATTGTTAAAAGAAACAGTCTAGTGTCCTGAATCCGAAGTTCGCCTTATTTTGCAGCGCGCTCCATAGCGAACTTCGGATTCAACAGGACACTAGAAATGATAATTTTAGTGTGGTTTTGGTTCGCAAGTCCGCAAAAGAACGCGCTGTAGGAATGATGCGGACTTGCGACCACCACACTAAGGGAGATGTCAGTGACCGATGAACAGCCGGTGCTTCTGAAGGTCGATGGGCCGATCACCCGCATCGTTTTCAACCGTCCCAAAGTCCTGAACGCGCTCAACGTGGCCGCCGCGGAGGCATTTCTCGCGGCCTGCAAAAGCGTCGCTGCGGATTCCGGAAATCGCGTCGTCATCATCGCAGGCGAGGGCCGCGCCTTCATGGCGGGCGGCGATGTCTCCACGTTTCAGGGACCGGCGGAAGAAGTTCGCAAGCGCGTGCCGACGATCATGGAGCCGCTGCACGAAGGCCTCGAAATTCTGGCGGGGCTGCCGCAGCCGGTGATCGCGAGCCTGCACGGGCCTGTGGCCGGGGCGGGCATGAGCATTGCGCTTTCCACGGATCTCGCCATTGCTGCCGATACCGCGATTTTCACGCTGGCCTATTCGAAGCTCGGCACCAGCCCGGACGGATCGTCGTCGTGGTCGCTGCCGCGGCTCGTCGGCCTGCGCAAGGCGATGGAAATTGCGCTGCTGTCGGACGTCTATGATGCGCCGGAAGCGCTCCGGCTCGGTCTGGTCAATCGCGTGGTGCCGGCGGCCGATCTGGCGAGCGAGACCGAAAAGCTCGCGCGCCGTCTCGCCGACGGGCCGACTTTCGCGCTTGGAAAAGCCAAGGCGCTGCTGCGGGGTTCGCTGGACAATTCAATGCACGATCAGATGGAGGCCGAGGCGGTGGCGTTCGGTGCGTGCATCGGGACTGCGGACTTCGCGGAAGGTGTCGGCGCGTTTCTCGCCAAGCGGCAGCCGACCTTCAAAGGCAAGTGAAGATACCATCCGCAACCGGAATTTTGGACAAGCAAACATTTGGGAGAGTGATTCATGAAAGCGAGACTGAGCCCGCACAAGGTTGCGCCCGACATCATGAAGGCGCTCGGCGCGCTTGAAGCTGCCGTTATGGCCAGCGGGCTGGAGAAATCGCTGATCGAACTGGTCAAGACACGCGCCTCGCAGATCAACGGCTGCGCGTTCTGTATCCACATGCATACCCGGGATGCCCGCGCGCTGGGCGAAACCGAGGAACGGCTCTATGTGCTGAGCACCTGGCGTGAATCGCCGCTCTACACCGATCGCGAACGTGCGGCGCTGGCCTGGACCGAATCCGTGACATTGGTGTCGCAGACCAATGTTCCCGACGACGTGTACGAGCAGCTTCGCGGCAGTTTCTCGGACGAGGAAATCGTCAAGCTGACTATGCTGGTGGCCACCATCAATGCCTGGAACAGGATCGCGATCAGCTTCAGGTTCATCCATCCGGTGAAGGCGGCGGCTGTCGCCTGACCGTCATGCCCGCCGGAGATGCCGCCGCCGCGGGTTTCTGCGGCGGCTGATCAGGCCTGCTTTGTCAATTTGCGCAAACGCAACGGTGATCAGCCAACCCGCACGATGTCATCGGGGGCAGGGCGCGCGTCCGGCTGTGAAATTGCGCGGAGGTCGAACGCCTCTCCCCGCAACTGGGACAGCGATGCCAATGCACGGTCGCGGTCTTCCTCAAGCAGTTTGCCGTGGCTTGCGACCGCCGCTTCCGGATCTCGGCGCTTGATGGATTCCAGAGTCGACGTCATTAGATCTGTTGCCAGTCGCCTCAGGTCGCGAGTCTGGTAGTCGAGCGGCGACTTCCAGATCGTCGTCCAGACCGTTTGATTGGCGAGGTCGGTAAGCAACTCCACCAGAAGTTCGTTGCCCGAGCCGCGCGCAACGGTTTTGACCGCGCGTGTCGTGACGCGTGCGAAGGCCATCGGATCGCCGGTCTCGACCAGTTCGTTCAATTCCGCGCAACGCCGTGCCAGTGTTTCGACATAGCTTTCGATAGGGGATGTTGCCATCGCGCGAACCGCCAGCAGCGAAAGCGCCATGCGCACGTTGAACAGGTCGGCGATAGATTTCAGCGAGAGTGGCCGCACATAAGCGCCGCGCCGCGGCAGCAACTCGACGAGGCGGCGGCGTTCGAGAATGCGAATGGCCTCGCGGATCGGACCCCGGCTGACGCCAAAGTCCCGCGCAAGGTCTAGCTCGACCAGGCGTTCCCCGGCCTTGCGGCGGCCGGCGACAATCTCGGCGCCGAGTTCGTCGGCGACCTGATCGGGGATCGTCCGCGCAGCGAACTTTCTCTCGGAATCGTCGTCGCCTCGGCTCGTTGGTGCTCGCAGGAGTGGTGCCACGGTCTGACTCTCTATCTGGGGCCCGTGGATCGAGCCCCGTGGTTCTATTTACTGTAGAAAGTCAATTGTTGACAATCGACAAATGATGACCTTTCATGCCTGAGACGTCACCCCGGCAGGCGAGCCTCTCGCTTTTACCGGGACAAACGCTTGTTCAGGTCTCGATTTAACTGATTGGGGCTCAAAAGGCGGACGATCGTTACCCGGCAGAAAGACCGGGCAATACAGGGATGGAGCAACTGATGACGGCACCGCGTGCGACCTTGGTATTTGTGACTCCGGTGGCCGGAAAGGGTTGCCGTAACGACCGCGCGGTGTGCGTACCGGCTCTGAAGTCCCGCTCTTTTCAGCTTTGCGTCTGATCGCGCGATGGTCAGCGCGACGGAATTGTCCGACCCCACGGTGATGCGTCCGCAGTCCGCGTCGCGGCTGCTCGATGTGCGCGGTCTTTCGCTCTCCTTCGCAACGAACGAAGGTGAATTGCCGATAACCAAGAACGTGAGCTTTTCGATCAAGCCCGGCGAGCGGGTCGGAATTGTTGGTGAGAGCGGCTGCGGCAAAACGGTGACGGGCCTTTCGCTGCTGCGCCTGCTGCCGCCACAATCGGCGCGCGTGCGAGGCGAAATCCTGTTCGAAGGCACTAACCTCGCAGGGCTCTCGCCGCGACAGATGCGGGCCGTGCGAGGCCGCGACATTGCGATGATCTTTCAGGAGCCGATGAGCGCGCTCGATCCCGTCTTCACCGTCGGAGACCAGATCAGCGAAGCCTATCGGGCGCATTTCCCGGCCAGCCGTGCCGAAGGACGCGAGCGCGCTATCGCCGCGCTTGCGGAAGTCGGCATTCCCGCGCCGGAGCGGCGCTGCGACGAGTATCCGCACCAGTTATCCGGCGGCATGCGCCAGCGCGTGATGATCGCGATGGCGCTGATCTGCAAGCCGAAGCTCCTGATCGCGGACGAGCCGACGACGGCGCTCGACGTCACGGTGCAGGCCCAGATCACCGATCTTCTACGCTCGCTGAGCGAGCGAACCGGGACCGCGCTGATTTTCATTACCCACGATCTCGGCGTGGTCGCCGAAGTCTGCACCCGCATGATCACCATGTATGCCGGTGAGGTTGTCGAAGACGCGCCGGTCGATGACGCGCTGCTGCGGCCGCGTCATCCGTATACGTCGGGACTTCTGCGTTCGTTGCCTGGCCTCAGTCAGCGCCGCGGCGTGCTGCCGTCGATTCCGGGCCGTGTCCCGTCGCCGACCGGCATGCCCGCCGGTTGCCGTTTTCGTCCCCGCTGCATGCACGCGGCAGACGGATGCGAGCGCGAACAGCCGATGATCGAGGTGGAGCCGGACCGTCTGGCGCGTTGCTGGCGCGCGCCCGATCTCAATCTGCCGGGAGCGGTGAACTGATGGCCGAGACCAATTCCGCAACCAAAGACATTCTTGCGGTGCGCGATCTGCGCATTCTTTTTCCGACGCGCGATGGCCGCGATACGGTGAAGGCGATCGACGGAATGGACTTTGAAGTCCGGGCCGGAGAAACCTTCGGCGTGATCGGTGAATCCGGCTCCGGCAAGACCACGCTGGGCCGGGCGCTCGTGTCGCTGATTGCACCGACGCACGGACACATCCTGCACAACGGCACCGATCCTGAATCGCTCAGCACCAGCCAGTTCAGAAAACACCGGCGCGATTATCAAATCATCTTCCAGGATCCCAATGCGGCGCTCAATCCGCGGATGACGATCATCGACAGCGTGATCGAGCCGCTGGAAGTGATGCGAGAGGGCAACGACGCATCGCGCCGCAAGCGCGGAGTCGCGGCACTGGAGCGGGTAGGGCTCTCGCCCGAAACCGCTGGCCGGTATCCGCATCAGCTTTCGGGCGGCCAGAAGCAGCGCGTTAACATCGCGCGGGTTCTGACCCTGCGCCCCAAGGTCATCGTCTGCGACGAGGTCGTGGCCGCGCTCGACGTCTCGATCCGCGGCGACGTGCTCAATCTTTTCAGCGACCTGCAGCGCGAATTCGGGCTGACCTACGTTTTCATCACCCACGATATTTCGGTTGTCTCCCATGTCTCCGATCGCGTCGCCGTGACCTATCTCGGCAGGCTGATGGAGCTTGGCCAGACGGAAGACGTAATCGAGCGGCCGTTTCATCCGTATACGCGGGCGCTTCTGTCGTCGGAGCCTGTTCCGCTGCCGTCCAGCATGCGGGTTGATAAGCGGATCATTCTCCAGGGAGAAATCCCGAGCCCGGTTGCTCCGCCGTCGGGCTGCCGGTTTCGCACCCGCTGTCCTTCGGTTCAGCCGCGCTGCGCGGCCGAAGTGCCTGCGTGGCGCGAACTAAAGCCCGGACATTCGGTCGCCTGTCATTTCGCCACGGTGGAAGGTCCGCCGCCAGACAATCAAAATGCGCCTCGCGCGCAGTAACAAAAGGAGGAAACAAAAATGAAGAAGTTCGATCACATGGTGGGCGCGTTGCACCGCCGCGAGATGCTGGCGCTGATCGGTGGCGCTGCTGCCGCAAGCACCTTCGGGCTGCCGGCGTTTGCCCAGGAGCAAAAGAAGGGCGGCATCCTGAAGATTGCCGCGCCGGCCAACCCATCCTCGCTTGATCCGGCGACGGGCGGTGCAGGCTCCGATCACAGCATTCTCTGGACCATGTACGACACGCTGGTCGAATGGGATTATCCGACGCTGAAGCCAAAGCCGGGTCTCGCCAAGTGGAGCTACCCGGACCCCAAGACTCTGGTGTTCGACATTCAGAGCGGCATCAAGTTTCACGACGGTACGCCGCTCGATGCCGAAGCGGTCAAGTTCAACATCGATCGCGGCCGTCAGGACCAGCGCTCGAACGTGAAGGCAGATCTCACCAGCGTTGAATCGGTCGAAGTGACTGGCCCGCTGCAGGTCACGCTGAAGCTCAAGAACGCGGACAGCGCGCTGCCGGCGATCTTCTCCGACCGCGCAGGCATGATGGTATCTCCGACCAACATCAAGGCGCTCGGCAACGACACCGACCGCAAGCCGGTGGGCGCCGGACCGTGGAAATTCGTGCGGTGGGCTGACAACGAAATCATCGTCGTGACCCGCAACGAAAGCTACTGGCGTCCGGGACGGCCGTATCTCGACGGTATCGAGTTCAACATCATTCCGGAACTTGCGACTGCGCTGCGCTCGGTGGTTGCCGGCCAGAACGATATGTCGTTCGCACTGCCCGCGCGGCTGAAGCCGGTGATCGATCGCGCGAAGAACCTCACGACCGTGACGTCGCCGACGTTGTACTGCATTCAGATCTACTTCAATCACGCCCGCGCGCCGCTCGACAACGTCAAGGTCCGGCAGGCGATCAACTTCGCGCTGGACCGCGACGCCTTCGTCAAAGCGACGATGAACGGCCTCGGCGAGCCGGCAAGAATGACATTGCCCAGCACGCACTGGGCCTATGACAAGTCCATCGCCAATCTCTATCCGCATGATCCCGACAAGGCGCGCAAGCTGTTGGCGGAGGCGGGCTTCAAGGATGGTCTTGAACTGACCATCGGCGGCTACATGGATCAGGACTCGGTTCGCCGCGGCGAGGTGATTCAGGATCAGCTCGGCAAGGCCGGAATCCGGCTCAAGTTCTCGCGGGGCACGATCGCGGAAATCAGTTCGCAGTTCTTCGCCACCGAGAAGAAGTTCGATCTGCTGGTGTCCGCATGGACCGGGCGGCCGGACCCGAGCATGACCTATGCGCTCGGTTTCGATAAGGGCGCTTACTACAACGCCGGTCGTCTCGCGGCTCCCGAACTGTCGGCGATGATTCAGGAAAGCCGCGAAAGCGAAGACCTGACCAAGCGCGCTGCCGTGTTCGCGAAAATCCAGCGCTTCACGATGGAAAACGCGCTGTCCGCTCCGCTCGCGTTCCAGTTCGAGATCGACGCGCTGTCCGAGAAGGTGAAGGGCTTCAAGCCAAACCTGCTCGGCAAGCCGAAGTTCGAAAACATCTCGCTGGGATAACACCCATACCGGCGCCGCTGCGATGAGCGCGGCGCCGGTCATTCGGTCATCGAAGGTCTGGTTTCGTCATGATTACCGCCGCCAAGCTCAGCATCATCGGCCGCCGTCTGCTTCAGACGTTGCCAGTGATCGTGTTGTCGACCTTCATCGTCTTTGGTTTGCTCAAGCTTGTGCCGGGCGATGTCGCCGTGACGCTGGCGGGGGACAATGCGTCGGAGCAGCGGATCGCGGAAATTCGTGAAATCTACGGCCTCGACCGGCCGTTCTTCGTTCAATACGGGACGTGGCTCTGGAAAGCCGCGCATGGTGATCTTTCG
The DNA here is from genome assembly GCF_014203115.1 of Afipia massiliensis. Lineage (GTDB taxonomy): Bacteria > Pseudomonadota > Alphaproteobacteria > Rhizobiales > Xanthobacteraceae > Afipia > Afipia massiliensis. The sequence goes on along the minus strand of NZ_JACHIJ010000001.1, from coordinate 485,641 downwards.
AATTCGCTGGTGTCGAGCGAGGCTGTTCTCACCTCGATCAAGCGGTGCCTGCCACACACGTTGTTGATCGTCGCCATGGCACTGATGCTGGCGCTGCTCGTGGGTATCCCGCTCGGGATCGCAGCGGCAAGCAGACCGGGCTCGTGGATCGACAGCTTCGTCATGGCCGTTGCTTCCCTAGGTGTGGCCGTGCCCAATTTCTGGCTCGGCATGTTGCTGGTGGCCTTTTTCGCACTTGAGATGAACTGGCTGCCGGCCACCGGGGCAGTGGCCTTCGCGCAGGATCCATGGGGCGCTTTACGTCACGCGCTTCTGCCCGCGATAGCGCTGGCGTCGGGCGGTATAGCCGAGGTCGCACGGCAGTTGCGGTCGTCGCTTGTCGAAATCCTGTCATCGCAGCAGGTGCGCACGCTGCACGCCAAGGGCCTGCCGCCGTCCTCGATCCTGTGGCGGCATGGACTGAAGAACGTCAGCGTCAATCTTCTGACCGTGGTGAGCCTGCTCGCCAATCGCATGCTGGCGGCGACGGTCGTCGTGGAAGCCGTGTTCGCCATTCCGGGCATGGGCAGCCTGATCGTCAACGCCGCGATGAACCGGGACTTTCCGGTGGTGCAGGGGGTCGTCTTCGCGATGGTGCTGATTGTGGTCGGTCTCAACCTGTTGACCGACATTCTCTACAGCGTTCTCGATCCGAGGATTTCCTGAGATGGCGGACACAGTCGTTATGTCAGAACGCAAGCCGAGCTGGTTCGCTGGTTTCGGTCGCTGGTTCCGGTCCGATCTGCGCGGCGCGTTGAGCCTTTCATTCCTCTTCGCCCTCATTGTGATTTCGACTCTGGGGCCGTGGATATCTCCTTATTCACCGACGATGCAGGATCTCGATGCAGCGCTGTCGCCGATGACGGCGAAGCATTGGCTCGGCGCCGACGATCTCGGGCGCGATACGCTGAGCCGGCTGATCTACGGCGGCATGGCGTCGCTCTATGCGAGCTTCCTGGCGGTCGCCATCGCGGTGGCGATCGGCGTGCCGGTGGGCGTGCTGGCTGGTTATCTCGGCGGCTGGGTTGACGAGGCGATCAGCCGTGTCGTCGACAGCTTCCTGTCGTTTCCCGCCATCGTGCTGGCAATCGCGGTCACGGGCGCGCTCGGTATCGGCCTGACCAACGGCATGATTTCGGTCGGCATCGTCTTCGCGCCGCAGCTGGCGCGGCTGGTGCGCGCGCGGACGCTGGTAGTGCGCAACGAGCTTTATGTCGATGCGGCGCGATGCTTCGGCGTGTCCACCGGCCGCATTCTGTGGCGCCACGTTCTGCCGAATGCGATCCAGCCGGTGATCGTACAGGTGACGCTGCTGCTGGCCGCTGCGTTGCTCGCGGAAGCGAGTCTCAGCTTCCTCGGTCTCGGCATTCAGCCGCCGGACCCGAGCTGGGGTGCGATGCTTGCGCGCGCTTACCAGAACATGGAGATCGCGCCCGAGCAGATGTACCCGCCGGGACTCGCGATTCTGTTCACGGCGCTTGCTTTCAACACACTGGGCGAGTCGATGCGTGTTGCGCTCGATCCGACCATGAAGCGCCGCTGATATTTGATTTCTGAAAATAAGAAGGAAGACGGGAATGGCCGCAGGCCTCAACGAAAAGGAATACCTCGAGCAGTTGCACGCCTTGTGGGACAAGGCGTGGCCGAAGGGCATCGCTCGGAAGCCGCATTACCCTCACGGCGAGGTGGCTCTGACCGAGTATCTGCGCGCCTGGGCGAAGGACCGGCCGCAACGGCCTGCGGTGATTTTCTACGGTCATGTGACGACTTACGCTGAACTGGATCAGCAGAGCGATCGTTTCGCTGCGTTGCTGCAGGCCAAGGGCGTGCGCAAAGGCGATCGCGTTGCGGTGTTCCTGCCGAACTGTCCGCAGTTTCACATCGTGTTCTTCGGCATCCTCAAACTCGGTGCGATTCATGTGCCGGTGAGCCCGCTGTCGCGTGCGTTCGAACTTGCCTATGAACTGAATGATACTGATGCCGAAGTGATCGTCGCGCTCGACCAGCTTGCGGCGACGGTGGATCAAGTGCGCGGCGAGACCAAGCTGCGCGAGGTCATCGTCACCAGCTTCGCCGATGTGCTTCCCGCAAAGCCCTCGATTCCGGTTCCGGATTCGATCACGGGGCCGCGCCTTGCAGTTCAGGGCGCGACCGACCTGTTGCCGGCGCTCGCGGCGATACCCGCGCCGACGCCGCTGCCGCCCGCCGGTCTTGATGATGTCGCGGCGCTCAACTACACCGGCGGCACCACGGGCATGCCGAAAGGCTGCGTCCATACGCAGCGCGATATGGTCTATACGGCGGCAGCCAATCAGGGCATTTCGGTTACGTCGAACGAAGACAGCATCTTCCTGTCCTTCTTCCCGGAGTTCTGGATCGCGGGCGAAAATTTCGGCCTGATCTTCCCGCTATTCACCGGCGCGACGCTGGTGTTGCTGGCGCGCTGGGACGCGGTCAGCACGCTCGCGGCCATCGACAAGTACAAGGTGAACATCACGGCGATGCCGGTCGATGGCGCTGTCGAGTTGATGGATCACCCGCGCTTCAAGGAGTTTAACCTGTCGTCACTGACACAGGTGCGCGTGGTTTCCTTCGTCAAGAAGCTCAATCCGGATTACCGCAAGCGTTGGAAGGATCTCACTGGCACGATCCTGACCGAGGCGTCGTATGGAATGACCGAAACCCATACGTCCAACACCTTCACCGCGGGTTTCCAGGACGGCGATTTCGATCTGATTTCGCAGCCGATTTTCGTCGGACTTCCGGTTCCGGGTGCAGAGTTCAAGATCACGGACTTCCAGACCGGCGAACTTGTTCCGCTCGGAAGCGAGGGTGAAATCCGCGTTCGCACACCGTCGCTTCTGAAAAGCTACTGGAACAAGCCGGAAGCGACTGCTGAATCTCTCGTCGACGGCTGGTTGCGCACTGGCGACATTGGGTGCATCGATACCGATGGCTTCATTCACTTCCTTGGCCGTCGCAAGGAGATGCTGAAGGTCAAGGGCATGAGCGTGTTTCCGCCGGAGATCGAGGCGCTGCTCGGCCAGCATCCGGCTGTGCTGGGATCGGGGGTCGTCGGCCGCGAAGATCCCGATAAGGGGCAGGTGCCGGTGGCGTTCATCCAGCTCAAGCCCGAGGCGATCGGAACGACCAAGCCGGAAGACATTCGCGCGTGGTGCGCCGAGCGGATGGCCACCTACAAGGTGCCGGAAGTGAGGATCATCCAGGCGCTGCCGATGACCGCGACCGGCAAGGTCAAGAAGCAGGAACTGGACGCATCCGCGCCTGCCGCCTGAGCTGATTGCTGAAATTTTTGTTCGGTGCGGTGTCACAGTGGCCGCGCCGGACTGACGTTGTTCCCTGACGGAGAGTGTTATGTCCTTTCGCAAGCTGCTGATCGCCAACCGCGGCGAGATCGCCATTCGTATCGCGCGTGCCGCCGCAGACGCCGGGCTCGCCACGGTTGCGATCTATCCGGCTGACGACGCATTGTCGCTTCACGTCCGCGCCGCGGACAAGGCCTGCGAAATTCCCGGACGTGGCGCGCGCGCCTATCTCGATATTGAAGGTGTCATCTCGGCGGCAAAATCCACCGGATGCGACGCGCTGCATCCGGGTTACGGATTTCTCAGCGAGAACGCTGTGCTGGCGCGGCGCTGCGCGGAAGAGGGGATCGTCTTCGTCGGCCCATCGCCAGTGGCGCTTGAACTGTTCGGAGACAAGGTCGCGGCGAAGGCGCTGGCGAAGCGCTGCAACGTTCCCGTGATCGAAGGCACGGTCGGCCCGACGACACTGGACGAAGCGAAGGCCTTCTTTGCGTCGCTCGGCAAGGGCGGCGCGGTCATGGTCAAGGCGATGGCCGGTGGCGGTGGCCGTGGCATGCGTGCCGTCGAGAATGCATCCGATCTGGCGGAAGCCTATGCGCGCTGCCAGTCCGAGGCGAAGGCGGCGTTCGGAAGCGATGGTGTCTATGTCGAGCGGCTGATCCGCAAGGCCCGGCATATCGAGGTGCAGATCATCGGCGACCGGCACGGCGCGATCAGCCACCTGTGGGAACGCGAGTGCACGATCCAGCGCCGTAACCAGAAGCTGGTCGAGGTCGCACCGAGTCCATCCCTGAGCGATGGCCTTCGCGCGCGTATCCTTGAGGCCGCGAGGCAGCTGGCAGCGGCTGCAAACTATGACAGCCTCGGTACCTTCGAATTTCTGGTGGATGGCGAAGCCGGCGAGGGCGATGGCGCCTTTGCCTTCATCGAGGCAAATCCGCGTCTGCAGGTCGAGCACACTGTTACGGAAGAGGTGCTGGGCGTAGATCTGGTGAAGTCGCAGCTCGCGGTCGCGGATGGTGCGACGCTGGGGTCGCTCGGACTGGCGCAATCCGCTGTTCCCGCGCCGCGCGGCTACGCGATGCAACTGCGTATCAACATGGAAGTGATGGACGAGAGCGGGGCGACGAAGCCGACCGGCGGCGTGCTGGCGGTGTTCGAGCCGCCGTCCGGGCCCGGGGTACGCGTCGATACGTTCGGTTACGCTGGCTACAAGACCAGCGCGGCCTTCGACTCGCTGCTGGCCAAGGTGATTGTCCACGCGCCGTCCGCGCGCTGGCCAGACGTTGTGACCAAGGCGGCACGCACATTGCGCGAATTTCGCATCGACGGGGTCGCCACGAACGTTCCCTTCATGCAGGCGCTGCTGGCGAACCCAGATTTCATCGCCAACAAGATCAGCACGAATTTCATAGATACCAACGTGGCTGCGCTGGTTGGCGCGGCACGGGAAACCGCGCCGCCGCTGTTCTTCGCACCTACAGGCGCTGGCGCGGACCCCACGGTGGCAACGAAGAAGAATGATGCAGGCGTTGCGCCTGCGGGCTCTGTGGCAGTGTCCGCGCCGTTGCAGGGAACGGTGGTCGCGATTCCGGTGGCTGAGGGCGATGTGGTTCATCCGGGACAACAGCTTGCGATTATTGAATCGATGAAGATGGAGCATCTGGTCACCGCGCAGCAGGGCGGCAAGGTCACCCGGATCGCGGTGACCGACGGCACCACGCTGATGCAGGGCGAGCCCATTCTTTACATCGAGCCGGTCGAGATGGACGAGCGGGTGGCGGCGGAGGAAGCGGAGATCGACCTCGACTACATTCGCCCAGATCTCGCCGAGATGATCGCGCGTCAGGGCAATACGCTGGACGAAAACCGGCCGCAGTCGGTTGAACGCCGTCGCAAGACCAATCAGAGGACCGCGCGGGAGAATATCGCGCAACTCGTCGACGAGGGATCGTTCATGGAGTACGGCTCGCTGGCCATTGCCGGCCAGCGCCGGCGGCGAGCGGTCGATGATCTCATCAAGAACACGCCGGCGGACGGTCTTGTCGCCGGTGTCGCGACGGTCAATGCCGCCAAGCTCGGCGAGCAGGATGCCCGCTGCATGGTGATCTCTTACGATTACACCGTGCTGGCCGGCACCCAAGGCCACATGAATCACAAGAAGATCGACCGGATGCTGACGCTCGCCGAACAGTGGCGCATGCCGTTGGTGTTCTACGCAGAGGGTGGCGGCGGACGGCCTGGCGACACCGACCGGTTGGGCATGACCGGCCTCGACGGCCCGTCCTTCGTGCAGTTTGCGCGATTGTCCGGACACGTGCCGGTGGTTGGCGTGGTCTCGGGCTACTGCTTCGCTGGCAACGCCGCGATGCTCGGCTGCTGCGACGTCATCATTGCTACCGAGAATGCGTCGATCGGCATGGGTGGCCCGGCGATGATCGAAGGCGGTGGTCTTGGCGTCTATCATCCCGCTGAAGTCGGGCCGGTCTCCTTCCAGTCGCCAAATGGCGTTGTCGATATTCTGGTCAAGGACGAGGAAGAGGCGACCGCCGCCGCGCAGAAGTATCTGTCATACTTCCAGGGCGCGCTGGCTGACTGGAAAGCGCCGGACCAGCGCCTGCTGCGCCGCGCGATCCCCGAGAACCGGCTGCGGGTTTACGACATCCGCTCGGTGATCGATCTGATCGCCGACGAGGGATCCGTTCTCGAGATCCGGCGTGATTTCGGCGTCGGCATGATCACGGCGTTCATTCGCGTCGAGGGCAAGCCGTTCGGCCTGATCGCGAACAATCCGAAGCATCTGGGCGGCGCTATCGACGCCGACGCGGGCGACAAGGCCGCGCGCTTCCTGCAGCTTTGCGACGCCTATGACATTCCGATCGTGTCGTTGTGCGACACGCCGGGATTCATGGTGGGGCCGGAGGCGGAGAAGACCGCGATCGTGCGTCACGTTGCGCGGATGTTCGTGACCGGGGCAAGCATCACGGTGCCGCTGTTCGGTATCGTGCTCCGCAAGGGTTACGGCCTCGGCGCGCAGTCGATGATCGGCGGCGGATTCCATGCGTCGTTCTTCACCGCGGCCTGGCCGACCGGCGAATTCGGCGGGATGGGACTGGAAGGGTATGTCCGGCTCGGCTTCCGCAAGGAGATGGAAGCGATTGCCGATCTGGCGGAGCGGGAGGCCTACTACAAAGCCAAGGTCGCCGAGCTGTATGCCAACGGCAAGGCCACCTCGATCGCGTCGGTGTTCGAGATCGACAATGTGATTGATCCGGCGGAAACGCGAAGCTGGATCATGGCCGGACTTCGCTCGGTGCCCAAGCCGGCGCCGCGGGAGCATCGCAAGCGTCCGTGTATCGATACCTGGTAGGACTTGCGTTCCGGAAAGCGATTGCGTCGCGACTTCGATCAGGAAGACGGACCTACTAGTGAGGCCCGTCGTCCGCACCGAGCCGCTTTTGCTCATGCGGCCGTTCAAAAAAGTCCTTGGTCAGCACAGCAACCTCGGTTCTGTTCCTGGCCCTGAGTTTTCGCATGATGTGGCGGAGATGAACCTTCACCGTATGTTCGCTCATGCCTAACTCATAAGCGATCTGTTTGTTGGCCATTCCCTGACAGAGCGCTTCGACGACCATCATTTGTCGTTCGGTCAGGAGATCGCCGGTTTTCGCCGTCGGCTCCTGTTTGCTGCCATCCATCGCCAGGCTACTCACAGGCACAAAGGTGCCGCCGGCTTCAACCAGCCGCACGGCCTCGACGGCGACATTGAACGACAAACTTGTCGGGATGTATCCGCGCGCTCCGCCTTTAAGAGCTCGCACGACGTAGTTCACGTCATCGATATCTGACACGATGACCACAGGTGTATCTATCGCGGTTGCTTCGAGAAACTGGAGATCGGTGATACTTGACGCGTCGTTGCCATCGACGAAGTACACCACAATTGAAGGGTTGACGGCGCTCTCCAGCGGCGAGGCCCGCCATGTGCAGATATTGGCGAACGCCATGATGTTGTGGCTTGTGTATGAAATCTCCAGGCAGCGAACAAAGCAGTCACGGAAGAAAGCGCGCGGATGAATTACAACGAGTCCGGGTCTCTTTGGGACGGCAAGCGGGTCATCAGTTCTCGCCGCTCCGTTGACGCGCGTGACCTCGTTGGGTCTTGTCGGGATTTTGATGTTGACGCGGTGCTGCGCTGAGGGATGGCTGTCCTGGCCGTTCGTCTCGCGCCGGTTCGAGCAATTCGCTCGCGCATTGAGACGGAGTTCGTCAGACAATATCTGTGAGGGATGGCGAGGGCTGCTCAGTGCAGGTCGTGTCGATACAGAGGATTGCGGCAATTGGTCCGAGCGCTTGATGGGAGGATCGCTGCTACTTTGATCAATGGGGCAAGATACAACTTCACTGACATGTAGTCGCTGTTGGGAGCGAGCAGAGCTTTGTTGCCTTTGGCGCAATGAATGCGAATAACCGGTGATACTCATGACGCACCCCTACTCGTAATACTTAATACTCCGTCTTGAAGCGATTTCCGTTCGTATGAATCTGCTAGCTCTGCGGAATTCGTAATTTTCTGCTCAAATAATTCATCCAACTTTAGGATACCCTGCGTTTATTGCAAGCCTGTGATGCTTTTCCGATAGGCTTTTGGCGCGTTGCACAACGAGGCACCGTTCCGAGACATGGAACCCGCCTCAAAAAGTCGAGGTAGAACAGCGTTTCTGCTCATGAGTATTCGAAAGGCGATTTTCCGAGGCCCGGTTCGATGTCGCAAATGTGTACTGAGACGTGAGCGTCGAAGAAGCGTTCCCAAAGAGAAGACACGTCGTCCCGCTCCGACCAGATCGCAGTGGCATCGTCTCGCAGATCGAGATTTTGATCCTGCCACTCCGCGCTGCGGCCCACCTTCAAGATTGAATTTCCGATCAGCATGGAGCCGAGCGTCATGGCGTTCTGGCAGCCGATTTCGAAATCGCGATTTCGGGCAGCACTGAGCAGAAGAACCTCTTCACCGATCAGGTTGGATCTCATCGCGGTGATGTCCTCCCATGCCTTAGCCTGCACCAGGCACAAGGTTTGCCCTTCGATTTTTCCGATTTCAATCTTGGCGATGATCGTAATCAGCATGACCATGAAGCCGACGATGTAGGGGCTCGACCATGCGGCGTCGGGTATGGCGCCAAGACGATGGCGACTCTTCGCGACCATGGGGGAGAGCGCTGCGCAAGCTGCCTTGCGAGCTCTGCGGACTCTGGAGAGATCGAGAACCCAGCGCAGCATACCGCCGCTCCTGCCGATCCGAAAAGAAACCAAAATCTGCGCGGCGCCCTTGTTTTGTTCGGGAACCTGCCTGATCATACATCCAAGATACGTGATGCTCCAGATCAACTCAGGAGTGGACCAGCCTGATGGTGTTAAGCCAGCTTCCACCAAAGCCGGATTTTGAGGCGCTCAACGCATCTGCGCCGGCAACCGCCGATCGCCGCACGTTGATCCTGGCGCTGATCGGAAATCTGGTTTCGAGCTGGTCCAATAACGAAAGCCTGTTCATTTACGTTCTCATGATCCTCATGAGAACCGACCAGGCATCGGCGGCGCTGACATTCGCCACGCTCAACACCACCAGAGCGCGCCTCGATCTTATCCAGCGCCTGGCGAAGATCACGATCAAGGACAAGAGCCTCGACCGGTCGCTTTCGAAGATCATCGATCGGTTCAATGAAACGACGCATGTGCGAAACGAGTTCAATCACTGCATGTATATTGTCGATGCCAGCGGGCAGATAACCCATACGCAGTCGATGCGAATTGTGCAGACAAAGAACAGCCTTCAGTTCGGCGAAACGAAGCCCATGGACGAAGCCCGATTGAAGAGCATGGTCAAGACTATCAAGGAGATGACGCGCATCAATCGCGACATCTGGGATATCCTGCCGCGGCTTGAGGCTCACCTTCGATCGAACGCTCCAGCTCCCTGACCGGGTATTAAGCGTGCGATTGAGTGTGACGCCAAAATGATCTCCAGTGGATAAGCCACCAGGCGGCTCAATTCGTCGCGCATTCCGGTGCGACGTACGCTAAGCTCGGGATGAGCCGCAATTGTGCTGCATCAAGCAGGCAGCACCACACAAGCGGGTTGCAAGCCCCGAAAATCTGTCGCGTTTGGAGAGTCAAGCTAACCGAAAGGATTAGCGCGCTCAATCATCTGGCGGATGGGTGGTCTCGAAAGCGTCCAAATGGCGCGCACGCCATAATGCCTAAGGCTGCGGGCGATGCCCGAATGTGCGGCTATTCCCTGACTTCCACATAAGTAACGCTGACGATGCGGAGTCTCGCAAACAATTGCGAGGGGATCGCAGTCGGAAAATCCGGCATCAACCGCATCGTAGCGCAGAGACAATCGCAGACGTAGAAGATCAGCGATTTTCGAGGCGACGGCGATGCTCCAGAGCGGACAGGAGTTCGTCATGCCTATCTTCCCATTACCAACGCACGACCCGAAGAACGAGCAGGATCAGAAGCAAGATCAGAATCAGGATCAGAAGCAAGCCAACTTGCAGGCTCAGCTTCAGGCTCAGCTTCAGGGTCAGGGCCAGGGCCAGGGCCAGGGTCAGGCCCAAGCCCAGATCGCTGTTCAGACGCTCGACTCCAAGAGCGACAACAAGAACAGCAACGACAACAAGAACAGCAACGACAACAAGAACAGCAACGACAACAAGAACAGCAACTGGAACGAGAACAAGGTCGACAACAAGGTCAACAACACGGTTGATAACAGCCTCGACAACAAGGTCGATAACAAGATCTCAAATACCATCGACAACAAGGTCAATGTCGCAGTTGACGTCAAGATTGATCTTGACCTCAAGGCCGATGGACTCAGCAGTCCAGTCATCGATATTTCGAATCTCCACAATGTCCTCGGTTCGGTGATCATGCCGGACGTGGTCGATCAGAAGCTCGGCACCGGTAACCAGTTCAATATCGATCAAGTGAACAACATGATCGATGCTGACTTCCTGTACGATGCGAAGGTCTCGTATCAGGGCGGTAGCTTCACTATGGACGCGAAGGCCCATGGTGGCGATGTCAAGATCGATTCGAAGATCGACGACATCACCGGAAACGCCGCCAGTGGCGTTGCGGCAAGCGCGGATGCGGCCATCTCGCAGGACGCATTCAACCAGACTATCACTCAGGGCGCGAACATCCAGTTCAACAGCATCGAGATGTCTGTGGCTGGACGCGATCTGACCATCGATAGTGATCTGAGTTAGTCCCAATGGAGCCCGCGCGGCATACGCCGCGCGGGCGCTTCCCTTCTAGCTAATGACCGGCTGTCGTGAATAGCCCCGGGGATCGTCGATCCCCGAGCCTGACACAGGAGGCTCCCATGGTGCCTGGCGGCGTAACCGAAGTAGTCTGGCATTTCGCAGGCTATCTGAAGATCATAAATGACACTGCGCGGGATCGCATTGGCTACGACGAGTCAGCTTTCCGCAACCTGCAAGACGATTACATCACGCCGCGCCCCAATTACCTAAGCAACCCTGATTTCAATCCTCTCGACAGCCACGGCTTGCTGACTCCGTTCATTGGGCCTCTTGAAGAGCTCCACCATTCCCGGATCCTCCCGATCAAGTCATTGAGCCCGCCGGCGCCAAAGCCGGATCTGGATTCCCATTTGTCCGACCGGCTCCCGCAGTTCCAGTTTCCCGGAGCGTCAGGTGGAGGCGGCGGCGGATCCGAATTCAAGATTACGGTTCAGTATCAGGATGGCGGCGAGCAGACTCAGGTTCAGATTCATCAGTACAATTTCATGTTGGACGACGACAACCTGCTCGTCGGAGCATGTGCCGATGATATCGCCGGGGATCTTGCGCGCCTCACATCCGATACCGGGGCGATTCTTCAGCAGATGGCGGACAATGCCAGCGAGCATATCCCAAATGAATGGCTGATGCCTCAAAGCAGCGCGGGAGCTGTGGAATTCGTCAAAGCCTACGATGAGGACTTCGCCTCGCGTGACGGTGAACCGGGCGCGCATTCAGTCGAGCCAGGCTACTATCTGAACGGCGAGCTTCAGACACCTCGACCTGAGCCGCCGGCCGAGACGCCGATTCCTGATCCCGTACCTGCGCCGGATCTTGGTAACGGTCTCGGGCAATGGGCCGAAACTGGAGCCAACGACAGCTGGAACGCCAGCCTGATAGTCGACCTGAGCGAATCCGGGCGTTCCATGATCGTGATGGGCGACTACTTCAAGACAAACGCGATCTTCCAGACCAACTCCATCATGGATCAGGACCATATCCAGATGTCTGGGGGCGTCGCGTTTCCAGTTGCGGAGGGTGGTAACAAGACCGACAATATTGCCGATTTCATTCAGAATCCCGGGATTTATGCCGAACTGAAAGCGACATTCGCCGGGCCGCAATGGAACGTCGATGTTGTGGACGGCAACTACTACAGCGTGCACGCAATCGTGCAGCTGAACTATCTGTCCGACAACGACATCGTCGTCCAGAAAAGTGCGGACACGCATTACGAGCTGTATAGCGGCGGGAACGAGCAAGGCAATCTGACCGCGGTGTTCGACGGAACGATTCATTACGATCTGATCATCGTCGCCGGTGCCTATCACGGCATGAATGTGATTTTTCAGAACAACATTCTGTTGAACAATGACACGATCAAGATGCTCGCGGATGGATCAGATCCGTCTCAGTCTGTCGTGTCGGGCCAGAACGAACTGACTAACACGGCGACAATAGCGAGCTATGGCGACGACAATTTCCTGCCGATGAACAACAACCTGAATAGCCTCGTTACGGCGATCCAAAACGGTTCGACCACTCTCGATCCATCCTATGGAAAATTCGTTGATGGTAGCGGCAGCGTTTTCAACGTGTTGTACATCACGGGGGACTATTACGACGTCAACGCGATCTGGCAGACCAACATCGTCACCGACGTCAACATCGTCATGCAGTTTCTCGATCCACCCTCAGCGGATGCCCTTGCTCTTGATCCTAACGGCGCCGATTCGCAGTCAGTGACAAGCGGCAAGAACCTTCTCACCAACGATGCTGCGATTGTCGATGTCGGCGCGACGAATACTTTCGTCAACGGCGAGGTGTATGGCGACACGATTCTCGTACAGGCTAATCTGCTGCCGGAGGGCGATGATCAAGTGCTTACCGGCGATGTGCAGTCGCTGGTCTCGGAACTTATCGCTTTCATCAATGAAGACCAAGAAGAAGCGCCGGCGACGCAGCCGGTAGCGACCGCGCCTGCCTATGAGGATCCTGTTGCAAGCGTCATGCATTAATGGCCGAATCAGAAAAGCGCGGACCTTTGAACTGAAGTATTGGACGACGGAGGGTGGGGGAATGACCCGGGGCAGCGACAACGAATTTGATGACGAAGATGATCATTCGCTAGCGCATTTGACAGATGAAGAGCGTGCAAAACTTTACACTGCCGAAGTCGTTCCGTTTCCCCACCGGCATGAGGATGCGTCTGGCAGCCATCCATCGCCGGTAATCCCTCCTGAGACCGCAATGCTGGGAGGGAATCAAGCCGGCTCGGCTGCCGCAATTCGACAGGTTTTGCTGGCTGCGGACGGCACCGCCAGACGGTCGGACGCTTCGCCACTACCAGAGACGGCGAAAAATCCCCCGCATCCAGAAATCGAGGGGCGAACGTCGGAAAAAGGTGGCGTAGCTGGAAACAACGCCTCAGTTCCAGTCGTCGCGACGGGCGGCGGTGGCGGAGATCCTCCCAGTGGCAGCGGAGGAGGCGGCGGAGGTGGCGGCGGTTCCCCACCGTTACACAAGCGCTCAAGCGAGAGTGAATTCCGCGATGTGCTTGGCAAAGGGCTGGCCAACGCGCGGCGCAATCTTGTGACCGTTGGAATCTTCTCCGTCGCGGTCAATCTCCTGGTTCTGGCGATTCCGGTCTATCTCTTCAACATGTCGGATCGGGTGATGACGAGCCGGAGCACGGATACGCTCGTCATGCTGACGATAATTGTCGTCGTCGCGATAGCTGCGCACGTCCTGATGGACATGATGCGGCGTATCATCCTGATGCGGGTTGCAGTCGAGACGGAAGCCAAGCTGGGCGGGCCCGTCCTCAGCGCGGCCGCGAAAGCCGCGCAGGGTGGATCGAGCCGCGAATTTCAGACATTGGCAGATCTCCAGCATCTGCGAGCCTTTATTACCGGCCCGGTCTTGCTGACGATGTTCGATGCGCCGGTCGCCCCGGTATACTTCGCGGTTGTGTTTCTTATTCACCCGCATCTTGGCCTGATCGTTCTGTCATCCGGAGTGGTGTTGATGGGCGTCGCGTTGCTCAATCAAAGAGTCACCGCGGTTCCCTTCACGCGCGCGAATGCATTCGGGACTCGTGCCAATCTTCAAGCCGAAGCGATGGCGCGCAACGCGCAGGTCATCAACGCCATGGGAATGATCCCCGAGGGCGTTCAGGTCTGGGGGCACGAAACCGTCGAGTCGCTGAAAGCACAGGTCGCCGGGCAGGACCTCAACATCATCATGACCGGAGTATCGAAGTTCCTGCGTCTATGTACCCAGATCGCAATCCTTGGCTGGGGCGCCTGGCTCGCGCTGGAAAGCCAGTTGACCAGCGGCATGATTATAGCCGCTTCGATCGTGGCCAGCAGGGCGCTGGCTCCGCTGGAAGGCACGATCGAAGGTTGGCGCGGGTTTGTCCAGGCGCGATCAGCTTACGGGCGCGTGAAAACACTCCTGAAGAATTCACCGTTGAATTTTGATCGGCTACGTTTACCGCGTCCCCAGGGGCATCTGAGCGTGGAGCGCATTCTCTACGTCCCGCCGCCAACCAAGAAGGTCATCCTGAATGGCATCAGCTTCCAGTTGGAGCCAGGCGAATCACTGGCAATCGTGGGTGATTCCGGAACGGGAAAGACGATGCTTGCGCGCATGCTCGTTGGCTCCATCATTCCAACGGCGGGCAACGTGCGGCTCGACATGATGGATCTCCGCAACTGGGACCCCCGCCAGTTCGGAGAAAGCGTCGGTTATCTGCCTCAGGACGTTCAGCTCTTTCCAGCATCGATCAAGGCGAATATCGCGCGCATGCGCCGGGATGCCATCGACGAGGACATATTCGACGCCGCCGAAACAGCCGACGTTCACGAGATGATATCAAACTTCGCTCAAGGGTATGAAACCGTCGTTGGTATGGATGGGAGCCCGTTGTCGGGCGGACAGAGGCAGCGGATCGGGCTGGCACGCGCGTTCTACGGTAACCCTCGCCTCATGGTGCTCGATGAACCAAATTCCAATCTCGATGCGAACGGAGAGCGTGCGCTCGCCAGGGCGCTCATTCGTGCAAAGGAGAAGCGGATCACCGTCGTGACCATTACGCAGCGCGCCGCGCTGCTGAGGAGCGTCGACAAGATCATGATTCTCCATAACGGGTCGGTCAAGGCGTTCGGCACCCGCGACGATATCATTCCAATGATTACCGGACGGAAGCCGAATGGATCCGGTGGCCCAGGCGATGGGCCGCCGATGCTGAACTCTTAGTGGACATCCTGTTACAAGGATTGTGGCGCACTTGAAGCGAGCGAGTTGATCATCGAGGTGCCGAGATGCCTGGCAAAGAACTCACTGCGAAAGCACCCGTTGCGGATGTGACTTGGTATGATTCTCTCCCGCGGTCGACGCGGTTTCCGACTATTGCGGGCGTTGTCGTGATGGCCAGCATGGTGATGGGCTTTGGCGTCTGGGGTAACACTGCGCCGATAGCCGGCGCGGTGGTTGCATCTGGCGTCTTCGTTGCGACGGGGCAGAACAAGATCATCCAGCATCTGGAAGGCGGCGTTATTCGCGATATCCACGTGCGCGAAGGCGATGTGGTCGAACAGGGGCAGCTTTTGGTCGAACTGGATAGCACCGCGCCGAACACCGAACTACGCAGGCTGTTCCTGCGGCGAACGCGATTGACCGCGATCGACGCTCGGCTTCACGCCGAAATGCGCGAGCAGCCGGAGATCACATTCCCCGAAGAACTGACGGATTCTGACGGTCCCGAGGTGAAGGAAATTCTCGAAAGTCAAAGGCTGACGTTTACGGCTCGCCGGAACAACATGAACAGCGACATTGCGGGCATAAAGGAGGGCATCAACGCGCTGAACGAGCGCATTCAGGGATCAAGGATTCAGTTGGACGGCGTTCGTCGCCAGATCAAGTTTATCGAGGAGGAAGTTGAAACGAAAGAGTACCTGCTCAAGACGGGACTGGTTCGAAAGCCGGAACTTCTGATCCTGCAGCGTACGCAGGCGAACCTCGAAGGAGAGGTTGGCCGGATCATGGGCGATATTGGAGATGCCAAGGAGCGTATCGCGAGAGCGCTCGAGCAGATCAATGGCGTCAAAAAGACCGCGATCAAAACCGCGGTCGAACAGATGCATGAGGTTCGCGGAGAGCTCGTCGATGTGCGCGAACGAATGCTCAACGCCAAGGGCGTTCTCGATCGCATTCGCATCACCGCCCCTGTCAGGGGAGTCGTCGTCAAGCTCAGGTATCACACGCAGGGCGGCGTGATCGAGGCAGGAAAGAGCATCATGGAGATTCTTCCGCTCAAGGATGAACTCATCATAGAGGCGCGCGTGCGTCCGCAGGACATCGACAGCGTGAAGCATGGGCAGCATGCAACGGTTCGCCTGACCGCGATGAACCAGCGCATCACGCCAATGATCTCGGGCGATGTGATCTATCTCTCAGCCGATACGCTGGCGGACGAGCGGAAATCGCAGCAAATGGGGCCGACAGATATCTACATTGTCCGCGTCAAGCTGAATATCGAGGAGGCGGCAACCATTCCCGGATTCAGCCCCACGCCCGGCATGCCAGCGGAAGTTTACATCAAGACATCGGAACGGACGTTCTTTCAGTACATCGTCAAGCCGATACACGACAGCATGTTGCGGGCATTCCGCGAGCGATGAATAAACCGTAGGGCCGAGAGGAAGAGTTTGCAAGAATCGAGCAGAAAAGGCCGAGACATGAACCCGCAGGCGAGGTGATGAGATGCGCATCGAAGTCATAGATACATTGACCGATCTGGCGAAGGTCGAGGACAACTGGAACGCGATTTATGATGCGGATCCGGATGCGCAGCTCTTCATGTCCTGGAAATGGCTCTCGGGTTGGCTCAGGCAAGTCGCCGGTCCGTGGTTTGTTCTTGCGGCGAGGATGGATAACAAGGCGGACGGGCCGTATGTCGCCTTTCTTCCGATGCGGATTCAAACCAAGACGGAGAACGGGCGTATCCACAATGAGCTGAATATGGCTGGCAACTTCGCGGCGGATTATACAGGCTTCCTGTGTGCACCGGGCGCGGAGCATTTGGCGATACCGGCGTTCGCCAGATACGTGAAGCAGTTGAATTGGTCGCGTCTGAATTTCGAGAACTTCCGTGTTTCGGAATCCAGGATGCGTCTTCTGCTAGCGCACTTTCCAAAAGCGAACTTTCAGACAAGTGAGATAAGTCGCGTCGGAAAAGTCGATGGCATTGACAACAGTCTGTGCCCATTCGCAGTGCTCCCGCCGGACTGGGATTCGTATCTCGATACATTGAGCACGAATACCAGGCAGAAAATCAGGCGGTTGCTCAGGCAGGTCGATGCGACGGGTGAGTATCGTATCACTGTGGCGACACCTGAAACCGTCGAGCGGGATCTCAATACGCTCCTCCAGTTCTGGGAGACGAAATGGAAGCCGCGGAAAGGCGATCTCACTCAAACGCTGGTGCGCTCAAATCGGGCGATGCTGACGCGCAGCTTCCACGCGGATCTTCTGTATCTCCCGACGCTTTGGAAAGAAGACCGCCCACTGGCAGCCCTCGCCACGCTGATGGATTCGCGCAAGCGTTCGTTCCTGTTCTACATGACGGGACGCGATGAAACCTTTGACGGTCTGCCTCCGGGTGTCATCCTACACGCGCACAGTATTCGTTACGCCATTGTCAATGGTTTTACCGAGTACGATTTCCTTCGCGGCAACGAGCCTTACAAGTATTCATTCGGTGTGAAGGAGCGTCGGATTCGGTGCACCGTGGTCGGAACGAAGAGTGGGCTGAACCTCGGCGGCAAGATTGATCCGCGAACCATCCCGGACGTGCTCGCGCAAGCAACCGAACTCCATCAGGCCGGCAAGATCGTGGAAGCCGAACGCGGATACCGTGAAGTGCTTAACGTCCAGCCGAAGAATGCTGATGCGATCCATCGGCTTGGCCAACTCTTTACCAACAAGGGCGATCATATCGCAGCAAAGCGGCTTTTCAGGACTCTGAGCACGATCAGGCCAGATGCTTACAAGTCGTGGCTCTGTCTCGCGCAATCATGCGAAGCGCTGGAACAGTATCTGGATGCAGCCCACGCCTATCGCGAGGTTATCCGGCTGAGGCCGGATCTGCCTGATACCTTCAAAAACCTCGCAGGTATTCTGATCAAGCTTGGCCGTATCGATGAGGTCAATGCTGCTTTGGTCGCTGTTCTTGGACAAACGGCGAGGGCTACCAAGAAGAATGGCAGCGAGTTGAAAACAAGGCGTGTCGCTGATCGCACAATGGCCCAGGGCGAAGCAGCGTCACTGTAGCTACTGAAACGTGGAGCCGAGGCCAGAACCCGTATGAGTAACGCTACCATACAGGACTTTGTCGGGCTGTCAGTCGTAGACGGCTTTGTATTCGCGACGAGCGATGAGGCTCCTGCGGCAAGTCAGGCGGCCGCCTTCGTCGGCGCTGAATTGCTGTTTTCCGGAAGCTATAGCCGGGCAGGCGTCGATTTGATCATTTGCAACGATACCGAAAGCGTCACCGTTCCGGAATACTTCAAAGGCGAAGATCGCCCGACATTAATGTCGCCGGAAGGAGCCAGCCTGTCGGGACGGGTCGTTGAGGCGATGACGGCAAGAGTCCAGTACGCCCAGGCGGACCAGATCGCGAGCGCAGTGCCCGCCGTTGGCAATGTCGTCAAGATGAGCGGCAGCGCGGTGATTACCCGGAACGGTGTTCCTGTAGAGTTGAAACAGGGCGACCGACTTCTCAAAGGTGATGTCATCCAGACGGGGCCTGATACCACGATTGGAATCAGTTTCGTCGATGGTACGGCCTTGGGTCTTGCGTCCAATGCACGCATTGTTCTGGACGAGATGACGTATGATCCCAATGGATCGTCCAACTCGTCGCTTTTAAGTCTGGTGCAAGGGGCCATCACCCTCGTTGCCGGACACACGGCCAAATTCGGCAATATGCGAGTCGAAACGCCTGTTGCAACGATGGGCATTCGAGGCACCGCCGTCATGGTGGAAATCGCCGCGGACGATGGACCGAGCAAATTCTCCGTGCTCAAGGAGCCGGACGGAAAAATCGGATCGTTTCATCTCTATGACAAGGTAACCGGCGATCTGATCCGGGTGGTGTCGCAAGCGGGGCTCGTGACGGTTGTCTCGCCGCTTGGCGCCGGCCAGCCAGTCTCCGCCGTCGATCAACTGAAAACGCTCGCCGACATCCAAAGTGAGAAGAGCCTTATTCAGCAGGTCTTTCAGATTTACTATCCCAACTATAATCCGGACGGCCCCGGAAACGATCGGACCGGTTCCAGTGTGAACCCGCTTGCAAATCCCACCAGGGGCTTTGCCGCGCTGGGCAGCGAGTCCGGTGTGCCCGCGCTGATCGCTCTCGCAAACGGATTTTCCGTCATACCGGCCACCGCGGCGTTACAGGAGTTTCTGGTTTTTCCGGAGGCTCCCGAACCTCCAGAGGTGCGTGCAATCGCAGTGGCCAACGTCGTTGATGTCCAGGCGTCGCAGGGGCCTGTCGAACGAAACTTTGCCATTAGCGATCAGGTCACGGTCACAGTCGATGGTCAGGTTATCGGAGAACCAACCGGACGTTATGTATCGGGCACGGGCACTATTACCGGTGTTGAGAGCACGGTGCCGCCACCTCAGGGGGTCAATCTCGACGAGTTGGTGCGGATCGATCCCGCAACCGGCGTCGTGACCTATGACGCGAGCCGATTTGCATTTCTGGGCGTTGGGGAATCAGCGATCTATACGATCGGCTTTGATAGCCAACCCGGAACATCTGTTGTTCCAGAAACACTGACTCTTACCATCAACGGGCTGAACGACCGGCCAACTGTCGAGCACGCGATTCCGGACCAGCGCGTACGGGAAGGCTGCAGATTCGAGTATGTCATTCCGGCCTGTGTATTTGCCGATCTCGATGCCAACGATACGTTGAGCTACCGTGCGATGCTGGCGAATGGTGAGCCGCTTCCTGGCTGGCTCACGTTCGATCCGGTGACGATGACGTTTTCGGGAACACCGCCCAAGGGCGAGGAATGTGTTCTTCATATCAAGGTCGTCGCAAGCGATGAGCACAATGCCACGGCCGTCGATCAGTTCGATCTTGTCATTGCAGACAGTCATCATCACCACCACCACCATCATGATCATCATCACCACGATGACGGTTTAAACGGAGCGATCGCCTCAAATGACTCTGATCTCAGCCGCGATCCGGCGGCAGCAGAAGCCGGCGACAACACTGCCAACGACGAGAGTCAGGGCCGTCATAATTCCGAAGTGAGGAAATCCGATTCCGCCGATTGCGGTGAAAAGTGCTCCCGCGGCTCCATGCGGGAGAGTGATGAAAGCTCGTTGTCGTCAAGAGAAGTTGCATCGTCTTCCGGCGAGCACACTTCATATCAAGTATCATCGAACGGTGCCCACGACAGCAGCGCGAACGATGCACGAGCGCACGGATCAACCCATACACCTGCTCCGACGAACTTTGATTCTGATCGTTCGAGCTTTACGGATACGGGCTGGTCCCGCACCGTCACCGAACATTCAAGCCAGACGAGTTCGTCACACCATAGTCATAGCTCCTTTGTGACCAGTCACAACGTGGCGTTCTCATGGAACAGCAGTTCCGGACATCAGCGCGATACTCCGAGCGGGGACCATTTCGTTTTCAGATCGAATTTTGGCCGCGACGCGGATCACGAGGCACGCTCAACCTCCGATCTGATACAGACCGTAAGATCGTGGTCCGGGGACGGGCCTGATGTGGCTGCTCTCGTTCACGTGATGACGAGCTTTGATTTTTTCACCACGCATGACGAACAGGGGACCACCCGGCTCAGCTCATCGGTGGAACTTCATAAGCATCAGAGCGATTTCCACCTGGTTTAGCCGGGTATTTAAGGGCGCTGGGGCGGCCCGGAACACTCTTCCGTTGATGCGCTACATGGCTTAAAGCACGGCCGAAACTTCTTGTTCCGGGTCCCGTGCGCATATGATTCGTCTCGACAATATCAGCAAGCAAAATGGCCACCAGATTCTCTTTATTGAGGCTTCCGCAGCGCTCCAGAGGGGAGAGAAGGTCGGATTGGTGGGTCCTAACGGAGCAGGCAAGACGACGCTGTTCCGGATGATCACAGGCCGTGAATTGCCCGATGAGGGCCAGGTCGCCGTCGACCGCGGGGTGACCATCGGCTACTTCAGCCAGGATGTCGGCGAGATGTCCGGCCGTAGCGCCGTGTCCGAGGTGATGGATGGGGCCGGCCCGGTGAGCGCTGTCGCCACCGAGTTGAGGGAACTGGAAGCCGCCATGGCGGATCCGGACCGGGCAGACGAGATGGACAGCATCATCGAGCGCTACGGCGAGGTGCAGCATCGGTTCGAGGAACTGGACGGCTATGCGCTCGAGGGCCGGGCGCGCGAAGTTCTCTCAGGCCTGAGTTTCAGCCAGGAGATGATGGATGGGGACGTCGGTGCATTGTCGGGCGGCTGGAAGATGCGCGTGGCGCTGGCCCGCATTCTCCTGATGCGCCCCGATGCGATGCTGCTCGACGAACCGAGCAACCATCTGGATCTGGAGAGCCTGATCTGGCTGGAGGAATTCCTGAAAGGCTACGAGGGCGTGCTGCTGATGACGTCGCACGATCGCGAGTTCATGAACCGCATCGTCACCAAGGTGGTGGAGATCGACGGCGGCGGCTTGACGTCCTACTCCGGCAACTACGAGTTCTACGAACAGCAGCGTGCGCTGAGCGAAAAGCAGCAGCAGGCCCAGTTCGAGCGTCAGCAGGCGATGCTTGCCAAGGAAATCAAGTTCATCGAGCGGTTCAAGGCGCGCGCGTCCCACGCCGCGCAGGTTCAGAGCCGCGTGAAGAAGCTGGACAAGATCGAGCGGGTCGAACCGCCCAAGCGGCGCCAGACGGTCGCGTTCGACTTCCTGCCGGCGCCGCGATCGGGCGAGGATGTCGTCAGCCTGAAGAACGTCCACAAAGGCTATGGCAGCCGGAGCATCTACGACGGGCTGGATTTCCAGATCCGCCGCAGGGAACGCTGGTGCGTGATGGGAATAAATGGCGCTGGAAAATCCACGCTGCTGAAGCTTGTGACTGGCTCGACCGAGCCGGATGACGGAACGGTGGCCGTGGGAGGCAGCGTGAAGCTGGGCTACTTCGCCCAGCACGCGATGGATTTGCTCGACGGCGAACGCACCGTGTTTGAAGAGCTGGAGTATTCGTTTCCGCAGGCGGGGCAGGGTTCGCTGCGAGCGCTGGCCGGCTGCTTCGGATTCTCGGGCGACGATGTCGAGAAGAGATGCCGCGTGCTTTCTGGCGGCGAGAAGGCACGGCTTGTCATGGCGAAGATGCTGTTTGACCCGCCGAACTTCCTGGTGCTGGACGAACCCACCAACCACCTCGACATGGCGACGAAGGAAATGCTCATCACGGCGCTGTCCCAGTACGAGGGCACCATGCTGTTCGTCTCGCACGACCGGCATTTCCTGGCCGCGCTGTCGAACCGGGTGCTGGAACTGACGCCCGAGGGCATTCACCAGTATGGCGGCGGATATACGGAGTATGTCGCACGCACCGGCCACGAGGCTCCCGGCCTGCGGAGCTGAATTAACCGGATTCGTTCACCGACTCCGAACTATGTCGTCCGCAGAGCCAGCGGTGGTTCGGATGGTCGTATCAGCGCAAACGCAATCTGGATGATGCCAGCCGTCAGGCCTATGGCTACGCCGACCTGCCACGCCAGGGTGTAGGAGCCAAGCGAGTCGTAAATCAGGCCGCCGCCAAGCGCGCCGAGGAAGCTGCCGAGCTGATGACTCATGAATGCAAGGCCGCTAATCATCGCCTGCCATTTCAATCCGAACATCTCAACGATTGCACCCGCAACCAGCGGGCCGACGCCAAGCCACAGAAAGCCCATCAAGGCAGCGAAGATCAGGGTCGTGGTGGTCGTTGGCGTCTGCATGAAGTACCACGCCAGAATCAGAGACCGCGAAAAATAGATTCCGCCGAGCAGCGCGAGCTTATTCCATCTGCCGCCTGCCCAGCCGAAGAACAGGCTGCCGAGCACATTGAAGCCGCCGATCACGCCGAGCGTCTGGGCGCTCAACATCGGGTCCATGCCACAGATTGCGAGATAGGTTGGAAGGTGTGTCGTGAGAAACACGAGCTGCATTCCGCAGACGAAATAGGCCCCCGTCATCACGATGAAGGAAGCGTTGCCAAACGCGCGGCCAACGGCGGTCTTCGCTGAGATACTGTCCATGTCCGTTGAGGTCGCCGCAGGAAGCGGGACCTTGTCCACTTTTCCGGCAAACCATGTTGCGGGGATCAGCGCCAGTGACAGGATCACGAAACCGGCAACGCCAAAGCGCCAGCCATATTCCTGATTCAGTGCCTGACCAAGCGGCGCGGCGATCAGTGCGCCCAGCGATCCTGCAGCAGATACGATACCGAGGACCAGACTGCGCGATGGTGCCGCAACGGCACGTGCCGCTACCGCCATGCTCACCGACGAAGCGATACAGGACAGCGATGTGCCGATCAGAATGCCGGCGCCGATCATGATGCTGAGAAAACCCTGAGCGATCACCATGAGGATGAGGCCGGCAATGTAAAGTCCCGCACCGATCAGCATGATGGGCCGAAATCCGAAGCGTGCTGCATAGGCACCCGCAATCGGCTGAGTGAAGCCCCACGCCAGGTTCTGGATTGCGATGGCTAGCGTGAACTCGGAGATCGAGATGCCGACATCCTGTGTCAGCGGTTGCATGAAAATGCCGAGGCTCTGCCTGATACCCATACTCAGGGTGAGCATCAACGATGCGCCGAACAGGATAGGGAAAGCGGGACGGAGTGCTTGCAGCGCATTCATTGGTAGCGTCCTTTTCTTGTTCTATTTTACGCTGCAAGCCGGTTGATTACACCGACCTGTGTAACTAGATTGGGGCCGAAGTTTTACGCTGTCAAGCAGCGATAAACCCCGGTCCATGACATATGCCGTCATCTCAGAAACAGCCCGAGAAACAGCCGATGAAGCAGCGGATTCTCGAAACCGCCGATCGGTTGTTTCATCTGCAGGGGATTCGGGCAGTAGGGGTGGATACCATCGCAGCTGAAATCGGCATCAGCAAACGTACCCTCTATAACCATTTTCCGTCCAAGGATCAGCTTGTCGCCGCCTATCTCAAGGGCCGGTTCTCGACGATCCCGCCGTCGGACCGACCGCCTGCCGAACAAATCCTGCGTTCGTTCGAGAGGCTTGAGCGCGGATTTGCCAGCAAGGACGTGCGCGGCTGTCCCTTCGTCAACGCCGTGACCGAGGTGGGCGCGACCGATCCGCAGGTGAGGAAGATCTCCAAGGCCTTCAAGGAAAGCCGACGCCAGTGGTTCTGCGATCAGGTCACCAAACTTGGGGTGGAGAATCCCGAGCTTCTGGCGACGCAACTGGCTGTCCTTGTCGATGGTGCGATTGCGCAGAACCTCGTCCTGCGTGATCGCTCGGTTGCCAAAGCGGCGCAGGATATGGCTCGACTTTTGCTGGTGAATGCGGGCGTCAAATTGCCCGACGCATAGTCAGGAAGGCTGCACCACAATCTGTCGGCGAAGCATTGCGCGACGGGCTTTTCGACAGAACATCCTCGCGAGCGCTTAGCGCGCGAGGATGGATTTTCGTCTCAGTATTCGCTTCGTTCTACGGCTTGTCGCGTCCCCAAGGGAGAAGCGAGGCGGGAAAGTCTGCCGCATAGCGCCGTCCTTTGGGCGGGTGCGGAGGTTCCTGCCAAGGATGTGGGTCTGGCTCGAGCACCTTCCTATAAAGATGCCATGTGGCATGACCGAGTACGGGCAGGACGACGGCGAGACCGAGGAACAACGGAATTGACCCGATCACCAACAGCGCCGCAACAATCAGGCCCCACGTTGCCATGGCAATCGGGTTCTTCATAACGACCTGTAGCGAGGTTCGGATTGCATCGGTCGTATTCGCGTGCCGGTCGAGCATCAGTGGAAACGCCACGACGCTGATACACAAGGCGATAACAGCGAACAGGAAGCCGACGCTGCATCCCACAATCATCAGCTTCAGTCCTTCACTTGTCGTAAAAATGCGTGAGGCGAAGTCGGGAATGCTTGCGGCGGGCGTATTGCCGAAGATGGCAACGTAAATCGAATCCGCGGTGGCGACCCAAACCACGAACAGGATGAGCAGGATCACACCAAGTCCGAGCATGGCTCCGAACGATGGCGATCTCAGTACGCCGAATGCATGCCAGGCAGAGGGTTCTTCACCGCGTTCGCGGCGGCGGCTGAGTTCATAAAGGCCAAGAGCCGCAAAGGGGCCAATCAATGCGAAGCCCGCCGCCAGCGGAAACAGGAGTGGCAATACCGAATAGCCCAACACCGTTCTGGCGATCACAAGACCCAGTACGGGATAGATGATGCACAGGATGATTGCGTGGCTTGGAATCGCCTTGAAGTCCTCCCAGCCCAGCCGCAAGGCTTCACGTAAATCGGAGAAGCCGATGTTGCGAACAACAGGGGTGGCGACAAGATCAGATACAACCTGCGGAATGTTGTCGGAGTACGGTGTGGCCATGGTCACAATCTCCCATGCATTAGCACCGGCGAGATTGGGCGTCACTTTTGGAGCGGCGTTCAATCGCCTTCGTGCGCAGAAGTCGCGATAGAATCCGAAACAGGGCGCGACCTGTAGGGCAAGTATAACGCAATCCGGGAAGAATAGCACGCGCTGTTAGATCGATTGTGCATCTGCAAAACATCTTCCCAGTAGCCTTGGGTTCCCTTGTCTGAGTCTGATGCGGCGTAGTCTTCTAGATTGCGATGCGGTATCGCGCGGCGACGACACGTGAATGTCTCAACAAGTTGCTCACGGCGTCCGCTCGCCTAAGCCGGTCTATTGACAACCAAGCCCACCGAGGAACATCCTGTAGTGGTAATGCCCATAGTTCGATGACACCAGCGATCGCAACATCTCGCTGAATTGAACCCGACCGACTTGAACCACTTAATGTCGAGTTCAACGTTGCGACCGGTTAAGGGGGCAAGGCGGCCAGCATTGCGGTGGCTAGCTTCAGGCATGCCATCCGATGTCGACATGATCCATGCCCCTTAAAGTCCGTAGCCTCTAGAGGCAAGGATGAACAAGGGATGGCTGTAGCGCTCATATTTCTTTTGGTCGCGGTCGCCTCGGTGGCGTTCCATCTGTGGAGTCCATGGTGGTGGACGCCGATTGCCTCAAACTGGAGTTACATCGACGACACCATCACCATGACCTTCTGGATCACGGGTGCCGTCTTTTTCGCCGTCGTCGCCTTCATGGCCTATTGCGTTTACCGCTTTCATCACAAGGAAGGCAGGAAGGCAGCCTACGAGCCGGAAAACAAAAAGCTCGAATGGTGGCTCACAATCGGAACCGCCGTTGGCGTCGGAGCGATGTTGGCGCCCGGTCTTGTCGTCTGGCATCAGTTCGTGACAGTCCCTGCGGATGCGACCGAGATCGAGGTCATGGGTCAGCAGTGGCGCTGGAGCTACCGGCTGCCAGGCAAGGACGGCCGCATGGGGACGTCCGACGCCAGCAACGTCAGCGCTGAAAATCCTTTGGGTTTGAATCCCAAAGACTCCGCCGGACAGGACGACATCGTGATCGAGAACGGCGACCTGCACCTGCCAATCGGCAAGCCGGTCAAGGTGCTGCTGCGATCGATCGATGTCCTGCACAATTTCTATGTGCCGGAGTTCCGCGCTAAAATGGATATGGTGCCTGGTTCGGTCACTTACTTCTGGTTCACCCCCACGCGGACGGGAACGTTCGAGGTTCTCTGCGCGGAGCTTTGCGGCCTCGCGCACTCGCAGATGCGGGGCAAGGTCATCGTTCAGGAAGAGAAAGACTATCGGGCGTGGCTGGAGCAGCAGCAGACTTTCGCGGAACTGTCTGGTCCGCGCAACATTATGAAGGCGACTTACACGACAGGCAGTGAATGAAAATATCGATGAAGAAACGCCGCATATCGTGAGGCGAACTCTTCTCCGACGAGAGGAAGACCAAGGAGGACATTTCGATGGTTGATGTCCCGTCTGACGTCATTGCACGCATTCCGCCGGCTGAGGTGGGAGAGGTCGATCTTTATCATCCGCACAGCTGGTGGACGAAGTACGTCTTCTCTCAGGATGCCAAAGTCATCGCCATACAGTATTCGCTCACCGCGATGGCGATCGGAATGGTCGCGCTGGTGCTCTCGTGGCTGATGCGGCTGCAGCTCGGATTCCCCGGCACGTTCTCGTTTATCGACCCAAGCCAATATCTCCAGTTCATCACCATGCACGGCATGATCATGGTGATTTACCTGCTCACTGCGGTGTTTCTGGGCGGCTTCGGAAACTACCTCATCCCGCTGATGGTGGGCGCGCGCGACATGGTGTTCCCGTACGCGAACATGCTGAGTTACTGGATTTATCTGCTTGCTGTGCTGGTGCTGGTTGCGACTTTCTTCGTTCCCGGTGGTCCGACCGGCGCCGGATGGACGTTGTACCCGCCGCAGGCAGTTCTCTCCGGCACGCCGGGGCAGGAAGCGGGCATCATCATGATGTTGTTGTCGCTGATCCTGTTCATTGTCGGATTCACCATGGGCGGTTTGAACTACGTGGTGACCGTGCTGCAGGCTCGCACGCGCGGAATGACGCTGATGCGCATGCCGCTGACGGTGTGGGGAATTTTCACGGCGACAGTCATGGCGCTGCTCGCTTTTCCAGCGTTGTTCGTCGCGTCCGTGATGATGCTTCTGGACCGGCTTCTCGGCACCAGCTTCTTCATGCCCACACTCGTGGAGATGGGCCAGCAGATGAAGTACGGCGGCGGCAGCCCGCTGTTGTTTCAGCACCTGTTCTGGTTCTTCGGCCATCCCGAGGTCTATATCGTTGCGCTGCCGGCGTTTGGAATTGTCTCGGATCTCATCAGTACCCATGCGAGAAAGAATATTTTCGGCTATCGCATGATGGTGTGGGCGATCGTCGGAATTGGCGCGCTGAGCTTCGTGGTGTGGGCGCACCATATGTATGTCAGCGGCATGAATCCGAAATTCGGATTCTTCTTCGCAACGACAACGCTGATCATCGCCATCCCGACAGCTATCAAGGTCTATAACTGGGTACTGACTCTGTGGCGCGGCGATATCCATCTGACAGTGCCGATGCTGTTCGCGCTGGGCTTCATTGTCACCTTTGTCAACGGCGGGTTGACCGGCCTGTTCCTTGGCAACGTCGTCGTCGACGTTCCGCTATCCGACACGATGTTTGTCGTCGCTCATTTCCATATGGTGATGGGCGTGGCGCCGATCATGGTCGTGTTTGGCGCGATCTATCATTGGTATCCGAAAGTCACTGGACGGATGCTCAACGATTGGATGGGCAAGTTCCATTTCTGGGTCACGTTCCTCGGAGCCTATGCAATTTTCTTCCCCATGCACTATCTCGGCCTGTTGGGTGTACCGCGCCGCTATCACGATATTGGCGATACGGCTTTCGTCCCTGCATCCGCGCACGACCTGAACGCGTTCATGAGCGTGGCGGCCTTGATCGTCGGCTTCGCTCAACTTGTGTTCGTGTTCAATATGTTCTGGAGCCTGCGCAAAGGGAAAGAGGCGGGCGGGAATCCGTGGAAAGCCACCACGCTGGAGTGGCAAACACCGGAAACTCCGCCGGCGCATGGCAATTGGGGCAAGGAGCTCCCCGTCGTGTATCGCTGGGCTTACGATTACAGCGTTCCGGGAGCTGCGCGGGATTTCATCCCGCAGAATGAGCCGCCATCCGCGTTGACGGGGCAGGGAGTTCATTCATGACCGCGATCATCCTGTTCATGGCTGGACTGGCGGCCATTGCGGGATGGTGGCTCTCGCAGCAACGGCTGGCGGCGAAGCCCTGGCTGGAGGAAGGGGCTATCGGCGATTTTCCTGGTGGAGGCGCTTCGTTGCTACCGCCGGCAAAAATTGGGCTGGGTGTGTTTCTCGCGGTCGTCGGCTCGCTGTTCGCGCTCTTTATCAGTGCGTACTCCATGCGCATGGAATTGACTGATTGGCGCTCGCTGCCCGTGCCCAAGCTGTTGTGGTTCAACACCGGCGTTCTGATCGTGAGCAGCGCGGCGCTGCAATGGGCGCAGGTCGCCGCACGCCGGGATGACAGCGACAATGTGCTGATTGGTCTGCTTGCGGGAGGTGTTTCCTCTGTAGTATTTGTGATTGGTCAGCTTCTGGCGTGGCAGCAGCTCAACGCCGCCGGCTACCTTCTGGCGGCAAATCCGGCCAATGCATTCTTCTATCTCATCACTGCAGTTCATGGGCTGCATGTACTCGGCGGCCTCGCGGTGCTGGGCAGAACCACCACGAAGGCATGGCGCGGTGTGGAAGTTTCGCGGCTGCGTCTGAGCGTGGAACTGTGCACCATGTACTGGCACTTCCTGCTTCTGGTTTGGCTGATCCTGCTTGCGCTGCTGACGGGCTGGGCGGACGATTTTGCCGCCATCTGCCGCCAGTTGCTGACCTAGGAGCGCGCAATGGCTGAAACTGCGCTGACAAACGCCGGACAACAAACCCGAGCGCGGCCTGCAGGGCTGCGAGGCATCGCCGCCGACTGGTCTTCGGATCAGCGCGCGTTCAAGGATGTCTCGTGGGGCAAGGCCATGATGTGGATCTTTCTCCTCAGCGACACCTTTATTTTCGGCTGCTTCCTGCTGTCGTATATGACGGCGCGCATGTCGACGACGGTGCCTTGGCCGAACCCAAGTGAGGTGTTCGCCCTGGAGATCGCAGGACATCACATGCCGCTGATCCTGATAGCGATCATGACTTTTGTCCTGATCAGCAGCAGCGGAACCATGGCGATGGCGGTCAACTACGGCTATCGCCGGGATCGCCGCAAAACTGCGATACTGATGCTGGTGACCGCTGTGTTTGGTGCAATGTTCGTTGGCATGCAAGCTTTCGAGTGGACCAAGCTGATCACAGAAGGCGCCCGGCCGTGGGAAAACCCGTGGGGGGCGGCGCAATTCGGCGCGAGCTTCTTCATGATCACGGGTTTCCACGGCACTCACGTGACCATCGGCGTGATCTTTTTGATCATCATCGCGCGAAAGGTCTGGCGGGGGGACTTTGATACTGAGCGGCGCGGCTTTTTCACGAGCCGGAAGGGACAATACGAAATCGTCGAAATCACCGGACTGTACTGGCACTTCGTCGATCTGGTGTGGGTGTTTATCTTTGCCTTCTTCTATCTTTGGTGAGGTGACGGCATGGCCGAAGTCACGATGAACGGAGTATCTCAGGCAGCGCATCCGACCACGTCGGCAACCTCGCATGCCGAGGGACAGCAACATCCTATCAAGCTGTACCTTGTCGTCTGGGGATGGCTGTTTATCCTCAGCGCCTGTTCGTATCTCGTCGATTACTTTGGCGTTCACGGATATCTGCGCTGGTCGCTGATCCTGCTGTTCATGGTTGCGAAGGCCGGTTTGATCGTCGCCGTCTTCATGCATATGGCCTGGGAGCGGCTGGCATTGAGTTATGCCATTCTGCTTCCACCACTGGCGCTGTTGGTCTTCGTGGCCATCATGGTGCTTGAGTCGGATTACACGCTGCTGACCCGGATCGTTTTCTTCAAGTCAGGAGCGTAGAAGCGGGGGGCCTCGTGCGCAGGGAGGACTGCCATGACCACCTATGTCATGCTTGCAAACTGGACCGACAAAGGCGTTCAAAGCGTGAAGGAGTCGCCACGTCGTTTGGACGCGGCGAAGAAAGCCCTCAAGGATATGGACGGCGAGTTTAAACTGTTTTTCCTGACCATGGGCGACTACGACATCGTCGCGATTTATGAAGCCCCGGACGATGCAGTCGCTGCGCGTTTCAACCTGCAGCTTGGAATGATGGGTAACATCCGGACGCGCACGTTGAAGGCGTTCCCTGAGGCTGCTTACCGGGAAATCATCACGTCACTGGGCTAACTCGCCAACAACACGCTCGTTCAGATCTGACTTTATCAGCCATTTTGGCTGTCAGCCGTGGAGTGGTCGCATGCGCATTTTTGTTTTCGCCATCGCAGCAGGATTCCTCTCGACCGTCTCCGCCTCCGCCCAGGACGCGGCGGCGGGAGAGAAAGTTTTTGCCCAGTGTAAGGCGTGCCACCAGGTCGGCGAGACTGCGAAGAATGCGGTCGGTCCTCTGCTCAACGGATTGTTCGGGCGCAAGTCCGGGACGATTGACGGTTTCAACTATTCGCCTGCCAACAAAAATTCCGGCATCACCTGGGATGAAGCAACCTTCCGCGAGTACATCAAGGACCCGAAGGCCAAGATACCCGGGACCAAGATGATTTTCACGGGCTTGAAGAATCCGCAGCAGGTTGAGGATATCATCGCCTACCTCAAGCAGTTCGATTCCAGCGGAAAGA
The DNA here is from genome assembly GCF_014203115.1 of Afipia massiliensis. GTDB lineage: Bacteria > Pseudomonadota > Alphaproteobacteria > Rhizobiales > Xanthobacteraceae > Afipia > Afipia massiliensis. The sequence continues at coordinate 454,450 of NZ_JACHIJ010000001.1, read as the reverse complement.
AAGCAGAGGTAGCTTCCGGCGGAGCAAAGCTGGCGAAGGCTCAATGATCGCGAAATGAATGATCGGCAAATGCGGCTTGCGTTGGATGAGCAGTAGCCCCTGTCTCGGAGGGCCGAACGAGAGGCGTCGCAATCGCGCTATGGCCATGCCGCATAAAATGGACCTCGTTTCGCCTGCTCAACTCGGGCGCGGCGCCGGTAGGCGCCGGGTGAGATGCCCTGATGTTTGCGAAAGAAGCGGCTGAAATAGCCCGGATCGCGAAAGCCGAGACCGTATCCAATCTGTTCGACCGGCAGATCGAGTTGATGCAGCCGGGTGCAGGCCTCGTGAATCAATCGCTCATGTATGATGGCACGCGGGCTGCGTGCTTTTTCGCGTTTGCAATGCGCATGCAGTTTGTCGTCCGTAACGCCGAGAGCCGCGGCATACCGCGCAATTGGCCAGCCGTCGCGATAGTGCAGCTCGACCATCTGAAGAAAATTGCCAACAAGACGCGGTCCGTCGCCGCGCTGGGCTGCCTCGCTGGCGGTCTCGTCCCGCGTTGCCGAGCGCCATAGATGCAAACACAGCAATAGGATGTGGGATGAGGCCATGGTCATGCTGCCGCGGTCCGGTGTGTGGAGTTCGCGCACCAGCGTCGCACAGGAGTCTGCGATGGCTTCGAATGCATTCTCGATTTGCGATCCGCTGAGCATCACGAACCGGTCGATCGTGCGTTGCAGGTGAAGAGCCTCCGCACTGCCCGAAACAATCCTCGTCAGGAAATCTTCGGAGATGGCGACGAGATGACCGGTCGCGCCGGCCTGCACCTGGAGATGCGCATCCACGCCGCCCGGCAACCACAACAGGGCTGGAGCTTCAACTGCAATCGCCGTTCCGCGCAGCCTAGCAGTGCCGCGTCGGGTCTCGATCACAAGCAGATGCGCGCGCCGATCAACGTCGTGGCGAATAACCCAGTCGCGTGGCGCAAGTCCGCCGGAGAAACCCTCCGCATACAGGGCTGGACTTGCCGCCTCGGCAAAGCCGGCCGGGCCAGGAGTGCTAAGCGTTGCGCCGTGCTGCATTGAGACAATCCGTCGCTTGAAAACCGATAAATGTGACGAAACAATACAATCTTTCCCCGGAACCGTCCAATTCCATGCCGGGAACGCTCCATTAGTCTTCTCCCGTCGAACGCCATCAAGGCGACGGACGGAATATCTCTGGGAGGAGAACATGGTGTCACCAGTCACGCGCCTCGCGGCGGGGGTGCTTGCGATTGCCGGCGCTGCCGTTTTCGGAGCGAACGATGCCGCTCAGGCGCAAACGTCGGTCAAGATCGGCTACGCGATCTCGCGAACCGGCCCGAATGCCGGGGGAGCCGCGGTCAGCACGATCCCGAACTACGACCTGTGGGTGAAGGAAGTGAATGCCGCTGGCGGACTGAAGCTCGGCGACAAGCGCGTCCCCATCGAGATCGTGCAGTACGACGATCGATCGAGTGCGGAAGAAGCAGCGCGCGCGCTGGAGCGGTTGATCAGCCAGGACAAGGTGGACTTCATTCTGCCGCCATGGGGCACAGGCCTGAATCTCGCAGTGGGGCCTATTCTCAACAAGGCTGGATATCCGCATCTCGCGGCGACCGCGGTGACCGATCGCGCACCGGAACTGGCAAAGCGCTGGCCCAACAGTTTCTGGCTGCTCGGCACCAGCGCGGATGCCTCCAAGACTCTCGTTGAACTGCTGGTCAAGCTGCGAACCGAAGGCAAGATCGGAGACACGGTCGCGATGGCAAGCATCGCGGACGGGTTCGGCATCGATCTTTCGGCGGCGGCTCGCCCCGCGCTCACAGCGGCCAAATTCAAGCTCGTGTACGACAAGACTTATCCCATCGGCACGCAGGATCTCGGACCCATTGTCAATGAAGCGAAGGGGCTCAATCCCGATGTCTTTATCGCCTTCAGCTATCCACCGGATACGCTTGGGATTACCGAGCAGTCGCGCATTGCCGGCTTCAACCCCAAGGTCTTCTACACCGGTGTTGGCACGGCGTTTCCGCTGTTCCGGCAGAAGTTTGGCGCGAACGCCGAAGGCGTGATGGGCATCGGGGGTTGGAGCGGCGACAGCCCGGCGATTAAGGACTATCTCGCGCGACACAAGGCTGCATCCGCGAATGGGGCCGAGCCGGATCGTTGGGCCAGTGCGGTGACCTATGCCAGCCTCCAGATGCTGCAACAGGCCATCGAGCGCGTTGGCAAGATCGATCGTGCTGCGGTTATCAATGACTTGCAGACCGGCACGTTCGACACGGTGATCGGAAAAATCAAACTCGAGAACAATATGCCGACCAAATACTGGTGGGTCGGACAATGGCAGGGCGGCGAGTTCTACGGCGTTGGACCCGCAGCTAACGAGGGCGCGCGTAACGCTGTCGTGCCAAAGCCGGCCTGGAAGGCGCAGTGAACGCCCAATCCGGTTGGTTTGAACAAAGATGACGAACGCGGTCCTCACCGGACTCATGCTTGGCGGTATGTACGCGCTGATCGCCATGGGTCTGACGCTTCAATATGGCGTGGCGCGGATCATGAACCTGTCCTACGGCGAGTTTCTCGTCGCGGCGGCCTTTGCGTCTTACTGGCTGTTCACAGGATGGGCTCTCAGTCCGTTGCTTGGATTGACGCTCGTCATCCCCCTCAGCTTTGGCGTGAGCTACGCACTTTACCGTGTGCTGCTCACGCCACTGGTGCGGCGCGCCCGTACGCGTGATGCACTTGAGGTCGAAAGCATTCTGGCGACGTTCGGAATGATGTTCATCGTTCAGGGCATCATGCTGGCGATGTTCGGAGGCGCTTATTACAGCTATTCGTTTCTTGCGATTCCGGTCCAGTTGCTCGGCGAGAGCCTCGCGCTCAATCGGCTGATGGCGTTTGGCCTCGCTGTTGTGATCGGCCTTGCGCTGTATCTGGCGCTGACGCGCACTCGCATCGGGACGTCCATCCGCGCCGTCGCAGTCGATCCCGCAGCTGCTCAACTGGTCGCGATCAATGTCGCTCAAACATCGGCGCTTGCTTTTGCGCTGGGTGGCGCGCTGGTTGCCACCGCCGGTGTGCTGATCAGCATGTTCCTGACATTCAGCGCCAGTTCGGGCGTTGTGTTTACGATGAAGGCGCTGATCATCGTCGTGATGGGAGGCGTGGGCAATCTGCTGGGATGCCTGGTTGCCGGTCTTCTTCTGGGTCTCAGCGAAGCCTTTGTGGCGACGTATGTAGATCCGGGTCTGACCCTCGCGGTCAATTTCGCGCTGTTTCTGACGGTGCTGCTGATCAAGCCGGCCGGTCTGTTCGGGAGGGCGCAGCGATGAGCCCGTGGCGGATCGCGCTCGGCTTGGCAGCCATCGGCGGCCTTACGGCACTGGCCTTTCTCCCATTTTTTGTGAATGCCTACTATTTGTCGCTGGCAATGAGCCTTCTCCAATTTACCGTTCTTGCAACGGCGTGGGGTATGTTCTCCGGCCCCACGCGCTACGTCTCGCTGGCGACCGCGGCCTTCTTCGGTGTTGGCGCCTATACGGTCGCGGTGCTGGGCGAAGTCCTGGCCTGGCCGCTGGTGCTCGGCATTGCGGCTGCGATCGGCGGATTGATGGCGGCGATCGTCGGCCTCTCGACGCTGAGGCTCAGCGGTGTTCACTTCGTGATCTTCACGTTTGGACTTGCCGAACTCGTGCGCCAGCTCGTGGTTTGGTACGAGGTCAACAAGACGCGCGTGCTAGGCCGCTATGTTTTCGTGGATATCACACAGAACGATATCTATTGGCAGCTTCTTGCCCTTGCGATTGTGGTGTTCGCCATCGGCTGGATCATTGCGCGTTCGCGGCTGGGCTTCGCTCTTCGCATCATTGGTGAGGACGAAACTGTCGCGCAGCATTGCGGAATCAACGTTACCATTGCCAAGGTTGCGTTGTTCACGATCAGCGCCACGGTCATGACTTTGGTTGGTGCTATCATGTCGCCGCGCTGGACGTATATCGAGCCGTCGATTGCGTTCAACGCAGCGATTTCCTTTCAGGTCGTGATCATGGCGCTACTCGGCGGCGCGCACCGGCTCTGGGGCCCGATCCTCGGTGCAGTACCGTTGACCTTGCTGTTCGAGTTCTTGTCGGCGCGCTTTCCAAGCACGTCAACTCTCGTAATGGGTATCGTCTTTCTGTTGATCGTGTATGCGCTGCCATCCGGGGTGGCTGGTTTGTGGGATCGCGTTGCCGCACGTCCGCTGTGGCGACTGACGAAAAAGGCGGAGGCGTGATGCAGGCCGCTGCGCAATTTCCCATCCTCGAAGTTTCGGCTTTGACCCGCGCGTTCGGCGGTCTGGTTGCGGTCAATGCGATTGATCTGACCGTGCATCGCGGTGAGATCGTCGGGCTGCTCGGCCCGAATGGATCCGGAAAAACGACGGCGCTCAATCTGATGTCGGGCCTGCTGCGCCCGGATTCGGGAACCATCCGCTTTGCTGGAACTGACATTGCCGGACTGCCGGCGTTTCGCATTGCGCGTCTCGGTCTCGCCCGCACGTTTCAGCTTGTCCGCGTACTCGACGGCATGACCTGTTCCGAAAATGTTCGGGCAGGGTTGGCATTTCATGGCTCGCCGCTTGCGTCCGGCGCGATGAATGATGCCGCAGCCAAATTGCTGGAACGCGTCGGACTGGGAGGGCAGGGCGAGCGGCCCGCATCGGAACTCACCTATATCGATCAGAAGCGGCTTGAACTGGCGCGTGCGCTGGCGCTGAAGCCGCAACTTTTATTGCTTGATGAGTGGCTCGCAGGCCTTAACCCGTCGGAACTGCTGATAGGGATCGAGTTGATCCGTTCGCTGAAGAACGACGGGCTCTCGATCCTGCTCGTCGAACACGTGATGGACGCGATCCGTTCGCTTTGCGATCGCTGCGTGGTCATGAACAGCGGCCGCAAGATCGCCGAAGACGAACCGGGGCGGGTTCTGACTGATCCCGTTGTCATCGAGGCTTATCTCGGGGTGGCGGCCGATGCTTGAGGTCTCAAATGTCAGCGTTGCCTATGGCCAGCATCGTGCGCTCACCGAAGCCTCGCTGAATGTTGGCGACGGAGAAATCGTCGTCATTCTTGGCGCGAACGGCGCGGGCAAGACCTCGCTGATGAAGGCTATCGCGGGCATTACCCCATGCCTTCCCGGCAAGAGCGTCAGACTTTCCGGCCGCGATCTTTCCAGCCTTCCGGCGCACGAGATCGTGGAGGCGGGCCTCGCGTCGGTCCCGGAAGGGCGGGGTATTTTCGGGGAACTGACTGTTGCCGAGAATTTGTTGCTCGGCGCCAATCCGAAGCGAGCGCGCGATGGCGAGGCGGCGCGCCGCAAGCAGGTGTTGTCGCTGTTTCCCCGTCTCGGCGAACGACTGTCTCAAACTGTTCGCACCATGAGCGGTGGTGAGCAGCAAATGGTCGCGATCGGCCGCGCGCTGATGTCGAACCCGGACATCCTGCTGCTTGATGAACCCTCGCTTGGCCTGTCACCTTTGATGGTCCGGGAGTTATTCGCGTCGCTCAGACAGGTGCGCGCGGCAGGTGTCGGCCTGTTGCTGGTCGAGCAGAACGCGCAGGAGAGCCTTGCGCTCGCCGATCGCGGTTATCTCATCGAGAACGGAAAGATCGTCGGCAGCGGCACGGCGTCGGCCCTGAAGTCCGATCCGGCGGTGCGGCGCGCTTATCTTGGCGGTCTTCCGTCCAGCACGGCATGACGGAGCGCCTCAAGAAATCACAGAGGGAAGCTGAAATGAATCAGATTAATCTGTTGCTCGAGAACCGGGATGTTCAGGCAGTCGATGGCGTGACCTTCGACCGGCTCAATCCGATAACAGGCGATGTGGCCACGCGCGCTGCCGCGGCGAAGATCGCAGATGTCAGGAGGGCAGCCGACGCCGCTGCTGCGGCCTTTCCGTCGTGGTCGGCAACCGGTCCGAGCCAGCGCCGCGCGATCCTGCTGAAAGCGGCGGATGTACTGGCGAGCAGGACTCCCCAATTCGTTGAGTTGATGGCTGCGGAAACTGGCGCGACCGCTGGCTGGGCGGGGTTCAATGTCAACCTTGCCGCTGGCATGCTGCGCGAGGCAGCGTCGATGACGACGCAGATTTCCGGCGAGGTGATCCCCTCCGATAAACCCGGATGTATCGCAATGGCGATCCGCCAACCAGCCGGCGTGGTGCTCAGCATTGCACCCTGGAACGCGCCGGTTATCCTCGGCGTGCGCGCAGTGGCGTTGCCCCTGGCTTGTGGAAATACGGTTGTCCTCAAAGCGTCGGAAATCTGCCCCGGCACGCACCGGCTCATTGCCGAATGTCTGCGCGAGGCAGGCCTGCCGCCGGGTGTGCTGAATGTCATTACAAATGCGCCGGAAGATGCACCAGCGCTCATTGATGCGCTGATCTCCCATCCGGCGGTACGGCGCATCAACTTCACAGGCTCCACCCGCGTGGGGCACATCATTGCCCAGACCGCCGCGAAATATCTCAAGCCCGTCCTGCTCGAACTTGGCGGCAAGGCGCCGCTTCTCGTGCTGGACGATGCCGACATCGACGCGGCAGTCGCGGCCGCAGCATTCGGCGCCTTCATGAATCAGGGACAGATCTGCATGTCGACCGAACGAATTGTCATCGATACGAAAGTCGCTGACGCGTTTGTCGCCAAACTCGCCGCCAAGGCAGGAACGCTCGTGGCGGGCGATCCACGCACGGGAAACATGCCGCTTGGATCGCTGATCGGCATTGAAGCCGCAAGCCGGATTCAGGGCTTGATCAAGGATGCGGTCGGGAAAGGCGCGCGGGTCGTTGCGGGCGGGAAGGTCGATGGCACGCTGATGTCAGCGACGGTGATCGATCATGTCACGTCGACGATGCGGATTTACGGCGAGGAGTCATTTGGCCCTATCGTAACGGTCGTCCGGGTCAACGGCGTGGACGAGGCCGTGCGGGTTGCGAACGACACCGAATATGGATTGTCGGCCGCGGTCTTTGGCCGCGACATCGCGCGCGCGTTCGATGTCGCAAAGCGGATCGAGTCCGGCATCTGTCATGTCAACGGACCGACGGTGCACGATGAAGCCCAGATGCCATTTGGCGGCGTCAAAGCGTCAGGCTATGGGCGCTTCGGAGGCAAGGCGGGTATCGCTGAATTCACCGAACTGCGATGGATCACGATCGAAACCGGCCCGCAGCATTATCCGATTTAGAATAATCAGGGAAGGTTCCGAAGAACAGACAACCAAAACCAGCAAAATGGAGGAGGTGCACAATGACGCGCAAGCAAGGCTCTCTGAACCCGTCGTGCGGTTCAATCAAGCGATCAGGGGCGTTAGGCGTGACGCGTCGCCAGGTGATGTCGCTGGCCAGCGCCGCAGTATTCTTGCCGCTGATCGATCGGCGCCCCGCACGCGCGTCGAACTGGCGCCCGACGAAGAGCGTTCGTCTTGTCGTTCCTTTTGCTGCCGGCGGCGCCAACGACATCATCGCGCGCGTACTCGCCGAGCGCCTGAGCGCGATGTGGGGCCAGCAGGTCTATATCGAGAACAAGCCCGGCGCAGGCGCCAATATCGGGACGACTGAAGTGGCGCGCGCCGACGCGGACGGACATCATCTCCTGATCACATCGAGTGCGATTGCGGTGAACCGCTTCCTTTTCGAAAAGCTGCCCTTTGACCCGATCGCCGACTTCGCGCCGGTATCGCTGGTGGCGGTCATTCCCAATGTGATGGTCGTCCCAACCTCCTCGCCGGCGCGAAGCGTGACCGACTTTATCGCAATGGCAAAGGCGAAGCCCGGGACATCGAATTTCGGCTCCGCCGGCATCGGCTCATCGCTGCATCTGATCGGCGAGTTGTTCAAACGCTCGGCCGGCATCGATATGAAGCATGTGCCGTATCGTGGCGCGGCGCCCGCGATGAACGATCTGGTGGGAGGGCGTATCGACGTCATGTTCGATACAGCGACCGTATCCATGAGCCAGATTCGTGGGGGCACAATCCGCGCGCTGGGCGTTTCCACGCGCGAGCGCATTCCGGCTCTGGCCGAGGTGCCGCCGATCGCCGATACCGTGACTGGCTTCGATGTCGGGTCTTGGTTTGCGCTATTCTACCCGGCGAAGACGCCGCGCGATATCGTCGAGAAAGTATCGGAGGACGTGCGGGCGGCCCTGCAGCATGACTCGGTGAAGGCCCGGCTGGAGGACCTTGGCGCTCGCGTCGCCGGTTCGACCTCGGATGCGCTCGCGAGCCATGTACGCGCCGAGATGGATCGTTGGGGAGCGGTCATCCGCGAAGCCGGTATCAAGGCGCAGGACAATTGAACAGCCCATGGACTCGCCTGGAGTAGCATAATGACGACACGAACGCCGGCGGCAACCGACAAGATAACCGTTCGCGAAGCTACAATCGATTTATTGCGCCGGCTCGATATGACGACAGTATTCGGCAACCCCGGTTCCACGGAGTTGCCGTTCCTGAACAACTGGCCGCGTGATTTCCGTTACATTCTCGGTTTGCAGGAAGCGTCGGTCGTGGCGATGGCGGATGGCTATGCGCGCGCCACCGGCCGCGCCGCCTTCTGCAATCTGCACTCCGCTGGCGGCATCGGTCATGCGCTCGGAAGCGTCTTCACGGCGTTCCGCAATCAAGCGCCCCTGGTTATTTCTGCCGGGCAGCAAGCTCGCAGCCTCCTGCCGATGCAGCCATTCCTCGGCGCCACGGAAGCGGCGAACTTTCCTCAGCCCTACGTCAAATGGAGTTGCGAACCGGCGCGCGCCGAGGATGTGCCGATGGCTTTAGCGCATGCCTACCATATCGCCATGCAAAGGCCTTGCGGGCCGACTTTTGTTTCCATCCCGATGGATGACTGGAGCGCCGAGACCTATCCCGCCGCCGCGCGCGTTGTCAGCCGCGACACGGCGCCTGATCCTGATCTGCTTGCAGCGCTGGCGCGCGCGCTGGGGAGATCGGAACGTCCGGTGCTGGTGATCGGACCGGAAGTCGATTCCGAAGGCGCGGGCGAGACTGCCGTCGCGTTGGCCGAACGTCTCTGCGCCCCGGTCTGGGTCAGCCCCTTTTCGAGCAACGTCGGCTTTCCGGAAGAGCATCCGCTTTTTGCCGGTTTCTTGCCTGCCGCACCGGGAGCGGTATCGGCGTCGCTATCTCCTCATGATCTCGTTGTCGTGCTGGGGGCGCCTGTCTTCACCTTTCATGTTGCCGGCGATTGCGCGCTGTTCAGGAGCGATACGCCGCTCTTCCAAATCACGACAGATGGCGAGGCGGCCGCAGCCGCGCCGATCGGGACGGGCATCGTCGGCAGTTTGCGTCTCGCGCTGCCCGCGATTATGGCGCTCTTGCCCGCGCGCAACCGCGTCGCGCCATCGCAACGCCCCTTGCGCGAGATACCGCTGGCACGCGACCCCATCCCTGCCGAGTATTTGATGCATATGATCTCTGCGACGATGCCGGCCGGCGCCATCATTGTGGAAGAGGCACCATCGCATCGGCCCGCAATGCACGAGCATCTGCCGATCCGCGGCTTTGGCCAGTTCTACACGATGGCGAGCGGCGGGCTTGGCTATGGGCTGCCCGCCGCCGTCGGCGTCGCGCTGGCGAAGCCGGAACAGCGCGTCATTTGCATCATGGGGGATGGCTCCCTGATGTATTCCATCCAAGCCCTTTGGACGGCAGCGCAGCATCGCCTGCCGATTTCGATCGTCGTCGCCAACAACGGCGGCTATGGTGCTATGCGCTCGTTCAGCCGGGCCTTGAATGTCGAGGCCCCGCCGGGCATTGATCTTCCTGGCATCGATTCCGTGCAGATCGCGGCCGGGTTCGGCTGCGCCGCCTCCCGAGTCCGTGACGCCGCGTCGCTTGAAGCCGCGCTGATCGAAGCCTGGCGGGTGAACGGGCCCGTTCTCATTGATGTGCCCGTCGATCGCGCAGTTGCCACCCTGTACTAGGGCTTGTTGAGTTTTCCCGTTGCGCCGCACTGGCGGACTCGGTGGCAGCGATCACAGAGCACTCACCCCGCTAGAACTGGCTAAAAAATCTAACCGCTACAGAAAACCCAACGAAATCAGTGTACACATGCCGTGTCCTCCCAATACTGGATCGACAAGGGCTCCTAAGTGACTGATAATAGATGGAAATTTAGTGTCGCGCCGATGATGGACTGGTCGGATACTCATTGCCGGGTATTTCACCGCCTGCTGTCACGCCGTGCCCGGCTCTATACCGAGATGGTGACCACGGGCGCGGTCATTCATGGCAATCGCGAGCGGCTGCTCGGCTTCGATGCGAGCGAGCATCCCGTGGCGCTCCAGCTTGGCGGATCGAATCCACGCGACCTTGCCGAAAGCGCGCGGATCGGCGAGGGCTTCGGCTACGACGAAATCAATCTCAACGTCGGTTGTCCGTCGGATCGCGTAAAGGGCGGAAATTTTGGCGCCTGCCTGATGGCGGAGCCGCAACTCGTGGCGGAGTGTGTCGCGGCGATGAAGCAGGCTGTCGCCGTTCCCGTCACAGTGAAGTGCCGCATCGGCATCGACGATCAGGATCCGGAAGTCGCGCTCGATACACTTTCACGCGCGGTGATCGCGGCGGGTGCGGACACGCTGGTGGTTCATGCCCGCAAGGCGTGGCTCAACGGATTGTCACCGAAGGAAAACCGCGACATCCCGCCGCTCGACTACGACCGGGTCTATCGCCTCAAGACGGCGTTGCCTGATGTGCCGGTCGTCATCAATGGCGGCATCACCACCATCGCGGCGGCGAAGGCGCATCTCGATCATGTCGATGGCGTCATGCTTGGCCGCGCGGCCTATCAGGAGCCGTGGCGGCTGCTGAGTGTCGATCCCGAACTGTTCGGCGAGGCGGCACCCCATGCAACGATGCATGAGGCGATCGAAGCGTTGGTGCCCTATATCGAACGTCAGCTGTCGCTCGGTACGCGGCTGCATTCCATCACCCGTCATCTTGTCGGCGCGTTTCATGGCGTGCCGGGCGCGCGCGGGTTTCGCCGTTATCTTGCGGAGGTCTGTACGAAGCCGGGCGCGGGAACGGATTCGTTGCGCGAGGCGCTTCGCATTGTCGGACAACGCACTGATGCATCGATCGCTGCGTAATTAGACCCGCGCAGGACTACGGATATCCGCGCAGCATCAGCTTGTCGGGACGGACTTCCCAGCTTTCCAACCGGTTGAGAAAGCTCATGCCGAGCAGGTTTGATTTCATCTGGCCGCGCGGCACGACCAGCGCAGGGACCGAACGCTCGACAAGTTTGCCGACGGAGAGACGGTCGAGCGTCAGCCGCGCGGCGCGAACGCGGCCTCCTGCGGTTTCGACGTCCACGCTATAGTCGAGCAACTCCAGCGGCAGACCGGCGGCCTTCGCGGTTTCATAGGTCAGAACGACGGAGGTTGCACCGGTGTCGATCACCATCGGCGTGCTCACGCCGTTGATCTTTGCCCGCAATGTAAATTCACCGCTATCGCCGCGTGCGATCTCGACGGAGCGAGTCGGCTTCGTATTCAAGGTCTGATCCGTGGCGCGGATCAGCGCCCCCTTCATGCTTGCGAATGCGACGGGATGGGACATCGAGAGCAGAAAGCCGACAGCCGACACCACGAGGACAACGATCATCAGTCCGCGCATCATACGGCACCTGTCGCGATCAGGAGCCGGTCCGGCGTCCGGACGGTGGTGCCGGAATTGGTAAGCCCGCGTCCAGCATACGCTGGTGCAGCGTGGCCATCACGGCGCGTCGTTCGCCGTTGTCCATTTTGTGCCAGCTCGCGATCTCGGGCAGGGTGCGTCCACAGCCCAGACAAAGCTTGGCCTTCGGATCGATGAAGCACACGGCGATGCAAGGCGTCTCTTGTTTCGAGGTCGCTTCCTGGTTCATGGGCGTTACTGATGGACATTTTCATCGCTCGCGCAAGGTCCTTACAAGCCGGTTCCTGCGTTCATGATCGGCTTGTAACGGGGGCGGCTTTTGTCGCCGGTCATTCCTTCCGGCGGTCGGTCGGGTTGCAATGGCGGCGAGTCGTCCCGCATCGGCGCGAGGGCCGTCATCACGCGCTCCGGTGGATATGTGACGATCACCTCGGTCCCGACACGAAGGGTCGATTTGAGCGTGAACGTGCCGCCATGCATGTCGATGAGACTCTTGGCGATCGGCAGGCCGAGTCCGGCGCCTTGCTCGGCGGATTTGATCGAGTTGGATCCCTGACCGAACGATGCCAGCACGACCGGGATCTCGTCCTCGGCGATGCCGGAGCCGGTATCCTTGACGCTGAGATATTGTCCGCCTGATGCAGTCCAGCCCACCTTGAGCCAGATTTCGCCGCCCGGCGGCGTGAACTTGATCGAATTGGACAGCAGGTTGAGGACGACCTGCCGCGTGGCGCGCTCGTCGCCCCACAGCTTCGGCATGTCCTGCTCGAATACCTCGTGAATGGTGATGCCACGGCTGGACGCGCGCAGTTTCAGCAGGTGATGACAATCCGCGACGACATGAACCAGCGCTACGGGTTCTTCGTTGAGTTCGTAACGTCCGGCCTCAATGCGCGACAGATCGAGAATCTCATTGATGAGGTTCAGCAAATGGACGCCGGAATTATGAATGTCTGCGGAATAGTCCTTGTAGACCTCGACGGCATGTGGTCCGAAGATTTCGCTCTTCATCACCTCGGAAAATCCGAGAATGGCGTTCAGTGGCGTACGCAGCTCGTGGCTCATCTGGGCGAGAAAGCGCGATTTCGAGACGTTGGCGGATTCAGCGCGATGGCGCGCTTCGTCCGAGATTGCTTTGGCTTGCTCGAGTTCACCGATCAGCGCATCTTTTTCGGCGCGCGCCTCCAGGGTCGCAAGTGTTGTCGAATGCAAACGGTGAGCGAGCAGGGCGAAGTAACCCTCCGCGGTCACGGCGAGCGCTGCAAGAATATAGTCGTCGAAGGTGCCGCGAAGAACGAAGTTCATGGCGATGGCCGCGGATACCGGGACGGTCGCGGCGAAGGCCGCGATCGGCAGGCTCGCGGCCAGCATGCTAGATACCGCAATGACCAGCAGCATCACGAACAGCATCAGTGTGTTCGAGACGACGTCGATGCCGGACGGATGAATCAGGACCAGCGTCCACGCCAATCCGTAAAGCAGATCCAGTCCCACAAAGCGCAGGCGCCATTTGCGCGTAATGGCTGGCGATGAGGATGCAACGGCAAGAAATTTCGAACAGAACCGAATGACGACGCCGTGGATTGCGAGAATACCGGCAGTCCAGACCAGCGCAGCGACGGGAGGAATCCAGAAGCTCGCCAGGATGCCGGTCGAGACAACAAGAAGAATGACGACAAGCGAAGCCGAGATGCGTGTTTGCGCATACTGCCGCAGCAATTCGTGATCGAAAGCCGGCCGGGTCCCGCTGGTCGATGTCAGACGATCGCGCGCCTCGCGCACGCGTTGCGAGGCTGCCCGGCGGCTCCGCGCCGGCATTTCCGCCGATGTTGCGGAGAGTTCTTTCCTGTCGGCGGGCTCACTCATATTTACGCGACAAATCCTGGACAAATGCGAATGATGCGCCTGGCCGCGCGCATACTCCTGCCCGCTATTTCTGGCGCTAAATCATTAAGAGGTGGCTTAAAGGTCAATTTATTCGGGTTAAGAAAGTATGAATTTCGATGCCGCCTAGTTGCGCAAACGAGAAAGGCGGCACGGGATACCGTACCGCCTCAAATCTCGGTCGTTCGCGAGACCGATATTATCGCTGGAGCCGCGCCAAAAGGCTCGATGTGTCCCAGCGCTTGCCGCCCATCTTCTCGACTTCAGAATAGAAATTGTCGACGAGCGCGGTCACCGGCAGGCTTGCGCCGTTGCGGCGAGCCTCCGCGAGACAGATTGAGAGGTCCTTGCGCATCCATTCGACGGCAAATCCGAAATCGAACTTGCCCTCGTTCATGGTTTTGTAGCGGTTCTCCATCTGCCAGGACTGTGCGGCCCCCTTCGAGATGGTGTCGATCACAGCCTGGACATCGAGACCGGCCTTCTTAGCGAAATGAATGCCCTCCGACAGGCCTTCGACGAGCCCGGCGATGCAAATCTGGTTGACCATCTTGGTGAGCTGACCGGAGCCGGCGGGGCCAAGCAGTTTGCACATGCGGGCGTAGGAGGCGATCACGGGCTCGGCTTGCTTGTAAGCCGCTTCGTTGCCGCCGCACATCACCGTCAGCACGCCATTTTCAGCGCCCGCTTGACCACCTGAAACCGGCGCATCGATGAACTGAAATCCGCTCTTCGTTGCGGCTGCATCAAGCTGCCGGGCAACCTCTGCAGAAGCGGTGGTGTGATCGACAAAAATGGCGCCCGACTTCATGCCCGAAAACGCTCCGTCGGCCCCGATAGTGACGGCGCGCAGGTCGTCGTCATTGCCGACGCAGGCCATCACAAAGTCCTGACCTTCCGCGGCGGCCTTGGGCGTTGCTGCGGCGCGCCCGCCGAATTTCTCGGCCCATGCCTTCGATTTTGAGGCGGTACGATTGTAGACGGTCACCTCGTGACCACCCTTGGTGGCCAGATGTCCCGCCATGGGGAATCCCATGACGCCGAGACCGAGAAATGCGACTTTTGCCATATCTTGCTCTTTGGATTGCTGGTGTGTTTCGGCCGGGTTTCCCGGCAGGTGGGATGGCAACAGCTATGCGAATGATGGACAGCCTTGCAAGGCCGTTGACGGCGCAGGTGACGCGCGTATGAAGGCCCGCGAGGCGGCGGCCCACCGGGGCCGTATGCTGGGAGGTTGGTTGTGGCAGTTGATACAGCTCAGGTTCTTGCAGCCCTTCGGACCGTGGCTTCGCCGCGCGGCGTATCGCTGACCGAAGCAAAGGTGCTCTCGGAAATCACCGCCTCGGACGGCAAGGTTTTCTTTTCGATCAATGTCGATGCCAACGAGGCGAGGGCGTGGGAAGAGGTCCGCGCCAGAGCGGAGGCGGCCGTCCGCGCTATTCCGGGGGTGACCACCGCAATGGTCGCGTTGACGGCCGAGCGCAAGCCGGGTGCGGCAGCTCCGGCGCAAGCTTCGCACTCGCATGGTGTGAAGCCTGTGGCGCAGCACAGGCCACACGGCGCACCGGCGGATTCTCCGATGGGCAAGCAGGCCTCCATTCCGGGCATCAGCTCCATCATCGCAGTGGCGTCGGGCAAGGGTGGTGTCGGTAAATCCACCACGGCGCTCAATCTTGCCCTGGCGCTACGCGACCTAGGCCTGCGCGTCGGCCTTCTCGATGCCGATATTTACGGTCCGTCGGTGCCGCGCCTGACCGGGGTGCGCGAAAAGCCAACACTCAACGACGCCAAGAAAATGGTCCCGATTGTGCGCTTCGGGCTGCCGCTGATGTCGATCGGTTTTCTGGTCGAAGAAGAGACCGCGATGGTCTGGCGCGGACCAATGGTCATGTCCGCGATCCGGCAGATGCTGTGGGATGTCGCCTGGGGTGAACTGGACGTCCTTGTGGTGGATATGCCGCCCGGTACGGGGGATGCACAATTGACGCTGGCCCAGCAGGTGCCACTCCGGGGCGTGGTGATCGTTTCCACGCCGCAGGATCTGGCGTTGATCGACGCACGGCGGGGGATCGCCATGTTTGACAAGGTCAACGTGCCCACCCTCGGGATCATCGAGAACATGAGTTACTTTCAATGCCCCGAATGCGGCACGCGCTCCGATATTTTTGGACATGGCGGAGCCCGGCATGAGGCTGAACGGCTCAAGGTGCCGTTTCTGGGCGAAGTCCCGCTGCACATGTCGATCCGGACGTCGTCGGATGCCGGCACGCCGGTGGTCAACAGCGAGCCGGACGGCGTTCACGCAGCGATTTACCGCTCTATCGGCGCGGAAATCAAAAGGCAGGTTGTGGGCGCGGCAGCGGCGGTCTGATGATCTCAGAATGCCTCGTTTTATGGTGGTTTGAGGCCTTATTCGACTTTGGTTTAATGCCCGCAGGAAGCAGTGCTACTGCATTTTCCGCCGGTCAACTTCCGTGCTAGAGACCGCCCCAGAGGGATTTCAAAAAGAAACGCCCCCAAAAGGAGATGCCAATGAAGCGTCGTGATTTTTTGAAAGTAACTGCGGCCGGAGCAGCAGCAACTGCGGTTGCCTCGCCGGCCATTGCCCAGTCCTCGCCTGAAGTTAAGTGGCGCCTGGCGTCCAGCTTCCCGAAGTCGCTCGACACCATTTACGGCGGTGCTGAGCAGCTCTCGAAGTACGTCGCCGAGATGACTGACAACAAGTTCCAGATTCAGGTGTTTGCCGCGGGCGAACTGGTTCCGGGTTTGCAGGCTCTTGACGCGACCTCCAATGGCACGGTCGAAATGAGCCACACGGTTTCCTACTACTATGTCGGTAAGGATCCCACCTTCGCGATCTTCGCATCGGTGCCGTTCGGCTTGAACACCCGCATGCAGAATTCATGGCTCGATCAGGGTGGCGGCAACCAGCTGGCCAACGAGTTCTACAAGAAGTACGGCGTGATCGGCATGCCTTGCGGCAACACCGGCACACAGATGGGCGGCTGGTTCCGTAAGGAGATCAAGACGGTCGCTGATCTTCAGGGCTTGAAGATGCGCATCGGCGGCATCGCTGGGCAGGTGCTGGCCAAGGTCGGCGTCGTTCCGCAGCAGCTTGCCGGCGGCGACATCTATCCTTCGCTGGAAAAGGGCACGATCGATGCGGCCGAGTGGGTCGGTCCGTATGACGACGAAAAGCTCGGCTTCAATAAGGTCGCGAAATACTATTACTATCCAGGCTTCTGGGAAGGCGGACCGACGGTCCACGCGTTCACCAACCTCGAGAAGTTCAACGCGCTGCCGAAGAACTATCAGGCGATTCTGACCAACGCTACGGCGCACGTTAACGGCTGGATGCCTGCACGTTACGATATGCAGAATCCCGGCGCCCTGAAGCGTCTGGTGGCCAGCGGCACGCAGCTGCGTCCGTTCACCAACGAAGTGCTCGACGCATGCTTGAAGGCCACCAACGAGTTGTGGGCCGAAATCTCGGCAAAGAACGCCGACTTCAAGAAGACGATCGATGCGATGCAGGCCTACCGTTCAGATCAGTACCTGTGGTGGCAGGTTGCCGAGTACACCAACGACAGCTTCATGATCCGGTCGCGCACCCGCGGCTGATCCCGGCTTCATCTCCCCTACGGCAAGCCCGGTCTCCGCAAGGAGGCCGGGCTTTTCTTTTGCAGTGCGGTCAAGGAAATCAGCATGGATATTCGGAAGCGCTTGTTCCATGCTGAGATCAAAGCCTCGGAAAGAAAGGCGGACACGGAAAATCACATCCAGGGAGTTATTCATGAAACGTCGTGAATTTATCAAAGTCGCGGGTATAGGCGCAGCCGGTGCCGCGATTGCTTCACCTGCTATCGCCCAGTCGTCGCCTGAAATCAAATGGCGCATGACGTCCAGCTTCCCTAAGTCTCTCGACACCATCTACGGCGCGGCCGAGGTGTTTTCGAAAGCTGTCGCAGAAGCCACCGACAACAAGTTCCAGATTCAGGTCTTCGCCGCAGGCGAAATCGTCCCCGGCCTGCAGGCTCTCGACGCGGCGTCGAACGGCACCGTGGAAATGGCTCATACGGCCAGCTACTACTACATTGGCAAGGACCCGACTTTTGCGATCGGGACCGCCGTGCCGTTCGGCCTGAACAGTCGCATGCAGACCGCCTGGTTGCAGGTCGGTGGCGGCGGGGAACTTTTCAACGAGTTTCTGAAGCCGCATAATGTTGTTGCGCTTCTGGCCGGGAATACCGGCTGCCAGATGGGTGGCTGGTTCCGAAAGGAACTCAAGGAGCCGTCAGATCTTAGCGGTCTAAAAATGCGGATCGGTGGCTTCGCCGGCAGGGTTCTGACCAAGCTCGGCGTCGTACCGCAGCAGGTCGCAGGCGGCGATATCTATCCGTCGCTGGAAAAGGGCACCATCGATGCGGCCGAGTGGGTCGGTCCGTATGATGACGAAAAGCTCGGGTTTCAGAAGGTTGCGAAGTACTATTATTATCCGGGCTGGTGGGAAGGTGGACCTGCGCTGCACAATCTCATCAATCTTCCAAAGTGGGAATCGTTGCCGGCAGGGTACAAGTCGATCCTCAAGTCGGCGTCGTCACTCGCGAACGAAACCATGCAGGCACGCTACGACGCCTACAATCCGCCGGCCCTGAAGCGGCTGGTGGCGAGCGGAACGCAATTGCGTCCGTTCACGGCGTCGATCATGGATGCGTCGCTGAAGGCTGCGAACGAGGTGTATGCCGAGACCTCGGCGACCAACGCCAACTTCAAGAAGCTTTATGAGGCAATGGCCGCGTTCCGTAACGACCAGTACACGTGGTGGCAGGTCGCGGAATACGGCTTCGACAGCTTCCAGATCCGGTCCCGCACGCGGACCTGATCGTTTCGCGCATAACGAAATCCCGGCCTTCGTGAGAAGGCCGGGATTTTTTGCCTGGAAAGAGATAAAGACCGCGGCCTTACTTGCTGCTCGGCGGCCCGAAATCGAGCGGCGGCATTTCCTGCTGCTGGATCTGGATGTCGACTTTGTTCGGATCGACAGTCGACAAAGCTCCCTTGTAATGCATGACCATGGCGGGGAAGGCGATCACGAGACCGACCATGATGACCTGGATGATCACGAACGGCACCGAACCCCAATAGATCTGTCCGGTGGTCACAGGCTCCATCCGCTTGCCGCTGAGGCGATCGGTATACGCTTCTTTGGGTGCCACGGAGCGCAGGTAGAACAGAGCAAATCCGAACGGGGGGTGCATGAACGAGGTTTGCATGTTCACGCCGAGGATCACGCCGAACCAGATCAGGTCGATACCGAGCTTTTCGGCTGCGGGGCCAAGCAGCGGAATGACGATGAACGCGAGTTCGAAGAAGTCGAGGAAGAACGCGAGGACGAAGACGAAAGCGTTGACGAAGATCAGGAAGCCGGTCTGGCCGCCGGGCAGCGAGACAAGTAGTTCCTCGACCCAGCGGTGGCCATCGACGCCGTAGAAGGTGAGAGAGAACACGCGGGCGCCAACTAGAATGAAGATCACGAACGCAGAAAGCTTCGCGGTGGATTCCGCAGCCTGCCGCGTCAGATCGAAACTCAACCGGCGTTTCATCATCGCTAGGATCATCGCACCGGCGGCACCCATCGCGCCGCCTTCGGTCGGCGTTGCGACGCCGATGAAGATCGTACCGAGCACGAGGAAGATCAGGCCAAGCGGCGGCACCATCACGAACACGACCTGTTCGGCGAGCTTCGACAGCAGCTTCAGGCCGGAAACACGGTTGATGACGGCGAGCACGAACGACATCGCGACAACAAGGGACATGGTCAGCACAACATAGTCTGCGCCGGCCTTAACGTTGGTGAACTGCATGATTTCGAGCGCGATCGCGGTGGCGCCGATCAGAACCACGAACAGCGACAGCGTCATCGTGCGGATGATGCCAATGAAAGGTTTGGCAAAAAGTCCGGTGATCACGACAAACCAGAAGCCGTGCCGCACAAGCGGATTTTCCGAGATCATGTTGAAGACGGGCGAAGTCCAGTCGAACAGTCCGAGTTTCACCACGAAGAAATAGGCGGTCGCAGCGGCGGAAACCGCCGCCAGCGGCATGATGATCGGATGCGTGGCAGTTTCGGGTTCGCGCAGGGTCTGCGCTTCCAGCGGCAGGCCGGGCGTTGCCTGCGGATAGAAAGTCGCGACCAGGAAAATGTAGAACGCATAAAGGATCGAGAGCACGATACCCGGGATAAAGGCGCCTTCGTACATGTCGCCGACGGATCGTCCGAGCTGGTCGGCCATCACGATGAGCACCAGCGATGGCGGAATGATCTGCGCCAGCGTGCCGGAGGCGGCGATCACGCCGGTGGCGACGCGCCGATCGTAGCCGTAGCGCAACATGATTGGCAGCGAGATCAGGCCCATCGAAATTACGGATGCGGCGACGACGCCGGTGGTAGCGGCTAGCAGCGCGCCGACGAAGATCACGGCATAGGCGATGCCGCCGCGGATGCTGCCGAACAATTGTCCGATCGTTTCGAGCAGATCCTCGGCCATGCCTGATCGTTCGAGTATCAGCCCCATGAATGTAAAGAACGGGATCGCCAGCAGCGTCTCGTTGTTCATGACGCCGTAGACGCGCTCAGGAAGCGCCTGAAGGAAGTCCGGCCGGAACAGCCCGAGTTCGATGCCGATGAACGCGAACAGCAGCCCGTTGGCGGCCAGAGAGAATGCGACCGGATATCCCAGAAGCAGGAATAGCACCAGCGACGCGAACATGATCGGCGCCATGTAGTGGATGAACATAGCCGCCATTAGAAATCTCTCTCGTTGAACGCTGTGACGGCGACGCCGGTCATGGTTTTTCGGGTGTAATGGCTTGCGCCAGCTTCAAGGCCTCAAGCTCGGCGATCTCATGTGCACTCAATGCGTGTGCGTTCGGATCGGGCAACAGACCCTGCATCACAGCGGCGCGCTTGATGATTTCCGATATCGCCTGAACGAGCAGCAGCGAGAGACCAATCATAATCAGGGATTTCGCGGGCCACTGCGGTAGTCCGCCGGCGCTGAACGATTGTTCGTTTTGATGATAGGAAACCAGGAAGAACGGAATGGAGGTCCAGATCAGGATGATGCAGAACGGCACGAGGAAAAACACGTGCCCAATCATATCAATCCAGCTTCGGACCTTGAGAGGCAGACTGTGATTGATGATATCGATCTTGATGTGTTCGCCGTTCAGCAACGTCCATGGCGCGCAGAGCAGGAACACGACGCTGAACAAAACCCACTGCAATTCGAGGTAAGCGTTCGACGAGACGTCAAAAATCTTGCGGATCGTTGCGTTCGCCGATGAAATGATCACGGCGAGCACGATCAGCCACGATACCCAGCGGCCGACAAGCGTATTGAACGCGTCGATCGCGCGGCTCAATTTGAGAAGCGATTGCAAACCCCATCCTCCCGAATATGCCCTTGCGTTGCTTGGCTCTGCCGGGACCAGGAAGGGTGACGGCATGCCGGCTTTTACAGCCGAAGGCGCATAAAGCCGCTCGACCAAATCAGCGTGTCACGCCGCCGTCAATTGGAAGTTTGTTGATTCCAAGGCGGAATGTTGCGTCGCTCAGAGGGTGCGGAAATTTATGGCAAGCAAAGCCGCCGGTGCGGAAATAATCGTAACCGGACTAGCCGCCAGTCACGCTCATGTGCCGGCTGACGCTGGGCCGATTGTGGCGGCGGTCGATGATGAAATCGTGCCCCTTCGGCTTGAGCCCGATCGCTCGATCGATCGCTGCCGCAAGGAGGGCGTCGTCGCTGGACGCCCGCAGCGGTTTGCGCAGGTCGGAGGCATCCTCGTGACCGAGACACGTGTGGAGCGTCCCAGTGCAGGTGATGCGAACCCGGTTGCAGGATTCGCAAAAATTGTGGGTCATCGGTGTAATGAAGCCGAGCTTTCCGCCGGTCTCGCTGACGCCAGCGTAACGTGCCGGGCCGCCGGTGTCGTCGGCGAGGTCAGTCAGCGTATATCGGCCAGCGAGGCGAGCCCGAAGCAACGACAGCGGCAGGTACTGGTCAATTCGTCCTTCGCCGATATCGCCCATCGGCATCACCTCGATCAGGGTGAGGTCCATGCCCTTGCCGTGCGCCCATTCCATCAGCGAGGGGATCTCGTCCTCGTTCATGTTCTTCAGCGCGACGACGTTAATCTTGACCTTCAGGCCCGCGGTCCGAGCAGCTTCGATGCCGCGCAGTACCTTGTCGAGGTCTCCCCAGCGCGTGATGGCGCGGAACTTTGCGGGGTCGAGAGTGTCGAGCGAGACATTGATGCGCCGCACGCCGTGCCCCCTAAGCTCGGCAGCAAACTTCTCGAGTTGCGATCCGTTGGTTGTCAGAGTCAGTTCATCAAGTGCGCCAGTATCAAGATGACGGGACAGCGACTGCACCAGCGACATCACGTTGCGCCGAACCAGCGGTTCGCCGCCGGTCAGGCGCAGTTTTCGAACGCCCTTGGCGATAAAGGCAGAGCAAAGCCGGTCGAGTTCTTCGAGTGAGAGCAGGTCCGATTTCGGCAGGAATGTCATGTCTTCCGACATGCAATAGAAACAGCGCAGATCGCAGCGGTCGGTCACCGACACGCGCAGATACTTGATCGTCCGCCCGAAAGGATCGGTCATCGCGGAGGTGATGGGTTCTGCCATGGAGCTCGGAAGCGATCCGGTCATTCAGCGCGCCTTGATTGTCGCAAGATGCCAAGCCGTTGTGGGCTTGGCATGCCAGTCACAATCTAGGGACGATCGGCTGCAGACACAATGAATCTGTCTGCAGGAAACCGTCAGCGACGCGGTGGCGGCGGGAAGGGGGAGTTCGGTTCCTCGGCTGGCTCAGCGGCTGCCGGTGGGGGTGGCTTTTTGGCTTTTGGCGCGGCCTTGGGGGCTGCCCGGCCTTTCTTGGTAGGAAGGGCTGGTTGTAGCTCCGCATAGACCGGATTCGGATCGACGACGACGCCAGGGCCACTTGGGTCGCGGATGATCTGAACCGGGACTGTTTCCGGCTGATACTTCGGCAGCGAGAACGTCACAGAGAAATTCTCAGCCGCAACGACCGAGAGCGAGCAGGGGGTTTTGCATGTCTCGCCGCTGGAGGCGCGCGCCTCAGCGCCTGCGGGCAGCGATTCAAGCTGAATCGTTGCGCTCGGCGGCGTCGACTTGAACATGTCGGGCATGGAGAACGATGAGCAGCCCGCGAGGCCAAGACCCGCCGCGACAACAACAATGATACGCATGGTGCATCCGTCATGTGATGCGGTTGTAGCCGCATAGTCCCCGCGCGGACCTTAGAAGTGTCGTTCCGCGCGCGCAACGGTTCGCATCGGATTCGTTAAGAGAGGGTTAATGTCGAGCCTGAAATCCAAGATGGCATAAATATATTAAATATCAACGCGTTACGGCTGGTTCCAAAAGGTTTGTAACAGCGCTGGGCAGTTCCCGCATGTGACCAATGACAGTGTCAGGCTTCAGGTCGGCAATCGGAATTTCCGTGTAGCCGAATTCAACTCCGATCACCGGAATGCCGGCCCGCCGCGCGACCCCGACATCCGGCCCGGAGTCGCCGACCATGATTGATCGCGAAACTTCCCCGCCGGCCTGCACGATGGTTTGGCGCAGAATGGTGGGATCGGGCTTCGCCACCCCGAAGGTATCGGCCCCGCAGATCGCCGCAAATCGCCCGGTCATATCCAGCTTGTCGAGCAGAAGCTTCGAGAGGCCCTCGAGCTTATTGGTGCAGACAGCGAACCTGAATCCCTGTCCTTCAAGCTTGTCGAGGGCCGCATGAAGACCGTCAAACGGGAGCGAGGCGTCGGCGATATGGTCTTTGTAGTATGCGATGAAATCGGCGGTCAGCCGGTCGACATCGGCGACGCTCATGACCCGGCCCTCGAGTTCCAGACCGCGCTCGATCAGCTTGCGTGCGCCGGCACCAATCATGGCGCGCGCTGATGCAACCGGCACGAGTGGCAGGCCTTCGCGTTGAAGCACGAAGTTCAGAGCCCCAACCAGGTCGGGCGCGGTATCGACGAGGGTGCCGTCGAGATCGAAGACGATAAGGGGCTGAATGGTCATGGCGGATCGCTAACGGGCGGGGCAGGATCATGCAAGACCTGCAGTGGAATTGGTCTTATGCGGGACCCTTTTGGCGGCTTTTTCCGCCGCAAGGCCGTATCCACCGCTGCGGAAACCGCGCTATATGCCTCGCGTTCCATGGGAACGGAACGTCGAGGGCGATGATGTCGATGGACGATCTGAAAAGACAGGCTGCGGCGCGTGCGGTCGAGCAGGTGCGGGACGGCATGAAGCTTGGGCTCGGCACCGGTTCCACCGCCAAGCACTTCGTCGAACTGCTCGGCGAACGTGTGCAGGCGGGCCTAAAAGTTATTGGCGTTCCGACCTCGGAAGCGACACGAGCCGACGCCGAGCGCTGCGGAGTACCACTTACCACACTGGAGGAGGTCGACCGACTCGATCTCACCGTGGATGGCGCCGACGAAATTGATCCCAATCTCGAACTCATCAAGGGCGGAGGCGGGGCCCTGCTGCGCGAGAAGATCGTCGCGGCGGCCTCTGACCGGATGATTGTGATCGCAGACGAGTCCAAGTGGGTCAAAACCCTCGGGCGCTTTCCGCTGCCGATCGAAGTTGTTCCGTTCGGCCTCGGCGCGACGCGCCGGGCCATCGAGGCGGCCTTTGCGGAAAATAGCGTTTCCGGCCAAATGGATATTCGTAAGGCCAAAGACGGCCATGCTTTCGTCACCGATGGCGGCCACTGGATTGTCGATGCCCGCCTTGGGCAAATACCGGATTCCGCCAGATTGGCAGTGTCACTGAATTCGATTCCGGGCGTGGTCGAACACGGTTTGTTTATCGGACTCGCGCGGACGGCTGTGCTCGCTGGCCCCGAGGGTATTCGCGTTGTTGAACGGCCCTCGCGCCGCAATTGAGGAGAATTGAAATGAAGAAGTTTTCGAACGTGTTGCTCGCGGCCGGCGCGGCGCTTGCCCTGATGGTGGGTAGCGCGATGGCGCAGGCTCCGAAGCCGCCATCCGCCGCTGCCCTCGGCTATGCCAAGGACATCCTGACGTCCAAGAATGTCAGCATGATCTATCAGGGCGCGGTCCCGGGTCTCGTACAGCGGACCAAGGATGTGCTGTTGCAGTCGAACCTGAACTACCAGAAGGACCTCAACGAAGTCGCTGTCCAGGTCGCGAAGGACCTCGCGGGCCGCGAAAAGGAAATCGGCGAGGAAATGGCGCGGATCTACGCCACCGCCTTCACCGAGCAGGAGCTGAAGGAGCTGGCGGCGTTCTACAAGTCGCCGCTCGGCGTCAAGGTGATCGCGCAGGAGCCGGTGGCATTCAACACAGCGCGCCAATATATGGATCAGTGGGCGCAGAAATTCGGCGAAGAAATCAACGGCAAGTTTCGTGCTGAAATGAAGAAGCGCGGCAAGGAAATTTAAGCACGATCGGAATTCCTATGGCGGACTTCGACGTTGATCTGTTCGTGATCGGCGGTGGCTCGGGCGGCGTACGCGCTGGCCGGATTGCCGCCGGCTACGGTGCAAGCGTTTTGGTCGCAGAGGAATACCGCATGGGCGGCACCTGCGTGATTCGCGGCTGCGTGCCCAAGAAGCTGATGGTCTACGCATCCCATGTTCGCCACGAACTGGATGACGCTGCGGGCTTCGGCTGGACCATTCCGCCCGCGACATTCGACTGGCCGACCCTGATCGCCAACAAGGACAGGGAAATTGCCCGGCTCGAGGCGGCCTATACGTTCAATGTCGAAAAGGCCGGCGCCAAAATTCTAAAAGCACGTGCCACGTTCGAAGACGCGCATACGCTGCGCCTTTCAACAGGCGAAACCGTCAGAGCAAAATATATCCTCATTGCCACAGGCGGCGCGCCGAACCATGGCGAAGCCATTCCAGGCATCGAGTATGTGATCTCCTCCAACGAGGTGTTTCACCTTACGACGTTTCCGAAGCGGATCGTGATTCAGGGCGGGGGTTACATCGCGCTGGAATTCGCCTGCATCTTCGCCGGTCTTGGTGCGGATGTGACCGTGATCTATCGCGGCGAGAATATCCTGCGTGGTTTCGATGACGACGTGCGAAAGCATGTGCGCAACGAAATGGAAAAATCCGGCATCACAGTGCTGACCGGCTGCGTCGTCACCAAAGTCGACAAGCACGGTGAAGCTTTCACGGCGCATCTGTCGAGCGGATCGAGTGTTGCCGCCGATCAGGTGATGTTCGCAGTCGGGAGACACCCGAATATCAAGGGGCTTGGGCTGGAGAAGGCTGGCGTTGCGCTGAACCCGGTCAATGGGGGGGTCGCGGTTGACGGATTTTCGCAGACCAATGTCCCGCACATCTACGCGGTGGGTGATGTTACGCATCGGCTCAACCTGACGCCCGTCGCGATCCGCGAAGGGCACGCGTTCGCTGACACGGTGTTCGGCAAACGACCGACGCGCGTCGACCATGCAGACATTCCAACCGCAGTCTTTACGCAGCCTGAAGTGGGCACAGTGGGGCTCAACGAAGCTGAGGCACGGGCGCAATATACCCACGTCGATATCTACAAGACCGATTTCCGTTCGCTGAAATCGACACTGTCGGGAAGCGAATCCCGGATCATGATGAAGCTGATCGTCGATGCCTCGACCGACCGCATCGTGGGCTGCCATATCGTGGGGCCGGAGGCGGGCGAACTGATTCAGATTGTCGGCATTGCCGTGAAAATGAAGGCGACCAAGGCTGACTTCGACGCAACGATGGCGGTTCACCCGACTGCGGCGGAAGAGCTGGTGACCTTGCGGACCCCAAGTGCACGCCACGTCCGCCAGGCCGCGGAATAGCCAACTCCGGTCCGGCTGAGCCATACGGCCAGCTGGAAAATTCCGCCAAAACCGGCACAAAGCCCGCCAAGGCAGCCTTGTCTGAGGCGGCAAGTCCCTGATCCGTCATGCCGATTTGCAACTGGCAAGACCGGGACCACCTGTGTATAACCCGGCGCTATCACGCGATTGTCGTTTCCTGAGGAGTTTCAGTCATGTCCGAGCGGTGGACGCCCGACAGCTGGCGCAAGAAGCCAGTTATGCAAGTGCCGGATTATCCCGATGCGAAAGCGTTGGCCGATGTCGAGGCGCAGCTTGCAACGTTTCCACCGCTGGTTTTTGCAGGTGAGGCGCGCAACCTGAAGAAATCGCTGGCCCGCGTCGCGGCCGGCGAAGCCTTCCTACTGCAGGGCGGCGACTGCGCCGAAAGCTTTGCCGAACACGGCGCGAACAATATCCGCGACTTCTTCCGCGTGCTGCTGCAGATGGCGGTGGTTCTGACCTATGCCGGCGCGCTGCCGGTGGTGAAGGTCGGCCGCATCGCCGGACAGTTCGCCAAGCCGCGCTCTTCGCCGATGGAAAAGCAGGGCGATGTCGAGTTGCCCAGCTATCGCGGTGACATCGTCAACGACATGGCTTTCACGAAAGAGGCGCGCATTCCAGATCCGCAACGCCAGCTAATGGCGTACCGGCAGTCGGCGGCAACGCTGAACCTGCTGCGCGCGTTCGCAACCGGCGGCTTCGCCAACCTGGGCAGCGTGCATCAGTGGATGCTCGGCTTCCTGAAGGATTCGCCGCAGTCTCGTCGTTACAAGGAACTGGCCGACCGTATTTCCGAGGCGCTGAATTTCATGCGCGCCTGCGGCCTCGATCTCGAGAGCCATCCGGAACTGCGCGCGACCGACTTCTACACCAGCCACGAGGCGCTGCTGCTCGGCTACGAGCAGGCGTTCACGCGCGTCGATTCCACGACGGGCGACTGGTACGCGACCACGGGTCACATGATCTGGATCGGTGACCGCACCCGCCAGCTCGATCATGGCCACATCGAATACTTCCGGGGCATCAAGAACCCGATCGGCCTGAAGTGCGGCCCGTCGCTGAAGCCGGATGAACTGATCAAGCTGATCGACGTCCTCAACCCCGACAACGAGCCGGGCCGGTTGACGCTAATCAACCGTTTCGGTTCGGACAAGGTTGATGCTCACTTGCCGCAGTTGATCCGTGCTGTGCAGCGGGAAGGCCGCGTCGTGGTTTGGTCGTGCGATCCCATGCACGGCAACACCATCACGTCGACGTCCGGCTACAAGACCCGGCCGTTCGATCGCGTGCTGTCAGAGGTGAAATCGTTCTTCACGATCCATGCCGCGGAAGGCACCCATGCCGGCGGCGTCCATCTGGAAATGACCGGGCAGGACGTCACCGAGTGCATCGGCGGCGCACGTGCGATCACCGACGAGGATCTCAACGACCGTTATCACACGGTCTGCGATCCGCGCCTGAACGCCGAGCAATCGATCGACATGGCTTTCCTGATCGCCGAACTTCTCAAGCAGGAGCGCGTCGGTAAGGTGAAGCCGATGCCGGCCGTCGCGGGGTTCTGATGGTGCGAGTGGTGCTGTCGCGGATGTGCCGCGCCACGATCAACAGCCGGAACGGATTGGCATTTGCCTTCCGTTCCGAACAGGCCTTCCGCGAAGAGTTGATTGCGCTACTGCTGGCGATCCCGCTGGCATGGCTGATCGGCGTCACGCCGGTGCGCCGTCTTGAACTTGTGATGGTCGTGCTGCTGCTGATGGTGGTCGAACTCCTGAACACCGCCATCGAAAAGCTCGCCGACCGTCTCACGACCGATCACGATCCCCAGATCGGCCGCGTCAAGGACATGGGATCAGCGGCAGTCGCCGTGATGCTGCTGATCGCGGGCGCTTTCTGGCTGTTTGCGATCGCCGAACGCATAGGTCTCATCTGAATTGTGCTCATATTGAGCAATTGCGGATGCTGCGTTGGGCGGGCTAAAAGCGATCATGACCAAATCCCAGTTCACGATCACGCTCGCGCAGCTCAATCCCGTCGTCGGCGACGTCACGGGCAACGCTGCCAAGGCCCGTGTAGCCCGCTCGCGGGCGAAAGCCGATCGCGCCGATTTGCTGGTATTGCCAGAACTGTTCATGGCGGGCTACCCGCCGGAAGACTTGGTACTCAAGCCGGCGTTTCAGGCCGCATGCCGCGCCGAGGTTGAAGCGCTCGCGCGGGAAACCTCCGATGGCGGACCGGCGGTACTGATCGGCACTCCATGGGTCGAGGACGGCAAACTCTATAACGCCTGCGCGCTGCTCGACGACGGCCGGATCGCGGCGCTGCGGTTCAAGGTCAACCTTCCGAATTACGGTGTTTTCGACGAGAAGCGGGTGTTTGCGCGCGGGCCGGTGTCCGGCCCGGTCACGATCCGCGGTGTGCGGGTCGGTGTGCCCATCTGTGAAGACACATGGATGGAAGAGTCCGAAGACTACGAAAACGTCGTCGAATGTCTCGCAGAGACCGGCGCGGAAATCCTGATCGTACCGAATGGCTCGCCTTATACGCGTGAGAAGAACGACATGCGATTGTCGGTCTCCGTGGCTCGTGTGGCTGAAAGCGGGCTACCGCTCATCTATCTCAACCAGATCGGCGGTCAGGATGAGCTGGTATTCGACGGTTCGTCTTTCGCGCTGAACGCGGATCGCTCGCTGGCCTTCCAGTTGCCGGGGTTCGTGGAAGACATCACGACGGTACGTTGGACCAAGGGTGAGGGCGGCTGGAGCTGCAAGGGGCCGGTCACGCCGGTGCTTGACGGTGACAGGGGCGACTATGCCGCCTGTGTGCTGGGTTTGCGGGATTATGTCGGCAAGACCGGTTTCCCAGGTGTGCTGCTCGGTGTATCCGGCGGTATCGATTCCGCCTTGTGCGCGGCCATTGCTGTGGACGCACTCGGCGCGGACAAGGTGCGCGGCGTGATGCTGCCGTTTCGGTTTACGGCGCAGGAATCGCTGGACGACGCGGCAAAGCTCGCAAAACAACTCGGCATCAAGTACGAGGTGCTGCCAATCGCGGCGGCGGTGCAAGGGTTTGAGGACATCCTGAAGCCGACATTCGCGGGGCGTGTACGTGATGTCACCGAGGAAAACCTGCAGGCCCGCACGCGCGGCGTTTTGCTGATGGCGATTTCCAACAAGTTCGGTTCGATGCTGGTGACCACCGGCAACAAGTCCGAAATGTCGGTCGGCTACGCTACGCTCTATGGCGACATGAACGGCGGCTACAATCCGATCAAGGATATCTACAAGACGGAAGTGTTTCGGCTTTCGACGTTGCGCAATTCATGGAAGCCTGAGGGCGCGTTTGGTCCGTCCGGCGAGGTCATTCCGCCGAACATCATCACGCGTCCGCCGACGGCGGAATTGCGCGAGAACCAGACCGATCAGGATTCGTTGCCGCCTTACGATGTGCTGGACGCCATTCTCGAGAGATTGGTCGAACGCGAGGAGCCACTGGCCTCGATCATCGCCGAGGGCTTCGACCGCGAGACCGTCACGCGCATCGACCGGCTGCTGAATATCGCCGAATACAAGCGCCGTCAGGCAGCACCCGGCGTGAAGGTGACGCGCAAGAATTTCGGCCGCGACCGTCGTTATCCGATCATCAACAAATTCCGGGACACGGGGACGGAGCCGTCCGCGCCTGATCATTCGCTGGTGACGCGATCCAGCCGCGGCTCGGCGGAAGCTTTCGAGGGGTGAGCCAGCCTTAGCGTGCTGGGATAAATGTCGGCCCGACCGATCGGATCGGCTTGTCGCCAGAATCGGCGGGCGCAGTCGGTGCGCCGGTCGGCAACGGTTGGGCGTTCGCCGGCGTTGCGACGGAGCCCGCTTTCTTCTGGGCCGGTGCCGGAGCTTTTGGCTGCGACATCTTCTTCGAGCTCTCGTCGGTCACGATGATGTCGCCCTGCTGGGCGGCCGCGGCCTTGTCGTCGATGTTCTTCAGCGCGTCTGACCATGTCTGGCCGACGGCCTTGCAACTGCACGACTTGTCGAACGCCTGGCGATACTTGAATGCGTTCGGGGACTGAGCGTACGGCTGGCCGTTGATCGATACGGCCTGGTTCATGTCTTCGCCGGGATTGCGATAGCTGTAGAGCGTCGCATCCGCGGCCGGGCAGAGTGCCTTGCAGGTGCGCTCGTCGTCCGCAAAGCGGCCCGGCACGGTGGCGAAAGAGATCGGGAAATAGAAGCCGTCGCAGCTTCGGGCGCAGACCGTTCGGTAGGTGCCCGAGGCGGCCCCGTTGTCGATCGGCGCGCCGGTATTGTTATTGCCGCCGAACAGGTTCTCGAGGAAGCCGCCGCCACCGCTGTTGCGCAACTGAGCCGCGTATTGCGGGCCGCAATTGTTCTGCGCGAGCGCCATCAGCACCGAGCGGCGCTGGTTCTCGCGCTCCGAACCGCCGAACCCGCCGCCGCGCAAGCGTTCAAGATTGTTGGTGATCTGGTCCAGGTTGGACCGCATCTGCTGAATACGCGTGTTGATCGGCCCGCATTGCGCGGACTGGCCGCTGAACAGCGAGAAAAAACCCGAACTGTCGCAGCCCTGCCGCTTGGCCTGATCCTGCACGCGCTCCAGCTCGGACTGTTGCCGGCTCTGGGCCTCTATATAACGCTGTATCTGGTCCGCCTTGGCGCTGTCGCCACCGCCGCCCTCGATTGCCGACAACTGGCCAACAAGCCGCTGGCAGATGGGATTGGCGGCTGCGGGCTGACCTGGCGGAGGAGGCGGAAATCCCTGCTGTGCCGTGGCGCCATGGCTCAGCATCGCCGCGCTCACAAGCGCAACGTAGGCAAAAGTCCATCGCAGAAACGAAGAATTCGGCAAGCTGTCCCGATCCGGCTGGCTGACCGCGGCGCGGCCGACGGACGCTCACATACTAGCTTCCGGCGGCAAGGTCACGTCGATTCAGGGACGAGATAAGGCAGAGAATCGTGACGAAAAGAAGCCCCAGGGAACTGGGGTGGCCCGCTTCAGCGATGGCAGGTGATCGCGACGAACTCGCCATGACTTCCGGTTGTGCCGGTGGATGCTGGGATCGCGCCCGTCACCTCGTCGGGATCGATGCGGCGGTAACCGGTGGCCTGCGCGAAATCCCGCGACTGGCAGTAGGCCCGCGCAACAGGGGCTCCGCATTTTTCACCCTTGGCCAGACACTCATCGACGCCGTAGCCGTCCGGCTGGTTGGCGATGATGAAAACACGGCTGTCGGCGCGGGTCTCGGCCGCAGCCATCAGAGATATGCAGGCAGTCAGTGTGAACAGGAATCGCATGGTGGCACCAGTTCGGGAGAAGCACAGGCGCCTCCATCAATAAGCCCGAACGGTTAAGAATGATTAAGGACGGCGATTCCGTGGCGGACCGGACCCAAAGAGGCCGAAATCCATGGAGTGTGACCTTGACGCGGTTACCCCGGCTGGACCATTGTGCGGCCCATGAACGGTTCTGTCTCCATTTTCGGCATTTGCCGCGAGATTATTAGCTAGCGATTCGCTGGCTGGAGCCGTCTTTTCTCAATCGAGATCATGGGACGACCCGGCCGCAAGGCAAGGGATTCTATTTCCATGGAGCTAAAGCTCTACGACACGCTGACCAAGGAGAAGCAGCCGTTCCGGCCGCTCGATCCCAAAGACGTGCGCATGTATGTGTGCGGGCCGACGGTCTATGACTTTGCGCATATTGGCAACGCGCGCCCCGTCATCGTTTTCGATGTGCTGTTTCGGCTGCTCCGGCATGTCTACGGCGCCGATCACGTCAAGTATGTCCGCAACATCACTGACGTCGACGACAAGATCAACGATCGCGCGGCGCGGGATTTCCCGGGGCTTCCGTTGAACGAAGCGATCCGCAAGGTCACCGAGCAGACTGAAAAGCAGTTTCATGCCGATGTCGATGCGCTGGGCTGCCTGCGGCCGACCGTTGAACCGCGCGCGACCGAGCATATCGCAGAGATGCGGGAGATCATCGAAAAGCTGATCGCCAACGGAAATGCCTATGCCGAGCAGGACCACGTCCTGTTCAAGGTGGCGTCCGATCCGAACTACGGAAAGCTCGCGCGCCGGTCGCTTGACGAGATGCTGGCAGGCGCGCGCGTCGACGTTGCGCCCTACAAGCACGACGCGATGGATTTCGTGCTGTGGAAGCCGTCGAAGCCGGGCGAACCGTCGTGGCCGTCTCCGGCTGGCATCAAGGCCGAGGGGCGTCCGGGCTGGCACATCGAGTGCTCGGCGATGGCGTGGAAGCATCTCGGCGAGCAGTTCGACATTCATGGCGGCGGCATCGATCTCGTATTTCCGCATCACGAGAACGAACTCGCGCAATCGTGCTGCGCCTTTCATGAAGAGCGCATGGCGAATGTCTGGATGCACAACGGCTTCCTGCAGGTCGAAGGCGAGAAGATGTCGAAAAGCCTCGGCAATTTCGTCACGATCAATGAATTGCTGAAAGATTGGCCGGGAGAGGTGCTGCGCCTCAACATGCTGAGAACGCATTACCGCTCGCCGATCGACTGGACGCTGAAGGGGTTGGAGGAAAGCGCGAAGACGCTCGATGACTGGTATTGGGTCGCCGCAGATGACAACGGCGGTCGTCCATCGAGCGCCGTGACCGTCGCGTTGTCTGACGATCTTAATACGCCGCAAGTTATCGCTTCACTACATAGTTTGCGCAATGCTGCAGCCTCCGGAGATGATGATCGCCGTAGTGAGTTTGCAGCGTCGTTGCGTTTGCTTGGTTTCCTTTCTGAGAGTGCCTCCGAATGGAAATCGCGCAAGCAGGTTGCGAGCGGGATTGACGAGGCGCAAGTCAACAACCTGATCTCCGACCGCACCGCCGCGCGCGCGCGGAAAGACTTCAAGGAATCCGACCGCATCCGCGATGAACTCGCGGCGATGGGCGTGGTGATCAAGGATTCCAAGGACGGCACCACGTGGGAGATCGCGCGATGACGAAGCCTGACACGCCTTTTCCAAAGCACTGGCGCTACTACATCGTGTTGAAGTGGGTCGTGATCGTGGCTGCGGTCGTGATCGCGCTCAAGCTGTTTGGAGCTTTTTAGTCCGATGGGACAATCTATGCCCAAAGTCGGCCTGCGGCCGTTTCTCCCCCAAGACACCCCGGTGCTCGCGGCGATCTTCGTCGCCAGTATCGATGAGCTTGCCGAGGAAGACTATTCGGATGCGCAGCGCGAGGCCTGGGCAGGTGCCGCCGAGGATGAGGACAAATTCGGAAAGCGCCTCGCCGGCCAGCTCACGCTGGTTGCAACGATAGAAAGCTCGCCGGTCGGCTTTGCCTCGCTGAAAGGCAAGGATCATCTCGATCTTCTTTATGTTCTGCCGGGTTTTGCACGGCAGGGTGTCGCGACAGCGCTTTGCGATGCGCTTGAGAAACTAGCCGGAGCGCGAGGGGCAACGGCGCTGACAGTCGAAGCCAGCGACACCGCCGAACCGTTCTTCGTCAAGCGCGGCTACACAAGCCAGCAACGCAATACGGTGTCGGTCGGCGATGAATGGCTTGCCAACACGACAATGAAAAAGTCACTGGGCGGCGATGCGCCGCGAGGCGAAATGCCGGGAAGGCCATCATGAGCCGCGAACGCCTCTATCTGTTCGACACCACGCTGCGCGACGGCGCGCAGACCAACGGCGTCGATTTCACGTTGCACGACAAGCGGATCATCGCCGATATGCTCGACGATCTCGGCATCGATTATGTCGAGGGCGGCTATCCGGGCGCAAATCCGTCCGATACCGAATTTTTTGCAGCCAAACCGAAGTTCGAGCATGCGAAATTCACCGCCTTCGGCATGACGCGCCGTCCTGGCCGCTCGGCATCGAACGATCCGGGCCTTGCGGCGCTGATCGAGGCCAAGGCCGACGCGATCTGCTTCGTGGCGAAGTCGTCCGAGTATCAAGTGCGAGTGGCGCTAGAGACCACCAACGAGGAAAACATCGCCTCGATCCGCGACAGCGTTGGCGCCGCCAAAGCGGCGGGCCGCGAGGTCATGCTCGACTGCGAACATTTCTTCGATGGTTATAAGGAAAATCCACAGTTCGCACTGGCCTGCGCCAAGGCCGCGTATGACTCCGGCGCGCGCTGGGTGGTGCTATGCGACACCAATGGCGGCACGATGCCGAACGAGATCGAGGCTATCGTCGGCGAGGTGGTGAAGCACATCCCCGGCGACCACCTCGGCATCCACACCCACAACGACACCGAGCAGGCGGTTGCGAATTCGCTGGCCGCGGTCCGCGCGGGCGCTAGGCAGATTCAGGGCACGCTGAACGGGCTTGGCGAGCGCTGCGGCAATGCCAATCTCTGTTCGCTGATCCCGACGCTGAAGCTGAAGAAAGAATTTGCCGACAGGTTCGAGATCGGCGTGTCGCAGGAAAAGCTCGCAACGCTGGTCCATGCCTCGCGTGCGCTGGACGACATTCTCAACCGCGCGCCGGATCGACATGCGCCGTATGTCGGCGAGAGTGCCTTCGTCACCAAGACCGGCATCCATGCTTCGGCGGTGCTGAAGGATCCGCAGACCTACGAGCATGTTGCTCCCGAAGCGATCGGCAATCACCGCAAGGTTCTGGTTTCCGATCAGGCGGGGCGCTCCAACGTCATCGCTGAACTGGAACGCGCCGGCATTCCGTTCGACAAGAACGATCCGAAGCTGACGCGTCTGGTCGAGGAAATGAAGGAGAAGGAGGCCGCGGGTTACGCGTATGAGTCCGCGGACGCTTCGTTTGATCTGCTGGCGCGGCGCACGCTCGGCAAGGTGCCGGATTATTTCCGCGTTGTGCAGTTCGACGTCAATGTCGAGCAGCGTTACAACGCACTGGCTCAGCGTGTCACCGTGGCGATGGCGGTGGTGAAAGTCGATGTTGCCGGCGAAATGCTGATCTCGGCGGCGGAAGGCAACGGCCCCGTGAACGCGCTCGATGTTGCGCTGCGCAAGGATCTCGGCAAGTATCAGAAATACATCGAGGGCCTTAAGCTGGTCGATTACCGCGTGCGTATCCTCAATGGCGGCACCGAGGCCGTGACGCGCGTTCTGATCGAAAGCGAGGATGAGGCCGGCGAGCGCTGGACCACGGTCGGCGTGTCGCCCAATATTATCGACGCATCGTTTCAGGCGCTGATGGATTCGGTCGTCTACAAGCTGGTGAAGTCGAACGCGCCGGCATAGCTGATCCCGAAAACGGGAGAGGGCGCAATGATTGATCACGTCTCGGTGGGTGTTGCGGACCTTGAGCGGGCCGCAAAATTCTACGAAGCGGCATTCGCGCCGTTAGGACTGACCAGGTTGATTCAGCGACCGGCGACCATCGGCTTTGGAAAGACCTATCCTGAATTCTGGATCAATCTTCGCACCGGCATGACACCGGTGCCTCCGGAAAGCGGCACGCATATCTGTCTGCGCGCGAGGACGGCGGCCCAGATTGACGCGTTTCATAATGCCGCATTGAAGACGGGTGGCCGGTCGGACGGTGCTCCAGGCCCACGCCCGGAATATCACCCGAGCTACTACGCCGCGTTTGTCGTCGATCCCGACGGCAACCGCATCGAGGTGGTGACGTTCCTCAAGGATGAGGTCTCGCCTTCGGCTCCAGAGGCTAGCTAGAGCCGGCTCGCGACCTGATCGTCCATCAGCTTGGCGGCTTCGGGCACCTGCGCGGCTACCTTCTGAAGGGTCGGGAGAATGTCCTCGACCCGATCAGCGGTCAGCACATCCACCCACAGGTTCGCGCGGATGAATTCTGTTTGCTTCATGTGATCGATCAGCACGAGCAGGGGATTCCAGAAGTCGTCAATGTTGGCGAGCAGGATCGGCTTGCTGTGACGGCCGAGCTGCGACCACGTCATTTGCTCGACCAGTTCTTCCAGGGTGCCGACCCCGCCGGGAAACGCCACGAAGGCATCGGAGTGCTCGAACATCAATTGCTTGCGCTCGTGCATGTCCTTGGTGACGATAACCTCCTGCGCGTCTTTCAGCACATGCTCCCGTTTCGTCAAAAACGTCGGGATGATGCCCGTGACCTTGCCGCCGTGGTCGAGCGCACCGGCCGCGACCGCACCCATCAGGCCGATCGACCCGCCGCCATAGACGAGGCCGACGCCATTCTGGGCGAGGGTCTTGCCGAAAGCTGTGGCCGCTTTGACGAATTCGGGATTGGTACCGGGACCGGAACCGCAATAGACGCAAACGTTCTTAATTGTATTCATACCGGTTATCTGGCGATTTGTTGCGACATCTTCAAGGCGTGTGTCTCGCAGTGCAAGGTGGATAGTTCTCCAAATCGGCGGTTTTGGGGAAAAGAATCGGTGGGGAAGGGTGCGAAAACCGCGCAAACGCTTTATATGACGGCCATGACCGCAATCACGAACGGGCGCCCCGCGCAGCATCAGGCCCCGCTTGGCCTCAAGGTGACTGACGTTTAAATGGCCGATCTCTATCCTGCCCCGCCTGACGAGGTGTCGGACGACGCCAAGGCGCCGGCGCCTGCTGATTTGAATGCCGAGAAAGCAACGCTCTTCGGAACGCTCGCCCATCTGTGGCCGTACATCTGGCCGGGTGACCGAGACGACCTCAAAATGCGCGTCGTCTGGTCGATGGTGCTGCTGCTCGTTGCCAAGGCGGCGACACTGTTCGTCCCGTTCACATTCAAGTGGGCCGTTGATGCCCTGACGGGCGCTGACACCGCGCCGGTTCAGTCCTCGAACTGGATGTTGTGGCTGATCGCGTCGCCTCTGATCATGACCCTCAGTTATGGCGCCATCCGCATCATCATGATGGTACTAACGCAATGGCGCGACGGCCTTTTCGCCAAAGTGGCGATGCATGCGGTGCGCAAGCTGGCCTTTCTCACCTTCGTGCACATGCATGAATTGTCGCTGCGGTTTCACCTTGAGCGCAAGACCGGCGGTCTAACGCGCGTGCTCGAACGCGGTCGTACCGGCATCGAGACCATGGTGCGCATGGTCATCCTTCAACTCGCACCGACCATCGTCGAACTGGCGCTGATGATGGGCGTGCTGTTGTGGCAATTCGACTGGCGTTACGTGCTGGTGACGTTCGTGACCGTCGTCATCTACATGATGTACACTTACTACGCGACCGAATGGCGGATTGAGATCCGCCGCCGCATGAACGATTCCGATACCGAGGCCAACACCAAGGCGATCGACTCGCTGCTGAACTACGAGACGGTGAAATACTTCAGCGCCGAGGAGCGAGAGGCGCTGCGCTACGACAAGTCCATGGAGCGTTACGAACGCGCCAGCGTTCACACCTATACATCGCTAGCGGTGCTGAATACGGGGCAGGCGGTGATCTTCACCTTCGGTCTCACTGCAACCATGATGATGTGTGCCGTCGGCATCCGCAACGGCACCAACACGGTTGGCGATTTCGTCATGATCAATGCCATGATGATCCAGCTTTATCAGCCGCTGAACTTTATGGGCATGGTGTATCGCGAGATCAAGCAGGCAATCATCGACATTGAGAAGATGTTCGGCGTGCTGTCGCGCAATCCGGAGGTGAAAGACATCCCGGGCGCGGAGCCACTGCATATTTCTGCCGGCACGGTTCGCTTCGAAGACGTGCAATTCTCTTACGATCCGGAGCGGCCGATCCTGAAAGGGCTCTCGTTCGAGGTGCCGGCGGGCAAGACCGTCGCTATCGTCGGCCCATCAGGCGCGGGAAAGTCGACCATCTCGCGATTGCTATTCAGGCTGTACGACGTCAGCGGCGGCAGGATCACCATCGATGGTCAGAATATCCGCGACATTACGCAATCGTCGCTGCGCGCATCCATCGGCATGGTGCCGCAGGACACCGTGCTGTTCAACGACACCATTCGCTACAATATACGCTACGGCCGCTGGGATGCGACCGACGCGGAAGTGGAGGCTGCGGCGGGGATGGCGCAAATCGACGGCTTCATTCGCATGTCGCCGCACGGTTACGAGACCGAGGTCGGCGAACGCGGGCTGAAATTGTCCGGTGGCGAAAAGCAGCGGGTTGCAATCGCTCGCACCATCCTGAAGGGGCCGCCGATTCTGGTGCTGGATGAGGCGACGTCCGCGCTCGATAGTCACACCGAACGGGAGATCCAGGATCAGCTGGAGAAAGTCGCGCGCGGCCGAACGTCGCTGGTGATCGCTCACCGGCTGTCCACGATTGTCGGCGCGGACGAAATTATCGTGCTGGATCAGGGACGCATTTCCGAGCGCGGCACCCACTCACAGCTTCTGGCGGCAAATGGCCTTTACGCGAGCATGTGGAACAGGCAACGTGAGGCTCAGGAAGCGCGGGAAAAGCTGGCCATGATGGCCGACGAGAACATCGCGCCCAATCGCGCGCCGCCGCCGGTCAACGATCCACTGGTCACGCCCGCTGCCGCCGAATAGTTTTGGGTCACATTAAACGCAGGTCTTTGAACTCATGTCCGTCGTCAATTCCATTCGCGCGCAAATTCCCCCGGTCCATCCGGAAGGCTATCCCTTCATCGGGGCTTTCGCCTTCGCCAGCCTGATCCTGTTCTGGATCTGGACGCCGCTCGGCTGGATCGGATGCGGATTGACGGTGTGGTGTGCATTGTTCTTCCGCGACCCGGTGCGTGTCACACCGGTGCGCGAGGGCATCGTGGTGTCGCCGGCCGACGGCCGGGTGTCGATGGTGGTGCAGGCGGTGCCGCCGGCGGAGCTCGGCCTTGGCGACAAGCCACTGCCGCGCATCTCGATCTTCATGAGCGTGTTCAACTGCCACGTGAACCGCAGCCCGGTGGCTGGCCGCATTGATCGCATTGCCTACCGCCCCGGCAAGTTTCTGAACGCCGATCTCGACAAGGCCAGCGAGGACAACGAGCGCAATTCGCTGGTCATCTCCACGCCGGCGGGCCGGATCGGGGTGATCCAGATCGCGGGTCTGGTGGCCCGGCGTATCGTGTCCTTCGTCAAGGAAGGACAGGTCCTTGGGGCAGGCGAGCGGTTCGGGCTGATCCGCTTCGGCTCGCGGCTCGACGTCTTCCTTCCCGAGGGCGCCAAAGCCCTTGTATCGGAGGGCCAGACGGCCATCGCCGGTGAAACCGTGCTGGCCGATTTCAAGCTGGGCGACGGCGGGCGGAGCTACCGCGTGGATTAACCAAGCCTGCGATCATCCGGCAGGCTTTTCGCCACAATGGCGACGCAGGGTGGGGCTTGTTATATAAGGTCCCATGGCCATGCTTCCCGATCCCAGAACGCCCGACCTGCGCCGCCGCCGGTTTCGCCAGATTCCGATCCGGATGCTGGTGCCCAACGTCATCACGTTGCTGGCGATCTGCGCCGGACTGACTGCGATCCGGCTGTCCATCGAAGGGCGCAACGAACTCGCCCTCGCGGCGATCGTGTTCGCGGCAATTCTGGACGGCATCGATGGCCGCGTGGCACGCATGATCAAGGGCCAGTCCCGTTTCGGCGCGGAACTCGATAGCCTTGCGGACTTCGTCAATTTTGGCGTCGCGCCCGCGCTGATCCTGTATTTCTGGCAGTTGCATGATTTGAAGAACGTCGGCTGGATCGCGGCGATGATCTTCGCGATCAGCGGCGGATTACGGCTGGCTCGCTTCAACGCCACCATGGACGATCCGAACAAGCCACCGTTCGCCGCGAACTATTTCACGGGCGTACCGGCTCCGCTGGGCGCACTTTGCGTGTTGCTGCCGATGTACCTGGTGTTTATCGGCGCGCCGCAGTTGCCGGCCCCGATCACGGCAGTATTCACCTTGTCGATCGCATTCCTGATGGTGTCGCGGCTGCCCGTGTTCTCCGGCAAGATGATCGGCGGCAAGATCGCGCCGGACATGGTGCTGCCGGTGGTCGTACTTGTCGTGTTGTTCATCGCTGTGCTGATCAGTTATCCGTGGCAGCTTCTGACCGGTGGCTCGCTGTTGTATTTGCTTAGTCTTCCCATCGGCTGGATGTCCTATCGCGCGCATGAGCGCCGCGCTCGCGAAGCCGCGGCGGCAAGCGAACCAGGCCATGCGAGCCCCACCGCGTCGGATTTCAACGTGCCGGTTGATCCTGTCGAAGCGGACCGCCCGCCGCGTCTGAACTAGCCGCAGCCACGCGCGGTCGTATGGTTAATGATTTCCTGAAATTTGTTCGGATCGATGTTACGCGCGGTGCCATTATCGGCACCGATCGCTACCATTTGACCGCTTGTCGTTAGTTTTGCCGACAATCTCGCACCAGTCGCGCATCAATTCGATAACCTTTACCCGACCTTAATGGCCCCGACGCTAGAGTTTCGATGCGCCCTCAGAACGAGCGCGCCGTCGAGTTGCGTCGGAGTTCTCCATGGATATCGCTACAAGTATCGGTCTGCTCGTGGGTATCGCGGTGCTTTGCACCTTGGTCCTGATGGGCGGCGATTTCCGGATGTTTTACGACATTCATGCCGTCATTATCATTTTCGGCGGTTCTTTCGCTGCAACTCTGATCCGTTTTCCGCTTTCCGCGATCATCCATGGCTTGCCGCTTGGCGCCAAGTACGCCTTTACGTTGAGCCGCCTGACCGCGCGCGATCTCGTCGATGAATTGGCGCGCATCGCCGAAGTGGCCCGCAAACAGGGGCCGGTCGGCCTTGAAAAAATCGAAGCCGACGATCCGTTTCTGGCGAAGGGCATTCGCTACATCGCGGACGGTTACGACCTCGAGTTCATTCGCGACAATCTCGAGCGCGATCGAGACAACTTCCTGATGCACCTCACCGAGGGGTCGAAGATTTATCGCGCGATTGGCGATTGCGCACCTGCGTTCGGCATGATCGGCACGTTGCTCGGCATGGTGCAGATGTTCTCCAACATGTCGGACCCTTCCAAGCTCGGTCCTTTCATGGCGGTGGCGCTGCTGGCAACGCTCTACGGCGCACTGGTTGCGAACCTCGTCTGTCTGCCGATCGCTGACAAGCTGCACGTCAAGGTGCTCGACGAGGAGACCAATCGTACGCTGATCATCGACGGAATCCTGATGATCCGTGATGCTAAGTCTCCGACGCTCGTCCGTGAAATGCTGCTGGCTTACTTGCCGGAAAAACATCGCCACGAAGAGGGTGAGCCGGTTCCGGCTTAAACGACGGCTGCGGAAACGGATCTACCAGGATGGCCAAGAAAAAGCGCGCAGAGGAGCATGGAGGTCACGGCTGGTTCGTGACCTTTGCCGACCTGATGGCTCTTCTGTTGAGCTATTTCGTGATGCTCGTGGCGTTCTCCAATCAGGACTCCGACAAGCTCAAGATCGTCGCCGGATCGATGCGCGACGCATTCGGCGTTCAGACCCAATCTCGCTTCTCCGGCATTATCGAATCTGACGGGCTTCCGACCCGTGCGCGGCTGAAGAACACGTCCCACGTTCCGCCGGAAGAGGCGTCGAACAATCCGACGCCGGATCAGGAAGACAAGCACAAGACCGCCGGCGCGCGCATGAAGACCGACCGCGAATTCGCGCTTGCGTCGGCCTCGCTGCGCCAGGCGCTGCAGGACCTGCCGGAAATCTCCGAACTGTCCAAGCACATCCTGTTCGAGGAAACCAAGCAGGGGCTCAATCTCGAAATCGTCGATCAGGATGGCCGCTCGATGTTTGCCGATGGCTCGAAGCAGCCGCTGGAGCGAACCCGCCGCCTGCTTCAAAAACTTGCCTCGCCGCTGAAGGCGACGCCGCTGCGTGTGGCCATCGTCGGCCACACCTCTGCGGGCTTCATGCCCACGCGATCCGGGTATGACGGTTTTGACCTGTCTGCGGATCGTGCCAATGTTGTCCGCCAGATCCTTGAACAGGAGGGGTTGCCGGCCTCGCACGTGTTCTCTGTCGCGGGCAAGGCGGATACCCAGCCATTGTTTCCGGACGATCCCTCGCTGGCCGCAAACCGTCGTGTGACCATTACGTTGATGAGGGAGGATCCGCCGCTGCCTCCAAACCTCAAGCCTTGATCTGACTGTATTATTATACCATTTAGCGATATGTTCCGGGTTCCGGCTTCCTGTCGCAGTAGACATCGGATGGTAGTGATATAAGAAGCGCCACTCCAAAGTGATCACCGGGCTTGCCGGGATCAATGACACCGTCAGGGCGTTCCCTCGATCATGGCTGCCAGCGACTCACCTGCCGATACGCCCCAAGAGGTGCCGGTAACCACCGGCTTTTGGGCTCTCACTCTCGGAAGTGTCGGGGTGGTGTTCGGCGACATCGGTACGTCGCCGTTGTACGCCTTTCGCGAGGCGGTCCATAACGCGGCGCATGGTGGTCCCGTCTCCCGCGAGATCGTGCTTGGCGTGCTGTCGCTGATCCTGTGGTCTCTGATCGTTGTCGTCACCATCAAGTATGTGCTGCTCCTGCTGCGCGCCGACAACAACGGCGAAGGCGGCACGCTCTCTCTAATGGCTCTCGGCCAGCGAGCGTTGGGGCGGCGCAGTTGGCCGCTCCTTGCCCTTGGTGTGATCGGCGGATCGATGTTCCTCGGTGACGCGATGATCACGCCGGCTATTTCGGTGCTCTCGGCGGTCGAAGGCTTGAAGATCGCAGCGCCCGCGCTCGAGCACTTTGTCGTCCCGCTCGCTATTGTCATCCTCATCTGTCTGTTCGCGGTGCAGAGCAGGGGAACGGCGATGGTCGCCAGCGCTTTTGGCCCGGTGATGATTATCTGGTTTCTGACGCTGGGCGTCATGGGCCTGATGCACATCAGCGACGATCCCACAGTGGTTTATGCGATCAATCCCTGGCATGCCGTCAGGTTCCTGCTGACCCACGGCGTGATCGGGCTGGTGATTCTCGGCGCGGTATTCCTCGCGGTTACAGGCGGCGAGGCGCTCTACGCCGACCTGGGGCATTTCGGACGCAAACCGATTCAGGCGGCGTGGTTCTATTTCGTGCTGCCATGCCTGCTGCTGAATTATTTCGGGCAGGGCGCGTTGGTTCTGGCGAATCCGGGCACCATCGAAAATCCATTCTATCGCATGGTGCCGGAAACATTCCTGGTGCCGTTGATCTGTCTTGCGACGGCCGCCACCGTGATCGCGAGTCAGGCTGTCATCACCGGCGCGTTCTCGCTGGTGCGTCAGGCGATTCAACTTGGTCTGCTGCCGCGGTTCGAGGTTCGCTACACATCGGAGACTCATGCGGGACAGATTTATCTGCCGCGGGTCAACATCATGCTGCTGATCGGTGTCTTGCTGCTGGTCGGGCTGTTCCGCACCTCAAGTAACCTAGCATCGGCCTACGGGATCGCGGTGTCCACGACAATGGTCTGCGACGGCATCATGTGCTTCGTCGTGATCTGGAAGGTTTGGAACTGGCGAGCCGCGACGGCGGCAGCGCTAATCGTGCCGTTGGTGATTGTCGATCTGACGTTCCTGGCCGCGAACCTCCTGAAACTGTTGCAGGGCGCATGGGTACCGGTGCTCTTCGGAGTCTTGATGGCCGGTCTGATCTGGACATGGCGCCGTGGCGCCGCGATCCT
This sequence comes from Afipia massiliensis, assembly GCF_014203115.1. Classification (GTDB taxonomy): domain Bacteria; phylum Pseudomonadota; class Alphaproteobacteria; order Rhizobiales; family Xanthobacteraceae; genus Afipia; species Afipia massiliensis. Next base: position 410,409 of record NZ_JACHIJ010000001.1, on the reverse strand, counting down.
GACCAACAAGACCCGGCGCACCGAGGTCCCGTTGCTCGATCTCATCAAGAGCCTGGAGAAACGCCCACCGCATATCGTCAAGGGCACTGCGGTATTTTTGACCAGCGATCCCGAATACGTGCCGACCGCATTGCTGCATAACTTGAAGCACAACAAGGTTCTCCACGAACACAATGTGATCCTGACCATCCACACAGCCGAAACGCCGCGTGTCGATCTGGCGGATCGTGTGCGGATGGCGAAGATCAGCGACAAATTCTCCACCGTTCGGCTGTCGTTCGGCTTCATGGAATCGCCGAACGTGCCAAAGGCGCTGGCAGTTGCCCGCAAGCTCGGCTGGCAATTCGACATCATGTCGACGTCGTTCTTCGTGTCGCGGCGCTCGCTAAAGCCAGCGGCGCAATCCGGCATGCCGCAGTGGCAGGACCATCTGTTCATCGCCTTGAGCCGGTCGGCGAACGACGCCACCGACTACTTCCAGATCCCGACAGGGCGGGTGGTGGAAGTCGGTACGCAGGTCACCATTTAAGGACAATCGGTGGTCTGCCGCGCTTGATTTTCTTGCTGCAAAAAGAGAGGTTGTGCGCCGTTCGCGCGTAATCTCGGGGCGTGATTTTTCGAAAAGCTGCGACCGCTTTTCGGATTGCCCCTGGTGGAGGTTGATGTGTCACAGGCTGAAAAAGTTCACGATCTGACGGCGGAAGAGGTTGCTGCCGGCATTGCGCAGGGGCGCTATCTCCTGATCGACGTGCGTGAACCGAATGAGGTTGCCGTCGAGGCTTATCCGGACGCGGTGGTTCTGCCGCTTTCGACCTTCGATCCGGCGGAAATTCCCGATCCGCAGGGCAAAACAGTGGTTTTCGCCTGCCGCTCCGGCAAGCGTTCGGTGACTGCATCGCTGGCCGCACAAGCCGGCGGCAAGCCTTATGACTCACACCTCGCAGGTGGCATGCTGGCGTGGAAGGCTGCCGGGCTGCCGTCCAAAACCGGCGGCTGATCTTCCGATGAACAAGATTTTCGCGGACCTGCCGAATACCATCTTCGACGTCATGTCGCAGGCCGCCCGCGATCTCAACGCGATCAATCTGGGCCAGGGCTTTCCGGACGATCCGGGCCCGCTCGACATCCGGGAGAAGGCCGCGGATGCCGTCCTGAACGGCTACAACCAGTATCCCTCGATGATGGGGATCCCGGAACTGCGCCAGGCCATCGCCACCCACTACGCGCACTGGCACGGCGTACAACTCGATCCGATGAGCGAGGTGATGGTGACCTCGGGCGCCACCGAAGCTTTGACGGGATCGATCCTCGGATTGGTTCAGCCCGGCGACGAGGTGCTGGTTTTCCAGCCGATGTACGATTCCTATGTGCCGATCATCCGGCTCGCTGGCGGCATTCCCAAGTTCCTTCGCCTTGAGCCGCCGCACTGGCGCCTGCCGGAAGAGGCGATCCGCGCCGCGATCACTCCTAAGACGCGTTACGTGATCCTCAACAATCCGCTCAACCCGGCGGCCGTGGTCTATCCGCGCGAGGACCTCGAGATGCTCGGGCGGATTTGTCAGGAATACAACCTGATCGCTATCTGCGATGAGGTTTGGGAGCATGTCGTGTTCGACGGGCGCGGGCACATTCCGCTGATTGCGATTCCGGGAATGCGCGATCGCACCGTGAAGATCGGGTCCGCGGGCAAGATGTTCGGATTGACCGGCTGGAAAATCGGTTTCGTCTGCGCCGCGCCGCATATCCTGCGCGTACTTGCCAAGGCGCATCAGTTCATCACCTTCACGACTCCGCCCAACCTTCAGGTCGCGGTCGCTTATGGTCTTGGCAAATCTGACGACTACTTCCTGCAGATGCGGGCCGATCTTGCACGGAGCCGTGATCGCCTGAGCAAAGGCCTGACCAGCCTTGGTTTCCCGGTGCTGCAATCGCAGGGGACTTACTTTCTCAACGTCGATCTCGCGCCGCTCGGATTGAATGAAAGCGACGTGGCCTTCTGCAAGCGTATCGTGCACGAGCACAAGGTTGCCGCTATCCCGGTGTCGGCCTTCTATGAAGAGAACCATGTCACTTCGGTGGTGAGGTTCTGTTTCTCGAAGAAGGACGCAACGCTCGACACGGCGCTGGAGCGGCTCACGCACGTTCTTCACGGTTGAGGGGAAATCCGGTGTCCATTGGCATGAAGAGGGGGCTAGCCCTCGCAGTCGTCGCAGGTGCTTTTGTGGCTTCGGCGTCATTGGCGCAGGCGCAGCAGCGCAGCGTGAATTTCTATAATTGGTCGAACTACATGGCGCCCGGCGTCCTCGAACAGTTCACCAAGGAAACCGGCATCAAGGTCACCTACGACACGTTCGATGCCAACGAGACGCTCGAGACCCGGCTGCTGGCCGGAAAATCCGGCTACGATGTCGTGGTGCCGACGGCGTATTTTCTGCAACGTCAGATCGCGGCCAACATTTTCCAGAAACTCGACAAGTCGAAGCTCCCCAATCTTGCCAATGCGTGGCCCGAGGTGACCAAGCGCCTTGCGGTTTACGACCCCGGCAACGCTTTCGCGGCCAACTACATGTGGGGCACCACGGGCATCGGCTACAACGTCAAGAAGGTTCAGGAGATTCTCGGCGCGGACGCGAAGATCGATTCAGCGATGAATTCCTGGTCCATCGTGTTCAAGCCCGAGAACCTTGCCAAGTTCAAGGATTGCGGAATCCACATGCTGGATTCCGCAGACGACATTCTGCCGGCGGCGCTGAATTATCTTGGTCTTGATCCGAACACGACGAAGCAGGCCGATCTCGATAAAGCAGCAGAACTGGTCGGCAAGGTGCGGCCCTATGTGCGCAAGTTTCATTCGTCGGAGTATCTGAACGCGCTTGCCACGGGCGAAATCTGCTTCGTGGTCGGCTGGTCGGGCGATATCAAGCAGGCTCAAAGCCGCGCGGCGGAAGCCAAGAATGGCGTCGAGATCGGCTATGCGCTTCCGAAAGAGGGCGCGCAGATGTTCTTCGACAACTTCGCCATTCCGGCAGACGCGCGGAACGTCGCCGAGGCCCATGAGCTTATCAATTATCTCTATCGGCCTGATGTCGCCGCAAAGAATTCGGACTTCCTGTCTTATGCGAGCGGGAATCTTGCCAGCCAGAAGTTGATCGATCCGAAGATACTCAATGACAGGACGATTTACCCGGACGAGGCAACGCTGAGTCGCTTGTTCGTGATCACGGCACGCGATCCTGCCACCCAGCGCATCATCAATCGCCTGTGGACGCGGGTGAAGACCGGGCGGTGATTACCGCCAGCGGCGGTGGAGCCAGAGCCATTGTTCGGGATGTTCGCGAATCCATCCCTCGAGCACGGTAGTGATCGCCTGCGTGGTGGCCTGAACATCGATCTTGCCTTCGGCATCCCGGACGGGTTTGACCTCGTCCGATAGCTCCGCGCGGAAGCGATGGTTCGGCAGCCGGATGATGCGTACGCCGTGAATCGGGACTTCGACCTGCCGGGCGAGGCGAGCGAGCAACGGGTTGGCCTTGGTGGTGCGGCCAAAGAATGTCACATCGACGCCGCGCCCGAAATGCTGATCCACCAGCATGCCGACATGCACGCCCTTTTGCAGCGCCTGCGCCAGTCGCAGCGGTGCGTCGTGCGTAGTGGCGATCATCGTGCCCATGTTGACGGAGCGAATTTGCTGGATCGCGCGATCCACGGCTGCAATGTTGGGGCGGCGGAACAGCACCGCCGATTCCAGCCCGTAGGCGGGGCCAGCGAGTGCCGGTAGCTCCCAGTTTGCAAGATGGCTTGCGAAGATCAGTGCACCCTTGCCGTCGTCACGCAGCATCTCGAATTTCTCGATGGCGCCGGGCGCGGGCTCAACGCGGCTGGCGTCCCAATGCTCGGGATCGAGCTTCCAGATGTGATCGAGATGTGCGAACTCCGCACCAACCCGGCCGAGATTGTCCCAGACACCCATGAGGATGGCGTCGATCTCGGCAGGCGGCTTGTCCGGGAATGCTGCGATCAGGTTGGCGCGACCGATCTTGTGCTCGGGCAGCCAGGGACCAACGGCGCGTGTCACCGATGCGAAGAAGTTTGCGGTGCGGTCCGGGTCGAAATAGCGAGTGACGCGCAACAGGCCGACGGCAATCGCGCCCAGGATCGCTCCCGTCACAGGCTTCAGCGCATCGCGCAGGATGGCTCTTGTGCGGAGGAGCAAGCGGCGCATCAGAACGTAACGACAATCTTGCCGAACACCTGTCGGCTTTCCATTCGCTTGAGCGCGGGGGCGACATCTTCAATCGGCACTTCGGTGTCGATCACCGGGGTCATACCTTGAGCCATCTTGTCGAGGCTCTCGGCGATGTTGCGTATCGTGGCTCCGAACGATCCGAAGATGCGGTACTGCTGCTGGAACAACTGCATCAGATTGATCGTGGTGGTGGGACCAGAGGTCGAGCCGCAGGTCACCAGCCGCCCGCCGCGCTTCAGGACCAGCAATGAACCGTTGAAGGTGTCAGCGCCGACATGCTCGAACACCACATCGACACCCTTTTTCTTGGTGATCTTGCGGGTCTCGTGTTCGAAACGATCCTTGCGGTAGTTGATGACGTGATCGGCGCCGAGCTTCTTCACGCCATCGATCTTGGTATCGTCGCCCACGGTGGTGATGACGGTACAGCCGATCGCCTTGGCCATCATGATCGCGACTGTGCCGATGCCGGAGCCGCCGGCATGCACCAGCACGCTTTCACCCGGCAGCAGTTTGGCGTTGTCGAACAGCATGTGCTGAACGGTAGAGAACGCGATCGGCGCGCAGGCGGCGTCACGGTCGGATACGCCATCCGGCACCGGGATGACCAGCCGTTCGTTGAGGTTCATCAATTCGCGGGCAAAGCCATCGACATGAAATCCCATGATGCCGGCGACGTTTTCGCAGAGGTTGTCGCGGCCAGCCTGGCATGCAGGACAGACGCCGCAGGTCAGCGCGCCGTACATCACGACCTTTTGCCCCGGCGTGAAGCGCGTGACGCCTTCGCCGATCGCAGCGATCTCGCCGGAGGCTTCCGCGCCGACCACGAGCGGGAGCTTGCGCTTCGCGAACGCCATGCCGCGATAGCCCCAAACGTCGATATGGTTGAGGGCGACGGCCTTGACGCGGATCTGCACCTCGCCCGCGCCGGGCGGCGGGGGTGGCGGCGTATCCGCGACCACCAGCTGGCGGTCGGCAACAAGACTGAGCGCACGCATAATACCGCGTCTCCGGCACGAAGGATTGTGAACTGTTGGGCTGCGTATCGCCGGTTCGGCGAAGGCCGTCAACCGCCGAAAGCTGCGTCCGTGACTGCTAGATCGGTTCGCGGGTCAGGATCAGCGACGCATTCTGGCCACCGAATCCGAACGAATTCGACATCACCGCGCTTACCCGCGCGTCGCGGGCCTTGTTGGGCACCACGTCGAACGGGATCGCAGGATCGGGCATGTCGTAATTGATCGTCGGCGGGATGCGCTGGTGCTCAAGGGTGAGCAGCGAGACTACTGCCTCCACCGCGCCGGCGGCCGAGAGGGTATGCCCGACCATCGACTTGTTGGACGATACCGGAATTTCCTTGGCGCGCTCGCCGAACACCATCGAGATGCCGAGATATTCCATCTTGTCGTTCTCGGGCGTCCCGGTGCCGTGCGCGTTGATGTAGTCGATCTGCTCGATACCGACGCCCGCGTCGGCCAGCGCATTGCGCACGCACCCGACGATCGGTTTGCCGTCGGGGCTCGAGCGGGTGCGATGGAACGAGTCGGCGAGTTCGCCGCAGCCTGCGACCACGCCGAGAATTTTCGCGCCGCGCGCGGTTGCCGCTTCCAGACTTTCGAGCACCAGCGCACCAGCGCCTTCCGCCATGACAAAACCGTCGCGGTTCTTGGAGAAGGGGCGCGCCGCCGCGTGCGGCGGATCATTGTGGGTAGAAAGAGCAGATAGCAGCGAGAAGCGGATCAGTGCTTCCGCGTTGACCGAGCCGTCGGTTGCGACGCAGAGCGCCGCGTCGGTTTCGCCGCGGCGGATCGCCTCGACGCCGAGCTGGATCGCGGTCGCGCCCGATGCGCAGGCGGTCGAGAGCGAAATGGGGGAGCCCTTGGTGCCGAAGGTGTCGGCCAGATGATCGGCGACAGAGCCGAAGATGAACCGGCGGTGCAGATTGGTGAAGCGTCCGCCGCCGCTGGCTTTCAACAGCGCATCGTAGTCGATGCCGGATTTCATGCCGGTGGCGCGGGCAATGTCCTGCCGCGGCTGCCATTCGAGTTCGACCGGTGCAACGGCCAGAAACAGCGGACCGGGGAAGTCGCCCTTGGCGCCGATTCCGGCCTGCGCAACGGCCTCTTCGGTCGCGACGTCGGCAAGACGCTCGGACAGAACCGTCGACGAGAACGGCTCGACCGGGATGAAATCGATCGTGCCTGCCATCGTGGTCTTGAGACCATCGGTGGGGAAACGGGTAATGGTCCGGATTCCGGATTCGCCAGCGGTAAGTTTGGCCCAGTTGTCGGACTTGCCTGCGCCGAGGGAGGTGACGAGGCCCATGCCGGTGACGACGACGATAGGCCGTCCGAACTTGTCGCGAGTCGATGTCATCGTGCCCTCATATGTGGCTTTATACCGCCTCGACCAGCGCCATGCCTTCGCCGCGCCAGTGTCCAGCCCCGATCACAACAATCTGGGACGGCGGCTTCGTCATTTCAATCTCGACACCGGCGGTATCGTTCGCCGGAAACAGCGCGCCCCGCGAAATCGATAGGGCGGCAAGTGCGATCCCGAGTGCAAACTGCGCCTCCACGGCATGCCCGAATGCAGTGCCGGTCGCACGTGCCGGGATGTCGCGATGCTTGGCCAGGAATGCGCGCTCCTCGGCGGTGACGGGTGAAGCGCCGGTCGCACCGGTGATGATTGCGCTGTCCTGGCTGACAGTTCCAATTTTCGACCACAGGCCGTCGAGTGTTGCGGTCACATCGCCATCAGTCTTGCGCTTGGCGCGGTCAGCAATCACGTTTGTAAGCTTCGCATATGGCTTGGCGCCGCGCGCCTGCGCGTGTTCCTTGGACTCGATGACGAGGAACACGCCGCCGGAGCCGAGCGCGAAGCCGTTGTCGCGCTCCCAGACCGGCTTGAATTTGTTCTTCAGATTGAAATCGCCGAACTCATAGAGCATCAGCATTTCCTTGCGCTCGCTGTTCTGTGCGGCGCCGACAAGGGCAATGTCGCTTTGACCTGAAGCGATCCGCGCCAGCGCAATGCGCGCGGCATCGACGCCGGCGGCTTCCTCGCCCATGAACGTGCGGGATGATCCGGTGACGCCATGGACGATCGAGATATTGCCGGCGAGCAGGTTGGACAGTTGCGCCAGAAACAGAGTGGGGCGCAGATCGTTCATCAGGCGTTCGTTGAGAAATCCGGGCGCGGCATTGCCTTGAACATCGGCATTGATGATCGAGGAATCCACGGCGAGATCGCGTTCGCCGCCACCGGCAGCGACGATCATATCCATGCGCGAGAGAATGTCGGTGTTACCCTTGATACCGGCGGAGTCGAGCGCGAGACCGGCTGCATAAGTGCCGATCCGCTGCCACGCTTCCATCTGGCGTTGGTCGCCCTTCTTCGGGATCTGCGCATCGAAGACCAGCTTCGTCATGGGATGGACGACGTAAGGAGCGAATGTCGTCTCGTCGACATTAACTGTCTTGGCGTTCAACGCGTCCCAGTGCGCGTCGAGGCCTTCGCCGAGCGACGTCGCAAGGCCGATACCCGTGATCCAGGCTTCGCGCGGGCCGCCGGGCGATGAAGGGGTCTCAGCCATGAGCGATTACCTGTTCGGGAAAGCCGATCCGCTTGGCCATCGATTCCATGTGTGCGCGTAAATCGGGATGCGGAAACGGTGTATGACGGAAGGTCAGCGTCGCATTGCACTTCAGCTTGCCGTCAACGCGGACCTTTGCGTCGGTGACAGCGTAGCCCGAGCCATCATGGACCAGACTTGCATCGATCGTCAGCAGTTCGCCGGGCCTCACGAAGTCGCGCATCTTAGCTTCCTTGACGCTGGCAAGAAACGGCATGCGTTCGAACTTCAGAAGCGCGATCAGAAGCCAGCCCGAAGTCTGCGCCATCGCCTCAGTCAGCAGCACACCCGGCATCAGTGGATAGCCGGGGAAATGCCCCTCGAAGACGGTACTGGTCTCGGGAACCTGTGACTCGACCGTAATCGTCCGCTTACCGACGTCGAGATCGGTAATGCGGTCAACCATCTGGAAGTATTCGAGCTGCATGGCGGGGCGCGTCAGGCGCCCTTGGCGGCGACCAATTCGTCGATGCGCGCGCTGAGGTTCTTCAGGACAAAGTACTGCTCGGTCGTGGCCTTGCCGTCGTTGACCTCCTGCGTCCACTTCTCCAGCGGCAGCTTGATGCCGAACGCCTTGTCGATGGCGAAAGCGATGTCGAGGAAGTCGAGGCTGTCGATGCCCAGATCGTCGATTGCGTGGCTTTCCGGGCTGATCGTGTCGCGTGGAATGTCGCACGTTTCCGCAATGATCGTGGCGACCTGATCGAATGTAGACGACATGCTAAACCTTTGAGATTTTTGAGATAAATGCCATTTCTTGGCGCGGGACGCTGGCTTGAAACCGTGCCGCGTTCCCCTCGGGACGGGTTGAAACCCCGTATATCGGAGCCATGATCCGAGTTCAATGGCGCAGCACGGGCGAAGAAGGACCGGTTTCCAAGCCTAATTGTGGCGAATCGGATCGATTCTCTGCGCCGAAATCTGCGCGCAGTCCCGCCGACCCATCAGGACACAATCCTGCGTGTTGCGCAGATCGGCGAGAGCAATCGCCAGCCAGATACCGACGCCGGTCAGTACCGCCGTGAACGCGATGGCGGCGGCGTTCGCGATCATGCGGTGACGATAGTCATCCGGGCTTTCGTCAGTTTGCTCGTATCGAGACAGGTCAGGCGCGAGCTTCCCCGACCGTTGAACCGCCGGTAGCGGTGTATGCGTACGCGGACGGAATTTCAGTACGCGATGCTCGCCGTCAGTCATCGGTAAACGGTCCCAAATCAACGCGAAGACATTAGCCCATGAAACAAAACTGTCTTCGGACACCAGCGTAATGCTGGGATGTCAAAAAGGATAGCCGGGAACCGGGCGCGTTACGCCTTCGGTACGCGACCCATCATATAGAATTCATCGTTCGGGCGCATGTCTGTGAGGCTCGCCATGCGGTTCGACAGCGCAAAGAACGCTGCAATCGCCGCGATGTCCCAGATGTCGTCATCACTGAAGCCGTGGCCACGCAATATCTCAAAATCCTGCGGCGACGTCTTTTGTGATTCCAGGCAAACCTTGACAGCGAAATCCAGCATCGCGCGCTGGCGCGGTGTGATGTCGGCCTTGCGGTAGTTGTTGGCAATCTGATCGGCGATCAGAGGATTCTTCGCGCGAATCCGCAGCACCGCTCCGTGCGAGACGACACAGTAATGGCACTGGTTGGCCGCGCTGGTCGCGACCACGATCATTTCACGCTCGGCCTTGCTCAGTCCGCCGTCTTTTTCCATCAGCGCGTCGTTGTAGGCGAAAAATGCCCTGAACTCGTCGGGCCGGTAGGCCAGCGCGAGGAACACGTTCGGCACGAAACCCGACTTCTCCTGCACGCCGAGAATGCGCGTCCGGATATCATCCGGCAGCGCGTTCAGCGCAGGAACAGGAAAGCGGCTGATGGACGGTGTGGTCATGCTGATGATCCGATGCAGGCGGTAGGAGTGTCTGCAGGGACCATAGTCGAGGAAGGCACCGGCGCAAAGCGTCCGCCGATGCAAGACAGTCCCACGCGGCGCGTAGTGATCAGCGAAGGGGCTTTTTCAGCAGCGAGAAGCGGTCGGGATCAAGACCTAGCGACGGTTGCAGCATCGGTGCTTCCGGCGCGCGCGGAATAGGCCGATCCATGCCGCCGCGATCGAACGTCGGATCGTTTGGAGTTTCGCGATGCGAGGTCGCGCCGCGCCAGCGTTCGAGCACGGAACTAACGAAGTTGATGTCGTGACCGCTGAGGGCCGATGGCGTCGTCGCGATGGTGGCTTCGCTGCGCGGCAACTGGTGCACAGGGACTTCCTTGAAGCGGAGCCGGGTTGGCAAAGCAACGCCTTCGCCGAAAGCCAGCACTTCGCGTGTGCCTAGCGATGGCACGAACGACAGGAGATTCGCCGCGGCATCCGAGACTGCGGAGCGCAACAGCATCTGGTCGCGCTCGTTTGCAAGGCGCATCGCGAACAAAGTGTTGCATTGGGAAATAATCGTTGCGTCCAGTTCCGCCGGGCGCTGCGTAACCAGCGCAAGGTAGACGCCGTATTTGCGGCCTTCCTTGGCGATGCGCGAGACGGCCTTACGTGTCGGCCCGAAACCCACGCCGCGATCGGCGGACGCGTAACGGTGCGCTTCTTCGCAGACGAACAGCAGCGGGGAGGCGCCGTCACTCCACAAACCGAAATCGAACGCCATGCGGCAGAGTACGGATACGACGGAGTCCACAACTTCAGCAGGAAAGCCTGCGAGCTGCATGACGGTCATGGGCCGGCCGTTGGCGGGCATCCGGAACAGGTGGCTGATGACTTCCGCCATTGTGTCGCCGCCGACATTGGCGTTTTCGAACATGAAGGCGTAGCGCGGATCGTTTTTGACCGTCTCGATGCGCGAAATCAACTTGTGATAGACGATGCGCGATGAGCGGTTTTCCAGCTTGCCCATGCGCTCATCGATCAACGAAATCAGATCGACCAGACGATAGGGCACCGGTGTATCGGCGGTGTAGCCGACGGTCTTGGCATCGACACGCTTCAGTCCGACGCGGTCTGTGTTCTGATATTGCGTGTAGGTCGCTTTCGCGACCGGAATGAGTTCAACGAGAACCTCGAGTTCTTCGGGCACGCCGGGGCGGCCGCCGAAGATCACGTCGACGAATTCCTCGAAATTAAAAAGCCAGAACGGCAGCTTGAGATTTCGCGGATTGAGAACCAGCGATTTGTCGCCGAAGCAGCGGCCATATTCGTTGTGCACGTCGAGTAGGAACACGCGCAGGTTCGGCCTTACGCGGAGAATCTCATTTAGCAGCAGCGAGACGCCGCTGGACTTGCCGACGCCGGTGGAGCCGAGTACGGCGAAATGCTTGCTCAGCATGTCCTCGACATCAACATAGGCGATGACGGACGGATCCTGCTGCAGCGTACCGATATTGATCTGCTCGGCTTTCGATGGCGCGTACACCGTCCGCAATTGCTGGTTAGTCAACACGTCCACCAGATCGCCGATGGTCGGATAGCTCGTGACGCCGCGCTGGAAGCGGCCGGAAGGGCCGGCGGCGATCTCGCCCAGCAGGTCGACAGAGGCAATTGCGATGTAGTTGTCGGTGGGCGGCAGGTTTTCGCGGCTCACCTCGGTGATCATCGCAACGATGATCGTCGTGGCGGTGCGGATGCCGAAGAACTGGCCGACCGTGGCGCGGACATTCGCGTCGTTGATCTGGCTCGTCGTCACAAGGCCGACTCGCGCTTGTGAGCCGCGTACCGAAATGACGCGCCCGAGCGAGGCTGGCTGCGGTGAAGTCAACATAGAGCGATATGGCCTGTCTGAACTGCTGAATTTCCTCGACTGTACAAAGGCTTGTTGCAGGAATTGTTAAATGCCCCTGGTGACTTTGGGCGGTTCTGCGAGGTGGTGCCCAGATGATGGTACAACCGATGAGATTTACCCGTCGGGCTAAGGTCCCGAAGTTGAAGGGGTATTTTGATATTGGTTGACGAGAGCCCGCCGGCGGATTTCCTTGGAATTAAGTCTTTGTTTACCTTGGACTAATGGATGATCTTCCAGCCCGGTTGATACGCCGGGTGTGTGGTTTTTTGAGCGCCGCTGGTGGACAGGGCAAGGCAGGGGTAGACCGCGGCGCAGCACCGCTCTATATCCTGCGCGCGACATCGATTTGCTGATTTGGACAGCGATCCGCACGGTGCTTCACCGTGCAAGATCAGGTCCGCGATCGATTGGGGAATGGTGTAACGGTAGCACAACAGACTCTGACTCTGTTTGTCTAGGTTCGAATCCTAGTTCCCCAGCCAGCTTTCTAAAAGTCCAGCGAAAAGCGACAGTTATCCACCCCAAGATAGGGAACACCACCGCCAAGGTCCACCCCTCGGGCCACAAAAGGCGTGGAAAGTGCCGCTTTTACATAATCTTCGCCAGAAAAACGGAATCTTCTTCTTCCGCCGCAAGGTGCCTGCCGCTTTGCAAGCTCTTCTCAAGAAACGGGAGATAGTCCGTTCGCTTGGACGCTGCGATCCCCGGACGGCCCGTTTCCGGGCCAGCCAGCTCTGGATCGTCACCGAGCGGATGTTTCAAATGTTTGTAAAATTCAAATTAGAAGAAGGCGACGAACCCGATCTCATCAATCCCGATCAACTGAAGTTGTTCGTCGATGCGATGCTCACCCTCAACCGATACAACGATGAATATGTAATCGCCCGCCTTCTCCTCAATTATGAGGTCTGGGCCAAAAGAGCCCGTGCCGATCGCTTGAAAAACAATATCAGTGGCGTGGTCGAGGAAATCCAGGACCTTGCCGAACAGCTCGATATGCCCATTCGCCAAGGCAGCTCATGCTTTCCAGCAGGAAATCGAACAGGCTCCATCGGAGGAGGAGAAGACGAGCTTGCGAGAGAAGAGGACGGCGCGCAAGACTTGGAATCGCCACCTGTCAACGCTGTCGGAATTCTGGAAATGGGGCAAGCTGAATGCGCTCACCTTTCCAACGGCTCCAAACCCGTTTGAACAACTTTTCCTGATTGTCGATGACGAGCCGGTCTCGGAGGGAGGAAGCCAAGAGCGCAAGCCCTGGAGGGAAGAGGAGATGCGCGCTCTGTTTGCCTCGCCTCTCTTTGCAGGTTGCCGTTCACCTGGCCGCCGATATGAGCCGGGTAACCTCGTGATCCGTGACTCGCTGTATTGGGTGATCCTGATTGTTGCTTACACCGGAATGCGGCGCGAGGAAATCTGCCAGCTCCGAGTGGAGCATCTGTGCCATCACGAAGAAAAGGACATCTGGTACTTTAATCTGAAGGCTCCCGGGCTTCAGTTGAAGATCATAAAAAGGAGAGGGAAAAAAATGGGAGGAGGGATTCCGGATCTAAACGCTGGGTCACGGTGCCGGATGCGCTGATTCAACTCGGCATCATCAAGGCCTTGCACAAGGGGCGGGAGCCAAACGAACAGCTATTTCCGGACCTTTATCGGTCGAAGTCAAACAACTCCTTTGGCGACAAACTCGGTCAGAAATTCGGAACCTACCGGAAGAATTACGACGAGGCCCATAGGAAGAATGGTGATAACGGACATGCCTTTGTCCCCCTTTATGCTCATCTGAGAGATTTGCATTCGTTCCGGCATTCATTTTGTACCGAGATGATCAATGTCGGTGTTCCCCAGGCGCATGCAGAAGCACTCACCGGCCACACGAGCGAGGCCCGTAGCAGCGAGTTCGCGAACTACGATCACGGCAGGACGCTTGCAATTCTGAAAGTGGCCATCGACAAGCGGGTGCTGCCGGTTGATATTCCGCGCCTTGTGGACGCCGCGGCGAATTCACCGGAAGTCCCAACGCCGCAAAAATGCGGCGTTGACTGATCACGATGGCCGTCAGGCGCGTCGCAACTTGCAACTCGTTTCGATAAGCTCATCAGAAACCTCCTGGTCTCCGTTGTTCTGCCTCTGGATCGGAAATTATGAGTCCATGGTCTGGACAAGGCGTGGGAAGCGCCAGCCATCTGCGTCTCGCGTCGCCTCATGGAGACGCTTCGGCGCGAGGCTGAGGCGGCGGCATCACCCGGGACAGCAACGAAGACGAGGAGGGGCTTTTCGCGCTTGCCGCTTTGAGCCGAGGCCTGCACTTTGGGGGCTAGGCTCGGCAACCGGTCGCTTTTGGGGCAGAGCGGACATCAGATGGTAGGCAATGACTGTCGACTCAGTCGAGAATGACTCTTAGCGGCCATTAAGGTCCCACTCGAGCTAAGTCCGCTTGGCGCAGCCTTTATATTGCGCAGAGATATCACGGTGTGCTGGGGAGAGAGCGCTGCCTTCGGCGCGCATGAGTGACGCTTCAACCACTCAGCCGGGCGATGCTATTTCGCTCCGTTGCCGCGCGCGATATTGTGAAGCCGCCCGAATGCGACCGTAGCGTCTCAGACGGATGCTCTCCAAAAAGCATATGGTAATAGTGGGCGAAACGACCCAACTCGATAAATCCATGCTGCAACGCGACCTCGGCCACCGTGGTTTGCGCAGGATCGCTCTCTCGCAGCACGGAATGAATCCAGCACAGGCGCTTGTAGCGCAGGAACGTCACCGGCCCCATGCCGAGAACCTCGTCGAAAGCACGATGCAGGCTTCGACGAGATACACCGAACTCGGCGCAAATCTCGGAGATGTGCACAGGCCTGACGCCTACAGTATCGACGTAATGCTCTACGTTCCGAACCAGCCGGATTGCGGACAGCGGCAGCCCTGAGTTGTCAGATGGCAGCGAATGCATGACGGTTGCCATCATGGCGTCGGTGATCGATCGTCTCCAGAAATCAGCCGATTGCTCGGACAAGTCGATGTTCGGGTCTGCAAGGGACGAGACAATCTTGCGCAATCTGTGAATCGCAACCGAGCCGATGGATGGATTGGCCTTGTAGTGGTTCTTTGCAGTCCATGTCGCAGGATCGGCCAAATCCGTTTCACCGCCGAAGATGCTGGCCACGTCCGTCAAATCCAGACGAATGGCCGCGTAGGAGGAGGCGCCAAAGAGCCTGCCATCATGGTCGATACTCGGCGGAATAACCAGAACGTCGCCGGGCTGCATGTCGTACGACCAGTGCGTCACGCGATTCGTTGATCCCAGCAGCATCCCGACAATAAGTTTTTGCTCCTTCGACGTCCGCTGCGTTCGAATTCCGGCTGAGAATGATCCAATGCTGAGAGAGAAATTTCCGATTCCGACATGAGTCAGAGAGCCGTGCAGCTTGCCGCGCTCAAGTTGCATCACGTCAACGTGGGAACCATGGACCGCCTCGCGAAAACCTTCGAAATCGTCCACGCGAGCGGCGGTGACCGAAAATCCCTCGCTCATACGATTGCCCTTCTGTCGCTCTAATGGCGAGATGACGAACGGGATGCGATAACGAACCGAACTCGTCGCACCGGGCGACGCAACAGATTGCATGAGAGAAACTGATCGATAAAATTTGAACGGCCTCGCACCGACCGCCAAGGGTCTCGTCTAATAAAGGTCTCGTCCAATAAAGGGTCTTGTCTAGTGAGGGCCTCGCCTAAAACTTAGCCTTGATCGCTGATGCCATCGGCTTCACGGATGAATCGACGCCGAGGGGAAGGGAGACGGTGAAGTAGCCTGCGGTTCCCTCCATGCGATTCTGCACATCGAACTCACGATAGACCTTGATGCGCGTCGAGATCGGCAGCTTCCCGACTTCAAAAGTGTAGCCGACCGTTCCGCCCAGCGCGATGACGCGGCCTTCGAACGCTCCAAGTCTCGCGCCGCTGCCGCTGTCGCCGGTAATCTGCTGATAGTAGTAACCTACGAGACCGATGGTGAATTCCTTGGTGATGTACTTCGAGGCGGCCCATTCGAGATGGAATTCGTCGCCAGTCTTGTAGTCCGTCGCCCGGTTGACTTGATTGAATGTGACGCCCATGGCCATGGATAGATCAACACCGATCGCAGGGTCGAGCCATGTCAGTGCGCCGAATACATCCACCGCTGGCCGGTTCAACGACGCATTGGACAACTGCCCCGAGACATAGCTGCCGGATGGGATGACGCCGCTGACACCGAGTTGCCAGTGAAAATTTCCCGAATGCCATCCGAGAAACGAGCCAACTTGGAAATCGCTTAGGTTGGTCTTCTCATCGGTCACGTTGATGCCAATCGGCCCGAAGCGGGGAGAGTTCACCAGCAAGCTGGCATTGACGCGCGGCGCGCCAAAAGTCGGAATGGTCGCCGAGAACGCGAGATCGCCGCCCAGTATTTTTGCAGGCGTTACCCACAACGTTGTTGGAAGATTGAACCAACTTTGGGCGCTCACATTTGCAACGAGCAAGCCGCCGGTTGGAAGCGCGCGGCCGCCGCCGATCTTTCCCGAATAGAAATAAGTGTCGTCCTGGAAATAGACGCCAGGTGGTGGAGTGAAGCCGGCCATCGGACCGCGCGCGCCAAGCAGATAGACGCCGACCGCGCCTTCCGCTGCATCTGCTGACTCGCCCGCAACACCGAGGAACAGCGCTGCCGCAACGCCGAACAAACGAAAACCGTATCGCATCGTTACCTCCGCCCAAAGGAATCGACGTGCGACCGCGAGTATGGCCACGTTCAGTCTAAGCGGAATTTTTGCCGGACACCAACCTCAAAAGTCAGGCGTGAAACCTCAGGCTCTATTTTTAAGCAAATTGCGAATTGTGACAAATGTTCTTTAATGCTTGTTCGGCAATCGAAAAATTTGGCACAAACTGCACATCCCAATTTCAGATCATGCGCATAGTGTGCCCGTCGCCGGCCCCATCAAGTGAGCTGCGTTATCGCTCGACGCGGCTGTAGTTCGCTTTTGCTAAAATTTCAATGCGTTGAAACAAGAAGGGCAGACACAATGACCTTCGACAATTCAAGGCTTCTTCGCAGGAGTTCTGCGCTGCTCATTGTGGCGGGGCTCCTCGTTGCCATTCAAGATGCGCCGGCGACCGCCGCCGTCCCTGGTCGCGGTGCATTGCTCAAACAACAAGTCAGCGACACGTCAGCGGTTGTCCCGATCGCGGTTGCGCGCAGAGGCCGGGCCGTTGTCGGTCCACGCGGCGGCGCTGCCGTGCGCCGATCCACTGTCGCGCGTCCCGGCGTTCGGCCTGTTCGCCCGGTCGTCAAGCCGGCGCGCTGGGTACGTCCTGGCTGGTACAGATGGCCGCCCGGCGGTGCGATTGCCGCAGGTGCGGCCATCGGTGTCGTAACGGCAGCGACAGCGGCCGCATGGGCTGGGTCTCCGCCTGCGCCCGGCTATTGCTGGTACTATACCGACCCAAGTCAGAGACAGGGGTTCTGGGACGTTTGCCAATAGGCGATGGTTAGTGGGAATGCCATGACAACGATGTTGCTGCCCGACAATGAGCGAGGGGACCGACCAGCGGACGATTTACGAACGGACGGGATGATGTGGCTTCCCGGCGGGACCTTCCGCATGGGGTCGGATCATCATTATCCGGAGGAAGCGCCGAGCCATCGCGTGGCGGTTGGTGGCTTCTGGATTGACAAAACACCTGTCACGAACCGGCAGTTCAAACAGTTCGTGAAAGCCACAGGGCATGTGACCCTCGCCGAAATTCCACCCGATCCGAAGGATTACCCCGGCGCACTGCCTCACATGCTTTATGCCGGTTCGCTGGTGTTCACGCCGCCGCATCAGCCGGTCGATCTGCGCAATTGGGCTGAGTGGTGGAACTTTATGAAGGGTGCCGACTGGCGGCACCCTTACGGTCCCAAGACCAACATCAATGTGCACGACAATCACCCTGTCGTGCACGTTTCATATTCGGATGCACTCGCTTACGCGAAATGGGCCGGCAAGGATTTGCCGACCGAAGCTGAATGGGAGTTCGCCGCGAGAGGGGGGCTCGATGGTGCAGAGTATGCCTGGGGTGAGGAGTTCACGCCGGGTGGTCAACACTTAGCCAACACGTGGCAGGGCGAATTTCCGCGGCTGAATCTCAATCAGGATGGCTTTGAGCGCACCTCGCCGGTGACTGCGTTTCCGCCGAATGGCTACGGGCTTCACGACATGATCGGCAATGTCTGGGAGTGGACCAGCGACTGGTACTCGCCGAAGCACGATGCCGATGCGCCGAAGGCATGCTGCATTCCCGAAAATCCGCGCGGAGGCCGGGAAGAGCAAAGCTACGACGCCTGCCAGCCGACTATCAGAATTCCGCGCAAGGTGCTCAAGGGCGGCTCGCATTTGTGCGCGCCGAATTATTGCCGCCGTTATCGCCCGGCGGCCCGACACGCCGAACCGGTCGACACATCGACGAGCCATGTCGGATTCCGCTGCGTTGTGCGCGGAAGGCCTGGGCCATGAGCGCGGCCGAACCATCGAGTGTAGCACGCGCCATGACATGGCTGGCGGTCGGGCTTGCTGCCATTTTGCTTGTGTGGGGGATTCTTCGTTACGGCTGGTCGATGGACATTCACCAGCGGTTCTGGGCGGACATCTTTGATCGCATTCACGGGCCGATGACATTCCGCTTCTATCTCCAGCCAGTGATGGCGGCGATTGCGGCGCTTCCCGACGGCGTCAATGATGCGCGGGCCGGGCACAAATCATTTTTCTGGTCAGCGCTGTGGGATTCAAGCGCGCCCAAGGGGCGTCTGCGCGAGGGCCTGATCTCGACGGCGCGCGTCGTACTGCTCGGACTAAGCATGGACGTAATCTACCAGTTCAAGGTGCTGGATCGCTTCTATCCCGGTGAGGCGCTGATGATGGCGCTCCTGCTCGCCGTTATTCCCTACTTCGTCTTCCGATGGATTGTTGAGCGTGCTGCCAGATGGTGGTTTGCGCGCAAGGGGACGAACACGTTGGCATAGTACGTATCGGCAGAGCTTGAGGGCATTCGGGTATGGAAAACATCACGTCCAAGTCGAGCTCTGATCTGATTTCGGTCGAGTTGTCTTCGCGCCGCACAGGCATGTCGTTCCAGCGTACGCGCATGAGCGCGGACCGGACACTGATGTCGGTGATCCGAACGTCGCTATCACTAATCTCGTTCGGCTTCACGATCTTCCAGGTATTCGAGAAGATGCGCGACCACGACGTTATCACGCATGCGGGCGCCGCGCGCAACTTCGGGGTCACGCTCGTCGCGCTCGGCATCGTCATGCTGATCGGCGGCATCATCTATCACCTGCAGTTCATGTTTCACCTGCGCGAAGAGCGCAAGGCCATGGCCGCTGAGGGGCTCATCCACGCGCAAAGCCAGTTTCCCGTTTCACTGACACTGCTCACAGCGATCATTCTTCTGCTCATCGGGATATTCGCGATTGTCAGCATGGTGTTTCGAGTTGGGCCGTTCGGCTGAGGAGGATACATGGCAACGCGCGCGACGAAGAAGAAGTCCAGCAAGACGGCTGGACCGAAGAAAGCAGGGAAAACCGCATCATCGAAACCAAGGTAACCACCACGGCAGCGAAAGTTAAAAAAGGGAGTAGTCGTATGGCTAAGACCAAGCAGCCCAATATCCTCGTCATCTGGGGCGACGATATCGGCCAGTCGAACCTGAGTTGCTACACGCACGGGCTCATGGGCTATCGCACGCCCAACATCGACCGCATCGCCAAGGAAGGCATGCTGTTCACGGACAGCTACGGCGAGCAGTCCTGCACTGCCGGCCGATCATCGTTCATCACTGGACAGAGTGTGTATCGCACCGGCCTGTCGAAGGTTGGCCTTCCCGGCGCACCCATTGGAATGAACGAGAAGATCATAACCATCGCCGCCGCGCTGAAGAACCAGGGCTACGCCACTGGCCAGTTCGGCAAGAACCATCTCGGTGATCTCAACCACATGTTGCCAACCAATCACGGTTTCGATGAATTCTTCGGCAACCTCTATCACCTGAATGCCGAGGAAGAACCGGAAATGGACGACTATCCAGCCGATGTTCCCGGTTTTAAGGAAAGGTTCGCACCGCGCGGCGTTATCAAGTCATGGGCCACCGACAAGGACGATTCCGCTGACATGCCGCGCTGGGGCAAGGTCGGCAAACAGAAGATCGAGGATACCGGTCCGCTCACCAGGAAGCGCATGGAAACCTGTGACGACGATTTCGTCGCCGCGGCGATCGACTTCATGAAGCGCCAGGAAGCGGCGGGCAAACCCTGGTTCGTGTGGGTGAACACGACGCATATGCATTTTATTACGCATCCAAAACCGTCCAGCAAAGGGCAGGCGGGCCGCTGGCAATCGGACTATCACGACACCATGATCGATCATGACAAGAATGTCGGTCAGTTGCTGGACTTCCTCGATCAGGCAGGTCTCGCGGACAACACCTTCGTCCAGTATTCGACCGATAACGGTCCGCACCGAAACACATGGCCGGATGGCGGCATGACCCCGTTCCGTTCGGAGAAGAACACCAACTGGGAAGGTGCCTTCCGCGTGCCGCTGCTCGTCCGCTGGCCCGGCAAGATCAAGCCGGGCTCGGTTGCCAACGGGATCGTGCAGCACCACGACTGGTTTCCAACCTTCCTCACCATGGCGGGTGAGCCTGAGATCATCGAGAAATGCAAGAAAGGCTATCAGGCGATCGGCCGCACCTACAAGAACCACATCGATGGCATGAATTTGCTGCCATACCTGACGGGAGAGGCGAAGGAGAGCCCACGCAAACTCTTCTTCTACTTCAGCGACGACGGCGACGTGCTCGCAATACGCTACGACAATTGGAAGATGACATTCATGGAGCAGCGCACGCAAGGTACCATGGCGGTCTGGGTTGACCCGTTCGTTCGGCTGCGCGGGGTGAAATTGTTCAACCTGCGCACCGATCCCTATGAGTTCGCGACGGTTACCTCGAACTCCTACTGGGAGTGGATGATGCGGCACGCCCCGTTCATCTATATGGCGCAGGTCGCTGCTTCAAAATTCGCGGAAACCTTCAAGGAATTCCCTGCGATCCAGCCACCGAACACGTTCACCATCGACGACGCGCTGAAGAAAATGTCGGACATGGCAAGCGGCGCAAATCACTGAATGACACTCCATCAGGCGGCGAAGATTTCGCCGCCTGATGTCTTTAAACGCGGACCGCCGAGGCGTTCATGAAGCAATGGCTGATCTTTGCAACCGAGAATGCCATCGTGTTCATCGATGCGCTGGCCCTCGTTATTGTCGTCGTCGGCACCGTTGAGGCATTCATCGGAGGTCTGCGAGCAATGCTGTCGTCGCCGGCCGGGCACGAGCGGCGTGACATCTGGCTGCGCTATGCGCGGTGGCTGGTTGCGGGACTCACATTCCAGCTCGCGGCCGACATCATCGAGACTTCGATCACCACAAGCTGGGAAGCGGTGGGGCGGATTGCTGCGGTAGCTGCGATCCGGACTTTCCTCAATTACTTTCTCGATCGTGATTTGGAGGACGTGCGTCGACGCCAGCGCGAAGCCACCGAATCACCTCCAGCGGCCTGATGAAGAGGACGTTATGTTCACCAAACGCGCATTCCTCACACTTCTCGCGATCTGTATCGGTGGCGGCACGGCATATGCCCAATCCGATCCGCTGCCCTCATGGAACGATGGCGCGGTAAAAAAATCCATCACCGAATTCGTTGCAAAGGTGACCACGCAGGGCGGGCCGGATTATGTGCCGCCCGCCGAGCGCATCGCCGTGTTCGACAATGACGGCACGCTGTGGTGCGAGCAGCCGATCTATTTCGAGGCTGCCTTTGCGCTCGACCGCGTCAAGGCGATGGCGGCGCAGCATCTCGAATGGAAGCAGCAGCAGCCGTTCAAGGCGTTCCTCGCCGGAGACAAGAAGGCTCTGGCAGAGCAGGGTGAGAAGGGCCTGCTAACGCTGGTGGCCGCAGCGCATAGCGGCATGACCACGGATGAATTCGCAAAGTCCGTCGCCGACTGGCTCGCGACCGCAAAACATCCGCGCTTCAACCGGCCGTATAATGATCTGATCTATCAGCCAATGGTCGAACTGCTGGCCTACCTTCGCGCCAACGGCTTCAAGACTTTCATCGTGTCCGGCGGCGGCGTCGAGTTCATGCGGGTGTGGGCCGAAAAGGCCTACGGCATTCCACCCGAGCAGGTGGTCGGCTCATCCGGCGTCACGCAATTCCGGCTCGACGCCGCAGGAAAGCCGTCGTTGCTGAAGACCGCCAAGGTGCAGTTCATTGACGACGGGCCCGGCAAACCTGCCGGCATCAACATGATCATCGGCCGCCGCCCGATCCTGGCCTTCGGCAACTCCGACGGCGACCATCAGATGCTGCAATGGACGATGGCGGGAAGCGGGGCTCGCTTTGCCGGCATCGTCCATCACACCGATGCCGCACGCGAATATGCCTACGACCGGCCGTCGAAGATCGGGCAGCTCGACAAGGCATGGGAGGAGGCGAAGGCGAAAGGCTGGACCGTCGTGGATATGAAGCAGGACTGGAAGAAGGTTTTCGCATTCGAGCCGTGAGGTTTTTTTACAAACACGGACAGGAGCAGGAAATGAACAGATTCATTTACGCAGCTCTCGGTGCACTAATGGCGATAACGACATCAACAAATGCGCAGCAGCAGCCCGCACAGTTTTCCGATCAGGACGTCAGCGACGCGTATATCTACCTGCTGGGTCGCCTGCTGGTCACGCGTCAGCAGCAGCTCGACTTCAAGGAAGGCTTCAAGTGGAACGAACTCGTCCATCGCAAGCCCGGCGAAGTGGATTGGCCCAATCCCAATCTCGATGTGGCATATTCCGAAGCGTGGGTCGCAGTCGATGAGAGCAGTTGCACGATCGTCAGCGTGCCGAAGGTCGAGGGCCGTTACTACACGGTCCACTTCCTCAACGGTTGGGGCGAGACAATTACCAACATCAACGAACGCCTCTTTCCCAAGCGGCCGTTCGGCGAGTTCGCCATGTGCCTCAGGGGCGCGAACGTTGCGATCCCTGCGGGCGCGACGCGCATCGATCTTCCGGTGAAGTATTCCCGCGTCCTTGCGCGCGTCGAGCTCGGTTCCGATCCGAACGCCGCCGTCGCTCTGCAACACCAGTTCAAGTTCCGGGCGACAGGTTCACCGAAGCTTCCTGAGATTCCCAAGACGCCGATATTCGAACTGGAGGCGTTGCCGGGCGTCGAGGCCTTCGAGGCCGCTGACATCGCGCTCGACAGCGAGCCGGATCTCAGCGTCGGCCTGGAAGCTCTGGCAGAGAAAGCCCGCGCCATCGGAAACGCCGTCAAGGACCCTGCCGAACGGACGCGCGTCGATCAGGTGATCAAGACGCGCGCCTTTGCCGATATCGCCAAGGCCAGTCCCATCATCGGTCACGGGACCGTGTTGCGCGGGTGGGCGCGCCCGGGTGTTGTCGGAGAATACGGCCTCGATTATGTGGCGCGGACAATGATCAATACCGGCGGCATCTGGGCCAACATCAAGCCGGAGGTTCTCTACTACCGAGGAAGTGTGGATCAGGCGGGTGCAGACCTGAACGGCGACAATGTCTACACGCTGACTTTCCCGAAAGACGGGCTGCCAGCTCAGTATGCGACGTTCTACTGGTCGGTGATCGCGGTCGACAGCCACCGTTTTCGCGTGCTGCCCAACCCGATCAACCGGTTTCTGATCAACAATCAGTCTGGCGTGCGATTCAACCCGGACGGCTCACTCACGCTTTACTTCGCCGATCAGAAGCCTGCCGACGCCCCAGACAGCAATTGGCTGCCGACGCCAAAGGGGCAGAAGTATCGCCTCACGTTCCGGTTCTATCGCCCGACGGAAGGTGTGGCGAACGGTACCTACTATCCGCCGCCACTGATCAAGCGATGATGCGACAGGAGGGAGCGATGCACGTCGGCGCGCGTTTCGCCAAATGGGGCCTGGGTCTCTTCATCTTCGGCGTATTCCTGACCTTCGGGATCATCGCGCATTACTGCGTGGGCGCGCGATGGCCGACCGGCGAACTCTTCAAGCAGAACATCTCGCTGTGGTGGGCCTGCCCGTGGACGCTGTCGGTCGCGGCCGTGCAGGCTGGCGGGCTCGGCATGGTGGCAATCGGTCTCACGTTGATGCTTGCTGCGCGCGTATCGCCAATGCGCCCGTCGGAAGAAGGCTCGGCGGCGCTTTGGCTCTGCATCGTTGGACTCCTCGGCGTGTTCGCCGTCGGTTATCCCGGTTATTTCGTCTTCGATGCGATCTGGCCGAGCTTTTACTACTCGCCCGTCGCCGCCGGAAAGAATGCCTGGCTACTGGGGCAGGCGCTCTTCATCGCCGTGTACTTTGCGGGCGCGATCTTCGCGTTCAACGCTGCGCGCCGCGCGCTCAATGCGGTTTCCGTGGAATCCAGAATCTGACCGGAACAGTGGAGGACACAATGAGCAATACGAATAATCCGGGTGTTGATCGGCGCATCCTGCTGGGGGCGGGAGCGACGCTTGTCGCCGCTTCGACGCTCGGCGCCGGCGCGCCGTCCGCCGCGCGCGCGCAAAACTCGTCGCTGAATCCGCAGCCCTTGCCCCCGTCGCCGGAATGGGCACGCGCGCTGCCGCCGGGGCCGGACACCAGCGTGAAGATCTCCGAGGCCTATGCGGCGATGATCGCGCGCGACGCCTTCTTCTGGGCCTGGCCGTTGGTCAACATTTACAACAAGCGGCTTAATTTCAAGGACGTGCCCGAAGTGATGATGGTGGGGCCTGGACCTGCCGCCCCACTCAACCGTCTGGCGATGCTTACCGACTACATCGAGCCTGAGGAGCGGCTGGTCGCCTGTCCCAATCAGGACGTGGTCTATGGCGCAGGATCCCTCGCGCTCGATCTTTCGCCGGTGGTGATCCAGGTGCCGGATTTCGGCGAGCGGTTCTGGGTCTACCAGGTCGTCGACCTGCGCACCGACGGCTTCGTGCAGCTTGGCAAGATGTACGGCACGACGCCCGGCTTCTACCTTTTGGTTGGGCCGAACTGGAACGGCGCTGTTCCCAAGGGAATCACTCAGGTGTTTCGCTGCCCAACGAACACCGGCTTTGCCGGGCCGCGCGTGTTTCAGGACGACACGCCGGAAGACAAGAAGGCGATCCAGAGCGTGCTGCAGTGGATCACGATGTATCCGCTGGCGGAATACGACGAGCGGATGAAAAGCACGGACTGGAGCAAGATCAAAAAGGTGCCGGCGGCGGCGGCCGGTGAGACGGAATCGAAATGGGTATTCCCTGACAAATTCTTCGATCAGCTTCCCGACATTCTCGCCGACGCGCCTCCCTTGCCGGGCGAGGAATCGCGCTACGCGCAGATGCGCGCGCTGCTTGAAGCGATCAAGAGCAATCCGGCGCTGAAGGACGCGCTGACTAAAGCTGTGACGGAAGTGGACGAGCAGGTCGTCAAGCCGCTGTTCGAATTCCGCAACTGGGGCCAGCAGCTTCCGCATCGCTGGAGCACGATCTCGAACGAAGCCGCGTTCGGCACCGATTACTTCACCCGCACGGCGGTGGCGAAATCGAACATCCTCGTCAACGCGCCAAACGAGACGAAGTATTTCTACCAGGATCTCGATGCCTCGGGTGCGCGGCTCAACAGTGCCAACCGCTACATCGTGACGTTCGCGAAGGATGGCACACCGCCGGTGAGCGGTTTCTGGTCGATCTCGATCTATAACGAGCATCATTTCTTCGTCGCCAACCCGATCAACCGCTTCTCGGTCGGCACCAAGAACAAGGATATCAAGTTTGCCGCCGACGGTTCGCTCACAATCTACGTGCAGCCCGATGCGCCCACGGACCCGATGCAGCGCGCCAACTGGCTGCCGGCCCCGAAAGGCGACTTCTCACTCTACGTCCGTACATATTGGCCGAAGGCAGCCGCGATGGATGGCAGCTGGACGCCGCCGGCGGTGCAGCGCGTCAGTTAGGAGGGAATGGTGAGCGGACTCGACATCTTTGCGTGGATTGTCCTGATCATCTTGGCTGCCTGCATTATCTCTGTGTTCTGCATCGCCGGCTGGCTGCCCGGACATATCGCGAAAACCCGCGGTCATCCGCAGGCGCAGGCCGTGACCGTGGCAGGCTGGGTCACCCTGATCTGCGGCTTCGCGCTCTGGCCAGTCGCATTGATCTGGGCTTACGTCGATGTGCCTGCCTCCAGCAAGAGGGAGCAGCAGTCATGATGATCGCGATGATGGCAGTTTATCTCGTTCTGTTGTTCGTGCTTGTGCGAACGGGCATCGTTCGTTTCAACCTCTTCTGGAAATCCTCTCCTTTTATTGTCCTCCTGCTGTTGAATCTGTTGCTGTTCATCCCGATGGGATGGGGCGCGCCGCAGGGGCCTGCGCTGGTGGTCCGCCACGCGGTCTCCATTGTCCCGGACGTTGCCGGCGAGGTAATCGATGTGCCGGTCGCCGCCAACACCCCGCTCAAGGCCGGCGACGTGCTGTTCAGGATCGATCCGGTGCCCTACGACGCGCAGGTGAAAGGAATCGAAGCGCAACTGAAATTGTCGGACATGCGCCTTGCACAGATGACGCAACTGCTTGAGCGCGATGCCGGGCGCGGCTTCGATGTTCAGCAGCGGCAATCGGAGGTCGATCAGCTCAACGCGCAGCGCGACAGTGCGCGATGGAATCTGGACAAGACTATCGTGCGCGCGCCGGCCGATGGCTATGTGACCAACGTCGCGCTGCGCAAGGGCGCGCGGGTGGCAAATTTGCCGCTGACGCCGGTGATGGCCTTCATCGATACGTCGGAGACGATCGTCGGTGTCGAAATCGCGCAGAATGATGCTCGGCATCTGCGAACCGGACAGCCCGTCGAGGTGACGTTCAAGTTCTTCCCGGGCAAGATCTATACGGGACGCGTGGAAAGTATCCTGCAGGCTGTCGCTACGGGGCAGACCCAAACATCAGGTGTTGCGGTGATGCCGAAAGAAGTTCAGTCCGCGCCGTTCGTCGTCCGCGTGAAGCTCGACGACGCCGAAATCGCGGCGCTGTTGCCTGCGGGAAGTGCCGGTGACGCCGCGATCTTCACCGAGCATGTCAAGGCAACGCACATCATCCGCAAGGTGCTGCTGAGACAGATTGCGATCCTGAATTACGTCAATCCGTTTTGAGTCCTGAGATGACCAATAATCGTCCAGCAGAGCGGCGCCCACTTCGTATCGGGTTTCGCACATCCATCGTCACGCTGTTCGTGGCTGTGGTGCTGCTTGTCGGATTGACGCTGGTCTATCTCAGCTTCAGCCGCGTCTCCCTGATCACGCAGACGGCGGCAAGCACTTTCATCGACAAGGTGGCGCAGCTCGGCGCAGACCGGATCGATTCAAAATTCCGCAACGTGCGCGACAGCCTCGAAATTCTCGCGGGCCTTCCGTCGATTCAATCAGCGGAAATCGAGGACAATTCGCGGCTCTACGCCCTGATGGCTTCGATGCTGCGCAACAATCCGCAGATATTCAATCTCTACATCGGCTATGAGGATGGCTCATTTCTTGAAATGGATGTGATCGACCGCGCCAAACTGGCTTTCCGTGCAAGCCTTGGCGTCGATGAGGATGCCGCTTTCCGCGTGGTCATCATTTCGCGCACCGGCACCGCGCCGTCGCCCGTCACCATCTTCCTTTCGGATAATCTGATCCAGGTTGCTGAGACCAAGGGTCCCGCTACCTATGATCCTCGTCAGCGGCCCTGGTACGTCGAGGCCTTCAAGGACGAGAAAACGCTGCTGACCGGGCCGTATGTGTTCTTTGCGACCGGTCAGCCCGGCTATACTTTGCGCACAATCCTGAAGGAGGGCCGCCGCGGCGTGGTGGCGGCAGATCTCCTGCTCAATCGTCTCGAGGAGATGCTGGGCGAGCAAAGGCTTGGTAACTCAGGGCTCGCCGTTCTGTTTAACGATTCCGGGCGGATCGTCGGTCATCCCGAGATGAGTCGGCTGATGGACGAAATTCTCGAGCGCGGCAACGACTTGCCGCTGATGAGCGCCATCAAGTTGCCCGGTCTTTCGCAAGCGGTTGGGGCGTGGCGAAAGGGCGGCGCTTCTCAGCAGTTTTTTGCGGACGATGCCGGACGATCCTACGTCGCCGCCTTCCACGGCATCGAGACGGCGGGCAATGCCGGTATCCAGCTCGCAGTGATCGCGCCGCTCGACGAATTTTTCGCAAAGATCATTTCGGAGCGCCGAGGTCTGTTTGCACTTGCTCTCGGCTTTGTGCTGGGCATGCTACCGCTGGCCATCTGGCTTGGCTCCATGCTCTCGCGTTCGCTGCGAAACCTTGCGCAACAAACCGACGAGATTCAGCATTTTCGCCTTGCGGATCGTCCGCGCGTGCGTTCGATCATCGATGAGATCAACGAACTCGGCCGGTCGGTATTCACGATGCGGACGACGATCCGCAATTTTTCAAGCTTCGTGCCGAGGCCGATCGTGCGACAACTCATTGAGTCCGGAGCATCGATTGAACTCGGTGGAGCGCGGCGAGAAGTCACCGTGCTCTTTACCGATGTCGCCGATTTCACCGCCAAGACGGAAAAGGCAGATCCGTCCGAGGTCATGATCTTCACCTCGCGCTATTTCGCGGCGCTATCCGAGGTCATCATGAAACACCACGGCACGATCGACAAATTCATCGGCGATGCCGTGATGGCGTTCTGGAATGCGCCCGATGACGATCCCGATCACGTCGTCCATGCCTGCGAGGCCGTGCTTGCCTGCGTAAAACGCAACAGCGAGCTGAACGAACAGTTCCGCGGCGAGGGCTGGCCCGCCTATGGCACCCGCTTCGGCCTGCATGCCGGCGATGCCGTCGTCGGCAATGTCGGCTCCGCCGACCGCATGAATTACACTGCGCTCGGCGCCACCATTAACCTCGCAGCGCGCCTGGAAGGGCTCAACAAAAACTATGGGACACAGGTGCTGGTCAGCGCAGCCGTGAAGGAGCGCGTCGAAGGGCGCTTTGCTTTCCGCAGCGTCGACGAGATCAGGCCGAAGGGCTTTGCGGAGGCCGTGCGGATCTTTGAACTGCGTTGCGAGACGGATGGAGCGTCGGAGCATGCCTTCTGCCAGCGCTGGGAACTCGCGTACGCCGCGATCCGGCAGGATCAGCCGGCCGCAGCACTGGTGCGTGTCACCGACTTTCTTGCCCAGTATCCCGGCGACGGCGTTGCGCAATACCATGCCGAACGGCTTCGCGCGGAGTTGCGAGGGCCGCGCCGTGTGGTTGACGGAGCGATGCAATGACGCGCGTGCTCAGTCCCTTCGACAGGCGTCAGGTGCTGGCCGGTGGGCTTGCGGCAGGCGTCGCCTTTGCCGCTCCTGCGATCGCGCAGGCGCGAACACGCGTCCGGGTGGGGTACCTCCATGTCGTCGCCGTCGATGGTCAGATATTCACCGGCCTCGACCTAGGCTCGTTCAATAAGCAGGGCATCGATTTCGAGCTGGTTGAGCGCAATACCGGACCCGAAGTGTTTGAGGCGATGGCGCGGGGGGAGGTGGACGTGCTGTCGGCCGGGGGAGTGATTTCTAACTATCTCGCGCTCGGCGCCGGCCGCGCCTTTCTGATTAACGATATCGAGGTCGCCACCGCGCAGCTCTGGGTACGCCCGGACCGCGGGGTCAAATCCTTCGCAGACCTCCGCGGCAAGCGCGTCGCGACAACGACCCGAACCACGGCGCATATCTTTCTCGACCGCGCCTTGCGCGCCAATGGCCTTGGCCTCGCCGACATTCAGGTGGTCAACAGCAGCATGCCCCAAGCTGTCGGCGCATTCATTGCCGGCGAGGTGTCTGCCGTCGCGTTGTGGGTGCCCTTTAACCTGAGCGTTCGCGACAAGCTTCCCGATGCCATCAAGCTGGTGGATGCCTCCGCTTTCTATCCGCAGTCGGCGGTGGTCGGCGGCTGGGTCGCGCGCCATGACTACTATGCGGCGAACAAGGATGTGTTGCAGCGGATCATCCGCGGCTGGGCGGCGGCGAACGACCACATGGTGCGCAATCCCAAGGCCGCAGCCGAGTCTCTCCAGCAGCGCCACTACCAGAAGGCCTCGATTGCCGACATCGCCGAGGCGCTTAAGGCGCAAAAGATGTTCTCGTCACGGGAATGGAAGCGGCTTTACGCCGACGGAACGGTTACAAAATGGCTGCAGCAAGTCAGCGATTTCTTCATGACCGAAGCTGGCGTGACGACGGCGATGCCGGCCACGGACTATTTCGATTCCAGTTTGTACTTAGCAACAGTGAATTAGTGGCGGAAAACTGCTTACCCGATCTGCAGAAGGCGGAATGTCTGCAATTGGCACATCGCGTCATTTCGCTGCAGCAACCGAATCGCTTTAGGAGCAAAGCGGACGTGACCGAAATTTATGGGTACGCGCCCTAGATTGGTTTAAGGAATTTCTCCGGAAGGACGCAGAAAACCGGCTATCGTGCTCATACATGCTCGGGCGGCGGGCTGTATCCGCTGCCGTCCCGTGACATCGATGCGATCAACGACTTCATGGCATCAAGCAGCGCGGCAATCTCGTTGGTGTTGCGCCGTTCGGCCGCCTGCAACGACACTTCCGAAAACCGAATCTTGGCGGACAGTGCATTCACATCCAGCCTGGGCGCTGAATTGGACCGAAGCAGGTCGAAGTGGGTTTTATCCCTGAGATTTACCTCACTCCGGAGGCTCTCGGCCTCGGCCTTAAGGGTGTCGCGCTGCTGGACCACATCAGAATGGCGCTCTGCGAGAAAGACGTTTAGCGTCCTGACGTCGATCGTTTCTTTCGCCAGAGCCATTGAGTGCGCTCGCAAGGATTCCATTTCCGAGTCGATCTCGACCATGGTGTGTTTCATCCCTTCGTTTTCGGTGAGCAGGACCGCACTATTGGCGGTGAGCCGCTCAATGGTTTCCTTGGCTTTAGCCAGTTCCGTTGCGAGTTCGGCTTCCATTGCCTCGGAGTCGTAAAGACGGCTACTCAAGGCCTCAATGGTCGCGTGGAGGCCGGCCAAGGTAGCTTCGTATCTGGCGTAAGCGCGATCTCGTTCGTCGGCGGCAACCTTGGCAAAGGCAGCGTTGATTTCCGTTTCGGTCCTGTCGATCTTGACCCCCGTCCTGGTCGCAATCATCGCGATGTTGAAAGGAATGGTCGGTTCTTCGTCCGGTTGGTCAGGCTTTCTGGACTTTAACGCATCCTGGCACCGCAAAAACCATTGCGCATTGCTTAAGCAGATCGCGATCTTTCACGTACATGTCGCTTAAGGCTGCGGCGTCGGAGTTCGGCGGCAATTGGCCGTTTTCGATGACTGGCCGTCGAGGCTCAAAATTGTGATACTTTAGCGCCTCAAGTGCTTCGTCGATGGCCGCGCGATCTCCGTCAGTGAAGTCCGGTGCTGCGAAATAGATTTGGGCAGATCGTCGGGCATTCCACGGCAAAAAAGCTCCCCACAGTACGGACATATCGTCCAATGAAAGACGCTTATCCGTCAGGTCGCTTTCGCTCGGTGGATTGCCTCCAGTACTCGGCGCGGTGTCATCGGCGAATGCAGCAATTCCACTCTCAGCGGCTTGAGCGCATCGTTAACAGCATTGCCGATGGCGGCAGGAGGAGCAATCGCGCCGCCTTCGCCCAGGCCCTTGACGCCGAATTCCGTGTAAGGCGACAGCGTTTCCATATGCTCGAGCTGGGGGGCAGGAACCTCGGTGGGACCAGGCAGCAGATAATCCGCGAAGGTTGATGCCAACGGTTGTCCCGATGGATCGAACGGCATCTCTTCATAGAGAGCAGTGCCGATACCCTGTGCGAGTCCGCCATAGATCTGGCCGTCAACGACCATCGGATTGATCAACTTGCCGCCGTCCTCGACGATAACGTAGTCGAGAATCTCGATGTCGCCCATTTCCGGGTCCACTGCGACAACTGCGATATGTGCGGCGTAACTAAAGGTGCCGGAATCACGCACTGGCTTGTAGCCAATGGTGGTTTCGAGGCCGCGCGGATCGACCGAGGCCGGCAAATCCTGCGGGCGCCGATACCAGGTGTGAGCGACTTCCTTCACCGTCACGCTTCCCGACGGTCCGATGACAGAGCCGCCCGCGAGGTGCACGTTCGCGACATCTGTTTGCAGAAGATGCGCCCCGATGCCTTTGATGAGACCGGCGATTTCGTGCGAGGCGCGGGAGACCGCGCCGCCCGCCATCACGGCCGACCGCGAGCCCCACGTCCCGGTCGAATAGGGCGTATATTGGGTGTCGCCGTGGACGAGCTTGATCTTCGCGGTCTCGATGCCCAGAATTTCGTGGGCGATCTGCGGCAATGTGGTCTCCATGCTCTGCCCGTGCGAATGGACGCCGGTGCGCAGCTCAAGGCCTCCATCCGGCGTGACACGCGCCGTGGCTTGTTCGTGGCCGGGGATCATCGGGATTCCCCATCCGGAATAGACCGACGTGCCATGCGCGCCCTGTTCGCAGTAGATCGAAAGACCGACGCCGATCAGCCGGCCTTGCACGTCCTTGGTTTTCTCCCGCTTGCGGATGCTGTCCAAATCGATCATCGCCATCGCACGTTTCAGCGCTTCGGGATAATCACCGCTGTCAAAGTGCTTTTTGGTGATGTTGTCGAACGGCATCTGCTCGGGCTTCACCAGATTCTTCAGCCGCACCTCCAGAGGATCCAATCCTGCCTCGCGAGCAACGGCATCGATCATCAGTTCCATGGCGTAGCAGACGCCAGTGCGGGCGACGCCACGATAGGGAAGGATCGGACACTTGTTGGTTGCGACCGACCATGTCCGGCAACGGTATGACGGGAAATCATAAGGCCCCGGCAGAATGCTCGCGATCTGAGCAGCCTCGAGACATGCCGAGAACGGGTAAGATGAGTAAGCGCCTGAATCGACGGTTGCCTCGCACTCGATGCCGCGGAGGGTGCCGTCGCGATCCGCGTATGCGGTGATGAGATAGTGATGTTCCCGGCAGTTTGCGCTCGCGGTCAGATGTTCGCGGCGATCTTCGATCCAGCGAACCGGATGGCCGCAGTGCATCGCAAGCCAGGCGAGGCACACATCCTCCGGCGGCATGAGAGCCTTATAACCGAATCCGCCTCCGACATCGGGCGAGATCACCCGCACCTTGCTCTGATCGAGCCCGAGACATTCGGAGATGCCGGTTCTTATGATGTGCGGCTGCTGCGTGCCGGTATAGAGCACAAGCTGATCGAGCCGATTGTCCCAGTAGGCAACGGTGGCGCGCCCCTCCAGAGGCGCCATGCATTGCCGCGCCGTCTTGATTTCGCGGGTCACCTTGATCGGGGCGTCGTAGGCCGCCTCCATATTCACGTCGATGTACGTTTCCAGGAAAACGTTGTCGCCCCAGTGTTCGTGAATCAGTGGCGCATCGGGCCGCCTCGCGGCCAGCATCTCGCTCACCACCGGTAGTTCATCGAGGTCGAGTTCCACCGCGGCGGCGATGTCTTCTGCTTCGGCGCGCGTACTGCCTACGCACATGGCTACAAGCTCGCCAACCTGCCGGACTTTTTCGTGCGCCAGAAGAGGCTGCTCCGAATGTTTAAACCCGGGCAGGCCGGACGCGGCAATGATTGGTTTGACGTTCGTAAGATCGTTCGCGGTGAACACGCGATCTTGGAGTTCCGGCGGGATTCGCACGCCGCGTATTTTTGCATGCGCCAGCGGGGAGCGGACGAAGGCGACGTCCTTGAGCCCCGGCAACTTGAGGTCGCCCACATACTGGCCGCGGCCACGCAAGAAACGATCGTCTTCCTTTCGCAGCAGAGACGCACCGACGCCCTGAGAATCCATTGCCCCCTCCGATTACACTGCTTGCAACAGGTTGGATTGCTTTATATCATCCTATCTATAGGACAACAATGAGATAGAGAGATATGGTTCAGATTACACTCATTCAGCCTTCGGGAGCATCGTTGCAACTTGATGTGCCGGAGGGCTGGAGTCTCATGCAAGCCGCAGTGAAAAACGGCATCGACGGCATTGTCGCTGAGTGCGGCGGTTCCTGCGTTTGCGCGACCTGCCATGTCTACGTCCAGCAAGAGCGTTTCGCGGAGCTGCCGCCTCCGGGCGAGGACGAGCTCGAACTTCTGGACGAAGTGAAAGCCGAGCGGCGCCCCAACAGCCGGCTGTCATGCCAGATCAAGGCAGCACCCGAGTTGAACGGACTCATCGTCACCATTCCCGAGTACCAAACGTGATCGGCGCCGATCCTCACATCGTCATTGTCGGGGCAGGGCAGGCCGGTCTTCAGGCCGCGGAAACGCTACGCAGCGAAGCGTTTGAAGGCAGAATAACGCTCCTCGGCGCTGAGCCCCACCCTCCCTATCAACGGCCTCCGCTCTCGAAAGCGTGGCTGACAGATCATCTCGATCCCGAACAGCTCACGCTGCGCGATCTCTCCGTGTTGGAGCGGAAACAGATCGATCTCTGCACAGGCACATCCGTGTCAGCGATCGATGTGAAATCACAATCAGTGTTGCTGCATGACGGGCGGGCGTTGACCTATAGCGGTCTCGTTCTCGCCACAGGCGCAACACCGCGCCAGCTTCCACAGGCGCAAGGCGCTGGCGATCTGGTCTGCACGCTGCGGTCCCGCGCCGATGCTGATGTGATCGCGCGCAGACTTCGGAACTGCGCGCAAGGGGAGCTGCCTCTGGTCGTCGTCGGCGGAGGATTCATCGGATTGGAGGTCGCAGCGAGCGCGCGCAAGCTTGGTATCGCGGTCACCATCCTCGAAGCGGCTTCGCGGTTGCTTGAAAGGGTTTTGTCTCAGGACCTGTCCGACTGGTACGCCAGGCTGCATGCCGACCGCGGCACGACATTGATCTTTGACGCTCGGATAGCCGAAATCCGAAAGACCTCGGACCATGCTGCCGAGGTGCGGCTTGCCGACGGAACTTGCATCGTTGCCGGACTGGTGGTTGTGGGAATCGGCGTCACGCCCAATGACGAACTGGCGCGGAACGCCGGCATCGCATGCGAAACGGGTATCGTGGTGGACGCGTGCGGTCGCACCTCCGTTCCGAACATCGTCGCCGCGGGAGACTGCACGGTTCGCCGTTTGTCTGACGGCTCGATGCTTCGGCTGGAGTCGGTTCAGAATGCGGTCGAGCAGGGCCGATCGGCGGCTAGCGCACTTCTGGGCGCGGAAAAGCCAAGCCTTGGAGCGCCGTGGTTCTGGTCGGACCAGTATGAAATGAAGCTCCAGATTGCCGGCCTGTCGCGCGGGGCAGATACTCACGTCCTGCGGGGCGACATGGAAAGCCACTCGTTCTCGATCTTTCATTTTAGCGAGAGCTGTCTGGTGGCGGTCGATTCGATCAACGCTGCAAGGGATCACATGATTGCGCGGGATCTGATCGGGCGGCGGATCTCGCCGACCGCACAGCAGGCCGGCGACACAACGTTCAATCTCGCAAAACTTCGCACCGTTTTGGCTTAGCTGCTTCTGAAAGCAAAGTAAAAAGCAGCGGCGGCACCGACATCGGCGCCGCCGCTGATTCTTGCCTCGTTTACTTGCTGACCAGCACGACCTTTCCGTTGTCGATCTTGACGAGGTGCGTCGTCGCCGGGCTTTGCCCGCTCTCGGAGCCGGCCGGCCCAACCTTCTCGAACACGATACGGCCGGTCAGGCCGGGATACTCGACTTCCCAGAGAGCTGCGCGGATCTTCTCCGGTTCGGCGACGCCAGCTTTCTTGATAGCTGCGGCAAGCACCTGGATGCCGTCGTAGCCGCGCGCACCCTCAGGCAGCCCGGCAAACGGAAGTCCGGTTTTTTCCCACGCTGCGATAAACGCGCGGGCGGCTGTCGGATCTGCCGAGGTTTCAGGAAACCACGGCGCAAACATTGCGTCATGCAGCGAATTGTTGGCGGCCGAGCCGGCCTGTGCAATCAACTGATCCGGCACAGTGCCGCCGGTCGTGATGATCTGCCGCTTGATGCCGAGTGCCTGCGCCTGCTTCATGACCAGCGTCATCTGTTCCGGGCCGGACGTTGTGAACAGGGTGTCGCTGTCGGTGCTCTTGATGGTAGAAAGCTGCGAAGACATGTCTTGCGCCGCTGCATCCATATGAAGCGTGCGGTTGACCGTGATGCCCTTCTCCTTGAGCATTTTCCCGAACTCCGCAGCCGCACCGAGACCCCAGTCATTGTTGACGACCAGGAAATCGACCTTCTTGATCTTCAGTGGTTCGACGAAGCGAGTGAAGCTCTTTGCTTCCATGCTGTTGGTCGGGCTGATCCGGAACACATAGGGGTTGCCCATGGTCGTGATCTTGTCGGCGCTGGACGTCTCGACCAGCATCGGAACCTTGTATTCCATCAGCTTCGGCATCACCGCGAGTGTGTAAGTCGAGCTCCATGCGCCCATCATCGCAGGTACCTTGTCGCGCGTGATTAGCTTCTCGGCGACGTTCGCGGCTTCGGTAGGATTGCTCTTATTGTCTTCGATGATCAGTTGAAGTTTCTTTCCAAGCACGCCACCCTTCGCATTGATCTCGTCTGCGGCGATCTTTGCGCCATTGGTGACGAAATTACCCGACGCGGCGACCACGCCCGTCAGTGGCTGATTGACGCCGAGCTTGATGGTTTCCTGCGCCATCGCGCCTGTCCCAACGCTGGTTGACAGGATCGCTAGCAATATTCTGGACCAAGACGATTTCATCGAACGTTCCTCCCTCCGGTTTACCCGCCCGCCTGTTAGCGCGCTAAAGTCAATCTATCACCCTATTGATAGGATGACCAAGCCGCAAATGTGAACGATAGGTGCTATTTATTACGGCAATCTGCACAAAAACCTTACTCTGCGTAGTTGCAGCATATCTCTATCATGCTATAAATAGAATGACTAGATTGGTAGGAAGGCACTTTTGAAGTGCCGAATGCTGCAAATCAACGTCGTGAGAGCCGCGCGTCCTGCGCGCCAGGTGAGTGCGGAATGAATCGGAAGCTCGCGCATCTTCGTCGTCTCGTTCGGTTAAGTGAGGCCAAGGCGAACCTGCCGGAGCGCACTTTGCTCCATGCTGGACCGCCTTTCAAAGGTAAACCCCCACGTGCCGTCATGGCGGCGGCGGAGCAGGCTGTTGTAGTCGGCGGCTTCGCCGGGGATGCCGTGACCGCGCGCGCGATGCTTGAGGCGGGTTCTCTTTTACTTGAACCGGCGCAGGATCATGGTGTCGTTGTTCCGCTTGCGATGGTCGTCGCACCGTCGATGTGGTGCTTGGAGGTCGGGGACAAGGATAACGTCTTCTATTCTCCCGTGTCGGAGGGGCCGCCGCCAGCGCTGCGATTTGGCTCCGCCGATCCGCTCTGCGTTACGCGTGCGCGCGATTGGACCGCAGAGGCAGCGCAGGCCATCAATCCGCAACTCGCCACTCTCCCGGACGTTGAATCGATGATGCGGCAGGCGCTGCGTAGCGGCGACGACTGCCATGCTATCACCCGTGCAGGGAACGAGCTATTCCTCGAACTTTTGAACAAGACGCCCGCGGGGATAGCAGCCGACATCCGAGCAAATCCCGGGTTCGTTCTGGGCATCTGGATGGCCTGGGCTGCCTGGAAATTGCAGGCTTCGGCAAGCGAGATCGTGGCCATCGGCGGCAACGGCATTGAATTCGGCTTGCGCCGGCGCGGCACGACACGCTGGGCCACTGTGCCATGCGCGCCCCCAACGGGAATCCGTTTCAATTCGCAGCAGGAAGCGCCTGCGCTCGGCGCCATCGGGGACAGTGCGCTCGTCGATGTCTGCGGATTTGGCGGACAGGCGCTGAATCATGCGCCAATGCTCGCGGCAGAGTGGGCGCATCTGCTTCCGCCAGATGCGCAAACGCGCGGGTGCGCCATCATTCATCGCGACCGGGGCGTCATCGATATCGAGGCCGTCCGCGCCACCGGCGTTATGCCGATAATCAATCTTGCGATCCTCGATGAAAGAGGCGCTGCCGCGCCTATCGGAAGAGGCTTCTACATCGTGCCGCCCACACTTTTTGGAACTGGAGATTAGGAATGGACCTGACAGGAAAGGTGGCTGTGGTCACCGGCGGTGCGATGGGTATCGGCTATGCGATCAGCGAGGCGCTGGCGAAGCAGGGTGCGTCGATCATGATCGCGGATCTCAAGGGAGGTGTGGCCGCCGCCGAGAAATTGCGCCAACACGGATATGAAGCCCATCACGTCGATGCGGATGTTTCCAGCGAGCAGGACACCGGGCGCATGGCATCGGCGGCCATCGAGCGGTTCGGTCACATCGACGTTCTTGTGAACAATGCGGCGATCTATTCGACACTGTCCCTCAAGCCTTTCGAACAGCTCACGGTCGACGACTGGCACAAGATGCTGAACGTCAATGTCATCGGGCAGTTTCTGTGCTGCAAGGCGGTACTTCCTGCGTTCAAGAAGCAAGGCTCCGGCCGCATCATCAACATCTCGTCGGGTGTCGCCTTCAAGGGCAATCCCGGCATGCTGCACTATGTCGCTTCAAAGGGCGCGATCGTATCCATGACGAGAACGCTCGCGACCGAGCTTGGCGAACATGGCGTCCTCGTCAACAGCGTCGCCCCCGGCTTCACGTTGAGCGACGGCGTTCAGAACAATCCCGAGCTGGCGAACACGGTTTCCGGATTCTCCGTGCGCAACAGAGCTCTCAAGCGGGACATGTTGGCCGGGGATGTCGTCGGCGCCGTCGCTTTCTTTGCGGGCCCCCATGCCGCTTTCATTACCGGCCAGACGTTGGTCGTCGATGGCGGCGCTTACTATCACTGACGGCCGTGGAATTCTTGACTGTCGAAGGGAAACAAAAAAATGAAGTACGTTACCAATGCATGGTATCCGGTTGTATGGGCTGATCGCGTCGGGCGGGAGTTGACCAGGCACGTGGTGCTCGAAGAGCCCATCGTCATCTATCGTCTTGAGGACGGCAGCATTGCTGCTCTTCAGGATGCTTGCCCGCACCGGCTTGCGCCGTTGTCGCTGGGTAAGTTGAAGGGCGATAACATCGAATGCGGCTATCACGGCATGACATTTGACTGCAGCGGGAAATGCGTTCTCATCCCGGGCCAGGAAGTGATTCCAGGCAACGCGCTGGTCCGCTCCTATCCGCTTCAGATCAAGTACGGTCTGGTGTGGCTTTGGATGGGCGATCCTAAAAAGGCTGATCTCAGCAAGATGTTTCATCTGCCGCAGTATGAGGCCGAAGGCTGGCATGCAGCTCAGGGCGACACGCTGCGGATCGAGTGCAACTATCTCAGCCTTTGCGACAATTTGCTTGACCCAGCGCACGTCACGTTTGTTCACACCACGACGCTTGGCACTCCCGCTGGGGCTACCGTTCCGGTGAACAACGAATACCGGAATAACGAGATCACGGTGTGGCGATGGATACGAAACGGGCCGGCGATTCCGCTGTTCTCGAAGTACGGCAAGCTGAGCGGGTCGGTCGATCGCTGGCATTACTATAATTACTCGACGCCGTGCTACTTCGCGATCGACATGGGATCGTGCCCGACGGGCTCTATTCCCGATATGGACGAGCGGCACCAGGGTGTCCAGATGTTTGCCTGCCATGTGCTGACGCCTGTCGACGAGCGCACAGTGCTTCAGCACTGGTTTCACGTCCGCAACTTCCGCACCAACGAGCACGACATGGACGCCACCCTGACCGCCGACCTCGATATGGCGTTCAAGGAAGACAAGGTCATTCTGGAGCGAATTCAGCTCGAGGAAGAGCGCGACCCGAATTACAAGCGCATCATTCTCGGAATTGATGCAGCACCCATGAAGATGCGCCGAATGGTCGATAAACTTATCTTGGCGGAACTAGAAACGGCCCATTGAGCTGGCAATTCGCTCACAACTACGCGCGCCATAAGACAAGATCGTCTTTGGCGTGCGGACACTTCCTCTGTACTGCCTGGGGTTTGCACCCCAGGAGCTTTTTTGGGGGAACGGCGCGGAGTTTGTATTTAGCCGCGGTTGATCAGAT
This sequence comes from Afipia massiliensis, assembly GCF_014203115.1. Taxonomy (GTDB): domain Bacteria; phylum Pseudomonadota; class Alphaproteobacteria; order Rhizobiales; family Xanthobacteraceae; genus Afipia; species Afipia massiliensis. The sequence continues at coordinate 370,619 of NZ_JACHIJ010000001.1, read as the reverse complement.
CTCGCCGAAGCGCGAAGCAATGCCTGTGATAATGGAAATCCGCGACATAGATCGCGACGTTGCGATCGTCCAGAAGAACGATCCTGCAATCGGCAGTGGGCTCGCCAAGTCCGATCTTGAGCAAATCGGCGACCTCGGGGTTCGCTATGCCGATCGTCACCGTCTGATAGACGTGACTGATCGAGATGTCTTTCATCTCCATAATGCGAGGCAAGGCCGGCAAACGCGTGAACTGTTTTCGATCGCGTGCGAATATCTCCTGCGACAGGTGCAGGTTAACAACCGAGAACGGCTCATCTTCGTTGTACTGCACGCTTCTTAGCAGCGTATATCTGTGCGCGGGAATACCTTCGTTCTCGCTGAGGGGAGGGCTGGCGACCTTCTCCTCGATATACACGATCTCGACGCGATTGTCCTTGATCGAGCTGATCAGACCGTCGAGGTCATTGGCGATGTTCAGCCAATGCCTTTCCTTCGGTACGTAGGATACGAAGGTGCCGAGACCCTGCCGCGAATCGAGCATGCGCTCTTCGCGAAGAATTTCGATGGCCTTGCTGATGGTGATCTTGGCGACGCCGAATTCGGCCTCGAGCTCTTCGATCGTCGAAATCTTGTCGCCGTTCTGCCAGCGGCCCGCTTCAATGCGCTGCCGCATCACGGATGCCAACTGCAAATACAGAGGCATGCGGCTGCGGTCGAAAATAACGGAGAGCTTATTCATCTCTCTATTATAGAGTAGTCCTATAGATAAGGCGAGGTGTGTTTAGAGGGTCTCTAGGAAACGGTAACGTGCTCAGCGTATAGCCGGGACGCGAAAATTGGATCTGTCCCTAAGCGGTCTCTGTCAGATGAACGCGCTTCAATGCCGAAGAATCCCGTTTGGGTGATGATGTTACCAGCAGAGTCGACCGAGACTCCGCTCGCGTTGCCCGTACCAGTCACGGAAGATATCGCCTCAATGCCAACGCATCTAGCAAGGATGTCGCCCTTGCTGACCACAGATGAAATGCCGGCATTGCGGTTGTCGTTACCGAGATTGACAGTTGATCGGGCAGAAATTCCGAACCCATCGGAAATGATATTGCCCTTGAAAATAATTGCTGCCGCGCCCGCGCTTCCGGTGTCGAGAGAGCCAACTTGGGACCGCGCAAAAATTCCATCGCCAGCGTTGGCGTTGCCCGCCATTCTCACCGTCACGGGACCGGCGTTTTCTCCGTCGCCGAAGGACTCTACCCTTATTGCGATGTTCCTCGCATTGATATTGCCGGTGTGGTCCACACTAAACAGAGTACCGGCAGAGTTTAACTGGATGCCATTTCCCTTGGAGATGATGCCGAAGTTTCCGGTATTGCTGAAGAGGTTGAAGGTGAGGGGACCGCCAGCCGGGTTAAAGACGATTCCGGTCCCGCCGATGTTCTGCGTCAGGTTGTTGACGTGCAGCGCGTCAACCGCCGCTCCAAATCGGTTAGAAATCGGATGCCCGCTGACTGATTGCCCTGACAGGTGGCGACATTCGCCGGGCTGATCGTGCAGGGCTGCGGGCCGGCGGCAGCAGGAGTCGCCGCCGCGCACAGGGCGCCTGCAGCGGCGGTGCCGAACAGCGCCGCCCGCCAGCGTGTCCAGCCGCCGGGACGCGTGATTGCCGGATGGCGGACACTTTCCGCCGCAGGTCGTGAGGAGGTTGTGGCATCCGATTGCCGTCGGATTCCCGAGCAATTGTGAACGCGAGTCACGTGCCGTGTCATTGAGCATATCTCCGTATTCGCTGTTCAAACCGAACATGCGGGTCGTCTGACTTGACCGGATGCCCGGCCTCGCAGCGCCCCTCGTTCGATTGAACCCGCCACAAATGGGGGAGCTGTGTTGCGCGGGTCACAGTTGAACGGATCGCCCCGATTGCTTTGTCAGCGGGTGCGTCCGGCTGGCGTTTGGAGGTTCGGGTGCATGGCTCCCGGCAGCGTCGGCATGCAGGACGAAGGCCGATGTGACGAGAAGCACGATATTCCGGCACGAGAGGTCTACTTACGTCGGAAGCCGGCAATCGCAGCGGTTTGCGGCACCCACGGGGCCAACATGAAAGAGCTTCCCTTTGCCACTGTAGACTTCATCGATGTTCGTTGACGGTTCCTTGTCAGAGCATCGCGCCAAGATTATTGGCCCAATGCGCAGCAACGCCCGGCCAGAGACTTCCGCTCCGGTGCCTGAGCACTCCGCAGATAAGGCCGACGAGGGTGACGGTTGCGACGACGGATGCGCTCACCGTCACGGAAAGTATGACCCATCCGGGGATATGAATGGCAAGGAAAAGAACTGTCGTGACAAGTATCGCGAGCCAAGAGGCAAGACGCGCAGTGAGCCGTGTTTGTATAACGCCCCTGAACAGCAGTTCTTCAACGGAGGCACCTATTAGACTCCAGATCACCCTTAAACAGAAACTATCCGTTTGGATAAGTGTCTTGGTAAACTGCAATATTCTCAGGTCAAAGCATCGCCCTGCGAAGACTGTCACAATGATCGAAGCTGCGACCATGAGTGATTTGCAAGTGTTGGCCCGGACATCTTGGTCCAATGGTTTGGCCTGCAAAAGTTTGAACTTCGTATTGAAATTTTCCGCTGCTTTGCAAAAGCAACTTCCAACGCAATTCATCTTTCTTTCGACTCAGCTTGTCATCTGCGCCAACTCTAACGACACCCAACTGGCGCCGCGTCCCCCGATTGAATGATGTCACCGCTGATCACGAACCGTTTTGAGCGCCAAATTCCGCAATGACATGTCAGCGGCACTCGCGTGTGTGATGTTTCGATCACAGCGGACGGAAAATCATGTGCGACCGCTTTCGGTTTTGAGTCGGCTTGTGCGATTTCGTTGATTTGGCTCATATTTTTGGTCGGCACCAAGTCTGCGCTGCCCTTTTATATTCGAGCGCTATACATCGATCGATGGATGCGCTGATTTTGGCTCGATGCCACATTGGACAGTCTGTGCTGACTCGTTGCATCGCGACCCTCTCGGAGTTCTCACCGCAAGAGCGGGCGAGGCAGTGGAACGCCGATAGATCGATGACGGGGCCGTGCACGCGATTCCGTTGTTTGTTGTAAACAGGTGTTGGTCGAAAGCAGGAGTTGCGTATGCAGTCTATCGTCGTGACCGGTACATCGACGGGGATTGGTTGGGGCACCGCAAAGGTGCTGCTCGATCGCGGTTTTCGCGTCTTCGGCAGTGTGCGAAAGCAGGTCGATGCCGATCGCTTGCAAAAAGAGTTCGGTAGCAACTTCGTGCCGCTTCTCTTCGATATCACTGACGAGGCGAAGGTGCTTTCTGCGGCGCGTTTTGTTCGTGAGGCATTGAAGGGGGCGACGCTGAGGGGGCTCGTCAACAATGCCGGCATCGCGGTGTCAGGTCCGGCGCTTGAGCTTTCAATCGATGACTATCGGCGGCAGATGGAGGTCAACGTCATCGGGCAGATCGTTGTCACGCAGGCATTCGCGCCGCTGCTCGGCGCGGATCGTTCGCTGAGGGGGGCGCCCGGACGGATCGCCATGATCAGTTCGGTCTCAGGCAAAAACGGCAATCCGCTGCTGTCGCCCTACTGCACGTCGAAGCATGCCATCGAAGGATTTTCCGACAGCATCCGGCGCGAATTCATGCTGTTCGGCATCGATGTCATCGTAATCGGGCCGGGCGCGGTGAAAATGCCGATCTGGGCCAAGGCCGGAGAAGTCGATATTTCCGCCTACCGGAATTCTCCCTTCTTTCCCGCGCTTCAGCGGATTCGAGACTACATGCTGAAGCTCGGCGAGAGCGCATTGCCGGCAGAGAAAATCGGCGAACTCGTCTATCAAGCTTTGACGAGCCCGCGCCCGCGTGTGCGTTATTCCATTAGCCCGGAGCCGGTCCAGTTGCTGATAGGGCGAATGTTGCCGACGCGGATGCTCGACAGGATCGTGGCCAAGCGTCTCGGCTTGCTGCCGCGAAGCGGCAGTTAAGTGGCCGCACGCAATATCGCGGTTTCGGCCTGTTCCAAAGAGCTGGCAACAAGCACATGGATGCTGACGGGCATGATGCTGGCGCTCAGGATCCTGACCGGCGGCAAGCTGTCGTTTGCCCAGAACGGTATGCGTCGGCATTTGGTAAGCGTCCATTTCTGACACGTGGTGTCAGTTGAAGGCGGCTGGCGAGCGCCAATTCCACGGCAGGAGTTCATCGAGCCGGCTCATCGGGTGACCGCCGGACATGCGCTCGAGCACGTCCTTGAGATAGGCGAAGGGCTCGACATTGTTGAGCTTGGCGGTTGTGATGAGCGAGCAGACGGTCGCCCAGCGCTGGCCCCCGCCATCCGACCCGGCGAACAGATGGTTCTTGCGGCCGAGTGTGACTGGGCGGATTGCTCGCTCGACCGTGTTGGTGTCGAGTTCAATACGGCCATCGCCGAGGAAGCTGCAAAGGGCCTCCCAGCGAGTGAGGCTATATCGGATGGCGTCGGCGAGGCTGCTGCGGGGCGGGAGATGCACGAACCGTCGCTCAAGCCAAACCTTGAGTGCAGTCACGAGTGGCAATGACCTCGATTGACGCGCGCTTTGTCGTTCAGTCGCTGTCTGCCCGCGGATAGAAGCTTCGATAGCATAGAGCTCCGCAATGCGGCGTAAGGCTTCGCCTGCGATCGGCGAGCCTGTTGCTTGATGCACTTCGTAGAACTTACGCCGCGCATGTGCCCAGCAGGCCGCGAGATCGATGCCGCTGCCGAGCCGCTCGAAGCCGGGATATCCATCGACCTGCAGAACGCCCCTGAACTTCGAGAGGTGAGAGATGGGGCGCTCGGCCTTCCGATCGGGGCTATAGAGATAGAGGGCCGCCGGCGGATCGGGCCCCTGCCAGGGACGATCATCCCGAGCATACACCCACAGCCGACCGGTTTTGGTGCGACCGCGGCCGGGATCGAGCACCGGGATCGGCGTGTCGTCGGCGAACAGCTTGCCGGATGCGAAGACGTGCTCGGCGAGCCTTGCCTTGAGCGGCTCCAGCCACCAACAGGCGCCACCAACCCAGTTGGCGAGCGTCGAGCGGTCGAGCTCCACGCTCTGCCGGGCGAAGATCTGGCTCTGTCGGTATAGCGGTAGGTGATCGCAGTATTTGGAGACGAGAACGTGAGCAAGCAGAGCAGGGCTGGCGAGGCCCTTGGCGATCGGCCGCTCCGGCGCCGCGACCTGGTGGATAGTCCCGCAGCTCCGGCACCCATAGCGCGGCCGGCAGATACGGATCACACGCAGGCGCGCCGGAACATGGTCGAGCATCTCGCTGACGGTCTCACCGATCAAATGGAGGCGGCCAGCGCAGCAGAAGCAGGTCTGGTGATCGAGATCGAGCCGAACATCCTCGCGTTCTAGATGCGACGGCAGACTTGCCCGCGCGGTGCGTGTCCGCGGTGAGGGCGTCTTCGCCTCGATCCGGCTCTCCGCTCTCGCCAGATCGGCGTTGAGGTCATCAAGCCCCAGCTGCAGCTGATCGTTGTCGAGCTGTTCAGCTCGCCGTCCAAACTGGCTGCGCTGCAGCTTGCGGATGATAAGGCGGAGCCGTTCAATCTCGGCCTGCGCTTCGGTGAAGCTGGCGCGCTCGCTCGCAAGCGCGCGCACCAAGTGCTGCAGCGTCTCTACATCGGCCGGCAGGGCGGCGAGATCGATGTTCATGACGATAGAGTGTAGCCGACTCGCGTCCGCGTCCGCCGCTCCGAAGGCACCATTGAGTCAATCCGTCGCAGATCATCCGGCCAGGGCCGGGCGCCAGCGCTGCTCCGGCGCGCGCCAGTCCACGCCATCGATCAGCAGGGACAACTGTGCTGACGTAAGCGATAGCGTCTCGCCCGGATCGATACTCGGCGGCCACAGGAACATGCCGTGATCGAGCCGCTTGGTGAAGAGACAAAGTCCAGTACCGTCCCAATGGATGATCTTGATGAGGTTGGCTCTGGTGCGGCCTCGGAACACAAACAGATGGCCGGAGAACGGATCCTGCTGCAGTACGCCCTGCACCAGCATCGCCAGGCCGTCGATGCCCTTGCGCATGTCGATAAAGCCAAGTGCCAGATGCACCTTCACGCCGGAGGGAAGCAGCGTCATGCCATGCGCTCCTCTGCAGACGAGGTCGCGTCTGTGATCTCGACCGACACGAACGTTGGCACTGTGACGGCTGCTAGTTCGACCTTCCATCGACGCAGAACGCGGCGGTCGATGCCGTAGCGGCGCGCGACCTCCGCAATGCTCGTATCAGCTTGCGTCGCCTCGTCGACAATCCGGCGTTTGTCCGCTTCGCTGAAGCGTCGGCGATGGCCCTCACGCGCTCGCGGAACGATGGGGCTTCCTGACCACGAGGAGGGATAAGCCAGGTGACTTAAGGGGTGACTTAGGGGAGGATTTAGCAGCGGACTTAGGGGAGGACTAAAGCCCCGACGTCGATAGAGCAGCTTGCGCTCTGGTGGCTGCGGCTCGGCTTTAAAAATAGCCCGCCAATTGCCGAAGGCCTTGAGCGGGATGTCATACGCCTCGCAATACTGCCTTTGATTCAAGTCGCTGCGCTTCCACGCCTCATGATGCGCCCGCCAGAAAGCCTCGCCCTGACGTGTCCAGGATCCACTCTTTGCCACCATCTCGCTCTCCACATCCACAAATCGAAGGGGAGAACAGATCGCGTCCACGCGATGCTATACAAGTGTGTGAGAATTCAACGCTTACGGCATTTGCAGGTAGAATTCTCTGTTCCTGTTCAAAAATTCTCTGATCAGCCAAATTCTTTCCCTGTTTACTTGCGCAGGGAATTCCCTGAAAGCCGCTGCAGCGCAGCAGTTTGTCGATTAGAAATAGTCTTCTGAAGCTTTGGAATAGTAGATTTCCCTGCAAAATTCCCTGTTAGCAGTGAATTCGGGTGGAGACCGGTGCGATCAGCACTGCGTCGCCAGCCAGCTTCCAGAACGCCGATTGCACAGTCGTTCGACGTTCTTGGCACCGCAGAACTGCGCAAACAACCGACACCCTGATCACTGGGCCGCCCACAACGAGCGGGCGCGTCTGCTGGTGCCTTGTCAATTGATCATGCCTCGTCGTTGGCCGCTGCCATCATGCAATGGCCTTGTCGGACAAAGTGACATTTGGTGCAGAATCTTGTGCGATGCACCCCAAAATTTCGTTGCAGACGCTGTTTTTAGGCCATTGACCGAGAAAGATTTCGTCCCTAGCCTTTGTCCGACAAACAACGATGAGACGCTATGTCGTCCGTGGTCCCGAATTTCGCGCGTATTGAGGTTGCGCCGGCCTATCAAAAGGTGGCTGACGCGATTGAGCGAGAAATCGTCAATGGCCGCATCAAGCCCGATGATCCGATCGGAACGGAGTCCGAACTTGTTCAGCAGTTCGGTGTGAATCGTTCCACGGTTCGCGAGGGCATTCGGGTGCTCGAAGAGAGCGGATTGATCCGGCGCGATTCCAGCCGCCGCCTGTATGCGTGCCTGCCGCGCTACAACAAGCTTGCAAGCCGGTTGAGCCGGGCGCTTGTGCTGCACGAAGTGACCTTCCGCGAATTGTATGAAACCGCGATGATCCTCGAGATCGCCGCGATCGAATATGCTGTCGATCATGCGACAGATGACGACGTCGCCGAGATCGCGGCGAACATCGAGAAGACCGAGCAGGCCATCGCAAATCATGCCGCATTCGCTGAACTGGATGCGGAGTTTCACATCCTGATTGCGAAGGCCTCCCATAACCGCGTGTTGCAGCTCGCGCGAGAACCGGCAGGTCTGCTGTTTTTTCCCACCACGGAGATGGTGGTCCGCAACGTGGCCGAAGGCATGCCGCGCCTCATTGTTGCACACCATCACCTGCTCGACGCGATCCGTAGACGCGACAAGGAAGCGGGGAAAGTATGGATGCGGCGGCACGTTGAAGACTGGCGGAGAGGCTTTGAGCGCGCGGGTAACTCGCTCGATCGGCCGGTCGAGCGAATGTACATGGAACATGCTTTGGTGGGCCGCAAGCGATAGGCACCGAAACGAGAGAACAGCCAAAAGAGCGGATCAACCGCGGGCAAGTCAAAAGGGGGAGCGTCAGTTGAGTTCGATTGATTCACGCCGTTTGAAGACTGGCAGGCCGGCGGTACTCGCCGCGTCCCCGGCGCAGTTCGGCGCATGACGATGAGCAATCAGACATCGTCGTCCTCTGCAGGTTTAGACGTCAGCGGCCTTTCGCTTGCGTTCGGCGGATTGAAAGCGCTGTCGGATGTTTCGTTCTCCGTCGCTCCGGGATCGATCACGGCCGTGATCGGTCCGAACGGCGCGGGCAAGACGTCGCTGTTCAACTGCATCTCCGGCTTCTACCGCCCGTCGGCCGGCGCGATCGAATTCGACGGTAGCGACATTAGCAAATTGCATCCGCCGGCGCGGGCCAAGATCGGTCTGGCCCGCACGTTTCAGAACATCGCGCTGTTTCGCGGCATGACGGTGCTCGACAACATCAAGCTCGGCCGTCACGCGCACATGCGGACGAATGTGTTTGACGCGCTGTGGTACTTCGGGCGGGCCAGGCGCGAGGAGCTTGAGCTGCGATCCGAGATCGAGCGGCGGGTGCTTGATTTTCTTGAGATGGAGCATATCCGCGACCAGCCGGTGGCGTCACTGTCCTACGGCCTGCGCAAACGCGTCGAACTTGCGCGCGCGCTTGCGATGCAACCGCGTGTGCTGATGCTGGACGAGCCGGTGGCGGGCATGAACCGCGAAGAGACCGAGGACATGGCTCGCTTCATCCTCGACGTGAAGGAAGAGTGGGGCGTGACCATCCTGATGGTCGAGCACGACATGGGACTGGTGATGGACATCTCGGACCATGTTGTCGTGCTGAACTTTGGTCAGGTGATTGCGGCCGGAAAACCCGCGGAGATTCAGAACAACCCGGACGTGATCGCAGCCTATCTCGGGTCAGGCGATGTCGGTGATCTGTCGCGGCGGATCGCGGGCGAGAGGGCAGCGTGATGGATTGGCTGTTCCTGTTCGAGGTCGTGTTGTCTGGGCTTGGATCGGGCGCGCTGTTGGCGCTGACCGGCATTGCTTTCGTGCTGATCTACAAGGCAACCAAGGTTCTGAATCTTGCCGTCGGCGAGATGCTGATGCTGTGCGCGTACTTCTTCTTCGGAATGACCGCGGCATTTGCGCTTCCAATCTGGCTTGCGATTATTCTCACGGTGATCGGCGGCGGCATTCTCGGCGGCGTTATCGAACGTATTCTGATCCGACCGATGCTCGGTGAGAGCCCGATCTCGGTGTTCATGGTGACTGTCGGTCTCAGTTCGGTGCTGATCGGATTTGTGGAGTTTGTGTGGGGGAGTGATCCCGCCACCTTGCCGAACTTTTTGCCGTCGAAGCCGATATTTATAGGCAGCGCATACATCTCACCAAAGATCGCCGTGAGCTTTGTGGTAGCGACGGTATTGATCGCAGCGTTTCTCGTTGTCTTCCAGACGTGGCGGGGCGGCGTCGCGCTGCGCGCCACCGCGACCGATCAAGGCGCCGCGTTCTCCTGCGGGATCAATGTTCCTGCGGTATTCTCGGTCTCATGGATTGTCGCGGGTATGGCGGCTGCGGGATCAGGCATTTTGATCGGTTCGATTGGCGGTATTTCGCCAACCATGGGCGTATTCGGTCTCTCGGTGCTGGTCGCCGTTATCGTTGGCGGGCTGGACTCCATTGCAGGCGCACTGGTGGCGGGCCTTGCCATCGGCGTCGTCGAGGCGCTCGTCGGTACTTACATGGGCGGCGAATTCAAGTTGCTTGTCACCTTCAGTATCCTTGTGGTTGCCCTGATGATCCGTCCTTACGGATTATTCGGCACAGTTGAAATCGAGCGACTCTGATGCGTATCGGCGCGGCCCATCAAACCTACGCTCAGGCAGAAGCACTGCTCGACACCAACGTGCAGCGCGTGATGCTGGTCGCGCTGTTCGCGGCGCTGGTGCTGTTTCCGTTCTTCGCGGATCAGTACTGGATCTATCTCGCCTGTCTTGTCCTGATCCACATCGTCAGCACCACCGGCCTCAACATCCTCACTGGCTATACCGGCCTCGTCAGCCTCGGGCAGGCGGCCTTCATGTCGGTCGGCGCATACACCGTCGCTATTCTTGAAATTCGCGTCGGTACGCCGTTCGTTATCAATCTCATCATCGCGGGCTTCGTGTCGGCCGCGGTCGGCCTCGTTGTCGGTGTGCCTAGCCTGCGCGTGAAGGGGCTCTATCTTGCGATTGCGACCATCGCGGCATCCTTCATTCTGCACTTTCTGTTCGCCAATGGGCCCGCCTTTCTAGGTGGAACGCAGGGGCTGAGCATGCCGCCCGCGCGGTTGTTCGGCTACGATCTCGCGCGTCCGTTCCAGCTTTATTGGCTGTTCATGCCGCTGACGGCGCTGGCTGTATTCGCCGCGGCCAATCTGTTCCGGACCCGTATCGGCCGCGCCTTCATCGCCATACGGGATCGCGATATTTCGGCCGAGGTGCTCGGTATTCCCTTGCTGAAGTACAAGCTGTTGTCCTTCGCACTGTCGTCGTTCTACGCCGGCGTTGCGGGCGGCATGTGGGCGTACTTCTTCCGCGTGGTTACGCCGGAAAGTTTCCCGCTGATCTATTCGGTGTTCTTTCTCGCCGCCGTCATCGTGGGGGGCATGGGCACGATCTTGGGCGCCATCCTTGGCGCGATCTTCATGACCATGGTGCCGGAATTTCTGAAGATCGCGGTGTCCTATCTGACCTTCATTCCGAATGCGACAGCGCAATTGTCGCCAATCCGGACAATCGTTTTCGGCTTGCTGATTATCGGGTTTCTGCTGTTCGAGCCGCAGGGCCTTGCCGAAATCTGGCGCCGCGTGCGGCGTTTCTTTCATCTATGGCCGTTCAAGAAATGACACACAGGGAGAAGCAACCATGAGATTCTTTCCAACACGCCGAAAGGTGCTGTCCTACGCAGCTGCGGGCTGTCTCGCACTAGGCCTTAACGCTCCAGCGCGTGCCGCCGACGACATTGTGATCGGTGCATCGATGCCTATGACGGGTGTGTTTGCTTTCGCAGGAATCGCACTGAACAATGCGTTCCAAGATTATGTGAAGATCGTGAACGATGCCGGCGGCATCAATGGCCGCAAGGTCAAATATGCTGCGGAGGACACCGGCTACAAGGTCGATAACTCGGTGGCGGTCTTCAATCGCATCACCAGCCAGGAAAAGGTGAGCCTCTATTACGGAGACTCCACCGCCTTCTCGAAGACCATCAATGCCGAGCTAAATCGCCGTGGCGATATCATGCTTGCAGGTGCGTCCTTCGCGACCGAACTGAACGATCCGAAGAACTTTCCCAACCAGTTCATCGCCGGTCCAGATTATTCGGAGATGATTGGCATCCTGCTCGAGTACATCGCCAAGACGAAGCCGGGTGCAAAAATCGCTCTGGTTAATTCGGATACGGAATTTGGACGCGATCCGATCGCGCCGACCGAGAAGCGGGCGGCTGAACTCGGCCTGAAGGTGGTGGAAAAGATTGCGACGCCGCCGACCAGCGTCGACGTTTCGACCGAGGTGCTCAAGCTGCGCCGAGCTGATCCGGACTACACCATTTTCCACGGCTACATCCTGGCGCCGTTGCCGGAATTCATGAGCCAGGCCAAGCAGCTTGGCCTCAAGACCAAGTTCATGGGCACGTTCTGGTCGATGGACAATGCAATCTGGGCGAAGTCCGCAGATGTCGCTGATGGATTCATGGGCGTGATGCCGTATCGCTACTATTTCGACACGGAAGGCAAGTCCCCAATGCTGGAGAAGATCCGGCAGATCCGCCCGGAGTATCAGTCGACCGGCTACATGCAGGGCTTCCTGACCGCGATGCTGATGACCGAGGCTGCCAAGCGCACGCTTGACGCCAAGAAGGATCTCACCGCGGCCAACATGAAAGCCTCGCTGAACTCGATCAAGGACTTCGACACCGGCGGTATCATCGGCGTGCCGATCTCGATTCCCGGCAACACCGTTCCTGTTGGGCGTGTCTATCAGTATGACGGCGCGAACAAGACCATGAAGCCGGTCTCCGACTGGATCAAGATCGCGAAGTAATGACGATGACAGCGGAAGCACTCCTCTCCGTCAACAATATCGAGGTCGTCTATAACAAGACGGTCCAGGTGCTCCGCGGCCTCTCATTGAAGGTCGACAAGGGAGCGGTGGTCGCCTTGCTGGGCTCGAATGGGGCCGGCAAGTCGACCACGCTCAAGGCTATCTCCAACCTGCTTGAGTTGGAGGATGGCAAGGTCACCACAGGCGACATTCTGTTCAAGGGCAGCTCCGTGTCACGTCTCGCTCCGCATCAATTGGTGCGGGGCGGGCTTTTCCATGTGATGGAAGGTCGCAGAATATTCGAGGACCTCACGGTCGAGGAGAATTTGACCGCCGCCACTTACGCAATGTCGGGTCGCAGCGGCGCGAAGACACCTTTCGATCTCGTCTACACTTATTTTCCGCGCCTGTTCGAGCGGCGAACCGGGCGCGCAGGCTATCTCTCCGGCGGCGAGCAGCAGATGCTGGCCATCGGTCGCGCGCTGATCGCGCAGCCGGAATTGATGCTGCTCGATGAGCCGTCGCTTGGTCTGTCGCCGAAGTTGGTCGAAGAGATATTCACGATTATTGCGCGCATCAGCCGCGAGCAGGGCGTTTCGATGCTGCTGGTGGAACAGAATGCGGCGGTTGCATTCGCTGTCTCGACCTATGGTTACATCATGGAGTCGGGAAAGATCGTGACGGATGGTCCCACGGCGCAGCTGTTGCGCGATCAGGATGTTCGCGAATTCTATCTCGGTGTCGGCGCGGCGAATGCGGAGACCAAGGGCTTTCGGGGCATCAAGCACTACAAGCGCCGTAAGCGCTGGCTGTCCTAGGATTGTGAACGAGGATCGAATGAGCGACAGATTTCCCCAACTGACGCTGCCGCAGATGCTGCGCGAGAACGCGCGTCGCTATCCGGAGCGCGTGGCGATCCGTCAAAAGGAGTTCGGAATCTGGAACCCTTCGACCTGGCAGCGCTATTACCCGCGGGCTTGCCATGTCGGCCTCGGCTTTCGGGCGCTCGGCCTCAATGAGGGTGGTCACGTCGCCATTCTGTCCGAGAACCGGATCGAATGGGTGCTGGCGCAAATTGGCGCAAACATCGTCGATGGGGTCGCGGTCGGTGTTTATCCGACCAGCCCGTCGAATGAAGTTGCCTATGTGCTGGCACATTCCGAATCCGAGATCATCGTCTGCGAGGATCAGGAACAGGTCGACAAGGTTCTGGAACGCCGCGATGAACTGCCGAAGCTGCGGCGGATCATCGTTGTCGAGACGAAGGGCATCAGGGATTATCCGCCCGATCAGGTGATGTCGTTCGATGCGCTGGAAGCGCTTGGCGTCGAGTTCGAGACCAGTCACTCGTCTTTGGTAGATGGCATCATCGACCGGCAGCAACTCTCGCAAATCGGGCTGATCATCTACACATCCGGCTCCACCGGAAAGCCGAAAGGCGCGATGCTAAGCTACAAGAACATTCGGGCGCAGGCGATCGGTTGTGCGGATCGGCTGGTTGTCGATCAATCCGCAAGTGTCCTGTCATACCTGCCGCTGTGTCATGTCGCCGAGCAGATGACGACAGTGATGGTCCCGACGTATCTGGCCTCGCTGGTCAACTTCGGAGAGTCAATTCGAACCGTGCAGGAGGATCTGCGGGAGGTTGCACCAAGCATGTTCCTCGGCGTACCGCGCATCTGGGAAAAGCTGCACTCGTCGATCCATATCAAGCTGCTGGAGGCGGGGCACATCCGGCGCGCGATGTTCGAGCGGGCCTATGCTGCTTGCGAGCCCTTTGCGGAGAAGAACGTAGCCGACCGAACGTTGTCTGAAAAGCTCAAGTTTGCGCTGTCGTACTGGCTGGTCTTCCGCGCGTTGCAAAACTTCATCGGGCTGCGAAAGACCCGCATTGCCATGACCGGTGCCGCGCCGATCTCGCCTGCGATAGTGCATTTCTTCCGCGCCATCGGCGTGCCGCTGATCGAGGTCTACGGTTTGACGGAAAGTTCGGGCATCGCGCTGGGGCAGGTGTTGTCGGACCGGCGAGTGGGGACCGTGGGCAGCGGCATTGACCGGATGGAGACAAAGCTCGGACAGTCGAACGAGTTGCTCATTCGCGGCGATACGGTGTTTGAAGGTTACTATCGCAACGAAGAAGCGACCCGCATGTCGATCCGCGACGGATGGCTGCACACCGGAGATGTCGCGGAGTTGAAGGACGGCCATTTCCGTATCGTGGACAGGCTGAAAGACATCATGATTACGGCGGGTGGAAAGAATCTGAGTCCGTCGGAAATCGAGAACACCGTGAAGTCGAGTCCGTTCATCAAGGAGTGCATCGTCATCGGCGAAGCGCGGAAATACGTCTCGGCGCTGATCCAGATCGACTATGATCTCGCTGGGAAGTGGGCGGAAGAAAAAGGCATCGCCTATACGAATTTCAAGAATCTCACTGAAAACGAAAGCTTGCGTGATCTGATCCAGTCTGAGATCAACACCGCCAATGCGCAGCTTGCGCAAGTATCGCAGATCCGGAAGTTTCATCTGCTGACGAAGGAACTGGACCACGACGACGACGAGGTCACAGCGACGATGAAGGTCCGGCGTTCCAACGTGCAGAAGAAATATGTTTCGGAGATCGAAGGGCTTTATCGATAGAGTTCTGGGCCTACGCAGAATTCCTGCGCGCACCCTGTCACGATCAAGCGCTCTGAAGGGCCCAATGCTGGATGAGCGTGAATCCTGACGCCGCATCGTCCTGACGCAGCAACGCCAGCCGATCAATCGGAATCGATTTCAGTTCCAGCGCGGCAAACCGTTTTCGCAAGACCTCGGTAACAGATCCAAGCCGTTCTGCCGGAAGAGATCCTGCCAGCGTCATGTGAAAGCGAAACTCTTCGAACACGTAGGGATAGCCCCAGCGATAGAGATATTTGATCTGCCGGTCGGTGAGCGCCGACACATTTCGCCGCTCACGGTCTGGACTGGTTAGCGGTGCGCGAAAATTATCAAATTCCGTGACGCAATCTTCCGCGAATTTTTGCAGCTCGGGGCAGGGACCGTCCGGCACGATGGCGATGAAGCTGCTGATGCTGCGGACAGTGGGCGCGATCACCGGGATGCTGCGGGGCGTCCGCGCAAACTCTTGCATCGCCGCCGCCAGCTCATTCTCGCTTTTGCCCGGAGCGAGTGATATCGGAGCTTTGAGTGTGGCGTGGAAGCCGTACTTGCGCGGATCGGCTGCAAGTTGCTTCCATCCCTCAACCTCGGTCTCAATGCCGTCGGCGAATGACTGTGGTTGACCTGTGTACGCATCGTAGCCAATCAGCTCAGCGCCGAAGCGATAAAGGGCGCTGGCGGCTGATGGCACATAATAGATCGCGTAGCGGGGATACTGCGGCATGCAAACCTTGAGTACCCGCCCGCTCAGGCCGGTTCAACCCTTCGCGCGGCAACAACTCCCGATAAAATGCGTTGCGGCTCGGTGTGGTGAACGATACGGCCGCCGGAAATGACTGCAACAACACGCGGCCTCCGCGGCTCGCGCGCATCGACGAGGATGATGTCAGCCCGTTTCCTGGCGGCGATCTGACCACGGTCGTGTAGCCCGGTTGCTTTCGCAGGCGCGCCGGAGACCAGCGACCAGGCCTGCGGCAGCGGCAGAATGTTGTCGGCGGCCAGCAGGAACGCCGCAAGCAGGGGCGCGGGATAGTAGTAGTCGGACGCAAGAATCGAACACAAGCCCTTGCTCACCATCTCGGCGGCGCTGGTCCATCCAGTGTGGCTGCCGCCGCGCACCACGTTTGGCGCGCCGAAGACGGTGAAATCGCCGCCTTCGTTCGCCGCGCGCGCCGTTTCCTCGTTGATTGGAAATTCGGCGATATCGATGCCCAGGCTGCGGAAGCCAGCGCGCTGATCGGGCGATTCGTCGTCATGGGACAGCAGCGGGACGCCGTGATCGCGGCCAACGGTTGCAAGCCGTGTAATTGACGCTGGAACATTATCAGCGCGGGCCAGAACCTGTTCGACCAGCTTGTCGAATTCTGTTTCGCTGAGACCGGAGCGCTCCACCATGCGGGCGCGCTTCTTCGGGTTGTTCATGGACGCTGTGGTCATGTCCATGTGATCATTGAAGGCAAGGAGATCGATGCGCCCGGCCGTCAGCCATTCGGCGATGGTGGGCTCTGCGTCGAGATTGAATGTCTCCTGCCGCAGGTGGAAGCGGGTGTCGGCGGCGAGCTGTGGCTGCATGGTCTCTATGGCATTGAGCAGCCGGTGCGCGTTCTCCGTTCCGCGCAGACCCGGCTCCCACGACCATGTGGTGGCATGGAAGACTGTTGTGATGCCATTGGCGATCGCCTGACGATCACTATCAACGAGAGCGATATCGATCGGAAAGTCGACTCCGGGACGAGGCATCATCTGGCGCTCGAAGGCGTCGCCATGCATGTCAACGATTCCGGGCAGGGCGATCAGGCCGCGGCTGTCGAGACGCATGGCGGCAGTGCCGCTGCGCGACGATGTTTCAGCGATTGTTCCGTTCGCGATGTGGATGCTGGCATCCACGAGCTCGTGTCCGACCAGCGCCCTGCCGCCCTCGATCAAAATGTCCGTCATGCGCCAACTGCTTTCAAACCAAGGAGATCACGTCATCGGGAGTCTTCATGACGACGGTGTGAAGTTTGAATGACACTGGGATTTTCATCACAGGATTTGCGATTTCGGGCAGATCGGCCTTGGCAAGTCGTCATGTCACACAACTGTAGGAAACGCACGCTAGCGAGGGGGGAGGTTACATAAACGGAGTCGGCGCATGCTTGAGGTAGACGGATTGACGTGTCGGTTTGGCACAAAGACGGCCGTCGACAATGCCTCTTTCTCGATTGAGCCGGGCCGCTTTGTCGGCGTGATCGGCCGCTCGGGAGCCGGGAAGTCAACGCTGCTGCGGATGATCAATCGGCTGGAAACTCCGACCCGCGGACGAATCTTGTTTGAAGGGATCGATGTGACTGCGCTGCAAGGGCGCGATTTGCGTCGCTGGCGGGCACGTTCCGCGATGATCTTTCAGCAGTTCAATCTGGTTGGACGGCTCGATGTGTTGACCAACGTTTTGATGGGACGCCTTGCCGGCGTGCCGCTGTGGAGATCTTTGATCCAGCTTTGGCCGCAGGACGATAAGGCAATCGCGATTTCAGCGCTTGAGCAGTTCGACATGATGCCCATGGCTGCGCAGCGCGCAGACCAGCTCTCGGGTGGACAACAGCAGCGCGTGGCCATCGCGCGTGCTTTGGTGCAGCAGCCGGATATCATTCTGGCGGATGAGCCGATTGCGTCGCTCGACCCCCGCAACACCCGCATCGTGATGGATGCTCTTCTGCGCATCAACAAGCATTTCGGTATCACGGTGATTTGCAACCTGCATTCCCTGGATCTCGCGAGGACCTATTGTGATCGCCTGATCGGCATGTCCGCCGGCCGAATTGTGTTCGATGGCGCGCCAGCCGCGCTCACCGACAGCATCGCGCGCGAGCTCTATGATCTTGAGGCCGGCGAAGTGATGGACGGGACGCCGGACTTCGTGCCCGGAGATCTGACGCCAGCGTTCGGAAGTGTGGCTGCGTAACTTCCTGTTCTGTAACGAACCTATCTGACTCACCGAGAGGACATCATGATCAATCGTCGCACCGTCATTGCCGGCGCCGCTGCGCTTGCCTTTAGCGCCACCGCTTCGTTCGCGCAAGACTGGAAGGCCAAGTATCCCGAACTCACTTTTGCGGTGGTTCCTGCTGAAAACGCATCGGGCGTGACCGAGCGCTGGGCTCCGTTCATCACTTACCTGAGCAAGGAGCTCGGCGTGAAGGTGAACTTGCGCATCGCCAACGACTATGCAGCCGTCATCGAAGGCCAGCGAACCGGCGCGATTCATATCGCGAGCCATGGCTCCGCGTCGTTCGCGCGGGCCCGTATGACCGGCGTCAAGACCGAAGCCTTCGCCAACGATCGCAATATCGACGGAACCACCGGCTACTACTCGATGTTCTTTGTGCTGGCCAAGAGCCCCTACAAAAGCATCGACGATATGAAGGGCAAGAATCTCGGCCTGGTCGATCCCAACTCTACTTCCGGTAACAACGTGCCACGGTTCGAACTGAACAAGATGCAGATTACCGACGCCGAATCGTATTTTGGCAAGGTGGTGTACACCGGAAGCCACGAGAACGCGTTGCTTGCGCTCTCGCAAGGCACCATCGACGTCGCCGCCAATCAGTGGACTGCCGACAACGATTCGACGCTTGCACAGATGCTGACCAAGGGCATGCTGAAGAATGCAGACGGCTCGGCAATGAAGAAGGAGGACTTCCGGATCGTTCAAAAGTCCGCCCCGATCCTCAACGGCCCTTATGCTGTCCTGACAGACATGCCCGCCGATCTGAAGGCCGGCATCGAGAAGGCTTTCTTCGCAGTGCCGACCAAAGACAAGGCCGCCTTCGAGAGGCTGTCCGACGGACAGAAGAAGGACTTCAACGCCGCGACCACCAAGGATTGGGACGGCATGATCGAACTAATCAAGTTCGTCGATAGCCTTCGGAAGAGGAAAGCCTCCTGATTTGAACGAGGGACCGGACCTTTTGCAGGTCTGGTCCTTCTTCCTTTGTGCGTAGAGTGACCAAATTGACGATCAGCCTTTCCAGCTATCCCCCGCAGCAGATCGCGGCGCTCGAAGCCGCGTATGACGCAGCTGTCGCACGCAAGCGTTTGCGTTTTGCGGCGGGCCTCGTAGTCTTCGTGGCACTGCTGATCGTCGCTAGCCTCGGCGCGGAAGTCGCACCGAGGATTTTTGTCGACAAGATCGGCAATTTTGTCGGCTATTTCGATCGGATATTGAATCTCGATACCGGCAGCAGAGTCTGGACCGACCCCGCTGAGTGGTTTTGGGGTTGGCAGAAGTGGCTGAAGTTGCTCGCGGAGACTCTGCTGTTGAGCTATGTCGGCACCACCATCGGTGCGGTCGGCGCATTTAGCCTGAATTTTTTCGCTGCGACCAATCTGTCGCCGCATCCCGGCCCTCGGTTTGTTGTGCGCAGGGTCATGGAGTTCTGCCGAACCGTTCCGAGCATCGTGTTCGCCTTGATCTTTGTGATCGCGTTTGGCCTCGGGCCTATGGCGGGTGTATTGGCCATTGCCATTCATTCGATCGGCGCGCTGGGCAAGCTCTATTCGGAGCAAGCTGAAAATATTGACATGAAGCCGCTGGAAGGTGTCCGGTCCACGGGCGCGAGCTGGATGTCTTCCATCCGCTTTGCGGTGCTGCCGCAGGTGATGCCGGGTTTCGCGAGCTATACGTTGCTGCGCTTCGAGATCAATGTGCGCGAAGCGTCGGTGATGGGGTTTGTCGGTGCCGGCGGCATCGGCCAGGAACTTGTGGGTGCGGTGCGCAAGTTCTTTTACTCCGACGTCAGCGCCATTCTGCTGATGATTATCGTCACGGTCTTCATCATCGACATTCTCACCGGGTGGCTGCGCGGGCGTTTGTTTGGCGTGGAGCAGCGCACATGACGCCGGTGACGCGAGACCCAGCCCAACTGGCGGCGCAGTACCCGGAGCTTTTTCAGGGGGCGCATACGGCGCGGCTGAAGGCGCTGGCCATCGGCGTGGCGGCTTTTGCGCTGTTTCTGTTTGGGTGCTGGTATCTGGACTTTTCGCTGGATCGTCTGATGACCGGCCTCCGGCAGCTCAGCTGGTTCGTCATGCTGATGATCCCGCCGGATCCCGGAACGTCGCTTCCGACCTATCTCGCGGCTATGGGGGAAACCCTGTCGATCGCGTTTCTCGGCACGCTGCTCGGGGCAGTACTGGCATTGCCGGTCAGTCTCCTGGCGGCGCGGAACATAATTCCATCCATTTTTCTTCGTTTCCCCGCACGGCGCTTTCTGGACTCGATCCGCGGCGTCGATACGTTGATCTGGGCGCTGGTCTGGATCAACGTTGTGGGGCTCGGACCATTCGCCGGCGTGCTGGCAATCGCCACGGCGGATTTCGGCGCGTTTGGAAAGCTGTTTTCGGAAGCGATCGAGGGGGCGGATCGCAAGCAGGTGGAAGGCATCCGGGCGGCCGGGGGCAGCAAGCTGCATGAAATACGGTTTGGGCTGATGCCGCAGGTGCTGCCTGTGCTTGCGGGGCAAATTCTCTATTTCATCGAGTCCAACACGCGCTCGGCCACCATCATCGGCATTGTCGGCGCGGGCGGCATTGGCCTGCAACTCGCGGAACAAATCCGCGTGCTGGAATGGCAGAAGGTCTCGACACTGATCCTGATGATTCTGGTCGCTGTCGCAATTATCGATTTCATTTCGACCCGACTGCGTTTTGCGATTATCGGGCGTGCGGGCGATGTACATCACTAATTCGCGGACTACTGATTTTCGATGACGAACTGAACGCGCTCGGCGGCAAAGCGCGCCCGTGTTGTGAGCAGGGGCGTGCCGTTGGGCTCCGTATCAAGACTGTCCGCGACCAGCACCGGGCGTCCCAGAGCGAGGTCGAGCCGTGCGGCATCCGCGGCGTCTGCGATGGCAGCCGAGACGGTGGTCCACTCGCGGCGGTAGTCACGCACACCAAAATGGGCCAGCAGTTTGGTCATTGACCGGGTCTTTTCGTAGATCCGTCCGCCATCCGCGAAACGGTTTGCATCGAGCCACGTGGTTCCAAGGCAGATAGGAATGCGATTTGCCATTCGCAGGGCGTCGATCCGCAGGAGCGATGCATCTGCCTTGAGAGCCAGTCGCTTCGCCAGTTCTCGCGGCGCGGATTCAATAGACGCGCTGAGCAGTTGACCGCCGGCTTCCTGCCCACCGGCTCCAACAATCTCCGAAAACCGCGTGCGTGAGCGCAGCGGATAGGCGATGGGCGGCACTTCGACATAGGTGCCGCTGCCACGTTCGGCGCGCACCAGCCCTCGCTCGGCAAGAGCCGCGAGGGCGCGGCGCACCGTATGGCGGTTGACGCGATGGGCTTCCGCGATCTCCAGTTCGCCGGGGAGGCGCGTGTCACGTGCATACGTTCCATCGGCGATACCTTGCTCGATGGAATCCGCCACGCGTCGCCAAAGCGCCACACCGGTATTGGTTTCGCCGGTTAGGCTCATGATTGCCACTCGTTGTGATGCACCTGTTGCGCTGTGAAAATCATGTCCGGTGTCACCAGATTGTCATGGCCATGCGTTACGAAGTTGTCTATTAACATAGACAACTTGGAATCGGCAAGTCGGACATGATCCAACCCCATTTAGATCCGCAGCAAGCCCGTCGCCGCGACGCCATGTCGGTCCTGGCACATGCGCCGACGGAACGGATAGCGGCATGTCTGGTAACGATTGACCTTCCATCGCACGAGCTGGCGCGTCAGCCTGAGAGCGGCCTCGTCATGATCCGAGGGCGGATTGGTGGTGACGGCGCGCCGTTCAACCTTGGCGAGGCCAGCGTATCGCGAGCGGCGGTGCGTCTCGCCTCTGGCGAGGTGGGATTTGGCTACGTACTGGGGCGCGACGGCGAGAAGGCCCGGCTGATCGCCCTGTGCGACGCGCTGATTCAGAGCGGCGACTTAGCGGCCGAGATTGAACAGAAAGTTGTCGCGCCGCTACGGCAAGAGCGCGAGACGACGCGTAGCCAACAGGCCGCTGAGACGGCCGCGACGCGGGTCGATTTCTACACGCTGGTAAGAGGCGAGGGCTGACGATGGCGCTTCACGCGAATCTTGAATCCAGCTCAGGTTTGACCGATCCCGTGCTTTCGTCGCAATCGGTGTTTCGTCGCGTGATGAATGCGCTGGCGCGGCCCGGTTCGATTCAGGCAATCGCCGATACGGTGCATGCATCATCGCCGTTGATGCAGGCGACCGCCGCGGTAGCACTCACTCTGTTCGATCATGATACACCTGTCTGGCTGGACAATCATTTCGCCGGGATTCCGGCAATTTCCGAATGGTTGCGGTTTCATAGCGACGCGCCGCTCACCACTGACGCGTCCCGCGCAGCTTTTGCCCTGATCCACAACGGTACCAATTTGCCGGATTTTGCGGACTTCGCTCTCGGAACGCCGGAATACCCTGATCAATCGACGACACTTTTGATTCAGGTCGAAACACTGACCAAGGGGCCTGAACTGGTTCTTTGTGGTCCAGGTATCAAGGGCATGGCGTCGTTGCGCGCCGGTGCGCTGCCACCCGACTTTGCCGAACGTATGCAGACCAATAGCGCGCTATTCCCGCGCGGGATCGATTTGCTGTTGACGTGCGGGACTGAACTCGTGGCCTTGCCGCGCAGCACACGCGTCACCGTAAAGGGGACTTGAGTCATGTATGTTGCGGTCAAAGGTGGCGAGCGCGCCATCGAAAACGCTCACCAACTTCTGGCGCATGAACGCCGCGGCGATCCGGCTGTACCTGATCTCTCGCTCGCACAGATCTCTGAGCAGCTCACGCTGGCGGTCGATCGCGTCATGACCGAAGGCTCGCTCTATGACCGCGAACTTGCGGCGCTGGCGATCAAGCAGGCGCGAGGCGACCTGATCGAGGCGATTTTCCTGCTGCGCGCGTTCCGCGCCACGCTGCCACGGTTTGGCGCGACCGAACCGCTCAATACCGCAGCCATGCAGGTGCGCCGCCGTGTCTCATCGACATTCAAGGATATTCCTGGAGGGCAAATTCTTGGGCCGACATTCGACTACACGCATCGGCTGCTGGATCCGTCATTGACGCAGGACACGCCGGTGCCCGCGCCCGCTCGGGGCGATGTGGATGATGCGTCGATGCCGCGCGTAACCGACATTCTCGGCGCGGACGGCTTGATCGAGCCATCGCCTGATGCTGATCCTGACAAGCCAATCGGTGATTTGACGCGTGAGCCGTTGAACTTTCCAGCGGAGCGCGATCTGCGCCTGCAGAATCTTGCGCGCGGCGACGAGGGCTTCCTGTTGGCGTTGGGCTATTCAACTCAACGCGGATTCGGTCGGACCCATCCATTCGCCGGCGAAATTCGTTTCGGCGATGTAGAGGTCGAATTCATGGTGGAAGACGCTGGCTTTGCTGTCCCGCTTGGATCGATCACGCTGACGGAATGTCAGATGGTGAACCAGTTCAAGGGGTCGGCCACGGCGGCACCGTGCTTTACGCGAGGCTATGGTCTTTCTTTCGGTCAAAGTGAACGCAAGACCATGTCGATGGCCCTGGTAGATCGTTCGCTTCGTGCACGTGAACTCGGCGAAGAAGCGCGATCGCCAGCGCAGGACGAGGAATTCGTCATGTCGCACTCCGATAACGTGCAGGCGACGGGATTCGTCGAGCACCTCAAGTTGCCGCACTATGTGGACTTCCAGTCCGAACTAGGCCTTCTGCGGAAGCTGCGCAAGGAGTTTGAGGCTGCGAAGGATAGCGATGTCACGCTCGCGGAGGCTGCGGAATGAACGCACCGGTTTATAATTTCGCCTATCTGGATGAGCAGACCAAGCGGATGATTCGCCGAGCAATTCTCAAGGCAATCGCCATACCCGGCTATCAGGTGCCGTTCGCCAGCCGCGAGATGCCGATGCCTTATGGCTGGGGCACCGGCGGCGTGCAGGTGACAGCGGCGATTCTTGGCCGCGATGATATCCTGAAGGTGATCGATCAAGGCTCGGACGACACGACGAACGCGATTTCGATCCGGAAGTTTTTCGAGAAAACCGCAGGTGTAAAGACCACCACGGTGACCTCGGATGCGATCGTGATCCAGACGCGGCACCGGATTCCCGAAACGGCGCTGAACGACAACCAGGTTCTGGTCTATCAGGTCCCGATACCGGAGCCGCTGCGGTTTCTTGAACCGCGCGAAACCGAGACGCGCCGCATGCATGCGCTTGGCGAGTACGGGCTGATGCACGTCAAGTTGTACGAGGACATCGCGCGGCATGGCCACATCGCGACGACCTATGCTTATCCCGTGAAGGTCAATGACCGCTACGTGATGGACCCGTCGCCGACGCCGAAGTTCGACAACCCAAAGATGGACGATTGCGCGGCGCTGCAATTGTTTGGGGCGGGCCGCGAGAAGCGCATCTATGCGATCCCGCCGCACACCAAAGTGACGTCGCTCGACTTTGAGGATCATCCGTTCGAGACCTACCGGTTCGATGCGCCATGCGCGCTGTGCGGATCCGGTGCGTCCTATCTCGATGAAGTCGTGGTTGATGACAAAGGCGGACGGATGTTTGTTTGCTCCGATACGGATTACTGCGAAACGCGCCGCGCGGACGGTCATCAGGGCGCGGGTTTCGGCGCCGATCATCAGGTGACGTGATGAGTAACGACGATCAGCCGCTGCTCATCTGCGAGGGACTCAGCAAGTCCTATGGTCGGCAGCTTGCCTGCAAGAACATCTCGTTTCAGCTTTACCCGGGAGAGGTGCTTGCCATTGTGGGCGAGTCCGGCTCGGGGAAGTCGACGCTGCTACAGATGCTGTCCACGCAGCTTGCGCCAAGCAAGGGACGCGTATCGTACCGCATGGGCGACGGCGTGACGCGCGATCTTGCCACCCTCGGCGAAGCGGAGCGGCGGTTTCTGTTCCGCACCGATTGGGGCTACGTCCACCAAGACCCAGCCATGGGACTTCGTATGGCCGTGTCGGCCGGCGCGAACGTCGGAGAGCGGTTGATGGCGGTCGGCTGGGGGCACTACGGCCGAATTCGTGAAACGTCGTCGTCGTGGCTGGAGCGCGTCGAGATTTCGACGGATCGGATCGACGACGCGCCGAAGACATACTCGGGCGGGATGCGGCAGCGGCTCCAGATCGCGCGTAATCTTGTGACCGAGCCGCGACTTGTGTTCATGGACGAGCCGACCGGCGGACTTGACGTTTCGGTTCAGGCGCGGCTGCTCGATCTGGTGCGGGGACTGGTCAACGAACTCGGGCTTGCGGTCGTCATCGTCACACACGACCTTGCCGTGGCGCGGCTATTGTCGCACAGGGTCATGGTGATGAAGGGCGGTGAGGTGATCGAATCCGGATTGACAGATCAGGTGCTGGACGATCCGCATGAGCCATACACCCAACTTCTCGTTTCCTCGATTTTGCCCGCGTGAGGACAGCATGTCTCCAATGATCGAGATATCCAGCGCTTCGAAGACTTTCACCATGCATTTGCAGAATGGAGTGCGGCTGCCGGTGGTGTCGGGCGTATCGATGCAAGCCAACGTCGGTGAATGCGTGGTGCTGTCCGGACCTTCGGGTGCGGGAAAGTCGTCGATCCTGAAAATGATCTTCGGCAATTATCGCTGCGATCATGGCCGCATTGCCATCCGCCACAATGATGCTGTGGTTGACATCGCCACGGCGCTGCCGCGCGACATTCTGCGTGTCCGCAGACAGACGATCGGTTATGTCAGCCAGTTTCTGCGGGCCGTGCCGCGCGTGGCGACGCTCGATGTGGTAGCGGAGCCATTGATCTCGAACGGTGTTGCCCGTAATGAGGCCCGTGCACAGGCGGGTGCGTTGCTGCACCGGCTTAACATCGCGGAACGGCTCTGGACCTTGCCGCCCTCGACTTTCTCCGGTGGCGAGCAACAGCGCGTCAATATCGCGCGTGGCTTCATCTCCGACATGCCGATCCTGCTGCTGGACGAGCCGACCGCATCGCTCGACGGAGCCAATCGGAAGATCGTGGTCGATCTTGTCGCAGAGAAGAAGCTACGCGGTGTAGCGATGGTGGCAATCGTTCATGATGACGAGGTGCGCAACCTGATCGCGGACCGCATTATCGACGTGGCGTCGTTCGCGGCGGTAGCGTAAGAGGAAGAGAATGATTTCCGAACGAGCCGACAGAATCTTCAGCAATGCCCAGGTCGTCCTGAAGGACCGTGTGATTGAACGTGGCTGGGTTGCAACTGCCAACGGAATGATCGCAGAGGTTGGCGAGGGCGACGCGCCCGAGCGCGGCGAAGATATGCACGGCGATCTTCTGATGCCCGGGCTGGTCGAACTGCACACCGATCATCTGGAAGCGCACTATGTGCCGCGCCCGAAGGTGTTATGGGATCCGGTTGCCGCCGTGGTGTCTTATGACGGACAACTCGCCACCAGTGGCATCACCACGGTGTTGGATTCCCTGCGTGTGTGGCGCGAGGAGGGCGCCGAGGATGTCGACGGGCAGGCAGAAATACTGGCGGAGGCGATTTCATCAGCTCGCGATGCGAAGTTGCTGCGTGCAGAGCATTTCCTTCACCTGCGCTGCGAAATTCCAATGCCGAGTGTCGTGGAAGAGGCGAAGGAGTTGGTCGGCCGCCCCGACGTGCGGCTGATGTCCCTGATGGACCACACACCGGGCCAGCGCCAGTTTCGCGACGAAGGCAAGCTGCGCGATTATTACCGAGGCAAGAGCGGCGGCCTGACGGACGCCGAACTCGATGTGATGTTCGAGCGGCGGTTTTTCTATCAAAAGAGCTACGGCGAGGCCAACATGCGCGAGATTGTGGCGCTCGCGCACAGCTACAACATTCCGCTTGCCAGTCATGACGACACGACCGAGGAAAACGTCACCGATGCAATCCGCGATCGCGTGTCGGTCGCGGAATTTCCGACCACGATGGAGGCTGCGCGCGGGCTACATCAGGCGGGCATAGCTGTCCTGATGGGCGCGCCAAATGTGGTGCGTGGCGGATCGCACTCCGGAAACATCGCCGCGATCGATCTCGCCCGCGAAGGCCTGCTCGACATCATGTCGTCGGACTACATTCCATCGAGCCTCTTGATGGCAGCGTTGCAGCTGCCTCGGCACGTGCCCGCGATCGATCTGGCATCGGCGGTGCGGACGGTGACCAAAACGGCTGCTGAGGCCGTCGGACTCAACGATCGGGGAGAGATTGTTGCTGGCAAGCGTGCCGATTTGATCCGCGTGCATCTCGCCCGTGATCTGCCGGTGGTCCGCAGCGTATGGCGTGAAGGACATCGGGTAGCATGAGCGACGTGGCGACATTGCCTGCTCCCAGCATGGATTTGATTGGGCCCGGCCGGCTTGTGCTGGTTGTCGGGCCGAGCGGGGCCGGCAAAGACACGCTCATCGGGCTTGCGCAGGTGGCATGTGCTGATGACAACAACATCGTGTTTCCGCAGCGGGTGGTGACGCGGGAAGCCTCTTCCTTTGAGAACAACGAGGCGGTCAGCCAGATGCAGTTCGGGCAGATGCTGGCTCACGGCAATTTCGCATTTCAATGGGAAGCGCACGGTCTGCGCTATGGAGTGCCATCTTCGATTGTTGAAGACATAAGGGCAGGGCGCGCCGTCATCGTGAATGCGTCCCGCACCATCATTGAGTTCGCGCGCAGATCGTATGCCAATGTAACAGTGATTTCGGTAACTGCCCCGCCGGATGTTCTCGCGGAACGGATAACCGCGCGGGCCCGCCCGAGCGACGGACAGATCGGAGATAGACTTCGCAGAGCGGTTGTTGCTCCTGTACCTGATGTGGTCATCAACAATGTCGGCCTGGCGGAGGATCGCGCCGCCGAGCTATTGAGGGCTATCGGTCGGGTTTGACAGGGGGCACCGTCGCGCGCGAGAGAAACTGCACAAGCGCCTTGCGGTCTTCGTCCGAGCCGATGCGTTGTTCGGGCATCTTTGTGCCGGGTGTGTAGG
The DNA here is from genome assembly GCF_014203115.1 of Afipia massiliensis. GTDB lineage: Bacteria > Pseudomonadota > Alphaproteobacteria > Rhizobiales > Xanthobacteraceae > Afipia > Afipia massiliensis. The sequence goes on along the minus strand of NZ_JACHIJ010000001.1, from coordinate 342,846 downwards.
CCGCAGGGCCAATCTCGAAGAGTTTCGACACCGTTTCCGACGTCCAGATGATATCGAGCTTCTTCAGCGGCTCAGAGAAATTGTAACCCGGCAAGGTTGCGATCTTTCGGCCGAAAATGCCTGACAGCGTCGGACCGGCCTTGTTGCCCTGGTCTGGCGTGAGCGTATGGCAGGCCACGCAGGCGCGAAAAATCTCTGCTCCGCGGTCACCCGCATATGCGGCAAGTGGGTCGTTCGGATTTTCCTGAATGGTCGCCCCGATAGGCTCACCTGTCAGCGCATTCCACCGCCGGATCACGCTGTCCGCACCACCAGTAAGAAGTGTGCCGTTGTCTGGCATGAACGCGACCGACCACACCGGAAGCCCCGGTCCGACCAGCCTGCGAGCAAGCGTGCGCGCCTTGCGGTCGATGATCGCGACCGACCCCCGGACATCCGCTGCCGCGAGCAGTGCGCCATCCTGCGACATTGCCATCGCGATCACCGGGATTGGCCCTGCGACGACGTCGCCGACGAGCTTGCCCTTGCGATCGAGGAAGTAAATTTTTCCATCGGCACCGGCGGCGGAAATCTCACCGTCGCTGGATGCGACAACCGAATTGAGTGGTGTGGGCAGGGTAACAATGGACGGTGCGGCGGAGCTATCGAGAGGCCAGATACGGAGGGTCAGGTCATAGCTGACGCTGATGAGGTTCCTGCCGTCAGCGCTGAATTCAATTCCGTTGACGTTCTGCGTGTGCCCTTCGAGTATGCGCGGTGCGCCGCCTGCAAGGGGCCAGAGTCTGGCGGTATGATCCCACGATGCCGAAGCAAGAGTTGCACCGTCCGGCGACAATGCGAGCGCCGCAATTGGCGCTGTATGGCCTTCGAGTACAGTGTCAGGCTGCTGCTTGCCGGAACTCCAGATTGCGATACGCCCGTCAGCGCCTGCGGTTGCCGCGCGGCCGTCTTTAAGCAGCATGGTTGCGTTGACGGCGTCGGCGTGAAATCGAAGAACCTGTTCGGCTGCATCGCGAGCAAGCGACCAGCGGATCGCGCTGCCGTCAAAACTTCCCGTGAGCAGAGTCTGCCCGTCGGAAGAAATTGCCAGTGCGCGAACCGGCCCGCCGTGCCCCCGTAATTGCGCGACAGCAGACGTGGCACCGAGCGCAGCAATCAACGCTCCTATCAAGAGCGTGAGACGTAACGGATACCTTCTGCCATGACGGTCAGTTTCTCGCACCGGCGGTTCCCTCGGAACTCTTGATCAGTCCCTGAATCGTATCGAAGCACGAAAATCAGGCTCAATAAACCGATGCGGACAGGTTCGTTGGAGGCACGTGAAGCCGCATGTCAGGCGAAATAGCGGATCGTGCCGGCCGGCGTGGTATCGTAGCCGGTGAGATCATTCGCGCGCTGTTTGAGCAGGGGCTTCGACATGAAGCTCGTCAACACCTGCAAGGATGGCTTGAAGTAATCACGCTGATGCATCAGGAGATCGAAGTTCTCCCATAGCAGCGGCACAAAATCGAGACCGGCTGCTTTGGCGGCTGCGCGCGTTGCGATGCCGCAATTGGCGTGACCCGCACGAATCGCTGCCGCCAGATCAGGTCCGGTCAGGCAGGGCGGATCGAGTCGGCGCAGATCCTTCGGCTTCGCGCCATGCTGTTTCAGGAGTGCATCGAGCAGCATTTGAGCGCCCGCGCCGGGTTGCCTGACAGCCATGGTAGCCCCGGACGCGAGAACTCCCGCGATGCTGGTGAGATCCTTCGGATTTCCCGGTTGAAGCAGGAGGCCCTGTTCGCGCCGCACAAATCCGACAAGCACCGCATCGTGCAAAGTGGCTAGCGCGCGCACCGCAGAGACGTTGGCGTCCTCGCTTGAATCCTGAACGGCATGCTCGGTATGGAAATGGATCGCCGCGGCGATTGCTTCACCGCGCAGCACCCGGCCGACGCCGCTCTCGGTGCCTTCAACAAGCGTCGCGAGGCCGGAGCCGGATTCCCGCAAGCTCCACTCAAGCAGGGCGTCCTGGCTTCCGCCGACGATCAAAGGTGCATCCGCATGACCCATGCCGGCCGGCCGCATTAATCCGGACAGCACCCATCGATCAAGATCTTCACGCGGAAAAAGCCACTTGCCCGTCACCTTGGTGCATGGGATCGCGCCCTCGGCCACCAGCTCGTAGAGCTTGCGTTCTCCGAGCCGCAGGTACTCCGATGCCTCACTGGTCGTTAGCAAATCCATCCTGCATTTGTATGCATATTCCTGCTTCTTTTCAATCCATTGACATGACTGGAAAATATGCAGGACTACTACTCTGAAAGAGGGAAGTCATGCTGGATGGGTTGAGTGCCTGGCAATTGATCATGAGCGGCGATGCGGCTCTGTTCGCCATTGTCAGACTGTCTCTCGCCGTCAGCCTTTCCGCGGTCGTGCTCGCTGCCATTGTCGGCTTGCCGTTCGGTGCATTGCTTGCGCTGATGCGCTTTCCGGGAAGAAGCGCGATTGTGGTGTTCGTCAATGCCTTCATGGGGCTGCCGCCCGTCGTTGTTGGTCTCGCAGTCTATCTCCTGCTGTCGCGCTCCGGACCGCTCGGCAACCTCGGCATCCTGTTTACGCCAACGGCGATGATCATCGCGCAGGCGATCTTGATCGTGCCCATCATTGCAGCCCTGACACGTCAAACCATTGAAGATCTCTGGATCGAGTACCGCGACGAACTGTCGGCGATGGACGTCGGGCCGCTCGGCCGCATAGCGACGCTATTGTGGGATGCGCGCTTCAGTCTGCTGACCGCGCTGCTTGCAGGATTTGGACGCGCGGCGGCGGAAGTCGGCGCCGTCATGATTGTCGGCGGCAACATCGAAGGCTTTACCCGCACCATGACCACGGCGATTGCGCTCGAAACGTCGAAGGGCAATCTGCCGCTCGCGCTCGGTCTGGGCATCATCCTTGTGGTGATCGTACTTGCGATCAACGCGGCGGCATGGGGTGCACGGGTCTGGTCCGAACGGCAGGCGGGATGACAATGCGGGCGCCGGTGACCGACCTTCCGATTATGCTTGATAGCGTCTCAGTACGGGCCGGCGTCACGACGATCCTCGATCGCCTCACCATGACGTTATCGTCTGGTTCGCCGACGCTTGTTATTGGGCCCAACGGTGCGGGCAAGAGCACCTTGCTGCGCCTATGCATGGGGCTTGCGGTGCCGACCGAAGGCCGCATCACATGGGGCGGTCGCGCCAACGCAAAGCCGACACGCCGCGCGTTCGTGTTCCAGCGGCCGGTCATGTTGCGCCGGACTGTAGCGGCCAACGTCGCCTACGGGCTGACCCATGCGGATTATCCGCCGGAGAAACTGGCTACGCGCACGGCCGAGTTGCTCGAGCGCGTGGGCCTGTCGGATCTGGCTCTGCGTCCTGCTCGCCGCTTGTCGGGCGGCGAGCAGCAGCGGCTGGCGCTGGCCCGCGCTTTGGCAAGAGATCCAGAATTACTGCTGCTCGACGAGCCCACCGCGAGTCTCGATCCTGCGGCCACGCGCAGCGTGGAGGAGATCATTCGGATTGCCGCCCAATCCGGCATCAAGATCGTGATGGCGTCGCACGATCTCGGCCAGGTGCGGCGGCTCGCGGGAGACGTTGTTTTCATGGTGCGCGGCACAGTGCGCGAGCAGACGCTTGCGGAAGATTTTCTCAAGAAGCCAACGACGCCCGAGGCTGCGGCTTTCGTGCGCGGCGATCTCGTTATTTGAACTCTGGAGGGATGTGTCATGAAACGCCGATACGCTTCTTTTGCCTTTGCGCTCTCGTTGCTCGCGGTGGCGTTCGCAACACCTGCCTCTGCGCAGAATAAATCCATTGTCGTGGCTTCGACCACATCGACGCAGGATTCCGGCCTGTTCGGTTACATCTTGCCGCTGTTCAAGGCCAAAACCGGAATCGAGGTGAAAGTCATCGCGCAGGGCACCGGACAAGCGCTGGATACCGCGCGACGCGGCGATGCCGATGTCGTCTTCGTACACGCCAAGTCGCAGGAAGAAAAATTCGTCGCCGAAGGGCACGGCGTGAAGCGCTTCGATGTCATGTATAATGACTTCGTCCTGATCGGCCCGAAAGCCGATCCGGCAGGTGTTGGTGGAACCAAGGATATTGTCGCCGGACTGAAGGCTATTCAGGGAAAAGCCGTGCCGTTCGTCTCTCGCGGCGACAAATCTGGCACGCATTCGGCTGAACTTGCGCTGTGGAAACAGGCGGGCGTCGATCTCGAGACGGCCAAGGGGCCGTGGTATCGGGAGATCGGACAGGGCATGGGCGCCGCGCTCAGCACTGCCGGGGCGATGAATGCCTACGTGGTTTCCGACCGGGGCACCTGGCTTTCTTTCAAGAACCCCGGTGATCTCGTGATCGCGGTCGAGGGAGACAAGCGGTTGTTCAACCAGTATGGCGTTATCCTGGTGAGTCCGGAGAAGCATCCGGCGGTGAAGAAGGACCTCGGCCAAAGCTTTATCGACTGGTTGATCTCAACCGAAGGTCAGAACGCTATCTCGGCCTACCAGGTCAATGGCAAGCAGCTTTTCTTCCCCAACGCCGAGAAAAAGGCGTCCTGAGAGCGGACTGGGGCGAGGGTTTATTTCTTCGTTTCAGGCGGACAATCGGGCCGCACCGCCATTGGTTTTCCGTCGCTCTGCACGGTCGGGGCGGCGGAATCGGCGTGCCCACCTGCCGAGGGCAGAATCGCGCTCTTCTCCATACTTGTCGATGTCTGAGCTTTTGTGTCGGCATTGCCCGTAGTCGTGCCTGATGGTGTAGTATTGCAACTCGTCTCAGGCTTTTCGGCTGCAGGCGCGGAGGTTTGCGCCAGTAACGGCGTTGCAGCAAACAACCCCGCAACAGCAGCAGCAACGATGACTCGAGTGCGCATTTTGAACCTCTGCGGCTATAAGAACTGAATGAAACCTGCTCATCAACGTCCCATACTAGAGATGGTTCCTGAGCGCCCGCTGCTGACATGCCTCACAACGAGCGGTCATCGGGCGTCAAGATGACACAGCGTTTGCCGGCCGTGTTAACCCCGCTCGATGTCGCCCTTCGTTTACTGCTTGACGGTGTGGGACCGGTTGAACCCATCGGCTTGTCGCTTGCAGATTCTGTCGGTGGCATCGCAGCTGAGGTTGCACCGCTGCGAACGGCCCATCCAGCGTTCAGTATCGCGGTCGCCGACGGCTGGGCAATGCGGGCGCGCGATATCGCCGGCGCATCGTCCTATTCTCCGCAGCCGCTACCTGCATCGCCTATATGGGTCGAAGCGGGTGATCAACTGCCAGAGCATTGTGACTGCGTGCTTGATGCTGATCTGGTCGAACAGACCGGACCGATGTTTCAGGTTCTCGCTGAGGCGGTTCCCGGTCACGGCATTCGCCGGGCCGGAGACGACGTTGCCGCTGGGCGCTCGATTATTTCGCCGGGGCGGCAGGTGAACGCGCGCGATAGACTTGCTCTCCACGCTATAGGATTGGACCGCATCCAGATTCGGTCTCCGCGCGTGTGCGTCATCGATGTCACGTCCACCGACGGCAGTGCCGCATCCTCGCAATTCATTATGGAGTTTGTGAAAGTCGGCGCCCGAGCGGTTGGTGTACAGACAAAGGGCCGCGACGCCGCCAGCATTTTTGCGGCGGTGGGCGAAGGCGCTTACGATTTGCTGATAACCGTCGGCGGTACCGGCCTCGGCCGCAGCGATGCAACGGTTCAGGCGCTGGCAGCACATGGAATTGTTTTAGCGCACGGACTTGCGCTGCAGCCGGGGCGCACAGCGGCGGTCGCAAAGATCGGCACAACGCCGGTTATCGCCGCTCCCGGTGCTCCCGATCAAGCGTTGGCGGTTTGCTTGATGCTGGTTCAGCCGGCACTGGACATGCTCACGGCGCGGTTGCGGCGACAGGCTATCGTTCGCCCCCTTGCGCGCAAGGTTTCTTCGTCCGTTGGTGTTGCGGAGATCGTGTTGCTGGAAGCGCTGGATGACAAGTGGATGCCGGTTGCCGCCGGGCAACTTTCGCTGGACGCTATTGTCCGCAGCCACGCATGGCTCGTTGTACCGGGAGACAGCGAGGGCTATGCCGCAGGGACGGCGATCGGCGCATTTCCCCTTCGCGATATGACGTGAGACTTTGAGATGATTAAACCGAAGCCGCCGCCAGGCAACGCAAGCATCGACCAGGAACAGTTTCTGACAATTCTGTCCCGTGAGGAGGCGCTTGCGCGATTTGAAGCTGCGCTATTTCCGCGTGACCTCACGGCTGACGACCTCGCGCTAGCCGATGCGGCTGGGCTCGTGCTGGCGAACGATGTGGTTGCGGTTGTCGATGTACCGCCATTCGATCGCTCCAACGTCGATGGCTTTGCCGTGCGGTCCGCGGATCTCGTCGCGGCTGGCGAGGCATTGCCGGTTCGTCTGCGCCTGAGCGGCGAGGTCATCGCATGCGGCACCGCGCCGCAATTGCCCGTGACGCAAGGTATGACGACGCCGATTGCGACGGGTGGTCCCATTCCGCGCGGTGCCGACGCGGTCGTCATGGTCGAGCACACGCAACCTGCAGGTTCGGGCACAATCGAGATCAGGCGCGCGACGTCGCCCGGGCAGTCCGTGTCCTATGCAGGATCTGACATTGCGCGCGGCGAAGTCTTGCTGCGGTCGGGCACGCTGATCGGCTCGCGCGAAATCGGCATGCTTGCTGCGTCCGGCGTCGCTCGCGTTTCCGTAGTGAAGAAGCCGCGCGTGACGATAATTTCTACCGGGGATGAACTTGTTCAACCCGGCCAAGCTCTCCGTCCCGCCGCGATATTCGACACCAATGGAGCTATCGTGACGGCTGCGGTGTCCGAGAACGGCGGCGAAGCGCATTTTCTAGGTGCGTTTCCCGACGACGAGGACGAGCTTGAACATGTCATGCGCGAAGGGCTTGCGACCAGCGACATGCTCATACTGTCCGGCGGCACCTCGAAAGGCGAGGGCGATGTCTCCCACCGTATCGTCGCGCGGCTCGGTGAACCAGGCATTATCGCGCACGGCGTCGCGCTGAAGCCCGGCAAGCCGCTGTGCCTCGCGGTATGCGACGGTACGCCCGTTGTTATCCTGCCGGGTTTTCCCACGTCGGCAATGTTCACGTTTCACGACATGATCGTGCCGGTGCTGCGCCGGCTTGCGGGACTTCCGCCGCGCAACGATGCGCGCGTAACGGCGAAGGTGCCGGTGCGGATTGCCTCGGAGCTGGGCCGGACGGAATTCGTGATGGTCTCGTTGGTCGAGGGTGATGACGGATTGGTTGCGTATCCGACCGGCAAGGGCTCAGGTGCAATCACGTCGTTTGCTCAGGCTGACGGGTTTCTGAAGATCGATGCGCTCGCCGAGCAAATGCCGGCGGGCACTCAGGCGGAGGTGACATTGTTCACGCCGCATGTCCGCGTGCCTGATCTGGTCATTGTCGGCAGCCATTGCACGGGACTCGATGCTGTCACCGCGCCGCTGGCGCGGGCCGGTCTGTCGGTGCGATCGATCTCGGTGGGAAGTCTTGGCGGATTGTCCGCGGCACGGCGCGGCGAATGCGATCTCGCACCGATCCATCTGCTCGATGAGAAGACAGACACATACAACACGCCCTTTCTTGTCGAGAGCCTTGAGCTTGTGCCGGGCTATCGGCGCATGCAGGGCATCGTATTCCGCGCTGGCGACAAGCGCTTTGAAGGCCTCAATGCCGAAGACGCGGTGCGCGCTGCGCTGAAGGACCCTTCCTGTTTGATGGTCAACCGCAATCAGGGCGCGGGTACGCGTATTTTGATCGACCGTCTGCTGGGAGATGCACGGCCCGACGGTTACTGGAATCAGCCGCGCTCGCATAATGCGGTGGCGGCAGCGGTCGCGCAGAATCGTGCCGACTGGGGCATGACCATCGCGCCAGTTGCGCGTGCAGCCGGACTGGGTTTCATTCCGTTCGCCGAAGAGCATTACGATTTTGCGTTGGTGACGGCACGAAAACAACGTCCTGCGGTTCGGGCATTTCTCGACGCGCTTGCGTCACCGGAAGTTCAGAAAGCATTGGAGCAAGCGGGATTCCGTTCGGCGTAGTTCGTTCAGATCAGACACCGTCGAGCGCTGCGAGTTGCTCTGCCTCCGCGACGTCTTCGACCGTGTTGGCGTTGAAGAACGGATCTATCGGCTTATCCGGCCATGTCACCGTCGCCAGCTTGTATCGGGCGGTCCAGCGATCAATCTTGCGCATGTCTTCCACCACCAGCGCGTGCCGCAGTTCGCCGCGCAATGCGACGTTCCAAAGTCCGATCACCGGATGGATCTGCTCGCCGGAGGCTGCGACCGCGAGCTGTGCACCTTGCTCGATCCGCACATGCTGCAACCGTGCGACCAGATCGCGCGGCAGGAACGGACAATCCGTCGCTGCGCTAAGCACCCATTCGACATCAGGTCGGTGCAAGGCGGCCCAGTCGAGAGCTGTCAGTACACCGGCGAGGGGGCCGGCGAATCCCTCAACAGTATCTGCGACGACAGGTAATCCGAACGACGCGAAGCGCGCGGGATCCCCATTCGCGTTGAGAATGAGTCCGTCGCATTGCGGGGCAAGCCGCTCGATCACGCGTTCCAGAATAGTGCGGCCGCCGATGGTTTTCATCGGCTTGTCACCGCCGCCCATGCGCCGCGCCAGTCCGCCGGCAAGGAGCACGCCAAGTGTGGAAGGCCGGTCGTCAGTCATCGTCACTGCCCTTGCGCCGATGCCGCGCGGATTCCTCCGCGACAAACTCGAGGCTCTGGTCGAAGACGATCCGTTCCTGCCCGGACAGCGCGATGAACCGCTTGCCCTTGGTCCGGCCGATCAGCGTCAGACCAACCTGGCGCGCCAGTTCGACGCCCCATGCTGTGAAACCTGAACGCGACACAAGAATGGGAATGCCCATTCGTACTGTCTTGATCACCATTTCGGACGTGAGGCGGCCGGTGGTGTACATGATCTTGTCGGCGACATCGACTTTGTGGCGCCATGCCCAGCCCGCGATCTTGTCGACCGCGTTATGGCGGCCGACATCTTCCATGTAGCAGACCGGTTCGCCTTCCTTGCACAGCACGCAGCCGTGAATAGCACCTGCTTCGAGATAGAGCGAAGGGGCAGTATTGATCGCGTGAGTCATTTGATAAAGCCATGAGGTGCGCAACTTCGCGCTAGGCAGGATTGCGCCCTCGATGGCCTCCATCAAATCGCCAAAGGCGGTGCCCTGTGCACAGCCGGAGGTGAGCGTTTTCTTCTTCAGCTTCTCTTCAAAATTGGTACCACGCTCAGTGTAGACGACTACCACCTGCAGATCGTCGTCGTAGACAACTTCTGTCACGACATCGTCGGGCTTCAGCATGTTCTGATTGAGGAGATAGCCGAGCGCGAGATATTCCGGATAGTCGTTGATCGTCATCATGGTGACGATCTCCTGCGAGTTCAGATAGAGAGTCAGCGGACGCTCGACCGGTACGCTGATCTCGATGGGCGCGCCGGTCTGGTCGATGCCCATGACGCGCTCCGTCAGCCGCGGATTTTGCGGATCCGGCATCACGCGCGGCGCGGGCAGGTCCTTCCTCGCACTTTTCGGCTTGGTTTGAATTGCTTCGGTCATGGCTTACTCGATCACGATACGCGGCGCTGGTCTGGCCGTAGCACCAGTGGTGATGGACATCCAGAGCTGGCGTGCAATGTCGATATAGCGTTTCGCGTGAACGCCTTCAGGATCGGTGGCGACAATCGGACGGCCGTCATCGGAGGTTTGGCGAATCGTCATGTCGAGCGGGATTTCGCCGAGAAAGGGGATGCCACGCCTTTCGGCGTCAAGCCGCGCGCCGCCGTGGCCAAAGATCGGCGTGACGTGGTTGCAGGTCGGGCAACAGAAGCTCGCCATGTTCTCGATCAGACCCAGTATCGGCACATTGACCTTTTTGAACATCTCGATGCCGCGCCGCGCATCGATCAGCGCAATGTCCTGTGGTGTCGAGACGATGACGGCACCCGCCAGCGGCGTCTGCTGCGCCATGGTGAGTTGCGCATCTCCGGTGCCCGGCGGAAGATCAACGACGAGAATGTCGAGATTATTCCACGCGACCTCACGCAGCATCTGCGTGATAGCCGAAATCACCATTGGCCCACGCCAGACCATAGCGTTATCTTCCTCGACCAAGAACCCGATCGACATCACCTTAACCCCGAAGCGCTCCAGCGGCTCCAGCATGCGCGGACCCAGCAGGCGCGGCTTTCCGCGCAGGCCGAACAACTTCTGCTGTGAGGGACCATAGATGTCAGCATCGAGAATGCCGACTTTTAATCCCAGCGCGGCGAAACCGAGCGCAAGGTTGCATGAGGTGGTCGATTTTCCGACGCCGCCCTTACCGGACGCCACGGCAACGATGTGCCTCACACCAGGAATGCCCGCCGCCTTCGATGTCGCGGGTGCGTTTGGGGTAGGATGGGTAACTGACAAATTCGATCTCCTGATCGACCACAATCGCGGCGCGCCGGCTCATTGCGATCCGAAAGGATCGTTCTTTTTTGCTTCGCGCGCACGCAGATAATCCTCCGTGGACATCACGGGCGGGCGTTGTGGCGCAGCGTGTGGATCGAAACTCTCATTGACGACAGCCTCGACGCGGCAATCCGCGCACATCTTGATGACATCGAGTCGCCGCGCGTTGGCGCCTTCGAACATCCAATGCTTTTCCTGAAGCTTCGACAGCACGCGCTCGATCGAGCTTCTGGTGCCGAATGGTGTGCCGCAGGCGATGCAATGGAATGGTTCTTCTTCTTTCAACACGCGCAGTGGTGCATTCCACGCCTGGAAGTCGAGGCGCGGCTCCAGCGTGATAACATCCTCGGGGCAGGTGGCTTCGCAAAGCCCGCACTGAACGCAACGACTTTCGGTGAAGCGCAACATCGCCCGGTCTGGATTATCGGAGAGCGCGTTCGTGGGACAGGCGGTTACGCAAGCGTGGCAAAGCGTGCAGCCTTCGACATTCAACTGAACGCTGCCGAATGGCGCGCCGGGCGCCAGCGGAACGACGTCAACCGGAGTGGGAGCCGCCAGATGCAGTTCTCGGAACATTGTTTCCAGTACGCCGCGCTTGGCTCCGCGCGGAACGAAGTTCGCCGGATTCGGAGACGTAACACCGGCGGGCATGGCGTCGAGCATCGCTCGCAACTGATCCGGATCGTCGGTTTCCAGAATTCGGACGAGGCTTTCGCCGAAGCCGAGCGCAGCGGCGATCGTCCCCGACATGTCGGCAGCGCGGCGCAGTCCAGCCGTTTCATGCCGGGGCTGCGCGCGCATCAGAAGCGCGATACCTGTACCGCCGTAGGCGAAGACCGCTGCGAGGGATTCCGGTCCGAGCTGTGTAACTTCGTTGACGCGAACGGGAAGCACGTTGGCGGGCAAGCCGTCACCGAATCGCGCCAGTGCATCGATCAGTGGCTCGCCGTGATCGCCGTCGTGAAAGAGCACGACAGCCTGTTCGCCGCCGGCTTTACGATAGGTTTGCACCAACGTGCGCAAGCGGCGCATCAGCGCATCTGCGCTCGGCAGCGAATAGGATGCAGCTCCGGTCGGACAGACCGAAGCGCACGACCCGCATCCGGCGCATACGTTGGGATCGATTGCGACGGCGTTGCCGTTCGGAGTGATCGCGCCGGTCGGGCACAAGTCGAGGCAGCGCGTGCAGCCGGTAATGTTCGAGCGCGAATGCGCGCAGAGCGATTCCTCGAAATGGATGAAGCGCGGCTTATCGAAAGTGCCGACGAGGTTGCCCGCGTCCGCAATCGCCCTCTCGACGGCGGCGCGGTCCCGCGGATCGACGCGCAGGTAACCGGGCCGTAGTTCGTGGGCCGGAAACAGCGGCAGGCCGCCGCTGAGGTCGAGGATGAGATCGCAGTTCGAGGTCGCGCCGTCGCGTGAAGACCCGAACACGAGCTTGCTCCGCGAGGAAGGCGCCGGCAGTGCATAGTCATCAATGGTCAGTTCAAATTGCCCGAGATATCCGCGCGCGTTGCGGATCGTTCCCTTGAACACGGGAAACTCGTTGACTGCGCGCGGCGTCACGTCGCCGGGCTTGGTGAGAATGACTGTGATGTCGAGGCGATCGGCGAGACGTCTGGCTGCGTCGATGGCAACATCGTCGTGACCATAGATCAGCGCGACACCGCCGCTTTCGAGCGTGACCAGCGAGATCGGTGGCATCTCTTCCGCGGCTGCGGCGATCAGCGCCGCAGCTTTTGGCCCGGCTGCTGCCGCATCCTTCGACCATCCACCGTTTTCGCGAATGTTGACGAAGGTGAGGGGGACGTCAGGGAATTCCTCGGCGACCTCCTTAAACAGCGGTGCTTCCTGCGTACACGCCACCGTGATCGCTTCGCCTTCAGCAAGTGCCACCTTGAACTGGGCAAGATCCAGACCGCAGAGCTGGTTGGCCTGCGTCATGTGCGCCGTGCACCCACGCCCGATCGCCTGCGCGTCAAGCGGCATGGTCTTTTCGCAACTGCAAACCAGAAGGCGGGACTTTGCGCTGTTCATGATCTGCAACCTTGACCCTTGGCGTCTGCTCAGAGTGGTTATGTCAATCATATGGTGCCGCGGCAGCGGCTTGCGCAAGCAGCCGCCACCTTGACCGGGATAGCATAGACTGCCCAAATACAAAGAGCTTAGGGAAAATTTCTACGATGATGGTTTCGCGCACGGCGCAAATGGAGCAACTACTCGATCTCCCTCCGGGCTACACGCTCGTATCGCTTCGCGAATACGGCGATGCGTTCGCGCACGGCTGCAGCATCGCAGCCGAAGCCGGCGCGGGAACATTAGTTTGGGTCCGGCGCTACGATCTAGTCGAGTTCGCCGTTGTCCTAGAACCGGATGAGCCGTTGGCGTCGGCTCGCCGAGCATTCTTTGCCGGCATGAATGCGATCGGGGACGCTATTGCGGTGCACTGTCCGCCGGAACGGGAGGTGCAGTTTACCTGGCCGGACACGATCCTGTTCGACGGCGGTGTGTTGGGCGGAGGACAACTTGGCTGGCCGAAGGACTGCCGCGAGGATGAAGTCCCGGCGTGGCTGGTGTTTGGCGTCATCCTGCGCGCCGCTGACATGGCCCATGTCGGAGAGGTCGAGGCGGCAAGCGGGGTTGCCCTCCTGAACGAAGGCTTTGAGATGGTCGATACCGAGGCGATGATCGGCAGTTTCGCCCGGCATCTCATGACGGCCTTCGATCAATGGAACGAGCGCGGCTTTGATCCGGTGGCGCGTGACTATCTGGCGCGGCTTTCCAGGGAGAACGCCGGCGAGCGGCGCGGCATCGACGTCAACGGTGATCTGCTCGTCGGTGCGGCGAAAGGGCCACCGGAGCGCAACAGTTTGCTCGATGGGTTGGCGAAGGTCTCATGGTATGATCCCGAATACCGCGCACCGAAACTCGGGTGAGGCGGACATGCTGAAACTGCCACGGACTATCAGGCTCGATCCCTCGGACACATTCGTGTTCGAGCGTGCCGCCGAGCCCGGCGAGTGGGCCGTGTCCGGCGCGTTTGTATTCTGGGACTGCAATCCTGCGACGCTTGGCCAGAAGCAGCGCGTGGCGCTGCGATCCGGTTTTCTCGGTATCGATAGTCTCGGGTGGTCGACGCTTGCAGTCGTGACTGAGGCAACTGAGGTCGAACGGCAGGGCGTGATCGTGCGGCTAGCGGAGCAACTGGTAACAAAATTCGGTGCGCCGGAGATGGAAGCCGCGCTCGCTGCGGCCCAGGAGGAGGTCGCATTCGCAGCGTCCTTGTGCGACCACCCGCCGCAGACGATTTTGGCTGTGCAACGGACTGTTGAGAACGGCGAAATTCGCGAGCGTTTTCGCACCCTGAAGCCGCGCGAGGCGGAAGCAGGTTCGGATCGATTGCATAGCCATGCACCTGCATTTACCTTTCATGAGATCGAGGGCGACGAGCCGGCCGAAGAGGTGGACCTTCTCGGACTGAGCAAGACCGATCGTCTCAAGGCTGATCGTGCATGAGAGAATTCTGGGTCGCTTCAGGTCATCACCTTACGCGCCGCGCCGATCACGGGGGGCTGATTGCGACGCCGGAGCTAATCATGGCGTATCTGGCGCGGCCGGAATTGATGCCGCCCGATGACGCATGCGACGCCGAGCGCAATCTGCATGCTGGTCTGCTGGCGGATCCGCTTCGGCCGGTCTCGAAAGCCGATATTGCCGCACTTGCCGACGCTGACGCGCGCGAGAACTGGACGTTCATGACGACCTTCCGCGATCGGCTTCTCGCGGCACCTTCGCTTGAGGCCGTGTATGTGTCGCTGGCACGCAAGGGCGCAACCGACCTGCCGCCGATCTTTCTTTCGCAGTTATGCCACCTGATCCTGCGCAACGCGCTCGAGGGCTGCGATGATCCTTATATTCTGCGCGCCGCTGAATTGTTCTACCGCAGTCAGAAGGCCACGATTCACGACGGCGCGCTGCTGCTCGCCGACGCCGAAGTCGTCGAAGCGCAACATTATGCGCAACATGATCTTCATTCCTCGCCGTTGACCGCGATACTGCAGCCGCAGGCCTTCGGCGAGATGGACGTCATGGATGACGCGAATGCCTGGACCTATTGGTCGCGGTCGGATGCCCATGCGATGGTTATGAATCTCGGCGGCAATCCGAAAGCGCGCGATGCGCTCTGCCGGGTGATTGAACGCTGGATCGCCCATCTTCTGGGCGTCGCCGTGAAGGCAGAGACGGTCGCGTCGATAGAGGACCGAGACTGGCGCTGGTTCGTCGGCCTCGACAGCGAAGGAACCCGGATCGGAAACGCTCTCTGGAACGGAGATACGCCGGGCTCGGATGAGGCCGGGCGGATTGTCGCCTTGATGCGTCTGACCTTTGAGGACGTGCGTTTTGTCGATGAGCGCGTGGGCAACAAGCCCGTTTACCTCATTCTGGCGATGGACGCGGATAAGATAGTGCGCCTGAAGCCGCAAAATCTCGTCGCGGGCTTGCCGCTCGCGTCCACTGCGAATGTCACGTGATTCACCGGCAACGGGAGGATCTGCAATGACCGAGATATCTCGTGAAGTTGGCGTGGTGCTGCGCCGCCGCGTCATCGACAATCCCTGGATCGACCATATGTGGTCGCCTGTGACAGTCTTGGACGACGTGCCGGCGACTGCACCTTGGACGGTGCTGTCGCAGGAGGCCGATGCGACGTTGTATTATGCCGGCCCTGCGACGATCGATTTGTTCAGCACCGATACGGCTAACTACCGCGACAATCTTGCCGACGGTGCGCCTCGAATCTGGATCGCGCTTCGGCGTCAGGACGGCGGGGCCGAGCTTGAATTGACAAAAGTGACCGCCGATCCGACCGAAGGGGAGGCGCTGTTCGAAAGTGGCACCGATGTGATCGGCACAGTTCCGATGTCGCCGGATATTGCGTCCTGGGTCGCCGCCTTCGTCGATGAATTCCACGTCGAACATGTCTTCCACAAGCGTAAACGCGATGGGACGAGTGATGACCGCAGGCGCGGTGAAGATCCATCCGGCGGACGGAGGGACGATGCATGAGCCATGACGAGAAGGAGAACGACAAGAGTTTTCTGTCGCGCTGGTCGCAGCGCAAACGCGAGGCGAAGCTTCCGGAAACGGCTGTAGAGCCGGCTGATGAGGCGGAGGCCTTGCCCGCGCCGACTGTGGCAAGCGACGCCGAAGAGCAGTTCGACCTCTCAAGCCTGCCGAAACTGGAAGAGATCACGGGAACCACCGATATCACCGGCTTCCTGCGCAAGGGCGTGCCAGAGAGTTTGCGCAACGCGGCGCTACGGAAATCCTGGGCGCTGGATTCGGCCGTCCGCAACTATGTCAATCCCGCACTCGACTACGCTTATGACTGGAATACGCCCGGCGGCGTGCCCGGAAGCAGCGAACTCGCGGCGGGTACGGACATCGCGAAAATGGTTCTGCAGATCATGGGCAGCGATCCGGTCGCCTCCGGTCCGCAAGAGCCGGGCGGGTCGCATGGTGACGCAAGCGATGGTGCCAGCAGCGATACAGACGTTGATGCGCCGCAAAATCCGGAGCCGATATTGCCGCTTCAGCAAGTGAGGCTGTCTGTGCCGGCGACAGCTTCAAATCCGGTCTCGGGTGATCAAGCTCAAGCTGAGCACGCTCTGATTGAACGCGCAGAGGATGCTGTGTTCAACGAGTCTAGTGCACCGCAACAAGACGTGCGACGCCATGGCACTGCAAAACCAAGGGTTTAGACAAAATTCTTTGAGACATAGGACGAACCTATGATACAAATTTAGAACTAGAATAGTTCCAATAAAGGAAGATGCCTGATTTGAAGGCACGGTGGGAGGGCTTCGGTTCGAACCATGCGGGACTCAGGATTAGAGCGGGCAATCAAGGCAGCAGGCGGCGTCGCCTCTCTGGCGAGAGCTATTGGAATTGCTCAGCCCTCAGTTTCGGCGTGGTCGCGTATTCCAGCTGAACGCGTTCTCGCTGTTGAGTCCCTCACGCAAGTCTCTCGCTTCGTTCTCCGCCCCGACCTCTACGGATCAGCGGGAGATCATGTGAAATCAGACATCGACGAAATTGATCAGCTCCGCGCCGCGGAGTACGGCCTGCTGTCGTTGTTGATGGGCAGGGCGCCCACTGCGGACACGCTGTCCAAAGTTGCGATGCTGAAAGGCGATGCGTCTGACCTCGGCATGGCACATATAGAACTCGCAGCAGCAGCTACGGAGTTCGACGAGCGCGCGATCTCCAAGGATTTTTTCGATCTGTTCATCGGCTTGGGACGCGGCGAACTGCTGCCTTATGCCTCGTACTACCTGACCGGATTCCTTCACGAGCGGCCGCTCGCACGGGTCCGCGAAGATTTTGACATGCTGGGGATCGAGCGCGCGGGCTCCGCACGTGAGCCGGAAGATCACATCGCGATTCTGCTCGAGGTCATGGCCGGTCTCGCGCGCGACGACTTCGATGCGGACTTCGCAGCGCAAGCGCGGTTCTTCGAGCGCCATCTGAAGCCCTGGGCTGTGCGGATGTTTGCCGATCTCGAAATTTCGCAATCCGTCAAATTCTATCGCGCCGTCGGGCGCGTTGGTCGCGTCTTCATGGAACTGGAATCAGAGGCCTTCACTCTGTCCGAGTGAGGCCGAAAGCGAAATTTGGGAAATTGACTGGAAGGATACCGCGATGAGCAAGCCGTCCAAGAGCAAGATACCCGCAGACAAGCCGCAGGATGCAAAAGGTTTCGACCGTCGCAGTTTTTTCATGATGGGCGGGTCAGCGGTTGCAGCTGCGGCGGTGGTGCCGCTGACCGGCGAAGCTGAAGCGGCCGAGTCGGATAAGGACGCCAAGAAGGCTCGCTACAGGGAAACCGATCACGTCAAGAATTTCTATCGCGTCAACCGTTATTGATGGAAGCACGCACATGTTGATCAAGCGAAAAGAAGGATTTGCCGGCCGCACACGCTTGCAGGGCATTGCTGCTGGCCTCGCTTCCGGCGTTCTTGACCGACGTTCGTTTCTGCGCCGCTCCGGCTTGGTGGCAGGCGCGGGGGCTGCTGTCGGACTGATGCCGTTGGGATCGGTGCGCAAGGCGCAGGCCGGTCCGAAAATCGTCGGTGCGCCAACCGAAATCAAAAAGAACATCTGCACGCATTGTTCGGTGGGCTGCACGGTCATCGCCGAAGTGCAGAACGGTGTCTGGGTCGGTCAGGAACCGGCTTGGGACAGCCCGCTCAACCGTGGCTCGCATTGCGCCAAAGGTGCGTCGGTTCGCGAACTGGTGCACGGCGACCGCCGCCTGAAATACCCGATGAAGCTGGTCAACGGCGAGTGGCAGAAGATCGGCTGGGATCAGGCCATCAACGAGATAGGCGACAAGATGCTTGAGATCCGCGCCAAATCCGGCGCCGACTCGGTTTATCTGCTGGGCTCAGCGAAGTTCTCCAACGAAGGCGGTTACCTGTTCCGCAAGTTCGCCGCGTTCTGGGGCACGAACTCGATCGACCATCAGGCGCGCATTTGTCACTCGACCACGGTCGCGGGTGTTGCCAACACCTGGGGCTACGGCGCGATGACGAATTCCTACAACGACATCCGCAACTCGAAGACCATCGTCTTCATGGGATCGAATGCCGCCGAGGCGCACCCGGTTTCGCTCCAGCACATTCTGACGGGCAAAGAGATCAACCGCGCCAACGTTTTCGTGCTCGATCCGCGCTTCACGCGCACCGCGGCACATGCGACCGAATACGTGCGCTTCCGCTCCGGCACCGACATCGCGGTGATCTGGGGCATGCTGCACCACATCTTCGCCAACGGTTGGGAAGACAAGGAGTACATCGCCCAGCGCGTTTATGGCATGGACCAGATCCGCGCCGAGGTTGCGAAGTGGACTCCGGAAGAAGTTGAGCGCGTCACTGGTATTCCCGGCGAACAAGTGAAGAAGGTCGCCGAGACATTCGCCAAGCAACGTCCTTCCACGTTCATCTGGTGCATGGGCGGCACGCAGCACACTGTCGGCACGGCGAACGTTCGCGCGTATTGCAATCTTCTGCTCGCGACCGGCAACGTCGGCGTGTTCGGAGGAGGCGCCAACATCTTCCGCGGCCACTGCAACGTGCAGGGCGCGACCGACATCGGCCTCGATATCACCTCGCTGCCGCTTTACTATGGTCTGGTCGAAGGCGCCTGGAAGCACTGGGCTCGCGTATGGGAAGTCGATTACGATTACTTCCAGTCCCGCTTCGACGAAGTGCCGGCAAAGGCCGGTCGTCCGGCCCGTACCCGCAAGCAGAACATGGAATTGCCGGGTATCCCGTGGACCCGCTGGTTCGATGCGACACTTGCCAAGCCGGACGACGTCGATCAGCGCGACACAGTGAAGGGCGTGGTCATCATGGGGCACGGTGGCAACACCATCCCGCGCATGACCGAAATGGTGAAGGGCCTTGAAGCGCTCGAATTGCTGGTTGTCGCGGATCCGCATCCCACCACCTTCGCGGCGATCTCCGAGCGCAAGAACGGTACATACCTGCTGCCGGCCTGTACACAGTTCGAGACGTCGGGTTCGCGCACGGCATCCAATCGTTCGCTCCAGTGGGGCGAGCAGATCGTCAAGCCGATCTTCGAATCCAAGGATGATTACGAGATCATCTACCGGCTTTCGAAGAAACTCGGCTTCGCCGATCCGATGTTCAAGAACATCAAGGTCGAAAACAATCGTCCATCGGCCGAAGACCTGCTACGCGAAATCAATCGCGGCGGCTTCTCAACCGGTTACTCCGGCCAGTCGCCGGAACGTCTCAAGGCGCACATGAAGAATCAGGGCAAGTTCGACCTGGTGACCCTGCGTGCAAAGAAGGATGAGCCAGAGATCGGCGGCGACTATTACGGGCTGCCGTGGCCCTGCTGGGGCACGCCGCAGATCAGGCATCCGGGCACTCACACGCTCTACAACACGAATCTCCATGCGAAAGACGGCGGCGGCACGTTCCGCGCGCGCTTCGGCGTGGTCTACGAGGAAAAACAGCCAGACGGATCGGTGAAGAACGTCAACATGCTTGCGGAAGGTTCCTACAGCAAGGGCTCGGAACTGACCGACGGCTATCCGGAGTTCACCTACGGCGTGCTGAAGAAACTCGGCTGGGACAAGGATCTCACCGAAGCCGAACTGGCGACCATCAACAAGATCGGCGGCAACAACCCGGACGGCGTGGGCTGGGCGGTCGACCTGTCGGGCGGCATCATCCGTGTCACGCTTGAGCATGGCGTGATGGCCTATGGCAACGGCAAGGCCCGCGCGGTGGCGTGGAATTTGCCGGATCCGGTGCCGGTGCATCGCGAGCCGATTTACACGCCGCGTCCTGAACTGGTCGCCAAGTATCCGACACGTCCGGACGGACGCCAGTTCCGCATGGCCAATCTCGGCTTCTCGATCCAGAAGGCGGCGGTGGACAAGGGACTTGCCAAGCAATTCCCGATCATCCTCACCTCCGGGCGTCTGGTGGAATACGAGGGCGGCGGCGAAGAAACGCGCTCCAACCGCTGGCTCGCCGAATTGCAGCAGGACATGTTCGTCGAGGTGAATACAGCCGATGCCGCTGAACGCGGCATCAAGGACGGCGGATGGGTCTGGGTGTTCGGCCCGGAAAATGGATCGAAGGCTCGCGTCAAGGCGCTAGTCACCGATCGCGTCGGCAAGGGCGTGGCGTTCATGCCCTTCCACTTCTCCGGCTGGTTCCAGGGCGTCGATCAACGCTCCAAGTATCCGAAGGGCGCGGACCCGATCGTGCTCGGCGAAAGTGTCAACACGATCACCAGCTATGGCTACGACCCAGTGACCGGCATGCACGAGGGCAAGGCGACCCTGTGCCAAATTCAATCGGCGTGAGAGGAGAATAAACGATGGCTCGCGTCAAATTTCTTTGTGATGCCGACCGTTGCATTGAGTGCAACGCCTGCGTGACAGCCTGCAAGAACGAACATGAAGTCCCTTGGGGCATCAATCGCCGCCGCGTCGTCACCATCAATGACGGCAAGCCTGGCGAACGCTCCGTGTCCATGGCCTGCATGCATTGCACCGACGCGCCTTGCGCGGCGGTCTGCCCGGTGTCGTGCTTCTACACCACGGCAGACGGCGTCGTCCTTCACTCGAAGGATCTTTGCATCGGTTGTGGATATTGCTTCTACGCCTGTCCGTTCGGCGCACCGCAATATCCGAAGGTCGGAAACTTCGGTTCACGCGGCAAGATGGATAAGTGCACCTATTGCGCGGGCGGGCCGGAGGCGGATTCCACGCCAGCCGAGTACGCCAAGTACGGCGCCAACCGTCTTGCCGAGGGCAAGCTGCCGATTTGCGCTGAAATGTGTTCGACCAAATCGCTGCTTGCGGGCGATGGCGCTATCATCGCCGAGATTTACAAAGAGCGCGTGATGAAGCGCGGTTACGGCTCGGGCATGTGGGGCTGGAAGACAGCCTACAGCGATTCACCGACCGGTTAGGGCACGATGCCGAAAGCCTTGATTGCTTCGGACATGCTCGGGGTTGTTCTTGATTGGAAATGGAAGGTCGTGCCGATGTCGATCTCGTTCTCAAACTTCAAGGCTGTATGTGCCGTCATCGCGCTGCTGTTTGTGTTCGCCCATCCAGCCGCGGCGCAACTGTCTTTCAAGCCTACCGCAGACGCCGTGCAGGAAGACCAGCTTCTTAAGGCGCTGAAGGAAGGTGACAAGATCACGGGCCGGATCACTATTCCGGATCCGATGGCATCGAGCCTGATCCAGCCTGCCGGGAAAGACTGGCGCGATTTCCAGCGCAGCACGCTTCCCATCATCGGCGGCGTTGCCATCATCGGCATGGTTGCCTTGCTCGCCATCTTCCTGATGGTTCGCGGCCGCATCCGGGTCGAGCACGGTTTTTCCGGTCTCAAGATTCTCCGTTTCGCCAGCTTCGAGCGATTCACGCATTGGCTGACAGCGAGCTGTTTCATCATTCTTGCGTTATCGGGCCTCAATATCAGCTTCGGCCGTGTGCTGATTCTGCCGCTGTTCGGGCCTGAGGCATTCTCCACGATGACGGCGTGGGGCAAGATCGCGCACAATTACCTCGCGTTCCCGTTCATGCTTGGCCTCGTGATCATGTTCCTGATCTGGATCAAGGACAACATTCCCGGAAAGGTCGATCTCAATTGGCTCAAGAAGGGCGGCGGTATGCTGAAGAATGGCGAGCATCCGCCGGCCAGGCGCTTTAATGCCGGCCAGAAGGGCATCTTCTGGATCGTCATTATCGGCGGCGCGCTGATGTCCGTGTCGGGCTGGTACCTGCTGTTTCCCTACATCCCAGCGAACGTCACGACACTGCAGTTCTGGACTGTGATCCATGCCGTGATTGCCATGCTGTTTATCGCCGCCATGCTCGCCCACATTTATATCGGCTCGGTCGGTATGGAGGGGGCGTTCGATGCGATGGGGACCGGCGAGGTGGACCTCAATTGGGCCAAGGAGCACCACTCGCTCTGGGTCGAGGAGGAGCAGGCCAAGGGCCGGGCGCCTGACACCGGCAGTCCGCGGGCCATGCCCGCCGAATAATTCAAGCTATCGATAAGGCTCATATCTATATAAAGGGACTGTCCGGCACAGCCGGACGGTCCTTTGAGTTTTCGGAGTACGGAATGAGGGTGATAGGTCTTTCGGGGTGGAGCGGGGCAGGCAAAACGACGCTGCTTGCGCGCCTTATCCCGCATCTGATCGCCGAGGGCTTGCGCGTTTCGACAATGAAGCACGCCCACAGCAATTTTGACGTCGATGTTCCGGGCAAGGACTCGTGGCTGCATCGGCAGGCGGGCGCTACCGAAGTGCTGGTCTCTTCCGGTCGTCGCTGGGCATTGATGCACGAATTGCGCGGCGCGCCGGAAGCTCCCTTGGCCGAACTGCTGGCAAAGATGTCACGCGTGGATTTGCTGATCGTTGAAGGCTTCAAGGCGGACCCGCACCCCAAGATCGAGGTGCATCGTGCAGCGAACGGCAAGCCGCTGATGTTTCCTACAGACCCGACCATTGTCGGTATCGCCGCCGACATCGCCGTGAATACGACGCTGCCGACCGCTCACCTCGATGACATTCCCGGCATCGCCCGCATTATAAAGGCGGCGGCGGTGCGGATAGAGGATGTGTTTGCGCATGAGGCCGCAGGAGCCTGATCGCCGATGGCACAACTCTCGGATGACTGCTTCGCATTCGGCGGCCCCATGATGTCGGTCGATGAAGCTGTCTCGATTATTGGCAGTCGCATTGATGCCGTGACGGATACGGAATGGGTCGATCTGGCCGAGGCGGATGGCCGCATCCTCGCCACCGACATCAAAGCACCGCTGGCGCTGCCGCCATTCACCAATTCAGCGGTCGATGGATATGCGGTGCGCGGCGCGGATCTGCCGCGCGAAACCGAGCAGGCATTTCCGATCTCCGGGCGTATTCAGGCGGGGGCCTCGGCGTCGGCTGCCATTGCCGCTGGTGAAGCGGTCCGCATTTTTACCGGCGCGCCGATGCCCGCTGGCGCCGATACTGTGTTCATGCAGGAGGACGTACGGGTCGACGCGGCAGGCAAAGTCGTTCTGCCGCCGGGTCTCAAAGCTGGCGCCAATGTGCGCCCGGCCGGTGAGGATACTCCTGCTGGGCATTCGGCGCTGCTAGCCGGGCGGCAATTGCGGCCGCAGGACATCGCGCTGATCGCGGCATTCGGGCTAACGCGCATTGAGGTGAAGCGTCGGCTGCGCATTGCCGTGTTTTCGACCGGCAATGAGGTGGTCTCGCCCGGTGCGCCGCGCGGTGCTGCGCAACTCTTCGACTCGAATCGCTTCATGATGACGGCAATGCTGAAGCGGCTTGGTTGCGAGGTCAGCGATCTCGGCATTTTGCGCGATGATCGCACCTCCCTTGCATCAGCGTTGAAAGAAGCCGCTGGCAGTCACGATCTCATCCTCACTTCCGGTGGCGTTTCCACCGGCGAAGAGGATCACGTCAAGGCCGCGGTCGAGAGCGTTGGGACGCTGGTGCTTTGGCGCATGGCGATCAAGCCGGGCCGCCCGGTGGCGATGGGCATCATCGGCGGCACGCCATTTATAGGGCTGCCGGGCAACCCCGTGGCAAGCTTTGTGACTTTCACCTACGTGGTCCGCCCGACAGTTCTGGCGCTGGCTGGCACAATGCAAAAAAGGCCCGTACCGCTGCCGGTGCGCGCTGCCTTTAGTTACAAAAAGAAGATCGGTCGCCGCGAGTACGTGCGGGTCAGTTTACGCAAAGGTGAGGGGGCACTGGAGGCGGTAAAATTTCCGCGCGAAGGCGCGGGCCTTCTCTCATCACTGGTGGACACCGACGGATTGGTCGAACTCGGTGAAGAGGTCACAACGGTTGAGCCCGGCCAGATGGTTGGGTTTCTGGACTATTCAAGTCTGGTCTAGCGCCAGATCAGCCTGGCCCGACCAGGTTGTGGCCGGGGTCGCCGACGCGGGCTCCGCTGGTCGTGAACGCGACATAGCCAGGCTCTTGGAAAGCGTTCAGGATGATTGACGTGCCGGCGGCGGCAATTCCGGCAAACAGCAACGCCGCGATAAATACTCTCATGGCATTCCCCAGCAAATCATTTGTTCCCCATACATTTTGGGCGTCGGAATCGGGCAAAGCAAGCAATCGATTGTCGCGCTCGCGTCGCATGTCTTGGACTCATGGGGGTGAAAATGATGCACTGCAAGAGATGGCTAAGGCACCGGTTGACGATACGCATGGCCTCCGCCATTGAGAGGCATGGCTATGACCAAGCTCGATCTAACGGGGCTTAAATGCCCGCTGCCGGTATTGAAGACGCGAAAGGCGTTGAAAGCGTTGATCGCAGGCGATCGGCTGGAGGTGCATTGCACCGATCCGTTGTCCGTCATCGATATTCCCAATCTGATCCGGGAAACCGGTGATCGCGTTGAGATCATCGAACGCGCCGAACAACGAATCGTGTTCATGATCGAGAAGGCGGATGGAGCATCCGCTTGACCGGCCCGGAAACTTCGCCGGCGTGGCCGGTGGAAATCCGGCTTGCGAAAGACAGGCACTCTCTGACTGTCGCCTTCGATGATGGCAAGGTCTTCAATCTCTCCGCCGAACTGCTGCGCGTGACCAGCCCTTCGGCCGAGGTGCAGGGACATTCCGAAGCGGAGCGAAAAACTGTCGGCGGCAAGCGTAACGTCGCGATTCTATCCGTGGATGCCGTCGGCAACTATGCGGTGCGGATCGGTTTCGACGACATGCACAACACCGGAATTTACTCTTGGGCATTCCTGCATGATCTCGGAACCAATGCCGAAGGTCGCTTTCAAAACTATCTTGATGATCTGGCTGCCAAGCAGCTGGACCGCGACAAGCCCGGAATCCGTTAACGGCCTGCACGTGTCCATAGCCGTGGCGTCGGCCGGCGGTAGCTCCGGAATTCCATTTCATATTGCGCAAAAGGGTAGCAATCGGCGTCATTGCGTAACCTTGGAATAATTCTTGGCATATTGAATGCCAGATACTATCGTCCGGGGTTCGAAGACCTTGGGAAGAGACATTCGAATGCATCATAACGTCCAAAAGGTTCAGCCATTCGAACACCCTGGTGAAGGCCGACGGCGGGCAAAATCGACGCCCAAAGGTCGACAGATTGACCCGCAAGCCGCTGAAGAAATTGAGATTTTGCTCGAAGGTCGCTCCCGGGAGCGCGACCTGCTGATCGAGCACCTCCATCTGATCCAGGACAGGTACAGTCAGATTTCAGCGGCGCATCTGGCAGCGCTTGCCGACTCGATGAAACTGGCTTTCTCGGAGGTGTTCGAAACCGCGACCTTCTACGCGCATTTCGACGTGGTCAAAGAAGGCCAGCCCGATCTTCCGCCGCTGACCATCCGCGTTTGCGATTCTCTCACCTGCGCGATGCTCGGCGCGGAGACGCTGCTGAGTGAGTTGAAGAAGAGCGCTGGCCCCGGCGTGCGTGTCGTGCGCGCGCCTTGCGTCGGGCGCTGCGACACAGCGCCGGCTGCGGAGGTGGGGCATAATTTCGTCGATCATGCGAGCGTTGAGAGCGTTCTGGCCGCGGCGAAAAGCGGCGACACCCACGCGCATCTGCCGAAGTACATCGATTACGACTCCTACGTTGCCAAGGGTGGCTACGCGCTGCTGACGAAGTTGCGCTCCGGTGCGATGACAAAAGAGGATTTGCTGAAGGCGCTCGATGACGCGTCGCTGCGCGGCCTTGGCGGCGCAGGTTTCCCCACCGGCCGCAAGTGGCGCGCCGTGCTTGGCGAGCCGGGGCCTCGCCTGATGGCGATCAACGGCGACGAAGGCGAACCGGGGACTTTCAAGGATCGCTATTATCTCGAAACCGATCCACATCGCTTTATCGAAGGCATGCTGATCGGCGCGCATGTCGTCGAAGCGCCTGATGTCTACATCTATCTGCGCGACGAGTATCCAGCGTCGCGCGAAATCATCGAACGCGAAATCAAGAAACTGCCGCCCGGCGGTCCAAAACTGCATCTGCGCCGTGGTGCAGGCGCGTACATTTGCGGCGAAGAATCCGCACTGCTCGAGAGCATCGAAGGCAAGCGCGGACTGCCGCGCCACAAGCCGCCGTATCCGTTCCAGGTCGGCCTGTTCGGCCTGCCGACCCTGATCAACAACATCGAAACGCTGTGGTGGGTACGCGACATCGTTGAGAAGGGCGGAGACTGGTGGAAATCGCAGGGCCGCAACGAACGTCAGGGCCTACGGAGTTATTCGGTTTCCGGCCGCGTCAAGAATCCCGGCATGAAGCTCGCGCCGGCAGGTGTCACGGTGCGTGAACTGATCGACGAGTTCTGCGGCGGCATGGCCGATGGGCATACGTTTCACGCGTATCTGCCGGGCGGCGCCTCGGGTGGCATCCTGCCGGCGTCGATGGACAACATCCCCCTCGATTTCGGCACGCTGGAAAAGTACGGCTGCTTTATCGGTTCCGCGGCGGTGGTCATCCTGTCCGACAAGGATGAGGTGAAGGATGCTGCGCTAAACCTGATGCGCTTCTTCGAGGATGAGAGTTGTGGCCAGTGTACGCCATGCCGCGTCGGAACGCAGAAGGCGGCGACGCTGATGGAACAGCGCGTGTGGAACCGCGATCTGCTCGATGAATTGAGTCAAGCGATGCGTGATGCATCGATTTGCGGTCTGGGGCAGGCGGCTTCAAACCCGCTGACCACCGTCATCAAATATTTTCCCGAGGAATTTGCGCCCAAGGAAGCCGCAGAATGACCAAGATCCAATTTGAGCTGGACGGGAAAATAGTCGAGGCCCAGCCGGGCGAGTCGATCTGGCAGGTCGCCAAACGTGAAGGGACGGAAATTCCGCACCTGTGTTACTCGCCGGAGCCAGACTATCGCGCCGACGGCAATTGCCGCGTATGCATGATGGAAATTGAAGGCGAGCGTGTGCTTGCCGCCTCCTGCAAGCGTATGCCGAACGTCGGCATGAAGGTGAAGTCCGCGAGTGCGCGCGCGGTTTCCGCCCGCAAGATGGTGATGGAGTTGCTCGTCGCCGACCAGCCGGCACGCGAGACATCGCACGACCCAGACTCCAAGTTCTGGAACTGGGCTGACAAGGTTGAAGTTACCGAAAGCCGTTTCCCGGCCAATGATCGCTGGGCGGGGGACAGCAGCCATCCGGCGATGAGCGTCAATCTCGACGCCTGCATCCAGTGTGGGCTGTGCGTGCGGGCTTGCCGTGAAGTACAGGTCAACGATGTTATCGGCATGGCCTACCGCAACCATGATGCCAAGATTGTGTTCGACTTTGACGACCCGATGGGCGAGTCGACCTGCGTCGCATGTGGCGAATGCGTACAGGCATGTCCGACAGGCGCGCTGATGCCGTCCGCGTATCTCGACGCCAACCAGACCCGCACGGTTTATCCCGACAAGAAGGTGGATTCACTCTGTCCGTTCTGCGGCGTCGGTTGTCAGGTCGAGTATCAGGTCAAGGACGAGAAGATCGTCTATGCCGAGGGACGCGATGGTCCTGCCAACCACAACCGTCTTTGCGTGAAGGGGCGCTTTGGTTTCGACTACATTCATCATCCTCACCGGATCACGAAGCCGCTGGTCCGATTGCCGAATGCCAAGAAGGACGCCAGAGATCAGGTCGATCCGGCTAACCCGTTCACGCACTTCCGCGAAGCGTCGTGGGAAGAAGCTCTCGATATCGCCGCCAAGGGCCTTGCCAAAATTCGCGACACCAAGGGCGTCAAGGCGCTGGCAGGTTTCGGATCGGCAAAGGGCTCTAACGAGGAAGCCTATCTGTTCCAGAAATTGGTCCGCACTGGCTTTGGCTCGAACAACGTGGATCATTGTACGCGACTTTGTCACGCGTCGTCGGTTGCAGCCCTGATGGAGGGCCTGAATTCGGGTGCAGTGTCGGCGCCATTCTCCGCAGCGGCAGACGCGGAAGTGATTATTGTCATTGGGGCCAATCCGACGGTCAATCATCCAGTCGCGGCGACCTATATCAAGAACGCAGCGAAGAAGGGCGCAAAGCTGATCGTCATGGACCCGCGCCGGCAAGCATTGTCCCGCCATGCCACCATGCATCTGCAATTCAAACCCGGTAGCGATGTCGCGATGCTGAACGCGATGCTGCACACGATTGTCACCGAGGGTTTGACCGACGCGCAGTATATCGCCGGCTACACCGAGGGATTCGACGACCTCAAGGAGAAGATCAAGGAATTCCCGCCGGAGAAGATGGAGCCGATCTGCGGTGTTCCCGCCGAGACGTTGCGCGAAGTCGCTCGCATGTATGCGAAGGCGAAGTCGTCGATCATCTTCTGGGGCATGGGCGTTAGCCAGCATGTCCATGGCACAGACAACGCGCGATGCCTGATCGCACTTGCGCTGACCACAGGACAAATCGGACGTCCCGGCACGGGGCTGCACCCGCTACGCGGTCAGAACAATGTGCAAGGCGCATCGGATGCAGGTCTCATCCCCATGTTCCTGCCGGATTATCAGCCGGTGGGCCGTGTTGATCTGCGCAAGCCGTTCGAGAAACTCTGGCATCAGGAGATTGATCCGGTCCGCGGATTGACCGTTGTCGAGATCATGGACGCAATCCATGCAGGTGACATTACCGGCATGTACATTGAGGGTGAGAATCCCGCGATGTCAGACCCCGATTTGCAGCACGCACGCCAGGCCTTGGCTATGCTGGAGCATCTGGTGGTGCAGGATCTCTTTGTGACTGAAACTGCGTTCCACGCCGACGTGATATTGCCGGCATCGGCATTCGCCGAAAAGGAAGGCTCGTTCACCAACACCGATCGTCGCGTGCAGATCGCACGCCAGGTCATCAAACCGCCGGGCGATGCCCGTCAGGATTTGTGGATCATTCAGGAAATCGCCAAGCGTATGGGGCTCGACTGGAATTACAGCGGTCCTGCCGATGTGTTCACCGAGATGACCTATGTGATGCCGTCGCTGAAGAACATCACGTGGGAACGGCTTGAGCGCGAAGGTGCAGTGACATATCCGGTCGACGATCCGTTCAAGGCTGGCAATGAGATCATTTTCACCACCGGCTTCCCGACCGAAAGCGGCCGCGGCAAGATCGTGCCGGCGCGCGTCACGGCGCCGGACGAGATTCCCGACGACGAATATCCGATGGTGCTGTCCACTGGCCGCGTGCTTGAACACTGGCACACCGGTTCGATGACACGCCGGTCTGAAGTGCTCGATAGCATCGAACCCGAGGCCGTCGCTTTCATGTCGCCGAAGGATATGCGGCGCATAAACGTATGGCCGGGCGATTTCATAAAGCTGGAAACCCGACGTGGCGCTATCGAGGTCAAGATTCGGTCCGACCGCGACGTTCCCGAAAACATGGTGTTCATGCCGTTCTGTTACGCGGAGGCGGCAGCGAACCTGCTGACCAATCCCGCGCTTGATCCGTTCGGGAAAATTCCGGAGTTCAAGTTCTGCGCTGTGCGTGTGGAGCGCGCAGAAATTCGCACTGCGGCGGAGTAGGAGGCCGTCGCCTCGTGATGCAAGGCACGGAGGCGGCCTTCGTCACCCGTCTGAACGCATGCCGCGAGGGCAAATAGCGCTGTTCGTGTAACTTGGCGGTTGATCGTACCGTCTGGGCGAGTTCGTGCCGGATCTCGCGGATGCGCCATGCGATATCCGCCGACGACGCGCTTCCCACTCTCCGATTCCACTCCAGTGCTTCGATATAGCGCGGGCGCGTCGGGATGAATTGGACCGCGCGCGGGACTTCACAGTGGTTAAAAAATCCTTCCGCTTAGGTTTTGAGTGGGGAGGTTCAAGTCGAATTTCATAAGACGTATCAATGCGATACGCGAATTAATTCAGCGGTATCCTGTGCTGTCACAGGGTGTCACATGACTGTCATCCAACCTCCATAAAAGCTCTATGCCGGACCTCTAAAGAGACGGCCTCGGGAAGCAATCTCCGATGATTGTGCACCCGCTCACACGATGGAGAGACCCAGTGAATTTCATCAAAACAGCCGTCGTTGCTGGCCTTGTCGCCGCATCGACTTCGGCATTTGCCGCCGACATCACCGGTGCGGGTGCGACGTTCCCGTTCCCGCTCTATTCGAAATGGGCTGACGCCTACAAGAAAGAGACCGGCAATGGCCTGAACTATCAGTCGATCGGTTCCGGCGCCGGCATCAAGCAGATCCAGGCCAAGACCGTAACCTTCGGTGCAAGCGATATGCCGCTCAAGCCTGAGCAACTTGAGAAGGATGGCCTCATTCAGTGGCCTCAGGCGATGGGCGCTTTGGTTCCTGTCGTGAATCTCGAAGGCATCAAGCCGGGCGAGCTGGTGTTCTCGGGCGAACTGCTCGGCGATATCTATCTCGGCAAGGTTAAGACTTGGAATGATCCCGCGATTGCCAAGCTTAATCCGAAGCTGAAGCTGCCGTCCGACGCCATCACCGTGGTCCGCCGTTCGGACGGTTCTGGCACCACGTTTATCTGGACGGATTACCTCTCGAAGGTGAACACTGAGTGGAAAGCAAAAGTAGGCGCTGGAACTGCGGTTGAATGGCCCACGGGCGTTGGCGCCAAGGGTAACGAAGGCGTTGCTGGCAACGTCAGCCAGACCAAGAACTCGATTGGCTACGTCGAGTATGCCTATGCCAAGCAGAACAAGCTGACCTACGGTGGGGTGATCAACAAGGCCGGCAAGACCGTTCAGCCGACCGTTGCGTCGTTCCAGGCGGCCGCCTCCAATGCCGATTGGGTAGGCTCCAAGAATTACTACGTGATCCTGACCGACCAGCCGGGCGAAGCTTCGTGGCCCATCACCGGCGCGACCTTCATCCTCATGTACAAGACTCCGGTCGACAAGGCTGCGTCTGCGGAAGCAATCAAGTTCTTCACTTGGGCGTTCGAGAAGGGCGACAAGCTTGCCGAAGAGCTCGACTACATCCCGATGCCGGATTCTGTGGTCAAGCAGATCGAAAAGACCTGGTCAGCCGACATCAAGAGCTAAGCAAGTGTTCCGGAGGAGAGGCCAGCCTCTCCTCCGGTTTCTTTGACGGCGACCGGCGCCAGACGTGTGTGGCCGGCAGACTTCAACTAGAATGAATGGGACAGGGGACGAGCGTGGCAGAGATGGCCGTTCAGAGCACCTCGATAGAAGAAGCCGGACCTTACGATCGCGCGAAGGCGCTCAGCGCATTCAAATTCGGCGACAAGGCATTCTACTGGACCACTCGGGCCTGCGCGCTCGCGGTTCTTCTCATTCTTGGCGGAATTATTCTTTCCCTCATCGCGGGCGCGTGGCCAGCAATGAAGGAGTATGGATTTGCATTCCTGTGGACGCAGCGCTGGGCGCCGTCCGCGGATCCACCGGTTCTCGGCGCGCTTGGCCCGATCTATGGCACGCTGGTGACGTCGGTGATCGCGATGATGATCGCCATCCCGGTCGGTATCGGCATTGCGATCTTCCTGACCGAGCTTTGTCCGCAGTGGTTGCGCCGTCCGATCGGCCTCGCAGTCGAACTGCTCGCGGGCATTCCATCGATCATCTACGGCATGTGGGGTTTCTTTGTATTGGGGCCCTTTATGGCCGATACGTTCCAGCCCTTCATGATCCGGATGTTTGACGGGGTTCCTGTTCTTGGCTCGATCTTCGCGGGTCCGCCGTCGTATCTCAGCCTGTTCAATGCCGCGCTGATCCTCGCGATCATGGTGCTTCCGTTCATCACCGCGATTTCGGTCGACGTGTTCAAGACGGTGCCGCCGGTGCTGAAGGAAGCCGCCTATGGCGTCGGTTGCACCACATGGGAAGTCGTCCGCAACGTCGTGATCCCTTATACCAAGGTCGGCGTGATCGGCGGCATTATGCTGGCGCTCGGCCGCGCCCTTGGCGAGACGATGGCTGTCACTTTCATCATCGGAAACTCATTCCGGATATCTTCGTCGGTCTTTGCACCCGGCACGACAATTTCAGCGGCTATCGCCAGCGAATTTGCCGAAAGCGATGGCCTTCATCAGTCCGGCCTCATTCTGCTCGGTCTGCTGTTGTTCGTGCTCACGTTCTTCGTGCTGGCGGCTGCGCGGTTGATGCTGATGCGTCTCCAAAACAAGGCGGGGAAATAACATGAACCCGATTTACGCATCCCGCCGCCGCTTCGACGTTGTCATCCGATTCCTGTGCCTCGGCGCCGCAATATTCGGCGTCACTTGGCTTGCGCTGATCCTGTTCACGCTGTTCTATAATGGCTTGGCGGGTCTGCACCTTGGTGTCTTCACCGAGAACACTCCACCTCCAGGTTCAAGTCAGGGGGGATTGCTCAACGCCATTGTCGGCTCGGCCATCATGACGGTGCTCGGCGTCGGCATCGGCGCGCCGATCGGGCTGTTCGCCGGCACGTATCTCGCAGAGTACGGCAAGCACGATCGGTTGACGTCGGTGATCCGCTTCATCAACGATATTTTGTTGAGCGCACCGTCGATCATCATCGGTCTATTTGTCTACGGCGCTATCGTTATCCCGATGGGCGGCTTCTCGGCGCTGGCCGGCACGCTGGCGCTTGCCGTGATCGTGATTCCGGTGGTGGTGCGCACAACCGAGGATATGCTCGGCCTGGTGCCGAACCCGCTGCGTGAAGCAGCGTCCGCGCTTGGCTTGCCGCGTTCATTGGTCATCAAGCGCATCGCTTATCGCGCTGCGCGCGCAGGCCTGATCACCGGCGTCCTGCTGGCGACTGCACGCGTCGCCGGTGAAACCGCACCGTTGCTGTTCACCGCGCTCAGCAACCAGTTCTTCAGCCTAGATCTTACCAAGACGATGGCTAATCTGCCGGTGACCATCAACAACTTCGTCCAGAGCCCATACGAATATTGGAAGCAGCTCGCATGGACCGGGGCTCTGCTGATCACCTTGACCGTACTTGCCCTTAACATTGGCGCGCGCATTCTTGGCGCCGAGAGGACATCGAAATGAGCGAACAGCTTTCAGTGAGTGTTGATCTTCCGCGTGGGCACGTACCGGGAGTTGTCCAAGCGGATGCGCGAGCTAAAGTCACGGCGCGGGATCTGAATTTCTATTATGGCGAGCATCACGCCCTGAAGAACATCAATCTCGTGCTCGGCGAGAACCGGGTCACCGCTTTCATCGGTCCGTCGGGCTGCGGTAAATCGACTTTGCTGCGGATTTTCAACCGCATGTACGACCTCTATCCGGGTCAGAAGGCCGTGGGCCGGCTGATGTTGGACACGACCAACATTCTCGATCCGAAGCTCGATCTCAATCTGTTGCGCGCCCGGATCGGAATGGTGTTCCAGAAGCCGACGCCGTTTCCGATGACGATCTACGAGAACATCGCGTTCGGCATCAGGCTTTATGAGAAGATCTCGAAGTCGGAAATGGACGGTCGCGTCGAGGCCGCGCTGAAAGGCGGAGCGCTGTGGAACGAGGTCAAGGACAAGCTGAATGCCAGCGGTCTCAGTCTGTCGGGCGGGCAGCAGCAACGCCTGTGCATCGCGCGCACCGTTGCGGTTCGCCCTGAGGTGATCCTGTTCGATGAGCCTTGCTCAGCACTTGATCCGATCTCGACCGCGAAGATCGAGGAACTGATCCAGGAGCTGAAGGAAGACTACACGATCGCCATCGTAACGCATAATATGCAGCAGGCGGCGCGTGTGTCGGACAAGACCGCGTTCATGTATCTTGGCGAACTGATCGAGTTCGACGACACCAACAAGATATTCACCTCGCCGACCGATCGGCGCACGCAAGACTACATCACCGGCCGCTTCGGCTGACGCGCATTTCGCGGGAGAAACATACCATGGGTTCAGATCACACCGCCAAGGCGTTCGATGAAGACCTTCAGGAGCTCAATCGGCTTGTCGCCGAGATGGGCGGCCTGGCTGAACGGCAGATCGTCGATTCCGTTGACGCTCTAATCCGGCGCGACGTTGCGCTTGGCAAGCGTGTCGTCGCCGCAGACCTCGACATCGACAAGCTGCAGCATTTGATCGAGGAGCGGGCGGTTCTGACGATTGCGCGCCGTCAGCCGATGGCGGTCGACTTGCGTGAGATCGTCAGCTCCATGCGTGTAGCGACTGATCTCGAGCGCATCGGCGACCTGTCCAAGAATATCGGTAAGCGCGTTGCGGCGCTCGATAGTGATTTTCATCCGCTGAAATTGATCCGCGGCCTGGAGCATATGACCGACCTCGTGCAGTCGCAGGTGAAATCTGTGCTCGATGCCTACGCGGCACATGATCTGCCTGCCGCCATGGTGGTCTGGAAGGGCGACGAGGAAGTCGATGCGATTTGCACCTCGCTGTTCCGTGAACTCCTGACCTACATGATGGAAGATCCGCGCAACATCGGCTTCTGTATCCATTTAATGTTCTGCGCCAAGAACATCGAGCGGATTGGCGATCACGCGACCAATATCGCCGAGACGGTATTCTATATGATCGAAGGCCAGCAGATGATCGATCAGCGCCCGAAGGGCGATATGACGAACTTTGCAGCGGCTGCGTCTGGAAGTTAATATGTCTCAATTGAAGGATCGAGCATGAGCGCCCGAATTCTTGTGGTCGAGGACGAAGAAGCGCTGACCACGCTGCTTCGCTACAACCTTGATGCCGAGGGCTACGACGTCGAAACGGTTGCACGTGGCGACGATGCGGATACACGGCTCAAGGAGCACGTTCCCGATCTCATCGTCCTCGACTGGATGCTTCCGGGCCTGTCCGGGATTGAGCTATGCCGCCGGTTGCGTGCGCGCCCCGAGACCAAGCAGATTCCAATCATCATGCTGACTGCGCGCGGCGAGGAAAGCGAACGGGTGAGAGGACTTGCAACTGGTGCGGACGATTACATCGTGAAACCGTTCTCGGTTCCGGAATTGCTCGCACGCGTGAAGGGCCTTTTGCGGCGTGCCAGTCCTGAGCGCTTGGCCACGGTGCTCGCATTCGGCGACATCGAACTGGATCGGGATAGACGCCGCGTTGCTCGCTCGGGTCGCCCGATCGATCTCGGACCGACCGAATATCGACTGCTTGAATTCTTCCTTGAGCATCCGGGACGCGTGTTCAGCCGCGAGCAGTTGCTCGACGGCGTGTGGGGACGCGACATCTATATCGACGAGCGTACCGTAGACGTCCACATCGGGCGACTGCGGAAGCTTCTGAACCTCGGTCGGGAATCCGATCCGATCCGTACCGTTCGCGGCGCGGGCTACGCGCTCGACGATCGATTTGCCAAGGCGGAATAGCGTCAGGCTGAGAGCCGTCGATTGGCGCGCGAAGATGATCCGTTCTAACGTTCGGACAATTCCATGCGCCCGGCATACCGCGGCAACTCCGCTGACTTGTCCGGTTTGAGGACGCCCATCACAGCACGCGCATGTCCGAGGCTGATGACCGCGATGTCGCGCGAGGGCTGGCCTGCGCGCGGCTGTGCTTTTTCAACAAGAAGCAATCCGCCTTCCTCATAGATCTTGACCGTACCTACACCTGTCCAGAGTGTTTCCCGCGCGTCGTAGAAGCCCTCGACGCTTTCCGATGTGAAGGCGATCTGATCGATGGCGAGTTTGTAACCGAGCCGTTCGAACCGGCTGACGATATCCGCATCGGACATTTTGATGCGTGCGCGGGGTAAGCTCAGTGGATTCCCTCCCTGTCACTACAGAGTCGTCCGTCCCTCGGCTCGGAAGGCTGAAGAATCGCGCCGTTGCGGCGTCGTTATTGACGACAGGTTGAGAGAGACAGGTATCCGCGTAAAGCGCTTTTTCGCGAAGGTGCAGTTTTTTGCATCGCCGCGAGAAAGGATTGAGCATTGGTGCGCTGCACACGCGGCCGACTAGGTCACAAACTTGTGGCGTTGGTGTCTGAAATTCAATGGCACGGTTCGGAAGCTCCATGTTAGCTTTGTCACGGACGAGGATTCAAAGTCGCGTCCACAATGGGCAAGGAGACCAAAATGGCCTGGAAGACCCCTAGGATTGTCGAAGTGCCAGTGGGCATGGAAATCAATATGTACGCCTGCGCGGCACGAAAATAGGCCGCATCTCGCTATCAGGTTCGCAGTAAAGCGATCCGGTTTGCGCCAGGAATTCCTTGAAGGAAGAGGTGTTCCTGTGCGAGGCCGGGTTGTTGGCGTCTGTGGCGTTGAATTCTGCCATCACTAATCCTGTGATTGAATCGAGGGCGGAGTCTGATGCGCGTCGTCGTTCTTGGAGCTGCGGCGGGCGGGGGCGTTCCGCAATGGAATTGCAATTGTGAAATCTGCCGGGCGGCGCGCGATGGGCGCCCGGAACTGCGCGCGACACAGGCTTCCATCGCCATTAGCGCAGACGGGGAGCACTGGTTTCTGGTGAATGCCTCGCCGGACCTGCGTCAGCAGGTGATAGCGACTCCCCAACTTCATCCCAAGACAGATCAGTTGCGGCATAGTCCCATTGCCGGCGTCATTCTGACCAATGGCGAGGTAGATGCTGTAGCCGGGCTGCTATCGCTTCGCGAAGGCTGGCCATTCGCCATCTATGCTCATCAGCGGGTACTCTCCATTCTCAAGTCGAACAGCATCTTCAACGTGCTCGACGAGAAGCGCGTGCGGCGCGAGCCGATCGAGTTTGACGTGGCGTTTGAACCGAAACTTTCCGACGGCTCTCTCTCTGGCCTCGAGGTTCTTCCATTCGCCGTGCCGGGGAAGCGGGCGTGGTATCTTGAAGGCGAAAGCAGCAGCGACGACTCCGGGGATACACTGGGTCTGCGGATTTCCGACAAGCGAAGCGGGGAGCACCTGTATTTTCTCGCTGCCTGCGCTGCGCTCACCCCTGAGTTGAAGCAACGCCTTCAAGGGGCTCCACTGATTTTCTTCGATGGAACGCTGTGGCGTGACGACGAACTGATCGCTGCAGGCCTTGGCGCCAAGACGGGGCAGCGAATGGGCCACATGGCAATGTCCGGCGAGGACGGCGCGATAGCTGCGTTCGCGGACCTCGGCATTGCCCGCAAGATTTTCCTGCATATCAATAATTCAAATCCGGTTTTGCTTCCGGGCTCCGCCGAACGTCAGGCGGCCGAGCGTGCGGGCTGGCAAATTCCTTCGGACGGAGCGGAGATCACCACTTGATCGCGACGAGTGTGTTTGCACTGAAGACCGGAACGCCGCTTGCGACAGCGGACGAACTTGAGACCGCGCTTCGAGGCATCGGCGCCACGCGTTATCACAACCTGCATCCGTTCCACCGGTTGTTGCATGGCGGCAAGCTCAACAAAGGGCAGGTGCAGGCCTGGGCTCTTAATCGCTACTATTATCAAAGTTCCATTCCAATCAAGGATGCGGTGGTGATCTCGCGGTTCCGTGATCGCAACATCAGGCTGGAATGGCGGCACCGCATCGAAGATCACGACGGCGATGTGGACACCGAGGGTGGGATCGAACGCTGGCTGAAGCTGACTGAAGGGCTAGGTCTCGACAGCGCCTACGTCGAATCCGCCGAGGGAATTCTCCCGGCAACGCGCTTTGCTGTGGACGCCTACGTCCATTTTGTCCGCGACCGGACGCCGCTCGAGGCTATTGCGTCGTCTCTGACCGAGTTGTTTGCGCCGAACCTGCACGAAGAGCGCATTTCGGGGATGTTGGCGCATTACGACTTCATCAACCCGAACATCATGAGCTATTTCAAGCGTCGTATGGAGCAGGCACCGCGCGATGCCAATTTCGCCCTCGATTTCGTCAGGAAGCATGCAAAAACGCCGGAAGAACGTGAGGCCGTGTGCAATGCACTGATCTTTAAGACCAACGTGCTCTGGGTCCAGCTCGATGCGCTTTATCACGCCTATGTCGATGGCCACGTTCCGCCGGGCGCTTTTGTGCCGGAGAAGGGCTGATGGCATTGCGAAGCCGGCGGATCGACATAACTGAAGGAAGCCGTCCCGTTCTGGCGCGGCACGCCAAACTGAAATTCGACGAAGCGCGTCAGGTTTGGGTCATTCTGGTGCCTGAGAGGGTGCTTGCACCGGATGAGATTGCGGTAGAAATTTTGCAACTCTGCGATGGCGTCCGTAGTGTCGATCAGATCATCGACGTGCTGGCCGCGAAGTATGCCGCTGATCGTGGCCTGATCGGCACCGATGTCATTGCCATGCTGCGGGATCTCGCCGAAAAAGGCTTTCTCGCCGAGGCACAGGACACCAAATCATGAGTCCGACGCTGACCGATGCTTCTCCTGTTCGCGCCGATCCCGCCGACGGATTGGCGGTGCTGGAGGCGCGCAAGTCGCAGGCGGAAACCTTTGGCATTCCACTGGCGGTCCTGGCGGAACTCACGCATCGTTGTCCGCTGCAATGTCCATACTGTTCGAATCCACTGGAGCTTGAGCGCAGCGGCGCAGAGCTCACCACGGCTGAGTGGAAGCGCGTGCTGAGCGAACTCGCCGAAATCGGCGTACTCCAGATTCACTTTTCCGGCGGGGAGCCCACGGCGCGCAAGGATCTCGTTGAGATCGTTCAGCACTCCACAGATTCCGGACTGTATTCAAACCTCATCACCTCTGCCGTGCTGCTGAGCAAGGACAAACTCGCCGCTTTGGCCGATGCGGGGCTTTGTCACATCCAGATCAGTTTTCAGGGTAGTGAGGAGGGTGTTGCCGACCGCGTCGCCGGATTGAAGCATGCCCATGCGAAGAAGATCGAGGTTGCACGCTGGGCTCGTGAGCTTGGTCTGCCGCTGACGGTGAACGCGGTGATGCACCGTCAGAACCTGTTTCAGCTCGCGGACATCATTCAGATGGCTGTCGATCTCGATGCCGACAGGCTCGAAGTCGCCAATGTCCAGTATTACGGCTGGGCGCTGAAGAACCGCGCGTCGCTGATGCCCACGATGGATCAGATCGACGAGACCTCCCGCATCGTTGAAGAGGCGCAGGTGCGGCTGAAAGGCATTCTCGCCATCGACTACGTCGTACCGGACTACTATGCGTTGCGTCCCAAGAAATGCATGGGCGGCTGGGGAAGGCAGTTCTTCAACATCTCGCCGTCAGGCAAGATCCTGCCGTGCCATGCGGCGGAAACGATCACGGGTCTGACATTCGAGTCGGTGCGGGATCATCCGATCGCATGGATCTGGCAGAACTCTGAAGCGTTCAACCGTTATCGCGGAACCGGCTGGATGCCGGAGCCGTGTCAAAGTTGCGCGTACAAGGAGGTCGATTATGGCGGCTGCCGCTGTCAGGCCTTTGCACTGACCGGGAATGCGGCCAACACCGATCCGGCCTGCGCGCTCTCTCCCATGCACGAACAGATATTCAAAACGGCGATGAGCGAGGCTGCCGGTGACAATCGGCGTTTCATCTATCGCAATTTCGCCGGCGGCACGCTCGAGGCAGACACGCATGGGGCCTGACGCCGCTGACACCGCGACCTCAAGCAAGCGAGCAGATCGCTTTGCGCCGCTCTCCGTGCAGCACATGGCGGTTGGCGACGGCCACGAGATTTATGTTGAGACGGTCGGTTGTCCGGACGGCATTCCTGCGGTTTATCTGCATGGCGGGCCCGGCAGCGGCTGCCAGCCCGATCATCGGCGATTGTTCGACCCACAGCGGTTTCATGCGGTGCTATTCGATCAGCGCGGCGCGGGCAGGAGCCGCCCCAAGGGATCGCGCGAAGCCAACACGCTACCGCATCTGATTTCAGACATGGAAGTCATCCGCGAGAGCCTCGGGTTCGAGCAATGGCTTGTCGTCGGCGGTTCGTGGGGGGCGACCCTGGCACTAGCCTATGCACAAGCTCAACCGCAACGCGTCAGCGGCATTGTTCTGCGCGCGACGTTTCTCGGGACGGGCGATGAGCTGGAAGGCGCATTTCTCGACACCCTGCCGCGTCTCTACCCGGACCTGAACGATGATTTTCTCGATCTGCTTCTTCTGGAGGAGCGCGCACAACCGCTTCACGCCTATTGGCGGCGTATTCTCGATCCCGACCCCGCGGTTCATGGACCTGCATCCCGCGCCTGGCACGATACCGAGCGCGTTTTGTCCGATCACAAACCATCAAAAAGTCGGCTTGATCTTGCCGCGGTCAACAATGTCGAGCGCGGGCTTCCATCGACGCCGTTCATGGAGGCTCACTACTTCCAGAACGGTTGCTTCCTGAAACCCGGACAACTTTTGGCGAATGCCGGACAGTTAAAAGGGATTCCCGGCCTGATCGTGCAGGGGCGTTACGATCTGCTTTGTCCACCCTCGACCGCGCATGCATTGCTGAAGGCCTGGCCAGACGCCACCTTGCGAATGGTCGAGGCCGCTGGCCATTCGCTATATGATCCCGGTGTGAGGGACGCGGTGATTGCAGCTATCAATGAACTTTCGCGCGCATAGACCTGAGTATCGCGGTTTTCTGCGCGAATTCAGTTTGGCAGCGTGACGTCGACCGTCAGCGCTGAATACCATGCCGCGAGATCGGCGATGTCCGCATCGGACAGCGGCTTCGCAACCACATTCATGGTCTCGTCCTTGCGTTCCTCGGAGCGGAAGGACTTCATTTGCTTTTCCAGATACATCGCGGGGGAACCAGCGATATTGGGTGCCATCGGCATTTTGGAAATGCCGTCGATGCCGTGACAGGCTGCGCACATCTGAGCCTTTTTACGTCCGGCCTTTACGTCGGCAGCATGAGCCGTGCCCATCAAGGAACCCAGGAGGCCGAGGGTGAAAAGGCTGACAAATACGCGCGCGATCATTTTCTTTTTTCCGTTTTGGTTGGTCACGCGATGTGTTCATGATGATCCGCCGCGAGCAGGCTATGACCTGTCTCGCGGCAGTTGATGTTCAATCCGGTGCCTATTTTCCGTCGTAGGTGATCCGATACAACGCGCCGGCCAGATCGTCGGACACCAGCATCGAGCCATCTCGCAGCGTGGCAATATCGACAGGCCGTCCCGTGTACTCGCCATCCGGGGTCAACCAACCGGACGCAAAGACTTCCGTTTTGTCGGCGCTGCCATCGGGCTTAAGCGAAGTGAACATTACCCGTGCGCCGATCGGATCAGTGCGATTCCATGATCCATGCTGGGCCGAGAAAATGCCGCCGCGATACTTGGCCGGGAAAGATTTGCCGTTATAGAACGTCATGCCGAGGTCGGCCGCATGGGCGTCCATCTCGACTTCCGGATACACGACGTTGGCCGGCGGCGTGTCAGCCTTGTACTCGACGGTCCGGACCTTGCCGCCGCCGAAATAGGGGAAGCCAAAGTTCTGGCCGATTTGGGTAGCGCGGTTCAGCTCGCCGGGCGGGATGTTATCGCCCATGCCGTCGACCTGATTGTCAGTGAACCAGAGCTGGTTGTTCTTCGGGTTGAAATCCATACCGACCGAATTGCGGACGCCTTGGGCGTAAACTTCTTTGTTCTTGCCATCCTGATCGACGCGGATGATGCCGCCGATGCCATGTTTCGCGTAGCCTTCGAGCTTGTCCTTCGCCGGCACGTTGAACGGCTGCCCGAGAGAGACATAGATCTTGTTGTCCGCGCCGACACGGCAGACGCGAGCGGTGTGATTGAAGCTTTCATCGTCCTTGGGGATCAGTTCGCCCTGCGGAACGACCACCGCGACAGCGATATCAGGGCTTTCATAGAAGAATTCGGCGGCAGGGAAATTGAGAATACGATTTTGTTCAGCGACGAAGAGGAACCCGTCCTTGGAGAAGCAGACGCCGTTCGGGATGGTGAAACTGACGGACGGCGCGAACTCTTTCACTTCCTCCGCGAAACCAGCCTTGCCGCGATCGGTGACGGCGTAGACCTTGCTCTTTCGCGTGCCGACGAACGTCACGACACCTTGCGGTCCGACGGCGATATGCCGCGCATCGGGAACGAGCGCATAAAGACTGATTTTGAAGCCTGGCGGCAGTTTGATCTTGGCGAGATTGGCCTTGATCGCATCGACCTTGCGGCCTGTCTGCGGAACGGTTGGAATTTCAGTGACGCCGGTCTTCTGGAAATTGCCGAGCTTGTCCAGATTGTTGTTGGGGGCTTGAGCCGATGCAGAAATTGCCGATGCGCACAAAAACGCAGCGGCTGCGGCTGAAGTCAGGGCGTGATTTTTGAAAGCGTAAAACATGATTTATCCTCCCGGTGGGGTCTGATTTTTGGCGTTTTACGGGCGAGAGCCTATCGCGTCATTGCCGTTAAGCAAGGTGATGCGCTTCAGAAGTTTTTCTGGCGGCGCAGCATTTCGTCGCGATGGTATCGCGCGAATGTGATTTGTGATGGAGGCAAGACTCTACGCCGGTCGAGCCGGGATCACGCCAAGACTCCAATGTCGTGCGGATCAGTTTTTGCGATACCTGCCGGCTGACGCGCGTCTTTATCAAGGCAGATTATGTGTGACACCAACGACCTCGCCATCCTCTTTGACAAACGAGGCGACGGGATTTGGCAGCAGTTCAAGCACCAGTTCCGAAGGACGGCAGAGGCGCACGCCTTTGGGCGTCACAACGATAGGTCGGTTGATGAGGATCGGGTGCGCCATCATCGCATCCAGCAACTGGTCGTCGGTCAAGGTCGGGTCGGAAAGGCCGAGCGCTGCGAACGGTGTGCCTTTTTCACGGAGCAGAGCGCGCACCGGAATGTTCATGTCTTTGATCAGAGCGACCAGTTGGTCGCGGGAAGGCGGTGTATCGAGATACTCGATGACGGTTGGCTTTTCGCCGCTCTGCCGGATCATCGCAAGCGTGTTCCGCGATGTTCCGCAAGCAGGGTTGTGATAGATGGTGACAGTCATGACGTTGTATCCGGTTTCGATTTCCCAAATGCCGCAGCAAGGTCGGTGACCTGCTCCGGCGTCAGTGTTCGCGGGTTCATGCCACGGGTCATCAGATAGAGCTTTGCCGTTTCCTCAAGCTCTTCCGTGGCGAAGACGGCAGCTTCGAGCGTATCGCCGGAAACCACCGGACCATGATTGGATAGCAGCACGCAGGAGTATTTTCCGGCGAGCCCGCGGATCGCATCGGCGACCGCCGCATCGCCCGGACGGTAGTAGGGCAGCAACGCCGTCGCGCCACAACGCATCATGTAATAGGGTGTCAGCGGCGGCAGCGCTGCCTTCGGGTCGATCTCCGGAAGCATGGATACGGCGACACAATGCGCACAGTGCAGGTGCACAACAGCCCTTGCGCCGCGTCTGGTTTCATAAAGTGCCGAATGCAGGGGGATCTCCTTGGTCGGCGCATCCCCTGACAGCAGGTGCCCGGATCCGTCCAGCCGCGAAAGACGCGCGGGTTCGAGGAAGCCGAGCGAGGCGTTGGTCGGTGTGACCAGCCAGCCGCCGTCGTCAAGGCGGACACTGATGTTTCCCGAAGACCCCGGGGTCAGGCCTCGTTCGAACAGCGAGCGGCCGAACTGGCAGATTTGATCGCGAAGTCTTGTTTCCGTCATGGGGCGCCTTTCGGGTCGCGTTTTCTCACGGTTTTACGCGTGGCTCAAATGCCATTTTGGACGGGCCGCTAGCCATGCTACCAAACCTCTAACCGCTCGACGCCAACGTACGAGCAAGCAACAAAATGAGGAAATATGTCCGTCAAAGTGGGGCGCGTCGGAGTCGTCGGTCTCGGGTCGATGGGCTTTGGCATGGCGCTGTCGCTCAAACGTGCTGGCTTCGACGTCACGGGTTGCGATGTCGCACCTGAAGTCATTGCGCGGCTTGTCGCTGAGGGCGGACAGGGCGCTGCGTCACCGGCGGAAGCGGCGAAGGACGCCGATGCCGTGGTCAGCGTCGTCGTCAACGCGATGCAGACCGAAACCATTCTGTTCGGCGCTCAAGGCGTGGCCGAAACACTGCCGAAAGGTGCGGTTTTCATATCGTCCGCGACTATGGATCCGGACGTTGCCCGGCGGTTGGCCCGGCAGCTTGAGGTGAGCGGCAGGCATTATCTCGATGCCCCGATCAGCGGAGGCGCGCAGCGCGCCGCGCAGGGTGAACTGACCATTCTCGCTTCGGGCAGCCAGGCTGCATTCGCCAAGGCACGGCCCGCGCTCGACGCGATGTCGGCGAAACTCTACGAACTGGGCGATCAGCCGGGGCAGGGCGCGGCGTTCAAGATGATCAATCAGCTTCTCGCTGGCGTGCATATCGCCGCCGCCAGCGAGGCTATGGCCTTCGCGGCGAAGCAGGGTCTCGACATCGCCAAGGTTTATGAGGTGATCACGGCATCCGCCGGTAACTCGTGGATGTTCGAGAACCGGATGCCGCATGTGCTGGACGGCGACTACACGCCGCGCAGTGCGGTCGATATCTTCGTCAAGGACCTCGGTATTATTCAGGATATGGCGCGAACGGCAAAGTTCC
The DNA here is from genome assembly GCF_014203115.1 of Afipia massiliensis. Taxonomy (GTDB): domain Bacteria; phylum Pseudomonadota; class Alphaproteobacteria; order Rhizobiales; family Xanthobacteraceae; genus Afipia; species Afipia massiliensis. Next base: position 298,393 of record NZ_JACHIJ010000001.1, on the reverse strand, counting down.
CCGTTCCGGTATCGGCAGCGGCCTTGCAGATGTTTCTGATGACGTCCGCTGCCGGCATGGGCCGCGATGACGACGCATCGGTTGCGCGGATGTATGCGCGTGTGACCGGAACGAAGCTGCCCGGCGATTAGAGACTCCGAATATATTCAAGAAAACTGGAAACGCCTGATGCCTCGCTTTGCCGCCAATCTCAGCATGATGTTCAATGAAGTGCCGTTTCTCGATCGCTTCGATGCGGCGGCGAAGGCCGGGTTCACGGCGGTAGAGTTTTTGTTTCCCTACGAGCATTCGCCTGATGATGTTGGTGATCGGCTTCACCGCAACGGCCTCACTCAGGCGCTGTTCAACCTGTTTCCCGGCGACTGGAACAAGGGTGAGCGAGGGTTCGCGGCATTGCCGGATCGCTTCGCCGATGTTCAGGCCAGCGTCAAGCAGGCTCTTCCTTACGTCAAAGCGACAGGCGTCAAACGCCTGCATTTGATGGCGGGCATTGCGGACCGCCGCGATCCGAAAGCGGTCGATGCGTTTTGCCGCTCGGTGGTATGGACCGCCGAGGCGCTGGCCAAGGAAAACATCGATCTGATGCTGGAGCCGATCAATCCGCGGGATGTGCCCGGATACTTCCTGAACGATTTTGACTTTGCAGCGGGTGTGATCGACGACTTGAGAATCTCGAATCTGAAATTGCAGTTCGACATATATCACCGGCAGATCGTTCATGGCGACGTGACCATGGCATTACGCAAGATGATGCCGATGATTGGACATATTCAGATCGCCAGCGTGCCATCAAGGAATGAACCGGCGGGCGAGGAATTGAATTATCCGTTTCTGTTCGATGAACTCGACCAGCTGGGTTACGACGGCTTCGTTGGTTGCGAGTATCGGCCGAAGGGAAATACGGTCGACGGACTCGGCTGGTTCGCGCCGTATGCCGCGAAAACAGGAGCGCACGCGTGACGTTAGCGCTGGGCTGTATTGCCGACGACTATACTGGCGCGTCCGATCTCGCCAACATGTTGACTCGTTGCGGGTTGCGCACGGTGCAGACCATTGGCGTCCCAAACGATGCGCTGGCGCTGCCCGAAGTCGATGCCGTGGTGGTTTCGCTGAAAAGCCGCTCCATTGAGGCGTCGCAGGCAGTGGCGCGCTCGCGCGAGGCCGACAAATGGCTGCGTGCCCGCGGTGCGTCCCATGTCCTTTTCAAGATCTGCTCGACGTTCGATTCAACCGATGCCGGAAATATCGGGCCGGTGATGGATGCGTTGCGTGCGGACTCGGGTGACGACATCGTGCTGGTGACGCCGGCGTTTCCGGGAACGGGGCGCACGGTCTATCAGGGCAATCTGTTTGTCGGCAGCGTCCCACTCAATGAAAGCCCGCTGAAGGATCATCCGCTCAACCCGATGCACGATTCCAATCTGGTACGGGTACTGGCGCGGCAGAGCAAATCCAGGGTCGGTCTCGCTGATCTCGCGACCGTCGCGAAGGGGGCTGACGCGATCCGTGCACGCCTCGCTGAACTGGCGAAGCAAGGGATCGGCGCTGCCGTTGTCGATGCGGTGTTTGACCCCGAACTTGAAATCATCGGTCAGGTTGCTCTCGATCATCGGCTGTCGGTCGGTGCATCCGGAATGGGGCTTGGCCTCGCGCGAGGATTGATCGCGTCAGGCAAGGTCAAGCCGGCTTCCTCGGGCGCGGATCAGAAGGCGATTTGCGGACCCGTCGCTTGTCTCGCCGGGAGTTGCTCGCAGGCGACGCTGGCGCAGATCGCTCAGGCGGAAAAATCGATGCCGGTGCTGCGGCTCGATCCCGAACGGATCGTTGGCGGTGGATCGGAGGCGGAGCGGGCACTGGAATGGGCACGCGCAAATATCGACAAGGGGCCGGTGCTGATTGCCAGCAGTTCGACGCCCGATCAGGTTTCAGCGCTTCAAGCCAAACACGGGCGCGATGCGGCCGGTCACGCTATCGAGCAAACGATGGCGGCGATCAGCGAGGGACTTGTCGCTGCCGGTGTGCACCGTCTGGTTATTGCGGGCGGCGAGACATCGGGTTCCGTGGTGGATCGCCTCGGCATCCCGGCGTTTCTGGTTGGACCGGAAATCGCCGCTGGCGTTCCGGTCCTTCGTTGTGTCGGCTGGGGTAGGGGCGAAGCTGTGATGGCGCTGAAGTCCGGCAATTTCGGCGGCCTGGACTTTTTCAACGACGCCATCCGCCTGATGCCGTGATCTGTCGTTATCCTTCCTTGAAGCCATATTCCAGATGGTTGCCGCTCGCGCCATAGTATTTGAACGGCAGGAATTTCCCCGACATCGTGATCTGCACGCGGTCGCCTTTCGGATTGGCAAGGCGCTCCATCGCCATATCGAAGTCGATTGCGGACATGATGCCGTCGCCGAATTCCTCTTCGATCAGCGCTTTCCACGCCGGGCCATTCACCATCACAAGTTCATAGAGACGATAGATCAGCGGGTCGGTTGGTGGCATCTGGATGCCTTCGCCGCGCATCGGAACTTCGTTGATCATCGCTTGTTCGACCTTGGAGAGCCCGAACAGCTTTGCGGCGTTCTCCGCCTGCGGCTTTGTGAGCTTCATCTGACCGAGGATTGCGCCCACCACCAGAACTTCGGAATGTCCACCGATCTGTTCGCAGATATGCTTCCACGTCCAGCCCTTCTCGCGCTTGATGTCGAGCAGCTTTTCGGTGAGGTCGGATCGCTTCATAGTCTAGTCTCCTTGAGGTTATCGGCTTATCGCGCGCTGGCCTGTCCGGCCTGCGGCTTTTGAAAGGACTCGGTCGTGTTGACGATCGCAGGCTCGGCGAACCCGGGACGAACCGTTGGTACATTGCGAGGATCGTGATCCTTATTGGTTTCCACGAACGTTTTGCTACGGGTCACCAGGAAGTCGATGATGTGGTTGCGCAGCGCGTAGTAGTGCGGGTGTCTGTGCAGATCGATCCTGCCGCGGTCCTTCGGCAGCGGGTTTTCCAGAACTTCCGCCAGCACTGCGCCCGGACCGTTGGTCATCAGAAAGATATTGTCGGCGAGATAGATTGCCTCGTCGACATCGTGTGTGATCATAAAAGCGGTCTGGCCGGTCTCCAGACAGATGCGGCGGACTTCGTCCTGCAATGTGCCGCGTGTCAGTGCGTCCAGTGCGGAGAACGGCTCGTCCATCAGCATGATCTTGGGCGTGATCGAGAGCGCGCGTGCAATGCCGACGCGCTGTTTCATGCCGCCGGACAGTTCCGACGGGCGCTTGTGCTCCGAGCCGGTCAGGCCGACAATGTCGATGAACTTCTGTGCGTGGGCACGGACGCGTGCCTTGTCCCATTTGCGCCATTTCGATGTGACGGCGTATGCGACGTTGCCCATCACCGTGCGCCACGGCAACAGCGCGTGGCTCTGGAAGATCACGGCGCGGTCGAGGCTGGTGCCTTCGATCGCCTGTCCGTCGACGATCACCGCGCCTTCGCTTGGTTCATCGAGCCCGGCGAGGATGTTCAGGACGGTGGTCTTGCCACAGCCGGAATGGCCGATGATGCAACCGAACTCGCCCCGAGGCATCGACAGCCACAGGTCTTCGAAAATCGTCGTCATACCGCCGGACTGCGCGGGATAGCGCTTGGCGATGCCTTCGATTGAGATGAATTTGTCGGTCATCGCCTCACTCCGGGAACGTGACCATGCGCGTGAACCGCGCAAGGATTTGATCGAGGATCATGCCGACGAGGCCGATGACGAAGATGGCGATGATGACGTTGGTGATGGACAGGTTGTTCCATTCGTTCCAGACGAAGTAGCCAATGCCGGTGCCGCCCACGAGCATTTCGGCGGCGACGATCACGAGCCATGCGATGCCGATGGAGATGCGCATGCCGGTGAGGATCGTCGGCGCAGCAGCGGGCAGGATCACCGTGAAGGCGCGGCGGACATTACCCACCTCAAGCGTGCGGGCGACGTTGATCCATTCCTTGCGCACGGCGGACACGCCGAACGCGGTGTTCATCAGCATCGGCCAGACCGAGCAGATGAAGATCACGAAGATCGCCGAAAGGCTGGAATCCTTGATGGTGTAGAGTGCAAGTGGCATCCAGGCCAGCGGCGAGATGGGTTTCAAAATCTGAATGAACGGATCAAGCGCCTTGCTGAGCAGTGGCGACATCCCGATCAGGAATCCAAGCGGGATCGCGACAGCGACGGCGAGCAGGTACCCGATCGCAACACGGGCGATGGAGTAGGCGAGCTGGATACCCAGCCCCTTGTCGTTTGGCCCATTGTCGTAAAACGGCTGCTTGATGTGCTCCCAGAGCTTCGCACCAACATCGAGCGGGCCTGGCATTGCCGACTTGCCCTGCGTGGCATTCAGTCCCATCAGCTTGGCATATTCCGGATTCATCGCGGCGACAGATCCGGTGCTGCGCGTGGCGAGATGCCACGCGCCGATGAAGACCAGGAATATCGCGACTGATACGATAGCCGCACGAAACCTCAAGGACGCTGACATCCTTAGCTCGCCTTCTTGATCTTGAAGCTGCCGAGATATTCCTCAGGCTTGGCCGGGTCGAACGGTTTGCCCATAACTGAGAAGCTCTTTGTCGTCGTGGTCGGTGGGGTGAGACCGACCTCCTTCATCAGCTTCGCAGTGTCGGTCGCAAGGTAGACCTGTTCGGCGACGGCCTTGTAGTCCACATCACCCTTGATCTGCCCCCAGCGCTTCATCTGGGTCATGATCCAGATCGCAAAGGACTGCCAGGGGAACGGATCGAAATCGACGCGGTTCGGCTGCGTCACGATGTTGCCGAGCCCGTCAGCGAAAGTGCCGGTCAGGATTTGCTCCAGCACGATTGGCGGCTGGTTGAGGTAATTCGCCGGCGCAATCGCCTCTGCGATCTGCTTGCGGTTCTCGGCCTTGTGGGCGAATGCGGTGGCATCGATGATCGATTTCAACAGTGCCGCGTAGGTGCCCGGCATCGTGGTGACGAATTCCTTTGATGCCGCGAACGCGCAGCACGGATGGCCTTCCCAGATGTCCTTGGTCAGGATGTGGATGAAGCCGACGTTGTCGTAGACGGCGCGCTGGTTCATCGGATCGGGGCCGAGGAAGCCGTCGATATTGTCGGCGCGCAGGTTCGCGACCATTTCCGGCGGCGGCACAGAGCGGATCTGCACGTCGGCGTCGGGATCGATGCCGTGCTCGGCGAGATAGTAGCGCAGCAGGTAGTTGTGCATCGAGTAGTCGAAAGGCACGGCGAACTTGAAACCCTTCCAGTCCTTCGGGTTGCGCTTGTCCTTGTGCTTCAGCGCCAGCGTAATGGCTTGACCGTTGATGTTCTCCACCGCAGGCATGGTGTAGGGCACCGGATTCGATCCCACGCCCAGTGTCAGAGCGAGTGGCATCGGTGAGAGCATGTGCGCGGCGTCGTATTCCTTGTTGACAGTCTTGTCGCGGATGACGGCCCAGCCGGCGGTCTTGATGACTTCGACGTTGAGGCCATTCTTGGCGTAGAAGCCCATCGGCGCCGCCATGATGATCGGGGTGGCGCAGGTGATCGGAATGAACCCGACCTTGAGGTCTTTCTTCTCGAGCGGAGCGCCCTGCGCGAAAACTTCGGTGGCAGTCTTCAGCGGGAAGAATTGCGAGACCGCGGCGACCGCAGTGGCGGCGCCGACTGATTTCAGGAACGCGCGGCGAGCTGCATCCTGGGGGAACACCGCGCGCATCACGGCAGAGGCGACAACGCCTTCGTAGCGCTGCTCATCGCTTTCCGCAGGCGTTGCCTGGAACTGGAGGGCGGCTTGGTGCTCGGCGTCGCTCGCGTGCTGGCCGCATGAGCAGCCGTATGAGGAGAGGCGACGGTTCGGATCGAACGGATTGTCGAAGGTGGACATGAAAGCCTCCAGCGTTATGTTTCCATTCACTACGCAAGGGTCGTGCCACTGCCGGTTTGCGCGATTTATCAATGTGCCTGCGGCACAGCGGTAATATTGTCTGTTACGAAATATCGTGATATACGAATAGTCGTAATTCAATCACGATATCTCGTAGTGAGGGTGGATGGACGTTTCGCTATCGGTACCTTCGGCGCGTGATCACGATGTGTGGGGAGCGGCGTTCGATTTCGCGACCGAACCGATGCTGCTGCTGGACCCTCACGGCGACCGCATCGTTGACGCTAATCCAGCCGTTTGCACGCTGTTGGGATATGACCGCGCTCTGCTGCGGCAAATGAAAATCAGCGCGCTCCATGCTGGACAGGTGCCCGCGCTGATCGTTTTCACGCAGGCGGTGTTCGACAAAGGCTCGTTCTGGACCACGTCGCTGACCCCGCGCCATGCGGCGGGAAACAAACTTCGGCTGGAATACACCGGCTCGCTGATCCCGCAGGACGGGACGCCGCTTGTGCTCCTGGCCCTGAATGACCTCGAACAGCGCCGCCGCCGTCTGGTCGATCTTACGGCGGAAGATCACATGCGCGGCGGCATCGCGGCCTGGCAACGCGTCGAGCGCGTCTTCCGCGACATTGAACGCGAAAACCAACTCATCCTGCGTGCCGCCGGCGAGGGCATCTACGGAGTCAACGCGGAGGGCAAGACCACGTTCGTCAATCCGGTGGCTGAACGCATCCTCGGCTGGTCAGCGGAGGAACTTGTCGGGACCAACATCCATTCGACCGTGCACCACACCCATCACGATGGTCGGCATTATCCGCACGAGGACTGCCCGATCTATGCGGCGTTCCGTGACGGCGCGGTGCATCAGGTCGATGATGAGGTGTTCTGGCGCAAGGACGGCACGCCAGTCTGGGTCGAATACACATCGACACCGATCCGTGATCGCGGCGTGGTGGTCGGCGCGGTGATCGTGTTCCGCGATGTCAGCCAGCGTCGCGAGGCCGACGAAAAATTGCGGGCGGCGCTTGCCGAAGTTGATCAACTGCGCGAGCGGCTCGAGCAGGAAAACGCCTATTTGCAGGAGGAAATCCGCACCGAGACAAATCCGCGCGGCATCATCGGCCACACGGCGGCGGTGCAGAAAACGCTGCGGCAGGTCAGCCTTGTCGCGCCGACCGATGCGACAGTGATGATCACTGGCGAGTCCGGCACCGGCAAGGAACTGATTGCGCGCGCCATTCACGAGGCGAGCCAGCGCAGCGACCGTCCGCTGATCCGCGTCAACTGCGCGGCGATTCCGCGCGAACTGTTCGAGAGCGAATTCTTCGGCCATGTACGCGGCGCGTTTACCGGCGCGTTGCGCGACCGCATCGGACGGTTTGAACTGGCCGATGGCGGGACATTGTTTCTGGATGAAGTCGGCGAAATTCCACTGGAGCTTCAGGGCAAGCTGCTGCGCGTGTTGCAGGAGGGGCATTTCGAGCGCGTCGGCGAGGAACGCACGCGCGCGGTAAACGTCCGCGTCATCGCTGCCACCAATCGCGAACTGAAGCAGGAAGTGAAGCAGGGGCGTTTCCGCGAGGACCTCTATTTCCGGCTCAATGTGTTTCCTGTTGAGACTGTGCCGCTGCGTGATCGCCGCGAGGACATTCCGCAGCTGGCGCAACACTTCCTCGCCAACGAAAGCAAATCGTTCAAGTCCGATCTGCGGCTGTCTGAAGGCGATGTGCGCCGCCTGATGCAATATGACTGGCCGGGTAATGTTCGCGAATTGCAGAACGTGATCGAGCGCGCCGCCATTCTAGCCCAGAACGGACGGCTGCGGATTGATCTGCCGATCCAGCAAGGCGGAACCGAATTACTCGCCGTATCGCGCCGTCTGAAGAACGGTGCACCGCAGCCCATCATGACTGACGATGAAATGCGGGAGCACGAGCGCAACAACATTCTGGCCGCGCTGAAGGCGTCCGGCGGCAAGGTCTTCGGCAAGGACGGCGCAGCGGAACTGCTGGCCATCAAGCCGACAACGCTGGCGTCGCGGATCAAATCGCTCGGAATTTCGGCACGAAACCTCGATTCGCCAATGCGTTAGGCAGTCCTTGCCCGTTGTTAGCGCTTGATAGCGGCTTGTTCAGGTGTTCTGCTCAAAAAACGAGCCATGAGGTTGTCGCGCCGTGTCCATTGCCGTCGCTCTGCATCACGTCACACACTATACGTATGACCAGCCTGTCAGCCTCGGGCCGCAGGTCATCCGGCTAAGGCCGGCGCCGCATTCCCGCACCCGAGTATCCAGCTATTCGCTGAAGGTTCTGCCCGAACAGCACTTCGTCAATTGGCAGCAGGACCCCCAGGGAAACTGGCTCGCGCGCTTTGTGTTTCCCGAACCGGCGCGTGAGTTCAAGATTGAGGTGGACTTCATCGCCGACATGGCGGTGGTCAATCCGTTCGATTTCTTCGTCGAACCTTACGCTGAGACGCTTCCGTTTCAGTATCCGTCCGATCTCGCCGACGAACTCGCGCCTTATCTGAAGACCGAGCCTGTGACACCATTGCTTGCGCAGTATCTTGCAAGTATTCCGCGAGAACCGACGAACACGGTGAACTTCCTCGTCGATCTCAATGCAAAGCTGCGCGACAGGATCAATTATGTCATCCGCATGGAGCCGGGCATCCAGTCTCCGGAGGAAACGCTGCAAAGTGGCGCCGGGTCTTGCCGCGATTCCGCGTGGCTTTTGATACAGGCGCTGCGCCATCTCGGATTAGCCGCGCGCTTCGTCTCTGGTTATCTCATTCAATTGCGTCCCGACATCGATCCGCTGCAGGGACCACGCGAGGTCGAGGCCGACTTTACGGATTTGCATGCATGGGCAGAGGTCTATCTGCCGGGCGCAGGCTGGATCGGCTTCGACGTGACATCCGGCATGCTGACAGGTGAGGGGCATATTCCCGTCGCGGCCTCGCCGCACTACCGCACGGCCGCGCCGATCAGCGGCAACGTCAGTTCGGCGAATGTCGAATTCGGTTTCGAAATGAAGGTGACGCGCGTCAATGAAGCGCCGCGGATCACCAAGCCGTTCTCCGATGAATCCTGGCGGCGTCTCGATACCTTGGGCGAGAAGATCGATGCCGATCTCGCGGCCGATGACGTCCGCCTCACGATGGGCGGCGAGCCGACATTCGTTTCCATCGACGATCTGGAATCTGCCGAATGGAATACTGCTGCGGTCGGTCCGACAAAACGCGGTATCGCTGACGATCTCATCCGTCGTCTGCGCAGCCGCTTCGCGCCGGGCGGCTTGCTGCATTACGGACAGGGCAAGTGGTATCCCGGCGAGAGCCTACCCCGTTGGGCGTTCGGACTCTATTGGCGCAAGGACGGCGTACCGATCTGGCGAAATCCCGATCTGATCGCACCGTTGGAAGGGCCGCGCTCGGCGAAGATCGAGCAGGCGGAAAAATTCGCGACGCATGTTGCCGAAAAACTTGGTGTGGACGCGAGCAATGTGCTTCCTGCCTATGAGGATCAGGCGCACTGGTTGCTGAAAGAGAACAGCCTTCCGGGTAACGTCGATCCGAGCGATTCAAAACTGGCCGATCCTGAAGAGCGCTCCCGTATGGCTCAGGTATTTCAGCAGGGACTGAATGTGCCGCGCGGTTTCGTGCTGCCGGTGCAGCGCTGGAACGCGAAGGCCGCCAGCCGCTGGCGAAGCGAAAAATGGAATCTGCGGCGCGGAAATCTGTTCCTGATGCCGGGCGATTCACCACTCGGGCTGCGGTTGCCGATGAGTTCGTTGCAATGGATCCCGCCTGAGGACTATCCCTACATCGTCGAACAGGATCCGATGGAGGAACGCGAGCCGCTGCCGGCGTTCGATGGCGGCCCATCGTCACCCGAACCGGTTGCGCAGCCTCCCGTATTCGACGATGGCGCGCAGATGGACGGTGCGCCGCGTCAGTTCATTCAGGAACAGCAGGTCGGAGACGGCAAGGGCGGTGTCCGCACCGCCTTGTCGATTGAAATCCGCGACGGCATCCTGTGCGCGTTTATGCCGCCGGTCGAGAAGCTCGACGATTATCTGGAACTGATCGCAGTTGTCGAGGCGACAGCCGAGGACATGAAGCTTCAGGTGCATGTCGAAGGCTACGCGCCGCCCTACGATCCGCGTGTTGAGGTCATCAAGGTCACGCCAGATCCTGGCGTGATCGAGATCAACATTCATCCGGCGAAAAACTGGCGCGAGATCGTCGATACGACCATCGGTCTGTACCAGGAGGCCGCACACGTTCGGCTGGGCGCGAACCGTTTTCTGATCGACGGACGCCACACCGGAACAGGTGGCGGCAATCATGTCGTGATCGGCGGCGGTACGCCCGCGGACTCGCCCTTCCTGCGGCGTCCCGACCTGCTCAAGAGCGTTGTGCTGTTTTGGCAGCGTCATCCGTCACTGTCGTACCTGTTTTCGGGCATGTTCATCGGCCCGACCAGTCAGGCGCCGCGCATCGACGAAGCGCGACATGATGCGCTTTACGAACTCGAAATCGCCATGGCGCAGATTCCACCAAAGGGCGAAAAAGTCCCGTTGTGGCTGGTCGATCGCACCTTCCGTCATCTGCTGGTGGATATCACCGGAAACACCCATCGCGCGGAAATCTGCATCGACAAACTGTATTCGCCGGACAGCCCGACGGGCCGTCTCGGTCTGGTTGAATTCCGCGCGCTGGAAATGCCGCCCGATGCGCGCATGAGCCTGGCGCAGCAGCTCATCATCCGCGCGCTGATAGCGAAATTCTGGCGCGATCCGCAGGATGGCCGCTTCGTACGCTGGGGCACCACGCTGCACGATCGTTTCATGCTGCCGTATTTCCTGTGGCAGGATTTCCAGGACGTTCTGTCGGACCTGAAAGAGGCGGGTTACGACTTCGAGCCCGAATGGTTCGAGGCGCAGCTTGAATTCCGCTTCCCCCTTTTCGGCAGCGTGCAGTATGGCGGCGTGACGCTGGAATTGCGTCAGGCTCTGGAGCCCTGGCACGTGCTTGGCGAGGAAAGCACAGGCGGCGGCACGGTGCGTTATGTCGACTCCTCGGTCGAACGGTTGCAGGTCAAGGTGAATGGTTTCGTCCAGGGACGCCACGTCATCACTTGCAATGGCCGTCGCCTGCCGCTGACGGATACCGGGCGTTCGGGCGAGGCCGTCGCCGGCGTACGCTTCAAGGCATGGCAGCCGTCATCCGGATTGCATCCGACCATTCCGGTCCATGCGCCGCTGACCTTCGACATCCTCGATACCTGGAACGGGCGCTCGCTGGGCGGCTGCGTCTATCATGTCGCCCATCCCGGAGGCCGCAGCTACGAGACCAAGCCGGTCAACAGCTACGAGGCCGAGGCGCGGCGGTTGGCCCGCTTTCAGGACCACGGCCACACGCCCGGCCCAATAATCGTGCCTTCCGAGGAAAGAACCCTCGAATTTCCCCTGACTCTGGACCTTCGGACGCCGCTCCCGCATTGAGGCCGCCGCCATAATCGGCGAAATTGTCGCGGAAAGCAGAAAGCGAGTCGGGATGGCGGACACGAGGAACGGAGAGACCGGATCGCGGCGGGTGCAGCAGGACCTTCTGGACTGCACACGCGGCTATGCGCCGCTCCCTGGAATTCCCGACGAGTTTCTCGATGCCAAAGGTCAGCCTCGCGAGGTTTGGGCCCGGTTCTTTGATGCATTCTCCACGCTTGCGCCCGGCGAAATCGAGCGCCGTTTTGCGTCCGCCGATCAACATATGCGCGAGGCCGGCGTTACCTATCGGACGCCGGGGGATGCGGCAGACCGGATGTGGCCGCTCAGTCACCTGCCTCTGCTGATCGACGAAGCCGAATGGAAGCAGATTTCTGAAGGTGTTGCCCAGCGGGCCCAATTGTTTGAACTGATCTTGCGCGATCTGTATGGCGAGGGCCGGTTGATTGCCGATGGCGCATTGCCCGCGGCCGCTATCGCAGGAAGCTCGGAATATCTGCGCTCCGTCTCCGGTGTATCGCCGCCCGGCGGCCAGTATCTCAATCTCTATGCCGCCGACATCGGTCGCGGTCCGGATGGGCGCTGGTGGGTTTTGTCCGACCGCACACAGGCGCCATCCGGCGCGGGGTATGCACTGGAAAATCGGCTGGTGCTGTCTCGCGCGCTGACAAATCTTTACACGTCGATGAATGTCGAGCGCGTTGCGCCTTTTTTTGAAGCATTCCGCGACAGCTTGCGGGGGATCTCGGATCGCGACGAGCCGCGTATCGGCTTGCTGACACCCGGCAATTTGAGCGAGACGTATTTCGAGCACGCCACACTGGCGCGTTATCTCGGCTTCCTGTTGGTGGAGGGCGACGATCTCGCGGTGAGCGAAGACCGGCTGCATGTCCGCACCGTGGCTGGCCTGAAACGGCTCGATGTGCTGTTGCGGCGGGTCGATTCCAATTCGCTCGACCCGCTCGAGCTCGACGCCCGATCCATGCTCGGCGTGCCGGGCCTGATCGACGTCGTCAGAAAGGGCGGTGTTGCGGTGGCGAACATGCCCGGATCCGGCGTGATGGAGGCGCGAACGCTGCTTGGATTCTTGCCGAGCCTCAGCCAGCGCTTCTTCGGCGAAGGGCTGAAGATGCCGCACATCGCGACATGGTGGTGCGGACAGAAATCGGCGCGCGAGGAGGTGCTGTCACGTCTGGACGATATGGCCATCGAAGGCGCTTACGGCCAATCAGTACCCGGCTTTCCGGGGCGCGGTCCGATTATCGGCGGCTCGCTGTCCAGGGACGAGCGCGCGCAACTGGTTGCAGCGATCGGCAAGCGCGGCATCGACTACGTCGGGCAGGAGATGGTGCGCCTTTCCACCACGCCGGTGTGGGATAACGGTCACATCTCGCCGCGCCCGTTCGTGCTTCGGGTGTTTGCCGCTGCCACGCCGAACGGCTGGACTATCCTGCCGGGCGGGTTCTGTCGTATCGCCGATCAGCCCGATGCGCGGGCGGTATCCATGGGCGAGGGCACCCGCGCCGCCGACGTCTGGGTGGTGTCAGAGAAGGAAGTCGCCACTTCGACGCTGCTGCCGCCGAGCGACGCCGTTCGCATCAAGCGCATCGCCGGATGGGTACCGAGCCGTGCGGCGGATAATCTGTTCTGGCTCGGCCGCTATCTGGAGCGCGCCGAAGCTACGCTACGGCTGGTGCGCGCACTGGGCGGCGCGTTGCGAGAGCCCGGCAAGGGCCCGTCGCCAATGCAGCCGGTGATCGAGCGGATACAGCGCCTCCTCGTTGCTTGGGGCGCGACCACGCCGTCTGCGCGCGCCAAGCTGGCCACTACCGCCGCGCAGTCGTTGCAGGCGCACGACAAATTCGGCTCCGCGCTATCACTGGTCCGTTCGGCGCAACGCACAGCGAGGACATTGCGCGAGCGGTTGTCGCCCGACGCATGGCATGTCATCACCGGCATGGTGGAGCGCCTGTCGGAAAAGGCCGAGGACGACGAGGCGCTGCTGGAGGCTGCCGAGTGGACTTTGCAATCGCTGGCGACGTTCGCAGGCCTTGCGCAGGAGAACATGAACCGCGCGGCTGGCTGGCGTTTTCTGGAAATGGGACGGCGCGTGGAGCGCGCGATCAACATCGCTCGTTTCGCGCGCCAGTTCGCTTACGATGCTGCAACCGGCGAGGATCTCGATCTGCTGCTGACGCTGGTCGATTGCCAGATCACCTATCGCTCGCGCTATCTGGTTGGACCGCTGCTGGCGCCAGTACGCGATCTGGTGGTGCTGGACACATACAATCCGCGTTCCGTCGCGTTTCAGATCGCCGCGCTCAATGAGCACATCGCCAGTCTTCCGAGCATGGGAGAAGGCGGGCTAATCGATCGGCCGCATCGTCTTGCCGTGACGCTTCAAGCCGTCATGACGGCCGGTGAAGCGGAGGCCTTCGATACCAAGGCGTTGTTCTCGCTCGAGCAAAATCTGCTCAACCTCGCCGATGCCATCGGCTCGCATTACTTCCCGCACGGCAGTAGCGCATTGCGCCCGGAGAAGCTGACGGGGTTCGCGTGATTTACGACATCCGTCATGTCACGACGTACTCTTACGAAAGCGCAGTCAGCTTCGCGCGGTGTTCACTAAGGCTTGAACCGAAAACTGGTGATGGCCAGCAATTGATCTCGCATAGCGTCGAGATTAAACCGGGCCCGCTGGAGCGCACGGTGAGGACGGACTTTTTCGGAATCCGTACCGAAAGCATCGTGATCGAGGCTGCTCATCGTGTTTTGCGTATCGATGCGCGATCGCGCGTGGATGTCGCGCGTGCCGCGCCACCTCGCGACATGAAATCTCCGCCCTGGGAGAAGGTGCGCGAGGCGGCGTTCACGACGAATGGCCTCGCGGCGAGTTCTCCGGTGGGCTACCTGTTCGCAAGCCCACTGGTGCCCATCCTGTCACCGGTCACGGAGTATGCAGCGGCAAGTTTTCCGTCGGATGCCGGGATATTCGGTTCGACTGCAGACTTGATGTGGCGGATCAATCAGGATTTTGTCTACGATCCAAAAGCGACGGAAATCTCCACGCCACTGCGGGACGTTTACGAGAACCGGCGCGGAGTGTGCCAGGATTTTGCACACGTCATGATCGCAGGACTGCGCGGTCTTGGGCTGCCGGCAGCCTATGTCAGCGGCTATCTACGAACCACGCCGCCGCCGGGCCGACCACGGCTTCAGGGCGCGGACGCCACGCATGCATGGGTCTCGGTTTGGTGCGGGGCGGAGATCGGCTGGATGGGCTTCGATCCGACCAACGATCTGGTGATTGGCAACGACCATGTCGTTTTGGCCGTCGGCCGCGATTACACGGATGTTTCGCCGGTTGATGGTGTGATCGTCGGGTCGCGCAAACAAAAATTGGCTGTAGCGGTGGATGTGATCCCGGCAGAGTAGATGCCGGGGCGATCAGCTTTTGTGGCTGCCGTCGGCGCAGAACGAGGCGCGGATGTTGCAATCCGCGGGGCTGCGGCCCTCCTTGCGGCAGCGCGCCGAGGCGGCATCGATAGCCTGACCGAGCGTTGCGGCTTCGGCGGTGTATGCCCCCCAGTAACGGGTCCGCCGAATGCGGGTGGTATAGAAGGCCATCGCGCCACATTTGGTTGTTGAGGAAATCTTGCAGCCGCGGCCGCCGTTGTTGACGCAAAGGGTCAATGCGCGCGCCTCTGCCTCATCTCGCGTCGCCTTTTGCCACACCGCACCCCATGCTCCGCGCGCCGCAAAGCCGATAGCGGCCCATTGCTCGGCAGGCGGTGCTGGAGCTTTCGGCTTGAGCGATTCAAGTCGAATTTTGGCAAGCGGAGCGAAATTCCCGTTTGGATACTTGTCGAGGTAGGCCGCGATTTCAGCAGGATTCCGCGAGTCCTTCACCGAATTCCAGAAGGTGATTTCCGCGCTGGAGTCAGTCTGTGCGAAGCCTGTTGCGGGTTGCGAGAACAAGGCAACCGCAAGCGCCAGCGCACAACAGATCCCGCGTCGCATCTCCTATCCCCGTTTCGAGTTTGGCGCAGACTAAAAGCCCGTTTTGGCCTTGTCGAGCGGGGGGAGACGCGTTCCTGCGGATAACCCCTTCCTATGCTTCGTATTATCCGCGCGGTGTGGCTTTCAACCATCGTCGGAGGAGTTGAGCCGCAAGCTATGATTTCGATCGCTTGGCTTTCTTCGCTGGTTTTGTTGTGCGGGATTTCTTTACGGACTTCTTCGCGGGCACTTTTTTCCCTTCCTTTCGCGCTTCGGAAAGGCCGATAGCGATTGCCTGCTTTCGACTCTTGACCGTCTTGCCCGATCTTCCGCTCTTCAACGTGCCCTTTCGCTTGTGCAATGCACGCGCGACTTTTTTCGTTGCGGCCTTTGAATATTTCCGCGCCATAACTGTCTCCGCAATTGATACTGCCCTCGGATAATCGCCCTAAGCGGCGATAGGTTCCGATTTGCGGTGGGCAAGCAACGATGACGAAGGCCGCGACGACGCTGGAAGGCTAGCGGCCGTTTGCTGCGGTCACGATCCAGATCGAGCCGCCGAGCGGGACCGTGTCGCCTTTTTGATGCGCGGCGAGTGCGGAGCGAAGCGATTGCGTGGTCGCTTCGATCTTGTCAGGCGGCTGGTTCTCAAGCGCGCGGCTGGTGGGGCCGATAGCAAGAGTCGTCTCAATGGCGGCTTCAAGTCCGCGGCCGGTCGCGATGTCGAGCGATAGATCGATCCGCTCCATCCCGATGTTGGCGAAGCCAGCCTCGTCAAGAATGCGGCGAACACGGTCCTCGCTGGCAAACGAGAAGGGACCCGGATCGTCCGGCTTCATTTCCGGAAGCTTCGGCACATGTTTGTACGCTTCCTGCAGGCCGAGCATCATCCAGGGGTTGTCGCGCGGCGTGCGCCAGCAAGCGAACGCAAGGCGGCCGTTCGGCCGCAATGCCTTGCGCATGTTCGCGAAGGAGTCCGAGGGGTGTGCAAAGAACATCACGCCGAACCGGGAAAACAGCAGATCCGTGCTCGCCGGAGCGAATGGGTAAACCGTCGCGTCGGCCAGTATGAATTCGACCGGCGCACCCGCGGGCGCAAGCTCTCGGGCCCGGCCCAGCATGGGCTCGGAAATGTCCACACCGATGACGCGCCCAGCGGGGCCAACCTTTTTCAGAAGATCGAAAGAGGTGGCTCCGCAGCCGCAGCCGACGTCGATCACGGTTTCACCGGCTTTGACGGCGGCACGATCGATCAGGACTTCGGACACAGGCCCAAGGACGACATCCTGAAGTTGCTGCCGATCGGTCCAGTGACGGCCGGCAGGACCATTCCAGTAGGCGATCTGATCGGCGTTGCGGTCGTCGATGGCGGACTGGGTCATGGGGCGCTCCGGTGATGCCCGTTCTTTCTAGGCCAGTCCGGCGGCGCTGAACAGGCAAGCCTTCCATGCATCGCTGGTTCGACGGGGAGCGCATTGCTCAAGTCCATCCAGAGGTTCTTGAAGCGCACCGTCAGGAGCCCTTAAAGAGGATTTTTCCCGTACCTTTTGCGGCGTGGGAAATCGCGGCTGCGGACTCGATGAGCGGGTAGGTCGCTTCCACGGGCGTAAAGATTGTTCCGTCTGCGATCCAGCCGGCCATTCTCTTCTGAACCTCAACAACGCGCGCCGGGGGATTCTTGTTGAACCAGTTCAACAGCCAGAAGCCTTTGAGCGTGAGATCGCGAAAGATGTTAGGCGCCGTGAAGAAGGGACCCGGCCCGCCGCTCATGACACCATAAGCGACCAGCGTACCGCCGTTGGCCAGACAATCGTTCAGCGACATCAGACCCGGGCCCCCAACGCTGTCGAGCGCAAGCATGATTTTCGCCTTGCCCGTCGCTTCCGCGACCCGTTTGGCCAAATCAGGACCTTCAACGAGAACAATGTCAGCGCCGAGCTTTTTCAGTTCGTCGACCAACTCAGGACGACGCACGACGCTGACGGTATGAACACCCATCTGTTTAGCGATGGCGATGACCGCACGACCGACACCAGAATTGCCGGCGCTCTGAATGACCCAGTCGCCCTTCTTGAGAGAGACGTACTCTGTCAACAGAAGGTATGCCGTCGGTGGATTGACCATCAGCATCGAAAGCTGCTGCGGGTCCGCATCAGCCGGCAATGCAAACAGTCCGTCGGCCTTGACCTTGCTGCGCGTCAGCCACGTCGATGTTCCTCTTGGAAACAGCACGCGATCGCCTTCCCTGATTCCGGCAACACCAGAACCAACTTTGGTCACGCGTGCTACGCCTTCAGTGCCGACGGGTGCGGGCAGTTTTGGCTGCACGCCATAAAGGCCACGCATCAGCACGAGATCCGAAGGGTTGATCGGTGAGAACTCCATATCGATAACGATTTCGCCGGCTCCGGGAGCGCCGGGATCGGGAAGTGTGACGGTTTCGACCACTTCCCACGGCTTGCCGAACGCATTGAGCTGAACGCTATGCATGGTGTCCTCCCAAAGTCGCCGCTTGCGGCTGAGCGAAAAATGTTTTGTTTAGTCCGATATTACAACTAATCTGAACCAGCAACTAAATGAAGGAAATGACTGGTATGCGCGAACCCTCTTTCGCACGGCTGAACTGCTCGGTCGCGCGTGCGCTCGCGGTGCTCGGCGATGCGTGGTCTCTTCTGATCCTGCGGGACGCGCTGGCAGGTGTTCGAACGTTCGAAGGCTTTATGCGCGGACTCGGCATCGCACGGAATACGCTGACCGACCGGTTGCGGCATCTCGTCGAGGAGGGGATGCTGGCGCAAATGGACGTTGGCAAACGCGGAACACGTTTCGAGTACGTTCCGACACAAAAGGCGAAAGAATTTCAGGCTCCGCTGATGGCGATCATGCAATGGGGCGACCGCTGGGTGTCCGGACCCGGCAACGAGCCGGTCGTTGCTGTTGATCGCGAAAGCGGCGCGGCGATCAAACCACTGATCGTACGGAGCACCTCAGGCCGAGCGGTCTCCTCCGACGAGCTGATGTACAAACCCGGGCGCGGCGCGACGACGGTGACGCGAGACTATCTGCTTGCGAAGAACAAGCGAGCGGTAGTCAGGAAGACTTGATCCGCGCCGTTACCAAGCGCGGAACAAAACGCTCGCATTCACGCCGCCGAAGCCGAAGCCGTTTGACAGCACGTGCTCTATCGCCATAGGCCGCGCGGCACTGCGCACAAGATCGATGCCTTCCGCGGCAGCATCCGGGTGATCGAGATTGAGCGTGGCCGGCGCGATCTGGTCGCGCAAAGCCAGCACCGAGAAGATGGCCTCGAGACCACCCGCCGCGCCGAGCAGATGGCCCGTCGCAGACTTCGTTGAACTGACCGCGACCCGTCCATCGGTACCAAACACCGCCTTGATCGCTGCGAGCTCGCCATTATCGCCAACCGGCGTCGAGGTCGCATGAGCGTTGAGGTGCTGAACCTCGATTGGAGAAATGCCGGCCTGGCGCAGGGCGATTTCGATCGAGCGGCGCGCGCCGTCGCCATCTTCCGGTCCGGCCGTCATGTGGTAGGCATCCGACGTCGTGCCATAACCGACAAGTTCGGCAATCGGAGTTGCGCCGCGGCTCAGCGCATGGTCGAGCGTTTCGATGACCACAATACCCGCGCCTTCACCCATCACGAAGCCGTCGCGGTCGCGGTCGAAAGGACGCGAGGCACGCTGCGGTTCATCGTTGAAATTGGTGGAGAGCGCGCGGGCGGCGGCGAACCCGCCGAGGCTGACGCGATCGATACACGCTTCCGCTCCGCCGGCGATTGCGACATCCGCTTCGCCCGCGAGCAGAAGACGTGCGGCGTCCCCGATGGCCTGCACGCCGGCCGCGCATGCGGTCACCGGTGCACCCAGCGGGCCCTTGAAACCGTGACGGATCGAAACCTGTCCGGCGGCGAGGTTGACGAGAAACGATGGGACAGTGAACGGTGACAGGCGGCGAACGCCGCGTTCATCAGTCGTGCGGACCGCATCGACAATGGCGGGAAACCCACCTACGCCGGAGCCGATGATGGTCGCCGTGCGTTCGCGCGAACGCGCATCCTGAGGAGCCCATCCGGCCTGTGCGATCGCTTCGTCCGCCGCCAGCATGGCGAACTGGATAAAGCGATCCATCTTCTTCTGGTCTTTCTTTTGAACAGCGCGGTCCGGATCGAAGCCGAATTCCGGATCATCAACGATGTCGGGCACAGTGCCACAGGCTTTCACCGGCAGGTCAGCGGCGACATTGTCAGACAATGCGCGGATGCCGGACTGACCGGCAATCAAACGCGACCAGTTGCTCTCGACGCCGCAGCCGAGCGGCGAGACGGCGCCCATTCCGGTGACAACGATCCGTCGTATGGAGCTGTTTCGTTTCACGATTTCACCACAGGTTGCTGAGAGACAACGCAGCCCGCTTGCCGGGTGTGCGGCTTAGCACACCGGCGGAATCCCGCCGGTGCATTGCAAGTTGGCGCTAGTGGAGTGGATTTGACATTCGCGACCCGCCGGCAGCGAGTCCTCAAAGCGAATGTCAAATCCAAAACTCCACTAGAAATTCATATTTTCTGGTGGTCCTTTGATTCTAACATTCGCAGGAATGCCGGATGAAACGGGATGCGAATGTTAGAATCGGACCACTAGGCCGATCAGTTGAGCTTGCGCTCGACAGCGATAGCGGTGGCTTCGCCGCCGCCGATGCAGAGCGAGGCAATGCCGCGCTGAACGTTGTTCTTCTCCATCGCGTGCAGCAACGTCACGATCAGCCGGGCGCCGGTTGCGCCGATCGGGTGGCCGAGCGCGCACGCGCCGCCGTTGACGTTCAGTTTGTCGCGCGGAATTCCGAGATCCTTGGCGGCTGCCATCGGCACCACGGCGAAGGCTTCATTGATTTCGAAAAGATCGACGTCGCTGACGCTCCAGCCGACCTTCTCGAGCAGTTTGCGGATCGCGGGAATGGGAGCGGTCGTGAACCAGTCGGGAGCCTGGCTGTGCGTTGAGTGACCCTTAATCTCGGCAAGGATCGGCAGGCCCTCGCGTTCCGCGATCGAACGACGGGTCAAAATCAGCGCGGCCGCACCGTCGGCGTTCGCTGAGGAGGCTGCGGGGGTAATGGTGCCGTTCGGTCGGAACGCTGGCTTCAGGTTGGGAATCTTGGCCGGATCGACCTTCAGCGGATGTTCGTCGTTTTCAACGACACGAACGCCTGCCTTTTCCTTGACGGAAATCGGCGCGATCTCCTTCTTGAAAGCGCCGCTCTGGACGGCGTTACGCGCCCGGGTCAGCGTCTCGACAGCGTAGTCGTCCTGGTCCTTGCGGCTGAACTGATAGGCTTCCGCGGCGGCTTCGCCGAAGTCACCCATCGAACGGCCGGTCTCGTAAGCGTCTTCGAGGCCATCCATCATCATGTGATCGATGATGCGGTCGTGGCCGACGCGATAGCCGCCGCGCGCCTTTTGAAGAAGGTATGGCGCATTGGTCATGCTTTCCATACCGCCGGAAATAACGATGTTCGCCGAGCCTGCATTGATCAGGTCGTGAGCCAGCATAGTGGCCTTCATGCCCGATCCGCACACCTTGTTAATGGTGGTTGCGCCGGTGGCGTCCGGCAACTTCGCGCCGCGTGCAGCCTGACGGGCAGGGGCCTGTCCTTGTCCCGCTGGAAGAACGCAGCCCATCAGAACCTCGTCGATCCGGTCGGGCGACAGCTTGGCCCGTTCCAGCGCGGCACCGATGGCGTGGGAGCCGAGATTATGTCCGCTAAGCGATGACAGGTCGCCCTGAAAGCGGCCAAGGGGAGTGCGAACTGCGGAAACGATGACGACGGGATCGGACGTGGACATGCAACTGCTCTCCTGGTTCGCGCACGGAGCCTGACCGTGTTAGATGACATGCATCATATGAAAGGACGCGGAAATTGCAATCCGCGTCCGGACAATAAAAGCATGAATCGAGTCCGGACAAGCAGCCCAGCGTTTAAAACATGCCTTGGTATGCCAAAATTCGCATGAATTATTTTCGTGCGTCGGATGAGTTATTTTCGTCTGTCGAGAAAAGCCTGCATGTGGCGCTGGGGTTCGCCCGTCAGGAACGACTTCCCGAACACGCCGACACTGAGATTGATCGATTCCGTAAGTGGGAGTTCTTCCCACTCCCTCAAGAGGGCCTTCTGATTTCGCATGGCTTCCGGTCCGCATTCCGCGATGGCGGAGGCTGCGGTTGTGATCGCCTCGTCAAGATCGGCTTCGGAGACGACCTGATCGACAAGTCCCCAGTTCAATGCGGTCGGCGCATCGATCGTGGCCGCAGTCAGGATTAGCCAGCGCGCACGTCCCCAGCCAACTAACCTTGGCAACAGGGCCGCGTGGATCACCGAGGGGATACCAACCTTGACCTCCGGCATTGCGAACTTCGCCTCTTGCGATGCGATCCTCAGATCGCATGCTGCGGCAAACTCAAGTCCGCCTCCGAGACACCATCCGCGCAGCCGCGCAATCACCGGCGTTGGAAACTGCCGGACAGCTTCGCAGAGGTCGCGCAACCCGGTGATGAATTTTTCAGCCGAGACCTGATCGAGTGTCGCCATCTCCTTGATGTCCGCGCCGCCGATCATGCTTGTCTCGCCGGAACCCCTGACAATCAACACGCGGACGTCGCGGTCCTTCCCAAGCAATTCCAGCCCTTCGCGAACGCCATGGATTACTGCCGAGTTCATGATGTTGAGTGGACCGGCGTTGGTGATCGTTAATTGTGCGATGCCGTTGTCGCGACGGGTGACGTTGCAATAGTCGTTGATCGTTTGCATTTTTCGGAAGCCTGACGGTTGCGAGAAGGTGTCGGTATGCGCGATGGTGCGCGATCCGTTATCCTTCGTCAAATACCGTGCATGGCAGCCATTTTGCGCCCGAAACAAGCATTTTTCTCGCTAAGATATGTTATTATATGATCTGAGACATCTGATGAGGCGGTGATGCGTTACTCCAAGGATCACAAGGCGGAAACCCACGAGCGGATCGTGAAGAATGCGTCCGTGCGTCTGCGCGAGCGCGGCGCGGCGAGTCTCGGGGTGGCTGATCTGATGAAGGAAGCCGGTCTGACCCACGGCGGATTCTATGCCCACTTTTCGTCGCGCGACGCGCTGATCAGCGAGGCCTTCGCCCATGCGATGCAGCAGACCACAGGGCGGTGGCGCAAGCGCGCGGAGCAGTTGCCGGAAGACAAGCGCCTTGCTTCGATCGTGAACGGCTATCTGTCCGCCGAGCATCGCGACGACGTCGGTAACGGCTGTGCATTGCCGTCGCTGGGCGTCGAGGTGTCGCGGGCCAATCCAAAAACGCGCAAGGCATTCGCCAGCAAGCTCGAAGACATGATCTCGATGCTGGCGGAGCAATCCCCAAGCCTGCCCACAAAGACGGCCCGCCGCGAAGCTATCGCTGTGCTCTCGACGATCATGGGGGCGATGATCCTGGCGCGCGCGGCAGGGACGGGCGAATTCTCCGACGAAATCCTTAGCGCGGGCCGCCACGCAGCGTTGCGGGG
The DNA here is from genome assembly GCF_014203115.1 of Afipia massiliensis. Lineage (GTDB taxonomy): Bacteria > Pseudomonadota > Alphaproteobacteria > Rhizobiales > Xanthobacteraceae > Afipia > Afipia massiliensis. The sequence goes on along the minus strand of NZ_JACHIJ010000001.1, from coordinate 275,434 downwards.
CGAGAACGCGGCAAAACCGCGCACGACGAAGCCCAAACCGAAAACCGAGGCCTGAACGCCAGGCAATATCTCTTTGCATTGCACGCCACCGTGCTGTGCGCAGAACCGGGTTCCTATTCCAGTTGTTGCGGTGCTAGAACCTTCGAAACATTCGCTTTTGGAGGTTACGCATGCGTTCGATCGGGCACTTTATCGGCGGAAAACACGTTAAGGGTACGTCAGGCCGGTTTGCGGACGTCTTTGAGCCCATGACCGGTGAAGTTCAGGCCCAGGTTGCGCTTGCTTCCAAAGCCGAGACCCGAGCCGCCATTGAAAACGCAAAGGCGGCGCAACCCGATTGGGCGGCGACCAACCCGCAGCGCCGGACCCGCGTTCTGATGAAGTTCCTTGAACTCGTCGCGCGCGATAACGACGCCATGGCCGAATTGCTGGCCCGCGAGCACGGTAAAACGATTCCCGACGCCAAGGGCGACATTTTGCGTGGCGTCGAGGTTGTCGAATTCGCGCTCGGAATCCCGCACCTGATGAAGGGCGAATACACCGAAGGCGCTGGCCCCGGCATCGATCTCTATTCCATGCGGCAGCCACTTGGCGTGGTTGCGGGCATCACACCCTTCAATTTCCCGGCCATGATCCCGATGTGGAAGTTCGCGCCGGCGATCGCTTGCGGCAACGCGTTCATCCTCAAGCCGTCGGAGCGCGATCCAGGCGTGCCGATGAAGCTTGCAGAACTGATGCTCGAAGCAGGGCTTCCGCCAGGCATTCTGAACGTCGTCAACGGCGACAAGGAATCGGTGGATGCGATTCTGGATGACCGCGATATCGCGGCTGTCGGCTTCGTGGGGTCTTCGTCGATTGCGCAGTACATCTATGAGCGTGCCGCAGCGACGGGCAAGCGCGCGCAGTGCTTCGGTGGCGCCAAGAACCATATGATCATCATGCCGGACGCCGACATGGACCAGTCGGTGGATGCCTTGATTGGCGCAGGGTATGGTGCGGCTGGCGAACGTTGTATGGCGGTTTCGGTCGCAGTACCGGTCGGCAAGACCACGGCTGATCGTTTGATGGAAAAGCTGATCCCGCGTGTCGAGAGCCTGAAGATTGGCCTGTCGACCGATCCGACGGCCGACTACGGCCCATTGGTGACAAAGGCCGCGCTGGAGCGTGTGAAGGATTATGTCGAGATCGGCATCAAGGAAGGCGCCAAGCTCGCCGTTGATGGCCGTGGCTTCAAGATGCAGGGCTACGAGAAGGGCTTCTACATGGGCGGCTGTCTGTTCGACAACGTCACCAAGGACATGCGCATCTACAAGGAAGAAATCTTCGGCCCGGTGCTGTCGGTGGTGCGTGCCAAGGACTTCGACGAAGCCGTCGCCCTGCCGTCCGACCATGAGTATGGCAACGGTGTTGCGATCTTCACCCGCGACGGCGATGCCGCGCGCGAGTTCGCAGCCAAGGTCAATGTCGGCATGGTCGGCATCAACGTGCCGATCCCTGTGCCGGTGGCCTATTACACGTTCGGTGGTTGGAAGCGCTCCGGCTTCGGCGATCTCAACCAGTATGGACCGGATTCCGTGCGCTTCTACACCAAGACCAAGACGGTGACCTCGCGTTGGCCGTCCGGCGTCAAGGAAGGCGCTGATTTCTCGATACCGACCAGCTGACGCAGCAAAGCGGGCGAGATGCAGTTCGCACTCACTGAGGATCAGATTGCGGTTCGCGATATGGCTCGCGAATTCGCGGCTGAGAAAATCGCGCCGTTTGCGTTGAAATGGGACGAGGAAAAATTCTTTCCCGTCGACGTGATGCGTGAAGCGGCAGCGCTCGGCATCGGCGGCATCTACATTCGTGACGATGTCGGTGGATCGGCACTGACACGTTTCGATGCCGCGCTGATCTTCGAGGCGCTGGCAACCGGATGTCCGACCGTTTCGGCGTTCATCTCGATCCACAACATGGCTTCGTGGATGATCGACCACTACGGCTCGGACGCGCAGCGCCAGAAATGGCTGCCGCGTCTTTGCACCATGGAATTTCTGGCGAGCTATTGCCTCACTGAGCCGGGCGCCGGCTCGGATGCGGCGGCACTCAGCACGCGCGCGGTGCGCGATGGCGATCATTATGTCCTGAACGGTCAGAAGCAGTTCATCTCCGGGGCGGGGAAAAGCGACATCTACGTTGTGATGGCACGCACCGGCGGCAATGGTGCGGGCGGTATTTCCACGCTGGTGGTCGAGGGCGATACGCCGGGCCTGTCGTTTGGTGCCAATGAACGCAAGATGGGCTGGAACGCACAGCCGACCCGCGCGGTGATCTTCGAGAATGTGCGAGTTCCTGTCGCCAATCGCATTGGCGAAGAGGGCATTGGTTTCAAGATCGCCATGTCCGGCCTTGACGGTGGACGCCTCAATATCGCGGCTTGCTCGCTCGGCGGCGCGCAATCGGCGCTCGACAAGTCGCTCGCTTACCTGAAGGAGCGTCGGGCCTTCGGCCAGCGGCTCGACGAATTTCAGGCACTGCAGTTCCGTCTCGCTGATATGGCCATAGAGCTTGAAGCCGCGCGCTCGTTCCTGTGGCGGGCTGCTGCTGCGCTCGACCGCAAGGATCCCGACGCGACCATGCTTTGCGCGATGGCCAAACGTTTCGGCACCGATGCCGGTTTTGAAATTGCCAATCAGGCGCTGCAACTGCACGGCGGGTACGGCTATCTGTCGGAATACGGTGTCGAAAAAATTGTACGGGATCTGCGGGTGCATCAAATTCTTGAAGGGACCAACGAAATCATGCGCGTGATCGTTGCGCGCAAGCTGATCGAAGGTGCGCGATGAGTGCGCATGCGGCGATGGCTGAATCACCGGAAAAGGACCTGATCACCTGCCGCGAGGGCGCGGCGGGAATCATCCGGCTGAACCGTCCGAAGGCGATCAACGCGCTGACGCTCGAGATGACGCGCGAGATCGTGGTTGCGCTCGATGAATTCGAGGCGGATCCTGGTGTGTCGCTGGTGTTGCTGGAAGGCGCGGGCGAGCGCGGACTGTGTGCCGGTGGCGACATTCGCGGGCTTTATGAAAGCGCGAAGGCGGGCGGCGATCTCGGGCCGGTCTTCTGGCGCGAAGAGTACATTCTGAACGCGCGCATTCCGGAGTTTCCGAAGCCTTATGTTGCCTACATGGACGGTCTCGTCATGGGCGGCGGCGTTGGGCTGTCGGCGCATGGCGCGCATCGGATCGTGACCGATAAGACGAAGATGGCGATGCCCGAGGTCGGTCTTGGCTTCTTCCCGGACGTGGGCGGGACGTGGCTATTGTCGCGTGCGCCCGGCGAAATCGGAACCTACTTTGCCCTGACGGGGCAAACCATGACCGGTGCCGATGCGGTCTATGCAGGTGCGGCGGATGTTCTGATTGCTTCGAGCAACTGGCCGGCGCTGCGTGACGCGTTGACCAATGCGCCGCTGCGGGCGACCAGCGACGATGTTCGTGCGATCATGGGGCGATATGCAGCGGCTGACATTCAGGCGCCGGTTGCTGCCCATCGCGAGCAGATAGACCGCGCTTTCGGGCATGACACGATGGAAGACATCGTAGCAGCGTTGGAAGATGATGGTTCGGAGTTTGCGCTGGCGACGCTCAAGGCGCTGTCGGAAAAATCGCCGACCGCGCTCAAGGTGACATTGGAACTGCTGCGCCGTGCGCGCACTTCCAAATCGCTCAAGGAAAGCCTCGTTCGCGAATACAACTCGGCGCTGGCGGTGTTCACAAGCGCTGAATTCGTCGAGGGTGTTCGCGCAGCCATTATCGACAAGGACCGCAACCCGAAGTGGTCGCCGTCGCGGATCGAGGATGTCACTCCCGAGATCGTCGAGAAGTACTTCGCGCCGAACGGAAAATACAAGCTGGGTTTTCCAGACTGAAGTCATTGAACCAACAATAACGAGGGCAGGAAATGGCAAACATTGCATTCATCGGTCTTGGCAACATGGGTGGACCCATGGCGGCCAACCTCGTCAAGGCAGGTCACAAGGTTCAGGGTTTCGACCTCGTGCAGGCGTCGAAGGACGCCGCCAAAGCGGATGGCGTCGGCATTGCGGCGAGTGCTGCGGAAGCCGTGAAGGACGCGCAGATCGTCGTTACCATGCTTCCCGCAGGCAAGCATGTTCTGGGCGTGTGGAAAGAGATCATTCCTTCGGTCGGCAAGAACACGCTGATGATCGATTGCTCGACGATCGATGTCGAAAGTGCCCGGCTTGCGCACGCTCACGCAACCGAACACAACTTGCCCTCGATCGACGCCCCGGTGTCCGGCGGTACTGGCGGCGCGAAGGGCGCGACGCTGACATTCATGTGCGGTGGGACCGCTGCGGCATTTGCGGCTGCAAAGCCCATTCTGGAAAACATGGGCAAGAAGGTCGTCCACTGCGGAGAGGCCGGCGCAGGGCAGGCGGCCAAGATCTGCAACAACATGATCCTCGGCATCTCGATGATCGGCGTATCGGAAGCGTTCGCGCTCGGCGAGAAGCTGGGCCTGTCGCATCAGGCGCTGTTCGACGTGGCGTCGACCTCGTCGGGCCAGTGCTGGTCGCTGACTACGTATTGTCCGGTGCCGGGTCCGGTTCCGGCTTCGCCCGCCAACAACGAGTACAAGCCGGGCTTCGCCGCGGCGCTGATGCTGAAGGATTTGCGTCTGTCGCAGGAAGCCGCGAAAGCCGCCGGTGCGGCCACGCCGCTCGGCGCACATGCGGAAAGCATCTATGACGCCTTCGAGAAAGCCGGCCACGGCGGAGTCGATTTCTCCGGTATCATCAAGCATGTTCGTGGGCTGGCGAAATAGGATTTCTTGATGACGACATTCCAGGACGCGCGCGCTTTCCTGCTCAAGCATCGTAACGACTACGATAAGGCCATTGCGGAGTTCCGCTGGCCGGATGAGAAGCAGTTCAACTGGGCGCTCGACTGGTTCGATGCTGGTCTGGCCGGCAATCCCGAAAGCCGTGACCGCACGGCGCTCTGGATCGTCGATGCAGCTACGAATACCGAGACAAAGCTATCGTTCGCGGAGCTGTCGCGCCGATCCAATCAGACCGCGAACTTCCTGCACGATCTGGGGCTCAAGCGCGGCGACCACCTGCTGTTGCTGCTCGGCAATGTGGTGCCATTGTGGGAAACGATGCTTGCCGCCATGAAGCTCGGCGTCATTGTGATCCCCGCGACGACGCTGCTGACAGCGGACGAATTGCGCGACCGTCTCGATCGCGGCAAGGCGAAGATTGTTGTCGCGACACAGGATCAGGTCGCAAAGTTCGAAGGTCTCGGCGGCGAGGGCTTTACGCGGATTGTCGTGGGCGCAACCTCCGAACACAAAGGCTGGCGGCGTTTCGAGGACGCAGCGAATTATCCGGCGACGTTCACACCGGATGGCGCGACCAACGCGAACGATCCGATGCTGCTGTATTTCACGTCCGGCACCACGGCCAAGCCGAAGCTCGTGCTGCATAGCCATAGCAGTTATCCGGTCGGGTCGCTGTCCACGATGTATTGGCTCGGACTTCAGCCGGGCGATATTCATCTCAACATTTCGTCGCCGGGCTGGGCCAAGCATGCGTGGAGCTGCTTCTTCTCGCCGTGGAACGCCGGCGCAACCATCTTCATCGTCAACCAGCCGCGCTTCGATGCCAAAGGTCTGCTGGCCACGGTCGCGCGCTGTGGCGTAACGACGCTGTGCGCGCCGCCGACCGTATGGCGGCTGTTCATTCAGGAGCGGCTTGCGGACTACAAGGTTTCCGTGCGCGAGGTCTGCGGCGCAGGCGAGCCGCTCAATCCGGAGGTGATCGATCAGGTCAAGGCGGCGTGGGGCCTCACAATTCGCGACGGCTACGGACAGACCGAGACAACGGCGCTGGCCGGCAATTCGCCGGGACAGCCGGTGAAAGTCGGCTCGATGGGGCGGCCAATGCCGGGCTACAAGGTTCAGGTGGCTGACGCCGACGGCAATCTGGCGAAAGAGGGCGAGGTGCGCCTCGTGCTCGGCGCGGATCGTCCGGCAGGGCTGATGCTTGGCTATCAAGGCGACGACGGCAAACCGAAGGGTGCTGACGGCGCGGTCTATCAGACCGGCGACGTGGTGTTTCTCGATGACGACGGTTACCTGACTTTCGTCGGCCGCTCCGACGACGTGTTCAAGTCGTCCGATTATCGCATCAGTCCGTTCGAACTCGAAAGCGTGCTGCTGGAGCATGAGCTCGTCGCCGAAGCGGCTGTGGTGCCGACGCCGGACCCCATTCGTCTCGCACTTCCGAAGGCCTATGTGTCGCTGGTGCCGGGCACCGCGATCACGCGGGATACGGCGCTGTCGATCTTCAAGTACGTTCACTCGCGGCTGGCGCCGTTCAAGCGTATCCGCCGTATCGAGCTGGTGACGGAGTTGCCGAAAACGATCTCCGGCAAGATTCGCCGCGTCCAGCTTCGCCGTCTTGAGCACGACAACGACCGCAAGGATGCGCTGCGTGGTCAGGAATTCCGGGAGGAGGATTTCCCGGAATTACAGGCTTCCCAGAGCGCGGCGCGGTAACATCTCAGGCCGCGTTCAGGCATAATTCCCTCCAAAAGCCTGTTTGAAATGGCGTCCGGACGCCGTTTGCGGCAAGGGACGAACGCGCCCGCCTGTCTGTGCTTGTCCGCAAATTTCGCTTGGCCGGACCGCCGATCTGTGGAATGTGCCAACCCAGTTCGAATTTCAGCCGGGAGATGGTTCGTGGGCGCTGCGATGAATCTGGAAGACTACCTGAAACTCGTGGGCACAGAGCTTGGTGTTTCGGAGTGGCATACGATCGATCAGAAGCAGATCGACGCGTTCGCCGATGCGACCGAAGATTTTCAGTTCATCCACATTGATCCGGAGCGTGCAAAGCGCGAAACGCCATTCGGCGGGACCATTGCGCACGGCTTCCTGTCGCTGTCGGTGCTGCCGAAGCTCGCCTATGCCACCATGCCGACGCTGAATGGCGCGGCGATGTCGATCAACTACGGCTTCGACAAGATCAGGTTTCTCACGCCCGTGCGGGCCGGCAAGCGCGTGCGCGCGCGGTTCGTGCTGTCCGAGGCGACCATGAAGTCACCAAAGGAACTTCTGGCGCGTACCAATACGACGCTGGAAATCGAGGGTGAGCCAAAGCCTGCGCTGGTCGCGGATTGGCTCGGAATGCATTTCTTCGCATAATGTAAGGGACGATCATGGCAATCAGGTTCGATGGACGCGTTGCGGTTGTGACCGGTGCTGGAGCAGGACTCGGTCGCGCGCATGCGCTCGGTCTTGCAAAACTGGGCGCGCGGGTTGTGGTCAACGACATGGGCGCGGCGCGCGACGGCAGCGGCGGTTCGGTCAGTCCGGCTGAAGCGGTTGTGGAAGAAATCCGCAAGGCGGGCGGCGAGGCGATGGCCGACGGCGCGGACGTCTCTAACTTCGAGCAAGTCAAGGAAATGGTCGCCCGCGCGTCGATGAAGTGGGGCAGCGTCGATTTGATGGTCGCGAATGCCGGCATCCTGCGCGACAAGTCGTTCGGCAAGATGGAGCCGGATGATTTCGCCAAGGTCATCGCCGTGCATCTGACCGGCACGTTCAACTGCTGTCGCGCGGTATGGGACGGCATGCGCGAGCGCAACTATGGCCGCATCGTCGTCACCACGTCATCGTCGGGCCTGTTCGGCAACTTCGGGCAGGCGAATTATGCCGCGGCGAAGGCCGGCATGGTGGGTCTGATGAACGTGCTCGCCGAGGAAGGCCGCAAGACCAACATCCGCGTCAACACAATTTCGCCGACGGCTGCGACCCGCATGACCGAAGGCCTGATCGGGCCGGAGATTCTCGCGCTGATGAAGCCTGAAGCGATCACGCCTGCCGTGCTGTACTTGCTGAGCGAAGACGCGCCGACCCGCACCATCATGGGCGCGGGCGCGGGTTCGTTCGCGGTCATCAAAGTCGTCGAGACCGAAGGCCTCAACCTGCCGCAGGATCAGTGGACGCCGGACGCCATCGCGGCGAACTTCGCCAAGATCGGCGATATGTCGACGGCGCGTGATCTCGGCGGTGCATTCTTCCAGACCTTCAAGTATGTCGAACAGGCCGCCAAGGCCGCGGGCATCAAGCTGCCGCCGATGGGCGGTTAAGCACCTTGGATGTCGCCGTCATCGGTGCCGGTCCAGCGGGGCTGATGGCGGCTGAAGTTCTGGCGGCGGGCGGTGCGCGAGTCACCGTCTATGAGCGCATGCCGTCGGTGGGGCGCAAGTTTCTGCTCGCCGGACGCGGCGGCCTCAATCTCACCCACAGCGAACCGCTCGATCACTTTCTGCAGCGCTATCGCGAAGCGATGCCGCATCTGCGGCCAGCCATCGAAGCATTTCCACCCGAAGCGCTGCGTGCGTGGAGCGAAGGTCTGGGCCAATCTACTTTCGTGGGCTCAAGCGGGCGGGTGTTTCCGCAGGCCATGAAGGCGTCGCCGTTGTTGCGCGCCTGGCTGCGGCGGCTTGATCAGTCCGGAGTTCGCCTGGCGTTGCGGCATCGCTGGAGGGGGTGGAGTACGACGGGCGAATTGCAATTCGAAACCCCGGAGGGTCTGATATCGCTCAAACCCGACGCCACGGTGGTCGCGCTTGGCGGTGCAAGTTGGCCCAAGTTAGGCGCAGATGGTGGCTGGATCGATTCGTTCAAGGCGAGGGGCATTGAGATCGCACCACTGCGGCCTGCCAACTCCGGCTTCCGTGCCGCATGGTCGGATCTTTTCCGCGACCGCTTTGAGGGACAGCCGCTGAAGGGTGTCGCATTGTCTTTCGGCGGAGAGACAATGCGTGGCGAGGTGACGATCACACGCAGTGGCATCGAGGGTGGTGCGATCTATGCGCTGTCGGCTCCGTTGCGCGATGCGGTGCTTGCGCATGGCGCGGCTCTGGTTCATCTCGCGCTGCGGCCCGATCTCGCAGCATCGGATCTGACGGCGCGTGTCGGCAGGCCGCGACTGAAGCAATCGATGTCGACCTACTTGCGAAAAGCCGCAGGTCTTTCGCCGGTGGCCATCGGATTGTTACAGGAAGCGGCGATTGCTGAGGGGCTGAACCTGTTCGCGATGACTCCTGAAACGCTTGCGGCCTTCATCAACGCTGTTCCGGTTCGTCTCACAGGTGTTGCGCCAATCGAGCGTGCGATTTCGACAGCGGGCGGGATTTCATTCGGCGAAATCGATCCGCACTTCATGCTGCGCAAACTGCCCCGTGTGTTTGTCGCCGGTGAAATGCTGGATTGGGAGGCGCCCACCGGCGGTTATTTGTTGCAGGCTTGTTTCGCCACAGGCGCAGCGGCTGGGCGGGGTGTGCTGAAGTATTTGGATGTCGCATAAGCCGTCACCCTGAGGTGCCGTAGCGGAGCGAAGGCCTCGAAGGGCGACGGCGTGTTGGCATTATGTCCCTTTCATCCTTCGAGGCTCGCCGTAAGGCGGCTCGCGCCTCAGGATGACGGGACATATCAAACCCCGCTCTCGATTTCCTCGCGCAGCATTTCCAGTTCGATCCATTTTTCCTCGGCGGCATCCAGTTCGGTGTGCGCCTTGGCAATCGCAGCGGAAGCGGCATCGAATTTTTTGCGGTCCTTTGCATAAAGCTCTGGATCGTCGAGCAGCTTCTGCTGCTTGGCGATCTCGGCCTGAAGCTTCGCCATGGTCTTCGGCAAGGTTTCCAGCGCGTGCTTTTCATTGAAATTGAGACGGCGCTTTGCCGAGGACGCAGGTGCTGATCCCCTGGTTTCTTTCGGCTTGTCGGCCGCCGCTGACTCGAGCGCGCGCTGCTTCAGATCGGCTCCGCGCTGCGCCAGCATGTCGGAGTAACCGCCTGCATACTCCACCCACTTGCCGTTGCCTTCAGGCGCGATCACCGACGTTACGACGCGGTCAAGAAAGTCGCGGTCGTGGCTGACAAGAATGACGGTGCCGTCGTAGTCGCCGAGCATTTCTTCCAGAACGTCGAGCGTTTCAAGATCGAGGTCGTTGGTCGGTTCGTCCAGCACCAGCACGTTGGACGGCTTGGCCAGTGCGCGGGCCAGCATCAGCCGTCCGCGCTCTCCGCCCGAGAGTACTTCGAGCGGCGTGCGGGCCTGCTCCTGCTGAAACAAAAAGTCCTTCATGTAGCCGATGACATGCTTCGGCTTGCCGTTGACCATGATGCTGTCGCCGCGTCCGCCGGTCAGCGCATCAGCCAGCGTCGTTTTCGGATCGAGGCTTTCGCGATGCTGGTCAAGCGTCGCCATTTCGATATTGGCGCCGAGGCGGATCGTGCCGGTGTCCGGTGAATCGGCCCCGGTCAGCATGCTGATGAGCGTGGTCTTGCCCGCGCCGTTCGGACCGACAATGCCGATACGGTCGCCACGCGCGACGCGAATGGAGAAATCATCGACGATCGGACGTTCGCCATACGATTTGCTGATGTGCTTCGCCTCGGCCACCAGCTTACCGGAGCTTTCAGCCTCAGCGGCCGCAAGGTTTGCCTTGCCCGCGACGCCACGATAATCGCGGCGCTGATCGCGAAGCTCGAACAGGTTGCCGAGGCGTTTGACGTTGCGCTTGCGCCGGCCCGAAACGCCGTAGCGCAGCCAATGTTCTTCGGCGACGATCTTGCGATCCAGCTTGTGCTGGTCGCGCTCTTCTTCCGCCAGTACTTCATCGCGCCATTCCTCGAAGGCGCTGAAGCCCTTCTCGATGCGGCGGGTTTCGCCGCGGTCGAGCCAGACGGTGGCGCGCGAGAGGTTGGAGAGGAAGCGACGGTCATGGCTGATGATGACCAGTGCGCAACGACGGCTTGCGAGTTCGCCTTCCAGCCATTCGATGGTGGTGAGATCGAGATGGTTGGTCGGCTCGTCCAGCAGCAGGATGTCGGGTGAGGGCGCCAGCACCCGCGCCAGCGCCGCACGCCGGGCTTCGCCGCCGGACAGATTGGCAGGGTCTTCGGTGCCGGTCAGGCCCAATTGATCGAGCAGATACTGTGCCTGATAGTGATCGTCGCCCGGATTCATTCCGGCTTCGACATAGGCCAGCGTTGTGCTGAAGCCGTCGAAGTCGGGCTCCTGCGGCAGATAGCGGATCGTGGCACCGGGCTGCACGAAGCGGCTGCCGCGGTCGGCTTCCACGAGGCCGGCGACGATCTTGAGCAGCGTCGATTTGCCGGAGCCGTTGCGGCCGATCAGGCAGACGCGTTCGCCCGCCGACACCGCAAGCTCCACGCCGGCCAGCAGCGGTGTGCCGCCGAAGGTCAGCGCGATGTCTTTCAACTGGATCAGGGGAGGCGCCATCTCGTCGGAATACCTTACTTCTGGTCTCTTGCGCGCTGGATGCGGCGAATGGTCTGGTCGAGCGCCGACAGGAACGCGGAGCGGTCGCGCGGCGAAAACGAGCGCGGCCCGCCGGTGACTTCGCCGCTGGAGCGCAGGTCGGTCATCAGGTTGCGCACCGCCAAGGTCATGCCGATGGATTCTTCGGAGAACGGCTTGCCGTTCGGCGCGATCACGTCCGCACCGGCCTTCACGCAGCGTGCCGCGAGCGGGATGTCGGACGTGACGACGATATCGCCTTTTTGCGCGCGTTCCGCAATCCAGTCGTCGGCGGCGTCCATGCCGGACCCGGCGGCGATCCGCTCGATCAGCGGGTCGTTCGGTACCCGGATGAAGTTCCCGGCGACGACGCTGACAGGCAAACGGTGCCGTTCGGCGACACGGTAAATCTCATCCTTCACCGGGCAGGCATCGGCATCGACGTAAATGCGGGTCGTGGGGGTCAAGATCGTTCCATGTGTGTTCGCGCTGCTGGTAGCGCAACCCAGCCAAAATGGCGAGCGAAAGGCGCGAAAACCAGACTGCGAGGCATGCACGGGAACGGCTTGTTTTCGCGCCAGCTTTGCGGTCCATTTAGCCGAGAAACGCAATAATCCGAGGAAACGATGACCGCGCTCAAGCCCCACAGCATCCACGCCTACAATCTCGCCAAGAACTCCGAAAACAAGATGCACGACGATTCGGTCGCGCGCCGGTTCGGGTTTCAGGGCGGGCTGGTCCCCGGCGTCGATGTCTTCGCCTACATGACCCACATGCCGGTGGCGAAATGGGGCCGGGCGTTTCTGGAGCGCGGGTTGATGGACGGTCGGTTCTTCAAGCCGGTGTATGACGGCGAGACCGCCGTGGTGACCGCTGAAGAAATTGATGGCGGCCTTGCCATCAAGGTCGAGAGCCGCGGCGAACTGTGCGCGAGCGGCACGGCGTCGATGCCGTCCGATACGCCAAAGATCTCGCTCTCGGACTTCCAGGTTGTGCAGCCCGTCGGCAAGCATGCGCCCGCCGATGAAAAGACCTACCAGACCGGCAAGTGGCTCGCCATTCCGCCGTTCACGCTGGGCGCGCAGGGCTCGTCCGAATATCTGCGCGATGCCCGCGAAACCGATCCGCTCTATGCCGATGAGAAGATCGTTCACACCGGCATGCTGCTGCGGACGATGAACTGGGCGCTGATGGAGAACGCCATTCTGGGTCCATGGATTCATGTCGGCAGCACCATCCGCTACCTGGCGGCAGCGTCTGTCGAGGATGAACTCACCGCGCGCGCGAAGGTCACCGGCAACTACGATCGCAAGGGCCACAAGTTCGTTGAGCTGGACGGTCTGATCGTGGCGAACGGCTCGAAGCCGATCGCGCATTGCCAGCATGTGGCGATCTATCAGCCACGCGAGACGATGGCGGCGTAGTCCTCGTCATGGCCGGGCTTGACCCGGCCATCCACGACTTACTTTTTACTTCACCGAAGAGAAGACGTGGATCACCGGGACAAGCCCGGTGATGACGATCGTGGGCATAGAAGCGTCGCGATCTTAACCCCGATTCAATTTTCAAACAGCCACGCGTGATTGCTCTCGCGCATCGCGCGAGTTGCGTTTTCAGTCTCCCCCCCTCAACGACGAGGGGCATGGAGCGCCGCGAGGCGCACCTTGTCTTGTTTCGCTTCCGGCATCGCTTGCGAGGCGATGAACTTCCGGAAGCGCATCGCCTTGCGGCGCTCCGCAGACAAGTTTACGCAGTCTGCGCAAGCTTGACTGCTATTTGGCGGCGATTTTGGGCGAGGGGACCGTACTTCCGGGTGAGGACGGACGCTTTCACGTCCCGATCCGGCCGGCTTTCGCCGCCTTCATCCCCGCCTCGTCCAGCCGCGAACGGCAGAGCCACGTAGTTGGCCCGGACGGTGACCCCAGCCTCCCGGACGACGTGTGTGCGAGACACGCGTGCAGGCGCCGCATCCTGCTCCGCCTTTAAGACGCCTCTAGAAAGCGCCCCTCACGAACAGGACACGCCGAAAATAGGCGAGGTTCAGAGCACGGGGATTTCTGTCCCCATCACGAAATGTTTCGAGAGCTACGCTTACTGCCAGCTTTCCTTGGCGGTTCTTGTGCCATCCGTCTTGACGCTATCAGCCTTGGTACGGTCGCTCTTGTCACGATCACTCCTGGCACGATCGGTCTTGCCGTTGTCGGTCCCCGCCCGATCGAAGTCGGCGTCCTCATTTCTTTCACGCCGGGAGCCGGAGCGGTTGCCTCTGCCAACCGTACGCACCAGAGCTTCGATCCGGTCGAGGTCGCGAAGGTGAAGATCGCGCTGGGCGAGAGGCATTTCGATGCCTTCCTTGCGAAACCGCCTGAGGATTTCGAGCCGTATATCGTCTGCGACGCCACCGTCCGCGCCGATATTGGCGACATGAAAGAACACCGCAAATTCCAGCGCGTCCGCGCCGAAGTTGCCGAGGTTCGCAAATGGCGCGGGCGATTTCAGTGTCCGTGGATGGTTGCTGGCTATATCGAGCAGGACCGCGATGACGTGATCCGGATCGGCATTGTAGGATGTCCCGACCTTCACCGACAGACGCGCCATATAGCTGCCGTGCATCCAGTTGACGACCTGACCGCTGATCAGGTCGGCATTGGGAACGATGACCGAGACGTTATCGTAGGTGGCGATCTCGGTCGCGCGCACGTTGATGCGCTTGACGACGCCCATGCGGGCGCCGACCTCGATGCGATCGCCAACCTTGATCGGCCGTTCAACCAGCAGGATCAGGCCCGATACGAAGTTATTGATAATCGACTGCAGGCCGAATCCGATACCGACCGACAGTGCGCCGGCGACAATGGCGATGTTCTGCAGATTGAGGCCAACATACGATAGCGCAATGATGACGGCGAGAATGATGCCGATGTAGCCGACGCCGGTGCGAATGGAGCTGCGGACACCGAAGTCGAGATTGGTCTCGGGCAGAAAGCGGGATTCGAGCCAGCTCTGGACCGCGCGGGTGGCCACCACGCCGACGATCAGCACGATGATCCCGCCGAGAATTGCGGACGGCGAGATCGTGAACTTGCCGATCGAAAACCCGAAGAACGCCGACGACAACGATCCGAACACATCGTCGAAATTGATTCCCCACGTGGCGAGGACCATGAACACGGCCAATGCAATCAAGGCCAACTGGACCAAGCCATTCAGCAAGGCGGCAATCTGGCGTACCGCTGGGCTGCTGAGTCCTGCCGTCTGCCGCAGGAAGCGGCCCACTGTTCCATAATAGGAAAACGTCGCGGCGATTAATGCATCGGCAAACCGGCTGAGCAGAACAGCAGCCATCAGCACGACGACAATAAGGGTCATCTCCCCCGCGACGAACCCGCCGAACGAGACAAAGCCGGCCAGCGGCCCAAGCACCGCGGTTGCCGCGAGCAGCCAGCCGAGCGGAATCAAAAGATGCCATGCCGAGCGCTTGGCGGCCTTTGCTGCGAACTCTTCTTCCTTGTCGTCTTCGTTTCCAGTGTGGGCCGCGATGCGCAATGCGGCCATGAACAGGAAAGCCTTGGTCAGCGCGACCACGCCTTCGCTGGCTGCCGATAGTTCGGCCGGAGCGCCAATCGCACGATTGAGGCCCTGAAGCAGGACGCCAAAGCAGGCCGCGATGCCGAGCAGGGCCGCCACCGGAACCAGCTTGCCGGCGATCTCGTCGTCAAGATCGATCAAGCGCCAGGCGGGCCGATCTGGCGCCAGCGTGGCGGTCGCGAGGCTATAGAAAAAGAACGCAAAGGTGACGACGCCAAACAGCGGCCGTGCGATCGCACTGACTTCGTCGGGCAAAACGCCCAGCGCAATCAGCGATTGATAGAGCACCAGTAAACAGGTGCCGGGGATCAGGGTGTTGGCGAGAACGATGACCGCCGCAGAACTTGTCTTACGGAGCGCAGAAGGCTCGGTGATCACCGCATCGCGGGTCGTCCAGCGCGCTTGCCAACGCCGCCACGGCGACAGGAAAAAGCCGAGCAAGACAACGACGGCAATTGCGAAGCCCGACGCGGCGCGAAGCGGCTGCTCCGTCATGACGCCGACCCATCGGGACGCAAGCTCGATCAGCCGGGTTGTTGCGGGCGGAATCTCCTCGGCAACACGCACCCAGAACGAGGGATTGATCAGACTGGGGGAGCGTTTGAAAACCGTGTCCGTGAACCGGGCGCGGCGGCGCTCCGAGATAAGATCGAGCGATTGCTGGGCGCGCACGTTGATCAGGTTGGCCTGTTGAACGATGCTCTGCCGCGCGGAAATCTCGGCCAGCAGCTTGGCACGCTCCAGTTTGACCTCGTCGGACTGTGGCGTTGTATCCTTTTCACCCGGCGCTAATCCGGCAGCTCGTTCAGTCGCCTCGTTGAGCCCCTGCGTCATGGAGGCGATAAGGTCACGCGCTCCCTTTTGCGCCTCGGCAATCTCGTCGCGGATTCGGGTCAGTCTGGCTTCGTCGGTGATGCCCAACTGCAAAAGCCATTCGACACTGTCGAGCGTTTGCTTCCAGCCGTTGAGACTGGCGACCGCGCTCGGATAGGTCGGCGCCGGAACTTCGGGAAGCGCTTCCTTCGCCGGGGGCGTTGCAGGGGCGGGCGCTGCCGTGGCGGGGCTTTCAGCTCCTTTCGCAGCCGGGGGAGCGGGCGTCGGCGCAGGGGTCGCAGCCTGAAGAGTGGCGCACGGCGTCAATGCGAGCGCGAGAAAAACGGCAATCGTCCGGATATTCATTATCGTCCTTGATTCATCGAATTAATCGACGCTCATGCCGCACAAACACGGCGATGTTCTGTTCGCGGGTGGCCAAAGAAGACCACTGAGTTCCATGGTTTGAGGTGATCTCGTCCTGGGATGGTTGCGCCACCCATGTTTCGGCTTGACTGACTCATAGCTCGATGGTTATACGTCAATCCATAGCCACAGAGTTATTGATCAAGAATGCCAAACGCTCACGATATGCTGTTCAGAACGCTCGCCGATCCGACCCGGCGGGCGATCTTCGAGCGCTTGTGCCGCGGCGGAGAGCAGACGGTCGGGGCGCTGACCGCTCAAGCCGGGGTCTCGCAACCGGCCGTTTCCAAGCATCTCGGCGTCCTGAAGCAGGCCGGGCTGGTGCTCGATCGCCATGAAGGACGCCAGACCCACTACAGCGCGCAACTCGGCGCGCTTGCCCCGCTGATCGACTGGACAAGCCAGATGGCCGGATTCTGGGAGAACCGGTTCGACGATCTCGAAAATCTACTCAAGAGGATGGATCAATGAGCACCACTGCGACCGAAACGCTCTCTGTCGTTGTCGAACGTGAAATGTCTTTTCCGCCGGAGAAGCTCTGGCGCGCGCTCACGCAACCACACCTGATCGAGGAGTGGCTCATGAAGAACGACTTCAAGCCCGTCGTGGGCCACAGCTTCAATCTTCGCGGAGACTGGGGCGGCGTGCTGGACTGCGAGGTCCTCGCCGTCGAGCCGAACAGGACGCTGTCCTACACCTGGAATTTTGCGCACGACGATGCGGCGTTCAATCTGACGAGCGTGGTGACTTTTACGCTCACCCCGACAAGCACGGGGACGCACCTGCGCATGGAGCAATCGGGCTTCCGGCCGGATCAGAAGCAGGCCTTCGGCGGCGCGAAGCACGGCTGGCAGCAGTTCTTCACGAAGCTGGATGAAATGCTGGCGCGGGCGGACTGACGTTTGCCGCGCTGCGCTTTGGCTTGTCTTCAAAGAGGAGGTCACATTTGAACTGGAATATGTGGGTTCGGCAGATTCACCGTTGGCTGTCGATGATCTTTACCTTGACCGTGATCGCCAACTTCGTTGCCATGGCGATGGGAGAACCTCCCGCATGGGTGGTCTACTCGCCACTGCTGCCGCTGTTCCTGCTGCTGTTTAGCGGCCTGTACATGTTCATGCTGCCATATGCCGCCAGGTGGCGCAGCGGCGGACAGGAACGAACACAATGACTGGCAAGACGTCCAAGAAGCCAACGAAGGTTGCAAAGAAGGCCGCTCCCAAGCGGGCTGCTGCAAAAGCAGCCAAGCCGCGCAAGACGGCGGCGAAGCCGGCACTGCTTTCAGGCGGCAATCCGCAGATCGCAAAAGGCTACGGCGACGCGCCTGTGCAGGCTTACATCGCGGCCATGCCCGGCTGGAAAAGCGATGTCGGCCGGCGTCTCGACGCGCTCATTGCGCGCGCCGTTCCCGGCGTACGCAAGGCAGTCAAATGGAATTCGCCGTTCTACGGAGTTGAGGACCACGTCTGGTTCCTCAGCTTTCATGTCTTCGCGAAGTACATCAAGGTGGCTTTCTTCCGCGGCACGTCGCTGCGTCCTGTCCCGCCCGGCGCCTCCAAACAAAAGGACGTGCGCTACCTCGACATCCACGAAGGCGAACTCGACGAAGCCCAGTTCGCCGACTGGGTGAAGCAAGCCAGCCGATTGCCCGGCGAACGGATGTGAGAGTCACTATGACGAAAGCAGCGACAAGCTCGAAGACCGCGAAGGACGGAAGCGGAGAGGACTCTCCATCCCGGATGATCGATGCGAAAATCAGGAAGCTGGGCGATTGGCGGGGCGTGACGCTCGCCAATGTCCGCAAGGCCATCCTCGACGCCGACAAGGAGATCATCGAGGAATGGAAGTGGATGGGAAGCCCGGTGTGGGAGCGCGACGGCATCATCGCGGTCGGTAACGCCCACAAGGACAAGGTGAAGCTGACTTTTGCCCACGGCGCGAGTCTTCCCGATCCCGACAAGCTGTTCAACGCGGGCCTTGATGGCAAGGTGTGGCGCGCGATCGATGTTTTCGAAGGCGACAAGATCGATGGGCGTGCGCTGAAGAAACTCGTTCGTGCGGCGATTGAATTCAATCAGAGCAAAAAAGCGAAGAAGAAAGCGGTTGCCAAAGTAGCGAAGAAGACATCTGCGATCACGCGTACGAAAGCACCGAAGCAAGAAGGCCTAAAGCGAAAGCCGAGGGGAAAGTTTAGGCAAGGAGATTTCAGTGAAATCAATATTACTTCCCTAATTCCGGAAGTTGGGGCCCAGGTTGCTGACTTCTCGATAGCATTTGCGAAACTCAGCGTTCAGGGCAACGAAGAGAATGCTGAGCCTGCGGGATCGGGAGCTTTGATAGCCGTTGGATCAATTCGCGGAATTCTAACGGCGGCACACGTGTTGAGAAAATTACCTGACAGTGGCGAACTAGGTCTCATTCGATTCACGAAGTCTCCTTTAGTCCAAAAACAAACCATTGATATGAGTCTCGCTGAGAAGTTGATCATTGGCGAAGATCACAAAGACGATGATGAACCCCGCGCTCCTGATATGGGTTTCTTGCGTCTTGCGCCAAATCAAGCTGCGGCGTTAAGCGCCACAAATGTCTTCTTCAATCTTAAAAAACGCGAAGAATCGATTCTTGGAGGCAATCTTCGTTCGGAAAACTACTTTGAAGGTCTATCCGGAGTGATTGCTGAGTGGACTATTGAAAACCTGACGGGTGAGGCTGGGTTTAGACGTCTAAAAGGATTTCGGGGATTGTTTGGTGTCGGCTACGTATCTGGAAGCTCTGAGCGCGACGGATACGACCTAGTCGATTTTCAGGTTACCTACGATGAAAATACAAAGGCGCCATATGATTATGGTGGCATGAGTGGCGGTGCCTTGTGGCGCGTTTACATCAACAAGGATAACGACGGCCGACTGTCTATATCAGACAAACAAATAGTTGGATTCGCATTTCATCAATCTAAGCTTGTAAATGGAAGTCGGACGATTACGTGTCACGGTATGAGAAGCGTCTACGGTCATCTGATTCAGGAAATCCAAAGTAGGTGGCCGGTGGTCTGACGCCTCCGCTGCATTCAAAAACAAAAGGCGCCCCGTTTGGAGCGCCTTTTCAGTTTCTGTGAAAGCTCGCAGCTTACTGCGAGTAGTACATTTCGAATTCGACCGGATGCGGGGTCATCTCGAACCGCTCGACTTCGGTCATCTTCAGTTCGATGAAGCTGTCGATGAAGTCGTCGTCGAACACGCCGCCGGCCTTCAGGAACCCGCGATCCTTGTCGAGGCTTTCGAGCGCCTCGCGGAGCGAACCGCACACCGTCGGAATGGTCTTCAACTCTTCCTTCGGCAGGTCGTACAGATCCTTGTCCATCGCCGGACCCGGATCGATCTTGTTCTTGATGCCGTCGAGGCCGGCCATCAGCATCGCCGCGAAGGCGAGGTAGGGGTTCGCCATCGGATCGGGGAAGCGCACTTCGACGCGCTTCGCCTTCGGGTTGGTGGTGTAGGGGATGCGGCAGGAGGCCGAACGATTGCGCGCCGAGTAGGCGAGCAGCACCGGCGCTTCATAGCCCGGGACCAGACGCTTGTAGGAGTTGGTCGACGGGTTGGTGAAGGCGTTGATGGCCTTGGCGTGCTTGATGATGCCGCCGATGTAGTGGAGGCAGGTCTCGGAGAGGTCGGCGTACTTGTTGCCGGCGAAGGTCGGCTTGCCGTCTTTCCAGATCGACTGGTGCACGTGCATGCCCGAGCCGTTGTCGCCGTAGACCGGCTTCGGCATGAAGGTGGCGGTCTTGCCGTAGATGTGCGCGACCTGATGGATGCAATACTTGTAGACCTGCATCTGGTCGGCCATGTGGGTCAGGGTGTCGAACTTCATGCCGAGTTCGTGCTGGGCGGAAGCGACCTCGTGATGATGCTTCTCGACCTTGACGCCCATCTTGGCCATCGAGCCGAGCATTTCCGAGCGCATGTCCTGCACCGAGTCCTGCGGCGGAACGGGGAAGTAGCCGCCCTTGGTGCGGATGCGGTGGCCGAGGTTGCCGCCTTCATACTCGGTGTCCGAGTTGGTCGGCAGTTCGGAGGAGTCGAGCTTGAAGCCGGTGTTGTACGGCGTGGTCTGGAAGCGCACGTCGTCGAACACGAAGAACTCGGCTTCCGGGCCGACGAACACGGTGTCGCCGACGCCGAGCGCCTTGACCTGGGCTTCCGCCTTCTTGGCGATGCCGCGCGGGTCGCGGTTGTAGGGCTCGCCGGTCGACGGTTCGAGAATGTCGCAGACGATGACCATGGTGGTCTCGGCGAAGAACGGATCGATCGTCGCCGTGGTCGGGTCGGGCATCAGCGTCATGTCGGATTCATTGATCGCCTTCCAGCCGGCAATCGATGAGCCGTCGAACATCGTGCCTTCGGCGAAGATCTCCTCGTCGATCATCGAGATGTCGAACGTGACGTGCTGCCACTTGCCGCGCGGATCGGTGAAACGCAGGTCGACGTACTTGACGTCGTTGTCCTTGATCGACTTGAGGACGTCTTTGGCGGTCTTCATGAATACCCCTTATGTCTGCTTGGTCGTTTGTCGTGTCGTGGATTGGATGCACCGAGAATGAGGTGCGCTGAGAATTGCAGTGAGAAGCCTCGGGCGGCATGAGGCTGCCGCCGGCGAGGCGAGGATCAAGTCAGGCCGAAATCAGGTTAGATGGCGTCGAGCCCGGACTCTCCCGTTCTGATGCGGATGGCTTCTTCGATGTTGGATACGAAAATCTTTCCGTCGCCGATGCGGCCAGTTTGCGCGGCACGCCTTATCGCGTCTATGGCTTTCTCGACAAGATCGTCGCCGACCACAATCTCAATTTTGACCTTCGGAAGGAAGTCCACGATGTATTCCGCGCCGCGATAAAGCTCGGCGTGCCCCTTCTGGCGGCCGAAGCCCTTGGCCTCGGTGACCGTGATGCCCTGAATTCCGACTTCCTGAAGGGCTTCTTTCACCTCGTCGAGCTTGAAGGGCTTGATGATGGCCTCGATCTTTTTCACTTAGCGTCTCCCCGGCACTTCCAACTGGCCTGTCTGTACTTCCATATCGCGCGATGCATGCGCTCGTCACGTCGGTTCGTCCGTTAGCATCATCGTCGCGGGCCGGTGAACAGCCCGGGAAATGACGGCCACGCCCACCAGCGTTTGCAGGTGGGCGAGACAATCCGAAAGCCACCCCCTAAAAGCAGGGTCTGTGCCAGTTTATTAAGACATTGGATTGCGCAAGAACATCATACAGTTAGTAGTAGCTTTGCCTCTTTGTGCGGCTTCTGCCGCCAGAGTGGAAGGCTATCAATTAGGCAATTGCACAAAAAATAGCCTGACACTCCCAGACTCTCTCACTCAGATTTGCCTCAAGATGTGGCGAAGCGAACAGGCGGACGGCGAATGGAAATCCTAACGGTCTCGGAAATGACAAGCGCCGACCAGGCTGCGATTGCGGGTGGCATCAGCGGCTTTTCGCTGATGCGTCGCGCCGGGCAGGCGGTGGCGCTGGTTGCGGAAGCGCTGGCGGAGCGCGGACGAATCCTGGTGGTGGCCGGGCGCGGCAACAATGGCGGCGACGGTTTCGTCGCGGCGGCGGAGTTGGCCGCGCGGGGGCGGGACGTCTCCGTCGTCCTGCTGTGCGACCGCGCGACGCTGAAGGGCGATGCGGCGCTTGCCACTGCGGAGTGGAAAGGCCCGGTGCTGCCCTGCGATCCGGCGGCGCTCGGCCAGCCCAACCTGATTATCGATGCGCTGTTCGGCGCGGGTCTCAATCGCCCGGTGAAGGGTGATCCCTTTGCGATGATCGAGGCGATGAATGCGAGCGGCGTTCCGATCCTCAGCGTCGATCTGCCGAGCGGTATCAACGGCGACACCGGAGAGGTGATGGGCATTGCGGTGGAGGCATCCGCCACGGTCACGTTTTTCCGGCGGAAGCCGGGGCACCTGCTGTTGCCGGGCCGTGCGTATTGCGGCGAGACCGATGTGGCCGACATCGGCATTGAACCCGATGTGCTCGATGCGATCGCGCCGAAAGCGTTCGAGAATATCCCTGAGCTGTGGGCCGACATCTTCCCGTCGCCGCAGGCCGACGGCCACAAATATGCGCGCGGGCATGCGGTGGTCGTGTCCGGAGATACGGTCTCGACGGGAGCGGCGCGGCTGGCTGCCCGTGCGGCGCTGCGTGCCGGGGCGGGGCTCGTCACGGTGGCCTCGCCGCGCGATGCGCTCGCGGTCAATGCGGCCGCGCTGACGGCGGTGATGGTTCGCGAAGCGGACACGCCGCAGCAATTCGCGGAGTTGCTTGCCGACAAACGTCTCAATGCCTGCGTGATTGGACCCGCAGCCGGTGTCGGCGAGCGCACGCGCGACATGGTCCGTGCAGCATTGTCCGCGCGGCGCGGCGTGGTGCTCGATGCCGATGCGCTGACGAGCTTTGCGGACGATCCCGCGACGTTGTTTGCGGAGATCAAAAAGCAAAACGATCCACAGGTTATCCTCACCCCGCATACGGGCGAATTCGGACGGCTGTTCAGCGGGTTGCAGTCTGGTTATCCACATGCGTCGAAGCTTGAACGTGCGCGTCTAGCTGCAGTTCAATCCGGTGCCATCGTGTTGCTGAAGGGGGCCGACACGGTGATTGCCGCGTCGGATGGCCGCGCGGCCATCACGGCCAACGCGCCGCCGTGGCTTGCGACAGCGGGATCGGGCGACGTGCTGGCCGGGATCATCGGCGGCATGCTGGCGCAGGGCGTGCCGGCGTTCGAGGCGGCCTGCATCGCGGCATGGATCCACGGCGAAGCGGGACATGAGTTCGGTCCGGGCCTGATCGCGGAAGATCTTCCCGAGGTGCTGCCTGCGGTGCTGCGCAATCTGTACGATGAACTTGGTATCGCGTATTAATCAAAACGAATGGATATCATTCGTCATTGCGAGCGAAGCGAAGCAATCCAGACTGAAGTATCATCAAGCAAGAACTGGATTGCTTCGTCGCTACGCTCCTCGCAATGACGCTGTGGGCTACTCCACTACGTAACTGCGCACGAGCTTCGGCGCGGCCCAATTCAGCGCGGTCGCTTCCATCAGCCAGCGTCCAGTGTATTCCGCAAGGAACGCGATGCGCTGGGTCTGGCCCTTGTCGAAAATCAGCGTGTCGAGCCAGAACGGCTTCCAGCCGTCGTCGAGCCGGTCGAGCAGCCGGAAGTGATGGCCGTGCAGGCGGAAGACGACCGGCGCGGCCGTTGGATTTGTGATGGCCATCACGACGGTGCGTCCGCGCTTGACGCGATAGGCGGGCGCGGTCGCCGCATCGAACTTGACCGGCGCAATCCACTGCGCGGTCGGATCGAGCGGCAGGTCGGTGCGGAGCGCGCCCTTCAGGTCGAGGCGCGCGGGCAGGTTGCCGGACGGAAGCGCGGCTGCGGGCGGCAGCGGCGCGGCGCGCACCGGCGCATCATTCGACATCGTCAGCTGCGCGATGGTCCGTGGACCGGTGCCGTCGTGCAGGATGATCGGCGAGATCGTCCCCGGCGCGCGGGTAGCGTCGATCAGAACATCGACACGCGATCCGGGCGCCAGCACCAGCTGGCCGTCGCGCGCAGGGAAGGGTTCGGACGGCTGACTGTCGATCGCCATGACGCGCACATCATGATTTTCGATCCTCAGGCCGAGCGGCGAGCGCGCACAGCCGTTGATGAAGCGCAGGCGCAGCCGTTCGTTGACCTTGGCGGTCAGGTCGAAACGCGGCTGCCCGTTGACGGTAAAGACTGCGGTGGTGCCGTCCGGGCTGCGGCCCGGCGCGATGGCGCTGCCGTCGGGCTTCACGCGCCATTCCTCGATCAGCAGCACCTCGTCGCGGTCGGCCGGAACCGGTGGGCTGTCCTCGACGATGAGTGCGCGGGCCGACACGGGCCGGTCGGCAGCGTCGCCAAGGAGTTGTGCATTGACCAAAATCGTTCCGGCCTGACGCAGAGGCAGGGTGAAGGAGGCGCGACCGCCCGGTGGGATCGGTGCCTGTCCCGTGAGCGGGGCAGCGGCCTGAGCGCCGTCAATTCCAAGCCAGCTCAGGACGATAGGAGCCGGGAGTTCATTTGACAGCGTAACCGCGAGGTCACCCTTGCTGAACCGGAAGGGACCGGTGGCGGGAACTCCAGTTGCGGGTTCAAGCGCCCAGATCGGGCTTTGGGGCAGGCCCGCGCCGAGGGTCGCCGTCATGGGCCGCGCCCGCAACTGTAGGGCCGGACCGGTCTGGGCCAATGCTTTTCCCTGAGCAAAGGCAGGCAGCCGAAGCCCGGATGCGAGGGCAGTACCGCCGAGCCCTGCCAGCAGAGCGCGTCTGGAGGGCAAAAAGACCCGATTTGTCATGGTGGTTTTCATGGCTGATGCGGACCATTTTCCCGACCCGATGTCCAGCGGGCGCTTGGTCGCTGGCGGGATGCGCAATTGCCTTCCAACATCACGTAGCGAAAGCCATTTTTTGGCTCGCGAAGCGATTGCGTCATGTTATAAGCCCGCCGCTCGCGGCTGTGCCGTTGAATGCAAGCGCCGTGCGGGCGTGGCGGAATTGGTAGACGCAGCAGGTTTAGGTTCTGCCGTCGAAAGATGTGGGGGTTCGAGTCCCTCCGCCCGCACCACATCTCTCTCTCTCTCTCTTTCTTTGCTCATCGATCTCGCGGAGGGGTTGCAAACAGCCGCGCTGCGCCGTGCGCGTGGCAGAAGTCCGTCAGCGACCTTGACCGAAAAAATGAGTCACCGCG
The DNA here is from genome assembly GCF_014203115.1 of Afipia massiliensis. GTDB lineage: Bacteria > Pseudomonadota > Alphaproteobacteria > Rhizobiales > Xanthobacteraceae > Afipia > Afipia massiliensis. The sequence continues at coordinate 250,503 of NZ_JACHIJ010000001.1, read as the reverse complement.
CGCGTTGAGCCGGATACCGTTCGCGCCTAAACTCGCGACATCACGTGCAATGGAAATCCGCGACCGCTTCACCTGCCAAGGGAGAACGTCCATGCGTGAATTGCCGATAGCCGTTGTTCTTGCCTGCGCTGGATTATTTGGATCCGCCGCGCCCGCTGTTGCTCAGGACGACTCCGAACAGAGACTCGGCAAAGTTCACTTTGCCACATCATGCAACGAGACGGCGCAGCGGCGGTTCGATCGCGCCATGCGCTACCAGCATTCGTTCTGGTACGCGGCGTCGAAGGAAATCTACGACGAAACGCTTAAAGCCGATCCCGAATGCGCCATCGCCCAATGGGGCATCGCGCTCTCGCTTCTGAACAATCCGCACATTGCGGTGCCCGCGCCAAATCTGCCGCTCGGTCTTACGGCGATTGAAAAGGCGAAGACGATAGGCGCGAAGACACAGCGCGAGCGCGATTACATCGACGCACTGGCGGTGATGTTTGTCGACTACGACAAGACCCCACATCAGGCGCGCGTGCAGTCGTACGTCAAGGCGATGGAGGCGGTGGCGGCGCGTTATCCCGACGACGACGAGGCTCAGATCTTCTACGCCATCGCGCTGAATGTCAGTGCGTCGCCTGCCGACAAGACATATGCGAGCCAGCTCAAGGGCGCGGCCATTCTGCAACCCATTTTCGAACGCGCGCCGCAGCATCCTGGCGCCGCCCACTATCTGATCCACCTCTACGATTATCCGCCCATCGCGGAGAAAGGTCTGCCGGCGGCGATGCGTTACGCCAAGATCGCGCCGAACGCGCCGCATGCGCAGCATATGCCGTCGCACATTTTCACGCGTGTCGGATACTGGCGGGATTCGATCGGGGCGAACGCGGCTTCGGTCGCCGCCGCGAAAGTCAGCAAGGAAGCCGGCGACCAGATGCACGGCGAGGACTATCTCGTGTACGCCTACCTGCAACTCGGTCAGGACAAGGAGGCGCGTGACATCGTTGAGAATATCAAAGCGATGAAGTTCGGCCTCGATGCTTTCCCTGCCGCGTTCGCGCGAGCGGCGTCGCCTGCGCGTTATGTTGTAGAGCGCGGTGACTGGGCGGCGGCTGCCAATCTCGAAGTGGAGCCGAGTAAATTCCCGCACGCGGTTGCGGTGACGCATTTTGCGCGGGCGCTCGGCGCGGCGCATTCGGGCAATCCGGCTGCGGCGAAGGCGGATGCCGCAAAGCTTGCCGAACTGCGCGACGCACTGCGTAACGCGAAGAATGATTACTGGGCCGGTCAGGTCGATGTGCAGGAGCAGGTGGCGTCCGCCTGGATTCTGTACGCCGAAGGTAAGCACGAAGATGCGCTGAAGGCGATGACGGTCGCCGTCGCCGCGGAGGATAGAACCGAAAAGTCGCCGGTCACGCCGGGACCACTCGCGCCCGCACGCGAACTCTACGGCTTCATGCTGCTCGATCGCGGCATGGCGAAGGAGGCGCTAGTGGCCTTCGAAGCGACGATGGCCAAGGAGCCTAACCGCTTCAACGGCTATGCCGGAGCCGCAAAGGCCGCGGAGGCGCTGGGCGACAAGGCAAAGGCGAAGGACGTCTACGGGAAATTGCTGACGCAGGCGGCCGACGCGAATTCCGACAGGCCGGCGCTTGCGGACGCGAGGAGATTTGTTGCGAGCAACTAGAGGATGACACGAACTGTCACCATCGCCGCGATAGCGGGCCTTGCGCTCGGCGGTCTGGCCGGAGCGTACACGTCTGATGCCTGGCCGCTGTTGAACCGGAGCGGGGCGCAAGCCCCGAAAAGCCAGCCGGCGTGGGCCGAAGTGCAATGGCCGTTTCTGGCGGACGAGTGGGGGAAGGGGAAAGCATTCCGCTGCACGGCTGCTAACTGTGGCGTCGAAGTTAATCTCTACATCCGCGCCAAGATCGGCTTCTGCAATTGCACGACCGGCGTATCGGATGACGACGAACTTGCGCGTCTGAGTGATTTCAATCTGATGGGCGAGAAGCCGACGGCAACGGGTCCGGGCCGGCCGATCAGCGTCCGCTGGATGAAGGGCCGCAGCCGGGGCTACACGGTCACGACGTCCGGATGGACGCGCAGATCCTCGCTCGCGGTGGCGTTCAACGACCGCTGCGACGCTATCGTTGCGACGGCCATTGTCGGGAACGATCGTCCCGCTGCGGTCGAGCCTGGCGTGATCGAATTCCTCAACAGCGACACCATCGCCAAGTGGGCGGAGGTGACGATCGGTTTGTGAGGCAGACAGGCTGACAACAGGCCGGGAACGTGATCCGGAACCGCCGGTCTTGCCGCCGGAGATCGCATCTTGCGCCGGATGCACGTTGCCATATGTCAGCTTGAACCAACGCTTGGATCATGCGATGAGCATCGGAATCCGTGTATTCCAGCTTGCCGGAAGACTGGATACAGACTGCGATACAAATTGGGATGGATTGACCGTTTTTCCGTCAAAAAACCCAACAATATCAAAGGATTGTGGTGCGGCACCGGGCTCTCCGCCCGCACCCGGCGCATTCGCGCAGTAATTCTGGAAGAGGTGTTCCCTCGGGGAACGCGTCCGCCGCGCCACCGATGCATGCCGCTCGGCCTCATAGCCGACTGGTCCTGCGTCCAACACATTGACAACGACCCGGCGCCGCCGGGTCAAGCTGGAAGAAGATCGACGCCATGCAGGTCACAGAAACCCTCGCCGAGGGATTGAAGCACGAGTTCAAGGTCAGCGTTCCCGCGTCGGATATCGATGCCAAGGTGGATGCCCGTCTTGTCGACATGAAGGACAAGGTGAAGCTGAACGGTTTCCGTCCCGGCAAGGTTCCTGTCGCCCATCTCAAGAAGGTCTATGGTCGTTCGGTTGCCGCCGAGACCGTCGAGCAGTTGATTCGCGACACCAACGCCGGGATCTTCACCGAGCGCGGTTTCCGTCTCGCCACCGAGCCCAAGGTCACGATGCCGACCGAGGAAAAGGAAATCGAAGACATTCTGGCCGGCAAGTCCGACCTGAACTACTCGGTCGCCATCGAAGTCGTGCCGGCGATCGAACTGGCAGACTTCAAGAGCTTCAATGTCGAGAAGCCGGTGGCGGAAGTCACTGACGCCGACGTCGAGGAAGCGCTGAAGCGCATTGCCGATCAGAGCCGTCCCTATGCTGCGAAGGCGGAAGGCGCGAAGGCCGAGAAGGGCGACCGCGTCACCGTGGCCTTCAAGGGCTCGATCGACGGCGAACTGTTCGACGGCGGCACCGGCGAAGGCATTCAGGTGGTGATCGGTTCGGGCACGTTCATTCCGGGCTTCGAAGACCAGTTGATCGGCATCGCCGCGGGCGAGACCCGCAACGTCAAGGCCTCGTTCCCGAAGAACTACACCGCGGAACATCTGGCCGGTAAGGACGCCGAGTTCGAAACCACCGCGAGCCTGATCGAGGCGCCGCAGGAGTCGAAGGTCGATGACGAGTTCGCCAAGAACCTCGGCATGGAATCGCTCGACAAGCTGAAGGAAGCCATGCGCGAGCGGCTGGTGGCTGAATTCGCCGGCGCGTCGCGCCAGCGCGTCAAGCGCGTGCTGCTCGACAAGCTCGACGAGACGCACAAGTTCGGTCCGCCGCCGTCGCTGGTCGAGGAAGAGTTCAAGCTGATGTGGAACTCGATCAAGGCCGAGATGGAATCGACCGGCAAGACCTTCGCCGACGAAGACACCACCGAGGAGAAGGCCAAGGAAGAGTACGAGAAGATCGCGGATCGCCGCGTTCGCCTCGGCCTCGTGCTCTCCGAGATCGGCGAGAAGAACAAGATCACCGTCACCGACGATGAAGTCAGCCGTGCGCTGATCGACCGTGCACGTCAGTCGCCAGGCCGTGAAAAGGAAGTCTGGGATTTCTATCGCAGCAATCCGAACGCGCTGGCCCAGCTTCGCGCGCCGATCTATGAGGACAAGGTCGTCGACTTCATTCTCGAACTCGCCAACGTGACCGAGAAGAAGGTCACGCGCGACGATCTGCTCAAGGAAGAAGAAGACAAGACCGCCGCCTGAATGTGAGTCCCGGTCCCCGTTGCGGGGATTGGGTTCGCATTAACGATACCGGCGAAATGAGCGGCGCGGCGAGCCCGCGCTGCTTTGCGGGCCCTGCCGAATCGGCTTCAACTGGTGCACCGTCGGCATTTGCCGATGCTGGTTTTTCGCTCTTGTGGCCGGGCCACCGGTCCATATCTGTAGTGCCCAACCTTTCTGCATCACGAGGCATTACGCCCTGCCTCCGCCAACCTTCAGGTGATAAATGCGCGATCCCGTTGAAACCTACATGAACCTCGTGCCGATGGTGGTTGAGCAGACCAACCGCGGCGAGAGGGCGTACGACATTTTCTCGCGCCTCCTGAAAGAGCGCATCATTTTCGTGACCGGTCCGGTCGAGGACGGCATGTCGGTGCTGGTCGTCGCGCAGCTCCTGTTTTTGGAAGCCGAGAATCCGAAGAAGGAAATCTCGATGTACATCAACTCGCCGGGTGGCGTGGTGACATCGGGTCTGGCGATCTACGACACCATGCAGTTCATCCGTCCGCCGGTCTCGACCCTGTGCACAGGCCAGGCGGCGTCGATGGGTTCGCTGCTGCTCGCAGCCGGCGAGAAGGACATGCGCTTCTCGCTGCCGAACTCGCGGATCATGGTCCATCAGCCGTCGGGCGGGTTCCAGGGCCAGGCGACCGACATCATGCTGCACGCTCAGGAAATCCTGAACCTGAAGAAGCGGCTGAACGAAATCTACGTCAAGCACACCGGCCAGACCTTCAAGGCGATCGAGGATGCGCTGGAGCGCGACAAGTTCCTGACCGCCGAGATGGCCCGCGACTTCGGCATCGTCGACAAGGTAATCGAAAAGCGCGCAGAGGAAGCGACGCCGAAGCTGCCGTAACGCGAACTCGCGGCCTGGTTGCGAGTTGAAAAACGGACGCCCCTTGGGCGTCCGTTTTTGCATGAACGCCTTCACCCATTTGGGGTATGGCGCAGGCTTTTTAGATTCCGTCCCCGCGCTGTACTTGACCGGCTCCCGTTCTTGGCAGCTAATTATTCCAATTGATCCGGGATTGTTGGGCCCGTCTTATTTTCGATGTTTATTTTTGGGCGGCATCCAATTGCGCTCCGGACACGCCGTATTTCGGTGAGAACCACGATGTCCGGGAGCAAGCCATGATTGCAGGCACAAGAAGCGGCGTAGCCGCGATCCTTTTTTCGCTCTGCTCACTGACAGCTATTGTTCCGGCCTCCGCTCTTGAGCTCGAACAGGCGCGAGAGCGCTGCCGCGCCTCCATCGGCAAGCCGACCTACATGGCCTGCAGGCAGAGTGGCGGACAACACGATGGCTGCATGGCGCGGGCGAAGGCTGCCGCGACGCCGTGCGTGCGTAATGCGATGATGGCCGCGCGGCCGAAGGCTGCGCTGTTCGATGCCTCGAAGGTGTCGGCGCCGAGCAAGGAAGATATTGCCGCGGGCGCAGCGGCTTTGGCGAAGGGCAATGCGGTTCTCGTGGCGCCTCCGCGCACCGTTTCGGACATCACGGCCATTCTCGACCAGCAGAAGCCGGACCCGGCCAAGATCGCCGAACTCACGGCGACGGCCGATGCCCCGGTGCCGGCTGGTTTGAAGGGGAACGAACTCGCCGCATTCCACTACAAGCGAGGACAGGCGCGAACGCTTGTCGGCCGCAGCAACGATGCGCTGGCTGATGCGGAACTGGCGGTCGCGCATGGCAAGGGCGCCGACTACAAGACCGTCGGGAGCCGCTATGAGGAGTTCCTGATCCGCCGCTTGCGCGACAAGGGCGAGAACAAGCGCGCCATGGCCATGTACACCAAGCAGATCGCCACGTTCTCCGCCCAGCCCAGGGGCAAGGGGCGCCTGTTCGGACTCCATAATGCCCTGACGATCCTCGCGCTGCAGTCCGGCGATGTGAACGCAGCGGAATCCTACGTCGCGCGCAATCGCAGCCTGATGGAAGAGGCGCGCCGGTGGCCGGTGTTCCCGATCTACGGAATGGCCTGGCAGGCCGTTCTGGAGGACGGCACGGCGCGGGTCGCCGAGGCCAGAGGCCGATATGCCGACGCGGAGGCCGCGTATCGCAAGTCCGCCGTTTTCTACACGAACGCGCTCGCGACCTCATCGCAATGGGAGAGCAAGCCCGCCGAAGGCGAGATGGAGCGGTTCATCGATTGGGGCATGGCCTTTGAAGGCCGCACCAAGGTCAAGCAGGGGCGTGTCGGCGAGGGCGAGGCGGAGGTGCGGCGCGCGCTTCTCAGCCGCCTCAGCAAGTCCGGAAAATTCCACGCGGATACCGCGGGAATTCTCTCGGTGTTCGTGTACGTGGTGCAGGAGCAGGGCCGTTACGCGGAAGCGGAGCAGCTTCAGCGTGAAGTCGTCGATATCTACAAGGGGCTCGGTTACGCCGACGACTCCGGCCAACTGGTCAACGCCAATGTCTTCCTCGCGCAGATTTTGAACCTGCAACGCAAGTACGAGGAGGCGACGAAGCTCTACGATCAGGTCGATGTCTGGACCGCGAAGTGGGAGCCGTCGCGCCGCGAAAACGTCAGCGGCGGTCTTGCCCGTGTTTCCATCATGCTCACACAGGGCAACTACGACAACGCGCTTGAGATTGCGCAGCGATCGTACGAGCGCGAAAAGGCACGCTCCGGCGACAAGAGCCTCAATACGGCGGTCGCGCGCGGCTATTACGCCGTGACGCTGGCGCGCAAGGGCAAGACTGCCGAAGCGCTGCAGGCGTTCAAGGACTCGATCCCGGTGCTGCAGACGGCGTCCGGCGGGAGCGACGACGACAGCGGATCGACGGCCGCGGCGCGCGAAGGCCGCGTGCGTTTCGTGGTCGAAGGCTATCTGCGCACGCTGGCGCTCGTTCCGGCGGCCGCGCCTGCGAACGCCGCAGAGGAAACTTTCGGCTATGCGGACTTGCTGCGCGGGCAATCGGTGCAGCGCGCCTTGCAGGCATCGTCGGCCCGCGCGTCTACCAGCAATCCCGAACTTGCCAAGCTGATGCGTGCGTCGCAGGACAGCGAAAAGCGGATCGGTGCGGCGGTTGCCGCGTTGAACAACCTGCTGACGCTTCCGCCTGCCGAACGCGAGGAGAAGGCAGTCAAGGTAACGCAGGCGGAAATCGCGGCGTTGCAGGCTGCGCGTGCGCAGACGTTGACCGATATTGCGAAGAAGTTCCCCGACTACGGCAATCTGGTGAATCCGCCGCCGCCGAACGCGGGCGATCTGCAAAAGCAGCTCACGGAAGACGAGGCGCTGCTGTCGTTCTATTTCGGCCGCTTCGACAGTTTCGTCTGGGTGGTGCGAAAGGGCGCTCCGGTGCAGTTCGCCCGGATCAAGATGACGCTTGGCGATCTGAACACGACCGTGACCAAGCTGCGCGAGGCGCTGGAGCCGAAGGCGGCGATGATCTCGGACATTCCCGCGTTCGACGTGAAGCTGGCGGCGCAGCTCTACGACGAGTTGCTCAAGCCGCTGGAGGGCAGCTGGAAGCCGGCGAAAAGCCTGATCGTCGTGACCAACGGCGCGCTCGGTCTGCTCCCGCTGTCGCTGCTGCCGACCGCAGCCGCAGAGGTCAAGACGAACGACGATCCGCTGTTTGCGAGCTACCGCCACGTGCCGTGGCTGGCGCGAACCCACGCGGTGACGCTGGTGCCGTCAGCATCCGCGTTGCAGACCTTGCGCAAGCTGCCGGCGGGCAAGGCCACGCGGCAGGATCTGATTGCGTTCGGCGATCCTTACTTCAGCAAGGAGCAGGCTGACGATGCGGCGAAGACCGACAAGCTGATCCAGGTCGCCGACGCATCGATCGCGACACGCGGCGTGCCGCTGAAGCGGCGCAACAGCCCGCAGCTTGACGGCGTCGACAGCGCGCAACTCGGGCAGTTGCCGCGTCTGCCCGACACGTCCGAGGAACTGACGTCCATTGCACTGGCGTTGCAGGCCGATCCGACCAAGGTTCTCAATCTCGGCAAGGACGCGAACGAGAAGAAGGTGAAGTCGATGGACCTTTCGGGGTTCAAGATCGTCGCCTTCGCAACCCATGGACTGGTGCCCGGTGAACTGGACGGGTTGACGCAACCGGCGCTGGCACTGTCCGCGCCCGCGCTGTCGGATTCCGACGGCGACGGATTGCTGACGATGGAAGAAATCCTGTCGCTGAAGCTCGATGCCGACTGGGTGGTGCTGTCCGCCTGCAACACGGCTGCGGGAGCAGGCGCCGGCGCAGAGGCCGCCTCGGGTCTTGGGCGTGCGTTCTTCTACGCAGGCACGCGCGCGCTGCTGGTGACGAACTGGTCGGTGCATTCGCAGTCGGCGCGTGAACTGGTGACCGATTTGTTCAAGCGGCAGGCGACCGATCCAAAATTGACGCGCGGAGAGGCGCTGCGGCAGGCGATGATGGCGCTTGCGGATGGACCGGGCTACCTCGGCTCCGACGGCAAGACCGAATTCGCCTACGCTCATCCGCTGTTCTGGGCGCCGTATTCGATTATCGGCGACGGCGGCGGGCGCTAAAATCGCGCCGCCGGGCGTTGCCGGTTTAGGTCTTGTTGTCGCGCCGGGCTTGCGCGGATTTGGTCGCTTGAGACGTACTGCCAATCCGCTTGCCCGAGATGATGGTTCTGCGGCGACGGTTGGGACGCGGGCTCATGCCGTCGTTAGCTGTCTGGCCCTGGGCTGGATGACTGGTGAAATTCGCCGCTCGCCGCAGTGCCAGGGCGCGATGGGCAGCATCGACGTTGGCTGCGCGCGCTTCAAGATTGCGGATGCGCGTGGCTTCCTTGTTCACGCGTTTTAACGCATTGGCGAAAACCTGTTTGCGCTGCTGCGGCTGTTCACCGGTGCCGGGAAAGCTAGCGCCCCGCGGCTCAGCTTTCCCGCGGCGCTCACGCTGTTTCTGGCGCGCCAGCGTCCGCTCCTTGTCGCGCATCTGCCGGAGCTGGCTTTGCAGCGACAGCAGGCCGTCGCGGTCAAGGGCATACAGGTTAGGGTGATGCGAACCTTTAATCACGCCGTATTCCTCGTGGCTCAGCAGGCTGCGCTCGAACTTGCTTGATATAGACATCGTTCGTTCTCCGGGTGCGACGTTCCTGTTCCGCAGAAAAATCTTGCCATAGAAGGAGAGGAGCGGCGAACCGGTTTCAACAGGGGGCCCATCAACCTTCCGGGAGCACGGCAACCGCCTTCCGCAAAGCTGCGGCGTGTTGTAGAGTTGCCGCATTGTTAAGGAGATTTCCGATGCGACGTTTGTGGATTTTTCTTGGGTGCACGGCGGTCGTTACGGCTTTTCTGGCAATCGGAGAGGCGAAGGCCGGCACGGTCCTCATTTCCGCTGAAGAGGCCAACCTGCCGCCGCCGAAAGGCGCGGTCGCGGTTGCCACCCGCGGCATCACGCGCGGTCCCAAGGTTGCACATGTCGCGGCCACGAGCCCGTCCAAATCGCCGATGCGTCTGCAATTGAAGTTCGAATCCTTTGGCGGAGCCAAGATCGATACGGACTCGTTGAAAGTGACTTATGTGAAGAGCCCGTCGGTCGATTTGACGCCGCGGCTCAAGCCATTTGTGAAGCCTGACGGGATCGATATGCCCGATGCGGAACTGCCGGCCGGCGATCACGTCATTCGTGTCGACGTGAAGGATTCCGAAGGCCGCAGCGCGAGCACCAGCTTCACCCTCAAAGTCGCGCCCTGAGCGCATGCCGGCCGACTGTCCCTTTTGCGCTCAGCCAAATGTCCTGCACGCACTCGTGTGCAGTTCCTGTTCGCGCGACATCGCCATTCCGGAATCGCTGATTGCCGAACGGGACGACCTTGTCCGCAAGCGTGCCATGGCCGGCGAGGAACTGGAGCAGGCGAAAGCGGAGCTTGCAGGGCTCCCGCGCCGCCGGCGCATCTCACTGCGGCGGAGTTGATATGTCCGGGGTCGGCACTTTCGAGTTCTGTAGTCTCACGTCTCGCGCTTCGGCCGTCTGATGGAGTGTCCGTTCTGCGCCGAGAAGGTGAAAGACGAGGCGCTGGTGTGCAAGCACTGCTCGCGCGACCTGCGCGTGGTGCGCCCGGTGCTCCTCGAAATCGAGGACATCGTTGGGGACATCGAAAAGATCCGGCGTGAGTTCGACAGCGTCAGCGCGCGGCTCTACCGGCGACGCCATCCGGTCAGATCCTTTGCCATCCACAGCATCGGCTACATCCTGATCCCGGCGATCCTGCTGGTCGCGGCGCATATCATCGTCACCATCGTGCTGAACGTGTCGCCGCTGTATCTGCGCATTGCTTCGGTGCTGATTCCGCTTCCGTTCGGGTTTTCCATCTTCGCGGTTCAGAAGGTCGGATATCGCGGCGCAGCCCTCGTCGGGATCATCACGGCGCTGCTGAGCGTGTTCTGCATGCTGACCGTCACCGGCCTGAATGACCACGTTCCGATCTTGCCGGCATCCTGGATCGAGTGGCGCGAGGTGCTGGAATACTCGGCGAGCATCGCGCTCGCGTTCCTGACCGGAAACATCCTCGGCATTCTGATGCTGCAGCTTCTGGCCAGTTCGCTGTCGCAGGGCGACAGGCCAAATGCCGCAGCCTATCGCGCGGCGCGGCTGCTCGGGCCCTATGTCGGAGAGGACCAGCTTCGCCGCCGCGCCAGGATTATTCAGGAACTGATGAGGGCGGCAGGGCCCCTAATTGGCATCTTGTCCACAGCCGCAGGTTCGATATATGCGGGCCTCAAGGGGATCCTGGGGACATAGCAGCCCATCGGTGGCCGCCGGCGGAGTTCCAACGGGCCAAGACGCGTGTTATTCCCGCAACGCTGCGATGAATTCGACATCCCAAACGCCTGAAAACGCGCAAAATTGCGCCAAGATCACAGTGTTGGGTACTTCGGTGATTAGCGAATTCTTGATAGTCGGGTGGCACCATGGTTGGCTAGGTACCGATGATCGGGATTCGATTGAGCCGTGATTCGTGCGGCAAATGGAGTGGTGGGTCTTTTTTGGTACGGTTTTTGCTCTATCTAAACATTATTCCGGTGTGTGCCGGGATGGGGCAAACCCCTGAGACAAGATCGAGCGGCGGACGGAGATTGGAATGAGCAAGGTCGGTACGAGCGATTCAAAGAACACTCTCTATTGCTCGTTCTGCGGGAAGAGCCAGCATGAAGTCCGCAAACTCATTGCGGGCCCGACCGTATTCATCTGCGATGAATGCGTCGAACTGTGCATGGACATTATCCGCGAGGAGAACAAGTCGTCGCTGGTGAAGTCGCGCGACGGCATTCCCACGCCGAAGGAGATTTGCAAGGTTCTGGACGACTATGTGATCGGTCAGCAGCACGCCAAGAAGGTGCTCTCGGTTGCAGTCCACAACCACTACAAGCGCCTCAACCATCAGACCAAGCACAACGACGTTGAGCTTGCGAAGTCGAACATCCTGCTGATCGGTCCGACCGGTTCGGGCAAGACGCTGCTCGCGCAGACGCTCGCCCGCATTCTGGACGTGCCGTTCACCATGGCCGACGCGACGACGCTGACCGAAGCCGGTTACGTCGGTGAGGACGTCGAGAACATCATCCTGAAGTTGCTGCAGGCGGCCGACTACAACGTCGAGCGTGCGCAGCGCGGCATCGTCTACATCGACGAAATCGACAAGATTTCGCGCAAGTCCGACAACCCGTCCATCACCCGCGACGTGTCGGGCGAGGGCGTGCAGCAGGCGCTGCTGAAGATCATGGAAGGCACCGTGGCTAGCGTTCCTCCGCAGGGCGGCCGCAAGCATCCGCAGCAGGAGTTCCTGCAGGTGGACACGACCAACATCCTCTTCATCTGCGGTGGTGCATTCTCGGGCCTTGAGAAAATCATCTCTGCGCGTGGCCGTTCAACCTCGATCGGCTTTGCCGCGCAGGTGATGGCACCGGAAGACCGCCGCACCGGCGAAATCTTCCGCGAGGTCGAGCCTGAGGATTTGCTGAAGTATGGCCTGATCCCGGAATTCGTCGGCCGTCTGCCGGTTGTGGCGACGCTCGAGGACCTGGATGAGGTTTCGCTGAAGAAGATCCTGACCGATCCGAAGAACGCGCTGGTGAAGCAGTACCAGCGGCTGTTCGAGATGGAGAACATCGAGCTGACCTTCGCCGACGAGGCGCTTGGCGCGGTGGCCCGCAAGGCCATCGAGCGCAAGACCGGCGCGCGCGGGTTGCGATCGATCCTCGAAAGCATTCTGCTCGAGACCATGTTCGATCTTCCGGGCCTGGAAGGTGTCGAGGAAGTCGTGATCTCGCGCGAAGTGGTCGAGGCGACGGCGCGTCCGCTGTACATTTACGCGGACCGCTCAGATCTCAAGGCGGAAAGCAGCGCGAGCGCCTGAACGAGCCCATAGAAACCGTTGAGGTTTTCAACAGGAACCGGCTGCCGAGCACTCTCGGCAGCCGGTTCTGCGTCTTATGCGACGTTAGAATAAGCCAGTGTGGCGGTTCGCAAGTCCGCATCATTTTGCGGCGCTTTCTTTTGCGGACTTGCGAACCAAAGCCACACTGGAATCCATAATTGCCAGTGTCCTCGTGAATCCGAAGTTCGCTACGGAAAGTGCTGCAAAATGAAGCGAACTTCGGATTCAGGACACTGGATTGGCGGGGGTTTTCGCTCTCTTGACACCCCTATGGGCGATAGCCACCTAATGATGTGCTGCGGCAAGGAAAGTCTTCCGAGTCGCAGCAAATCGACCCGGGCAGGGAGAGGTCGCGTCGCGGCCACTGGCTCAAAAGAGCTCTTTCTTTATCCGGCACACAAGGCACCTTGTGGCGGTCGCGTCAGAACGGCGGACTGCGTGCAAGGGGGCGCAACAAAAGGAATATGGGCATGACAACTGCCTCAAAGCCTCGTCCAGTCATCGTTCACGGCGAAAGCCACTCCTATCCGGTGCTGCCGCTTCGCGACATCGTCGTCTTCCCGCACATGATCGTGCCGCTGTTCGTCGGCCGCGAGAAATCGATCAAGGCGCTCGAAGAGGTGATGAAGAACGATGCGCTGATCTTTCTCGCGACGCAGAAGAACGCGTCCGATGACGATCCGGCTCCCGATTCAATTTACGAGATCGGCACGCTCGCCAGCGTGCTGCAGCTCTTGAAGCTCCCCGACGGCACCGTGAAGGTGCTGGTGGAAGGCCTCGAGCGCGCCAAGGCTGGCAAGTATTCCGACCGTGCGGACTTCTATGAAGCCAGCGCCGAAGCGCTCGCCGACGTCGATGCCAAGAGCGTCGAGGCGGAAGCCTTGTCGCGCTCGGTCGTGTCCGACTTCGAAAGCTATGTGAAGCTGAACAAGAAGATTTCCGCCGAGGTGGTGGGGGTCGTTCAGCAGATCACGGATTTCGCGAAGCTCGCGGACACCGTGGCGTCGCATCTCGCCGTCAAGATATCCGACCGCCAGACCATTCTGGAAACGTTGTCCGTCTCCCAGCGCCTTGAGAAGGTGATGGGCCTGATGGAGAGCGAAATCTCGGTGCTGCAGGTCGAGAAGAAGATCCGCTCGCGCGTCAAGCGCCAGATGGAGAAGACCCAGCGCGAGTACTACCTCAACGAGCAGATGAAGGCGATCCAGAAGGAGCTCGGCGACGACGAAGGTCGCGACGAGCTGGCCGATCTGGAAGAGAAGATCAACAAGACCAAGCTCTCGAAGGAAGCTCGCGAGAAGGCCCAGCATGAGCTGAAGAAGCTGCGGCAGATGTCTCCGATGTCCGCCGAGGCGACGGTCGTGCGCAACTATCTCGACTGGCTGCTGTCGATTCCATGGGGCAAGAAGTCCAAGGTCAAGAAGGACCTCGTTGCCGCGCAGGAAGTGCTCGACAGCGATCACTACGGGCTTGAGAAGGTCAAGGACCGCATCGTCGAGTATCTCGCCGTGCAGTCCCGCGCCAACAAGCTGACCGGACCGATCCTGTGCCTCGTCGGCCCTCCGGGTGTCGGCAAGACCTCACTTGGCAAGTCGATCGCGAAGGCGACCGGACGTGAGTTCGTGCGCGTGTCGCTGGGCGGCGTGCGGGACGAAGCGGAAATCCGCGGACACCGCCGCACCTATATCGGCTCGATGCCCGGCAAGATCATCCAGTCGATGCGGAAGGCGAAGACCTCGAACCCGCTGTTCCTGCTGGACGAGATCGACAAGATGGGCGCCGATTTCCGCGGCGATCCGTCGTCGGCTTTGCTTGAGGTTCTCGACCCCGAGCAGAACGGCACGTTCAACGATCACTACCTCGAGGTGGATTACGACCTCTCCAACGTGATGTTCATCACGACCGCGAATACGCTCAATATTCCCGGACCGCTGATGGACCGCATGGAGATCATTCGCATCGCCGGCTACACCGAGAACGAGAAGGCTGAGATCGCCCGCAAGCATCTCATCCCGAACGCGATCAGCAAGCACGGCCTGAACTCGAAGGAATGGTCGATCGACGACGACGCGCTGTTGATGATGATCCGCCGCTACACCCGCGAAGCGGGCGTGCGTAATCTTGAGCGTGAGCTCTCCACACTGGCCCGCAAGGCGGTGAAGGAGCTGATGATCTCGAAGAAGAAGTCGGTGAAGGTCACGGAAGCGACGCTCGAAGAGTTCCTGGGCGTGCCGAAGTATCGTTACGGCGAGATCGAGAGCGACGACCAGGTTGGCGTCGTGACGGGCCTCGCGTGGACGGACGTCGGCGGCGAGCTGCTCACCATCGAAAGCGTCATGATGCCCGGCAAGGGCCGCATGACGGTGACGGGCAACCTGCGCGACGTGATGAAGGAGTCGATCTCGGCTGCTGCATCCTATGTCCGCTCGCGTGCGGTCACCTACGGCATCGAGCCGCCGTTGTTCGAGCGTCGTGACATCCACGTGCACGTGCCGGAAGGCGCGACGCCGAAGGATGGTCCGTCGGCCGGTGTTGCGATGACGACGGCCATCGTCTCGGTGCTGACCGGCATTCCGATCCGGCATGATGTCGCCATGACCGGCGAGATCACGCTGCGGGGACGGGTGCTGCCGATCGGCGGTCTGAAGGAAAAGCTGCTTGCGGCCGGACGTGGCGGCATCAAGACGGTCTTCATTCCGGAAGACAACGCCAAGGACCTCACGGAGATTTCCGACGCCATCAAGGGCGGCATGGAGATCATCCCGGTCGCTCGGATGGACGAAGTGCTGGCGAAGGCGCTGGTGCGGGTCCCGACCCCGATTGTCTGGGAAGAGGATGTGAAGGCGTTGGCGAAGCCTGACGCAGACGAAGCTGCAGGCGGCCTGACCGCACACTGACACAAAACGGCTGATTGAGCGGAAACGGCGCCTTCGGGCGCCGTTTCTTTTTGACGCACCGGGATATGGAAAAGAGCCGATGAGTGGCTTGCGCCGGACATTGCGGCGGCGCTAAAGAGGGGCTGGCGCTGCGGCGCCAAATGACAGTCGAGAGGGCGGTTAGCTCAGCTGGTTAGAGCATCTCGTTTACACCGAGAGGGTCGGCGGTTCGAATCCGTCACCGCCTACCAATATGGTGCCGTTGGAACCAGATTGCCGATAGATCCCCCCATAAACAACAGGCGGAAATTCTTCTTCGCCACGTTCACTAACGGCTGATCATCGTGGCGAACGAACGAAAGATCGAGCTGGATGGTCTTCGCGGCTACGCCGCTATCGTCGTCGTCATCTATCATTCGATACTCGGGCTCGACGGCACGCAGCTCGATAGAATCCTCCGCGGGGCCTGGTCGAATCTCGGCCCCTACGAAGCCGCGACAAAGATATTCTTCAAAGTTTTCGACGGCGAACTGGCCGTCACGCTGTTCTTCATCCTGAGCGGCGCTGTTCTTTTCAGAAGCCTGATGCGTGAAGACGGCGGGCTCGGCGGCATCGCCGGGAAGTTTTACGTTCGCCGCTTCTTCAGAATTTATCCCGCGCTGCTGGCCTGCCTCGTCGTGTGCGGGTTGGCGTTCGCCGTCGCCGGGCGTGGCGTGACGATGCAGGATTTCGTCGCGAACGCGTTGCTTTACGACTTCAAGATCAATGGCGCGACGTGGACGATCAACGCGGAGATGATCGCGCCGGTCTTCCTCCTCCTGTGTTACGCCGGATACAGGGTAGGCAAGGAGTGGGGCCTTGCGATTGTCGCTTTCGGCTTGATGTATCTGCTGACGCTGCCGCAGTTCGACGGTTACCTGGTCTCCTTTAGAATCTCATGGCTGGGGTTTGCGCTGGGTGTGCTGATCCCAACGAGGATCGGCGAGATGGCGGCATCGATTCTGCCGCGGTGGTCGTGGGCGGCCGTGCTAATTGTCATGATCATCCTGCGCTGGCCGCTGCGGGAGATTTGCATCGCCCTGCTTGTCGCCACGATCTACTACCGGCGGGCGGATGGTATCGATACGTTTCTGTCGAACCGGATTTCGCAGTTTCTGGGCAGGATCAGTTACAGCTTCTATCTTTTCAATGTGCTGTTTCTGGAGCTGATTTGCGATCGGCTGCGGCAGTATCCGTGGGCGGTGGCGCATCCACTGGAGACGGGCGTATGCGTCGCAGTCGTCGTGACCGCATGCACCATTCCGGTGGCTTATCTGTCGTGGGCCTATATCGAAATGCCGTTCAACCGTCTTGGGCATCGTTTGACGGGCCGTGGGCGCGTGGTCCCGGCCGTTCCTCAGTCGGTGCCGTTGTAGATCGGATTCATGGCCGGTTTACCGTGCTGTCTGGCAAACGGTGTCACGTCACCATGCCGCCATCTTGGCGATCTAGCTGTGGTCGCGCGGTGATGTTGTCTGAAAACCGCGTGACGATGTTCTCCTGCGCGGAGTGACCGATGAAGTATTTCATGTGCCGCTTTGTTCCGCCGGGGCCGGATTTCCTCAAGACCATGACGCCTGACGACAAGCTGCTGATGAAATCGCACGGCGAGTTCCTGCAGGCGCTGCTGGAGAAGGGCGGCGTTGTCGCGCACGGGCCGGTGGCCGATCCGTCGGGCGGCTGGGGCATGTCGCTGTTCGAGATGGCGGACGATGAGAGCGCGGACGATGTCCGCGCCATCGTCGCGGAAGACCCGATGATCAAGGCCAATATCGGCGCGCGCTACGACGTGCTGCCGATGCTCCAGCTGCGGATGAGGGGCTAGGGACCGGCGGAATTTTACTCAGTTGTCAGAAGGAATCTCTTACCGCCTACCGTCGACTACGGTTCGCTTGGTTTATCTTTCTTTGTATCGCGATAGGATTGGAATCTCTCGAAGACCACGGCTTGCGGCGCGGCGGCGTTTCTTCCGCTGGTAGTGAATAAGCTTTATGGAACTCTCTTCGCGCCACTTCTATTTCGCGTTGTTCTTTTTTGAGATTTTAGGTGCTGGGGGTGGCGTGATCATTTTCGCGCCGTCTTCGATTAGTCGCTCTGAATGTTTTCCTCCAAAATGTGGGCGCTCTTCTAATATCTTGTGTGCAGCCAGCCGAAGCGATCCTTGCAGTATCCTTGCAAATCCAATCTCTCGGTTTAATTCCCATTCATCATAATGCGTTTTTGAATTCCAATCGAAACGAAGTGGCTGCGCAAGTATTTCTTTCTTTTCGTCCTCCGAAAGCCATTGGTCAGATAAATCTTTAAAATGATCTTCTGCCTCCAGCGCATCGATCATCTTGCGCCGCAAATCGAAGGTACTGCCCCCATCAGCAATTACTCGCAACATTTCTGCGGCAGCTAGAGCAAGGGTACGTTTGGCTTCTCGCTTCGCATGCAGAATTTTTCTATCGCGTACCGCGTGAGGATTTTCGGCCACTACCCGTAGGATAGATTTGTCTTTGTCCTCGTCATCCATCGGAGTGCCTTTAAGGATGCTAGCCGAACCATTGAACCGTATCTTCCTCTGTTCATCGGGGCGGCGCTAGCAAAATTCCGATTGTTTGGGTCACGCCTTTTCCTTCCATATCTCGGCGAGGTGCGCGGTGGCTCGCACCGCAACTTCCATGCCCTGAGCGCTGGACCCATTCGCCGCAGGGAGAGAGGTACCCTAACGCTTGGTTAGCGTGAATTGCGATTGCGTCAGGCGACAAGGCTTTCCGCCAGCACAATCGGTGAGGGCGAGCAGCTTCGCGCCGCGAACGAGGTGCTCCTTGGTGTCCTCAGAGCGGTGCGGCGTCAGCATCGTCATCGCGGTACGCAGCGAATCTTTAATGTCCTCGTTCGCCTTGGTGTCGGTCCTGTCCGTGAGGATGGCGACGTCGATGATGTCGTGGTTGCGCGCGTCGATATCGACGAACACCAGTCCGATCGGCAGCGGCTGCAACGCGACATTGCTGAACGTGCAGGTCGATGCGTTCTGGCAGATCGAGAGCAGGCGGCGTCCCTGTGGCCGCCACAGACATTCTGGCTTTGCATTCGCGCGCACGAGGCACACCGCGATGTCGGGCGCTGCGTTGATGTTGAGTTTTGAATTGCCGAGCCGCGGCACGCCGTCCCACGGGCTACCGTTGATCTTCGTGGCGTCCGCCGTCACCGTGATGTCGAAGCGTTGTTCCTGTGCGTGTGCGCCTGGCGGCACAAAAAGCGCAAAGGCAAGGACTGCGACAAGATGGTTCAAAACCCGGATCATGCTTTCTCTTCCCAGATTGCTGCGAGGTGCACGATCGTCCGCACGGCGCTTTCCATGTCCTGAACGCTGACCCATTCGAGGCGCGAGTGGAACGCATGTTCGCCGGCGAAGATGTTCGGGCAGGGCAGTCCCATGAATGACAGGCGCGAGCCGTCGGTGCCGCCGCGGATACTGCTGAGGACAGGCTGCAGCCCTGCGCGATCGATCGCTTCCAGGGCGTACTCAACCACCTGCGGATGGCGGTCCAGCACCTCCTTCATGTTGCGGTACTGCTGCTTGACCTCGAACGTGTAGGATGAGCGCGGAAAATCCTTCATGACGCCGCGCACGATGTCCTCAAGCAGGGCTTCCTTGTCCTTCAGACCCTGCTCGGTGAAATCGCGCACGATCAGCGACAGGCTCGCGCTGTCGAGGCCGCCTTCGAGGCCGACCGGATGCAGGAAGCCTTCGCGGCCTTCGGTGGTTTCGGGTGCCAGGTCTTTCGGCAGCCGGTCGACAATGCGGGACGCGATCTTGAGCGCATGCTCCATCCTGCCCTTGGCGAAACCCGGATGAATGCTGACGCCCTGAACGGTGATGGTCACGCCGTCCGCCGAGAATGTCTCGTCTTCGAGGTGGCCCGCGCTTTCGCCATCGATGGTGTAGCCAAAAGCGGCGCCGAGCTTTTTCAGGTCGACCTTGTCGGCGCCGCGGCCGATTTCCTCATCCGGGGTGAACAGGATCTTGATGGCGCCGTGCCTGATCTGCGGATTGGCGATCAGGATCTGTGCCGCATCCATGATCTCGGCCACGCCGGCTTTGTTGTCTGCGCCGAGCAGGGTGGTGCCGTCGGTGGTGACGATGTCGCTGCCGATCTGGTCCGCAAGCGCCGGGTTATCGGTGACGCGGATGACCTGCGTCGGATCGGCGGGCAGTACGATGTCGCCGCCGCGATAGTTCTTCACGATCTGCGGTTTGACGTCCTTGCCGGTACAGTCCGGCGAGGTGTCCATGTGCGAACAGAAGCAGATCACCGGAACGGTCTTGTCGGTATTCGCCGGGATCGTGGCGTAGACGTAGCCGTGCTCATCCAGATGCGCGTCTTTGAGCCCGAGGTCGCGCAATTCCTGCGCGAGCAGGCGGCCGAGGTCCTTCTGCTTTTCGGTGGAGGGGCAGGTGGGAGACGACGCGTCCGACTGCGTATCGATTCGCACGTAGCGCAGGAATCGCTCGAGGACGGTGTGGGAGAAGTTCGGAGGCTGCATGTCGTATCCCGTTATCTTCGCGACCTTGGGGGTTGCGGCAATGTACGAGCACCCGTTCGTCATTGCGAGGAGCACTTGCGACGACGCAATCCACCTTGCCTTCTGCGATTCGCAGACTGGATTGCTTCGCTTCGCTCGCAATGACGGGAGCCACAAAAAGAAAAACGCCATCCCGGCGGACCGGAATGGCGTTGGGCCGTCAGGTCGAGAATGCCGGTGTTAGACGGCTTCCTTCAATTCCTTGGCTGCGCGGAAGGCAACCTTCTTGCTGGCCTTGATCTGGATCGCTTCGCCGGTGGCGGGGTTGCGGCCCATGCGGGCAGCGCGCTTGCGAACCTGAAGAATGCCGAGGCCGACGATGCGGATACGCTCGCCCTTCTTGAGGTGCTTGGTGATCTTGGTGACGAGATCGCCGAGGATCGTTTCGGCGGCCTTCTTCGACAACTCGTGCTCTTCGGCCAGTGCTGCGGCAAGGTGCTTCAGGGTAACGGTTGCTGGGGTCGCTGCTTTCTTCGCCATGTGTGGCCCTCCTCGTGGATACTAGGCTGTAGAACTACTTGTAAATCAGGGCTTATTTGATTCGGGGGCGCTCTGCCTACGAGTTTTGCCCGTAAATAGCCTATTTTTTGAATCGACAGGAATAAAGTAGCTGTTTTTTAGAGGGATTCGTGATTTTCCGCCGATGCGGCGCAGCACAGCAGGGCCGCCGACAGCAGACGTCACGCCGCGCGAGACGCGGGGTGGAAACGAACCAGTTTTGCTGAAGTGTTTGTTTTCAGAAGAAAATCTGGCGCGAGAGACGGGGCTCGAACCCGCGACCTCCGGCGTGACAGGCCGGCGCTCTAACCAACTGAGCTACTCCCGCATGACCATGAACGGCCCGCAGGTGGTGGGACTTAAAGGGGGGGACATACCAAGTCAAGGTGCGCCGTTGCTGTTCTTGTTTGTTCGTTATTTTGGAAACCGTCCGGCTTCATGTAGGAACACCGCGTACCCCTAGAAAATGCCGGGATCAACAGTATTCCCGGCATCTGAACCGCACTCAGCCGAGGAGCGCCGTATGTCTGCCACCAGAACCGCGACCAACCGAAAATATAGATTGGCCGTGATTCCCGGCGACGGCATCGGCAAGGAAGTGGTGCCGGAGGGGCTGCGGGTGCTGGAGGCGGCGGCCAAGAAGTTCAATTTCGAACTGCAACTCGACAGTTTCGATTTCGCCTCCTGCGACTACCATCTGAAGCACGGTCAGATGATGCCGGACGACTGGAAGACCCAGATCGGCAGCCACGACGCAATCTTCTTCGGCGCGGTCGGCATGCCCGCGATTCTCCCGGACCACGTTTCGCTGTGGGGATCGCTGATCCAGTTTCGGCGGGAATTCGACCAGTACGTGAACCTGCGTCCGGTGCGCCTCATGCCCGGCGTAAAGTCACCGCTGGCCGGGCGGAAGCCGGGCGACATCGACTTCTTCGTCGTCCGCGAGAACACCGAGGGCGAATATTCATCGATCGGCGGGCGCATGTTCCCCAACACCGACCGCGAGGTGGTGCTTCAGGAAACCGTCATGTCGCGCGTCGGCGTCGACCGGATTCTGAAGTTCGCCTTTGAGCTCGCGCAAAGCCGCCCGAAGAAGCACCTGACATCCGCGACCAAGTCGAACGGCATCTCGATCACGATGCCGTACTGGGACGAGCGGGTCGAAGAAATGGCCAAGAATTACCCCGGCCTGAAGTGGGACAAGTATCATATTGATATTCTGGCCGCGAACTTCGTCCTGCATCCGGACTGGTTCGACGTCGTGGTCGGCTCGAACCTGTTCGGGGACATCCTGTCCGACCTGGGACCGGCCTGCACCGGCACCATCGGCATAGCCCCCTCGGGGAGCCTCAATCCGGAACGCAAGTTTCCCTCGCTGTTCGAGCCGGTACACGGGTCCGCGCCTGACATCGCCGGGCAGGGGATCGCCAACCCGGTCGGCCAGATCTGGTCGGCGGCGATGATGCTGGATCACCTCGGCGAGCCCGAAGCCGGCAAGGCGATTGTGACGGCCATCGAAACCGTTCTGGCCGACGAAAAACTGAGAACGAGGGATCTCGGCGGCAAGGCCGACACGGTTGCATGCGGCAAGGAAATCGCGCGCGTGCTGTCCTGAAGCCCTACCGCGTCCGGTCCAATTTTCCGCTGATTTATCGGACCGGACGGCGCGCCCTTAGTCTTTAGTTCCAGAGGCCCCAAGTCCTCGCAGCGAACGAGACGGGTGTGCGTCCTGCGCGCCCGCTGCATGGCGCCATGTCGAAATTGCGAAGAACCTGAGCAATAAAAATAGCTTGTCTTGCCCTGCGTGTTGCGCTGCGCTATCCCTCAGAACCATTCCAATGTTCCGCGAATCTCGGGAACAAAGCCGACAGCATAAGGGTCGCCGATGGGCGGAATTCTGCAGAACTATCTGCCACTTGTGGTGTTTATCGGAGTCGCGACCGTGATCGGTCTCGCACTGCTGGTTGCGCCCTTCATCGTTGCCTATCAGCAGCCCGATCCGGAAAAGCTTTCGGCCTACGAATGCGGCTTCAATGCGTTCGATGATGCGCGCATGAAATTCGACGTCCGGTTCTACCTCGTCGCGATTCTGTTCATCATCTTCGATCTGGAAGTCGCCTTCCTGTTTCCGTGGGCGGTGGCGTTCGGCAAACTCGGCCTCGCAGGGTTCTGGTCGATGATGGTGTTCCTCGCTGTGCTGACCGTCGGGTTTGCCTACGAGTGGAAGAAGGGAGCGCTGGAATGGGATTGAGCCCGAACACGGCGCCCTCGATCATGCAGCCGGCAGTCTCGCAGGCGGCGACGGGGATTCTCGATCCGCGCACCGGTCTGCCGGTCGGCGCGGACGACAGGTATTTTCTCGAGATCAACAGCGAACTGTCCGACAAGGGTTTCTTCGTTGCCGCGACCGACGACCTGATCACTTGGGCGCGCACCGGCTCGCTGATGTGGATGACCTTCGGCCTCGCATGCTGCGCGGTCGAAATGATGCAGGTCTCGATGCCGCGCTACGACGTCGAGCGTTTCGGATTCGCGCCGCGCGCGTCGCCGCGCCAGTCGGACGTCATGATCGTCGCCGGCACGCTGACCAACAAGATGGCGCCCGCGCTGCGCAAGGTCTACGACCAGATGCCGGAGCCGCGCTACGTGATCTCGATGGGATCGTGCGCCAACGGCGGCGGCTACTATCACTATTCGTATTCGGTGGTGCGCGGCTGCGACCGCATCGTGCCCGTCGATATTTATGTTCCGGGGTGTCCGCCGACGGCGGAAGCGCTGCTGTACGGCGTGCTGCTGCTGCAGAAGAAGATCCGGCGCACCGGAACGATTGAACGGTAATCGCACATGGATGATGCGAAACTAGACGCTCTTGGCCAGACGATCTTGGCCGCGCTACCTAGCGCGGCGCTTGGTCATTCCGTTGCGTTCAACCAGCTCACGATCTCGGTCGATCTGGCGAAGATCATCGATGTCGTTCGCGTGCTGAAGACCGATCCGCGCTTCCGCTTCGTGAACTTCACCGACGTCACCGCGGTGGACTATCCCGGCCGCGAGAACCGCTTCGACGTGATTTATCACTTCATGTCGCCGGTGCTGAACGCGCGCGTCCGGCTGCGCGGCGAGGCGAACGAAACCACGCAGGTGCCGTCGATCATCAGCGTGTTTCCGGGATCGGACTGGTTCGAGCGCGAGACCTACGATCTCTACGGCGTGATCTTCACCGGGCATCCGGACATGCGCCGCCTGCTGACCGACTACGGCTTCGACGGCCATCCGCTGCGCAAGGATTTCCCGCTGACCGGTTTCGTCGAGGTTCGCTACGACGACGCGGAAAAGCGCGTCGTGTACGAGCCGGTGCGGCTCAATCAGGAATTCCGCAAATTCGACTTCCTCTCGCCATGGGAAGGCGCGGACTATCCGCTGCCGGGTGACGAGAAGGCCGGCGCGCCCCCGGCGCCCGCCGGTTCTACTCCTGCAAAGGCAGGTGGCTGATGACCGAGGTTCTGAACGCTGAAGCTACCGGCATGCGCAATTTCACCATCAACTTCGGACCGCAGCATCCGGCGGCGCACGGCGTGCTGCGCCTTGTGCTGGAGCTTGACGGCGAAGTGGTCGAGCGCGTGGACCCTCATATTGGTCTGCTTCATCGCGGCACCGAAAAGCTGATCGAGCAGAAGACCTATCTGCAGGCGATCCCGTATTTCGACCGGCTCGATTACGTCGCGCCGATGAATCAGGAACATGCGTTCTGCCTCGCGGCGGAAAAGCTGCTCGGCATCACCGTGCCGCGGCGCGGACAGTTGATCCGCGTTCTGTATTCCGAGATCGGCCGCATCCTGTCGCATCTTCTCAACGTCACCACGCAGGCGATGGACGTCGGTGCGCTGACGCCGCCGCTCTGGGGTTTCGAAGAGCGCGAGAAGCTAATGGTGTTCTATGAGCGCGCCTCCGGCTCGCGCATGCACGCGGCGTTCTTTCGCGTCGGCGGCGTGCATCAGGATCTGCCGCCGAAGCTGATCGACGATATTTATAACTGGTGCGATCCGTTCCTGACGGTATGCGACGATCTCGAAACGCTGTTGACCAACAACCGCATCTTCAAGCAGCGCAACGCCGACATCGGCGTCGTGACCCTTGAGCAGGCGTGGGAGTGGGGCTTCTCCGGCGTGATGGTGCGCGGCTCGGGTGCTGCGTGGGATCTGCGCAAGTCGCAGCCTTACGAATGCTACGCCGAGATGGATTTCGATATTCCGATCGGCAAGAACGGCGACTGCTACGATCGCTACTGCATCCGCATGGAAGAGATGCGCCAGTCGGTGCGCATCATGAAGCAGTGCATCGAGAAGCTGCGCGCGCCTGAGGGGCAGGGGCCGGTTGTCGTCGAGGACAACAAGATCGCGCCGCCCAAGCGGAGCGAGATGAAGCGCTCGATGGAAGCGCTGATCCATCACTTCAAGCTTTATACCGAAGGCGTGCACGTGCCCGCCGGCGAAGTCTACGCCGCGGTCGAAGCGCCCAAGGGCGAGTTCGGTGTGTTCCTGGTCGCTGACGGCACCAACAAGCCGTACAAGTGCAAGATCCGCGCGCCGGGCTTCGCGCACCTTCAGGCGATGGACTTCATCTGCAAGGGGCATCTGCTGGCCGACGTGTCGGCGATTCTCGGCTCACTCGACATCGTGTTCGGCGAGGTGGATCGCTGATGACGCAGCAGCCGATTATTTTTGACCGCATCACCGGCGAGATGACCGGTGCTACGCCGTGGGAGCGCAGCATCGGCTTCGCGCTGCTCGCGGGGTCAAAGGTCGGCGCGTATATCTCGCATCGCGGTTACAACAGTGCGGCCAATCTTCTGAAGACGCTGCTGCCCGAGCGCGACATCAACATCATGCTCAATCCGGACGCGACGTTTTCGTTTCCTTACGGCGACGGCTACTGGAGCAAGCTGCTCAACCGCACCTTCAAGTACGAAGACGAGCTTGAACTGTTCCTGCTGGATTCGAAGGACGTCGATTACACGCTGATCGATTGTGGCGCGAACTACGGCTACTGGTCGGTGATGGTCTCCAGCCAGCGCTTCGGCTCGCGCCGGTCGATCGCGATGGAGCCGTCGTCACGGAATTTTCCGCGGCTGGCGCACAACGCGAAGATCAACGGCGGGCGCTTTGAGGCGATCAACGCCGCCATCGGGTCCGCGCGCGGCACGGCGCGCCTGTCGGGCACCAAGCATGAAGCCTTCAGCATTGCCGGTGGTGAGAATGCGGGCGGTGAGGAAGTCACGGTACTGGCGCTCGATAACCTGATCGTGGATGGCAGGATCCCGGCGCAGGGCAAGTACATCATCAAGCTGGACGTCGAAGGCGTCGAGATCGACGCGATGAAGGGCGGCAAGCGGATTCTGGAAACGGATTCGGTCGTGGTCTGCGAGGAGCACGGCAACGATCCGACCCACAGCGTGTCGCGCTACATTCTCGAACACACGCCGATGAAGGCGATCATCCATGATCCGGCGACTGATCGCTTCGAGGCGCTGACGCAACTGTCCACGCTCGACCGCATCAAGGTCGCCTCGCACGTTGGTTATAACGTGTTCGCGACATCGAGCGCGTTCTGGGAACAGCGCATCTACAGCATGAATTCTGGCAACGCGCGCCGCGCCATGACGCGATAGGTAGTGGCGCAATGAAAGACCGAAAGATTTAACGATGGCCGTCCGCCGTTTGGCCCCGAAAGAAAAGCAGCCCACCAGCTTCGCGTTCAGCGCGGAGAATCTGACGTGGGCGAAAGCCCAGATCGCGAAGTATCCGCCCGGCCGTCAGGCCTCGGCGGTGATCCCGATCCTGTGGCGCGTTCAGGAACAGCACGAGGGCTGGGTATCGGAAGTCGCGATCCGCGCGGTCGCCGATCTGCTTGAGATGCCTTACATCCGCGTGCTGGAAATCGCGACCTTCTACACGATGTTCCAGCTCGAGCCGGTGGGCAAGAAGGCGCACGTGCAGGTCTGCGGCACGACGCCGTGCATGCTGCGCGGCTCGAAGGATCTGATCGAGGTCTGCAAGAACCGGATTCATCACGATCCGTTCCACGTCTCGGCTGACGGCAATTTCAGCTGGGAAGAGGTCGAGTGCCTCGGGGCCTGCGTGAACGCGCCCATGGTGATGATCTGGAAGGACACCTACGAGGATCTGACGCCGGAGAGTTTCGGCAAGGTGCTCGACGGCTTCGCCTCGGGCAATCCGCCGAAGCCCGGTCCGCAGATCGACCGCCAGTTTGCCGCGCCCGTGACCGGACTGACCTCGCTCACGTCGGACGCCGACAACGATAACAAGGGTAAGGCATCCGCACCGGGTAAGCCGGCGCTCACAGATGCCGAGTCCAAGAAGCAGACCGAGTCCGCGAACGTGCAAGAGCGTCCGTCGCCGAAGCCGCCGATGGGCGATGCGACCGCGACAAAACCACCGAAAGGCGCGTCATGAGCACACAGCTTCTCAAGCATATCGCGTTTCACGCCGTTTGCGCGGCGGTGTTCATCTTCGTGCTGAATTTTTACATCTTGAAGACCGAGCTTCAGTCAGCCGTGTTCTGGGCCATCGGGTTCGGAACGATGGCGGGCGGGCTCGCGTATCAGCAATCCAAGCGTTCAGGGTCTTAAGGTAGCGACTATGCTCGACGACAAGGACCGCATCTTCCGCAATCTCTATGGCCAGGGCGACTGGGGTCTCGAAGGCGCACGCCGTCGCGGCGCATGGGACGGCACCAAGGCGATCATCGACAAGGGCCGCGACTGGATCGTCAACGAGATGAAGGCATCGGGCCTGCGCGGGCGCGGCGGTGCTGGATTCCCGACCGGCATGAAATGGTCATTCATGCCGAAGGACAACGCCGACGGTCGTCCGAGCTATCTGGTCGTCAACGCCGACGAGTCGGAGCCCGGCACCTGCAAGGATCGCGAGATCATGCGGCACGATCCGCATCTGCTGGTGGAAGGCTGCCTGATCGCGAGCGCCGCCATGGGTGCGCATGTCTGCTACGTCTATGTGCGCGGCGAATTCATCCGCGAGCGCGAGCATCTGCAGGCTGCCGTCGATCAGGCTTATGAGGCCAAGCTGATCGGCAAGGACAACATCCACGGCTATCCGTTCGAGATGTATGTCCACCACGGCGCCGGTGCGTATATCTGCGGCGAGGAAACAGCGCTGCTCGAAAGCCTCGAAGGCAAGAAGGGCCAGCCGCGCCTGAAGCCGCCGTTCCCGGCGAACGTCGGTCTCTATGGTTGTCCGACTACCGTTAACAACGTGGAGTCGATCGCGGTCGCGCCGGACATTCTCCGGCGTGGCGCTGCGTGGTTCGCGGGCATCGGCCGCGCCAACAATGTCGGCACCAAGCTGTTCGGCATCTCGGGTCATGTGAACACACCCTGCGTTGTCGAAGACGCCATGGGCACCACGTTCCGTGAACTGATCGAGAAGCACGGCGGCGGCATTCGCGGCGGCTGGGACAATCTGCTGGCGGTTATTCCCGGCGGCGCATCCTGTCCGCTGATCCCGGCGGCGGATTGTCAGGATCTCATCATGGATTTCGACGGCACTCGCGCCGCGAAGTCGAGCCTCGGCACTGCCGGCATGATCGTGATGGACAAGTCGACCGATGTGGTCGCGGCCATCGCTCGTATCTCTTACTTCTTCAAGCATGAAAGCTGCGGCCAGTGCACGCCGTGCCGCGAGGGCACCGGCTGGATGTGGCGCGTGCTGTCGCGCATGGTCGAGGGTCGCGCCCACAAGCGCGAGATCGACATGCTGCTGGAAGTCACCAAGCAGGTCGAAGGCCACACCATTTGCGCGCTCGGCGACGCGGCGGCCTGGCCAATTCAGGGGCTGATCCGCGCCTTCCGTCCGGAAATCGAGCGGCGCATCGATGATTTCACGCGCAAGTCCACGCTGGACGATCAGGGCGTCCTCGATCCGGTCCACATGGTCGCGGCGGAGTAATGGCGATGACCAAAATTCTCATCGACGGCAAAGAGATCGACGTTCCGGGCGAGTACACGCTGTTGCAGGCGTGTGAGGTCGCGGGCGCTGAGATTCCTCGCTTCTGCTATCACGAGCGTCTCTCCATCGCCGGCAACTGCCGCATGTGCCTCGTTGAGGTCGCGGGCTCGCCGAAGCCGGTCGCGAGCTGCGCCTGGGGTGTGCGCGATTGCCGTCCCGGCCCGAACGGCGAACTGCCGGCGATCAAGACCAAGTCGCCGATGGTCAAGAAAGCACGCGAAGGCGTGATGGAATTCCTGCTCATCAACCACCCGCTGGATTGCCCGATCTGCGATCAGGGCGGCGAGTGCGATCTGCAGGATCAGGCGATGGGCTACGGCGTCGACACCAGCCGCTTTGCCGAGAACAAGCGCGCGGTGGAAGACAAGTACATCGGCGCGCTGGTGAAGACCTCGATGACCCGCTGCATCCAGTGCACGCGCTGCGTCCGTTTCACAACAGAAGTTTGCGGCGTGCCGGAAATGGGCCTGACCGGCCGCGGCGAAGACGTCGAGATCACGACCTATCTCGAAAGCGCATTGACGTCGGAGTTGCAGGGCAACCTCGTCGACATCTGCCCGGTGGGCGCGCTGACCTCGAAGCCTTATGCATTTGCTGCGCGTCCGTGGGAACTCGGCAAGACCCAGTCCGTCGACGTGATGGATGCGGTCGGTTCCGCGATCCGCGTCGATACGCGTGGCCGCGAAGTGATGCGCATCCTGCCGCGCATCAATGAAAATGTGAACGAGGAGTGGATCTCCGACAAGACGCGCCACATCGTCGACGGCCTGCGCACGCAGCGGCTCGACCGGCCGTACATTCGCGAGAACGGCAAGCTGCGCGCGGCATCGTGGTCCGAAGCGTTCGCTGCGATTGCAGCGAAGACCGCACCGCTGCACGGCGTGCGTATCGGCGCGATTGCGGGCGATCTCGCCAGCGTCGAAGATATGTTCGCGCTCAAGGATCTGATGAGCAAGTTTGGCTCGACCAATGTCTCCACCCAGGATGGCGCGGCATTCGATCCGAAAGCCGGTCGCGCGTCCTACATCTTCAATCCAACCATCTCCGGCATCGAGCAGGCGGATGCGTTGCTGATCGTCGGCTCCAATCCGCGCAAGGAAGCGGCCGTGCTCAACGCGCGCATCCGCAAGCGCTGGCGCACCGGTGCGCTCAAGATCGGCGTGATCGGCGATAAGGCTGATCTCACTTATGACTACGAGCATCTCGGTGCCGGTACTGATACGCTGACCGATCTGGCGGCGGGCAAGCATTCCTTCGCCGACGTGCTGAAGGGCGCGAAGAACCCGATCGTGCTGGTCGGCGCGGGCGTTGCTGCCCGTCACGACGGCGCTGCGGCGCTGGCGCTGGCGGCGAAGCTCGCTGCGGACTTCGGCGCGCTCAAGGATGGCTGGAACGGCTTTGCGGTGCTCCACAAGGCGGCGTCGCAGGTCGGTGCGCTCGACATTGGTTTTGCGCACGGCCCGGGCAGTCTGACCGTGGCGCAGATGACCACGTTCGGCACGCTCGACGTGCTGTTCTCGCTGGGCGCCGACGACGTCAATCCGGCGGACGGCACCTTCGTGGTTTACATTGGCACGCACGGCGACAAGGGCGCGCACCGCGCCGATGTCATCCTGCCGGGCGCGGCCTATACCGAGAAGGCCGGCATCTACGTCAACACCGAAGGCCGTGTGCAGATGGCCAACCGCGCCGCGTTCCCGCCGGGCGACGCGCGCGAGGACTGGGCGATTATCCGCGCGCTGTCGGAAGCTGTCGGCAAGAAGCTGCCTTACGACTCGCTGGCGCAATTGCGTCAGGCGATCTTCAAGGCCGTGCCGCACCTGATGCGGATCGACCAGATCGAGGCGGGCGACGCGGCTGGCGTGAAAGCGCTTGCGGCGCGTGGCGGTTCGGTCGAGAAGGGCCCATTCAAGAGCGCCGTGCAGGACTTCTACCTGACCAATCCCATCACGCGGGCTTCCGCTGTGATGGCCGAATGTTCGAAGCTCGCCTCCGGGCAAATTCTGACGGCGGCGGAGTGAGCGTGATCCGATGACCGAATTCTTCGCAAGCGAGTTGTGGACCGGCTTTCTGTGGCCGCTGATCATCATGGTCGCGCAGAGCGTGCTGCTGCTCGTGCTGCTGCTGGTTGCGATTGCCTACATCCTGCTGGCCGACCGAAAGATCTGGGCGGCAGTGCAGATCCGGCGCGGCCCCAACGTGGTCGGGCCGTGGGGCCTGCTGCAATCCTTCGCGGACTTGCTGAAGTTCGTGCTCAAGGAACCAACGATTCCGGACGGCGCGAACAAGGTCGTGTTTTTGCTCGCGCCGTTGGTCACGTGCGTGCTTGCACTGGCCGCGTGGGCGGTGATCCCGGTCAATCTCAACTGGGTGATCGCTGACATCAATGTCGGCGTGCTCTACATCTTCGCGATCTCGTCGCTGTCGATCTACGGCATCATCATGGCCGGCTGGTCGTCGAACTCGAAGTATCCGTTCCTCGCCGCACTTCGCTCCGCCGCGCAGATGGTGTCGTACGAAGTCTCCATCGGCTTCGTCATCATCACCGTGTTGCTGTGCGTCGGTTCGCTGAACCTGACGGCCGTGGTCGCGGCACAGGATACCAAGCTCGGCATTCTCGGCTGGTACTGGCTGCCGCTGTTCCCGATGTTCGTGATTTTCTACGTGTCAGCGCTGGCGGAAACAAATCGTCCGCCGTTCGATCTGGTTGAAGCGGAATCAGAACTGGTCGCCGGCTTCATGACCGAATACGGCTCGACGCCGTACCTGTTGTTCATGCTCGGCGAGTATGTCGCCATCACCACCATGTGCGCGCTGGCGACGATCCTGTTCCTCGGCGGCTGGCTGTCGCCGATCCCGTTCGCGCCGTTCACCTGGGTGCCGGGCGTTATCTGGTTCGTGCTGAAACTGTTCTTCATGTTCTTCCTGTTCGCGATGGCGAAGGCGATTGTGCCGCGCTACCGCTACGACCAGCTGATGCGGCTGGGCTGGAAGGTGTTTCTGCCGTTGTCGCTGGCGATGGTCGTGATCGTCGCCGCTGTTTTGCAATTCGGGGGGCTTGCTCCGAAATGAGGTCGTCGTCATGGGCATAGCAAGCACAGCCAACTCGCTTCTGCTGAAAGAGTTCGTCTCGGCGTTCATTCTCGCCATGCGCTACTTCTTCAAGCCGAAGCCGACGCTGAACTACCCCTTCGAGAAGGGACCGATCTCACCGCGCTTCCGCGGCGAGCATGCGCTGCGCCGTTATCCGAACGGCGAGGAACGCTGCATCGCCTGCAAGCTGTGTGAGGCGATCTGTCCGGCGCAGGCCATCACCATCGAGGCCGGTCCGCGCCGCAACGACGGCACGCGCCGTACGGTGCGCTACGACATCGACATGGTGAAGTGCATCTATTGCGGGTTGTGCCAGGAAGCATGTCCGGTCGACGCCATCGTCGAAGGTCCGAATTTCGAATTCGCGACGGAAACGCGCGAGGAACTTTATTATGACAAGGCGAGACTGCTCGCTAACGGTGACCGCTGGGAGCGTGAGATTGCGAAAAGCATCGAACTCGACGCGCCGTACCGGTGAGGTGAGGGTATGATCGGTCCCGCGCTCTTCTTCTATTTGTTTGCCGGCGTCTGCGTGGCGTCAGCGGTCATGGTCGTGACCTCGCGCAACCCTGTGCATTCGGTGCTGTTCCTGATCCTGGCGTTCGTGAACGCAGCCGGGCTGTTCATGCTGCTCGGCGCGGAATTCCTCGCGATGATCCTGATCGTGGTCTACGTCGGCGCGGTCGCGGTGCTGTTCCTGTTCGTCATCATGATGCTCGATGTGGACTTCGCCGAACTGCGCCAGGGCTTCATCGACTATCTTCCGTTCGGTCTGCTGATCGGCGCGGTGTTCCTCGCGGAACTGCTGCTGGTGGCGGGGGGCTGGGTCCTGAACCCGAATATCGCGAAGGCGATCACGTCGCCGATCCCGAGTGGCGTCAGCAACACCGAGGCGCTCGGTCTCGTGCTGTACACGAAGTATCTGCCTTACTTCCAGTTGTCGGGGCTGATCCTGCTGGTCGCGATGATCGGCGCCATCGTGCTCACGCTGCGGCACAAGCCGAAGGTCAAGCGTCAGGACATCAACGTGCAGAACGCCCGCACCAAGGCGGCCGCGATGGACGTGCGCAAGGTGACCGCGGGGCAGGGCCTGCAGGATGCGGATTCCGGGGAGTGGGTGAAATGACGATCGGCCTCGGTCATTACCTCGCCGTAGCGGCGATCCTGTTCACGCTCGGTATTCTCGGCATCTTCCTCAACCGGAAGAACGTCATCGTCATCCTGATGTCGATCGAACTCATTCTGCTCGCCGTGAACATCAACCTCGTGGCGTTCTCGGCGTTTCTCGGCGACATCGTCGGGCAGGTATTCGCGTTGCTGGTGTTGACGGTCGCGGCGGCAGAAGCCGCGATCGGTCTTGCCGTGCTGGTGGTGTTCTTCCGCAATCGGGGATCGATTGCGGTCGAGGACATCAATCTGATGAAGGGTTAATTCGCGCCATGATTCAGGCCATCGTCTTCCTGCCGCTGATCGGCGCGCTCATTGCGGGTGCGGTGGCGCTTTATGGCGCGCACGCACGCAACCCGAGCGGCGACGAGATGGATCATGCCCATGGTCATGGGCATGACGATCACGGTCACGGCGCGGCTCACGCGCACGCAGCGCATGATGATCACGACGCCCACGGGCACGACGATCATGGTCCGGTCGAGCCACCGGCTGCCGGTTCGCGCACTGCGGAAGTCGTCACGACCGCTCTGCTGCTGATCTCGGCTGCGCTGTCCTGGATGGCGCTGGTCGATGTCGGCTTCCTGCACCACGACGCCCGCGTTCAGCTGTTCACCTGGATCGGCTCAGGCGACCTCGTCGTCAATTGGGCGCTGCGTGTCGATACGCTGACTGCCGTCATGCTGGTCGTCGTGACCTCGGTGTCGTCGCTCGTGCACCTGTATTCGATCGGCTACATGCACGAGGATCCGAACCGTCCTCGGTTCATGGCTTACCTGTCGCTGTTCACCTTCGCGATGCTGATGCTGGTGACGGCGGACAACCTTGTGCAGCTGTTCTTCGGCTGGGAAGGCGTGGGCCTCGCGAGCTACCTGCTGATCGGCTTCTGGTACCAGAAGCCGTCGGCGAACGCCGCCGCGATCAAGGCTTTCGTCGTCAACCGCGTCGGCGACTTCGGCTTCGCGCTCGGAATCTTCGCGGTCTTCATGCTGGTGGGATCGACCGACTTCGACACCATCTTCGCCGCTGCCCCCGGCCTGACCGGCAAGACCATTCACTTCTTCGGCTGGGATGTCGACGCGCTGACGTTAACCTGCTTGCTGCTGTTCATGGGCGCGATGGGCAAGTCCGCGCAGTTCCTGCTGCACACCTGGTTGCCGGACGCCATGGAAGGCCCGACGCCGGTGTCCGCGCTGATCCACGCCGCGACGATGGTCACCGCCGGCGTGTTCATGGTGGCGCGTCTGTCGCCGCTGTTCGAACTCGCGCCGAACGCGCAAGCTGCTGTGATGCTGATCGGCGCGACCACCGCGCTGTTCGCCGCCACCATCGGCCTCGTGCAGAACGACATCAAGCGCATCGTTGCGTATTCGACCTGTTCGCAGCTCGGCTACATGTTCGTGGCGATGGGCGCGGGCGCATACTCGGTCGGCATGTTCCACCTGTTCACGCACGCGTTCTTCAAGGCGCTGCTGTTCCTGGGCGCTGGTTCCGTGATTCATGCGATGCATCACGAGCAGGACATCCGCGCCATGGGCGGCCTGAAGGACAAGATCCCGTTCACCTACATCACGATGGTGGTCGGCACGCTGGCGCTGACGGGCTTCCCGCTGACGGCAGGTTATTTCTCCAAGGACGCGATCATCGAGTCCGCCTTCGTCGCGCAGAATCCGTTCGCGCTTTACGGTTTCCTTTGCACCGTGATCGCCGCGGGCCTGACCTCGTTCTACTCATGGCGTCTGATCTTCAAGACGTTCCATGGCGAGCCGCACGACAAGGAGCACTATGAGGCTGCGCACGAGAGCCCCTATACGATGCTGATCCCGCTCGGCGTGTTGGCCGCGGGTTCTATCCTCGCAGGCTTCCCGTTCAAGGAACTGTTCGCCGGACACGGGATCGGAGAGTTTTTCCGCGAGTCGCTGAAGAACCATCCGAAGATCATCGATGAGATGCATCACATCCCGGCGATGATTGCCTTCCTGCCGACGGTGATGATGGTGGTCGGGTTCATCGTCTCGTGGCTGTTCTACATCCGCAAGCCCTATCTGCCGGTTGAACTCGCGAACCAGCACCCGGGCATGTACCGGTTCCTGCTCAACAAGTGGTACTTCGACGAACTGTACGATTTCATTTTCGTGCGTCCGACGAAGTGGCTCGGCCGCTTCCTCTGGAAGAAGGGCGATGGCGCCATCATCGACGGTTTCGGGCCTGACGGGGTGTCGGCGCGCGTGCTTGACGTGACGCGCAACGTGGTCCGCCTGCAAACCGGTTATCTCTATCACTACGCCTTCGCGATGCTGATCGGTGCAGCCGGTCTCATCACGTGGTTCATATTCGGTCTCGGGGGCCAATAATGACAACCTGGCCCATCCTTTCCGTTGTTACGTTCCTGCCGGTCGTCGGCGCGGTCCTGATTTATCTCAGCCGCGGCGATGACGAAGCCGCGCGCGGCAATGCACGCTGGATCGCACTCTGGACCACGATCATCACCTTCGCGGTGTCGCTCATTCTGGTGATGCGGTTCGATGCGTCGAATCCCGGCTTCCAGTTCGTCGAGAAGGCGCCGTGGCTCGCCAACACCATCACCTATCACATGGGCGTCGACGGCATTTCGCTGCCGTTCGTGATCCTGACCACTGCGCTGATGCCGTTCTGCATTCTCGCAAGCTGGAAGTCGGTGACGGTGCGCGTGCGCGAATACATGATGGCGTTTCTATTCCTCGAAACGCTGATGGTCGGCACGTTCTCCGCGCTCGATCTCGTGCTGTTCTACCTGTTCTTCGAAGGCGGCCTCATTCCGATGTTCCTGATCATCGGCGTGTGGGGCGGACCGCGCCGGGTCTATGCCAGCTTCAAGTTCTTCCTCTACACGCTGCTCGGATCGGTGCTGATGCTGCTCGCCATCATGGCGCTGTACCTCAATGCCGGGACCACGGACATCCCGACGCTGATGAACACCGCCGTTCCGCGCAGCCTGCAGACATGGGCGTGGCTGGCGTTCTTCGCCTCTTTCGCGGTGAAGATGCCGATGTGGCCGGTTCATACCTGGCTGCCGGATGCGCACGTCGAAGCGCCGACCGCTGGCTCCGTCGTGCTGGCCGCGATCCTGCTGAAGATGGGCGGCTACGGCTTCCTGCGGTTCTCGCTGCCCATGTTCCCGCTGGCGTCGTATGACTTCGCTCCGCTGGTCTTCTCGCTGTCTGCGATCGCGATCGTCTACACGTCGCTGGTCGCGCTGATGCAGGAAGACATCAAGAAGCTGATCGCTTACTCGTCGGTGGCCCACATGGGCTTCGTCACCATGGGCATCTTCGCCGGCACCACGCAGGGCATCGCCGGAGGCGTGTTCCAGATGATCTCGCACGGCATCGTGTCGGGCGCGCTGTTCCTCTGCGTCGGCGTTGTCTACGACCGGCTGCATACCCGCGAGATCGCCGCCTATGGCGGCCTCGTGAACCGGATGCCGCTTTACGCGCTTGTCTTCATGGTGTTCACCATGGCCAATGTCGGCTTGCCGGGCACTTCCGGCTTCGTCGGCGAATTCCTCACACTGATCGGCACCTTCAAGGTCAGCATCCCGACCGCGACGGTCGCGACGCTGGGTGTCATCCTGTCGGCGGCCTATGCGCTGTGGCTCTATCGCAAGGTGGTGTTCGGCGTGATGGACAAGCCGGCGCTTGCGGGCATCAAGGATCTGACGCTGCGGGAAGGCATCATTCTCGCCCCGCTGGTGTTCCTCACCATTCTTTTTGGCGTGTATCCGCAGCCGGTGCTCAATATGTCGGCGGCGTCGGTGCAGCAGCTTGTCAATAATTACAACACTGCCATCACCGCCGTGAAAGCGGCGGCGCTGGTTCAGTAAGAACAACGGGTCAGGACCGGACTTATGACTTTCGCAGGATATTCGCTGCTCCCCGTGCTGCCGGAGCTGGTGCTTGCGGCCGGTGCCATGGCGCTGTTGATGCTGGGCGCGTTTCGCAGCGGGCAGACGACGTCGCTGGTGACCGGACTTGCGGTTGTACTTCTCGTTATCACGGGCGCGCTGGTGCTGTGGCTGCCCGGCGGCAAGCTCACGACCTTCGGCGGCAGCTTCATCGTCGATGATTACGCGCGTTTCCTGAAAATCCTGGCGCTGCTCGGTTCCGGCGTGACGCTGATCCTGTCGCGCGCCTATCTCGCCGAGCAGGCGAAGATCTTCGAATACGCGATCCTGGTGATGCTCTCCACCGTCGGCATGATGGTGCTGATCTCCGCCGCCGATCTGATCATGCTCTATCTCGGCCTCGAGCTGATGAGCCTTGCGCTTTACGTCGTCGCCGCCAGCCATCGCGACGACACCAAGTCCACCGAAGCCGGCCTGAAGTATTTCGTTCTCGGCGCGCTGTCGTCGGGCATGCTGCTTTACGGCGCGTCGCTGATTTACGGCTTCACCGGCACGGTCAGCTTCGCGGGCATTGCAGCCGAGGCAAAGGGCGGCAACATCGGCCTGCTGTTCGGTTTGGTGTTCCTGCTGGTAGGCCTCTGCTTCAAGGTGTCTGCCGTTCCGTTCCACATGTGGACGCCTGACGTTTACGAAGGCGCGCCGACGCCTGTTACCGCGTTCTTTGCGTCGGCCCCGAAGGTCGCGGCGCTCGCCGTGTTCACGCGCGTGGCGCTCACCGCATTCCCCGGCATCGTGCCGCAGTGGCAGCAGATCATCGTGTTCGTCTCCATCGCCTCGATGGCGCTGGGATCGTTCGCGGCCATCGGCCAGAAGAACATCAAGCGCCTGATGGCGTATTCGTCCATCGGTCACATGGGCTTTGCACTGGTCGGTCTTGCTGCCGGAACGGAGCAGGGCGCGCAGGGCGTGCTGGTCTATATCGCGATCTATGTCGCCATGACGCTTGGCACCTTCGCCATCATCCTCGCCATGAAGCGCAACGGTCAGGCGGTCGAGACGATCAGCGATTTCTCGGGATTATCGCGGACCAATCCGATGCTGGCGTTTTTCTTCGCGATGTTCCTGTTCTCGCTGGCGGGCATTCCGCCGCTCGCCGGCTTCTTCGCGAAGTTCTATGTGTTCCTCGCCGCGATCAAGGCCGGACTGTTCACGCTGGCGGTGATCGGCGTGGTGACCAGCGTGGTCGGCGCGTTCTATTATCTCACCATCATCAAGGTGATGTACTTCGACGAGCCGAAGGAAGCGATGGAGCCGATGCACGTCGAGCTTCGGGTGGTGCTGGCGTTCGCAGGCATCTTCAACCTGCTGTTCTTCGTCTACCCCGCACCGCTGGTGAACGCCGCCACCGTCGCAGCGAAGTCGCTGTTTTAATGGCGTTCGCGCTCGGTCCACGGGCCAGAGCCCAGAACTATCGTCTCGCGGCGTTCGACAGTATCGGTTCGACCAATGCCGAAGCGCTGGAGCGGGCGCGGGCGGGCGAGCGCGGTCCGCTCTGGCTGGTGACGGACCAGCAAACCGCTGGACGCGGACGCCGGCAGCGCGCATGGGTATCTCCGCGCGGCAATCTCGCGGCCACCATTCTTGAGACGGTTGACGCTCAGCCTCCCGTCGCGGCGACGCTGGGGTTCGCCGCGGGTCTCGCGCTCGAAGCGGCGTTGCAGGCAGTCAGTGTGGAATATCGCATGCGATCGGGCGGGGCGGCCAAGGGCAAGTTTCTTCTGAAATGGCCGAACGACGTTCTGGCGGACGGCGAAAAGCTGTCCGGTATTCTGCTTGAAGCGGAAACCATCGGTGGCGGTCTCTGTGTCGCCGTCGGGATGGGAACCAATGTGGTGTCTGCGCCGGAAGGGACACCCTATCCGGCGACATCGCTTGCCGCGCTCGGGATCACGGCCAGCGCAGGCGATCTGTTCATGGCTTTGTCGGATTCATGGGCCGAGTTCCGCGGCATCTGGGACAACGGCAAAGGCTTTTCCGAGATCCGCCGCCTGTGGCTGGAGCGCGCGGCGGGTTTGGGTGAAGCCGTCTCGATCCAGTCGAACGGAGCGCCTGTCGAGGGTATCTTCGAGACCATCGACGACACCGGTTGCCTGATCGTCGCGGCCCGCGACGGCAAGCGCACGCCCATCGCCGCCGGCGATGTTCATTTTGGATCGGCCAAATCGTCTGGAGCTACCTGATGTCGCGACCTGACGAACTGACGTTTGCACCGCTGGGAGGTGTCGGCGAGATCGGCATGAACCTGTCGATCTACGGCCTCGGCAACCGGCACCAGCGAAGCTGGCTCGCCATCGACCTCGGCGTGTCGTTCGGCAACGAGGAGCACCTGCCGGGCATCGATGTCATCATGCCGGACATCCGCTTTCTGGTGAAGGAGCGGAAGAATCTGGTCGGGCTGGTTCTCACCCACGCCCACGAGGATCATTTCGGCGCCATCATCGATCTGTGGCCGCAGTTGAAGTGCCCGATCTACGCGACGCAGTTCAGCGCTGCGTTGTTCGAAGCCAAATGCGCCAGCGAGCGCAATCCGCCGAAGATCCCGGTCACAGTCGTGCCTTCTGGCGGCACCATCGATGTCGGCCCCTTCAGCGTGGAATTCGTTCCGGTCGCGCATTCGATTCCCGAATCCCACGCACTCGCGATCCGCACCACCGCCGGAACCGTGCTGCATACCGGCGACTGGAAGATCGATCCGACGCCGATCATCGGCAAGCCGACCGACGAGAAGCGGCTGCGCGAAATCGGCGATCAAGGCGTGATGGCGCTGGTCGGGGACTCGACGAACGCGGTGCGCGAAGGCCGCTCGCCGTCCGAGCAGGAAGTCGCCAAGAACATCACCGAACTTGTGAAGGCCGCGCGCGGACGCGTTGCGGTCACGACATTCGCGTCCAACGTGGCGCGGCTGCGCGCCGTGGCCGACGCGGCGAAAGCCGCCGACCGCGAGGTCGTTGTGGTCGGGCGCGCGATGGAGCGGGTGGTGCAGGTCGCCCGCGAGACCGGTTATCTCGATGGCGTGCAGGCGTTTCGCGGTGCGGATATGTATGGACATTTTCCGCCGGACAAGGTGCTGGCGCTGTGCACCGGCAGCCAGGGCGAGCCGCGTGCGGCATTGGCGCGCATCGCCAACGACGATCATCCGCAGGTGACGCTGAACCAGGGCGACACCGTGATCTTCTCGTCGCGCACCATTCCCGGCAACGAGAAGGCGGTCGGCGCGATCATCAATGGACTCGTGACGCAGGGCATCGAGGTCATCACGGACCGGACCCACATGGTCCATGTCTCGGGTCATCCCCGGCGCGACGAACTGCGCGACATGATTTCGTGGGTTCGCCCGCAACTGCTGATTCCCGCGCATGGCGAAGCGCTGCATCTGTCGGAGCATGCCAAGCTCGCGCGTGCCTGTGGCGTGCCCAAGGTGCTGATCTGCAAGAACGGCGATCTGGTGCGGTTGGGGCCGGGCGATCCGGCGATCATCGAGGAACTGCCGAACGGGCGTATCTTCAAGGATGGCAACATCCTTGAAACCGAAAAGGCGCGTGCTGTTGTCGAGCGTCGGCGGCTGGCGTTTGCGGGCTGCGCCTTCGTCGCCATCGCCGTAACCGAGAAGGGCGATCTCGCCGACGATCCCGAGGTTGATCTGGTCGGTATTCCGGAAAAGAATAAGGAAGGCGAGGTGATCGCGGACGATGTTTTCGATGTCGTCGTCTCGACGGTCGAGAATCTGCCGCGTGCGCGCCGCCG
Source organism: Afipia massiliensis (assembly GCF_014203115.1). Lineage (GTDB taxonomy): Bacteria > Pseudomonadota > Alphaproteobacteria > Rhizobiales > Xanthobacteraceae > Afipia > Afipia massiliensis. The sequence goes on along the minus strand of NZ_JACHIJ010000001.1, from coordinate 210,095 downwards.
CGATCCCGATGCGATCGCCGAATCCGTGCGGCGCGCGGTGCGCTCCGAAATCAACGAGCAGTGGGGCAAGAAGACGCTTTGCGTCGTTCACGTGCTGATGGTTTGATTTCCGCTCGATATCTTGAGGAGTGAAATATGCTGGGCCGGCTTAATCATGTGGCGATTGCGGTGAAGGATGCCGAAAAGGCCGCACAGATCTATGGCAAGGCGTTCGGTGCGGAAATTTCCGGCGCGGTGCCGTTGCCCGAACACGGCGTCATCACGGTGTTCGCGACGCTGCCCAACACCAAGATCGAATTCATCCAGCCGCTCGGCGAAGATTCGCCGATCGCGAAATTTGTCGAGCGTAATCCTGACGGCGGCATCCATCACATCTGCTACGAGGTGCCGGAGATCATTGCCGCGCGCGATACGCTGATTGCGGAGGGCGCTCGTGTGCTGGGCGACGGCAATCCGAAGATCGGCGCACACGGCAAGCCGGTGCTGTTCCTGCACCCCAAGGATTTCTCCGGCGCGCTCGTCGAAATCGAACAGTCCTGAAGGGCTTTAGATAGATGTTCTATTCGATCTCAACCGCGCTCGCGATCTACTTCGTGCTCTGGTGGGTGGTGCTGTTCGCCGTGCTGCCGTTCGGCGTGCGCAGCCAGATGGAGAACGGCGAGGAGATTGCCGGTACCGATCCGGGTGCGCCCAGTGCTGCACGCATGGGACGCAAGCTGCTGTGGACCACGGTGATCTCCGCCGTGATCTTCGCTGCGGGAATGTGGGCCTTCAGAGCGGGCTATCTCAATATCGAACGCCTGACCCAACTGATGGGCATTCCGCTTTAGCTGGTTCGGAAGTCCGCGAAGCGAACTCCGGACATCGATTGCACCTGCGATATATTTCATCTGCATTGCGCGGCGCTTGCACCGATATGTGATCGTGCGCGCCTTCGAACATTGCGGAAGAAAAAAGAGCAGGGCCAAGGCCCTGCTCTAAAAATTGTGTCGACCCTATTTTCCCCGAAAAGGTTGGATTTATCCTTGATTGGACGGGGCGACGCTGCTTGTGCGCGTCAGGGGCTCCTCCCGAGACTTGGACCACCAGACGATGCGGCGATTAGCCGTATCGCGCTGACGCGTTTTTGTAGCCGAACGTTTCTTCTTTGTCACGTTATTCAGCATTAAATGTCCATTTTTGCGGCAGTGCACAATTCCCCGGTTCAGCCTGAAAACAAGGCTTTTGACGGCGTTTTGACTTGGTCCAAGTTGATCGCTCGGAAAATGGTGGGCAACTACCATCGGACTTTCATTCCCGCGTAAATCGCGCGCCCCGTGCCAGGCTCGAAGAGCGGTGATGCGGCATTTGCGAGTCGCGTGATGCTGGTGCTTGCGATGTACGCGGTGTTCGCGATGTTGCGGGCTTCGAGATACATCGAATACTTGCCGTCATCGACGCCGGCCTTCAGTCCCCAGATTGCGTAGGCCTGCGTGGTGACCGTGTTGAAGTTATCCACGTAGTAAGCCTGCGGGACCCATTCGACATTCGGCCCGATGTAGAAGCCGTTCGCATGCCTGTAGAGCGCCTCGGCGCGCAGGAAGTGACGCGGCGCGCCGGGAAGCTGGTTATTGCCGAAGTTGATGTCGTTATCGAAACGGAAGTCGTTGTAGGTGTAGGCGAGGTTGATCCACACCTTGTCCGCGTCGGGCGTGAAGATGTTTTTGAACACCGCAGCGCCGAGGCCGGCCTCGATGCCCTGATGGACAGTGCGGTCAGCGTTGACCACGTTGCACTGTCCGGGCGCGCCGAACATGCATTGCAGTTCGTTCTTGATCTCGGCGCGGTAGCCGGTCAGTTCCCATGTCAGGTCGGGACGCCGGCCGCGCGTACCAATTTCATAGGTCGTCGCTGTCTGTGGCCGGATCAGCCAGAATGGAATCGCCGGCACGGCCGAACTTTCACCGAAGCTCGGCACCTCGGCGCTGCGCGAGATGTTGGCGAAGGCCTGCCAGGTGAGATCGATGTCCCACAACAACCCGCCCTTGGGACTCCACAGATTGAACTCCGTCGAGCCGCTCGACGTATTTCCAAACCGGGCCGTCCGATCGCGCGTCGCATACAGGAACTGCGTGCCGCCGATCGCGGCGACATTCGGCAGGAAGTAGAATGAATTCTCGACGTAGGCGGAGGTGTTCTTCGACTTGTCGAGCGACGACGACAGCAGCGCGCCCTTGTAGCCGCCGATATTCTGATACTGCTTGTTGTCGATTTCGCCGTTGACGACGTTGACACCCGCGACCAGCCGGTTGCGGAAGTCGCCGATGATCCGGTCATCGGTGACTTTCCCGAATCCGCCGTAGTCCTTGTACTGATAATCCAGCCACTGGAAGATCGGATGCATCAGGTGGCGGTCCACCGCGAATGCACCGAATTCGACCGTGGTAGCGTCGAACCGGATCGTCGTTTTGTTGGCGATCCGTCCGCTATCGATATTGCGCTGCTGGTCGTTGATGACGTTGCCGGCTGCTGCGGTCTGCGGTGAGGTCAGCGCGGACGTTCTGGTGACGGCCCCCGGAATACGCTGCCGGATGTCGTTGGCGTTGATATAGAAGCGGGTCTCGAAATCCGGCGAGAACTGATAGCCGACGTTGCCGCTGGCGCGGGTGCTGTGACCGTAGCTGTGATCCCGGAAGCCCTCGGCCTGCTGGTTCGACGCCGTGAAGAAAGCATCCCATGGACCGTTCGCGCCACCTACGCTGCCCTGAAAACGGCGATAGCCGAACGACCCCATGTCGACGCCGGCGCTGTTGATGCCGATGTTGCGGCCGGTCGGCGTCACGAAGTTGATCGCGCCGCCGAGGGAGTTCGCGCCGAACTGCATCGCGTTCGCGCCCTTGTAGACCTCGACATACTTGTAGGCGGTTGGGTCGATCTCCTGGAAGTCGCCATAGCCATCGGACGTGTTGATCGGAATGCCGTCCATGTAGAGCTGGATGCCGCGCAGATGGAAATTGCGCGACAGGCTGGAGCCGCGAATCGACAGGCGGCTGTCGTCGCCCCATTTCGGCTGCACAAAGACCCCCGGCACGTAGCCGAGAACGTCCTTGATCGTGCTCGCGACGGAGTTGTTCTTGTAATCTTCCGCCGAGACGATGGCGACGCCGCCGGGCGTCTGCTGAATCTCCTGACGGGCTTGCTGCGCGGTTTTTGCGCCGAGCGGTACGGGAGAGGTAGCGACCGGACGAGGGTTTGCAGGTTGATCCTGCCGTTCGGCTTCAACAACAACGGGCGGAAGCGATTGAGGTGCGGTTTGCGCGCGTGCGAACGGGATCGTCGCGACGGCCGCAGCGGACGCCAGCAGAATGCTGCGCGCCCGTATGGAAACGGAAAACATGGGTTGAGTCCCACCAGTGAGATTGACGATTGAACGGATGCGCCAAAGCGCGGGTCGTCAGCTCAGGTGGGGAGGGCCGCGGGGCTGGTGATCGCTCTCCGCGAAGCGGACAACGACGTGATCGTGGGCTGCGGGTTCGAACAGGACGCGCAGCGCGATACGGATCGCCAACGCCGGGGTCTGCGGCGGCTGGTCGGCCGTCGCTACGGCGCTGGACAGGCACATCGGGCAACGGACAACCGGCTTGCCGGAATCGGTGTTGCCGTCAGCGTCAGGGACCGCCGAACTGCCGTTGAGGCAGAGTTCGTGGAAGGCGTTTAGCTTGGACGGAGAAATCGTGGCCAGCAGGGCGCTGGTCAGCATCACGTTGAAGACAAGCGCATAGGCCGCGACAAACGCCGCCCATCGTCCTATCGATCTGATCCGTGTTGCCGTCATCTTGACCCCATCAGGCTGTTACCATGGGTTGCGGGAACCGCAAACCCGGTGGATGCCGCCCCGCCGCACGGCATGCTTTCTCTTGTGTTTTGCCATTTGATCCGCTTTCACTGAAAAGGTTCCCAAGCTTCCCCCGCCGATTCCCGGATCAAATCGAAACCCTGAGTGTTCCCATGCGATTGTCGCGTTTTTTTCTGCCAATTCTCAAAGAGACGCCCAAGGAAGCGGAGATCGTGTCGCATCGCCTGATGCTGCGCGCCGGGATGATGCGGCAGGAAGCTGCGGGCATCTATGCGTGGCTGCCGCTCGGCTTCCGGGTGTTGAAGAAGATCGAGCAGATCGTTCGCGAGGAGCAGAACCGCGCCGGCGCCATCGAACTGTTGATGCCGACGTTGCAGCTTGCTGATTTGTGGCGCGAGAGCGGGCGTTACGACGCCTATGGCCCGGAGATGCTGCGCATCCAGGATCGCCACAAGCGCGAGCTGCTTTACGGTCCGACCAACGAGGAAATGATCACGGAAATCTTCCGGGCCTACGTGAAGTCTTACCGGAGCCTTCCGCTCAACCTCTATCATATCCAATGGAAATTCCGCGACGAGCAGCGTCCGCGTTTCGGCGTGATGCGCGGCCGCGAATTCCTGATGAAGGACGCTTACTCTTTCGACGTCGACGAGGCGGCGGCGCGGCTGTCCTACAACCGCATGTTCGTGGCTTACCTGCGCACCTTCGCCCGCATGGGCCTGAAGGCGATCCCGATGCGCGCCGAGACCGGACCCATCGGCGGCGATCTCTCCCATGAATTCATCGTGCTGGCGGAGACCGGTGAATCCGGCGTGTTCTGCAACAGGGACGTGCTCGACCTGCCGGTGCCGGGTTCGGACGTGGATTACAACGGCGACCTGACGCCGATCATCAAGCAGTGGACGGATCTCTATGCCGCCACTGAGGATGTTCACGACAATGCGCGCTATGAGAGCGAAGTCCCCGCCGACAAGCGGGTGCAGACCCGCGGCATCGAGGTCGGGCAGATCTTCTACTTCGGCACCAAGTATTCGGACACCATGAAAGCCATGGTGTCCGGCCCCGATGGCGCGGAGAGGCCGATCCACGGCGGGTCTTACGGCGTCGGCGTGTCGCGCCTCGTGGGCGCGATCATCGAGGCCTGCCATGACGAAAACGGCATCAAATGGCCGGAGGAAGTCGCGCCTTTCCGCATCGCGATTCTCAACCTGAAGCAGGACAGCGCCGAGACCGGAGCCGCCTGCGAAAAGCTCTACGCCGCGTTGAACGCCAAGGGTGTCGATGTTCTCTACGACGATACCGACCAGCGGCCGGGCGGCAAATTCGCCACCGCCGACCTGATCGGCATTCCGTGGCAGATCCTGATCGGCCCGAAGGGCCTCGCCGAGGGCAAGGTTGAAATCAAGCGCCGCAGTGACGGATCGCGCGAGTTCATGAGCCTGGATGAGGCGATCAACCGCTTCACCGCCTGAGTCATACACGGATTTATCTTCAGTGCGGTCGCGGTCGCGGTAGCTCGCGACTAGAATTAGCCCGATTCGTATGAAAATCCGGACTATGGAACAGACATGAGCGAGCCAGTTCGGACACCACCTTTTGCGCCATTCGAATGGATGCTGTCGTCCCGCTACCTGCGGGCGCGGCGCAAAGAGGGCTTCATTTCGGTCATCGCCGGCTTTTCGTTTCTCGGCATCATGCTCGGCGTCGCAACGCTCATCATCGTGATGGCGGTGATGAACGGCTTTCGCAAGGAATTGCTCGACAAGATTCTCGGCCTGAACGGCCATGTCGTTGTTCAGCCGCTGGAATCGCCGTTGACCGACTGGAAGGAAGTCGCCGAGCGGATCAGCAAGGTTCAGGGAATTCGCTTGGCCGCCCCGGTGGTCGACGGGCAGGCGCTGGCGTCGTCGCCGTTCAATGCTTCGGGCGTTTTCGTGCGCGGTATCCGCGCGCAGGACCTGAATAGCGTCACGTCGATTGCCAAGAACATCAAGCAGGGCACGCTGGAAGGATTCGACGAGGGGCAGGGCGTTGCGATCGGCCGCCGGCTCGCGGATCAATTGTCGCTGCGCGCCGGGGATAGCATTACGCTGGTTGCACCGCGCGGTGCGGTGACCCCGATGGGAACGACGCCGCGCATCAAGCCTTACAAGGTCGCAGCCGTTTTCGAGATCGGCATGTCCGAATACGACGCATCGTTCGTGTTCATGCCGCTGCCCGAAGCGCAGGCTTATTTCAACCGCGCCAACGATGTCACTGCCATCGAGGTCTATACGGTCAATCCCGACAAGATCGATGTCTACCGCAAGTCGGTGACCGAGGCGGCGCAGCGGCCGATCTTCCTGGTGGACTGGCGGCAACGCAATTCCACGTTCTTCAATGCGCTGCAGGTCGAGCGCAACGTGATGTTCCTGATCCTGACGCTGATCGTGCTGGTGGCGGCGCTGAACATCGTTTCGGGACTTATCATGCTGGTGAAGGACAAGGGCAGCGACATCGCGATCCTGCGCACCATGGGGGCGTCGCAGGGCTCGGTGATGCGGGTGTTCCTGATCACCGGCGCCGCCATCGGCGTGGTCGGTACGCTGGTGGGCTTCCTGCTCGGCCTGCTTGTCTGCCTCAACATCGAAACGATCCGTCAGTTCATCTCATGGATGACCAATACCGAATTGTTTTCGCCTGAACTCTATTTCCTGTCCAAGCTTCCGGCTGAAGTCGATGTCGGAGAAACCACGGCGGTCGTAATCATGGCGCTGACGTTATCGTTTCTGGCGACGCTGTACCCGTCCTGGCGCGCCGCGCGCCTCGATCCGATCGAAGCGCTCAGGTACGAATGAGCGCACCGATGGAGCAGGGGGAAAATGGCGTTCCGGTCGTCTATCTGCATGACGTCCGCAGGCGTTACAAACAAGGCGAAGCAACGCTGACCATTCTCGACGGCGCCAGTCTGGCCCTGTGGGAAGGGCAGTCCGTCGCGCTGGTCGCACCATCGGGCACCGGCAAATCGACGCTGCTTCATATCGCGGGTCTGCTGGAGCAGGCGGACGAGGGCGAGGTTTATGTCGGGGGCACCGCGACGTCGGGACTGTCCGATATCGAACGGACCCAGATCAGGCGCACCGATATCGGCTTCGTCTACCAGTCGCATCGGCTGCTGCCGGAGTTCTCGGCGCTCGAGAATGTGATGATGCCGCAGATGATCCGCGGTCTGCCGAAGAAGGAAACCGTCAAGCGGTCACAGGAAATCCTGGCCTATCTCGGATTGGCGGAGCGCGTGACGCACCGGCCGGCCGAGTTGTCGGGTGGCGAGCAGCAGCGCGTGGCGATAGCGCGCGCGGTGGCCAATGCGCCGCGTGTCCTGCTGGCGGATGAACCGACCGGAAATCTCGATCCGCACACCGCGGATCATGTGTTCAAGGCCCTGACCCAGTTGGTGAGGGCAACGCGCGTCGCGATGCTGATCGCGACGCATAACATGGACCTGGCTGCCCGGATGGACCGCCGCGTCTCGCTGCAGGACGGTCACGTCATCGAGCTCGACTGAACTCGATCAGGTCGGCTCAGTAGGCCGAGCGCTGGGTGCGGCGGCGCGGCTGCTGATAAACCGGCTCGTCGTCGCTATAGGCGTAATACGGATTGGCATAGCAGCCTGCATAGGTTCCTGCTGCGGTCGCCTGGCACTGCTGATAGGTCGCGTAGCTGCAGTCGCCCTGACCGGTGGCGATGTCCCGGCCCTGCAGACAGAACGGATAGTTTCCCCGGGCTTCCGCAGGGGCGGACTGGACGGCGAAACCGGTGCCGAGCACCGCGAGGGCCAAAAGTAGATTGCGCATTGTGATCTCCTGCCGGGCGGCGCCCGGGATTCCTGTTGAACCCAGACCGTTTTTAACATGCTCCGTCAACTCACGTTCCTGCGTAGCTGTTGATGAATTTGCGAAAGTCACGGGCCGTTTACGTTTTGTTAGCACTGGCGAGGGGCCGGAATTTCCGACGCTTGACTTGAAGAACAAAAAAGGAACAATGTTCCCATTACGTTCTCATAGAGTCGGTAGAGCGTCGATTAGGGAGTTCGGTCATGTTGAAGACATTCGTTGAAGAAGCTGCTGCGCTGACCTCGCTTGTGCTGTTCGTCGGAATGATCGCGATCTGGGCGCAAGTCATTCCGCAGATGTAGTCGGTAACCGGCCTCGGGAACGCCCCGAGGCTGGGGAAAACGATGATGGACCCGGCATAGACAGACGGGTCCGCGTCATCCGCGTGGACACCTGTTGTACAAGGCACCACCATCGACCCTCATGAGTCGTCCTGTCGTCGCAGGCGGTTCATCGCGCCGATGAAACTCCGCGAAGGTTGCCAGGTCCGCATGTCCAAAGCCATTACACCGAAGTCGTCCGCGTCGGACCCCGGGTTCGTCCATCTGCACGTGCATTCGGCGTATTCGCTGCTGCAGGGATCGATGACGATCGGCAAGCTGGCTGAACTTGCCAAGGCCGATCATCAGCCCGCACTGGCGCTGACCGACAACGACAACATGTTCGGCGCGCTGGAGTTTTCCGACAAGATCGCCGGATACGGCATCCAGCCCATCACCGGCTGCGCGATGTCGGGTGATTTCGGCGATCAGGACCCTGCGGCCCGCAACGCGCTTGCGCCCGCGCGGCTTGTGCTGCTGGCGACCAACGAGGACGGCTATCGCAGCCTGATGAAGCTGAACTCCCGCGCGTTTCAGGACACGCCGGTCAATCAGTCGCCCCACATCAAGATCGAGTGGCTGGAGGGCGAGACCGCCGGGCTGATCGCGCTGACAGGCGGACCGGACGGCGTGATCGCGCAGGCCGTCAGCGCCGAGCAGCCGGCTTTGGCTCAGGCGCGCTGCGACACCCTGGCGAAACTGTTCGGGGATCGGCTCTACATCGAATTGCAGCGCCACGGGCTTGAGAACGAACGCCGCGTTGAGCCCGCTTTGATCGACATGGCGTATGCCATGGGCCTGCCGCTGGTCGCGACCAACCAGCCGTATTTCGCCACCGCCGACGATTACGAAGCGCATGACGCGCTGCTCTGTATCGCGGGCGGGCGTCTGGTGTCGGAAACCGATCGGAATCAGCTGACGCCAGACCATCGCTTCAAGACGCGCGCCGAAATGGCCGTGCTGTTCGCCGATCTGCCGGAAGCGCTGGCGTCGACCGTCGAGATCGCGAAGCGCTGCGCCTACCGGCCGCGAACGCGCAAGCCGATCCTGCCGCGCTTCACGGTGGGAAGTGATAACTCCGGCGACGCGGAAGCCGAGGAGGGAACCGAGTTGCGCCGTCAGGCCGCCGAAGGCTTGGCAGGCCGCCTGGCGCTGCATGGTCTGGCGCCGGGCATCACCGAGGAAGACTACAGCAAGCGTCTCGCCTTCGAGCTCGATGTCATCACCCGCATGAACTATTCGGGCTACTTCCTGATCGTATCGGACTTCATCAAGTGGGCGAAGGCGCAGGGCATTCCGGTCGGACCGGGCCGTGGTTCGGGCGCAGGCTCGCTGGTGGCCTATGCGCTCACGATTACCGACCTCGATCCGATCCGGTTCGGCCTGCTGTTCGAGCGCTTTCTCAATCCTGAACGCGTGTCGATGCCGGACTTCGACATCGACTTCTGTCAGGACCGCCGCATCGAGGTGATCCGTTACGTGCAGGACCGTTACGGCCGCGAGCAGGTCGGGCAGATCATCACCTTCGGGACTTTGCAGGCGCGCGGCGTGCTGCGCGACGTCGGCCGCGTCCTGCAGATGCCCTATGGGCAGGTGGACCGGCTCACCAAGCTGGTGCCGCAAAATCCGGCGGCGCCTGTCACGCTGGCGAAGGCCATCGAGAGCGAGCCGAAGCTGCAGGCCTTCCGCGACGAAGACCCGGTGGTCGCGCGCGCCTTCGACATCGCGCAACGCCTTGAAGGGCTCACGCGCCATGCCTCGACCCACGCGGCGGGCATCGTGATCGGCGACCGGCCACTCAGCGAGCTGGTGCCGATGTACCGCGATCCGAAATCGGACATGCCGGTCACCCAGTTCAACATGAAGTGGGTTGAGCCTGCGGGACTGGTGAAGTTCGACTTCCTCGGCCTGAAGACGCTGACAGTGCTCGATGTCGCGGTGAAGCTGCTGAAGCAGCGCGGGGTCGAGGTCGATCTCGCCACGCTGCCGCTCGACGACAAGCAGAGCTACGAGATGCTGGCGCGGGGCGAAGTGGTCGGCGTGTTCCAGGTTGAAAGTCAGGGCATGCGGCGCGCGTTGGTCGACATGCGCCCCGACCGTTTCGAGGACATCATCGCGCTGGTCGCGCTGTATCGTCCGGGTCCGATGGCGAACATTCCGACGTACTGCGCGCGCAAACACGGCGACGAGGAGCCCGAGTACCTGCATCCGATGCTGGAGCCGATCCTCAAGGAAACCTTCGGCGTCATCATCTATCAGGAACAGGTGATGCAGATCGCGCAGGTGATGGCGGGCTACTCGCTCGGCGACGCCGACCTGCTGCGCCGCGCGATGGGCAAGAAGATCCGCGCGGAAATGGAAAAGCAGCGCGCGATCTTTGTCGCGGGCGCAGTGAAAAACAACGTGACCAAGGGGCAGGCGGAGACGATCTTCGAACTGCTCGCGAAGTTCGCCGACTACGGCTTCAACAAGAGCCACGCGGCGGCCTATGCGCTGGTCTCCTACCAGACCGCTTACATGAAGTCGCACTATCCGGTGGAGTTCATCGCGGCGTCGATGACGCTCGACATGAACAACACCGACAAGCTGTCGGAATTCCGCGCCGAGGCGCAGCGGCTCGGCTTCAAGGTCGAGGCGCCGTCGGTCAATCGGTCGGGCGCGACGTTCGAGGTCAAGGACAACACGATCTATTACGCACTCGCTGCGCTGAAGGGCGTCGGCGGGCAGGCGGTCGAACTTCTCGTTGAAGCACGCGGCGACAGCGCCTTCACGTCACTGGCCGATTTCGCGTCGCGGGTGAATCCACGCGCCATCAACAAGCGCGTGGTCGAGAGTCTGGCTGCCGCAGGTGCTTTCGACACCATCGATTCAAACCGTGCGCGGGTGTTTGCGGGCGCCGACGTCATCGTCGCGGCCTGCCAGCGCGGGCATCAAGCCACGACGTCGGGTCAGGACGATATGTTCGGCGGCATGGCGGATGCGCCGAGCATTGTGCTTCCCAATGTGGAGCCGTGGCTGCCGGCGGACCGCCTGCGCCGCGAATACGACGCTATCGGCTTCTTCCTGTCGGGACATCCGCTGGACGATTATGCGACGGCGCTGAAACGCCTGCGCGTGCAGTCGTGGAGCGAGTTTTCCCGTGCGGTGAAGACCGGTGCGACTGCGGGACGTGTCGCCGCGACGGTGGTGTCGCGGATGGAGCGCCGCACCAAGACCGGCAACAAGATGGGCATCATCGGGTTGTCCGATCCGACCGGACATTTCGAGGCTGTGCTGTTCTCGGAGGGGCTCGCGCAGTACCGCGACGTGCTGGAGCCCGGATCGGCCGTGCTCATGCAGATCGGTGCGGAGTTGCAGGGCGAGGACGTGCGTGCACGGATTCTCCATGCGGAGCCGCTCGACGATGCCGCCGCCAAGACCCAGAAGGGCTTGCGCATCTTCGTGCGCGACGACAAGCCGCTGGAGTCGATCTCCAAGCGGCTGGAAGGCCATCAGGTCGCGTCTGCCAGCAATAAAATCCAGCCGGTCAAATCTGCAGGGCCGGCGGCCGGCGACGGCGAAGTCACGCTGGTGATGATGCTCGACCTCGAAACCGAAGTGGAGCTGAAGCTGCCGGGCCGGTTCAAGGTCTCGCCCCAGATCGCCGGTGCGATCAAGGCGGTCTCGGGGGTGGTGGACGTTCAGACGGTGTGACCGTTTCGCGCAGGCCACCCGGCTGCCTTATTCCGACTACCTTTTGTTCAAACTCTGTTCAGACGGCGCGGGTTTGACTGTGCCGTTGGGCTGAACGAGGGACACGTCTCATGCGCGGGATGATCAGGCTTTTTGCGGCAGCACTGGCTTTCGCTGCCATGGCGTCGGCGCTTCACGCACAAACCCCGCCGCCCGCGCAGGGCCAGCAAACCCGCATCGCGCTGGTTATCGGCAACGGCAATTATCAAAGCGCGCCGCTGGCGACAGCCGCCAACGATGCGGGCCTGATCGCCCAGACACTGCAGGCAGCGGGCTTCGATGTGGTCGGCGCGCGCGATCTCGACGGCGAGACGCTGCGGCAGACGTTCCGCGACTTCATCCAGAAGGCGCAGAAAGCGGGACCGAACACCGTCGCGATGGTTTATCTCGCGGGTTACGGCCTGCAGCTCGCGGGCGAAAACTACTTCGTGCCCGTCGATGCCGCCATGGCGCGCGACACCGACGTTCCGGTCGAAGGCCTGCGCGTCGGCGATTACATCCGCCAGTTGTCGGCACTGCCGCTGAAGGCCAACATCGTCGTGGTCGACGCGGCCTACAATCATCCGTTCGCGAAGGAAGGCCAGCCGCTCGCGGGCGGTCTTGCACTGATCGAGCCGGAGCCGAAAGGTCTGATTGCGTTCAACGCGGCCCCCGGAACGGTCGCGCCGAACCCGACCGGGAACTACGGGCCTTACGCCCAGGCGTTGGCGGAAATGATCCGCACCGGCGGCATTTCGCTTCCCGAAGTTTTCAACCGCACGAAGCTGCGCGTCAACGACGTGACCAAGGGCGCCGAGGTGCCATGGGATGCGCAGAAACTTGAAGGCGACTTCCTGTTCTTCGAGCGTGCGCCGGATGCGCCGCCGCTTCAGGCCGATCCGGCGGCAGCCGCACGATCCAAGCCGATCCGCGACCTCGATGCGAAGGACGCCTATATCGCGGCGCTCGAACGCGACACGATTGCCGACTACGAGGCCTTCCTTGCCGCCTATCCGGACGATCCGATGGCGAAGCGGGTGAGGGCGATCATCGCCGCGCGCCGCGAGGCGGTCACATGGCGGCAGACCTACCGCGCCAACACCCAGCAGGCTTACTGGTCCTATCTGAAGCGCTATCCGAAGGGACCCCATGCCGCGGACGCGCGCCGCCGTCTGGCCAATATCGCTGCGGCGCTCGAGCCGCCGCCGGTATTCGACGAGTACGCATACGACGTGCCGCCACCGCTCGACTATGAGTACGAATACGTCTACCGGCCGTATCTGATGTTCGACGATCCGGTGTTTGGATTTCTGCCGCCGCCGCCGGTGCCGGTGTTCTTCCTGCCGCCGCCGCCGGAAGATTTCATCGTGCTCGATCCGCCGATTTATTACGCGGATGTCTATTATCTGCCGCAGCCGATCTTCATTCCGATCCCGATCTTCATCCGGCCGCCGATCTATGTGCGGCCGCCGGTGAACCGTTTCCTGTTCGCCAACATTCACAACAGGAACGTCATCAACACCGTCATCAACCGGCGTCCGCCGGATGCTGGCATCAGACCCGGGGGACCCGGCGGCCAGTTCGGGCCGGGAGGTCGGCCGGGACGGCCGGGTGGACCGCGCGATGCGGCAGTCACCCGACCCGCGTTTGCGCCGGGCTTGCCGCCGTCGGCTACGCGAAAAGCGAACCTGATCCGTCAGGGCAAGGTGACGCCGCCTCCGGGCGTTCTGCCGGTTGCAGCCGGTGCCGGCCGTCCGGGAGCTCCGGGACTGGGACGACCTGGTCAGCAGGGAGGACCTGGGCAGGATCAGAAGCCCGGCAGCGTTCAACCGGGCAATCTTCGGCCGGGCAATGTGCTGCCGGGTCAAACGCCAGGCGCCGGACCGGATGGACGGCCCCGCCCCGGAGCGCGCCCGTTGCCGAGCACCTTGCCGGCTCCCGGCGTGACCGGACCGCAACCGGACCGCGATGCACGCCCGGGGCGACCCGATCGGCCGGGGCGACCCGACCGGGGTTCCGACGGCAAGCCGGGAGTCGCAGCGCCATCCGTGCAGCCGGGGACTGTCGCCCCGTCCGGGCCGGAGGCAAGGCCGGGCCGCCCCGAGCGGCCTGCCGTACAGCCGCGGCCGCAAATTCAGAGGCCGACGGCTGCGCCTAGGCCTGAGGTTGCGCCACGCCCGCAGGTTCAACGGCCTCAATTCCAACGGCCGGCTGCTCCGCCTCAGCGTCCGCAGATGGCGCCAAGGCCGCAGCCGCAGTTCCAGCGGCCCGCCGCGCCACCGCGACCCCAGATGGCACCGCGACCGCAGCCACAGTTCCAGCGGCCGGCACCGCAAATGGCTCCGCGACCGCAAATGGCGCCACGGCCCCAGATGGCCCCGCGGCCAGCGGCGCCACCGCCACGGGCGGCTCCTCCGCCGAGGCCTGCACCTGTGGCCCGGCCCGGCAGACCGCCGGGTTGAGAGGAGCGCGACGCCGGCGAGCGCTTCGCTGAAATCGGCAGCTTCCGGCCGCAAAGTCGGCCGGATTTGCTTGCTTAACCAAGGTGGCGTGGGTATAAGCCGCGCATCTCACACGGAAGCATGGCTCTAAAAAGCCGTCCGGTGGCAACCGGGCCAAGTACTTTTGTCATTCGTGACTTTTGTCGTTGGCTTGTCTTGCTCACACGCTTCCGGAGGAACCAACCGGAGAATTGAACTATGGCGCTTCCTGAATTTTCTATGCGTCAGCTCCTTGAAGCTGGCGTGCACTTTGGTCACCAGTCCCACCGATGGAATCCGAAGATGGCGGATTACATCTTCGGTGCCCGCAACAACATTCACATCATCGATCTCGCGCAGACCGTGCCGCTGCTTCACCGCGCGCTGCAGGCTGTCAGCGACACCGTCGCCAAGGGCGGTCGCGTGCTGTTCGTCGGCACCAAGCGCCAGGCACAGGACGGCGTGGCGGAAGCCGCGAAGCGCTCTGCGCAGTACTTCGTCAACTCGCGCTGGCTCGGCGGCACGCTGACCAACTGGAAGACCGTTTCCGGTTCGATCAAGCGTCTGCGCCAGCTCGACGAGATGCTGGGTTCGGGCGAAGGCCATCAGTACACCAAGAAAGAGCGCCTTACGCTGACGCGTGAGCGCGACAAGCTCGACCGCTCGCTCGGCGGCATCAAGGACATGGGCGGCTTGCCCGACCTGATCTTCGTGATCGACACCAACAAGGAAGACATCGCGATCCAGGAGGCCCAGCGCCTTAACATCCCGGTGGCCGCGATCGTCGATACCAATTGCGATCCGAAGGGCATCACCTACGTGGTTCCCGGCAACGACGACGCCGGCCGTGCGATCTCGCTGTATTGCGATCTCATCGCGCGCGCGGTGATCGACGGCATTTCGCGTGCCCAGGGCGGTGCTGGCATCGACATCGGCGCAATGGCCAACCCTGTTCCGGAAGCTGTCGCGCCTGCGAAGTCGGAAGGCTTCCAGGGCCTTGCCGGTCCGCGCGGCGTTGCCGACGACCTCAAGAAGCTCACCGGTGTGTCCGGCGCGATCGAGAAGAAGTTCAACGACCTAGGCATCTTCCACTACTGGCAGCTTGCCGAACTCGATCACGATACCGCCCACAAGATCGGCGAAGAAGTCGGTCTTCCGGCGCGTGCCGACGGCTGGGTTGCCCAGTCGAAGGCGCTGACCGCGGAAGCGGAATAAGCCTTATACGTATCGCGCGGCCGGTTCATTCCGGCCGCGACTTCCCCCGACGGCGCGTATTGGTTCTGCGACCAGATTACGCGCAAGCTTATATGTAAATCCTGCGCGTCGAATCCGGCTTGCCAGCACACGCTGCGCCGCGCGGCCCGCACAGGCAAAGGACATCCCACGATGGCAACGATCACTGCAGCGATGGTCAAGGATCTGCGCGAGAAGACCGGCGTAGGCATGATGGACTGCAAGCAGGCGCTGAACGAGACCAGCGGCGACATGGAAGCCGCCATCGACTGGCTGCGCAAGAAGGGCCTTTCGAAGGCCGCCAAGAAGGCCGGCCGCGTTGCTGCGGAAGGCCTGATCGCAGCCATCACCGCAGGCACCAAGGGCGTTGTCGTCGAGGTCAACTCCGAGACCGACTTCGTCGCGCGCAATGAACAGTTCCAGGGCCTCGTGAAGATGGTGGGTCAGGTTGCGCTCAAGACCGGCACCGATGTCGAGAAGATCAAGGCTGCCAAGGTCGGCGACATCACCGTCGAGCGCGCGATCGCCGACGCAATCGCCACCATCGGCGAAAACATGACGCTGCGCCGCGCGGCCGAACTCTCGGTCAGCGATGGCGTGATCGCGAGCTACATCCACAATGCCGTGTTCGACGGCCTCGGGAAGATGGGCGTGCTCGTCGCGCTCGAGTCGACCGGCGCGAAGGATGAACTGGCGACCCTCGGCCGTCAGATCGCGATGCACGTCGCTGCCGCCAATCCGCAGGCGCTCGATGCCGCAAGCCTCGATCCCGAGGTTGTGCGCCGCGAGAAGGACGTCATGGCCGACAAGTACCGTCAGCAGGGCAAGCCGGACGCCATGATTGCGAAGATCGTCGAATCGGGTCTGAAGACCTACTACAAGGAAGTGACCCTGCTGGAGCAGGCGTTCATTCACGACAACGCCAAGACCGTGGCGCAGGCTGTGAAGGATGCTGAGGGCAAAGTCGGCGCGCCTATCAAGCTGACCGGATTTGTGCGCTATGCTCTCGGCGAGGGAATCGAGAAGCAGGAATCCGATTTCGCTGCTGAAGTCGCAGCCGCTGCCGGGCAGGGGTAACGACACGACGCGCGCCAATCGGAATCCTGAGCGCATTCAGCAACGGGCAATCCTTGTCTTGCGGAGTGTGCTCAATTCGAAAGAGTGAGCGATCGCATGGGTGAACCGGCTTATCGACGTGTTGTGGTCAAGGTGTCCGGCGAGTATCTCGCCGGAGACCAGTCCTTCGGTATTCACCAGCCCACCATCGACCGGATCGCCGGCGACCTCATCAAGGCCCGTGAACTCGGCGTTGAGATCGCCGTCGTCGTCGGCGGCGGTAATATTTTCCGCGGCGTTGAGGTCTCCTCCCGTGGTGTGTCCCGCACCACCGGCGACACGATGGGCATGCTGGCCACCATCATGAACTGTCTCGCGCTGGAATCGGCGCTCGAGCGCAAGGGTCAGTCGGCGCGTGTGCTGTCGGCTTTCGTCATGCCGCAGGTCTGCGAACTGTTCACGCGCAGCGCGGCTCACCGGTATCTCGCCGAGGGGCGCATCGTCGTGCTCGCCGGCGGCACCGGCAATCCATATTTCACGACCGACACCACTGCGGTCTTGCGCGCGGCCGAGATCGGCGCGCAGGCGGTTCTCAAGGCCACCAACGTGGACGGTGTCTACAGCGCCGATCCGAAGAAGGATCCAGCCGCCAAGCGATTCGAACGTCTGAGCCATTCGCAGGCGGTGGAAGGCGGCTATAAGGTGATGGACGCGACGGCCTTCGCGCTTGCCCGCGAGACGTCGTTGCCTATCATCGTGTTCTCGATTGCGGAACCGGGGTCGATCGGTGCCGTGCTGGCCGGCAAGGGCAAGAGCACGATTGTCGCTGGTTGACGCGCTGCGATTCCGGAGCGCGTAAGCGGAAAATTTGAGCCTGAACAATAAGATACGCGATGCGGCCGAGACGTTGAGCCGCATCAGACTTGAAGGGAGTACCATCGCATGGCCGCCGGGAATTTCGATATCAACGATCTGAAGCGCCGGATGGAGGGCGCGATCAACGCCCTCAAGCACGAACTCGGCGGACTGCGTACCGGCCGTGCTTCTGCGTCGATGGTCGAGCCCGTGCAAGTCGAGGCCTATGGCAGTCACATGCCGCTCAATCAGGTCGCGACGGTCAGCGTGCCGGAACCGCGTCTGATCTCGGTTCAGGTCTGGGACAAGTCGATGGTGAAGGCTGTCGAAACGGCCATCGTCAACTCGAACCTCGGTCTCAGCCCGGCGACCGAAGGCCAGGTCATCCGCCTGCGAATTCCCGAACTCAACGAAGAGCGCCGCAAGGAACTGGTGAAGGTCGCACACAAGTACACCGAGGCTGCACGCGTTGCCGTGCGCCACGTGCGCCGCGACGGCCTTGATGTACTCAAGAAGCTTGAGAAGGATCATCAGATCTCAGAAGACGATGAGAAGCGCCTTTCGAACGAGGTTCAGAAGGCGACCGATGCTGCCATCGCTGACGTCGACAAGGCGCTTGCGACCAAGGAAAAAGAAATTCTCACGGTTTAAGAGATCGCGAATGTCGAACGGCGCCATGCCAAAGCCAGAGGAATCGGATCGTGCCGATGCGCCGCGGCATGTTGCGATCATCATGGATGGCAACGGACGCTGGGCGGCGGCGAGGGGACTGCCCCGCGCCGAAGGTCATCGCCGCGGCGTCGATGCGCTCCGCAAGGTGGTGCGCGCGACGGGCGAACTCGGGATTTCCTATCTCACGATCTTTTCGTTCAGTTCCGAGAACTGGTCGCGGCCTGCGAGCGAGATAGGCGATCTGTTCGGCCTGCTGCGGCGCTTCATCCGCAACGATCTTGCGACGCTGCACGCCGATGGCGTCCGCGTTCGGGTGATCGGTGAGCGCGGCGGACTCGAGTCCGATATCTGCACTCTTCTGAATGAAGCCGAGGACCTGACGCGAAACAACACGCGGCTGACGCTTGTCGTCGCGTTCAACTATGGATCGCGGCAGGAGATCGCCAACGCGGCGCAGCGGCTTGCGCGCGAAGTCGCGGAAGGCAAGCGCGATCCGGCGACGATCACGACCGACGTGCTCGGCAGCTATCTCGACACCTCGGACATTCCCGATCCGGATCTGATCATCCGCACCAGCGGCGAGCAGCGGCTGTCGAATTTCCTGATGTGGCAGGCGGCTTACAGCGAGTTGGTGTTCGTTCCGATTCACTGGCCGGATTTCGACAAGGCCGCGCTGGAAGGCGCGATTGCCGAATACGCCACCCGCGAGCGGCGTTTCGGCGGCCTGATCGCCAAGAACGTCGCAAAGACCGGATCGTGAGCGGCGTGGCCCCGGATACGCCAGCGACACCGGAGACTGCCAAAGGCTCGAGCAATCTCTTCATGCGCGTCGTTGCGGCGCTGGTCATGGCTCCGCTGACCATTGCGATTGCGTGGATCGGCGGCTGGCCATGGGCCTGCATCGTGATCGCGGCTGCCGCGTTGCTGTATTTCGAATGGCTGATGATCGTCGGCGCATCCGGTAACCGGCTGGCCGTCGCAGCAGGAATAACCGCGCTGGCGATTGCCGGCGTGTGTCTGATGATGCGACGGACGGACCTCGCACTCGGGATCGTGGCTGTGGGGATCGCGCTTGCCGCCGTTGCCGGACGCGGACAGCGCGGCTGGGTTGCAAGCGGACTGGTTTATGCCGCTGCGGCGCTATTGGCTGCGATTGTTGTCCGACGCGACGCTGACTTCGGATTCGTCGCGCTGATGTTCGTGCTTCTGGTCGTCTGGGTGACCGACATCGGCGGATACTTTGCGGGACGCGGCATTGGCGGACCGAAACTTTGGCCGCGCGTCAGCCCGAAGAAGACATGGGCGGGCGCGATTGGCGGACTGGTACTCGCCCTTTTCGTTGCCGCGGTATTCGCATGGCTTGGTTTCGGCGGCATGCTTGCACTGCTTCTGCTCGGCGCAGTGCTGTCGATTGTTTCGCAACTCGGCGACCTGTTCGAATCCGCGATCAAGCGCCGTTTCGACGTCAAGGACTCGAGCCACATCATTCCCGGTCACGGCGGCTTGCTGGACCGGCTCGACGGTTTCGTTGCGGCGATTGTTTTCGCCGCTCTCATTGGTTTTATGCGCGGCGGCCTCGATGGCGTCGGTCGCGGTTTCATGGTTTGGTGATGTGATGAACGCTGTTCCGTTGCGTAACAACAGGGCCGCAGCCTCCGCGGTGCGGACCATTACGGTGCTCGGCGCCACCGGGTCGATCGGCGACAGCACGATGGATCTGCTGCGGGCGTCGCCCGAGCGCTATCAGGTCGAAGCGCTGACAGCCAACAGCAATGTCGAGGGACTGGCCAATCTCGCGAAGGAATTCGGCGCGCGGTTTGTCGCCGTGGCCGATGCGTCGAAGCTCGGTGAATTGCGGGACGCGCTCGCCGGAACGAACATTGCGTACGGCGCAGGCGAAAGCGCCATCATCGAGGCAGCCGAGCGTCCGGCGGACTGGGTGATGGCTGCGATCAGCGGAGCGGCGGGTTTGAAGCCCGCGCTCGCGGCAGCGGATCGCGGCGCGACGATCGCGCTCGCCAACAAGGAATGTCTCGTTTGCGCCGGTGACTTCTTCATGGACCGTGCCGCGAAAGCGGGCGCGTGCATTCTGCCTGCGGATTCCGAGCACAACGCGCTGTTTCAGGCGCTCGCATCCGGCAACCGCGAAGAGCTGGTTCGCGTCATCATCACCGCGTCCGGCGGGCCGTTCCGCACCTGGAAAGCGGCCGACATCGCGCAGGCCACTTTGGCGCAGGCGCTGAAGCATCCGAACTGGAGCATGGGCCAGAAAATCACCATCGATTCCGCATCGATGATGAACAAGGGACTGGAGGTGATCGAAGCCTCCTATCTGTTCGCCTTGTCGCCGGATGAAATCGATGTGCTGGTGCATCCGCAGTCCATCGTACACGGCATGGTAGAATTTTCGGATCGTTCCGTGATGGCGCAGCTCGGCACGCCCGACATGCGCACGCCGATTGCGCATTGCCTCGGCTGGCCGGATCGCATCGTGGGACGTGCCGCGGCGCTGGATCTCGCGAAAATCGGCTCGCTGACCTTCGAGGCGCCGGACTACGACAGGTTCCCCGGACTGAAACTCGCCTATGACGCGCTGCGCACGGGCAATGGCGCAACGACCGTCTATAACGCGGCGAACGAAGTCGCTGTGGCGGCTTTTGTCGCCCAGAAAATCCGGTTTGGCGGCATCGCACAGCTCGTCGAGGCGACCATGAACAACTGGGTGCGGGCAGGGAATCTCGCGCCGCTGACGTCAGCCGACGACGCGATTTCCGTTGACCATGATGCACGAAATAGTGCGGTCACCCTCTTGCCTCAAATTGCCTTAAAGGCATCCTAGAGCGTTGGGGATCGGGCCGGACGGCCTGCTGGTGAGGGATTGGGTTGTGGATTTTTTCCTGAGTGGTTTCAATACGTTGAGTCATGGCCTGATCGGCTACATCATTCCCTTCCTGTTTGTCCTGACCATCGTTGTCTTCTTCCATGAGCTTGGCCATTTCCTCGTCGCCCGCTGGGCCGGGGTGAAGGTCTTAACGTTCTCGCTCGGGTTCGGTCCGGAACTGTTCGGTTTCAACGACCGTCACGGCACCCGCTGGAAGGTTTCGGCCATTCCGCTCGGCGGCTACGTCAAGTTTTTTGGCGACGAGTCCGAAGCCAGCACGCCGTCCGCCGACGCGCTCCAGGGCATGACGGCCGACGAGCGCAAGGTCAGCTTCCATCACAAGGGGGTTGGTGCTCGCGCGGCCATCGTGGCTGCGGGGCCGATCGCGAACTTCCTGCTCGCGATCGTGATTTTCGCCGCGCTCTTCACGTTCTTCGGCAAGCCGAGCCAGACCGCGCGCGTCGATTCCATTCAGGAAAACAGCGCCGCTGCGGCCGCAGGGTTCAAGCCCGGCGACATCGTGACGGGGATCAACGGCGACGCGATCGAAAGCTTCACCGAGATGCAGCGTATCGTCAGCACCAAGGCGGGTACGCCGCTGGTGTTCACCGTCAAGCGCGGTGACGAAACCGTAAAGCTGAACGGAACGCCTCAGCTCAAGGAAATCAAGGATACCTTCGGCAACGTCCACCGGGTCGGTATCCTGGGAATCACCCGTGCCACGGGTCCCGGCGACACCGTCACCAAACCCGTGAACCCGGCGACCGCTGTCTGGCTGGGCGTCAAGGAAACCTGGTTCGTCGTTGACCGCACCGTTTCGTACATCGGCGGGATTTTCACCGGCCGGGAGAATGCGGATCAGGTTGGCGGACCGATCCGGATCGCCCAGATCTCCGGGCAGGTGGCCACGATCGGCCTTTCGGCCCTGATTCACCTAGCCGCGGTCCTTTCGGTTTCCATCGGCCTGCTGAACCTGTTTCCGGTGCCGCTTCTGGATGGCGGACACCTTTTGTTCTATGCAGTCGAAGCCATTCGCGGGAAGCCGCTGTCGGAGCGGTCGCAGGAGCTCGGTTTCCGTGTCGGATTGGCGCTTGTGCTGATGTTGATGTTGTTCGCGACCTACAACGACATCCTGCATCTGGCCTCGTCCTGATTGAGGCTTTTTTACAGGCGTGGCCGATCAGCAACGTCTTGTTGGGAAATTGGAATTGCCCTGCGAAAGGACGTTTGCCCATTAGGCAAAATTGGCTACAAGCAGTGCAATATTTGGGGAATCTCCCGGCCCGGAAACGGACCGGCTTTGGAATGACAAGGGCGCCTGGCGCATGATGGTTGGATTGCGAGTGTTAAGGGGTGGTTTGGCCGCCGCCCTGATCATGATTGCTTTGCCGGTTGCCGCAGTGGCGACCGCCTCGCTCGTGTCGTCGCAGGCCGTTGCCCAGACCGCGGCTTCCATTGGTGTGGAAGGCAACCGCCGGATCGAAGCCGATACCATCCGTTCCTACTTCAAGCCCGGCCCCAGCGGCCGCCTCGACAGCGCCCGCATCGACGACGGCCTGAAGGCCCTGATCGAGACCGGCCTGTTCCAGGACGTGAAGATCAACCAGGCGGGCGGCCGGCTGGTCGTTGTGGTCGTTGAAAACCCGGTCATTGGCCGTGTGGTTTTCGAAGGCAACAAGAAGGTCAAGGACGAGCAGCTCATCGCCGAAGTTCAGTCCAAGGCGCGCGGGACCCTGTCGCGGGCGATGGTTCAGTCCGACACCGCGCGCATTACCGAAATATATCGCCGCAACGGCCGCTACGACGTCAAGGTCGAGCCCAAGATCATCGAGCAGCCGAACAACCGCGTCGATCTGGTCTTCGAAGTCACCGAAGGCGCAAAGACCGGCGTGAAGTCGATCGAGTTCGTCGGCAACAAGGCTTATTCGTCCTACCGGCTGAAGGACGTCATCAAGACACGCGAAAGCAATTTCCTCAGCTTCCTCGCTTCCAACGACGTCTATGACCCGGATCGCATCGAAGCCGACCGCGATATCCTGCGCAGGTACTACCTCAAGAACGGTTACGCCGACGTCCAGATCGTTGCGGCGCTGACCGAGTATGATCCTGAGCGCAAGGGATTCCTCGTCACCTTCAAGATCGAGGAAGGCCAGCAGTACCGTGTCGGCTCTGTCGACTTCCAGTCCAGCATTGCCTCGTTCGACGGCAACTCGCTCCGCAGTCTGTCGCGTGTCAGCGTGGGTTCGATCTACAACGCCGAAGCCGTTGAGAAGTCGGTCGAGGAAATGTCGATCGAGGCGTCGCGCCGCGGTTATGCGTTCGCAACCGTGAAGCCGCGTGGCGACCGCAACTTTGAAGCGCACACTGTCTCGATCGTGTTTGCGATCGAAGAAGGACCGCGCACCTACATCGAGCGAATCAACATTCGCGGCAACACGCGAACCCGCGACTACGTCATTCGCCGCGAGTTCGATATTTCCGAAGGCGATGCTTACAACCGTGCGCTGGTCGATCGCGCCGAGCGTCGCCTGAAGAACCTCGACTACTTCAAGGTCGTGAAGATCGTCCCTGAACCAGGTTCGTCAACCGACCGGGTCGTTCTGAATGTTGATATCGAAGAGAAGTCGACCGGCGACTTCTCGGTGTCCGGCGGCTACTCAACGGCGGACGGCTTCCTTGGCGAAGTCAGTATTTCGGAGCGCAACCTGCTGGGCCGTGGCCTGTATGCGAAGGCGTCTGTGCAGTATGGCCAGCGCACGCAGGGCTATCAGCTGTCGTTCGTCGAGCCTTATCTGCTCGGCTACCGCGTGGCGCTGGGTCTCGACTTCTATCAGCGCAAGCAGCTCGCCTCGAACTACGTATCCTACGATTCGAAGTCGATCGGCTTCAGCCCGCGCCTCGGTTTCCAGCTGCGTGAAGATTTGAACCTGCAGCTGCGCTATTCGATCTCGCAGCAGGAAATCACGCTGCCAGCATATCTGACGAACTGTAATAATTTCGGCGCGGGTGTCCCGGGATCGGGCTTCTACCCGACGCCCGCATATATTGCGGCGTTAGGCGGATCTATTCCGAATCCCCCCGGCAGTCCGTTCACGGCCTCCAACAACTGTTTTATGGACGGCGAAGCTTCGGTTGCTGTGAAGCAGGGACTTGCCAAGGGAGCCGTCACGACGTCGGCAGTTGGTTACACGCTCGCCTATAACACGCTCGACAACAACAAGGATCCAACCACCGGTATCCTTGCGACCGTGAACCAGGATTTCGCCGGCGTTGGCGGTGACGTCAGCTACCTGAAGACGGTCGGTGATGTGAAACTGTATACGCCAATCGTGGCGGACGTCGTCGGCGTGCTGCGTCTTCAGGGCGGCGTGCTCACTGACACGGGCAAGGGCATCCGCATGCTGGATCATTTCCAGATGGGTCCGAACCTCGTTCGCGGCTTCGCGCCTGTCGGTATCGGTCCGCGTGACATCACTGTCGGCACTTATCAGGATGCGTTGGGCGGTACGAAATACTGGGGCGCCTCGGCTGAAATGCAGATGCCGTTCTGGTTCCTGCCGAAAGAGATCGGCCTGAAGGGTGCAGTGTATGCCGACGCCGGTTCGCTGTTCGACTACCAGGGCGCGACCTCTCTGGTGGGTTCATGTGGCGGTACTCCTGTGCAGAACGCTCAAAACCAGTGTCTCACGGTTGGCGGCGATGATGGATTGATCCGGTCATCGGTCGGTGTCGGCTTGATCTGGCAGTCGCCGTTCGGACCGCTGCGCTTCGACTATGCGGTCCCGCTGACCAAGGGTAAGTTTGACCGGACGCAGGAATTCCGATTCGGCGGCGGCACGTCATTCTGAGCTCAAACCGGGCTCGCGCTTAACACAGCGGGTTCCAGCCGTCCGGTTGGAACCCGCTCAAGTATTTTGTTGCAGGCATTTTCCTTCTGCGGTCCGGAGTTCGCGTCGCGGGAAAGTGCATTTTCCTGACCGCGGCGGGTGGAATGACGCAGGGGACATTCTTTAAACGTCCTTCACCGGTGACGCTGGCAGACCTTGCTGCGTTGACCGGTGCGCAGCTCGCCGACCCATCGAGCGCCGGCAAGGCCATCGCGGGAGCGGCGTCGCTGGACCGCGCGGGGCCCGCTCATCTGACATTCTGCGAAAGCAAGAAGTACGCGGCTCAGCTCGAACAGACGCATGCAGGCGCGTGTCTGGTGAACGAGCGCATGGAGGGCAGCGTTCCCCCGCATGTCGCGGTTTTACGCGTCGCCGAGCCATACAAGGCCTTTGTCGCGGTGATGCGGTCGCTTTATCCCGATACCCTGCGCCCTGCATCGTGGTTCGACAACAGCGGTGTCGCGGCCGGTGCCGTGGTGCATCCGTCCGCGTATCTCGAGGACGACGTCGTGGTCGATCCGCTCGCGGTCATCGGACCGGATGTCGAAATCGGCTCCGGAACCGTGATCGGGTCGGGTGCGGTGATCGGGGCGGGTGTCCGGATCGGCCGGGACTGCAATATCGGCGCGAATGCGTCGGTCCTCTGCGCCTTCATCGGCAACGAGGTCATCATCCATCCCGGCTGCCGCATCGGTCAGGATGGGTTCGGGTACCTGATGGGCGCGAGAGGGCATCAGAAGGTGCCGCAGGCCGGGCGGGTCATCATCCAGAACGGGGTCGAGATCGGCGCCGGGACGACGGTGGACCGGGGCGCCCTGAATGACACCGTGATCGGCGAGGGCAGCAAGATCGACAACCTGGTCCAGATCGGCCACAACGTGACCATCGGGCGGAACTGCATCGTCGTCAGCCAGAGCGGGATTGCGGGCAGTTCGACGCTCGGTGACGGGGTTATCCTCGGGGCGCGGATTGGCGTGAGCGATCACGCCACCATCGGCGACGGGGCGCAGATCGCGGCACGCAGCAGCGTCGTCGGCGACGTGCCGCCGGGCGCGCGCTGGGGCGGCTCGCCGGCCAAGCCGATCAAGCAGTTCTTTCGCGAGCTGTTTGAGGTGGAGCGCCTGGGCCGGGAAGGCAGTGCGAAATTGAAATCGAAGCCGTCCGGTTCGGGCGACGAGGAACAGACATAATGGACGAGAAGGCGCCAATCACCATCGAGGCCGTGGATATCGGGCAGATCCTGAAAACTCTGCCGCATCGCTATCCCATGCTGCTGATCGACAGGGTGATCGATATCCGCAAGGATTTCAGCGGAATCGGCATCAAGAACGTATCCGCCAACGAACCGCAGTTTCTGGGGCATTTCCCTAACCGCCCGATCTATCCCGGCGTGCTGATGATCGAGGGCATGGCGCAGACCGCCGGCGTGATCGGCATGCTGTCGACTGAAACAGATCGTCCGACGGCGGTGTATTTTCTGACCATCGATAAATGCAAGTTTCGCAAGCCGACGGGGCCGGGCGATATCATCCACTATCATATGAAGCTTGTGACGCGGCGGCGGGACATGTGGTGGTTTCACGGCGACGCCAAGGTTAACGGCGAAGTGGTCGCGGAAGCCGATGTCGGCGCGATGCTGGCCGACTGACGCGTCCTGTCATCATGCGTAACAATTGATGACCATGCGCGTGCCGTCTTTCATTCCAGATGATGGACGGGCTTGCACTATAACGATGTCATATCGTCTGCACGGTTAGTTTTCGGCTGAGCGAAAGGCAAGCAGGCACAAGAGGGGCTGATGAGCAAGATCGATCCAACGGCGCGAGTTGAGGACGGAGCCGTCATCGGAGATGGAGCCTCAATTGGTCCTTACTGTGTGGTGGGACCGAACGTGACGATCGGCGCGGACTGCAAGCTGCACGCCCATGTCAACATCGCCGGTCAAACCACACTCGGCGCAGGCTGCACAGTTTATCCATTCGCTTCGCTCGGCACGCCGCCGCAGTCTTCGGGTCACCGTGGGGAAGTGACGAGGCTCGAGATAGGCGAAAGCTGCATGATCCGTGAATCTGTCACGATCAACACAGGTACGGTCGCCGGAGGCGGCATCACCCGCATCGGCGCGCGCGGATTTTTCATGGCCTATAGTCATGTCGCGCACGATTGTCAGCTCGGCAACGATGTCATTCTTGCGAACGGAGTGCAGCTCGGCGGCCATTGCGAAGTCGGCGACTATGTATTTGTAGGCGGCCTGTCGGCGGCACATCAATTTGTCCGGATCGGATCCCAAGCCATGATCGGCGGTGTTTCCGGGTTGCGGCACGACGTCATTCCCTACGGTCTCGCGAGCGGTCAGTTTGCGCATCTTGAAGGATTGAACGTGGTCGGCATGCGACGGAGGAAATTCACCCACAAGCGCCTCCAGCTTGTGCGTGAATTCTATCAGCAGCTCTTCCATGGTGGCGGCGTCTTTTCCGACCGGCTTGCGGCTGTGCGACCAATGGCTGACAGCGACCCTGCGATTGCGGAAATTCTGACGTTCATTGACGACGGCAACAAGCGTCCGCTCTGCATGGCCCATAACAATCCCAACAAATCAACCGAGCGTGCTCACCTCGAAACGCGATGACAGCAGGTCCCGAAATATCCGCGACAGTCGGCATCATTGCAGGAGGCGGTGTGCTGCCGTTCTCGGTCGCGGAGGCGCTGCGCGCACGGGGGATCGCGCCGTTTATATTTGCCGTCAGGGGCTTTTGCGATCCGGTTCGCGTGACGCAGTTTCCGCATCATTGGGTTGCGCTCGGCCAGGTCGGCCGGCTGACCCGGCTGATACGGTCCGAAGGATGCCGCGACATCGTATTCCTCGGCGGGATGGTGAGGCCGGCACTGTCGGACGTTCGTCTTGACTGGGGCACCGTGCGCGCCATACCCGCGATCGCAGCGGCGCTGCGCGGCGGCGACGATCATCTGTTGTCGGGCGTGAGCCGCATTTTTGAACGCTACGGCTTTCGCGTCGTTGGCATCGGAGACGTCGCGCCTGAACTGCTGATGCCGGAAGGAAGCCTCACACGCCGGGTTCCTGACGCTGACGCTCTGGCCGACATTGCAAAAGGACGCGACCTGCTGCGGGCGCTCGGCCCCTTCGACGTCGGTCAGGCCGTCGTGGTCATTGACGGTCACGTCGTCGCTGTCGAAGACATCGAGGGTACGGACGCACTTCTGGCTCGGGTCGAGCGGCTGCGCGAAGAGAAGCGAATTCGCGCCAAGACGGGCCGCGGTGTGCTGGTCAAGACGCCGAAGACCAGCCAGGACTTGCGCTTCGACCTGCCGACGCTCGGTCCAAGGACCATTGACGGCATCGTAGCCGCGGGTCTTGCCGGCATCGGTACCGTTGCCGGACATTCGCTCGTTGCCGAGGCCGATGTGATGACCGCGAAGGCCGATCAGGCCGGGCTGTTCGTCACGGGACTGCCGTTGTGAGTACGAGCCCCGCTCATCCTGAAGCACCACGAACGATATTCCTGATCGCTGCGGAGGAATCCGGCGACCGGCTCGGTGCAGGGTTGATGACGGCGTTGCGCGAGCGGCTCGGACCTGCGGTGAGGCTGGTTGGGATCGGCGGCCGTCACATGGCGGAGCAGGGGCTCGTATCGCTGGTTTCAGTCGAGGGATTGTCGATCATTGGTTTTGCTTCGATCCCGAAGAAGCTGCCGATGATCCTTCAGCGTCTTCGTGATGCAACCGACGCAGTCCTGAAGGAGCAGCCCGATGTTCTGGTGCTGATCGACAGTCCGGATTTCACCCATCGTGTGGCGCGTCGCGTTCGTGCCCGCGATCCTTCGATCCCTGTCGTGAACTATGTTCCGCCCACTGTCTGGGTCTGGCGAGGCGGACGCGCGAAGAAGATGCGCGCCTATGTCGATCGTGTTCTTGCGGTGTTGCCGTTTGAGACAGAGGTTCACCGCAAGTTGGCTGGTCCGCCGTGCAGCTACGTCGGTCATCCTTTGCTGGACGAACTCGATGCGTTGCTACCGAATGCGCAGGAACTGGCGCGCAGGACCGCCGCGCCGCCGCTGCTGGTCGTGTTACCGGGAAGCCGCCGTAGCGAGATTAAGCGCAACATGGCGATTTTTGGCGAAACGCTGCGGCTGTTGCGCTCTCAGGGTGTGACGTTCGAGCCGGTATTGCCGACCACACCCGAATTGCTGGACAGCGTCCGCACGGCTGCCGAAAGGTGGCCTGTGCAGCCGAGGATCGTGGTCAGCGACAGCGACAAGAGGGCTGCGTTCCGGACGGCGCGTGCAGCGCTCGCGAAGTCCGGCACAGTGACACTTGAACTGGCTCTGGCCGGCGTGCCGATGGTGACAGCCTATCGCGTCACGGAGATCGAGGCCTTCGTTGCGCGCCGTGTGATCCAGACATCGTCGATCATTCTGGCCAATCTCATTCTCGGTGAAAACGTGATCCCGGAATTTCTGCAACAGGATTTCACGGCGGAAAAACTCGCGCCGGCATTGCGGGACATTCTGGGCGATACGCCTGCGCGGCAGCGGCAAGTGGAAGCCTTCGGCCGGCTGGAGCAGATCATGTCCACGGGCGGCAAACGGCCGAGCGAACTGGCCGCGGACGGAGTGATCGCGACGATGCGCTAATCACGTCGCTTGCCAGCACGCAACGAAAAAGGCCGGTGCAAGAGCACCGGCCTTTTTGTTGAGAGTGGTGTTGCGCTTACTTGCGCTTGTCGATCCCGACATAGTCGCGAGTGGTCGCGCCGGTGTAGAGCTGGCGCGGACGGCCGATCTTCTGCTGCGGGTCCTGGATCATTTCGCTCCACTGGCTGATCCAGCCGACGGTGCGCGCGACCGCGAACAGCACGGTGAACATCGAGGTGGGGAAGCCCATCGCCTTCAGCGTGATGCCCGAATAGAAATCGACGTTCGGATAAAGCTTGCGCTGGATGAAGTATTCGTCGCTCAGCGCGATCTTCTCGAGTTCCATGGCGACATGGAGCAGCGGGTCGTTCTGGTGGCCGGTTTCCGCCAGCACTTTGTGACACATCTGCTGCATGATCTTCGCGCGCGGATCGTAGTTC
Source organism: Afipia massiliensis (assembly GCF_014203115.1). Classification (GTDB taxonomy): domain Bacteria; phylum Pseudomonadota; class Alphaproteobacteria; order Rhizobiales; family Xanthobacteraceae; genus Afipia; species Afipia massiliensis. Next base: position 180,201 of record NZ_JACHIJ010000001.1, on the reverse strand, counting down.
TTGTAGACGCGGTGGCCGAAGCCCATCAGGCGGACGGTGCTGTTCTTGTCCTTCACCTTGGCGATGAATTCCGGAATCTTGTCCACGGTGCCGATCTCGGCCAGCATCTGCAGCGCGGCTTCGTTCGCGCCGCCGTGAGCCGGTCCCCACAGGCAGGCGATGCCGGCAGCGATACAGGCGAATGGATTGGCGCCGGACGAACCCGCGATGCGCACGGTCGACGTCGACGCGTTCTGCTCGTGGTCGGCGTGAAGGATGAAGATCTTGTCCAGGGCTTCCGCCATCACTGGATTGACCTTGTAATCCTCGCACGGCACCGCGAAGCACATGCGCAGGAAGTTCGATGCGAAATCGAGCGAGTTCTTCGGATACACGAAGGGCTGGCCGATGTTGTACTTGAAGGCCATCGCAGCCAGCGTCGGGATCTTCGCGATCATCCGTATCGAGGCGACCATCCGCTGGTGCGGATCGTTGATGTCGGTCGAGTCGTGATAGAACGCGGCCAGAGCGCCGACCGAGGCCACCATGACGGCCATCGGGTGAGCATCGCGGCGGAAGCCCTGGAAGAAGCGAGCGACCTGCTCATGAACCATCGTGTGGTTCGTGACGCGCTGATCGAAGTCTTCCTTCTGAGCCTTGCTCGGCAGTTCGCCGTACAGCAGCAGGTAACAGGTCTCGAGGAAGTCGCCTTTCTGGGCGAGCTGTTCGATGGGGTAACCGCGATACAGCAGGATGCCTTCGTCGCCGTCGATGTAGGTAATCTTGGATTCGCAACTACCGGTCGAGGTAAAGCCGGGGTCGTAAGTGAACATCCCGGTCTGGGCGTAAAGCTTGCTGATGTCGATCACGTCCGGCCCGACCGTGCCGGTCATCACCGGGAAATCGACGGTCTTCCCTTCAACCGTCAGCGTTGCTTTTTTGGTGTTGGTCTTTGCATCCATCGTGAAGTCCCCGGTAAGTGTTGCTCAGGGCGAGTGACGCTTACGGCCATATAGGGACGTAGGCGCTTTATTCCAGAAGTGTGGCCCGAATGGGTAGCTTATTGCTGTGTGCGCTGCAAGATAGGTAGGCTGCACCTAAAGTTTGGGCAGCCTTGCGTTAGTCACCAAGGGCCTTCAGCCTGATCCTGCAGGCGTTCCAGGCAGGTTTGCCTGCCCAGCACGGCCAAAACATCGAAGATTCCGGGGGAGGTCGTCCGTCCGGTCAGAGCCACGCGCAGCGGTTGTGCAATCGCTCCGAGTTTGAGGTTCTTTGCCTCGGCAAAGGTTCGCATGGCAGCCTCGGCGGTATCTGCTGCCCACGGAGTGACCGTTTCCAGCACCGAGCGAAGTTCCCCAATCAGCTTGCGCGTGTCGGGCGTGAGGACCGCCGCGGCCTTTGGCTCAAGCTCCAGCGGCCGGTCGGCAAAGATAAAGTTCGAACTGTCGATCAGCTCAATGATGGTCTTTGCGCGCTCCTTCAGGCCCGGCATGGCGGCAAGCAACTGGGACCGGGTCGTGTCGTTCAGCTTGGCGCCGATGGCTGCGCCGTTGGGGACGAATTGGAGCACATCCTCGAACGCCGCCACCAGCGCCTTGTCGTCGGCGTTGCGGATGTAATGGCCGTTGAGATTTTCGAGCTTGGCGAAATCGAACCGCGCAGCGGAGCGCCCGATCGCCGGCAAGTCGAATTCCTTGATCATCTCTTCGGTCGAGAAGATTTCCTGATCGCCGTGGCTCCAGCCGAGACGCACGAGGTAGTTCCGCAGCGCTTCCGGCAGGTATCCCAGGGCGCGATAGGCATCGACGCCGAGCGCGCCGTGCCGCTTCGACAGCTTGGAGCCGTCGGGGCCGTGGATCAGCGGAATATGCGCCATCACCGGCACGCTCCAGCCGAGGGCGTCATAGATGTGCTTCTGGCGTGCGGCGTTGATCAGGTGGTCGTCGCCGCGAATGACGTGGGTGACGCCCATGTCGTGATCGTCCACCACCACGGCCAGCATGTAGGTGGGGTTGCCGTCGGAACGCAGCAGCACGAGGTCGTCGAGATTTTCGTTCTGCCAGACCACGCGGCCCTGGACCTGATCCTCGATCACGGTCTCGCCGGTCAGGGGCGCACGAAGCCGGATGACAGGCTTGAGGTCGGCAGGGGCTTCCGATGGATCGCGGTCGCGCCAGCGGCCATCGTAGCGGATCGCGCGGCCCTCGGCCTTGGCCGCCTCGCGCATCTGCGTCAGTTCCTCTGCGGTCGCGTAGCAGCGATAGGCCTTGCCCTCGGCGAGTAGTTGCTCGGCGACTTCACGATGCCGCGGGGCGCGGGAAAACTGATAGATCGTCTCGTCGTCCCACTCGATCCCGAGCCATTTCAGGCCGTCGAGGATCGCCGTGATGGCGGCATCGGTCGAGCGTTCGCGGTCGGTATCCTCGATCCGCAGCAGCATCTTGCCGCTGCGTTTGCGTGCGTAAAGCCAGTTGAACAGCGCGGTGCGCGCGCCGCCGATATGGAGGAAGCCGGTCGGGGACGGCGCAAAGCGGGTAACAACGGTTTCGGTCATTTCAGGCGGTTCGATCCATCTCGGTCAGGTTATCGGCGGGCGTTTATCACAACAACGGCACACTGTCTCAGCAGGAATTGCAGCGGATTTTACACGCTCGGGTTACCCGATCCGGGGTTCTGCCAGCAAAACGTCCGGTCAGGTCACCGCCGGGCGGCACTTGGCGTGGCCTCCCGGATTTGGCACATAGGGCCCAGCTTAAAGGGGTACCAATGACTGACGAATCGTCGAACGCGGGCCGCGATTTCATCCGCGATATTGTCGCTGCGGATCTGGCCTCGGGGCGTGAAAAGGGCGTGGTGACGCGCTTTCCGCCGGAGCCCAACGGATACCTGCATCTCGGCCATGCAAAGTCGATCTGCCTGAACTTCGGGATCGCCGAGGAATTCGGCGGCCGCTGCCACCTGCGTTTCGACGACACCAATCCGACCAAGGAAGAGCAGGAATACATCGACGCCATCGAGCGCGACGTGCGCTGGCTTGGTTTCGAGTGGGGCGAGCATCTGCATTTCGCGTCGGATTATTTCGAGCAGCTTTATGCCTGGGCGCAGCATCTGATCCGCACCGGCAAGGCCTATGTCGACGACCAGTCGCAGGAAGAGATCCGGCTGACGCGCGGAACCCTGACCGAGCCCGGACAGAACAGCCCGTTCCGCGACCGGCCGGTCGACGAAAACCTCGATCTGTTCGCGCGGATGCGCGCGGGAGAGTTTCCGAACGGCGCGCGCGTGCTGCGCGCCAAGATCGACATGACGTCGGGCAACATCAACCTGCGCGATCCTGTGCTGTATCGCATCCTTCACGCGCATCATCCGCGCACGGGCGACGCGTGGAACATCTATCCGAGCTACGATTTTGCGCACGGCCAGTCCGACGCGATCGAGCACATCACGCATTCGATCTGCACGCTGGAATTCGAGGATCACCGCCCGCTTTACGAGTGGTTCCTCGAACATCTTCCAGTGCCGTCCCGGCCGCACCAGTATGAGTTCGCGCGGCTCAACGTGACCTACACGCTGCTGTCCAAGCGCGTGCTCACCGAACTGGTGCGCGGCGGGCACGTGTCCGGCTGGGACGATCCGCGCATGCCGACGCTTGCGGGCCTGCAGCGGCGCGGCATTCCGGCGGAGGCGCTGCGCGAGTTCGTCAAGCGCATCGGCGTCGCCAAGGCGAACAGCACCGTGGACATCGGCATGTTCGATTTCGTGGTGCGCGAAGTGCTGAATAAAACCGCGCCCCGCCGCATGGCCGTGCTCAATCCGCTCAAGGTGGTGATCGAGAATTATCCCGAAGGGCAGATCGAGAAACTCGAAGCCGTCAACCATCCCGACGATCCGGCGCAGGGCACGCGGCAGATTCCGTTCGGCCGCGAGCTTTACATCGAGCGCGACGATTTCATGGAAGATCCGCCGAAGAAGTTCTTCCGCATGGCGCCGGGCAGGGAAGTGCGGCTGCGTTACGGCTATTTCATCACCTGCCGCGAGGTCATCAAGAACGCGGCAGGCGAGGTTATCGAACTGCGTTGCACCTACGATCCCGCAACCAAGGGCGGCAACGCGCCTGACGGACGCAAGGTCAAGGCGACGATTCACTGGGTCAGTGCGGCGGAAGCCGTGCCGGCCGAGGTGCGGCTTTACAATCTGCTGTTCACGACACCGCAGCCCGACGCCGCGAACTTCGTTGCGCAGATCAATCCGGAGTCCCTCGAAACCGTCACCGCGATGCTGGAGCCCGCGCTGGCGAGCGACAACTTCGAAGGTGCGATACAGTTCGAGCGTCAGGGATATTTCTGCCGCGACAAGGACTCCGCGCCGGGCAAGCTGGTCTTCAACCGCACCGTCGGTCTGCGCGACACCTGGGCCAAGGTCTCGACCGCAGGCTAGTTGAATCGCTGTGAACGCGAGCACCGAAGCAGGTGCTCGCGACGCAATTGTCTTGCGTATTCCGTATCCGTTCCGCTGTTCTGTCCGGTCGCTTCCGCTAGCATTGCCGGAGCGGCACGACACGGAAGGCGACGTATGGACCGTATCGAAGCGATGAAGGTGTTCGTGGCTGCCCTCGATGAAGGCAGCCTCGCCGCTGCAGGCCGCCGGCTCGGGCGGTCACCCGCCGCAGTCAGCCGGGCGATTGCTTTTCTGGAGCATCATGTCGGCGCCGAACTGCTTCACCGCACCACGCGTTCGATCAAGCTGAGTGAAGCGGGTGAGCGATATGCCGCCGCGTGCCGGCGCGTCCTGATCGAACTCGAAGAGGCCGATTTGTCCGCCGCGGGCGAGCGCGCCGCTCCGCGCGGAACGCTGACGATCACCGCACCGCCGATCAGCGGCGAAGAAATCCTCCGTCCCATCATCAATGCCTATCTTGATGCATTCCCTGCGGTCTCGGTGAACCTCGTCCTGCTCGACCGCCACGCCAACCTCGTCGAAGAAGGCATCGACATCGCGCTCCGTGTCGCCGAACTTCCGGACTCCGCGATGGTCGCTGTTCGGATCGGCAGCGGCGTCAAGCGGGTGGTCGCCGCCTCGCCGCGTTATCTGGCTGCGCATCCCGACATCAACGAGCCGGCCGATCTGACCAAGCATCAAATCGTGACCACCACGCATATGGGGCATGACACGTGGGTCTTTCCGCCGGTCGCAGGAAGTTCGATCGCGCGGTCTGTTCACTTCAAGCCGCGCTTCGTCGTCAACAGCGTGCGGGCAGCACTCGGCGCCGCGGTAGACGGCCATGGCGTGACGCGGCTTTACACCTATCACGTAGCCGAACGGGTGCAGGATGGATCGCTGAAGCTCCTGCTGCGCGATGCCGAACCGCCGGCCATGCCGGTTCATTTCGTTTTGCCGCATGGCCGGCTGGCGGTGCCGAAAGTCCGCGCTTTCGTGGATTTTGCCCTTCCGCGCCTGCGGGCGGAGTTCGCCAGGCTTTCAGCAGAGGCGGGGGCAATGAGTTCCTGATTGAGGGTTATTCTTCCGATCGAGGGAAGAATGCCTGCCGAACAGCGGCAATTCTGCCGCCTCTTGAGACGCCATAGAACGATGGTCACCGGCCCTGAGCGGCCACCAGCAGCACTCCGCCCGCTGGGACATCATCGAGGCAGATCATGAGCAATCAGCAAAAAGTTGCCATTGTCACCGGCGCATCCCAAGGGATCGGCGCCAGCCTGGTCAAGGCGTACCGGGATCGTAACTACCGCGTCGTCGCAACGTCACGCTCGATCAAGCAGGGCAGCGATCCGGATATTCTGGCCGTCGCTGGCGACATCGGCGAACCGGAGACAGCCGATCGTATCGTCAAGGAAGCGCTCTCGCGTTTCGGCCGGATCGACACGCTGGTCAACAATGCTGGCATCTTCATCGCCAAGCCGTTCGCGGAATACACGGTCGAGGACTTCACGTCGAAGATCGCGACCAACGTTGCCGGCTTCTTCCACATCACGCAGCGTGCGGCGGCTGAAATGCTGAAGCAGGGCTCCGGTCATATCGTCAGCATTACGACCAGCCTGACCGATAATCCGACCGCGAGCGTGCCGACGGTGCTGGCCAATCTCACCAAGGGCGGCATCAACTCGGCGACCAAGGCGCTGGCGATCGAGTATGCAGGCAAGGGCATCCGCGTGAATGCCGTGTCGCCCGGCATCATCAAGTCTCCGATGCACCCGCCCGAGACACATGAGTTTCTTGCTGCGCTTCATCCGGTCAAGCACATGGGCGAAATGAGCGATATCGTGAACGCAGTTCTGTACCTTGAATCCGCTGGCTTCGTGACGGGCGAAATCCTTCATGTCGACGGCGGCCAGAGCGCCGGTCACTAAAGGGAGGCCACCATGCCGATTGTCACGATCCAGGTTACGCGCGAAGGGTCCGGTCCTGGCCGGGATTCCGTCACGGCAGAGGAAAAGGCGTCTCTTATCGCCGGCGTCAGCCAGCTCCTGCTGGACGTGCTTCACAAGCCCCTCGAGTCGACCTTCGTCGTCATTGAGGAGGTCGAAACAGACAACTGGGGCTGGGGCGGATTGCCCGCGCTCGAATATCGCAAGCAACGTGCCGCAAGCGGCAAATAACCAGCACGAAGGCCGTCATCGATTGGCGGCCTCCGTCTTTTTAACAAATCGAACAGCGCATTCTGCATCCGTTCCGCTATCCAGCCCAATCGCTTCCGCTAGCATTGCGAAAGCGATGCCGGAGCGAAGCGATGGCGGGCGGGGGCGAGCATCAGACGCGATCCCAAGGCCGGGCGGGACGGGCCATCACATGGCCGCCGCGCGGTGCCGTGCGCGCAGATGCCGGCGATGCCGCCGAGAGCGGATACGCATTTCTAACTAATAAGCTCCGGAGCTGGGTCGCGGCGGAAGCCGGACCGGGCCGGTTGTTGCCGTGGGTGCCGGTCGCGTTTGGCGCGGGGATTGCCGTCTATTTCGCGGCGGATCGCGAACCTGTTGCCTCGGTCGCGGCCGCGACGGCTGCCGCGCTCTGTGTCGCGGCCTTCGTCGCGCGAAGAAGCCGCATTTTTCCCCTCATGGTGATGCTGGCCGCGCTGTCGGCGGGGTTCGCGACGGCGGCGCTGAAAACCGCGCGCGTCGCCCATGGCGTGCTGGCGCGGCCGATGTTTTCCGTAACCATGAAAGGGTTCGTCGAAACCCGCGACGAGCGTGAACGTACCGATCGCTTCGTGCTGCGTGTGGAGGAGATGGAGTCGCCGCGCGGCGGGATCAAACTTGAACGCGTGCGGCTGTCGGTCAAAAAGGGGACCGCGCCTGCTGTCGGCAGCTTTGTCGAACTGAAAGCGCGGCTGTTGCCGCCGCTCTCGCCGCTGCGGCCGGGGAGTTATGACTTCGGACGCGACATGTACTTTCAGGGCATCGGCGCGTCAGGTTTCGCGATGGGCGCGATCAAAACGGTTGAGGCGCCGCGCAGCGGTGGCACCTATCTGCGTTATGCGGCTGCGATGCAGGGCATGCGCGATGCGATCGACGCGCGGATTCGCAGCGTGCTCAGCGGCGACAACCGCGCCATTGCGACGGCGCTGCTCACCGGACGGCGCGATGCGATTTCCGCCCCGGTCAACGACGCTATGTTCATATCCGGGCTCGGTCATGTGCTGTCGATTTCGGGCTATCACATGGCGGTGGTGGCGGGCGTGGTGTTCTTCGCGGTGCGTGCGCTGCTCGCATTGTTTCCCGCGCTCACCGTGACATTCCCGATCAAGAAATGGTCGGCGGTTGCGGCGCTGCTCGCCGCTGCGTTCTATCTTCTGCTGTCGGGTGCGGAAGTCGCCACGCAACGCTCGTTCTTCATGACCGCGGTGGTGCTGATCGCTGTGATGGTCGACCGGCGCGCAATCACGTTTCGCACGCTCGCGGTGGCGGCCATGATCGTACTGCTGATCGCGCCGGAAGCATTGGTGCATCCGAGTTTCCAGATGTCGTTCGCCGCGACGCTCGGGCTCGTGGCGCTGATCCAGATCGGGATGCCGAACCTGTTCGTGTCGCCGGACAATGCGCAGGTGGCGCGTGCGGCGCTCTGGGGCGGGCGTGAAATCACCATGCTGGCGCTGGCATCGCTCGTCGCAGGGTTTGCGACCATGCCTTACGCGGCGTTTCACTTTCATCGCGTCACGCCCTACGGCGTGCTGGCCAATCTCGCGGCGATGCCGGTGGTCTCGGTGCTGGTGATGCCGGCGGGGCTCTTGGGATTGCTCGCCATGCCGTTCGGATTCGACGGCGTGTTCTGGCGGCTGATGGATGTCGGCATCGGCTGGATGGTCGCGGTGGCGCAATGGGTCGCCGCACTTCCGGGCGCCATCGGCCGGATTGCATCGTTCGGCACCGGCCCGCTGGCCGCGATGAGCGCGGGCATTATCGCGCTGGGTCTGTTGCGAACGCCACTGCGCTGGGCGGGTGCAGGGCTCATCGCGTTCGCAACGATCTGGGCGCTGACGACACCGCAGCCGGACATCCTTGTTGCACGGGACGGTCACTCGGTGGCTGTGCGCGGCAAGGACGGCAAACTGCGCCTGATGCGCACCGGAAAGGATGCGTTCCTGTCGCGCGAATGGCTCGCAGCCGATGCGGACATGCGCAATGCAACCGATGCGTCGCTGACCGACGGCGTGTCGTGCGACACGTCCGGATGCGTGGTTCAGGCGGCGGACGGTTCGACCATCGCGCTGACGCTGAAGCCCGAGGCATTCGCGGACGATTGCGCGCGTGCGGCGGTGATCGTGACACTGCGGCAGCCGCCGACTGACTGCGCGGCTATGGTGCTGGATCAGGAGATGCTGCGCAGGCGAGGGACATTGGCCCTGCACAAGACCGCGGACGGTTACGCGATCGCGGCCAACCGGCCGCGCGGTGTGGATCGTCCATGGTCACCGGCAAATGTTGAAGACGAGTCTGACGTTTCTGCTGTCCGGCTAAACCGTCCGGCCCAGCCCGTCGATGTCACGCCGGCGGAAAGCGATCTCCAGCCGGATGATTGGTCCCGCCGTCATTCCGGACAGACTGCGCAGCAGGCTGATCCGGAATCCAGCAGGGTTCGGTGGAAGCCGTTTCTGGATTCCGGGTTCGCCTGCAAACGCTCGCGCTCCGGAATGACGCTGGAGCATTTTCAGTTCGCGCCAAACCGAACTCAATACTTGCGAACGAGCCCGATCAGTTTGCCCTGAATGCGCACGCGGTTCGGCGGCAGGATGCGGACCTCGTAGGCCGCGTTCGCAGGCTCGAGCGCGATGGACGCGCCGCGCCGCCGGAAGCGCTTCAGGGTGGCTTCCTCCTCGTCGATCAGCGCCACCACGATGTCGCCGGTGTCGGCGCTCTCGTTGCGCTGGATCAGCACGGTGTCGCCGTCGAGAATGCCGGCTTCCATCATGGAATCGCCGCGCACTTCGAGGGCGTAATGTTCGCCGGACCCGAGCATGTCGGGCGGCACGCTGATGGTGTGGCTGCGGGTTTGCAGCGCCTCGATCGGCGTACCGGCCGCGATCCGCCCCATGACCGGTACGGAAACGGGGTAGCTCACATCCTCGTCGGGACCGGCGGAGGTGTTCGCACGAACCTTGCCGAGGTTGCCTTCGATGACGCTGGGGGTGAAGCCGCGGCGTGCGCCGCCCGGATTCGCGCCGAGTTCCGGAAGCTTGATGACCTCGATGGCGCGGGCTCTGTTGGCCAGCCTGCGGATAAAGCCGCGCTCTTCAAGGGCTGTGATGAGCCGGTGGATGCCGGACTTGGAGCGCAGGTCCAGCGCGTCCTTCATTTCGTCGAAGGAGGGCGGAACACCAGCTTCCTTGAGCCGCTCGTTAATGAAGCGCAGAAGCTCGTATTGTTTGCGTGTCAGCATCTGAAGTGGTCCCCGATCCCTAGATCTCGAGTTTTGAGCCGAAGCTGCGCCTCTCTGGGGTCCACTGAAGAAGTAGTGGAAGGACACTCAGAAGGTGCGAGTCATTCGAAACAAATCATGAACGAACACTATATGTTCCATATGTGTTCCGCAACCCCTTAATTTCCCGTCAACGCGCAGGAGGACTAGGGATCAGCCCGGAAGCCGGAGGATCATGCAGGGCGAGCCAGCCGGGGCGGCCGGCGCATGGGGCGCGCGGACAATCAGCGCATCGGACGCGGCCAGATTGGCCACCAGCGAACTATCCTGCGCTTCCACCGAGGTTGCGACAGGGACGCCGCTGCTGCCGGGCGTGAGCCGCGCCCGCAGATAATCCTGCCGCTTGTCGTTGGCAGGCAATTCGCGCCCAAGCACCGCGCGTTCAAGCGGATGATCGACGCTCGTCCGCCCCGAGAGCGCGCGGATCAGCGGCACCAGAAACAGGAAGGCGCAGACATAGGAAGACACCGGATTTCCGGGCAGCCCGAGCACGCGCATCGTGTCGAGCCGCCCGTGCATCATCGGTTTGCCGGGACGCAGCGCGATCTTCCAGAAGGCCATGTCGAAGCCTTCGGCTTTCAGCGCGGCCTGAACGAGGTCGTGATCGCCGACCGACGCGCCGCCGGTGGTGACCAGAACGTCCGCGCCGAGATCGCGCGCGCGCCTGATGCCGTTCGAGGTGTCATCGAGCGTGTCGCGCGCGATGTCGAGTTCGATCACGTCAGCGCCTTCGCTGCGCGCGAGCGCCGCCAGCGCGAAGACGTTGCTGTAGACGATCTGGCCGGGACCGGGCGTCGTGCCCGGCGCGACCAGTTCGTCGCCGGTGGCGAGGATCGCGACTTTGGGCCGACGATGCACCGGCAATCGCGGATGGTTCATGCTGGCGGCTAACGCCAGGGCGCGATCATTGAGCCGCGAGCCGCGCGGCAACAGCACGTCGCCTTCGCGGAAATCAATGCCGGCGGGGCGGATGTTCTTTCCCTCTGCGATGGCTTCGTTGACGATCACGAACTCGCCGTCACGCGTGGTGTCTTCCTGAATGACGACGGTATCGACGCCGCCGGGAACAACGCCGCCGGTGAAGATGCGCGCCGCCTGTCCCGCACCAATGGCTTGATTGAACGGTCGTCCCGCCGCGACTTCGCCGATCACTTTCAGCCGCGCGCCTGGCACCGCATCGGCCGCGCGCACCGCGTAGCCATCCATCGCCGACAAGGCGACGGGCGGCTGGGTGCGAAGGGCTGCGACGTCGCGAGACAGCGTGCGATGAAACGCATCGGTGAGCGCAACGGTTTCTTCGGGAAGGGCGCTGGCGTCCTTGAGAACGGCGACATAGGCGTCGGCGACCGGCATCAGCGCCATAGGACGTTCCTCAGTAATCGGCCAGATAGTGACCGGACTTTCCGCCCTTTTTCTCGACCAGGCGGATGGCTTCGATCTGGATGCCGCGCTCCACGGCCTTCACCATGTCGTAGATGGTGAGGCACGCCACTGACACGGCGGTCAGCGCTTCCATTTCGACGCCGGTCGGGCCTTTGACCTTCACCGTGGCGCGCACGCGGCAGCCCGGCAGTTTGGTGTCGAGCGTTATGTCGAGCGTGACTTTCGACAGCGCCAGCGGATGACAGAGCGGAATGAGTTCGGATGTACGCTTCGCCGCCATGATGCCGGCGACGCGCGCGGTGCCGAGCACATCGCCCTTGGCGGCGTTGCCCTTGACGATGAGATCGAGCGTCTTGCGGGTCATCACGACGCGGCCTTCGGCCACTGCCACGCGTTCGGTGTCCGGCTTGGCCGAGACGTCGACCATGCGGGCTTCGCCCTTGGCGTCGATGTGGGTGAGAGCGTCGCTTGCTTTCTTCTTTGATTTCTCTTTGGCCACGATTCAGCGCGTCCCGGTGGCGCGTTGCGCATCGCTGCGGGCGAGCAGGGTGTGGGTTGCAGCCGTCACATCGGCCTGACGCATCAAGCTTTCGCCGACGAGGAAGGTCGACATGCCGACCTTTGCGAGGCGCGCGAGATCCTCCGGTGCGAAGATGCCGCTTTCGCCGACGCTGATGCGGTCCTTCGGGATCAGCGGCGCAAGTTCTTCGCTGGTGGCGAGCGTCGTCTCGAAGGTGCGCAGGTTGCGGTTGTTCACGCCGAGTAGCGGCGAACGCAGCTTCAGCGCGCGGTCGAGCTCCTCGCGATTGTGAACTTCCAGCAGCACGTCCATGCCGTGCGCGAAGGCCGCGTCCTCGAGGTCCTTGGCTGCAGCGTCGTCGAGCGCGGCCATGATGATCAGGATGCAGTCGGCGCCGTGCGCGCGCGCCTCGGCCACCTGATAGGTGTCGTACATGAAATCCTTGCGCAGCACCGGCAGCGAGACTGCGGCGCGCGTCGCGACCATGAATGCGAGCGAGCCCTGGAACGACGGCGTATCGGTCAGTACCGACAGACACGCCGCACCACCGGCCTCGTAGGCTTTCGCCAGCGCGGGCGGATCGAAGTCGGCGCGGATCAGCCCCTTGGAGGGCGAAGCCTTCTTGATCTCCGCGATCAACGCGTAGTCGCCGCGTGCAATCTTGCCTCGAATGGCGTTGACGAAACCGCGGGGCGCGGGGGCGGCCTTGGCGCGCGCCTCGATCTCGGCGAGCGGAAGCGCACGCTTGGCGGCGGCGATTTCCTCGCGCTTGTAGGTTTCGATCTTTTCGAGGATGTCCGACAAAGGTTGCTCTTCCTCAAGCATTGGAGACAGCGACGAGGCGCTTGAGCCTGTCCGCCGCCGCGCCAGTGTCCAGCGCCTTGGTGCCGAGCGCAACGCCTTCCTTCAAATCCTTCGCCTTGCCGGCAACCACCAGGGCTGCGGCGGCATTCAGAAGCGCGACGTTGCGGTAGGCATTCTGCTTGCCCTCCAGCACATCGCGAAGCGCCTTGCCGTTGGCTTCGGCGTCGCCGCCCTTGAGTTCGGCGCTGGTCGCGCGTGGCAGCCCGCCGTCCTCGGGTGTCACTTCGAACGTGCGGATGTTGCCGTTCTCCAGCACCGCGACGAAGGTCGGGCCGGTGAGGGTGATCTCGTCGAGGCCATCGGAGCCGTGCACCACCCAGGCGGCTTCCGCGCCGAGATTCTTCAGCACCTGCGCCAGCGGCTGCACCCAATGCTTCGAGAACACACCGACCATCTGCCGCTTGACGCCGGCGGGATTGGAGAGCGGCCCGAGCAGGTTGAAGATGGTACGGGTGGCGAGTTCGACGCGGGTGGGGCCGACATTCTTCATCGCCGGATGATGCGTCGGCGCGAACATGAATCCGATGCCGGCTTCAGCGATGCAGCGGCTCACGTCGTCCGGCGTGATGTTGATGTTGACGCCGAGCGCGGCCAGCGCGTCGGCTGCGCCCGATTTCGATGACAGGGCGCGGTTGCCGTGCTTGGCGACCGGAACGCCTGCGCCCGCGAGAATGAACGATGCGCAGGTCGAGACATTGACGGAGCCCGAACCATCGCCGCCGGTGCCGACGATGTCCACAGCGTCGGCGGGCGCTTTCACCGTGAGCATCTTGGCGCGCATGGCCGAGACCGCGCCGGTAATCTCATCGACTGTTTCGCCGCGCACGCGCAAGCCCATCAGCAGCGCACCCATCTGCGAGGGTGTTGCTTCGCCGGACATCATGCGGTCGAACGCTGCTGCTGCCTCGTCACGCGACAGGGCAGCACCGGTGGCGACTTTTCCGATAATGGCTTTCAGGTCGTCCATGATCTTCCGCTCGACGTGGCTTCCGCTCGAATGAGCCTAAATTTAAATGCTCATCATTGAGCCGACGCCGCGCCGGTCGCCACGGCAAACGCGTTCTGGTTGATGGTGACACCGACCTCGGTTTCGAGCTTGGAGATGTAGGCGCCAAGCTGCTCCTCCATTTCCGCGCGGCGCAGATTCTCGGTCAGCTTCTTCACGTCCTCGGATGCCATATCGACCGGCGGCACGACGACGTCGGTGACCTTGAACACGATCCACTCGCTCGGTCCGGTGCCTTCGGTCTGGCCAACGCTGTCCTTCGGGGTACGGAACGCCGCCGTGACCAGCCGCTCGGGCACATCCTTGGCTTCGGCGTCGCGCTTGAACAGCTTGGCCGTCTCAACCTTGACTCCCGCAGCCGAAGCTTCGGCGTCGAAGGCCGCGCCCTTTTCCAGCTTGCCGACCATCTCGGTCGCCTTGGCGCGCAGGCGGGTTGAGATCTGTTCGTCGCGCCAACGGGCCTCGACCTGATCCTTCACCTCGTCGAGCGTCCGGTCGCGCGACGGCGTAACGCCGAGGACATCGAACCACAATTCGCCGCCGTTGTACTGCAACGGTTCGTTCTCGACGCCGATGCTGCTGGCGAACGCTGGCGCGATGATGTCGACGCCTTGCGGCAGGCCGGTCACCGGCTTGCCGTCCGTTCCGCGGCCGGAGCGATCGACGGCTTCGATCGTGATGGCCTTGAGCCCGAGTTTCTGGGCGGCTTCGGCGATATTCGCGCCGCCGCCGCGCTCGTCCTCGATCTTGTTGTGCAGGTCCTGCAACTGCGCCCGTGCGCGCTCCAGCGCGATCTCGCGCTTGATCGTGGGAGCGACGCTGTCATAGGTCGGATTGGTGCCGGGCTCGACCTTGGTGACTTTCAGCAAGGCCGTCGTCAGCGTCCCCTTTACCGGCTCGCTGACGGTGTCGGGCGCAAGGGCGAACGCTGCGTTTGCGATCGCTGTATCGCCGATCGATGTCTTTGCTACGGTGCCGAGGTCGATGTCGGCCGTGGTGAGCTTGCGCTCCTTGGCGAGATCCTCGAACGACATTCCAGCCGTGATGCGCTCACGCGCCGCCTTGGCCTCGTCGACATTCGGGAACGGGATCTGAAGCACCTGACGACGTTCCGCCGTCGCATATCGCTCGCGGCGCTGTTCGAAGACCTTCTTCGCGTCGTCGTCGGACACCGTGATCCACTTCGCGAGGTCATCCGGTGTCAGCGTGAGCACGGCGATCTTGCGATATTCCGGCGCCCGGAACAGTTGCTTGCGGTCCTCGAAATAGGTGGCGAGCGTTTCGGGCGAGGGCGCGTCGATGGTGCCGGCCTGCGCGGCGGTCAGCCTGACGTAGTTGGCCGAGCGCTGCTCGTTCTGGAAGCGGACCAGGGCTTCGATCTGTGTTTTCGGCGGCTCGAGGCCGGCAACGATCGTCCCGGTCAACTGGCGGCGCGTCGCGTTTTTGCGCTGCTCGGCGATGTAGCGCTGCTCGGTGTAGCCGGACTGACGGATCGTCTGCAGAAAACGCTCATGCTCGAACTTTCCGTCGAGACCCTTGAAGGCCGGTTCGTTCTGAATGGCGCGTATGATGTCGGCGTCGGACTGACCGAGGCCCATGCGGCGCGCGGTCTCATCCAGCGCGGCGTCGGAGATAACGTCCTGCAGCACCTGGCGGTCTAAACCGAAGTTGCGCGCCTGCTCCATCGTCAGCGGCCGGCCGAAGCGGCGGCCGATCTGCTGCACCCTGTCGGTGAACAGGTTTCGGAATTGCTCGGTAGTGATTTCGGTGCTGCCGACCTTGGCGAGAGACGACTGCCCGAATCCCTTGAAGATGTCGGCGATACCCCAGACACCGAAACTGATGATCAGCACGCCGAACAGGACGGACATAACCGCCTTGCCGAGCCAATTCGATGAGGCTTTACGCATTCCTCGGAGCATGGGTCCAACTTGATGTTCGGGGGTGGGGCGGGTCGCCACGGAGGGCGTTACCGCGTTGTTTCGCCAACATATAAAGAGGTGCCGGTTCCCTAGCAACCGTGCTGTCGGCGGCGCTTCAGCGCGGTTAACGGCATGATCCCGAAAAGTGGGAACCGGTTTTCGGAAAAAGATCATGCCAATCCAAGCCCGCAATGTGGAAACCAGGCAATGGAACTGGCTTCCGCAGGAGCCCTCTGCTAGCGCAGATCGGCCGATTACCGAACAATTGTCATGCGAGATCAACGATGACCGACAAGCGACGCCCCCTGATCGCCGGGAACTGGAAGATGAACGGCCTCAAGGCCGCGGTGAATGAGCTTGCCGCCATCGGGCAGGGCGCGGAGGCGGTCTGGCGCAAGGCTGATTTGCTGATCTGCCCGCCGGCGACGCTGCTGTTCACGTCCGCCGCGGTGGTGATCGGATCGAAAGTGGCGATCGGCGCGCAGGACTGCCACCCGGCAGTCTCCGGCGCGCATACCGGCGATATTTCCGCCGAGATGCTGGCCGATGCAGGCGCAACGGCCATTATCGTGGGGCATTCCGAGCGCCGCACAGATCATCACGAGACCGACGCACTTGTCCGCAGCAAGGCCGAGGCGGCATGGCGTGCAGGACTTGTCGCCATTGTTTGCGTGGGCGAGACGCAGGCCGAGCGCGACGCCGGACAAACCCTCGAAGTGGTCGGACGTCAGGTCGCCGGGTCGGTTCCGGACGGCGCAACCGCCGCGAATCTGGTCGTCGCCTATGAGCCGGTCTGGGCGATCGGAACCGGACGGACCCCGACAGCCAAGGATGTCGAGGAAGTCCATAAGCTTATCCGCGATCGGCTGAAGGATCGGTTCAGCGGCGAGGGCGATCAGGTCCGGATTCTCTACGGAGGCTCGGTAAAGCCCTCGAATGCCGCCGAACTGATGGCGGTCGCCAACGTCGATGGTGCTCTGGTGGGGGGCGCAAGCCTCAAAGCGGTTGATTTCCTTGCGATTGCCGCCGCGTGTCCCTAAATGGCGATCAGGCCAACAGCCGTCCGTCGGGGGTGACAATCACCCCTGCAATCGTGTACAGACCGCGCAACTTCAACCCCCGCAAGCATCGACGCGACCGGCTGCCGGCGCCAGTGGCTTGTGACGGAAGGTAACGATGCAGACCGTCATTATCGTCATCCATCTCATGCTTGTCCTTGGCCTGATCGGCGTCGTGCTGTTGCAGCGCTCGGAGGGCGGCGGCCTCGGTATCGGCGGCGGAGGCGGCGGCGGATTCATGTCCAGCCGCGGCACGACCAATCTTCTCACCCGCACCACGGCAATCCTGGCGGCGTGCTTCTTCGTGACCAGCCTGTTCCTGTCGTGGCTTGCGAACTACGAGCGCAAGCCATCGTCGATCATCAACACCACCACCAGTCCCGCGCCGATCTCGCAGCCGGGTGCTCCGGCGGCTCCGGCAGGTGGTTTGCTGGATTCGCTTCCGAAGGCCCCGGCGGCGCCGTCCGCTCCGCAGGCGCCGCAGTCGAAGTAATGCTGTTTTGGGGACAGGAATTGCAGTCATGCGCGCGTCGCTTGTCTGCAAGTCTCAATGCAGTCTTCCAAATCACTGACTGAACTTACATTTTAATGTCACCCACAGCGTCGTTATTTGCTCGCGTGGGCGTGCGTTTAGTTTTGCGAATCACAGCGGTGGAGTTAAAGGTAGAATCCCATGACGCGGTACATTTTCATCACCGGCGGCGTGGTCTCCTCGCTCGGCAAGGGTCTGGCTTCAGCAGCGCTCGGCGCGGTGCTGCAATCCCGAGGCTACAAGGTCCGCCTTCGCAAGCTCGATCCCTATCTCAATCTCGATCCCGGAACGATGTCGCCGTATCAGCACGGCGAAGTGTTCGTGACCGATGACGGCGCCGAGACCGATCTCGATCTTGGACACTACGAGCGCTTCACCGGCCGTCCCGCCACCAAGCAGGACAACATCACCACCGGCCGCATCTATCAGGATATCCTGAACAAGGAGCGCCGCGGCGATTATCTCGGCGCGACGGTGCAGGTGATTCCGCACGTCACCAACGCGATCAAGGAATTCATTCTCGGCGGCAACGAGGGCTACGACTTCGTGCTGTGCGAGGTCGGCGGCACTGTCGGCGACATCGAGGGCCTGCCGTTCTTCGAGGCGATCCGTCAGGTCAAGAACGACCTGCCGCGCGGCGAGGTGATCTACATTCACCTGACGCTTCTGCCCTACATTCCAAGTGCCGGAGAACTCAAGACAAAGCCGACCCAGCACTCGGTCAAGGAGCTGCGCTCCATCGGCATCCAGCCGGATATCCTGCTGTGCCGGACCGACCGCGAGATTCCGAAGGAAGAGCGCCGCAAGCTGGCGCTGTTCTGCAATGTGCGCGAATCGGCCGTGATCGAGGCGCGCGACGTCGACAACATCTATGCGGTGCCCGAGGCCTATCATGCCGCCGGCCTCGACGACGAAGTGCTGGCCGCGTTCGGCATCGTCGACATCAAACCGCCTTCGCTGCAAAGCTGGCACGTCATCAACGAACGCGTCCGCAATCCCGAGGGTGAGGTGAACATTGCCATCGTCGGCAAGTACACCGGCATGAAGGACGCCTACAAATCGCTGATCGAGGCGCTGTCCCACGGCGGCATCGCCAACAAGGTGAAGGTCAATCTCGACTGGATCGAATCCGAGGTCTTCGAGAACGAAGATCCCGCGCCGTTCCTTGAACACGTCAACGGCATTCTGGTGCCGGGCGGATTCGGACAGCGCGGCGCCGAAGGCAAGATCCGCGCGGCGCAGTTCGCGCGCGAGCGCGATGTGCCGTATTTCGGCATCTGCTTCGGCATGCAGATGGCGGTGATCGAGGCTGCGCGCAATCTGGTCGGGATCGAAGACGCCAACTCGACCGAGTTCGGCCCGACGAAAGAGCCGCTGGTCGGTCTGATGACCGAATGGCTGCGCGGCAACGAACTCGAGAAGCGCAACAAGGCCGGCGATCTCGGCGGCACCATGCGGCTCGGCGCGTATCCGGCAGCCCTGAAGAAGGGCAGCCGCGTTTCCGAGGTCTACGGCGGCGCGCTGGAGATTTCAGAGCGGCATCGCCACCGCTACGAGGTCAACACCGCCTACAAGGATCGCCTCGAACAGCACGGCCTGCGCTTCTCGGGTCTCTCGCCCGACGGCGTGCTGCCGGAGATCGTCGAATACGAGGATCATCCGTGGTTCATCGGCGTGCAGTATCATCCCGAACTGAAATCACGCCCGTTCGAGCCGCATCCGCTGTTCGCGTCGTTCGTGCAGGCGGCGATGGTTCAGAGCCGGCTGTTCTGATCCGGGCGTCTCTGGCTGTACCGACACAGCACCGGCCAGGATGTCTCAGGATGTGCCATGACTGAAGACGAACGGCGAGCATCTGGAAAAGGCTCCGTGCCGGAAACCGGTTCCGCGCGGACAAGGTCCGCTCCGAGCGAAAGCAATCGGACGGACGTAGCTATGCCGTGGGGCGCGCCGTCACAGCAACCGCACCAATCCGCGTTGCCGCAGCAGGCGCAGCCACAGGCAGGTACGCGGCGTGGACGCACCTGGGGGACGCTGGCGTCAGTCGTCTTCGCGGGTCTTTTGTTGGCGGGTGTCCTCATTCCCGCCTATCGGGACATCTCGTCGCCGGGGGCGTGGTCCTACTGGAAAGACTTTTTCGGTTCGCCCAGCATGACGGCATCGGCTGTCAACATGGCGGACGGGCGCAAGGCGCTCGCGATTGCGGGCAGGATCGGCCCGGTCTCCGCAAGCTGGTTTCGCGAACAACTCGACGCCGCCAAGCTGACCGCCGGAGATGTGATCTTCCTGTCCTCGCCGGGCGGCTCACTCGACCAGGGCCTCATCATGGGTGCGGTCGTGCGATCCCGCGGACTGACGACGGTGGTGGGGAAGGTGGATTCCGAGGGCCGTCCGCAGCCCTCGCGCTGCGCCAGCGCATGCGTGTTCGTTTTTGCGGGCGGCAAGATCCGCGAGGCCATGCCGCGTTCCGCGCTCGGCGTTCACCAGTTCTCCAGCACGTCCTCGCGTAGCGAAGAGTCCGCGAGTGATCTGATCGCGCGGACCCAGCAGACCACCGGGATGATCCTCGACTACATGACGCGCATGGGTGTTTCGCCGTCGATAATGCAGGCGATGACGGCGAGCAAGGACATCCGCTGGCTCACCGAGAAAGAGGCGTTTGATCTGAACCTGACAACGGCTCGCTACGCCGGAGCCTGATGCACGGTCTACTTCGGGCATCCCGATGTCTGATCACCGGTGCGGGCGGCCGGTTTCCCGTTGATGTAAATGCCACCTGCGCCGCCGACGACAACGCCGCCGCATCCAGTCTTGCCGCTCATGACAGCCGCGGGCTTGCCGTTGATGAAGACGTTCGGAGATCCCTCGACAATCACGCTGCCGTCGCTGGTCATGTCACCCTGACGTGCGGCGGGCTTGCCATTGAAGGTAACGCCGTCCGCGCCGCCCGTGACCACGCCGGGTGTTTGCGCATATGCGGAGCCCGAAAGAATCGCGGCGACTAGGATCGGGCAAAGCATCATGGTCCGCATGACAAACCTCGTATGGGGCGCATGCCCGGGAAGCGCTTGATAACCGGCCGGGCAGGCGACTATATGCCGGATCGGAAGAGCCTGCATAACGTCAGTCGGCGCCGTTTGCGCGCCGATTCAATAAATAGGGGCCATGACTATGATCCAAGAAATGCGTGTCTATCGCTGTCTTCCGGGGCGGCTTCCAAATTTGATGAAGCGCTTCGAGAACCACACGCTGAAGATCTGGGAAAAGCATGGCATCCGTCAGGCCGGTTTTTTTACCACGGTGATCGGCCAGTCCAATCAGGAATTGACGTATTTCCTCGCATGGGAGTCGCTGGCTGAGCGCGAGCAGAAGTGGACCGCGTTCATGAACGATCCTGCCTGGCTTTCGGTGCGCGCGGAGAGCGAAAAGGACGGTCAGATCGTCGAGAACATCGTCAGCCAGCTTCTGACGCCGACTGCATTCTCCTCGGTGAAGTGAGGGCGCACCTCGCGCATCGATCATGGCTCGCGGTCTCGATCACATCGTCCATGCCGTTCGCGATCTCGATGCGGCGGCGGATTTCTATCGGCGCGCCGGCTTCAAGGTCGGCGCGCGCAACAGGCATCCGTGGGGGACGCACAATCATGTGGTGCAGTTTTCCAATTTCTTCATCGAAGTGCTGACGGTCGGCGAACCTGAAAAACTGGTCGGCGAGGGATTGCCGCAAATCTTCGGCGCCGCCAATCGCGATGCAATTGCGCGCGGCGACGGGTTCTCGATGTTGATCCTCGAGAGCACGGACATCGAAGGCGATGTTGCGGACTTCAAGACATCGGGGATCGGCGCTTCAAGTGCGCTGCCGTTTTCTCGCGAAGCCGTCTTGCCCGACGGAAGCACCACCACGGTGGGTTTCTCGCTGGCCTTTGCGCGCGATGCGTTGTCGCCGCACACAGGCTTCGCGGCCTGTCAGCAGCATAACCCCGCCGCCTTCTGGAAGCCCGACTATCAGCAGCATGCCAATGGCGCGAGCGGTGTCCTCGGCGCGGTTCTCGTCGCAGACAATCCGACCGATCATCACATCTTCCTCAATGCCTATACGGGCGTGCGTGACCTGCATTCCAGTTCGATCGGCGTCACCGCGGCCACGCCGCGCGGCGATGTCGAGATCATGGAAGCTGTATCGTTTCGCGATCAGTTCGGAACCGTGCCCAGGCTGGACGGCGAGGGCGCTTCGCTAAAGGGACTGCGCCTTGCGGTGCCGGACATCGATGCGCTGGAACGTGTGCTCAGGGCTGGCGGGGTGGCGTCGAACCGGCAGACCGGGCGGCTCGTGGTGCCGCGCGAGACCGCCTTTGGCGCAACCCTGATATTCGAGACACCGGGCAAGATTTGACCAACCGGACTTGATCCGGCACAGCCTCATCGGCATGGTCACCCGCTCCAGCAAAGGGATATGCCTTGAACGCCAAGATTTCCGCGGCTCCGGTGGTTTCCGCAGGCAACGTCAAATTCGGCAACGTATTGCCATTGGCGGTGATCGCCGGACCATGCCAACTGGAAAGCCGGGCGCATGGGCTGGAAGTCGCCTCCGCGCTGAAGGAGATCGCGGCGCGCCTCAAGATCGGGCTCGTTTACAAGACGTCGTTCGACAAGGCCAACCGCACCAGCGCGTCGGGCGCGCGCGGCATGGGTCTCGACAAGGCGCTTCCGATTTTTGCGGAGATACGCTCGACACTCGGCCTGCCGGTACTTACCGATGTGCACGAGATCGAGCAATGCGCGCGCGTTGCGGAAGCGGTGGACGTTCTGCAAATTCCCGCGTTCCTCTGTCGTCAAACCGATCTGCTGCTGGCGGCTGCGGCGACCGGCAAGGTCGTCAACGTCAAGAAGGGCCAGTTCCTAGCGCCGTGGGACATGGCAAATGTCGTCGCCAAGGTCACCGGCGGCGGCAATCCGAATGTCATGGTCACGGAGCGCGGCGCATCGTTCGGCTACAACACGCTGGTGTCCGACATGCGGGCGCTGCCGATCCTGGCGCGTAGCACAGGCGCGCCGGTGATCTTCGACGCAACCCATTCGGTGCAGCAGCCAGGCGGCAAGGGCACATCGTCGGGTGGCGAACGCGAGTTCGTGCCGGTGCTGGCGCGCGCCGCGGTCGCGGTCGGCGTGGCGGGCGTCTTCATCGAAACGCATCCCGATCCGGACAACGCGCCGTCGGACGGTCCGAACATGGTGCCGCTCAAGGACTTCGAGGCTCTCGTGAAGAACCTGATGGCTTTTGACGCGCTCGCCAAAAGCGAGACCCGTTGATGCCATCGCATCGCGCGGCATTCGCAGGGCGACTGAATCCCTGATGCTGCCGATCCTCAATATCATCGCGGTCACGACCTTCGCATCCGCGCTGTCCTCGCGCGCGCTAGAGCCGGTGCTTCCGCTTGTGGCCGGCGATTTCGGAGTGACCGTTGCGACAGCCGCGAGCCTGTCGGCCGTCTTCGCGCTGACGTTCGCGATTGTGCAGCCGATCCTCGGCGCAGCGGCCGACATGTTCGGCAAACCGCGGCTGATGATCGCGTGCCTCGTTCTGCTTGGCGCCGCCAATATCGTCGGCGCGATGGCGACCTCGTTCGAAATGCTGTTCCTGTCGCGGGTTCTGGTTGGCATCGCGGCCGGGGGCACGTTCCCGATTGCGTTCGGACTGACCGGCGATCTCGTGCCGACTGCACAAAGACAAGTCGCGCTGAGCCGCGTGTTGGCCGGAGCAATGACCGGTAATCTGCTGGGCTCCTCGGCCGCCGGCGTGATCGGTGATTTTCTCGGGTGGCGCGGCGTTCTGGCGGTTCTCGGCGCGATCATGGTGGTCGCGTCGGTGGCGGTATTCATCGGATTCCGGCGCGGCGGCGTCACCAGCTCAAGTGGCGGGGTCAGCTTCAAATCGCTCAAGGATGGCTACCGCACGATCCTGCGCAATCCCAATGCGCGCGTCTGTTTCACCGCCGTCTTCATCGAAGGACTTTGCGTTCTTGGACTTTTCCCGTTCGTCGCCGCGTTTCTGTTCGAGCTCGGCGAGACCCGCGCGTCGATACCGGGAGTCGTCATTGCCGCATTCGCATTGGGCGGGTTGTTCTACACCATGAGCGTGTCGCGCATGCTGCCGCGATTTGGCGTCAGGGGCCTGATGGTCGGAGGCGCGGTGGTCATGGCGCTGCAATTTGTGGTTATCGCGCTTGGACCGCGCTGGGAGATTCAGGCGATCTCCTTCCTCATCATGGGCTGGGGCTTCTACTCGCTGCACGGCTCATTGCAGGTGTTCTCGAGCGACCTTGCGCCCGAAGCTCGCGCCTCGGCGCTGTCGCTCCATGCCTTCTGCTTCTTTATGGGGCAGGCGGTGGGACCGATCGTTTACGGTTTCGGGATATCGCATGTCGGCAAAATGCCGACGCTGATCCTGAGCGCGACCGCCATTCTCGTGCTGGGAATTGTCGCCGCACGATTGCTGCATCAGAAGCCGGCGGAGATGGTGGATATCTAGCGTCATCCTTCGAGGCTCGCGAGAGCACGCACCTCAGGATGACGGCATCTCACCCTCGCCCGCGATACGGCGCGACGCCCTGATCCGGCACCCAGACATCCTTTGGCAATTTGCCAGTCTGCCAGAACACATCGATCGGGATGCCGCCGCGCGGATACCAGTAACCGCCGATCCGCAGCCAGCGCGGCTTGATTTCCTTCACCAGCCGCTTGCCGATCGCCACGGTGCAGTCCTCGTGAAATGCACCGTGATTGCGGAAGCTCGCCAGATACAGCTTCAAGGATTTGGATTCGACCAGCCACTGTCCGGGCGCATAGTCGATCACGAGATGAGCGAAGTCCGGCTGGCCGGTGATCGGGCACAGCGAGGTGAATTCGGGCGCGGCAAAACGGACCAGATAGTTCGTGTCGACCTGCGGATTCGGCACCCGGTCGAGTGTCGCAGTGTCGGGGGAGGCCGGCGCTTCGACCTGTCGGCCGAGCTGCAGCGATGTTCCGGCGGTTTTGGCGGCGCGAGGCTTCTTTGACATCTGTGTCTCCGTTTGCCTTTTCATAGCCATTCCGGACCAAAACGTCACGGGATCAACGGCTTCGCATGGCCTTTTCCCGAGGGGCGCGTTCCTGTAGAAGCTGCCCCAATCTTCAATCCCACGTCCTGAGAGGGTGCACATGACCGCCATCGTCGACATCATCGGCCGCGAAATTCTTGACAGCCGCGGCAATCCGACCGTCGAAGTCGATGTGGTGCTGGAAGACGGCTCGATGGGCCGCGCCGCTGTTCCGTCGGGGGCATCCACGGGTGCGCATGAGGCCGTGGAGCTGCGCGACGGCGACAAGGGCCGCTATCTCGGCAAGGGCGTGCAGAAAGCCGTCGAGGCGGTCAACGGTGAGATTTTCGATGCCATCGGCGGCATGGAGGCCGAGCAGCAGGTTCAGATCGACCAGACCATGATCGATCTGGACGGTACACCGAACAAGAGCCGGCTCGGCGCCAACGCCATTCTCGGCGTGTCGCTGGCTGTCGCGAAAGCCGCGGCGGAATCGCTCGGCATGCCGCTCTATCGTTACGTCGGCGGCACCTCGGCGCGCACCCTTCCGGTGCCGATGATGAACATCATCAATGGCGGCGTGCACGCGGACAATCCGATCGATTTCCAGGAAATCATGGTGATGCCGGTGGGCGCGAAAAGCTTCTCGGAAGGGCTTCGCTGCGGCGCCGAGATTTTCCACACGCTGAAATCCGAACTGAAGAAAGCCGGCCACAACACCAACGTCGGCGACGAAGGCGGTTTTGCGCCTAACCTGCCGTCGGCGGACGCAGCTCTGGATTTCGTCATGAGCGCGATTGCCAAGGCCGGTTACAAGGCGGGCGGCGACGTCATGCTGGCGCTGGATTGCGCCTCCACCGAATTCTTCAAAAACGGCTCGTACGTCTATGAAGGCGAAAAGAAAACCCGCTCGCGTTCGGAGCAGGCGAAGTACCTTGCCGATCTGGTTTCGCGCTATCCGATCGTCTCCATCGAAGACGGCATGGCGGAAGACGACATGGACGGCTGGAAGGAACTGACCGATCTGATCGGATCGAAGTGCCAGCTCGTCGGCGACGATCTGTTCGTCACCAACGTCACGCGCCTTGCGGACGGTATCAAGAAGGGCCTCGGTAACTCTATTCTGGTGAAGGTCAACCAGATCGGCTCGCTGACCGAGACGCTCGCCGCTGTCGAGATGGCGCACAAGGCGGCCTACACCGCCGTGATGTCGCATCGCTCGGGTGAAACCGAGGACTCGACCATCGCCGATCTCGCGGTCGCCACCAACTGCGGTCAGATCAAGACCGGATCGCTGGCGCGTGCGGACCGCACGGCGAAATACAACCAGTTGCTGCGGATCGAGCAGGAACTCGGCAACCAGGCGATCTACGCGGGCCGGTCGGCGCTCAAGGCGCTGGCGTAAACCGCGTCGCGCCGGAAGACACGGCGACGCATCGCTGGGTTTCACTTTCTTATCAAGCGAGCGGCTTGCTTTGGCGGGCCGCTGTCGCTTGAGTAGCGTTCAAGAAAATGAGCCACAGGAGATACGCCCCATGAACGGTCCGCTTGCCGGAATTAAAGTCATCGAGATTGGGCAGGCGCTCGCAGGTCCGCTCGCCGGCGCGATCCTCGCGGACATGGGCGCGGACGTTATCAAGATCGAGAAACCCGACGGCGGCGACGACGCGCGCAGCTGGGGACCTCCCTTCATCGAAGAAGCGTCGATCATGTTCCACGTCACCAACCGCAACAAACGGTCGGTGACCCTCGACATGAAGAACGCAGCCGACATCGAGAAGCTTAAAACACTTGTGCGCGATGCGGACATCCTGATCCAGAATCTTCGCTCGGGTGTGGTCAACGATCTCGGCATCGGTCCCGAGCACATGCGCGCGATCAATCCGCGGCTGATCTATTGTTCGATCTGGGCATTCGGCCCGAAAGGGCCGCTGTCGAAAGCGCCGGGGTTCGATCCGCTGCTTCAGGCATTCGGCGGCGTGATGATGCAGACCGGCCGTCATGACGACCCGCCGACATTCTGCGCGCCCGCGATCAACGACAAGGCGACCGCGCAGTGGTGCGTGATCGGTGCGCTGGGCGCGTTGCAACAGCGTCACATCACGGGGAAGGGCTGCGTGATCGATACCTCGCTGCTCGACAGCGCGGCGTCGTGGGTGGATTCATCACTCGCGACCTATCACGTGACTCAGGAACTCTCGCCGCGAACGGGCGCGGCGACGCCGACCATCGTGCCGTATCAGGCGTTCGAGACCGCCGATCATCCGCTTGTCATCGCCGCCGGTTATGACCGGCTGTTTCACAAGCTCGCCACGGTGCTCGGATTTCCCGAATGGTGCACCGATCCGCGGTTCGCGCGCGGCCGCGACCGGTTTGTCCACCGGGACATCCTGATCGGTTTGTTGAAGCCGGTGCTGCTGACGAAAACGCGCGCCGAGTGGCTTGCGGCGTTCGAGGCGGTGGGCGTGCCGTGCAGTCCGGTCAACACCATCGTGGAATTGTCACAGACCGAACAGTTCCAGGCGTCCGATCTGATGCGCACATTGCCCGGCAGCGATCTGCCGGTGGTGGGTCTGCCGATTTCCTTCGACGGCGAGCGCCCGCATCCGCGCTCCGGCGCGCCCCGGCTTGGGCAGCACAACGACGAACTGCTGGGTTAGCCTGCAGGGCACGATCCCGCTGTCCGAAGTTAATGCACTTGCATGCTTTTTGTCTCAAGGCTAAGCCGGGCTGCCCGGCGTTCTGTTGCCGTTGCTGAAAGGATGTTCTCATGGCCCATACCGTTGCCGTCGTTGTCGGCAGCCTCCGCAAGGAGTCGTTTTCGCTCAAGGTCGCCCATGCGCTTGCCAAGCTCGCGCCGCCCTCGCTCAAGCTGGAGATCGTGACGCTTCATGGCCTGTCGTTCTTCAATCAGGATCTGGAAGCGACACCGCCGGCGGACTGGGTTTCGTTTCGCGAGACGATTCAGAAGTCCGACGCGGTTCTGTTCGTCACGCCGGAATACAATCGTTCCATCCCCGGCGTGTTGAAGAACGCCATCGACGTCGGCTCACGGCCGCCCGGCAAGAGTTCGTTCCTTGGCCGGCCGATTGGCATCGTGGCCAATTCGCCGGGCGCGCTCGGGGGCGTCTGCGCAGCGATGAACCTCAAGCAGAGTCTTCCGGGCTACAGCGGCCCGATCATGCAGCAGCCGGAAATCTATCTGAACGGGGTCGGTGACGCATTCGACGACAAGGGTAACCTGGTCAAGGAAGCCCTGGAAAAGGTCTTGAGGCAGTACGCTGATGCCTTCGCGGCATGGGTCGACAAGCACAAGAAGTGACTTCGCTGAGGTGAGGCAGCCCGGTTGTTAGCGATAGGTTAACCGGGCTATCGCATCGTGCGGATATGGTCTCACGCACGCGACTCAAAGCAATCATGACCGGCCTCGCGCTGTACGCGATCGCGGCCGCGTTGATTGCCTATTTTGGGGTCAATGCCTACACGGGCAAGTATGGCCTCAATGCTAGGCAGGAGCTCGATCAAGAGATCGTCTTGCTGACTAAAGAACTTGCCCGGTTGAAGGCCGAGCGCGTGGCGGCGGAACAGCGCGTCTCGCTGCTTCGTTCGGACCGAGTCGATCCCGACATGCTCGACGAACGCGCACGCTACCAGCTCGAGTACGTGCATTCGCGTGACCTCGTGCGGAAGATCGGTCAGAACTAGTTTCAAATTTCAAAAATCCTGCTCTTTGGATTTTAAAGTTGCTGTCGCTGCATTGCGTCATAGATGCGCGATGCGTTTGCGCACGCTATCCTTTTCATTGCGATGGGAGTTGGGGTACAGAAGTTGATACCCGCTCTCTTATCCGGACAAGCTATGGCAACAGCGAAGAAAACGGCCACACAGGACGCCGGTAACGGCTCCCGTCATCCGACGAATCTCAAGTTCACCAAGGAACAGGAGCTTCACGCGTTCCGCGAGATGATGCTGATCCGCCGTTTTGAAGAGAAGGCCGGGCAACTCTACGGAATGGGCGCAATCGGCGGCTTCTGCCATCTGTACATCGGACAGGAAGCCATCGTTGTCGGAATGCAGCTGGCGCTTAAGCCCGGCGATCAGGTCATCACCGGTTACCGCGATCACGGCCACATGCTCGCATGCGGCATGGAAGCGAAGGGCGTGATGGCCGAACTGACCGGCCGCAGGAGCGGATACTCCAAAGGCAAGGGCGGCTCCATGCACATGTTCAGCAAGGAGAAGGCCTTCTACGGCGGACACGGCATCGTCGGCGCACAAGTCTCCCTCGGAACGGGGCTGGCCTTCGCCAATCGCTACCGCGACAACGATCACGTCAGCGTTGCCTATTTCGGCGACGGCGCGGCCAACCAGGGACAGGTCTACGAAAGCTTCAACATGGCGGAGCTGTGGAAGCTTCCCGTCATCTACGTCATCGAGAACAACCGCTACGCTATGGGCACATCGGTCACGCGCTCGTCGGCGCAGACGGATTTCTCCAGGCGCGGCGTATCGTTCAACATTCCCGGCAAGCAGGTCGACGGTATGGACGTCCGCGCGGTGAAGGCTGCGGGCGACGAAGCTGTGGCGTGGTGTCGCGCGGGCAAAGGTCCCTACATTCTTGAAATGCAGACCTATCGCTATCGCGGACACTCGATGTCCGATCCCGCGAAGTACCGCACGCGCGAGGAAGTGGACAAGGTGCGTCACGATTCCGATCCGATCGAGCAGGTTCGCCTTCGCTTGCTGGAGATGAAGGTCACCGAGCAGGAGCTGAAGGCGATCGACGCCGAGGTGCGTGAGATCGTCAACGCATCCGCGGACTTCGCTCAGCACGATCCCGAGCCGGATGCGTCCGAGCTTTACACCGACATTTACCGATAAGCGCGGAGCGACCATGCCGATTCAAGTTTTGATGCCCGCGCTTTCGCCCACGATGGAAAAGGGCAACCTTTCCAAATGGCTGAAAAAAGAGGGCGAAGCCATCAAGTCCGGCGACGTCATCGCCGAGATTGAAACCGACAAAGCCACGATGGAAGTCGAGGCCACCGACGAGGGGACGCTCGGCAAAATCCTCGTCGCGGAAGGCACCAACGATGTGGCGGTCAATACGCCGATCGCGACCATTCTGAGCGACGGCGAAAGCGCCGCCGATCTGGGCAAGGCCCCGGCCGCTAAGGCCCCGGAACCCAGCGTTAATGTTCAGCATGAAGTTGAAGAGTCCCGTGCACCTGTCGGGGAAGGCAAGCCACAGATCAGCGCTCCGGCTGCTGTCGCAGCCCCCGCCGCGCCGGTCGAGCCCGACCCGGAAGTGCCGCCCGGCACCGAGATGGTGAAGATGACGGTGCGCGAGGCGCTCCGCGACGCCATGGCCGAGGAAATGCGCCGCGACGGCGACGTCTTCATCATGGGCGAAGAGGTCGCCGAATATCAGGGCGCTTACAAGATCACGCAGGGACTGTTGCAGGAATTCGGCGCGCGCCGCGTGATCGATACGCCGATCACCGAGCACGGATTTGCCGGCGTCGGCGTCGGCGCTGCCTTCGCCGGGCTCAAGCCCATCGTCGAATTCATGACGTTCAACTTCGCGATGCAGGCGATCGACCAGATCATCAACTCGGCGGCAAAAACGCTCTACATGTCCGGCGGCCAGATGGGCTGCTCGATCGTTTTCCGTGGTCCGAACGGCGCGGCTGCACGCGTTGCCGCCCAGCACAGCCAGGATTACTCGGCGTGGTATTCGCAGATCCCGGGTCTGAAAGTCGTCTCGCCGTATTCGGCGGCCGACGCAAAGGGCCTGCTCAAGGCGGCGATCCGCGATCCCAACCCGGTGATCTTCCTCGAGAACGAAATTCTCTATGGCCACACCGGCGATGTGCCGAAGCTCGACGATTACGTCGTTCCGATCGGCAAGGCGCGGATCGCGCGCGCCGGCAAGGACGTGACGCTGGTCGCGTGGTCGAACGGCATGACCTACGCGCTGAACGCCGCCGATGAACTCGCCAAGGAAGGCATCGAGGCCGAGGTCATCGACCTGCGCACGCTGCGTCCGCTCGATACCGAGACGATCATCAACTCGGTGAAGAAGACGGGACGTGCGGTCGCGGTCGAGGAAGGCTGGCAGCAGTCCGGCGTCGGCGCGGAAATCGCGGCGCGGATCATGGAGCAGGCCTTCGATTACCTCGACGCGCCTG
Organism: Afipia massiliensis; assembly: GCF_014203115.1. Taxonomy (GTDB): domain Bacteria; phylum Pseudomonadota; class Alphaproteobacteria; order Rhizobiales; family Xanthobacteraceae; genus Afipia; species Afipia massiliensis. The sequence continues at coordinate 149,743 of NZ_JACHIJ010000001.1, read as the reverse complement.
TTGCGCGCGTGTCGGGCAAGGACGTGCCGATGCCTTACGCCGCCAATCTCGAAAAGCTTGCGCTGCCGACGGTGGCTGAAGTCGTCGCCGCCGCCAAAGCCGTTTGTTATCGCTGAGAGAGCAGGACCAGGATCATGCCGATCAACATTCTGATGCCTGCGCTGTCTCCCACGATGGAGAAGGGTAACCTTTCCAAGTGGCTCAAGAAGGAAGGCGACAAGGTCAAGTCCGGCGACGTGATCGCCGAGATCGAGACCGACAAGGCCACGATGGAAGTCGAGGCCGTCGATGAAGGCACCATCGCGAAGATCCTGGTGCCGGAAGGCACGCAGGACGTTCCGGTCAACAATGTCATCGCGGTGCTCGCCGGTGACGGCGAGGACGTGAAGGCTGCGGGAGCGGGGGCCGCTTCGGCTGCGCCTGCAAAATCGGAAGCAGCGCCTGCGAAGGCTGCGCCTGTTGCAGCACCTGCATCAACGGTTGCGTCAGCACCTGCTGTGCCTGCGGCAAAGACACCGGCACCTGCTCCGCAGGCTGCTGCGTCTCAAGCTGCACCGGCCGCCAGCAACGGCGCGCGCGTGTTCTCGTCGCCGCTGGCGCGGCGTCTTGCCAAGGAAGCCGGGATCGATTTGTCCCGCGTGAACGGTTCGGGGCCGCACGGCCGCGTGGTTGCGCGCGACGTCGATCAGGCGAAGTCCGGTCAAGGTCTCAAGCCCGCTGCCAGCGCTCCAGCCGCTGGCACCGGTGCCGTCGGCGCGCCGGCGATGTCCGATCAGCAGATCCTCGCGCTCTATCAGGAGGGTGGTTACGAGAGCGTGCCGCACGACTCGATGCGCCGGACCATCGCGCAGCGTCTCACCGCGGCGACGAATTCGATGCCGACGTTCTACCTGACGGTGGATTGCGATCTCGGCAAGCTCAACTCGGCCCGCGAAGAGATCAACGCTGCCGCAGGCAAGGATAGGGACGGCAAGCCGCTCTACAAGCTTTCGGTCAACGACTTCGTCATCAAGGCGATGGCGCTGGCGCTGCAGAAAATTCCCGAAGCCAACGTGTCGTGGACCGAGGCGGCGATGCTTCGCCACAAGCATTCGGACATCGGCGTCGCTGTGGCACTGCCGTTTGGCCTGATCACGCCAATCATTCGCCAGGCCGAAATCAAGACGCTGTCGGCGATCTCCAGCGAGATGAAGGACCTTGCCGCGCGCGCAAAGGGCAAGAAGCTCAAGCCGAACGAATATCAGGGCGGCACATCTTCGGTGTCGAACCTCGGCATGTACGGCATCAAGGATTTCACCGCGGTAATCAATCCGCCGCAGTCTTCGATCCTTGCAGTCGGTACCGGCGAGGAACGCGCGGTCGTGCGCAACGGCCAGATCGTGGCGGCCAGCATGATGAGCGTGACGCTGTCCTGCGATCATCGCGCCATCGATGGCGCGCTCGGCGCGGAACTGATCACTGCGTTCAAGAAGCTGATCGAAAATCCGGTGCTGATGGTGGTGTGACGGACCGGCGCGGGAGATTCCGATGAGGCTCTTTGGCGTCGTTCTTCTCGCAGGCCTGTTGTCGTTGATCGTCGGTATCGGCGTGACCATCGCGCTCAACGCGGTCGCGCCGTGCTACAGCGACAAGGCCGGATGCGGGATGGCCGAGGCCTATCGCTTTTTCTTCGTGCCGGGCTTCGTGTTGCTGGGAATGGTGGCGTTCGGAATTTCCGCCGCGGGCAAGAACCGCGAGCGACCGCTCTGGCTGACGCTGATCACGCTGTGTCTCGTGCCCGTGTTTCTTTTTCTGTTTGCCGTCGGCTCGGATTTATCGTCGGGCCGCACCACGAGCCAATCGGACATTTCGGATTCATTGCTGGCCGCGCTCGCGTATTTGTCAGTCATTTTTGTGCAGTGGCGATTGATCCGCGACTTTCTGCGCCGGCGTGAGGCCGCATTGCAGGCTGCGGCATGACGATGAGTGTCCAAGCGCGCATCAAGACCTCATGGCCATGGATCACGCTGCTGCTGACTGCGGCTGCAGCGCTTAATCCGGTCGGGCTGGATTTTCTGCACGGCGCGTTCATGTCCAACGAGCAGTTGTCACGAAACATCGCGCGACCGATCGTGTTCATGATCGGCGGCGTTCTTGGCGTTCTGTATGTGCTGGAGTTTGGTATCAGGCAATATTTGGTCAAGAAGCACGTCGCAGCGGTTTCATCTCACTCTGACAGAGGCCCGCACTGACGAGACCGGTGATGCACAGGAAAGTGAAATGGACACAGTCATTGCTTGCAGGCGCGATCATGGTTTTGTGCGCCGGTGCGGCTGCGGACGCGCAGATCAGGCCGAAGGTCGTCAAGCTGAACGACGTGCCGAAAAATGTGTTGTTCGTCGGCAATAGCTACTTCTATTACAACAACAGCCTGCACAATCACGTACTTAATCTGCTGCGCAGCGCCGATCCTGCCACCCCCTTCAACGCGGCGTCCGCGACCATCAGCGATGCGCCGTTGAGCCAGCACGATATCGATGCTCTGCTCTCGTCGCACAGGCGGCATTCCTCGTCTGGGGAGGATGGCGGCAATCGCAAAAAGTTCGACGCGGTGATCATGATGGACTGCAGCTGGTGCTCGACCGACCCAAAGCGCAAGCCAACGTTCGCGGAGACAGTTGCGAAGGACAGCGCCATCGTGCGCAAGCATGGCGCACAGCCGATCCTGTTCATGACATGGGCCTACGCCGACAAGCCCGAGATGACGGAGAAGCTGGCTAGTGTTTACACGGCTGCGGGCAACGCCAACGATGCGCTCGTGATTCCGGCCGGACTTGCGTTCGCGCGGGCGCGCACGCAACGGCCCGAACTCGATCTCCATGTGCCAGACAAGAGCCATCCAAGCCTGGCGGGCACATATCTGGCTGCCTGCGTCGTGATGGCCTCGGTCTATCGGCGCTCGCCGGTCGGCAATAAATATTACGCAGATCTCGACGAGAAGACCGCGGCATTTTTACAGGACGTCGCGTGGGCAACAGTGCAAGACTACTATCGACAATAGTGCGCCATCGGGCGAATGGAGTTCTTTATGGCTGATACATCTTTCGACGTCGTCGTGATCGGTTCGGGGCCGGGCGGCTATGTGACGGCCATTCGCGCCGCGCAACTCGGCTTCAAGACCGCCATTGTCGAGAAGGCGTATCTCGGCGGCATTTGCAACAACTGGGGCTGCATCCCGACCAAGGCGCTGCTGCGTTCGGCGGAAATCTACCACTACATGAAGCACGCCAAGGACTACGGCCTGTCGGCAGACAACGTGTCGTTCGATCCGAAGGCGGTGATCGCGCGCTCGCGCGGCGTGGTGAAGCGCCTCAACGGCGGCGTCGAATACCTGATGAACAAGAACAAGATCACGATCATCTGGGGCGAGGCGACGCTGCAAGAAGCTGGTAACGGCAACGGCAAGTTCACGGTGAAGAAAACCGAGGCTGCTGCGCCCAAGGGCGCGCTGGGCGAGGGCGTCTACACCGCCAAGCACATCATCGTCGCGACCGGTGCGCGTCCGCGCGTGCTGCCGGGCCTTGAGCCGGACAAGAAACTGGTCTGGACCTATTTCGAGGCGATGAACCCCGACAAGATGCCGAAGTCGCTGCTGGTGGTCGGTTCCGGCGCCATCGGCATCGAGTTTGCGTCGTTCTACCGCACCATGGGCGCGGAAGTGACTGTCGTCGAAGTATTGCCGCAGATTCTTCCCGTCGAGGATGCCGAGATCGCAGGCTTCGCGCGCAAGCAGTTTGAGAAGCAGGGCTTCAAGATTCTTGCAAACACGAAGGTCACCAAACTCGACAAGAAGACCGACAGCGTGGTCGCCACTATCGACGACGGCAAAGGCAAGCCGGTGACAATGGAAGTCGATCGCGTGATTTCAGCGGTCGGCGTCGTCGGCAACATCGAAGGATTCGGGCTTGAAAAACTCGGCGTGAAAACCGATCGCGGCTGCATTGTCATCGACGGCTACGGCAAGACCAACGTGCCCGGCATCTATGCCATCGGCGATGTCGCCGGCCCGCCGATGCTGGCGCACAAGGCGGAGCATGAAGGCGTCATCTGCGTGGAGGCCATCAAGGGTCTTCACCCGCATCCGATGGACAAGACGCTGATCCCGGGCTGTACCTATTGCCATCCGCAGATCGCGTCGGTCGGTCTCACCGAAGCGAAGGCGAAGGAGGCGGGCAAGGACGTCCGCGTCGGCCGCTTCCCGTTCGTCGGCAACGGCAAGGCCATCGCGCAGGGCGAAGACCAAGGCATGGTGAAGGTGATCTTCGACAAGAAGACCGGCCAGCTTCTCGGGGCGCATATGGTCGGCCACGAAGTCACCGAACTGATCCAGGGCTTCGTCGTGGCGATGAACCTCGAGACCACCGAGGAAGAGCTCTTCCACACCATCTTCCCGCATCCGACCATCTCGGAAACGATGAAGGAAGCGGTGCTCGATGCCTACGGGCGCGTCTTGAACATGTAACCGTCAGCTTGCAATCATCGTCACATCTGCGCCGTTTTCACGGGCGCTAGCTGCTGCTTCAAACCGGGGAACATGTGATGCAGGCTGAAGATGCTGCCGAAATGATGGATCAGGACAAGCAGAGCGACACCTTCAAGCAGAGGGCGGCCGTCGGGATTGCGATTCTCGCGATGCTGCTTGCGATCACCAGCCTCGGTGGCTCGAATGCCGGCAAGGAAGCGACGAACAATAATATTTACGCATCGAATTTCTATGCGTTCTTTCAAGCCAAGAACATTCGCCAGACCGAAATCAGTCTTGCCGCTGACGCATTCGAACTGGCGTTTCTCAAAGAGGCGGGCCTCGACGATCAGGCCAAGGCGGCGATCAAGGCAAAAGCCGATGCCTATCGCAAAACCGTCGCACGATACGAATCCGAACCGGAGACCGGTGAAGGCAAGAAGGAGTTGATCGCGCGCGCCAAGGAGTTCGAACAAAAGCGGGATCACGCTCTCAAGCAGGATCCTTATTTCGATTACGCCGAGGCACTCCTTCAAATCGCGATTGTTCTGATTTCTGTTTCGATTGTCGCAACACTGCCGTGGCTGGCCTTTATGGGCGGCATGGTCGGACTTGTCGGAGCAGTTCTTATGGTCAACGGCTATCTGTTGCTGGTCGAAATTCCCTTTATGTCTTGATGGGCACATCAATGGCCGCGCGAGCGGTGCCGGGCGACATTACGGCTTCAGCCGACGGGCGGGCTCAAATCAAAGTTCTAGTTTGTGGGATTCCAATTCGGTCCCCCTTTCGCCTGTGCTATAGGGCCGCGACGTGATCGGATTTGGGGACGAGGGACTGCACAATGAACGAGGCACAGGCATTTTTCAGCCAGCCGGGGGTTGGTTTCTTCACCATGCTCCTGATCGGCGCCATCGCCGGCTGGATCGCGGAGCGGGTGACCGAGTCCGACCACGGCATCTTCACCAACATCCTGGTCGGTATCGCGGGGTCGTTTGTCGGCGCGAAGCTGGCTGAAATCGCACAAGTGCCGGTGTTTGGCTTCTGGCGTACGCTGATTTCAGCGGCAATCGGCGCGGTCCTTCTGCTGTTTGCCTGGCGCATGATCCGCGGCCGGCGGTAACCGCTCAACTTCCTTCAGTCTTGCCCTTCGTCATAAGCGGGTAGCCGCGGCTTCGTTGCCGCGGTGCAACGGATGTTGCTTGCCTACAACACTTCGTGAACATTTAACCGTCGCCCCAGCAAGCGCTTGCGCGCGCCGCGATTTAGCCACACGCCTCCATGAGATCATTGTTCGTAGGCTAAACGCCACGGCATTTGTGAAGGTGTTGGAAAAACCTCCCATTTTCAGGGGTTTTCTGGATCTCACGGAGTGGCCGCGGGACAGGGTTCACGATGGACGCGAAGAGCAACATCAAGGCGCGACTCCCGAGCCGTCACGTGACGGAAGGACCGGCGCGTGCGCCCCATCGCTCGTACCTCTATGCCATGGGCCTCACCACCGAGCAGATCCACCAGCCGTTCGTGGGCGTGGCGTCCTGCTGGAATGAAGCCGCTCCCTGCAATATCTCCCTGATGCGCCAGGCGCAGGCCGCCAAAAAGGGCGTCGCCGCCGCCCACGGCACCCCGCGCGAGTTCTGCACCATCACCGTGACCGACGGCATCGCCATGGGCCACGACGGCATGCGGTCGTCGCTTCCGTCGCGTGAAACCATTGCGGATTCTGTGGAATTGACCGTCCGCGGCCATGCTTATGACGCCCTGATCGGGCTCGCGGGCTGCGACAAGTCCTTGCCCGGCATGATGATGGCCATGCTGCGCCTCAACGTGCCGTCGATCTTTATCTACGGCGGGTCGATCCTGCCAGGCAACTTCCGCGGCCAGCAGGTCACCGTCCAGGATATGTTCGAGGCGGTCGGCAAGCATTCGGTCGGCGAGATGTCCGACGAGGATCTGGACGAAATCGAGCGGGTGGCGTGCCCGTCGGCCGGCGCCTGCGGCGCCCAGTTCACCGCCAACACCATGGCGACCGTGTCCGAGGCCATCGGGCTTGCCCTGCCGTACTCGGCCGGCGCACCGGCGCCTTACGAAATCCGCGATGCCTTCTGCATGGCGGCCGGCGAAAAGATCATGGAATTGATCGCGCTGAACATCCGTCCGCGCGACATCGTTACCCGTAAGTCATTGGAAAACGCCGCGGCTGTGGTCGCCGCGTCGGGCGGCTCGACCAATGCTGCGCTGCATCTGCCCGCCATGGCGCATGAGTGCGGAATTGAATTCGATCTTTTCGACGTCGCCGAAATCTTCAAAAAGACACCGTATATCGCGGATTTGAAGCCGGGCGGTCGTTATGTCGCCAAAGACATGTTCGAGGCTGGTGGAATACCGCTTCTGATGAAGACGCTCTTGGACAACGGTTACTTGCACGGGGACTGCATGACGGTCACCGGGCGCACGATCGCCGAAAACCTCAAGAGCGTGAAATGGAATCCTCATCAGGACGTGGTGCGTCCTGCCGATAACCCGATCACCGTGACCGGTGGCGTGGTCGGCATGAAAGGTAATCTCGCGCCGGATGGTGCGATCGTGAAAGTCGCTGGAATGTCGGTGCTGAAGTTCACGGGACCCGCGCGTTGCTTCGATTGCGAAGAAGACGCGTTCGAATCCGTAAACAAGAAGACCTACAAGGAAGGCGAAGTTCTCGTGATCCGCTACGAGGGCCCCAAGGGTGGCCCCGGCATGCGCGAAATGCTGCAGACCACCGCGGCTCTCACCGGCCAGGGCATGGGCGGCAAGGTTGCTCTCATCACAGACGGACGTTTTTCGGGAGCCACCCGCGGCTTCTGCGTCGGCCATGTTGGACCCGAGGCTGCCGTCGGCGGCCCGATCGGGCTGATCCGCGACGGCGACATCATCGAACTCGACGCGGTCGACGGCACGCTCAGCGTCAAGCTGACGGATGCCGAACTGGCCGAGCGCCGGAAAGCCTGGAAGCCGCGCGAAACCAAGGTCGGCTCGGGGGTGCTCTGGAAATATGCCCAGCAGGTCGGCCCGGCGGTCAAAGGCGCCGTGACCCACCCCGGCGGGTCGGCTGAGAAAGTGTGTTATGCGGACATCTGAACGCATTGGCATCGTTGCCGCCCTGACGGTCGCGATTTTCGCGGCGGGTCCGGCCGTTGCCTTTGAAGGCACGTCGCCGGGCAATCAGGATGCCGCACTGCCGATCGTTGCCGCCCCGAGCGGCGTCGCTGTCCTGAAGAAGCCGGTTCCTCCCGCCGATATCCCGCAGGCGCCATCGCTGACTGCCTTGCAGTACGCCGCCGAGGGCGGCCATCCGGTGGCGCAGTGGAAACTCGGCCGCATGTACGCCAAGGGCGACGGCGTGGCGCAGGACGATCTGCGCGCCTACGACTATTTCAGCAAGATCGCGAACGCCCATGCGGAAGACAGCCCGTCTGCACCGCAGGCCGCCATCGTCGCCAATGCCTTCGTGGCGCTGGGACGGTATTACGTGTCCGGCATTCCGAATTCGCGGGTGAAGGCCGATCCGGAGCGGGCGCGGGAAATGTTCTCCTACGCCGCGTCGTATTTCGGCAATGCCGAAGCCCAGTACAATCTGGCGCGGATGTATCTCGACGGCGTCGGCATGCCGCGGGATTCGAAGTACGGAATTCGCTGGCTCGGTCTGGCCGCCCGAAAGGGCCAGCATCAGGCGCAGGCGCTGCTCGGCCAGATGCTGTTCAACGGCGATCGCGCGCAGCGTCAGGCCGCCCGCGGTCTGATGTGGCTGACGCTGGCGCAGGACAGCGCCGGGCCTGACGAGACCTGGATCAAGGACAGCTACAAGACCGCGCTCGCCAAGGCGTCCGAGGACGACCGGGCGATGGCCTTGCAGATGCTGGAGCGCTGGGTTCAGGGTCGCCGGGACTGAGACCCAGCCCAAACAGAATTCGCCAGGCGGTCGCGGGTTAGTTGAGATCCAGATCGATCCACACCGGAACGTGATCCGAGGCTTTTTCCCATCCCCTGACGTGACGATCGATGCCGGCATCGAGCAGCCGGTCGCTGGCCTGCGGTGACAGCAGCAGGTGGTCGATCCGGATGCCGTTGTTCTTCGGCCAGGCGCCGGCCTGATAATCCCAGAAGGTGTACTGGCCGGGCTGATCGGACACGGCGCGGATGGCGTCGGTCAGACCAAGGTTGAGAAGGGCGCGGTAGCGCTCGCGGGTCTTCGGCAGGAACAGTGCATCACCTGCCCATGCTGCCGGATTGTAGACGTCGCCGTTTGCGGGAATGACGTTGAAATCGCCGGCCAGCACCAGCGGCCGCTCGCCTTTCATGCGCTCCTTCGAATATTCAAGGAGGCGCTCCATCCATTTGATCTTGTATGGATATTTCTCGGTTTCCGGAGGGTTTCCGTTGGGCAGGTAGAGGCACGCGATCCGCAGCGAGCCGTTCGGATACGACACCACGCCTTCCAGAAATCGTGCGTGCAGATCCTCGGGATCGCCGCCGAGCCGGGGCGTGGTTTCGTCGAAACGATACTTCGAAAGCAGCGCCACGCCGTTGAATGTCTTCTGGCCGTGGGTCACCACGTTGTAGCCGAGCGCCTCGATCGGCTCGCGCGGGAATGCTTCGTCCACGCACTTGATTTCTTGCAGGCAGACGATGTCCGGGGACCGCTCCTGGAGCCATGCCAGCAGATGGTCCAGCCGCTGGCGGACAGAGTTAACGTTCCAGGTGGCGATCCGCATGTCAGTTCCGTTAATCCCGTTAGGCACGTGGGCGATATTTAATGCGTATGCCGTACCATGCTTCAAGCGGCTGTGATAAGTCGAATACAAATAACGCTGGAAAACCAGTACTATGGGGTTGGGGGGAACGATGGCTGCCACGAGTTGGACGGCCTGCTCCTGTGAGTCGATATGATTAAAGATAATTTCAAGAGACGTGCCCTGCTGATTGCCGGCATTGCCGTTGCCGCAATCGCAATCTATGCGACCCGCTCGATGTGGACCGGGAGCGCGACAACCGCGCAAGCGCCGCCGCGTGCGCGGACCGTTTCGGTTGAACTTGCGAAAGCTGAAAAGAAGCAGGTTCCCATCGACGTCGATTCCATCGGCACTGTGACACCGATCTCGAGTGTCGCGCTGAAATCGCGGATCGAGACCACAATCGTCGACGTGCACTTTCAGGACGGCGCGCGCGTGAAGGAGGGCGATCTCCTGTTCACGCTGGATGCGCGCCAGATCGATGCGCAGATCGCACAGGCGGAAGGCAATCTGGCCCGTGATCGTACCCAGCTCGCCGCGGCCGAGCGCGACCTGAAGCGTTACACCGAACTGATCGGGAAGGGCGCGACCACGCAGGTCAATGTCGATAACGCGAAAACGGCGTCCGACAATGCGGCGGCGACGATCCAGGCCAATCAGGCCCTTCTCGACAATCTGAAGGTTCAGAAAAGTTACACCCTGATCAAAGCACCGATCAGCGGTCGCATCAGCGCCGCGTCCGTCAAGGTCGGGAATTTCGTCCGGCCTGCGGATACGACGCCTCTGGCGGTCATCAATCAGATGGCGCCGGTTTATGTCACGTTCGCAATTCCCCAGCGCGTGCTGAGCGAACTGCGCGACGCGATGAAGACCGGACAGTCTTCGGTGACGGCAACAATTCCCGGCAGCGGCAAGTCGGAGACCGGCATCGTCGCCATGGTTGAAAACACCGTCGATCCGGCCACCGGCATGGCGACCGTCCGCGGCAAGATGAACAATGAAAGCGAAGTTCTGTGGCCGGGCATCCTGGTCAACACGACGCTCACGGTCCGGACCGAGCAAGCGGTTGTGGTCCCGTCTGTCGGGGTCCAGCGCAGCCAGACCGGGAACTTCGTGTTCGTGGTCAAGGACGGCAAGGCGATGGTGCAGCCTGTGACAGTCAGTCGTACCGTCCAAGGCATGTCGGTGATCGACAGCGGTCTGGAAGGCGACGAAAGTGTCGTCGTTGACGGCCAGTTGCTGCTGACGAACGGCACTGCCGTCGAGCCGCGAAGCCGCAAGGCCGGAGCCTAGTGATCAGATTCTAACATTCGCGTCCCATTTCAGCAGGCATTCTCGCGAATGTTAGAATCAAAGGATCACTAGGAAATATAGACTTCGAGTGTCCTTCCGTATCCGCCGTTCGCTGCGGAAGGCGCTGCAGAATAAGGCGAACGGCGGATACGGGACACTCGCACATGAACCTGTCGGAGCTTTGTATCCGCAGACCGGTGATGACGATGCTGATGACAGCGTCGATCATCGCGTTCGGCGTGTTCGGCTTCCGGCTGTTGCCGGTGTCCGCGCTTCCCAAGGTCGACTTCCCGACCATCGCCGTCACCGCGACGTTGCCGGGCGCGAGCGCGGATACGATGGCGGCGTCCGTCGCCGGTCCGATCGAGCGTCAGCTCTCGACCGTCGCGGGTATCTCGTCGATGTCCTCGAGTTCGTCGCAGGGAGCGACCACGATCACGATTCAGTTCGATCTGAACCGCAACATCGATGGCGCCGCGCTTGACGTGCAGACCGCACTGACGGTGGCGCAGCGCCGCCTCCCGGTCGAGATGATCATTCCGCCTACGTTCCGAAAAGTGAACCCGGCCGAGTTTCCGATCCTGTTCCTTTCGATGAACTCCGAGACGCTGCCGCTCTCGACCGTCAATGAATACGGCGACATCACCGTCGGTCAGGCGCTGTCGCAAATTCCGGGTGTCGCGCAGGTGTTGATCTATGGCGCGCAGAAGTTCGCCATCCGTGTGCAGGCGGACCCGGAGGCGGCCGCGGCGCGGGGACTTTCCCTGGAGGATATTCGAACCGCCGTATCGCGCGCCAACTCATCCACGCCGGTCGGCACGCTCAACGGCCCCAAGCAGGACATTGCGTTGCAGGCGTCGGCCCAGTTGAACAAGGCGGTCGATTACCGGCAGGTCGTGGTGGCATGGCGCAACGGCTCGCCGGTGAAGCTCGATGAGGTCGCCAGAATCTACGACAGCGTCGAGAACGACAAGGTCGCGACCTGGTTCAATGGCCGCCGCGCCATTGTGCTCGCGATCCAGAAGCAGCCGGATGCCAACACGGTCGCGGTCGTCGACGCGGTCAAGGCAAAACTGCCGGCGCTACGCGCCCAGATTCCGCCGTCGGTGACGATGGACGTGATGTTCGACCGCTCCGTATCGGTTCGGGAGTCGGTGGCCGATGTCGAGGAGACCCTGCTGATCGCGGTCGGTCTCGTGATCGTCGTCATCTTCCTGTTCCTGCGCTCCGCTTCGGCGACGTTCATTCCCGCGCTCGCGGTTCCGATCTCGCTGTTCGGTACCTGCGCCGTGATGTACACGCTGGATTACTCCATCAACAACATGACGCTGCTGGCGCTGACCCTGTCGGTGGGGTTTGTCGTTGACGACGCCATCGTCATGCTCGAAAACATCGTGCGATATATCGAGCAGGGCATGAAGCCCTATGAGGCCGCCTTGAAGGGCGCCCGCGAGATCGGCTTCACGATCTTGTCGATCACGTTCTCGCTGATCGCGGTCTTCATTCCGGTGCTGCTGATGGGCGGCATCGTGGGACGCGTGTTCCGAGAATTCGCTGTCACGATTTCGGTGGCGATCCTCGTGTCGGGGTTCGTCTCGCTGACCTTGACGCCCATGCTCTGTGCGCGCGTGCTGAAGGCGCACGATCCGCATCATCGCCCTAACTTCGTCCTGCGCTGGTTTGAAGTGATGTTCAACTCGTGGCTTCGCGCCTACGAGTGGTCGCTCGATCGCGTCCTGGCCTACAAGTCCGTGATGCTGGTGGTCACGCTGGCGACGCTTGGCGCAACCGTCTGGCTGTACATCATCGTTCCGAAGGGTTTCTTTCCGCAGGAGGACACCGGCTTTCTTGTCGGTGTGACGGAAGCTGCGACCGACACCTCGTTCCAGGCGATGAGCGAGCGGCAGAAGTTGCTGGCTGATGCGCTGAGGGCCGATCCGGCGGTTGAGTTCGTCAACAGCACGGTCGGTTCAGGCGGTCCCAATGCGACTGCGAACTATGGCCGGCTTTTCATTGGGTTGAAGCCGAAGGACGAGCGCGCCTCCGTGCAGGTTGTCGTTGCCCGCTTCCGGCAGACGGCGTTGCAGGTGCCGGGGTTGCAGGCGTTCTTCCAGAGCATCCAGAACCTCAACATCGGCGGACGTGCGTCGAAGAGCCAGTATCAGTACACGCTGCAGAGCGGCGATACGGAATCGCTCTACCGCGTCGCGCCGGAAATGCGCGACCGGATCGCCAAGGTGCCCGGGCTGCTTGACGTCACCACCGATCTCTACATCAAGAACCCGCAGCTCACGGTCGAGATCGACCGCGAGAAGGCCGCAGTCTACGGCGTCACTGCCGACCAGATCCGCAACCAGTTGTTCAACGCTTACGGCGCGCGGCAGGTGGGCACCATCTACATGCCTTCGAATGACTATCAGATCATTCTCGAGGTGCAGCCGAAGTTCCGTATCGATCCGACCGATCTGTCCAAGCTCTATGTGAAGACGGCGAACAACCAGACGATCCCGCTCGAGGCGGTGGCGAAGATGGTGCCGACGGTCGGTCCGCTGCAGATCAATCATCAGGGACAGCAGCCGGCGGTGACGATCTCGTTCAACCTTCAACAGGGGACGTCGCTCGGTCACGCGGTCGACAAGATCACCCAGATCGAACAGGAATCGAACCTTCCGGCGACCGTCACGACCGGCTTCTCGGGAACGGCGCAGGTGTTCCAGGATTCGTTGCGCGGGCAGGGCGTGCTGATCCTCGCCGCTGTGTTCGCCGCGTTCGTGATCCTGGGCATTCTCTACGAGAGCTTCATCCACCCGATCACGATCATCTCCGGCCTGCCGTCGGCGGGCATCGGCGCGATCCTGACGCTGATGCTGTTCAACATGGAACTGTCGGTTATCGCGATGATCGGCATCGTCATGCTGGTCGGCATCGTCAAGAAGAACGCCATCATGATGGTCGACTTCGCCATCGAGCGGCGTTCGGTCGGCCTGAGCGCCGAGCATGCCATTCGCGAGGCGGCGCTGTTGCGCTTCCGGCCGATCATGATGACGACTTTCGCTGCGATCTTCGGCACGCTGCCCATCGCGCTGGGAGCAGGCGCTGGCGCCGAGCTGCGGCAGCCTCTTGGTTTGGCGGTCGTCGGCGGCCTTTTGGTGTCGCAGTTGCTGACGCTGTACATCACGCCGGTGGTCTACATCTATCTCGATCGTATCGACCGCCGCCTGAAGCAGCGTCTCGATCCGACCTTGCAGGAAACCGCGGATGTTCAGCCTCCGCGCGTTGCGGCGGCCGAGTAGAATCCCGATGCGCATCATGCGAGCGAGTTCATGGTGGCGCTTCGCAATCGCTGCCGTCATATTGCTTGCGGTCACGCCCGTTCGCGCGGCCGAGGAGCCGATCGAGATATTCGACGCGCACCTCCACTACAACTGGGAGCCGAATCCGTATTATCAGGTCGAGGAGGTGCTCGCGCTGTTCAAGAAGCACCGCGTCACCGGCATTCTGGCGACCAGTCGTCCCAACACCGGGACCCACGCGCTGATGGATGCAAAGGCTGACGGGCTTTGGGTGGTGCCGTTCATCCGGCCGTACCGGGTCCGTCCCGACATCCAGACCTGGTTCAACGATCCGACGATCTTCGATCTGGTGCAGGACGAGTTCAAGCGCGGCTACTACCGCGGCATTGGCGAGTTTCATCTCTCGGGAAAGGCCGCGGCCACCGAGTGGGTCAAGAAGGCCGTGGACTTCGCGGTCGCCAACGATCTCTACCTTCACGCTCACGCCGACGATGAGGCCGTCGAAATCCTGATGCGCCACAACGGGCGCGCGAAGATCATCTGGGCGCATACCGGCTTCAGTCTCGCGCCGAGCCGTGTCGCCTCGATGCTGGCGACCTATCCGCAGCTTTGGGGTGAACTGTCGTATCGGGGCGGGATCACGGGCGCGGGCGGCGAACTGACACCGGAATGGCGCGCGATGTTCGAGAAGTATCCGGATCGCTTTCTGCTCGGATCGGATACGTGGATCAGCGAGCGCTGGTCGAGCTACGGCGCGATCATGGCCGAGTATCGCGGCTGGCTGAAGCAATTGCCGCCCGCAGTCGCCAAACAAATCGCGCATGGCAACGCGAAGCGGCTGTTCGCGGCCAAATAAGCCGAACGTTCGTGGGGCTTAGATCGAGAAGCTGGTCCCGCAGCCGCAGGATGCGGTGGCGTTCGGATTGACCACACGGAACGACGCGCCGATCAGATCATCGACAAAGTCGACTTCCGATCCGGCCAGGAACGGCACGGACGCCGGGTCCACCAGCACCACGGCGCTGTCGCGCTCGATCACCAGGTCGTCGTCGGCCTTGGCGCGCTCGACATCGAATTTGTACTGGAAACCCGAGCAGCCGCCGCCTTCGACGCTGATGCGCAGCATCGCGCCTTCACCCTCGGATTTGAGGATCGTGCCGATTCGCTTCGCAGCCCGCTCGGAAATCGTAACGTTGGCGGCGGTTTCGGTCGCTACGGCGGTCATCAAGAGTCTCCGAAATCGGGGTATTTGAATGTCCCCGTGTGTCATAGTTAAGTGCGCTGGACGCCAGAATCAAACATCGAAAGTAGAATAATTCGTATGTCGGTCGGAATGGCTGCCCCTCCCGTGGTCTATGGCTGCGATCCCGGTCAAAGCCGCGGCAGGCGCTTCAATGAGCCGCCCAGCTTGCGCCGCAGCGACTTCCGCCGCGACTGTGACCGGGTCATCCATTCCAACGCCTTCCGCCGCCTGAAGCACAAAACCCAGGTTTTCGTGTTCCACGAAGGCGATCATTACCGGACCCGCCTGACCCATACGCTGGAGGTGGCGCAGATCGCCCGTGCGCTGGCGCGGCAGCTCGGGCTCGACGAGGATCTCACGGAAACGCTGGCGCTGGCCCATGACCTTGGCCATCCGCCGTTCGGTCATGCCGGGGAGCGTGCCCTCGACGAATGCCTGCGGGGCCACGGCGGTTTCGATCACAACGCCCAGAGCCTGCGCGTGGTAACACTGCTGGAACGTCGCTATCCGCAATTCGACGGTCTCAATCTGACGTGGGAATCGCTTGAGGGCATCGTCAAGCACAACGGTCCGTTGATCGATCGCAACGGCGAGCCCGTCGGCCGCTACCGCGATCATGGCGTTCCGGTCGGAATCTCGGAATACGTCGCTTATCACGATCTCGAACTGTGGAGCTACGCCTCGCTGGAAGCGCAGGTTGCCGCCGTCGCGGATGACATCGCCTATGATGCGCACGACATCGATGACGGATTGCGGGCAGGGCTGTTCACCGTCGATGATCTTGGAGCCATTCCGCTGATCGCCGACATCAACGCCGTCATCACGGCGCGCTATCCCGTCCTCGATGAAACCCGCCGCGGCGCGGAACTCGTGCGCGAACTGATCTCCTATCTGATCGAGGATGTGTTCTCGGAAACGCGCAAGCGGCTCACAGCGCTGCACCCCGGCAGCGTGATCGATGTACGCAATCATGACGCCACGCTCGTCAGTTTCTCGACTGAGGCCGAGAAAACCGAAGCGACGATCAAGGCCTTTCTCAAAACGCGAATGTATCGCCACGAACGGGTGATGAGCGTGATGCGGGATGCTGAGGCCGTGGTCCGCGATCTGTTCGCACGTTATCAGGCCGAACCGGGCGATCTGCCCGCCGAATGGCTGCCGCATCACGGCGAGGAGGACGAGGCCGGCCGGGCACGCCGGATCGGCGATTTCATTGCCGGAATGACCGACAGATACGCCATTATCGAGCACCAGCGGCTTTTTGACTCGACCCCGGATTTACGTTAGGCGGCGGCCTGAATATGCCAATTTCGTGCACTTGCCAGGACATTCTCCAATGACTTCGCCCAGCCAGCCCCAGCATCTGTTCGCCGATGTGCTTTCGCGCGTGCATGCCGTATGCGCGGCGCTTGGCAGCGAGGGCGTCCTGCCTGCGGGCATTGATCTTACGCGCGTGGTGGTGGAGCCGCCGCGCGACGCCACCCACGGCGACATGGCGACCAACGCGGCGATGGTTCTGGCCAAGGATGCCAAGGCGAAGCCACGCGAGCTTGCCGACAAGATCGCGGAAAAACTCCGCGCCGATCCGATCGTTGAAAGCGTCGATGTCGCCGGTCCCGGCTTTATCAATCTGACCTTGAAGACGACCGCATGGTTCGGTGCGTTGCGGACGGTGCTGGAGCAGGGTAGCGGCTATGGCCGCAGCGCGATCGGCGCGGCTGAGAAGGTCAACGTCGAATACGTCTCCGCCAATCCGACGGGGCCGATGCATGTCGGTCATTGCCGTGGCGCGGTGTTCGGCGACGCTCTGGCGAGCCTGCTGTCGTTCGCGGGCTATGACGTTGCCAAGGAATATTACATCAACGACGCTGGCGCACAGGTCGATGTGCTCGCGCGTTCCGCCTTCCTGCGCTATCGCGAGGCGCTCGGCGAAGCCATCGGCGACATTCCCGAGGGCCTTTATCCTGGCGATTATCTTGTGCCGGTCGGCAAGGCGCTGGCCGCCGAACATGGCGACAAGCTGCTGAAGCAATCAGAGGCAGAGTGGTTGCCGCTCGTGCGCGCAAAAGCCATCGCCATGATGATGGATATGATCAAGGGCGATCTCGCGGCGCTCAACATCCGGCACGATGTGTTCTTCTCCGAACGCTCGCTCAACGAGAATGGCAATGATCGCGTCGGCGCCACCATCGCCGGACTGCGTGCCAAGGGCGACGTCTACGAGGGACGTCTGCCGCCGCCGAAAGGCGCACCGGTCGAGGATTACGAAGATCGCGAACAGACTCTGTTCCGCGCCACCGCGTTCGGCGACGACGTAGATCGTCCGCTGAAAAAGTCGGATGGCTCGTACACCTACTTTGCGTCCGACATCGCCTATCACAAGACCAAGGTCGATCGCGGCTTCCTCAACATGGTCGATGTGTGGGGCGCGGATCACGGCGGCTACATCAAGCGTGTGCAGGCGGCGATCAAGGCCGTGACCGGCGGGAAGGCCGCTCTCGACGTGAAGATCGTGCAGCTCGTCAAGCTGCTGCGCAACGGCGAACCGGTGAAGATGTCGAAGCGTTCCGGCGATTTCGTCACGCTGCGCGAGGTGGTGGACGAAGTCGGTTCCGACGCCGTGCGCTTCATGATGCTGTTCCGCAAGAACGATGCGGTGCTCGACTTCGATCTCGCCAAAGTGATCGAGCAATCGAAGGACAATGCAGTGTTCTACGTGCAGTACGGACACGCACGCGGACATTCGATTTTCAAGAATGCGCGCGAGACGGTTCCATCATTGCCCGAGGATGCGTCGTCGCGCGTCGCCTTCCTGCGCGGTGCGAAGATCGATCGACTGAGCGACCCGGTTGAGCTGAGCCTGATCCGGCAGATCGCTCTGTACCCGCGGATCGTGGAAGCGGCGGCGCTCGCACACGAGCCACACCGAATCGCGTTTTACCTGTATGATCTCGCGAGCGAATTTCATGCGCTCTGGACCAAGGGTCGCGATTTGCCCTATTTACGCTTCATTATCCAGAATGATGCAGAGATAACAATCGCGCGACTGGCCTTGGTTCAGGGCGTCGTCTCGGTTCTGGCTTCAGGCCTCGCCGTACTCGGCGTTCATGCTCCAGACGAGATGCGATAGTTGGGGATTTGACCGCCGCGGGGAACGGGTGGCGGCAGTGTGAATAGCGGCCGCTCCGTTTGAATGACGGGGGCGACGCTTTCCCGAAGGGGATGCAACATCGCAATGGCGGATCAATATCGCGACAGACCGTTTCCGGCGGATGACGACTACGCCCGGGATCAATCTCGTATTGCCCCACAGCAAGGCGCGAGTGATCCGTTGGCCGAACTGGCTCGCCTGATCGGGCAGACCGATCCGCTTTCGAGCTTTGCCGGCGATCCGCAAAGGCAGGCGCAGCAGCCGACACAGCCTGCTCAGCACGACCAGTACGACGACGCCTACGAGCCCGCCGCCGAGGAAGTTCCTGCGAGCCGTCCGTCGTGGATGCAAAACCTGACTGCGTCCCGGCATGCCCCGCAGGAGCCGGCCTATCGGCAGGAGCCGGCCTATCGCGACGAGGAACCGTACGCTGCTCCCCAAGAGGAGCACTACGATCCGCGCTATGCGCGCCCACAGACCGATCCGGCCTATGGCGGCCAAGCTCCGCAGTTCGATCATTCCGGCTACGATCCAGTGCTGCCACTGCAGGCGCGCGGCCATCAGGCAGCCGGTGGCGATCGTTACGATGACGTCCTCTATGGCCGGCCGGATCATGATCCCGGCCGCGATCAGTTTGCGCAGGACGGGCATTATGGCGATGGGGCCTATGACCGTCCGCCATTTGAAGAGAATTACGAACAGGAGCCGAAGCCGCGTCGCGGCGGGACGATGACGGTTGTCGTCGTTCTCCTGCTTGCGGTTGTCGGCACCGGTGCCGCATTCGCTTACCGGACCTTTGTCGGCTCGCCGCGCAGCGGCGAACCTCCTGTTATCAAGGCGGACGCCGGGCCGAACAAGATCATCCCGCCCGGCGGAATCGATAGTTCAGGCAAACAGATCTACGACCGCGTCGGCGACAAGTCGGCCGAGCGCGTGGTGTCCCGCGAGGAACAGCCTGTCGACGTCAACGCCAGGACCGGTCCGCGCGTGGTGTTTCCGCCGCTGACCCAGAACGCGAACCCGCCGTCAGTCGCCAGCGCATCGACCAACGTCCGGCCCACAGGTGCGGGCGTTGGCAACGGCACGTTGAGCGGCGGCGAAGAACCGCGGAAAATCCGTACCCTGAGCATTCGCCCGGACCAGCCGGATGCAGCGGCTGCCGGATCGGCAGCGTCAGCACGGGCGCAGGCTCCAGCACCGCAACGCGCTGCGGCTCCGGCCAGCACTGCTTCGACGGGGGTACCGCAGGCCAATGCCCCGGTCTCGATTTCGCCGCAGGCACAGCCGGCCGCGCCTTCCGAGCCACGGGCCAAGGTCGCCGCAATCAATCCTGCGGCGGTTACGGGCGGGGGCGCCTATGTGCAGGTCTCCTCGCAGAAGTCTGAGGCGGACGCGAAGGCTTCGTTCAAGTCCATTCAGGGCAAGTATGGCGCGATCCTTGGCTCGCGGACGGCGTCGATCCACAAGGCCGACATCGCAGGCAAGGGCACGTTCTATCGCGCGATGGTCGGTCCGTTCGGGACCAACGACGAGGCCACGCAGTTCTGTGTGAACCTCAAATCAGCTGGCGGGCAGTGCGTGGTCCAGCGGCGCTAGTAATTTGAACTAGGCGGTACCGCCAAACCTTTGAGATCGGTTGCGATTGTGGATGACCCCCACAATCACGTGCGAATTCGCCGGGTTTCCTTGACCCTGGCGCCACGCGCGGGCTAATCGCCGACTTATGGCCGCGCGCGCATTCATTACCGGTGTTTCCGGAACCGCTCTGACCGACGAGGAGCGCGCATTTCTGCGCGACCAGCGGCCGTGGGGCTTTATCCTTTTCAAGCGCAATATCGAGACTCCTGACCAAGTCATTCGACTGGTTGAGGAAATTCGCTCCGCCGTCGACCTGCCCGAGGCGCCGGTCCTGATCGATCAGGAAGGCGGCCGGGTCCAGCGGCTCCAGCCGCCCCAATGGCCTTCCTATCCGCCCGGCGCGGTCTTCAGTGCGCTGTACGAGATCGACCGCGAAGCCGGGCTTGAGGCCGCCCGTCTGTCGTCACGGCTGATTGCCGCCGATCTGGCCGATCTCGGGATCACTGTGGACTGCCTGCCGCTGGCGGACGTCCCGGTTCCCGGAGCGGACTCGGTGATCGGCAACCGGGCCTACGGCACGACCCCCGGTCAGGTGGCCGCGATTGCCCGCGCGGTGACCAATGGGCTGGCGCAGGGCGGTGTGTTGCCGGTCCTGAAGCACATTCCCGGCCACGGAAGGGCCACAGCGGACAGCCATTTTCAGTTGCCGACGGTCGATACCCCGGCGGCGGAACTCGCCAAAACCGACTTTGCGGCCTTTGCGCCGCTTGCCGATCTGCCGATGGCCATGACGGCACATGTTGTGTTTAGCGCCCTCGACCCCGCCCAACCTGCGACGACATCTGCGACAATCATTGAACAGGTGATTCGCGGGACCATTGGATTCCAGGGTTTGTTAATGAGTGATGACGTGTCCATGAACGCCTTGCAGGGATCAATCGCGGAACGCACGCGCGCTAGCCTGGCCGCGGGCTGTGACGTCGTCCTGCATTGCAACGGCAAGCTCGATGAGATGCGGCAGGTTGCCGGCGAAACGCCGATGCTCGCGGGTGAGGCCTTGGCCCGCGCGGATCGTGCTCTGGCCTCGCGCCGAACCCCGCAACCGTTCGATCGTGGAGCGGCGCGCGCCGAACTCGACCGGCTCATCGATCGGGCAGGGAGCCTGACCTCATGAGCGCGGAAATCCTTTCCTTCGAAACAGGTTTGCCGGCGGACAACGCCGACGACGAACCGGCGCTCGTCGTCGACGTCGAGGGTTACGAAGGTCCGCTCGATCTGTTGCTCGCGCTGGCCCGTCAGCAGAAGGTCGATCTCGCCAAGATTTCCATTCTGGCGCTCGCCGACCAGTACCTCGTTTTCATCGAGGCCGCGCGCAAGCTGCGGCTCGAGCTCGCCGCCGACTATCTCGTGATGGCGGCGTGGCTGGCGTATCTCAAGTCGCGCCTGCTGCTGCCGGAGCCGCCCGAGGCTGAAGGACCGAGCGCCGAGGACCTCGCGACCGCGCTGGCCAACAGGCTGCGCAGGTTGGAGCAAATTCGCGAGGCATCGAACCGCCTGATGACCCGGCCGCAGTTGCGCCGCGATATTTTCCCGCGCGGTCAGCCGGAACAGATTGCGCAGGTCAAGCACGCCCGCTGGACCGCGACGTTGTACGATCTTCTGACCTCCTACGCTACGCAGCGTCAGCAGCGTGTGTTGGCGACCGTGCATCTGACCAAGCGGACCGTTTGGTCGCTGTCCGAAGCGCGCGCGTCGCTGGAACGGCTGGTTGGCTCGGCAGAGTCCGAGGACTGGGCGAACCTCGACGAGTATCTGATGCGCTACGTCGTCGATCCGACGCAACGGGCGACGGTGTTCGCGTCAAGTTTCGCCGCTGCGCTTGAGCTTGTGCGCGAGGGCACGCTGGATCTGCACCAGAAAGAAGCGTTCGCACCTTTGTATTTTCGTAAGCACGTCGAGCATTTGCCTCCCGGCGCTCAAGCAGCGTCGGAAGTGCAGGCCGATTAGTGGAAGACGTCGAGTAAGTGGAAGAAGGAGACAGGGCCATGCCAAGTCCGGCGAGAACGAGTGTGGCGGCGCAGCACGTTGCTCCGGTCGAGCAGGATTCCGTGCTGGAGTCTTCGCAAGAATCTTTGCAAGAATCTTCAAACGATACCGTCGCTCGTCCCGAGGAACTGCGCCTGCTCGAAGCCTTGCTGTTTGCTTCGACCGAGCCGCTCGATGAGCCGTCGCTCGCCAAGCGCATGCCCGAAGGCGTGGATGTGAAAGCCGCGCTGGCGCAGTTGCAGGCCGATTACGCCATGCGCGGCGTCAATCTGGTTCGTGTCGCCAGCAAGTGGACCTTCCGGACCGCCGGCGATCTCGCCTGGCTGATGACCCGTGAAAGCATCGAGACGCGCCGCCTGTCGCGTGCCGCGATCGAGATGCTGGCGATTATCGCCTATCACCAGCCGGTGACGCGCGCCGAGATCGAGGAAATCCGCGGTGTGGTCACGTCGAAGGGCACGCTGGACGTGCTGCTGGAAACCGGCTGGATCCGTCCGCGCGGCCGTCGCAAGACGCCGGGCCGGCCGCTGACCTTCGGCACCACCGAAGCCTTCCTCTCGCAGTTCAGCCTCGAAGCGCTGGGCGATCTGCCCGGTCTCGACGAGTTGAAGGGCGCGGGCCTGCTGGATACGCGGTTGCCGGGCGGCTTCGCTGTTCCATCGCCATCCGACGATCCGGCGCTGCGCGAGGACGAGGAGCCGCTGGAGCCGGGCGATCTCGAATTGGCCCTGGCGCCTGCTGTGGAGCCGGAAAAGAGCGACGAAACCTGACTTTCGGCGCTGCGGGCGGCTGGATTTGCGGCCGCTATGAGTGAACATTAACTCTCGTGTCAATGCGCCGGTTTGCGCAGTCATGACGCGGGGTTAATCCTTGTTTTTGACACCTCTGGGGCCTACTTTCCGGTCAGATATGGTCGGGAAAACCCGGTCGCGTGTTTGGAGGATGGCAGTATGGGTTCGTTTAGTATCTGGCACTGGATCGTCGTGATCGGCGTCGTCCTGCTGCTGTTCGGCCGTGGCAAAATTTCGGATCTGATGGGCGACGTCGCGCAGGGCATCAAGGCCTTCAAGAAGGGCATGGCCGATGACGAAAAGCCGGCCGAGAAGCAGCCCGAGCCGGTCAAGACCATCGACAACTCGCCGTCGGCCACCACATCGTCGCGGAGCGATGTCGGAAGCAAAGCGGTTTGACATCCGGGCGTCGCGTTTCCTCAGCAGTGCGGGCCGCGGCTCCGTAGGCGGAATTTTCCATGTTCGACATCGGGTGGAGTGAACTGGTCGTCATCGGCGTCGTTGCGCTGATCGCCATCGGCCCGAAAGAGCTGCCCGGGGTGCTGCGCACGGTCGGGCAATGGATGGGCAAGGCGCGCCGCATGGCCTCCGAATTCCAAGGCCAGTTCAACGAGGCGATGCGCGAAGCCGAAATGGCGGACATCAAGAAAACGTTCGATGATGCCTCCGCCGCCGCCAAGGATCTGTCACCGACCAATCTGCTGACGTCCCTCAACAAGGATGTCGAGGACGCGATGAAGATCGACCCGCCGGTGACGCCGACCACGCCTGAGCCGCCGACGGCCGCGACGTTCGCCGAGGCTGAGGCCCATGCGCCGGCCGTCGAAACCCCGACGCCGGCCGTACCGGACGCCAAAGCGTCATGAGTGCAGAAGACATCGAAGCCACCAAGGCGCCCTTGATGGACCACCTGATCGAGCTGCGTTCGCGGCTGATCAAGGCGCTGCTCGCATTCGCGCTGGCGTTTATCTTCTGCTTCTTCTTCGCCAAACAGATCTACAACGTGCTGGTCTGGCCGTTCGTCTGGGTCGCGGGACCGGAGAATTCCAAGTTCATCTATACCGCGCTGCTAGAATACTTCCTGACGCAGCTGAAACTCGCGATGTTCGGCGCTGGCTTCATTTCGTTTCCGGTGATCGCCGCGCAGATCTACATGTTCGTCGCGCCGGGCCTCTACAAGCACGAGCGCGGCGCGTTCCTGCCGTACCTGATCGCGACGCCGATCTTCTTCGCGCTCGGCACGCTGCTGGTCTATTTCCTCGTGCTGCCGATGCTGATCCGCTTCTCGCTCGGCATGCAGCAGATGGGCGGCGACGAGACGGCGCAGATCGCGCTGCTGCCGAAAGTCGGCGAGTATCTCTCGCTGATGATGTCGCTGATCTTCGCGTTCGGCATCGCGTTCCAGCTGCCGGTGATCCTGACGCTGCTCGGGCGGATTGGAATCCTGACCTCGAAGCAGCTCCGCGAGAAGCGGCGCTATTTCATCGTGGTGGCATTCGTCATCGCCGCGGTGCTGACCCCGCCGGATGTCATCAGCCAGATGTCGCTCGCGATCCCGCTGCTGATCCTCTACGAGGGCTCAATTCTCGCGGTTGCCGTCGTGGAGAAGAAGGCCGCCAAGCAGGCCGCCGGCACGACGCCGCCAGCAGATGCACCTCCGACCCCTCCCGCCACGACGCCGGCGGAGTAGCCGCTGGATCGTTTTGTGACCCCAGCAGGCCTTAGGGCCGGGTTATCATCGCAGTCATGTCTCTCGATTCGTCGTGCCCGGGCTTGACCCGGGCATCCACGACTTGTTCTAACGCACCAGCAAATACGTGGATGGCCGGGAAACCCGGTCATGACGCAGGATAGTTCTCATGCACGACATCAAATGGATTCGCGATAACCCGAATGCGTTCGACGCTGCGCTCAAGCGCCGGGGTCTGGATGGGTTGTCAGCTTCGCTGATCGCGCTGGACGAGAAGCGCCGTGCGGCCATTCTGGCGTCGGAGCAGACGTTGGCCCGGCGCAACGCGGCTTCCAAGGAAATCGGCGACGCCAAGAAGAACAAGGACAACGCGCGCGCGGACGCGCTGATGGCCGAGGTCGGCGAACTCAAGACGAAACTCCCCGAGCTTGAGGCGGCTGCGAAGAAGTTTGAAGACGATCTCAAGACAGAACTCGCGCAGATTCCGAACCTGCCGCTTGATGAAGTGCCGGACGGAGCTGATGAGCACGGCAATGTCGAGCATCATCACTACGGCGCGAAGCGCAATTACGCGTTCAAGCCGAAGGAGCACGTCGAGCTTGGCGAAGCGCTGAAGTTCATGGACTTCGAGGCGGCGACGAGAATGTCCGGCTCTCGCTTCGTGGTGCTGAAGAAGGGTCTTGCGCGGCTGGAACGCGCTATCGGTCAGTTCATGCTCGATCTGCACACGGGTGAGCACGGCTATACCGAAGTGAACCCGCCGCTCTTGGTGCGTGACGATGCGATGTTCGGCACGGCGCAATTGCCGAAGTTTCGTGACGATCAGTTTGCGGCCGGTGCGATGGGTAGCGGAGGAGAGGGCTATTGGCTCATCCCGACCGCCGAAGTCCCGCTCACGAACCTCGTTCGTGAATCCATCCTCGACGAAAAAGAACTGCCGATGCGGTTGACGGCGCTGACGCCGTGCTTCCGCGCGGAAGCGGGGGCTGCGGGACGCGACACGCGCGGCATGATCCGCCAGCACCAGTTCACCAAGGTTGAACTGGTCTCGGTCACGACTCCTGAGGAATCCAGAAACGAGCACGAACGCATGCTGTCATGCGCCGAAGAAGTTTTGAAAAGGCTCGACCTGCATTACCGCGTGATGACGCTGTGCACCGGCGACATGGGCTTCGCGTCACAAAAGACATACGACATCGAAGTATGGATGCCAGGACAAATATCGAGCCAAGGCGAGGGCGGCATGTACCGCGAAATCTCGTCATGCTCGGTGTGCGGCGATTTTCAGGCGCGGCGCATGGACGCGCGCTCGCGCGGGCCGGACGGCAAGCCGCGCTTCGTGCATACGCTGAACGGCTCGGGCACGGCGGTCGGCCGCGCACTGATCGCCGTAATGGAAACCTATCAGCAGGACGACGGCTCGATTGCCGTTCCGGATGTGCTGCAGCCGTATATGGGCGGCCTCAAAGTGATCGCGAAGGAATAAGAATAACATGCGAATTCTCTGCACCAACGACGACGGCATTCACGCGCCAGGCCTCAAGGTCCTTGAGGAGATTGCAAAGCAATTGTCGGACGACGTCTGGGTTGTTGCGCCCGAACTCGATCAGTCCGGCGTGTCGCATTCATTGTCGCTGAACGATCCGCTGCGGTTGCGCGAAGTCGGGCCGCGTCACTTTGCTGTCAGAGGCACGCCGACCGATTGCGTCATCATGGGATCGCGCCACATCCTCGGCGAGAAGGGGCCGGACCTCGTGCTGTCCGGCGTCAACAAGGGCCGCAACGCCGCCGAAGACGTTGTGTATTCGGGCACCATCGCCGGCGCGCTGGAAGGCACCATCCTCGGTCTGCCGTCGTTCGCGCTGTCGCAGGAATTTTCCATGGAGACGCGCAACAAGCCGCTGTGGGACACTGCGCTGAAATTCGGTCCTGATGTGATCCGCAACGTGATGAAGCTTGGCGTGCCGCGTGACACGGTGGTCAACGTCAATTTTCCCGCATGTCTGCCGGACGAGGTGAAGGGCATTGCCGTCACGCGACAAGGCAAGCGCAATCAGGGTTTCCTGAAAATCGACAGCCGCCAGGACGGGCGCGGCAATCCGTATTACTGGATCGGCTTCGAGCGGCTTGCGATGCTGGAAGTGCCTGCGGAGGGGACCGATCTCGCAGCACTCGCCGCGAAGCTGGTATCGGTCACGCCGCTGCGGCTGGACCGCACCGATGTCGCGTTTTCGGAAAAGCTGAAGGGCGTTCTGAAATAATCGCTGCGGCGCTGCTCGCTACGCCGCGATGCCCTTCAGAACCGTCTCGATCGTGCGCGCCAGCGTTTCGATCTGGAAAGGCTTTTGTAGCGTCGGGCGGTCGCGGAACTTTTCCGGAAGACCCTGCGCGCCGTAGCCGGTCGCGAACACAAAGGGGAGGCCGCGCATCTGAACGGCTTCGGCGACCGGTGTGATCACCCTGCCGTTGACGTTGACGTCGAGAATGGCGATGTCGAAGTCGACTGCCTGCACGAGCCTGATGCCTTCGTCGATGTCGCCTGCTTCACCGGAAATCGTGTAGCCAAGCTCCTCGAGCATGTCGGCAACCATCATGCGGATCATGACTTCGTCTTCGACCAGCAGAATCGACGTCCGCGATCCTGCTTTGAAATTGCCCGGCATTCGTCCCCCAAATGACAAATCTGGACTACTTGCTATACGAATAACATAATTATCCAGCGCGCAAACTCACGCCCGATCTAAAAGTTCCATGAGCAGGAACTTTTTCAAACCTCTCAAATGAGGTCAGGAAGGCACCGGAAAGAACCGGCCCCGCCCGGTCGCCAGCACGTTGCCGGTGGACAGGTCCTCCAGCCGGCCTTCCACGTCCACATAGCGGCCATGGTCGGTCACCAGCGAACCGCGCCCGACGATCGGCGTCTCGGTCGGCACCGGCTTGATGTAGCGGATGGTCAGTTCGCCGGTCACCCCCAGCCGCCCCGTGACCCGGAGCACCGTGGCTGCCAGCACCTCGTCGAGATAGGCGGCAACGATGCCTCCGTGCGCGGCGCCCGGAGGCCCTTCGTGTTGTCGCGAAATGAGGATCGGCGAGGCGACGCCTTCGTCCGTCCTGAAAGTGCGCACATGCAAGCCCGTGGGATGCGAGGGACCGCAGCCGAAGCATTGATGAAAGCGGTTGTCTGGCTCGCCCGAGAGGCGCTGCTCCTCCAAGCCGTCAAAGGTGGAGCGAAATGGTTCGGGAAGAGATAAGGTCATGAGAGTCTCGGCACGCTTGAACTGTAAGCGGTCATTGCGCAGAACAGATCCGGATTGCTAACACGAAAACGAAAAGGTGGCGCATGCCGCGACACTTGTCAAAGTACGCATCGGATACAAGCCTTTCCCGCTCCCAACGTTGATCAGACATGCAGTCATCCCAGCCCACGCCACACGACAAGATGATGTTTCAGCTGAACCTGCGGCAGCGCGGGATCAGCGACCAGGCCGTGCTGAAGGCGATGGGAGACGTGCCGCGCGAACTGTTCGTGACGTCGCTGGACCGCGGCTATGCCTACCGCGATACGCCCCTGGGCATCGCGTGCGGACAGACCATCAGTCAGCCGTTCGTCGTGGCCTACATGACCGAGCAGCTCGATCTGGAGCCGGGACACCGCGTGCTGGAGATCGGGACGGGATCGGGATACCAGGCCGCGATCCTGTCGAAGCTGTCCCGGGAAGTCGTGACGCTGGAACGATTTCGTACGCTGGCCGACCGCGCCAGGCTCGTTCTGAAAGAGCTGCAATGTACCAATGTGGACGTCGTCCTTGGTGACGGCTTCGACCTGCCGGAAACGCTCGGCACGTTCGATCGGATCATGGTCACTGCGGCGATGGAGGAAATTCCCGAGGCGCTGCTCGGGCGGCTGGAGCCCAACGGAATCCTGATCGCGCCGGTTGGGCCAATGAACGACCGGCAATTACTGATCCGCGTCGTCAGAACGGCCGATGGCTTCGACCGGCAAGAGCTTGTTGCAGTGCGCTTCGTGCCCGCGTTGCAGGGGATCGCCCGCGAACTCTGAATTCGCGGCATCGGCGTCAGCTTTTCGTGATCGTGTCGTGAGACCTCAAGGACCCCCTGTGATTACAGGGGGATTTGGTGTCTTAAACAGTTATTTACTCGGACTGTGTTTACTCAAATTTGTGTTAGTTGCGTACTGAGTGAGTAATCATGTCCCGCTTTGTCGAGTTGATAAACTCGCGTCACGCACCGCATTTTGTGGTCCTGACGCTCGTCTCGGTCGGTTTTGGCGGATGTAGCGCCGACACTCAGACGCGATTTTCAGACACCACGTTTTCGAACCCCTTCACTTCGCGCTCCGCGCCGGAGTCGACCGGGTCCGTCCCCAACAATTATCGCGGCGCGCCTCAGCAGCAGCCCGCTTATCAGCAACAGTCATCTTATCAGCAGCCTCGCGAGCTGCCGCAATACAGCCGGCCTCATTCTGCGCCGATCGTGTCCGCGCCGCTGTCTCAGCCGGCGGCTGTCGGCACGTCAGGTGGCGGCAGGGGCATGGCGTCCTACGCGCCTCCGTCGTCATCTCCGATCGAAACAACGGCTTCGGCGACGCCGCGCTCGGTAGCGGCGACCTCGGGATATAGCCGCGAGGGTGGCACCACGATCATCGTCGGTACGGCTGATACGCTCGATGTCATCTCAAAGCGCTACAATGTGCCGTCGTCGGAAATTCTGAAAGCTAACGGCTACGGCGGACCACGTGTCCTTCAGCCGGGTCAGCAGCTCGTCATTCCGCGCCGCATGGCGCAGGCCAATCCTCCGGCGCTGTCGAATGCGCCGAGCACCAAGGTTGCCGCGGGGCTTCCCGCGAGCGTTCATGTCGTCAAGTCCGGCGACACGCTGATGAACCTGTCGCGCCGTCACAACATCGCGCCTGCGCAACTGGCCGCGGCCAACAATATTCCGGTGACGACACAGCTCAAGATCGGCACCAAGATCAACATTCCGGGCGGCAAGGCTGTCGCGGCGGCTCCTGCTTCGCAAGTTGTCGCGGAAGCGCCGAAGCCTGCCGTTGCAGCGCCTGCGGCCAAGCCCGTCGCAGTTGCGTCGGCCGAGCCTCAGCAGAAAGCGCGCGTTGCGAGCGAAACGGCTGCGGCCGATTTGCCTGAAGCCCAGTCACCTGTGAAAGCGGCTGACGCGACCAATGCCGTGCCGACATTCCGCTGGCCGGTGCGCGGACGCGTCATCACTGCATACGGCGCGAAGGCCAACGGCAAACAGAACGACGGCATCAACGTCGCCGTTCCCGAAGGCACGCCGATCAAGGCCGCTGAAGATGGCGTGGTTGCCTACTCGGGCAGCGAACTCAAAGGTTATGGCAATCTGATCCTGGTGCGGCACTCCAACGGTTATGTCACCGCGTATGCCCACGCGAGTGAACTGATGGTGAAGCGCGGGGATACTATTAAGCGCGGCCAGATCATTGCCAAATCGGGTCAGACGGGAGAGGTGGGGTCGCCGCAGCTTCACTTCGAGATTCGCAAGGGATCTTCAGCCGTCGACCCGCTTCAATTCCTGAACGGCGCATAAGGTTTTACGCTGAAGTCTAGAGAAATCCCCCTGGCGAAAGCCGGGGGATTTTGTTTGCATACGGTTCAAACCTGCAACGGCGCTATTCGGCCGCGTCGATGGCACAGGCCAGGCCCGATTTCGCTGTCGCGCCTTCGGAGCCGAAGATCAGGAAGCTGATCGCGGCCAAAATCCACGCGCCGATGCCGCCATACAGCATCACCCAGCCGAAGCCCTTGACCAGCGCCGTGTGAACGGCGGCACCGGACGGGTCCTGAAGGGATAGCACCGGATACGTTTGCTGCAGTGAGCCGAAGTTTCCAGTGGCGATGGTCGAGGCCAACGCGCGCAACTGCTGGCCGTCGAGAGCGGCGACGAGTGTGCCTGGCAGGGACCATTGGATAGCTTCGAGCAGAATGAGTCCCATCACCGCGATGTTGATGGCCAACGAGATCAATCGTGCGCTGATGTCGATTCCGGATGCCATGCCTGCACGGTTGCTCGGGACCGCACCGGTTGTCGTATTGGTGACTGACGTGTTGGTCAGGCCAAGTCCGATGCCGGCGAGAAGCGCGCCGGGGAGCACAGTGAGCCAGTTCGCCTGCTCAAAGCCGCTGCCGAGACGCATGGCGAGAAAGCCGGTCCCCATGATGGCCATGCCCAACGGAATCACGATGCGTGCGCCGTGACGCCGGAGCAAATAGTCTGCAAAAGGAGGCAGGATCAGAAACGGAATTGTATAGGCCAGGAGCAAGAATCCAACAGCCCTGCTGTCGAGGCCAAGGCCACCCTCGAAGTAAATCGGCAGGTAGATCATGAACGGCCAGTAGCAGAAGTTCATGCCGATGCAGCCGATGATGGCGCCGCTGAACTTCCGAATCCGGAACACCGAGAAGTCGAACATCGGTTGCGCGGTGTTGCGCTCCACGAGAACGAAGGCGACGAAGCTGCCAAAGGCAACGGCAGCGAGCCCGATCGCAGTGGTTCTGCCAAGGTCTGTTCCCTGAGTGATCACATAAGTCAGACCGAAGACAGCAATCGTCAACGTTACGATACCCCAGCCATCCAGTCGCTTGGCGTGCGGATCGCGAGATTCACGGATACCAATGACGGAGGGTACGAGGGCGAGAACTGTCAGCGGGACGTGAACCAGAAACACCCAATGCCAGCTCGACACGGCGGCGATCATGCTGCCGATGATTGGGCCGAAGCCAAGGCCGATGCCGCTGATGACGCCCCAGGCGGTAAAGGCCCTGCCGCGCTCATGTTCGTCCTGATACTGGTGCGAGATGATAGCGATCGAGCAGGTGAGCATGGCGCCGCCGGCAAGACCCTGCAGAAACCGGGCAGCGATAAGCACCGATGCGCTCTGCGCCAGCCCGCACATCAGCGACGTTACGCCGAAGGCGATGGTGGTCGTGATGAAAACGCGTTTCCGGCCATAACGGTCAGCGAAGGTGCCGGTCGCCATCAGCACCGTGGTGCAGGCGATCGTGTAGGCGTTCATGATCCACTGCAGATCCTTGAAATTCGCGGGCAGCGCCGTTTCCAGGGTCGGCAGGATGACGGGGATGCTGGATATTTCGAGGCCGAACATCAGTGATGCCAGGCACACGCCGATCAGTGCGGCAGTGTTTCTGGCCGAGGGGGAGACGCTCATGGACATTCCTTTTCAACCCGACGCGGACGTCGGCGGCACGGGCTGACGGATATGGGCGGTATCCTTTCATGATGGAAATGAATTGATTTTATTGATTTCAGTTCTGTTCGTCATATATGTGGCCCATGGACTTTGAACCCACATTGCTTCGCGCCTTTGTTGCTGTCTGCGAGACCGGCGGATTCACGCGCGCGGCGCAACGACTGCATTTGACCCAATCCGCCGTCAGTCATCAGATCCGACGGCTGGAGGAGCAGGTGGGGCGGCAGCTTCTGTACCGGACCACGCGCAAGCTAACGCTGACCGAAGACGGCGAGGATTTTCTGCGCCACGCCGAACAGATTCTGCAGGGGCAGGAGGCGCTGACGCGCCGCTTTCATTCCTCCACTGCCTCGGGCGCCATCCGGCTGGGCGTTCCGGAAAACTTCATTGGTGATCGGCTGCCGCAATTGCTTGGCCGGTTCGCTCGCCAGTACCCTGCGGTTCGGCTCGAGGTTTCAGTCAGTGTCTGTCTGGACCTTCGGGCCAAGGTCGATGCCGGCGAACTCGATCTTGCAGTGGCGATTACCCGATCGGATGCAACGGGCGGGATCGTTCTTCGTCAGACGCAATTCGTCTGGGCGGCCGCCGAGACTTTCAAGCGCCCGCAGAATTCATCAATGCCATTCGCGCTATCGCCGCCGCCGTGCGCGCTTCGTGCGATGGCTATTGAGGCTCTCACGGCGTCCGGCATTGATTGGCACGTCGGCTTCACGTCGGCGAACCAGCATGGTCTGAGGGCGGCAGTGCAAGCGGGGCTTGCCGTGTCGATTTTCTCCCAGGAGGAGATCGAACCCTGGATGACGGTGCTTGATGGCAATGACGGCCTGCCACCTTTGCCGGAGGCAAAGTACGTCTTGATCTCGAAGCAAGGCGACCGGATGCCATGCGCTGCTGAACTGGGCCGGTTGATCGTTGACGAGTCACGCTTCTGGCCCAACTCGTCAGCAGGGCACGAGCGGGTTCGCTTGACCGCGATCTAGCGTGCTCTACGCCGTCGCGAGCTTCACACCCATCCGTCCCGCGATTTCCTGCGTGAACTGCCAGGCGACGCGGCCCGAGCGCGATCCGCGCGTGGTCGACCATTCGAGCGCTTCGCGCTCAAGATCCACAAGGGATCTTCAGCCATCGACCCGTTTCAATTTCTGAACGGCGCGTAGCGCGCGCGGATGGGATAATTTACTGTAGCGAAGCGCGATCAAAGACCCACTCCCATAATTTGAGCAATTCCTTCTTCGCCAGCTTTGATCATATCAACGAGACTTTTTTCGCCAACTATTGGCAGATTCATTATGGGTGCAATCAAGCATCCACTAGCGTGATTTTCATCCTGCCAACTTCGGCTGACAACTCCCTTCGTTATAATACCCCCGCCAACTAAAATAGGGCTGCCGCTCATTTTGCCAGGGATTTTGGCATTGAATTCGAAGTTTGGCCCCGGTGTTGTGTTCTGCTTCTCGGTCATATTGTCTGCGAGAATGTTTGTCACAGAGCCAACAGAAACAACTAATTCTGGTTGGTAATCATCACCGCCTCGTCGAATATTCCTCATTTCTGGGTATCCGATCGCTACAGCACGGTCGCCAACTTTGAGATTATGCAGGCCAATGTTCAGCGGCTGGTATGGGCCGATTAATGATTGTTCTGCTACTTTACAAACCGCGACATCGAGATCGAGTTTAAACTCAGGTTTTTGATGCAGAAGCGGACTCTCAACATTTTTGCCCCAGTGAGTTGTCCATTCAAATGGGCACATAAACCATTTAGCTTCTCGCATCACCGGATGCATCTCGAAGGGGGCGTTTGCCATGGCTGGGTTGGCAGGCAGCAAAATGCCAAAATGCAGATTTTCACCTAGTCGGTGCAAATTTTTATCGACATAAGTGACGCTAGTGTAATTCTCATCAACAGGATCACGGAGAACATGTGCCGCGGTCATCAGTAGTCCAGAAGCACTAATGAAGAATCCGGTGCCGATTGTGCGAATCTCTGCATCGTCATCATTCCATGCCACTATAGGAACGATACTTTGCCGCACTAAAAATTCAGTGGTGCCGAATGTAGCAAAAAAATTCATAATCTCACCCGGGCTTTGAGTCATAAGGGTGATTTCGTTTTCGATCTTGAAATAATCTTTTGTGAAACCCTCTCGCGGCTTAAGATCAATACCTTTTAGGTCGTGACTAGCCCAAACACCCGTCTCGTTCTTCTTCCAAATCGTTTTCAATATTCCGATGCTGTCTTCTTGAGTTTTTTCCATGAGCTATATGTAGCTGTTCCTGCGTGGATTGCCACGCACGTAATCTAAGCGTGGGCCGCCTCTACGTTCATTCGGTTCGTCAATTATTTGCGTGAACGGTTACGCATTGCAGCGTTAAGGCGCATACAGCATTTTGGGCTCGATCCCAGATCCGAGATTCTCGAGTCTCAGTTTTAGCCGAGATACTCGATCACGAAATCGGTAAAGGCGGGGTCTTGTTGCGCGTGCTTCGGTAGCGGCTTCGCGGATTACTTAGCCGCGAGCTTGACGCCCATCCGTCCCGCGATTTCCTGCGTGAACTGCCAGGCGACGCGACCCGACCGCGATCCGCGCGTGGTGGACCATTCGAGCGCTTCGCGCTCCAATTGATCGTCGGGCATCTTGACGCCGAAGTGCTTGCAATAGCCGCGCACCATCTCGAGATATTCGTCCTGGCTGCACTTGTGGAAGCCGAGCCATAGGCCGAAGCGATCCGACAGCGACACCTTTTCCTCGACGGCTTCGCCGGGATTGATGGAGGTCGAACGCTCGTTCTCGATCATGTCGCGCGCCAGCAGATGGCGGCGGTTTGAGGTCGCGTACAGGATCACATTGTCGGGCCGGCCTTCGATGCCGCCTTCCAGAACAGCCTTCAGCGACTTGTACGATGCGTCGTTGCCGTCGAACGACAGATCATCGCAGAACACGATGAAGTGAAAATCGGATTCGCGCAGCAGCGACATCAGAAGCGGCAGGCTTTCGATGTCCTCGCGATGAATCTCGATCAGCTTCAGCCGGCCTCGCACCTTGGGCATGGCGTTGACGTTGGCATGCGCCGCCTTGACCAGCGACGACTTGCCCATGCCCCGCGCGCCCCATAGCAGGGCATTGTTCGCGGGCAGGCCTGTGGCAAAGCGTTCGGTGTTCTCGATCAGGATGTCGCGCATCCGGTCGATGCCCTTGAGCAGTCCGAGGTCGACGCGGCTGACCTTTGGAACCGGCACCAGATGGCCGCTCGGCTGCCAGACAAAGGCGTCGGCCTTTTTGAGAGAATCGGGGGTCGACGGTCTGGCCGCTGATGCGTTCAGGTTCGCGGCGATACTCTCGAGCGCGAGCGCGATCCGGGCCTGGGTCTCGGCATCGGCCGATGCAGCAGGGCGTTTTGTCGCGGTTTTGATCGCCTTGCCGGGACGCGCCTTCGTGGCGGCCCTGGAGGCCTTTTTATTGGGTTTTTTGGACATGAATCAGCACCTCAAGGGCACCCTTAGCGAGGGCAACGGGCGGCTGCAAGCGCCACGAATGCATGGCAAAATCGACATGTCCGGTCCCGTTGCAATTGGGTGGCCTGTCGCTATAGTCCGCGCAAATTCGGCCAAAACGGCCTTGCGCCTACGCGTTTCGCCCCATGGCGGGCGCCTTTCCGAGGACTTTTCGTATGTTCATTACTCCTGCCTTTGCTCAAGCCGCCGGCGCCGGTGATACCAACAGCATGCTGATGTCGCTGCTGCCGTTCGCACTGATTTTCGTCATCATGTACTTCCTGATTCTGAAGCCGCAGCAGAAGAAGCTGAAGGATCATCAGGAGCTGGTGAAGAACATCCGCCGCGGCGATACCATCGTCACCAACGGCGGCCTTGTCGGCAAGGTGACCAAGGTTGTCGATGACGACCAGATCGAGGTCGAAATCTCCGACGGTGTCCGTATCCGTCAGATGCGCCAGATGATCTCCGGCGTGCGGACGAAGGGCGAGCCTGCCAAGGATTCAAAGGAAGAGACAGCCGCGAGCTAACGCCTCAGTGGTCCGATTCTAACATTCGCAGCCCATCTCAGCGAAGAGCTTGCGAATATTAGAATCAAAGGACCACTGGTAATTGATTTCCAGTGGAGTTTTGGATTTGACATTCGCGTTGCACCCCGTCGCACGCTGGTCGCGAATGTCAAATCCACTCCACTGATGCAAACGCTTTCACGAATCTGACGGGTTATCTCGATGTTGTATTTCACGCGGTGGAAGGCGCTGGCGGTCATCCTGACCGCCACGATCGTTTGCCTTTTCGCGGTTCCGAACTTCTTCCCTGAATCGACCGTCAAGACCTGGCCGAAGTGGGCGCAGCGTCACATCGTACTCGGCCTCGACTTGCAGGGTGGCTCGCACATCCTGCTCGAGGTCGATTCGAACTCGGTGAAGAAGGACAAGCTCGATCAGGTTCGCGATGACGTGCGGCGCACGCTGCGCGATGCCAAGATCGGCTACACCGGGCTTGCGGTTCGTGGCGAGAATGTCGAAGTCCGCGTCAAGGACACCGACCTCACCAACGCGCTGGCTAAGCTGCGCGAACTGTCCCAGCCGCTTGGCGGTCTGCTCGGCTCGAGCGGCCAGCGCAGCGTTGAAGTCAGCGATGGCGGCGGCGGGCTGATCCGTCTGACCGTGCCTCCGGCAGCGATCACCGAACGCGTCCGTCAGTCGGTCGAACAGTCGATCCAGATCGTCGAGCGCCGCATCAACGAACTCGGCACCGTCGAACCGCTGATCCAGCGTCAGGGCATCGATCGCATTCTCGTTCAGGTACCGGGCCTCCAGGATCCGACCCGCCTCAAGGAATTGCTCGGCAAGACGGCGAAGCTCGACTTCCGGATGGTTGATCCGACCGTGCCGCCCGATCAGGCGCAGCAGGGGCGGGTGCCGCCGGACTCTGAGCTGTTGATGAGCTCGACGGCGCCGAAGGTGCCCTACATCATCAAGAAGCAGGTGCTTGTCTCCGGCGGTGATCTGACCGACGCACAGCCCGGCTTCGATCAGCGCTCCGGCGAGCCGATCGTCAGCTTCCGCTTCAATACTTCCGGCGCGCGCAAGTTCGCGCAAGCCACCCTCGAGAACGTGGGACAACCGTTCGCTATCGTGCTCGACAACGAAGTGATTTCGGCGCCGGTCATCCGCGAGCCGATCACCGGCGGTTCCGGCCAGATTTCCGGCAACTTCACCGTGCAGGGCGCGAACGATCTCTCAATCCTGCTGCGCGCGGGCGCGTTGCCTGCGCCGCTGACGATCATCGAAGAACGCACGGTCGGCCCGGGACTTGGTCAGGACTCGATCGCCGCAGGCGAACTGGCGTCCTACGTCGGGTCGGTGCTGGTCATTGTGTTTATGTTGCTGACCTACCGGCTGTTCGGCTTCTTCGCCAATGTCGCGGTCGCGATCAACGTCGCGATGATCTTTGGCATCCTGTCGCTGCTGAATGCGACCCTGACGCTGCCCGGCATCGCAGGCATCGTTCTGACGGTCGGCATCGCGGTCGACTCGAACGTGCTGATCTATGAGCGTATCCGCGAGGAATTGCGCGCAGGCCGGACTGCAATCTCGGCCATCGATGCTGGCTTCACCCGGGCGCTCGCGACCATTCTGGACTCCAACATCACCACGTTTATCGCGGCAGCCGTGCTGTTCTACATCGGCACAGGGCCGGTGCGCGGCTTCGCCGTGACGCTCGGCATCGGCATCATCACCACGGTTTTCACAGCGTTCACCGTTACGCGGCTGATCGTTGCGACGTGGGTGAGCTGGAAGCGTCCCAAGACCGTGCCGATTTGAGGATAGCTACACAGTGACTCAAACTATTATTATCGCTCTGGCCGTCTTCATCGTCATTCTGACGGTGCTCAGCATTTACGGCGTCATTCCCGCGCTTCGCATCGTTCCCGACGATACGAAGTTCGACTTCATGCGCTTTCGCCGCATCAGCTTTCCGATCTCGGCGCTGTTGTCGTTGATCGCGATCGGCCTCTATTTCGCGCACGGGCTGAATTTCGGCATCGACTTCAAGGGCGGCACGCTGCTGGAGATTCAGACCAAGTCGGGTCCGGCGGATATCGCATCGTTGCGCGCGCAGCTCACGACACTGAATTTCGGTGACGTCCAGCTTCAGCAGTTTGGCGGTCCCTCCGACGTTCTGATCCGCATTGCCGAACAGCCGGGTGGCGATCAGGCGCAGCAGGTGGCGGTTCAAAAGGTCCGCCAGTTGTTCGGTGACAGCGTCGACTATCGCCGCGTCGAGGTGGTTGGTCCGCGCGTATCGAGCGAGTTGCTCGCCTATGGCACGGTTGGACTGATGCTCGCGATCGCGGGCATCTTCATGTATCTCTGGTTCCGGTTCGAGTGGCAGTTCTCACTCGGCGCGATGATCGCGAACGTCCACGACATCGTGCTGACGCTGGGATTCATGTCGATCACCCAGATCGAGTTCGATCTGACCAGTATCGCGGCGCTGCTCACCATTCTCGGCTACTCGCTCAACGACACTGTCGTCATCTATGACCGCATTCGCGAAATGCTGCGGCGCTACAAGAAGATGCCGATGACTGATCTGCTGAACCATTCGATCAACTCGACACTGTCGCGCTCCATCATCACTCACGTCACGGTGACGCTGGCGTTGCTCGCCCTGCTGCTGTTCGGCGGCAAGGCGATCCACAGCTTTGCGGCGACGATGACCTTCGGCGTCGTGCTGGTCGGCACCTACACCTCGATCTTCATCGCGGCGCCGATCCTAATTTATCTCGGCGTGGGCGAAAACCGGGGCGGCGAGGACGACAAGCCGTCGAAGCCCTGATGGCCTAGTACCGCCTATTGGAAGTTCCTGCGGCGCAAGCTGCGAGTCCGATCCAGGAACTTCCAATAGAAAGCGGTACTAGAATTATAGCTTGCTAGTACCCATGACTTTCCGAAGTTCGTGGAAGGTGGTGCTGAGATGGATCACGAACTTCGGAAAGTGGGTACTAGCGCGCCGGATGCGTTGCATCTTCCGCGGTCGGCGCTGATCGAAGCCTACGGCAACGGCGGCTTCCGGTTTGCGGAGATGTCGCATCGCGGCTCGTTGCTATGCCTGCCGAATGCGATCTGGGCTTGGCCGGTCAACGATCCCAAGGACATCGACCGGTATTCGCTAGCCCGGATTTTCGAGCATGCGAACGAGATCGATACACTGTTGATCGGCACGGGAAGCGATGTCTGGATCGCGCCCGCGCCGCTGCGCAACGCGCTGCGGCAGGTGCATGTGATGCTCGACACCATGCAGACGGGACCGGCAATCCGCACCTACAATGTCATGATGGGTGAGAGTCGGCGCGTGGCGGCAGCGCTGATCGCTGTTCCATGAGCGCAACATCCGCCGAAGCGTTTTGCACGGATCTGGTGCGCGCGCAGGATTTTAGAACCTATGCGGCGAGCCTGTTCGTGCCGCCGGAATCGCGGCGGGCATGGATTGCACTCGCGGCATTCAATGCCGAGGTTGCACATGTTCGCGATCACGTCAGCCAGCCGCTGCCCGGCGAGATCCGCCTGCAATGGTGGCGCGACGCGTTGACGGACGGCAGTCAGACTGCCGACCATGGCGCGGTCGAGGGCAATCCGGTCGCGGCGGAGTTGTTGCGGGCGATGGCTCTCTACGATCTTCCCGTTGAAGCGTTCGCCCGGTTGATCGACGCACATGTGTTCGATGTTTATGACGATCCGATGCCCGACATGGCGGCGTTGGAGGCGCATTGCCGCGATACGGCTGCCGCGATGTACGCGCTGCGTGCCAAGGTGCTGGGCGTGAATTCGCCGGAGACTGCACGCCTCGCCGAGCATGCAGGCATCGCGGAGGGGCTTGTTGATGTCATGCTGGCGCTGCCGCGCCACGCTGCTCGTCGGCAACTCTATTTGCCGGCCGACCTGACGAATCTTCACGCCGTCGTTGCCGAGGAGGTTTTCCTGCATCAGGTGAGCGCGCCGCTGAAGAGCGCGCTGGCGCATCTGCGCCGTGAAGCTCGTGCTCAACTGGATCAGGCATTGGCAATGCTTGCCGACGCGCCGATGGCCGCGCGTCTAGCTTTCCTGCCGCTTGCCGTGATTGGAAAGATACTGACGCGGCTTGAGACATCCGAGCCGTTCGCGCCGCCGTCATCGTCCCGGCTCGGCGTGCTTTGGACAACATGGCGTGCCAGCAGCGCGAAGCCGTTCAGGGGGTGAGCAGCCCATAAGGGCCGAAGCCATTCAAGGGGCTGACGTGGTTAGGTTTCCGGAGCGCGAAATCCGGACGAGATTGTCGAAATTTGCGCCTGTCTGATGAGATTCCGCTGGATTTGCGGCGTTAGCTGAGCAAACTAAGCGAATGGGGAAGAAATCAGCAGAAGATATTCTCGCTTCAGCCAGCGGGATGTTCAAGAGGGTTAAGCTTGGCCCCGGGTTGATTGGAAATCTGTCTATCGTTTTGATCGCCCTGTTTGTTTCTATAGGAATAGTCTGTTGGGCGCTTTCGGCGCATCCCATACAAGCTGCGTGCGCCAGTGGCTTTTTGTTATTGTTCGCTGTTTATGTCGTGGAACGTTTGGTTCGGTTCGCCGAAAAGGATCCGGCAGCTGCACTGCTCGGAAGTGCCGAATTTTACCACCACCTTCGCGATCAATCTGCCGCAAAGGATAAGTCTATTCTAATTGAAGGTCCGAACGTTGGTGGAGGGCCTAGAGCGATCGATCATAGAAGTGTGCGAGATGAATAATTTTTACCACGTCTCGTTTATTTTCCCCGGCGTTCCTAAGATGAGGGATTTAGAACCCGCATTTTCCGATACCGGCGATGACTGGATTCGCGTCAGTCCTCATCTATGGATGGTCTATAGCGACAAGACCGTCTGGGACCTGTATTTGAAGATACGGCCTTTAATTGATACCCAAGACAGCTTTTTCGTATCAAATTTCAACACGACCGCTGCCGCAGGGCTGTTGCCTGAATGGGTTTGGACATGGATTAACACTAAATCTCCTGGCGCGGTTACAACTTGGTCGTTAGGCAGCGAGCCCCAAAAGCAACTGCGATAAGTCGCTGTTGCGCTGCAAGTTGCTTGATGCGCCTGACGCGACTGGCGGGATGACTGCACGCTACGCGTATCCCACCCAGTCTCTGAAACTCAGGCCCGCGGCCCCTCAGCGTATGAGATCGCATGGGCCGAGTTAAAGGCCGCCGCATTGTTGCTGGGAGTGCCAGTCGAGGAGTCCTCACTTGTCATGCAATTCTTTACTGTTGGAGAAAGCATCTCGCCGTCAAGTGTCGACCCGTTGCGAAGCGAGGTCAGCAGTAAGGCTTGGGCTCACCCGAGCATGGTTAGGTCGTGTCGACCGTCGTGCGCATAGTGTCTGCGGTGTTCGTGCCGAAGCGTTCGACGGCGGTGAAGGTCTGAACGTCGTTCACGCGTAAGCCACCGGCTGAATCCCGATCCGCTTGCGCGCCGCCATCCGGTCGCCTTTTCGCCTTTTGCAGCGAAGTTCGTCACCATTTGGCCTTTGCGCCAAGTAGCTTTTCCATTCGTCATGGCCGGGCTTGTCCCGGCCATCCACGTCTTGCGGACGGTCGGGCAAAAGCAGACGTGGATGCCCGGCATAAAGCCGGGCATGACGTGTAGATAGTTCTTGTCGGTTACTTCATCCGCCGGTTACGCCGCGTCAGAGACGCTCAGTGTGTCCGCGATCCAGCGATCCATATCTGACAACGCTCGCGCGCTGATCGCCTGCTTCTTCGCAACCGTCTTCTCGTTGCCGCGCAGCCGCGTTCCGTCCGGCTTCTTCGTCGGCGGCGAGGCCAGCGGCGGAAACAATCCGAAGTTGATGTTCATCGGCTGGAACGAGCGCGGTCCCGCATCGATGGTCTCGATGTGCCCGCCGGTGATGTGACCGAGCAGCGCGCCGAGCGCCGTTGTCGGCGGAGGCGGTGCGATGTCGTTCTGCCTCGCATCCGCTGCTGCGAACAGCCCGGCGAGCAAGCCGATGCCGGCGGACTCGACGTAGCCTTCGCATCCGGTCATCTGCCCGGCGAAGCGCAGCCGCGGCTGCGCCTTCAGGCGCAACTGAGGATCGAGCAGCTTCGGCGAGTTCAGGAAGGTGTTGCGATGCAGGCCGCCAAGGCGTGCGAACTCCGCATTCTCAAGGCCCGGAATGGCGCGCAGCACGTGCGTCTGCGCCCCGTGCTTCAGCTTGGTCTGGAAGCCGACCATGTTGTAGAGCGTGCCAAGTTTGTTGTCCTGGCGCAGCTGCACGATCGCATATGGCTTGACCGTGGGATCGCGCGGGTTGGTCAGTCCGACCGGCTTCATCGGTCCATGACGAAGCGTTTCGCGGCCGCGCGCGGCCATGACTTCGATCGGCAAGCAGCCGTTAAAGTAGGGCGTATTGGCTTCCCATTCCTTGAAGTCGGTTTTCTCACCCGCGATCAGCGCGTCGACGAACGCGTCGTACTGCTCGCGGGTCATCGGACAGTTGAGGTAGTCGGCGCCGGTGCCGCCTGGGCCGACCTTGTCGTAGCGCGATTGAAACCACGCCACATCCATGTTGATGGAGTCGCGGTGCACGATCGGAGCAATGGCATCGAAGAAGGCGAGGGCGTCCTCGCCGGACAAGGCGCGGATCGCATCGGCCAGCGCCGGTGACGTCAGCGGGCCCGTCGCAACAATGACATTCTGCCAGTCGGCCGGGGGAAGCCCGGCGATTTCCTCGCGTCGAATTTCGATCCGTGGATGTGCCGCGAGTGCCGCGCTGACCGCAGCGGAAAAACCGTCGCGGTCCACCGCAAGCGCGCCACCCGCAGGCACCTGATTGGCATCGGCGCTGCGCATGATCAGGGAGTTCAGCTTGCGCAGTTCCGCATGCAGCAGGCCGACCGCATTATTTGCTGCGTCGTCGGAGCGGAAGGAATTGGAGCAGACGAGTTCTGCGAGGCTATCGGTGCGATGCGCATCGGTCGTCCTGATCGGACGCATCTCGTGCAGCACAACGCTGACGCCTGCGTTCGCGATCTGCCAGGCTGCTTCGGAACCGGCCAATCCACCGCCAATGACGTGGATCGCTGCCGCGTTGGGATCTTTCTGGGTTGTCATGGCTCACAACTAGAGCCGCTCACGCGCCGATGCAATGTCTCGGTGCGTGAGGTTCGCTTGGCGAAGCTTCAGATACGACAACGCCCGCACAGGGCGGGCGCAATCGTTCGTCAGTCAGTTTTCGCAACGGGATTAGCCGTTGTAAGCGCCGGCTGCGACCCGCTGGATGTCGGAGCGGTCAAGCCCGATATCGGCCAGTTCCCGATCGCTCAACTGGGACAACTCAGCGACATTGCGCTGATAGTCACGGAACGCCTGGATAGCGCGGATAAATGAGAGCAGCATGGTTAGTCTCCTTCGTAATCCCGATTCAGCTCTTGGAGTAGCGTCATCGTTGGAACTGAATATAGGGTACGATTCTGCGTTGCAACACCGCGAATGTTGCGATGCAGCTAAGTGATAAACGCATATCACTAGTAAGAAGTGATTAATCTTTCACCAAGATTTTTACCGAGATGTGCGCTCATCTCGGACCCATTCACGCCGCTAAATCAAAATTTAGATCGTTATTTCATCGGTTTGACG
This sequence comes from Afipia massiliensis, assembly GCF_014203115.1. Classification (GTDB taxonomy): domain Bacteria; phylum Pseudomonadota; class Alphaproteobacteria; order Rhizobiales; family Xanthobacteraceae; genus Afipia; species Afipia massiliensis. The sequence continues at coordinate 106,457 of NZ_JACHIJ010000001.1, read as the reverse complement.
TAAAGGAGACATAAATTCTGACAGGAACCCGCACGTCGGTAATTAAATAGTGCTCTCGCTAAGCTATGCTTTATCGATAGGGTGATGCTGGGGATGTTTCCAGCGATAGATATAGTGCCTGAGCATCAGTATAATAGCGAACAATAATTCATTTATACGCTTCCGAGAGATTTACAGACAAGGCGTGTTATAGGAATCGCCTTCGAATCGTGGACGTTCCGTCCTGAGCGTGGCATAGCCGCGACATGCGTAATCGCCACTCATTTAGCCGGCTGCTTTTGACCATCGTGCTGTCGCAGGTCCTGGTGATCCAGGGGTTGCTTCTGGCATGGAGTGGTACGCTGGCTTTCGCGGGCGGCGCCGGCAGCCTCGGTACGATCTGTTCCGGCGCAGCGCCCGCGAGCCAGAACGATACCGGAGGCGCGCCGCTTGTTCCAAGGGCGGGCCACGACTGCCTCAGCGCCTGCCTGATAAGCCATACGGCGGGAGCGCCATTGGGCGAGGGGGGCTCACTGGCGCTCCCCACAGTCTACGCGCATTCCGCTATTTCACACGAAACAACCCTGACGGCCATTTTACGGGAGCCGGTTTTTCTGGCCCGGGCACCTCCAAAGCTGATCTGAAACAACCTGAGACGTTCGTTTCGGAATTATCTTTCAGCATCAGTCGAGGAACAATATGTCCATCAACTTCCGCAGCTCCCAGCGGCTGCTGGCCGGCGCTGGCTTCGCCGCATCTGCCGTTATCATCTCGCAATCAGCCGCGTTCGCCCATGTCACGCTTGCGACGGGCGAGGCGCGTACCGGCACCTATTACAAGGCGGTATTTCAGGTCCCGCACGGCTGCGACGGCGCAGCTACGCAAACAGTCCGGATTCAAATTCCCGAGGGGGTCATCGGCGTGAAGCCGATGCCCAAGGCGGGATGGATCCTCAACATCACGCGCGGCGCCTATGCCAAGTCCTATCAGAGTCACGGCAAAGCCGTGACCGAAGGACCCAAGGAAATCATATGGTCGGGCGGCGCTCTCTCGGACGACAACTACGATGAGTTCGTTTTCACGAGTTTCCTCGCCGGCGATTTCCGTCCGGGGCAGGCCATCTCTTTTCCGACCGTCCAGCAATGCGCGAAGGGTGAGGTTCGCTGGGACCAGATTGCATCGGACGGACAGAATCCGCACAGCCTGAAATCGCCGGCTCCCACACTGCGGATCGTTGCCGACGCGTCGACAGTTGCGCAGGCGCAGATGGATCACAGCAAGATGGATCACGCGCAAATGGGCGCGACTACGCAAAGCGGGAACGATACCTTCACGATCGGCGATCTTGTTGTCGTGTCGCCATGGACGCGCGCCACGCCTGGCGGCGCCAAGATCGCTGGCGGTTATCTCAAGATCACCAACAACGGCAAATCGGCCGACCGCCTGGTCGGTGCGACGTCAGCAGGTGCGCATCACGTGGAAATTCACGAGATGTCGATGAACGACGGCGTGATGAAGATGCGGCCGCTGACGGATGGGCTCATCATCAAATCCGGAGAGACGGTCGAGCTCAAGCCGGGCGGCTTCCACATGATGTTCATGGATATCAAGCAGCAGTTGAAGCAAGGCGACACGCTAAAGGCGACCCTGACGTTCGAGAAGGCCGGGAAGATCGACCTCAGCTTCAATGTCAGGGCGATAGGTGCGAGTGGTGGAGCGCCTGCGCACCGGCATTGATAAGATGCGAACGAACTTGAGGAGGGTGGTGTCGTCATCGAAACCACCCTCCTGCGCAAAACGGCTAGAGTCAGGCGCGAAAAGCAGTCATCCGGAAGTCCGCTACTCTGCAAGGACCGTCGCGAGTTTCTCCCTGCGCTCGCGATCAAACGTGTCGCGAAGGCGGGATTCATCGACTACACGAGGTGGCGAACGCATCGCCGTCCTTCAAGCCCAACTCGTAAGCGTTGCGGATGCCGTCGGGATTCCTGATATCGAACTGTCCCACATCGATCTTCCGCGAAGGTTGCGCGTATGTGCGTCCATTGACGACTGGGATCGATTTGTAAACCCGTGTCAACAGCACCAGCGTGCGTCCGCCTGCGAACTCAATGGCCTCGATCGGTTCAACGGGAACATTATCGACGAGCCCGCCATCGAAGGCGGGCTTTCCGGCAACGTTCGTGACCGGCATGAATGGCGGTACATCGCTGCTAGCCATCAGCGCCTCGCGAAACTGTTGCGGATCGGTGAGGGAGCGTACCGCGACGAACTCGGATCGGAAACCGAGCGTGCGTCCGAACCGAGGGTGCACCGGGTGAAAGATCTGTTTCTCCAGCTGATAGACGCCGATGCCGATGGCTGCACCGAGCGAGGGTGAAAAGCCGCGCGGTAATCGGGATACCGCAACACGGAAGTCAGTCATGTGCTGTAGTCGCCGGAGCGCATTCTTATCGATGGTTTGATGAAGCAGCTCGGTATAGAGCGGGCCAACAGGGCAGAGCGGCCGGCCTTGGCGCCACGCGGCAAAATCGAAGTTTCGCAGTTGCGGATCGCAAGCGCCGATCACACGGGCGCGGGTTGCAGGTCCGGCTTCGAGCAGTGAATAGACCGCAGCAAATGCGCCAGCACTGGCGCCGACGACGAGCTGTGGCGACAAGCCCAGACGCGTTGCAGCTGCTTCATAGAAGCCGCCTTGCCAGTAGCAGCGGTTACCCCCGCCTGCGAAAACGACTGCGTCGAACATAAGAGTTTAGGATGCGTACTTTGAAAGAACGCATCCATGCCAAACCTCGAAGGCTCGGTAGCTGGTTAAGCAGCAGTGAAGGACGCGAGGCCGCATGGCCGAGTACGTGGATCAGCGCGATCCCATGGTTACCGTGTAGGTCATCACGAATTACTTGCGACGAAAGACCGAGCAGACGCAGCAAAATTCTGCAAGGGACGGCGGCGCGAAGCTGTGTGACAAATTGAAGTCGCCGTCGCATCGAGTCATTGTGGCGTCTTTTTGGCGCTTTTGACTCAAATCGCCGCGGCGCAAATATTGATCACTTGCATTGGCAAGCCGAAACCGGACGTCTACACTGACAGCTGACGACCGGCACGGTGCTGCCGGACGAACAGAAGAAGCGCCAATCATTCACAGTCAACCGACGGGCTATCGGGAGTTTTACAGATGAGCATTTTTGGGAAGATCATGGGCGCGATTTTCGGCACCAAAGCCGAAGCCGCTGAGCCTGCCGGCGGTGCTGGATCGGCTGCGGGTGGCGGTGCAAGTGTGCCGATGGTTGATGTTGCGCCTATCCTCGACAAGGCTGTCGCGGCCAAGGGCGAGAAGCTTGAATGGCGTACGTCAATCGTTGACCTGATGAAGGCTCTGAACATCGACTCGAGTCTTTCGGCCCGCAAGGAGTTGGCGAAAGAACTGAAGTACGACGGCGACACGAGTGACTCCGCGAAGATGAACATTTGGCTGCACAAACAGGTGATGACCAAGCTCGCAGCCAATGGCGGCAAACTTCCGGATGACCTGAAGAATTGATCCCACACCGGCCGCGTGGCTGGATTACATTCGAAAGGCCCGCCTCTCAGGCGGGCCTTTTTCATTGCAGCGCACACTGGTATCGACGTTCTGTTCAAACCGGCGGGTCCGGCATACAAAATGCCACCGGCACATTCGTCAGCCGCCGCAATTGAAGCAAACGGTGAGGAATGTAACCGAAAGAGCAACAAGGCAAGGCGGGGAACGACCATGACCAACTCAATCGCAGAAACATTCTCGCAGGCGGCGCGACGACATTTGCCGGCACTGCGGCTTTTGCTGAGACCGCCGAGGCGCAGGTCGGAGTGAAGGCTATTTCCCCCGTCGGACAAACAACGATCCCCATTGTCGGACTCAACGAGGTGTTTCCGGTTTCTATTGCATCGGCCGCAACTACGCTGCGCCTGCGCGCGAGATGGGATCGGATCCGACGCGCGAACCGCCGTTTTTCTTCCAGAAGCCGACGGATGCGATTCAGAATGTCGCGATAGGTTCGGTCGCGGATCATTCATATCCGCCGCTGACCAAGAATTATCACTACGAAGTCGAACTCGTGGCCGCGTTGAAATCAGGCGGCTCTAACATCTCGCCGGAAAAGGCTCTGGATTGCGTCTACGGTTATGCGCTCGGCCTCGACATGACACGCCGCGATTTGCAGCGCGCGATGGGAGACCAGAAAAAGCCGTGGGAGATCGGCAAGAGTTTCGACCATTCGGCAGTGTTGGGACCTATCCACCCGGTTACCAAGACCGGGCATTTTAGCAAGGGAGCGATTTCCCTCGCGGTCAACGGAACAGTGAAGCAGAACTCTGATCTGAGTAACACGATATGGAGTGTGGCCGAGCAGATTTCGAAACTGTCCGAAGCCTGCGAACTGAAAGCCGGCGATATTATCTACTCCGGTACACCGGAGAATGTCGGACCAATGGTGAAAGGTGATGTTGTCCTGTGCAAGCTCGACGGATTGCCGGACATGTCGATTAAGATCGCTTAGCCTTGGATCGATATCGTTTCCTTCGATAGCCGATCGCGATATGAGAAAGCCCGCCGGTTGCAGGCTTTTTTTACGATGAAGAGCGTCAGGCCACTACGTCCGAAAATTCCGGATGTTTTTCCAGATAGTCGACAACGAATCCGCAGCCGGCCACGACTTTCAGTCCATCGGCTCGGATTTGCTCCAGCGCACCGCGCACAAGTCTTGAGGCGATGCCGCGGCTGCGCAAGGCACGGGGCGTTTCGGTATGGGTGATGATCACTTTGCCCGGTGCAAGCCGGTAGTTGGCGAAAGCGGTTGTGCCATCAACGTCGAGTTCGTAGCGGCTAAGTGCAGTGTTGTTGCGAACCATGTCTTGAACCGTAAGGCTGTGTTTGGGGGGGCGTGGCGCGATCCTACTTCAACAGGTCGGCATATTCAGCGTATTTCTCAATGTAAGCCTTTACGAAAGGGCACTGGGGAACGACCTTCAGTCCGGCAGCGCGCACCTGATCGAGGGCGCCTTTTATCAATTTTGATCCAACGCCCTTGCCTTCGAGTTCTTTCGAGACCTCGGTATGAATAAAAGTGATGATCCCATCGGAAAGGCTGTAATAGGTCGCAGCCAGATGGCCTTCGGCCTCCAGTTCGTAGCGTTTCAGGGCCGGATTATTTTGAACGGTCATTGCGCGATTTTCCAAGTGTTGGGCATTTTCCGATTGTCCGGCAGGAAGGCCGCCGATCAGTGCGGGCCTCTCCAGACGGGCGTGTTTTCGAAACCGACAAAAACCCGTCCGCGAGACCTTGTAAAGGTTGCCGGGATTTATACGTTTTTCTGAGACATACCGTGAGGCGGCCGAATTGGTCGTTTGACAGTCGGAATGTCACATCTGTCAGGCCGCCGACGTATGCCTTCTTGATGGAGGTATTCAATGTCTATCGATCGTTTTTTAAACAAACATCGGTCCTGGGAAGATTGGTTCGGCATGTTGCTCGGCTTGCTGATCATCCTGTCGCCCTGGCTTACCGGTCAGGCGAACAACGGTCTTGGCGCGAACGTTGATCCGGGAATGCCAATCCTGAATGCGGTTTGCGTTGGTGTCCTCATCTTTGGCTTTGCCCAGCTCGAATACATCGTCCTTCGGCGCTGGGAGGAAGCGTGCGAGGTCGTGCTTGGCTTCTGGCTGATCGCTTCGCCCCATATCTTCGGCTATGCCGGAGGCGGAACGCTCAGACTCTGGCACACGGCGCTCGGCGGCATTGTAATCCTGCTTGGCGTCTTGACGCTTTGGCAGGACTGGGATCTGAGTGACGACGAGCTTGCCCGGCATGGGCAGTAATCGCTTTTGGCGTATGCCAGCGAAGGATATGTTGAAGCCAAGGTTGATGATGACAACTCGTCTGCTCGCCGGCTTGAGTTGGAGCCGGCGGACAGGCGTGGCTTCGTGTTACGCCATCTGATCGAGCATCCGGACCCGATAAGTCTGTATCAATGATTTAAGTCGCGTGATCACAGAATTGCGCGATACTTGAGAGCGAGACGCAGTCGTGCATCTTGCGACATACCTTGGTCAGGAAACGAAATGGCGAACGAAAAAGGCCCCAACATCAAGAAGAAGCAGAAGTGCAAGAACTGCGAAGGCAAGGGCTTGGTGAAGAAAGGCGACAAGGTACTCACGTGCCAGCGGTGCAAAGGAACGGGAGTGAGATAGTCACCTCGCTCACACCATACCCCTCCGCATGCTAATATCCTTAGCTTACTCCGCCGCCTCTTCGGCATCGCGGATTTTTCCGGCGCGGCCCTTCTTCAGGACGGGTGCAAGGAATTTGCCGGTGTAGCTCCGCGGCGCCTTGACGATATCCTCCGGCGGACCCCACGCGACGATTTCACCGCCGCCGTCGCCACCTTCAGGGCCGAGATCGATCACCCAGTCGGCCGTTTTGATGACTTCGAGATTGTGCTCGATGACGACCACTGTGTTGCCCTGAGCCACCAGTTCGTGGAGCACTTCGAGCAGCTTGGCGACGTCGTGGAAGTGCAAACCTGTGGTCGGCTCATCCAGAATGTAGAGCGTGCGACCGGTAGCGCGCTTGCTGAGCTCCTTGGCCAGCTTGACGCGCTGGGCTTCGCCGCCGGAGAGCGTCGTCGCCTGCTGTCCGACGTGGATATAGCCGAGGCCGACGCGCTGCAGGGTCTTGAAGGTCTCGCGGACGCGTGGCACCGCCTTGAAGAAGTCGGCGGCTTCATCGACCGTCATGTCGAGCACGTCGGCGATGGACTTGCCCTTGAACAGGACGTCCAGCGTCTCGCGGTTGTAGCGCTTGCCCTTGCAGGTATCGCAGGTGACGTAGACGTCCGGCAGGAAGTGCATTTCGATCTTGATCAGACCGTCGCCCTGACAGGCCTCGCAGCGCCCGCCCTTCACGTTGAACGAAAAACGCCCCGGCTCGTAGCCGCGCGCTTTCGATTCAGGCAAACCCGCAAACCATTCGCGGATCGGCGTGAACGCGCCAGTGTAAGTCGCGGGGTTTGATCGCGGCGTGCGGCCGATCGGTGACTGGTCGATATCGATGATCTTGTCGATATGCTCCAGACCCTCGATGCGATCATGCGGGGCAGGGCCTTCCGATGCATTGTTGAGCTTGCGCGCGATCGCCTTGTACAGCGTGTCGATCAGCAATGTGGACTTGCCGCCGCCCGAGACGCCGGTGACGCAGGTGAACAGTCCGAGCGGAATTTCGGCGGATACGTTCTTGAGGTTGTTGCCGCGTGCGTTGATGACCTTGATGGTGCGGCGATGATTGGGCGGCCGCCGTTCGGGAATCGGCACGAACATTTCGCCGGTCAGATACTTCCCCGTCATCGAGTTCGGGTTGTTCTTCACCTGCTGCGGCGTGCCCTGGGCAACGATATTGCCGCCTTTCACGCCGGCGCCAGGGCCGACGTCCACCACATAGTCGGCGGTCTCGATGGCGTCCTCGTCATGTTCGACGACAATGACGGTATTGCCGAGATCGCGCAGCCGCCGCAGGGTTTCGAGCAGCCGCGCGTTATCGCGCTGGTGCAGGCCGATCGACGGCTCATCCAGCACGTACAACACGCCGGTCAGGCCGGAGCCGATCTGTGATGCAAGGCGGATACGCTGGCTTTCGCCGCCTGAAAGTGTGCCGGATGCGCGCGCCAGGGTCAGGTAGTTCAAACCGACGTCGAGCAGGAACGAGAGCCGCTCGCGGATTTCCTTCAGAATTCGTGCCGCGATTTCGTTTTGCTGCTTGTTCAGTTGTTTCGGAACGGTCTCGAACCATTCACCAGCGCGCATCACCGACAGCTCGGAAATCTCGCCGATATGCTTGCCGCCGATCTTAACGCACAGGGCTTCCGGCTTCAGGCGATGACCGTGGCAGGACTCGCAGGGAACGTCGCTGAAATACTTTCCGAGCTCCTCGCGCGCCCACTCGCTTTCGGTTTCGCGAAAGCGGCGTTCGATATTGGTGACCACGCCCTCGAAAGGCTTCTTGGTGTCGTAAGACCGCACGCCGTCCTCGTAGGAGAACTTGATCTCGTCGTCGCCGGAACCGAACAGGATCGCGTCCTTGGTCTTCTTGGAGAGATCCTTCCATTTGGTATCGAGGGTGAACTTGTAGAATTTGCCCAGCGCCTGCAGCGTCTGCACATAATAAGGTGACGAGGATTTCGCCCAAGGCGCAATCGCGCCCTTGCGCAGCGTTGCTTCCTTGTCGGGAATCACGAGTTCGGCGTCGATATGCTGCTCGACGCCGAGGCCGCCGCACTTCGGGCAGGCGCCGTAAGGGTTATTGAACGAGAATAGCCGCGGCTCGACCTCGGGAATTGTAAAACCGGACACCGGGCAGGCGAATTTCTCCGAGAACAGAATCCGCTCGGGTCCGCTCTTGTCGTGGATCTTAGCGGTCTTCTTTTCGGCCTTCTTCTCTGGTGCGGGTTCGCTACCGGCGGGCGCATCGGCAAATTCGATGACGGCCAGTCCCTCGGCAAGTTTCAACGCGGTCTCGAACGATTCCGCGAGGCGCTGTGCGATATCCGCGCGTACGACGATGCGATCCACCACCACGTCGATATCGTGGGGAAACTTCTTGTCGAGCGTTGGTGCATCGGCCAGCTCATAGAATTTTCCGTCGATTTTGACGCGCTGGAAGCCCTTCTTGAGATATTCTGCAAGTTCCTTTTTGTACTCGCCTTTGCGGCCGCGCACGACGGGCGCAAGCAAATAGAGGCGTGTGCCTTCGGGAAGAGTCAGAACCCGATCGACCATCTGGGAAACGATCTGGCTTTCGATTGGAAGGCCGGTTGCCGGCGAGTAGGGAATGCCGACGCGCGCCCACAACAGGCGCATGTAGTCATAAATTTCGGTGACCGTTCCGACCGTCGAGCGCGGATTTTTCGAGGTGGTCTTTTGCTCGATGGAAATTGCCGGTGACAGCCCGTCGATCTGATCGACGTCGGGTTTCTGCATCATCTCCAGAAACTGGCGGGCATATGCCGACAGCGATTCGACGTAGCGGCGCTGGCCTTCTGCATAAATGGTATCGAAGGCGAGGGAGGATTTACCCGAGCCGGACAGCCCGGTGAAAACCACGAGCTTGTCGCGCGGAATCTCGAGGTCGACGTTCTTGAGATTATGTTCGCGCGCGCCGCGAATCGTGATGGCCCGCATGCTGGATCCTGCGGTTAGTTTACGGCTAGCCTTGATGACTTCGTCCATGAGGGATTTCCGGTGGCACGTTGTGCGCAACAAGAGCGCTGTCCCCGGAAAACGCGATGACCGCTCGCCGGTTTCTCATTTGTCGATCAGATTCTTGTCCGCAGAACATAGTAAGAACGTGACCGGATTTCCAGCCCTGTTCGCACTCCATCAACTGTTAGCTGTCTGGGGAACGCCGAGGATATGGGGATGTGACCGTCAAACAAAAAGGCCGGCTCAAGAGCCGGCCTTTCCGTAATCCTGAGAAGCTCAGGAAGAGTTAGTCAGGTCTGCGAAGATCAGTACTTCGCGACAACCGGGCCACCCCAGTTGAAGCGATAGTTGACGCCAACCTTCACAGTGTGGAGGTCGTCCTTGTAGCTGACGCCGGTCAGAGCCGGATCAGCAAACACAGCGGTGGTGGTGTCGAAGTTGTAGTACTGGTACTCAACCTTCGCCGACCAGGCTGGGGCGAACATGTATTCCAGACCGCCGCCGACGGTGTAACCGGTCGACTCACGGTTGGTCACGCCAGGGAAGTTCGCAGCAAGGCCGTTGTCGTCACGGAACGCGACACCGCCCTTAGCGTAGATCAGGCCCGGACCCCAGGTGTAGCCGAGGCGGCCGGTGACCGAAGCCAGCCAGTCGGAACGGTCACGAAGGACAAGGGTGCCATCGGTGAACGTACGGTCGCTGTTCGACAGAGCGCTGATCTGGCCTTCGATACCAACCAGCCAGTTCGGAGCGAACTGGTAGTCAGCGCCGAGCTGGCCACCGCCGAGGAACGCTGCGTCACGGTCGGTGCCCCTCAAGAGCGCGTTGGTGGTGGTGAAGCCGTCATCGCCACCGAAAGCAGCGCCGATGTGCGCACCGACGTAGATGCCGGTCCAGTTGTAGATCGGCGCGGCATAAACCGGTGCCTTGGTGTAGGTACGGGCCGGCAGATCAGCGGCGACCGCCGAAGCAGTACCGAGGGCAACCAGCGCCACGGTGCCGAGCAAAAACTTCTTCATCTTAGTTCTCCAGTTTTAAGTCCGCCTCGATTTTTCGAAGCAGTTTTCCAAGGCGCGAACGCAATGGGATTTCGATTTCGTGAGTCGGAATATACCGGCTTCCTCCGAAAAAGCCGTCTCCCAAATGCAACAGTCGGACGAGAAGTGAGGCTTCCTAAGGCAAGGAATTGTTTGAGATATTTGGTTCCTCGACTCCACGTTTTGATCACGTTTTCGTCACATTTTCGGAACCCGGCCGAACATTGTTTTTGTCTGTCAAAGGGTTCCCTTTCACGCTCCACTTGCGTGAGAACAAAAACAGTACATATTATGGTTGGACTGACTGGCGGCTTGCGTGTGGATAACCGGTGGGACGGGCGCATCGCGCGGGCCGGAGCGTATAGGGTCATTTTCGGAGCGGGCGTTTCCCTAGTTTGGGATGGCGACCCCGCGAACATAAATCCTGACAGATTCGGGCGCACCGTATGCGTGCGCGAAAGTGGAGAGCGGCAATGGCGGGAAGCGTCAATAAAGTCATTCTGGTTGGAAATCTCGGTGCCGACCCTGAAATCAAACGGACGCAGGACGGTCGCCCGATCGCCAACCTCAGCGTTGCAACGTCGGAGACCTGGCGCGACAAGAATTCCGGCGAACGCAAAGAAAAGACGGAGTGGCATCGCGTCGTGATCTTCAGCGAAGGCCTCTGCAAGATCGCCGAGCAGTATCTGAAGAAGGGGTCCAAGGTTTACCTTGAGGGCCAGTTGCAAACCCGCAAATGGCAGGACAAGGACGGCAAGGACCGCTATTCGACCGAAGTCGTTCTTCAGAACTTCAATTCGACGTTGACCATGCTCGACGGCAAGAGCAGTGGCGGTTCGTTCGGGGCTGATGAAGGTGGCGGTGATTTCGGATCGTCAGGCCCGTCGCGCTCGGCGCCTCCGCGCCGCGTAGCTGCCGGCGGTGGCCGCAACGACGACATGAACGACGACATTCCTTTCTAAGCCATTTTAAAGAGATCATCATGTGAATGAGCGCAGAGCCAGTGAAGCACTGGTTCTGCGTATCGCAGCTTAAACGTTGTGTACTGCATCTCCGTCGGAATCTGATTTTCAAGCCAGCTTCATTGCCGGAAACGATCGATGAGCCTAGCGCCGCTGCTCAATGCGCCTTTGGTCATTCAGTTGCACGCCTTTGCCGCCATGAGCGCGTGATACTGGGCATCGTCCAGTTCGCTTCTCCGAAGGGCACGTTGCCTCATCGCACTCTCGGCTGGATCTGGGTTGTGCTGATGGTGACAGTCGCGCTTAGTTCGTTCTGGATCCATCAAAATCAGATCAGACTGGGTGGACCCTGGAGTCCGATCCATCTGCTGTCGATCTTCAGCCTGATCATGCTTCCGCTCGGCATCTGGTTTGCGCACAGGCATCGGGTGAACGGCCACCGGATCACAATGATCTCGCTGTTTACGGGCGGGCTGGTCATCGCTGGGCTGTTCACATTTGTCCCGGGCCGCATCATGCATGCGGTCGCATTCGGGCCCTGAACGCCGCTCCAAAACAGCGTTTTCCCCGCATCAAAAAGCGTGAGATGGAACGGGTTTTTGACTGGCAATAAGATATTGTAATTACAAAGATTTCTACGCTCGTTTTGGCGGTAAATGCGGTTGGCGTTGGCCGCCGACTTCGCCTATATAACAAGAGTATTTCGCACCCAGGATTCGCACGTTGACTGACCCCCAAGATCCGCCGTCCGGCCCTCCCGAGGCGGCTGATATCCGTCCCGTCTCGATCACGGATGAGATGAAGCGCTCCTACCTCGATTACGCGATGAGCGTGATCGTGGCGCGTGCGCTGCCGGACGCGCGCGATGGTCTCAAGCCCGTACATCGCCGCATTCTCTATGCGATGTATGAGAATGGCTTCGAGTGGAACAAGCCGTATCGCAAGTCGGCGCGGACCGTCGGCGACGTGATAGGTAAATACCATCCGCACGGCGATCAGTCGGTCTACGACGCGATGGTGCGCATGGCGCAAGACTTTTCCATGCGCGTGCCGCTGATCGACGGGCAGGGCAATTTCGGCTCGGTCGATGGCGATATGGCCGCCGCGATGCGTTACACCGAGTCGCGCCTTGAGAAAGTCGCGCATTCGCTGCTCGACGACATCGACAAGGACACTGTCGACTATCAGCCGAACTACGACAGTTCGGAGCGCGAGCCGAAAGTTCTGCCCGCGAAGTTTCCGAATCTGCTGGTCAATGGCGCCGGCGGCATCGCGGTCGGTATGGCGACGAACATCCCGCCGCACAATCTCGGCGAAGTGATCGATGCCTGTATCGCGCTGATCAATGACCCAGCGCTTGGTATTGACGACCTTATCAATATCGTTCCCGGACCGGATTTCCCGACCGGCGGCATTATTCTTGGCCGTCAGGGTATCCGTGCGGCCTACCACCTTGGCCGTGGCTCCATCGTGATGCGCGGCAAGGTGAACATCGAGACGATTCGCAAGGATCGCGAGGCGATTATTGTCTCGGAAATCCCGTATCAGGTGAACAAGGCGAGCATGGTCGAGCGCATCGCCGAACTGGTCCGTGAAAAGAAGATCGAGGGCATTTCGGATCTGCGCGACGAATCCGACCGCGACGGTTACCGCGTGGTTGTCGAACTGAAGCGCGATGTGGTGCCGGAGGTGGTGCTGAACCAGCTCTATAAATTTACACCGCTGCAAACCAATTTCGGCGCCAACATGGTCGCCCTCGATGGCGGACGTCCGCAGGTGATGAACCTGAAGGACCTGCTGACTGTGTTCATCGCGTTCCGCGAGAGCGTGGTCTCACGGCGCACCAAATTCCTGCTGAACAAGGCACGCGACCGCGCTCATATCCTGGTTGGCCTGGCCATCGCCGTCGCAAATATCGACGAAGTCATTCGCGTCATCCGGACGTCGCCCGATCCGAACACCGCGCGCGAAACCTTGATGGCGCGCGACTGGCCGGCCAAGGACGTCGCGACGATGATCACGCTGATCGACGATCCGCGCCATCGTGTCGCCGAAGACGGTACCGCACGCCTGTCGCTTGAGCAGGCAAAAGCTATTCTCGACCTGCGTCTCCAGCGCCTGACGGCCCTCGGCCGCGAGGAAATTTCCGACGAACTCGACAAGCTCGCGCTCGAAATCGCCGACTATCTTGATATCCTGCGCTCCCGTGCCCGGATTCAGGCGATCATCAAGGACGAACTTGGTGCCGTGAAGGCGGAGTTCGCGACGCCGCGCCGCACCGTCATCATCGATCAGGAGGGCGAGGTCGAAGATGAGGACCTGATCCAGCGCGAGGACATGGTCGTCACCGTCTCGCATGCGGGCTATGTCAAGCGCGTTCCGCTCTCGACCTATCGCGCGCAGAAGCGTGGCGGCAAGGGCCGCTCGGGCATGCAGACGCGCGATGAGGATTTCGTCAGCCGCCTGTTCGTCGCCTCGACACATACACCGGTGCTGTTCTTTTCGTCCCGTGGTCAGGTCTACAAGGAGAAGGTCTGGCGCTTGCCGATGGCTGCTCCGAATTCACGCGGCAAGGCGCTTATCAACATCCTGCCGCTGGAGCAGGGAGAGCGCATCACCACCATCATGCCGTTGCCCGAGGATGAGTCGTCGTGGGCTAATCTTGACGTGATGTTCGCCACCACCGGCGGCAACGTTCGGCGTAACAAGCTCTCCGATTTCGTCGACGTCCGCCGCTCCGGCATCATCGCCATGAAGCTGGACGAGGGTGAAGCCATTGTCGACGTGCAGATCGCGACAGAGAATGACGACGTGCTGCTGACCGCCGCAGGCGGACAGTGCATCCGCTTCCCGGTCACCGACGTGCGCGTCTTCCAGGGGCGCACCTCGATGGGCGTGCGCGGCATCTCGCTTGGCGAAGGCGACAAGCTGATCTCGCTGACGATCTTGCGTCATCTCGAAGCGGCATCTGATGAGCGTGTCGCTTATTTGAAAATGCGCCGCGCGGTTGCGGGCGAGGCTGCGTCGGAGGACACGATTGAGGCCGATACGGAAGAATCGTCAGCATCCGTTCAACTCAGTCAGGATCGTTACGCGCAGATGTCGGCTGCTGAACAGTTCGTGCTGACCATCAGCGAGAATGGCTATGGCAAGCGCAGTTCGTCGTTCGAGTATCGCACCACAGGCCGCGGCGGTAAGGGCATCGTCGCGATGTCCGTCAACAATCGCAACGGCAAGCTGGTGGCGTCGTTCCCGGTTGAGGACAGCGACCAGATCATGCTGGTTACCGATAACGGCCAGTTGATCCGGTGCCCGGTCGAGGACATTCGCGTCGCCGGACGCTCAACCCAAGGCGTGATCGTGTTTGACACGGCCGAGGACGAACATGTCGTCTCGGTGGAACATATCACGGATGAGGCGGAAAACGGCAACGGCGGCTAAAGGGTTGGGCTAGTTGCGGTCCGTCGTCACGACCCGAACCGGTTGGACGCCGGCTTTCCAGTTGCTGCGGCGCAGACAGGACGCGTCCATAGTCGGCCAATGCTGTACCGCGCAGGATGCACTGGCCGTTCGGATCGGCAGCCGGTCAGCCTTTGCAAGCGCTTGCGGCACGCTTGCCTCCACGCGAGGCGCAAAGCTTGGAAGAATCGTCATGGCGGCTGCAACGAAAGCCGCAATCGTCACTGCTGAGAGTGCCTTGATCATGGTCCGTCCCCTGTCATGCCGGCCTTTACGGTCTGCTTGAAGGGATGACGCGCGGCGTCGGGTAAAAGTTCACGGGATCTTAAAAATAAATGCCCCGGAAAATGGCAGCCGCCGGCGGAACCGGCCTGCTTGCAGCGGTCGCCGGGCCGGGGTAGGAGGGGGCATGTCCCGTATTGCGCTTTACCCCGGGTCGTTCGACCCTGTTACCAATGGCCATTTGGATGTGGTGCGGCAGGCTTGCAGCCTGGTCGACCGGCTGATCGTTGCGATCGGCATCCATCCCGGCAAGGCCCCTCTGTTTTCCACCGAAGAGCGGCTGGACATGGTTCGGGAGGTGTTCGCACCCATCGCCGCCCATGCCGGTTGCGAGATCGATTGTGTGACCTTCAAGGATCTGACCGTTACCGCAGCGCAGCGGGCAGGGGCCACAATCCTGATCCGCGGTCTGCGCGACGGCACCGATCTCGACTACGAAATGCAGATCGCCGGCATGAACCAGACGCTGGTGCCAGAGGTCCACACGATTTTCATTCCTGCCTCCGCCACCGTCCGCCCGATCACCGCCACACTGGTGCGTCAGATCGCGGGGATGGGCGGCGACGTTTCGCACTTCGTGCCGAAAGCCGTCGCCTCGCGCCTGAAGAAGAGACTCGCTGGCTAACCAGCCCTCCTATCACCCCGGAGTTGTCATGATCCGCATACTCGCCGTTCTCGCGGCTTTCGCTTTCGCAACGCCCGCCCTGTCACAGGCGCTTCCCGCCGGCCTCGACAAGGACAATGCGATCGTTATCGACACCACCAAGGGCCGCGTCATCTTCAAGCTCCGCACCGATCTCGCGCCCAAGCATGCCGAGCGCATCAAGCTGCTCGCGCGCGACGGGTACTACAACAATGTGCCATTCCACCGCGTGATCGAAGGCTTCATGGCCCAGACCGGCGACGGTCAGCGTTTCAACGGCACCGGCGGGTCGAAGTATCCGAACCTTCCGGCCGAATTCTCCAGCGTGCCGTTCAAGCGCGGTATTGTTGGGATGGCACGCTCGAGCGAACCGAACTCGGCCAACTCGCAGTTTTTCATCATGTTCGCGGACGGCAGTTTCCTGAACAACAAGTACACGGTCGTCGGTGAGGTCGTGTCGGGCATGGATGTCGTGGACAAGATCAAGCGCGGTGAGCCGGTTCAGGATCCAGACAAGATGGTGAAGGTGCAGGTCGCTTCCGACATCAAGTAATCCATCTCAGGCGATCCGCGGCCATATCGGCCATCGCGGGTTTCCCAATCTGCAAAGGAAACATCATGGCAGACAACGAAAACACATTGATCCTGGAAACCACTCAGGGTGCGGTGACGATCGAGATGCGTCCGGATCTGGCGCCGGGTCACGTCGCACGCATCAAGGAACTGGTGCGCGAAGGATTTTACGATGGCATCGTTTTCCATCGCGTCATCGAGGGCTTCATGGCGCAGACCGGCTGCCCGCAGGGCACCGGAACCGGCGGTTCGGGCAAGAAGCTGAAGGCCGAATTCAACAAAGAGCCGCATGTGCGCGGCACCACGTCGATGGCGCGTGCGGCGAACCCGGATTCGGGTGACAGCCAGTTCTTCATCTGCTTCGACGATGCCGCCTTCCTTAACGGCCAGTACACCGTATGGGGCAAGGTGACGTCCGGCATGGAGAACGTCGACAAGATCAAGCGCGGCGAACCCGTGCAGAATCCCGACAAGATCGTCAAGGCACATATGGCGGCTGACGCCGCCTGATTGTCGCTGTAGTCTGGCTTTGCGAACGGATGGCCGGGCATGTCCCGGCCATCAACATTTGAGCGTCATGCGTACTGACTTATTCGACTTCGAACTTCCGGAAGCCAACATCGCGCTGCGGCCTGTCAGCCCGCGCGACACGGCGCGCATGCTCGTGGTGACACCAGGCAAGCCGTTGGCCGAGGCCGCCGTGTCCGAACTGCCGCAGTTCCTGCAGCCCGGCGATCAACTGGTCGTCAACGACACCAAGGTTATCCCGGCGCAATTGACCGGCCGCCGCGTCGGCCGGGAGACAGAACCGAAGATCGAAGCCACGCTTATCAAGCGCATAGACGGGTCGCGCTGGCAGGCGCTGGTGAAGCCGGCGAAGAAACTCGCCGCCGGTGACGCCATTCGCTTCGGGAACGAAGGCCGTGTCTGTCTGCTGGGAAATCTCGACGCGCAGGTCGAGCACAAAGGCGAGAACGGCGAGGTGACGCTGTCATTCTCGTTTCACGGGCCAATTCTGGATCAGGCCATTGCCGACGTCGGCGCGCCGCCGCTGCCGCCCTACATCGCTTCACGGCGGACGCCGGACGAGCGGGATACTGCCGACTATCAGACCATGTTTGCGGTCAGCGAAGGCGCGGTCGCAGCACCCACGGCGGGGCTGCACTTCACCCCGGCGCTTGAGGCAGCATTGCGCGACCGTGGCATCGGTCTGCATCGCGTGACGCTGCATGTCGGGGCAGGGACGTTCCTTCCGGTGAAGGCCGACGATACATCCAGCCACAAGATGCACGCTGAGTGGGGCACGGTGTCCGGCGAGACCGCCACCGCGCTTAACGATGCCCGCGCCAAGGGCGGCCGCATCGTGGCCGTCGGGACCACATCGCTGCGGCTTCTGGAAAGCGCTGCGGTGGATGACGGTACGATCCAGCCGTTCACCGGGGAGACCGCAATCTTCATCACGCCCGGTTACCGCTTCAAGGCGGTGGATGTCCTGATGACGAACTTCCATTTGCCGCGCTCGACCCTGTTCATGCTGGTCTCGGCCTTCAGCGGGTTGGAGACTATGCAGCAGGCCTATGCCCATGCCATCTCAACCGGCTACCGCTTCTACTCGTATGGCGATGCATGCCTGTTGTTTCGTCAGCCGACCTGACCCATAACGTCGCCATATGACCGTTCCCAATCACTTTAAGCTTCTTGGCTGCGACGGCGAAGCGCGCACCGGCGAATTGACAACGCCGCACGGTGTGGTGCGCACCCCTGCATTCATGCCCGTCGGCACCGCGGGCGCGATGAAGAGCATCCATTGGCGCGATATCCGTGACACGGGCGCCGACATCGTGCTCGGCAACACCTATCACCTGATGTTGCGTCCCGGCGCGGAACGTATCGCAGCGCTGGGCGGACTACAGAAGTTCACCACATGGAACGGCCCGATGCTGACCGACTCCGGCGGCTTTCAGGTCATGTCGCTGGCGAAGCTGCGCAAGGTCACGGAACATGCGGTGACGTTCAGCTCGCATATCGACGGCACGAAGGTGGAACTGTCGCCCGAGCGGGCCATCGAGGTTCAGCGCTTGCTCGGTTCCGATATCGCCATGCAACTCGACGAGTGTGTGCGGCTGCCGGCCGAGCGGGCCGATATCGAACGCGCCATGCAGTTGTCGATCCGCTGGGCGGAGCGCAGCAAGCGCGCGTTCGAAACGGCGCCTGCGGGATACATGCTGTTTGGCATCGTACAGGGCGGCGATATTCCCGAATTACGCCGCGAGAGCACGCGTGCGCTGATTGACATCGGGTTTCACGGTTACGCGGTCGGTGGATTGGCGGTTGGCGAGCCGCAGGCCGTCATGCTGGCAATGATCGAGGAGGTAGCACCGATCCTGCCGCAGGAGCGGCCGCGCTATCTGATGGGCGTCGGAACGCCCGACGATATGCTGGAAGCGGTCGCGCGAGGGATCGACATGTTCGATTGCGTCATGCCGACGCGCAACGGCCGCCACGGCCACGTCTTTACGCGGCATGGCGTCATCAATTTGCGCAATGCCCGTCATGCCGATGATCCGCGCCCGCTGGACGAGGAAAGCGCCTGGCGTTCGGCGAACGGCTACTCACGGGCCTACTTGCACCACCTTGTGAAGTCCGAGGAGGCGCTCGGCGCGATGCTGCTGTCGGAAATCAACGTCGCGTACTACCAGAGCCTGATGAGCGGCGCTCGCGCCGCTATCGCCGCCGGGACGTATGGCGACTACCGCGCATCAGTTCGCGAGGGATGGGCGCGGGGCGATATCGCGCCGCGCTGACAGCTATGCTGACAAATTGTGCTGTCAGTTGCAGACGATCTTTGTGGAATGCTTCGTGACGAAGCCATAGCCGCAGTTGTCGCAGGTCCAGAGATAACTGATCACGTTATCGGAAAGAAATGCAGATGCCTCGGCTGCGACCATCGAGTCCGCGCAAATCGTGCACACTGGACGGTCGGTCGAGCGCGGCGGTAAGCGTGATGCTTTGGTCGACAGAATTTCAGCAAGAGCTGGCATCGTGACCTCCCTACCGGATTTGAGCTTATGCCCAATATACACATGGGAGTTTGAAGTTGTCGCAACACAAATGTGTTTCTTTAGAGAAATAACATTTTGCAATGCAACGCTCGCTGACCAGCTGCGCGATTGGCCCTTGCGCACGTGAGCGCTGGCACCCTTAATGGCGGAAGCTGTTCGTTTTGCGTAACTTTCCCTCATAGTTCGCATTTGATTGATGTGGAGGACCCGGCATGGACACGAAGTCACATTCAGACGTTTCGCAATTACATCGGCCGGGGCGCGGACGAATTTACGACAGCATCGTTGATGCATTCGGCGATACGCCAGCAGTCCGGCTTCATCGGTTGCCTGAGCAAAGCGGTGTGAAAGCGACAATTCTCGCCAAACTTGAGTATTTCAATCCCGCTGCGAGTGTGAAGGACCGCATTGGCGCGGCCATGATCATTGCGATGGAGAAGGCCGGTGTTATCGATCCCGACACCGTTCTGATCGAACCGACATCCGGTAATACGGGTATTGCGCTGGCTTACGTCGCTGCGTCGCGGGGCTACCGCCTTAAACTCGTGATGCCGGAGTCGATGTCGATCGAGCGCCGCAAGATGCTGGCATTTCTCGGTGCGGAAATTGTTTTAACGCCAGCTGCGCAAGGCATGAAGGGGGCTATTGCAACCGCAGAGGAACTGATCCGCAACACGCCTAACTCGGTGATGCCGCAGCAGTTCAAGAACCTGGCTAATCCAGAGGTGCACCGGCGCACCACCGCGGAGGAAATCTGGAACGACACCAACGGCAACATCGATGTGTTTGTCGCCGGCGTCGGTACCGGCGGTACGATCACCGGCGTGGGGCAGGTTCTGAAACCTCGCAAACCGTCCTTGCGTGTCGTCGCGGTCGAGCCAGTGGAAAGTCCGGTGCTGTCTGGCGGTCAACATTCGCCGCACAAGATTCAGGGTATCGGCGCCGGCTTTATTCCGGACATTCTCGACCGGGCTGTGATCGACGAGATCGTCAAGGTCGATAGCGCAACCGCGATCGCAACATCCCGCGCCCTTGCGCGCATCGAAGGTATTCCGGGCGGCATCTCTTCGGGCGCGGCGATTGCCGCCGCGCTGGAGCTTGGCAAGCGGACCGAGAACGCGGGCAAGACCATTCTTGCGATCGTGCCATCGTTCTCAGAGCGGTATCTGTCAACGGCATTGTTCGAGGGAATCTGAGCATGGCGTCCCCTCCGAGACGGCCCCGCACGCTCAGCGATGCGAAGACAGAAGCCGAGGCTGCGTTCAAATCCGTCACCGCGAAAGTGCCGGAGGCACTTCCCAAGACGGTCTCGATCCCCGGCGTGAAGGAGCTTGTCTCGATCCGGATTGATCAGGACGTCCTCGAGCATTTTCAAGAGGGCGGTCCCGGGTGGCAGGATCGGATTAACGCAGCGCTGCGCAAGGCTGCCGGAAAGTCCGACTGAATCACGCCACGCGATTGGCGCGCGCGGCTTCCTTCTGGGCATCGAAATCGCGGCGTCGGCGCTCGAGTTCCTCGGGCGCCATGCGCTCGACGTTGTTGTAGTCGCGCTTCCAGGACGCGTCCTCGCTCCAGCGCAGCGTGGATTGAACCGTCGTCTGCGGCCCCGGCGCGCTTTCCAGCACCTTCAGTGCCAGATCAAGTGTGAATGCCTGCGACGGTATATCGTGCGGTTTACCGGCGGAATTTCCCAGCGGAAAATCGCTGAACAAAAACCGCGGCACGGCTGCGTGTTCGACAATATCCTTCGCACAGCCCATCACCACGGTCGAAATCCCGTTGGCCTCCAGATGGCGGGCAACCAGAGACGTGGTCTGGTGGCACACCGGACAGTTCGGCACGAGCACAACCGCGTCGATGTCATCCGCCTTGCAGCGTGCAAGAATGTCCGGAGCATCGGTGTCGATGGTGACGCGATGGCTGCGATTGGTTGGTGCACCGAAGAAGCGCGGCGCAACCGATCCGATCCGGCCTTCGCCAGCGAGGCGATGCAATTGCGCCAGCGGAAACCAGGTGTTCATGTCGGTCGCAGACGTGTGCGCGCGATCGTAGGCGATGTGGGAAATTCGCAGGTCGTGCTGCTGGGAGGTGTCGCCGTCGTAGACCTGGTAGAATTTCGCGCTGCCGTTGTAGGCCGCCCCCGGTCCCTGATCGCCCTTCGTGGGATCGAAGCGGGCGGCCGTGGTCACGATCGCCACCCGCGCTTTCGCCAAAGGCCTGGTCAGTGGCTGGAAAGGCGCCGCGATATTGTGGGCCCAGCGATAGGGGGTGTCGTAGCCGATGGCGAGATAATAATCCCGCGTCCGCTGCATGTATGGGACGGGCACGTCGAAGTCGCGCACGGTATCCTCGGGGACAGCAGGCGAATCCGTCATGATGGGGCGTCCTCAAATCTGGTGAGGTAGGCGTAGCAGATGCTCGCCGTCTCAGCCATATTCAGGGAAACGAGGCCGGCCATGCCGGCGGCGCGGGCAAGGAAACCAGCCGATGAGCGGAAAAAAGAAGAAAGACGACGCTGCCGACCCGAAGGCGAAGAAACGCCGTTCGGATCCGACCAAGGATGCACCGTTCAAGGTTGATCCCAACAGCGATGACTTCGCGACACCCCGGAATGATTTGAGCGAAGATGAACTGAAGGAACAGGAGGACCGCCGGCCCTGACGGTTGCAGACTGCGATTACAGGCCGCTGAGATCCGTGGGGACACTGCCGAATGCTTTCAAGACCACGGCATCCTTGAAATCGCCCGTCATCGGGTCGCCAGAGCGCGTGAAAGCAACTGCTCCAACCATACCGGCTGCCCGGGACAATGTTTCCGCACGCCGGATCGCCGTAGATGGGCTTTGAAACTCTTCGGCTGTTCCCGTCACGACGGACCCTTCGTCATCCTCGCTGAACGGAAGCGCCACATAGTAGGAGATATCGGTCATCTTTGTTTCCAAGGCAGTGATGACGACACCATGTTCTCTTTTTGTTCTTTTGTCAATTGTCGTCTTGCCGCGGGAATCTCTCAAGCCTTGGCGACGAATTCCACAGCCTGAACAAGATGCCGGGCTGCACTTGACCCACACTCACCCGCCACCTACACACCGCGACACGTGAGCGCGTAGCTCAGGCGGTAGAGCACGTGACTTTTAATCATGGGGTCGAGGGTTCGAGTCCCTCCGCGCTCACCATGGCCCCCAATCAACCGTAGCAGGGCGTTCGTCCTCGACGCGCCGAGGGAATCGCAGCAAGAATGGCACCGCATCAAGGTGCGGTTTCTCGCTGGGAAGGGATAACGACAATGTACTTCGTTGCCGGTCTCTTGGTTGTCTTGTCCGGACTCTTCTACGCCGCCGACCATGGCCAGCTCGGCAGGTTTGGCGCTCAGATGTGCACCTACGGCGACACGTTCTGTCGGCATCCCGTCTATGTTCTGGTAGGCGCGGGATTGGCCGCGGTGTGGGGTGCATTCGTCAGCATGAAATGAGCTGACGAACTCAATCCTTAACGATCAGGTGTCTGAGCGGACGTCCGAGGTGACCGGCTGCTGCGCGGTGATGGCTGCCGGCGTTGCTTCACGGCGAAGTCCGATCAGTTCGGCAGCGCGAACCGACGAAGTCTTCCAGAAGTTGAAGGCGTTGATCCGCGAATTCTCGAGGATCGCAATGGCGACGGCCGACAGGAAGGGCAGGCTCTGAAGCACGAGCACGCCTGCGAAGATGTTGATCTCCCGAACTTCCTTCACATTGAACGCGACCAGCACGATCGCGCCGATGATCAGCAAGATACCGATCACGGCTTCCCAGAATGCCTGGAACTCCACGGACATCATCGAAAGCCCGCCCTTGGACGTGCGCGCAAACGGAAGATGATCGGTGATCAGGCCGTTCGCCACGGCGCGCGATACCGTCCATTGCACCGACATTGCCGCTACCATGGCCCCCAGCATCTGACCGGTCTTCACAGGTACGCGAAGCCGATACAGCGTCAGGAAGTGCGCCAGTGACACCACGAATGCAGCGATGATCGGCAGGGTCAGAATTTTGTCCGGAATGGCGATGTCGGCGAATGAAACGATCGGCACCCAGATCAGGTTCAGGATCGCAACCACCACGCCGAGACTTTCCGCGCCGAGCCAGTTCAGCCAGCCGAGCGCGAATTCACGCTTTTGATCCTGCGAGAGTCTGCTCGCGTTGGGCAGGAACCGGCGCCAATGCTTCTTCACGATCTGGAAGCCACCATAGGCCCAGCGGTGGCGCTGCTTCTTGAAGGCCTCGTAGGTGTCTGGCAGCAGGCCGTAGCCGTAGCGCTTGTTGGTATAGTGCGTAAGCCAGCCGTGCTCGATCACGGCCAGACCGAGATCGGTATCCTCGCAGATCGTGTCGCCGGCCCAGCCGCCCGCCATATCCATAGCCGCGCGACGGATCAGGCACATCGTGCCATGAACGATGATGGCGTTGGCTTCGTTCCGCTGCACCATGCCGATGTCGAAGAAGCCCGCATACTCGCCGTTCATGGCGTAGTGCATCAGGGAGCGGTCGCCGTCGCGATGATCCTGCGGCGCCTGCACCAGACCCACGCGCGGATCGGCGAAGGCCGGAACCAGATCCTTGAGCCAGTCCGGCGTGACAACATAGTCGGCGTCGATGATGCCTATGATTTCAGCGTCGGCGGCCGTGCGCGCCATGGCGATCTTCAGCGCGCCGGCTTTGAAGCCTTCGACCTTCTCGGCGTTGATGAAGATGAAGCGCTCGCCCAGCGTACGGCAGTGATCCTGTATGGGCTGCCAGAACGCCGGATCAGGCGTGTTGTTGATGATCACAACGCATTCGAAGTTCGGATAATCGAGGCGCGATACCGCATCGAGCGTCTGCTTGAGCATCTCGGGCGGCTCGAAATACGCCGGCACATGGATCGAGACCTTCGGCGCGTAGCCTTCGGCTGGTGGGGGGACTGCGGCCGAGATCAGGCGGGCAGGCTTGTGTCCAAAGGCGATGGTCGCGATTTCCTCGATCCGGGCCATCGCGATCAGGACCAGCGGCACCAGCAGGATGAGGCCCAGCGTCAGCGCGAAGGCGGACCCGAAGACGAAATAGTGCGTGTTCCAATAGGCAAAGACGGTCGCGACCCATGTGCCGACGCCGCTGGCTGCGGTGGCCAGCATGGCCGATTGGAGGACCGTGGGCCTCGACAGACGGAAGATTGGCAGCGACAGCAGAACCCCGACCAGCAAGGCTATGCCAGCAATTTTCCAATAGTCTTGATCCCGAATAGGCCCGGTCCAGGCGAACTTCGGTTCACGTGAAGCATCAAGGATGCCCCAGTAAGGTCCCACGCCGCCTTCAAAAAACTTCCACGGCTGATCGATGGCTTCGACGATGTTGTAGTCCATGCCGATGGCTTCGGCGCGGGTCACGAAATTGCGGAGCACCGAAGCCTGCTCGAACGGGCCGGGGAAAGCGTTCTTGAGGTTGTATCCCGCGCTGGGCCATCCGAATTCGGCGATCACGATCCGCTTGCCGGGAAACGTGTCCCTCAGCAGCCCGTAGATATACATGGCCTGATCGACAGCCTGCTGGGCGGTGAAATTTTCCCAATACGGCAGGATATGCGCGGCGATGAAATCGACGGACGAGGCCAGTTGCGGATTGTCGCGCCAGATATTCCAGATTTCGCCAGTCGTTACCGGAACATTTGTCTGTTTCTTGACGCGCTGGATGATCTCGATGAGATCTTCGACCTTCTGCTCCCCGCGGTAGATGGTTTCGTTGCCGACGACGATGCCGATGACGTTGCTGTTGCGCTTGGCGAGTTCGACGGCGGCGGCGATTTCGCGCTCGTTACGGTCCGCGTTTTTGTCGATCCAGGCGCCAACCGTGACCTTGAGGCCGAATTCGTTGGCGATTGCGGGAACCAGTTCAACGCCGCCCGTCGACGAATACAGGCGGATCGCCTTGGTCATGGTGGCGAGTTTCTTCAAATCCGCGCGGATTTTTTCCTTGTTGGGAATGTTGTCGACATCCGGATGCCCCGCGCCCTCAAACGGCGCGTAAGACAGGCTCGGCAGCATTCCGTTAAAGTCGGGGGCTTTCTGCTCGTCACGCAACAGGCCCCAAAGGGCGGCGTGAATGGCGGTAACGCAGAGCAGGACAGCGACGATGGCGCGCATCAAGGAAAACCATACGGGGCCAAACGTGGCAATTCGCGAACCTGTCCCCTCGGTTCGGCAGCGTTAAAAGCAGCTTATCTATGCTGCGCAGCTTAACAACTCATACGGCGACATGGCGTTTTGAGGGCGCAGCCGAATCCAATCGAGATACGGCCGCTTGGTTCCTCATGGGCAGTTTCGCGGCCTGACTATTTGCCAGGGGCAGCAGCCGGAGGAGGCGCTGCGGCAGGGGCTGGCTGTGTCGCTGCGGCAGGTGCGGGCGCGGCAGGCGTGGCAGCCGCCTGCGGCTGCGCGGCCGGATTGATCCAGCAGGCCTGAACGCGCCCCTGAAGGGTTTCGGCCACCTTGGGATCGATTGTCGCGCCGAACCGTACTACGCAGCGGAACGCAGCCTGGATGTGACCGCCGGGGCAACCGAATCGCTCGTAAAGATCGAGATGGCGGAACGCGGTATCAAGGTCGTCGCGCCACATCAGACCGACCACGCGCCGGCCGAGCCAGACACATTCCGGATTTCCTGCGGGGCCGTTGATCGCCTGCGCAGCTTCCACGAACTCGTCGGCCTTGCGCTGGCTGTCCTTGGCGGCGTCGCCGGGAGCTTGCTTGGGGGCTGTGTCCTGAGCCCGGAGGTCGCCGCTCTGAGCGATGGCGGCCCCGATCCCGACAAACAGAGCAAGGGCCGGAACGGCGACTCGCTGAAAAATGGCAACTCGAAACCCGGTACGAACCCGACCCATGAAATCCCCGATGAATGGCGTGCCAGTCGGCAACGCTCGGCGCCAAACAGATGCCCCGCTATTGCGGCGGAAGATTGCCTTTACCGCAACTGCCTGATTCCAATGAAGGACATTTATGTTTTTGTCCAGCAAGGCGGAAGTTTGGTGCGTTTGGGTAAAGGCATGCGGCGAGAAGACCGGGGGGAGGTATCGGTTGGGGTCTTGGCAGACCAGCGCGGAGCGGTTATCGACGTGCCTCCCTGGAGGACGGAACCATTTCGCTTCGTACGCCACTGGCCCTTCTGGTCATATCCCTGAGCGCTATTGCCGCAGTTTGGTGGTGGTTGGCCACGCCGATCATGCTGGCGCGCGCGCCAATCGACCCCGCAGCGAAGCTGGAATGCGTGTCTTACGCGCCGTTCCGGGGAGGGCAAAACCCGCTCGAACCGGGACTGGTCATCGCGCCGGAGCAGATAGCGGAAGACCTCGCACAGCTCGCCAAAGTCACCGGCTGCGTCCGCACCTATTCGGTTGGCAATGGTCTCGAACGGATTCCGGAGCTTGCTGAAAACGCCGGCCTCAAGGTGATGCTCGGTGTTTGGATCGGAACCAACCGCGTCGATAACCGGACGCAGATGGAAACCGGCATCGCGCTCGCCAAGAAGTACCCCGGTGTGGTCAGTGCGGTCATCGTCGGTAACGAGGTGCTGTTGCGGGGTGAGATGACCGCAGCCGACCTGGTGGCAAACATCCGCTACGTGAAATCGAAAGCCGGCGTTCCGGTAACGTATGCCGACGTCTGGGAATTCTGGTTGAAGAACCGTGACGTCTATGACGCGGTCGACTTCGTCACGATTCACATTCTGCCGTATTGGGAGGATCACCCGATCCGCGCGCGGCATGCTGCAAGCCACGTCGATTCGATTCGTAAGCGAATGGCGGTCGCATTTCCCAACAAGGAAATCCTGATCGGCGAAACCGGCTGGCCGAGTGCAGGGCGCATGCGCGAAGGCGCGTTGCCCTCGCGGGCCAATCAGGCGCGGGTGGTGTCCGAGATCCTTCAACTGGCCCGTCAGGAGAAGTTCCGGGTCAACCTGATCGAAGCCTACGATCAGCCCTGGAAACGCATGTGGGAAGGGACTGTCGGCGGCCATTGGGGCCTGTTTGATGCCGGTGGTACGCGCGACCTGAAATATCCGGCGGGTGAGCCGATCACCAACTTCCCGCGCGCGAAGGTCTATGCCGCTGCCGGCATGATCTTCTCGGTGCTCGTCTTTGGCGTTGCGCTGCTGACGCTGCGCCGCAGGCCGTGGTCGCCGCATTTGAGTTCATGGATGACGGTTGGAATCTCCGCCACCGCTGGCGGCGCGCTTCTCGGCGTGGCGTTCGACAAGTTGATTGTCGAAAGCCTTGGGGTGGGCGGCTGGACCGTCGGCATCCTGCTGTTCGGCGCCGCCGTGCTGTCGCCATTGGTCGTGGCCAACACCGTGATGTATGGCCGCAGCCTTCCGACCTTTCTTGAGCTGCTCGGTCCGCGCGATTATCGCACCACCTCACGCATGCAGACCATTCTCGGGCTCGTGCTGCTCGTCACGACCGTGATCGCGACGCAGACCGCGCTCGGCTTCGTGTTCGATCCGCGCTACCGCGATTTCCAGTTTGCCGCTCTCACCATGGCCGTCGTGCCGTTCCTGCTTCTGACGGCGCTGAACCGGCCCGCGTCGGGCAAGCGCCCGATCGCGGAGTCGATCTTCGCCGGCGCGCTTGCGCTCTCGGCGATCTATATCGGCTTCAATGAGGGACCGGCCAATTGGCAGTCGCTCTGGACGTGTGGATTGTATCTGCTGCTGGCGCTTACGCTGTCGCGGGCGCGGGTCGCGCAAACCCCAGAATAAGCAGCCCGATCGCCACGCCCGACAGGCCGATATTGTAGAGCACGATTCCAAAACACGCGGCGATCAGCCCGATGGTCAGGGTGACGATCGATGGCCGGATCACGTGCAGCAGCGCGACAACCAGGGCTGTTATTCCAAACACGTAGTTTTTGAACAGGTAGGTCATCGTCAGCCGTGTCTTGCACAGCATGGTCTGCAAACCGGCGTCGCATTCGAGGCGAACCTGTGCGAACTCGATGGCCAGATAACGCAGATAGAGGGCGTATCCGATGGTGAGAAACCCCACGACCAGAATCCATTGCACCTGATAGGGGGTCAGTCTGAACGGCTCTTTTTTCATGCGCCGAATATGGTTCGGATCGAATGACGATACAACCCGGACTGCAAAAGTTTGGGCGTTATCTGTTGCCGAAAAATGAGCTGAATGACGACGTTTTGGGTCGTTCTTCGACGACCGGCTCGCTGCGCTGTTTGCTCCGCCGCTTCGCGCGGTGAACCGGGGCTTCTGGCTTCTTTGCCTCCGGCTGTTTTCCGCTGATCATGCTGAGGCGTTGGCCTTCATATACGGACGTCTCGCAAGGACGGTTGCTCTCGGTCAGGAATCCAGCGCACAGCTTCGCGGCTTCTGCCGCGTCCGACAGCGGCCCGGCAACCAGCCGCAACTGCATCCCCAGTCCGTCGTGACGTTCCTTCACCACGATAATGGGCTGCAATGATGCAAGCTGTTGCGAATAAGCTTTAAGCGCGCCGCGCCAGACGGCGCGGAGACCTTCGATCGACTTGGCGCCGCCGAGATCCACGCCGAATTCTGTCTTGCGAACGATACTCGCCGATGGCGCTTCACTAGTGACCGGTTCGGATGGCGGGATAGCAGCCGTGACCGTCGGCGCAGGATCGGCGGGTAGAGGTTCGGCTTTCTGCTCGGCTGGTTTTGCAGGACCAGGAGCCGCTGTCGCGACCGGCGCAATCTTGGGAGGTGGTGCTACCGGTTCGGCTTTCGCCTCGACGGGTTTGACCGGCCCAATCAGGTCGGCGGCTTCAGCAGATGCGGCCGTGGGGACCAGCGCGGGCGCTGTTGCTGCAGGCGTCGCCTGCGGAATAGCCGGCAGCGTAGCTGCCGCTGGGCGCGCCAGCGCACCCGTTACCGAGTCCAGTCCCTGTTCAAGTATGGTTACGCGCGTGTACAGGCGATCGCGGTCGCCATTGAGTGTTTCGACCGCTGCCGCAAGTTCCCGCGCCTTGTTCTGGCTTTCCTTGGCGATCCACTGGACCTGCTGCGACTGCCGCGCGATTTCCGCGGATGCCAATTGATCGCGGTTCATCGCGGCCGGAGATCGCGTCGCGAGAATGGCAATGATCAGCGCTCCGACCGAGCCGACGCCCCACGACGCCAGCCGCCACATCGACCGCCTGTCGAATTCGTCCTCTTCCGCGAGAAACCGATTGATCCAGCCGGCGCCGTCGTCGTCCGTCAGATCATCGCGGAATTGGTGGCTGTCCTTGGTCATAGCGCAGGCGTGGCCCTCCCGTGTCCCGGCGAATCATTGTGTAAAGATTAACAGGAAGCCGGGGTCCGCGCGCGCAGGAGAGCGTCCAAAACGCTTTTGTCCCTCGGCACTCTCGGGTAAGACGTCGCCGGCGCGCTTCTGCGTGTGGTACAGGGAAAACGTATGTCGGGCAGAACAACCCTCACGATCGTACTTGCCGCCGGCGAGGGTACCCGCATGCGCTCCAGTCTGCCCAAGGTGCTGCATCCCGTTGCGAGCCGATCATTGATTGCCCATGTGCTGGCGGCTGCGCCCGGCGGAAAGAGTGACGCGCTTGCGGTGGTGGTCGGCCCTGATCATCAGGCGGTGATCGACGAAATCAGGCGCGCGCGGCCCGAGGCCAAAACCTTCGTGCAGCGCGAGCGCCTCGGAACAGCCCATGCGGTGCTGGCGGCGCGCGAAGCGATTGCAGCCGGCGCGGACGATGTTCTCATTGCGTTCGGCGATACGCCGCTGATTGATGCCACCACGTTCGAACGAATGCGCGCTGCGTTGAAGGATGGTGCGGCGCTGGCGGTACTCGGATTTCGTGCCGCCGATCCGACAGGTTACGGACGGTTGCTGGAAGACAAAGGACAGCTTGCTGCGATCCGCGAACATGCCGATGCCAGTGAAACCGAGCGGGCCGTCACGCTTTGCAATGCTGGCGTCATGGCGTTTGCAGGTAAAACAGCGCTGAAAATCCTTGATGCTATCGGCAATGGCAACAGCAAGGGCGAGTACTATCTAACTGATGCGGTGGCGATCGTGCGCGAGCTTGGCTTGCGGGCAGTCGTGATCGAAACCAGTGAGGACGAAGTGCGCGGAATCAACACCAAGGCCCAGCTCGCCGAAGCCGAACAGGTGATGCAGCGCAAGCTGCGCCAGGCCGCGCTTGACGCGGGCGTGACGCTGATCGCGCCGGAAACGGTTTTCCTCGCTGCGGACACCACGTTCGGCAAGGACGTCACCATCGAGCCGTTCGTCGTCATTGGCCCGGGCGTTGCGATTGAAGACGGCGCGGTGATCCATTCGTTCTCGAACATCGTCGGCGCGCGCATCGGCAAGAACGCGTCCATCGGTCCTTATGCGCGGCTGCGGCCGGGCACCGTGCTGGGCGAGGGCGTCCGCATCGGCAACTTCGTTGAGACCAAGGCTGCCGATCTGGAAGCCGGCGTGAAGGTCAATCACCTGACCTACATCGGCGATACTCATATCGGCGAGAACGCCAACATCGGCGCCGGCACCATCACCTGCAACTACGACGGCTTCGACAAGCACCGGACCGAGATCGGTGCGGGGGCTTTTGTCGGCTCCAATTCGTCGTTGGTAGCGCCGGTCAAGATCGGCGCTGGCGCCTTTATCGGATCGGGCTCGGTCATCACCCGTGACGTGCCGGACGATTCGCTGGCGGTTGAACGCAGCCAGCAGACCGTCCGCGAGGGGTGGGTAAAGCGCTTCCGCGAGATGAAAATGCTCAATCGGAAGCCCAAAAGTCAAAAGTAAGACGCGGCCTGTTACCGCGCTGATTTCGTTAACGGTTTACTCTGTCTCAATCCGCAACAATTGTTGAGGCAGGATTGTGTTATTCCTCGGTACATAAGGCCGCATTGGGGCGGGCTGGAGACATCGAACCGCATGTGCGGAATTGTAGGAATTCTCGGACGGGGTCCGGTTGCCGAGCAACTGGTCGACTCGCTCAAGCGTCTTGAGTATCGCGGATATGACTCCGCAGGCGTCGCCACGCTCGAAGGCGTGCTGCTCGATCGCCGCCGCGCCAAGGGCAAGCTGAAAAATCTCGAAGCCGTGCTGAAGTCCTCGCCGCTCGGCGGGCACATCGGCATCGGTCACACGCGCTGGGCCACGCACGGCAAGCCGACGGAAAACAACGCGCATCCGCATGCGACCGACAACGTCGCCGTCGTCCATAACGGCATCATCGAAAATTTCCGCGACCTGCGCACGCAGCTCGAAGCGCAGGGCGCGACGTTTTCCAGCGAGACCGACACCGAGGTCGTCGCGCACCTCGTCAACTCGTATCTCGCCAAAGGCCTGTCGCCTGCTGACGCAGTGAAGGCGACGCTGCCGCAACTGCACGGCGCGTTCGCACTCGCCTTCATCTTCAAGGGCGAGGAAAATCTGATGATCGGCGCCCGCAAGGGCTCGCCGCTCGCGGTCGGCTATGGCGACGGCGAGATGTATCTCGGCTCCGACGCCATCGCGCTAGGGCCTTTCACCGACACCATCAGCTATCTCGATGACGGCGACTGGGTCGTTCTCTCCCGCGCCGATGCGACGGTGTACGACGACAAGAACGCCGTGGTCGAACGCGAGATCGTCAAGCACAACACCGCGACGTCGCTGGTCGATAAGGCGAACTACCGCCACTTCATGGCGAAGGAAATTCACGAGCAGCCCGAAGTCGTCGGTCACACGCTGGCGCATTACGTGGACATGGCCACCGAGAAGGTGGCGATGCCGGTCAAGCTGCCCTTCGATTTCAAAGACATTCAGCGCCTGTCGATCACGGCCTGCGGTACCGCGAGCTATGCGGGCTTCGTAGCAAAATACTGGTTCGAGCGGCTGGCGCGGCTGCCGGTCGAACTCGATGTCGCCTCCGAGTTTCGTTATCGCGAAGCTCCGTTGCGCAAGGGCGACCTCGCCATCTTCATTTCGCAGTCCGGTGAAACCGCCGATACGCTGGCGGCGCTGCGCTATGCCAAGTCGCAGGGGCTGCACACCATCTCCGTGGTCAACGTGCCGACCTCGACCATCGCGCGCGAAAGCGAGACCGCGCTGCCGACGCTGGCCGGGCCTGAAATCGGCGTTGCCTCGACCAAGGCCTTCACATGCCAGCTTGCAGTATTGGCAGCGATCGCCATCGCGGCGGGCAGGGCGCGGGGCGAACTCTCCGAGACCGACGAGACGAAACTCGTGCACGGCCTCATCGAAGTGCCGCGCCTGATGACGGAAGCGCTCGCGCTCGAGCCGCAGATCGAGAAGCTCGCTCGCGACATCGCCAAGAGCCAGGACGTGCTTTATCTCGGCCGCGGCACCAACTATCCGCTGGCGCTGGAGGGCGCGCTGAAGCTGAAGGAAATCTCCTACATCCATGCCGAAGGCTATGCGGCCGGCGAACTCAAGCATGGCCCGATCGCACTGATCGACGAGAAGATGCCTGTGGTCGTGATCGCGCCTTACGATCGCGTGTTCGAGAAAACGGTCTCGAACATGCAGGAGGTCGCGGCGCGCGGCGGCAGGATCATTCTGATGACCGACGCGCAGGGCGCCAGGGAAGCCACCGTCGACTCGCTGGTGACGATCATCCTGCCGGACATGCCGGCTACGGTGACGCCGCTGGTCTATGCGATCCCGGTGCAGTTGCTCGCCTATCACACGGCGGTGGTGATGGGCACCGACGTCGACCAGCCCCGGAACCTCGCCAAATCTGTGACCGTTGAATAAGCCGCAGGCAGACAAACGGTCGCAGCGCGGGCGGTTCGCGCCCTGAAAAGTCTGATACAGTGGTGTCGTAATAATTTGCGATGTTGTTCTGACATTTCGCTTGAGGATGGTTCGGTTCTGCGATGAATGAGACCACGCCCAATATGATCCCGGGAGGTGTCCCGCCCGTGCCGCCGCCGGAAGCACCGCGCGGTGCGATGGCGCGGCTGCGTCGCTATTTTCTCACCGGCCTGATCATTGCAGGGCCCATAGCGATTACGATCTACCTGATCTGGTGGTTCGTGACGTGGGTCGACGGGATCGTGCGGCCGTTCGTGCCGGTCGTCTATCGTCCCGAGACCTATCTGCCGTTCGGCCTGCCGGGCTACGGCCTGATCGTCGCGTTCCTTGCGCTGACCTTTCTCGGATTCCTCGCCGCCAATCTGATCGGGCGAACGCTGGTTGAATTCGGCGAGAGCCTGCTCGGCCGCATGCCGGTGGTGCGCGCGATCTATCGCGGCCTCAAGCAGGTGTTCGAGACGCTGTTCTCCGGCAACGGCTCGAGCTTCCGCAAGGTCGGTCTCGTCGAGTTTCCGTCACCGGGAATGTGGTCGATCGTGCTGATCTCCCAGCCGCCGAGTGTTGAGATTGGTACGAAGCTTCCGCAGAACGAAGAGTTCATCTCGGTGTTTCTGCCATGCGCGCCGAACCCGACCACCGGCTTCTTCTTCTATGTTCCGAAGTCCAAGCTTATCGAAGTCGATATGAGCACCGACGCCGCCGCGACATTGATCATGTCGGCGGGCGTTGTGCAGCCGGGCAGCGACGCGCAGAAGAAGGTCAACGCGCTCGCCGAGATGGCCAACGCTGCGCGTGTCGCGACGGCGTCGCAGACGCCTGCGAAGGTGGATTGAGGGCGCAGGCTCGGTCGAACAGGGCCGCTCGCTCACTTCGTCATTGCGAGGAGCGCTTGCGACGAAGCAATCCAGTTCTTGCTTGTGGCTGATAATTTTTCTGGATTGCTTCGCTTGCCGTGATGGGGACAGCGCCGCAACTCACATCAGCGACTCGTAGAGATCGATCCAGTCCGGATTGGTGCTTTCTATGAGCAGAAGCTTCTTCGCTCGGCTTCCGGCCTTGATTTGCTTCTCGCGTGTTATTGCTTCAAGCATTGTTTCATGAGGCTCATACCAGACCAGAAGCTTACAGCCGTATTTTGTTGTGAATCCCTTCAGCAGGCCTTCGCGATGTTCAAAGGCTCGTCGGGGCAAGTCGGCAGTCACACCCGTGTAGAGTGTCCCATTGCGTTCGCTGGCGACGATGTAAGCACAGGGCTGTTTCACATATCTGAGACTGTCATTGTTGCACGAACTGTCAACGGCGTCATTGCGAGCGAAGCGAAGCAATCCAGAAGGACTCTCAAGGCGTTTGGTCGGCGAAGACTGGATTGCTTCGTCGCAAGTGCTCCTCGCAATGACGGTTGTTGAGCTATCCGTGCACAAGCTCAAACTCACCCCGCGCCGATCAGCGGCAGGGCCTCGTCCCGCTCATACAGATAAAGCAGGCAGCGCAGCGCTTCGCCGCGCTCACCCTTGAGCTTCGGATTGTCCTGCATGATCCGCACGGCCTCGTCGCGTGCCTGCGCAATGAGTTGGGCGTGCACCTCGGGCCGCGCGATACGGTAGCCGGGCAGGCCGCTCTGGCGGGTGCCGAGCACTTCGCCTTCGCCGCGCAGGCGCAGGTCTTCCTCTGCGATACGAAAGCCGTCGGTGGTTTCGCGGATCACCTTGAGGCGTGCTGCGGACATCTCCGTGAGCGGCTCATGATAGAGCAGCAGGCATGTCGAGGCCTCGGAGCCGCGGCCGATGCGCCCGCGCAGCTGATGCAACTGCGCAAGGCCAAAGCGCTCGGCATTCTCGATCACCATGATGGAGGCGGCGGGAACATCGACGCCGACCTCCACAACGGTCGTCGCCACCAGCACCTGAATCTCGCCGGCGGCGAACTGCGCCATGACGCGATCCTTCTCGGTGCCTTTCATCTGGCCGTGAACGAGGCCGACACGATCGCCGAACCGCTTCTGCAAAATCTCGAAGCGTTTCGTCGCGTTGGTAAGGTGTTCGATGCCTTCCGCTTCGGATTCTTCCACTAGCGGACAGATCCAGTAGACCAGCTTGCCGTCCTTGATGGCGCGTCCGACGGCGTCGATGATCTCTCCCGTGCGGCTGTCGGCCACCGCGCGGGTATCGATCGGCTGACGGCCCGCGGGCTTCTCGCGCAACTCCGAAATATCCATGTCACCGAAATATGTGAGCACCAGTGTGCGCGGGATTGGCGTGGCGCTCAGCACCAGCACATCGACGGCGTCGCCTTTCTCGGTCAGCGCCAGACGCTCGCGCACGCCGAAGCGGTGCTGCTCGTCGACCACGGCAAGCGCCAGCGCCTTGAAGATCACGTCGTCCTGGATCAGCGCATGGGTGCCGACCAGAAGATCGATCTCGCCGTCTGCGAGCCGCGTGATGATCTCGCGGCGCTCCTTGCCCTTTTCGCGTCCGGTGAGAATGGCGACGCGTAGTCCGGCGCGCTCCGCCAGCGGCGCGATGGTCTTGATGTGCTGGCGTGCGAGAATTTCCGTTGGGGCCATCAGTGCGGCCTGCTTGCCGGTCTCCGCGACCGCGGCTGCGGCGAGCAGCGCCACGACGGTCTTGCCTGAGCCAACATCGCCTTGCAGCAGGCGCAAC
Organism: Afipia massiliensis; assembly: GCF_014203115.1. Classification (GTDB taxonomy): domain Bacteria; phylum Pseudomonadota; class Alphaproteobacteria; order Rhizobiales; family Xanthobacteraceae; genus Afipia; species Afipia massiliensis. Next base: position 70,759 of record NZ_JACHIJ010000001.1, on the reverse strand, counting down.
ATGCGGATCGGCTGATTGAGATCGCTGGCGATGGCTTTCGCCGCCTCCTGCTGCGAATTAGTGAGCGCATAGGGCAGCGCGTCGATGATCTTGTGCCGCAGGTGCCCGTCGCCGGCATTGCGCACACCGGCGGGACGGCGCAACTGCGCGCGCACCAGCGCCAGCGCGAGTTGTCCGGCCAGCAGTTCGTCGAACGCAAGCCGCGACCAGTACGGATTCTGCGGCAGGATGTCGGTGAGTTCGATCGGCTCGTGAACCCGGTGCAGGGCCTCTGCGATGGGCGGGAATGAACAGCGGCGCAACACTTCGGGGCTGATCCATTCGGGCAACGGCGGGAGCTTCTGCAGCGCCTGCGCCATCGCGCGGCGGATCGATCCGATGGCGAGACCTTCGGTCAGCGGATAGACCGTGTCGATCTGAGGCAGCTTGGCGAGGCCTTCCTCGTCCACCACGCGGTCGGGATGCACGATCTGCAGCGTGCCGTCGAACATCTGCGCTGTACCGGAGACGAAACGCTTCTCGCCCTTCGGCAGGAGCTTCTCGATGTACTCCGGCTTGGCGCGGAAATAGGTCAGCAGCACGTCGCCGGTCTCGTCGCTGGCATAGACGAGGTGGGGCGCGCGCGAGCGGCCGGGAGGCGCAGGCCGGTGACGGTCGATGGTCACTTCCAGCGTCACCACGGTTCCGGGAACGGCCTCGCGGATGGTCGGGCGCGCGCGGCGGTCGATCACATTGGTCGGCAGATGCAGCAGCAGATCGACCAGACGCGGCGTCTCGCTGCGATCGAGCAGATAGCGAAACAGCTTGTCCTGCTTCGGCCCGACGCCGGACAGGCTCGTGACGGGCGCGAACAGCGGATTTAGCAGGGATGGGCGCATTCAGGTCGACTCAAAATGGAGACTTGCCGCTGCTTTTGCATATCCCGAATGCAAGGCCAGAGAAATGCTGACATCGGCAGTCATGATGGCTATATCAGCCTTCCCGGCACGTCCGGGCTTTTTGCGTTGGAGAAAGCGACGGACATGACAGGTACGACACGGTCGAGCGATGGCCTCGACGACAGACGCAAGCGCCTGCTGTTCCGCTGCTGGCACCGCGGCACCCGCGAGATGGATCTGATCCTCGGGGGCTTTGCCGACGCGAGGATCGGCGATCTCAGCGATGCGGATGTCGCTGAACTCGAAAACTTGCTCGAACTGCCGGACCCGGATCTCTATGCAGCGTTCAGTGGCGGCAAGCCGCTCGACGGCGAACATGCCAACGGCATTTTCGTTCGCATCAAGCTGTTCGTTGACGAGGTTCAGCGCCGATGAAATCGCCGGTCAAGTCTCCGGCCCAGCTGCTTCGCCCCGGCCACGCGCTGACGCTGTCGAACGTCGCCGACGGCGCGGAGGCGCTGGTCGTCTCGGACATGGCACGCGCGGTCGCGGCCAAGCCGAACCCGCCTGCCATCAGCCTCGCCGTGGTTTGCCGCGACGGGCCGCGCATGGCGCAGCTTGCGCGCGCACTGGAGTTTTTCGCGCCGGATTTGCCGGTGATGCAGTTCCCGGCATGGGACTGCCAGCCTTACGACCGCGTGTCTCCCCATGGCGGCATTCTGGCGCAGCGCCTGACCACGCTGGCGAAACTGTCGCGCCTTCAGGGCAGCGAGAAACCGCTGATCGTGCTGACCACGGTCAACGCCATCGTTCAGCGCGTGCCCGCGCGAGATGTGGTGGCGGCGCAGGCGCTGTCGGTCGCGCCCGGCCATCGCGTGGCGATGGACAACATCGCGGCGTGGCTCGAGCACAACGGCTACAACCGCACCTCGACCGTGCGCGAGCCGGGTGAATACGCGGTACGCGGCGGTATCCTCGATCTGTATCCGGCGGGACTCGACCAGCCGGTCAGGTTCGATTTCTTCGGCGATACGCTGGAATCGATCCGCACTTTTGACGCGGAATCCCAGCGCACGCTGCACGACATGCGCGGGCTCGATCTCGTGCCGGTGTCGGAATTCCAGCTTGTGACGGAGACCATCAAGCGTTTCCGCATGGGCTATGTCGCGACGTTCGGCGCGCCGGACCGCGACGACATGCTGTATGAAGCCGTGAGCGAAGGCCGCCGTCATCCCGGCATGGAGCATTGGTTGCCGCTGTTTCAGGAGCGGATGGACACGCTGTTCGATTATCTCGGCGCCGCACCCATCGTGATGGAGCCGCTGGCCGAGGATGCCGCGCGCGAACGCTTCACCCAGATCAACGACTACTACGAAGCGCGGCGCGAGGTGATGGACACCCCGGGTGGCGGCGCGATCTACAAGCCGCTGCCGCCGGACCGGCTGTATCTCACCGAGGCCGAATGGGGCTCGCAGCTTTCCGACAGTTCGCTGGCGCGGCTGACACCGTTTGCCCTGCCTGAGGGCGAGGGCGTCGTCGATATCGATGCGCGGCAGGGACGCGACTTCGCGCCCGAGCGTGGAGACACCAAGGTCAACGTGTTCGAAGGCGTGGTGGCGCATATCAACGGCCTGCAGGCCGCGCGCAAGAAAGTCGTCGTCGCGCTGTGGTCCGAGGGCTCGCGCGACCGTATGGCGAGCATGCTCAAGGATCACAAGCTGCTCAACACCACCAGCGTCAATTCGTGGCGCGCGGTGCAGGCGACGCCGCGTAACGAAACCATGCTTGCGGTGATCGGCCTCGAATCCGGCTTCGAGACCGAAAACATCGCACTGATCACCGAGCAGGACATTCTCGGCGACCGTCTTGTGCGTCCGCGCAAGGCGACCCGCAAGCTCGAGAACTTCATCTCGGAAGTCACCAGTCTCGCCACCGGCGATCTGGTGGTGCATGTCGAGCACGGCATCGGGCGCTTCGTGGGCTTGCAGACTTTGCAGGTCGGCGGCGCGCCGCACGACTGTCTTGAACTGCACTACGCCAATGAGACCAAGCTGTTTCTCCCCGTCGAGAATATCGAACTGCTGTCGCGCTATGGCTCCGACCAGAGCAATGTCGAACTCGATCGATTGGGTGGCGGCGGATGGCAGGCGCGCAAGGCCAAGCTCAAGAACCGTATCCGCGAGATCGCGGGCGACCTCATCAAGATCGCCGCCGAGCGGCACGTCCACGTCGCGCCGAAGTTTCCGGTGCACCAGGGCACCTACGACGAGTTCTGCGCGCGCTTTCCCTATGAGGAAACCGAGGACCAGCTCGGCGCGATCAACTCGGCGCTGCATGACCTCGACGCTGGACGTCCGATGGACCGGCTGGTGTGCGGTGACGTCGGCTTTGGAAAAACGGAAGTTGCGCTGCGCGCGGCGTTCGCCGTGGCGCTGGACGGCAAGCAGGTCGCGGTCGTGGTGCCGACCACGCTGCTGGCGCGGCAGCACACCAAGACCTTCACCGAGCGCTTCAAGGGTTTCCCGGTGAACGTGGCGCAGGCCTCGCGCCTGGTTGCGCCCAAGCAGATGACCCAGGTCAAGAAAGACCTCGCGGACGGCAAGGTCGACATCATCGTCGGCACCCACGCGCTGCTTGGCAAGAGCATCAAATTCAAGGACCTCGGCCTTCTGATCGTGGACGAGGAGCAGCACTTCGGCGTATCCCATAAGGAGCGGCTAAAGCAGCTGCGCGCGGAAGTTCACGTGCTGACGCTCTCCGCAACGCCGATCCCGCGTACGCTGCAACTCGCCCTGACGGGTGTGCGAGAACTGTCGATCATCGCATCGCCGCCGGTCGATCGCCTTGCGGTGCGCACGTTTATCGCTCCGCACGATCCATTGATGATCCGCGAGGCGCTGCTGCGTGAGCGGTATCGCGGCGGTCAGGCGTTCTATGTGTGCCCGCGCATCGAGTATCTCGCAGAGGCCAAAGATTTTCTCGACAAGCACGTGCCCGAGATGAAGGTCGCGGTGGCGCATGGCCAGATGCCACCGACCGTGATCGAGGACATCATGTCCGCGTTCTACGACGGCAAGTACGACGTGCTGCTATCGACCACGATTGTCGAATCTGGATTGGACATTCCGTCCGCGAACACGCTGATCGTGCATCGCGCCGACATGTTCGGCCTTGCACAGCTTTATCAGTTGCGTGGCCGTGTCGGCCGCTCGAAGCTGCGCGCCTATGCGTTGTTCACGCTGCCGGCGCAGCAGAAAATCACCGCGCAGGCCGAACGCCGCCTGAAGGTGCTGCAGTCGCTGGAAAACCTCGGCGCGGGATTTCAGTTGGCCTCACACGATCTCGACATTCGCGGCGCGGGCAATCTGCTCGGCGAAGAACAGTCCGGCCACATCAAGGAAGTCGGCTTCGAGCTTTATCAGTCGATGCTGGAAGAGGCGATCCTGTCGCTCAAGGCCGGCATCTCCGAGCCGGTCGCGGATCGCTGGTCGCCGCAGATCACGCTCGGTATGCCCGTGCTCATTCCGGAAGACTACGTGCAAGATCTCTCGATCCGGCTGTCGCTGTATCGCCGCCTCGCAGATCTCGACACCGACGACGAGATCGAGAACTTCGGCGCGGAGTTGCGCGACCGTTTCGGTCCGTTGCCGGATGAGGTGCGCTACCTGTTCCAGATCGCAGCGATCAAGTCGTATTGCCGCCGCGCCAACATCGAGAAGGTCGACGCCGGGCCGAAGGGCGCGGTCATCACGTTCCGCGACAACTCGTTCGCGCAGCCGGAGAAGCTGGTTTATTTCATCCGCCAGCACGGGCAGGCCGCGAAGGTGCGCCCGGACATGAAGGTGGTGTTCTTCCAGGAATGGAAAACGCCGGAGGAACGCGTCGAAGGTACGACCACGATCCTGCGCGATCTCGCCAATCTGGCAGAGGGCAAGAAAGCGGCGTGATCTGTCATTCCGCTCATTCCCGCGAACGCGGGAATCCAGTTTTCACGCTCTCGAAATCAGTTCTGGGTCCCCGCTTTCGCGGGGACGAGCGGATTATGCAAGCCGTCATTGCGAGTGAAGCGAAGCAATCCAGAAGGCTAGCAAGAGCTAGATTGCTTCGTCGCGAGTGCTCCTCGCAATGACGAAACGAAATCCCGCGCTTCGTAACTTACGACGCCACCCGATGTCCTTCGGCGTGCAGCCGCCCGAGCACCATCGATGCCGTATCGCCGGGCATCAGCGTCGCGACCGTGACTTGCGGATCGAGCCGCTGGTCGCGCTTGTTGCTGAACATGGTGTGCTTCAATACGCTGGTGAGCCGCCGCGCGATGGCGTGTGCGTTGCGCAGGTCGGCTTCGGCGAACACGATAATGATCGCGCCGTATTCATCGAGCGTCGCGAAATCCATCCGCCGCATCAGGCGGCTGAGAATGCGCGCAGCATCAAGGCGCATCCGCTCGGAAATCGAGCCTTGCGCGAAGGAAATGCGGGCGACGGATAATCCCGCACCACGGGTCTGGGTATCGGTCACGGCGGTCTCAAAGTCGCGGCTGAAGGCGTCCTCGTTCAGCAGTCCGGTGCGCGGGTCGAGCAGCCCGCCCACATCGATCGACTTGAGTGCGCGGCCGATGCGGGACTCGAACGCCTGCTGCCTGATCAGCGGAACGGCATGCGCCGCAAGGATCGGCGGATCGGCGTCGGCGACTTCAAGGTTCGGCAGATCGTAGTCGGCGGCGAGGCCAGACAGGCTTCTCACCACGACGGGAAGATTGCGGAACCGGGAATCTTCCGAGAGCACGGTCAGAAAGGCATCCAGAACACGCGGCGTGAAGCCGTCGCCGACGATGATGCCGTCGAGCTCGCGCGCATTGAGGTGCTTGGCGGCGGCTTCGATGCTGAGTGCGCCGACGACGCCCATCTGTTCGCCGAGTGCAACCGACAGGGCCGGATACGCGCCGCCGCGTCCCAGCAGCAGGGCGGTCGCGTCATCAATCGGATCGCTCGTCGCAATACGTGTGGAGGTGCCGCGGTTGTTGGACAGGCGGCGGAGCAGGGTGGCGTGCAGCGCGCGGACACGCAGCGCGGCATTGAGGCGGCTGACGAGGCGCTCTGGAGTTCGGCCGGCCTCGGTGAAAGGAAGAACATTTCGCGGCAAAATTGTGCCGGGGGCGAGGGCGATCAGCGGCACATATGGATCGATGCGGGCGGTGCGTTCCGCGAGATCCGTCAGCGTGTCCTCGTGACCGTCGAGATCGGTGAGGAGCATTGCGGCAGGCCGCAGCCGCGCAACGGCATCCATGGCGTCGGACCAGCCGACATCCACCATTGGAAACGCCTTGACCTGCGTGATCGCGCCCGAAAGTGCGTGGCCTTCCCGATTTGAGACAATGACGATCGGGCCTTGCTGCGACATGATGCTGCAAACTCTTGAGAAACGCGGTTTGCCGAACGTGTCGGCGCTGCGCGAAACCTTAAGCCCCGGCTGTTAATGGCAGGTCAATGCAATCGATGAAATGATGGGGTCAGGTTCCGCTGGAGCGGTCGCGAAATGCTTCGACCATCAGTGGATTAAGTCCTAACTCACCCAGCGCTTCACGGGCGCGGCTGTTGTCGCCGGCGCGTCCCGCAAGGCGGAAGCCGTTCAGTTGATCCGGCAACGCGGTCAGCATGGCACCGGCTGTCAGCCGCTTCGCCCATGCATCGAGATCCTGCGACAGGAAGCGATAGCCGCCGACACCGACGATCCCGACAGGCGGCGCGGTGATGCCGATGGCGCCCGTGGCCCGATCGACATGCGCGGCATAACCTGTGTCGACGTAATCGAGCACGGGCGTTTCCGCGAGAGAGTCTTCGGACGAGATGCGATAGGCTGCGACCGGCACCATCGCGCCGCGCAGCGCGAGCGTGGCTTTCGGCGTCACGATGATTTCACCGATGGTCTTCGAACTTGCCGCACCGCGCGGCGCGCCGAACGGGCCCGGCGTAATAGGTGCAGCAGCGCCGTCCTCAAGCCGCCGCGCGCCGAACAGTCCAATCTCGCCGAACAGATAGATATCGGTCAGCGTGGTGCCGGTATCTTCCCAGTCGTTGCTTGCGGTCACGCGATCCGGCGTGCGCCACAGGCCGATGACATGCCTGATCGCGACTTGCGGGCGCGCGAGCGTGCCGCTCTCGGCCAGCCGGAGCGCGAGCGGACCGGGCACGATCAGCGTGTCGTGATGGTCATCGACGATTTGCTGTTCAAGAATCTGCAGGTCGGCGGGATGATGCAGCGCGAGCGACCCACCGCTCAGCAGCCAGGTCACCACGGTCGATGCAAAGCCCCCGAACGAGGCGGGTGCGATTGACGACAACAGCCGCGCGCCCTGCGGAAGTCCGGCTTCAAGAAAAACCGCAAGGCCGCCTGAGATCAGCTGAAGGTGGTTGCGCGGGATCGCGCGAAAACCGTCCGGCGTGACGTCGAATGAAATGATCGCCGGTCTGCGCGCATCCGGCAGAGTGGGCGACAGCCAGCCGTTCATGCCGCTTGTCGTGATTTCCAGCGGCGTCATGCCTTCGGGCAGATCGTGGCCGAACCCGAACACCTGGCGGATGGAAAAGGCTTCCGCCGCGGCATGGAGCGCAAGCTCGCCGTGATCGACAATCTCGATACGGCTGACGCCGGCAATCGCCCGCGCGCCGATGCGATTGAGCGCAATGGTCAATTCGGATTGCCGCCAGAGTTGCGGCAATAGCGCCACCACCAGACCGGCGCGGAGCGCAGCCATCACCGTCACTACAAACTCGATGGTGTTCGGCATCTGCACGGCGATGATCGAGCCCGGCGGCAGCCCGGCCTCGACGAAGCGCGCGGCGATGCCCGAGATGGCCTGATCGGCCTGCGCAAAGGTCAGTTGCCGGGGCGCATCGCCGGTGATGCGCTGCTTGTTCGGCGGATCGATCAGTGCGACGGCGTCGGGCTGGCGCAACACGGTGCGGCGAAACAGATCGTCAAGCGTCAGCGCCGTGCCGGATGATGTCGCTGCTGAGGATGGCGCGGTCTGCAAGGTCTCGCTCACATGGTCACGGCGTTACTGTCACGCATCACGGCTTCACTGAAGTCGGCTTGGCACCCGGCTTGTGCCACCACGTTTCCGGCAGATAGCCGGTGAGCGCGGTGGCCTTAGGCCGTTCTATCCGATTCCAGCGCGCGATCCATTGCTGCCGCGCATTATAAATCGGAATTGCGTAGAAGCCGGCGATCAGCGCCCGGTCGAGCGCTCGCACGGCGGGAACAAAGTCGGTCCGCTCTTTTGCCTCGAGAAGTGCGGCGATCATCGCATCGACGGCCGGGGACTTCGCGCCCATGTAATTGCGCGTGCCCTGATTATCGGCGGCGGCGCTGCCCCAGTAGAACGCCTGTTCGTTGCCCGGCGACAGCGACTGATCCCAGCGATTCTGGATCATATCGAATTCGAAGGAGAGCCTGCGCTGGTCGAACTGGACCCCATCCACCGCGCGCACCGATGCGGTGATGCCGGCGCGCTTGAGATCGCGGGAATAGGCCAGTGCGATGCGTTCCTGATCGCGGGTGATGACCAGAATCTCAAAAGTCAGCGGTGCCCGGGTGGCTTTGTGGCGCAGCGCCGAGCCGTCGAGCTGGTAACCGGCCTGTTCCAGCAGCGCGAGCGCGGCGCGCAGCGAGGCGCGGTCGCGGCCGGACGCATCGGTGACAGGCAGGCGATAGCTGCCGTCCATGATGTCGGGACGGATGCTAGCGGCGTAGGGCGCGAGCAGCGTCCTTTCGCGCGCATCCGCCGGGCGCGTGTAGGCCGACAGGTCGGAGCCCGCGAAGTAACCCGCCGAGCGCCCGTACAGGTCGAAGAAGTAATTGCGGTTGATCCATTCGAAGTCGAACAACAGCGTCAGCGCCTGCCGCACGCGGATGTCCGCGAATACGGGGCGGCGCGTGTTGAACACCAGATACTCCGACGGCTGCGGCGTGCCGGGCGTGATCTCGTCGCGGATCACCTCGCCGCTGCGCACGGCCGCGAAATCGTATCCCTCGTGCCAGCGCAGCGGTTCGTTCTCGGCGCGGAAGTCGTAGAGGCCGCGTTTGAACGCTTCGAACGCACCGTTGGCTTCGCGGTAGTAATCCAGCCGCACCTCATCGAAGTTCCACTGGCCCCGGTTCACCGGCAGGTCGCGGCCCCAGTAGTCGGGGTTGCGCGTCAGTGTCACGCTCTGGCCCGCGCGTACGCCGGTGACCCGGTAGGGGCCGGAGCCGATGGGGCCGGTGAGGGAAGTATCCTCGAAGGTCGCGACGTCGACGGCGTGTTTGGGAAAGACCGGCATCAGGCCGAGGATGAGCGGCAACTCGCGGTCATTGGCTCCCCCGAAATCGAACCGCACCGTGCGGTCGTCCAGCGCTTCGGCTTTTTCGACCTTGGCGTAATACAGCCGGTGATTGGGCCGGCCCTTGTCACGCATCAGCTGCCATGAAAACAGAACGTCCTCCGCCAACACCGGCTTACCGTCGGAGAACTTCGCCAGCGGATTGAGCCGGAACGTCACGTAAGTCCGCGCGCTGTCGGTTTCGACGGTTTGCGCCAGCAGGCCGTAGAGCGTGAATGGCTCGTCGTTGCCGCGCGCCAACAGGCTTTCGACCACGTAGGCGCGGATGTGCTGGACCGCGATGCCCCTGACGATGAAAGGATTGAGGCTGTCGAAGGTGCCCAGCAGCCCGAAAATGATCCGGCCGCCCTTCGGTGCGTCGGGATTGACGTAGGGCATATGGGCGAATCCGGCGGGCAGGGCCGGTGCGCCGTGCATGGCGATGCCGTGAGAGTGGACGGGCGATGGAACAGGCGACGGCTGAGCCGCGACTGGCAATGCTCCGAGGTCGGACAAGACCAGAGCCGCGCAACAAAGTTTCCACACAACGGTTCTGCCGTTGGGGTGCAACGGATGTGGCACGGCGAATGATTCGGCGGACTTCACGCCAAAATTTACCACGTTAAGAGCCGATATTGCGGGGTGCGACCCGCAAATATCACTGTTGGCATTGATCTTTTCGTCCGCCGTTGTATTGAAGGCGGGCTATTCGAGGAAGGCTGCGAGAACTGTCACGTATCCGCCTCAATTGGCTCCGAGACAGCCGCCGAACAAACAGGCATCCGCGACCCAGGCGGGAGCGGGCGTTAAGGTCCAGAAAGGGTTTTCCACAATGAATTTCCGTGTCTTGGCCGCGCAGGCCTCGCCGCGCGGCGGGATGTTCGCCGCTCTGACCGCTGGCGCTTTTTTGGCCGCAGCGTCCATTTCTGGCGTGCATGCACAGACCCCCGCACCAGCTCCTGGCGCTCCGGCTCCGAAGGCTGCGCCAAAGGCTCCTGCACCTAAGGCTGCGCCGAAGGCGCCGGCTGCCGCCCAGCAGGCTCCGGCTGCAGGTGCTCCGCAGCAGGCTCCCGCCGACCAGCAGGTTCAGTTGATCTATCAGCCCTGGACCAAGTTCTGCATGAAGGGCCAGGACGCCAACGCCAAGCAGGTCTGCTTCACCGGCAAGGACGGCCGCATTGAATCCGGCCAGCCTGTTGTCGCCGCCGTCATCATCGAGCCGGAAGGTGAACCGAAGAAGCTTCTTCGCGTCACCCTGCCGCTCGGCATGCAGCTCGTTCACGGCACCCGCATCATCGTCGATGCCAACGCGCCGCTGCAGAGCCCGTACGTGATCTGCTTCGCCAACGGCTGTATGTCGGATTACGAAGTGACCCCCGACATGCTCGGCCAGATGAAGAAGGGCCAGAACCTTGTCGTGCAGGCGATCAACGCCAACGGCGCGCCGCTGACGCTGGCGCTTCCGCTTGCCGAATTCGCCAAGGCCTATGATGGCCCGCCGACCGATCCGAAGGTCTTCGAAGAGTCGCAGAAGAAACTGCAGGAAGAGCTTCAGAAGCGCGCGGCGGAAGCCCGCCAGAAGCTGGAAAACGCGGCACCGCCCGCCAATCCCGCCGCGAAGTAACGCGGTCTCCGCAAAAACCCAAAGGGCGCGCAGCAATGCGCGCCCTTTTTGTTTGGGTTGCCGGGAGCATAAATCAGCCGGCGGTCTTATCTATGTAAGGCAGGCTCAGCGCTGCCCGGAGAGGATGCGCGTCAGAGGAGACCATGGCATGCCCGACTACAGTTCGCTCTCGCTTCCCGAACTTGAAGACCGCATTGCGATCGTGCGGGACAACATCCGGCAACTGATCGAGCAGGCTGCGGCGGTGTCCGGCGGCCAAAATGAAGAGCGTAACGCCGACCGCATCGCGCAGCAGACCGAGGAGCTTGAAGCGCTCGTGAAGGAGCGGGACGGGCGCAAGCGGGGCTAGAGAGCGGCCTGCGTTTTGCTCGAACGGGGTCGAAGCAAGTCCGTTGTTCAAGCACCGTACTGGCCGGGCTCGTCCCGGCCATCCACGTCTTGCTTGAGGTTGATCCAGACAGACGTGGATGCCCGGAACAAGTCCGGGCATGACGAAGGAGAGATCACGCGCGTTGAGGGGATGCTAGTTCAGCGACGGATTGCGCGGGCGGTAGCTGCCGGACTTGTCCTTGATGAAAATCTCGGCGACCTGCGAGTGGCGGATCGGCTCACCGGAGTCATCGGGCAGCAGGTTCTGTTCCGAAACGTACGCGACGTACTCGGACTCGGAATTCTCGGCCAGCAGGTGGTAGAACGGCTGATCCTTGTGGGGCCGCATCTCCTCGGGAATCGACAGCCACCATTCCTCGGTGTTGTTGAATTCCGGATCGATATCGTAAATCACCCCGCGGAAAGAGAATATCCGGTGGCGAACGATCTGGCCGATCTGAAATTTGGCGGTGCGCGCTTTTATCATCCTCCGTCGAATAGACCATGATTGTGGCCGATGCTAGGGCCTAAACTCCGAATCCGCGCTGCGGGAGGCACCTCTGCGCTGCGGCATGTTCTCCCTCGCAGCCAGCTAGATTAAGCGTATCCCGATGATCGATATTTTGAATCTTGCCTTGCCGTATTTCGGGCTGATCTTCATCGGCTATGCCTGCGGAAAATATAAACGGCTGCCGGAAGCCGGGCTGGAGTGGATGAATTTCTTCCTGCTCTACGTTTCGCTGCCTGCTCTGTTCTTTAGAACGCTTGCAAGAACGCCGCTCGAGGAGCTGAACAATCCGCCGTTTGTGATCGCCACGACGCTCGCCACCGCGAGCGCATTCTTTATCTCGATGTTCGGCGTGAAGTTCATCGCGAAGCTGTCGACCCGCGAATCCGCGATGGCGGGCCTCGGCGGCGGCTATGGCAACATCGGCTACATGGGGCCGGGACTCGCGCTGGCGACGCTGGGTGCGAAGGCGACTGCGCCGGTCGCGCTGATCTTCTGTTTCGACACCATCTTCCTGTTCACGATCGCGCCGCTGATGATGGTGCTGACCGACGGCGAGCGCCGTCCGCTGCTGCCGACGATCTTACTGGTCGCGAAACAGATCCTTTTGCATCCGCTGATCGTCGCGTCCTATTTCGGCGTGCTGGTCGCAGCCTTCCATGTGCCGGTGCCGGTTGCGGTGGACAACATGTTCCAGTTTCTGCAAAGCGCCGCAGCACCCGTTGCGCTGTTCGCGCTCGGCGTCACCGTGGCGTTGCGCCCGTTCGAGCGGGTGCCATGGGAGGTTCCCGGCGTCATCCTGGTCAAGCTGATCCTGCATCCGCTGATCGTGGTCGGCCTGTTGCTGTTGCTCGGACCGTTTCCGCCGGTATGGGCGGCGACTGCGTTGCTGCTGGCGTCACTGCCGCCCGCGCTCAACGTGTTCGTGATCGCGCGTCAGTACGACACCTGGATCGAACCGGCATCGACGCTGGTGCTGGTCGGTACGTTCGTGTCGGTGGTGACGCTGACCAGCGTGATGTGGATGATCAAGACGGGCGTGATCGTGTTTCCGTGAGGTCAAAAGCATCTGCAAGGGATGTTGACGACGGCATGCTCATCAACCCCTTGCTGCACCGCCGGGCCAACCGGATGCCGTACTCCTGCTGAAGCTGTGGTAGGCTAGGCGGATTGCAGGGAGTATGTCCGATGACGGTTAATCATCCCAACGCAAAGAATATCTGGACCACGATTGAGATCGACAAGGACGGCGTGGTGACAGTGCTGGTCGTTGAAACCGACCTTGAATTGAATGCTGCCGATCCCGGTTTTGATGTCGCCAAGGTCGATGCTTTGATTGATGCAGCAACCAAAAGTTTTGCCGCCAGCGGCGGCACAATTGATCGCGTTCATTTAGTTCCGGTTCGATAAGACCACGGTTTCGCGATGAGTGCGCCGACAACCGACGTGCTATCGCCCGCGCCATGACGGCGACAGGCCTTCGCGCATCGCGAGGCGGCGGATCGGGCCGATGGTGTTGAGCACGTGCATGCCGGCGGCGCGGAGCGATTGCGCGGGCAGGAAATCACTCAGCAGCGTGCGGTTCGCCATGTCCACCGCGAAGGTCCGGCTGAACACATCGGCACGCCGCGCGCGCGCATAGCGTTGCAGCACGGCGTCGTCGCCGGGATCGGCGCCCATCAACAACGTGTCCCGCACGGTCTCCGCAAGATCGGCGGCATCGCGCAGGCCCATGTTGAGACCCTGCGCGCCAATCGGCGGCAGCACATGCGCGGCTTCACCGACCAGCGCGATGCGTTTGGCAGCCAGATGGTCGGGATTTTCAATCCCCAGCGGAAATACATGACGGCCCGGCGCGATGGTCAGCTTGCCGAGGATCGAATGCGATTGCCGCTCGGCGGCGAGGGCGAGCGCCGCGTCGTCGAGGCTCTTCAAGCGCGCGGCCTCGTCCGGCTTCACCACCCAGACGATGCTCGAACGATCGCCGGGCAGGGGCACGAACACGCAGGGGCCGGACTCGGTGTGAAACTCCGTGGAGCAGTTTCCGTGCGGACGCGTGTGCGCCACGTTCAGCGTCAAAGCCGACTGGCCGAGATCGCGGCGCTTGACGCCGATGCCTGCGGCTTCGCGGCACAGCGAATGCCGCCCGTCCGCGCCGACGACGAGGGCAACTGAAAACGACTGGCCTTGCTTCGTGGTGATCTCGATCGAGGACTCGCCCGTGACAACCGACTCTACTTCGTCATCGACGCGCACGAGGTTCTGCAGTTCGGCGGCGCGCGCTTCCATCGCGACCATCAGGAGGCGATTCTCGATGTTGTAGCCGAACGCTTCCATTCCGATCTCGTCGGACGAGAATTTGACTTCGGGCGAGCGGATCAAGCGGCGGGTGTCGTCCACCAGCCGCATGGTGCGCAGTGCGGCTGCGTCGGAGCTGCACCGCTGCCAGACATCGAGCGATTGAAGGAAGTCCACCGAGCCGCCGAGCAGGGCCGTGGTCCGGTTATCGGCATAGGGCGAACGGCGGGCGATCAGGGCGATGTCGACGCCCGCCTGGGCCAGCGCGATGGCGGCGGCAAGCCCGGCGGGTCCGCCGCCGACCACCGCGGCCTGATGGATGTGCGGAGCAGAGTCAGTCATGCGGGTATCTATGGTCGGAATTTTCCCGTGTCACAATGGATTTCGGGTTGTGATCCTCACCGGCATTTGAGGCAAATCCGGTGTGCGTTCCGTCGCAATGCAAGGCAGGATCCCGGATATGCAAAACGAAGGGAATCCTGTTAGTGACGGGTGCATATGAGTGAGCCCGGCCCGCAGGACCAGCCCCCGTTTCCCGCCAGAACGCGCGTGCGCGCGTTTGGCGTCCACATCTTCACGGCGCTCGGCGGCGCGATTGCGCTGATCGCCATGCTGGAGGCGGTGAGGGAACACTGGGCGGCGATGTTCGGCTGGCTCGGGCTGGCGCTTCTGATCGACGCTCTCGACGGTCCGCTGGCGCGGCGGCTCAAGGTCGGCGATGTGCTGCCGAACTGGTCCGGCGACACGCTCGATCTGGTGGTCGATTTCCTGACTTACGTGTTCGTGCCGGCCTATGCGATTACCGCCAGCGGTCTGCTGATTCCGCTGGCCACGCCGCTGCTCGGCGGAGCGATTGTCATTTCCGGCGCGCTGTACTTCTCGGACCGGCGGATGAAAACCGACGACAATCATTTTCGCGGCTTTCCGGCGCTGTGGAACGGAGCGGCGTTCTATCTGTTTCTGCTGAAGCCGCCGGCTGCGGTCGGGAGTATTGCGCTTGCTGTTCTCGTCGTTCTCACCTTCGTGCCGTTCCATGTGATGCATCCGCTGCGCACCACACGGTTCCGGATGCTGAACATCGCGCTGCTGGTGGTCTGGGCGATCCTGGCAATGATCGCGGTTGCCACCAATTTCGAGGCACCGGTGTGGGTCACCGCCGGGCTCTGCGCCATCGGCGTGTATATTCTTCTCAGTGATGTCCTGATCCGATTGATAGGCGGGAAACGCGCATGATGGAATTACTGACAAGTCCGGAAGCCTGGGTCGCGCTGCTGACACTGACGGCGCTCGAAGTCGTGCTGGGCATCGACAACGTGATCTTCCTGTCGGTGATCGTGTCGCGTATTCCGCCGGCGCAGGCCGAGAAGGCGCGCAAGATCGGCCTCGCACTGGCGCTGATCTTCCGGATCGCGCTGCTGAGCATTCTGGTCTGGCTGATCGGGCTGACGGAGCCTGTCATCACTATCGCCAAGTTCGCGCTGTCATGGCGCGACATCATTCTGATCGTCGGCGGCCTGTTCCTGATCGCAAAGGCGACCCACGAGATTCATGCCGAGGTCGAGGCGCGGGATCACGACGAACAAGCCAAGGCATCTCCGAGTGCGTTCTTCTGGGTGATCATGCAGATCATCGTCATCGATCTCGTGTTCTCGGTCGACTCCATCATCACCGCGATCGGCATGGTGCAGGATATCGAAATCATGGTCGCCGCGGTCGTCATCGCGGTCGGCGTGATGTACCTGTCGTCAGGGCCGGTCGCAGCGTTCGTCGCCGAGCATCCCACCACCAAGATGCTCGCGCTGGCGTTCCTGGTGTTGATCGGAGTGGCGCTGGTCGCGGACGGATTCCATTTCCATATTCCGCGCGCGTTCATCTACGTCGCGATCTGCTTCTCGGCGGCGGTGGAGTTCTTCAACATCCTGGCCAAGCGCAACCGCAAGAAAAGGGTGAAAAGCACAGCGGGCTAAGGCGCGGCTTTGGTCCGCGTTGACAATTTGCTGCCGATGGACTTCGCTCCCGGTTGAGATTGCTTGAGAAAAAGGTCGGGAGAAACCATGAGCAAGGCTGTACGCGTCCATCAGGTGGGCGGTCCGGAAGTGATGATCTACGAGGATGTCGATGTGCCTGCGCCCGGCGCCGGTGAAGTCCGCATCCGCCAGCACGCCATCGGACTGAACTTCATCGACACGTACTATCGCACCGGTCTGTACAAGGCTCCGGGCCTGCCGTTCATCGTCGGCAACGAAGCCTCGGGCGAGGTGGTGTCGGTCGGACCGGGCGTGACCAATTTCCATCCCGGCGACCGTGTCGCTTACTACTTCAATCTCGGCGGCTACGCGACCGAGCGCAACATTCCCGCTGACAAGCTGGTGAAGCTGCCCGACCATATCTCCTACGAGCAGGCGGCGGTGCTGATGCTCAAGGGACTGACGGTCTATTATCTGCTGCACAAGACCTTCAAGGTTGAGCCCGGCCATCGTGTGCTGATCCACGCCGCAGCCGGGGGCATCGGTTTGCTCGCGTGTCAGTGGGCGAAGGCACTGGGTGCAAATGTCATCGGCACCGTCGGTACAGAGGAGAAGGCAAAGCTGGCGCTGTCCAACGGTTGCGACCACGTCATTCTCTACAAGCAGGAAGATTTTGCGGAGCGCGTGAAGCAGATCAGCCGCGGCGAGTTGTGCGACGTGGTCTATGACGGCGTCGGCAAGGACACGTTCGCGGGATCGCTGAAGTCGCTGAAACAGCGCGGGCTGTTCGTGTCATTCGGCAATGCCTCGGGGCCGGTGCCGCCGTTCTCGATCGCGGAGCTGAACAATCACGGTTCGCTGTTCGCGACGCGGCCTAAGCTCAACGACTATGTCGGGACGCGCAAGGAATTGATGGAAGGCGCGGATACGCTGTTCGCCGCCGTCATTAGCGGCACGCTGCATGTGCCGATCAACCACGCCTATGCGCTGAAGGATGCGCAGAAGGCGCATCGCGAGCTCGAGAGCCGGATGACCACGGGGTCGGGGATTCTGAAGCCGTAAACGGCTTCGTCTCCAAAATCCGATCATCCCCGCGTAAGCGGGGATCCAGAACTCACTCGGGTATTTACAAGTCTGGGTCCCCGCTTTCGCGGGGACGAGCGGGAATCTGCGTTAGAACCCCGCCACCGTCCCGTGCAGGTCGTACTGATCCGCGCGGTCGATCTTGGCGGTGACGATGTCGCCGACCTTCAGCGGGCGGCGGCTTGAGACGTAGACATTGCCGTCGATCTGCGGCGCGTCGGCCTTCGAGCGGCCCTTCGAGACGGTCGGGCCAACTTCGTCGATAATGACCTGCTGGCGCGTGCCGACCTTGCGCTTCAGCCGCTGCGCGGAAATCTTCTGCTGCCGCGCCATCAATGCGTTCCAGCGCGCGGTCTTGATCTCTTCAGGTACGGGGTTCTCGATCGTGTTCGAAGTCGCGCCTGCGACCGGCTCATATTTGAAACAGCCGACGCGATCGATCTGCGCTTCATCGAGCCAGTCGAGCAGATACTGAAAATCGGAATCGGTTTCGCCGGGGAAGCCGACGATGAAGGTCGAGCGCAGCGTCAGGTCCGGACATTCCTCGCGCCACTTCTTGATGCGATTGAGCGTCTTGTCCTGCGCGGCGGGGCGGCGCATCTGCTTCAACACGTCAGGCGACGCATGCTGGAACGGGATGTCGAGATAGGGCAGCACCTTGCCCTCGGTCATCAGGCTGATGACTTCGTCGACATGCGGGTAAGGGTAGACGTATTGAAGTCTGACCCATGCGCCGAGCTCGCCGAGTTCGCGTGACAGGTCGAAGAATTTCGCGCGGACCTCGCGGTCCTTCCACGGGCTCGTCGCATACTTGATGTCGACGCCGTAGGCGGAGGTGTCTTGCGACACCACCAGCAGTTCCTTGACCCCGGCGGTGACAAGCTTCTCGGCTTCGAGCAGCACGTCCTTGGCCGGGCGCGAGACCAGATCGCCGCGCAGCTTCGGGATGATGCAGAAGGTGCAGCGGTTGTTGCAGCCTTCGGAAATTTTCAGGTACGCGTAGTGGCGCGGCGTCAGCTTGATGCCCTGCGGCGGCACGAGATCGAGATGCGGATTGTGCAGCGGCGGCAGCGCGCGATGGACGGCGTCGAGCACGCTCTCGTACTGCTGCGGTCCGGTGATCGAGAGCACGTTCGGGTATGCCTTCTCGATCTGCTCGGGTTCCGCGCCCATGCAGCCGGTGACGATGACCTTGCCATTCTGGGCCATGGCTTCGCCGATGGCGCCCAGCGATTCCTGTTTGGCGCTGTCGAGGAACCCGCAGGTGTTGACGATCACCAGATCCGCGCCGTCGTGCTTGCGTGCGAGCTCGTAGCCCTCGGCGCGCAGGCGCGTGATGATCCGCTCGGAATCCACCAAGGCCTTGGGGCATCCAAGCGAGACAAAACTGACTTTTGGGGCGACGCCCTGTTCCATACCGTCCAACCTGTTGGGAGAACGCAGGAGCTATCCCTGATTACCTATAAATACAAGGCTTTAAGCCAATCGCTGACGCGTGCTAGGGTTGTTTTGCCGGAATGTGGGTGTGAATGGCTGCGGATTCGTCGTTTAAGATCGTCATTGTCGACGAAAGCCCGATCCGCGCGGCAATCCTGAAGGAAGGGTTGCGGGACGCGGGCTTTACCAGTGTCGAGCACATTCCGGAGATGCACAATCTCCTGGCGCGAATCTATGCGCTCGATCCCGACGTCATCCTGATCGACCTCGAAAACCCCAGCCGCGACGTTCTGGAACAGATGTTCCAGGTCAGCCGTGCCGTGCGGCGGCCGATCGCCATGTTCGTGGACCAGAGCGACGCCGCATCGATCCAGCAATCGGTCGAGGCGGGGGTGTCGGCCTACATCGTCGATGGCCTGAAGAAGGAGCGGATCAAGCCGATCCTCGATCTGTGCATTTCGCGCTTCAACGCCTTCGCCAAGCTGCAGGATGAACTGGACCGCACCAAATCGGCGCTCGAGGACCGCAAGATTCTCGATCGCGCCAAGGGCGTGCTGATGAAGATGAAAGGTCTCTCGGAGGAGGAGGCCTACGTGCTGATCCGCTCGACCGCCATGCGCGAGAAAAAGAAGATCGGCGAAATCGCCCAATCGATCATCACCGCGGCGGAGATGTTGAAATGACCGGTAGACCGCTCACGATCGGTTTCATTCCGCTTGTCGATGCTGCTGCGCTGATTGTCGCCGTCGACAAGGGCTTGACCGCCGCTGAAGGCCTCGACGTGACGCTGGTGCGCGAGGTGTCGTGGTCGAACGTCCGCGACAAGCTCAATATCGGCCTGTTCGATGCTGCGCATCTGCTGGCGCCGGTCGCCATCGCATCCACGCTCGGCCTGTCGCAGGTCAAAGTGCCGATCGTGGCGCCCTTCAATCTCGGCCTGAACGGCAATGCGATCACGGTGTCACCTGCGCTGTATGCTGCGATCATGGGCGAGGCGGACGGCGATCCGCTCGATCCGATGGTGACCGCGAAGGCGCTGGCGCGCGTGGTTACGGCCCGTCGCAAGGCCGGCGGCGAACCGCTCACCTTCGGCATGACGTTCCCGTTCTCGACCCACAACTATCAACTCCGGTTCTGGATGGCCGCCGGCGGCGTCGATCCGGATGAGGACGTCCGGCTGGTGGTGCTGCCACCGCCCTTCATGGTGGACAGTCTCGCCAACGGCCATGTCGATGCTTTCTGTGTCGGCGCGCCATGGAATTCGGTCGCGGTCGATCTTGGCGTCGGGCACATCCTGCATTTCGTGTCGGACATTCTGGAACGTGCGGCGGAAAAGGTGCTGGCGGTTCGCGAGAAGTGGGCGCTGGAAAATCCCGAGATCGTCGCAAAACTCACGCGCGCGCACGGGAATGCTGCCGATTTCATCGAAAACCCGGACAACCGGGCTGAGGTCGCGCGCATCCTCGCAATGCCGAACCGGATCGATGTCGATCCCGAGGTGATCCGGCGCACGCTCGACGGCCGCCTGAAAATCTCCCCGGACGGAACGATGCGGCAAAGCGAGCGCTATCTGCTGGTCGGACGCGAAGGGGCGGCCCGGCCCGATCCCGTGCAGGCGGCCTGGCTTTATGCCCAGATGGTGCGATGGGGGCAGGTTGCCTATTCGCCGGAGGCTCTGGAGCGGGCCAAGAGGGTGTTCCGGCCCGATTTGTACGACGCCGCGCTCGGCGCGCCTGCCGGATCTGCGCATGGTGTGACGGACGGCGTGGGAGCCTTCGACGGCGCGCGGTTCGATGCCAATGACATCGCCGCACACCTCGGGTCCGTGACGATCGGACGCCGTTTCTCCTGACCACAGTTCCTGCGAATTGCCGCCTGCCCAATTTTTGTGTGGCGCGCAAAATGTGGGCATTTGCCGTTTGGAGAGGCCGCGCCGGCGGCCTGCTTCATCTTAAGGCACTGCCTCAAACCCCTGAAAAATATGGATTTGCTGCGCCGCACGCGGCTGGCACGATCCTTGAATAGCTGGGGTAGGCCGAGACGAAGGCCTGCCGGGTCCACCGATGACCCAAACAGCAATGCCGCTGTCTCGAGGAGCCTCACGGGCGCGTCTCGAGGTGGCGGCTTTTTGTTTTGGGCGGCGAGGAGACCTGTGCGTAGGGCGATTGAACGGCAGTCAAACAGCGACACGGTCGAAAGGACGACAGACACGATGACCAAGACCACCAAACATGGCGAAAAGGGAATCGCGGACCGCAAGATGAGCCGCCGCGCGCTGCTCAAGGCAGGTGCTGGAACGGCAGCGCTGCTGGCCGCCGCGCGACTGAATTTTCCCGGCGGTGCGTTCGCGCAGACCGCCGGACCGGAAGTGACCAAGGCGATCTTCGGCTACATCGCGCTGATGGATGCGTCCGCGCTGGTGATCGCGAAAGAGAAGGGATTGTTTGCCAAGCACGGTATGCCCGACGTCGAGGTCAACAAGCAGGCGTCGTGGGGCGCCACGCGCGACAATCTCGTGCTCGGCGGCGAGAAGAACGGCATCGATGGCGCGCACATCCTGACGCCAATGCCGTACCTGATTTCGGCCGGCAAGGTGACTCAGAACAACGTGCCGACGCCGATGTACATCCTGGCGCGGCTCAATCTCGACGCCCAGGCCATCTCGGTTTCCAACGAATACAAGGATCTGAAAGTCACCAGCGACGCATCTCCGCTCAAGGCGGCCTTCGCGAAGAAGAGGGCCGAGGGCAAGGAAGTGAAGATCGCGATGACCTTCCCCGGCGGCACTCACGACCTGTGGATCCGCTACTGGCTCGCAGCCGGCGGCATCGACCCCGACAAGGACGTCTCGACCATTGTCGTTCCGCCGCCGCAGATGGTGGCGAACATGAAGGTCGGCAACATGGACGCGTTCTGCGTCGGCGAGCCGTGGAACGAACAGCTCGTCAATCAGGGCATCGGCTTTACCGCCTGCTCCACAGGCGAAGTCTGGGCGAAGCACCCCGAAAAGGCGCTGAGCATCCGCGCCGAATATGCCGACAAGTATCCGAAGGCGACGCAGGCCATCCTGATGGCCGTGATGGAAGCGCAGCAGTGGTGCGACAAGCCCGCGAACCGCGCCGAGATGTCCGAGATCGTCGGAAAACGGCAGTGGTTCAACGTGCCGGTCGCCGACATCATCGGCCGCGCCAACGGCGACATCAACTACGGCAACGGCCGCGTCGAGAAGGGCACCAAGCAGTTCATGAAGTTCTGGCAGGACCACGCGTCCTACCCGTTCAAGAGTCATGACGCCTGGTTCGTCACCGAAGACATCCGCTGGGGCAAGTTCGAGCCGACGACGGACGTCAAGGCGCTGGTCGACAAGGTCAACCGCGAAGACGTTTGGCGGTCGGCGGCCAAGGCGCTCGGCGTTGCCGCAGCCGACATTCCGGCTTCGTCATCACGCGGCAAGGAAACCTTCTTCGACGGCAAGGTTTTCGATCCCGAAAATCCGTCGGCGTACCTCAAGAGTTTGTCGATCAAGCGTATCGAGGCCTGAGAACCTGCGGGCCGCCCCACGCAGGGGCGGCCTCGCACCTAACACAACCGAGGCAATCTCATGAACATGCCGCTCGCCAAAACCACCAGCACAGTCTCAGCCGCCGCACCGGCCACGACGACCGCCGCCGTGGTTTCGCTGCCGAAATCATCCCGCAACTTTGTGACGGATACGCTGTCTCCCAATTTGCGGGCGCTGGCGGCGCGCGTCATTCCGCCGTTCATCATGCTCGTGCTGATCTTCGGCGTCTGGCAGATCCTCTGCATGAAGCCGGGCGCGACATTGCCGTCGCCGTCACGGATCTGGGCCGACGCCAAGGACCTGATTGTCGATCCGTTCTTCGTCGCCGGGCCGCAGGATATCGGTCTCGGCTGGCGCGTCATGACATCGCTGCAGCGCGTAGCTGTCGGCTTCGGTCTTGCGAGCGTCGTCGGCGTACTCGTCGGCGCGATCATCGGCCAGTCGATCTGGGCGATGCGCGGTCTCGATCCGATCTTTCAGGTGATGCGCACCGTGCCGCCGCTGGCGTGGCTGCCGATTTCGCTCGCGGCCTTCCGCGACAGCAATCCCTCGGCGATCTTCGTGATCTTCATCACCTCGATCTGGCCGATCATCATCAATACCGCCGTCGGCATTCGCAACATTCCGCAGGATTATCGCAATGTCGCCGCCGTGGTCCGGCTGAACCAGCTCGAGTTTTTCTGGAAGATCATGATCCCGTCGGCCGCGCCGTACATCTTCACAGGTCTGCGTATCGGCATCGGCCTGTCGTGGCTCGCCATCGTCGCCGCTGAAATGCTCACGGGCGGCGTCGGCATCGGCTTCTTCATCTGGGACGCGTGGAATTCATCGCGGCTGTCCGACATCTTCGTGGCGCTCGCCTACATCGGCGTCGTCGGATTTGTACTCGACCGCATCGTGGCCTTCGTTGCGAACATCGCAACGCGCGGCGCGCAGGCAAGCTAGTGATCCGGTTCTGACATTCATACCGTAATCTTCCGCAGGCACCTTTACGAATGTCAGAACCAAAGGATCACTAGAATTATAACTTGCTAGTGTCCTTTCGTATCCGACGTTCGCTCGGAAGGCGCTGCAGAGTGAAGCGAACGTCGGATACGGGACACTAGCGGAGAATGACAATGGCTTATCTCAAGATTGACCACGTCGATAAGGTCTTCACCCGCGGCTCGACGCAGAGCGAGGTCCTCAAGGACATCAACCTGACCGTGGAGAAGGGCGATTACGTTTCGATCATCGGCCACTCCGGCTGCGGCAAGTCCACACTGCTCAACATCGTCGCCGGGCTGACCAACGCCACGCAGGGCGGCGTGCTGCTCGAGGACCGCGAGGTGAATTCGCCGGGACCTGATCGCGCCGTGGTGTTCCAGAACCACAGCCTGCTGCCGTGGCTGACGGTCTATGACAACGTCCGTCTCGGCGTCGACAAGGTGTTCAGCAAGACCAAGACCCGCGCCGAGCGCGACGAATGGGTGATGCACAACCTCAATCTCGTGCAGATGACCCATGCCAAGGACAAGCGCCCGTCGGAAATCTCCGGCGGCATGAAGCAGCGCGTCGGCATCGCCCGCGCGCTGGCGATGGAGCCGAAGGTGCTGCTGCTGGACGAGCCGTTCGGCGCGCTCGATGCGCTGACCCGCGCCCATCTCCAGGACTCGGTAATGGCGCTGCACCAGAAGCTCAACAACACGGTGATGATGATCACGCACGACGTTGACGAAGCCGTGCTGCTCTCCAACCGCATCGTGATGATGACCAACGGTCCGAGCGCACGGATCGGCGAGGTGCTTGACGTGCCGCTGCCGCATCCGCGCAAGCGGCTCGATCTTGCCGCCAACCCGATCTACCTCAAGTGCCGGCAGCGCGTGCTTGAGTTCCTTTATGAGCGTCATCGGTTCGTCGAGGCGGCATAGGAGCGCGGCATGAGCGAACCTCTCGTCATCATCGGCAACGGAATGGCCGCCGCTCGCCTTGTCGATGAGATGGCGAAGCGCGCGCTCGGCCGCTACGCCATCGCCGTGATCGGTGACGAACCGAGGCTCGCCTACAATCGCGTGCTGCTGTCGTCGGTGCTGGCGGGCGAAACCACGTCGCAGGACATCGAACTGCGGTCGGCGTCGTGGTGGCGCGACCGCGGTGTGACGCTGACTTACGGCTGCGCCGCCAATTCGATCGATCTGAGCGCACGCACGATCCACCTCGCGAACGGCGCGGCGGTTCCGTTCTCGAAGGTGGTCATTGCCACCGGCTCGACGGCGATCCGGCTGAACGTGCCCGGCGCGGACCTGCCGGGCGTCCATACGTTCCGCGACAGCCGCGACGTCGATCTTCTGCTCAAGCTTGCGCGTGAGAAGAAGCGTGTCGTGGTGGTCGGCGGCGGATTGCTCGGCCTTGAAGCAGCCTATGGCCTCGCCAAGGCCGGATCGAAGGTTACGCTGCTGCATCTGATGGACCGCCTGATGGAGCGGCAACTCGATGCGCCGGCGGCGGCGCTGCTGAAGCGGCTTGTCGAGAGCAAGGGCATCGAAGTTCTGCTTGGCGCCAACACCAAACAGATCTTGGGCGAAGATACGACGCAGGGCATCGAACTGTCGGATGGGCGGGTGATTGCAGCCGATGCCGTGGTCTTCGCCGCGGGCATCCGGCCGAACGTTACGCTGGCCAAGGATGCAGGCGTGCCGGTCAATCGCGGCATCGTGGTCGATGACCAGTTGCGGACCGGCCATGCCGACGTGTTCGCGCTCGGCGAATGCGCCGAACATCGCGGTACGTGTTACGGGCTTGTCGAGCCCGCCTATGAGCAGGCTCGCGTGCTTGCCGATCACCTTGCAGGGCGTCCGGCGCAGTACACCGGCAGCGTCGTTTCCACCAATCTCAAAGTCTCGGGCGTCAGCGTGTTTTCTGCTGGCGATTTTCTCGGTGAAACCGACACCGACACGCTTGTGTTCAATGACGAACGGCGTGGCACCTACAAGAAACTTGTGGTGGCTGATGGCCGCCTCAAGGGGGCGGTCCTGGTCGGCGATACGCAGGATGCGCTCTGGTACCTCGAACTGATCAGGACAACGGCGTCCATCGAAGCGATCCGCGGCGACATGATGTTCGGCCGCGCGCTCGCACAACCGAAGGCCGCATGAGGCATGTCCAGCGATTTTTCTCCGGACCAGAAGCGTTATCTCGAAGGATTCGTATCGGGGCTCTCTGCCTCGCGCGCCGCGCGCACAAGTGCCCCGGCGAAGTCCGAGCCGGTCGGACCTGACGCCATCCACTTCAAGGCGCAGGACCGCACCGTCGCCGCGGGCGGCAAGCTCAACGATCAGGAGAAATTCAAACGCGACGAGCATCCGTTCGATGCTTATCCGCGACTGGTGAAGCAGGCGGAAAACAATGAAGCGCCGAAGCCGCAGGACAACTTCCGCTGGCGCTATTACGGGATTTTCTACGTCGCGCCGACGCAGGCGTCCTATATGTGCCGCTTGCGGATTCCGAACGGCATCCTGAAGCACTGGCAGTTCGCGGGCGTCGCGGACATCGCGGAGAATTTCGGCGGGCCCTATGCCCATGTGACGACGCGCGCCAATCTCCAGCTTCGCGAAATCGAGCCGAAGAACGCCATCAACGTGATCGAGGGTCTTCAGGACCTCGGACTGTGCTCGCGCGGCTCCGGCGCCGACAACATCCGCAACGTCACCGGCACATCGACTGCAGGTATTGATCCGCAGGAAATTCTGGATACGCGGCGCTATGCCCGCGACTGGCATTTTCACATTCTCAACGACCGCTCGCTGTACGGCCTGCCGCGCAAGTTCAACGTGGCGTTCGACGGAGCAGGGCGCATCGCCACACTCGAGGAGACCAACGACATCGCCTTTCAGGCGGTCGAGGTAATTGAAGGCTTTGGGATCGATCCGGGGATTTACTTCCGGCTGGCGCTCGGGGGCATCACCGGACACAAGGATTTCGCCCGCGATACCGGCGTCATCCTCAAGCCGCAGGAAGCAACCGACGTTGCCGACAAGATCGTGCGCGTTTTCATCGAGAACGGCGACCGGACCAACCGCAACAAGGCGCGGCTCAAGTACGTGCTCGACTCCTGGGGCTTCGACAAGTTTCTCGCGGCGGTGGAGGAAAAGCTCGGCCGCAAGCTCGCGCGCGTGCCGGCTGAGGCGATTGCGCCGCGCCCGGCCTATGATCGCTTTGCGCATATCGGCGTGCATCCGCAAAAGCAGGCAGGCCTGAACTGGATCGGCGTTGCGCTGAAGCTCGGTCGCCTGTCGCCGGAGCAGATCCGTGGCCTCGCAAAACTCGCCGCCGATTTCGGCGACGGCGATATTCGTCTCACGGTCTGGCAGAACCTGCTCATTTCCGGTGTGGCTGACGCCAACGTGGCGACCGTTACCGCTGCTATCGAGGCGCTGGGTCTCGCAACGACGACATCGGCGCTCCGCGCAGGACTGATAGCCTGCACGGGAGCGACAGGTTGCCGCTTCGCGGCGACTCACACCAAGGAGAATGCGGAAGAGATCGCGGCATGGTGCGACGAGCGCGTGCCGCTTGAGACGCCGGTGAACATCCATCTTACCGGATGCCATCACTCTTGTGCTCAGCACTACATCGGCGACATCGGCCTGATCGGCGCGCGTGTTCCGGTCAACGACGACGGCGATACCGTCGATGGCTATCACCTGCTGGTCGGCGGAGGGTTCGGCACGGACGCCACCATGGGCCGTGAACTGTTTCAGAATGTGAAGGCGGAAGACGCGCCGCGCACCGTTGAACGTGTCCTGAAGGCCTACGTCGCCCATCGCGCGTCGGAGGATGAAACGTTTGTCGCCTTCGCCAAGCGGACCGAGATCGACGCGCTCAAGCGCATGACTGAAATGGAGTCTGTGTGATGAACCAGAGAACTCCTCCCGGCCAGCTTGAGATCATCCCGGAAACCGCGCCGTTTTCGCAGGAACAGCGCTCGTGGCTGAACGGCTTCTTTGCCGGTCTGGTATCGCTCGACAACGCCGTGACGCCGCTGTCGGCGGAGCAGGGCGCGGCGGTCATGAAGGATGCGGCCGGCGACGGCGATGACGGCGAAGCGCCTTGGCACGACCAGACCATGCCGATTGCCGACCGCATGAAGCTGGCGGAAGGCCGACCGGTCCGCCGCAAGATGATGGCGGCGATGGCGCAGCAGGATTGCGGCCAGTGCGGTTACAACTGCCACGACTATTCCGAGGTGATCGCCAGCAAGGCTGAGGCGCGGCTCAATCTCTGCGTTCCCGGCGGCAAGGAAACCGCGCGGATGCTCAAGTCGCTCTATGAGGAGCTTGAGAAGGCGCCTGCCGCGGCATCGTCCTCCGCAAATGCACCTGCCGCTGCGCCTGTCGCTGCGGCACCCGCAGCGGAGCCGGGACGTTCGCGCGACAATCCTGTGAAGGCCTCGTTCCTGTCGCGCCGTCCGGTCAACAAGCCCGGCTCCGAAAAGGAGACCTGGCATATCGAGTTCGATCTCGCGCAGGCCGGTCTCGATTATGTCGTCGGCGATTCATTCGGCGTGTTCGCCGCCAACGATCTCGGCCTTGTGGACCAGATCATCGCGATGCTCGGCGCGTCGCACATGGTTGAGGTCAACGGCAAGCCGTTGCGCGAGGTGCTGCTCAACGACGTCTCGCTGTCTCCGGCACCGGACACGCTGTTTGAATTGCTCTCGTTCGTGACCGGCGGCGCGCAGCGCGAGAAGGCGCGGGCGCTGGCGTCCGGCGACGATCCGGACGGCGATGCCGCCAATCTGGACGTGCTGGCCGCCTTGCAGAAGTTTTCCGGCGTGCGCCCGCATCCGGAGGCCTTCGTCGAGGCATTGGAGCCGTTGCAGCCGCGTCTCTACTCGATCTCGTCGTCGCATAACGCCACGCCGGGCAAGCTGTCGCTGACCGTCGATGCGGTGCGTTATGTCATTGGCAAGCGCAAGCGGCTTGGGCTTGCATCGACATTCCTTGCGGAACGGATCAATCCCGGCGATCAGCTCGGCGTCTATGTGCAGAAGGCCCACGGCTTCGGCCTGCCGGAGGATCCGAACACGCCGATCATCATGATCGGCCCCGGCACGGGCATCGCGCCGTTCCGCGCATTCCTGCACGACCGTCAGGCCACCAAGGCGCCCGGCCGCAACTGGCTGTTCTTCGGCCATCAGCGCAGCGCGTACGATTTCTTCTATTCCGACGAACTGAACGCGATGAAAACCTCGGGCGTGCTGACGCGCTTGTCGCTGGCGTGGTCGCGCGACGGCGCTGAAAAATTCTACGTTCAGGACCGCATGCGCGAGGTTGGCCGCGAGTTGTGGAACTGGCTCGCTGACGGCGCACACGTCTACGTCTGCGGCGATGCCAAGCGGATGGCGAAGGACGTCGAGCGCGCGCTGGTGGATATCGCAGCCCAGTTTGGGGCGCGATCGACCGACGAAGCGATCGCCTTTGTGGCCGATCTGAAGAAAAAAGGCCGCTACCAGCAGGACGTCTATTGATGGTGGAAAGGTACAAATCGCTGGTTTTGCCGGAGACAGTTCGTTCTCCGCAGGCTGCGACGGGAGGAATTTTCTCTCCCCCGGCGCAGGCGGGGGCAACTTTATCGTCTTTTGCGCCAATGCCTTGTAACCGGCCGCTCGAGCGCTTCAATATCGCATCACGTGATCGACTGGAGATCGGCGATGCGAGATGTTGTGCCTGGAATCGAAGCCCATGCCCGGGCCGCCTCTGCTCAGGCGGAGCCGGACAACCGCGTGCATATGCTCGCGGTGTACGGTTCATTCGCGCTGATCGCAGCCATCGTGTTCGGCACGCTGTCCTACCATCCGTTCTGACCTCTGAACTGTTTGTCGTGCGGGGAACCGCATGACGAACGTCGATCCATCCCTCGCTCCCACAAAAACCACCTGTCCTTATTGCGGTGTCGGCTGCGGCGTCATCGCCACGCCTGACGGCAAGGGTGGCGCGTCGATTGCCGGCGACCCGGAGCATCCAGCGAATTTCGGGCGGCTATGCTCCAAGGGTTCGGCGCTCGGCGAGACGCTGGGCCTGAGCGAGCGACTACTCGACCCAATGATCCGCTGCTCGAACGGCAAGTTCGAACAGGTGGCGTGGAGCGATGCGCTGGATCATGTCGCCAACCGGCTGCAGCATATCATCGCAAAGCATGGTCCGGGATCGGTCGGCTTCTATCTGTCGGGCCAGTTGCTGACGGAAGACTATTACGTCGCCAATAAGCTGATGAAGGGATTCATCGGCACGGCGAATGTCGATACCAACTCGCGGCTCTGCATGTCCTCGTCGGTTGCCGGTCATCGCCGCGCCTTCGGCTCAGACACCGTGCCGGGTTGTTACGAGGATCTCGACGAAGCCGATCTGCTGGTGCTGGTCGGATCGAATGCGGCCTGGTGCCATCCGATCCTGTTCCAGCGCATGATCGTCAACAAGCAGAAGCGCGGCGCGCGCATCGTGGTGATCGATCCGCGGCAGACCGAGACCTCCGGCGATGCCGATCTGTTTCTCGGGCTCAAGCCCGGCACAGATACTGCACTGTTCAGCGGATTGCTGTCGTATCTGGCGGACAACGGCGCGCTCGACCATGCCTATATCGATGAGCATACAAGCGGTTTCGCGGAGGGATTGGCGAAGGCGCGCAGCATCGCCGGCAGCGTCGCCGCGACTGCATTGGCAACGGGGCTCTCCGAAGCCGACGTCGCGGCGTTCTTCCAGATGTTTGCGAAAACGCAACGCGTGGTGACGCTCTATTCGCAGGGCGTTAATCAGTCGGCGCAGGGTACCGATAAGGTCAACGCCATCATCAATTGTCATCTCGCGACCGGACGCATCGGCAAGCCGGGCGCATCACCGTTCTCATTGACCGGCCAGCCGAACGCCATGGGCGGGCGCGAGGTGGGCGGTCTCGCCAATCAGCTCGCGGCACATATGGGATTCACGCCGCCGGACATCGACCGCGTGCGCCGGTTCTGGAAAGCGCCGCACATCGCGACACACGAAGGGCTGAAAGCCGTCCAGATGTTTCAGGCGATCGGGCGCGGAGAGATCAAGGCGCTCTGGGTGATGGGCACCAACCCAGCGGTGTCGCTGCCGAATGCAGACGCAGTCCGTGCGGCGATGCGCAAGCTCGATCTGCTGGTGATTTCCGAAAACGTGCAATCCAACGACAGCATCAATTCCGGCGCGCATGTTCTTCTGCCGGCGCATGCGTGGGGCGAAAAGTCGGGAACGGTGACCAACTCCGAGCGGCGTATCTCGCGCCAGCGCGCGTTCCTGCCGCCGCCGGGACAGGCGAAGCCTGACTGGTGGATCATGCGCGAGGTGGCGAAGCGTCTCGGTTACGGCGCGGCGTTCGCCTACGACTCCGCCGCCGATATTTTTCGCGAACATGCCGCGCTGTCGGCGTTCGAGAATGATGGCAGCCGCGATTTCGATATCGGCGCGCTCGCATCGATCGGTGATGACGGATTCGATAACATGCCGCCGATCATGTGGCCGATGCCGGATGGCGCGGTCGAACCGCAGGCGCGTTTCTTCGCCGAGGGCCGGTACTACACATCCGACCGCAAGGGACACTTCATCGCGCCCGATGTTCCGATGCTGCGCGGCGCGACCTCCGAGGCACGGCCGTTGCGTTTGAATACGGGACGCATCCGCGATCAGTGGCACACCATGACGCGCACCGGGCTCAGCCCGCGCCTCGGTCAGCACTTGCCTGAACCGTATGTCGAGATTCATCCTACCGATGCCGTGCAGGCGGACATTGTCGACGGCGGTTTCGCGCGGCTCGCGACCGATCTCGGCCAGTGCATCCTGAAGGTTGTCGTGAGTGAACGGCAGCAGCGCGGCATGCTGTTCGCGCCGATCCACTGGAGCGAGGAAAATTCCGCGTCGGGGCGGGTGGGAGCGCTGGTTGCGCCGTTCACCGATCCGTTCTCGGGGCAGCCGGAGAACAAGGCGACGCCCGTCGCCATCGAAGCTGCCGCGTTTGCACAGCGCGGGTTCGTGCTGTCACGCAAGCCGATGTCCTTTCCAAAGGACGTGTGGTGGTCGCGCGTCGCAGTGATCGGCGGATATGGCTACCTGCTTGCCGGCAATCTGGATGTCGCGAACTGGAAAACCTTTCTCTCACCGCACGGAGAAGCGAGCCATATCGCCGAATATGAGGACGCCGCACACGATGTCTATCGTGCGGCGCAGTTCTCCGGAGATTCGCTGGAGGCTTGTCTGTTCATCGGTCCGGCGGAAGCGGCACCTAACTGGGAAGCTGTGAAGGCCGCGTTCGCGGCGGAGACGATCAGTGACGAGCAGCGGCGGCTGCTGTTGTCGGGGAAGTCCGCGGATGGTGTCGCGAACGACGGTCCCGTGGTGTGTGCCTGTTTCGGCGTTGGACGCAACGCGATCTGTGGCGCGATTGCGGAAGGCTCGCTTACGACAGCTGAGATCGGCGCGAAGCTGAAGGCCGGAACCAATTGCGGCTCTTGTATTCCGGAATTGAAGCGGCTGATCGCGCAGACCGACGTGCAGCAGCCGATGGAAGCGAGTGCGGCGAGCTAGTGAGCCATGGACAAATGTAGCCGTCGTCCCGGCGAAAGCCGGGACCTGTAGCCACCGGCTCATCAATTGATGCAGACCGGCCGAACACGTCTTTGCAAGATGTATCGACAGGGATGATGGGTCCCGGCCTTCGCCGGGACGACCACAACTAAAATCAGCGCGAGTTGAATGGTGCGACGCTGATGCCGCTGCGCTCCAGCTCCGCACGCACCTTGCGCGCGATGTCGACCGCGCCGGGCGTGTCGCCGTGAATGCACACGGTATCGATCTTCACAGGAATGACTTTTCCTGATGTGGCGGTGATGGCGTTGTCCTGCACCATGCGCACCACACGCTGCGCGATCTGATCGGCGTCATGAAGCACCGATCCGGGCTTGCTGCGCGCCACGAGTTGTGCGTCGTCCTCATAGGCGCGGTCGGCGAACACCTCATAGATCAGATTCAGTCCTGCGGCTTCGCCGGCGCGGACCAGCCCGGTGTTCGGCAGCACCACGAAGTACAAATTCGGATCGACGGCCTTGATGGCAGCGGCGATGGCGCGCGCGGTCATGTCGTCGACGCATCCCACGTTTGACAGCGCTCCGTGGGCCTTGACGTGGGTGACCTTGTGACCGGCCAGTGCGGCGACCGCCTGCAGCGCGCCGATCTGGTAGGCGACCATGGTTTCGATCTCGGATGAATTCAGTCCGGGCACCGGCCGCCGTCCGAAGCCGTGCAGATCGCGGTACCCGGGATGCGCGCCGATGCTGACGCCGCGCTCTTTCGCGAGCTTTGCGGTCTTCAGCATGATGTCGGAATCGCCGGCATGAAAACCGCAGGCGACGTTGACGCTGCTGGCGAGGCCCAGCATGGCGTCGTCATTGCCCATCTCCCATGCGCCGAAGCCTTCGCCGAGATCGCTATTGAGATCGATGATCATGGTACGCCTTCGTGGAAGATTAGGGTTCGCCGGTGTCGATAGCATTCACGGCGACACCTGCAACATTGGCCTTTTGCAATTCGACAAGATTGAGGCTCGATCCGCCTGCGGCATGAATGCGGCCGGGCAGCGCGCGCATGAATTCGGCCAGATTGCGCGCCTCGGTTTGTGCGTCCTCGACGCTGACCGCCTTGAAACGGATCATCGCGCCCGATTGCATCTGCGCAAAACGTCCGAGGTCTGCGCTGATGACCGTCGCGATCTTGGGATAGCCGCCGGTCGTGCCATGATCCGCCATCAGCACGATGGGCTGGCCGTTACCGGGCACCTGGATGCTGCCGTGCACCGCTCCGTCCGAGACAATGTTGTGCCCGCCGGGATGGACGACCTTCGGGCCTTCGAGCCGATAGCCCATGCGGTCACTGGTGGCGGAGATGCGCCACTCGCTGTTGAGAAACACATCGCACGCTGCGCCGAACTCGTCGTCCTGCGGTCCCATGACGACGCGGATCGGCGTCTGCGGCATATCGAATGTGTCCAGCGCGCGCTCATAGGGAGCAATCTGCGCGGTCCCGACATCGAGTGTATCGCCAACCTGCAGCGGCCGCGGGAAGGGGCTGCCGAGATCGGCGCGCGCGTTCACCGACAAACTCCCGAACACGGGTTCGCCTGCGATGCCGCCCTCGACCGCAAGGTAACTGAACATGCCGTTGCGCGCAGCGCCGAGCTTGAGCGTTTCGCCTTCCGCGATCAGCGCGGTTTCGTTCAACAACAGCGGCGATCCTGCGATGTCCGCAACACGCGCAGCGCCTGACAGCGCCACACGGACCGCGCCATTGCGTGCCGTGAACGATGCGCCGAACGGTCCGACCTCGATGGCCGCGGCGAACGGCGTATTTCCCGCAAGGCAATTCGCCATTGCCAGCGAGACGCGATCCATCGCGCCGCTGGTGGTGAGGCCATAGCGCTGCGCGCCGAAGCGTCCGGCATCCTGAACTGACGTCGCGGGTCCTGTTGTGATGACGACAAGCCTGCTCATGACGCGACCAATTCGGCGACGGTTTCGCCGCGCTCAGCCGCGCGATCGAGCGCAGCGAACTCGCTGGCCGCGATGGCATGGAAGGTCACGGCATCGCCGGGCTCCATCAGGAACACCGGATCGCGTTGTGGATAAAAGGTGCGGACCGGCGTTCGTCCCAGGAGATGCCAGCCGCTCGGCGCGGCGAGGCATTGCACGCAAGCTTGCACGCCGCCGATGGAAATGGTGCCGGGCGGTGTATGCGTCCTCGGACTTTCGCGGCGCGGCGTTGCGATGACGGGATCGAGGCCGCTCAAATAGGCGAAGCCGGGCGTGAAGCCGATCATCGCCACGCGATATTCGCAGCCGGTATGCTTCGCGATGACGTCGGATGTCGAGATGTTGTGTGCGCGCGCAACGTCGTCGAGGTCGATGCCGTAGTCGCCGCCATAAACCACAGGCACGCGCCAGCGCCGGACGCCGGTTTCGGCGGGAACAGGCCGCTGCGCCAGCGCGAGCAGCTTTTCCGACAATGCTGCGTAGCCGACTAGCAGCGGATCGTAATGAACCAGGAGCGAGCGGTAGGTCGGAACCGTTTCCAGCACGCCGGTGACAGCCTCGCTCGCGACGCTGCGGTCAAGCGCCAGAACCTGCCGGTTGATTACCGGATCGATGCTGCGCCCGAACTCGACCGTCAGGGCAGTATCTCCGGACGGGAGGATGCGGGGCGAAGCGGTCATCGACGGGCCGAAAATCTGAAGGATCGATCGCCATTTGTCCGACACTGGCGTCTAAATGGCAAATAAGTTGGCGTTATCGCAGCCCATAAGCGGGGATTACCGCTCACGCGATTGTCGCCTTGACGCCATGCCCTGCTTTCGCAACAAGGCGTGGCCACCACATCGGAGTCC
Source organism: Afipia massiliensis (assembly GCF_014203115.1). GTDB lineage: Bacteria > Pseudomonadota > Alphaproteobacteria > Rhizobiales > Xanthobacteraceae > Afipia > Afipia massiliensis. The sequence goes on along the minus strand of NZ_JACHIJ010000001.1, from coordinate 36,244 downwards.
GCCTCATGTCGCTCTCGCCCGAAGCCGTCGCAACGCTCAAGAAGATCACGACCGCCACCATCACGACCATCCTTCTCAAAAAGGGGCTTCGCAATGTCTGGCTGCGCGGGTCGCGTCCGCTGCGTCCGGGGCAGGAGCGTCTGGTCGGTCCGGCTTTCACCCTGCGGTTTGTCCCGGCGCGTGAAGATCTCGCGACGCCGGAATCGTGGTCGAAGCCGATTTCGACCCGCACCGCCATTGAGGCGATGCCGGCGGGCTGCATCGCCGTGGTCGATGCGATGGGAATTACCGACGCTGGAATTTTCGGCGACATCCTGTGCGCGCGCATGGCCAAGCGCGGCGTCACCGCTCTGGTCACGGATGGCGTGGTGCGCGATCTCGAAGGCGTGCTCGGCACGGGCCTGCCGGTGTGGTGCGATGGCGCTTCTGCTCCGCCGTCGGTTGCCGGGCTCACGTTCGTCAATTGGGGTGAGCCGATCGGATGCGGCGGCGTCGCCGTGTTTCCCGATGACATTATCGTGGCCGATCAGGACGGCGCGGTGCTGATCCCGCAAGCCTTCCTCGAACTGATCCTGACCGAAGGTCCGGAGCAAGAGGCGATGGAGGGCTGGATCGTCAACGAGGTCAACAACGGCGCAGAACTGCCGGGCCTCTATCCGATGAATGCTGAGACCAAGGCGCGGTACGCCGCCTCAAAGGCGAAAAAGTAATCGTCGGATATTTGGGGACATGATCTTTCGGATCATGTCCCTCTGGGCCGCCGCCATCCGACGACCATTGCCTCGACAAGGCTTCCGGATTCGCTGTTGCGCCATTCGCCGTTAACGCGGCGGCAAGCGAATGGCAACTGATAGGTTCCACTCTTGTCTTCACAAAGAACCTGAACTGCCTCTTCAGGTGACGGTTCACCATTGCCGTCAAATTCCGCGAGTCGCTGTATGCGTGTCGCCATCGGCAAATCCCTTCCACGACAAATGCGCCGGTTTGTTCCGCAGTTCCACCGGAGCGACGGTGTAAAAACAAACTAAGCCGCGCGCGCGTGTCCATTTTAAGACGGGGCGATATTTGCGGGTGACGATCAGGTGGCGGTCACTTGTGAAGTGGCGATCACGCTGGTCTCCACTCACCGGATCGTGACATGATCGCTTCCGCGCTTTGAACGGATCGCGGGGGAAACATGCAGGAGCTTGCCGGCAAGACAGCATTTGTGACGGGCGGTGCGAGCGGTATCGGATTCGCGCTCGGACGGGCCTTTGCGGAAGCGGGCATGAAAGTCATGCTTGCGGATATCGAGACCGACGCATTGGAGGCCGCAGTCAAAAGCCTGCACAACGTCGGTCCGGACGTGCGTGGCATTGACTGCGATGTGACCGATGCGACCAGTGTCGAGCGCGCGGCCAAGGCATCGTTCGATGCATTCGGAAACGTCCATGTGGTTTGCAACAATGCCGGCGTTGCCGCTGGCGGCGGTATCGAGGATATCGCGCTGGATAGCTGGCGATGGGTGCTCGATGTCAACCTGATGGGCGTCGTTCACGGCATCCGGGCTTTTCTGCCGCACATGCGTGCGCACGGCGAAGGTGGCCACATCGTCAACACCGCATCGATGGCCGGAATGCAGAGCGCGCTCGGTTTCAGTCCGTACACCGCGAGCAAGTTTGCCGTGGTCGGCATGTCGGAAGGGCTCGCGCCGCAACTGGCGCCGTTCGGGATCGGCGTCAGCGTATTGTGTCCCGGATTTGTCCGCACCCGTATCGGCGAGAGCGGGCGCAACAGGACGGAGCAGTATGGCCCGACGCAAACGCTCGACCCGGCAAGTCCGACCGCTGCGCTGGTCGCCATGATCGACGAATTGATCCGGAACGGACTGGATCCGTCGGACGTGGCGGCGCGTGTGCTTGCCGCGATCCGTGCCAACGAACTCTACATTTTCACGCATCCCGACATGCGCACCGAGGTCGAGGGCAGATTTGCCGCCATTACAGCGGCGTTTGACCAGGCGGCGATCGGCAAGCCCGGCTGAATTTTGCGTGAAGGACCGATGTTTCATCGGTCGAAACAAGCATTGATTCACTCCTTCGCGCCGAACATGGGCGGCGGAAAGGAGTGTATCCATGCGTCAGCTCATTCTCGCAATTTCCGGCGCGGGCGGTATTTTCCTGCTCGCAGGTGCAACACGGAACCGCGGCTGGCCATTAGCCGACCAAATCTGTGTTCAGGGAGCGGTCCTGTGCGACAACCCGGGATGGGTGCTCGTCACCCTCGCGGCGCTGCTGTTTGTCGCGACCATCCAGAGCATCGCCAAGACCTGAGCGATGGACAATAGTGGTCCGATTCTAACATTCGCATCCCGTTTCGGCGTACGATTTTGCGAATGTTAGAATGGAAGGACCACTAGCAAATATAGGTTTGTAGTGGAGTTTTGGATTTGACATTCGCGTTGCGAACCTCCGGCTGGTGGGTCGCGAATGTCAAATCCACTCCACTAGGTGAATTGATTGGACCGGGAGTCAATCTGGCCGAACCTTGTGCGTTGCCTTACAGCGCAAGCGTCATACAGAACTCGTCGAACGCAACAGTCGCCGTGTTCGATCCGACCGCCGTTGCGCCGGCATCGGCGACGGGATTGCGCGTCTCGATCTCGGCGGGGCGGGACTGCGTGATCGGTGCAGCATTCGCATACATCGGCTGTTCAAAGCGTTTTGCGCCTTCCGCGTCGATTGCAAACAGCGGCCGGTATTTGCCGAACCCGTTGTCCTGGATCATCAGGAACGTGCGGTTATCCAGCACGCGCCAATGACCGCCGGACCGTGCCGCGACCACGGCGTGGTCGTCGCCGGTCGCGTTCTCGCGAATGATAACGAGGCGGAGGTCCTCCGCCGCGACGCCGGCCGCGCGAAGCGCAACCAGCTTTGCGATTGCATAGTCCTCGCAGTCACCGGCCCCCGCCGCCAGAGTGGCCAGCGGTGAGGACCAGTGGTCCTCGACACCGTACTGCGCCCGGTCGCTGACCGGCCGGATGGCGAGATTGATCGCGCGGTTGATCTCACCCAGGCGGGCAAGACCTTCGCGGGCAGCGGCGGCGTTGACGATTTCGAGGAATCGATGCGCCGGCTGGGACGTGCAATGTGCCGGATCGCTGGCGCAGCCAGCGATAATGTCCGCTTCGGCCGCAATGGCGCGCTCGGCTGCCAGCCATTTGGCGCGAAGGGGGCCGTCGGTCAGGGCGGAGGTTGAAAGCCCGAAAGGCTCGGCAGGGGCAGGTGCGGGGGCGTCCTCGGCACCGGCCGGGCTCTCGCGCAGGGCATAAGCCGCCGCATGCGTCGGTGTGCCCAACATGTTGAAAATACAGATAAATGCTACCGCGCCTGCGCGCGCTGCAGTGAAAGCCGACATGTGACGCCCCTTGTCCGGACATCGGCTGCAAAGATATGCGCGCTCGTGACCGGATCATTTCGTCACAAGGATTAGGCGTGGTCCCCTTTTCGGCGGCTTAAACACCGGACAAATCGGCCAACTGGATTCAAATATGCGGAACTAATGTTGACGACATTGCCTAAAATTGTAGATAGAGCTAACGCGTAGGCGCCCGGATGCTAAATCCGCGTCTCAGCAGTAATCGGTGTTTCGCTGACTGTTTTGTTTGAGTTTAGCGCACAAGTTTTGAAGTATAGATTGAGTTTTGACTAATTGTCCTTGAGGCGGCCGTTTGGTCTCTAGGCTTGATTATGCCTTGTTAATTGATCGCTTATGGTGCGGGACAGCATAAAATATCGGTTCTATTTCATAGATTTGGAAAGTAACGCCTGAAAGACCAAGTCATCATCCCGTAATTGTACTTAACGGAGGTATGTAAAACCATGCCGTTTAGTTCAATCCTCTATGGGGCTGCGGCCTTTGATGCTATGAATTGCGAATTCTCAATTTCTTAACAATAAACTTTTTGATACGGGCGGGCAGGGTTTGAATTTCGCCGGACCATTTGATTCCGAATTTTCGCACGACTCCCCGGTATCACTGGGTGGCGAGCGTTTTACGTTCGATTCAAAGCCAGGCTTCGTCCAACACCACGCATCCGACAGCCATGTTGTCGTTCCTGATGCACATCTGCTGTTTTCCGGCGACTACACCCGGATCGGCAGCGACCTGATCATCTCAGGGAACAACCAGAAGTTCGTCGTCGGCAATTACTTCAAGGGTGAAACGCGACCCGCCCTGTCGACGAAAGACGGCGCGACGCTCGGCGGTCATATCGTCGATGCATTGACCGGACACGTTCACTACGCTCAGGCAACAGCTGCACCTGCGGCAGGCACGGTGATCGGTACCGTCCAGAAGATGTCCGGCAGCGCATCCGTGATCCGGAACGGCGTCTCCGTCGAACTGCAGATCGGCGCCGCCGTGCAGAAGGGCGATGTGATCCAGACCGGATCGAATTCCTCGATCGGCATGACCTTCGTTGACGGCAGCGCGTTCGGCATGACCTCGAACGCGCGCATGGTTCTCAACGAGATGATCTTCGATCCGAACGGATCGTCGAACTCGTCGCTGATGAGCCTTGTTCAGGGCACCGTCACCTTCGTCGCCGGCCAGACTGCCAAGAACGGCAACATGCGCGTTGAAACGCCGGTGGCCACGATGGGCATTCGCGGCACTGCTGTGCTGGTCGAAATCGCGGCCAATGATGGGCCGACAAAGTTCTCTGTGCTCGTTGAGCCGGACGGCACCACGGGATCGTTCAATCTTTACGACAAGGTCACCGGTCAGTTGATCGGCACCGTGTCACAGGCCGGGCAGGTGACCTTCGTGTCGAGCCTCGGCATCGGTCAGCCTCCGACCGCGATCGAGCAGCTCAAGACGCTTGCCGACCAGCAGGCCGAGAAGGCTATCATCCAGCAGGTCTTCCAGCTTTACTTTCCGAACTACAATCCGGACGATTCCAATCCGAAGATGCCCAAGTTCGGATCGAACACCAGCGGCAACAACCTCGCCGAAATTCTTTTCACGACCAACTCCAACAATAAGCAGACGTTCCTGACGCAGATCGAGTTGCGTTTTGCCGTGACCGATCCGCTGACCGGGATCACGACCTACCAGAACAGGATTTTCTACAACACCAAGGCGCAGTTCTCGGCGTCGTCGATCCTGTCAGAGCAGTCGTTCGACACGGCGGTTGAATCTTTCAAGATATCCGATCTTGTCCATATCGACGATCCTGACATCGGCAACGCGCCGTTCTACGACACCGCGACTCCGTTCGTGGCAGGCAGCGCGATCATCAAGAGCGCCGTCAGCACCAACCCGAATCTCAGCGCGAACTTTCTTACGCAATTTCTGCACATCAACCAGACCACCGGTGTGATCACGTTCGATCGGCTGGGTTTCAATTTTCTGGGCGACGGCGAGAGCGTGACCTTCATGATTCAGGTCACGTCACGGTCAGGGCCCGACGTCGCGAACGTGATCATTCCGATCACGATTACCGGCGACAACGATGTGCCGAATGACAATGGCGCACCGACGATCGTTCTTTCGCTGTCGGACGTTGTCGGCGCAGTCAAAGAGGACGCGCTCGTCACCCCTGACCACGCGATTGTAAAGAATGGAACGATCACGTTCCGGGACGTCGATCTGTCCGACGGCCATCAGGCCGGAGTCGTGTTCACATCGTCGACCTCGGGCTCGACCCTGAACCCGATCTCCAATCCCAGCTTGCCTGGCTTTGGACCGAACGCGCACATCGGTACTTTCACTATCGGCCCGGTGGTGGAGAACGAAACGGATACCATCAATACCGGAACTGTCGGCTGGCACTTCACGTTGGACGAGAACGACCCCACGCTGCAGTCGCTGGCCGAAGGTCAGACCATTACTCAGGTCTACACCATCACAATCACCGACGAACACGGTGCCTTCGTCACCCAGACAGTGACCATCACGATCACCGGTACCAATGACGCGCCGGTCATCGACGCGATTGCTGCCACGTCGTTGAATGAACAGACCGATACCGGCGCACTTACGCTGGCGTCGCCGATCCATGTCACGTTTGGCGACGTCGATCTCAGCGATGTGGGCCACACCGCGTCCGTCACTGCCGTGACAACGGCAGGCGTGACGGCGGGACTTTCGCTGATGCCGGCACAACTGATCGCACTGGTGACGCCGATCACGGCGACCAAGGCCGCCGGCTCTTCGGCCGGTTCGGTCGATCTTGGATTTTCCGCTCCCTCGACCGCGTTCGATTATCTGGCGTCCGGGGAAACCATCAAGCTGACCTACACGGTCACCGTCAGCGATGGCGACGGCGGCACCACGCCCGCGACCTTCGATGTCACGATTACCGGCACAAACGATGCGCCGAGCGTCGCTGCGATCACCGGCGTGGCATTCGATGAACAAGCCGATACGAGTTCGCTGCAGCAGATCATCGCAGTGGATTTCACGGATGTGGATCTGACGGATACCGGCCATGTCGCCTCGGTCCAGAATGTAACCGTAACCGGCGTGCTGCCACCGTTCATGCCAGCCGGCGCGCAAACCAGCGGCATGTTTTATGACTTGCTGACGGCAGTATCGGCGCAGAAGGCTGTAGGCACGTCTTCAGGCTCGGCGAGTTTCGACTTCGATGCCGACTTTACGACCTTCAATTACCTCGCGGAAGGAGAGGTTGTAACGCTCACCTATACGGTTGGCATTACTGACCATACCGGTGCCACCGGGACTCAGACTGTCACAGTGACGATCACCGGCACCAACGACGCGCCGGAGATCGGAACCTCATCGGCGGCGGCAACTGCGGCTTCGGCCGAACAAACAGGCGTAACCGGTTCGACGTCGCTGGACGCTGTCGGCGGCACGATTGGATTTTTCGATGCTGACTACAGCGACACGCATCAGGTCACGCAATCGGCCGCCAGTTTCGTATGGACCGGGGGTACGCTAACCGGATTGCAGATAGCCGCCTTGACGGCAGCGAGTACGCAAACCGTTGTACCGCACGACAGCACAGGCACGGGCATCGGGTCGATTGACTGGACGTACAAGATCACGGACAGCGCGCTGGATTTCCTGGCGGATGGCGACACGCTTACCGTTACTTACGACATCATCGTCCAGGACTTCCATGGCGTCGTAGCGAATGGAACGTCAGCAACTCAGCAGGTGACGGTCACCTACGCCGGCGCGAACGATGCGCCGACAGTTGCTGCGGTTACAACGCCGGCCATCCTCGTCGACACAGTTGCTGCTGATACCTTCGTTACACAGTCGGGTTCGCTCGTCGGTTCCGATCCCGATAGCGGAGAGACGGCTTCGTTAACGTATACGGCATACGATTCCACAACGAGCACCTATGGAAATTCTGCGGTCGTCGGCCAGTATGGCTCGCTGACGGTCAACAGCAACGGCACCTACAACTATGTCCCGAACGCGGCTGCGATCAACGCGCTGAACGCCGACAACTATACGGACACCTTCACGGTGCAAACGACCGACGTCCACGACGCGAGCGGCACCGCGACGTTCACAGTGAATGTCACTGGCGCAAATGATGCTGCAGTCATCGGCAACCCGCTAATGGCCGAAGTCCGCGAGGGCGTCACTGATTCCGCAGGAAATCTTGTTGCTTCCGGTATGCTGTCGATTTCAGATGTCGATAGCGCCGACTCTTTCAACACGACCGTCGCGAATGCAACTGGTCACACCAACCTCGGAACCTTGTCGCTTCAGGCGGACGGTCAGTACGTCTATTCGGTTCTCAACTCAAACCCGAGCGTTCAAGCTCTGACGGGCGTCCAAACGCGCTTGGATGTTTTCACGATTCAGTCGCAGGACGGTACGTCTAAAGACATCAGCTTCACGATTAACGGCGTCACCGAAATAGCGAGCACCAGCGCGAACGAAACGCTCGTCGAGACGGCGGGTCGGGATAACTTCGTGTTCGCGCCGGCTTCCGGGCAAGACACGATCATGGATTTTTCGATCGGGTCCGACAAGATCGACCTCAAAGCGCTCTCAGGCATGACTGCGTCCGCGCTGACGACATTGCTGTCCACAGCGGAGCATGTCGGCACCGGAGGCGCAGACCTGCTGCTCCACCTCAACGGCAACACGGATACCGTGCTCCTGAAGGGCGTTACTGCGCTGAATGCGAGCGATTTCATCCTCCACGCCTGATGAGCGGGAGGGGCGGAAACATTAACTTCGATCATGTTTCCGGCTGCAATCCCCACCCGTGTCATGGCATGATGGACCCGTCGCCGCGCACGATTCATGAACCGCAGATTGGCGTTCTGACAGCAGCCGGCAAGCCAGGTATCGATGCAGTCCGCTAAGACATCAGGTCACGCTCATTCGCCCCGTTCCGAACTGGGCGCGGCGCTGCGCGCCTGCCGCAGCGCATTTGTCGGCGTCGGTGTGATGAGCTGCGTCATCAACATACTCTACCTGACCGGCTCGTTCTTCATGCTGGAGGTCTACGACCGGGTGCTGCCAAGCCGTAGCATTCCGACGCTGGTGGGGCTGATCGTGCTGGCGGGCGGTCTCTACGTCGTCCAGGGTATCCTCGATGTGATCCGCGGCCGCATCCTGATCCGGATCGGGTCCGCGCTCGACGAAATGCTCAGTCGCCGCGTCTATGACATTGTCGTGCGGATGCCGCTGCTCGTGGGTAATCGCAGCGAGGGCCTGCAGCCGCTGCGCGATCTCGACAACGTCCGGTCGTTCCTCTCGGGCATGGGGCCGGGCGCGCTGTTCGACCTGCCGTGGCTGCCGCTTTATCTCGCGATCTGTTTCGCCTTCCATCCCCTGATCGGCGTGACCGCGCTGGTCGGCGCCATTATCCTGATCGCTCTGACCATCCTGACCGAATACCTGACCAACGATCCCATGAAGCGCTCCACGGGCCTGGCGATGCGCCGGCAGGACCTCGCGCTGGCGAGCCGCCGCAATGCCGAGGTGCTGGCGGCAATGGGCATGGCCGGCCGCGTTGGCCGGCGATGGGAGGAGTCCAACCGCGACTACCTCTCGAGCAATCAGCGGGCCAGCGACGTCGCGGGCGGTCTCGGCGCCATCGCCAAGGTGATGCGCATGATGCTGCAATCGGCCGTGCTCGGCGTCGGCGCGTATCTGGTCATCAACCAGCAGGCCACTGCGGGCATCATCATAGCCGGGTCGATCCTCAGCGCCCGGGCGCTGGCGCCGGTCGATCTCGCCATCGCGCACTGGAAGGGTTTCGTGGCCGCCCGGCAAAGCTGGCACCGGCTCAACCGGCTGCTGGGCATGCTGCCGGAGCAGGGTGCTCCGACGCTGCTGGAAACCCCGGCCAACAAGGTCTCCGTCGAGGCGCTCACCATCGCGCCCCCGGGCGAACAGAAGGTGGTGGGGCAGGACATCACGTTTGCACTTGAGGCAGGTCAGGGTGTCGGCGTCATCGGGCCCAGCGGATCGGGCAAATCCTCGCTGGTGCGGGCGCTGGTCGGCGTCTGGCAGCCGCTGCGCGGCAAGGTGCGGCTCGACGGCGCGGCGCTCGACCAATGGTCGCCGGAAATCCTCGGCCGCCATATCGGCTACCTGCCGCAGGATGTGGAGTTGTTCGCCGGCACCATTGCCCAGAACATTTCGCGCTTCGAAGACGATGCGTCGCCGGAAAGCATCATTGCTGCCGCCCGGGAAGCGCGCGTCCACGACCTGATCATCGGCATGAAGGACGGCTACGACACCCAGATCGGCGATCAGGGCAGCGTGCTGTCGGCGGGGCAGGCCCAGCGCATCGCGCTGGCGCGAGCGCTCTACGGCAATCCATTTCTCGTGGTGCTGGATGAGCCGAACTCCAACCTCGACAGCGAAGGCGATGTGGCGCTGAACAAGGCTATCCTCGGCGTGCGAGCGCGCGGCGGCGTCGTTGTCGTGGTCGCCCATCGCCCGATCGGCATCGAGAGCGTCGATCTCGTTCTGGTCTTGAAGGACGGGCGGGTTCAGGCGTTCGGACCCAAGGAGGCTGTCCTTGGCCAGGTGTTGCAACGCCCCGTCGCAACCCCACCCGCCATCAAGATCGTGTCGGACAAGGGAGGAGGCCAACCATGAGCAAACCGCCCCTCGCCAGAACCGAAGGTATTGTGCGTCGCATCTTCACCGCCTTGTTTTCACCGCTGGAGCGCCTCTCCATCTTCAAGAGCCTCGACCAGCCGGGATCGCGCAGATCAATCCGTTTTCACCTGATCGTGGGCCTTGTCGTCGTCACGCTGCTGACGTGCGGGATCGGCGGGTGGGCCTCGACCGCACAGATATCCGGCGCGCTGATTGCACCGGGCTCCATCGTGGTCGATTCCAACGTCAAGAAAGTGCAGCACCCAACCGGCGGTGTGGTCGGCGAGGTGAGGGCGCGCGACGGCGACCGCGTCAAGGCCGGTGACGTCGTGGTGCGCCTCGACGATACGGTCACGAAGGCAAGCCTTGCGATCGTCACCAAAGGCCTGGACGGACTGTGGGCGCGCCGGGCACGATTGCTGGCGGAGCAGGATGGCGCAGAACGCATTACTTTTCCGCCGGAGCTGATGGAATCGTTCGCCAATCCGGATGTCCGGTCGCTGATCGGCAACGAGATCAAGCTGTTTCAGGTGCGCTCATCGGGGCGGGTCAACCAGAAGGCCCAGCTCAAGGAACGTATCGCACAGCTCAAGGAGGAGATCGGCGGCCTTGAGGCGCAGGAGAACGCCAAGTCGCGCGAGATTGAACTCATCCAGAAGGAGCTTGTCGGTGTCCGCGATCTGTTCGCGAAGAACCTCGTGCAGATTTCACGGTTGACCGTTCTCGAGCGGGACGCAGCACGGCTCGACGGCGACCGTGCGCAATTCGTCGCCCAGAAGGCGCAAGCCAAGGGCAAGATCACCGAAATCGAACTGCAGATCATCCAGATCGACAAGGATCTTTCCAGCGAGGTCTCCAAGGAGATGCGCGAGATCAACGACAAGATCGGCGAGTTCGTCGAGCGCAAGGTGACCGCCGAGGATCAGCTGCGCCGCATCGATATCCGCGCGCCGCAGGACGGCATGGTGCTCCAGTCAACGGTCCACACCGTCGGCGGTGTCATCACCGCCGGCGATGCGGTCATGCTCATCGTGCCGGACTCCGACAATCTGTCCGTCGAGGCCAAAGTCAATCCGCAGGACATCGATCAGTTGCGGATCGGCCAGAAGACATTGCTCCGGCTGTCCGCCTTCAATCAGCGCACCACGCCCGAACTGAACGGGACCATCAGCCGGATTTCGCCCGACACCACGATCGACCAGCGTACCGGCCAAAGCTATTATACTGTCCGCGTCTCGCTGCCGCCGGAAGAGGTGGCGCGGCTCGGGGATGTCAGGCTGATGCCCGGCATGCCGGTCGAGGCTTTTGTGCAGACCGGCGAGCGCACCATGATATCCTATCTCGCGAAGCCGTTCAGCGACCAGCTCATGCGTGCATTCCGGGAAAAGTAACGGGTATCGGCTAGCGGCATGGTGCGGGCGGTCATGAAATCGGCGGTGCGTTTTCTCGCGCGTCTCAGGCGTTACGCGAAGCTGTTCGGCTACGCGCGGCTGTTGTGTCTTTTGCTTCTGATCGCAATGCTCGGCGTCCGCATTGTGGACCCGATCCCGCTCGAAGAGCTGCGCGTTCGCACCTTCGATGGGTATCAAATCCTCAAGCCGCGCGAGACCACGCAGCGCCCCGTTGTCATCATCGACATCGACGAGAAGAGCCTCGCCAAGTTCGGGCAATGGCCGTGGCCGCGCACGCGCGTCGCCGACCTTGTTCAGCGGCTGACCGATCTCGGTGCCGCCGCGATTGCCTTCGATATCGTGTTCGCGGAGCAGGACCGGCTTTCGCCCGGCATCGCAGCCGATACGTACCGTGATCTGGATGAAGCAAGCCGGGCAAGATTGCGAGCGCTGCCCAGCAACGATCAGGTGCTCGCCGACGTGCTGCGGAAATCGCCGTCTATTCTTGGCGAATCTGGCCTGCCGAGATTCGTACCCCAGCCGGAATTGAATCTGCCTCTGACTGGCCTTGCGACGTTGGGTGGCGATCCGCGGCCGTTCCTGCTGCAGTTCCCGGGGCTGCTGCGCAATATTCCGGTGCTTGAGGAGGCCGCTCCCGGGCGCGGCCTGTTCACGATCCGCACCGAGCGCGACGGTATTGTCCGCCGCGTCCCGATGATCATGTTGGCGCAGGGCGAATTGATGCCTTCGCTGACATTCGAAATGCTGCGCATCGTCACCAAGTCCGACACCATTCTTATCAAGTCGGACGAAGCCGGCGTGAAGAGCGTGGCGGTGCCCGGATTTGAAGTCCCCACCGATCGCAACGGCCAGCTCTGGGTGCATTTCGCCAAGCACGATGCGGCGCGTTATGTGTCGGCAGCCGATGTGCTGGACGGTGTGGTTGGTCCCGATCGGATTTCGCGCAAGTTGATCCTGATCGGCACCTCGGCTGTCGGATTGCTGGACGTGAAGACCACACCGCTCGATCCGGTGATGCCGGGCGTCGAAGTTCATGCGCAGGTGCTGGAGAGCGCGCTGACCCGCTCGGTGCTGTCGCAGCCGAATTATGCTGTCGGCGCGGAAGTGCTGGCCGCGATCCTGTTCGGCATCGCCATCATCTGGCTCGCGCCGATCCTGAGCGCCATCATGCTTCTGCTGTTCGGCGCCGTCATCGTCAGCATCATGGTGGCGACGTCCTGGTACTTCTTCGCGGAGCACCGGCTGCTGATCGATTTCACGTTCCCGCTGATCGCGAGTACCGCGATCTACCTTGTGCTGGTGTTCAGCAGCTACTTCCGCGAACAGGCGCAGCGCCGCCGCATCCGTTCGGCCTTCGGTCAATACCTGTCGCCGGCGCTGGTCGAACAGCTGGCGCAGTCGCCGGAAAAGCTCGTGCTCGGCGGCGAGGAGCGGGACATGACCATCATGTTCAGCGACGTGCGCGGCTTCACTGCTATCTCAGAGCAGTTCAAGCGGGATCCGCAGGGCCTGACATCGCTGATGAACCGGTTCCTGACACCGCTCACCAATGCGATTCTCGATCGCAAGGGCACCATCGACAAGTACATGGGCGACGCCATCATGGCGTTCTGGAACGCGCCGCTGAGCGATCAGCAGCATCAGATCAATGCGTGCAATGCAGCGCTCGACATGATCGACCGCATCGAGGCGCTGAATGTCGAACGTGAGCGCGAGGCAAATGAGGCTGGCAAGCCGTTCATTCCGATGCGTGTCGGCATCGGTCTGAATACCGGGACCTGCGTAGTCGGAAACATGGGGTCCAACCTGCGATTCGACTATTCGGTGCTGGGTGACAGCGTGAACCTGGCCTCGCGGCTTGAGGGGCAGTCGAAGTCCTACGGCGTGCCGATCATCGCGGGATCAGCGACGGCGCTGGCGGCAAAGGACAAGTTCGCAATCCTGGAAATCGATTTTATCACGGTGAAGGGCAAGCAAGAGCCCGAGGTGATTTATGCGATCGTCGGGCGGGAAGATCTTGCCAAATCGGGGCCGTTTCAGCGCCAGCGCAACCTCGGCATCGAAATGCTGGCGTGCTACCGCAGCCGGGATTGGGACGGCGCTCTCGCCGCAATCGCGAAGGGCCGGATTGCCGACGAAGCAAAGAGCTTCAGCGTGCTCTACGATCTGTATTCCGAGCGGATCGAAACATTCCGCAAAACTCCGCCGCCGGACGACTGGAATGGCGTCGTTGCCCTGACAACCAAGTAAATGAGGCGAAAGGCCGCCGCTACCGTCCACATGACCGTCTGGCAAGCCATTTTTTTGATCGCCGCCGCGAGGTATCATGTTGGTGAGTATGACCGCCGCATGCCATCCTTACGTAAGATTCATTGAGTTTTTTCATGTCGACCACAATGTCTGTGCGGTTCTGGGGTGTTCGTGGGAGCATTCCATGTCCAGGCCCCAATACCGTGCGCTATGGCGGCAATACGTCATGCGTCGAGGTGAAGTGCGGAGATCATCGTCTGGTGTTCGATGCAGGGTCGGGACTTCGTCTGCTCGGCAATGCGCTGAGCGATGAGGCCGCGCGGACGGACCTCGATTTGTTTTTGAGCCACTCGCACATCGATCACATCATTGGCCTTCCGTTTTTTACACCGGTGTTCGACAGGGGCAGCCGGCTCCGGTTGTGGGCGGGAAATCTGCAGCCCGCCGGCGGCATCAAGGAAACGGTGCGGAAGCTGATGAGCTATCCGCTGTTTCCAATCGAGATCGGAACCGCGCAGGGCGCCATCGAGTTTACCGATTTTGTACCCGGCGAGACGCTCTCTCCGCGGCCCGGGATCAAGGTCCAGACCGCCGCGCTGAATCATCCCGGCGGTGCGACCGGCTACCGTGTGGAATTCGGCGGCCGTGTCTTTGCCTACATCACCGACACCGAGCTGAGCGGGAGTTCGATCGATCCGGCCTTGCTCGCTCTCGCAAAGGATGCGGCGCTTGTCGTTATCGACACGACATATACGGACGAGGAATTGCCGGAACACGTCGGCTGGGGGCATTCGAGCTGGCAACAGGCGGTCCAGCTTGCCGACGAGGCGGGCGCCGGGACGCTCTGCCTGTTTCATCACGATCCCGAGCATGACGACGACGAGATGGATCGCATAGCTGCGGCTGCTGCCAAGGCGCGGGCAGGGACCATCGTCGCCAGGGAAGGCCTGTCCATCGACCTTTGAGCAACGCAGTACACTGCGCTGTCGGTATCATCCGCCGGTCATGGTGGGCGTCCATATCGAGATTGACGCCTGAATAGCGGCGTCAGAGGTGACAACCGTTGTTCCGCAAGGCGCAGAACGGCATAATACGCGTCAAACATCCTTCAGCATCAGGTCGATTCCCATGGATATGACAGGTCTCGTTTCTGGCGCCGGCGGGTTTATCGCGTCCGCGTTCGTGGTCGCGGGCTACACGATGCGAACGATGATCCCGCTCCGCATCTTCGGCATCCTCACCAACGTGGTCTTCATCGCTTTTTCGATCGCTCACCACCATTACCCAGTGATGGTGCTGCACATGATCCTGCTGCCGCTCAATATCTACCGGTTGCGGGAAATGCTGCTGCTGGTCCGCGAGGTCAAGCGCTCGGTCAGCAGCGATCTGTCGATGGCGTGGCTGAAGCCGTTCATGACAGAGCGAAAGTGCGCGACCGGCGAGGTGCTGTTCTACAAGCACGAACAGGCCGAGGAAATGTACTACATCGTCAGCGGCCGTTACCGGCTGGTTGAATCCGGCATCGAGCTTCCGGTCGGCGCCATTGTCGGTGAACTCGGAATGCTGTCGCCATCCAACAAGCGGACCCAGACACTCGAATGTCTCGAGGGCGGGCTGGTGCTCAGCGTGACTTATTCAAAGGTGCAGGAGCTTTATGTCCAGAATCCGGAGTTCGGATTCTATTTCCTGCGGCTGGTCAGCGCGCGCCTGTTCCAGAATGTCGGAAAGCTTGAGGCCCAACTCGCCCAAAGCAGTGCTCAGGCCTCGTCATGAAGATACGGGTCAAAGTTCCGCCGTCACCGTTCCGGCTGCTCAAAGAGCGCTACTTCGGCGAGGAGACCCGCGATCCGCGAGTGGCGCGCGCGGCGCTGGCACGGCTGTCGCTGCGCCTGCCGCCCGACGTCGTCCCCATCGTGAATGAAGCCGTTCAATCACTGATCGACTACCAGGATCCCGATTACGCGCTGGCCTATCTCGACCGGATCGGCCGCTATATCGGTCCGATCGGTGTTACCGTGCCCAATCTTGCCGAACTGGCACAACTCCTGTCGGACCGGATGCACTTCGAGGATCCGATCCGCGTAGCACAGCTCAAGCTGTCCGACGCCGGCGGTGTGAATGCCGAGCCCAACGCATCGTCGACCGACCGGGTGGAGCGGTTTCACTGGGATGAGGTAATCCGGATGCTTCCATCCGCGATAGTCGGCCCTGCGCTGGGTATATTCCAGCGGCTGCGGCTGGCGCGGCTGACACACCGGTCGGTCAAGCTGCGGTTCAGTTCTGCGGGCCGGTTTTCGCTTCGCAAGCTGAAATGGCTTGCCGCACTGCGGATCACGCGACCGTTTTCCGAGCGATTCAAGCTGGAGCGCGTGTGGGTTGAACGGTGGCTTCACATGGTCGACCGGAGCCTCGTGAAGCAGCCCGATGCAACCATTGCGATTGTACGCACTGCCAACCTCATCAAGGGGCACGGCGACGCCTACGAGAGCGGCCTTGCGCAATGGAATGTGATTATCGACCGCCTGGTCAAACCGGCATGCGACGGAGACCTCCCGCTTCCGAAGCTCGGTGACGCCATTCAGGAAGCGCGTGAGGCGGCTATCGGCGAGCAGGGCCAAAGCCGTCTGCTGAGCGTTGTGGAGCATTTGAGAGCGCAGGCGCTTGCGCACTGAGGAAACCGGCTGGCCGATAGCCTATCTGTACAAACTGGATTAGAGTCGGGGCCGGACGTGCGGTGCCCGGCATGATTTCGCCGCGATACGGCATGCGCAATAGGGGATAATCGATGAAGAAGTTTCGCGGATTCTTTTTTGGACTTTTGCCGGCTCTCGCACTCACTACGTTTCCCGGCGTCACGGACGCCCGCGCCGCCGACGAAATCAAGCTGAGCAGCAACCAGCGGATCGCCTGCGGTCGCGGCCTGAACGCGGGCAAGCTCCAGAACATCAACTGCAAGTCCTACGCTTACATTTTCAACTCGCGGACATCCGAATTCTATCGATGTCAGGTCAGTGTCGGCGTGACCCGCGACAACAAGGAAGTGCTCAAGGTCGATACCGACGGTTCCTGCAAATTGAAGGCCCGTATATTTCCCGGAGATTCGGACTACGCATTCGACGCGACAGAAACCGAGCCGCCGAACACGAATGCATTCTTCGGCTCAGGCGGGTCCGCGATCTGGGTCAGCGATCGCTCCAAGCTCAGCGCCAAGGGATGCATCATCCTCAGCGTCGGCGTCGGGCCGGATGTCATGAAATGCGTGGACATGACCTTCGACAAGTAGCCTTCATCCGGGAATGGTTCAGGCCGCCGCTCGCATCGCCGCCAAGGCGCGGGTGCAGGGGCGAGACTGACTTTATCGCTTCAGAAAGAGCGCAAGAACGATCAACGCGACGACCACCGCAATAGCGATCGCCCAGGTTGTCAGGCGGACGTCACTTTTGAGTTCGCGTGCCGCTTCGTTCTCGGCGATTTTCAGATTGCGTTTCCGATTGTCTTGCTCCGGATCACTCACGGCTTCTCCTGACTTTGGCAGGGCCCAGAACCATCGTCCGCCAGCCTGAGGCCGGAGGTACCACGCGAGCAGTGTACCCGGCACAGGTATCAATCCGCAAAGAACAAAACAGAGGGGGCGGCGTTCCAGGACGATGCCATGACGTTTTCCCCGGCGTTTTCCCATTTGGCCGTCAGTAGCGACCCGGCATATCAAACGGATCGGGGTGGCTCCAGCACGGCGCAGGACGGGGAGTTACGCTGAAACCAGGCGGCCCCGCCCGGTTCGCTGAACTGTGATCGTGGAGGCTGGCTATCGCCTTGAGCGCGGGAGCGCCTTGGTGTCTCATGCGGCAAAACAAGAATCGAGGATTGAATGAACTATCCGCACCGCACCTTGCTGGCATTCGCCGGGCTGTTTCTCTTGAGTCAGGCTCCGGCGCAGGCCACCGACTATCCCTATTGCATGACCTACGTTCAGGGGTGGAGCGGCACCATCGAGCAATGCGACTATTCAACGATGGCGCAGTGTCAGGCGAGCACCGGCGGCCTGAGCGGGACATGCGCACCGAACTGGAGATTGGCGCAGAACCGCAGCGTCTATCCGGTTGAGCAGGGTGCCCCGAGAAGCAAACGTAACCAGCGCTGACGATATCTGCGAAAATGCTCGCAGCTAGGCGGGGAAGCGGGATGGCGGAGAGGGGAAGGATTCGAACCTCCGACACGGTTGCCCGTGTACCGCACGCGGTGCCTTAAGCCACTCAGCCACCTCTCCGGATTCGTTCAGCCGCGGACGCGGCTTGTGTGGCATCAGCTACGCCCGACAAACTCCACGCCGATAATGGTGTCCTTTCGCCAGATCACGCGACAATGGGTTACTTTTCTCACGTCGCCGGTCAGCGCCAGACTGAGCCTGCTTCCGAGCGGCTCGCGGTCTGCGAGTTTGACTCGCGCGCCGCCCGCTGACAGGTCGAGGATGGTGCAGTTACGTTTTGCAAATCCCCCGTCGAGCAGCATCCACGCATCGTGCCGGGTCGTGTGGCGGGGCTTGCGGGATTCTCTTTTGAAAACGGCCATCGGCTGCGCTCCATGATTGAAGCGTATTCATAGCCTGCGAAAGTTTCGGAAAATTTGAATCAAAGCGCCAATACCCGGACCGTCGATTTAGATTTTGTTAACCTAGGCGGGGCCGCGAAAACCTACCGGGCAGTGGGTTTGAACGCAGGGATCTTCCGTCCGGGAACCGACAAAGGTCCCTCGCGTTGGTTATCCGGAGGAGCCTCCGGTGACTGGCAGCGACACTGGCAGCACGGCCAAGGCGGAAAAACACGGGCGGTCAGGCATGATCCGCGGCGTGATCCTGTTGATGTCCGCGGTTGTGTGCCTGCTGATTGTTGCCTTCGCTGTCATGCGGTCACTCGGCAATGCGGAGCAGCCTCAAGCTTCGTTTGCGTGCGCAACGAAACTTTACAGTACCTACGACCCGAAGAATCTCGAGCAATGCATGGCCGTTTGCGTGGCCTGCAGCGCAGGCGTGAAGACGACGTGCTCGACGTCTTGCAAGCTCAGGGGCGCGCGGTAGGCCTTCACGAAATCAGGAACTGACAGGCAGTTCGATGTCCGTCGCTCCCGGATCGTGCTTTTCCTTCGGGTCCGGTTCGCAGGGATGAACGGTGCAGTCGTTATCGAGAATCCGTTTCGGCGTGGACTCGTCCGGGTTCGGCGCCGCATCGACGAGCAGGCCGTTCCGGGCGGCATGTTTCCAGACATCGGCCCCGGTTGGGTAGGCTTTACCGGTCTTGGCGTCCTGGCAGAACAGGGCGCAGGGCATTGTCATCTCCGAAAAAGCCCCGCCCTATGCCGGAGCATTGAGCGGGGCTCTTCGAGCTTTCAACCCTCTCGGGCTGACGGCTCTTGTTTCGATAACGCGTCGGCTTTCCGCTTCGTTCCCTGCAGTGGTAGATTTTTTGTCGGCGAGACCGGCAGCGGGGGCTAACGACTTGCGCGCGGCCGGTTCTCGTTTTCTTATATGTGGAACACGCTGGGCGCGGCTCGCGCGAAAAGAACCGGGCAGGGAGCAAATGAAGCGATACATCATCTTCGCAGCCATAGGACCGCTGGTGGCTGGGTTCTTCCTGCTCATCCTGGGAACGCCGGACGGATACTGGGACGGAGACAACGTCATAAGGAAGCTGTTCAAGGTTTTAGTCGTGACGCTTCCCTACAATTACCTGTTCGGGATTATTCCTGCCCTGATGATCGGCGCGGTCGATGATATTTTCCTGCACGTCCGGCGGATAAGTCCGACCGTCCGAATGGTGTTGACCGGGCTCGTGGCATTTGCGGCAACAGCCGTTCTCTATGGGACATTGGGCACCGAGACGGGCCTCAAGCATTACTTCCTCTACGGACTTGTGGGATTCATCCCGGCGACGTTTTCTTCGTGGCTGGCGCACAAATTCGACAAGGTTGGCGGCGCGCGCCCGAACGCGATGAGCGCATGATGCTTGCCAGTTGCGCTGCATCGCCAGCGCAATCGCTACGATAGCTGATCTATCGAGCATCGCGCGGAACAGGGGACATTGCGCGGCGCACCTTCACTTTGGCGTCTGGCGTCTTATATTGATTGTTCCGTCAACACGAAAGGAGGTGGTCCAGTGTCTCATTCCAAGCGCTGTCACCTCGCTGGGGCCGCCCGCTAAGTTCGCAAGAACTTCGGACAGGGCGGTCTTTCCGCCTGGTTCAGCGAGAATAGGAAGGACGCGTCGAGCATTGCTGGGCGCGTCCTTTTTATTGGTACGCGAGCTCACGGCGGTCCCCTGTTTGAAACTGCTGAAGGGAAATGCCTTCACGAAGACCCGTTGGAAGAAAGCATGCGGCTCGGGGTTATCTGTGAGGTATTCCACAGACAGAGTCCCAGCCAGTTGCTTGAGTTCCGGAATGGGAAAATGGGTCCATAGTCGTTGTCCCCACTGCGGGAACAAGATGGCGATCGCTCTCAAGGGCGGGAAGACGCAGTTGCTTTGCCCGAATTGCGATGCGGACCCGCTGAAATCACCAAAGATCTACCGGCTCATCAACGCGGCGCAGTTGCTGAAGGACAGCGGGAGAGATCGTGATTGAGAAATCTGCCCGCCAAGTCTGCAAGACCTTCGGTCTGCGATCGTCCTTTTATATGTGCGTGCGCGCAGGACTCCGCGACACATTGGGCGCTTGCGCTGGCATAGACGCTGGTGCGCTCCGCGTGAACCCAGCCCGTCCGTTTTTGCCGCTCAACCGCGCGCGTGAAGCGCCCAACGTGGACGACTGTTTTAGGCAAGATCCAAGAACGCTCGTGGCGCCTTGGCGTGGCAGCGCTCCCATAAGTGGCCAGATACCGCTAGCGTTCTCGGCGGTAGTGTTGCCAAAAAAGCTCAGCCCCTGTTAATCAGCCTGAAATATGGGCATCCACTTGAGCCGCTTGACTAAACAATGCTCAGTGGAACCGTAAATTTTGGAACCTTGGGGACTGGGAATGAAACTTAAGCTTATTGCACTGGGACTTCTTGCCACGACGTCGATCGCCTCTGCGGCCGATCTGCCAGCGCGCACTTATACAAAGGCGCCAATCGTTTCTCCGGCCTTCAATTGGACCGGCTTCTATATCGGCGCGATGGGCGGCTACGGTTGGTCGGACAGCCAGGGAATGGATCTGAAGGGCGGCTTCGCGGGCGGTACCCTTGGTTACAACTGGCAGGGCGCCGGCTCGCCTTGGGTTTTCGGTATCGAGGCTGAAGGTGCATGGTCCGACATCGGCCAGACCGCGGGTATCGTCGGTCTGCTCACCGTCGGGACCAAGATTGAAGGCTTCGGCTCTGTGTCGGGTCGCATCGGCTACGCCTTCGACAACGTGCTGGTTTACGGTAAGGGCGGCGTCGGCTTCGCAAGCAATGAGGTGAACGTCGCCGTGCTTGGTGTCAATTTCAACGACAGCAAGACGCACGTTGGATATTCTGTGGGCGCTGGCGTGGAAGTTGGCTTTGCTCGAAACTGGTCTGTAAAGGCTGAGTATCTCTACGCCGGTTACGGCAGCGAAGATTACTTCGTCAGCACCGCGGGCTTCCTGCGCAGCGGCGACATCGAAGTGCAGACGGTCAAGGTCGGCCTGAACTATCGGTTCGGCGCTTACTAACTGTCGAATTCCTACTCCAGTTTGAACTTAGGCCCCGGAAAAACCGGGGCCTTTTTCGTCGAGGCGCAGATGAATGCCGCCGGCGGTTTCCGCAACGGGCGAAAAGCCAGCCTCAGGCCGTGCCTCCTTAGCGTCAATTCTCACAACAAGAACGACCTGCAATATATTGAAAATATTATGTATTTTCAATATGCTGACTTTGACACCGGTCTCCCGATTTCTTGCCCAACTGGGCGCTCCCTTAGCGGGGACGGTGGAGAGATAAGGTTATCGGGAACATTTCCTTGCTTGGTTCCCTACAATTCGTCAAAAGTTAGACCTGCAGTGGAACCCCCGCTTGGGTCCCGCCGCGCTCCATGCGGAACGTGACGGCAATTAGCGGTGGGTTGAAATGCTGGGCAGCGACGATACTGACTTCGCGGAAATCCCTTCCTTTCTGGAAAGCAGAGACGACACACTCGCTGCGTGGAGTTCGCAGTCAGCCGACAATGTCGGCTTAAACGCCAGCGTTGCGATCATTGATGCGCAGTTGCTGTTTCACGCTGATTTCAAACGCATCGGCGACGACCTCACGCTTATCGGTGGCGACGGCAATGTTCACGTCGTTACGGGCTACTTCAAAACAAGCGCTCCCGCGACAATTCAGTCGCCGAACGGTGCGGCGCTGACAGGAGCTGTGATCGCGGCTCTCGCGGGCCCACGCGCCGCGGGGCAATACGCCTCCGCAACGACGCAAGAGGCCTCCGCGCAAGCCATCGGGCAGGTGGCCAAGCTTGAAGGCCATGCGACCGTGATCCGTAACGGCGTTGCCATCGTGCTCAACGTCGGCGATGCGGTGCTGAAGGGCGATGTCGTTCAGACAGATTCCAGCGGAACGATTGGCATCCTGTTCAGGGATGGCAGCGTGTTTCAGATCACGCCGGATTCGCGACTGGTGTTGACCGACTTCGCTTATGACGCGAACGGCTCCGCCAATATCGAAGAGTTCAATCTCGTCCAGGGCTCGTTCAGTTTTGTTTCGGGCGCGATCGCCAAACTCGGCAACATGCGGATAGGCACGCCGGCCGCGACCATGAAGATCGATGGCACCGCAGGCGGCGGTGATGTCGGCTCGAATAACGGCGAGGTGACGCTGTATATCTTCCGTCAGGGCGACGGAGAGCACAGGGCATCCATCCTCGACCAGAACGGCAATGTCATTGCGACGCTGACCAGCGAAGGCGGCAAGCTCATTCTCACGCCGACCGGCCCGTCGCAATTCGACAGTCAGTTGCAGGGCAAAACGCCCGCCGACCTTGCCGCCGAGTTGAGCGCGCTCGAGGCCTTGCTGAAATTCAAGAGTATCGCCGGCTCCGGCATGCTGGCCGACGCACAGCCGCAATCGACTACGAGGCACGGCTCATCGTCGCCCTTTGGCGATCCAACCACGCCGCTCCTGACGCCGAGCGATACGGCATCGCCACCGGTTGTCGTTCCGGTTACGATTGTCATTCCACCAGCAAGCGACAGCACCGGTAACGCGACGACCGGCAACCCGGCTGTGACAACTGTCGCCGGCGTCAGCGCGGTCGATCACAAAACCTACGTGTCAGCGGATTCCTATACACTGAATGAAGACGGCATTCTTGCCGTTCTGCCGAGCGGCGTACTCGCCAACGATTCCACGCGCGACGGCTCATCGCTGACTGCGATTGTTGATGTCGGCCCCCAGCACGGTTCGCTGACCTTCAATCCAGACGGCTCGTTCCTTTACACGCCGGCGGCGGATTTCAGCGGCACGGATACGTTTACCTATCACGCGACCAATGGCACCACGATATCCGACTCGGTGATTGTGACGCTCAACGTCAACTCGGTGAACGATGCACCTGTCGTAATTATCGGAACGAGCCCGGTCACCGCACAGGAGCAGACGGCTGTTCTTGTCGCTCCGTCGCTCACGCTCGCAGACATCGATAGCACAACGCTGACGAAGGCGACCGTCCAGATCACCGGCAATTATGACGCAGCTGAAGACGTGCTGTCGTTCACGGACACGGCCAAGATTCACGGTATGTTCGACGCGACCTCCGGTACGCTGACACTGACTGCGATTGCCGGGCAGTCACCGACGCTTGCGGATTTCCAGACTGCGTTACAATCGGTGACATACACCGACACATCCGATGCGCCATCGACATCGCCGCGCGCGATCACCGTAACCGTGCAGGATCCCGATGGCACCGCCCACTTTGGCCAGAATTCAGCAAGCGCCATCGTTACACTGAACGTTATGGCGGTCAACGACGCGCCGGTTATTGCGGGCGTAACTGTGCCGCCGGACCAGACCGAAGCGCTGAACGCCTCGGCACAGGACATTGGGTCGATTACCGGAACCCTGACGGCTCATGACCTGGATGTCGGCGACACGCTGACGGCCTCGGTCGCAGGTGCCGCCGTCATCAAACTGAACGGTTCGACTGTATTACCGCCTGGCGTCAATCTGTCGGCGCTTGGCCTGGCCGGCAACATTCATATCGATGGTGCAACAAGCGATGGCGGATCGAAAGATCTGACGTGGACCTATGATCCCGGTGCCGCGAACCTCGATTTCCTCAACGAGAACGATGTCCTGACTATTACCTATAGCGTGCACGTCAGCGACGGCGCGGTCGATTCCAACACGCAGACGCTCACTGTAACGATCAACGGCGTCAACGACGCAGCGGTGATTACATCAGCCGTCGTCAACCTGGACGAAACCGGCGCTATCCAGACGGCAAGCGGAACGCTGGCGATTACGGACGTCGATAGCCCGGCGACATTTATCGCACAAACAGGTGTCGCAGGGAGCGGCGGCTACGGACATTTCACGGTCGGCGCGGATGGCGCGTGGTCCTACACGATGGATTCGGCGCACAACGAATTCAAAGCCGGGGTGACATATACAGATGTGCTGACGGTGACGAGTGCGGATGGCACGACCTCGTCCATCACGGTCAACGTCGCCGGTACCGATGACATCGCGGTGATTGCTGCGGCGACCGTCAATCTGAATGAAGGCGACGCCGTCCTCACAACCGGTGGCACAATTGCCATTGTAGATCCCGACAACTCGCCGACTTTCGTTGCGCAAACCAATGTCGCAGGCAGCGGCGGCTATGGACATTTCACGCTTGGCGCAGATGGCGTGTGGAGCTATGCGACCGACGGCGCCCACAACGAGTTCGTCGCGGGCACGACCTATACCGACACGCTGAACGTTGCCGGCACCGATGGCACGACCTCGACGATCACCGTTAACATTGCCGGTACCAATGACGCGCCGGAGCTTCTTGGCGATCTGACAGCCAGCGTGACACGAACCAGGCTTACACGCTGACGACGAATGATCTCAATGCCAGCGATCCAGACGACGCAACGTCCAATTTCTTGGTTTCGAACCTTCAGCACGGCACGATCAAGGTCAACGGCACGGTAGCGACGACGTTTACACAGGCCGACGTGGCGGCCGGTCGTGTCACCTTCGCTCAGGACGGCTCGGCAAACACGTCAGCCTCATTTTCGGTGACCGTCGAAGACGGCAATGAGGATCATTCCACACCTGTTGCCAGCACGTTCCATTTCGACGTTACCCTGCCGCCCGAGCCGCAGACGATTGCGCCGTCATCGGTCGCTGCGGGTACGGAAGACCAGACAACGGGCGTCGCCATCGTGTTGTCGGGTACGGACCCGACGGGCACGGTCTCCAGCTACAACATTACGTCGATATCGCACGGTCAGCTCTACAAGGACGCCGGATTATCGCAATTGATCACCGGCAACGTGGCCGCGAGCGGGAATGCCGCCAACAATTTCGCAACCACCGTCTACTTCAAGCCTGCCGCAAACTTCGACGGTCCTGCGTCGTTCCAGTTCGCGGCCGTCAACAATTTTGGCAGCGACGACACAACGCCTGCGACGGCCAAGATCGACATTGCTCCTGTGGTGGATACCGCGACGTTCGCGTTCGGCCGCGGCAATGTGAGTCTGATTGTTAATGGCGGCTTCGATGCTGGTATGAGCGGCTGGTCCTTAGCGGCAAGCAATCTCAATTACGTATTCTTTGACACAACGATGGGGCAATACCAGAAGCAGGCGGGCCCCGTTACCAATGTTTACCATCTGCCCGGCGCTCCCACCGGCCCATATGCATTGGCCTACCCCGAGACCACCACTTACGACGCAATTCTTCAGCAGTCATTCAAGATCCCGTACGGCATCGAGAGCATAAGTATCTCGTATGACATGTTTATTCTGAATCGAAATTCGACTCACGACAATGTCGATGGCTCGCTTCATCGAACTCCGTACGCGCAATTTGGGCGGGTGGACCTCCTTAACGGCGTATCGGACCACTACGACGTAAGCAGTAATGCTGTTCTGGATAATCTGTTCATTGGCACAACGGCAGACCTGTTGGGCGGCGACGTTTCTGGTGGCTTCCGGCATTTTGGTGCCGACCAATGGCACCACTATGATTTCGCGACGGATACGGGAATCCTGATCAGTTTCACCAGCGACCAGACTTACACTCTCCGGTTTGGCGTTGTGAATGGTTATCCCATTCCCCTGGACATGGGCGTCGACAATGTCGTGGTAACCGCCAAGATCGGCGCCGTAGGGTTTGAGAACGACAGTGACATTGTTATCGGAAGACTTTCAACAGGCGACACTGACGGCTCCGAGCACGTCACCAAGCTGGTATTGAGCGGATTTGTTGCAGGCACCGTCTTCAAGCTAAACGGAGTGCAGGTCGGTGCGCTTGCGGTTAGCGGTCCCGATAGCGGCAAGTGGGTCATTACCGATCAAGCAACGCTCGATGCACTTGCGACGACAGATTTAACAGCGACGCTGCCAGCGGACTATGTCGGCAGCTTCAACGTCACGAGCGTAGCGACTATAACCGACAGCGCTATTTATTCGGACGGCACCGTTCACACAGCCTCACAGACTTTTACCGATACGCTGAAAGTCGAAATCCTGCCGCCAAACCATGCGCCGACGTCTGCGGATGCGCGCATTGCTATCAGCGAAGATGTGCCGCGTACGTTCACTGCCAACGACTTTCCGTTCAGCGACGTCAACAGCGATGTTCTTCAGGCCATCAAAATCGTCAGTGTGCCACAGGCAGGCGGGTCACTGGCGCTGAACGGTGTTGCAGTGGCGGCCGGCCAGACTGTGTCCCTCGCGGATATCAATGCGGGCAAGCTGGTTTTCACGCCAGCCAACAATATGAGTGGCTCCTCGATCTCGTCCTTCACATTCCAGGTGCAGGACGACGGCGGCAGCGGCGGCTACGACAGCACGCATGTCGGCACGGACTTGTCGCTGACTCACACCATCACGCTCGATGTGAATCCGGTGGCCGATATTCCAGTCTTCCTTCCCCCCGCCGCCGGCACGCGGGCAGGGGACGAAGACACGACGATCTCGCTGGGCACGCTGGACATTTCAAAATCCGATCCGTCCGAAACGATTAAAGTTGCTATCAGCGGGTTCCCTGCCGGCGCGGTGTTCAAGATCGACGGCGTTCAGGTCGGTGCGCTCGACAGCACGCCGGGAAGTCCCACGTTCGGACAGTGGGTGATCACCAGCGCCAGCGATATCGCGTCGCTTCATGACCACGCGCTCCAGTTGGTGCCGCCTGTAAACGTCAACGGCAACTACAGCCTGAGCATCGGGGCAACCACGACGGACAGCGCCGTCGTCAACGGTTTGACGGTCACGAACACGAGTGCTCCAGTCACACAAACCGTCAGTGTTTCGATTACTGCAGTCAACGACGCACCAGTAGCGCACGACGATCTGGTCACGGTGAATGAAGACACCGTCCTGACGCTTACGAATGCAACGCTGCGCGCCAACGACACCGACGTCGATTCTTCCGCATCTAGCCTTCTCGTTTCGGCGGTGAGCGGAGCCGTGGGTGGTGCCGTTGCTCTCAATGGAACGAGCGCGATATTCACAGCTACCGCAGGATTCTCCGGTATTGCCGGCTTCGATTACGTCATCTCGGATGGCGCAGGCGGGACCTCAAGCGCCCACGTCACCATCGATGTAAAGCCGATCGCGGATCATCCGGTTTTCACTTTCAACGGGACGGGTGCAGAAGATGCCGGCATTGTGGTCGGTAAGCTGTCAACCGGCGATACCGATGGCTCCGAGCAGATCACGAAACTTGTTCTGGGCGGTTTCGAACCCGGTACGGTCTTTACGATCAACGGCACGCAAGCGGGTGCGCTCGCAGTCGGAGGTGTCGACAACGGAAAATGGGTCATCACCGATGCGGCGCAGATCGCATCGCTCGCGTCCAACAATCTGATCCTGCAGGCGCCGCAGAATTTCAACGGCAGCTTCGTGATTACGGCAGTCACGTCGGTCACCGATACGGCGACGTTGACGACGGGCGCCACCAGCAATTCCGCGACGTTCACGGATACGGTTCAGATCGTTATCGACCCAGTGAACGATGCGCCTGTGGTCGCGCAGGCGCTGGTGAATCAGGCCACGGGGCAGGGCGCTCCGTTTTCCTACCAGTTTAGCAGCAACACATTCGGCGATGGCGATGGCGATGCGCTGGCTTATTCGGCCACACTCGCGAATGGCGATCCGCTCCCGAGCTGGCTGTCGTTCGATAGCGCGAGCCGGACATTCTCGGGCTCCC
Source organism: Afipia massiliensis (assembly GCF_014203115.1). Taxonomy (GTDB): domain Bacteria; phylum Pseudomonadota; class Alphaproteobacteria; order Rhizobiales; family Xanthobacteraceae; genus Afipia; species Afipia massiliensis. The sequence continues at coordinate 8,145 of NZ_JACHIJ010000001.1, read as the reverse complement.
CGCCCAATGCGGAAACCTTGCAGGTCAAGGTCGTCGCCAACGACGGCACGGCAACCGTCTCCGGTACGTTCAACATCGTGGTGGCCGTCAACCATCTGCCGACAGCGGCTGCAGTGACGTTCTCATTCTCGTCCGGCGACGAATCTGTGCTGACGCTGGCGGGCAGCGACCAGGACAGCGGAGATACTCTCAGCTACAAGCTTACGCATATCCCGAACGACGTTCAGGTCTATCTCGACGAACAGCATCTGCATCCCGTGGTGGAGAACCAGGTCTTCACCACCGACACAATTTATATCGTGTCGGCGAGCGCAGATTTTCCTGGTGACTTCACGTACGTCGCGATCGATTCCTATCTCACCGAGTCGGCTCCCGCGACCGCCTCGGCACGCGCGCCTGAAACCGCGACATTCACTGGCACCTCAGGCAACGACGTTGCCAATGCATCGGTAGGGACGCTGACAGGATTTACCGGCGGCTCCGTCGGTCAATTACGTGACATCGCCGGCGACGTATTCCTGCCGGGCGATGGCGTCGATACGGTGATCGGCGGGCGAGGCGACGATATGATCAAGATCACGTCGTCGACCAATGTCGGCGCAGGTGACGTTTTCCAGGGCGGGACAGGCACCAACACCATCGACGTCGGAGAGACTGCAGCCGTCGACCTTCGTGGCGCCAGCATCTCCAACTTTACGAATCTCACCGGTGGCGATGCCGACAACACGGTATCAATGACGTTTGACCAATTCCTGCAATTGGGTGCGATCGATCTCGGCGGCGGCACCAACAAGATCGAACTCTATCTGCCGGATTACGGCAGCGATCCGGATGCTGTTCCGGCGACACAGTACGACATTTCCAACCTGCCATTCCCGACCTTGACCGGCGTGGGAACGGTCAATCTCCATCCAACGGGTTCAGGCAGCAAATATCTCGTTATGTCGCAGGCGCAGTTCGCGGCGCTCTCGCTTATCGATCTAGGCGCGGGAAATCATGACACGCTTGAGATTCACACCGGCCGTACCTTCTTTATGCCTGAGAGCGTCGTTCTCAACGCGGAAAAAGTGACCATTGTGGGTCAAGGCATCGTCCTAGGCCAAGGCAGCATTGGCGCCACGATTACCGGATCGAGCCACTCCGAAACGATCCGCGGCGGAGACGGAGACGATATTCTCATCGGCAGCGGCGGCAACGATTTCATAGACGGCGGCGGGCGTATCGATACGTACAAATTTTTCGGCACGAGCGGCGGCACGACGACAGTCACCGATACTGGCTCTATAGGGTCGGCCGATCAGTTTGATACGTTGGTTCTCGGCAACTCCAGCTCGATCCCTTCGTCAACGTCGCCTTACATGACATTCGATGTGACGCGAGATGGCTCGACACTGACGTTCACGTTCGGAAATGAAACGATCATCGATCAGGGCGGCATCGACTACATCGCGTCCTATCTGCCGACATATAATTTTTTCAATACCAATGGATACAGCATCGCGACCGGGCTATCGGGAACCAATTCCCTTGTCGTGGGAACTGACGGCAACGACATTATGTCCGGCAGCGGCGCTTTCTTTGGAGGAGACGGCAACGACACGCTGACACTGGTCAACTCGACTTCGGCCGACTTTCTCATCGGCGGGCGTGGCGATGACACGCTCAATGGAACCGACAGCTATGGCGTGACCTACGTTTTCCGGCCGGGCGACGGCAACGACACGATCAACGACACATCCAATTACGAGCACTTTATTGTTCTGGACACCGCAGGCGCCGCGTTCACGAGTCTGAGTTTTTACGACGACAATCCGGCGAGTATCACTGGAAATCTCGTTATCAAGTATGGCAGCGGCGGCAATTCCGATCAGATCACGATTAACAACCAGTTCACAAATAGCGGCAACGCTGGAGTCGACATAATTGATTTCAACGGCGCGTCGTTCGCCGGATACAATCTCGGGTTTGGATTTTACGACCTGTCTCACGACGACAATCTGTCGCGCTATGCGACGAGCGCCACTAACAATACGGTTCTTGTCGCGGCAAAAGACCGGCCCAGCATCCTGCGCGGTGATTATTTTAACGGCGCCAAGCTCATGTTTGGTGGCGATCAGAACGATCAGCTCTACGCCGGCATCAAAAATGATCTGATGGTTGGCGGGGGCGGAGCCGACAACTTCGTATTTATACTGCCCTCATCAAGCACGGCGACCGCGACCGACGTCATCGCCGACTTCGAGCATGGCGTGGACAGCATCGACTTCTCGCAAATCGTCGGCGGCACGAGCTTCGGCAACCTGACATTCACCTACGACTCCGCGCAAAACAAAACCGTGCTGACCGACAGCGTCACAGGCATCAAGATCGACCTGTACGGAAACATTACGCTGACCGCCGACGATTTTATTTTTGAGGCGCCATCGGCAGCGACCTTTGTTGGAACGTCAGGTAACGACATCGCGAACGTGTCGCCTCGTACACTAACCGGATTCACGGGTGGTGCCGCAAGGCAGCTGTCCGACACGGTCGGAGACACGTTCATTCCGGGCGACGGTGACGACGTTATCCATGCGGGCTTGGGTGCCGACACAGTCAGGCTCACGGCATCCAGCAATATCAGCGCGGGCGATGTCTTCGACGGCGGCGGCTATTCCGGGCTGAATGTGAACGACGCGCTTTATGTCGCCACCGGACATATAGACCTGCGCCCCGCGACTATCGTGAACTTTGAAATTCTGTCCGGTGACGATAGCTCCAACACCGTTGAAATGTCCTACGCGCAGTATCAACAGTTTACCTCATTCAATCTCGGCGGCGGCACCAACATCGTCGACGTCTATCTGCCTGATTCAATTAACTCCGCGGATATTGCGACAGCTCCGACGCAATACGATATGACGTCATTACACTTCGCGTCCGCGAATGGATCTCCTGTCAACCTGCTGACGACGGGCTCGGGCAATCAATCGCTGAAAATGACCGACCTCGAAGTTGCCCAGTTCAGCACCATCGATCTCGGCGACGGCGCGCAGGATGCGCTGACTATTATCGCGAACGGGAATTTCGGACTTGGTTCTGCGCAGATTTTAAACGTCGAGAACGTAACGATTATCGACGGCAGCGGATCCGATACGCTCACCGGCTCGAACGGCAAGGAATCGATCTACGGTAATGGCGGCGACGACATCATCATGGGTGGCGGCGGCGACGACTATCTCGATGGCGGCACCGGCAACAACACGTTCAAGTTCACCGCCAACGATGGCCACGACACCGTCGCTTATACCGACGGCGGCACCAGAACGATTTTGCTCAGCGGTTCTCCCAGCTACGCACCATACGATGCATTCAACATCACGCATCTGGGCGCCGACGGGCTGCAACTGACGTACGGCAACACCACTATCGATCTGCTGAACTACACCGACAACGATCATGTGAACATAGGCTTCACGTTCGATAACCCCATTCCGTTCATCTACGGCACCGCATCATTCGGCTGGAACTGGAGTTTCCACCACGGATTGGACGGCACCGATAACAAACAGATTCTGGTGGGTACCGATGGCGTGGATCACATCAATGCCGTCGGCTTCGGCAACCTGATGTTCGGCGGCGACGGCAACGATGTCATCACCGGCGGCAATGCCTTGGCAAATGTGGCCCCCTATGCCTTGGGTGGCAGCGATATCTATGTCGGCGGGAAGGGCGATGACATGCTCATCAGCTACGGAGTTGGTGATCCGAACGCTGGCCCGTTTTCGAATATTTATGCTACCGAAACTTACGTCTTCAACGTCGGCGATGGACAGGACACCATCGATGATCGGGGCGGCGGAAATCCGCAATCGAGTCTTTACGCCGACCGCATCATCATCGACACCAAAGGAGCCGCGCTGACTTCGTTTTCAGCGTCTCACGATCCAACCGCCGCTAGCGGGGGAAATGACCTTGTTATCAATTACAGCGGCACGGACTCGATCACGGTGCTCAACCAGTTTGATGGCCAGGGTCACAATATTGAAACCATCAACTTCAACGGCGCTTCCTACGCCGGATTTGATTTCGGAAACACCGATTACTCCCTCAACAAGGCCGGCGATCCCGTGATCAACGTATCTAACGGCGGCAGCATGATTGTCGGCGACCTGAATTCGTCCAACGACATCACCTACCGCTCATATACCGGCGCAATTTTGATTGGCGGCAACGAGAATGACCGGCTCGATTTTGACGCGGGGGGCGGCCTCATGATCGGCGGCGGCGGCGCGGACACGTTCGTATTCGCGCGATCACAGGTCGGGGTGCCTGCTGTCATTGCCGATTTCCAGGATGGGCAAGACAGGATCGATATGAAGGGGCTGGCTTTGGATTTCAGTTCGCTGGCGATTACCCAGACGGCCGACGCAACGCTGGTGCATGCGGATGTGTTTGGTGGCACCATCGATTTCAAGCTCCACGGTGTTCACAGTCTGACCGCGAACGACTTTATCCTTGCTTGATTGAGCGGAAGAACAAGCGGATTGCGTTGGGCGGGCGCGCAGGGCCAAGCGTACCGGCTTCGGGGCAATCGCTTAGGGCGTCAGGCGCGAAAAGGAGAACAGGCACCGGCCGGTTCACGCCGGCGGGTTCCTCTTGTCACGGATCATTATTTCAGGCTTGCTGTCGGCCTTGATTAATCTGGGAGATATCAGCCGTGGCTATGGGTACCGTGAAGTGGTTCAACTCGACTAAAGGTTTCGGATTTATTCAGCCTGACGATGGCGGCAAAGACGTGTTCGTACACATCTCAGCAGTTGAAAAGGCGGGACTTTCTAACCTCAACGAGGGCGCAAAGGTCAGCTACGACGTGGTGCCAAACCGCGGCAAAGAATCTGCTGAGAATTTGCGCGTCGGCTGATTGCGCAATGGTTAGGGACAGGGGAGGCCGCCTCACTGGGCGGTCTACTTCTTTTCGTCGTGCAGGAGCGCATCCAGCAGGTTCTTAACCTGGGGCGACTTGATCGGGTCGGGCCGGTCACAATGGATGCATTGATAAGCGCGCGGACCTTTGCCGCCGGGTGGCAGCATCAGTTTCATAGGCTTTCCACACTCCGGACAAATCCGCTGATTGATGGGCATCGTGACCACCCTGCCAAGGGATCACCATCCTAGTTCCTGCGCCGAACGAGAATCGAGTCCATTTTTCGCATTAGGGCTGCGACCTAAATGATGCCGCGCAGGGGGCGACCGGCCCCGGTCAAGCCACGTCACGGAGCGATCCGCCCGTTCAGTACCAGCCAGATGGTCACCCATTGATGGTGACCATCACGAGGATTGAGAGCGCATGCGACCATCTTCGTCCGCACCACACGCCATCTTCGCTCGTGGGCAGAACCGTGGTTAGAAACAGGCGCCGACGTTAGACGATTGAAAAAGTTCTTGAAAAACGCTGACTTGGCGGAAGGGGTGTCCGCCTAACTCGATGTCCGACACCGTCCAATAACGTCCAAGAAGTGCCTGTGGCACAAGGACTTTACAGATTCGCGTTTGTCCGGCAGAATCCGACCAAATCCAGCTCCATCCCACATCGAATGTGGGTCAACCTGATGGCCGCTGCGAATTGGGCTTCCTGTCATGAAACGCACCGGCAAGCATCCCGACAAAGCTCTCACGCCCGTCCGCATCAATGCAATGAAGCAGGCCGGCCGCTACGCTGACGGCAATGGGCTTTATCTCGTGGTTGATCCGTCCGGCGCCAAACGCTGGATCCTGCGCACCATAGTGCAGGGCCGGCGGCGCGACATTGGCCTCGGTAGCCTGCGGCTGGTCAGCTTGGGTGAGGCCCGTGAAGCTGCTCGCACCCATCGGAAGGTCGCGCGGGATGGCGGCAACCCGTTAGCCGAGCGCCGGCGTGCCCGCGCGGTGATCCCGACCTTCGAGGACCTTGCGCGGACCGTCCATGGCCAACATAAGGCCGGCTGGAAGAACGCCAAGCACGGCGAGCAGTGGATCACCACGCTCAAGACCTACGCCTTCCCGGCCCTGGGAAACGTGCCGGTTGACCAGATCGGCACGCCCGAGGTTTTGCGCGCCCTGGCACCCATCTGGCTCCCGAAGCCCGAGACCGCGCGGCGGGTCCGGCAGCGCATCGGGACGGTTCTCGACTACGCCAAGGCGGCCGGCTATCGCAGCGGCGGCAATCCGGTCGAGGGCATCGCCAAGGCGCTCCCGCGCCAACCTGACCGCCGGGACCACCACGCGGCCATGCCCTATACCGAGGTTTCCGGATTTATCCGCCGGCTGCAGGCTGAGGAGGGCAAAACCGGGGTCGCCCTTGCGCTCGAGTTCTTGATCCTGACCGCGGCGCGCACCGGGGAGGTCCTTGGCGCCAAATGGACCGAGATCGATCTGGAGCAGGGCACCTGGACCATTCCCGACAACCGCATGAAGGCCGGTCGCGAACATCGCGTCCCGCTGTCATCGCGGGCGATCGCAGTCCTGCGGGCGGCACAAGCCCTAGGTAAGACGAGTGAGTTTGTTTTCCCGGGGCGGACTAGCACACGACCGATGTCGAACATGGCGTTCCTAATGCTGATGCGGCGGCTGAACGTCGATTACACCGTGCACGGTTTTCGATCGTCGTTCCGCGATTGGGCGTCCGAGCGCACCAACTTCACCCGCGAGATCTGCGAGGCGGCCCTCGCGCACATGGTGAAAGATCGAACCGAAGCTGCATATCGGCGCGGTGATCTGTTTGAGAAGCGCCGCGAGCTCATGATAAGCTGGGCCGCTTATGTGTCGTCATCGGAAGATAAGATTGTGCCCATTCGCCGCGTGTCGTGACGCGCGCGTTTATCATATACATGCGTTACGCCGTGCAGATAACGCATGTTTCTTCTCCTCTGGAGAACATTTGCAGATTTCGCATCGTTCTTGGCGCTACGAGCCCTAAATAGCAACAAATCGCACCAAGGGGCAGGCGTAGCGTGCGGATTCCCGTTGACCGGCCCTCTATCATCGCCGCCGGCGTGTAACAGGATTGCCATGGACAATTATCCAGAAAACCTGAAGCCGCCTCAAGACGAATGGGGCGGTATCGACAAAACCCAGTTTTCACAATGGTGGGCCACGGTCAAAGCTCAATTCCCAACGGTGCCCGATAACGTGGCGCAGTATTGGCTACATGAGCATTGGGGTCGCTCACCTTACAGATATATGGCCTCGCGCCGTTACGCATTTGAATTGATGCAATGGGAAACGTTGCGCCTGAAGGAAATCCGGTCTACCTGGGATAACTTCCATCCGGCTCAAGCTGGATGCATTGAGCAAGGGCGCAAGCTGGTAACCGAAGAACAGTTTGGTCAGTTATATCCGACGGGCGTCTACATGAAGGCGCACAAGAATTTCCCAGCGCCAATCATAGTTCTCGACAACCGCGACGGTCATTTGAACGTCGACTATCCGCCGATTTGGGATGTTCCTGCTTGCTTTGCATTAATCGAGGGGCATTCGCGGTTTAGCATCGCATCCTATCTGAGATCGATAGGAGGGTTGGGCCATTCTGTGGACGTGTGGCTAATGAAGAAAAACCCGCACTAGGCGGGGATTTCAACATTCGTAGGTGCCGAGATTTTACGGCAGTGAGGCAGAAGTGTTTGGCAGAACGCTGCCAGCCGGAATCCATGTCACGGGAGAGCCGTTGCCAAAGTGCGCGGCAAGCCAATTACTCAGGCGCCCTTCAATCCTTCCATTAAAGTTCTTCATCCGACCGCCGGTCGAGCGGGTCTTTCTTCCGGTGGTCAAACACGTTGACCAGAACGCGGTCTTTGCCGGGCTGCATGTAGCTACAAGGTTTTAGCAGCGGCTTATCTGACTTTTGCTGGCTTTGTGTTTTGCTTGATAACAATGGGCAAAGACACGCCAACCAGCTGATGCCTCGGTCTATTCGAGCTGTGCGCGGCTGGATATTCGAACGGGTTCGTTAGCCAACAAATACTTCAGGACAGCAGATGCTAACGGCGTGCGACTTCTGCATGTGTTTGCAAACCGGCCCCTTGCTTGAATGTGACCTGCACCCCTGAAACGCCCTCGATTTTGAGTTAGGATTTCTGTTCTCCAGCCAGGAGACAGACGATGCGTAAGAGCAGGTTTACCGAAGAG